>CBDIDG010000005.1:0-2833843 GCA_965277615.1 Streptosporangiaceae bacterium | reverse complement strand
CGGTCTGCAGTCGATCCCAGCGGAACTGTACGAGGCGGCCTCGATCGACGGGGCCGGGGCCTTCACCCGGTTCCGCCGGATCACGCTGCCGATGCTGTCCCCGGCCACGTTCATCGCCTCGGCCACCGGGTTCATCGGGGCGTTCGAGATCTTCACCTGGCCGCTGATCGACACCAACGGCGGCCCCGGTATCGCCACCCAGACGGTCCTGCTCTACATCTACCGCGACGCGTTCCAGAACTACCAGTTCGGCTACACCGCGGTGGTGTCGCTGATCAACGTGGCCATCCTGGTCAGCTTCGTGGTCGTGATGGGACTGCTGGCTCGCCGCTGGGTCCACTACGAGCGGGTATAGGAGGACAGCCGACATGAGCCAGTCCCAGGCCCTGCCAGCAGCGGTGCCAGCAGCCGGGCCGGCCGCCGGGCCGCCGGCCACGCGCCGCCGGCGGCGGATCGAGCCGTCGCAATGGGTGCTGTCCGCCATCCTCATCGTCGTCGGGGCCGCCTTCCTGGCCCCGGTGCTGTGGGTGGTGCTGCAATCGTTCGAGACCCCGACCGAGCAGACCTCGGTCGCCCCGATCTGGATCCCGACCTCGGTCACGCTGCACAGCTATCAGACGCTGTTCAGCGCGTCGCCGTTCGCGCTCAACATCCTCAACTCGGTCCTGGTCACGGTGTCGGTGGTGGTCGGCGCGGCCATCGTCAGCGTGCTGGCGGCCTACGTCTTCGCCCGGATCGAGTTCCGCGGCCGGGAGGTCCTGTTCACGCTGTTCCTGGCCGCGCTGACGCTGCCGAGCCAGGTGTCGGCCGTGCCCAGCTTCGTGGTGGTCAAGTACCTGCACCTGCTGAACACCCAGGCGGCCCTGATCATCCCGGCGCTGATCCAGGTGATCGGGGTGTTCCTGCTGCGCCAGCACTTCCGCACCATCCCCACCGACCTGGACGACGCCGCCCGCATCGACGGGGCCGGGCACCTGACCATCATCCGCCGGATCATGGTGCCGCTGTCCTGGCCCGCTATCTCGGCGGTCATGGTCATCACCGGCCAGTACATCTGGAACGACTTCTTCTGGCCCAACCTGTACATCAACAGCACCAGCCGGATGACCGCCCCGCTGGCCCTGTACAACCTGGAGTCGGTGGCCGGGGGCGGCCCGATCGGGGCCGTGTTCGCGGGCCTGTCGGTGCTGTGCGTCCCGTGCGTGATCGGGTTCGTGTTCCTGCAGCGCCGCCTGATGGAGGGCATCGGATACCGCGGCATCTCGCGGTAACTGGGTTGCTGGTGTGACTGATGAGATTCTGTGACTCAATGGTCAGAGAGGTGACATAGGTGGAGCGCGATACGTATGAGGCGGGCTCCTGGCCGGTGGCACGTCGTTATACCGGGCCGGACCTGAACCGGATCTCGCTGCCGCTGGGCGGGATCGGCACCGGGACGGTGGGGTTCGGCGGCCGCGGGCAGTTCCGCGACTGGGAGCTGGAGAACCACCCATCCAAGGGGCTAACATCCGCGCTGTCCTTTTTCGCCTGCCGGGTGGCCCCGTCTGGGGACACTGCCGGGGCCACGAACGGGGACACGTCCGGGACACCGGCCCAGGCTCGCATCTGCGAGGGCGCGCTGTTCGACGAGGAGGTCGAGGGCTGGCAGGGGTCGCCGGCCCCGCTGGCCGGGCTGCCCCGGTTCGCCCAGTGCGAGTTCCAGGCCAGCTACCCGTTCGGCCGGGTCGTGCTGTCCGATCCGGGCTTCCCGGTCGAGGTGGCCGTCACCGCGTTCAACCCGCTGGTGCCCGGGGACGCCGAGGCCAGCGGGCTGCCGCTGGCCGCGTTCCGCATCACCTTGACCTCCCGGGCCAGCGAACCGCTGGACGCGGACGTGATGTTCTCGGCCGAGACCATGACCGGGCACGCCCTGCGCGCCGCGGACCAGCCCAGCCAGCCGGACGTAGCGTCCCGGTCCGCGGACGGGCTGGCCGGCGTGCTGCTGTCCGACCAGGCCATGGACACCGGGCACGAGGACTGGGGCACGATCGCCGCCGCCGCGGTGGGCGAGGACACCTGGACCGGCCCGGTCTGGGGCATGGGCAAGTGGAACCAGGGCCTGTTCGCGATGTGGGAAGGCTTCCTGGCCACCGGCCAGCCCGCCCCCGGGACGTTCGGGCTGGGCGCGGTCGGGCCATCGGTGGCCGCCGCCGTGGCCGGGACGGTCGGGGCCCGCCGGGTCCTGCCGCCGGGCGGCCGGGCCGAGGTGACGTTCCTGCTGAGCTGGCACTTCCCCAACCGGCGGTCCTGGCGGTGGGGGCCACAGGGCCCGGGGGGCGTGCCCGGCGAGGAGATCGTCGGCAACCACTACACCACGCTGAGCACCGACGCCTGGGACGTGCTCACCCGGCACGCGGCCCGGCTGGCCGAGCTGGAAGCAGCCACGCAGCGGTTCGTGTCCGCGTTCTGGTCCAGCGACCTGAGCGCCACGGTCAAGGAAGCAGCGCTGTTCAACCTGAGCACGCTGCGCAGCCAGACCTACTTCCGCACCGCCGACGGGTACCCGTTCGGCTGGGAGGGCTGCCTGGACGAGGCCGGCTCCTGCCTGGGCTCCTGCACCCACGTGTGGAACTACGACCTGGCCACCGGGTACCTGTTCGGCGGCCTGGCCCGGCAGATGCGGGAACTGGAGTACCAGTACGCCACGGCCGACGATGGCGGCATGAGCTTCCGGATCCTGCTGCCACTGACCAAGGCCAGGGACTACCCGCTGACCGCGGCCGACGGGCAGTTCGGCTGCGTGGTCAAGCTGTTCCGGGAGTGGCAGCTGAGCGGGGACGACGACTGGCTGCGGAGGCTGTGGCCGGCCTGCCGGCGCTCGATCGAGTTCGCCTGGATCGAGGGCGGCTGGGACGCCGACCGGGACGGGCTGGCCGAGGGCACCCAGCACAACACGATGGACGTGGAGTACTACGGCCCCACCCCGGTCATCCAGAGCTGGTACCTGGCCGCGCTGGCCGCGGGGGCGCAGCTGGCCGAGGCGGCCGGCGATCCCGAGTTCGCCGCGACCTGCCGGTCGGTGCTGGCCAGCGGGCAGCGGCTGACCGAGGAACAGCTGTTCAACGGGCAGTACTACGAGCAGCGGGTGATCCCGCCGGGCGACTTCAGCAAGGTCGCGCCCCGGCTGCGGTCGGACGGCATGGGCGCCCAGGAAGCGGACCAGCCCGAGTTCCAGATCGGCGACGGCTGCCTGACCGACCAGCTGCTCGGAGACATCTACGCCCAGCTGACCGGGATCGGGCCGGTGTTCGACCGGGCCCACGCGGCCACCACGCTGGACAGCATCCACCGGCTCAACTACGTGCCGGACTTCGGGGCCTGGACCAACTACATGCGTACCTACGCCGTGCACGGCGAGCGCGGGCACATCGTCATGTCGTACCCGAAGGGACTGCCCGAGCACCCGATGCCCTACTGGCCCGAGGTGTGGACCGGCCTGGAGTACGTCTACGCCATCGGGCTCATCCAGCACGGTCAGGCCGACCTGGCCGAAGACGCGGTGGCGGCGGCCCGGGAGCGGTTCAGCGGACGCCGGCGGAACCCGTTCGACGAGGCCGAGTGCGGGCACCACTACGCCCGGGCCATGGCCAGCTGGGGCCTGGTGGTGGCGCTGACCGGCTTCCGCTACGACGCCCGCCAGGGCCTGATGACGTTTGCCGAAGTGACCCAGCCCACCCGGTGGTTCTGGTCGACCGGATCGGCCTGGGGCACCGTGCAGCAGACGCCGGGCGGACCCGACGGCGGCCGGGTCGAGCTGGAGGTGCTGTCCGGCTCGGTCCGGGTCGAGCAGCTAGTGGCCGGAGAACGGGCGTTCCGGCCCAAGGGCGGCCCGGTGCTGGAGGCCGGGGCCGTGTGCGAGCTCGAGCCGGCCAGCTAGCCCGAGCCGGCCAGCTAGCCCGAGCCCGTCACCTGAGGTAACGTCCCGCCTCCGGGGTCCTCCCGGAGGCGGGAGTTTGTTAAATCAAATAATTAAATGGTTCCGATGATGTCGACGTCGATGTCCAGGTAGGAGCACACCGCCTGGAGCTCGCCCGTCACATCCCCCGGCACGGCGTGAATGTGGTTGGCGCTGAACCGGGTGAGGAACTCCTCGGCGCTGGCGTTGAACCGGGCGAAGGCGTGCGGCCACTCGAACGTGGACTGGCGGGCCAGCCGGTCCGTGGTCGACGGGTCGAACTCGCGGAACTCACCCCGCAGCAGGTGCATGCGGTACCGGCCGGACTTGCGGGTCAGCCGGGCGAACGTCATCTCGCCCGGAGCCGCGATGTGGTTCACCGAGGCGCCGCCCGCCGGGAAGTACAGCACCTCGGGGTACAGGTGCACGCGGGCCAGGTTCTCGGCCGGGTCGTCGCTGCGGGCGGCGAACCAGGTCGCGTGCTCGCCCGAGTTGCACAGGTCCCACACGTCGAACTCGGCCTCGTAGTGCCGCACGTCCGCGAACAGCACCGGCGTCCCGGACAGGCCCTTCATGATCTGCATGGTCAGCGCGGCGTCCATGTCGGACTCGGTCGAGCAGACCAGCGTGTCCTTGGGGCCGTCCCAGTCGTAGGGGTCGTTGAGGAAGGCCTCGGCCACGTCCATCGTGCACCAGTTGTTGGTCATCTCCGGCTGGCCCTTGATGCCGCAGAAGTCCAGGTGCCACTCCTCCGCCAGCTCACGGACCGCGTAGTACACGCCGATCTGGCGTTCCAGCAGTTCCGGGGTGAGCTTGTCCCCGTCGTAGTGGACGCCCGCGGCGTGCTTCTCCAGCCACAGCCGGGCCGCCTTGGTGACCGCCGGGTCGACCAGGGAGCCCCGGCGGACCAGCTCGTACTGATCGATGTCCTCGATGTCGATGCCGAACTTTTCCATCCACTGATCGGTGTTGGCCACCGTGGTGTACATGCCCATCGGCCGGCCGCCGATCCGGCCGAACGTGCTGCCGCGCAGGCCCTGCGCCACCCCGGCGGCCCGGGCCAGCTGGCTGAGCCGCCGGGCCACGGCCGGATCGCCCGGGTCGCCCCAGACCCGGCTGTGCGCGCGGCCGATCTGGTCGAAGCCGCCCCCCGCGGCCAGCATGCCCACCATCCCGGGGTAGACCGGGTCGATGTTGGAGAACAGCGCCAGCGGGCCGCTGAGCTGGCCCGCGAACAGCATGGAGAAGTGCGGGAAGGCCCACACCGGGTAGTTGATCAGGGTCAGGTCGGGCCGGGCGGCGGCGAGCTCGCGGCCCAGCCGGACCGCGTCGGTGTTCGAGCTCAGGTCGCCGTCGCCGGTGACGACCTCGTGGCCCGCCTCGCGCAGCGCGGCCACCAGCCGGCCCTGGACCTCGAGCCCGAACGGGCCGACCTCCTCATGGACGAAATCACGGCCGTCGGACGCGGTGGCGATGGCGATGCGTGCCATGAGAAGCCTTCCTTCCAAGGGGAACTAGTGCTGGGTGGTGCCGCACGAGCGGCGGATGATCAGTTCCAGCGGATAGACCTGGTGCACTGGCGCGAACTCCTCCCCCGTGGCCCGGCGGATCAGCAGCTCGGCGGCCTGGGTGGCCATCGGCCGGATCGGCTGAGCCAGCACGGTCAGGGGCGGGTCGAGCAGTTCGGCCCAGTCAGGGTTGTCCACGGCGATGACCGCGATGTCGTCCGGAGAGCGCAGCCCGTGATCGCGGATGGCCTGCAGTGCCCCCAGCGCCATCAGGTTGTTGGCCACCATCAGGGCGCTGGGCGGGTCCGGTCGGCCGAGCAGCTCGCGGACCGCCTCGCGCGCCGCGTCCCGGCGGAACCCGCCGTCGGCCATGATCGGTTCCAGGCCGGCCGGCTCGACCGCGGCCAGGTAGCCCTCCTGGCGCTCGCTGCCGGTCTCGACCTCCGACCGGCCGCCCACGAACGCGATGCGCCGGTGCCCGGCGTCGATCAGCCGCTGGGTCGCGGTCCGCACCGCGGGCACGTTGTCGGCCACGATCAGGTCGGTGGTGGCCCGCGTGAGCGCGCGGTCGAGGGTGACGACCGGGATGCCCAGGTCCCGCAGCTCGTCGATGCTGCCGTCCGGGTCGGACGGAGACAGCACTATGCCGCTGACCCGCTCGTCGGCCAGCATGGAAAGGCAGGCCGCCTGGCGGGCACCGTCCTCGTCGGTGTTGCAGACCAGGACCCGGTAACCCATGTTCAGCGCCACGACCTCGATGACCCGGACCACTTCGGCGAAGTGCGGGTTCTCGATGTCCGGGACCACGATCCCCAGCGCTTCCATCTGCTGGCGGCGCAGGTTCCGGGCCAGCCGGTTCGGCCGGTAGCCCAGCTCGGCCACGGCCGAGTGGACCCGGCGGCCCAGCTCCGGGTCAACCTTGGCGTCCCCGTTGAGGACCCGCGACACCGTGGCCACGGACACCTGCGCCCGTTCGGCCACGTCTTTGATCCGTACTGTACGAGAGCGTTCCGGCGGCATGGCTAGATGATCTCCAGTCCATCCGCGTCCGGCAAAACAGGGAACGGGCTGGCCGGCAGGGTCTGGTACCAGTAGGCCACGCTGGCGATGTCGTCCTGCAGGGGCAGGTAGCGGTGGCCGGACCGCCAGCCCAGCGCCTGCATGGTGACCCGCAGATCGGTACCGAACCGGATCGGGTCGGTCAGGTGCCAGCGGTACATGCTGAACCGGCTCTGGGTGACGTTCGGGTTGGTCCCGTCCGGAATGAAGGCCAGCGGCAGGCCGGAGTAGGGCGTGGTGAAGGTCTGGTAGCGCTGGTTGACCCAGAAGTTGTAGGAGCCGAGGAAGTAGTCCTCGGTCCCGGTGCTGGCGATGGTGGGCGAGTCCTGGTCGCCGTTCCCGTCGCCGTCAAGGAAGAACTTCAGCTCACCCTCGCCCCACCAGCCGCCGCTGTTGGCGCCCCAGGCGATCGAGGTGCCGACGTAGTGACCGCGCCCGCTGACCTGGTCGAGGATGGTGTGCTCGGTCCCGTAGGCCAGCGGGTTGCTGCGGCGGAACTGGGCGTGGAAGTAGGCCGCGTCGGCCGGGACCTCATCGAGCTCGTAGTTGATCTGGTAGTAGATCCGGGCCTGGTCGGTCGACCGGTTCTCCATCGTCGCCCGGCACCGGCCCCGGAACGGCATCTCCCAGAAGCTGTTCAGCGCGCTACCCGGGTTCACGCACACCGGCAGCGAGGAGATCTGGGTGTGCCCGTTCCAGTCCAGGCCTCCCCAGCCGGAGGCGAAGAAGTCACCGAGCGGGCATTCGACCGAAGGCTCCGGCTGTCCGTCCCAGTAGAAGCGCAGGATCAGCTGCCGCCAGGGCGGGCCCGCCGGGGTCAGCCAGATCTGCCGGATCACCCCCGGGCCCTCGATGTCGGCCAGGTCCAGGGTGGCGCCAGGCTCGATGTAGACGAAGGGCGAGATCTTCCAGCCCGGGCCCAGATCGCGGGCGGCCGCGGCGGCGACCCCGTCCGTGTCCAGGGCGGCCGCGCCTTTGGCTCCGGTGCGGTTCTCCGGCGAGATGGTCCGGGACTGCGCCCCGGTCAGCCGGGACAGCCCCCCAACCCCGGTCATCCGACACCAGCCGACATGCGCACCTCAGCCCTGAGTTCGGCTCCGAGTTCAGCCCCGGGTTCAGTCCGGGGTTTCAGTCCCGGGGTTCAGGCCCGGGGTTCAGCCGAGTAATCGATTACCGCATCGTAGCTACGCGTTGATTAGGACGTCAACAATGCGCGTGACGGGACGGCGGCGGGCCTACTGGAACGGGCAGTGGCATCCGGAACGGGCAGTGGCATCCGGAACGGGCAGTGGCATCCGGAACGGCCGGTGGCGGCGGGGACGGCCGATGGCAGCCGGGACGGCGGGACGGCCGATGGCAGCCGGGACGGCGGGACGGCCGATGGCAGCCGGGACGGCGGGACGGCCGATGGCAGCCGGGACGGCGGGACGGCCGATGGCAGCCGGGACGGCGGGACGGCCGATGGCAGCCGGGACGGCGGGACGGCCGATGGCAGCCGGGACGGCGGGACGGCCGATGGCAGCCGGGACGGCGGGACGGCCGATGGCAGCCGGGACGGCGGGACGGCCGATGGCAGCCGGGACGGCGGGACGGCCGATGGCAGCCGGGACGGCGGGACGGCCGATGGCAGCCGGGACGGCGGGACGGCCGATGGCAGCCGGGACGGCGGGACGGCCGATGGCAGCCGGGACGGCGGGACGGCCGATGGCAGCCGGGACGGCGGGACGGCCGATGGCAGCCGGGACGGCGGGACGGCCGATGGCAGCCGGGACGGCGGGACGGCCGATGGCAGCCGGGACGGCGGGACGGCCGATGGCAGCCGGGACGGCGGGACGGCCGATGGCAGCCGGGACGGCGGGACGGCCGATGGCAGCCGGGACGGCGGGACGGCCGATGGCAGCCGGGACGGCGGGACGGCCGATGGCAGCCGGGACGGCGGGACGGCCGATGGCAGCCGGGACGGCGGGACGGCCGATGGCAGCCGGGACGGCGGGACGGCCGATGGCAGCCGGGACGGCGGGACGGCCGATGGCAGCCGGGACGGCCGGGACGGCCGATGGCAGCCGGGACGGCCGGGACGGCCGGGACGGCCGGGACGGCCGGGACGGCCGGGACGGCCGGGACGGCCGGGACGGCCGGGACGGCCGGGACGGCCGGGACGGCCGGGGGCCTACTGGGAGGGACAGTGGCCGGAATGGCCGCGGGCCTACGGGGAGGGACAGCGGCCGGAACGGCGGCGGGCCCGCCAGCCGCGTGATGGCGGTGGCGGGCCCGGATGGGGCTGCGGGCCGGCGGAGGTCCGGCCCGGGTGGTTCTCTAACTCGGAGCCGGGGGAAATCCCCGGGCGCCTCCTTGGACGGCGGCGGCGCCCGTGCTGCGGACCATGGACAGCGGGCTGGCTACGTCCTCCAGCGATTTACCTTCGGCCGCCACCCCGAGGAAGATCTCGAACAAGCCACCGATGATCATCGCGCCCGCTCCGATCAGGTAGCCGATGAAGAGCTTGTTCGGGTCGTTGCCGGTACCGATCAGGCTGGTGTACAGCTTGGTGCCGAACCAGCCGAAGAACTGGGCGATGGCGAAGAACACCGCGATGGCCTTGGCCCGGACCTCGAGCGGGAAGACCTCGCTGGCGGTCAGGTAGCCGGCGCTGGCTCCGGCCGAGGCGAAGAAGAAGATCACGGCCCAGGCGATCGTCTGCGTGGTGGCGTTGAACGCACCCTGCTTGAACAGGATGGCGGTGATCGTCAGCAGGACGCCGGACGTGATGTAGGTACCGGCGATCATCTTCTTCCGGCCCAGGGTGTCAAACAGCCGGCCGATGGTCAGCGGGCCGAGCAGGTTGCCGGCCGCGAACGCGAAGTAGTAGTACGGCACGCTGGCCTCCGGGACGTGGAAAAAGAGCTTCAGCACCAGGCCGTAGGTGAAGAAGATCGCGTTGTACAGGAACGACTGCGTGATCATCAACGCCGCGACCAGGGTGGACCGCCCCGGATAGTGCACGAACAGCTGACGCAATAAGGCCAGGTAGCCGATCTGGGTGGTGGGCCTGATCTCGATGGCCGCGTCGTCGTCCACCGGCGCTACCGGGCCCCGGCTCTCCTCGACGTCGCGCTCGATCTCGTGGATGCTGCCTTCGGCCGCCTCCTCGCGGCCGTGCATGATCTGCCAGCGCGGGCTTTCTGGCAAATTCCGCCGGACATAGATGATGGACAGGGCCAGCACCGGGCCGACCAGGAACGCGGTCCGCCAGCCCCAGTCGGCGGGCAGGTGGTTGAGCGCGACCAGCGTGGCCGCCGTGCCGATGAGTGCTCCGCCCCAGTAGGTTCCGTTGATCGCGATGTCCACCCGGCCCCGGTACCGGGCCGGGATCATCTCGTCGATGGCCGAGTTGATCGCGGCGTACTCGCCGCCGATGCCCATGCCGGCGAGAATCCGGGTGCCGTACAGGAAGATGACCCAGCCACTGCCCGCCAAGGTGGCCGCGGTCAAGCCGCTGCCGATGAGGTAGACGGCCAGCGTCACCATGAACAGGTTGCGCCGACCCAACTTGTCGGACAGCCGTCCGAAGAACAGCGCGCCGATGACCTCGCCGATCAGGTACCAGGAGGCGATGCTGCCGGCTTGCGAGGTGCTCAGATGGAGCGTGGTCTTCTCGGTAAGATCAGGGACCACGTTGGCCGCGATGGTGATCTCCAGGCCATCCAGGACCCAGGCCACTCCCAGCGCGATGACCAGCCGGGTGTGGAATCTCGACCAGGGCAAGCGGTCGATCCGAGCGGGAATGGTGCTGCGGATCGACGGCGCTTCCGCTGTGTCGGTAGCTGACGCCATCGTCTACCTCCGGGTTGGCGTTTTTCTTGAGCGCCTCTTTACCCCGTTATCAGAAAGCACACTGCTTCCAACCTGCTTGGTCAGCTAATTTTTTCGCACCCCAGAATCGTTACCCGGGCTCACGATGTCGTTAGCTTGGTTAAGCATGTAAACATGGGCGGGGCGAGCCCGGGTTAGCCCCGGCCAGCCCTACCGAGCACGCCAAAGGAGAGCAGAGATGACCGAAGAAAGCAGCCCGACCGAACCGGCGTCGTGATCAAGCTCAGCCCGCGGTCGGTGGCCGACGCCACGGTGCGCCTGACGGACCTGGTGGCCGACCAGCGCGCGGCGCTGCAGGAACTCGATCTGAGCGTTCGTACTACGCAGCTCGTCGCTGGCCCATCGAGCCAGGGCGTCATGAACCGCCGGATCCAGCCGCAGGAGCCGGCGGGTGCCGACGCAGAGCCCGGAAGACACCGACGCGGGCTGGGGCGAACAGCCAGGGGCGGACGATGACCAGCTCCTTGACCGTGACCGCCCGCCGCACTTTCACCCCCGTTTACTCCAGCCGTCTCATCCGGCGGCCGACGCCGGCACCAGAGTGCGGCCGGGTCGGCCGACACCGAATCGGTACGACCGTGTTTGGCCGCGCCAGCGGCGGTTAGGGAACAGCAATTAGCCGGTTACCGAAAGCGCAGACCGGGCGGCGCAGCTTGAGCGCCGGGCCCGCCCTGCGGCGCGGAAGGGAAGCGGCCGGTGCCCACTCTGTTGCTCATCTGCCTGAAGGCGATCGACGGTGGCTTGTTCGTGGCCTTGTTCGCCGTCCTCGGCGAAATGTTGCAGCCCAAGCGGTTCGCCGGCATCTTCGGTGCGTCCCCCGCGGTGGCGCTGGCCAACCTCCTCGTGATTGCCCTGGTGAAGGGAGACGCCACGGCCCGCGACGCCGCCACCGGGATGATCGCCGGCGCGGTCGCGCTGGCCGTCGCGTGCGCGGCCGCGATTCCGGCCGTGCGCCGCTGGGGTGCCATACGGGGCTCGGCCCTACTCTGGGGGGTCTGGATGCTGGTGGGCGCGGCGGTCGCCGTTCCGGTGGCGGGCGGCGCGAGCGCCATGTCCGGGGCCGGCTTGCCGGCGGGCCACCGGGCCCGCCGCCGGGCGAAGACCGGAGATGCCTCCGGCCCGGACGGCTCCGAGGCAGGCCACCTGTTCGCTGTCGACTTCGGGGTGCTGCGGGAGATCCGCCCCGGCGCTCTCGGCGTACGTTTCTTCTTTGGCGGGGCCGTGTCTGTCGTCGCTGGGCTGGTCGGGGTGGCGGCCGGGCAGCGCGCCGGGGGCGTAATGCTGGCCGCGCCGGCCGTCCTGCCGGCCACACTCACGATCATCGAGAAAGAGGAGGGCCGCGGGCCGGCCGTGCCGAGGTGCAGGGTGCGGTGCCCGGTGCCGTCGCGCTTACCGGGTTTCGCCGTGGTCGCCGCGGCCAGTACGGCGAAGCTGCCGCTGGCCGCGGCCCTCCTGTGCGCCCTCGCGGCCTGGGTCCTTGTCGCCATCGGCGGGTACCTGGCCCAGGCCGTCATCCTGCCCGCCTGGCGTCAGGACGTGGGCGACCTGGCCTTCCAGCGCCGCCGGGCCGCCCAGGACGACCGCCGGGCCCGCCGCGGCGCACACCTGCCGTCTAGATCGGCTCCGAGCTGAGCTGCTAGCTGCCGAGCTGATAACTCCGGGCTGATCGGCCCGAGCTGACGGCGGGGCGTCCGCGCGGCCCGTGGGACCGATCGCACGCGGCCCGTTAACTGCCGGTGATCTGCTGGATCAGGTAGATGATGCTCAGCACGGTGATAAAGCCCGTGACGAACCAGCCGGCGACCCGGAAACCACCACGGACCGCGTCCGCGCCCATCAACCGGGTGTCGCTGCCGACGGCCATCAGTGCGGCCAATCCGATGGGCGTCGCCAGGCCGCCGATGATGCTCGCCACGAACAGCACCCGGATCGGCGACACACCCACGGCACTGGCCAGGACGGAGATCACCGTCGCCACCATCACCGCACCGTAGTAGACGGGGCCTGCCGGATCGGGGTGGACAGCCCGCGGTGCTCCCAGCTGGGCGGCAACGACGTGGCCGGTCGTTGCCATCAGCACCGGCGGTAGGACCCGGTGCCGGTCTCGATGATGGTGGCGTTGAAGGTGAGCCGGTCGACGATGGCGGCGCAGGGCGACGTTGGCGCTGCGACTGTAGCTCTGAGGTCCACTCGATGGTCAACCGACGAGTCGCTCGAGTGGGGCAGTGTTCCCTTGGCATCCCTGTACGACTGAAAGCGTCACCGGGGATGGATCTACCGCCGTCGGGACCAGCCCGGCCGAGGCCGTGCGCTGGGAGGATCTCGTCCGGGCCTGGCGCATCTCAGCCATCATACCAGCACCACGAGTGCCATGGCCTGCGCCGGGGTACGCCCGCCCGGTTTACCGTGTGCAAAAACTGTCGCTATGGCAGCAGTTTTTGCACACGGTAATAGCGTCCCCCCGAAGTGGTTGGGGAGCCGGGGAGCGCGGGGAACCCGGGGAGCGCGGGGGCTATGGGTGGGAGTCGCACCATTGGCCGGCTCGGCAGCGTGCGGGGACGCGGGGAGAGGAAGTTAAAGCGGAAAGGGCAAGGGGTGCGGACGGGACTTAGCCAGCGGCGCGAAGTGGAGCAGGACCTGAGGCAAGCCGCTACGGCGGGATGAGGGCCGACGGCGGGGAGCACCGCGAAAGGCAGGGCCGCGCGGGGGGCTCGGGGGGTCGTCCCCCCGGCTAACGCTGTCGCGGCGGCGTCGCCCAGCTGGGCCACACACGGACGGGGGACCGGGTGGCTAGCGGACTCGCGCGGACGGGGGCACCGCGCGGTGCGACGCCGCCGCATGGCGTCACAATACAAGCCCGGTCATCCGTCATCAAGTCATGACATCAGGTGACGTGTCGCCGGGACGAATGAAACCGGTGACATTTCCGCCGGTTGCCGCAATCGGTTGCATCGAGGTGCCGGTCCAGTCCAGGCAGACGGCGATCGCGTCGTCGGCCAAGTCGGCACCTTCCTGGTAGGCCAGCAGGTCGCCGATGAGGAAACGCACGGCCTCGTTGGGGTCCTGCAGGCGGGCACTCCGGAGCGCGGCGCCCAGCGGGACCTGGCCGTAGACCTCGCCCTTGGCGTTCCGCGCGTTGTGCAGGCCGTCGCTGACGATGAACAGGCGGTCGCCGGGCAGCAGGCTGAGCGACTGGCTGCGGTAGCGGGTGTCGCTGAACATGCCCAGCGGCATCTGCTCGTCGAACGCCATCGGCTCGATCTCGCCGCGGCGGACGCGGAGCATGCGCGGCGAGCCCGCGTCGACCACTTCGGCTTCCCCGGTGGCCAGCGCGATGCGCAGCAGCAGCGTGGACGAATGGAGCTTGCCGCCGTACTGGGAGTAGACGATGCCGTTGGCCAGCTCGGCCGCTTCGGCCGGGCCGGCCGCGGACCGGCGGGCGTTGCGGAGCGAGTTGACCGCGAGCTGGGTCAGCAGCGCAGCGCCGATCCCGTTGCCCATGCCGGCGCTGACCGACAGCGTCAGGTACTGGCGGGACAGCGACCAGTCGAAGTTGTCGCCGGAGACGGTGTAAGCCGGTTCGAGCTGGCCGGCCAGGGAGAACTCCTCGCCCGCGCAGGTACGGCCGGGCAGCAGCTCCCACTGCAGCTCGGCGGCGATGGTGAGCCGCCTGCGCCGCCGGACCTCCCGGTAGATGTCGGTGGACAGGTCGGACAGGCGCACGGCCCGGGCCAGCGTGTCCGCCACCACGGCGAGGTCATCTTCTAGCGCCGGGCCGGCTTCCTGGCTGGCTTCCGCGCTGGTGGGCAGGCTGGCGGACTGACTGGCTGGCGGACCAGGGGGGAGCCGGACGGCGAGCACCCCGATCCGCTCCCCGTACACCGCCAGCAGGAGGAAGAGGTGATCATCCTCACGGACCGTGCGCGTCGAGGCGTAGGCCTGGCCGGCCGGATGGGCGTTGACCGTGATAGCGGGGCCGCCAGTGCCGTCGCCGAACGGGACCAGGTGGGACTGGTGGTAGTCGATGAGCAGGACCTCGGTGCCCGGCACCCCGAGCCAGGCGTCGATCGCGTCGCGGGCCGCCGGGATGACGAAAGGTGGCCGGGCGGCCCAGATGGCGTTCTCGACGGCGTCGCGGTCGGCGCTGCGGTCGGTGGCGCGGTCTTCAGGCATGGCTTCTCACAAACGTTGCGTAACCGGTGACCGGCAGGGCCGGGCGGGGCAGTTGGCGTGATGGTAGGTGCTTTGTGGCACCTGAGTATGTAAGAGTGGAGCTATGGCCGCGCACAAGGCTGATCCCGAGGCAGCTCAGCGGGCGGCGGCCGAGGTTGAGCTGGTCGCCGAGGCGCTGGTGGGAATCTGGGCTCACGTCGCGGAATCGCTGGACGTTCGCGTGTCGCCCACGCAGCTGCGGGCGCTCACCGCGGTCGGCCGGTACGGCGAGCTGAACCTGAGTCAGCTCGCCGAAGCGCTCGGCGCGCTGCCGTCGTCGGCCAGCCGGCTGTGTGACCGGCTGGAAGCGGCCGGCCTGCTCACCCGGGACACCGGGCGCGCCAACCGGCGCGCGGTCAGCCTGCGCCTGACCCCGGAGGGCGAAGCCCTCCTGGCGCAAGCCCGTACCTCCCGCCAGGAACAGATCGCCCAGGTCCTGGCGGCGATGACGCCGGCCGCGCGGGACGAACTGGCCGAGGGTCTGACCGCCTTCCAGCAGGCGGCCGAACCGCAGGGGCTGCCGTCGGCCCCGGCCGGCGGAGTCGGGGTGAGAGGACCTAGCGGCGTCCCTTTCTCCATATCCGCGTGACGCGGAACAGGACCGGGCGCGGCGGTCACTGAGCGGAATCCGGGCCGGGCTCATGGCCGCGGTTCCAGTGCGGGCTCACCGCTCTCAACGGCGCGTTCCGGGGTGAGCTGACAGACCAGCAGGCACGTGTCGTCTTCGCGGCTGCTGTCCCGGAGCATGACCTCACACACGGTGTCGGCGATGATCTCCGGGCTGCCGGGCGCGACCGCGAACGCCGCCGCGAGCTGGTCGATGCCGGCGTCGATGATGGCGTCGCGCCGCTCCACCAGGCCGTCGGTGTAGAAGAGCAGGGTGGCGCCGGGCCGCAGCCGCACCGTGGCGGCCTGGAAGGTGTGGTCAACGGGCAGGCCGAGCATCGGGCCCTGGTACTCCAGCCGCCGCACGGTGCCGTCGGTGTCCCGCAGCAGGGGCGGCGGATGACCGGCGGTGGCCAGGCTCATCTCACCGCCCGGGGTGACCATGGCCAAGATGGCCGTGGCGCAGTGATCCGGGTCCAGGTGCCGGATCAGCGCGTGCAGCCGGGTCAGCACCTCGCCCGGGTCAGCCAGGTCCATGGCGTAGGCCCGCATGGCCGTGCGGAGCTGGCCCATGAGCGTGGCCGCGGCCAGCCCGTGCCCGGCCACGTCGCCGACGGCCAGGACCAGCGTGCCGTCGGGCCGGTGGTAGGCGTCGTACCAGTCGCCACCCACGTTCAGCCCGATCACGGCGGGCAGGTAGCGAGCGGCGCAGTCCGCGCCGGGACCGGTCGGCAGCTCGGTCAGCATGGCGTGCTGGAGCTGTTCGGCCACCTCACGTTCCTGCTCGAAGCGCAGCGCGTTGGCCAGCGCGGCGGCGGCCCGGCCGGCGGTCTCACTGACGATCACCACGTCGTCGTGGGCGAACGGGCGGCTGGGCGGGGTCACGGTGAGCACGCCCAGGACCGTACCCAGCGAGACCAGCGGGACGATCAGCATGCCGTGCTCGCTGGTGTCGGCGCCCGGCGTCAGCTGCTCGATGCGGCGGGTCTCCCGGACCCGGCGCACCATCGGCGGCGCGGCGGGCTCGGCCGGATCCCCGGGCAGCGTGGCCGGCGCCCCGTACAGCTCCAGCTCACCGCTCTCGGTCACCAGCCACACCTGGGTGGCGTTGGCGAACCTGGGCACCAGCAGGGTGGACAGCCGGGACAGCACCTGCCGATGATCGAGTGAGGCGCCCAGCACGGCACCCACGTGGCTGAGGAAGGCCAGCCGGGCCCGGGCCGCTTCGGCCGCCGTGCGGGCCGCCTCCGCTGCGGCGCGGGCCGCCTGTTCGGTCTCCAGCAGCTCCCGGTGGCGCTCGCTGCTGCGGGTGAGCTGTTCGGCCTGATCGGCGAGCTCGGCGTGCAGGGCGAGCAGGCCCTGGTCGGTGTTCTCCAGCTCCTGCCGGTGCCGACTCAGCGCGGCGTCCTGACCGGCCACGATGTCGAGCAGGGCCGGGATGGACTCCGGCACCTGATGGTCCGGGGCCGGGTCGTCGGGCGCCTCGGTGGGCAGCTCGACGTGGGCCACGATCTCGTCGTCCACGGCCAGCAGGCCGGTGCGGTGGGTGATGTCCAGGTCGGTGATCCGGAACGAGACCATCGCGGCCGGCCGGTCCCGCAGGTGGGCCCACAGCGTGGCCACGGTGCGGCCGCGGTCCGCGGCGCTGGCGCTCAGCTGGGTCAGGGTCTGGGCCAGCCCGGCGCAGGCCCGGGCGGCCCCGTCCCGGTCGGTGACGAGCCAGCGGGCGAACGTCCGGTCGCGCAGTTCGCTCATGACCGGCCTCCCGCGGCGGGCCAGTACGCGGTGGCGGGCTCGCTGGTGGCAGGCTCGCTGGTGGTGGGCTCGTTGATGGTGGCGGGCCGGGTCGCGGCGGCGGTGACCACGACCGCGGCGTCGTCGCCACGGGTGGCGGCGACGCGCCAGATCAGCGCGGCCATGACCGCCGGGTCATGGCCGGTCAGGCCGGGGTAGCGGGACAGGTCCCAGGAAGACCGGATGCCGTCGGTGTGCGCGGTGAACAGGCTGTGCTCACGCCACGGCGCGACGAAGGCCTGCGGCCGCAGCCGCTGGCCCAGGCCGAGCGTGCCCATGCTGGAGACCAGACCGTGCGCGCCGGCCGGCCGGGCGGCCCGGCCGGCCCAGTCAGGCCGGGCCGCCTGGCCGGCCGGAGCGCCGCTGGAGCCCAGCCGGGCGCCGATGTTGCCGATGCCGCTGAAGGTGAACTCCTCCGGGCTTATCCGGGCCACGGCGGCGACCGCGCCGCGGCCGCCCGCGAGCCGGCGATCCAGCCGCCCGAGCAGGGCCAGCGGATCGTCCGCACCGGCGGGGACGGCCAGCTCCTGCAAGCCGTTGGCCGCCGCTTCGGCGGCTTCCGGGCCGTGCCCGAGGCCGTCCATGATCACGACGGTGATCGCACCGGCGCGCCACAGCACGCCCCAGGCGTCACCGCTCTCCCGCTCCCCCGGCCGGGCCGTCAGGATGCCGCCCACCCGGATAGGGCTGGAGGGGCTTCGGAGGCTGGAGGGGCTGCGCGGGGTGATGGGGTTAGAGGGGTTAGAGGGGCTGGAGGGGCTGGGCGGGGTGATGGGGCTGCCGGGGCCGATGCGGGCGATGATGGTCGTGCCTGCGCCTCGGGCGGTATAGAGGTCGAACACACCGGCCGCGCGACGGCAGGCGCCCAGGCCGCCGCCGAGCGAATTGGCGGTCGAGTAGCCGTCGGCCATGGCCGCGTCGACGTCGGGGATGCCCGGACCGGTGTCCAGCGCGGCGAGCTGGACCCACGCGGCCGGGCCGGGTTCGGTCGCGCAGGCCACGAGCTGGCCATCGCGGGCGTGCCGGGCCAGGTTGGTGGCCAGCTCGGTGGCGATCAGCGCGCAGCTGGCCCGATCGGCCGGGGTCAGCCCGGCGTGAGCGGCGGCGGCGGCGGCCATGGCCACCGCGGCGTGCACGTGGCTGGGGTCCGCGACCGGCAGATCCCAGCCCGCCGTGACGGCGAAGCCGGTGGTCATGGCCGGACCGGCAACCGGGCCTGGATCGGCGTCAGGCCAGGGGTGGCCCACATGGCGATGGTGACCGTGGTGCCCTGGCCCGGGGCCGACTGGATGGTGAAGTCGTTGTTAACCAGCCGCTTGGCCCCGCCCAGCCCGAGGCCGAGACCGCGCCCGGTGGTGTGCCCGTCGGTCAGGGCCTGGGCGATGTCCTCGATGCCGGGGCCCTGGTCGGACACGACCAGCCGGACGCCGCGCAGCGATCCCCGCTGCACGGAGTCGATGCGGACCTCGCCGCCGCCGCCGTGGACCACCGCGTTGCGGGCCAGCTCGCTCACCGCGGTGACCAGCTTGGTCTGGTTGACCAGGCTGAAACCGGCGTCGGCGGCGGCGGTCCGGGTGGCCTCGCGCACGGCGATCAGATCCACGTCGCTGCGTACCGGCAGGGCGGCCGGCGCGGTGCTCACACTCATGGCCCGCTCCCGGAGATCGCGGTGGGGGCGACATCCGCGCCGAGCAAGGCCACGGCCGCCTCCAGGGACCGGGCGGTGCGTGCCCCGTCCAGCCGAAGTCCCATCTCCACCAGGGTAATGGCCACCGCCGGTTTGATGCCTGCCACGACCGTGCTCGCGCCCAGCAGTGAGCAGTCGGCGGCGATCTCGGTCAGCACCCGGCCCAGGTAGGAGTCGACGATCGCCACCCCGGACACATCCATAATGACGCCGGTGACCCCGCCGGAGGATACGGCGGCGCCCACGTCGTGGCGCAGCGCCACGGCCACGGCGTCGGCCAGGTCGCCCTGAACGCTGACGATCAGGACGGAACCCAGCCGGAGGATGGGGATGCGGTCCACGTCAGCCGTCGGCTCCCAGCGTCACGCCGGTCCGGGCCAGCCCGTACTTCAGCGCGTCGGACAGGGTGGCCCGGGTCGTGATCTCCCGCAGGTCGATGCCCAGGTGCACGATCGTCTGCGCGATCTGCGGGCGGATGCCGCTGATCACGCACTCGGCCCCCATCAGCTGGACCGCCATCGCCGTCTTCATCAGGTGCTGCGCGACCAGGGTGTCCACCATGGGCACCCCGGTGATGTCCAGGATCGCCACCGCGGCCTGCTCGTCGACGATGCCGTTCAGCAGGCTCTCCATCACCACCTGGCTGCGGATGCTGTCCAGCGTCCCGATCAGCGGGACCGCGACGATGCCCTCCCACAGCCGGATGACCGGAGTGGAGATCTCCATCAGCTCCTGCCGCTGCCGGGCCACCACCTCGTCGCTCTCGCTGAGCAGCACGACCACCGCGGCCACCCGCAGCGAACCGATCAGCTCGGTCACCGCCAGCAGCTCGGCCGGGACCGTGGCGGCCCCCGGGTGGCTGTCGAACATGGCCGTCAGCGGGATCCAGAGCTGCCCGATCTCGTCCATGACCTGCTGCAGGTCACCGCCGGACCGCAGCCGGTCCGACGTGATGCGGGACAGCACGTCCCGGACGATGGCGAAGCTGGGCGCCCGGACGTCGTCGGCCCGGCCGGACCCGGCCAGCTCGACCATGGCCTCGACCAGCCGGATGGCCGCCGCGAACGCCTCGTCCTGCTGGCCCCCGTAGACCGTGGTGAACAGGGGCAGGCTGGCCCAGTCGCGCGCGATCTCCTCGCGCCGGGCCGACAGCGTCTGCGCTGCTCCGGCCGCCGCTTCAACCGTACTCACTGCAAGGTCCTCCGCTCCCCGTGCCGCGTACCCGATCAGCTGTGCTCAATCAGCTGTGCTCAATCAACCATGGCCAACGTTTGCCGCGCGACAAATCTTAACGAGATGCCGGCCCTCCGCGAGCGAACAAGCGTGCGATAAGTCCGCTATTGTGACCGGCCCGTGGCCCTCACCAGCGGCCTAAGCTATTGCGTGACGACGATCAACTGGTGAGGATTTTGCACCCATGCCCGGATTCGGCTACTCGGACCTGCTTCCCCTCGGTGACGACGACACCCCCTACCGGCTACTGAGCACGGAAGGCGTCCGAACCCGTGAGGCGTTCGGCACCACGTTCACCGAGGTCGAGCCGCAGGCTCTGACCCTGCTGACCAGCACCGCGATGCACGACATCGCGCACCTGCTGCGGCCGGGCCACCTGAGCCAGCTCCGTTCCATCCTTGATGATCCCGAGGCTAGCCCGAACGACCGATACGTGGCGCGGGACCTGCTGAAGAACGCCTGCGTGGCGGCGGGCGGGGTGCTGCCGATGTGCCAGGACACCGGGACCGCGATCGTCATGGGCAAGCGCGGCCAGCACGTGCTGACCCCGGGTGGTGATGAGGAGCACATCGCGCGCGGGGTGTACGACGCCTACACCACGCTGAACCTGCGTTACTCCCAGATGGCCCCGCTGACCATGTGGGAGGAGAAGAACACCGGCAGCAACCTGCCCGCGCAAATCGAGCTGTACGCGACCGACGGCAACGCCTACAAGTTCCTGTTCATGGCCAAGGGCGGCGGCTCGGCCAACAAGTCGTTCCTCTACCAGCAGACCAAGGCGGTGCTGAACCCGGACCGGCTGCTGGAATTCCTGGAGGAGAAGATCCGCTCGCTGGGTACGGCCGCCTGCCCGCCGTACCACCTGGCCATCGTGATCGGCGGCACCAGCGCCGAGTTCGCCCTGAAGACCGCGAAGTACGCCTCGGCCCGGTACCTGGACAGCCTGCCCAAGGAAGGCTCGGTGCTGGGGCACGGCTTCCGCGACCTCGAGCTCGAGCAGCAGGTGCTGGAGCTGACCCGCCGGATCGGCATCGGGGCCCAGTTCGGCGGCAAGTACTTCTGCCATGACGCCCGGGTCATCCGGCTACCGCGGCACGGCGCATCGCTGCCCATCGCCATCGCGGTGTCCTGCTCCGCCGACCGGCAGGCCCTGGGCAAGATCACCCCGGAGGGCGTGTTCCTGGAGCAGCTGGAGACCGATCCGGCCCAGTACCTGCCCGACCCGACCGAGGCCGATGCGGCGGCGGACGTGGTGCGGATCGACCTGAACCGGCCCATGGACGAGATCCGGGCCGAGCTGACCCGGTACCCGATCCGGACCCGGCTGTCACTGTCCGGGCCGCTGGTGGTGGCGCGGGACATCGCCCACGCCAAGATCGCCGAGCGGCTGGACGCGGGCGAGCCGATGCCCGGCTACCTGCGCGACCACGCGGTGTACTACGCCGGGCCGGCCAAGACGCCGGACGGTTACGCGTCCGGCTCGTTCGGGCCGACCACGGCGGGCCGGATGGACTCCTACGTGGACAAGTTCCAGGCCGCGGGCGGGTCGTTCATCATGCTGGCCAAGGGCAACCGGTCGGCCGCGGTGACCGAGGCCTGCCGCCAGCACGGCGGCTTCTACCTCGGCTCGATCGGCGGAGCCGCGGCCCGGCTGGCCCAGGACTGCATCACCCACGTCGAGGTGCTGGAGTACCCCGAGCTCGGCATGGAGGCGGTGTGGAAGATCGAGGTGCAGGACTTCCCGGCCTTCATCATCGTGGACGACAAGGGCAACGATTTCTTCGCCGACCCGTCCGGGCCAGCACTGAGCATCGGCCGCCGCCCGCCGGAGTAAACGGCCCGCTGCAGGCGGCCCGGCGGCTCGCCTGACCGCGCCCCGCGGGGGCTGGCGCACCCGGGTAACGGGCATCCCCCTGGTCACCTAATTCCCATCTAACTCTCACCGGCAACCAAGGGATCTAAGCGCCGATCCCGTGTATGGTCCCGCTATGCACGCTATGGCGGGCACGGGGCGCGTCATAGCGGGGCGCTACCGCCTGAAGGAGCCCATCGGACGAGGTGCGATGGGCACCGTGTGGTGCGGCTGGGACGAGGTGCTGGACCGCGAGGTGGCGGTCAAAGAGCTTCGCATCAGCGAAGGCCTGCCGGAAGAAGAGCGGGCCAAGGCGTACCAGCGGACCCACCGTGAGGCGCGGACCGCCGCCCGGCTCAGTCATCCGGGTCTGGTCACGGTGTTCGACGTGGCCGAAGAAGACGGCTGCCCGTGGATCGTCATGGAGCTGGTGCACGCCCGCTCGCTGGACCAGATCATCGCCCAGGACGGCCCGCTGTCGCCACCACGCGCGGCCGACGCCGGGCGCCAACTGCTGGCCGCCCTGGCCACCGCGCACGCGGCGGGCGTGCTGCACCGGGACGTCAAGCCGAGCAACGTGATGCTGACCGAGAACGGCCGGGCAGTGCTCACCGACTTCGGCATCGCCACCTTCCAGGGTGACCCGCGGCTGACCCAGACCGGGATGGTCATGGGCTCCCCCGGGTTCACCGCACCGGAACGGATCCAGGGCAACTCGGCCACGCCCGCGTCCGACCTGTGGTCGCTGGGGGCGACGCTGTACGCGGCGGTGGAGGGCCACGGGCCGTTCGACCAGGCCGGCGGCGCGATCACCACCATGTCGGCCATCATCAACACCGACCCGCCGACGGCTCCGATCGCGGCCGGCCTGGGCGCGGTGATCGACGGCTTGTTGCGCCGCAACCCGGCCGAGCGCCCGGACGCGGCCACGGCGGCCCGGATGCTGGGCGCGATCGGGCCGCTGCCCGACGGGTCGATGAGCGCGGGCGGCTACACCCCGACGTCCTACGCGCCGAAGCTGCCGCGGCAGTCCGAGTCCGGTTCGGCCGCGGACGGGGTGGCGTCGCCGGGAGTGGCCGGAGCCGTCGGGGCTGAGGGTGGCGGTGCGGCTTCCGCGGTCGGTGTGGCTAACGGGTCTGGTGGGGCCGCTGCGGCCCTTGGTGCCGGTGGTGCTGCTGAGAGTGCCGGGGCTCTTGGGGTCGATGGCGTGGCCGGGGCGGCGGGTGCCTGGGGGGCTGGTGGGGCCCTAGGGGCTGGTGGCGCTCTAGGGGCTGGTGTTCTGGAAGCGGCCGGGGCTGCGGTGGTGGCCGGGACGTCGGTGGACCTGCCGGCGCGGGAGGACAGCCTGACGCTGGACGGGGCCGAGGCCGCCACCGCGTCACCGGGAGCGCCGGCGCCGCGGTCGGGGTCCAGCCCTGGAGGCTGGACCGCGCCGCCGAAGGCAGCGGCCTGGGCCACCCCGCCACCCGAGACGGCTACCCCCGGGAAGACGGCCGCGGTCCCGCCGAGGCCCAGCACGGCCGCGGACGGCCAGGCTGGCCTGACCGGGCCGATGGGCCCGTCCGGACCGGCCGGGGGGCGGAACGGGCGCCGGATTCTGCTGATCGCGGCCGGGGTGCTGGTGGTGCTGATCGCTGTGGCGGCCTGCCTGCTCCTCCTGCGCGCACACCGGCAGGCCAAGCCGACCGGCCCGCCCGCCGCCAGCGCGTCCAGCCCGGCCGCCGAGGCCCAGACGCCGACGGCCGCGGCGGCCGGGGTGGTCAGCACCGCGCTGCCCGTCGGCTGGCAGTGGTACACCGCATCGGCCAAGACCCTGGGCACGAACGCCGGCTTCAAGCTGGCCATCCCGGACGGCTGGAACGCCTACCCCAAGGGAGCCGGGGTGCTGTTCGAGGCACCCGGTAACGACACGTTCCTGCAAGTCGACCTGACCCCGCACACCAAGTCCTCGATGCTGGCCGAGGCCCGGTACCTGGCCCAGCTGACCCAGCGGCAGGGCAAGTTCCCCGGTTACTCGGACCAGAGCATCCGGGCGGTGAACATCAGGAACTCGGCCGGCGCCGCCTGGGGCTTCACCTGGCAGGACGCGACGCTGGGCCGGATCCGGGCGCTGGACCTGATGTACAACGCCCGGACCTCAGCCGACCAGCAGTCGTTCGCGCTGTACATGTCGTCGCCGGACGCGGCGTTCACCGGCAACCTGGCCACGTTCACCGGGGAAATGCGCACCTTCCAGTCGGTGCCGTAGGCCGGTCAGTACCAGCCGTCAGCCTGCGCGTGGCTCCAGGCGGCACACGGTGACCCGTAGGTGTCCTTGATGTAACCCAGGCCCCACTTGATCTGGGTCGACGCGTTCGTCTTCCAGTCCGGGCCCGCGCTGGCCATCTTCGAACCGGGCGCCGCCTGCGGGATGCCGTAGGCCCCGGTGGACGAGTTGGACGCGGACACGCTCCAGCTGCTCTCGTGCTGCCACAGCGGCTTCAGACAGGAGAACTGGCTAGATGACCAGCCGAACGACTTCAGCATGGATTGCGCGATGGACTGCGGGGAGCCAGACGGGGCCGGCGACGGGGTGGCCGAGGGGGCCGGAGTGTGCGAGGCGGTCGGGGTCGCCGTCTGGGTCGGGGAGGCCACCGCCGCCTGCTGAGCCGCGGGTTGGGCGTCCGGCTGGACCGCCTGCTGGGACTGGCGGGCCGCGGCCTGGCTGGGGCCCGTGGTGGCGGCCGGCTGGGGGTTGCCCGGCTGGTGGCTGGCCGGCTGGGTCACCACCGCGCGGTGCACCGCCGGCTGCTGCTGGGCCTGTGCGGCCAGCACGGCCTGGTGCCCGGCTACGGCCTGGGAGTGAGCCACCGCCTGGTTCGCCGCCGGAGGCGAGGCCTGGCGATCCGCCGGCCGGTGACCGGGCTGGCTCAGGGTGGCGAACGCCGTCCCGGCCTTTCCCGCCGGGGCGCCGGACGGCCAGATGGCCGCCGCGGCCGTGGCCGCAGTGGCGACGCCGAGCGCGCCAGCCACGGCGACGATGGTGAGCTTGTTTCGTTTCCGGGTGATGATTCGCCGGTCCCGCGACAAGGTGACCCTTCGCTCAATCGCGCGCGGCCGTGATCGGCACGGTGCGCGACATGCTTCGCCCAGGACCACCCGGCGCCTCCTGACGGAGCGGGCGAGCGGTAGCCCGGGGACGTGGCGCGGGACAGGGCGCTGGCCGCACGATCGCGGCCCATCCACGGGCAGGGCGCTGACGAGCACCCACTGTGCCGGATAATCGAGTCCGACACCGGCTAAATGCAGCGTGACATGGATCACACAGCGTTGATTCTTTCGGCGTTATGACCCATTCTTATGCGTCTGACCTGCGGAAACGTGACCGTTTAAGGAAGCCACGGTTATTACGAACGAATCACGGCGGTGCGACGCAAACCGCCCAGTGGGCCCATTAAAGAGAATAAATGTTTTTAATAAAACTTCTGAGTTATCTGAGTATGACCGTTTTTTAAACGCAAAGTAGCACATCAACCCCACAGAGTAATCTTACGAAAAGGTGACGTGCGGGCCGAAAGCCGGGCATGGACGGCCACTACGGTATATCGGCTTCGGGCGAATGTACCGGACCGCCACCACCGAGCCGGGCCGACCGCCAGGTTGAGACCGGGTAA
This sequence comes from Streptosporangiaceae bacterium, assembly GCA_965277615.1. Taxonomy (GTDB): domain Bacteria; phylum Actinomycetota; class Actinomycetes; order Streptosporangiales; family Streptosporangiaceae; genus Bog-532. Next base: position 2,808,432 of record CBDIDG010000005.1, on the reverse strand, counting down.
CCGGCCCATCGCTGAAACGGGTCAGTAGTAGTTGTTGGCCAGCTCGAAATTCCAGGCCGCGCAGGGCGACCCGTAGACGTCCTTTATGTAGCCGAGGCCCCACTTGATCTGGGTCGCCGGATTGGTCAGGTAATCCGACCCGGCGCTGGCCATCTTGGACGCGGGCAGCGACTGCGGAATGCCGTAGGCGCCGCTGGGATTCTCGGCGTCGTAGGACCAGCCGCTTTCCCGTTGCCAAATATCCTGCAGGCAACCGAATTGCGAGGTGGAAAAGCCGAAGCTGGCCAGCATGTTGTAGGCGATCGACTGGGCCGTGCCCGGGTTCGGGGCGGCGGCCGTCGGCTCCGCGGCCGTGCCCGTGGACGAGCTGGACGAGCTGGACGAGGACTTATTGGCCGAAGCCACAGCTGAGGAGGGGGTTGCGACCTTCGCCTTGGCCACCACGGTGAGGGTGCGGGAGGCGTTGCTCATGACGATCGCCTGCTGATGCTCCTGCTGGAGCAGCGCGACCGCCTTGGTGTTGGTAATGGACTCAAGGCCGGCCGCGGCGCCCGATGCACCCGAGGCGGAAGGACCCATTAGCCAAGCAGCGGCGGAAACACCGCCGACCGCAATTGCCGCCACGATAGCCGCCGGAAGAATGACTCCGTTGCGGCGCATGAAGCGATTGCCTCGCCGCGCGCTACGGGCACCCGTCCGGTGTCGTGACAAGGCAATCCTTTCGTCAGCCAAGCGCACCGAACGGGTCTGTCCGGACGCATAGACCGCTGCGGTTGCACATGGCAGCGAATCTCCAGTTAAGCGCCTCACCAGCCGCAATCATCGCCAAATGCGAAAGAGCTGGTCGCATTGGCCGTGGCGGCTTTGCGAAGGGCACCCACCGTCGGCGACCTACAATGCCAGAAAAGGGGGTGGGGTCCGCAACCGGTTCGCCGAGGTTGGTCGGGGCGGCTTCATGCGATCTACTGTGACGTTCGACACATTTAACTCACGGTACTTTTGTCACCACCTATCGCGATATTTCCTTCCGTAACAGGAGCACGCTCGATGGACGAGACCAGTGCGGCCGGTGACCAGTCCCGGCGGCCGCTGCACGGCCTGCTCGTCGTGGCCCTGGAGCAGGCGGTAGCGGCGCCGTTCGCCACCCGGCAGCTCGCCGACCTCGGCGCGCGCGTCATCAAGGTGGAGCGGCGCGGCGCCGGTGATTTCGCCCGCGGCTACGACCGCTCGGTACTCGGCCAGTCCAGCTACTTCGTCTGGCTCAACCGGGGCAAGGAGAGCCTCGAGCTGGACGTCAAGGAGCCGGGTGACCGGGCGGTGCTGACCGCGCTGCTGGACCGGGCCGACGTGTTCGTCCAGAACCTGGCGCCCGGGGCGGCCGGCCGGCTGGGCCTGGGCGCGGACGCGCTGCGGGCGCGGTATCCGACCCTGATCACCTGCTCGGTGTCCGGGTACGGCGGGGCGGGGCCGTACCGCAGCAAGAAGGCGTACGACCTGCTGGTGCAGTGCGAGGCCGGGCTGCTGTCGGTGACCGGGAGCCCGGACGCGCCGGCCAAGGCGGGCATCTCGGTGGCCGACATCGCGGCTGGCATGTACGCCTACAGCGGCATCCTGACCGCGCTGTACGAACGGGAGCGCACCGGCCGCGGCACCAGTGTGGACGTGTCCATGCTGGAGGCGCTGGGCGAGTGGATGAGCCAGCCGATCAACTATTTCGGGTACGGCGGGCTTCCGCCGCAGCGCACCGGCGCCCGGCACGCGTCGATCTCGCCGTACGGGCCGTACTCGGTGGCGGGCGGGGGCCAGGTGTTCATCGGCATCCAGAACGAGCGCGAGTGGGCGGTGCTGTGCCAGCGGATCCTGGGCCGGCCCGAGCTGATCGCCGACGAGCGGTTCGCCACCAACCCGGACCGGGTGGAGCACGACGAGGAGCTGACCGTGATCATCGAGGCCGCGCTGGCCGGCGTACCCGCCGAGCAGCTGATCGGCCTGCTGGACGAGGCGGGGATCGCCAACGCCCAGCTGCGGACGCCGCAGGAGTTCGCCGAGCACCCGCAGCTGGCCGCCCGGGACCGGTGGCGTGAGGTGGAGACTCCCGGTGGCGTGGTGCGGGCGCTGCTGCCGCCGGTGACGGTGCCGGGCCGGGAGCCGTTGATGGGGCCGGTGCCGGCGCTGGGCCAGCACAACGACTCCATCCGGGCCGAGCTGGGACTCTAGGCTTCCGGGCTGGGGTGGCGGGGCTGGGGTGGCGGGGTGGCCGGGTGGGCGGGACGGCTGGGGCTTGTGGGCTCCCGGGCTTCCGGGCTCTTGGGGGCTGGGGTGGGCGGGGTGGCCAGGGCGGCTGGGACTCGTGGGGCGGTGGTGACTGGCGCGGCTGGGCGACGTGGGGCTGGTGGGGTGCTAGGGACGTCGGCGCAACGGCCGCCCTTACCGTGTGCAAAATCTGTCGTCAGGGCGGCTGTGCTGTCGCGGGACCTGTGTCGCTGGTTTGTCGGTGATGATATGTCGCAGGTCAGGCGGCGGGTTTGAGGGTGCCCTGGTAGCGCTGGGCGTAGTTGAGGTGGAGGTGGCCGAGGGGGTCGCCGGCGGGGGTGCAGACGGTGATGTGGTCGTGGTCGCGGATGGCGGTGACGGTGGTGCCGGCCCGGTCGCGGCCGATGCTGATGGTCTGGCCGCCGCCCAGGTGGATGGTGCCGTTGGCGGCGACGGTGAGCTGGTGGATGGTGGCGTCGTCCTGGCGGGGCAGGTGGCCGGGGCCGCCGTGGCTGGCGGCGGTGTCCCAGGCCTTTTTGGGGCTGGCGCCCAGGGCGGTGTGGTGGCGGGTGTTGTACCAGTTCCGGTAGCTGTCCAGGAGTGCCTGCAGGTCCTGGATGGTGGCCGGGGCGGGGCGCAGGGCGAGCCATTTTTTGAGGGTCTGGTGGTGGCGCTCGACTTTGCCGCAGGTTTGCCGGTGGTAGGGGCTGGAGTGGATCAGGCGGGCGCCCAGGGCGGTCACGGCCCGGCTGAACTGGCCGGCGGCGGTCCCGGCCGCGCGGGGGCCGCCGGTGAACGCGGTGCCGTTATCGGACAGCACGATGCCCGGTGCCCCGCAGGTGCGGGCCGCGGCGCTGATGGCGGCGACGGCCGCGGTGGCGGTCTCGGCGTCCGCGGCGTGGCAGGCGGCCAGCAGCCGGGTGCAGTCATCGAGCACGTCGACGACCACCGCAGCCTGGCCGCCGGCCAGCCGCACGATGGTCGCGTCGATCTGGTAGCAGTCCCGGGGCCGGGCGCAGGCGAACCGGCGGAACGAGGACTTCGGCCGTTTGGCGGGGGCGGGCTGCACCAGGCCGGCCCGCCGGAGGATCTTGTTCACCGTGGACCGGTGCGGCACCGCCAGTCCCTGCCCGGCCCAGTCCCGGGCCTGGGCTATCTCACCCAAGGCGGCCAGGATCGAGTCCGCGCCGTTGTCCGGGGACAGCTCCTGCCGCAGCCGGATGACCTCCGCCTCAACCACGGCCGGGGTCCGCCCCGGTGAGGTGGCCGGCCGGCGGGACCGCGGCTGCCAGGCCCCCTCGGCCCCGATCCGTGCCTTGTGCCGGTAGAACGTCCGCCGGTTCACGCCGTTGACCCGGCACCACTCGGCCACGTTCCCGATCGTGACGCCCGCCGTCAGCGCCGCATCCATGTACTTCATTCTCGCCGCCGATCTCGCCATGACGCATGGTCATAGCGGTCAAAGGCGGCACAAGCCGCACGCCGCACCGCTGCGTCACAACTACGGCGACATGAACTGAGTCACATCACCCCAGACTCGACAGCTGCCATAGCGACAGTTTTTGCACACGATATTGGGGCTTGAGGTTGCTGTAGCTCCTGGGGTTGATGGGGTTTTTGGGGCTCTCGGGGTTGCTGGGGTGGAAGTGGCCGCCGGGACTCTGGGCGAGCGGGGAGGGATCTCGCCCAGCCACGTCGGGCACAGGATCCCATCGTTAAAAAAGACACCACCTCAAGGCCGTGAGCGCCTTTCGCTCGGGCGCTAAACTGCATACAGTTTGAGGAGGGCAGGGCATCGAGGCAGGCTCGCGGTGAGCCGGAGGAGGACGGATGGGCAAGGCTACGGCGGCCATCGTCGGACCGGGGAACATCGGGACTGATCTGCTGGTCAAGTTGCAGCGCAGCGAGCAGGTCGAGCCCCGGTACATGGTGGGAGTCGATCCTGACTCGGACGGCCTGCGGCGGGCGCGGGAGCTGGGGCTGGAGACGTCGGCCGCGGGGGTGGACTGGCTGCTGAGCCGGGACGAGCGGCCGGACCTGGTGTTCGAGGCCACCTCGGCGCGGGCGCACCAGGCCAACGCGCCGCGGTACGCGGAGGCCGGCATCCAGGCCGTGGACCTGACCCCGGCGGCGGTGGGACCCCTGGTCTGCCCGGCGGTCAACCTGGAGGAGCACCTGACCGCGCCCAACGTCAACATGATCACCTGCGGCGGTCAGGCCACAATCCCGCTGGTGCACGCGGTGTCGCGGGTGACCCCGGTGCCGTACGCGGAGATCGTGGCCTCGATCGCGTCCCGCTCGGCCGGGCCGGGCACGCGGGCCAACATCGACGAGTTCACCGTGACCACGGCCCGGGCCATCGAGCGGGTGGGCGGCGCGGACCGGGGCAAGGCCATCATCGTCCTGAACCCCGTCGACCCACCGATGATCATGCGGGACACCGTGTTCTGCGCCATCTCCCCCGAGGCCGACACCGACGCCATCACCGAGTCGGTGCTGGCCATGACGGCGGAGGTGGCCCGGTACGTGCCCGGGTACACGCTGCGGGCCGAACCGCAGTTTGACCAGCCGAACGACACCCGGCCCGGCTGGGCCCGGGTCGCGCTGTTCCTCGAGGTACGCGGCCACGGCGACTACCTGCCGCCGTGGGCCGGGAACCTGGACATCATGACCGCGGCCGCCGTCCGGGTCGGCGACCTGCTGGCTTCGTCCCGCCAAGTGGAGGTGACGTCATGACCACGAGTGAGACACCAGAACCGGCTGGCGGGCGCGTCAGGATTACCGACTCGACGCTGCGCGACGGGTCGCACGCCATGCGGCACCAGTTCACCGAGGGCCAGGTCCGCGCGGTGGTGTCCGCGCTGGACGGCGCCGGGGTCGAGGTCATCGAGGTCTCCCACGGCGACGGGCTGGGCGGGTCGTCGTTCAACTACGGGTTCTCCGGCACCGACGAGATCGCGCTGATCCGGGCGGCAGTGGACGAGGCGGCCGCGGCCAGGATCGCCGTGCTGCTGCTGCCGGGGGTGGGCACGGTCGAGGACCTGAAGGACGCGCACGCCGCCGGGGCGTCGGTGGCCCGCATCGCCACCCACTGCAGCGAGGCGGACGTGTCGGTCCAGCACTTCGGGGCCGCCCGCGAGCTGGGCATGGAGACGGTCGGCTTCCTGATGCTGGCGCACCGGCTGGAGCCGGACGCGCTGGCCCGGCAGGCCCAGATCATGGTCGACGCCGGCGCGCAGTGCGTGTACGTGGTGGACTCGGCCGGCGCGCTGGTGCTGGCCGGGGCCCAGGCCCGGGTTCAGGCGCTGATCGACGAGATCGGCGGGCAGGCCCAGGTCGGGTTCCACGGCCACCAGAACCTGTCGCTCGGGGTGGCCAACTCGGTGCTGGCCGTCCAGGCGGGAGCCCGCCAGATCGACGGGGCGCTGTGCGCGCTGGGGGCGGGCGCGGGCAACGCGCCGACCGAGGTGCTGGCGGCGACGTTCGACCGGCTGGGCGTGCGCACCGGGGTCGACGTACCCGGGGTGCTGGCCGCGGCCGAGGAGGTGGTGGCCCCGTTCATCCCCCGGCTTCCGTGGATGGACCGGTCCTCGATCGTGCAGGGCTACGCCGGGGTGTACTCCTCGTTCCTGCTGCACGCCCAGCGGGCGGCCGAGCGCTACGGCGTGCCCGCGCACGCGATCCTGGAGAAGGTGGGCGAGGCCGGTTACGTGGGCGGCCAGGAAGACATGATCATCGATGTCGCGCTGGCCCTGCGCGAGGAGCGCGAGCTGGCCGGGCAGGTCTCCTGAGCTAGCCGGGCTGGTCTCCTGAAAACGGCTCTCCCGAGCTTGCCTGAAACGGCGCTACGGAAAACGGCCTAAAATCGGGCTATGAGCCGGTGGGAGCCTGGTGCGCGCGGCCGGCTGGAGCAGGCCGCGGCGGAGCTGTTCGCCGAGCGCGGCTTCGACCAGACCACGGTGGCAGACATTGCCGTCCGGGCCGGGTTGACCGAGCGGACGTTCTTCCGGCACTTCGCGGACAAGCGTGAGGTGCTGTTCTCGGGCCAGGACGCGTTCCAGGACACGGTGGTGGGCGCGGTGGCGGCCGCGCCCGGGACGGCCACCGCGCTCGAGGCGGTAGCCGCGGGCCTGGACGCGGCGGGGAACGCGCTGCAGGGCCGGGCCAACCTGGCCCCGCAGCGCCAGGTCATCATCGACGCGCACCCGGACCTGCAGGAGCGCGAGCTGATCAAGCTGGCCCGGGTGGGCACGGCGATGGCGGCCGCGCTGCACGAGCGCGGCGTGGCCGAGCCGGCCGCGACCCTGGCCGCGGACACCGGGATCGCGGTGCTGAGGGTCGCCTTCGCCCGATGGCTGGACGAGGGGGTGGCACGGCCGCTCCCCGAGGTCATGCGGGAGACGCTCGGGGAGCTGGCCGTGCTGTACGAGCCTGCGCCGGTCAGCCGGTCTTGACCGGGGTGATGTTGTAGTTGGCCCGGAACAGGTTCTCCGGGTCGTACTGGGCCTTGACCCGGCCGAGCCGGGCGTACTTCTCCGGGCCGCCGAGGGCTTCCACCACCCGGTCCAGCTCGTCCACGTTGAGCATGTTGAAGTAGACGCCCTGCCCGAGCCAGGGGCCCAGGTCGGCCACGGCGGCCCGGGTGCGGGCCATGTAGTCCGCGTCGCTGGCCGGGTCGTCCCAGCGCATGGCGAAGTTCAGCCAGAGCTGGTAGCCGCGGTTGGAGAACGCGGTGGCGTCCTCGGCCACGTCGCCGATCGCGCCGCCCAGGCCGATCAGCTCGACCTCGCCCTCCATCGGCATGTCGGACCAGAATTCGACCAGTTTGTCGATGGCCTCATCGGCCAGGTCCGCGACGTGCGCTTCCTTGGTGTAGTAGCGGTGGCCGTCCTCGAACTCGACGTCGATCAGCTTCTGTACCCCGGCCGCGAAGGGCAGGATGGTGGTGGCCGAGACCGCGGGCTTGCCGATGGACCGCAGCCGGTCGATCAGCTCCACCCCTTCAGGGGCCTCGGCGTCTTCCAGCCACATCGCGACCAGCATCAGCAGCCGCTTGCCGACCAGTTCCGGTGGCACGAACGGGAGCGCGGGCATGTCGTGCTTGAGCGCCGCGTGGTAGCCCACGGCGCGGGGCAGCGTCGGGTACAGAGCCCAGTACTCGCGCAGCGCCTCGGCCGCGTCCTCCACCTCGTACAGCGCGACCCCGATGCGCATCATCGGGCCGAACTCCTGGGCCCGGAACGTGAACCGGGTGACGATGCCGAAGTTGCCGCCGCCACCGCGCAGGGCCCACATCAGCTCCGGGTGGTCGTCCTCGGTGACCTCGATGACCTCGCCGCTGGCCAGCACCAGTTCCAGCGCGACGAACTGGTCGCAGGTCAGCCCGTACGGGCGGGAGAACCAGCCGATGCCGCCGCCCAGGGACAGCCCGGCCACGCCGGTCTCGGACATGATGCCCGCCGGGACGATCAGGCCGTGCTGGGAAGTTACGGCGTCCACGTCGCCGAGGCGGCTGCCCCCGCCCACGTGGACCAGCTTGTTTTCCTTATCGACCGAGACCTCGCGCAGGCCGGACAGATCCAGGGTCAGGCCGCCCTCGGACATGCCCTTGCCCGCCACGTTGTGCCCGCCACAGCGGACCGAGGGCGCCAGGTCGTACTCCCGGGCCACGTTGACCGCGGCCACCACGTCGGCCGTGCTGGTACAGCGCAGGATCAGCCCGGGACGCCGGTCGACCATGGCGTTCCAGACCTGCCGCGCGCTCTCGTACTCGGCGTGGTCCGGGCCGATGATGTCGCCCTTGAACTGGCCGTCGAGCTGCTGGGCGATGCGGGCCCGCAGTTCGTCGTCGATGGTGGCCGTGGCCGCGATGTCCGTCATGCCGACACCGCCTCGCCGGCCGCGATGCGCCGCATGGCGGCCAGCGTGGCCGCCACCGCCTTGAGGTAGTCGCCGGTCATCGAGTCGGCGTACTCCTGCTCGGCCTGCGAGCCGCCTTCGACGCCTGCCACCACCAGGGCGAAGCTGAACCGCAGCCGCAGGTTGTCGTCCGGGCCCTCGATCTCGTTGGCGATCGTGCCCAGCACCGGCCCGGCGATCCGGGTGAACGTGACCCGGTGCGGCTCCTCCATGGTGATCCGCTCGGTGAACCGCGCACCGCGGAAGTCGATGTCGCGGTCGAAGACGGTGTCGCTGATCCGGTCGGTGACCTCGCAGAAGGTCATGCTGGGGACGAACGGCAGCGCGTTGTTGGCCTTGAGAACCAGGCCCGCCCAGACGTCAGACCGGCTGAGCGTGGGCTCCCCCGGCTCGTTGGCCGGCAACTCGTGCGAAACGAAGATCATGATGTTCCTCCGGATGGATTGACCACGGTGTTTTCCAAAGTCCCCAGGCCGTCGATGCTGGTCCGGACGACATCGCCCGGGCGCAGGTACAGGCCGCGGCTGGCGCCGACCCCAGACGGCGTGCCGGTGGCGATGACGTCGCCCGCCTCCAGCGTGGCCACCTCGCTGGCCGCCGCGATCAGCTCCGCGACCGAGCAGACCATGTCCGCGGTGGACTCGTCCTGCTGCAGTTCCCCGTTGACCCACAGCCGCAGCCGCAGGTCCTGCGGGTCCGGGACCTGGAAGGCCGGAGTGATGCCGGGGCCGAGCGGCAGCGAGCCATCCAGCGATTTGGCCGCGAACCAGTCGTAGACGAACGGCTCAGCCGACACGTTCGCCCGCCGGTGCAGGCCGCGGGCGGTGAGGTCGTTGGCCACGCAGTAGCCGGCCACGTGCTTCAGCGCGTCCCCGACGGCGATGTCCCGGCCGCCGGTGCCGATGACCACGGCCAGCTCGGCCTCCCAGTCGAGCCGGGACTGCTCGGGGGCACGGGCCACGATCGGGTCGGCCGGCCCGATGATCGTGGTGCTGGGGGTCTTGAGGAAGAAGAACGGGCGCCAGCCCTCGGCCGGAATCTCCACCCCCATCTCGCGCATGTGCCGCCGGTAGTTGACCCCGGCGCAGAGCACCTTGCGCGGCCAGTGCAGCGGGGCCAGCAGCCGGTCGAACTCGACCAGCGGCGCGTCGGCCACGTCCAGGCGGCGCAGGACCGGCTCGGCCTGGTCCCAGTCGGCCAGCAGTTCCATGGCCGAGGGCCAGCGTTTGAGCTCGGTCGGACCGGCCAGCGTGCCGTCGGCGCGCAGCACCGCCAGCCCGGTGACGCCACCGCGCTCGTAGGTGGACAGCTGCCAGGTCATGAAGGTTCTCCTTGGCTGGGGCCTGGTCCGGGGCCGGGGTTGGGGCCTCGGTCGGGGCCGGGGTCGAGGGCGGAAACGCCCGCGATCTGGTCGAGCACGCAGGCGATGTCGAGGGCGCCCCAGCCCTCGGCCACCGCCTTGTCGAATACGGCCTTGGCCGAGGAGAACACCGGCATGGGCAGGTCCGCCCCGGCCGCGTACTCCTCGATCTGCTCCAGGATCGGCTGCAGCGTGGTGATCGGCCCGGGGGCGGGCGACCAGGCCCGCGCGCGCATGACCGGGCCCCGCGTCCGCCAGATGGCCGACGAGCCGATCGAGTCGTCCAGCGTCCGCTGGACCAGGTCCAGGTCCAGGCCGCCGCGCCGCGCCAGCTCCATCGCCTCGGCCGCGGCCACCGTGTGCACGGCCAGCAGCAGGTTGGCGATGTACTTCATCCGCGCGCCGGTGCCGAACGCCCCGGTGTAGACCCAGGGCCCGGCGATCGCGTCCAGCACCGGACCGGCCTTCTCGACCGCGGCCTGGTCGCCCGAGGCGAACGTGGTCGCCCGCCGCGCCACCACGAGCGGCGGCCCGCCGCTGATGGGGCAGTCGAGCAGTTCGCCGCCGGCCTCCGCGACCGCGTCCCGGACGGCCTGCTTGCGGCCAATGTCGACCGTGCTCATCTCGAGGTGCACGGTGCCGGGCCGCATGGTGGTCAGCGTGCCGTGCGGGCCACAGACCACGTTGCTCACCGCGTCCGCGTCGGGCACGATCGACACCAGCACGTCGGCGCTGGCCGCGACCTCGGCGGCGGAAACGGCCACCGTGCCGCCGGCCTCGGCCAGCTCCGGCGAGCCGGACCGCCGGTAGCCGATGACGTCGAAGCCGCGCTCCATCAGGTTGCGGGCGATGGGCAGGCCCATCACGCCGAGGCCGATCACGCCGACTCGCTGCATCGCTGCCTCCTTGCAGCCGGTCTTGCTCTTTGCTTTGCTAGTGCCAGTCGTAGGTGCCGGTGCCCAGGCTGACCCGGACGCCGATGCTGCCCTCGTTGAGCCGCCACCGGAACAGCTCGAACGTCCGCAGCCCGTGCCGCACGAACGGGTCGCCGTCCGCGATCCGGCGGGCGCTGTCCTCGTCCGGTGCCCGGATGATCGTCACGCCCGAGCCCGGCCCGGTGCCTGGTCCGGACAGCAGCGGCCCGGAGGCCAGCAGCACGTCGTCGCGTTCCAGGCCAAGAAGCCAGCCGACGTGTTCTTCAACCCGCGCTTCGATCGCGGCCTGATCGGTACCCGCCCGCGGGATGGACCGGATCAGCCAGTAGTCGCGCCCCAGCAGCCGGGCCAGATCGACCCGTTCCACCAGTTCCCGGCCGTTCGCCATAACCAAAACTGTATGCAGTTTTAGGGCGGCGTCAACCCCTGGCGGGGAGCAAACTGTATGCAGATCTACTCGGGTGCGCGACAATGTATGTCATGGCCCGTGTCGTTGAGCTCCCAGACATTCGCAAGGTCGATCTGCCGGAGGCCCGGCAGGCCATCCCGCACGTGCACGCCTACCTGCGCGAGTGCATCCTCGACGGCACGCTGACCCCCGGGACCAAGCTGTCGCAGGTGAGCCTGGCCCGGCAGCTGGGTGTCAGTCGGACACCGCTGCGCGAGGTGCTGCGCATGCTGCAGGAAGAGGGCCTGGTCGAGATCGAGCCCAACCAGCGCACCCGGGTCGCGGGCCTCGACCCGCAGGAGCTGGACGACGTCTACGCCAGCCGCATCCTGCTGGAGACGCTGGCCCTGTCGATGACGATGAGCATGTTCGGGGCCGCCTCGCGCAAGGAGGCCAAGCGGCTGCTGACCGCGATGCGGCGTGCGGCCAAGAACGAGGACTTCGAGCTGTGGTTCCGCACCCACGGCGACTTCCACCGCCTGTTCACCGGGGGGGCGGGCGATTCGATGCGGCGCCAGCTCCAGACTCTGTCCGACCGCACCATCCGCTACATCCGCATCTACCAGGTCTCCGACCCGCACAGCTGGCAGACCGCCGGCGACGTGGAGCACGCCCACATCCTGGAAGCCCTGATCGCTGGCGACGAACCGGGCGCGCTGGTTGGCATGGCCCACCACCTGTCCCGGACCGCCTTGCGCGTGCTGGGTGACTGCTCCCCGGCCTACATCCCCACGGCCGTCCCTCACGCCGTCGCCCTGATCGAGGACGGCCGCTCCCCCGCCGTCGCCCTCACCAGCGCCAGCTAGTTGTACTGAGCCACCAGGTTGGTGACACGCCGGTGGTGGTGCTTGATCGTTAAGAAGACCTCCGAGTGAGGTGGAGATGCCGTCTTCGCCCACTGGAGGTCTTCATGTCCCACGGTAATGCCCGGCTGACCTTTCATGGCCGGTGCCTGCTGGTCCGGCGTGTCCGTGTGGAGGGCCGGCCAGCCGCGCACGTCGCCCGGGAGCTGGGGGTCTCGCGGCAGTGTGCCTACCGGTGGGTCCGCCGGTTCGACGCGGAGGGCTGGGCGGGCCTGCACGACCGATCGTCCCGGCCGCACCGGGTCCCGGGCCGCACCCCCGCCGGGGCGGAGGACCGGGTGGTGGCCTGCCGCCGCCAGTTGCGGCGGGGCCCGGTGTTCATCGCCGAGGCGACCGGGGTCCCGGCCCGGACCGTTTCGCGGATCCTGGCCCGCCGCGGCGAGCCGCCCCTGGCCGCCTGCGACCCGCTGACCGGGCAGGTGATCCGGGCCAGCAAGGCCACCGCGGTCCGCTACGAGCGGGCCCGGCCCGGCGAGCTGGTCCACCTGGACGTCAAGAAGCTCGGCAAGATCCCTGATGGGGGCGGCTGGCGCACCCTGGGCCGGCCCGGCTACGTCACGAACCAGCGCAAGAACGCCCAGATCGGCTATGAGTACGTACACGTCGCCGTCGATGACCACTCCCGGCTGGCCTACGCCGAGATCTGCCCGGACGAGACCGGCGCGACCAGCGCGGCGTTCCTGGGCCGCGCAGCGGCCTACTTCGCCGGCCGCGGCATCACCCAGATCGAGCGCGTCATCACGACAACGCCTTCGCCTACCGCCGCAGCGCCGCCTTCGCCCAGGCCGTGGCCGCCCTGGGCGCCCGGCAGAAGTTCATCCGGCCGCACTGCCCCTGGCAGAACGGCAAAGCCGAACGGCTCAACCGCACCCTGGCCGCTGAATGGGCCTACCGGCAGCCCTTCACCAGCAGCACCGAACGCGCCCAGGCCCTCCCCGGCTGGCTAGAGTTCTACAACACCCAGCGACGGCACACCGCGCTCGGCGGCAAGCCACCGATCACCCGGCTGTCACCAACGTCCTGACGCAGTACAGCTAGCCGCCTGGTTCCTGCGCCCTCGGGCTTGTGACTCGTGGTGCCGGTGGGACGAGGGCGTCTGCAGCGCCTTGTTCCGCCGCGGCGGGCTGACTGCCCGTTGGCGCCATTGGGCGCACCATGGTGTGCCCGTTGGCGCCATCGGGTGCGTAGCGACCTAGCAAGCGCAGAGACCCTCGGGGCGGATGTGACTCCTGGGGCTGGGTGCCCCGCCTGGCCGTACCGGGCAGCCGGTGCGTTGGCGCCATCGGTCCGGCCATCACCCAATGCCGCTGATTTAGGGGCCGGGCAGGCTGGTGGTGGCCGGGGGGGGTGATGGTGATGATACGGGTGATGGCGCCGGTGAGGTGGGTGCGGGCGGTGCGCCGGTTGGTGGCGCTGGTCAGGGGCAGGCGGGGGTAGCTGCGCTGGCGCCGGGGTGGCAGCAGGCCGGCGAGCGCTTCGCTGGTGATGCTGCTGGTTGTGGTGGTGGTCAGGGCGCGGCGGATGGCCCGCAAGGTGATGGTGTAGGAGATGCGGGCGGGGTGGTGGCCGCTGGTGGTGGCGGCGTGGGTGCGGGCGGTGTGGGTGAGCTGGGCCGCGCAGAGCAGGGCCCAGATTTCCTGGGTGACCCCGGCGGGGTGCTGTGATCGCAGGAGGCGGCCGGGGCCGCGGGTGAAGACTTTCAGGTCGCGGTAGCTGGTTTCTATTTCCCAGCGGCGGGCGTAGCAGGCGGCCAGGTCAGCGGCGGGTGCCTGGGCGGGGTCGGCCAGGGTGGTGATCAGCCGGCAGTGCTCGGTGCGGGGTGCGGCGCCGGCTGGGGTGATGGTGATGTCGGCCTCGATGAGGCGGACTGGCAGCCCGGCGGGCGGGCCGGGCAGGATCCGGCCGCGGCGGCGGGCATCCGCGCGGCGCAGCCCAGCCGCCCGGGTGACCAGGACCGACCGGCAGGAGCCGTCGGGCAGGACCTCCAAGACGGGTAAGCACTGGCTGGATTTGATCCGGATCAGCAGGTCCGCGCCGGTGGCGGCGAGCGCGGCCGCGACCGGGTAGCCGGAAAAGTTCCGGTCGGCCAGGATCAGCATCCCGGGCCCCAGCCGCCCGCGGGCGGCCAGGGTGCGGGCCAGGTCCTGCTCGGAGGCCTGCCGCGCGCGGCGGCCGCGGAACGCCGCGTCGATGATCCCGCGGGTGCCGCAGGCGATCACCGTGACCAGCCGGACCTGCGGCCAGGGCCCGGTCCCGTGGCCGCCGGAGGGCGGGGCACCGAACGCGGCCAGGTTGCCCGCCGAGTACGGCACGTCCAGCGTGGTCCCGTCCAGGGCCGCCAGCAACCGCCCGAACGCGAACGCGCCCGGGGTGTCACTGCTGGCCAGCGGCCCGGCCAGCGCCGAGAACAAGATCCGCAGCGGGCCCGGCCCGATCCGGGCCCGGGCCCGGGCCAGCGCCCCGGTCCCGGGCAGATGCCAGCCACCCGGCCCGGCCAGCGGGGACAGCCAGCCCGCCAGCTTGGCCGCGACCTCGCCATAGCCCTCGCCATGGAACAGGGCACAGCCCAGCACGAACACCACCACCGCCACCGACGGCAGCAGCCGCCGGCGCTGTTCCCGGCACCCGGCAGCCGTCACCGCCTCCTCGATCAGATCCAGCGGCAGAGTGGCATCAGCAGCAACCGCGGTGGCACGATAGGCAGGCAACAAAGCTCCCGGAACAGACGGTGATCGTGGCGAAAACCGTCCTACCAGGAGCTTTGTTGCATATCACGCAACCACACCGCCCTAAGTCAGCGGCATTGGGCCATCACCGGTGCGTTGGCGCCATCGGTCCGGCTGGTGGCCAGCAGCAGCTGAAGGCAGCGGGCTTCTCGATCCCGGCGCGACACCGGAGCCAGCTGAGGCGCGCCTGCGCAGACGGACCCAGGCCCAAGAGTCCTCCTCCATCCCGGAGCCAGAAGCGCCCCGCCGGAGGCTGACCTAGATGCCGTTACTGCTTTCCGCTTCGGCGGACCGGGGGGTGATCTTGGTCTTGACCGTCTGACGCAGCTCGTCAGAGGTGAAGCCCAGGTTGCGCAGGATCCGGGCGGCCGGGCTCTCCTCGGCGCGGATCAGGCCCAGCAGCGTGTGTTCGGTGCCGACCCAGTCGTGGCCGAGCTCGGCTGACGCGCGCTGGGCCTGCTCGATGGCCTCCTTGCTCTCCGGCCGGAACGCGATGTGGCCGCGCGGCGCTTTCTTCCCGGCCGGCGGCATCGCTTCCTCGATCGCATGGCGGATGCGCTGCTCCGACCCGGTTTTCGCGATCAGCACCTCGTAGGCCAGGCCCCGCGGTTCGCTGAGCAGGCCGAGCAGGATGTGCTCGCTGCCGATGAAGTCGTGCTTGTGCGTCCGGGCGGCCTCCTGCGCCAGCACGATGCTGTGCCGGTTCAGGTCGGTGAACCGCTCGAACGCGGCGGGCGTATGGCGTTGCTGGGCGGCCTGCTTGGACACGCCGATGGCGTCACCGATCTCGCTCCACGACGCGCTGGCCTGCCTGGCCTTACCGACGTAGTGACCGACGAGCTGGTCACCGAGATCGGACAGGGTCTGGGCCCGTAGCTGGGCCTCGCTGATGCGAGTCAACGCGCTGGCGTCCGGGAGTTCCTGGTCAAGATGGGCGATCAGATCAGCGAGGCTGATGTCGAGTGGGCTCATGCGTCAACCTTAGGTTGACGATCGTCGGATCGTCAACCTGAAGTTGACGATTTCTTTTATGCTGAGCTCGTTGGCCGCGGTGCTACCAGGCGATGCTGTGCGCTCCGTTTTCTTTGATGGGCAGTTCGGTGAGCTGCTTGGTGTTGAGGTCGATCCGGCCAACGTGGCCGGTGTAGGCGATGAGCGCGTGCTGGCCGGACGGGGCGATCGCCACTGGCCCCCAGCCGTAGATGATGTTGCCCGGGTCGCGGAATGGCCGTTCGTAGGCGATTCCCAGCAACTGGCCATCGGCTACCGATACCTGGGCCAGCCGGGTCACGGCCTGGCCGCCCGCCTCGCCGCGGGCCGCGGTGACGTACAGCGTCAAGCCGTCGGCGCTGATCACGGCATGGCCGAGGCAACCGAGGCCGTCCTGGCCAAGATCGTGCTCCATGAGGGTGTTCCGGTCCGGTACCACCAGGCGGCTCGGGGTCGTGATCACCGCGCCCGGTGCCGTCTCGGGCAGGTCGACGACGTGGATGCCCCGGTCCTCGTCCCGGCCGTTCCAGGAGAAAGCCATCCGCCGGCCGTCGGCCGACAGCCACAGGTCGCTGACAAAGCCGCCCAATCCGGGCCGCCAGACCATGTGGTCGCCGGTGGCGGCGGTCACGAGGCGGACTTCAGCG
The DNA here is from genome assembly GCA_965277615.1 of Streptosporangiaceae bacterium. Lineage (GTDB taxonomy): Bacteria > Actinomycetota > Actinomycetes > Streptosporangiales > Streptosporangiaceae > Bog-532. The sequence continues at coordinate 2,792,291 of CBDIDG010000005.1, read as the reverse complement.
GGCGGGAAGTGAGGCTCGGGCACCTCCTCAGGCTCATCCTTGTGATAGTCACGGACCGGCCACACCGGAGGCGGCGACGGGCGCCAGTCGCGGGGGGCGGTGACGGGGTAGGCCAGCGTCCTGCCATGAGCCGTGGCGGCCAGGCCGACCGGGCCGTACGACGCTCGTTCTGGTTCCGGGATACCGGGTACGGCGGATAGCTCAACGACGTGACCGGCGTCGTCGATCTCCACCCGGAAGGCGCCTCCCGGTGGGAGCTGGCCGATGTCCGGCTCGCGCTGTGCGGTTTCGGCCCGGCTGGAACTCGCGGCCAGGTAGAACAGCCGGTTGTTCCCGGTGCCGGTGACGGCGCAATATACGTCCATCCGGCCCGGAACCCGGTCGATGACCCGGCCGGTCGTGGTGTCACGGACGGCCGCGCCCGGCTCACCATCGCCCGCACCCGAATTGGTGCTAATCAACGTGATCAGATAGCGCGGGTAAGGAACAGCCGGTGGCCCCATCGGAATCATCCTTCCGCCGAGATGACCCGTCTGTCGCCATCATGCCCCGGGACCAGCAGTCGTTGGGACGGGGCGGGGTTCAGGCGATGAGCAGGCGCAGGCCAAGCTCCGCGGCCTCAAGGGCGAGGAGGTCACGGTTGCGTTCGGTCCACCGGCCGGCGGCCAGGTCAGCCCGGAGCCTGCGCACGGCCCGCTGCTCAACCTCCGGACCGAGCCTGGCCCACACCGATACGCCGCGACGGGCAGCCTCGTCCAGGTACACCTCGGGCCGGCGCCAGTAGGCCTCGAAGAAGCCGTCCGCACAGTCCCACGGGATGAGCACCGGCTCCAGGCGGGCTCCGAGCGCCCGGGCCATCTCGGTCGCCCCAGGCCGGCCGGCGAACAGGTCAGCGAACTCGGGCAGGTAGTCCCGCGTCAGCCAGAACCGGCGACGCCATCCGGGGTCACTGGTATCGAGCGTGAACACCACCACCCGGCGGGCCACACGCCGCATTTCGCGCAGGCCCGCGATGGGGTCCGGCCAGTGATGGATGGTGGCCACCGCCATCGCGGCGTCGAACGACTGGTCTTCGAACGGGAGGCTCTCCGCGGCGGCGGCCACGCACGGCGCCGCGTTCGCGGGACGCTGCGCGCGCATGAGCGCCGAGGGCTCGACCGCGGTGACGTGCCGGCCGGGAGGCTCATAGGAGCCGGTGCCCGCCCCGACGTTCAGGACCGTGCGGGCGTCGCCGAGCGCAGCCCAGATCTGCGCGGCGATCCGCGGCTCGGTGCGCCGGGTCACCGTGTAGGTGGCCCCGATGGCGTCGTACAACTGCCCGCTGGACATGTCGCCGCCTCTCAGCTCAGTATCGGTTCGATGTATCAGCGATGTATCGGATCGATACATTAGCCGGAGGCTGGGCCGTGGGCCAGGTCGGCGCCGAGCGGAGTCTGCTGGTAGATAACGGTGTGGCGGTGACGCCGGCGGGTCAGCAGGCGGGCTTGGTGCAGAGCCACCAGGTGTTCGGACACGGTGCTGGGGGCCAGATCGTGCCGACGGGCCAGGGTGTGGGTGGACGCCGGTTCGGCCAGGGATTCGAGCAGGGCGGCACGGGTCCGGCCGAGGAGGGTGGCCAGGGCGTCGGAGTGGGCGGTGTGGGCCGGCTGCCACAGTTCGGCGATGCCGCGGGCCGGGTAGATCAGGGCCGGCTGGGCCGGCGGGTCGATGACCACGGTCAGGTCGGGCCAGACGAACACGCTAGGCATGATGATCAGCCCGGCTCCGGCCAGCCGCCGCCGTTTCGCGTCGGCTCGGTCGATGACGATGGCCCGGCCGGTCCAGCGGGCGCGGGGATCCAGTTCGGCCAGCACGCGGTCCAGGCCGTAGTCGCCCAGCAGCTCGGCCCGATAGCGCAGGTCGGCCTGGAGCAGATCCCGCAGCCGTGGCCAGTGCGGCGCGATCAGCAACTCCCAGCACTGTTCCAGCAAGCCGGCCACCAGGTCGCGGGTCGCGACCGCATCGTCCAGCAGCCGCCAGGCCTGGCCGGGCAGCGGCTGGCCCGCGCGCTGGGTCAGGCTGAGCCACACCTCCCGCGCGACCAGTTCCGGCGGGGTCGCCCGGACCTGGGCCAGCTGATCGGCGATATCGGTGGCCGGGCCGGCCGGGGCCGGGCTGAGGAAGTCCGGCGTCCACCCGCTGCGGGGCGACAGGGCCAGCAGCGGCCACAGCTCCACGTCGTCCAGGCCGGTCCGGACCGCCTCCAGCCAGGGCAGGTGGAAGCCGTGGCGGTGCGGTTCGAGCAGCACCCGCAGGGCCGACATCGTCTCCCACAGCGGCGAGACCGCGAACCGGACCCGCGCCGGGTCGTCGCGCCCGAAGACCAGCTCCAGACTCAGAGGATCACCTCGGCATGATTCGGCGATGACCGAATGTCTGGCTCCGATGCTAGCCCGGGGGCCAGCCTCGGTGACATGCCTGCTGTCGTCACCACCGATCGGGCCGATCAGGCCAGGCGGGCCAGCTACCGGAACGTGTTCGGCCTGCGCGAGTTCAGCGTGATCTTTGCGGCCAACATCGTCTCCATGCTCGGCACCGTCGTGGCCGCGGTGGCGCTGACCGTGCTGGTCTACGAGCAGACTCGTTCGGCGGCGCTGGCGGCCTCGGTGATGGCACTGTCGTTCCTGCCCTACCTGATCGGCGGCACGCTGCTGAGCGCGGCCGTGGATCTCCTGCCCACCCGCCGGGCGCTGGTGGCCTGCGACCTGGCCAGCGCGGCGGTGGTCGCGATCATGGTCGTGCCGGGGGTGCCCGTGGCCGGGCTGCTGGTGCTGCTGTTCGCCAACGGCCTGATCTCTCCGGTCTACCAGGGTGTCCGGGCGGCGGTGCTGCCGGAGATCCTGCCCCCGGGCTCCCCGTACGTGCTCGGCCGGGCGTTGATGCGGATGGTCAGCCAGGGGGCGCAGATCGTGGGCTACGGCGTCGGCGGCCTGCTGCTGGCCGTCCTGTCCCCGCGGGGCGCGCTGGCCGCGGACGCCCTCTCGTTCGCGGCCTCGGCGCTGCTGGTCCGGCTGGGCACCTCCCAGCGGCCACCACGCGCGGCCAAGGCCGGCTCGATGGCGCGCGATTCGCTGGCCGGGGTCCGGGCCGTGCTGGCCCACCGTCCGACCCGGCGGGTGCTGCTGTTCGGCTGGCTGATCCCGGCGTGCGCGGTCGCGCCCGAGGCCCTGGCCGCGCCGTACGCCGTGCACATCGGCCAGCCGGCCCGGGCGGCGGGCTTCCTGCTGGTCGGTATCCCGGTGGGGACCGTGATCGCCGATGTCCTGGCCGCGCGGGTGTTCCCGGCCCGGGTGCAGTACCGCTTGATCGTCCCGGCTGGCCTGCTGACGTTCGCGCCATTGGCGGGCTTCGCGGTCAGTCCCGGCTTGGAGCTGGTCCTGGGCCTGCTGGTGGTGTCCGGACTGGGCTCGGCCTGGATGCCCGGTATGGACGGCCTGCTGGTGGCCACGGCCCCACCGGCGCTGCGGAGCCGGGCCCTGGCCCTTTCCCAGGCGGGCCTGATGTTCACCCAGGGAGCGGGCTTCGCCCTGTGGGGCATCGCCGGTCAGTACGCCCCGCTCCCGGTGGTCATCCCGCTGGCGGCGGTGGCGGGCGCCGCGGCTGTCATCCTGTTGCGGCCACCACGCTGGACCGGTGCGGCGCCGTTCAGCTCAGCGCGGCCGGAAGCTCATTAATAAAGAATCCGAAATGCGGCGGGCCAGGTCAGTGCGGCGGCCAGCCAGGGCGGGGGTCTCAGCGGCGGCCGGCGCGGGAAAGCGGCGCCGGGCGGGCGGGAAAAGCGGCGGACGGCCAGGGCAGAGGTCAGCGGCGCTGGCCGGGCGGGGTTAGGGCGCCAAGAAGGGCTGGACGGCGGTGAGGAAGTCGGCGGTCTTCTCGATCATGGTCCAGTGGCCGCAGTTGGCCAGGACGTGCAGGCGGGCGTCAGGCAGCAGGTCGACGAGCTGGGCCGAGGATGGGCGCCAGGGAACGACCTGGTCGTCGCGGCCGTGGACGAGCAGGACCGGCTGGGTGATGGCGGCCAGCTCGGCCCCGGACAGGGCCAGGTCGTCGACCCACCGCTGGCGGGGCTCGGGGAACATCGCGGCCCACGAGTCGCGGACGGGCGGGTTCAGGCTGGCCTGGTAGCGCATCCCCACCAGCTCGTCGGTGATCAGGTCGCGGTTGTGCGCGAACAGCCCGATCACGTGGCGCATCTGCTCCGTACCCGGGGTGTAGCCCCAGATCTCGTTGAGCCCGTAGGGCAGGGCCATGGCCACCCCCATCGAACCCATGGTCACGATGCGGCGTACCGCCTGCGGCCGGGCGGCGGCGATGGACAGCGCGATGGCGCCACCCATCGAGTTGCCGATGATGTCCACCGTGTCCAGGCCGAGCGTGTCCAGCAGGGCCAGCGCGTGGTCCGTCCACACCGTCCGGCCGTAGGTGCGCGGCTCTCCGGTGGCGGTGCCGCCGAAACCCAGCTGGTCGGGGGCGATGACCCGGCGGTCCGCGCGCAGCGCCGGGATGACCGGCCGCCAGTTGGCCAGCGCGGTCACGCCCGGGCCCGACCCGTGCAACAGCAGCACCGGCGGCGCGGCCGGTCCCGGTCCGGCCGGTTCGCCGGTGTCGATGACGGCCGTGCGGACGCCGGCCACGTCCACCTCGACCGTGGTCTTTTCTATGGGGGCCTGTTCGGTGGTGGTCATCGGGCGGGGCCTCCGACGGGCTCAGGTGACGGATGCGACTCATGGGGTGGCTGGGCTTCTGCCGGTGGTGACCCCGGCCGGTGCGGCTCGGACAGCTGGCGCTGGGACGAGACCCGCTTGGTCGGGCCCAGCCACATGTCGATGGAGCCGGGCTCGTCCGGGTCGAACGTCCGCGGCGTCCAGGCGGCATCGTCCTCGATGCGGCGCACCCCGAACGAGTATTCGTAGGTGAACCCTTCGGGGCCGAGGAAGTACAGGAAGATCGCGGTGGACTGCGGGTGGCGCCCGGGGCCCATCTCGATCTGCACGCCCTGGTCGACCAGGAAATGCCAGTTCCTGAACACGTCGTCGATGGTGTCGACCTGGAAGTTCATGTGGCACAGGCCGGGCCGGTCACCCTGGAACACGGCCAGCTTGTGGTGCACCGGGTCGATCCGGAGCAGGCAGGCCCGGTCCCGGATCCAGTCCGACACCTTGGCGTTAAACCGGGTGCTCCAGTAACGGTGGGCGTCGTACACGTCCGGCGCGTCCAGGCACAGGTGGCCGAACTCGGTGATGCCGGCGTTGCGGCTGAACGCGACCGGGCGGGCCACGTTCTCCTGGTCGGTGACCAGCTCCAGCCGGTTGCCGAACGGGTCGTCGAAGGCGATGAACTCGCGCACCCGGCGGGACCGGGCCTGCTCCGGGCTGCCCCGGTACACGGTCGTGCCGCTGCGTTCGAGCTCGACCTCGGCCGCGGCCAGCGCGTCCGCATCGGCCACGGTGAACCCGGACGCGATCACCCCGGACGGCCCTTCGACCAGGGCCAGGCAGTGGTGCCGGTGGTCGGCCCGCAGGTGGGCCACGCCGGGTTCGGACGGTTCGGCCAGTTCCAGGCCGACGATGCCGGTGGCGAACCGGGTGGCGGCGTCGAGGTCCGCCACCCCCGACCGGACGTAGGCGATGTCGGTCAGTGTGATCATCAGGTGAGTCCGTTCACGCGAAGACAGGGGCGAGGTCGATGTAGATCTGCCAGTCCTTGACCAGGTCGCCGTCGAACTCCAGGATGTCGGCGTTGGGCACGGTCACGTGCTTGCCGTCCTTGCGCACGTACTCGACGTCGATCTTGGCCACCAGGGTGTCGCCGGACTCGATGATCTTGATCAGGTGGTGGGTCAGGCCGTCAATGCTGGACCAGAAGCCGAGCACCCCTTCGCGCACGGCGTCCTTGCCGTGAATGGGCTCGGCGTTGCCGAAACGGAAGGTCACGTCGTCGGTCAGGTGCCGGACGAACCGGTCCACGTCGAACGAGTCGATGTCGGCGAAGATGGTGGTGGCGTCGCGATTCATGGCTGTTCTCCTCCATTGGAGATGGGTTCACGGTGGGCCAGCAAGGTCTGAGGCGGCGCGCTCCACAGGTGCAGCGTCAGCTTCTAAACTGCATACAGTTTAGGTCGGAGGGGGCCGGGTGGGAAGACACGCGGGCCACGAAAATGGGCGAAGCGGGGGCGGGCATGACGCGGGATGAGGCGGGGCTGCGAGCGGAGGTGGCCGAGGCGGCGCACGTACTGGCCCGGCTGGGGCTGGTCACCGCGTTCGGGCACGTGTCGGCCCGGGTCGGCGGGGCGATGCTCATCACGCCGGCCGCGGACCTGGCCGGGGTGAGCGCAGACGGCCTGATCGAGGTGGCGCTGTCGGGGTTGGCGCCCGCGGAGGGGGCCGGGCCGGGGGTGGCGCCGCCGGGGGTGGCGCTGCCGGCCGGGGCGCCGGCCGAGGCCTGGGCCCACCTGGCGGTGTACCGGCAGCGGCCCGACGCGGACGCCGTGGCCCGGGCTCAGCCACCCGGCGCGTTCGCGGCCGCGGCGGTGGCCGCGGCCACGGGGGCGATCCGGCCGCTGCACGGGCAGGCCGCCTGGCTGGGCGAGCGGGTCCCGGTGCACGACGATGCCCGGCTGCTGCGCTCCCCCGCCCTGGCCGACGCCGCGGCCGCCAGCCTGCCGGATGGGGAGGCGCTGCTGCTCCGGGGCAACGGCGCGCTCACGCTGGGCGCGACCCCGGGCCTGGCGGTGGCCAGGATGTGGCTGCTGTCGGTGGCCTGCCAGGCGTTCCTGGACGCACGGAGCGCGGGTGGGGAAGCGGTGACCCCGCTCCGCCCGGCCGAAGCTGAATCGTGGCGGGCGGTGGCGCCTGAGCTGTTGCCGCGGCTGTGGCAGCAACTGCGCGCTCGATAGGGTGTGTTGGCCCGTATCGGCTCGATCGGCCTGATCGGCCGGATCGCAGAGGAGAAACCGTGACCACGAGCGCTGACCAGATCGAGGCGGCCCTGTCCGCGCTGAGCGACTCGCACGACCGGCTGGTCGCCGCGGCCAAGCCGCTGACCGGCGACGAGGTGACCGGGCCGTCGTACTGTTCCGAATGGTCGGTGGCGCAGGTGCTGTCGCACCTGGGCTCGGGAGCGGAGATCTTCGGCCTGCTGGTGGAGGCGGGCCTGCACGGCCGGGAAGCGCCGGGCCAGGAGCAGAACCAGGAGATCTGGGCCACCTGGGACGCCAAGAGCCCACAGGACCAGGCCCGGGACGGGGTGGCCGAGGACGGCGAGCTGGTCGAGCAGCTGGCCGCGATCTCACCCGAGCGTCGTCAGGCCTGGCGGCTCACGTTCTTCGGGGCCGAGCGGGGCCTGGCCGACGTGATCGTGATGCGGCTGGCCGAGCACGTGCTGCACACCTGGGACGTGGAGGTCATCCGCGACCCCGGGGCCACCGTGGCCGGCGACGCCGCCGGGCTGATCCTGGACTTCCAGATGCAGCTGGCCGGCATGATCGGCAAGCCCCGTGACCAGAAGCTGCACGTACACGTGACCACCGAGCACCCGCAGCGGTACTTCGAGCTGACCGCCGGTCCCGAGGGCGTGACGCTGGCCCCGGCCGACCCGGACCCGGCGGTAGGAGAAGCGACCCTGCGGCTGCCCGCCGAGGCGTTCGCCCGGCTACTGTCCGGGCGGCTGGACGCGGAGCACCCGGCCCAGGTGGAGGCGTACGGCGTGGACCTGGACGATCTGCGCCAGGTGTTCCCGGGCTTCTGAGCCCTGGTTTCTGAGCCCGGGCCCGCGTTCTGGGCTGGGCTCAGGAGTGCTGCTGCCAGACCTTGACCGAGCTAATCTGCATGGTGCCGTTGCAGCCAGGGCCGTCGGTGGAGTTGGCCACGTTGGCGATGAAGTACATGGCCTGCTGGGGGACGTACTGGGTCGTGCTCAAGACGTCCTGGCCGTCGAGGTACCAGGTGATCTTGTTGGGCTCCCAGAGGACCGAGAAGGTGTGCCAGCCGGCCGAATCGGCCAGGTTGACGTGGTCGTTCTCGACGATCGGGCCGGCCGCGGAGTGCAGGTAGGCACCGTAGTAGTCGTAGGTGCTCCAGTGCTCCATGATGTCGATCTCCGGCGGCCAATCGCCGTTCGACGGGTTCAGCCACAGCGCAGGCCACAGTCCCGAGCTGATCGGCAGCTTGGCCTCGACCTGGACGTAGCCGTACTGGAAGTTGAAGCTGTTCCCCGTCGTGACCATGCCGGACCGGCAGGGGTACGTGTTGCCGTCAGAGCCCTGGGTCGACTGCGAGCTGGCCGTGAGGTTCAGCGTCCCGCCACCGACCGAGATCTGGCTGGGCTGGTACCACTCGAACTCGTTGTGGTTGCCGTTGTTCGTGCAGCCGCTCTGGTTGTCGTCGGGATAGCAGGTGTCCCACTGCGAGGTGTTCAGGGACGAGCCGCCGAATGCGCCGTCGAACGCGAGCTGCCAGCCGCTGCCGGAGAGCTCAGGCGGGAGGTCAGAAGAAGGGGCCACCGTCGAATGCGAATGCGAAGGCGCCGGCTTGGGCTTGGGCTTCGGGGATTCACTGACGACGGCGAGTCCCTCGCCGCCGACCGGCAACGGGTTGATCGCGGCGATGTGGGTGGCCGGCGCGGAGTGCGTCACCTGCGCGTGGGGCTTGGTTATGGTCTGCGTCGCGGTGGCGGCCGGGCTAGCCAGCCGCCAGCCCGCGATAGCACCTACTGCCAAGATCACGACCAGGCCGAAAGCCAATCGTGCCCTCATCAGTACGGTGTCTCCTCGCTCGCGCTGGTGTCCCGGACGGGCCCCGTCGGACGGAGGCGGCACCGATCAGAACTCGATACCATCCAGCTCGCCCGGACATCGCTGGCCGTCGTACTGCTTGGCGGCATCGCCATCGCGTCACCAAAGCCAGATCCCGACGGGAGTCTAGCCCGGTGACGCGCCGCGCGTAGCGCAGTTAGCGATCATGCCGCCGGGAAGATTTAACGGACTTTTTTACTCTTTGTCGGCCGCGAGGACCGGCATCGGGTTGGTGCCGGTCAGCGACGGCTCGTCGCGGGGCAGCGGGACGTCGGTCGCCCCGGCGGCGGCGGCCTCCTGCGACTGCGCCACGGCCTCGGCGACCAGCTCGGCCTCCTCCGCCTGCTGCTCAGGCTGAAGCTCCGCGTGGTGCTCGTGGTGTAGAACCGGCTCGGCCACGCGGGTCCGCCAGGCCTCGGAGAAGATCGTCCGCAGCACCCGGAAGCCGTCCCCGAACGTGCTGAGGTTGCTCTCCCCGTGGATCCGGTTGTGCTCGAAGCTCGGGACCTCGGTCACGGTCAGGTTGGACTTGGCCACCCGGACGTGGATGAGCGTCTCGATCTCGAAGCCGTCGCCCCACAGCCGGCCACCGTGCGGCGCGACCGAGGTGGTGTCCAGGTCCAGCACGGGCAGGTGGCGCCGCCAGAACACGTTCCACCCGTAGCAGAGGTCGGAGTAGTGCGTCTGGTAGCAGACGTTGAAGATCGCGCTCAGGGCCCGGTTGCCGAAACGGCGCAGGCGGGTGAGGTCGGCGCTGCCGCCCCCATCGCCCGAACGCGTCCCCTTGGCGAAGTCGTACCCCTTGAGCAGGGCCTCCACGAACGCGGGGATCTCGCCCGGGTCGGCCGAGCCGTCGGCGTCGACCGCGGCGATGATGTCACCGGTAGCGGCGGCGAAGCCACACGCCAGCGCGTTGCCCTTGCCCCGCCGGGTCTGAGTGATGACCCGGATGCCCGGCCACTCCCGCTGGGCGACGGCGACCGTGTCGTCGGTCGAGTTGCCGTCGACCAGGATGACCTCGTACGTGCCGCGCGGCATGCGCTCGAAGACATGCGGCAGGTTGCGGGCCTCGTTCATGGCGGGGATGACCACCGACACTTTCGGCCACGGCTCAGCAGCAAGCTCAGTCGGGAGCATTCTGAACTTTCCTCCAGGTCAGCGAGCGTCGGCTGTCCGGCATTTGCCGTGCATATTCTTAAGACTTCAAGTTCCGCTCCGGGGCTAAGAGGCGCCGGGCTGAACAATGCCGAGACACTACCAGGTCCCGCGCAGGTAATACGGCCAATACAACTATCGGAGGCGTTATTCCTGAGCGATTACTATCAGTGATTAATAAGACTCATAGAGTTATCTTTCGATGTCACTTGCGGCTTAAAGCAAGCCGTTTCAGTGACGCCGTGTTTGATGCCGGTAATTGACGGTGCAATCAAGCCGAGCAGTCATAGGGGTTTAGCGACCAGCTCCATCGCGCCGTAAAAACTCTTCACGTTATTTACTGCGAGGTAATTTCTGACTCCCGTCCGTAGGCGCCATCAGTGCGTGATGGCGCCCGGTGCAGTCAGTACGACCCTTCCCGTTCGTCCGTAGCGAGGCCGGCCCGCGGACCGTCCCTGTCAGCCTGTGTATGGAAGACGCTTGCCACTACGCAACGGTTTACACGGACCATCCACTGATGCGCCGGTACGCCACATGCGGGAGAAGATGAGGCGGTTTGTCTACGCTGCGTGTCCAGGTCGACGCGGGGAGCTAGCGCCGGACCCCAGCCGTCGGGGGGCTAGCGCCGGACCCAGCCGTCGGGGAGCTCGAGCTTCCTGATCACCCGGGCCGGCGCGCCCGCGGCGAAGGAGTTCGGGGGGATGTCCCGGGTCACGACGGAGTTCGCGCCGATGACGGAGCCATCGCCGACGGTCACGCCCGGCATCACCGCGGCGCTGCGGCCGAGCCAGACGTTGTTGCCCAGGACCGTGGGCCCCTTGTGCAGGATCGCGCCCGGCTCGACCTCGTGCCGGTCGTCGTCGATGACCGAGGCGAACGGCCCGAACAGGCAGTTGCTGCCGATCCGCACGTCGTGCCACACCTCAATCGAGGTGCCGGCGTTCATGTAGAGGTCATCGCCGATCGAGAGCGTGGCCCCTTCGACCACGGAGATGCTGACCGGCATGATCAGCCCGTCCGCGTCAAACCGGGCACCGATCGTCACCGTGCCGTCGAAGCGGAAGCACAGCTTGCCCCGGAGCAGCGGCTGCGGCCCGAAACTGGCGGCACCGGACCGCCGGGCCCGCAGGCCGCTCTGCACGTTGTTCCGCAGGTTGGTGGACCGCTCGAGGAACCTCGCGCCGATCGATCTCGCGCCGGTTGATCCAGTGGTGGACATGTCCGTCATCCCGTTCCTAGCGGCCGCGACATCCGACGACTGTAGCGGCGGCCCCGGCCTCGGCGCGACCAGACCAGCCCGTCCGGCCCCGCCGCATTCGCGACGCAATGTATCGAAAGCTGCACTCAGAGTCAGATTGGAACTGTTTTGCCGCCTTTGGGCGGCGACTGGTACAGTCCCAGTCGGGGTTTAGCACGTCGGCACGTCCTCGTCGGCCTGGCGAATCAGTCGCTGCTCGCGTGCGGTTATGCCGTACGACTGCGGTGTTTCTGCATGCCCGCATGCCTGTCTGACGTCATGGAAGGGAGGGCCATGGTTTCCCAGGCCACCCTCGATGCTGCACGGCTGAGGAACTTCGGTAGTGACAACTGACACCTGGCTCCGCCAAGTGACGGGGAGCTGGCGCGCACCGGTTCTGGATGCGCCGCCGCCACCACCCGAGCCTGAGCCCGAGCCCAAGTCTTCGCGGCTGTCCGCGCTGACCGGGATCTGGCACAAGCACTCCGACCTGCTGCACAACGCGGCCAGTCTGGCCGCGACGACCGGTGTGACGTCCCTGCTCGGCTTCACGTTCTGGACGTTCGCCGCCCGTTACTTCAGCCAGGAAGCCGTCGGCTACGGCTCCGCCGCCATTTCCGCCATGACGCTGCTGGGCACCATCGGCATGTTCGGCCTGGGGACCGTGCTGATCGGCGAGCTGCCCCAGCGCCGGTCGCGGGGCGGCCTGGTGGCCTCGGCGCTGATCGTGTCGGGTGTGGGCTCGCTGATCCTCGGGGTCGGCTTCGTGATCGCGGCCCCGCACTTCAGCAACCGGTTCGTCGAGATCGCCGGCTCGCCCGGCCGGATGCTGCTCTTCGCCGTGGGCGTGGCGCTGACCGGCGCCACGCTCGTGTTCGACGAGGCCACGATCGGCCTGCTGCGGGGCGGCCTGCAGCTGAGCCGGAACCTGACGTTCTCCATCGTGAAGATGGCCGTGCTGCCGGCCGCCGCCCTGGTGCTGCACGACATGTTCGGCGTGGGCATCATCCTGGCCTGGGTGGTGGGCACGGCGGCATCGATCATCCCGACCGCGATCCAGCTCCGGATCGGCGGCACGAACATCATGCCCCGCCCCGACTGGGGGGTGATGCGCGGTCTCGGCCGGACCACCATGGCGCACAACTGGCTGAACCTCGCCATCGGGGTGCCGCAGACGCTGATCCCCGTGCTCGTCACCGTGGTGGTGTCGCCCGCCGCGAACGCGGCCTTCTACGTGGCCTGGATGCTGAGCAGCTTCCTGTTCGTCGTGCCGACCCACCTGTCGACGGTCCTGTACGCGGTGGCGTCGGCCGACCCCAAGGTGATCGCCAAGAAGCTGCGCTTCGTGCTGCGGCTCTCGGTGTACATCGGGGTCCCGGCCATGGTCATCCTCTGGTTCGCCGCGGGCCCGGCCCTGTCCATCTTTGGTAAGCAGTACGCGGCCGAGGCGACGGTGCCGTTCCGGCTGCTGATCCTCGGGTACCTGCCAGCCCTGCCGAAGACCCAGTACATCGCGGTCTGCCGGGCGGCCGGCCGGGTGACGCGGGCGGCCGTCATCCTCACCATCGCGTCCACCTGCGAGATGGCGGCCGTGATCATCGGAGGCCGGATGGACGGCCTGGTCGGGCTGACGGCGGGCCTGCTGGTGATCTCGATCGCCGAGGGACTGGTCACGGCACCGGCCGTGTTCCGCACCGCCCTCGGGCACGGGCGGCACCGCCGGGGTACCGCGGCCGCGGAAGCCCCGGCCGGCATCGCCCGCACCCGGGCGGCCGCGGGCGGCCCGGTCTCCGCACCTCGCCCAGCGACGCGCTCGTTCCCCACGGTCGTGCCGGTTACCGCGCCGCAGCGGGTGGTGCGGCCCGCGGCCGGGCCGCAGCCGCGCTTCGTGCCGATCGAGGACCTCAACCTGGCGGCGGAGAAGTCCCGGGAGCGGGAACGCCGGCAGGAGGTCGGGCTGGCCGTGCTCATGTCGCTGGCTACGACCGACCCGTTCCGGATCCCCAGCCGGGCCCATCAGGCCGGGCCGACGTTCAGCTTCGGGCCGGCCGAGCAGCTTGAGGACGACATCGCGCCGCCCGCACCCCCCCAGCCCCGCCGCCCGGAACCACCCCGGCGGCGTAAGCCCCCAGCCGATCTGTGGGCGGACAAGGTCTAGGTCACGATGCGCGCGGGAGGCCTGTCCACGCGCAGCAGAAAAAGCTTTTTGTGATTTTGCCGTACTGAGGACAATGGACAGGCCGATATCATTCAGCCCGACCCTTGTTGATGCGCTATACGCGCACCGAAACAAAGGCCAACGATGCCCCGGAACAGTTTTGTGAAGACTGCTCGGCCACCACGATGGAGCGTGGCCGTTACCGTGATTTTCGTCACCGTGGTGCTGTTCGCGGCGGCCTGCGGAAGCAATACCGGCGGAAGTGACACGGCGAGCAAGAGCGTGAGCGACGGCGGAAGTGACACGGCGAGTCCCACCCCGAAACCCACGTACGAACCAACCGGCGATCCCGGAAGCTGGAAACTTACTTTCGACGACGAGTTCGACGGCAACCAGCTGGATACCGCTAAATGGTCCACCGGCTGGCTGGCTGCCGGCATCACCGGCCCGGTCAATTCCACCGAGGAGGAATGCTACGACCCGGACCAAGTGACCGTGAGCGGTGGCTCGCTCAACCTCGCGCTGATCACCAAGCGCGAGTCCTGCGGCATCTCGAATCCGGTGTACGCATCGGGCCTGGTCAATACCAACGGCAAGTTCAGCTACACCTACGGTTTCCTGCAAGCCCGGGTGTGGCTGCCTGCGGCTACGGGCGCGGCGGGCAAGATCGCGGACTGGCCCGCCGTGTGGACCGACGGCCAGAACTGGCCCACCGACGGCGAAGACGACATTTTCGAAGGCATCAACGGCCGGGCCTGCGCCCATTTCCACAGCGCGGTCAGCCCTGATGGAGTAGGGCCCGCCGACGGCACGGCGGCGCTGACGGTCAAATCCGGCTGCGTGCACGAAACGCTGACCGGCGGCTGGCACACCTTTGGCGCGGACTGGGAAGCCGGCTCTGTCACTTACTATTACGACGGCAAAGATATTGGCTCGGTGACATCAGGCGTTACTTCTGCACCGATGTTCTTGATCCTGGATTACGCCTCCGGGCCGCCTTACCAGTCACCCAGTACGATGAAGGTTGATTACGTCCGGGTGTGGAAGAAGGCTTCGAATTAATGAGAAATGTGCGGCCCGCCCGGCGGGCTTTCCGGCCCGGATCAGGCCGCCAGTCACACGGAAGATCACCGCGACAGCGCAGCGTAACGCCGCCGATTACTTTCGCGGAACTTGGCCCATACTCAACCACCACTGAGTCAGACTGGAAAAATGCCTAACAGATCTCTGAGCACCTTGCCTCCAGCCGCGCAGCGGGCTGAGATGCTCGATCTGCTGGCCGTGGTTATCTCCGTAGGTCTGCTCGTGCTCGTGGTCCTGGAGGGGCCCACGCTGCCCCGTATCCTGCTGACCCTCGGATTCACGTTCTTCGTGCCCGGGCGAGCGATCATGACCCACTGGTCCAGGCTGGCCCGCTGGTCGCAGGTCGGGATGTCGATCGTGTTCAGCCTGGCCGCGCTGACGCTGGTCGCCATGACCGCGCTGTGGGCGCACTACTGGCACCCGGTGGGCATCTTCGAGGCCGAGGCCGTGCTGAGCCTGGCCGCCCTGGTGGCGGGCCTGGTCCGTCGGCGGTGGAACGCGGCCGACGATCAGGATCAGCCCGGGTTGCGGGGTTCGTGGTCCCAGATGGAAGCGTGAGGGGCGGCGGGCAAACTGACCGGGAGGCCAGTGACTACCACACGTAGCCGCAGTGGACCCGCCGCGCAGGCGGTGTCCCCTCCGGCTCGGAGTTCGGCGTTCCATATCGCGGATGTGCTGCTGCCGCTCAGCCTCATCCTGTGGGCGATCGGCCTCAGCCGCACCAACAGCACCAATCTCGGCGGGTACGGGCTGGTCACCAACCTGTCCCCGGTGTTCTACGCCGGCGTCGTGCTGCTGGTCATCTCCGCGCTGGCCGAACTGAACCGGGCCCGGCCCACCCGGTGGCGGATGTCGTCGCACGCCGCCGGGCTGGTCGTCATGCTGTACGCGACGCCGGCCATCGTGTACCCGCAGGGGCGCTACTCCTGGCTGTACAAGACGATCGGTGTCGTCCAGTACATCAATCACTACGGCCACCTGAACCGGCACATCGACATCTACCAGAACTGGCCCGGTTTCTTCGCGCTCGCGGCCTGGTTCGGGAAAGTGGCCGGGGTCAGCACCCCGCTGGACTACGCCAAGTGGGCGCAGGTCGTGTTCGAGCTGGCGGCCCTCCCGCTGCTGTACCTGGCCTACGCCGCGCTGTCGCTGTCGGTGTGGCAGCGCTGGATGGCGCTGCTGCTCTATGCGGCCAGCAACTGGATCGGCCAGGACTACTACTCGCCGCAGGCCGTGGGCACCGTGATCTCGCTGGGCATCATGGCCCTGGCCCTGCGCTGGCTCTACGGCGGGAACCGGGACCCGCTGACCCGGCGGCGAAGATTCTTCCGTAAGAGAGCCGCGGTCCCGCAGGCCGCCCGGCAACCGGACCGGTCACCGACCGTGACCCGGGTCGAGGTGTACGAGGCCTACCGCACCATGCGCGGCTACCAGGGGCCGCCCGGGATCGACGGGATGACGGTCCGCGATTTCGAGCAGCACCTGCCGCGGAACCTGCAGCGGGTGTGGACGCAGCTGCGCGACGGCACCTACACGCCGGCCGCGCTGCGGATCGTCCCGCCGCCGGGCGGCCGGGGCAGGCCGCTGTCCGTGCTCACGGTGTCCGACATGATCGCGCAGATGGTCATCGCCCGGAAGCTCGAGGCCGAGTTCAGCCGCCGCCGCGAGATCGACCGTGATCGGCTGAACCAGCGGGCCCGGGTCGCGCCCGGCCGGTGGAAGGTCGAGGTCGACGCGCACGCGGTCTTCACCAGCTGCCGCCACGACCTGCTGCTCCGGGTGGTGGAATCCGCCACCGACGAGGAGTGGCTGGCCGGCTACGTGAGCCGGTTCCTGCGCGCCTCGGAACGGCAGCCCGACACCACGTCCGGTTCGCGGCGCCTGGGCACGATGCCGGGGTCCCCGCTGTCCACGGTGCTGGCCGACCTGTTCCTCTACTACGCGCTCGACCGGTGGATCATGGACCACTTCCCGGAGCTCAAGCTCTTCCGGGAGCTGGATTCGGCGGTGGTGCACTGCCAGAGCGAACAGCAGGCCCGGTCGGTGCGGGCCGCGATCTGGCAGCGGCTGGACGACGTCGCGCTCAAGGTGGACCGGGCAGACATCGGTGTTGACCGGGCCACCCGGGGCGAGCAGACCGAAGTGTTCGCCATGCCCCCGGCGGCCCGGCCGGAACCGGTGCCGCAGGATCGTCCGGAAGACCGGGCCGCGGACCGGGCGGCCAAGGCCCGGGCCCGGGCGGGTCGCGGGCGCCCCTGGGCCATCCTGATCACGTTGTTCTTGCTGTTCTTCGTGCTGTCGTTCACGCACGAGCTGTCCCCGTACATCCTGATCGTCCAGATCGCCGTGCTGGCCGGCGGCCGGCTCCTGCGGCCCCGCTGGCTCCCCCTCGCGTTCGCCGCGATCGCGTTCGGGTACCTGCTGCCGCGGCTGGCCTATGTCAACAGCACCTACGGACTGCTCAGCTCCATCGGCAGCTTCTTCAGCAACGTCGCACCGCCGTCGGCCACGACCGACACGCTGGTCACGATCCCGAGCGCGCAGATCTTCGATCAGCGCACCGCGGACATCCTGTCGCTGCTGATGTGGCTGCTGGCCGTCATCGGGGCCTGGCGTTTGCGGCGGTCGGGACGGACCGTCCTGGCCCTGTTCGCCCTGACCTTCTCCCCGGCCCTGGTGCTGGCGGCCCAGGCCTACGGCAACGAGGGCGTGCTGCGCGTCTACCTGTTCTCGCTGCCGTGGGCGGCAGCCCTGGCCGCGGCCGCGCTGGAACCCCGCAGCGCCACGCTGACCCGGATCTCGGCTCAGCTGCGCGGCGGTCGCCCGGGGACGGCCACCCCAAGTAGCGTCCGGCGCAAGGCCGTCCTGGGCTTGATCCGCCCGGCTATCGGAATAGGCCTGGTGCTCGCCCTGTTCTTCCCCGCCTTCTTCGGCGACGACGCCTCCAACGTCATGACGGAGAGCGAAACCGAGATCATCTACCATTTCCTGCAGACGGCCAAGGTAGGGCCCATTTACAGCGCGGGCGATAATGCGCCCACCCAGGACACCTGGCGTTACGCCGATTTCCAGATGCCGACCATCTTCGGGACCGGGGACGGAGATCCGCTGGTCACGAAGGCAACGCCGAACCTGGCCGACATCATCGCCAAGGACTCACTTGGCTACACCAATAACAAGCATCCCGCGTACGTGCTTATCTCGCCCAGTATGATCCAATACAGCATCGCCTTCGGCGAGACGGCACCCAGCAGCTACGCCATTTTGATCAATTCACTGAATAAATCTTCCAAGTGGAAGCTGCTGGTCAACCAGGACGGTACGTCCATCTACGAGCTGCCGCCCGGGCAAGGCTGATCTGTCCCAGCGCCTGGCATGAAGAGGGAAGGCATGAGTGGTTTCGGGGGCGCCGATGCGCCCCGGGTGACGGTGGTGACGCCCGCCTACAACGTCGCCCAGTACATCGGCGAAGCCGTGGACTCAGTCCTGCGGCAGACGTTCACCGACTTCGAATACCTGGTGGTGGACGACGGCTCGCAGGACAACTCGGTGGAGGTCGTCCGCCAGCACGCTGGTCACGACCCGCGGTTCCGCCTGGTCCCGGGTGAGCACCGGGGGCTGAGCGCGGTGCGGAACGTCGGTATCCGGGAGGCCCGCGGCCAGTACATCGCCTACCTCGACGGCGACGACCGCTGGCACCCCCGGTTCCTGGAACGCCAGGTCGGCCTGATTGAGTCGCTTCCCCCCGACGTGGGCCTGGTGTTCTGCCGGTCCCGGCTGATCCTGGAGAACGGCACGGTCGTCTTTTACCAATGGCAGCGGGCCGGACGTTACGACTTCGACGATTTCCTGGTCGGCAGCAATCCCGCCCGGTGCGGTAGCTCACTGCTGATCCGCCGGTCCTGTTTCGACGACGTGGGCCCGTTCGACGAGGATCTGGCCAGCGTCGAGGACCTGGAGATGTGGCTCCGTATCGCCGAGGGATCCAAGACGCCGGTGCTGTGGGGCAGTAAGTACTTCCTGGTCGACCTGCGGCTGCGCCCCGGTTCGGTCACCCGGGACCGGTCGGCCAGCGACAACGCCATGCGCGAGCTGCTGGACGGGCAGGCCAGCAAGCTGCACCGGCTGCCGGCCGGCCTGGCCTACGTCCGGCCCGCGGTCGCGGCGTACAAGTACGCCGGCAACGACAGCCTGGCCGACGAGTGGGCGGCCAAGGCGCGGTCGGCCGGCTCCGGCCAGCTGATGCGCAGCGTGGCCGGGGTCCGGTTGCTGTTCTGGAACACCCTGTCCCCCTCCGGCCGCCAGACGGTCCGGTCGGCGCAGGACTCGACCCGGGAGGCGGTCAAGGCGGCCAATCTGGCCCTGCGCGGCGGGATCGGCTCGCGGCGAGCGGCCGGCCACGGGGACACCCGGTGACGCCGCCGCTGAAGCCGCCGATCAGGGTGGGCGAGTTGGAGCTGAGCGACCCCATCGCGGACATCGAGCTGCCCCCCGGCCCGGACGGGACCCCCTACACCGCGGTACGCCTGCTGGTGCGGATGCATCGCGAAGCCGTCGGGCACGTCTATCTCGCCCCCGACATGCTCGGCGCGGCGGCCATCAGGGCCGAGGTCTGGCGGCAGCTGGGGCCCGCGATCAGCAAACGGCGGGCCCACGACGGCCTGCCGGCCCTGGACGCCCTGCCCGCGGGCGGGCTGCCCGCCGGTGACGTCCCGGCGGAGGCGGACGACAATCCGCCGGTCAGCGTGGTCGTCTGTACCCGGGACCGGCCCGCCGGGGCGGTGACCACGGTGCGCGGCCTGCTGGCGCTGGAGTACCCGAGGTTCGAGGTGATCCTGGTCGACAACGCCCCCACCTCCGATGCGACCAAGGACGCCGTGCTGGGCGAGTTCGGCGCGGACCCCCGGCTCCGGTACGTCTGCGAGCCCAGGCCGGGTCTGTCGTGTGCCCGTAATCGCGGCGTAGCCGAGTCGACGGCCGAGATCATCGCCTTCACCGACGACGACGTGCGGATCGACCCGTGGTGGCTGCACGGCATCGTCCGCGGCTTCGGGCGGATCGACGACGTGGCCTGCGTGACCGGGCTGATTCCGACCGCAGCCCTGGACAACGCGCTGCAGCTCTACTTCGACCAGCGGGAGGCGTGGGGCGCGTTCGTCGAGCCGGAGATCTACGACCTGACCGAGCACCGCGACGACTCACCCCTGTACCCGTACTCGGCCGGCATCTTCGGGGTGGGCGCGAACTTCGCGGTCACGCGGAGCGGGCTCAAGGAACTGGACGGCTTCGACGAGGCCCTCGGGGCCGGCACCCCCAGCGGTGGCGGCGAGGACCTCGACATCTTCACCCGGACCATCCTGGCCGGTCATCGCCTGGTGCACGAGCCGTCGGCCATCATCTGGCACAACCACCGGGCCAACTTCGACGGCCTGTCCAAGCAGATGCGGTCCTACGGTTCCGGGTGCACGGCCCAGCTCACCGCGCTGCTGCTGCGGAGCGGGAAGGCCCGGCGGGAGCTGCCGGTCAAGGTCGTGCGCGGGGCCACCCGCGTCGCCGCCATCGGCGAGCGGACCAGCGACAACCCGGTGCTGCCCACCGGCCTGATCAGGCGCGAGTACCTGGGCATGGCGCTCGGCCCCTGGCTCTACCTCAGGGGACGTTTCCGCCGGCGTCGCCCAGCTCGGCGACCTGCTGCATCCGGCCGGTAGCGTAGCCGCCCGCCGCGCTGGCCAGGCCGAGGACGTTCGCCATCATCCTGGTCATCGCGCCGCCGTCCCCGGTCAGCAGCCGGGCCAGCTCGCGCAGCAAGGCAGCCGGGATAATCAGGGCGGCATGCCGCCGTTCCCGCTCCAGACCGGAGCCGGAGCCGGCCAGCCGGACCACGTCGGCCTTGGACCGGCCTTCGTCCCAGCAGCGGCGGAGGAAGTAACTCAGCCGGAGCCGTTCCGGCGCGACGTGATGGTCGACGGCGGCGTCCGGTACGTACATCACGGCCGATCCCGGCTGCCGGGCGGTGAGCCGGATGGCGAGCTCGGTCTCCTCGCAGCCCCGGGTGTTGGCACCCTGCCGGCCCATCTTCGCGTCGAAGCCCCCGGCGTCGAGCGCGGACCGGGTCAGCATGCTCATGTTGGCCCCGATCGGATTGCGCACTTCGCTCACCGAATCGGGCAGGCCCAGGTAGCTGCAGCCGACGACCCAGTAGAACTCCGGTGGCATCCAGCGCGGCGGAAGCTCCGGCCACAGCGGGTGGACGTTGCCCCCGGTGGCCACCACGTTGCCACGGGTGTAGGGCTGGACGAGGGCCGCGATCCAGCCGGGGCGCGCCTCGGCGTCGTCGTCCAGGAAAGCCGTGATGGGCTGAGTCGCCGCGCGCAAGCCGGTGTTCCGGGCGCCGGACAGCCCCTGCGGCCCATCGTTTTCCAGCACGGTCACCCGGGTGAGCTCACGCCGGGCCCGGGCCGCCAGCGCGGGGTTGCTGTCCACCACGACCAGGAGCTGGGCCGGCTCCGGGTCCTGGCCAAGAGCCGACTTGACGGCGGCGCAGGTCTGCTCCCATCTCCGCTCGGTGTAGCAGCAGATGACAACGGTAACGCCGAGATCGCCATGCGGCTCGGACATTCGCCAGGACCCTCCGTCCAGTCATAGGGCTGCGTCGCCAGAACCCGACAACGACATCCCGGTGATGCAAGGTCCGGGCGGCCCGTTCGCAACCGCCTGCCCGCTGTACGGCCCACTGTTGGTACGGCCCACCGCGCCGCCAGCTCGCGCCAGCGCCCGCATTGCCGCTGCCGACCGTCCTGAGCTGCGGGCATCACCGCATGTGCCTCGAACGAATCCTATCGGGCCAGAACGCCCGTCGGTGCTTTTATCCGTATAGTCCCTTATTTCATAGAAAAGCCGCAGAAAGTCTGCAGGCAATTAAGAGCTGCCGGGTGTTCAGCCCCGGCTACGTCGCGCCAGACGGATCGGCGGCGGCCTTCTGTTAGGGTCCAACCGGACAAACTACTCAGCGCGGTTGAAACTTCAGCGGTAACTGGACGTTAAGTTTAAGTAACCTGAGTGTGCATTTGTGCGTTTTGGTTGCAGCTGTAAACCCGCGCTTCGTACACTCACGACATGCTGAGACTTACCCCGATAATGTCGCGGATACGTGAATTTATCGGGCGCGCATGGCCGAACTTCACCGCGTACGTGTGCTGCTTCGGGATCGCGCGCGGCAGTTACTACCTGATCGTGAGCCGGCTCTGGCCCCGGTCTGGGGGGCGGCTGGCCACGGTCCAGGTCCCCGGCTTCCCCCGCCCGCTGCTGATCCGGCGCGGGGGCTCGGATGCGAACGTGTTCACCGACATCTACGTGTGGCAGGAGTACGGCTACGAGTTCGGCGGTCAGCCCAAGGTGATCGTGGACGCCGGCGCCTATAGCGGCCTGTCGACCGCGTTCTTCGCCCACCGGTTCCCCGACGCGAAGATCATCGCCATCGAGCCCGGCCGGGAGAGCTTCGACCTGCTGGTGCAGAACACCGCCGCATTCCCCAACGTCCACCCGCTGCGGGCCGCGCTGTGGACGGAGAGCGGCACGGTCTCGCTGAGCGACCCCGGGGACGGGGCCTGGGGGATCCGGGTGACCGAGAGCACCGGGTCCGGCCCCGGCGGAAGTGGGCCGGCGGCCATCGGAAGCGGCACGTCGGCTGACGGAAGCAGGCCAGGGGCCGGGGCCGATCCGGTCCGGGCCGTCACTGTGACCGATGTCATGCGCGAATACGGCCTCGACACCATCGATCTGCTCAAGGTCGACATCGAAGGCAGCGAGAAAGAGCTGTTCGCCGCGCCGGAGGACTGGATCGAGCACGTCGACGCCATCTGCATGGAACTGCACGACCGGTTCAAGCCCGGATGCACCCGGACCTTCTTCGGGGCAGTCGAGGACTTCGCAATAGAGCTGCGCCGCGGAGAAGACGTCCTGGTGCTAAGGGATGGGGCGCGATTGGCGCCGCCGGTGGCCGCGGGGCGCTTATCACTGGGTTATGGACACGTTATCTTCGGTGACCTTATTACCTAACGTGATTGTCGATACGCATCGGTAGTCATTGCCAGGATTATTTAACTTTCCGTAGCAGAAGTATCACTTAAAGCGCTAGGATTTTGGGCTGTTTTTCAGTCCATCACGATGAACCTTGCTAAGTTAATCTTCTGATCGCCCCCGGCTTAGTCCCTGGGCCTCTCCATTACCGCCTGACCGGGGAAGACGTTTTTTCGTTATCGCTCGGCCTGTTCTTGGTGCACTAAACCGTTGGCACGGTCGTGCGACTCTGATAAGCGGATTGGGGAGACGGCATGGCACAGATTTCGTCCGTGAGCGGTCTGGCTGCCCCGGCAACGGTGGCCCAGATCGAGCTCTCGGATCCTGTGACCGTCACGCATATCTCGGTCGCTGACTTCGGGCCGGACAGCAACTCCAGGCCGGATGGGGAATTCTGGCCGGACGGCGAGTACAGCATGGCCCCGGCCCTGGTCCTGGTCCGACTGCATGGGCAGCCCATCGGGACCGTGCTCGTGGATGCGCCCGGCGGAAGGGTCGACGAGAGCACCTGCTTCAAGGTGGCCTGGACGTCACTGGAGGCGGAGATCTCCCGGCACCTGGCGGCCGATGGCCTGCCGTTCGAAGCGCAGGTCCCTGCGCGGCCGGGTGGGCGGGCTCCGCAGTGCCAGCAGCAGGCCGTTCCCATCCCCGACCCGGCGCCGTCCGTGACGGTCCTGGTCGCGACCCGGGAACGGCAGGTGCTGCTGGCCAGCTGCCTCGACGCGCTGAGCGAACTGGACTATCCGAACTACGACGTCGTGGTAGTGGACAACGCCCCGGCCACCGACCTGACCGAACGGCTCATCGCGGACAAGTACCCCGACGTCCGCTACGTGCGGGAAGATCAGCCTGGTCTGGCCGCCGCGCACAACTGCGGGCTGCGGGCGGCCACGGGCTCGATCCTCGCCTTCACCGACGACGACGTGCGGGTCGACCGCCAGTGGCTCACCGAGACGGTCCGCGCCTTTCAGGCCGGACCGGATGTCGCCTGCGTCACCGGGCTGATCCTGCCCGCGGAGCTGCAGACCCGGGCCCAGATCATGCTGGAGGCGCACGGCCAGTTCGGCAAGGGCTACCAGCAGCGCATCTTCGATCTCAAGCAGAACCGGCCCGCCGACCCGCTGTTCCCCTTCACCGTCGGCCAGCTCGGCTCGGGCGCGAACATGTCGTTCGACGCCGAGATGCTGCGGGCCATGCGGGGCTTCGACCAGGCCACCGGGACTGGCACGGTCGCGCGCGGCGGAGACGACCTGGCCGCCTTCTTCGCCGTCATAGCGGCCGGTCACAGCCTGGTCTACCAGCCCGCCGCGATGGTGTGGCACCGCCATCGGCGCGACCTGGAATCGCTGTCCAATCAGGCTTACGGCTACGGGGTCGGCCTGGGCGCCTATCTGGCCAGCGCCCTGACCGCCCATCCGTCGACGCTGGGGCGGGCCCTCTACCGGGCGCCGGCGGCCCTGTCCTACGCCTTCCGCCCGGACTCACCGCGCAGCGCTCACCTGAAGAACGAGGACGAGTGGCCGCGCGAACTGTCCCGGCTGGAGCGCCGCGGGCTGGCCTACGGACCGGTGGCCTACGCCAGGAGCCGCTGGCGGACTCGCGGCACTCATCGCGGTGTCGCCGCGCCGGCCCCGGCCGTACCGGCACCGGCCGTACCGGCACCGGCCGCGTCGGTACCGGCAGCTTCAGTACCGGCAGTTTCAGTACCGGCCGCGCGGGCAGCGGCCGCACCGGCGTCGCCCGCGCCCGCCATACCTAAGCCGGCCGCGCCCACACCGGCTGCGCCCACATCGAGCGCATCGACGCCGGTCCGGCCGTAACCGCTGGTCAGAAGCTCTGCGCCCCCGGGTTACGCAACTGCTGAACCCGGCGGTACTGCCGCCAGCCGAAGGACAGGACCCGGTGCCGGGCCGAGATGACCCGGGCTCCGTCGGGACGCAGCCACTGCGCGACCGCCGCGGCGTCGTGGTCGGCGTGGATCATCAGCCGGGAGATCGCCAGCGGATTCTCATTCACCGGGCTGAGCGACTCACCCACCGCGCAGCATGAATCGAAGCCAGCCGCGCCGACCAGGCGCCGCACGGTCCGCCGCCAGTAGCCGTGCGGATAGGCGAAGCTGCGAATGGAATGGCCCAGTGTGTCGGCCAGAATGGTCTGGCTGAGCACGATTTCTTCGGCGGCCGCGCGCGCCGGCAAAAGGTCCATCTGGCGATGTGAATGCGAATGCGCGCCAATTTCCACACTAGCTGCTTCCAATTCCGCGAGCTCGGAAGTACGCAGCATGTCGGCAGGTGGGAGAACGCTTTCCTGAGGGCGGTCGGCCAGCGAGCCAGTGGTGACGTAGAGGGTGCTCGGGATACCGCGCTCGGCCAGCGCGGGGAGCGCCGTGTGCCGGAAATCGGCGAAACCGTCGTCGACGGTGATCACTACCGGATTGGCTGGCATAACGGTGACTCCGCGCACGGCATCCATGTAGTCCGAAACCGTCAGTGCCTGCCGCCCTGACTCCCGCACCGCATCGAGGTGGGCGGCGAAGACGCTTGGGCTGACCGTGAAGGGAGCGATCCAGCTCGGCGGATCGGCCGAAATTGAATGGTAAAGCAGAATGGGCACGGGCAGTGGTGCGGCATCAGATTGCACACGGTCTGAGCTGATCTGCGATGACATTTCGGCTTCCCAGGCGATCGGCAATGGGCGGCTGTGAGTGCATTTGATGCTATGGGCGGGACGGTGAGCAACCCAAGGCGTAGGAGCATACCATCCGCGGCTCCCGCAAATTGGGCATAGAGGTGCACTCTCGCACAAGCCGTCGATGGCCCTGCGGGGCCTTTCACCGTCCCCTAGCTTCAGAGGCGGAGCCGGTCGCTGTTCCGGCGCCATCTCGTCTAACCCGGGAGCGGGCAAAGGCGTCAGTAGAGGTTTTGCCGCGTCGGGAAAGGAAATTTAAGTAGTATGGGCAACTCCCGGGAGCCGTTCGTCTGCCGATGCGGGCACGAGCGGACCGCTCATTCGCACTTCCGCCGGGGCACGGACTGCGCCCTGTGCGAGTGCCGCCGCTGGTCGGTGCCGTTCTGGACGCGCATCCCCATCCTCCGGGCCCGCCGCTCCTCCCGCCGCCCCGCCAGGGTGTCCCCCGCATCCAAGTAACACGGGTGTCCCCCACAGCTAGGCAACGGCCGATCTTCCCGGCCTAGCAGTAGGCGGCCACCAGGCCGCCGGCCAGTTCCCCGGCCTGGGCGGCCTGGTCCAGCCGCGTCTCCAGCCGGGAGGGAGCGCGTACCCCGGAGCCGGGCCACAGACCGATCGCGCCGATCAGCACGGCGCACCGGCTGGTGCCGGCGATCAGTCCGCGCCACGGCCGGGGCTGACCGCATTCCCCGTCCCAGACGATCGACCCGTCCGGGGCGGTGAGGCGGGCGGCGCGGAGGGCGGACAGCTCAAGCCGCCACCCCGGGGCCGGGACGGGCGGTTGGCCGATCGCGGCGGCGGTCGCGGCTGTGGCCGTGGCCGTGTTGACCGGGGTCAGGCCCAGGCTCAGCAGGGCGGAGACCGAGAGGTCCGGGTGCTCGTCGGGGCCGCGGCGCGCGACCAGGTCGGGTCGCTGGTCGAGGATCAGCAGCGGCAGGGGGCCGTCGGGGCCGAGCCGCACATCGGTCAGGGCTCGCATGACCGCTGGCCCATCGGCCCACCTCCCGTGACGATGACGCCTGCCGTCCACGTTACTTGCCAGCCGGGCGGTGGCCCGCGCGCTCGGATGAGGACAGCGGGCCGGCCATCGAAAGCCTGACCGCCGCATATCTTGACAATGTCGGTCGGATTAATAGTGAATAGAGGCTGACCGCTTGGTTCGTGTAGGGAGACCCCGATGTCGCTCGTCTCGCTTATTGAAGACACCCGCAAAGCCATCTCCGACGACGCCGCCAGCGCCCGGGCCGGGTTCACCGCTCAGGGGACGCTGGTCGGGGTGACCGAGGTGGACATCGAGACCGGCGCGCACACGTTCAAGGTGGACGAGCCTCCGGCACTGGGCGGAGCCGACGCCGCCGCCAACCCGGTGCATTACGCGCTCGCGTCGCTCGGGTCCTGCCAGGCCATCACGTACCGCTTCTGGGCCGCGCAGCTGGGCGTCGAGCTGGACTCGCTCACCGTCCGGGTCGCGGGCGACCTGGATCTGCGCGGATTCTTCGGGGTCGACAACACGGTATGGCCCGGTTTCACCGCCGTCCGGGTCGAGGTGAGCGTGACCGGACCGGAGTCCGAGGAGCGCTACGCCGAGCTGGCCGCAGCCGTGGACGCGCACTGCCCCGTGCTGGACCTGTTCCAGAACCGGTGCCGGTGACCCGGGAGATCGTCACCGCCTGACCGGCCGAACTCTGCGAGTGACCTCGCTCAGACGTCCCCGGGGCTTGGGGTGTCTGAGCGGAGATCCTGCACGGCTGGGCTGGCGGGGTGGGTGGGCCGATGGGGTGACGCGACGGCGACCGGATAGGTCAGGCCGCAGGGTTTTCATCCATCCCGGAGCCAGGCTTTGAGGTCCTCCATGATCGATGTGCGTTTACGCACCATAGAGGGTCAGTAAACGTACATCGATCAAGGTTGGGCCCTGCCGGGCCCTAGGCGGCGACGACCGCGACGCCGACCCGGCCGCCGTCCACGTCGATCACCGTGCCCTGCACGAACTCGGCCTCGTCGCTGGCCAGGTAGACGGCGGCGTGCGCGATGGCGTCCGGGGTGCCGTGCCGCCCGGCCGGTGTGCCCGCCATCATCGAGTCACCGGCGGCCGGCTCCGGCCTGAGCTCGTGCACGACACCGGGCGAGATCGCGTTGACCCGGACACCGGACGGCCCGAACTCGGCGGCCCAGGCCCGGGTGAGGGTCTCCATCGCCCCCTTGCTCGAGCTGTACAGCGCGCCGACCGGGATACCGAGGCGGGCGATCCACGAGCCCAGGTTGATGATCGTGCCACCGCCGGCCGCGGCCATGCCCGGGGCCACGGCCGCGGTGAGAAAGAACGGGGCCTTGACGTTGACCGCGTACACCAGGTCGAACGTCGCCTCGTCGGTGTCCGGGGTGGTGGCGCCCGGGTAGATGCCCGCGCTGTTGACCAGGATGTCGATGCGGCCGCCGAGCCGGCGGGTGGCGTCGGCGGCCAGTTCGTGGCTGCGGCGGGCGCTGCCGTCCAGGTCGGCCGCGATGAACCCGGCCTGCCCGCCCGCGGCCTCGATCTCGGCCACGACCGCCTTGCCGCGGATCTCGTTGCGGCCGGCCACCAGCACGTGGGCGCCCTGGGCGGCGAACGCGACCGCGATTGCGCGGCCGATGTTACTGGTGGCCCCGGTGACGAGCGCGGTCTTACCGGCCAGGCGAGGACTGTTATATTGGACCATACGGTCCACTGTATTGATTAGAGAATGGACCGTCAAGTCCAATCGGTGCCGGGGAACTTGGGCGCGCGGGGAACTCGGGCGCGAGGAGCTCGGGCGCGGGGAGCTCAGGCGCGCGGGGAACTCGGGCGCGCGGGAAGCTCGGGCGCGCGGGGAGCTCTTGCGCGCGGGGAACTCGGGCGCGCGGGGAGCTCAGGGCGGCGATTGTTCTTCTATCGTGGGGAGGGTGGTGGAGCGGATGCTGACGTCGAAGGGGACCGCGACCCGGGCGCGCATCGTTGAGGGCGCGGCCGCGCTGGTCCGGGACCTGGGCCCGGCCAACGTGAGCCTGGACGACATCCGCACGGTCACCTCAACCAGCAAGAGCCAGCTGTTCCACTACTTCCCCGAGGGCAAGTCCGACCTGCTGCTGGCGGTGGCCCGGTACGAGGCCCAGCAGGTCCTGGACGACCAGCAGCCCATGCTGGGTGACCTGACCAGCTGGCCGAAATGGCAGGCCTGGCGGGACCGGGTAATCGAGAAGTACCGGGCCCAGGGCCCGGGCTGCCCGCTGTCCGCGCTCACCTCGCAGCTCGGGCTGGCCGATCCGGCCACCCGGACCGTGATCATCGACATGTACGCGCGCTGGCAGGATTACCTGGCCGACGGGGTGCGCGCGCTGGCCGCGGCGGGAGAGATCGACGCCGGCACCGACGTGGCCGACGCCGCCACCGCGATCGTGACCGCGGTGGCCGGGGGCGCGACCATGCTGATGGCCACCGGCGAGATCAGCTACCTCGAGGTGGCCTTGGACGAGACCCTGGGCGGCCTGCGCCGGGCTTAGCCGGGGCTCAGCTTCCGTCGGCGATGCGCTGCTGGGCGCGCTCGGCCCGCAGGGCCTCGCCCTTGGCCCGGGCCGTGGCGGCCAGCTCGTCCTGAAACTGCCGCATCCGGCGCTGCAGACCCGGGTCGGCGGCGGCCAGAATGCGGACCGCGAGCAGGCCGGCGTTCCTGGCCCCGCCGATCGAGACCGTGGCCACCGGCACCCCGGCCGGCATCTGCACGATCGACAGCAGCGAGTCCATACCGTCCAGGTGCTTGAGCGGCACCGGGACCCCGATGACCGGCAGCGGGGTGACCGAAGCCAGCATGCCGGGCAGGTGCGCGGCCCCGCCCGCGCCCGCGATGATGACCCGCAGGCCACGCTCGGCGGCGGTGCTGCCGTACTCGATCATCTCCCGGGGCATGCGGTGGGCCGAGACCACGTCGGCCTCGTGCGGCACGCCGAATTCGGCCAGCGCGTCGGCGGCAGCCCGCATCACCGGCCAGTCCGAGTCGCTGCCCATGACCAGGCCGACCAGCGGGGCAGTGTCCATCAGTCGCCGTCCTCGTGGCCCCAGCGCAGGTAGCTCACCGCGCGGCGGGCCCGGTCGCGCAGCTCCTCGGGGTCGTCACCGAGCACGGTGACGTGGCCGATCTTGCGGCCGGGCCGGACGTCCTTGCCGTACAGATGCACCTTCACGCCCGGGTCCAGCGCCATCACGTGCACGTACTTGTCGTAGACGTCCGGGTCGGTGCCGCCGAGCAGGTTGGCCATCACCGCGTACGGGACGGTCATGGTGGGGGCGCCGAGCGGCAGGTCCAGCACGGCCCGCAGGTGCTGCTCGAACTGCGACGTGGTGGCGCCGTCCATGGTCCAGTGCCCGGTGTTGTGCGGGCGCATGGCCAGCTCGTTGACCAGCAACCCGTCCTGGGTCTCGAACAGCTCCACGGCCAGCAGCCCGGTCACCTTGAGCGCGTTCGCGATCCGCAGCGCCATGGCCTGGGCCTGCGCCACCCGGCCCTCGGACAGCCCCGGAGCAGGCGCGATCACCTCCCGGCAGATGCCGTCTCGCTGCACGGTCTGGACCACCGGGTAGGCGGCGCCCTGGCGGTGCGGGGACCGCGCCACCAGCGCGGCGAGCTCCCGCTCGAACGGCACGAGTTCCTCGGCCAGCAGCGGCAGGCCCAGCCCCAGCACCTCGGTGGCCTCGGCCGGGGTCTCGCAGACCCAGACGCCCTTGCCGTCGTAGCCGCCGCTGATCGCCTTGAGCACCACCGGCCAGCCGGCCTGGTCCGCGAATTGCTGCACGCCGGCCAGATCGCTGACCGGCGTGTACCGCGGGCAGGGCACCCCGAGTTCGGTCAGCGCCTCGCGCATGGCCAGCTTGTCCTGGGCGAAGCGGAGCGAGGCCGGCCCGGGCCGCAGCAGCACCCCGGCCTCTTCCAGCGCGGCCAGGTGCGCGGAGGGTACGTGCTCGTGGTCGAAGGTCACCACGTCGCAGCCGGCCGCGAAGGCCCGCAGGTCGTCCAGCGAGCGGTAGTCGCCGATCTCGACGTCCGGCCAGACCTTGGCCGCGCTGTCGTCCGGGCTGTCCGCTAGCAGCCGGAAGCCGATGCCCAGCTCGGTCGCGGCCGGGCCGGTCATCCGGGCCAGCTGGCCCGCGCCGACCATCCCGACGGTGGGGATCCAGGCTGCGGGGCGCTGTCCGGCCGGGACCGGCCCGGGCCGCTCATCCACCTGTTCAGTCACGGGCGTAGCTTATGAGCAGGGCGGGACCGCCCGCACACCGTGCCGCCTCCCGGCGCGGGCCGCGGCCGGCCCCTCAGCGTGGAGTCCGCCCGGCAAACTGGGTGTGCGGCGCAAATTTAACCTTCGCGATACATATCTTCCGCCCCCTGCGGCCTATGATCACCGCATTTACGCGAGCCGGAGGAACACGTGGCCATACCCGACCAAGAGACCAGGACCGACGACGTACCCGAGGGCGCGATCGTCCGCGAAGGCGACTACGGCTCCAGGGTCGTCGCCGTCGAGCCCGGGGGTGCGGAGTTCATCCCGCTGCACGAGCGGCACGGGAGCCCGCTGCAGCTGTTCTGGACCTGGGTCTCACCCAACATGGAGTTCGCCACGATCTTCGTGGGCGTGCTGGGCGTGGCCGCGTTCGGCCTGAGCTTCTGGCAGGCGTTCCTGGCCATCGTGATCGGCACCGCGCTCGGTGGCGTCAGCCACGGCCTGCTGTCCCAGGAGGGACCGCTGTTCGGGGTGCCGCAGATGGTGCTGAGCCGGCTCGGCTTCGGCTACTGGGGCAACGTGCTGCCGGCCGGCCTGAACTCGATCACGGCCGGGATCGGCTGGTTCGCGGTGAACAGCGTCAGCGCGACGTTCGCGCTGAACACGCTGACCGGGCTGGCCAAGTGGGCCTGCCTGGTCATCGTGGTGCTGGTGCAGGTGGTGGTGGCGTTCTTCGGCCACAACCTGGTGCAGTACTTCGAGCGGTACGCGTTCCCGGTGCTGACCATCATCTTCCTGATCGCGTCGGTAGTGGTGCTGTCCAAGGCCCACCCCGGCGCACCGCACAAGACCATCCCCGGCGGGTTCCTGATCACGCTGGGAGCGTCGTTCGGCTACGCGGTCGGCTGGAACCCCTACGCCTCGGACTACACCCGCTACCTGAAGCCGACCGTGAACAAGACCGCGGTGGCCTTCTGGGCGTTCCTCGGCCTGTTCCTGTCGTGCGTGCTGCTGGAGGTGGTGGGCGCGGCCGCCGCGACCGTGGTCAGCCCGGGCGCGGCCTTGGGCGACAACCCGACCGGCGCGTTCACCGGGCTGATGAACACCCCGCTGGCGGACGCGACCCTGCTGGCCATCTGCCTGGGCGGCATCTCGGCCAACGCGCTGAACATCTACTCGGGTGCGATGTCGTTCGTGGCGCTGGGGATCAGGCTGCCGCTGGCCCTGCGCCGGGCCCTGGTGGCCGTGGTCTTCGGCGCGATCGGCTTCGTGGTCGCGCTGACCGGGCTGAACGACGCGGCGACCAAGTACAACAACTTCCTGCTGGTCATCGCCTACTGGATCGCGCCGTGGCTGGCGGTGATGTTCTGCAACCGGCTGCTGCGCCGCAACCGGACGCCGGGCGAGCTCGAGCCGCTGCTGTTCGACCGGAAGTACGAGGATTGGGCTGGCCCGGTAGCCATGCTGGTCGGCGTGGTCGTGTCGATCATCTTCTTCTCGAACCAGACCGAGTACATCGGCGTCGTGCCCAAGCACTTCGGGTGGGCGGGTGACCTGACATTCGAGGTGGGCTTCGTGCTGACCGCCGTGATCTACCTGGGCTGGCACGCGGTCACCGACCGGCGACCCGCGCGGGTCGCGGCCTAGCCGCCCAGGCGGGCCGCCGTCCAGTGGTACTGCGGCGGTCCCGCTCAGGCGGGGCCGCTGCGGACCGGCTGCGGCCGGGACACCGGCGGGTTACGCGGCAGGAACACCGCGAACACCGGCGGCCGCTGGCGGACCAGCACCACCCGGCCGCCGTCCGCGGCGGCCATGGTCCGGGCCAGCGACAAGCCCAGGCCGGTGCCTTCCGGCCGCGTGCTGACGCTGCGCTCGAAGATGCGTGACACCAGCTCGGGCGGCACGCCCTTGCCCTGATCCTCGACCTCGATCACGGCCGACTTGGTGTTCTGCGAGGTGCGGATCTCCACCGTCCCGGCCCCGTGCATCAGGGAGTTGTCGACCAGCGTGGCCAGCACCTGGGCCAGCCCGCCCGGGGTGACGTGCGCCCGCAGCCCGCGCTGGCCGGTGACCACGAGCTTGCGCCCGGACCGGCGGAAGGCCGGCTCCCACTCCACCACTTGCTGGTCGATGATGGCATCGATGCCGGTCAGCGAGGCGGTCCCCGCGGTGGCCCGGCGGGACGGGTCGAGCAGCTGACTGACCACGTCGGCCAGCCGTTCGGCCTGGGCCAGCGCGGCCCCGCCCTCCTCGCGCACCGCGGCCGGGTCGTCGGCCGCCGCGATCACCTCTTCCAGCCGCATCGACAGCGCGGTCAGCGGCGTCCGCAGCTGGTGGGACGCGTCGACGGCCAGCTCCCGCTCGGCGGTGAGCAGGCTGGTGACCCGGCGGCCGGCGCTGTCCAGGCCGTCCGCCACCTGGTCCAGCTCGGCCACGCCGTAGCGGCGGCCGATGGGGCGGGGGTCACCGGACCGCAGCCGGTCGGCCGCCTCGGCCAGCTCCCCCAGCGGCCGGGTGAACCGGCGCGACAGCACCAGCGCGGCCGCGATGGCCGCCACGATCACCGCGGCCCCCAGCCCGAGGACCAGGGCCTGGGTGTCCGGGTCGGCCACCACCGCCGTGGGCACGCCCACCACCAGCACGGCCGCGACGGTCAGGCC
This sequence comes from Streptosporangiaceae bacterium, assembly GCA_965277615.1. Taxonomy (GTDB): domain Bacteria; phylum Actinomycetota; class Actinomycetes; order Streptosporangiales; family Streptosporangiaceae; genus Bog-532. The sequence continues at coordinate 2,759,172 of CBDIDG010000005.1, read as the reverse complement.
GACCATGGTCAGCAGGAGCCGGCACCGCATACGTCAGCCCGCCACCCGGTACGGGCCTGCCGTTTCGGTCACTGCGCCCTCAGTCACCGGGCCCTCAGTCGCCGCGCTCGAAGCGGAAGCCGACCCCGCGCACGGTGGTGATGTACCGGGGACTGTGCGCGTCGTCGCCGAGCTTGCGGCGAAGCCAGGAGATGTGCATGTCCAGCGTCTTGGTCGACGTCCACCACTTGGCGTCCCAGACCTCGCGCATGATCTGCTCACGGGTGATCACCTTCCCGGCGTCCCGGAACAGGATCCAGAGCAGGTCGAATTCCTTGGTCGTCAGCTCCAGCTCGCTGTCCCGGTGCCAGGCCCGGCGCGCTTCTGGGTCGATGCGGACCCCCATGACCAGCGCGTTGTCGGCGGTGCCGCGGCGGAGCAGGGCCCGGACCCGGGCCAGCAGCTCAGCCAGCCGGAACGGCTTGGTCACGTAGTCGTCGGCCCCGGCGTCCAGGCCGACCACCGTGTCCACCTCGTCAGCCCGGGCGGTGAGGATCAGCACCGGGACGCTGTGACCCTCGGCCCGGACCCGGCGGCAGACCTCCAGCCCGTCCAGGACCGGCAGGCCGATGTCCAGCACGATCAGGTCGATGCCGTCGCCGAGCGCACGCTCGAGCGTAGCCGGGCCGTCGGCGGTCACGTCGACGTGGTACCCCTCGCGCCGCAGCGCGCGAGACAGGGGCTCGGAGATGGACTCGTCGTCCTCTGCGAGCAGAACGCTGGTCATCCCTTGATCGTAGAGCGTGCGCGGAGCAACCTGCGCGAACCGGCCCGCGCGGGCCCCGGCCTCAGCGATCGTCGCCGCGCTGACCCTCTTCGACCAGTTCGAACAGGATGGCCTGCACCCGTTCCACCTGCGGAATGTCGGTCAGCACGACCTGGCCGTGCTCGCCGGGCGACTCGACCACCAGGCGGCCCGCCCCGACCATCCGGTCCAGCAGGCTGCGGGTGAACGAGACGTCACTGACCCGGGTCAGCGGGATGTCCCGGCCCCGCCGGGCGACAATGCCCTCCCGCACCCGCAGCCGCCCGGTGGTCAGCTCGTAGGTGGTCGTCTTCCAGCGCAGCACCGGCCGGAGCACGCCGATCAGCAGCAGCACCACGGCCACGGCCAGCACGACCAGCCGCTCGGTGCCGGCCTGGGCGCCGGCCGGGATGACCACGGCCACCGCGACGGCCGCGGCGATGATGAGCAGGCCGAGGATGGCCGGCCCCACCAGCACCTTCCAGTGCGGGTGCAGGATCAGGACACTGCGTTCCGGCTCAGCATCCGGCTCGGGCCTGCGGCCGGGTTCCGGCTCGGGCGGCCACCCGTCAACCACCATGGCCATCAGCGTAGATGCCGGACATCACCGGCGCTGACGGCTTCGGAGCCCTCCGGGCCTTCGATGACCAGTCGCCCGTCGGAGTCGAGGCCGGTGGCGCGCGCGGTGACCGATTGGCCGCCGGCCCGTTCCACCCGCACCTCCCGGCCCACGGTGGTGCAGAGCTCCAGGTAGGCGGCCCGCAGCCCGCTCGCCGCCGGGTCGCCGGGCGGGACGGTCTGGCCCCAGGCCCGGTAGAGGCGTTCGATTTCGGCCAGCAGGGCGGCCAGCAGGGTGGTGCGGTCCAGCCCGGTGGCGCCTTCCAGCCGCAGGGACGTCGCGGCGGGCGCCCCCGGCCCGGTGTCCGGGAGCTCGGCCTGGGTGGCGGACACGTTCAGGCCGAGGCCGACGACGACCGCGTCGCCGGACTGCTCGGCCAGGATGCCGGCCAGCTTGCGCTCGCCCACCAGCACATCGTTCGGCCACTTCAGGACGGCCGGGACCCCGGCGCTCTGGCGGACCGCCGTCGCCGCGGCCACCCCGGCCAGCAGCGGCAGCCAGCCGCGCCGGGCCGGGGCGATCGCGGCCGGGCGCAACAGCACCGAGACCATGACTGCGGACCGGGCCGGGCTGACCCATTGACGCCCCATCCGGCCGCGCCCGGCCAGCTGCTCCTCGGCCGCCAGCACGGTGCCCTCGGGCGCGCCCTGCGCCGCCCGGGCGGCCAGGTCGGCGTTGGTCGATCCGGTGGTCTCGGCCACGGTGATCTCGCGCCAGAGGCGGCCGGGGCGGATGAGGTCAGCCTGGAGCGCGGCGGCGTCGAGGGGCGCTCGTTCCTCGTGGTTGGCACTCATGTCGCCGACCATTGTGCCGCTCACGGCCGCCCCCATGGTGAAGGGCCCCGCGTGAGACGCGGGGCCCTTGAGTCAAGCGAGGCAGTTAGTACTGGCTCTGCTGGTCGCCCTGGCCCTGGCCCCGGTCCTGGTCGTAGCCGCCCTGGCCTTGGTCGTTCTGGCCCTGGTCGTTCTGGCCCTGGTCGTTCTGGCCCTGGTCGTTCTGGCCCTGGTCGTAGCCGCCCTGGCCCTGGCTCTGGTCGCCGTACTGGCCGCCCTGGTCCTGACCCTGGTTCTGGTCGTAACCGCCTTGGCCCTGGCCCTGGCTCTGGTCGCCGTACCCGCCGCCCGAGTCCTGGTTCCCGTACTGGCCGCCCTGGTCCTGACCTTGGTTGCCGTACTGGCCGCCCTGACCCTGATCACCCTGACCCTGGTCGCCATACTGGCCGCCCTGGTCTTGGCCCTGACCCTGGTCTTGGCCCTGACCCTGGTCTTGGCCCTGACCCTGGTCCTGGCCGTAACCGCCCTGGCCCTGGCCTTGACCCTGGTCGTAGCCGCCCTGGCCCTGGTCGCCGTACTGGCCCTGGTCCTGGCTCTGCTGCTGCTGGTCCTGGTCCTGGACCCCGAGGTAGTTCTCGGCCGACCGTTCGCCGGATTGAATCTGGCTGTCGAACTTGTTGCCGGTCTTGTCGTCGGCGAACTGAGCCGCCTTGTCGAAGGCCTCGTCGGACTGCTGGTCGTGCTCGCCCGCGAACTTCTTGGCGTCGTCAGCGAATTCACCGAAGTCAGGCATGGTGCCCCCTACGTCGTCGTCTGGTTGATCCATTCGTCGTACGGGGCTAGCAGGTGCCCGGGCGATAGATCGTTAAACCGGCAGGTTGGCCTGTTAGGCCAGCTAACAGAGCTTGTTCGGGCCCAGTTAACGGAAAGGGCCCCGCGTGAACGCGGGACCCTTGGCCGAGCGAGCTTATTAATTCTGCTGATCTTGATCCTCGACCCCGAGGTAACCCTCGACCTTGTCCTCGCCGGACTGAATCTGGCTGTCGTGGTCGCCGCCAGTGTGCTCGTTGGCGAAGTCGGCCGCCTTGTCCAGGCCCTCGTCGGACTGCTTGTCGTGATCCCCGGCAAAGTCCTTGGCCTTGTCGGCCATGTCGCTGAAGTCAGGCATGGTGCCCCCTCCGTAGTCGGTTTGGCTGGCCCATTCCGTCGTACGACAGTTCACACTGCCCGGCCGGTAGATCGTTAAACGGGCCGGTCCGCCGCTCAGCTGTGGATACGTATCCGGAGACGGCGGAAACCCTTGCCCTTGTTCTCGACCTTGATGACCTCGATCCGGCCGACCTGGCGGGTGGAGGCGACGTGCGTCCCGCCGTCGGCCTGCTGGTCCAGACCGACGATGTCGACGATGCGGACGTCCTTGACCTCGGGCGGGACCAGGTTGGTGGCGGTACGGATGATGTCGGGCAGCGCGAAGGCGTCGGCGCGGGGCAGTACCCGCACGTCGATGCGCCGGTCCTCGACGATCTCCATGTTGCACAGGTCCTCGACCGCCTGCCGGAAGCCGTCCGGCACGGCCGGGATGTTGAAGTCCATCCGCGCGGTCAGCGCCTCCATGTTGCCGCCGGTCACCAGCGCGCCGAAGTCCCGGAACACCACACCGCACAAGATGTGCAGCCCGGAGTGGGTCCGCATCAGCGCGGTGCGGCGGGCGTCTTCCACCGCGCCCCGGACCGTGGTACCGGGCGGCGGCAGCGGATCGGCCTCGGCCGGGATCAGGTAGAGCTCGTCCGCCTTGCGCGCACCCTCGATGTGGGTCTGCACGCCACCCCAGAGCAGTACGCCGTGGTCCGGCGGCTGACCGCCACCGCCCGGGTAGAAGGCCGAGCGGTCCAGCACGATGCCGTCGGGCCCGGACGCCAGCACGGTCGCGTCCCACTCGCGCAGGGTCTGGTCGTCGAGTTCGAGCCGGTGCGTATGCCAGCCATTGTCCGTGTTGTCCGCCACCCGAGCAGCCTACTGCGGCGGGAGGGGGGCCTCCGGCGGCGCTGCCGGGGCCGCGGGGCACCGCGTCAGGCGACGACGCGGGCCTCAGGGCTGCCGCGTCAGGGCGACGCGGCGGGCCTCAGGGGTGCCGGGTCAGGCGACGCGGCGCGTGGCCAGGAAGCGGCGGATGTCCGCGGTCTCCTCGTCGCTGTAGCGGTCGAGGATCGCTTCCAGGTCGTTCAGCTCGGACGCCGTGTTGTAGCTGGACAGCTCGTGCTGCAGGGTACGCCGCGCGGCGCGGGCCTCCCGGCTGTCGCGCCGGATCGCCGTGAGACGCCGGCCAATCGCGTGAGTTGCAGTCTCCATTTCTTTCTTCCCATCATCAGTGTCGTCGTCCTTCGCTATCCAGTGTCACCGGCAATCATCCATGCGTCCAATGACTAAAAGACTATTGATCCATGAGCTAACGTCATCATTATGGATACCGATGCGTTGCGCTGGTTTCAGCAGGTCGCCGACGGTACGACGGTCACCGAGGTGAGCGAGCTGGAGAGCGTGACCCAGTCCGGCGTGTCCCGGGCCCTGGCCCGCCTGGAGACCGAGGTCGGCACCCCGCTGCTGCAGCGCTCGGGGCGCATCCTGCGCATGACCCAGGCCGGTTCGGTGTTCAAGCGCCACGTGGACGCCCTGCTGCACCAGCTGGACGACGGGATCGCGGCGGTCAACCAGCTGCTCGAGCCGGAGACCGGGACGGTGGCGCTGGCCTTCCAGCACTCGCTGGGCACCTGGCTCGTGCCGTACCTGGTGTACAGCTTCCGGGCCACGCACCCGCAGGTCCAGTTCGAGCTGACCCAGGTCCGGGACGAGCTGCACTCCACGGCGCTGGCCGGCGGGCAGGCCGACCTGGAGCTCGGCACCCGCCGCCCCCATGACCCGGCGTTGCTGACCCGTCAGCTGGCGCTGGAGCCGCTGCGGCTGGCCGTGCCGCGCGACCACCGGCTGGCGGGACGGGGCCGGGTCTGGCTGACCGACGTGACGAGCGAGCCGTTCATCGCGCTGCGGTCCACGTCGGCGCTGCGGCGGCTCACCGACGACCTGTGCGAAGCGGCCGGGTTCGTGCCGGACGTGGTGTTCGAAGGGACCGACCTGTCCACCGTGCGCGGCTTCGTGGCGGCGGGCCTGGGCGTGGCCGTGGTGCCGGCGCCGCGGGCGGGCTCGGTCGAGTCGGCCCCGGGACCCCTGGTCCACCTGGAGATCCTCGACCCGGGCGCGGTCCGCGAGATCACGCTGACCTGGTCGGCCGAACGGCGGCTGCTGGCGGCGGGCGAGCTGTTCCGGCGCTACGTCATCCGGCGGGCCACGACCGGGCGGGTCCCGACGCTGTCGCCCTGACCGTTTCCGCCGGGCGGCGGGGGTTGTCGCGGTGGGGGTTACCAGGGCACGCGGTTGGGGCGGCCGCGCGTCTCGCGGGGCGGGCGCAGCGGCGGCGCGGTCCGCGACCAGGTGCGGCGTTCCTCGCGCTGGGAGCGCATCGGCTCCGGCAGCCGCATGACCAGGAAACTGTCGGGCCAGTCGGCCGGGGTGTACCCGGCGCCCAGGTCGCAGTGGTGCAGCTCGACCTCGACCAGCCACCGGACCAGCAGCTCAGGGGCGGGGAACGGGTCCAGGCCCGGCACCCCGGTCACCTCGGACTGCCAGGCCTCGTCCGGCAGCTGACGGCTGACGGTGCGGAACGCCATGGCCGCGGCGGCCACATCGTCGATCAGGGCCGCCCGGGGCTGGGTCGCGCTCTGCTCGATGTCGGCCGCCCGCGCCTCCGGGCTGGCGTAGGCGGGCCGGGGCTGGCCGGTGCGGACCCCGATCATCAGGTTGCGCAGCGCGTCGGCGCCGCGGGCCAGGTGGGCCAGCACGTGACCGCGGCTCCAGCCGGGCAGCAACGACGGCGCCTGCAGGTCGGCGTCGTCGATGATGCGGGCGGTGCCGAGCAGGCGCTGGGTGGCGAAGTCGATCTGGTCGCTCAGCGGCTGGAGCGCAGGGTCCATCCGTTCACTGTAGATCGGCCAGGGCGGGTCACTCCAGGTCGCCGGGGTCGCGGAGCTTGGCCCGGAGCAGATCCAGGTCGTCCTGGCTCAGCCCGTGCCCGGTGAGCCAGGACGCCGCGCCGCCGTCCTGGGACTGCAGCTCAGCCAGGAACGCGGTCATCGTCGCGGCCTGCGGATGATGGTGCTCGGGCGGTCTGCGGTTGATGTCATCGGCGTAGGTTTTGGACCGTCGGAGCCGGGCCAGCAGCGGCTCGGCGCGGTCGCCGGTGGCGGCGTAGTCGGCGGCGATTGCATCCGGACGGACCCCGGCCACGCTGAGGGCCAGCGCGACCACCACGCCGGTCCGGTCCTTGCCCGCGGCGCAGTTCACCAGCACCGCACCCGGGGCCCGGGCCACGCTGCGCAGCGCCGCCACCACCTGGTCCGGGCGGTCCTCCAGATACCCCAGGTAGTGCCCGGTCATCGCGTTGCCCGGGTAGCGGGACCGATCCCGCTCGTTCCTGGTCAGCAGCGCGTCGGCCACCGCGTCGGTGGCCAGGCCCTCCTCGGGCAGCACCGGGTGGTGCCGGCGGGTGACCGACGGCTCCGCGTCCAGCGGGGCCGGGCCCTCGGATTGCAGCTCGGCCGTGCTGCGCAGGTCGACGACCGTACTCAGGCCGAGCTCACCAGTCAGCTTGGCGATGTCGGCCGGCGTCAGTTCCTGCAGGTTGTCGGAGCGCAGGAGCCGTCCGGCCACGGTCTTGCCCCCGTCCCCGGTTGGCAGTCCTCCCAGGTCACGAGTGTTGGCGGTACCTTCGAGATCAATCCACGGCATACCTTCATCCTGGCCGGCCGGCCCGGGTAATGCGCAGCCGCCGCCATCCGAACGGGCGGTGAACTTATCGCCGGCGCCGTCGGAAGGGCCTCGTAGGGCTAATGAGGCTGGTGGCGCTGAGGGGCCTAGTGGGGATGAGCGGCCTGGTGGGGCTGAAGTGGCTGCTGGGGCGGGAGAGCTTGGTGGGCTTGGTGTAGCGGGAGGGGTTGGTGGGGCTCACGGGATGGGGGTGCGGGGCTGAGGGGTGCGGGGGTGCGGGGGTCGGCGGGTGTTAGTCCAGGCCGCGCTTGCCGGGGGCCCAGAACGGCTTGCTGCGAACCGACTGGCGGGGCCAGCCCCGTTCGGACACGAAGTGGCGGCGCAGCAGCTGAACGGTACGGGCCTCACCAGCCAGGTAGACGGCGCCCGGCTCGCGGGGAAGTTCGAGCCGGCGGGCGGCCTCCAGCAGTGTGGCCGATGCGGCCGCGGACCGGCCGTCCCGGTGCAGCCAGGACACGTCCGGGCCGAGCGGCAGCTGGCCGTCCGGCCGGGCCACCTCCAGCACGGGATAGACAGGCGTGCCTGCGGGGAGGGCGGCCAGCATCGCCCCGAACGCGACCGACGCCGTCTCCTCCCCCACGAACACGTGATACGGCGCGTCGTCGCGGAGCACGAACGAGCCCTCCGGATGACTGAACGTAACCAGCTGGCCGGTCTGCAGCTCGCGGGCCCAGCGCGCGCCGGGACCGCCGGTGTCGTGGTCGAGGACCACCAGCTCCAGGCCGCCGTCGTAACGCCACACCGAGTAGGTCCGCAGGATGTCCCGCGGCCGTCGCCAGTTGTGCGGGTCCAGCAGGTCGGTCGTGTGCACGCGGACCTGCTGGCCCGGTACCCAGTCCAGCCGGGCCACTTCATCGCCCTCGATCCTGATCCGGCGCAGGTGCGCGGCGGCCGGTTCGATCGAGGTCACCGTGCCGGTGGCCGAGAAGGCGCTGAGGACCCGGCCGCCGATCCGCCGGGGCCGGGCTGGTGAGGGCGCCGTGGTCATGGCGACACGATATAACTTGAGCTTCCGATGATGAAGCTATATCGCGACAAACGGGACGGCGGCCGGGTTGTGGGCTGCCCCCCAATGACGCTATTGGGGGGGCTTGAGCGACACCGTTGGCGCCAAAGGGCGCACTATGGTGCGCCCAAAGGCGTCAACGGGTGCGTAGTTGGGGCCCGCAGGGCCAAGGCTCGCGGGGCCCGCGCTGGGGTGGGGCTCACGCGGGGCCGGGCCGCGCCTCGGGTCGGGGCCGGGGACCGGTCAGCTGGCGGGGTCGCGGGCCTTGAGGAAGTTGAGGGCGACCAGGCTGAGAACGGGCCGGTCGTCGTCGGCGAACATCTCGCCCCGGGTGTGAACCAGGCCGCGATCCGGCTTGGACTCGGACCGCCGCGTCTCCAGGATCGTCGTCCGGATCCAGAGCTTGTCGCCGGGCCGCACCGGGGTGGGCCAGCGGATCTCGTCGATGCCGGGCGAGGCCAGGCTGGCCACCCGCGAGATGTAGTGCTCGACGTACAGGCGCATGAAGAGCCCGGCGGTGTGAAAGCCGCTGGCGATGATGCCGCCGAACGGCCCGGTGACCGCGTACTCCGGGTCCACATGCATCGGCTGCGGGTCGAACTGCCGGGCGAACTCGATGATCTCGGGCTCGGTCACGCTGACGTAGCCGTACTCGTAGACGGCGCCGGTCACATAGTCCTCGAAGTACCGGTCCGTGCGCGGGACCGCGAAGTCGGCCTCGCCCAGCGCGTGGGTACCTGTTGCCTCTGCTGCCATGGCGGCCATCTTGCCAGCCGGGGTTCCGGCGTCCGACAGGGCTCAGGCGTCAGACGGCGCGCATGCGGTTGTTGCGGGCGTTGTGCTCGACCTCGGCCAGGCCCAGTACCTCCAGCACCGGCGGCACGTAGTTGCCGAACCGGCCACGCAACCCCTTCTTCAGGCCGTACCAGCCGCCGACCGGGTTGGTCTCGGACCGGCCCCAGGCCTCGACGGTGCCGTCGGCGGCGGGCTTCTGCTCGTCCGCGTTGCCCAGCGGCACCCAGTCACCGCGCTCCTTCAGCATGGCCTGCAGGTCCTCGATGCACCGCAGCTGGTAACGGAGCTGGGTGCTGCCCACCTGAACGACCAGGGCGGGCGGCTCGGCGTCGGGCTCGCGCCAGGCCTCAAAGTCGGACCGGCCAGGCGGCGTGCTCAGGATCCACGGATCAGCGGCGGTGCCAGAGCCAGCCACGGTGTTGTCCGTCACGAGTTCCCCCTCAGGTAGCCGATGCTGGCAGTATCGCAGGCAATACGTGACATCTCTTGTCATGATTTTGTGATGGGATTTACGTCATGAGAGCCAGCCGGCTCATGACCCTGGTCAGCTTGCTGCAATCCCGGGGCCGGATGAGCACGACCGAGCTCGCGGCCGCCCTGGAGGTCTCGCCGCGCACGGTGCTGCGCGACCTGGACGCCCTGAGCAGCGCGGGCATCCCGGTGTACGCGGCCCGGGGGCGGCACGGCGGGTTCGCGCTGCTGGACGGGTTCACCAGCGAGCTACCCGGGGTCCGCCGGCCGCCGGCCCGTCCTGAGCCCGGCTCAGCGAGTGGCCCGGCGAGCGGCGCGGCGGATGGCCCGGCGAGCGCCCCGGCGCGGGCACTGATCCGGATCTCCCCGCGCGGACGGCGGCTGGCCGCCCTGCTCGGCCGCCCGGACGGACTGCGGCTACGACGCCAGCAGCATGTCCCGGCGGACGGGGGGCCAGAGCTCCCGGGCCGGGGAGGCGGCCGGGCGGGTGAGCGGGAGGACTGGGTGGAGGCCTGGATACGGTTCGGGACGACCGAGGGGGCCGTGCTGGACCTGCTGGCCCTGGGCCCCGAGGTCGAGGTGCTCCAGCCGCCCGAGCTCCGCAGCGAGTTGCGCCGGACTGCCCGCCGGATCGCCGCCCTGCACGCCGGCCCCGTGTGACGTCGCACCGCCAGATACCCAGGCTCGCTAATACCGTGTGCAGAAACTGTCGCCCTGGTGACAGTTTTTGCACACGCTAGCCGTAGTGGCGGTATTCGCACCGTGCGGCTCGGGGATCTGGGGTGGGACGGGCTTGGGAGTTCCCGAGGTGGGGTTGGACACCTGAGGTGCTTGGGATCTCTGAGGCGGCGAAGGGTGCCTGAGTCGTCGAAACGCGCGTGGGACGTCTGAGGCGGGGTGGCGCGGGTGTCTGCGGGGCGTTGCGGCCGGCGCCGCGGGAAGGCGCACGGCTGAGTCCGCAGAGCGAGGCGACCCTATTAAATATTTAATAAAGCCTCACGGCTCTCGGTCACCCGCAGCCGAGGTGGAGCATGGGGCGGAGGCGGCTACCTGGCACTATGCGTCGCGGGTCGGCCGGCGCCGGTGCTCAGGACAGGGGACTGCCCCGCGGTGGGGCCAACTCGGGGCCGTAACCCTGGTTCAGGTCCATCACTCTCGGTGTAAACCAAACTCCGGAGGGTCGCGTCACACTAAGTGTTCTGACGATTCCCGAGCGTCAGATTACCGGGGGACTTTCCCATCAGCTTGGAGGAGTTGGACTTGTTTAAGGTATCCAGGACTCGTTTCGCGGCGGTGGCCGCAACCGCTGCTCTCGCCGCTGGCGGCATCGGCGTCGGAGTGGTCTCGGCGGGCGCATCGACGACCGCCTGCAACAACGCCACGGGAGCACTGGCCGGGTCGTGCGGTGACCTGGTGACCAACAGCGGCTATGGCCTGGCCGTGCAGACCCCGTCGCACGGCGGGGTGAGCGCCGGCGCCCGCATCGTCAGCAGCAATGCCGTCACCACGTCGAAGACCACGGACTTCTACGCCCACCAGACCAACGGCAACGACAACGAGCGCGTGCTTGAATACGCACCCAACGCCCACCGGTCCGGCCTGTGCGTCACTGCGTCCAGGAGCAGCCTGACCCTTCAGCGCTGCAGCAGGCACAGCGCGAGCCAGGAGTTCTACGGCCTCGGTGACACCCAGAACGACACCGGCAACAGCAACCACGGCCTGCAGTGGCTGAGCGCGTCGACCGGGAGCGTCATCGACATCAGCCACCGAGGGAACGTGAGCCTGGAGGAGCTGTCCCGCGCGTCCAATGACAGCGGCACCTACCTGCACTGGGTGCAGTAGGGGACCCCAGGGCGAAAGGGCCCCCGCTCGGCCCGGCTGGGCCGGGCGGGGGTCCTTGGCATTGGGGGACGACGCGCGGCTGGGGTACGCAGACCGGAGCGAACTTCGCCGGCCTGAGCTCCGGGCGCCGTCGGCGGCCAGGTGCATGCCGCGGGCCCGGCCGATCGAGCGGCCGGGCCCGCGACGGGACAACCCTGGTCAGCTGTCGACCGCGTCCCAGAGTTGGCTGGCGGCGCCGGTGGCGTACGCGCCGGTGAGCTGGGTGCCGGCCCGGCCGTAGCTGCTGTTGTGGCCTGGGTCGGTCATCGCGTCGCCGGTGGCCTCGTTGATCCACTCATAGGAGGGGCCGCTCGACGTGGCGTCCCAGGCCTGATTGTCCGAGCCGTTGCACGGGCGCAGCACCAGTGCGGCGTGGCTGTGCGGCTCGGACACGCAGTAGCCGGACGCATGGCCCCTGGGCGCGTACTCGAAGAACTTTGCGTTGGACTTCTTCGGGAACGGCGCCAGGCCGTCCAGGAAGTCCGCGGCCGTGTTCCTGTCGTCCTGCTTCTGGACCACGACCTGCTCGTTCGAGTACGGCCCCCACTGGCTGCCGACGGACATCACCAGGTTGGTGCCGTGCACCTCCTGGGTGTAGCAGAACGGGTTGGACGCGCAGTGGCTGGTGGTGGCGCCGGCCACCGTGGCCGCGGCGAGCGAGGTGAAGCCGGCGGTAGCGACAATTCCGGTCAGGGCAATGATCCGGCGAGGGCGTGACATCAACGTCTGTTCTCCTTTGTAACCAGCGGTTAGGCAGTGGTTACTTTCCGCGAGAACAACGAGGTGAAACCCCGGGTGAGTTTGAAACTGTAGTTAGAATTTTACTCTGCGTAACTTCTGTTGTTATGCCAGAACTGAGCCGGACTGTAGGGGACATGGGGCATAAATCAGCCGGTGTTCTGCAGGCCGGCCGCGACGCCGTTGACGGTGAGCAGCAGCAGCCGCTCCAGCTGCTCGCGGTCGGCCGGGTCGTCGGCGGCCGGGCCGCGCAGGGCGGCCAGCGCGCGCAGTTGCAGGTGCGACAGCGCGTCCACGTACGGGTCGCGCAGGGCCACAGCGCGCGAGAGCACCGGCCGGTCGGCCAGCAGCCGGTCGTGCTCGGTCACGGCCAGCACCAGCCGCCGGGTCAGGTCGTACTCGGCCAGCACCCGGGCGGACAGGTCGTCCCGGCTGCCCAGGGCCAGGTAGCGCTCGGCGATCCGGCGGTCGGTCTTGGCCAGGCTCATCTCGGCGTTGTCCAGCAGCACGTTGAACAGCGGCCACTCCTGGTAGGCCCGGCGCAGCTCGGCCAGGCCCCGTCCGTCACCCTCGCCGCCGGCCGCGGCCAGGCCGCTGCCGAGCCCGAACCAGCCGGGCAGGTTGACCCGGGTCTGCGACCACGCGAACACCCAGGGGATGGCGCGCAGGTCGTCCAGGCTGACCTGGGACAGGCCACGGCGCGCGGGCCGCGAGCCGATCCGCAGGCCGCCGATCTCCCCCAGCGGGCTGATGCGGGCGAACCAGTCGGCGAAGCCCACGCTCTCGACCAGGCCGCGGAACGCCTGCCGGGCGGCGTCGTCAATCAGGTCGGCCAGCGGCCGGAACCGGCCCGCGACCTCGCTGGCGTCGCCGGTGCGGTCCGGCGAGGAGGCCAGCAGGACGGCCGAGGTGACCTGCTCCAGGTGCCGCCGCGCGATCGCGGGCTGGCCGTACCGGGCGAAGATGACCTCACCCTGCTCGGTGACCTTGAACCGGTCCGCCACCGAGCCGGGGGCCTGGGCCAGCACCGCCTGGCCGGTCGGGCCGCCGCCCCGGCCGAGCGCACCGCCGCGGCCGTGGAACATGGTCAGCCGGATGTCGTTGGCGTCGGCCCACGCGGCCATCTCAGCCTGGGCGTCGAACAGCCGCAGGGTCGCGCTGGCCGGGCCGAGCTCCTTGGCCGAGTCCGAGTAGCCGAGCATGGCCTCCAGCTGGCGGCCGGTGGCCTCGAGCCGCTCGGCCACCGGGGCCAGCGTCAGCATCTCGTTCAGCACGCTGGCCGCATGGGCCAGGTCCTCACCGGTCTCGAACAGCGGCACCACGTCGAGCACGGGGGCGTTGCCGTCCGGCATGGCCAGCTGGACCAGCTCGTAGACGGCGGCGATATCGGCCGCGGACCGGGTGAAGCTCACCACGTACCGGCGGCAGGCCTCCACGCCGAACCGCTGCTGGATCCAGGCGATCACCCGCAGCGTGGCCAGCACCTCTTCGGTCTGCTCGGATAGCTGGCCGCCTGCCCGCGCCTCGGCCAGGGCTCGCGCGTGCACCGCGCTGTGCTGCCGCACCTCCAGCTCGGCCAGGTGGAAGCCGAACGTTTCCGCCTGCCAGATCAGGTGCTGCAGCTCGCCGTAGGCCTGCTGGGGGGCGCCGCCCGCAGCTAGCGAATCCTGGACGGTCCGCAGGTCGGCCAGGAACTCCTCCGGGCCGTTGTAGGCCAGGTCGGCGTCGCGGCCCCGGGTGGCGTCCAGCCGGGCCGCCGCGTACAGCAGGTAGGTCCGGTACGGCTCCTGGGGCGAGCGGGCGGTGATCTCCGCGATCAGCTCCGGGTGCGCGGCGGTGGCCACGTCCAGCGCCCGGCGCAGGGCCGGCGAGGCGGGGGTGGCCGCGTCGTACAGGGTGAGCGAGCGGCCGATCCGGCTGGTGGCCCGCTCCAGCGCGCGCAGCACGTGCTCGGCCTGGATGGTGGCGGCCTCGCGGGTGACCCGGGCGGTGACGAACGGGTTCCCGTCCCGGTCCGCGCCGACCCAGCTGCCGAAGCGCAGGAAGGCCGGGACGCGGGTGGGGACGGCGCCGCTGTCCCGGCCGGCCACCGCGTGGTCCATCGACCGGTACAGCGTCGGCACCACCCGGAACAGGGTCTCGTCGAACGCGGTCATCACCGTGCGGACCTCGTCGATCGGGTCCATGGCGTTGACCCGCAGCTGCGAGGTCCGCCACAGCACATCGATCTGTTCGGGCAGCTCGCGCAAGGTCTCGGCCCGGTCGGTGGCCGCGGCCCGCGGGTCGTCCAGCGCGTCGACCAGCAGCGAGATCCGCCGCAGCGAGGCGACCACGGCCCGGCGCCGGGCCTCGGTCGGGTGCGCGGTGAAGACGGGGTGCACGCGCAGGCCGTCCAGCAGCCCGTCGAGCCGTTCCTCGCCCTGAGTGGCCCGGATGTCCTGCACGGTGGCGGCCAGCGACTCCGGCAGCGGGTGCCCGTCAGTGTCCCGTTCCCGCAGGGCCCGGATCCGCTGGTGCTCCTCGGCCAGGTTGGCCAGGTGGAAGTAGACGGTGAAGGCGCTGGCGACCTGTTCGGCCCGATCCAGCGGCCAGGCCGCCACCATGGCCGCGATGTCGTCCAGCGACTTGGACTCCGGATGACGACGCGTCTCGATCACCGCGTGCCGGAGTCGCTCGACGTCATCCAGGAGGTCCTGGCCGCCGGCGTCACGGAGCACTTCGCCCAGCAGGCTGCCGAGCAGCCGGACGTCGTGCCGCATCGGGCCGGGCATCTGGTGCCGGTCGAAGTCCCGGCTGGCCGGCTCGGGAGCTGCGGGTGCGGTAGTCACGCGGCCAGCGTAGCGAAAGGGTCTGGACCACCCTCGATACGCTGTCCCCTATGACCAGTGATGCCGCTGACGCTCCTGAGCCCGCCGACGCTCCTGAGCCCGCCGACGACCTGCACACGACCGCGGGCAAGCTCGCCGACCTGGACCACCGGCGCGAGGAAGCCATCCACGCCGGCTCGGCCCAGGCGGTGGAGAAGCAGCACAGCCGGGGCAAGCTGACTGCGCGGGAGCGGATCGAACGGCTGCTGGACCCGGGCTCGTTCGTGGAGTTCGACCAGCTGGCCCGGCATCGGTCCACCGACTTCGGCCTGGACGCCAACCGCCCGTACGGGGACGGCGTGATCACCGGGCACGGCACCATCGACGGCCGCCAGGTCTGCGTGTTCAGCCAGGACTTCACGGTGTTCGGCGGGTCGCTGGGCGAGGTCTACGGGACCAAGATCGTGAAGGTCATGGACCACGCGCTCAAGGTCGGCTGCCCGATCGTCGGCATCAACGACGGCGGCGGCGCGCGGATCCAGGAGGGCGTGGTCGCGCTGGGGCTGTTCGCGGAGATCTTCTACCGCAACACGATCGCCTCCGGCGTGATCCCGCAGATCTCGCTGATCATGGGGCCGGCCGCGGGCGGCGCGGTCTACTCCCCCGCGATCACCGACTTCACCCTCATGGTCGACGGCACCTCGCACATGTTCATCACCGGCCCCGACGTGATCAAGACGGTCACCGGCGAGGAGGTCACGTTCGAGGAGCTGGGCGGGGCGCACGCGCACGCGGTCAAGTCCGGGGTGGCCCACTACCAGGCCCGGGACGAGGACGACTGCTTCGACTACGCCCGTGAGCTGCTGTCCTACCTGCCGTCCAACAACCTGGAGGAGCCCCCGGTGGCCGGGGCGCCGGCCGACCCGATCGCGGCCGAGGAGACCACCAGCGCCGACCTGGAGCTGGACAGCCTGATCCCGGACTCGCCGAACCAGCCCTACGACATGCACACGGTCATCGCGGGCGTGCTCGACGAGGGCGAGTTCCTCGAGGTGCACGCCGGGTTCGCCCCCAACATCATCGTGGGCTTCGGCCGGGTGGCCGGTGCCTCGGTCGGGGTGGTGGCCAACCAGCCGATGCACTTCGCCGGCGCGCTGGACATCAGCGCCTCGCAGAAGGCGTCCCGGTTCGTGCGCACCTGCGACGCGTTCAGCATCCCCATCCTGACCTTCGTCGACGTACCCGGATTCCTGCCCGGCACCGACCAGGAGTGGAACGGCATCATCCGGCACGGGGCCAAGCTGATCTACGCCTACTCCGAAGCCACCGTGCCCAAGGTCACGGTGATCACCCGCAAGGCCTACGGCGGTGCCTACGACGTCATGGGGTCCAAGCACCTGGGCGGCGACGTCAACCTGGCCTGGCCGACGGCGCAGATCGCGGTGATGGGGGCCCAGGGCGCGGTCAACATCTTGTACCGGCGCGAGCTGGCCGCGACCGACGACCCGGACGCGGTGCGGGCCCAGCGGGTGACCGAGTACGAGGACACCCTGGCCAACCCGTACATCGCCGCCGAACGCGGCTACCTGGACGCGGTCATCCGGCCATCGGAGACCCGGGCCGAGATCACCCGGGCGCTGCGATCCCTGCGGACCAAGCGCCAGACCCTGCCGCCCAAGAAGCACGGCAACATCCCGCTGTAGCGGGGCGCGGCCCGGTTGCTGTTGGCCGGCGGCCGGGCTGGCGAGGACGCGGCAGAGCTAGCCAGGACAGGGCAGCGCTAGCGAGGACAGGGCAGGGCTAGCGAGGACAGGGCCGAACGTAGTAGAAAAAGCTAGTACGACTCCGCTCCAGACCCCGGCGGCTGGTCACCAGCATCGGCAGGGGAAGGCCGCACCGGCCGCAGAGGAGAGCGGAGATGAGTGATCCGGATGTCCGAGCTACCGAGCCGCGGCATCCCGGGCTTCCCCCACGTTTGCCCCGGCCACGGCTGGGGTCATCGCCGCGCGCTCCCGGCGCCGGCGCACCATGCCCCGGGGACCGCAAGGTACCCGGAGGGGACCTGCCTGCCGCGCGCACATCGGGCTGATTTCGCGCGCGGCAGGCAGGGTGGGGTCCTGCGGGCCCCGAGGGCCAGGTAGGCGTGCGGCCTGACCGGATCGCCGGGCCGGACCGGTAACCCAAGGACCTGGGTCAGTTGCCGCGGAGCGGAATGCTGAGCTCACCGGTGGCGACGGCCTGAGCCACCTCGGCCAGCTTGCGGTTGTTCAGGCGGGCGTAGCTCCGCAGGGTGATGAAGGCGTCATCGATGCTCACCTGCAGCCGCTCGGCCAGCACCCCCTTGGCCTGCTCGATCACGATCCGGCTGTTCAGCGCGACCTGCAACTGCTCGGTCACCATCTCCTGGCGCCGGATGGCCCGCTCGTGCAGGATGCCGATCGTGGCCACGTCGGCCAGGGCCTGGCCGCGCTCGATGGTCTCGTCGTCCAGGGGCCCGGGCAAGGCGGAGAACAGGTTGAAGGCCCCTACGGCCTGCTGGCGCAGCCGCATCGGCATGGCGTGGACCGCGGTGAACCCGGCGGCCTCGGCGGCCGGAGCGAAGGTCGGCCACCGATCGGCCGCGGTGGCCAGGTTGGGGCACGTCACCGCGGTCATCGTGCGGTAGGCGTCCAGGCACGGGCCCTCGTCGGTCTGCACCTGGAACAGTTCCAGGGCCCGGACCCGTTCGGTCGACGCGGCCACCAGGTTCAGGCCGCCTTCGGGATCGGCGAGCAGGATCCCGCAGGCCGATACGCCGAGCAGTTCGACCCCGTAATCGGCCAGCAGGCCCAGGAACTCGATGATGTCGAAGTCGGCGACCAGCGTGTCGGCGACGTTGACGAAAGCCCGCCACGCCCGGCTGTCCGAAGGGCTCATTGCCCCTCCATCTCATTGGTGTCCGCAGGGTCCTGGACGTGGTTCCGGTCATGGTGGTCGTGGTTCTGGTCACGGCCGTCGTGGTTCTGATCGCGGCCGTCGTGGTTCGGGTCATGATTCTGGTCCAGGGGCCCGGGCCGGGCCGGCCGGCGCCCGGGGGTCTCGTGGCCATCGGCGAAGGAAAGACGCCGCCCGATCACGTCGGCGGCGATCTCGGCGATGGGACGGCCGGCGGCGTAGGCGCAGGCCCGTAGCATCACCAGCGCATCGGTGACGGAGATACCGACCTGGACGGAGATCATCCCGGTGGCCTGGTGCACCTCGGCCCGCCGTTCGGAGAACGACGGGCCGATCAGCTCGGCCGAGCCCGGGGCGAGGCCACCGCGATCGTCCAGGGCCAGCATCAGGGCCGCGTCCGCGTACAGCAGCACGGTATCGAGCTGGTCGCGGGTCAGCTCCTCGGCCTGCTCCCGATACAGGCAGAGCACGCCGAGCCGGGCCGCGCCCGAGCCCACCGGGACCGCGAAGACCGCCGCTACCCCGTGGGCCAGCGCCACCGGCGCGAACTGCGGCCAGCGGGCCCGGGATCCGGCGGTCCGCAGATCGGCGCCCAGCACCGGCCCCTGGCCGGTGCTGGCCTCGACGGCCGGCCCTTCACCCAGAGTGGTCTGGAGGTCGGTCAGCTCGTCACTGCGCGCACCGGTGGCGAACACCGGCTCGTAGGGCCGGTTGTCCGGGGCCAGCAGCAGGGCCGCTTCCGCTCCGAGCGCGTCCGCGCAGGCCATGACCGCGTGCCGGATCGCCACCGGGGTTCCTTCGTCGCGGGCCAGAGAGGTGATCGACAGCCACACGCCGACGGCCCGTGGCGGCACGGCGGCGTCCTCTCTGCTCCAGGAGACGGCGGTGACCGCTTCCGAGCGTCACGTCGCGCCGGTCAGCGCGGTACAAGCCATCTGCAGCCGTTTCACCCTAGACCACGGGCGGTCCCCTCAGGCGAACTGCTGCTGGCCCAGAACGGACAGTAGCTGGAGCTTCTCGTAGCCCTCGGTGTGCGGCGGGGCGGTCAGGACCAGCAGGGCCTGGGACTGGTCCTCGGTGAACAAGACCTGGCAGTCCAGCTCGATGGGACCGAGCTCCGGGTGCAGCAGGATCTTGTGGTCGGCGAAGCGCTGGGCCACCTCGTGGCGGTCCCACAGCGCGGCAAACTCGGGACTGGCCCGCTGTAGCGCCCGCACCAGCTCGCCCGCGGCCGACCGGGGGCCCATCACCCCGTAGGCGGCGCGCAGGTTCGCGACCTGGCTGCGGCTCTGGCGGGGCTGGTCGTCCTCGGGGTAGATCCGCCGCTCGGCCGGGTCGGTGAACCAGCGG
Source organism: Streptosporangiaceae bacterium (assembly GCA_965277615.1). Classification (GTDB taxonomy): domain Bacteria; phylum Actinomycetota; class Actinomycetes; order Streptosporangiales; family Streptosporangiaceae; genus Bog-532. The sequence goes on along the minus strand of CBDIDG010000005.1, from coordinate 2,740,136 downwards.
TAGATCTCGCTGCGGGCCAGGCCGGTGTGGCCGGACCGGTCACCGAACAGGGCCACGGCCATCCGGTTCTGCACCAGCACCTCGCCCAGCCGGGACAAGATCATGGCCGGGGTGTCGTCCAGGCGGTCCAGCACCCGCAGCAGCGCGGGGGCGACGTGGCTGGCCGCGGCCGTGGCGGCGGGCGGGTTGTGCCCGGCCACGCGGAACAGGTAGTCGCGCTCGTCGGTGGTCAGCCGCAAGGCCCGGGCCATGGACGCGAGCATCTGCGCGCTGGGCTGCGGGCCGCGTTGCTGCTCCAGCCGGGTGTAGTAGTCGGTCGACATCAGGGCCAGGGACGCGACCTCTTCCCGCCGCAGACCCGGGGCCCGGCGGCGGACACCGGCGGGCAGCCCGACGTCTTCGGGCTGCAAGGCTTCCCGGCGGTGCCGGAGGAAGCCGGCCAGGGCGGCTCGGTCCATCACCCCATTATCCGCCCACGGTGGTGGCCAACCAGGGATCGGCAGTCCCCCGATAACCGGTCTCTGCCCCAACCAGGCTGGCCGGGCCACCATCGAGGCATGAACATCTCCGGGAACACCATCTTCATCCCCGGCTCCACGAGCGGCATCGGCTTGGCCCTGGCCCTCGAACTGCAGGCCCGGGGGAACACCGTCATCATCGGTGGCCGCCGCACCGACCGGCTCAAGCAGATCGCCGCCGACCATCCCGGCCTCGGCACGGTGCCGATCGACACGGCCGACGCCGCCAGCATCGCATCGGCCGCCCGGGAGGTAATAGGCCGGTACCCGGACCTGAACGTGCTGATCCCGATGGCGGGCATCATGCAGGTGGAGGACTGGCACCAGCCGGAAAAGTTCGCGGCCTCGGCCGAGTCGGTCATCACCACCAACGTGCTCGGCCCGATTCGGCTGATCGCCGCGTTCATCGAGCACCTGGAGGCCCAGCCGGCCGCCACCATCATCACTGTGTCCTCTGGTCTGGGGTTCACGCCGCTGGCCGCCACCCCCAGCTACAGCGCGTCCAAGGCCGCGATCCATCTGCTCAGCGAGTCGATCCGGCTGCAGTACGCGGACACGAGCGTGCAGATCATCGAGCTCGTGCCGCCGTCGGTGCGGACCGGGCTGGTCCCGGGCCAGGAGGACAACGAGCAGGCCATGCCGCTGGACGAGTTCATCACCGAAGCCGTGGGTCTACTTGAGTCTCAGCCCGACGCAAAGGAAATCCAGGTCGAGCGGGTGAAGTTCCTGCGCTACGGCGAAGCCCGCGGCGACTACGACCAGGTGGTGGCCACCCTCAACGCCGCCGACCCGCACGGAAAGTAGGAGAAGCGCCATGCCGTTTGCGAACTTCAAGGTTCCTGCGGGCACGCAGGTCCTCACCTTGGCCAGGCTCCAGGGGGCCAACCGGGGCAGCGCCGACGGCGGTGACGGGGACGGGGACGGCTAGGACTTGCGGCCCAGCGCGCCGTAGCAGGGCAGACCGCCGTCGCCGGCCGGAGCGGGCTGCCCGGGGCGCCAGTGGTCCAGCGGGACGACGCCAGGCGGCACCAGCTCCAGGTTGCCGAACATGCGAGTGACGGCGGCCTTGGTGCGGAGGTTGAGTGCGACGGCCGAACGCTTGTTGTAGGCGTGGTTGGCCTCGGTGACCGAGACCACCTGGATGTCACTGGCGCCATGGGAGATGGCCAGGTAGCTCCCGGGCGGGACGGCGGCCATCAGGCGGGCAGTGAGCACGTGTGGCTCGTCAGCGTCCGGAATGAACGGCAGGATGCCGAGCAGCAGGATCGCGACCGGCTGGCTGAAGTCCAGGGTGCCGGAGGCCTGTTCCAGGACCTGGCCGGTGTTACGCACGTCCGCGTCGATGTATGCGGTGACGCCGCGCGGGTCGCTGGTCAGCAGGGCCCGGGCGTGCGCCAGCACGATCGGGTCGTTGTCGACGTAGACGATGCGGGACTCGGGCGCGGCCCGCTGCGCGACCTCGTGGGTGTTGTTGGCCGTGGGCAGGCCGGTGCCGATGTCCAGGAACTGCCGAACGCCCACTTCGGTGACCAGATAGTTGACCACGCTGGCCAGGAACGCCCGGTCGGCCCGGGCCACCTCGGCCACCACTGGCGAGGCGGCCAGCACACCCTCGGCGGCGGCCCGGTCGGCGGCGAAGTTGTCCTTGCCGCCGAGGAAGACGTCCCAGATCCGGGCCGGGTGCGCGACGCTGGTGTCGAAGTCGTGCCCTGACAGCGCGTCATCCGGTACGACACTGCGGAAGAACTCACCCTGGCTCGTCACGGGTCAAACCCTACGCCTTCAACCACCGAGACGGACTTATCCCGTTCGAGGTGGTCGAGCACCCGGGCAAAGTGGTCGCCCAGGGCCTCCGGGACGTGCTGGGCCATGGCCTGGGCCAGCATCGCGTCCACCGCGGTCTGGGCCAGCGGGCGGATCCGGCGGGTGATCTCGGCCACCTCCGCGATGTCCTGGCCCTGCAACAGGCCGTCCTGGAGCCGGCCGACCAGCACGTACCGGGTCACCGTGCCGGCCAGGTCGCGGGCGGCCGCGTCGACCTGGGCCCGCAGCCGTCCGGCCAGGTCGAGCACGGCCGGCAGCGGCATCCCCGCCGCGACCAGCTCGGCGCCGGCGTTCAGCAGCCGCGGGCTCGGCACCCGGTACCTCATCCCGTCCGGTTCCAGCAGGCCGAGCTCCACCGACCGGGCGATGTTGCCCGCGGTGGCCTCGGCGCCGAACATCTCGGTCAGCCGGTCCGTGGTGACGTAGGCCGGGATCTCATCCGACCAGGGCAGGCCGACGGCCGACTCCAGGTCGAGGATCTCGGCCACGTCGCCACCGCGTTCCCACACGCTCAGCAGCTCGCCGATGGTGGCGAACGTGTAGCCGCGCTTGAGCAGCTGGCCGATCAGGCGCAGCCGGGCCAGGTGGGCGTCGGTGTAGATACCGACCCGGCCGTCCCGGCGGGGCGGCGGCAGCAGGCCGCGGTCCTGGTAGACGCGGATATTGCGGACGGTGGCCCCCGCCAGCCGGGCCAGCTCGTCGATCCGGTACTCGGCCATGGTCCAACCTTACGCAGCGGCGATGGCCGGCGGCCGCGACTATTACTCGTTGCATTGAGACAATGTTCGTTGTTACTTTTGAGGCATGGCCCACCGCGAGACCCTGAAGAGCTTGTCCGCCCGCCACGCGCTGGCCGGGCGGACGGCCATCGTGACCGGCGCCGCGGGCGCGTTCGGGTCGGCCACCCTGTCCGTACTGCGGTACCTGGGGGCCGACGCGGTCGGCCTGGACCGCATCCCCGGTGACCGCGTGCTGGCCTGCGACGTCGGCGACGATCAGCAGGTGACGGCGGCCGTCGGGGAGGCGAGCAGGCTGCTCGGCGGCCGGCTTGACGTGCTCATCCACTACGCCGGCGTCGGGCCCGCCGTGGACGTGGGGCGCGCGCCGGACGCCGCGGTGCACGAGGCCCTGGAGGTCAACCTGCTCGGCCCGTGGCGGGTGACCGCCGCGGCCCTGCCCGCGCTGCTGGCCGCGCGCGGGCGGGTGGTCATCACCGCGTCCCTGCTGGCCGGGGTGACCATGCCGTTCACCGCGGCCTACACGGTGTCCAAGCGGGCGCTGACCGCGTACGCGGACGTGCTGCGGCTGGAGTACGGCACCCATCTGGGCGTGACCACCGTCTACCCCGGTTACGTGGACACCCCGATTCACGACCGGTCCCGCGCCGCCGGGGTGTCGCTGGACGGGCTGGTCCCCGCCGAGCGCGTCCGGGACACCGTGCTGACCGCGGTGTCGGCCGCGGCGGCCGCCCATCCCCCGCGCGACGTGGCCGCGACCAGGCCCGGCACCGCCGCGCTGCACCTGGCCCGGCATGCGCCCGGCCTGCTGGACCGGGCCATCGCCGCCCGGGTCGGCCGGCTGGCCCGCCACGACGGCTTCTCCGGCGCCGCGCTCGCGGCCAGCCTGCGCCAGCGCCACCTGGACCGGGAGGAACAGGACCGGGAGGACCGGTACCGAGAGGACCAGCCAGCATGAACACCACGCTCCGCCCGACCGACCGCGAAGACATCGCCCGGCGCCTGCTGCGTTCCTCGGCCAAGGCGTCCTACGACCCGCTGACCACGATCGACTGGGAGACGCCGGTCGACCCGGACCGGTACGCGATCGCGCCGCATCGGGTGTCGCTGTACGGCACCGAGCTGTGGGACCAGCTGACCGAGGCCCAGCGCAAGGAGCTGTCCCGCCAGGAGGTGGCCAGCGTCGCCTGCGTCGGCATCTGGTTCGAGACGATCTTGATGCAGATGCTGATCCGGCACGCCTACGACCGGGACCCGACCAGCAGCCACGTGCAGTACTCGTACACCGAGATCGGCGACGAGTGCCGGCACTCGGTCATGTTCGCCCGGTTCGTGACCAAGCTGGGCGCGCCCTACTACCCGCTGGACCGGGTGGGCCGGCTCCTCGGCCGCTGGTTCAAGACCACCTCCAACGGGCCGCTCACGTTCAGCGCAGCGCTGTTCGTGGAGGAACTGCTGGACCAGATGCAGCGCGAGATGATGGCGGACAAGCAACTGGAGCCGCTGACCCGGGCGGTGGCCCGGCTGCACGTCACCGAGGAGGCGCGGCACATGCGCTACGCCCGCGAGGAGCTGATCCGGGACTGGCCCCGCCGCCACCGGCTGACCCGGGCCTACAGCCGGATGGCGCTGGCCCTGGTGGCCCTGCACGCCACCGATCGCCTGATCCACCCGGACTGCTACGCGGCCGTCGGGCTGGACCCCCGGCAGGCCCGGCGGGTGGCCCAGCGGAACCCGCACTGGCGGGTGTCGAAAACCTGGTTCGCCCGGCAGGCGGTGGACACGTTCACCGCCGCGGGCCTGATGTCCGGGCCGGCCCGGCACTTCTGGCGCAAGGCCGGCCTGATCGGACCCGTTGTGGGCGAGCCCGTTATGGGTGGGCCCGGCACGTGATGCCCGTTTGACCTGGTCCTATACCCGGCCCGGCCGACGGTTCGGTCCGGCCCGCCACGGCATTGATTATTTTTAATGAACCCCCCGGTGGGCGCGGGTGGCCAGGGCGCGCCGTGGTCCGGCCACCGGGAGTCCTGGCCTAGAGTCGGGAACACGATGAGCGAATACGGAGCCCCGGTACCGCTGCTGGCCCGCTACGCCGTGATGGTTGACGTGGGCTACATTTTCGCTGCCGCCGGCGAGCTGCTGCTCCAGACCAGCTCGCGGCGGGACTTCCGGGTCGACGCTGTGCCGCTCATCCAGGCCATCAGCAAGCACGCCGACGAGCTCGTCCGGGGCGAGCTGCTCCGGGTCTACTGGTACGACGCGGCCCGGGACCGGGTGCCCACCATCGACCAGCGGGTCATCGCCCAGCTGCCCCAGGTCAAGCTGCGGCTGGGCAACCTGAACGCCCGGGGTCAGCAGAAGGGCGTGGACGCCCAGATCCGCGCGGACATGGAGGCGCTGGCCCGGCACCGGGCCATCACCGACGCCGTGCTGGTGGCCGGGGACGAGGACATGGTGCCCGCGGTCGAGGCGGCCCAGGCCTACGGCGTCCGGGTGCATCTGTGGGGTATCGACCCCCCGTACGGCACCAACCAGGCCGAGCGGCTGGTCTGGGAATCGGACACCGTGGAGGTCCTGGACTCCGCCTTCGTCCGCCCCTACTTCACCCGCCAGCCCGGGTCCGAGAGCTCACGGACCGAGGACGTGCCGGTGGTGCCGTCCCCGGCGGAACTGTTCGGGGACCGGACACCACCCCGCCCGCCGTCCAAGCCTCCGCACCTGGCCTACCCCGTGCCGGGCGGGCCCGCGCCCGGCAGCTTCGTGCCACCGGCCGATCCGCCGAGCCCGCCGTCGGTGCCGGAGACGATCAGCGCCGCCAGCTCGGGCGCCGAGCCCGGGCCCCGGCTCGGGCCGGATCGGGACCGGGTCGAGGAGGCGGGCGAGCACGTGGCCCAGAAGTGGCTCCTGACCCGGGGCGACGACAACATCCGTGACCTGTTGCCCGGCCCGATCCTGCCGCCCGTCATCGACAAGGAACTCCTGGTCGAGGCGGAGAAGGAGCTGGGCCTGTCGCTGCGGGCCTACCAGGAAGCCCGGGAGTGGCTGCGGGACGCGTTCTGGGGCCGCCTGCACCGCGAGTTCGGCCTGCGCCCCTAGCTGCCCTGCGGCCTCTGGGCGGGGCCCGTAAGCTGGGTCCGTGCCGGACCAGCCCTCCGATCAGCCCAGCAAGCAGCCCCGCGAGCCGATGCTCCGCGTCGTCCGCGGCGACGCCACGCCCGAAGAGATCGCCGCGATCATCGCCGTCCTGGCGCTGCGCGGCAAACCGGCACCGCCGGCCCGGTCGCGAACCCTTTCGATATGGGCGGACCGGAGCCGGCTGATGCGGGAACCGGTCTCGCCCAGCCCGGGCGGCTGGCGGCGGTCGGCCTTCCCCCGCTGAGCGGGACTCGGGCCGAGCCGCCGCTCAGCGCAGTGCTAGCTGACCAAGGCGATGCTAGCTAACCAAGGCGCTAGCTGAGGCGTTCCAGGATCAGCTCGCGGACGCGGGCGGCGTCGGCCTGGCCGCGGGTGGCCTTCATGACCGCGCCGATCAGGACACCCACCACATTCACGTTGCCGTCGCGGATCTTCTGAGCAGCCTCCGGGTTGGCCGCGATGGCCTCGTCCACGGCGCTGGTCAGGGCGCCGTCGTCGCTGACGATGGCCAGGCCGCGGGTCTTGACCACCTCGTCCGGGTCACCCTCGCCCGCCAGCACGCCGTCGAGGACTTGGCGGGCCAGCTTGTCGTTGAGCGCACCCGAGGCGACCAGCTCGGCCACCCGGGCCACCTGGGCCGGGGTGATGGCCAGCGCGGTCAGCTCGGTGCTGGTCTCGTGCGCGCGCCGGGACAGCTCACCCAGCCACCACTTGCGGGCGTCGGCTGGGGAGGCGCCGGCCGCCACGGTGTCCGCCACCAGGTCAATGGCCTCCGCATTGCGCAACGCGGCCAGGTCACCATCGGACAGGCCCCACGCGGCCTGCAGCCGCTGCCGCCGGACCGAGGGCAGCTCCGGCAGCGTGCGGCGGATCTGCTCCACCCACTCCCGCGACGGGGCCAGCGGCACCAGGTCCGGCTCGGGGAAGTACCGGTAGTCCTCGGCCTCTTCCTTGCTCCGGCCGGACGTGGTGATCCCGGTGTCCTCGTGGAAGTGCCGGGTCTCCAGCGCCACCGTGCCGCCGGCGTCCAGCACCCCGGCCTCGCGCTCGATCTCGGACCGGACGGCCCGCTCGACCGAGCGCAGCGAGTTGACGTTCTTGGTCTCGGTCCTGGTTCCGAGCTGGGCCGACCCGATCGGGGCGATGGAGGTGTTGACGTCGCAGCGCAGCGAGCCCTCCTCCATCCGGACGTCGGACACGCCGAGCGAACGCAGCACGTCCCGCAGCTCGGTGACGTAGGCCCGGGCCACCAGGGGGGCCAGCGCGCCGGTGCCGGTGATCGGCTTGGTCACGATCTCGACCAGCGGAATGCCGGCCCGGTTGTAGTCGACCAGCGAGTAGTCGGCGCCGTGGATGCGGCCGGTGGCCCCGCCCACGTGCAGCGACTTGCCGGTGTCCTCCTCCATGTGGACCCGCTCGATGCCTACCCGGACCTGCGTCTCGGCCCCGTTCTCGTCCTCGACCGTGACGTCGAGCCAGCCGTCGGTGCACAGCGGCTCGTCGTACTGGGAGATCTGGAAGTCCTTGGGCATGTCGGGGTAGAAGTAGTTCTTCCGCGCGAACCGGCACCACTCGGCGATCGAGCAGTTCAGGGCCAGCCCGATCTTGATCGCGTACTCGATCGCGGTCCGGGACGGCACCGGCAGGGACCCGGGCAGGCCCAGGCAGGTCGGGCAGGTCTGGCTGTTGGGCTCACCGCCGAAGGTGGCCGGGCAGCCGCAGAACAGCTTGGTCCGGGTGCCCAGCTCGACGTGGGTCTCCAGGCCGATGGCCGGCTCGTAACGCGCCACCGCCTCGGCGTAGGGCACGAGTGTGGGCGTGGTCATCGGCCCGCTCCCTTCGTGGTGTCGCTGGCCGCGCTGCGGGCGGTGCTGGCCAGGCTGGCCGGCCCGGTCGCGTCGGCCAGCAGCGGGTGGCCCCAGCGCTCGGTGAACGCGGCCTCGGCCGCGGCGGCCACCCGGTAGGCCCGGTCGTCGGCTAGCACCGGGGCCATGATCTGCAGGCCGACCGGCAGATTGTCCTCCGGGGCCAGGCCGCACGGCACCGACAGGGCGGCGTTGCCGGCCAGGTTGGACGGGATCGTGGCCAGGTCGGCCAGGTACATGGCCATCGGGTCGTCGGCCCGCTCGCCGATCTTGAACGCGGTGGTCGGCGTGGTCGGCGAGACCAGCACGTCGGCCTGGCCGAACGCGGCCTCGAAGTCGCGGGCGATCAGCGTGCGGACCTGCTGCGCCTTGCCGTAGTAGGCGTCGTAGTACCCGCTGGACAGGGCATAGGTGCCGAGCATGATGCGCCGCTTGACCTCGGCCCCGAACCCGACCTCGCGGGTCAGCGCCATCACCTCTTCCGCGCTGCGGCTGCCGTCGTCACCGACCCGCAGCCCGTACCGCATGGCGTCGAACCGGGCCAGGTTGGACGAGCACTCGCTCGGCGCGATCAGGTAGTAGGCGGGCAGCGCGTACCGGAAGTGCGGGCAGGACACCTCGGTGACCTTGGCCCCCAGCGACTCCAGCAGGTCTACCGCCTGCTGGAACCGGGCCAGCACGCCGGGCTGGTACCCCTCGCCGGACAGCTCGGTGACCACGCCGATGCGCAGCCCGGACACGTCGGCCTGCCGGGCCGCGGCCACCACCGGGGGCGCGGCCTCCGGGATCGAGGTGGCGTCCATCGGGTCGTGCCCGGAGATGGCCTCCTGCAGCAGCGCCGCGTCCAGCACGGTCCGGGCCAGCGGGCCCGGCGTGTCCAGCGACGACGCGAACGCGATCAGGCCGTACCGGGAGTTGCCGCCGTAGGTCGGCTTCATCCCGGTGATACCGCACACCGCGGCGGGCTGCCGGATCGAGCCACCGGTGTCGGTGCCGATGGCCAGCGGCGCCTCGTACGCAGCCACCGCGGCGGCCGAACCGCCGGACGAGCCGCCGGGGATCCGGTCCAGGTCCCAGGGGTTGTGGCTGGGACCGAAGGCGGAGTTCTCGGTGGAGGAGCCCATGGCGAACTCGTCCATGTTGGTCTTGCCCAAGATGATCGCCCCGGCGTCACGCAGCCGGGTGGTGATCGTCGCGTCGTACGGCGGCTGCCAGCCGTTGAGGATCTTCGACCCGGCCGTGGTCGGCATGTCCGTGGTGGTGAACACGTCCTTCAGCGCCACCGGGACGCCGGCCAGCGGGCCGAGCTCCGCCCCGGCCGCACGGCGGTCGTCCACGCTCCGGGCCGCGGCCAGCGCCTGCTCGGTCGCGACGTGCAGGAACGCGTGTACGTGGTCGTCGGCGGCGGCGATCCGGTCCAGATGGGCCTGGGTGACCTCGGTGGCCGAGACGTTCTTGGCCCGCAGCTCGCCGGAGAGCTCGGCTGCGGTCATCCGCGTGAGATCGTCACTCATCGGGCAGTTCCTCATCCAGAATCCGGGGCACCTTGAACCGCTGCTGTTCCACCGCGGGCGCCTGGGAGAGCACGACGTCGACCGGCAGGCAGGGGCGCGGCTCGTCCTCGCGGTAAACGTTGGTCAGCGGTAGGGCGTGCGAGGTCGGCGGGATCCCCTCGGCGGCAACCTCTTGGACCCGGGCGACCGACGAGATGATCTGGTTCAGCTGGGGCGCGAGGTGATCCAGATCCTCGTCACTGAGGGCAAGCCTCGACAGCCGGGCCAGATGGGCGACCTCGTCGCGGGTAATGGACATGCACGCCATCCTAGAAGGCTTGCGCCTGCACCCAATCCCATTTACGTGGCGTTAACTCTCTGCGGGCTCAGGCTGTTCCGCGGGCTTCGGCTCTTGCTTCGGCTCTTGCTTCGGCTCTTGCTTCGGCTCTTCGGCAGGCTCCTCGGCGGGTGCGGGGCGGACGGCGTCCGGGCCCTGGGCCAGCAGCAGGCGGAAGCCCGCCTCGTCCAGGACCGGGACGCCGACCTCGACCGCCTTGTCGTACTTGGACCCGGGGTTGTCCCCCGCCACGACGAAGCCGGTCTTCTTGGAGACCGAACCGGTGACCTTGCCCCCGGCCGACCGGACGGCCTCGGCCGCCTCGTCCCGGCTGAGTTCGGCCAGCGACCCGGTGATGACCACGGTGACCCCGGCCAGCAGCCGGGGCTTGGCCCCGGTCGGGTCGAAGCCCTCCTCTTCCATGCGCACCCCGGACGCGCGCCACTTGTCCACGATGGCGCGGTGCCAGTCCACGCCGAACCAGTCGACCACCGAGGCCGCGATCGTCGGGCCGACGCCGTCGACCAGGGCCAGTTGCTCCTCGCTGGCGGCGGCGATCACGTCCAGCGAGCCGAACTCGGTGGCCAGGGCCCGGGCCGCAGTCGGGCCGACGTGCCGGATGGACAGCGCGACCAGGATCCGCCACAGCGGGCGCTGCCGGGCCACCTCCAGGTTGGCCAGCAGCCGCCCGGCGTTGATCTTGAGCGTGCCCTCCTTGTTGACGAAGAACGGTGAGGTCGCGAGCTGGTCCTCGGTCAGGTCGAACAGGTCACCCTCGTCGGTGACCAGATGGTCGTCGAGCAGGGCGGTGACCGCCTCGTAGCCGAGCACCTCGATGTCGAACGCGCCCCGTCCGGCCAGGTGGAACAGGCGTTCCCGGAGCTGGGCCGGGCAGGCCCGGGTGTTGGGGCAGCGGGTGTCGGCCTCGCCTTCGGGCCGGACCAGTTCGGTGCCGCAGGCCGGGCAGTGGGTCGGGAACTCGAACTCGCGCTCGTCCCCGGTGCGCAGGTCGACCACCGGCCCGACGATCTCCGGGATCACGTCCCCGGCCTTGCGCAGGACGACCATGTCGCCAATCAGCACGCCCTTGCGCTTCACCTCGTCGGCGTTGTGAAGGGTGGCCATCTCCACCGTCGAACCGCTGACCTTGGCCGGCTCCATCACGCCGAACGGGGTCACCCGGCCGGTCCGGCCCACGTTGACCTGGATGTCCAGCAGCCGGGTATTGACCTCTTCCGGCGGGTATTTGAAGGCCATGGCCCAGCGCGGGGCGCGCGAGGTGGCCCCGAGCGCGCGCTGCTCGTCCAGCCGGTCCAGCTTGACCACCACGCCGTCGATCTCGTACGGCGGATCGTGCCGGTGCTCGGCGTAGAAGCCGATGTACTCGTGCACTGCGGCCAGGTCCGGCACGACCTTGATCCGGTCGCTGGTCGGCAGGCCCCACTCGCGCAGGCGGTCGTACCAGCCGGACTGGGTCTCGGGCGGGCTGGAGTCCGGCGGAAAGCCCTCGACCCGGCCCACCCCGTGCACGATCACGTCCAGTGCGCGGCTGGCGGTGACCCGTGGATCCTTCTGCCGCAGGGAGCCTGCTCCGGAGTTGCGCGGATTGGCGAAAGCCGGCTTGCCCGCCTCGGTGAGTCGCTCGTTCAGCTCCTCGAACGCCTTGATCGGCAAGAAGACCTCGCCGCGCACTTCCAGAATCTCGGGGTAACCAGTCCCCTTGAGCTGGGCCGGGATGCTTTTGATGGTTCGGATGTTGGGGGTGACGTCCTCCCCGGTCCGGCCGTCACCGCGGGTGGCGCCGCGGATCAGACGGCCGTTGCGGTACACCAGCGCGATAGCCAGCCCGTCGATCTTCAGCTCGCACAGGTACGGCCCGGTACCGCCGCCGCGGGCGGCCCGCTCGGCCCAGGCGTCCAGCTCTTCGGCCGAGAACGAGTTGTCCAGGCTGAGCAGCCGCTGCAGGTGCTCGACCGGCGTGAACAGGGTGGACACGCCCCCGCCGACCTGCTGGGTGGGCGAGTCCGGGGTGCGCAGCTCCGGGTACTGGTCCTCCAGCCCCTCCAGCTCGCGCAGCAGCCGGTCGAAGTCGTTGTCCGACAGCGTCGGCGAGTCCAGCACGTAGTAACGGTGCCGGGCCTCGGTGATCTGCGCGCTCAGGTCGGCGTGCTGCTGCCGCGCCTCAACCGGTGTCTCGTTGGCGTCGACCGGCCCCTCGGTCATGCGGCGCTCCCCGTGTGGCTCATTCTTCTTCGTCCCCCGTGTTTTCCTCGGCCAGCTCAGGGACTATTCTCGCCGCTTCACGGCTGTGGGCCAGCGCTTCGACGGCCCGTGTCGGGGTCGCGCCGGCCAGGCCGCAGGCCGGGGTGACCACGATCTGGCGGCCTGCGTCGGCCGGATTCATGCCCAGGGCACGCCAGAACCGGAGGATCCGCCGGGCCGTCTGCGCCGGCTGGTCGTCCCTGGTGTTGCGGGGCAGGATGGTGCGGACCGCGCCCGCGAAGATGCCCTTACCGGTGTCGGCCAGCTCGGCGATCAGGTCGCCGTCTTCCCGCCGCACCAGGCTGAGGTCGAAGGAGACCGCGTCCGGCTGCGCGGCCATGATGATGGCGAACGGCGCCGGGCCGGCGCAGCAGTGCAGGACGGAATACTGCCCGGTCGCGGCCAGCACCGTCCGCAGCCGCTCGGACATGTCGGCCGCGTCCGGGACCGCGATCCGGGACAGCCCGCTGGCCGTCGGTACTTCGCCGTTGACCACGGTGGTCAGCGACGGCTCGTCGAGCTGGACCACGAGCGTGGCTCCGGGGACGCGCTTGGCGACGTCCGCGGTGAAGTTGGTCGCGGCCTCGGCCAGGGACGCGGTCAGGTCGGCCACGGCGCCCGCGTCGGACAGCGCAGGCTGGAGGTTCTTCGGCAGTTCGATGGCCGCGGCCAGGGTCCACGGGCCGGCCAGGCTGATCTTCAGGGGGCCCTCGTACCCGGCCAGCCGCTCCTCCAGTGCGTCGAGGTCGCTGGACAGCATGCTCTGCGCGGCGCGCAGGTGCCGGCCGGGCCGCTCCGCGACCCGCCAGCCGCCGGTCGTGGTCTCGACCGGGATACCGATCAGGAGCGCGGCGGTCCGGCCGATCAGGTCAGCCCCCGGACCCCGCGCGGGCAGCTCGGGCAGGAAGGGGAAGTCCGGCACCTGGTCGATGACGACCTGCACGGCTTCGGCCGGGTCGGTGCCCGGCATCGACCCGATGCCGGTGGCGCTGCCCGGCGCCCAGGGAAACCCTCGGTCGCCGCTGGTGGGGGCCGTGTTCTCAGTCACGCTGCCGAGCTTAGGCCCTGTTCCGGACCGTCCCGGAGAGTATTCAGCGGCCGAGCGGAGTCTGCGCGGGGACGGCTACGTTCAGATCCACCTCGGCCCGCGGCCCGAGGGCTGGGGCCGCGGAAGCCACCGCGTGGCGCTTGGCTCCGTGGACCCGACAGCCGAGCCAAGATCTTCACCTCAGGGAACTGCTCTGGCGGCAGTTGGTCACTGAGCGGGATCTCTCCGGGAACCCGGATGTAGGCCGAGATACGGGTGGACTTGACCTGGGTTTCGATGCGCCGGAACAACTCCGGGCGGGCGTCCGGATTGTGATGCACGACCTCGTCGAAGAACCACCTCGAGGTGATGAGCGCGCACACGCCGGTCGAAGTGGCCAGGGCCGACTTGAACGGCGGTGCATCGGCCAGACGGAAGGTGTAGTCGACTGCGGCCCCCACCACCCCGTGGCCGTCGAACGTCACCTCACCCGCGTGCACGGCGACCCGCAGCCTGACCTGGGTGGCCGCCGCCCGGGAGGCGTTCTGGCGCTCCATCGCCGCGTTGTGCATCCCGAGAGCCGCCTCCAGCCGGGCCAGCAGGTTGCTCACCAGCCGCCCTTTCGGCACCTCGGGCGGCACCAGAACAAGGACGCCGTCGCCGCGGTCCTCGTGGTAGCCCTTGACCCGCTTGAGCGCGGTCCGGACCGCGGCGTACATGGCCTCGTGGATGACCACACGATCGCGGTTCGTCCGCATGGGGTGATTCGACTGCTCGATGTCGAACACCAAAATGGTGCGGTGGACGGCTTCAATTGCGGCCATGGCCTCTCCCCGCTAAGCACATACCACTCATCGTGCCCCGTCCTTCTCAAGAACGAATGCACGTGCACTGGAGTTCGCCGTGCGGCATCTATAGACACCGGTCTCAGGCGGTCTCCTGGAGGGTCAGAGTTGGCTCCTTCCGGGCCAGCGTGAGCACCGGGGTTCGCATCCAGGCCGACACCGGCGTCTGCTTCACCTGGCCTTCGATGTGCTGATAGCCGTCCGGCCGGGCGTCGGCGTGATGGATGACGACATCGTGGTAGCACCCAATCCGACACGATCATCGCGCAGACATCGGTCGACTTGGCGAAGGCCATTTTCAGCGGCTCCGCGTCAGCCAGCCGGAAAGTGTCGTCGATGGCCGCGCCCACGACTCCGTGCCGGTCGAACGTGACCTCGCCCGCGATGACCGCGACGCGCAGCCGCACCTCAGTGGCCGCCGTCCGGGCGGGATTCTGCTGCGCCATGGTCATGTTGTGGTGGACCAGGGCCTCCTCCAGCTTCTCCGGCAGTATGGTCACCAGCCAGCCCTTCGGCAACCGGGGATGCACCAGAAGCAGGACCGCGTCCCCACGGTCCTCGTGATAGCACTTCACCCAGTCACGCCACCGGAACGCCCCGGTCAGCTATTGGTACATCGCGCGCCGGATGAGCGCCCGGTCGCTGTTGCGCCGGATCGGAGCCGTCGATTTCTACCACGACGATGGCGCGATGCATGGCGTCGTCGACAACGTGGCCCCAGCCCGGCGTGGCTGCGGGGCTGGGGCCGGTCATTTCCGGAACCAGAGCGGTCAGCCGCTCCCTGAGCCGTGGTCGACCCTGCATGATCACGACCTGCCGTTGCCAGCGGTGAACAACGCCACCAGAGGCCTTCCCGCACGCCGCGGCGGTGGTGACTTCGCCGCTCCCATATCCATATTGAGGGTGCTCGCAGGCCCTGCCTCGGGCTTCCCAACAGGTTGACCTGGATGTCACAGACCATCCGAGCCATTCCAATCGTTGGTATGTTGCACGAAGGTGATGCCTGATTCGGGACGGTCTGAAACCATCTCAGTCGGTACATTCCAAATCTTCGTTTGACCTGGACGTCGAAAGCTTGGGCGGCGATAGGTTTTGACGGGAGGAGTCATGGCTGTTCCGTTGTACCGGCGGGTTGCCGACGACTTGCGTGCTCAGATCGACTCAAAACAGCTCGCGCCGGGCGATCAGCTGCCTCCCGAAGACCGGCTGAAGGAACGGTTCGCCGCCTCTCGCAACACCATCCGGGACGCGGTCAAGCTTCTGGTCGCCCTGGGCCTCGTGGAGACCCGGCCTGGCCAGGGCACCTTCGTCGTCGACCCACCAGACCCTCTCGTTACTACCCTCACCACCGACCGTGTCACTGGCCTCGGGGGCGGTGAGGGCGCGGCCTACCTGACCGAGGCCAGCGAGCGAGGCCCGGAATCTACGATCCCCCGGGTCGAACTGCAGACTGCTCAGGGTGAGATCGCACGGCGTTTGGGCGTGGCCGATGGCACTCCCCTCGTCTCCCGCCACGAGCGGCGCTCGATCACGGCCAAGCGGGCCAACCAGCCCCCAGGCAGCGCACTAGGAGAAATGACGCCGTGGTCGATGCAGACGTCGTTTTATCCGCGCAGCTTTGCGCTACGCGGCGCCGAGCGCCTGCTTGACAACGACGACATCTCCCAGGGCACGGTCAGATACCTCGAAGAGGCACTGGGCATTAAACAGGTCGGCTACCGCGACTGGATCACCATGCGAGCGCCAGACCAGAACGAGGTCGCCTTTTTCGGGCTACCCGCCGATGGGCGAGTACCGGTTTACGAGATCTTCCGTACCGCGTTTGATCAGCACGGCACTCCGATGCGCGTGACTGTAACAATTTTCCCGGCCGACCGGAACCAATTCATCATCGACGTTGGGGATGTACCCGCTCGAGAGTACGAGCCGGTATCAAAAAGCTGACGACTCGAAAGTATGGTCTGGCGTATGCGCCGATGTGCGCAGGGCTTTCGTCCTCAAGCGGTCTCTTGCAGGGTCAGGGCCGGTTCCTTTCGGGGCAGCGTCGGCACCGGGACGCGCATATAAGCAGATAGTGGCGTCTGCTTCACCTGGCACTCAATGCGCTGGTAGCTGTCCGGGCGGGCGTCTTGCTGGTGGAAGACGACGTCGTTGTAGAACCAGTCGGACACGATCAGCGCACAGACATCGGGCGAGCCCGCCAGAGCGGTCTTCAGCGGTGGGGCCTCGGCGAGCCGGAAGGTGTAGTCGATGGCTGCGCCCACCACGCCGTGGCGGTCGAATGTGACCTCCCCGGCGTGGACCGCCACCCGCAGGCGGACCTGGGTGGCCGCAGCCCGGCCAGGGTCCTGCTCGGCCGCATCCGAGTTGTGGCGGGCCAGAGCCGTCTCCAGCCGATCGGGCAGGCTGGTCACTAGCCAGTCCTTCGGCACTCCGGGCGGGACCAGGACGAGCACCCCATCGCCCCGGTCTTCGTGATAGCACTTCAGCCAGTCGAGCCACTTGAACGCCCCGGACAGGGAGTCGTACATTGCGTCGCGAATGACTACCCGGTCGCCGTTCCTGCGGACCGGATCAGTCGAATCGACGATGTCCACCACCACGATCGCTCGGTGGACAGGGTGACTGACGCGGCGCATGAAGCGGCCGACGTGTTGTGCGGCCTGGCCCCGGCCCGGGACTATCGCCGGGCCGGGGCCGGTGAACCCCGGGACCAGAGTGGTGAGCCGCCCCGCGAGCCCTGGTCGCCCCTGCATGACCACGGCTCACTTCCTGCGTCCGGCAAACAGCGCCACCAGGTAGCCGAAGGTGATTCCCAGGACGAAGATCACGGCAATCAGCGTGACGGCGGTTATCACTTGGCTCATGACGGTCTCCCCTCCGTCCGGTCTGCCTCAGCGGTGAGAGTCGTGGCCGGCCCCGGTCAGCCGGCGAACTCCCCGCGTCATGGGGCTGGTGGGCTCGTCGTAGAGCGTGGTCGCCCTCCCCCGACGGGCCAGGTTTCGCCTGCGGGCCACGTTCTCTTCGGCCTTGATCCCCGCGGCCACGATGAGGATGACCCCGAACGAGGTGCCGATGAAAAACACGGCGATGATGACGACGGCTACAAGCTCAGTAGTACTGGCCATGACTGGCCTCCCGCACTTTCCGTCAGCGGGACCCCGTTCCGCTGACTCCTGCACCGCATGGGAGTCACCGCGGCGGCTTTCGCCGCCGGGCTGTCCCGTTGACCTGCGGTGGGCACCCGTACCGGGCCACCCAAAGCCGGCCATTTCACCTGGCGTAAAGCAGGCAGAGGGAACGAGCAGCCACATACCATCAAGGCCACACTTTTCTTCCCAGCCATCCTTTAGGATGTTTTCGTCTGCCCTAGCATCCAAGCTGTCCCAACGTTTGGTACCTTCTGACGTATGGATCCCCGGCCGCAGTACGACGGAAACCCAAACTGATACCAAATCTTCTGAATGTTGGTACATCAAGATCAGTTACATCGGTTGGAACATCAGGTATGACTAGTCACTGAAGCAGCCGCAAGGAGGGTCGATGAGCGTCTACGCAGGTCAAAGTGCCAAGTCACACCGGGCGAGGCATGCGCTGACGCCTTGCGGCCGGGCGGCTCGGTCGGCCGGATGCACGCTGGTGACGCAACTGAGCCTCAAACTGTGTCCTGCCGTTCCAGCTGGCCGGTGTGTCGGTAACGATCCAGCAAGCATGGCTGATAGGTTCCGCCGAGCCGTACTTCTCATGCCAACCTTTGGGAAGAGTGCCGCCGGGTATCAGGTAACTGTGCCCTGCTTCTCAGGTGCCACGGATGACCAGCACGCGAGCTCGGTAGGCGTAGCCGGGCTGGGCCGGATTCCCGGGAGCAACCATGCCTGACCCGATGTACCGGCAGATTGCCGAGCAGATGCGCGACCAGATCGAATCAGGCCGGTTCGACGCTTTGAAGCCGCTGCCGACCGAAAGCCAGTTGCAAGTCACTTTCAAAGCTTCCCGCAACACCATCAGGCAGGCGATCGATCTGCTGACCGGGTGGGGGCTGGTGGAGACGCGACCGGGGTCCGGCACCTACATCCGCAAGCAGTACGAACCGTTCGTAACCACCCTGTCGGGCGATCTGCAGGAGGAGGACGACTCCGGGCTAGGCGGCGGTGAGGGTGCGGTGGCCTTCATGGAGGTGGAGAAACGCGGACGCAAGGGGTCATTCTCTCCACCGCGGCTCGAGATTCAGCTGGCCAGCAAAAACGTTGCGGACAGGCTGGACATACCCGAGGGCACCAACGTCATCAGCCGCCACCAGCAGCGTTTTATCGATAATCAGCCGTGGTCGCTGCAGACTTCGTACTACCCGATGGAACTCGTGAAGCGGGGAGCGGATCTGCTGATCCAGGCCGGCGACATCGAAAAGGGCACAGTTAAGTACCTCAGAGAGACACTGGGGCTGAGGCAAGTCGGCTACCGGGACCGGATCGCGGTGCGCCGGGCCAACGAGGAAGAACTGAAATTCTTCGGCCTCCGGGAAGACGCGCGTATTCCGGTCGTGGTGCTGCTCCGTACGGCATTCGCGGTGTATGAAGACACCACCGAGCCCTTTGTATTCCGGCTCACCGAAAGCGTGTTCCCAAGCGATCGTAACCAGTTCGTGATTAACACTGGCAAGGTACCCGAACCCCTCGCCGACCCCGCTGACGTGTGACGGAGTAAGAAAACTTAACGCTTCCGGCCTGGATTACAAAACCGGCCGGGATTGCGCATGCATGCGGAGGACGGGCGTATCCCGTTCAGTAAAGTATGCGCTTGGCCGCGCTATCGCAGCGGCCATTCCACTCACCCGTTTGTTAAGCCAGAAAAGGAACAGAATATGCGCGAGAACTCTGCCCCGCCCATGCACCTGGACCCGTGGGTCAACCTGACGCGTGGCTACGTGACCCAGGCAGTCAAAGCCCTGAGCAGCGGTGGCTTGCTGATCGACTGCAGCTGGCTGGACCCGCGGGACCCGCGGGACGCCACGATCATCTTTTCTGACGCGGCCTCGAACGTCTCCGCCGACAAGCTTGCTCTGGTCTGGGATGAGGTCACCGGCTGGCGCCGGGGTACCTTCGTCAGCGGCGAGCAGGGTGTGCGCACCGAGCTGGCTGACGCGAGCTACCTCGGGGGCGGAGTCCTGCCCAGTGAGGATGACCTGGTGAACCGCGTGCTGGCAGGGGCTAGCGAGCCGCGGCGTGCGCACCGGTCGGTCGCGGATCTGCGCGACGGCCTCGACGACGCTCTGCTGGCACGGGACTAAGGACAACCCCCGCAGCTAGGTACCGCCGGCGCTGTTCTCAACGCTAGCCCCGAGATTTCCAGACAGCGCCGGCGGCACCCCGATCAGCTTTACGTGCCCGGGCCGATGGCAGCAGAACGGTCAGACAGTACTAGAAAGTCCGATTTCGGGCGAATATAGGTAAGTGAACCGGTGGCCGCTGAAGCTCCGCGCTGCAACAGCCAGTGACTACCAGAACATCCTCGGGCTCATTGACGGAGCAGCCCGGTGGCTGTCCAGCAAGGGCACCGATCAATGGGCCAAGCCATGGCCGGACGAGCAGGGACGGAACGCCCGCGTCCGGGACGACCTGCTGGAGGGCAAGACCTGGCTGGCCATGGACGACGCGAAGGTCGCCGCGACCATCAGCGTTGATCCGGCTGATGCCCGGATCTGGCCAGCGGACAAGCGCGAAGACCCCGCCGTCTATGTCCGCCGCGTCATCGTCGATCGTGATTACGGCGGCCGCGAAGTCGGTGCCTGCCTGTTCAACTGGGCGTCTGACATCGCGGTCAGCATCCACCGCGCCCTATGGGTTCGGGTCGACGTGTGGACCAACAACTTCGATCTGCATGCCTATTATCGGGCTCAGAACTTCGAATTTGTGGGCTTGCGCGATCTGGCCGACGAGCCGGCGTATCCCTCCCGCGCCCTGTTTCAGCGGAGCACCACCCAGCGAAGGCCGGACTACCGCTCGACGCTGCAGCCAGTCGAGGACGTCGAATGGCTCAGGCCGGAACGGTAGCCCGGGCGACGCCGGCGGCGAACCATCGCTGCTCCTACTGGTCACCGTAGAGATAGCGGTTGAGCTCGAGGGGACGGGTCGACTCTGGGCACTCGTCTGTGTAGAAGTTCATCACCGCGACGACACGGATTTCGTCGTCAGCCCCAAGCGGGCGGACATAGTGCGGATATTCGCGCCCGTCGAAGAAGATCAGATGACCGGCCTGGGGCCGCAGGACCGAGCGTGAGTGCTCGATGTCGGCCCGGCTCCGGGCGGTCTTGTCATGACCGAAGACCAGCTCGCCACCGGCGCCGGGGCCGTGGTCGGTACAGAACAGCAGACCCGTAAGCGGATTGGAATCTATGTGGCACTCGAATCGCATCCCGGGGCCACGTTGCACGTTCAGTACCGCGCCGTACCGCTCATCTGCGGCGGCGTACATCTTACGGCTGGTCGCCTGCTCGCCCAGTTCCCGGAAGTCCGTCCGATAGAGCGCACGGAGCCATGGCAGCTCATTGGCTACTTGATCTGCGTGTACCCGGCCACGCACAACTTGCTGGACGTCATCGGCCTCGCGGGAGATCACCGGAGTCCGGGCGAAGGGTCGCACCTCCGCCTTGTCTGCTGCTCTTAAGGCGGCCTGCTGCCAACCGCTTGGAAGTATCCAGCTCACATCAAACGTTGCCCACCCAAACGCGCCCAGCATCAAGTCCCCAGCCCCCAGCGTCGGCACTAATCGGGCACAAGGAACATGCCCGCCAGTGTCGGCATCAATTGCTTTTACAGCTGAACGGTTTTTCTCAGGAGCCGACAGGGACGCGGGTGGCGGTGATGGTGGCGCTGCCCAGGACGGTGTCGGCGTCGTAGAGGACGGCAGTTTGGCCGGCGGCTATTCCTCGGGCTGGTTCGGTCAGGGTGATCTGGAGGGACTCGCCGTCGTACTGGGCGACGCACGGGTAGACCGTGCCGTGGGCGCGGAGCTGGACTCCGCAGTCGCGGGGCTCGGTGAGAGGGGCGCAGCCGGTCCACACCGCGTGCTGGGCGGTGATGTCGTGGATCTCGAGGTCGGTGGCCGTGCCGACGGTGACGGTGCGGGTAACCGGCTCGATGCTGAGGACGTAGCGGGGACGGCCGTCGTCGGCGGGGTGGTCCAGGTGCAGGCCGCGGCGCTGGCCGATGGTGAAGCCGTACGTGCCATCGTGGCTGCCTACGGTGGCCCCGTCCGTGTCGACGATGGGGCCCGGGGCCTCGCCCAGGTGCTTGGCCAGGAAGCCCTGGGTGTTGCCGTCGGCGATGAAGCAGATGTCGTGGGAGTCCGGCTTGTCGGCGACGGCCAGGCCGCGGCGGCGGGCTTCCTCGCGGACCTGGTCCTTGGTGGTGTCACCGAGGGGGAACATGGCGTGGGCCAGCTGGTCGCGGGTCAGCACAGCCAGCACGTAGGACTGGTCCTTGCCCATGTCCACGCTGCGGCGCAGGCGCCCATCGTCGATGCGGGCGTGGTGGCCGGTGCACACGGCGTCGAAGCCGAGCGCCATGGCCCGGTCCAGGACCGCGGCGAACTTGATCTTCTCGTTGCAACGGACGCACGGGTTGGGCGTGCGGCCTGCCGCATACTCGGCCACGAAGTCTTCGACCACGTCGGCGTGGAACCGCTCGGCCATGTCCCAGACGTAGAACGGGATACCTAGCACGTCGGCGGCCCGGCGGGCGTCCCGGGCGTCTTCCAGCGTGCAGCAGCCCCGCGCGCCGGTCCGGTATGAGCTGGGGTTGGCGGACAGCGCGAGGTGAACCGCGGTCACGTCATGGCCTGCGTCCACGGCCCGCGCGGCAGCCGTAGCCGAATCGACGCCGCCGGAGAGGGCGGCCAGCACCCGTAGAGAACTCATCGCCTTCGAGGGTATGCGCTTTCAGTGGGAGGCGGCGCGGCGGGAACGTTCGACCGCTTCGCCGATGACCGCGCCGAGGGTGTCCACGTCCTCCTGGGCCGAGGTGTGGCCGAGCGAGAACCGCAGCGTGCTGCGGGCCCGGTCCTCGTCGGCCCCCATGGCCAGCAGCACGTGGCTGGGCTGGGCCACGCCCGCCGTGCAGGCCGAACCGGTGGAGGCCGCGATGTCCCTGGCGTCCAGCAGCATGAGCAGGGCGTCACCCTCGCAGCCGGGGAAGGAAAAGTGCGCGTTGCCGGGCAGCCGGCCCGGACCGGGCGGCGGGCCGTTCAGGATCGCGTCCGGCACCGCCTCGGTGATCTGCCGGATGAGATCGTCGCGCAGGACAGCCAGCCGCTTGGCCTCGGCCTCGCGCCGCTCGGCCGAGATGACCGCCGCCGTCGCGAAGGCGCGGATGGCGGGAGCGTCCAGGGTCCCGGACCGCACGTCCCGCTCCTGGCCGCCGCCATGTAGCACCGGCACGGGTTCGACGCCCCGGCGCAGCAGCAGCGCGCCCACGCCGATCGGGCCGCCGAGCTTGTGGCTGGTCACGGTGAGGGCGTCCGCCCCGGAACCAGCGAAGTTGACCGGCAACTGGGCCGCGGCCTGCACCGCGTCGCTGTGGAAGACGATGCCGTGGGCGTGGGCGGCCTCGGCCAGCTCACAGATCGGCTGCACCGTGCCGACCTCGTTGTTGGCCCACATCACACTGACCAGGGCGACCGCATCCGGATCCTGCTCGATCGCGGCCGTGAGCGCCGCGGGTGACAAGATGCCCTGGCCGTCCACGTCCAGGGTGCTGGTGTCGGCGCCCTCATGGGTGTGCAGCCAGCGCACCGAGTCGATCACCGCATGGTGCTCGATTGACGTGACCAGGACGCGACGGCGGGAACGGTCTGCGTCCCGCCGGGCCCAGTACAGACCCTTGACCGCGAGGTTGTCGGCCTCGGTGCCACCGCTGGTGAAGACCACCTCGCTGGGGCGGGCGTTCAGCACCTCGGCGATCTGCTCGCGGGACTCTTCGACCACGCGACGGGCCCGGCGGCCCGCGTTGTGCAGCGACGACGGGTTGCCCAGCTGGGCAAGCTCCTCGGTCATCACCTCGATGGCCTCGGGCAGCATGGGCGTCGTCGCCGCGTGGTCGAGGTAAATCACGAAATCAGCCTAGCGGGCCGCGGCGGTCGTACCGCCACGGCCCGCGATGCCGCCCGGTCGGCCGGGGCGGCCCGCCGTCCTGGCCGGCCCGGCCGGCCTGGGCAATGGACACTGCCAGGCCGGCCGGGCACTGGTGCTTAATTGCCGGACCGCTTCTGGATGTCTTCCATCAGCTGGGGGACGACCTGGAACAGGTCGCCGACCACGCCGAAGTCGGCGAGTTCGAAGATGGGGGCTTCGGGGTCTTTGTTGACCGCGATGATCGTCTTCGAGGTTTGCATGCCGGCCCGGTGCTGGATGGCGCCGGAGATGCCGATGGCCATGTAGAGCTGGGGGGAGACGGTGGTGCCGGTCTGGCCGACCTGGAACTTGTGCGGGTACCAGCCGGCGTCGGTGACCGCCCGGGAGGCGCCCACAGCCGCCCCCAGGGAGTCGGCCAGCTTCTCGATGACCTCGAAGCCGTCGGCGGAGCCGACGCCGCGGCCGCCGGAGACCACGATCGCGGCCTCGGCCAGCTCGGGGCGTTCCCCGGTTTCCTGGACGATCTTCTCGGTGACCCTGGCCCCCTTCGCCGCGTCGCTGACCGTCACGTCGACGGTCTGCAGTTCGGCGGCGGCCGGAGCGGGCTCAGCCGCGACCGAGTTCGGCCGGACGGTGATGATCGGGGTGCCGGTCTTGACCGCGGAGTGGACGACGGTGGCGCCGCCGAACACCGACTGCTCGGCGACCAGCTTGCCGTCCTGCTCAGCGAGGCCCACCGCGTCGCAGAGCATCCCGGAGTTCGTCTTGACCGCGAGCCGGCCGGCGACTTCCTTGTTCTGCCCGGTGGAAGCCATCAGCACCGCGGCCGGGGAGACCTGCTCAACCAGTTGGGCCAGGACGTCGGCCTCGGGACCGGTCACGTAGTCGTTGACGTCGGCACCGGTCGCGACGTAGACCTTGGTCGCGCCGTACTCGGCCAGCCGCGCCTGGCCCTGCTCGGCGCCGTCGCCGACCCACACTGCGGCGGGCTCACCGAACTGGCGGGCCAGGGTGAGCAGCTCACCGGTGACCTTCTTGACGTCGCCGTCGGAGTGCTCGGCCAGGACGAGAACTTCAGCCATGATCGTCTCCTCCTCAGATGAACTTCTGCGTGACCAGGAACTCGGCGGCCTTGTCGCCGCCGTCGCCCTCGTCCTTGACGATGGTCCCGGCCTGCCGCGGCGGCCGCTCGGCGAAATCAACCACCTCGGTCGCGGCGTTACCCAAGCCAACCAGCGAGGGGTCGATCCCGGCGTCCGCGCAGGACATCACCTGCATCGGCTTTTTCTTCGCCGCCATGATCCCCTTGAACGAGGGGTAGCGGGGCTCGTTGATCTTCTCCACCACGCTGATCACCGCCGGCAGGTCACCGGTGACCTTCCAATACCCGTCCTCGGACTGGCGGTGAATGGTGACCGAGGTGCCGTCGATCTCGACCTTGGAGGCCAGCGACAGCTGCGGCACCCCGAGCCGCTCGGCCAGCATCGCCGCCATCGACCCCATCCGGGCATCGGTTGACTCGGCGCCGACGATCACCAGATCAAAGCCGATCTGCTGGAGCACCTGAGCCAGGGCGTAGGAGGTCTGCAGCACATCCGACCCGGCCAGCGCGTCATCGAGCAGGTGCACGGCCTTGTCCGCCCCCATCGACAGCGCCTTGCGGATCGACTCCGTCGCCTTGTCCGGGCCCATGGTCAGGACCGTGACCTCGCTACCGTCGTGAGCCTCTTTAATCTGCAGGGCTTCCTCGATCGCGTACTCATCAAGCTCATTAATGAGGCCATCGACCGATGCGCGGTCCAAGGTCGCGTCGCCGGGCTTGAGTTTGCGCTCGGCCCAGGTATCTGGGACCTGCTTAACGCAGACGACAATGTTCATGCGCGACGCCGACCTTCCTGGTCTGGGTGGTTCACATCCACCTACAGCCTGCCAAACATCTCACGCCCTGTGTTATCGAGGGCCTTGCGTGTTCGCTCACATCATATTACCGAATGGTAACTTGCGGAGGGCGGCGGGAGGGGTAAGGCCGGATGGGCTCGGCGCGCCTGGGGCGTCAGGCGGCTCAGCGGCGTTGGGCAGGTCAGCGGCGCGGGTCAGGGGACGGCGTGCTCGGCCGCCTCGACCACGTTGGCCAGCAGCATGGCGCGGGTCATCGGGCCGACGCCACCGGGCATCGGGGCCAGCCAGCCCGCGACTTCCACCACCGGCGGGGCCACGTCGCCGACCAGGCCGGCGTCGGTGCGGGTGATGCCGACGTCGAGGACGGCCGCCCCGGGCTTGACCATGTCCGGGGTGAGCAGGCCAGGCACGCCCGCGGCCACGACGACGATGTCCGCCTCGCGGGTGTGCGCGGCCAGATCCTTGGTGCCGGTGTGGCACAGCGTCACGGTCGCGTTCTCGCTGCGGCGGGTGAGCAGCAGGCCCAGTGACCGGCCCACGGTGATGCCGCGGCCGATCACGGTGACGTCGGCGCCGGCGATCTCCACGCCGTAGACCCGGAGCAGCTCGACGATGCCACGCGGCGTGCAGGGCAGCGGGCCCCGTTCCATCAGCACGAGACGGCCCAGGTTGACCGGGTGCAGGCCGTCGGCGTCCTTGGCCGGGTCAATCCGCTCCAGCACGCGCTGGGCGTCCAAGCCCGCCGGGAGCGGGAGCTGCACGATGTAACCGGTGCACCCGGGGTCGGCGTTGAGCTCGTCGACGACCTCCTCGACCTGCTCCTGGGTGGCATCGGCGGGCAGGTCGCGCCGGATGCTGGCGATGCCCACCTCGGCGCAGTCGCGGTGCTTGCCGTTGACGTAGGCCCGGCTGCCCGGGTCGTCGCCGACCAGCACCGTGCCGAGGCCGGGCACGATCCCGCGCTCGGCCAGCAGGGCGACCCGCTCGGCCAGCGCGCTGCGGATCTCGGCCGCGGCCGCCTTGCCGTCCAGGATGTTCGCAGTCATCGGGCCGTCCTCAGTGGTAGAAGTGCCGCACGCCGGTGAAGTACAGGGTGAGGCCGGCCTCGGCGCAGGCGTCGATGACCAGCTGGTCGCGGATCGAGCCGCCAGGCTCGGCGATCGCGGTCACGCCGGCCTGGGCCAGCACCTCGATGTTGTCGGGGAACGGGAAGTAGGCGTCGCTGGCCGCGACCGAGCCGATGGATCGGTCCCCGGCCCTGGCCACGGCCAGGCGGCACGAGTCGACCCGGTTGACCTGACCCATCCCGACGCCCACCGACGCGCCGCCGGAAGCCAGCAGGATCGCGTTGGACTTCACGCTCCGGCACGCCCGCCAGGCGAAAGCCAGGTCGGCCAGGGTCAGCTCATCCAGCGCCACCCCGGTCTTCAGCTCCCAGTTCGCCGGGTCGTCGCCGGGCTGGTCGACCCGGTCTGTGGTCTGCACCAGCAGGCCGCCGCTGACCTGCCGCCACTCGGTCCGCGGGCCCCGGTCCGGCGGCGGGCAGACCAGCAGCCGGATGTTCTTGGCCTTGCTCAGGATCTCCCGAGCCTCGTCGTCGTACCCCGGGGCCACCACGACCTCGGTGAAGATCTCGGCGATCTGCCCGGCCAGCTCGGCGGTGACCGTCCCGTTGACCGCGATCACCCCGCCGAACGCGGACTGCGGGTCGCAGTCGTTGGCCTTGCGGTGTGCCTCGGCCAGGTCGCCGCCGATCGCGATGCCACACGGATTGGAGTGCTTGATGATGGCTGCGCAGGGCTCAGCGAAGTCGAACGCGGCCCGGCGCGCAGCGTCGGCGTCCACGTAGTTGTTGTACGACATCGCCTTGCCGTGCAGCTGCTCCGCGGTGGCGATACCGCCGTCACCCGACTCCGGACCCGCGGCGGCGCGGACGTACAGCGCGGCCCGCTGGTGCGGGTTCTCGCCGTAGCGCAGGATGTCGGAGCGGGACCAGGCATCACCGAGGAAGTCCGGCCAGCCATTCTCGCGGGCAGGCTCGTCCGGCGCGTAGCTGCTGGCGAACCAGGACGCGACCGCGCTGTCGTAGCGGGCGGTGAGCGCGAAGGCGGTGGCCGCCAGGCGCTGCCGCTGGGCCAGCGTGAAGCCGTCACCGCGCAGCGCGGCCAGCACCTCGGCGTACTGCAACGGGCTGGTGACCACCGCGACGCTGGCGTGGTTCTTAGCCGCGGCCCGGACCATGGCCGGGCCGCCGATGTCGATCTCTTCCACACACTGCTCGGGCGGGGCCCCGCTGGCCACGGTGGACTCGAACGGGTACAGGTTCGATACCAGCAGCTGGAACGGCTCGATGTCCAGCTCGTCCAGCTGGCTGCGGTGCTCGGGGCGGCCCAGGTCGGCCAGCAGCCCGGCGTGGACCCGCGGGTGCAGCGTCTTGACCCGGCCGTCCAGGCACTCGGGGAATCCGGTCAGCTCCTCGACCTTGGTGACCGGCACCCCCGTCCCGGCGATGACCGTGGCCGTGCTGCCGGTCGAGACGATCTCCACCCCGGCCTCGTGCAGCCCGCGGGCCAGTTCGTCCAGCCCGGTCTTGTCGTAGACGCTGACCAGCGCACGCCTGATTTCGATCGCGCTCAACTGCCGATCCTCACCTTCCTGCCGGAAACGGACCATCCCTCGCGAACCATCCGGCCCACGGTCTCGACGAGCAGCGCTCGCTCGGTGACCTTGATCCGTTCGTGCAGCGAGGCCTCGTCATCGTCGTCCTGCACCGGGACGCAGGCCTGGGCCACGACCGGGCCCGCATCGACCCCGGCGTCCACAAGGAGGACGGTGCACCCGGCCACCTTGACCCCGTAGTCCAGGGCGTCCCGTACACCGTGCATTCCGGGGAACGACGGTAGCAGCGCAGGGTGGGTGTTGACGCACCGGCCACCGAAGGCGGCCAGGAATTCCGGGCCCACCAGCTTCATGAATCCGGCCAGTACCACCAGGTCAGGGTGGTGGGCCCGGACCGTCTCGGTGAGGGCGGCGTCCCAGGCGGCACGGTCCGGGTGGTCCTTGACCCGGTGCACGAACGTGTCGATCCCGGCCTCGGTGGCCCGGTCCAGGCCGGCAATGCCGCTACGATCGGCCCCGACCGCAACGATCCCGGCGCCGTAACGCTCGTCGCCGCAGGCGTCGATCAGCGCCTGCAGGTTCGTTCCCGCGCCGGAAACCAGCACCACCAGGCGTGACCGCATGCGCCCTACCTTATTGGCAGAATGAAGGCCTATGGCTGCACCCACCGCCCGCCCGCCGCAGCGGCCCTCGTCCCCACCGAGCGTGGCCGTGCAACAGCGCGCCTGGACCGCGATGGGCATGGGCACGCTCAGCCTGCTCGGCTTGTTCCTGGCCAGCGGGCTACGCCACGCGGTCTACGTCATCGCCGGGACCCTGGTTATCGGGGCGGTGGCGGCCTGGCTGGGCGGCACCGCGAGGTCCCAGGCCCGGCGGGCGGGCACCGGCCGGCCGCGCGGGGCCGTGGCCGGCATGGTCCTGGGCCTGCTCGGCCTGGCCTTCAGCGGGCTCGCGCTGTTCGTGTTCGCGATGTTCTGGACCCAGCTCTCCACCTACTGGAACTGCACCAGCGGAGCCAACACGCTGACCGCGCAGCAGGCCTGCCAGCATCAGCTGAGCCAGACCATCACCAACGAGTTCGGCTCGTTCAAGTCGATCCGCGGTTCCTAGCCGCCCGCTGAGCCTGGAGTGCCGCCCGCTGAGCCTTCAGTAACGGGTGGGGCCGCTGTGGTGGAGCTGAGGCGGCGGGAGCCGAGACGCGACCGGAGCCCGGCGCGTTTGCCGCTGGGCGTCATGGTCGGGATGCGGGATGGGCAATGGCGCCTTTCCGCGTGTCAGAACACGGGCAAAGGCGCCATTGCCACTATTCGCCGGGCCCGGTGGTGTGGCTGGTGTGGCTGCTGGTGCGGGGCGGGCACTTGGCTATGTAGGCAATGGCGCATTGACCACAGCGGGGTGTGGGCAATGTGCCATTGCCCACAAGGGGCGTGGGGCGGGCCGGGAGCCGGGGCGGGCCAGGAGCCGGAGCGGGCCGAGGCGGGGCGGGCCGGGAGCCGGGGCGGGCCGGGAGCCGGAGCGGGCCGGGAGCCGGAGCGGGCCGGGAGCCGGAGCGGGCCGGGAGCCGGAGCGGGCCGGGAGCCGGAGCGGGGCGGGGTGGGGTGGGCCGGGGTTGGTGGCCGGGGCGGGGCCGGGAGCCGGAGCGGGGTGGGGTGGGGTGGGGTGGGCCGGGGTTGGTGGCCGGGCGGGGTTAGTCGGGGTCGAGATCGGGGTCGCGGTCGTTGGCCCAGGGGTCGAAGTAGATCCGGTGACCGTCGTCGTCGTCGGTTTCGTCGATGACGGAGGCGCTGGGCGGCTCGTGTTCCGGCGCGGGGGTGTCGGGCTGGGCCGCGAACAGGGCGCCGAAGCGGAAACCAGCTTCCGGCTCGCGGCGGAGCATCCACCAGTTGGCGGCGCCGGCGCTGACGGCCGAGGTGACGCCCATCTCCAGGATCGCGACCAGGCCGACCTGCCAGCCGGACGGCCCCACCGCGGCCAGCCGGCCGTCGCCGAGCGGGCCGCCGGACAGGGCCGCGAGCAGGCCCACCACGCAGCCCGCGGCCGCACCGGAGGCGAACCCCCAGGCCGGGGCGGCCTCCAGGACCGGAGTGGGCATGATCCGCACGGTCAGCACGCCCCCCGCCGCGGCGGCCAGGTACGGGACGGCCAGCACGGCCAGCGACAGCCAGCCCGGTATGTGGCCCGACGGCAGCGCGGCCAGCATGGGGAACGCGGGCAGCTCGCCCAGCGCCGAGCCGGTCGGCGCCACGATCGTGCCCACGCCAAAGGCGAAGCCGGGTCCGAGGCAGAACGCGATGGCCCAGAGCACGGCGTTGGGCACGTAGGCGGTCTGCACGAGCAACAGCAGCAGCGCGCCGATCGGACCGGGTGACAGCTTGTCGGTCAGCGCACGGACCTGGCCCAGGTGCATGACCAGCGAACCGCCGGCCAGGAGCGCGCCGGCCGCGACGAGCAGGCCCAGCGTGACCAGCATGCCCATGGTCACCGAGCGGGAGCGGACCGGGAGCAGCCGGACCAGCCGGTGCCACGGGGCCAGCGCGTGGGCACCGCCCAGGCCACCCGCGACTGCGGCAACCAGGAACGGTTCGGTCACCGCCTGGATGAGCGAGGGGGCGGCCAGCGAACTGCGGGCGGCCAGGGCCAGCGCGCCGGACACCAGCGCGTAGGGCACGGCCAGGGCCAGGGTGGCGTAGCCGACGTGGCGCAGGCGGACTACCTCGCCGGTGCGGACGACCCAGCGGCCGGCCCGCCACAGCAGCGCGCCCGGGATGAACAGCAGGCCCAGCGGCAGCATGCCGATCCGGCCCACCCCGTGCAGGCTGGCCCCGTTCAGGGTGAAGCCGACGTGGTGGGCGGCGAGCCAGATCGTGATGGCGGTGCGCAGCACGGCGGGCAGGCCGTTGCCCAGGCCCGCGTGCGGCGCGGTGATCCAGCCGATCGCGACCAGGGTGGTCAGCAGCGCGACGCCGGTGGCGGCCACCGCGGCGGCCGCGATGGCGCCGGTGATGACCAGCGGGCGCCGGTACGCGCCAGGCCCCTCAGAGCCACCGTCCGTGCCCGGGGCACGGGCGCGGCCGGGAGGAGCCTGCGCGGTAGCACTCACGCCTTCATCCTGGCAACGGCCAGCGGTGATCATGGGGAGGCGCGCCGGGCGGCGCGGGTCCGCGGGCGGGGCGATGGCGCCATCGACCGGCGACGGGATCGCGAGGCAGGAACGCGACGCGGCGGGTGGGTCGGTGTGATTGGCACGGCCGCCGGGATGGGTGTGGCCCGGGTGGGTGTGATTGGCGCGGCGGGCGGGGTGACGACTGGGTGGACGTGGGAACGGCGCGCCTCCCTAAGCAGGAGGCGCGCCGCGGGAGTTGCTGGGTCAGGCTTTTTTGAAGGCTTCGCGGGCCAGGACGGCGGTCTCGGACGGGGTGCGGCCGACGCGGACCCCGGCCTTTTCGAGGGCTTCCTTCTTGGCCTGGGCCGTGCCGGCGGAGCCGGAGATGATGGCGCCGGCGTGGCCCATCGTCTTGCCCTCAGGCGCGGTGAAGCCGGCCACGTAGCCGACGACCGGCTTGGTCACGTACTCGGCGATGTAGTCGGCCGCCCGCTCCTCGGCGTCGCCGCCGATCTCACCGATCATCACGATCGCGTCGGTCTCCGGGTCTTCCTGGAAGGCCTGCAGGCAGTCGATGTGCGTGGTGCCGATGATCGGGTCACCGCCGATGCCCACCGCGGTGGAGAAACCGATGTCGCGCAGCTCGTACATCATCTGGTAAGTCAGCGTGCCGGACTTGGAGACCAGCCCGATGCGGCCCTCGGAGGTGATGTCGGCCGGGATGATGCCCGCGTTGGACTTGCCGGGCGAGGCGATGCCGGGGCAGTTCGGGCCGACGATCCGGGTGGCGTTGCCGTTGGCGATGGCGTAGGCCCAGAACTCGGCCGAGTCGTGCACGGGAATGCCCTCGGTGATGACCACGGCCAGCGGGATGCGGGCGTCGATGGCCTCGATCACCGCGTCCTTGGTCCGCTCGGCCGGGACGAAGATGACCGACACGTCGGCCCCGGTCGCGGCCATGGTGTCGGCCACCGTGCCATACACCGGGACGTCAGTGCCGTTCAGCTCGACCGTCTGGCCGGCCTTGCGCGGGTTGGTGCCCCCCACGACCTGCGTGCCGGCCGCCAGCATGCGGGCGCCGTGCTTGCGGCCCTCCGAACCGGTGATGCCCTGGATCAGGACCCGGCTCCGGGCGGTGAGGAAGATCGCCATCTCATGCTCCGTTCGCGGAGTTCGCGGACGCCAGCTCGGCGGCACGCCGGGCGGCATCGTCCATGGTCGCTACCTGCTCGACCACGCCGATCCCGGCTTCGTCGAGGATCCGGCGGCCCTCGGCCGCGTTGTTGCCGTCCAGCCGGACCACGATCGGGTGGCCGACCTGCTCGCCCCGGTCGTTCAGCATGCCGATCGCGGACACGATGCCGTTGGCCACCGCGTCGCAGGAGGTGATGCCACCGAACACGTTGACGAACACGCTGCGCACGGACGGGTCGGACAGCACGATCTCCAGGCCGTTGGCCATGACCTCGGCCGAGGCGCCGCCGCCGATGTCGAGGAAGTTGGCCGGCCGGACCCCCCCGAACGGCTCACCGGCGTAGGCCACCACGTCCAGGGTGGACATGACCAGGCCGGCCCCGTTGCCGATGATGCCGACCTCGCCCTCGAGCTTGACGTAGTTGAGGTGCTTGGCCTTGGCCGCGGCCTCCAGCGGGTCGGCGCTGCTGTCGTCGGCGAAGTTGTCGAAGTTCTCCTGCTGGCGGAAGGCGGCGTTGTCGTCCAGCGACACCTTGCCGTCCAGGGCCAGCACCCGGCCGTCGGCCGACAGGATCATCGGGTTGACCTCGACGAGCAGGGCGTCCTCGTCGGTGAACACCGCCCACAGCCGCTCGGCCAACTGGGCCGCCCCGGTGAGCGCCTCGGCCGGCAGCGCGCCGGCGGTGACGATCTCGGTGGCCTTGTCGTGGTCCACCCCGGTCAGCGCGGACACCGGGATCCGGGCCACCGCCTCGGGATTGGTGTGCGCGACCTCCTCGATCTCCATGCCGCCCTGCACGGAGCAGATGGAGAGGAAGGTCCGGTTGGCCCGGTCCAGCAAAAAGGAGAGGTAGTACTCCTGCGCGATGTCGCTGGCCTCTTCGACCAGCACCTTGTGCACGGTGTGGCCCTTGATGTCCATGCCGAGAATCTGCTCCGCCGTCTCGTAGGCGGCCTCGGGGCCGTCGGCCAGCTTCACTCCGCCGGCCTTGCCGCGGCCCCCGGCCTTCACCTGGGCCTTGACCACAACTTTGGGCTTACCCGCCGCGGCGAACTCGGCCGCGATCTCGCGCGCTTCCTCGGGGGTGTAGGCGACCTTCCCGCTCGGCACGGGAACGCCATATTCAGCGAAGAGTTCCTTCGCCTGATGTTCGAACAGGTCCACGTCTGACCGTCCTCGGTCTTCGCTCGGAATCCGCGCGGGTACCATCCGCGGACCCGCCCCTGGCAGCCTAGTCCCGATTGCTGCGGCCTGTGCTGGCCGGTCGCTCAGCAGCGTTGTGAGCTGTCTCTCAAGCCGCAGCGGCTAGAGCTTCTCCAGCGGAGCGTAGCGGAGCACCAGGTGCTTCACCCCGTACTCGGTGCCGAAATCGATCTTCGCCTCGGCCCGGTCGCCCACTCCGTCCACGGACACCACTGTGCCCAGCCCGAACTTGTCGTGGGTGACCATGTCCCCCGGGGACAGGGCGGGCACGGCCCGATTGCCCGGCGAGGACACACCGGGCCGCTGGGCCGCGCGCTCCATGGCCGGCGGGGTCGCGGTGCGCTCGTCCCGGCGCCACTCCAGCAGGGCCTCAGGGATCTCGCTCATGAACCGGGACTGCCGGTGGAAGGACGGCTTGCCCCACCACATCCGGGCGATGGCCCGGGTCAGGTAGAGCCGCCGCATGGCCCGGGTGATCCCGACGTAGGCCAGCCGCCGCTCCTCCTCCAGCTCCTTCTCGTCGGTCGCGGACCGCTGGTGCGGGAAGACGTCCTCTTCCATGCCGGTGAGGAACACCACCGGGAACTCCAGGCCCTTGGCCGTGTGCAGGGTCATCAGCGTGACCAGGCCGCCGCGCTGTTCGCCCTCGGGAATCTGGTCGGCGTCGGCCACCAGCGACACCTGCTCCAGGAAGTCGGTCAGCGTCCCGTCCGGGCGCTGGCCGTCGAACTCCCGGGCCACCGAGACCATCTCGGCCAGGTTCTCGATCCGGCTCGCGTCCTGCAGGTCGGTGGACTCCTCCAAGGCGGCCTGGTAGCCGCTGCGGTCCAGCACGGCCTCGGCCACCTCGGCCACCGGATGGTCCCCGGCCAGCTCGCGCAGGCCCTCGATGAGGGCGTTGAACCGGCCGATGGCCTGGGCCGACCGGGTGGCCAGGCCGGGCACGTCCTCCGGGTGGCGCAGCGCCTCGGCGAAGCTGATCCGCTGCCGGGCCGCGTGGGCGGCCACGTAGTCCTCGGCCCGGTCCCCGATGCCCCGCTTGGGCACGTTGAGGATGCGGCGCAGCGACACCTCGTCGGCCGGGTTGGCGATCAGCCGCAGGTAGGCCAGCAGGTCCCGGACCTCGCGGCGCTCGTAGAAGCGGACACCGCCGATCACCTTGTAGGGCAGGCCGACCCGGATGAACACTTCCTCGAACACCCGGGACTGAGCGTTGGTCCGGTAGAAGACGGCCACGTCGCCCGGGGTGGCCTCGCCGGCGTCGGTAAGCCGGTCCACCTCCTCGGCTACGAACGCGGCCTCGTCGTGCTCGCTGTCGGCCACGTAGCCGGTGATCAGCGGGCCGGCGCCCTGGTCGGACCAGAGGTTCTTTGGCTTGCGGCTCGCGTTGCGGGAGACCACCGCGTTCGCCGCGGACAAGATGTTCTGGGTGGAGCGGTAGTTCTGTTCCAGCACGATGACCCGGGCGTCGGGGAAGTCCTGCTCGAACTCGACGATGTTGCGGATGGTGGCGCCGCGGAAGGCGTAGATCGACTGGTCCGCGTCACCGACCACGCACAGCTCGGACTTGTCCTCGGAGTGCGCCCCGACCAGCTCACGGATCAGGATGTACTGGGCGTGGTTGGTGTCCTGGTACTCATCCACCAGCACGTGCCGGAACCGGCGCCGGTACTCGGCCGCCACCTCGGGGAAGGCCTGGAACAGGAACACCGTGTTCATGATGAGGTCGTCGAAGTCCATCGCGCCGGCGTCGTTCAGCCGCCGCTGGTACTCCGCGTACGCCTCGGCCAGCGCCTTCTCCCGGTGCGTCTGGGCCCGGGACGCGAACGTCTCGTAGTCGACCAGCTCGTTCTTCAGGTTGGACACCTGGGTGGACAGCGCCTTGGGCGGGTACTGCCGCGCGTCGAGCTCCAGCTCGCGGCAGACCAGGGCCATCAGCCGCTGCGAGTCGGCCTGGTCGTAGATGGAGAACGAGGACGGGTAACCGAGCCGCTTGGCCTCCCGGCGCAGGATGCGCACGCAGGCGGAGTGGAACGTCATGACCCACATCGCCCGGGCCTTCGGCCCGACCAGCTGGGCCACCCGGGCGGCCATCTCACCGGCGGCCTTGTTGGTAAAGGTGATGGCCATGATCTCGCCCGGTAGGACGTCTCGCTCGGCGAGCAGGTAGGCGATCCGGTGGGTCAGCACCCGGGTCTTGCCCGAGCCGGCGCCGGCCACGATCAGCAGCGGGCTGCCGGCGTGGATGACGGCCGCCCGCTGTTGCGGATTGAGCCCGTCCAGAAGAGTTTCAGCAGCCGTAGCGGTCACCTGTCCAGGTTAGGGGCTGCCCCCGACATCCGCCCGCCAGAGCCAACAGCCGGACGGCCGGCACCGCTTTGCCGGGGGGTGGCGACTACTGCCCCGAGCCGACCCGATACTCTTGGTGCCTTTTACCCATAATGCCTTAATTATCTGTGAATACGTGTACGGGTAACGCCCCATTTAGATACTTTGAGCGGGCCTCACGGTGACGCGCGGTCCCTGCCCCTACTGGCGGCGCCTGAGGGTCGATCGCCCCGCCTCTCGTCAAGGGTAAGGATGCCTAAAACTAACGGTCAGGGCGCTGATGGACGGCGTGGTCCTTCCATACGCCGCCCCCTCTATTTTCTTGTCGCGGTCCCGCTGCTGACGGTGATCGGCCTGTACGGCTTCGTGCTGTACACCACGGTCGGGGACGCGATCAACCTGGACCGGGCGCCGGCCCTGATCAACGCGACCTCCGTGCCTGCCGCGCAGTTCAACATCAACATCCAGAACGAGCGCAAAGCCTCGATGGTCTACCTGGTCGCCCCGACCGCGGGCAACCGGGCCACCCTGGCCGCGGCCCAGACCGCCACCACGCAGGCCTTCCCCGGATTCCAGGCCAAGATGAACGGCGCGGCGACCAAGAACGCGGCCACCACCGCTGAGCTGACCGTCATCAAGCAGATGCTCGGCAGCATCCAGGGCCTGAGCCAGATCCGCCCGGCCATCACGGCCCGGGCCATCCAGCCCGCCGCGGTGTTCGGCGCGTTCAGCAACGTCCTGTCCGAAGAGGTGAACCTCTTCGTCAAGGAGAACGCGAGCCTGACCAACGCATCCGCGGCCACCGGATCGCTGGCCGTCATCAACAGCACGGAGTCGGGCGAGTTCATGAGCCAGGAGGACGCCCTGGTCTCCGCGGCGCTGGCCGCCCACGACCTGACCGGGGCCACCCGCGTCCAGGTCACCGAGCTGGCTGGGGCGCGCCGGGCCATGCTCCAGGCCGCCACCAGCAGGCTCAGCTCCAATGAACTGGCCGTGTTCAACGCCCAGCTGAACAAGTACGCCCCGGCCTCCGTCCAGAACGGCCTGATCACCCTGGAGAACGCGGTCGCGGCGCACACCACGACGTTTCCGCCCTTCACCACGGCCCAGTGGGATCCGGTACTGAAGGGGATGTCGTCGGCCATCTTCTTCGCCGGCGTCGACACGGTAAGGGCCGAGGTCCACCATGACCAGACCATCACCTCGGCCGCGTGGCGGCGGGTGGCGCTGTCCGGCGGCCTGGGCCTGCTGGGCCTGATCTTGTCCGTGCTGCTGTCGGTGTTGATCGCCCGCCGGATCGTGCGGCGGCTCGACCGGCTCCAGGGCTCGGCCGAGACGCTGGCCAACGAGGAGCTGCCGGACGTGGTGGCCCGGCTGCGGCGGGGCGAGGACGTGCCGGTCGAGCAGCTGGACAGCACCACGTCCGACCTGGGCCGGGACGAGATCGGCCGGGTCGGCCGGGCGTTCGACGCGGCCCGCAGGACGGCGGTGGAAGCGGCCGTGGGCGAGGCGCGCATGCGGCGCGGCATCAACGACGTGTTCCGCAACCTGGCCCGCCGCAACCAGTCGCTGCTGCACCGCGAGCTGACCGTGCTGGACGGCATGGAGCGGCGCACCACCGACCCCGAGACGCTCGAGGACCTGTTCCGCCTCGACCACCTGACCACCCGCATGCGCCGCCACTCCGAAGGCCTGATCATCTTGTCCGGGGCCGCCCCCGGACGGGGCTGGGTGCACCCGGTCCGGATGATCGACGTGCTGCGGGCGGCGGCGGCCGAGGTGGAGGACTACTCCCGGGTCACGGTGACCACCCAGTCCCAGGCCGCGCTGGCCGGCCCGGCGGTGGCCGACGTCATCCACCTGCTCGCCGAGCTGATCGAGAACGCGACCACGCTGTCGCCGCCGTACACGCCGGTGCGCGTGTCGGGTGACATGGTGGCCAGCGGGTTCGCGGTGGAGATCGAAGACCGCGGGCTGGGCATGAGCGAGATGCGCTACGGCGACCTGAACCACCGGCTGGCCGAGCCGCCCGAGTTTGACGTGTTCAACAGCGAGCAGCTGGGCCTGTTCGTGGTGGGCCAGCTGGCCAAGCGGCACGGCATCAAGGTCACGCTGCGCCCGTCGGCCTACGGCGGCACCTCGGCTATCGCGCTGATCCCGACCTCGCTGGTCGGCACCGACGACGGCTTCGCCGAAGCACTGCCCGCCGGGGCATCGGCCGCCGCGTCGGCCTGGCCCGCTCAGGAAGTGCCCGCCCAGGAAGTGCCGGCGCAGGACGTGCCGGCCCAGCTCACCAGCGGGCCGGCCTGGGGCGCCCTGCCGCAGGGCAACGGCAACGCGCCCGCGGCACCGAACGGGACCAACGGGTTCAGCCCGGCCAACGGGTCCAACGGGTCCAACGGCGCCGGAACGGCGAGTGAGCCGTCCGCCCCCGCCGACCCGTTCGAGTCCTACACCGGCCCGAGCTTCGGCACCGATCCCTACGCGGCGGCCAGCGGCGGCGGGAACGGCGGACCGCCGGCCTTCGGCTTCATGACACCGCCGGCCGAGCGCTCGTCGTTCGACAGCCCGAGCCGGGCGTCGTACGGGGCGTCCAGCGACGGGCCGACCGATACCGGCCTGCCGTGGCCGTACGACCGGCCCGCACCGGCCGGGACACCGTCGTTCACCCCGAACGAGCCGTCTTCCTTCACCCCGAACGAGCCGCTGGCCGGCGAGACCAGCGCCACCGGGTCGCCGTTCCCGCCGGCCCCGTTCCCGGGGTCCGAGCCGGCCAGCGGGCCGCCCTATCCGGCCGGAGACGGGCCGCCCTATCCGGCCGGAGAATCGCCCTACCCGGCAGCGGATGCCCCGCTGCCGCAGCGGTCCGACTCCCCGCCGTCGCTGCCGCTGCGCCGCCGGACCGATGCGCACAGCCATCGGGCCAGCGGGCTGCCGTCGGAGCCGCAGTTCGCGGCGGAGGCGCCGGCGTTCACCCCCGAGCCGTCGGCGACCGCTCCGGAACCACCATCGTTCGTGGCGGAGCCGTCCCAGTTCAGCGCGGAGGAGCAGCCGCAGTTCGGCGCGGAGCCGTCCCAGTTCAGCACGGAGGAGCAGCCGCAGTTCGGCGCGGAGCCACCGTCGTTCACCCCCGGGCCGTCGGCCTTCGCGGCCGAACCGTCGCAGTTCGGGGCGGAGCCGCCGCAGTTCACCCCGGAACGCTCGCCGTTCGGCGACGGCGGGCCGGACCAGGCGACTGGCCCGGACAGTGACGTGGACGAGTCCTACAAGGGCCTGCCCCGGCGGGTCCGGCAGGCCAACCTGGTCCCGCAGCTGCGGGACGCGCCGGCGGCGCCGGGCAGCCCCGCCGCCGCCTCCAGCGACAACGTAGTCAACCGGTCACCGGACGACATCCGCAACGCGCTGTCGGCGATGCAGCGCGGCTGGCAGCAGGGGCGCGAAGCCCGCGATGCGGCCGGCAACGGATTTGAAGA
This sequence comes from Streptosporangiaceae bacterium, assembly GCA_965277615.1. GTDB lineage: Bacteria > Actinomycetota > Actinomycetes > Streptosporangiales > Streptosporangiaceae > Bog-532. Next base: position 2,701,146 of record CBDIDG010000005.1, on the reverse strand, counting down.
CCACCCCAGTACCGGCAGCGTGGCATCCGGCCACCTGCCGCCGGACGGAGAAGCGGAGAACACCAGGAACAGCGACGAAGGCAGCCGCGGGGGCGACGATGACAGCTGACCGAAAATCCGGGGGAAACGCATGACTCCTCACTACGTGAACCAGGGCAGCGAGCTCAGTTGGCTGCTCGATGACCTGGTCCGGCGCGTGCCCCAAGTCAGCAAGGCGGTCATGCTCACGCAGGACGGCCTGGCCATCGGGGCGTCAGCCGGGCTGTCCCGCGAAGACGCCGAGCACCTGGCCGCGCTGGCGGCCGGCTTCCAGAGCATGGCCCGCGGCGCCGGCCAGCACTTCGGCGGGGGCCGGGTGCGGCAGACGATCATCGAGATGGAAGCCGCCTTCCTGTTCGTCGGCGCGGCGGGCCAGGGCACCTGCCTGGCCGTGCTGACCGCCGGGGACGCCGACATCGGCCTGGTCGCCTACGAGATGGCCGTGCTCGTGCGGCGGTCCAACGAGCACCTTGGCGTCGCGGCCCGGCCCACCGGCCACCAGCCGGGCTACCCGGCCCAGCCCCAGTACCAGCCGCCACCGGTCGCACCCACGCCGAACTCCGCGTACACGCCATACTCAACGCCGGCCGGCCGTCCCGGGCCGGCCCCGTACCCGGAGTGAACCCCGTCATGCCGAGTCCCGAGGAACGCTGGCTCGATTCTGAGGCCGGCCCGGTCGTGCGTCCTTACGCGCTGATCGGCGGCAGGACCCGGCACGCCGGTGAGAAGTTCGACCTGGTCGCCACCGTCAGCGCGACCGCCAAGACGGTTTCGGACCCGGGCGCCCTGAGCCCCGAGCAGATGGTGGCGTGGAACCTGGCCCGGCGGCCGACGACCGTCGCCGACCTGGCGTCCGAGCTGAACCTCCCGCTGGGAGTGGTCCGGATCCTGCTCGCCGACCTGCGCGCCGGCGGCTTCATCGTCATTCGTTCCCCGGAGGCCGGGCGGGGCCACCGCGATACATCCATTCTGAGAGAGGTGCTCAATGGCCTACGGGCACTTTGAGCCGGCGTCGGCCGGCGGCCGCTCCCACACCGCGATCAAAATCCTGCTGGCCGGCGGCTTCGGCGTAGGCAAGACAACGATGGTCGGGGCCGTGAGCGAGATCAAGCCCCTGCGGACCGAGGAGCCGCTGACCGAGCGCGGTGTGCGCACCGACAGCACGGCCGGGGTGGAAGGCAAGACCACCACGACCGTGGCCATGGACTTCGGCCGCATCAGCCTGCGCGAGGATCTCGTGCTGTACCTGTTCGGGACGCCCGGGCAGCAGCGGTTCTGGTTCATGTGGGACGAGTTGGCGGTCGGGGCGCTCGGCGCGGTGGTGCTGACCGACACCCGCCGCCTGGCCGACTGCTTCCCGGCGGTGGACTACTTCGAACGCCGGCAGATCCCGTTCATCGTGGCCGTCAACTGCTTCGAGGGCTCGATCACCCACGACCCGGACGACATCCGGGTCGCGCTGGACCTGGACCCCGGTTTCCCGGTGGTGCTGTGTGATGCCCGCAGCAAGGACTCGGCCAAGGAAGTGCTGATCGCACTGGTCGAGCACGTGCTCATGGCGGTGGAAGAGGCGCCCGGCCAGCCGGAAGCCGCCGCACGCGGCTGATGGAACCCCGCAGGAGGCTGGACGCCGGGTGGTGGGAGTCTATTAAAAGATCAAAAGTCGACCGGCAGGACGGCCCACACGGCCTTACCGTGCCCGTCGATCGGGCTCCAGCCCCACACGCTGCTGAGGGCGTCCACGATCTGCAGGCCGCGACCGCTCTCCCGGATCCAGTCGGGCTGGCGCGGGGTCGGGGCGTCGTCGCTGGCGTCGATCACTGCCACCATCAGCTCCCTGACCCGCCGCAGCAGGCAGAGCTTGAGGACCTCGGTCCCCGCGCCCTGGCCCGGGCCACGGTTCTGGCCGGATTCGTAGGCGCCGTTGGCCCAGGAGTTCCGGGCCCAGGCCCGCGGGTAGCTGCGGCCCTGCGGGCCGATGGACGCGCTCGCGCCGGTGGCCCGCCAGCTGGTCCTGGCCGCGTCGCGGCAGCCGTGCTGGACGGCGTTGACCACGAGTTCGCCGATGATCGTCTCGGCCTCGTCGATCAGGTCGCCGTAGCCCCAGGACAGCAGAACCTCGCGGGTGAAATGGCGGGCGGCGCGGGCCGATTCCGGCGAAGCAGCGAGTACACAAGAAGTGACAGCCGGTGTTTCCCACCAGGTCGACGGCACCGACAGAAGCCGAGGCGAATTAAAGCCCGGCTCGGAGTCAGCGGAGCCGCTCACAGCCAATTGTGTCGCCCTGTCCATCGCCATGTAGTAGTGCGCGTCGCTTCTATGCTGCCTGATACATTGTGCAAGTGCAAGGCCCAATGCACGTTCATTTGAATGTGCATTGCGAGAGAATCCTACAGGCGCGCGGCGGATGGAAGCCAGAGGCGACGGGGCCGTCTCGGCAGCCGCAACCAGATTGAGCAGGGCCGACGCGTCACCACGGGGGCCGCGTCCACGGATGGAGAGACGTGATGAGCGAGCCATACAACGGGATGCCCGCCACGGGGCTGGGTGACATCAACTGGCTCAAGAGCAGGCACAGCAATCCGAGCGGTAACTGTGTCGAGGTCGCCAGACTGCCGAGCGGGGAGATCGCGGTGCGCAACTCCCGCTTCCCGGGCGGCCCGGTGCTGCTGTACACCCAGGCCGAGGTGGCCGCCTTCCTGGCCGGGGCCAAGGACGGCGAGTTCGACGGCATGGTGGCCGGCTCACTGGGTGGTACCGCCGACGGCCTGGTGCGCGGCGGGGCCGACCTGAGCGATCCGGAAAACCGGGCCGACCGGCGCGTGACCGCAATTGCCCCGGGCGGGCCGAATCGAACTCGATCCCCGAGCGTGACCCGGCCGAGGTCAACGTGCGATACCGGTCGTTAAGCCGGTTCCCGGCATCGCGTTCCACTAACCGGGTGCTTAACTCACCGGTAACAAAAAGCCATGTCAAAATATGACATGCGCTCTTTGCAATGCCAAGATCACGTGCAAGACTTGGCCACGCGTTGCTATCTGACAACGACGGAGGGGTGGCGATGAACGCGTCTGAGGGCGTCGCCTGGGAGGGCCCGGTCCGGAGTTTCGGTCGGCGCGCGAGCGGGCCGACGGTACAGCGGATTGTCCTGGGAGCCCAGCTCCGCCGGCTCCGGGAGAGCCGTGAGATCACCACGGAGCAGGCGGCCGACGCTATCCGCGGTTCGCATTCCAAGATCAGCCGGATGGAGCACGGCCGGGTCGGGTTCAAGGACCGCGACGTGTCTGACCTGCTCACGCTCTACGGCGTGACCGATCAGTCCGAACGCGACAGCCTGCTGGCCCTGGCCCACGAGGCGGGCAACCCGGGCTGGTGGCACGACTTCGGTGACCTGCTGCCGCACTGGTTCGAGCCGTACATCAGCCTCGAGGCGGCCGCGTCGGTCATCCGCAACTACGAGGTGCAGTTCGTGCCCGGGCTGCTCCAGTCACCGTCTTACGCGCGCGAGGTCATCCAGCTGGGCCACCCGTCGATCACCCGGGACGAGCTGAACCGGCGGGTCGAGCTGCGGATGGGCCGCAAGCGGCTGCTGTCCCGCCCGGCCCCGCCCCGGCTGTGGGCCGCGCTGGACGAGGCCGTGTTGCGCCGGCCGATGGGAGACGCCTCGGTCATGCGCGAGCAGATCGAGCACCTGCTGGAGATGACCGACAACCCGAACGTCACCTTGCAGATCGTGCCGTTCAACGTGGGTGGCCACTCGGCTGCGGGCGGCCCGTTCTCGATCCTGCGCTTCGCCGAGCCTGAGCTGTCGGACGTCGTGTATCTGGAGCAGCTGACCAGCGCGCTCTACATCGACAAGCCGGTCGAGGTCGACCGTTACCTCGAGGTCATGGAGCGGCTCTGCGTTCAGGCCGAGACCGCGACCGACTCGATCACCCTGCTGGAGAAGATCCGCGACGAGCTGGTCTGAGACTGCAGGTCTGAGACTCAAGCGCCACATACGACGGCCCGGCCCCCGTGGGGACCGGGCCGTTCGTCGTGGCGAGAACCGCTAATTATTCGGTGAGCCGGGCAGGCCGGCGTCGGTCTCCGGGACCAGGGTCGGGGTGGCCCGGGTCAGGGTCTGCTTCTTGAAGAACGCGGGCAGCGCGATCCGGCAGTAGATGAAGAAGATCAGCCCGGCCAGCGCGGACACGAAGAAGACCATGAACGCCCCGCCGATGTGCCAGTGCGGGTAGAACGGCATCTGCCACGAGGTGTAGCTGTTCTGGGTGCCGACGTCCCAGTCCTCCCACAGGCTCCAGCCGCCGGCGAAGTACATGATCGCGCCGCCCAGGAAGGGCAGGATGCCCTGCATCAGCAGGTCGCGGGGGGTCTTGGTCAGCGTCTTGCGGTAGTACCAGACGCAGGTGAAGGCGGTCAGCCCGTAGTAGAGGGCGATGTACAGGCCGATGGAGGTCACGGCGTCGGCGATCACGTTGCCGCCCGAGAGGTAGTTCATCAGCACGTACAGAGCGATGGAGATGCCGCCCATGGCCACGGTCGACACCGTGGGGGTCAGGTACTTGCCGTGCATCTTGGCGAACGCCTTGGGCAGCGCCTTGTAGACGGCCATCGACAGCGTGGTCCGCGCCGTGGGCAGGATCGTGGTCTGGGTCGAGGCGGCGGCCGAGCTGAGCACCATCAGCAGCAGCAGCTTGACCAGAAACGTCCCGAAGCCGGAGTTGCCGAACACCGCGCTGCTCAGCACGTTCAGCACGTCGCTGGCGTTGTCCGGGTTGCCCAGGCCGATGCCCTTGGTGCCGATGCCCGCGAACGACTGAGCCGCGAAGATGACCAGCACGTAGGTGATCAGCAGCAGCACGGTGGAGATGATCGCGGCCCGGCCCGGAGTCCTGCTCTTGTCCTCGGTCTCTTCGTTGACCGCGACCGCCGTGTCCCAGCCCCAGTAGATGAACAGCATCAGCACCAGGCCGCCGACGAAGGCCTGGAAGCTACCGATGTGGAACGGGTTCAGCCAGGACCAGGCCGGGGTGATCGAGACCGGCGGGTGGTGCCCGGTGCCGACCCGGACCAGGGCCACGACCGAGAACACCAGCAGCATCCCGACCTCGACCGCGAGCAGGACCCGCTGCAGCCGGGCCGAGACCTCGATGCCGCGGTAGCAGATGTAGGTCATGGCGATGATCCAGAGCACGCCGACCAGCAGGACCCAGCCGCTGGCCGGGTTCGAGCCGATGCCATTGGCCCCGAACAGCAGGAACACGTACTGGCCCGCGACCTGGGCCAGGCTGGCCATGACCAGGATGTCGGCCGCGATGATGGCCCAGCCGCCGGCCCAGCCGGTCTTGGGCCCGAACGCGCGGCTGGCCCAGGTGAACGTGGTGCCGCAGTCGGGGTCGGCCTTGTTCAGCTCGCTGTAGCCGATCGAGGTCAGGAACATGGGCACGAAGGCCAGCACGGCCACGATGGGCGACCCGAGGCCAACCGCGGCCACGATCAAGCCCAGGGTGGCGGCCAGGCTGTAGGCGGGCGCGGTCGAGGCCACGCCCATGACGATGCTGGAGACCAGTCCGAGGGCCCCGGTCTTGAGGCCTTTGTCGACCTGGTCCTCGGCGGTTCTGACCGTTTCGTCAGCCGCGGTCATAGTGTGGCCCCCTTGGTGCGTGGTGGCGTGCCAACATCCTTGACGACGGTTCTAGCACATGAAAGCCCTGCGTACGAGGTTTTCAGTTGTAACATGTACATTTCACTAGCGGAAGCAGTGGGTAATACGGCCTCGTTCGACGGCATCCGTAGCGGGGCCGGGGCTGGCGGCTGGCTCGCGGGGCGGCTCGCGGGGCGGCCCGAGTCGGCGCGGGCCCGGGTCCGTAAGATCACCGTGTGCTTAATGACGCTGAGATCGGCCGCGTGCTGGCCATCGCCGCCCACCCGGACGACCTCGACTTCAGCGCGGCAGGCACGATCGCCGGCTGGACCGGTGCGGGCCTCGAGGTGGTCTACTGCATCGTCACCGACGGGGACGCCGGCGGCTTCGACGAGTCGTTCCCGCGGACCGAGATGGCGCCGCTGCGGCGGGCCGAGCAGACCGCCGCGGCTGACTGCGTGGGCGTGCACGACCTGCGGTTCCTGGGCTACCCGGACGGCCAGGTGGAGGCGACCCTGGGGCTGCGCCGTGATCTGGCCCGGGTCATCCGGCAGGTGCGGCCGGACCGGGTGCTGTGCCCGAGCCCGGAGCGCAACTACAACCGGATCGGCATCGGTCATCCCGACCACCGCGCGGTCGGATCGGCCGCGCTTGACGCGGTGTACCCGGACGCACGGAACCCGTACACCTTCCGGGAGCTGGTCACCGACGAGGGGCTGGCGGCGTGGGTCGTGCCCGAGGTGTGGATCGGCGGTGGTGCCACCGCACCGAACCACTACGTCGACGTGACCGGCACGTTCCCGCGCAAGATCGCGGCGTTGCGGGCCCACCAGAGTCAGACCGGGCACCTGCCCGACCTGGAGGACCGGCTGCGCACGCGTTCGTCCGCGCTGGCCGCTCAGGGCGGCCTGGCTGACGGGCGGCTGGCCGAGGCGTTCCAGGTGCTGGAGACGGCCTGAGCCTGGGCATCCTGAGCGTACGAAACCCCGGGCGGGCCGGGTCTTCTGAGCGTACGGAACCCCGGGCGGGCCGGGACTAGAGTGAACGCCGGGTGCGACACCAGCTGAATAGGACTTGCCATGGCCATGGAGCTCGACCACTCGTTCACCGTCCCCGTTCCGCCCGATCAGGCGTGGGACGTGCTGCTGGACGTGCAGCGGATCGCCCCGTGCATGCCCGGCGCGACGGTCGACACGGTGGACGGCGACGACGTGGCCGGGCGGCTGAAGATCAAGGTCGGGCCGGTAGCGCTGACCTACAAGGGCACGGCCACGTTCAAGGACCGGGATAGCTCGGATCGCTCCCTGCTGGTGGAGGCGGCGGGCAAGGAGCTGCGCGGCGCCGGAACCGCGACCGCGACCGTCCGTGCCGCCCTGCAGCCGGACAACGTGCCCGACGCCACCCGGGTCACCCTGCACACGACGCTGAGCGTGACCGGTCGGCCCGCCCAGTTCGGCCGGGGCGTGATCGCCGAGGTCGGTTCCCGCCTCATCGACAAGTTCGCCGACAACCTGGCCCAGCAGCTGTCTGGTGGGGCTGACGGGGCGGCTGCTTCTGCAGGGACAGCTGCTTCTGACGAGGCGGCTGTTGCTGATGTGGCGGTTGTTGCTGATGTGGCGGTTGTTTCTGCGGGGACGGCGGCGGCGGAGTCCGCGCCGGTGGAGACGGCCTCGGTACCGGCCCCCTCACCCAGCAGCGACGACACGGCGGCGGCTACCGCGATCCCGCCGGCCCCGAGGCTTGCTCCTGTGCACCCGTTGTCCCCTCCTCCGCCGCCACCGGCTCCGGTCGCGGACAATGAGGAGTCGCTGAACCTGCTCAGCCTGGCCGGCCCGGTCATCGCCAAGCGCCTCGCTCCGGTGGCGGGCGCCGTGGCTGGGGTTGTCGTCATCACCTGGCTCATCCGCCGCGTCCGCCGCCGCAAGTCGTCCTGAGCTGCCGAGGCCCAAGCGACCGGTGTGACCTGGGGGTTGGGTGGGCGCGCCGCGCGTTACAGGGTTCTGGTCAGGCTCCCGTGACTGAAGTGACGGGCCGTGCGGTGGCCCGGGGAGCTGGGGACATTTCTGTGCAGGATTTGCTTAATACTGTCCCCAGCCCCGGAGCAACCCCGCAGCGCAGAGACTCACGGGGCGAGTGTGACTCAAGGGGCTGGGCGCCCCGTTGGCCGCGCCGGGCCGCCGGTACGTTGGCGCCATCGGTAATCACCGGTACGTTGGCGCCACCGACCCGGTAGCCGGGTCAACGGCACCATCGGCAGACACAGACCCTGCAGGTGGAGAGGCCCATGAGGCGGCTGTGACGCCCGGGCTGGGCGGAGCGTGTCCGGTGGATCTCTGCGGCCGCAGTCCGCCAGGCGCCGGCGGCCCGCCAGGCGGAGGCCCGAGGGCAGGTGCCCGTTGGCGCCATTGGGCACACCATGCTGTGCCCTTCGGCGCCAACGGGCACCCAGTCCGAGCGGTTGCGAGTGACGTCTGGGGCTCACGGGGCGAACGTGACGCGAGCGCCGGCGAGGCGCACTGGGTGGGGCGCATTGGGTGAGGCGCATTGGGTGGGGCGCATTGGGTGGGGCGCATTGGGTGGGGCGCGCCGCGCGCACAGGGGTGGCGGCCTGGCCCATCCGTCGCCGTCGTCCCGGCGGCCGGATCAGCGGGCCGGACGGGGCGGGTCAAGCGGCGCGCCCTTCCGCCGCTTGAGGCGGCCCGGGAGGTCTGCTCGGCTGAGGGCCGGACGACGGCGCCCGGGAGCGGGCCAGGCCCAAAGGGCCTTATCCATCCCAGAGCCAGAAGCGCCCCCGCCGGAGGCAGACCCCCTAGCTAGCGGACGACGACCTCGGTAATGGGGAGGGAAGAGTCGGCCGGGAGGTCCAGGGGTGAGGTGGGCAGGCCGCGGCCGGCCAGTTCGGAGCCCAGGGCAGCCACCATGGCGCCGTTGTCGGTGCAGAGGCCGGGGCGGGGGACGCGCAGGCGGATGCCCGCGGCGGTGCAGCGTTCCTGGGCCAGGGCACGGAGGCGGGAGTTGGCGGCCACGCCGCCGCCGATGACCAGGTGGTCGACGCCGTGCTCGCGGCAGGCGGCAACCGCCTTGCGGGTCAGGACGTCGGCCACCGCCTCCTGGAAGGACGCGGCCACGTCGGCCACCGGGACGTACTCGCCCCGCCTGGCCTTGTCCTCGACCCAGCGGGCCACCGCCGTCTTCAGCCCGGCGAAGGAGAAGTCCAGCGTGCCGTCGTGCAGCTTAGCCCGCGGGAACGCGATGGCGGCCGGGTCGCCGTTCTTGGCTTCCTTGTCGATGGGCGGCCCGCCGGGGAACGGCAGGCCCAGCACCCGGGCCACCTTGTCGTAGGCTTCGCCGGCCGCGTCGTCGACGGTGGCGCCGAGCGGCTTGACGTCGCCCGCCACGTCCGGGACCAGCAGCAGCGAGGAATGCCCGCCGGACACCAGCAGCGCCACCACGGGCGCGGGCAGCGGGCCGTGCTCCAGCTGGTCCACCGCGACGTGCGCGGCCAGGTGGTTGACGCCGTACAGCGGCTTGCCCAGGGAGAGCGCATAGGCCTTGGCCGCGGCCACCCCGACCAGCAGCGCCCCGGCCAGGCCGGGGCCGGCGGTGACGGCGATCGCGTCCACGTCGGCCAGGGTGACGCCGGCCGTGGCCAGGGCCCGGTCCACCGACGGGACCATCGCCTCCAGGTGGGCCCGGCTGGCCACCTCGGGGACGACGCCGCCGAACCGGGCGTGCAGCTCCACGCTGGAAGCCACGGCGTCCGCGAGCAGCTCGTTACCGCGGACCAGGCCGGCGCCGGTCTCGTCGCAGGAGGTCTCGATGCCGAGCACCAGGGGGCCGCTCACCGGACACCCCCAGCCTGCCGGTCCAGCCGTTCCAGGTCGCGGCGCATCACGATCGCGTCCGTGCCGGACGGCTGGTAGTAGCCGCGGCGGATGCCGATGTCCTCAAAGCCGAACCGGCGGTACAGGTCCTGGGCCCGCGGGTTGTCCGCGCGAACTTCCAGGAAGACCTCGGCGCAGTCACGGCGCACGGCCACCTCCAGCAGATTGACCAGCAGCGCCGACCCGATGCCCTGACCCCAGGACCGCTCGTTGACGGCCAGCGTCACCACCTCGGCCTGGCGGCCACCGGGCGTCATCATCCCGGCGTATCCCACGAGCGTGTTTCCTTCCTCGGCCGCGACGTAGTGGCGGCCGTGTCCCTGCATGGCGAGTTCTTCGGCGAACATGGCCGGTGACCAGGCGTCGTCCGGGAACAGCGTCCGCTCCAGGTCAAGCACGGCGTCCAGGTCTTCGTAGCGCAGCGGGCGTAGTTCCAGGGTCATGGCGTGACCCGTTTGGGTGGGCCGGGGATCTGGGCGTCCGGACGGCGCAGGTACAGCGGCTCGGGCGGCAGCAGGATGGCCGGCGCGGCCGCCGGGACGCTGCCCGCGGCCGTAGGGGTGGCACCGGCGCCCGGGCTGGCCGCGCCCGGGCTGGCCGCGCCCGGGCTGGCCGTGGTCAGGGTGGCCTCGGCGACCAGGGTGGCCAGGACGGCGGCGGACGGGTGCTCGGGCCAGATAGGCTCGCCCAGCTGATCCGGGTACAGGCTCACGGCCTGGCCCGCTACGGGCAGGTCGGCCGGGAGGTCGGCCGGGCGTTCCACGGACGGGCCAGTCAGCCGTTCACCGAGGGCCGAGTAGCGAGCCCAGTACAGCTCCTTGCGCCGGGCGTCGGTGACGGCCAGGAACTCCCGGCCGGCCGCGGCGGGCCACGCGGCCCGGGCCAGCACGTCCAGGGTGCAGACCCCGTGCACCGGGAGGCCCAGCGTGCGGCCGAACACCCGGGCGGTGACCAGGCCCACCCGCAGGCCGGTGAAGGGGCCCGGGCCCACGCCGACCGCGATCGCGGTCAGGTCGCGCTGGTCGGCGCCGGCGTCGGCGACGACCTTGGCGATCGAGGGGGCCAGCAGCTCGCCGTGGCGGCGGGCGTCCACCGTGGTCGTCTCGGCCAGCACGCGCCGGCCGTCGTGCAACGCGACGGTGACGGCGGGGGTGGCGGTGTCAAAGGCAAGCAGCAACACGGATGGACAGCCTAGTTCACCCGGCCAGCTCACCAGGCCAAGCCGAGCCACCGGGCCCGGGTCAAAGACCAGACCAGCTCACCAGGCCGGGTCAGGACCAGGCCGGGTCAGGATGTGGTGGTGTTCTTCAGCTGGACGGCGGGGTCGGTCAGCCGGACAGGATCCACGGGCGTGCCCGCGGTCAGGATCCGGCGTCCCTGAGACAGGTCCCGCGGCCGGTCCACGGCCAGCAGGGCAACCAGCCGGTCCCCGGCCAGCCAGCACGCGGTCCACGGCTCCGAGTCCCCCTCGGCGGGGCCGCGCCAGATCAGGCGGTCGGCGGCGGCGTGGTAGCCGGCGTACTGCATCATCCGGCCGAACTGCTCGGACCAGGAGTACGGCACCGGGTCGTACACCTCGTCCGCGCCCAGGACGTTGGCCGCCACGACCTCGGGCGCGCGCAGGGCGATGTCCCAGTGCTCGAAGCGGAGCCGCCGGCCGTACCGGAGCGACTCGAACGACGCGCAGTCTCCGGCCGCGAACACGTTGGGCGCGGACGTCCGCAGACCCGGGTCGACGGCGATCCCGTTGTCCAGGGCCAGTCCGGAGCCGGCCAGCCAGCCGACGGCGGGCCGGACGCCCACCGCGGTGACGACCTCATCGGCCGGGATCCAGCCGCCGCCGCGCAGGGCCAGGCCACCGTCCTCGACCGACTCGACCAGCACCGAGGTCCGAAGCTCGATCCCGGCCGCCGCGTACCACGGCACCGTGCGCCCGCCGACCTCGGCGCCGATCGCGGCGGCCAGCGGAGCGGGGCCCCCCTCGACCACGGTGACCTGGCAGCCACGGGCCGCCGCCGCGGTGGCGAGCTCAGCCCCGATCCAGCCCGCGCCCACGACGACCAGGCGGACGCCGGGGCGCAGCCGGTCCCGCAGTTCCAGAGCGTCCTCGTGCGTGCGCAAGAAGCGCTGACGGCCTGGTCCGGGCAGCACGATCGGCGTCGCACCGGTGGCCACGACCAGCCGGTCGTACGGGTACTCCGCCGTGTCCGTGCGGACCCGGGCCGCGGCCAGGTCCAGGGCGGTGGCGGGCTCACCGAGGTGCAGGTCCACGCCGAGCGCGGTGAAGTCGGCCGACAGGGTGGTGTCCAGCTCGGCCTCGATCGCGGCGGCGTCCAGCTCGCCGGCCAGCACCTCCGGCGCCAGCCCGTCGGCGGCCAGCGCCGCCTTGGACAGGGGCGGCCGGTCGTAGGGCGGGCGGTCCTCGGCGGCCAGCATGGTGACCGGCCCGTCAAGGCCACCGGCCCGGAGTAGTTCGACGGTGCGGAGCCCGGCCAGTCCACCGCCAGCGACGACGACATGCATGAGGACATAGGCTAAGCCCCAACGCGCGGGAGCCCGGTGCCGACCGGGCTGAGAGGGAAGCTGGCCAGCTTCCGACCGCAGGAACCTGATCCGGGTCATGCCGGCGAAGGGAGCGAGCATGGCTCGAGTGTTCATCGCCGGCGGCGGAGTGATCGGCCTCAGCATCGCCTGGCGAGCCGCCCAACGCGGCTTCGAGGTGACCGTGGCCGACCCGGCACCGGGCAGCGGATCCAGCCACGCCGCGGCGGGCATGCTCACGCCGGTGTCCGAGGCCGCCTACACCGAGAAGGAACTGTTCGCGCTGGGAGCCGCGTCCCTGCAGCGCTACCCGGACTTCGCCGCCGAGCTGACCGCGGCCACCGGCCTGCCGACCGGGTTCGGCGTCACCGGCACGCTGCAGGTTGGCTACGACCGCGACGACCTGGCCGTCATCGACGAGCTGCGCGTGCTGCAGGACAGCCTCGGGGTTACCGGGCAGCGGCTGACCGGCCGCGAGTGCCGCCGGCTGGAGCCGATGCTGGACCCGTCGGTGTGCGGCGGCCTGCTGGTGGCGGCGGACGGCTCGATCGACCCCCGCCGGCTCGTCCAGGCCCTGCTGGCCGCGGCGGAAACGGCGGGGGTGCGGGTCATCCGGCAGCCGGTGACCAGGATCGAGGGCCGTACGGCCCGGCTCGGCGACGGCACGGTGGCCGAGGCGGACTGGGTGGTCCTCGCGGCGGGGTGGAACACGGTCCACATCGAGGGGCTGCCGCCCAGTGCGGTGCCGCCGGTCCGGCCGGTCAAGGGGCAGATCGTCCGGCTGCGGGCCCCGGCGGGGTTCCTGAGCCGGTCGGTGCGCGGCGTGGTCCGGGGCTCAGCGGTCTACCTGGTACCGCGGCCGGACGGCGAGCTGGTGGTGGGGGCCACCCAGGAGGAGCTGGGCGTAGACACCCGGGTGACCGCGGGTGGCCTGTGGGAGCTGCTGCGGGACGCGCGGACCCTGGTGCCGGGCATCACCGAGCTGGAGTTCACCGAGGCGGTGGCCCGGCTGCGGCCCGGCACGCCGGACAACGGGCCGGTGCTGGGGCCGTGCGCGGCCGACGGCCTGGTCCTGGCCACCGGGCACTTCCGGAACGGCGTGCTGCTCACCCCGATCACCGCGGACGTCATCGTGGACTACCTGCAGACCGGGCGCTGGCCCGAGGTGGCGGCGCACTTCACCCTCGAGCGGTTCGGGCCGCCCGGCGTGACCTCCGGAGGCACAACATGAACGTGATCGTGAACGGTGAGCCGGTCGAGCTGACCGATGGCGCGACGACCGCGGCCGCCGTCCAGGTGCTGACCAGCGCGGCCACCGGTATCGCCGTCGCCGTCAACGGCGAGGTGGTGCGGCGCAGCGACTGGGAGTCCACCCGCCTGGCCGACGGCGACCAGGTCGAGGTGCTCACCGCGGTTCAGGGAGGCTGAGTCATGACCGATCCACTGGTCATCGCCGGGGAGAAGTTCGGCTCGCGGCTGATCATGGGCACCGGCGGGGCGCCCAGCCTGGAGGTGCTGGACCGGGCCTTGGTCGCGTCCGGCACCGAGCTGACCACGGTGGCCATGCGCCGGGTCGCGCCGAGCACCGTAACGGCCAGCCACGGCGAGGCCGGCCTCGGCGGGGCCGGCGGAGGGCCGGGCCGCGGGCAGTCGGTGCTGGGCCTGCTGGCCGACCGCGGCATCCGGGTGCTGCCGAACACCGCGGGCTGCCACACCGCGGCCGACGCGGTGCGCACCGCCGAGCTGGCCCGGGAGGGGCTCGGCACGGACTGGGTCAAGCTCGAGGTGATCGCGGACGAGCAGACCCTGCTGCCCGACCCGCTCGAGCTGCTGGACGCGGCGGAGATGCTGGTCAGCCGGGGGTTCACCGTGCTGCCGTACACGAACGACGACCCGGTGCTGGCCCGGCGGCTGGAACAGGCTGGCTGCGCAGCGGTGATGCCCCTGGGCGCACCGATCGGGTCCGGCCTGGGGATCAGGAACCCGCACAACATCGAGCTGATCGTGGAGTACGCCGGAGTGCCGGTGGTCCTCGACGCGGGGATCGGTACCGCCAGCGACGCCGCCATCGCGATGGAGCTGGGGTGTGACGCCGTGCTGCTGGCCACCGCGGTGACCCGCGCCCGCGACCCGGAGCTGATGGCCGAGGCGATGCGGCACGCGGTGATCGCCGGGCGCTGCGCCCGGCGGGCCGGCCGGGTGCCAATCCGGCGCTACGCCAGCGCCTCATCTCCGCCAGTCAACACCTAAGCCACAAAGCGGTAATTAGGCCCCGTCGCAGGAAGCTGATCGTACAATTGGCCCCGATGGACGCTACCCTGGCAGATCCCCTGGTCGGACGGCTGCTCGACGGCCGCTACCAGGTGGAGGCGCAGGTCGCGATGGGCGGCATGGCTACGGTGTACCGGGCCATGGACATCCGGCTGGACCGCCAGGTAGCGCTCAAGGTCATGCACGCCGACCTAGCCCGGGACGAGGAGTTCGTCAACCGGTTCATCGGCGAGGCCAAGGCGGTCGCCCGGCTCTCGCATCCCAACGTGGTTCAGGTGTTCGATCAGGGCCGGGACGGCCCCTACCTGTACCTGGCCATGGAGTTCCTGCCGGGACGCACGCTGCGGAACCTGCTGGACGAGCGCGGCTGGTTCCCGCCGCGTGAGGCGCTGGCCATCATGGTGCCGCTGCTATCCGGGCTGGCCGCCGCGCACACGGCCGGGATCGTGCACCGGGACGTCAAGCCGGAGAACGTGCTGGTCGCGCCGGACGGCCACCTCAAGGTGGTGGACTTCGGCCTGGCCCGGGCGCTGACCATGAGCAGCCAGACGCGCACCGGCCTGATCATCGGGACCGTGGCCTATCTGGCGCCGGAGCAGGTTACCGGCACCGGCGCGGACGCCAGGACCGACATCTACGCCGCGGGCATCGTGCTGTTCGAGTTGCTCACCGGGACCAAGCCGCACACCGGCGAAAGCCCGCTCTCGGTGGCCTACAAGCACGTCAACGAGGCGATCCCGGCCCCGTCCCGGCTGGCCGGCGGGATCTCGCCCGAGGTGGATCAGCTGGTCCTGCAGGCCACCAGCCGGGATCCGAGCGGCCGTCCCAGCGACGCGGGCGAGTTCCTGCGCTCGGTGCACGACGTCATGCGCACCCTGGGCAGCGATTGGCCCGGGCAGGGGCAGGGCCCGGTGGCCGTGAACGACTGGGCCGGCTACGTCAGCCGGCACGGATACGGCCAGCAGACCTTTGGCCAGCAGACCTACGGGCAGCAGAACTTCCAGCAGCTGGCCTTCCAGTCGCCGGGCCCCGGGCAGCACAACACCCAGGTGCTGGCGGGCGGGGCGGCGCACGACGACGGGCAGACGGTCATCGCGGGCCGGGACGGGTGGCCCGAGGGGCCGCCGGCGGCCGGCCGTGGCAAGCGCCGGATCGTTCTGTGGGTGGCGCTGGCGGCCCTGGTACTGGCCGGGGCCGGGGCGGGTGGCTGGTGGTTCACCCAGGACCAGGCCAAGGTGCCCACGGTCGCGGGCCTGACCGAGAGCGCGGCGGTCAAGGAGCTGCGGGCCGACGGCTTCACCGTCCGGCAGGCCGGCGCGATCAACAACAACACGGTCAAGGCCGGGTCCATCGTGCGTACCGTGCCCGCGGTCGGGACCAAGGTCCGGAAGGGCTCGGCCATCACGCTGGTCCCGTCGGCGGGTCCCCGGACGATCAAGGTGCCGGACATCAGCGGCCAGCAGCTGGCCGACGCGGAAAGCGCGCTGCGCCAGTCCGGGCTGACCGTGGGCCAGGTCCACAAGGTCGCCTCGTCGTCGGTGGACGCCGGGATCGTGGTCAGCACCTCCCCGGCCGCCGGGCTGCTGTGGCCGCAGCCCAAGCCGGTGACGATCTCGGTCAGCGCCGGGCCGCCGCTGCCCAACTTCGTCGGCCAGAACGAGCAGGCCATCCAGCAGTGGGCCTCCCAGAACGACATCCAGCTGAACGTCCAGCAGGCCGGTAACAGCGACCAGCCACAGGGCACGATCACCCAGCAGTCGCCCGCCGCGAACACCCCGATCAGCCAGAACGAGACCGTGACGATCATGGTGTCGAACGGGCCGCCCCAGGTGTCGATCCCGAACGTGGACGGCCAGAGCCTGAACGACGCCCGGACGGCGCTGCACCAGCTCGGGTTCAAGGTGACGATCAAGAAGTTCGGCCCGTTCAACAAGGTGTTCAACTACAGCCCCAGCGGCCAGGCGCCCAAGGGCAGCACGATCACCCTGTACTCCGGTTTCTGAGTGCGGCCACACCCCCCGCAGACCGAGGTCACCCCGCAGACCGAGGTCACCCCGCTGATCGGGGCCCACGTCTCGGTCGCGGGCGGGCTGGCCACCGGCGGGCTGCGCTACGCGGCGGCGGTCGGAGCCGAGGCCATCCAGCTGTTCGTGACCAACCCGCGAGCCTGGGCCACCCCGCCCGGTGACCCCGGCCAGGACGAAGCGCTGCGGGCGGCCCAGCTGCCGATCTACGTGCACGCCTCGTACCTGATCAACCTGGGCTCGGCCGAAGGTGCGGCGCGGTCAATCCCGGCGCTGGCGCACGCGCTGGGCCGGGGCGCGGAGATCGGGGCCCGCGGTGTGGTCGTGCACACCGGGTCCGCGGTCGGCACGGACCGGGACACCGCGCTGGGCCAGGTGGCCAAGGGGCTGCTGCCGCTGCTGGACAAGCTGGGCGACGACGGGCCGGACCTGCTGCTGGAGCCGATGGCCGGGCAGGGCCAGATGCTGTGCGCCGACCTGGGCGAGCTGGCCGGTTACCTCGACGCGCTGCGCTGGCACCCGCGGGCGTGCGTGTGCCTGGACACCTGCCACGTGTTCGCGGCCGGGCACGACCTGACCGCCCCGGGCGGTCCGGCCGCGCTGATCAGTGCGCTGGGCGACGCGGCGGGCCGGGTCCGGCTGGTGCACGCCAACGACTCGGCGGCCGGCTGCGGATCCCGGCTGGACCGGCACGCCAACATCGGCGTCGGCCAGATCGGCCCCGGCCCGCTGGGCGAGCTGCTGCGGCACCCGGCGTTGGCCGCCGCGCCGTTCATCGTGGAGACCCCGGGCGGCGAGGAGGCCCACGCCGCCGACGTGGCCGCCCTCAAGGCCGAAAGGCGCTAGGCGCTTAGCACTAGGCGCCCAGCACACCCGGCGCCCAGCCTGGCGCCCGGCACCCACCCCGGCGCGGCAGCCTCAGGCGCCGCGGACGCCGCAGAGCAGGCGGTTGCCGCCCCGCTGCCACAACGTCCCGACCTCGGTGAAACCCGCGGCCCGCAGCGCGTCCACGTGGGTGGCCAGCAGGCCCGCCGGCGAGCCGTGGTGGTTGGCGTCCACCGAGCGGTGCGCCCGCTCGGTGGTCAGGCCACTCAGCACGGGGTCGGCCGCCGCCGCCTCCCACCAGCGCGTCCAGCCCTCACCGTGGCCGCCGGGGAACCGGCGCCGGTCTTCGCGTTCGACCAGCTCGTGCTCCAGCCGGACCAGCGTCGACGCGGCGGGGTCGGCACCGAGGTGGTCGCCATCCAGCAGCAGGCCGCCGGGACGCAGCACCCCGGCTACGGTCGCGTACAGACGGCGCAGATCGGCCTCGGTGAGCCAGTGCAAGGCGGTGGTGCTGACCGCAGCGTCGGCCGGCCGCGGCAGGCCGAGCGCCACGGGCCAGCCGTCGGCCCGCAGGTCCAGGTCGACGAAGCGCAGACCGGGCCGGTCCCCGTAGGCGGCCCGGCCGAGCGCGAGCGTGACCGGATCGGCGTCGACGGCCACGATGGTCGCCTGGGGCAGACGGTCCAGCAGCCGGACCGACAGCGACCCCGGCCCGCAGCCCAGGTCGATCACGACCGGGTCCGGCTGGCCCGTGCCCAGCTCGACACTGTCGATCAAGGCGGTGAAGCGTTCCTCCCGGTCCGGCAGCAGTTCCTCCTGCTGCCGTTCCCAGCGCTTGATCCAGCCGAGTGCGGTGTCCTTGGTCAGTGCGGGTTCCTGGGCAAGTTCGGGCACGCCGATCCTCCTAGTACCTGTCTATAATTCTTTAGACAGTGACAAACTAGCCCGAGAGATATAACTGGTCAAGTGAATTTCAACGGTCACACAGACGCGGTCCTGGCCGTGACGGTGGCGCTGATCAACACCCTCACGCCGGGGGACGCGCACGGGCGCGCCTATGCCCCGGCAGACGGGGACCAGCGGGCCGAGGCGGCCCGCCAGGCGCTGAACGCGGACGGCGTGGCCCGGCCCCGGCTGGTCTCCCCGGCTGAGGCGGACGAACTGGCCCGCGTGGCGGCCGAACTGCGCCGAATCTTCGAGGCCGTGGCCACGGGCGACGTGGACCAGGCTGCGACCACGGTCAACGAACTGCTGGTACGGACCGGAGCACATCCGTACCTGGAACGGCACGACGGGGAGCCCTGGCACCTGCACTTTCACGGCACCGACGACGCCCTGGCCACCGGCTGGGCGGCCGGCTGCGCGGCCGGGCTGGCCGTGGTGCTGGGCGGCCCGGAGTGGGGCCGGCTGGGCGTGTGCACGGCTCCGCGCTGCGACCGGGTCTACGTGGACATCTCCCGCAACGGCACCCGCCGGTTCTGCTCCACGACCTGCCAAAACCGGGTCAAGGCGGCCACCTTCCGGGAACGAAAAGTGCCGTCCGCCGGTTACGGACACGGGGCGGAAAATCCCTTGTCTGCCTCCTGACCTGGCCGTTAGCCTCGATCGGCCCCTCTTGCTGTAAAAAAGGAACTTTGCATGTCCTGGCTCGGCCGTCGTTTCCCGGTGCTCCGCCATCGGGATTTCCTGCTGCTGCTGGCGGACCGGCTTATCGCGCCGGGGGCCATGGCGTTCTCCATCGTGGGCGTGTCGTTCGCGGTGCTGGACGCGGGCGGGACGCCGGCCGACCTGTCCTACGTGGTGGCCGCGCAGCTCGCCCCGTGCCTGGTGTTCTGCCTGCTGGGCGGGGTGATCGCCGACCGCATCGCCCCGCAGCGGGTGGTGGCCGCGTCCAACCTGCTGGTCGCGCTGGGCGAGGGCACGTTCGGCATCCTGGTGCTGACCGGGCGGCCGCAGCTGTGGCAGATGATGCTGCTGGAGGTGGTGACCGGGTCCGGCATCGCCATGTTCTACCCGGCGTCACAGGCGCTACTGCCAGGACTGGTCCCGGCGGAGGAGCTACAGCAGGCCAGCGCGCTGAGCCGGCTGGCCATGAACATGGCCATGATGAGCGGGGCCGCGGTGGCCGGCGTGGTGGTGGCCGCGGTCGGCCCGGGCTGGGCGCTGACCATCTGCGGGGCCGGGGTCACGGCCACCGTGCCCATGCTGCTCAGCATCAAGGCCGGGGTGGCCCGGGCGCCGTCGGCGGCCAGCAGCGTGCTGCGAGACCTGTGGGTGGGCTGGTCCGAGTTCCGGTCCCACACCTGGCTGTGGGTCATCGTGGCCCAGTACTGCCTGGTCATGATGGCCTGGTTCGGCGGGTTCGAGGTGCTCGGCCCGGTGGTGGCCAAGGCTCACCTGGGGGGCGCGGCCGCGTGGGGCGCGATCATGGCCGCGCAGTCGGTGGGCCTGGTCGCAGGCGGGCTGCTGTCGCTGTGGCGGTCGCCGCGACGGCCGATGCTGGCGGTGGCCGGAATCGGGATCGTGCTGGCGCTGACTCCGCTGGCCCTGGCCATGCTGTGGCCACTGCTGCTGGTCTGCCTGGTCGCGTTCGTGGTCGGCACGGCCACCGAGTACATGATGGTGGTCTGGACGGTCGCCATGGCCCGGAACATCCGGCCGGACGCGCTGGCCCGGGTGTCCGGCTACGACGGGCTGGGGTCGATGATGGCCACCCCGCTCGGCGCGCTGATCGCCGGACCGGCGGCGACCCACTTCGGGGTGCGGCGGACCCAGTACGCGGCGGCCGCGCTGATCGCTGCGGTCTCCGTGGTGGCCCTGCTCCCCCGCGACGTCCGCACCCGGACCGACCCGCGGCCCATTACGGCCGATGACGTGGCCGAAGCGGAAGCCGAAGCCGGTCCGGCGGCCGTGGCGGCCACCGGACCGATGCCGTAAGGCTGATCAGCCGAAGAAGGGCTCGGCTTCGGCGTACCGCTCCGGCGGGACGGTCTTGAGCTCGCTGGTCGCCTCGGTCAGCGGCACCCGAATGATGTCGGTGGCCCGCAGCGCGACCATGACGCCGAACTCACCGTCGTGCACGGCGTCGATCGCGTGCACCCCGAACCTGGTCGCCAGCACCCGGTCGAACGCGGTCGGCGTGCCGCCGCGCTGGATGTGCCCCAGCACCGCGGTGCGGGCTTCCTTACCGGTGCGCTGCTCGATCTGGTCGGCCAGCAGCTGGCCGATGCCCCGGTTGGCCAGCCTTGCGTGGCCGAACGAGTCGACCCCCTGGTCCTCGCGGGCGAACTCCTCGTCGGCAGGCTGCGCGCCCTCGGCCACGACCACGATCGGCGAGTACCGGGTCTGGAAGCGGTGCTCGACGTACTTGCAAACCTGCTCGATGCTGAACGGCTTCTCCGGGATGAGGATGACGTTGGCCCCGCCGGCCAGGCCCGCGTGCAGCGCGATCCAGCCCGCGTGCCGGCCCATCACCTCGACGATGAGCGCCCGGTGGTGGCTCTCGGCTGTGGTGTGCAGCCGGTCGATGGCCTCCATCGCGATGTTGACCGCGGTGTCGAAACCGAACGTGTAGTCGGTGGCACCCAGGTCGTTGTCGATGGTCTTGGGGACCCCGACCACGTTCACGCCCTCGGCGTGCAGCTTGGTCGCGGCGCCCAGCGTGTCCTCGCCGCCGATGGCGATCAGCGCGTCCACCCCGAGCCCGGCCAGGTTGTCCTTGATCCGCTCGGCGCCGGACGGACCGCTGCCGCTGTCGGCGAACGGGTTCGTCCGCGACGTCCCCAGGATCGTCCCGCCGCGGGGCAGAATGCCGCGCACGGCCTGCACGTCCAGGGGGACGGTGTCGCCCTCCAGTGGCCCGCGCCAGCCGTCGCGGAAGCCGACGAACTCATACCCGTACTCCTGCACGCCCTTGCGGACGACGGCACGGATCACAGCATTCAGACCGGGGCAGTCGCCGCCGCCGGTAAGGACTCCCACTCTCATGGGGCCAACCTTAGTGGCCCAGCGGTGGAGCTGGGTTACAGTTCGCCAGCCCCGGGTCAGCTGGTGCAGCGGTGGCCGGGATCAGCCGGTGTAGCGGTAGTAGGCCACATAGCTGATATCCATCTGAGCCGACGAGTTGGGCGCGGCACTCTCGCCGTTCAGGGCCGACTCGTTCTGGATGATCCAGTCCATCGGCTCGTCCGGTACGCCGGTGGTGGTCGAGCCGATCAGCTTCCCGTCCAGGCGGAACGAGAGGCCCGTTGGCGTCCAGTCAAGCTCAGAGGTGTGCCAGCCCGACCAGCTCGCGCCGGCCGGGAACGCCTGCTGCGGATCGTTGCCGGCGTGCACGTAGGCCGAGATGCCGGTGTCCCACTCGTTCTCCGGGTAGTCGACCTCGAAGCTGGACGTGTCCTGGTCGCCGCTGGAGGGCCAGAGCAGGTGAGCCGACTTGTAGCCGGTCGCTATCTCCGGCACCCGGAACGTCTCGACGTACCGGCCGTAGGTCCGGCCCTGAGCGGCCAGCGGGACCAGCGCCGCGGAGTGCACCGAGCCGCTGGCGCCCCGCCACAGCTTGATGTGCAGCTGCCCGCCGGAAATCCAGACCGTCGAACCCGGGTCGTAGTACCCGCCGACCGGCAGGCCCCGCTGCGTCGCGGTATCGGCCCAGCCAGACGGGTAGGCGCCCCACTGGCTCTTGAGCGCGGACGGGAGATCCGGGGCGTGGACACTGGAGCCGTTGCCGCCGCCGCCGAATGAACCGAGCGGAGCGGCGACCCGGAAATTGGTCGACCAGACCAGCTGGAAGGGCCCGCCCAGGGTGGGTGGCGGCGGGCTACCGGCCGGTGACGGCCCGGTGCTCACGGGCGACGGACCGCTGACGGCAGGGGCATGGGCCGGGAACTCCTTGACCAGGACCGGCGATGGACTGCCGCTGACCAGACTGGCACCGGCCGGACTAGCACTGCGGGGTGCGTGCGCGGGGAATTCCTTGACCAGGACCGGCGCCGGACTGCTGTTCTGGGCGACAGCCCGGGCGGCCAGCTGCACGGCGGCCAGGCCGGAAACTTCATGCGCGGCAGGCGCAAGGACGCCCACGGCTGGCCCCGCTAGGACCGCCGCGCAGACCGCAAGGAACAGCTTCCGCATCAGGCACAAACGATGGCCGGCTTGATCGTCATCGAACAAGTGTTCTAAGACGAGCACCGTAACTGAGGTGCTGTCGGCCGTCAAGAACCCCCACTCTCAGGGGCAACACTAGTGGACCGGGGGTGAGCCGGGCCTACAGTTCGCCATCCGTCGGCGTTTCGTCTTTTGACGGGTCGTCCTTGGCCGGGTCGTTCTCGATCGGCTCGCCCGCGGCCAGCTTCCGCTTGGCCGTCTGGGCGTACATTTCGACGCTTTCCTGGCCCGACAGCTTCTCGATGACCCGCATGATCTCGTCGGTGACCTCACGCAGCGCGCGGCGGTCGGTGGCCATGCCGTAGAACCGGGAGAAGTCCAGCGGCTCGCCGTAGCGGACGCCGGGCCGGACTCGGAAGTTCGGCCGGGTCTTACCCGAAGGCATGAACTCGAACGTGTTGATCATCGCGCACGGGATCACCGGAACCTGCGCTTCCAGGGCGAGCCGGGCCACCCCGGTCTTGCCGCGGTACAGCCGCCCGTCCGGGCTGCGGGTGCCTTCGGGGTAGATGCCGAGCAGCTTCCCCTCGGCCAGCACGCGCAGGGCCGTCCGCATGGCGCGCTCGCTGGCCGCACCGCCGCCACGGTCGATGGGGACCTGGCCCAGCGCGCTGAAGAAGGCCCGGCTGATGAAGCCCTTCAGGCCCCGGCCGGTGAAGTACTCGGACTTGGCCAGGTAGATGACCTGGCGCCGCAGCGGGAGCGGCCCGAAGAAGTGATCGGCGAACGACAGGTGGTTGCTGGCGATAATCGCCGCTCCCCGTTGGGGTACGTTCCGCGCGCCTTCCGCCCACGGGCGGAAGATGATCTTGAGCGCCACCCCGAGGGTGAGCTGTGCCAGTTTGTAGTACACGCCCAAATATTCGCACGTTCGGCGCTGTTTTTAACGTCACGCGGGGTGCGATCTGCTCGTCCGCATGCGACGATGCCTAGCACCGAAAGGTTCGAATCGGTAGCACCGTGAGGTTCGAGCAGGGGAGGAGCATGGGCCTGCTGGCGGGCGCGGAGCCGTTTTTTCACCGGGACGGCCCCACCGGCGCACTGCTCTGTCACGGCTTCACCGGCAGCCCGCAGTCGCTCCGGCCGTGGGCGCAGTTCCTGGCCGAAGCGGGCCTGAGCGTATCGCTGCCCCTGCTGCCCGGCCACGGCACCAGCTGGCAGGACATGAACCACACCACGTCCGATGACTGGCTGGCGGCGGCGGGGCAAGCCCTGACCGAGCTGCGGGCCGAGTGCCACGAGGTGTTCCTCATGGGCCTGTCGATGGGCGCCTGCCTGGCGCTGCGGCTGGCTGAGACCGCCGGCGGGCCGGACCTGCGTGGCCTGGTCCTGGTCAACCCGTCGCTCGCTCCGGACACCAAGCTGTTCCTGGTCGCGCCGGTGTTCAAGCACCTGATCAAGTCGATGCCCGCCATCGGCAACGACATCAAGAAGCCCGGCCACGTAGAGCTGTCCTACGACCGGGTGCCCACCGCCGCGGCCGCGACGCTGCCGCGGCTGTGGAAGGCGACCGCCCAGGGCCTGCCCGGAATCAGCCAGCCCGTGCTGGTCTACCGCAGCACGGAGGACCACGTGGTGGGGCCGCCGAGCATGCGGGTGCTGGAGGCGGGCATGCGGCCAGGATTGCTCACCGTCCGGGCCTGTCCTGACAGCTTCCACGTTGCGACAATGGACCATGACGCGCAGGCTATTTTTACCGGAAGCCTGCAGTTTGCACGAGAGCAAGGAACCGACATCGAGTACGACGGGACGCGGAGGGAGGGCGAGGCAAGGACGTGAGCAGTGGCGAGAACGAAGAAGAGGCGGCCTGGCTCGATCTGATCGCACACTACGATGCGCCCGCAGGGGCGACCGATAGTGGCAGGCCGTGGCCTGAGCGCGAGAACCTGGCCGAGAACAACAACGCGACGATCCCCGGCGCCACTGCGGCCACCCGCACCCCTGAGACCCCTCAGGTCAAGGGCGGGCCGCGGCCCGCACCGATGGACCAGCCGTTCGGAGCGGACCTGACCGCGCCCACCGAGCCTGACCTGACCTCCCCCGGCCGGATCAGCCGGCCGGGCGGGAGCCAGCCGGGCCAGCCGACCGGTCCCACGCCAGAACGCCGCTCCCCGACCGGGCCGGAGATGCAGGAGGAGCACTACTTCCCCCCGCCGCCTCCGCCCCTGCCCAAGCTGGATCCCCTGGCCAAGGGGGCCTGGGCCGCGCTGTTCGGCGGTCCCGCCTACCTGCTGATCGCCACGGCCGTGGGCTGGACCGTGCCCGCGGTGGCGGCGTTCTTCGCTATCGGCGCGTTCGTGGGCGGGTTCGCCGTCCTGGTCATGCGGATGGGCGACGAGCCGCGGGACGGCGACGGCCCGGACGACGGCGCGGTGGTCTAGGGCTCAGCCCACTGGTACTAGCCCACTGGTACCAGCCCACTGGTGCTAGCGGACTGAGGCGTAACGGCGGGCCAGGTCGGCCGCGCCGACCACGCCTGCGTCGGCGCCCAGCTCGGCCAGCCGGACGTGGGCCAGCGGCCGGTAGCCCCGGCCGACCAGGGCGCGCTCGTAGGCGGACCGGGCGGGCTCCAGGAGCAGGTCTCCCGCTTCGGACACGCCGCCGCCGATGATGAAGCAGCCGGGGTCCAGCACGGCGGCCATGTCGGCCATGCCCTGCCCGAGCCAGCCGCCGACGATCTGGAAGCAGCGCAGCGCGGCCGGGTCGCCCTCACGGGCCGCCTCGGTGACCTGCGGGCCGGAGATGCCCTCCGGACGGCCGCCACCCAGCTGGAGCAGCCGCATCGCGCCCTCAGGGCTGCGGCGGGCGAACTCACGGGCCTCGGCCACCAGCGCGCTGCCGCTGGCGTACTGCTCCCAGCAGCCGCGGTTCCCGCAGCCGCACAGCCGCCCGTCCGGGACGACGCGGTAGTGACCGGGCTCCCCGGCGATCCCGTACCGGCCGTGGTAGAGGTCGCCGCCGATGAGGATGGCGGCGCCGATGCCGGTGCCGACCGAGATCATCATCACGTCCTGGTAGCCGCGGGCGGCCCCGAACCGCGCCTCGGCCCACAGGCCGCTGTCGGCGTCGTTCTCCACGATCACCGGCAGCCCCACCCGGTCCTCGACCGACTGCCGCAGCGGCTCGTTGCGCCAGGCCAGGTTGGGAGCGAACAGCACCGTGGACCGGGTCTCGTCGATGAAGCCGGCCGCGCCCAGCCCGACCGCGCTCACCTCGTGCTGGGACGCGAGCTCGGTCACGATCTCGGCGATCACCTGGGCCGTCTGGGCCGGGCTGGCCGCCGGGGTGGAACGTTTGAGCTTCTCGACTATGTGGCCTTCGTCGTCGACCACGCCGGCCGCGGCTTTGGTGCCCCCGACATCAACGCCGATCGTCAGGATCACGGCTGGCGTCTTCCCACGGGTCGGCCGGCCTGGTCCGGGACGGTCCGGAGCTGGCCGGGCCGGAGGGGCCGCGCCTTGGGCTGGCCGGGCCGGAGGGCCCGCGCCCGTCGCTGGCAGGCGGCGCCTTCATCGCGGATTCGAACGCGGAGTAGGCCTCCTGTACCACCGAAGCGAGCGCGTCGCCCGCCCCGGCCAGCTGAGAGCTCAGCCCCGACCCTGCGCCCTGGCGGGTCTCCCGCAGCCGCCGGGCGGCCCGGCACACCGGGCACCAGGCGCACTCGGGCGCTTCGTCCTCGGGCAGCGGCCGGTTGGTGGCGGTGTCCCACACGTTCGCCTTGGTCTGGTCCTGGCCGAGCGCACGGCGCGTCCGGCTGGTCAGATCCCTGGTCACACTGCGCGCGCCGGTACGCATCAGCCAGCGCTGGAGGTCACCCAGAGGATCTCCGCCGCTGTCCCGTTCGGTCACCTGGCGCCTCCCTGATCATCGTTTCTACTGTGGAGCGTACCTCTACCAGCGGAGGACATATGGCAACCCGGTGGCGCGAAAGTGGCCCACGTTGACGCACTCCGTGACGCCGACCCGGACCCGCCGGGCCAGTGGCTGATGGACGTGGCCGAAGAACGCGAACCGGGGCCGGGTCCGCCGGATCGCGGCCAGCAGCACGGCGCTGCCCCGCTCCATCCGCCGGGCCACGGTGTCGTAGAGCAGCTCGGGTACGGCGGGCGGTATGTGCGTGCACAGCACGTCGACCTGGCCCACCGCGTCGAGCTTGGCCGCGTACTCGTCCTCGTCGATCTCGTACGGCGTGTGGTAGCGCGACCGGAGGCCGCCGCCCACGAAGCCGAACGTCCAGCCGCCCAGCTCGGCCCGGCCCCCGTCCAGCACCTGGTGCCCGGGCTTGAGGTGCCCGGCCCACATGGCCGGGATGTCGACGTTGCCGTAGGTCAGGAGGGCGGGCTCGGGCAGTGCGGCGAACAGGTGAGCGTACTGGTCCATGGCGGCGGCGTTGATCGCCCCCCGGATCGAGCCTTCCGGCAGGCCGGCCGCCAGCCGTGTGGTCAGCTCCCGGGCCTCGTCGAACCGCTTGGCCAGCCGCAGGGCCAGGTACCGTTCGTTCTCCTCCGGGCCGAACAGGTCGGCGAAGATGCCGCGTCGATGGTCGGCGTAGTCCAGGAACAGCAGCAGGTCCCCCAGGCAGATGAGCGCGTCCGCCCCGCGGGCCGCGGCCGGCAGCGCGTCGAACCGGCCATGGACGTCGCTCACCAGGTGAATCCGCATGCCTCCACGCTAAGCCCGTCGACGGTGTGAAGGCAGGCCGGCGACACGTAGCCTTGATCTTGACGGCCCGGTCCCAGCGCGGCACCGGGCCGAGACTACCGGCCAGTAGCTTTGCGCGATACGGTCGGTGGCGTCCGCCAGGGCAGGCACCGGTGAAGGAGACAGCGTCGTGCGCCAGCACAGCATCCCGGCTCTCGTGGAGATTTCCGGCTCGGACAACCTGGCCAGGATGGTGCCGCGGCGAGCCGCCGACGACCCGCGGCAGGTCGCGCTGCGCCGCAAAGACGGCGGCCAGGACAGCGGCACCTGGCGGGACGTCACCATCGGCGAGTTCCGTGACGACGTGAACGCCCTGGCCAAAGGGCTGATCGCGGCCGGTATCGGGACCGGCGACCGGGTGGCGCTGATGTCACGGACCCGGTACGAGTGGACGGCCCTGGACTTCGCCATCTGGACCGCGGGTGCGGTGTGCGTACCGGTGTACGAGACCTCCTCGGCCGAACAGGTCGAGTGGATCATGAGCAACTCCGGCGCGAAGGCGATCTTCGTCGAGAGCGCCGCGCACGAGGAGATCGTGTCCGGGCTGCGCGACCGGCTGACCGCGGTCGAGCACGTGTGGCGGATCGAGGACGCGCAGGGCCCAGCCGAGGGCAAGGCGCCGGGCCTGGAGACGCTGCGCACCGAGGGCGGGTCCGTAGGGGACGAGACCGTGACCGAGCGGGCCGCCGCCGCGGGCGCGGACGACCTGGCCACGATCATCTACACCTCCGGGACGACCGGCCGGCCCAAGGGCTGCGAGCTGACCCACCGCAACCTGCTGGCGGAGGTGCGCAACGCCAGCGCCGCGGCCCCGGAGATCTTCTCCGCGTCCGGCGGCTCGACCCTGCTGTTCCTGCCGCTCGCGCACGTGCTGGCCCGGGTCATCGAGGTCGGCTGCATCGACGACGGCATCGTGCTGGGGCACAGCCCGGACGTGACCAACCTGCTGCCCGACCTCGGCTCGTTCCGCCCGACGTTCCTGCTGGCCGTGCCGCGCGTGTTCGAGAAGGTCTACAACGGGGCCGAGCAGAAGGCCGACGCGGACGGTAAGGGCGCGATCTTCCAGCGCGCGGCGCAGACCGCGATCGCCTACAGCCAGGCCCTGGACGACCGGGCCCGCGGCGGCCGTGGCCCCGGTTTCGGGCTGCGCACCACCCACGCAGTATTCGACCGGCTGGTCTACGCCAAGCTCCGGGCCGCGGTCGGCGGCCGGGTTCAGTTCGCAGTTTCGGGTGGCTCCGCGCTGGGCGAGCGGCTGGGCCACTTCTTCCGCGGGGTCGGCATCACGATCCTGGAGGGGTACGGGCTGACCGAGACCACCGCGGCCGCCACCGTGAACCGCCCGAGCAGCAACAAGGTCGGCACCGTCGGCCAGGTGGTGCCGGGCAACGCGATCAAGGTGGCCGACGACGGTGAGGTGCTGGTCAAGGGCCCGACCGTGTTCGTCAGCTACTGGGGCAACGCCGAGGCCACCGCGGCCACGCTGACCGACGACGGCTGGCTGCAGACCGGCGACATCGGCGAGGTGGACGACGAGGGCTTCCTGCGCATCACCGGCCGGAAGAAGGAGATCATCGTCACCGCGGGCGGCAAGAACGTGGCTCCCGCCCCGCTGGAGGACCGGATCCGGGCGCACCCGCTGGTCAGCCAGGTCATGGTCATCGGCGACGGCAGGCGGTACGTGTCCGCGCTGGTGACCATCGACGAGGAAGCGTTCCCGGCCTGGAAGGAGAAGCACGGCAAGCCGGCCAGCGCGACCGTGGCCGACCTGCGGGACAACAACGACCTGATCGCGGAGATCCAGGCCGCAGTGGACGACGCCAACGCCAGCGTGTCCCGCGCCGAGTCGATCCGGAAGTTCCGCATCGTCGAGGGCGACTTCACCCAGGAGAACGGCCAGCTCACCCCGTCGCTCAAGGTGCGCCGCAACGTGGTGGCCCGGGACCGCGCCACCGACATCGAAGCCCTGTACGCCTCTTAGGGGTTCAAGAGGGCGTCCAGGCGGCCTGCCACCCGGGACCAGTCCCACTCCTGCTCGACCCAGGCCAGGCCGCGCTGGCCCATGGCCCGGGCCCGGTCCGGGTCGGCCAGCAGGCCGGTGATGCGCTCGGCCAGCGCGGTCACGCTCCGCCCCGGCACCACGTAGCCGGTCTCGCCGTCCAGCACGGCGTCCGGGGCGCCCCCCGAGTCGCCGCTGATCACCGGCAGGCCGGCTGCCGACGCCTCCAGGTAGACGATGCCCAGGCCCTCCACGTCCAGCCCGGCCCGCCGGGTGCGGCATGGCATGGCGAACACGTCGCTGGCCGCGTAGTAGCCGGGCAGGTCGCCGTCGGGAACGCTCCCGGTGAAGGTGACCGAGCCGGAAACGCCCAGCTCGCCGGCCAGGCGTTCCAGCGTGTCCCGGTACGGGCCGCCGCCCACCAGCAGCAGCCGCGCCGCCGGGACCGCCTGCCGCACGGCCGGCCAGGCCCGGATCAGCGTGTCCTGGCCCTTGCGCGGGACCAGCCGGGACACGCACAGCACGATCGGGCCGCCCGCGGGCACCTCGGCCGGGCGCGCGTCGCGGAAGGTGGCCACGTCCACGCCGGGGGCCAGCCGGACCATCCGCGTGGCCGCCTGCGGCGACATGGCCTTGGCCAGGCGGGCGCGGAAGTATTCACCCAGGTAGGTCACGACGTCCACGCCGTCACCGATCCGGTGCAGCAGGCCGCGGGCGCCGGGCAGTGCGGCCCAGCCCGCCTCGTGCCCGTGGGTCAGGGCCACCTGCCTGGTCGCCCCGGCGCGGCGCAGGGTGGGCGCCAGCAGCCCCAGCGGGGCGGCGGCACCGAACATCACCGTGTCGCAGTCGTACTCGCGTAGCGCAGCCACGGCCCGGCGGGCCACCCCCGGGACCGGGAGCATCAGCGAGGTGGGGTGCCGGATGACCGGGAACGGCTGACGGCTGTCGAAGGCCTTGGCCCCGTCCCAGGCCGGGGCGTACACGGCGACCCGATCGGGGGGCAGCAGACCGGCCAGCCCGTGCACGAACGACTGGATGCCGCCCTGCCGAGGCGGGAAGTCGTTGGTGACGATCAACGTGCCGCGCATAGCGCCCGAGTCTAGGGGGCCATGCGCGGCACGCGGGCGAGTTGCCAGGCTACGGGCGGACGGCGCCGTCCGCGTTGTCGGCGTACCAGGACTCACTCATCGAGATCTCCTCGACGACGGCCCCGGTATGGGGGGCGTCGACTATTTTCCCGTTGCCGACGTACATGGCCACGTGGCCTTCGCCGTCGTAGAGGATCAGGTCACCCGGCTCCAGCGAGGACATCGAGACGTGCGGCAGCGAGGCCCAGTCGTCGTAGGTGGTGCGCGGGATAGAGACACCGGCGGCGGCCCAGGCGGCCTGGGCCAGCCCGGAGCAGTCGTAGCCGCTGTTGCACGGGCCGGTAGCGCCGTAGACGTACGGGCAGCCCAGCTTGGACACCGCGAACGCGGCCGCCTGGCCACCGTTGGTCGAGGTGGAGCCGGAGTACGTGCCGCCGGTGGGGGTGGTGGTGCCGCCGCTGCCGCCGACCGTGTGGGCCTGGACGGTGGCCTGCTGCTCTGAGGTCAGGTTGGCGTAGACGGTCTTCTCGCCGGACAGCGCCTTGCTGGCCTTCTGCTTCTGGTCCAGCTTCTGCTTCTCCACCACGGCCAGCGCGTCCTTGGTCCGCTGGGCCTGCTGCTGGGTGGTCTTGAGCTGCTGGGCGGCGACCAGGAACGCGCTCAGCTGCTGGTTGCGGCCCTGCGAGATCTCCATCAGCAGAGACGCGCTGTTCAGCACGGCGTTCGGGTCGTTGGAACTCAGCAGGCCGGCGATCGAGGTCATGTTGCTGTTCTCGTAGCTCGCGGCCGCGATCTCCGCGACCGCGCCCTGCAGCTTCTTGAACTGCACCTGAGCGGCCGCGACCTGCTTGTTGGCGGCGGACAGCTTGACCCGGGCCTGAGACACCTGCTGCGCGGCCTGGTCGTACTGCTGGTTCGCCTGGTCGAACTGGGAGGTCAGCTGGTTGACCTTGGCTTCAACCTGGGTAATGGACGGCTGGGGCGCGGCACCGGCCGTACCCGCATAGGTGACGAGACCCGCGACGGCCACCAGGCCAGCCGCGAACGTCACACTGCTCTTCAGCCGAGTCTTGAGGCCCGGAAGCGGCGTACGCACGAGCTAGACACGCTCCTTCTCCACGTCCCCGCTGCGGGATTAACGGACCCGGGCGGCGGGCGCCGCTCGGTGGTCCGGACAGCCGACCCTATGCGGGTTTGCTCCCCGGCGGATCTTGCCGACAGTCATTGCCCGTGGCGAATATTGGGCGATGTAACCAGGATGAGACCATAGTGAAAGCATTTAGCCGTTTCAAGCACTTCGCCAAGACTCGTCCCGGTTTTGCCGATCACCGGCCAGGCACAAGACCATAACGCTACAATCGCATCCGCCAGCTCGTTGACCTGGGCCGGCCGATAGCGCAGGGGTGATACTAGCCCGGCCGCGGCCAGCACGCCCAGCGCTCGCAGCTCCTGCGCTCCGAGCGCCCGGCGACCCGTCCCAGCTGCGACATCAATGCCCTGATTGCCCTTTTTAATGATGTTCTGAATGGTTTTCTTTTCGTCATAATTCACCAGCACAGTGACGAGGCAGTCACCACATGCCACCGCACGGAACTCACATTGTGCGCAGTCAATAACCATGACGTCTCCGTTCCGTAATCATTGGACGCTGGTCACGTTAGGTGCGCCCTCTGACATTCCGTGCTCGCGGCGTGCCGGGCAGCAAAGTGTCAGCCGTCCCGCCTACCGTGAAGACGTGACCGACCTGGACGCCGCCCCCTCGTGGGGCCCAGCCTGGACACCCGGCGTGCCCGCGCCGCCGGTGTGGCAGGCGGTGGCGCCATGGCCGGCCACTCCCCTGACCCGGCTGGAGTACGTGGTCGTCGACGTGGAGACCACCGGCTGGTCGCCGGAAGACGCCCGGATCACCGAGATCGGGGCGGTCCGGATGCGGGCCGGGCGGGTGCTGGGCGAGTTCTCCACGCTGGTCGACCCGGCCATGCCGGTGCCGCCGGACATCGAGGCCCTGACCGGGATCAGCAGCTCGATGGTGGCCACCGCACCCCCGCCGGCGGACGTGCTGCCGGCCTGGCTGCGGTTCGCCCAGGGCGGTGTGCTCACCGCCCACAACGCCCGGTTCGACCTGGGGTTCCTCACCGCGGCCTGCGGGTCCTGCGGGCTGCCGTGGCCGGACTTCGCCGTGCTCGACACGGTGGCGCTGGCCCGGCAGGTGCTGGTCCAGGGCGAGGTGCCGGACTGCAAGCTCGGCACGCTGGCCGCCTACTTCGAGACCCCGGCCACGCCGTCCCACCGGGCGCTGGCCGACGCACGGGCCACCGCGGCGGTGCTGGACGTGCTGATCACCCGGCTGGCCCTGCTCGGCGTCCGCACCCTGGACGACCTCAGCGGCTGGCTGGCGATACCCTGAGCCCGGTCAAGCCCGAGGCGAGGAGGCAGCTGTGGTCACCGCGATCGTGTTGGTCAAGGCCGACATCCAGCGGATTCCGGAGGTCGCGGCCAAGATTGCCGAGATCGCGGAGGTCAGCGAGGTGTACTCGGTCACGGGTGAGTTCGACCTGGTGGCCATGATCCGAGTCCGGAGCCACGATGAGCTGGCCGACGTCATCCCGGGCGGGCTGAACAAGGTGCCGGGCGTGACCCACACCGAGACCCACATCGCGTTCCGCGCCTACTCGCGGCACGACCTCGAGGCCGCGTTCTCCCTGGGGGTTTAGGGCGCTGGGCTAGCTAGATAGGCGCTGGCTGGCCGCGATCCAGCGGTCGAGCAGCTTGTCCGCGGCCCCTGAGTCCACCGCCTCGGCCGCCCGGGCCAGGCCCTGCGCCAGCGCCGGGTAGAGGTCTTCCGCGCTGGCCACGCCGGCGTCGGCCGCGATCGCCGCGGCCGCGTTGAGCAGCACAATGTCCCGGACCGGGCCGGTCTCACCGGCCAGCACGGCCCGCATCACGGTCGCGTTGTGCGTGGCGTCACCCCCCCGCAGCTGGTCCGGCTGGGCCCGAG
This sequence comes from Streptosporangiaceae bacterium, assembly GCA_965277615.1. Classification (GTDB taxonomy): domain Bacteria; phylum Actinomycetota; class Actinomycetes; order Streptosporangiales; family Streptosporangiaceae; genus Bog-532. Next base: position 2,667,963 of record CBDIDG010000005.1, on the reverse strand, counting down.
CGATTCCCAGCTCGGCCGGGTCGAACTCGGTCGCGGTGACGGCCGAGCCGTGGGCCAGCCAGACGGCCGAGGTGGTCGTGGTGGTCAGCTCGTCCAGGCCGTCATCACCGTGGAACACCAGCGCGCTGGAGCCGCGGGCGGCCAGCACGCCCGCCAGCACCTCGCCCATCCTGGCGTCGGCCACCCCGACCGCGTGAGCCTGCGGCCGGGCCGGGTTGGCCACCGGGCCGAGGAAGTTGAACACGGTGGGCACGCCCAGCTGGCTGCGCGGCCCGGAGGCATGCCGCAGCGCCGGGTGGTACAGCGGGGCGAAGAGAAAGGCCACGCCGATCTCGTCGGCCAGGGCCACGCTGGCCGCGGGGGGCAGGTCGATGACCACCCCCAGCGCTTCCAGCACGTCAGCCGCCCCGCACTTGGAGCTGGCCGCGCGGTTGCCGTGCTTGACCATACGGGTGCCGGCCGCGGCCGCCACCACGGTGGCCATGGTGGAGATGTTCACGGTGTGCGCGCCGTCCGCCCCGGTCCCGACCAGGTCGGTCAGCTGGCCCGGCACGGTGATCGGGGTGGCGTGGTCCAGCATCGACTGGGCCAGCCCGGTCACCTCGGTGGCCGTCTCACCCTTGATCCTCAGCGCGATGGCGAAGCCGGCGATCTGAACGCCGGTGGCCGCGCCCTCCATGATCTCGTTCATCGCCCACGCCGCTTCGTCCGACGTGAGTGACTCTCCCTTGACCAGCGCGCCGATCAGCGCCGGCCAGGTTGTCCTGGCCTCCATGACCGCCCGCCTACCTGACGCCGCTCAGGCCGGGGAGATCTGCGCGCGGTCGGCCCGGGCCCGCATCAGGCGGCTCAGCTCCCGGGCCAGCTGACGGGGGTCGATCGGGTGGCTCGTCACCGCGTCCGCCCGGGACCAGGTCGCGAGCCAGCCGTCGTCGGGCCGTCCGGTGATGAGCAGCACCGGCGGGCAGTCGTAGATCTCGTCCTTGGCCTGGCGGCAGACGCCCATCCCGCCCGCGGGCTGGGCCTCACCGTCCAGCACCATGACCTCGGCTCCACCGGCGTCCAGCAGCTTGAACAGCGCTGGCTCGGTGGCGACCTCGATTATCTCGGCATCCGGCGCGTCGGGCTCGGGACGGCGGCCGATGGCCAGCCGGACCTGCGCACGAGTGTCCGCATCACTGCTGTAGACAACGACCTTCACGAAAATAATGCCTTCTGCTGGAGTCCGCCGCACCCGGCGGCCGCTGACCTGGGACGTTACTGAAGTCGGGGCAAGTCTATCGGTGGCCGGGTGACCTGCTCGCGTTGTCCCAGTTGCCAGGGGCCTCCGGGGCCGGTGAGGGCAAATTGTTACGTTTGGCTGCGGCCTGACCTGCCACGATGGCCGATTATGCCCGTTCCCCCAGGTAGCCGGGGTGACGGCGGCCCGTGGCCGGCGGAAAAAAATGCCCCCGAGTTGGGGGGGCGGCTGCCCAACGCCTACGGGTTGTCGTAATAATGACGTCGTGGCGACAGCATCCGTAGGCGAGGTCGTACCTCGTTCCCCGGCCAACCGGCCGAACCTGGTCAGTGTGGGCACGATCATCTGGCTGTCTTCTGAGCTGATGTTCTTCGCGGCGCTGTTCGCGATGTACTTCACGATCCGCTCGGTAGAAAAGGGCGAAGGCCTGCACTGGCCGGGCGCGCACCTGGACGTCAGGCTCGGCTCCATCAACACGACCGTGCTGCTGCTGTCCAGCGTGACGTGCCAGATGGGCGTGTTCGCGGTCGAGCGCGGCCAGGTCGGCCGGGTCGGCAGCATCTTCAACGTCAGCAAGTGGGGCCTGCGCGAGTGGTACGTGCTCACGTTCCTCATGGGCCTGTACTTCGACCTCGGTCAGGCCTACGAGTACCACGCCCTGGTCACCGAGCAGCACCTGACCATCTCCTCCAGTGCGTACGGGTCGGTGTTCTACATCCCCACCGCATTCCACGGCCTGCACGTGGCCGGCGGTCTGGTGGCGTTCCTGTTCTTGCTCGGCCGGACCTACGCGGCCAAGAGGTTTACCCGGGAACAGCAGATCAGCGCGATCGTCGTGTCCTACTACTGGCACTTCGTCGATGTCGTGTGGATCGGGCTGTTCACCACGATCTACCTGATCCACTAACTCGGATGTGTCGCCAGTGACTCAGTTCACAGCAGGGCCTGCATCCGGGCGTCTGTGCCGCTACGAACAATCAATAGACCACTACCTGGAAATCCGAGGGCAGCAGTGAGGTGGATCACCGCGCGGCGACGTCGGCCGCTTTTCGGCTACGCGGCCGTGCTGCTGGCGCTCGTCGCGATCGGCAGCCTGTACGCAGCGGTCACCGGCCTGGGCAGCGGCGGTAACGCGTCAGCCAGCTCGGGCTCGTCGTCATCGCAGATCTCTGAGGGCAAGGACCTGTTCGCGGTCTCGTGTGCCAGCTGCCACGGCGAGTACGCGGAGGGCAAGAGCGGCGTCGCGCCCAGCCTGGTCGGGGCCGGTGCGGCCGCGGTCGACTTCCAGGTCGGCACCGGCCGGATGCCGCTGAAGGAGAACGACGCCGAGGCTCCCCGCAAGCCCCCGGTGTTCACCCAGTCGCAGATCTACGCCCTCGCCGCGTACGTCGCGTCCCTCGGCGGCGGCCCGGCCATCCCGAGTTCCCAGGAAGTGAGCACGGCCGGGGCCAGTACCGCGCTCGGCCAGAGCCTGTTCAACGCGAACTGCGCCCAGTGCCACAACTACGCCGGGGCCGGTGGCGCGCTGACCCAAGGCAAGTACGCCCCGCCGCTGACCCAGGCCACCAACCGGCAGATCTACGAGGCCATGCTGACCGGCCCGGAAGCCATGCCGGTGTTCAACAACACCACGGTCACCCCGCAGGCCAAGCGCGACATCATCGCTTACGTCACGCAAACGCGGGCGGAGGCGAACCCGGGCGGGTTCAGCCTGGGCCGGGTCGGTCCCACGACTGAAGGCCTGGTGGCGTGGCTGGGCGGCATCGCTGCCCTGATATTGGCCGCCATGTGGATCACCGCGAAGCGCCGGGACGACGTGCGCACGGGAGAAATCAGCGATAACCAATGAGCGACAACGACGCAGGCCTGGAAAACGCGCCGGAAGAACACCGCCCGCACCGCGTGATCGGCACTCCGCCGCCCGCCACCGGCATCCTCACCGACCCGGGCCGCGGCGACGGTGCGGACGAAGCCGCGGTCGAGCAGCCCTGGATCCCGGCGGATCCCCCCGACCCGGTCCTGGCCAAGAACTGGGAGCGGTTCGCGGCGCTGCTGTTCCTGCTGTCCGCGGTGGCCAGCGTGGGTTTCATCGCGGCTTATGTCGGGCTGGAGATCGGCAACAAGAACGGCGACGTGCTCGACGCCACGCTGCGGTCGAACCTGGCCCTCGGCAGCGCGATGTCCGTGGCCTTCCTGGCCATCGGCATCGGCATGGTCATCTGGGTCCGGTACATCATGCCGCCGGTCGAGGTGGCCGAGGAACGGCACCCCCTGGCGTCCGATCCCGAGGACCGGGCGGCGTTCGCCGAGACGTTCATCGCGGGCACCGAGACCAGCCAGATCACCAAGCGGCCGCTGCTGCGCCGCACGCTGCTGGCCGCGGTCCTGCCGGTGGCCGTCGCACCGCTGATCATCCTGCGTGACCTGGGCCCGCTGCCCGGCACGAGCCTGCGGTACACGGTGTGGAAGAAGGGCACGCGGCTGCTCGTCTACGGGACGAACCAGCCCATCACTCCGGCCGACTTCGACTCACCGGGCGCCATGATCACGGTCATCCCCGAGGGGTACGAGGACGACGACCAGGCGCTGTCCAAGGCGACGGCCATCATCATCAAGATGGAGCCGGGCGAGCTCCAGGTACCCACGCGGTACAACGACGGGGTCAACGGGCCCAGGACGCTGCTGAACACCATGAACTGGACGGTCGACAACATCGTCGCCTACTCTAAAATCTGTACTCACCTGGGATGTCCTGCAGCACTGTACGAGCAGACGACGCACCGGATCCTCTGCCCGTGCCACCAGTCCTCGTTCCTGGCCAACGAGGGCGCGTCGGTGATCTTCGGACCGGCACCGCGGCCGCTGCCGCAGCTTCCGATCACCACCAACGCAGAGGGTTACCTGGTCGCCAAGAGCGACTACCAGGAACCTGTCGGGCCAAGCTTCTGGGAGCGTGGATGACCAGTACCAAGGGTCGGCTGGAGATACCCAAGCCACTGGCCGAGCAAGCGGCTGGACTGGACGACCGGTTCCACGCCGCCAAAGGCGTCCGGACCTTCATGCGGAAGGTCTTCCCGGACCACTGGACGTTCCTGCTGGGCGAGATCGCGCTCTACTCGTTCATCATCTTGATCCTGACCGGCATCTTTCTGACGCTGTTCTTCCAGCCGAGCATGACCCAGGTCGTCTACCACGGGTCATACACCAAGCTGGATGGCGTCCGGATGAGCCAGGCGTATGAGTCGACGCTGAACCTGAGCTTCGACGTGCGCGGCGGCCTGCTCATGCGGCAGATCCACCACTGGGCCGCGGACGTGTTCCTGGCCGCGATCCTCTGCCACCTGCTGCGGATCTTCTTCACCGGCGCGTACCGCAAGCCGCGCGACACCAACTGGCTGATCGGCATCGGGATGTTCACCTTGGGCATCTTCGAGGGCTTCCTGGGCTACTCGATGCCGGACGACCTGCTGTCCGGTACCGGCGTCCGGATCGCCGAGGGTGTGCTGCTGGGTATCCCGGTGGTGGGGACGTACCTGTCGTTCTTCTTGTTCGGCGGGCAGTTCCCCGGGGCCGAGTTCGTGCCGCGGTTCTACATCATCCACGTGCTGCTGATCCCGGGCCTGCTGCTCGGGCTGGTCAGTGCCCACCTGTTCCTGATGGTGCATCAGAAGCACACCCAGATGCCGGGCAAGGGCCACACCGAGAAGAACGTGGTCGGCCAGCCCGCCTACCCGTACTTCGCGGTCAAGACCGGCGCGTTCTTCTTCTTCGTGTTCGGGGTCCTGGCCCTGATGGGCACGTTCGCCCAGATCAACCCGGTCTGGCAGCCCGGGCCGTACACCCCGACGGCGATCTCGGCCGGCTCGCAGCCCGACTTCTACATGGGCTTCCTCGAAGGCTCGCTGCGGATGTTCCCCAGCTGGACCTGGAATATCGGCGGCCATACCGTCGCCTGGAACGTCCTGATACCGGCCTTGGTGGTGCCGGGCATCATCTTCACGGTGCTCGGAATCTGGCCCATGCTGGAGAGATGGGCCACCGGGGACAAGGGTTACCACAACGTCAACCAGCGGCCGCGTAACGCGCCCACCCGGACCGGCGTGGGCATGGCCGGGGTTGTGCTCTACGGCGTCCTGTGGCTGGAGGGCGCGAACGACCTGATCGCCGTGCACCTGCAGATCCCGCTGTACACCACGACCGAGATCGCCCGGTATGCGGTGTTCATCGGACCGGCGGTGGCGTTCTGGGCTACCCGGCGGATCTGCATCGGGCTGCAGCGCAAGGACGCGTCGATGCTCACGCACGGGGTGGAGACCGGCATTATCGTGCAGCTGCCCAACGGCGGATTCGAAGAGCTGGAGCGGCCGGTCACCGAGGAAGAAGCAGCCCTGCTGATCGAGCAGCCGCCGGCGTCGGTCACGCAGCCCCCCAGCGACATCGACGAGAACGGGCTGCCCGCTCCGTCCCGCCGCGGCGTGCTGGGCCAGCTCCAGGCCCGGGCCCACGACGTCTTCGTCGAGGGCATCTCGCTGGCCCCGCCGACCAACGGCCACACCAATGGTCACGGCGGCAACGGGCACAACGGGCACAACGGTCACAACGGTCACGGTGAGATCGAGGGCGGCGAGCGGGCCGCGGTCGGCGCAGGCCAGGCCGAGCCGTCCGACGACGAGACCGAGTAGCGCACGACCGGATCGACGGCGGCCACCCCGGACGGGGGTGGCCGCCGTCGGCGTTTCGGCGGGTGGGCACGGCCGGCGGTTCAGCGGAGCCGGGGTTCAGGCGGTCTCGCCACGGAGCGAGAACGACCCCAGCTGGCGGACGGCGACGGCCAGGGTCACGGCGATGATGACCGCGCCCAGCACGCACGCCGTGACCAGGCCGACACCCGGCTGCAGCGCGTGCCCGGGCGCAACCGAGCTGGCCACGGCCAGCCCATAGTGGCTGACCGACAAGATACGGGCGCCGCCGACCAGGTTGGCCAGCACCCCCTCCCAGATCACCACGTAGCCCAGCCCGGCGATGAGCGCCCGTGACGTCGCGGTGGACAGCCAGACGAACAGGGCGCTGTAGACGGCCGCGGCAGCCACGGCCCCGATGAACAGGCCGAGCGCCAGCCGCGGGCCGGCCGCGATCAGCCCGGCGATCAGCTCGGGTACGGCCGCGAACACGATCGTGGCCACGGTGGCCACGGTGGCCTTGGTGGTGATGATGACCCGGCGCGGCACCGGCGTGGCCAGCAGGTGGATGACGCTGCCGTCGTCCACCTCCGCGCCGAGCACGCTGGTACCGATGATCAGCGCGGTGAGCGGCAGCACCACCGAGAACCCGAAGCCGCCCAGGATCTCGGCCGGCCAGGACGGGTCGGCCGGACTGGTCAGCCGCAGGACGGTAGACACGCCGATCAGGATGAGCGGCGGGATCGCGTACAGCAGCGCCCGGCGACGGCCGAGCGCCGCCCGCACCGTGATCGACGCGATCGTGGGGTTGATGTTCATGATTTTCTCCTAGGCGACCAGGTAGGCGAAGACGCTGTCCAGCGATTCGTCGGCGGGCAGCAGCTCGCGCAGCCGGATGCCTTCGGCCCGGGCCAGCCGGGCAATATCGGTGCTGAAGGCGCCGTAGTCGGAGGCCTGCACCCGCAGGCCGTCCGTGGTCAGCTCGACCCCGCGGACCGCGGGCCGGCCGATGAGGGCGGCACCGAGGCGGCGGTCGTCGCCGCTGCGGACCACGAAGACGTGCGGGCGGCTGGTCATCAGCCGCCGGATGGCCCGGAAGTCGCCCGACGCGGCCAGCCGCCCGGCCACCATGACCTGGATCGTGCCGGACACCTCGGCCACCTCTTCGAGGATGTGCGAGCTGAACACGATCGTGCGGCCCGCGGTCCCGAGCCGGTCGAGCAGGTCCATCATGTGCAACCGCTGGCGGGGATCCATGCCGTTGAACGGCTCGTCCAGGAGCAACACCTCGGGCTCGTGGACCAGGGCGGCCGCGACCCGGATGCGCTGCCGCATGCCCTTGGAGTAGGTGCTGATGCGCCGGTTCATCGGGCCCACCATGTCCACCAGCCCGATGGCCCGCCGGGCCGCAGCCTCGGGATCGGGCAGCCGGTGCAGCCGGGCGCTGGCCAGGACGAACTGCGCCCCGGTCAGGAAGGCGTAGGCCGACTCCCCCTCGGTGACCAGGCCGAGGATGGTGTAGACGTCCGGCCGCCGCCAGGCCGGGGCCCCGCCCACGGTCAGCTCGCCCCGGGACGGCTCGCCGAATCCGGCCATCAGGTGCAGCAGGGTGGACTTGCCCACGCCGTTCGGGCCGAGCAGGCCGGTCACCCCGGGCCCGATGGTCATCGTGACGTCGTTGACCGCGACCACGTTCCCGTACCAGCGGGAGACCCCGCGCAGCTCGATGGAGGTCACGACGCACCCGCCTTCCGGTACCGGGACACCAGCCCGGCCACACTGCCCGCGACCAGGGCCAGCAGAAGCAGGGCGTAACCGGCTCCCCAGAGGCCGCCAGGATCGGGCACCGCGCCGGGGCTGGTGCCGCCCAGCCACTGCCGCACGCCGTCCAGCAGCGTGAACGGGCTGACCAAGCCGGCCACCAGGGCGCCGGTCGACGTCACAGCTGTGTGCCCCGGAGGGCTGGCCACCGTGCCCAGCACCTCGGACAGCACCCAGGTCAGGAAGAAGAAGCCGGCTACACCGCCGGCGGCGAAGGCGCGACGGCCGCTGCACGAGGCGATGGCCAGCCCGGTGGTGGCCAGCACCACCGACCAGAGCAGTCCCAGGGCCAGGCCGGGCAGCAGCGCCGTGGTCTGGGCCCACACCGCGGCGCCGCCGTGGACTCCGACGATCGTGCTCACGTACAGCAGGAGCAGCGGCACGTCCAGCACGATCAGGCAGGCTGCGATCAGTGCGGCCAGCTTGGCCAGCGGGTAGTCGGCCGGGCGCAGCGGCCGGGCGAAGTAGAGCGGGAGCACCCGGTGGCGCAGGTCCCGCGACACCAGTTCGGGCGCCTGGGCGGCGAGGAAGATCGTCATCAGCACGACCCGCAGCGAGTAGGAGTAGGTGTCGTAGGGGAAGGCCCGCGAGCCACCCCGGGCCACGAGGACCGCATTGATGATCGCGGGCAGGCACATGAGCGCGAACACGGCCACTGGGACGATCTTGGCCCGGGCGCCCCGGCCGAGCCCGAAGGCGGACCGCAGGCTGTAGCCGGCCAGCGCACGGACGATGGCCGCCCGCTCGTACCGGACGCCGCGGTAGCGCTGGTAGCCGAGGTCGTGGATGACGCCGGTGGGCATGAGGTCAGCCGGCATCGGTCGCCTCGGTCTCGGCCGTCGCTGCCGCCTCGGCTGTCGCCGCCGCCTCTGGCGTATCTGGCGTCTCTGGCGCCGCCGGCGCCTCGGGCGTCTCTGGCGTTTCGGCGAGCTCCGCGGGGCGGAACAGTTCCTCGACCCGGTGCCGGCGCTGCTCCATCCGGGCCAGCGCCAGCCCCAGATCGGCCACGGCGTCCCTGATCACATCGCAGGTGGCATCGTCGGTGATGGGGACGAGCAGGCCCCGGCCGGACGACCGCGGCGCCAGGCCGCGGCGGCCGAGCTCACCAGCCAGGACGGCGGTGCGGTCGGCCACCTCGACCATCATCAGCTGGCTGCTCTGGGTCAGGCTGGTCAGCGACCCGGCCCGCAGGAGCCGGCCCGCCTCCACCGCGACCAGGTGATCGCAGATCTGCTCGATCTCCCCGAGCAGATGCGAGGCCACCACGACCGACAGGCCGAACTCGGCCCCGATCCGGGCGATCAGCTCGAGCATCGCGGTGCGCCCGGCCGGGTCCAGCCCGTTGGTCGGCTCGTCCAGGAACAGCAGCCGCGGGTCGCCCGCCAGGGCCTGGGCCAGCTTGACCCGCTGCTTCATCCCAGTGGAGTACGTCCCGACGGCCCGGTAGCGCTCCTCGTGCAGGCCGACGTGCCGCAGCGATTCGGCGGCACGCTCCTTGGCCGCCACCGCGGGCAGCCCGGACATCCGGGCCAGGTGGGTCACGAACTCGGTCGCGCTCACGTCCGGAGGCAGGCAGTCGTGCTCAGGCATGTAGCCGACCAGTGTCCGGATCTGCTCCGCATCCCGGTCACAGTCCAGGCCCAGGACCCGGGCCCGGCCCTTGGTCGGCGGCAGCAACCCGAGCAGGATCTTGATCAGGGTGGACTTGCCGGCACCGTTGGCGCCGATCAGGCCGGTGATGCCGGGCGCCACCCGGACGGTGAGTGCATTCAGGGCGGTGACGCCGCCGGGGTAGGTCTTGGTCAGCGCGGTGGTCTCGATCACGGCGTCGCCGGTCACGGCGGCTCCCGGGGGAGCGGGGGGTGGATCGGTGGTGGTGAGCACGGTGGCGGCCTTCCTCGGAGTTGGTGTGCTCACTGTGCCGCGCGGGCCGACGCGGCCGCGTCGGCTCCCAGAGCGAAGTTGTGGCGGCCGTCTACGCCCGCGGGCGTAGGCTCGGCGGCCGACGCGCGGGACGGGCCTGCGCGGTTACCGTAGAACCGTGACCAATGCCGGGCCGCTGAACACGGGGCCGCCACCAGTGGTGGGCGGGCCCCGGGTGCGGCCACCGCTGACGGTCCGGCTGCGCCGCTCGCACTGGATCGCCCTCGATTGCCTGGCAGCCGGGCTGTGCCTGCTGGTACTGGCAGGCACCACCGGGCTGGCCTACCACCGGTCGGTCCGGTCCGCGCCGGAGCTGGTGCTGCTCATCATCCTGGCCTCGCTGGCGGCGGCCCCGGTCGCGGTGCGCCGGATCCGGCCGATGATGGCCTTCGGTGCGGTCCTGGCCCTGTATCTGGCCCTCGGGCTCCTGTCGCCGATATCCGGCGTGATCATCGCCTTTCCCACCGCCTACGTGCTGTTCACGGTGGCGGTGACCTACCGGCGCAAGGTGTCGGCCGCGGCGCTGATCGTCGCGCTGGCGGTGGAGTCGCTGGTGGCCTTCCTGGGCCACGTCGCCTCGAACGCGCTGATTCCGCTGGGCCTGGTGCTGATCGTGCTGTGGACGTTCGGGTCGATGGCCTGGCAGCGGCGGGCCTACGCCAGCGGCCTGCAGCAGCAGGCGGCCAGCCAGGCGGTGGCCGAGGAACGGCTGCGCATCGCCCGGGAGCTGCATGACGTGGTGGCGCACAGCATGGCCGTGATCGCCGTGCAGGCGGGCTTCGGCCAGTACGTGATCGACAGCCAGCCCAGCCAGGCCCGGGAAGCCCTGGGCGCGATCCAGGCCACCAGCCGGGACACCCTGGACGAGATGCGCCGGATGCTGTCGGTGCTGCGCCAGGCCGACACCCCGGCCGCCCTGAACGCGGCGGAGGTGACCGGTGCCGCGGGCGGATCGGGCGAGCCAGGTGGACCGGACAGCCCTCCAGCCGCCCCCAGGACGCCCGTAGGCGGCCTGCGGGACCTGGATCGGCTCATCACCCGGGTCGGGCACGCCGGGGTCCACGTCGACCTGCGGGTCGACGGGCCGCCGGTGGACATTCCGGCCAGCGTGGACCTGTCCGCCTTCCGCATCATCCAGGAGGCGCTGACCAACGTGGTCAAGCACGCCGCCACCCCGGACTGCCAGGTCCGGCTGGCCTACCGCGAACGCGAGCTGAGCCTGGAGGTGCTGGACGAAGGCGACGCGGGCCAGGCCGCGGCCGCGGGCGCGGCCGGCCTGAGCACCGGGCACGGGCTGATCGGCATGCGCGAGCGAGTGCACCTGTGCGGCGGTGAGTTCAGCGCGGGCCCGCGGCCCGGACGCGGATTCCGGGTCGCGGCCACGCTGCCGCTGGAGCCGGGATCGGGATCGGGACCGGCCGCGGGGTCAACCGACCCGGTGGGCTCGGCTGATTCGGCTGATTCGGTGGGTCCGGCGGGCTCGGTGGGCTCGGTCGGTTCAGCGGGCTCGGTCGGTTCAGCGGGCTCGGTGGGTCTCCCGTGACCCTGCGGGTGGTCGTGGCCGACGATCAGGCCCTGGTGCGGGTGGGGTTCCGCGGCATCATCGACGCCACCCCCGGGTTCACCGTGGTCGGCGAGGCCGCCAACGGTCAGGAAGCGATCGAGGTGACCCGGCTGGTTCAGCCCGATGTGGTGCTGATGGACGTGCGGATGCCGGTCATGGACGGCATCGAAGCCACCCGCCAGATCACGGCCGACGCCTGCGGCGTGCACACCCTGATCCTGACCACGTTCGACCTGGACGAATACGTCTTCGCCGCGCTGCGCGCCGGGGCCAGTGGCTTCCTGCTCAAGGACACCATGCCCGCGGACCTGCTGGCCGCGATCGGTGTGGTGGCGGCGGGCGACGCCCTGCTGGCCCCCAGCGTCACCCGGCGGCTGATCAGCGAGTTTGCCCGGCTGCCCGCGTCGGCCCGGCCGGATTCGGCGGCGGAGGAAGGCGGCGGCGCGTTGGGCCTCCTGACCGAACGCGAGGTCGAGGTGCTGACCCTGGTCGCGCGCGGGCTGTCCAACAGCGAGATCGCGGACCAGCTGTTCATCAGCCCCGCGACGGCCAAGACCCACGTCGCCCACCTGCTGGCCAAGCTCAACGCGCGCGACCGGGTTCAGCTGGTGATCATGGGCTACCAGTGCGGCCTGGTGAAGGTGGTCTAGGCCGCCCGGGTGAACACGGCGTGGATGATGATCGTGTTGTGCATCGAGGCGATGCCGATGAAGTTCCAGGTCAGGCCGAATTCCCCCCGGTGCACCGGAAGCTCGCCATCCAGCGACACCTCGTCGCCCTCGGTGGAGACCGCCGCGTCGAATGACGCCGGGCGGGTCTCCCCGCGCACGGTGAGGCGGCCCGTCACCCGGACGCCTCCCTCGGCCGGACGCACGCTGTCGGCGGCGAAGGTGAAGTCCGGATGGTTGGCGACGTCGAAGAAGTCGGCCGAGCGCAGGTGCGTGTCCCGCCGGGAGTTCTTTGTGTCGATCGACTCGGCGGCCACGGTGATGACGCCGCTGACGTCCCCGGCCGCGGTCACCGTGCCGTTCCCGCTGACCTGACGGAAGACGCCGGAGAGCGGGAGGAGCCCCCACGTGTGCCTGGTCTTGAGCTGGACCTGCGACCGCGCCGGGTCCAGCGTCCAGGAACCGGCGAGCGAGCCGTCTTGCAGCAGCGCCTGCAGCGCCGGCGTGGTCAGCTGTCCCGATGCCGCCATGGGATTCCTCCGCCATTGGTTCGGATGTCAAAACTATTTTGTTAGTGAAACCGTATAAACTGCCAGCACGAAGTGTCAAGGCAGGACGACAGCCGAGGAGAGCCATGGCCGACGTGGTGTGCCTGCGTCTGATGCAGGCGTTCCGCCGCGTCAGCCGGGGGATGCGGCGCTGGCAGGACGGGTCGGCCCCGCCGTCGACGGCACCGCTCAGCCCGCGGCACATCGCCGCCCTGGAACAGCTCCTGGCGGGCCCGCTGACCGTCGGCGAGCTGGCCTCCCGGCTCGGCCTGACCCTGCCCACCGTCAGCGGCGTACTGGCCGACCTGGATCGCGCTGGCTTCATCGAGCGGCACCCCGACCCGGCCGACCGCCGCCGCACGATCGTTCAGGTCATCCCGGCCCAGGCCACCCTGATCGGCCAATGGCTCGACGGCGCGGCCAAGCCCATCGCCCGCGTCCTGGACCAGCTCTCCCCCACCGAGCAGCAAGCCTTCCTCAAAGCCATGGACCTGTTGGACACCGAACTCCAGACCCCCGGCACCACCGCCTGAGAGGCGCACCCCCGCCTTCGAGCAGCACGCCGATGGCGCCATTGGGCGTGTCCCAGCAAGCCCTATGGCGCCATCGGGTGCGTAGGAACCCGGAGGCCCAGAGGCCCATGGGGCGAGAGTGACGCCTAGGGGCTGGGGAAGAGTGGCGCGGTGCTGGAGCGACGTGGCGCTGGAGGGATGGCGCGGGGCGCCCGAATGGCCCGGGGAGCGCGCACAGCGTGGGCGGGGTGGGCCGCGAGGCGGGGTGGGACTCGGCGGCTCGATGGCGTGGGGCATGTGCCCGTTGGCGCCTTTGGGTGCGTCCCAGCACGCCCAAAGGCGCCATTGGGTGCGTAGGGACCGCGCACGCGCAGGGGCCTACGGGCCCGGTGTGACTCCTGGGGCTGGGCGCTATGGCTGGCCGCGTTGGGCCGCCGGTACGTTGGCGCCATCGGTCCGGCCATCACCCAATGCCGCTGACTTAGGGCGGTGTGGTTGCGTGATATGCAACAAAGCTCCTGGTAGGACGGTTTTCGCCACGATCACCGTCTGTTCCGGGAGCTTTGTTGCCTGCCTATCGTGCCACCGCGGTTGCTGCTGATGCCACTCTGCCGCTGGATCTGATCGAGGAGGCGGTGACGGCTGCCGGGTGCCGGGAACAGCGCCGGCGGCTGCTGCCGTCGGTGGCGGTGGTGGTGTTCGTGCTGGGCTGTGCCCTGTTCCATGGCGAGGGCTATGGCGAGGTCGCGGCCAAGCTGGCGGGCTGGCTGTCCCCGCTGGCCGGGCCGGGTGGCTGGCATCTGCCCGGGACCGGGGCGCTGGCCCGGGCCCGGGCCCGGATCGGGCCGGGCCCGCTGCGGATCTTGTTCTCGGCGCTGGCCGGGCCGCTGGCCAGCAGTGACACCCCGGGCGCGTTCGCGTTCGGGCGGTTGCTGGCGGCCCTGGACGGGACCACGCTGGACGTGCCGTACTCGGCGGGCAACCTGGCCGCGTTCGGTGCCCCGCCCTCCGGCGGCCACGGGACCGGGCCCTGGCCGCAGGTCCGGCTGGTCACGGTGATCGCCTGCGGCACCCGCGGGATCATCGACGCGGCGTTCCGCGGCCGCCGCGCGCGGCAGGCCTCCGAGCAGGACCTGGCCCGCACCCTGGCCGCGCGGGGGCGGCTGGGGCCCGGGATGCTGATCCTGGCCGACCGGAACTTTTCCGGCTACCCGGTCGCGGCCGCGCTCGCCGCCACCGGCGCGGACCTGCTGATCCGGATCAAATCCAGCCAGTGCTTACCCGTCTTGGAGGTCCTGCCCGACGGCTCCTGCCGGTCGGTCCTGGTCACCCGGGCGGCTGGGCTGCGCCGCGCGGATGCCCGCCGCCGCGGCCGGATCCTGCCCGGCCCGCCCGCCGGGCTGCCAGTCCGCCTCATCGAGGCCGACATCACCATCACCCCAGCCGGCGCCGCACCCCGCACCGAGCACTGCCGGCTGATCACCACCCTGGCCGACCCCGCCCAGGCACCCGCCGCTGACCTGGCCGCCTGCTACGCCCGCCGCTGGGAAATAGAAACCAGCTACCGCGACCTGAAAGTCTTCACCCGCGGCCCCGGCCGCCTCCTGCGATCACAGCACCCCGCCGGGGTCACCCAGGAAATCTGGGCCCTGCTCTGCGCGGCCCAGCTCACCCACACCGCCCGCACCCACGCCGCCACCACCAGCGGCCACCACCCCGCCCGCATCTCCTACACCATCACCTTGCGGGCCATCCGCCGCGCCCTGACCACCACCACAACCAGCAGCATCACCAGCGAAGCGCTCGCCGGCCTGCTGCCACCCCGGCGCCAGCGCAGCTACCCCCGCCTGCCCCTGACCAGCGCCACCAACCGGCGCACCGCCCGCACCCACCTCACCGGCGCCATCACCCGTATCATCACCATCACCCCCCCCGGCCACCACCAGCCTGCCCGGCCCCTAAATCAGCGGCATTGGGTGATGGCCGGTACGTTGGCACCATCGGTCCGGCTGGTGGCCAGCGACGGCGGGGGTCAGCGGGCTTCTCAGGGCCGGCGTGGCACCGGAGCTGGGTGGAGCGCACACGCGCAGAGGGGTGGCGGCCCGGGCCCATCCCGTCGCCGTCGTCCCGGCGGCCGGACCAGCGGGCCGAGCGGGACGGGTCAAGCGGCAACGCTCTACCGCCGCTTGAGGCGGCCCGGGAGGTCTGCTGGCTGACGGGGCCGGACGACGGCGAGCGCGGGAAGGGCCCAGGCCCACAGGGCTTCCTCCATCCCGGAGCCGGAAGCGCCCCCGCCGGAGGCACCAGACCCCCGAACGCGAAGAGCCCCGAGCATTTAGCCCGGGGCTCTTCGCGTGGTACAGGTGCGGCGTCAGTGCGCGTAGTTGCCGCGGTAGTACTCGAAGACGAAGCCGATGGTGGAGAACATGACCATCAGGCTGCCGATGAGGAAGAGCCACCAGCCGATGGCCAGGCCGAACGCCGCGACGCCGCAGGAGAAGCCGACGAACAGCGGCCACCAGCTGTGCGGGCTGAAGAAGCCGATCTCGCCGGTGCCTTCCGAGATCTCGCCCTGCGGGTTGTCTTCCGGGCGCTCGGGCAGGCGGCGGCCGGTGAACAGGACGTAGAACCCGGTCAAGACGGCCAGACACACCGCGAACGCGAGGGCCGCGGTGCCGGTCGGGTCTTTCGAGTAGTACCAGTAAAGGATGTCCGCGCCCCCGAAGAAGGCGGCACAGCCGAGGAACAGCCAGCCTTCGACCTTCATGCCAGTCTCTTTCTGTTAAGCCTCATCGGAGGACAGTGCGGGGGGGATGTCGTCGACGGGCGGCGCCAGCGTCTGGTTCAGCGATCGCGAGGCCAGGCCCGACTTGATGTGCGGGTAGTGCAGCTCGAACGCGGGGCGCTCGGACCGGATGCGCGGGATCCGGTAGAAGTTGTGCCGCGGCGGCGGGCAGGACGTGGCCCACTCCAGCGAGCTGGCGAAGCCCCAGGGGTCCTCGACGTTGACCGGGACCCCGTACCGGTGCGTCTTGTACACGTTGTAGAAGAACACCAGGATCGACAGGGTCAGTATCCAGGAGCCGATCGAGGAGATCTGGTTCAGCAGCGTGACGTTTCCGGGCAGGTCCGGATAGTTGGCGATGCGGCGGGGCATGCCCTCCACACCGATCCAGTGCTGCACCAGGAACGTCATGTTGAACCCGATGAACATCAGCCAGAACTGGATCTTGCCGATCCGGTCGTCGAGCTTCTTCCCGGTCATCTTGGGCCACCAGAAGTAGAAGCCCGCGAACATCTCGAACAGCACCGTGCCGGCCAGCACGTAGTGGAAGTGGGCCACCACGAAGTAGGAGTCGCTGACCGCGAAGTCCAGCGGCGGGGAAGCCAGGATGATGCCGGTGATCCCGCCGAACAGGAACACGATCAGGAACCCGACCGTGAACAGCATGGGCGGCTCGAACGTGATCTGGCCCTTCCACATCGTCCCGGCCCAGTTGAAGAACTTCACGCCGGTGGGGATGGCGATCAGGAAGGTCATGAACGAGAAGAACGGGAGCAGCACGCCGCCGGTGGTGAACATATGGTGGGCCCACACGGTCATCGACAGGCCGGCGATCGAGATCGTCGCGGCGATCAGGCTCTTGTAGCCGAACAGCGGCTTGCGGCTGAACACCGGCAGGATCTCGGTGGCGATGCCGAAGAACGGCAACGCCAGGATATAGACCTCGGGATGGCCGAAGAACCAGAACAGGTTCTGCCAGAGCAGCGCGCCGCCGGTCGAGGCGTCGAACACGTGCGCGCCCAGCCGGCGGTCGATCTCGAGCACGAGCAGCGCGGCGGCCAGGGCCGGGAAGGCCAGCAGGATCAGCATGCTGGTGAGCAGGGCGTTCCAGGTGAAGATCGGCATCCGGAACATGGTCATGCCGGGCGCGCGCAGGCAGAAGATCGTGGTCACGAAGTTCACGCCACCGAGGATCGTCCCCAGCCCCGAGAGGGTCAGGCCCATGACCCACATGTCGGCGCCGACACCCGGTGAGTACACCGAGCTGGTCAGCGGGGAGTAGGCGTACCAGCCGAACGCGGCCGCGCCGCCCGGGGCGAGGAAGCTGGCCAGCAGGATCAGCCCGCCGAACAGGAAGAAGTAGTAGCTGAGCAGGTTCATGCGCGGGAACGCCACGTCGGGCGCCCCGATCTGCAGCGGCATGACCACGTTCGCGAACCCGATGAACAGCGGGGTGGCGAACAGCAGCAGCATCAGCGTGCCGTGCATGGTGAACAGCTCGTTGTACACCTGGTCGGACACGATCTTGTTGTTCGGCTCGAACAGCTGGAGCCGGATCACGATGGCCATGATGCCGGCGACCAGGAAGAAGCCAAACGAGGTGATCAGGTACATGTACCCGATGACCTTGTGGTCGGTGGAGGAGAACCAGCCGGCCAGCACGCCACCCTTTTGATCCGTCCGCTGCCGCGGGATGATCGGGGTGCCGGTGGCGGGCGGCTGCTGTTCGATCGTGCTCACTTGGAAACACTCCTGGTAGCCGTCTTCGCCGCGGTCTGGCCGGTAATCGCCGTCGTGGTCGACGACGAGGACTGGCGCGCGGTGACCCATTGCTGGAACTGCTGCTTGGTCACAACCTTGATTGTGAACAGCATGCGGCTGTGGTACAGCCCGCACAACTCGCTGCAGTGCCCGGTGTAGGTGCCCGTCTTGGTCAGCGTGACCTCGAAGTGGTTCGGGTGGCCGGGGATGACGTCCCGCTTGAACAGGAACTCAGGGACCCAGAACGAGTGGATGACGTCCGGCGAGGTCAGGTTGAACCGAACGGTCTCGCCGGTCGGCACCTCGAGCAGCGGCAGCGGACCCGGGTACATCACGCCGTTGTCGGTCACGTTGTACTGCGGGTAGTTGAACTGCCAGCTCCACTGGTAGGCGACCACGTTCACGGTCACGTTCGGGTTGGACGTGAGCGTGTCGATGTAGTCCTCGTCCCGGGCGGTGTAGTAGAAGAGCACCGCGATCAGCACGAACGGCAGCGTGGTGTAGAGGATCTCGATCGGCAGGTTGTACCGGACCTGCGGAGGCAGCCGGTCGCCGCGCTTGCGGTGGAAGATCACCGCCCACAGGATCAGGCCCCACACCACGACCGCGACCGCCATGCCGGCGATCCACGAACCCTGCCAGAGGTGGAGCGTGACCAGCCCCTGCTTGGTGATGGGATCGGGGAATCCGATGCGCGTGAACGTATCGTTCGTGCAGCCGGTCAGCGCGACCAGCAGCACCGCGAGGCCAGCCGCGCGCGGCACCCAGCGGCGCGATCGGCCTGCGCGTCCGCTGCGCGGAACGAGGCGGTTGGGAGTCAACGAAAAATGCCTTCCAGGCGGGTGTCTTCAAGTCCTTCTACAGCGTGTCGTGGAAACAGTACCGCGAGGGCGCGCCCTACCGTCGGGGACCCCCGGCGTTTTTCTGAGGCACCTCGGAGCCGAGCCAGACGGAACGGTAAATCATAACTAATTGAATCCGATTGCATTCAAAGCGTATTGTTGAGCGTAGGACACACGTGTCAGGGCATCATTGGGGGCGTGGGTGGGATGTCATGAGCAACCGCTGGTTCGGGCGTAGCGGCGCGGGGTCGCCCCCGGCAGCCGCGATGACGCCGCCCCCGCTCCCGCCATCGTCGCCGCTGGGGGCGGACGAGGGGCCGCTGGTTACCATCGATGCCCTGGGCCGCAAGTGCCCGATCCCGATCATCATGCTGGCCCAGCGCATCAACGAGGTGCCGATCGGGTCGGTCATCGCGGTGCTGGCCGACGACCCGGCCGCGGAGACCGACGTCCCGGCCTGGTGCATGATGAAGTCCCACGACCACGTAGGCACCCAGCCGCTGGAACGCGGGTGGGCGATCCTGATCCGCCGCGGGTACTGACCTGCGGGGTCAGTGGCCGACCTTGGCGAACGCGGCCCGGGCCACGTCCTGGGAACCCGCGGACAGCTGGCTCATCGACACCGGGCCGTAGTGGCCGTTGTTCGACTTGTCCAGCCCGTTCAGCACCACGGTGACGAGCACGTTCCGGTACCGGATGACGGTGGTGGCCACGTCGGTGACGGCCCCCTCCACCTGGTAGACCTGGGTCGCGGTGAACGCGGCCGTGCCGAGCCCCTTGATCACCGTGACCTGGCCCTTGGGCGCGCCGGTGTTGGGGGCGGGATCCTGCTTCTGCTGCATGGCCTCGGCGTAGCCGTCGATGGCCGCGAACGTGGCGCTGCCGCTGCCGCTGGCCAGCCCGCTGGGCGTGTAGGCCCGGATGTCCAGCTGGAGCAGCCGGTACACCGGCCGCTGATCCAGCGTCCAGTCACACTGGCTGTCCAGCGAGCCGTCCAGGGCGGGCGGCGCGGCCTGCTTGGTCTTGCCGGGCAGGTAGGTGGACAAGGTGGCGGCGGGCACGGACGGGCAGGCCGACGGCACCTTCTGGATCTCACCCGGTAGGAACGTGGTGATCAGTGAGCCTGGCGTCACGGGTGCCGGGCTCGAGCCTGGCCCCACCAGCACCACGACCACCACGGCGACGATGACCGCGACCACGACGGGGACGCCCCAGACCAGCAACCGCCGGCGGCTGGCTCCCTGCCGCCGGGCGCGGGCGAGCCGCCGCGGCTGGGGGGCGGCATCGGCCTGCTCGTCACCTATGGCCCAGTCAGAGTCAGCGGGCGAACGGGGCGGGAGTGACCCCTGCTCTGTCACGGTGCCTCCGGGGACCGGGAAGGTATCAGACCGGTCGATCTTATGGCAACGACCCCGGGCCCGGAGGGCGATCGGCCCTCCAGCGCGGGCCGATCGCGGTGAGCCGGACCACCCGACCCTCCCCCTGC
This sequence comes from Streptosporangiaceae bacterium, assembly GCA_965277615.1. Classification (GTDB taxonomy): domain Bacteria; phylum Actinomycetota; class Actinomycetes; order Streptosporangiales; family Streptosporangiaceae; genus Bog-532. The sequence continues at coordinate 2,648,134 of CBDIDG010000005.1, read as the reverse complement.
AGTTCGATGGCGATCTCCAGCCGGTCCTCGGACAGCCCCTCGGCCAGGCCCTCGCCCCACTCCACCACCGTCACCGAACTGGCCGTGCTGGAGTCCAGATCCAGGTCGTCGATCTCCGCGGCACCGCCGAGCCGGTAGGCGTCGGCGTGCACCAACGCCGGGCCACCGGTCAGCGATGGGTGCACCCGCGCGATGACGAAGGTGGGCGAGGTGATCGGGCCGCGGACGCCGAGGCCCTCGCCGATGCCCTGGACCAGGGTCGTCTTCCCGGCGCCGAGCGGCCCGGTCAGCACCAGCAGGTCGCCGGCGCGCAACCCGGCCGCGAGGCGGCGGCCCAGGTCCTGCATGGCGCCGGCGGTCGGGACCTCGATCGTCTCGATGGTCTGCTCAGGCATCGGATGGCTCACCCTGGTAGGTCCGCGGCACCCGGCCGCCGATTCCGGTGACGATCTCGTAGGAGATCGTGCCCAACGTTTCTCCCCACTCTTGCGCGGTGGCCTCGCCCCGGTCGCCCGGGCCGAACAGCACCACCTCGTCCCCCGGCTCGACCGGCTCGGCCCCGAAGTCGACCACGAACTGGTCCATGCAGACCGTGCCGGCGATCGGCCACCGCCGCCCGCGGACCTGCACCAGCGGCTGGCCGATGGCGGTCCGCGGCACGCCGTCGGCGTAGCCGAGCGGGACCAGGCCCAGGATGGCCGGCTCGGTGGTCACGTAGCGGTGGCCGTAGGACACCCCGGTGCCCGGCGGAACCCGTTTGACCTGAGCCAGCCGGGCCTTCAGGGTCATGGCCGGGCGCAGCCAGCCGGGGGCACCGCCCGGCAGCGTGGACAGCCCGTAGATCGCGCCGCCCAGCCGCACCAGGTCCAGCCGGGAATCCAGCACGGTGATGGCGGCCGCGGTGTTGGCGATGTGCCGCACCTCGGGCTCGGCCCCGGCCTTCTCGGCCAGGGCGGTGGCTTCGGCGAACCGGATCAGCTGGGCCTGGATGGACGGGTGGCCTGGCTCGTCGGCGCAGGCGAAGTGGGACCACAGCCCGGTCACCTCGACCAGCCCGTCGGCCTGGGCGATGAGGGCAGCGTCGATCACCGCCGGCCACTGCTCCGGGGTGGCGCCACCGCGGCTCATCCCGGTGTCGGCCTTGAGGTGCAGCCGGGCCGGCCGCCCGGCGGCGCCAGCGGCGGCCGCGATCTGGCGCACCAGGGAGACCGAGCCGGCCGACAGGTCGATCCCGGCCCGGATCGCGTCCTCGTGCGCGCCCTCGGGCAGCGCCATCAGACACAGCACCGGCACGCTGATCCCGGCCCGGCGCAGCCGCAGCGCCTCGGCCACGTGCACCACGCCGAGCCAGTCCGCGCCGCCGGCCACCGCGGCCCGCGCGGCTTGGGTGCTGCCGTGACCGTAGCCGTCGGCCTTGACCACGGCCATAACCTGGCTGCCGGTCATCCGGGACCGCAGGACTTCGACGTTGCGGCTGATCGCGCTCAGGTCGACGGCCGCCTCGGCGTGCAGGTGCTCGCTGGGCCGGGGCTCGCTGAGCCGGGGCATGCTCACGCGGACCGGACCGCGCGGATCGCGTCGGGCAGGGCGCGGACCACGTCGGCCGCCCCGATCGGCGCTCCCTCCAGGGCGGTGGCTTGCTCGTCCGCCTCCCCGGCATCGCCGGTGGCCTCGGGGCCGGCCGCGGCCCGGCGGGCCGCCACACCGTGCAGGAAGGCGGCCGCGGTGGCGGCATCGGGCGGGGTGAGACCCTGGGCCAGGAGCGCGCCGGCCAGGCCGGAGAGCACATCGCCGGACCCGGCCGTGGCCAGCCAGGGCGTCCCGGTGGAGTTGACCCGGTCCGGGTGGGCCCAGGGCGAGTCCGGGGGCGAGCAGATCACTGTGGTCGAGCCCTTGAGCAGGACGGTGACGCCGAGGGACCGGGCCGCCTCCCGCGCGTGGGTCAGCCGCTGGGCCTCGATGTCGGCCCGGTCGGCGCCGGTCAGCCGGGACAGCTCGCCCGCGTGCGGGGTGATCAGCGTGGGCGCCGACCTCGACAGCAGGTCGCGGTGCTCGGCCAGGATCGTCAGCCCGTCCGCGTCGACCAGGACCGGCAGGTCGGTGCGGAGCACCGCGGCCAGCAGCTCAGCGGAGTCCTCGCCGGTGCCCATCCCCGGGCCGGCCACCCAGGCCTGGACCCGGCCGGCCGAAGCCAGGAAGTCCGCCGCCGTGGTGTCCTGCCAGCGGTTGCCGCCCCCTCCGGATGCCGCGGGAGGCTCGGGCGGCAGCGGGGTGATCACGGTCTCCGGCCACCACTGCCGGACCAGGTCCACCGCGGGCTGGGCGGACAGGAAACGGATCATGCCGGCCCCGCCGCGGATGGCACCGCCCACGGACAGCACGGCCGCGCCGGTATACCGCTCGCTGCCGGAGACCAGGCCCGCCACCCCGCGCCGGTACTTGTCGGAATCGGCGGTGGGCGAAGGCAGCAGGGCGGCGATGTCCGCGGACTGCGCGGACACCACATCGGGCGGGTCCGGGACCAGGCCGATGTCGATCAGCTCGGTCACGCCGGCGTAGCTGGCTCCGGGGTCGATGAGCAGGCCGGGCTTCCAGGTGCCGAAGGTGACGGTCACGTCGGCCCGGACGGCCGCCCCCGCCACCTCCCCGGTGTCGGCGTCTACCCCGCTGGGCAGGTCGACCGCGACCACGGTGGCGGCCGACTGGGCGGCGGCGGCCGCGAGCGTCGCGTACGGCTCGCGCAGACCGCCCTTACCCCCGATGCCCAGCATGCCGTCCAAGATCAGGTCGGCCTGGTCGATGGCCGCGGCCACGGCCGGGTCGTCGGGGCCAGTGATCCGGCCACCGGCGGCGCGCAGCGCGGCGGCACCGCCGTCGTGGATCCGGGAGCCTGCCGCCACGGCCAGCACGGCGGTGCCCCGCCGGGCCAGCTGGGCCGCCGCGTAGAGGGCATCACCGCCGTTGTCGCCGCTGCCGGCCAGGACCACGACCCGGGAGCCGTACCGGCGGCCCAGCAGCTGGCCGCAGACGGCGGCGAGCCCGGTGGCGGCCCGCTGCATCAGCGTCCCGGCGGGCAGCGCCGCCATCAGCTTGGCTTCGGCCGCCCGGACCTTGACTACCTCACGAGCTTCACGCATGGAGTTCAGGCTAGGGCGAGTCGGACCACGTCGGCGACCTGGTGGGCCACCCGGTCGGCCTGGGCGGTGTCCACCGCCTCGACCATGACCCGGATGATGGGCTCGGTTCCGCTGGGGCGGACCAGGATGCGGCCGCTGCTGCCGAGCTCCTCGCGGGCCGCCTCGACCGCCTGGGCCAGCTCGGGTGAGGTGGCGGCCGCGGTCCGGTCGACCGGCACGTTGATCAGGACCTGCGGGTAGCGGGTCATGACCTTGGCCGCCTCGGCCAGGCTGACCCCGCGGCGGGCCAGCACCGCGAGCAGGTGCAGGGCGGTGAGCACGCCGTCGCCGGTGGTGGCGTAGTCGGCCAGGATGATGTGGCCGGACTGCTCGCCGCCCAGGCTGCGATGCCCGGCCAGCATGGCCTCCAGCACGTAGCGGTCACCGACCGGGGTCTCCACCACTGAGATGGCCGCGTCGTCCATGGCCAGCCGGAAGCCGAGGTTGGACATGACCGTGACGACCACGGTGTCCCCGGCCAGGCGGCCTTCCTGCTTCAGCTCGGCCGCCAGTACGGCCAGGATCTGATCTCCGTCGACCACCTGCCCGGAGGCGTCCACGGCCAGGCAGCGGTCGGCGTCACCATCGTGCGCGATGCCGACGTCAGCGGCCTGGGACCGGACCACGGACGCGATCGTGTCCAGGTGGGTGGAGCCGCAGCCGGAGTTGATGTTCTCCCCGTCCGGCTCGACCCCGATCGCGATGACTTCGGCCCCCGCCCGGCGCAGAGCCTCGGGCGCGATGGCGTAGGCGGCCCCGTGGGCGCAGTCGACCACCACCCGCAGGCCCGCCAGCGGCGGCTGGGCCGGCACCGGTCCCGCCCCCAGCGAGGCGACCAGGTGGTCGAGGTACTTCTCCTGCTCGCGCTCGGCCTCGATGACCCGGCCGAACCCGTGCGGGGACGGCGGGCCGGGCTCGCCCAGCAGCGCCTCGATCTCGTCCTCGACCGCGTCCGGTAGCTTGCGGCCACCGCGGGCGAAGAACTTGATCCCGTTGTCCTTGGCCGGGTTGTGGCTGGCCGACAGGACCACGCCGAAGTCGGCGTCCAGGGACTTGACCAGATAGGCCACCCCGGGCGTGGGCAGCACGCCGAGGCGGAGCACGTCCACCCCCGAGCTGGCCAGCCCGGCGACCACGGCCGCCTCCAGAAACTCGCCGGAGGTGCGGGGGTCGCGGCCGACCACCGCGACCGGCCGCTGATGGGTGGCGGCGGGACCGAGGACCCGCGCGGCCGCCACCGAGAGGTCCAGTGCCAGCCGCGCGCTGAGGTCACTCCCTGCTACACCGCGAACACCATCCGTGCCGAAGAGGCGGCCCATGACATCACGCTCCCCGTCTGCGAAAATCCCGGCCGTGGAAATGGTTGACCCGCCAGCGCGTGATGCGCTGGCGGGCCCCGGACGCTTAACGCTTGGAGTACTGCGGTGCCTTACGGGCCTTCTTCAGGCCGTACTTCTTGCGCTCCTTGACCCGCGGGTCACGGGTCAGGAAGCCGGCCTTCTTCAGCGCCGGGCGGTTCTCCGGGTCGATCAGGATGAGGGCTCGCGCCACCCCGAGGCGCAGCGCCCCGGCCTGGCCGGTGACCCCGCCCCCGGTGATGAGGGCGACCACGTCAAACTGGCCCTCGGCACCCAGGGTGACGAACGGCTCACTGACGATCTGCTGGTGGACCTTGTTCGGAAAGTAAGCGTCGAGCGGCCGGCCGTTGATCTTCCACTGGCCGGTGCCGGGCACCAGCCGGACCCGGGCAATCGCTTCCTTGCGCCGGCCGAGGCCGCCCGCCTGGCCGGTCGTGACGGGACGGCGGGTCGCCGTCTGGCCCGCCTCGGCGGGCGTCTCGCTGGTGTACTCGGAGGGGACGTTGTCGCCTTCGAGCTCCCCGAGTGCCACGCCTTCAGCGCCTGCGTCTTCGACGGGCGCTTCCACACCTGTGGGCTCAGCCACGGTACTTCCTCATACTTCCTTGCCTGGAGCGGTCGTCTGCTCGGCGGTCATTGGGTTACTGCGAGACCTGCGTGATCTCGAACGGCACCGGCTGCTGAGCCGAGTGCGGGTGATCGGGCCCCGCGTACACCTTGAGCTTGCGTAGCGTCTTCCGGCCGAGCGAGTTCTTCGGAAGCATGCCCCGGACCGCCTTCTCGACGATCCGCTCGGGGCGCTTCTCCATCAGCTCGCCGTAGCTGATCGACCGCAGGCCGCCCGGGTAACCGGAGTGCCGGTACGCCCGCTTCTGCTCCAGCTTGTTACCGCTGAGCGCGACCTTGTCCGCGTTGATGACAATTACGAAGTCACCGGTGTCCACGTGCGGGGCGAAGATCGGCTTGTGCTTACCGCGCAGGAGCACGGCGACCTGGCTAGCCAGCCGGCCGAGTACGACATCGGACGCGTCAATGACGTGCCACTGCCGCGTGATGTCATTGCCCTTAGGGCTGTACGTGCGCACAGTCGTGCCTTTCGCATGTGGGTCTCTGATCAAGAACCCGCGCCGCGGTCAACAGTGCCCTCGATGGATACTGACCCGCTGCGCCGGCCACGTCCGGGGCGCAACCGCCTGACCGGACGCCACGTGCATGCTGACAACACATGGACGCGAATGCCAAGAATACTCGGAGTTCAGTGTGCTTGGCAAAGTGATGGGAAAGCTGGGGCTCGCAGCAGTCTGAGAGCGCTCAGTGTCTGAGGGTAACGAAAAAATATCACGACTGCCTTGCTGTGCCCTCGGGGGGAGATAACCTCGTTTTTATGGGACACCGGGGCACTGAAGGCTCCCGCACGCCGGAAGACTGGCAGGGCCAGCAGTACGCCGCGGCTCCGTGGGACGACGACAACGGGTACGGCAGCACGACTTACGCCAGCCACGACACGGGCCCGCACGGGACTGAACCGGACGATGCAGGCCCGTACGAGGCGGGCCAGGACTCGCGCGGCCCAGCTCGCGGCTTCCCGCCGGCCCCAGGCCAGCCCAACCCGGTCTACCCGCAGGGTGACTTCGACTCCTGGAACGACGCGCCCGCCGATGGCCACCAGGGCCACTGGCAGGACGCCCCGGGCCAGCCCGGTGGCGACTGGGGCGAGGCGGGCCGGACCGGCGAGTGGGCCAGCAGCCAGACCGGCGAGTGGGCCCTGGCCGACGCGGAGCCCCGCCGCTGGGGCGAAGGCAACGGGCAGTGGGACGAGCCCTACGGCCAGTGGGACGAGCACGGCCACTTCCACGAGGGCGGCGCGGGCCCGGGGGCCGGAACCGGTGGCACCCAGGTGGCCGGCTGGGAGAACTCCGACTACCCCGGTTACGACGACCGGGACGGCCAGCATTACCAGGGCCAGGGCGACTACCGGGACGAGATCGACCACGGCCGGGACCCATCCGGGGGCCGGGGTGGCGCGGGCGGTTCCGGCGGCCGTGGGGGCCGCGGCGGCGGCCGGGCGCGCTCATCGAAGATGAAGATAATCCTGCTCACCGGGGCGGGCGCGGTCGTGCTGGCTGCCCTCGGGGCTACCGCCTACACCTTCCTGAGCGGGAAGTCCGGCCACTCCGGGACGGCCGGTGCGGGCGTGACCGCGCCCAAGCTGCCCACCCCGACGACGTCGCCCACCTCGGCCGCGGCCAAGTACGGCAAGTGGGGCTTCATCACCGGCCGGTCCACCGACACCACGCCGCTGACCGTGGACGAGCTGTACCCGGCCCAGTTCGAGATCAACGGCCAGTCGTTCGTGCGGACCACCGACCGGGCCGACACCGACTGCAATTCGGCGCTGTTCGGCTCGCAGTTGCAGCACGCGGCCAAGGCGTACGGCTGCAACCAGGTGGTCCGGGCCAGCTACGTGTCCAGCGACCAGACCATGATGGGCACGATCGGCGTAGTCAACCTGGACAACTCCAACGACGCGGCCAAGGCCGGTGACGCCTCCGGGTCCACCGACTTCGTGACCCCGCTGAACGGCAAGTCCGGCCCGACCAAGAACCTGAGCCAGGGCACCGGCGTGGTGCAGGCCGAATTCAAGGGCCACTACCTGATCCTGATCTGGGCCGAGTTCACCAACCTCAAGGCGCCGAGCACGACCGCGCAGCGGACCCAGCTGGAGACGTTCTCGTCCAGCCTGATCTCGGGCAGCGCCAACATCGCGCTCAGCAACCGGATGGTCAACGGCAAGCCGCAGGCCACCGCGTCGGCGGGCTGATCCCGCGCTCCTGACCCGGGGCCCCTAACTCCGGACCCGGCGGGTCTCGGCGGCCCGGGCGGCCAGCTCCGCGGCGGGTGGATAGCACACCTCGGCCAGGCACAGCCCGTGCGCCGGGGCCACGTGCACCGCACCGTCACGGACCGCCGCGGCCAGCACCTGCCCGGGCCAGCCCGGTTCCCGGCGCTCCTCCCCGACCGCGAGCAGCGCCCCCACCATGGCCCGCACCATGTTGTGGCAGAACGCGTCGGCCACCACCGTGGCCTCGGCCACGCCGGGCCCACTGCCGGGCCCGTTGCTGGGCCCGTCAGGGGTGCCGGTGCGGGCCCAGTCCAGCCGCAGCAGCCGCCGGACGGTGGTCGCGCCTTCCCGGCGGCGGCAGAAGGCCGCGAAGTCGTGCTCGCCCAGCAGCGAGCTCGCCGCCGCGTTCATCCGGTCCACATCAAGCGGGCGCGGATACCAGAGCGTGTCGTGGCGGCGCAGTGGGTCGGCCGCAGCCGGGGAGTCACAGACGCGGTACCGGTACCGGCGCCAGAGCGCGGAGAACCGGGCGTTGAACCCCGGCGGGGCCGGAGCCAGGCCGCGGACCCGCACGTCCGGCGGCAGGACGCCGGCCAGCGAACGCAGGACGCGGCCAGCGTCGCCCGGCCAGGCGGCGACGGGCACGTCCAGGTGAGCCACCTGGCCGACGGCGTGAACCCCGGCGTCGGTCCGCCCGGCCACGGTCAGCCGGGCTGGCTCAGGCAACCGCAGGACCCGGCCGAGCGCGTCCTCGAGCACGGCCTGAACCGTGCGGCGGCCGGGCTGCGCGGCCCAGCCCGAGAAGTCCGAGCCGTCGTAGGCCAGATCCAGCCGCAGCCGGATGACGTCATCGCCGGTCGCCGTGGTCACGTCGCTGGTCCCCAAGGAAAGAGCAGCGGGCTGTCCCGTGGTGCCGGGACAGCCCGCTGTGGTGCTGGTTACCTGAGGATCAGGCGGACTTGGATTCGTCGTCCGTGGCCTCGTCCGCCGCCGCGTCGTCGCTGGCGGTCTCCTCGGTCACGGCGGCGGGCGCCGTCTCCTCGGTGGCCGTCTCCTCGGTGTCGGTCGACTCAGCGTCGGTCGCCGCGGTGTCGGTCGCCGCAGTGTCCGGGGCCTCGGTGGTGGCCGGGGTCTCCTGACGCTGGCGGCGGGCAGGCCGACGCCGGGGCCGGGAGGTGACCTCGTCCCGGACCAGCTCGATCACGGCCATGGGGGCGTTGTCGCCCTTACGCGGCCCGATCTTGGTGATCCGGGTGTAGCCACCCTGGCGCTCGGCGAAGCCGGGGCCGATCTCGGTGAACAGCGAGTGCACGATCCCCTTGTCGGAGACGACCGTAAGCACCTGCCGCCGGGCGTGCAGGTCACCCCGCTTGGCGAAGGTGATCAGCCGCTCGGCCACCGGGCGCAGCCGACGGGCCTTGGCCTCGGTGGTGGTGATCCGCCCATGCTCGAACAGCGCAGTGGCCAGGTTCGACAGGATGTGACGCTGGTGGGCCGAACTGCCGCCCAGCCGCGCCCCTTTCGTGGGCGTGGGCATTGAATTCCTCTTCTCGGTGTGGTCAGGTCCGGCGCAGCGTCAGTACTGCTCGGTCTCGACGTAGCTGTCATCCTCGTCAGCGGCGTAATTGTCCACCGCGGCGCTCGGGTCGAACCCGGGCGGGGAGTCCTTGAGGGCCAGCCCCATGTCGATCAGCTTCTGCTTGACTTCCTCGATGGACTTCGCACCGAAGTTCCTTATATCGAGAAGGTCCTGCTCGCTACGGGAGACGAGCTCGCCGACCGTGTGGATGCCCTCGCGCTTGAGGCAGTTGTAAGAGCGGACCGTGAGGTTCAGGTCCTCAATGGGCAGAGCCAGATCCGCCGCCAGCGCCGCGTCCGTGGGCGACGGGCCAACGTCGATGCCCTCGGCGTCGACGTTGAGCTCGCGGGCCAGGCCGAACAGCTCGACCAGGGTCTTGCCCGCGCTCGCCACCGCGTCGCGGGGCCGGATGGAGGACTTGGTCTCCACGTCAAGAATCAGCCGGTCAAAGTCGGTCCGCTGCTCGACGCGGGTCGCCTCGACCTTGTAGCTCACCCGGGTCACCGGGGAGTAGATCGAGTCGATTGGCACCCGGCCGATCTCCTGGCCTGGCTGCTTGTTTTGGGTGGCCGAGACGTAGCCGCGACCGCGCTCGACGGTCAGCTCCATCTCCAGCTTGCCCTTGCCGTTCAGCGTGGCGATGTGCAACTCGGGGTTGTAGACCTCGACCCCCGCGGGCGGCGTGATGTCGGCCGCGGTGACCTGGCCCGGGCCCTGCTTGCGCAGGTACATGACCACGGGCTCGTCGTGCTCGGAGGAGACCACGAGACCCTTGAGGTTCAGGATGACGTCGGTGACATCCTCCTTGACGCCCGGCACGGTGGAGAACTCGTGCAGGACACCCTCGATGCGGATGCTGGTCACGGCCGCGCCCGGGATGGAGGACAGCAGCGTCCGCCGGAGCGAGTTACCGATCGTGTATCCGAACCCCGGCTCCAGCGGCTCAATAACGAACCGCGACCGGGCGTCACCTATCTGCTCTTCCGTCAGGGTGGGACGCTGAGCGATAAGCATGTGCACTTCCTTTTCCCGCGGCGCCCGCTATTTGACGCTCGCGTCTCTGTCCCGCGACGCCCACTATTTGACGTCGCGGCCCTCCCGGCGGCCGCATGGCCACCGGTTCCCCCGGCCCGAGGGCCGGGGGCCCAGCTAGTTACTGCTTACTTCGAGTAAAGCTCAACGATGAGCTGTTCCTGAACCTGCGTGTCGATCTGCGCGCGGACCGGCAGCGCGTGCACCAGGATGCGCATCTGCTCCGGGATCACCTCGAGCCACGCGGGGACCGTGCGCTCGCCCGCCTCGGCCTGGGCCACGACGAACGGCGTTATGTCGCGCGACTTCTGCCGCACCTCGATGATGTCGTTCTCAGCCACGCGGTACGAGGGGATGTCCACCTTGCGGCCGTTGACCGTGATGTGGCCGTGCGTGGTCAGCTGGCGGGCCATGTCCCGGCTCTTGGCGAAGCCGGCCCGGTACACCACGTTGTCCAGGCGGCTCTCCAGGATCTGGAGCAGGTTGTCGCCGGTCCGGCCGTGACGGCGGGTGGCCTCTTCGTAGTAGTTGTGGAACTGCCGCTCCAGCACGCCGTACATCCGGCGGGCCTTCTGCTTCTCGCGGATCTGAAGGAGGTACTCGCTCTCCTTCGGGCGGTTCCGGCCGTGCTCGCCCGGCGGGTAAGGCCGGATCTCAATCGGGCACTTCGGCGAGTCGCACTTCGCGCCCTTCAGGAACAGCTTCATCTTCTCGCGGCGGCACCGCTTGCAGTCGGGGCCAGTGTCTCGAGCCATGCTTGGTAACTCCCTCAGACCCGGCGCCGCTTCGGCGGGCGGCAGCCATTGTGCGGAACCGGGGTGACGTCCTGGATGGAGCCGACCTCGAGGCCGGTCGCCTGCAGCGACCGGATGGCGGTCTCACGGCCCGAGCCGGGACCCTTGACGAATACGTCGACCTTGCGCATGCCGTGCTCCATGGCACGGCGTGCGGCGGCTTCAGCGGCCATCTGCGCGGCGAACGGCGTGGACTTACGCGAGCCCTTGAACCCCACCTGCCCGGATGACGCCCAGGCGATGACGGCCCCGGCCGGGTCGGTGATGGAAACGATGGTGTTGTTGAACGTGCTCCTGATGTGGGCGTGCCCGTGAGCTACGTTCTTCCGCTCCTTGCGGCGCACCTTCTTGGCGCCCGCATTGCGGCTCCTCGGCGGCATCTGCTTCTAACTCCTGAGGTGATCGGTCGAGCTGCTGACGATGGCCAGCGGCTACGGACTACTTCTTGCCGGCCTTCTTCTTGCCGGCCACGGTCTTCTTCTTGCCCTTGCGGGTGCGCGCGTTGGTCTGCGTCCGCTGACCGTGCACGGGCAGTCCCCGGCGGTGCCGGATTCCCTGGTAGCAGCCGATCTCGATCTTGCGCCGGATATCGGCCTGGACTTCGCGTCGCAGGTCGCCCTCGACGCGGTAGGTCGCGTCGATCCAGTCGCGCAGGCGAACCAGGTCGTCCTCGGTCAGCTGGTGCACACGGGTGTCGGGGCTGACCCCGGTGGCCTCCAGCGTCTCGTAGGCCCTGGTACGGCCGATGCCATAAATGTAGGTGAGCGCGATCTCCATCCGCTTATCGCGGGGAAGGTCGACGCCGACAAGTCGTGCCATCTTCGGGCAGTGCTCCTTCGTTGACTGGGAGGTCCTCCGCGCCGCTCCTGACCCTGCCCGAGCCAGCCCCGGCCTCCCCCGGGGGTGGTCCCGGAGCACGAAGCCCCGGGACTTGCGGTACGCGATTAAGTTGTCTGGTACCAGAGCTTGCGTCAGCCCTGGCGCTGCTTGTGCCGCGGATCTGAGCAGATAACCATCACCCGGCCGTGCCGGCGGATGATCCGGCACTTGCTGCAGATCTTCTTGACACTCGGCTTGACCTTCACGGTCACTTCTCCTCATGGGTCCGCTCGGTGAGCGGCCCGCAATCCTGGGTCGCTCGGCTTACTTGTACCGGTACACGATCCGCCCACGGCTGAGGTCGTAGGGACTTAGCTCGACCACGACCCGGTCGTCAGGCAGGATACGGATGTAGTGCATCCGCATTTTCCCGCTGATGTGAGCGAGAACCTGGTGCCCGTTGTCCAGCTCCACCTTGAAGAAGGCGTTCGGCAGGGACTCGACAACTGTGCCTTCGATCTCGATGGCGCCGTCTTTCTTGGGCATGTCCTCCGCGTTTCGCTATCCGGCTCCACCGCGCGCACTTCCGCACGCGCGACGTTGCATTGCTACTTATCCTGAGTGGAATGCCTGAACGGCAAGATCCGCGTCGACAGGATCGGTACGGCCGAGTCGGCGCCCCGCGGTCGAACTTATGCGAGAACAGCAGCCCACGGGCCGAACGCGAGTTTACGCGAACACGGTGCGTTTGGCGAACTGAATCGCCTCAACGCCTCGATCAGGCTCACCCGCGTCCTATAAGCGATCCGGGTGCGGATTTATGCCCGCGTCCGGCAGCTGGTAGCGGCGGCGGTCGGCGTGCGGCAGATCGGCCAGCAGCTCGTCCAGCTCACCCATGGTCCGGGCGTGCAGGGCCACGTCCAGCCGCTCGTTGAACTCCTCGGTGCTCAGCCGCCCCTCGGCGTGATGCTCCCGTAGCAGCTCCGCGACCCGGTCCCGGTCCGCATCCGAGGCCCGCATGCGCGACGAGTCTGACGCCATCGGACGAGCTCCTCAGCCGACCCGGGCGGCGGCCCGGCCCAGGTCAGGCCGCCCGATGGCCCCGAACCCGGCCTCCCCGCCATCCTCGGCGGTGGTGACCCAGGGACCGTCCGGGGTGATGGCGGCGGTGTGCTCGAAGTGGGCCGCGTAGCTGCCGTCCACGCTGACCACGGTCCAGTCGTCCTCCAGCACCGCGGTCTCCGGCTGGCCGAGGACGATCATCGGCTCGACGGCCAGGGCCATTCCTTCGCGCAGCTTCGGCCCCCGGCCCGGGCGGCCGTAGTTGGGCACCGGGGGATCCATGTGCATCGCACTGCCGATGCCGTGCCCGACGTACTCCTCGATGATGCCGTACGGGCCCGCGCCGCGGACCGAGGCCTCAACTGCGTGCGAGACGTCGGTGAGCCGGTTACCGGCCCGCACCTGAGCCAGGCCCTGCCACAGCGCGGTCTCGCACACCTCCAGCAGCCGGGCCAGCTCTGGGCGGATCTCCCCCACCCCGACGGTGATCGCGGCGTCCCCGTGCCAGCCGTCCACGATCGCGCCGCAGTCGATGGAGATGATGTCGCCCTCGCCCAGGACCGTGCCCGGGCCCGGGATGCCGTGCACGATGACCTCGTTCGGCGAGGTGCAGATCACGCCCGGGTAGCCGTGGTAGTTCAGGAACGACGGGGTGGCGCCGGCGCCACGGATTTCGCGGGCGGCCAGTGCGTCCAGGTCCGCGGTGCTGATGCCCGGCTTGACCGCCTCCCGCAGGATCCGCAGCGTACGGGCCACCACCAGGCCGGCCCGGCGCATGGCCGCGATCTGCTCCGGGGTCTTGATCTCGATCCCTGACTTGGCTCGCATTCGGGCCTCCTCTCGGCTCAGCGGGTTCTCGTGCTTCGGCTCAGCGGGCGAACGGGCGCAGCGCGGCCAGCGCGCGCTCGGTGACCTCCTCGACCGGTCCGGTCGCGTCGATACCGATCAGGACGCCCTCGTCGGCGTAGTAGGAAACCAGCGGCGCGGTCTGCTGCTTGTAGACCTCGAGACGGTGCCGGACCGTCTGCTCGCGGTCGTCGTCGCGCTGGAACAGCTCGCCGCCGCAGGCGTCGCAGATCCCATCCCGGGTGGGCGGGTCGAACATGATGTGCCAGACCCGCTCGCAGCGGCGGCAGGTCCGCCGGCCCGACAGCCGGCGCACCACCTCGTCCTCGTCCACGACCAGCTCGAGCACCACGGTAAGCCGGGTGTCCCAGTCCATCAGCTGCTTCTTCAGCGTCTCGGCCTGCGGCACGTTGCGCGGGAACCCGTCCAGCAGGAACCCGGGCTGGGCGTCTTCCTCGCTCAGCCGGTCCCGCACCATGGCGATCGTGACCTCGTCCGGCACCAGGTCGCCGCGGTTCATGTACTCCTTGGCCTGGCGGCCCAGCGCCGTGCCCTGGCTGACGTTGGACCGGAAGATGTCACCGGTCGATATCTTCGGGATCGCCAGGTGTGAGGCTATGAACTGGGCCTGTGTCCCCTTGCCCGCTCCGGGGGGCCCAACGAGGACGATGCGCACTATCGGAGGAAACCCTCATAGTTGCGCTGCTGCAACTGGCTTTCGATCTGCTTCACCGTGTCCAGGCCGACCCCGACCATGATCAGCAGGCTGGTACCGCCGAACGGGATCTGGTTGGACACGCCCATCAGCGCGAACGCCACGGCCGGGATCAGGCCGATCGTGGCCAGATAGAGCGCCCCCGGCGCGGTGAGGCGCGTGAGTACGAAGTTCAGGTACTCGGCGGTGGGCCGGCCGGGCCGGATGCCGGGGATGAAGCCGCCATACTTCTTCATGTTGTCGGCGACTTCAGTCGGGTTGAACGTGATGGAGACGTAGAAGTAGGTGAAGCCGACGATCAGCACGAAGAACAGCGCCAGGTACAGGGTGGAGCTGCTGGACGTGAAGTAGCGGTCGACCCACGCCACCCAGCCCTGCGGGTGGGTCGAGTTGCCGAACAGTGACGCCGCCAGCTGCGGGAGGTACAGCAGCGAGGAGGCGAAGATGACCGGGATGACTCCGGCCTGGTTGACCTTGAGCGGGATGTAGGTCGAGGTGCCGCCGTACATGCGCCGGCCGACCATGCGTTTGGCGTACTGCACCGGGATCCGGCGCTGCGCCTGCTCCATGAACACCACGAACGCCACGATCGCGATCAGCACGACGATCGTGACCCCGGTGATGAAGCCGGACTTGGTGCGGTAGATCTCCAGCAGGCCGCCGGGGATGACCGCAATGACCTGGGTGAAGATGAGGATCGACATGCCGTTGCCGACGCCGCGGTCGGTGATCAGCTCACCCATCCACATGATCACCGCGGTGCCGGACACCATCGTGATCACCATCGTCGTGATCGTGAAGACCGACGAGTTCGGGATCAGGGACTGGCCGCAGTTCGGGTAGAGCTTGCCCGAGCGGGCCAGCTCCACGTAGCCGGTGGACTGCAGCACGCCGAGCCCGATGGTCAGGTACCGGGTGTACTGGGTGATCTTGGCCTGGCCGGACTGGCCCTCCTGCTTCAGCTGCTCCAGCCGCGGGATGACCACCGTGAGCAACTGCAGGATGATGCTGGCGGTGATGTAGGGCATGATGCCCAGCGCGAACACCGACATCCGCAGCAGCGCGTTACCGCTGAGCAGGTTGACCAGCTGATAGATGCCGGCCGACGAGCCCTTCGCCGCGACCCCGGCACAGTAGGTGATGGCCTTCTCCGAGATACCCGGAGTGGGCACCGCCGCCCCAAACCGAAACAGCGCAATGATGCCGAGCGTGAAGAGCAGCTTTTTGCGCAGGTCTGGCGTCCGGAAAGCCCGGAGGAACGCGGTCAGCATGCGCAATCCTCGGTTCTATTGGCCCTGGATCTATGAAAACTCGGTGTCACCCAGCCGTGCGGCTTCCGTATCCTACCCGGCAGTTCTGGCATTGTCTTCTCCAGAAGACCGGAGCGCCCACCACCTGGCGGGCGCTCCGGACTTACTTAGGCGAATGGGGCGAGTGCTCTACAGTTCCGAGACGGAACCGCCCGCACCGGTGATCCGCTCGCGAGCGGATGCGGAGAACGCGTGCGCGCTCACCCGCAGTGCGACCGACAGATCCCCGTCGGCCAGCACCTTGACCCGCTCGCCCTTGCGGATGGCGCCCTTGGTTACCAGGTCCTCGGGGGTCACGTCGCCGCCCGAGGGGTACAGCTCGGCGAGCCGCCCGGTGTTGACCACCTGATAGCTGGTGCCGAACCCGGCGTTGGAGAAGCCCTTCAGCTTCGGCACCCGCCGGTACAGCGGCATCTGGCCGCCCTCGAACCCGGGACGCATGGTCGTGCGCGCCCCCGTGCCCTTGGTGCCACGTCCCGCGGTCTTGCCCTTGGAGGCCTCACCGCGGCCGACCCGCGTCTTGGCGGTCTTGGCGCCGGGCGCCGGCCGGAGGTGGTGCAGCTTCAGGCCACGGCCCTCTTCCACCGGCGCCGCCGCTGGCTTGTCGGCTGGCTTCTTAGCTGGC
Source organism: Streptosporangiaceae bacterium (assembly GCA_965277615.1). Classification (GTDB taxonomy): domain Bacteria; phylum Actinomycetota; class Actinomycetes; order Streptosporangiales; family Streptosporangiaceae; genus Bog-532. The sequence continues at coordinate 2,631,976 of CBDIDG010000005.1, read as the reverse complement.
ATCTCAGTCCACCTCCTCCACGCTTACCAGGTGACGCACGGCCTGGATCATGCCGCGGAACTCGGGCTTGTCCGGCTTGAACACCGACTGCCCGATCCGCTTCAGACCCAGCGAGCGCAACGAGTCCCGCTGCGGCCGCGAGCCACCAATCTCTGACTTGATCTGGGTGACCTTCAACTGTGCCATGGTGATGTGTCCCGCCTAGCTGGCCGCGGCCGCGCGGGCCCGGAGCATCGCCGCGGGGGCGACATCCTCGATGGGCAGGCCGCGCTTGGCTGCGATCTCTTCCGGCCGGCTCAGGCCCTTCAGCGCGGCCACCGTCGCATGTACGACGTTGATCGGGTTGGAGGAGCCGAGGGACCGGGAGAGCACGTCGTGAATGCCCGCGCACTCCAGGACGGCCCGCACCGGGCCGCCGGCGATGACTCCGGTACCGGGGCTGGCCGGCTTCAGCAGCACAACCCCGGCCGCGTCTTCGCCCTGCACCGTGTGCGGGATGGTGCCAGCGATGCGCGGCACCCGGAAGAAGTGCTTCTTGGCCTCTTCGACACCCTTGGCGATCGCCGCGGGCACCTCCTTGGCCTTGCCGTAGCCGACGCCGACCATACCGTTGGCGTCACCCACCACGACCAGCGCGGTGAAGCTGAACCGGCGGCCACCCTTGACCACCTTGGCCACCCGGTTAATGGCGACTACGCGCTCAAGGTAGGCCGGCTGCTTGTCGGCCCCGCCACCACGACGATCGTCGCGGCGGTCCCGCCGCTCGCCGCCGGAACCGCGACGCGGAGCTCCTGGCATTAGTTCGTCCTCATCTCAGGTATTGCCTTCACACAGGTCATCAGAACTCCAGCCCGCCTTCGCGGGCGCCCTCGGCCAGCGCCGCCAGCCGCCCGGTGTAGGCGTAGCCGCCGCGGTCGAAGACCACGGTGCTGATGCCTGCCTCGGTCGCCTTGCGGGCCAGCAGGGCGCCGACCTGGCGCGCCTTGGCCTTCTTGTCGCCGTCCGCCTCGCGGATGCTCGCGTCCAGGGTGGAAGCCGAGGCCAGCGTGTAGCCCTTGGTGTCGTCCACGATCTGCGCGAACATGTGCCGCGAGGACCGGTTCACAACCAGCCGGGGCCGCTGCGGGCTGCCGGTGACCTTCTTGCGCACCCGGAGGTGCCGCTTGGCCTGTGCCGCAGCCCGGGCACTCAGGTGCCGCCCGCTGCGCGCGCGCGACCTGGTCTTCGTGCTCGCCATCGCTACTTCCCAGCCTTCCCGACCTTGCGGCGAACCTGCTCGCCCTGGTAACGCACGCCCTTGCCCTTGTAGGGGTCCGGCTTGCGCAGCTTGTGAATCTTCGCCGCGATCTCGCCCACCTGCTGCTTGTCGATGCCCTCGACCACGAATCGGGTCGGCGCCTCGACGCGGAAGCTGATGCCCTCGGGAGGCGTCACGGTGATCGGGTGGCTGTACCCGAGGGAGAACTCCAGGTTCTGCCCGCGGGCCTGCACGCGGTAACCGACCCCGACGATCTCCAGGGTCTTGCGATAGCCATCGGTCACGCCGGTCACCATGTTGGCGATCAGGGTGCGGGACAGCCCGTGCAGCGCACGGGTCTTGCCCTCGTCGTCCGGCCGGGTGACCTTGACCTCGGCGTCCTCACGGACGACGGTCAGCGGTTCCGGCACGATATAGCTGAGCGACCCTTTCGGTCCCTTGACGGACACGTGCTGACCTTCAATAGCCACGTCCACGCCACCGGGCACCGTGATGGGGAGCCGTCCAATTCTTGACATTTCCGCCTCCCCCGCTACCAGACGTAGGCGAGGACTTCGCCGCCCACGCCGCGCTTGTTGGCCTGCTTGTCCGTCAGCAGCCCGCCGGACGTCGAGATGATCGCGACGCCCAGGCCACCGAGGACCTTCGGCAGGTTGTCCTTCTTCGCGTAAACCCGCAGGCCCGGCTTGGACACGCGCTTGATGCCCGCGATCGAGCGCTCGCGCGAGTTGCCGTACTTGAGGGTGACCACGAGCTTCCTGCCCACCTCGGCATCTTCGACCTTCCAGCCGGCGATGTAGCCCTGCTGCTGGAGGATCTCGGCGATGTGGGACTTGATCTTCGAATACGGCATGGCCGCGGTGTCGTGGTACGCGGAGTTCGCGTTACGCAGACGAGTCAGCATGTCTGCGATCGGGTCGGTCATGGTCATGGCCTGATGGCCCTCCTCGCCGTGGTTTCCTGCGGACCTGCGGCGTGGTCAGTGGGCGCACGGGGCGCCCAGGGGGTCGGTCTCTTCGGATTAGAGCCCGGCTGAATTACCAGCTGGACTTGGTGATGCCCGGCAGTTCGCCGCGGTGCGCCATGGAACGGAAGCAGATACGGCAGAGGCCGAACTTGCGGTACACAGCGCGCGGCCGCCCGCAACGGGTGCAGCGGGTGTAGCCGCGTACCTCGAACTTCGGCTTCCGGTTCGCCTTGACGATGAGCGCCGTCTTCGCCACTGTCAGCCCTCCCTAAAGGGGAAACCGAGGCGCCGCAGCAGCGAGCGGCCTTCCTCGTCGTTGGTTGCGGTCGTCACGAACGTGATGTCCATGCCCCGCGGCCGGTCGACCCGGTCCGGGTCGATCTCGCGGAACATGGTCTGCTCATTGAGGCCGAAGGTGTAGTTGCCCCGGCCGTCGAACTGACGAGGCGAGAGACCGCGGAAGTCACGGATTCGCGGCAGCGCCACGGTGAGCAGGCGGTCGGCGAACTCCCACATCCGGGCGCCGCGCAGCGTCACGTGCGCGCCGATCGGCATGCCCTCGCGCAGCTTGAACTGGGCGATGGACTTCTTCGCCCGGGCCACGGCCGGCTTCTGGCCGGTGATGAGGGACAGGTCCCGCACCGCGCCCTCGATCAGCTTCGCGTCCCGGGCGGCCTCACCGACACCCATGTTGACCACGATCTTGGACAGACCGGGGATCTGCATGACGTTGGCGTAGCTGAACTCGTCGCGGAGCGCGGGCGCAGTCTCGCTGAGGTAGCGCTCCTTGAGGCGCGGCACGGCCGGCGCTTCAGTTGTCGCTGTCGACATCAGATGTCCTTACCACTTGACCGGGAGACCCGGACCTTCTTGCCGTCGTCGTCGATCCGGTAGCCGACGCGGGCCGGCTTCTTGCTGTCCGGGTCGACGATCTGCACGTTGCTCACGTGGATCGGCGCTTCCTGATGGACGATGCCGCCCTCTTTGTTCCCGCGCATGCCCTGGGTGACCTTGGTGTTCTTCTTCACCATGTTCACACCCTCGACCAGCACCCGATCGCGCTCTGGGTAGGAGGCGATGACCGTGCCCTCGCGGCCGCGGTCCTTGCCCGCCACGACGATCACGTGATCGCCCTTCTTGATCTTCATCACAGCACCTCCGGCGCGAGCGAGATGATCCGCATGAACCGCTTCTCGCGCAGTTCGCGACCGACCGGGCCGAAGATACGGGTACCGCGGGGGTCCCCGCCGTCCCGGATCAGCACGGCCGCGTTCTCGTCGAAGCGGATGTAGGAGCCGTCACCGCGGCGGCGCTCCTTACGGGTGCGGACGACGACGGCCTTGACCACATCGCCCTTCTTCACGCCGGCTCCGGGAAGAGCGTCCTTCACGGTAGCCACGATGATGTCGCCGATGCCCGCGTATCGCCGGCCGGAACCACCGAGCACACGGATGCACAAGATCTCCTTGGCCCCCGTGTTGTCGGCGACCTTGAGCCGCGACTCCTGCTGGATCACGTCAACTCCTGCTTCCTCACGCCGGGCATCGTGGCCGGCGGTTCTGTCCTACTTGGCCTTTTCCAGGATCTCGGCCACGCGCCACCGCTTGGTGGCGGACATGGGCCGGGTCTCCATCAGGAGCACGCGATCGCCGATGCCACAGGCATTGGCCTCATCGTGGGCCTGATACTTCTTGGTACGGCGGATGACCTTGCCGTACTTGGGGTGCTTGACGCGGTCCTCGACCTCGACCACGACGGTCTTGTCCATCCTGGCGCTGGTCACCAGGCCCTCACGGGCCTTGCGGTAACCGCGGGCCGCGGCCCGGCTGGCAGCGGTCCCCGTGTTCTCACTCACTTGGCGTCCGCCTCCTGGCCGGCATTACTTTCTTCGTCCGTCAGCTCGACGATGATGCCGAGCTCGCGCTCCCGCATCACCGTGTAGATCCGGGCGATCTCCTTACGGACGGCGCGGAGCCGCCCGTGGTTCTCCAGCTGGCCGGTGGCCCCCTGGAAGCGGAGGTTGAACAGCTCCTCCTTGGCCTCGGCCAGCTTGCTGCCCAGCTCTTCCTCGGAGGACGCCCGCAGATCGTTAGCGGTCAGGCTCGTGGCCATCAGGACTCACCGCCCTCTCGGGTAACGACACGGCACTTCATCGGGAGCTTGTGGATCGCCCGGCGAAGTGCTTCCCGGGCGACCGGCTCGGCCACCCCGGACAGCTCGAACATGACCCGGCCCGGCTTGACGTTAGCGACCCACCACTCGGGCGAGCCCTTGCCGGAACCCATCCGGGTCTCGGCCGGCTTCTTGGTCAGCGGGCGGTCCGGGAAAATGTTGATCCAGACCTTGCCACCACGGCGGATGTGCCGCGTCATGGCGATACGGGCGGCCTCGATCTGCCGGTTGGTCACGTACGAGTGCTCGAGGGCCTGGATACCGAATTCACCGAAGGTCACCGCCGTGCCGCCCTTGGCCTTGCCATGGCGGTCAGGCCGGTGCTGCTTCCGGTGCTTGACTCTGCGTGGAACGAGCATGTCTAGCCCTCCGCTCCGCTCGCACCCGCCGGAGCGGTGGCGGGCGCCTCAGCCGGAGCCGCGGGTGCCGCGCCGCGATCCGGACCACGGTCCGGGCCCCGGTCGCTACGCTCACGACGCTCCGGACGCCGGCGCTGGGGCGGGCCACCTGGCCGGTCCCCAGGACCACGGCGCGGGCCACCGGCCCGTGCGGCCGCAGCAGCGGCCTCGCGGGCGGCCCGGGTGGCGGGTGCCTCGCCCTTGTAGATCCAGACCTTCACGCCGATCCGGCCGAAGGTCGTACGGGCCTCGTAGAAGCCGTAGTCGATGTCCGCCCGCAGCGTGTGCAGCGGCACCCGCCCCTCGCGGTAGAACTCCGAGCGCGACATCTCCGCGCCGCCCAGGCGGCCGGAGCACTGCACCCGGATGCCCTTGGCGCCGCCCTTCATCGCGCTCTGCATCGCCTTGCGCATGGCCCGCCGGAACGAAACCCGGCTGGACAGCTGCTCGGCCACGCCCTGGGCCACCAGCTGCGCGTCGATCTCGGGGTTCTTGACCTCGAGGATGTTCAGCTGGATCTGCTTGCCGGTGAGCTTCTCCAGGTCGGTCCGGATGCGGTCCGCCTCGGCGCCACGACGACCGATGACGATGCCCGGGCGTGCCGTGTGGATGTCCACCCGCACGCGGTCCCGGGTCCGCTCGATCTCGACCTTGGAGATGCCGGCCCGCTCCATGCCGCGCTGCAGCATGCGACGGATCGCGACGTCTTCCTTGACGTATTCCTTGTACAGCTTGCTGGCGTACCAGCGGCTGTTGAAGTCAGTGGTAATGCCAAGCCGGAACCCATGCGGGTTCACTTTCTGTCCCACTAGCGGGTCCCTCCTTCGGCCTTGTCAGAAACGATCACAGTGATGTGGCTGGTGCGCTTGTTGACCCGGTAAGCACGCCCCTGGGCCCGCGGCCGGAACCGCTTGAGCATCGGTCCCTCGTCGACCCAGGCCCGGCTCACCACCAGCGCACCACGGTCGGACCGCCGGTCACTGCCCCCGGCGTTGGCGATCGCGCTCGCGAGCACCTTGCCGACCGGGCCACTGGCGGACTGCGGCGCGAAGGCGAGCACCGCCTGGGCCTCGTCGGCGGGCATCCCGCGGATCAGGTCCACCACACGGCGGGCCTTGCGCGGCGTGACGCGCACGTAGCGCGCCTTTGCCCTCGCTTCCATCAGTTTCTCCGTCTCTCTGCCGTCAACTGGATCTAGCGCCGACTGCGCCGATCGTCTTTCACGTGGCTGCGGAACGTCCGCGTGGGCGCGAACTCCCCGAGCTTGTGGCCGACCATCGACTCGGTGATGAACACCGGGATGTGCTTACGGCCATCGTGGACGGCGATCGTGTGACCCAGCATCGCCGGGATGATCATCGAGCGCCGGGACCACGTCCGGATGACGTTCTTGCTGCCCTTCTCGTTCTGCACGTCCACCTTCTTGAGCAGGTGGTCGTCGACGAAAGGGCCCTTCTTAAGGCTACGAGGCATCAGGTACTGCTCCTACCGCTTCTTCCGGCTACGGCGCCGGCTGATCAGCCGATCGCTGGCCTTGTTGGCTCGCCGGGTCCGGCCTTCCGGCTGGCCCCATGGGCTGACTGGGTGACGGCCGCCGGAGCTCTTGCCCTCGCCGCCGCCGAGCGGGTGGTCGACCGGGTTCATGGCCACACCACGTACGGTCGGCCGCTTGCCCTTCCACCGGTTACGGCCCGCCTTGCCGAGCTTGATGTTGCCCTGCTCGGCGTTGCCGACCTCGCCGATCGTGGCCCGGCAGCTCACGTCCACCCGCCGGATCTCACCCGAGGGCATCCGGAGCTGGGCGTAGCTGCCTTCCTTGGCCAGCAGCTGCACGCCGGAGCCGGCCGACCGGGCGATCTTGGCGCCGCCACCGGGCCGAAGCTCGATCGCGTGCACCACGGTGCCGGTCGGGATGTTGCGCAGCGGCAGGCAGTTGCCGGGCTTGATGTCGGCGCCCGCGCCGTTCTCCACCAAATCGCCCTGGGCCAGGCCCTGGGGAGCAATGATGTAGCGCTTCTCGCCGTCCGCATAGTGCAGTAGCGCGATGCGGGCGGTCCGGTTGGGGTCGTATTCGATGTGCGCGACCTTGGCCGGTACGCCGTCCTTGTCGTGGCGACGGAAGTCGATCAGCCGGTAGGCCCGCTTGTGACCGCCGCCCTGGTGCCGGGTGGTGATGCGGCCATGCACATTCCGGCCACCCTTGGAGTGCAGCGGCCGGACCAGCGACTTCTCCGGCTCATCCCGAGTGATCTCGGAAAAGTCGGAGCCGCTGGCCCCACGCCGTCCCGGGGTGGTCGGCTTGTACTTACGGATAGCCATGTGTGCTCAAATCTCCTGTTACCTGGCCTGCCGTTACCGGACCGGGCCGCCGAAGATGTCGATCCGGTCGCCCTCGGCGAGGGTGACGATCGCGCGCTTGGTGTCCGGCCGCTTGCCCCAGCCGATCTTGGTCCGGCGCCGCTTACCCTTGCGGTTGACCGTGTTGACCCCGGTCACCTTGACGCCGAAAACCTCTTCGACGGCCAGGCGGACCTGGGTCTTGTTGGCGTCCGGCGCCACGATGAAGGTGTACTTGCCCTCGTCGAGCAGGCCGTAGCTCTTCTCCGAGATGACCGGGCGCAGGAGGACGTCCCGCGGGTTGTCGCTGAGCGTGCTCACTGGGCTGCCTCCTCGCTGTGCGAACCGCGGCTCACGAACGCCTCCAGCGCCCCGGCGGTGAAGACCACGTGGTCGGCGGCCAGCACGTCGTACGTGTTCAGCTGGTCCTGGGTGATCACCTGGACCCCGGCGGCGTTGCGCAGGCTCTTGCGGGCCAGCTCGTCGTCGCGGCGCAGCACCACCAGCAGGGAGGTGCCACGGCCGGCCCCGGTCGCGGTGGCCAGCACGGCCAGCGCGTCCTTGGTCCGCGGCGCGTCGCCGTCGACGAACCCGCTCACCACCTGCACCCGGCCGTGCCGGGCCCGGTCGGAGAGGGCACCGCGCAGCGCGGCCGCCTTCATCTTCTTGGGCGTCCGCTGGACGTAGGACCGCGGCTGCGGACCGTGCACGACGCCACCGCCGGCGTACTGCGGGGCGCGCAGCGAGCCCTGGCGGGCCCGGCCGGTGCCCTTCTGCCGGTACGGCTTCTTGCCGCCACCGCGCACTTCGCCGCGCGTCTTGGTCGAGTGCGTACCCTGCCGGGCCGCGGCCAGCTGGCCCACCACGACCTGGTGCATCAGCGGGACGTTGACCTTCGCGTCGAAGATCTCGTCGGGGAGCTCCGCAGTCTCGGTGGACTTACCGGACGGGCTCACCACGTTGACGGTGCTCATCAGGCCTCCTTCGCAGCAGGCGCCTTGGCGGCGCTGCGGACCATGATCAGGCCACCGGCCGCACCCGGCACCGCTCCCTTGAGCAGGAGCAGGCCGCGGTCGGTGTCGACCGAGTGCACGGTGAGGCTCTGCACGGTGGTACGGACGCCGCCCATCCGGCCGGCCATGCGCACACCCTTGAACACCCGGCCCGGCGTGGCGCAGGCGCCAATCGAACCGGGCGAGCGGTGCTTGCGCTGCGTGCCGTGGGAGGAGGACAGGCCCTTGAAGCCGTGCCGCTTCATGACACCGGCGAAGCCCTTGCCCTTACTGGTGCCAGTGGCGTCCACGAGCTGCCCGGCCTCGAAGACCTCGGCCGTCACCTCCTGGCCGATCTGGTACTCCGACGCATCGTCGGTGCGCAGCTCGGTCAGGAAGCGGCGGGGCGTGACGCCCGCTTCGGCGAACAGGCCCGCGACCGGCTTGGTCACCTTGCGCGGGTTGATCTCGCCGAAGCCGAGCTGGACGGCGGCGTAGCCGTCACGGTCCGGCGTGCGCACGGCAGTGACGACGCACGGGCCGGCCCTGACGACCGTAACCGGCGTGACCTGCCCGGTGTCGTCGAATACCTGGGTCATCCCGAGCTTGGTGCCCAGGATCCCTTTCATCTGCTTGGCCATTGTCGGTGCGTCCCTCAGAGCTTGATCTCGATGTCGACGCCGGCCGGAAGGTCGAGCCGCATGAGCGAATCAACCGTCTTCGGCGTCGGATCGATGATGTCGATCAGCCGCTTGTGCGTCCGCATCTCGAAGTGCTCCCGCGAGTCCTTGTACTTGTGCGGTGAGCGGATGACGCAGTACACGTTCTTCTCAGTAGGCAGCGGCACCGGGCCCGCGACGCGCGCGCCCGTACGGGTCACCGTGTCGACGATCTTGCGTGCCGAGTTGTCGATGACCTCGTGGTCATATGCCTTGAGCCGGATGCGGATCTTCTGTCCCGCCATTGGCTTTTTTGTCCTTCGCTTCCGTCGTGTGCCGCTGTCCCCTGGTGTGGCTACGGCGACCGGGCCGGAGAGGCCCGGCCGCCGTCACAGCCGTCTTACTTGATGATCTTCGTGACCCGGCCGGCGCCGACGGTACGGCCACCCTCCCGGATCGCGAACCGCAGGCCTTCCTCCATGGCGATGGGCTGGATCAGCTCAACGCGCATGTCGGTCCGGTCGCCCGGCATGACCATTTCCGTGCCCTCAGGGAGGAACACGACGCCGGTCACGTCGGTGGTCCGGAAGTAGAACTGCGGACGGTAGTTGTTGAAGAACGGCGTGTGCCGTCCACCCTCGTCCTTGGACAGGATGTAGACCTGGCCCTCAAACTCGGTGTGCGGGGTGTTGGTGCCCGGCTTGATCACGACCTGGCCGCGCTCCACGTCCTCGCGCTTGATGCCACGCAGGAGCAGGCCCACGTTGTCGCCAGCCTGACCATCGTCAAGGATCTTGCGGAACATCTCCACACCGGTGACGGTGGTGGTCTGCGCCTTCTCCTTGATGCCGATGAGGTCGACGGTCTCACCAGTCTTGATGACACCGCGCTCGATCCGGCCGGTCACCACGGTCCCGCGACCGGTGATGGAGAAGACGTCCTCCACCGGCATCAGGAACGGCTTGTCGATCTCGCGCACCGGCTGCGGGATGCTGTCGTCGCACGCCTGCAGCAGCTCTACGACCTTGTCGCCCCACTCGGCGTCACCCTCGAGCGCCTTGAGCGCAGACACCCGGACCACCGGGACGTCGTCGCCGGGGAACTCGTACTCGGTGAGCAGGTCCCGGACCTCGAGCTCAACCAGCTCGAGGATCTCCTCGTCGTCGACCATGTCCGCCTTGTTCAGCGCGACCACGATGTACGGCACACCAACCTGGCGGGCCAGCAGCACGTGCTCGCGGGTCTGCGGCATCGGGCCGTCGGTGGCCGCCACGACCAGGATCGCGCCGTCCATCTGGGCGGCACCCGTGATCATGTTCTTGATGTAGTCCGCGTGACCCGGGCAGTCCACGTGAGCGTAGTGGCGCTTCTCGGTCTGGTACTCGACGTGCGAGATCGAGATCGTGATCCCGCGCTCCTTCTCCTCCTTCGCGTTGTCGATCTGGTCGAACGGCGTGAAGGGGTTGAGCTCGGGGTACTTGTCGTGCAGCACCCGGGTGATCGCCGCGGTCAGGGTTGTCTTGCCGTGGTCGATGTGCCCAATGGTGCCGATGTTTACGTGCGGCTTGGTCCGCTCGAACTTGGCCTTCGCCACTGGTATCTCCTCGTTGCATCCGCCCCACTAGGTGGGGCCCAGGCGCCCCGGTCCGGGGGCGCCGTGAGTTCCTTACGTTTTATTTGGCCTTACTCGCCGCGAGCCTTGGCGATGATCTCCTTGGCGATCACACTGCATGGCACCTCGGCCTCACTCGCCGCGGGCTTTTGCGATGATCTCCTTGGCGATGCTGGGTGGCACCTCGGCATACGAGTCGAACTGCATGCTGTAGTCCGCCCGGCCCTGGGTCCGGCTGCGCAGGTCCCCCACGTAACCGAACATCTCCGACAACGGCACGTGGGACTTGATGACCCGGGCCCCGGAGCGTTCCTCCATGGCCTGAATCTGACCGCGCCGTGCGTTGAGGTCGCCGATGACGTCACCCATGTAGTCATCGGGGGTCCTGACCTCGACCGCCATAATCGGCTCGAGCAGCACAGGGTTGGCCTGAGCCGCCGCCTTCTTGAAGGCCATCGAGCCCGCAATCTTGAAGGCCAGTTCCGAGGAGTCCACCTCGTGGTAGGCACCATCGGTCAGCGTGACCTTCAGGTCGACCATCGGGTAGCCGGCAAGCACGCCGAACTCGGCGGCCTCCTGGCACCCGGCGTCGACCGACGGGATGTATTCACGCGGGATGCGTCCGCCGGTGACCTTGTTCTCGAACTCGTAGCCACCACCGTCGCCGCCCGTCGGCGCCAGGTTGATCTGGACCTTGGCGAACTGGCCAGACCCACCGGTCTGCTTCTTGTGCGTGTAGCCGACCTTCTCGACCGCCTTGCGCACGGTCTCGCGGTAGGCAACCTGCGGACGGCCGATGTTGGCCTCGACCTTGAACTCCCGGCGCATCCGGTCGACCAGCACCTCCAGGTGCAGCTCGCCCATGCCGGAGATGATGGTCTGCCCGGTCTCCTCGTCGGTCCTGACCTGGAAGGTCGGGTCCTCCTCGGCGAGCCGCTGGATGGCAGTGCCCAGCTTCTCCTGGTCGCTCTTGGTCTTCGGCTCGATGGCCACGTTGATCACGGGCGCCGGGAACGTCATGGACTCCAGCACCACCGGCTTGGCCATGTCGCACAGGGTGTCCCCCGTGCTCGTGTCCTTGAGCCCCATCACGGCGACGATCTGGCCCGCGGTCGCGAACGGGCGCTCCTCGCGCTTGTTCGCGTGCATCTGGTAGATCTTGCCGATCCGTTCCTTGCGGCCCTTGATCGCGTTCAGCACCGTGCTGCCGCTCTCCAGCGTCCCGGAGTAGACCCGGATGTAGGTGAGCTTGCCGAGGTGCTGGTCGGCCATGATCTTGAAGGCCAGAGCCGAGAACGGCTCCTCGGTGTCGGCGTGCCGCTCGACCACGGTCTCCTCGTCACCCACGGCGCGGCCCTGGATGGAGGGGATGTCGATCGGGCTGGGCAGGTAGTCCACGATCGCGTCGAGCATCGGCTGGATGCCCTTGTTCTTGAACGCGGTCCCGCACAGCACCGGGGTGACGCCGCCGGCGATGGTGATCCGCCGGATGGCCGCCACCAGCTGCTCCTCGGTGGGGTCGGTGCCCTCGAGGTACAGCTCCATCGCCTGCTCGTCGTTCTCGGCCACGGCCTCGATCAGCCGGTCCCGCCACTCACGAGCGGCGTCGGCGTGGTCGTCCGGGATCGCGACGACGTCGTACTTGTCGCCCTTGCCCTCGGTCTGCCACAGCAGCGCGCGCATCCGGATCAGGTCGATGACACCGCGGAAGTCGGACTCGACGCCCCACGGCAGCTGAACCACGATGGGCTGCGCGCCCAGCCGGTCGACGATCATCTCGACGCAGCGGTGGAATTCCGCGCCCACCCGGTCCATCTTGTTCACGAAACAGATCCGGGGCACGTTGTAGCGGTCAGCCTGCCGCCACACCGTCTCGGACTGCGGCTCGACGCCGGCCACCGCGTCGAACACCGCGACCGCGCCGTCTAGCACGCGAAGGGAACGCTCGACCTCGACGGTGAAGTCAACGTGCCCGGGAGTGTCGATGATGTTGATGGTGTTGTCGCGCCACGACGTGGTCGTGGCCGCGGAGGTGATGGTGATCCCCCGCTCCTGCTCCTGCTCCATCCAGTCCATGGTGGCAGCGCCCTCATGGACCTCACCGATCTTGTAGTTGATACCGGTGTAAAAGAGAATCCGCTCGGTCGTCGTCGTCTTGCCCGCGTCGATATGCGCCATGATCCCGATGTTGCGGACCTTGGCGAGATCTACGCCCGTCTTGGTGGCCACTTGTAGTTGCCCCTCGTCCCTAAGCTTTGAAAATTCACCAGCGGTAGTGCGCGAACGCCTTGTTCGACTCGGCCATCTTGTGGGTGTCTTCCCGGCGCTTCACGCTCGCGCCCAGGCCGTTGCTCGCGTCGAGCAGTTCGTTCATCAGCCGCTCAGTCATGGTCTTCTCGCGGCGCGCCCGTGCGTACTGCACGATCCAGCGGAGCGCGAGCGTGGTGCTGCGCGAGGCGCGCACCTCGACCGGCACCTGGTAGGTGGCGCCACCCACCCGGCGGCTGCGCACCTCCAGCGTCGGCTTGACGTTGTCGAGCGCACGCTTCAGCGTGACGACCGGGTCGTTGCCCGACTTGTCCCGGCAGCCCTCCAGCGCGCCGTAGACGACACGCTCGGCCAGTGACCGCTTGCCGTCCCGCAGCACCTTGTTGGCGAGGGCGGTGACAAGCGGCGAACCGTAGACCGGGTCGGTGACGAGCTGCCGCTTCGTCGCTGGGCCTTTGCGCGGCATGTCAGCTCTTCTCCTTCTTCGCGCCGTAACGACTGCGAGCCTGCTTGCGGTTGCGGACACCCTGGGTGTCGAGCGAACCGCGAATGATCTTGTACCGGACACCGGGCAGGTCGCGAACACGACCGCCGCGGACGAGCACAATCGAGTGCTCCTGCAGGTTGTGCCCGACACCGGGGATGTAGGCGGTGACCTCGATCTGGCTGGTCAGCCGCACTCGCGCCACCTTGCGGAGCGCCGAGTTCGGCTTCTTCGGTGTGGTCGTGTAGACACGCGTGCACACACCGCGGCGCTGGGGGCTTCCCTTGAGGGCCGGCGTCTTGGTCTTGGCCGTCTTCTCCTGGCGGCCCTTCCGGACAAGCTGCTGGATCGTGGGCACCGAGTCTCCGTCTTCCCTTATCTTCCCGACGCGCCGGAGCGCGTGTCCCTGCTAATCCGCGCGGTGAAGCGCGGCTGGCCTGCGGTTTTACCTTCTATCCCGACCCCCGAGGTCGGGCGTGTCGCCGACCCTAGGACAGGCGAGGCTCTACCGAGCCTCGGACTTATCGGGGAGAAAAACTCCGGTGGTCAGGGCTATCCGGCTCCCGCCCGATACGGCCCGAAGGGCCGCGGGTTCAAAACCGGCCTACCTACTGACTCACATACGCACCCGCCATGCGACGGGCACGAAGACACAGGTTACCCAGGCCAAGCCCCGATGGTCAAAACGAAGCCCAGCACACAGTCCCTTGCGCCTTGGTTAGTCTACACAACACCAGGGGTGCTGAGTTCATTTCCGGTGTTAGCCCGGGGGGCGACCCCCCGGAACCCCCCGATTCCCGCGGCGGTACTTGCCGTAGGACCGGCCACTCGCCCGGACCTTCGGCCCGGGACTCGCTGGGCCGGATAGGGCGGCTCGCCGTAGCCTGCGCCAACTGGGGTTAGAGCCTGTTGTGTTGCCTCTGTTAAAACCGGAAGGGCCCCGGGTTTATGCCCGGGGCCCCTCTGGGTTTTGCGTTGTTAATTACCGGTTGTAGGAGCCGAAGTCGTATTCCTCGAGAGGAACGGCTTCGCCGGAGCCGTTGCCGCCGAAGGCGTAGGCGTCGGGCTCGGCGTAGCTACCCGCCGGGTAGGCCGACGAACGGGCGTCCTCGGTCGGCTCGACCTTGACGTTCCGGTACACCTGCATACCGGTCCCGGCCGGGATGAGCTTGCCGATGATCACGTTCTCCTTCAGGCCCAGGAGCGAGTCCGACTTGGCGTGGATCGCCGCGTCGGTCAGCACCCGGGTGGTCTCCTGGAAGGAAGCCGCCGACAGCCACGACTCGGTGGCCAGCGACGCCTTGGTGATGCCCATCAGCACCGGGCGGCCCGCCGCAGGCGTACCGCTCTCGCCGACGACCTTACGGTTGAGCTCCTCGAAGCGCGGACGCTCGACGAGCTCACCGGGCAGCAGGTCGGTGTCACCGGACTCGAGCACGTTCACCCGCTTGAGCATCTGGCGGATGATGATCTCGATGTGCTTGTCGTGGATCGAGACACCCTGCGACCGGTAGACCTCCTGGACCTCGTGGACCAGGTGCAGTTGCACCGCCCGCGAGCCGAGGATACGCAGCACCTCGTGCGGGTTCACCGCACCGAAGATCAGCTGCTGGCCGACCGAGACCCGCTCACCTTCGGACACCAGCAGCCGGGACCGCATGCTGACCTGGTAGGCGATCTCCTCCGAGCCGTCATCCGGCACGACGATGATCTTCCGGGTCTTCTCGGTCTCCTCGATCTTGATCCGGCCCTCCACCTCGCTGATCGGGGCCAGACCCTTGGGGATCCGCGCCTCGAACAGCTCCTGGATTCGGGGCAGACCGTGCGTGATGTCCTGACCGGCCACACCACCGGTGTGGAAGGTCCGCATGGTCAGCTGGGTACCGGGCTCACCGATGGACTGGGCCGCGACGATGCCGACGGCCTCGCCCACGTCCACCCGCTTGCCCGTGGCCAGCGAGCGGCCGTAGCACTTGGCACAGACACCGATCTTCGCCTCGCACACCAGCGCGCTGCACGTACGCACGCCGTCCACTCCGGCCTCGACCAGGCGGTCGAGCATGGACTCGGTGGTGTCGTCGTTGACGCTGGCGATGGTCACGCCATCGACCACGACGTCCTCGGCGATGGTGCGGCCGGTGCCGGTGTTGTCGATCGTCGGCAGCTTGTGGAGGTTGCCCTCCGCGTCGCGCTCGGCGATCTTCATCACGATGGACCGGTCGGTGCCGCAGTCCTCCTCGCGGACGATGACGTCCTGCGCCACGTCCACCAGGCGCCGGGTGAGGTACCCGGAGTCGGCGGTCCGCAGGGCGGTGTCGGCCAGGCCCTTGCGGGCACCGTGGGTGGAGATGAAGTACTCCACCACCGACAGCCCCTCACGGAAGCTGGACTTGATCGGCCGCGGGATGGTCTCACCCTTGGGGTTGGAGACCAGGCCACGCATACCGGCGATCTGCCGGACCTGCATCATGTTGCCTCGGGCACCGGAGTTGACCATCACCCAGACCGGGTTGGTCGGGGGGAAGGCCAGCTCCATGTCCTTGGCCACATCGGCGGTGGCGTGGGTCCAGATCTCGATGAGCTCCTGACGGCGCTCGTCGTCGGTGATCAGGCCACGCTCGTACTCACGCTGCACCTTGTCGGCGCGGCCCTCGTACTCCTCCAGGATGTGCTGCTTGTTCGGCGGGGACACGATGTCCTCGATACCGACGGTCACACCGGACCTGGTGGCCCAGTAGAACCCGGCGTCCTTGAGCGCGTCGAGCGCCGTGGCCACGTCGACCTTGGGGTAGGTCTCGGCCAGCTCGTTGACGATCCCCGACAGCTGCTTCTTGCTGACCTCGTAGTTGATGTACGGGAAAGCGGTGGGCAGCGTGTCGTTGAAGATGGTCCGGCCGAGCGTGGTCTTCATCCGGATCGGGTCACCCGGCACGTAGTCCTCGGGCAGGACCTGCCCGCGGGACGGCGTGACGTTGTCCAGCCGGATCTGAATCGGCGCCTGCAGGTCCAGCTCGTCGCGGTCGTAGGCCATGATGGCCTCCGACGTGTTCGAGAAGCTGCGTCCGGTGCCGGGGGCACCGTCGTTTTCCCTGGTCAGGTGGAACAGGCCAATGATCATGTCCTGGGTGGGCATGGTCACCGGCTTGCCGTCGGCCGGCTTCAGGACGTTGTTGGTGGACAGCATCAAGATGCGAGCCTCGGCCTGCGCCTCGGCCGACAGCGGCAGGTGCACCGCCATCTGGTCCCCGTCGAAGTCCGCGTTGAACGCGGTGCAGACGAGCGGGTGGATCTGGATGGCCTTGCCCTCGACCAGCTGCGGCTCGAACGCCTGGATACCCAGCCGGTGCAGGGTCGGCGCCCGGTTCAGCAGGACCGGGTGCTCGGTGATGACCTCTTCCAGCACGTCCCACACGACCGGCCGCGCGCGCTCCACCATCCGCTTGGCGGACTTGATGTTCTGCGCGTGGTTGAGGTCGACCAGCCGCTTCATGACGAACGGCTTGAACAGCTCGAGCGCCATCTGCTTGGGCAGGCCGCACTGGTGCAGCTTGAGCTGCGGGCCGACCACGATGACCGAACGGCCGGAGTAGTCGACGCGCTTGCCCAGCAGGTTCTGGCGGAACCGGCCCTGCTTGCCCTTGAGCATGTCGGACAGCGACTTGAGCGGGCGGTTACCCGGTCCGGTGACCGGGCGGCCGCGGCGGCCGTTGTCGAACAGCGAGTCCACGGCCTCCTGGAGCATCCGCTTCTCGTTGTTCACGATGATTTCGGGCGCGCCCAGGTCCAGCAGCCGCTTGAGCCGGTTGTTCCGGTTGATGACCCGGCGGTACAGGTCGTTCAGGTCGGAGGTGGCGAATCGGCCACCGTCGAGCTGAACCATCGGCCGCAGGTCCGGCGGGATCACCGGGATGCAGTCGAGAACCATGCCCATCGGGCTGTTCCGGGTGTTCAGGAAGGCCGACACGACCTTGAGCCGCTTCAGCGCGCGGGCCTTCTTCTGGCCCTTGCCGCTGCGGATCGTCTCGCGCAGCGACGCCGACTCGGCGTCCAGGTCGAACGTGCCCAGCCGGTCCTGGATGGCCTGCGCGCCCATGCCGCCACGGAAGTAGCGGCCGAACCGGTCGCGCATCTCCCGGTACAGCATCTCGTCGCCCTCAAGGTCCTGAACCTTGAGGCCCTTGAACCGGCTCCACACGTCGTCGAGACGGTCGATTTCCTTGCCGGCCCGGTCGCGCAGCTGCTTGCACTCGCGGTCGCAGCTCTCCCGCACCTTGCGGCGCTGGTCGCTCTTGGCGCCCGCGGCCTCCAGCTCGGCCAGGTCGGACTCGAGCTTGGCCTGGCGCGCCTCGATGTCGGCGTCCCGGCGCTGCTCGATCTGACCGCGCTCGACGGAGATCTTCGCCTCCAGCGAGGGCAGGTCACGCTGCCGGGCCTCGTCGTCCACGTGCGTGATCATGTACGCGGCGAAGTAGATGACCTTCTCAAGGTCCTTCGGCGCGAGGTCAAGCAGGTAGCCGAGCCGGCTAGGCACACCCTTGAAGTACCAGATGTGCGTGACCGGGGCGGCCAGCTCGATGTGGCCCATCCGCTCACGCCGCACCTTGGCCCGAGTGACCTCGACGCCACAGCGCTCACAGATGATGCCCTTGAAGCGGACCCGCTTGTACTTACCGCAGTAGCACTCCCAGTCCCGGGTCGGGCCGAAGATCTTCTCGCAGAAGAGCCCGTCCTTTTCCGGCTTAAGGGTGCGGTAGTTAATGGTCTCCGGCTTCTTCACCTCGCCGTGTGACCACTGCCTGATGTCGTCCGCGGTGGCTAGGCCGATACGTAGGTCGTCGAAGAAGTTGACGTCCAGCACTTGCACTTCCCCTGGTTAGATCCTGAATAGATCCGAATAACGAGCGGTGCCGGGTGGCCCTCCGGTCAGGAGGGCCACCCAGTTACGCTCAGACCTCTTCAACGCTGCTGGGCTCACGCCGTGACAGGTCGATGCCGAGCTCTTCCGCGGCACGGAAAACGTCCTCGTCCGTGTCCCGCATTTCGATTGCCGCGCCGTCGCTCGACAGCACCTCGACGTTGAGGCAGAGCGATTGCATTTCCTTGATGAGCACCTTGAACGACTCGGGAATGCCGGGCTCGGGCACGTTCTCGCCCTTGACGATGGCCTCGTACACCTTCACGCGGCCGAGCACGTCGTCGGACTTGATCGTGAGCAGTTCCTGCAGGGCGTAGGCCGCGCCGTACGCCTCCAGGGCCCAGACCTCCATCTCGCCGAACCGCTGGCCACCGAACTGCGCCTTACCACCCAGCGGCTGCTGGGTGATCATCGAGTACGGGCCGGTGGAGCGAGCGTGGATCTTGTCGTCCACCAGGTGCAGCAGCTTGAGGATGTAGGTGTAGCCGACCGCGATCGGGTCCTTGAAGGGCTCGCCGGTACGACCATCGAACAGCCTGGCCTTACCGCTCTCACCCACCAGCTGGATACCGTCCCGGTTCGGCAGCGTGCTGCCGAGCAGGCCACTGATCTCCTCCTCGCGGGCGCCGTCGAACACCGGCGTGGCCACGGGGGTACCGGGCTCGGCTGAGCCGATCCCAGCACTGCGAAGGCGATCCTTCCACTCCTCGTCCCCATCGACCTGCCAGCCGGTCTTGGCGACCCACCCGAGGTGGCTCTCCAGGATCTGGCCGATGTTCATCCGGCCTGGCACACCGAGCGGGTTGAGCACGATGTCCACCGGCGTGCCGTCCTCGAGGAACGGCATGTCCTCCACCGGGTTGATCTTCGCGATCACGCCCTTGTTGCCGTGGCGGCCAGCCAGCTTGTCGCCGTTGGTGATCTTCCGCTTCTGGGCCACGTAGACGCGGACCAGCTCGTTCACGCCCGGGGGCAGCTCGTCGCCATCCTCGCGCGTGAACACGCGGACGCCGATGACCTTGCCCTCTTCACCGTGCGGGACCTTGAGGCTGGTGTCGCGGACCTCGCGTGCCTTCTCACCGAAGATCGCCCGGAGCAGACGCTCCTCCGGGGTCAGCTCGGTCTCGCCCTTGGGGGTCACCTTGCCGACCAGGATGTCGCCGTTGACGACCTCCGCGCCAATCCGGATGATGCCGCGGTCGTCCAGGTCCGCCAGCACCTCCTCCGACACGTTCGGGATGTCACGGGTGATCTCCTCGGGACCCAGCTTGGTGTCCCGGGCGTCGACCTCGTGCTCCTCGATGTGAATGGAGGAGAGCACGTCGTCCTGCACCAGTCGCTGGGACAGGATGATCGCGTCTTCGTAGTTGTGGCCCTCCCACGGCATGTACGCCACGAGCAGGTTCTTGCCCAGCGCCATCTCGCCGCTGTCGGTACACGGGCCGTCGGCCAGGACCTGGCCCTCTTCAACCCGCTGGCCCTCGTTCACGATGGGCTTCTGGTTGAAGCAGGTGCCCTGGTTGGACCGGCGGAACTTGGAGACCAGGTAGGTCTTCCGGTTCCCGTCGTCCTGGTGGACCGTGACGAAGTCGGCACAGACCTCCTCGACCACACCCGGCAGCTCGGCGACGATGACGTCACCGGCGTCGGTCGCGGCCCGGTACTCCATGCCCGTGCCGACCAGCGGAGCCTCACTGCGCAGCAGTGGCACCGACTGGCGCTGCATGTTCGAGCCCATCAGCGCGCGGTTGGCGTCGTCGTGCTCGAGGAACGGGATCATGGCCGTGGCCACCGACACCATCTGCCGGGCGGACACGTCGATGTAGTCGACGTCGTCCGGGCGGATCAGGTCGACCTCGCCGCCCTTCCGGCGGACCAGCACGCGCTCCTCGGCGAACGAGCCGTCCTCCGAGATCGGGGTGTTGGCCTGCGCGATCACGTGCCGGTCTTCTTCGTCGGCGGTCAGGTAGTCGACCTGCTCGGTGACCTTGCCCGCGGTGACCTTGCGGTACGGCGTCTCCACGAAGCCGAACGCATTGACCCGCGCGTAGGAGGACAGCGACCCGATCAGGCCGATGTTCGGGCCTTCCGGCGTCTCGATCGGGCACATCCGGCCGTAGTGCGACGGGTGCACGTCACGGACCTCGAACCCGGCCCGCTCACGGGACAGACCACCCGGGCCCAGCGCCGACAGGCGGCGCTTGTGGGTCAGGCCGGCCAGCGGGTTCGTCTGGTCCATGAACTGGGAGAGCTGGCTGGTGCCGAAGAACTCCTTGATGGAGGCGACAACCGGCCGGATGTTGATCAGGGTCTGCGGCGTGATCGCCTCGACGTCCTGGGTCGTCATCCGCTCCCGGACCACACGCTCCATCCGGGCCAGGCCCAGGCGGACCTGGTTCTGGATCAGCTCGCCCACCGTGCGCAGCCGCCGGTTGCCGAAGTGGTCGATGTCGTCGGTCTCGAGCACGATCGTCTTGCCGTCGCCGACCGCCTGCTCCTCTTCACCGGCGTGCAGCCGGACGAGGTACTCGATGGTCGAGACGATGTCGTCCTCGGTCAGCGTGCCCTGCCGCAGCTCGATGTCCTCGCCGAGCTTCCGGTTCAGCTTGTACCGGCCGACCTTGGCCAGGTCGTAACGCTTGGCGTTGAAGTAGAGGTTCTCCAGCAGCGCCTGCGCCGATTCGCGCGTCGGGGGCTCACCCGGGCGCAGCTTGCGGTAGATGTCGAGCAGCGCCTCATCCTGGCTGTTGGTGTGGTCCTTCTCCAGGGTGGCGCGCATCGACTCGTAGTCACCGAAGCGCTCCAGGATCCGGGCATCGTCCCAGCCCAGCGCCTTCAGCAGCACGGTGACGCTCTGCTTGCGCTTGCGGTCGATGCGGACGCCGACGGCATCCCGCTTGTCGATCTCGAACTCCAGCCAGGCGCCCCGGGACGGGATCACCTTGCAGCTGTAGATGTCCTTGTCCGAGGTCTTGTCCACCTGGCGGTCGAAGTAGACGCCCGGGGACCGGACCAGCTGGGAGACCACCACACGCTCGGTGCCGTTGATGATGAAGGTGCCCTTGGCCGACATCAGGGGGAAGTCCCCCATGAAGACGGTCTGGCTCTTGATCTCACCGGTGGTGTTGTTGATGAACTCCGCCGTCACGAACATGGGGGCGGAGTAGGTCATGTCCTTGTCCTTGCACTCCTCAGAGGAGTACTTGGGCGGCTCGAACCGGTGGTCGCGGAACGAGAGGGACATGGTTCCCGAGAAGTCTTCGATGGGACTAATTTCCTCGAAGATCTCCTCGAGCCCGGACTGCTCAGGGACATCCTTGCGCCCTGCCGCCTTAGCGGCCTCCACCCGGTTCTTCCACTTTTCGTTGCCCAGCAGCCAGTCGAACGACTCGGTCTGGAGGGCGAGCAGATCAGGAACCGTCAGCGGTTCCTGGATACGTGCAAAAGAGACGCGGCGTGAATCATAAGCGGAGGCGCTGCGCGATGCTGCCAACAGGGATCCTTCCGAACTTGTGGCGGACCTATCACCGCACGCACGCCAGACGCCCAGCGGCGATGCCGCAGGAGAGCGAGGATGCCGAGGACGTCAGAGTGCAGCGCAAATGAGCAGTGTAGCCAAAAGGCACACCGCTCGTCAACCGTACGCCATCATCAGGATCACGACTGCTCCGCAGCATTGCTCGTTCGCGCCGAAACGTCAAGCCTGAACCCAGCAGATCGGGCGACTTCATGCCGTGAAAGATGCCACACGCACATGTGCGTGTGAGCTACTCCCTGCCAGGGTATACCTACCGATTGCGCAGGTGAGGGCAATATCCGCCGATCCGGTCCGGGCTCGTCCCGCGAGGACGAAGCCTGTGCGTAGCAGCCGGAAACCTTACGGTGTGGCTTCCAGTCCGATTATCACAACCGGCCTGGTCCTGTAAACATTCCAGGCCCGCAAAATTTTTTTTAACCAGGTCAGACGCGGCGGAGCGGCACGAGCCAGCAGGCCCGCGCCGCTCCGGCGCTGTGAAGCGATTACTACTTGACGGTGACCGTGGCGCCGGCGCCCTCCAGGGCGTCCTTGGCCTTCTCCGCGGTCTCCTTGTTGACGTTCTCCAGGACGACCTTCGGCGCGCCGTCAACCAGGTCCTTGGCCTCCTTCAGCCCAAGGCTGGTGAGGGTGCGGACCTCCTTGATGACCTGGATCTTCTTGTCGCCGGCGGCCTCGAGGGTGACGTTGAACTCGTCCTTCTCCTCGGGCGCCTCAGCGGCGGCGCCGCCGCCACCCGCGGCCGGGGCCGCCGCCGCGACCGGGGCGGCCGCCTTGACGTCGAACGTCTCCTCGAACTGCTTCACGAACTCGGACAGCTCAAGGAGGGTCATCTCCTTGAATGCGTCGAGCAGGTTGTCAGTGCTGATCTTGGCCATGATTACCTTCCTGTTCCTTCACTTCAAAGTCTGGTGGTCGGTGAGAGCCGGTCAGCTCTCGGCGCTGCTTTCTTCACTGCTCTCGTCGCTGCCCGCGTCGCTGGCCGCGGCCGGGGTGGCCTCGGCGCCGGGCTGCCCAGTTGACTCGGACGCCGGTGCGGCCTCGCCGGTGTCGCCACCCTGCTCGGCCCGCTGGACCCGCAGGGCCTCGGCCAGCTGAGCGACCTGCGTCGGCAGCGCGTTGAACACGGCCGCGGCGCGAGCCATCGACGCGGTCATCGCACCGGCCAGCTTGGCCAGCAGCACCTCGCGCGGCTCCAGGTCCGCGATCCGGGTGATCTCGTCCGGCGTGATCGCCTTGCCGTCGAGCACACCGCCCTTGATCACCAGGGCCGGGTTGTCCCTGGAGAAGTCGCGCAGCCCCTTGGCCGCCTCCACCACGTCGCCACCGACGAACGCGATGGCCGACGGGCCGGTCAGCAGCGAGGCGAGCTCGGCCTCGAGGCCGGCCTCGCTGACCGCGATCTTGGTCAGGGTGTTCTTGACCACGCTGAACGTGGCGTTCTCTCCGAGCGCCTCACGGAGCACGGAGAGCTGGGTGACGGTGAGCCCGCGGTACTCGGTCAGCACAACGCTGTCCGAGTCGCGGAACTTGTCGGTGAGCTCCGCTACGGCAGTCACCTTGTCCGCTCTGGCCATGGCCCTCCTCTCTCTATCTGTAGTTCGCACGAAGAGCGCCAGGAAAAGCAAAACGCCCCAGGCGCAGGCGCGCTGGGGCTTCGTCATCCGTCCTGGTGCGGGCACCAGGCGGTCGGCTAGCTCAGACACCTGCGCAGGATGCCCGCACCGGATGACTCCGGTGCGAACCCTTCGGTCACCGTGGGCCCGGGGGCCCGTGACAACCTGCGGTCTTCGGCGGTTCTAGGATACGTGGCCCGGACCGGCCGCGCCAAACCAACAGCGCGACCGGACCGGGATCGAGCAAAAACTCAGACGGCCGCGGCCTCTTCGTCGTCGACCAGGCCGCGGGTCTTGTTCGGGTCCACCGGGATGCCGGGGCCCATGGTGGTGGTGATGGTGGCCTTCTTGATGTACCGGCCCTTGGCCGCGGCGGGCTTGAGCCGGCCGATCTCGTCCAGGGCGGCCGCGTAGTTCTCCAGCAGCGCCCGGGCCGGGAACGAGGCCTTGCCGATCACGAAGTGCAGGTTGCCCTGGCGGTCGGTGCGGAACTCGATCTTGCCGCCCTTGATGTCGCTCACGGCCTTGGCCACGTCCGGGGTGACCGTACCGGTCTTGGGGTTCGGCATCAGGCCACGGGGGCCGAGCACCCGGCCGAGCCGGCCGACCTTGCCCATCAGGTCCGGGGTGGCCACGACCGCGTCGAAGTCGAGGAACCCGCCCTGGATCCGCTCCACCAGGTCGTCGGAGCCCACGTAGTCGGCCCCGGCCTGACGGGCCTGCTCGGCCCGGTCACCCTGGGCGAAGACCAGCACGCGGGCGGTCTTGCCGGTGCCGTTGGGCAGGTTCACGGTGCCACGGACCATCTGGTCCGCCTTGCGGGGGTCGACCCCCAGCCGGAGGGCGACCTCGACGGTGGGGTCGAACTTGGTGACCTTGCCCGACTGGGCCAGGGCCACCGCCTCAGACGGGCTGTAGAGCTTGTCCTTGTCGATCTGCTCCGCGGCGCTGCGGTATGCCTTGCTGCGCTTCATTGCTTTCTCCTGCTTCTCACTTACGAGGAGGTCGTGGTCTCAGGGCCGCGCCCGGCCCTCCCACGCCTGCTATCAGTTCGGTGAATCTCAGCGTTCGACGGTGATGCCCATCGAACGGGCGGTGCCGGCGATGATCCGCTCCGCCATCTCGATGCTGCGGGCGTTCAGGTCGGGCATCTTGGTCTGCGCGATCTCGCGAACCTGGGCCGCGGAGATGCTGCCGACCTTGGTCCGGTTCGGCTCACCGCTGCCCTTGGCCACGCCGGCTGCCTTCTTGATCAGCTCGGGCGCAGGGGGGGTCTTGGTGACGAACTCGAACGACCGGTCTTCGAAGATCGTGATCTCGACGGGGATGATGTTGCCCCGCTGGGCTTCGGTGGCAGCGTTGTACTGCTTGCAGAAGTCCATGATGTTGACACCGTGCGGGCCGAGCGCGGTACCGACGGGCGGCGCCGGGGTGGCCTGGCCGGCGGGCAGCTGCACCTTGACCAGGGCAGCGACCCTTTTCCTCCTTGGAGGCATCTTTTCCGTTCCTTTTCTAGTTCTTGCGGCGTCCGCGGCTGCGGACGTCAGCTCAGATCTTGGCGACCTGCTCGAACGAGAGCTCGACCGGAGTCTCCCGGCCGAAGATCGACACCAGCACCTTGAGCTTCTGGGTGTCGGGGTTGATCTCGTTCACGGTCGCCGGAAGCGTGGCGAAGGGGCCGTCCATCACGGTAACCGACTCGCCGACCTCGTAGTCGACCTTCGGCAGCGACTTGGCCTCGGCCTGCTTGGCCTGCTCCTCCGGCTCAGGCGCCAGTAGGTTGGCCACCTCTTGCAGGCTGAGCGGGGACGGCCGGCTCGACAGTCCTACAAAGCCGGTGACGCCCGGAGTATTCCGGACCACGGCCCAGGACTCGTCGGTCAGCTCCAGCCGGACCAGGATGTAGCCGGGCAGCACCTTCTCCTGGACCTGCTGGCGCTTGCCCTGCTTGATCTCGGTCACCTTGTGTACCGGAACCTCGATCTGGAAGATGAAGTCTTCCATGTTGAGGGAGCCGATCCGGTTCTCCAGGTTGGTCTTGACCCGGTTCTCATAACCCGCGTAGGAGTGGATCACGTACCAGTCGCCGGGCATGGCCCGGAGCTGACGCTTGAACTCCTCGACCGGGTCGACCTCGAGCTCTTCCTCGGCCGCCTTGGCCTCGGCATCCGCATCCGAATCGGCGTCCGCATCGTCGAGGGCTTCCCCGTCGTCGACGACGGCGACGTCATCGGTGGCGGCGGCCGCCTCGTCGTCGCCCGCCTCATCGGCGGGAGCCTCATCGGTGGCCGTCAGCTCGTCGCCCGCCAGATTTTCGCCGGCACCGTCGGCCGCCGCCGGGCTGACGCCCTCGGCGTCCGGCGCACTGGCGTCGGCACTCAGCTCGCTGGCGTGCTCGAGTTCTGAGGTCAGGTCGGGCTCGGACACAATTGCTCTCTCTCTATGTTCCTCGCGGATCGCTCCGCGCTTGCCGGTCACTCGCCGGGCACGGTTCCTCGCCGGCGGCGCAGTCCATCCGCCGCGACGGCTGCCGTCAGCCGAAGAGCGCGATGACCAGCTTGGTAAAGCCGTAGTCGAGGCTGGTGACGATGGCGACCATCACCACGATGAACGCCAGCGCAACGGTCGTGTACGTGCTCAGTTCCCGCCTAGTCGGCCAGATCACCTTGCGGAGCTCGCCGACGCTCTGGCGGAAGAACAGCGCGGGCGAAGTCCGGCGTTTGGCGGGGGGCTTGGAACCGCCCCGTTTTTCCGCGGCCTCACCGCGCGTCTGAGTCACCATGTCCTCACCTATGCAGCGCTGAACGGTCAAGGGATCGTGCAGGGCAGGAGGGACTCGAACCCCCAACCGCCGGTTTTGGAGACCGGGACTCTACCAATTGAGCTACTGCCCTACGGATGAACCCACCGGATGACGGGCATGCGCCACTACCGACGGAACATCACCAGAGTCGAAAGTGTAGCCGGGATGGGGAGTCGAGTCGAACCGAAGAGGGAAGAGGCGTCACGTTAACCACGTGTCAGTGGGTCGGGGCAGATGCCAAACTGGGGTTATGCCCACTTCTTCTTCTCGTATCTCGGCGCGGCTGTCCGCGATTGCAGAATCGGCCACTCTGGCGGTGGACGCCAAGGCCAAGGCGCTCAAGGCGGCCGGCCGGCCGGTGATCGGCTTCGGGGCTGGCGAACCGGACTTCCCCACCCCCGGCTACATCGTTGAGGCGGCCCAGGCGGCCTGCGCCGTGCCGCGGTTCCACAAGTACACCCCGGCGGCCGGGCTGCCCGAGCTGCGGCAGGCCGTGGCGGACAAGACCGCCCGTGACTCCGGCCTGCAGGTCGCGGCGAACCAGGTGCTGATCACCAACGGCGGCAAGCAGGCCGTGTTCCAGACCTTCGCCGCGCTGCTCGACCCGGGCGACGAGGTGCTGGTCCCGGCGCCGTACTGGACCACCTACCCCGAGGCCATCGCGCTGTCCGGCGGGATCACGGTGCCGGTGCTGACCGACGAGAGCACCGGCTACCTGGCCTCGGTCGACGACCTGGAGGCCGCCCGCACCGAGCGGACCAAGATCCTGCTGTTCGTGTCGCCGTCCAACCCGACCGGCGCGGTGTACCCGCCCGAGCAGGTGGCCGAGATCGGCCGCTGGGCCGCCGAGCACGGCCTGTGGGTGGTCACCGACGAGATCTACGAGCACCTGGTCTACGGCGACGCCGAGTTCTCCTCGATGCCGGTGGTGGCCCCGGAGATCGCCGACCAGTGCGTGGTCCTCAACGGCGTGGCCAAGACCTACGCCATGACCGGCTGGCGGGTCGGCTGGATGATCGGCCCGCTCGACGTGATCAAGGCCGCGACCAACTTCGAGTCGCACGTGACGTCCAACGTCTGCAACGTGGCCCAGGCTGCGGCGCTGGCCGCGGTGTCCGGCGACCTGTCCGCGGTGGCCGAGATGCGGCGGGCCTTCGACCGGCGGCGGCAGACCATGACCCGGCTGCTGAACGACATCCCCGGTGTGGTCTGCCCCGAGCCGCAGGGCGCGTTCTACTGCTACCCGTCGGTCAAGGGCGTCCTGGGTAAGGAGATCAACGGCCAGCGGCCGCAGTCCTCGGCCGAGCTGGCCGCGCTGATCCTGGACGAGGCCGAGGTCGCGGTGGTGCCGGGCGAGGCGTTCGGGACGCCGGGTTACTTCCGGCTGTCCTGCGCGCTGGGTGACGCCGACCTGGAGGAAGGCGTTACCCGCATCGCCAAGCTGCTGGGGCAGGCACACTAGGCGGATGACCCGTCCGCTCACCGGGCTGCCCAAGGCGCACCTGCACCTGCACCTGACCGGGGCGATGCGGCACTCGACGCTGGTCGACCTGGCCGACAGTCACGGCATCCACCTGCCCGCAGCCCTGGTCGAAGAGTGGCCGCCCACGCTGAGCGGGGCGGACGAGCGCGGCTGGTTCCGGTTTCAGCGGCTGTACGACACCGCCCGGTCGGTGCTGCGCACCCCGGCCGACATGCAGCGGCTGTTCCGCGAGATCGCCGAGGACGAGCGGGACGAGGGCTCCGGCTGGCTGGAGGTCCAGATCGACCCGTCCGGGTACGCGGCCCGGTTCGGCGGCCTCACCGCCATGGTCGAGCTGGCCCTGGACGCGGCCGCACGGGCGTCCGCCGCGACCGGGGTCGGGGTGGCCGTGGTGATCGCGGCCAACCGGACCCGGCACCCGCTGGACGCCCGCACGCTGGCCCGGCTGGCCGTGCGGTACGCGGACCACGGCGTGACCGGGTTCGGCCTGTCCAACGACGAGCGGCGCGGCCGGGCCGAGGACTTCGCGCCCGCGTTCCGGATCGCCGAACGGGGCGGGCTGCTGGCCGTGCCGCACGGCGGCGAGCTGGTCGGGCCGCCCAGCGTGCAGGCCTGCCTGGACGAGCTGCACGCTGACCGGATCGGCCACGGCGTACAGGCCGCCTCGGATGATCTGCTGGTCAAACGGCTGGCCAGCGCGGCGGTGACGCTGGAGGTCTGCCCGTCGTCCAACGTGGCGCTGGGCATCGCCGCCCGGACCCGGGACGTGCCGCTGCGGCAGCTGTTCGAGGCGGGGGTGCCGGTCGCGCTGGGCGCCGACGACCCGTTGCTGTTCGGCTCGCGGCTGGTGGCCCAGTACGGCATCGCCCGCCGCCAGCACGGCTTCAGCGACGCCGAGCTGGCCGACCTGGCCCGGATGTCGGTGCAGGGCTCGGCCGCGCCCAGCGACGTCCGGCGCCGCCTGCTGGCCGGGATCGACGCCTGGCTGAACGACAGTTCCGCTCAGAGCGCGTGATCGTCCGGTGGCCAGATGGTGCTGAGCACGCGGTCGGGCCAGTTGTCGGGCAGGCCGGCGATGGTGAGGTAGCGGCCGTAGAAGGAGCCGATGAGCATGCTGGTGAGCGCGTCGAGGTCGGCGGACTCCGGGAGGTCGCCGGCCGCCAGCGCTTGCCGGAGCAGAGCCCGTCGCGGTTCGGCCAGGCGGGTCTTGAACAGCTGGAGCAGTTCGGGGTGACGTTCCTCTTCGGCCAGCAGTGAGCCGAGGATGGCCAGCGCGGGGATGGCCCGCAGGTTGTCCAGGAAGTTCTCCAGGATGGCCAGAGCGTGGGCGCGGGGAGTCGGGGCGCCGGCGGGCGGATCCTCGACCCGGAGCGCGCCGATCACCGCGGCGGCCAGCTCCGCCTTGTTCCGGTACCGGCGCCGGAGGCTGGGCACGGTGGTGCCCGCGGCGGCCGCCACCGATTCCAGCGACATGCGGGCGTAGCCGAGCTCGCCGAGCTGCCGGCCCGCGGCCGACACGATGGCCCGGTCCAGGGCCGGGTTCCGCGGTCGGCCTGCTCTCGTTCGCTGGTCGTCCATTATGTTCCGATATCCTATCGAAATGTAATTGCCGACGGGAGGATCACGATGACCGAGCCGGCTTCTCCGCAGGTGCAGCTGGTCGTGGAGCTGACCACCAAGCCAGGGGCCCAGCGCGAGATGCGCGCGGCGGTCGATCGGCTGGTCGACGCGACGCGCCAGAAGGATCGCGGGGTGGTGCGCTTCGAGGTGGGACTTGACCCGGACGATGACACCCGGGTGCTGGGCTATGAGATCTGGGCGTCCCAGGATGCGCTGGATGAGCATGCGGCGCAGGCGCACACCCGGGAGTTCCTGGCCCGGGCCCGCGAGCTGGTCGTCGATCCGGCCGCACCGATGCGGGTGGGCCGCTGGCAGCCGATCCGCGAGGAGGTGCCCGCGGCTTACGGGCCCGATCCGCGCGAGCTGGCCCGGCCGGCGCCTGCGCCGCCTGGTTTTGCCAGTGAACGGCGGCCCGTGGGTGACGTACAGCTGCACTACGTGATCGGCGGCTCCGGGCCGCCGGTCGTGCTGCTGCACGGGTTTCCGAACACCTGGTACGCCTGGCGGGATGTCATGCCGAGGCTGGCCGAGCGCCACACCGTCGTGGCCGTGGACCTCCGCGGACTCGGGGATTCCGAGCCGGGGACGCACCCCAACGACGTCCCGGTGATCTGCACGGGCTCATCACCGGGCTCGGTCTGGGCCCGGTGCTGCTGGCCGGCCAGGACTGGGGCGGGTCGGCGGCATTCGCGTTCGCGGCGGCGCACCCCGACCAGGTGCGCGGCCTGGCCGTGCTGGAGGCGATGCCCGCCGGCCCGTGGACCGACCCGGGTTCAGGGGGCGGCGGTCCCTGGTTCGTGGGGTTTCACCAGATACCGGGCCTACCGGAACGTATGGTCGCCGGGCGCGAGCGCGCCTATCTCGACTGGTTCTACCGGGCGTACTCGGCCACCCCCGCGGTGCCGGCGCCGGCCGCGGTCGACGAGTACCTCCGCTGCTACACCCGGCCGGGTGCCATGGCCTCGGCCTTCGCGCGGTATCGCGGCACCGCCCGCCAGATCGAACACAACACCAGGCACCTGACCCAGCCGCTGCGCCTGCCGGTCCTGGCCGTCGGCGGCGAGCGGATCTTCGGTGCCGCGGTAGCGGAGAACCTGCGCCACGGTGCGTCCGACGTGCGCCAGGAGATCCTCGCCGATTGCGGGCACTACGTCAGCGAAGAGCGGCCCGAAGAACTCACCGGCTTGCTGCTCAGCTTCTTCGACGGGACGTGAACGCGCCCACCAGGACCGGTTCGATGTCGAGGCTGACCCCGAACGCGGCCCGGACCCCGTCCTGGATCTGGTGGGCCAGCGCGAGCAGGCCAGCCGTGCTGGCGTGGCCCGGGTTGACCAGGGCCAGCGTGTGCTTGCTGGAGATGCGGGCCGGGGCCGGCCCGGGCCCCTGATGGCCCTTGGCGAAGCCGGCCTGCTCGATCAACCAGGCGGCGGGCACCTTGACCTCACCCGGCCGACCGGCCCGGAAAACCGGCACCGGCCCGTCATGGCGGGCGGCCAGCTGTTCGAACTCGACGTCACTCAGCACCGGATTGGTGAAGAACGAGCCCGCGCTGCGGGTGTCCGGGTCGTCGGCGTCCAGCACCATGCCCTTGCGGGCGCGGACCTTCAGCACCGCCGACCGGGCCTCCGGCAGCGGCACCCGGTCGCCCGGCGTGACGCCGAGCTCGGTGGCCAGGTCGGGGTAGCGGACCGGGGCCGACAACGGGCCCGGGGCCAGCCGGAACGTCACGGCCAGCACCACGTGGCGGCCGTGGTGCTTGAAGCGGCTGGTCCGGTAGCCGAAGCCACAGTCCGCGGCGGGGATCTCGGCGATGGCGGCGCGGTCGCGGTCCCAGGTCCGGACCGAGACGATCGTGCCCGCCACTTCCTGGCCGTAGGCGCCGACGTTCTGGATCGGGGTGGCGCCGGCCAGGCCGGGGATGCCGGACAGGCATTCCAGCCCGGCCAGGTTCTCGGCCACGCAGTGGGCCACCACGTCGTCCCAGCTCTCCCCGGCGGCGACGGTCAGCCGGACCGCGCCGTCCGGGCCGCCGGGGTCGGGCCCGGCGGTCACGCCCCGGGTGGCGACCCGGACCACGAGACCGGGGAAACCCTCGTCGGCGACGACCACGTTGCTGCCGCCACCCAGCACGAGCAGCGGCTCACCGCGCTCATCGGCCGCGCGGACCGTAGCGGCCAGCTCAGCCTCGGTGCCGGGCTCGATGAAGGCGGCCGCGGGGCCGCCGAGACCCAGCGTCGTGTAGGGCGCCAGCGGGACCTGGCGCGCGGGACCCATCGACGGGCTCCGGACGGTGCTGCTCACGGCGGGGCTGCTCAGGACGGGGCCGCTCAGGGCGGCGCCGCTCCGATCAATGCCGCTCAGGGCAGGACCACCACGGCGCGGGCCCGGGTCAGCACCTTGGTGTCGCCCGAACGGGCCGTCAGCGCCAGCACGACCCGGTTGCCGTCCAGCTTCTCCTCGACCGTGCCGCTGATCTGGATCGTCGCCCCCTGGCCGTCGTCGGGGACGACCACCGGGGAGGAAAAACGCACGCCGAACTCGACCACCGCGCCGGGGTCGCCGGCCCAGTCGCTGGCGAACCGGCCCGCCTCGGCCATGGTGTACATGCCGTGCGCGATGACGTTGGGCAGGCCGACCGAGGTGGCCACCCGCTCGTTCCAGTGGATGACGTTGAAGTCACCGGACGCACCCGCGTACTTGACCAGGTCCAGCCGGGTGACCGGGTAGCTCTGCGGCGCCAGCTCGGTGCCGGGCTCAACGTCCGCGTACTTGACCTTTGCTGTCACCGTCCGCCTCTCGTCGCTTCAGACGCCCCGCTCGACCAGCGTGGACAGGGCCGTGCAGACGTGCTCGCCGCCGGTGGTGGTGATGTCGGTGCGCGTGGTCAGCATGGTCATCGTGCGCCGCGGCGTGATGTCGGTGATCGTGGTCTGCGCGACCACCACGTCGCCCGCGTGCAGCGGCCGGGCATGGGAGAACCGCTGCTCGCCGTGGACGACCATGGAGTAGTCCAGGCCGAGGTCCTCGTCGGCCATCGCGTGCCCGCTGCTGGCCATCGTGATCACGATGGCGAACGTGGGCGGCGCGATGACGTCGGGGTAGCCCGCGGCCTGCGCCGCCGTCTGGTCCCGGCACAGCGGGCTGAGATCGCCGATCGCCTGCGCGAACTCAGCGATCTTGACCCGGCTGACCTCGTACGGCTCGGACGGCGGGAAACTACGTCCCGCGAAGTCCGGGTTGACCGGCATGTGCGGTTAGCGGGTCTCGCGGTGCGGCTGGTGGCAGCGGCAGTTGGGGCAGTACTTCTTCAGCTCGAGCCGGTCGGGGTCGTTCCGCCGGTTCTTCTTGGTGATGTAGTTGCGGTGCTTGCACTCCTGGCAAGCCAGCGTGATCTTGGGCCGGACATCGGTGGCAGCCACGGGAGGCGCCTTTCTCGTTGCAGTGGACGAACGGGATGGCTAACGCGGGCCAGCCCGGCGGTATTTCGTAGTAGCGGAGGCCGGACTTGAACCGGCGACACAACGATTATGAGCCGTTTGCTCTGCCTGACTGAGCTACTCCGCCATGCACGGTCATAGATACGACCGTTGGTCAGGTTACCCGATCACCGGGGCACAAGGCGACCGGGCGGCGAACCAGGGCACCGGGAGGCCGGACCCCATTAAATATAAATAAGACTCGGCACAGGTCAGACCGGGCACCTTGGGATCGGACCCGGCTCGGGCCACGCTGGGCCTCGAGGGATCGGACCCGGCTCGGGCCACGCTGGGCCTCGAGGGATCGGACCCGGCTCGGGCCACGCTGGGCCTCGAGGGATCGGACCCGGCTCAGACCAGATTAGGCCTCGTGGGATCGGAGCCGGCTCAGACCAGGCTGGGCACCTTGGCCTTGAACACCCGGCGCAGGGCGGTGGCGGCGGCGTGGTAGCCGCACATGCCGTGCACCCCGGGACCGGGCGGGGTGGCGGCCGAGCACAGGTAGATGGACGGGTCCGGGGTCGCGTACGGGACCCGCGCGAACGTCGGCCGGAACAGCAGCCGCAACTGATCGCAGCGCCCGACCGCGATGTCCCCGCCGACGTAGTTGGAGTTGCGGGCCTCCAGGCCGGCCGGGGCGGTGACCGTGCGGGCCAGGACCAGGTCACGGAACCCGGGGGCGAACCGCTCGATCTGGGTCTCGATAGCCTCGGTGTGGTCCTGATCCCAGCCGTTCGGCACCTGGCAGTAGACCCAGAACGTGTGCTGCCCAGCCGGGGCCCGGGTCGGGTCGAACCGGCTGGGCTGGGCGGTGAGGAGGAACGGTGGGTCGGGCGCCCGCCCCCGGTGGACCGTGCGCAGGGCGCCGCTGATCTCCTGCAGGGTCGGGCCCAGGTGGACCGTGCCCGCCCGGTGGCAGTCCGCCGCCCGCCAGGGCACCGGCCCGCTCAGCGCGTAGTCGATCTTGAACACGCCCGGGCCGTGCTGGTAGCGGCTCAGCTTGGCGGCGTAGGCCGCAGGCAGCCGGGACCCGGCGATGGCCGCGAGCTGCTCCGGGGAGGTGTCGAACAGGTAGGCCCGGGCCGGCGGCAGCTCGTCCAGGCTGTGGACCCGTTGCCCGGTGGTGATCGTCCCGCCCAGCGAGGTGAGCAGGCTGGCCATGGCGTCGGACAGGGACTGGGTGCCACCGCGCGGGATGGGCCAGCCGACCGCGTGCGCGGCCAGCGCGAACATCAGCGCGATGCCGCCGGTGACCGGGGCGGTCAGCGGCGCGGTCACATGGGCCGACATCCCGGCGAACAGGCCCCGGGCCCGGTGGCCACGGAACCGCCGGGCCAGCAGCTCGGCCGGGGCGGCGGCGGGCAGCCCGAACCCGGCCAGCAGCAGCGGATGCGGCGGCAGGCCGTCCAGCGGGGCCCGCAGCACGGAGGAGGCCAGCTCGTCCCATCGGCCCAGGAAGGGCCGGACCAGCCGGCGGTATCTCCGGCCGTCCGGGTCGAGTGAGTCCACGGTCTCCTCGACCGACCGGGCCAAGGTCACCGCCGGGCCGTCCAGGAAGGGGTGGGCCAGCGGCAGGTCCGGCTGGATCCAGGTCAGGCCGTGTTCGGTCAGCGGCCAGGATCGCAGCACCGGGGAACCGGCCCCGAGCGGGTGCACGGCCGAGCAGGGGTCGTGCCGGAAGCCGGGCAGCGTGAGTTCCTCGGTCCGGGCACCGCCGCCGACCGTTTCGGCCGCTTCGTAGACGGCCACCTCCAGGCCGGCCTGGGCCAGCGTGATCGCGGCGGCCAGCCCGTTCGGGCCCGCGCCGACTACGACTGCGTCCACGGTGTCTCCGGTCACCGCCCCTCCAACAGGGGCTGGCGCGGGTTCCAGGTGGTGCCGTCGGCTTTGTCCCGGCGCTGCCGGGCCAGCGCGGACAGGGCCTCGAGCACGACCCGGTTGGCCAGCGAGGCGGTGATGTCGGCGTGGTCGTAGGGCGGGGCCACCTCGACCACGTCGATCCCGGTCACCGGCAGCTCGTAGCAGATGCGCCGGACCGCATCCAGGAGCTGGCGGGCGGACAGGCCCCCGGGTTCGGGGGTGCCGGTGCCGGGCGCGTGGGCCGGATCGCACACGTCGATGTCGACCGACAGGAACACGCCGTCGCAGTCGTCCCGGGCGATCGTGAACGCCTCGGTCAGGCAGCCGGTCAGCCCGCGCTCGACGATCTCGGTCATCTCGTAGGAGCGCATCCGCTGCTGGGCCATCCAGCTCAGGGTCTCCGGTTCGGGCCAGTAGCCGCGCAAGCCGATCTGCAGGAACCGGTCACCGCGGACCGCCCCGGACTCGATCAGCCGGCGCATGGGCTGGCCGTGCCCGATCAGGGAGCCGAACTCAGAGTCGCCGGTGTCGGCGTGCGCGTCGAAGTGGATCAGGGACACCCGGCCCTGGCCGAGGTGCTGGGCCACGCCGGCCGCGTCGGGCCAGGTGATGGTGTGGTCGCCGCCGAGGATCAGCGGGACGGCGCCGTGGCGGGTCACCTCGTACACCGCGGCCTGCAGATCGCGCACGGACCGGGCCGCGTCGCCGGAGAACATCTCCACGTCCCCGGCGTCGTAGACGCGCAGATCCTTCAGGCCGTCGGTGCGCAGCGCCAGCGAGGGCCGGGACCCGTCGTGCGGCAGGTAGTCGGTCTGCCGGATGTACTGCGGGCCGAACCGGGCCCCGGACCGGTAGGAGGTGCCGCCGTCGAACGGGGCCCCGATGATCACCACGTCGGCGTCCGGGTAGCTGGCCGGGTCGGCCCAGTCACAGCGGTCCACACCGAGGAACGTGATGTCCGGGCCGAACTGAGGTCCGTAGCGCGCCATGGTCCAGTCTTACCGGACCGCGGCGGATGGTGCGGGGAGGCTACCACCCCTGAAGATGCGCGGGGAGGCTACCACCCCCGAAGATAAGGGTATGGACACCGGCCAACGGCGGCTGCTCGAGACCATGCCGCTGCACGCGATCACCGCGACCTACGGCGAGGACGGCCTGCGGGAGCGGTTCGCGGCCGAGATCGCCAGGTTCCCCGAGGCGGAGCGACGCCGACTGGAGGACGCGCTGGCCCTGGCCTCCCGGCTGCACGCGGGCGACCGCCGGCAGAGCGAGCCGTACATCAACCACCCGCTGCGGGTGGCGATCCGGATCATGTCCCACTACGGGATCCACGACCCGGACGTGATCGTGGCCGCGCTGCTGCACGACGCGGTGGAGGATCACGCGGCCGAGCTGGCCCCGGCGGGAACGACGGAGGCCGCCCGCACTAAGGCAGCCCGCACTAAGGCAGCACTGGCCGTGCTGGCGGAGCGGTTCGGGCCGCGGGTGGCCGAGCTGGTGGCGGCGGTGACCAACCCCGAGTACGAGGCGGGCCGGGACCGGCACGTGCAGTACCGGGAGCACGTGGCGGCCAGCCTGGACGCCTCGCCCTGGGCCCGGGTGATCAAGGCGTCCGACTTCACCGACAACGGAGCCGGGCTGCTCTACACCACCGGGCCGCGAGTACCGGAGCTGGCCGACAAGTACGCCGGGCTGGTCCCGGTGCTGCGGGAGCTGATCAGCCGGCCGGACACGCCGCTGGACGAGCCGGCCCGGCGGCGGGTGCTGGCGCAGCTGGACCGGGCCGAGGAGCGGTTCGCCGCCATCCTGCCGCCGGACGGGGCGACCTAGGTACGGGGACGGGTCACGGCTGCGCCACCAGGGTCACGGTCGTCTTGGCCGAGTGGCCGTCGCGCTGGTAAACGATGGGAACCGTGTCGCCTGGTTTCGTGGTCAGGGTCAGCTCTTGCAGCTGAACGTCGCTGGTGGCGGGTTTGCCGTTGATGCTGGTGATCACGTCATTGGGGCGCAGCCCGGCCGCGGCGGCCGGGCCACCGGGCGCCACCGCCTGGACGAACAGCCCTTCGGGTACCCCGGCCTGGGCGGCGGCAGCAGGCGGGATCGGCACCGTCTGCAAGCCGAAGTAGGTGTGCGTCGCGTGGCCCGTGCTGATGATCTGGTCGGCGATGGACTTGGCCAGATCGACCGGGATGGCGAAACCCAGTCCGATGCTGCCGCCGCCGGATTCACCGGAGGAGCTGGGCACGCTCGCGCCGGCCGATGGCACCCCCACGAGCTGACCTTCGCAGTTGACCAGCGCGCCCCCGCTGTTGCCGGGGTTGATGGCCGCGTCCGTCTGCACGGCGCCCACCAGCAGCGCCGACTTGTCGTTGTCGCCGGGGACCTCTATGGTCCGGTTGAGGGCGCTGACGATGCCGGACGTCACGGTCCCGGAGAGCCCGAGCGGGGCCCCGATCGCCACGACCGGCTGGCCCACCTGCAGGGACGATGACGTACTCAGCGCGATGACCTTGAGCTTGCCGGGATTCTGAACCTTGAGCACGGCGAGATCGGTCTGCGGGTCCCGGCCGGTGATCGTGGCGGGGCTGCTCTTCCCATCGGAGAACTGCACCTCCACCGAACCGCCATCGGTGGCGGCGATGGAGATGACGTGGTTGTTGGTCAGGATGTAGCCGTCCGACCGGATGACCTCCCCCGACCCGGTGCCGGCGCCGTTAGGGCCCTTGGCGGCGATCGTTACCACGGAAGGAACGACCTTGTTGGCGACCGGGGTCACCGAGCAGCTGGCTGCCGAGGCACCCGAAGTGGCGGCACCGGCACCAGCGCTGGCACCAGACGACGGCGTGCTACTGGTGGTACAGCCCGCCACGACACCGCCTATGACCAGCACGGCCATGGGAACAAGGCGCGGCAGCCAGCGGGAAGTGCTGAGTTTCCGAACGGTAGACGGGACCATGACATCCCCGGAGTGCGTAGTTGTGCTTGTCAGCCGGACAGACACAGCCTCCGCGTGCCGGGCCGCGCCCACATCACCCCCAACGGATGAGCCCAGCGACGCCACACCTGAAGGAGACCGGAGATGAACCAGCAGGCTGGCCTGCAGCCCGGCTAATCAGCCCACGCCGCTCAGCGCGGAGGAGCAGACCCGGGCCGAGCTGAACTTCGTCCCCTATGTGGCCCAGACCCTCGCGGCCCACGGCCGCTTCCGGGTCAGCGCCGACACCGCCGACATGATCGGCCTGTTCCAGCGGGTCGCGCGCCGGGTCGGCGACCAGCTGGGCCGTCCGGTGGTCAGCGTGGCCAACGGCCGGGAGATCACGATCACCTTCGGCCGCGAGGAAGACCCCGGGCTGACCGGGGCGGCGGCCCGCACTCTCCGGCAGTGACGCCAGGTCTGTCTGCGCGGCTATCGATCATGACAAAGGTACGCCGGACGGCTAAGGCAGGCGGGACTCGATTTCGTGGACGATGCGGGGGCGAAGCTCGGCTGGGCGGATGATCGCATCGACCGAGCCGACCTCGACCGCGCGCTCGATGTTGTGTACGCGGTCGAACTCCGCGGCCACCTGGCCCAGCTTCTCG
The DNA here is from genome assembly GCA_965277615.1 of Streptosporangiaceae bacterium. Classification (GTDB taxonomy): domain Bacteria; phylum Actinomycetota; class Actinomycetes; order Streptosporangiales; family Streptosporangiaceae; genus Bog-532. The sequence continues at coordinate 2,593,939 of CBDIDG010000005.1, read as the reverse complement.
GCCCGGACCGACGAACGCAGCTCGTCGAGTTCCGCGGTCAGCGCGGCGCGGTCAGCCCCGGGGGCGGCCGCGATGCGGGCCTCGAGATCCCGCAGCCGCGGGTCGGCCGCGGTCCGGGCATCGACGTCGCCGGCGAACACCGCGGCCGCGGCCGGAGCGCCGCCGAGTACCGAGGCGAACGAGCCTTCCAGCGCGAGCACGGTCATGCTCGGGTTCAGTGCCTTCGAGAAGACCACGAACGCCCCGCCGTGGTACCGGGAGATCACGCAGAACACGATCGGCCCGCGGAAGTTCACGATGGCCCGGCCGATCTCGGCGCCGTACTCCAGCTGGAGCTTTTTCATCGACTCCGGTGAACCATCGAAGCCGGACAGGTTGGCCAGCACCACCAGCGGCCGGTTGCCGCTGGCCGCGTTGATGGCCCGGGCGGCCTTTTTCGATGATCGCGGGAAAAGCGTGCCCGCGGTGTAGGTGTCCGGGCCGTCGGTGGGCGGGAAGCCCCGCCGCGGCACGCCCCGGGACTCGATGCCGAGCAGGCAGACCGGGATCCCGCCGATGTGCACGTCCTGGACCACGGCGGTCTCGGCGTTGCCCATGCCCGCCCAGCGTTCCAGCACCGGGTGGTCCTGGTCGGACAGGGCCCGCATCACGGTCCGGATGTCGAACGCCTTCTTGCGGTCTGGGTTGGCTGTGGCGGAGAAGATCTCGCCCACGGTGGTGAAGTCGCTGCCCGCCACCAGATGCGGGAAGGCGGAGATGTCGCGGTCCACGGGATCGGTCGTGGCCGTCCGCCGCGGCGTCTGCTCGCCGGGCGCGATGTAGGCGTGGTCGTAGTGCGCCATCAGCACGTCCCGGGCGGCAGCCAGGTTTGGCGCCCAGTACTGGGCCTGGCCGTTCGGGCCCATCACCCGGTCGTAACCGCCGATGCCGAAGTTGTCCTCGGCCGACACGCCACCGGAGAAGTCGAGCGCCTGCTTACCGGTCAGCACCATGGCCGAGTCCGGCGTCATCACCAGGATCCCCTTGGTGTGCATGAGCATCGTGGCCTCGGCGTTCCAGTACGGTTGCGCGCCGACGTTGATGCCCGCGACGACGATGTTGATCTCGCCGCCGGCCTGGGTGAACTCAACGATCCGCTTGAGCGCGGCCGCGACCCAGTCCATGTTCTCCGTGCCCGACTCCATGGAGATCCGGGCGCCGGCCGACAGTGCGTACCACTCCAGCGGCACCCGCAGCTGCTCGGCCAGGTCCAGGGCGGCGATGATGCGGCGGCACTCCGGCTCCGACAACGCGCCGAGCGACTTGGTCGGATCGCCGAGCAGCACGACCCGGGTGACGCCCTGGGGATGCCGTGGGGTGACGGTGGTGACCACGCCCGCGACGATGGCCGCGGTGTTACTCCCCTTGGGCCGGTGCACTGGCACCAGCACGCCGGCCTCGTCGAGGTCGTGCTCGGCGAAGTCGCCGAGCAGGCTGGTCAGCTCGTACGGGTAAACCGTGTTGCGGCTGCTGGCCCGCAGCACCTTCTGCCGGTAGCTGTCGAGCGGCTCGATCGGCTCATCGGACGGCTCGCCGACGGTCACGTCGACGCCGCCGGCGGCGTTGAACGAGATGCGCGCGGCCGCCTTGATCAGCTGGCCGGTCTCTTCGTCCCGGTACCGCCCGATGAACAGCATTTCTTCCAGCCCGGCGCCCGCGGTCGTGGGCAGTACCCGACTGGCCAGCATCTCCAGGTCGGCCTGGGTGATGTTGCTCGTCGGCCAGATGTAGATCACGATCCGGTTGGTGCTGAAGCGGTTCCTGGCCGGCCGCCGCGACTGGGCCCGGCGGATCGAGTCCAGGCAGGTGGCGATGGTGTCCTCGGCGGTCGGCAGCGAGGCCAGCCTGCCGTCGTGGTCGCGCAGCTCGGTCAGGTCGCGGACCTGTGAGAACGCGACCAGGCGTTCGTCCGATGGGTTCTCACGGGCCGTGCACAGGAACAGGTAGACGTCCTCGTCCGAGGACGGCAGCCGGGTGAGGTCGAACTTCCGCAGGCGCTCCAGCTTCATCCGGTACGCGATGTACGGGTGCAGACCGCGGATCAGCCGTTCCTCGGTCATCCCGGTGGCCGCCGGGCGGAACGTGAAGTGCTGCTGCATCACCGCGCCACCGCGGCCCGCGACCGTGAACGTGACCCGGCGGACCTGGTCCGGCAGGGGCTTGGTGTTGACCAGCTCGGACAGCACGGCGGCCATCGCTTCGGAGTCCCCCGGCTGGTTCTCCCAGGCGAGGTAGATGTCGGCGTCGAGGGCGTCCCCGTCACTGGCCAGCTCGGCCAGCCCGCGCAGCGCATCGCCCAGTGCCGCAAAGCTGACCCCGGCCGAAGCGACGCGCGAGCCGACCCGCTCGGCCACCACGAATCGACAGCCCGCGACCTCGGTCGTGCGGACGGCGGCCAGATCCTTGTTGCCGTAGTACCGGCGGGTCAGCACCTCCAGCATGACCGTGTTGTCCAGGTCGTGGCGGATGAGCCGCTGACCGAGCAGCCGCACCAGCGGCTCGGTACCGCGCACCATCGCGGCGATGAGCTCGGCGCGCTCGGGCGCGTCCGGGTTGGCGTCCAGATAGCGCAGGTGGTTGCGGATGTCGGCGTAAACGCGGGCGCGGTTGCGGCGCAGCAGCGGCTGGCCGAACCAGGCGAACACCACGCCGCGGGCCAGGTCGGAAACAACGGGGAACCGGAGCTGCGTGGCGCCCACCAGCCGCTCGAGCGCGAGGCCAGAGGGCTCGCGCAGCGCCTCACCCGGCGGCGGTTCCCGCAGCCAGGCCCGGAGCAGCGCCGCCACGACCATGGCGTCGGCGGAGGCCCGTTGCTGAGCCAGGAAAATCCGGAACACCGCGGCTTCGAGTTCGGGTGAGCGGTCCAGGCTGGTGACGCCGTAGTGCCCGAGCGCCTTGGCCAGCTTGGCCTTGAACGCTTCCGGCAGCCCGGCCCGCTCGACGTCGAGGCTCCGCAGGTAGGTGTGGAAGTACTCCCGCGCGCTGAGCATGTGGCCTTCGTCGCCCGCGTCCTCACCGACGGGCCGGTTGCGGCTCAGCTCGGCCAGGTCGGCGAACACATCGATGAGACCGATCTCCTCCGCCAGCGGCCGGTAGCCGTCCTCGGTGACGGTCCGGCGGGCAGCGAGGTAGTCGACGAGCACCCGGGCCTCGTCATCCGGATCCACGTCGAAGCCCAGCAGCAGGCTGCTCAGGTCCTCCTGGCCGCGCTGGAGACGCTCCCGGTCCGGGACCTCGCCCCGGGCGACGGGCAGGTCCAGCTCGGCGGGCTCCCTGGCCGGGGCGGCCGCGGCTTCGCCGTCCCCGGCCACCAGCGGCTCCAGCCGCAGCAGCGGGGCCCCCGACTGCACCTGGCTGCCCACGGAGACCAGGCATTCCTTCAGCCGGGCCCGGAACGGCGCCCTCAGCACCGTCTCCATTTTCATGCTCTCGAGGACCAGCACGGGCGCGTCCGCCTCGACCTCGGCCCCGACCTTCAGCGGCGTCGCCACCACCAGCGCAGGCGCGGGCGACCGGACGACGCCGCCGTCCTCCTGGCTGATCCGGTGGCTCACGCCGTCCACCTCGACCAGGTGGATCGGCCCGAACGTGCCGGTGACCAGGCGGTACCGGATGCCGTTGACGAGGATCTGCCCGGTGTACCGGTCGAACCGGTTCAGCTCGACGTCGGCGGTGCGAACGTCCTCGCCCGCCGCGACCACGACCCGGAACCGGTGCGCGCCGATGCGCGCGACCCGGATTCGGTACGCGACCCCGCGGAGCTGGAACTCCACCGGCTGGCCGCTCTTGTGCTGCACCTGGGGGCGGCCGCCGAACGCCGTGGACAGCAGGCGCTGCCGCTCGGCCCGTTCCTCTTCTTCGTAGGCGTCGATGGCCGCCGCGGCCAGGGCGACGCCGGAGTGCCGGTGCGAGACCAGGCGGCCCTGGGCCCGGACCCGGTCGATCCAGCCGGTGTCGGCGCTGGCGTCGATCACCTCGGGCTGGCTGAGCAGGTCGAGCACGAAGCTCTTGTTGGTCGCGCCGCCGTCGATGATGACCGTGGTCTGGGCGCAGGCCCGGCGCAGCCGGCCGAGCGCCTCGTCGCGGTCACGGCCGTAGGCAATGATCTTCGCGATCATCGAGTCGAAGTCCGCCGGGATGGTGTCACCCTCGGTAAAGCCGGTGTCCACGCGGATGCCCGGCCCGGCGGGCAGATCCAGCCGGACGATGTGGCCCGGGCACGGCGCGAAGTCGCGATCGGGGTCCTCGGCGTTCAGCCGGGCCTCGATGGCGTGCCCACGCTCGGCCGGCGGCTCACCCTCGAGCTTGCCGCCGGACGCTACCTGCAGCTGGGCCTTGACCAGGTCGAACCCGGTGGTGGACTCGGTGATCGGGTGCTCCACCTGCAGCCGGGTGTTGACCTCGAGGAACGCGAACATCCGCATCCCGGGGTGGTAGAGGAACTCGACCGTCGCCGCCCCGCTGTAACCGACCGCGAGAGCCAGCCGTTCGGCCGACGCCTTGAGCTCGGCCGCCTGCTCGGCGCTGAGCACCGGTGACGACGACTCCTCGATGACCTTCTGGTTGCGCCGCTGCACCGAGCAGTCGCGGACCCCCAGCGCCCAGGCGGTCCCCTGCCCGTCGGCGATGACCTGGACCTCGACGTGCCGGGCCCCGGTGATCAGTCGCTCCAGGAACACCACACCGCTGCCGAACGCCCGCGCCGCCTCCTGGCTGGTCCGCTCGTAGGCATCGGCCAGCTCGGCCTCGTTCGTGACCACGCGGATGCCGCGCCCGCCACCGCCCGCGGTCGCCTTCAGCATCAGCGGGTAGCCGATCCGGGCGGCCGAGGCCAGGGCGTCGTCCAGGGTGGCGACCGGGCCACGGCTCCAGGGCGCGACCGGTACGCCGACCTCCTCGGCGATCAGCTTGGCGCCGATCTTGTCCCCGAGCTTGCGCATGGCGTCCGGGCTGGGCCCGATGAAGGTGACCCCGATCTTCTGGCACAGCTCCGCGAACGCCGGGTCCTCGGCCACGAAGCCCCAGCCGACCCAGGCGGCGTCAGCGCCGGTCTCCACCAGCGCGCGCTCCAGCGCCTGCAGGTCCAGGTACGGGCGCGCGGAGGCGGGGCCGAGGTCGTAGGCGATATCGGCCTCGCGCACGAACGTGGCCGTCCGGTCGGCATCGGTGTGCAGGGCGACCGTCTCGATCGGTATACCCGTCTCCGCGGTCAGATCCTGGACAGCGTGGATGAGCCGCATGGCGGCTTCACCACGGTTGACGATGGCGACACGGCTGAACACGCGGTCGAACCCTCCTCTAAAGCGCGACGTTGCTGGCTATCGCGGCTGGCTGTCGCGGGACGTTGCTGGCATCTACCCAGGCATACTCTCCTCGGCCAGGCGGGGAAATGCTGCGCAGGGAACGTGTCACGGCTCCCCCGTTGTAGGAAACAGCCAAACTGGGTGGTCTTGAGCGCGGGCGGCCGGGGGTTTCAGTCACAGACCGTGGCTTCACTCAAAGGGAGCGGTGTCGCCGGCCCCGTGGCGCACGATCTCGGGTGCGGGCTGGGAGAAGTCGATCACCGTGGTCGGCTCGGTGCCACAGTCGCCCGAGTCGAGCACGGCCTCCAGGCTGTGGCCGAGCTCCTCGGCGATCTCCCAGCCCTGGGTCATCGGCTCATCCTGGCCCGGCAGCAGCAAGGTGCTCGAGACCAGCGGCTCCCCCAGCTCGGCCAGCAACGCCTGGGTCGCCACGTGCCGGGGGATCCGCACCCCGACGGTCTTCTTGCCCGGGTGCTGCAGCCGGCGCGGCACTTCCTTGGTCGCCGGGAGGATGAACGTATAGCTGCCCGGGGTCGCCGCCTTGATGGCCCGGAATACCGAGTTGGAGACCTGCACGAACTGTCCCAGCTGGGCAAAGTCCTGGCACACCAGCGTCAGGTGGTGCCGGTCATCAAGCTGGCGGATCGACCGGATCCTGTCGATGCCGTCCTTGTCGCCGAACTGGCACCCGAGCGCGTAACACGAGTCCGTCGGATAGGCGATCACGCCACCCGCCCGCACGATGTCGGCGACCTGAGTGATCGCCCGCCGCTGCGGGTTGGCCGGATGGATATCGAAGTACCTGGCCATGGTACGAGCTTAGGGTCCGGACCCGGTCGGTGCACCAAGATCAAAGGCCGGCCGCTGTGAGCCCCGTCGAGGACGCCGAACCCCAGCTGCGGGATAAGCGAACCGTCATTGAGCTCGAGCACGGGGACTTCGCCAGCGTAACTTGTCGAGGGAGACTCCGAACTGCTGGTCGAAACCCTTCCGGCCCTCTGGCGTGATGTGCAGGCGCCGGTTCTGGTGGCGTTGCAGCCAGCCGAGATCGACGAATCGCGCGAGCAGGCCACGGCCCAGGGCGCCCGAGAGGTGCGAACCGTCTTCAATGGAGTCCTTGTGGTGCCGGACTGGCTGGCGACTGGAGGGGACCACCACGCCAAGCGTCTGGAAGAAGGCCCACCCTTCTGGCGTGATCGCGTACTGGTCCCGATCGCGGTCCACGCGCGCGGACTCGTGGACTGGTCCGACGTGGCCCCGCGCGACCAGGGCGCCCATCAGCTCGACACCGAGTGTGCCGGCGATGTGGTCGTAACAGACCCGGGCCTGCCGCCAGGCCCGGGCCTGCTGGCTTTGCCCGAGTGACTGGATCGGCAGGGCAGGGGCCAGTTGCTCCAGCGTCTCGATGAGGGTGGCGACAACCTCGGGATTGGCCAGCCGGTAGTTGCGGTGCCGCCCCGCGTTCTCCACCACCAGCAGGCCGCCGGCGACCAGCTTGTGAAGATGGCCGCTGGCGGTCGACGCGCTGACCTCCGCCTGTGCGGCCAGCCGGCCGGCGGGTAGGGCCCCACCGTCCGCGGCGAGGGCGACGAGCATCTGGCACTTGGCCCGGTCGGCGACGAGCGCCCCGACACTGGCCAGGTCACGGTCGCCGCCCGTGGAGCGTGACGGGCCGGAGCGCTTCCCTCGGGCCGGTGGCACGTCACGACTTTACCCGGCGGTCCCCGGCTTCCCTGAACGGGTCACAGCCGGGCTGATCCCAGCCTATTAATCAGGGACGCTCCCCCGGTCCGGGAACACTTCGCTGAGCCGCCCGGTACTGACGTCGAAGATAAAGCCCCTGACCGGGACATCCCGCGGAATCCACGGGTGTGACCTGGCCTTCTGCATTTGTTCCTTGGTGTTCTCTTCGACGTCGGTGAAGCTGTAGAACCTGGCGGGCACGATCTGCGCCTGCCCCGTCTCCTTGCGGAGCCGGTCTTCCATCTCGGCGTCGGTGAACTTGAGCATCCCGCAGTCGGTGTGATTGATGATCATGATCTCCTGCGCGCCCAGCAGCTTGGTGGAGACGAGCAGCGACCGGATCGAATCGTCATCGATCACGGTGCCAGCGTTCCTGATCACGTCGGCATCGGCATCAGCCAGACCCAGCATCGGCCCGATGTCGGTGAGCCGGGGATCCATGCAGGTGACGATCGCGATCCGGGGCGCCGGCGGCTTCGCCCGGGCGGGATCGTAGTCGTTGGCGATGGTTGCATTGGCCCGCAAAGTCTCGTCAATAACACTCATGGCCCTTCTCTCTGCTCTCTCGGTGCGTTCGGTGTGTGTTCGGTGCCGCCCGAACCTACTGGCCAGAAATTTCGGCAGCCGCCGAAGTAAATCGGCCTGCACCGAATGCTTCGTCTCCCACCGAATCTTTAGCGGCTTACCGTCGTCTGGTCAGCAGAACGCCACGACCGCGCCGCAGGGGAGAACAGATGACGACGTTCAAGACGGTGTCCGCGCTGGGACTTGACGTGTTCTACCGAGAGGCCGGCGACCCAGGGCGCCCCAAGCTGCTCCTCCTCGGCGGATTCCCCTCTTCCTCACATCAGTTCCGCAACTTCCTGCCCGCACTGGCCGACCAATTCCACCTCGTCTCGTTCGACTATCCAGGCTTCGGCAACACCGAGATGCCCGACCCGTCCACCTGGGACTACACCTTCGACCACCTGGCCGAGGTCGTCGAAGCGGCCATGCAGGCCATCGGCTTCACCGGCCCGATGGGTTTCTACATGCAGGACTACGGCGGCCCGATCGGCAACCGCCTGATCGAGAAGCACCCGGACTGGCTCTCCTGGCAGGTCATCCAGAACGCCAACACCTACGAAGAGGGGTTCACCGCGGCCTGGGACGGTATCCGCCACGTGCTCTGGGCCAACCGCAACGCCGAAACGGAAGCACCTCTGGAGGCCTTCCTCGAGCTTGACGCGGTCAAGGGCATCTACACCACCGGGCACCCCGATCGGGCCAAGATCAGCCCGGACAACTGGAACATGGACCTGTTCTTTCTGGCCCGCCCGCAGGCACACCGGATGCAACTCGACTTGTTCTACGACTACCGCACCAACGCCGCGCTCTACCCGGCCTGGCAGGAGCGGCTGCGGATCACCCAGCCCAAGACGATCATCTTCTGGGGCCAGGGCGACATCTTCTTCACCCCCGAGGGCGGAGAGGCCTACCTGCGGGACCTGCCGGACGCGACGTTGGTCCGGCTCGACTCCGGCCACTTCGCCATCGAGGACAACCTGGAGACGATCGCCACCGGGATCAAGGACTTCTACAACCGGCAGGTGCACGGCGGTCATGGCTGAGACGCACCGGCTGGCCGACGTGGGATTCCACGACGGCGAGCTCGCCGTTCAGCACCGAGCAGGGGTGGAGGCCCAGGCGGCCCGGCTGGTGCGGATGCTGGAACCGGTCGAGCTGGACGGAGGGATGGCCAGATTCCTGGCCGACCGGACCTTCGCCGCACTGACCGGGCGCGACGAAGCTGGCCGGCTGTGGGTCACGCCGTTGACTGGATCCCTCGGCTTCCTTAACGTCACCTCGCTGACCACGCTCGAGGTCAGCGTCGCGCTTCCCGTCGGCGACCCGCTGCACGGGCTGCCGGCGGGTCAGCAGGTCGGGCTGGTCGTGGTGGAGTTCGCCGCCCGCCGGCGCGTCCGGGTCAACGGGACCCTCATCCAGGCCGGACAGCGGCGGCTGGTGATCAAGGTCGAGCAGGCCTACGGCAACTGCCCCCAGTTCATCCAGCAGCGGGTCTTGATCCCCGAGCACCTTGACCAGGCCGGGGGCGGCGACGTGCGGTACGGCCGCGCCCTCGCGGCCGAGGACATCGAGCTGATCCGGGGCGCGGACACCTTCTTCCTCGGCACCACCCACCCCGAACGGGGCAGTGACGCCTCCCACCGGGGCGGCCAACCAGGGTTCGTCCGCGTCGACGGCGACCAGCTGTGGTGGCCCGACTACGCCGGCAACAACATGTTCAACAGCTTCGGCAACCTCGCCATCGACCCCGAAACCGCCCTCCCGTTCATCGACTTCACCAGCGGCCGCACCCTCCAGCTCACCGGGGGCGCCGCGATCGAGTGGGGCGAACCCGGCCGGCCCGGCGACGATGGGCACACCGGCCGGCGCGTCCGCTTCACGCTCCAGCGACTGGTCGCCGGCCAGCTGCTGGCCATACGCCAGACCGCCCACAGTCCTTACCCGCGCAATCCCGGCCTCACTGGCTTACCCCACCGGGCATCTCCGGGTGGCCACCTCCCTGTGACCCAGGACCGAGGCTAAGTCGGAATATGGGAGATCAGCGTCTGTAGGCGGGCCACGCACTCAGCGAGCACGCCTACTCCGGCTACTCCTTCGGCAAGCTGTTCAAGCAGGCCACGAATGGACCTTAGCTTCAGTTTTTTATCGCCCAGCTTCTTCCTGACCTTAGCCGCCGACACCGTAAGCTCAGCCCCGTCGTCCAGCACTCCTTGCCGGTCCTCCAGAAGCTTTATGAGCCGTTCCGATTCGGTGATCGCCTGCTGCCGATATTCCCGTTCCGTCGGGGAGGTTACCGTGACGGCGGCTTTGGCCTTAGGCCCGGTCGCGACCGCGGAGTTCTTTGCCGATTTTATGTCCACACGGTAACTGGCTTCACCCATAAGACCCATACCTCGCGATCAGTCATCTGTTTTCTTGGGTTTCTTTTGCGCGGTGGCAGTGGACTTGTCGCCAACCGCAACCACCGATCCGGAGACGTCACCAACGTGCACGCTGTAGTACTTGTACGTTGACTTGTTGATTTCCTCCACCTGCTGATCAAATCCAGCCAGGCTGACATCATGCTTTCGCAGAAATGACCGCACCTCTCTGACCAGGATTTCCTGCGACATGAGCACAAACATTATTTCATCCCGCTCCAGGAAATGATGCTGGCGATTGTGGCCGAGAGCGTCTTCCCGTATGCTGGTCGCCGCACCATAGTCGAAGCCCTGACCCTGCCTGATCGCCTGCGTAACCAGTCTTTTCCGTCTCCTGGCCGCGACCACGTGAATCACATCGGCCGCCAGGGAAAATGGCGCCTTGTACAGAGCCGGAATTACTTCCCGGGCACCCCGCAAGCCCGCCATCCATATACGCCACGGCCAGGCAACATCAAAATACAGGTCAACGCGCTGATACCGGTCCAGCAGGGGCGGCAGGACGCGGTACTCCCATTCGACGTAGAGAGATCCGCCCGCGTGCACCGCCCTTACGAAAAGGGTCACTACAAGCTGGCCCTGCCACCCCGGCATCTCGACGCACACATAGGTTCGAGCATCCGGGGTCGGATCGAGCGTGGCCTCCAAAAGCAAACCAGTTCCGACCGACACCGCGGGCGGGGCCATTTCTCCGTTGGGCAGGAAGTCCTCGTTGCCCTTGAGGTGACGCCCATTTACGAAGAGTCGCTCCTCGACCCTCATATCACTGAATTCGAGCTTCTTCATGGCAGATATGAGAGCCAGATGGACGTCGGCGTTCGTGAAACTCTGCGGTTTTCTCGGCTTGCCGTTCTTGACTTTTCTACCCCGGCTCACGTCGATGATGACGTGCTCGCGGCTCAGTCGCGGACCGCTACCCACGAAGGCGCGCTTCCCCTGGAAGACCACGAGATTGCCCCGCCTGCGAGCAGATACCGCATCGATCCTGTCGCGTACCCATTGGTGTCGCGGCTCGGGAGCACGGTCCGGATCAAAGCCTTCCCTCAGCATGTGCCGGACCACGACGCCGTACCATCGCAGCCAGTATTCTCCCGAGACAATCAGCCAGGCAGCGATAAGCGTGATCATCACCGCAACGGCGGCGGCCACCAACCCGAAATGCGCCATCCACCAGATCAGGACGGCGCCAAGAAGGATCGCGATCAGGAGGGCAATATCCCGGTGCCAGCGGCGCATGAGCGAATCGACCGCCCAGCGGGCGACAACCGCCACGTCAGCGCCGTAGGCCGGGGCGAGTGCCCGTATTGGATCACCGATGACCTTGCGCAGGACTTTCGCGGCGTACTCAACATCGAGCTGCGCTGCCGCGGAAAGGTACCGGGTGGTCTCGCGGTCCATATCTTGCCGGGAATAGCGCCATACGGGGCCTCGTGCGCGATCGGTGGGGGGGTTAGCGGAGTGACCGGAGATGCCTCCGTGCCCATTCAGTACGGGTGGTTCAGAACCAGCCGGATCATACGGCACTGTGGTGTCCACTGGCGTCCCCGCCTCAGCCAACTTCCCCGCTACCTGTATCCGCCATATCACGGTGACGCAGGCCCAGCAAGGTTTGCTTTTAACATCGGACGTCCGGCTAATTTTTCACACGTGTAAAAGTGTCTCGGCTGCACCTTCCGTAACCGTCGCAACCCGCTTGCCGCGGGCTGGGCTGGCCGACAGCGGATCCCGTCCCCATCCCGAGTCAGCTAAGGCAGGAAAGCATTAATTAATGGCTGATGGGTTTATTGACCCCAGGAGGGAGATCTGGCCCGCATGACTTCAGCCAACAGGATCGCCCGATTCTCGGGCCTGCTGCTGGCGGCGCTGTCCACGGGTGTGCTCGCTGGCACCAAAATCGCCCTGGGGCCGTCCAGCAGGCTTTCGCCTCAGAAGCACTGAGCTCGACTGCCGCTACCCGTCTCCGGCCCGGTGTCCGCGGCCCGGCAGAAGGAATTAAGATAGTACTCGACTAAATGGCGTCGAGCCCGGACGGAGCGCATCGTGGCATCTTCCACCACTGAGCAGCTCGGCGACGGGTTCGTGCAGAACCCCTACGCCGTGTACCAGCGGCTGCGAGCCGAGGGCCCGGTCAGCCGGGTTGTGATGCCCGGCGGCTATCCCGTCTGGGTCGTTACCCGGTACGCGGACGCCCGCGCCGCGCTGGCCGATCCGCGGTTGATCAAAGACTGGCGCACGCTGTGGCCCGGGAACGCCGCCCCCGATGACGGGTTCGCTTCGCTCGACACCCACATGCTCAGCACGGATCCTCCCGATCATGACCGCCTCCGGCGGCTGGTCACCAAGGCGTTCACCGCCCGACGGATTGAGCAGCTGCGTCCGCGCGTCACCGAGATCACCACCTCGCTGCTGGACGAGATGCCCGACGGCGGTCAGGTTGACCTGCTGGAGGCGTTCGCCTTCCCGCTGCCGATCACGGTGATCTGCGAACTGCTCGGCGTGCCCGACTCGGATCGGGCTGACTTCCGCGCCTGGACGCAGGCCATCCTGTCCACCGGTGAGGCGCCGGCTGAGTCTGGGACGGCGGCGACGGAGATGGCTGGGTACTTCACGGCCCTGGTCGCGGACAAACGGGCCCATCCGGCCGACGACCTGCTGTCCGCCCTGATCGACGCCCGTGACGCTGGCGACGGGCTCAGCGAGCGTGAGCTGCTGGGAATGCTCTTCCTGCTGCTGGTGGCGGGGCACGAGACCACGGTCAACCTGATCGGCAGCGGGACACTGGCGCTGCTGCTCAGCCCGGGCGAGCTGGCCCGGCTGCGCGCCGACCCCTCGCTGCTGCCCGGCGCGGTGGAGGAACTGCTCCGCTACACCAGCCCGGTCAACCACGCCACGTTCCGCTTCACCGCCGAGGCGGTGAAGATCGGCGGCACGCTCATCCCCGCGCGCGAGGCGGTGCTGGTCGCGATCGGCTCCGCGAACCGCGACCCGGAGCGCTACCCGGTCCCCGACCAGCTCGACATTGGCCGCGACGCGGGCGGGAACCTGGCCTTCGGCCACGGCATCCACTACTGCCTGGGCGCGCCGCTGGCCCGTATGGAAGGCGTGATCGCCTTCGGCGCCTTGCTCTCGCGGTTCCCCGGCATGACGCTCGCGATCCCTCCAGATTCTCTGCGCTGGCGCCGCAGCACCCTCATCCGCGGCCTCGATACGCTCCCCGTCCGCCTGTCATAACCGCGTCCGGCCAGCAAACGGCCGGGTACATCGATCTCCCGGCTGGTCAGCGCGCCGGCGTCACCAGGGCAGCGGCCCGTCATTCCCGATGAATGTCCCCGTGGGGCCGTCCGGGCCGATGGTGGCCATCGCCACCAGAATCGCCACCGCCTCGTCCACCGTCCTGCCGCCAGCACGACGGAACGCCTCCAGGTCGACCGAGTCGGTGGGGCGACCCGTGAACTCGGTGAGCGTCAAGCCCGGTGTCACCGAGTTGACGCGCCAGCGAGGGAAGGCCCGGGCGTACTGGATGGTCAGCATGTTCAGGGCCGCTTTCGACATCGGGTAGGCCAGCATCGACCAGATCGCGTCCGGCTTCGCATTGAGCGTCAGCGACCCCACGGCGCTGCTGACGTTCACCACGACCGGGGTTGCACTTTCCTCGAGCAGGGGTGTGCAGGCGCCGAGCACCCGGGTCGCGCCCACGACGTTCGTGGCGAGCACGGTTTGCAAGTCGTTGACGTCAGCCTCCGTCGGCGGTCGCTGCGCGCCGGAGATTCCGGCGTTGTTCACCAGGACGTCAAGCGCCCCGGCCTCCTGCCGCAAGTGGTCGACGGCGGCGTGAACCGAGGCGTCGTCGGTGACGTCGATCGAGATAGCGCGCGCGCCGATCGGCTCGGCTACTTCCCGGCCACGTCCAAGGTCCCGCGCTCCGAGGTAGACGGTGTGGCCGGCCTCCGCGAGGCGCCGAGACAGCTCAAGGCCGACACCTCGTGTGGCTCCCGTGACAAGAGTGGTGCTCATGGTCCTGAGTTTGCGTGTTACGGCCTCACTGAGCAAAACGCGCCGAGCAGGCGAGTCGGTCGGCCTTCGGCAGGATCGACCCCAACCTCAGGTGCCGCAGTAGGTGACGTACGGGGCGCCCGCGGGGGCCGGACCGGTGTAGTCCGCCAATCCGGGCCGCTCGTCGAAGGGACGGGAAACGGCGTCCACCAGCCGGTGGAACGGCCCCATGTCGCCCTTGGTCGCCTGGGCCAGCGCCTCCTCGACGCGGTGATTGCGCGGGATATAGACGGGGTTGACCCGGTTCATCGCGCCGGCCACCGCGGTCCGGTCCGCGGGCAGCAGGGCCTCGCGGCGGGCAGCCCAGCGGTCGAAAGGCTCCGGCTCGGTGAACAGCGTCCGCGCGGTGCCGGCCGACAGCGCGCGGAAGAACTGCGTGAAGTCGACCTTTTGCCACCGCATCAGCTTCAGGATGTCTACCGTTAGCTCCCGGTCCGGTGTCACGAGCCCCAGTTTGGCCGCCATGCCTTCGGTCCAGTGCTGCTCATAGGCCTGCGCGAATCCGTTCAGGACCTCCGTGGCCGCCTCGGCGGCGGCCTCGTTGTTGTCGTCGACGGTGTCATCAAACAATGGCAGCAGGGCCTCGGCCAGCCGGGCCAGGTTCCACTGCAGGACCCCTGGCTGGTTGCCATAGGCATAACGGCCGCGCTCGTCAATAGAGCTGAACACCGTGGCCGGGTCGAAGGTGTCCATGAAGGCGCACGGACCGTAGTCGATGGTCTCGCCGGAAATCGTCGTGTTGTCGGTGTTCATGACCCCGTGGACGAACCCGACCAGCATCCACCGGGCCACCAGCGACGCCTGCGCCCCGACCACGCGCCGGTACAGGTCCAGATAGCGGTTCGGGGCGCCGGCGGCCTCCGGGTAGTGGCGGGCGATGGCGTAGTCGGCCAGTGCGCGCAGCAGGTCCCGGTCGCCGGATGCGGCGGCGTACTGGAAGGTGCCGACGCGCAGATGGCTCGCGGCGACCCGGGCGAGTACCGCGCCCGGCTGCGCCCCCTCCTCCCGGAGCACCCGTTCGCCGGTAGTGACCACCGCGAGCGCCCGCGTGGTGGGAATGCCAAGGCCGTGCATGGCCTCGCTGATGACGTACTCGCGCAGCATCGGGCCCAGCACGGCCTTGCCGTCGCC
Organism: Streptosporangiaceae bacterium; assembly: GCA_965277615.1. GTDB lineage: Bacteria > Actinomycetota > Actinomycetes > Streptosporangiales > Streptosporangiaceae > Bog-532. The sequence goes on along the minus strand of CBDIDG010000005.1, from coordinate 2,578,683 downwards.
GCCCCGGGCGAACCGGGTACGCCCGGACCCCTTGAGATGGAGGTCACGGCGGCGACCCTGGGCATCGATCACCTCACCGAGAAGCAGCGCGCGACCGTCCCCGAGGCGGGGAGAGTACATGCCGAACTGATGGCCGGCGTAGGCCTGCGCGACCGTCGTAACCCCCTCGGGGACCTGCCCCACCAGCAGGGCGACGCCCGACGGCTCTCGCAGCGCCGCGGGATCGACGCCCAGCTCGACCGCCAGCTCCTCATTGAGCACCCGCAGCTCGGGGGCCGGCGCCGAGGCCGCCGTCCATGGCACGGAAAGGCCAGGCACCTCACGGGCATAGGAATCCTCGAACCGGAACAAGCTCGCCGCGACGGTCATGCCTTCGAGGTTACGGACCTCCGCCGACCACAAGCAGCCCTGGGCGGGAGGCCTTGGCGGTGCAAGAATCGCGGTATGCAGGGCGATCTGGCCTATGGGCAGCCCGGGACTGCGGACCCGGACCGCACCCGTTCCCTGTTCGGGCAGGCCATGGGACTGGTCGCGGTCACCGCCGGGTGCTTCACGCTGGGGGCGTACCTGGGCCGCGGCAGCAGCTACGATGCGGGCAGCTCGAGCCTTGTCTTTGCGTTCATCTGCCTGGTGGCCATGAAGTTCACGGTCCGGCGCTCAACGGCGGGCGCGACCGTGCTGCTGCTGGCGTCCGGGGCGCTGCTCGGGTCGGGGACCTCAGCGGTGCTGGTGTACTTGACCCGGACGAGCATGCAGATTCTGTGGCAGGCCGGCGGGGTGACCGCGCTGTCCGTCGCGGGATTCGGGGCGATCGGCTACGCCACCCGCCGGGACCTGCCCGCGCTGTTGCGGGCGTCGTACGTGGCGCTGCTGCTGCTGATCGTGTCCGGGATCGTGCTGATCTTCGTGCACCTCTCACCCGGGTCAGTGATCTACTCGGCCCTCGCCCTGCTGATCTTCGCCGGGTGGGCCACAGTGGACTTCCGGCGGCTGCGGCGGCGCCGGAACCTGGATTCGGGTCCGCTGATCGCCGTGTCAATCTTCCTCGACCCGCTGAACGTGTTCCTGATCATCATGCGTTTTATCGGCGGCGGATATGAAGGCTGACGGCGCCGTTTTAGCCGCCTGGCGTTGGAGATCCCGGAGTCAGGGCTGGTTGCCTCGGGTGCTGAAGTCGTGCAGCAGCGATAGGACCCCCCACGGCAGTTTCCGCAGGGGATGTTCACCCATCGAGGGTGAGCTGCCCCGGTCTGCGGGTGGATAACGTGGTGCCTGAGGGGGCGGCATGGCCAACCTGGACAAGGTCGAGCACATCGTCGTCTTGATGCTCGAGAACCGCTCGTTTGATCACATGCTCGGCTATCTCTCGCTTGAGGGCGCCCGCAGCGATGTCGATGGTTTGCGCGGGGAGTTCGCCAACGAGCACAACGGGCGCCGCTATCCCATCTACCATCTCGACACCACGGCGATTGCCGATGATCCCGATCACTCCGCCGCCTCGGTCGACCTGCAGATCGGCGGCGGCGCGATGAACGGCTTCGTCACGAGCTTCGCCGACACGCTCGCGCGCCGCGGCATCGAGGACGGGGATCCGGCCCGCGTGATGGGCTACTACAGCGCGCCAGATGTACCGGTCTACGATCACCTCGCACGCGAATTCGCGGTTTGCGATCGCTGGTTCAGCTCGGTTCCCGGCGCGACTTGGCCCAACCGCCTCTACGCGATTTCCGGCCAGGCCGCGGGCAGCCGCGATGACCTGCCGCACAACCTCCCCCCGCTGTACAACCGGCCGTCGTTCGTACGGCACCTGGACGCCCACGGCGTCACGTGGCGCTGGTATTCCTTCGAAGCGGGCACCCTGCGTTTCGCCGACGCCCACTACACGCTCGGCCACCACGACAGGTTCGCGTTCTTCAGCACGACCAACCTGAGCTGGAGAACCGCGATCGAGAGGGTCGACTCCCATGCCGCGAGCTTCCTCGAGGACGCCGCCCGGGGCACCCTGCCGTCGGTCGCCTGGATCGACCCGAACTTCAGCAACTTCAACCCCATCGGCTTCCAGCCCAACGACGATCACGCACCGGCGGACATCAAGGACGGCCAGGAGCTCGTTCTCGCCGTCTACCACGCGCTGGCCACCGGCCCTCAGTGGGAGAAAACGCTGCTGGTCATCTTCTATGACGAGCACGGCGGCTTCTTCGATCACGTCGCGCCGCCCGGTGTGCCCGACGACGACCCGCAGCTTTTCGGGCGCTACGGCGTGCGAGTACCGGCGCTTGCCATCTCGCCATGGATCGAACCAGGCTCGGTATCAAGCACGATCTTCGACCACACGTCGATCATCAAGACCATCCTGCGGCGCTTCTGCCCGGACGCACTCAACGAGCCCGACCAGCATCACGGACTGCTCACGCGGGCCAGACGGGCCGGCCGCCCGCACTATCTGGGCACCCGGGTGGCGCACGCCCATGATCTCGGGGAACTGCTTACACGCACCACGCCCCGGCCGGCTCCGGCCCGGTACGCGCTGATCGAGGAGGCCGCAGCGCACGCGGCGGCCAGAATCCAAGGGACCCCAGCCGACGGGGACTTGCTCGGCCGCGAGTCGGCGAACGACCTTCAGGTCCGCATCGCCGCGGCGACTCGCGAGCTGCGAAGGCGAGGGCACCCGGCACACCGGCCGTAAGCCCGCCAACTGCTTCAGTTTTTTAAAAGCTGCGCCGTATGCGGACCAGGCTTAGGCCTCACAGGGACCGCTGCAGTAGGAACGCGGGCGGCAGCTGCTGCTTCGAGCGAGGGATACATGGGGATCAGCCGATCGAGCCCGTTGATACTAAGCACCCGCCGGACAATGGGAGTGGTCACCGCCAGCCGCATCTGCGTTCCGCTGGCCACGGCGCGCTGGTAGGCCCGCGCCACCGCCTCAGCACCCGACTGGTCACATGAGGCTGTCGCGGTCATATCCACGATCAGCGCAGTAGCGCCGCGATTGATGACCGACAACAGCTGCTCGCGTATCTGGCCTGCGTTGGACACGTCGATGTGCTCCGGCAGGGTTACGGCTGCCTGCCGGCCTGTCCACTCCACGGGGTAAGGATCCTCAAACACTGCGGGAACCCGCGCAAGTACGAGGGCCAGGAACCGCGGCCTCGATGGCGGAAGTCACTGAGGGATCACGCATGGCTTCTCCGGTCCGGTATTGGTGCCGCCAGCGTCCATCGCAGCGGGGCCTGCGTCATCACCCGCCTCAGGGTGACCCGGGAATCGGCTGCGTTCTCTGAGGCTCCTCCCACAAAGCGGCGTATCACCTGCCTGCTATTTCTCCCCTGGCATGAACACTCTGCCTAGTGCCTCAAAGGTGGCCGGCCGTCGGGCCCGAAGGACGCCCGCGGCGATGACGCCGAGGCAGAGCCATCCGAGCGCGACGAAAGGCAGCAGGTCCACCAGTTTGTGAGCGCGCGGATGAAGGATCCCCCACAGGGGAAACATGAACAACACAATGGCCGTTACCGGTACGAGCAGATGCCGCCAGAGCCGGAACTCGTCGCGGAACTCGGTGCGGAATGCGCGGATGGCCGAGATGTTCACGGCCAGGTAGACGAGGACAACCGACAGTCCGCACGGTCCGGCCAGATACCGGAATGTGCGTACGCCGCCGTCGGCATAGGTCAATGGCAACCCGAGCAACAGGGTGATCGCGGCGACGCAGACAATCGAGACGACCGGGGTATTACGGCTGGACAGCCGGGCAAGTGACGCCGGAAGAGCCCGTTCGCGCCCCATCGCGAACAGGACCCGGATGGCTGCGTTCAGTGAGGCGATAACGAAGCCGAGGCCGGTGACCACGACGACAAGTTCGACGGCCCATATCGCCGATGGCGACCAGTACTGGCTGGCGAGATGGCCCAGCGGGTTGCTCTGTAGCGCGAAGGAGGACATGCCCCGGCGTCCTACGCCGGACACCTCCGAGAAAACCACCAGCAGATAGAAATGCCCGTCGCGATAACGATACCGGTAGCGCTTGCGGGAACAGAGCGACGCGGATTATTCGCCTCTTCACCGAGGGCGGCGACGGCCTCGTAGCCGGCAAACGCGGTGACGCCGTAAATCGTTGCATTCGTGATGTCGGTGAGCTGCCCGTTTGGCGACGATTCCGGTGAAAGGACCGCGGCCGAATAATGCTCGGGCCCGATCTTGGCCAGGATCGTGATAGCAAGGGCCGCGATTACGGCCACTTCTGCGATGACAAGGACCAGGTCGACCGACGATGAGGTTCGGATGCCCAGGTAGGCGACCACGACCACCGCGCCCAGGATGACCACGAACAGCGCCCAGCCGGCAATAGTCACGTGCAGCGTGTCGGCGAGGAGTTGCGAGGCATACGCGCTGGTCAGCGCGATCCCGGCTGGCACGTAGAGGGCATACGCGAAGACCATCATCCAGCCCGTCAGAAACCCTCCGAGCCGGCCCAGCCCGCGGCTGTTGTACGTGTAAAGCGAACCAGCGGACGGCAGCCGGCGAGCGAACTCCGCGATGCTGCTCGCACAGCACAAGGACGCGGCGAACGCAATCAGGACGACCAGGGGGGACGCGAACCCGGCGTAAGACACGACGATGACCAGTCCACCTACCACCGCCCCAGCCGGCGCCACATTGCTGGCGCCAAACGCAAGCACCCGCGCCGGCCCGACAACCCCGCGGGCAAGCCCAGACACCTCATGATCGCTAGTGCGCACGGTTTCTCAGGGTGCTGATGGCCGTGTCGCCAACGCCACGTCGGAATCGGCGGGCTCGCCCGGACCGGATTGGCTGACGGGGGATGAGGACGGCGAGGACCAGGCCGATGAGGGCGATCACGAACAGGATGGTGAGAGCGACGGCGAAGGGCTTCCCCTTGGGAAGTGCGACGGCTACCAGCACCGAGCCGACCAGGGCGGTGCCCAGCGAGGATCCCAGGTTGGACACGCTGCGGGACAGTCCGGAGATCTCACCCTGATCCTCCTCTATCGATGACCCGGCGCGAGGCCAGAAATGACCACGCCCGTGGGCGAAGCCCTTCGGCAGGTTCGGGCATGTTGCCACGCTCGCGTACAGGGTGCCTATTCACATCACCCAGCAGGGGTGACAATGGCGCCGCCTACCCGCACGCGCCGCTGATGCCGCAGCAGTCGCCAGATCACCCGCAGCAGGGTGATGACGCAGGTCCGGCGGCCAGGCATTCTGGGCCCAAGGGACGAATAGTACGTGAACAGGAGATGGCTAAGGGATAACCGTAGTGAGACCACAGACTTACGAAATTACATTCACCGGCCAGGCGGGCAGCGCTCTGCGCGCAGAGTTCGATGACTGCGAAGTCACTACGGGTCGGGGTACAACGATTCTCCGCGCCGAGCTGCCGGATCGGGGCGCCCTCACCGGGCTGCTGCAGCGGATCGCCGGCTTCGGGCTTGAAGTGATCGATATGCACCTCGTGGCGCCCCACCCGTCCAATGAGTGATCCCACAACAATCCGGGCTCGCCCGAGCTGGCTGAAGAACGCCGGAGCGAACTGCTGGCCGCTTATTTGTCCTGCTGCCCAGGTGAGTCAGGAGCAGGTACCGATGACGGCTGCACAACCTGATAGCCCGGTCACGGAAGGCATCCGCAGCCTCGAGGTGCGCTGGATCTTCCCTGGCCACCTGGAAACCGCGGTGACCGAATGGTTCGCCCGCTTTCCGGCCGAACTGGAGACACGAGACGACATTTACCTCCTCTCCCCGCGCTTGCCCGGGCACTCGGTGAAGCTCCGCGGCCGGGCGGCGCTCGAGGTGAAGGCGTATCGCGGGAGCCCAGGAATCCTCAATGTGGCCGGGCGTGCCTACGGTCGCCTGGAGTCCTGGCACAAGTGGTCCTTTCCTTTCGGCTCCCTCAGCCGCGGCAGCGGTGACTCAGCCGATTGGAGGCTGATAAAAAAGACCCGGCGCATCAGCCGGTTTTCGCTGCCTAGCGAGACGATCCGAGCGTCCGGCGGCGGACCGGGTAGCGGGGAACGAGGATGCGCGGTGGACCTCACCGAGGTCCTCATATGTGGCCAGGCCTGGTGGACCCTCGGCTTCGAATCGGTCGGCCGTCCCGGCCTGCTCCGCAGCCAACTCGAGGCCACCGCCGCCCTGGTCTTTGCTGAGACCCTCCCGGGTGCGGTGGGACCTTCCCTGGATGACTCCAGGTCCTATGCCGAGTGGCTCCTCCAGTGGGCGGACTCCTAGGAAGAGGGACCCGACATGGCGCGAGGATCGTGCGTTCTGCGGGGGCGCCTCGATTGGGCCATCGCCATCACCATCGCCTTCCTCGTGCTCGTCAACGTGATCGACATCCGGGTGAAGAATGCGTCGCTGATACTGGGGCCGGCCGGTGCGGCGGGACTGCTGGCGCTGGCCCGGTGGGCCGGGCTGAGCTGGGCTGGGCTGAGCTCGGCCTGGGCCGGGGAACGTGGTGGCGTGGGTTGCGCTGGGCGCTCGCTGCGATCGGTGCCGTCGCGGTGCTGTTCGCGGTGGCCGCCGTGGTCCCGCTGACCCGGAGCGCGTTCCACGATTCCCGCTATCACTTCGGCTGGGGACACGCCGCGCTGACCGCTTTTGTGCTGATCCCGGTGGGCACCGTGCTCTTCGAGGAAGTCGCCTTCCGGGGCGTGCTCTGGGGCCTGCTCTGGCGACGGCACGGCCCGTGGGTAGCCACCAGCGTCTCGTCCGCGCTGTTCGGGTTGTGGCATGTGCTGCCGTCGCTCGGCCTGGCCGCGGATAACCAGGCGATCGGCAGCACGGTCGGCAGTGGTTCGTCCGGCCAGGCCGTGTCGGTGCTCGGTACCGTCTTGTTCACCAGCCTGGCCGGGGTGGTGTTCTGCGAGCTGCGGCGGCGCAGTGGCAGTCTGCTCGCGTCGGCCGGTCTGCACTGGGCCGTGAACGGGCTCGCCGTGCTGGCCGCCACGGCCATCTGGATGTGGGGCTAGGCGGTCACCCGCCGGCCGCGATGATCTTCCGCAGGCTAGCCAGGTTCTGGGCGCTCAGGCCGGTCCGCATGATCGCGTTGAACCCGTTGACGTACTCGGCGGTGTACTTGTGGCCATGGCCTTCCGGCACGCCGGTAGCGAACGGCAGGTCTGCCGTGACCTCCCAGAACGTGACAAACGGCACCCAGAACATGGTCTTGAGCACGTCCTTACCGGGCGGCTCACTGATCCAGTCCGGCTCACTGAAGGTCAGGTGCGGGCTCCACCAGACGATCGGGTCGGATGGATGCATCAGGTACAGGATCCGGGTGCCGTTCCACGGCTGGCCCGCCGGCGGGATGCCGGTGGCCGGGTCGTTCACGAACCGCACGATCCGGCCGTCCTGGTAAATGGGCTGGACTTCGGGGCTGCCCGGGTCACGGTTGTCACTGAACTCACGGAACAGCGTGTTGAAGTTGGGCGGACCCACGAACAGCGCGCCGTTAGTCCGGTTAGCCAGGTCGTTTTCGCCGGTAAACGCGGCCTCGCCGCCGAACGAGCCCAGGCTCTCCCCGGCCACATACAGCTTGGGGCGGTGATCTGCTGGGAGCCTGGCCCAGGCACCGTAGACCGCGTCGAACAGCGCCCGGCCCGCGGCCAGCGCCTTCGACTGGTCGACCAGGTAGGAAATCCAGGACGGCAGGTAGGAGTACTGGATGGCGACCGTGGCCGAGTCGCCGTTGCTCAGGTACTCGAACGAGTCCACCAGCGCCGGGTCGACCCAGCCACTGCCGGTCGTGGTCACCACCACCAGGTTCTTGCGCTGGAAGCCGCCCGCCCGCTGCAGGTCCCGGACGGCCAGCGCGGCCTGCGCCTCCGGGCCCTTAGCCGAGGCCAGCCCGGAGTAGATGCGGATCGGGGCCATGGCCGGGTGGCCGCTGAACTTCGCGAGATCGCTCACCGACGGGCCCTTGCCGATGAAGTTGCGGCCCTGCCAGCCCAGCGAATCCCACGGGATGAGCGAGCCCGGCCCACCAGAACGCAGGCTGGTCGTGGGCTGGTGGATCCCTTCGGCGGTCTTGGTGTCGCGCAGCCCATAAGCGTTGTTCATCACGTTGACGAAGCCCTGCAGCAGCAGGCCGCTGACCACCAGATAGGTGAGGCCAACCACTACGACCCAGCCGATCCCGCGGGCGGCGCGCGGCCCGATCCAGCGGCTGAGCAGGGCCGCGAGCCACCGGTAGAGGCCTCGCAGGCCGCGCCCGATCAGGAGCAACAGCCCGAAGGCCAGCGCCGCGACGAAGGGCTCGGCGACCACGAGGGCAACGTTGTAGTCCGTCACCCCCATCAGCGTGCGGACCTGATGCTGCCAGTACTGCCCGAGCCCGAAGGAGGCGGCGAACAGGACCGAGCCGGCGATAAAGAAGACAGACCACGCCCGACGCCGCGGGCGCCGGGGTTCCCGGTCGGGGAAAGCACGCCAGATGGAGGCGAGGAGTACCCCGAGCCCGTATCCGATGGCGGCGGTAATGCCACAGATAATGCCCTGGATCAGACCGCCACGCGGAAGCAGCGATGGGGTGAACGACAGACACGCGAAAATGAGCCCGCCCCAGCAGCCCGGAAGCGTGACGTAAAGCAGCTTCCGGGACTTGCTGGGCTCCGGGGATGCCTGGGCGTCTTCGGCCGCGGCTGCCGGGATGCTCGTCATGGCTGCCAGCCAGGGCGTGGTGCAGGCGGTGGCGGCTAGGCGGTCACGTTCGACCGGCTGCCGTACATGCACAGCCCGTACAGCGCGAACATGTCCACGGCGATGATGGTCAGCGACCAGAACGGGTAGGCGGGGATGAAGAAGAACTGCGCGAAGGCGTTGAGCCCGACCACCGCCACACCGAACCAGCGGGCGAACTGGTTGCCAGTCAGCACCCCGATCCCGGCCAGGGCTTGCAGCACCCCCAAAATGAGCACAACCCAGCCCCAGGCGCGCAAGTCACCCACCACGTAATGCGCATTGGCAATGAACACGTGCGACCTGGCCACCGCGGCAATGCCGTCGAACAGGTTGAACAGGCCGACCACCAGCAGCAGGACCGACGCGAAGATAAGCAGACCGTGACCCTCAATACGGTGTGCGGTGCGGCTGGACGATTTGATAGTTGTGGATGTCATCATGGCCTCCCATAGCAGGCCGGCCGGGGTCCCATCCTGCCCACCCCGGCCGCTTCTGCGAGGATCTTCTGCCAGCCGGCCGGGTGTGTCGTCACCCTTCGGCGGGTGACTTCAGCTCGGCGAATACCAGGCTGATGCCCGCGCAGGTGAGATCGTTATGGCGTGGGTGGCGGTGCCACGAGATGCATGTCGATCACGTCGAGGCGGAGCCCGTTGATCCGCTCCATCAGGGCCCAGAGTGCGGCCTGATCGGGTACCTCGGCCCGCAGAGTTGTCGTGCCTGACTCTACGGTGACCTCGCAATCATCGAATTCCGCATACAACACGGCATCTGCTCGGCCCACGAAAGTGATCTCGTAGATTCGTGATCGCACAAGTTAAGTCTCATTAGTCGCTGGTGCATGTCTCTGCCATCGTGCCGGTTAGCAACACCAGCGTCATCACTCACCCGAGGGTGATGAGGCGGGCACACCAATATCTTTTCTTACTATTTCTAAACTAATTTAAAACTCGCCACGGGTGATGTGCAATCGCGGCGGGCGAGGCACACTGGCGCCAACAGATGCAGAGAAGCTTGCGGCAACCGCCCGGACCCGCGGTAAAACCGCCCGGCCAGCGCGGCAGACCGCCCGGAAACGAGGAAGAGCACTGGGCAAATGCCTCGGCACAGGATCCCACGGAACAGCCCGGCAGCTCACCGGGCGTGTAGTTTCGCGCGGACGAAGTTCCGGCCGACAACGCTCCCGAGCACGCTGGTCGCCAGGTCCCTGCTGCACGACCAGCTCACCTCGGGGGCGGGTAAGCGCCTTACCGTCGTGGTCGGTTCGGCTGGATCCGGCAAAAGCGTGCTGCTATCAAACTGGGCGGCGACCAGGCGGACTGGCGCTACCTCCTGGCTGTCCTGCGACAGGTCCGACACCGACCCGGTCCGTTTCTGGTCTGGCTTCATCGAGGCGCTCCAGGCGGAGGCGCCAGGGTTCGGCGCCGAGGCCGCCGACGTGCTGGCCCTGGACAGCGCCATGTCGGCTGACGTGACCGCGTCGCTGGCGAACGACGCCTCGAAGCTGCCCGAAGGCATGGCGATCATCGTGGACGACTTCCACGCCGCCGCCACTGCCGTATCCGCCGACATGACCGACCTGGTCGAGCGCTGGCCGGTGGAGACGGCCCAGCTGGTGCTGGCAGGACGCAACGACCCGCCGGTCCGGCTGCACCGGCTGCGGCTGGCCGGAGAGCTCTGTGAGCTGCGCGACGATGACCTCTCCCTATCCTTGCCCGAAACCGGTGACCTGCTGGCGAACTTCGGCGTCGAGATGACCGCCGCTGACCTGGCCTTGCTGCACGAGCGCAGCGAGGGATGGGCGGCCGCCGTGCAGATGGCAGCGCTGTCCTTGCGAGCCACCGATGATCCGGCCCGGATAACCCGCACGCTAGATGTCCGGAGCCACCTGATCTCGGAGTATTTCGTCGCCGAGGTGCTCGATCAGCAGCCGCCCGAGGTGGCCCGGTTCCTGCTGGACACGTCCATCCTGGGTGAGCTGACGGTGGGCTCGTGCGCTGCGGTCAGCGAACAGCAGGACCCCGCAGCGTTGCTACGCCACATCGATGCGGCCAACCTGTTCCTGGTGCCGCTGGACGATGAGCGGACGATCTTCCGGTACCACCATCTGGTGCGCCAGGTGCTGCGGGCCGAACTGCGGGCTCGGGATTCGGCCCGGGAGAGGGCCCTTCAGCTGCGGGCGGGCGCATGGTGCGAAGCCGCTGGAGACACCCGCCGGGCTACCCGCCATTTCCTGGCCGCGAGGCAGACAGACCGGGCGCTGGCCCTACTCGAGGACCGGGTGGTGCCCGACTTCCTGCGCGACCCCACCGCGCCGAGCCCGCTGGATATGAGCGTGATCGATCCGGCCCTGCTGGCGGACGCCCCGGAACGGATGCTCGGGCTGGCGGCCGATCTGCTGGTGTCCGGGGATGTTTCGCGCGGCGGCGCCTACCTGGACGCGATCGAATGCACCCAGCCGGCGATCCCGCCTGGATCCAGGCTGGCCGCCCGGTTCGCGCTGATGCGGGCATTCCAGTATGGGCAGGCTGGCCGGCTGACCGAGGCCGTCACCGCGGCGCATACCGCCCGGGGCATCCACGAGCAGCTACAACTCAGCGACGAGTGGTACGCGGGCATCCCGTTGATCCTGCTCCGGGTCTACCCGTGCCTAGACGATTTCGCGGCGGTGGAACGCGAGGCAGAAGCCGCGCTGGCCGTGCCCGGGCTGCCGGAACCAGCCCGGCTGATCCTGGTGCCCAGCGCCCAGGCGCTGGGCCGGTTCCTGGCCGGTCACCTCACCGAGGCTGCTCGTGTGGCCCGGGCCGCGGAATGGGAAGCCCGGCGGCTGGGCTTCGACCGGCATTTTTTCGCGGTTGATTACCAGCGCGTGCTGGCCGGCCTGGCCCTTGAGCGGCGGGATCTGAGTACCGCGGAGCGGCTGGCCGAGCAGACCATCGCGATAACGAAGGGCCGGCGGCCCATCTTCGAGTTCCTCACGCTGCTCGACCGGGCCCGGATCTGGACCGCCCGCGGGAAGATCCGCGAGGCGCTGACCACGGTGGCGGCGGCACGGCGGGTGCTGACCGAGCCCAGCGCGAGGCTGCGAGCGCAAGCCGATGAGCTGGAGGCCCAGGTACGCCTGGTGCTCGGTGACGCGCAGGCGGCAGCCGAACTGGCCGGCGGGGTGCCCGCCGACCGCCGCCACCTGCTGCTGGCCAGGATCGCGCTGGCTGCGGGCAACCATCAGGCTGCGCAGGAACACCTCCAGCCGTCGGCACTGGGCAGCCTGACCCCCCGGAATCGGCTGGTGCGGCAGATACTGCTGGCCGCCGCGGCGATCGAGCGCGGCGATCCCGCCGCCGACGGCATCGTGGGCGGAATGGTGCAACGGGCCCGGCAGGAGGGGTTCATCGACACGCTGGTCAGCACCGCTCCCCAGGTGACCGGCTACCTGATCGAGCACGCGGCGGGGGTGCGGTCCGATCCGTACCTGGAACAAGTGATCAATGCGGCGCTCGACGTGCGGGCCAGCCTGCCGGACCGCGGCGAGTACCGCCACCTGATCGCCGAGCCACTGACCCCAGCCGAGCTCCGCATCCTGAAGCTCCTGCCGACCAGCACGTATCTGCAGATCGCGGCCACTTTGTACATTTCCCGGAACACGGTGAAGACGCAGCTCCGATCCGTTTACCAGAAGCTCGGCGCGACATCGCGGTCGGAGGCCATCGAGCGGGCGGTCGATCTGCGCCTGCTCTGAGCCATGCCGGAGCACATCACCCCCAGAAGGGTGTCGACGCCGCTATGGGACCGATACATCCTGATCCCAGATCAACACCGGGAGAAAGGAAGATCATGGCCACCCTCATTGCCATTGGCTATCCGGACGAGGCGACCGCGACGGCCGCCGGGGACGAGGCGCGCCGGCTGGCTCAGGATCTGATCATCCAGCCGGACGCGATCGCGGTCATCAACCGCGACATGGACGGCAGCTATCACGTGCAGACCAACCATCACGCGGTCGGCGGAGGGGCCACCTGGGGAATGTTCTGGGGATTCTTGTTCGGGCTGCTGTTCTTCATCCCGGTCTTCGGCATGGCTATCGGGGCCGGGATGGGGGCGCTGATGGGCAAGCTGACCAAGTCCAGCATTGACAAGCAGTTTCAGGAGCAGGTCCGTGGCATGCTCCAGCCGGGCACCTCAGCGCTGTTCCTGATGGTGGAGAAGGTCACGCCGGACAAGGCCGTCGAGGCGATGAGCAAGTACGGCGGCACCGTGCTGAAGACCTCACTGTCCAAGGATGACGAGAAGGAACTCCAGGACGCACTGCATGGGACCGGGGCCGCCTAATATCGAAGCAGATCATGCCGGGATCGGTGACCGTGGCAACCGGCCGCGGTACGGCAGGCAGGGAAAGCCGCGGACGCCGAGCCCGTCGATGGCGAACACCTTGCCTGCGTGCGGCTGGCGGGCCAGCGCGTCGTCGTCGAGGTCTGTCCGCGCGGTGGTGACGAACAGCGTGTCGCGGCGGGGGCCACCGAATGCGCATGAGGTCGGTCGCTCGACGGGGAGCTGCACGCTCGCGAGAAGCGATCCGTCCGGTGCGTACCGGTGGACAGCGCTGCCGTTCCACAGGGCGACCCAGATCCCGCCCTCGTCGTCGACCGTAAGTCCGTCTGGCACCACGCCTGGCTGGTCGATGTGCACCAGCGTGCGGCGGTCGTTGATCTCTCCGCTCGGGCCGTCGAACCGGAACATCTCGACACATCCGGTGCCGCTGTCGTTGAGGTACATCGTGCTGGCGTCGGGACTCCAGCCGATGCCATTGGAGATGGTCAGGCCGGTGAGCACGGTAGTGCAGCTGCCGTCGAGTTCGAGGCGAAACAGGGCCCCGGCGCCCGGCGACTCGTCGTAAGCCATCGTCCCGGCCCAGAAGCGTCCTTGCGGATCGCAGGCCCCGTCGTTCATCCGCACGTCAGTGCGGTCGCCCTCAAGCTGGGCGAGCTCCTGGATCGATCCGGCGTCGTCAACGAACAGGAACCCCGCGCCCGCAGCGAGCACGTACCCGCCCGCAGCGGCCGGCGCGACCGCGCCGATATGCCGGTCAACCGAGATTGTCTCCACCCGTTCCAAAGCACCGCCGGGACTCAGCGTTCCCCGGTGCATCTTGCGCCCCAGGATGTCGACCCACAGCAGCTCCTGGCGCCCTTCATGCCAGCGCGGACCCTCGCTCAGCAACCCTGGAGTTACCGACCACACGGTCACCTCGTGGGCGCTCATACGGTGAGGTCCACCACGACTTTGATGTCTTCCGGGTGCCGGTCGAGCGCCTCGGTCCAGGACGCGAGCGGCACCCGGCGGGTGATCAGGCCGCCCAGCCAGCCAGGGTCGGCTGCTGCCAACGCTTCGGCAGCTTGTTCCCAGTGGCGACGGCCGGCGTTTACGGTGCCGACCAGAACTTGGTTGCGCAGTACCATGTTGCGATTCAGGGCGGTGGCGTCCACGTCCAGCGTCGGGCCCAGGTTCATGATCCCGGTCAGGCACATGATTCCGCCGCTGACCAGCCTGCGGGCGGCGGAGCGACCGACAGCACCGAGCCCGGTGCACTCGATGACGACATCGACGTCAACGTCGATGTCGGCGGCGTCACCGGAGTGGTATCGGGCGCCGAGGTTCTCGACAAGATCGCGTTTCGGCCCGGCTTGCGCGAGGTCGACGACGTGTATCTCGTAGCCGCGCTGCGCGCCGAGCAGGCATGCCATCAGCCCGATCGGCCCGGCCCCGGTGACCAGCGCCCGGCCCCGAACGAAAAATGCGCGCCGTGAGATCTGGTCCACCTGATCCCAGGCCTTGGCCAGCACCGATGCCGGTTCCAGCAGGACGCCGAGCTCACCCAGCCTCGGGAGGATGGGCACGGCGAACTCCGGCTCCACTCGCCAACGTTCGCTTCCGTACCCGTGCCGACGGACGATCCGCGCTCGCCGAACCCGTCGGTCCGGCACATGTCCCACTCACCGGCGGCACACGCCGGGCACGGCGCCGGATCGGGCCGCCGCACGATCCCGACCACAAGATCGCCGGGCGTGAAGTCTGATCCCGCGGGCGCCTCGAGCACCTCGCCAAGACTCTCGTGGCCGATGACCAGCCGGGCTTCACCAGATGGCGGCGTGCCGTAGGCACCCTCCGCGATCTCGTGGTCCGTCCCGCAGACACCGATCGCGATGCCCCGCACCAGCAGAGCGCCGTCCTGGCTGTCCGGGCCCGTGAACTCCCCGAGGCCAGCGGACCCCTTCTGGCCCGGCACAACCGTCATCGCGCGCATGTTCACATCGTCGTGCCCGGCGGTCGCGTTCGCCTCACCCCAGAAGGGGTGATGACAGCCGTGGCCGGCCTTCGGATGATCAAATCATGGCCTCATCGTCGGCTCTATCATTCGACGTCGTAGTCGTCGGCGCGGGACCAGCCGGCGTCGTCGCGGCGCTCCGCGCGGCCCGTCTCGGAGCCAGCACGGCGCTGATCACGCGCGAGCAGTTCGGGGGAATGGCCGCGAACGACGGTCCCGTGCCGGTGCGTACGCTGGCCCAGGCGGCGCGGCTGATCCGCGAGGCCAGGCAGCTTCCGCTGTACGGGATCGCGGGCGGCGAACCCTCGCTCGACTACGACCGGCTGCTGGCCCGCGTCCGCGACGTGACCGCGGACGCACGCCAGCACACGTTGCTGCGCGACGATCTGGAGCGCGCCGGGGTCGACATTTACGAGCAGGCCGGCACCGCACGATTCGCCGACGCCCACACGATCGAAAGCGACAACACGCCGCCGCTGCACGCTGACAAGGTCATCCTCTGCACCGGAGGAGCCTCACGGCCGCTGGCGGTTCCCGGCTTCGACCTGACCGCGACCCACAGCGACGCGTGGCACCTATCCTCGGTACCGCCGTCGCTGGTCGTGATCGGCGCTGGCGCGACCGGCGTGCAGGTGGCATCGATCTTCAACGCGTTCGGCTCACGGATCCATCTCGTTGAGGTCGCTCCCCGCATCTTGATGACTGAAGACCACGAGGTCTCTGAAGCGGTCACTGCCGCCATGGTGGCGTCCGGCGTCCAGGTCGTCGCGGACGCCGGTACGATCGACCGCTTCGAGCGCTGTGCGACCGGCGTGCGAGTGATCCATTCGACCAGCGACGGGCAGCAAAGCATCGACGCCACGCTCGCCGTGGTCGCGGCCGGCTGGGTCGCGGCCACCGCCGGGCTGGACCTCGACCGGGCCGGGGTGCAGGCGGACCGGCGCGGTCACGTCAAGGTCGACGCTCAGTTGCGCACGACCGTGCCGCACATCTTCGCCGCCGGCGACATCACCGGACGGGCGCTGGTCGTGCACGAGGCGGTTCGCGAGGGACTGGTGGCCGCGACCAATGCCGTCCTCGGGGCAACCGCGGCCCTGTCTCCGCAGGTGAGCCCGATCGGCAGCTTCACCGACCCCGAGTACGCCTCGGTCGGGCTGACCGAGGCGGCAGCCCGGGAGACTCACGAGGTGGTCGCGGCGTCGGTGCGCTTCGATTCGCTCCCGCGACCAATCATCGATGGCCGCCAGACGGGGTTCTGCAAGCTGCTCGTCGACCGCGAACTCCACACGATCCTGGGCTGCCACGTCGTCGGAGAGCGCGCGGTCGAGCTTGCTCAGCTGGCGGCGACGGCGATGGCCGCGAAGATGCCTGTCGAGCAGCTCGCATTGGTTCCGTTCTCGTTTCCCACCTACGCGAACGCCCTGGGCCGCGCGGCGATCCGCGCCGCGATCGAACTCGATCAGACCGGGATGTGGGCGGTCGATCATCTCGAAACGGCAGTGGAGGCGGGCGTTGCCTGAGCTCACTGCGGGCGCACGCGGGATCAGGGCCACACCGTTACCGAATAGGAGAAAGACCTTGACCACCTCTTCAGCAGGAACGCCCCGGCCGGGCGTCCAGGTCGGCTCCGCGAGCGAGTTCAGCTTGTTCTTCCGCGTCAGGCCAGGCCACGAGAATGACCTGCGCGACGCGGTCAGGGCGTTGCAGAACAGTCCCGGCTACCGGCCAGGGGACTACGACCTGCCGATCGCGACCATCCACGAAGCCAGGTTCGTGCTGTTCGACGGTGACACCCGGTTGCTCTTCGCAACGAGCTTCGATGGCCCGTGGGACTCCTACATGGAGGACTTCGCGTCCAAGCCGCTGCAGCTTTTCGACTCGATTTTCCGGCACGTCGAAGGCTACGAGGGCCTCCCAGACCTCACCGCGGTGAAGGACTTCATCTTGAGCGCACAGGTTACTGCCGGGGCGTATGCGCGTAATTACCCCGGCACGGTGAAAGAGATCCGCAAGGCCCTGCGGGTGAACGACGCCTTCCAGCAGGTGCTGGACGATCCCGGCGCCGCGGACGCGCTACGGCACCCGGCGCTGAAACCACTGCTCGATGAAGCCGCAGACGCCTAGGTGAGCCGCCGCGAACGAACCGTGGACCAACGGAAGGCGGGCCATGTCGCATCACATCTCCGGGCCGCGGGCCGAGGCCGAGCCGATCGCCGACATCACTGACCTGTACGCGTTCCCAAGTCCCGAGCACCCAGGCCGACTCGTCCTGGTGCTGAACACGCTGCCGTTCACGCCACCGTCGGCGGCGTTCTCCGACGGGCTCATTTACCGCTTCCGGCTGCGGCCGCTCACCGCGAACACCCAGCAGAATGCGGCGCCGTTCGCCGCGGGCGGCGAAGAGATCGTGCTCGACTGCGTATTCTCGGCCCCGGCGACCGGAACCGGCGCGGACGCACTGGAGCAAGAAGGCACGTGCGTCACACCCGCGGGCGAGACGGTCTCGATCAGGGTGAACGACGAGCACGGAGGCCAGACCCACGGCGTGCGTGTATTCGCCGGCCCGCGGTGGGATCCGTTCATGATGGACGCGCCGACCACGCTCAAGACCATCGCCACGGGAAAGCTCGCGTTCACCGACCCGGGCGCGATCTACCTTGACGGCAAGAACGTCCTGAGCCTGGTGGTCGAGGTCGACCGGGCCGTGCTGCCTGGCGGCGCCGACCTGTTCGGCGTGGTCGCGGAGACCCTGACCCGAGGCAGCCTTAACGTTCGCCTCGAGCGCGCCGGGCGGCCCGAGGTGCCCAACCTGATGCTGGCGCCGATGCAGTTCGACCCGGTGAACCGTGACCTTGAGATCCGTGACCTGTACAACATGGACGACGCGTTCCACCTCAGCCGCGCCTACGAGGGCGCGTACCGGGCCCGGCTGAACGCGAACCTCAAGTTCTGGGACGGCCTGGACGGTAAAACCGACTGGCCGGCTCGCGAGGACGGCGCGCACCCGCTAACCGAGCTCATCCTCGCGGACTTCCTCATCGTGGACGTCACCAAGCCGTACGCCGAGCAGGGTTCGTTCCTGGAGATCGAGCTCGCAGCCCGGCGCGGGGAAGCTCACCGGACCTGCGGTGGCCGGGCGCTCAACGACGATGTGATGGACACGATCTTCACGCTGCTCGTGAACGCGGGGAAGGGGCCCGTCATCCGCGATGGCGTCGATCAGGCGACGAGGCCCGCGTCGCGCGCGTTCCCCTACCTGGCGGCCCCGAATCCCGATCCCCCGGAGGCTCCCCGTCATGGGTAGCGACCGGGCAGTCACGGCCCCCGTTACGACCGCGGCCGGGACCGCTCTGGAACTCGATGACATCCAGCTCGGATTGCTTCACCAGCGGCCAACCTCCTACGTAGGCACGTACCTCCTGCTGCGCATCGACAACCGCGAGGCGGGAAAGAAGCTGGTCCAGCGGCTGCTCCCGGTGATCGAATCCTCCCGGTCCTCATCCGATCCGACCCAGAACGCATGGGCCTCGGTGGCGTTCACCTACCAAGGGCTGAAGGCGCTGGGCGTGCCCCAGGACTCACTCGGCAGCTTCGCGCCGGAGTTCCGGCAGGGCATGGCGGCCCGCGCGGCGGAGCTAGGCGATGTCGGCGACAGCAGCCCCGAGAACTGGGAGAAGCCGCTAGGGAGCCCCGACGTCCACGTCGCGCTGTCGGTGATATCGCCCGACCCGGCGCGGCTGGAGAACCTGCAAGAGCGGGCGCGCCGCGCGCACGAGCAGCTAGCCGGGGTCGAGGTCATCTGGCGCCAGGACTTTTATCAGCTTCCGACCGGACGCACCTCCTTCGGCTTCAAGGACGGAATCGGGCAGCCGGCGGTGGAAGGGAGCGGAATCCCCGGCTCCAACCCGGGTGAGCGGCCGATCAAGGCGGGCGAGTTCATCCTGGGTTATCCGGACGAGACCGGAAGTACCGGGCCGGTGCCGACTCCCGAGGTCCTCGGCCGCAACGGCACCTACCTGGCTTTCCGTAAGCTGCACACCCGGGTCGCCGCCTACCGGCAGTACCTCCGGGCCAAGGCGGCAAGCCGCGAAGAGGAGGCGCTGCTCGGCGCGAAAATGGTCGGCCGCTGGCCAAGCGGCGCACCGCTCGCGCTATCCCCCGAACAAGACGATCCCGATCTCGGCGCGGACCCCGGGCGTAACAATCGCTTTGGCTACGGCGATGACCTGCGCGGCTTCAAATGTCCCGCCGGCGCTCATGCCCGGCGGGCGAACCCCCGGGACGCGCTTGATCACGAGATGAGCGTCGACGTCCGGCTCCACCGCATGCTCCGGCTCGGCACGAGCTACGGCCCGCCGCTCCCTGAAGGCGTCCTCGAGGACGACGGCGCGGACCGCGGCATCGTCTTCGTCTTTACCGGAGCTCACCCCAAGCGCCAGTTCGAGTTCGTCAAGACACAGTGGCTGAACGACGGCATCTTCATTGGCGCGCCCGCCGAGGAAGACCCGCTCGCCGGAACGAACGACGGAACGGGCACGTTCACCATCCCTCAGCGGCCGATCCGCCGTCGGCTGCAGAGCTTGCCGCCGTTCGTGATCACCCGCGGCGGGGAGTACTGCTTCGCCCCGGGTCTACGGGCGCTGCGCTGGCTGGCGGAGCTGGACACCCAGAACGGCTGAACAGGAAGAAGGAGAACGTGACAGCGAGCCCAGCACGCACCGACCGCTGGAGCGCACTCGACTTCGGCCCGCCGCCGTCGTCGGATGCCGAGGAACCCGACCTGCCTGTGCTGCTGGAGTACACGCAGGACGAGAGGGTGGCGGTCATCACGCTGAACCGGCCACACGCAGACAACGCGATAACCACGGCGATGGGGGCGCGCCTGACCGAGATCCTGGAGACGATCGCGGTTCGCCTGTCGGTCCGCGCCGTCATCCTCACCGGAGCCGGCCAGCGGGCATTCTCAGTCGGCAGCGACCTCCGCCAGCGCAAGGACATGACCAAGGAGGACTGGCTGCGGCAGCGCCAGGACTTCGACCGGACCCTCTACACCGTGCGCCAGCTGCGGAAACCGATCTTCACCGCGGTCAACGGGATCGCCTATGGGGGCGGTTGCGAGCTTGCCCAGAGCACCGACTTCATCATCGCGTCCGACAACGCCACCATCGGCCAGCCCGAGGCCATGCTCGGTCTGGCGGCCGGGGGCGGCTCGCCGGCCCTGCTCCCGCGCCTGCTTCCCCCAGGCAAAGCTATGCAGATGCTGATGACCGGCGATCCCATCAGCGCGCAAGAGGCGCACCGGCTCGGCATGGTCAACGAGCTTTACGCTCAAGATGAGCTCCTCGACGCCGCCCACCGGATCGCGGCGAAGATCGCGAGCAACTCACCCACCGCGGTACAGGCCGTCAAGCAGGCGGTCCGGATGGGCCAGGGCGAGCCGATCGAGCAAGCCATCGCGATCATGATGGAGGCACACTGGCGCTCCGCCGTTCATCCCGACCGTGTCGAAGGCATCGGCGCGTTCAACGAAGATCGCGAGCCCACCTTCGCCGATCCCGACCACTGACAGCGCCCTTACGGGGCGGACCATCACCTTGACCAACCAAAGCACGAGTCATGCGACAACCTAATCCGGATCGGTCCTCTTACTTGATCATGAAGCCGGCGTCGACCCGGTGCTCCACCCCGGTGATGTAGCGGGCATCGTCGGAGACCAGGAAGGCGATCAGCTTGGAGACGTCCTCGGGCTGGATCACGTCCACCGGCATGCGGTTGCCGCGCATCGGCTCGGCCAGGTCCTCATGCTCGTTGAGCCATCGGCCGAACCATTCATTGTTCGACATCTCGGTGTTCACGCCGGTCGGGTGGATCACATTGACCCGGATGTTCTTGGGCGCTAGCTCCCAGGCCAGGGTGCGCATCAGCGCGATGCAGCCGTACTTGGCCGCGTCGTAGTGCGTGCAGCCAGCCACCGAACGCAGGCCGCCCACGGAACCGGTGATGGTGATCGCGCCGCCCCGGCCGCCGGCGATCATATGCGGGACGACTGCCCGGCACACCTTCCACACCGAGGTCAGGTTTACGTCGATCATGTCGTCCCACTGGTCGTCGGTGAGCTCCCAGGTACTATCCGCGGCGGACATCACGCCGGCGTTGCAAACCAGGATGTCGATCCGGCCGAACGCGGCCATGGCCCGGTCGGCCACGGTCCGGGCGACCGCCGTTTCGCGCAGGTCGCCCTCGACCGGCACGCAGCGCCGGTCCAGGGCCTCCACTAGCCCAACGGTCTCGGCCAGTTCCCTGGCACTACCCATCGCATACTCAACCGTCTTGATATCGCCTGGCACGTCGCACGCGACGACGTCCGCACCCTCGGCGGCCAGGGTGACGGCGTGCGAGCGGCCCTGGCCTCGGGCCGCGCCGGTGACGACGGCAACCTTGCCCGTCAGTCGTCCCATGATCAAATACCTCCTCGAAGTCAGCGGATCCGGCCGAGGCACGACCGGACGTAGGCGTCGGCACGGCGCAGTTCGGCGGTGACCTTCTCCGCCGACCACCCCCCGGTGCCGTGACACTTCAGGCTGGCCGGACCCATGTACCCGACCGGTCAAGCGCGGCGAACGGAACCGCATGGTCCAGCACCCCGTCGGGGCGGGGAAGCTGGCGTTCCCCGGGGCCGAAGTTGAGCCCGTCTGTCCCGCGCCGGTAGCCGCGGTCGATGTCCCAGACGTAGTAGTAGAACAGCTTCTTGCGCTCAGCCAGGAACGTGATCGCGTCGGTGATGGACTCCCCCATCACCCACAGATGCGGCGGGGCGAGGCAGATCCCAAGGTTCGGATGGTCCAGCTCGGTGACCAGCCGCTTGATCTGGGCGAGCGTGTCCACCCCTCGTCCCAGCGCTGCTGCTCACCGGCACCGGTCTCGAAGCTGGCACTGAACGGCACGGTGAGATGGTTCTCGACCGCGATGCTGACCCCCAGCCGCTCCGCCTCACCGAGCAGCGGCGGCAGGAAGGTGGCCACGAAGTCCGCGTAGCGGGCCTCGCAGTCGAAGATCACAGTGCCGATCTCCAGGTCGTGCGCCAGCCGCAGCCGGGCCAGGATCGCATCCCTGCTCTTCCCGTAGGTGGTCAGCCCGCAGGCGCGGAGGCCGTACCGAGCCAAGGCCGCCTTGATCCCGGCCACGTCGTCGCCCGGGTTGACGTGCGCGGCCAGCGGCGGCGCCGCCGACCACAGATTCACCTCGGCGAAGCCGAGACTGGCCAGCTCGCGGAGCGCAATCTCCAACGGGTAGTCGTGGTAAGGCAGGATTTCAGCGGTATAGCGGATCCGATCGCTCACGCAAGCGCCTCGTTCAGGAACTTCTTGCTGATCCGCGCGGCCTGCGCGGGATCGCCTGCGTAGGAGTCCAGCTCGACGATCAGCCAGCCGTCGTAGCCGATCTCGCGCAGCGCGGCCAGCACGCCGGTGAAGTCGATCTTCCCCTCGCCCAACGGCAGGAACGTACCGGTCGCGGGGCCCAGATCCTTTAGATGAACGTGCCGGACCCGGTCCCGGTACCGGCGGATCAGCGTCGCCGGATCACCGCCCCCGGCCGCTAGGTGCGCAGTATCCGGGCAGAACCCGATTCGTGACCCGGTGAACACCCTGTCTATCTCCTCGGGGTTCTGCCCGATGGTGCCCAGGTGCGGGTGGTAGCAGGCGGCCAGCCCGTGTTCCTCGGCAATCCCGGCCACGGTATCCAGCGCCTCGGCCAGCCGCTGCCAGTCGCTGGCCGGGTTACCCACCGCGCGCCGCGCACCACCGCCAACGACAAGCTGCCCGGCGCCGAACTGGCGGGCCGCCGCGGCTGCCCGCCGCACCCGGTCCAGCTCATCAGGCAGGATGTCGGGGTAGATGAAGGTCGCTCCGGTGTAGACGCTGACCAGGGACAGCCCGGTCTTCTCGAGCAACGAGCGGAGATCACCCGGACGCTCCGCGAAGTCTAGGACGTTGCCGTCGAACATCTCCACGCCGGCGTACCCAGCGGCCGCGATGTCCCGCAGGGCTGCGCCCATGTCGCCGGGAACGCGGTACACGAGGTCCTTCACGCTGGTGACCCCGCTAGCATCACCAGTCACGCCGCCCCAGGTGATGGTGTGGTAACCGAGCTGCACAAGCGTTTCCGTTCCGGCCCGTTCCAGGCCCGATCCCGCCGGGGCCGCGTAGGAGGGCTGTGGGGGATCTTCTTGAAGGCGGCGAGGTTATCGATGATGGCCCTTTCTACCACCGGCTGAGAACCCTGCTGAGGGAATGGCTGCCGGATTGGTCCTGGCAGGTGCCGAAGGGGGGCAGGCCGAGAAGTGGATCTATCCGGCGATCGGCGCGACGAAGCTGGCGGCCATCAGGGAGCAGATCCGCTGGCCGCCAGCGAGCACAACTCACGATGCAGGATGCTCAGAATTCCGACGGCGCCAAGTCGCCGCTGGCCTCATGGTGGGGATGCGGCAGCTTCGGATGATGCACCGCGCCCCCGTTCACCGGCTGCACTGGCGTGACGTCCGGCTTCCTCACTTGCAGGTAGATGACGAGCGCGACGATCGTTCCCAGGAACAGGTAGCTCGTGGTCGTGGTGCCCAGGTTGAGTCCCTGGTTGCCTTGCTGGGAGAGCCAATCCCCGGTCGAGGCGCCGAGCGGCCTGGTCATGATGTAGGCGAACCAGAACGCGAGGACGCCGTTGATGGGGGTTGTCTTCCACAGCACGGCGATGATCGCGATGATGACGGCGAAGAGCCCCAGCGTGGTGAAGTAGCCGAGGCTGAACTTTTCCGCGATCAGGTCGCCCACCGCAGTGCCGGTCGCGAAGGTGGTCAGGATGGCCAGCCAGTAGAACATTTCCCGCCGGGTGGTGCGGATGGAGTGCATGGAGAGGGTGCGCTCGACCAGCCACCAGGCGAGGAATACCGCGCCGAGCAGCGTGACCGACACGACGGTGATCGCCCACATGTGGTTGGGCACGTCGCCCTGGCCTTCGAACATGTCGGTGATCTGGGTGCCGAGGACGCTGATAACCACGATGCTGGCCCAGTAGACGACCGGAACGTACCGCCTGAGCCGGAACTGGACGGCGAGCAGCACGATCAGCACGATGACCGTAATCGCGGCGACCTTGTACAGGGCGACCTGCAGCTGGGCGGGGGTGGCGTTGTCGCCCCCGGCGGCGAACCTTCCCATCAGATTGTCCGACATGGTCTCGCCGATGGTCGTGCACAGGCACTTGATGATCCAGAAGTAGATCGTAACCTCGGGCACCTTATTCAGGAGCTGCCGTGTGTTCGGCAACGGCGGAATCGTTTGAGTGCTCATGCCCCTCAGGATGAAGGTGCGTACCTTGCGATTTCCTGACTAGCCGTTGCGGCCCTCGCCGGATGCCCAGGCATGGGGAAGGCGCAGCACGAACTCGTCACCGCGGAGAACGACGTCACCGCCCAGGGACCGGGCGACCCGGCGCGCGATGCCCAGTCCGAGGCCACTCGACCCTTGCGTGCTGGCCCCTGGCTCGAAGATCGACTCGCGCAGTTCGGGTGGCACGCCAGGCCCGTCATCGCCGACCGCGATCTCGATCAGATCGCGAGCGCGAAGGTCCAGCGTGACCCGCTTCTGCGCATGCTGGCCCGCGTTCTCCACGAGCGGCGCCAGGGCGCGGGTCACCAGGGCGAGAGGGCCCGCGATCGGCAGGGCCGAGCCCGTCAGCTCAAGCTCGATCTGAGCGGGAACGAGCCCGGACACCCGGGCGATCACCGCATCGGGACTAGCTGCCGCCTTGAGTGCCTCCCCCGGCTTTTGCGCTAGTTCCAGCAGCGCGGTGACCACCTCGGCCAGGCGCCGGGTTCCGTCCGCGATCTCAGCAAGGTCGGTACGGAGCTCAGGGTCGGCCGGCTTCCTGAGCAGCGCGAGCTCGGCGGACCCGCGGATCGCGGCCAGCGGCGTGCGGATCTCGTGCGCAAGCTCAGCACTGAACCGCTGCTCGGCGCGGATCGCATGCGCGACCCGGTCGAGCAGGTGATCGAGGGTCTGGCCGAGCTGGCTGAGCTCGTTGACGGGCGGCCCGAGGTCGAAGCGGCGCGCGAGATTCTGCGCCGACCAGTCCTCAGCCCGCTCGGCCATGTCGCGTACCGGCTTGAGCGCCCGATGCGAGACACGCCACGCCACCCACCCGGAAACCACCACGCCGCAAGCGCCGACAAGCCCCGTACCCAGCAGGATGTTCCACGGCGACCGTGCCTCGGGATGGCTCTCGCCCAGCTCTAGGACCAGCTGCCCACCCAGCACCACGGCGGCCATAACCACCGAGACCAGCAGCACGGTGGACGCCACGATCTGGAACCGGAAACTCCTCACCGCAGTTCGAATCCCACGCCCCTGACCGTCCGCAACTGGACGGGCGAGCCCACGCGCTCCAGCTTGCGCCGGATACGGGTCACGTAGGAGTCCACCGTGTTGTCATGAACCTGAGCACCATCGGGCCAGGCCGCGGCGATCACCACGCGGCGGCGCACCACCTCCCCGGGGCGGGACGTTACCGCCGCCAGCATGCGGAACTCCGTGGGAGTCAGCCGCACCCCCGCGTCGGCGTACACCACGGAGTGCCGGGCCGGGTCAAGGACGAGTTCACCTGACGCGGGGCGCGTGAGCGGGAGACGGCGGGCCAGTGCTTCCACCCGGACCATCAGTTCCGCGACCGCGAACGGCTTGGTGAGGTAGTCGTCCGCCCCTGCCGCGAACGCGGCCAGCTTCTCGTGCATCTGGCCCAGCGCGGTCAGGAAGAGAGCCGGCGCCGTCTGGCCGGCGCTGCGCAGCGCCACGCAGACATCCCGGCCGTCGGAATCGGGCAGGCCGATATCCACTACGAGAACATCTATCCGCTCGTCGCGGGCGAACAGCCGCACGGCCGCCGCGCCGGTATGCGCCACGACGGGTTCGTGCTCATGCAGGCGCAAGCCGTCCACGAGGATCCGGCGGATCGCGGGATCGTCTTCGCACACACCGACCCTGGCCATGAGCGCATGCTAGCGGTCTCCGGGGTGTGTTAGCAGTCCGTTATCGCCGAGGCACGGAGGGTCAACGGCCGGCTAACGAGCGAGCTGGTCCGTGCCGCCCGGACACCGACCGCCAGTATCCCTATGCACCCCGAGCCGATATGCTCGCCCAGGCGGCGGCCGACTCCGCTGCCTGATCGGGTACATAATCGGTGATCCGCGGCCACGCTCCGGGCAGCTGCTATTAATGCCGGGCGTAAGCCGTTGTGGCGAGTGGTTTCGGTGTCTGCCCGCGGCAGGTCGCGGGCGAGAGCCAGGCTGGTGGGGCATGCCGGAATACGTCCTTGATCATCATCAAGAAGGCGAGCGTGAGCGGCTCGCATTGATGTCGCGGTTGCTCGATCCGATGCACCGCGGTCACATTGAGCGGCTGGGTGTCGGGCCTGGGGCGCGTGCGCTCGAAGTTGGTTGCGGTAACGGGTCTGTGTCGGCCTGGCTGGCCGGGCGGGTGGCGCCCGCCGGGCGGGCGCTGGCGGTGGATCTGGACCTGTCCTTGGTCGACGCGGACGTACCCGGGCTCGAGCTTCGTCAGGAAGACATCCTGGCGGGGCGGGTCGAGCCGGGAGACTTCGACCTGGTGACGGCCCGCGCCGTGCTGCATCATGTCGGCGATGCTGAGGCTGCTGTGGTGAATCTGGTGGCTAGTGCGCGGCCGGGCGGGGCGGTCCTGCTGATCGAACCGGATTTCCTGCCGGTCAGTGTGGCCGAGCCGCCTGAGGTCCGGGCGTTCTGGGAGGGCTGGCTGGCCTGGTCGCGCGAGCAGGGCATCGACTACTTCATAGGGCGCCGGCTGCCGGCGATGCTGTCCGGACTAGGATTGCAGGACGTCGAGGCTACGGCAGAGACGGCGCACTATAACGGTGGCTCTGGGTGGGCCGTGTACTGGCGGCAGACGGTCGCCGAGTTGCGCGCTCGGCTGGTGGCCTCCGGCAAGCTGGACGACCGGTTGATCGACACGTTCCTGGCCCGGTGCGCCGATCCGGCGTGGTGGACGCAGACCATAGCCTTCACAGCCGCCGTCGGGCACGTGCGGGGTGAGTGAGAAGCCGGTTCCCTCAGGCGGCCACGGGGCGGCCTCGCCAGCCCGCACGTTCACGGCCTGCGGCGACCCCGGTTTCACGGGCCGCCCTCGCCCCCCGGCGCAGGTTCGCCGCTGAGCCATTGGATCCACCCGCCGGACGGGTGAGCGCGGGCCAGGAGATACCCGCGGTCGCCAGCTCCATCGAAGATGCGGGCTCCTAGCACGGCGAAGACGCCGTGCTGGTAGTCAAGGATCAGGCCCGGGGGAAGGGGCAGCCCCTGGACGCTGTCACGGCCCGAGGGTCCTAGCGGGACCAGTGGATCAAGGGACAGCCATGTCACCGGACGGCCCCGGCCGGCCTGGGCGAGAATGCCTGCCAGCCGAGCCCGCCGATCCTCCGGGAGGAACACAGCCATATAGGCGTCAACTACGATGATGCGCTGTTGCCGGGGGATTCTGCCCAGCACGCCGGGGAGCGCGTCAATGACGTCACCCGCGATTACCGGTTCCGGATGCCGCCGCGCGATGCTGACGGCCGCCGCCAGCCGGGACAGGGCCGATGCCTCAGGTGGCGCGCAGGCCTGCAGCCACGCCCGGGCCGCCGGGTCTTCCAGGCCCACTGGATCAAGATCCACCCCCACCCTCGTGGCGATGCGCGGCAACTCGGCGGTCGGCGGGATGATCGGGCCGCGCACGTCACAGGCAAGACTCAACTCGGCCGCTGCCGGCCCGTACGTGTCGGCCCCCACCCGGTACCGGTAACGGTCCAGCTGCAGCCCCAGCCCGGCCCCGGTACCCAGATCCACCAGGGCCACCGGGTCGGCGGATCCGCCGCTGGCCGCCGCGATGCCCAGGACGATCTGGGTGCACCTGGCCACCTCGTTCATCTGGTACCGGCGGCGGCGGCAGACCTCGATGATGTCCTCCAGGCGCGCAGCACAAAACGCCCGGAACGCCGGGAAGAACCCCTCGTCGAACCGCGGCTGGGACCCGCCAGGTTCGGGGAAGTAGCTGGCCAGCGGGACCGGCCGGTCACGCCGCACCAAGAGGGCAACGGCCGCGCTGGCCAGCAGCGCGGGCAGCCGGCCAGGCGGGAGCACGGCCAGCTGCTCCAGAAGCTCGTCATCCGCCGCGATCGCCTCGAACAGCGCGGCGGTCAGGCGCCACGAACTAGGCGCGCCAGGCGGTGACCATCCACCGGCCACCTCCAGCGCCTGGGCGCGTACCTCATCCGCCCCGGACAAGATGGCACCAGCCGGATCGGCGCACCCGCATCATCCGCCCAGGATATACCGACCCTGCCTGGTGGCCCAGGAGAAGCTCCGCAGCGCCCACAGGGTCAGGGCCGGCGTGCGTCGTCCGGGCCCGGTTCTGGCCGGGGGTGCCCGGCGGTTGGCTCTGCTGCTTGGCCAGGGTGGCCGGCGAGCGTTGGCTCGGGCGGTGCCGGTGTCTCGCTGCCTTCCAGGTGCAGTTGCGGCACGACCGGTTCCATCCAGCGGGGCATCCACCAGGCGTGCGACCCGAGCAGCGACATGATCGCGGGCACCAGGCACATCCGGACCAGCGACGCGTCGATCAGCACCGCGAACGCCATCCCGATGGCGAGCATCTTCACCGTCGGATCGGGGTTGATAACGAAGCTGGTGAACACCACGATCATGATCAAGGCCGCGGTCGTGATGACCCGGGCGGTGGCGCCGATGCCGATGGCGACGCTGCGGTGAGCGTCGCCGGTGGCCAGCCAGGCCTCGTGCACCCGGGACAGCAGGAACACCTCGTAGTCCATGGACAGGCCGAACACGATGCAGAACACCAGCATCGGCACGTAAGCCGGGATCGGCAGCGTCGATTGCAGGCCGATCACGCTCTTGGCCCAGCCCCAGTTGAAGATCGCCACGATGACCCCGTAGGCCGCGCCGATCGACAAGATGTTCAAGATCGCGGCCTTGGTCGCGATCACGACCGACCGGAACGCGGTAGTCAGCAGCAGGAACGAGATCGCCACCACGGCCAGGATCAGCCACGGCAGCCGACTGGTGATCTGGCTGGTGAAGTCGACCCCCCCGGCCGTGGTGCCGGTGACGTAGCTGGTGGCGTGCTCCTTGGGCAGCACGTCATCGCGCAGGGTATTGACCAGAGCGGTGGTCTGGGTGGCCTGCGGCCGGGTGGTCGGGATGACGTTGAACACCGCGGTGGTCCCGGCCGAGTTGATGCTCGCCGGGGTGACCGACGCGACGCCGGAGGTTTTGGCGATGTCGGATTGCATGGTGGACAGCAGCGAGCTGTTCGCCGAGCTGGACTGGTTCGGCAGCTTGACCACGACGGTCAGCGGCCCGTTCGCGCCGACCCCGAAGCCCTGGGAGATCAGGTCGTAGGCCTGGCGGTTGGACTGCGAAGTGGGGTTGGTCCCGTTGTCCGGCTGTCCGAGGGTGATGGAGAACAGCGGGATGGCCAGCACGATGAGCACCAGGACGCTGGCCGCGGCCCACGGCCAGGGGTGGGCGCTGACCATCCGTCCCCACCGGGCGAACGCGCTGTGCTCGTGCTGCTCGGCCGTGGCCGCCGCGGTCGCGGCGGCCTGCTCCTGTGCGGTCAGTCCCTGCGTGCGGGCCCGGACCCGGGCCGTCAGGGCCCGCACGCTCTCCCCGGCCGCCCCCATGAAGCCGGGCACCAAGGTCAGCGCGGAGATCATCGTAACCACTACGACCAGCGCCGCGGCCAGGCCGAGCGCGCCAACGAAGCCGACGCCGGAGATGTACAGGCCCAGCACGGAGACCGCCACCGTGCTGCCCGCCACGACAATGGCGGCGCCGGAGGTGCCTGCGGCGCGGCGGACCGAGGCCAGCACGGCCATCCCCCCATCGACCTGTTCCCGGTGCCGGGCCACCATGAACAGCCCGTAATCCACCGCGACGCCCAGCCCCAGCAAAGTGGCGATCGTGGGGCCGGTGGTCGGGATCGTGACCACCTTGGCCAGCAGCGCCAGCAGCGCCAGTCCGGCCAGCACGCTGAAGACCGCCGACACCAGCGGGATCGCGGCCGCCACCAGCGACCAGAACATGATCAGCAGCAGCACCAGCGCGCAGGCCAGCCCGATGACCTCGGACTTGGTGTCACTGGTCTTCTGGTCGATCTCCCCCGCGCCCGCGCCGTAGGCGACCTGCAGGCCCGCTTTCGTGGCTGGGGCCACCGCGTTGTTCAGTTTGTCCAGGTAGGAGGCTTCTAGCGAGTTCGGGTTCACGTTCCAGCCGACGCTGGCGTACGCGATCGTGCCGTCCTTGGACACTGCGCCGGTGTCGGAGGAGGCGAACGGGCTGACCGCCTTGATGACGTCCGGGAGCTTGGAGACGTTGGTGACGGACTGGTTGACCGCCGACTGCTGGTCCGCGACCGTGCCCTTGGCGGCGTGGAAGACAATCTGCCCGCCGTACCCGCCCTGCTGCGGGAAGGTGCTGTTCAGCACGTTCAGGCCGGCAGCCGAATCGCTGCCGGAGATCGTGTAGTTGTTCACGTACTCGCCGCCGAACGCGCTCTTGGCAGCGAGCAGCCCGCCCAAGACGATCACCCAGGCGACGATGACGACCCAGTGCTTTCTGGCCGCGAGACCGGCAAGCCGTTCCAGGAAGGCATTCACGGCTCAATCTCCCTTCCGTCATCGGCAGAGCCAAGTCCGCCGACCAGGGAACCGCGGTGTCGACGGGCGACGGATGCTGCTAGCGCTCCCCGGCGGCCCCGGGCGCCAAGTGCACACCGGCAGGCATTGGATAGCGGCTCAGGACCCGCCGGAGACCGTGATCTTGGGCGGGATATACGCGCTGCCGGGACTGGTGTTGCCTTCAGGACCATAGACCCGCAGCACCAAGGAGAACGGTCCACGCGGCACCGGCAGCCAGTTTGCCATCAGCCGAGGAGCCGGCGGAATCGTCCCCAGATATTACCGAGCATGTCGCCCCCCAACGCCAGCGCTCTAGGCTCGCCCTGAAACCGTGGCGTTGCACCCGCCTGAAACCCAGGCGTTACTTTTACGACATAATTGCAGCTTGTTCGGGAATGTCAAGGTCGCCCGGCCTCTTCACCCGGGCCATGCCTTCATAGGAACTGGCTGGGCAACTGCTGTCCTTGCTGCGGGCTGGCGTCGAAGCGGCGCCTGCGTTCGCCGATGCGGTGCCAGACCCTCAGAGACGACGGGTCCGATTCTCCGTGCTACGGAGACGCGCAACGTCCGACTCCGGTGATACCCGCAGGCCCAGAAGAGGTCCGGTATCGATGGGACCGTTGTCACTTGGTTTGTCACTGGCTTTCCGGACCTCACTACCGAAAGTGAGGTCCCTCATGGCAGCTCGAATCGACGGCGACTTTTTGACCGCCGAGCACGACGGGCGCGTCATCGCCCCGCGCAGTATTGCCAGCAGGCGCCAGATGACGGACGCGGCGCCTGGACCTCTCTGGCCGACCCGGCCGGTTGTTCACCGGCAACGAGGCGATCACGGCCATGGTCCTGGCGGAACGTCTGGCCGCGGCTACGGCGACGATGACCTGTTCATGACGCCAACCGACGGGGCCAGCCGGCACCAGGGCTGGCCGCTTGGAGCCTGGGCACCGGGATCATGGCCACGGTCAGCGCCAACCTGGCACGGCGTGGGCCACGGCCCCGTCGGTGCGCTAGTCAGCGCTTGGCCGGCACTGGCGCTGGTCGGATCCTTCGAGTTACTCATGATGCTCATCCGCACGGGGCAAAGCGCACGGGGGGAGCCGGGGTTGAACCGCGGTACGAGTCAGCACCACCGGCAGCGCAAGAAGCACCACTGGAACTTGGCTTGTGAGGGGCGGCGAGCTTGAGCCAGAAGGAGTCAGTGGCGTCCGGCAGAGTGGTGTGTTGAACGGCCCTGGTGATGGGCGTGGCGCAGACGCGTAGGGCGGCCACCGCGTGATCCTTTGGAAGACCTCTCACAGTGCTTCTGAAGGAGATTTCGCGGTGACCGCTCCCAGCAGTATCGACCCTGCCCGTTTCCTGCACGACCAGCTGGAGTCCGCGTCGCCGGATCTGCTGCGCCAGATGCTGGCCACGTTCATCAACGCGCTCATGTCCGCTGAGGCCGACGCGGTCTGCGGTGCGCCCTACGGGGCGCCGTCACTGGACCGGGTCAATGTCCGCAACGGGTACCGGCACCGGGACTTTGATACCCGGGCGGGGACGCTGGACGTGGCGATCCCCAAGCTGCGGTCCGGGTCGTACTTCCCGGACTGGCTGCTGGAACGCCGCCGCCGCGCCGAGGCGGCCCTGACCTCGGTGGTGGCGACCTGTTACCTGCTCGGTGTCAGTACGCGGCGGATGGAGAAGCTGGTCGAGTCCCTGGGGATCACCCGGCTGTCCCGGTCCCAGGTCAGCGAGATGGCCCGGGACCTGGATGAGCAGGTGGAAGCGTTCCGGACCCGCCCGCTGGACGCCGGGCCCTACACGTTCGTCGCGGCGGACGCGCTGGTGCTGAAGGTCCGTGAGGGCGGCCGGGTGGTCAATGTGCATGCGCTGCTGGCCACCGGGGTGAACGCGGACGGGCACCGGGAGATCCTGGGCCTGCAGGTCACCTCGGCTGAGGACGGCGCCGGGTGGCTGGGATTCTTCCGGGACCTGACCGCCCGCGGCCTGACCGGCGTCCAGCTCGTCACCTCTGATGCGCACCGCGGCCTGACCGAGGCGATCGGCGCCACCTTGCCCGGAGCGGCCTGGCAGCGGTGCCGCACCCACTACGCCGCGAACCTGATGTCCGTCACCCCGAAGGCGTCCTGGCCGTGGGTCAAGACCCTGCTGCACTCGGTCTACGATCAGCCCGACGCCGCCTCCGTCCACGCCCAGTACGACCGGCTGATCGACGCGATCAGCGAGAAGCTGCCCAAGGTCGCTGAGCATCTGGACGGCGCCCGCGCGGACGTCCTGGCGTTCACCAGCTTCCCGAAGGAACTGTGGCGGCAGATCTGGTCGAACAATCCCCAGGAGCGCCTCAACCGCGAGATCCGCCGCCGCACCGACGTCGTCGGGATCTTCCCCAGCCGCGACGCCCTGATCCGCCTCGTCGGCGCCGTCCTGGCCGAACAGCACGACGAATGGGCCGAAGGACGCCGCTACCTCGGCCTGGACATCCTCACCCGCTCCCGCATCACCCTGGCCCCGGCGGCCGGCACCGGGACGGAGGTGACCCCCGACAGCGACCTGCAGGCGCTCAGCGCCTAACTCACAACAAAGGATCACGCGCTAACCGCCAAACACCACGCCAAAGGACTTGACCAAGGAGTCAACCGAGCTGGGGGCAGTACCACCGCCTCGGCCGCGACCCGCGACGCGCTCCGCGGGCTCGGCCACTGGCTGGGCGAACGTCTGGGTAGGTCGCGCTGTGTCGGCCGTGGTGTGGAGCCGTAGGCACTCGGTTTGTCGGCGGCTCCGGGCTGCGTTGGTTGATTTGGTGAAGGAGCGAGGGTCAGCCCAAGGCCACACCTTCAGCGGTGCCGGAAGGTGCAGGGTCTGGGAGGCGCAGCATGCGGAACGAATTGAGCAGCCCCAAGGCGCCGGCGAGAATCGGGATGAGAAGGGCTATCTGAAGGGCTAGATGCCTGGCATCGGTGTTAATGCGGATGATCTCGTTCTGCACCTTTTTGGGGTGGCTGGCGAGCTGCTGTTCAAGCTGGGTGTTGCTCATTATTTGCGCGTCGGTCTCCAGCGTGTGCGCGACCTGCTGCTGCTCGCCTGAGGAAAGTACGGTGCTCGCCTTGGCCATACTGGTAAAGCTAAGGGAGAGGGCGGCCAGCAAGATGGCGCCGGCAAACGCTAGCCCGAAGGACAGGCCGAACGATCCTGCGGCCGAATTCACTCCCGCGGCCTCACTGACCCGTTCGTCCGAGATCGGGGAGAGCG
The DNA here is from genome assembly GCA_965277615.1 of Streptosporangiaceae bacterium. GTDB lineage: Bacteria > Actinomycetota > Actinomycetes > Streptosporangiales > Streptosporangiaceae > Bog-532. Next base: position 2,544,663 of record CBDIDG010000005.1, on the reverse strand, counting down.
TGTAGTTGTTGAGCTGGGACACCAGCAGGCCCAGCCCGCAGCCGGCGATCATCAGCGGGATCACTAGCCACCAGCCGGAGTCCGCCCGAGGGACGATCGGGATCAGTAGGACCAGTCCGATCGTCAAGGTGGCGAACCCCAGCCGGATGATGCCGGCCGGGCGCCGCTTCGCGGCCTTCTTCCCGGCCACGATCGCCACGACGAACATGGTCAGCGAGAGCGGCGCAAGCGACAGACCCGCCTGCAGCGCGTTGTACTCCAGCACCAGCAGCAGGTAGATCGGCAGGACGATCATCGTGCCGCCCAGGGCGATCTGCTGGAGCATCTGCCCGGTTACGCCGGACTCGAAGACCTTGGACCGGAACAGATCAGGGTCCAGCAGCGTCGGCTTCTCCTGGCGCTTGCGGCGCCTGAGCCAGTACGCCAGCAGGACCAGCGCGGCCGCGCCGACGGCCAGGATCGCAAGAACGGACTCGCCGCCTTCCTGCCAGACCAGGATGCTCAGCACGATGCCACCCATGGCCAGGACGGATAGTACGGCACCCACCACGTCAATGCGCCGGGAGCCGGTGTACGGGACGTCATGCACGAGCCTGATACCCGATAGCACGATCGCGATGACAGCGACCTCGAAGAGAAACCCGACCCGCCAGGAAAGATAGGTGGTGACGAAGCCTCCGAACAGCGGCCCGACCGCGGCCGCGATCGCCGCCGATGCCCCGACCAGGGCATAGGCCTTCTTCTGGGCCGCACCTGCGAAGTTGCCGTGGATCAGGGACTGCATGGCGGGCAGCAGGAGCGACGCGCCCAGGCCGCCCACCACCGCCCAGAACACGATGATCGCGGTCAGGCTCTGGGCGAAGGCCATCGCCAGGGCGCCGACGGCATAAGCCAGCAGCCCCAGCACATACGCCAGCTTCCGCCCGATCAGATCCCCGACCTTGCTACCGATCAGGATGAACGCGGCAGAGACCAGCGCTTCGAGCGCGATGGCCGACTGGACCCCGCTCACCGTGGTGCCGATATCCCGGACGACCGCTGAAATCGACACGTTCATTAGCGACGTGTCGACGACCAGCACGAACATTGCCATTGCCAGCAAGATGGCAAGCCGCTGGTTGCTCTTCGTCGTCTCCGGGATACCCGCAGCTGCTGTTTGGGGCATATGAGATCCCTGCTAGGCAAAATTCATAAATTAATGCGCCGATCTAGATCGGAATTGGCGGGCTAAGAGGCGCATGTCGGTTCACGCATCCCGCCAACGTGCCTGCCAGCTGGGTCTGCGTCATCACCCTCCCCCGGGTGATCCGTGACCTTGCCGCGGACGGTGTTCCTGTCGCGGTGACCTGCCGGGTGCTGGGCTTTTCCAGGCAGGCGTTCTATGCCTGGCGCATGGAGCCGGTGCCGCAGCGGGACTGGGACGATGCGCAACTGATCAACGCGGCGGCGGACATCCACGCCGATGGCCCGGCGTTCGGGTACCGGTTCATCGCGGCCGAGCTGGCCGCCTGCGGCATCTCCGCCGGGGAGAACAAGGTCGCCCGGCTGTGCCCCCAGCAGCAGATCTGGTCCGCCTTCGCGAAGGAGCCCGGCCTGACCGGAGGGCCGGGCCGCCAGCGCACGACAACCTGGTCGCCCGCCAGTTCACCGCGGACGGCCCCTCGCCATCGCGCTGCGCTCACCCGCGGGAACAGTGGTGGTGCACTCGGACCGGGGCAGCCAGTTCCGGTCCGCTGCCTTCGTCCGCACACTGCGCAGCAACGGCATGACCGGCTCGATGGGCCGCGCCGGCGCCTGCGGCGATCCCACGTGATGGACACCGTCTTCGGCGACGACTCAGAAGATGGCAGCGGCGCAGCGGATGTAGCCGCTACGCCGTAGGCACTTGGTTTGGCACTTGATCAACAAACCTGAGGTCCGGAAGGCCTCGTGAGCTGGAGCCCCGTTTCGGAATCGAACCGTAGACCTTCTCCTTGCCATGGACGCTCGTTACCTCCGAGATGGTCGCGCTGGGTCGCGTCAGTGCAGTTCGGGGCGGTAACGCTGTCTAGCTCGTACTGATGCGGTCTGGCGTTAACTGGGGTTGTTGTCACTTGGTTTGTCACTGGCTTCCGGACCTCAATACCGAAAGTGAGGTCCCGCATGGCAGCTCGAATCGACGACGACTTCATGACCGCCGAGTACGACGGGCGCGTCATCGCAACCGCACGGTACAGCGTGCACGCGGCGGCTGATGGCCAGGGCGCGTGGATCGTCTCGGACTGGGCCGACCGCTTGTTCACTCGCAACCAGGCGATCGCAGCCATGGTTTTGGCAAAACGGCTCGCCGCCGGCATCGCTCGCATGGATTGCGCCATCACCGGCACAGCAACATGAACGAGGATGACGACATCTCGATCGTAGTTGGGCGCCTGTCCTTGACGGGTAGTGGCTGGTTCTGGCCCGGCGCTGGCGGTGTCTTCGCCAGGTGGGCCAGTTCCAGGCGGCGGCGCGGCGCGGGGTGGGCGTGATCAGGTGTGCCAGTAGACGGCGGACCTCGGCGAGCGTGACCGGGATGAGGCTGCGGCCAGGGCGTTCGCGGCGGAGACGGGTGCGCAGGATCCGTTACGACGACAGTGCGCTGGCCCGCGCCCTCAGTGGTCGCCCGACCTGCTGGGCGCGTTCGGGAGCAGGCGTGCCAGCTGGGCTTGGAACAATGAGTCGTCCTCCAGCAGTTCGCGGGGCAGGCTGCCGGTGACGGCGAGCACGACAGCGCCGTGCACGAGCGTGTAGGCCTGCAGCAGGAACAGCTGCAGGTGCGGGTCGGATGGCACCGCAGCGGCAGCGGCGTAGCGTTGCAGCTGGCCTCGCAGCGCGGGGGAAATCGGTACTGTACTGGACGACAGGTCGATCTCGCCGCTGGCGACGGCGGCGGCGAGTGGATCGGTGAGCGCGCGGACGGCGCGGTTCTTGGCCTCGAGCAAGCCCGGCCGGCTCTTGAGATGGGTCGCCGTGGCGCTGTGAGCGAGCTGGAATAGCTCTGGATTGGCCATCGCCCAGGCGCGGTAGGTCAGCGCGGCGTCGGTCCAGACCTGTGTATGGGCGAGTCGCGGCCCGCCCGACTGGGCCGCACCGGTCGTCGCGGCGGCGAGCTCGTCGAAGGCATCGATGATGATCGCGGTGAGCAGGTCATCGCGGGAGGCGTAGTAGTAGTGGACCCCGGCCGGTGCCATGCCCAGCCGCGTGGCGATGCCGCGCAGGGTCACCGCGTCCGGCCCGGACTCGGCCAGCAGCGCTCGCGCGGTGTCGCGGATCTCGGCCAGCGTCGCCTCGCGCCGCTGCGCGCGTCGGGTGGGCGGCATGGACCAGGGCATCGGCCAATACTAGAAGGGCGTCAGCCAGCCGGCGCAGGGCCGGCGGCGGTCGCGATCGGCGGCGGTCCGGTCTCGACCAGCTGCACCAGGTTGTCCATCGCTACCCGCATGCCCTTCTCGAACCGGGTGCGCATCAGCGGGCAGTACAGCCTCGCCAGCGGCCCGGACACCTCGGCGCCGTGCGTGAGGCGCAGCCGGCCGTCTGGGAGGTCGGTCACCCGGTGCGTGAACGCGAACTTCGCGCCTGGAGCGGACGACACCTCGGTGTAGCTCACCAGCCGGGTGACCTCGGTGTAGACGAACGACGCGGACGGGCCGCTGACCGGGTGGTTACGGCCCCGCACGCCGAGCTCCAGCGGCCCGTCGGACTCGATCCGCTTGATCAGCGGATCCCACGACGGCGCCTGGTCGGTCGCCTCGTACCACGCCCACACGGTCTGCCTGTCGGCGCGGACGTCACCAAAGACCTCGACCTGCCACATGACATCTCCTTAGAGCATTGCTTTGACTTTGAGCACAGCTCAACGTTCTGAGATGTCACTCGCCTCCAAGACCAGGCTCGCGAAGGCGATGCTGGGCTGGGCGCTGGATGCCGGGATGCCGGGATGCCGGCCTCGTGGGGCCGGAACCAGCCACGGGCCGGGTACGTCAGCACCGGAGAGTCCCCCGCAGCTGCGTGCCGTCGTGAACTCCGAGAGGTGCTTGGTCTCATCGCCCGTCGCGGCGACTGCTTGCGGTCGACTGGGCGCCCAACGATGGTGAGTGAGACAAGATTCTGTATCTCGTGGAACGCCGACACCGGACCCGTGGTACCAGGCTGTACCACCGGTGGAGCACGAAGAGGTCCGCGGCCGGGCGTGAGCGTTCAGTGATGGTCGGCGTAGTGCTGGGCGAGCAGGTCCTCGCCCCAGTCGTTACGCAGGTCGCGCCATACGGAGTGGAATGCTTACAAACCAACACCGTCGCTCAGCCTTGGAAAGGTTCGTGCCCGTTTGCCAGATGTCACCGCGTCCGACGGTGGAGCTGAACCTAAACCGACATAAATGGTCGGCCATCAGCGTCGTGGCGTCGTGGGAAGCCGTTCGTGAACGCCTACCGGGCCAGCAAGTACGCGCTGGAGGGCATGACGCAGCCGCTCGCCATGGTGGCGGCAGGACGGGGTGCCACTCGCTCGCTCGCCCTTCACGCGGCCCCCAGGGCCCCCGGGCCCCACGACCCGCTCGCCGGTCGGGCACCTGCGCTCAGACAACGAGGCCGCTGTAATCCGGCGGCCCCGGCGGTGAAGTGTGCGGTGGCTTCGGCGATGGTGGCGATGTCGGCGTACTTGGCCTGCAGGTCGGCGACGTTGGCGGTGTGGATGGCGGGGGTCCGGTCACCGCAGGCTTCGGCGATCACGATGGGCCGGAAGCCGTGCTGCATGGCGTCCGTGGCACTGGCACGGACGCAGCCGGAGGTGGACACGCCCGCGATCACTGCGGTGTCGATCCTGGCGGCGGTCAACGTCGCTGCCAGCGACGTGCCGAAGAAGGCCGAGGCGTACTGCTTGACGATGACGACCTCATCGGGCCGAGGTTCCAGGCCGGCCACGAACTCTCCCAGGTCGCCCGGGACGTCTTCCGCCAGCAGGCGCAACGCGCCGACCTTGTGGACGAACAGCCCGCCGTCGCTGGCGCCGGGGCGGTACCTGACCCGGGTGTGCAGTACGGGCAGACCGGCCGCGCGGGCTGCGGCCAGCAACTGGCCGCAGCCGACGACGGCCGCGCCGGAGCCCAGGTCGAAGGGCGAGCCGGGAGTGAAGTAGGCGCGCATCATGTCAATCAGCAGCAAGGCCGGCCGGCGCCCCCAGCCCAGCGACCCGCCGAATGTCTCGTCGCTGGTCAGGCCGGGGCTGGTCATGTCCAGACCGGAGGGCGTGGCGCGGGCAGGCCGGTCTCCTCCTGGCACCGGGCCAAGATCTCGGCCAGCGGCGGCCCCGTGTCGAAAACGGGCAGCTCAGCCGGGCGGCCAGCTCGCAGCTCGTCGCGCAGCGTGCGGGTCGCTTCGGCGTCGGCCGCCCCGTCGCCGCTGACCACCACCCCGTACCGGCGCGCTCCGCCCGCGGTGACCAGGCCGCGCCGCACCTCGGCCGCCACCAGCTCGAGGTCCCGTTCCAGCGGGTCGCCCCAGCCCCCACCGCCCCAGGTGACGAAGTGCAGCACGTCCCCGGGCGCCACCGGCACGTCGTGGCACTTGCTGGGCAGCACCTCGCGGGTGCCGTCGGCCCGGTCGACCCACTTACGTCCCCGGGCGCCCGGCAGTCCTCCGTTGACCCCCCACGGGTAGGTGAGCCAGCGATCGTCGTGGATCGCGATCGTCCCCGGCTCCAGGAAGTGGTAAGCGACGTCGACGCCGTTGCCGCCCCGGTGCAGTCCGGGTCCGCCGGTGTCGGCGATGGTCTCCCATCGCTCGATCCGCAGCGGGTAGTACGACTCCAGGAACTCACACGGGATGTTCACGAAGCTGGGCCACAGCGAGTGACCGTCCGGGCCGTCGCCCAGGGGGCGGCCGGGGATACCGCCGAAGCCGATCGAGTACAGCTGGAACCACTCACCCTGGCGCTCGCCGCCGCGGTAACTGCCGGAGTACATGAAGTGCGGAGACGAGGAGAACCCGGCGGCGTTCAGCAGGGCCGGGTTGGTCTGACCCAGCAGGCCGCCGAACAAGTCGAAGACCCGGCCGATCCCGTGGTTGCGCGCGTTCAGCGCGGCCGGGTGCCGGGGTTTCCAGTACGAGCCGTCGGGGATCGTGACGTCGATCAGCGGGTAGAAGCCGTCGTTCCACAGGATCTGCGGGTCCGCCACGGTGATCATGTAGATGCCGAAGAACATCCGGGCCAGGTTCTCGTTCAGGTAATAGTTCACCGGGCCCACCGCCTGCGGCGACGAGCCGGTGAAGTCCAGGTGCACCTGGTCCCCGGTCCGGGTCAGCGACAGCTTCAGCTCATACGGCCCGTACCCGACGCCGTCGTCGTCGATGTAGTCGGTGAACGAAAGAGTCCGGCCCTCCTCGAACACCACGTGCAGCAGCGTCTTCATGGCGCGGTAATTCCGGTCGAGCAGGTCGTCCAGCGCGGACAGGTACGTCTCCACGCCGAACCGGGCGCACATTTCCTGGACCCGCCGGGCGGCGGTCCGGCAGGCGGCGACCAGGCCGTTCAGGTCGGCGCGGTTCCAGTCCGGGACCCGGACCTGGTTGAGGATGATGCGCAGCGCGTCCTCGTTCAGCGTTCCCGCCTTGTACAGCGTGAACGGCGGGATGACCACGCCCTCCTCGTAGATGGTGCGCGCGTCGGTGGGCATGGAGCTGGGGGTCTTGCCGCCGACGTCGGACATATGGCCGAACATCGACGCCCAGCCGACCAGCCGGCCCTCGAAGTAGACGGGCAGCACCACGAGCCAGTCGTTGGCGTGGCTGATCGCGGCGCCGCAGGCGTACGGGTCGGAGGTGAGGAGCACGTCACCTTCGCCGATCTCGCCGTGGAAGCCGTCCAGGAAGTCGGGAATGGACAGGCCGAACTGGCCGACGACCATCTTGCCGCTCGGGTCGGCGATGAGCGGGAACTCGTCGTGCTGCTCGCGGATGCCGGGGGACAGCGCGGTGCGGAACAGCACCTCGTCCATCTCGTACCGGGCGTTGCGCAGCCCGTTCTCGATCAGGTCCAGCGTGACGGGGTCCACGTCGACCCGGCTCAGCGGGGCAGTGGTGCGCTGGGTGATGGTGGCCATGGCTCAGCTCTCCTGGTCGGCAAGGCCGGCGTCGCCGGGGCGGACGGGACGGATCAGCAGGCTGCCTGCTGGGTCGGCGGTCGCGACGTGGCCAGGCAGGATCAGCGTGGTGGAGTCCATCTCGGTCACGATGGCCGGGCCGGGCAGGACATCCCCGGCACGCAGCAGCGCCCGGTCGTACCGGGCCGCGTCCTGCCAGCCGCCGTCCACGTAGATGCGCACCTGCCCCGTGCAGGCCGCAGCCGGATCGCTGGTGCCGGGATCGAGTGATGTCGGGGTGACGGTGGGGCGCGGCCCGCTGACCGACGCCCGGGCGTTGACCAGCTCGTGGTCCACAGCCAGGACGAAGGAGAAGAGCCGCTCGTGCTCGGCGTCGAACCGCTCGCCGATGGTCCGCAGCGCCTCGTCCGGGTCTTCCAGCCAGGCCGGATCGACGTCCACCGGGATGTCGAAGCCCTGGCCGAAGTACCGGACATCCACCTGGAAGGCGGTCTGCTGTTCGTCTTCCCCGATGCCCTGGCCGACGAGCCGGCCGGACGCGGCGGACGACAGGTCGCGCAGGATCGCGGCCAGCTCGCCGCCGGTCAGATCGGCGAACCGGCGCAGGCAGGTACGGGCCGACTCATCCCGGGCCGAGGTGGTTGCGTCGCCCAGGGCACAGAGCACGCCCGGGGAGGGCGGCACGATCACCGGCCAGGCCCCGGTCAGCCTGCCCAGCGCATTGGCGTGCAGCGGCCCGGCGCCACCGAACGCGACCAGCGCGAAGTCCCGGGGATCGAACCCCTGCTGCACGCTGACCAGGCGCAGGCCGCCCAGCATGTTCTCGTTGACGATGTCGATGATCCCGGCGGCCGCTTGCTCCGCGCTGCCCAGGCCCATCGCGTCGGCCACCTTCTGCACCGCGGCCCGGGCCGCCTCTGCGTCCAGGGTGATCTCGCCGCCAGCGAGCGAGGTGGGCAGGTAGCCCAGCACCAGGTTGGCGTCGGTCACGGTCGGCTCACTGCCGCCCTTGCCGTAAGCCACCGGCCCGGGATCGGCCCCCGCTGACTGCGGCCCGACCCGCAGGGCCCTGGTCAGTTCCGGAACGTGGGCGATCGAGCCGCCGCCCGCCCCGACCGTCCGCACGTCCACCGCCGCGGCGCGCACCGTCAGGTCCCCGACCTTGGTCTCCCGGCCCACCCGCGGCCGGAGGCCCTGAACCAGGGCGATGTCCGTCGACGTGCCGCCCATGTCGAAGGTCAGCAGGTCGCGGTGACCGGACTGTCCGGCCACCCAGACCGCCCCGGCCACTCCCCCAGCGGGGCCGGACAGCAGCATCGTGACCGGCGCTCCGATCGCGGCGCCGGCCACGGCGAGGCCGCCGTCGCTGCGCAGGATGGACAGCGGGGCCTGCACCCCCTCCGCCGCGAGCTGGACCCCGAGATTGGCCACGTAGCGGGCGACCTGGGGCTGGACGTAGCCGTTGGCCACCGTGGTCAGGGCCCGCTCATACTCGCGCATCTCGGGGAGCACCACGCTGGACAGCGAAACCGGCACCCCCGGCAGTTCCTCGGCGGCCAGTTCCCCGACCCGCCGCTCATGCGCATCGTTGGCGAAGGCGTTGATCAGCGAGATCGCCAGCGCCTCGATCCCGGCTGCGCGCAGCCGGCGCAGCTGGGCGCGGGCCGCATCCTCGTCGAGCTCGCGGACCACGGACCCGTCGCTGGCGATCCGCCCGGGCACTTCAACGGTGTTCTCCAGGGCGGCCAGCGGCTCCGGCTTGGGCCAGATGATCCAGCCGGCCAGGCCCCCCGGTACGAACGACCGGGCGATCTGGAGTACCTGCCGGAACCCTTCGGTGGTAACCAGGCCCACCCGCGCGCCCTTGCCCTCCAGGATGGCGTTGGTGGCCACGGTCGTGCCGTGCAGCAGGTGGGCGATCGCGCTGCGGTCGACGCCGGCCTGCTCGCAGACCTGGTTGATGCCATGCAGCACGCCAGCGGACTGATCACCCGGCGTGGATGACGTCTTGGCCCGCCAGGTCGAGCCGGCCTGTTCGTCGACGAGCAGAACGTCGGTGAAGGTACCGCCGACGTCGACTCCGAGGCGATAGCTCATGTTCGTGCTCCCTTGGGGATCAAATGACGAAGGCTGCGCGCAGCCTGGCTAGTTCCGTGGCGTCGAGCCCGAGCAGCCCGCCCCAGACCTGATCGTTGTGCTCGCCGAGGGCCGGCCCCGCGGACCGGACGGCGCCCGGGGTGGCGGACAGCTTCGGCGCGACGTTCTGCATGGGCAGCTCGCCGAAGTCCGGGTGCGGGACCGTGACGATCGCTTGCCGTGCGGCGAAGTGGGGATCGGCGAACATGTCCTTGGCCCGGAAGATCCGCCCGGCCGGGACGCCGGCTTCATGCAGCCGGGCCAGCAGGCCGTCCGCGCTGAGCGTGGCGGTCCATGCGGCGATGAGCCCATCGAGCTCAGCCATGGACGTGCCGCGGGCGGAGTGCGTGGCGAACCGCGGCTCGGCGGCCAGGTCCGGGCGGCCCATGGCGGTCGCGAGCCGGCCGAACACGCTGTCCTGGTTGGCGGCGATCAGGATCAGATCCCCGTCACCGGTCGGGTAGACGTTGCTCGGCGCCACGTTGGGGAGCACCGCGCCGGTCCGCTCCCGCTGGTAGCCGGCCACAGCCCACTCCGGCAGCAGCGACTCCATCATGGTCAGAACAGCCTCGTAGATGGCAGAGTCCACCACCTGGCCACGGCCAGACCGCTCCCGATGGTGCAGCGCCACCAGCGTGCCCAGGCAGGCGAACGTCGCCGCGAGCGAATCACCCAGCGAGATACCGGCCCGGACCGGCGGCTCACCCGGCGTGCCCATCACGTACCGGATACCGCCCATCGCCTCGCCGATCGAGCCGAAACCAGCCCGCGGCGCGTACGGCCCGGTCTGCCCGTAACCGGTCACCCGCGTGATGATCAGGCCCGGGTTCTGTTCCCAGAGCGTCTCCGGCGACAGGTCCCAGCGCTCCAGGGTTCCTGGCCGGAAATTTTCCACCAGAACGTCGGCGGTGCCCAGCAGCCTGCGCAGCATCCCCTGTCCGTCGGGCGAACGCAGATCGCAGGTGACCGACATCTTGTTCCGGGCCACGACCGGCCACCACAGCGATTTACCGTGCGGCTTCTCCCGGCCCCAATCCCGCATCGGATCCCCCCGGCCGGGTTGTTCAACCTTGATCACCTCGGCACCGAAATCACCGAGCAGCTGGCCGCAGAACGGCCCGGCCAGCAGCTGGCCGAGCTCGACGACCCGCAGGTCGCTCAGTGGGAGCTCGCTCATGATCCCTGGGCCTCCGCTAGTGCCGGCCCCTGAGCCGGTTCGTGCTCCTGAGCCGGTGCCTGCCCCTGAGTCGGCTCGCTCAGCATGGTGGCCCGCGCGTTGTACAAGTGGCTGCGCATGACCGCCTCGGCCCAGCCCGGCTCACGCGCCCGCGCCGCCGCGACGATCTCGAGGTGATGGGCGAGACTGCGGGAAAGCGCCCCCGGGCTGTAGTGATGGAAGTTCTGGTGCACCACCGCCGCGTGGGTGACGCTGGTCAGCGCAGACGCGAGCGGGCTGTTGCGGGCCATCTGGACGAGCAGGCCGTGAAACCGGCGGTTCAGCTCCATGATCGCGTTGAGGTCCTGGTCGTGCCCCTGTTGCCCGGCCCTGAACATGGAATGCGCCAGCCCGGACAGCTCGTCCAGCTGTGCCGCGGTCAGCCGCGGTACCGCCTGCCGGACTGCATAAGGCTCCAGGCGCAGCCGTAGCTCGAAAATTTCGCGCAGCTCCTCGGCCGTCCAGGATGCGGCCCGCGCGCCCCGGTTCGGGCTGAGCTCCACCAGCCCCTCGGCGGCCAGCCGGGACAGCGCCTCCCGGACCGGCGTCCGGCTCACCGACAGCTGCTGCGCCAGGTCGGCCTCGGCAATCCGTGCGCCCGCCGGGATCCGCCCGGCCAGGATGGCATCCCGGATGGCGTCGGCGGCCTGCTCCGCAGCCTGTCGCATGGCCCCTCCACTGATTGCATGTAATCCTGGTCCCGCAGGTGACGCCAGCGCAAGGCCATGCAGGTAAACAGGCTGATAATTACGCTGGGCCTTTTGATTTTTGGCTGTGACAGAATGATGTGCATGCAATCTGTAGAGATTGTCGAAGTCTCACCGCGCGACGGGCTGCAGAACGAGACGGTGGTCATGCCCACCCAGGCGAAGGCCGAGCTGATCCGCTCGCTTGCGGCCAGCGGCGTCCGCCGGATCGAGGCGACGAGCTTCGTGAACCCGGCCCGCGTGCCCCAACTGGCCGACGCCGACGCGCTATGCGGTCTGCTGCCCCGGGGAGCCATCTCTTGGAGCGGGCTTGTGCTGAACGAGCGCGGCCTGGACCGGGCGATCCGGGCCGGCCTGGACGAGGTGAACGTGGTCGTCGTCGCCACCGACACCTTCAGCCGGCGGAATCAGGGAGTAACGGTAAGCGAGGCGATCGCGGCGTGGAGCCGGATCGCGTCCCGGGCCCGCGCCGCCGGGCTGCGCACGACCGTCACCGTCGCCGCCGCCTTCGGCTGCCCGTTTGAGGGTGAAGTCGCCCCCGACCGGGTTGCCGAGGTGCTGAGCCGATGCGTCCAGGCGCAGCCGGATGAGGTCGCGCTGGCCGACACGATCGGCGTCGGCGTCCCAGCCGCGGTCCGCGCTCTCGCCGACGTGGCCGCCGACGTGGCGCCCGGTATCCCGGTGCGCTGGCATTTTCACAACACCCGCAACACTGGCTACGCCAACGCCATCACCGCCGTCGAGCGCGGCGCGGCGGCGCTCGACGCCAGCGCAGGCGGGATCGGCGGCTGCCCGTTCGCTCCGGCCGCCACCGGTAACATCGCAACCGAGGACCTGCTTTACCTCCTGGACCGGTCCGGAGTGCACACCGGAGTATCCGCCGCCGGGCTAGCGGCGGCCACCAGCCTGCTGACCGACGCGCTCGGCAGTCCCGTGCCCGGGCTGCTCACCAGGGCCGGCCCGTTTCCCGAAGCGCAGTGAAGCGCCGCGTCACTTGAAGGCGCCGGCATGGTGCTCGACCCACTGGCGGAAGCTCCGCGGAGCGATGCCGGTCAGGTTGGTGATGTCGTCCGCGAGGACGCCGGCCCGGCTGGCCCGAAAGAGCTCGTTGAGGTTCTGCACGGCACCCGCCATCTCGGGCGGGGTCCCGTGCTCGACGCTGTGGCGGGCGAACTCCTCGGGTGTCACCGGCATGAACTCGATCGGCCGGCCGAGCATACCGGCCAGGATCTGCACCTGTTCCCGCGCGGTGAGCGCCTGCGGTCCGTTCAAGATGTAACCGTGACCGGCGTGGCCGTCCTGGGTGAGAGCGAGCGCACCGATGCGGGCGACGTCGTAGGGGTCGACAACTCCCTGCCGTCCGGGGTCGGTGGCGTCGAGGACGCGGCCCTCGTCACGGATCGAGGGAACCCACCCCAGCGCGTTCGACATCAGGCCGTTGGCGCGCAGGTAGGTGACATCCAGCCCGGACTGGCGGAACACCTCGTCGCGGGCGGCGATCCGGGCACCGATCATGGGCAGCGGCTGGAGCACGGTGCCAAGTGAGCTGAGCAGGACGATCTTGCTGACGCCAGCCGCCTTCGCGGCCTGGACCATGTACCCGGCCTGAGCGGGCAGCGGAGCGACCTGCAGGTAGAACACGCCGTCAGTGCCGCGGGCCGCGGCGGTGAGGCTCTCGACGTCGTCGAGATCGCCGACGGCGATGCCGGTGCCGGCCGGGAGTCGCTCGGCGCGGGAGGCGTCCCGGACGAGGGCGCGCACCGCGTGGCCCTGCTCGAGTAGCTGAGGCACGAGCTCGCCGCCGACGTGGCCGGTGGCTCCGATGATGAGGTAGGTCATGGTGGATCCTTTCGCGATCAATGGGGTGTCACCGGGTCTGGCAGGGAGGGGCGGGTTACCAGGGAAGGTCGCCGTCGCGGTCACGGAAGGTTCCGGCCGGACCCCCTGGTGCGGCGAGGGCGTAGGCGATGATGGCGTCTGTCCCGTCGCGGACCGAGTGGCCGTGTCCGCCGCTGAGGTCGGTGGCGGTCATGCCGGGGTCGGCGACGTTGATGCGGATGCCGGGCAGGAGCTTGGCGTACCGGGCGGTGAGCATGTTGATCGCTGCCTTGGCTGCGCCGTAGAGCGGGGTGCCTGCGCGGGATTCGATCCGGCTCTCGTCGTGGAAGAGGCCGAAGGAGCCTAGTCCGCTGCTGACGTTGACGATGCGGGGGTCCCGGGCGCGTTCGAGCAGCGGCAAGAATGCGTGGATGACGCGGACGTACCCGACGACGTTGGTCATCAGGACGGTTGCAATGTCGTCCGCGACGTAGTCGTGGACGTCGCGGAGCGGACCGGTGATGCCGGCGTTGTTGACCAGCACGTCCAGGTGCCCGTCGGCCTGCTCGACGACCTCCGCGGCGTGGCGGACGGACTCATCGGAGGTCACGTCCATCTGGAGGAAGGACGCGCGGACGGTGCTCGCAGCGGGCTGTCCGAGCTCGGGGTTGCGGGCGGTGAGGTAGACGCGGTAGCCCGCCCCGGCCAGCCGCCGCACCGTTTCCAAGCCGATGCCCTTGTTGGCCCCGGTCACCAGCGCCACCAGAGCGGGCGTCGGGTTCGTTTCCTGCTGTGTTTCAGTCACACTCGGAGTCTGCTGCGCAATCAGCGATATCGGGTGGCCCAGTCTGTCCCCCGAGCCGCCGAACGGCTGACGCGGCCAGGGTGGCACAGTCCGGGCCACCCAGTTGCGATCGGCGGAGTTGACAATGCAGTCATGAGCCAAACACCCGACCTGGCGGCGCTGCTGCGCTCGTGGCGTGCCCGTGTCCAGCCGGAAGAGGTCGGCTCTCCTTTTGCGCGGGGCTCGCGGAAGACACCCGGGTTGCGGCGCGAGGAGGTCGCCTGGCTCGCAGGGGTGTCACCGGACTACGTCAAACGGCTCGAACAGGGCCGGGCCCACCCCAGCGCGGGCGTCCTGCGCGCCATCTCGCGGGCGCTGCGCCTTTCCGACGTAGAGTACGAACTGGCCTGCCGCCTGGCTGGGCATGCGGCCGAGCTGAGCGGACTCGTGCCACAGCACATCGGCCCCAGCGTGCAGCGCCTGCTCGACCGCCTCGCCGGCACCCCGGTCGCCGTCTTCGACGCGTCCTGGACACGTCTTGAGCAGAACGACCTGTGGACGGCGCTGACCGGCGACGTGCGCGGCCGAGCGGGCCGCCCGGCGAACATCGTGTGGCGAATCTTCAACGACGGCCCCGGACGCGTACGGCACCCTTTCCCGGACGACCACCGGGCATCGCTCGTCGCCGATCTGCGCGACGTAGCCTCCCGCTACCCAGCGGACCGGGACCTTTCGGACATGATCACCGCACTGCGGAGATCAAGCCCGGCGTTCGCTCACCTGTGGGAGCTTTCCGCCATCGCGCACCATGGCCACGAGCGCAAGACCATCGATCACCCCGATGCCGGCGAACTCGAACTCGACTGCGACGTGCTGACGGTGCACGGCGCCGACCTGCGCATCATCGTCTTCACGGCTGCACCCGGCAGCGAGGCGGCGGACAAGCTGCGCCTGCTGAGCGTCCTCGGCTCCCAGGACATGTCCGCTTCAATTCCGGCCCAGGCTCGCTGACCGGCCAGGCTCCGAGCAAGCTAGAGCGTGGTGACCAGCCGCAGCACCTCTGCATACCCCGGCCGGTACTTCCCGGCCTTGGTCGAGTCCTTGCGGGTCACGCCGAAGTCGTTGTCCGACAGTCGGTGCATGACCGAGAACCTCCACAGCAGCGGCCCGATCACCGCCCATTTGCCATCGGCCAGATCGGAGGGATGACGTCCACCTTCCTGGCCGGGCCATGCGTAGGCCGGGCACAGGCGGCCCCCCTGTTTCTTGATGGTCACAGATCAGGATCATGGGACCCGCGCTCGCATACCCGGCGCCACGACACGCACCAGCGCCCAGCCCGCCCAGCGTTTCAAACCCCCACTTACTGATCGGTTGGAGCGGCTATGAGTTTGGGTGCGGCAGCATCTGCGGCTGCCGCCGCTCCTGCAGCTGCCGCGCCTGTGCCGTCATCGGGGTGTAGAGGTTGATCAGCGCCCCATCGGGGTCGCGGAGCAGAACCGACAGATTTCCCCAGGAGTGAACCGCCCCAGCCAGTATCACCACGGCCGATACATCAAACATTCACTAACGTGCGCCGAGCACGAGGGCCACGTGATCGCCGCCGCGGGGTACAGCGAGCACGCCACGGCCGACGGCCGTGGCTAGCCTTATCCGTCGAAAACTGGTTTTCCCGGCATGACGAGCCGGGGACCGCATCGGCACACTGAGCAGTCATGGACAACCACACGAGTAAAAAACCGGACAGCAGCGGGTCGGCGGACAGCAGAAATCAGCTGGCCTTTATCCGGGAGGAGACTCGTTTCGAGATCGGACTGCTGCATGAACGGGTGAACGCGCTGGTCGGAGCCGAAGCTTTCCTGACGATCGCATTCACAGCCGCCATGAGCAACGGCACAGCGTGGGGTGCGAGGTTCTCCGCCATAGTGTCGCCGATCTTGTCAGTCCTTGGTCTGCTGCTCGCCCTGCTGGCCTGGCCGGGTATCCAGGCCACGGCCGATCTCATCCTGAGGTGGAATGCGCGCCAGCTTGACCTCGTAGAGCGAAATCCGGCGCTCTCAGCAACGATGTGGGGGCTGGCCGTGCGCGGACCAGGTGACCGCCGTGCCGGGCCAGATCAATGGCGCAGCATGCTTTTCTTCCGCGCCGCACCAGGCCTGTTCGCACTGGTCTGGACGACATTGACGGTAATAGCGCTAGTTATCCATCACTGAGCCACGATCAGCCCTGTCGGTCCGGCTACTTGATCCCTGTGTTGGCGACGCCCTGGACGATCTGGCGCTGCAGGATCAGGAATACTGCGAGCAGCGGCAGGAAGCCCAGCACCGATGAGGCCATCGTCTCGGCGTACTGGATCGCCGAACCACCGATCAGATTGCTCAGTCCGACCGTGATTGTCTGTGATTTCGTCTGGGTGAGCACCAGAAGCGGCCACAGGAAGGCGTTCCAGGTCGTGATGAAGGTGAGGATCGCAACCGCCGAAATAGCCGGTCGGCACAGGGGCATGCAGACCTGGTAGTACACCCGCCACCAGCCCGCGCCGTCCAGCCGGGCCGCTTCGATGAGCGAGACCGGGATCTGCTTCAGGAAGGCATGAAAGACAAAGACGGCCACCGGGGCAGCGAGAGCCGGCAGAATCAGCGCCCAGTACGTGCCCAGCAGGTGGATGGTCCGGAACTCCATGAACTGCGGCAGGACCAGGGCCTCAGTGGGCAGCATGAGCCCGGCCAGGATCACGGCGAAGACGACCGATTTGCCGCGGAAGTTCAGATGCGCCAGCCCGAAGCCGATCATGGAGCACACGACCAGGGTGAAGATCACCGACAGCGTCGAGATGATGAAGCTGTTCAGGTACCACCAGCCGATCGGGTTGGTGGTCACGGTGCTGGAGTACGCGTGCAGGGTCCAGTGATTGGACCAGATCGAAACGGGGTTCGCCGTGATCTCGCTGTCGGGCCGCAGCGAGGTGATCAGGGCCCACACAAAGGGAACCAGCCAGATCAGGGCGAACAAGATCAGGCAGGTCGCGGCGAGCCGGTTGAAGGCCTTGATTCTGGGGTTCGCGCTGGAATTGGCCCGGCGGGTGCCCTTAGGCGCGGGCAGCGCGGTTGCGGTCATGGTGGCGGCCGTCCCTTCACGCATTCGCAGTCTGGTTACGGCGACGGCGGACGAGCGCCCAGCCGGCCGAGATGACGACGAGGATCACGAAGTACACCATCGTCGCCGCGGCAGCGTAGCCACCTCGGTAGGAGGTGAATCCGGTGTCGTAGATGTATTCGATGACCGGCCGGGTGGACTCATTGGGGCCGCCGTACAGCAGGATGTAGATCTGGTCGAACACCTTGAGCGAGGCCAGGACCTGCAGGATCAGAACCAGGCTGGTGGTGGGCCCCAGCAACGGGATCGTGATGGACCGGATCTGCTGCCACGGGCTCGCCCCGTCGATGGACGCGGCTTCGTAGGTTTCCTCGGGGATGTCCTGGAGGGCCGCGGTGTACAAGATGAAGTTGAAACCGAACGTCCACTACACCGTCAGCAGGGTGACGGCCAGCCAGGCGCCGCCGGTGCTGCCGAGGAAATTCGGCGCGGACAGACCAACCCCGCTGAACAGCTTGCTGATGAGGCCGGTCTGCGGCGTGTACATGAAGGCGAAGATGAGGCAGACCACCGAGGACGGCACAACGTAGGGGGCGAAGAACGCCAGCCGGAAGAACCACCGGTTGCGGGAGATCCGGGCGGCAAAGACGGCAAACAGAAGCGGAAGGATGATCAGCGGGGGCGTGGTCAGCAGCGTGAACAGGACTGAATGCCACATCGACTGCCAGAAAGCGGCGTCCTTGAAGACGTCGGCATAGTTCGATCCGCCGACCCAGTGACCAAGGCCGGATTTCACGGTGGCCGTGTTGAACAGGCTGATCACCAGCCCGATGATGACCGGCCCGATCAGGAACAGAATGTAGAGGACGAGGAATGGTGTGGCGAACAGCCAGCCGGCTCGGTTGTCGCTGCCAGCCGGCCGCCTGACTCTGATGGTCCGCGTCCTGACTGCGGGTACGGTCGGGGCGGCCGCGGTCGTGGTCATGGAGGTCTCCTGTTCCTAACGCACCGGGGGAATGGCGGTCGAGAACGTCTTCAGGCTGGCGGTCATCGCGCTGACGCCGCTGCGCGGGCTGATGGCCCCGCCGAGGACCTCGGTGATCACCCCGCCCATGGCGTTCTGGAAGTCCGAGCCCGCGCCGGTGTACCAGCCGGGTGGGTCATACACAGCATCGAGGGCGGCCTGGATGTAGTTACTCTGCGGCTTCTGGTCAAGGAATGCCTTGCTGGTCTGGACCGGCCGCCACGCCGGAATGTGCCCGCCGTGAGCCCAGATGTAGCTGCGATCCAGCAGACCCTTGATGAAGGCGACCGCGTCCGCCGTCCGCTGCGGGGAGCGCCCCGGGTTCTTGGGAATGACCAGCGAGTGGGAGTCGGCGTAAGCGACCTGCTTGGCCCCGAGGATGGGCGGGAACGGCACGACGTTGAAGGTGAGCGGTTTGCCGTCAGGCAGCTTGACGCCGCGATAGGTCGGGATCTGCCACTCGCCGTCGAACAGGAAGCCAGCTTTGCCCTCACTGAACAGCGTGGTCACCGTCGCGTCAGCGGCGTTCCCCGGCATGAGGCCGAGCGGGCCGGTAAGGCTCTGCATGAAGGCGAACGTTTCCTCCAGCGCGGCCGCATCAATTGTCACCCTGGTGCCCTGATCGGAGACGATCGGCCCGGCCAGGCCCGAGTACAACGTCATGAACCATCGCCAGGTGGTGGCCGGGTCGGCGGTATTGGCTGAAATCGCGCCATACTGCCCACTGGCCTCTTTCATCGCCTTGAGGGCATCGGTGAAGTCGTCCCGGCCCTTGATCGGCTTGAGCTTGTCGCCTGCCACGTTCAGCAGGCCCGCCTTCCGGGCCAGGTCCACGTTGTAAAACATCACGAAAGGATGGGTGTCCAGCGGCACCGCGTACACCGTCTCCTGGATGGTGGCTTTGGCCCAGGCCGCGGGGGTGAACTTGTCCTTGGTGATCCCACTGGCGGCGATGCCCGCGTCCTCGACCGGCTGCAGCAGTCCGGCTTCGGCCAGCAGCGGGAGCCGGGACAGGTGCGAAATCGCCACGTCCGGCGGCCGGCCGCTCGATGCCGCGAGCGCCAGCTTGGTGTAGTAGGGATTACCCCAGGACAGCAGCGTCGACTCGACCGACAGGTGGCTCGCTTTCTGGAACGCGTCCAACATCAGCGTCATGTTGGCCCCGTCGCCGCCGCCGAACAGGTTCCAGTAGATGACGTCGGCCGTGGCGGGCTGGCCTCCGGTGGTACTCGTCAGCACCGGCGAGGCGCAGGCCGAGATCAGCCCGGCGAGGGTCAGTCCCCCACCCGCGGCCAGGAACTGGCGGCGGGATATAGGTCCGCTCATGCGATCTGCGCTCCTAACCTGACGGCTTTGTGAGGTGAGTTACAGCGCGACTGTCGCATAAAATTTGCATCGATGCAAGAGGTGTCCTTGCATCGATGCAAGGACACCTGAACTGCGCCTTAGCCGAAACAAACACGGTTTATGTTGCATCGATGCAACGCACCGGGCATGCTGTCTGGGAGGGCAGCGAGCGGAAGGACCTTCGGTTGAGAGCGACCCGGCAGGACGGTTCCTATCCGAGGCCGATGCTGTGCCGTGAGGACTGGGTGAGCCTGGACGGCACGTGGGAGTTCGCTTTCGACGACACGGACGAAGGCGTCGCCGCGCACTGGTTCGACCGCCCCGCTGCCGAGCCGTTCACTCACCGCATCCAGGTGCCGTTCCCGCCGGAGTCTCCGGCCTCCCTGATCGGTGACCGCGGTATCCATCCGGTCGTCTGGTATCGCCGCCGGATCCCGGGAGAATCGCTAGGCAACCGGAATGCTCAGCAGCGGGTTCTTGTCCACTTCGGGGCCGTCGACTTCCGCGCCCAGGTGTGGCTCGACGGGCAGCTCGTCTGCAGTCACGTCGGCGGGCAGACCCCTTTCAACGCCGACATCACCCAGGCGATAGCCGCGGACGTGGATGACCATGTGCTGGTGGTGCGGGCGGAGGACCAGCCGGCCGACCTGGCGCAGCCGCGCGGCAAGCAGGACTGGCGCACGGAGCCGCACGGGATCTGGTACGAACGGACGACGGGGATCTGGCAGACCGTATGGGCCGAGACCATTCCGGAGCTGCACATAGCCGACGTGGCCTGGACTCCTGATCTGCTCGCGGCGACGGTCCACAGCGAGATCACGCTGGCCAGATATCCGTCGCGCGATCTCACGCTTGAACTGACGGTCCGCCTGGGTGAGGAAATACTGGCTGACCTGTCGGTGGGTGTGCCGGACAGGACCGTCAACGTCGACATTCCGCTGGCCGCGCTGCGGAACGGGCAGGATCGGGCCCGTTTGCTGTGGACCCCGGACCACCCGGCTCTGCTAGATATCGAGGTCGTGCTGCGAGATCGCCGGTCAGCATCGGTGGTCGACGCGGTGGCCAGCTACACCGGCCTGCGGACGGTCTCGGTGGGCGATGGGTCGTTCCAGCTCAACGGGCAGCCCTGCTTCCTTCGCGCCGTGCTGAACCAGGGCTACCGGTCCCGGACCCACCTGGCCTCGGAGGGATCGGCGCAGCTACGGGGCGAGGTGGAGCTGGCCAAACAGATGGGATTCAACGCCGTCCGTGTCCACCAGAAGGCCGAGGACCCGCGCTTCCTGTTCTGGGCTGACCGGCTGGGGCTGATGGTGTGGGCCGAGACCGCGGCCGCGTACAGCTTCTCGGCCACCGCCGTTACCTTGCTGGTGACGGAGTGGATGGAGCTGGTCCGCCGGGATCGCAGTCATCCCGCCGTCGTCGTGTGGGTGCCGATCAACGAGAGCTGGGGAGTGCAGGACATCGCCCGCAGCCCGGCTCAGCAGAACTTCGCCCGGTCGCTGGCCAGCCTGACGCGGGCGCTCGACCCGAGCCGCCCCGTGGTGTCCAACGAAGGGTGGGAACACGTAGACAGCGACATCCTGGGACTGCATGATTACTCATCCGACGCCAACGAGCTCCGTGCCCGGTACGCCACGGACGAGGCGGCCAGCGAGGTGGTGCGGTCGGCGCACGGTCCGCAGCAGCGGCGCCCGGTCATCGGCCAGCAGCAACTGGAGGCTTTCGCGGACGGAAACACTCCCCTCATGATCACAGAATTCGGCGGCATCTCGCTAGCCAGCGGGGATCATGCGTGGGGCTACACGGACGCAAGCTCAGACTCTGAGTACGGGTCTCTGCTACGGGAACTGTTCGGTGCCCTGCGGGAGAGCCGCGGCATAGGCGGTTTCTGCTACACCCAGTTCATGGATACCGGGCAGGAAGCCAACGGCCTGCTGTCCGCCACCGGAATCCCCAAGCTGCCGCTCGAGGTGATCCGGCAGATCGTCACCGGCACGAAGGACGGCATCGGCCTCGACGCCGGCTCCACCTCCGGATGGCACGACGAGGAACCCGGCGGCCCAGCAGACCTATGAGAACATAGCCACGTGGCTGTGACCTTGCGTGATGTCGCCCGGCACGCCGGGGTATCGCCGCGCACGGTGTCCAATGTGGTCAACGGCTTTCCCCACATTTCACCCGCGATGCGGGTCAAGGTGGAAGCGGCGCTGAGTGAGCTGAATTACCGGCCTAATTTGCTGGCCCGCAGCTTGCGGCAGGGCCGTACCGGAATCATCACCCTGCTGGTACCCGAGATTGCCGTTACCTACTTCAGCGAACTCGCACACGAGGTCGTCGAGCGGGCCAGTGAACGAGGCTGCACCGTCATGATCGACGAGACGGGAGGCGCCCCCGACCGCGAGCGCGAGCTGCTGGACGTGGCCACTCAGTCGAGCTGGGTGGATGGCGTGCTGCTCAGTTCACAGGGCCTGCGCGGCCGTGACCTGGCCGGCCTGGCGCCGAGCACGCCGGTGGTGCTGCTCGGTGAGCGAACCGCCAACAGCGCATTCGACCACGTCGGCATCGACAACGTGCAGGCGGCTCGTGCGGCTGTCCGGCATCTCATCGACGCTGGCTGCCGCCAGATCGCCGCGATGGGCGGCAGCGCCAGTGTGTCGGATGCGACCTCCCGGCTCCGGCTCAAGGGCTACCGGCAGGAACTGAATGCGGCCGCCCTGCCTGCCGAAGGTTTGTACGCCCGCACCCCGGACTACAAGCGGGCGAGCGGGGCCGCCGCGGCGCGCTCGCTGCTCAGCCGGCCCGACCCGCCAGACGGCGTGTTCTGCTTCAATGACGAACTCGCCCTCGGCGTGCTCCGCGAATGCTACGAGCAGGGTGTGCGGGTGCCCTCCGACGTCTGCGTCGTCGGCTTCGACGATATTGAGGAGGCCGGGTTCGCCACGCCGTCGCTCACCTCCATCCGGCCGGACAAAGCCAGGATCGCGGAAATAGCAGTGGAAATGCTGATCCAGCGGCTAGAAGCTCCGCAGGTGAAACCACGCAACGTGCGTGTCAGCTATGACCTGATCGCGCGGGAAAGTAGCACGCCTTCCTAACTATTAGCTAAGGCCGAGTATCGGCTATGCCCGCTAGGGAAGACAGCGAGTATGAGTTTCGCGCACCCATCGGGTTCTCCAGCGCCAGGCATCATTACCGCAAGTCGGACCTGAACCGGCCGATACTAATTCTCTGGCCGGTCCCCAGCTACCGTCTCATCCCCGGGGACTTCCAACCCGACGCCGGCCCCGCTCTCATGGGCAGGCACGGTACTGGTGTTCCTGGGATGCTGGTCGCCTGTCGGCACTCCTGGCAGATCGGCGCCTTCCTCGACGTTGAACGCCAGACCGTCCGGCCGCTCCGTCCCCTCGGACGGGGTGACAGGCGCCGGGCGAGGGGGCATTTCAGTGCTTTCCCGGTCCTTATCAGCCAATGAATTCAGTCCTTCGCTAGGCCGCTCAATTACCCGGTCCCGCCCGATTTAATCTGCGGCGGCTATGACGGCTGCACCGGTGCGGACACTGACCGTCCCGCGAGAGGAACGATCTATGGGAACCGCCGCGCCGAGCGTGCGGATCGTGCCGACGACCCCAAGGGCCAGGATGAACGGAAGACCCCATGGTGGTACTGGACGCTAGCCGCCGCGCCCAGCCGGTACCACGGCTGGCCGCCTGGAGCCTGGGCTCGGGGATCGTGGCCACGGTCGGCGCCAACCTGGCCCACGGCGTGGGCCATGGCCGGTGCGCTGGTCAGCGCCTGGGCCGCCCTGGCGCTCGTCGGCTCATTCGAACTGCTCATAATGCTGATTCGTGCCGGACGTGGGTGGCCACGCAGGTGCCACTGAATCCGAACCGCGTTAACACGCAGGCACGGCCGATCCAGCGCACGCATGCCGCAGGGCACATCAATCCAGCGGCGGGAGCCGGAGATGACGACGAGGACCCGCGAGTCACTCAGCACGAAACTTGCGACATGACCTTGCCCGCGATCAGCTCTATCTGGCGCCGCTCGTCACCCAGCGGCCAGAAGTGGACTCGCTGACACCCCGCGCGGGCATACCGGGACAGCAGCTCGGCGCACTCGCCCGCCGAGCCGACGCAGATCCGGCCGCGGAGCTCGGCCGGGTCTCGCCTGACCAGCGGAGCGATGATCTCGGACAGAACCCGGTCGGCCTCTGACCGGCTGCCGGTAATCCAGGACCACATCGTGACCAGCGCGTTCGGGAAGTCGCCGGACGGCCTTTGCCGGCTTTCGAGCTCATCGCCCAGGACCTCCATGGCCGCCGTGAAAGCCTCCGGGGTGGTGTTGTAGGCCGAGGCAAGCCAGCCATCGCCGGCCCGGGCAACGCGGCGCATGCCAGCCCGGGAGCCCCAGCTCCCGATCCAGACCGGTATTCCACAGCTTTGCCGCGGCGGCGGGAGCAGGCTCCCGGCCGGCGCGCCGCCGTCGCCGGCAGTTGCCGGCTGGAGCATGGCCCTGATCGGCTGGAGCGTCTCGTCGAAGCGCTGCCACCGCTGCTCGAACGGCACGCCCACCGCGTCGTAGTCGGCCCTGGACGAACCCGGGCCGACACCGGCGATCACCCGGCCATTGGACAGCACGTCCAGTGCCGACAGCGCCTTGGCCAATGGCACCGGCCCGCGCAAGGCCGCCAGCGCCACGGTGGTCACCAGCTGCATCCCGCCTGACCGCTCGATCACCGCTGCCAGCGCCGTCAGCCCATCAAGCCAGGGCGCGGAAAACAGGAAATGATCATTGGCCGAAACCGCTCCGAACCCGGACGCCCGCGCGGCGTCCACCGTCTCGGCGAGCCGACGGTAGGAGAACCCCCCGCCGTCGAAGTCGATCAACGGCAGATGAACACCAGCGTCCATGACCGCCATCCTCACACCCACCCCACCACAGGCAGTCCAGCCCACGCCCCGACGGCGATGTCGGGCCCGGGCCGCAGGCCCGACGGTTTGGCCGTCATGGTGAGACTGGCTTTCCGTCAGCCTCGGCCGGAATTACGGCGATGGCGTCGATCGAGACGAGCAGCCCGCGGGGCAGTTCGACGTTCGCCGGCGCCGAGCGCGCCGGCGGGGGGTCTGGCATGTGCTGGGCGTAGACCTGATTGATCTTGGGGAACTCATCAATGTGGGTGTAGAAGATCGTTGTCTTGACCAGATCGGCCGTCGACGCCCCGGCCGCCTGGAGGATGGCCGCAAGGTTTCGGAGCGCCTGTTCGATCTGGGCCTCGATGCCGTCACGGACAGTACCCGTATGGGGGTCGATTCCTGCTGTTCCGGAGCAGAACACGAAGCCGCCCGCAACGATCGCATGGCTGTACGGACCGAGCGCTGCCGGGAGCAGGCCGCTGACTACAGATTTTCGGGTCATGGCTTTCACCTCTCGTTGTGCCGCGTGCTCCGTGGCGGTGCGGCGTCATCTGAGACGGATCCAGGTGGCCTGCTCCACCGCGACTGGCTGTCCGGATGCTGTGAACAGTGCGGAGCCAGCTACCATTTTTCGGCCCTCCACTGCTAGGCGCCAGCCGAGCACGACATGTGGCTCGCCTGCGCTGACCTCGCCAATCTGGCGAGCCGACAGACGACCGAGCACGAATGGCGCGCGACCCGGGACGACGTCCCCGATTGCTCCGATGCCTCCGGCGCAGTCGAGCGCCGCCCACATGAACTCAGGCCGGACGTGGCCATTTGTGCTCGTGAGCTCTGAGCCGGGATACCAGACATCAGCTGACAGCTGCCGGCCTGCCACCGGTCCGACCAGGATGTGCAGTCCGTCACCTGGCCGGCGGTCTGGCCCGCACACGAAGCAGGTGGGAAAGGGATGCAGTTCCGGGTGTATCCGCAGCTGAGACCTTGCGCCTGCGGAGCTGGCCTGCTGGACCGAGACAGGGTCGGGGAGTTGCGGCGCCGGGCCGCCTGGCGACCTGGTTGCCTCGGCTATCAAGGTTTGTCCGTCGAGGACTCGCGCTGAGCCGTGGTCGTCGCGCTCGACGGCCAGGGGCGTTTCCAGCGGCGGCGGCTGGCGTAGCGTAACTTCAGCAGGTCCGTCGATGTAGCCGGCGATGAGCCCGCACACGTAGCCGCCGTTGCCGCTGTCGGGGGGGCCGCAGAACCGCGGCGCGATGACCAGGGAGCCGGTCATGTCCGTGCCAGTAGCTTCTTCACCGCTGCCACGCCTGCGATGGCCTGGTCATGGTCGGGTGACTGCGGGATGAGGTTGAATTCCGTGCAGCCAGCGTCGGCGTAGGGCGTGAGGAACTCGGCGACGTCATCGGCGGTGCCGTACGGGCAGTAGCGCTCGAAGCGCTCGAAGGGGAGCTGGTAGTAGGCCTGCATCGCGGGCGCGATGCAGGCCAGAGCAGACTCCCTTGAGTCCGCGATCCCGCACCATACCTGCATCGCATGATGGGTCGGCGGGTCGTCTCGTCCGCTGCGGGCCGCCTCGTCCGCTGCCAGCTGGGTGGCGGCGGCGAAACGTGCCGGAGAGTTCCAGATACCGAGCCAGCCATCGCCCAGCCGGCCAGCCCGCCGGATCGCCAGGTCTGATCGACCGCCGATGATGATCGGAATCGGGGCGGCCGATGCGGGCGCGATGACCGCGTCGTCCAGGTCGAAGAACGCGCCGTGGAAGCTGACCGGCGTACCGGTCAGGAGCTGCCGGAGGATGGCGAGGCACTCATTCATCCGCTCGCCGCGCGTCGCTGGGTCGACTCCGCACATCGAGACCTCGTGGCGGTCTTCGCCACCCACGCCGACTCCGAAGACGAGCCGTCCGGGAGCGAGCTGGGCGAAGTCAGCGAGCTGCCGGGCTACCAGCACAGGATGGCGCAGCGGCAGCAGGTAAACGCCAATGTGGATGGGCAACGTCGGATGGAGCATCGCCAGCACTGTGGCTTGCACCAGGCCGTCGGAGCCGATGCCGAAGAAGCTCACGTGGTCGCCGCAGCAGACATAGTCGATGCCCGCGTCCGCGGCCTGGGCCAGGAATTGCCTGGCCGTCTCTGGACCCCGGCCGAGCAGGTTAGGGGGCGGGAACATGCCAACCCTGATGGCGGCGGAGCGGACGGACTTCGTGGTGTCAGGCATATCTTGACGCTAGAACCGGTCAGCTCTGCGCCGCTATCGGGTGAACTACCGGCCATCCGCCGGTATATCGCCAGCCGGAGGGTTCTGGCCAGGGCGCGCGTCGGCCGAACTACCTAGGTGCTCAGCGCGAAGCCGGTGCTCGGTCACCCACGTCGCGATCTGCGCACGCGAATGCACAGCCAGCTTGTGCCGGATGTTCTCGAGGTGCGCCTCCGCCGTCCGTGGCGCGATCGACAATCGCATAGCGATGGAATGGTTTGTCAGCCCCCCGGCGACCAGCTCGGCTACTTCAAGCTCACGGTCAGTGAGCGGGACTAGCGAGCCCGCAGGCTCATCGAGGAAGCCCAGCATGGTGCTCAGCACCCCAGCCCAGTCCCCGTGATAAAAGAGATGGCTGGAACCCGGTAGCGGGAACAGCACCGCGCCAGGAACCAGCGAGGCTACCTCTTGCCCGAGCTTGAATCCTGTGGCCCGGTCACCCTCGCGGTGCAGGATCGCCGTCCGCGCACGGATCGCTGGGAGCAACTCCCTGATGTCAGTGTCGTAATAGATCTCGAGAAGCCGGCTCCCCACAGCGGCCGAGGCGCTCTCCCGCTGAAACCGGGCCATCGCATCGATGTCGTCCGGACTCGGGTCCGGGATGAAGATGCCGGTCATCATCTTCAGCCCAAGGCCCCAATTTGCCTGCATCAGGGAGACGATCGAGTCCCTCACCTCCGGAGGTGCCAGATCCGCGCCGCTGGCACACATCCCGTACAGCACCAGCGCCTCGACACGATCAGGGGACCTCGCCGCCACAGCCGCGGCGATCTGGCCCCCCTGTGACGCCCCGAACAAGCAAAAGCGGTCAGCGCCAACCGCGTCTGCTACCGCCAGCGCCGTCGCCACCTGCCCGTCGAACGACAGGTCCACCGAGTCTCTATCCGAAAGGCCGCACCCGGGTTTGTCGTAACGGATCACGGTGAACCGCTCCGCCAGGCGCTCGATGAAGCTGCCGAAGGCAAACAACTCCAGCTGGCCACGGAGATGCGAAACCCAGCCCGTTTCACACAACAGCGGCGGACCAGAGCCAACCGTCGAATAGGCGACGCGACCCGCAGGCGTGCTGCAGTACCTGACTGTCGGCATCATCCGCCAAGCCTGACAGTCTCTTAAGGTCCAGTAAAGAAAAGCCGGGGGTCCAGCCGGGCTCGCGCCCAGCCCGCTGCGATCTACAGCGCTGACGCCTGCGGGCCATATTGACCCATTCGCCTACACCAGGTCCGAGAAAGAGGAGGACGCCGGAGGACGGCCTGAAGATCCCGCGGGTCTGGGGTCTTGGGCTTCGAGTTACCATCGCTGGCCAGGAATGCGGGTCGCGGGCGTGCCGGGTTCTACGCTCACTTGTGATCGGCACGTTGCGGCAGCGTGGGGAGTGTGTCCGGATGAGCGAGCGGGTACCGGCGACCAACTTCAGTGCTAGCTGGGTTCGGGTTGACCAGACCAGCGATCCTTCGTTCTATGCCTCGCTGCTCGATGCGACCCGCGCACAGGGGCTCGATCAGGCCCGGCGTGATCCGGCCACAGCGTTCGGTCCGCTGGAGTTGCGGGCGGGCCTGCGGGTGCTGGACGTCGGCTGCGGGACGGGCGGCTATCTGCGGATCTTGGCTCCGCTCATCGCACCCGGTCCGGCGGTTGGTATCGATCTGAGTGCGACGCTCATCGCCCAGGCGCAGCAACGCACGGCAGCCGGTGAGACCAACGTGTTGTTCGGGGTCGGCAACGCCTACGACCTGCCTTTCCCCGATGCCTCCTTCGATCGCGTCGTCGCTACCCAGATACTGCTTCATCTGGCCGACCCGTGGCGAGCCATCACCGAGATGCGCCGGGTGCTGGCACCCACAGGGCTGATTTCGGTCGGGGAATGGGATTGGGATAGTACCTGCCTGGCCGTCACCGACCGAGAACTTGGCCGCCGGTTCACGCATCTGCTCTGCGACCAGATGCACAACGGCCTCATCGTCCGCGAACTGCCCTGGCAGCTAGAACGCTATGGATTCACCGACGTCACCGTGACGCCTCAGGTACGCCTGTCGCGTGATCCCGGCGCCGCCTACCAGTGGCTCATCGAGCCCGTCGCCCGCGAACTCGTCCGCACCGGCGCACTTACCCCTGGGGAAGGCGACCGGCTTCTGGGCGACCTGCGCGAGCGAGCAGCCACCGGCCGGTACTTCCTGGCCCGCACCTACTACTCGATGATCGCCACCGTCGGGGACCGTAACCTCAACGGCGTAACTCCCAACATCGTCAATGACGGGGTTACTGGCCATGTGACGGCTGACCTATCCTGCGATATGCCCGGTGCATGAGGTACCCGGATGGTAACGGGCTGGATGCGGAGGAGGGCGGCGGACTTGGGCGGCTGGATCGTCTTAGAAGACGAGTCTGGCCAGGACTTAAGGCCGCACGCCCACGAGCTCAACCGGGTCGAGCCGGTGTGGTCGCACCTCAAGAGGTCCCTAGCCAATCTGGCCAGAAGCAACCTCGCCGAACTGACCGCGCTGGTGAAGTCCCGGCTGAAACGGATGCAATACCGGCTCGCGGCTCGAGCAATGCTTGAAACCTGTGGTTGAGCCGGAAGGGGCGTACCCTCCCGGATGCCATGTCAGGTCTTAAGCAAGGCTGGCGGTGCAACGCCGGCCGGGAAGGTACGCCCGTGCTCACGGTAGTGCAGGAGGGATCGGCGGGAGAGGAACCGGGTCGGCCGGGGTCGCTGATCGATGAGATCGTGCGGGAGGGTGCCCGGCGGATGCTGGCCGAGGCGCTGCAGGCCGAGGTGGATGCCTACATCGCGGCGCACGCCGCTGAGCGGGACGCGGACGGCCGCCGGCTGGTGGTCCGCAACGGCTCTCATCACAGCCGGGAGGTGCTGACCAGCGCGGGTGCTGTGCAGGTGACGGTGCCGCGGGTCAATGACAAGCGCACCGACCCGGACACGGGTGAGCGGCAGCGGTTCTCCTCGGCGATCTTGCCGCCGTGGGCGCGCAAGACCCCGAAGGTCACCGAGGTGCTGCCGCTGCTGTATCTGCACGGGTTGTCCAGCGGGGACTTCGTACCCGCTCTCGGCCAGTTCCTGGGCAGCTCAGCGGGGCTGTCGGCGGCGGTGATCACCCGGCTGACCGAGCAGTGGCAGGCCGAGCAGCGGGCGTTCGCGGCCCGGGACCTGCCCGGGGTGGACTACGTGTACTTGTGGGCGGACGGGATCCACGTGAACATCCGGCTGGAGGAGCACAAGCTGTGCCTGCTGGTGCTGATCGGGGTCCGCGCGGACGGCCGCAAGGAGCTGATCGCCCTGGCGGACGGATACCGGGAGTCCGCGGAGTCGTGGGCGGACCTGCTGCGGGACTGCGCCCGCCGCGGCATGCGCGCGCCGGTCCTGGCCGCCGGGGACGGCGCGCTGGGGTTCTGGGGCGCGCTGCGCGAGGTGTTCCCCGAGACCAGGGAACAGCGCTGCTGGTTCCACAAAACGGCGAACGTCCTGGCCACGCTGCCCAAGTCCGCGCACCCGGGCGCGAAGAAGGCCCTGGCGGAGATCTGGGGCGCGGAGGACAAGGATCATGCCCGGGCGGCGGTCAAGGCCTTCGATGCCGCCTACGGGGCCAAGTTCCCCAAGGCCACCGCGAAGATCACCGGCGACGCTGACCAGCTGCTGGCCTTCTTCGACTATCCGTGCGAGCACTGGGTGCATCTGCAGACCACCAACCCGATCGAGTCGACATTCGCCACGGTCCGGCACCGCACCAAGGTCACCAAGGGCCCGGGATCGCGGGCGGCCGGGCTGGCCATGGCCTTCAAGCTCATCGAGTCGGCACAAGACCGGTGGCGCGCCGTCAACGCACCCCATCTCGTCGCCCTGGTCCGCGCGGGCGCGACCTTCACCGGCGGCAAGCTCGTCGAAAGACCCGGCGACAAAGCCGCCTAAAGGAACTTCACCCACAGGTCTTGACTATTGCTCCGCGGCTCCTCGAAGCCTTCCTCGCCAGCAGTGCCTGGACCTCAGCCCCTTCTGTAAACCCCCCAGGTATCGGCCTGAAGAATTTCTCGGTGTGGCGCACTCACGTGCCGCGCGTCGAGCAGACGCCTGCTACTGGGGGAACAGCTGCGCGGCTCTCGTTGCGAGTCGGATCCCGGGGGCGTACACCACCAGATCAGCCCCGGCATCGGTGATCATCCGCGCACTATCGATACCCATCGTGAGCAACCGATACTGCACCAGCAGCTCCCCGGGGCCCCGACGTGCTGAGTGCTCATGCCTGGAGGCTAGCGCTGAATGCTGCGGCTATTCCCGCGCCCCGTTCACGAGCCGAGCGTCGCATTGTCACGCCGCGAGTAAATGGCGCGTTAGCGGGAGATACCCCCGGGCAGCGGTAGCGCTAAGGCGGAGGTAGGCACTGATGCGCGAAGCCAAGATGGCGGGTGACCAGCCGAAGCCCTGTCACGCATCTGCCTGGCACGTGATCGCGCCCTCGATACAGGCGCGCGACCGTCAGAGACGACGGGCCCGATTCTCCGTGCTACGGAGACGCGCAACGGCTGACTCCGGTGATACCCGCAGGCCAGAAGCTCTTGTTTGCCCGGCTACGTGGCGCTGTCCAGCCCCGTCAGTGCCGCGCTAGTCTCTTGACCTTGAAATTTAGTCTCTTGATCTTGGAAAGTGGCGTTCGAAATAACGCGTTGAGCTGGAGCCCCGTTACGGAATCGAACCGTAGACCTTCTCCTTACCATGTCGAATCTGGGTCCGCACTCAACTGCTGTGACGCTGGTCAGCGTTGGTTTGCTCGTCGTCTTGGTGCCGCTCAATGTCCCCGGTTTCTGCCCTGTTCCGGCACGCGGATGGCACGGACACGCCTGGCTACTCGTGACCCTCTATTTGCAAAATCCGCACAGAGCGTCCCCCGTCCATGGCCTGGGCTGACCGCTTCTGCTGGTCTGCTGAAATCCGCTGGAATCCGGGCTCGTTGGTGTCAGCCGTGGGTGTCAACCGCTTGGCGGCCAGTTCGTATTAGCCGCGCCGTGAATCATCTGATCCGTAGAGATCTACGGCCTTACCCGCTACCTGCCCGCTCCCGCACTGATCTGCTGAAACGCTGATCAGCGTCGCGCGGTAGATGGCGGCGTTGAGCGTCGCTGTGCGGCCAGCGCGGTCAAGCGAGCAAGCTCGCTCGATAGCCGGTCTACTGTCAAGGTGCAGTTGACGGGTTAACGGCGTCTTGTCAGTCCTGTTGGTCCACGCAAGGACCTCACGGTGCGCGCTGTGAGATGACGACGGTGCCGTTATTGCGCACGAAGGGTGGCACCTCATCGGCCCTCGGCTACTTTTAGGAATTTCTTGACAGCGCAAATAATCGAGCCAACGTCCATGCCCACAGACTTGTTTGGGACGCGTACTCTGAGAACACCTCCGGAAGGAGATTATGATGACCATCTTGCTGGTCGTTCTCGTCCCAATTGTCGCTCTGGTTGTCTGGGGCATAATATTTGACCTGAGGCGGCGTCGGCGCCACGCTGTCCTTACCAGTCACGACATCGGGTCGGCGTCACGGAGGGCCCAGGCGAACGCTGACGCTCGTAGCGCAGGGTGGACCGACTCCGGCGGCGGAGGAAGTATCTGACAAGGTTCAGTTAGGTGCCGGTTTTTTGTGCGGAGGTTCGCCGTGCGCGTTTCGGGCCTGGCCTCTGGCCTGGCCCTCGCCGTCAGGCCCGCTGGGGCGGCAGAGGCTCCAGGGTCAACGGCGCGCCGCAGGCGCGTCCCGCTTGCGGGATGCGAAGCACCGTTGAGGCTGGAGGGGCCGACCCGGACAATGCGCGGCGTTCCGTCCCGGCCAGTGTGACCTTTTCCGGCTCGGCGCGACTTTCGCGAGGCTGACGGCCTGGTCCTCACGCACGGGCGCGGCACCGGGCGATACGGCGGGCACCGCATGGCCAACGGTGCGCCGCCCGGCCCTGACCTAGGCCGCTGATAGGCGGAACGATCGAGGGCGCGCCCTATTTGAGCTGAAATTCAATGCGGACACCAGTAAATGTGTCGCGATCCAGGCGAATTACAGAGCCTTTGTTCAAAACTGCAATGGCGGCTACGGTGTCGTCTGGGCCGTGGTCTCTAACTCGGACGGTTCATACAAATGGATCAATCGGGCGTCGTCACAGTTCGCGGGCTTTGACACGTACCTCGGGGGCAGCAATAACGGAACCTACTACTACGTTACCCGAAGCGGGGAGCCCGGAGTGTATTACAAATTCAGTCAGCGATGAACGAGCTTGAGCGGAGCGAATTCATGGGCGTTCGCTCAGCAGACCGCCGACCAGGCAATTGCCGATGCGCGCCGCGAAGCCGACAACGTACTTGGCCGTGCACGGCGCGAGGCGGACGAAATTGTCGCCGACGCACTGTCGAAGGCATGGGTGATTAGCGCCGAGGGCGGGAGCGCTGAGCGGATTGCCCGCAGGGGCCCGCACGATATGCCCGACTAAGACGCCTTTCCCGGGCGCTGTGGTCGACGTTTCCCGCGTTAATGGCCGCTACTCGGCGCGTCGCGCCGAGTTAGCGCTACTCCGGCCAGTACTAGGGCAATGCCGCCCAGGATCGTCGCGGTTTCGTCCTCGTTGAGGACCAGGACGCCGAGGACGATGGCGACGACGGGCAGCAGGTAGGTGACCGTCGATGCCACGGTTGCGCCTTCGCTGGTGATGATCTGGTAGTTCAGCACGTAGGCAAACCCGGTGCCGATGACCCCTAGTACCGCGATTGCCGCGACACTCACGGCGGTGAAGTGCGGGGTTCGCACGCCAACGACCGCTAGGGCGATGGCGAGCATGACGGACGCCGCGAGGAGCTGGCATGCGGACAGCGTGACGGGGCTGATGCCCCGCTGGGCTAGGAAACGGCCCACCGCGATATGCCCCCACAACCGCAATCACGGGCTGGCCGCCGCGTCGTCGACTTCGCAGACCTGATCGTGCCTGACCTGCATAAGCACCTAGGCTCACTACCTTCCGGTGCTCAGCTCGTGTTCACCAGTGCCGAGGGCACGGCGCTGTCCAACACCAATTTTCGACGACGGATCTGGGTTCCCGCGCTCGCCGCTGTCGGCTTGGAGGACATTCACATTCACGACCTGCGCCATACCGGCAATCAGTTCGCGGCTAATGTAGGCGCGAATCCTCGGGAACTCATGGCGCGGATGGGCCACGATAGCCCTCCGGCCGCGCTGATCTACATGCACAGTTCTGATCAGCGGCAGCGCGCTCTGGCCGATGCGGTCGGCAAGGCCGCCCGGGCTGAACTGGCACAGTCGAAGAGAGCCACGAAGCCGGGCCGTTCTGGCACGCGGATGGCACGACGTCAGGATGACACATGACGCTTGAGCCTCTGAGCTGGAGCCCCGTTACGGAATCGAACCGTAGACCTTCTCCTTACCATGGACGCTCGTTCGGTCTGAGAGGGTCGCGCTGGCTCGCGTCAGTGCAGTTCAGAACGGTAGCGCTGTCTGGCTGGCACTGACGTGGTCCGATGTTAACTGGGGCCGTTGTCACTTGGTTTGTCACTGGCTTTCCGGACCTCACTACCGAAAGTGAGGCGCCCCATGGCAGGACGAATCGACTACGACTTCATGACCGCCGAGCACGACGGGCAGGTGGTCGCCACAGCTCGATATTGCTGCGGCACGGTGGATGACGGACGCAGGGTGTGGGCCGTCTCGGGGTGGCCCGGGCGGTTGTTTACGCGGAACCAGGCGATCACGGCCATGGTGCTCGCGGAACGGCTCGCCGCCGGGTACGGCGACGATGATCCGTTCGTCACCGGCTGGCGTGAGGAACTGGGCCTGTGATGGACCGGCTCATCCGGATCACTACGGCCCTCGCGGTGGTGGCGGTGGCGGTCGTCGCCGCATTCATCTCGTACCAGCACGCGTTCGAGCTGGTGCGGTCGCATGGCGAGTCTGGGATGACGGCACGGCTGCTGCCGTTCACCGTGGACGGGCTGATCTGGGCCGCGTCCATGGTGGTCCTGGACGCCAGCCGCCGGAGCCAGCTGGTACCGCGGCTGGCCGTATGGAGCCTGGGCACCGGCATCGTGGCCACGGTCGGCGCCAACCTGGCTCATGGGGTGGGGCATGGCCCGGTCGGCGCGCTGGTCAGCGCCTGGCCCGCGCTGGCGCTGGTTGGCTCATTCGAGCTGCTGATGATGCTGATCCGCACCGGGCGCGGCACCCGAGTGAGTGACGCCGGTCCTGGACGTCGGGGACCAGGCTGCACCGCGGCCAGCGCAAGAAGCACCACTGGAACTGTCGGCTGCGCCAGGCCTGGAGCAGACGGTTCGCGCAAGGTACGAGGCGGGCCAAGGTCAGCGCGCCATTGCCCGAGAGCTCGACATCGATCGCCGAAAGGTCAGGCGCATCCTCGACCCAGCGGCATAGCTCAGCGAACAGACTAGGAGCTCAGTCACGATATGTCACTGCAGACACTGAGTTCCGTTCACTCCTTATTCGCCGTTCTGTGCGGATATTTCTGGGTTCGGGTCATGGCGACGGCCATCCCGACCTGGATGATCTGCACGTGCCAAGAGCGGTCGCCGTAGGCTGTTGATGGGTGCGTCGTGCTGGATGGAGGTTGCAGGTGGACCGTGCGGGGGGGATTTCGGCCATCGGTGGTACGCCCGTGGTCCGGCTAGCGCATCTGGCCGATGAGGGTTGCGCTGAGGTCTGGGTGAAGATGGAGGGAGCCAACCCGACCGGTTCGTACAAGGACCGGATGGCCCTGGCGATGATCGAGGCCGCCGAGGCCGACGGCCGCCTGCGGCCGGGCCAGATGGTCGTGGAGTACACCGGTGGGAGCACCGGCTCGTCGCTGGCGTTCGTCTGCGCGGTGAAGGGTTACCCGTTGCGGATCGTGTCCTCTGATGCGTTCGCCGACGAGAAGATCCGCACGATGCGGGCATTCGGGGCCGAGGTCGAGCTGATACCGAGTCCGGAAGGCATCACGCCCGATCTGATCCCATCAATGATGCGCCGGGCAGCCGAGATCGCGGCACAGACGGGCGCGTTCGCTACCGATCAGTTCAATAACACCGACATGGTGGGAGGGCTACCGCCGCCTCGGTGAGGAACTGCTCGAGCAGCTCCCTGGCCCGCCGCCGATCAGCGCCTTCTGCAGCTATGTCGGCACCGCCGGCTGCTTCCTGGGGGTCAGCCGCGCACTGGCCGCCGCACTGCCGCAAGTGCACCGGGTCGTGGTCGAGCCTGCCGAATCGGCGGTGCTGTCGGGCGGGCTGCCGGGGACTCATCACATCGAGGGCGGCGGCATCGGCCGCCGCCCACCCCAGCTCCACCCCGCCAATTACGACGAAGTCGTGGCCATAGCCGAAGCCCAGGCGTTCCAGAGCGCCCGCCAGGCCGCCCGCACCGAGGGCATATTTTCCGGGCCCTCAACCGGCGCCAACCTCGCCGCCGCCGCCGGCATCGCCCGCCAGCTCGGCCCTGGCCACCGCGTGGTCACCGTCCAAGTCGACAGCGGCCTGAAATACCTCGCCGGCCAGCTCTACTCCTAACGCACCTGCCGTCAGCAAAGCCCCGTTCATCGGTGCGAAGAGCCGCCGTTCGGTACGTCGTGACATGCGGTGCCCGTGAACATCGGTGCCGCGCCGAACGGGTTGATCTGTGCGCGGGCATGTGTGGCTGACACTGCTGACTGACGTCCCGGCTCTGCCGCGAGTCGCGCGGCCGCGGCGTCGTGCAAGACGTGTTCCGACGGTCAGTCGTCATCCACCGGATCATTCCACCTGCCGGCTGCCCCTGCTGCGCCGTACCAAGTAGTCGGTCAGATGACCATCCATGACAGCACGGCGGTGGACTGCAGGTAGACGAGCAGGCACATGAAGGCCAGAAATGCGATGCTCCACCCGATCACGCGCCGGAAGATGTCGCCTTCGCGCCCTTGGAGCCCGACGGCGGCGGCCGCGATCGCGAGGTTCTGCGGGGAGATCATCTTGCCCAGTACGCCGCCAGCGGAGTTCGCCGCGGCGAGCAGCGTCGGCGACAGGTGAGCTTGCGCCGCGGCAGTGATCTGCAGGGCTCCGAACAGCGAGTTCGAGGAGGTGTCCGAGCCGGTGACCGCTACGCCCAGCCAACCCAGGATCGGGGACAGCAAGGCGAACAAACCTCCGGCTCCGGCCATCCACAGTCCCAGCGTCGTGGTCTGGCCGGACTCGTTCATGACGAAGCCGAGCGCCAGAACGGCCATCACGGTGAGGATCGCGAACTTCAGCTGCGCGAGCGTGCGTCCGTAGGCGCGCACCGCCCGGCCGGCCCCGATCTTCAGCACGACCATCGTGGCCAGTCCGGACAGCAGCAGCAGGGTGCCGGCAGCCGACAGGAGGTTCAGCTTGAAGATGGTCGCTACAGCTTTCCCTTTGCCGCTGACGATGTGCAGGCCCGGCCAGTCGTAGATGCGGGTCGCTGACTCCAGGCCGGTGCCGCCCGCGCCGGGTTTGGCGGGGGCTACGCCGGTGATGGCCGGCACGCGGGTGGCGACGACGAAGATCACGATGATGATCAGGTACGGCGCGTAGGCCTTGAAGACATCGACGGGCGTGTCGCGGACCGTGCCGTCCGAGGCCGCGGGGGCCGGGGCGGACGTGGCCGGGGAGCCCTCCCCGGGGTCACCGGAGACGTGCACCTGGTGCCGCGCCGGCTCCCGGTGCGCGGGTGCATCGTCGGCCGTTTCCACGTAGCCCTCCTTCGGGTGCCAGACGCGGGTGAAGGCCAGGACGGCCAGCGCCGAGGCGAGCGACGCGATGATGTCGGTGAGGGGGACGGACCAGAAGTTGGACGCGAGGTACTGGAAGACGGCGAAGGTCGCGCCGCACACCAGCGCCGCGGGCCATACCTGGCGAAGGCCGCGCTTCCCGTCGACGATGAACACCAGGGCCAGCGGGACGAAGACCGCGAGGATCGGCGTCTGGCGGCCGACCATGGCGCCCAGGTCACCGACCGGCAGCTTCGTGACGGTCGCGAGCGTTGTGATCGGCACCGCGAGCGCCCCGAAGGCGACCGGCGCGGTGTTCGCGACCAGCGCGACTGTTGCTGCCTTGAGCGGCCGGAACCCGAGTGCGATGAGCATGACGGAGCTGATCGCCACCGGCGTGCCGAAACCCGCGAGAGCCTCCATCAGGGCTCCGAAGCAGAAGGCGATGATGACGGCCTGGATCCGCTGGTCGTCGCTGATCGAGGCGAATGACCGGCGGAGCGTGTCGAAGTGGCCGGTCTCCACTGTCAGGTTGTAGATCCAGATGGCATTGATGACGATCCACATGATCGGGAAGAACCCGAAGGCGGCACCGAGCAGCCCGCTGTTCACGGCGTCGCCGACGGGCATGGAATATACGGCCACCGCCACTATCAGGGCGACGGCGAGCCCGATGATCGACGCAAGCCATGCACGCATGCGCAAGGCACCGAGCAGCACGAACAGCGTGACCAGGGGCAGGGCCGCCACGATCGAGGACAGTCCGAGAGAGTTGCCGAGCGGGTCATAAACCTGCCGGTAGTCGGTGAGCATGGACGTACTCCTTCGTGGAGGGGCTAGCGGGTCAAAGCGGCCGTCCGGGTGCTGTGCCAGACCGGCGTGCCGGCGGCCGTCCAGCGCGTCAGCGAGGTGGCGTCCGACCGGCATCGGCTCGCCCAGGCGCGCCAGCGTCGTGGCCACGACCTGCGGGCCGTACAGCTCGATGACCAGGACCGCGACGGCGCTAGGGGGATGGCCGCACCTGACGGCGGCTCAGCGGCCTGAAGGGCGAGGGCGTCCATCATCTCGACCGCGGCCGGCTGGATCCGGGCGGCGATGATGTCGCTGAACGTCAGCCCGTGTTCACAGCCGCCTAGCCAGGACGCGCCGACCTCGACGCCGGGAACGCTCGGGGCGCTGCTCATGCGATACCCGTCTCAGACCTGCGTACGGCTCGCGCCGCAGCGGCGGAACTCCCTGACAGGTACCCTCGTGCGGGGCCGGCAAAACGATTGCCTCGTGGGCGGCCGGATGGGTCCTGTCGCCCTCGCTACCTGGCCGGCGCCTGCCACCATGGGCCGCATGTCTAACGACCACAGTCCCCCCGGAGGCATCTCCACCAGGCTCGTCTCGTTCTCCGCTGACTTTGCAGATTCGCCGAGGGTCAACGACTATGACAGCTTCGCCGAG
This sequence comes from Streptosporangiaceae bacterium, assembly GCA_965277615.1. GTDB lineage: Bacteria > Actinomycetota > Actinomycetes > Streptosporangiales > Streptosporangiaceae > Bog-532. Next base: position 2,506,057 of record CBDIDG010000005.1, on the reverse strand, counting down.
GCGTACGCGGCCACCAACGAGAACAACCTCGTTAATGCCTACTATGAGCGGCCCGCGATGCTGGCGCTGGCGGGGGATGTGGCTGGCCGGCGGATTCTCGACGCTGGCTGCGGCTCCGGCCCTCTGCTGGCGGCGCTGCGCGACCGGGGCGCCATTGTGACCGGCATCGACAAGAGCGCCGGAATGCTGGAGGTGGCCCGGCGGCGGCTCGGTGATGGCGCGGAACTGCAGGTAGCCGAGCTGGGCGGCCCACTTCCCTTCCCCGATGACGCGTTCGAGGACGTTACGGCTTCCCTGGTCCTGCACTACCTGGAGGACTGGGGACCGGCGCTCGCCGAGCTGCGGCGCGTGCTCAAGCCCAGTGGACGCCTCATCGTGTCCGTTAACCATCCCTTCGCCGAAAACCTATGACACCGCGAGGCCAGCCTTGAGCCCAATTATTTCGCGACCTACAACTACGTCGCTGAGTGGACCGCGGACAGCCAGACCGCGCTGCTGCGCTTCTGGACCCGGCCCCTGCACGCGATGACCGACGCCGTCACCGCGGCCGGATTTCAGATATCAGTCATCAGCGAGCCAGCTGTCGCACCCGATACTCCCCGCGCGCTGCTACTTGACGACATCGCAGACAACCGCCGCTTCCTGTGTTTCCTATTCTTCGTGCTGCAGGGCGGCTAACCGCCGCGGTGATAGGACGCTGCCGGATGATGCGGCCGCGAGCCGTCCGGGTCGTCAATGCACTGACGGAACATGCCGCTGACCCCGAACTGGCCAATCTGCGCAACTACATGAACGCATGATGCGGCAGCCTAACTCGGCACCGATGAGGTAGGAGCGCCTTTCCTACCTCCTCATCGACGCCATGCCTTACCCCAACTACGACCCGTGGGCCTACCGCGTCGAGCCGGCGATATTGACCCGGCAACTCGAGGCCGGCGAGCGAATCGAACTGGGCGGCCACACGTTGAAAGTCCTTCACCTTCCCGGTCACACACCCGGATCCATCGCTCTGCTCGAGGAGCGCACCGGCGTGCTGTATTCGGGCGACGTCGTCTATGACGGCTACCTCGTCGATGATCTACCCGAATCCGATGCTGCGTCTTACCAGCGAAGCATGGAATATCTCGCCCAGTTGGACGTGTCGGTCGTCCACCCAGGCCTCGGGCGGAGCTTCGCCAAGGCTCGTCTACACCAACTTGCTCACGCATACCTGCGGGGAGCTATCTTCGCCCCCTAATGGCGGGACAGACCCCGCAGGTCCCGTGACGGTAGCAGGCAACTTCAATGGAGTTGGACGTATAAGAACCACAGGATGGCCCAAGTCCAGGGCCGAACCGGGAAGGCGGGAGACAGCCGGAAACTTCGGAACTCATCGACGGTTGGCTACTCGATCTTCAGGATTCAGTGGGTGCCGCGGCGCGCCCTGCGCGTGTCTCGGGCAACCCTCCATGCATCCGCCACCGGACCCACGTGCCCGAGCTTGTCGGGGTTGATCACCGACCGGATCACCTGGATGCGCCCGCCGTAGATGTCGAGCGACAACGTGTTGATGACCTTCCCGTCCCGGTCACGGAAGATGGCCCCCGGCTGTCCGTTCACCTCGCGAGCCTCGATCGTGCCGCCGATCGCGATGAGCGCGGGAATCAGGGAGCTGAACAGTCGAGCGACATTGTCGACACCAGCGATGGCGCGCCCGAAGACCGGGGCTTTGCCGCCGCCGTCACCGATCACCTGAACGTCAGCGGCGAGGAACTCCCGCAGCTCGTCGACGTCCCCTTCCCGAAAGGCGTCGAAGAAGCGTCCGGCGAGTTCCTCGCGCTCGCGCCGGTCGGCCTGAAACCGGGGGCGGCCGGCGTCCATGTGGCGGCGCGCATGCACCGCGAGCTGACGGCATGCCACCTCCGACCGCTCCACCGCTGAGGCGATCTCCCGGAAGCTGAAGGCGAACACCTCCCGGAGCACGAAGACCGCCCGTTCGAGCGGGCTGAGCCGCTCAAGCAGCAACAGGGCCGCCATCGACACCGAGTCGGCCAGCTCCGCTGACCGCTCCGGGTCCTCATAGGGGTCGGTGAGCAGCGGCTCGGGGAACCACGGCCCGACATACTCCTCCCGCCGGACGCGGGCCGAGCGCAGCACATCGATCGAGATCCGGGTGACCACGGCCGAGAGGAACGCCTTGGCCGACCTGGGTTCGGCCGGGGAGGTCTCGTAGCGCAGCCAGGTCTCCTGGACCGCGTCCTCGGCTTCGGCCACGCTGCCGAGGACCCGGTAGGCGATCGAGAACAGCAGCGGCCGCAGCTCCTGGAACTCCTCGGTCCGGGTCACGCCAGTGCTTCCTTGAAGCCCTGCCGCCACGAGGGGTAGCGCAGCTCCCAGCCCAGCTCCCGCCTGGCCTTGGCGTTGGAGAAGCCGCGCCCCTCGGTCAAGATCACCACCGCCACTTCCCCGGCCAGCGGCCGGGCCAGCCAGACTGGGACCCGCATCGGCGCCTTGGCGCCCGCGCACTCCGCCAGATACGGCAGCCACTCGCTCGCCGAGGCCGGCTCGTCATCGACGATGTTAAACACCCCCCTCACCTTTTGCTCCACGGCCAGTACGGTCGCGCTCGCCGCGTCGTCGAGATGCACCCACGAGCAGTAGCCGGTGCCGCCCCCGACCACCGGGAATTGCCGCTTGCGCACGGCTTCGACCAGATCGTCGACGGCGCCCGGCCCGTAGAACCAGCCGTATCGCAGGACCGCGCCACCAGCCTTGACGACCACGTCCTCGACGTGGCCGATCGCCGCCATCCCCGCATACGCCGCCGTCCCCGCCTGCAGGTCCAGCGGGTCCTCCTCGGCCTTCACCCAACTGCCCTGGCGGATTCCGTTCCAGCTGGCGTAGCCCTGCGCGACGAAGTGCGATACGCCGGCCGCCTCGGCCGCGGCTAGCAGGTGGTCCGTCCCCTCGGTGCGCAAACGGCTGGTGGCGGCGAACCATCGGTCAAAGTGCCTGAAATCAGGCTTGCCGGCGTGCGCCACGGAAATTGCAGTCATCTGGTGCACGATCACGTCCGGTCGGGCTTTGGCCACCGCCTCACCGACCGAAACCGCATCCAGCCCGTCCATCACTGCGCCATCCGCACCCAGCCGCGCCACCAGGCCCAGCTTGGCCGTGCTCGTCGTGGTAGCCGTCACCTGGTGACCGCGCGCCAGGAGCCGCGGCACCAGCCGCCGCCCTAGAACCCCAGTCCCGCCCGCCACGAACACCCGCATGACCATCACCTTTCTGAGTCAAGAATCTGTCTTTGAGACCCGAGACGAGACAGCCCGGCCGTCTGTGACATGGAGGAAAACAGTGGCCCCCCTCCCGCCTCCCGGCTAACCGCACTCATTGGCCCGTCGATGATTCAGCGGACGCCCGGAGCAATGCTTGAAACCTGTGGTTGAGCCGGAAGGGGCGTACCCTCCCGGATGCCATGTCAGGTCTTAAGCAAGGCTGGCGGTGCAACGCCGGCCGGGAAGGTACGCCCGTGCTCACGGTAGTGCAGGAGGGATCGGCGGGAGAGGAACCGGGTCGGCCGGGGTCGCTGATCGATGAGATCGTGCGGGAGGGTGCCCGGCGGATGCTGGCCGAGGCGCTGCAGGCCGAGGTGGATGCCTACATCGCGGCGCACGCCGCTGAGCGGGACGCGGACGGCCGCCGGCTGGTGGTCCGCAACGGCTCTCATCACAGCCGGGAGGTGCTGACCAGCGCGGGTGCTGTGCAGGTGACGGTGCCGCGGGTCAATGACAAGCGCACCGACCCGGACACGGGTGAGCGGCAGCGGTTCTCCTCGGCGATCTTGCCGCCGTGGGCGCGCAAGACCCCGAAGGTCACCGAGGTGCTGCCGCTGCTGTATCTGCACGGGTTGTCCAGCGGGGACTTCGTACCCGCTCTCGGCCAGTTCCTGGGCAGCTCAGCGGGGCTGTCGGCGGCGGTGATCACCCGGCTGACCGAGCAGTGGCAGGCCGAGCAGCGGGCGTTCGCGGCCCGGGACCTGCCCGGGGTGGACTACGTGTACTTGTGGGCGGACGGGATCCACGTGAACATCCGGCTGGAGGAGCACAAGCTGTGCCTGCTGGTGCTGATCGGGGTCCGCGCGGACGGCCGCAAGGAGCTGATCGCCCTGGCGGACGGATACCGGGAGTCCGCGGAGTCGTGGGCGGACCTGCTGCGGGACTGCGCCCGCCGCGGCATGCGCGCGCCGGTCCTGGCCGCCGGGGACGGCGCGCTGGGGTTCTGGGGCGCGCTGCGCGAGGTGTTCCCCGAGACCAGGGAACAGCGCTGCTGGTTCCACAAAACGGCGAACGTCCTGGCCACGCTGCCCAAGTCCGCGCACCCGGGCGCGAAGAAGGCCCTGGCGGAGATCTGGGGCGCGGAGGACAAGGATCATGCCCGGGCGGCGGTCAAGGCCTTCGATGCCGCCTACGGGGCCAAGTTCCCCAAGGCCACCGCGAAGATCACCGGCGACGCTGACCAGCTGCTGGCCTTCTTCGACTATCCGTGCGAGCACTGGGTGCATCTGCGGACCACCAACCCGATCGAGTCGACATTCGCCACGGTCCGGCACCGCACCAAGGTCACCAAGGGCCCGGGATCGCGGGCGGCCGGGCTGGCCATGGCCTTCAAGCTCATCGAGTCGGCACAAGACCGGTGGCGCGCCGTCAACGCACCCCATCTCGTCGCCCTGGTCCGCGCGGGCGCGACCTTCACCGGCGGCAAGCTCGTCGAACGACCCGGCGACAAAGCCGCCTAAAGGAACTTCACCCACAGGTCTTGACTATTGCTCGACGCCCGCGCCTCTCGGCCCAGGCGTCTTCGTACCGGGGGCCCGACCTTCAGTTCGCCTTCACGGGGACAAGGGTGGCTTCGGGATGTGACACCTCGGGCTTTTGCCGACTCTCCGATGTCGACCGCTAGCTGGCTGCGCAGCGTCACCAGGCAACCGGGCCAAGGCGATCGGTGAAGGTTCCGGTCGGCCCATCGGCGTCGACCATCGCGAGTTTGACGATCGAGTCGGTGCCCTCGGTGACTGTCAGCTCGCCGGTGTGATTGTTCATGTCGGTGGCGGCGAATTTGTGGTTGGCGATTTCCCCGGGAGTGGCGATGTTGAATTTGATCTTCGGGAGCGCCTGGGCATACCGGACGGTGATCATGTTCAGCGCCGCTTTCGACGAACTGTAGGCGAGCTCGTGGATTTTCGAGAAGGGCTGCTCTGGATCAGTCACGACCTTGAAGGAACTGCCACCGCTGGACACCATCACCACCCGCGGATGGTCTGCCGCCACCAACAAGGGAAGGAACGCATGCGTGACCCTGATCGGTCCGTACACGTTGGTGTCGTAGACGGAATGAATTTCGTCAACCGTCGCGTTCGCAGGCGCAAGTCCCTGTCCTGGCGCGCCGGCGTTGTTGATCAGAACATCCAGCCGGTCGGTGTGCTCCCGGACGAGCCGTACAGCATCGGTCACCGACTCGTCCGAGGTCACGTCCAGCGGGACCATGAGCACGTTCGCGCCGTGCTTAGTCAGCTTGGCGGCAGCTGCCCGTCCTCGATCTTCATCACGTGAGCCGAGAATGACCGCCCAACCCTGTTCCCCGAGCCGCCGGGCCGCCTCAAACCCAAGTCCCTTGTTGCCTCCGGTGATCAACACCGAGGTCTGTTCCGAGTTCGTCATGCCCTCTAAGACGACACGCATCCGCTTGGCTGTGACACGGTGTGAGTGACCTCACTACCGGGAGCCCGTGCGGGCTGGTGGCTGATACCGGCGGACTTGTGTTCATCGGTCGGCCGGTGAAGGACCCAGGGCCAAAGTGGTCCCTACGCCACCTGGAACAGCAACTCCCCCGCATGGTCACTGTCCTGTGCCCGGGCTGCTGTGTGACGCAAAGCCGGTTCCTCGCCGACGGCATGGCCGCGTCCCCTGACGGCGCCGACACCCAGTCCGCCTTCCATTGCTTCGCCCAGCTGCCCAGCCGCTCGCCCTGCGCGACTAGAGCACCGGCTCCGGGCCCGCTGACCGCGCCGGGCCCATGTCACGTCTGCTGAGTCTGGTGCGTCTGCTTTATGACGGACACGACGAAGGATCGGGACCGATGCGCAGAGAAGACTGTTCGGTCGACCCATTCGGGGCTTCTGGAGAGCGGCCAAAGGCACTCAGCTCACGGCTGGCGGGCTGCCTGCCGGAGCGGTGGTCACGGCACGTACGGGCAGATCACTGGTCGTCGCTGTTCGGGGAGATCGCGCTATATAGCCTCGTGGTGCTGGCCGCCACAGGCGTCTACCTGGCCGTGTTCTTCAACCCGGCCATGAAGCGGGTCGCCTATCACGGTTCGTACGGCCCGCTGCGCGGTGTGCCGGTCAGTAAGGCGTACGAATCGGTCCTCCACCTCAGCTTCGACGTGCGCGGCGGGTTGCTGATGCGGCAGATCCATCACTGGGCCGCGCTGATCTTCGTCGCGGCGGTGTCCCTGTATCTGCTGCGGCTGTTCTTCACCGGGGCATTCCGCCGGCCACGCCGACTGATTTGGCTAATCTGGGTGACCCTGCTCCCGCTGGGCATGGTGGCGGGCTGGACCGGCACGATCCTGCCAGATGACATGCTGTCGGGCGGAAGCCTGGAACTGCTGCAGGGTGTGCTTCAGTCGATTCCCGTGGTGGGCACCCATCTCACGCTCGGGCTCTTCGGGGGTGAAGTCCCCGGCCACCAGATCATTCCCCGGCTCTACTGGCTGCACGTGCTGCTACTACCGGCCGCCATCGCCGGCCTGTTCGCCTTCCGGCTCTGGCTGGCGCGGCGGCGCGGGCATGGCCGCCTACCTGTACCAGCGGGCTCCGGGCCGCGTAAAGCATTTCAGAGCGCCCCGGCGGCCACCTCGATGGCGATGTTGTTCGCCACCTGCGGGGTGCTCGCCCTGCTGGGTACGCTCGCGCAGGTCAATCCGGTATGGCTGTCCGGACCCTACCGGCCAGGGGCGACCACGGCCGGAGCGGTGCCCGACTGGTATATGGGCTTCCTGGACGGAGCGCTGCGGATCATGCCGGCCTGGGAGCTTGAGCTGGCTGGTCATCCGCTCACCCTCGCCGTGCTGGTGCCCGCGCTCATCGTTCCTGGCGCTTTCTTCGCCTTCCTGGCCGCCTATCCACTCCTCGAACGCAGGCTCACCGGCGACCGGGGTGTGCACCTCCTGCTGGACCGCCCGCGCGACGCAGCGACCCGGACCGCGGTGGGCGCGGCTGGGATCACCTTCTACGGGCTGCTGTGGGCCGCGGCCGCCAACGACCAGATCGCTAACCACATCGGCCTGGATCTTTACGCCGTCACCTGGTTCTTCCGGGCGGCCGTGTTCGCCGGCCCCCTGCTGGCCTACACCCTCACCCAGCGGATCTGCCTAAGCCTGGCCGGCTGGGAACAGGAGGAAACCGAGGACGGACGCAAGACCGGGCTAGTCGTGATAACCCCGGACGGCGGCTTCAAAGAGGTCACCGAGCCGGTACGGCGCGCCAGGGAGGATGGCCGGGCTAAGCCGGTATCGGCAACCACAGGCGTTTCAGTCCCCGGACGGCAAGATAAAAGAGCACCGTCCGGAAGGACAGACAAACGGTGAACAACGGTGCGAAACTGGTCAGCAGGTCATCAGGACGCCGGACCCTGCAGCGTGGCATCCGGGAGAATCGGCGGGAACCCGTTTCATCGGCGTTCTTCGTTTCCGAGGGGCTCCGGGGTCAGCGGCGCAGTGCGGTCTCCCGCTCCATGTGCGACAGCTTTTCCGGATTGCGCACGGCGTAGAGCCCGGTGATGAGGCCGTCATGGATGCGCACTGCGATGACGGTGTCGATCTTGCCGTTGAGCCGGATGATCAGCGCGGGGTAGCCGTTGACCTGTGCCGGTTGCAGCGAGGCTGCGGCGGCGATCCTCCCTAGTATGTGGGCCACGGAGTCAGCCCCAGCGACGGGCGCCAGCGCGGCTGGTACGACTCCGCCGCCGTCACTCAGGAAGACGACATCCGGCGCGAGGGTGTCGAGCAGGTTTTGGAGATCGCCCGTTTCGACCGCTCGCTGGAACGCTTCGAGCGTGTTTTGTGTCTGGGCCGGGGAAACGACCGCGTGCGGCCGGCGCGCCGCGACGTGCGCCCGTGCCCGGTGGGCGATCTGACGGACCGCGGCGGGGGCCTTGCCGACGGCTTCGGCGATCTCGTCGTAGGCCAGATCGAATACCTCGCGTAGCACGAATACCGCCCGCTCGGTGGGCGTGAGGGTCTCCAGGATCAACAGCATCGCCATCGAGACGCTGTCGGCTAGCTCAACGTCCTCGGCCACGTCGGGCGCGGTGAGCAGCGGCTCGGGCAGCCAGGGGCCGACGTAGGACTCCTTGCGGCGGCCGAGCGTACGCAGCCGGCTTAGCGCCTGGCGGGTCGTGATCCGGACCAGGTAGGCACGGTGATCACGCACGGTGCGGAGGTCGACGCCCGCCCACCGCATCCAGGTCTCCTGCAGTACGTCTTCGGCGTCGGCGGCCGAGCTGAGCATCTCGTAGGCCACGGTGAACAGCAGATTGCGATGGGCGACGAACAGTTCGGTAGCGGAGTCCATGCGGCCGCTACCAGCGAGCGCCTCGGCTGCGCCCGTTGTTCGCTCGCTGTGCTCGCTCATCGCTGGCTCCTGCCTGTTCGCTCTATCGACCGTGCCCCACACAAGACGCCGGTCCCCGCCGCTGTGTGACACCCACGATCGATGGTGCATGTCACATAACCGCGCTGTCACACCGATCGGGGCTGCCGGGTCAAGTCCTTTGGCGTGGTGTTTGGCGGTTAGCGCGTGATCCTTTGTTGTGAGTTAGGCGCTGAGCGCCTGCAGGTCGCTGTCGGGGGTCACCTCCGTCCCGGTGCCGGCCGCCGGGGCCAGGGTGATGCGGGAGCGGGTGAGGATGTCCAGGCCGAGGTAGCGGCGTCCTTCGGCCCATTCGTCGTGCTGTTCGGCCAGGACGGCGCCGACGAGGCGGATCAGGGCGTCGCGGCTGGGGAAGATCCCGACGACGTCGGTGCGGCGGCGGATCTCGCGGTTGAGGCGCTCCTGGGGATTGTTCGACCAGATCTGCCGCCACAGTTCCTTCGGGAAGCTGGTGAACGCCAGGACGTCCGCGCGGGCGCCGTCCAGATGCTCAGCGACCTTGGGCAGCTTCTCGCTGATCGCGTCGATCAGCCGGTCGTACTGGGCGTGGACGGAGGCGGCGTCGGGCTGATCGTAGACCGAGTGCAGCAGGGTCTTGACCCACGGCCAGGACGCCTTCGGGGTGACGGACATCAGGTTCGCGGCGTAGTGGGTGCGGCACCGCTGCCAGGCCGCTCCGGGCAAGGTGGCGCCGATCGCCTCGGTCAGGCCGCGGTGCGCATCAGAGGTGACGAGCTGGACGCCGGTCAGGCCGCGGGCGGTCAGGTCCCGGAAGAATCCCAGCCACCCGGCGCCGTCCTCAGCCGAGGTGACCTGCAGGCCCAGGATCTCCCGGTGCCCGTCCGCGTTCACCCCGGTGGCCAGCAGCGCATGCACATTGACCACCCGGCCGCCCTCACGGACCTTCAGCACCAGCGCGTCCGCCGCGACGAACGTGTAGGGCCCGGCGTCCAGCGGGCGGGTCCGGAACGCTTCCACCTGCTCATCCAGGTCCCGGGCCATCTCGCTGACCTGGGACCGGGACAGCCGGGTGATCCCCAGGGACTCGACCAGCTTCTCCATCCGCCGCGTACTGACACCGAGCAGGTAACAGGTCGCCACCACCGAGGTCAGGGCCGCCTCGGCGCGGCGGCGGCGTTCCAGCAGCCAGTCCGGGAAGTACGACCCGGACCGCAGCTTGGGGATCGCCACGTCCAGCGTCCCCGCCCGGGTATCAAAGTCCCGGTGCCGGTACCCGTTGCGGACATTGACCCGGTCCAGTGACGGCGCCCCGTAGGGCGCACCGCAGACCGCGTCGGCCTCAGCGGACATGAGCGCGTTGATGAACGTGGCCAGCATCTGGCGCAGCAGATCCGGCGACGCGGACTCCAGCTGGTCGTGCAGGAAACGGGCAGGGTCGATACTGCTGGGAGCGGTCACCGCGAAATCTCCTTCAGAAGCACTGTGAGAGGTCTTCCAAAGGATCACGCGGTGGCCGCCCTACGCGTCTGCGCCACGCCCATCACCAGGGCCGTTCAACACACCACTCTGCCGGACGCCACTGGCTGCCGGCATCTTGTGTTCATTCAGGGCGGCAGCACGCAACACCACAAGGAGGAATCATGCAGCAAGCGAAGATCGCCGTGGCCGGCGCCACCGGGCGGCTCGGGCGTCATGTCGTCGATGTGCTCAGTGCCGCGGGGCACGAGGTCGTCCCTATCTCCCGGTCGGTCGGCGTCGATGTCATCACCGAGTACGGCCTCGCCGAGGCGCTCAAGGAAACCCACGCCATCATCGACGTCACCGCCGGCCCGAGCTCGGAGCAGCGGCCCGCCACCGAATTCTTCACCACCGCCGCCAGCAGCCTGCAGCAGGCGGGCGAGCGGGCCGGTGTAGCCAGGTATGTGGTCGTTTCGATCATCGGGATCCAGAAGGCCACCGGCGGCTACGGGTCGGCCAAGCTCGCCCACGAGCAGGCCGTCCTGGCCGGCCCGGTGCCCGCGAGGATTCTGCGCGTCGCCCAGTTCCACGAGCTCGTCGGCGTGCTCATGGAAATGGGCCGGCGGGGCGACGTGATCTACCTGCCGGAGATGCGCACCCAGATCATCGCCGCGCGCACCGTCGCCGAGGCCCTCGCCGTGATGGCCACCAGCCCCCAAGCCGAGTTCGCGGCCGCCCGGGCGGCCGAGTCCGCCGGGGCGCCGATCCCTGAGCTCGCGGGCCCACTCGAGGAGAACCTCGCCAGCCTGGCCCGGCTCGTCGCGGCCCGGCGCGGCGACCAGGTCCGGATCGAGGAGGTGAAAGCGGGCGAGCCGGACAGCGAGGCTGCCGCCGATGGTTCGCTGCTCCCGGGACCGCACGCCAAGCTGGCCGGGCCGACGTTTGAGGAATGGCTCGCCACCCAGCCAGACAGCCGCAGCGCAGCGTGACCATCGCTGCCTTGCTGCCGATCGAGGTGCTGACCTGGCGGACGTGGACGCTCCTGCACCGGCGCACCGTGGCCGCGTTCGTGGCGCTTCGGCGCACGAGCGAGCCTGCGGTGTCGCCGCCGCTCTACGATTGAGGCTGTGACCGTGTGCGAGCCCGCCGCGCACTGGCTCGGCGTCGTCGAGCGCTGGAACCGGGCGCACGGCTGGGCGAGCGACGCGCTGGCGGCGTTCGCGTTCGTCGCGGTCCTCGGCGGCCTTTCGATCAGCGGGTCGCAGGGGCTGCATTGGTCAGTCGTCTGGGTGATCGTCCTGATCGTGGCGTTTGCCATGCTGCATCTGACGGTCGCGTTCCGGCGCCGCTGGCCAGAGTTCGCCTATGCGGCGGCGAGTGTGGCGCTGCTGGTGATCGTGCTCGCGCCGGACGCGCAGGTGTCGCATCCCATCTCCGGTGGGCTCGCTCGTATCCCCGCGCTGTTCTTGCCGTCGAGCCTGGTGTTCCTGGTCGTCTTGTTCAGCGTGGCGGCGCGCGAGCAGCGCCCGCAGTCGCGCCGCGCTGGTGATCGCGCTTGCGGGCGTGGGTATCGCCACCGGTACGGCTGCCGATTCGTTGCGTCGGCTTACCGCCGGCGGCTGGTTGATTGCGTTCTACGTCTTTGCCGGGTTCGGCCTCATCGTGCTGATGACGTGGAACCTGGGCCGACTCGCCCTCGTGCGCCGGCAGCGGGCGGCTACCGAGCGCGCCGAAGCGGCCCGGCTCGCCGTACTTGAGGAGCGGGCTCGCATCGCGCGGGAGATGCACGACATCGTGGCGCATTCGCTGGCGGTGATCGTCCGGCAGGCCGAGGGAGGCGCGTTCGTGGCCGACCAGGATCCGCGCGCGGCCGGTCAGGTGCTGCAGACGATCGCCGGCATCAGCCGCTCCGCGCTCGCGGACATGCGCGGCCTGCTGGGTGTGCTGCGTGATCCGGCCAGCGGATCAGGCGGCGAGCCGGGCGGGAGCTCTGAAGCAGCGCCGGTCGCCGTGCCGCAACCCGGGCTGGCCGATCTGCCGCGCCTGGTCGCTGGCGTCCGCGACACCGGCGTCGACACCGAGCTCACCGAGTCCGGCACGCCGTTCGCCATCGGCGCTGCCACAGCGCTCACCGTCTACCGGCGCTCTTCGTCCTGTACGCACGCGCGCGCTGGGGACATCTGTGGCAAGGCCGGATCTCGGGACTGGCGGGGCGGGGTCCGACGCGTGGCGTGCAGCGAGCCACGGCTCTGATGGCCTCCGCAGTAGTGCTCGTGCCGTTGACGGCCCATCTGCTGTGGGCCACCGGTTCGACGAGCGGGCTCACCGCCACCCAGATCGCCGAACGGACGAGTGATTTCTACGCACTCGAGGCGGCCTACGTCTTGTTCGCGGTGATGACGGTAACGGGGGTGCTGCTGGTTGCGTTCCCACGCGCCAGCGCCCTGCCGCTGCGGCTTCCGCTGTCCCTGGCCTTCGTCGGCTCCGCGGCGCTCGCCTGCTGGGGCGGCTACATGATGCTCACTGCGCTGGAAAATCGCGACCCCTCGCGGCGCATCAGCGAGCTGATGAACGTCACCTACTCGATGCAGCTCCTCGCCGGGATGCTGATCTTCACCATGGGGGCATACCTCTTCGCCGAGCGCGCCGCGCAGGGGGGCCATGGCGAGGAGAGCGTAGCCAGTTCGGGCTCAGAACTCCACACAGTGCTGACGCAGGAGTGGGACCACGAAGTCTCGTGAGAGTGCCCGGTAGTCCATCCGCTTGCGTGAAGCCAAGATGGCGGGTGACGAGCCGAAGCCCTGTCACGCATCTCGCCTGGCACGTGATCGTGCCCTCGATGCAGGCGCGCGACCGTCAGGTACGACTGCCCGATTCTCCGTGCCACGGAGACGCGCAGCGTCTGACCCGTAGGTACCCGCAGGCTAGAGGCCCTTATTTGTCCGGCTGCGTCGGGCCGCCGGGCATCGTCAGCGCCACGTTTGTCACTGGATCTTGGAATTTTGGCACCGGATCTTGAACAGCCACGTTCGAAACAGCGCGCTGACCTGGAGCCCCGTTACGGAATCGAACCGTAGACCTTCTCCTTACCATCGACACTCGTTCGGTCTGGGAGGGTCGCGCTGGGTCCCCGGACGGCGCTGTGATCATTCCCGACGCCGTCACCGATGATGACATCGCCACGATCGCCCGCGGTTACTCGGCCGCACGAGCCGCCGGACGCCAGGTCGTGGTGCGCTGCGCGGCCCCACTGGCGGCGGCCATCGCCGGAAATTCCGGCCGGCTCCTCGATTCCCCGCGGGCACCACCGAAACGTCTGCTGGTCGTGTGCGGCTCACACACCGTCGCCGCCACGCGGCAGTTCAGCCGGCTGGCGGCTGGCCACCGCCCCCGTCCGCACGCTGGCCACCGCCACGAGCCTGCGAGACCGGCTGCTGCACCACGCCACGCTGGGTCAGTATTCACCCGCCGCCGACATGTGACGGACCACGGTCGCCTCCCAGAATGATCACCCGCAGCGGGTGATGTCCGCAGATACACACACGACTAACGTTCCGTCCAAAAGCGTTGCACAAGCGATACAGCTGGATGAGTGAGTTGCGATGGCCACCCTGACAGTCGTGAAATTCCCGACGGCCAATGGCGCGGATGACGCGCTCGACACCTTGCACAGGCTTCATAGCCAGCAACTGATCCGTCTGCACGACGCGGCGGTGGTGAGCTGGCCGCCGGAGCGCAAGAAGCCGCAGACGCATGAGCTGCATGACACCAAGAAGGCCGGCGCGCTGGGCGGCGCATTCTGGGGTTTCCTGTTCGGCCTGATCTTCCTGGTGCCGTTCCTCGGCGCAGCGATCGGCGCGGGGGCCGGGGCGCTGATGGGTTCGCTGCGGGATGTCGGGATCAGCGATGCGTTCATCAAGGACGTCCGGGAGAAGATCACCCCCGGTACCTCGGCACTGTTCGTCCTGACGTCGGATGCCGTCCTCGATCGGGTGGCCGCGGAATTCCGTGGCTCCACCGGCGAAATCATCCACGCCAACCTGTCACAAGAAGAGGAAGCCAGGCTGCATGAAGCGTTTGACGAAGACTAGAGCCCCTTCAGCTCGCCCAGGTGGAGCGTGATGACGTCTTCAGTCGAAGAGGCCGTGCTGCTGTTCCTGGCCCTGACCGGTCTGTACAGCCCGGTCGCGGCGGTGTCGTCGTACCTGCCGGTCCTGCAGCCGTTCAACCCCCGTCAGCAACTGCGTATCGCCATCGGGCTATTCATCAACGTCGCCGGGATCGCCATTGTCACCGTCCTGCTCGGCGAGCCGCTGCTGCACGTTCTCGGCCTGACCACCGCGGCCCTGTCGGCTACTGGCGGGATCTCACTAATGATCGCGGCGATACCGCTGATGACCGGCCGTGCCGACCCGCCGGCCGAACCGGCCGTCAGCGCGGCGACGGACCAGGACGGCGGTCCCGCTGGTGCGGAGGGCCTGGACAGCGGGGCAGTCTCCTGGCGGTCGGTGGTGTTCATGCCGATGACTTTCCCGCTGACCGTTGGCGGGGCCACCATCGGGATTCTGGTCGGGTTCCGCGCTGAGGTCAGCGGCGTGTTCGCCATCGGCGCGTTGGTCGTGGCGGCTGCCGTCTACGCCGCCGTCACCGGCCTGTGCGCCTATATCTCCGGGCACGTCCAGCGCCGCGTGTCCGGCAGGGTGCGCGTCCTTTTGGACCGTGTGGCCGGGATCTTGCTCGTGGCCATCGCCGCGACTCTGCTGGCCAGCGGTTTCACCCGGTTGGTCATCGATGTCCTGCACTCCGTAAAAATCCTCTGACCCGAATGATTACCCGCCTGCGGGCAGCAACGATAGGAATCCGCGAGTCATGACTGAGACGAACTCATCCCCAGCGGCCGGTTACGGTGTGCATTCCGAGGTCGGCACACTGCGCAAGGTACTGGTCTGCGCCCCAGGACTGGCACACGAGCGCCTCACCCCCACGAACTGTGACGATCTGCTGTTCGATGACGTGATGTGGGTGCAGAATGCCCGCCGCGACCACTTCGACTTCATCAGCAAGATGCGCGAACGTGGCGTCGAGGTCGTGGAATTGCACAACGTGCTGGCCGAGACCCTGGCGATGCCGGAGGCGAAAACCTGGCTGCTCGACCGCAAGATCGTAGCCAACGAGGTGGGCCTCGGACTGGTCGACGGTACCCGTGGGTTCCTGGAAAGCCTCGATCCGCGGAAGCTGACGGAGTTCATGATCGGCGGCCTGTCGACCGTGGACCTGCCCGATGACTTCCGCTCCGGCTACCTCGCGCTGGCCCGGGAGCAGACCGGCGTCCCGGAATACCTGATGCCGCCGTTGCCCAACACCTTGTACACACGGGACACCACCTGCTGGATCTACGGCGGCGTGACCCTCAATCCGCTGTACTGGCCCGCGCGGCATGACGAGACACTGCTGATGAAAGCGATCTACACGTTCCACCCCGACTTCACCGGCGCCACCGTGTGGTGGGGTGATCCGGAGAAGAACTGGGGAGAGGCCACGCTCGAGGGCGGCGATGTGATGCCGGCCGGCAACGGCGTGGTGCTGATCGGGATGAGCGAGCGTTCATCCCGCCAGGCCATCACCCAGCTCGCGAGCACTCTATTTGAGCAGGGTGCGGCGGAACGGGTGATCGTGGCCGGTATGCCTAAGCTGCGCGCGGCCATGCATCTCGACACAATCTTCACCTTTGCCGACCGGGACTGCGTGACGACCTTCCCGGACATCGTCGACGGCATCCACGCGTTCACGCTGCGGCCGGGAGACAAGACCGAGGTGGAAGTCACCGACGAGAAGGACTCCTCGTTCGTCGACGTGGTAGCGGCCGCCCTGAACTTTCCGCACCTGCGGGTCGTCGCACTGGACAGTGGCTCCTACGCCAACGAGCGGCAGCAGTGGGACAGCGGCAACAACCTGGTCGCCGTGGAGCCTGGCGTGGTGTTCGCCTACGACCGCAACACCCGCACCAACTCGCTGCTGCGCAAGGCCGGGGTGGAGGTCATCACCATCGTCGGCGCCGAACTCGGCCGCGGCCGCGGCGGCGGCCACTGCATGACCTGCCCGCTGATACGCGACCCCGTCGACTTCTGACCAGACCTGGCTCCGCCCAAAGGCCACGTCTACCGCATGCTGGACCGCCCTGAGGAGCAGATGACCCATTCTCAGGACAGCGCCGGGACTGACAGCCCTGCGGAGTTCCGGCGGCTCATCGTCCAGCTGGGCATCGCAATGGTGGCCGCCGGGGACGCCGTTGACGTCATTGAGGAGTCGCTGCGCCGGATCGTCGCCGCCTACAGCGTGGCCGGGCTGCAAATCGCGCTGCTGCCAACCTCGCTGTTCGTCCAGACCGGCACCGGCGACAGCGCCCACGTGCAATTCAGCTCACAGGTCGTGCCACCGTTGCGCCTGGATCAGATCGACGCCCTCTACCGCCTGGTCAAGCAACTAGAACGAGCCGGACTGACCGCAAGCGAGGGACTACGCAGACTCAGTGCCGTCTATCAGCAGGAACCGACCTTCCGCTGGCCGCTGCGGGCACTGGGGCACGCCATCCTCACCGCCGGCCTGGCTCTGCTGCTCCAGCCGACACCCGTCGGAATCGTGGCCGCGTTCGCACTCGGCTTGCTCATTGGCGTGCTCAAACTGCCCCGGCTGCCGGCCATAGCGCTGGTTTTCCCCACCGTGGCATCGTTCGTCACCGCCGCCGCCGTTTTCGGGACGGCCAGTTACCTGCCCGTCGACAATCCGATCCGGCTGCTGGTGGCGCCGCTGGTCACCTTCCTTCCTGGAGGGCTGCTGGCTATCGCCACCATGGAGATCGCCGCCGGGCAGATGGTCTCGGGAGCGAGTCGCCTGGTCAACGGATTCGTGCAGCTCGCACTCCTGGCGTTCGGTATCGTCGCCGCCGGCGCCCTAATCCGGGTGCCGCCCGCCGACTTCATCGATCACGGGGCCGCCGGGCTCGGCACCTGGGCCGCCTGGGCCGGGGTCGTCGTATTCGCCGTTGGCATCTACCTTCACTTCTCTGCGCCGCTTCGCTCCCTTCCATGGATTCTGCTCGTGCTGCTTGTCGCCTTCGCCGCCCAGACCGCCGGCGATGCCCTGTTCAGTGGCCAGATCAGCGGGTTCTTCGGCGCGGCGGCCATGACGCCAGTGGTCCTTCTGGTCGAGCGGCTCCCGAACGGGCCACCCAAGCTAGTCACCTTCCTGCCAGCCTTCTGGCTGCTCGTACCCGGCGCCACCGGCCTGATCGGGATTACCCAGATTGCGGGAAACGGGATCGACGTGGCATCACGAGGGCTAACCGACGTACTCATCACCATCATCTCGATTTCCCTCGGCGTGCTGATCGGTACCGCCGCCTACCGGACAGCCGACACAGGATTCCACCGCCTCTCGCAAACCTCCCCCTGAACCGTTTAAGTTCGCCACGTCATTCGCCGCTGACGTGCCCGCCGAGTAAGCCGCATTCATGGCTGATTCGCAGGTCCCCTGGAGAGTAGCTGCAACCGCTGCGCCGGTCATCGAGCCCGCATGGCGCACCAAGCCCAGCTGGTTCCTGCTCACCACTGAGGACCGCAAGATCCCCCCAGCGGCCCAGCGTGCCATGTCCGAACGGGCAGGATCCACGCTGGTTGAGGTCCCCGGCAGCCACGCCATCTACGTGTCGCAGCCGGCCGTGGTGGCCGACCTCATCCACCACGCCTGCCCGCTTGCAGACCTCGTCCGTAACTCGTCCGTGCACGCGGCTTTCCCGTCCGTGCCTCGTCCGTGGACACGGCTTTCCCGTCCGTGGCCGTCCGTGGAGACCGACGGTTACACCGACCGCGCTGAGCCCCGGGCGCCGCCCGCTATTTGTCCGTGGACGGCGCAACGTAGGGGTCCACAGCAACCCGAGGTGACACACAACGGGACAAAGACGAAACGGCCCGCCAGCGCAAGAATTCGCAGCTAGCAGGCCGTTTCCGCAGGTGGTGGCAGGTAATGGATTCGAACCATTGAAGGCGTAGCCGACGGTTTTACAGACCGCCACAGCTGAGGTCGGCCGGTGCCCCGTGACCTGCGGTAATGCTTGCCGGATCGATCGACGGCAACCGTGTATCCCACGTATGTCCCACGCAGCAAGGATTGGGCTCAGAAGTTGGACTGTCAGATTGGGAATGAGAGCAGCAAGCAGACGCGACCAGCCCAATCGCAGCTCAAGGCGTGTTTGGGCTCGCCCCCTAGTAACGGAGAGGCCCCGGTCCGACCGGCCCAACGGGCACGCTAATAGGCGCGTTTGCGCACGCTCCGCACCCGCCTGGTCATCCAGTCATGATGTCGCTCGCCTGGGTGGTCTTCAGCGTACGAGTTGGTCGGTGATCAGATAGATGCCGAGAAGGATGAGAGCGATGCCTGCGACTTGTTCGGCGCGTTCGCGCAGGCCTTCTCCGATCTTGGTGCCGATCGCGAGGCCGAGCTGGGCGGCGATGAGGGCCTGGAGTGCGATGGCGATGATGACCGCCCCGATGGGCAGGTGGGCCAGCCCGACACTGAATCCGATGGCGAGTTCGTCGAGGCTGATGCTAATTCCCAGGCCGATGAGCGCCAGGCCGTGGCTGCGTAGGATGCGGGTGGCCTTCTCGTCTTCGTCGTCGCTGTCACCGCTGAACGTCATCCAGGCTCCGATGCCGATCACGGCGGCGGCGGCGAGGTAGTCGGCGATGTGCCCGATTCCGTGGGCCAGCGTGCGGCCCAGGAGCACGCCAAGGAGTGGCATCCCGGCTTCGAAGATCACGAAGATGGCCGAGATGCGCAGGCGCTCGCGCCAAGTGCTCCGATGGGTAGCCCCGATGGCGGCGGCTACAGCGAAGGAGTCCAGTCCGAGCGGCAGCACGAAGGCCAGCAGCTTCAGCACGGCTCGCACGCTTTCATGGCTTAGCGGACACGGTCTTCAGTCTGGCGGGTTGCCGGGCCATCGCCTGTCTCCGGGTGACGCCGGCCCGGGCTGGTGGGTGGCGCGAGCATAGGACGCCAGCCCGTCGGCGAGCAAACCGAGTGCTGCGCTTGCCGGGTCTTGGTCCGGGTTCTGGCCCGGGCTAGCCTCGAACGTGGCCCGCAGCGCGCCGATCAGCGCCACTGCCGCGATGAAGGGCTGCACCGACCCGGCTGGCACTCCTGTTTCTTTCGCCAGCATGCTGGCCAGCGCGGTCTCATACCGCGCGAACATGAGCCGCTGCTGGGCTTGCAGCGCTGGGCTTTCCGCGATGAGCTGGCGGAACCGTGTCGTGGGCTGTTCCGGGCGCCGCCCGGCGGCCCACTCGCCGCGCCCGGCCAGGAAGGTGGCCACCGCGTCCAGAGCCGACTGCCCGGCCGCGCGGTACTGAACCGCGGCCAGCAATTCGGCCAGGATGTCGTCGGCTTCATCGAAGAACATCTCCGCTTTGACCGGGAAATAGTTGTACACCGTCTTTTCCGCAACATCGGCGGCTGTAGCGATGTCGGCCACGCTCACCTGATCGAAGCCCCGCTCGGCGAACAGCCGCATCGCCGCGTGCGCAATGACGCCGCGGGTCTGCCGCCGCTTGCGCTCCCGCAGGCTTTCCTCGCTGTCCAACGCTTCTCCTTGTTGCAGAGACTGCAAGTTTACGTCGTCCGTAAGGGACCGCGGCAGGTGTGGTGGGATACCCGGAACACCCGGACACTCCACCTCCTGGAGCCTGGACATGCTTGCTACCGCCGACCCCGCGCGACGCCACAGCCGCGCCCTGGCCGCCGCCGGGCTGGGCCTACTGCTCGTCCTCGCCTTGTTCTATCTCTTCGGGGCCGTCTCCGACCTGGCCGCCGTCGCCAGCCACAACCTCCCGCCCGATCACCGCGCTACCTTCGCCAAGCTGGCCGGCACGTCTTTCACTCATTTCAGGGCCGCCGCGCCCGGCGCGGCCGTTTACATCAGCCTCCTGGAACGCGGATACGCATTCCACGAACTCACCTTCGCCCTGCTGTTCATCGTCCTGCTGGCGATGCCGTTCCGGCAACGGCAGCGCTGGGCATGGTGGGCCGCCTGGCTCCCCGTGATCGCCAACCTCGGCTACACATTCACCTTCGGCGTCCATGACCAGGCCATCCTCGCCCGTAGCCTGATCGCCGATATCGCCCTCCCAGTGCTCCTACTGGCCCACATCCCGGCGTTCTTCTCCCCGCCACGGCGAGCCTGACCTCGGATAGGCCGGTTGGGGCAAGCGATCGATGAGTTTCATCGATGCCATCCGCCTGCGGCCTTATGTGCCCTTCGCCTCCCTGGGCCGATGGTGACGGAATGAGCCCGCTCCCGACCTCCACCACTCCAGGAGCTTGTGGGGTTTCAGAACTCTGCCACTGGTCTTGACCTGAGCTTTTATGCGGCCCGCTCGTACTCATTGATGAGGCCGCCGAGGATGGGCTGGCGCCTGAGCCGCTCCTGGGAGAGGTCGGCGGGAGGGTAGTCGGGCCTGGGCGGGCGGAGCTGGCGGCTGCGGTGGGGTCGCCGTCCGTTGTAGTGGGCTTCGTACTGGGTCAGGATCGTCTGCAGGTGCCGCTGGCCGAAGATCAGCATCCGGTCAGTGACCTCTGTCCGCGCGGTGAGCACGAACCGTTCCGCATAACAGTTCGCGCGCGGGCTCCGGGGCGGAATCTTCGCGACCTGGATGCCAGCGTCGGCCAGGACCGCGTCAAACGACGCGGTCCTGGCCAATGCCGGAATCGCGGCCGTGAAGATCCCGCCCCGGAGTCCGAGGGCGAACGCCTACGCGGAAAGGTTCGTGCTCACCGCCCGGACCGAGGTCACCGACCGGATGCTGATCTTCGGCCAGCGGCACCTGCGCACGATCCTGGACAAGTACGCGGCCCACTACAACGGGAGGCGGCCCCATCGCAGTCGCCAGCTCCGTCCGCCCTGGCCCGACTACCCTCCCGCCGACCTCTCCCAGCAGCGGGTCAGACGCCAGCCCGTCCTCGGCGGCCTCATCAACGAGTACGAGCGAGCCGCATAGAAACCCAGTTCACGACGAGTAGCCGAGTTCTGGAACCCCACAGGCTGCGGCAACCGCCTGGGAAGATCCATCCGTTAATAACGATTCGCTGGATTTTTACCGAAACACGAGACGCTCACAAGACAGGGCTTGGCGACGCCCACGGTATCGAGGATGGATCGACTTTCAACGCCTCGGATCGCAATTGCTCTTCGACGGACTCATGCAGCAACGCCGACCCGCAGAGATACTGGATGAAATCGACCAGTGCTACAAGGCACTCCGGCCCACCGGCGCCGTAAATTGAGGTCACTGCCCGTCACTTTGGCGTAAGGCACCTGTGGCGAATATGAGACGAGCGCGGCATGTTCAACGCCGGAATGACGGCGCCGGGACCGGCCGACAGAATTGAAGCACCCGGTCAGGGCGGCTGCCACGAGAGGAATCTCGCTACCTACGTCACCGGACTGCGAATCTTCTCCCCTGGCGCGGCATCCTCATCGAACAAACGTCCAATGGTGGCAGAAGTCCGGCAGGGCTGACGCCACGACGCATCCAGCACGGTCGGCGTTCCGCCCACCGACACGCGCCCTGTCTGGAGCCCGGCGATAGCCACCAGACTGTCAGCCATGGGCACGCTCACGGCCGCGATCGTCGGCCCCGGTAACATCGGCACCGATCTGCTGATGAAGCTGCTGCGCAGCGACGTCATCGACGTCCACTCGATGGTCGGCGTCGATCCCGCCTCCGACGGCCTGGCCGTGGCCCGGGACATGGGTGTGGCGGCGTCGGCCGGGGGGGTGGACTGGCTGCTTGCCCAGCCGGTGCGGCCGGACCTGGTGTTCGAGGCGACGTCGGCGAAGGCGCACCTGGCCAACGCGCCGCGTTACGCCGGGGCGGGCATCACCGCCATCGACCTCACTCCCGCCGCCGTCGGCCCCTACGTCTGCCCCACAGTCAACCTCGCGTCGCTGCACGATGCGCCGAACCTGAACATGATCACCTGCGGCGGCCAGGCCACCATCCCGATCGTGCACGCGGTGTCCTCGGTGGTGCCGGTGGCCTACGCGGAGATCGTCGCCTCCATCGCCTCCCGCTCCGCAGGGCCGGGCACCCGGGCGAACATCGACGAGTTCACGGAGACCACCGCTACTGCGATCGAACAGGTCGGCGGCGCGGCCCGGGGCAAGGCCATCATCATCCTGAACCCGGTCGACCCTCCGATGATCATGCGCGACACCGTGTTCTGTGCGATCCCGGCCGACGCGGACACCGCCGCGATCATCGCCTCCATCGAGGAGCGGGTCTGCGAGGTGCAGAGGTACGTCCCCGGCTACACGATGCGCGCCCACCCGCAGTTCGACGAGCCGCGCGACATCTGGAACGGCATGGCCCGCGTCGCGGTCTTCCTCCAGGTCCGCGGCAACGGCGACTACCTGCCGCCGTGGGCCGGGAACCTCGACATCATGACCGCCGCCGCCGCCCGGGCCGGCGAGCAGCTGGCCCGGGTCCGGCAGGCAGGAAGGAAGGCGACAGCATGAGCGTCACGGGCACCACAGCCACCGTCGCGCCGAAGATCCGGATCACCGACTCCACGCTCCGCGACGGCAGCCATGCGATGGCCCACCGGTTCACCGAGGAGCAGGTCCGCGGCGTCGTCCACGCCCTCGACGGCGCGGGCGTCGAGGTCATCGAGGTCACCCACGGCGACGGCCTCGGCGGATCGTCCTTCAACTACGGGTTCTCCGCCGTCGATGACGTCAAGCTCGTCGCCGCCGCCGTCGACGAGGCCCGCGACGCGAAGATCGCGGTGCTGCTGCTACCGGGGGTCGGGACCATCCACGACCTGGAGCTGGCCCGGGACGCCGGCGCGTCCGTGGCCCGGGTCGCCACCCACTGCACCGAGGCCGACGTCTCCCTTCAGCACTTCGCCGCCGCCCGCAACATGGGCATGGAAACCGTCGGGTTCCTCATGCTCGCCCACCGCATCAACCCGGACGAACTCGCCAGGCAGGCCCGGATCATGGTCGACGGCGGCGCCCAGTGCGTCTACGTCGTCGACTCCGCCGGCGCTCTCGTCCTCGGTGATGCCCAGGCCCGCGTCCAGGCCCTGATCAGCGAGATCGGCCGCGAAGCGCAGGTCGGTTTCCACGGCCACCAGAACCTCTCCCTCGGCGTGGCCAACAGCGTGCTCGCCGCCCAGAATGGCGCCCGCCAGGTCGACGGTGCCCTGTGTGCCCTTGGCGCGGGAGCGGGCAACTCCCCCACCGAGGTCCTCGCGGCCACCTTCGAGCGGCTCGGCATTCCCACCGGCGTCGACGTCCAAGGGGCACTCGCCGCCGCCGAGGACGTGGTCCGGCCCTTCCTGCACCGGCTGCCGTTCGCCGACCGCGGCGCCATCACCCAGGGCTACGCCGGCGTGTACTCCAGCTTTCTGCTGCACGCCGAGCGCGCCGCCGCCCGCTACGGCGTCCCCACCCACGAAATCCTCCAGCGCGTGGGCGAGGCCGGCTACGTCGGCGGCCAGGAGGACATGATCATTGATGTCGCACTGGAGATCGCCGCCGAGAAGGACCGGGCCAGAGCTGGGGAACGCTAGGGGAGTTCACGAATCACGGCTCAGTGAGGGAAAGGCAGTCATGACCAATGGCCGCGTTCTCGTTACCGGCGCGCTCGGTAACGTGGGAGCCGCTACCGCGACGGCGCTCCTGGCCGTCAGCGCCGACGTTCGCGCTGGCGATCTTGATCCCGCCGCAGTCGCACAACGCTTTCCCGGGGCCGAATCGGCCCTTTTCGACTTCCTTGATCCGGCTACCTTCCGGCCAGCGCTGGCGAACTGCCAGGCGGTATTCCTCCTCCGGCCGCCTCCCATCGCCAGGATGAAGCCGACGCTCAACGCCTTCATCGACTGCGCGGCCGAAGCCGGCATCCGCCACATCGTGTTCTCCTCGGTCCAGGGAGCGGACACCAACAAGATCGTGCCCCACCACCGGGCGGAGCGCCACCTCATGGCCAGCGGGCTGGCCTGGACCATACTGCGGCCCGGGTTCTTCGCCCAAAACCTCACCGATGCCTACCGCGCTGACATTCGTGACGCCCACCGGCTGTACGTTCCGGCCGGGTCGGGACTGGTCGCGTTCATCGACGTCAAGGACCTGGGCGAGGTCGCAGCCCAAGTATTCAAGGACCCGGCTGCTCACCAGGGGAAGGGATACACGCTGACTGGTCCGCGGGCGGTGAGCTTCGTCGAGGTCGCCTCGCTGCTCACGGACGCGCTCGGAACCGTGATCCAGTACCAGCCGGCGTCGGTGCTGGGTTACGTCCGCCACCTCCACCGGCGCGGCGTGCCGGTCCCGCAGATCGCCGTGCAGACCATCCTGCATCTCGGCTTGCGGAAGGGTGACTCCGAGACGGTGGACCCCACCATCGAGACCCTCCTGGGCCGGCCCGCAACCGACCTCAGCGCATTCATCGAACGAAACGTCCCGGCCTGGCAGAATCCTGCCTCGCGATGACGCCTTAGTGCGTCCGGCGATCGCGGCCGTGAGGAGACGGAGCGGATCCGTCCTCAGGAGTGGCCGAATTACGCCGGTCTCGGTCAGGACCCGTCCGGCGGGCGTAGGGAATCGTCTCGCCGGCCAGGACGGTACGGCGGCGGGCCAGCGCCGCGCGTGCCGCCGGGCTTATCCGGCCCGGGTCCCAGATGAATTCGGTGTCGAGGTCAACTCGCACCTCCCGGACTCCCCGGAGCGTGAGCAGTTCTGCCCGCGCCGCATCGGCGATCTTTCCCAGGAAGGTGCAGCCGGGTCCGGTCGCAGCGATTGATACCCGCAGCGTTTCACCGTCCGCCGACCATCCGGTGACCAGGCCCAGGTCCGTAATCGAGACCGGTGAGTCAGCGGCCAGCGAACACGGGTCGTGCACCCGCCCCAGCGCGCGCTCGACGTCGGTCCACGTCAGATCAGTCACGAGGGTCACCGGCACCGGCAGCCGGCCCTGCACCCGCGAGCTCACACCACGCGGTGAACGGGGCGTCAGGCCCGTGCTCACGGCGCCTCCTGCTCCACTCGTCGCCGTCTTGGCGCCGCGTAATCCCGGACAGGTCGAGCCCGGCCATGGCAGCGTAGTTACCGCCCATGATCGCGGCCCGGTCGGAGCCGGTGAGCTGAGCGATGCCGTACTTGTCCAGCAGGTCCTCGGGCAGCGTGAAGGCGGCGAAACGCTCGGCGATATGCGCGGGGTGGGCGAACAGCGCGCCGTCGGAGTACAACAGCTTGCCCGGGCCGGCCCAGTGCAGCAGCTCGGCCAGCGTCTCCGCGAACAGCCTTGGTGCCACCGCCAGCAGCAGCGTGGTCACCTCCAGGTTGGCGTACACGTTCGGGAACCGCGCTATCGCCAGGGCCGTTTCGGTGGTGAACGCCATGCCGGCGTGGACGATCTCGAAGTTCAGCTCGGGAAAGTGCATGGCGGCCCCCTCGACATCGTCGATCCGGTAAGGGGCGAGCGGCACCGGGCCGTTCGGCAGGGCTTTGTGCACGGCGACCACACGCAGCCCCATTTCGGCGATCCGCGCGTACAGCGGGAACATGAGCCGGGGATCGTCCATCCGGAACGTGCGGTACGGAGCGAGCTGGTCGGGGTACAGCTTTACGCCGATCGCCGCGGGCAGGGCCGCTTGCTGGCGAGCGAGATCCGCCAGCGCCACGTCCAGGCCGAGCGTCGGGTCCACGCCGAGATAGGTCACTACGCGATCTGGCCAGCGTTCGGTCAGCTCGAGGGCCTTGTCCAGCGAGCACAGTCCGTCCGCGAACAGCGAGTCGAGCCGCAGTGTGTGGTACACGAGCAGGTCGACAGGGCTTTCCGCGAAGTGCGTGCGGGCCAGCAATTCCGCGCTCTGATCGGTGCAGAACGCCTGCCGTGGCAGCCGCGCGCCCGGCGGGTTGTACCGGGTGTGAATTCCATAGAACGCGTCTCGTACCATCCGGCCCGTCTCGCCGACCAGATTGTCGTCGGCGAGATTGTAAGCATGTGCTACCGCGTTGACCACGACCGTGTCGCCGATCACTGGCTCCCTCGCATCCATGGACGCCGTTGAACGGATCGTAGGCAGCTTCGGTGCAGCGGTCGCGGGGCGTATTTCGCTCACCGAGACGCGCCATCGCGGAGGCCGGGCGTCCGCTCCATAGGATGCTGACGGACTCTTCCCGGGAAAGGACCCGCTCATGAGCGATGGCCGGTTCTCCGGCATGGTTGCGCTGGTCACCGGCGCCGCCCGCGGCCAGGGGCGCTCGCACGCCGAACAGCTCGCACGCGAGGGCGCCGATGTGATCGTCATCGACATCTGCGCTGACATTCCCGAGGCTCCATACGATCAGGCGGCGCCCGCCCAGCTCGAGGAGACCGCCGCGCTCGTGCGGGCGGCGGGACGGCGGGCGGTCGCGGCGCGGGCCGACGTACGGGATGCTGGGCGCCTGCGCGCGGCGATCGACGCCGCCGTCGCCGAGCTGAGCGGCCTCGACGTCGTTGTCGCCAACGCCGGAATCATCCAGCTCAAGTCGGCGCTGGACATCACCGCACAGGATTGGCAGGCCGTGATCGACGTCAACCTGACCGGGACGTGGAACACGGTCTCCGCCTGCCTGCCGCACCTGCTGGACCGCGGGGCCGGATCTTTGGTAATCACCAGTTCGGCGGCTGGAATAAAAGGACCGCCGAACATGGCGCATTACTCCGCGTCCAAGAGCGGCCTGCTCGGTCTCATGCGGTCGCTGGCCAACGAGTTCGGACCCCGCGGCATCCGGGTGAACTGTGTGCTGCCCACCACCGTCGACACCGACATGGTGCACTGGCCGGAGTCATACCGTATGTTCCGTCCCGACCTGGAGGCCCCGGGCCGCGCCGATGTCGAGCCGGTCTTCGCCTCGCTCAACGTCCTGCCGGTGCCGTGGATCGAGGCCGCCGACGTGACCAGCGCGGTGTGCTGGCTCGCCTCACCTGAGGCCCGTTACGTCACCGGGGTTGCGCTTCCCGTCGACGCTGGAACTGTGATAAAATAATCGGCCGATCATTCGGGGAGCACTAGGTGAGCTCACGAGCCACGGCTGCCGCGGCCTGCTGGAGCCGCCGCGCCACGACCGCGGTGTCGGTGCCCCGGTCAAGGTAGACCACTGCGATCGCCGCTGCGGGCTGCGCGGGCACCCGCAGCGGCACGGCGACCGACGAAAGACCTTTGATTACCTCGTCGTGGCTGGTGGCGTAGCCAGGGAAGTCGCGGAAGAACGCCTCATCGCGCAGGAGCTCGCCGCCGAAGGCGGCCCTTTCCTGCGGGGTAAGGGCCGCCTGGATGGCGGCGCCGGGAGCGCCGCGGCGCAGCGGATGGCGGGTTCCCGGCCGCTGCGCGACCGGCGCGGCGGCGTGCCTGGGCTCTACGCTGACCAGCGCGATGACGTCGGCGGCGTCCAGGACGGCCACGAACGCGGTCATGCCCAGTTCGTTCGCCACCGCGGTGAGCTCGGGCAGTGCCGCCGACTGCAGGTCACGCGAGACCGCGCGGGCGAGCACGGCGAGCCGCGTACCCGGCGCGAGGCCGCCGTCCGCGGTGCGGACCACGAGCCGGTGCTCCTCCAGCGTGCGGACGATCCGGTAGGTGATGGACCGGTGCAGGCCAAGGCGCGCGGCGAGCTGCGCCATCCCGATCGGCTTCTCCGCCTCCGCGATGACCTCCAGAGCGCTCAGCCCGCGAGACAGAGTCTGCGAGGGCCCGGCCGGCGGAACCGCCGGCACGTTGTCCCGCATGGCCTGATCCTGCCCTGCGTCCGCCTCTTGCACCGGCCTGTCCTCCCTATTAGGGTTGTATTCGAAATAAGAACTAACTGTTCTATTATAGAACAGGTTCGCCGGGATGCACCAGATGCCATCGAGGAGCGTCACCATGACCGCGACGTACGCCCGGGCCGCCGCGTTCGGACCGGAATCACCGCTCTACCGGCCGCCCGCACACTTCCTGCGCGGGTGCCTCGGCCGGTTCGCGACCGGCGTCGCGGTCGTCAGCTTCGCCGTGCCGGGCAGCGGTCACCGCGGCGTCACGGTGAATTCGTTCACCTCGGTGTCCATCGAACCGCCGCTGATCCTGGTCGCCCTGCAGCGCACGGTCCCCTCGCACGACCTGCTGCGGGGCCGGTGCTTCACCGTCAACGTGCTCGGCGCCGAGCAGCACGAACTCGCCGTGCACTTCGCCGGCCGGCCCCGGCCGTCGCTCCAGCCGGCCTGGGCCGAAGGCGCCCACGCCCCCCGCCTCGCCGGGTCCCTGTCCTACTTCGAGTGCACGCCCTGGGCCGAGTACGACGGGGGGGACCACACGCTCTTCCTCGGAGAGGTACAGCACTTCGACTACCGGGAGGGTGACGCGCTCGGCTTCGTCAACGGGCAATTCACCATGATCCCCGAAAGCATTCCGGGCCACGAGGCCTTGCTCTGACGTCCCGCCGCCCGCCCAGTAAAGCTGCACTGCAAAGGAGTCAACTTCGTGGGAATCCGGACTGGCCAGCAGTACCTGGACAAGCTGAACGGCATGACGCCGGAGATCTACGTCAACGGCGAGAAGATCACGTCGAACGTTGCCGATCACCCGGTGTTCCGCGCCAGCGCGCGCACCTACGCGCACCTGTTCGACATGCAGCACGACCCGGCCCACCAAGACGCCCTGACCTGCCCCTCCCCCGGCACCGGCGACCTGGTCAGCGCGTCCTTCCTGATCCCGCGCAGCGAGGCCGACCTGCTCCGGCGCCGCGCCGCGTTCAGCGCCTGGACCGGCTTCTCGCACGGCTTCCTCGGCCGCAGCGGCGACTACATGAACTCCTCGCTCACCGCGCTCGCGTCCGCTGACCTGTTCTTCGCCAAGACCGACCCGGTCTACGGCGAGCGGATCCGCGCCTACTACGAGCGGGCGCGCGAGAACGACCTGCTGGCCACTCACACGCTCATACCGCCGCAGGCCAACCGGTCCGTCGCCGCCAGCCAGCAGGCCGGCGGACGGCTGACCGCTCATGTCGTGGAGGAGCGGGCGGACGGCGTCGTGATCCGCGGGGCGCGGCTGCTCGCCACCCTCGGCCCGCTCGCGGACGAACTGCTCGTCTTCCCCTCCACCGTGCTGCGCGGCACTCCCGAGGATGCGCCGTATTCGTTCGCGTTCGCGATCCCGAACGACACGCCGGGTCTGAAGTACTATTGCCGCGCCCCGCTGTACCACGGCGGCAGCGCCTTCGACGAGCCCCTCGCCTCCCGCTTCGAAGAGATGGACGCGGTCGTCGTCTTCGACGACGTCCTGGTGCCGCACGACCGCATCTTCATGCTCGGCCACCCGGAACTGTGCAATGCCTGGTACACCGAGACGGGCGCAGGCGCGCTCATGACCCACCAGGTCGTCACCCGGACCCTGGCCAAGACCGAGTTCTACCTCGGCCTAGCCAGTGAGATCGCCGACACCATCGGCATCAGCCAGTTCCAGCACATCCAGGAGGACCTCGGCGAGCTGGTCAGCTACACCGAGATCGAGAAGGCGCTGCTGCGCGCGGCCGAGGCCGACGGCGCCCTCAGCCCGGACGGGGTCTTCCTGCCCAAATGGGACACCCTCAACGCGGCCCGCAACTGGTACCCGCGCAAGGTGAGCCAGCGGCTCCCGGAGATCATCCGCAAGTTCTCCGCCTCCGGCCTCATGGCGCTGCCCAGCGAGGCCGACTTCGCGCACGCCGGCCGCGATAGCCGCGCCGACCTCGACACGTACCTGCAGGCCGCGAACGCCACGGCGGAGCAGCGGGCCCGCCTGTTCAAGCTCGCGATGGACGCGGCCGTCTCCGGCTTCGCCGGGCGCGAGACCCTGTACGAGTACTTCTTCTTCGGCGACCCGGTGCGGATGGCCGGCGCCCAGGTCGGCAGCTACGACCGTGAGCCTGCCCGCGCCCGGGTCCGCGCCCTGCTCGCGGAGGCCGGGACACAGGAGGCGAGCTAAGACAGTGCCCCCCGTCCCCAGCCCCTCGAAGATCGTCGCGGTGCACCTCAGCTACCGCAGCCGCGCCATGGAACGCGGCACGCTGCCGCCGTGGCCGTCGTACTTCCTGAAACCGCCCAGCACCCTGGCCGCGTCCGGTGCGCCCGTCGCCCGCCCGCCCGGCTGCGAACTGCTCGCCTTCGAAGGCGAGGTCGCGCTGATCATCGGCCGCCGGGCCAGCCGGGTCAGCCCGGGCAGCGCGTGGGACCACGTCGGCTGGGTGAGCGCCGCCAACGACTTCGGCGTCTACGACCTGCGGTACGCCGACAAGGGCGCCAACGTCCGGTCCAAGGGCATCGATGGATTCACGCCCCTGGGACCAGGGCAACTCGACGCCCGGACCGTCGACCCGGAGGCCGTCCGGCTCCGTACCTGGGTCAACAGCGAGCTGCGCCAGGACGCGGTCAGCGGTGCGGACCTGCTGTTCGGCTTCGCCGACATCATCGCCGACATCACCCGGCTGACCACCCTGGAGGTCGGCGACGTGATCCTCACCGGCACTCCCGCCGGTTCCACCGTGGTCAGTCCCGGCGACGTGGTCGAGGTCGAGGTGACCGCCGGCCCCCAGTCCACCGGCAGGCTCCGTAGCCCGATCACCGCGGCGGACTACGGGCTCACCGCGCCCGGGGCCCTGCCGCACGCCGGCGACGCGGAACGCTCGGCCGCTTACGGAAACCGGGCCGTCCCTGGCGAGCAGTCAGACGACGGCTCCCCGCGCGACCTGGTATCCGCCATCGGCGCGGTGTCGACCGCGACGCTCGCGTCCCAGCTCAAGAAGCGAGGTTACGACTCGGTCACCCTCGACCGTCTCCGGGTCACCCGGCCAGAGCTCACGATGGCCGGCTTCGCCCGCACCGTCCGGTACGTGCCATACCGCGAGGACCTGTTCCAGGCGCACGGCGGCGGATTCAACGCCCAGAAGCAGGCCGTCGAGCAGGTCCGTGACGGCGAGATCCTGGTCATCGAGGCCCGCGGCGACCCAACCGCCGGAACGGTCGGCGACATCCTAGCGCTGCGGGCCCAGATCCGGGGCGCGAAGGGCATCGTGACCGACGGGGCGATCCGCGACAGCCGGACGCTGCATGGCCTGCCGATCCCGGTCTACTACGGCGCGGCGAACCCCGCCGTACTCGGCCGGCGGCACGTGCCGTGGGAGACCAACGTGACGGTCGCCTGCGCGGGCGTCACCATCCAGCCCGGCGACATCCTGGCCGGCGACGCCGACGGCGTTGTGGTCGTCCCGCGCGGCGTCGCGCGGGAGGTGGCCGCCGATGCCGCCGAGCAGGAGCGGCAGGAACGGTTCATCACCGAGATGGTCGCCAGGGGCGAGTCCGTCGAGGGCCTGTACCCCATTGGTGCGAAATGGCGGCCCGCCTACGAAGCCTGGCTGAAGGAGAGCGAATGAGGTTCCGCAGCGACCCCGGCGGCATCCGCGGCTCGATCGCGCCGCTCGTCTCGCCGTTCACAGCGGACGGCGAGCTGGATCTGGGGAGCTTGCGAACCCTAATCCGCTGGCAGCTGGAATCCGGCAGCCATGGCATCTCACTCGGCGGGTCCACCGGCGAGCCGTCCGCGCAGACCACCGCCGAGCGGGCCGCCGCCATCGAGGCGGCCGCGGCCGAGATCGGCGACCGCGTGCCGTTCGTACCCGGCACCGGCTCGGCGAAGCTCGACGAGACCCTGGAGCTCACCGCGGTCGCCCAGGACGCCGGCGCCGACGCGGTCCTGATCATCACGCCGTACTACGCGCGGCCGACGCAGGAGGGCCTGTACCAGTGGTACGCCCGCGTCGCGAGCGAGTTCCCGGACCTGCCGGTCATCGTCTACAACGTGCCGACCCGCACCGCCGTCGACATCGCGCCGGAGACGATCGCCCGGCTCCGCCGGGCCCACGCCAACATCGTCGGCGTCAAGGAGACGACCAAGGACTTCGAGCACTTCTCCCGGGTGCTGCACGCCGCGGGCACCGACACCCTGGTCTGGTCCGGCATCGAGCTGCTGTGCCTGCCGCTGCTGTCCCTCGGCGGCGCCGGCTTCGTCTCCGCGACCGCCAACCTCGCCCCGGCCGCGACCGCGCGAATGTACGACCACTGGGTGGCGGGCGAGTTCGACAAGGCACGCGAGCTCCACTTCGGCCTGCACCCCGTGACCGACGTCATCTACACAGAAACCAACCCGGCGGCTGCGAAATGGGTCCTGCACCAGGCCGGGCTCATCGCATCCGGTTTCGTCCGCCCGCCGCTCGTGCCGCTGACCGACGCCGGCCAGCACACGGCACTCGGGCTGCTGCGGCTCGGGACCTCCGTACTGGACGGGCCCGTCGCGAAGGTAGCGGCGTAGACCCGGGCCGTCCTCACCAGTCGTTCGGGCGAATAGAGGTATTTGTGTCAATTCCCGGCAAGATCGAGCACTTCATCGGCGGGCAGCACGTGCCGAGCGCGGACGGGGCGACCTTCGGCGTCGCGGACCCGGTCCGCAACACGGTGTACGCCCAGGCTGCGGCGGGCGGCCCGGCAGACATCGGCCGGGCGGTCGCGGCGGCGCGCGAGGCGTTCGGTTCGGGGCCGTGGCCGGGGATGGCGGCGCGGGCCCGCGCGCGGATCCTGAACCGGATCGCGGACGGGATCGAGGTGCGCGGCGAGCGCATCGCCCAGCTCGAGACGTTCGACACCGGGCTGCCGATCACCCAGGCGAAGGGGCAGGCGGCACGCGCGGCGGAGAACTTCCGGTACTTCGCCGACGTGATCGTGGCCCAGCACGAGGACGCGTTCTCCACGCCCGGCCAGCTCGGCTACGTGCTGCGGCGCCCCGCCGGGGTGGCGGGACTGATCACGCCGTGGAACACCCCGTTCATGCTGGAGTCCTGGAAGCTGGCCCCGGCGCTGGCGTCGGGCTGCACGGTGGCGCTGAAACCGGCCGAGTGGACCCCGCTGTCGGCCTCGCTGCTACCGGAGATCATGACCGAGGCCGGCGTGCCGGACGGGGTGTTCAACATCGTGCACGGCATCGGCGAAGACGCCGGCGCCCCCCTGGTCGCGCACCCGGACGTGCCCCTGATCTCGTTCACCGGCGAGACGACGACCGGGAAGATCATCATGAAGTCGGCCGCGGACAACCTTAAGGGGCTGTCGATGGAGCTCGGCGGGAAGTCGCCGTGCGTCATCTTCGCCGACGCCGACCTCGATGCGGCGATCGACTCCGCACTGTTCGGGGTGATGTCGCTGAACGGCGAGCGGTGCACCGCCGGCTCGAGAATCCTGGCCGAACGAGCGGTGTACGACACCGTCGTCTCGCGGCTCGCCGAGCGCGCGGCCCGCGTGAAGGTGGGCGATCCCGCCGATCCCGCGACGGAGATCGGGGCGCTGGTCCACCCGGAACACTACGCACGGGTCCTCGGCTACGTGGACATCGGCGTGCAGGAAGGCGCCCAGCTCGTGGCCGGCGGGTCACGCCCGCCGGCGCTGCCGGAGGGGAACTACCTGGCGGCGACGGTGTTCGCGGACGTGAAACCGTCGATGCGAATCTTCACCGAGGAGATCTTCGGCCCGGTGGTCTGCGTGACGCCGTTCGACACCGAGGACGAGGCCGTCGCGCTGGCCAACGGCACCAGGTACGGACTGGCCGCCTACCTGTGGACGTCCGACCTGAAGCGGGCGCACCGGGTCGCGGCGGCGGTGGAGTCCGGCATGACCTGGCTCAACTCTCACAACGTGCGCGACCTGCGGACGCCGTTCGGCGGCGTCAAGGCCAGCGGGCTCGGCCGCGAGGGCGGCCAGCACTCGATCGACTTCTACACCGAATCCCGGATCGTGCACGTCGCCCTGGGCGACACGCACGTGCCCCGCTTTGGAGCGTGACCTGTCATGGCTGACAACCTGCCCCCCGTTCCGGACATCGTTCGCTCGGCGTATGCGTCGCTGCACGTCACCGACCTGGATGAGGCACGGCGCTTCTGGGTCGACCTGCTCGGCTTCGTCGTGACTGACGAGGATTCGTCGTCGCTGTACCTGCGAGGGTATGACGAGCTGGCCCACCACAACCTGATCCTGCGCGCCGGGGCCGAGGCGGCGGCCGGCGCGCTGGGCTTCCGCGTCCGGTCGCCCGCCGACCTGGACCGGGCGGAGGCCTACTTCGGCGCGCTCGGCTGCCGGTCCGAGCGGCTGCCCGCAGGCGCCGTCCGCGGGCTCGGAGAGGTCGTCCGGGTCGAGGACCCGCTCGGGTTCCTGATCGAGTTCTTCGACCGATCAGGGCATCCGGAGCGGCTGCAGCAACGGTACGACCTGCGGCGCGGCGCAGAGATCGCCCGGCTCGACCACTTCAACATCTGCGTACCGGACGTGCCGCGCGCCTATGGCTACTACTCCGGGCTCGGGTTCGGGCTGTCGGAGACGATCGAGGACGGGCAGACCCTGTACGCCGCGTGGATGTACCGCAAGCAGACGGTGCACGACATCGCCTTCACCGGCGGCGCCGGACCACGCCTGCACCACCTGGGGTTCTTCGCCCACGAGGCACACTCGGTGCTGCGGATGTGCGACATCCTGGGCTCGCTGTCGCTCGAGCACCACATCGAGCGCGGCCCCGGGCGGCACGGGGTGTCCAACGCGTTCTACGTCTACCTGCGCGATCCCGACGGGCACCGGCTGGAGATCTACACCTCCGACTACTACACCGGCGATCCGGACCATCCCGTGCTGCGCTGGTCGGTGCTCGACCCGCGGCGGCGCGACTTCTGGGGCCACGCGGTCGTCCCGTCCTGGTACGCCGAGGCGTCGCCCGTCTTGGACCTGGACGGCAAGGTCAGGCCGGTCACCGAGATCAGTCAGACCGCTGAGGTGCGGGTTGGCGCAGACGGCTTCACGGATTCAAGGAAGCCCGAGACCACCGCGTAGAACTCGTGCGGGCGCTCCTCCTGCAGGTGGTGGCCGGCCCGGTCCATCACGTAGAGCTGGCCGCGGGGAGTCATCCGGGCCAGCATCAGCGGGTAGTCCGGCGTCAGAAACGCGTCGTACATGCCCCAGGCGAACAGCACGGGCGCGGTGATCTGGCCCAGTTCCGCGGACAGGTCCTGCCAGTCGCCGCGTGGGCTGTCCGAGCGGGCGGCCAGCGCCATCTCGTCCGGATCGAGGCTCTGCCGGTAGCGGGCCTCGACGGTAGCCGCGGGGATGCGGGAGGAGTCGTACCACTCCAGCCGGGCCATCAGCGCCCGCATCTTCTCCGGCGAGGGACCGGAGCCGCCGTAGTAGGCGTCGCGGGCGTTGCGGCCGCGGCGACCGCTCTCGGGCAGCGGCGCCAGCGGCCCGTGGAAGACCGGCATGGAGCCGGTCACCACCAGCGACCGGGCCCGGTCTGGGTACTTCGCGGCCAGGTTCAGGGCGATCGTGCCGCCCCAGGAGTTGCAGACGAAGTCGGCGCGGTCGATGCCGAGCGCGTCCATCAGGGCGACGGTCTTGGCGGCGTGGAAGTCCCACATCGGACCCTTGATCTCGCACTTGTCGGACTTGCCGTACTGCAGGATGTCCGGCAGCAGGCAACGGCGGTCCGCGGCGAACAGCGGCGTGACGGGACCGAAATCAGTCCATGCGGTACAGCCGGGTCCCCCGCCGTGCAGGAAGATCGTAGTGCGCCCGAGGCCC
Source organism: Streptosporangiaceae bacterium (assembly GCA_965277615.1). Taxonomy (GTDB): domain Bacteria; phylum Actinomycetota; class Actinomycetes; order Streptosporangiales; family Streptosporangiaceae; genus Bog-532. The sequence goes on along the minus strand of CBDIDG010000005.1, from coordinate 2,470,237 downwards.
GCCTCCAGGCAGTGGTAGGTGACCCCGTCCGCGGTCACGAACCGTCCGTCCGGCGCGGGCGCGATCTGGTGGCTCGGTGTCGGCATGCTCAGTTCCGCTCCTAATGAGTGTTAGCGGGTCTGCCGTACGGCAGACCCGGTGCCTGGTGGCCGCCGGCGGGTGAGCACTTGCATCTCCTGGGTTCTGAGCCCTGACGAGAGACCGTGCCCCTGCCGGTGACCGGGAGAGCTGAATCGCTGCTGGGATGTCGTGCCCGCCGGCTGGCGTGAGCACAGTTTCATTAGGTCGCTGATGGTTCTCCCGCAGGCTGCTGAGGTGATTCGGCGTTGCGGACGGGAGAACCGGTGCGGCTTTTCGTGGGCGATGACTGGGCTGAGGACCATCACGATGTGGAGGTGATGGATGCCGCGGGCCGGGTGCTGGGCAGGAAGAGGCTGCCTGAGGGCGTTGCCGGGATGGCCGGGCTGCACGAGCTGATCGGGCAGCAGCTGAGCGATGATCTGGACGCCGCGCAGGTGGTGATCGGGATCGAGACCGACCGCGGCCCGTGGGTCGCCGCCCTGGTCGCGGCCGGCTACTCGGTGTTCGCGGTGAACCCTTTGCAGGCATCGCGGTACCGGGAACGGCACGGCGTGTCCGGTGCCAAGAGCGACGCCGGTGACGCGCACATGCTCACCGACATGGTCCGCACCGATTCCCACCAGCTCCGGGCCGTTGCGGGTGACAGCGCCGGGGCAGAGGGCCTGAAGGTGCTGGCCCGCACCCACAAGACGCTGATCTGGGAGCGGACCCGGCAGACCCAGCGGCTGCGGCACCAGCTGCTGGACTACTTCCCGGCCGCCCTGGAGGCCTTCGGCGACTTGGACGCCCCCGATGCGCTGGAGCTGCTGGGCAAGGCCACGGAGCCAGCCCGGGCCGCGAAGCTGACCCGCGCGCAGATCTCCGCCGCGCTCAAGCGCGCCGGCCGCCGGAACATCCACGAGAAGGCAACCGCAGTCCTGGCCGCGCTGCGCAGCGAGCGCCTGGGCCAGCCAGCGGCGCTTACCGCCGCCTACGCGGCCACCGTGCGGTCCCTGATCGCGGTGATCACCACCCTGAACGAGCAGGTCAAGGCCCTGCAAGGGCAGGTGGAGGAAAATTTTGGCCGGCACCCGGACGCTGAGATCTACCGGTCCCAGCCCGGCATGGGGGCCGTCCTCGGCGCCCGGGTGCTCGGCGAGTTCGGCGACGACCCGCACCGCTACGCCGACGGCAAGGCCCGCCGCAACTACGCCGCGACCAGCCCGATCACCCGCGCGTCCGGAAAGAAGAAGGTTGTCGCCGCCCGGTTCATCCACAACGACCGCCTCGTTGATGCCCTCAACGCGCAGGCCTTCGCCTCCCTGAACGCCTCGCCCGGTGCCCGCGCCCACTACGACGGCCTCCGCGCCCGCGGCATCGAGCACAACGACGCCCTGCGGCGGCTGGCGAACAGGCTCGTCGGCATCCTGCACGGATGCCTGAAAACCCGCACCCTCTACGACGAAGCCACCGCCTGGTCCCACCGGCAAAACCTCCCTCAATCTTCCGCCCCGGCTTGACACTTAAGCTCCTGGGATGTCTCTCGTGAACCGCGGACGAAGCCGGCGACGATGCCCGCGAACTGGTCCGCCTGGAACTCCAGCGGGACCATGCCGCCCTCGATCACCACGGTCCGCGCGTCCTGGATGTGCGCGGCCAGTCCGGGCAGGTCGGGGAACGAGTACGGGTCACCGGAGGCACCGATGCACAGCGTCGGAGCGGTGACCAGGCCGGCCCGCTCCTCCATCCGGTAGGCGCCGACGGCCCCGTGCCCACGCTCAGCCTCCGGCCAGGCCGCGAGCCAGTCGCGGACGAACCTGGTCAGCAGGTCGGGCCGCCCGGCGGGGTAGAACTGCTGGCGGCACTGCCACAGTTCAGCGAGGTGGGTGCCGTCCGGCCGTTCGGTCACCTGGTCCACCACCGGGCGGCCGGATCGCCGGGACCGCGCTGCGGCGTCGATGAAGGGGGTGCAGGACAGCACGAGGCGGTCCACCCGGGCAGGCGCGCGGGCGGCCACCTCGAGTGCGATCACGCCGCCGGTGTGGTGCCCGGCGAGATGGACCCGCTCCAGGCCGAGCGCGGTAAGGAACGCCAGCGTCGCTGCCGCGTAGGCTTCGATCGAGTGCTCAGGGGCCCGCGCCGAGTTGCCGAAGCCGATCGTGTCTGGCGCGATGGCCCGCAGGCCGACGTCGGCGAGCAGCGGCAGCACCTCCCGGTACTCGTCCCACGAGCGCGGGCTCTGGTGCAGCAGCACCACGGCCGGGCCGTCCCCGCACTCGGCGTAGTGCAGCTGGCCCAGCGGGGTGTCGGCGTAGCCGCGCCTGGTCACCGGGCCGCCGCGAGGAACTCCAGCGACAGCGGGTTGTAGATCTCGTGCCGCTCGTGCTGCGGCCAGTGCCCGCAGTCCGCGAACAGCTCCAGCCGGGAACCGGGGATCTCCGCGTGCATGGCACGGGCCTCCGGCACGTCACCGAATGGGTTCTGATGTCCCCATACGATCAGCGCTGGCGCCTTGATGCGCCGCAGCCGGTCCGGTCGCAGCAGGTTCCGCTGCCGGGTGTCCATGTCCTGCAGGCACAGCAGGTTCCCGATGTTGCTCACAAAGTCGGGCTGATGGTAGATCCGGTGCCGTATCTGGACCAGCTCGTCGCTGACGTCCTTAGCCGGGTTGGCCATGAGCAGATTGAGCCGTTTGCGGGTCAGATCGATGTCGTCGCTGGTGACCGCCTGCTGCGTCGACGTACGGATCCGGTCCATGACCTCCGGGTTGGCCTTGGTTCCGCCGGCCGCGAGCAGCTGCAGCGAGCGGACCCGGTCCGGCTGCTCGGAGGCCAGCCAGGCGCTCACCCAGCCGCCGAGCGACTCCCCGACCAGGTGCGCCGCGCTGGCGCCGACGGCGTCCAGGTACGCGGTCAGGTGCTCCACGTAGCGCGGGATCTCATACGGGTAGCCGGGCTTGCCGGTGTACCCGTGGCCCAGCATGTCGATGGCATGGCACCGGTAGCCCGCCGCGGCGTGCGGGCCGATGTTGCGGATGAACGCTTCCAGGTGGCCGCTCGTGCCGTGCAGGAACACCACCGGGTCACCGTCGTGCGGCCCGGCCTGCAGTGACCGGGTGGGTATGCCTCCGGCGTCAACCGTCCGTACCGCATAGTCGGTGCCGGCCAGGTCAGTCCAGATGGTCATCGGGGATTCTCCTCGGGGTCGATGGCGACGGGCCCGGCGGGCGCCGCCGGATCGATGACGGTCACCGCCATGCCGGTCAGCCAGTCCGGGACGGGCTCGTAGGCCAGCCGCCGGCCCGGGGCATCGCCCAGCGCCGCCGCGGCGGCCAGCCAGGTCCGGATCTCCTGCGCGCCGTTGCCCGCTTCCCGCTCAAGATCCTCGCTGGTCAGCGTGCACAGGCTCGACGCCTCTCCCCGCTCGAGCAGCGACAGGAACCGTTCATCGAAGCTGGCGTTGATCACGCTCGGCGCGGCCCGGATGATCTGGCGGCGCCTGGTGTCGAACTGGGCCCAGTCGTCCCGCCCGGCGAGCCAGGCCTGGACCATGAACTCCTCGTCGTCGCCGTGCGGATCCCGCCAGTCCGGCCAGGGCAGCCGGTGCGACAGGCCGCCGGACCCGATCACCACGACCCGCCGGTCCCCGGAGAACGACCCGAGGGCGGTCCTTATCGCTGCGCCGAGGTCCGCGCACCGCCGCAGCGTGGGCAGCGGCGGCGCGAACACGTTCACCACGACGGGCACCACGCTCACGTCCAGCCCGGCCAGCAGGTACTGAATGGCATGTGACTGGCCGTGATCGATCTGCAGCTTGGCGGAGAAGGCCGGGTCGAAGCCGCCCCCGTCCACCAGGTCCCGGACGAGGTGCCGGGCCAGCGGTACGTCCACCCGCTGCGGCCCGGCCGGGGTCCCCGATTCGCCGCTGGCGACGCATTCGCCCACGCCGATCGTGAAGGCGGGGATCAGGTCGAGCCAGAAGCCGCGGAAGTGGTTCGATCCGACGATGATGGCCGTGTCCGGGCGGGCGGCAGCGATCAGGTCCCGCGCCTCGCCGAGCGCGTCCCGGAACCGGGTCGCCGCCTCGATGTGCTCGGTCTGCTCCCAGTGCGTGTTCATCAGCGTGCTGTGCGAGGCGCAGACGCCGAGTACGATCGTCGCGCTCATCCGGTGGTCCCGATCACGTCGACCGCTACCCGGATGAGCAGCCTGGTGAGGCGCTCCATTTCCCTGATGTCCACGGTGTTCATCCCCATCTGGAAGTCGGCCGAGGGGTCGATGGCCAGTTCGCCGGTGCTCGCCTTGGGCATGCCGACGCGCGCGGCCGGGATGCCGCGGTTGCGCAGGATGTTCGCATCGGTGGCGCCCGAGTTGCCAGTGACCGGCTCGTGCGGCTGGCCGGCGGCCTCCTCCCAGGCGGCGATGGCGGCAGTCACCACCGGGCTGGCCGGGTCGGTGCGGGTGCCGGGGATGGCCAGCACCATGTCCCAGTCCAGGTCGAGCTCCAGGCCAGCGCCGATCCGCGCGACGGCCTCGCCGAACTCCCGCTTGGCCTGCATCGGCGTGGTGTGCGGCGACAGGCGGAGGTCGCAGCGGATCCGGCACACCGCCGGGGTCACCGCCGCCATCCGCATCCAGCCCGCGTCGATGGCGGCCACGATGCCCTGCGGGGCCACGGTGTCCCCGGTGTGCCGTTCCGCGTAGGCGGCGAACCAGTCCTCCAGCCGGGCGGCCACCCGGCCCGCCGCCTCGATCGCGTTGGCGTACGGCAGCCGGTGCCGGCTGCCGGCGTAGGTGTGGGTGCCGGGGACCCGGACATCGAACCAGGCCAGCCCGACCTCCTCATGCGAGACCGTCCAGCCGGGCTTGGCGATGACGGCGTAGTCAGACCAGTGGCCCTGCTCCAGCAGGAACGAGCAGCCGGCCCCCTGCCCGGTGTGGGCCCGCGGGTCGCCGTCCAGGTGCAGCGCGTTCGTGGGCATTCCCCCGGCGCCGAGCCCCACCAGCAGGTCACCAGCGAGCGGCACACAAGCCGCGGCGATGGCCTCCGCCGCGGCCAGGACGCACGCGGCGTGGCCCTTGGGGTTGCCCGCGCCGAGGCCGACCACGTAGTCGCCGTGCACTCGGGCCGCGGGACGCATGTCGTCGCGCAGGCGGGGGCCGATCGCCGGGACGTCCTGCTCGGCGATGCCGGTGGTCAGCGTGTCGACCGGCGCGTAGAGCATGAGGTCGGCGCCGCCGCCCTGGCCGCGCAGCACGGCGTGGGCGTCCGCCTGCCGATCATCCAGCGCGAGCACGCCGGCCCGCAGCCCCGCCTGGCCGAGTAGGCCGGCCGCGTACTCGGCCAGCGGCCGCTCGTAGCCGGTGGGGCTGGGAATGTCCACCAGCGCGACCACAAGTTCGCGCAGCCGCTGCGCGCTGACGCGGGCTCTGGCCGCCTCGGTCCAGCTCACTGGTTGATCCTGTGCACCTGCGTGTTGGCCGAACGCCTGACGGCCCGCCAGAGCAGCGAAATGCCAACGGCCGCAGCGATGCCGATCACGGCGGCGGCCAGCTGGCGGCGCGTCATGAGCCCTCGCTCGCGGCGCCGGGCGCGGGGTTGGCGCTCGCCGGGCGGATCGCATCCAGCTTGGCCTGGTATTCCTTCTCCGCCAGGCCGCGCCAGGCGGTCAGCGACACGTCGGGGCGATAGAGCCGCTCGGGCGGCGCGTCGGTCATGTCGACCATCCATGCGTCCTGGGCGGAGAAACCGCCATGGAAGAGCCACCGGATCCAGCCCAGGTACTTGGCGTAGAACCACGCCGTCCGCAGGCCCGCGCGGAAGTTGACCATCACGCCGACATACCGGTGATGGCCCGCGTCGACGGGGACGTAGAACTCGTAGTGGATGAAGTTCGGGTAGGCGATGCGAAGTACCCCGGGCATCGACACCGAGGCGAAGCCGGGGAATTCCTGCGCCGCGATGACCGGGTCCATGGCCTTGCCGCCGCCGGTGTTGCCGATGTTGGAGGCCTGGCCGCCGGTTTTCGCCGCAGGAGGGGTCAGCTTCCACCAGGCCTTGTTGCTCCACCGGCCGAGTCCCGGGAAGTCAGCTTCCCAGTACTGCTCGTCTTGCACGCGGAAGATCCAGCGGCCCTGCGGCACGACCCGGGTCATGTTCCACGTCGGCATGGCCTTGAACAGCCGCCACAGCGAGGTACGGTGGAGGTACTTGGCGTGCCCTTCGTCGTAGCCGTTCTCGCAGGCAAAACGCCAGTTCCCGGTCCGGTCCTCGATCCGCCCGCCCATCACGAACGGCGTGCCGACGAGCTCTTCAGGAAGCTGGGAGTCGATCGGGTGCGGATCCTCGCCGGCGACCGGTATGTACACCCAGGCCATGCCGAGCCGCTCGGCCACCGGGTAGGCGGCCACCGAGACCTTCCCGCAGATCGGCGACTGCGGGCCGTCGGTGATGGCGGCCACGAGCATGCCGCTGCGCAGGTCGTAGGTCCAGCCGTGGTAGGGGCAGCTCAGCGTGCCGGGGAACTCCTGGCTGCCCTGGGACAAGGGCACGCCCCGGTGCGGGCAACGGTCGTGCAGGGCATACACAGTGCCCCGATCCCGGATTAGCGCAATCTTCTCACCGCAGACGGTGAAGGCGGCGGGTTTCCCGGTGATGTGGCTGGACCAGGTCACCGGGTACCAGTATCCCTTGAAGCCTTCCGTGGCCGCGTCGTAGTGCGGCCAGGTCTTCCAGTCCTGGCGGCCGAGGCCACGGGCACGTTTGTCGGATCGGGTCACGGCACCCATGATTCGCTGATCCACCCGGCCCGCCAATGCCTCGGGTCCACCTGCCGGAACGTGGCCGCTGGGACGGCGGTCACGCGGACAGGCAATCCGACCGCAGGCGCGCGCTGATGCCGGCCGCTGCGGCCTGCACGACCGGCACCAGCCTCCTGAGCTGAACCCTGGTCGTGGGCGCGGTCACCGACAGCGCGGCGCAGATCGCCCCGTCCGCCTCCCGGACCGGGGCGGCCACGGACAGGTAGCCGATCCGTGTCTCTTCGCTCTCGGTGGCGTACCCGTTCGCACGGATGCGCTCCAGCTCGGCGCGCAGCATGTGCGGCATCACGACCGTGCGCCCGGTGACGCGCGGCAGCGGGCCCCCCAGGACCTGCTCCGCCACCTGCGCAGGCGCGAAAGCCAGCAGCACCTTGCCCGTGGCGGTGCAGTGCATGGGCATCCGGCCGCCGGTCCGGGACGGCCGGACGACCTGGCGATGGCCGCCCAGCTTCTCGATATACAGCACGTCGCAGCCATCCCGGACCGCGCAGTGCACGGTCTCGCGGGTCTGCCACGCCAGTTCCTGCATGTACGGCTGGGCGATGTCGTGCAGGCGGCGGCGCCGGGCCGCCCGCTGCCCCAGCTCGAACAGCCGCAGGCCCAGCCGGTACAGCACGCCGGACCGTTCGAGCGCGCCCCATTCCACCAGCTCCTGGCAGATCCGGTAGACGGTGGGTTTCGGCACACGCGTGCGCCTGGTCAGTTCCGCCAGCGACAAGGTCTCGTCCTCGGCATGGAATGCCTCCAGGATGAGGCGGACCTTGCCGAGAACGGAATCAGGCTGTGTATCCGTGTCCAGGACCGGATGCGGCACTATCGCCATGGACATCAGGAGCCTCCTGCCTTCCGTATAGTGCAGCGATACGCGTGCGGACGCTTGGGTCGACCCGGGTGCCCGGCGCGTCCACGGTCTCCACCCCATCGACGGCGAGCAGGGCCGGCTGGACCAGGTTGTCGTGGCACAGCACCCGGCACGGGCAGGCCGAGCACATCCCGGTGAACCGCACCCGCACGTCCGGGCCGTCCTGCTCGAGCACCAGCCCGCCGCCGTGGGACCGCAGCACCCGCGCCAGCGCGCTCGTCACCTCCGCGGCGCTCACGGTACGTCCACCCCGAACAGGGCGGCGGCGTTCAATCCGAGGATCTTGCGCTTGTCGTCCAGGGTGATCTGCGGATAGCCGTAACCGGAGCGCAGGTCCTCGGGGATCTCCAGGGACATGAAGAAATCGAGGAACGGCCGGGGCGGACCCGCCAGGGCGGCTTCGGATCCCCACAGCAGCCGGTCCGCACCGACGGCAGCGAGCAGCTCGCCGAGCTGGCGCTGAATCAGCCGCGGCCTGACTGGCGCCATGTTGACCGTCGCCGACAGGGCGAGATGGACGTTGGGGAAGCGCGTCGCAATGCTGACGCACTCGTCGAAGTACGGCATCGCCAGGTGGTGGATCACGAAGATCAAGTCGGGAAAGTCGCGTGCCGCACGCTGCAGGTCAACCGGCCGCAACTGCTCGACGTTCTCGGTGCCGAACGGGTTTCCCTTGTGGAACTGCAGCACCTTGATACCGAGATCGCGGGCGCGCTCGTACACCGGGTAGGCGAGCTTCTCGTCGTCGCAGCGCCAGCCCCGGTCGACGTGACCGTTGTAGAACTTGACCGATACCGCGCCGAGCGTCTTGACCTGCCAGTCCAGATGCTCCAGCGCGGCCGTCACCCCCCGGTGACCCGGGTCGACCCCGGCGCAGAACAAGGCCCGGCCGGGATAGGCCCGGGCAAACTCCGCCTGCAGCTCGACCGGCGCCCACCAGTCCTCGTACCAGTCGAAGACCGGCACCACCTGGGCCATCGCGACGTCGGTGGGCTCGGAGCCGACCGGGTCACCGAACACCATTTTCCCCATGACCTCGGCCGACAGCCGGGTGGCGAAGGGAGTACCGTCGCCGTGCACCGCGCGCAGCCCGTCACCCAAGCGCAGGGACATGTCCCGGACGTGCCGAGCCCACGGCGCCCCGGATAGCAGGTTCGCCTCGCTCATGTCGTGCAGGTGCACGACCAGGTCGAAGACGAAGATGTCACCGATCACGAAGCAACCTCCAGGACGACACGGCCCGCCGCGGCGCCGGAGGCCAGGGCGGTCCAGGCCCGCGCGGCTTGCTGCAGCGGGTAGCGCTCCAGCCGCAGGGTCAGCTCCCCGGCCGACAGCCTGGACAGCAGGCCGTTCGCCAGCTCGAAGGCCTGCGGCGCGCGGCGGATCATGTTCAGGAAGCGCAGCTCGACGTCGTGCAGGCAGCGCTTCGGCAGGTCCAGTTCCACCGTGGTCCCGGCGGTGTAGCCGACGATCACGGCGACGCCGCCCGGCGCGACCGCGTCGAGGCGGCCGGGCAGGGCGGCGCCGCCCACGGTGTCGATGAGCACGTCATACGGCGCGGGCTGCGGGCCGTCGCCGGACCCAGCGGGTCCGCCGGGACCGGCGGACCCGGCGTCCGGGCCGGCCAGGACCGTGGTGCCGCCGGGAACGAACACCGCGCGCCCGGCCCGGGACACCGTGCCGGTCACCTCGGCGCCCGCCTGCGCCGCGAGCTGGACGGCCAGCGAGCCGACCGACCCCGCCGCGCCGGTGACCAGCACCCGCTGCCCGGCCCGCACCCCGGCCAGCTCGTGCACCGCCAGGTAGGCGGACGTGGCCGGGGAGAAGAAGCAGGCCGCGAGCACCGGGTCCGCACCTAGCGGCGCCAGGTGGACCGCCTCGTCCGGCGCCACGGCGTAGCTGGCGGCCAACCCGTCCCGTGTCACCCCGAGTCCGCCGCCGCGCAGCCACACCAGCGCGCCCGGCGGGAAGGCGGCGGATTCCTCCACCCAGCCGGCGCCGTCGCCGCACGGAATGTACGGCAGCTCAGGGTGGTGCGGGAACGTGCCGGACGCCACCGACCTGTCCAGATGGCCGAGGGCGGCCGCCGCCAGGCACACGACCGTGTGCCCGGGCGGCGCGGACGGCCGCCCGGGCAGGACGGAGAGCTCGGGCGGTGCGCCGAGCCGGGTGATCCGCAGGCAGGGCACGGCGGTCAGCCCCGTCCGGTCAGCTGCGCGGCGACGGTGGCGTGGTCGTAGTACACCGTCTCGTTGGTCATCCGGTCGCCGTCGAACCGGAAGATCACGGCCGCCTCGACGTCCATCACCCGGCCCGTGCTGGGGATCCCGGCCCAGTCGGCGTGCTGGGTCCCCATGGTGCGGCCCTCGATGATCACCGCGTCGGCGGCGTGGTGCACGCGGACCGGCACCAGCTGCAGGTCGGGGAACGCGTGCAGCAGGCCCGCGAGCAGCTCGCGGACCTCATCGTCGCCGTCGTGATCCCGGCCCGTCGGCAGGATCCGGTAGCTGGCCCCGCCGGGCATCGTCGCCAGCGTGGCGTCCAGGTCACCCGCCGTCTCCGCGCTGATGTGCTCGCGCACCACGGCCTCACGCCGGGCGCGCAGCCCGGCGCCGGGCAGCGGGCGGCCGGCGCCGGGCAGGTCGATGCTCATCCGTGCCGCCCCTCCATGCTCGGGCCGGCGGCGAACAGCGAGAAGTCCGGCGCCGGCTCACCGCGCTCCACCTCCGGCAGCGCGGTCACCGCGTCGGCGAGGAACTCCAGCTCGCCGAGGTCGTCGAGCAGCGGGAAGAACAGCACCTCGTCGGCACCCTGCTCGCGGTACTCACGGTAAACCGCCTCGATCCCGTCCCGGCCCCGGGCGACGGGGCCGATGACGCGAGCGGGCGGACCGCCGTGCCGCAGGTAGGACTGCAGGTTGGCCTCGGCCCGGTCGCCGCCGGACTCGCTGGACGCGAACCAGGTGCTGGCCACCAGGCGGGGCCTGCCCGGTTTGCCCGCCCCGGCCCAGGCCTGGCTGGCGGCGAACGCCTCGAACGCGAAGACGGCGGGCTTCACGCCGCCGCTGACCAGGCCATCACCGTGGCGCACCAGCCTGCGCAGCGCCGGTTCCGAGGCGCCGCCGATCAGGATCTCGATGTCACCCAGCTCCGGCCCGACCCGGTTGTCGTCGCCGTCCAGGTCGCGCAGCGCCTCGAGGGCGAGCAGCTGCTCGTCGAGGATCCGCCCGCGACGCGTCCAGTCGATCCCGGCGGCGTCGTAGTCGTTGGTGCGGTTGCCGATCGCGACCCCGAGACTCACGCGGCCGGGCGCCAGCGCGGCCAGCGTGGCGACCTGCTTGGCGAACAGCGGCACCGGGCGCAGCGGCCCGAGGAAGGCCGCCGACATCAGGCGGATGCGGCTGGTGAGCACGGCCGCGGCGGCCAGCGTCATCATGGTCTCGTGGTTGACGTAGACGTAGCGGTCGGCCACGCCGACCGAGGAGAACGGTCCCTCGTCGGCGAGCCTGGACCAGTCGCGGATGGTCTCTCCGCTGCAGCCGGGCACGCCGTTGGGGAGCAGAACGCCGATCTCGTTGGGCACGCGGACTCCTGATCAGGTGGGTCGTTTCAGTAACCGTGCGGCCGGACGTTTTCCAGCGCCTGGCCGGCCGCGAACCGGCGCATCTGAGCGGCGGCCATCCGCCAGGCCCGCGCACGCCAGCGTGCTGAGGAACCGGCGACGTGCGGGGTGATGAGCACGCCGGGCGCCGACCACAGGGGATGGCCGGCCGGCAACGGCTCGGGATCGGTGGCGTCGAGCGCGGCCCGGACCCGGCCGGACCGCAGCGCGCCGAGGAGCGCCCCGGAGTCGACCAGGCTGCCGCGCGCGGCGTTCACCAGCAGCGCACCGGGCTTCATGGCCCCGAGAAACTGCTCCCCCACCAGGCCGCGGGTCTGCGCGGTCGCGGGAGCGAGCAGCACCACGACGTCGGCCGCGGGCAGCAGCCGGGGCAGTTCCCCCGGGCCGGGCACGCCCGGCCGTGGGTGCCGGGCGATGCCAGTGACCGCCGCCCCGAACGGCTCGAGCCGGCGCGCCAGCGCGCGCCCGATGGAACCGTGCCCCACGATCAGCACGTTCCGCTCGGCCAGCTCGCCGGCCCCTTCGCCGCCGGCCAGGGCCGTGTTGCCGCTGGCGTCCCATTCTCCGGCCCGCTGCCGGTCCAGGTAATGGGGAAGGTTTTTGGCCATCGCCAGCATCACGCCGACGATCCATTCCGAGACCGGGCCGTCGTGCACGGTGCCCGAGTTGCACAGCAGCACGCCCTCGGGCAGCGGCGGCACCCAGTCGATACCGGCGTTGAGAGTCTGCACGACCCGCAGCGCGGCCAGTTCCGGCAGGACGCGGGCGAACCGGTCCCGCTGCCGTGGATCGAGCACGCAGAACTCGGCCCGCACGGCCCCGGCGGGCACAGGCCCCGCTTCGGTCAGCTCCGTCAGCCGGACGCCGTCCGGCGGCAGCTCCTCCCGCAGCTGCTCCCGCGGCGCGTCCGGCGGCACCAGGGCGAGCATCAGTGCTTCCGCAGCCCGGCCTCGACCAGAAGCGGACGGATCCGTTCCTGGTACTGGGCGAGGCCGGCCCGGTAGTCGAGCCAGGACAACGCCAGGCCGTCGAGGCCCGCGTCCGCGAGCTGGCCCATCTGGGCGACGACCGTTTCCGGTGATCCGACCAGCGGCAAAGCGAAGAAGCCGGCGATCGCCGACGCGGCCATGCCCGCCGCGTCGAAGTTCCCGCTGCCCGAGTTCGGGATCAGCAGCCGGATCGCGGTGCGCGCCGCGTCCTGATCCCCGAACTCGCTGACCATCCGGTCGTACTCGGCTCTGGCCTCGGCGTCGGTGTCGGCGCAGACCACGTGGGCCCCGGCGAAGACGAGCAGCTCGCGCTGGTGGACGGACCGCACCTCTTGCTTGAGCGGCGGCACCAGCCGGGCCGCGGCGGCGATGTCGGGGACCATCGCGAACGTGACGTCGGCGTGCCGGGCCGCGAAGTCACGGCCGGCCGGGCTGAACCCGGCGTTCATCACGACCGGCCGCTGCCGCTGCAGCGGGCGCGGCTCGGACAGCACGCGGCGCGCGTGGAAGTAGCGGCCCTCGAAGTCGAACTCGTCTTCGGCACTCCAGATCTGGTTCAGGAACGACATCCACTCGTCGGCCACCGCGTAACGATCGTCGTGCTCGCGCTGCTCAATGCCGAACATGCGGAACTCGTCCTCGTTCCAGCCGACGACCAGGTTCACCGCGAACCTGCCGCCGGAGATGTGGTCGACCGTCGCGATCTGCTTCGCCGCGCTGACCGGATGCGTCACCGGGATGTGGAACGTGGCGAACACCTGGATCCGCTCGGTCACCGCGGCGATGCCGGCCGCCCAGGTGAACGACTCGAAGGAACGGTGCGCCTCGCGGCGCGACGGAGCGGCCATGCCCCGCCAGCGCGCCACCGGGATGAGCGCCTCCAGGCCGGCGGCCTCGGCGGCCTGGGCGATGGCCACGCTTTCCGGCCAGGTGGCCCGCAGTGCCGCGGGTGAGCGGGTGAGGTTGGCACCCCCGGCCATATTGGCGGAGAAGACAGCCAGCTTGAGACGGTTGGGGCTGCCGAGCAGCGGCCCGGCCGCCCGGTCGGTCCGCGTGTCGATGCCGGTCACTGGGACCTCGCCGGCGGACGGGTGTCGGCCTGGTCGGCGAACTCGGCGATGTGGCCGGTCACGGTGGGCAGGTCCTTGCCGTCGGCCAGCCGCACGACCGGGCCGAGCTTGGGCTTTCCGTGCCGCGCGATCTGCTCGGTCAGGGTCATCGGCGCCAGGCGGGGCTCGCGGAGATGGCTGGGCGTACCGTCGGCCTCGCGGAAGTGCGGGATGACGTCCTCGGCCATGATCTGCAAGTTCTTCATCACCATCCAGTGTGGCATCGAGCCGAGCGGGCCGCCGGCGCTGATCGCCATGCCCAGGCCGTAGTCCTCGATCATCTTTTCGTAGGCTTCTATCACCGTCTGCGGCGATCCGACGACGATGTACCCCTGGTCGATCAGCTCGTCGTAGGACATCTCCCAGAAGTCCTTGACGTTCGCGGCCTGCCGCCCCTTGATCGTCCGGAGCATGGAGTCCGCGGTGTTGTAGCCGGGCGGCATCAGGTGGTGCATCGGGATCTTCAGGCCGGTGCGGAAGAACCACATGGCGTGCGGCATGAACTCGCGGCGCGCCTGCTCGTCGGTCTCGGCCACGTAGGTCGGCACGACCCGGCCGAGCTGGACGGGCGCCGCCGTGTACCCGTATTTCTCCTCGCAGATCTGGCGGAACATCGCGAAGGACTTCCGGGTCACCCAGTTGGACGTGGTGGTCTGCATGTAGGAGAAGCGCCGCTTGGCGACCTCGTCGATGGTGTCCGCGGAACCGGTGCCGGGCATCCAGATGGGCGGATGCGGCCGCTGCAGCGGGGTCGGCCAGGGGTTGACATGCTCGATGTCGTAGTGCTCACCCTGCCAGGTGAACGGCCCGGGCTCGGTCCACGCCTTGATGATCAGGTCGTGCGCTTCCCAGAATCGGGCCTTGGACGTGGTGGGGTTCATGCCGGAGGAGTGGTACTCCGCGCCCATGCCGCGCACGTGCCCGGAGATGATACGGCCGCCGGAGATGATGTCGAGCATCGCGATCTCCTCGGCCACCCGCAGCGGGTTGCGGTGCAGCGGCAGGGCGTTGCCGATCACGCCGATCCGGATCCGGCTGGTCCTGGCGGCGAGGTACGACGCCCACAGGTTAGGAGCGTTGATGGTGCCGAACGCGTTCTGGTGATGCTCATTCACCAGCACCCCGTCGAACCCGAGCCGTTCGCAGGCGATGAGCTGCTCCAGGTTCTCGGTGAACATGCGGTGCGCGACGTGCGGGTCGAAGTAACTGTTGGGCAGCGTGATCCAGGTCGACTCCAGATCCTCGCCGGGCGGGATGAACGGGTACGGCATGAGGTGGAAGACGTGGAACTCTAGCCGGTTAGGCATCGCGCACCCCCGAGATGAACGACGTGATGATGTCCGCGGCCCGCTCCGGCCGCTGCACGTGGAAGGCGTGGCCGCCCTCGACCGTCTCCAGGGGCGCCCCGAGCAGGTCGGCCCACCGCGCGGGGTGCGCGGCCGGCACGATCCGGTCCGCCGAGGCGGCTACCACCTGGGCCGGGACGCGGAGCAGCGGCAGCCGCTGCTCCAGCTTGAGGTCGTAGCGAAACTCCCAGATCAGCCTGGCCGCGCCGCCCATGTCGCCGTAACGCTGCGCGAAGGCCTCCGGGCCGCCGTCCGCCGGCGTGCCGGGGCCCGGCACCACGCCTTCGGGCGGCTCGCTGTTGAAGTACATGTCGTCGTAGTCCGCCGGGTTCATGATGAAGATGTCGGCGATCGGCTGGCCGGGGACACGGACGCCGTACGGTGCCAGCACGCTCAGGCTGGCCGTGCGATCGGGGTTCCAGATGGCGAAGTCCGCGGCCAGCCAGGCGCCCAGGCCGTGGCCGACCAGGTGCGCGCGTGGCAGTTCCAGCGCGTCGAGCAGGCCGCGAAAAATCAATGTCACGTCGTCGCGGCCGGTCACCCAGGCGGGGCAGGGACTGTCACCGAAGCCGGGCGCTTCCGGCGCGATCACGTCCGCCCGCTCGGCGAGCCGCGCGTGGAAGGGGCTCCAGCACCGGGTCAGCCAGTGGCCGTGAAAGAACAGCACCGGCTCACCCGAGCCGCCACGGCGGTAGGCGATCTCGGCGCCCGCCGCCGCCGTGCGGTCCGGTTCGGTGAACCAGCGCGGCGCCGCAGTGGCAGCCGTCGTCATGAGGCCTCCTTATCGAGAAACGCGGCGACCGCGTCGTTCCACGCGTCCGCCGCCTCCAGTTGCGGGCAGTGGCCGCACCCGTTGAACATCGCCAGGCGCGCGTCCGGTATCCGGGATGCCACCTCCCGCGCGAACCCGGCCGGCTTGAGCCGGTCGGCGCTTCCGGCCGTGACGAGCACTGGGACGCGAATCCGCTCATAGCCGATGGGGTCTCCTAGCGGTGGCGGGGCGGCACCGGGAGCACGCAGCCGCAGCGAGCCGAACGCCTCGTAGGCACCCGGCAGGCGCGCGGCCGCCAGCCGGCTCGCGACGACGTCCTCCCTGAGCGCCCATGCGGGATCGGCGAACGCGAGCCGGATCTGGTCCCGCATCGACTCGGCGGTCCCGTCGAAGTCCATCAGCGCGGCCATCGCCTGGCCGCTGATCGGCGGCCCGCCCGCGCTGACCAGGATCATCCGGCGGACCCGCAGCACCGGCTCGTCGCCGGCCTGGTCACGCAGCAGGTGAGAACCGCCCATCGACAGTCCCGCCACGTCCGCTTCGCCGACGCCCAGCAGGTCGAGCAGGCGGCTCAGGTGACGGATCATCCGGCCTGCCCGGTCGGCGAAGTCGACGATCTTGTCGGTCTCGCCGAACCCGAGCCAGTCCGGCGCGATGACGCGCCGGCCCGCCGCGAGCGCGTCGATGGCAGCCGGCCAAGCCGTCACCGCGCACTCACCCCAGGCTCCGCCGTGCAGCAGCACCAGGGCCGGCCCCGCGCCCGCCTCAAGGTAGTGCGTGCGAACGCCGTCGACGTCGGCGAAGTGCGAGACTGCCATCAGCGACCGGTATCCCTTCGGTTTCGTGACGGTCGTAACGAAGGTAACGCATAGCCGGATCCTTGGGAAGCCCCGTTCCGGTCTCCGAAAAATGGGCCGTGTACAACCAGCCGATTATGCTGTTTGATGACGGTCGTGAGAGATATAGTTGACGCTGTCACCTTCAGGCAAGTCCTCGGGCACTATCCGACGGGCGTGGTCGTCGTCGCGGCGATCGTGGACGGTCAGCCCTGTGGGCTGGCCGTCAACTCCTTCACCTCGGTGTCCCTGGACCCTCCGCTGGTCGCGTTCTGCGCGGCCGGGGCCTCCAGCACCTGGCCGCGCCTGCGCACGTCAGGAAGCTTCGCGATCAGCGTGCTGGGCCGCGAGCAGGAGGAGGTGTGCCGGCTCTTCGCTCGCAAGGGCGCTGACCGCTTCGCCGGCACCGACTGGACGACCTCGCCTGGCGGCCACCCGGTCCTCGGCGCCGCGATGGCGTGGCTGGACATCAGCGCGGAGCAGATCATTCCCGTCGGCGACCACGAACTCGTACTCGGCCGGGTCACCGCACTGGGCGCCTCCGACGGCGAGCCGGCGCCGCTGCTGTTCTTCCGCGGCGCGTTCGGCACCACCAGCGTCACGGCCGCCGCGCCGAACGCGCAGCCCGCGGACCGGGACAGCGCCGCACGGCTCGATGGCCTGTGCGGGCTGGACGTGGAGTCGCCGTTCTTCGCGGTGCTGGCCGCGCGGCTCGGCTCCCCCGCCTGATCAGCGCGTCAGCGCGTTCGCGATGCCCAGGTGCAGCATCTCGCGGGTGAAGTCACATGAGTAGCCGGTCCACGCGTCGCGCAACAGCTTCTCCGGGCCGGCCCCGCTGGTGACGCCGGCCGCACCGTGCAGCCGCACCGCGCGCTCCGCGCAGAAGATCGCCGCGTCGACGGCGCGCGTCTTGGCCGCGGGGACGGCGACAGCCAGCTCGGATGGCGGTGCGCCGGCGTCGACCGCCTGCGCGGCGTCGCGCACCATCAGCCGCGCGGCGCGGACCTCAACCGCCATCGCCGCGAGTTCCAGCGCGACGGCCTGGTGCTCACGGACTGGGCGGCCCCAGCTGTGCCGCTGACCCGTGTAGTCAACGGTCAGCTCCAGCGCAGCACGGGCCAGTCCGACGAACACGGCGCCGAGCCCGACCGCCATCCCCGGCGTCGACGTCATCAGCAGCTCCAGCGCACGGCCCTCGGCGCCGATCCTGGCGTCCTCCGGCACCTCGACTCCGTCGAGCAGCACCTCCGCGTGGAACCCGCTGCGCAGGCCGAGCAGCTCCGAACGGGGCCCGCAGGACAGCCCCGCGGTGCCTGCGGGAACCCAGAAAGCACTGGTGGACGCCATCGCCGGGCGATCCAGTGCGGTGCGGGCGAACACGATGTAGGCGGAGGCGACGCCGGCGTTGGACACCCACTGAACCTTGGCGCCGTCGATCCGGTAACCACCACCGGTCCGCACGGCACGAGTCGCGTAACCCGCGCCGGGTCCAGGCTCAGGATCGAACAAATCCGACCCGGCGACCGACGGCTCGTTCATCGCCCCGGCCAGGACATGGCGTCCTGCAGCTATCTCCGGCAGCCACTGTGCCCGCTGCGCCTCGGTACCCGCCGCGATGATCAGCCCGGGCACGGTCATGGTCAGGTTCAGCGCGGCGGCAAACCCGGCGTCGACGGCGCCGAGTTCCTCGCACGCCGCCGCGCTGTCCAGATGCGATCCGCCGCCCCCGCCGTACTCGGCGGGGATCAGCAGGCCGGTCAGCCCGAGATCCGCCGCCGCGCCGGCCAGGTCGCGGAACGTCGCCACGGGCAGGTGGCCGCGGTCCTCCCGGTCGGCGGCGGCGACGGCCGGGATGATCCGGTCCCGCGCGAAGGCGCGTACTGTCTCGGCCAGCTGGGCCTGCTCCTGTGACAGACCGGTCATCTCGTGCCCGCTGCGGTCCATCAGGTCATCGACCGTCCGGTGCGCAGCCGGTCGATCCCGATGGCCACGATCAGCACGATTCCGCTGACGACGTTGCCCCAGTACGGGCTGATCCCCTCCAGCGTCACCCCGTTCTGCAGCATGCCGAGGAAGAGCACGCCGAGCAGCGTGCCCAGCAGCGAGCCGCGGCCGCCCAGAAACGAGGTACCGCCCAGCAGCACCGCCGCGCCCGCGGTGAGCTCGGTGCCGATGCCGAAGTCGGCTGAGGCCGAGGTGATCTGCGACGCATAGATGACGCCCGCCAGACCGGCCAGCCCGCCGCAGATGCCGTAGACCGTGACGCGGACCGCCGCCACGTTGATGCCCGCGAGCCGGGCGGCCTCGGGATTGCCGCCGACCGCGTAGACCATCCGCCCGAATCCCGTATAGCGCAGCACCAGCAGGGCGAGCACGAAGACGGCCGCCGCGACGTAGACGGCGACCGGCACCCCGGCGATGTGCTTGCCGCCGAGGGACACGATGAACTTGTACGAGAAGACCGATTCCGCCTGGTCACCGGACCAGACCTCAGCCAGGCCCCGGAGCAGCGAGGCGGTGCCGATGGTGACGACCAAGAACGACAGCCCCGCCTTGCCGATCAGCAGGCCGTTGACCAGCAGGCCGAAGGCGGCCGCGCACAGGACCGCCACGATCAGGGCGACGGGCGCGGGCATCACCGGGAGCAACCGCCACATGATGACCGCCGTGAAACCCATCATGCTGCCGACGGACAGGTCGATGCCCCCCGTGAGCAGGACGAAGGTCAACCCGATCGAGACCAGCAGCAGCACGGTGTTCGTATTCGCGATGTTGATGAAGTTCTCGACCGTCATGAACTGAGCCTGGGTCGTCCACAGGATCACCACGGTGATGACGATGACGGCCAGCACGCCGAGGTACTGCGAGACGGCCTGGGCCGTTCCGCGGGTACGCGCCGCCGCGCCCGGCGGCCCTGGCGGGCCCTGCTGCGTCCCGGCTTCGCTCTGGTCAGGCAGCGTCATGGTGTACTCCTCCCCCGAGGGCCAGCAGGGCGATGGCCTCCTCGCTGGCCTCGGCCCGGCTGAGTTCGCCCGCCACCCGGCCCTCGGCGAGCACGAAGATCCGGTCGGCGAGACCGAGCAGTTCGAGCAGGTCCGAGGACGCCACCAGCAGGGCGGACCCCTCCTGCGCCATCCGGCCGAGGAAGCCGTAGATGTCCGAGCGCGCGCCGATGTCGACGCCTCGCGTGGGCTCGTCGAGCAGCAGGACCCGGGGCCGCAGTTCCAGCGCGCGCGCGAGCATCACCTTCTGGGCGTTGCCGCCGGACAGCGAGGAGATCGGCGCCTTGACTCCCGCGCACCGGACCCGGTACTCGCGGACCGCGGCGGCCGCGCGGGCCGCGTCGGCGGCCCGGCGGGTCGGGCGCAGCGCACGCAGCCAGGGTGCCGCCATGTTGTCGCGGATGCTGTGCTGGACGGACAGGCCCTGGCTGTTGCGGTCCTCGGGCACCAGGACGACGCCCGCGCGGATGGCCTGGCCGGGCGACCGCGCGGTCAGCGGGGCGTCGTCCACCAGCACGCGGCCGCCGTGCACTCGCCGGCCACCGGCGATGGTCTCCAGCAGCTCGCTGCGGCCCGCGCCGACCAGCCCGGCCAGGCCAACGATCTCCCCTGCCCGCACGCTGAGCGAGATCTGGTGCCGCGAACGGTCGGTGACCAGGTCACGGAGCTCCAAGCGGACCTGGCCGATCGGCACGGGAACCTTGCGGAAGTACTCGCCGAGGCTGCGCCCGACCATGGCGGCGGAAATCCTCTCGTCGGTCAGCTCGCCGCCCGACAGCTCGGTCACGCTGCGCCCGTCTCGCAGGATGCTGGCCCGGCTGGCCATGCGGCGGATCTCGCGCAGCCGGTGGGTGATCAGCACGATACCGACGCCATCGGCACGGAGCCGCTCGACCACGGTGAAGAGCCGCTCCGGGTCCGGGAGCCGGGTGGTGATCTCGTCCAGGATCAGCAGCTTCGGGTCGTTCGCCAGTGCCCGGGCCAGCTCGACCAGCTCACGGTCACCGGGCGGGAGCGACCCGGCGAGCCGCCGCGGGTCCAGCCGCAGCCCGGCCCGCTCCAGGTATCCCGCGGCCTCGCTGAACAGGGCGGACCGGCGCACCAGCCGGGCGGGCCGGCGGAGCCGGCCGAGCAGGATGTTCTCCGCCACCGTCAGGTACGGGACGAGCGCGGTCTCCTGCGCGGTCAGGCACACGCCCGCGGCCACGGCCTCGTGCGGGCTGCGGAAGCGGACAGACCGGCCGTCCAGCTCGATGATTCCCTGGTCCGCCTGGATGACACCGCCGATGATCCTGGCCAGGGTGGACTTTCCCGATCCGTTCTCGCCGGCCAGCGCGACGACCTCACCCCGGCGGACCACGATCGACGCGTCCTGCAGAGCGGCCACCGGGCCGAAGGACTTGCAGATTCCCTCGGCCCGGAGCAGCTCAGGCGTGTCGGATCCGGTCACTAGTCACCGAGTTTGATGTAGGTCTTGCCGTCGACGGTCTGGAAGGAGACGTTGAACGGGTTGTCGACTCGCTGCGCGACCGGCTCCCAGGACCCCACAGTGGCCTGGTCCAGCTTGACCGTCGGGATGTAGATCGTGGACGGTACGGACTGCTTGCACAGCGCCCGCAGCGCTGCGTAGGCCAGCGCCTGGCCGGTCTTGTCGTAAGCTACGCCGAAGGTGGTGTTGATCTTGCCCGCCTTGACCAGGGGCAGGGCTTCGGGCTGGCCGTTGATGGAGACGATCTGCGGGTTGAAGCCGCCGCCGAGCGTGGCGACCACGCCCTCGGCCGAGGTGTCGTTGAAGGTCCAGATCCCCTTGAGCGCCGAGCCGTACTTGGCCTTCCACCCGTCAGCAATCTGGGTGGCTGCCTGGGGCGTGATCTGCTGGTTGACCTTCACGTCGACGACGTGCAGGCCGATCTGCTTGGCCTCGGCCTCAAAGGATTCCTTTTCCCAGTTGAGAATCTCAGCGAAGGGAGGGCCGGCCATCTCGGCGACGTCCCCGTTCCCGACGAGCTTCTTGAGCTGGATCGCGCCCTGCGAACCCGCGTACTCCATGTCGTCGTGCACGGTGGTGAAGTACGGGCCGCCGATCTTGGTGTCGAGGGCCACGATGGGAATATTGTGCGCGCGGACCTGGCTCAGCACACCCTCAGTCGCCTGCGGGTCCACCGGGTTGACGATCAGCACCGCGACCTGCTCCTGCATCAGGCTGGTGATGTCAGACAGCTGCTTGCCCGGGTTGAGGTTGGAGTTGAGCGCCTTGAGTTTCACGCCGTACTGGGCGAGCGCTTTGGACACCACCGTCTGGATGGCCGCGAAGTTGGGGTCGGCGATCGGCTCACTGAATCCGACGGTCTTCCCCTTCGCCGACGCGCAGCCCAGGGCGGCGGCGCTGGACGCGGCCGGGGAGGCGGACTTCGTCGCGCCGCTCGTAGTGCCGCCGCTGTTGCTGCTATTGCTGCTGCAGGCGGCGAGCAAGAGCATGAGTCCCGCGGCGCTGATGCACGCCGCGGCACGTTGCACTCCTCTGGACATGTGCAACCTCCGGCACTATGGAAAACGAGAACGCCGTCAGGGTCCGGCGGTTGAGTTGGTTCTACACCGCGGGCCGATCACCCCGGCAGGACACTGTTCCGCTGGGCGGACCCCCGCACCGGCGTTGTGAGCGGCGGGCAGACTAGATACATGGCCATGAACGAGAAGAGGCCGGCCGCCGGCCCGTGGACGGGTGCCACCCCGTCCATGGCGGCTACACCGCAGGGCGGCCCGCGGCCGGGCGCCGACTCCGGCCAGTCCAGGATGCTGATCATGGACGTCTGCGGTGCCTACATGCGGCCGCTCGGCGGATGGTTCGCGATTTCGAAGATCGTCCAGCTGATGAGCGAGCTCGACGTGGACGAGGCCGCGACCCGGTCGGCGTTGCTGCGCATGCGCCGCAAGGAGCTGCTGGAACCGCAGGCCCGTCACGGGGTGCGCGGCCTGCGGCTGACCGAGCGAGCGCTCAGCGCGCTGGCGAGCACGGACCAGCGGATTTTCGGCCACCCGGCACCCGCGCGGCTGTCCGACGGCTGGGTCTTGGTGGCGTTCTCCGTCCCCGAGGACGAGCGCGCGAACCGGCACCTGCTCCGCTCCCGCCTGGCCTGGCTCGGCTTCGGCAACCTGAGCAACGGGTTGTGGATGGCGCCGCACCGGATGCGCCGCGAGCTCGAAGAGGCCGTCATCGAGCTGGGTTTCGAGCGGTACGTGATGATCTTCGAGGCCGGATACTACGGCTTCGCCGAGCTTTCCTCGTTGGTCCGCGAGACGTGGGATATCGACGAGCTCGGCAAGCAGTACGCGGAGTTCATCGGGTTGTGCGGGCCGATCGTACGGCGCTGGGACGATGTCCGGCGGCCGACCGGGAGGCAGGCATTCGCCGACTACACCCTGACCCTTTACCAGTGGCGCAAGTTCCCCTACCTGGATCCAGGGCTGCCGACCGACCTGCTGCCGACTGGCTGGGCCGGCCACGAGGCCGCCACCATGTTCTTCGAACTGCGGTCGCGCCTCGAGGGAGCCGCGCTCGATTACGTGCGCAAGGTCTGTGCCGCGCCGTGAACCGGCGCGGTGGTCTGCTGAGCGGACCGCCGCCCGCCGCGTTCGGCACGGCGCGAGATTACGCTCATCGGTTAGTGCCGGGAACCGACAGCAGCGGAGAGTGGTGTGCGGGAGGAGATCAAGGGTTTCAGCGGCCGGCTCGTGCCGCGGGACGACGCGGATTATGAGGCGGCCCGGACGATCTGGAACACGGCCGCCGATCGCCGGCCCGCGCTCATCGCCCGCTGTCAGACGACCGCGGACGTCTGCTCGGTGGTCCGGCACGCGAACGACCGGGGGCTTCCGCTCTCGGTGCGCGCGGGCGGCCACAACTTCGCCTGCACGGCGCTGACGGACGGCGGGATCGTCCTGGACGTGCGCGGATTGCGCCGGATGGACGTCGACGTCGCGCGGCGGACGGTCACCCTGGGCGCCGGTCTCACCTGGGGCGAGGTGGACGCACGGCTCCAGCGGGACAACTTGATCACCACCGGCGGCTCGGTGTCCAAGGTCGGTGTGTCCGGCTTCACCCTCGGCTCGGGGCTCGGCTGGCTGGGCCGCCAGCACGGCCTGGCCGGCGACAACGTGCTCGGCGCTGAGGTGGTCACCGCCGACGGGACGGTCCTGTCCGCCGCCCCGGACGAGCATCCCAACCTGTACTGGGCGCTGCGCGGCGGCACCGGGAACTTCGGGGTGGTGACGAGCTGGACGATGCGGTTGTTCCCGCTGGGCACGCCGCTCGCCGGGACCCTGGTCTACTCCCTTGACGACGCAACCTCTGTGCTGCGCGAACTCCTCGACGTCACCGCCGACCTGCCGGACACCGTAAACTGGACGGCCGTGATGACCACCGCGCCGCCCGACCCGGCACTGCCCGGTCACGTGGCGGGCCGCCCCGTGCTGCTGCTCCCGGTCCTTTACACCGGGCCGCCTTCCGGCGGCGAGGCGGTGCTGGCGTCACTGCGCGCGATCGGCAGGCCGCTGGCCGACGAAGTGGGGCCCATGCCGTTCCGCGCCTTCCAGAGCTCCATCGACGAGGCCGCGCCGGACGGGATGGCATGGGACGTGCGCGCGGAGTGGCTTACCCAGCTCGACGACGCGGCCGTCGAGCATGCCGTGGCGATGGCGGCGGCCGCGCCGTCGCCGCTGAGCGAGTTTCTGTTCCGTCCGCTGGGCGGCGCTATCGCGGCACCGGATGCCCCGGACACGCCGTTCTCCTTCCGGCACGCCGACCTGCTCGTCGAGATCATCGCGAACGCCCCCGCAGGAACGGCCGAGCCGCACCGGGCATGGCTGGAGAACGGCCTACGGGGGCTGATGCGCATTTCGGCCGGCGGCCCGGACGTTAACCACATCGGCCTCGGCGAGGACCCGCCGCGGGTGGCGGCCGCTTATAGTCCGGCCGTGCGCGTCCGGCTCAAGGCCGTGAAGGCCTCCTACGATCCGGGCAACCTGCTCCGGTCGGTGCAGTACCCGATCAGCTGAAGCGGTTCGGGTATGCGGCCCCGCGTGCCCGCGAGCCGGGCGGTTCCGGTGAGCGGAACGCGGGCGTTCCGGCGCTGTCGGCTCGCGGGATCGTCTCCCAGTTCCGGAGGACTCGTGCGACGCGCAGTACCGGCGTCAGCGCCCATCATCGTGGCGATCCACGACACCGTTCAGCATGTACCGCATGGACCGGCGAACTGTCACGGCATCGACGTGCTGGCCGGTCCCAGGGCCACGCCTCATACCGCCGTGACCCATCCCGACCCGAAGGACGGCGCCACGCTGGCCTACGCGATCCAGTTGGACCGGCCCGGCTCGGCCACGTTACGGCCGATAGGCATCCACCGCAGCCCGGGCCGGCGTCCGCACTCCCGCTCAATGTCCGCCTGCAGCACCTTAAGCTTGTCTGGACTTTGGCCTTCGCTTTTAAGGCGCAGCCAATAACGGATCCTTCCTTCTTTCTTGAGTTCCGCCAGGGTGCCGACGACGACCGGCACGTTCTAAAGCAGTGCCTCAGTGACGTGGCGGTGAACCGGGATGACGGCCGCGACGGCCAGCGCGGCGGCGAGGATGAAGGCCAGTGGCCGGTTCAGCAGGCGCATGGTCGGTCCTCCTCAGTGGACGCGGGGTGGTGGCGTGATGTCAGTGGCCAGGTCGGAAACCACGATGTGTACTTCGTCGACCTGCAGGCCGGTCAATTCCTGCACGCGGTCCTCGACGTGGCGGCGGACCTGCTGAGTGACCTCATTCACCGACGCGGGCCACCGCGGCCCCCGCGTCCGGGTTCTCTACCGCGGCCCGGGCGGCGATCTTGGTCACCACGCCGTCAGCGATGCTGATCGTGCCCAGCTCGTTGCGTCCCGCGCGGGCGGCCGGTTCCAGGTCCGTACCGGTACCGGGCTGCGTCTCAGTGGCCGTACTCATCTGCGGTAGCGGCTGCGGGACCGAATCGTCGCGCGATCGACGCAGCTTTTTTAATGTACCTAAGGCGCAACGAGCGTCAAATCGTTATGAATACCGGTATGGACTGACTCGGACCGGGCTGTGGCATGCTGACCCGCGTCAGCAGGGACGACTAGGTGCGGGGGTGAGAATGCGGCCAGACCCGGCGGTCTCTGATGGCTATCTGGTCGCACGGGCCCGGGACGGTTACCTGGACGCCTATGAGCTGCTGGTACAGCGGCATTCGGCCATGGCCTACCGCGTCGCCCTGCGGCTGTGCGGTGACCATTACGACGCCCAGGACATAGCTCAGGAAGCGCTCATCGCCGCCTGGCAGAATCTGGACCGGTTCCGGGCCGATTCGTCTTTTTCGACCTGGCTGTACCAGATCGTCACGCGCCGGGCGCTCAACAAGGTGACCCGTGGCCGGGTTGCCGACTCGGTCAATGTGCTGGACGAAGCCGCCGACCCCGGCACCGAGCCCGACGTCCAGGCCGAACGTAACCAGGCCGTCGACGCGGTGACCAACGCCCTCGCCGCGCTGCCGTTCCCGCAGCGGACGGTGATCGTTTTGCACCACTTCGAAGGACTCTCCTACGCTGAGGTGGCCGAGGTCACCCGCAGTAGCGTCCCGGCTGTGCGTAGCCATTTGTTCCGGGCCCGGCGCACACTGGGACAGACGCTCGCGGAATGGAGGTGACTGGGTCAGTGGATGAACCGCCAGCCGAAAGGCAGACCATCCGTCGTCTGCTGAACTCGGCCACCCTGCCGTGCGGCGCCGAGATGGACCTCTTGTTCGAACAAGTCGCCGACGGTCACGCGGCTGAGCTGGATGATCACCAACGGGACTGTGTGCACTGCCAGGCGGCCCTCGGGGAGCTGTTCGTCCTGTGGGCGCCGGTGACGGAGCGAGCGGCGAGCCCGGTGGCGGCACCACCAGGCCTGACCGCCGCGGTGATGAGCCAGATCCGCCAGCTGGTGCGTGATGTCTGGTACACGCTGCAGACCACCGACCTGGGCGTTATCCGTATCGCGGCCCGGATCGTGGCGGCCAAGGCCCGCGACGCCGCACGTACCGTCCCCGGTGTCCGCGTCGCCCTGGGCCGCAGCACCCACACCAGACTCGCTGCCCTCGCCGCGCTGGCCACCTTCAAGCACCGGCACCCGCATGCCGCGGTCGGCGTCCTCGGCCGGACCGCGGTCGTTGACCTCGCCGTCGCCGTCCAGTACGGCGACCCCGTCCACGAGGTCGCCCGCAACATCCAGCAGCAGGTGATCACGGCCTTGCGCGAAAATATCGGCCTGCAAACGGTTCACGTCAACGTCACCGTCGACGACGTCCTCACCGACGACCAGTAATTCAGTGCGCGGAATCTGGTCTGGGCGGTCCGTCAGTGCTGTTCCGGCAGAGATTCCGCGTCCAAATCATGCCTGAGAAAAATAAGATGCGACTATTTCCGCTGGGCCGTGTCTAACTAAACGTAGGCCGCCAGCTGGCGGCGTACCACGACAGGACAATCCTCTGGGGAGGAACGCCGGCCGTCAATTCCAGTGCTGAACGTGCAGGCAAGATCACCGGCCCAGTTGATCAAGGCCGAGGTCAGCGCCACCAGCCGCGAGCAGCATGAAAACGTGGTAAATGTCTTAGCGTGCGTTGAGAATTGGCTTACCACTAGCCTTGCTAGGCCGCTCCGCTGAGCTTAGCAGCAGCATTTTAATTTCGCGGCGTGCGGAAAGATCACTCGTCTCGCATCACTAGAAAATGCCCAGCAGCCGGGCATTCCTATGCCGCTTATGCCGGGGTCAGCTGACCGGCGGCCACCGACTCCGGGGGCGGGTCCCTGCTCTTTTATCCCGTCCCCGGCACCAGCGACCGATCCAACTGAAGGAGAACTACCGGATGACCAGCACCGAAGCCCTGCAGAACATGGAAGGCCGCACCGCGGTCGACACCGACGGCGCCAAGCTCGGCAAGATCGGGCAGGTCTACCTCGATGACCAGAGCGGTCAGCCGCTGTGGGTGACCATCCACACCGGCATGTTCGGCACGAAGGAAAGCTTCGCCCCGCTGTACGGTTCCCGCACCACCGGGGACGACCTGCAGCTGGCCGTGTCCAAGGACATGGTCAAGGACGCCCCCAGCGTCGACGCCGACGGCCACATCGCGGACTCCGAGAACGAGGCCCTGTACACCTACTACGAGGGCTACCTCGGCAGCAGCACCCAGAACACCCCCACCCAGGGCCAGGAGTACGCCGGGGACACCAGCGAGGACATGTCCGGCCGCCGCGACATCCAGGGCCGGGACACCTCCGGGCCCACCACCGATGACGCGATGACCCGCTCGGAAGAGCGGCTGCACGTCGGCACCGAGAAGGCCGAAGTGGGCCGGGTCCGGCTGCGCAAGCACGTCGTCACCGAGAACGTCACCCAGACCATCCCGGTCAGCCACGAGGAAGTCCGCCTCGAGCGGGAGCCGATCACCGACGCCAACATCGGCCAGGCCACCTCCGGCGCTGACATCAGCGAGGAAGAGCACGAGGTCACGCTGCACGCCGAGCGTCCGGTCACGGACAAGGAGACCGTCCCGGTCGAGCGCGTCCGGCTCGGCAAGGAGACCGTCACCGAGGAGCACGAGGTCAGCGAGACCCTCCGCAAGGAGCAGATCGACGACCCCGACACCAACCGCTAATCTCCCGGGGCCGGGCGCGCTCGCGGGAGCTGGCATAGGCCAGAACCGCCAGCGCAGCGGCCGGCCCGGTCCACACTGACGATCAGGAGCCAGTCATGAATATTGACAAGGACCAGATCCTGCAGCTGCTGCGCAGCGAGGGCAAGAACGACCAGGCCAGCCAGGCCAGCAGCGAGCTGCCCGACAAGATCGATACCGATAACGCCCAGCACGCCGGGATGCTGTCCAAGTACGGCATCGACCCCGGCAGCCTCAGCGGCAAGCTCGGCGGCCTCGGGAAGCTCTGACCCGTCGACCATGCGGGGGCGCCGGCTGACCGGCCTGCCCGGCGCCCCGGTGTCACCTGTACGCCGGACGCCGCCCTGGACCATTGCCCAGCACGGCGTCCGGCGCCAGGCTTCCTCAGCTTACGCGCCGCGCAGGACCCTGCGAGGCCACGGACTGGCTCTCCGCGAACCGGGATGAAGCGTGATCAGATATGCGGGTATTGATCGTCGTCATGGAGTATCTCGGTAAGACCCTCGGCACCGGGGAAGGCGCCTCTCGGGTTCCTATCTGTGAGCACGCCTACGACGTGGCGACCGCTACCCTCGCTGGGCATCCGGCCGGGCAGTTGCCACGGGTGGGATTCCCGGCCTGCCAGCGCGGCTGGAACAGCCAGCTGGAAACCGCCCGCTGCCCGGACTGCGACACCATCGTGCAGCGCATCGTGCGTGACCTGATCATCGCGACCGTGTCGGAAATCGTGCACCCCGGCTGAACGGCGTCGGCCCGGACCGGTGCCTGGCCGCTATTAGTGAAGGAAGCCGAGATGACCACCGACGGAACCGGCAGTACAGAGCAGGCTGGCAACGCGCAGCCCAGGCACGGTGCCGAGCAGGCCGACAGCGGCGAACCGCCCGAAAGCAGCGGGCAGAAGCGCAGCGGCCGACGTCCCGAAGGGCCGCCGCACGCCCGCGAGGGCTCTATGTTCCAGACGGCGAAGCGCACCCTGACCGAGTTCAAGGAAGACAACCTGACCGATGCGGCCGCCGCGCTGACCTACTACGCGGTGCTGTCGATCTTTCCCGCGCTGGTGGCGATGATCGCCCTGGTCGGCCTGGTCGGCAACCCGCAGACGATCACCAAGGAGCTGACCAGCCTGGTCAGCTCGATCGGGCCGGCCTCGGCCGCGCAGACGTTCAAGGAGCCGATCGCCAGCCTGGCCCACGGCAGCGGCACCACCGGCATCCTGCTCATCGTCGGTGTCGCCTCGGCGCTGTGGACGGCTTCGGGGTACGTGGGCGCGTTCATGCGCGCGTCCAACACGATCTACGAGGTCGAGGAGGGCCGCTCGTTCATCAAGCTGCGGCCGCTGCAGCTGCTGGTCACGTTCCTCCTGGTCGTGCTGCTCGCGCTCGTGCTGCTGGCCGTCGTGGTGACCGGGCCGATCGCCAGCAAGATCGGATCGGCCATCGGGGCCGGCTCGGCCGCCGTCACCGCCTGGGACATTGCCAAGTGGCCGGTCCTGCTCATCGTGGTCATCGTCATGATCGCTGTGCTGTACTACGCCGCGCCCAACGCAAGGCTCCGCGGTCTCAAGTCGATCATGCCCGGTGCCGCGCTGGCCGTCATCATCTGGCTGATCGCCTCGGCCGGCTTCGCCTACTATGTGGCCAACTTCGGTTCCTATAACAAGACCTACGGCACGCTGGGGGCGGTCATCGCCCTGCTGGTGTGGCTGTGGATCACCAACGTCGCCATCCTGCTCGGTGTCGAGGTCAACGCCGAGCGTGAGCGCAGCCGGCAACTGAGAGAAGGCACCCCCGGGGCCGAGCGCGAACTGCAACTGGAAGAACGCTCCGCCCCCAAGCCGAAAAAGCGCTCCCGCACCGCCTGACCAGGTCATTAATGCCCGGGTGTATCCGTCGATGTGGGTGGCCTCTGGACCGCCGCATCGCTGGGACGATCCACATCCGGGCCGTCCGTCACAGTGGCCGCCGCCCACAAGCGCAAGCCGCAGCAGAACGCTGCGTCCGCCGGAGAACGCGGCGTCCCTACCGGATCCAAGGGCGCGCAGCGGGCCGGCGGCCTTGTTTGCGGGGCCGCGCCCGGGTAGCGGAACAGCATGAAGTCACCGGGATGGCCAGAGAAGGCGGATCCCCCCGCGCCGTGCCGGGTGTGGTTCAGCGCGTGCGGCGTGCGGCAGGTGCGCCAAGTGACGGCATAATGGGCGACACGTGCGGGCCTGTCGGCCGGCCGAACGGACGACTTCGTGATCGCGGTCCACGAGATTGCAGCCAACGCGGCCCGGTACGGGTCACCGGCGGCGCAGCTGCTGCTGCGGATTACCGGCGAGGCCGCAATAGCCGAGATCCACGATAGCGGCCGCTGGCAGCCGTCCGCTGAAGCAGCCCGCAATGCCGGTCGAAGCGGAGGGATGGGCCTCCCCCTGGCCCGGCTGGTCTGCGATGAGGTCAAGATCTGGGCCGGGAACGACGGCACCACGGTGCTACTGCGGATAAGCCTGTGAGGCATGGCGGTCGATGGCTTCGCACCGACCTGCGGTAACTCGGCCTCATCCGGGTTGGCTCGCGCGCCGCCGTCGTAGGTCTTGGGTCTATGTGTGACGTCAGTGGCGACAGGCACGCTGACTTGAAGAACTACAACGCAGCGCGAAGGACCCCGCGACTCGAACGATCGGCATCCCGCTGCACAGTCTGGCGGCCGTGCCTCCAGTACGCGGCGGCGACCATGCAGGGCTGGCATCTGGCGCGGATTGACGACGGACGAGCGTCACAGTAATAGTCGCAGCGGATCCTTTGAGGTTGGCGATGGCGCTTGAGCGTATCGAGAAACAGGAGATGACCGGGGGTAGAGCGCCCCGGCGGTTCTTCGCGCAAACCTCCAGACCGCTTACCTAGCCGATATCCGCGATCACAGCCAGATCCGGGTGGCCTCCGGACGTGGCAGGACAAGCTTCATCGATACCCGTGACATCGCGTCGGTCGCCGACCTCGTTATGAGCGACCCGGCCCCGCACGCCGGGCAGGCCTACACTCTCACCGGGGCCGAAGCCTTGGACTATTACCAGGTCGTCTCGCTGCTGTCTGCGGAACTTGGCCGCCCAGCCACCTACGCCCCGCTAACGCTGCTCGCCTACCGCAGCGAATTGCGGCGACAGAAACTGCCGGTGGCCTACGTCAGCGTTCAGCTGCTGATCAGCCTAGTCGCCCGGAACTGCCGGCTGCGCCAGGCCTGGAGCAAACGGTTCGCGCAAGGTACGAGGCGGGCCAAAGTCAGCGCGCCATTGCCCGAGAGCTCGACATCGATCGCCGAAAGGTCAAGCGCATCCTCGACCCAGCGGCATGGCTCAGCGAACAGACTAGGAGCTCAGTCACGATACGTCACTGCAGACACTGAGTTCCGTTCACTCCTTATCCGCCGTTCAGCGCGGCTTCCGCTGCTTGAAGCCCTGCAACGATAAAGATCATTCTGTCGTGCGCGATTGCTTGCTCGAGCTCGCTGGCCTGTCGGCCGGTTTACCGCTCATGCCGATGAGCGGATGTCGACAGCGACTGGTGCGAACCGAACGCCAATTATGGACACAAACAGCAGAAACACCCGAGTTCAGATACGCACGGTGTTGAGCTTGGCGCGAAACGGACTCTTCGTACGCCGCTAAGTGCACTTTTAAGAGAACGGCACTTAGGGGTTTAAGTGTCTGCTTCACATGCGGCACGCGCAAGGTGATTTACGTCAAGCCCTTGCGGAATATCCGGCGTTTTTATCGGCAGCTTTGTACTAGACAACCGATATCCGGAAACCGTTGCGGTACTCGTCTGCGCCGGAACGCTGGGGGCAATACATGGTATTGCCAGTACCACTACGTTTCCCAGAGAACGGTTACCGCTGTTCGCATGAGACTGCGACTGGCCGCCCATCATGTCTATGTAATCCCACTTCACCGACTTGCTTCCAGAAGAACTGGTCTGCCCAGGGTTGTCTGATAGTGGCAGCAGCGGGGAGAACATCTGCAAGTAGGAGTTGCCGTTTATAAATCCCTGCCGCGGCGGCACCCAGACGGCCATACCTATATTAGTCGCATAGCGCGCGACTGCGGTAAATGTGCCAGTGCGTGTATTGAAGGGTTGCAGGGAAACCTTCTCAGGATACGGATAGCTTCCCGGACACTGCTTGGAATCACCTTTCGGTAGCAAATCATAGGAAGTCTCTGGATAAACAAAAGCGTCGGAAATTAGCTGGGGACTATGCTTCTCCCCAGATAGAAGGTTTGCCGCTGCAATCCCGAACTTGGACGACTGTTTCGCCATCAGAAGCCATCGGCTCGTGACCCAAGCCTCAACTTTAGTGCCGCCTGATTCTCCGATCGGATCTCCTATACAGTAAGCAGAAAATCCCAACGAGCAATTTCCAGGATACCGACCGTCTGGCAGGTATGACCGAGCAGGGCCTTGCCGACTATTAACACCATTGGGGTCTGCTGTTATGCCAACATATGGCACATCTTTTACCCTTGCACCTGGGCAAGCGTGCACGGCCAAGCTTGGCGGGTTTATCGGCTGAATCAGATTTAGAAGTGATACTACTAGCGCACCAACACCAACCAAGGCAGTTGTCCCCGAAGCCCAGCTCGTCCATCCGGTCCCTGTACCCGCATCGCCTTCAGTTGCTTTTGCATTTTCCCCCTGTCCCACTCGAGTCTGAGCTTGCCTATTTTTGGTGCCTCTTTTAGTCAAAGTGTTTCGTCCGAAGGAAATGCAGGCAATGCCAATGACTACTAGTGCGCCAATCATTACGTTAACTTGAGTTATGGGTGAAGAACCGTAAAGAATGCCAATTTGGACCCACCAGATGCGTAGGTACAAAAGTCCTACGCCTACTATGACGAGTACAACACCAAGTCCAATCAGTCCTCGGCGTCCGTGGCTGAATTGATCATCGGCATCACCATCGGCTGGAAACGGAGACTCACCGGGTGCTCCGCTGCCCGTTTCCGTTAGGTCGGTAGCTGGTACATGCGCTTCTTCTTCTGTTCCTATCGAAGGCTCTGACGGTCCAGCATGTTTCGCCTCCGGCCCCGGCGTTGTCTTACCTGGCATGTCTGCCCGCGCCGACTTTCCATCCTCGCGAGAACTGAGCTCATGATCATCCATCGGTCTATTATTGTGTATGAACATTGCCTTCGCATGGGTTTCGCAACTAATTCCATCTATCCATGTGGAACTAATTGGAAATAATGGAACATAAACATTTACGTAATACAAACTCGACTTATTGCGTAAAACATCCTGTATAGGTCCACGAGAGGTCAATTCATCTCTTTCTGTACCATGCAGAGCGGGCGTAGGCCTGCCTGTACAGAACGGCGGATTTGGTGCGCTTCAGCGCACACTGTCATGCCGCGTAAAGTTCCGTCTCTCCGCACGCGGCGTCGAGCTTGGTTGAGCGGCTCAGGCAGTCAGGCGCAGTTGTCGCAAACCCCGGTCAGGGACATCGTCTGATTGCAGGTGGGACACAGGCCACCTATCTTGCCGTCCTTCGTATCGTGGCGGCCACCGCCACGCGAGCCACCGCGAGTTTCGACACATGTCTTGCAGGCCCGCAGAGTCTGCATCTGTTCTTCGGTGGCCAGCTGAGGTGTGCCCAGAACGGTGCCGTCTCGGTATTCAAAGTGGCTGCAGTCCGGGTCATGCCGCAGCCTCGGCTGAGCTCCTGTGGGCACGCCGTTGACGTGCACCGGGTAGACCACATACCTAACGTCTGGATGTTCCACCACGGCCGCCATGGGAACACCCTATGAACCCGTCACGCCGGCAGGGGCGCGACCAGCAGTTTCCGCCAAACGTCCTCTTCTGGCGCGTCCGGCCGGGTTCGCGGCGACCGGAATTAGCCGCAGGGTCTGAGTATGAAGTCCTTCGCTGACCTGCCGCCTGTCCCGTCCAATCACTCGGTGCCGTTCACTGATCAGCTGCGGCTGGCAGTGGCTGCCTACCTCGCGCGCTTCACGGGCACATCCCGCTACCACACCGAATGGGACCTGCGCTGCTACCTGGCCTGGTGCGCCGAACATGGCCTGGAACCGCTGGCCGCCCTGCGCCCACACCTGGAGCTGTACATCCGGTGGATGCAAGAGATCCGCCGCTTCAAGCCCTCCACCGTTTCCCGGCGCTTCTCGGTGGCAGCCGGGTTCTACCGGACCTGCGTGATCGACGGCCTCCTGGAGCACTCACCCGCCGAGCACGTGCGCCGGCCCTCCGTCCCGCCAGAATCACCGACCCTGGGATTCACCCACCTGCAGTTCGAGGCCCTGCTCACCGCCGCCCGCCAATCATCCCACCCATGCGACTTCGCACTGACCGCCATGCTCGGGCTCCTCGGCCTGCGCATCTTCGAAGCGACCGGGGCCGACATCGCCGATCTCGGCGAAGAGCACGGTCACCGGGTCCTGCGCGTGTGCGGCAAAGGCACCAAGGTCGTGCTGGTCCCGCTGCCGCCAGCCGTCGGGCGGGCTATCGACCGTGCGATCGGGGCACGCACTGGCGGGCCGATCCTGCTCAACAGCCGCGGCGCCCGGATGGACCGCCATGCCGCAACCCGCCGCCTGCGGCGGCTCGCTGATACGGCCGGGATCCGAATCTGAGACCGCACCCTCATATGCTGCGCCATACCTTCGTCACGACCATGCTGGACGCCGGCGTGGACTTGCGTGATGTCCAGATCGCGGATCGCCATGCTGATCCGCGCACCACGATGCGCTACGACCGGGCTCGCAAGAACCTCGACCGCCATCCGAACTATGTCCTCGCCGCCTACATGGCCTCCGGCACCTGACCACACCTGCGGCTCCCCATGCCACAGTCACGGGGAGCCGTCCGGCATTGCCGAAAGGAGTGCGCTGCGCTTGACAGGCTTGTGCGGGGACGCCCGCCCCGCCACTCAGTGCTGGCGACCACCCAGACGTACGGCCTAACCTCGGGCTTTCGCCGGGGTTAATCGGCCTGCCGTTCTTTATGTGAAAAAAGGTATGAAAAAAGTGCCTTCAGCTGGGACAATTGGGCTTGTCTAAGGTCCTGACCGTCCCGAGTCAAAGGCACTTTCCAGGTGAAGAATAGCGCACGCACTGCCCGGGTTACCGTCTCTGCTGACGGCCCCGGCCTGGTGTCCCAGGCCGGGGCGGTCCTGCTGTGGGAAACGATGCGGGTCACCGGCCTGAGCCGGGGCCTGTCCGGCGGGCTGGCCCGGTGGCGGGCACCGCGGGCGGTCCACGACCCCGGGAAGATCATCGCGGACCTGGCCGCCGCCGTCGCCCTCGGCGGGGACTGCCTGGCCGACATCGCGGTGCTACGGGAGCAGCCGGAACTGGCCGGGCCGGTCGCGTCCGGCCCCGTGGTATCCCGGCTGGTCAGCGTGCTGGCCGGGGACCTGTCCCGGTCGCTTAAGGCAATCCGCGCTGCCCGTTCCGCCGCGCGGGAGCGGGCCTGGGCACTGGCCGGGGACAACGCTCCCGGCGCGGACGGCCTGGTCACGATAGATCTGGACGCCACCGTCGTGATCGCGCACTCGGAGAAAGAGCAGGCGGCTGCGACCTGGAAGAAGACGTTCGGGTTCCACCCGATGACCGCCTGGGCCGACCACGGCGCCGGCGGGAACGGGGAACCGCTGGCCATCGCGCTGCGGGCCGGGAACGCCGGCTCGAACACCGCCGCCGACCACATCGAGGCGGCCAGGCTCTCTCTGGCGCAACTGCCCCGCCACCAGCGGCGCAAGGTCCTGGTCCGCACCGACTCCGGCGGCGGCACCCACGAGTTCCTGACCTGGCTGACCGCGCCGTCGCGGCGGCTGCACTACTCCATCGGCATGACGATCACCGAGGACATGCAGGCCGCGATCCTGAAAATGCCCGCGTCCGCGTGGACGCCGGCTTACGACGGTGACGGGCAGATCCGCGACGGCGCCTGGATCGCCGACATCACCGGGCTGCTGGACCTGTCCGGCTGGCCCGCCGGGATGCGGGTCATCGTCCGCAAAGAGCGCCCGCACCCCGGTGCGCAGCTGCGCTTCACCGATATCGACGGGCACCGGTTCACCGCCTTCGCCACCGATGCACGCAAAGGCCAGCTCGCTGACCTGGAACTCCGCCACCGGCGGCGGGCACGGTGCGAGGACCGGATCCGCTGCGCGAAGGACACCGGGCTGCGGAACCTCCCGCTCAAGGGCTTCGCGCAGAACCAGGTCTGGTGCGAGATCGTCGCCCTGGCCTGCGACCTGCTGGCCTGGACGCAGCTGCTCGCCCTCACCGGGACCGCCCGCCGCTGGGAACCCAAACGGCTCCGCCTGCGCCTGTTCTCCGCCGCTGGCCGGCTCGTGCGCGGAGGCCGCCGCCTGCGGCTCCGCCTCGCCGAACGATGGGCCTGGGCTGCGGACATCACCGCCGCCGTCACCCGCCTGCAGGCCCTCCCCTCCGGCTGAACAGCCGGAACAGCCACTACGGCAAAGAAGGAAAACACCAGGGGCCGTGGAACCCCGCCTACCCGGCGCGACAACCGGGCAGCCAGGCACGACCCAGCCTGAAAATCACCCACCAGCCGACACCTCAGGCCAGCACATCAGCGGCGCGAAAGATCGAGGCTAAGACGCTGACCAATGTGCGATGGCCAAACAGACATTCGGCTGGATTTCGGCCGACGCGGCGTTACGATCAGCATCTATGGCTACGAATGACTTCCGAGAGCGGTTCGCCGCGGTGGCGAAGCGAATCAAGGCCGACTTCGAAGAATCAAAGTTGACGCAGCACCACGGTTCTCGCGGAACGGCACGGGAAGAAATATTGGCTCGGTTCCTTGAACTCTATGTTCCGGGAACGGCTGAGGTTGTCCACAACGCTGAGATAATAACACTTGCAGGCGAGATATCTCCGCAATGCGACATACTACTGGTAGATAGGAACGTTCCAAAGCTGCAAGACCTGAGAAGTCATCGGATTATACCTGCCGAGAGCGTCTTTGGCGTGATCGAAGTAAAGTCGCGTATGACGGGCCCTGAACTGATCGATTCGTGCCAGAAGATCAGTGCTATAAAGCAGCTATCGCGCGAAGCTTATCTCACCGAGTGTGATGCGCCCATGATGTATCGGCCTCCACGCTTCCCTAGGTATCCGATCTTCGGATATGCATTCGCCTACAGCGGCATAGAGATGGGAAGTCTTCGGAATAGATTTTCCGAATGGTGTCACGATAACCCTCGCGACCGGCATCCTGACGGAATGTGGATTGCCGATAGCGGCATGCTGGTCTGGTCGCCGGTGCCTGGCAGTCATGACGAGGTCCCTTCCTGGCATGCGGCCATTGACGACCCTTCGGCAGCCCGCCTGCTGCTCCCTCTTACGGGCATGCAGGCGGGGGACGTTCTGCTCGGGCTTGTCATTGCGATAAGCGAGCTGCTGGCGCGCCCGCTTCCGCAGCTAGACCTAGTACGTTACCTATCAAATGGCCTGACCTACACGACGCACCCTGCCGCTAACTTCACCGCAGGAAGGCGATAGCAAACGCTGGCACAGGCGCTCTTAGGCCAGCATTGGCTCTTCAGGTTGCAGGGGCCCGTGCGCTTTCCGGATGGTGGCGACGCTGACCTGATATTCTGCGGCGGAGTGACGTACCGACGACAGCTGCTCGCCGGCAACGGACGGTCATCAAGGCGGAAAATGATGCGGGGCTGACACGTTCATCTACCGTAGACCGTGCCAGGTCAGGAACGCTCTAGAAGGCGACGCTCGGGCTGTCAGTCTCCAGTTATCGGCAGGCACTTCGTCCGAGGGTGACCGCCAACCATCACGCCGAGTGACGGAAAAAGGCTGCAGAGAAAGCCCAGAGGCCGGCGTATCCGCTCCCGCCAGATGTAGGTTCCCGTATCGCCCCTTGCCGAGGACACCCGGCTGAACTCATCTAGTGCCTGCGGACGGACCTGACATCTTGCACAGGCACTAGGTCTCGTCCGCCCGCGCGCACACGGCCTTGGGCATCGACCCAGATGAAGAATGCTGGTGAGATATTTCCGAACCGCACTCCACTCACCTGGCGGTTCCGAAGATTTAGATAGTTGAGCGCCTGCGTGTCTTTGTCACTCTCGTCCACATTAACGACCCCAGGCTCGGACGTGCTCGCTGCGGCCATCGACCGGCGGTCGATCTTGAGCGAACTGATGATGATCCGGTTCTCGACCGGCCCGGTAACCCCGATAAGCCTGTCAGGGATCTCGTCGGGGTGGCTGTGCCAGTACTCGGTCAGAGTCCCGATGGCCCAAGAACGCACGCTATTATCCTTGATGATCGTGTCACTGTCGTGACCGGGGCCGTACTTGGGGCGAGTCGGGTCCGTAAATGTTCCCCCATACTGCAGTCGGACAATCAGCGCTCCACAGCGCTTGTCGGGCCCCTCCATCTTGCCGAGATCCGCGAGTGTAAGCGGCCTATCTGAGTTAGCCGTGTTCAGTGGAGGCGAGGGTGAACGTACAGCATACTTGACTGGCTCGGTATCGCCGGGCGTCTCTACTGGGCGTTCTATTTCATTTTGTTGTCGCGCGTCGATAAACTTGGTTCCCTTAATGCCACCATAAAGCGCGACCCCGGCGAGGACAACACTCGCGGCCGCCTGCACCCAGTCCGTTGCGTTAGACACTATGCGCGAGGCTCCCTCCGCGCGAGACTGTCCGATTCGGTCGATGGACGGGACCATGATAGGGCGTCCACCTGCCTAATATGAAGAACTAGCAGAAAGTGATCCCGTGAGCCGACGTTACGCTGCAAGTAGCACTCAGGATCAGTGGCGCTCTGGCGCGTGCAAGCGAACGCCTGAGCGAGAAAACCGGTTGCTAGCGTTGTCGCTAATCGACTGAAGCTCTTGACGTTATTAACCTAAGCTGTCTCGGCCGACTCCGCTCAAGCTGACGCACTGGCACTGGCATCAATGAGCAAGTCAGGATTGGATCAGGAACACGCTCGTCTGCCGCCGATAGGAAGTTACTACGCGACCGGATCCGGGAGTAGTTGGTGCGACGCTGAGAGTGATGTCTCGCCGACTGCCTGGTCTAGGTCTCTGTCCTGCCAACTGCCGAAGCTAAGGCCGGAACTTTCGCTTTTCCATTCGAGGCGTCCATTTGCCTGCCGTCCGGTTACGACGGCCGCGGCTGCGCTCGGGCTTGCGAACACCTGATGGCGAGCAAATCGCATAGTGTCGCTGCCGGGCTCTGGAACGAGGACACCGTTCTCCGCAAGTTTCTCGTGCAGTGCCTTGTAGGAGTGCTGGGACCCTGCCCAGGCGGCCCGGGCGTGCGAGCCCTCAAGGACGGTGAACTCGCCATCAATCTCCCTGGCCCACGCCGTAATCCCGTCCTTCTTCAGGCGCAGGACGAAGACCGGGGAAGAAAGCTGCGCCACCTCAGGCGCCGTTGCCTCT
Source organism: Streptosporangiaceae bacterium (assembly GCA_965277615.1). Lineage (GTDB taxonomy): Bacteria > Actinomycetota > Actinomycetes > Streptosporangiales > Streptosporangiaceae > Bog-532. The sequence continues at coordinate 2,430,677 of CBDIDG010000005.1, read as the reverse complement.
GCGCCGGTCTCAGTGGTGACCGCAGAGCGGAGGACGTTCACGCCCAGGATCGGCAAGACGATCTTGGCCTGGGCGATGAAGTACTCCATGTCAGAAACATCAGCCTCCGGCAGTGGGAGCGGCGCCGGAGCCGTTCCATTGACCAGCCGGGATCGCTGGGCCTGGACGGCCAGCGAGATGAAATGGCTTTCCAGATAACGAGCGTGCGCTTTGGTCAGGTTCGCGTCTTTGCTGGTGAGTATGATCGCTCGATCCCAGAAGTCTTTGCCGCCCCGGTCCTCTGCCCTGGCGTGCTGGTACAGGCGCTTACCGACGTCGTCGCCCTCGCCGATGTAAACAAGTGATCCGCCCGTACTCTCCGGATCATCGCCCAGCAGAAGGTAGATGCCCGTCCTCGAAGCTTCCGGCCGCTTCAGCAGACCGGCCAGATCCGATCGAGGCGCAGCCGCCACGTGACCGGTCCAGTTCATGATCTCTGCCGTCAGCAGACCGCCAGGAGTGCCGTCGGCCAAGTAAAGACGAATTGACCTACCCATACTCACAGGCAAGGACCTTAGTGCAGCCGCCATGAGCGGCGCGCGAGTCTCCACATGCCCAGTCACGCCAATCGCCCACTCAACACGGCCTATGACACACGCACTCATCTGCCGCGGAGAGGTAAGTCCAAGACCCCCGGCTCGTGCCGACCGAGTTCGGGTCAGCAGGGCGCGGAGGAGCCGCCCAATACTCAGCAAACAGTTACGTCCGCGGCGGAGGCTTATGAGCCAGGCGAACGGCACACCGCCTTGATGCTCACATAGTGTGGCCAACCAGCTGCGGTGGTCGCGCGCGTAGCCGCCAATCCGCTTCGTTCAGGTTCAGCGGTCTGATCGTTGACGTGCGTACCGAATGGGCGTTCTGTTGCGTCGGCGATTCGGTGCGCGTGATCAAGATCGGCGATGATTCCTGCGGTTCGCCAGCCACCTGATCGCTGGAGACAGCCATGCACGGCCTGACTGCTGCCGGTCGGACCTCGTGCGCGTTGCTGGCGTCCCGGGTACCTCACCTGTGGTGTACAGGGGCTACCTTCCGCTAGGACGGGCCGCACCCGGCCGCGGTCGTCCTTGTCCCTGCGGAGGATCGGGCGTAGCGTCCTGACGACGGAGGTGTCCTCGTTTACGTACGTGTAAAACGAGAACGCGGGTTCTCCCGGCTGCTCTGGACCTCGGTGCCGCCTAGCGCACAGCCAACCCGAGGTGGCACATGGCAGCGCCAGCGGGGGTGTACTTCCTGACCAGCCGCGGTCAGTGGAACGACTACGTGCTGCCCGTCCACGCGCTGTCTGGCGCGGCCGGGCCCCGCGGGGGCGTCCGCGCGCTGCTCGAGATCGCCGATCTCGCTCCCGCCTCCGGCGCCGGGATCGCGTTCCTGGTCCCCGGCGGCCTCTTCGAGCTCGCGTTCTCGCTCCTGTTAATTGTCCGGAGCTCCTCTGGCCGGAGCGATGCCCGCCTCGTGCCCGTAAGCGTGGGCGGGGCGGGCTAGCCATGACGACCCGGAGATCACGCACGCCGACGCAGGTCACGGCATCGGCAGGTCAGGACCACAGGGTTAGTCCCGGGAATACGGGGTCCAACCGTCCTGACGAGAGCGTAATGCCCGACATTTCCGGGCCCGGGGGTAGCACCTCTGCCGCCGCCGTGATGGAGCTCTCTTCACCCGCAGCGCACCGGGTCGGGTGGGGTTTCATCTCGCTGTACACGGTGGCGTACATGAGCACCTCCCTGCTGTTCCTCGCGCCCCTGCTGGTCACGTTGGCCTTGAAGGTGGATTCGCTGGTGGGGATCAAGCAGGCGCCGGGCAGCCTGGCGCTTGTGGCCGGGGTTGGCGCTCTGGTGGCCATGGTCGGCAATCCGTTTTTCGGCCGGATGAGCGACCGCACCGCGTCGAAGCTGGGCATGCGGCGGCCCTGGATGATCATCGGCGTGGCGGGCGGTTCGGCCGGAATCCTGATCGTCGCGCTGGCCCCCAGCGTCCCAGTCGTGCTGGCCGGGTGGTGTATCGCCGAGTTGTTCTTCAACGCGCTACTCGCCGCGATGGTGGCGGTGCTGCCGGACCAGGTTCCGTCCGTGCAGCGCGGCCAGGTCTCCGGTGTGCTCGGTGTCTGCTTGCCCATCGGGTCGGTGTGCGGCGCGTTCGTGGTCAAGCTGTTCACTGGCAGCCTGCTCCTCATGTTCCTGGCGCCATGCGCGATCGGCGGGTTTTTCGTCCTCCTCTTCGCGGTCACCCTGAACGATCGCCGGCTCGACCGGGCGGATAAGCCAAAATGGTCGCTGCGGGAATTCGCCGGCACCTTTTACCTCAGCCCGCGGAAGAACCGCGACTTCTCCTGGGCTTTCGCCAGCCGTTTCATGGTCGTCCTGGCTTACGCCTTCCTGACCACCTACCAGGCCTACTACCTGCTGGACAAGATCGGGACGGCCAAGGCTGATGTGCCGGAGCAGATATTCCTGGGCACACTCGCCCAGGCCGTCGTCGTCGTCGCTGCTTCCGTCGTCGGCGGGCGGCTTTCTGACCGGACGGGGCGGCGGAAGATCTTCGTCCTGGCCGCGTCGGTCGTGTACGGGCTGGCGTTGTTCGTGATCGCCGTCGCCAGCAGCTTCAACGGGTTCCTGGTCGGCATGGCCATCAGCGGACTCGGCTTCGGCGTCTACACCGCCGTCGACCTTGCGCTCGTGGTGGATGTGCTGCCCGACAAGCAGCACGTGGCCAAGGACCTCGGTGTGTTCAACATCGCCGGGGCTCTTCCCTTTGCTCTCGCCCCGGCGCTCGCGCCGGCCATCCTGGCCATCGGCGGCGGCAGCTATAGCGTGCTCTATATGGTCGCCGGACTGTGCGCCATCATCGGCGCCGCGGCGATCCTGCCGGTGCGGCGGGTCCGGTGAGCCCGCCCGCGCACACCTCGGCCGGGCCCTCCCATGGAGGGCCCGGCCGTCATTCGCCGCGCTCAGATGGAGACGTCCTGGCGGGCAGGCGGCGCGGTGGCCGCATCGATTTCGGCGGTGATGGGGCGGTGGTTTCAGGGGGTGGTTGCAACGGCTTGATTGTGGAGGGGTCGTTGTGGTGCTGAAGGCGGGTTCGCGGGGTGTGCCGCGGGTGGTGCGGGTGGAGTTCTGGGAGCTGGTGCGGGCGGGGGTGGGCTGGCGGCAGGCGGGGCCGCGGTGCGGGGTGCCGCGGCAGACGGCTGAGGTGTGGTTCCGGCAGGCTGGCGGGGTGATAAGTAACGGGGTGATCTGCCCCGAGCTTTCCGGACAGCGGATTTGTGGTTAATTCACGCTGCGGACTGCCGTTCCAGGTACTCATCGTGGACTTGCTGCGGGGTCCGGTACTGAAGCCCGGAGTGCCTGCGTCTGGTATTGTACCGGAATTCGATGTACCTCACAATGTCGCGGCGTGCATGATTCCGGGTCGGATACTGGGTGCGGTGAACCCGCTCGTTTTTCAGTGCGGCGAAGAATGACTCTGCCATCGCATTGTCGTAGCAGATCCCGGTGCGGCCGGCGGACTGGCGGAGGTTATGCCTCTTCAGTGTGGCCGCGAACTGGCAGGACGTGTAATTGCTGCCGCGGTCGGAATGGAAGATGGCCTTCTGGGCGAGCGAGTAATTGCGGGCGGCCATCTCGATGGCCTGCTCGATGAGCGGGGTCTTGTAGTTATCGTCCGCCGCCCAGCCGATCACGGCTTTCGTATGGCAATCAATGACGGTGGCCAGGTAAAGCCAGCCCTCCCAGGTCGGAATATAGGTGATATCGCCGACCATTTTCTGTCCGGGCGCCGCGGCGGTGAAGTCCCGGGCCACCAGGTCGGGGATGTCGTGCTCCTGGCCGTCGCCCTCGGTGAGGCTGGCCCGCCAGGGCCGCGGCTGGCAGGCCTCCAGGCCCAGCTCACGCATCAGTGATCGCACCAGCTCCGGCCCGGCCGGCACGCCCCAGGCCGCCAAGTCCGCGTGGACACGCCGGTACCCGTAGGTGTCATCGGAATCCCCGAATGACTTCTGCACGTACAGCGCGAGTATCCCGCGCCTTTTAGCCGTGGCCGATTCCGGCCTGGCCCGCCAGTCATAAAACCCCGAACGCGATACCTCCATCCAGATGCACATCTTCACGATCGACGGCAAGTACTGCACGCCCAATTCCCGGTAGATCGCGTACTCCGCGTCGATAAACTCGAATTTCTCGGTCACCGATGATCTTTGGCAAAGTACGCGGCGGCTTTTTTCAGGAACTCGTTTTCCATCTTCAGTTCCCGGGTTTCCCGCTCAAGTTCACGCAGCCGTGCGCGCTCACCCGCTGATAGCGGCGGTTCCTCGCCGGCGTGCTCGCGGCGGTAGACGTTCACCCAGTTACCCAGGGTGCCCTCATTAATACCGAGCTCCTTCGCCACGCGGGCAATCGGACGCGACGTCTCGATCACCATCTTCACGGCTTCTTCTTTGAATTCCGGAGAGAAGCTCTTCTTCGGTCGGGGCAAAAACCTCACCTTTCCAGATAGTCCATCTTAATTGATGGACTGTCCGGAAGCCTCGGGGCACCTCAGGGCGCAGCGGGTGGGCGGCCGGTATCTGGGGGTGGCTGAGCGGGAGGAGATCGCGGTGGGCCTGGCGGCGGGCCGGTCGCTGCGGGCGATCGCGGCGGGGCTGGGCCGGCCTGCGAGCACGGTGTGCCGGGAGGTGGCCCGGAACCGGACCAGCCGGGGCCGGTACCGGGCGCTGGGTGCCCAGGTCACGGCGGAGGGGCGGGCCCGGCGGCCGAAGGTCGCCAAGCTGGCGGGCGATCCGGTGCTGCGGGCGCAGGTGGAACTGAGCCGCCCCGGGTTTCTTGGAGGCCATGACTTCTGGGAAAGTTGGGGCTCATGGTGTCACGGAAGCAGCACCCCGCTGAGCTGCGGGAACGTGCGGTGGCGATGGTCTTCGAGCTGCGGGCGGAGTCGGGGAATTCCCGCGGGACGCTTGCCCGGGTGGGCGAGCGTCTCGGCATAAATCCCGAGACTTTGCGGAACTGGGTCGAGCGGGCGGAAATCGACGGCGGTCAGCGTCCGGGCACGACGACTGATGACAAGAAGCGGATCGCGGAGCTGGAAAGGGAGAACCGCGAGCTGCGGCGGGCGAATGAGATCCTGAAGGCGGCGAGTGCTTATTTCGCCCGGGAACTCGACCCCCGGTATCCGCGCTAGTCGAGTTCATCGATTCGCATAAGGACCGGTTCGGAGTGGAACCGGCCTGCGCGGTCCTGGAGATTGCGCCGTCCACTTATTATGCGGCGAAAAAGAGAGAGGAGAGGCCGCCGGCGCGAGATGCCCGGGATGACGAGCTGAAGAAGGAGATCGTGCGCGTCTGGAAGGGGAAAGGCCGCGGGGTTTACGGTGCGCGGAAAGTATGGCGCGAATTGATCCGGGAGGGAGTTGACGTGGCGAGGTGCACGGTCGAGCGGCTGATGCGCGAGCTTGGGATTGCCGGTGTGTCGGCCAGGCGGAAGAGGCCGCGGACGACGGTCCCGGCCGGGCCGGGGCATGAGCGGCCGTCTGACCTGCTGGAGCGGGACTTTACCGCGCCCGCGCCGAACCGGCGCTGGGTTGCCGATATTACCTATGTTGAGACGGCCGGCGGTTTCGTGTATGCCTCGTTCATTCTCGATTTGTTCTCGCGGAAGATTGTCGGCTGGCAGGTTTCGGATTCGCTCCGGGCGGAGCTTGCCCTCGACGCGCTGGAAATGGCGATCTGGTCGCGTGGTGACCGGATCGGCGGGAACCTTGTTCATCATTCCGACCGCGGCGTGCAGTACACGTCGATCCGGTATGCCGAGCGGCTCGGCGAGATCAGAGCGGTCCGCTCGGTAGGCCGCAAGGGAGATTCCTATGACAATTCAGCTGCGGAGGCACTGAACAGTCTTTACAAGAAAGAGCTAATCGAGCGGGAAGGTCCGTGGGCAGGGATGGCCGATGTCATGCTCGCGACCCTGGAATGGGTGGCCTGGTATAACCGGGAAAGGCTGCACTCTACCTGCGGGTACGTTCCGCCCGAAGAATTCGAGGAAAGCTACTACTCGCATCAGGAAAACCTGGTAAATTAATCATACCGGCAAGAAAGTGCCTCCAAATTTGCCGGGGCGGTCCAGCTACATCCGAGCTGATGCCAAGCGAGACTGCCAAGTCATGCAGGCTTGTCATTTCCGTCGCGGTCACGCGCCGGTCCTCGAGCACGGTGTCCAGCACCGCCAGGTATGGCTCAACGTCGGCATCGGTGGCCGCCCGCGGGAGCTGCCCGGCAAGCCGGGCGAGGAACGGCACCTCTTGTGCCTGGCTGAGCGCCACTATGTCTCTGGTTATCAGTTGGGCAGTCATTGCGGGCAGGGTCGGCCATCCTACGCGGGCTGCCTCAGCCAGGGCCGGCTCCCACTTGGCCGCCAGTTGACGGTCTGCAGGGCCGTAGCAAGCTAGCAACAGAGCTACGGCCCGGGCGTCCACCGCAGCAGCATGCGCCCCGTCCAAGGGGACACCCGCGGCGGCGCAGCACGCCGCCAGCAACCGGGCCGGGAGGCCACGTAGGTACTGCGGCGCAAGCTGCATCGTGCACAGGGCAGCCAACTCGGGAAGGCCGACGCCGAGCCGCGCAAACTCGGCACGCAGGAACCGCAGGTCGAACTGCACGTTGTGGGCCACCACAATCCGGCCGTTCAACGCATCGAGGAGCATAGGTGCGACTTGCTCGAATCGTGGAGCGCGAACGACATCACGAGCGGTGATGTGGTGGATGTGCGTTGGGCCGGTGTCCCGGCCAGGGTTCACGAGTGTGGTCAGCTCACCGCAGGGCGAGAAGTCGCAGTCCAGCTGGATCACCGCGACCTCGATCGCCCGGTCGGTACGTGGGGACAACCCTGTCGTCTCCAGATCTACCGCTACGTACCCTTTAACCGGCGCCGGGGAACTGTCAACGGCCAGGAACTACCTCGGGTGAACCATCGCATTCGGGTCTTGCCCTCTCAGGTCTGCCTACGTAGCGTTGACGTAAGTAGACGCTCCGATGCGTCGGCAAGTTTGCCGCGCCCGACAGATCGACATGGAAATGCGATGAAACGCTGAGCAGATGATGTAGGGCTCTTGCCATATATGAATATGAGCACCTACTCCCGATGACGTTTCCGACAACGATCGGAGGCGGCGGTCAGCATGGGCTGGCGTTCGTACAGCATCTGCGGCGCCTCCGCGCCGTGGCGGCGCTCGACCCGGATGACGTGCCTGGCCAGGTCGGGCACGCCGCCGATCACGGCCAGCTCGGCGATCGCGTTCCGGATCCCGCGCTGGCGGCGCTGGGCGTCGTAGGGGTAGTCGCCGATGGCCCGGAACGTGTCCGGGCCGCGCGGCGGGGCGTTGGGAAACAGCGTCGCGCCGGAGTTGAGCGGCGACAGGGCGATCCGGTCGGCGTAGGTGGCGACCAGGCTGGCAGTGTCCACCGTGAGGACGTCGTGGGGGCGGCCGCGGTTGGCCTGCGCGTTCAGCAGTGTGTCCAGGCGCCGCTGGTCTAGCCAGAAGAACACCCGGTCGTTCAGGATCGCCAGCCACTGGGCGACGGTCAGGCCGACCAGCTTCCGGGAAAGGATGTCCGGGCGCAGCGGCCGCTGGTCTCGGATGACCACCGGGCCCAGCTGCGGGTGCGTGAGCTGAAAGCTCTGGGTCCGGGGCCGGTCCAAGATGGCCGCGCGGACCTCCGGCGGCGGGTCGCTGGCCGCCACCAACTGGGCCGCGGTGAGCAGCCCGAGCTCGCGGATCGCTAGCCAGCTGCCCGCCTCGGCCACGTGATACAAACGCGGGTGACCTCCCACCAGCTGTTCAATTTGCATGATCATCCTGAATGTAGAGGCGAAGCGCTCAGCCCTGTTCGGGGGATCTCAGCTGCCGCGGGCGGCCTCGCCGCCGTCTTCGCGTTCGGGATCGGGGCCGGGCGACTGTCCTTCCTCGGTCCGGAGGGTCGCGTCCTGTGCAGGCAGATCGTTGCGGGCGGGGTCATCCTCTCTGACCTCGACGGCACCAAGCAACGCCTGGAGGCCTACTTCGTAACGCGGGAGGTACGGGTCGAGCTGCCATGCCTCAGTCGAGATGCCCTCGGCGTCTTCAGCGGGCATGGCGGACTCGTCCTCAGCCAGCTCTTCCTCCACCTGTTCCTGCAATTGGTGGAGGAAGCTACTCTCGTCGTTGTTCGGTGTGCTCATCGTTTCCGTCGTTCAGCCGACTGCCGCCGGCAAGAGTGCTGGATGTTGTGGTGGCTGCTGTCTGGCCAGCCTCTTCAGGTGAGAGATCGTCGGTTCCCCTTCCTGCTGAACATCGCAGCGTCAGCCTCCAAGGGGCCACATTTTCTTGATCGTTTCGCGAGTCTGGTCGTCGGTACCGGGATCGTTACCATTGCCGGCGAGGGGGATGACCTCGATGTCCTGGTAGCGCCACAGGGGAAGGCTCGCGAGGGCTGCATGCAGGGTGGTCGCGTCGGAGGCCTCCCACAGGCCCCAGTTCTCCCGCCGTCCTGGGACTCGCCAGAGCCGTTTGATCCGGCCCTCCTTCGAGAGCTCGGCAGCCCGCTGGCCTTGGGCCCGGTACAGGTCGTCGTGCAACTGGGGGTCCATGGCGGCGGGGATCTGGTTGCGCATGTTGACGAGGAATTCCATGGCGGTGCTTCTCCTGGGGTCTCAGTCGTCGCCGTTGAGGCGCTGGGCGGCCCAAGCTTCGACTTCGATCAGAATCTCGGGCCTGATCAAGCCGGGGATGACCTGCAGCATGAACGCGGGCTTGAGATCCCCGAGGGCCTTGCGCCGGACGTCCTTATAGGCGGCGATATCGTCGGCACTGGTGACCGAGGTGTTGACCTTGACCAGGTCAGAGAGGCTGAAGCCGGCATCCTTGAGGACGCGCTTGATGTTCTCCCAGGCGTTTTCGGCCTGGGTGGCAAAGTCGGGCGGGAGAGTGCCATCGGGAGCGAAGCCAGGGGTGCCCGCGGTAACCAGCCAGCGGACATTGGGCGCGACTTCGATCGCGTCGCTGTAGAAGCCGAGATGTTCGGAGACTCCGATGTCGTGGGACGTGAGGTGCATGTCATCCTTCCTCGGTTTGGTGGATTGCCGGGCTGTCGCCCGTCTGGCGGTGACCGTTGGGGGTGTCGCCGCCGTGGCCGTTGCCGTGTCCATTGGCGGGTGGGGCCAGTGAGATGCCCTGGGCGAAGAGCTCGTGGGCCTGGGTCTGCAGCTTGCCCAGCCCGTTGCTGTCGGTTTCACCTGGGGGCGGCATGACAGAGGGCGGCGGCACCGAGACCACCTTGGCTTGCTCATCCTCAGTGAGCGGTCGCTTGACCTCGACGAACCCGCCGGTGGGCAGCTGGCGGATGATGCCGGTCTCCACGCCGTGGGCCAGCGTGCCGGCGTCGCGGCGCTGCAGGCCGAGGCAGAGGCGCCGGGTGAGCCAAAACGCTACCGCCGGGCCAATGAAGATCGCGTACCGGGAGATCTCCGTGGTCAGGTACAGCGGGATCTGCAAGTGGTCGGCGATCAGGTCGTTGGCGCCCTCCAGCCACAGGACGCCGTAGAAGACCACGCCCGCCATGCCGATCGCGGTCCGGGTTGGCGCGTCCCGTGGCCGCTGGCTCATGTGGTGGTAGCCCCGGTCGCCGGTGGCCCATCGCTCCACGGCAGGCCACAGACCCAGGCCGGTGAACAGCAGGCCCGGCACGACAAGAGCAGGAACGAAAACATTCCACGCGATGGTGTGGCCGCCGATGTCCCAGGTCCAGCTGGGGAACATCCGCAGCGCGCCCTCCAGGAAGCCCATGTAGAAGTCAGGCTGCGAACCGGCCGAGATGGCCGTCGGGGTGTAGGGGCCGACCTGCCAGATCGGGTTGATCTGCGCGAACGTGCCGAGCACGGCCAGTACACCGAACACCAGAATGAAGAACGCTCCGGTCTGGACCCCGAACAGCGGGTAGATGGGCTGGCCGACGACGTTGCCTTCGTTGCGGCCTTTGCCTGGCATCTGCGTGTGCTTGTGCACGATGACGAACAGCAGGTGGGCGCTGACCATGGCCAGCAGCAGGCCCGGGATCAGCAGCACGTGGATGATGTAGAACCGGGCCACGAACTCGGTGCCGGGGAACTGCCCGCCGAACAGGAAAAACGACAAGTACGTGCCCACCACCGGGATACCCAGCAGCACACCCTCAGCTATCCGGACCCCAGTACCCGACAGCAGGTCGTCCGGCATCGAATAGCCGAGGAAGCCCTCAAAGATCGCGAGCGTGAACATGGCCAGGCCGATCAGCCAGGTGGTCTCGCGGGGCTTGCGATACGCGCCCATGAAGAAGTTGCGTAGCAGGTGACAGATGATCGCGGCCAGGAACACGTCGGCGGCCCAGTGGTGAATCTGCCGGATCAGCAGGCCGCCGCGCACGTCGAAGCTGATGTTCAGCGTGGACGCATAAGCCTGGCTCATCCGGACGCCGTCGAGCTTGGTGTACGACCCGTGGTAGACGATCTGGGTCATGCTGGGCTGGAAGAACAACGTCAGGAAGATGCCAGTCAGGATCAGGACCACGAACGAGTACAGCGCGATCTCACCCAGCAAATAGGTCCAGTGATCCGGGAAGACCTTGCGGATCAAGGTCCGGACACCGGCGGCGGCGTGGAACCGATCGTCCAAGTCGCCGCCGATCTTCCGCAGCACCCCAGGGACCTGGTCGCTCACCGTGCCTCCTGCGCTATCACTATCCGGACCCGGGCGTCCCTATGAGCACGTCCAGCGCTTCGTCAGCGGTCATGCTACTGTGTTTTAGGACTATTTAGTCCTGAAGTTAGCATGCTGAGTCTGGGGTGGAGGAACCGGGTCATGGCCAAAGCCGCATGGCAGCGAGACGACCGCGTGGTGATTGTCGGGGCTGGCTTCGCGGGCTACAACGCCGCCCGGGAGCTGTCCCGGCTGGCCAACGCCAGCACCGAGATCGTGGTGATCAATTCAGCCGACTACTTCCTCTACGTACCGCTGATGCCGCAGATCACCAGTGGCTTGGTCGAGCCCCGGCACATCTGCGTCTCACTCTCCCGCCTGCTGCGCGGAGTCAGGTTCATCCTCGGGACCGTGAATCACGTTGACCCCCGGCAGAAAACCGTGAGCTGGGAGAGCCCGGAGGGTGGCCGCGGGGAGGTCTCCTACGACCGGCTCATCCTCACTGCGGGCAGCGTGAACAAGCTGCTGCCGGTCCCCGGTATCGCCGACTACGCACACGGATTCCGCAGCCTGGCCGAAGCCATTTACCTCCGCGACCACATCACGCGCCAGCTGGAACTGGCCGCTGCAGCCACCGACCCTGCAGAACGTCAGGCCCGATGCACCTTTGTCGTGGTCGGCGCGGGTTACACCGGCACCGAGGTCGCGGCCCAGGGCCAACTGCTGACCAGCCGGCTGGCCAAGCTGCTGCCGGGTCTGGCCGGCCAGCCGATCCGGTGGATGCTGCTGGACCGCGCGGCGCGGATCCTGCCCGAACTCGACCAGCGCTTGTCGAAGACGGCCGATCGCGTCCTCCAGCGCCGTGGTGTGGAAGTCCGGACCGGCCAGTCGATCGACAAGGCCACGAAAGACTTGGTGGTTTTGTCCACCGGCGAATCAGTGCCCACGCAGTCCATCATCTGGTGCGTCGGGGTCCGTCCCGACGCCTTGGTCGAGGGCCTCGCGCTCGACACTAACCGAGGGCGGCTGGTGGTCGACTCGTTCATGTCCGTGCCGGGCACCCCGGATATCTACGCTTGCGGAGACTGCGCCGCGGTTCCTGATCTCACTCGAACCGGCGAAATCTGCGGTATGACCGCTCAGCACGCCACCCGACAGGGTAAGCAGGTCGCCCGGAACGTCGCCGCTTCACTGGGAATCGGCAAGCCTCGCGAGTACAAGCACCACAACCTTGGTTTCCTCGTGGACCTGGGCTATCTGTCCGCGGCCGCTGACCCTCTGGGAGTTCCCCTATCGGGTCTGCCCGCGAACTTCGTGACGAGGGCTTACCACCTGGACGCGATGCCGGGAAACCGGGCCAGGGTTCTCACCGACTGGGCGCTGAACGCAGTGACGCCACCGGAGACGGCATCGTTCGGGCTGATCAACTCGGCCGCGGTGCCGCTCGACGTGAACAAGCCACTGACCTGATGGCCACGGCTCTGACCACCGACATTCCGGCACCCGACGGTCTCGCCGTCGCGTCGGTCCAGGGACAATGGGTCCTACTCGCGGCGGTACTGGGATCCGGTATCGCCGGTATCGACTCGGCGGTCATGAACGTGGCGCTGCCGATTATCGGCCATGACCTGAACGCCGACTTCGGCCAGCTGCAGTGGACCATCACCGGCTACACGCTGAGCTTGGCCTCACTGATCCTGCTGGCCGGGGCGCTCGGCGATCATTTCGGCCGACGGCGGATCTTCCTGATTGGCGTCGTCGGGTTCACTGCAGCGTCCTTGCTATGTGCCATCGCCCCCGGGATCAATGCACTCATCGGCGCCCGATCCATCCAGGGCATCGGCGGGGCTCTGATGATGCCCGCGAGCCTGGCCATCATCCAGTCCAGCTTCCGGGCCGAGGACCGGCCCCGGGCCATCGGGATCTGGTCCGGCTTCAGCGGGGTGTCCTCGGTCATCGCCCCGTTCGCGGGCGGATGGCTGCTCGACCTCGGGACGTGGCGGTGGATCTTCGTGATCAATGTGCCGGTCGCCGCGGTCCTGGTGCTCGTCGCCGTGCGTCACGTGCCGGAAAGCCTGGAGGCTGTGCCGGCGCCGATGGACTGGACCGGTTCTGTCCTGGCCGCTGTAGCCCTGACCGCGGGCACCTACGTCCTGATCTCGATGTCCGGTCTGCATCGGGCCTCGGCCCTTCCCGTCGTGGGCGCGATGACCGCTCTCGGGGCGGCGACGGCATTCGTCTGGCACGAGCGGCACTCGGATGCCCCCATGCTGCCGCCCGCCATGTTCCGGTCTCGGGTGTTCGTCTCGGTGAACGTCGTGACCTTCTTCGTTTACGGCGCGTTCGGGGTCTTCTCGTTCGTCTTCACCGTCGCGCTCGAAACGATCGCCGGCTACAGCCCAGCCAAGGCCGGGTCCACGCTCTTGCCGATTACGATCCTCGCGCTGTTGCTTTCGGGGCCGAGCGGCCAGCTGTCCGAGCGCATCGGGCCGCGGGCGCAGATGACCGCCGGGCCGATCCTGTACGCAGGGGCAGCGCTGCTCGCTGTCCGGGTGTCGGCGCATACCGGTTATTGGGCAACGGTCATCCCGCTGGAGTGCGTCTTCGGGCTCGGCATCGCCGCGATGGTCGCCCCGCTCACGTCGACCGCGCTGTCGTCGGTTTCGGCTGACCACGCCGGTATCGCCTCCGGGGTGAACAACGCGGTGGCCCGTGCCGCCGCATTGCTCTGGGTTGCTGCCGTGCCTTCGCTGGGGGGACTGTCCGGCTCCTCTTATGCGAATGCGGCCGCGCTGCGCGGTGGATACCGGGAGATCTGCATAATCTGCGCCGGTGCCTTGATTTTCGCCGGTGCACTCGCCGCGGCCACCATCCGGCATAGCCATCGGAGCCCGCTGGCCGACATCACCCCGCCGAACCTTCCGTACCCGACCGCCTGCCACTGACCCGTACGAACCATTTCACCAGGAGGAACTCTGATGACCATCTACCGCACGGCCAGCGTAATGGGGACCGACGTCTTCTACCGGGAAGCGGGGGATCCCAGCGATCCGACCGTGATCTTCCTACATGGATTCCCCAGCTCGTCGGCACAGTACGAGCAGCTCATGGGGCACCTCAAAGATCGATTCCACGTCATCGCACCCGACTACCCGGGATTCGGGCGGAGCCCGGCTCTGGACGGTACGGCGACGTTCGGTCGCCTGGCCGAGGTGATCGAGGAGTTCATCACGGTCATCGGACTCGACCGCTTCAGCCTCTACATGTTCGACTTCGGTGCCCCTATCGGCTTCACGATCGCCAGCAGGAAGCCCGACCGGGTCGACGCCCTCATCCTGCAGAACGCGAACGCCTACCAGGCCGGGTTCGGGCCGGCGGCCAAGGCGCTGATGCCGTACTGGCAGGACCGGGCGGCAGCCGAGCCCGCTGCTCGGCAGTTCTTGACCCTGGAGGCCACCCGCTCGCAATACCTGGCCGGCGTCCCTCAGCCCGAGACGGTCAACCCCGACCTGTGGGAGCTGGATCAGCGCTACCTCGACGTGCCCGGTCGCGATCGCGTGATGCTCGACCTGCTGTACGACATCCGGTCCACTCTCACCGACTACCCGCAGTGGCAGCAGTATTTGCGCGGCCAGACTCCGCCCGCGCTGATCGTATGGGGGCAGAACGACACTTTCTTCACCGCTGACGGGGCTCGTGCGTATCTGGACGACCTGCCTGCGGCTGAGCTGCACCTGCTGGACACCGGTCATTTCGCCACCGCTACCCACCACACTGAGATCGCGGAGCTCATCACCCGGTTCCTCAGCCCGAAGCTCCACCCCGGCCAGGACGGCCTGTAGCTGAGGGTCCGCCAACGGTCACGGTCGCTATGGCTGCCCACGGAGCATGTGGGCAGCCGTAGCGATGGTTGGTCTCAGCCGCCGATCAGCTTCCGGGCGGCAGCCGCGATAGCTTCCGCATCGATGCCGGCCCAGGCCAAGAGTTCGGTCTCCGAGCCGGAGCCGGGCAGTTCGCGGACCGCCAGGTGGGTCAGATGCAGGTGCTGCTGGCCCGCGGAGAGCAGCGCATCCCCGATTGCCGAGCCCAGGCCACCCTCGGGGTGATGGTCCTCGGCCACCACCGATGCGTCCTGACGTCGCCTCCACTGCCGCCGTCAGAGTCGTGATGTCGACTGGCTTGATCGAGTACAGGTCGATGACCCGGGCCGCGATGCCCTCGGCGTTCAGGATCGACGCCGCATCCAGGCACTCGTGGGGAGTTACCCCGGCGCCGATCAGCGTCACCTGGTCAGAATCGCTGGACCGCAGCACCTTGGATCCGCCGACCGGGAACGTTTCTCCGGAGGGATACAGCACTGGGTAGCTACCGCGGGTTGTCCGCAGGTAGCTGATACCGGGCGTGCTGGCCATCTCCCCCCAGGAGGGCGGCCGCGCTGGTCCCGTCGCTCGGGTAGAGCACGTTGATCCGTGAACCGCCCGCATCATGGCCAGGTCTTCCAGCCCCATCTGGGACGGGCCGTCCGCACCGATCTCCACTCCCGCGTGCGAGCCGACCAGTCTCAGGTCCACTCCGGAGATCGCGCCCATCCGGATGAAGTCGTAGGCCCGGGTGAGGAATGCCGCGAAGGTTGACGCGAACGCTTTGTACCCGCGCACGGCCAGCCCGGTGGCCGAGGCCACCAATTGCTGCTCGGCGATGAACATCTCGAAGTACCGATCCGGAAAGGCATGCGCGAACTGGTCAGCGTGAGTGGAGTTGCTGACCTCGCCATCCAACGCCACGACCCGCTCGTCACAGGCCCCCAGCGCCACCAGCGCGTCGCCATAGGCTTTCCGCGTCGCGATGTTCTGGCCGACTTGGTAGACCGGCGGCTCCGTGCTGGGTTCCGGTGCTGACGATGGGCTCGCTACGGTGGTCGGCTTGTCCGGGACCGGGCCCGGACTGACCGTCGCTGGCAGCGGGCCGCGGATCATCCGATTACGCACGCCCCCGAGCCCGGCGATGGCCCGCTCCGCCATGTCCGGCGGGAACGCCTTGCCGTGCCAGCCTTCGTGGTCTTCCACCTCAGGGAAGCCGCGGCCTTTGATGGTCCGGGCCAGGATAACCGTCGGCTGGCCGGAGTTACCTGCGGCATCGGCCGCGGTGAACGCCGCGTCAATGTCGGTCAGGTTGTGCCCGTCGATCGTGATCACGCGGGCGCCGAACGCCTCGGCGCGGCGTTTGTAGGCGGTTATCTGCCATCCGAGTTCGGTCGGCCCGCGCTGGCCGAGCCGGTTGATGTCGGCGATCACGATCAGGTTCGACAGCTGATAGTAGGAGGCCTTGTCCAGCGTCTCCCAGATGGACCCTTCGGCCAGCTCGCTGTCCCCGCACAGCACCCACACCCGGTAAGGAAGCCGGTCCAGGTATTTGCCGGCCAGGCCGACCCTGACACCGTCCGGCAGCCCCTGGCCGAGTGAGCCGGTCGCGACGTCCACCCAGGGCAGGATGGGAGTCGGGTGACCCTCCAGCCGCTGGCCGAAGCGGCGGTAGCCGTTCAGTAGTTCATTTTCTGACACGACGCCGACCGCCTTGTAGATCGAATAAAGCAGCGGCGAAGCGTGCCCCTTGGAAAGGATCAGATGGTCGTTAGCCGGCAGGTCCGGCGAGTCCCAGTCGTAGCGCAGGTGCCTAGCGGTGAGCACGGCCAGCAGGTCAGCGGCCGACATGCTCGACGTTGGATGGCCCGGTCCGGCACTGGTCGAAGCACGAATCGAGTCCACTCTGAGTTGCGCGGCCAGTTCGGCGACGGTCTCCGGCCCAGCCGCGGCTGGAGGGTGCTTGATCCTGACTCCCGGGTGGACCTTGTCGACCAAGTCTCTGTACTGCGGGTAGTGGTCGATCATCATGCGGACCACGGGGTCGACGACCGTGATTGTCTTTTCTGTGCCCCGGATGTCGTCGAGGGCTAGGGCGATGAGCTCGGCGGCCACGCCGTGGTCGCGGTAGGCGGGCAGGATCTTGGTCCGCCATAGGGACGATCCGGCCGCCGACGACCCGATAGCTGAGGTGGCCGATCTGCTCGGTTCCGAACACTGCCTTGTAGGAGTGGTCGGCCTCGTCACGCATAACCGTGAATTGGTAGTCGGAGGGGGGAACGTGGGCGGACGGCCGATCAGGATGGCCTGCAGCGGCCGCCCGGCTGCCCAGGTCCCCGAGGACGCGACTAGTTCCCTCGTCGAGCCACTCGCCATAGTCGCTGAACGACCAGGTGAGCTTCTCCGGCCGCCACGGTCCCGGCTCTTGGGGGAGCTTGCCGAGTCAGCGGTCACTGGATTGCGTCTAGATCGCTGAACTCGTCGTCGCTGAGCTCGATCTCAGCCGCGGCCATATTGTCCTCCAGATGCTCGACACTCGAGGTGCCAGGGATCGGGATCATGGCGGGCGAGCGTCGCAGCAGCCACGCCACGGCCAGCTGGGACGGGGAAACTCCACGGCTGGCGGCCAGGGCGGCCACCGGTGAAGCGGCACCGGCCAGCTTGCCGGTAGCCAGGGGGAACCACGGGATGAAGCCGATCCCGTTCTCGGTGCTGTAGTCCAGCAGTGGCTCGGCGTCGCGGGTGATCAGGTTGAACAGGTTCTGAACGGTGGCGATGGCCGTAATGTCCTGAGCCTGCTTAAGCTGATCGATTGTCACTTCGGACAGCCCGATCTGGTCGATCTTTCCCTCGCTCTGCAGCGTGACCAGCTCGCCCAGCTGGTCGGCCAGCGGGACCTGATCGTCGATCCGGTGCAGCTGGTAGAGCGGGATGCGCTCGAGCCGGAGATAACGGAGGCTCATCTCGACCTGCTGCCGCAGATACTCGGGGCGCCCGACCGGCAGCCATTCGTTGGGCCCAGGCCGCGTCAATCCACCTTTCGTGGCGATGACGAGATCGTCCGGGTAGGGATGGAGGGCCTCCGCGATCAAGGGTTCAGCAACGGCGGGGCCGTAGGAGTCAGCGGTGTCGATGAAGTTGACGCCGAGCTCTACCGCCCGGCGGAGCACTCGCACTGCTTCGGAAGCATCTCTAGGCGGCCCCCAGACGCCGGCGCCGGTGAGCTGCATGGTGCCGAAACCGAGGCGATTCACGGCGTGGTCACCGATCTGGAAAATCCCGGACTTGGCCGCAGCGGCTGTGGTCATGGTCGGCTCCTAACCTGAGGGAAGATCAGCGGTTCTTAACAGAACTATATAGTCCTTTTTATTCAGCACGAACCCGGCCACCGACGAGTCGTAAGCAGCAGTCAAGTCATCTGGTTGACCAGCACGAATAGGATTCGGCCATGGTTACACAGGAGGCGGGTGGCTCACCTCAGAGCAGTCGGCTCACTGCGCGAGGGGCGGCTACGCGGGACCGTATCGTCCATGAGGCCGCCGACCTTATGTACGTCAAGGGCGTCAACGCGACCACTCTGGACGACGTCATCGCCGCCAGTGGCGCCAGCAAGTCCAACCTGTACCGGCGCTCTCCGAGCAGGGAAACCGTCCCACGCGGTGATCGCACTGCGCGGTCAGCAGTTGATGGAGGGGAGAGCGAGCGCCTGGAACGGCTGGATTCGTACCGCGGCCTGGTCCGCTGGCGTGACCTCTGGTACAAGCCAATTCACTGCTGAATGTGGCCTACGGGTGTGCACTGGGCTCCATGGCCAACAGCTCTCAGCCCATGGAAATCGGGCTGGACCTCGCCCTGGCCCAGGTCAAGACCTACCTGACCAAACCCTGATCAGGGGGCCGGCTCGACCCGATCGCCGTCGTCGACCATGTGCGCCTTGATCTGCTCGAGGGCCATGTCCAGGGCGACTTCCATCGGCTTGGTGTCGTGGGCGGTCTGCGCGAGCAGGTAGCCGCCCTGCAGCGCAGCCATGAGACCGGTGGCGAGCGCGTCCGGGTCTGCTCCGGGCTTCAGCGAGCCGTTGTCCTGCATGCGCCGGAGCCCAGCCACGATCAGGTCTTCCCAGCTCACGAACATCTCCTGCAGGGTGGCTCGGGCCTGCTGGTCCTGATCGGCGACCTCGTTGGCCATCGATCCCAGCATGCAGCCGTAGGCCCCGTCATGCAGCGCGTTGAGCTGGACGAGGACGTTGCGCCAGCGCCGCAGACCGCTGAAGGAGTTGAGCCGCCCCAGCTGCCGCTGCTCGCGTTCCAGCACCCGGGCGCCCTGCAGAGCGACAACGTTGCGGATCAAGGCTTCCTTGTCGGGGAAATGCCGGTAGAGCTGCGACTTACTGGCGCCGCTGGCCGCGATGACGTCGTCGAGAGTGGTGCCATTGGCACCCTTGACCCGCATGAGGTCAGCGGCGGCCTCTACGATCCGGGCCTTGGTCGCCGCGCCGCGCGGCGTCAGCCGCCGAGGACTCGGCGATTTCTCTGGCCCGCTCATGGCCATACGGTACCGGCGCGCACAGTACCGGCAAAGACGGGCAACGCAACCCCATCCATCAACGAGCTCTAAACGCTCTACCTAATTGGACTTTATAGTTCTCTTAAACTACGCTTCCGAGACGTGACCCAGACTCAATCCACCGGCGCTCCGGCCCAGCGTCAGGGCGATCTGTTCGACGACCTACCGCCCGCGGTCGATTCTCAATTCAGCGCGGCCCGCCGGATCGATCTGGACAAGATGTCCTGGATCGAGCACGTTCCCGGCTGGGTTGCAGGGCAGCGGCGTCCTGTTCGAAGAGTTGCTGACCACCGCGCCGTGGGAGCAGCGCTACCGGATGATGTTTGCTCGCCGTTTCATCGAGCCCCGGCTGACGGCCGAGTACCCGGACATCGCCGAGGCGCCGCAGGCGATGCTGCACACCGTGGCTGAGACCTTGTCCGAACACTATGGCGTGCCGTACCGCAAGCTGTGGATGAACCAGTACCGCGCCAACCGCGACTCGACCAGATGGCACGGCGACTTCATCGGGAAGGTTCAGGAGACGAGCACCGTGCCGGTGCTCAGCCTCGGTGCCACCCGGCGATTCCTGATCAAGCCCACCGCGGGCGGCGCGAGCGGATCGTTCACCGTCTCTTCGGGAGACCTCATCGTGATGGGCGGCCGCAGCCAGCGCGACTGGCGTCACTCCGTCCCCAAGCAGACCACGCCCGCGGGCGCCCGCATCAGCGTCAACTTCGCCCCGATCCTGCCCTGAGCTTTCACCCCGATCCTGAAAGAGGTGCATTGATGGCCGGCTCAGAAATCTACGAAGCATTCCTTGCCCTTCACACCCGCGAGGGCGGGTTCGTCATGCCCAACGCCTGGGATGGGCTGTCCGCGCTCCTGCTAGCCGACGCCGGTTTCGAGGCGCTCGGGACCTCGTCGGCCGCGCTGGCCGCGTCACTGGGTCGCATGGACGGCCGCCACGCCGTCAGCCGCGAGGAACACCTGGAACACGCGCGACTGCTGGGCCGGGTCAGCGGTCTGCCGGTCAACGGGGACTTCGAAGACGGCTACGGCTGCTCGCCCGAGGACGTCGCGGCCACGGTCGAAGCCGCAGTTACGGCCGGACTGGCCGGGATCGGCATCGAGGACACCTCCGGAAATCCCGATCAGCCCATTCGTGACTTCGACGACGCCGTGGCCCGCGTGCGGTCTGCGGTGACCGTCGCCGATCGCCGCATCGTGGTCACCGGCCGCACCGACAATTTCATCCAGGGCCGACCCGACCTCGACGACACCATCCGCCGTCTGACCGCGTTCGCCGAGGCCGGCGCCGACGTGCTCTACGCCCCGTATCCGCCCGACCTCGACGCAGTTCGCGCCATCATCGCCGCCGTCGCCCCCAAGCCGGTCAATGTCGTGGTCTCGCCCGCCGACAAGGTTCTCACTGTCGCTGAATTGCAAGCGGTTGGGGTGAAGCGGATCAGCCTGGGTGTAGCGCTCTACACGCACACGATGGTCTCGCTCGACCAGGCCGCCGGGGCGCTGGCCGACGGGGACCTGGCTTCGGCCTCGACCGGCCTGAGCTTTGCCCGGGTGAGCGAGTTGCTGGCCAAGGCCAAAAGCTGACGATCCGCCGCTGCGATTCGAGCAGGAGCCGTGTTTCACAAAGCATCCGCGCAGGCCGTCCCGGCCGAGCACTTGCCGCCGACCGTCCGCACGCTGCGCAATCCGGTTCCGGCGCTTCCGCACGAACTGCGGCTGGAAAACGCCGGTGACGCCAAGGCGGCCTGGATCACCCTGCTCACCACCGAGCACTACAACCTGCAGATGCAACGGGTGGCCACCATCAGCGAATCCAACGGGCGGGCCAGCGTCTTCCTCGGCGCGGTCTCGGCCGGGCTGATCGCGCTCGGGTTTGAGAGCGCCGGCACCGTCTCCGAGATGGGGCGCATGGTGTTCCGGGTGCTCGTGCTCACCCCGCTGGTCTTCCTCGGCCTGGTGGCGTTCATCCGCTGCCTGGAGATCGCTATCGACGACTGGGAGTTCGTCACCCGCATCGCCCGCCTGCGGCACAGCTACAACCAGCTCGTCCCCGACCTGGCCCCGCTCATGGCTCAGGCGGTCGCCGACGAGGGAACGGTGGTGATGCTCAGCGCCAGGTGGCAGCCGTTCCAGAAGATGCTGAGCGTCGCGGGCAGCGTGGCCGTGATCACCAGCGTCGTTCTCGGCGGTGACGTCGGAGTGATCGTGTGCGGGGTCAGCCACTCGCTGGCGGCGGCGATCGGCGCCGGGGCGGCCGCTGGCGTCCTCACCCTCGGCTGGGCCACCTGGTACCAGTGGGGCCGCTGGTGCCACGCCTCTCCCCCGCCGCCTGATCCTGAAGACAAGGCCTGATGACCGGCCGCGGCCGAGACAGTGATCAGCTCGGCCGCGGCCTTGTAGTGCAGTCGGCGTCAGAGAGTCCCGTTGAGGAACTTGATCACGGCGTCGGTTTCGTCGCCGAACTGCTCAAACATGCTTTGGTCGGAGGACGGGGTGACGAGGAGCTCAGCGTTGCTTCCCATGTGTGAGAAGGCTTCGCGCTGCCAGTCGAGCGAGGTTCCGAACGGGTCGTCCTCAGCCAGGATGTAGAGGGACGGCACGGTAATGCGGGGCAGGTAGTCCTGGGCTTCGGTGCGGATCAGGTAGTGCAACGAGCGCAGGGTGACCTTGTTCTCCCACGGGGTCCCGGCTGCCTCCGACACGGGCAGGGCACCGGTAACCAAGTTGTAGGCGTCGATGCCGGTGACGACGGCTGGGTCGTCCTGGCTCCGCGCGTCTTCGGGCGACAACGGCCAAGCCTTGATATAGGTCGGCTCGGCCGTGCCCGCGGTGATGAGGGCTTCACGGTCGGCCCAGATCCGAGCGATGGCCTTGGGCGGGAAGTTCTCCGCCCCGATCACGCCGCTGTAGATGGGGCGCTGGAAGACGGCGCCCTTGATGCGGGGATTGTGGTCGGCGGCCGCCATCATGACCCAGCAGGCGGAGTGGCCGACACCCCAGATCGCGACGCGATCAGGGTCGACGCCGGGGAGGTTCGCGAGCGCGCGGGCGGCGTCGTGGTAGTCCTCCGCGTGCTGGATGGGGTTGGTCTCCTGGCGCGGCTCACCGTCGCTGGAGCCGAAGCTGCGATGGTCGTAGGCAAGGGCGGAGATCCCCGCGGACTGGAACTGGCGGGCCAGCGTGCCGACCGCGTGCTCCTTGAGCAGAGTCAGGCCCGCGCTCATGGCCACCGCAGGCGCGCCATTGGCATCGGCTTGGAAGAAGTCCCCCCGCAGCATCACGCCGTCGGTGGTGGGGATCTCAACTCGGACCGGTTCGGTCATTGGTGACTCCAGAGTAATTCGACGTCAGCTTAAGAGGACTATATAGTCTTTTTTATGAAGCCGTCGACACCGACACGCCGCCCGGCCGATGAATGGACGAGCCTGACCGCTGGCGAGGCGACCGGGCTGCTGTACGTCCCAAAGTTCGTGCGGGACGATTCCGTACGGCTCGTGGTCTTGTTCCACGGCGCGGGCCAGACGCCGCGATCGGTCGAGAACGTTCTGGGCCACCAAGCACGCGAACAGGGCTTCGCGCTGCTACTGCCCAAGTCGATCGGGCCGACCTGGGACGCGATCAGAGGGCAAGCGGGCCCGGACCTACAAGCGCTCGATGACCTGTTGTCGGACAGCGCTGACCGGGCACCGGTTGACCTGGACCAAGTCAGCCCGGCCGGGTTTTCCGACGGCGCGTCGTACGCGCTCGGGGTCGGAGTCGGCTTCGTCGACCGGTTCGGCCAGGTCATCGCCTTCTCCCCCGGCTTCATTCCCCGCATCAGCGAGCCGGCCGGTACTCCGCGGGTCTTCATTTCGCATGGCCGGAACGACACCGTGCTCCCGATCGCGGCCACCAGCAGCAGGCTCGTGCCGACCCTGCGCCTTGCGGGCTACCGCGTGCGCTACGAGGAGTTCGACGGCGGCCACACCGTGCCGGGCCCCATCGCGGACATGGCGGTGGACTGGCTGCTGCACGAGCGGCCAGCCGGCGCCTCAGGCCAGCGCGGGGATTGAGTACGCCTGCTGGCGCCGCTCAGGACCGGACAAGACAAGACCGGGCCGAGCGGGATGGATCCTCGGCCAGCGCCACTCCAGAAGCGAGGCGAAGCGCGGCCGGGTCGAGCGCGGGTGTGGCCAGCCGTCCCTGGCCACACCCGCGGCTCGTGAGCAACGCGGACGCGCCTCACTCGCCCTGGGCGACAACCTCACCGGCGACACAGAGCCACCGGCCATCGCGACGCTGGTAGGTGTCGGTGTACAACGCTTCGTGGGGCACATTGTCGTGCGTGGTCGTGTAGCTCACCCGGCCCTGCAGCAGGGCGACATCGCCGAGGATACGGATCTGCACGCCGAGCAGGGTGAGGTCTTTGAAAGGCCGCGGCTTGGCGATCAGGTCGAGGAACTCCTGGCGGTTGCGGAAGACCAGGTCCGGCAGGGACGCGGTGAAGTCCTCGGCCAGGAACTCCTCGTACCGGGCCACGTGCGCCCACACCGTCCGGCCACCCGCCGCGTGCGTCAGCGTTTCCCGCGGCCGGTGGCCATTGGAGCGGGTCATGCGGTTGATTCAGATTCCTGCTTCATCACCCGTCCTTCGTGGTCACTACGAGACCAGGTGCCGGGGACGTTCTCGTCGATCAGCGGGATGTAGCCGGGATGGGTCTCGAAGAAGTGATCGAGCACCGGGCAGAAGTTCGTCACGGTCTGGCCGTGAGCGCGGACGTCGTCGAGGGTGTTCTGGATCATGAAGTTCGACAGGCCTCGCCCCCGGAACCCTTCGGCAATGAACGTGTGGGTGAAGACGATCCGGTTGCTGCCCAGGCCGTACACGAGAAGGCCGCCGAACTGGCCGTCGACCATGAGCTCGAAGAACCGCTCGGCCTCGTGGTGCACCACCTCCAGGGACTCCCCCAGCGGGCTCTCCGACTGCTGTAGCGCGTGATCCATGCTTACCTCCATAATCAGCTAAACAGGACTATATAGTTCAGTTATTGTGCGATGCGCACAGTGGCTAGATGCGGAGGTTTCCTGTGACGAACACGCCGGAGCAGATCCACCATGTATGGAGCGAGTGGCACGGAGCGACCAAGGCCCGGGATCGTGACCGGATGGCCGCGCTCTATGCGCCGGACGCAACCTTCGAGTCCCCGACCGTCGTTACCCTGCGCGGCGCCAGCGATGGCGTCCTGCACGGCGCGGGCAACATCGCGAACCTGCTCGCGAAGGTTTGGGAGACGACACCGGACGCGCTGGGCGAGTGGTACCGGACCTCGGACTACTACACCAACGGTTCGCTCCTCATGTGGGAGTACCCCTCGCAGACTCCGACCGGCCGGCAAGCGGGCTTGGTCGAGTCCATGGATATCGAGAACGGGCTGATCACCCACCACCGGGTCTACTGGGGCTGGGTCGGGGTCCGTTCCCTTCTGGAGGAGCAGGCATGACACCCCCTGTGTCAACCTCAGGCCGCGATTTGCTTAGCCGATTGCTGGGCGAGTGCGGCGGCGGCTCCGTGCGTGGCGGGGTCGTAGGGGACGCTGTCGAGCCAGCAGCGCCATATGACGCGGATCCAGGCGCGGGCGAGGATGCGGATGGCGTGGGGGTGGTCCTTGCCGCTGGCGCGGGCGTCGTTGTAGATCTCCGCGGCCCAGGGGCTGGCGTGCCGGCTGTTGCCGGCGAAGGTGGTGATGGCGGCGCGGAATCTCTTGTTGCAGGCCCAGCGAAAGTGCACGGCGGTCAACAGTTCATCGGGTGAGGGTGGCCGCCGCGATCGCGCTGGCCGACGGGGTGGGTACGGCTACATCCAACTCATGACCTCCTCGGCGGGGCGACGGGGGCCGCGGTCGAAGTAGGCGCCCTCGGCCGGATAGCCGAGGTTTATGAGTTCGAATGATTTATAGCGACCGTCCGGGAACAGGTCGGCGTCCAGTTCGGCCGGGTTGAAGCCTTCCATCGGGCCGACGGCGAGACCGACGGCCCGGGCGGCCAGGACCAGGTAACCGGCCTGCATGTGCGCGCTCAGTGCTCCGCTGCGCCATCGATGGTCGAGGTCCTCTTCCAGGTTCTGGCCCAGGCCGGGGACGTACGGGAACAGCAAGGCCAGTTGTTCGTGATAGCGGGTGTCGACGGAGCAGATCGCCGTGACCGGGGCACTGAGGAACGGCCCGTGGTTGCCGTCCCAGACGTACGGCAGCACCCGGGCCTTACCTGCTTTGGTGCGCATCCAGGTGACGTGCATCGGCTGCGCGTTGAACGTGGTCGGAGCCCACTTGTAGAGGTCCCAGATCGCCATCAGCTGCTGATCGGTGACCGGGTCGTCGGTGAAGACGTGGGCGGTGCGAGCCTCGCCGAACAGCTCACCCAGCAGGGTGGAAGTGGTGGAGGCGACTGCGTCTGGCATGGGACCACCGTATCCGTTAAGAGGACTAAATAGTTCTTTATTACAAAGATGCTTCCCAGGTCCTGACGTGACCGATTGCCATATCGAGCGCGGCCTGCATGGGGGTGACGTTGCGGGCGACCTGGGCGAGCAGATGACCGCCCTGGAAGGCGGCCATGATGCCGGTAGCGAGCGCGTCAGGATCCGCGTCGTGCTGCAGCACCCCTTGGGCCTGCAGACGCCGCAACCTGACGGTGAGCAGGTCCGCCCATGACTCGTAGCCTCTGGCCAGCGCCGATCGCGCGTCCTCCGGGCACAGTGGCTGGTGTGGCGAGGAGTAGCGGTTACCGAGTCGCCGCGCATAGTCCTGGACGACCAGGTCTCGCCAGCGCTCCAATGCGGCCAACGAGTCGAGCCGTTCCAGATCGGTTCGCCCGTTTTCCAGCAGCTGGCAGATCTCGCGGGTGGTGTTCTCGTTCACGCTCGGTGGTCCTCTCCCGCGATCCGGATAGCTGGGCCCATCGGGGCTTGAGGCACGGGCTGGCTGCCAGCCCGCAGTTGTGCTCGCTCCTGCTCGGTCAGGCCACCCCAGATTCCGTAGGCTTGCCGGGTGCGGATGGCAAAGTCCAAGCACTGCCGCCGGACCAGGCATCGGGCACAGATCTCTTTGGCCTCGGCAGCCTGCTCAGCCGCGGGACCGGCCGGCGACACCGGGAAGAACAGGTCAGGATCCGAAGACTGGCAGGCGGCAGCAGTCCTCCAGGACGTTGTCGCAACGCGGGTACGCGTCGCCTCCAGCGGAGGTTCATGGGGTTGTTTCATCAGCCGCTCACGTCCCGATCAGGCGGATCGTCACCGGTCCGGCCCAGGCGGCAGACATCGAGGAGTTCGAGCCCCAAGGCTTCGATCTCGGCCAGCACACCGAACAGCGCGGCTTGATCCGGCAGGATCCCAGTCAGCACAGTGTCGTTGCCCCGCACCTGGGCCTGCAGGGACGGAAACGCGGAGCGCATCATCTGGCCCAGGCGGCCCCGGACGCGGATTTGGTACCGCGGCTGATCACCCGGATCTGAATTGGTCACATCATCAGCCTGGGCGCTGGCTTGATTAGTGAGCCTCGTGCGATCTTGATGGTTTCCGGCCGTCACCCGGCCAGCCGGTAAGAGCCGGCAGAGCTAGCGCCGCTGAGCTGAGGGCGCCAGCAGAAGCAGGGCCCGGGCGCACTCGACGGCTTCGCGGCGGCTGTGCACACCTAGTTTGGCGTACAGGTTGCGCAGGTGAGTCCGGACCGTGGCCGGTGAGACCGACAGCTCGGCAGCTATTTCCGGTGCGGACAGATGGGTGGGCAGGTAGCGGAGCACACGCAGTTCGCTGCCGCTGAGGGGTTCGGCCGGCGGCTGCACCCGGAGACGCGACGCCCCCGGCGTGCTCCCGGCCAGCAGATCACGGATCTCGGCGATCAGGGCGGCGTGGGCCGTGCGCTGCCGCGCCTGGCGCTCGAGCAAGCGAGGCGCGGGGTGCAGCAGGAACCACATGACCGTGCCGTCGGGCTCGGCCAGCTCCAGTGCACGCTCCACGGCCTCGCCCGCTGCGGTCAGGTCACCGGACGCGTCCTGGACGATCGCTTCCAGCAGGTACGCCTCAACCAGCCAGGACTTCCAGCCCACCCGGGCCGACCCATCCAGGACCGGGGCGAGTTCGGCGGCCGCGGCACGTTGATCGTCCTGGGCTAGGCGCAGCACCGCGACGGCGATACGCATTTCGCCGCGGGCGCGAGCGCGTTCGCTGAGGCCGGACAGAATCTTTTCGGCCTCGGCTGTATCGCCGAGCCGGGCCAGGGCGTGCACGATCCAGGCCTGCATCGGCCTGGTCAGCGGGTGTGCTGCGGCCAGCTGCCCGGCCAAACGTTCAGCCGACCGGAAGGCAGTCAGCGCGTCGGCGAAGTGGCCTCGGGCCAGCTCGATCTGGCCGCGGTTGTACTGGACTCCCATGGCCGAGGCGGGGGCAGCTTCGGGCCGGATGGTCCGTTCGGCCTGCTGAAGCCATGCCGCTGCCTCATCGAGCTGGCCCTGCCAGGCAAGGGCCGATCCGAGCGTCATGCAGGCGAGACCGGCGGTGGTTTCATCGGTCCATCCATGCCGGTCGGCCAGCTCGACTGCCTGCCTGCCCAGCTCTGCCGCCCGCGGTATCCACCGGGATAGCTCGATCTCCGCGCGGTGCGTCCGGGCCAGCAACTCCAGATACGGTCGCCTGATCTGACTGGCCAGCGCGAGGGCCTGTTCCAGGTGCAACTCGGCCAGGTCGATCTGGCCCGTCCAGATCTCGGCATCGCCGCGGCACACCAGAGCCAGGGCACGCATCTCTTCCAGTCGAGGCAGCAGCACCTCTGGGGTTTCGGAAAGGTCTTGCAGCCGGTCCGCCTGCTGGATGACCACCGGCAGGTCACCTTCGAACCAGGCCACCAGCACCCGGGCCACTCCGAACAGCGCCAGCGCTTGATCACGACGGCTGGCCGGCACCATGGCCGATTCGTGCTCGGCCAGCAGCAGGAACCGTTCCGCCGCCCTCAGCGATCCTTGCGCGACCGCATTGGCCGCCGCCACCGTCGCCAGCTCGGAATCGGCCGCGCTGACCTCATCGGGAAACCCGGCCAGGAGCGCGTGGACGGTGGCCGACTGACCATCCAGGTACAGGCCCAGCCAGTGATCAGCCAGCAGTCGGCTGGCCAGGCCCCACTCCTTCGCCGCCTGCGCGTGCCGGACCGCTTCCACCGGAGACCGGTGCTCAGCGAACCAGGCGCTGGCCAGCTGGTGCAGCTTGGCCACTGTCTCCGGTTCGGCGCGACGTAGTTCGAGCTGAAGGAGATCGGCGAACAGCTGGTGGTAGCGGAACCAGGTCCGGGCGGCGTCCAGCGGCACAATGAACGCATTCGCTTCCACCAGGTCCTGGAGCACCCGCTCCCCGTTGGTACTGCCGGTCAGCAGGTCGGCGAGCTCGCCGTTGACCCGCTCCAGCACGCTGGTCCGCAGCAGCAGCCTGCGTACCTCTGCCGATTGCCGGTTAAGGACCTCGGCCAGCAAATACTCGGCTACCGTCCGCTCGCTGCCGCAGAACTCGGCCGCGAGCCGCTCCGGATCGGGATGCCCGGCCAGCGACAACGCGGCCAGGCGCAGACCAGCCGCCCACCCTTCGGTTCTGTTTACCAGCGATTTTGTGGCTTGACCGGTCAGCTGGACTCCTGCGGCCGCGAACATGGCCTGCGCCTCGGCCAGGGTGAAGCGCAACTCGCCGACGCGGATCTCGGTCAGCTCACCTTCGACCCGCAGCCGGTGCAGCCCCAGTCGCAGGTCGCGCCGGGCGACCAGCACAAAACGCAGAGCTTTTGGGGCTCGCAGGATCAGCAGCTCCAGCTGCCGCAGGGCCTGGTCCGAGTCCAGCTCGTGCAGATCGTCGATGACCAGCCACAGCTGATCCGTCAGGGGAGCCAGGTCGGCGAGCAGCCGCTCTACGATCGCCCATCCGTCCAGGTCAGGTGCCGCAGTTAGCGGGCGCACGAGCGTAGAACCGGGAGTCGTGCGACGCAGCTCATCCAGGACCATGAGCCAGAACCGCTGCGAATCCTGCTCGCCGCGGCTCACCGGCACCCAAGCCACCCAATCGGGCAGGCCCGAAGCGTTGATCCAGGATCGCAGCAGGACCGTCTTGCCGCTGCCCGCCGGTGCCGACACCACCGTCACCCGAGCGGGAGTGCTCAGCTGCCCCCACAGCGCCGGGCGGGGAATGACCTCTCCCCGGGCAGGATGGACGGCGCCGCGGTCGTCACCGCCACTGTGCTGGGGTCTGGGATGCATTCGAGGGGTCCCGAGTGGGCGAGTCGGCCGTCCGTCCCGTCAGTCGCCACATGTAGTGCAGGATTCTGCCGATGATCATGCCGTCGGCTGCGTGTCCCCCCACAAGCATCACGTCGCGCACGGACACGGCGGCGCTGGTGAGTACTTGTGCCGCATCCCGGTCATCTGCGGCGTCCGCCAGCAGGCCGAAGATCTCCGCGTGTGCCGCGGCCTTACGATCCCACTGAGACCTGGCCGGGAGGCAGTTAGCATGCCCGATGGTATCGTGCAGTGCCCTAAGCTGCCGTGGGGTCATCCGCCGGCAGGCGACGCCGGTAGCCATCGCCTGGAGCTGGATCAGTCTTTCGTCCATCAGCTGTCACCACCTGATAGCGCTCCTGTTCGCTCATGCCGCCCCACACTCCGTGAAGCGGATGCGCGGCCAGCGCGAACGCCAGGCATTCGCGCCGGACTCGGCAGCCTCCGCAGATGACTTTCGCTTCCGCCACCTGCTCCAGGGCCTTGCCGGACAATGAGATCGGGAAGAACAAATCTGGGTCGGCGAGCCAGCAGGCGGCCACGGAGCGCCAGTCCTCCCCGGCAACCGGCACGGCGGCCGCATTGTTCGCGCGCGCCTCGGGCCTGGGCGGTTTGCCGCGGATACCGGCGGCGTATTTCGAGATTTTCACTTTCTTCCTCCTGATGCGGGCTCCGGCCGATGCGGGCTCTGGGCGTGCACTGGTCCTGACGGTAGGTAAGCCTCCGATGACGTGTCTCTCAACTGCGGATCAACAACGGTCAACCCGCCAGCAA
This sequence comes from Streptosporangiaceae bacterium, assembly GCA_965277615.1. Taxonomy (GTDB): domain Bacteria; phylum Actinomycetota; class Actinomycetes; order Streptosporangiales; family Streptosporangiaceae; genus Bog-532. The sequence goes on along the minus strand of CBDIDG010000005.1, from coordinate 2,400,454 downwards.
CCAGCGGGCGCCCTCCTTGTGGCCTGCGGGACGAGGTGGTCGAATGGGGGGCATGGCCCGTCAGGGAAGCACCACGGGTGACGTTTCGCGCAGCACCGGCCGGGACCCGCCGAAGATCCTGATCGTCGATGACGATAAGCAGGTCCGCACCGTCGTCACCTGGCAGCTCGAGTCAGAACACTTCGACGTCGAGGAAGCGGGCGACGGTGACGCCGCGCTCAGGAAGATGATCAGCGTCCGGCCCGATCTTCTGGTACTCGACCTATCATTGCCAGGAAGAGGCGGGCTGGAGGTGCTGTCGGCTGTCCGGCGCGAGGGTTCGCTGCCGGTGATCGTACTGACCGCGCGCCGCGACGAAATCGAACGGATCGTGGCTCTCGACCTCGGTGCCGACGATTACGTCACCAAGCCCTTTTCCCCCCGTGAGCTGGCCGCCCGGGTGCGGTCGGTGCTTCGGCGCTGCGCGCCTGTCACGCCGGTCAGTGTTCTCGATTACGGCCCACTGTGGATCGATCTCGAGGCACGGGCGGTACATGTCGCCGGCACGCCGGTTGAACTCACCGCCCGGGAGTTCGATCTTCTGGCATTCCTGGCCGCCTCGCCGATGAAGACCTTCAGCCGGGCCCGGCTGCTGGCCGAGGTGTGGTCTTCGGCTCGTGACTGGCAGATGGAAGCCACGGTCACCGAGCACATGTACCGGCTAAGGCAAAAGGTGGAATCCGAGCCCGCCAACCCGAGGTGGCTTCGGACCGTGCGCAACGTCGGCTACCGGTTCGAGCCCCCGCCGGCGCCGTTATGCCCGGCAGCACTATCACCGCCGCCGACGGGGCCGCACTGCTGGATCTTCATGACAAGATGCTGCAGCGCCTCGCCGGGGGATCAACCCTGCGCGTTGTCCTAACCGGGATCGCGGAGGCGCTCGAGGCGCTGCTGCCCGGGGACCGCTGTGTCATCCTGCTGTTCGACAAGCGGGCCGGGCTGCTGCGCCCCGGGGCCGCCCCAAGCATGAGCCCTCGATGGCACGCCACGCTAGGCACGGTCGAGCCCGGCCCGCGCAGCGGGACCTGCGGCCGCGCAGTGCTGGAGCGCAAGCAGGTCATCGCTCCTGACGTCGCTCACGATCCCCGCTATAGCGCGGACCTGCAGAGGGCCGCAGTTTCCGAAGGAGTCCGGAGTTCCTGGTCCACACCTATCACCGGCGGCGATGGTGACGTAACGGGTACCTTCGCCCTATACAGCGATTTCGCCGAGGAACCGGACGGACGGCAGTCTCTGCTCGTCGAGCGGTGCACGAACCTGACCGCTCTCGCGATCGAGCACGCCCGTCTCTACGGCGAGCTGGCGGAGAGCGAGGCACGGTTCCGGCGGGCCTTCGACGCGAACATCATCGGGATGGCGCTTGTCGACACCGAGCGGCGCCTGCAGCGCGTCAACCCGGCGCTCTGCCAGATCCTGCGGGTCACCGAAAAAGACCTGCTGCAGGCGGACCTTGGTTCCCTTCTGACCGCACCCGACGATCCGCGTCTCCTTGAAACCTTGCGGTTGACAGACAGCGGAGCCCGGGACGGCGCCCTGCTCGAATGGCCGGGCATGCGTCCCGACGGATCCGCCTACCCGGCCGTTATCTCCATCTCTGCGTTGCGCGACGGCGACGGCTCACCGGCCGGTTACTGCGTGCACTTCATGGACCAGACCGAGAAACGGGCCGCCGAGGCGGAGCGCCAGGGGCGCCGGGAGGCCGAGGTTGCGCGGCGGACCGCCGAGGCCGCCAGCCAGGCCAAATCATGGTTCTTGTCGGGACTGGCGCATGAAGTGTATGCCCCCATGTCGGGCATCGTCGGATTCGCCGAACTGCTCGACACACTGGACCTGACCACCGAACGGCGCCGATACGCTCAACAGCGCATCGGCGAGGCAGCCCGCCATGTCATCTCCCTGCTCGACGACGTCCTGGACATCGCCAAAATCGAGGGCGGCGCCCTGCAACTCGAGAAACAGAACGTCGATCTCCCGGCTCTGCTGGGGGAAGTGACCGGGCTCCTGGAGCCGATCGCCACCCGCCGCGGCGTGGAGATCGTGTGCCGCCCGCCGGCCGGTACCCCGACGGTCCTGGCTGACCGGCGCCGCATACGGCAGGTGCTTTTCAACGTGATCGGCAACGCTGTCAAGTACAACCGCCAAGATGGCCTGGTCACCGCGAGCCTGCGGCGCGAAGGCGATGTCGTGGTGCTCGAGGTCACCGATCAGGGACCGGGGTTCGCTGACCATGCCATCGCACGGATTTTCCGGCCGTTCGACCGGCTGGGTGCGGAGCGGACACAGGTCCAGGGGACCGGACTTGGGCTGCCCCTGTCCAAAGCGCTCATCGACGCGATGGGCGGCGACCTGCGGCTATACCGTGCTCCGGACTCGGGCGCGGTCGTTCAGATCCGGCTGCCCGCGGCCTGACCGGCCGGTACGGCCGCACCGCGCCCAATTGATTGACCGCTGAGTTTTGTTGATCCCGGGTTGAGCCAACCGACCCAGAGCGTCTGCCAGGCTCCCAGCCATGGCCACCTCAGATAGCGAACAGGCAGCCGGCAGCATCGAGCACCGCACCTGGTTGATCACCGGCGCCACCTCAGGTATCGGCCGCGCGCTGGCCATCGCGACACTAACCCGGGGTGATAACGTCGCTGCCCTGGCACGCCGCACGCAGGTACTGGACGGCCTGACCGCGGCGTATCCGAACCGGCTGATCGTGATCCACACCGACATACGCGACGCCGAAGCGGTACAGGCGGCCGTGCAGCAGGTCACCGCCACATTCGGCCGGATTGACGTGGTAGCTAACAACGCCAGTTACGGCTCGTTCGGTGCCGTCGAAGAATTCACCGACGCGCAGGCCCGGACCATTTTCGACACCAATGTCTTCGGCGTGCTGAACGTGTTGCGCGCCACCTTGCCGGTGCTACGCGGGCAACGAGGCGGTCACATCCTGCAAGGCTCTTCCTGTTACGGGCAGTCCGCGCACCCGGGCGTGGGCCTGCTAGCCGCGACCAAGTACGCCGTCGAAGGCCTGACCGACGCCCTGGCGGGCGAGGTGGAACCGCTGGGGATCAAGGTCACCCTCGTGCAGCCGGGACTCACCGCAACATCGTTCCTGAGCAATATGCGTGTCGCCGCAGTCAAGGCCGACTACGACCCGACCGTCCGGGCCGCCCAGTGGGCCATCGCCGGCCTTCCGGCCTCGGCGTTCGACTCCGTCGACCACGTGGCAGCAGCCATGCTGGCCGCCGTTGACGCGAACCAGCCCCCACTGCGCCTGGCGACCAGCAGCGCCGCGGCCCGCGCTATGCGCGCCGCGCTGAACGCGCGCCTTCGTGACTTGGACGGCTCGGCCGAGGTCACAGCGGCCGCAAACGCCGATGACGACACCGGACCCGGCGCCTCGACTAATTAGGAGGATGCGCTCATGAGCGACGTCGTCGCACATCAGACCTGTCAGCTGCTGGAAAGGCAGCGGATACACCTGGAGCAACTCGATTCCATCGACGGCCTGGAGCGCTGGCGGAAGGCGATCATGCACGACAACGTCGCGCACCTGAGCACGCGCCGGTGTGTGCCCGGATCGTCAGCCAGCGAGCCATTCGGCGCGACAGCGGATGCGCAATCGGCACTTGCCAGCAGTATCAAGCAGTGGGAAAACCTGCTCACTGCCGGGCTGGAGCGAATGCGCGACAACGGGGTGCTCCAAGCCGACACGGATCCCGCTGCGCTCGCCACCGGCATTATGGCAGCGTTGCAGGGCGGGTACCTGCTCGCCCGGACCGCACGTGACATAACCCCCATGAAGATCGCGCTCGACATGGCCATCGACCGCGTCAAGGCTTGGGCCGCACGGCCGGGCTAACGCTGCGATCGCCCCCACTTTGCCCTGAATCTGGGGGTGTTTCGGCTTGCCATTCTTCACCAGTGTCCTCGCCCGCCATGATCAGCCAACGCAACACTGCCCATTTATTTCAATTACCACTGCCTGTCACGGAAGCCCATTCTCAGGGTCAGAGGCAGACGCTTCCCTGGCTGATGGCCAGCCTATAGGCCTTCGGCCGGGGTTTAGGCATCTCACCGCTTTTACTCTGAGGCACATGCGAGTTCTGACCCCTACGCACTCTCATTTCTGCACCATTCGCTCACCTCAGTAGCTGTCTACACCGCAGATTCCCTCGCGGCTAAGCGGCATCTGACGGTGTGATTACGCCGAAATCGAGAGTTGCCATTGGCGCAGGACGTAAAGGACGGCTTCCCCTCAGTGGGGACGTCCCGGCACGTCCACCCACGGTCCCGCTGCGTAGTCACTGCGTCCTGCTCCCCCGGCGCATTCTGCGGTGCATAACGACGCACCGCCGCCGCTCCTGAACACCGGACGACGGCGCCGAGTGGAAGGAGTTTAGATGCACACCGATCTTCTTGCCCCACCTGCCGAGGGCCGGCGCCGTCAGTGTCCCTGCGGTGCAGTGACGGACCATTCGCACAGGCTGTGCCGCAAGTGCTGGGCCCGGATCGAGTGGCGGCGGAGGACCACGCCGACCAGCCGCCGCACTGCGCGCCGCTTGGTCAGACGACAGGCCCAGACCGGCGCCCGGACCTTTGCCATTGCGTCACGGACTGGCTCGACTCACTGGAGTTGGACCCGTCTACCGTGGCCGGCTACCGGGTCCGGCCGAGAAGTGGATCTACCCGGCGATCGGCGCGACGAAGCTGAAGGACTTCAAGGCCATTGACGCTGACCGCTTCTTCCGGAGCGCTGCCCAGACGCTTAGCAAGGCCTCGCTGGTGAAGATCAAAAGCACGCTCTCCAGGTCGATCCGGCGCGCCCAGAAGTACGACCTCATTGGTCGCAACGTCGTCGAGCTGGTCGATGTGCCCAAGGGCCGCGCAGGCCGGCCGTCGCGAGCCATGACCGAGGAACAGGCGACCAGGGTGCTCGAAGCTGCGGCCGGACAACCAATCGAGTACGTCAGGGCCATCAAGGTGAGCGCTGACCGGTATGCGGCCACCCACGCGGCCACAGAGGCCGACGAGGTGGCATGTGGAACGCGGCCACGCAAACGGGCCCACATCACCGAAGTCGATACTGATCTGGGAACGGTCACGTGCCGAATCTGCTGCGCGGAACTCGGCACGGACGACCGCTTCAGTGAGGGTCGTCGGCTAGAGGCACTGTTCGTGCTGTCGATCGCGCTCGGCCTTCGTCCCGGGGAGCTCCGCAAGCTTTCCTGGGATCATGTAGACCTCGACACTGGCGTCATCCACGTATGGCGGTCAGCCGGACCGGAGAGGTGAAGACCGAGAACTCCAGACGCTCTCTCGTCCTGCCCAGGCGCGCCGCGGCTGCATAGTGGCGCACCGCAAGCTCCAGGCCGCAGAACGACTTGCGGCAGGCGCCGCCTGGCACAACGAGAACCTCGTGTTCTGCCACGAGGACGGGCGCATGTACAGCAAGGACGCGCTCAACTGGCGCTTCAGCAAGATGACCCGGCGAGCCGGGATCGGCCATTGGCACGCCCACGAGGAACGGCACACCGCGGTGTCGATCATGAGCAGCAAAGGGGTGCCTCTGCAGGACATCAGCGACACCGTGGGCCACAAGTCCACCCACGTCACCGAGACCGTCTACCGCCACGTCATCGTCCCGCCATCCGCGGCGGGGCGAGCGTGATGGACACCGTGTTCAGCGACAGCACAGAAAACGAAGGCGCCGCGGCCAACGTGGCCGCAGCGCCGTAGTCCCTTGGTTAGTCCCTGAATCATAAAACCGAGGTCCGGAAAACCAGTGGAGCTATGGGGATTCGAACCCCAGACCTCTTCCATGCCATGGACGCTCGTTCCGTCCGAGCGGGTCGCGCTGGGTCGCGTCAGTGCAGTTCAGGGCGGTAGCGCTGTCTGGCTGGCACTGACCCGGTCCGGCGTTAACTGGGGTGGTTGTCACTTGGTTTGTCACTGGCTTCCGGGCCTCACTACCGATAGTGAGGCCCCCAATGGCAGCTCGAATTGAAGACAATTTCATGATCGCCGAGCACGGCGGGCGCGTGATCGCCCCTGCGCGGTACAGCTCGCACGCAGCGGCTGACGGCCAGGGCGTGTGGATCGTGTCTGACCATCCCAGCCGTTTGTTCTCTCGGAACCAGGCGAAGCCTGAGCATCGGTACCAGCCTGCACCACCGCTGCAGAAAGCGCCTGCTTGAAACCGGCCTGCCACAGGCCGAGACGTACTGGGTCTTCCTGGGCAGGACGCGACATGTCCCTCAGGTGACCCAGAGGCTCCTGCTGGTCTGCATCACCTTGCCGCGCCCGCGGAAGTCCCTGGCTGCTGCCCGGATGCCGCGACCTCGTGCCACAGGCCGCCGTTCAGGTTGAGGTTGTTGCCGCTGGCCTCGCCCGGGGCTGTGTCCGCGATGTACGTGTACATCGGATGCCCGTCGTAGGTGGCCTGCACGGAACCGTCCGAGCGGGTGATCGTGCCCAGCTTGCCAGCGACACCGGGACCGACGGCCGGCCTCCCGGTCACCGGCGGCCAGTACTTCGCGCAGACCCCGGTGCAGTTCGACCTGGTTGAGGTGTCGGGGGCGAACCAGTACAGGGTAAGGCCCTCGCCGGTGGTGAGCACCCTGGTGCCGCCGATGGTGGTGGTCTTCAGCGTCACGGTGGCCGCCCGGCCCGCGGGCGACCCGGCCGCGGGCGGGCCGCCCGCGCCCGCGACCGCCACCCCGAGCAGTACCAGGGCTACGACGGACACGCCGCCGATCGCCGCCGCGGCACCAGGAGGCCCGCTGCCCAGCCGGGAGACGGGACCGGGCAGCGCACGCGCGCGTGACGGGCGGCCGGATGGCCGCGGCCGGGTGGCCATGGCGGCCAGCGCCGCGAACGCGCCCACCTCCACCACACCGGCCGCTATCCCGGCCGTGGTCCGAACCTCCTTGAAGCCGAACAGACCGGCCCACACCGACAGCAGATAGCCGCCCAGCGTCGCGAGGGCGAATACCGCCCCGGCGGCGGCGGCCAGCCGGCTTCCGGTGAGGAGCACCACGGCGCCGCCCAGGAATCCCCCGATGATCTGCAGCAGGAACAATCCGCCGATGACCGGGAGCGATCGGTAGCCGGTCACGTACAGGTCCAGGTGGATCGCTGCCGCGGTGATGAGCAACCCGGCGCCGGCTATCCGTAGCCCGGTGATTACGGCCCACCCTGGCCGGCCCACGCGGCTGTGCGGGCCGGGCTCGCCGTCTGGGCCGTGGCTGCCACCGGCCGCGGCCGCGCCGACGCTCCGGCTCGTGCTGTCAGTATCCATAGCCGCCCCCACTGGAGTTGCTGGCCGGCGCCGTTTGCCCGGACGTGGTGACTTCATGCCATACGCCTCCGTCTACGCTGAGGCCGTTGCCTTTGGCCTGCCCCGGGGTGGTGTCGGCGGTGTAGGTGTACAGCGGGCGCCCGTCGTAGGTGGCCTGCTCCGAGCCGTTGGACCGGGTGATCATGCCGAGCTTGCCCGAGACGGCCCGACCAGCCGTCGCGGGCGCGTTCACCGGCGGCCAGATTTGGGCGCAGGCACCGGTGCACTTCGACGTGGTGGCCGTGTCCGGGGCGAACGAGTAGACGGTGAAACCCTGGGCGTTAGTGATTACGGGCACGCCGTTGATATTCGAGGTCTTAAGTGCGCCGGATGCGGTCGGCTCCGACGCCCTGGACTGTGGGCCGCTTCCAGCGCTTCCGCTGGAAGACGAGCTCGAGCAGGCCGCAGCACTCACCGCGACCGCGGTCATCCCGGCCGCCGCTAGCATCTTGATCCGCATTTATTTCTCCTTAACGTCATGGTTTGCCGGCGTTGGCAGCGGGCCGATCCTGGTGTCGCCCGCCACCAGCAGCCGGACAATGCTGGCGTCGGCCAGCCGCAGCGCGGACCGCGGCGTGCTCGGTCTCGGACAGACGGCCCACAGGGTCAGCGCTCGGACGGCTTCGGCGCGGGCCTGTTGCCATCGGGATCCATGCGTCCGAGTCCACGGACTCTTGTGCACCGGCCTGCCGCATCAAGGCAAGTGGTTCCGGCCCGCACACCGAGGCGCCAGTTTCAGGCCAGTATTGTCACGGACAGCCAGCTACTCGGGCCACAGGTCAAATGCGATCTGGGCGCCGCGTGGCGCCGCGACGAGCGTGCGGGCATATCCGACCTGCCGAAGCCGGGCAGATCGGGAGCAACGATGTGAAACCTGTCGGTCGCTACGACCTCGGTGGCGACGTTCACCACTCGGCTGGCCGTCGCGAGTGGACGGGGAAGCCCGTACTCCTGCATGGCGCGCAACACCTCGGTACGGGTCACGCGGTGCCACACCACTGTCATCTCGTCCTCCCAGGGTCGCTGGAGATGGGCGTGGCCCGCACACCGGGTGGGTGGCCCGGCGTACGGGCGGAGCCAGAGTTGTCAGTTGCGTCCGGCCATGACGCCGCCGTCCACGTTCCAGATGGCGCCGGTGACCCAGCTGGTGGCTGGGGACAGCAGGAAGGTAATGGTGTTGGCCAGGTCGCGGGCAGTGCCGACCCGGCCGAGCGGGTGGAAGGCGTCGAAGCTGTGCAGGGTCTGCTCGAGCTGATCGGCCGGTACGAACCGTTCATAGATCGGTGTAGCCACCACGGCCGGGGCGACCGCGTTGACCCGGATCTGGTGCGGGGCCAGTTCGAGGGCCAAGTTGCGGGTGAGCGCGTGCAGCCCGCCCTTGGCCAGGGAATAGCCCGATGACGGGGTGGCGCCAATGGCCTGGTGGGCCCACATGCTGCCGATGTTGACGATGGCGCCGCCGCGGTCGCCCGCCACCATGGCGTGGGCGACGGTCTGGGTGATGAAGAAGGTGGCCCGGTCCAGCTCGAGGTAGGAGTCGTAGGACGGCCCGTCGTAATCCAGGAAAGGCTTGGGGACGAACAGGCCGGCCGCGTTGACCAGCAGGGTCGCGTCGGCGTGCTCGTCGGCCAATTGCCGGCAGACCCCTTCCGCCTGCATTCGGTCGGCCAGGTCGGCGGTGATGCCGTAGGCCGGGCCGTCCTTGGCCAGCGTTTTGACGGTGTCCTCGACCTTGGCCGGTTCCTGGCCGATGATGACGGCGCTGCCGCCTGCGGCCACGACGTCGGCGGCGGCCTGCCGTCCTATCCCGCTGCTGCCGCCGACGACCACCAGCTTCTGCCCCGCGAAGATAGGCATGGCCTGCGGCCGGTCGGGGCCGTCCATCTGGTAGTTCACGCCCTCAAGCCAGTTCATGCTCATCCAACGTTCCTTTCGGCTGGTGGGTAACGAGCCAGCCCGCTGCTAGCTCACCGGCAAGCCTCGCCGCCGCGCCCCGGCGGCACATCGTCAGACCCGGTATCCCTAACGAGCTCGTTCCGGGCGCCGTGCATGCTCGTCTGCCCCAACCGTGCCCATTCACGGTTTCGGCACCGTAGGGCGGTGGTGGCTGGGCCGGAAGTCCCAACGGGGCGCCGATGCCGACGGAACCCGCGGCGGCCGGAGCAACGGTCACCGACCAGGATGTGACCGACGCGGTCGAAGCCGAGCTCGAACGGGCCGCCGCGGGCGTGTGTCATTTCCTGGCGCAAAATACCGGCCACCCCTGTGTACAGCCCGAAATTACGTCAGCTTCATGACCGGTATGGCTCAGCACAACCGCCACCGTAATCAGCGCGGCACTCATGAAAATCCACACGGCGAGGACAGCCCATGCCAGTTGGACCGTCTGGCTTTGCCGATGCCGCCCGGCGCGCCTGCGGCGCTGCCGGAAGGAACTCATCTCCTGCGGCCCGCAACCGGCAAGTCGCGGACGTTCAGGCATCTCCTCCTCCCATGTCAGCCGGTTGAATACGGTGAGAATCGACGCCAGCTGGGGGTCCGATCCGGCGAGCTGGTCCGCAATGGAACTCAGAGTCTTCCGCTCCGATGCGCTCAGGCTCACAGCGTCACCTCCATCAAGCCGTCCCAGGCCGCTGCAGGCGGTAAGCGTCCCCGGCGGCGAGGCAGATGGCACGGGCAAGACCGCCGCCCCGTTCGATGACCAGGACGATCTGGTCTTTTAGGTGCTCGGTCACGGCAGGGTCCTTCCGAGGAGGCCGCGGATGTAGCTAGTGAGGTCACGCACGTGCCGAGTTTGGCTGCACTTTCTGGAGGCTCACATCGTCAAGCTGAGTAAGGCGCCTAACGCCCCGCGCCCAGTGGTCTAGGAGACCACCCGTACCGACCGCAGGCATTAGCTGCCTTAACGATGTGGGTCGCGGCGGAGGGCGGCACTGTGAACTCATCCAGCGGGACACGTCGAGGGTCCGCAGGCCGGGACGAGCGAACAGGAGAGTGCGGAAAGAATGAGCGTACCGAACGACGATGCCATGCGGGTGACGGAAAGCCCGCCGTCCACACAGGCGCCATACGGCCGCACGATGCAAGGCGGGCATCTCTACGTTCAGACGAACGAGATCCGGAATTGCGTCGTCCATTACCTCCGGGCTGCAGATGGGACTATCACCGAGATAGAACGCATCGTGACCAGCGGCGCCGGTTCGGGAACGTTCAAGCCGGTCAGCGGCCAGGAAAGCGCACCCAACGCATTCGAGGGCGCGAACAGCGTCATCCTCACTCCAGACCGGCGGTTCCTGTTCGCGACCAACGGCGGCGACAACACGGTGTCCAGTTTTGCCGTGGGCGTGGACGGCAAGCTCACGCTGCTAGACGCCAAGCGGACTGGAAACGTCGTGGCCGGAAGGAGCGGCACCGCTAAGGCGCTGGCGTATTCCCCGTCGCACAGCACGCTGTTCGTGTTGCACGCGTTCGGCCCCGACCATCTGCGGCTGATGTCGGTCGGCGACGAAGGCACGCTCACCGCCCGTCCGGAGGGGTACACGGTGAACACGCCGGACAAGCCCAATCGGGTAGCGACCATGGCCTCGCTCACGGCCGACGAGAAGTTCCTCGTCGTTGGCACCACCTTCGACGAGCCTGCCAACGTCAATCCGGACGGTTCGCCCATCCTCTGGGTGGAAAGGAACGGCCAGCCCCATTCGATCGCGTCGAACGCACCGGATCCCGATGGCCTGATCGTGTTCCCGGTGGGCGCGTACGGCGCGCTCGGCGAGCCGAAATTCCAGGACGGCGGGGGCGGATCCCCGTGGAATGTGCAGTTCCTGCGCCATAGGCCCGATCACTTCGTTCTCGGGTACGCCGTCGGCGACGGCCTGGCCATGGCCACCATCGATGAGCACGGCACCATCACCATCAGCCCGATCGTGCCCATCGGCACATCCGGGGGGAAGCCATCCGAATTGTGCTGGGTGGCCATCTCCCCCGATGACCGGATGGTGTTCGCGACGAACTTCGGCTACAGCTACGTCACCAGCTACCGGATCGACGGCAACGTCCTGTCGATCGCCAAGGATCCGGCGTGCCCGAAGGTCCCTGGGGATGGCACGTTCCGGGCCCTGAACGGGACCGTCAGCAGCGGGCCGAGCGATAACTGGCTGTCGCCCGACGGCACCTACTTTTACCAGGTCTACGCGAACGCGGCGAAATTGGTGGGCTACGCCGTCCGGCCGGACGGCTCACTCGAGGAGATCACCAGCGCGGCCCTTCCCTATCAGAGCCCGCAGGGCCTGACGGGATTCTGAGGCTGTCCGCGGATGCTGAGCGAGCACATCAAGATGCGGCGCCCGGCCGGGGGCCCGGGCGCCGCCGCTGAGCGCCACCAACTCAACCCCGGGGAAACACGGTCATGCATCTGACACCACGAGAATTCGACAAGCTGCTGATCTACATGCTCGCCGAGGTGGCGCGCAAGCGCAGAGAACAGGGGCTCAAGCTCAACCACCCGGAGGCGGTCGCCGTGATATCGGCAGCAGCGCTGGACGGTGCGCGCGTGGGCAAGTCGCTGGAAGAAGTGATGACGCTGGCGAGCCAGGTCCTCACGCAGGCCGACGTCATGGAGGGGGTGGCCGACATGATTCCCCGGGTGCAACTGGAAGCGGTCTTCAATGATGGCAGCCGACTCATCACGGTCCACTCCCCAATCCAGTGAATGGCTCCACTGACAGAGGAGGATTCCTATGCGTGCCCCTGTAGGTGGCTACGTGCTCGCCGCCGAGCCCGTGAGGATCAACGCGGGACGGCCGCGGGTCAAGCTGACGGTGCAGAACAGCGGCGACCGGCCCATCCAGGTCGCGTCCCACTTTCACTTTTTCGAGGTAAACCGCGCGCTGGACTTTGACCGGGGGCAGGCGTTCGGTCACCGGCTCGACATCCCGGCCGGCACCGCCGTCCGCTTCGAGCCCGGCGATGAAAGGGAAATTACGCTGGTGCCGTTCGGCGGGAAGCGCCGCGTTCATGGGTTCAACAACCTGGTCGACGGCTGGGCGCCGACCGGTGGCGGCTACCGTCCCCGCGCCACCCGGGCTATCCGCCTGGCCAAGGAGTACGGCTTCACGTCCGGACCAGACACGGAGCGGGGCTCCAAGCCGAAGGAAGCGCGGAAACGATGACTGAGATAGCGCGTCAGGAATACGCCGGCCTGTTCGGGCCGACCGTCGGCGACAAGATACGGCTGGGCGACACCGACCTCTACATCGAGATCGAACGGGACTTCAGGGTCCTCGGCGACGAGGCCATTTACGGCGGCGGGAAGACGCTACGCGACGGCATGGGTGTGAACAACCAGCTCACCAGTGAAGGCGGCGCGCTCGACCTGGTGATCACGAATGTGACCGTGCTGGACGCCGTGCTCGGGGTGGTCAAGGCGGACGTCGGTATCAAGGACGGCTTGATCGCCGGGGTCGGCAAGGCGGGCAACTCGGGCACGATGGATGGGGTGACCCCGGGCCTGGATGTCGGCCCGGCCACCGACGCGATCTCGGGTGAGCAGCTCATCCTCACCGCCGGTGGCATCGACACGCATGTTCACTTCATCGCGCCGCAGCAGGCCTACGCCGCACTGAGCAACGGTGTCACGACGTTCTTCGGCGGCGGTATCGGGCCCAGCGACGGTACGAACGGCACCTCGATCACCTCCGGTCCATGGCACCTGGAGATGATGCTGCGCGCGGTCGAGGGGCTGCCGGTCAACGTCGGGTTCCTGGCCAAGGGCAGTTCGGCCGCCCAGGCCGCGCTCGTCGAGCAGGTCCTGGCCGGCGCGGCCGGGTTCAAGGTCCACGAGGACTGGGGCGCGACCCCGGCCGCGATTCGCGCCGCGCTGTCCGTCGCAGACAGCATGGACGTGCAAGTCAGCGTGCACACCGACACCCAGAACGAGGCGGGCTTCGTCGAGGACACGATCGCCGCCTTCGACGGCCGCACCATCCACACGTTCCACAGCGAGGGCGCCGGCGGCGGCCACTCTCCTGACCTGCTCCGAGTCGTCGGCGAAGCCAACGTGCTGCCCAGCTCGACCAACCCCACCCTGCCCTTCGGGATCAACACCCAGGCTGAGCTGTTCGACATGATCATGGTCGTGCACAACCTGAACCCGAGGGTTCCCTCCGACGTGGCCTTCGCCGAGAGCCGCGTTCGCGCGGAGACCATCGGGGCCGAGAACGTGCTGCACGACCTGGGTGCCATCTCCATGTTCTCCAGCGATTCCCAGGCCATGGGGCGGGTAGGGGAGAACTGGCTGCGCGCGGTCCAGACCGCAGACGCGATGGCCAGGGCCCGCGGCAAGCTGCCGCAGGACGCGACAGGTAACGACAACTTCCGCGTCCTGCGGTATGTCGCCAAGATCACCATCAACCCGGCGATTGCGAGCGGGACGGCCCACGTGATCGGCTCGATCGAGCCCGGCAAGATGGCCGACCTGGTGCTGTGGGATCCGGCGTTCTTCGGCGCCAAGCCCAAGCTGGTGATCAAGGGCGGCCTGATCAACTGGGCGCTGATGGGCGACCTGAACGCCTCGACCCCCACCGCGCAGCCGGTGTGCTATCGCCCGATGTTCGGCTCGGCCCTGCCGCAGACCTGCATCAGCTTCGTCTCGTCGGCCGCGTACGAAGCCGGGGTGGCCGAGCGGCTCCAGCTCCGGCGGCGCGTACTGCCGGTGAAGCGGACGCGGACCATCACCAAGCGCGATCTCGTCCGCAACGATGCTCTGCCGGCCATCACGGTCGACCCCGAGACGTTCGCCGTGACGGCCGACGGCACGCACGCGACCGTGTCCCCGGCCAAGTCGATCAACCTCAACCGGCTGTACTTCTTCAGCTGAGCAAAGGACCTGCCATGACCACCACGGACACCGATGAGACGCTCGTGCGCGTGAATACGGTGCTCGGCCGCGCTACCGAGAATGGCTGGCCGGGCCGGCTCAAGCGCGCCCGCGTCGATGTGCTTCTTCTCGACCAGGCGGAAGCACAGAAGAGCCGGCTGCGGAAGAGGACCGCGGCCGGGGTCGAGGTCGCACTCTCTCTTGATCGCGGGACCCAGCTCCGCGACGGCGACATCCTGCGGTGGGACGAGGCGATCGGTACCGCGATCATCGCGCGCGTGGACCTACAGGACGTTCTGGTCATAGATCTCAGCGCGCTCCTAAACGAGCCACCCGAGGTGGCGCTGGCCCGGTGCGTCGAACTCGGGCACGCGCTCGGCAATCAGCACTGGGCGGCGGTGGTGAAGGGCATCCGGGTCTACGTTCCGCTGACCGTCGCCCGCACGGTGATGGCTTCGGTGATGAAGACCCACTCGTTCGAAGGCGTCACGTACGCGTTCGCGCCCGGGGCCGAGGTCATTCCCTATCTGGCGCCGCACGAGGCGCGGCGGCTGTTCGGCGCGGCCGAGGGACATCGCCACGGCAACCCGCCGGGGGGCCGCCCGTGAGCGTCACCCGCTTGATGCACGTCCTTCAGTTCGGGGACTCACTCCTGCCGATCGGCTCCTTCGCGTTCTCAAACGGCCTGGAGTCAGCAGTCCAGGAGAGGGTGGTCCACGACGTCGCCACGCTGAGCGAGTTGGTGCTCACCTCGACCCGGCGGGCGGCGACGTCGGACGGCATCGCCCTGCTCGAGGCGTACCGCGCGGCGCACGAGGCCGACATCGAGCGCATCGTCGGCGCCGACCGGGCCGTCTTCGAACGCAAGCTCAGCGAGGAAACCCGGACCATGACGGTCCGGATGGGCAGGAAGCTCGCGGAGGTGGGCACCGCCGCGGTAACCGTACCCCAGCTGGGCCGCTGGCTAGATCGGGTACGGGACGGGTCCGCACCGGGCACGTACCCGGCCGGCCTAGGCGTTCTGTTCGCGGAACTCGGCTCCCCGGAGCAGGACGCCTTCGCCGTGCATCAGTACGGCGTCGCCATGGCGATGCTGAGCGCAGCGCTCCGCCTGATGAGGATCGACCACCGCCAGGCCCAGGCGATCCTGGCCGCGATCAACGAGACAGCCGAAGACGATTATGCCGCCGCCAGCCAGGCGTCGCTAGCCGATATGGCCAGCTTCGCGCCGATGGCCGACATCCTGGCGGCGGTCCATGTCCGATCCCGCATCCGCATGTTCATGAACTGAGGTGACATGGTGAAGAAGACAACCCGCATCGGCGTCGGCGGACCGGTCGGCTCTGGCAAGACCGCCCTCGTCGAGGCCATCACACCACAGCTGATCGGGCTGGGGCTGAACGTCCTGATCATCACAAACGACATCGTGACCACCGAAGACGCCAAGCATGTCCAGCGCACGCTGAAGGGCGTACTGGCTGGGGACCGGATCGTGGGAGTCGAGACCGGCGCCTGTCCGCATACGGCGGTTCGCGAGGATCCCAGCATGAACCTCGCCGCGGTCGAGGAAATGGAAGAACGGTTCCCCAGCACCGACGTGGTCCTGATCGAGAGCGGCGGCGACAACCTCACCCTCACGTTCAGCCCCGCGCTGGTTGACTTCTTCATCTACGTGATCGACGTGGCCGCAGGCGACAAGATCCCCCGGAAGAACGGCCCGGGGATCTCGCTGTCGGACATCCTCGTCATCAACAAGACCGATCTGGCGCCCTACGTCCACGCCAGCCTCGAAGTCATGGACCACGACTCCCGGCTTATGCGAGGGAACAAGCCGTTCGTCTTTACGAACTGCCTCACCGGCGCGGGCATACCCGACGTAGTAGCCCTGATCAGGCGCAATGTGCTGTTCGACGTGGCGCCGCTCAGCGCACCCGTACGATGACCATACTCAACGCCCCCGAGCTGGCTCCCTTCCGCGGCGAGCCGGAGCAGGTGGCCAGCGGGGCGGCCGGGAAAAACGGCGTACTGGACATGCGCTTCGCCCGCCGAGGGGATCGTTCGGTACTCGCGCACCTGTACCGGAAGGCGCCGCTGCTGGCGCAGCAGGCCCTGTACTGGGACGAGCACCTGCCGGGGCTGCCGTGCGTGTACATCATCACCACCTCGGGCTGTGTGCTCCAAGGCGATCGTC
The DNA here is from genome assembly GCA_965277615.1 of Streptosporangiaceae bacterium. Lineage (GTDB taxonomy): Bacteria > Actinomycetota > Actinomycetes > Streptosporangiales > Streptosporangiaceae > Bog-532. The sequence goes on along the minus strand of CBDIDG010000005.1, from coordinate 2,384,020 downwards.
TCGACCTGTCCATCACCGTTGGCCCCGGCGCGATGGCACATGTCACCACCCAGTCGGCCACCAAGATCCACCAGATGGATGCGAATTTCGCCGCCCAGTCCCAGCGGCTGTCACTCGCCGAGCACGCCTACCTGGAGTTCCTGCCCGGCCCGACCATCCCGCACCGGCATTCGCGGTTCATCACGCAGACCCACGCGGCGGTCGCCGATGATGCCACGCTGCTGTGCGCGGAAATACTGCAGCCCGGCCGCAAGCATCACGGCCGGGGCGAGATGTTCGAGTACGACCTCTACTCCTCGACGCTGACCGCGAGCAGGCCCGACGGCACTCCCCTGTTTACCGAGAAACTCGTCGCCGAGCCTTGGCGGCATCCGGTCCGTCAGGCCGGCGTCATGGGGAACTTCGACGTCTTCGCGAATGTAACCCTCGTCACTCCCTCGCGGCATGCCACGCGGATTTTCGACCAGATCGCCCACGGCGGCGGCTTCGCCGGGGAATGCGTGGCGGGCGCCAGCCGGCTGCCCAATGACGCCGGGCTCGTCTACAAGGTGGTCGGGTTGGAGACCGAACCCGTCAAGGCGATGGTCCGGGAGTTCTGGATGCTCGTACGGAAAGAAGTGACCGGCGCACCGATACCCGTGGCACGGCCCTGGGGTCCACCGCTGGGGTCGACGACACAGGAGGGTTGAAACAACTAATTAGCCGGCTCAGACAAATGCGTGACGATGGGTCTGGGACCGGTTTCGTGGCCTACGCCCCGCTGGGCCAGGGATTCCTCACCGGATCGGTCCGGTCGCAAGCATCTCGGCCAAAAGATCTGCGCCAGGCCTTTCCCCGCTTCGTCCGCAGCGGAGGAAGGTTACCCGTCGAACTTTGTGAACCTTTTGCCTCCGGGTTCCCACGTGCGCCTCGCACGAGAACACCCCCGCCGACCGGATGACCCGCTGCGAAAGCCCGGGAACATCGTTGTTCGTACGATGATGAGCCATGGGGCGCGCCGAGAGGCCGGGAGCCCGCTTCGTCTGGCGCCGGGCCGGGTGGGGCGGAGTTGTCCCTCGCCCTGGCCTATGGGAGCGGCTGGACGGATCGGTTCGGGTGACGGTGCTGTCGGCGTCGGCGGGCAGCGGCAAAACGGTGCTGCTGCGATCCTGGATCAGTGAGCCGGGTGTGGCTGACTACGCCGCATGGGTGCCAGTGGAACGTGGCGATCAGGATCCGCAGCAGTTCTGGTTGTCGGTGCTCGACGAGCTGCGTGGGACGGTCGCCGGGTCGACGCTGGTGCGGGCACTAACCGCGGCGCCGGATCTGGACGGGTGGGCGATCGTGGAGCGGCTGCTCACCGATCTGGCGCCGCTTGAGGACCGGCTGTGGCTGGTCATCGACGATCTGCACGAGCTGGGCTCGGAGGCGCGGCGGCAACTGGAGCTGCTCGTGATGCGGGCGCCCCCGGCGTTGCGGTTCGTGCTGGCCACTCGGCGGGACGTACGGCTGGGGCTGCACCGACTGCGGCTGGAAGGTGAGCTGACCGAGATCCGCGCGGACGAGCTGCGCTTCACTGTGGCCGAGGCGCAGGCATTGTTCCAAGCGGCGGGAGTTCAAGTCTTCGACCTGGCTGTGAAGTCGCTGGTGTACAGGACTGAGGGCTGGGTGGCCGGTTTGCGCTTGGCGGCGCTGTCGCTGGCCGGGCATTCCGCTCCGGAGCGGTTTGCGGTGGAGTTTTCCGGCAGCGAGCGAACGGTGTCCGAGTATCTGCTGGCCGAGGTGCTGGACCGTCAGCCCGCCGATATGCAGCGGCTACTGCTGCGGACCAGCGTGCTAGAGCGGGTCAACGGCGAGCTCGCTGATCTGCTCACCGGTGGCTCGGGCGGGGAGCGGGTACTGCAGGATCTGGCCGGGGCGAACGCGTTCGTGGTGCCGCTGGACGCGGCGCGGTCCTGGTTCCGTTACCACCACCTGTTCGGCGATCTGCTGCGGCTCGAGCTACGCCGCACCGAGCCGGGCGAAGCGGCAGCGCTGCATGAGGTGGCCGCGGCCTGGTTCGCTGAGCATCAGTTTCCAGTGGAAGCAATCCGTCATGCGCAGGCCGCACACAACTGGCGACTTGCCAGTCGGCTGTTGGTCGGCTATTGGCCAGCCCTGTACCTGGATGGACAAGCGGTCACCGTGCGCACGCTCATGGCCGAATTCCCGCAGGGGACAAGTGCGGCCGAAGCCGAGCTGGCGACGGTGGCTGCGGCCGATCAGCTGTCGCAAGGATCGCTGGACGCGGCGGAACGGTATCTGTTGCTGGCCGAGCGCGGAGCGGCGTCGGTGCCGGCGGCCCGGCGGGGACAAGCGTCGGCTCTGCTTGGAGTGGTCAGACTGCTCCTGGCCTGGTTGGAAGGCAACCTGCCGACGCTGTCGCAGCAGGCGCACCGGCTGCAGGACTTGCCCGAAGCGCCGGAGTCGGTGCACCCCGGGCTGGGGGAACTGCGCGCGCTGGCCCTGGTTTGCCTGGGTGACATCGAGATCTGGACCGGTCGGCTCGACCAGGCCGAGTCGCACCCGGATGAGGTCGTCACGCTAGCGCGCCGCATTGAGCGGCCGTATCTCGAATTCACCGCCATGGTGTACCAAGCGGAGATTGAGCTTTCCCGATGGTTCCCCCGCGCGGCAGAGCGCAGCCGGCAAGCGGTCGACCTGGCCGAGGAGCATGGCTGGACGGATGAGACCACGGCGGGTCTCGCCTACAACACGCTCGGATCGGCGCTCGCTTGGCAGGGGCGGCTTGAGGAAGCAGCGGGGCTGGGCACAGCGCGCCGAGCGCACCATCAGGCCAGAAGCTGCGCCGGTGTCGGCGATGGGAGCCCAGTTCGCCCGTGGGCAGCTCGAGCTGGCCCGCGGCCAGTTCGCCGATGCACTGGCGGCTTTCCGGGCGCCGAACGGCTGGCCAGGCGCCTGCCCTGGCCGCATCCGCTGGTCAGGCCGATGCGAGCTTGGCTTCTGCACACTTTCACGCGCCTCGGCGACTTCACGGCTGCCGAGCAGGTCTTGTCCGGCCTCGGCCAGCACGACCGCGACCGCGGCGAGATGCGCATCGCCGCGGCGGTGTTGCGCATCGCCCAGGGCGCCCCACAGGCAGCAGCCGCCGAGCTCGCGCCGGTTCTGGATGAAACTGCCCGGGTGGGCTGGCGGTCCTGGCTGGTCGAGGCATTCCTGCTGGAAGCGATCGCCCGGGACGCACCGGGCGATCCGGCCGCCGCTGGGGAGGCTGTCGAGCGCGCGCTGGACCTGGCCGAGCCCGATGGCGCGCTGTTGTGGTTCCTGCTGCACCCCACGCCGAGCCTGCTTGAGCGTCAAGCTCGGCAGCGGACGGCGCATGCTGCCCTGATCGCCGAGATCCTCATTCTGCTGGCCGGAGCCGAGCCAGCCTCACGACGGCCCGGAACCCAGCTGCCGTTCGAACCGCTCAGCGGGAGCGAACTACGAGTGCGTTACCTGCCGACCCACCTATCGGTGCCGGAGATCGCCGCTGAGCTGTCCGTCTCACCGAGCACAGTCAAGTCCTTAGTCATTCGGCAGCAACGGCCGTTTGGGACACCTACAGGACTAAGGATCGTAGGGGATTCGACCGCTTGGCCGGATCCCTAACGTTTAGGGCGAACTATCCGTGCTGGTGCCGGAAGGGCCAAGGGAAAGCTGCGACCACAGCGCCCTCGCAGATGAGCCGGTACTTATCGGGACTGATGTGTACTGCCGAGGAGGCTGATGATGCGGCCAGCGATGGCTTACCCCAGCACGCAAACCCTCTGGGCTGACGCCGTCTTCGCGTCGGGGCTTCAGCGCTGCGACGAGCCGAGTGCGGGTCAGGTCCGGCAGTCCGCCGTCGCGGCCATCCGGGCATTCGGCAGCCTGGGTTGCGCTGGACGGGTGGCCCAGGAATTCGGTGACCACCCTGAAACGGCTGTGATCCGAATGCGCTGGGCACACGCCGTTACGCATGAGGCGTTCGCGGTTGAGACGCCGGAGCCCGGCCCGGGTGCGGATGCCCACATGTTGCCGATCATTAACCTCCGGAATTCCGTTGAGCAGAAGTCATTCTCATCAAGCGCCGGGCAGGTCGAGCCGACCTCGTCTGCTGCGGGCGGGTACGGCTGATGGAGGAGGGAATGGTCGAGGCCCAGGCGATGGCTACGCGCATTGCCTGCACGCGGATGACCATGCTGCATCTAATCGAGTTTCACGACAGCGTGAAACGGGCTTGCTGCCTGGCGGCCAGGTCCGAGTGGGACCTCAAGGCAGCGGCGCACGCGGAGATATTCAGCCTGCTTGCTGATGTGGTAGATGACCCATTGCTGGCTCCGCTGCTCACTGGAAGCGCCGGGTATGTCCGGGAACTCATGCTGGCGGTCGGGCGTGCAGCGGACGGGATGATCGTCAGCTCGCGACGGCGGCTGCTGGCGCACCTGCGCGCCAGGGATGCCGAGGGAGCAGCGCTGGAGATGGAAAAACATCTCAGAGGCCTGCTCTATATGTGGCGCCTGGCGCTGCCCGGCAGCAAGGCGACCGCGGGCGAGGCTGTGAAATGACCGCGGTGATCGGTAACTCCAAACCCAGATCGCCCGAGAGGCTCTCGCCACAGGTACGACCGGCCGGCCGGGACGCGCTGCGCGGGCGTGAAACGGAACGGAAGATCATCGGTGACCTGCTGCAGCGCGCGCAGCGCGGGGCTGGCGGCGTGGTCTTGGTGGAAGGTGAACCGGGCATCGGCAAGTCGCTGCTGCTCCGCGACTCCATCGACGAGGCGGCGGAGCACGGTTTCTCCCTGGCGGCGGGCGGAGCGGACCGGCTGGGCCAGGCGATCCCGTTCTCCGGGCTGCGCGCGGCCCTGGGGGAGCCGTTTGCTGGCGTGACCGCCGATGAGCCCGGCCTTGATCTGCCGCATTCAACTGCGTGGGGGATCACCCAGATACGAGCGCACCTCGAACAGCGAGCCATGCGGGCTCCGGTCCTGGTATGCGTGGATGACCTGCACTGGGCCAGCCCGGCCACCCTGGCCGCGCTCAGGACGTTGCCGCGGGATCTGAAGTGGCACCCGGTGGCGTGGCTCTTGGCCCGGTCGAGCACGCCCCAGCACGCCGTGGACTACCTGTTCGGCCAGCTGGAAAAGGACGGTGCCGCCCGGGTCACCTTGGCCCCGCTGGGTGAGGATACGGTGGCGGCCATGCTCATTGACGGGTTCGGCGCGCCGCCGGATCCGGCCTTGGCCGACCTGGCCTGCGGCGCCGCCGGGAACCCCTCATTCGTGGCTGAGCTGATCGGTGGCCTGCGCGACGACAACGCCGTGCATGTCACCAGCGGCCGGGCCGTGCTTACGTTGGCCCGGCTGCCGCGGCGGATCCACCGGCTCGCGCAGCAGCAGCTCGATGGCCTCAGTAAGCAGGCCCGGAACCTGCTGGTGACAGCAGCGGTGCTGAGCCCGGCGTTCCGGCTGGAGGATGCGGCCGAGATGCTCGGCGAGACCCCGGCTACGCTGCTGCCCGCGGTCGAGGAGGCGATGGGCGCCGCGATCATGACCGCCGCGGAATACACGTTCACATTCCGGAATCAGCTGCTGCGCCGCGCGGTCGGTGAAATGATTCCACGCCCGGCGCACAGTGCACTGCACCGTCAGTACGGCGAGATCCTGCTCACCCGGGGTGAACCGGCGGACCGGGCTGCTGGCCATCTGCTCCAGGCCGCGCATCCAGCTGATCCCGCGTCGCTGGCCGCGCTCGACAGGGCGACGACGCAGACGTTGCGCTCGGCGCCGCAGACCGCAGCCGGCCTGGCGGTGCACGCGCTGGAACTGACCTCTCCGGCCGATCCGGCCGCGCTATCCCGCGCGGTGGCGGCCGCCGAAGCCCTGATGGCGGCCGGCCGGCTGGACCAGGCGGCCGGCATCGCCCGTGACACGCTGGCCAGGCCGCTGCTGCCGGTAGCCGAGGGCCGGTTGCGGTGCGTCCTGTCGTCGGTCTTGTCCTCCTGCGGTCAAGCCAAGGACGCCGCTGACCAGGCCACTATGGTGCTGGGCCGACCGCAGCTGCCCAATGACCTCCGGGACCAAGCGCTGACCGCGCACCTGCAGGCCTTGGCCAGGCTGGACCACGAACTCGCCGGACAGATTGCCGACACCATACTGGCCGACCCTGGCCAGTATGACAGCCAAGCCGGGTCGGCGGCCCTGGTCACCCGGGCCGTCATCGACTGGGACCACGGCCAGCTCGGCGACGGACTTGAGCTGTTGCGTAATGCGGCGCGGCACGGCACCGGGCTCTCTCCTGATGCCCGCCATGTCCAGCCACTGCTGGCTCTCGCCGCCGCCCTGGTTGACCTCCGCCAGGTGGGCGAGGCCGAGGATGTCCTCCGCGCCGCGGACAACCCGGCGTTGCAGAACACTCCGGCCCACACGGCGCTGTCCCTGCTGCGCGCCCGCATCCACCTGGCTGCCGGCCGGCTGGCCGACGCCGCCGCCGATGGCCAGGCGGCCCTGGCCGCCGCCCTGGCCCTCGGTGCGCACGGGTACGCCGCGACCGCGCACTGTGTGCTGAGCGCAATCGAGCTGCGCCGCGGCGACATCGCGGCCGCGACCCGGCACGTCGCCAGCCGCCCCTCCGCGAGCCCGCACTTCGCTGATATCTACGCGCGTCCCGAGACCATCATGGCTCAGGCCCAGATCACCGAAGCGCGCGAAGGTCCGGCGGCCGCCCTCGGCGCCCTCCGCCAGCTTCGCGCCGATCTCCCGGCCCGGCCCGGGCTCTTGCTCGGCGACCCTGTTGCCGCGGCCTGGCTGGTCCGCACCGCGCTGGCCGGGGGCGACAACGAGCTGGCCGCCAGCGTCTGCCGCGCCGCCCGGGGCCTCGCGGACGCATACCCGGGATTCCCGGCCCTGGCTGCCGCGGCCGCGCACAGCCGGGGCCTTGCCTGCGGCGAGCCGGCCCGCCTGGCCGAGGCCGCCACGCAGCATCCCGATCCGTGGGCCAGGGCCTCGGCAGCAGAAGACCTGGGCGTTCTGCACATTAGGCAAGGCCACCGGGACCAGGCGATTCATCACTTCAAAGAAGCACTTGGCGGGTATCAGCAGGTCGGTGCCGACCGCGACCAGGCCCGCACCCGGCAACGGCTGCGAAGTCTCGGCATCCGCCGCCGCCACTGGACCACACCCCCCGCAAGACCTATCACGGGATGGGCCAGCCTGACCGAGACCGAGCAAGCCGTCGCCGGCCTCGTCGCTGAGGGACTGAATAACAGCCAAGTGGCCGCCCGGATGTACATCAGCACCCACACCGTTGCCCATCACCTCCGCCAGGCCTTCCGCAAGCTCAGCATCGCCTCACGCGTCGAACTCACCCGCATCGTTATCGAGGAGGCGACGGGCGGCCTTTGAGTCCGCACCGCCTCAAGCGATCGCGCCCGAGCGCAGGAGCCTGCCTCCGGGTCAGTACGTGACCGAAGACCGAGAGGTCCGGGGAAACTGACGGCAGCCCGGGAGGGCAACGCGATCGGGACCTGTGGCAAGAAATATCCGGAACGGGAATGACCGACGTCTCATTGTCGCTGGTCAATCGCCTGGACCGCCGCTCTCACTAAATCAGTTCATGGTCCATCTGCCTTCGACAGCAGATGGCGCTCCTGTTCGCTCATGCCACCCCACACCCCGTGAACCTGATGTGTCCTCAGCGCAAACGTCAGGCATTCGGGCCGGACCCGGCACCCCGCGCAAATAGCCTTCGCCTCCGTCACCTGTGCGGTGGACCGGCCGTACGCCGAGATCGGAAAGAACAGGTCAGGATCGGCAGACCGGCAGGCGGCCATGGGGCGCCACTGCTCCTCGGCCACCATCAGTTCCGCGAGTCGGCGGCTAATGTGCAACATGAGCTCAGCATCGGTCGGCCGCTAGCCGTCCACATCATCAGAACCAGCGAGATCCACACGACGATCGACCCGCCCGCGAGTGCTCGAGAGCCAGTGATGCGCTGCATACGGGTCTTGGCCGCCAAATGCGCGCACGGACGTTTTGCCCGCGCAGGCAAGGTCGTGTTCTCGCCGGTCAGCCGGCGTCATGGCCACAGAAGGCCATGCCCCGATTGGTCGCCTGACTCAACGATGCGCCTCGGCCAGGCCCGGCCGATGCTCAGCCCATGAGCGGATCAGGAAATCTGTACGACGTGATCATCATCGGTGCCGGACCTGTCGGGCAGACCGTCGCGAGCCGTTCGCTGGGGAACTGGTCGGCCGGTCCCTGGCTGAGGCGGGGGCGGATGTGCGGATCGGCGTCACCGTCACCGGGGTGCGCCGTCCGGGCGGAACCGGGCCGGTCACCGTGACGCTGGAAGATGGCGGTGAGGTGAAGGCGGACGAGGTACTGTTCGCCACCGGCCGGCAGCCGCTGACCGGCGACATCGGCCTGGAATCCGTGGGCCTGGTCCCTGGGTCCTGGCTCGAGGTCGACGACACCTGCGTGGTGCGCGCCCTGGAGGACGGCTGGCTGTATGCCCTCGGCGACATCAACCACCACGCTCTGCTCACCCACCAGGGTAGGTACCAGGCCCGCATCGCGGGTGTGGCGATCGCGGCGGCCAGCCTGTACGCCGACGGCTACGAGAGTTTTCTCCGAACGAGCCCTGGTGTCCTGCCCCGGTCAACCGCCACTGCCCGCTCTGCTTGGCTCGATCATCCGGACCGCTCAGTCCGCCAGGTGGGTGGTTCTTCGGGGCCGTGGAATGTCCGGGCGAGCTGGGTACGGCTGGTGACGCCGAGCTTACGGAAGACCTTGCGCAGGTGGTACTCCACAGTGCTGGCGCTGATGAACAGCCGTGCGGCAATCTCGCGGTTGGTCAGGTGCCCGGCCACCAGGCGGGCGATCTGCTCCTCCTGCGGAGTGAGCACCTCCGGGACTCCGGAGTCGCGCTGGCGGGCGTGCTCGCCGGTAGCGCGCAGCTCGGCCTGGGCCCGTCCTGCGAACGCCTCCATGCCCATCCCCTCGAACATCTGGTAAGCGGTACGCAGCTGACCCCTGGCTTCGAGGCGGCGACGCTGACGGCGCAGCCATTCCCCGTACAGCAGGTGGGCGCGGGCGAGTTCGGGACGGCGCCGGGAGTGGCTGAGCCGGTCGATCGCCTCGCCATAGTACTTCTCGGCGGCTTCTCCCTCGCTCAGCATGGCGCGGGAGCGCGCCTCGATCCCCAGACCCTGTTCGGTCTTCCCGGCCCGTGCCGTTTCGGTCAGCCGGTCGAGGGCCTCGCCGAGGTTATGCGTGCTCCCGGTGCGCACGGCCGCCTCGATCAGCTCAGGTAGCACCCATACTGAGACGTATACGTGCTTATGCTCGCTGGCTTGCCGTGCCGCCGCCAGTGCTTTCTCGTAACGGCCGAGGCCGTTGTAAAGAACTGCGGCCACCCAGTTCGCGACGGTCACCGAGATTCCCTGCCCCCCAGCGGTGGCCTGCTCGATGGTGGACTGGATCAGCGCGGCAGCCTCGGCTTCCCGGCCACGGAACGACGCCAGCATCATGGCAGTGACGGGCGCGAGGGGAGCCCCGGTCGCATCGGAGACCGCACCGGCCTCCGCGATCAGCGAAGTGGCAGCCGCAAAGTCACCACTCCACACGGCGTCCACACCCATCCGGTTAAGGAGGATCGGGAGTTTGTCGAGCGCGCCGATGTCTCGGGCGAGCTGGACCTGCCTGATGGTCACGCTCCGCCCCCGGTCATCCCACAAGGCTTCGTCCGCCACCGTGGCGATCCAGCTCCACCGGAGTGTCTCTTGGGCAGAGATGTCTGGGTTGGCAAAGGCCGCTGTTGCCTGCCGTAGCACCGGTGCGGCTGCGGCTGGCCCGTCGGTGACCAGCAACGCATAACCGTCCAGCGCCAGATCGACTGGACGCGGCGGATGCGCCGGCGCGGGGAGGGCCCGCGCGGCGCGTGAGACCTCCAGCAGGTCGCCGGAGCGTGTGAGATGCCCCGCGATGAATGCTGCCTGCCATGCGTCGACATAGGTTTCGCGGGCCAGATCAAGGTCGAGTGGCTCTAGCCGCTTGGCTGCCTTGAGCAGCAGCGACGGAGCGTCGCTGCCGAGGTTTGAGGCGAATGCGATCTGGCCGCGCAGCAAGTCCACCCGTGCGCTAGCGAACTCATCCAACGGTCCGACCTCCGCCGTGGCGAGCAGTCCCAGGGCCTTGCTGAACGCGCCAGCCTGCACGTTGGCCTGTGCTGCAGCCAGGGTGCGCCCGGCTCGGCGGCCGGGGTCAGGTGTCAGCGTGGCCGCGCGTTCCAGAAACGTCGCGGCGGCGGCCAGTCCGCCGCGAGCCTGCGCCCGGTCGGCGGAGCGCTCCAGCTCGGCGGCGACATGCTCGTCCGGTCCCGGGGCGGCCTGCGCCAGGTGCCAAGCTCGCCGGTCTGGGTTCGCAGCGGGATCGGTGACGGCGGCCAGCGCGGCATGCGCGCGGCGCCGGGCCGCAGGCGGGGCAACATAGTAAGCCGCCGACCGGACCAGCGGATGCCGGAACTGCACCCGCGGCTGCCAGGACACCAGCCGGTCCGTCCCGTTGGCCTCGCCTGCCTCCGGGTCGATACCCAGCTGCCCGGCCGCCCTGACCACCAGCGTCGGATCCCCCGACGGGTCGGCCGCCGCCACCAAGACCATCATCTGGGTGTCACCGGGCAGCGCCCGCATCCGGGTCAAGTACAGCTCTTCCAGCCGGCCGCCGGACCGCAACGGCCAGCTCAGCGGCACCGCCCCGGACAGCTCCCCGGCGGTCAGCGCCCCGGCCACCTCCAGCAGCGCCAGCGGGTTCCCCGCCGCCCCAGAAACGATCTGAACGCTGACACGCCCATCGACCGGGGCGGCGGCCGAGACGGCCAGCAACTCACTCGCCACCTCCCGCGGCAGCCCGCCGAGCACCAACCCCGGCAGGCCGGCCAGCGCCGCTGCCTGTTCCTCCCCCTCACGGACGGTGAACAAAATGCCCACCCGGTCGGCATATAGGCGGCGGGCGACGAACCCGAGCACCTCCACCGACACCTGATCCAGCCACTGCGCATCATCAACCAGGCACAGAATCGGCCGCTCCGCCGCTGCATCCGTGAGCAGCGTCAGCGCCGCCAGCCCCACCAGAAACCGGTCCGGTGGCGGACCGCCCACCAGCCCAAACGCCGACCCCAGCGCCTGCCGCTGCGGCCCGGGCAGCTCCCCCAGGCCGCCGAGCAATGGCACCAGCAGCTGGTGCAGCCCAGCGAACCCCATCCCCATCTCCGCCTGGACCCCCGTCACCCGGGCCAGCCGCATATCCCCGGCCCGGCCGGCGGCCCACTCCAGCAGCGCCGTCTTGCCGATCCCTGCCTCTCCACGCAGCACCAGCACTCCACTCAACCCATCCCGGGCCGCCGATAGCACCCCCTCCACCGCGGCGGTTTCCCCGGCCCGGTCCAGCAACGCGCCCATCGCCCAGCCTTCCCGCTCGCCCCCGCAGTCACCAGCCAGGCCACCCAGACCCAAGGACGACGCAGGATCATCATCACCCACACTCGACCCCGAGAACCAGCAGGCACAGGCCAGCACAACGGCACGCGCACAACCCGGGTGCACGGTTATCACGAGCCCCGGGGAACGCCGGTGCATCGGCCCAAATGGATCCAGGAACTCTTTGACCATGTCGAACTCGCGGCGCGCGAACCCGACGTGGCTCAAGACCGGCTTACCCTGCTCCAGCACCAACTGATCGACCTGAGTTCTGACAACTGACTGTGCCGTTACACGCCGACGTGCCGGAAAGCGGGAAGCAATCGCGAAAAACCGCCCCGCCCGGCAGCAGGCAGAAACGCGACCAGCCCCCGGACCCGGCTGCTGGAGTTCCTCGAGAACCTCTGAACCGAAACCCGAATATGCCGTCCCCGTGACGCCCCCCTGGTTCAGCCAGGAGGCGTGGACTGGCCGGTGGACCATCTGCGCGTTCGGGTAGGCATCGCTGAGCCGGGAGGCCGCGGAGGATCGGCACGAGCGCGATGTGCATGTGGTCGATCAGGCCGACGGCGAGGAACTGGCCGATGGTGGCCGGGCCGCCGCCGATGCGGACGTCGAGGCCGCCCGCGGCTTCCCTGGCCGCCGCAAGCGCCTGCGCCGGGCTGGCATCGATGAGGTAGAAGGTGGTACCGCTCTTCATCTCGATCGAGGGCCGAACTTGTTGCGCCCCATGATCTCCACGCCGATGCCCGGCCCCCGGTTACTCGCGAAGGCGTTATCGATGCCGGTGCTCCCGCCTTGCTGGCCTTGCATGACGTGGAATGAACGGGTGCCCGTGTGGTCGTAGCCAGGATCGCTTTCTCGACGCCTGAGCACCATCACCACGGCCGGACCGGACCGCAGCAGCTTTCAACCGCTCGGCCGGACCGGGACCACTCGCGACCTGGCCAACACCATCACCTCCCTGCTATCCCCGGCCATCAGCTGGGTCACCGGCGCCATCTGGGACGTCGACGGCGGCGTCACAGTCGGCGCAACTGACAAGCCCGGAACGCCCAGGCACCGGCCAAGCCATCCGGGTGCCTCAATTGTGCCTGGAGGAAAGGAGGACTCATGGCTGACATCGCCTACCGCACGGCAGACGTGGATGGTTTCACGGTGTTTACCGGGAGGCTGGAGCACCGGACGCGCCCGCTATGGTGCTGCTGCACGGTTTCCCGTCTGCGAGTCACATGTTCCGCGAACTGATCCCGCAACTGGCCGGCCGGTTCCGCATCATCGCCCCGGATCTGCCGGGGTTCGGCAAGTCGGACATGCCCGCCCCGGAAGACTTCGGCTACACCTTCGAGCACCTCACCGACGTCATCGACCGCCTCATCGGGAAAGACCCATCACCGGCCAACCGGGAAGCGGTCGGCACGATAGTACAGCCGCAGACGACGATCTGGCAGTACACGCACGGCGTCCCCGACGTGGCGCTGGTCAGCCCGGACGGCTACGGGCTCGACAGCTATTACCTCGCCCGCCCCGGCGCCGAGGAGATCCAGCTCGACCTGTTGCTGGACTACGCGAGTAACGTGGCGCTCTACCCGGCCTTCCATCATTCCGCACCAGCAAACCGCGCCTGCTCGCCGTGTGGGGCAGTAACGACCGTTCTTCCTGCCGGCCGGGGGCCCAAGCCTTCAAGCGCGACATCCCCGACGCCGATATCCGTTTGCTGGACACCGGCCACTTCGCCCGGGAAACCCATGCCGATCAGATCGCGGCCGCCATCCGCGAGTTCATCAGCCGATAGATATGTCACAAGACTGGCCAGTTGATAGTTTCCCGCGGCGGTAGCGCGCCCGCCATGATCCGACAGCATCGCCGCATGTCACCAGGTTCACCTCAATGGCCTGATACAGGCGTTCGATGCCACGGTGAGGGCCGGCCTGCTTCATTTACTCCGGCGACCTGAGCATCAATTTCTCGCTAGCGGCTAAGGCCGTCTGGAGGGCATGAGGCTCCATCTGGGATCGGGAAGCTGTCGTTTACACGGCCAACAAGGCGACCTGGATCCCGACGAGCTTGACCCTGCTGTCCTGCCATGCCGCTGGAATAGAAGTTCGAAATTCAGTGTGCGTAGCCGGGAAACTGGCGAACGCTGTTAAATCGCGCGATGGCTTCGCGAAGACCGATGCGTGCTACCAAAGGAGAGAGCAGATGCCTGCTTTGAAAGACAAGACCGTACTGATCATCGGCCGGGGCTCCGGGATCGCCCAAGCCATCGCCCTGGCCGTCGGCGACAGCGGAGGTCGGGTCATCGCCGCTGGTCTTCAGCCCGACGATCTGGCTGAGTCGTATCGCGGCACGGATTTCGGCATTGAGCATGTCGACGTCACAGACGAGTCTTCTATCGCCGCGCTGGCGGGCCGGATCGCGGCGGTGAACCACGTCGTATCCACCGCTTCTGCCCGCGCCAGAGGCGGCTACGGGGATCTGACCGCGACCCTGGTCAACGCCTCGTTCAGCACCAAGGTGACTGGGCCTATCCTGCTGGCCAAGCACTTCGCCGGAAAGCTTGCAGCAGATGGGTCGTTGTTGTTCATGTCGGGCGCCACCGCGCTGAAACCAGCGCCTGGCATGCTCGCCGTCGCCGCCACCAACGCTGCTGTTGACGCCATCACCGCCGGACTGGCGGTCGAGCTGGCCCCGATCAGGGTCAACGCGATCGCTCCTGGAACCATTGACACCGGCGCCTACGACGCCCTCGGAGAAGAACGGAAAGCCGTGCTGTTCAAGGCCCGGTCCGCGACCAACCCCGCCAGGCGCATCGGCACCGCCGACGACATCGCGGCCGTGGCTCTGATGGCCCTGACCAATGGATTCCTCACCGGGACCTCGATCCCTGTTGACGGCGGTGAGCACCTCGTCTAACCGGGCCAGCTCGGACTCCATGCCAATTTTGCCGGGACGATCCATACCGTCCCTCCCGTTCACTGTTAGCGGCGTTCGGCCGTACTGGGATCTGTTACGACAATGCGATGGCTGAATCGTTCTTCGCCGCGCTGAAGAATGAGCGTGGCCACCGGACCCAGTACCCGACCCGGGAGCATGCGCGCCGGACATCGTGAGGTACATCGAATTCTGGTACAATTCGAAGCGCTGGAACTCCGGGCTCCAGTATCGGGCCCCGCAGCAGGTCCGCGATGAATACCTGGAACGGCAGTCCGCACCGTGAATTAACCACAAATGCGCTGTCCGGAACGCTCGGGGCAGATCACAGACCGGACGGCACCCCGCTGTTCACTGAAAAGATCATCGTGGAGCCGTGGCGGCATCCAGTCCGTCAAGCCGGCGTCGTGGGGAAGTTCGACGTCTTTGCGAACATCACTCTCATCACGCCGCGGCGGCACGCCGTACGGATCTTCGACCAGATCGCCCACGGCAGCGCCTTTGCTGGTGAATGCGCGGCGGGCGCCAGCTGGCTGCCCAATGACGCAGGACTGGCCACAAGGGGCTCGGGACCAAGACTGAACTGGTCAAGGCGACGGTACGGGCATTTTGGAAAATTGCCCGGCAGGAAGTGGCGGGCGCGACGATACCCGAGGCACGGCCATAGGCCCCCGATGTGATCCACGCCCGAGGAACCAGTCGCGGCGGCCCGGTACCGTGGCCCCAGCGGGCGGGGTGGCGGTCAAGACATTACGTGCCGACCCGGTCGAAGGTGGGCGGGTACGGGCCGGGATAGCTCCATGCCGCATCCAGCGGGCTCGCAGTTGTGGCCGCGACCCGCATGGCGATAGCTTTTCGCGAACTATCGGGGATGTGGTCCGTCAACCGCCCGGGTCGTGCAGCCAGACCACGTGGGTCCGGGGTGCGCGACGGTCAGGGACTTCGTGCCAAACCGTGCCAGCAGGGATAGGTTGTGCGGCCTGGCGCGCTCTATGGTGGTCACCGTGGAGGATGGTGTGCATGGTTTCCCGGCCGTGCTGACGAGTTTCATCGACCGGGACAGCCCGTTGCGCGAGGTCGCGGCCCTGCTGGAGGAGTTCCGGCTGGTGACCGTGACCGGGCCGGGCGGCGCGGGTAAGACCCGGCTGGCCGGCCAGGTGGCGCGACAGGTGGCCGACCGGTTCGCAGACGGGGTGTGGCTGATCGAGCTGGCGCAGGTGCAGAACCCGGCGCAGGTCGTGGCGGCGGTGACGGCGGCGCTGGGCCTGCAGGAGCAACCCGGGCTGCCGACGGATCAGATGCTGGCGCAGGTGCTGGCCCGGCAGCAGGTGCTGCTGGTGATCGATAACTGCGAGCACATGATCGGCGCGGTGGCGCGGCTGTGCGCGGGGCTGCTGCCGGCTTGTGATGATCTACGGGTGCTGGCGACCAGCCGCGAGCCGCTGGCGGTGGCCGGGGAGGCCAGGTACCGGCTGGCGTCGCTGTCGCTGCCGGGTGAGGATGGCGACGCGGGCGGGTCGCAGGCGGTGGTGTTGTTCGCTGACCGGGCCCGGCGCGTGGACGCGCGATTCACGCTGGACCGGGAGACCGGCCCGGTGATCGGGCGGCTGGTGACGCGATTGGACGGGCTGCCGCTGGCTATTGAGCTGGCCGCGGCACGGGTAGAGGCTCTGGGGGTAACGCAGCTGCTGGACCGCCTGGATGACCGGTTCGTGCTGCTGGCCGAAGCGGACCGGCTGGAGACCGGACGGCACCGGTCGCTGGCGGCCACCGTGGAGTGGAGCTACCGGCTGCTGGACGACGGCCAGCAGCGGGTGTTCCGTCGGCTGTCGGTGTTCCCGGGCCCGTTCACGCTGGAGGCTGCCGAGGCGGTAGCCGGAGCTGATACCGGGTCGGCGGTGCTGCACCTGGTGGGCTGCTCGCTGCTGAGCCCGCCGCAGGCCGGGCCCGATGGCCGCGCCCGGTACCAGATGCTGGAGACGCTCCGGGCCTACGGAGCCCAGTTGCTGGCCGAAGCCGGAGAACATGAGGCTGCCACGGTTGCGCTGGCCCGGTACGCGGTGGACGTGGCCGAGAAGGCCGCGGCGGGGCTGCAGACCAACACGCCCGAGGAGGCGGTGGCTGCACGGTGGCTGGATGCCGAGGATGCCACCATGCGGAAGGTACTCGCCTGGGCGCTGGACCACGACCCGGCCACCGCGGCGCGGCTGGCGGGCGCGCTGGGCTGGTGGTGGCTGCTGCGCGGCCAGCTCGCGGCCCGGTACACGCTGCTGCGCGAGATCAACGCACGCGCCGAGACGGGCAGCGACGCCTGGTGCGCCGCCCAGTTCTGGCTCAGCGCGGCGGCCAATCAGTGCTCCGAACACGCCGCGAACCTGGAGCACTCCACTGCGCTGGTCGACGCGGTGGCGGGCCGCGGGTCGTCCGGGGCGCTGGCGGACGGGCTGACGACGCGGACCATCGCGCTGGTGAACCTGGGCCGGGCCGCCGAGGCCGCCAGCGATGCCCGCCGCGCGCTGGCGGTGGCCCGGGAGCGCCGCGACCAGGCCCGGGAACTCTTCGCCTTGGGTGTCCTCGCCTTCGCGGCCAGGGGCAGCGATGACCTGGATCAGGCCGTGCAGTTCGCCCGGCAGGCCGCGCAGATCACCGACGGCGTCCCCGGCTGGTACGTCCGATGGACCGGTTACGTGCTGACCGGCACGCTGGTCATGGCGGGGAACCTGGGTGCCGCCCACGAGATCTGCGCGTCCGCGCTGGCCCGGTCCCGCGACGTCGGCGACGTGGTCAATCAGTCGTTCCTGCTGCCTTGGATGGTGATCCTGGACCTGCACGCCGGCCGCGCCGAGGACGCTGCGGCGCACCTGCGCGAAGGGCTCCAGACCGCCCTGCGGGCCGGCAGCCGGTACGATCTGCTCAACTGCCTGGACGACTGCGGGTACCTGTGCGCCCAAACCGCCCGGCCGGCCGAGGCCATCACGATGTGGGCCGCATTCACCGTACTCCTCGGCCACGGCGGAGGAGCTGACCACGCGCCCGCCCTCGTGCGCCGCCGAGCCGAGCCCCAGCGCGGCGCCCGCCAGGCGCTCGGTCCCGACCGGGCCCGGGCTGCGAAGGACCGCGGCGCGGCGATGAACCTGGCCACCGCGGCCGAGTACGCCCTGATGCTCACCGCTTCTGAGGCGCAGCAGGACCCGTCGCCGAGGCTGGCGCACCTCAGCACCCGGGAACGGGAACTGGTCACCCTGGTCGCCCGGGGCCGTACCGATGCGCAGATCGCCGCCGAGCTGTACATCAGCGTGAGCACCGTCCGCACCCACCTGGATCGGATCCGGGACAAGACCGGTTACCGCCGCCGCGCCGACCTGACCCGCCTGGCCCTGCAGGCTGAACTCGCCTGACGGGTCTCGCGGAAGGTCCGTGCGCCCGGCGACGCTGTAGGCAGTACTGCCTACAGCGCCCCGGCCAGCGGAATGGGTAATCCGGCCTCTGCCCGCGCACAGCCGGATGGGCAAGCCTGTCCCTGAAGGGAGCGGCTGACTCTTTTCCGTGGCAGGCGGAGGTAATTGACATGACCGGGGTCATCAGCGACTTGCGCGCCGGAACACGCGTCGACGCGGCCGGACGCGACCAGGAACGGCTTGACGCGGCATACGCCGGGGAGTGGGGCAGCAGCATCGAGGCCCTCCTGGCTGACGCGATCTTTGCGTCTGGCCTTCAACGCTGTGACGAGCCCAGCGTGAGTCGGGTTCGGCAGAGCGCCACGGCGGCCATCCGCGCCTTCGGTTACCCGGGTTGCGCTGGCCGGGTGGCACAGGAATTCGGCGACCACCCAGAAACCGCGGTGATCCGGATGCGCTGGGCGCGTGCCGTGGTTCGCAGGGCATTCGCAGATCCACCGGCGGACGGGCAATGCTGATGGAGGAAAGAATGATCCAGGCGCAGGCCACGGCAGCACGCATTGCCTCCGCGCGAATGACCATGATGCATCTCACCGCGCTGCACGACAGCGTGGAGCGGGCTTGCGGGCTGGCCGCCAGACCTCATTGGGATCGCAAGGCCGCTGCGCACGCCGAGATTTTCGGCTTGCTAGCCGATGTGGCAGATGAGCCGCGACTGGCCGAAAGTGTGACGTGTGCCCGCGAACTGATCTTGGCGGTCGGGCGGGCGGCGGACGGCATGATCATGAGCTCCCGGCGGCGGCTGCTGTCGCACCTGCACGCAGGGAATGGCGAGGACGCCGAGTTGGAGATGGAAAAACATCTCCGGACCCTGTTGTACATGCAACGCCTGGCGCTGCCCACCGGCACGGAACTGCGAGCGGAGCAGTGACATGACTGCGATGATCAGTGACTCCTCGCCGGGCGAGCGCGGAAGGGTAACGCCGCGAGAGCGTTTTACCGGCGGGAACGTTGTACACGGACGTGAGGCGGAACGGAGGGTCGTCCGTGACTTGCTGCGGCGCGCTCAGCGTGGGGCCGGCGGCGTGGTGCTGGTGGACGGGGAGCCAGGTAGCGGCAAGTCCCTGCTGATCCGTGATTCCACCGACGAGGCAGCGCAGCAGGGCTTTTCGCTGGCGGCGGGAGCAGCCGACCAGGTGGTCCAGGCGATTCCGTTCTTCGCCCTGCGCGCGGTCCTGCGTGAGCCGCCCGCCGGAAGAACCACCGATGAATCCGGTCGCGATCTACTGGATGCGACCGAGTGGCAGATCGCCCAGATGCGAGCGCACCTCGAACAGCGAGCCGCAGCGGCCCCCGTCCTGGTGTGCCTGGATGACCTGCACTGGGCCAGCGCGGCAACCCTGGCCGCGCTACGGGTGCTGCCGCGGGACCTGAGATGGCATCCGGTCGCCTGGCTGCTCGCCCGGTCCAGCAGACCCCAGAACAACGCGGACTCCCTGTTCGCTCTGCTGGAGAAGGAAGGGGGCGCCCGGGTCACCTTGCCGCCTCTGGCTGAAGACGCCGCGACAGCCATGCTCACCGACGCGTTCGGTGCGCTGCCCGACGACGCGCTGGCGCATCTGGCCCGCGAGGCAGCTGGGAATCCTTCTCTGCTGAGCGAACTGATCGGCGGCCTGCACGACGATCACGGCGTGCAGGTCGCCGGTGGGCGCGCCGTGCTGGTGGCGGACCGGCTGCCGCAGCGGATTCACCGGCTCGCACGGCGGTGGGTCAATGACCTCAGCGATCGGGCCCGGCACCTGCTCACGGCAGCGGCGGTCCTGGGCCCAGCGTTCCGGCTGGAAGACATGGCCGAAATGCTCGGCGAAACCCCGGCTACGCTGCTGCCCGCGGTCGACGAGGCGATGGGCGCCGCGATCCTGACTGCTACCGAACACACGTTCGCATTCCGTCACGAGCTGCTCCGCCGTGCCGTCGGCGAGATGATCCCGCCGCCCGCACGCAAGGCGCTGCATCGCCAGTACGGCGACATCCTGCTCACTCGCGGAAGCTCGGCCGACTTGGCCGCGGACCATCTACTGCAAGCCGCCGGGCCAGGTGACCCTGCGTCGCTGGCCGCGCTGGAGGTCGCGGCGGCGCAGACGCTGGGCGCGGTACCGCAGACCGCAGCATGCCTGGCCGTGCGTGTGCTGGAGCTGACACCCCCGGCCGATCCCGACGCCCTGTCCCGCTCGGTGACTGCCGCCGAAGCCCTGACCGCGGCCGGGCGGCTGGAACACGGCGCCCGGATCGCCCGTGATCTGCTGGTCACACCGCTGCCGCCGGTGGCCGAGGCCCGGCTGAGGTGCGTCCAGGCGACAGTGCTGAGCGCCAGCGGCCGGACCCAGGACGCCGCCGACCAGGCCGACATGGTCCTGGCCCGGCTGCAGCTGACCGGCAGCCTGCAAGACCAGGCACTGACCGCGCAGCTACAAGCCCTGGCCGGGCTCCGCGACGACCGGGCGATGCAGGCGGCTGACAAGATTCTGTCCGCCTCAGGTCAGCACGACAGCCACACCGCCGCCGCAGCCCTCATCGCCCGGGCGGTGATCAGCTGGGATAGCGGCCAGATCAGCGACAGCCTCGGCCTGCTGCGTGATGCTGCCCGGTACGGCACCGGCGTTTCTCCCGACGCTCGCCATGTTCAGCCACTGCTCAGCCTGGCCGCTGCCCTGGTTGACCTCCGTGAACTCGGCGAGGCCGAGGATGTTCTCCGCGCTGCGGAGCTCGCAAGGCTGCGGGACATCCCGGCCCAAGCGGCACTGCTGCTGCTGCGGGCCCGCATCCACCTGGCTGCCGGACGGCTGGGCGACGCGGGAAGCGCCGGCCAGGCAGCCCTGGCCGCGGCCGAGAAACTCGGCGCACACGGGTACGCCACGACCGCGCACTCTGTGCTGAGCATGATCGCGTTTCGCCGCGGTGACATCGCAGCCGCGACCCAGCACATCGCCAGCAGGCCCACCACCAGCCGCCAGTTCGCTGACATCTACGCGCGCGCCGAAACCACCACGGCCGAGGCACAGATCACCGAGGCACGCGACGGCCCAGCCGCCGTTTCAGGCCAACTCCGCAAGTCCTGCGACGATCTCCTGGCCCGTCCCGGGCTCCTGCTCGGCGATCCCGCTGTCGTGGCATGGCTGGTGCGCACCGCGCTGGCCGCAGGCGAGGAGGAACTGGCTACCAACGTCGCCCGGACCGCCCAGGGCATCGCGGACGCCCATCCCGGTATCCCCGCCCTGGCTGCGGCAGCGGCGCACAGCCAGGGTCTCGTCCACCGCGACCCGGGCCGCCTGGCCGAAGCCTCTATCCGGCAGCCCGACTCGTGGGCCAGGGCTTCCGCAGCAGAAGACCTTGGTGTCCTGCACGGCAGGCAAGGTGATCGGAAGCAGGCGATCCGCTATCTAAAGGAAGCTCTTCACCTATACGCTCACGTCGGTGCCGACCGGGACCAGGCCCGCATCCGGCGGCGGCTGCGCAGGCTCGGGATCCGCGGCCGCCACTGGACCACACGCTCTGACCGGCCGGTGACCGGATGGGGCAGCCTGACCGGCACCGAGCAAACCGTGGCCGGCCTCGTTGCCCAGGGGCTGAATAACAACGAGGTCGCGACCCGCATGTACATCAGCACCCATACCGTCGCTCATCATCTCCGCCAGATTTTTCCCAAACTCAACATCACCTCACGCGTCGAGCTGACCCGCATCGTCATCGAGCAGGCGGCAAATTCCTCATTACTCGTCCCCGCCTCCAGCAACTGCAAGCCAGCGGAGGCCGGACCCTGAAAAACGGACGCGGTCCGCACGAGCGGGCTGGGGTACCCACTGGCCGGGGCACCCGGGCTGGCTAGCATGAGCGGCCGCAATCTCGGGCACGCTAGCGGTCATTGCGCAAAATTCCTTCGACCAGTGGCGGTGTCGTCGCGGTTGGAACTGAATCAGCCTGCCGGTCGGTCTGAGCCTGCTATCGAGTAGCGCTCGAGTTCCGACATGCCGCCCCATACCCCGTGGACCTGACGTGTCCGCAACGCGAACGCCAGGCATTCGCGACGGACCAGGCAACTAGCGCAGATGGCCTTCGCCTCCGCTACCTGGGCCACGGATTGGCCGAACATTGAGATCGGAAAGAACAAATCTGGATCGGCAGACCGGCAGGCGGCCAGCGAGCGCCACTGGTCCTCGAGAAACCAGCAGCCGCGTGAACCAACGGCTGGACGATGACATAAGTTCAGCTTGGGCCAATCGCCAGTCGGTCCACATCATCAGCACCGGCCGGCTTCCAGACGACGATGGCGCCCCGGCTGCTGCTCCTCCGCAGGCCCTGATGCGTTATTCGCGCCAGCTTGCCGAGGAAACGGCCCCGGCCGTCTCACGCTTACCGGCAAGGTCTGCGTTCTTGCGGGTCAACAAGCACTATGCGCGGCCCCGATTTGGTCGTCCACCCTGACGATGTGCTGCGGCCACGCCCAGTCGATGCTCAGCACATGAGCGAACCTACGGAGAATCTGTACGACGTAATCGTAATCGGCACCGGACCGATCGGGCAGACCATCGCTGGCCGCGCTCGTGCTGCCGGGCTCAGTGTCGCGACAGTGGAACGGGAACTGGTCGGAGGAGAATGTTCCTACTGGGCATGCATCCCGAGTAAAGCGATGCTCCGGCCGGTTGTCGCGGTTGCCGACGCCCGCCGGGTCGCAGGGGCCCGCCAGGCGGTCACCGGGCCGGTGGACGCTCCGGCGGTTTTCACACGCCGTGACGGCTGGGTGACCGATTGGGATGACGAGGGCCAAGCCAGCTGGCTGAAGAGCATCGGAGCCGAGCTGATCCGCGGGCACGGGCGGCTCGCCGGCCGCCGGCGGGTCGCCGTCGAGACCTCAGGCGGCGCTAAGGTGACCCTGACGGCCCGGCATGCGGTGGTCATCTGCACCGGTAGCCGGGCGGATCTGCCGGAACTGGCCGACCTCGAGCAGGTACGGGCCTGGACCAACCGGCAGGCTACCGACTCCCATACCATACCGGGTCGGCTGGCCATCGTCGGCGGCGGCGGTGTCGGGGTCGAGATGGCCAGCGCATGGCAGGGACTGGGGGCTTCGGTCATCCTGCTGGCCCAGGCTGACGGCCTGCTGCCGCGCATGGAGGCTTTCGCCGGGGAACTGGTCGGCAAGGCCCTGGCCGAGGGCGGCGTGGACGTGCGGATCGGCGTAACCGTCACTGGGGTGCGCCGCCCGAGCGGCGCAGGGCCGGTTACTGTGGCCCTGGAAGATGGCAGCGAGGTGGAAGCCGACGAAGTGCTGTTCGCTACCGGACGCCAGCCGCTGACCGATGACATCGGCTTGGAAACCGTGGGCCTGATCCCCGGGTCCTGGCTCGAGGTCGACGACACCTGCATGGTGCGCGCCTTGGAGGACGGCTGGCTGTACGCCCTCGGCGACGTCAATCACCATGCTTTGCTCACCCACCAGGGCAAGTATCAGGCCCGTATCGCTGGCGGAGCGATCGCCGCCCGCGCCGCCGGACAGCCCATTGACACCAGCCCCTGGGGGCCTCACGCAGTCACCGCTGACTACCATGCAGTGCCGCAAGTCTTCTTCTGCGACCCTCCGGCAGGCGCGGTTGGGCTGACCGCCGATCAGGCCGAGCGTGTCGGGCATCGCGCACGCGTGGTCGATGTCGATCTAGGTCTCAGCGTTCCAGGGGCCGGCCTCTATGCCGATGGCTATACGGGCCAGGCCCGTATGGTCGTCGATGAAGACCACGGCCACCTGCTTGGCGTCACCTTCGTCGGCCCGGGCGTGGAGGAACTGATCCACTCGGCCACCATCGCCGTGGCCGGGCAGGTGCCCGTCAGCCGTCTCTGGCACGCCGTGCCGTGCTTCCCTTCCATCAGCGAGGTCTGGCTCCGCCTGCTGGAGGCATACCGGGATCGAACCAGGCACTGACTGCCTCTGCCCGGACTTTATTGTTTGTCCCGAAGCGCGCACCGTCACCGCCGTCGTCGCGCCCGGCCCTGAGCTCGGCCAGATCACCTGAACGCTCAGTTCGTTGATGCGGGTTTCTCTCGGTGGTAACGGGTGCGCCGACGGACTGAGGTATCGGGCTTCCTCGCCTGGCTGCCCAGGAGGGCAGTCAACATCATGGAGCACCGGGCTCGAGGCGAGCCCGGGCACCGCGCAGATTGCGCCACCATCACGACCTGCTCAGCGGCTGGAAGTTGCCATTTGCACCGCGTCCACGGCCAGGTGGCCGAGCAGGACGGGAGCTGGTCGAACGCGACAGTCTTGCCAGCGAACTGGATCTGCCGCATGGTCATGCACCAGCCATCAGATTCCATGAGGTTGTCTGCCACCACGCCGATCAAGTCCACAGGAGGACGCCGGGCCGTACCAGCACCAAGCTGGCGATGCCGCCCGACAGTGCCTGTGCCCTAACTCAAACGTGTTTCATCGCCCGGCACAAGCTACCGGCCACGTCTCCGCTCAGCGCTTTACGCCGGTTACATGATTGGTGTGACTCAGCACGAGCGCCACCGTGATCAGCGCGGCGGTCATGACAATCCAGACGGCTATGAAAGGCCATCTCGCGTCGGCTGTACGGCGCTTCCAGATGCGGCTGCGGCGTGTGTGACCGGCCGCGCGCCGACTCCCGCCGACATACTCACGCGACGGCATCTCCTCACCGTGCGTCAGGCGGTTAAAGGCCCTGAGACTGGTCAACAGCTTAGCCTCGATCCACCGTTTAAATAGGTGGCCATACGGGCGTGTCAATGCGAAAGGTGTCCTCTGAGCTGGGACGATGGGAGTTCCTAGGCTTCTATCGTCGGACCGGAGAGGACACCTCGCACGTGCGATTGTTGCATGAGCTCGCGAAGATCCACGCGACGTTTGATGACCCGCATCTCGTGTCGCATGCGGGCCTGATCCCGGTGATGGCGCTCGCCCAGCGGGCGGGCCTGGGGGACCTGGCCGGGCTGCATGTCCGGATCGGCCGGCCGTGCGGGGTGAGCACCCCGGTGAAGGTGGGCTGCCTGGTGGCCGGGATGATCGCCGGGGCGGCCAGCATCGATGACATGGGCCTGCTGCGGCACGGCGCGCTGCCCGCGCTGTTCGGCGGGGTCCGGGCGCCGTCCACGCTGGGGTCGTTCCTGCGCTCGTTCACCTGGGGGAACGTGCTGCAGCTGGGCAAGGTGCACCGGGAGGTGCTGGCGGAACTGGCCCGCTGTGCCCCGCTGCTGCCCGGCGCGGATGTGCTGGCGTTCGTGGACATCGATTCGCAGCAGAAGCGGGTCTACGGGCACGCCAAGCAAGGCGCCGCGTTCGGCCATACCAAGATTCAGGGCAAGGGCCTGCTGGTGCGCGGCCTGAACGTGCTGGCCGCCACGATCTGCACGCCGCTGGCCGCCCCGGTGATCGCCGGCACCCGGCTGCGCGGCGGGAACGCCAGCTCCGCCCGTGGCGCCGCCTCGATGATCACCGAAGCGGTCAGTACCTCCCGCGCCGCCGGGTGCACCGGCACGCTGGTAGCCCGGATGGACTCGGCGTTTTACGGCGCCCCGGCGGTCTCGGCGGCCCGCCGGGCCGGGGCGCGTTCTCCGTCACCGTGCGGATGGATCCCAAGGTCCGCGTCGCGATCGCCGGTATCGCAGAAGACGCCTGGACGCCGATCCGTTATCCCCGCGCCGTCTTCGATGACCAGCTCGGCTGCTGGGTGAGCGACGCCGAGGTGGCCGAGACCAGGTACACCGCGTTCACCCGGAAGAAGGGGCAGGCCATCACCGCCCGGCTGATCGTCCGCCGCGTCAAGGACCTCAATCACAAGGCCGCCGCAGGTCAGGGCGTGCTGTTCACCGCCTGGCGCTACCACGCCCTTTTCACCGATTCCCCGTTCGTCATGCTGCAGGCCGAAGAGCACCACCGCGGCCACGCCCAGGCCGAGCAGGTCTTCGCCGACTGGAGTGACGGGCCGCTCGCCCACCTGCCGTCGGGCTCATTCCCCGCCAACGCCGCCTGGCTCGCCCTGGCCGCCATCAGCGGCAACCTGCTCCGCGCCGTCGGCACCCTCGCCAGCCTCGCCTGCGCCAAAGCCCGCGGCGCCACCCTGCGCCGCGACCTCATCAACGTCGCCGCCCGGACCGCCCGGCACGGCCGCGGGAACCTCACCGTGCACCTGCCCGAAGGCTAGCATCGCGAGCACGAATGGACGAGCCTGTTCTACGCCGCCTGCGGCCCGCCACCCGCCGCGGCCTGACCAGCCCAGACCAGGTCACCGCATCCCAGCAGCCCGCAATGGGCACCAGCCCCTGACCCGCCAAAGACTCCGGGACACGCCGCAGGACAGTCAGCGGCAAAAGCCCACGCCCTCAACTCAACGCAAGATCAGCTTTTCAGGTCAGCCAACAGAAAACGATCACCCGAATTCACGCGGTGGATCGAGGCTTAGAGTCCGACGCGCCGAGCTCTTTCGCTATGCGACTCAAGGTTCGCTGCTCGTGCACCGAGACTCATTGCCGTACCTCCATCAGACCGCGCCAAGCCGCTTACTCGCTCAGGTTCGCCGCTTCTTCCGTTCCCCACATCATCAAGATGGCCAGCAAAGCGGGAGCTCATATCGGTCATTGCACCCTCGTCACCGAGACCGTCTAGCCACCGTGCCGTCCTGTCAGCCGCCGGGAACGGCGCGACCGTCAGTGATGACGTTTCCAGTGAGCATTCTCCAGACAACGGAGACGGCCACCGCCTGAATTGAGGCACATCTGACGGCTTCAGTAACCACGCGTAGCGACCAAAGTCTGATGCTGTCGCATCGAGTCTGATTGCCGTAGATCAGCAGGCCGCATCGATCCAGTTAGATCACGCCAGCGGGACCAGGAATCGAGTGACAGGCACTTGATTAGTCACTGGATCTTGAAGCCCAGCGTTCGAAATAACGCGTCTGACCTGGAGCCCCGTTACGGAATCGAACCGTAGACCTTCTCCTTACCATGGACACTCGTTCCGTCCGGGAAGGTCGCGCTGGGTCGCGTCAGTGCAGATCAAAGCGGTAACGCTGTCTGGCTCGTACTGACACGGTCCGGTATTGACTGGGGCCGTTGAGGTTCCCCCCGCGTAGCGGACACGGTTCAAGCTACGAGTGACTGCTGTGCGAGGTGGTGTTCGTATTCCACTGGCGGCCGGTTGCCGATGGAGCTGTGAAGCCTGGCCTGGTTGTACCAGTTGAGCCAGGTGAAGATCTCTGCTCGCGCCTCTGCGCGGGTGGCGAAGTGCTCGCCGTCGATGACCTCGCGCTTGAATCCGGAGAAGAACGACTCGGCCATGGCGTTGTCGTAGCTGTCGCCGACGGTGCCCATGGACTGGGTGATGCCCAGCGACCGGCACGCCGCCCGGAACTCCCCAGCGGTGTACTGGGTGCCGTGATCGGTGTGAAAAACGATCCCGGCCGCGAGGTTCGCCCGGCCGCCGCGGGCCGCGACGGCGGCCAGCAGCGCGTCCAGGCATAGCTCCGTGCGCAGGTGATCGGTGATGGACCAGCCCAGCAGGCGCCGTGAGCACGCGTCCACGACGGTCGCCAGGTAGCACCAGCCCTCATCCGTCCAGATGTAGGTCGCATCGCCGATCCACAGCTCATCGGTGCGCGGCCGGGCGAAGTCGCGGCGGACGAGATCGGCGGCGGGGACCTGCGCCGGATCGCGCCGCGTGGTGTGGATCTTCCGGCGGCTGCACCGCCCCGCCAGGCCCTGGCGGGCCATCTCCCGCTCCACCGCCTTATGGTTCACCGTGATGCCCTCCCGGGCCAGCTGCGCGGTCACCCGCGGCGATCCGTACCGGCGCCGGGAGCGCCGGTGCACCCGCGCGATGTGCGCGGCGGTGACCGACCGGGCCGTCGCGGCTGGCCCCGGCCCCGCGGCAAGCCGGGCCGCCCAGGCATAAAACCCCGAGGCTGAGACCCCGCAGACGCGGCACAGGATGCGGACGGGGAAGTCGGCCTTCTGGGCAGCGACGAACGCGAAGATCTTCACGCGCGCGACTCCTTCACCCAGAAGGCCGTGGCTCGTTTCAGGATCTCGCGCTCGACCTCCAGTTCCGCGATGCGGCGGCGCAGCACGGCGTTCTCCCTGCTCTCCGCCGTCTCAGCTTCGAACCGGCCCGGATCCGCCCCCGCGCGGCTTTCCCTGTCCTTCTTCAGCCAGTAGCTGAGGTTCGACTCGCCGATGCCCAGCTCATGGGCGATTGCGGCGATCGGCCGGCCCGACGATCGCACCAAGGCGACCGCGTCAGCCTTAAATTCCGGCGAGAACTGCCGGCGTTGCTGTCCCATCGGGACTCCCTCCGCCAGGCACAGCCTGGCAGGTCGGGTGTCCACCACACGGGGGGAGGCTCACGTTGTCACTTGGTTTGTCACTGGCTTTCCGGACCTCACTACCGAAGGTGAGGTCCCGTATGGCAGCTCGAATCGACGACGACTTCATGACCGCCGAGTTCGGCGGGCGCGTGATTGCGACCGCGCGGTACAGCGTGCACGCGGCGGCTAGCGGCCAGGGCGCGTGGATCGTATCCGGTCTCCCCCGCCGCTTGTTCACCCGGAACCAGGCGATTACGGCCATGGTCTAGCGGAGCGGCTCGCCGCGGGCTATGGCGACGACGACCTGTTCGTGATCGGGTGCCGTGAGGAGCTGAGCCTGTGATGGACCGGCTCATCAGGATCTCGCCCGCGAGTTCAGCCTGACTGCCTGACTGCTGCTCGCCTCGGCCATCGGTAAAGACAGGGTGCTGACGAGGATCCTCCCGCCTGGCGCTGTGGAAGGAGCCCGCAGGCGTCTATCCCGGTGTCCCGTAAAGGGCCCTTCGGGACTTCGGCTTTGGTGCCGGTTACACCCCGCGGGGCAGTTCAGGCGATCTGCGCGCGCGTTGCGGCTGCCCGGTAGGCGCCGGGGGTTTGGCCCATGGTGCGGCTGAAGGTGTCGATGAATGCGCTGCTGGTGGCCCACCCGAAGCGGTGTGCTGTCTCGGTGACGGTCGCCCCGTCGGCGAGGTGGACGAGGGCGTGGAAGACGCGGATCTGGGTTCGCCATTGTGGGTAGGTGGTACCGAACTCCGTCCGAAACAGACGGGTGAGGGTGCGTTCGCTGGTGCCGACCGCGCGCGCGAGCCAGTCGATCGATCTTGGCTGGGTCAGATCTTTGGTGACGAGGTGGCAGGCCTTGGCGAGCCGTCGGTCGCGCGGTGTCGGTAGTGAGAGCGGTTGTACGTCCGCTCGGCGTAGCCGGTCGTGCAGCACGGCCCGGATGCGACGCCCCTCGGTTGGTGGCAGGTCAGGTTCTGTGCAGGCGACCAGAAGTTCACGGACGAGGCTGTCCACCGCCAGGACCGTCGGCGAGGTGTCCGGCAGCGGCGCGCGCTGGAGCGAGAATCCGACGGTGTGGAATGAGCTGCGCCCGTAGAAGCGGTGCTCGTGCCAGGTGCCTGCCGGGATCCAAACCGCCCGCTGAGGAGTGGCAACCCACGCTCCGCGCTCGGTCTGGATCGCCAGCACGCCGGTGCTGACATAGATCAGCTGATGGTTGTCGTGCCGGTGGCGGCCGACAACGTCGCCAGCGGCACGCGACTCGGCGCCGGTAGGCGCGACCGGCTCGTGGCGGATGTGCGACATAAGTGGGCAGGATACCGAAAGCGCGGCACACTGCCCGGGCGGCACAGTTGGTCTATGGCCCAGCCGAAGATCACGACTGCAGACGCCAGCGCCGGCCCCGCCGGCGAGCTAGAGCTGTCAAACTGGCGGCGCATGCGGCTGTGGGCGAGCGCGCACGCGGTGGACGACTTCTACCAGGGCCTAGTGCCCGCGGCGATTCCCTATTTCGTTCTCGAGCGGCACTTCAGCTACGTCGGAGCGTCCGGGCTTGCGCTGGCCGCCACCTTGGGCAGCGCGCTCCCGCAGCTCGGCGTCGGGGTCCTGGCCGACCGGCGCCGGCTGCCCTGGATGTCCCCGCTGGGTGTCAGCCTCGCCGGCGTTGGCGCCGGGATGGCCGGCCTCGCGCCGTCCTACCCGCTGGTGTTCGTTCTGCTTCTGCTGTCCGGCGTCGGCGTGGCGATGTTTCACCCGCCGGCCGGACGTGATGCCCGTCGCGCCGCGGGCGGTAGCGCCACGGCGATGAGCTACTTCGCCGCCGGCGGCAGTGTCGGGTTCTTCGTCGCGCCGGCTGTGGCGACGCCAGCCCTCGACAAACTGGGTATCGGCGCGACCGCCCTGTTCATCCCACCCGCCGTGCTCATGGGCTTTGTTCTGCTTCACCACCACCAACGCAGCCCAGCCAGCACAACCAGAACTGGATCTAGCGCGGGAATCGATCGTCCAGCGCTGTTCGCGGCACTGACCTGCGTCGAGGTCGTCCGCTCCACCATCTCCTTCGGCGTCAACACCTTCGTGTCGTTGTACTGGATCCGCCACCTGGGAGCCTCCAGCGCCCTCGGCGGGCTCGCGCTCACCCTCGAACTCGCCGGAGGTGTCCTCGGCACCCTCGTCGGCGGACGCATAGCCGACAGGATCGGCCTGGTTAAGACTGTCCAGCTCGGCAACACCCTGCTGCTGCCCGCACTGATCGCTCTGCTGGCTTGCGACAGCAAGTACGGCGCACTCCCTCTCATCCTGCTCGTCGGGCTGATCACCAACATCCCGTTCGCCGTGCTCGTCAAACTCGGCCAGGACTATCTGCCCAGCCGGCCCGGCACCGCTGCGGGAGTGACTCTCGGCCTCGCCGTCAGCGCCGGAGGACTGTTCATGCCACTGCTCGGGCTGGTCGCCGACCACCACGGGCCACGAGGAGCGTTCATCGTTCTTGCCGTCATCCCGGCCATCGCCATCGCCGTCTCTACCGTCCTACGCGAACCAGCACACGACTATCCGCCCGCAGCGACGACCCAGCCCGAGTAATCACCACGCCCGCCGCCCCAGCCCCAAAATGCCTGCTCGAAGGCGGCAGCGCCGTCCCGCATCCGAATCCCGTAGCGCGACGCCCGCGTGGCGGGTACTCACCTTCCGTAGCGGCCATCATCCGCGCCGGCTCTCGTGCTCGGCGTGCCTTCATACCTATTCCGGGGGGACTGTAAGAACAGCTGGTAGGACGCCACTCGTCGGGGCAGTCGGTTGCGGGGCTGACTGGCCAGGTGATCTTGAGGTGGGATAGCTACCAGGGTAGTGGGCGGCCGTCGCGGTAGAAGCCGCCGGTGGGGCCGTCGTCTGGGATCAAGGCGCCCCAGGTAACGCTGGCTGCGCCGGTGGCGACGGGGCGGCCGCCGTGGCCCATGTCGGTATCGGTCCAGCCGGGGCAGACGGCGTTGACGAGGATTTTGTCGTCGCGCAGTTCGCCCGCGAGGAGCCGGGTCAGCGCGTTGAGGGCGGCCTTGGAGATGGAGTAGGCGGGGGTACCGCCGGTCATCTCGCTGATCGAGCCGCCTTCACTGGAGACGTTGACGACCCGCGGGTGAGCGCTCGACCGTAGCAGCGGCAGAAAGGCTTGCACGGTAGCCCAGGCGCCGAACAGGTTCGTCTCCAGGGCGTGACGGACGCGGTCGAGGTCGGCGGTGACGGCGCGGGCGTCGGTGTCGTAGTCGACGGCGGCGTTGTTGACCAGGACGTCCATGCGGCCGAGGTCACGGCGGACGCGGTCGGCGGCCGCGTTGGTGCTGGCCGGGTCGGCCACGTCCAGCTGCAGGGCCCGTATGTGGCGTCCGGTGGGATCGAGGTCACGTGCGGCCCACTCGCCCTTGCGGAGATCCCGGGAGCCGAGAACGACCACGAACCCGTGCTGGGTGGCGAGCTGGCGGGCGACCTCGCGGCCAATGCCCCGGTTCGCTCCGGTGACGACGGCGACGGGCTGCTCAGTGCGCATGGGCTGCTCCGGCGGGCCGGTCGGGGACGAGCCGGCCGAGCAGTGCCGCCCAGTCGATCGGCGGCCCGTTGGTGGCGGTGTCGTCGTCGAACACCTCGAAGGTGAGCCCATAGGCGGGGCCGAGCAGCGTAGCGACGCAGGCCCCGGCGACAGTCTCGCGGCTGACGGGGCCGTCGCCGGTGTCGCCTTGCTCAAGATTGACCCCCGTGGCGGGGCGGTCGTGGAGCCAGCCGGGGCGGACGATGGTGTAGGGGGCGCCGCTGTCGCGCAGCGCTTGCTCGCCCCGGCCACGGGCTCGGTGACCGCCGCCATCTGCGGGTAGGCCTGCGGACGAGTGACATAGATCTGGCTGACCAGCACGACCGGGTAGCCGCTGCTGGCCGCGGCGCCGGCCAGAGCGGCGACACCGCGGTGCAGCACGGCGTCGGCGCCGGCTGCGTCGTAGGGCGGTTCCACGCTGACCACGATCCCGTCGACGTCCCTTAGCGCGGGGTGTCCAGGGCCCAAGGCGGCGAGGTCGCCGGCCACGGCGTCGGTTCCAGCGGGCTGGGTGCCGGGATGACGGCTGAGCACCCGCACGTGGCAGCCGTGGCCGGCCAACTGCGCGGCCACGCGGCGGCCGGTGCGGCCAGCGCCGCCGACGACGAGGTAGCGGGCCATCTCAGCGGAAAGCGCGAGCTAGGCTGGCGGCCTGGACGGCCAGGTACCGGTCGTTTTCGGCCTGGTCGAACGGGATCTCCCACACCTCGGCCATCCGGCCGCCGGCGATGCGGACGAACAGCACGTAGCGCAGGTCGAGAGAGTTGCCGTTACCGGTGTAGTAGTCGCGGTGCACGGTGACGGCAACGTCGTCGCTGGCCAGGACGTGCAGCAGCTCGAAGCCGTTCTTACCCTGCCCAAGGTTCATCGCGATGGCGCGGATGCCGTCCAGGAGGCCGTCGACGCCGTGCCAGTCGCCGGAGATGGGGCTGGAGCCGGGAAAGTGCCACACCAGGTCCGGGGCGGTGAGGTCAGTGAGCCGGTCGCGGTCAGCGTCGCCGAAGGCGCTGAAGAAGTCCCGCATCAGCCGGGCGTTCGGGTGCTCCCCGGCCGTTGCCGGGTGGCTGGCGGGGTCGGTGCTGGTCATGCGGCGGCTCCGGTGGAGGCGAGGTAGGTGGTGAGGAAGGGGACGACGGCGGCGAGCGCCTGCCCGACGTAGGGGTCCTGGTCGTACAGCTCGACGTGGTTGTGCGTGGTGACCCAGACCAGCTCCCTATCGGCGCTGGCGGCGTCGTCGTGAACCTGCCGGGCGTACTGCGGCGGCAGCAGCGGGTCGGTGGTGCCATGCACGACGATCAGCGGCTGGGTGACCAGGTGAGCGTGACCCAGTACATTCCAGCCGACGAGGGTCTCCATGGATTCCCAGGTGAGGCGGTTCTGCCAGGTCGGCGCCTCCCGCTCGTGCGCGGTCGTGTAGTACTCGTAGGCTTCCCGGATCGGCATCGAGCTCGGCCCGTACCCTGGCGGTGGCGCGACCGCCGGTATCCACTGCTGTTCCCCGGTGGCGTAATGCTGCTGGCGCATCGCGCCCAGGTTGGCTAGGTAGCCGGCCATCCCGTCCGGGCTGAGCATGCCGAGGTAGGTGTCGGTGATGTTGTATCCGCCGGCGATCAGCGCGGCGGCCTTGACCCGCCGGTCCAGCGCGGCGACCTCCATGCCGTACCCGGCGCCGAGGCACACGCAGGCCAGGCCGGCCCGGCCGGGGTCGACATCATCGCGAGTAAGCAAGTACGACAGCGCGTTCTTCAGGTCCTCGACCTGCTCGTAGGTGTCCAGGTGCTGCGGGCGGGGGCCGTCGCTTCCGCCGAAATTACGGTTATCGAAGGTGACCACGGTGAACCCGGCCTCGGCCAGCGGCGCCGCATAGTGCGGCAGTGTCTCCTCCTTCACCGAGGTCATCGGGCCGGCCATCACCAGCGCCGCGGTGCGCTGCCCGGGTGCGGCCCCTGGCGGGCGGTACAAGTTCCCGGCCAGGCGCCAGCCGGCACTGTCAAAACTCACCTCCTGGCGCACCGCCGGGCCGACGGCTGGCAGGCGAGTGCCGTCGACCACCGCCGGGACCGTCCCGGGCGGAGCCGCCGCGGCGGGGCCGGCGTCGGGCGTAGGGGGCAAGTTCGTGGTGCTCATCGCGGCCTCCGGACTCCTGAAGCGTTTCGGGCGGTTGCGGGAGCCACTTCAGCCGGCGCCTCCTGGCGGCGTCCAATGCCGTCTGGTATGCCGAATCCGCATACCGTGGTCCCGTGGATGTGCATCTGCGGTTTGCTGCGGTCGTTCATCGCCGTCGCCGAGGAACTCAGCGTCACCCGCGCAGCCGCGCGCCTGCACATCACCCAGCCGGCGCTGAGCCGGCAGATCCACCAGCTCGAGGCAGACCTCGGTGTCCCGCTGTTCGCCCGGGAGCCGCATGGGCTGCGGCTCAGTGACGCCGGCGAGGTGCTGCTGCAACGAACGCCGGCCCTGCTCAGCGGATGGGACTCCGCTGCCGTGGCAGCCCGGGCCACGACCAGTGCCCTGCGCGTCGGTTTCACCGCCGCGACCACCAGCGACCTCGCCCGGACCGCGGCCGCCGCCTTCGGCGCCTCCCATCCCGGCTGGCGCATCGTCACGACCCAGCTGTCCTGGGCCGACCCGACCGCACTGCTGCGCAGCCGCGCCGTGGACGTCACCTTGCTGCGGCACCCGGTACCCGATCTGGACCTGGTCCGCATCGCCGAGCTGCGTCACGAGCCGCGGGTCCTCGCCCTGCCCGAACAGCACCACCTCGCCAGACAAGAAGAGGTGGACCTGAGCGACCTGCTCGACGAGACGTTCGTGCCGTTGCCCGCCGGCCCCTGGCGGGATTACTGGCTCTGCGTCGAGGAGCGGCACGGTCACCCGGCCCAGCTAGCGGACCCGGTCAACGGCCCTGAAGAGTGGGCCGCCGCGATCATCGCCGGGCGCGGTATAGCCATCACCGCCGCCTCCACCGCCACGTACTACGCCCGGCCTGGGATGGTGTTCCGGCCCGTTCGCGGCATCACCCCGAGCATCGTGTACGCGGCCTGGCGACGGGACGACCACCGTGCTGACGTGCAGCAGTTCATCGCCGCCTGCCAAACCGCCGCCCGCCCCGCCGCCCCAGCCGAAACGAGGGCTCCGGCCGAATCGGGCCGGCGCTCCACGGCCGGCCTTTTCACGGCCCGCCCCCCCGAGAGCAGCGGCACGCTTGTCCTGCGATTGGCGGTCAGCGCAGAAGCCGACACCGTCCAGCAGCAGTTGCTCGGCGCCTACAGCGCTGCCGCACCGGCCACCCCCGTCGCGCTGACGGCGACCGCGAGCACCTCCTCGCGCGTCGATGCCGTCCTCGGCCGGCGCGTCGACGCCGCCCTCGCCCGGGTCCGGCGCAGCCCACATCCCGATTTGGACTACCAGCGTCTGGACCGCACACCACTGCTGCTCGCTGTTCCGCAACAGCATCCGCTTAACGTCCTCGGCACCGCAGCCGACGCCGTTCCCCTCCGGTACCTCGACGGCGAGCCCCTCGCGTTCTACGACCGCGCGCAAAACCCTTGGTGGTACGACGACGTGCTCGACCTCCTCGCCGGCCACGGCGCCCAGCCCCGGATAGTTCACCGCGGCCTGTGGGCCTACGACGTCCTCCCCATCGTCGCCGCCGGCGCCGCCGTCGCGCTGATCGGCCGCGACACCGCCGCCGCGGTAGCCCTGCCGGGCATCACCTACCTCCGGCTCCGGCCCCAGCCCACGATCGACCTCGGGCTCCTCTGGCGCCACGACCACCAGCCCTCGCACCTGGAACGACTGCTCACCCTCGCCAGCACTCTCAGTCCCGGCTCAGCGGAAAACGAGCAGTCCCGCGGCCATGGCGTGGCGGTCCTGCACGAGTTGCGCCGGGCCGGGCAAGACCGCGGCGGCCAGGACTGATTGCACGTCCGGCCGCCGCTGCGTCGCATGGCCCGTTCAGGTGAGGGTCACTGGCAGCGTTTCCAGGCCACGGAGGATGATACCGCCGCGCCATCGCAGCTGCTCAGGGGCTATGGCCAGGCGCAGCCCGGGCGCGCGCCGTAGCAGGGTGGGGATCGCGACCTGGGCCTCGAGCCGGGCCAGCGGCGCGCCGAGGCAGTAGTGCATGCCCTGTCCGAAGGACAGGTGCCGGTTGGGTGTCCGGGCGATGTCGAGGGTGTCGGGGTCGTCGAAGAACCGGCCGTCCCGGTTCGCCGACGCCAGGACAGCCAGCACCGTGGATCCTTGCGGGATGGTGACACCGGCGACGGTGATGTCCTGGCGGGCGTAGCGCTGGGTGGCCTGCTCGGCGGGGACCACGAAACGGACCAGCTCCTCGATCCCGGGCTTGATCAGATCCGGGTCGTCGCGCAGTCGTGTCAGCTGGAGGGGGTGCTGCAGCAGGGCCAGGACGCCGCTGCCGATGAGGTTGACGGTCGTTTCGTGCCCGGCGGTGAGCAGCAGCACGATCGTGGCCAGGATCTCATCGGCGGTCAGCCGGTCGTCGCCTTCTCGGGCCCGGACCATGGCCGAGATCAGGTCGTCGCGTGGGTGTTTGGTGCGCTCGGCGATGAGCCGACGCAGGTAGCGCAGGAATCGCAGCACCGAGGGCACCGCGGTGAGCGGGTTGCGCCGCGACGCGGTCCCGATCAGCGTTTTCGACCAGGCCGAGAACTTCGGGTTATCGCGCTCCGGCACCCCGAGGATCCTGCCGATGAGCACCAGCGGGATCGGCAGCGCGAAGTCAGCGATCAGGTCCATCCCGCCGCCACGGTGCTCCGCGCGGTCGAGCAGGTCGTCGGCCAGGACCTGGGCCTGGACACGCAGCAGCTCGATTCGCCGTGGCGTGAACGCCTGGTGCACCAGCGCGCGGAGCCGGTCGTGATCGTCGCCGTCGAGGCTCAGCATGCCGCGCTCCAGCGGAGCGAACATCTTCGGGGGGGTGCGCACCTTCTTCAGCTGCTCCGCGGTCAGCGCGGTGCGCTGGTTCTTCATCAGACGCTCGTCTTTGAGGACGGCGGCCACGTCGTCGTAGCGGGTGACCAACCACACGGTCCCCATCCGGGGCACCGTCACCGGGACCACCGGAGCCTCCTCGCGCAGGCGCGCGTAGAACGGGAATGGATCGGCCTTGAACCCTGGCGCCGTCACGTCGATCGCGGACAGGGATCCGGCAGGGATCGGGTCAGTGCGCGCAGCCATGGTGGGCCCTTTCTCGGAGCCAGCAGCAGCGCTGGCGAAGTGGAGTGGTCGAGTGCTGGTCAGGTGACGTCGCTGAACGCCCCGTCGAACAGGGTGAACGCGGCATTGACGTACGAGGCCGCAGCGCGCTGCTGGCCCTGGGCGGCCCACTGGTTCAGACCGACGCGCACCGCGGTGACGCATGCCCCGGCCATCACCTCGGCCTGCATCCGGCTCTCCGGGCTGTCGCCGCCGATTCGTGCGGCGACAGCATCGGCCAGCCGCCCGAGGAAGGAGGCGAAGTGCCCCATCTGGCGGGCGGCCAGCTCCGGGTGCTGCGCGTGGAGCTGCAGGTAGCGCGGGAGATCCTGGCCATCACGCCCCGCGCGTGCCACATCGGCGGTGAGCATCCGGGTCAGATCCGCCCACACTCCGGCCGCGCTGTTCCCGGCGGCGAACACCGCGAGCTCCTCGTCGGTCACCAGGAACAACTCGATCAGCGCGGCGTCGTCCTTGGTATCGAAGTAGTTGAAGAACGTGCGCGTCGACACTCCCGCCCGCCGCGCGATGTCCTCGACCGACACCTCGGACAGCCCTCGCTCCAGGCCGAGCGCCAACGTCGCTGCGCGCAACGCCTGACGGGTCGCGCGCTTGTTGCGCTCCCGGCCATGCTCCTGCACCGTCGAAGTCACACGCCTATACTTGCACGTTGTGCAACTTGCATCAACTGCAAAGTGGCAGGGTGTTGCGGAGTACTCCGAGCTAGACGGGGCTTCCGAGCTGGACAGGGGCGCCCCACAGCCGTGGGCTGTGCCGTTATCCGTAACAGGTGTTGGCCGGTTGCCGGTGGTGCCCGGGAGGATGCTCGCAGAGCCTGGATCCAGTGATCCGGGTACCCCGGAGGTTCTCTGGTGAGCGTAGAGCTCATGCGGACGGCACGACAGACCTGCGGCAACCGCGGCCTAAGCCACCGCGACCGCGTCGTGATCTCGCGGACCCTGGCCTGCCACGCTGGTCACCAGATTGACGAAGCTGCGCACCACCGGCCGGTCGTCGTCGGCGCGCCAGGCTACGCACAGCGCGGTGGGTGGCACGTCCGTGCCCGGGACGAACACGATGCCCGGCCGTGCGTTATAAGTCTCGGCCGATGCCGGGCACAGGCTCAGGCCGTGGCCGGCCACGATGTGCTCACGCCATTCTTCGATCGTGCATGCCACCGCCCCGATCAGGGGCATGTCACCGCCGGGCCGGGGGTTGATCAGCCAGTCATCCCGCCACGGCGCTGGGGCGCACCCGTCGGTGGCCAGGTTGGCAGCCACCCAGGGCTGGCCGGCCACGTCAGCGAGCGTGAGCGTGTCGCGGGAGGCCAGCGGATGCCCGGCGGGCAGCACGAACACCCGGGATTCTTCGTCGAGCTGCCGCAGCTCGATCCCGGCAGCGGCCACCGGAGGGCGCAGCAAGGCG
Organism: Streptosporangiaceae bacterium; assembly: GCA_965277615.1. Taxonomy (GTDB): domain Bacteria; phylum Actinomycetota; class Actinomycetes; order Streptosporangiales; family Streptosporangiaceae; genus Bog-532. The sequence continues at coordinate 2,345,612 of CBDIDG010000005.1, read as the reverse complement.
ACATCGCTGCTGCGGTCCATCAGCCCGCACGCCGGCTGGGTGAGATCGAAGGTGATCAGCCGCACGTCGACCTGCGGGTAGGCGCGCTCGAACGCGGCCAACAGCATGGTTCTGGTCTCACCGCCGGCCGCGAGGCTGATCCCGACGGACAAGGTGCCGGTCACCGCCCGGGCCGCGTTACGCGCCGCCGTGACGCCACGGTCCAGGCTGGCCAGCGTTTCCCGGGCCGCGGCGAGGAAGGCCGCCCCGGCCGGGGTGACGGTCACGCCGCGGGTGCCGCGCTCCAGCAGCTGGGCCCCCACCGCTTCTTCCAGCTGCCTGATCTGGGTGCTCAGTACCTGCTGGGCGACGTGGACCCGGCGGGCGGCGGCCGTGAAGCTCTTGTCTTCGGCGACCGCGGCGAAATATCTCAGATGCCGCAACTCGATGTTCACGCTAGGCCATCCTACGACCGTGAATCGATGATCTTTGTATTCGACCTTGGTCACCGGCCGACGTCCAGGCCCACGCTACGGACATCCTGGACCGGCTCCGTAACGGGACGATGCCCTGCGACGGGGCCTGGCCGCAGGAGAAGACAGACGTGTTCGAGCGCTGGACCGAATCCGGCTTCCAGCCCTAGCGAAATGGAACAGCATGCTGATTCTGGTGATCTGCCGTCCGGCCGAGGGCGCGGATCAAGCGGAGTTCCGGCGCCTGGTTCTCGCTGAGACGGCCGCGCTGCGCGACCTGAAGGGCAGCGGCGTGCTCACCGGCGCGTGGAGCCCGGGGCGTCCCGGCGCCGTGCTCATGTTCGACGTCTCTGACGAGGCCGAGGCCGCGCGGCTAACGGCCGACCTCCCCCTGGCGCAGGCCGGCCTAATCAGCACCGAAATCATTCCCCTGCATCCGCTGGATTTGTAACCGCGCCGTCCCCGGACACGCGGTCCGGCGTCAGCTGGCGGGTCAGGTCGTCGATCCATCCTTCGAGTGAGTTATCGGGGTAACCGGACGGCCCAGCAGGTTCTTCTGGCTGCGCCAGCCCGCCCGGCGGGGCCGGCTGGGTGAGCCTGCGCGCAACCGGCTGGTGGCCCGGTCAGCCGTGCCTTCCAGCGCGTGCGCGAGCGGGGCCAGCGTGTCCCAGCGAGGACCGCCCAGCTCCCCGGCCGGTATGGTTCGCAGGATGTCAGCCGCGTACCACAGCCGGCTGGCCGCCGACAGATACCACAGGGTTTCCCGCACCGCGGCGGGGCCCGGCCGGGTAGCCAGGTATTCGGCGAACGCGCTCTCGGCCACGATCGCGGCACTGGCAGCGCTCTGGCGAGTGTCGGCCAAGCCGGCTGGGTCACTGCCGCCGGGGTCCGCCGTGCCCGTGCCGCGCTGGCTGCCCGTTATGACCTGCAGGGTTCGGGTCAGGTACCGCGACGAAGCGTCCAGCAGGCCAGCGATGGCCGGCCCGACAGCCGCGGCCGGCCCGCGTGGCCACGCGACCGCGCCGACGGCCAGGCCGATCAATGCGCCCGCCGCGACGTCTTCGACCCGGACAACCCCGATGCGCCAGCCCGCCGGAGCCAGCAGGCTGAATAGGACAAGCACGGCCACGGTGAACCCCGCTTGTCCGGCCAGGAAGCCGACCGCGTTACCGGCGTAGATGGCGGCGAAGATGACCATGGGGGTGAGCACGGCGTACACGGCGGTGTGGGTTCCGGCCGTCTCGATAATGGCGAACGCGACGGCGAAGCCAGCCGCGGTACCGGCGAGAGCCTGGCCGGCCCGGCGGCCGGTCGCGCTGACCGTGGACCGGACGATGGTCAGGGTCGCCAGCGCCACCCAAAAGCCGTGCTGCAAGCCGAGGACGCGGGCGACGGCGACGGCGAGGCCGAGCGCGGTACCCAGGCGAACGGCGTCCTGCAGGTGCACTGAACGCCATGTCATGTTCGCGCGGAGGCGAAGCAGGCCATGGGCGAGCAGTCCGCGAGGAGATGTATCGGCAGCGAACAGCGTCCCGGCCTGGGATGAGTTCACCGTCGACTGACCTGTAATCACCTCTATGTGGCGGCCGATGTTAGCGGTAACGACAGCCGCGCGGGCCACCAGCGAGTACGGCCGCACGCCGGTTCCGGCACCGGGTGGTCCCGGCCGGGAAGGCGCGGCTGGCCGGCCTCGCCGCGCGATAGCCGCGAGCCTGGCTGATGACTCCTGAACGTCCTTGGCCAGTAGCGCCGCCGCCTCGCGTTCCGCGCCGGTCATCGCGACCGGGTCAGTCCGGCGCAGCAGGCGGTCCAGGCGCTCGGTGTCGTTGACCAGGTAGAGCGCCGCCCGGTCCGCGGCCGTAGGCGACGCGGGCCGTTCCTCCAGCGCGTCGATCACCGCGCGCACGGGCGTCATCCCGGCAGGTTCACCGCCTGCCGCCGACCCTGGGCAGGAGATGGTCCGCAGGCGGCCAGCCAGCTGGTTCAGTCGTCCGGCCAGGACGTCCAGCGCGGGGGCGGTCGCCGGGGCCGGCCAGAGCGTCACCGCGCCGATCACGCACAGCGTGCCGCCTATAGCGATCCCGGCGAGACGCTGGCCGATCACGCTCACCGGCGCCGGTGAGCCCACTGCGATCAGGTAGAACAGCGTGACTGCGCTGGCGCCTGCCGTTAGGTAGCCGCCCAGCAGCGCGATCGTCACGATGCCTGCGCCCGTGACCGCGGTAACCACGGCATCCGCCCAGACCGGCTGGGAAGAGGCCCAGGTCCCCAGGGCAGCCAGAGCGAACCCGGTCACGGCCGCGCCGGCGATGGCGCCGGACCGGGTTCGCAGGGTGCCGCCGAAGTCGGCGATGCCCACCAGCGCGAGGCCGGTGAAGGTGGCAAACACCGCAACCTGGACCTCACCCAAGACCCACTGGCCGATCGCAAAGCCGGCGAAGGAAACGATCGCGGCCCGCGCCGCCCGGCTGAGGGCGGCCATTCGGCGTGGCTGCCGAACCCAGCGGCCGACGGGAGACTGTCCCAACATAAGAATCGCTGCACGCGGCGCCATGATCACGGATGCTGGCTGGCTTGGTCAGCGTTCTGCTGGCGCGAGCTACCCGGTGACCGCCGCGACGGCGGCCTCGGCGATGGAACGGTCCTCCGCGCCCGTCATCGCCCCGGCCACGCCGACCCCGCCCGCTACCTGTCCGTCGACGACCACCGGCAGGCCACCGGCGACCAGCGCCAGGCCGGGCCGGGTGGCGAACGAGGCCACCGCCGCGCCATCAGCCTCGATCGCGGAGTAGAAGTCGTCCGGCGGCATCCCGATCGCGGCGGCGGCGTAGGCCTTGTTGATGCCTGTCCGCACGCTGACCAGCGGGGCCCCGTCCATCCTGGTCATAGACTTGACCACTCCCGATTCGTCGACCACCACCACGGTGACGGCAACGGACATGGCCGCTGCCCTGGATGTCGCCGCGGAGATAATCGTGTCCGCCCAGGCACCGGAAATCGTGGGCCTCATCGTCGCTGTCGCCGGCTCATCAGCCATGGAAACCTCGCTTTCTGTCCATGGCCGATCATGGCGAGCATCACGGCGGCCCGTCTAACACCTACGGCGGATGCCGTTACACGCCAGGGCTGTAGGACTGAGTGGCCCTCGCTGGCCCGCTCAGTTCGCTCGTGTACTCATCTGTGCAGGACGTGTGGTCAGCCGCACAATGTGTTGGCACCGAGCCGTGGTCTCAGGGGCGGCGCCCCGAACGGTAGTTAAAAGACCAGGCTGGCACTGGGGGCTTGGATCATCTTGTGCTGCCGGGGAGAAGCGGCTCAGGGCGGCCCCGGAGGAGCGGGGCCGTGGGTGCGGCAACTGCGGGCCTGGTTGCCTCGCCGGTGTCCCTGTCCAATGCGTCGGCGGGGTGCAGGGTGGAGGGGCGGGCGGGGAGGTAGATGGCGACGATGATGGCTCCGAGGGCGCAGACACCGGCGGCGGTGGCGCAGCCGGCGTGGAGGCCGTCGAGGAAGCCGCTGTTGGCGTGGGCAAGGAGGTTGTGCGCCGCAGCCGACGGGAGGTGGGCGGCGACGGCGCGGCTGGCTCCGTAGCTGGTTGTGGCGGCCTCCCGAGCTGCCGGGGGGACCGCCGCCGTGGCGACCTTCGCCCGGTAAAGGCTGGCGTAGACGCTGCCAAGGATGGCGACGCCGAGGGTACCCCCGATGAGGCGGGTGGCGTCGTTGACCGCGGATCCGACGCCGGCTTGCTCGGGACGGACGACGCCAAGGATCGACTCGGTGGCGGGCGCGGTGCTCAGCCCCATCCCTGTCCCGAGCAGGATCATCTGCAGCACAATCAGCCCGTAGGACGTGGTCGGGGTCTGGAAGGCGGCAACCCACCCGTAGCCAGCCCCGACCAGAATCAGCCCGGCGGCAACAACGATCTTGTTCCCGATCCGCACGGCGAGCACCGTGCCCAGGCCTGAGGAGATGGCGATAGCGATGGCGACGGGAAGCACGCGTACGCCAGCTTCCAATGGCGAGTAGCCGCGCATGATCTGGAAGTACAAGATGATAAGGAACACGAATCCGGAGAGGGCGAAGAACGCCAGCGTGACTGCTCCGCTCGCGGCGGTGAAGCGGAGGTTGGTGAAGAGGCGCACGTCGAGCATCGGGTGTTCCTGGCGGTACTCCGCGACCGCCAGGGCCACGAAGGCAGCTGCGGCGACGGCGAACCCGGCGAGGGTCCGCCCGCTGGACCAGCCGCTGTCAGGTGCCTCGATGATGGTGTAGACGAGGCTGGTGAGCGCCAGCGCGGACAGGGTGAGACCGCGCAGGTCGAGCGGGTTGGCATGGGGGTTGCGGTCACCGGGAACCAGGACAAGCGCGCCGACCATGGTGAGCGCCGCCACCGGGACCATGGCGAGGAAGATACTGCCCCACCAAAAGTGCGCCAGCAGTTCCCCACCGACGATCGGGCCGAGTGCGACGGCGACGCCAGTGGCGGCACCCCATGCACCGATTGCTTTGGCGCGTGCGGCACGGCTGGGAAAGGTCTGGCTGATGATCGACAGGGTGGTAGGAAAGATGAATGCTGCGGCTGCGCCCATCACGACCCGCCAAATGATGAGTGTGTTGGTGCTTCCCGCCAGCGCGGCGACGCCACTGCCAACGGCGAAGATGCCCAGGCCGACCGCGAGGGTGCGGCGTCGGCCGTAGCGGTCGCCGACAGTGCCGCCGGTGAGGATCAGCGCGGCGAAGGCCAGGTTGTAGGCGTCGATGACCCATTGCAGGCCGCTGGTCGTGGCGTGCAGCTGCTGGCTCAATGCCGGCAGGGCGACGTTGACGATGGTGGTGTCGAGGCTGATAACGAAGGTGGCGAGCAGGACAAGGCCCAGCACCAGGCCGGGCTTAGTATCCCCGGTATTTAGGCGGCCGGCCCGGCCGCCGATGGTGGTTTTGGACCTCGTGGAAGCGCTCACGCTGCCTTCGCCCCGGCGGCGTGCGGCGCGGTGGCGGGCACCACGGTGGAAACGAGGCCTGTCTGCAGGTCGAGGATATGGCCAGAGGCGACAACACGAGCAGTGGTCAGCGGGGAGGTGAGGAGCCGCTCGACGTCGGCGCGGACAGTGGCGACAGGATCGGTCACGGCCCGGGCGGCCAGCTGCGCGTCATCAAAGCCGGTACGCGCGGCGAACGTGCGGCGGAACTCCTCGTTAGCCAGGAACCCCATGCCGCACTGGGTGTGGTGGATAACTGCGATTTCCATCGGCGGTCCCTTGGCGCCCATGAACTCGCCCATGAAACTGATCAGCGCGATGTCGGCGATGGCAGTGTCGGTGACCCGGCCGCCCGGGTTGCGCAGCACGATGGCGTCACCAAGCCCGACCCCGAGAAAGGCTGCTGGCTCGACTCTCGGGTCGATGCAGGTGACCACGAACACCCGGTTGGCCGGCATCGCCGTGAGCTGCTGGAGGCTAGCGGAGTCGGCGAATGACCGGTTGCGGTTCAGGAACTCGTCGAAAGCTGACACTTTGGTAGCTCCTCTGTGGTGGGTGCACCAAACCTCGTATGATGTAGGTACACCAAGATGATGTACGTACACTACATACGAAGGTGATGTAGATGCAACAAAAGCCGGAGGACTCCGGGGCTGGCGAGTTCGCGGCGGCCATGCAGGCGGGGTGCCTCGGGGTGCGTGTCGGCCGGCTGCAGCGACTCGTGGCGCGGGAATTCGATCAGCAGCTGCGGCCACTCGGCCTGTCTCTTCCGCAGATGGAGGTGCTGTCTGCTCTGGTGCTGTCCGCCGCCCCGGTAAAGCCGTCGGATCTGGCCGGTTGGCTGGCAGTCGAACGGTCCACCATGAGCCGCAACCTGGCCCTGCTGGAGCAGCGGGGACTGGTCAAGACCAGCGAGACCTCCCCCACCGGCCGCTCGCTTCAAGTCGAGATCACCACGGCCGGCACCGACGCCCTAGCTGGCGCTGAAGGAGCCTGGAGCGCAGCCCAGCAGGCCGTTCGCGAGGTCGTGGGGGACGATGCAGGCCCGATTCTGGACACGTGGCTCGCAGACCTGGCAGCGCGCGACACCGCCAACTGATCCAGAGAGGCAGTGGCAGTGGCGCCAGCACCTTCCATTCCGGCAAAGGTCGCTGAGAGGGCGGTCGGAGAGACTCGCCGGACGGTCAGTGGGGGTCAGCGGCCGGGTGGGCTGAGTTACGCCATCGTCCAGCAGCCCGATGGAATCTTCTAATCCTGACCAGGACACGCGCGTCACGAGTCCAGCACGACATGGCCCAACTGATCAAGATTGCGTCGATGCCGCAGCCTGATGACTTGCGATCTAGAGTGGCTGGATGCGGTACCGGGAGTTCTCGCCTCCTGACGATCTGACCGCGGTGGTACAGGCGGCGTGGTCAGTCGAGGGCGAGATCGGCGAGTCGGTGCGGATCGTGCCCGATGCCTGCGTCGATCTCATCGCACTCGACAACGGCATCACCGAGGTGCTGGTCAACGGGCCTATGCCAGCCGCCGAGGTTGTGACGCTGGCCGCTTCGCAGACCAACGGCTTGCGTTTGCTGCCCGGCACGCTGACGCGCGTCGCGGGAGTGGAATCGCTGGCCGACCTGCGCGGAAAGGATCTCCAGATCGCCGGTCCGGCATCCGGCGACACACCCCGGCAGCAACTGTTCGGTCTGGCGCGCGCTCTGCTGGGTGCCGGCTCATTGGTACGGCACCCGGAGGTCGACGCCGTGCTGGCCCGGTTTGCGTCCGGTACCTTCGCCATGGCCGGCTGCGGAGTCGGCCCGCGGCAACTTCAACGGCTGTTCGCGATCTACATCGGCCTCTCGCCGCGCGAGACCTTCGGGATTCTCCGGCAGTCCTTGATTGCGCGCACCCTGCGCAGCGACGACCAGGTCCCGCTCGCGATGCTTGCTGCCGACCTTGGATTCGTCGACCAGGCTCACCTGACCCGGGCCTTCTCCCGGTTCGCTCGCATCCCACCCGGCGCGTACCGCCGGGAGAGCAGCGATGACGCCTTCATACAAGACTTGATGTCCGGGTAACCGGCACCCTGACCACATGACCAATTCCTCGAGTGATGGCCCCGGCAGCGATTTCGCCGCCTCCGGCGGGTTCCTCGGCCTGCGGACCGCGATTTATCCTGCACCCGACCTGGCCGCGGCGAAGGCGTGGATGAGCACGATGCTCGGACTCGAACCGTACTTCGACACCGACTTTTACGTCGGCTTCAGCGTCGCCGGCTACGAACTCGCCTTGGATCCCCATGCCGATCCGGCCCGCGGCGTCATCGTCTACTGGGGGGTCGCCGACGCCGATACCGCCCACCGCCGTCTTACTGAGGCCGGCGCCACACCGGACGGGCCGGTCGAGGACGTCGGCGATGGCATCCGCGCCGCCACGTTTACCTTGCCTCACGGCAGCGGCGTATTCGGCATCATCCAGAATCCGCAATTCCAGCTGCCCGGCACCCCGCCCGGCGCGACGGGGGTGGGCTGATGACGACCTCACCCCACTTGCCTGCCGGCCAGCTCGACACGTCTACGGTGCGCTTCACCTATACGGTCGTCTACGTCAGCGACCTGCGAGCAACGCTCACGTTCTACCGCGACGGGCTGGGCATGGCGGTCCGCTTCGTCCGCGACTCCGGCCGCTACGCCGAACTTGAGACCAGCGGCGTGACCCTCGCGTTCACCGAAGAATCGCTGGTCTCGACCGTGCTGCCGCATCTGTTGGCCGGGTTCCGACCCAACCGTCGCGACGAACAGGCGGCCGGATTCGATCTTGCGTTCAGCACCGACGACCCCGACACCGCCGTCGATCGAGCGCTTGCCGCCGGCGCCCAGCTGATCGAGCCGATCACCAGCAAGCCGTGGGGTCAGTGAGTGGCCTACCTGCGTGATCCCGACGGACTGCTGATCGAGATTGGTACCCCAGTCGACCAGACACGTGTGGGGCCGGCATAACATGCGGCTCATCGCGAGAGCAGGCGAGTTTGTCGAAAGCGGTGAGCGTGGGAACTGCGCGCGTGTTCGACGCGGATCCGGCTCGCTTCGTGATCGGCTGCTTAAGGTGGCGCCAACAATTCTTTTGGCCAGTCACGGTGAAACCGATGATGGGTGGCTACGTCGGCTACGCCGATGACCGAGCATTCATCTCGCTGTCGATCGGCGCCTTCGGCATCAAACTTTGCTTAGCGACCAAGCGCGACTCTTGCGGCGAACTGGGGCGCATTATCAACAGCACAGCCCGGACCAAGTACCGATCCACTCCGACGTGTCTCAACGACGCCGATCTGCGCGATGACCTGGTGTTAGTCGAGTGGCTCCGCTAAGTCGGCCGGGACGCTGCGCTGACAGTGCGCGCCTCTTCAGCGCGGCCAGCTGTGCTGGGACAGTCCCGTTAACAGGCGATATAAGCGGAGCGGCCAGCCAGCGCACGCTTACGCCTGTCACCGCAGATGAGCAGTCAGCGTTCTGCCAGATCGCGTGGGCGCAGCGAAAGCGGTTATCAGCGGAACGTTGTCGACTTGCCGGGCAGACCAATTCGGCTGGACGTTGGACCGGCTTTCCTCACACCACCGAGGGCAGCCGTTTAATACATCGCCGGTACGAGGTGTGATTCCGCGCCGCCGACGCGGTTCAGGGTTCCGGGACGATGACGGCGAGCAGGTCGAGTCCTGTGGTGACCCCGACCGGCCTCATAACCTGTCAGCATGGACCTTCAGCTAACTGGACGGCGGGCGCTGGTCACCGGCAGCAGCGGGGGCGCCGGTGAGGCGATAGCCGAGCGCCTCGCCGCTGAGGGCTGCGCGGTGATCGTCCACGGGCGCCGAGAGGAACCAGCCGAGACGGTAGCCAGGCGGATCAGGTCACATGGCGGGCAGGCCGAAGTTCTCCTCGGTGATCTTACCGCCGTGGGTGGAGCCGGCCGCCTAGCCGATGCCGCCCTGCTCGATGGCCCTGTCGACGTGCTCGTGGCCAACGCCGGGCCATTCGCCGAGCACCGTTTCGGCGAGGCGACTGACGAGGACTGGATGAGCGCCTTCTCGGCTAACGTGCTGTCCGCGGTGGGATGTGCGCGCGTCCTGGTCCCGGCTATGCGCCAGCGCGGTTGGGGGCGTGTCATTACGCTTGGAACCAGGGGAGTTGTCACACCGCTGGCGAACATGGTCGAGTACTCCGCCGCCAAGGCCGCGCTGGTAAACGCCACTGGTGCGCTCGCCCGCGACCTGGCTGGAAGCGGCGTGACCGCCAACGTCGTGAGCCCAGGTGTGATCCTGACGGCAGGGCTGCGACGAATGTTCGAGGACCGTGCGCGCTCAGCCGGGGACCAGCGCTCCTGGGACCAACTGGAACCTGAGGTAACCAGTGAATACGCCCCCAATCCTGTCGGCCGCCTCGGCAGGCCCGACGACATCGCTGCCGCCGTGGCGTTTCTGGCCAGCCCTCTCGCCGACTACATCGCGGGGAGCACGCTTCGGGTGGACGGCGGCATCATCCCATAGACCGATTGGCATCCCCGATGAGGAGGGCGGCGGGAATATCCCGCCGCTGAATGCTTCGATGTTGCGGCAGCCCCGGCGAAATTTCACAGCGGCCGTTCTGGTGGCATGAGCACGCGGCCACCATCCACATGCACAATGGCACCAGTTACCCACCCAGAGTGCGGGCCGGCCGCGAGCTGCACCACCCACCAGGCCACTTCATCAGCGCCGCCCATCCGGCCAAGGGGCGCTGCTCTGCTCAGCGCGGCCCTTGTGGCGGCCAGATCGGTCCCTGGCCGCTGGTGAATCGGCGTATCCACCGGGCCGGGGATGACCGCATTGACCCGGATCCCCCGGTCGGCGAGCTCGACGGCGAGAGACTTGGTCAGGTACTCCAACGCGGCCTTGGAACTCCCGTAAACAGACTGTCCTGGGCGGTACATCGATGCCGCTGCGGAGCCGACGTTCACGACGGCGCCGCTCGGGGCGGCTTGCAGGGCCGACAGCGCCGCCTGGGTCAGCAAGTATGGCGCACGCAGGTTCACCGCGATGACCTGGTCGAACGTCTCCCGGGTGGTGTCCTCGAGCGACTCGATGGCCATAATTCCGGCGTTGTTGATCACCGCGTCCAGTCGCCCGAGCCGGGCGGTGGTCTCGCGGACGAGACGCGTTATGTCCGGCGGGCTCGCCAGATCAGCGGTAATTGCCAAGGCCTGACCGCCGGACCGGGCAATCTGCGCAGCTCGCTCGGCCAGCAGCGAGGTTCGCCGGCCCGCGATGGCGACTGCCCAGCCGCGTTCTGCTAGCTGCTTGGCGATTGCCGCGCCGATGCCGCTGCCGCCACCGGTGACGATCGCTGCTGGCCGGGTGGCGTTCGGCCCTGTCTGGCCTGCCCGAACGGTCATGCGGACTCCGGCGTTGACTTTGGAACGATGGCATGCCAGCCTACCAATGCCGATTAGATTGGATAAGCTGACCGTGCCGCATCGAGGTGTTGAGGATCCGAGCCGCGATTCAGTGATTTTGCCTCCCGGCACGCTTCAAGCATTCGTGGCCGCAGTATGCATCAGACTCGGCGCTGCCAATCAGGGCGGTCTCAGACTGCCCAGGTCAACCTTCCGCGAATTCGCTGCGCTGGGCCACCGGCTCGGGGTACCTCTGGATCAAGCATGAGACGACTGCACGTCGCAGTGACGAGCGATCTGCGAACGGCGGCCGGTGAGGTCGCATTCGGCGCGGAAGCGTTCGCCGACCTGGCCAGCCAGATGGATCTCCGCTTCCTGCCCGACGATGTCAGTCGGCTATCGCCGGGCCAGCTTGGGGACTACGACGCACTAGTGCACCTTTCCAGGAACGCTATCGGTGGTGCGCAGCTTGGCGGAGCTCACCGCCTGCGTCTGATTGCCCGTCTGGGAGTCGGCACCGACCAGATCGATCTGGATGCCTGCACCGATGCCGGCGTTCTGGTATCGATCACGCCGGAGGCGATCCGGCGACCCATGGCGACCGGCGCGGTAGCCATGATCTTGGCGCTAACCATGGATCTTCCCGCGAAGGACCGCCTCGTCCGGCGTGGCGACTGGGCGAGCCGGCTGGATACGGCTAGCAGCGGCATCGACCGCCGCACGATCGGGATCATCGGATACGGCAACATAGGCCAGGAGATCGCCCGGCTCACTGCCCCGTTCGGTGCTCGCCGGGTGGCCTATGGGCCGCGGCTGCCGGTGGGCGCTGAACTGGACGACGGTGTGGTGGCAGCCGGACTGGACAGGCTGCTCAGCTTGTCTGATGTCGTCTGCATATGCTGCCCGCTTACGCCAACCACCCGTGGGATGATCTCGTGGGACCAGTTGGCGCTGATGAAACCGACGGCCGTGCTGGTGAATGTCGCACGCGGCCCGATCGTGGAAGAACGTGCCCTCGTCGCAGCATTGCAAGCGGGACGACTGGCCGGGGCGGCACTGGACGTATTCGATCAGGAGCCGCTTCCACGCGACCATCCGCTTGTCGCGCTGCCTCAGGTGTTGCTCAGCCCGCACACGGTTGGTTACACGGCCTCGATGTGCGCGTCCATGATGGCGGAGGCGTGCAGCACAGTGCTGGCCTATGCGAAGGGCCGTGTTCCTGCGGCGCTGGCCAACCCGATGGTTTTGCGGCATCCGGCAGTACGGCAAACCATGGGCCGTCCCACGCAGATCGGACAGACATGACGACCTGCCACGACGTCCCGGTGAGCGCCCTGCAGATCGTGCGGGCAGGTCGATGCTATGACCTGGCCACTGAGCTCGGCCAGCACATGCTTCAGGGTCCCCCGGAGACGTTCGGCGGCTTCCGGGTCACCCCCTATCGCACGCCACAGGCCCTGACTCGTCCCGAGAACCCGCCACCATTCGACTTCTCCATGGAACTGATCACCGGTTCAGTCCATGTTGGAACGCATATCGATGGGTTGGCCCATATTCATTCCCGGGGGGCCATGTTCGGCGGCCATCGCACGACCGAGTCCTACGCGGACTTCGGGTGGCTGCATAACGGAGCGGAAACCATCGCGCCAATCATCGTGCGGGGCATCCTGTTCGATGTTGCGTCAGCGTTGGACGTCCCGGCCCTGCCAGACGGGCACGAGATCACGGTCGACGAACTCCGAGCGTGCGCGGGCATCCAGGGTACTGAGCTCAGGACAGGCGACGCCGTACTAGTACGCACAGGCAAGATCGCTCAGTTCCACGCGCATGACGAGCAGTACTTCGCCGGCCAGCCGGGCGTTGGTGCCGACGCTGCTATCTGGCTGCATGAGCACGGAATGTCTGTTCTGGGAACCGACACCTCCGGTACGGAACCGCACCCCATCCCCGATCCGGCCCGCACAACCCACCAGGCGATGCTCGTGGAACGCGGCGTACACCTGCTGGAGATCCTCGACCTGCAGCAGCTGGCTCGCGACCACGTCTACGAGTTCTGCCTGATCTGCCTTCCGCTAAAGATCGTCGGCGCCACGGGTTCGTGGGTCCGCCCCGTGGCGCTGGTGTAGGGAGACGCCGTGCGAGCCAACCGGGATGACCACCACGTGGACCAGGCGGAAGCCGCTCCTCGTGATTTCGACGTGGGCCGCTTGGGCCTGGGTACCGTCCCGCTCGGCAACTATCTGCGCACGATCTCGGACGCCGACGCGGAAGCCGTCGTGCATCGCGCTTACCAGCTGGGCGTGCGTTACTTCGACACCGCACCGCTGTATGGGTCAGGAGTAGCGGAGCGCCGGCTCGGGAGGGCCCTGGCCGGGCTGCCACGCGACAGTTACGTCATCTCAACCAAGGTGGGTCGTCTGCTGAAGGCGGACGCGCCGCCCGATCCCACACTGCTGGATCACGGCCGGCCGATCTACCGCGACATCCCTGCGCTCAACCCAGTGACTGACTTCAGCGCGGACGCCGTCCGCCGCTCCCTTGATGAAAGTCTGACCCGGCTCGGCCTGGACCGCATCGACATCGTCTACCTGCACGACCCGGACGATCACGACCCCGCGGTCATAGCGCAGGCTTACGCCGCGCTAGATCGCTTGCGGAGCGACGGAACGATTCGCGCAATTGGTGTCGGGGCCAGCGACGTACCGATACTGCGGCGCATGGCCGCGGTGGCCGACTTCGACGTCTTCCTCATTGCCGGACGCGCCACTCTGCTCGATTCGACTGCACTTCCCCAACTGGTACCGGAGTGCCTCGCCCGCGGTATCCAGATCATCGCCGGCGGTGTCTTCAACAGCGGCATTCTGGCAGCTCAGCCCGGCGACGGCACATTTGACTACCGTGCAGCGCCTCCCGACGTCCACGAGCGCGTACATACCATGCGAGAGCTGTGCGCCGAGTTCGATGTACCGCTCATGGCCGCGGCAATTCAGTACCCGCTGCAACAGCCAGGCGTCAATACCGTGGTGGTGGGCGCGGGATCGGTGGCCGAACTCGAGAACGATCACGCTGCCCTGGATCTGATGATCCCGCCGCAATTCTGGGCCCGGCTTGCGAGGTCCTCGCTCAGCGAGGGATAGGGCAGGTTGGTCAGTCGGCCGGGGCGGCGCTCTCCGGCAGCGTCTGGCCGCCGTCGATGATCAATGTCTGACCAGTGATGTAGCGGGCTTCAGGGGAGGCCAGGAAGCGCACCGCCCAGCCGACGTCTTCGGGTTCGCCGAAGACGCCCAGCGGGATAGCGGCGAGCATGCGCCGCTCATGATCGGGGCCAAGGTCACCAAAACCGGGGGTGCGGATGTTGCCGGGCAGGATGGCATTGACCGTGATGCCGTGCTGGGCGACTTCGAGGGCAGCCGAGCGCATGAGGCCGAGCATGGCCGCCTTGGAGGCGCCGTAGTGGCCGTAGCCGGGTTGCCCGACCACGGAACCGGTGATGGACGACATGAAGACGATCCGCCCGTAATGCCGGGCGTTCATCGGAGGCAGGCTGGCCTGAAGCGCGAACAGGGCGCCACGCGTATTGATGTCCAGCACGCGGTCCCACTCGGCGGTCGTCAGCTCCGTGAGGGTGATGTGCGGGTAGATGCCGGCGTTGGCGACCATGATGTCCAGGCGGCCCCACCGGCTCGTGGCCTCCGTCACCGACGCATTGACTGAGTCGCGGTCGGTAACGTCGGTCTCGACCGCGACGGCCTCCGTGGCGTCTCCGAGCTCCGCCGCGGCGGCCTTCGCCGCGCCGAAGTCGGCGTCGGCGATGACCACATTCGCACCCTCGCCCCGGAGGGCCGCCGCAACGCCGAAGCCTATGCCTCGGGCCCCGCCGGTGATCACGGCAACCTGCCCGGTCAGATTCTGCATTCCAGGCTCTCCTTTAGGACTGTGCGTGGCAACAAGCTGACGGCAGAGGCGGGCGGCCCTCGCCGCCCGACGGCGGGCGGTCTAGTCTGCGCCAATGTGCACCGTGGCGTCCGCGGTGGTGGCGGTCTCTCGCTTGAGCTGGAAGATTGGCGCTTTGTAGACGCGGGCGGCCACGATCATGAGTACCACGCCCAGCACCGCGACGGCGATGAGGATGATCCGTTCGGCGCCGTTGAGGGCCTGAGCGGCTTTGACGGCGACCCAGATCAGCAGGCCGGCGCCAGCGAGCGGGAGTATCCCGAGCAGCAGTGCGTCCGTGACGGATTTGCGGAGCTGCCGGCGGTAGAACCAGGCGGCCGCCAGGCCGGTGATCGCGTAGAAGAGGGAGTAGAGGAATCCGCTGACCGAGATGAGGTCGCTGATGGCGCTATCCACGGAGGTGGCGAAGATGTCCAGCACCCCCAGGAGGATCATCAGGCCGCCGAGCAGGCTGGTGGTGAGCGCCGGGGTACGGAAGCGGGGGCTGATCACGGCCAGGCGGGGAGGCAGGACCCGATCCCGGGACATGGAGAAGATGAGCCGGGAGGTGCCGATGATGGCTACTTGCGTGGTAGCGAGCACCGAAAGGACGACGGCCAGCGACATGATGTGCTGACCGGCCGTCCCGCCGAGGCGCTGCCCAACGAAGGCCGCGCCGTTGGCGCTGTGCGCCTGCAGTGGGCCCAGGTGGGAGATGCCCTGGAAGGAGGCGAACATCAAGATGAAGATCACGCCGAGGATCGCAACGCCGATCACGGCGCCCAGGCCCGGGTTCTTCTCCGGCCGCGCGGTCTCTTCGTTGACGTAGATCCCCGCGTCCCAGCCGGCGATGGCGGCCACGGCGATGATCATGGACGCGCTGAACGATCCGCCGGGGGCGCTGAAGCTGATCCAGTGCAGGTTGGGGTGCACGGTGCCGGACTTGTGCGTGATGTAGACGGCCACGAAGGCCCCGACGATGAACACGACGAGGATGGTGTATTCAATCAGCGCCACGGTGAGCTGCAGCCGGGCGCTGGGGCGCAGACCGACGACCGCCGTAGCTGTGAGAGCCGTACCGATGATGACGATGGCGGCTGCTCCGGCCCACTGGTTGGTGGGAGACAGGCCTATCAGCGACAGCACCGACGGGCCGATGGTAATCACGTCAATGAGGACAAATCCGCAGAAGGCGACCAGCATCAGCCAGCCGACGAGGTTCCCGGCAAACGGGTTGATCGCCCGGGCGACCCATTCGAACGTCGCGCCCGCGTTCTGCCGCCACATGTTGAGCCGGTGGAAGGACAGGGCGATGCACAGAAGCCCGGCGGTGGTGATGATGAGGGGCACGATAGTGGCATAGGCGGCCGTGGCCACCAGCAGAGCCAGCGTGATCGCTATCGTCTGTCCCGGGGCGGCGCCTGCCATCGCGAAGATGATCGACCCGCCGAGATGAATTTCATTCCTGCCCAGGGTGGCCTGGGCGCTGCCGTCAGCCTTGGCAGGAGCATTGATGCTCTCCGCGGGTTCGGAGACGCTGCTCATCGCGAGCCCCGGACGGTACAGGATGCCGATCCGCTGCCCAGCGCGATGCGCTCTATCTCGGCTGGGCGGTGGAGGACAAGACAGTCTCGAGACATGGCGTGCTCCTCGCTGTCGATCCGAGCCTTATTGACGCGGATCCCGAACCGGCGTCCAGTGAGGCCGGGGTTGCTCGACTGCGATGCCGAGAAGGGCTAGATGATCAACGTCCGAGATCAGTGCAATGTACTATTACACATGGCACTGACGACGTCAATGATCATCCAATGATGATTCACGTTCGGCGGCCCCCGATGGTGCCGCGCTTCGAGGCGCACTGTGTAACGTCACATAGCGACGAGAAAGGGGCACCATGCCGATCGCTGAGGATCCCGCCAGTCACATCTCCACCATCCAGGCCGGCAACTTGCGCGGACTGGTTCGGCGTGCCCTCGAAGCGGCCCTGGTGGCTGGTGAGTTGCAGCCCGGCGAGATCTACTCCGCGCCCGCCCTGGCGGAGCGATTCGGGGTATCGGCGACCCCGGTGCGTGAAGCCATGCTCGACCTGGTTAAAGACGGCTTTGTTGAGGTGGTCCGCAACAAGGGGTTCCGCGTCGTGTCGATGTCCGAACTCGACCTGGACCGAATCTCCGAAATTCGCCTGCTGCTTGAGGTCCCGAGTACGGTCCGGGCCGCGGCCCTGCTCACGCCGGAGGCGACGGGCTCCCTGGCCCGGCTGGCCGATGAGATCGAGGACGCCGCCTCCCAGGGTGACCTGATCCGCTATCTGGACGCCGATCGCCGTTTTCACGTCGAGCTGATCGCCGTGCTCGACAATCCGACGCTGACCGACCTGGTCGACCGGCTCCGGCGCCAGACCCGCCTGTTTGGTCTGGAACCGCTGGTCAAGTCGGGACGTCTCATTACCTCGGCCCGGGAGCATCACACGCTACTGACCACGCTGCGATCCGGTGATGCCGAGGCGACCAAGCGCCTTATTTCCGCGCACATCGGGCACGTGCGCGGGGTATGGGCCGGACGGGAAGAAGACCACCCGCAGAGGTGAGGCCGCCCGGCCGGATTAACGGCCCTGGTGCGCGGCGGGGCTTCAGGTGAGCCCTTCGCCCACGGCTTTCTCGGTCAGCTTACGGATCGCCGCCTCATCGGCGGCGGTCAAAGGGCGCCGAGGTGGGCGGCTTGGTCCGCCGTAGACGCCGACCAGGTCCATGGCGAGCTTGATGGCCTGGACGAATTCCGTGGCGGAGTCCCAGCGCAGCAGCGGGTGAAGCTGACGGTACAGCGGCAGCGCCCGGCCCAGGTCACCGTCGATCGCGGCCCGGTACAGCGCCAGACACGAGTGCGGGAAGGCGCTCGTGAAGCCTGAAACCCAGCCCACCGCGCCCGCGAGGGCCACCTCTACCACGGTGTCATCGGATCCGATCAGCACGTCGAGATCCGGGGCGACCTCCCGGATCCGGTAAGCCCGCCGCGGGTCACCCGCGAATTCCTTGACCGCGACGATCAGACCCTCCCGGGCCAACCGGGCCAGCAACGCCGGGGTCAGGTCGACCTTCGTATCCAGCGGATTGTTGTAGGCCACGACCGGCAGCCCCACCGAGGCCACCGCGCGGTAATGCTCCACGACCGTGTCATCATCGGCGCGGTAGCTGTTCGGCGGAAGCGCCAGGACCGCGTCCGCGCCCGCCCCGGCCGCCTGCTCAGCCCACCGCACAGCCTCGCGGGCCCCGTAGGCGCCCACCCCCGGGATCACGGAGAAGCCCTCCGGCGCAGCCTGCACGGCCGCTTCCACGACAAGAGCCCGCTCGGCCTCGGTCAGCGTCTGGTACTCGCCCAGGGAGCCATTCGGCGTGATGCCGTCGCAGCCGGCCGCGGCCAGCCACTGGATGTGGGCACCGTAGCGGTCATAATCGACCTCAAGCTCGCGCGTGAGGAGTAGCGGGTTCGCCACCAGGACACCGTGCCAAGCGCTCCGCTTCATACAACTCTCCGATCATGCGTCATGTCACTCGTCATGGGCCAGGCCGCCTAGGTGCAGTTACCGTGGGCGCCCGAGGACCTTGGGCATCTCACCGCGATACTGTCCCGTTACAGTGCAATGTGCAATAGTACTAGCGGGAAGCTCGGTCTCTGCGAGGAGTCAGGCCATGAAGGTCACCAGCGTTGACGTGCACGTCGTGTCGGTCCCGTTCACCCGTCCGGAAACATGGCGCTTCGGCCGGATGTGGGGGCTGACGAACGCGATCGTCGAAGTCCGGACCGACGAGGGGATCACCGGGATCGGTGAGGTTCCCGGCAGCCCGACAATCGGCCTGGTCCGTGAGGCCCTGGCCACGACGGCCGAATGGGTCATCGGTGCGGACCCGCTGAAGGTGTCGCAGTTCCTGCGGCAGGCCGCCGACGGCGGCTGGCACCACTACCCCTATCTCGGCAACGGCGCGGTCGCGGCGATCGAGATGGCGCTGTGGGACATTGCGGGCAAAGCCCTCGGCTGTCCAGTGCACCAGTTCTTCGGTGGCCTGGACACTGAGCGGGTGCCGTTCTACTGGTACATCCCGATTGAGGAGCGCACCCCGGAAAAGGCTCGTGAGCAGGCTGCGGAGGGAGCTGAGCGCGGCTTCAAGACGATGTACATCAAGATCGGGTTCGACCTCAAGGCCGACCTCGCCCTGGCCCGCGCGATCCGCGACGAGGTCGGCGACGACATCGCGGTGCGGGTAGACCCCAACGAGGCCTGGTCGGTATTCGAGGCCGTCGACGCGCTGCGGCGCTTCGAGGACGTCGGGGTCGAGTTCGTCGAGCAGCCCATCAACATGCACGACATCCGTGGCCTCGCCGATCTGCGCAGCAAGAGCCGGGTGCGGATCGGCGCAAACCAGTCCGCGTGGCTGCCCTGGCAGGTTCCCGAGGTCATCGCCCAGCACGCGGCAGATGTGATCGTCACCGACCCCCATCAGCTGGGTGGCCTGATCCCGTTCCGGGACGCCGCGGCGGCCTGCCAGCTGGCCGGAATCCCAATCGTCAAGCACGCCTTCGCCGACCTCGGGATCACTACCGTCGCGACCGCGCACGTGCTGGCGACAATGCCCAGCCCGCAGCTGGGCCACCAGCAGTTCCTGACCATTCTTACCCACGATCTGCTGGCCGAGCCGGCCCCGCTGGCCGGCGGCGACATTGTCGTCCCGCGGGGACCCGGGCTGGGCATAGAGCTCGATCACGACGCGGTGCGATTCTATGAGGGAGTATTCGAGAAGTACGGGGAGTTCCCCGGCTACGGGCCGGTGACGCCGCAGTCCCCGCTGCCCGCCAACCTCCACGTCGCGCGGCGCTAAGCCATGCAGGTCTTTCCGGCCGAGAAGCTGAAGTACGTCTACAGCCCGGCGCACGCGGCCGTCGGCCAAGTCGCCCCCCGGGAGAAGTTCACCGTCGACACCTCGGACTGCTTCACCGGGCGCTACCGGAATCCGGCCGACTTCAACGCCGAGTCCGCGGCCTGGGTGGAAGACAACCTCAACCCGGTGACCGGGCCGATCTGGGTGGACGGCGCGACAGCCGCTGGGGCCGTCGAGATCCGCATCGACTCGATCGTGGTCACGACCCCGGCCCACGTCGTGGTCAGCCGCGCCCAGGCCCTGTCTCCGGCCGACTGGTGGCACGAGGAGGACCACGCGCTGACCTTGCCGGTCGACGACTCGGTGATCCACGTCCGCCCGGGGTGGGCCTTGCCGATCCACCCGCTGATCGGCTGCCTGGCCACCGCGCCGCGCCGCGAGACGATCCTGAGCCGCCACGAAGGCGTTTACGGCGGCAACCTCGACTGCCCGGCGATCACGGCCGGCGCGACCGTGATCCTGCCCGTCGAGGTGGACGGCGCCTTGCTGTACTTCGGCGACTGCAAAGCCGCGATGGGCGCCGGTGAGGTCCTGTGCGCGCCCGAGGTCGGCACCCGCATCACCGCGTCGGCGACACCCGTTCCGCGGCCCGCTTCGATGGGCTCGCCGCGGATCCGCACCAGCACGCACCTGACCACCATCGTCTCGGGGATCTCGCTGGCCGACGCCTGCCGCCAGGCGGTGCGCCAGCTCAAACTGTGGCTCGAGGATGAATGGCGCCTTACCCCCGACGACGCGGCCATCCTGCTGGGCATCGCCGGACACTGCCGCGTGTGCCAGGTCAGCAATGCGTTGCACACCGCAACGTGCACCGTGGAGGTCGCGCTCTTGCCGCCCGACCGCCGGACCGCAACAAACAGGGATGCTGGGCCGGAATGAGTCAGATCTTCACGCCGATCCCTGACGACCTATGAATTGAGCGTTAGCCACCACTTAATGCTTTCCTCGTATCGCCTGGCGTATTCGCTGCCCACCTCGCCTGCGCCCTGCACCAGCCATTGCTGGCCGAAAGTTGCCGCGGTCTCGGACATGCCGTCACGCAGCGACGTTCGCGATTGGAATCCGAGGTAGTCATGGGCGGCGGTACAGTCAAAGACGTTGTTGAACTGGAAGTTTTCCATCAGCCAGGTGGCGTCCTCGCCGAAACGGCGGCTGAGCGTGGGGCTGGGAATCGTCACAATGTCGGCTGGCTCTTCAGCGAAGACTTCACTTACAACCTGCCAGTACCTGTGCCAGGTAACAAGTTCTGCTGAGGCCAAATTGTAGCTCCGGCCGCGGGCGCCTGATTCATGTGCGGCGGCCACGAAGGCGGCGGCCACATCACGTGCGTGGCAGGCACTCCACAGCGAGGTGCCGTCGCCGTGCAACAAGATGGGCTGCGCCTGCGCCAGTCGCCAGAGGTGGTAGTCGCGGTGGCCAAGCGGATGAACGGGGCCATGGTTCGGACCGCCGTACGTCTGGGCGGGCCGCAGAATCGTCAGATCGAAGGCGCCCTCTTCGGCCTCGCGTTCGAGGAGAAGTTCAGATTCGACCTTGCCCATTGCGTAGGGAAAACTCTGCCGGGCCTTCCGTGGCGCGTCCTCGCGGACGGGGTAGGAACGCTGCGGCTTCTCGAACACGTCGACGGTGCTGCAGTACACCACGTGCTTGACCGCGCCGCCCGCGAGTTCGGTCAGTCCGGCTGCCTCCTGCGCGGCAAAGCCGATCATGTCGATCACGCAGTCGACCTTGGCCTCTTCGAGCCAGGGCCGCAGGCCCGAAAGAGAAGCACGGTCGCCTACAACTCGTTCAACCAAATCCGGAAGGTCGGCGGCCGTGCGGCCGCGGTTCAGGACCGTAACGTCATCACCGCGGCGGCTGAGCTGACGCACGATTTCCTGGCTGATCAAGCCGGTCCCGCCCAGGACGAGTATTCGCATGCTGTCCCCTAAGCCTTCAGTGCCCCGGCCAGTCCGTTGACGAATTTCCGCTGAAAGACCGCGTAGGCGATCACGACCGGGATGATCGAAAGCACGACACCCGCGCTGAGCAGCATGATGTCCTCGCTGTATTTGCCGTTGAGAGCGATGAGCCCGGCCTGCACGGGGCGCAGGCTGTCGCTGGTGATAAAGAGCTGAGCGAACAGAAACTCATTCCATGTCCATACCGTGTCGAAGATGGCCAACGCGGCTATCGCGGGCCAGCTGATCGGCAGGTACACCTTGACCAGCACCTTGAAGGCACTGGCGCCGTCCATACGGGCCGCCTCGGGCAGCTCTTGGGGCACGGTCCGGAAGAAGCTGCGCAGGAGCAGCGTGCCGAACGGCAGGCCAAAGCCGATGTAGACCAGGATGAGTCCGGTCCACGTGTTGAACAAATGCACCGTCTGCAGGAGGTTGTGCAGCGGTACGAGCGCCGCCTGCGGCGGAAAGATCATTCCGACAATGACAAAACCGAAGATCCAGTTGGCGAACCTGCTTTTGCCGTGGATCACCAGGTAGTAGGCGACCCCGGCCTCGAGCATGATGGCGACGGGCACCTTGATGACGGTGATGAGCGCACTGTTACGCATGTACGTGCCAAGTGTGCCGGTGGTCCACGCGGCCGTGTAGTTACCGAAATCCGGGGAGGTGGGGATGGAGATCAGACCGGATTTCGCAAAGAGCGCCTGCGGGTTCTTCAGTGAGTCCGCTACTACCAGGAGGACCGGGAGCAGCCACAAGAAGCTGGCGATCACGATGCCGAGCCCGAGGACGGACCGGCGAATCAGCCGCAATCCGTTCTTGCCCGGCGTGCGGGTCTTAGGCCGGGCGGCTGAAAGCGTGGCGGCCCTAGGCATAACGCTCACGAGCTGTCCTCCTCACAAAGCCGACGCCGAGAATAAGCACGATGATCACCAAGACGCCGGCGACGGCCGAACCCTGACCGAATTCGCCGAACTGGAAGGCGTCGAAGTAAGTCAGCGTCCCTAGGACCTGAGTGGCGTCTCCCGGGCCGCCCTGAGTCATGACATAGATGATGTTGAACACGTTGAGTGAAGTGATGATGGCCAGGGAACCAGCCACGATGAAGCTTTCTTTGAGCAGTGGGATGGTCACCCGGCGTAGTCTCTGCCACTTCATCACACCGTTGATATCGGCTACCTCGAAAAGTTCTTTTGGTATCCCCTGCAGGCCCGCGAGGAAAATAATCATCATCGCGCCGACGCCCTGCCAGATGAAGGCAACCAGAACAGAGTAGAGCGCGAGATTCGGGTTGGCGAGGAATTGGACGTCACCCAACCCGATATGGACAGTAATGAAGTCCATCAGCCCGTTCGTGGGATAGTACATCAGCGTCCACATCAGGCCTGCGGCCACATTGGACAGGACGAACGGTAGGTAAAAAACCACGCGCAGGAACGAACGTCCGCGAAAGTTTCTGTTCAGCCAGAGCGCCACCAGCAGCCCGGCGGCGAGAACGGCAGGAACATAGATCGCCGTCCATATCGCGGTATTTTCCAGGGCGGTGTGGAACGTCCCATCCCGGCCGAACAGCTCCGTATAGTTGCCGAGCCCGATGAAGGAATGCTGCCCGCTGAGAATATTCCAGTTGAACAAGCTTGTGTAAAGCGTGTCCAGGGCCGGATAGACGATGGCCAGTGAGTAAAGGGCCAAGCCGGGAACCGCGAACAGGAAAAGCAGTGCGTGCCGCGCGCGGCGCCGTCCCCGGCCAGAGCTGGACGGCGGCGGAGCAGCGGTCCCGGCCGAAGGCAGCGCGCTGCGCCTGCGCGTCGACGCGGCAGGCGACCCCGTGACGTTGGCCGCGGCCGGTGACGTCCTCACGCTGGCGTCCCTGGCCACGCGGGCGGCCAATGCTGGTACATACTTCCTCGCTTCCGTCGGGGGCTGGTCGCCTCGGCGGCCCGCACTCACTCTGCCCCGGCAGGGAGTGCGGGCCGCATCCTGGCCACCAAGCCGGTGGCCGTCTTGGGCGACGTCAAGTCCCGGTGGGTTTATCAGGGAACCGGCTGGTTACCCCAGGGCCATGGTCCCGTGTACGACGTCACCGCCGAGGCGAGGCTCGCTGCGCTCTGCGTCGGCGTCATGCTTCCCGTGATGTCGGCGGCCTGCGCCTTGGAGAAGGCATTGACCAGCGGCTGAGGAAGGATCTGGTCGATGGGCAGGTAGCCGGTACCCTCGCTGTTGATCAACTTCGCGATCTGCGTGGCGTGCGGCTGGCTCGACGGCGCCGTCACCCCGAGCCGGGCGACGGGCTGCGTCAGCTGTGACCCGAACTTCTCCAGGTTGGACTTGCTGTCGTAGTACTCGATAAAACTCAGGGCGGCCGGCAGGTGCTTGGTGTTCTTGGCGATCATTAGTCCCTGGCTGAACGTGCTGAGCAAGTTGGGGTTCTGATCCTGCGGGAACGGGAAGAAACCATACTTGCTCATCGGCTGCTGGTTGGCGACGATCGTCGCATCCTCGAATGAGCCTTCCAGGACCATCGCGTCGCCCCCCTGGAAGAAGGGCACGTAATCGTCCACGGGGTTGATGGAAAGGAAGCCGGGCGTGAAGTAGTTCTGCTTCGTCCAGGACTGCATAGTGGTAAATGCCTCGACCACCGGCTTGGAGTTATACGAGACCTTCCGCTCGGCGAGCTTTGTGTAAAAATCGTTCCCGCCGTAGTATTCGAGCAGTGCGTCAAAGAAGCGCATCGGAAGCCAGTAGTCCTGGCCGCCGAGGGATATGGGGGTGTATCCCGCTGCCTTGATGGTCTTTATGTCACTGGTGAATTGCGCGAAGGTTGCTGGCGGGCTGAGATGGAGCTTCGCGAAGATATCCTTGCGGTAGAAGATGCCCAGGGCTATGTCGTAGAGGGGTTCTTCCCACCATTGCCCCTTGTACGTCAGGAGCTTGATGGATAGTGGGGAAAACTGGCTCGACCATCCCAGCTTGTCCGCGTACGGCGTCAGGTTCTCGATCAGCCCCGCATCTTCGTACTGGTGGGCAAGGGTATCGCCGAGTCCTTCGAATAGGACGTCCGGCAGGGACCGGTTGCTGGCCGCGGTAGCCAGCGCCGATAGGTAAGCGTCGGTCTGGTAGGCCGTGAGCTGTACCTTGATCCCCGGATGCGACGAATTGAATGCCGCAACGATCTGCTTCTCCACTGGGTTCGTGTCGTTGGTCCAGAACTGAATCGTGACCGCGGACTTCCCGCTGGAGCTGCTTCCGCCGCCGCTGCTGCTGCATGCCGCCAAGCCGAGACCGAGGGCTGCTGCCAGCCCGACGGCCAAGAGTCTTGTTGGTCTGTGTTTCCTCATCGAGGTCACCGTCCTGTTGGTACCGATGATGCCCATTGGCCTATCCAGATGTTTGGGAGCTATCAGCGAGCTGCCTGTGGTGACGCCAGATTTCGGTGGCGGCGCCACTGAACGGCGGTGCGCTCCGGCCGGTCCTCTTGGGGATGGCTTGGAGGTTCGGTCAAGCAGCACGATGGCAACAGGTGGCCAGGCCGGGAGCACTCCGGCTGAATGTGGACCTCAAGCGCTCCGACCTGCACCTTTCCGTTATAAAGGAGGGTGAGTTGGACCGCGACACACCGCCACACCTGAGCGGCTGCTGCACTGGTGCCATCTGCTTCCCCTCCCGTTTCGAGCAAGGCTCATACTATGGCATACCATCTGACAGGATGCTAGGCAGACCGAGCAACACATTGGTCACCGGAGTGAAGCCTTTGCGTAACGTTCGGCCGGTGACCTTGCAACGGAAGGGCCGACATGAGGTCTGGCGACGAGATGCTCGCTGTAAGTGATGGACGTTTCGAACGTGACGGAAAGGCCACGTTCTTGCTGGCCGACACGGTCTGGAGTGCCTTTGCTGACGCCAAGGACGACGAGTGGCGTCAGTACCTCCAGCACCGCTCACGACAGGGCTTTAACGCCGCCTATATCTCTGTGTTGCCGATACTTCACGATCGGTCACAGCGCACACCGGCCGGGCCAATGCCGTTTGACGAAAACCTCGTCCGCACCGAGGGGCGCTGGGAACTTAACCCCCGGTTCTTCGACCACATGCGCGGCCGGCTGCAAGAAGCAGAAAATGCCGGCATCGTCTGCGGCCTCGTCCTCCTCTGGGTCAACTACGCAGCTGACAGCTGGGGAGCGGAACGCACGCCGGGCTTCGTCATGCCTGAGGAGTTCCAGCAGCAGTACCTCGCCGCACTGCAGCGGGTAGTGCCGGCGCGCGGCGCGTTGCTGGTCATCAGCGGGGACGCGGGATTTAAGTCGAAGGCCGAGATCGACACGTACGTCAAGTTCAGCGGGCTCGTGCGCAGGACCTGGCCGCAGGGCCTGCTCGCCTATCACTCGGCGCCGGATGCCGTACTGCCGCCGGAACTGGAATCAATGGCTGACGCGCTCATTTTTCAGTCCGGGCACTACGGTGACCAACCGACCAGGGCCAGGACGCTGGCCCAGCGCTATCGGGCGATCGCGGCCAACCGGCCGGTGATGAACGCCGAACCCTCCTACGAGGCACATCGGATCGGCGGTGGGGTGGGGCGCTTCGGCCGCGCAGCGGTCCGCCGGCAGATCTGGGAAAGTGTGGTAGCCGGGGCCTCAGCCGGTGTGGCCTACGGTGCCCACGGGCTGTGGGGCTGGCACCGTAACGATGATGAATTCAGCAGTGTGCACTTCTCCGGCACACCTCTCGACTGGCGAGAGGCCCTGTTCCTGCCCGGCGCCGACGACGCCGTGACCTGCCGCAGGATCGTCGAGGCAGAGGGACTCCTGCGCCTGGGGCCGCCGGCAACGGAACAGCTGAGCATCGCGGACGAAGGCTGGGGCGCCGATCAGGTCGTCACGGGCATCGACGCCGACTCCGGTGTCGCAGCCGTCTACCTGCCGAACGGCGGCCCCGTCGAGCTACAGCGGCGCCGCGGGCTGAGCTTGCGGCGGGTCGTCGACCTGGAGCACGGCCGTGACGCTGGCGCTACCTGCACAAGATCCGGCGACCGGTGGATTGTAGATCCGTGGCCTACGGTGTCCGAGGCGCTGCTGGTGTTCGACCTTGAGTAAGCGGTACGGAACTATGGCCAGGATGTTGGCGGCGGTGGATCATGAAACGGCATCATCGTGCGGGCGGCATACCAAGTACCATTGCCCTCGTTATCTCGTTGACAAGGACGGCAGGGCATGATTAGCGGCGAAGGTATCCCGTTTCAGGCGCTAGAGCGTACGCCAACGCTCTCAGACCGCGTCACAAGCAGCGTGCTGGAACTGATTGCCCAGGCTGCTCTCAAGCCAGGTGATCGCCTGCCGTCCGAACGCGATCTCGGGGAACGCTTCGGAGTGTCGCGCACCGTCGTGCGCGAAGCATTGCGTTCACTGGCCGCGAAAGGCGTACTAGACGTACGCAGTGGCAGTGGTGCGACCGTCGCCCGGGTCAACGTGGAACGGGCCAGCGAGGCGCTGCGGCTGTATATGCAGGGCTCGCATGGTGACGTCGATGGCGTGACCTACGAACAGATCAATGACGTGCGCGAGATGATTGAGACCAGGGTGGCGCGGATGGCCGCCGTGTCAGCGTCCGACGACGACGTAAGCCAGCTGGCCGCCATCCACGAGGAGTTTTGCGGGCACTCCGATGATCCGGAGATGACGTCGCGCCTTGACGTCAGTTTTCACCGGGCCATCGCGGAGAGCGTGCACAACCCGCTCTTCCTGGTCATGCTGGACTCGATCGAGCCCGTTCTGCTGGAGATCCGGCGCCGTGTGGCGCGCGTTCCCGGCAGGGCCGGGCGGGCTATCGAGGCGCACGGACTGATCTTGCAGCGGATCCGTGAACACGACGCCGACGGGGCCGAGCGGGCCATGACCGCGCACCTCGAGGAGTCGCGCGAGATTTGGCGTGACCTAGCAACTGACGCGCAGGCATAAACGAAATGACTGCTTAACTCCCAGCCCGCCGCGAGTGAGCTGGGGAGCGCGGTAGTCGTCCGCGACCCAGCGCCGCGGAAACGTGTCCTAAGCACACCGTGCACCAGCCGGACCCATCCATTGACATCGGTGGCATGCCAGCATACGGTCTACCAAGATCCAATCTCATGGCAGGAGGGCAGTCATGAGCGACGGTCATCGTTGGCAGGCGATCGACCACGTCGCGATTGCGGTGCGCGACGTTGACGAGGCCGCAGCGATGTTTATGCGACTGCTCGGCTGGCAGGTGACCGGCGACGAGATCGTTGCCGCGGCCGGAGTCAGGCTGGTCTATCTCAGCGCCGCCCAAGATGTCCCGGCCCGCCAGCCGGTGGCGGCGGTGACCGAGGGCGGCCAGTTGGGCGAAGCGCCGGCCGCGGACGCGCAACTCCAGCTCGTGCAGCCGGTCGCCCCGGGCGGTGTGGCGGACTTCGTCGCTGAGCACGGCGAAGGACTGCACCACATCTGCTTCCGTACGCACGACATCGAGGCGGCCCCTGCGCGCAGTCGGCGAACAGCCGACGGGACTGATCTTCACCGGAGGACGTGGACAGCCCTGCGCCTTCCTTACCGGCACACCGCACGGCGTACGAGTCGAACTTACCGAGGCGGAACTCCCGTGACGGCCGGCCGACGACAGAAGGAGCCCTTGTGAAGGTAGTGACAACCATTGCCCCCGGAGTCATGGAGGTCGGGCAGGCAGATGAGCCAACTCCCGGCGAGGCCGAAGCGCTGATCGCCGTGGAGGCCGTCGGCTTGTGCGGGTCAGACTTCCATCTTTACGACGGCCGGCATCCCTACGCGCACTTTCCCCAGGTGCAGGGGCACGAATTCGTGGGGCGCATTGCCGGATTCGGCCCCGGCTACGACGGACCGCTCGCGCCAGGCGACCGGGTAGCGGTCGAGCCGTTCATCGCCTGCGGGCACTGCTTCGCCTGCGGCCGCGGCCGTTACAACTGCTGTACCAACCTCAAAGTCATCGGCGCGCATGTGGGCGGGGCGCTTCGTGAGTTCATCACCGTACCGGCCAGCCGGCTCTACGCCATCGGGGACATGCCCACGCGGACGGCCGTACTGATCGAGCCGCTGACGATCGGCTTGCAGTGCGTGGTCCGGGCGGGCATTACAGCCGACGACACGGTCGTGGTGATGGGCGCTGGTCCAATCGGCCAGGCGGTCACGCTCGGTGCCGCTGACCGCGGCGCACGCGTGCTTGCCGTCGACCGGGTGCCAAGTCGTCTCAAGCTTGCCCAGCATCTCGGGGCGGAAATAGTGGTCGACACAGAGCACGACGATGCCAGCGCCGCCATCGAGCGCTTTACCAACGGCGACGGCGCCGCCGTCGTCGTCGAGGCGACTGGCGTACCGGCTCTCATCCGGATGGCGCTGGACTGCGCCGCCCATTCCGGCACCGTCGTCATCGTCGGCATCTCAGACGGCGACGTGGCGATCCCGGTGGGGTTGTTCACCCGCAAGGAGATCAACATTCTCGGGTCCCGCAACAATACGGGCCTGTTCCCGGCCGCCATCGCCTTGGCCGGCCGGACCGCAGACCAACTGTCCGCACTAGTCACCCACACTTATCCGCTCGCGGACACCCCGGAGGCGATCGAGTACGCCATGCATCACCCGCAGGAAGTAGAAAAAGCCGTCATCCTGGTCGGAGGCTCCGTATGAAGCTCGCCGTAGTAGGCGCGGGAGCGATGGGCGGCTCGCTGGCCGGGCACGCCGCGCACGCTGGGCACGAGGTAACGGTCGTCGACGTCTCAGCCGCCCTGGTCGAGCAGATCAGTGCGCACGGGCTGACCGTCGAGACGCCGGACGGCCCTTTTAACGAGACCCTGACTGCCACCACCGATCCGTTGTCGGTCGGCCCCGCCGACGTGGTCGTTGTCTTCGTAAAGGCCCAGCACACCGAAGCAGCCAGTAAGGACCTGCCCGCCCTCATCGGTCCGGCCACTGCCGTGGTGACTTTGCAGAACGGCTGGGGGAACGCTGATCGCATCGCCGAGTTCGTGTCACCTGATCAGCTCGTCGTCGGCGTCACCTACAACTCGTGTACGGTCGCCGGACCCGGCCATGTCGTACACAGCGGCCGAGGACAGACCGTGCTGGGTCCCTACCGTGGCTCCGCGACGGGCCCCGCCGACATCGCCGCCACGCTGCTGAACGAGTCAGGCTGGGAGGCCGAGGTAAGTGCTGACGTACTCACCGAAATCTGGAAAAAGCTGGTGCTCAACGCAGCGACGCTGCCGACTGCGGCGCTGACTGGCCTCCATGCCGGGGCGGTGGGGCAGCCCGGTGAGCTCCTGAACCTGGTGGACCAGCTGGCCGGGGAAACGGTCGCAGTCGCGGTCGCGCAGGGCCTGGACATCGATCTCGACGAACGCGTGTCCACGATTCACGCGGTGCTCGAGCGGGCCGGTGCCGGAAAGGCGTCAATGCTGCAGGACGTGCTGGGTGGCCGCAAAACCGAGGTCGAGACGGTCAACGGCGCGGTCGCTGCGGCCGGCCGGAACCATGGCGTTCCCGTACTGCTAAATGAGGCGATGGTCGCGCTGGTGCACGGCCTCGAAAGGAGTTACCTGACGTGACCACCAACATCACCTTCCACGGCACGTCGTGTTACTTCGTCGAGTCGCCATTCGGCCGGTTGCTCATGGACCCTTACCTGACCGGCAGCACGAGCGCGGATGTCGGCCCGGACGATATCGGCGATCCGGACGTCATCCTGGTCTCACACGCGGCCTCGGACCACATGCAGGATGCCGCCCCGGTGGCGCTGCGCACGGGCGCCCCCGTGATCTGCGGCTCGGACACGGCCCTGCTGCTGGCCGAGGCCGGCGTCCCGGAGAACCAGATCCGCAAAACCATCTGGGGTATCCGCGTGCGCGTCGGTGACCTCATCATCAAGCCGGTGTACTGCGCGCACTGGTCACAGGCCGTCCTCGCCAACGGCTCGATCGTCACCGGTATGCCGATGGCTTTTGTGGTGGAGACCGAACCCGGGCTCAGCGTCTACCACTTCGGCGACAGTGCCGTGACGAAGGAGATGGAGCTGATCCGCGACGTGCACCGGCCCACGGTCGGCCTCCTCGGCGTCACTCAGCCGTGGTCGCTCGTCGCACCCGGCGGCGGCGAGGTGGTCAGCGGCGAGATGAACCCGACCGAAGCAGCGATGGCCGCCGAGATGCTAGGCGTGCGTTACGCCGTGGCAACGCACTACGAGGATGTCGGCCATGACGACGTGAAGGCCTTCCTCGAAGAGGTGCCGCAGCATGACTCGTCGGGTCGGCGAGTGGCTCTCGCGCTGCGGCCGGGCCAGACGCTGACCATCGACAAAGAAACCTACGAGGTGGTCAATCCGTGAAACTCGTCCACTACCAGACCGCTACTTCCCCTGCTGTAGTCGGCATACTGACCGATGCCGGCGTCCAGCCGACCGGCGCCACCAACATGATGGCCGTCATCGCCGCCGACGCCTTGCCGTCGGCCACGGGGCCAGCCGTACCCGACTTCCGCCTGCTGGCACCGGTACCGCGACCAGGAAAGATCTTCGGCAGCGGCATCAACTACGCGAGCCACAAGGAAGAAAACCCGGATGCGGTCATGCCCGACGAGCCGGGCTTCTTCGCCAAGTTCTCCAGCTCCGTGTGCGGGCCCGGCGACCCGATCCGGCTTCCCACTCCGACCTCCACCGTCGACTACGAGGTCGAACTGGCCGTGGTCATCGGCGCGCCAGGCCGGGACATCAGCCCCGAGTCGGCCATGTCGCACGTCTTCGGTTATACGGTCGTCAACGACGTCAGCGACCGCGGCGTACAGTTCCGCCCTCATCAGATGGTCCTCGGGAAGGGCTTCGATTCGTTCTGCCCGATGGGCCCCGTCCTGGTGACAGCGGACGAACTACCGGAGCTGGACCAGCTGGCCGTGCAGAGCCACGTCAATGGTGAGCTGCGGCAGAACGCGCCCGTATCGGACATGCTCTTTGATATTCCCGCACTGATAGCGCACGCCTCGCGAAACATCACCCTGGAGCCCGGTGACGTCATCATCACGGGCACTCCCGCAGGCTGCGGCACCTTCCGCTCTCCCCCGCTGTGGCTTCGGCCAGGCGACTCGGTGACCGTCTCGGTAGAGGGCATTGGCATGCTGACCAATCCCGTGGTCGCAGGATGGTCCGAGGTTGCCTGAGCTGCACGCGGGCGAACTATCCGCGATCGTGGCTGAGGACAGGTTGCAGGCCGTCCAGGTCGCCGGCCACCTGGCGCTCGACACCGTATACGTAGCCGTGCGCGACGCTGGATGGCGCGACGTTCCGGGATGTGTGGTCGACAGCAGCACCGCCACCACCAGCAGGGGGACCATCTCGACGCTCGAGGTCAGGCACCAGCTGGATGACATCGACTTTCGCTGGCAGGGCGTGATCCACGCCTCGCCGGGGCAGCTGTCCTTCACGATGGACGGCGTGGCCGGCAGCAGTTTTGAGGCCAACCGGATTGGATTCTGCTTGCTGCACCCGCAGGCGCTGAAAGGCCAGCCGGTACGGGTCAGCGGGCCGGGCGGAGAGCAGGCCGGGACGTTTCCGGCCGAAATCAGCGCGAATCAGTTGTTCGTCGACGTCGAGCAGATGCGCTATGGCGTGGGTGGCCGCAGCGAGCTGGAGATCAGGTTCGAGGGCGACCTGTTCGAGGTCGAGGATCATCGCAACTGGAGCGATCCCGGTTGGAAGACCTACGGGACGCCGCTGTCCTCGCCCCGGCCACGGCGGTATGAGCCAGGTCAGCGCGTGCGGCAGGCCATAAGGCTGCTGGCGCACCCGGCGACGTCCGCCGGGCCGCGGCTGGCGAGTGACCCGGTACCTTGCGTCAACGTTGGCCGTGAGGTGGTAGGCACCGTGCCGCTGCTCGGCCTCGGCGCCTGCTGCCTGCCGTCGGTCGCCCCGGCGGCACGAGCCGCGGTTCATGCTCTGCGGCCGCGACATCTGCACGTCGAACTGGAGGACGGCACTGAGTGGCCGGCCCGGCTCGAGCTGGCGGCTGCGGAGGCGGCTGACCTTGGCGTACCGCTCGACGTCGGGGTGGTCGCCGACCCCAGCCAGGTGGCGTACATGGCGCGGCGAATCGCCCAGACGGCCGAACTCGGCCGTCTCTCGGTCTTCTCCCCCGAACGTCACACCACCGACGTGGGCACCGTCGCGGCCGCCCGGCGGGCCGTTCACGGCATGGGCCGGGATGCCCAGATCGGCGGCGGCAGCCGGGCGCACTTCGCCGAACTCAACCGCGGCCACTTCGATACCGCAGACTGGGACTTCGTCACCTACGGGCTCACCCCGCAGGTCCATCACACCGACGACTCATCGATCCTGGCTACCGCGGCTGCCATTGCGGAC
This sequence comes from Streptosporangiaceae bacterium, assembly GCA_965277615.1. GTDB lineage: Bacteria > Actinomycetota > Actinomycetes > Streptosporangiales > Streptosporangiaceae > Bog-532. The sequence continues at coordinate 2,312,580 of CBDIDG010000005.1, read as the reverse complement.
GGCGTCGCCCAGGCGCGGATGATCGGCCGGGGAGCGCCGGTGGACGTCGGGCCGATCACCTTGCGCCCGCGATTCAACGCTACTGCCGAGCAACCCGACCCACTTCCGCCGGAAGACAACGGGCCCGACGTCGATGATCGGCAGCACACGCCGCTGACCGCCGTCTACCTGGCCGCAGCGGTGTCGGGCCTGGTGGGTGCCCGCGCGGCCACAGCATTCCGGACCATCGGCCCACGGGGCATCGTCACGGCAGACGGCAAGACCACACCGGCCGCGGAGGTGTTCGCTCTCTGCAGCTCGCTCGGCGGTGCCAGCGTGCGTCAGGCAGCCAGCACCGGCGGTGTCACTACGCTGGCGGTCATCGCTCCACCGGGTTTGCTGGTCCTGGCCTCGAACACCACGTCGCGGGCGCTCCCCCTCCAGCTGGCCGGCGTCAAGGTGACCGGCGCAACCGTCGTCGGCGGGGAAATCCTGGACCCGGAAGGGCTGGTGCTTCCAGCACGCTCGGTCACCGCCCTCCAGGCGGTGGACGCATGAATGCGCCGGGCACGCCCGGCCTGGAACCGCGGCCACCGCGGCTGCACGGCAAGGTGGGGCTGATCACGGGAGCGGCCGGTGGCATCGGGTCCGCGGCCGCCCGGGCCTTCGTCGCGGAGGGCGCCACCATGGGCCTGATGGACGTGCCCGGGGCCGGACTCGACCGCTTGGCGGCCGAACTCGGCGACGCCGCCGTCGCCCTCCCCACAGACGTACGTGACGAAGCACAGGTGCAGGCCGCGATGAGCAAGTGGGCGGCACGGCAGGGGCGGGCCGACTTCCTGTACATCTGCGCCGGCCTGCAGCTGCATGACCATGACGGCCCGGCCGGCGACGTAACGCTGGAGACGTGGAACACCACCTTGGCGGTTAATCTGACGGGCGCGTTTCTGTGCGTCAAACGCGGCATCGAGCTGCTGTGCGCCGCGCCGTCTGGGTCCCTGATCCTGTGCGGCTCGCCCACCGGGCTGACCATGTCCGGCGCTGGCTACACCGCGTATGCGGCGTCGAAGGCGGGCATGATGTCCCTGGCGCGGACCGCGGCGGCCGATTATGCACGGCGCGGCATACGCGCCAACGTGATCGTCCCGGGGACCACGGTGACACCGTTGATAGAAACGTTGCTGGCCGACGAGAGTAGGCGGGACGCACTGCTGGCCGGTAGCCCGATCGGCCGGCTGGGGACTCCGGAGGATCTGGCCGGCATCGCCGTGTTCCTGGCCTCGGATGAATCGCGCTACGCCACCGGCGCGACGTTCTGCGTGGACGGCGGCCTTACCCAGCGCTGAGCAGCCCGGTCCTTACTGGAACAACGGGTCCAGGAACTCGACGCTCTCCTGGACCCACCGCTGCTCCTTGCGAATGGTCTGATCGAGCGACGGTTCGGGAGGCGTCCAGAGCTCAAGTATCGCGCTGAACTCCCGCTCATACCCGGCCAGGCTGTCCAGGAGACGAGAGACGTTCAACTGCCCGCCGCCAGCAGGCCGCCCCTCCACGGTAAAGCCCATCATGTGCAGCGGGCGGAAGATGGCGAAATCCTTCAGATGCAGGTTCACGATCCACGGCCCCAGCGTCTCGACCACGACGGCGGGGCCTTCGAGCGCCCCCAGGGAATTCACGGTGTCCAGGCATACACCTACCCAGTCCGGGCCGAGATCCTGGACCATCGCCGCCAGGTCCGCCGCTGGAAGCCGATCGTGATTCTCGATGGCCAGCATGACACCAGCCTGCTCGAAGGCCCGGCGCTGTGATCGGAGCAGCTTAGTGGCAGCCTCGGCGGTGTAGTGCGCCTGCGGGCTGTCTATGACAATCCTCAGGATCGGCGAATTGAACCGCTGGCAGAAGGCAAGGTACTTCTCAAGATGTGGCGGCGCGATACCTCGCGTGCCAACTTCCACCTGAATTTCCAGTCGCTCAGCGCAATTAGCGACAGCCTCGATCTCGCTGGGCCGCATACGGTCCAGCGGCATGTTATCCGCGATCTGGACGACCGGGACGTTCAGCCGAGCCGCGTTGTGCAGCAACTGAATGGCCGTCAGGGGATCTTCCGGGCAGTGACCGGGCACGCCGATGGACCACGTATAGGCATACGATGACAGTCCGAGCCTCACGTGATAATTCCTTTCCGCTCCCCCGCCCGGTACGGCTTCGGCCCAGCCCGTGCTCAGTCGCCTCCGGTGATCTGCCGGACGCTTTCCATAATGGCATCCCGTTCGAAAATCCGGTACCAGTCATCCCGGAACAGAGCGTCCTTGGACTGCCGCAGAGCCATAGCGGCACCTTCGGACAGCTTCCAGTCAAGCTGTTCAAAAATGATGGCGATACCGATCTGGAGGTGGCCCATCAGGAAGTCCCTGGTTGCTTCCTCTGCGACCCCGGCCTTGATAACCCGCTGCATTCCCTCCCGGATGATCGCAATACATCCGTTGGTCAGCGTCTCGCTAAGAGCGGGCTCCAGCATTGCCATCTGCTCGACGGTGATGCGATGCGATCGTGTGACGGGCGCGAACATGGTCATGGCGAGCTTTTCCACCGCATCCGCCGTTGGGCCGCCGTCGCCCCACGCGACCGCGAATACGATGGCCTGCCGGGCCAAGCCACCGCCCCAGTAATCCTTCCGCGCCGCGGCGTCCGCCTCCTCCAGCAGGCTGTACAGCGGCGGGTGGGTCGGATGGGTCACATAGCAGTGAACGTCATCGCGCCGGTAAATGCGGTCAGCAGCAATCGCCGCCGGGTCAAGGAAGAGCATGCTTGTCCCGGGGTCCAGCTTCGGCACGATATCCGCGGCCACGGTGCGCACGATGAGATCCGGCACCGCGAATATGACCACTTCTGCGCCGGCTAGCCCCGGCTCCAGCTCCGTTGCCGTAACGCCCAGGTCGGCCAGCAAACCCCGGCCGCGTTCGCTTGGCTCGATGTGCCGGACATTGTAATCGCCGTCGCCGAGAAGGGCCTTCGTAATGCGACGCCCCATATTTCCGCCCGCGCCGAGAATTGCTACCTGCATCACTATCGAATCCCTCTCTTTAGGCGGCCGGTATCAATAAGCCGAAGCCGATTGAACGGAGCGGCTATGGTCGTGCGCCGACGTGAGCGTGCTCGGCACGAGCCGCATCCCCAGCAGTCTCGCTTATTAACTGGCATGTGGCATTCCATCATATTGCTGAGGAGCCGTCAAGGACGCTGAGTGGCCGAGAGCCGGGCCCTGCAGCCTTGGCCGCCGCCCAGACATAGCGGGAAGGACCGCAGGTCGGCGCGGCTAGAGCGCCGACGGTCCAGAATCGGTATGCTGCCTACCGTTACCCTGCGATGGTCACGCCCAGCGGCACTCTCAGGTCTACGCGCCCGTTCCGGACACTCGCACGATGGAGGAAACCGTGAGTGACCCGAGGCGGACCCCTCCGGGAGACACGCCTGAGGCGGTCGATCCCTTTTCACAAGTGGAACGCCAAGACGCCCTGGCTAATCGCGTAGCCCGGATATTGCTTGAGCGGGTACTCGACGGTCAACTGCGCCCGGGGCAGCAGCTTCCGAGCGAACACGATCTGAGCGAGCAATTCGGCGTTTCGCGTACCGTCGTACGCGAGGCGATCCGTTCGCTGGTGGGTAAAGGCGTGGTTGAGGCACACAGCGGGCGCAAGGCACGGATCGGCCTGGTGGGCCGTGACCACGTCGTCGAGTCCATGCACCTATTTATCCGCGGCCTGCAACGGGTCCCGGGCGAACTGCCGTACTCGAAGGTTCATGAGGTGCGGCAGATGATCGAGCTGACTGTTGTCGAGCTAGCCGCCAAGCGCGCCTCGGAGCCCCAGCTCCGGCAGCTACGCCGGACGTTCGACGCCATGCTCGGCGCCGAAAACGAAGTCGCGGCACTCTCCAGGCTCGACGTCCAATTCCACCGGCTCATCGCAGAGATGACCGGAAACGAGCTGTTTCTGATCATGCTGGATTCCATCGGCAGCATCCTTACTGAGATTCGTGAGAAAACGCTCGGAATCCCGGGTCGCGCCGCCTCAGCCATGAGCTACCACGAGGCCATCCTGACGGCGCTGGAGTCACGCGACGCTAAAGCGGCCCGCCGCGCCATGAAGGACCACCTCACAGAGTCAGCCGACGTCTGGGCGCTGAACTCGTCCTGACTTCTCCCGGGCCGGTCCGGGCGTAGCGCACACCCATTCAGCCCTTGACCGCACCGGACGCCATTCCGCCCACCAGCCATCGTCGGCCGACGAGGAACAGGATGACCATCGGCACAATGCCTATCACGATGCCCGCGGCCAGCTGCGAATAGTTCGACGTAAACTGGCCCTGGAAGTTGAGCAGGCCAAGCGGCAGGGTGTAGTTCTGCTGATTGGAAATCAGAACCAGTGCGATAACAAATTCGTTCCAGGTAGTCACGGCATCGAGGACAGCCAGCGAGACGATCGCCGGCAGCACGCTCGGGATGCAAATTCTCAGCCAAATCCTCAGTTCTCCGGCACCATCTATTCTGGCCGCTTCGAGCATCTCCCGCGGGACGTTCGCGAACGCTCCGCGCAGGACCAGAGTCTCGAAGGGGAGCCCAAAAGCCAGGTAGGGCAGCAACAGCACCCAGAGCGAGTTACCGAGGCCTATATCGCGCAGCAGGTGCAGCATCGGGTAGAGCGCGACGATCACCGGGAACCCAAGCCCCAGTAGGAGCAGGACGAATACGGCGCGGCGTAGCCGGAATCGGAAGTAGGCGATCGGATAGGCGACCAGCGCCGAGATGATAATCCCGAGCGGCACCTTGACGGCGACGATGAGGACGCTGTTGCGATAGTAGGAAGCCAGACCGCCGGCCGACCACGCACCGGCGAAGTTTCCCAGGGTGAGGTGAGCGGGAACCTTCGCGACGCCGCGGCTCAGGATGTCTGCCTCTGGCTGAAGCGCGGTCGCGATCACGATCAGCAGGGGAAACAGGAAGAGCAGGCACACCAGCAGACCAACCCCGCCCTGCGCCGAGCGGCCGGTAAGCCTCAGCCAGTTACGTGGCCGCGGCACCACACGTGAACTCAACTCAGTCACCTCGGGTCATCCAGAGAACATAAGGGACGGTCACGATCATGGCGATAATCGTCAGCACGATACCTATGGCTGAGCCATAGCCGACTTTGTTGAATTGGAAGACATTGGCGTACATCCATGTCCCCAGCACTTGCGTGGAGTTACCCGGTCCGCCGTCCGTCAACGCGTAGATGATCGCGAAGACCTGCAGCGAGCTGATGACCTCTAGGGCGATGATGACGATATGCATCTGCCGCAGGCCCGGCAGCGTGACGTGGCGGAAGATGGCCCACCGGCTGCCGCCGTCGACGCGTGCCGCCTCATACAGTTCGGGCGGAATGGTCTGCAGCCCGGCCAGATACAGGACCATCGGGAATCCAATGGCCACCCAGATGCCGGCGACCAGCAGGGCCGGCTCCGCTGTCGTGGTGGAACCGAGCCAGTCGACGGCCAGGGACTTCAGGCCGACTGCGCTCAGGAAGTCGTTAATAAACCCGAATTGCGGATTGTAAAGCCACTCCCAGACCAGCGCGACACCCACCATCGGCAGAACGGCAGGCAAATAGAAGACCGCCTGCACCGGTCCCCGCCATCGCCCCTTCCCGCGAAGAAAGTTGGCCAGCAGCAATCCGATACCGGTCGGAACCGTGACCATGACAACAGTCCAGATGACTGTATTGCGAAGCGCGGCCAGGGTTGACCCATCGCTGACGAAGCTCCCGTAATTGCTCAGCCCGATGAACCGGTAATGACCCACTCCGGTCCAGTTTGTGAGGCTATACCACACGGTGCCGAAAAATGGCACCACGAGGAAAGCAACGTAAATGATCACCGCTGGCGCGAGAAAGCCGTACGGCACCAGCCGGCGCATGACGCGCTCGTAAAAGCCACTGCCCTCGCCGATTGACCGGTGCAGCCTTCCTGTCCCTCCGGGCTGTGGATTCTCATCTAGCTGGCGCGACTCTGTCCTGGTGGTGACGGAACGCATGCTCACTGTCCTCACCGCAGCGCTGCTCAGGCCTGCTGCGCCTGAACCGCCTTCTGCATCTGCGCGGCCGCGCTCGCCGGCGTCCGGGATCCACTGCAGACCTGATCTGCAAGGGAGAAGTACACGTTCATGAGTTGCTGAGACAGCTTTTCATCCATGACGGTATAAGTTTTATGCGTTTTCCCGATATCCAGGATCCGGGTACTGTTCACATTTCCAGGCGGCACTCCGTCGATCGTCGCGGTGGTAGAGCCGAAATAATATTTTCGGGATTGCTCCGGCTGGATTGACCAGTTCAGGAACTCGCCCAGCGCATCTAGCTTCTTTCCCGTGACGTGCGAGCTGATCTGCCACTGCTCGGCAAAGGCGGATACCCGGCTGGGCGTCTGGCCGGTGGGAGCCACGAAAACGTCAAAATCTGCGTCGCTGGCACCGGAGGTCTTGATCTGAGCCTCTTCCCAGTTGCCGGTAAGGTCCATCGCGATCTTGCCCGACTGGAACAAGCTGTCGGCGTCGTTCGGGTTCGTTCCGAGAAAGCCCTTTTCGATCCAGCCGTTGTCACCCCACTTTTTCAGCAGTGCGAAGGCCTCCGTAACGGCCGGGTTGTTCCAGCTGGCCGTCAGGTTGAGCAACTGATCATGCAGGGTGGGGCCGGCGGTATTCTCCAGGAGGTACTCAAAGAGCCGCATGAGATCCCAGCCGTCGATCGCTCCCGAGGCCAGCGCCGGGACACCGGCCTTGGCTAGTTTTGTATTAACGGACTCGAACTCGGCGTAGGTAGTAGGTGGCGCGACCCCGTGCTGCTCGAAAAGGGTCTTGTTGTACCAGAACGGCATGATGTTGAGGGCAGTCGGGACGCCGTACCGATGGCCGTCGTAAGTAACGTAGTCGATGGCATCCTGGAGCAGGATCTTGTTCCAGTTGTAACGGCTGAACCACGCGTCGAGAGCCTGTACGTTTTTGGCTTTGACGTAAGGCTCGGATAGGGATCCAATCCAATTTTCGAACAGGTCCGGCTGCTGGCCGGAAGAGATAAGACTGTTTATCTTGGCAATGTACTGAATATCGCCGGAGCCGGAAACTGCATTGATGTTCAATGCGATTTTCTGGCTGTTCGCGTTGTAGGCCGACTCCATCTGCTTGAGGACATCTGTTCCGCCGACTGGCGCGTTAAATGTCCACAAATCGTACGAGTAGGAAGATCCGCTACCCGAACTTCCCGAATTTCCCGAACTGCAAGCTTCAACCAGGGGCACTAGCGCGGCGGCGCCAAGCAGGCCGGTCCCCGCTTTCAGGAAGCGTCGGCGTGTCAATCCTGTCATCTTGGTCCTCCTTGACCTGGCACGCGGAGACATTGGCCCTGACGGGCCCCGCTGTGACGACCGACTGAACTGAACCTGTAATATAGCATTCCATCATATCCGGTCAAGGATCTGTCCGGCCTTGACCTCTAGCCGGTGAAAAGTCGAATCTGACCGAGGCGAAGACCATGACCGGGGGCAGGGTTACCTCGGCGTGGCCGTCTTCCAGCCGCACGTCCAGCGGCGTGTCGCTGCCCAGCAATCTGGCGCTCCGCACGGTGCGGCCCCGGTAGGCCAGGCGGAACATGATGCCGGCGACCGGTATGACCGGCGACCGGTCCTGGAGGTTTACGAAGTGGGCGGTCACCGTGCCCCGGTCGGCCTGCTCGTACACGTTCACCTCGACACACGACGGCGCGGCGGCGTGCCAGGACAGCGGCGACCGGGCGAGAGCGGCAATGACCCGGACCAGGACCGCACGCTGTGACGAGTGCGTCTCGGCCTCCAGTGCGCCGGCGCAGTAAGCCACCTTCCCGGCCCCGAAAGAGTGCAGCGTCAGCGCGGGCCGCTCGGTGAACCGGCCGGGCGGGTCGTTGATGGTGCTCGCATAGCGCGCGGCGAATGGATCTGTGTACGGCAGGGTCAACGAGGCGAGAACAGTGAGGTCGGCGGCCGTTTGCTCGATGAGTGCCTGGCGCCCATGGATGGTCAGGGGACGCGGACGGGTAAAACCGGCGAGCAGATCTGTGCCAGCCGCGGTGGGGCTGAGGTACGTGATGACCTCTTGGCTATCGCTGTACCGCCGGATCCCGAACACATCGGCCAGGCCAAAGTCCTTCCGCTCACGCCCGTCCGTCCCCATGATCGAGGTGTCGCGACTGGCGTACAGACCGCCCCCGGCGCGGACGAACTCGCGAATAGCCGAGAGCTCCTCCTCGTCCAGGCAGACCACATTCGGCAGCACCAGGACCTGAGAATTGCTCAGGTAGGCCAGGTCCCTCCGCGTTACCACGCCGAACGGCACGTGGGCGCCGGAGAGCGCCCGGGCCACCCCAAGGGCGGCGCGGTGGTGCGCCTCTGGCGCAGGTGCCGGCCGACCCGGCTCGAAGCCGAGGCATTCCTCGGCCACCGGCCGCCCCTCGACGGTGAGGTCAAACGTCGACTCGAAGCTGTAGTAGATGCCGATGTCACGCAGTGGCCTCCCGCCGAGGTCCGGCTCCAGAGCCGCGATTCGCTCGTTGATCGGCTTGATCAGCGCGTAACCTTCCGGCTGCACGGTGCCGACTGGATCCACCTGCTCGAGGAACACGATAGCCGCGTCGTTACTGACCGCCAGGGCCGCTATGGTCTCGAGTTCTCCGGCTTCACGCCGGACGCTGTGCTCGTGGACGCTTGGATAACACCAGCTCGAAATCTGCTCAAAAGGCAGACGCTCGCTGAGGGCGTGGAAAAGCTTGAAGTCAAAAGACAGTTCATCGTAACTGCGGTACAGGTCAGCAGAAAGCCAGGCACTGTCCTTGGCGAGTGCAGCCGAGGCACCGAAGAGCCAGTCCTGGGTGTACATCTGCGATTGATGCGTAATGTCGCAGGCCGGCTTTCTGGCCCGGATAACATCGGTGAGCTTCCCGACGAACTCCCGAAGCCACTCCTGCCGGGCGCGGACAAAGGAAACCCAGTCCGGGCACCGCCAGTCCACCACCCGCGGCAATTCCCTCCCGTATCGCTCTGCGCAGCTAGCGCAGTAGCAGACCGCAGGCCAGAACATCATGTCCAGATTGACGCCTTCAAACTCGTAAAGCGCACACAGTTCAGTAAGCTGTGCGATGCAAAAGGCCTGGTACTGCTCATTATTAGGACAGCACAGGCTAAAGCGGCGGGCATAGGGATAGCTGGCCAGCATGACCTTCTCCTGCGGCACGCCGGCGCCGATGACGCGGGCTTCAGGATGATCCTCCCAGTACTGGTCGACATAAATGGTGCAATAGTAAATGACCGCGTTGAGGCCACGCGCATGAGCACCATCAATCATTTGACCGAGCAGGTTTGGCGCATTCCGGTGCGGGCGGCCAGATTTTGTTGGCCAGTAGCAAAGGCCAGTGTGCCCGTTCGAAGGTACAGTCACGGTCGCCACTTTGGCTGCCGACAGCGCATCAAAAAAGTAATCTGCGTCGAACTGGGTCAGGAAATCCGGATCCCAGTCGGGGATATGCATGTCGATCAGGAAACGCCGATACGTATCCGCAATCGGGCTCACCATTGTTGTCTCCAGCTGACGTTGGCACGTATCACCTCAGGGCACCGGCCGCCTGCTGACGTGCCTGAACCTGACCGGCGCCGTCAAGCTCATGCGGTCCCGGTAAGGCAAAGGTACTATGGAATACCATAGTATGGAAGACTGTTGCGTACGCTTCCGCGGCTTCGCCTGTGGCAGGCAGTGGACGAGAAAGCCCCCGAAGGCACGCGGGCGGTCAGCCGCCGCTTCTTGCTCGGCCCGGCTCCTTTATGCCGTCGAGCGCGGCATTAGCCGGCCCAAGCGGAACCGGGCCGTGGCCTCGCTGCGAGCAGCTCGACGTTCCGCTACGAGGCCACCGTCTAAATCGCCGCAGACGGGGTCCTAGTCGAACGTGATCGTTACTACGCGGGGATATCCTTGCTGGGTACAATGCTCTTCAGCCTGTATGCAGTGCACGAATATATAGGGAGGGTTTGTTGAGTTTTGCGTCAATCCAGCCGCTGCCGACCGACGAAGCCGGGTCCGTCGCAAGTCGGGTGCATGGGTACGTGCGCTCGCTGGTGCTGGACGGGACGCTTGAGGCGGGTGTGGAGTTTTCGCAGGTGATCCTGGCGCGCAAGCTCGGGGTGAGCCGGACGCCGGTCCGTGAGGCCCTGCGGATGCTGCAGGAGGAGGGGCTGATTGAGGCGGAGCCCAACCTGAAGGCACGGGTCACCGGGTTCAGCGCGGCGGAGCTTGACGCGCTGTACGCCTCGCGTATCTCGCTGGAATCGGTGGCCGTAGCGATGACAGCGCGTATGCGCGGTGACGAGGCTGTCCGGCAGCTCAGCGCCCTGCTGGAGCAGATGCAGCAGATGGGCGGACCGGATCGGGCCGATGAGTTCCACCAGGTCCACCGGAGCTTTCACCGTCTGCTCGTGTCTTGCGCGCCAGGGAAGTTCCGCGAGTCGGCGTACGTGCTGCAGGACCGGGCCGAGCGTTACCTACGGCTGCTCGATACGGCTGAGCCTGCGCCGCACTCCCGGCGCGATCGTGAGCACAGGGAAATCGTCGCGGCGGTAGCTGCCCAGGATGAGCAGGCCGCCTCCGGCGCCCTAGCCGGGCACCTGGCCCGCACGGCGCTGACCCTGATCACGTACATGGCCCCGGAGGAGGATGCGCCCGCTGTGCGCACTGCGGTGCGGCTGCTGGGCACCCGGCCGCGGCCGCGCCCGCTCGCTACGCGCTGATCCCGACCAACGTCTCCTCTGCTCATTGACGATTACCTAGTACCTGTATACAGTCTTAGTGTGCCTGTATGTAGATCTTGCAATGACTGCCCGGCACTGCGTGGCTGCCTGAGCGCGGCGGGTTCGACGTGACCGCCCAGTCGTACGACGGCATCATCATCGGCGCAGGTCAGCACGGGCTGATCCTCGGCTGCTACCTGGCTAAGGCAGGCCTGAAAGTCGCCCTAATCGACGGCCGGATGCAGTACGGCGGCGGCCTGATGACCGAAGAGGTCACCATCCCGGGCTTCGTCCACAATCTGCACTCGATCAACCATTGGGACCTGAAACGGACACCGTGGTACCGGGACCTTCAGCTGTCTGCCCGCGTCCGCTACGCGACGCCCTCCTATGAGTTCTCCCAGCCGCACCGGGATGGCACGGCCCTGGTTTTTGCTCGCAATCTGGAAGAGACAGCCGCCTCGATCGCGCGTTTTTCCGCAAAGGACGCCGAAACCTTCCGCTCCTGGAACGCGAAGGCGGAGAAGATCACCCGGCAGATCTTCGTTCCTGAGCGCTTCAGTGAGCCGCTATCCCGCGCCGAGCGCGCGGAATTGCTTGAGCAGACTCCCGCAGGGCGGGAATTCCTGGAGCTGACCCGGCAGCAGCCCCTGACGGTTATCACCAACCTGTTCGAGAATGAGCGGGTACAGGTTTTCCTGCTGTTCAAGCTGTCCTTGTTCGGGACGGTCCTGTACGACATGGTGCAGGACGAAAGCCCCACCGGGTCAATCCTGCGAGCCTTTGACGTCAACACCGGCTATGACTTGTGCGTCGGCGGGTCGTGGAATCTCGCCCGCGGGCTGATGGAGGTGTTCATCGCCAATGGCGGCACGTTCATCAACCAGGCGAGGATAGAGCGGATCATCCTGGACGGCGGCCGGGCCGTCGGCGTCGAGACGTCCGACGGAACGGTGCTCCGGGGCCGCCGGTTCGTCGCCTCCACAGTCGACGTCAACCAGACGTTCCAGCAGATGATCGGCCCGGAGCAACTGCCGGCGCAGTTCGCGGCCAAGGTGGGGGCGCACCACTACACCCCCTGGGCGCTGTACGGGGTTCACCTGGCATTGCGCGAGGCGCCGCGCTACACCTCGACCGGCTTCGACCCGAATGTCAACCGCGCGCTGAAGCAGAACATTGGATCGGAAACCCTAGACCAGCTGATGGGCGTGCAAGCGGCAGTCCGCGACAAGCTCATGCCGAACGATATTCAGTTCGGCGCGGGCTCCCCTACCACGATCGACCCGACGCAGGCGCCCCCCGGGATGCACACCGCCTACGCCTGGCATGTAGTGCCCTTCGACCCGGTCAACGCCGAAGCGTACCGCGACACCTTCGGCCGGCAGATCATCGAAAAATGGCGTGAGTACGCACCGAACCTGACCCGGGAAAATATTCTGGGAAGCTGTTTCTACACTCCCAACGATTATGTCCGGCACCTGCCCAACATGCGCAATGGCGACATATTTATGGGCGCGTTTACCTCCGACCAGGTCATGGACAACCATTTCGGCTACCGCACCCCAGTTGACGGGCTGTACTACGCCGGCTCGGCTGCGCATCCGGGCGGAGCCATTTCCGGCGGCGCCGGTTATATCGTCGCGAAGCTGATCTGCACGGACCTCGGCATTGAGCCATGGTGGCAGCCGGCGGACGCCCGCCGCGCTATCGAGCGATTCAACACCGCGAACCTGGTGAGGAGCTGACATGAAGACATGGCGCATCGGGACGGCCCTGATCAGCGGGCGGCAGCATACCGTCCTGGCTCATGACGCCGGTTACACCCGGCTGGACACCGTGCTGGGACCGGACACTCCCGCCGACAGCAGGGCGTTCATCGAGCAGGGCGCCGAGCTCGGCCCGCGGGTGCAGGAAGCGGTCGACGCAGGCATACGCGTCGATCTGCCAGAGGTCGAGCACTGGGCTCCGCCGGTGATGCCCCGCAAGCTCATCTGCATCGGCGCCAACTACGCCGAGCACAACGCCGAGATGCTGGGCGAGGTCGACGCCACATTCCCGTACTCGTTTCTCAAGCCACCCACCACCGCGCTGATCGGCTCTGGCCAGCCCGTCCCGCTGCCCGGCTACGCGACCGAGATCGACTACGAGGCCGAGCTGAGCGTGATCATCGGCCGGTCAATCCGCGCGGTTTCCCGCGATCAGGCGCTTGAGGCGGTCTTCGGATACACCGTGCTCAACGACCTGTCCGCCCGTGATTGGGTCCGCAGGCCGACCGTGCTGGGACTGGACTGGGTGATGGCCAAGGGATTCGACGGCTCGGCCCCCATGGGGCCGCTGATCACGCCGGCGGTGTTCGCGGGTGATCCAGACAACCTGGCCATCCGGCTGTGGGTCAACGATGAACCGCGGCAGGACTCCCGCACCTCCCAGATGGTCTTCGACGTCCGCGCTCTGATCGCCCACTTGTCGGCGGTGATGACCCTCGAGCCGGGTGACGTGATCGCCACGGGCACGCCCTCGGGCGTCGGTATGGGCGCCCGGCCCCCGTCGTGGCTCCGCGCCGGGGACGTCGTCCGGGCGGAGATCGAGAACCTGGGCGTCCTGCTCGTGCCCATTGCTCCGGCCGGACAGGGCGTGGACCAGGCCATCGGCCGCGAGCCCGGCCTGGCCTCCCCAGCTCCGGCTCGACCCTGACCAGCTCAACGAAGGGACAACGATGTTCACCGTCAGCCGCGCCTTGCCCGTTAACCCGCCTGATCAGCCAGACCTGCCCCGATTGACCCGCGCGAACGTCTGGCACGGCCTGGAGCTCAAGGCCAACAACGCCCTGCCGTTCGTGCCGTCGATCAGCTACTGCGTGGTCACCGAGCGCATTTCCGATACCCAGTTCGTTCGCGAGATCGAATTCCGCGGCGAGCGGTCACACGAGCGCGTGACCCTCTTCCCGCAGGAGCGGGTGCTGTTCGAGCGCCTGGACGGCTCGGTCAGCGGGCACATCGAGAACCTCATCGAGGAAGGAGAGGACGGGGAACTGTCCCTGCGGTTCACCTACAGCCTCGAGCTCGCCGGGATCGCGCCCGGATCCGAGCAGGAGCAGGACTACGCCCAGGGCATGGAAGCGGACTATCTCAAGGCGGTGGGCGCAACGCTGTCGGCGATGCGCCGGGTGGCTGTCGGCGACACAGTGGAGGCATAAGCCATGACAGACAGGGATTGGGTTTACCAGTACTACGACGATGTGGATCACATGCGGCTCGACCAGTACATGGCCTGGCACACACCAGACGTCACCGTGCAGTTCGGCAACAACCCGCCGGTGCACGGCGCCGACGGTGTACAGGACGCCATCAGTCACTTCTGGGACCTGATCGGCGGCCTGAAGCACAACATCGTCAACCTGTGGGAAACCGGCGACGGGACATGGGTCGTCGAGGCCCACATCGACTACACCCGCAAGGACGGAAAGGTCGTGATGACCCCGTGTGTCACGCTGCTGCACCGCAGTGAGTCCGGGGTGGACTCTGTACGGATCTTCGTCGATCTGGCCCCGGTGTTCGCCCCGGCCGGAGCCTAGAACACTCCGATGACCGCTACGAGAACCGCGCGGACGAGCGGCTACCGGGACCTGGCCGAAGAACTGCTCAGCCGGGACCGCTGGGGCATGCTGATCGGCGGCGAGATCGTGGGGACGGCGGACGGCGAAGTCGCCGAGGATCGTTCGCCCGCTGACGGCCGCGCCCTGGCCCTCGTCCCGGATGCTCAGCCAGCCGACGTTGACCGGGCCGTCACCGCGGCCAGATCGGCCTTCCCCTACTGGCGAGCGACACCTGTGGCCGAACGGGCCCGGGTCGTCACCGCCATCGCGGCCACGGTCCGCGGGCACGCCACCGAACTGGGCATCCTCGACGCGCTTGATTCTGGCAACCCCGCCTCGGCGATGATCGGCGAGGCCGAGCTGGCAGCCAGCTGGCTGGAATGGTGCGCCGGGGCAGCGTCACGGGTGGTGGGCGAGACGGTGCCCGGGCCACGGGACCAGTGGTTGATGACCCGGCACGAACCGTACGGGGTGGTGGCCCGACTGACCGCCTACAACCACCCGCTGCTGTTCGCCGCCCAGAAGATCGGCGCCCCGCTGGTCACCGGGAACACCCTGGTCCTCAAGCCGGCCGATCAGACCCCGCTCGCACCGCTGCGCCTGGGTGAGCTGCTCGCGGAGGCCGTCCCGCCCGGTGTTGTCAACATCATTACCGGTACCGGCCAGGTCGCGGGGGACGCCCTGGTCCGGCATCCCCGCGTCAAGCGCATTTCCCTGATCGGCAGCGTGCGAACAGGGCAGCGGATCCAGATCGCGGCGGCCGAATCGGGCATCAAGCACGTCTCCCTGGAGCTTGGCGGCAAGAACCCGATGATCGTCCTGCCCGACGTCGATCCCGCGGTCGCCGCCCAGGCCGCTGTCGCGGGCATGAATTTCGCCAAGAGCCTGGGCCAGTCCTGCGGGTCGTGCTCCCGGCTGTTCCTGCCCGAATCGATAGCAGACGCCGTCGTGGCCGGCATTGCCGGGCTCTGCGCGGAACTACGGCAAGGTCATCCGCTGGATCCCGGTACCGACGTCGGCTGCATGGTCTCCCCTCGCGAGCAGGAACGGGTGCTGGCGATGATCGAGGCGGCCAGGACTGCGGGAGCGGAACTGGTCTGCGGCGGCGGGATACCGCCCGGCCTGGAGGAGGGCGCGTACATCGCGCCAACGGTGTTTGACCATGTGAACCCCGCGATGGCGATCGCCCGGAAGGAAATCTTCGGACCTGTTCTATCGGTCCTGCGTTATCGCGATCTCGAAGAGGCCGTCCGCGTGGCCGACTCGGTCAACCTGGGCCTGACCGCATCGGTATGGACGAACGACCTGCACACTGCGCTGACGCTGGCCGACCGGCTCGACGCTGGGTACGTGTGGGTCAACGACGCCGGACGGCACTTCGACGGGGTCCCTTTCTCCGGGCACCGTGACAGCGGCACCGACTCAGAGGAAGGAATCGGCGAGCTGTACAGCTTCACCCAGCCCAAGACGGTGGCCATCGGTCTGGGTCAGCGGGTGAGCGCGGCAGCGCCGGGGAAGCGGTCATGAAAGCGGTCATCTTCCATGAGCACGGCGGGCCAGAGGTCCTGCAATACACCGAGATCGCCGACCCGGTACCAGGACCGGGCGAGGCGCTGGTAAGGGTCCGGTCGGTCACCGTCAACCGCGGGCTCGACGCGATGGTCCGCGAATCGGGATACGGGTTTGCCGGTTTCACGCTGCCGCACGTCGGCGGCTCCGACCCGGCCGGCGAGGTCGTCGCGGTCGGACCCGACGTGGCCAGCGTGGCACCGGGCGACCGGGTGGTGGCCTACCCGATCCTCAACTGCGGCGAATGCGACTTCTGCCGCCGCGGCGCAGGCGAGAATTACTGCCGCCGCTTCCGCGTGGTCGGCGTGCACACCTGGGGCGGATTCGCCGAGATGGTCGTGCTGCCGGCCAACAATCTCATCCACCTGCCCGATACGGTGCCCTTCGATCTGGCCGCGACGCTGCCAGTGTCCTACCTTCCCGCCATCCACGGCTTGATCACGCTGGCCGGCCTCGGGCCAGACGACACCATCTTGATCATGGCCGCGGGTAGCGGGATAGGCATGGCCGCGCTCGACCTGGCTCGAATGGTCGGCGCCCGGGTCATCGCCGCGGCTGGGGAGGACTGGAAACTGCAGCGTGCCCGGCAGATGGGTGCCGCGCTCGGTGTCTCCTACCGTAATCCCGGCTGGACGGCCCAAGTCCGTGACTTCACCGGCGGCCAGGGGGCCAGCGTAATTTTCGACAACATCGGCGGGGAGACCTGGCCCGAGTCCCTCTCCCTAGCCGATCGGGCCGCCCGCGTGGTCTGCTCCGGTACGACCGGCACCCCCACCGTGGAGCTCGACCTGCGCAGCCTGTATCGGAACATGACCCGCTTCTATTTCCACATGCAGGGCACCTCGGCCGAACTGCGGACGCTGGTCAGCGCGGTCGCAGCCGGGCGGCTGAGCCCGGTCATCGACTCACGCTTCCCGCTGGCTGACATCACCTCCGCCCAGGAACGCCTCATCCGCCGCGAAAACTTCGGGAAGGTCGTGCTTACTCCATGACATCACCCGCCTCCGCACCCGCCACCCTCAGCCGACCCGTGACCCAGCGGCTCGACGGACGAGTCGCCCTGATCACCGGCGCTGGCCAGGGCATCGGCCGTGCGTTCGCCGCACGGTTCAGCGCTGAAGGCGCCACCGTCATCGCCGCCGACCTCAACGCCGACGCGGCGGCCGAGACTGCCGGGCAGTTGGCCGCGGCCGGCGGCAACGCCATCGGCGCCGCCGCCGACGTGACCGAACCCGGCACGATGGAGGATGTCGTGCAGACCGCGGTGGACCGCTGGGGGCATCTGGACGTGCTGGTCAACAACGCCGCGGTATTTTCCACCATCACGATGAAGCCGTTCGACCAGATACCGCTGGCCGAATGGGAGCAGGTCCTCCGGGTCAACCTCACCGGGACCTTCGTCTGCTGCACGGCCGTGGCGCCGGTCATGCGCGCCCAGCACTGGGGCCGCATCATCAACCTGTCCTCCAGCACGGTACTGATGGGCCGCCCCGACTACGCGCACTATGTCGCGTCCAAAGCCGGTGTCGTCGGGCTGACCCGGGCGCTGGCCCGCGAGCTGGGCGGCGACGGTATCACCGTGAACGCCATCATGCCGGGCTCGACCGAAACCGAGGTACCCCGCGACACGGTCAGCCCCGAGCAGGCCGGAGCCCTGATCGCCGCCCAGTCGCTGCACCGGCGCATCCAGGCCCGCGACATCCCAGGCACCGCCGTATTCCTGGCCTCCGCGGACGCCGATTTCATCACCGGGCAGAGCATCGTCGTCGACGGGGGCCTGAACTTCGTATGACCGCGACCCAGCAGACTGCCAGCCTGACGGACCTGGCTGGCAAGGTCGCCCTGGCCTGCCGGATCCTGGCCCGCGCGGGCCTGGCGTCCGCCTCGCTGGGCCACGTCAGTGCCCGCAGCGGTGACGGCCGGTTCGTCGTGCGCTGCCGTAGCGCCACTGACGCCGGCCTGCTCTTCACCGCGCCCGGCGACGTACGCGAGACCACCCTCGACGACCCCGAGCCCGACCTGGGGTATGCGCTGCCGAACGAGCTGCCGATCCACTCCCAGCTGTACCGCCGCCGCTCCCAGGTCGCCGCGGTCGTCCACGTGCACGCGCCGGCGGCCGTCCTGTGCGGGCTGGCCGGACTCGAGCTGCGACCCATATTCGGCTCCTACGACATCCCCGCCGCGCGGCTGGCCCTGGCCGGGGTGCCGCTTTTCCGCCGCGCCGCGCTCATCACCCGCGCCGAACTGGCCGACGAGCTCATCGACGCCATGGGACCTGCGGACGTCTGCCTCATGCGCGGCCACGGCGTTACCGTGACCGGCTCCTCCGTCGAGCAGGCCACCGTGCGCGCCCTGAACCTGGAACTACTTGCCCGCGTCACGGTCGACCTCGCCCGGCTCGGCGCCGCCCCCGACGTCCTGACCGAAAACGACCGCGCCGAGCTGCCCGATTTGGGCGCCGGCTTCAACGAGGGTCTCGTGTGGCGTCATCATGCGCAAATCGACCGCTGGGCACACCGGTAAGAACCGTGCTGGACAACGAACGGAGAAAGCAATGGGCACTCTAGATGGCCGCGTCGCACTGATCACCGGCGCGGCTCGCGGCCAGGGACGCGCGCACGCACTGGCCCTGGCCGCCGAGGGCGCCAGCATCATCGCCTGCGACATCGCCCGCCAGATCGACGGCGTACCGTACGCCATGGCGACCGAATCGGACCTGGCCGAGACGGTCAAGCTGGTCACGGACAGGGGTGGCGCCTGCATCGCCGAACGCGTCGACGTACGCTCCCGGGCCGCGGTCGAGCAGGCCGTCCAGCGCGGCCGCGACGAATTCGGGAAAATCGACATTCTCGTCAACGCCGCCGGCATTGTGCACTGGACCGCCTTCGCTGACTTGACCGAGTCCGACTGGCACGACGTCATCGACGTCAACCTGCACGGTTCAGTCAACACCGCGCATGCCGTCCTGCCCGGCATGGTCGAGCAGCAGTACGGCCGTATCGTTTGCACCGGCTCCACCCTCGGCCGGACCGGCGGCCGTAACCTGGCCAGCTACTCGGCATCCAAATGGGCCCTGCACGGCTTGGTCAAATGCCTGGCCATCGAATACGCACCATTCGGTGTCACGGCCAACATCGTCAACCCGACCATCGTGCGTACGCCAATGATGGAAAACGAAAACGCCTACCGGCTCTTCTGCCCGGACATCGAGCACCCCACCCTGGAAGACGCACTGCCCCGCTACCAGACCCTCAACCAGATCCCCGTGCCATGGGTGGAGCCCGAGGTCATCTCCCGCGGAGTACTGTTCCTGGTCGGCGAAGGCGCCGAATACATCACCGGAGCCGCACTGGACGTGGCCGCTGGAGCAAACGCCCTATACACCGCCTGACTACTGGGCGCATCAAGGCCGGGAGGGGAAAGGACGTACATGAACGCCGACCAGAAGCCCGCCGCCACCGAACCCGCAGTACGGGTCTCCAAACTTGGTTATGTCGGATTCGAGACACCTGACCTGGACCGGCTGACCGACTACTACACCAACGTGCTCGACTTCATCCTGGTCGACAAATCCGCCGATGGCGCGTTCCTGACCACCGGGTTCGATCACCACTGCGTGATCCTTACCCGGGGCAGCGGCAGCCGGGGCCGGGTGTGCGTCGGGTACGAGATCTGGGAGCCGCTGGCCGACGCGCAACGCCGACTTCGGGCAGCGGGCTACGACGTCGAACGGCGCACCGACATCGGCCCCGGCACCCCCGACGCCCTGGTCCTGATCGAGCCGGACACCGGCACGCCGCTGCACCTGTTCCAGGCCCAAGAACTCAGCGGGGCCGACGGCCGGCCGGTCCTGCGGCCGACCAAGCTCGGCCACGTCGCCGCCTTCGTCCCCAACCTGCCGCCGATGCAAGCGTTCTACCAGGACCTGCTCGGCTTCAAATGGTCTGACACGGTCGGCGATTTCTTCGTCTTCTTGCGCTGCAACGCTGACCACCACGCGGCCAACTTCATGGCCAGCCGGAAATACCAGGGCATGCATCACATTGCCTATGAGATGCGCGACCCTAACCACCTGATCTCAATGCTCGATAACCTCGCCCACCACAACTACCGGCTGCACTGGGGACCAGGGCGTCACGGCCCCGGCCACAACCTGTTCACCTACCACAAAGACCCCGACGGGCACACCATCGAGCTATTCACGCAACTGGATGTCGTCCACGACGAGGCCAAAGGCTATTGGGAGCCAAGGCCCTGGCACGAAAGCTACCCCCAGTACCCCCGAACCTGGGAAGTAGACCTGGCCACCGTCAACATCTGGGGCCCGATCAACGAACGCGAACTCGACCACTAGACAGGCAGCGCATGACCAGGTCCGGGACCGGCCGGTCCGCCCCCCCGGACCTCCATCACCCCCAGTGCGATGGTCAGCGTTGGGTCTGTGTAGTTAAAGCGGAACGGCGGATCGACCGTCTCGACGACGACCGGACCGCCCTGGTCCCCGAACTGCATGTAGCCGTTAGCGCCGGGTTCGACCACAAGATCCACCCGGTCAGCGAACTACTGGGATCATCTGGCCCGGCTCGGTGATAATGCGCCACACCACCTCCGGCGGCGCCTCGATCAGGACCTCCCGCTGAAACACCAGAACTGCCACCAGCGTCCGGCCCCTTCCTGAGCGTGCCGCGGCCATCGCCGGCCGCCGGTCACGGGCGGGGCGGCACATGCCGGTCACCGCCCGACCCCGCCGTGTATCGAGCAATGCTTGAAACCTGTGGTTGAGCCGGAAGGGGCGTACCCTCCCGGATGCCATGTCAGGTCTTAAGCAAGGCTGGCGGTGCAACGCCGGCCGGGAAGGTACGCCCGTGCTCACGGTAGTGCAGGAGGGATCGGCGGGAGAGGAACCGGGTCGGCCGGGGTCGCTGATCGATGAGATCGTGCGGGAGGGTGCCCGGCGGATGCTGGCCGAGGCGCTGCAGGCCGAGGTGGATGCCTACATCGCGGCGCACGCCGCTGAGCGGGACGCGGACGGCCGCCGGCTGGTGGTCCGCAACGGCTCTCATCACAGCCGGGAGGTGCTGACCAGCGCGGGTGCTGTGCAGGTGACGGTGCCGCGGGTCAATGACAAGCGCACCGACCCGGACACGGGTGAGCGGCAGCGGTTCTCCTCGGCGATCTTGCCGCCGTGGGCGCGCAAGACCCCGAAGGTCACCGAGGTGCTGCCGCTGCTGTATCTGCACGGGTTGTCCAGCGGGGACTTCGTACCCGCTCTCGGCCAGTTCCTGGGCAGCTCAGCGGGGCTGTCGGCGGCGGTGATCACCCGGCTGACCGAGCAGTGGCAGGCCGAGCAGCGGGCGTTCGCGGCCCGGGACCTGCCCGGGGTGGACTACGTGTACTTGTGGGCGGACGGGATCCACGTGAACATCCGGCTGGAGGAGCACAAGCTGTGCCTGCTGGTGCTGATCGGGGTCCGCGCGGACGGCCGCAAGGAGCTGATCGCCCTGGCGGACGGATACCGGGAGTCCGCGGAGTCGTGGGCGGACCTGCTGCGGGACTGCGCCCGCCGCGGCATGCGCGCGCCGGTCCTGGCCGCCGGGGACGGCGCGCTGGGGTTCTGGGGCGCGCTGCGCGAGGTGTTCCCCGAGACCAGGGAACAGCGCTGCTGGTTCCACAAAACGGCGAACGTCCTGGCCACGCTGCCCAAGTCCGCGCACCCGGGCGCGAAGAAGGCCCTGGCGGAGATCTGGGGCGCGGAGGACAAGGATCATGCCCGGGCGGCGGTCAAGGCCTTCGATGCCGCCTACGGGGCCAAGTTCCCCAAGGCCACCGCGAAGATCACCGGCGACGCTGACCAGCTGCTGGCCTTCTTCGACTATCCGTGCGAGCACTGGGTGCATCTGCGGACCACCAACCCGATCGAGTCGACATTCGCCACGGTCCGGCACCGCACCAAGGTCACCAAGGGCCCGGGATCGCGGGCGGCCGGGCTGGCCATGGCCTTCAAGCTCATCGAGTCGGCACAAGACCGGTGGCGCGCCGTCAACGCACCCCATCTCGTCGCCCTGGTCCGCGCGGGCGCGACCTTCACCGGCGGCAAGCTCGTCGAACGACCCGGCGACAAAGCCGCCTAAAGGAACTTCACCCACAGGTCTTGACTATTGCTCCAGATCGGCGCCTTCCTCGACGTCGAACGCCAGGCCCTCCCGGCCGCTGCGTTTTCTCGGATGGGGTGACAGGGTCCTGATCAGCCATGGATTCAGCCCTCCGCAAGGTCGGTGTATTACCCGGTGCCGCCCGATCCAATCTGCGCAGCTATGACGGCTGCACCGCCAAGGAGGCTAACCGGCGGCTGGATCGTCCTGACGTCCTTGCTCAGTGCGCAATCCGAGTAAGCCCATCCGCCCATGCCGCGCTGTGGTTTGGGGATGCCCCGCTTTGACGGACAGGGCTGATGGCTTGTCAGGCTACTTGCTGCAGGTCGTCCTTTCTGGCTGAGGTCTCGAATTCGGCGGGGCTGCGGTAGCCGAGGGTGGAGTGCAGGCGGGTGCTGTTGTACCAGCCGATGTATTCGACGGTGGCGCGGCGGGCGGCGGCCCGGGTGGGCCAGGGCCGGGTATCGATCAGCTCGCCCTTCAGGGAGGCGAAGAAGCTCTCGGCCAGGGCGTTATCCCAGCATTGGCCGGTCCGGCCCAGGGACAGCACCACCTGGCAGTCCCCGGCCAGGTCAGCGAACTGCGCGGAGGTGTACTGGCAGCCCCTGCCGGAGTGAAAGACCACGCCGGGCGCGGGACCGCGGGCCGCGACGGCGTTGGCGAGCGCATCGGCGACGAGCTCGGTGCGCAGGTGATCGGCCATCGCGAACCCGACGACGCGGCGGGAGGCGATGTCGATCACGGTGGCCAGGAACAGCCAGCCTTCCCAGGTGCGGATATAGGTGATGTCCCCGCACCAGCGCGAGTTCAGCCGGCTGGCATCGGCGGTGAAGTCCCGGCGGATCCGGTCGGTGCGCGCGGCGGCGGCCGGGTCCGCGATGGTGGTCTTCTTCCAGCGCCTGGCGGCCAGGCCGGCCAGCCCGGCCTGGCGCATCAGCCGGGCCACCCGCTTGCGGGAGTGGCGGCGGCCCTGCCGGCGCAGCTCGGCGTGGATCCGCGGGGCGCCGTACCGGCCCCTGGACCGGTTGTGCTCGGCCCTGATCCGTGTGGCGAGCTCCGCGTCCCGGCGGTCGCGGCCTGAAGGCTGCCCGCTGCGGGCGGCGTAGTAGGCGGCACGGGAGACCTTCAGCAGCTCGCACGCCCTTTTGACGTTGCGCCTGCCCTGCTTCTCCGCCTCGATGAACGGGTAGACGTTCACCGGGTCTCCTTCGCGAAGAAAGCCGTCGCTCGCTTGAGGATCTCCACATCCTCCCGCAGGCGGCGGTTCTCCCGCCGCAGCTGCGCCAGCTCGTCCTTCTCGCTGCTGGTCAGGCCCCCGTCCTGCCTGCTCCCGGCGTCCCGCCGATCCCCCTGCCGGCACCGCTCCACAATCTCGGCCTTGAACTCAGGTGTAAACGAACGGCGGCGCCGGGGCTTCTTCCCCATGCTCTCCATGATCGGACATCCTTCCGGGGGACAAACCCCTGAAGATGGATGTCCGTCAAAGCGGGTCAGGCCCAGTTGTGTATGCGGCCCGGTTGGCATGTACAGACACGTGACCAGCGCTATGGCTGGTAGCGGTGACTACTCCGGCAAGAAGTAGCCCCCCTGTCGCAGCTGCGGACAGTACCCCGGCTGTCTTGCGCATGGCTCATCCATTCCTGAGGGGGGTCAATAAAGAACCCGTGGGCGCCTGAGCACCTACCGTGTGAAGAGCCGCTCGGCTTCCGGATTTGGCTTCGAAGCACTTACGGGACCGGGGAGCAGATCGGTTCGCTCAACAAGGAAATTTTTTCTGCTGGGCCGGGTGGATCCCCCCAGCCCGCACCGGGAAAGGAAACCGCCTACGTCGTTCGCTGCGATCGAGTGGCGTCGAGCAATAGTCAAGACCTGTGGGTGAAGTTCCTTTAGGCGGCTTTGTCGCCGGGTCGTTCGACGAGCTTGCCGCCGGTGAAGGTCGCGCCCGCGCGGACCAGGGCGACGAGATGGGGTGCGTTGACGGCGCGCCACCGGTCTTGTGCCGACTCGATGAGCTTGAAGGCCATGGCCAGCCCGGCCGCCCGCGATCCCGGGCCCTTGGTGACCTTGGTGCGGTGCCGGACCGTGGCGAATGTCGACTCGATCGGGTTGGTGGTCTGCAGATGCACCCAGTGCTCGCACGGATAGTCGAAGAAGGCCAGCAGCTGGTCAGCGTCGCCGGTGATCTTCGCGGTGGCCTTGGGGAACTTGGCCCCGTAGGCGGCATCGAAGGCCTTGACCGCCGCCCGGGCATGATCCTTGTCCTCCGCGCCCCAGATCTCCGCCAGGGCCTTCTTCGCGCCCGGGTGCGCGGACTTGGGCAGCGTGGCCAGGACGTTCGCCGTTTTGTGGAACCAGCAGCGCTGTTCCCTGGTCTCGGGGAACACCTCGCGCAGCGCGCCCCAGAACCCCAGCGCGCCGTCCCCGGCGGCCAGGACCGGCGCGCGCATGCCGCGGCGGGCGCAGTCCCGCAGCAGGTCCGCCCACGACTCCGCGGACTCCCGGTATCCGTCCGCCAGGGCGATCAGCTCCTTGCGGCCGTCCGCGCGGACCCCGATCAGCACCAGCAGGCACAGCTTGTGCTCCTCCAGCCGGATGTTCACGTGGATCCCGTCCGCCCACAAGTACACGTAGTCCACCCCGGGCAGGTCCCGGGCCGCGAACGCCCGCTGCTCGGCCTGCCACTGCTCGGTCAGCCGGGTGATCACCGCCGCCGACAGCCCCGCTGAGCTGCCCAGGAACTGGCCGAGAGCGGGTACGAAGTCCCCGCTGGACAACCCGTGCAGATACAGCAGCGGCAGCACCTCGGTGACCTTCGGGGTCTTGCGCGCCCACGGCGGCAAGATCGCCGAGGAGAACCGCTGCCGCTCACCCGTGTCCGGGTCGGTGCGCTTGTCATTGACCCGCGGCACCGTCACCTGCACAGCACCCGCGCTGGTCAGCACCTCCCGGCTGTGATGAGAGCCGTTGCGGACCACCAGCCGGCGGCCGTCCGCGTCCCGCTCAGCGGCGTGCGCCGCGATGTAGGCATCCACCTCGGCCTGCAGCGCCTCGGCCAGCATCCGCCGGGCACCCTCCCGCACGATCTCATCGATCAGCGACCCCGGCCGACCCGGTTCCTCTCCCGCCGATCCCTCCTGCACTACCGTGAGCACGGGCGTACCTTCCCGGCCGGCGTTGCACCGCCAGCCTTGCTTAAGACCTGACATGGCATCCGGGAGGGTACGCCCCTTCCGGCTCAACCACAGGTTTCAAGCATTGCTCGTGGCGTCCGGCAGAGTGGTGTATCGGCTAGCCCTGGTGACGGGCGTACGCCAATGGACTTGACCCGCGAGCGCGCCACCTTCGTAACGTTGACCGATCCCACAGCTCGGGTGTGGACAGTGTCCGTGGCCATGAGAAAGTCCCCGTGTGTGGCCAGGTCTAGGTCTCCGGTGGTGGCCAGGTAAAAGTCCCCATCCCTCGCGTGTCGCCGGGTGTTTTGGGCTCCGGGCGGTGACGGTGGGCGGTGCGATCCAGTCACTGCACCGCCCGGGGGGCTCGTTTGAAATCTGCGAGGGAACGTATGGACATCATCGCTGTTTACCGTGAGGCAGGCACGTACCGAAGGGCCGCGGAGATCGCGGGACGACGCACAAGACCGTGCGGCGGGTGATCGCCCGTCACGAGGCGGGCGGGA
Organism: Streptosporangiaceae bacterium; assembly: GCA_965277615.1. Classification (GTDB taxonomy): domain Bacteria; phylum Actinomycetota; class Actinomycetes; order Streptosporangiales; family Streptosporangiaceae; genus Bog-532. The sequence continues at coordinate 2,286,776 of CBDIDG010000005.1, read as the reverse complement.
CGGTCCCGGGCCGGGTGGCCAGGGGGCACAACTACGACGGCGTGACCGGGCTGGTCGCTGAGCGGGTGGAGAAGACCGCGGGGCGGATCTCGGCGAAGCGGCTGCTGCCGGCGGCCCGGGCGGCCGGGTTCACGGGGTCGGACCGGAACTTCCGCCGGTTGGTCGCGCAGGCCAAGGCGGACTGGCGGGGCGACCACCACCGCGGGCGACGCCCCATCCGGCGGACCCGGACCAGCACCCGGCAGGCATCAACGGGCACGTCCGCCGCCGTCCGCTCCTGATAGCCATGGACCCGGGCGGTCGCCGTGCCGCAGGCCGGGTACGCCACCGCCTGATCCGGGGTCTTGGCCCGCACCCAGATCACCTCGCCCGCATCCTCGACGTCCTCGATGACCAGCGCGGACAACCCAGAGAACACCGTACTCACAAGACACATCCGTCATATTTAACTCACCGTGACAGATAATGACCTCCTGACACCACCGAAAGTGCGACAAAGCCGTTGTTCTTACAGTCCCAGCGGGCGGGGGCCGTCGAAGCGGTGTCGCGGAGATGCTGGGGCCAGGGTTGCAGGCCGGCGATGGACTGGACGGCGATGACAGGCGATCGCAGGAGCCACTAGGTGGCACGGGCATTCACATTGGCGTGCCTGACCGGCGAAGTTGTCCCGATGGCGTTGAGATCGGGCAACGTCTGTATCACGCTCACGGGCGGGAACGCGACGTGGGTATCGCGGGCTGTGTCCCGATGCCGTCGAACAGGGTTGCCTCCAGTTGGTTGAGCAGTCCGCCGGGCGACCTTGCCACGCGGTGGGACGCTCGGGCCAGAGCGGTGAGATGCGCGGAGATGACCGAGACGATCCAGTCAGCGCTGACCTCGTCGTGGCGGACCTCGCCCGATTCCTGAGCAGCTTGCACCAGGCGCGTCAGCATGCCTCGGATCTCTCGGTTTTCGTCGGTGGGACGCTCGCCTGCAATGCCGTCCAGCAGGAGCGCCTTGTAACGCAACGCGAGGTCCGCGAGAGCCGCTACCGCGGCGCGAAGCCGGGCGCCGGGGGCCGCGTCTCCTCGTTCGCCGGGTTGGCGCGAGGCGATGCCCTGGAGCGCGGCCAGCGACGCGGCTGCGGCGTGGCGGCGCAGCTCGGCCAGAAGGTGGTCGCGTGTAGGGAACCGCCGATAGAGAGTCGCCCGGCTGACGCCGGCCGCTCGGGCGACGGCGTTCATCTCGGTTCCCGGATCGTTGGCGAACAGCCGCAGGGCGGCTTCGACGATGGCGGACTGCTTGATCGCCGCGTCGGCACGCAGCGCTCGCAACTGGCCGGGTTCCCCGATCGACGCCATAGGTATATCCTAACGAACTGAAACACGACGTCTCACTTCGCCGACCGAGCGAACGGGAAAGAAGGACGGGGCTGTTGTCTGCCACAGACACCGATCGAGACAAGCCCACACGCCTCGACCGCACGATCCTGTCGGCGGCGTCGGTGGCCGTCTTCGGCGGCCTGCTGGCCACGTTGGACGGCACGATCGTCAACGTCGCGCTTGACACGCTGCGCCGCGACCTGGACACCGACATCGCGACCGTGCAGTGGGTGACAACCGCGTACCTGCTTGCGCTCGCCCTGGCGTTGCCGCTGTCGGGTTGGCTGGTCGACCGGTACGGCGCCAAGACGGTCTACCTGTCCTGCCTGATTGGGTTCGTGGCCACCTCCGGGCTGTGCGCGCTCGCCCCGACCATCGGCGTCCTCATCGGCTTCCGCGTCCTGCAAGGACTCGTCGGCGGCGTGCTGGCACCGATGGGACAGACCATCGTCGGACAGCTCGCGGGCGCCGACCGCCTCGGACGCGTGATGGGCATCGTGTCCATCCCGACGCTGCTCGGACCCATCCTCGGGCCCACGGTGGGCGGCCTGATCGTCGGGAACGCCTCATGGCGGTGGATCTTCCTCATCAACGTCCCGATCGGCGTCGTCGGCGCCCTGTTGGCACACCGCAAACTCCCGGCAAGCCGGCCGTCGGGCCCGCCCAGACGCCTCGACCGGGCCGGTTTGACGCTCATCTCCCCCGGCCTGGCCCTGACGATCTATGCCATCACCCGAATCGGGCAGGTCGGCACCGTGCGTGACGCCGCCGCCGTCACCACCGGGACCGCGGGTGTCGTCCTCCTCGCCACGTTTGTCGTCCACAGCCTCCGCAAGGGCGACCAGGCGGTCCTAAACCTGCGCCTGTTCCGGGACCGCTCGTTCGCCGCCGGGACAGGAGTGTCCTTCCTCGGCCGGTTCGCCAGCGACGGAACGCTGCTCATCCTGCCCCTGTACCTGCAACAGATACGGCACCTCAGCCCGGTGCAGACCGGGCTGCTGCTCGCCCCGCAAGGGGTGGGCGCGCTCATGGGGCTGCCGCTCGCGGGCCGACTCACCGACCGCCGCGGCGCCCGCAACGTCGCCGTCGTCGGAGGAATCCTCACCGTCGCAGGCACCGTCCCCCTCGTCGCCGTGTCCGCCGGCAGCAGCTTCACGCTCATCGCGGCCGTGCTGGTTGTGCGCGGCTTCGGCGCCAGCCTCGGCGGCCTGCCCCCGGTCGCCGCCGCCTACCGCACCCTGCGGCGCGAGGACGTGCCCGTCGCCACCACCACCCTCAACGTCGCCCAGCGCATCGGCTCCCCCGTCGGCACTGCCGTGCTCGCCGTGGTACTCGCCGCCCAAGGCACCCCGAGCAGCCCTCACACGTTCGGCCACACCTTCGCCGTCGCCGTAGCAGCCAGCGCCCTCCTCACCCTCACCAGCCTGCTGCTGCCCGGACGACAGCGGAACAACAGCACCCCGACACCACCGGAACCCACGACCCGACCAGAACCCGTCGGAGGCAGCCGTGACGGCGACCAATACTGAACCCATCACCCTCGACCCCGACCGGACCGCTCTCGTCCTGATCGACCTCCAACGCGAGATCGTCGCCGCGCCGACCGGCCCCCATCACGCCAAGGACATCATCACCCGCGCGACTTCCCTGGCCGCCGCCCTGCGCGCCGCAGGCGGCCTCGTGGTGCTCGTGCGAGTCGACGTCGGCCCCAACGGCGCCCTGCTCGTCCAACCCCGAACCGACTTCACGCCCCCCGGCCATGACCTGCCCGACGGATGGAACGACTTCGTTCCCGAATTCGACCCCACACCGACCGACATCGTCGTCACCAAATACCAGTGGGGGGCGTTCCACGGCACCGACCTCGACCTACAACTGCGGCGCCGCAGCATCGGCACGATCATCCTCGGCGGCATCAGCACCCACGTCGGTGTCGAGTCCACCGCGCGCAACGCCTACGAACACGGCTACGAGCAACTCTTCGCCGAGGACGCGATGACCGATCACGACCCGGACGCCCACCTCCACACGGTGCAGCGAGTTCTCCCACGGCTGGGCCGTGTCCGCACCACCAGGGCGATCCTCGACGCCCTCGCCGAATGACCCTCCCGCGACACGGTGGCTACCTGGCCACCCGGACCACGCCCGCCCGGCCCGTCTTCCCACCTTCACCGGGCGCACTTAGCCTGTGGGTCTGTCAACTTTGAAATTACAGTCGACGGTGTCGCCTGCGGCGGTGCCGTCCTCGGGGAGGACTTTTCAGGCCGCAACACTGTCATGCCAGGTAGGCGGCGAGGTGTAGGCGGCGTTGCGGTCCAGGTTGCCGGGGCACCTGGTGTGCGCGGCCGGGGGCAGCGCCGGGTCACTTCGGCCGCGGCCCGGCTGCTGATAGTGGCGGCCGGGCTGCTGCCGGCGGCGGACCGGGCCCGGTATGCGGCCGAGTTCCGGGCCGAGCTGTGGGACCTGGCCCAGGCTGGGGCGGCCCGGCGGACGCAGGTGGCCTACGCGGCCCGCCAGCTGCGGTCGGCCTGGCGGATGCAGGCGGCGCCGCGGGCCCCGGCCCGGCGCGGGGCCGCCCCGTGATGGGGTGCTGCGGGCGGCCGGCAAGACGGTGGCGGCGGAAGACGGCCTCCGGCTGACCGGGTGATACAGCGGGTTATCACCCGCTCGCCCGCGAGTTCAGCCTAACTGAAGGTGCCGCGCGGGGAACTCGCGGTCATCTGGGACCTGGCGCCGCGATCAACGTGGGTTCGTGGCGGTCATCATGGTGCTCGAACTTGGGCAGGCCTGGGATCCAGGCGAAGGATGACGGGTTCTGAAGCCGGGGATCATCTCTCAACTGTGTCCGTTCCCGGCTTCCGTTTATGCTGAGTTCCCGATCATAATGCTTGTTCGAGCGCTGAGCTCAGATCGTTCCAGAGGTCGTCGATATGTTCGCAACCGACGCTCAGGCGCAGGAGCCCGGGGGGCACGTGGCCCTGTCCGGGGAGTTTACTGCGCCGCTCGATGGTGCTTTCGACGCCGCCCAGGCTGGTGGCGTGGACGATGACATGCACGGCGTCGCAGAGCCGATCGGCGGTGGGGGCGTCGGCTACCTCGAAGGCCAGCACGGCCCCGAAGCCGGTCATCTGTGCGGTGGCTGTACGGTGCCCGGGGTCGCCGGGAAGGCCCGGGTAGCGCACGCGGCTGACGGCGGGGTGCTCGTCGAGCCGGCGGGCGAGTTCGGCGGCGTTGGCCTGGCCGCGGTCGAGCCGCAGGGCCAGGGTGCGCAGGCCGCGCAGCGCCAGGAAGGCTTCCAGGGCTCCGGGGGTTGCGCCTGATAGGCCGCGGCGGTGGCGCAGGCGCCCGGCCAGGGCCTGGTCGCGGGCGATGGTGATGCCGGATAGCAGGTCGGAGTGGCCGCCGATGAATTTGGTAGCGCTGTGCACGACCACGTCCGCGCCGAGCGCCAGGGGCTGTTGCAGGAGCGGCGTGGCGAAGGTGTTGTCGACGCCGACGAGTGCCCCGGCGTGGCGGCCGGCGGCGCACAGGGCGGGAAGGTCGGCCACCTCGAGCAGGGGATTGGAGGGGGTCTCCAGCCAGAGCAGGCCAGCGCCCGCGGCGGCGGCCTGGACGCTGGCGGTATCGGTCAGGTCCACCCGGTCGACAGTCCAGTGGCCGTTCGCCCGGGCGTCGGCCAGCAGCTCGCCGACTCCGAAGTAGCAGTCCTTGGGGACGACGATGCGGCAGCCGGCTGGCAGGAGGTCGAGCACCGCAGCGATCGCGGCCATGCCGGAGGAGAAAGCCACGGCGTGACCGCCCTCCACCTGGCCCACGGCTGTCTCGAGCGCCTCCCAGCCCGGCGTGGCGTCTGTGCGTGAGTAGGCGCGGGTGTCCTGCTCGGTGCCTGGCGCTGGCATGGTGCCGGCATGGAAGTTTGATGCCAGCACGATGGGAACGTTGAGCGGCCCGCCGGCCGCGTGGCCAGGGCGGCCGGCGCAGATGACTGCTGTTTCCGGGCGCAGGCCCGCGGGGGTTGCCGGCTGGTCAGGTGTCATGGGATTCTCCCGTCTCTCGATAGTGCAGTATAGTGCCTTTATGAGGCAGTCAGATTTGGAAGCTCGTGCCGGGGCGGACAGCGTCGCCCGTGCGATTGGCGGCCGGATCCGGCAGGGACGGGCCAGCCGAGGCTGGACCCTGGACCAGCTGGCCGAGCGTTCTGGCGTCAGCCGCAGAATGCTGGTCAGCATCGAACAGGGCTCGGCTAACCCGAGCATCGCGACGCTGCTTTTGATCAGCGACGCGCTCGGCATAGGGATGCCCGCGCTGGTGGATATGGGTGATCCGCCCGGGCTGCGGGTCACCCGGGCCGGTACTGCCCCGGTGCTGTGGCGGGGCGAGCTCGGCGGGCAGGCCGTGCTCGTCGCCGGCACCGAGCCGCCCGACGTCACCGAGCTGTGGGACTGGACGCTCGGGCCAAGCGAGAGCCACTCCAGCCAGGCGCACGCGACGGGAACCCGCGAGCTGCTCCTCGTCCTGGACGGCCAAGTCGAGCTCAGGGTGGGCCAGCACGCCCAGGTACTCGCCAGGGGAGACTCGGCATCGTTCGCCGGTGACCTGCCCCACGGATACGTGAACGCCGGCTCAGCGCAGATGGCACGTTTCGCCCTGACGGTATTCGAGCCAGCTGTCGGCGGGGGTGCGGCCCGGTGATGACCCTATTGACCCAGGCTGAGGTCAGTGACAACGCACACGCATTCCTCAAGGACGTCAGCGTAGCCCCCGAGGTGCTCGAACTGCGCCTGGACTACCGCGTCATGGTGATGGTGGCCGAGGGCCTGGAACCGGGACCGCCCGACGAGATCAGCGACGAACTGCTGTCACGAGCCGAGACCAGGGCACGGATCACGCTCGGCGGCCGGGCACCCGAAGACGTGCCCCAGGTCGCCGACTGGCGCGCCGCTTACCGGGCGTTCGGCGCCAAGCCCCAGCGCACCCGGCCGAGCGTTGAGGCGCTGCTGCGCCGCCTAGACGGCGGGCTGCCTCACATCGACCGCCTCACCGACGCCTACAACGCGGTCTCGATCGCGAACCTGGTGCCAGTCGGCGGCGAGGACCTGGACCAGTACAAGGGCCCGGCCCGGCTGATCCGGGCCGCAGGAGATGAGGACTTCGGCACCACGGCGCACGGCGAGCCGGTCATCGAGCACCCGAGGCCAGGCGAGGTGATCTGGCGTGACGACACCGGCGTCACCTGCCGCCAGTGGAACTGGCGGCAATGCACCCGGACCCGGATAACGACGGCCACCACGAACGCCGTCTTCATCATCGACGGACTCGCCGCCCTCGGCCGCGACGGACTGGCGGCGGCGGGGAACGACCTGGCGAGCTCCCTCATCCTGCTGAGCCCGCGGGCCGCCATCGCCAGTCAGCTCATCACCGCAGACCATCTCTAGGCCAGCAGGAGAACATCCGCATGCTGATCCACCCCTGGGACGCCGCCATCAGCGACACCGAGTGGCGGGACTGGCTAGCGGGGCACGATTTCGGGCAGCTCGCCGTCAGTGACCCAGGCAACGGCGCCCCGCACGTCATCCCCACCCATTTCGTCGTCGACGGCGACACCCTCCTGGTCCACCTGGCCCGGCCCAACAAGGTCTGGGCGGCGATCAAGGCGCGGCCAGTAGTGGTGATGAGCATCGTCGATGACTACGCCTACATCCCGACCACCTGGCGCGCCAAAGCCGGCGGACCAGACGAGGACGGGGTGCCAACCAGCTACTACTCCGCCGTCCAGCTGACCTGCCGCGCAGAGATCGTGGACGACCCCCAGCGCAAGGCCGAGCTCTTGCGCCGCCAGCTCGCGCATTTCCAGCCACACGGCGACCACGCCCAAGTGGCCGTGCACATGCCCCCCTACGGCCGGATGCTCTCGGGAATCCGCGGCCTTCGCCTGCACATCGCCAGCGTTGCCGCCAAGTTCAAGTACGACGACCACAACCCGCAAGAGCACCGCGCCCGGGTCGCCGAACGCCTCGAAAACCGCGGAACCGGCCGCGACCACTCCGCAGCCGCCCAGCAACGCAGGCGCCTCAACGAAATCGGCGAGTGGAAACCCCGCCACTAATTCACGGCGCCGGAGTCAACTGCGGATCAGCGTGGAGGGACTACAGCGCCCGCATATAACCCGCAGGCACCGGCGGCGTCCGAGAGTGCGGCCCTGGTGGCCAGTTGCTGTGACCCGCGCAGTCCCTGCTGTGACGAAGAAGAGCAAGCGGGAGCCGACAGCAGAGGGCGGGCGGCGGAGGAGATGGGCGCGCCGGGCGGGAGCAGGGCTTGTCGCTGACCGGGCCTGATGGGCTGCTGAAGCAGCTGACTAGGCAGGTGCTGGAGACCACCTTGGAACAGGAGCTGACCGAGCACCTGCGTTATGAGAAGTACAGGCTGGCGGTCAATGAGACTGGCAATGTCCGCAACGGAACCCGGCCCAAGAAGGTGCTGACCGAGAGGACCGGACAGGTCGGCATCGAGGTGCCGCGGGGCCGCGCTGGGACATTCGAACCGCATGCTCGCTATCGACTACCGCGTCGAGAAGGGCGCGAGCAGATCGCACTTGAGCGCCTGGACTGGACCGGCGGCGCTGGAGGCGGCCGCGCCAGGTGAGGTGGAGCGGGCGCGGGCGGGACAGGAGGCGTCGTGGCAGACCATGTTCGACGTTCTCTATCAGCTGGTCCGCGCCCAGGGTCACAGCCTGCGCATGACCGAGATCGCTGAGCGGTCGCTGTTCAGCAAAGGCGCAGTCACCAAGTACGCCACGGCATTCGGCCGCCGGGGCTTGACCGTTGCGTCACCGCTGAGGACGGGCGCGGACGGCGAGCCACACTGACCCGGGCTGGCTTGCGGCTTGTTTGCTCAGGGCCGCCGGACACAAGAGTCCTAATCAGCGAGCACGATCGCCTCCGCCGCCAGTTCCGCCGAACTCGGCCAGGTAGTCGGAATCCTCTGGCGCATCGCCCCCTCTGGGAGTCGCGATGGCAAGCCGATGAGCTGAATCGGGTCCGGAAACTGAGCTAATCACTATGCGGTCTAGAACCGTACGGTATGAGCGCCGTCCACAGTGATTTCGGTCCCGGTAATGTAGCTGGCCGCGGGAGAGGCGAGGAACAAGACTGCCGCGGCGATGTCCGCCGGTTCGGCCGGCCGTTTCATCGGGATAGGGTCGACGACCGATTTAACAAACTCTGGGTCGCAAACTGATGCTCGCTCAGCGATGTGCGGGTGATGCCCGGGTGAACACTGTTGACGCGGATGTTGTCCGGGGCGAACTCCACGGCCGCCAGGCGGGTCAGGTGAGACAGCGCAGCTTTCGCGCTGGAGTAGGCGGAATTACCCACGATGGCCCGGAGCGCGAGGCTGGATCCGACGTTGATGATCGCTCCATCGCCGGCGGCGCGCAGGTGGGGGTGGACAGCGCGGCAGCCGAAAAACGCGGCAGAGACGTTGAGCCGGAACGCTCGTTCCCATTCCTCCGTCGAGGTCTCGACGAGTGGCTTGAAGGCGGCGGCGCCGCCAGCGTTGTTCACGAGCACGTCGATACGGCCGAACCGATCCCGGACCTGCTCTAGCGCGGAATCCCATTCGTGGGGGTCGGTGACATCATGCTTGACGAAGATGGCCCGGTCACTGATGTCGCGCGCGACCATCTTGCCGCCAGCGGTGTCGATGTCCGCAATTACGACGCTCGCGCCGCGGTCAGCGAAGCCCTTGGCCTCGGCGGCGCCCATGCCACTGGCGGCGCCAGTGACGACAGCGACCAGTCCGTGCAATGCGTCGCCGCCAGTCATGCACACACCCGGCTCATCGCGGGGTGAAGTGCGCGTCGAGATCGGACCAGACGGCATCGTAGTCCGGTTGGCGCCGCGGTGAATCGAGCGCCTGTCTGGTGACGATGATCGGAAGCCGGGTCTCGAACATGAACGCGAGAGTGTCATCGAGCTTGGTCGGGACCAGCGGCTCGTTCGACGCCTTGCGGAACGTCTGGCGGTCGGCACCGTGGGACGTCCAGGACGTGTGCAGGCTGGCGCTCCCGGGCATGAAGCCCTCCGCCTTTGCGTCGTAACTTCCGGTCACCAGGCCCATGAACTCGCTCATGACGTTGCGGTGGTACCAGGGCGGCCGGAACGTGTCGTCTGCGACCATCCAGCGCGGCGGGAATATCACGAAGTCGGCGTTCGCCAGCCCGGGGGCGTCCGTCGGTGAGGTGAGCACCGTGAAGATCGATGGGTCGGGGTGATCGAAGCTCACCGTCCCGATCGCCATGAAGGTGCGCGTGTCGTATACGTACGGCGCCAGGGAGCCGTGCCAGCCCACGACGTCAAGAGGGGAGTGGTCGTAGTCACTGACCCATAGATGGCCCCCGTACTTCTCGACGACCTGTACCGGCTCGTTCCCCTGTTCGAACGCGGCCACGGGAGCGCGGAAGTCCCGCGCGCTGGCCAGGCCGTTCGAGCCGATCGGACCGAGCTCGGGCAGTTCGAACGCTGCCCCGTGATTTTCGCAGATATATCCCCCTGCGGTCGCATCCAGCGACTCCACTCGGAAGCGCAGGCCACGAGGAATGAGTGCGATCTCGCGAGGAGCGACCTCGAGCCCGCCGAGTTCGGTGTGCAGCCGGAGCCGGCCGTGTTCGGGGATGATGAGCAGTTCCCCGTCGGCATCGACGAAGTACCGGCCCTCCATGGACGCGGAGACGTTGTAGGCGTGGATGCTGACCCCGGCGTGTTCCAGGGGCGAGCCGTTGCCGCCGAAGGTCCACAGCCCGTCGATGAAATCGACGCCGTCTGCAGGCGGTTCGGGCGGGTCCCAGCGCAGCCGGTTCGGCTCGGGCTCGGCGTCGGTGAACGGGCCGCTGCGCAGGCCACCGTCGGGTATCCGGCGGAACGGCGAGTGGGCTGCCGACGGCCGGATGCGGTAGGTCCACGTGCGCCTGTTACGGGCGCGCGGCACGGTGAATGCGGTGCCGCTGAGCAATTCCGTGTACAGCCCGAGCGGATGCCGCTGCGGGGAGTTACGGCCAACCGGAACGGCGTCCGATACTGCCTCGCTGACGAATGTATTGCCGAAACCACGCTGGTAGCCGAATGAGCCCGGCCGCCGCTGGCCATCGGCGGGCGCGACGTTATGCGGCTGCGTACTGGTCATGTAGCCTCACCCGATGCGGGCGTGAGGTGGACGGCGTCCCACGCAGGCGTACCGGCGTCGGGGGGCTGGCCGATGCGGACGTCGAGGAGCCGGTGGGTCTCGCGCATCCGGCCGCCGGACACCCGTTGCAGCTCCAGCGCGCGGATGAGTACCGGATCGTTGGTGTGTCCCCGACCGAGAAACGGATGCTTCAGGTGGCCAGCCGAGGTGAACCGGATGGTGACCAGGTCGCCTTCCTGGACCATGTCATGGATGGTGTTGGTGAGGTCGGGTACGGCGTCGCGGACCATGGCCAGCGCCTGCTTCCAGCCCTCGATGCCGGGGACCTGCCCGGGGAACGGGTCATGGTCGATGACGTCCGGTGCGACGAGGTCATCGATGAGGTCCGCCCGGCCATCACCCCACACGTCGGTGACGTAGCGGTAGACGATGCGTTTCTCGTCTGTGTCGAGTAGGACGGGCATGGCCTAGATCCTTTCGTCGGAGCTGCTCAGGCGGCGCTCGGGTCGGTGCCGGGCGGTTTCTGGGCTGAGTCCATGTACTCCTCGGCCCGCCACAGCTTGCCGTCGTGGAGCTGGACGACCAGGCAGGCGTCAACCAGGTACTCGCTGCCCTGCGGCAGGACGAAGTGCTTGGTGTGCTGATCCACGTAGCCGTCGTGGGTGGCGGTCACCCGGACGTTTTCGAAGGTGAGCGAGGGCAGGTCCGCGGCGAGGTGTCCGTGGAAGGCGAGCACCTTCGCCAGCTCGATCCAGGTGCCGTGCGTGTTCTCCCAGACCTGGGCATCGTCGGCGAGGACCGCACGCATCCGGTCCGGGTCCCCGCTTCGTACTGCCTCCCGGATGCGGTCGGCGATCTCGGCGATCTGGTCGGCGGTCCTAGTCATGGCGTGCTCCTGTCCGGGGGTTCGACGAAGCCGAGCTGCAGCCACAGGTCCAGTTCGGTGCTCACGGCCCAGATCCGCGCGACGCGGCCATCGCGGAAGGTGAAGTAGACGATCTCGCTGATATCGACACGGCGGCCCGTGGCCGGCCGACCGAGAAACCCCGCGGTGTTGGTGCCGGTAACGCGGTAGCGAACCACGACCGTGTCGCCTTCCGCGACCATGGACTCGATCACGCTGTGCCAGTCGCGGAAGCCCGCGTGGATAGTGGCATAACCGAGCCGGAATCGATCACGCGGGCCGAGGTCCGGGGGAACCTGGCGGTCCGGGGGGCGCAGCAGCGTCATGGTGGTGATCAAGCCGCGCCGTTCATGGACGAGGTCTTCGGCGTACAGCTCGTCGAGCAGTTCCACCCGTCCGGCGTTGATCACCTCGGCGTTCAGCCGCCGGATGAGCGCCTTGTTTCGTTCGGTCCCCGCCGCGACCAGCTCAGCCCGCGCGGTCACCGCTGCGCCCCGCCCAGGACTTCGCGGAGGTTCACCTCGAGGCTACGCGTCGTGACGCCGAGGTCGCGCAGAACGAGAGCGCGGTCGGCGTCGCCGATTTGCGCCGGCCCGGTGCCGAAGTCGCGGTGCCATTGGTAAGCCGCCACGATGGCGTCTGCGGCGTGGGCGCCCACCTGCCCGGCTAGCTGGCTGTGGAACTCGCCGAGATCCAGCGGCACGTACCGCACCGGCCGACCGACCGCCACGCTCATCGCGTCGGCGAGCTGCGGCGGGGTGACGGTGTCCAGGCCGCCGACCTTGTACACGGCACCAGCCCGATCAGGTCGCCCAAGAGCCGCGATCGCGACGGTCGCCTGGTCACGGTTAGACACCCAGGTGACCAGGTGGTCCGGCGTGTAAGCCAGCGGCAGGATGCCATGCTCGACGATCATGCCACGAATCCAGGGCGCGGCGAAGTTGTCGAGGTATGCGCCCGGCCGCAACGCGATCACCGGTACCGGGCTGTGCGGCAGTCGCAGCAGCGCACGGCGGCGGATCTCGAACAGGCTGACGTCGGTCTCCTCGTCGGCCGACGGGCTGCTGGTCGTATACACCAGCAGGCGCACGCCACCGTCGGCCGCGGCCTGCAGCGCGTTGTCGAGCCAGCGCAGGCCGAGCTCGATGTCGAAGACGTTGGGCAGGTGCAGAAAGACCGCGTCGACACCTTCGGACGCCGCCTTGAGCGCCGCCCGGTCGGTCAGGTCGGCCACCGCGATCTCCGCGCCGCGTGCCTGGAGATCGGCGGCGTGCTCAGCCACCCGGGTGACGGCCCGGACATGATGGCCCTCAGTGAGAAGTCCCTCTGCGACCGGACGTCCCTGGGTGCCGGTCGAGCCGTACACGAGTACGCGCAGGGGGGTAGCAGGTCTACTTGTCGTCACTGGAGCCCGCCAGTTCGTAAAGGTGAGTGTCGACGTAGTCAGCGCGGGCGGCGAGCCGCTGCTCGAAATCGTGCCCCACGTGGTCACAGGCGGCTTCTACGGCATCGGCCGACGACCACTGGGAGTACTCGGCTACCTGGGTGCCGTTCAGCGCCACGTGCAGCGCCGCGCCGACGAAGCCTGCACGGGACGCCCGCTTCCAGAGGTTTTCCAGCGCGTCTTGCCAGTCGCGCACGAGATCTTGGATCGCGGCGGGGTCAATGGTGGCGGTGGTCAGCCGGGTGACGAGGCCGGCGCGCGAGTCGAGCGTCAGCTGGTCGCGGCCGTGCAGCGAAGTGACCTTGTACAGCGTCGGCTCGATCGCGTAGTCGAAGAACCGCATGTTGCGGATGTGCTGCTCGAAGTCCGGCGTGCCCCGGGACTTGGCTAGTTCATCGGGTGAGCTCCACTGGCCGTAGTTGAAGACCCGTACGCCGTCGAGGCTCCGGTGAAAGCTGGCGGAGACGTTCCCCGGTTGCTGACGCCCGTACCAGTACATGTCGCCGAGCTGAACCCGCACCAGTCCGAGCTGGTCTGCGGGGGCTACCCGGAACAGGTTGATCAGTGTGACGTAAGGCGCGTCCGCGACGATCGACGGCATGGATCACGGCTGCCGATCGGCCGGCTGCTCGGTACCTCGGTTGGCCGGGTGGTGCGCGGGCGGCACCGGGTTGTAGAGCAGGTTGGTGAAGTGGATGAACCGCCACTCGCCGTCGCGCTGCTCGGCGACGCCGCGCGGGACCGCGAGGTGTGTGCTCGGCTGGCCGTCCGGGTCGGTTCCCTCGATGCGGGCCATGGTCGTAACGATCACGTGCGTGGCTGACAGCGGTCGGATGCGGCTCACCGTGAAGGCTGACGTGCTGCCTTTGCGCGGCCCCTCGGTGAACGCCCATACGTGGTCGTCCGCAATCGCCTGTCGCCCGGTGAAGGCGAAGCCGTCCCACACCGTGAAATCCGCGTCGTCCCAGAACGCCGCCGCAAACGCCTGTCCGTCCCCGGCATTCCATGCCTGCTGCAACCTGCCGACCAGTTCCTCGACCGCCTGCCGGTCGGTGGCCTGTGCCGTTGTCTCCGTCATGGCGACCTTCTTCGTCGATCGAACCGTGCGGACGGCTGCTGTCGTCCACCCGACAAGTTGACTGCCGTGAAGGCCGGCGAGCCAGTGGTACGAACGGGCAAGTAAGCCGGCGTTCAGATGACAATCGAGTGGCCGCCGTCCACCACGACGTCGGCGCCGGTGACGTAGGACGCATCGTCGCTGGCCAGGAACAGCGCCACGCGGGCCACTTCTTCCGCTCGCCCTGGCCGCCCGAGCGGAATGGCCTGCAGGAACGCCGCGACCGGCCCGGCCTCGCCTGCCGCCAGGAACGCCTCCGTCGCGGGAGCTGATGTAGTGCTTGCGGCCGTCGGACCCCGGGACTGCGGCCAGTGACGAGTCAACGCGCCCGTGGCGGTGCGCGCCAGGCCGACGGTCAGCCCGAACGGGCAGGCCGCCCCTGCCCGTTCGGGTTGTTCCCGAGCCGGGCGCAAGAGCGGACACTGATGCCGGGTTCGCCTGCTGGCCCGCCTACTACTCGCCCTTCAGCAGGGACGTTAATCGTGACCCAGGCCAGAAAGATCCTCGTCTACGGGCGCGGGTAAACTTCGACGGAAGTAGTGGTCCCGCCATGACCGAATCAAGGACCGTAAGCCTCCCGACACGGGTAGGCCCACTCCCGCAAACGCATCACGGGTTTCCGCACACCCAGCTCACTCAGAACGCTCCCGGGGAATTCCAGGAGGAGGTTCTGCGGCGCGCCCATAGCCTTCCCTCAGTGCGCTTCGGCGACAGCTTCGCCGAAAGCAGCACAAATGCTTTCCTGCTGCAGGCTTCAGCGGCGAAAGGACCCTCAGGCCTGGCGTTCCTGAACGGCACCGAGTTTGCTCACTTGCATCGATCACCTGGTGACGGCGCCTTGCACATGACGCTGCCCGCGCCCGTCGGCGATAGCGTCAGGCGCGAAGGCTGGGGGGAACCGCACCCGCTGGCAGGCCAGCAGACGCCAGACCCTCACCCTTCGGCGGCCGGCCGCCTCCTCAGCGTTCCCGCGACCGCGATGATGGTCTACGGACCTCGAGATGCAGCTGAAACGGAGATTGTCTGGCGTCTTGTACGGGTGTCATATGCGTATGCCACCGGGGCTTTGGTCGACCAGGATGAACGGGGAGCGGGACGTCAGGATGAAGATTGGCCTGGTATACCAGAACTACCCGGACCAGTTCGCGATCACACCCGCTGACCTGGCCGCAGAAGCAGAAGCACGCGGCTTTGAGTCACTGTTCTTCCCTGAGCACAGTCACATTCCGGCCAGTCAGGCCTCCCCGTACCCGGGACGCAGCGACGGGCGCCTGCCGGAAGACTTCAAGCACACGCTCGACCCGCTCACGGCGGCGTCAGCAGCCGCCGCTAACACGCGAAACCTCGTCGTGGGGACCGGCGTCTGCCTGGTCGCACAGCGAGATTCCATCCTGACCGCCAAAGAAGTTGCAACCATCGACGTGCTGTCCGGCGGACGGTTCGTTTTTGGCGTCGGCTACGGATGGAATGCCGAAGAGATGAAGCATCACGGCGTTGACCCGTGGCGTCGCGGAGCGCTGACCAGGGAGAAAGTCCTCGCGATGAAGGCTCTCTGGGAGCAAGAGGTCGCCAGTTTCGCCGACGACTACGTCTCCTTCGACCCCAGCTACTCCTGGCCGAAGCCAAGGCAATCGCCCCACCCCGCCGTCCTGCTTGGCGGCTCTCCGGGTCCCGTGCTGTTCAGGCACGTCGTCGAATGGGCTGACGGACGGATGCCTATCGGGGGCTGGCACCTGCCAGAATCCCTGCCTCTCCTGCGAAGCGCTGCCGCGCAGGCTGGGCGAGACCCGGCGAGTATGCAGCTCACTGTGTACGAACCCCACGCCGATCCATCGCAACTAGAGCGCTACACCTTGAACGGCGTTTCCCGTGTCCTTCTGCCTCTGCCACCCGCTCCGCCGTCCGCAGTCCGCAGTCCTTCCTGTGCTCGACCAATACGTGCGTCTATTCAGCCCCTCCGCTGATCCGCCAGACCGCTCGGCAGGTTAACGTGCGGTTCGCCAGGCACACTATCTCCACCGGGGAAAGGGGCCGGGCCTGCATCGCCATTGCTGGTCATGAATCAGAGCCTTCTTGGACTGCTGTGACCTGGAACACCGCGGCTTGCCATCGCTGCCCGCCGTGAATCCAGACCCGGGTGAGCCGGAACTTGCCCTCAGCGTGGGTGTCCCGGTAGCGTTCTGCGACGTTCCAGGTTCCCGTGACGATCGCAGCCTGTTCCTGGGCATGGAGGGTGACGACCAGCTCCTGGGCGTCAATGCGGCTCATGTGGACCACGTCATTACGCAAATTGGACAGGTAGGTGGCTCTGTCGACTTGTTCGCCCACCGGGCTGGTGTAGCGGAAATGCTCGGTGAGCATGCCGTTCAGCGCCTCGGCGTCGTTGGTGAGGTAAGCCGCGATCCAGTCCTGTTCGGCGCGACGGACCTGCTCCTCGGCGTTGGTCATTATTTGCCTTTCTGTTCCGGCGTAGATAGACATTCGGTTGATGACTCCAGCGTCGTCGGGCGGTTCGATGACGATGGCCAGGGCCATCTCAGTTTGCCGCCGGGAGCCGTGGTTTCGATGACCGCACGGTCGGCGTGCGCGGAATGAGCGCGATCTCGCGGCTGCTGTCGCCCACCCGACAAGTTGACTGCCGTGAAGGCCGGCGAGCCAGTGGTACGAACGGGCAAGTAAGCCGGCGTTCAGATGGCGATCGAGTGGCCGCCGTCCACGACGACGTCGGCGCCGGTGACGTAGGACGCATCGTCGCTGGCCAGGAACAGCGCCACGCGGGCCACTTCTTCGGCTCGCCCTGGCCGCCCGAGCGGAATGGCCTGCAGGAAGGCCGCGACCGGCCCGGCCTCGCCTGCCGCCAGGAACGCCTCCGTCGCGGGAGTGCGGATCAGGCCGGGGCTGATGGAGTTGGCCCGAATGCCGTGCGGTGCCCCTTCGACCGCGAGCTGCCGGGTGAAGGCGATGACACCTGCCTTCGCCGCGGCATGCGCCGAGCCCGGGAGACCACGGGAGCCGGTGTACGCAGCGACGCTGCCGGTGTTCACGACGGCGCCGCCGCCGCACCGGACCATGTGCGGCCAGGCTGCTTGGGTCGCGTAGAAGATCAGATTGAGTTCGGCGTCGATCGTGAACCGCCAGTCATCCGCGGCCATCTCCGCCACCGGCGCGAATCGCTGGGCGCTGGCGTTGTTGTACAGGACGTCGAGACCGCCATGGGCCGCCACGGCGTGATCGATCCAGGTCCGGGCAGCGTCCTGGTCAGTGAGATCGATCGGGGCATGCCCCTCGATCGACCCGCCGTCCGCCCGGACGAGTGCCACCGTCTCGGCCGTGCCGTCGTCATTGATGTCGCATCCGACGACGTGCGCGCCGGCCGTGCAGAACAGCTGGGCGGCGGCGCGGCCTTGGCCGCCGGCGATGCCGGTGATGAGCGCGATCTTGCCGGCGAGTGCGGGCATGGGCGTCTCCAGACGATGATGAGACTGGCGGAGCCTAGTCGGCAGAGGGGCGCGGTCTGATCAGGCCGCGCTCGCGCGCGACGAGGGCCGCGTGGCCGCGGCTGTACGCGCCCAGCTTCTGGAACGCCGTCGTGAGATGGGCCTTGACCGTACGCTCGGCGATACCCAGGGTCCGGGCGATCCGCTTGTTCGGCATGCCCTCAGCTACGAGGGTCAGGACTTCTGATTCGCGGGCCGTGAGGACGCTCACATCCCTCGTCAACGTCGAGACGGCCGACCCCGACGCCGAAGTCCCCACATCCGCGTCGAGCAGCGATAGGGCGGTGGCCACGACTTCGGCGGGGGCGAGCGTACTCCCCTCGCACCACGCGGCCGCGAACGCGGTCTCGCCGAGGACGGCCGACAGGTCAGCTGCCAGCGTCTGGCGGGTCTCGTTACGCCGGGCGTCGATCGGCATGCCGGCGATCGCGGTCGCGCTGTTCGCCGCCGCGAGGAGCCGTACCAGCGCCTCGCCGCGATTGGCGACGACGGTACAGATGACATCGGCGGCGAAGCCGATGATCCGGCGGTCGTTGAGCTGCGCGCCGGCCTGGAGCGACCGGCGCGTCAGCGCGATCGCTTCGTCGTGGCGTCCGGCGTCTTGGGCGAAATCGGCCTGGCTGATCTCGACCACCGCGAGGTCGCGCACGCAACCGAAGCGGCGGAACCCGGCCGCGGCGGCTCGGTCGGCCCGGTGGGCGGTGGCCGTGTCGCCGGCCAGTCCGCTGAACCACCCGTAGTTGCGGTAGGCGAGGGTCCGCAGCCAGGCCTGATCGTCGCCGGTCACCTCGTCGAGGAGCTTTCGCATCTCGCGACGCGCGCTATCGAGTTCGCCGCTGAGGGCCGAGACGACCGAGAGATTGAGCCGGGCCCACCGCACCGATTCGTGGTCGCCCGCCCGCTGCGCGAGGATGAGCTGTTCCCGGTGCCAGTGCCGGCCGGATTCCACGTCGCCCAGCCAGAGCGCGAGTTCCCCGGCCCCCCAGAGCATGGCGAGCCGGTCGGTGGCAGCGGCGTCCTCGCTCGCAGTGAGCGCGCGTTCTAGCCACTCATAGCCTTCGCGAACCTGCCCGTCCATCCACCACATCCGCGCGACTGAGGATGCCGTACGGCCGACCGCCACCGGGTCGTGCTTCAGCAGCCACTCGAGAGAGAGCTGCAGGTTGCCGCGGTCGGTCCGCAGCCGACGTAGCCACTCCTCCTGAGAGGGGGTGATCAGCTGCGGGCCGGCTCGCATCGCCATGTCGGCGAAATAATGCGCGTGCCGCTCAGCGATATGCTCTTCCTCGCTGGCGTTGCGGAGTAGCTCCCCCGCGTACTCGCGGATGGTCTGCAACATCGCGAAGCGCGGTTCGTCAGCGTCTTCCACCCGGTGGATGAGATTCTCATCAACGAGGACAGCCAGGCCGGCCAGCACCTCGCCTTCGACGCTCCCGGTGGCGACTTCTTCGGCCGCACCCAGTGAGAAGCTCCCGGCGAAGACCGAACAGGTGCGGAACAGTCGGCGGGTGCCGTCGTCCAGTAGCTCGTAGCTCCAATCCATCGCCGCCTGCAGCGAACGGTGCCGTCCGGGGCGGTCCAGGGAGGCCACGGCGAGAAGGGGAAGGTGGCGGTCGAGGCGGGCGACCATCTGGCCGGGAGCCAGCAGCCCGATCCGCGCCGCGGCGAGTTCCAACGCGAGCGGCAGCCCGTCCAATCGCTCGACGAGCTGGGCGACGTCGCGCGCGTTCTGGTCGGTGAGCTCGAAGGTCGGGTCGGTCGCCTGAGCTCGTGCGACAAATACGGAGACCGATGGGGCGAGTCCGATCTGGTCGGGATCGGTCTGCCTGGCGTCGGGCAGCGCCAGCGGCATGATCGTAAGCCGGTGCTCCCAGGAGAGCCCGATGGGAGAACGCGAGGTGGCCAGCACGGTTAGGCCGGCGCTCTCGGCAATGAGATCGGCGAGGAGGGCAGCGAGATCGGTGAGGTGCTCACAGTTGTCGAGGAGGAGCAGCAGCTCCCGGTTATGCAGGTCCTCGAGCACGGCGGCGAGCGGCGGCTCGCTGTGCCTCGCGATGAGACCCAGTGACTGGGCGATCAGCGCGGGCACGTCGGCACTGGCCGTCGCGCGGGTGAGGTCGATGACGTGCACTCCCCCGGCGAAGTGCGCCCGCATACGGCGCACCAGCTCAACCGCAAGACGCGTCTTGCCTACCCCGCCCGGGCCGGTCAGCGTCAGTAGTCGGACGTCGCGTTCGGTCAGCAGGCGGCCAGCGAGTACAAGCTCGGCGTCACGGCCCTGGATCGGCCACAAGTTCCAGCCCAGGTTCCTGTCCAGGCTCACCGTCATGGCCGTCTCATTCCCACGCGCCGTTACGTGCTGCCTGGACTGTATCTCGGCGGGCAAGCTCTCCGGCATGCCCTTAAGGGCACTTGCGCGCCTGGAATCTTCGAGAAGCGCGGCCGAGCGCAGCCGTCCGGTCATCTCACGGGAACCCGCTTTCGGCCAAGCCAACCGCTCCAGAGGCACTAGCCAGCGTCCGCAGGTCGGTGTCCAACGGTGTAAGTCCGACGCCGAACTCCCGCTCGGCCACTCCGGGGTCGTCGACCTGCACCGGTTCGGTCCCGTGCTCCCGGTGCCAGCGGTACACGTCGGAGACCGCCTTGGCGGCGACGGGGCCGATGAAACCGCGCAGGTTGGCTTCGAAGGCGTCCGGCTCGACCGGGACATAGGCGACCTCGCGTCCCAATACCGACCCGACCATGGCGGCGAACTCCGCGCCGCTGACGGGCGGCCCTCCGATGTCATATGTCACGCCGGCCGCACCGGGCAGCCCGAACGCCGCCGCGACGATCCGGCCCTGGTCGCGGGCGGAGATCCAGCTGACCCGGTGGTCAGGCAGGTACGGCCACAGCCAGACGCCCTGGTGCAGGGCCGCCTGCCACAGGTACGGCTGGGCCAGGGAATCGGTGTACACGGTCGGCCGGATGACGGTGACGTCCAAGGCCGAGCTGGCCAGGTAGTCCTGCGCGATGCGCCGGATCTCGAACATCGCGATCTCGGTGGGTTCAGCCGGCGCCCCGCTGCTGGTCGTGAAGACAAGCCGCCGCGCTCCCGCCGCCTCGGCGGCTGCGACCGCATTCCGGAGGAAGGCCATCGCCAGATCAACGTCGAAGACATTGGGCAGATGCAGGAATACACCGCCTATCCCGGCCGTCGCCGCGTCGATCGAGCCGCGGTCGCCGAGGTCGACGTGAGCCGTCTCGTAACCGTCGCTCGGCTGTCCGGCGATCAAACTCCGGCTTACCCCGCGCACTCGGTACCCGGAGCGCAGCAAGGCATCGACGACAGGACGACCCTGGGCCCCCGTAGCGCCGTACACCAAAATCGGGCCGGATCCGGTCGTCTCCACCGTGCTCATCTGCGGACCTCCAACGGCTAACCCGGACAACCTGCCGGCCGGATCGACTCGGCAGCGTCAGTAAATGCCCCAGCGCCCGCTGGCCGGTAGGTGTTCGTAAGGGCAGTCTGAGTGCCTTTTTGGACGGCTGACATCCACGCCGTGCCGTGCCTGACTATCAGCATCGCCAGCCATCGCCCGGAGCACCCTCGCACCGGGCCCCGGAGAGGAAATGACACGCCGATGACCGTTGACGCCAGCCGGTCGCCGACCGGACAGGATGCTGAACTCGCCGTTGTGCTCAAGTACTTCGCCATCGCCGACGGCCGGGAGCAGGGCGATCTACTCGCGCTGTTCGCCGACGACGCGGAGGTGTACTTCCCTAAATATGGTGTCGGCCGCGGTGCCGCCGCGCTCGGTGAGATCGGCGGCGGGTTGAGGCAGTTCGTCAAGCGCATAGAGCACCAGGCCGAGGCGTTCGGCGTCATCCGCTCCGGCAGCAAGGTCGTGATCGAGGGTACGAGCAGCGGCGAGGCGGTCGGCGGCGGCAGCTGGGCGGGCGGCAAGACCGTGGGCGGCCGGTTCTGCAGCGTCTTCGATGTCCGGGACGGCCGGATCCACCGGATGTACGTCTACCTCGATCCGGATTACACCAACGCCGACGCCGCGCGTTACCCGTGGGGGGATCGATCGTGAGCGCGCCCGCGCCGCACCGTGACCGCGCCCCGACGGGCCGGCCCCCGGAGGCCTTCGCGGTCGCCGACCGGCTCATCCGCGCCATCGAGGAGAACGACGTCGACGCGCTGCGCGAGGTATACGCGCCGGACATCGACATGTGGCGCAACACCGAACCGGCGCCGCTGACCGGTGAGGCGGCGGTTCAGGCCACCGCCGCTCCCCGCAGCGCCGTCGCCGGGATCCGCTTCGAGGTAGTCGACCGGCAGCTCACCGAACGCGGATTCGTGCAGCAGGAAATCGCGCACATCCAGTTCGAGCCAGGACGGGCCGTCCCAGTCGCCATCGCGGTCATCGCTGATGTCGCCGACAGCCGCATCGTGCGGCTGCACGAGTACATGGACTCCGGCGCCTTGCGCCCGCCGACCTGAATCAGGAGCGGAAGAAACATGGGAACATCAGCCGAAGACCTTGGCGCAGCGCCGATTCAAGGTCCGGTGACCTGGGACGACGAGGCCGACCTGGTCGTAGTGGGATCAGGGGCCGGCGGCATGTCCGCCGCGGCCACCGCGGCGTCCCTGGGCGATTCGGTGATCGTCCTGGAGAAGGGCGAACGGCTCGGCGGCACTACCGCGAAGGCCGCGGCCGCGTACTGGATCCCGAACAACCGTTACATGCGCCAGAACGGCATCGATGATCCCAAGGACGCCGCGCTGCGCTACATGGCTCGTCTGGCCCGGCCGCAGCGCTACAACGCCACCCACGCCACCCTCGGACTGCCGGGCTGGGAGTATGACCTGCTCGAGGCGTTTTACGACCACGCGGCCCCGGCGGTGGAGTACCTGGAGAGCATCGGTGCGTTTCGCGGGGTGTCTCAGTACTACCTGCCGGACTACTTCGCGCATGTGCCCGAGAACGCCGCTCCGACCGGACGAGTATGGGGACCCGCGGACGATGCGGGGGAACTGGGCGACGGCAGCCACATGATTGCCCGCTTCGCCGGCTACCTGCGCGGGCAGGGCGCGGCGTTGCGTACCGCCCACCGGGTCCGGCGCCTCGTCGTCCACGACGGCCGGGTGGCCGGCGTCGAGGCGACGACGCCGGCCGGGTCCGTGTTGATCGGCGCCCGCAAGGCAGTCGTCTTCGCGACCGGCGGGTTCACCCACAATGCCGAGCTCCGCGAGGCGTTCCTGCCGCCGACCGTCTTCCCGGGCTGCGCCGCGGTCACGAACGAGGGCGACTTCGTGGCGATCGCGTCGGCCGTCGGCGCGCAGCTGCGCAACATGGGCCAGGCCTGGCTGACCCCCATCGCGCTGGAGCGGGCGGTCGCCGATCCGGCCACGCTCATCGGCTCGTTCAACATCAATGGCGACAGCATGCTGATGGTGAACAAGTACGGCCGCCGGGTCGTCAACGAAAAGACCGTCTACAACGAGCTGAGCCGGGCCTTCGGCGAATGGGACTTCCGCCGGGCGGAGTACCCGAACCTCGCGCTGCTCATGATCTACGACGCGCGCTGCGCCACCCACTTCGCCTCGGACATGTACGGCAACCCGATCCCCGACCGCGGCGCCAACGCGCACGTGATCACCGCCGCGACCCTGCCGGAACTCACCGCCGCGATCGCCGGCCGTCTGGGCCAGCTCACCGCCTGGACCGGCGGACTGGCGCTGGAACCGGCCTTTGCTGAGAACCTGCAGGCCGCGGTGGCACGGTTTAACCACCTGGCCCGCACCGGCGCCGATGCCGACTTCCATCGCGGCGAGACCCCGGTCGAGCAGGCTTTCTACGCCCAGCGGGCCCCGGATAACGAGTTCGGCAACGCCACGATGTACCCGCTCGCCGAGCAGGGTCCCTACCACGCCGTGATCATGGTGGCCGGGACATTGGACACCAAAGGCGGCCCGAAGACGACTCCCCAGGCGCAGGTCATCGGGGCCGACGGCGCGCCGATCCCCGGCCTGTACGGCGTCGGCAACTGCGTGGCGTCGGCGTCCGCCCAGGCCTACTTCGCCGCCGGCGCGACCATCGGGCCGATCCTGACCTTTGGCCATCTCGCGGCGCGGGCGGCGCACGAGGAACTGGTGACCGTGTCATGAGCGACCGGCCGGACATCGTCTCTCTCCTGGCCGACCGGGCGGCCGCCTTGGACGTCGTCTATGAGTACTTCGCCGTGGTAGACGAGCGTCGCTGGGCCGACTGGGCCGACGTGCTGGCGCCCGACGTCGTGGTCGACCTGACCTTCGACCAGCGGAAGGGACGCGACGCGGTGATCCGCTGGGCGTCCTCGAACCTGGCGGACATGGACGCGACGCAGCACGTCGCGGCCAATCCGCAAGTCCGGGTTAGCGGTGACACCGCGACAGCCAACGTCACGCTGGTCACCACGCACGTCCGGACGGCCGGCCAGGCAGAGCACCGGCTCACCGCCGGCGGTTTTTACACCTTCACGCTCAGGCGTGAGAAGACCGGGCGCTGGCTGATCTGCCGCGCCGCCAACCGGATCGTCTGGTCCGACGGTGACCCACGCGGCCCCGCCGCGGCGGTGGACGCGCGCAGCGCTGACCACGACCCAACGACACGACCGAGGGCAACCACATGACCAACCGACTCGACGGGAAGGTGGCGCTCATCTCCGGTGCCGCCCGGGGACAGGGAGCGGCCGAGGCCCGGCAGTTCGTCGCCGAAGGCGCCCGCGTTGTGGTGAGCGACATCCTCGAGCCCGAAGGCAGGCAACTCGTCAAGGAACTCGGGAACGCGGCCGTCTTCGCCGACCTCGACGTCACCAGTGAGCAGAGCTGGACCCAGGCCGTACAGTCCGCAGCAGAGACGTTCGGCCAGCTGGACGTGCTGGTCAACAACGCCGGTATCTACTCCGTCAGCCCTCTGGTCGAGGAGTCAGTCGAAAGCTTCGAACGGCAGTTCCGCGTCAATCAGCTCGGCGTCTTCCTCGGCATGCGGGCCGCCGCGCCCGAACTGGCGAAGGTCGGCTCGGCGTCGATCATCAACACCTCGTCGGGCGGCGGCCTGCGGGGCGGCCCGAACGTGATCAGCTACGCCGCCACCAAGTGGGCGGTGCGCGGCATGACGAAGTGTGCCGCGATCGAGCTCGCCCCCATGGGCATCCGGGTGAACTCGATCCATCCGGGGCTGATCGACACGCCGATGATCGCCGACAACCCGCGCGAACAGATCGAGTTCTATGCGGGGCTGACGCCGTTGAAGCGACTCGGCCTGCCCGAGGAGATCGCCGAAACCGCGACCTTCCTCGCCTCGGACGCGGCGTCGTTCATTACCGGCGCGGAACTGGCGGTGGACGGCGGCGCAACCGCATGACGGAAGGGGAGTTCACTGCCAGGCCACCGTCGTCAGATCCGCAGCTTCACCGCCTTCACGGGCAGCCGCCCTCTTTCTGTTGGGAGCTTTTGATGACCAGTTTGCTGTCGAGCCGCCGGAGACGCCTGGCGAGCTGCACCTGTATCATTCTCGCCGCCCTAGTCAGCCTCGCGGCGTGCGGCAGTTCGTCCTCGAGCACATCCTCGGCCGCTGCGGGTGCGGCCGCGGCCCGTACCGCGAGCCCGGGCGCTTCGGGGGACGTCGTGGCTCAGGCGAAGTCGATTGTCAGCGCGGCGACGAGCGGCTTCGTCGGCTCTGCCACTCCGGCCGACCCGTTGCAGCCGATCAAGGCATTCAACGGTCCCAAGACGGGCACGACCGCGCCCAGGAACATCAAGGTCATCGCCGTCTCCTCATGCGTCGATCCGTGCCAGTACGCCGGACTATTCACCCAGAAGCTCGGCGCTCAGCTCGGCTGGACCTACCAGCTTCTGCAGAGCACCGACGGCAGCCCGCAGAGCTTCATCCAGCTGACGAATTCGGCGATTTCGCAGAAGCCGAAGGTTCTGTTGATGCTCGGCGTACCGGACACGGTCGTGCAGCAGCAGATCCAGCAGGCTCACGCGGCGGGCATCAAGATGATCGGCGTCTCGACCTCACCCACCGGCACGTTGCGGTATGACAGCTACATCACGACCCGGCAGGACGTCACCTACCGGTTGCTGGCCTACGAGGCCGTCGCCGCATCGAACGGCACCGCGCACGTGTTGTGGGTCTATCCGTCGGGTTTCCCGGATAACCCGGTGAACACGGCCCGGGCTATGAAGATCTTCGCCCGCTGTAAGCAGTGCAAGGTCACGGTCAAGCCGGTCCAGATCGGTGACATGTTCAGCCCGACCGCGGTGACCAGCTTCGTCACTGATCAGCTCCAGGCCGATCCCAGCCTCAACTACGTGATCTACGTGGACGACTTCGCGCAGATGGGCGCGGCCCAGCAGGCGGCGAATGCCCTCGGGCGATCGGTGACCTTTCTCGCCGGTGACGGCGGCTCGCAGGGACTGAAGTTCGTCCAGTCCGGCGTCCTCACCGCCGACCCGGGCCTGCCTGTCCAGTGGATCGGCTACGCCGGATACGACGCCGTCCGGCGGGTGCTCGTCGGAGCGCCCGTCCCGGACCCCAACTCATGGGGTGGCGGCTCACATCTGTGGGTCAAGTCGAACCTGCCGGCCAATCTGGGCCCGGACGCGGTGTCAGCTCAGCTCAACTCGCTGATCAACTACCGCGGCGCCTATACCGCTCTGTGGTCACAGGCGAAGTAACCGTGCAGCCGGTAGTGATGAGCCCTTCCCCGAGCGCGCCGGCCATCGAGGCCGCCGGTATCCGGCGCGTCTACGGCGGCACCGTCGCCCTGGCCGGGGTGGACCTTCGGGTCCGCCCGGGCGAAATTCACGGCCTGCTCGGAGAGAACGGCGCCGGCAAGTCGACGCTCGTCCGGATCCTGGCTGGCCTCGAGACGCCAGACGGCGGCACGCTGCGGATAGGCGGCAAAGACGTTACCCATGGCTACGACAGCACCAGGGCGGCCGCGGCCGGCTGCGCCTTCATCCATCAGGAAACCGGACTCGTCGACGACCTGTCGCTCGCCGACAACATCGCTCTCACCGCCGGCTTCCCGCGGCGCGGCAGGCTGATCGACACGGGGGCCTTGCGGGCCCAGGCCCGGCGCGCGCTCGAGGTCGTCGGCATGCCCGCCACTGACGTCGACCGGCCCCTGGGTGAGTTGCCGGTGGCGGGCCGGGCCATCGTCGCGATCGCCCGGGCGCTGGTGAATGACGCGTCGGTGCTGGTGCTGGACGAGCCGACCGCGGCGCTGCACGCGTCGGAGGTACGCACCCTCTTCGATCTCCTCCACAAGCTGCGCGGCCGCGGGGTCGCCTGCATCCTGATCAGTCACCGCATCGACGAGGTACTGGCGGTCTGCGACCGCGTCACTGTCCTGCGGAACGGGCGGGTCGTGGCCGTACGCCAGGCGGCCCAGCTGGACGAGGACGCGCTTCTCGACCTGATCGTGGGGGAAGGCGCCGCCCAGGCGACATCGGCGCGCACGCCCGGCCCGGTCGGGCCGGCCGTGCTCGGCGTCACCGGCCTGGCCGGCCCGGAGGTCGGCCCGCTGGATTTCACCGTCCGGTCCGGGGAGATCCTCGGCCTCACCGGCCTCGCCGACTCCGGGGCGTCCGCGGTGGCCCAGATGATCTTCGGTGTACGACGGCCGACGGGCGGTGTCATGCAGTTGCCGGACGGCCCTTTCGTACCGTCCTCGCCCAAGGATGCGATCAGCCGCCGGGTGGCGTTCGTCCCGGCCGACCGCGCCCGCGGCGGCGTAGCCGCCAGCCTCACGCTCGCCGAGAACCTTTACATGAACCCGGTGCGGCCGGCCTGGCAAGTGAACACCCCGCGGCCGGAGCGGCGTCGGGCCCGGGAGTTGCTGCGCGCGTACGACGTCCGCCCGCCGGACCCCGACCGCGAGATGTCGACCCTGTCCGGCGGCAACCAGCAGAAGGTCGTCCTCGCGAAGTGGCTCTCGGCCAGGCCGCAGCTGCTGGTCCTGGAAGACCCGACCGCCGCGGTCGACGTCGGAGCCAAGCAGGCTATCTACGCCCTGCTGAAGGGACGGGCCGCAGACGGGCTCGCGGTGATCGTCGTGTCGTCCGACTTCGAGGAGATCACCCACGTGTGCGACCGGGTTCTCGTCCTGAGCCGCGGCCGGATCGTCCGGGAGCTGACCGGCACCGAGATCGACCTCGACGCCATCACCCGCGCCGCATACGGAACTCAGTGGGAGGTCGCATCATGACCGCCAATTTCGCCGACGATGCCACCGACCGCCCGCGCAGACACCGCCTGCACGTACCCCATGACATCGGCCGCCTGGTCATACCGGCTTTCCTCGTCGCCGAGTTTGTCGTCTTTGCCCTGCTCAAGCCGCACAGCTACGCCACAGTCGACAACGTGCGGGCCGTTCTCGCCAACCAGGCAGTTGTCGTGATCCTGGCCCTTGCGGCCATGGTGCCGCTCATCGTGGGCGAGTTCGACATCTCGGTGGCCAGCGTGCTCGCGCTCTGCGCCGTCCTGGTCATCGGACTGCAGGCCAAAGAGAACCTCAACCCGGTGGTCGCCATCCTCGTCACCGAGGTGATTGCCATCGGTATCGGCGCCTTCAACGGCCTCGTCGTGGTCAGGTTCCAGGTCAGCTCCTTCGTCGCCACTCTCGGGACGTCCACCGTCCTGTCCGGCATCTGGCTCTGGTACCTCAATAACAACGTGATCGTCGCCGCACTGCCCGCCTCGTTCACCAGCATTGGACGCGGCCGGGTCGCCGGGATCCCGTACTCGGTGATCTACGCTGCGGTGATCGCGGTGCTGCTGTGGCTCGCCCTCAACCTGCTGCCGGTCGGCCGGCGCATGTATGCGGTCGGCGCGAACCGGCGCTCGGCCTTCCTGTCCGGCGTCAGCACAGATCGCCTGGTGCTGGGCGGATTCGTCACCAGTGCAGCGCTGGCCGGAATCGGCGGAATCGTCCTCGGCGCCCAGCTCGGCTCGGCATCGGGCGGCACCGGAACCGAGCTCTTGCTGCCCGCCTTCGCCGGTGCCTTCCTCGGCGCGACGACGATCCGCCCCGGCCGGTTCAACGTCATCGGCACGGTGATCGCCGTTTACACGCTGGCGTTCATGATCGCTGGCCTGGAGCAGGTTGGCGCGTCGACCTGGGTCACCCCGGTGTTCAATGGGGCCGCTCTCATCGTCGCCGTGTCGCTGTCGAGGTGGGCCGCGCAGCTCAAGGTGGCCCGTCAGCGGCGTCGGGAACTCACCCGCCTGCAGGCCGCGGCGGTGACGCAAGAGGAAAAGCGGACGGAGGCGGCCCAGGCCCCCGCCGACACGACGGCCCCGACTGTGAGTGACCAGTCATGAGGCATCCGGGTCTGGCGTCGGCCGCGACCGTCGCGGATGAGCTCGCCGTGCGACGCGTCCTCGCCGCCAACCAGCTCGCGATCTGCGACGGCGATGAGGCCGCGTACCTCGCCACTTACCACGAGAATGCGCACGTCGTGTTCTGGAACCGGGAAGTCACCGGCCATGCTGGGCTGGCCGCGCATTTCCGCGAGTCCCAGGCGGCGATCACCGTCCGCGACACCATCGTCGGCCTGCGGGTGGAGATCTACGGCGCCACCGCAACCGCGGTCGGAAGCGGGTTCGTCGTCCCGGCCGCCCGGGTCCCGGCCCACCTGCTCGCGACCACGCGCGTGCACACCGATCTCGGGCGCGGCCCGGACGGGAGCTGGCGCATCCGCAGCCAGGTCAAGATGGCCGACCCGAACTTCGACCCGGCGGTGGGTACCGTCGCCGAACTCCTGGAGAGGCTGGCCAGACGGGTCGACGCGCTCGAGCGGGCAATGCCCGAAAGTGCACCGCCTAAGGAGGCTTCGGCCGATGTCGCGGTGGTGACCACCGATCTAACGTGACACCCGTCGGCGTCGGCGAAAGGTGGAATTCGTGTTCCTCGATCAACCGGACGGCATCCGCATCCACTACGAGGTAACCGGAGAGGGGCCGGCCGTGGCCTTCAGCCACGGCGTGCTGATGAGCGGGGGCATGTGGGCCGGGCAGACCCGACGCTTCGCGCCGAATCACACATGCATCACCTGGGACGAGCGCGGGCACGGCCAGACCCGTACCGACGGGTCGTCATTCGACTACTGGGACTCCGCGCGGGATCTGCTCGCCGTGCTCAGCGCGGCCGGTGCCGAGCAGGCTGTCCTCGTCGGGCACTCCCAGGGCGGGTTCTTGTCACTGCGCGCCGCGCTGCTCGCACCCGGACGCGTGAGCGGCCTGGTGCTCGTCCCGTCGCACAGCCACGCTCTGGACGACGGCACCAAGGGTGCCTTTGAGCAGATCAAGGCGGCGTGGTCGGCCGCAGGCCCGGCGCCGGTGCAAGATGCCCTGCTCGGCATGCTGATCGGGCAGCCGGCGCTCTATCCGGAGTTCATCCGGTCCTGGCCGGGGATGGACCGCGCGGTGATCCGCAGCGTCTTCGACGCCCTGATCAATCTCGACGATATCGGCGAGCGGCTGCCGTCGATCACCACCCCGGCGCTCGTGGTGCACGGCGGCCAGGATCCGGCGATGCCCGTCGACCTGGGGCGGGAGCTATCCGAGCGGCTCGGCCACTGTGTCGGCTTCGAGGTGATCCCAGACGCCGGGCACACCCCGAGCCTCACCACGCCCGAGACGTTCGACACCCTGCTCGACGGATTCCTCAGGACGTACGCGCTGACCGCTGAGAGCGCGCACCATGGGTGAGGACATCCGGTTTCCGGCCAACGGGCACGACGCCGCCGGGTATCTGGCCCTGCCCGACCACCCCGGGCCGGGCGTGATCGTCCTGCAAGAATATTGGGGGCTCGTCCCGCACATCAAGCAGGTCGCCGACCGCTACGCCGCCGCTGGGTTCGTCGCTCTGGCCCCCGACCTCTACGACGGCGCGATCACACGCGAGCCGGACGTCGCCGCGAAGCTGATGATGGCCATGGATATGCCGCGCGCGGCGCGCGAACTCAACCGCGGGATCGACTTCCTCCTAGCCCACCCGCGCACCAGTTCGGACGGTGTGGGCGTCACCGGGTTCTGCATGGGCGGCGGCCTCGCCTACATGCTCGCCGCCGCCCGGCCCGACGCGGTCCACGCGCTGGTGCCCTTCTACGGGCTGATCCCGTGGCCCGAGGCGGAACCGGACTACTCCGCGATCACCGCGGCGATCCAGGGTCACTACGCCGAGCACGATCAGCGCTTCACTCCCGAGCGCGTCGACGCGCTCGAGGAGCGGCTGCGCGAGCTGGGCAAGTCGGTTGAGTTCTTCCGCTACGAGGGCGCCCATCATGCCTTCTTCAACGACTCCCGGCCAGAAGTGTACGACGCGGCCGCTGCGACCCTCGCCTGGCAGCGCGTCGTCCCCTTCTTCCGGAAGCAGCTGAGCTGATGGCCGCCACCCCGGCCGCCGGCCACAACCCGCCCCAGACACCGGAGCCCACGGTGCCCGCCGCACACAACCGGGTCTGGGCCCAGCACGAGTGGCGGCTGCTGATCGCCGGAGAACTGCGCGCTCCGCGTGCTGGCCGCAGGTACGCCTCGGTCAGCCCGTCCACCGAGGAGATACTGGCGTCGGTCCCGGACGCGGGCCGGGAAGACGTCGAGGACGCCGTCCGCGGCGCAGCGGCCGCGCAGCCCGCGTGGGCCCGGACGGACATGCCCCAGCGGGCCGCCGTCCTGCGCTCGATCGCGCGGGTCCTGCGGGACAACGCCGCCGAACTCGCAGCGCTCGACGCCTTCGACGGCGGTAACCCGGTCACGGCGATGCGCTCGGACGTCGAGCTGGCCGCCCGCCTCATCGAGCACTTCGCCGAACTGGGCCACCGGCTCGGCGGCGAAACGCTTGCTCCGGTGAGCGGGTACCTCGGCTTCACGACGCGCGTCCCGTTCGGGGTGGTGGCGCGAATCGTCCCCTATAACCACCCGCTGATGTTCACGGCCTCGCGGCTGGCTGCACCGCTGATGGCCGGCAACGCCGTGATTATCAAGGCGCCCGACCAGGCGCCGCTGAGCGCCCTGCGCCTCGGTGAGCTGCTGACCGGTCTCGTCCCGGACGGCCTGGTGAGCATCCTATCCGGCCTCGGGCCGACCGCCGGGGGGGCCATCGTCCAGCACCCGCGGATCCGCCGGATCGCGTTCATCGGCAGCGTCCCGGTCGGCCGGGAGATTCAGCGGCTGGCCGCCGAGTCCTCGGTCAAGTCGGTGAGCTTGGAGCTGGGCGGCAAGAATGCCATGATCGTGTGCTCGGACGCTGACCCCGCCGAGGCAGCGGCGGGCGCGGTCCGCGGCATGAACTTCCACTGGACCGCCGGCCAGTCGTGCGGCTCAACCAGCCGGCTGCTCGTTCACCGCCGGCTCTACGCCGACGTCGTGGACCGGGTGGCCGTCACCGCCCGCGAAGTCGCCGTGGGTGACCCACTGCTGTCAGGGACCGAGATGGGGCCCCTTATCACCGCCGCCCACCGCGACCGCGTCGCCGGCCATGTCGCCCGCGCGACCTCGGATGGCTTCCGCGTCATCACTGGGGGACGGGCGCCGGTACCGGACGGTATATTCCGGCGAGGCTTCTGGTTCTCACCGACAGTGATCGCCGACGTCGTGCCCGGCAGCGCGGTGGAGCAGACTGAGATCTTCGGGCCGGTGCTGTCCGTGATCCCGTTCGACGACGACGATCATGCGGTTGCCATCGCCAACGACACCAACTTCGGGCTCACGGCGAGCGTGTGGACGCCGGACATCGACCGGGCGCTGCGAATCACCGACAAGCTCGCGGCCGGCTACGTCTGGGTCAACTCCTCCTCGGTGCACGTCGCAGGGATGCCGTTCGGGGGCGTAAAGGACTCCGGCGTCGGGCGTGAGGAGAACGTCGAGGAATTGCTTTCATTCACTCAGATAAAAGCCGTCAACATCGCGCGCCGCCCGGCGGCCGCGCCAGGGAGCCGCACGCCATGACCACCGACGCCGCAACAACAGAGGCCCACACCGGACTGGAACCGGCCAACGCCCACCCGGCCGATCCGCGGGAGATGGTCGCGCTCGGTTCCCGGGTGATCGGGGCGGCCGAGCAAGGCGATCTCGTCTGGGGGCATGCGAGCCTGCGGGATCCAAACGGGCGCGGGGTCTGGATGAAGGCCAACGGGTGGAGCTACGCCGAGGTAACGGCCGACCGGGTGCTCCTGGTTGACCGGGACGGCGCCGTGCTCGAGGGCACCGGTGGGCGGCACACCGAGTACCCGATCCACACCGAGATTCTGGCGGCGCGGCCGGACGTCAGCGCCGTGGTCCACACCCACGGCGAGTATTCGGTCGCGCTCGCCGCTACCGGTCAGCCGTTGCGGGCGGTCAGCCACGCAGCCACGATGTTCGTCCCGCCGGCCGTGCCGCGCTTCACCGTGACCACGGACCTGATCCGTACGCGGGACCTCGGCCGGGCACTCGCTGAGTGTCTCGGTGAACATAAAGCCGCGTTCCTGGTCAACCACGGCATCGTCACCGTTGGCCCGGACCTGCCCACCGCGGTGGTGACGGCGGTCCTGCTCGAGCGGGCCTGCAAGCAGCAGCTGCTGACCCATGCGTTCGGGGGCTGGCCGACCTGGACGGCCGACGAGGAAGCCGTGTCCAAGCGCGGCAACATCTACCCACCCGCGCACCTGCGCCAGGTCTGGAACCTCCTGGTGCGCAAGCTCAACCGCGCGGAGCAGCTCCGCGCGGCTGACTAGGCCGGAGACAGCAGTATGACTAGTGAGGACTTTGACGGCATCGTCATCGGCTCGGGACAACATGGGCTCATCCTGGCCAGCTACCTCGCGCGGACCGGGCAGCGCATACTGCTCCTGGAACGGCGGATGACCTATGGCGGCGGGCTGATGACAGACGAGCGTACGCTGCCCGGCTATTACCACAATCTCCACTCCATCAACCACTTCAGTATCTCCGGCACGCCGTGGTTCCGCGACCTCGGCCTCGCCGCCCGGGTCCGGTACATTACGCCGCGTTACGAATTTGCTCAGCCGCACCGCGACGGCACCGCCTTGGTCTTCTCCCGCGACATTGACGAGACGGCGGCGAGCATCGCACGGTTCAGTCCGAAGGACGCCGACACCTTCCGCGAGTGGAATGCCAAGGCCGAGCGGATGACCCGCGACATCTTCATGGTCGAGCGATACGGCGAGCCGCTATCCGAAGCCGACCGCGCGAGCGTGCTGGGCGCAAGCTCCATTGGCCGTGAATTCCTCGACCTGACGCGCAGACAGCCGATCGACGCCGTGGACGAGCTCTTCACCGAGGAGCGGGTCAAGGTCCTTTTCCTGTTCAAGCTCTCCCTGTTCGGCACGGTGCTGAAGGAGACCCTGAGCGATCACAGCCCGGTCGGCTCGCTCATCCGCGCCTTCGACCTGACCACCGGCTACGAACTCTGCCAGGGCGGCAGCTGGAACCTGGCCCGCGGATTGATGGAGACCTTCATCGCCGCCGGGGGGGTCTTCGTCAATCAGGCCCACGTCGAGCGGATCGATGTCGAGGGCGGCCGGGCGCGCGGCGTCACGCTCGCCGACGGCCGGCGCTTCACTGCGCAGTCGTTCATCGCCAGTACGGTGGATGTCCACCAAACCTTTGACGGCATGGTCGACCGCCGCGAGCTGCCCGCTGCCTACCAGGCCAAACTCGACCGCTTCCACTACACGAGGTGGGCGCTGTACGGTCTGCATCTCGCCCTCGACCGGCCCCCTGCCTACACCGCCGAGCACTTCGACCCGCACGTCGGCCAGGCGCTGAAGTACAACATCGGATCCGAGACGGTCGGTAACCTGATTACCGCACACGATGATGTCGAAGCAGGACGCGTGCCGAGCCGCGTGCAGTTCGGCGCCGGCGCCCTCAGCGTCCTCGACCCGAGCCAGGCGCCCCCCGGCCAGCACACCGCTTACGCCTGGCACGTCGTCCCGCACGAGATCGACGGCGCCCCCGAGCGGGTGGACGAGATCCGCGGGCAGCTCGCCGACAGCATCCTCGACCGCTGGGCTGACTACGCCCCGAACATGTCAGCCCGCTCGGCGAACATCCTCGGCCGCTACACCTACACCTCCTACGAATACACCCGGGAATTGATCAACATGCGCTCCGGGGACATCTTCATGGGCGCGCTGAGCGCCGACCAGGTGATGTACAACCACTTCGGCTACGCCACGCCTATCGACGGCCTGTACTACGCCGGCTCGGCGGCCCACCCGAACGGCGCGATCACCGGCGGCGCGGGCTACATCGCCGCCGGGGTAATCGCCCGCGACCTCGGCTTCGAGCGATGGTGGACACCGGTCGACCCGCGTCAGATACTTGCGCGGCTGACATGACAATCCAGCCGGTAACCAGGACGCAGCGACTTGCCGGCCGGGTCTGCCTGATCACCGGGGCCGGCCAGGGTCTGGGGCGGGTGTTCGCCTGGCGGCTGGCGGCCGAGGGCGCAACCGTAGCCCTCGCCGACCTCAACGCCGGGGCCGCCGAACGCGTAGCCAAGGAGATCGAAAAACGGTTCGGAACCGACACGATCAGCCTGGCCGTGGACGTCTCGGCCGAAGACCAGGTCACCGCGGCCGTCGATGAGAGCGTGCGCCAGCTCGGCTCGGTAGATGTCCTCATCAACAACGCCTCGGTCTTCTCGACGCTCACCATGAAGGACGCGGTCGACATCACCACGGCCGAGTGGGACCGGGTCATGGCGGTGAATCTGCGCGGGGCATTCCTGTGCTGCCGAGCCGTTATCCCGGTGATGCGCTCCGCCGGACGCGGGAAGATCATCAACATCAGCAGTTCCACGGTGTTCCTCGGGCGGCCGCAATACTGCCATTACGTGGCGTCCAAGGCCGCGGTCACCGGCCTCACCCGCGCCCTGGCCACCGAGGTCGGCCCCTACGGCATCACCGTCAACGCGGTCGCCCCCGGCTCCACCGAGACCGAGATCCGCCGTGACACGGTAACCCCCGATCAGGCCAGGGCGATCATCGCCGCGCAGGCCCTCAAGCGGCGGGAGACGGCAGCCGACCTGGAAGGCACCATCGCCTTCCTCGCCAGCACCGACAGCGACTTCATCACCGGCCAGACGATCGTGGTGGACGGCGGAGCGTCCTACCACTGACCCACCTTAATGATCATCGGGAAGAGATGTCATGAGCCTGCTGCCCGTCACCCTCGCCTGCGGTGACTATGACCGCACCGCCGATCTGCGCGACGGACAAGTCCGGATTGAGGGCGTCGACCTCAATTACCTGACGCTGCCGGCCGAGGAGACCTTCTTCCGCATGCTCGGCGGCAGCGAGTTCGAGGCCGCGGAGATGTCGCTGTCGTCTTACGTCCTGACCCAGTTCGAAGCCGACCAGCGCTTCGTCGCGATACCGGTCTTCCCGTCCCGTTCGTTCCGGCACTCGTGCGTGTGGGTGCGCGCTGACTCACCGTACACCGAGCCGCGCGACCTGCGCGGCCGGCAGATCGGCATCCCGGAATACCAGATGACCGCCGCCGTCTGGCTGCGCGGGATCTTCGCCGACCGGCACGATCTGCCGTTCGACTCGCCGGTCTACCGCACCGGCGGCCTGCTCCAGCCCGGACGGCGCGAGAAGCTCCCGCTCTCCCTCCCGCCGGGCATCGACGTCCAGCCGATCGGATCCGGCGACTCGCTCACCGAACTGCTGCTCGACGGTACGATCGACGCGCTCTATACTGCCCGCTCACCGGAGACCTCGCCCCGCGCTGCCGGCCGCCTCCGGCCGCTCTTCCCGGACGCGGCCGCAGCCGAGCGCGAATACGCGCGACAGACCGGCATCTTCCCGATCATGCACACGGTCGTCTTGCGCCGGGACGTGTACCAACGCAACCGGTGGCTGGCCCAGTCGCTGGTGAAGGCGTTCCAGGCGGCCAAGGCGAACGCATACCGGCGCCTGGAAGACACCACCGCACTGACCACCACGCTGCCGTGGCAGCTCGCCGCCCGCGACGAGGCGCGGCGCCTGCTCGGCAACGACTTCTGGCCCTACGGCACCGGCGCCAACAACACCGCCTTGCGCACCTTCCTGCGCTACAGCCACGAGCAAGGGCTCGCCGGCCGGCTGCTTGAGCCGCGGGAGCTGTTCGCACCGGAAAGCATCGCCGCCCACCTCATCTGAAACCAACCGGGACACATCATGACCCTCGACCGGACCGCCCCGCAGGACGACGCCGCCCTCGCCGATCTGTACCGCAACTTCGACGCCGCGGACATGGCCCCGCTGTGGACGCAGCGCGACAACCTGATGCCCGAGCATCCGCAGCCGCTCGCCCGGGCCGCCGTCTGGCGGTGGTCGACGCTCTACCCGCTGGCCGAACGGGCGGGCGAACTCGTCCCGGTCGGCCGCGGCGGTGAGCGGCGCGCCATCGCCCTGCGCAACCCGGGCCTGGCCCCCGAGCCGTACGCCACACCCACCCTCTGGGCAGCCATCCAGTACCTCGGTCCGCGCGAGATCGCGCCGGCGCACCGGCACACGCAGACCGCGTTCCGGTTCGTGGTCCAGGGAGAAGGAGTGTGGACGAACGTCGAAGGCGACGAGGTCGCGATGCGCCGCGGTGACCTGCTGCTCACGCCAAGCTGGCACTTCCATGAGCACCACAACACCACTGACCACCCGATGGCCTGGATCGACGGGCTCGACATCCCGCTGATCAGCCAGCTCGACGCCAGCTTCTTCGAGTTCGGGCCGGATGCGCTCGGCTCGAAGGCGACCCCGCATGCCTCCCGCAACGAGCGCATCTGGGGGCACGCCGGACTGCGTCCGATCGGCGCTCCGGCCGCGGCCGCGTCGCCGCTGCTGGCCTACCGGTGGGAACATACCGACGCGGCCCTCACCGCTCAGCTCGAGGTGGCCGCCGCCGGGCAGGACGGCGCGCTGCTCGGCCCCGGGCACGCGGCGGTCCGCTACATCAACCCGTCGACCGGGCTGGACGCGTTGCGCACTATCCGCACCGAGATGCACCGGCTGGTCGCGGGCTCATCGACGCGGGCCACCCGCGCGGTGGGATCATCAGTGTGGCAGATCTTCGACGGCCACGCCGTCGTGGAACTCGACGGTATACCGCACGAGCTCGGCCCGGGCGACTTGTTCGCCGTGCCGTCGTGGTGTGCGCTGCGGATCACGGCCCGCGGGTCGGTGGACGCCTTCCGCTTCGGCGACGACCCGGTCTACGAGGCCCTCGGGCTGCACCGGGTCACGGACGCCGGCTCGTGAGGCGGCCGGCGGTAAGGGTGAACGGCGGCCCGTGCACGATCCGCAACGTCTGCCGGTGCGCGGCATGACGGCGCCCGACCTACGAACCACGCGGCAATGGCTCGTGGACGGTGAAGAGCTCGTCGAGACGTGGGTGATCGAAGGCGACCAGGACCTCGCGATGCCGTCGCTGCTCCCGGGCTGGAGCCGCGCCCACTTGGTCGCGCACCTGGCGAACAACGCGGCGGCCCTGACGAACCTGGTGACCTGGGCCCGCTCGGGCGTTCCGACACCGATGTACCGGGATCCGTCGACGCGGGCGGCAGACGTCGAGCGGCTGGCCGGCCGGCCGGCCGGGGTACTGCGGCGCGAGGCACACCTACGCAGCGCAGCCCTCCTCCACGGCTACGACGCGCTGACCGGCGAACAACTCGGAGCGAGGGTGACCACCGCGCAGGGAAAGGACCGGGCGGCGGCCGAGGTGGCGTGGATGCGCGCGCGTGAATCCTACATCCACCTCACCGACCTCGACATCGGCTTCGACCTGCGCCAGCTCCCGGCGAATTTCGTCGATGCGCTGCTGACCGAGGCGACCGATGCGGTCGGCGCGCGCTGGACCGGAACGGCGATCCGTCTCAAGGCCAGTGACCGTGAGGGGATCTGGACGCTCGGTGCGGGCGAGCCGCATGACGTGGTGACCGGTACGGCCGCAGACCTGATGCGGTGGATCATAGGGCGGCCGCCGCGGCCGGATGACACCGTCTCGACCCGTACGGACCTGCCCCGCTGGCTATGAGGCGGCCGCGCTCATCATGGAGGAGGCGAAATGTCGGACTCTACCGATGTCCTGGTTGTCGGCGGCGGTATCGGCGGCCTGACGACCGCGCTCTGCCTGGCGCGCACCGGCCGGACTGTGCAGGTGCTGGAACGCTCGCCGGCGTTCGGCGAGATCGGCGCGGGCCTGCAGCTGGCGCCGAACGCGACCCGTATCCTTGACCGCCTGGGCTTGCTCGACGCCGTCAGACAGGTTGGGGTCCTGCCGCGCCGGCTGGTGCTCTCCGACGCAATCACCACCGAGGAGCTGACCTACCTGCCGGTGGAGGACTTCCCCGATCGTTACGGTGGACCATACGTCGTCATGCACCGCAGCGACCTGCTGCAGATCCTGCTCGATGCGTGCCGCCAGGAGTCAGTCGCCCTGGAAACCGGGTCGACGGTGCAGCAGGTTGACGAAGACGAGACATCGGTGCATGCCGTGACCACCGAGGGCGCCCATCACGCCGCGTCGGTCGCGATCGCGGCGGACGGGCTCAACTCACGGCTGCGGCAGCGGTTCGCGCAGGACGAGCCGGTCAACTCCGGTTACGTCGCCTACCGCGGCGCGGTGCCGATGGCCGACGTCCAGCGCCACGCCGACCTGCGTGACGTCGTCGCGTGGATCGGCCCGGGCCTGCACCTCGTCCAGTACCCGCTGCGATCCGGGCAGATGTACAACCAGGTCGCGGTGTTCCGCAGCCAGGCGTGGGACAAAGGCGACCCCGACTGGGGCAATCCCGCCGAACTGGACGCCACCTTCGCCCCGACCAGTGAACACGTCCGCGAGTCGGCCCGGCTCCTCGGCCGCGACCACCGATGGCCGATGTACGACCGGATGCCCATCCGCAACTGGGTGAGCGGGCGCATCGCGCTCATGGGCGACGCGGCGCACCCCATGCTGCAATACCTCGCGCAAGGGGCCTGTCAATCGATCGAGGACGCGTGGGCGATCGCCGCCGCGCTCGGCTCGTCCGATCGGCGCGACCCGGGCGCCGCGCTGCGGGCCTACGAGGCCGGACGAACGCCCCACACCGGGCGCGTGCAGACGACGGCGCGGATCTGGGGTGACATCTGGCACATCGACGGCATCGGGCGCCTGATCCGCAACGAGCTGCTGCGCAGCCGCCGTCCCGACGACCACACGCACGTCGCCTGGCTCTACGGGTCGCACCCGGCTGCGGTACCGGAGGCCGCCGATGCCCTTTCGGGCTGAGCCGGGTACCTGGCTGAAGCGGGCCCATGAGAGTTCGATGTGAATCGTCACCGTGTTCGGTGCACGGAGCGCTGTCGGCTTATGAGGAGGACAGATGAGCACCCACCGGCTGCTGATCAAAGGCGCCTGCGTCATCACGCTCGACCCGGAGGTCGGTGACTTCCCGAAGGCCGACGTGATGGTCGAAGATGACCGGATCGCCGCGGTCGCGCCGGAACTGGACGTGACCGACGCTGACGTGATCGACGGTACCTACCGCGTCGTGATCCCCGGGTTCGTCGACGCGCACCGCCATACCTGGCAGACGACGATGCGCAATCTCAACTCGGACATGACGTTCTTCGAGTACTTCACCGAACTGCTCCCGGCGATCGGCATCATCCACCGTCCGGAGGACATGTACGCTGGCACGCTGCTCGGAGCGATCGAGGCGCTGGATGCCGGGGTCACCACGCTGGTCGACTTCGGCATCAACATCAACACCCCAGAGCACTCCGACGCGATCGTCGAGGCACTGCTCGAGACCCGGATGCGCGGCTTCTACGGCCACGGCGTACCGAGCGACCTGAGCTGGTGGCAGGACAGCGACCGTGACCATCCGCGCGACGCCGAGCGGGTGAAGTCACGCTGGTTCAGCTCGGACGACGCTCTGGTCCGGTTCGCGATAGCCCTGCGCGGCCCGGAGCGGGTAACGCCGCGCGCGAACAAGGCCGACTTCGCCTTCGCCCGCGAGCTCGGAGCCCGGATCATCCTGCACGTCGACGCCCCCGGGGCCATCGAAGGCATGGCCGGCTACCTCGGCGACGACAGCGTCTACACGCACTGCTGCCGCAGCACTGACCGCGACTTCGAACTGATCAAGGAATCCGGCGGGTACGTCAACGTCACGCCCGAGTGCGAGATGGGCCTGCACAACGAGCCGATCACCGGCAAGGCGCTCGCCCACGGCCTGCGGCCCTCACTCGGCGTCGACGGCGCCGGCACGATCAGCGCCGACATGTTCGTGCAGATGCGGATGGCGCTGCAGCAGGAACGGATGCGGATCCTGCACGAGTCCTGGGAGGCTGAGGGCCGCTCGCCTTACCGCTTCCCGGTCAACACCCGCGACGCGCTCGAATGGGCCACGATCGAAGGCGCACGCGCTATGGGCATTGACCACCTGACCGGCACCCTCACCCCCGGCAAACAGGCCGACATCGTCATCATCCGGGCCGACAGCCCGCAGATGACGCCGATGAACCATCCGGTCGCCGCGGTCGTGCAGACCGCGACGGCCCGCGATGTCGACACCGTGCTGGTGGCCGGGCGCGCCCTGAAGCGGGACGGTCAGCTGGTCGGCGTCGACGTCGACCGTGTGCGGCGGCTGGTGATCGAGACGCGGGACCACCTCTTCGCCGCCGGCGGCGTCCCGCCTTCGTCCGCCTTGATGCCGACGAGCTGGCC
Organism: Streptosporangiaceae bacterium; assembly: GCA_965277615.1. GTDB lineage: Bacteria > Actinomycetota > Actinomycetes > Streptosporangiales > Streptosporangiaceae > Bog-532. The sequence goes on along the minus strand of CBDIDG010000005.1, from coordinate 2,245,538 downwards.
GGTGCCCGGAGCGGCGCAGTGAGCCCGGCTGAGAGCAGCCGGGTGGTACGCCGCTTCCACGACGAGGTGATCAATGGCAACGACTGGGCGGTCGCCCGCGAGCTGCTGGCCCCCGACGTCACCCACCTGCGCGGTGCGATCGGCGCCACCCTCTCCGATATCGACCCGGACGGCACCCGCCGGCTGCGCGACCTCACCGGCGCGGAGCGGTTCATCGCGGCCACCCAGCTGCTGCGGTCGCACTTCCCGGCCTGGGACTCCCAGATTGTCTCCCTCATCGCCGGGGAGGACGAGGCCGATGGTGGCAGCCTCGTCGTGACCCGCTGCCTGGTCCGCGGCCAAGCCCGCAAGGGCTTCCGGGGCGGCCGGGACGGCCAGACGTTCGAGTTGCATCAGGCGGTCATACAGCGTGTCCGCGGCGGCCGGATCGTCGAGATCTGGGCGCTGGCCGACCAGCTGGATTTCTGGCGGGCGCTGGGCGCCCGCGGTATCGGACCCGCGGCCTGATTCCGGTCACGGACCGCTAGGAGCAAGGCCGGTTAGTTAGGCGGGTTGCCTGGTTGTCAAGGCGTGTCGGTTGGTGCGATGACGGCGGGACTCCGGTATGTGAGGTTTGCCCGCCAAAGACACGCCTCGCACCGGGAGACCCGCCGTTGGATAAGTCTGTCATTTCCCGTGCCGTGACGGTGGCCGGAGGGCGGTTCGCAACCGGGTCATCTCGGCGAGCTGACGCAGCAGGTGCCGTTCGAGATGGTTGACGCGGTGCTGGAGCAGACGTGCCGGGTTCGGCGCCGCTTGCGCGGCCTGCCTGCCGGGTGGTCGTCTACCTGCTGCTGGCCAGGTGCCTGTTCGCCGAGCTGGGCTACGGGCAGGTCTGGCGCCGGCTGGATGCCGGGCTGGGCGGCCTGCCGGCTGCCGGCCCGGACCGCCTCCGCGATGACTCAGGCCCGGCGCCGCCTCGGCCCGGGGCCGCTGCGCGAGCTGTTCTTCCTGCTGCGCAGACCGTCCCCGCAGGCAGCGCGGTGGAAGAGGCTGCTCGTCTGCGCTATCGACGGCACCATAGTCGAGTCAAAGCTGAGGACCCGGCGCCCATTTGCTCATTGGCTGCCGCCGGGGTCGTTGAGAGCTTCCGGACGTTCAGCGGCCAGCATCCCTCGGGCTGCGGCGTTGTCGATCAGCGCGCCGGCGATGGCCGTGAGCTCGGGCTGAAACGATGCGATCATGTCAGTGATGCGTTGTTCTTGCGCGACGGTGATCTTCCTGCTGGCCCAGGCCTGACCGTCGCCGGCCCAGTGCACGAGGACGGGCTGCAGCCGGTCGATGGCGCGCGCATACCTGGCTTCTGGTGTTGCGGCTGCCTCGAATTCTTGCCAAAGGCCGCTCAGCCTATCCGCGAGGCGAGCGGGCAGCAGCCCGAACAGTGCCCCGGCGGCGGCCCGCTCGTCTGCTTCGATGTCGATGCGGGCTTGCTCGTCGAAGATGGCGACGTCGCCGGCCAGCACTTCCGGGATATCGTGGACGGCGAGCATCTGGACGACGCGCAGCAGGTCTAGCCCCGGGGGAAGGTCATCGGCCAGCACGATCGCGGCCAAGACCAGATGCCAGCTGTGCTCGGCGCTGCTTTCTGGGCGGGAACCGTCGAGCAGTCGGTTCAGCCGTTCGACCAGCGTCAGCCGGTGCGCGGTCTCCAGGAATTCGAGACGCTGACGGTCGTTGATCGGCAACCGCAGCTCGTGCGCCCGCGAGTGGCTGCCTTCTGGTGACGTCATGCCGGCACCGCAGGCGTGACGCGCGTGCCCCGGCCGTGCTGCTGGCACGCGCCGCACATTGAATCGATGCCACCGGCTAGGCGGCTGGATGGATGCACCGACATGGACGGCAGACCCCTCTAAAGCATAGTGATCTAAACGATTAGATTAAATGTGTCATGATGAATGCATGCGGTCAACCTCCGATTCCGGGCAACGCCGACTGTGACCGCAACCGGGTCTGGCCGGGGCAGGCGGGCGAGCCTGCGTGACGTTGCCGCGCTCGCCGGCACATCGACCGCCGTTGTCAGCTACGTCGTCAACAGGGGCCCTCGGCCCGTATCGCCCGCGACCAGGGAACGCGTGGAACAGGCGATGGCAGCGCTGGATTACCGCCCGAACTACCTTGCTCGCGGGCTTCGCGCCAAGCGAACGGGAACGTTGGGTCTCGTGGTCCCCGATCTGGCCAAACCATTCTTCGCCGAGCTGGCCGCAGCTGTCGAGGACGCCAGTCTGGCGCGTCAGTACCGCCTGCTGATCACCAGCTCACGATTCGACGTAGCACGCGAACAGCTGCAAATCCGCAGCTTGCTCGACGCGCGGGTTGACGGCGTCATCCTCGTCCCGTCCGCCGACCCGCAAGCTTCTTTGCGCACGCTCAACCAGGCTCGCGTACCTCACCTGATCGCTCACCGCGCAATGACGGGTCACACCCCGTCTGTGTGCGGCGACGACTGGCGCGCCGGGCAAGAGGCAGCCAAGCACCTACTCAGCCACGGCCATCGGCGCATCGCCTGCCTGTCGGGCCCGGGCACCGGATCTCCGGTTGATAACCGCACGATCGGATTCCTCAGCGCTCTCCAGGCCAACGGCATCGCAACAGACCACCAGCTCATCCAGCGCTGCGACTACACCGCTCCTGCAAAGTCGGCCCAAAGCGCCACCCGCGCACTGCTCGCGCGCCATCCAGATGTCACCGCCATCTGCGCCGCCATCGAAGAATTCGGTCCAGGGGTCATCCGGGCAGCCACAGGCTGCGGACGAAAAGTCGGAAACGATCTAGCCCTCATAGTCATAGGAGGCACCGCGCAAGGCCGACAGGGTCCATCGCTCATAACCGCGATGCAGATGCCGTTCGAGGAAGTAGCCGCCGCCTGCCTGGAACTTGCGCTCCGCGACACGCAGGATCCCCAAGACCTGCACCGGCTGGTTCAGCTACGCCTTACCCATGGGGAAACCTGCGGACCTCACTCGAGACGTAATGCTGGCCGATGGCCAGGGCCGCATATCACCGAGCGGCAGGCCCGTCCAGAACGGTGATCAGCTACAGGGCGGACCACCACCGCTGCTTGCGAGTTCTGGCCCAGGGCACCCCTGATTCATATCAAACGGTGGACCACGCCGGACTTTCCCCTATCATGAACCATGCCATCGCGGCATGACCAGTCAGGTAGCCGCAAGATCGAGTGATTTCAGTCAGTCATGCGCATGGCCACGCGTCACGGGTGGCTGAACGGCAGTTGCTTGAGCCGGATCAGCACGTCCTTGGGCGACTGCTGCGATGTCCTGTCGGCTGGGAGTGCTCATTCCCCGCCTGGCTGCGCCGGGGCGTGGATGTGCTCGTCGAGCGCGCCCAAGGCGATTTTGGCCAGAAGCGGGGACAGGATTCCTCCCTGCGGGGTGCCAGCCCAGGTCTCCTCCGTCCGGCCGGCCTCGGTGAGGACCCCGGCCTTAGGAAACCTTGAACAGCGCGAGCGCGCGCTTGTCCTTGGCCCCGGACCGCACCCGGTCCATCAGGGCCGGATGGGAGATGGAGTCGAAGCACGCCTCGATGTGGGCGTCCAGCACTCAGCGGTAGCCCTTGGTGCCGTAACGCTGGATCTCGGCGTCTGCGTCGTGCGCCCGCCGCATCGGCCGGAATCCGTAGGAGACGGGCTGGAAGCACTTGAATTAGCAGCGCCTCACGGCGCACTCGGCGACGGCCGCATTTCAACCGCTGCCTGGGACTTCGCTTCTGCCGCGTTTGGACCTCTGCCAAAGTGACCGGGCTCGTGGGCCGAACGTCGGGTGGGTGTGGATGATCTCGATCGGTGCCCGGTGTGCAGGCCGGAACATGTACAGTAATCTGAATGAACGTTCATTCGGAGGTGTGAGATGAGCTGGACCGCAGCCGACATTCCTGACCAGCGCGGCCGGACGGCCGTTGTTACCGGCGCCAACGGCGGGCTCGGTCTGGTGACCGCCAGGGACCTTGCGGCGAAGGGTGCGCACGTCGTGATGGCCGTGCGCAACCAGCAGAAGGCCGCCGCGGCGGTCGAGGAGATCCGGGCGGCTGCCCCGCATGCCTCCCTGGAGCTGGTCGCGCTCGACCTGTCCTCGCAGGCGTCGGTGAAGGAGGCTGCGGGGCAGATCCTGGCCGCCCACGATGGCCTCGACCTTCTGGTCAACAACGCGGGCGTAATGGGAATCGCCGAGGCGCGGACGGTCGACGGCTTCGAGATGCAGCTCGGCGTCGACCACCTAGGCCATTGGACACTGACCGCGCTCCTGCTGCCCGCCCTGCTGCGCACGCCCGGATCCCGCATCGTGACCGTGACCAGCACCGCCCACCACATGGGCCGCCCTGTCGACGTGGCCAATCCCAACCTGGAGGGCCGCTACGGGCCCTGGCGCGCCTACAGCCAGGCGAAGCTGGCCAACTTTCACTTCGGGCTCGGGCTGCAGCGTGAACTGGAGCGGGCGGGCGCGCGGACGGCCAGTCTGATCGCGCACCCAGGCCTGTCCGACACTGACCTGCAGACGGTCAGCGTGGAGGGCTCGGACGGCGGTGCCTCCCAGCGGTTTTTCCACGCGATGGCCCGGCTCACCGGCATGTCCGCCGACGGCGGTGCGCTCCCGCAGCTGCGCGCGGCCACGGACCCGGCGGCCAAGGGGGGCGAGTTCTACGGTCCGGTGTTCGTGAACAACGGCGCCCCGGTCCGCAAACCGATCGTGCGCAGGTTCGGGATGGACCAGGCCATCGCAAAGCTCTGGCAGGTGTCGGAGCGTGAAACTGGTGTCGCACTCCACATGCGCACCCCAGCCGGTGCATGATAGCAGTGCCGGCCGACCGGGCGGCTGCCGTCCGCGCAGCCCTGCGCAGCCTGGTGGCGCGAAACGGCTTCCACGGCGCTTCCATGAGCGCGGTCGCCCGCGAGGCCGGTGTTGCCACCGGCACCGCCTATACCCATTACGCCTCTAAGGACGAGCTGGTACTGGCCGCGTACTGCGAGACGAAAGCCGCGCTCGGCCTTGCCGTCACGGAGGGCCTGGACCCGGACCTCTCCGCCGAAAGACGGTTCTGTGCCCTATGGCTGGCCTGTTACCAGTATCTGAAGGCGAAACCGAACGAGGCGCAGTTCCTCCTGCAGGTAGAGCACTCCCCGTACCGCGGCCCCGCCCACGAGGCCGCTTTCGCAAACGAGAACGACCCGGTCCTCGCCCAGGTAGCCCTGCCCGTTTTCGCCGCGCGACTGCTCCCGCTTCCCGTCGACGTGCTCTACGAGCTCTCCCTCAGCTCGGCCGTCCGACTCGCTGCCGGCGGAATCGAGCTGACCCAAGCTCAGCTCGATACGATCGCCGACGCCTGCTGGCGGGCCGTTAGCCGACCCAAGTAACCACCGCGAGTACGCCCTTGAGCCACCAGCTCACCATGACACCGGTCTCTGCCTGACCTTGCGATGGGCTGATGTTTGGAAGGCCGGCGAGTCACCAGCAACGGCTGAATACCCTGGTCTAAATGGGCCTGTCCTGAAACTCAGCTGGGACCGACGGCTGGGGCAGATCAGCGGACTCGGACGGCGCCGCATCGAGAGGTCGGGCGTAGGCTCGTACTCGCCGGGTTCAGCACTGAGCGCAGCCCGTTCATGTAACCCCCGGTCGTGAGGGACGGGCCCAGCCCACTAGGAGCAACGTCAGCCAGCCAAGGCGGCCAGCGCGGCGCGGGCCACGATGTCGCCGTGCTCTTGGACGAAGTGGCCGGCGTCGGGCAGGAGCAGCGGCGGCGGGCAGCATTTAATCCGATCGCTCAGCCTGTTCATCGCGGTCGGGCCGAGCACAGGGTCGCGGGCGCCCACCGCCATGAAGCTGGGGCCGTTCCACCAGGCCCAGAACCTGATGGCGGGCGGCGTTGCGGGTGCGGCACCACGCTGCGATGGACCAGGCGGTAGGAGTGCGGTAGAAGCCGGCGGGTTCGATGTCGCGTCGGGTGCAAGTGCCGTCGCGATCGGTGTAGGCCAGTCGGACCACGGACCAGGGTCTTGCCGATCCGCATTTGGTTACGTGGTGCCGGTGATGCCGCCATCGACGCGGAGGTTGGCGCCATTGATGTAGTCGGCGCGCGGGCTCGCGAGGTAGGTGACCGCAGCGGCTATGTCTGCAGGGCGCCCCAGTCGTCCGGCCGGGTTAGGCGCGTAGTCGGCGGTGACCGACGGTTCGAGCTCCTCCCAGTCGGTGGCGGGGCGATCGGTGAACATCTGCTGCAGCGACGGCGTGAGGATCACGCCGGGGCTGACGCTGTTGACGGTAATGCCGGTGCCGGTCAGGTGCTGGGCGAGGCTGACGGTCATGTTCACCACTGCTGCTTTAGCGGCGGAGTACTCGACCATATTGGCCAGCGGCGTGACACTCGCGCGGCTGCCGATGTTGATGACCCGGCCCCATCCTGCTTGACGCATGGCCGGGGTCAGCGCGCGGATCAGCCGAACGGCCGACACGACGTTGCTCTGAAATGCGTACTCCCAGTCCGCGGGGTCGACGTCGTCCCAGGTGTGCTCGCTGAACGGGCCGGCGTTGTTGACCAGCACGTCGATACCCAGTGACGCGGCGGCCGCGCAGACCTGCTCGACCTGCCCCGCGACGGCCAGATCACCCAGCAGCGTCGAGGCCTGGCCCCCATCGGTCCGGATCCGTTGTGCGACCTGCTCGGCCGAGTCTTGATGGCGGCCGTGGACGACCACTGAGCAGCCTTCGGCGGCCAGCAGCTCAGCAATCGCGCGGCCCACACCAGCGCTGCTGCCGGTGACCAACGCGCGCCGACCAAACAATCCCAAATCCACGGCCACCGAAGCTATCATCCCACCGGCACCGCCGAGGGCTGGCGTAGACGACCGACTCGTGCCTACCCGCTAGTGCGATACCCGTCTCGCGAGACCAAAGCCGACGGCACCCTGTCCGTGGCGCGTCCGTGGACGCGTTCTCCGTCCGTGGCGGTCCGCGAGAACCGACGGTTACACCGACCGTCCTGGTGGCCGGACGTCATGCGCTATACGCAAGGCCGGTTAGTTAGGCGGGTTGCCTGGTTGTCAAGGCGTGTCGGTTGGTTCGATGACGGCGGGACTCCGGTATGTGAGGTTTGCCCGCCAAAGACACGCCTCGCACCGGGAGACCCGCCGTTGGATAAGTCTGTCATTTCCCGTGCCGTGACGGTGGCCGGAGGGCGGTTCGCAACCGGGTCATCTCGGCGAGCTGACGCAGCAGGTGCCGTTCGAGATGGTTGACGCGGTGCTGGAGCAGACGTGCCGGGTTCGGCGCCGCTTGCGCGGCCTGCCTGCCGGGTGGTCGTCTACCTGCTGCTGGCCAGGTGCCTGTTCGCCGAGCTGGGCTACGGGCAGGTCTGGCGCCGGCTGGATGCCGGGCTGGGCGGCCTGCCGGCTGCCGGCCCGGACCGCCTCCGCGATGACTCAGGCCCGGCGCCGCCTCGGCCCGGGGCCGCTGCGCGAGCTGTTCTTCCTGCTGCGCGGACCGTCCCCGCAGGCGGACGTCACCGATCCCGAGTCGGTGCAGTCCGTCGTCGAGCAGGCTGAACGGGGCCTCGGCGGTCTCGACGTCTGGATCAACAAAGCCGGCATCTTCCCAACGTGCCGTTGCTGGACACCGATGAACAGCTGTGGGACGCGGTCAACGGCCTGAACGTGCGGGCGATGTTCTTCCCGGCCCAGGCCGCGGCGCGCGCCATGATCCGTGCCGGTCACGGCGGGGTCATCATCAACTTCGCCTCGACCCAGGGCTTCAAAGCCCAAGGCGATGGCTTCGCGGCCTATGTGACGTCCAAGCACGCCATCGTGGGCATGACCAAGGCGCTGGCCGGCGAGCTGGGCCGGCGCGGCATCCGGGTTCTGGGCATCGCGCCGGGCTTCGTCCTCACCGAAGGCGTCGCGGAGATGCAGGAAGGCTTCCGGCAGCACACCATCGAAGAGCTGCTGCTCGCCTACCGGGCCGGTGAGCTGGCCCGTCCTCTCGGCAGGCCCTGCGTCCCCGACGACATCGCACGGATCGCGGTCTTCCTGGCCAGCGACATAGCGGCCATCATGACCGGATCGGTGGTCTTTGCCGACGCCGGCGACAGCATTCGGTAGCCGGACGTCGGTGGGCGCCGACAGCCATCCTGGCATCCGGATCAGCCGGGGTGTGCGGGAGTGATGGTCCCCATTACCTCGCCCAGCCCGATCCGGCCGCCGTCCGGGGCGGGCGCGGTGGCCGTGATCGACACTGTGTCGCCGTCTTTGAGATACGAGCGGGTGCTGCCGTCGTCCAGCGCGATCGGCGAGGCGCCGTTCCACGCGAGTTCCAGGAGCGATCCTCGCTCGTCGTGGTTCCAGCCCGAGACGGTGCCGGATCCGAAAAGGTCGCCCGTCCGGAGCGAGGCCCCGTTGGCGGTCATGTGGGCCAGCTGCTGCGCGGGTGTCCAATACATCTGCCGGAAGGGCGGCCGGGAGATCAGCGTGCCGTTCAGCCGCACCTCGATCGCCAGGTCGAGGCCGCGTGGCGCCCTGCCCTGCAGGTACGGCGCCGGTTCGGGATTCTGATCAGGCGGCGGGACCCAAGCCGCACCGAGCGCGTCGAGCGGGACCACCCAGGCGGAGATGGAGGTCGCGAACGATTTGCCCAGGAAAGGTCCGAGGGGTACGTACTCCCAGGCCTGGATGTCGCGGGCGCTCCAGTCATTCAGCAGGACGACACCGAAGACGTGATCGGCGAAGTCGTCCACGCTGACCGGTTCGCCGAGTGCCGACGGCATGCCGACGATGAACCCCACCTCGGTCTCGATGTCGAGCTGCCCTGATGGGCCGAAGACCGGTTCGCCCGTGGCCGGATCACGGCGCTGACCTGCGGGGCGCCGGATGCCGGTACCAGAGACAATGACCGTTCCCGCGCGCCCGTGGTACCCGACCGGCAGCCGCTTCCAGTTCGGCAGAAGCGGTTCCGCGTCCGGCCGGAATATCCGGCCCGCGTTGGTGGCGTGAGCCTCCGACGAATAAAAATCGACGTAATCCGCCACTGCGACCGGCAGGTGCATCCGCACACCATGCCGGGGCTGAAGATACGCCTGGAACGCCGCCTCGCCCCGGCGGTGCTCGATCAAACTGGACAGCTGGGACCGCACCTCCGCCCACGCAGCGCGACCCCGGGCCAGAAAACCATTCAGAGTAGGCTGATGCCACACTCCTCCCAGGTCATCAAGGTGGCCGTCGTCGGCCAACGCCGCGAGGTCCAGGACTTCATCGCCGAGCGCGACACCGGCCCGGCGCTGACCAGAGTTGACGGAGAAAACGCCGAACGGCAAGTTCAGCGCGGAGAACAGCTCAGTATCCCGCGACATTCTGCCCACCTAAAGTTACGCGTCCGTCATAACGGTGCCACCTCGAGGTCGACTGCGCGGCAGGAGGCACCGACGCATGCGGGTAGCCCGCGCTGGATGCCCGTCCGGTTATCGCGTCGGCGCCCACGTAGCTAGTCCCAGCCGTAGGCCGGCCCTTGCGGCCGCGACATAGCCGCGACCTGACGCTGCAACGCCGCATCAAGGTCGGCATAGCGAGCCGCGATCAAGCTGGCGTCCTCATCGTCGACCAGCACCAGAAACCGTTCATCCGTGATCGCAGCGGCCACCTGCTCGCCGATCGGCCCCGGCTGTTTCACTCCGTTCAGCCGAGGGACACGCACCCAACTGAGGTCATCCGTGCCGGCCAGCTTCGAACCTTCGGCGATGTTCGTCTCCACTCGCCCCGGGCACAGGCAGCTGACGCCAACGCCCTGAGGGCGCACGTTCAGATACAGGGCCTCACTGAGGCCGCGGACGGCGAACTTCGTGGCTATGTAAGGAAGGTGCGCATCCGAATGGTCATAGGCGTACATGCCGCCGATTGACGCCGTATTCACCACCCAGCCGCGTCGCCGCGACACAAAGCCCGGAACGAAGGCGTTGACGCCGCGGACCACGCTGAGCAGGTTCAGGTCAATAATGGACCGCCAATCGTCCAATGGAATTGCGTACGGCGGTCCTGCTATTCCGGTGCCCGCGTTGTTGACCAGGATATCCGCCGGCCCGAAGGCCGCCTCGGTCCGCTCCCGCAGCGTCTCGAGCGCGGAGTCGTCGCATACGTCACAGACCGCAGCCAGGGCATCGTGCCCGATGTCACTAAGCTCCTGCGCGGCGACCCGCAAGCGGTCTGGATTGATGTCCGCCAGTACAACCCGCGCACCACGGGCCGCGAGCGCCGCGGCGATCGCGCGGCCGATGCCGCTGGCCGCCCCGGTCACGACCGCTACCGTCTCACGTATTTCCACCTCGCGCCCCTCGTGCCGTGGTCCCCGGATGACGACTCATGATCCAGCCTGACCGACGGCGGTGACCGGCGGCCATTGCCCCTTCGTACCATTGGCGCCGTTGGCATCATGGCTGTCGACTTGGCGCGGACAGACCTGGCCGCAGGCACATGCAGGCCATCAGCGGATCCGGAGGCAGCCTTCGATGACTGAATACCGCACCGGCACAGAAGCCTCAGGCACCGACCCCAGCGGGCCGTGAGCCAGTGAACCCGTCACGCCGAAACCGGCTGGGCGAAGTCTCCAGCGAGCTCAGCGTGCCCACGGTGCGCCATGCTTCTGATCCGTCGCAGTACGCGCGAGCTGCGGCCCGGATGTTCACCGAGCTGCCGCTGCGGGCGGGAGCCGTCCGAGGCCAGCCCCGCTGCGGCCAAAAGGGGGCAGAGGCCGAGTTGTTCGTCGATTAAGGGACGACGGTGGCTCAGATCTGACTGGTGCAGATTGCTGTTGAAGGGGAACCTGGCCATGAGCGACGAATCCGCCGGTCACCCGTGCCCGCCCGCTGACTCGATCGACGACGTACCGGCCGCGCTGGGCGGTCGGGCCTACCTCGATGACGCCGACCCGGACTTCGGGGCGGCATTTCGAGCCTTCTCGGCCGCTGCTATGGAACGTGCCGACAGTGTCATCCCGGTCAAATGGCAGCAGCTAATCCTGCTGGCGGTCCACGCTAGCCAACTGACCTGGGTGCCGGTAGCAGGTCATATCCAAACCACCTTGGATGCGGGCGCCACACCGCAGGAAATCCTGCAGACCTTGGAGCTTGTCGCCGCCGGCCGCGCAGGCCCGGTGTTGTACCTGGCGACGGCTGCGCTGGGTGATGAGCTCGCCCGCCGCGGCATGGACCGGCGAGCATCGGGCCCCGGGCGACCGCCAGGGCAGACCCATGCCTGAACTGACCGGCGCGGCAGTAGAACGCGCAATGCAAGGGCGCCAATTCGCCCACTCCACACACGCCGAGGTTATCGAGGCATTCGACGGCTTCGCCGCCGCCAGCACAGCCCACCCAGGCAGCCGTGTCGACGACCGGTGGACGGAACTGATTCTTCTGGCCGTTCATGCTACGCAGCTGGAGTGGGGAGCCGTCGCCGGGCACATCCAGCTCGCTCTTGCGGCCGGCGCGACTGCCGATGAAGTCCAGCAGGTGCTGGAGATCGTGTCGACCGGCCGAGCCAGTCCGGTGCTCTACTTCGGCATGGCTGAACTCCGCGAGGTCCTGGACCGGTAGAGCCTGCTTCGTCCGCTGCCTGACCAGCCGGATGGCGCGGTGCGAAATCGTTTAGTAGGGCCGGCAGGCGGCCCGGCAGACCTGTCACTGGAGCCGCCTGCGCACTGTGCCCGTAGGTACAGCTTGTGACGGTCGCATTAGCAATAAAGCGTGTCGGTATGGGCCGTCTGCATTCAGCAGGCAGGGACACAGACCCGTTTCCTTTACCTAACCCGTCCTGGAGGTAGCATGACCGATCTAGCTGGGCGAGTCGCCCTTATCACGGGCGGTGCGCGAGGACAGGGACGTTCGCACGCCATTGCGCTGGCCCGAGCGGGTGCCGACATTGCTGTCTGCGATGCTTGTAAGCAATTCGATACCGTCCCGTACCCACTGCCTGACGAAGCTGAGCTGGGCAAGACCGTCAAGGAGGTCGAGGCACTGGGACGGCGCTGCGTGAGCGCCAAGGTCGATGTCACGGTGGGGAGCGAGATCGAGGCGTTCGTTCAGGACGCGGTGCGCGAGCTCGGCCGGCTGGATTTCGTGGTCGCCAACGCCGGGATCTGGTCGGTCGGCGGTCCGCTGTGGGAAATCAGCGAGGCTCAGTTCGACGAGACGATGGCCGTGGACGTAAGGGGCACGTGGCTGACCTGCAAATACGCCGTTCCCCACCTACTGGAGCGAGGCACTGGCAGTGTTGTCCTGACCTCGTCCATGGCTGGGGTGAAAGGTTATGCCAACGTTGGCCACTACGTCGCTGCGAAGCACGCCGTCATTGGTCTCATGCGAACCTTGGCCAATGAGGTCGGACCACGAGGCATCCGCGTTAACGCCCTGTTGCCCGGGATGGTAAACACGGCGATGATCTACTTCCAGCAGCAGTACGACCTTTTCAACCCGCACAACCCGACCCGGGAAGGCATGCTCGAGACCCTGGAGCAGATGATGCTCATGCCGGGTCCGTACACCGAGCCAGAGGATCAAAGTGCGGCTGTTCTCTGGCTCTGCTCGGACGAATCGCGCCTTGTGACGGGCGTCGCTCTCCCGGTCGCTGGGGGACACAATGTCACACCCTGACCCGGAACCAGGGCGGTCTATATGTACCAAGGCGCCCTGTATGTGTGCAGACGGCCAAGAGCTGCTCGCGGGATACACCGCACGGCACCTTAACGGCCGATCCCATGAAGGCTCGCCTCGTTCATGAACTCCGGCATCTGGCCGATGGCGACGGTGCTGCCAACACAGGTGAGACGGCGTCGCCTGACCCGCCAGCCCCCGGGTGCGCGGACGAAGTCGTCATCGATACGGCCGATGCACATCCAGTCAACCGGCGCTCCGGGTGGCGATTCGTTGAGCCAATGCCAGGCGCTGACATAGGCGGTGCCGCTCGCCCCCTCTCTGGTGGCCCACACTTCGGTGTTGCCGAGGACGTGCGCGGTGCCGCGCCAGTGCTGCCAGCTCGCCAGGAACATCGGCACAATTTCGTCTTGGCCGACGAAGACAGCCGGCTGGGAGTCGGGTGTGAGTCGCTGCTCGAGGATTCCATCCTCAGCATAGATTTTCTGGAACAACTCATCCTGGCGGCGCTCATCCATGAGCCGGCAGTACCGGCTCCAGCACTCCACGATTTCGGCTCGCAAATCCGCGCCTGAGTCTGTCATCCGCATCCTCCGTCCGCTGGCCTACCCGCAGTGTGAGGCGCTCGGGTGGCCAGAGGGATCGACCGCAGCATTGCCCGGAGGGGCAGAGGAAGGGCAGTGTTCCCCGTCTCGGCGGTGGGCACGAGCAACCCGATATCGCCCGCCCAACCTGCCTCAATGGGCGGTCCCCGGACGGAGCGGCGCGGCAGCAGGCACCCATACGCTGGGAAACGCTCGCCGGAGCTCGCCCTTGGAGGTGCCCGTGTCCGATCGGCAGAACTTGTTCAGCGATCTTGACAAAGCGTTCATCCTGTCGCACCCGCTTGGCCGCCTTGCCACCATTACGAGCGACGGTTCCCCGACCGTCGTACCGGTAACCGCAGAGCTGCGTGCGGACCTCACGCTGGCCGTGACTGGATTCCAGGTCACTCGGTCGGTGAAGTGGCATAACCTGGCCCGTGACCCGCGCTTTGCCTACGTCCTCGATGAGGGCATCGGCGAGTCGGCGGCGGGCCTGCTGGTGCGGGGACGCGCCAGCCTGGTAGAGGACCGCGAGTTGATAGTCCTGCTGCCGGACCACCTGGTGAGCTGGGGCATAGAAAGTCACCCGTTCACCCGTATCAGCCGTCACCTCATGCCCAGCTGATGCGCCCTGTCCAGAAGAAGCATTGTCAACCGGTTGCTCTCGCCTGCCCCGCGGCACCGAGGTCGCTATTAGCCAGCCGTACGGCCGGCCGAGGCCGTTGCCGTTGATCGCACTATGGCCAGACTGCTTCTCGGGCTCGTTCTTGGTCAGGGGCGTGCCCGCACGGGCAGGGCAGTTCGTCCTTTGGCCACTGGCTGCGATGGAACGTAGCAGCTTGACTTGGCACCGAGAAGAGCAAGGGCCGTCCGCGGAAGAGGTGCCCGATGTCTGATCTGTCCGGCCAGATCGTCTTCTGGCGCGCGTTCGGAGGACTGGACGTCCAGCCGTAACCGGCCGGCGGCTCGCCTGGGGTGTGACCGTCAACTCGGTCCTGCCCGGGCTCACCGAGACCGATCAGCTCGCCAACTTCCCCGACTCGCTTCGCGCCGCGATGCTGACGGCTACCCCGCTGGGGCGGTTCGGCACCCCACAAGAGGTGGCGGACGTGATCGTCTTCCTCGCCAGTCACCAGGCCCGGTGGATAACTGGCCAGCGGGTGCGGGCCACCGGAGGACTGGTCTGAACGGTTCCGGTGATGGCAACCCCTGCGGCGACAGACCGCGCGTTCCAAGAGAAGGTAGGTGAGACCGTGGCCGAGCGGCTGGCCGGAAAGGTCGCCGTCGTTACCGGCGGCGCCAGCGGCATCGGTGAGGCGACCGTGCGTCGCTTCACCGACGAGGGTGCCCGCGTCGTGATAGCTGACGTGCAGGAAGACCGGGGTGCGGCTCTGTCGGCCGAGATCGGCGAATCAGCCATATTCCGGCGGACGGACGTCTCCGTTGAGGACGACGTGGAGTCGGCTGTTGCCGCCGCGGTCGACACGTTCGGCCGCATTGACGTGATGGTGAACAATGCAGGCTTCATCGGCCCCCGGGTCCGCATCGCGGATACTACGGCCGAGGGTTACCGGCAGGTCTTCGACGTGCTCGTGCTCGGAGCCATCTTCGGCTGCAAACACGCCGCCCGGGTGATGGCCGCCCACGGCAGCGGCAGCATCATCACGACCGCCAGCATCGCCTCGGTGGCGAGTGGCTACGGACCGCATCTTTACACGGCGGCCAAGTCCGCCCTCGCGGGCCTCACCCGCTCGGTCGCCGCCGAACTGTCGCAGTACGGTGTGCGGGTCAATGCTGTCTGCCCGGGCGGCACCCTTACTCCGATGAACCTGGACGCGATGGGGGGCGAGTCGGCCCGGCCGGTCCTGACCGGCTACCTGGCGCAGATGCAACCGATTCACCGAGCCGGGTTGCCCGAGGATATGGCCGCGGCCTACCTGTGGCTTGCCGGCGATGAGACGACATTCGTCACGGGGCAGCTCATCGTGGTGGACGGAGGCGCCACCGGCGCGAGTGGCTGGAGCCCGCTCTACGAAGGGGCCATGACGGCTACTGACTGAGCATCTGGGGATCCCCGGCGAGGTGGATCTTTGGGGGCCGATCGGGGTGATCGACCCGGCGTGACCGGGGCCGACGTGGGCCTGATGCCGGACACCGGCCCGGTCCGGCCGGTCGGGCCCGGTGACTCTGCCGAGCAGGACGGGCACTCGCTCGCCGGGTCAGCGCTTGTCCACGCCGCCGCGTTCTTCAACGTGGTAGAGCGCGGCCACGGCGAAGGCTGGCTCCCACAGGATCGCCTCCACCGTGTTCCGCGCTGCGGCGAAGAAGTCGTCGCCCCACTGGTGGTGGTCGAAGTACCACTCGACATAGGCGAGCTTGTCGGTATCCGGCCGGAGCCGGTCCGGGCCGAATTGCTGCCCCGGCGCCTTCACCGGACCGGACTCGGCCTCGGCTAGTACCCGATTCTCGATGACCAGCCGCACGCTAAAGGGGCGGTTTCTAACGATGGCCGTGAATCATTGCGTTGCTATCTGGCGGTCCCATCGTTGCATGATCTGGCGGGGAGTTTTGTCGTTGAGGCAGGCGCGGGGCCGGTCATTGAGTTCCGCGGCGACCTGGGCGAGCTGTTGTGTGGTCCACACCCTGAGGTCGGTTCCCTTGGGGAAGTACTGGCGCAGAAGGCCGTTGGTGTTCTCGTTGCTGCGCGCTGCCAGGGCGAGTGCGGGTCAGCGAAGTAGATCTTGAGACTGGTGGCCTGCTCGATTCGCTCGTGGTGGAACATCTCGTTGCCCTGGTCCCAGGTCAGTGTCCGGCGCAGTGATCGCGGCAACGCCGCGAACGTGGCGATCAGGGCGTCGCCGACGGACTGGGCAGAGTGATCCAGCGGCAGCCCCACCAGCAGGGTGAGCCTGGTCTTGCGCTCGACCAGTGTCGCGATCGCGGATCGTTGCGCTGCACCGACGATGAGATCACCTTCCCAGTGCCCCGCCTGCCGGCGCGACTCGGCCGCAGGCGGCCGATCACGGATCGGCTTCATGTTCGTGGACTGCTTCAGTGCGCCCTCCCGGGACCGGCCGCGGCCGCGGCCGCGGCGGTGCCGGTAGGTCCGGCCGGTGCGCAGGTTCTGGGGCTCGGCAGGGACGATCAGGCCGCGATAGACAGCTTCGTAGATGGTCTCGGCGCACACGTGCCAGCTGGTCCGGCGCCGGTAATGGCGCCGCAGCCAGCGGCTGATCTGGACCGGTGACCAGTGCTTGCCCAGCTTGACGGCCACAGCCTCACGCAGGGCCGCATCAGCGGTGAACCGCCGCAACCTGGGCCGTCTGCGGCGCTCATATGCCTGATTGTGCGCATACCAGGGCTGGTAGCGGCCATCCGGCTTACGGTTCCTGGCGATCTCACGGTAGATGGTCTGGTAACTCTTCCCGATCCGGGCGGAGATCGACTTGACCGGCTCACTACAGGCGAGCCCGTCAGCGATCTCGATCCGGTCGTCCTGGCTCAGGAACCTCGAGCTGACCGGGGTCTCGACAAAGCTCACGCTGCCAGCGTCGATGAACCACAGCGACCCGCAGCTGAGCGACACGCCGACCCGTCCGGCGGCCTGAGATCCTGACATACCCGTTCTGATCAGCTCGAAGTAGCGGCACTTGACCACCGCGGGCATCTTGTTCGGCGCGAACCTGGGCAAGGCAACCTCCGCTG
This sequence comes from Streptosporangiaceae bacterium, assembly GCA_965277615.1. Classification (GTDB taxonomy): domain Bacteria; phylum Actinomycetota; class Actinomycetes; order Streptosporangiales; family Streptosporangiaceae; genus Bog-532. The sequence continues at coordinate 2,228,574 of CBDIDG010000005.1, read as the reverse complement.
TCCACGATTCGCAACCATCGTTAGAAACCGCCCCTCGTCCAGGGGACGGGCCTGCCAGGACTGCATCTCCTCGATGACCCGGTCGGTGATCCGCGAGATTGTCTCCTTGCTGACCGAGGCGCCGTAGATCTCCGCGAAATGCGCGGAGATCTCCCCGGTCGTCAGGCCCTTGGCATACAGCGACAGCACGATCTCATCGACCCCGGTCAGCCGCCGCTGCCGCTTCTTGACGATCTGCGGCTCGAACGTCCCGGCCCGGTCCCGCGGCACCTCGATGCCGACCTGCCCGGTGTTCTCGGTCAGGACCGTCATGGCCCGGGTCCCGTTCCGCACGTTGCCCGCCTCGTTGCCGGCCGGCTCGTTCTTCTCATGGCCCAGGTGCTCGGTCATCTCCTGGTCCAAAGCGGTCTCCAGCACCGCCTTGGTCAGCTGTTTCAGCAGCCCGTCCGGGCCGGTCAGTGACAGGCCCTGCTCCCGGGCCCGGCGGACCAGTTCTTCGGCCGCCCGCTGCTCAGCGGTCGGCTCCGGCTTCGGCTTCTTCTTCGGCACACCATCAAGTGTCGCGGTCATCACGGCACCTCTCCCGCCAGGCCATCAAGCCCGGCGCGATCAGGCCGAAAACACCGTTAGATCCACAGTCCCCATCAGCCCCGCGACAGTACTGGTGGAGAGCACTTATTCGGATCGTGCGGTATTCCCTGGTGTGGGGTGTGACGACGGCCAGCCGGACCTGCCCGATGGCGGCCATGTCGTGCTGCCGATAGCGGCCAGCTCGATCACTTGGTGTGACAGCGGTCCCTGATGTAGGAGCGCACGTAGCCGCCGAGCTGCGGCCGGCCGGTCGTTCCTATGGTCATGCGTGCTGCGTCCCAGAGGAATTGCTCTGCATGTGATCCGTCGACGCGGCTGCCGTTGAACGTTCCTGTCGCGGGACGGAGAGGACTGTGATGCCCTGACTGGTTAGCGCGGCGGTGGTTTCGTTGGCTGCGGGTGCGTCGGCGATGATGCCGGCGATTTCGGTGAGCGGCACGACCTGGTATCTGGAGACGGCGCCGATCTTCTCGGTGCTTGCCAGGACGTAGGTCTCGGCGGCGCGGCCGGCGAGAGTTCGCTTCATGGCGGCTTCGTCGGCGTCGCCGGTGGTCAGGCCCTGGGCAGGGTGCACGCCCGTGACACCGAGCAGGAACAGGTCTGCGGAGATTGCGCGGGCAGCTTCGGCGGCAGCCGCGCCGCAGGTAACGGCGGAATGCTTGAACAGCCGTCCCCCGAGCAGGAACACCTCGATGACCGGGTGCCCGACCAGGGCAGCGGCGACAGTCGGGCTGTGCGTGACGACGGTGCAGTTGAGATCGGCGGCCAGTGCACGGGCGACAGCGAGCGCGGTGGTGCCGCCGTCGAGGATCACGGCGCTGCCCGGCTGGATCAGGGCGGTGGCGCGGGCCGCGACGCGGCGTTTGCTGTCCGGCTCGACGCCCGCGCGTGAGGCGTAGTCGGCGAGAGCGGGCGAGGCGGGCAGCGCGCCGCCGTAGACCCGCTGGCACAGGCCGGCACCGGAAAGCTCGCGAAGATCGCGCCGGACGCTGTCCTCGGACAGGCCGAGCCGGGCGGCGACCTCCTTGGCCACGATCTTGCCGTCCGATGCCAGCAGCGACAGCAGGTAGTCACGGCGCTCCGCAGCCAGCATGCACACTCCTTCACGTTTATGCGTGTTTATGCATGTTATGTTAGTGCGGTGACTGACCGACCAATGCTGATCCTGATCGCCGGCCCCTACCGCTCCGGCACCAACGACGACCCGTCCGCGATGGCGGCCAACCTGGCCCGCCTCGAAGAGGCGGCCTGGCCGATCTTCGCCGCCGGGCACCTGCCCATGATCGGCGAATGGGTGGCCCTGCCGGTGCTGCGCTCGGCGGGGGCAACCGTGTTTGACCCGGTCGCCGGGCAGGTGATGTATCCCGCCGCGCAACGGCTGCTCGAGCACTGCGACGCCGTGCTCCGGCTGCCCGGCGAGTCCGCCGGCGCCGACCAGGACGTGGCCATCGCCCAGCGCCGCGGGCTACCGGTCTACTACCGCATCGAGGACGTCCCAGCCGTTGCCGGACATGAGCAACCGTGACCGGCCGCCCCGGAATCGACATTCCTGACCACCGCGGCCGCACGGGCCTGGACCAGGCCGGGCGCAATCTCACCGGCAACCCGGGCGTCGTCGTTCGTGACGTCGAGCTGACCTCAGCCGGATGGCACGTCCTGCGGCGCACCACCTTCGACTACCGGCGCCGCGACGGCACCTGGAGCACCCAGCAGCGCGAGACACATGACCGCGGCAACGGCGCGACCATTCTGCTCCACAGCGCGGTGGGTCATGAGGTTCCGTGAACATGCACTCCTCGCGCAGTATCAGGACGTCACTGCGGTAGGCCGTCCGAGCGCGGCCGCCTGTCCGACGAGTTCCCTCAGAGCCTCTGTGACGACGGCGCTGAAGCTCCTCGGGTCGGCGTGAGCGGTCCAGCGGCTGTAAGCGGTGTCGAAGGCCAACATGGCGATTGCCGCCGCCAGGCGCGTTGTGACGTCGTCGATGTCGCGAGAGTGCAGCACTTGCTCGATGGCCGTCACCAGCTGTGCGCGCTTGAGCAGCTCCCTCTCGCGCAATTCGGGGTTGGCCGCTATCACCGCCGAGCGGGTGACGGTGAGGGCTCGATGCTCGGGGGGAAAGTACCCGGCGAGCGTTTCGAGCAGCGCCACGACGCATCCCAGCGGTGTCTCGCCGGGTGGTGCCGAGGCCACTGCGCGCGTGAACAAGGTGACCATGTCGTCCTGCCCGCCGAACAAGACCTCGCGCTTGTCATCGAAGTGCCGGAAGAAGGTGCTTTTCGTCAGGCCAGCCCGCTCGGCGATGTCCGCGACCGTCGTGGTCTCGTAACCACGCTCGGCGAACAGGTCGAGTGCTGCACGTGCCAGACGCTCGCGCGGGTTTGCTTCCCATCGAGCCACTTCCACATCGTATGTCATGGGACAAAGTCCCGTGGTGGTGATAACGTCATGGGATCAAGTCCCATCAACGATCAGGGCCCGCGGGTGAGTGGGGGGACCCACGGCGCCGCTGACGCAGGTGACCGAGATCCAGGACAGGAGTGACGAAGATCGTGAGCAGAGCGGTGATGGTGGAATCGTTGGGAGGACCCGAGGTCCTCAAAGTCCGAGAGGTCGCGGAGCCCCACGCCGGCCCCGGCCAGCTCCGAGTCCGGGTGAGTGCCGCAGGGCTGAACCCGATGGACTGGGCGATCATCGCAGACGAGGAGATGGCGTCCGGGTTCGGAGTTCGGCCGCCGACCGGATTCGGATACGACTTCACTGGCGTGGTGGACCAGGTCGGCAAGGGAGTCACCGGGTTCGCGGCCGGTGACCGGGTGTTCGGGGGTGCCATGTCCCGGGCAGTCGCCGATTACGCGCTGGTGGATCCGGCCCAGGACGAAGTGCTCCGCGTCCCGGACGGTGTCGATGATGTCACCGCGGCCACGCTTGATGTGGCGGGCCGTACGGCGAGCGCTGCACTGTCCGCGATCGGGCTGCGAGATGGCGACACGGTCCTAATCGGTGGCGCTGCCGGGGGCGTCGGGGTCTTCGCCGTCCAGCTCGCCCGGCTTGCCGGAGCACGCGTGCTCGGCACCGCGTCGGAGGGGTCGTTTGACTTCGTGCGGAGCCTTGGTGCCGAGCCAATCCAGTACGGCAACGGCCTCGCCGAGCGAGTCCGGGCCGTCGCGCCCGACGGGATCACCGCCGCTGCAGATCTGTTCAGCACCGAGACCGCTTACGTGGCGCTCGAGCTAGGAGTGCCCGCCGAGCGAGTGTCCACCATTGCCTCGCGCGACCCGGACCTGACCGCGAAGGCCACGGGCGGGACCGACGCCGAACCCGGTTCCGTCGAGCACATCGCCGCTTTGATCGCCGAAGGCCGGTTGACCGTGCCCATCGCCGCCCGGTACCCCATCGAACAGATCCGGGACGCCGTTACATTCCAGGCGGCGCGCCACGCCCGCGGAAAAGTCGTGATCGCGCTCTAACCCGCACCATCCATCAAGTGCAAGCCACCGTGCGCCGGACTTCGAGCCCGCCTACCAGAAGTTCGCAGGGGCTGAGCAAACGGCGCACCGCCGCAGACTCAATCAACGCCAGACCGGTGAAGCTCATCGTTCTTGTCGTGCTGGCTATCGTGCAAATCTTCCGGCTGGGACGGATGCCGATCGGGTCCAATGTCGCCAAGAATCCAGCAGTACCCCAGGATGACCCCTACACCGCTGCAGTGGGTTCGTAACGTACGGGCCCGGTTACGGCGGGTTTCCTACTCATCAGGGAGTCAACGAGCCGACCTGCCCGACCAGCAGGCGGCTCGTCCTAATTCCGAAACACAGGTTCATCGTCGCATGCGTGGCCGGCAGCCTCGCAACCTTCAGCGCCTTGCAGGGACCGCGCAGAGTTCCCTAACCGGAGCCCATCGGTAACGGTTGCCCTGCAGCATGAGCGTCCGGCCAATGCTCGGTCACATCCGATCCACTTCCACGTGAGGAACCTCTGTGAGCTATCGCGTAGAGAAAAACATTCAGGTACCGATGCGAGACGGTCAGAGCCTTTCCACAGACCTCTGGATCCCCGACGACCGTCCGTCGCCGACGTTGCTGGTCCGGACCCCGTACGGCAAGGATGTCCCTAACCTGCTGGCCAATGCCCTCAACACGCAGGCGCTACTCGAAGCGGGCTACGCCGTGGTTTTCCAGGATTGCCGGGGCACCTTTCGCTCGGGCGGGGTCTTCACTCCGATGGTGGACGAGCCGGCCGACGGCGCCGACACGGTCGACTGGGTGGGCCAGCAAGCCTGGTGCGACGGCACCGTCGGCTCGTTCGGCGCGTCCTATCTCGGTATCACGCAGTGGGCGACGGCGTCGCAGACACCGGCAGGCCTGAAGGCTATCGCCCCTGCGGTAACGACGACCGATTACTACACCTCACCGTGGTATTACGACGGCGGCGCCATGTCGCTGCACCTCTCGATGTGGTGGTCGACGATCCTCGCCTTCGTTGGGGCGCAGCGGTCTAACAGCCGGAACTGCAGGCGCCGAAGCGCTCATGGAGATCGGGGGGTTGCTTGCCGACCTCGAGACCCGGCTGGCCACAATGCCCGTCGGTGACCAGCCCACACTCGACACGTTCGCACCGTGGTGGCCGCAGTGGTTGCAGCACCCCGACCGGGACGGGTTCTGGCAAGCGCTCTCGGTCGGCGACCACGCCGACGACATCGAGGTTCCAGCTCTTCACGTCGGAGGCTGGTTCGATATTTTTATCCCCTCGACGGCTCGCTCGTTCACCGCCATGCGCAGGACGGGCAACGGCGAGAGCCGCGACGGGCAACGATTGATCATTGGCCCCTGGGACCACCTGTCGTACACCGGCGTGTACCACGACCGTCAGTTCGGGCTCACCGCCGACGTGACGGCCACGGACCTGACCGGCGCGCACATCGCCTTTTTCGACAGGTGGCTGCGTGGCCGTACGGATGCGCTCGACGGATCTGCGCCCGTCCGGATCTTCGTGATGGGTCTCGACCAGTGGCGCGATGAGCAGGACTGGCCACTGCCCGACACCCGATACGTCGACTACTTCCTCGCAGGCGGCGGTCACGCTAACACCGCAGACGGCGACGGCGTCCTCATCACCGGAGAACCCGGCTCTGATGCGACCGACACCTTCGTCTATGACCCAGCGGGCCCGGTGCCCACCCTAGGTGGCCGGCTAGTCATGCCCAGCTCGTTGAACGCGGTCGGACCGGTCGACCAACGACCGGTCGAAGCCCGCAATGACGTGCTGTGCTTCTCCACGTCAGTGCTCGAAGAACCGGTTGAAGTCACCGGCCACGTGTCCCTCGAATTGCACGTGTCATCGTCAGCGGCGGACACCGATTTCACCGGCAAACTCGTTGACGTCTTCCCCGACGGACGGGCGATCTATCTCACCGACGGCATCCTCCGCGCCCGCTACCGGAATTCCCTCGCCCGGCCGGAACCGCTCGAGTCCGACACGATCCAGCAGGTCACCCTTGATCCAGCGGTCACGTCCAACGTGTTCCTGCCCGGCCACCACATCAGGCTGGAGATTTCCAGCAGCAACTTCCCCCGCTACAACCGCAATACCAACACCGGCGGCATCATTGCCCGAGAGTCGCTCAACGAAGCGGCCGTCGCCACCAATCAGGTGCTGCACGGCCGTGAACACCCGAGCCGGCTGATCCTGCCGATCATCGCCCGCTGACCCGAGCCCACGCCAACCCCCTCCGAGTACGCCTCCCGCAACTCTCGCCCAACGGGCCGGTGTTGCGGGCGCTGCCCGGCGGACTTCCCACCCCCGGGAACCGTGTACTGGTCGGCGGATAAATGGCAGGCTTAGCCTCGATCCACGTGTGTCACGAACGTCGAGAGGGGACTGTCAACTTAATCCAAAGGTGTAACTGGATCTTGGTTGTGGCTACTTCCTGCCTGCTGAGAGCCATCCATCGAAGGTGATGTCGAACGCCGCCTGAGCGCGGGACGCAAGTGACAACAGAGAAACAAGTTACACCGTTGAGTTAACTTGACAGCCCCCGCCCTGGAACCAGCGTGTTCGGGTCTCGAGAGTGAGCATCGAGAACAGGATCGGCACCCGAATGTCTTTGGCCCTGGTGATGTTTCGAGCGCGCATCAGCCGGTCGGCCTGGGCGACGAACTCATCAAATCCGCTGGCGGGTGATTGCGTGTTGCGAACGATGGCCTCAACGCCGCTGCGATTGGCCAACGTGTGGACCCGTGCCGGGGCGGCACGGCGGCTCGATCACCCCGCGTGAGCGTTTGCCATTCGCCGTCGACTTGGACCGAGAAGCTGCCCTCGAGGACCTCGTAGGAGTCAGTTGCTCTGGGATGGCGATGCGGCGGAGGCGAGAACACGCTCGGCGGAACGGTCACCGTGAAGACGACCGCGCTGTCTGCGCTGTTGCCGGGCGCCTGCTCCACCAGCCAATGCGTGCCTAACAGGCGGCCTAGGTCCGACAGTCTCCCTGTCCGCATTGCCGGCAACCACGACGCCCGTGGCCGTCGGAGCGCCGGGCGCGTTATGAGGACGGCGCCGGCCGTGCGGACTCGTGGGCGAAGATCACCTGATCGACGTGCTCGTCGGACTCGAGACGATGGAGGTTGTCCAGCGAGGTCGCGAGGGCGGGCAGGTCGACGTAGGGTGGTAGCGTTTCGCGGTCCCAGTGCTGCTCGCTGTCGGCGGCGTCGCCGGTCAGCAGCGCTGTGCGGTCGTCTAGGCGGGCGAGTACCGAGAGTTGCCCGACGGCGTGGCCTGGGGAGAAGATGACCCGGATTCGTCCGTCCCCGTAGAGGTCGAGCTCGCGATCCTCCGCAGAGAGGTCCAGGAAGCGCCAGCTCACGCCGGGGCGGTCAATGTCTGCGAGCGGGTATGCGGCTTGGCTGATCCAGTCGCTCGGTTCGTGGGCATAGTCCCACTCGCGGCGATGCACGAGGAACTGCGCGTCGGGGAAGTGGCCGATCCCGCCGATGTGGTCGTAGTGCAGGTGCGACTGCACGACGTAGCGGATGGCATCTGGATCGAAACCTGCCGCCTCGATCTGGGCACGGACGTGGTTTGCGGGTGTCGCTGACCAGGTTGCGTACTCCAGCCAGCTCCAGTGGGCGGGGTCGTCGATTGCCTCCAGCGGCAGCCCGGAGTCCACCAGGACGTCGCCCTTGGGATGTGTGAGAACGAACGCCCGGATCGGGATGGTCAGCGGCGCCGGTCCTTGCTGCGCGTAAATGAGCTGACGCGCCATGGTCATCGTGCCGCAGTCGAGCTCGTGCAGTCGATGAGAAGACATCGTCACTCCGTCGCGGTGTAGGGGGCGCCGTCGAAGTCGGTAGCGCCTGGGATTCCGACCGCCAGGTGCGCCATCGGCGAATCGCTGATGGCGCCGTGCCAGTGGCGCTCGCCGGCAGGGATGAGCACGAAGTCGCCGGGCCGGACCTGACGCTCCTCAGCCTCGGTGGCGATGATCCCGACCCCCTCGGTGATGAGCAGCCCCTGATCGAACGCGTGAGTGTGCCAGAGGTTGCGCGCGCCCGGCTCGAAGGTCGCGAAGACCACGCGCAGCTCGCCGCTCTCGTCAGGCCCAACGAGCGTGCGCGGCCGCACAACACCCTCGACGAATTCGTTCAAGGGGCTGTCGCCCGGAGTGGTGTGACTCGTGAGCATCGGGTTCTTGCTCCTTCTCATCGCGGTTTGAAAGCTCGCAAGCACACTACGTCGCGATCGGCCGGCGAAGGTGTCCCAACGAAGGAGACCCTGGACCGCCGCGTCCGACGTAGCCTTCACACAGTGGAGAACAAACGCGAGCTGGGAGATTTTCTGCGCGCGCGCCGCGAGCAGGTCATGCCCACCGACGTCGGACTGAGCGACGAGGGCCCCCGTCGCGTCAAGGGCTTGCGCAGGGAGGAGCTCACATCGCTGGCCGGAGTCAGCGTCGCTTACTACACCCGACTTGAGCAGGGCCACAACCGCTCCCCTTCCGCCAGCGTCCTGGACGCGCTCGCCGACGCCCTGTGCCTCGACGTCGGTGCACGCGAGCATCTTCACGTCCTCGTCCGCTCGACGCGCAGCCGGTCAGCGGGCGGCGCCGCGAAACCCGAATGCGTCCGGGACGAGCTTGCCTTCCTCTTGGAGCGCCATATCGACACGCCCGCGATGGTGCTCGGCCGTGCCTTGGATGTGCTGGCGGCCAACCAGATCGCTCAGGCTCTGCACCCCTCCTATCGCCCCGGGCGCAATCTCGCGCTGGACGTGTTCCTCGACGAAACGGCGCAGGCGCGCTACGGCGACGTTGAGCAGGTGCGCCGCAACCGAGTCGGCTCACTGCGGGCGGCAGCCGGCGCGCTCCCGGGTGACACCAGGCTCGTCGAGATCGTCGGCAAGCTGTCGATCCGCAGCCCCGCCTTCCGCCAGCTCTGGGCCCGGCACGAAATCCACGCCAGGTCCACCGGTACCAAGCGCTTCAACCACCCCGACGTCGGCGAGTTGGAGCTCCGCTACAGCTTCTTCAGCGTCTCGGGCACCGAGCGTCAGGATCTCATCGTCTACCACCCCGAGCGGGGGACGCGACACGCCCAGTCGCTCGCGCTACTCGGCACCCTGGCCGCCGGAGCGATCGGACCTGTGAAACCGGCCGTCGGGTCAGGCGACGCCGACAGCGACCTACTGCATCGCCGTGAACGATGAGCTGCGCAGTGCGCGGGAAGGCGGCGAGTGAACCGATCAGGTCGCTCCCGGTTCTCAGCCGCGGCCACGCCTTCATTGCCGCCTCGGCCGCCCTTGTGGCGATTCTCGCCGCGGCGGGAGCCCCGTCGCCGCTGCTCATCGTCTACCAGCAGCGCTACGGCATCCAGGACGCCGGCCTGACCGGCGCGCTGGTCATCTACATCCTGCCGGCGGCCGCAGCGTTGCTGTGCTGCGGCCGCCTGTCCGACCACCTCGGTCGGCGGCCGGTCGCTCTCCTGGCGCTGGGGTCGACCGCCGCCGGGTGCCTGGTCCTCATCTCGGTCCACGGGCTACCGACGCTGCTGGCCGGACGCGCGCTCCAAGGGCTCGGGGCGGGACTTGGGACCAGCGCGCTCGGCGCATTCGTCAACGACCTGCAGCCCGCCCGCCGACCCTGGCTGGCCGCCGCGGTCACCAGCGGCGGACCGCCGGCCGGGCTGGCGCTCGGGGCCCTCGTCTCCGGCGCCCTCGTCGAGTACGGCCCCGCACCACGGACGCTCGTCTACCTCGTGCTCGTTTCGGTGCTGGCGCTCGCGGCCGTCGGGGTGCTCGCCGCCCCGGAGACCAGCTGACGTAGACCAGGGGCGCTGCGCTCGCTGTCGCCATCGCTGAGCATCCCCTCCGGCAGCGTCCCGGTATTTGTGGCTGGCTGCTGCTGCTTCGTGGCGGCCTGGGCGCCCGGGGGCTTCTACCAGGCGCTCGCCCCTTCGCTCGCCGCCCACGTTCTCGGCCACAACGGTCATCTGTTCGGCGGGATCGCCGTCGCGTCCATGATCGGCACGAGCGCCCTCGGCGGCCCCTCACCGCGCGCCTGCGCGCGCACCGCCGTGCTCAGCGGGTGCCTGACCCTCATGACCGGCACGCTCGCCGTCCTCGCCGCCCTGCACGCCGAATCCACCGCCCTCTTCCTGCTCGGCAGCGTCCTGGCCGGCCTCGGGTTCGGCAGCGCGTTCACCGGAGGCATGCGTCAGCTCCTCGCCCTCACCTCACCACCGCAGCGTGCGGGGACACTCTCGGCCGCGTATCTCGTCAGCTACCTCGGCGCCGCCTCTCTGCGCAACAATCGTTCGGGTAAACGTGAACGTGGGGAACAGAGTCAAGAAACCTGTTCGAGCCTCTTCAGCGACAGAGGCTCTCGTCTTGGGCAGCAGCGGGTTCCCGTCGAGCCTGCTGCTCGTGCCGTCGCGCGAGCGTGCTCGAGGGCGCACTGGACACCCCAGTCGCGGAGAGCAATTTGAGGCGGCGGGCATCCTTTGAACCCGGCTCTGCGGAGTACACCAGCAGGTGCACGTTGCTTTCCGGGACCTGGAGCACGTCGCAGTCGAGGAGCAGGTTCCCCAGATCCGGGTGTGCGATGTTCTTACGCTCGGACCGATGCCTGGCGGCGGTGCCCTCTGCCCATTGTTCAGCGAAGCTGGGGGACCTGCGGCGCAGCTCCTTCACCAGGTCCGCCAGCTGCCCGTCCGCTGGGTGTTCGACCAGTAGCACCCGGAGGTCGGACACGAGCGCACGCTGGAACTCGGTGAGGGGGCGATCCGCAGGCGCGGCACGCCACCCGCGGGGGCCGAACACCTGCCATACCAGGTTGCGGTCGCGGCCGGCCGCCTCGGCGGGATCTCCGAGCAGTGACGCCCACGGCGGGTTCCACCGCAGCAGCCACCAGTCGGCTGAGTAGACCGCGACGGGCAGATTATCGAGACGCGTCGCCAGCCGTTCGATGCTCGGCGGGACCCGCCGGTCAATGCCGGCCGCGGGCGGCGTGAGGCCCGCCGCGCGGTACAGCAGTGACGTCTCCTCGCCGGACAGTCGCAGCGCAAACCCGAGCGCGGCGATGACCTGCGCCGAAGGGTGTTTCGCGCGGCCCCGCTCCAGTCGCACGACGTAGTCCACTGACAGACCAGCAAGATCAGCGAGTTCCTCGCGCCGCATGCCTTTTGCCCGGCGCTTGCCCGAGAACCCCGAGGTCCCGGCGGGAGCAGAACGATCGCGCCACACGCGGAGCAGGTCGCCCAGACCTTCCCGGTCTCCCATCCACCCAGTATGGCCGCCAGCGACGCCCGGGGGTACTCGCAGTCCCCCCGTTCAACGGTCTGTGGCTAGCTCGGCACGGATGTAGTGACATGGACATCGGCAGATTTACCGCTCTGCGGGAGGAGCTGGAGAGATGACCACCACAGTGCCTGGGACAACCACGACGGACGCGGCCCCGCTGAACGACGAGCAGATCGATCATCTGCTGGAGCGGTTCGCCCAGGGCTTCGCCACCACCGATCAGGTGCGAGCGCCGGTGCTGCACGACCCCGCGGAAGCGGGTCTGGACTTCGAAGAGGTGACCTTCCCGTCGCTGGACGGTGTACCGCTCGAGGGCTGGTTCATCCCGGCTGCCCGATCGGACAAGCTGATCATCGCCAATCACCCGATGGGATTCAGCCGCTCGGGACAGCCAACCCATCTCAACCCGTGGCACGCGGAATGGGGCACCGCCGCCGGCGGCAACAACGGCTTCGAGGTCAACTTCGTACCTGACCTCAAGATCCTCCACGACGCGGCCTACAACGTGCTCACCTACGATCTGCGTAACCACGGCCTGAGCGGCTCCGCCAACGGCGGCATCTCGGCCAGCGGCTGGTTCGAAGCCAGAGACGTGGCCGGCTCGCTCCGCTACGCCCGCCACCGCGACGACACACCCCACATGACCATCGGCCTGTTCAGCCGCTGCCTTGGATGCAACTCCACCTTCGCGGCCATGACGCAGTACCCCGGGGACTTCGACGGCGTCCGATGCCTGGTGGGTGCCCAGCCGGTGACCACCGAGGTCATCGTCAAGCACCAGCTCGCATTGGCCGGCGTGCCAGCTGAGCGTCTGGATGACGCGATCACCGACCTCGATCAGCGGATCAAGCTGACCACCAGCCTGGGCTTCGCCGCCCGGGATAACCGGGAATGGGCCAAGCACGTCACCGTCCCCACCTTCCTGTACGGCGTGCACGACGACCTGCTCACCGAACCCAGCGACCTGGAGACCATGTACGCCAACCTCCCAGCCACCCACAAGTCACTGCACTGGGTCCGCAACACCACCGCCCGCTGGGACGGCTACCTCGAATTCCAGCGGCGACCCCAGCCAATGCTGGACTGGCTGGACGCCCACATGGCGTAATCGAAACGCAATGGAGTTCTTCAGCTGGTGGTTGACTCCTGGCGCTGGGACTCGCCGTTGATGGACTTGCCGGACTGGCGGGTCACCGGGACCAGGCGCGCGTAGCAGGCCAGGCGGCCACCGTCAGGGAGGTATACACAATGCTGACGGAATCGCGCTCGCGCCTGACGGTGGTCGGCGGATCGTCGGTGGCGGCATCGACGCCACCCTCAAGGTCGCTGGCAGTGACGGAGCGCTGATCTCGACGTTTGAGGTCGTCGTCCCGCCCGGCTTGGACGTCGGGGCGCACGTGCACGGCGAGGGCCAGGAATTCTTTACATCCTGACCGGCCAGCTCGACGTCCTGGTCTTCGAGCCGCTGGATCGTACCGGAGACTGGCACGAATGGGCCTCGGCGCAGGGCAGCGATTCCTGCGCGGCGGCACCGGGTCGTTCCTGTGGGTCCCGCCCGGCACGCCGCACGCATTCGCCAACCCGACCGACGAGCCCGACACGATGTTCTTCCAGTCCGGCCCCCCGGCGGGCATGAGCACTATTTCGAAGACCTCGCAGTGTTGCTCAGCGCGGACGGCCTGCGAGATGCGGCGGCCATCACCGCGCTGCGACAGCGCTACGACATCGTCCAGATCACCGAACTGCACGACGGCCGCTAAACCACCCTCATCCCACCGAAAGCACAAGATATACGATGACCAGCACACAATAAACTAAAGCCAGGACGGTGATCTGCTCGCTGAGGGCATGGCCACCAGCGCGAGGGCGATCTGGCCGCGTGGCTCGCCCTCAGGACCGGTAAGTTCCGGGGCCGCGGCGGGCAGGCGGCCGTACAGTGCCGCGGCGCTGATGCCGCCGCATAGCCAGCGGACCGCAGCCAGCTGCCCAGCTGTCCCGGTAACAGCCAGTTGGCCTTGTCCGCGGTCGGGACCCGCTGCAAGAACGCCAGGCTGATTCTGGTCAACGTCGCCCGAAAGCGGGACCATCCGCCTGTTCAGGCGCTGAGGAAGTCCTGGATGGTGACGTCCAGGGCGTCCTGGCGTACCGATGCGTGGGGGCCCAGGATCGCGGCGAGTTGGGGGGCCAGTTCGCGGGCCGCTGCGGTCAGCGGTCCGGCCAGTTGCTGCAGCGCCCGGTCGGGGAGACGATGGTCGGGCCCGGCGATGGCCAGCGACCCCAGGGGATAGCCGTCGTCTGGCTCCAGGAGCGCTGCGGCGACGCCGGCGACGCCGGCGTGGTTCGCGTTGCGGGAGAGGGCGTATCCGTCGGTGCGGATCCGGTCGAGTGCATCAGCGTCTGGGCGGTGCTCGCCACGCGGCCGGGCCGCCAGCAGCGTCCCGGCCTCGGCCGCAGGCAGGTGGGCCAGGATGACGGTGCCGCTGCAGCCCGTGGTCAGCGGGGCGCGCTCGCCTAGGCGTACCACGTGCCGCAGGTCCCAGTTGACCGGTTCGGCGCCCAGGACCAGGACGCGGTGGGCGCCGGAGCGCAGGTGGAGGGTCGCGGTTTCCCTGGCGGTCTCGGCCAGGCGGTTCAGGACGGGCCGTGCGCGCTTGAGCAGGGCCGGGTGGGGCCCGATCAAGGTGGCCAGGCTGAGGCTGCGGCTGCCGACACGGTATCCGCTGCGCCCGGCATGGTCGACGTAGCCGTCCTGCTCCAGGGCCCGCAGTACCCGGTACGCCTTCATCTTCGTCAGTCCCGTGCGGGCGGCGACAGCGTCCAGCAGAGCCGGCTGCTGCATCCCGGCCAGGATCTCCAGGACGTGCAGTGCCCGCACCGCACCATCCGGGCCAGTGCCGGTGATGCTCCCGGCAGAATCCGTCACCATATGCCTCACTAGTTGCACATCATGAAACTTCGATTGCGCATCATGTTACTTGGCCTGGAAGGTCGTCACACGGACCATGCCAACGAGGACAGCGCGACCGGCGCGGACCTCGTGTCCCCTATCGGAGGTAGCCGCCTTGTCCTCGCGCACCCGGCAGATGGCGCTGATCGCGTTCCTGCAGGCCCAGAACTGCTCCAACTACGTCGGCTCCTGGCGACATCCCGCCTCGGCGCCGGACTTCCTGTCGCCGCGGTACTACCAGCGCATCGCCCGCACGCTGGAGGACGCCCGCTTCGACATGGCGTTCTTCGACGACCGGCTGGCGATGCCGGAGATCTACGGCGCCTCCTCGGACCTGGCGGTCGAGCACGGCATCCGGGCGGTGAAGATGGATCCGACCGCGGTGCTGATGGCGATGGCCATGGCCACCACGCATCTAGGCCTGGGTGCCACCTACTCCACCACGTACTACGAGCCCTTCCACGTCGCGCGGCTGTTCGCCACGCTGGACCAGATGAGCGGCGGGCGCGTCGCGTGGAACATCGTCACCTCGCTGAACAACGCAGAGGCCGCGAACTTCGGCCGGCAGGTGCATCTGGGGCACGACGAGCGCTATGACCGGGCGGACGAATTCTTGGAGGTCGTCACCCGGATGTGGGCCTCCTGGGAGAGCGACGCCCTGATCGTCGACAAGGAATCCGGGCGCTTCGCCGACCCGAGGAAGGTGCATCCCACCCGGTACGAGGGCAAGTACTTCGAGATTGCAGGGACCTTCACCGTGCCGCGCTCGGCGCAGGGTCAGCCGGTGCTGCTGCAGGCCGGGATGAGCGGGCGCGGCCTGGCGTTCGCCGGCCGCTGGGCGGAGGTGGTATTCACCGCGTTCAGGAACCGCGACGCAGGCATCGCAGCCTATCGCTCCATTAAGCAGGCGGTCACCGACGCCGGCCGCGACCCCGACCAGGTCAAGGTCACACCAGCGGTCGGCGTCATCGTGGCCGAGAACCCCGAACAGGTGAAGCTCAAGGAGGCGCTGATGCGCCACCTGGCCCGGGACGAGGACGGCCTGGCGCTCCTGTGCGAGGCCCTCAACGTCGACTTCTCCGGTCGCGACCCGGACGAGCCGTTCTCCGCCGAAGAACTGGAAAAGATGTCGTGGCAGGGGCTGCGGGACGGGGTGCTGAAGGCCAGTGGCAACCCGAACCCGTCCGTGCGGGACTTCGTCCACTACTCGCGACGCGGCACCCTGGACGAGGCGGGCATGTTCATCGGCACCCCCGATCAGGTCGCCGACCAGATGGAGGACTGGTTCGGCAGTTGCTGTGACGGCTTCGTGCTCGCCGCGGGCAGCGTGCCCGGCTCTTATGAGGACTTCGCCCGCCTGGTCGTCCCCGAACTCCAGCGCCGCGGCCTGGTCAAACGCGAGTACACCGGCGCCACTCTGCGCGAGAACCTCGGCCTTCCCCCAGTCGCCCTCACGGCCCGGGGAACGCGGGCATGAGCACGGGTGTGCCGCCGCTGACGCGGATCCTCACGCCCACCGGCATGCTCGGCTACGGCTACCCTGAACAGGACTTCTGGGACTGCGTCGAGCGCGGCGTGGACGCGATCGTGGTCGACTCCGGCTCCACCGACCCCGGCCCCTACCTGCTGGCACTCGGTTCGACCCTGGTCTCGGACGAGTCCTACCTGCACGACCTGCGCCCGATGCTGCGGGCGGTCAAGCGCCACGGGATTCCGCTGTTCATCGGCTCCGCCGGCGGCGCGGGCACCCGCGACCAGGTCGACCACCTCACCACACTGGCCGGGCAGATCGCGGCCGAGGAAGGCTTCACCCTGCGGGTCGCCGTCATCTACGCCGACATCGACCCGGCCACCGCGGTGCAGCGGCTGGCCGAAGGCAAGATCACGGCGAACATCCGCGGCGACCTGCCAACTAAGGCCGACATCGAGGGAACCGCCCATCTGGTGGGGCAGATGGGCGCCGCACCCTTCCGCGCCCTCATCGACGGCGAGGAGCCGTTCGACGTCGTCATCGCCGGCCGTGCCTACGACCCGGCACCGCACGCCGCCTGGGCGATCAGCCGCGGCGCCGGGGCGGGCATCGCCTGGCACGCCGGGAAGATCCTGGAGTGCGGCGGCGCCTGCGCCGAGCCCAAGGGTGGGGGCGTGCTCGCCACCTACTGGCCAGACGCCTTCGCACTGACCCCGATGAGCCCGCAGCAGCGGTGCACTCCACTGTCGGTGGCCGCGCACACCTTGTACGAGAAGGCGCGGTCGGACCTGCTACCCGGCCCCGACGGCGTCCTGGACGTCACCGCCTGTACCTACACCGCCGTCGATGAGCGCACGGTCCGCGTCGCCGGCAGCCTCCACCACGACCGGCCCGCCTCGGTGAAGCTGGAGGGCGCGGCCATCGTGGGTCACCGCGCCGCGTTCATCGGCGGGATCCGCGACCCGATCCTGATCGGGCAGCTCGACCGCCTGCTGGACCTGGTCCGCGGCTATACCGGCGGGCTGCACCCGCAGCTGGCCGACGGCACCGCCCGCCTGGACTTTCACCTGTACGGCCGCGACGCCGTCATGGGCGCCCTGGAACCCTCCACCCAGGTGCCGCACGAGGTCGGCATCCTGGGCGAGGCCACCGCCCCCACTCCGCAGCTGGCCAAGGCCATCGCCACCACCGCCCGCGTCGCTGTCCTGCACGCCCCTTACCCGGGCCAGCTCGCCACCGCCGGCAATCTCGCCCTGCCGCTGAACCCCATCGACAACGCCATCGGCCCGGTCTCCGCGTTCACCGTGTACCACGTCATGGACACCGCCGGCCTGACTGGCCTGTTCCTCGCCACCCATCTGGAGGCCGGCCCCGCATGAGCACCTCCACCCGGCCCCTCAAGGACCTCGCCCAGATCATCCGGAGCAAGAACGCCGGACCCTACGAGATCACCTTCGACGTGATGTTCACCGACCCTGCCCGGTACGCCGCCGTCCGCGACAGCGGCGCACTGACCCGGCAAGCCGTGGCCGCCCTGTACCAGGTCGACGACGCGAAGATCACCTACTGCGGGTTCTTCGAACCCGCACTCGCCTTCAAGTTCACCCTCATCCGCGACGGCGACCAGGGCGGCATCGGGGAGCGCGACACCTTCGGCGCCCAGCAGCACGCCCCTCTTCTCGACCTGCCCATCCCCATCTGAAGGGAGCACCCCGGTGCCCACCGCCCATCCCCTGCGCCCCGCTCCCGCCGACCCGGCCGCGCTTCGCGCCGCCTACGCCTGCATCCCCCAGGGCGTCACCGCGGTCTGCGCGCTGGACAGCACCAGAGCACCCCGGGGCATCACCGCCAGCTCCCTGACCACCGTTTCCCTCGACCCGCCGCTGATCTGCGTGGCCATGGCCCGCACCTCCACTACCTGGCCGTTCCTGCGCACCCGGCCGCGCCTGGGCGTGAGCGTCCTCTCCCACACGCAGAACGAAACCGGCCGCATCCTGGGCGCCCGCACCCCCGATCGGTTCGCCGGCATCGACTGGCACTCCACCGAACACGGCGCCGTCCTTCTGCACGGCGCCGTGCTGGGGATGGAATGCACCATCGAGAGCGAACTGCCGGCGGGCGACCACCAGATCGTGCTGCTGCGCATCCACAAACTGTCCGCGCACCCTGACCAGGATCCCCTGGTCTTCCATGCCAGCCGTTTCCGCCGCCTGCAGGCCAGCTGACCACCCTACTGACCTACCGGAGCCACAATGACCACCCGCCAGCACACTCCGGCAATCCCCCTTGCCCCCCAACTCGCCGCCGCCGTCACGAAGCTCAGCTGGGACCAGGTCCCCAAACCCGTCCGCGACACCGCCAAAACCCACCTGCTGGACGCCCTCGGCCTGGCGATCGCGGCCACCGGCATGGACTTCGGCCACGCCGTCCACCACGCCGCCACCCGCCTCGGCCACGGCGACCAGGCCCACGTCATCGGCTTCGGCACCCCCCTGCCCACCACCTCCGCGGCCCTGGCCAACGGCACCCTCATCCACGGTCTCGACTTCGACGACACCCACATCGGCGCGATCTACCACGCCACCGCCCCGGCCCTGGCCGCCGCCCTGGCCGTCGGAGAGGAGCAGCACGCCAGCGGCGAGGACGTCCTGCTCGCCTACGTAATCGGCCTGGAGGCCGGCTGCCGGCTCGCCGCGGCCGGCGCAGGAAAGTTCCACGCCCGGGGCTTCCACCCCACTGGCATCATCGGCACCTTTGCCGCCGCCTGCGTCACCGCCAGGCTCCGCGGCCTGGACACCGCCACCCTCACCAGCGCGCTCGGCCTGTGCGGCAGCCAGGCCGCCGGCATCCTGGAACTGCACGGCTCCTGGCTCAAGCGCATGCACCCGGGCTGGGCCGCCCACTCCGGCGTCACCGCCGTCACCCTCGCCGAGTCAGGCTTCCGCGGGCCGCCCACCGTCTTGGAGGGCAGCGGCGGACTGTACGCCAGCCACCTCGGCGACCAGGTGGACGCCGCGGATCTCAGCCTGGGTGATCTCGGCCGCCGGTGGATGACCCCCGACATCGCGCTCAAACCCTACCCGTGCTGCCACTTCACCCATGCCTTCGCCGATGCCGCCCGCGCCCTGCTCAACGACCTGCGCGTCACCCGCCTGGACCCCAAGCTGGTCCAGCGGATCGAATGCCCCACCGCCCCCGCTCTCCTCCCCCTGGTCACCGAACCCGCCGCCCGCAAGATCGCTCCGGCGACCATCTATGACGCCCTGTTCTCCGTGCAGTACGTCGTCGCCACCGCCCTGGCCGGCCGCGCCGTCGACCTGGCCACCTTCTATGACGAGCCCCTCGGCCACCCCGGCACCCTGGCGCTCGCCGCTCTCACCACCTGCCCACCAGACACCGGCACCGACTTCCCCCAGCACTTCCCCGGCGAGGTCGTGCTCTACCTCACCGACGGCCGCACCCTGCGCCGCACCATCCCAGCCAGCCACGGCACCCCCGACGATCCCATGACCGGCGCCGAGATCAATGCCAAATACCAGGCCAACGCCACCCGCGCCATCCCCGGAGATCAGGCCCAGCAGCTAGCCGGCCTCGTCGACAACCTGGACCATGCCAACAACATCACCACCCTCGTCCAGACCACCACCGCCGCACCCGAGCGCCTGCAAACCAGGCCGACTCCATCCTGACCTCCGGCCGGGGGGACCGACGGGCACCCCGCATCACCACATGTCGTTCCCCCGAGTGGCGTCGGCCAGCAGAGATCCAGACCTGCCGCGTGCACGTCCTGGGCATCGTGGCCCACCCCACCGGGGCGTGGACGCCCAGCAGGCCCGTAACCTTCTCATGGATCTCGGCGAACGCGCCCGGCGGCGGCATACGCGGCGAGGCCGATACTCGGTAATGATAGGGATGAAAGGATTTCGCAGTGATCGTCCAGCCTGACGCCCCCGGTATAAAGTTGATAAAGGAAACGATTCAGTCAGGAAAGCCCGTGATATTGCCTCCCCCATCCCCGATCACGTACGGGGTTGCCGGAACAGACCCAGCACTGGTCAACATGGTCAAGGGGCGCCCGGAGAATCAGCCGACTGCCATCGGCTTGACCTCGATCGAACCCGTATCCAGCTACTGGGATGTCGACACAGACGCGGTGCCTCTGATCGACTGGCTGATCTTTCATGAACACCTGACGGTGCTTGTCCCCGTGCGCACCGTTGTCCCGGCCTGGTTTGCCCCAGCAACGGCCAAGGGACATGCCCTTATGGCGGGAGCGTGGTTGCCGGAAACCCTAGAGGTCATCGAGTCTGTTGAAGTGCTCTATCTGTCGAGCGGGAACCGCACCAGCGCTCAACCGAAGTCGACAGCGCGGGCAGCTGACGAAGAGTTCGACGGGCAATTGCTGGTGCTTGATGGCGACGCACTTCGCGCCCCGGCTCCTGAGTACGGAGCGACAACAATGCTGAGAGTGGACCGCAGCGGAAATCTGACCCTCAATCGAAACGGGATCCAGAATGCCGGCTTCCCTCAAGACGATCAGACTGCGTTCCTGGCTGATCTGAACGATCGGTTTTTGGCTCAGCCTTGAGCCAGTTGTTCTACCTTTCTCTTGCGGCTTAACAGAAAGACATTTCTGCAGGCTCTGCGCGCGTTCCGTTGGTGCCGTCAGGTGCAGGGCGGCCGGCACAGCGCGGTGTACGCGTGTGCCATCTGGAGGTCGAACAGCGCACCGTGATCGGCAAGCGGCGGCGGAACGTGGCCGAGAAGTTCGAGGGTGATGGCCCCGTGCAATTGGGCGTAGGCGATCATGCACGCAGCGAGGGCGCCGTCGGGAAGGTCGGCGCGCTGATGCTTCTGGTCACGCCAGGTGGCGAGCTGCCTGCGCAGGGAGGCCGAGGTGGCCGCTTCGATGCGTTCGGTGTCGATCTCACCGGCGGCGACAGCTTCCCGCATGATCGAGTAAAGGACGCTGACGACTTGGGAGAAGGCGTGATCGACCTGGCTGTCTCGCTGCTGGACGGCGCAGGCGCCGTCGTAGCCGTACAGCAACAGGTACTCTGCCTGGTGATCCAGGGCCCAGGCCCGGTGGGCCCGGCACACGGCGAGCCAATGCTCGCCCGGCAGGCGCCTGCCCATCCCCTCGTAGGCAATTCGCAGGGCCTCGCCCAGGGACGTGAATCCGTCAGCGACCAGGGCATCGAGCAGGGCCTGGTGGCTGGGAAAGTAGTAGTGCACGGCGGACGCCGTCATGGCTAGGTGCCGGGCGATGGCGCGCATGGAGATCCCGGCCGGCCCTGCGCCGGCGATCTGGTCGCGCGCCGTGTCCTTGATCTCGTCGATCGTCTGCTGCCTGCGATGATCGCGCCGTGTGACCATCAGCTGAGCATGGCAGAAAGTTTGAGCACCGGCAATTTTTTGCCCACTTGCCACGTGTCAGCTGTTCCGGCAGGCTGAAAGCGACACCAGACAGCGTTGCTCCGGTCCCCGGTGACGCACCTTAACCACAGGGGCATCTAGCGAACCGGGGAACCCGCGATGCCAGCACCGATCATATGGCGCGATCCCCGCAATTCTAGGCGAGAGCCGGTGCCCGCATTCCGGCTCGCTTGGGGCGAACTGATGCCCTCAGCCTGCCCACCGCCGAGCGGTACGCCAGCAACCCGGCCGAGACAGATCACCGCCAGCTAACCATGACTACCGGCCGGCCGGCCATCCCGGCATCACGCTCTGTCACGCGATTCGGCCAACGCAACACTCCCCCATTTCAGGGCTGGAACGCCAATCAAGGAGCCACCCGTGTCGTACCTCCGCTCCTTTCTCCCGTGGATCGTCTACGCCGCGATCTCTGGGGCTTCGGCCTCCGCTACAAAGTGGGCCGCCCTGGCCGCCCTGGTCATGGCCGTGCTGGTCATCAGCTATCAGGTCAGGGCAGGCAGCGCCTACGATGCGCTCATCCTCGAGATCGGCTCAGCGGTCTTCTTCACCGGGATGGCCGCCCTCGCCTTCGCAGCCCCGCGCTCGACCCTGGTCGGCTACAGCAGCGCACTGGCGAGTACCGCGCTCGCCGTCATCGCCTGGGGCTCACTTGCCCTCCGCCGTCCATTCACCCTTGGCATCGCCAAGCAGACAACACCGAGTGAGTTCTGGGATGAGCCGTTGTTCATGCGCATCAACGTCATCATCACCGTGGTGTGGGCGGTGAGCTTCACCGTCGCTGCCGCCATCCTCGTCGTCCTCGTCCACGCCGGAGACGCCACGATCTTCCGGGGCGTCGTCCAGGTCGTCACGGTCGTCATCCCGCTGGTCTTCACCATCCGGTATGTGGCCATCGCGCAGGGCCGTATCCAGGAGATCCTCAACTGACGCTGCCTGCTCCGTACCGCGAAGTTCTCCCGAGAGGATCAAAGACCATGCCTGCCACCAGCCCGTATCTTCAGGGTCCCTTCGCCCCGGTCACCGATGAGATCACGGCGTTCGACCTGCCGGTCACCGGCCGCGTGCCCACCGAGCTGAGCGGCCGTTACCTGCGCAACGGGCCCAACCCGCTGGGGCTTGACGATCCCGGCTACCACTGGTTCCTGGGCGCAGGGATGGTGCACGGAGTCCGGCTGCGCGATGGCCGGGCCGAGTGGTACCGCAACCGATGGATCCGCTCCCGGCAGATCGCCGAGACGCTCGGTGAGAAATGGCCGGAGGGGCCCGTGCACGAGGGCCAGGACTTCGGCGCCAACACCCATATCATCCGGCACGCGGGGCGCACGCTGGCCACCGTGGAGGCCGGCCCGCTGCCATACGAGCTGGACGCCGACCTGGGCACTATCGGGCCCTGTGATTTCGCCGGGAATCTTCCCGGTGGATTCGCCGCGCACACCAAGCTGGACCCGCGGACCGGGGAGCTGCACGCTATCGCGTACTTCTGGGCCTGGGATTACGTCCAGCACATCGTCATCAGCAGCAACGGAAAAGTGAGCCGGACCACCAACATCCCCGTCCCCGACGGGCCCATGATGCATGACTTCGCCCTGACCGAAAAATACGTCGTGCTGTTCGACCTGCCGGTGACGTTCAGCATGACCGCGGCGTCGGCCGGGATAAAGATGCCCTACACCTGGAACGCGGATCACCCGGCCCGCGTCGGGCTGCTGCCCCGCGACGGCAGCTCCGCTGAGGTCCGCTGGCTCGAGGCTGAGCCGTGCTGGATCTTCCACGCCCTCAACGCCTACGACGAGAGCGGCCAGGTGGTGGTGGACGTCGTCCAGTACGCGGGAGCGTATGACATCTCCCGGATGAGCGGGCGCGGCCCGGTCACGCTGGACCGGTGGACGCTTGACCCGGCCGCCGGGAAGGTGACCCGCCGCCGGCTCGACGACCGGATGCAGGAATTCCCGCGCGTTGATGAGCGGGTCGTCTCCCGGCCGCACCGCTACGGGTACAGCGCGGTCATCGGTGAGGTCAACCGGTCCACCATCTCGCTGACCGGTGACTTCACCGACCAGGCATTCGCCAATGCGCTGCTCAAGCACGACCTGGTACACGGCAGCGTGGAAGCGCACGAGTTCGGGCCGGCCGCCACCGCCGGCGAGGCGGTATTCGTTCCGGCCTCGCCTGCGGCCCCCGAGGACGACGGCTACGTCATGGCGTTCGTGCACAATCCCGACCGGGGCGCCGCCGACCTCGTCATCCTTCCGGCGCAGGACTTCAGCGGCCAGCCCGTCGCCCAGATTCACCTGCCCGCCCGCATCCCGCTTGGCTTCCACGGCAGCTGGATCCCCGACCACTAAAGACCAGGACCCCCGGTAGCCGCGCTGTGCCCCGGCCACCGGCGAGGACACGGACCCGGCCGTCGCCCGGCCACCGGCGCATAACCGACGTGGCGGTACCGATTCCGTCTTGATCCGAGGAGTGCTCGATGCAGCTCACCCACGACCTCACGACCATGGCCTGGAACCCGGTCACCGAATGTGATCAGATATAGCCGGGTTGTGATCACTGCTATGCGCTTCGACTAGCCCAGAGGCTTAAGGACAGCGGCAACCAGATCGCCACTGCAGCGAAAGGATGAGGACGTGTACACGATCGCCCCGCGAGCCCGTTCTCGCTCGCCGAGACGGCACGTTTCGCCTACATCGACCGCGAGGCCGCCGGCGACGGGCCCGAGCTGAGGCTCGGGTTCTGCCGCGACCGCACTTGGGAACCGGCGGGCGTCACCGTTACCCAACGCGGCACGGCCGTGACCGTGGACGGTGACCAGGCGACCCGCCTGCAGGTGGAGCGGATCCTCGGCCTCGACGTCGACGCCGCCAGCTTCACCGATGTCGGCACCCGCGATCCGGTGATCAGCCGGCTGCAGACCGAAGCACCCGGACTCCGGCCGCCGCAGCTCCACTCCGCCTACGAGGCAGCCGTGTTCTGCATCCTGACCGCCCGGCGATCCGCAGCCCAAGCCCGGCGCATGCGCGCGACCCTCGCGCAGCACGCCGGAACCGTCCTGGACGTCGCGGGACGCCAAGCGACCTGCCTGCCGCCGCCGGCCTACCTGACCGACCCCGACCCGGTGCCCGGCCTCGACCCGGTCCGCCGGACCCGGCTCGTGGCCGTCGCCCAAGCCGCCCTGGACGGCAAGCTCGAGACCGCGGAACTGGCCGCACTACCGCCGGAGCAGGCACGTCAGCGGCTCGAACAACTGCCCGGCATCGGCCCGTTCTCCTCGGCCATCGTCACCGTGCGCGCTCTCGGCCACACCGACTACCTCGCCGGCCCGGTCACCGAGCTCAACACCCTCGTCGGCGCCCTCTACCGCCTCGGGCACCCCGCGACGCCGGCAGAACTTGACGCGATCGCGCAGCTATGGACGCCGTGGCGGACCTGGTCCCAGCTGTATATCCGCTCGGTCAGCCCCTGGCTCACCACTCCGACACACCAGGCGCATGAAGGAGCACGTGGACAAGCCCAGGCCGCAGCAGCAAGCGGAATGCGGAAGGTTGCGGCGTCATGATCGTCCGCGTCCGGCACGGTGACTTCACCAGCCCCGAGATGCTGGCGGACGCGTTCGACTGCGCCACCCAGGTGCTCGTTGTCTCCGCCCGGCGTCCGCGGCGACGCCAGTGCCGCCACCCTGCCGAGGGGCCAGATGACATGACCGAGCCTTACGACCAGGAACTGCCGCTTTTCCTCCAACATTGACGGACTCATGCCGGGCACCGCACTGCAGGCCACTCGTAACCGTCCGGGATTGGAGCGGATAACCACCGTATTCGGCCAGCAGGCGTGGCTAGTTGCCCGCGCAGCAGACGTGCGGACCGCGCTGGGTAATTCGGCGCTGTTCACGACCGGGGATTCGGTGCCGATGTTCCGCCCGGACGATCCCGGCAAAGACGACCTGCCCGGGGCGATCTTGTTCATGGATCCGCCGGAACACAGCATGATCCGCAGCATGCTGACACCCAGCTTTACGGCTCGTGCGCTCGCCCGGCTGGAGCCGCGCATCACCGAGATCGTCAGCGAGCATCTGGACGCTATGGCCGATGCCGGGCCACCCGCCGACCTGGTCGCCAGTTTCAGCTGGCCGGTTCCTTCCCAGGTGATCTGCGAAATGCTCGGT
Source organism: Streptosporangiaceae bacterium (assembly GCA_965277615.1). Taxonomy (GTDB): domain Bacteria; phylum Actinomycetota; class Actinomycetes; order Streptosporangiales; family Streptosporangiaceae; genus Bog-532. Next base: position 2,203,173 of record CBDIDG010000005.1, on the reverse strand, counting down.
ATCCCGCTTGAAGATCGTAAGGGATTCCAGGGTTTTGTCGACGCGAGCTTTGACTTCACTATCAGTGAAGAGGAACGCGCGGCAGGGAATTAGGGTATCAGCGCATACATTCACCGGCTCGCGGACCGAGCTCGCGACAAACCGGGCAACGATCTGATCGGCATGCTTATACGGGAGCAGGATGACCGGCTGAGCTCCAAGAACCTCGCAGCGATCTGTGCCACGATGCTGCAGGCCGGACACGAGACCACTGCGGAAATGATGGCCTCGTCTACTTTCGCCCTATTGACGCATCGTGATCAGCTTAAGTTGCTGCGTAATGATCCTGGGCTCATCCGGAACGCGGTCGATGAACTGCTGCGGTATCTCGCAATCGTGCAGATCAGCGCGCCCCGCCGCGCCACGCGAGCCACTGTGGTTGGCGGCCAGGACATCGCGCGTGGCGACCTCCTGCAGGTATCGTTGCCGTCGGCGAACCATGACCCGGCTCTCATTCCCGACCCGAACGGCTGGATCTGACCCGCGAAGCCTCATCCCATCTGGCTTTTGGACACGGAATTCACTATTGCCTCGGCGCGCCCCTGGCCCGCTTGGAAATGACGATCGCGCTGCCCGCCTTGCTCCAGCGCTTCCCTGATCTTGCGCTGGCTGTCGCGCCCGAGGCGGTCGAATACAAGATTGGCTCGGTCGTGCACGGGGTCAAAGCGCTACCAGTTACCTGGTGACTGCAGTTTGCTTCCCGCGTCGTCTCATCATGACGACTGGTCAGGCTGAACCCGGCGAGCTCCGCCGACCCGAAGGGCGGAGCCGCCGGCGATGAAGATGGTGCGGGTTTCTGGGTCGTCATGACATCTTCTCTTCCGGCTGCGCGGCGTCTGGGGTTCGGTGGCGAACGCCGGCGGCGTCGAGGTACCGCTGACGGAGGACGAACTTCTGAATCTTCCCGGAGCTCGTCTGCGGGAAATCGGTCACGAAGTCCCACACTTGGGGAACCTTGAAGCCCGCAAGGTGAGCGCGGCAGTACTGGTCAAGATCGTCGGATCCGACCGCGGCGCCCGGGCGCAGCTGGACGAATGCGGCGACGATCTCGCCCCACTCCTCGTCCGGCAGCCCGACGACGGAAACGCTGGCGACGGCCTCGTGGCCGGACAGGACATCCTCGATCTCACGCGGGTAGATATTCTCGCCGCCACGGATGATCATGTCCTTCAGCCGGCCCTGCACCCGCAGATAGCCCTGCTCGTCCATGGTCCCGATGTCGCCGGTATGCAGCCAGCCGTCTTCGTCGATGGCCTGTGAGGTGGCGGTGGGATCGTCGAAATACTCCAGCATGACGCAGATACCCCGGGTGCAGATCTCACCGGTCGCGCCGACGGGCGCGGGCTCGCCCGCAGCCTCATCAGCGATCTTGACCTCCACGAGCGGCAGCGGGCGGCCGACGGTCGCGGACCAGGCTGGGTGAGGGTCGTCTGGCAGCGTGTGCGTGATGTAGGGCGATGCTTCCGTCTGGCCGAAGCCGATGCCGACCTTGACGTCCAGTTCCTGCTCCGCCCGGCGCACCAGCTCGACCGGAACCGGGGCGCCCCCGAGTGTCGCCAGCCGCCACGAGGTCAGGTCCCGCGGGCGAGTGCGCTGGGCGTCGAGCATCCGGATCAGCATGGTCGGCACAGACAGCAGCACGGTGCCACGGTGGCTTTCGAACAAGTCCAGGATCAGGTCGGCGTCGAAACCATGCGGAAGGATCTGGGTGCCGCCCGTCTGCAGGGCACCCAGCGTGGCCAGGCCACACCCGGCCGTGTGGAACAGGGGCATCGGATTGACCCACACGTCGCCCGGGCCTGTACCGATGGTCTCGGCGTAGATCCTCCCGTTGAGCGCCAGCCCACGGTGCGTCAGCAGTGCTCCCTTTGGGAAGCCTGTCGTTCCGGAGGTGTACTGGATCTGTGCGGGGTCCGTGGGGTGCACGACCGGGAGCTCGGACGGCCCGTGGGCGGCGGACCTCATGAACATGTCCCAGTCATCGAACGAGACGACGGTCCCGAGGCCGGGGAGCTTGTCGCTGACGGTCCGCGCTATGCCGAGAAGATCGCGGGAACGTACCGCCGGCTCCACGAACAAGCCATCGGCCCGGGACTGAGCCAGGACGAACTCGACCTCACCGGGGCCGTACGCGGGGTTGACGGTGACGAGCGTCGCCCCGGCGAGCGCGGCGCCGAACTCCAGCAGCACCCACTCGGGCCGGCTGGCCGACCACACCGCTACCCGGGACCCGGGGCCGGATCGGCTGAGCAGCGCGCGGGCCACCTGCTCCGCCGTCTCCAGCAGCGCCGCGAACGTCCAGGATCGTGCATCGGTGGCGCCTGTGCCTTCGATCAGAGCGACGCGATCGGGCCACCGGTTCGCCGTTTCTTTGAGTGCCCCGCCGATGGTCACGTCCATCTGGTACGTCCCAGGCTGTGCCCCCCAGTGCGAGACCTGCAGCGGCATGTCCATTGACGCTTCCTCTCTACTGTGCAGCGGCGGCCTGGAACAACCAGCCCCGGTCGTGGCGCACCAGCGCCACCATGAATACGCCATCACAGGAGGCGGCAGCTTCCCGCCGGATCGCTTGGCTCCCTCGCCGCCGAGAAATTCCCGCATGTTGAAGACGCGGGTCGTGGTCTGGCGTCGATTGTCTGGCTGGTCCGGCGGCTTGAAGGGGCGGGACGAGCGCGCTTAGCGAGGTCTCCGATCGACGCGAGACGAAATAATTGAAGAGGAGCCGGCTGGTCAGACGATCGGGGATGATCGGGCGGACGCTGAAGCGGCCTGCGAAATGCAAGCTGGCGTCGCGCTCGATCAAATCGGCCAGCGCCTGCAGGCCTGACAAGAATCCGTTGCCACCGAAGTCCGGCAGGCCGGTCTTGCGTTCCGCGGATCGAACGAGCCGGTCTGCCTCGGGACGGATGGCCGGCATTCCCGCAACGGCCAGGCCCCGGCCCAGCGCATTGAGACCGCGGGTTGGTGTCGGGATCGATGATCTGATCAGGGTCATGGGAAACCTAAACTGCGTCACCGCTCCGGTCGTGCGGCGTCACTAGCCGAACGAGCCGGCGGGCGCTCGCCAGATGAACAATGCCCATCAGGGCGGGCGCGAGAGTCATCCGCGGGTTGTGCTGACGGAATCCCAGGGCAGAGTCGCCGAGCTGGACGAGCCCAGCGGCCGTGAGCAGCTCCGGGCTGGGCCGCCCCTGCCGGGCGAGAACGGCAAGTAGCGGTATGGTGATGGCCCATGTTCGTACTGCCGATGAGGCAGCCCAGAACCCGGCCGTTGGGTTCGGGCCCGTCTCACGATCGATGTAGCCGGGACGGGCAGCACCGAAAGCCGCGAAAGCGGCAGCGGCAGCGGCGCCTGCGGCGTTCAAGGCGAAAAGCACTCTGGTATCTGCCGTAAGGTTCCGGGTTCCCCGGTGATGATGATGGCGTTTGCCTGCTGCCCCGGGGGCGCTCCGGCTCACGAGACCACCACCGGGACAAGCAGCCAGGACGGGGCGTCCGGACCGCTGTAGAGCGTGGCCCAGTTCGCGAAGGTGGCGTTGGGCCGGTCATCGGAGTCGTTGTGACGCCATTCTGCCGTGGCGAACGTGTCGCTACCGCCGATGGTCAGCAAAAGGCGGCCTCCCGGCGGCACGACAAGGCCCGCCGGCCATATTTCCACGTCGAGGGCGTACTGCTCGCCGGCGCGGACTTCGGAGACATGCCGGTGTGCGTGGACCGGGCTCCACTGCGTCGATGCCTGTTCGTCCAGGTCGCGCTGCGACAGCCGAAGCCAGCCGAGGGCCGGGGAACTCGCGGGGCGGCCGTCCTGGTCCACGGAGCGCACGGAGGCGAAGACGTCAAGGTCGCCGGCCTGTGTCGAGACCTGCAGGTGGAGGGCGAGCGGGCCGACAATAACAGTGCGTTCGCCGACGGGCTGGCTGTGAAAGGTCACGCCGGGTGACGTCGGCCAGTAGTCGGCGCTCATCAAAGCGCTCGGTCCTTCGGGGCCCATCGCGTGGTTTCCCGCGTCGAGGTGCAGCCGGGTCCAGCGGGTACCGTCCGGGGGCCAGGTCGTTGCGGTGCGCGTGGACGTCTCACGTCCGGGTTCGGGCAGTTCGTAGGTCACCGGCGGTTGCGCCGTCCAGTCGTTTTCCACGCCCTTCAGGTAGTGGTCCATGAACCGGAGCTGCGTGGCCATGCCGTCCTCGTCGAGGAACCGGTCGATTCCGGGGCCTCGCGCGTCCAGCAGCATCAGCCATTTCTCCTGGCTGGCAGCGTGCCGGAAACCCTCGATGTTCCCGCGCAGGTGCAGGCCGACGGTGCCCCAGTTGCCGACCGACAGGAACGGCACGGTGACCCGTGACCAGTCGACGGCCCGGGACGCGCTCCAGTCATCGAACAGCGGGTGAGCTCGCGCTTCGGCGGGAAAGTTCTCGCGCAAGCGTTCCAGGTCGCGATGGTCGAGCTGGTCGGGGCCGGTCGAGCTTTCACCGGTGAGCGGACTCGGCGCGCCGTCTTGGGAACCGTGCTGGTTGGCGACCCAGCGGAACCACCAGGCGTCGATGAACGTGTTACTGAGGATGCCGCCGTGGCGCAGTGCCTCCCGGTAGGCGTCCCCGGATCCGAACCACGGGATGATCGCGGTCAGATGCGGTGGCTGACGTTCGGCCACCCGCCACGCGGCCATGGCGTGGTAGGACACGCCGAGTACCCCGACCTTGCCGGTGCACCACTGCTGGGCGGCGAGCCACTCGACCGCCTCGGCGAAGTCCAGCGACTCCCGTGGTGAGAACGGCGACCACACTCCCGGCGACCGTCCCGTCCCTCTGGCATCGATGTGCACGACGGCGTAGCCATGCGGAGTCCACCGTTCGGGGTCGGGCACTTCCCAGACGAGATACCGGCCGGACGACCGGCCGACTATCTCTGGGTGCGCCCGGGCGAGCTGCGCCCATAGGTCCGGATACGTGACAGACATCGGCAGATCCTTGCCGTATGGCCCCATCGTCACGATCACGGGTACGCGCACGGTCCCGGCAGGGCGGTAAGCATTCGCTCTCAACGAACCGCCGTCGGACATCGGTATCTCGACGTCCCATGCGATGTCCATGGCTGCCGTCCGGCTGTCGTCAGCCGCCTGCCCCGCCGGCGTCGTCACAACTCAGTCCTCGCCTTGTCACTTATTCGAGTGACTGCGACGTTAACAGATAGACTGCGATGTTAACAGATAGACTGAGAACATTCAGCGCGGCCAGGGCCACACTGCGGGCTGCTGCTCCAGCGATCCGCCGAGCTCTACTACCAGCGCTCTCGTCTGGGCTCGCATGGCCTCATAACCACTGTCGCCCAGCGTCTCGTGCAGGCGCCGCTCCACCTTGCCGACCCGCTCGCTCGCTGTTCCCCACAGTCGCCGGCCCGCGGTCGTGAGGTCCACCAGGACTATGCGCCTGTGGACCGGGTGCGGGTGTCGTTCGAGCAAGCCGGCGTCGGCCAGCCCCATCAGCATCGCGGCCATCGTCTGCGGCCGGACGTCGGCCCTGCGAGCCAGATCTGCCGCCGACTGGGGACCGGCGACCGCGATGGCGTTGAGCGTGCCGAACTGCGGCATGGTGATGCCGAGAGATTCGATCTCCCGGTCGAGAACCTTCGGCATCACCTGCCGCAATTGCCATAGCTCGAAAATCAGTCGCTGCTCGTGCCGCATCGTGCCTGCCATCCCGTCGGACCCGTCACTCCGTCTGATCTTCCCCCTAGCACCGCACGCCGCCGGTGCCGGTGTCCTTGGTGACGCGCGCACATGATCGGCGCTGGCGAAACAGCCCAGACCCGACCCGCCTACACTCATCCCCGGCACAGTGTGGTCTTCGGGTGATGCACCACCTCAGCCCACTGCCCGGGATCTCACCGAGGACCGCGACATGCGGCCGGGAGACCCGGAATAGCAGCAGCGGCACCGTTGCGTTGGCCAGTCGTCAGCGGGCAGGAGACTGATCCCATCGCCGCTCATCGCGTGATCTCGGACTTCGCTGGCATCCGGTTGCCGCCAGAGGTGATCTCGATCGCGGACCGATGGTACCCCGGTGCTGTCCTACCGGGACGTGGAAGAGCTGCTGGCCGAGCGCCGTGTCACCGTCGACCACGTCACCGTCTACCACTAGTGTCCCGCGGCTCTCATCATCATCGACCTCGCGAACCCGCAGGCGTTCTGTCACCGGCCCAGCCTCGCAATCAGCACCCGCAGGTGAGGTGGCCGCCCGCCATGCCGAGCCGACAAAGTGACTGCCACGGCGCTAGCGTTGCGACCGTAACACTGCTATTATCATCGATATCAATCGATTGTTATCAGCGATAACAGCCTCTCGCGCGTCAGAAAGCTGAAGACCATGACCACCATCGCTGTCACCGGAGCAACCGGGCAGCTCGGCCGCCTGGTCGTCGACCGTCTCCTCGAGCGCGGCGTTGCGGCCGAGCACGTCGTCGCCGTTGTTCGCGATCCGGCCAAGGCCGCTGACCTCGAAGCACGCGGAGTCGATGTGCGCCTGGGGGACTACTCCGATCCCATGACTCTTCCCGCAGCGCTAGCGGGCGTCGACGTCCTGCTACTGATCTCCGGACACGGTCGTTTCCTGGCCCAGCATGCCGCGGTTATCGACGCGGCGAAGCAGGCCGGCGTCCGGCGTGTCGTCTACACGAGCACGCTGCGCGCTGGCCGCACCCAGCTCGCGGGCGCCCCCGAGCACTTGGGGACCGAGCAGCATCTCCAGAAGTCCGGCCTGGAGTACACGATCCTGCGCAATGGCCAGTACATCGAGAACCACATCAGCCGGATGCCCCAGTTTCTGGCCCAGGGCGAGATCGTCGGCGCCACCACCGACCAGGCCCTCGCAGCTGCCATCAGAGCCGATTACGCCGAAGCGGCTGTCACCGTCCTGATTCAGGACGGCCACGCGGGCAAGGTATATGAGCTGGGCGGCACCCCGTTCACCCTCACCGAGCTCGCCGCGGCCATCACCGACACCACCGGGACCACCGTGACTTACCGCGACCTCAGCAGCGACGAACTGCTGGCCTTCTTGAAGTCCAACGGCGTTCCCGACAGCTTCGTGGGCTTCGCCGGCCAGCTGGACGAAGCCACCGCCGCCGGCGCGCACTACACCGACAGTGGAGACCTGCAACGACTTCTCGGACGGCCCTCGACCCCCCTGTCTGACGCCGTCGAGGCGGCTGCGCAGCAGAGCGGGCTCAGATAGCGCCACCTGCGCCCTGTCATGATCCGTAAATAATCGCCAATCGCTTCGCTGCCCTAGTCTTCTTCGTCGGCTCGGATGGCACCATGTCTGCTCCCGGCCATCTCGGCATCGTCGTCTGGCCCGGGCGCCCAGATCGTGTCGAGCCGGACCAGTGTCACCGGCGAGGCGGAGCAGCCGGGTGGGCGTTTCGCTCGATGGTGTCGGGGAATTGGGCGCCGTTCGGAGTGAGGGACCGGCTTTTCGCCCTTCATCAGCTCGCTGAAGGACGCGATCGATGTCAGCGGCGTGCGAGCTCGTGTGACACTGTGGCGACGCACTGGGTCGGGGGCGGCCGACGGCCTCCGCTTCGGGCAACCGCTCGCGCTGCTCTTCCAGCCCCAGGCAGTCCAGACGGGCGGCCTGCTCTACGACCAGCAGCCGTTCACCGTTCGGCTGCTTCCTGCCTGTTGCCGGTGATGTCGGTGAACGCTGCCAGGACCCGGTAGGGGCCGTCGCCGACGGCATGGAGCGCCACAGCAGAGGCCTGGGCCCAGACCCGCCGTCAGATGAGCGCAGTCGGCAGCCGGTTCGCATTTCTTTCTGGCTGGTGGCCGCAGCTCTTATCTCCTGATCGACCCGCTCACGGTCGTCGGGAGGCCAGCCAGCGTCCAGGGCCTCCTCCGCCCGGACGCCGGGCATCGCCAGCGTCGCTCTGCATGATGCCGACCGGCGCCAGCTGGGCGCATCGGGCGAGCCAGCAATCAGCGTCCGGGCCAGCGCCTGCCGGCAGGCGAGCTCTGCCGCGTCGTTAGCATGGCGGATCTGAGCCGCGACCCAGTAGCCACCACCTGCATAATGGCCGCCTGTTCCGGTGGGCGAATTGGCAGCTGCCGCACTGCTCCGGCAATGGGGCCGAGCCGGTCACCGCTGGACGTGCCAGCCATCGTTTTCAGCTGGGCGGCGTGGAGAGCTGCCCGGCGAGCCGTTCCCAGTTACCGGAGCCGATCGCCGCCTTCTCCGCATCGGTCAGCGGCGCCTGCTCAAGGAACGCCCGCGCCTGGCCTGCTCCGGTGTCGATGAACGGGTAGTCGGTGGCGCAGAGGATGCGGTCGGTCCCGAGGACCTCGGCCGTCCATCGTAGGTAACGCTCGCTCATGATGCCGCTGCCGGTGACCCAGACGTTCTGCCGGAAGTAGTCGGCCAGGGGCCGGTCAAGGTGCAGGCCCGCCTGCTGCATCATCGCGGTGCGCTCCAGGAAGAACAGCACCACCTCGCCCCAGTGCCCGATGATCAGCTGCAGACGAGGATGCCGGTCCAGGACGCCCGAGAAGATCAGCCGCAGCAACTGGACGCCGGTCTCGTAGTGCCAGCCGATCCCGAAGTTGGCGAACAGGAAGTCGACCGGATCGCCGAACCCGGAGTAGTACGCGTCCCGGACCGGCGCCACCGGGGTCTGCGGGTGCAGGTACAGCGGCGCACCCAGCCGCTCGGCCGCAGCGTAGAGGTCGCCGTACTGCGGCGCGTCCATGTTCGCGGTTCCGGTGCGGCCGTTCAGCAGGGCGCCGCGGAACCCGAGGCGGGTGATCGCCCGCTCCAGCTCCCCGGGCGCGGCCGCGGGATCCGGGGTCGGGACGGCGGCGAACGCCTGAAACCGCCCGGGACTGCCGCCCACGATGCCGGCCAGCGCATCGTTCGCGTCCCGCGCGACCAGGACGGCATCGGCCGGGCCAAGGTTCTGCACGCCCGGGGTATTCAGCGACAGCACCTGCACGTCCACGCCCTGATCGTCCATGTCGGCCACACGCCGGTCCCCCACCTCGCGCAGCCGCTGCGCGAGCGGGTCGTCACCGAACCCCGACACCGGATCACGCTGCGACTCCGGGATCCGGGACCAGGCCGACAGCAGCTCCGGCACAACGAAATGTTCCTCCAGCGCCACGATCCGTACCATCAGATCAACCTCCCGGCCGGCATCCGGCACCCTCAGCGTAGTCCCGGCCACGTCAGTACAGCAGTTGCTTGGGGTCGCGTTCCAGCCCGAACTGCTGCCGTCCCCAGGCGGCGAAGCTGGTCTCGGGGTTGAGGATGACGTGGCTCGCGGCGAAGTGCACATCGCGCCACGCCCGCTGGATGGGACTGCTCGTGGCGAAGCCCGCGGACCCGGAGATCTGCATGACGGTGTCCATGGCCGCCACGATCAACTCGGACGCCCGGGCCGTGTCGCGGTACGTCCGGGTCCGCAGTTCCGGGGAGGCGGGCTCGGAAGCCTCAGCAACGTCGACGGCGCGGTAGGTCAGCAACTCGGCCGCGTCCAGGTCGGCTGCGGCGCGCGCGAGCCTAGTCTGAATGCTGGTGAATTCCGCGACCCGGGCTCCGAACAGGCTGGCCCGTTCCGCGGTCCAGGCCCGGTATTCCTCGAGTGCCCCGCGGGCCGCGCCCAGCATCGGCGTGGTGAACGTCAGCGGGGCGTAGGTGATCCAGGGGGCCCGGAAGAACGAGGCCTGGTGCAGCTGGCTCCCGGGAGCCGTGCCGTCCCGCATATCCTCAACGCGCAGCACGTGATCGTGGGGGACGAACACGTCCTCGTACACGACGGTGTTGCTGCCGGTGCCGCGCATGCCGGCGGTGTGCCAGGTGTCCTCGACCGTGTAGAAGCCGGGCGGAACGGCGAACAGGGTCCAGTCCGGCTGGCCGCCGGGACCGGGCAGCATGCCACCCACCATGATCCAGGTACAGTGATCGACTCCGCTGAGATAGCTGATCCGCCCGGAGATGCGGTAGCCACCCTGAGCGGGCTCGATCCGGGAGGTTGGGGTGAGCGTAGCCGCCATGGGCACGTCCGGCCCGTCGGCCCAGACCGCGGCCTGGGCCGCCGCCGGGAACTGCGCCAGGTAGTGCGGGTGATGGGCGAGCAGGCTGGCGCACCAGCCGTGGGCAGCGTCGGCGGTGGAGATCGCGATGACCGCCTCAACCCAGGTGCGCAGGCCCAGCTCAGCACCGCCGAACCGTTTGGGCAGCAGGATCCGGGTCAGGCCGGCGTCGATGAACTCCTGCGCCGACTGCCGGGGAATGCGGCGCTGCTCCTCGGCAACGGCGGCGCGCTCGCGGATGCCCGGTAGCAGGCCCCCGACGCGTTTCATCACCAGGTCCCGGCTCAGGGACGGTTCTGCCTTCTGGGCGGTGGCGGTCATCCGCGGTCTCCTCGTGCAGTGATCGGGTAGCGGGCGAGGTTTCATGGCCGTGTCGCGGCGGTCAGTGGAACGGATGACCGGCGAAGCCCATCGCGACACGGCCGCGGCTGGTGTAAGCGTCCCCCCGGTCCGTGCCGACGTGCACCCCGGCGGCGTGCATGTCACGGAAGATCTGCTGCAGGGGATGGGTGTCGAACAGCGCCATCGCCCCTGAGCTGATGTAAAGCTCGTCGCTGAGTTCCACCGAGGAGCGGGCGATGTAGCTGCGCCAGGAGAAGTATTTGGCGCGTTCCTCCTCCGAGAGCACCCAGCCGGCTCCGGCCTGGGCCCGGTCCCAGCCTTCCTGGGCGTACTTCTGGGCCAGCGCCCAGTTGGCGTCCCACTGGGTCGCCGCCGCGGCCAGCGTGAGCTGCGCGGCGGGCGCTTCGCGTTGCTTGGCGCCCGGGTCGAGCCAGCGGATCCGCTGCTTGGTCGCTGACGCGAACTCCTCAACCATCCTTTGCGAGATACCGGTCGATGCGGTCATCACGCAAAGGCCCTGCATGGTCATCAGTGGTACCCGCCATAGCGGCCCCTGGTCCGCGATAGCGCCGCGGAAGCCGGGTCCGGCGAGGCGGCCGAGCGGGAAAACGCGGTGGTCGGGCACGAAGACGGCATCGGCCACGACCGCGCGGCTGGCCGTACCGCGCAGCCCGAGGGTGTGCCAGTCATCGACGATGGTGATCTGCGAGCGGGGCAGGAAGAACATCTGCAGCTCGGGCGGCGCTCCGTCGGGTCCGGGGACCATCCCGCCCACTGCCACCCAGCCGGCCCACTCGATGCCGCTGGCGAAGCGCCACTGACCAGAGACCAGGTACCCGTCCGCGACCCGGTCGACCTGGCCCACGGGTGCGAAGGAGTCGGACACGAACGTGGTCCGGTCGGTGCCCCACACCTCCTTCTGCAGCTCCTCGGAGGTGAAGGCCATGTACCACGTATGGAAGCTGGTGATGGCGAACAGCCATCCCAGCGAAGCCGACCCACGGGCGATCTCACGGCCGATGTCGAGCATGGTGACGGGGTCGGCTTCGGCGCCACCCCAGCGCCGCTGGTTGCCTAGGTGAACCAGTCCGGACTCGCGCAGCGCGTCGATGACGTCGTCGGTGACCCGCCGCTCCTGCTCGATCTCCTCGCGGCGGCTCCAGGCTAGTTCGCCGATCTCGCGGGCCCGGTCGAGCAGGCGGTCGCGCGACAGATCGCGCTCGGTGATGACGGCGCTCATGGGGATCCTCCAGGACCAGGATGGGGCGGACGGGGGGCAGCTTTATCCCTGACAGTCTTTCGAAAAGCTTATTTATGTTCGAATACTTATCAACGTGCAGAACTCAACATGGTCGCGCGGCGGCCGTGGACTGGCGTCAGGTGAAGTTGCGGGCGGGGTCGGGATCGGCCGATCGCCCCAGCAGGATCTCCCCGGCCTGGGCCCGCATGCCGTCCTCGTCGATGGTCAGGTGACTGAGGATGACCTGGATGTCGCGGAGGAAATGCTGGGTGACGTCGCTGGACCTGTAGATGGCGGAGCCGGAGCCCTGAACGCCGAGGTCGATCGATTCCGAGGCGAGCCGGCAGATGCTGAGGCAGTCGAGCTTGATGAGCGCGCGAACCTGGTCCGAGAGTTCCTCGGTGGATTGCGCGTTTACATCGACGGTGAGGTCGAGGGTGGCCCTCAGCAGTGCTTGCGCGGCCCGGAGCGCGGACACCGCTCGGGCATAGCGGGTCTGCCCCGCGACCGTGTCGCCGCTCAGGACAGGGCTGTACGCGGCCCGGCGGTGGTCGAGCCGGTCCCGGTACAGGTCGAGCATGGCCTCCGCAGCCCCGAGGACCAGGGCCGGGATGATGAAGACGAGGAGGTCGCGCGCGTCGTAGGCGTACAGCGGTTCGGGATGCAGGGCGGCGCCGTGGTTGCGGCGGGAGTGCCACAGGTCGATGTCGACGGTGCGGTGCGCGGGGACAAACTGCCGGCCGAGCCGGATGTCATGGCTGCCGCTGCCTTTCATGCCCGCCATGTACCAGGTGTCCTGCACGTCGACGTCCTCGCGGGGCAGGAGGAACAGGGAGGGCCGGTCCCGGCCCTCGATGGTCGCCACGACCTGGACCCAGTCGGCATGGATGACGCCGGAGCAGTAACCCCAATATCCGGTGACCAGATAACCGCCATCGGCCGGCGTGGCCTTTCCGGGTGGGTTGGCCACGGCGGCCATGAGGACCGGTGCGCCGGCCTTGAACACCTCGTCCTGGGTCTCTTGCGGCCACCGGGCGAGCATCCAGTTGTGCTCGATGAGGAAGCCGAGCGTCCACGCGGCGGTGGGATCGCCCTGGGCGAGCGTGCGGACGACGTCGGCGAAGTCGCGGATGCCGCCGGCCGACCCATCGAGAGCACTCGGCAGCAACAGGGAGAAGACCCCGGCGTCGGACGCGTCCTGCACCGTCTCGGCTGGCAGCTGGCGGAGCTGTTCGGTCCGCGGGATCCGCTCGCGCAGCCGCGGGATCAGCTCGCGGGTGCGCTGCAGCACCTCGGCGGGTGGCACCGGGGTTGTTGCTACCTCCGTGGTACGCAATGCACGCTCCGCTCGGTCGGTCTCCGGTATCGGCACTTCCCAATATCGTGATCCGAGTTTCGCATTGTCAAGTAACTTTCGCAAGTTTGCTGGATGTTACGCTGTGCCGATGACGAAGCCGACCCGGCAGGGCTCCCGCGCGGACGCCGTGACCGGAAGCCTCCGGGCTGACATCCTGGCCGGGCGCCTCGAGCCGGGCCGGCGCCTCACGTTCCCCGAGCTGTGCCGCACCTACTCGGTCAGCGTGGGCGTCCTCCGGGAGGCCCTGGTCCGCCTGGTGGACCACGGAATCGTGCGGGCCGAGAGCAACCTGGGTTTCAGTGTCATGTCCTTGTCCGACGACGATCTGCGGGGACTCACGGCCACCCGGTCGCTCATCGAGCCCGGGTTCGTCCGGGAGGCGGTCGGCGCCGGCTCCATGCACTGGGAAGCGCAGATGGTCGCGGCCCAGCACGTGCTCGAGCGCACGCCGATGATCGGGGATCACGGCGTCAGCGATGAGTGGGTGACCGCCCACGCGGATTTCCACCTGGCGGTCGTATCCGGGGCGGGCAACCGTCGCATGCTGGAGATCACCCGGCGCCTGCGTGAGGAGGCCGACTTGTACCGCCGCTGGCGCCTCGATACCCGCGCCGCCGAAGAGCACAGCGAAGAGGTCACGCGCGAGCATCGGGCCCTGCTGACCGCGGCGCTGGACCGGGACGCGGCCGCCGCCGAGCAGGCCACGCGCCAGCAGATCGAACGAGCGACCGAACGCTGGCTCACCGGACGCCCGGTGCAGCAACCCGCCTGAGCCCCGTCCGCAAGCCGCTGAGCGCGGTTGGCCGTCAACTTTCGAATATCTATTGACAATGCGCATCGCTCCGGTCAAGGCTGGTCGCAGAGCACGTCAGGCTTCGATGCCGACCTGACCCCGGGAGGACCCGATGCGGACACTCGCGCCCGCTACGCCAGCACCGCCTGAGCGTCCCGCGGACCAGCCAGACGCCTACTCCGAGGCACAGCTCCTGGCCTCGGTGGCGGAGATCGCCGGCTTGCTGGCGTCCGAGGCACCGGGCTCGGACGCGCAGGGCCATCTCAGCGCCCGGAGCGTCGAGGCCCTGCGCTCCCGGGGCCTGTGGCGCCTGCGCCTGTGCCGGGAGCTGGGCGGTCTCGAGCTTCCCATCGCCAGCCAGATCCGGGTGCTGGCGGCGCTGGCCGCCGAGGACACCTCAAGCGCCTGGTGCACGATGGTGGCCAACAACTCGGTCGCCGTTCTCGGCGGCACCATGCCCGAGCCCACGGTCCAGCGCATCTTCGCCGAAGACGTCCCCGTGTGCTCGATCGTCGCCGCCCCGGGCGGCCAGGCGGTCAAGGCCGAGGGTGGCTACCGGCTGACGGGAACCTGGCGGCTGGCCAGCGGTATTCACCACGCGCAGTGGGTGCACGCCGCCGCCCACATCGACGGCGACCCCTCACGACTGCTGACGTTCGCGATACCAGTGGCCGAGGCCGAACTGCTTGACTCCTGGCACGTGATCGGCCTGGCCGGCACCGGCTCGAACGACTTCCGGCTCGCCGACCATTTCCTGCCTGACAGCCTGGTCGGCCGCGAGGAGAACCCGTACGGGCAGCTGCGGGGGTCCCGCCGTTACGATCTCATTGGCTTCGACCGGATCGAGGCCTACGAGCACCTCGCCTTCGCCCTTGGTGTCACCCGGCGCGCCCTGGCTGAGCTGCGCCGGCACCTCGCCGACATGACCGCCGGCCGGCACACCGGGGATCGCGAGGTCGTGCAGGGCCAGCTCGCCGCTGCGGTCATCCAGCTGCAGGCGTTCGAGGCCTACGCGATGGCGACTTACGGGCACATCGACGCCGCCGCAACCGGCCACGCCCACGCCTGGCGCGACCAGGATGTCCACCTACCCCGCGCACTGGCCGCCCAGGCCACTAAGGCCGCGCTCGACGCGGCTCACCTGGCTTTCCAGCGGGCCGGGGCGCCGGCCCTGCACGGACCCAACATCCTGGAGAAGCTGTTGCGCGATATGAGCGTCGCCGCGACCCACGTCATGGTCGATGACGGCGCGGTCGCCCGCTACGGCCAGCATCTGCTCGAAACCGCCGATCTCGCCGGCGACCGGCCCTGGAGGAACGAGCACCATGCGTGTTGACGTGCACACCCACTTCCTGCCCCCCGACTTCTTCGATCTCCTCGATACCGTCGGCGCCTCCCGGACCCTGGAGTCGTTCGCTGTCTTCGGCCCCATGCTCCGGCCCAGCGCCGAGCGGCTCTTTGCGGCCGGCCCCGCCGCGGTGTTCGCGAACTGGGCCCGTCAGATGAACGAATCGTCGGTCGATCTGGCCGTCCTGAGCCTCGGCGCCCTCCAGCCCTACTTCCCGCAGCAGGACACCGCCACCGACGTCACCCGGCGGGCCAACGTCATGCTGGCCGGAGCCGTGGACGCGGGCGGCTCCCAGTTCGCGGCCTTCGGCAGCCTGCCGCTGCCGCACACCGATGCGGCCCTGGGCGAGGTGCGATTCTGCCTCGACGAGTGCGGCTTCGCCGGCGTCAACCTCGGCACGTCGGCGTGCGGCCGGCCGCTGGACGCACCGGAGTTCGACGCGGTGTGGGAGGCCCTGAACGAACGGCACGCCACGGTCTTCATCCACCCCGGAACGACCCCGCGGATGGGCGTCGGCGCGGCCGAGTTCCACCTCGCGCCGGACTTCTGCAGCCCGGCCGAGACGGCACTGGCGATGTGCCGGCTCGTAGCCGGCCAGGTCACTCATCGCTACCCCGACGTGCGGATCATCGCCGCCGCGATGGGCGGCTCGCTGCCGTTCTTCGCCCACCGGTTCGACACCGGGATGCACCGGTCACACCCGGAACTGTACGAGGAGATCGGCGGCGTGCTGCCGCAACTGCGCCGCTGCTGGTACGACACCAGCATGCTCGAGGAGCCCTACGCGCTCGAGTCGGTACGCCACAGCCTCGGCGTGGACCGGCTGGTGTTCGGCAGCGACCTCCCCCGGGGCCCGCTCGCCGAGGCCGTGGACTTCGTGACCTCATCGCCGCTGCTGACCGGCACCGAGAAGACCCGGATCCTCGACGTCAACGGGACCGAGGCATTGCCGGCGATGCGCCCCCTGCCCGCCGGTGGGGGTGTGGGATGACGACCACCGGGTTCACGCCCCGGGGCTACCGCGCATTCTTCGGCCAGCTCCCGACCGGCGTCACGGTCGTGGTGGCCCGGGCCGCCGCTGGACCCGTCGGGCTCGTGGTCGGAACGTTCGCCTCCGTCTCCCTCGACCCGCCCCTGGTCAGCCTGATGGTGCGG
The DNA here is from genome assembly GCA_965277615.1 of Streptosporangiaceae bacterium. Classification (GTDB taxonomy): domain Bacteria; phylum Actinomycetota; class Actinomycetes; order Streptosporangiales; family Streptosporangiaceae; genus Bog-532. The sequence goes on along the minus strand of CBDIDG010000005.1, from coordinate 2,186,821 downwards.
ACCGGGTCCCGGTCGTATGAAGCAGTGCGGGACGTCGGCCGATTCACCGCCAACATCCTGGCCAGTGACCAGGGCCATCTCAGCCGCGCCCTGGCCGGCTGGTCGGCAGGCAAGTTCCGCGATGTCGCGATGAACGACACGGGGGACGGCCCGCTCGTGGTCCGCGGGTGCCTGGCCTGGGCCGACTGCGCCGTCGAGCAGGAGATTGAGGCCGGTGATCACACCATCGTGCTGGCCACCCCCCTGAAGTTCGAGGTCGCACGTCCATCGGCTCGTCCCCTCGTCTTCTGCCAGAGCGGATACCACCGCACCCTCCGCGTCGAGGATTCGCGGGCACCGGGCTGGCTCTGAACCCTCGCCCGGCCGGCCAGCCAGCCCACCAACCTTGAGAAAGACAGAAGAACGTCATGGACGAAGGAATCCTGCTGCTACGGCTGCTGCTCGGCACCCTGATGGCCGGCCACGCTCTCCAGAAGCTGCTGGGCTGGTTCGACGGTCTCGGTATCGACGGAACCGCCGCCCTCTTCGAGCAGTGGGGGCTGCGGCCGCCGCGGCTCATGGTCATCGCGGCCGGAACCTCCGAGCTGGTGGGTACGGTCCTCATCGTCACCGGCACCTTCATGGCCCTCGGCGTGGCGTGCGTCGTCGGCACGATGCTGGTCGCCGCCTCGGTGAACTTCACCAACGGGCTGTGGGCCACCAAGGGCGGCTATGAACTGCCGGCCGTCTACGGACTGCTCGGCCTGGGCATCGGCCTGGTCGGGCCCGGCCGGTACTCCGTGGACTACCAGGCGGGCTTGATCACCTACGCGTCCCACGCCTTTGTCCTGCTGGCGGCGGCAGCAGGCGTCGTAGGAGCAGTACCCCTGGTGATACGCGTGCTGCAGACCCAGGCGCGAACCAACACCCGCCGTCCCGTCGGCGCCGAACACTGAACGGGAGCGGCTCCCCACCGCGAGCAAAGGAGAACACCGAATGCCGGACCACACACCCGTCACCGCCCCGGCGACGGCCACCCGGCCGACCTCGGACATTGACCTGTTCACCGAGGAAGCACTGCTCAACCCTTATCCCCTCTACGCGGCTTTGCGCGAGGGCGGGTCGGCGGTATGGCTGACGGCGTACGGCATGTGGGCCATTCCCCGATATGAGGAAATGCGCGCGGTCCTCGCCGACTGGGGGACCTACTCCTCGGCCCAAGGAACCGCCATAGATCCTGGCTTCTCGGCTGTGCTCAAGGGCGCCTTCATCGCTTGCGACCCGCCGGAGCACCGCCCCCAGCGCCAGGTACTCGCCGAGCGCCTGACTGCACCCGCCCTGCGATCATTGAAGAACCAGATCGAAACATGGGCCGAAGATCACGTCGAGAGGTGTCTCCGGGACCTGACGTTCGACGCCGTCACGAGCCTGGCCCGGCCCTACCCGATGCACGTCATCGCGTCCTTGATCGGCTTCCCCCACGTCCCCGACCGATTGGCCGACTGGGCCAGCGCGGGCTTCCAGTCCCTCGGGCCAGCCAACGAGCGCGCACTCAGCGTGATCCAGCGGCTCGGCGAGCTGGAGACGTTCCTCACCACCGAGGCAGGTCCGGGGTGCCTGCCCCCCGGCAGCTTCGGCGCGGACATCCACGCCGCCGCCGAACGCGGGACGATCACCCCCGAACAGGCGGGCTCAATGTTGCGCGCGTACGCGACAGCCGGCATCGACACCACCGTCAACGCGCTCAGCTCCGCTATCTGGCTCCTGGCCCGGCATCCCGACCAGTGGCAGGTGCTCCGAGAAGAACCCAGCCGCATCACCCCGGCGTTCGAGGAAGTGCTGCGCCTCGAGAGTCCTGTGCAGACCTTCGCCCGGACCGCGACACGTCATCACGACCTGGGCGGCGTGTCCATCGCTGCCGGTGACCGCATCATGCTGCTGTATGGATCAGCAAATCGCGATCCACGTCACTGGGCAGAACCCGATCGGTTCGACATCACCCGGTCCGCACGCGGGCATCTCGCCTTCGGCTACGGAATCCATGTCTGCCCGGGCGCCAATCTGGCGAGACTTGAAGCGGTAGCCGTCCTGACCTCGCTGGCCCGCCGGGTCGAACGCTTCGAATTGGCCGGCGCGCCGACCCGGCAGGTAAACAACACCGTCCGGGGTTTCACCGAGCTACCGATCACCGCACGCCTGGCCTCCAGCTAGCCCGTTTCCCCGAGCAACAAACCATCTGTGACCTGTGAGGTAACGCTGGTGAAATTGGGCAACATCAACGGACGGTCACCGCCCTCTCAAAGATCATCACACTGTCTCCGGCGACCTCATCTTCACCGCGCTCCCTCCGGCGTCGGCGTCAGCCGTGAGCCACAGCGCTTCTTCTGGGCCGGGAAGCACCTCGTCAGCTGGATCGTGGGCATCGGCGAGCTTCACCAGATCTTGGCACAACCGTGAGGAGAAAGACCATTAGCCTGCACCGACTGACCTCCGTCACCATGGGCGTCCCGAACGTCCAGGAGACCATGGCTTACTACACCGACTTTGGCCTAACTCCAGTCGGGGACGGAACCTTCCGCACCGAGGACGGCGGCAACCAGCTACGGGTGGAGTTCGCTCCCACGCGGCGCCTGGTCGAACTCGGCATCGGAGCCGATGACCCCGACGACATCGCGGCCGTCGCCGCACGTCTAGACAAGCTCGGCGTCGAGTGCAGCCTCGACCGCGAATACGGCCGGCATATCCTGCGCGTCACCGAACCGATCGCAGGCTTCGCCGCCCGCATCGAAGTCGCTCCACGCGTCATCCAGGACCGGCAGCCGCCCACCCCCTACAACGGGCCAGGCCGCGTCGAACGCCACGGCCGAGCGCCCGGGATCATGCGCAACTACCCGATCAGACCACGCAAGCTCGGCCACGCCGTGGTCGGCACCACCAACCTTCAAGCCACCGTAAGCTTCTTCACCGAAGGGCTCGGGTTCCAGGTCAGCGACTACATCGGCGACAAAGGCGCATTCATGCGCTGCTCGGTCGATCATCACAACGTCCTCGCCCTGGCCGCCCCCGTCAACTTCCTGCACCACACCAGCTGGCAAGTCAACGACATCGACGACATCGGCCGAGGCGCCGCGAAAATGCTGGAGGGCAAACCAGAGCGTCACGTTTGGGGGCTCGGCCGGCACCACGCCGGCTCGAACTTCTTCTGGTACCTCAAGGACCCGGCCGGCAACTTCTCCGAGTACTACTCCGACATGGACTGCATCCCCAAGGACGAAATCTGGAAGCCGGAAGTGTTCGAAGGCGCCCAGGGCCTGTTCAACTGGGGCCCCCCTCCTCCACCGTCCTTCCTGGCTCCCGAAGACCTCGGCGCACTCATGACCGGCCAGCACTCCGCGGCCTGAGAAACGCGTGGGCGTCGGCGACCCCGAGGTGAAGGCCCCGGTATACGTGGACACATTCATTCCGGAGCAGGGCCAGACCGTCCAGAAACTGCTCAGCAAAGTTCCCCAGATCTCTGCATCGGCGGGAACCCCGACACCATTTTCCTCCCCGTCCCCTACTGTTCAGCGTCGCTCTGCGTGAGCGTGGGGACTGTCCCCGCAACGGTGTTTCCGGCCCTGAACGCTGAGCCTGCTGGTTCAGCGGGAGAGGTGCCGTGATGACCGCGACACTGGATGATGTGCCGAAGAAGAACAAGCCGGAGCCGTCTGCTGAGCAGCGGGCGGCTGAGGAGCTGGTGGCCCGGGCTCGGGAGCAGGGTCTGTCGCTGACCGGCCCGGATGGGCTGCTGAAGCAGCTGACCAAGACGGTGCTGGAGACGGCACTGGACCAGGAGCTCACCGAGCATCTGGGCCATGAGAAGAACGGGCCGGCCCGGAATGAGGCCGGGAACGTGCGCAATGGGACCCGGTCTAAGGGCGTCCTGACCGAGAGCACCGGCGAGGTCGCGATCGAGGTGCCCCGCGACCGGCAGGGCACGTTCGAGCCGCAAATCGTCAAGAAGCGGCAGCGGCGGCTTTCCGGGGTCGATGAGATCATCTTGTCCCTTTATGCCAAGGGGCTGACTACCGGGGAGATCTCGGCGCACTTCGCGGAAATCTACGGCGCCTCGGTGTCAAAGGAGACCATCTCAAGGATCACTGACAGGGTCCTCGAGGAGATGACCTCCTGGCAGCAGCGGCCGCTCGATGAGGTCTACGCGGCCATCTTCATCGACGCGACCATCGTGAAGGTTCGTGACGGCCAGGTCGCCAACCGGCCGATTTACGCCGCCATCGGGGTGACGCTGGCCGGGGAGAAAGACATCCTCGGGCTGTGGGCCGGCAGTGGCGGGGAGGGCGCCAAATTCTGGCTGAGCGTGCTCACCGACCTTAAGAACCGCGGCGTGCGGGATGTGTTCTTCGTCGTCTGCGACGGGCTCAAGGGGCTACCTGAAGTGGTCGGCCACGCCTGGCCCCAGGCGATCGTGCAGACGTGCATCGTGCACCTGATCCGTAACACCTTCCGCCTGACCTCCAGGCGGGATTGGGACGCGCTGAAGCGGGATGTGAAACCGATCTACACGGCGGTCAACGCGGCGGCGGCCCGGGCCGCGCTGGACGAGCTCACCAGCAAATGGGGCCAGCGCTACGGCGCGGTGATCAGGCTGTGGGAGAACGCATGGGAGGAGTTCATCCCCTTCCTCGATTACGGAGCCTGTCGCGGAATCGCGTGAGGGGGCGGTGTTGCGGGAGGTCCACGATGGTGTCCTCAAGTCGGGTGCAGCAGCGTAGGGGCCGCGTGAGGAAGGACCGGCTGGGAAGAGGGCCTGCTTCCGGAACCCAGGCGTGGCGCTCTCCCTCGATGGCCCCGGGGTCCTTGATGGCGGCTCGGTCAGGCTGCTGGGGCCGCCCGGTGGACCTTCATGAGGTTGAACGCGGTAGCGGCCAGGTGCAGTTCGCTGGTCGCGTTGTCCAGGCCCCGGCGTGAGAAGCGATCGATAATCTTCTTCAGGTTGCCGATGCCGGGTTCCACTGTCGCTCCGCGGCGCTTGTAGAGATCTCTGCCTTCGGGTGTGCGGAGCCGGTGGGCGTTGACTTCGCGTGGGGACGCACCCGCTGGCGGTGGCCCGTGGGCTGGTTCCTCGGCGGCGGCACGGGCCTGGTCCCGTCCTTTGCCCAGGGCAATCAACCGGTCCGGCCCGTCGGCTTTCAGGTTGGCGTCGCTGTTGTAGCCAGCGTCGGCCAGCACGGTGCCGATGACGTGATCGGCGTTCCCGGTCACGGCGTGCAGGCGCGCCGCGGCATCTTGTGCGGCACGCATCATCGGGGTGAAGGATCCTTGGTCGTTGGGTGACTGCCCCACCTGGACGGCGACGATCAGCTGGTCGCTGGTGACCGCGACCTGGGCGTTGAATCCCTGCAGGAACCCTCGCCGGGTCGGCATGATCCGCGACTGAGGGTCGGTGGTGTTCGCGACGACCTTGGGGAGCTTCTTCGCGGGCGACGCCGACTGGCCGGCGGCCGCGGCTGCCTGCTCCGCGTCCTCAGCGTTGCGGACGGCACCTCGGGCCCGCGCGATCCTGGTGCTGTCCTCCAGGGGCACCGGCGGACGCCCCATCGGCTTCTTCCCTGCCGCGATCAGGGCTGCGTACCGGTCGAGCTTGGCCTGGTGGATGGCGATCTCCCGCGCCAGGTGCGCGGCTGCTTCGGCCAGCCGGTGCGGTCCATCCGGGATCCGCCCCACGACTGGCTGCCCCTGCTCCGAGCGGTGGCGCCGCGCCAGCGCAGCAGCGTCTCGTTCCTCGTTCACGCGATCCCTTCGCCGGTGTTCAGCGTCGAGCTCCTGCGCCGCCAGCTGGATTCGTTCGCGCCGCCGGGTGCGGTCACCCAAGTCAGATGGGACACGATCCGGCTGATCATCAACATGACTCTCACGTGCTGCGGTGTCTTCGGCCTGGTCTGTCCGGTCCGCATCGGCGAGCATGCTCTTGACGTTCTGGCTGAACCACTTCCTGCCGCGGTTGGCGTCGATCGAGGCGTTGGCCTTGATCTTGGTCCCGTCGATGGCGACGGTGCCGAACCTGGCCAAACCTGCCCGCGCGGCGATCATCAGCACCTGTGCGAACAAGTCGCTGAACGCCTCCTGCGCCTCAGCGCGGAACCTGGCGATCGTGGTGTGGTCCGGGCCGTCCTGGGCGCACAGAACCCGGAACGCCACGTCGGTAATGCACATCCGTTCGATCTGCCGTGAGGACCGCACCCCTTGGCAGTAGGCATAAACCAAGAGCCCGAACAGCATCCGCGGGTCATACCCTGCAGCGCCTGCGCCACCGCGTCGCCGCGTCCGCTCCAACGCCGTGGTGTCGAGCGCATCGACGGTCTCCAGCACGAACCACACCAAGTGATCCGGCGGCAGCCACTCGCGCATGTCGACCGGCAACAGCATCGGCTGGTCACGCAGCACGAGACGATAAGACTTGGCCACGGCTCATGATCGCGGACCCAGCACCAGACAGGACAGGACGACACGCGATTCTGCAACAGGCTCTACGACGTCGAGATCCGCAAGGTGATCTGCTCGACCAATGCGATCGAGTCGCTGAACGCCCGCTACCGGCGGGCGGTCAAAGCCCGCGGGCACTTCCCCACTGAGCAGGCGGCGCTGAAATGCCTCTACCTGGTCACCCGGTCCCTTGACCCCACCGGGACCGGCAGGACACGGTGGACCATGCGCTGGAAGCCCGCTCTGAACGCTTTCGCTATCACCTTCGGCGACCGCTGGCCGGCCGCCGAGACCTACTAACCAAGACCGCCGGAAACACCGTTCATGAGATAGACCCTGAGCGTGTGCGAGCTGATCGGCGTCGTTGTAGTTGAGCGTGCTGGGGTTTCGGGGTTCTGGTTGCGGGCTGGGGTGCTCGACGACACGGTGGGCGTGTCGGTTTCGGTGCGGCCCTCCCCGTGATCTTTTGGCGAACCCCCCGGGAGAGCCGCGGGCGGGTGCAAAGGAACACCGGGGCAGTGTTGCATTGGTCGATCGGTGCGCACGACAGAGCGCGCTGACGAGAATGACCAGCTGTCAGATGGCCATCGCGAGCTGGTCGAATGCTGTGCGGATCCGGTGGCGGGCGGGAACATCGGTGGCGAGCTCGTAGTGGCAGCGAAGGTTCTGCACGAAGGCGTGACCGCCGGGCACGACCCGCGCGGACCGGCGGCGTTTGAGTCCGCGCATCGGTCGCAGCCGGGGCTTCAGACGTCCGTGATCAGCTTCGACGCGATTATTCGCGTACCGCTCGACGGTATGCAGGGCGGAGGGGACCAGCTCGTCCAGGACCCGCGGATAAGCGGCTACCCGGTCGGTAGTGACCTCGGGCGGGACGGTACCCGCACGCAGCGCCCGGGTCAAGAACCGCCGGGCCGCGGCCAGGTCACGCCGCTCGGACAGCATGACGTCGATGACCTGGCCGTGCTGGTCGATCGCCCGGTAGACAGACGTCCACCGGCCAGCCACCTTGATATAAGTCTCGTCGGCGAACCACCGGTCGTCGGGAGCGTGCCGGGAGAACCGCGCCGCCTCGACATACTCGGGAGTGAAGCGCTGCACCCACCTGTACACCGTGACGTGATCGACTATGATGCCGCGCTCGGCCAGCAGCTCCTCGACGTCCCGGTAGGACAGGCCGTACCGCAGGTACCAGCGGACGGCCACCGAGATCACCTCTCGCGGAAACCGGAAGCCAGCGAACACTGAAGATTTCTTTGACGACGCCACCGAACTAGTCTCCCGCCCGCTGCGATCGGCCAACGCAACACTGCCGCGTGATGCCCTGGCCCGCAGGTGGCTTATTAACGCTGCTGCTCCGGCCGGGACCGGTGGGTGAGTTGTGCCCTGCGTCCGGGTAATGCGGGCCGGGAGGCCGAGAAGGATGCCCAGGGCGGCCAGGCGGGGCAGGGTCTGGTCCTCGCGGATGTAGGCGTTCGGGGCCCTGGCGGGGTCCGGGCGGATGGCGGTGGTGTGGCCGTGTCGGCACCGGCAGGCGGGTTGCCGTTGGATCAGCACGATTCCAGGAGCCGCCCGCTCAGACTGCGACTACAGCTCGATGACAGTAGCTGACATCACGTGTTATGCTGATGACAGCAGCTGACATCAGAAAGCCTGAAGCCCCAGTTCACGAACCCGTGCGACCCGCACTTTGGCAGGGGCTTTATAAACGCCTTGAACAAGCCCGCTCATCACAGGAGGCAGTGTGAAGACGATCCAGTACGATGCATACGGCGGCCCGGAGTTGATGCATCTCGACGAGGTCATACCGGCAGCGCCCGACAAGGGGCAGGTGCTGGTCCGGGTACGCGCAGCCGGAGCCAATCCGATGGACTGGAAGGTCCGCAACGGCGACACGAGGCTCATGACTGGCCGTCGCTTTCCGCGGGGGCTGGGCCACGACTTCGCGGGCACAATTGAAAGCATTGGTGAGGGCGTCACCCGGTTCAAGGTGGGCGACGACGTGCTCGGTGCGATGAGCTTGAAGGCGTCGGGAGCGTTCGCCGAGTTGGTCGTCGCGGACGAGGACTCGGTAGTCGCCAAGCCGGGCCAGCTTTCCTTCGAAGAAGCGGCCGTGCTTCCTACCGTCGGCGTGACCGCGTTGCAGGCGGTGATCGATAAGGGCGAGCTGCGCGCGGGTCAGATGCTCTTCGTGAACGGCTGTCTCGGCGGCGTGGGCCGGGCTGCGGTGCAGATCGCGCAGATGCACGGCGCGTCCGCCGGTGGGAGTTGCCGCAACACGGCAGCGCCAGAGGCAGGGAGCCTCAGCATCTCTCCGATCGTCGGATTCGGCTTCGATCCCGAGAGCCTGAAAGGCCAGTTCGACGTCGTTCTCGACACCGCCGGAACGCTGTCATATAAGGACGCCCGGACGATGCTGAAGGCGCATGGCCGCTTTCTCGACCTCAATGCCTCGCCAGCCAAGCTGGCCAGGGGCATGTTCTCGCGGACCTTCAAACCGGTCATCGCCAAGTACACCGCCGGCTCCCTGGAGAAGGTTTCCGACGCCGCCGGGCAGGGCGCTCTCACCGTTCCGGTCGCACGCACCGTGCCTCTGACGGAGGCGATCGGCGCGCTCACCGAGCTCGAGCGCACTCGTTCGCCTAAGGGCGGAAAGCTCGTCATCGTCCCCACGTGACGGTGGGCGATAATCCACCCCGCGTCCTGCACGGACCTCGCGCCGAGTCGACTGAGGGAGAGACGTACTCGTGACGGCAATCAGCCTCGAAGGCAAGACCGTGGTAGTCATCGGAGGCAGTTCCGGTATCGGATTCGGCGTCGCGGCAGCAGCCGCATCCGAGAACGCGCGAGTCATGATCGGATCGGCCAGCGCGACGAAGGTCGCAGCAGCCGCGCAGCGACTGCCCGGCGACGTCCGGGGCATTCCGGTCGACGTGACCAGCGAGCCGAGCGTCGCCGGGTTCTTCTCCGGAATCGGGAGCTTCGACCACTTGGCCTTCACCGCCGGTGATTTCCCGGTGCAGCCGATTGGCGCGCCGGCCGACGCGGACATCGACCGATTCACCGAGGTCATGGCCGTACGCCTGTTCGGCGCGCTGCGAGCAGTGAAATACGGTTGCCGCTCCATCGATCAGGCGGGGTCGATCACGTTCACCAGCGGCGCGGCGGCGTACCGGCCGCAAAAGGGGGCCTGGTACATCTCGGCCCTCGGCGCACTCAACACACTGGCTGCCGGGCTCGCGGTCGAGCTTGCACCGGTACGGGTCAACGCCGTCTCCCCGGGGTTCATCCTGAACGCGCCCGAGGACGGCAGAGAAACGATGAACGAGCTGCGCGTGCAGGCTGTCGCTTCGATACTTGACCGGTTGCCGATCAACCGCGCCGGTCAGCCCTTTGAGGCAGCTCAGGCGTATCTGTACTCGATGAAAAGCCCGTACACGACAGGGCAGGAGATCCGCGTGGACGGCGGATATTCGCTGGTCTAGAAGTCCTCGTCTTGGCTCTCGTAGATTCGTCGGGGCACAGCTACTGCCCGCCGATCGGGCGGGTCAGCATAGATTGATCGGGCCGGGCTCAGACCTGAATGACGTCGAGCATGCCGTCGGCGTACTGGGCGCGCAGCGCGCGCTTGTCGTACTTGCCGACGGATGTCCGCGGCACTGCGCCGACGAACGTCCAGCGCTCGGGGAGCCACCACTTCGCCACCTTGTCGCTCAGGAATTCGCGCAGCTGCTCCGGAGTCACCGCATGGCCGTCCTTGACGACGACGACCGCTAGCGGGCGCTCCTGCCACTTCGGGTCCGGCACGCCGATGACGCTCGCGTCCGCGACGTCGGGATGGCTGCCGATCAGGAGTTCCAGGTCGACCGACGAAATCCATTCGCCGCCCGACTTGATGACGTCCTTGGCCCGGTCGGTGAGCGTGATGTAGCGGCGGCTGCTGATCCTCGCGATGTCCCCGGTGCGCAGCCAGCCGTTGTGGAACCTGTCGTTGTCATCGTCGCGGAAGTATGAACCGGTCACCCATGGGCCCCGAACCTCGAGTTCCCCGACGGCGACTCCGTCGTTGGGAAGCGTGCGCCCGTCATCGCCGACGATGCGGGCCTCCACACCCGCAACCGGCCGCCCTTGCGTGACCCGGACCGCCCACCGGTCCTCCCCGGTCAGCTCTTCGGCAGGCCGGGCGATCGCCGCCAGCGGCGATGTCTCGGTCATTCCCCAGGCCTGGAAGATCGGCACGTCGTACTTCTCGAAAGTCTCCATGAGGTGCCTGGAAACCGCGGCGCCACCGACTCCCACGAATTTCAGCGACGAGACATCGTGCCCGGGATTCAAGTCGAGGAAGGCGGCCACGTCACTCCAGATCGTCGGAACCGCCAGCGCGATGGTCGGGCGCTCCCCCTCGATCAGCTTGACGAGCGGCTCGGCCTGGAGAAAACGGTCCGGCAGCAGCAAGGCCGATCCGGCCATGAACGCCGCATAGATCGACCCCCACGCGTTGGCATGGAACTGCGGCACGATCGCCAGCACCGTGTCGTCGGCGCCGAACTGAAAGCCGTCCTTGGTGAGCGCGGAGAAAGAGTGCAGGTAGATCGAGCGATGGCTGTACGCCACGCCCTTGGGATTGCCGGTCGTGCCCGACGTGTAACACAGCGCTGCAGCGGATCTCTCGTCGATCTCCGGCCACTCGAACGTCGTCGGCTGCTCCCTGATGAACTCCTCGTAGCGGCGCACCGTCACGCCTGGCTTTCCCAGGGCACCGACGTCGCCGTCCCCGGTGACGATCACGGTATGCACGCTAATCAGCCGGGGCAGGATCGGCGCGAACAGAGGAACGAGCGAGCCGTCGACGATTACGGCACGGTCTTCAGCGTGGTTGGCGATGTACGCGACCTGCTCCGCGCTGAGCCGCAGGTTGAGCGTGTGCAACACGGCGCCCATGGCGGGCACGGCGAGATAGGCCTCGACGTGCTCCTGGTTGTTCCACAGGAACGTTGCCACGCGGTCGTCACCTCCGACTCCGGCGCCGCGCAGGGCATGCGCCAGCTGTGCCGCTCTCGCCGCGACGGCGGCGTAGGTGGCCGACCGCGTCGATCCGGCGGGCTGAAGCGTGCGCACCTCGCGGTGCCCGTGCACGGTCGTGCCATGCCGGAGAATCGCAGAGACGGTCAGCGCAAAGTCCTGCATCGTGCTGTGCACCATCTGTCGTCACACCCCGTCGTTGGTAGGCGTCATTGTTACGCGGACACGCCGCCGCCGCCCGCGACCACGATGTTCTGCCCGGTGATGTAGGCGGCACCGTCAGAGGCCAGGAACGCGACCGTTTCGGCAATTTCCTGCGCGGTACCGAGCCGGCCGAACGGGTTCTGCGCCGCTACGGTGTCGAGCATCGCGGACACGTTCTCCGGTGGCACCCCGAACTTGGACCAGATGGGGGTGTCGACGGCCCCCGGGCTGACCGCGTTGACCCGGATCCGGCGGGGAGCCAGCTCGAGCGCGAGCGACGGCACCATAGCCAGGAGGGCTCCGCGGCTGGCCGCGACGACGCTGCCACCGGAGATGCCGCGAGTCGCCCCGATACCGACCGTGAACACGATCGACGCGCCCTCGGTGAGCAGCGGAAGCGCCTTCTGCAAGGTGAAGAACTGGCCCTTGGTGTTGATGGCGAACAGGTCATCGAAGGCCGCCTCGTCGACTGTTTCCACGGTGAGCGAGCGGGTGACGCCGGCGTTGAGAAACAAGGTGGTGAGGGCTCCGAACCGCGTCCGGACCTCGTCGATAACGCGGTCGGTGCCGGCCAGGATGCGCGTGTCGGCCTGCAGGACGACGACGTCGTCAGGCAGTTCTTTTCGCGCCTCGGCGATCGTGTCCGGGTTCTGGCCGGTCACGATGACCTGGTATCCGCGGTCGTGCAGCAACGCGGCGGTCGCGCGGCCGATGCCGCTGGTCCCGCCGGTGATCAAGGCAGTTGGTGTAGGCATTCGTGAGGCTCCTGGTGTTGGGCGGGCACGGACGGCCCGTTACGTGCAGAACTCGATCGGTTCTGGTCGCGGTCCGCCGACCGAGCGGGTGCTAGCGGTAGGCGCCGGCCTCGATGTCGGCCACGAGACCGGGTCCGGCCGGTGTCCAGCCGAGCAGTTCGCGCGTGGTGTCGCTCGTGGCTCGCAGGTCCATGGCGAAGAAGTTGCCGATCCACCCGAAGTGGCCGTCGACGTCGTCCGGGGCGATCGAGGCGACCGGAAGGCCGGACGCGCGGCCGATCGCCCCGGCAATGTCACGGGTGGAAACGCCTTCCTCGGCCACGGCGTGCAGACAGGTGCGGGCCGGAGCCTTCTCCAGGCCGAGGGTGACCAGGCGGGCGGCGTCGGTGCGATGCACCGCGGCCCAGCTGTTGGTACCGTCACCGGGGTAACCGGACACGCCCTTCTCGCGCGCGGCCGCGGCGATGATCGAGATGAACCCGTGGTCGCCGTCGCCGTGCACGGTCGGGGAGAAGCGCAGGCTCACGCTGCGCACACCGCGGTCAGCGAACTCGAAAGCGAGGTTCTCCGCACCGCCGCGCGGCGAGTCCGGCCCATGGAACGGCGAGCCGTCCGCCTCGTTGGCCGGCCTGCCCTGCACCAGACCGGCGACGCCCGACGCGAACAGGAACGGCCGGCCGCTGCCGGCCAGGGTGTCGCCGATGGTCTGCACAGCGGCTCGTTCGGCCGCGTTCGACGCAGCCGGGTCCGACCAGTCGTGCTTGTTCGCCAGATGGATGGTGGCATCGGCTTCCGCGGCGCCGGCCCGGATGCTGCCGGTGTCGTCAAGGTCTCCCCGGCGGACCTTCGCGCCCTTCGCCTCGAGGGCGGCGGCCGACGAGTCGGACCGGGCCAGACCGGTCACCTCGTTACCGGACGCGAGCAGCTCATCGACGACCGCTGAACCGATCCATCCCGTTGCCCCGGTGACGAAGACATGCATACCTGTTCTCCTCTGGTCTTCAGCGCAGCTGATCGGTGTGGTCAGCGTCGATCACCCAGGCTGGTGATGTCCCGGGCTGACATCACAACGTTAGCGTAGATGTCAGCCGCTGTCATCATCTACACTAGAGCCATGGCGCGATGGGAACCTGGAGCCGCGGAGCGGCTGCAGAAAGCCGCGCTCGAACTATTCGTCTCCCGCGGATTCGAGCAGACGACCGCCGCGGACATCGCCCAGGCCGCCGGACTGACCCAGCGCACTTTCTTCCGTTACTTCGGCGATAAGCGCGACGTCCTGTTCCACGGGCAGGACCAGTTCGTTCAGGTATTCCTCTCCGGCATCGATGCCGCGCCCACGGACGCGCCCGCGATGGAACTCGTCGCATCCGCCTTGGCCTCCGCGGCGTCGCTGTTCCCCAACAGCAGGCGGCCCTATGCGCTGATGCGCCAGACGGTGATCGACGAAAACCCGGCGCTGCGAGAACGCGAACGGCACAAACTCGCTGACCTCGCCGGTGAGATAGCCGGTGCGCTTCGCGCCCGCGGAATCACCGAACCTGCGGCCACACTGGCCGCCGAATCCGGCACCTCCGTCTTCGGCGTCGCCTTCAACCAGTGGATCCGCGAACGACAGCGGCGGTCCCTCGCCGACATCATGGCCGCGGACCTCGACGAACTGGCTGCGCTCAACGCCCCCCGAACACCACCCAAACGAACCAGCGCGACCTCCTGACCACCGGCTGACCACCGGGACGCGGACCGGCCGACGCCGGCGAGCCGCACGCTGCCGTGCAGTCACCATTGACCGCACTCAGTTCCGGAAGTAGCGTGATGTCTCGGTATGACATCACGGAGCAGGTCGCCGAAGCCCGGTGATCGGTCCCGGACCGGCATCCGGCCATCACCTCTTGCACCTCAAGCAGCTCCCCGGCCGTGAACGGCGTCTGAGGACTGGCCCGGCCCGTCGGCCCGCCGCCAGCGACACTCAACGGAAACGGAGCAGTCAGTGACCGACCGAGCAGGCACGCACAGAGAAGTCGAGTTCTTCTCGAACGGGCTCGTGCTGCGCGGGTGGCTGCGCTGCCCGGACGGCGACGGGCCACATCCGCTCGTCATCCTCGCCCACGGCCTCGGAGGCCTCAAGGAGTGGACTATCCCCGAGGTGGCCGATGCGCTCGCCGGCGCCGGCATTGCGGCGATGGCCTTCGACTACCGGAACTTCGGCGACAGTGACGGGCTGCCGCGAGAAGAAGTCGATCATTACGGGCGCATCGAAGATTGGCAGAGCGCGATCAGCTACGCGACCACCCTGCCCGAGATCGACCGGGAACGCATCGGCATCTGGGGGACCAGCCTCGGCGGGCGAGACGTTCTGGCGGTCGCCGCCATCGACCGCCGGCTACGCTGTGCCGTCTCACAGGTCCCCCTCATCAAGTGGGAGCCCGCGTTCGCTGCCTGGCTGGCCGGTTTCGGGACGGACCTCAACAGGTATTACCGTGAGCTGGCCGACGACCAGCGGGATCGTGCCGCCGGCCAGGAGCCCCGTTACCTCAGCTTCGAGAGCCCGGACGACGACGATGCCGCCGACCAGGAATACCAGGCGACCTGGGGTGCAGAGGAGCGCCGCAACTACAAGGGCCGTGTCACGCTGCAAACCTACCGGCCCACAGCGCTCACGGACATGACTGCGCTCATGCCCTTGATCGCGCCCACGCCGCTGCTCATGCTCATCGCCGACAACGACGTTCTCCCCGGGCAGAAGGAGGCGTTCAACGCCGCCCTGGAGCCGAAGTCCCTGGTCGAGCTCAACGGACACCACTACTCGCTCTACACCACCGCAAAGCCGGAGGCGATCGCGAACGCCCGGGACTGGTTCGTCACGCACCTGGTGACCGCCTGACGACCAGAGGCCCTGCGCCGCGGTAAGAGGAGCAACAAGCCGCTCAGCACCGACTCAGCCACACGTGACTGGGTTCATGCCCGGCCAGCCAGCGTAGAAATCAATAACAGCCGGGTAGCTAGGTCAGGGGCTCGCTGTCGGCAGCATGAACGTGGTCGCGCTGTGCTGGATACGGACGTGCATCATTCCGGCGGTCGTCGGCATCGCCTTGGCCGTACCAGCGGCCGGGCTGGTCTCTCGCCAGTAGCGACCAGCTTCAGATGCGCGCCGCCCAAGGGGGCGCTGCTTGCCGGGCAGGCGGTCTCCGTGCTTCTCGTTTGCCTCCTGGCCATCCGCCATGGCGGGTGGACAATGCTATGAAGTGGCGAAGCCCTGGTTGGTGCCGGCGGCGGAGGTTTTGCAGGGGTACTGCTCGAGCTGGGTACCGGGGGTGCTGGTTTGCCCGGTGACGTCCAGGCACTGGCCGCTGTTCTGGTTCTGGAACTGCCAGGAGCCGTCGGACAGCTGGATGGGCCGCCACAGGCTGTTGGCCGAGCCGTCCTGGGTCCACTGGATGACAGGCGCCATGCTGGCGGCCGACGCGCCCGAGACGTTGATGTCCAGGCCCGAGTTCTGGTTCTGCAGCTCCCCGTAACCCCCGGAGACCGGGTTGAACTGGAACTCCTGGTTCGACTGATCGGAGCTCTTGCAGCCCCACTGGCCGATCGCGGCATCGGTGCCGGTGCTGGCCCCGAACACGTCCACGCACAAGCCGTCGTTGTCCACCTTCAGCTGGTGATACCCCGACGGGAAGCTGGACGCGGAAGAGCTGCCCTGGAACGGCGCCACCGTGACGCTCGCCGATGACGCGGAGGAAACATCCATGTTCGTGCTGAAGCCGGCCACATCGTCGTAGGGGAATCCGTACGCTTTGCCGTCGGTCTCGTTGGCGTGCATCACCTTCGCGTACAGGTTCGAGCTGGGCTGGGTGTAGAACGTGGCCGGGCTCGAGGTCGGCTGGGTGTCGGATCCCTGGAACGACGGTGTGGACAGCGTGCCACGGTTCAGCGCGGCGCACACGATGGCCCCGACGGCCAGGATGGCCGACTCGTTCGGCTGACCGGATGGCTGCAGCGGGCCGGCGCAGCCGAACACGTCCGAGGTGGACGGCTGGCCCAGCGACCCGATCACGTTGCCGCTCGAATCGGTGAACGTCCACGAGCTTCCGCTGACGGTCCCCGTATAGGTGGCGCTGCCGGTGTTGACCGTGAGGGGATGCGAGGAGTAATACGACCACACCCCGCTCACGTAGCTGTCGAGATAGGTGGAGCTGAAAACTCCGTTGCCGATGCCGTGGTAGGGCGATATGACCCGCAGCGGTGTGCCCGTCGAAGGGTCTTTATAGATCAGGTTGGGCCAGTCCCCGCCCAGGGACTGGATCTGGCTGAAGATGCTGGCGCGCCCGCCGGGCACGAGCTGACCTTCCGTCTGGGTCGACCCGCTGGTATCGGTGACGCTCACGCTGAGCGGAACGCTGAACATATCCACCATGGTCGTGTCGATATCGATGCCCGTCGTGGAGCTGCGGGAGAATTCCACCCAGTCGAACAGGATGTTCTGGCTGGGATCGCCGTTGGCCCACGGCGCCGGCTGCACCAGTCCGCTGGTGGTCAGCGAGAACGGCAGCTGCTGCCCGAACGACATGTACATCCTGCCGCCAGCGATGTTGGGCGGCAGGGAGAGGGTCTCGGTGCCCCCGCTGGCCGGGCCGTTGATGCCGAACGCGGGCGTGGGCACAGGGCCATTGGGGATGCTGGCCGGGTACGACCACGGGTTGAAGTTGCCGTTGGCGTCTACGTATCCCATCTGACCGGTCGAGCTGTCGGTGCCGACGATGTAGATGTAAGCCGGTTCGTTGAGGCCAGAATTGTTGGTCACCACGAACGGCAGTTCCGAGCTGGCGGCACTAGCGGGACCGGCCAGAATTGGCACCGGCGCCAAAACTGCCAGCGCAGTGCACACAGCGAGCGCTGCCATCCTGACCTTCTTGGCGCGGCCGGCCATGCGGCCGCGAGCCAGACACGTGCCCATTGTGTTCCTCCCGTCGTTGAGGTTTCTCGGGTGCGGCGAGCCATTACGGGTAGCTCACTACGTCGGAGGGCCCGGGGTTGGAGGAGTTCACCGCGGCGCCCGTGCCGTTGATGACCGATTCGATGCCGCCGGCCCCGTTCAGGAACCGGGTGAAGATGTCGTGGAAGGCCACGCCCGGGGTGTCGGGGGCCTGGAACGCCATGGCGTTCTCGATGGGGACGCCCTGGTCGAAGAAGGAGTAGCTGCCCATGCCCCAGCCCTGGAAGCTGGTCACGTTGCCGCCCACGTGGAAAGCCGGGTACCCGTCCTGGGCCGGGCTGGACATCCAGGCCGACTGCGAGGGGACCTCGTAAGGGTTCTCGTTCTGGAAGAACACCACGTTGCCGCCCTGGCCGTTCCAGTCGACCTCGCCGGCTTCGAAGTGCTCGACGGCCAGGCCGTAGGCGCTGACATCATTGGCGTTGACGGCCAGGCCCGTTTGGGCCACGTCGCAGGTCCAGCAGCCGTTGGCGCCGCCGCCCACTCCGTTCTGGTCGGGTGTGCCGGTCTGGCCGGCGCCGTGGTCGGCCCGCCACAGCCAGACGTTGTCCAGGATGGAATTGCTGGAGTCGTCCACCACCGCGGTGGTGGCCGAGCCGGCCTCCTCGCCCCCGATGCGCACGTTCAGATCGTCTACAGTCACCGGGTCCGAGGAGTGGTTCGCGGACGAGCCGGCCGTGCCCAGCTGCACCAGGACCGGGGAGTTCACCGGGCCGGCGTCGACGATGAGCCCGGATAGGTTGACCCCGGCCACGTCGGCCACGTTGATCGCGGCAGTGCCGTTGGCCGGTACGAGGGTGGCGAAGCCGAGGCCGATCAGCTTGGTGTCGGCGCTGGTGACATTCAGGGCCTCATCCAGGCTGTAGACGCCCGGGGTGAACAGGATGCTGTCCCCGGCGGCCAGCGCCGCGTTGATGGTCTCCGCCGAGCTCGACGGCGAGGCCACGTAAAAGCTGCTCAGCGATAGCGAGGTCCCTGGCGTGCTGCCGCTGGCCCAGCTGGGCCCGACCTGGCCGGTCTGCACCGAGGGCACAAACACGTCCAGGTTGCCCGAGGAGTCTTCGTACAGGTACGGCTCCTGCTCGGCTGGCCCGCAGCTCGACAGGGTGGTGTAGGAGTTGGGGCCGCCCGGGTCACCCGAGTTCGCGGCGAAGCTCTGGGCCGGGGCGCCGTTGTCCCCGCAGAACACCTGGTTCCACACCGCGTTGGACCAGCCGTTGAGATTGGAGTTCTGGACCATGAACTGCTGCTGCGAATCGTTTTGCACCGCGCTGGTGAACCCGGAGTCGCCGATGAAGCCCCCGCTGGCATAGCCCGGGCTGTCGCAGAAGTCCATCAGGGTCAGGCCGCCATTGACCTGCACCCGGCGGATGGGCGCGTCCTGGGAGGTAGCCCAGAAATCATCGCCGTTGTTGTGGCAGCTGTCGATGGCGCCGCCCGAGTTGACGTTGATGGTCAGGTTGTAGATCGACCGCCAGAAGTTGTCGGTGGCCAGGCAGTTCGTGCCGTCGCACTGGTTGTAGCTGTTGACCACGCCGTTGATGACCGTGCCCGTGGGGCTCTGGCCCAGGCCTGCCACCTCCTCGTAGAAGCCGACGTTCACCGTCAGGGGGTCCGACGCCGACCCGTACGTGCCGGGTTCGAACAGCAGGGTGTAACGCTGGCTGCCGAACTGGTTGGTCAGCTGGGCGTTGTACAGAGTGTTGATGTCGGCCTGGATGGTGGACTGGGCCTCGCCCGGGCTGAACACGTAAACGTTGGCACCCAGCGAGCCCAGGTTGCCTCCGGTGGGCGGGGCTGCTGCCCCCGAGGCGGAACTCACGCTGAAGCCCTGGTTGGTGCCGGCGGCTGAACTTTTGCAGGTCCACTGATCGAGCTGCTGCCCGGCGGTGCCGGAGCCGTAGGTGACGTCCAGGCACAGGCCGCTGTTCTTGTTCTGGAACTGCCAGGAACCGTCGGACAACTGGATGGGCAGCCACAGGCTGTTGGCAGCGCCGTCCTGGGTCCACTGGATGACGGGCGCCTGCAGGGCGGCGGAGGCGCCGGAGACGTTTATGTCCAGGCCCGAGTTCTGGTTCTGCAGCTCCCCGTAGCCGCCGGAGACCGGGTTGAACTGGAACTCCTGGTTCAACTGATCCGAGCTCTTGCAACCCCACTGGTCGATCGCGGCATCGTTGCCGGTACTGGCCCCGGACACGTCCACGCACAGGCCGTCGTTGCCCACCTTCAGCTGCTGGTAACCCGACGGGAAGCTGGCCGCAGCCGCGGCCGGCTTCGCACCCAGCGGGGAGAGCGCCGCGGCGGCGGCCACGAGAACGAACAGCACGCCGACGATGACGACGCATCGTTGCCGCCAGCCGGCGAATGAATTGTTCAACGGGACCCCTCCGGATTCCGGTGCAAGGTTGTGCGGCGCCGGCCGAGCTGAGCGGTCGAGCACGTCGCTGCTGCCACGGTCCCGTGCCAGCTGAAGGCTGACGGAACCTTGGAGATAGCACAGTATTGAGACATGTAACCGCTTACGTCAACAATTTTCGACCAACACATGGCAGTTTTTGTTTGTTAGTAAGCGGAGCTGCCCAGCGGCACAGCCGAGCCGCGCAGCTCGCCATCGAAAGGCAGCTGGGCCACGAGCAGTTCGCCGCTGGCTCGCCTGAGTGAGCCGGCTGGATCATCGTTAGGTCTTGAGCCTTTTCAGGCTTATCGATGGTCAGGAGCTCGGTGTACGGGAGGCTGCCGTGCGCGGCGCCGCGGTCGCGAACATCAGCTGCGGTCGGGGACAGCTCCTGGCTGATCTGGCGGAGCGTGAAACGAGTTCGGCCTGTCAACGACGGGGCGGGTTCTAGTCAACGTCGCAACACAGCGGATTTTCGGAGGCTAGCAGTGCGGCGAAGAGCTCTGCTGGGGTCCGGTCGCCGAGGACGCGCCTGGGCCGGTTGTTGAGCTCGTTTCGACGGCGAGCAGATGGTGGGGTGAGTGGGCGGCCAGGTCGGTGCCCTCAGGGAAGTAGTCGCGCGCAGGAGCCCGTTCATGTTCTCGTTCGAGCCGCGCTGCCAGGGCGAGTGGGAGTCGCAGAAGCAGGCCGGCGCGCCCAGCGACCGGGTGATCGTAAGGTGGCGGGCCATTTCGGTGCCCTGGTCCCAGGTGATTGACCGCAGCAGCCCGGGCGGCAGGTGCGCCAGCCGTGTCCTCAGCGCGTGGTGCGGGGTGTCGCTGTCGCGGTAGGGCATGTGCAGGAGACGGACCATCCCGGTCTGCCGCCCGACCAGGGTGCCGATCGCCGAGCCCTGGTCCTTGCCGATGATCAGATCGCCTTCCGAATGGCCGGCCTGGGAACGGTCATCGGGCTGGAAAGGCCGCTGGCTGATGGTGGGCATGGGCTGCCCGGACCGGGGCCGGCGCCGCTGGGCGCGCTGATGCGCGCGGCGGTGATCCCGGCCGGTGCGCAGCGGGGACCGATGGTGCGGTGCCAGCGGCGACGGCCGCTGTAGTGGTGATCGGGGCTGGTAGATGGCCTGGTGGATGCTCTCGTGACAGAGCCACATCGCTGGCTGGCCGGGGAACCGCAACCGCTGCTGGCGGCTGATCTGCTGCGGGCTCCACCGCTGGGCCAGGAACCCGGCCGCCAGCTGCCGCAGTTCGCTGCTGGTCTCGATCTGCCGTCGGCCGCTGCGGGCCCGCCTGGCGGTCGCGCGGCGGTGAGCCTCAAACGGCCGGTAGCCGGTGACGGTGGCGTTGTGGCGCAGCTCACACGAGATCGTCGATGGTGCCCGGCCCAGCTGATCAGCGATCCGCCGGATACCCAGACCTGCGAGCCGCCGGCCGGCGATCTCGATCCGCTCGTCCTGCGACAGGTACCGGGCGCTGATCTGGCGCACGGCCAGCCGCTCGTGCGCGGGCACCACCCCGATCACCTGGCCACGCCGGTAGATCTTGTAACCGCGTGACCAGTTATGGCCCGTCGCCGGGCGACCCCCACCTCCCGGGCCGCGGCCATGATGCTCCATCCGCGGCTGCGCAACTCCACGAACCGCTGACGTTTGGCCGACTGCGGACGACGCCCGGCCTCTTCTTCACCCGATGAGAGGACAGCACAACCCCTGATGATCATGGGAAGTGTTGCCACCGTCAGCAGAAACCACCGGGCGCAATAGCGACCCGGTACGCCGTCGCGGCCGGACCGTCACTGCCGTCCATCCGAGGTCGTACAGGATCGTGGCCCCTGCGCGTTGCCCGCCCGACATGAGTTACAGTCAGACTGTAACTCGACGAAATGAGGAGATCATGACCAACGACGCAGTCGACGTTCGCCGCCCGGTGGCGGCGATGCTGCTGTTCCCGGGAGTGACCGATATCGATGTGGTCGGACCCCGCGCGGTGCTGGCCTTCGACATGGACGTTCATCTGGTGTGGAAAGACCTGGACCCGGTGGTCTGCGACACCGGGATGCCGTTGCTGCCGACGACCACACTGGCCGACTGCCCGCGCGAGGTGGACGTGCTGATGATCCCCGGCGGGTACGGCACCAAGGAGGTGATGGCCGACGTCGAGATCCTGAAGTGGATCTCGGACATGGGATCCCGGGCGGGCTATGTCACGTCGGTGTGCTATGGGTCGATCGTGCTCGGCGCGGCCGGTCTGCTCGACGGCTACCGGGCGGCGACCCACTGGGCGGCTCGGGAGCTGCTGGCGCCGTTCGGGGCGCAGAACGTGAACGAGCGCGTCGTGGTCGACCGCAACCGCATCACCGGCGGCGGGGCCACCGCGGGAATGGACTTCGGCCTGACCGTCCTTGCTGAACTGCTCGGCGAGGAGCGGGCGCAGACGTCCCAGCTCATGCTGGAATACGACCCGAAGCCGCCCTTCGATGCGGGTGCTCCCGAGCGCGCTCCGCGCCATCTGGTCGATGCGCTCCGCGCCGCCGTGGCCGAACCGAACGGCACCATTGCTGAACGCACGAAGCTGATCATGGACAAGGGCTGGGGTAAGGCGCCGGCGCGATCCCTTACGTAGGTCCAGAAGGCGCGCGAGCACGGCTGACGTTTCAGCGAACGTCGGGCACGCGACGGTTATGCCGCCACGATTCATCGCACCAGGGGATCTTGTCCTCCCGTGTCACGGCGCCACTCGATAGCTTATCGAGGGCCGCCTGCCACCTCGTGGATCGCCTCGTTTCTTCGGGGAACTCAGGAAGTGGGGCGCGAGCTGAGGACGAAGTGTCCGAGCAGAGCGGTCAGTGTCGCGTGGGAGCGTTCACCGAGGATGTCGCCGAGGTGTCGGTCGACGCCCTCCATGACCGCCCAGGCTTGCGCGAGCAGTTCCCGTCCGCTGCTGGTGACGTGCAGCTGGGCGCGGCGTCCGCGGCCGGGCGGGGTGCGGCGCTCGATCGCCTCGCGCCGCTCGAGCTGTTGCAACGTGGCCTGCATGCTTTGTGCGGTGATCCCGGCGCGGCGTGCTAGCTCGCTGTAGGACAGGCCCGGTTCGCGGGCCAGATGCCCGAGCGCGGAGACGTGCCGGAGGGCGAGGCCGAGATCGTCAAGCTCGGCGTCGGCTCGCTCGCGCATCATCCGCCCGACGGCGATCAGCAAGAACGCGGCATTCCCGAACGCGTCTACCGCCTCATCGACCGGGATTGGCTGCGGTCCCGCGGGGCGTGGGGTTGGTGCCTCGGCGGCTTGGTCGGTCACGACCCGAATTCTCTCACTCTTCTATACTTTCAGTTGGACTGAAACTTCGACGCATGACGAAACGGTGGCGATCCTGATGACGACTGTGCTGCTGTCGATCCATGTGCTGGCTGCGATTGTGCTGATCGGGCCGATAACGGTGGCGGCGAGCCTATTCCCGCGCTATGCCCGAGCCGCGGCAGGTGCGCTGCCCGGCCAGGACGGGCACGGCGAGTCGGCCGGCCCGGTGGCCGTTGCGCAAGCCATGCACCGCATCAGTCGCGGCTATGCCGCACCCGCGCTGGTCGTGCCGGTATTCGGCATCGCTACGGCGGCGCGGATGCACGTGCTCGGGCAGACCTGGCTGTGGATCTCGATGATCCTCACCGCCGCAGCGGCGCTCCTGCTGATCGCCCGAATCGTGCCCGGGCAGCGCCGGGTGCTCGACGCCCTCATCCGGCAGCGACCCGATCCGACCTCACCGGCCGGCGCAGAGGATCCCGGCGGCGACGGCGCACGAACAACCGTCTCGGTTCCGGTTTCTGCAACCGTGTTGTCGCGCCTCGGGATGACGACTGGGCTGTTCGCGTTGACCTGGGCTGTCGTTGTGGTACTGATGATCCTGCGGCCGGGCTCAACTACCGGGGTGGGGCGATGAGCTCAGCGCGTCCCCCTCTCGGCGGTACTTCCGCACCGCGGCTGCCGTCACACAGCTCACCCTGGTGATCAATCTTGCCACGGTGCACCTTTTCCGGGGTGGTCACTATGGTCGATCCAGTGCACGTGAGGTGCCCCGAGCCTTCCGGACAGTCCATCCACTAGGATGGGCGTCTGGAAGGCTCGGGGACCTCATGCCGGGCTATGATCATGCGCTGAATCTGGTTGGTGCCCTCGTAGATCTGGGTGATTGTGGACTGGGCGGCAGTTTATGCAGGTAGATGGGCTGTGGCGTGGCATGGGTCAGCACGGATTCAGCACCAATTCCCGCGGTGCACGCTTTCTACCCCTCGATGGTGTCAGGTGGCTCTTCTCACTGGGTGAGTGCCATCGGCACCGCAGTAGGCCTGCCGCTCCCGTGGGCTCGTGTGTGGTCTGCGGGTGGCGGAGCTTGGCCGGGACCGGCAGTGTGGTGGTTCGGTTACGGATAGCGGCGCTGGGCGCTGGGTTCGGCTGGCGCGGGGCCGGGCCCGGTGGGCAGGGTGTGGTTCCGGGAGGCTGCGGGGCCCGATCAGTAGCGTCCGGTCACAAATGGCCCTTTCGGGGTGCTGTTCAGCTGAGCATACTTACCTGAACGTGGGGGGCTCGGTGTGCGCGGGTTCCGCTTCGGGTGGGGGGCTGTGACGGACGCTGATCTTGCCGGGGGACGCCTTGTCCCGGTGGCCACATCTGAGGTGCTGAGGTTGCTGGCCTCAGTTCCCGTCGGCCGGGTTGCTTACAGTGATCGTTCTTTGCCGGGTATCCAGTTTGCCAGCCATGTGGTTGACGGCGGCGACGTCATCATCCGTTGCCATGGGCGGCCGCCGGTTATCTCGCCGACGCGGGCTGGGAATGTGATTATCACCTATGGGGCGGATGCTGTTGACCCGGAAACTTTCACCGGCTGGGCGGTCACCGTGACCGGCAATGCCGGTTTGATCGGCGATCCGGGCGAGATCGCCCGCTGCCATCAAATGCTGCTGTTTGGGCCGGCTAGTAACAGCGCGGGGCAGCTTATTCGCCTTTCCCCTGATCTGATGAGTGGTTACCGCTTTGCCGGGGCCGGTGATTAACGGGCGGCCGGGTACGGAAACCGCCTGGTGCGCGCGGCCCTGGGGTTCGTGTGCGCTGGCAGGCGGCCGATCGTTTGTGGTTACGCACGGCATGGAGGGTCGCTGTATGACCATGGTTAGCTGGCTGTGGGCCATGGCGGTCAGTGGCGTGGAGGGCGGTTTCGTCGTCGTGGAAGACTCGGAGGCGGTGACCGGACCGGCGCGGGGCTCGCGGCGGGCGGGATAGTGGTGCCACGGCGAAGCGGGATTCCCGCCGTGTACCGGGTCGCGGGTACGGACGGGAAGGCGGCCAGCGTGCCTCGCCAGCGTCCACGGCGGGTCGCCGACGCCGGAAGCGCATGAAACTGCCCGGTGCCTTTTCCCCGGAGCAAGCTGACGTGTGGCCACTGCCGCCTTCTTATAAACAGGTCTTCCCCGGCGTGCGCGCGATGGCTCTGCCCGGCCACACGGCCGGGCAGAGCGGCTGCACGGTGACCACTGGCGCCGGGCGGCTCATCACCTTCGCGGACGTCCTGTACTCGCCGGTGCAGGCGCACCCCAGATTGTCCGGTCGTGGGGGAACCGGACCCCGGAGAAGTCCGCCGAGCTCCGGTGCTGCATCCTCAGCCAGCGAGCAGCCGATCGGCTTCGGCGTCCACTTCGCCGACGTCCCGTTCGGGCAGGGCCTGGGGCACCACCCAGGCGTTCGCCGGGGAGTCCCTGACTTAGCTCGACGGCAGCCACCCGGTTGTGCGTGCGATCTTCTCGTCGGCGTCTGCGGCTGTCAGTTGCCCGGTGCAGGCCAGGCCCTGCCGCTGGCCGCCCGGCTTGGCTGCGGTGGCCCGGCCGGTGCCTTCGGGTACGCACCGGCAGAACCTGCCACCGGATCACTTTGAGGCCCAGCCGCAGTTCCTGGACAAAGACCGGGCGGACACGGTGGCCACCAGTGCGGAGTTCGTGCGGGAAATCGGCGCGATCCAGTACCGCATCGGGCCGGTTCGCTGGGCGGTGATCCCGCGCGGCGGCGCGGACCTGCTGACGGTCTCGGTGTCGGCCCGGAAGGGTTACACGCTGGTGAGCTTGGCCGGCGAGGGGGACGTGACGGTCCGCGACCAGCTGCTCGTGGCTTTGACGGCACTGGCAGCGGCGGGAACACCACATCTGGTCGTGGACTTGTCCGGGCTGCGTTTCATCGACTCATCGTGCCTGCGCGTGCTGTGGCGAGTGTCCCGGATGGTGGAGGAGGCCGGCGGCACGCTGAGGCTGGCGGCACCGCAGCCGGTGGTGGCGCGGGTGATGAAGCTGTGGGGCGCCGGCCAGGTGATCGGGATGCACAACAGCGTGGCGAAAGCGGTCACCTCGGCGGGCGGGTGAGCCCCGCAAGATGGGACGATGGCGCGACGCCGCGGGGTGAGTCGTGCTGCGGCGGCGGGTGATGGCCACGCGGCCGGGCTGGGACCTTCCGGGGCTGCCGGGCGGCGGTGGAGCGGGCCGGGGAGCCTGCTGGCGCATCGCGGGCTTGCGTCCCTGCCCGGGCCGCAGCGTGAGGCGGTGCTTCTGGCGTCCTGCGGGTATACCTGGCGGCAGGGCCGCTGATCTTGCGGGGTTCCGGCCGGTACGGTGGCCGAGCGGCTCCGTGATGGCTTGATGAGGCTGGGCAAGTTCCTGAATAGCTGGGTGGGAGCCCGGGGGCGTTCTGCCGCGACGCGCGGCGCGCCCGGGACGGTTCCCACGGGCCGCCAACAGCCTCCTGGCCGTCGCCCTCGACGTGACCTGATCAGGAATGCTCATGGTGACCTGTCTGGGCCGGCATGGTTGGCGGGGCGCGCCAGAGTCCGTTAGCAACGGCGCAGAGCCAGCCTTACGTGGCTTCGGCATCGTAGGGGTCCTTACTGGTAAGGAGCGTGCCGGCGCAGGCCCTGCCGCTGGCATCGGTCCCGTCAGGGCCGTCCCCATTCAGGCCGCTGAGGAGGTGCCTTGAACGAACCGGCGCGGGTTCAGGTCATCGATGTCGAAGCCGGAGAACTCCGGGCCGAGGCCCTTGCCCCGGTCGGCCGTGGCTCCGTCAGCGATCCGCCGCAGCTCTCGCAGGGCACGGCCGGCCTGGGCGGCCATCTTCGGCAGCTCGGTCGGGCTGAACACGACCAGTGCAAGCACGGCGAGGATCAGCAGCTTGAGCAGAGATAAATCGAACACCGGGGAGCCGGCATAACCGGCCTCTAGCCGAAGACCGTGCTCGCGAAGCATGGCCGTCTAGCGTGTCCCGCTGGCACCGGTCCCTGGTCTTTGACCAAGCCGGAACGCTGGCTGGTCCGAATGTCCGGGCGTGAGCGGAGATGACGGCCAGGCAGCCGACTCAGGCCCCCGTGACCCCCAATATCTGAACAAGCTCATCGCCGCCGTGGCCCGCCGGGAGGAGCGCGCCTTCGATCAGGTCTTCGCGCAGCTCAACGATCCGGTCTACCGACTGGCGCTCGCCCTGGTCCGGGACGCGGCCCAGGCCGAGGAGATCGCCCAGGAAGTCATGGCCGAAATCTGGCGCCTGGCTGGCCGGTTCGATCCGGGCAAAAGCAGTGCGATGGCCTGGGCCCTGATGATCGCCCGTCGTCGCGCCATCGACCGGGTACGCTCAGTTACTGCCGGTGCCAGCCGCGAATGGAGGAACGCGGACGTTGCCGTGCCCTGGGACCAGGTCAGCGAGGCCGTGGAGGATGGCCTCGACCGGGAGAAGCTCCGCCGGAACCTGGACGATCTGAGCGACCCGCAACGGCAGGCCGTCAGGCTGGTGTTCGGCGACGGTCACACTATCGCTGAGGCCGCCCTGATCCTGGACATCCCGGCCGGGACGGTCAAGAGCCGGATCCGGGCGGCGGTGATCAATCTGCGGCGCAGCATGCAAGCGGACACTTGAACATTTCCAGCGGTTGGGCCCCATGTCTGCGCTGCTGAGCAATCCACCCGGCCCGCGGCACCGAACACTCTCTGCCGGGCAGATCGCCCTTGTCGGGCGAATCACCGGTAACCACTGACCTTTTCCGATCGCGCTGAGAAGCCCCGGCCGCGGGAACCGTCCCGCCGAAAAGGACCGACATGATTGGCGACCTGTTCGACAGCCCGTGGAAGATTCTGATCGTCGCGGTGGTGCTCATCGTGCTCTTCGGCTCGGCCAAGCTCCCGGTCGCGGCCCGCTCGCTCGGCAAGTCGATGCGCATCCTCAAGTCCGAAGTCAAGGATCTCCACGAGGACGAGCCTGAGCCAGGGCTGGCCACCCCGCAGCCGATCCCGGCGCAGCAGCAGCTGGCGGCCCGGCAACTGGGAGCGCAGGAGCTGGGTGCCCAGCAACTGCACGCCCAGCAGGCCCAGCAGCAGATCGATGCCCTTCAGCGGCAGCTGGCTGACCTGAAGGAACCGGCCGCCGGGGCGCACGCAGCCCAGCGCACCCAGCAGCCGGGATAAGGGCGAGGAGATCCCGGGGTACCGACATGGCGAAGCTACCCGAGGCTGTGCTGGGGGCGCGCGTGGCCGGCTCCCGCGTGCTCGAGGCATCGCGGCAGGCCGGTCCGGATGGCCGGATGCCACTCATCGAGCACCTGCGTGAGCTGCGCAACCGCCTGCTCAAGGCGGCGCTGGCCCTGGTCCTGGGCATGGCAGGGTCCACGACTCCGCCTCCGAGCCCGGCATGAGCACCCGCTGCACGCGCGTCGAACCTCCCGCTGGCGTGCTGGACAGCAGAAGGGTACTCGCATCCACCACCCTGGCCGGGAAGGCTTAACGCACGTCATGTGCGTCGAAGACGGGGGAGTTGAAGGCTCCAGATAAACGAACGCGAGCTTGCTATCGCGATACTTGGCCGTTAGGTCGATCTCGTCCTCGCGTAACGTCCGGCGCTTGATCAGTTCACCGGGACTCAGCGGAGCGAGGCGCTGACGGCTCACAAACGCTCATCGTCCAGGACAAGCCCTCCCGGCCGTCCCATGGTCACAAATTTGGGGCTGGGCACACGGTTCTGACTAACGCCCCGGATACCGCGCGGGGACGCGGCGGCAGCGATCGGGTAACCGGCATCAGCGCCGGGTGCGGGCAGCATGCGGGTCACCCGCGTCAGCGGCGCTGTCTGGCTGGCCATCAGGCGGGTCATCGCGGGTGGCGCGCCTGTGTCGGCCGGGAGCTGGTGAGGGTGGCGTAGATGACGATGTTGGACAGGTAGTGGCGGGTCTGGTAGTCGAAGCGGCCCCCGCAGGTGATGAGGCGCAGCCCGGCGTAGCCGATGGGGCCGTAGACCTGCCGGGCCGGGAAGTTGTCCTTGGCGTACTCATCGACGGCGTCGACCCGGAAGGTGGCTATGGTGCTGTCGGCGCGGGTGATCTGGATCTGGTCACCGGGCCGCAGCGCGCCGAGGCGGTAGAACACCCCGGGTCCCTGGTAGGAGTCGACGTGGCCGGCGATGACCGCCGGGCCCAGCTGGCCGGGGGCGGGCCCGAGGTCATACCAGCCGGCTTCCCGCACGCCTGCCGGGGTGAGGGGCGGGACCTGGAGAGTGTGACCGCGGTCCAGGCCCAGGTCAACCATCGTGGTGTGGACGCCGATGGCCGGGATGGCCAGGGACGCCGGCGGGGACCAGGGCAGGGCCAGCGGACTGGGCCCTGGATCCGCGGCGGGGGGAACGGGCGGCAGGCCGGGATGCTCCCGTGCGGCGCTGGCCCGTGCGGCGCTGGCCCGTGCGGCTGCCTCGCCCGCCGGTCCCGGTCCTGGCGGCCGGGGTGCGGTCCTGGCCGGTGTCACGGGCCCGGGGGCGGGAATCGTGCCCAGGTCCCGGGGCGGTGCGGGAGGACTTTCCTGCGCCAGTACCGCGATGATCACCAGCATCGCTCCCAGCGCCGCCAGCGCCCCGGCCAAGACGGCCCACCCTCCGCTGAGACGGCGGGGCCAGCGGCCCGCCCTGCGGTCGTGGCCTGCCGCCGGCGCCGGGCACGCGAGCGCGGCCGCGGCCCGGCCCCGGTCACCGTCGCCTCCCGGGCCGCTGTGGCGCTCATCCTTGCGGTGCGTGCCCTCGGTCACGACGCTGACGGCCTCCCCACGGCGCTTACCTGGCGGGGGTCTGCCCGGGATGGCTCTCACGTTCGTTCGTCCCCCTCCCGGCACGGCATTCCCCCGGTTCGTCCCTGGCTCACACGGGCCCAGCCCGGCGGCGGCCCGGTTCTAACCGGGCACCGCCGGACCTGCAGGCCGGCCTCCAGGCGGTCCCGCCTACCTTCCTGCTCCCGGCTGCTCGGCCCGGGCCGGCGCCACAGGCGCGGAGACGATTGCGCGGTGCCATCACCGGCCCGGCGTCTCAGGAGGCCCTGGCCCGGGCCCCCTTGAGACGCCGGCGTCCGGGGGGCCCGGCCGGGCCCCCCGGACGCCGCACTGGCTCTGGCCAGCCGGCCGGTTTCCCCGCGGGCTCAGGCCTGGCTTTCATCCTGCCCGGTGCCGCCGTGCGGGGCGGGCCGGCGGTGCTGGCGGGCGGCGATAGTGGCGGCGGCCGCAGCCACGGCCAGGGCGCCTCCGCCGCCGACCAGCAAGCCCTTGTCCTGGACGCCGGCGGTTCCGCCGCCGCCGGTCTGCGGGGGGCCGGCCGGCATCCCGCCTGTCCCGCTAGCATTCAGGACGCCGTTCAGGCCGCTGGGGAAAAAGCCGCCGGAGGTCGCCGGCTTCGACGTCAGATACACGATGTTGAGGACCTCGCCGGGGGTGCGGCCGAAGACCCCGCCGGCCTGATCGGTGGGCACGATGTTCTCCGCCCCCTTCACCGTCACGCCCTGGTCCATGCCGTCGTCCAGCCCGCCGCGGGCGGCAGAGATCTTGTTGGCCATGTCCGACAGGCCCAGGTCATAGATCCTGGTCCTGATGGAGGCCGCGTGGTAGGCCTCGGTGCCGAGAATGCCGGCCGCGGCATCGAGATAGGTCTTGCTCGAGATCAGCGGGGCCGCCCCCTTGTAGGCGGTCACCCCCACGTCCTCGAAAATGAACGCGCCGAGCAGGAAGTACTTCTCGCTGGCGAAGGGGTCGAAAGCCGTCCCCGCCGGCACCACGCCCGCGGCCTGGGCCGCGGCGGTGAAGCTCTTCATGAGGTCCAGCGACGGCTGGGAGACCGCGGCCGAACCCAGCGCCGAGCGCAGGCTCGTCACGTGGGTCAGCTCATCGCCGGCGATCTCCCGGGCAAGCTGCTGGATGCCCGCGGTCTTGAACGGCACCTGCTTACCGCCCGAGATTCCCCCCTGAGTGCCCTGGCCGCTCATCAGGCTGCCCGGTATGGCATGGCCATTGACCGCGAAGGAGTAGAAATTGGCTTCCAGGTACTCCAGGTTCAGTGCGAAGTTCAAGATGGCCGAGTCACTGATCGCCCCCGCGTCCGGGTCCGCGTCCTCGCGCGTCGCCGCCGACGCTGTCCCCGTCCCGGCGCTGAGCAGGGCCCCGGCACCCACCGCGCCCAGCCCGGCCAGCCCGGCGCTGCGCAGGAACCGGCGACGGTCGGTGCGGTTCTCCGCGCTCCTGCTGATGGCCCTGGTAACGAAGTCATGATCCAGGAGCCGCTTCTGCGGCTCGTTCCGGCCCTCGTTTCCAGCCGGAGGCGCGTTTCCCGTAGCATTCATTGATTCCCCCAATTCCCCGTTGTGTGTGCGTCAGCGACAATACCCGGGGAGGTGGCCCCAAACAACCCCCAAACTTAAGAGTCTGCTTTCATTCTTAGCCCGGCGGTAAGCGCATAATAGGCCGATCTATATTCGGTGCCGGGGTCCCGCCGGATTGGTACACGGCCAGAATTTCCTGCACGCACCGCCGCGGCAATCATGACAAATCAGAAAACCCTCACGTTTCCCCCCAAGCATTGCCGCCCGATGGCGCTGACGCCCTGATCAGCCCCTCGACCGCGACCGCCGCGCTCAGGACCATCGGATCCGGGACCATTCCCGCGTCACGCCTCCACCGCCGAGCACGCCTGCCGACTGGTCACTAAGTGGCGCATCACCTTCACCGGGCAATCCGCAATGCCACTGATGAGGTTGCCCGGCGCGGGCACCTTTCCCGGAACCCGGCGCTGACCGCAAGTAAGTATTCGGAATCCGCGTGAGGGGGCATGCTGGCAGGCGGCGTGACCGCGTCCGTAGTCGTACCGCAACAATACAATTGCGGTGATTGGGCGGTTAGCCCCAAAAGCAATTTAGTTACAATAAGGCCGGTTAGCCTCGATCTTTTGTGCGGCCGACGTTAATCATGGTCTGGCCGTTGGAGGCCGGTAACGGTTCTGATTTTCCCTGGTGGGTGTGACAGTGCGCCCGAGGTCGTCTCGGTGGCGCCGGTTCCACTGGCCGGGGTTTGTCTCTGGGTCGTCAGGGCGGGTGGCCGGCGGCTATCCGCTGGGCGCCGGGGTCGCGGCGCAGGTCTTCAGCCGCTGCAGGGCCTGCAGGGTGAGGCCGGTCCAGGGTTTATGGCCGCCCAGGTGCAGGGTCGTGATGCGAGAGCTGGCGGCCAGCAGGCCGGCGGCTGAGAACAGCCGGAGGCGCAGCCGCTTGGGTTCCCATCTGCGGGCCGGGTGGCCGTGCAGGGCGAGCATCTGCATCCAGGCGGTGATCTCGCAGGCCAGGGCCACGACAGCGCACCAGATCTGGTTCTGGGTGAAGTCGTGCAGCGGGAGGTTGGCCAGGCCAGTGTCCTTTGCGGTGCGGATCCTGTCCTCGCACCGGGCGCGGCGGCGGTGGCGCAGCTCCAGGTCCGGCAGCTGGGTGCCCGGGCCGCCCGGGCGGGTGTTCGTGGCGAACGCGGTGACGCGGTGGCCGTCGACGTCGGTGATCCGCAGCTGCGCCCCGGGATGGGGCCGCTCCTTCCGCGCTATCACCCGTATCCCTTTCGGCCATCCGTTCCTGGCCAGGTCCAGTAGGCCGGTCAGCTCCGCCACCCATGCGCCGTCGCGGGCCTGCCCGTCACTGTCGTAGGCCGGCGTCCACGCCGAATCGGGGATCAGCTTCAGCAGCTCAGGCGTGTTATCGGGCAACGGGAATCCGACCGAGTACGACATCCGCCGGGCGTCGATGTAATTCACGACCTCGTGAGTGGCCCCGGCGCCGTCGATCCTGATCAGGACCTTCCGCCCGATTCTGCAGGACGTGCTGGCGGCGTGGAAGGGCAGCTGCCTCAGCGCGTCGCGGATCACGGTGAGGTGATCGGCGGCAGTGTTTGATCCCGCGTTCCCTGCTCGCAGCATCACGGCCAGCGGCTCGCCGGTGCCTGCGGCGCCGTGGTCGGCGAACGCCCAGAGCGGATGGTGGCCGTATCCGCGCTTGAATGTCGGCCGGGCCAGTTCCTTGTCGGAGTGGGCGGTGATCAGGGTCGCGTCGAGGTCGATGACCAGCGGGGCGGCGGCCGTGATGCCGGCGGCCGGGCCACGCTCCCCGGCCAGTCCCCAGGCCCGCTGGCGGGCTGCCGCCCGGGCGGCGTGGATGGCCTTCAGCGCGGCCGGGGCGTCCGCGGCCAGGACGTCGATCGTCCGCGACACCGTCGGGTCCGAGGCCACCCGCCCGAAGACCCCTGGCTCGGCTCGCAGGACGGCGATGTCGGCCAGGCAGTCCCCGCCCAGACCCAGGGGGACGGCCAGGTCCAGCAGGACCTTCGCCGGGTCATGCACCGCCATCGGCCGCCGCCAGCGCGCCAGCCCCGCCGACAGCGCCCGGTCCAGGCCCGACGCGCGGATCGTCGCCGTCAGCAGCGTCCCGCCCGCCTGCGAGACCACGCCCCGCCCGGCGCCGTCAACACCGATGCCGGGGTAGAACCCGGTAGTCTTGCTCACCTGAAAGGTGCTCCTGTCCCAGCCTCAGATATGTTCCTTCGCAAGACATATCCTTGCTGGCCAGAGGCACCTTTCAGCCATCTGACACGCGAAACCGGCCCAGCCCGCGCGAAAGCGCGAGGTTAGGGGGCACAGTTAGCCTTTTCCATCCTGGTTGTGATGGGTTCGTCACGGTCTGGTCACTCGGCGGCACGCCTCCGCCGGCAATGAAGAAGCCCCCGGTAGATGAAGCAGTCGACCAAGATCTGCAACATCATCACTACCAGGGGCTTCCTGTGCTTTTCTATCGTGCCGCGCTGCCGTTGTCGTCCCGGACGCTGAACTACGCGGCGGGGATCATCCGCCGTCACCTGAAGGCCATCGGGTCGCGGTGGCGGAAGCTGAACCTCGGCCAGGAAGCCCTGCTGGTCCTGGCCTACCTGCGCAAAGGCGAGACGTTCGCGCAGCTCGCGGCGGGTTTCGGGATCGGCCGGACCACAGCCTGGCGGTACGTGAACGAGACCGTGGAGATGCTCGCCGCCCGGCGCCCCGAAGCTCAGGGAAGCGGTCCGGGACGCGAAAAGGGCAGGTCACGCCTATGTCATCCGTGACGGCATGCTGATCGCGATCGACCGGGTCGCCGCGGACCGGCCCTTCTATTCGGGCAACCACCAAAAGCACGGGATGAACCTCCAGTTCATTGCCTGTCCGGACGGCAGCATCCTCTGGGTTTCGGGGGCGCTGCCCGGCTCCGTGCACGACAAGAAGGCCAAGTGGATCTGGGGCGTGCCCGGCGAACTGGAGAAAGCCGGCCTGGTCACCCTCGCGGACAAAGGGCTACCAGGGCAGTAGCTGGGCGAAGGTCCCGTACAAGGGCAGGAACAAGCCGGAACCGCAGAAGCAGGCCAACCGGGCCCACGCGAAGCTCCGCGCCCTCGGCGAACGGGCAAACGCCCAGCCCAAGGTGTGGAAAATCCTCACCAGGCTCCGCTGCTGCCCCTGGCGGCGCCGGGAAACTCGCGAAAGCCATCCACGTATTTCAGCTCCGCAAGGCATAAGCAAGTTGGAATCAGCTCAGTGGACTGGCCGACGTGGCTCAGTGGATAAAAGCACCCGGCTCTGGGTGACGAACCTGCGCACCGTACTGAACCAACGTTGGGTTATGCCCTGTTTGCCCCCTGAATTAGCTGTCTGGATGTGGCCTTGCGTGACTTCCCTGACCGTGAGCCGGGGAAGAGCCGAGCGTCCACTCAGGGTTTTCCCAGGCCCGGCACACGGCGTTCCTAGGGTGGGCCACCTAGCGTTGCGTCATGATTTCCCGCATCCGAAACAGGCGTAGGGCGGCCGTACTGGCTGCTGGTGTCTGCGTCGTGGCCACCGGACTGCTCGCCGCCTGCACTGGTTCACATCCCGCTCCGTCCGCTTCGTCCTCCTCGGCGAGCGCCTCGCCCACCTCGTCCACGGCCGCGTCCTCCGGCATCCACAAGATCAAGCATGTGGTCATCGTGATGCAGGAGAACCGGTCGTTCGACTCCTACTTCGGCACTTATCCGGGGGTGGACGGGACCCCGATGAAAAACGGCACCCCCACGGTATGCGTGCCGAACCCTGTGGGCGGCTGTTCCCGGCCGTACCACGACACCGCCGACGTGAACGGCGGCGGCCCGCACGGCGAGGCCAACGCGGTCGCGGACGTCGACGGCGGGAAGATGGACGGGTTCATCAAGGAACGCGACGCCGCCAAAAAGACCTGCACCAACCCTGACGACCCGGCCTGTCTGGGCGGCGCCACCCCGGACGTGATGGGTTACCACACTGGCGCGGAAATCCCGAACTATTGGACCTACGCCCGGGACTTCGTGCTGCAGGATCACATGTACGAGCCAGTCAAGTCGTGGTCGCTGCCCGACCACTTGTACATGGTGTCGGCCTGGTCGGCCAAGTGCAAGAACCGGTCGCCGATGAGCTGCGTGAACAACATCGTGGGGCCCTACGGGGTGAAGCAGTTCAACAAGGCGGTGGACTCCGAGGTCGCCGACGGGAAGACCTCGATCGACCTGGCCTGGACCGACATCACCTGGCTGCTGTACGCGCATCACGTGAGCTGGTCATACTACGTGCAGACCGGCGTGCAGCCCGACTGTGCGAACGACTCGGCCGAGGCCTGCGCCCCGGTCACCCAGAGCGCCAGGACTCCTGGCATCTGGAACCCGCTGCCGCTGTTCGGTGACGTCCAGGACGACCACCAGCTCAGCGACATTAAGGACCTGGACTCCTACTTCAGCGCGGCCAAGGCCGGCACGCTGCCCTCAGTCAGCTGGATCACGCCGTCCGGGCCGGACAGCGAGCACCCGCCGGCCAGCGTGCACCAAGGGCAGGCCTACGTTACCTCGATCATCAACGCCGCGATGAAAAGCCCGGACTGGGACTCCACTGCGATCTTCCTGGCCTGGGACGACTGGGGCGGGTTCTACGATCACGCAAACCCGCCGTAAGTGGACCAGAACGGCTACGGACTGCGGGTGCCGGGGCTCGTCATCTCCCCTTACGCCAAGCGCGGCTACATCGACCACCAGACTCTGAGCAGCGACGGGTACCTGAAATTCATCGAAGACGACTTCCTGGGTGGCGACCGGCTCAACCCGGCCACTGACGGGCGGCCCGACCCACGGCCCGACGTCCGGGAGAGCGAGCCGGTCCTGGGCAGCCTGGATCAGGACTTCGACTTCAGCCAGTCCCCCCGGCCGCCGATCCTGCTCGCCACCAATCCGGCCACCGACTCCCCTAGCATCCCGGCCTACTTCCACAGACAGCCCGCCTGCGTGGGCTGCACCACGCCACCGCCCGCCCCCGCCCCGGCCAAAGCAAAGAAACCCACCAAAGCCACCGCAGACACCGACGGGTGACAACCAGCTCTGTCGCGCTTTCGGCGGTAACCGAAACGCGACAGGGAGCGGGTCCTCGGCCCCCACCATCCCGACATTCTCATCACCCGCAGGTACCTTTCGGCCTGTGCCGATGAGCTTGTACAGGAGGGCAATGGGATCGGCAGCTGACCGCCCATGTTTGACCTCAGCCAAGATGGCGGGAAGCGGCGGACGCGGAACTGGTGAAGCGCCGCAGCTCATATCCAGCGCCAATCGCCGGGTGACCGCGTAATGTAACGGCTCCAGGTTGTCCGGCGGCGGCGCGCTGGCGCCGGGTGGTGGTGGCGCGAAAGCTAAGGGCGGCGACGACGGGTGCGGGAACCTGGGGGACGAGGTCGCGCAGGGCAGCCCGGGCGAGGCCGCTTAGCCCTGGGGTTAGGGGGACCACGACGCAGTTCGGGACAGGAAATGGCAAGTGGATCACGATCTCTGTCGGCTCCTGCCCGGCGTCTGCCACGCTGAGCACCCACCTGGCACGGACCCCCTTCACCGGGCCGGAATCTACCGTGGGCACATCGGCCGTGTCGGTGTTCCGGGCACTCGCGGTCGGCGTGCCCTTGCAAAATCAGGCATTGCCAGCAGGGATCACGAATCGTGATGGCGCTCTTCGTCGGACTCCGGACACGACTGATATGAACCAGCTATACCTCTGCCAGCCGTGGTCCAGGTGGCCGTCAGACGTAGCCCAGTCAGCCCGGCCACAGTGGTCTAGACCTGTAAGCATCGGTGGTTGCTCCATGGTTGCTCGGATGCCCCGGTACGGCCCGGTAGCAGCCGGCACTATACGGCACCCGGTTTGCCAGCTCGCCGCACGAACTGGCAGGTCACAGCATTTTCCGGCACGATCTGGCACAGCCAGAGCGGCGGAGCAGCAGACTCTTAATCCGCTGGCACAATGATCCACTCATGGGGCAAAAGTTATTTTCTCCGTGATCATAGATTTTCGCAGCTCCCGAGACACAGCCAGACGTCCCCAGACGGCACACAGCGTTGGTGCGTGTCCCGAGGCCGGTGTCTAGCCTGAAGTGCATGGATCAAGCTCTCTGGGCCGAAGAACTCGCACGCAAGCTCCTTGAGATTCCACTGCCTCGGCGGTGGGCGCATGTTCAGGGGGTGGCTGGGCGAGCTCGGTTCTTGGCTCCGATCCTCGGAGGTGACGCCGAGTTGCTTGAGGCGGCGGCTTGGCTGCATGACATCGGCTACTCCCCCGAACTGGCCGCCACAGGGTTTCATCCGTTGGACGGTGCCCGGTACCTGCGCGATGTGCGTGGCGCTGATCCGGTCCTGTGCCGGCTGGTGGCCAGCCACTCCTGCGCTGTCATTGAGGCGGAGGAGCGGGGGCTTAACCAGGAGCTTTCAGCGGAGTTTCCGGTGCCTGATCCAAGACTCGGCGATGCCCTCACCTACTGCGACATGACGACGAGCCCTACTGGGTTCCTGGTGTCGGTGGGTGACCGGCTGGCGGAGATCAGGCGGCGGTACGGGCCGTCGGATGTGGTCACCAGCTTCGTGCAGATGGCCGAATCAGACCTTCTTGCGAGTGTGGCGCGAGTCAGCAGCCGCCTCATTGCTCACCACTCCGAGTTCTGGCGTCCGACGCTTTAGTCCGCGTTCAGATCAGAACGGGACTTGTTGGCCGATCCAGGTAGTGGCCTATGCGCACTCGCATCGATCGGTCCATGGTGTAGCCGGTTAGCTCTGATGGCGGGACCCATCGGACCTCGGTCGATTCGTCGCTGGGAGTGGGCGTGCCACCGGTGGGACGGGCCGTGAGGAGGATGGAAAACTCCTGGCGTGCCTCGTTATTACTGGTGTAGAGGATGATGTGCTTCGGGTCGGTGTAGATACCGACTAGGCCCGTGATCTCGCAGTCGATTCCGCCTTCTTCTTTGGTTTCGCGGACGGCTGCTTGGGTCATGGATTCGCCCAGGTCGATCGCGCCGCCGGGGACGGCCCAGTTCTCGTTGTCGGAGCGGCGGATCATGAGGATCTCGTCCGCGTCGTTGACGACGACGACGTTGACCGAGGGGACGAGGCTGTTCGCCTTGGGCGCCTCGGGATCGTTGTAGTAGTCAATCCTTCGGCCCATGGCTCACGCTCCCTCGTAGGGTGTCGCGCCGTCCCAGACGCTTTCGAAGCTTTCCAGGTATGTGGTCACCATGTCGCCGCCGGCCACCTTGCGGAGGTGGAAGACGGGGGCATTGCTGGCCATCGTCCCGTAGATATGCGTGTTGACGAGGAGCTGGTCATCGGCGCGGTAGATCGAGTTGTACAACGTTGTGCCGTGCAGCCGGATCTCCACGTTCTCGACGGTCTGCAGACGGCGGAACAGCACGATGGAGTTGCGGACCTTGGCCGCCATTCCCTCGTCGATTCCCTCGCTGGTGCCCCGTTCGGCCACGTGCGGGCTGTCCGGGTCACCGAGCAGGAGCCGCACCCGTGCGCCGTTGCGCGCCCGTTCGGCGAACAGACGGTGCACGCCGACGTCTTCGGCCATGAACATGCCCGAGTAGACCAGCGCGCCGATCTCTTGTTCGGCCTGGGCGAAGAAGTGCTCCCAGGTCTCCCGCGGAACTGACCAACGGTGCGGGTAAACGGCGACGATTTCACTGTGGGCGGCAGCCGCGACCTGATCCTGGTCCAGGGCACCGGGCCAGATGTAGGACTCATCGACGCCGAAGAACGCGGCGACTGAGTAGCGGTGCCGCCGGTAGGGCACGCGCCCCGCAGTGATCCAGCGCTCGATGGTCTTCGGGTCCACCTGCACGGCTTCGGACAGCTTGGCGGGCGTCATTCCCCGTTCCAGCAGGAGCGCTCGCAGCCTCTCGTTTGGCATTCCACCCAGGCCCGCAGGACGTAAAGGACGGCATCACCTTAGTAGGGACGTCCCGGCACGTCCACCCACGGTCCCGCTGCGTAGTCACTGCGTCCTCCTCTGTCGGCGCATTCTGCGGTGCATAACGACGCACCGCCGCCGCTCCAGAACACTGGGCGACGGCGCCGAGTGGAAGGAGTTCCGATGCATACCGATCTTCTTGCTCCACCTGCCGAGGGCCGGCGCCGTCAGTGTCCCTGCGGTGCAGTGACGGAACATTCGCACAGGCTGTGCCGCAAGTGCCGGGCCCGGATCTCCTGGCGGCGGAGGACCACGCCGGCCAGCCGCCGCACTGCGCGCCGCTTGGTCAGACGACAGGCCCAGACCGGCGCCCGGACCTTCGCCATAGCCATTCGCACCGCCAAGAAGGGAGCTGAGAACTGATGCTTGCCGCGGTGCTCTTCATAGCGGCCGTGATGGCCCTGATCGTTGTACTGCTGCTTGCGGTGGTGGTCGCCGGTATCCGCCAGGAGCCGACGGACGCCAAGATGACCAGCCGGGCACCGCGGCCCACCGCCGCCCTGGCCCGGCTCCTGCTCGGCGCGCACGTCCGCCGGCCCGATTCGGCGGACGACGTCGACGAGCATCGGTGCTCCTGCCTGGCTAACCAGGGTTCGGAAGGACAGCGCCGATGAGCCGGGCCACTACGACGCCTGACCTGGCTGACCGGCGTCAGCTGCTCTCGGTCATGCCTCTGCACGCCATCACCACCATGTATGGCGAGCAGGGGCTCCGGGAGCGGTTCGCGCTGGAGACCGATCGGCTCGCTGACCCAGCCTCCAGCGGGCAGGTGGGCCGGGCTCTGCAGCTCGCAGCCCAGCTGCACGCCTGCGATCGCCGTCAACGTGAGCCGTACGTGAACCATCTGCTCCGCGTGGCTCTCCGTGTCATGGTCCATTACGGCGTCTGGGAGCCGGACGTGATCTGCGCGGCTCTACTCCACGACGCTGTCGAGGACCACGCCGACGAACTGTCCACAGCTGGGAGGCGGGGCGCGTTCACGGCGCTGGCCGCGGTCTACGGAGCGCGGGTAGCGGAGCTGGTGGCCGCGGTGACCAACCCGATCTACGCGCCCGGCAGCGATAAGGGCAGGCAGTACCGGGAGCATGTCGTGGACAGCCTGACCGCATGCCCATGGGCGCGGGTCATCAAGATCTCGGACTTCACCGACAACGGCGTCGGCGTGTTCTACGCCACCGGGGAGAAGGCCGTACGGCTCGCCCGCAAGTACGCGCCGCTGGTCCCCGCGGTGGCGGACCTGACCGTCCGGCCCGACACTCCCCTATCGGATGACGTCAAGACCCGCATCCTGGTCCAGCTCGGCAGCGCCACCGATCGCTTCACCGCGATCATCGCGGCCAGCTCTGAGGGGCGGTGAGACGTATTGGCGATCTCGGTCTCACTCGTCCTGCTGCTCGGCGTCGCGGTGTGGCTCCTGCATCGATACGCCGGACTCAAGGTCTGGCACGGCTTCATCTGCGTGATGTTCGGCTTCTTCCTGGCCGCTACCAGCCTCGCGCCCGAAATCCGCACCACAGTGACCGCCATCATCAATGCCCTGACGGGCCAGGGCTGACCACGACCGAAGGAGGTGATCATTACGACCGAACCTAAGAACTACCTGGACGTTGATCTTCAGGAGGTAGCCAGCCGACACGACGACGCTGCTTCGGCCATGAGCACGCTCACTCGTGCCCTCGACATGATCCCGCTGCTGTCCGCGGAAGCCGGCCGGCTCCGCTCCCGCCTGGCCCGGACGCTGACCAACCTTCACAACCTGACGGCCGCGTCCCGCGCCACCCTGCGCGCCGCTGCCGACGGCGAAGACGACGCCCTCTATTACCTTCGGGACGAACTCGAAGCCCAGGGCCAACTTCCACCCTGGGACCGCGAGCGGCCATGACCAACCGGCCCTCACGACACCGGCTCCGTCGTCGCGCCCGCCAGCTCCGTCGCGACGGCTTTCAGCCAACGATGTTCCTCAGCCCAGACGAGCCACTTCCGGAGACGGCCGGTGCGATCGCCATCCGCGCGCTCTGGCGATACCGCTCCGAACTGGCCCCCGTCGCAGCCACCGCGGGCGTCGTGATCGCGGCGGTGATGCTGCACCGTTCCCACCCAGGATGGTGGCCGTGGCTGATGGCCGTCACATTCGCCGATGTGATCGTTCTGGCGCTGCCCGCGCCGCGACGGCTGCGCAAAGAGTGGCCTTTCCTCACCAGGTCCGCAGAGCGTATTTACGCCGCAGCGGTCTCGGCAGCGGCCGGTGGATGGCTCACGGCGGCGACCGCCCTCGGACCGGCTACACCACCGATGCCGGTCCTGGCTGTCATCCTGGCCGTCGCTTGTGCCGCCCCCTGGTGGACCAGCCGCCGACGCCGGGCCAAGGTCCGCTTGGAACGGACCCTTGAGTCGTGGCCGGAAATCGCGCGGGCCGTCGGGCTGGCCGGATCGCGGGTCATGTCGGCGATGGTGGATCTGTGGGGCTGGCGGGCCCGCCTGCGCCTGGCCCGCGGTCAGACCATCCGCGACGTGATCGCCAAGATTCCGGCCATCGAGTCCGGTCTCGGCACCTTCCGGGGCGCCGTCCGCGTCTACCCGACCCCCGACAACTACGCCAACCGGTGCGAGCTGCGGGTACTCAGCACCGACCCCCACGCCGACGCGATCCCGTGGCCCGGACCGTCGGTCACGTCGATCACCGAGCCCATCGAGCTGGGGCCGTTCGAGGACGCGGACCCGTGCCGGGTCTCGTTCCTGCGCCGCCACGTCCTGTTCGGCGGGGCGACCGGCGCGGGCAAGAGCGGCGGGCTCAACGTGCTGATCGGAAACCTGTCCGCCTGCCTCGACGTGGTGCTATGGGGCATCGACCTCAAGAAGGGCATGGAACTCGGCCCATGGCTCCGCTGCCTGGACCGGCTGGCGACCACGCCTGACGACGCCCAGGCCCTCTTGGCCGATGCGATTGCCTTGCTGGAAGCGCGAGCTGCAGAGCTGGCGGAGAGGGGTCAGCGCGTCTGGGAGCCGACGCCGGAAATGCCCGCACTCATTGTTCTCATCGACGAATACGCCGAACTCGTGGACGACGCTCC
Source organism: Streptosporangiaceae bacterium (assembly GCA_965277615.1). Taxonomy (GTDB): domain Bacteria; phylum Actinomycetota; class Actinomycetes; order Streptosporangiales; family Streptosporangiaceae; genus Bog-532. The sequence goes on along the minus strand of CBDIDG010000005.1, from coordinate 2,144,277 downwards.
AGTCGCGGTCAGGCACGCCGACTCCATAGCCCGGCGCGGGCGTGCGGTGGCCGTCAGCCTGGTCGCGGCCACCCAGCGGCCAACGCAGAAGGCCATGGGACATGGGGCCGTGCGCTCCCAGATGGACGTCCGGATCTGCTTCCGGGTCCGCGAACGCAAGGACGTCGACCTCATCCTCGGCCAGGGCATGCTGGCCGCAGGCTGGCAAGCGCACACGCTCGATGCACCCGGCAAGTTCCTCGTGTCGGCCTCTGAACACGACACGCCTCGGCGGGCCCGCGCCTTCCTGATCACGGACGAGGACGTGGCCAGCACCGCCGAACTGCATTCCGGCCTCCGGCCGCCGCTTGATGACGTGTCGCAGCAAGCGATCGGAGCACAGGACCGTGACGAGCCAGCCGCTGAACCGGAGGGTTCGTCGAGGGACGGTAGCGGCAAGCAGGGTACCGGCGCGGACGACGCTCCAGAGGCCATCTTGTGGGCTGCTCTGTCCCTGGCTCCGGAAGCGGGCACCACTGTGGCTGAGCTCATGACCGCCACCGGGATGGGCCGAACGTGGATTTACGAGCGGCTGCGCAGGCTCGCTTTGCGAAGCCAGGTGATCCAGGTCAGCCACGGCCGGTGGCGTGCGGCAGGCGGTGACGATTCGTGATCGTCCGCGTCCGCGAGCCTCGCGCGCGTCTGCACGTAATGGCAGACGAACGAACGCACGGACGAGGACGCGGACGATCACGCCGAGTAGCAGAACGAGAGACATCCCAGGAGCTTAAGTGTCAAGCCGGGGCGGAAGATTGAGGGAGGTTTTGCCGGTGGGACCAGGCGGTGGCTTCGTCGTAGAGGGTGCGGGTTTTCAGGCATCCGTGCAGGATGCCGACGAGCCTGTTCGCCAGCCGCCGCAGGGCGTCGTTGTGCTCGATGCCGCGGGCGCGGAGGCCGTCGTAGTGGGCGCGGGCACCGGGCGAGGCGTTCAGGGAGGCGAAGGCCTGCGCGTTGAGGGCATCAACGAGGCGGTCGTTGTGGATGAACCGGGCGGCGACAACCTTCTTCTTTCCGGACGCGCGGGTGATCGGGCTGGTCGCGGCGTAGTTGCGGCGGGCCTTGCCGTCGGCGTAGCGGTGCGGGTCGTCGCCGAACTCGCCGAGCACCCGGGCGCCGAGGACGGCCCCCATGCCGGGCTGGGACCGGTAGATCTCAGCGTCCGGGTGCCGGCCAAAATTTTCCTCCACCTGCCCTTGCAGGGCCTTGACCTGCTCGTTCAGGGTGGTGATCACCGCGATCAGGGACCGCACGGTGGCCGCGTAGGCGGCGGTAAGCGCCGCTGGCTGGCCCAGGCGCTCGCTGCGCAGCGCGGCCAGGACTGCGGTTGCCTTCTCGTGGATGTTCCGGCGGCCGGCGCGCTTGAGCGCGGCGGAGATCTGCGCGCGGGTCAGCTTCGCGGCCCGGGCTGGCTCCGTGGCCTTGCCCAGCAGCTCCAGCGCATCGGGGGCGTCCAAGTCGCCGAAGGCCTCCAGGGCGGCCGGGAAGTAGTCCAGCAGCTGGTGCCGCAGCCGCTGGGTCTGCCGGGTCCGCTCCCAGATCAGCGTCTTGTGGGTGCGGGCCAGCACCTTCAGGCCCTCTGCCCCGGCGCTGTCACCCGCAACGGCCCGGAGCTGGTGGGAATCGGTGCGGACCATGTCGGTGAGCATGTGCGCGTCACCGGCGTCGCTCTTGGCACCGGACACGCCGTGCCGTTCCCGGTACCGCGATGCCTGCAAAGGGTTCACCGCGAACACCGAGTAGCCGGCCGCGACCAGGGCGGCGACCCACGGGCCGCGGTCGGTCTCGATCCCGATCACCACCTGCGCGGCGTCCAGATCATCGCTCAGCTGCTGCCCGATCAGCTCGTGCAGCCCGGCCATCCCGGCAACGCCCTCAGGCAGCCTCTTCCTGCCCAGCACCCGGCCCGCGGCATCCATCACCTCCACATCGTGATGGTCCTCAGCCCAGTCATCGCCCACGAAAAGCCGCACCGGTTCTCCCGTCCGCAACGCCGAATCACCTCAGCAGCCTGCGGGAGAACCATCAGCGACCTAATGAAACTGTGCTCACGCCAGCCGGCGGGCACGACATCCCAGCAGCGATTCAGCTCTCCCGGTCACCGGCAGGGGCACGGTCTCTCGTCAGGGCTCAGAACCCAGGAGATGCAAGTGCTCACCCGCCGGCGGCCACCAGGCACCGGGTCTGCCGTACGGCAGACCCGCTAACACTCATTAGGAGATGCCCCGGGAAGAGCCACAACCAGAGGAGGTGATCGATCGATGCAGGCCTACACCGTCGAGCAGGTGGCCAAGATGCTGAACGTCGGCCGGGACAAGGTCTATTACTTGCTACGCACCCGGCAACTCCGCAGCCTCAAGATCGGCAAGTCGCGCCGGATCACGGAAGAACAACTCGCCGAGTTCATTGCCGCACGTGAAGATGCGGCCTGAAATGAGGGGACGTCTAGGGACGTCTTAACGTAATGTCGAGGGAGGACAGTCCATCGGAAGGAGCTGAAACTATGGGTGCACGATCACCATCCAAACCGAGGAAACGCCGTGAGCGCGGTGACGACGGCATCTCTTGGGACACGACCAACAAGTGCTACCAAGGCACGATCTCGCTCGGCATCGATGGCACCGGTAAGCGCCGCCGTCGGACCGTGCGCGGCAAAACCAAGAGCGAGGTCAAGGACAAGCTCGACGAGCTGCACGAAGAGATCAAGGCCGGCATTCAGACACCGGCGGCATACACCGTCCGGCAGTGCGTCACCGACTGGCTGGATTCGCTGGAGCTCGACCCACACACGGTGGCCACCTACCGCGGCGCAGCCGAGAAGTGGATCTATCCGGCGATCGGCGCGACGAAGCTGAAGGACTTCAAGGCCACCGACGCCGACCGGTTCTTCCGAAACACTGCCAAGTCGTTGAGCAAAGCGTCGCTCGTGAAGATCAAGAGCACGCTCATCAGGTCAATCCGCCGGGCCCAGAAGTACGACCTGATCGGCCGGAACGTCGCCGAGCTGGTTGACCTGCCGAAGGGCCAGCCGGGCCATCCCTCGCGGGCCATGAGTGAGAGCGAGGCGGGCAAGGTGCTCAGGGCCGCCGGCGGCCAGGCCACGGGCTACGTCAAGGTCGTCAAGGTAAGCGCGGGTAAGGACGCGGCGACCCACGCCGCTACCGAAACCGGCGAACTGGCCTGCGGCACGTGGACGCGCCGCAAGGACTCCGCCACTGAGGTCGACGCCGATCTCAGTACGACGACCTGCCGCTCCTGCCGGGAGCAACTCGGCCTGGACGAGGAGACTGATACGAGCCGCAGGTTCGAAGCACTGTTCGTGCTGTCGCTCACACTCGGCCTCCGCCCCGGAGAACTGCGCAAGCTCTCCTGGGACCACGTGGATCTCGATCAGGGAGTCATCCACGTGTGGCAGTCAGCGAGCCGAACCGGAGACGTCAAGACGCCGAAGTCCAAGCGTTCGCTAGCCCTGCCTAGGCGGGCTGTGACCGCGCTCGTGGCGCACCGGAAGCTCCAGGTCGCGGAACGGCTCGCCGCCGGGATTACCTGGCAGGACAACAACCTGGTCTTCTGCCACGAGGACGGCCGCATGTACACCAGCGACGCGTTCAACTGGCGATTCAGCAAGATGACGCGGCGGGCCGGGATCGGTCATTGGCACGCGCATGAGGGACGGCACACCGCGGTGTCGATCATGAGTAGCAACGGTGTGCCGTTGCAGGAGATCAGCGACACCGTGGGCCACAAGTCCACCCACGTCACCGAGACCGTGTACCGGCACGTGATCGTGCCCGCTATCCGCGGCGGCGCGACCGTGATGGACGCTGTCTTCGGCGACGACTCAGAGAATGAAAAGGCGCAGTAGGTGTGGCTGCTACGCCGAAGTCACTTGGTTAGTCACTGGATCATGTAAATCCGAGGTCCGGAAAGCCTGTGACCTGGAGCCCCGTTACGGAATCGAACCGTAGACCTTCTCCTTACCATCTAGGGGCAGGGAGGACGTCAAGGGTCGCTGACGCAGGCCAGCAGCTCACTGCTGGTCGAATGCGGTCGTCAGAAGTTGGTGCGGTTGCTGCACTTTGGTGCTGCACCCTCGGCGGGGGTCTCCAGCTCATCGAGTGCCACTACGGCCGGATTGTCGCCTTCTGCGTAGGTCAGGGGTGACCTCGTAACACTGCGCGTGGACCTGCCACGAAGGGCCATGATCGCTAGATGGCGACTCAAGCCACTATTTGGGTAAGTGTTCACGCCCGTCTGATCGACTCCGAATGCAGCTGTCGCAATGCTGCGGATCGCCTCGGCGTGCGAAAGGGCGGCCCACCGCTGCCCACGCCCGCGTTAGTTCGTTGTCTGGACGTTGCCAGGGGCATGACCAGCCAGCACCCCGGCGGCCTTGGCAAGAATCTCGTCGGCCCGACCAGCAGACTCAGCCGAGGAAACCAGCCAGTCACCCTGGATCTACCCACGCTCGGCATCCTTGGACAACTGCGTCCCGCAATGCGTTCACGCCATCGACCATGGCCAGCAGGTCGAGCAGGGAAGAGTCATCTGTTCTGAGCAATGAATCATCGCTTGACACCTGGCTGGCTGGTCAAGACAGAGACGGTTCCCTGCCGAGGGCCCTCCTGAAGAATTAGGTTGCAAATACGCAACGGCCGCCCAAAGTCCACACCTTTACTGATGGGACCTGGACAAATCCAACGACACGTCCGAAATAACACTACCGCTTGACAAGCTGTTGCTAGCATGTAGCTATGACAAGTCCACTTAAGAAGCTTGGTGGGATGACAGAAATACCAGGCAAGCTGTATCACTATGAGCGAAATGGCAAGGACTCATGGTGACCGTTGGCTCGTTTGAATCCGACTTCCTAAGGTGGACTGGGAATCGTCATGTTCCTTCGCTAGGTACTAACGACAAGGCCGCCCCTCTGGCCTTCCAGAAATGGCACCATTTCAAGGAAGCGTTTACCCCAGAACTTATTGCCGAGGCAGTGCGTGCCTCAAGGTGCGAAGTCAGGACATGCATTGATCCATTCGGTGGAAGTGGTACGACCGCATTGACGTGCCAAATGCTTGGTATTGATTCGACAACCGTGGAGGTTAACCCGTTTCTTGCTGATGCGATTGAGGCAAAGTTGACGCGGTACGATCCGGACGAAGTGGTAAAGGCGTTGGCTGACATACGTCGGCGATCTAGACGGTGTCATGTTGATCCTTATGAGTACTTCCAGAACGTACCTGATACCTTCATTCAACCGGGCTTGAATGAGCGATGGCTTTTCAACGTCCCGATTGCAGCAAGACTCGCTGCAATCGTGTCAGTGATTGATTCCGTAGAAGATGCTCAAATACGTCGGCTTTTCCGTGTTATAGTAGGCGGCCTTTTGGCCGATGTAAGCAATGTCATTGTAAGCGGGAAGGGCAGACGCTACAGGCAAAAGTGGGGAGAAATACCAGCGCATCCCGAAAGGGTGGAGTCTCTCTTCGCGGCACGAGCCGAAACTGCCATCCTCGATATCCAAACTTTCTCTCGCCGCCCAGAGACCGTCTCAGTTGTCATTCGCGGTGATGCTCGCGAAGTGCAGCTTGACGAGCGGTATGACCTTTCTGTCTTCTCGCCACCGTATCCAAACTCCTTCGACTACACGGATGTATATAATCTAGAATTGTGGATGCTTGGCTATCTGACTCGCTCTGAAGATAATCGTAACCTTCGGAACGCCACTCTCACATCTCATGTACAACTCATGCGCGACTACCCGTCCGCTCCAAGCGGCTCCGCCACTCTTGATTCCGTCCTTGAGCAACTCCAGGACGCTAAGGAATCGCTATGGAGCCGGTGGATTCCACAAATGATCGGCGGATATTTTCATGACCTCGCCACTGTGCTAGATCAGGTCATTTCACGTCTCGCGGTCGGCGGTCAATGCTGGATAGTTGTAGGCGATAGCCGTTACTCAGGAATAACAATTCCAGTAGCTGGCATACTCACTGAATTGTCACAGCACCGAGGTTGGGTAATCGATCGATGTGAGCCAATTCGTCACATGAAGTCATCAGCACAGCAGGGCTGGCGACCTGAACTTGCTGAGACGCTGATTGTGCTCGGCCCCTCGTCTTGAACATTCGAAGCAGCATGGCGCCAGGACAGAGTCCTCTGATCCCTAGTTCAACCGCGAGGCACGAAAAGCCCTGTAAGCCTTCGCGGAAGGGAACAGGCCCCAAACGTGTATAGGCACCTTAAGCCTGGTTGCCTTATCGGTTAGTTCCTTGAACCGAGAGACCGTGGTTTGTGACTTACGCATATCGAAACAGAAAAGAGCCGACTGCAACGTTCCTCGCTCTTCTCTGTAGGTATAGGCTTGGTCGATCCCTTCGTCTATCCACTTACGGACTTGAACTTCGCTCACCGCGACCCCTGTACTCCCAAAGCTACGAAGTACTTTCAACTCCAGAAGTGCGTGCCTAATGGCATAACCAGGCCGCTCAGAATCTGACTCCTCAATCTCAATGTCCAGCCTGCCTGTTACTTGTGACTGCTCCCGCCTAATTGTGCAAGTTGGGAAGGCGACACAGAGGGCCGTCTCAAGGTACATCTGGATCGTCAATTCTGCCTTCTCCACAGGCCAATAACGGCGTGCGTTCTGCCAGAGTTTTCCTACTTGGCTTTGAGCGTCGGGCGTGATAAGCATAGTTTCGTATACTCGATCGACAGCGGCTAGGACGCGCTGAAGATCTACAAATTCCGCTGCCATATTAAGAACATCACAGGTGTCCGCCTCTTGTAGGCCTGCGCGGTAATAACGAATCTGAGCAGGATTAGTTCGCGGATCATATATGACGGCTGGTACATCACCTTGTTTAAGTTGTCTTACGACCACCTCAAACATTTCATTGTCTTCCAAAGCGTCAAGAGGCATACACTTCCCCGAAACTACTACAGGACTAACAAGCCAAAGTCGCCCCTCGACTGGTATGAGGCCCTCGTCAAGCATCGGATGAAACTCCAAAACATCATTGTCTACAGTCTGGGGCTCTGTCGGGCATAGTAGGAAAACCGCGGGTGCCTGTGCCGGTTCGCGCACTCCTCTTAGTCTCTTCTTAACAAGGCGCGCCACACCTCGCAGGAACCGCACAGTGTCTGGCTGGTCTGAATCATCGCCCACCCCTCCGTAGTTCCCGACAGTATGGAGCAGCTGCTCATCGGACCATGGATCCGGCAACAAGCTAGGCAACCTGCATCCTCGTGTAGAGGTGCCGCACATACAAATGAACCAATTCTGAGTCTGTGAGGTCGTGGGAGTCCTGAGTGAGTGCAGCGAACCTGAGTGCAACTTGAGCTGTCGCGTTAGCGCGACCCGACTCAGTGTCGATATCGAGTAGACCGCCTACGTCAACAAGAGGGTCCGAATAAGCGGCATCAATTAGGCCGAGACCGTCAATACCAATAGGGCCTAGCCCTGATACGGCATATACAACCTCACGGATGAATCTAAGCTTCCTTGCCTGGCGCTCATGCGACCGGGCTACCGACAAGACGCGCTCGGAGAACCTCGACTCAAGCGCGTAGTGCGCGTCAAGTCGCCACCCAATATCTTCTTCGTTTTGAACGTACCTAACTCTGGAAGCGTGGACTACGCCATGACCGACTAGTAGATCCAAATCGCGTTGGAGGCTCGGGAAAAACAGGTACCGTCTTTGTTTGAGGATCTGGCCGTCAAGGATGGGCAAGTGCCATACGGGAGCCAGTGCATCGGCTAGATAGGCGATTGTGTGGAGGGTGGTGATGTTTGTGGGCGAGAGACCAACCAAAGGACAAGCATCGAGGATAGCTACGAGACGCAGTTTGCGTTCCGTCCGCTGCAACTCGACTGGAAGCAATTGACTACTCATTCGTCCACCGCCTGAGCGCGCATGAACATAGTCTGGCGAACTTTAACGTAATCGTTGTGAAGACGTCTTACCGCGGCAGTTGGCTCCGCTATGCGCAATAGGTCAACGATACGTTGATCCCGACTTGATCGTATCTTAGCCCCTTTCAATAGGGCAGGGACCAAGTCACCATCAACAAGGTTTGATGTTACGATCAACCTATTATTTTCTGAGGCGCAAAAGCGCGTTAGTACCTCGGCTGCTCTAGTTGCAAACACTGCGTCGAGAGACGATTCAGGAGCGTCTATAACTAGCGTTCCGCCACTTTGGGAGGCAACATCCATCAGTGCCATTCGGAATGAGAGGTCGATAAATTCACGCTGACTCTCCGATACCTGTTCAGGTCCAGTCCGGCGATGCGAAGTCTTAAAGTCACTACCTGTCATATCCATTTCAAAGGCCGCATACTCCATTAGATCACCTTCCTGACCTATGCGGCTTTTCTTGGGTGACCACAGTAGCGCACACTCTTCAAAAAGGAAACCTTCGGCGTATCCGTCAAAGGCAGTCTTGATCACCTCTTTTTGTTGAGAAATTTGCTCGTTGACAACCGTAACGAACTCGTGGAATTGCTCCCTTAGTTCCCGCAATTCTGCTTGGTCTTGCTGCAAGCGAGCGTAATAATTGGCCAATTCTGACCGTTGCTGATGAATCTCTTGCTCGTTAGGCGGTAGTCTAAGTAGGAGATCGCGAATCTCGGCGGAGCGTACCGTAGTTCTTGCATTCAATCGAGAGATCTCATTGAGCTGATCAATGAAGTCCTTTTCAGCGGCCATCCTCTCTTCAGTGGAGGCATTCACTTGGACTTCCAAGTCCTCAACCAACTTCAATGCTCTACGGTGATCGCGTTTGGTACCGGAACTATGATGCTCGTCTGTGCCGATTGGCGAGCCGCAGACCGGACACTCATGCCTGCTTATGCGCGCTTGTATTTCATGTGCAAAGTCTGGGACATCTGATCCGCACGTCAGGCACTTCTCTTCTGCCAGGATCTGCCCAACGATATATTTGCCAGTTTCGGTAGCGTCTGGGAAGGCCGCTTCGATCTCACGTAGCTGCAGACGTTCGAGACCGCGCATAGCAGATTCGTGGTCTTGCTCAGCAGTGAGCGCATTTAGCCGTGCTGTATCGCGGCGTGCGGCGATAGTAACAAATTCGTCGTTGAGAACGTCTAGCCGCTCGGTCTCATCTTCTTGGATCCGTTGCAGGAGACCCAATTGTTGGCGAACTTCGCCTACGGTCTCAAGGTATTCCTCAGCGCGGGCAATTGTGTTTTCTTCTTTTCTGAGCACGTTCCGCCTGTTGCGGACGTCGCTATCCAGTTTAAGTATTTCGCGCTCTCTGCGCGTCCATTCGGCCGCTTCAGCGGGTGGGAGAAATAGAAGCCGAAGAAGTTGACGTTGAGCTGAAGGGTCCCATATCAGTTCCCGACGGTCTTCAAAGTAGAATACTAGATACCTGAGTGCAAGAATCCAGTCGCCAAAAGAAGACATTCCAGCGTTTTCTTGAACCAACCGCTCAAATACCTCATCGCCCACTTCGGCCTCTTTGCCGTTAACAGCGAGGGTGAGCATCTCAAGTGTCTTTAGACTTCTACTAACCTCAATTCTAGTCTCGCCAAGGTAAAAGCCGAGAGTAGCACGTGCATCTACAGCTCCATCACTGACGCGATCAGCGAAAATTCGGCGTTCTATGCGGCTAATGGATTTGGCTTCAAGCCGACGGTTACCTAGGTCCTCTCCAGAACTAAGGTTCGGAATATCTGAGGGGCCTGCCAGCATGCGGAAGAGAATGGTTACCAGCGTAGTCTTGCCGAGACCATTGGCGCCAAGGATCAGCTTAAGACCGGGTGCAAAGCGCGTTTGCAGGCCCGGTCTTGAGTTGGTTCCCGGAAGAAGCCCGTAGCCGTCTATGTCTAGCTGGTAAACAACCGGAAGTTTAATCATCTCTTATCCGATTTCCGCCGCATACGGTTCAATCCGTCTGTGGCGTTGTGTCGCGGGCGGGTCGATAATCTATACGAGAGCCCTGCAAAGTTATAAGCCCTGCTTCCCACGGCGGAACTGCTCACGCTTCGGCTTCGCATGGCCTTCCGGGTCACCTGCATCTAGAATCGCAACTCCTGCCTGCTTCACGAAGCGGTCATACACCCCCGCATTGGCGTTGGCTCAGGTCAACGTATACCAGGGCGCGTACGCCCGTCATCCCGATCTTCCTTTGGCCGCTGAGCTTTGGCATCCGACCATGTCAGTCAGTGGTCGACTGGATCCACGTTGGCGGGAGTCAAGCCATGGCGAGCCTGGCGTGCATCGGCTAAGCATGCTGCCTGGCGGCCCTACCGCTTCGGCCCAGTCCTCTCCCGGCTCCCGATAGCTGCGAACTCCGCGACTGTCGGCCAAGGTTCAGTCAAGGGTCTGCCCGAAGGGACGCCGAAGGCGCCCTTGACGGGTTCTGGCGGCCGCGGACAATGACGGGGCGGGAGTCAATTATCCGTCCTGTCGAACTCGACCCGGTAAATCCTGCTCGTCACGGCGGGGTCGGAACTTCTGCTTTCGCGCCAGCCGACCGGCGTTCGGGGCTGCCCGGCATGGGAGCGCCAGCGGGAGTGCCGGGCAGCCGCCGTGTCGGCGGCGCGAGCGGGCCCTGTGGGACCGCCTTGAAGACGTACAGAAAGTTCTCACGGACCGATACCAGGATGCCCGGACCCTAGATTTGGTCAGTTTCCGCTCAGCACCCGCAGGTGGTCAATGTAGTCCTGAGTGCTGGACTCCGACGGGTAGTGCTCGGTGAGGACCCTGGTCAGTTCACGGCTGGTCATCAAGAGCGACGGCAGCGACTGGCGCTCACCGCTGAGTGCCCGTTCTCCCTGGCTGACCGCCGAGTCCACATCGCCGCCTCGGGCTGCCACCACCCCAAGAGTTACCCTCGCCTCGGCCAGACGCATCGGAGCTCGCTCTTGGCCATCAAAGTCGGTGCTGGCTTGGATGACTTCTTTGGCCAGGTGCTCGGCCATCGTGTCATCGCCCAGCATGCGGTAGCAGTCCATGGCGTAGAAGTCGAACTTGCCCGGATCGACCACGAAGTGATGATCCAGGTTCTCCGGGTACGGCATCGATTCCAGCAACCGTCGTCCCCGGTCCAGGGCGACTTCGGTTTGCCGCCGGTCCCCGAGTCGTGCCCATGCCTTGGCCTCCTGGCCGGCGAGCTGCACGGCGACACCACTGTGCGGAGTGACCTCGGCCCCCGTCCGTGCGGCAGCGATCACACCGTGATAGTCGCCGCTGGTCAGGTTGATCCACGCCCGCATCTCGTGGGCCCACGCGATGATCTCCCCGTGATCAGCGTCGGTGCCCAGCGACAGGGCCGCCTGGCGGGTGGTCTCGGCTGCCTGCCGGTTGCCGGTGTCGTACTCCACGCAGCCGACCAGCAGGGCCACCCAGCCCGCCTGGACCAGGATCTCCCGGTGTTGCTTCAGGGTCACCCGCTGGTCCCGCATGGCGGTCATCCGCCGCAGCCAGGCCCGGCCCTCGGTCAGCAGCTGGTCAGCGGGCATGAACGGGTATTCCGAGCACAACCGGTCAGCCATGATCCGCAGACCATCCAGCGTGGCCTGATCCAGGTCCGAGCGCTGCAACCGGCCGACCAGCTCCAAGGTGTCCATGCCCGTCATCGCCAGGACGTCCGCCCCAGCGTCACGCTGCGGCGCGACGGGGAAAATCGCGTGGGTGGCGGTGCCGTACATCGCCGCGATGATCGGCTTGTAGAACGGCTCGGCCTTCCCGCGATCGGGTTCGACTTCCCCGGCTTCCCAGCGTTTGTACTGCCGGAGCAGGCTGCTGTCACTGGGCAGCTCACACGGCGCGTGCGCCCGCATCGCCTGCACTGCCTGGGAGTGGCTCCAGCCGCGTGTCTTGCGTTCGCTGGCCATCCGCCGTGCCCACGCGGGCCGCTCATCAGCCATTGCCGCACGCCCTCCTGCTCGTTCACCCGTCTGTTCCAGTGTCGCCCATGACACGGGGATGACAGGCACGGTGACAGCCCCCTGTCACCCAAGTGTCCGTCTCTGCCACCCCCGATGTCACTATTTGTGTGCCTTCGGACACGGCAATCTCCTTTACGTGGTCAACAGTTGGCCGCGAATCGAAGGGAGAGCCTGATGAAGCTCTACGTGGACACCACCTCCAAGCAGGTCACGGTTTCTCGGGAAGCCATCGAGAAGAACGACGGCCAGAGCGGCCGCCAGAAGCAAGAGCGCGGGACGGGCCGGCTGATGTGGTCGACGCAGGTGTTCGTCCTGGACGACGACGGGGGCGAGGTCATCACCGTCACTACGGCTGGAGAGAAGCCGAACGTGAAGGTTGGTCAGCTCGTGTTCCTGTCCAAGCTGGAGGCCCTGCCGTGGGCGACCAATGGGCGCAACGGTGTGGCGTTCCGCGCCGAGGAGATCAAGGTGGGCGCAGGCACGCCGTCGGTCAAGCCTCAGTAACCGGCATTCCTGTTCACCGCATACCTGAGTGTCCCCCTCGGTGTCCTGACGCTTAAGCGTCAAAAAGGAACATCCCCTATCTGAATCCCGTGACGGGCTGGCCCTATGTGCCCCCGCCTCTGACAGGAGAAAAAATGCAAACCAATCTCGGCCGTGCGATTACCGAGATCCAGCGTGACGCCGCTGGCACCTCAACCCCGGACCTGCGGTCCGATATCGAAATCGGCCTCGAAGTGCTCAACGCATCGATCACCGATCTGCACGCGCTGCGTCCCGAATCGGACGTGATGGAGCGGATCAGCGCCACCGCCGACTTCATGGAGACGGTGATCACGATCGCCCTGTACGTCCGTGAATTGGCCACCCGGCCTGCCGATCAGCCTGTGCCGGTCGTCATCAGCCCCAACTAGCCGTTCAGCGCCGGGCCAGAAGAAACCCTATTTCCTCTGGCCCGGCATGACGGGCTCCGAGGCGCGTCAACGCCTGGTCCCGCCCTTTCAGCACCAACCCCCTCATCACCAGGAGGTTTCGCCATGCCTAAGTCTAGCCGCGGTGGCTTTGGTGGCCGCCGATCCGGCACCGTCACTGTGATCGAGGAACCGGTCCGCCGGTCCTCCGTCCGCACCGCGAAAATCGTCTTCTACGTGCTGTGGCCCGTCGTGGCCCTGCTGTCCGCCACCGTGCTGGCCAGCAAATGGCACCCCATCATCGCCCTGGCCGTGGGCATCTTCATCGGCCTGGCCGCCGCCCTGATCACCTCGGGCATCGTGCTCATCTGGCCCGTACTGCGGGTCATCTGGTGGTGGACCGCCGAAATCACCCTGGCATTCAGCCTGGGTGCTGGCTGGGTCGACCTGGCCAGCCACACCACTCTCCCGTACCGGATCGGGACCGTCGTCCTGGTCGTCGGCGTCCCCGCCGCCATCCCGCAGACCCGCCGCGCGACCATCGCGTCGGCCTGGTGCCTGATCACCCGGCACCGTATCCGGGTCTGCTTCTCCGAATTCATCATCACCAACCGCACCGGCAGCCTGCCGCTGATCTTCTTCGCCATCCCCACCCCCGTCGGGGAACGGGTCTGGATCTGGCTGCGGCCCGGCCTGGCCCTGGCCGACCTGCAAAACCGCCTCGACCTGATCGCCGTGGCGTGCTGGGCCGACACCGCCATCGCCGAATCCGCCTCCGACACCAACTCCGCCCTCGTGCGGGTGGACATCAAACGGCGCAACGCCTTCACCGCACCGGCCGTCACGCCGCTGCTCAACCTCATCACCGAAGGCACCCCACCCCGCGATCACGAGGACATCGAGGTGCCAACCGCGCTGGACCTGCCCGACGTCACCTCCGGTGAGGTCACGCCCCCGGCCAGGCCAGCCACCCCCATCCGTGCGGACAGAAAACCCGCACCTGACCCGGCCCCCGGCTCCACCAACCCGGACGTGTCCGACTGGATCTAAACCAGTCCGCCACGGGGCCTGCGCTGACCCGACCTCAGCCCGTAGCCCTTTTCCGGTGCGGGCTGAGGCCTGGTCCCTCTCCCTCGAAGGAGGACCCATGATGAACGGCCCCGTGCACACTCCCGGCACGATCCCGGTCGGGCCGCTGCTGACCATGTACGACCCGATCTACATCGGGATCGATGAATTCGGTGCCCCCGTCTACACCCGCATCATCTACCGCAACCTGCTGGCCGCAGGCGAACCCGGCGGCGGCAAATCCGGGCTGCTGAACCTGTTCGCCGCTCACGCCGCCCTGTCGGTCAAGAACCGGATGGTCCTGTTCGACGGCAAACAAGTCGAACTCGGCATGTGGGATGACCTGGCCGACGAATTCGTCGGCCCCGACCTCGACCACGCCATCATCACCCTGCGACGCCTGCAAAAGGTGATGGACAACCGCTACACCTGGCTGCGGGCTCACCGCCGCCGCAAAATCGAGCCGTCCGATGACGTGAACGTCATCACCGTCATGTTCGACGAGATCGCCCTGTACTCCACCGTGCTGGGCACCGAAACCCAGCAACGCGAGTTCGTCGCCTTGTTCCGGGACCTGGTAGCCCGGGGCCGGGCCGCCGGAATCCTGGTCATCGCCGCCACCCAGCGGCCATCGGTAGACATCATCCCCAAGTCCGTCCGGGACCTGTTCGGCTACCGCGCCGCCTTCCGCTGCACCTCCACCGGCAGCAGCAACATCATCCTGGGCGACGGCTGGTCCGAGTCCGGCTTCGACGCCACCGAAATCCGCCCCACCACCCCCGGGGTCGCCTTCCTGATCACAGAAGGCGGCGTCCCCCAGCGCATCCGCGCCGCCTACCTCACCGACGCCAACATCATCGCCCTGGCCGACCACGCCGCCTGGACCCGCCGCATGGCGTCCCCGCTCGGCCCGGCCACCCTCCCGGCGACCCCTTATGTCGCCTGATCAACCCAAAGAAAGGGAAACCGTCATGCAGTACACCACCCAGCCCGTCGCCCGCGAGCAGTTCATCACCGGGCTCCGTGACCTGGCCGCCTACTTGGCCGCCCATCCTGGCGTGCCCGTGCCCGCCATCGGCACGAACATCACCGTGTACGTGGGAGCCACCGAAGACGGCGGCCGGGGCCAGGTCTCCCACATCGCCGCCCAGCTCGGCGCACCCGTCACTGACGACACCCTTTCGGGTGGTCACCTTACCGCGACTCGCATGTTCGGGCCGGTCGGCTACATGGTCCTGTCCATCCCGGCCACCGTCATGGCCGACCACTACGCCCGCGACTCCTACTACCGGTCCGTCACCCCGGAGCTGTCATGACCACGGAACCGCTCACCGTCCTTGTCATAGACGACGAATATGCCCGCAGCACTGGCAAGAGCCCGGCCGTGCAATGGCTGGACACCGTGTTCACCGGCCGGTGGGCACTCGGCACCTTTCACGACGCCGATCTAGTGCCAGGCCCGGAGTACACCCGACCGATGGCCGAGCTCATCGATCAGGCCGCCGACGACGATTACGACAACGCCATGATCGTCACCCACACCGACTACGACGACCCCGGCCGGTGGTGGCTATGACCACCCGCACCCAATCCACGGATTACTACGCCGCCCTCGGCGTCTCACCCGATGCCACCACGGCGCAGATCAAAAGGGCCTACCGCAAACTGGCCCGCCAGCACCACCCTGACCGCAACCCCGGTGACCCCTGCGCCGCTAACCGGTTCCAGGCCATCACCATGGCCTACGAGGTCTTGGCCGACCCGGCCCGCCGCGCCGTCTATGACGCCACCCGGCCTGTCGGCCCGAACACCTTGCTTACCGTCCCGCAGGACAACGACCCAGCCATCAGCGGCATCGTCAAGGTCCTGGAAGACCTCTGGCGAACCATCCGTGCCCGCCACGGCGAACTGCCACCCGTCGTGATCATCATCGCGTCCGGCACCGACCGCAAACAGCACGTGTGGGGTTACCACGCCCCTGCCCGCTGGTACGTCGGCACCAGCCAGCGCGCCGAAATCATGATCAGCGGCGAAGGACTCAACCGCCAACCCAAAGACGTCCTCGGCACCTTGCTGCACGAAGCCGCCCACGCCCTGGCCGACGTACGCGGCGTCAAAGACACCAGCCGCCAGGGCCGCTACCACAACAAGCACTTCAAGACCCTGGCCGAAGAACTCGGCCTCGCCGTCGACTCCCACCCAGCCATCGGCTGGTCCATCACCACCGTCACCGACACCACCGCTAAGCACTACGCCGACCAGCTCACGGCCCTGGCCGCTGCCATGGTCTTGTGGCGTACCGGCGAAGCCACTGTCCCCACCACCCAGCGGCGCAACAGCAACCTGCTCGCCGCGAGCTGCCCCTGCGGCCGGTCGATCCGCGCAGCCGCCTCCACCTTGGCCGAGGCCGACATCCTCTGCACGGCCTGCGGCGACCCGTTCACGCCGAAAAACGCTGACGTTTAAGCGTCAACTCTGAGCGTTTCCGGCTCATCCTGCGACGCGCCATTCTGCCCGGCTCCAGCCCGGTGCGCGCCTGCGGGTCTCTTCACCAGTTCATGGCTCGGGGACCGGTCTTTGCCTGCCCAGACAACCCGGTCCCCGGCCTATCCACCACCCCGCGAAGGACGTGGACGTCATGCAATCTACCCACCTGCCCACCTGGGACCCGTGCGTCCCGGCACTGGAAGGTGCCCGGACCCGGGGCATCTTCGCCGAGTTCTACGACCCGGACGGCTGCCGTCTCGGCCTGCCCACCTACCCCTTCCACTGGGCTCCCGAAGGCATGTTGACCCGCCGTCAGCTCCGGGCCAGGAACCTGCGGCCCGGGGGCCAGGACCCTGCCGCACAGATCATGTGGCGATACAAGGGACGCCGCAAGAACAAGCGGTGCGTCGCCTACCTCTACCGCATCGAACTGGCCCTGCCCAAACGCACCGCCACCCCGGCCCAGTTGGTGGCCATCGCCAAGGCGCTGACGGCCCGCCGCACCTGCCCCACCTGCGGCACGTGCAAGGACTACTACATCGCCCGATCCCTGGGGGAATGCAACGACTGCGCGGCCGGGGGCTACCAATGATGCTCCCCGCCGCTGGCCGTCGATCCAGTGTCAACCGATCGTTGACACCCAAACGGCGTATCCGGGTGACCGAGAACGACCAGTACGCCGCTTTCCTCCGTCGCGCTATCCGCGCCTACAGCCGCCGCGTCGGCTCCGGCGACATCGACGCCCTGGCCGACATGACCCGCCTGGCTGCCCACCTCGATCAGGCCATCACCGAAGCCGTCGATGCCCTCCGTACCGGACCCACCGGCTACTCCTGGGCCGACATTGCTTTGCGGCTGGGGATCACCCGGCAAGCCGCCCAGCAACGATGGGGCACCACCCCCGATCACGACCCCGACGACCCTAGCTTGCCTGGGGGCTGCCTGTGACCTCTACCGGCCCTGCGCTGGCTCTCGTTCCCGGACCTGATGACGGCCCGGGCACGGGGGCGAACACCGGACCCCGCACCGGCAGGCCCTACACGGAGCCGCCGGACATCTTCGACCCGCCGCCGCTGGACGCCGCCGCCGCTGCGTTCATCCGCGCCAAAGACGGCTACCTCATCGTCCGCGACACTGGCCCCACCACCCCCCCGGATCTGCTGGCCGCCACCGCGGCCGACCCGCACGCCTACGCCGCCTGGCTCGATCACATCTGGCCCGCCGCCGGATGCACCCGCCCGATCCGCCTGACCGGCAGCATCCACCACATCGACCCCCGCACCGGTGAGGTCACCGCCACAGTGCCTACCTCGGGCCTGCCCGACGCCATCATCTACAAAGCCTGCGGGAACCGCCGCACCTCGGTCTGCCCGTCCTGTGCCGAGACCTACCGCCGCGATGCGTTCCAGCTCATCCGCGCCGGGCTGATCGGCGGCAAAGGCATCCCCGAGGACATCGCCACTCACCCGGCCGTGTTCGCCACCTTCACCGCACCCTCCTTCGGCCCCGTTCACGCCCGGCCTGTCGGGCGGCACACCTGTGCTGATAAGACCCGCTGCACCTGCCGCCCCCGGCCATGCCACGCCCGCCGTGACGCCACCATCTGCCCGCACGGGCAGCTCCTCGCCTGCACCACCCGGCACCGCCCCGATGACGCCAAGCTGGGGCAGCCGCTGTGCCGGGACTGCTATGACCACCACGCCCACGTGGTGTGGAACAACACCGCCGGGGAACTGTGGCGGCGCACCAAGCAGGCCATCGAACGCCACCTGGCCCAGCTCGCCCGCTGCCGGGGCATCCCTTTCCACCGGGTCCCGTGCGGCAACGGGCGGTACCGGCTGGTCTCTCCGGTCCGGGTCAGCCACGGCAAAGCCGCCGAATACCAGGCACGCGGCGCGGTCCACTTCCACGCCCTGCTCCGCCTCGACGGCCTGGACCCCGCCGACCCCGGCCAGCTCGTGCCCCCACCCCCGGGCCTGACCGCCGCCGACCTGGAAGACGCCATCCGGCACGCCGCCACCACGATCACCTGCACCACCCCGAGCCACCCGGTCAGCCCCGGTGGGCACGGATGGGTCATCGGCTGGGGCGCCGAACTCGACGTCCAGCCCATCACCATATCCGCCACTGGCACCATCACCGACCTGATGGTCGCCTCCTACCTGGCGAAATACTCCACTAAAGGCACCGAAGTCACGGGCCACACCTCCACCCGCCTCACCCCGGTCACTATCGGCCGGTACGCCAAAGCCAACGGCACTCACACACAGCGGCTTATCCACGCCTGCTGGATGCTCGGCGGCCACCGTGACTACGGCAGCCTCCAGCGGTGGGCGCACATGCTCGGCTTCGGCGGCCACTTCCTCACCAAAGCCCACCGCTACTCCGTCACCTTCAGCGAGCTGCGTGCTGCCCGGATCTTCTACCGCCGCACCTACGACCACGGCCCTGAACACGCACCCATCCGCAGTGTCGACCACACCGACGACGAGGAAACCACGCTCATCGTCGGCCACCTGTCCTACGCCGGAACCGGCTGGAAAACGACCGGCGACGCCCTGCTCGCCAGTACCGCCGCTGATCAAGCCAGGAAACGCCACCAAGCCGGACGCGAAGACACCAGCGACGTCGGCCAGCCGGACAGCGGCCAGCAAGCCGCATAACCGACCCGGGCTACTCCTGACATTTAAGCGTCAAAACAGCAGCACCTATTCTTACAGAAAGGAACCATCGTGATCCGGGACCTGCAGCCAACCGCAGAGGTGATCAGACCTCGCTGGTACACCACTGAGCAAGTTGCTGTCATGCTCGGTTACGGGCTGACGAAAACCAAGCACCTCGTGCTATCTGGGCAGATCCGCTCAATAAAGGACGGCGGTAACCGGCGCATCCTGCCGGAATGGGTCGATGACTACATTCGCCACGTCACAGAAAAGGACATCGCATGAGCAGACGCCACAACGGCGAAGGTTCGATCTACCCGGTCAAGGATGGTTACCGGGGCTACGTCTGGTGCACCAACCCCGCAGGCCAGCGCTACCGTAAGTACGTCAAGGGCAAGACCTACGAGGACACTCAGGCAGCGTGGCTGAAGCTACGCGCTGAGGCCAGTCGTAGCATCGTCGCCTCGGACGTCCCGTCCCTTGAGCAATTCCTGAACTACTGGCTCGAAGAAATCGTCAGGCCGAATCTGGCACCGAAGACGTACGAGAAATACGAGCTGTTCTCTCGCCTGCATATTATTCCACACCTGGGCGGAAAGCGCGTGGACAGAATCCAGGTCAAAGATCTACGCCAATGGCTGAACAAACTCGGCCGCATCTGCCAGTGCTGTGCACAGGATAAAGACGCAGCCCGGCCAATCGTGAAACGGCGCTGTTGCGCGGTCGGCAAATGCTGTCATGAAACACTATCTGTGAGCACCCGCAAAGACGCTCGCAACGTGCTGCGCGCCGCGCTGAGCTGCGCCATCGAGGACCAGCTCATCACTCACAACCCGGCCGCAGTGATCCGTGTACCTGGTCGCCGCGACCCTCGGGCCAAGCGCCAGTCCTGGACCGTAGACGAAGCTCGCCGGTTCCTCGAATCGGCCCGCCAGGACGACGACCCGTACTATCCCGCCTACGTCCTGGTCCTGGTTCTCGGCCTGCGCAAAGGTGAACTGCTCGGACTCACTTGGGAGCTGGTCGATTCTGACGCCGCTGAGCTGTATGTCGGCGGCCAGCTCCAGCGTGTGGGCCGTGAGCTGCTGCGCCGGGAAACGAAGACTGAGACTTCCGAAGCTCCGCTGCCGCTGCCCGATCTGTGCATCGCTGCGCTGAAGCTCCGCAGGCAGCAGCAGGACGCCGACCGCGACCATGCGGGCGATACCTGGCTCGATACCGGCCTGGTGTTCACTACCCGATATGGCACCCCGATCGAGCCACGCAATTTCAGCCGCAGCTTCGATCGCCGCATCGCCAAGGCTCGGGTCCCGGCCATCACCGTGCATGGTGCCCGGAAAACCTGCGGCTCCCTGCTCGCCGCCCTGGACGTGCATCCCCGCGTAGCCATGCAGATCCTGCGGCACAGCAAGATCGCCGTCACCATGGAGATCTACACCGAGATCCCCTCGGCTTCGACCCGTGACGCGTTGCACAAGCTGGGCCACTGGCTGGGCCAGTGAACCCTGCTGCTGCACTTTGCTGCTGCACCAAGATCAGAAACGGCCGGTCCCTTACCTGGAACCGGCCTCTGAGCTGGGAGCCCCGTTACGGAATCGAACCGTAGACCTTCTCCTTACCATGGAGACGCTCTGCCGACTGAGCTAACGGGGCGTGTCTTCAGTTGTCTGACCTGCGGTTTTAGGATCTTACGTCCGCTGGCCGGGTCGTGCACACCGGTCCTACAGCGTCTAATCTGTCGTTGTGGCGAAGACCAACGCTCGCACCGGCGTAGGCGAGCTTAGCGCACTTTTGCCGTCGTGGCGCCTTCACCTGGCGGCGGCCAACCTGTCCCCTCGGAGCATCCGGGCCTACACCGACGACGGCAAGTTCTTCTTAACGTTCCTGACCGTCCAGGGCATGCCTACCGCTGCGGCCAGCATCCGTCGTGAGCACGTCGAAGCGTTCATCGCGGCCGAGCTGCAGCGGACCAAGCCCTCGTCCGCCGCGACGCGGTATCGGTCGCTCCAGCAGCTTTTCAAGTGGCTGGAGGATGAGGGCGAGATCACGTCCTCCCCGATGGCCAAGACTCGGCCGCCGATGATCCCGGAGCAGCTTGTTCCGGTACTGTCCGACGACGATGTGCGACGGCTCCTGGCGGACTGCTCGGGCAAGGACTTCCGCAACCGACGGGACCTAGCCGTCCTGCGGCTGTTCCTAGACACCGGCATGCGGTTGGAGGGCATGGCAGGGTTGCGGTACAGCGCCGACGATCCCGAGGCGTCGGACGTGGACCTGCGAGCGCGGGTCGTGCGCATCACGGCCAAGGGTCGACGCGAGCTGGTGCTGCCCATCGGGGCCAAGACAGCCCGGGACATAGATCGGTATCTCCGGGTCCGGGCGGGCCATCCGCACGCGCCGGACTCGTGGCTGTGGCTTGGGAAGAAAGGGCGGCTCACGGGGAGCGGCATCTATCAGATGGTCAAGGACCGTGGGGAGGCAGTCGGGCTGCCTGATCTTCACCCGCACCAGCTGCGGCACACGTTTTCGCATGACTGGCTGGCGAGCGGCGGGTCCGAAGGCGATCTGATGCGGCTTGCAGGCTGGAAGTCCCGGGCGATGCTGACGCGGTACGCGGCGAGCGCAGCCGATGAGCGGGCACGAGACGCTCATCGGAGACTGTCCCCAGGTGACCGGTTTTAGAGCACGCGCTGATCAACGGCGGGACTGGAATCCCACACAGAGGCCAGTACGATAACTAACTATGCTGCGGCTTTTAGTCGACACCTCTGTCTGGCTTGACCTTGCCACTCGTCAGGACGGTCAAAAGTGGATCGTTCCGCTAAGGCTTCTGAAGTTGCATAACAAATTGGAATTACTAATACCTGAACTTGTAGTCGACGAATTCGAACGCAACCGGCCCCGACTGGAGGCCGCCGTAACCACAAGCGTACTAGACAGGCTGCGCCAACTCCGAAGGGACTTGCGGCAGTTCGCTGGCCAGCAGAACGAGCATGTATGGCTAGAAGAGATCTCACAGCACATTCCACTGGTTAATGCGATAACGCCGCATAATTTTCGTGAAATTAGGAAACTACTGGAGAGCGGTGTTTCCCTAACGCCCGCCGATCAAGAATACATCAAAGCAGCCCAGCGAGGCATCAGCAAAAAGGCTCCTTTTAGCACAGACAAAAACAGCGTTGCTGATGCTCTGATTATCGAACTTTACGCCTCGCAGTTTGAGCAAGACGACTCTGACGATCTATATGCTTTCGCGACCTCGAACTATCGCGACTTCTCGACTCCATACGGAGACCGTCGGCAGCCACACCCCGACTTGGCTGACCTTTTCGAGCATCAGCGCTCTCGGTACGTCTATCAAGTTGAAGGACTAAACGACCTTCTTATTGATTATTTTGGCGAAGAATTCACAGAAGAAGCTGAAGAAGTCCAATTTCTTATTGAGGAGGACGAACCTCGCACGCTCGCCGAGATTGCTGCGGCTGAACAAGAGTACTTCGACAAAGTCTGGTACGTCCGTAGCATAGTTCATTGGGGCGGCGCCGAAGGGGATGAGTCCGACCCCGTATCCATTACAGCACAAGAGGCCAGAAGCAGAAAAGAAGAAAAATATGGCTGGGATGAACTGTGGAAGCCGCTCGGTCCTGGCCATGACGAGGCATGGGAGTACGGCTTCATTAGCGGCAAGCTATCCGCATTGCGCTGGGTCCTCGGCAGCGAGTGGGATTTCCTGGACACGTAAGGGCAAGGACCTGACTCCATCTTTATATGCAATACAGGTAAACGACCATATACCACACGGCAGCGGAGGACGTAACCTGACACCTGCCATCCATAGAAACACGCGGCCATAAAATGAGTCTAACTAGTTTGATTGCAGCTTGCGCAGCAGGCCTGGCAGCCATCTTGTCGGGCGTAAATCTGTATCTGTCAGGTCGCAGGGAACTCGATCGCTGGGTTCGTGAGGCCCTAGTCGAAGCTATAGTTCAGTTTTTGGAGGAAAGTTTTCGAATTAGATCATTGTGCGCACGCTTCCTATTTCCATCTACCGGCGATCCTAATTCGAGTCAAGAACATCACGACAGGATAGTCGAGGCCCACGACCTAGAAACCGAGACTCTTACGCGACTAAGGCTACTGGCTCCATCTAATGTCGTTGAAGCGGCTGAGGCACTTCATGAAGTCGACCATTCAGTGATTGACACTTATTTTGCGGAGAGTCCAAACTCAGCGTTTCGGGATGCTATTACAAATGCTAGAGATTCACGCATAGCATTTGTGAGGGCTGCGCGATCAGCCTTTAGACTCAAGGGTAGCGTAAACATCACCCATCGGCACGAGCATTTCCGCTGGTATGAATTTCGTGATATGGCGTTTAGCAACGATGGCCGCCAGACTGGGCAAGTCACAAATAGTTCCGATACGGAAGCAGGCAGCGCAGGTCAGGACTTACTTGCCTGGCGCGCTGCTACGGCTCTCTTAGCCTCGATCTTTCGCGCCGCTGATGTGCTGGCCTGAGGTGTCGGCTGGTGGGTGATTTTCAGGCTGGGTCGTGCCTGGCTGCCCGGTTGTCGCGCCGGGTAGGCGGGGTTCCACGGCCCCTGGTGTTTTCCTTCTTTGCCGTAGTGGCTGTTCCGGCTGTTCAGCCGGAGGGGAGGGCCTGCAGGCGGGTGACGGCGGCGGTGATGTCCGCAGCCCAGGCCCATCGTTCGGCGAGGCGGAGCCGCAGGCGGCGGCCTCCGCGCACGAGCCGGCCAGCGGCGGAGAACAGGCGCAGGCGGAGCCGTTTGGGTTCCCAGCGGCGGGCGGTCCCGGTGAGGGCGAGCAGCTGCGTCCAGGCCAGCAGGTCGCAGGCCAGGGCGACGATCTCGCACCAGACCTGGTTCTGCGCGAAGCCCTTGAGCGGGAGGTTCCGCAGCCCGGTGTCCTTCGCGCAGCGGATCCGGTCCTCGCACCGTGCCCGCCGCCGGTGGCGGAGTTCCAGGTCAGCGAGCTGGCCTTTGCGTGCATCGGTGGCGAAGGCGGTGAACCGGTGCCCGTCGATATCGGTGAAGCGCAGCTGCGCACCGGGGTGCGGGCGCTCTTTGCGGACGATGACCCGCATCCCGGCGGGCCAGCCGGACAGGTCCAGCAGCCCGGTGATGTCGGCGATCCAGGCGCCGTCGCGGATCTGCCCGTCACCGTCGTAAGCCGGCGTCCACGCGGACGCGGGCATTTTCAGGATCGCGGCCTGCATGTCCTCGGTGATCGTCATGCCGATGGAGTAGTGCAGCCGCCGCGACGGCGCGGTCAGCCAGGTCAGGAACTCGTGGGTGCCGCCGCCGGAGTCGGTGCGGACCAGGACCTTGCGCCGCTGGTGGCGGGGCAGTTGCGCCAGAGAGAGCCTGGCCGCCTCGATGTGGTCGGCGGCGGTGTTCGAGCCGGCGTTCCCGGCCCGCAGCGCGATGGCCAGCGGTTCCCCGTTCCCGCCGGCGCCGTGGTCGGCCCAGGCGGTCATCGGGTGGAACCCGAACGTCTTCTTCCAGGTCGCAGCCGCCTGCTCTTTCTCCGAGTGCGCGATCACGACGGTGGCGTCCAGATCTATCGTGACCAGGCCGTCCGCGCCGGGAGCGTTGTCCCCGGCCAGTGCCCAGGCCCGCTCCCGCGCGGCGGAACGGGCAGCGCGGATTGCCTTAAGCGACCGGGACAGGTCCCCGGCCAGCACGCTGACCAGCCGGGATACCACGGGGCCGGACGCGACCGGCCCGGCCAGTTCCGGCTGCTCCCGTAGCACCGCGATGTCGGCCAGGCAGTCCCCGCCGAGGGCGACGGCGGCGGCCAGGTCCGCGATGATCTTCCCGGGGTCGTGGACCGCCCGCGGTGCCCGCCACCGGGCCAGCCCGCCGGACAGGCCCCGGCTCAGGCCGGTGACCCGCATCGTTTCCCACAGCAGGACCGCCCCGGCCTGGGACACCAGGCCGGGGCCGTCAGCAGAGACGGTAACCCGGGCAGTGCGTGCGCTATTCTTCACCTGGAAAGTGCCTTTGACTCGGGACGGTCAGGACCTTAGACAAGCCCAATTGTCCCAGCTGAAGGCACTTTTTTCATACCTTTTTTCACATAAAGAACGGCAGGCCGATTAACCCCGGCGAAAGCCCGAGGTTAGCAAGCTGGAGCATATAAGCACGTTTAGCGTGTTCGGCGCGGCGGTGGCGTTCGTCGGGCGGGAGGCTACCGTCTGGGTCTACTTCTCGTTCGAAGCGGCGGAGGAAGGCCTCACGGGCGGGACGGGTGCGGGCGCTTCGGTCGGTGGTGCGGCTCCAAGAAATCTCAGCCGCGATCTGGCGGTTGGTGTCCTTGCCAGCTATGGCCGCCACCTCCCCTCGTGGTGACGCCGGGTGGTTGTCTCAGCGTTTGTCTCATGACGGTTGTTCGCGCGTTTACGTGCAGACACGCGCGCGAGACGTGAGACGAGACAATCCGTGAGACGATCACCAGCAGTGATCGGCGGACGAGGACGGGCGGTCATGACCGGCCGCCCGGGTCATGGGGCCAAGCGAGCTCGGCAAGGCGTTCGGCGGCCAGCGCGGCAAAGGCCGGCGAGAGTTCAATGCCGGTGAAGGCGCGGCCGAGCTGCGCGGCGGCCAGGCCAGTGGTGCCCGACCCGGTGAATGGGTCCAGCACGGTGCCGCCCGGTCTGCAGCCCGCCATGATGCAACGCAGCGGCAGGTCGACGGGGAAGGCGGCGAAGTGTGGCCCGGCGTACGGACGGGTCGGGATGGCCCACACGTCACCGGGGTTACGCCCGTTGGGGTGGACACGGCGAGCCCGGCCCGGCCCATACCGACTGGCGCCGGTGACCTGGCGAGCGTGGGGACCGTACTTGCCGGGGCGATGCGCGTCGCGGCGACCAGGTGGCCGGGCCGGAGTCGGCCGAGCAGTGGCAGACGGGATGCGGATGGGGTCGAGGTCGAACCAGTAGGCGGCCTGCTTGACGAGCAGGAACAGCAGTTCATAGCGGCAGTTGAGCCGGTCGCGGACCGATTCGGGCATGGCGTTGGGCTTGTGCCAGACGATGGCGTTCCGCAGAATCCAGCCGTCGTCCTGGAGGGCGAAGGCGACCCGCCAAGGCAGGCCGAGCAGGTTCTTCGGCGGGACACCTGCAACCGACGGCTGGCCAAGATGCCGACCCAGGTAGGCATGCAGGCCGGTGGGGCCTCCTCCGCTGGCGGAGTAGCTGTCGCCCAGGTTGAGCCAGCAGGTGCCGTCGTCGGCCAGGACGCGGCGCGCTTCGGTGAACGTGGCGCGCAGGGTGGCCACGTAGCTGGTGGGGTCAGGTTCGCGGCCATATTGGCGGGCCATGCCGTAGTCACGTTTGCCCCAGTAGGGCGGGCTGGTGACGATGCAGTCAGCGGACCGGTCGGGCATCTCTGCCAGGACTTCGCGGGCGTCGCCCACATACAGCCGGTGGGTGTCCCGGTGCCAGTACGGGGAGCGCAGACGGCGCGGCGGCATTGGGATGGCGGGGTCAGTCACGGGGCGGCTCCTGGGTCATCTGGGCGCGCCAGCGCCCGCGCCTGACTTGATTGGCGCGGCCAGCCTTGGCGTGGTCCGCAAGCCGCCGGTACAAGGTGGGCCGGCTCATGCCGGTCACCCGGAGCAGTTCGGCCACGTCGGTGCCCTCGTCGGGGGCCAGGCACAGCGCGAGCCACAGTGCTTCATCGGCGGTCGCCTCGACGCTGCCGTTGTCCGCGCCGGACGGTGCCTGGCCGGGCGGCTCGGTCTCGTCGGCCGGATCATCTATCGGGATAACCGGGGCGGTCTGGATGGCTCGCTGGGAGATGTCATCGAGTTCGGGTCGCTGGCCGACGTACCGGGCGGCGGTGTCAGCGACGGTCTGGTCGGTGAGCAGGTAGGCGCGGGCTCGTTTCGGGGTGGTGTGCTCGGGGTCGCTGACCAGGAACTTGCCGGGTGCGTTGAGGGTGTGGGCCTGCCATCCGGCTGCGAGCATGCCCTGCCCCAAGATGAGGTCAACGTCCTTGCGTTCGCGGACTCGGAACGCAATTCGTAGGTCCATCTGGGAGCGGACCGCACCTTGGCCCATGGCCTTCTGAGTCGGCCGCTGGGTCGCGGCGATTAGCGTCACGGCCACGGCCCGGCCGAGCCGGGCGACGGTATCCGCGTCCGGCATCGCTTCGGCGGAGTCGTCGGCCAGTTCGGCGTACTCGTCGATGAGGATGATCAGCGCGGGGGCGTTTGGGGACGGTTCCCAGGTGCGGCGGCCTTCGGCGGCCAGCTGGGCCGCGCGGGCCTGCACGATGGCCACCGCGTCGGCCAGCAGGGCCCGGGCCTGGTCCGGGGTGGTGGCCAGCCGGCCGATGCACGCGGCCCACGGACCCAGTTCCATGCCACGCTTGAGGTCGATGGCCCACATCACCGCGTCCGGGCAGGCCACCAGGTTGCCTATGAGCACATTCAGGCCGCCGCTCTTGCCCGAGCCGGTGCTGCCGCCGACCAGTCCGTGGCGGCGCAGGAACGACACCCGGCAGGGGGCGGCGTCCTCGAACGGGCCGAGGTCGACCGGCTCGGTAATCGAAGTCACCGAGGGGCCGGGCCAGGTGATCGCGCCGACGTGCGGGTCGAGGTCCAGCACCCGCAGTTCACAGCGGTTGGCCAGGTCATCCGGGAGCGGGTAGACGCGGACCGCGCCCCGGAAGGTGCCCAGCGCCGATTCCAGCGCGGGAATCCGGGCGATCACGTCGGTGATGGTCTGGCCGCGCGCCAGCCGCAGGCGTGACCGCCAGCCCCATACGTCCACCACGGCGGACATGACCTGTGAGCCGGGCAGGCCGACCGCGCGGGCGATGTCCGGCCACGCCTCAAGCTTCCGCTCGATGCGGACCTTCGCACGCCGGCGCCGATGCGCCCACCACGGCACCGACAGCAGCAGGCCACCGACGATCAGGGCTTGCGGCAGCGGCGGCGTGACCGGGCCCAGGATGGCCGAGGCGGTTAGCCATCCGCCGGCGGCCAGCGTGAGCGTGGCCGCGTACAGCCGTTCGATGACGGCGGCCAGCCCGGTTTTCGCGCCGGCGATGACCAGTGCGCAGGCGGCCACCGCGGCGAGGACGGCCAGGACCGGCCAGGCGTGCCGGTGGGTGGCGTGCAGCCACCAGCCGGCCACTAGCAGCAGGGCTCCGCCGTAGGCGGGGGCGAGTTCGGAGCGGTACCGCCACGCCCACCGCAGCGCGGCCACGGCGAGGCTTTCGGGCAGCTGGTCGCCGCTGTTAATGACCATCATGGACTGCAGGCCAGACCGGCGGGCGTGCCGGGCCTGCCGGCGCATCTTGCGGTAGCTGGTCATCCGCGCCCCCCGGGGCCGGCGGACCGGTCGGCCAGTTCGTCATGCAGGTAACCCAGCGCGTTGGTCTCGCCGTCGCGGTCGGCGGCCAGGGTTGCGCGGATGGCGGCCAGCAGGTTGGCGCGGTCGAGGCAGACGGCGGCCAGGTCGGCGCGCTGGCGGACAACTTCGGCGATGAGCCGGGACGTATCGGCCAGCGCGGCGGACAGGTAGCGCCACATCCCGGTCAGGGTGGGTAGGGCGCGGGAGAAGCCGGTGACGATGTGCCGGGCGTTGCGGTTTCTGACGGCGATGGCCTGCAGGTCGAGCGAGTCACGGCGGGTGGGGTTGTTCACTAGGCATCAGCTCCCGGGTCATGGCTTGGCCAGCCACTGGACGATTGCGGTGATGAGGCTGCGGATCTCCGGGGCGGCGGTCGTGGCCGCGAGCAGGAACCCGAAGACCAGGCAGAGGACGGCCTGCCAGACACGCAGGCCCATGTAGCGGTAAGCGACCCAGATGATCGCGGCGACGATGAGCACGAGCGGGACCGTGACGGTCATGACGGCATGTCCTTCTGCTGGAGGCGGTCCGGGGAGAAACGAGCCGCGCGGCGCCGCGCGACGGTGCGGTAATGCGTGGCGCGGCGGTAGCGCTGGCGGGCGCTGCACTTGGCGCACCGTTTCGCTGCCTTGTCGCGCCGTGCGCCGCAGCGGCACCGTTTCCCCGGTGACGGGATTGTCAGGTTCGCCATCACCGCTCCTCGTCCTCGGCCGAGCCGGGGCGAGTCCCGCGGATATTGACCAGCAGCCGCCGCGACGCCACCTGCGCATGGGTGCAGGGGGCGCGGTGAATGTCGCGGCGGCGGTCATCGCTGCGGATGCCGGCGGCGAGCAAGGCCAGCATTCCGGCCAGTACCCCAGCCAGGAACATTCCGGCCAGCAGAATCAGGACAATAGGGTTCACCGGTCAGCCTCCTCGTCGTTGCCCGGCATGACATTGCCGGCGTAGGAGTTCTGCGCATCGTGGTAAGCACGAGTGCGGGACGGAATCGCAATGACCCGGTAACTGACGGGGCCGAAGCTTTTCGAGGTGGTGTAATGCCCGTGCTGGGCGGTGCCGTCCTGGACGGCCGCGCCGAGCAGCGCCGCGACCCGGTTGACCTCTGCAAAGAGTGCGGAGTCCGGGCCATCGGGCGGGAACACCAGCACGTTGACGATGTACGGCGCGGGAATGTCCGGGCACGATTCCAGCAATGCGGCCGATTCCCGCAATCCCCGGATCACCTCTGACCGCCGCGCCTGATCGGCGTAAGTCATGACGACCAGCTCCCTTCCATTAATTCGAGCGGCTTACGGCACGAAATTAGGCCGGGAGGAAGGGATCAACCCATTACGCGATGCGATATATCACGCGGGCGATGAGATATCTCATCATGAGATTTGACGCAGCGGTCATAGCAGAATTTGGCAGCCGTTCCAATATCACGGTGAGATACAGCTCGCGTAATAGCGGACATGCACTTTGGACTTAACCAGTCATCGGACTGTGTGCTTAACTGACGGAGCACCATCAATGACCGGCGAGCAACCAAGGGAACGGGAAGCGCGCCATGGCTACACGCATGCCCCGGCCAAGAGCTGGGCTGACCTCAATTGCGCACGGCACCCGCCCAGCACGTCAGCTGACCGGTGAGAGCTGACGCACCACGGCATGAGCTAGACGAGCAAAGGGCTCACGATCTCCTCAAGCAGGCATGCAGCATCGCCGGGCTTGACTCGGACGGAGCGCGCCTGCTGCGCCTCGGCTCCAATGCCGTCTACCACCTGGCCGCCCCGGTCGTCGTCCGCATCTCCCGCCACGACGCTGACCAAGACTCGGCCCGCCGGTCCGTCGCCGTCGCCCGCTGGCTGGCGTCCGTCGACTATCCGGCCGTCCGAGCCATCGACGTTGACCAGCCCATCAGCATCGACGGGCACGCCGTCACCTTCTGGGAGTCCGTGTCCGACGACGGCGACCAGTACGCGACGGTGGCTGAAGTCGCGGAAGCCTTCGCCCGCCTGCACAAACTTGAGGTGCCCAGCTCCTTGCACCTCCCACCGCTGCAGCCATTCGCTAATGCCAGCCAACGGATCATGAGCAACGGATGGCTCAGCCCGGACGATCGATCATTTCTTACTGATCAGCTAGCCGCGCTGCAAGAAAAGTACGCTCGCCTCGACTTCGTGCTCCCAGAGGGCGTCATCCATGGCGACGCGGGCATCGGAAACGTGCTACACGACAGCCACGGCAAGCCAGTAGTGATCGACCTCGACGGCTTCGCAATAGGTCCCCGTGAGTGGGACCTTGCCCTGACAGCTATCTACTACGACAGCTTCGGATGGCACACACGCGAAGAGTACGAGACGTTCGTCAGCGTCTACGGCTTCGACATCAGGCAATGGCCCGGCTACCCGACCATGCGAGCTGTCCGCGAATTCCTAATGGTGACCTGGGTCATCCAAAAAGCTGGAGAAAGCGAGCGGACAGCCGCAGAGGCTCGTAAGCGGATCACAGCACTCCGCAATGACACCAGCCGTAAAGATTGGCAACCATACTGACTGCTCTTATACCGGAGCGTCTGAACCGATTTGCCCTATACGACGACGTAGATGCCGCCGCACAGGCAGACAACTAGCGTCAGAGCAAGACAGCAGCGAGCTGAATAACTCTAGAAGGCAAGGCAGCGCCTAATCGATTAAGGCATCGGCATTTATTGTTGCTCACCGGAATCGAGCGGTCCGGCTGGCGTGTCAAACACCGACGTGTCCGACGCTGCCGACTCATACGGCCCGCTATTCAGATAGCTAGTCACCGTGTTACGCAATTGATCGGCATAATTATAGATCTCTTCAAGAGACTGAATTGGCATGCGGGTCTCAGTCTTGTTCTTATCGAAGACGCCCAGGTACTTTTGCTTCCGGTTGAACCACAGGCGAGCAATTGGTTTCCGGTTGTTGTTGTCAAGAATGACGGCATAATACGACTTGCCGTCTCGGCCGATAACACGGTCGGCTGATACATCACTGCAGACTATTGCGCGCACAATGCGGTGGCCTTCAAGTTCTTCATCTGTCGTGATGACGTCATCTTGAAGATCACCATCATCGGATGATTCCGGTGGGAGCACCTGGGCAGGAGGCTTTGGCTCAGCGCTGGCAGTCTTGCTGTCGTCCCCTAGAGCAGTGTTCAGCCTTCCCCTAACCTGCTCGTTCAAGAACTGAGTCGTGGCCTTGACCACCAAAGGCGAAAGTTCTTCGCGGATGCGTTGGGTGATATTCTTGCCTGGATAAATCTGAGCAGCGAAAAGTCGGATAAAGTCACTTGACGGCTCTTTGAACTCAGCGGCCAGCAGGCGCTTGATTTGCCCAATATATTTTAGTTCACCGGCAGCACTGACGACTGAGTCCAGGTCGAACGATTCTTTCGACAGCTTAGCGACTTCGGGTAGCAACGTTTCATCAATAGCTGTCAGGTCGAGAACCAGGTAGGGCTTCTTATCCATCCGGTTCGGGCTGTCGAGGTCTGTATAGAACTCGTAGGTTTCACCGTTAGTGAGGATTGCGACTCGTGCATTGGTGACTGCGAAGTAGCGGTAGAGCTGCGAGGCGTGGTCCACGCATAGAGGTTCAGAAACTTTCTTTACCTCTATCAGGATTTGAACGTTGCCGTTATGCACGAGGGCATAGTCAATCTTTTCACCCTTTTTGATTCCTACGTCAGCCACGAATTCGGGGGTTACTTCCAGCGGATTGAACACGTCATAACCCAGCACGGTACTGATAAAGGGCATTACGAAGGCATTCTTAGTACCCTCTTCGGTCGCTATGCTGGCCTTCTGGTTGCGTACCTTCACAGCGATCTCTTGAACCTTGTCCGCAATGTCCATATCGTCACCGTTTCGTCTAATTTTTCAGCGGTTGCGCTCGTGAATTCTACTTGCTTCTCCCCGGCGACACGGCGCACTGCTGCATCGATTCATAGTCCTGACGCCCAAGCAGTTGCACCGGAGTACATGATTGGGCGATCTCATGTGACAAAATTCCGGCACGTAACGGACCGCACAACCAAGCAGCGCAGTACACCAGGCCCCCGACGTGGATAAATGATTGGCAACGCCCTCCACGGCCTGTCCGATTTGGGAGCTAGCTGCGGGCGATCTGCGCAGAAGTCACACGCTGGGGTGAAGGCGAGAAGCCTTACCCCTGGGCGCCCGCATGTGCTAACTGGAGCCCGCGCCTGGTTGAGAGGCGATGCGCCAAAGCCGCGAGGGGGAAGCTTGCTCGTGGAACTCGACTACTGCGCGGCTGTTACCGGCTTTGGCGAGGCGTTGCCGGAAGTCGCGAAGGTAGTTGATGCACCGGGCGGACCGTATCTGTTCGCCGGCGGTTAGTGCTTTGAGGGCTACGGCGCAGGCCTGTTCAGCTTCGCCGGCGGCCATGTGGGCGTCGGCGAGGACGATGGTGGCGAAGAAGTCGCTGCGCAGAAACGTCAGGTCATCGACGGCGGCGACGCTGGTGCTGGCGTATCGGGCCGCTTGGGTCGGCCGTCCAAGGTCGCGGAGGCAGTGGCCGAACTCGGCGGATAGCTCGGCATCGTTGAAGTACTGAATCCATGGTGGGTCGTCATCTGGCGTGCGGCGCTCGAATTCGTGTACCGCGTCGGCCAGGGCGCGGTCGCAGCCAGTGGCGTCACCGATCCGGGCCAGGGCGCGGGCTTCCATGGTGTGGAAGTGCGAGACGAGGGTGGGCGTGGCAATGCCCTGGGTGCCTATTCTGGCGGCGCGCGCGAGGTTGGTGGCTTCGCTGTACCGGCCGAGGTAGGTGGCCTGGTGGCTCATGGCGTCCAGGATGCTCGCGCCGAGCAGCCGGTCCCCGCCGGCTTGGGCGAGCGCGAGGGCCTGGACGAAGTACCGCTGGGCCAACGCGCTGCCCGGCATGCTGTCGTAGCTCATCCAGGCGGCTAGCAGCGTCGCCTCGGCCACGGCCGAAAACAGGGCCCGGCCCGTGGACTCGGCGTACTGGCCATTCAGCAAGCGGCCGGCGTCCGTGGTCAGGTATTGGATCAAAGCTGTCCGGGCATGGCCTCCGCCGAAGCGGTCATCGAGCTGTCCGAATACTTCGACCGTGGCGCGGAACCTCTCGACGTCGGCCAGGCCGATGCGGATCGGCCGCGGTGCATCGCTGCCGGGTGCGGTGCCGGAATCGACCAGCCAGCGCAGTGACGCGTCGTTCCAGGCGTGCGGCTCAGGCTCTCCCCATGACACGGCTGGGTGGCTGAGATCGGCTTGCCACAACTGGGTCAGGTTGCCGGCGGCCTCGGCCGTAGTGGCTGGGTAGACCAGCCCGGCTTCGGCCGCGGGACTGTTTGCTGGGGTCTGACGACCGGAAACGGGTGATGACCCAGCGGGATCAGCGGCTAGGCCGAGGGCCTGCCGGGCGGCACGTGGCATGCCCAGGCCGTCAGCGAACGTCTGGAAGGTCGAGGAGGCGCGCGGGGTGCGCTTGCCGGTCATGTACTCGCTCAGGCGACCTTGCGGGATACCGGTCAGCTCAGAGATCTGGCCCTGCGTGACTTGGTTGACGCCGAGGATGGCAATAACGCGGCCGAGATCGTGCCGGAGGCAGGCGTCGAGCACCTCAGGACGCGCGCAGACCTCGGCCACAGTCGTACGGACATCGGACACGCTTAAAGCCATAGGCGCGCTTCCCGTTCCCTTGGTCGCTCGCCATGAGTGACGTTCCACTCGGAATGTCAATATCACCATGAGATACCCGGGAAAGATGTGCAGAACGATTCAAAGCGCCTGCCGAAGATTGTGCCGATTTTCGGCAAGACGGTTTGAAGCGCGACGCGAGGGGATTCTCAGTCCAGCGGCAGGACGTAGGTCCCTCGGCCCTGGATGGTGACAGTCAGCCCTTCCTCGGCCAGCACCTGCAGAGCATGACGGACGCTGCCCCGGCTGACGCCGTACTCGCCCATGAGCTGAGACTCGGACGGCAGCGGCTGGCGGGGCGGGAACTCGCCCTTCTCGACGCGCGCCCGAAGGATGCCCGCTAGCTGTCTGTACACGGGCACGGGGTCCAGCGGGTTAATCGTCACGGCATAGATGGTACTGACCAGGCTAAATATACCTAGTAGAGCGATACGGCCATAACTATCTGTGTACGTATTAGACGTCCATGTACAGGTCTGGATGAGTCGTCTATGCTGGCACCGTTCGCGGGATGGACTAGCAACGCCCAGGCCGTGCCGCGAGTTTCTCCCCGGTGGGGTCGGCAGCGTCCTTCGGATGCTCGTTCCCACGGCCCTGCCGGGGCTCTCGTATCGGACGCTGGCAGAGGCGATGCACTATGCGCGTTACAGCAGACCAATCCGCCCACGGGAGTACGGCCACCGATACCGATCGTCAAGCCATGTACGCGGTTGCCGCGAAGCTGCACGGTTTCGGTTTCGGTATCCAGCTTCCCAAGGACAAGCAGAGTCGGCACCTGGTCATCCTCAATGCAAAGCGCGCCTGTAGCGAGATCACCGTCCACGACAGTGGCTACGTGATCTGGGATTACTGGCCATGGAGCGGTGCCGCGACCGACCCGGGCGATCTCGCCGGGGTGATCCTGTCCTTGCTCGGCCCAGCCGCCACCGGCACAAGGCCCGTCGGCGGTGGACCGACGCTCAAGAGTCGCGTGGGCCGAACACTGCGAAAACTGGGACTTCACGTCACGATGGTCGTTTACGAGGATGCTGACGCCTTGGACGTGGCCGCCGAGGTGGTAGTCACGAATCCAGCCGTGCCATTTTGCGGCCTTGTGCGCGTGGCAGACGATGCCCACATCACGTGGCAGTGCGAGATCGGCGGTCCGGCCGCTGAATGCGCGCTGGCCGTCACTGACACCATCGTGCCGCTTCTCATCCATGGCGCCGGGAACATGCGCCAGCTCTGACCGCCCAGTACACCACGTAGGTGTTATTTACAGTCCGGTACTGCGTCGAGTGTCAGCACTGGGTCGGTAGTGCGAACCAGGACGACAGCGACTTCTTTGAGCCCGTTGACGCGCTCGGTACCGCCATTAAGGAGAGACCAGGCAGCTCATGCGTCTAGTCATCTTTGAGCTCGCGAGTTACGTTCACATAGGTGGTCGTAACTACTCTTCAGCGGGTGTGCGATGGGGCGTGGCTCAGGTTCATCCAGTTCATACCGGGAGTGGGAGGCGGCCCGCCGAGCTGCTGAACAAGCCGAGCGCGCCAGAGAGCGGCAACGCAAGGCTGACGAGCGAGACCGCGCTGCGGCAGACGCCGCGGTCCGTGACAAGGATGCCTTTGACAGAACTCTAGCTGTCGAGCAGCGAATAGAAGAGCTTGAGGGGTTGCTGCGAAACTCGCTCAGACGAGATCCCCGGATTCGGATCGCTTCTCTTCGGCGCAGGGCGACGGTACCGCCTCTCGACCTAGACGAGCTGTCTAAGCCTTTGCCCGGTCCAAAATGGGAAGACTTTCAGCCAGAGATGGAGCGCGGCCTCCGCCGACTGTTTGGCGGGCGTGAACGATACGACGAAGCTCTCACCGCAGCGGAACAATCTTTCGCGCAGACGCAAATAGATCACCAACGACGGGAGGCTGGCAGGCAGCGGCAGGTAATTGAAAAACGTC
This sequence comes from Streptosporangiaceae bacterium, assembly GCA_965277615.1. Lineage (GTDB taxonomy): Bacteria > Actinomycetota > Actinomycetes > Streptosporangiales > Streptosporangiaceae > Bog-532. Next base: position 2,108,188 of record CBDIDG010000005.1, on the reverse strand, counting down.
AGTCATACAGACGAAGAGTTGAGAAAGCAGAACAAAGTGCCGCAGCGTACAATGCTCATCTGGGTGAGATGGCTGACGGACTGGAGGCTCATGACAGGTACGCTGTAAGCGAATACATGCAGATGGTACTGGACCGATCACCTTATCCTGTCGGTTTTCCAGCTGAACGCAGCGCCGGCTACGTACCTGAATCATCACTTCTGGCAATCGAGTGGTACTTGCCTACGGTTGACATTGTGCCCAAGCAGAAAGCATATCGGCATGTCAAAACGCGCAAGGTCGTCGAGCCCATAGCCCGCCCTTTGCCCGAGATCAGACAAATGTATCAGAGCGTGATATCTCAGATTGCTCTCCGCACGCTTAGAGAGATATTCGATTCCGCTCCAGAAGACCTGATTAGTACCATTGTATTTAACGGCAGAGTGCATGATATCGATCCCCTGACCGGCCAAAAGATCCAGCCACATCTTATAACTCTGCGTGCTACCAGAGATCAATTCTCTCGGCTCGTTTTGAACGAACCTCGTTTCAAGCCAGCCGAATGCGTGCGCCGGTACTTCTTCGCAGACATCTCACCGCACCCAGATGAACTGATTCCAGTCGAGCCGGTCATGCCCTACAGCATGGCGGACCCACGAATCGTTGACCCGGTCGACATCATTTCAGACATAGACAAACGGCCTAACCTGCTCGAACTGACACCCAAAGAGTTTGAGGCTTTTGTTCAAAACCTTTTCACGAAGATGGGCTTCGACACTAAGCTTTACCGAGCCAGCGGCGACGGGGGAATCGACTGCGTCGCATACGATCCTCATCCCATTTCGGGCGGCAAATTTATTGTTCAGGCCAAGTTGTATACCCGCACTGTCCAGCCGACTCATGTTCGAGACCTCTGGGGTACGGTACAGCACGAAGGTGCAACTAAAGGGATCATGATCACCACATCAGGATACGGACCTGACAGTTATAAATTTGCTAATGGTAAGCCGATCAACCTTATCGACGGTAGCGGCCTACTTTCCCTCTGCCAGGATAATCACATCCCTGCTCGTATTCTCAACCGAAATTGAGGCATGTCGGTTCCGGCAGGGCCGCCGCACTAATTTAGATGGAGTTCGGTGCGCCTGGGCGCTAGCAACGGTCCGCATGCCCCATCAGATTGAGAAGGGCGTCGTGGTAGACGGCTTGAATGGCTGGTATTGAGTCGAGGCGGATGCGCTCGTCGGTGCTGTGCAGGCCCTGGTAGTCCACGCCGAATCCGGCGGTGGCGGGGATGCCCAGTCCGGCGAGATAGTTGCCGATGTTCGAAGGCCCTGCAACCTTGGCCACGGGGGCCAACCCAGCCCGGATTGCCCCTTCGAGCAGTGCGTCGCGCAATGGTGAGCCGTCGGGCAAGGCGTAGGGCGGCCATCGCGTCGTGACTTCAACATCGGTCGGCGAGGTTCCTGGCCACTCGGCGTCCGTGTGACCTGCCGCTTCCTGGAGCAGCGCTGCGGCGGCCTGGTCATCCAGCGCCGGCGTGAGCCGGACGTCGACGTTGATGGTGCACAGGTCCGGGACCATCGAGTAACCCTCGCCGCCGCTGATGGCGGTGACGGTCAGTTTGGCGGGCAACGGAAACGCCGACCCCGACGGGCCGGGCAGCGCTACCTCGTTCAGCTTTCTAATCATGCTGGCGGCTTTGGTGATAGCACCCGCGCCGGTTCGGCTCGACCCCGAATGCCCCGCAAGGCTGTGCACGTGAACGCGAGCACGGAGCACACCCCGTTCCCCGGTGACCACCTCATCGAGCCCCGGGTAGCCGATCATCACTCCATCGACCGGTCCCGCGTGCTCAAAATAGGCTTTGGCGCCGCCGAAACTCCCCGTGTGCTCGTCTACGTCGAACAGCAGGGTCACACTGCCGGCGAGGCCGCCCGCAGTATCGCGCAGCCGGGCGGCGACGTGGGCGAAGATCGCCGCTCCCGCCTTGGAATCTGATGAGCCCCGGCCGTGCATCCACCCGCCAGTTATCTCCCCGGAGGTTGGCGGGAAGGTCCATGCCGCCTCGTCACCGAACGGGGCGGTGTCAAGGCAGGCATCCAGCACAAACCGAGGCCCAAGCCTACCGCCAGGTATCTCACAGGCCAAGTGAGGTGCCCCGAGGCTTCCGGACAGTCCATCAATTAAGATGGACTATCTGGAAAGGTGAGGTTTTTGCCCCGACCGAAGAAGAGCTTCTCTCCGGAATTCAAAGAAGAAGCCGTGAAGATGGTGATCGAGACGTCGCGTCCGATTGCCCGCGTGGCGAAGGAGCTCGGTATTAATGAGGGCACCCTGGGTAACTGGGTGAACGTCTACCGCCGCGAGCACGCCGGCGAGGAACCGCCGCTATCAGCGGGTGAGCGCGCACGGCTGCGTGAACTTGAGCGGGAAACCCGGGAACTGAAGATGGAAAACGAGTTCCTGAAAAAAGCCGCCGCGTACTTTGCCAAAGATCATCGGTGACCGAGAAATTCGAGTTTATCGACGCGGAGTACGCGATCTACCGGGAATTGGGCGTGCAGTACTTGCCATCGATCGTGAAGATGTGCATCTGGATGGAGGTATCGCGTTCGGGGTTTTATGACTGGCGGGCCAGGCCGGAATCGGCCACGGCTAAAAGGCGCGGGATACTCGCGCTGTACGTGCAGAAGTCATTCGGGGATTCCGATGACACCTACGGGTACCGGCGTGTCCACGCGGACTTGGCGGCCTGGGGCGTGCCGGCCGGGCCGGAGCTGGTGCGATCACTGATGCGTGAGCTGGGCCTGGAGGCCTGCCAGCCGCGGCCCTGGCGGGCCAGCCTCACCGAGGGCGACGGCCAGGAGCACGACATCCCCGACCTGGTGGCCCGGGACTTCACCGCCGCGGCGCCCGGACAGAAAATGGTCGGCGATATCACCTATATTCCGACCTGGGAGGGCTGGCTTTACCTGGCCACCGTCATTGATTGCCATACGAAAGCCGTGATCGGCTGGGCGGCGGACGATAACTACAAGACCCCGCTCATCGAGCAGGCCATCGAGATGGCCGCCCGCAATTACTCGCTCGCCCAGAAGGCCATCTTCCATTCCGACCGCGGCAGCAATTACACGTCCTGCCAGTTCGCGGCCACACTGAAGAGGCATAACCTCCGCCAGTCCGCCGGCCGCACCGGGATCTGCTACGACAATGCGATGGCAGAGTCATTCTTCGCCGCACTGAAAAACGAGCGGGTTCACCGCACCCAGTATCCGACCCGGAATCATGCACGCCGCGACATTGTGAGGTACATCGAATTCCGGTACAATACCAGACGCAGGCACTCCGGGCTTCAGTACCGGACCCCGCAGCAAGTCCACGATGAGTACCTGGAACGGCAGTCCGCAGCGTGAATTAACCACAAATCCGCTGTCCGGAAAGCTCGGGGCAGATCAAAGGCCACGGTCGCTCCGCCATGTCCAGCCACCCGGCGCCAGACCAGGCCGCGCACGTCCAGCCACGCCGACATACGCTCCAGCACCGGCCCGTAAGGATCAATGCCGCCTCGGCTCGGAACTCGCACCATGTTCTGGGTCAGTTCTACGACGGAGCCATAATCTTCGCGAGCAGCCCGCAACGGGTCGATCATGGTTCCAACGATCCCTGGCTCTTGCGGCCCGTCAAGTAGATGCAGCGCTTCACTCGGTCGGCCAAAGCGGCGGCTGCTCAGAGAAGCCGACCTGCCAAGCCAGCGACGGACCGGGCAGCTAAGTAACCCACCAGCGCAGCTCTGGAATGTGTCTGATTGTGATTTGCGTCACATTCATGGAGTCCGACAAGCTGGCGATTTTAAAGCGTCTAATTGAGTGCACACCGGTCGGCGGTGGCTTGCGCTTTCGCAGGTCAGCACAGCGATTCGAATTAGATACTTACCATGGAGACGCTCTGCCGACTGAGCTAACGGGGCCTATTTTCACTTGTCTGACCCGAGGTTGTGCGGTCACCCGCCGAACCCTCAGGCCGTCCACACCGATGCTACCGGAGCCTCTCCGCTGGCGTGCCCAAGAGTGACGCTCACATCATCAGCGCTGGAGAGCTTAGCGCACTTATGCCGTCCTGACGTCTTCATCAAGCGCGGCCGAGGCCGCCGCTGGTCACGAGTAAGAACCCGGCGTGGACGTAATCCAGCCCGGCGGGCCAGGCACGCCGGGCTGGACTGACCCCGCGACGCGCAGCGGGTTCCGGAAGGCCAGCGGTCAGAAGCCAGGGTTGGCGGTGCTGATGTCGAAGTGGCTGCCCCAGTACCACTGGGTGGCGTCGGAGCCCGGGACAACGTGGGGATGGCCCGTGGGGTCGGCGATCCACCACTGGACGTGGTCACCCATGCCGGACGGGAGCTGGTGGACGGAGGCGCGCACAGCGGGCCACAGGGAACGCATGGTGTAGATGCAGCACCGGGCGTTCGGGTCATGGTGGAGCCGCTGGTAGGCCCAGTGGGCAGCGGTGGTCGGCGTGGCGTCACCGGGCTCGACGTCAAGGACGTCTGCGGAAGGGTTGCCGCCGGTGGTGTCGATCCAGAGGACCTTGTGGCGGCCGGCCACATCTGATTGAGAGGCCTTGTAACGGCCATTGATATAGGTGGCCACCGTGTGGTGCTCGGCCGGGATGTCCTTCGGCGTCACGGAGTCGTAGATGTAATACGGCTTGGCCGGGGCCGACTGGCGTGACTTGGGTTGAGGCTGCTGCTGGGGCTGGTGCTGGGGTTGTGGTTTGGGTTGGGAGGCAGGCTTCTGCTTGTGCGGCTGGACGGTGTGATGGAGCGTGGCATTGGCCTGGGCCGGCTGGCCAGCGCGGCGGGCGCGGCGACCGACGTGGCGACGACCGCGGTGACCGCGGCGGCCACCACGACCAGGATCAGGCGCGGCCAGCGGCCGATCAGCCCGTGCAGGGCGGTCAGCAGGGGACCGGCCCTGCTGGGCGAGCCAGGGCCAGCGGAACGCGACGGGCCAGTGAAAGCCGAAGGACCGGGGCCAGGCGAAGCGGCGGACGGCGGACAGCCAGGTGCGGGCGATCGACAGCCACGCGGAAACGAGGGGGGAAAGCAATATCTACCTTGATCGGGTACCGGGGACGTGCGTGCACCGGCGACCGGTGCCGATACACCGGAACAGCGGAACAGCGGAACAGCGGGGCGGAGGCGGCGGGATGTGGACAAGATGTTGCGAGACATCCGCGTCGCGTCGGGGGTCATTTGCATTGACCTCTTGCAAAATGCACCCGAACGTCCTGTCATGCCCGTTTCTCGCCGTGATCCGAGTCACACGGAGGTACCACGGTCCTAGTGTCACGGCCGGCGCGACATCCGGAGGGCGGACTGCTCGGGGCCCCCGGCGTCATGGTGCGTTACGGGGTCCCGGCCGGGCTGGTAGGTGCGATGAGGGTAGTGGTGGGCGGAGGCGGAGGCGGTGAGATCGTTGTCGGCGGGGTGGTAGTCGGCGGCGTCGTGGTCGGCGGGGTCGTCGTTGGCCACGTCGTGGTCGGATGCGTCGTCGTTGGGTGGGTCGGTGCAGTCGCGGTGGGCTGGGTAACCCTGGGTGTGTCGACAGCGGTGTGAGGGGCGGCGGTAGGTGTGATCGGGCTGCTGCTGTGGGCGTGAAGGGTTCCGGAGCCGCCGCTGGATTTGCTGGACGGGCTGGGGGTGCTGCTGGACGTGTGGGACACGCCGACCGTATTGGTCGGCGGAGTCGAGTGGGACAGCATGCGGAAGGCGACGGTTCCGCCGCCGGCGAGGGCGGCCACCAGGAGTAGCAGTCCAAGCATCACCGGAGCCCGGTGACGGCGCCGATGGGTGTCCGGCTGGTCGTCGGATGGTTCGCGCGGCTCCGGTTCGGAGTGGTTGTCGGCCTCGGGCACGAGGTTGCTCGCGCCGTGTCCGGACCGCGAGCGCCGTTTGGCGGGGGCCTTCAAGGCCGGGGCGGCAGCGCCAGCGGCCAGGAGTGGTACCGCCGCAGCAGCCCCGGCAGCCCCGGCCACAGCAGCCCCGGCGACCCCGGGAGCCACGGGAGCCACGGCTGTTTCCGTGGGGGGCGAAGTGGGGTGATCCGATTCGGTCACCACGGGGGGCGGCGGGACGGCCACCGGGCCGACAGGGGCCTTGGCCGCGCCCACCGCGGCGGCGCCGAGAGCGACGGCGTGTTTGGGGTGGGCGTCGACGGAAGTCGGGCAGCCGAGTTCGGCAGAGACCAGGTGGGCGACCATGGGAATGCGCGAGGATCCGCCGACGAGCAACACGGTGTGCAGCTGGGCCGGATCGATCTGGGCCGACTGCAGCGCCCGGCGCAGGGAGGCGATGGTGGCGCCGATGGCCGGGCGGATCATTCTTTCAAACTCGCCGCGGGTCAGGCGGACCTCGGTCTGCAGGTCGGGAAGCAGCACCGGGATGGAGGTCTCGGTGTCCGCGGACAGGGCTTCCTTGGCCGTGACGCACTCGTTGCGCAGCCGGATGACCGCATTGGTGGCCCGGGGATCGGCCGGGTCGAGGCGGGAGATGGCGCCGTCGAGGGAGTGGTCGACGTGGGCGAACACGGCCTCGTCGAAGTCGACGCCGCCGAGCCCCTCAATGCCTTCCGGTCGGCCGAGAATGTCAAAGCCGTGCTCGGTGGTGCGCAGAACGGTCGCATCGAAGGTGCCCCCGCCGAGGTCGTAGACCGCGATCGGCGCGCCCAGATTGAGGCGGTCGTTGCGGGCGTAGTGCGCGGCGGCGGCCTCAGGCTCGGTGAGCAAGTTGACTTCACCCAGTCCGGCCAGCCCGGGGACCTGGGCGAAGAGCTCGAGCTTGTAGGGTCCCCAGTTCGCCGGGTGGGTCAGGGTGACCGTATCGGGTCGACCGCCCTCACGCTCGCTGACGGCGTCGACGACATCGCGTAGCTGGTAGGCGATCAGCGCGGTGGCCGGGTAGGGCGCCCCGCCCAGGATGACCGGCATCGGGTCGCCGAAACGCCGCTTGACCGCGCGGGCGAACCGGTCCGGCTCGGCGGTGGCACGGCGCTCGGCGGCCCCGCCGGTCAGCACGGTGCCGTCGTCGCGGATCAGGACGACCGAGGGAACGGCATCAGTGTGGTCGCCCAGGGTGGCCATCTCGACGCGCCCGTCGCGGGCGACGGCGGCAGCGGTGAAGGTGGTGCCCAGGTCGACGCCCAGCCCGTAGCTCATCGGAATCGCTTCTTTCTGCTTGTATGCGGATCAATGGAGGATGGCCGTGCCGGGATCGTGCTCGGGCGCGTCGGCCGCGCCCGCCGGGGAGTCATGGTGAGCGGTGCTGGCCGCTTCGTACTCACCGGCACCGTGGGGATCGGCGCCGAGCCCGGAATCGGTCGGCTCGGCGGCGGCCAGATCGCTGCCGGTGTGGACGGGTGGTTCATCGAGACCGGGCTGGTCATGACCGGTCAACGTGGCACTCTGGTGCGAGTCCGGGCTCGCGGCGTCGGCCGGTGGCTCCGGCGCCGGATGCTCGAACGGCTTGGAGACCGCCGAACTGGAGGCGGAGTCGAAGGACCCTCCGGCCGGATGCTGCGCCGGGACCGGCCCACCCGGGAAGTGGCTCGCGTGAGCGGTACCGCTGCCGGGCCCGGCCGGCCCACCGTGCAGTCCGGAGAAGGTGCCGGACGAGTCCGGCCCGTGGACCGACGGGCCCGGCCAACCCGGCTCATGGACCGGCGGGCCGGGCACGCCCGGTTCGTGCGACGTCGTGCCGCCGGCCGTCGTCACCGTGACGCCCAGGCTTCCTTGGGGGTCACCGGGCGTTACCGTGCCCGCCGGTTCCTGGCCGGGCGGCAGGGGCGCATCCGCCGAGACCACCTCGGTCTGGTTGCTGGTGGTGCCGCCGTCCTCGATTTCCGTCAGCGCGGAAGTGTCGTGCCCGTCGGCACTGGCACCGGGGTGATCATGATTTATCTGCACCGTCTCGCTCTGGGTGACGGTGACTTCGTTGCTGCCGTCGCCGTCGGCACTGACCGTGACGCTGATGCTGTTGTCGGGGTGAGCGACCGAGAAGCTGCCGTCCGGATGCTCGGTGACCTGGACGTGGTCGGTTTCGTGGATGACCAGATCGGTCTCCTGGCCCGGGGGGTCAGGCACCACCGTGTGGTAGTTGTCGCTGAACACGTAGTCGTGGCCGTGCTCGTCGCGGACGACGACGTACTCGACCGCATCAACGCTGTACGTGCCGTCGGCGCCTTGGCTGACTTCCACGTCCTGATAGATCTCGATGGTCAGCCCATCGTGTTCGACCCCAGCGCCGTGTTGCTCGTGCTCGCCGGTCCTGGCGTGGCCGGGGATCCGCCAGGTGGTGTGAAGGACATGGCCACCTTCGCCGCTGGTGTGCAGCGTGACCCCCTCGGATGCGGAACCCGGTGGTCCGGGAGCATCGCCGGATACTGAACTGGTGAGCGAACCGCCACCGTGATCCGTAGTGACGTGTTCCGCGCTGACGTGTTCCGTGGTGATGTGCTCCGCCGCCGGGGAGTCGTCCCCGGAGTGAGCCGATTCGGCCGAATGTGACAGCCCTTCGGTCAGGCCGATCCCCAAGCCGATTCCACCGCCGATGGCCCCGGCTACGGCCGCGGCCTGGGCGGCCCGGCGGCCTATCTGGCCGATGTGGGAAGGTGCGCTGGCGCTGGCGTCAGGGGCGGCACGCACCCACGGGGGAATCGTTCCGCGGGTGCCGTGTTTGGCCGCTTCCCACAGCCGGGCCGGCATGCCGGCCGGAGCGCCGCCGGAGGAAGCGGGCCGGTCGGGAGGGGCGCTCATGGCAGTATCCCTTCGGTAGCGAGGCGCGGCTCCGCGGTGCGGGCGCCTGGGCCGGGCTGGCTGCCCAGGACCAGCCCTTCGCAGGTCCGCACCAGGACCCGGGCGGCCTCGCGGACGTCGCGGGTCGACGAGGGATGCTCAGCCCGGCGTTGCCACTGGGTCAGGGCGAGGATCGCGGCGCGGTACAGTTCGCCGGGCGGAGACTGGGCGTCCAGGTCAAGGCGGGTGGCCGGGGCGGCCCCGTCACCACCGAGTACGCGGTAGGCGTCGGCCTTTTCGGTGTCGGTGAGCATCAGCGCCCCGGTGCGGAGCGTGTCCAGCAGGCGTATCTCGGCGAACTCGTGGGCGCCGGCGGTGATGCGCTCGTATTCGTGGCGCAGGCTGGCGGCGGCGGGCACCGGCCAGCGCTGCAGCACCGCGTCCACCGCCAGCAACGCCGACCGGGCCTTGAGTACGTCGGCGCGACCAGCGAAGCGCCCGGTCAGGGCGTCGCGGAGCGGCGCGAGGCCAGCGCGGGCCAACAGCTCGCGAGAAAGCACAGCCGCGGTCGTGGCGATGCCGCTTTGCACCAGTCGCACCGAGAGCCGCAGCCCGAAGAACCCGAACCGGTCCAGTAGGGCTGCTCGGCACGCGGGGGTGACGGCAATGGCGGTCTCGGCGTGGGTGAACCGGGTCGCGGTGACCAGCAGCCGCTCCAGCTCGGACTCCTCGGCGCGGGCCAGCGTGGTGATGGCGCGGAACTCGTCTTCGCGCAGGGTCGCCGCGGTGGCGGCCAGGAGTCCAGCCACCGGCAGCACGGTCTGGCACAGGGCCTGAAGCCGTGGGTCCTGGCGGTAACGGGCCGCAATCCGGGCTGCGCTGTCGAGGGCGTCCACTCGGCCGTGGCCGATCTCATCAGCGCGGCCGAGGACGGCGATGGTGTTGATCGGGCGGCGCTCGGCCGGATCGTTACGGAAGGTCTCCAGGAACCGGACGTCGGAGCCGTGCACGTGACGCATCAGGTAGATCACCGCATCCACCTCGGCCTGGTCGTCCTCGCCTTCGGTGCCGAGGGTGGACTCGGTCCGCCGGGACAGCTCCGCGCTGAGCGAGTCCAGTCCAGGGGTGTCCACCAGGGTCATCGTGGACAGCGCCGTAGACGGCCACTCCACCACCAGGCGGTCGACGTCCTCGGCGCGCAGCCCGCCGAGGCTCACGTCGAGCACGCCGCCGGACGGTCCCGGCGGCAGCTGCCGGGGCGGCCCGGAGCGCGGGTGGGCCATCACCCGGTAGGTGTGCCCGTCGCGGTACCAGGTGACGATGCGGGTGCATTCACCGGCGTCGGTCGCGGCGAGTTCCTGGCCGACCAGCGCGTTGAGCAGGGTCGACTTCCCGGCCTTGACCCGGCCGGCGATCGCCACCCGGAGCGGCTCGTCCAGCCGCCGGGCGGCAGTGTGCAGTTCGGACATCGCCGGGCTGCCTTCGTATACCTGAGCGGCGTGACGCATCAGCGCCCGTACTGCGTCGGGCAGCGGGGAGGGGATCGCCTGCGGACTCGGAGACCAGGTCATGACGGCACCCCCTGCGCGGGCGTGGGCGGGTTTTCAGTACGCCGCCGGTGCGCGGCCAGGTCGTCCATGCGGGCCCGCAGCGACGCCAGGGTGACCAGGTCGGAGTCGATCCGCTCGCGTTGTTTGCTGGCGGACTCGGTGCTGGTCACCGAGGTCTGCGCGGCGGCCAACGCCTCACTGGCCGAGCGCTGCAGCTCGGTCACGCGGTCGGCGCAGGCACTGCGCAGTTCGCGTTGCACGTGGCGGACCGCATCGCGGGAGTCCTTGCCGACCTGCATGTTGAAATCGTCGACAAACCGGCGCACCGTTGCCTTGGCCTCGGCGCGGCGCTGCTCCAGCTTGCGGCGGCGATCGTCCATGAGCCCCGCCCGGCCCATCAGCATCGCCGGGGCCAAACCGATCACCGGAAGGAACACCGGAAGAATCGCCAACCCAGCCAGATGGGTCAGCATGGTGAACATCAGCATTCCGCTGTAGGCCTTCTGGAAAGTGGCCAGGCCCCCGCCCTTGGCCTTCCGGCCCAAGAAATCCGAGTCGACGGCGAACTGGTCGATCAGGTCCACCGGGGCCGCGACCTCGTGCACCCGGATGACGTCCGCCTCGGCCAGCGCGAAGTGCTCGCTCACGGTCGCGGCGACCTCCTTGGCCCGCCGCACGAAGATCGCGTAGTTCTCCAGCGCCTCCGCGGCCAGCCGCTGCCGCAGCCACGCCTCGAACTCCTCCCAGTTCTTGGCCGGGTCGCCCTCGCTGATGGTGGCCTCGGCTTCGTGCAGCACCGTCCGGGACCGGTCTCGGAGGTCGAAGTCGATGTCCGAGGCGATATCCGAGAACCCGTCCTGCAGCAGCTGCTGCCATTTGGCGCTGCGCTCGCGCAAGGCGTCGGCCCGCTGCTTGGCCGCGGTCAGCTCGCCGATCAGCGCATCGAGGGCCTCGGGGTCGATCAGTGCGGCCCGGTGCGCTCGGGCAACGATCTCGAGCTGATCCACGGCCGAGATCACGTGGGCCGTCACCGCGTCGAGAGCCAGCCGCTCCGCATTGGTGACGACCTCGCCGAGCCGGCGCACCAACGGCGGGAACCCCGACTCGTTGTTCATCTCCTGGTCGCTGGTCCGGGCCGCCCGGCCGCGTACCTCCGAGGAGAGCGGCAGTACCTCCAGCGCGATCTGGCGACGCTCCAGGTGAGCCCGGTCGAGCCGGAGAACCTGCTCCCAGTGCGGATACAGGTCGGTCTTGCTGAGGATCATGACGACGGTGGGGCACAGGTCCTGCACGGTGCCCAGGAAGCGCAACTCCGCCGCGGTGAGCTCCTGCGAGGCGTCACTGACGAACAAGACGGCGTGCGACTGGGGCAGCGTGCTCAGTGCCGCGGCATTCTGGATCGAGCCGAGTCCCCCCACTCCAGGGGTGTCGACGAGGGACAAGCCCGACGCCAGCAGGGGACGGTCGATACCCACCGTCACCGACCGCAGCCGACGGGCATTACCGGGGTTGCCGGCCTCCGAAACGTAGGCGGCGATCTCCGACGGGGAGATGTTCTCGGTCCAACCTTCTCCGCCGGAACCTTCGAGCGACTCGAAACTAGCGCTGGCGCAGACCTTCTCGGCGTACCGCACCTCGGTGGATACCGCGGTCGCGATGTCGTCATCCACCGGGCAGATCGGAGCCATGAGCAGGGCATTGACCAGCGAACTCTTGCCTTGCTTGAACTCTCCTACGACGTGGACCATCACGGTCGAGTCCGTCAGCAGGCGCCGAGCGCTGGCCAGGCGCTCGGCGAGATCCTCTCGCTCGTACGCCCGGGTTCCCTGGATCGCCAGGTCCAGAGTCTCCAGCGCGTGCCGTGCTGCGCCGCTCGGCGCCTGCTGACCGGACATCGCGGTTCCTCCCTAACCGAATTACGGGGCCATTCCGGCCACGTCAGATGTGGTGCATTTCCTGGCCGGTGTCGGCGCCGTCGTGTCCGGCGTCAGCACCCTCGGGGGCCGACGCGTGGCCGGCGTCCTCGAACGAGTGCTCGTCGGAGGCGTGGAGCGGCTCCTCGTGCACCGGCGGCTCGTGATCGAAGTGCACCGGGTCGACATGATGCGTCTCGGCCTGCTCGCTGAATGCACCGGTCTGGCCGCCGTGACCGCCGTCGACCTGCTGCTCGTTCTGCTGCGTCCCGTGGAACCCATGAGCCTGCTCACTGAACGCACCGGTCTGGCCGCCGTGGCCACCATTGACCTGCTGCTCGTTCTGCTGCGTCCCGTGGAACCCATGAGCCTGCTCACTGAACGCACCGGTCTGGCCGCCGTGACCGCCACTGACCTGCTGCTCGTTCTGCTGAGCACCCCGGCCGGCCTGCTCACTGAACGCGCCGGTCTGGCCACCGTGACCGCCGGAAACCTGCTGCTCGTTCTGCTGCGTCCCGCTGAAGTGGCCCGCCTGCTCATTGAACGCGCCAGTCTGGCCGTGACCACCGCCATTGACCTGCTGCTCGTTCTGCTGAGCACCCCGGCCGGCCTGTTCATTGAACGCGCCAGTCTGGCCGTGGCCGCCGCCGTCGACCTGCTGCTCGCTCTGCTGAGCACCCGGCCCGGCCTGCTCGTTGAACGCACCGGTCTGGCCGCCGTGACCGCCATTGACCTGCTGCTCGTTCTGCTGCGAGCCGCCTAGCCCACCGGCCTGCTCATTGAACGCGCCCGTCTGGCCGTGGCCGCCGCCGTCAACCTGCTGCTCGTTCTGCTGGGCACCCGGACCGGCCTGCTCATTGAACGCGGCAGTCTGGCCGCCGCCCCACCAGCCGTGACCGACCTCCTGCTCGTTCTGCTGCGAGCCGCCGAAGCCGCCGGCCTGCTCATTGAAGGCGCCGGCCTGGCCACCGTGATCGCCGCCGTCGACCTGCTGCTCGTTCTGCTGGGCACCCGGACCGGCCTGCTCATTGAACGCACCGGTCTGACCACCGTGACCGCCGTCGACCTGCTGCTCGTTCTGCTGCGCGCCGCCGAGACCGCCCGCCTGCTCGCTGAACGCACCGGTCTGGCCGTGACCGCCACCGTCGACCTGCTGCTCGTTCTGCTGCGCGCCGCCGAGACCGCCCGCCTGCTCATTGAACGCGCCCGTCTGGCCGCCGTGACCGCCACCGTCGACCTGCTGCTCATTTTGCTGAGCACCCGGACCGGCCTGCTCGCTGAACGCACCGGTCTGGCCGCCGTCACCGCCACCGTCGACCTGCTGCTCGTTCTGCTGCGCGCCGCCGAGACCGCCCGCCTGCTCATTGAACGCGCCCGTCTGGCCGCCGTGGCCACCGTCGACCTGCTGCTCGTTCTGCTGAGCACCCGGACCGGCCTGCTCGCTGAACGCACCGGTCTGACCACCGTGACCGCCGTCGACCTGCTGCTCGTTCTGCTGAGCACCCGGACCGGCCTGCTCATTGAACGCGCCGGTCTGGCCGCCGTTACCGCCGTCAACCTGCTGCTCGTTCTGCTGCGTGGCCTCGGGGGCCAGTGGCTCTGTACTCATTTCGTGTCCTGTCTTGTTAGTCGGGTAGTGCTGGGTGATTGACCATAGGGATGGCCAAGGGTGATTTAGGCATGCGTTTTTGCGGAATTGATTCCGGCTTAAGTTACGGCCCGAAAAAGTCGCGCCGCAGAGAGCGCTTGCGCATCTACCTGAGTCTCTGGGCAGCGCAAACGTCATTAAAAATTGTTTCCGGCTAACCGCTTTGGCTAGCTCGAAAATACAAATCCAGGCATATTCGCCCCCTTCCCCCGTCCCCCGCACCCCTTCCGGTGGCACCGCCACACGAATCTTTGGTGGGCTTAGATGTTTTCCCCGATAAACCGATGAGACGTTTTAGTGCTGTGCGGTGCATCCCGGACGCGCCCCCGCGCTCGGTAGGCCAACCGCGCGATGATGCCGGCAGGGCTGCGGCGGTCGGGCCACGGCCTGCTGTCGGTGTGGGTCGGATTCGAGGCGGCCCACGGCGCAGTGCCGCGGCTGAGTCACTCGGCTGAGCCAAAGCTGAAGGCGGAACGTCGCAGGGCTGGAACGGTGTCGGCGCATAGCACTCAGCTTCCGTTTCCCTCAGAGGGCGGACCAAGCAGCCGCTCCTGGCCTGGGCCAGCGACCGCCTCTTTGTCTGGTCGGAGGGGGCACCTGTGCTTCAGATACACCTTCGCCAAAGAAATTTGGGGCAGCGGGTCAGTAAGCGGGACACCCAGCCATCGGCAGGCCGATTCTGCTGACACCGGGCCGGTGATGGTGGCACACCTGGGGGGCGGCGGGTAGCACCCTGCCGAGACTGGCTTGGGCGGCCGAGGATCGGGTTATGGATTCCGGGGGGCCGCGCGGCGGGCGTAGGCGGGCCTTCCGCTCACTGGCGGGGAATCGGGCGCTGGGGCGGGTGCTGGCGGCGTACGTGATGTTCACGCTCAGCGAGGACGCGGTGTGGATCGCCATGCTGGTCTATGCCTACGGGCGCGGCGGGACCACCGCGGCTGGGCTGGTGGCGGTGGCCCAGCTGGTGCCGGCGGCGGTTGTGGCCCCGGTGGCGGCCAGCCTGGCCGACCGGCGGTCGCCGGTGGTCCTGCTGGCTGGCGGGTATCTGGTGCAGGCGGCGGCCATGGCGGGGACCGCGGTGGCCATCTGGGCCGGGGTGCCGCTGGCCGCCTACGCGGCCGCCGTGGTGGCTTCGACCGCGGTGACAGCTACGCGGCCGGCTCAGTCGGCGCTCATTCCCTCGATCGCCGCCACCCCCGATCAGCTGACCGCGGCCAACGTGGTCGCGGGCGGGCTGGACGCGGCCGGGGTTGCGGGGGCCGGGCTGCTGGCGGGCGTGCTGATCACCTTGGCCGGAGTGGGGAGCGTGTTCGCGGTGTGCGCCGGTCTCGGCCTGGTGGCGGCGCTGCTGACCGCCGGGCTGCGGGTGCGGGCGCTGACGACGGGCCAGGACGTTGAGGCCGCGACGGCCGGGATCGGCGCGGGCCTGCGGCTGGTGGCGGCCGGGCCGCGGCTCCGGCTCATGCTGGCCCTGCTGACCGCGGACGCCGTCGTGGTGGGAGCGCTGGACCTGCTGGTCGTGATCCTGGCCCTCACCGTGCTCCGGCGCCCGGCGGCCTGGGCCGGTTATCTCGATTTCGGATTCGGCGTCGGTGCGGTGCTGGCCGCCACGGCCAGCGCGGTCCTGGTCGGACGCCGGCTGGGGCGGCCGATCGTGGCGGCGGCCCTGGTCTTCAGCGCCGCCCTGGCCGTGGTCGCGTTCGGCCCCGGCACGGCCGGGACCGTGGCCCTGCTGGTCGTGGCCGGGGCCAGCCACTCCCTGCTGAACGTGGCCGCCCGCACGCTGCTGCAGCGTTCGGTTCCGCCCCAGCTCATCGGGCGGATCTTCGGCGTCCTGGAGGGGCTGACCATGGCCGGGCTGGCCGTCGGTGCGCTGCTGGTCCCCGCGCTGGCTCACCTGGGCGGGAGCAGGCTGGCCGTGCTGGGCGTCGCCGCCGTGCTGCCGCTGGCTACCGTGGCCGGCGGCCGGGCCATCTTCCGGCTCGACTCCGGCACCGCGGTCCCGGTGGTCGAGACCGCGCTGCTGCGCTCGCTCCCCCTGTTCGCCGAGCTGCCCGCACCCGCGCTGGAGGGCCTGGCCGCGGCGCTCGAACTCGTGTCGCTGGCCGCCTCGGACGTGCTGATCCGGCAGGGAGATCCGGGCCGCGCCTACTACGCGATCGCCTCGGGCGAGCTCGACGCGGTACAAGATGGGCACCGGCTGGGCCGGTTCGGCCGGGGGGAGGGCGTGGGAGAGATCGCGCTGCTGCACGACGTGCCGCGGACCGCGACGGTCCTGGCCCACACCCCGGCCACCGTTTACCGGCTGGACCGGGACGACTTCCTGGCCGCGGTCCTCGGGCACGCCCCGACCCGGCGGCAGGCCGACCGCATCGCCGGCACGCGGCTGGCCACAGGGGTCGCCACCGCGCCCGACCAGAACTAGCTACGGCCGCCCGGAACCCAACCCGCAGACAGGAGACCACCGTGGATCATCCGCTGGCCATGGACCCCGAGGCCATGCGGCGCGCCGGGTACGCCACTGTCGACGCGCTGGTGGCCCGGCTGGCCGACCCCGAAGCCGATCCAGTGCTGCGCCGCGGGTCGGCCGCCGAGCTGCGGACACGGCTGAGCGGGCCGCCACCGGAACAGCCCGCGGACTACGCCCACGTCCTGGGCCGGGTGCTGTCCGACGTGCTGCCCCACGCGGCCCGCACCGATCACCCGGGCTACCTGGCCTTCGTCCCCAGCTTCACCACCTGGCCGGCCGCGCTGGCCGAGCTGACCGCCACCGCGGCCAACCTGTACTGCGGCGCATGGCTGGAATCGGCCGGCCCGGCTCAGGTCGAGCTGGAGGTGATCGACTGGTTCCGCGGGTGGCTCGGCCTGCCCGCAGGCACCGCGGGGGTGCTCGTCACCGGCGGCTCCGCCGCCAACCTGACCGCCCTGCTGGTGGCGCGCGAGGCGGCCGGCGGCCCGTCAGCCGCGTCCGTGGTGTACGTGTCGGACCAGGCCCACTCGTCGGTGGCCCGGACCGCTCGGGCCATGGGGCTGCGGCCGGACCAGGTGCGGGTCCTGCCGACCGACGACCGCTGGCGGCTGCGCCCGGACACGGTGGCCGCCGCCATCCGGGCCGACCGGGCCGCGGGCCACGTCCCGTTTGCGCTGTGCGCCAGCGCCGGGTCGACCAACACCGGTGCCGTCGATCCCCTGGCCGGCCTGGCCGACGTGTGCGCCGCCGAAGGGCTGTGGCTGCACGTGGACGCGGCCTACGGCGGTTTCGCCGCGCTCACCGCCCAGGGACGGCGCGAGCTGTACGGCATCGAGCGGGCCGACTCGGTGACGCTCGACCCGCACAAGTGGCTGTACCAGCCGATGGAGTGCGGCTGTGTGCTGATCCGCGACGGCGCCCGGCTGGAGGGCACGTTCGCCATCCACCCGGACTACCTCGACGGCGATGCCACCGCCGAGGCGGCCGAGGTCAACTTCGCTGACCGGAGCCTGCAGCTGTCCCGCGGCTTCCGCGCGCTCAAGGTCTGGATGAGCGTGCAGACGTTCGGGCTGGCCGCGTTCCGGGATTGCGTTCAGCGCAACCTGGAGCTGGCCCGCTACGCCGAGGGCCTGGTCCGCCATCGCCCCGGGCTCACCCTGATGGCCCCGGCCACCCTGGGGATCATCTGCTTTCGCCACGAGTGGCCGGGCTGCGATGAAGCCGAGATCGAACGGCGCGGGATCGCGCTGGCCGCGGAGCTGGAACGCACCGGCACCGCGCTGGTCTCCACCACCCGGCTGGCCGGACGGCATGCGGTCCGGCTCTGCATCCTGAACCCGACCACCAGCGAAGAGCATGTGCGGGCGGTGATCGAGTACTTCGCCGCCGCACCGGCTCCGCCCAGCCCCGGCGAGAGCGAGACCGTACCACCGGACGCCATCCCGCTTCTGGCGGGCGTTCCGCTGCTGGCGGGTGTAGCTGCTGCGACCCGGCGCGCCATCTGGGACCGGGGTGTCGCTATCGACGTGGCCGCGGGCGACGACGTGACCCGGCGCTGGGACTCGGACCGGTCCTTCTACCTGATCCTGACCGGCCGTTACGACGTCTTCATCGACTCCCGCCTCATCCGCACCCTGGGCCCGGGCGATCACTTTGGTGAGCTGGCCGCCCGCGACTGGGGCGGCGGCTACGGCTACGCCCGCCTGGCCACGGTGCGCTGCGCCGAACCCGGCCGCCTGATCAGGCTGGCCAGCGAGGACCTCGAGTGGCTGACCAGCACCGAGCCGGCCGTGATGGCGCGGCTCGCCGCCACCCTGGCCGACCGCCTCCAGAACCGCTAGGAGAGAACCCCGGGCACGGGGTCGGGGGCGCCGGGTCAGGCCTGACTAGTCCGCCTCGGCGGTATGACCCTGGGTCCCGGCGGTACCGTCCTCATCGGGCCCGGGGTCATCGCCTTCCAGGCTGACCTCGCCGACCACGCGGGCCTCGGTCACCACCACGGCGTCCATGGCCGGGTCAGGAGTAACAGGGACGGCTCGGTCGCCCCGGGCCAGCGCCGCGGCGATGGAGGGGAAGACCAGCACGGAGAGCACGCCCGCGCCGACCAGGGCGGCCGCGTTGGCGGGGATCATGACGCCATCGCTGAGGCCGATCTCGGCCAGCGCGATCAGCAGCGGCATCGTGGTCGCCGCGATGAACGTCATCTCCACCCGCTGCCGCATCGGCAGCGCGCGCCGGTAGACCAGCAGCGAAGGCAGCCCGCGGACCACGAGCAGCAGCAGGAAGAAGACGATGAGCCGGAACGGATGCTCCACGATCGACTTGACGTCCAGCGTCATGCCCGACGTGACGAAAAAGACCGGGATGAAGAACCCGTAGCCCAGGGCGTCGAGTTTTTCCTCCAGTGAGGTGACGGCCACCCCCATCCGCCGCGTCCAGCGGCGCAGTACCATGCCGGCCAGCAGCGCACCCAGCACCACGTCCAAGCCGAACCGGGCCGCAGCCAGGAGCAGCAGCAGGAGCAGCACCACCGACCAGCGCAGGGTGGTCTGCGCGGTCGACCGCTGGCCCTGCTCGATGACCGCCCGGAGCTTATCGGCCCCGACGACCCGGGGCAGCAAGATGAGCAGGAGGGCGACCACGCACACGGCGGCGATCGAGATCACCGCGGCGAACTCGTCCCGGCCGGTCAGGAAGAGTGAGATGGCCAGGATCGGAAGCAGCTCACCGACCGCCCCGGCGGCCAGCACGTAACGCCCGAATTTCCCGGCCAGCATGTCGTTGTCGTGCAGGATCGGCAGCAAGGTGCCGAGGGCGGTGGTGGTCAGGGCCAGCCCGACGGGCACGAAGTCGCGTACGTAGCCGAACAAGCCGAGTATCGCCACCGCGGCCACCGCCACGACCGCACTCAGCACCCAGCCCGTGATGGCCAGCTTGCCCGCCTGCTCACGCAGTAGCTGCGGGTCGAGCTCGTACCCGGCCAGCAGGAACAGGAACCCCAGCCCCACGTTGGAGATCAGCTTGATGCTGGAGGTGTCGGCCAGGCCAAGGCCCTGGTTGCCGATCAGGACGCCGCAGAGGATCAGGACGACCACCTGGGGTATCCGCGGCCGCAGCGCGGCGACGATGATAGGCGCCAGCGCCGCGATCAGCGACACGGCGAATAGCGTCTGAAGGCTCTTGACGTCCATCCCGGCGACCCCCCAACCCACCTAAGTGTGACACGCGGGCCGCCGGCCCAAGATCGTCAGCGGTTCGGGCTCGCGCGGGCGAGCGGAGGACCTCGTGGCTAGCGGAGGATCTCGACCAGCACGCCCGGCTGAGCTGGGCAACCGCCTGGGTAACCGCCTGGGCGACGCACGCGGCCCAGGCCGGACGAAACGGGCACGGGCGGTTTTCTTTCGGACAGACGGGCATAGAGGGGAACCGATCGGGGAACTGAAACCGTCGGACTGTTAGGCCTGGTAACAACCAGCCCGGGCGGCACGAGCGGATGTGACGCTGGTCAACGAGGCGAAACGATGTGGGGTGACGTGTGACGCAGGGGTGGCATCGGGCGCTGGTATTGGTGTCGAATAGAAGCTCGTACAACCAAAATGCATCTCGAACCACCAGATTGACACAACATCACGGCGAGTACGCTTTCCCGCCGCGATAGCCACGACAGACAAGGTGTCCTCATGCGATCCGCGCATTCGCGACCGGTCACCGTGGGCCTGGCCACTGGTCTCTTCGTCATCACGAGTGGTGTGACAGGCACGGCCCTGGCCACCACCACTCCGTCCGCCACCGTCTCCGCGTCCGGCACGGTCAGCTCGGCCGCCACCAAGGCGACCAGCTCCCCGACAGCGGCCCAGGCACCTAGCTCTGCGACCCCAGCGGCGAGCTCCCCGAAGGCGACGGCCAGCTCGCCCAGCGCGACGCCCACGGCGACCGGTACAGGGCCGGCCGGCGCCACGATCAGCGCGACGCCCACGGCGACCGGTACGGGGCCGGCCGGCGCCACGATCAGCGCGACGACCCCGGCCGCCACCCCGACGCCGACCCCGTCCACCAGCAAGAGCGCGACCCCGACCCCGTCCACCAGCAAGAGCGCGACCCCGACCCCCAAGCCGGTCGCGGACATCGCCGTGACGGCCTCGGCCACCAGCGTCCAGCCCGGGGCTACGATCCTGTTCCGGATCTCGGCCTACACGAACCTCAGCGCCGCGGCCACGGGCAAGATCACGTCGACGCTAACGCCGAGCGCGAAGACGCCGGCGTTCCCGGCGCCCGCGTACACGGTGGGCTGCACCAGCGCCGTCGGGACGACCTGCAACCTGAGCGTGCCCGCGGCCAAGCCGTCCGCGCCCCAGGTCGAGACGCAGGTCACGGTGCCGAAGACCGCCACCGCCGGCGAAACGATCAGGTACACCGCGGCCGTCACCGTGACCAGCGGCGGCGACACCCTGAAGGCGACGGCGACCGCCGCGACGATCACCGTGGCCAAGGCGCCCGCCAGCCCGTCGGCCAAGCCCAGTTCGAGCGCGACGCAGGGGGCCGCGGCCGGGTCTTCCTCCGCCAGCACGCCGGGCGGATCGACGGTGAACATCCCGGGCCTGTCCGGCACCACCGACAACGTGGGCGCGGCCATCCCGCTCGGGGCGCTCCCGGCGGTGGCCGGAGTGTCGACCACGATCCCGGCGGGCAACGCTTCGAGCCTGTTCCCGCAGATCAGCCCCTCGGCGTCCCCGTCACCGGCGCCCGGTACCGCAGCCGCCACCGCCAGCCCAGCGAAGGCTCAGCCGGTGGCCGACTCGTCGCGGATCCCGCTGTCGCTGAGCAGCTCGGAGTTCGGGGCCCAGATCGTCGGGCTGATCGTGCTGCTCCTCGGCGTGGCCATCGCCGTGACCCGGCTCTCGCTCCGCAAGACCCGCCCCAACGGCAACAAGTAGCGGGGGCTGCCGGGCGCAGGGCGAGCCTGGTTAAGCCCGGATGTAACGACACCGTTGGCGCCATTGGGCACAGCATGGTGTGCCCTTTGGCGCCATCGGGCACGGTAGCGGCCTGGGCGGGCCGGGGGTTAGGGCTTGTTCTTGGCGACGAGCTCGACCTTGGGGCGGATCTGGCGCATGGTGCTGGCCAGGGTGCTCGCGTTCATGGTCGGGGACACGACTTCGCCGAAGCTGTCGTTGTCGAACCAGGCGCACATGGCGACGCTGCCGGGCTCGGAGGCGGTGGCGTTGACGCAGACGGCCTTGCCCGTCATCGTGCCGGCGCTGGTGACGGTGGCTCCCTTGAACCGCTTGGTGAAGCTGGTCACCGAGTCGACCGGGTTGGCGTTGGCCAGGTTGCCGCCGATGAACAGGATGATCTGCGGGGTGCTGCCCGGAGTCGAGTTGCCCGACTCGTAGACGCCTTCCACGACGTGGCTGGCCTGGCCGGAGCTGGTGTTGACCACGTCCTGGCGCAGCTGGCCGACGTTCATCTGCTGCTCCAGCGCGGGACGGCGGCCGAACGCGCCCAGCTGGTTCGGCGAGACCAGGGTGTGGGCCGGGCCGCTGGGTCCGGACGGGAACGCCACCAGGACGATCGCGGTGATGGCGGCCGCGGCCACGATCAGCACGCCGCCGAGGGCGAACCACAGGCGCCGGTCGCCGCTGCCGCCGCGCCGCTTGCCGGCCGGCCGGGTGGACCGGGGCCGGAGGAGCGCCCCGGTGCCGCCGGTCTTGGTGGCCCAGTTGCCGGTGGTCCCCGTGTTGGTGGCCCCCGTGTTGGCGGCACTGTCGGCCGGGCCGCGGTCGAACGAGGCCGCCGCGGGCAGGTCGAGCGAGGTGACCTCGGCCGCCGCAGCGCTGCCGAAGCTGGGCGGCGCCCCCGACGGGTGGGCGCCGGCGAACGCCGTCTCGTCGCCCGCGTAAGCCGTGGTGTCGCCGTTGTAACCGGTGGCCTCGTCGGCGTAGGCCGGAGCCGGGCTGAAGGCCGGAGCCGGGCTGAAGGCCTGGGCCGCACCGAAGGCGGGGGCCTCGGCGAAGTAGGTCGAGGCGGTGCCGCCGTCTAGGACGCCGGTGGCGTCGGCGGCTTCGGCCCCGCCCAGGATCGGGGCGTGACCGTCGATCATGGTGGCGTCGACCGGAAGGGCCAGCCCGCTGGTGTCCAGCGTGCCCATGGGCGCGGGAGCATCGGAGAACGCGTGCGCCGCCTCGGCCGCGGCACCCGGGTGGTAGTTGTACAGCTCGACGTTGTCCGAGATGCCAGATGTGTCGAGCATGCCCGACGCGTCCAGCATGCCGGTGGCGCCCGGGTCGGGCTGGCCCGCGGACAGATCGCCGAGCACGCCGACGCCCTCGGGGAACTGGCCGGAGGCGTACTCGGCGGCTACGTAACCGGCGGTGCCGGGGTCCGGGGCGGCGTAACCCTGCCCCGGCCCGTAGCCGTGGTCGGTGTCGTCGTAGCTCGGCGGGTACTCGTAGTAGTTCGAGTAGCCCGCCCCCGGCTCCTGGCCCGCTGGCGGCGCGGGCGCCGGGCTGGGCGCGGGGTAACCGGCCGCCGGGGCGTCCGCGTAGGCCGGCTCACCGAAGCTGGGATCGTCGTACCGGGGATCGCCGTAGTCGGCGTAGCCGTAGTCGGGCCCGGCCGTCTCGCCGGCCTGCTGGAACTCGCCCGGCTGGAACTCAGCCGGCGCGGGCCCGGTCTGCGGGTACCCGGCCGGGCCGAAGTCCTGGCCGGTGTACCCGTCCTGATACCCGCTGGTCTCGTAGTCGGCGGCCACCGGGGCGCCGTAGGGCGGCTGCGCGGGCAGGTTGGGGAAGCTGGGGTGCTCGGTGTAGCCCGCGGTCGGCCCGTAGCCCTGAGCCGGCTCGTAGGGGCCGTAGCCCTGCTGCGGGAAGCCGCCGTCGGCGGGCGCGCTCAGGTCGTAGACGTCGGGGTAGCTGACCTCGCCGTAACCGGCGTTGTCCGGCTGGGGCTGGTAGTCCACCGGCGGGTAGCTGGTCTCCGCCGTGCCGTACCAGTTGCCCTCCTGGCCGTCGGCGTACTGACCCTCCGCGTACTGCTCGCCGGCGTACTGCTGACCGGGGTACTGGCCCTCGGGGTACTGCCCTTCCGCCTCGTAGTCGGCAAAGCCTGAGTAGCCGCGCTCGGCACCACGGGAATCGTGCACCGCGCCGACGGCGGACGGATGCCGCGCCTGCTCCCACCGGCGATCATCGTCCTCCGGCGGCCATCCGCTGCTCATATTCCGGGTCACCCCCGACTCTGATTAGGCAAGGCCGTACTACGGGCAAATTCCATCATTACGACAAAACATGCGTCCCCGCAGCCACATCCGGTACATGGGGGGTTCGCTTCTGGTCCTGGGACCCCACGTTACTGGTCTAACCTCGTGGATGTGGCTCGAGACGAACGCGGAGTGACGCCCCAGAGCGAAGACTTCTCCGCCTGGTACAACGAATTGGTCTTCAAAGCGGAGCTCGTGGACCGTGGCCCGGCCAAGGGCACGATGGTCATCCGCCCTTACGGATACCGGCTTTGGGAGCTGATCCAGGGCGATCTGGACCGGCGCATCAAGGAGACCGGGCACCAGAACGCGTATTTCCCGCTGCTCATCCCGCAGAGCTACCTGCAACGTGAGGCAGAACACGTTGAGGGCTTCGCGCCGGAGCTCGCGGTGGTGACCCACGCCGGGGGCAAGGAGCTGGAAGAGCCGCTGATCGTCCGGCCCACCTCCGAGACGGTCATCGGCGAGTTCATGGCCAAATGGATCAGCTCGTACCGGGAGCTGCCCATGTTGCTCAACCAGTGGGCCAACGTGGTGCGCTGGGAGCTACGGCCGCGGATGTTCCTGCGGACGACCGAGTTCCTCTGGCAGGAAGGCCACACCGCGCACGCGGACGAGGCCGACGCGATGCGGGAAACCATGCTCGCGCTGGACACGATCTACGCCCGCACCGCCCGCGAGGTGGCGGCCATGCCGGTCATCGAGGGCGAGAAGACGCCGGGCGAGCGGTTCGCGGGCGCGGTCCGGACGTTCACGATCGAGGGCATGATGCGGGACGGCCGGGCCCTGCAGGCCGGCACGTCGCACTACATGGGGACCAACTTCGCCCGGGCGTTCGAGATCCAGTACACCGGCGAGGACGGCAAGCTGGCCTTCGCGCACACCACGTCCTGGGGCATGAGCACCCGCATGATCGGCGGCGTGATCATGACCCACGGGGACGACAAGGGCCTGGTCCTGCCGCCCCGGCTGGCGCCGTACCAGGTGGTCATCGTGCCGATCGGGCGGGGCGACGCGGCCGGCGAGGTGCTGGCGGCCGCGACCGCGCTGTCTCAACGGCTGGCGGACGCGGGCATCCGGGCCCACGTGGACAACCGGCCCCAGCTGTCCCCGGGGTTCAAGTTCAACGACTGGGAGCTGCGCGGGGTGCCGATCCGGCTGGAGCTGGGCCCACGCGACCTGGCCGCCGGCACCGCGGTGATGGCGGTGCGGCTGGGCGGGGGCAAGGAGCCCATCTCGCTGGAGGGCGCACCGGCCCGGCTGACCGACGAGCTGGAGGCGTTCCAGGCCTTCCTGTTCGAGCGGGCCACCACGTTTCGGGACGAGCACACCGTCACTACCGACGACTGGGATGACTTCACCAAGGCGGTCGCCCGGGGCTGGGCCCTGGCGCTGAGCTGCGGCGACCAGGAATGTGACGACGCGATCAAGACCGCAACCTCGGCTACCGCCCGCTGCATCCCGCTGGAAGGAGAGCCGGAGTCCGGTCCCTGCATCCGCTGCGGCCATCCGTCCGCGTACGGCAAGCGGGTCATCTTCGGCCGGGCCTACTAGCGCCTCAGGGGATCGGGACGTCCTTGTCCGGCAGGGTGAACTCGCCGCCCAGGTAGCGGTAGACCGGGTCGTCCGGGTTGAGCTCGGTGCGGGCCAGCACGTCGGCCGCGTAGACCTCGGCGTCGTCCTGCGGCTCGTAGCCCAGGGCCCGGGCCTCCCCCAGCGACACCCAGCCGCCGCGGGTGTTGGCCGACACGCCGAAGATGACCCGGAACCCGGGCCGCGGGGTGGTCAGGCAGGCCTGGAACAGCCGGCCGGCGTCGTCCGGGGACAGCCAGGTGGACAGCGCGCGGGGCGTCACCGGACGCTCGGCGCAGGTCAGGATGCGGACGCAGATCATGTCCAGCCCGTACCGGTGGTGGTACATGGACGCCAGGCCCTCGCTGGCCACTTTGCCCACCCCGTAGTAGGTGTCCGGCTCGGGGAAGGCGTAGTCGGGGACCGGGAAGCTGGCCCGGGGCGAGAACCCGACCGCGTGGTTGGACGAGGCGTAGATGACCCGGCTGACCCCCGCCCGGCGGGCGGCCTCGAACACGACGTAGGTGCCACCGATGTTGACGTCGAGGATGGCGTCCCAGGACTCCTCACCGGCGTAGCCGCCCAGGTGGATGACGGCGTCGGCGCCCTGGCAGGCGGCGGTCATCGCGTCCAGGTCGGTGATGGACGCCTGGATCGCCTCCTCACCCGGGCCGGCCGTCAGCGGCGCGACGTCCAGCAGCCGCAGCGTCCGGCCGGGAGCGGCCAGCCGGGGACGCAGCATCGTCCCTATCTGCCCGGCCGCACCGGTGATCAGGATGGTCGGCACTCACCCTCCTCGTCGTCGCCCGCGAGCCAGCGGTCAGAACACCATGACGCTGCGGAGGACCTCGCCCCGCTCCATCTTGGTGAAGGCCTCCTCGACCTCGCCCAAGGCGATGGTCTCAGAGACGAACTTCTCCAGCGGCAGGCGGCCGCCCAGGTGCAGGTCGATCAGCATCGGGAAGTCGCGGGTGGGCAGGCAGTCCCCGTACCAGGAGGACTTGAGCGAGCCGCCGCGCCCGAACACGTCCAGCAGCGGCAGCTCGAGCTGCATCTCCGGGGTGGGCACGCCGACCAGCACCACGGTGCCGGCCAGGTCGCGGGCGTAGAAGGCCTGCTTATAGGTCTCCGGCCGGCCGACCGCCTCGATGACCACATCGGCGCCGAAACCGCCGGTCAGCGCCTGGACCGCCTCGACCGCGTCGGCCTCACGCGAGTTGACCGTGTCGGTGGCGCCGAACTGGCGGGCCCACTCCAGCTTGCGGTCGTCCACGTCGACGGCGATGATCTTGGCCGCACCGGCCAAGCTGGCGCCCAGCACGGCGGCGTCACCGACGCCGCCGCAGCCGATCACGGCCACCGAGTCGCCCCGGGTGACCGCGCCGGTGTTCAGCGCGGCACCGAGGCCGGCCATCACGCCGCAGCCCAGCAGGCCGGCCACCTCGGGGCGGGCGGACGGGTTGACCTTCGTGCACTGGCCCGAGGCGACCAGGGTCTTCTCCGCGAACGCACCGATGCCGAGAGCCGGGGACAGCACGGTGCCGTCCTCCAGCGTCATCTGCTGCCGCGCGTTGTGGGTGCTGAAGCAGTACCACGGGCGGCCACGGCGGCAGGCCCGGCACTCGCCGCAGACCGCGCGCCAGTTGAGGATGACGAAGTCGCCCGGGGCCACGTCGGTCACGTCATCGCCGACCGCCTCGACCACGCCGGCGGCCTCGTGCCCGAGAAAGTAGGGGAAGTCGTCCCCGATGCCGCCCTGCCGGTAGTGCAGGTCGGTGTGGCACACGCCGCAGGCCTGGACGCGCACCAGCGCCTCGCCCGGTCCCGGGTCCGGCACCACGATCGTGGCGATCTCGACCGGAGCGCCCTTCTCGCGGGCGATCACACCCTGCACGCTCTGCGCCATCTTCGGCTACTCCCTCTCCAGGACCCGGGCACCCCGGCCTGGTTCGGCCGCGGCGCCACCTTTCACCTCATTAATTATCAGAACAAGGCGATCGCGCTCAGGTCAGCACGGGTCCAGGTGGCCGCGCCAGGTCCGGGAGCCAGGGCGGAAGCCGGGTCAGGACTTGCTGCCACCGGGGAGGCCGCTGACGCCGGAGCCGAGGCCGGAGGTGACGCCGTTGACGGTGGAACCGACACCCGAGGTCACGCCGTTGACCGCCGCACCGGCATCGGAGGTCACGCCGCTGACGGCCGCGCCGGCGTTGGCGGTGACGTTGCCGACACCGGCGGTGGCGCCGCCGACCGTGCTGCCAACCGGGCCGCTGGCCCCGTCGACCACCCCGCCGACGCCCTGGACCAGGGAACTGGCCGTGTTGCCCAGGGCGGTCACGGTGGCGTTGCCGCCGCTCAGGGCCTGGGTCACGCCACTGATGGCGTTGCCCAGGCCGGTGGTGGTCTGGTTCACCGTGCTACCGAGGCCCTGGGTCACGCCGTTCACGCTCTGGCCCAGGCCGGTCACGGTGGCGGCCGCCCCGCCGGCCACGCCCTGGACCACGGATCCGACTCCGGTGGTCACCCCCTGGACGGTCGAGCCGACGCCGGTGGTCACCCCCTGGACCGTCGAGCCGACGCCGGTGGTCACGCCCTGGACCGTGGAGCCGACGCCGGTGGTCACGCCCTGGACCGTGGAGCCGACCCCGCCGATCAGCGACCCGACCGGGTCCGGAGTGGCACCCGGGCTGGCGCCGCGATCGGCCGACCCGGTGTTGCCGTCGGCCGCGTGCCGCGGCACGTAATCGGAACCCTGGCTGCCTGCGCCCACCCCGCTGGCCGCGTTGCTGGACGGGCCCGCGTTACCCGGCGCTGAAGACGCCGCGGCCGAGCCGGTCCCCGCGGCCTGCCCCGCCGCGGCGGCGTGCTTACCCAGGCCGCCGAGGGCGGGCGCGATGACGTCCGAGGACGCGGCGGCCGGGCGCTCGGTCACCTGCTGAGTGTGGAACGGCGACATCGGGGACACGCCGACCGCGAAGACCATGCCGCCCGCCGCGGCCAGCCCGGCGGTGGCGGCGGCCGTCGCGGTCAGCGGGTGCAGCTTCCACTGGCTGCTGAGCACGGCCTTGGCGCTCATACCGGCCTTGGCCCCCAGGCCGGTCTTGGCCCCGGTGGCTGCCTTCGCGCCCGTGCCCGCCTTGGCTGCGGCGGCATGACCTGCACCGGCCTTGGCCGCCCCCGCCTTGGCCGCCCCCGCCTTGGCCGCCCCCGCCTTGGCCGCCCCCGCCTTGGCCGCGTGGCCGGTGCTGAAGTGCAGCAGGTCGTGGCCGCGGCCGGCCAGCGCCGCCGCCAGCGCGGCCGGGGCGAGGATGGCGCCGAGCCGGCCGTTCAGCTCGGTCAGCTCGCCGGCCAGCGAGTGGCAGCTGGCGCACTGGTCCAGGTGGTCGTGCACGGCGGCCTGGCGGCGACGGCTCAGCCGCCCTCGGGTGTCGGCGCTCAGCGCCTCAGCGTAGGCCCGGCAGGCCTCGGGGATGTTCGCGCCCACGTGCTCGGCCAGGTAGGCTTGGCGCAGGCCCTCCCGGGCCCGCACGGCCAGGGCGGACACCCCGTTGGCCGACAGGCCGAACGCCGGGGCGACGGCGGCCGGCGCTTTGGTCTCCACCTCCAGCTGCCACAGCACCGCCTGCCAGCGCTCGGGCAGCTTGGCGAAGGCCTTGGCCACCAGCTGGGCCTCGACGCGGGCCTCGGCCTCAGCCTCCGGGCCACGGGACAGCCGGGCCAGGCCCAGGTTCTCCTCGGGCACCCGATCGTCCAGGTCGTGTTCGACGTCACCGACCGCGGTCGTGCGGCGGCTGGCCCGCAGCCAGTCGTTGGCCGTGTTACGGACCGCGGTGAGCAGGTAGGCCCGGAAGGCCACGCCCGGGCCGCCGCCGGCCCGGATCGCCCCGAGCACGCGGGTGAAGGCCTCGGCCACGATGTCGTCGGCCACGTCCCGCGGCACCATCGACAGGGCCACCGCCCGAGCGACGGGGGCGTGCTCGACGTACAGGTCTTCGTAGGACCGGCCGGCCGCGTCACCGACGGGCAGAATGGCCAGCTGGTCAGGCTTGGCGTGCCTGGGCCGATGGCTCTGCTCGGGGATGAGCTGTTCCGCGGTCCCTTGAAGCACAATGGCCTCCCGGCGATGGTCGGGTGTGACGAACAACGCCAATATTAAGGGCGAGGTGACAGCTGACCGAAGGCCAATTCACATTAATCTCAGTATGAGAAATTCGGATGAATGGCCTGTTCATACGCCAAGGCGGAACAGGAGCGGCTATAGCACGCGAAACGGCGGCCGCCAATACGTCCTGCCGTCGCCGGTACTTTCGGACAGGTCCGGCTTGTACCTTATCGGGGGCTACGTACTTCTTCTTTAGATTCGGGCTTTTCGCGGATTTCCACCCGGCCTTTCCAGGCCCCGCCGCGGCCGGCGTAATGCCGCCGGGCCGAGTCGGCCGTCATCGCCGCGTAGAGCACCGCGACCGCGGGCAGCAGCGGGGCCCGCCACGGCGAGAGCCGGTACAGCCGGAGCATGGGCACGAAGCTGCCGGCCATGATCACCCAGCCGGCCAGCCCAGCCGCCGCGCACAGCAGCGGTCCCGGCCCGGTGACGCCCGCCGCCAGGGCGGCCAGCCCGACCAGCGCGCTGACCGGGGGCAGCGCGTACAACCAGGCCAGCCCGGCCAGCGTGCCCGCCAGCAGCAGCGGCGAGTAGCGCAGCTGGGTGTAGGCCGACCGGGCCACCATCTGCCACAGGTCGGTCAGCCCGAGGTAGGGGCGGACGCTGCGGATGGCGGTGGTCAGGCCGAGCCAGATACGGCCGCGGGCCGGCCGCCGTTTCAGCAGGCGGCCCAGGGCCACGTCGTCGATGAGGGCCGGCCCGATGCGCTCGATCCCGCCCGCCGCGGCCAAGGCGTCGCGGCGGACCAGCATGCAGCCGCCGGCCGCGGCCGCGGTCCGGCCGTGCGGCCGGTTCACCCAGCGGAACGGGTACAACTGGGCGAAGAAGTACACGAACGCGGGGATGATCGCCTTCTCCCACCCGGTCTCGGTGCGCAGCAGCACCATCTGGGAGACCAGCACCCGGTCGTCGTCCTCGGCCGCGGCGACCAGCGTGCGCAGCGCCCCCGGGGACCAGGCGATGTCGGCGTCAGTGAACAGCACGTAGCGGGCATCGTCGGCTGCCACCGCGGCCACCCCCTGAGCCATGGCCCAGGGCTTGCCCGCCCAGCCGGCCGGCCGCGGGGTACCGGGCACCACCCGCAGCGGCCGGCGAGACCCCGCGCCCAGCCGGGCGGCCACCGGGCCGGTCCCGTCCGTGCTGGCGTCGTCGACCAGCGTCACCGCGAACGGGCCCGGGTAGTCCTGGGCCAGCAGGGTGGGCAGGGTCTGCGGCAGGATCGCCGCCTCGTCCCGGGCCGGGACCACGGCCACCACGGAGGGCCAGGCCGCCGGATCTTGGCTGGTGCCGGCCAGACTGGCGCCGCCCGGACTAACACTGTCCTGGCCGCTGTGGGGCAGCCGCTGGCCGGTCCGCCAGAATCCGCCGTGGCCGGTCAGCAGCACGGCCCAGGCCACGGCGGCCACCGCCGCCAGGAGTCCACACACAAGCACAGAGGAAGCCTGGCACACGCCGGCGTCGTCAGCGGCCCCAGGCCGGGATAGTCCGTTAGCGGCGCCAGGCCAGGATGTCGCCGTGGTGGGTGGACGGCGGCCCGAGCAGCCCGATCAGGTACTGACCCAGGGCCGAGCGCGAGCCGGTGACCGCGAGGACGGCGGCCGGGTGCCAGTCCGCGAGCTGGCGGTCCATCTCGGCCCGCGACGGCACCTGGGGGGACACCCCGCCGTCCCACAGCAGGTTCAGGTAGTGCGCGGACGGCGAGATCCCGGTGCCGCCGATGTAGGCCTGGCCGCCCGGGCCCGGGCCGGTGAAGTAGCCGCCGATGAGGTCGATGTCCTGGCCGGACTCAGCCTGCCAGCGCATCGGCTCGGTGAACGTGGCCGTCGCAATCGGCACCACCAGGACCCGGGCGCCCGCGGGCAGGTGCAACCCGTCCAGCGTCGCCGACCAGCCCGGCGGCGCGGTGACCGCGGCCGCCTCCGGTAGCGGCCGGGGCACGACCGGCAGCACCGCGAGCACCGTGATCGCGGTGACCAGGGTTGAGCCCTGGGACCACCGGGCCACCCAGGGCTGGCGCCGGGCCAGGTCGGCCCCGAACGCCAGCAGCGTCGCCGCGGCGCCGTCGGCGACGATCGCGAACCGGTCCGGCAGCACCGCGGTCAGCAACGGCAGCGAGCCGAGCCAGTGCCAGGGCAGCAGGATGCCCGGGTGGCTGGCGCCGCCGATCATCAGCGTGCCGCCCAGGGAGAAGATCGCCAGCACCGCGAACGTCACCGCGGCCGCCCGCACCGATAGCTGCCGCCAGCCGGCCACCGCGATCACGGCCAGCACCAGCAGCAGCGGCCAGCCCAGGTAGGCCAGGTACTCCGACACCCCGCCCGGGTACCCGGCCGCGGCGGCGGCGCTGCCCGCGGAATGGAACAGGAGCAGCTTGGACGGGGTGACGAAGCCGGCCAGGTCGCTCTTGAAGAAGTCCGGGGCGAACGCGCTGCCGTGCTGGTGCAGCGGCCCGAAGAACTGGACCCACAGCGGGTAGCCGCACACCGCCAGGACCAGCCCCGCGGCCACGGCGAACCCGGGCAGCGCGCCCCGGACCCGGGGCAGTATCTGCTTCGGGCGGCTCAGGGCCAGCACCACCGCGATCAGCGCCGTGGCCAGGGCCGAGTCGAGCAGCAGTTCCTCGGCCGTGAGCAGTTGGGCGGCCGCGAGCGCGCCCAGCACCAGCCCGCCCCGCAGCGCGGCGGCGCGCCCAGGCCCGGCCCGTCCCAGCCCGATTCGCAGAGCGGCGTCGACGATCAGCGGCGGCAGCACCGCGAACATCAGGTCGTAGTGCCCGACCGCGGAGTGGACCAGGGCCGGGGAGAATCCGTACAGCGCGCCTGCCACCGCGGCGGACGGCAGCCGCACGCCCCACCGCCGCAGCACCACGAACAGCGCGAACGCGCTGCCGGCGAAGCCCACCGTCATCAGCAGGTTCAGGCTGGCCTGCGGCCCGGCCAGCAGCGTCAGCGGGGTCAGCAGCACCCCGGGCAGCAGCATGAACGTGTTCCACATGACGTTGACGCCGGTGGGGGCGTTCAACGCCGTGGTGACCAGGGCGGGCAGCCGGCCGTGGGCGATGGCGGCCGCGTCGTAGCGGAAGAACCAGGCGAACTGGTCCGCGTCGTTGGGGTTGCCGGCCACCGTGGCCGTGCCCGGATGCCGCCACAGCCAGAGCGTCACGGCCAGCGCGCCCAGCGCGTAGTACACGGCGGTCAGCACCAGGGCCCGCCGGGCACTCCCGGGCGGTACGTCCTCGACCTCATCCGGAGAGGCCGTCGCGGGCACGGCGGTCACTAGCTGAGGCTAACGCCCATCGCCCGATAAACGGTACGGGCGGCCGGAGGTGCGGCCGCCCGTTCCCAATCCGTATCAACTGGCCTCGCCGGCCGGGCTACTTGACCTCGCGCAGCCGGCCTACTTGACCTCGCGCAGCCGGCCTGAGGCCACGTCGAACACGAAGCCGCGCACGGCGTCCTTGTGCGGGATGAACGGGCTGGCCTGGATCCGGGCGATGGACTGGCGCACGTCGTCGTCCAGGTCGGGGAACGCCTCGGCGGCCCACTCCGGCTTGATCCCGGTGTCCTGCTGGATGCTGGCCTTGAAGTCGTCATCGGTGAACGTGAGCATGCCGCACTCGGTGTGGTGGATAAGGATGATCTCGGTGGTGCCGAGCAGCCGCTGGCTGATGGTCAGGGACCGGATCTCGTCGTCGGTGATCACCCCGCCGGCGTTGCGGATCACGTGGGCCTGCCCCTCTTCCAGGCCCAGGATCGCGTAGATGTTCAGCCGCGCGTCCATGCACGCCACCACGGCCAGGTGGGCCGCGGGCGGCAGCGGCAGCGGGCCGTTGAAGCTCTCCGCGTAGCGCTCGTTATTGGCTAGCAGGTCGTCGGTGACTGACATACGAGCTCCCCTCCTAGAGTTCATTGGCACAGTTCACACCAGCCTAAATCTAGCTATTTCCGACCAGAAAAGTCAACTATGGAATCGGGGGGGTTGGGGCGGTTGAGGAGTAATGGACGCCGGGGAACGGGTGCGTGGGGTCCGGGGCGCGGGGCTGGAGACTCGAGGGCGGGAACGGCGGGCGCGGGAACGCCCGGAGCGGGAACGGCGGGCGCGGGAACGCCCGGAGCGGGAACGGCGGGCGCGGGAACGCCCGGAGCGGGAACGGCGGGGCAGGAGCACTCGGAGCGGGAATGTCCGGAGCAGGGACGCGCGAGGCCCGAGTGCCTAGTGCGGCGTGACGGCACTCCCCCGTCGCGGCGGATCCTGATCCACGGATCAGCCGCCGGCCCACTCGGGCTGGCGGTCAACACCCTCCTGGTCTCTGTCCACACCTGACCCGAACGCCAGCGGCGTCACCTCGCACGGCCTGGCGCCCGCTCGAAAATTACCGTGTGCAAAAAGTGTTGCTATGACAGCAGTTTTTGCACACGGTGTTGGCGGGCTCCGGGCTCTCGGGGGGCTGGAGGTTGGCGGGGCCGAGGCCGGGCGGGGGGGGCAGGGGCATTGGGGGGCGCCGGGCTGAGGGCGCACGGGAAGGGGGCGCGGGGCTGAAGGCGCGGGGCTGAAGGCGCGGGGCTGGAGACGCGCGGGGAATGAGGGACGCGAGGAGTAGGGACGCGCGAGGAATGAGGGCGCGCGGGGGCTGGAGACTTGCGGGGGCGGAAGCGTGTGCCTGAATTGTTGTGGCGGCCGGCCGTGATTGAGGGCCTGCGGGCGGGCGGACCCCTTAAGCTCATGGCGGCCGGCGGCCCCGCTCGAGGCTCATCAAGGCTTCGGGAATGTCCCAAATATGTAACGCTGCGGCCGGCGCGAGGCGCGGTAAACAGCTTCCGGACATTAAGCGGGGTAGGACGTCGTATGCAATAACTGCGTTTCGGCCGCCGCCAAGGATGGGATCAACAATAAGCACAGCGGACACGGGCGGCGTATCCGGGCTTATTGTCGAGGGGAGTTCGGGTGAGGTTCGGTAAAGACCATCCAGCGCGGCGCCGATGGACGCTGGGGCTGGGCGCGGCGGCCATCACGAGCTGCGTGCTGAGCGGCGCCATGGCCGCGACGGCCTACGCGGCCCCGGCGCAGCCGGGAAGGCCGGCCGCAGCGGCCAAGGGCGGCTATACGCTGGCCTCGCGGACGCTGAAAATGGGCATGCACGGCGCCGACATCAAACGGCTGCAGCAGCGGCTGGCGTCGCTGGGCTACTACCCGGGGTCGGAGGACGGCAACTTCGGCATGAACACCGAGGAGGCGGTCTGGGCCTTCCAGGAAGTCCAGGGCCTGCACGCTTCCGGTGAGATCACCTGGCCGGTGGAGAAGGCCCTGGTGTACCCCAAGGCGCCGAAGCGCCTGGTGCCGAAGGGTGGCTCGACCCGGGTCGAGGTCAGCCTGGGCCGGCACGTGCTGTACGTCTACCACAGCAACAAGATCGTGCTGATCAGCCACATCTCGTCCGGTGGCGGCTACTACTACTGCAGCGACGGCTCGTGCGCCTACGCCCACACGCCGACCGGCAACTTCAAGACCACGTGGCGGGCCAAGGGCTGGGAGACCTCGCCGCTGGGCGAGCTGTACAACCCGGTGTTCTTCTACGAGGGCTACGCGGTCCACGGCGACACCTACGTGCCACTGGCCCCGGTGTCCCACGGCTGCGTCCGGATCCCGATGGACGTCGCGAACATCTACCCAGGCCTGGTGCCCAAGAGCGGCATCCCGGTCTACGTCCGCGCGAAGGGCTGACGCGGGGACGAGCCAACCATTTAATTATTTAATGAAGGAGCCGCTGGCGGGAGATCCGCCAGCGGCTCCGTCGTTACCGGGGCCGGTCAGCCGGCCGTTTTCACAGCCGGCCTGGTCACCGGCCGGGAGCCGGACTGTCGGGCCCGGTGGACGCGGTGGGTGCCGCGGGCAGCCGCCGCGGGCCGGTGCCGTTGCCGGTGCCGCTGCCGCCGCCGTTGCCGTTGCTGGACGGCTCGGTGGCCGAGCTGCCGACGCTGCGGCGCACCGACTCCAGGATGGTCAGACCCTGGCTGACCAGCCCGGCCGCGATCTCGCCCAGGCCGTCGGCGCCGTTGAGCACGCTGACGTTGGCGCCGGCCAGACCGCCGGCCGCCTCCTTGACGATCTGCGGCAGCTGGCTGATCAGCATCTGGTCCAGCGCGACCCGGTTGTTGGATGAGGCCGCCTCGGCCTGAATCCGGGTCCGCTCGGCATCGGCCACCGCCAGGATCCGGACCCGCTCGGCCTCGGCCTGCGCGGGCTTGACCACTTCGGACACCAGCTGCTGCTGCCGCAGCTCGGCCTGGCGCTGGGCCAGATCGGCCTGGGCCCGGATGACCGCCTGCTGCGCGTGGGCCTGGGCCAGCGGCCCGGCCTGCGCCGCCTCGGACTGCGCCTTGTCCACCTCGGCCTTGTACTGCGCCTGCACGACGGCCGTCTGGCGCGCGTACTCGGCCTGCTGGCGCTGCGACTCCTGCTGCGCCTGGGCTGCGGCCTGGTCGGCCTGCGACTGCGCGATCTTCGCCTGCCGCTGGATGGCCGCGTTGTGGGGCGAGGCCATCGCGGCGATGTAGCCGGCGCCCATGTCGTCGATGGACTGGATCTGCAGCGCGTCGACGGTCAGGCCGATGGTGGCCATCTCGCCCTTGGAGCCGTCCAGCACCTCGCTGGCCAGCTTCTGCCGCTCGGTGACGATCTCCTCCACGGTCATCGAGCCGATGATCGAGCGAAGGTGACCGGCGAAGATCCGGCCGGTCAGGATCGTCATCTGATCCTGGTCGGACAGGAAACGCTGCCCGGCGTTGACGATGCTCTCCTCGTCGTTGCCCACCTTGAACGCGATCACGGCCCGTACGTTCAGGGAAATACCCTGCCTGGTCACGCAGGTCTCGGAGACCTCCGCTTCCTGCAGGCTCAGCGTCAGGTAACGCGCCTTGCGGAACGTCGGCATGACGAAGGCGCCGCGGCCGGTGACCACCCGGAACGGTGCACCACTGTTGCCAGCCCTACCCCCAGAAATCAGCAGTGCTTCATCGGGCGCTGGAACGCGGTATCCGAACATCTTCCATCTCCTAAAACCGGCATCCTTGCCGGCCGGCTTTTCTGTGGGCCGGCGTTGTTGTTCTGTGGGCCCCCGAATGTGCTAAGCGCGATAATCACCCAGCTCGTCGAGCGGGTCGCTGGCCCACTCCATCACGTCGAGAGCCCGAGGCCCCCGTGCTTCAATGACGAGCACGGTGGCCCCTTGTGGCAGTGGTTGTTCCGACCAGGCGATGAAGTTCTCTGAGCCGCCGCGGATCTTGATCCGTACTTCCCCCGGGCCGCGCTCTCCGCGCGTGCCAACCGTAAGGACCCCCACCGAACCAATCGCCGATGAGTCCGCGACCAACGCGTGCCCCCTTACACCACCTAGATAGGTTCAGACTAGTCCCGCCACCGCAGTGGTAAAGAGCGCGCTGCCCCTTGCTGCGCCCGCTAATCAGGTTGGCCGAGACCGGCCAGCCGAGAGCACTCCTCAGGAGGCCCCGGGTCCTGCGCCACCTGGCCAGGGAACCCTGCCCCGAACCGCCCACTCCCGGCGAGCCCGCAGGCCCGGACCCAGCCGTGCGTCCTCGTTCAGGTCAGTCCGTGTTGATACGTTTTTGCTGCTTATCACCACAACCATCAAAGGTTACAAACACCTAGCTGTGCAAGTTCGTTGTTTTGTGGGTGGTAACCGTTACGATGTCCGGGCTAAGCCACTAGTGGCCCGGTTTGAGGACATTGGAAGGAATCCATGCACAATCGCTTGCGGCTGGCCTTGGCGGCCGCTCCCCTGACGGCGCTGCTGGGCGTGTTCGCCGGTCCCGTATCGTCGGCGGGCGCCGCCACGGCCGCCGTTCCGGCCGGCCCGGCCTCGGCTGTCGCCTACCAGATCAGCATCGCCCACGACGGATACTCGGCCGACACGAGCATCGCGCCGCCGCTCAGCCAGAAGTGGTCGGTCACCTTCACCGGCGGAGTCTCCTACCCGCTCATCGTGGGCAACAAGGTCTTTGTGACCGTGGCCAACAACGGCAGCTACGGCACCCAGCTGTATGCGCTGAACAAGAACACGGGCAAGACGATCTGGTCGCAGGCGATCACGGGCACCTACAACTGGTCGAACGCGGCCTACGACGGCGGCCAGGTCTTCGTGGTCAACGAAGACGGGGAACTGCTGGCCTACAACGCCGCGACCGGGGTGCTGAACTGGTCCGAGCAGCTCCCGGGCCAGTACTCGTTCTCCAGCCCGCCGACAGCGAGCAAGGGGGTCGTCTACGTGGGCGGCGCGGGATCGGGCGGCACGCTGTACGCGGTCAGCGAGACCGACGGCTCGGTGCTGTGGACCCAGTCCGTGGCGAACGGCGACAACAGCTCACCGGCGCTCAACTCGACCTCGGTGTTCGTGTCCTACGCCTGCGGCCTGACCTACTCGTTCGACCGGACGACCGGGGCGCAGCAGTGGTTCAGCAACAGCAGCTGCGAGGGTGGTGGCGGTAAGACGCCCGTCGTGCACGGCGGGCGGGTGTATGCGCGCGACCCGATCGTCGGCAACAAGCTCCTCAACGCCAAGACCGGCGCCCTGCTCGGCACGTTCCAGGCCACCCCGGCGCCGGCCTTCGACGGGAACACCGGCCTGTTCCTGTACAACGGGACGCTGACCGCCTCGTCGGGCAGCGCGACCCTGTGGTCGTTCACCGGCGACGGAGGGCTGGACACGGCGCCGATCGCGGTCGGGAACACCGTGTACGTGGGCTCGTCGAGCGGCGAGCTGTACGGGCTCAGCGTCAGCAACGGCTCGGTGGTCTGGAGCACCAACGTGGGCTCCGCGATCTCCGCACCGGACGAGCAGAACGGGTCGCAGCCGCTCACCGGCCTCGGGACCGGCCAGGGGCTGCTGGTCGTTCCGGCCGGGGACAGCCTGGTCGCCTACAGCGGCTGACCCCAGGACAGGCCAGGGCCGGACGGGCGCGCGGCCTGTCCGGCCCGGTGCCTACAGCCAGCCCGTCCGGCCCGGTGCCTAGAGCCAGCCCGCGCGTACGTAGCCGGGGCCGGTGACGGGCGGGGGGTGGCCGGCCTGGCCGCGGCGGACCTTGCCCAGCAGTTCCTCGGTGGCTTCGAGGATCTCCGGGACCTCACGGCGGAGAGCCTCGGCGTCCCCCGGTCCGGCCACGTCGGCCGAGACGCCGGCCTCCTTGAGCACGCCGGGCAGGTCAGACAGCTTGGTCGCCAGCCAGGCGATCG
Organism: Streptosporangiaceae bacterium; assembly: GCA_965277615.1. GTDB lineage: Bacteria > Actinomycetota > Actinomycetes > Streptosporangiales > Streptosporangiaceae > Bog-532. Next base: position 2,069,603 of record CBDIDG010000005.1, on the reverse strand, counting down.
GGTCCTGGGACAGTTCACGGACGAAGACCCGGCGGCCGGGTTCCCAGCCAGTGAACGCGGGGTGGTGGTGGGTGCGGTCGAAGCTGCCCGGGGTGCCTGCGACCGATTCGAGCAGGTCGACCCGCCAGATGGGCTGGCCGACCGAGATCGGCTGGGCCGAGTACTGCGAGCCCTGGAGCTCGCCGCGGTCCAGCACCCGCAGCTCCAGCCGGACCCCTCGCTCGGCTTCCTCGCCGCCGTGGTCTGGATCGGGGTCGACGATGTACACGTCGCTGAGCAGGACCCCGAGCTGGTCAAAGCCGAAGGTGTAGAGCATCAGACAGTCATTCCTTTCTGGCCTTCCTTCTCTGGCCTTCCCGCACCGCGCGTCCCGCCTCGTCCCCTCCACTATCACCTCCGCGGCGGCGCCAATTCAAACCCGGGTGCCCGGTGATAGAAACGGGGAGAAGAGACCCGAGCACCGGGACGGTGCCATGCAGGAACGGCCCGACGTCACCCTTCCGCTGGCGCGGTCGTGCCCGTTCGCCCGGCCCGACGGCTACGACCGGGTGCGCGAAACTCCCGGCCTGGCCACCGCCGGACTACCCGGCGGCGCGCTCACCTGGCTGGTCACCCGGCTGGGTGAGGCCCGCGCGGCGCTGGCCGCCCCGGGGTTCAGCACCGACCGCTCCGACCCGGCCTTCCCGCTGCCGCAGCAGCGACCGCGGCCCGCCGACCCCCGGCCGCGCCCGCCGCTGACCCCGGAGGAACGCCGGGCCCGCAGCCGCGGCGCCTCGCTGATCGGCATGGACCCGCCGGATCACACGACGGCCCGGCGCGCGGTCATCGGCGAGTTCACCGCCCGGCGGGTGCACGGCCTGCGGCCGCGGATCCAGCAGATCGTGGACGAGCGGATCGACGCGCTGCTGGCCGCCGGGCCGCCCGCCGACCTGGTCGAACTGCTGGCGCTGTCGGTCCCGTCCCAGGTCATCTGCGAGCTGCTGGGAGTCCCCTACGACCGGCACGAGTTCTTCCAGTCCCGCAGCACGGCGCTGCTCACCCACCGGGTGCCCGCCGAGCAGCGCTTCGAGGCCCTGGGCGACCTGTTCCGGTTCCTGGACGAGCTGGTCTGCGCCCAGGAAGAGGGACCGGGCGACAACCTGCTCGGCCGGCAGGTCGCGGCCCGGCGCGCGGCGGGCGACTACGACCACCGGGACCTGGTCAGCCTGGCCTTCCTGCTGCTGGTGGCCGGGCACGAGACGACCGCGAGCATGATCTCGCTGGGTGCGCTGGCGGTCATGGAGGATCCGGCCGACGGTGAGCTGCGGGCGGCGGTTACCGACCCGGACCGGGCCCCGCAGGCCGTGGAGGAATTGCTCCGGTACTTCTCGATCGCCGACATCGGGACCGGCCGGCTCGCGTTGTCCGGAGCAGAGATCGGCGGCACCGCCGTGCAGCCGGGCGAGGGCGTGATCGTGTCGCTACTGGCGGCCAACCACGACCCGGCCGCGTTCCCCGACCCGGAACGGCTGGACCCGGGCCGACCGGGCCCCCGGCACGTGGCCTTCGGTCACGGGCCGCATCAGTGCCTGGGCCAGAGCCTGGCCCGGGCGGAGCTGGACATCGTCTACCGGACCCTGTTCACCCGCGTGCCCGGACTCCGGCCGGCCGTCCCGGTGGCGGACCTGCCGCTCAAGGACGACGGCTTCGTCTACGGGCTGCAGGAGCTGCCCGTGACCTGGTGACCCGGCTGGGGGTCAGGCTCAGGCCGCGGCCACGGCGGACAGGCCGAGGGCGGCCGCGCCGCCGGCGGCCGCCGCGACCAGCCAGCGCTGCCGTGCGGGCAGCCGGCTCCAGGCCCCCAGGGTGACCAGCAGGTCGGCTCCGTCGGCGAGGGCGGACAGGCTCACCCAGGTCTTGGCGGCCCGATCGGTGTCCGGGCCGGCCGGGCGCTGCAGGGCGGCCAGCGTGCCCAGGCCCAGGGCCAGATCGCGCGCGCCCAGGGCCCGGCCCAGTACCTGCCCGGCCAGCCCCTCTCCGGGCGAGTCTCCGGGCGGGCCCACCCAGGCCCCGGTCAGCAGGGCCGGCCGGGCCAGCGCGGCCAGGCCCAGCCCGGCCCGACCCGCCGCCATGACGGTGGCGCCCCGTCGCAGCCACTCCGCGGTGTTCACCTGGTCTTTGTTCACCCAGGTCTCCTGCCCCCGGAAGATCCCGGCCACACAAGCTGTTGGCGGGAGAGTGAGCGATCTGCGTACCGTGCCGCTGTCCGTACTCGACCTGGCCCCGATCCCCGCAGGCGGGACCGCGGGTGAGGCCCTGCGGGCCACCATCGAGCTGGCCAAACGGGCCGAGGAACTGGGCTATCAGCGGTTCTGGGTCGCCGAGCACCACAACATGCCCGGCATTGCCAGCTCGGCGCCGCCGGTGCTGATCGGCCACCTGGCCGACGCCACCTCGCGGATCCACGTCGGATCCGGCGGCGTCATGCTGCCCAACCACGTGTCGCTGGTGGTGGCTGAGCAGTTCGGCATGCTGGAGGCGCTACACCCCGGGCGGATCGACCTCGGCATCGGCCGCGCGCCCGGCACCGACCCGGCCACCGCGGCCGCGCTGCGCCGGTCCCCGGAGGGGCTGTCGCCGGACGAGTTCCCCGAGCAACTCACCGACCTGATCGGGTTCTTCAGCGGCGAGTGGCCCGACGGCCACCCGTATGCGTCGATCACCGCGGTACCCGGTCAGGGCAACAGCCCGGCCCTGTGGCTGCTCGGTTCCAGCGGCTACAGCGCCCAGGTGGCCGGCCTGCTGGGGCTGCCGTTCGCGTTCGCCCACCACTTCAGCTCGGTCAACACGCTGCCCGCGCTGGCTCTGTACCGGCAGCAGTTCCGCCCGTCGGAGACGCTGGCCCAGCCGTACGCGATGATCGCGGCCAACGTCATCTGTGCCGAGACCGACGAGCGCGCCCAGTACCTGGCCGGGCCCAGCGGCCTGTCGTTCCTGCGGCTGCGGACCGGACGTCCCGGCCCGCTCCCGTCGCCGGAAGAGGCCGCGGCCTACCCGTACACCGAGCTGGACCGCGAGATCATCGAGTCGCGCCGGTCCTCGGCCATCGTCGGCAGCCCGGACACGGTCCGCCGCGGCCTGGCCGAGCTGCTCGAGGCGACCGACGCCGACGAGCTGATGGTGACCGCGCAGCTGTACGACCCGGCCGACCGGGTCCGGTCGCTGGAGCTGGTGGCCGGGATCGCCGCCCAGGCCAAGGCGGACGCGCCGGTCTCCTCCTGAGGGCCTGCCGCCCGCCAGGCTGGAGGGCCTGCCGCCGCCAGGCTGGCGACGCGGGCGGGTACCGGTGGATACTCGCCCCAGTGGCCGTTATGTGATGGAGGCCTGATGGGGGGGCTCGATGGCGGCCGGGGAGTTCGACGACGGAGGCCGGGACGTTCCTGGCGGGGTGACGGGGCCGGTCGGCCGCGTGGTCGTGGCCGGGGCCGGGATCGCGGGCCTGACGGTGGCCAACGCCCTGACGCAGGCCGGGGTCGACTGCGTCGTGCTCGAAGCCAGAGACCGGATCGGCGGGCGCCTGCACACCGCTGACCTGGGCGGCTCACCGGTCGAGCTGGGCGGGTCGTGGATCCACACGCCGGACGGAAACCCGATGCGCGCGTTCGCGCGGCTGGCGGGCGTGCCGTGCGCCAGCGCGAACCCGTTGTCCGAGATGGCGGCCTTCGACGGCCGCGAGGGCCGCCGGCTGCCGGCGGCCGAGACGGGCGACCTGCTCGGCCTGTTCGATGAGTTCCCTGACGCCATCGACGGGCTGCGGGCCCAGCTCGGGCCGGACGCGTCCGCGGCCGACGCGATCGAGGCCTTCGTGGCCACGGGCCAGGCCGCGGGCTGGGCCCCGGGCCCGGCGGCGCGGGCCTGGCAGCTGCTGTCCGCCTACGTCGAGGCGGATTCGGCCTGCCCGACCAGGCAGCAGTCGCTGCGCTGGATGTGGACCGAGCTCGAGTACGGCGGTGACTATTTCGGTGACGCCCCCGACGGCGGTTACCGGCGCCTGGTGACCGCGATGGCCGCCGGGGTCGATGTCCGGCTCGGCCAGCCCGTGTCCGAGGTGGTGGTGCGGGAGGACGGTGTCCGGGTGGTGACGGCGGGCGGCTCGGTCGAGCAGGGCACGCACGCGGTCGTGGCCCTGCCGCTCGGCGTGCTCAAGGCGGCGGGCCCGCGGTTCGACCCGGCGCTGCCGCCGGACCGGCTCGCGGCCATCGGGCGGCTGGGGTTCGGCCGGTTCGAGAAGGTGGCGCTGCGGTTCACCGAGCCGTTCTGGCGGGACGCGGGCTTCCCGCACCTGATGATCTTCCCCGAGAAGGCCGGGGATCCGATGGTCTGGGCCATGGGGCAGGACGCGTTCGGCGCCGGACCGGTCCTGCTGTTCTTCATCTTCCACAGCGCGGCCGAACGCCTGGCCGGGGCCGACCCGGACGCGCCCATCCGCTGGGCCCTCGGCCAGCTGGCCGAGGCGATCGGCCGTCCCTGCCCCGAGCCGGTCGCGGCCGCGGTCAGCTCGTGGGCGGATGACCCGTGGACGCGGGGCGCGTACACGCACATCCCGCCGGGCGCCAGCCCGGCCGACGCCGATCTGCTCGGCCAGCCGGTCGGCGGGCGGCTCCTGTTCGCGGGCGAGCACACCCAGAGCGCCCGGCTGGCGTACGCGGACGGCGCGCTGACCAGCGGCATCCGTGAGGCCAAGCGACTGCTCGGCACACCTACGGTCCGCATCACCGCGGCTCAGGCCTGACGGCAGGCCTTCACCAGCATCACGCCACGATAACGAACTGACTACTTCATGGCTTCAGGCGATTACAATGCGTTACTCGGCGTAAGTGCTTCTGGTGGGGTCACCCGGCCGGACAGAGGGGAAACACGGATGCGCGGGAAGCTCAGCGGGATCGCGGCAGTGGCAGCGGTTGCGGCAGTGCTGGCGGCGATGATCGCCGTCCCGGTCACCGGGGCGTCGGCGTCGACGTCGCGGTGCACGGAGGGCGTCATGCAGCCGCAGTGCGGCGACTTCGTCAACCAGTCGGGCAACGGGTGGGCGGTGTACAAGCAGCGGCAGCAGCCGGGCACGCCGGTCATCGCGTACCCCGACGTCCGCGGGGGCAAGCAGATCACCAGCGACCGGTCCACCGACTTCTACGTGTTCACTCCCGTCACGCGCGCGCAGCTCAACCGGTCGTTCGAGTACGCGCCGGACGGCGTGCTGTCCGGCCTGTGCCTGGCCGACCTGGACAATCCGAACCTGGTCCACCCGACCGGGGTGGTGCTGCGCTGGTGCAACGGGTCCCCCTATCAGCAGTGGCAGGCGGCCGAGGCGAACGGCAACCCGCGGTCACTGCAGTGGCGCAACGTCGCCTCGCGCGGCTGGATCCAGGCCAACGGCACCGGTAAGCAGCTCAGCACCTCGACCGCGGCCAAGCGGCCGGCCGGCGCCTTCTGGGCCTGGAACACCCCGGCCAAGGCCCAGGGCTAAGCTTCGGCCGGTAAATGACCGGCGGCGGTGAGGAGCCCGGCGTGGCGCGATATCTGGTGCGGGAGAAGATCTTCGCCATCGGCGACGACTTCTGGATCACCGACGCCGACGGCAACCAGGTGTTCCTGGTCGACGGCAAGGCGCTGCGGCTACGGCAGACGTTCGAGCTGAAGGACACGTACGGGGCCGTGCTGACCACCGTGCGCCGGAAGCTGGTCGCGATCCGGGACACGATGGAGATCGAGCACGACGGCCAGGTCGTGGCCACCGTCCGCCGGAAGCTGGTCTCGCCGCTGCACCACCGGTCGGTCGTCGACCTGGCCGACGGCAGCCAGCTCGAGGCGGTCGGCAACGTCTTCGACAAGGAGTTCGACCTCCAGGCCGACGGCCGGCCGATCGCGCACATCTCCCGGTCTTGGTTCCGCATCCGGGACAGCTACGGGGTGGACATCGCCCCGGGCCAGAACGACGCGCTGCTGCTGTCGATCGCCGTCTGCCTGGACCGGATCCACCGCGACGAAGCAGGCCGCGACCGCTGACGGCGGTCTACTGTGCTTGGTATGGCGCAGCTGAAGCCGACGCCGGAGCCGGAGCCGCGCCCCGCCGCGCTCATCCAGTCGGTGGACCGGGCGATCAGCGTGCTTGAGCTGCTGGCCGAGCACGGGCGGGCCAGCATCACCGAGATCGCCGGGGAACTCGGGGTGCACAAGTCGACCGCGTCCCGGCTGGTGTCGGTGCTGGAGAACCGGGGGCTGGTCGAGCAGCTCGGGGACCGGGGCAAGTACGCGCTCGGCTTCGGCATCGCCCGGCTGGCCGCGGCCGGGACCCGGCGGCTGGACCTGACCACGCTGAGCCAGCCCCTCTGCGCGGAGCTGGCTGGTCAGCTCGGCGAGACGGTCAACGTCGTGGTCCTGCACGACCGGGCCGCGGTCACCATCAGCCAGGGCTTCGGGCCGTCGGCCATCGCGGTCCAGATCGGGGTCGGCCAGCGGGCGCCGCTGCACGCCACCGCCAGCGGGCGGGTGCTGCTGGCCCACGTGCCCGAGGCCGGCCGCGACGCTCTGCTGGACAAGCCGCTGCGCCGGTTCACCCCGTACACCGTGACCAGCCTGGCCGCCCTGGCCGACGAGCTGGACCAGGTCCGCCGGGACGGCTACGCGACCAGCTTCGAGCAGCTGGAACTGGGGCTGCACGCGGTGGCGGTGCCGGTGTCCGACGCGCGCGGCGAGGTGGTCGCGGCGGTCAGCGCGTCCGGGCCCGCCTTCCGGCTGACCCGCCGCCGGGCCGAGGAGATCGTGCCGGACCTGGCCGGCGCCGCGGCCGAGCTGACGGCTCAGCTCGGCCAGTGAGACCGCAGCCCGGCCCGTGAGACGGCAGCCAGGTTCGTGATTCAGGAGGCAACGTGCCCGACTCCTACGACGTGATCGTGATCGGCCTGGGTGGCATGGGCAGCGCCGCGGCCTACCGGCTGGCCCAGCGCGGACGGCGCGTGCTCGGTCTCGATCGGCACCGGCCCGTGCACGACCAGGGCTCCAGTCACGGCAGCTCGCGGATCACCCGGCAGGCCTACTTCGAAGACCCGGCCTACGTGCCGCTGCTGCTGCGCGCGGCCGAGCTGTGGCCGCAGATCGAGGCGGACGCGGGCCGGAAGGTGGTGCTGTGGACCGGCGGCCTGATGGTGGGCAGGCCGGACAGCCGGACCGTTTCCGGCAGCCTGCGCAGCGCCCAGGAGTGGAACCTGCCCCACGAACTGCTGGACAGTGCGCAGATCCGGCGCCGGTTCCCGACCATGACGCCCGAACCGGACGAGGTGGCGCTGTTCGAGCGGAACGCGGGGCTGGTCATCCCGGAGGAGTCGGTGGCCGCGCACCTGGCCCTGGCCGCGCAGGCGGGGGCGGACCTGCACCACGAGGAGCCGGTCACCAGCTGGCGGACCGTCCGCGGCGGCGGGGTCGAGGTCAGCACACCGGTGGCCCGGTACCAGGCGGCCCAGCTGGCCATCTGCCCCGGCCCCTGGGCGCCGGAGCTGCTGGCTGACCTGGGCATCCCGTTCGGCGTCGAGCGGCAGGTGCAGTACTGGTTCGAACCGGCCAGGGAGCCGGACCGGTTCCGGGCCGACCGGCACCCGATCTACATCTGGGAGGCGGCGGACGGGCAGCAGTTCTACGGGTTCCCCTCGTTCGGCGACCCCACTGGCGGGACAGCAGACGGGGCGAAGGCGGCCGCGGACGGGGTCAAGGTAGCCAAGTTCCGCAGTGGGCTGGCCTGCACACCGGAAACCATCGACCGCGCCGTGTACCCGGAGGAGGTGGCGGCCATGCGCGCGTTCGTGGCGCCCCGGATGCCGGACCTGCCGGGCCCCCTGCTCAAGACGGTGACCTGCATGTACACCAACACGCCGGACGAGCACTTCATCATCGCCCGGCACCCCGGGCACGAGCAGGTCGTGGTGGCCTGCGGCTTTTCCGGGCACGGCTTCAAGTTCGTGCCCGTGGTCGGCGAGATCGTGGCCGACCTGGTCAGCGAGGGCACGACCGCGCATCCCATCGGCCTGTTCGACCCGAGGCGGTTCGCCGGTCCGCCTCGGCGTGAACCTTCAAGCTCAAGGACTCCCGCAGGGCCTTGACCAGCGAAGGGACCGGCGGGCGGGCCGGCAGGATGACCGGCGGACGGGAAATCGCGCCGTCTTTTCAGCTCACTATGAGTGCTATATTGATTACTATAAGTATTAATTGCCGGGCGGAAAGTTACCATTCCGGCTGCGCTCGCGACGCAGATCACGGGATCATCACAGAAGTTCTTCAATTTGCCTGCGGACGAACTTCGCGTCCTGCGATGCTCTCGGAGCAGTACAGACCACCGCGAAAGCGCGGCAAACACCGCGAAGACGCACGCATCGGTGGTCACCGCTCGGCCGTGCTGAAAGTCGCTGTTCGCAGCGCTGAGTAGGCGGCATCAAATCGACGATAGGAAGCTTGGTGGCATCTGCTCACAGGCATGGCCGCAAGATGAAGGTCTTGCGGTCAGGACGGCATACTCAGCCGTCGCAGGTGGAGAAGGTGGCGGAGAAGGCCGGCAAGGCCGCTCCCGTGATGGCGATCTCGGCCGGGGCGCTGGTCGCGGTCCCGCACGGGCACGCGGTGGCCCCGGCCAAGCACACCACGGTGGCCACGGCCGTCTCGACGGTCAAGGCCGAGAGCGGCAGCACGGTCGGCGCGAGCGAGGCAGTCGCGATCGCGAAGACCGCACACGCCAACTCCACCAGCCTGGGCGCTGCTCAGAAGATCACGGCGGAGACCACCGCCTACATAGCCAAGCACGCCAAGACAACGCCGAGCGCGGTCAGTGAGGCCAGCGCGGCGCACTCGGCTCACCTGGCGCACGTGGCCCACCAGGCCCGTGCGGCCGAGGCAGCTCACTTGGCGCACCTGGCCCACCTGGCCCACCTGGCTCAGGCGTCTAGTGCGGCCGGGGCGGCCCACGCCGCCCACCTGGCGCACCTGGCCCACCTGAGGTCCGGCGGCTCGGTGCACACGGTGCACACGGTGAGCAGCGTCTCCTCCTCGCACGGCGTCTACAGCTGCTCCGGGCTCGAGACGCTGTGGAAGAACGCGGGCGGTTCGTCGGCCGAGGCGTTCACCGCGGCCGAGATCGCCATGGCCGAGTCGGGCGGCAACCCGAACGCGATCAGCCCCACCAACGACTTCGGGCTGTGGCAGATCAACGGCTCACACGGCTCCATGGCCACGCTGAACCCGGCGGGTAACGCCCGGTCGGCCGTGTCCATCAGCAGCGACGGCCGCAACTGGGGCCCCTGGACCACGTACACCAGCGGCGCCTACCGCGGGAAGTGCTGATCACCGGTTAGACCCAAGGGGACTAGCCCAATAGGGACTGGCCCAATGGGATCAGCACTGTACGACTGAGCGAACTGAAGCCCCCGCGGGATGATCCCGCGGGGGCTTCAGGCGGTCCGGGCGGCGGTCAGGCCGCCTGACCCGAGGGTCAGGCCGCCGGGCCGGCGGCCAGGGTGATGGAGGCGGTGTGCGATGCCCCGGAGGTGTCGGTCCAGGTCACGTTGACCTTGTCGCCCGGGTGGTCCGAGCTGAGGATGGTCGAGATCTGGGTCGGGTCGGTCACCGTCTGCCCGGCAACCGAGGTGATCACGTCGCCCGCGGCCAGCCCGGCCGTCGCGGCTGGGGAACCGGACAGGGTGCCCTCGACCGTCGCGCCCGAGGTGGTGGTGCCGGTGCCGCCGGTGCTGCCGAAGCCACCGTCGCTGGAGCCCCCGGTGCTGCCGAAGCCGCCGTCGCTCGAGCTGCCGTCACCGAAGCTGCCGAAGCCACCGTCGCTGGACCCGCCGGTGCTGCCGAAGCCACCGTCGCTGGACCCGCCGGTGCTGCCGAAGCCGCCGAAGCCGCCGTCACCGGAGCCGCCGGTCGAGCTGCTGCCCGTCGAGCTGCTGCCGGCCGGGGCGACCTCGATGCCGAGGAACCCGGTGGCACCGATGTGGATGGTCGAGGAAGCGTCGCCGGCCACGATCTCCTGGGCGATCGTCACGGCCGTGTTGATCGGGATGGAGAAAGCCTGGGTGGCCGTGGTGGTCCCGCTGCTGCCGGTGCCGCTGTCACCGCTGCCGCCGTTGCTGGCTCCAGGGGTGTCGGCCTGGGAGGTCGGCGAGTTGCTGGCGGAGGAGGCCGCGGTGTCCATGCCGATGACCTGGCCGCTGGAGCTGACCAGCGAGCCGCCGGAGTCGCCGGGCTGGATCGGCACGTTGGACTGGATCATCCCGGTCAGCTGCTCGGAGTTAGTGGAGGAGCCCTCGTCGCTGGCCGTGATGGACTGGTTGAGCGCGGTGACCTGGCCGGTCGCCACCGCGGGCGTGCCGCCCTTGCCCTCGGCGTTGCCGAGCGCGGTGACGTTCTGGCCGACCGCGACCGAGGAGGAGTCACCCAGCGGAGCGGTCTGCAGGCCGGACGCGTTCTGCAGCTTCAGCACCGCGACGTCCTTGGTCTTGTCGTACCCGACCACGGTGGCGGTGTAGGTCTTGCCGTTGCCGATGTCGACCACCTTGACCGACGTGGCCCCGTCGATGACGTGGTTGTTGGTCAGCACCTCGCCGGTCGAGGTCAGCACGATGCCGGTGCCTTCCGCGGTGGCGCTCTGGTCGCCGAGGGTGGAGATGACGTCGACCAGGCCGGGATCGACCTTGGCCGCGATCTGGGCCGTCGTCAGGGTGGTGGTGGAACTCGTCGTGGCGTGACCGGTGGCCGAGCCGCCGCCCTGCACCGCGGCGTAGGAGCCGACCGCGGTGGCCGCGATGGCCAGCCCGGCCGCGCCGAAGGCCATGCCGCGGCGGAAGCGGTGGCGCTTGGGCGGGTACTGGCCGCCCTCGCCCCAGTTGCTGCCGCCGGACCAGTTACCCCCGGACCAGTGGCCGCCCCCGGCACCGCCCGAGGCGGGCGGGCTACCGAAGTTCCCGGTACCCGAGGCGCCGTACGATCCGTACGTGCTGCTGCCCCCGTACGAGCCGTAGGGGATCCCTCCACCGGGCTGCTCGGACGCCGACGGCGCCCGCTCCGACCCCGCCGAAGATGCCGAACCCTGGACTGCGTTCATGGAATTGCCCACCTAGCTCCGTGTTGTTTCCGTCTAATGGAGAGTTTCGGCGGCCAAGCTTGGGCGAACCTGATATTGAGCAACTGGAAGTCTGGAGCTTGTCTGAAGGTTTCCTGAACGCCCTCAGCTTCGCCCGGGTTGGGCCGTCATGCCCGGTTCGGAAGGTAGTTACTGGGCCTCGTGGGGCTGCTGGGGCGCCCGGCCGGCCGGGAGGGGATTCCGGGTCTGGGACGCCGGCCACTCGGGAGTTTGTTAAAAAATCGAATTAATGGGGGCAAACTCCCGTGACGGACGGGATATGCGTGGGGTACAACTCGGGACCATGAAGAAGCTTCTGGAACTCCTGGTGTGCATCATTCACCCGGTCGCGGTCATCCTCATGTGGGTCAACCTGGCGGGCCGCAGCGACCTCAACACCCTGGAGAAGGTGGCCTGGGGGATCTTCGGCCTGATCCCGCTGGTGCCGTTCCTGTACGTGCTGGTCGGCGGCAACCTCTGGTAACGGTGCGGCCAGAGAGTGGGCCGTCCGGGAGTGGGTCGTCAGAGACGGGCGCCCAGGTGGCCGTGGTCACCGGGGCCGCCCGTGGCCTCGGCCGGGTCATCGCGCTGACGCTGGCCCGGGAGGGCTACACGCTGGTGCTGGCCGACGTGACCGACCCGTCCCGAACCGCGGCCGAGGTGGCCGAGGTCGGGGGCGGGACAGCGTGGCCGTGCCGCACCGACGTGTCGGCCGAGGACGACGTCCGGGCCCTGGCCGACGGGGTCCGGGACCGGTTCGGCCGGGCCGACGTGCTGGTCAACAACGCCGGCATCTCGCTGCTGCGCCCGGCGGAGCAGACCACGGCGGAAGCCTGGCGGCGGGTGCTGGAGGTCAACCTGACCGGGCCGTTCCTGCTGTGCCGGGAGTTCGGCGCGCAGATGCTGGCCGCCGGAGCCGGGTCGATCGTCAACGTCGCCTCCATCGCCGGGCTGCGCGGGGTGTCACACCGGGCCGCCTACAACAGCTCCAAGCACGGCCTGGTCGGCCTGACCAGCACGCTGGCGGCCGAGTGGGGCGGCCGCGGCGTGCGGGTCAACGCAGTCTGCCCGGGCTGGATCAAAACCGAGATGGACGCGGAGGACCAGGCCAGCGGCGGCTACACGGACACCGACATCGAGGACCAGGTGCCGATGGCCCGGTTCGCGGCGCCGGAAGACGTGGCGGCCGCGGTCGCGTTCCTGGCCGACCCGGCCCGGAGCGGGTTCGTCAACGGGACCGCGCTGCCGGTCGACGGCGGCTGGATCGCCGACGCCAGCTGGACGTCCCTGCGGCTACGGGCCCGCGGCGACGGCCCGCCCGGCTGAGCACCGGATAATGGGGACAGTGACTACGACGCGACCCGACCCGCCGTCCACCGGGGACGAGCGGACCATGATGCGCACGTTCCTCGACTTCCACCGGGCCACGCTGGAGTGGAAGTGCGACGGCCTGTCCGATGAGGACCTGCGGCGCCAGTCGATGCCCCCCTCCACGCTGTCGCTGCTGGGCCTGGTCCGGCACATGGCCGAGGTGGAACGGCGGTGGTTCCGGGAAATACTGGGCGGCGAGAAGCTGGGCCGGGTGTGGTCGGACACCGGCGACTTCCAGGCCGCCTACGACGCGACCGGGGCGACCCGGGCCGAGGCGTTCGCGGCCTGGCGCGCGGAGGTCGAGGACGCGCGCCGGCTGGAGGCCACGGCTCCATCGCTGGACGTCGAGGTCTACGTGGACAACTGGGGCGAGACCGTGTCGCTGCGGCTGATCATGCTGCACCTGATGCACGAGTACGCCCGGCACAACGGGCACGCCGACCTGCTCCGCGAGGGCATCGACGGCGTCACCGGCGTCTGAGTCCGAACACTGGCGGGAGGCGGGCAGGCATGACCGAACCATGGGCTTCGCCGGAGGCGCGGCTGATCCACGCGGGCACCCGGCGGGAGCAGGGCGCCCCGGTCTCGCCCCCGCTCGTCCCGGCCAGCGTCTACGCCTCGTGGGGCGAGCCGGACCCGGCCCGGGCCTACGGGCGGACCGGCAACCCGGGCTGGGAGGCGCTGGAGGAAGCACTGGGCGTGATCGAAGAGGCCGAAGCAGTGGTGTTCTCCTCCGGCCAGGCCGCGTCGATGGCGCTGCTGCTGGCCCTGGCCGAAGGAAAGCGGTCGGTGCTGATGCCCACCGACGGGTACTACAACCTGCGGGTGCTGGTCAGCTGGCTCCGGCCGCACGGGGCCGAGCCGGTCTTCGTCGACCTGCTCGACCTGGCTGCCGTCGAGCAGGAGCTCGGCAGGGGGCCGGCCGTGCTGTGGGCCGAGACGCCGACCAACCCGTTGCTGCGGGTGGCTGACGTGCCTGCGCTGGCCGGGCTGGCCGCGGCGGCGGGCGCGCCGTTGGTGGTGGACAACACGGTGGCGACCGGCCTGCTGCAACGGCCGCTGGACCTGGGCGCGGTAGCCACCATGTGCTCGCTGACCAAGTCGGCGTCCGGGCATTCCGACGTGTTGCTGGGCGCGGTGACGACCCGGGACCAGGACCTGCTGGAGAAGGTGCGGGGCTGGCGGGGCGTGGGCGGCGGCATCCCCGGGCCGTTCGAGAGCTGGCTGGTGCTGCGCGGGCTGCGGACGCTCCCCCTGCGGGCGCAGCGGCAGTCGGAGAACGCGCTGGCCATCGCCCGGCACCTGACCGAGCATCCCCGGGTCCGCGCGGTGCACTACCCGGGGACCACGGCGGCCACGCTGGAGACGGCACGGCGGCAGCTGCCGCGCGGGTTCGGGCCGCTGCTGTCGTTCGAGCTCGACGGATCGGCGGCCGACGCGGACGCGGTGGTGGCCGCGTCCCGGCTGATCCTCCCGGCCACCAGCTTCGGCGGGGTGGAATCGGTCTGGGAACGGCGCGGCCGCTGGTCATCGGAGACCGCCCCGGAGTCGCTGATCCGGCTGGGCGCCGGGATCGAACCCGCCGGCGATCTGCTGGCCGACCTCGACCACAGCCTGACCGCCACGGCTGGGTAGGCGCGGGCTAGGTTAGGCCCATGGCAGAGAAGATGCGGGCGGTCGGGTACCGCAAGCCGTTGCCCGTCTCCGATCCGGCGAGCCTGGAGGACCTCGAGGTCCCGGTGCCCGCCCCTGGGCCGCGTGACCTGCTGGTCCGAGTCGAGGCGGTGTCGGTCAACCCGGTCGACGTCAAGACCCGGGCGACGGTCGACCCCGGTGGCGAGCCGAAGATCCTCGGTTACGACGCGGCGGGCGTGGTGGTGGGGACCGGCGACAGGGTGACGCTGTTCTCCCCTGGTGACGAGGTCTACTACGCCGGGACCATCAACCGGCCCGGCACGGACGCGCAGTTCCACCTGGTCGACGAGCGCATCGTGGGTCACAAGCCCCGCAGCCTGACCTTCGCCCAGGCCGCCGCGCTGCCGCTGACCACCATCACCGCCTGGGAGGTCCTGTTCGACCGGTTCCGGCTGACCCCGGAGAGTTCCGGCGTGCTGCTGGTGCTGGGGGCCACGGGCGGCGTCGGATCCATGGTCACCCAGCTGGCCCGGGCGCTGACCCGGCTGGTGATCATCGGCACCGCCTCGCGGCCGGAATCCGAGCGATGGGTGCTGGACCACGGTGCGCATCACGCGATCGACTATCACGACCTGGCGCGGGGCGTCTTCGGCATCACGCCGGACGGGGTGACGCACATCTTCTCCGCCCACACGGCCGGCGAGATCGAGACCTTCACCGAGATCCTGCAGCCGTTCGGCGCGATCACCGCGATCGACGATCCCGAAGGTCTGGACATCGTGCCGCTGAAGCCGAAGGCCATCACCTTCCACTGGGAGTACATGTTCGCCAGGCCGCTCTACCAGACCCTGGACATGGTCGAGCAGCACGAATTGCTGGACCGGGTGGCGGAGATGATCGACGAAGGCACGATCCAGACCACGCTGACCCAGGAGCTGGGCCCGATCAACGCGGAGACGCTGCGGGAGGCGCACCGCCTGGTCGAAGCGGGCCGGATGGTCGGCAAGGTTGTCGTCTCGGGGTGGTGACACGTTATGCAAGCGGTCGTTTATCAGGGCACCCGGGACGTCGGCGTCCAGACGGTGGACGACGCCGTG
This sequence comes from Streptosporangiaceae bacterium, assembly GCA_965277615.1. Lineage (GTDB taxonomy): Bacteria > Actinomycetota > Actinomycetes > Streptosporangiales > Streptosporangiaceae > Bog-532. The sequence continues at coordinate 2,054,360 of CBDIDG010000005.1, read as the reverse complement.
CTCGAGGACCCCGAAGACGTGGTGATCGAGGTCACCGCGAGCGCGATCTGCGGGACCGATCTGCACATGTACGACGGGCGCACCGGGGCCGAACCCGGCCTGGTGCTCGGGCACGAACCGCTGGGCGTGGTCCGGGCCGTGGGCGAGGACGTGCACCTGGTCCGGTCAGGTCAGCGGGTGGTGATCCCGACCCACCTGTTCTGCGGGGTCTGCTACAACTGCGCGCGCGGTTACTCGGCCGCCTGCCTGCGGGTCCGGCCGGGCGGGTTCGGCGCGGCCTACGGGTACGCGGGCATGGGCCCGTACCGGGGCGCCCAGGCCGAGCTGCTGCGGGTCCCGTTCGCGGACGCCAACTGCATCCCGCTGCCAGGCGAGCCCGGCGACGAACGGGAAGACGACTTCGTGATGCTGGCCGACGCCTTCGTCACCGGCTGGCACGCGACCGAGCTGGCCCAGGTCGAGCCGACCAGCACGGTGGCGGTGTTCGGGGCGGGCGCGGTCGGCCTGCTGGCCGCGCACTCGGCCCTGATCAAGGGGGCGGGCGAGGTCTACGTGGTCGACCACGTCGCGGCCCGGCTGGACAAGGCGGGCGAGCTCGGCGCCACCCCGATCGACTTCGCCTTCGGCGACCCGGTGGACCAGATCCAGGAACTGCGCCGGGCTCGCGGCCTGCCGCTGGGCGAGGAGCCGATGACCGGCGTCGACGCGGCCATCGACGCGGTCGGCTTCCAGGCCCGGGACCGGTCCGACCCGAGCCGGGAGAACCCGCTCCAGGTGGTGAGCGACCTGGCCCGGCTGGTCAACCCGACCGGGCACGTGGGTATCGCCGGGGTGTACGCGGAAAAGGACCTGCACCCGGCGCCGGAAGGCCACGCGGACGGGCGGCTCACCGTGCCCTGGGCCACGTTCTTCAGCAAGGGCGTGACGGTCGGGTTCGGCCGCACCAACGACCGCCGCTACACCGCCCACCTGCGCGACCTGGTGCTGCGGCACCGGGCCCGGCCCGGGTTCGTGGTCACGGACCACGGCCTGCTGGACTTGGCGCCTGCGTTCTACGACGCCTTCGACCGGCGGGCCGACGGGATCATCAAGGCTGTGCTGACGCCCTGACTTGGTCTGGCTGGCCGGGAGCGGCCGGCGGGTTGGGGCGGGGGGCGGCCGGGCGGGCCCGGGGGACGAACTGGATCGCGGCCGTGGCGGCCAGTGGCAGCGCGGCCAGCGGGATCAGGCTGACCTGGAAGGCGTGGCCGAAGCCGCCGGGCAGCGCGCTGAAGAACACCACCCCGATCACCGCCACCCCGATGGAGTTGCCGAGCTGCACGGTGGTGGCCTGCAGGCCGGAGACCGTGCCGGCTTGTTCCGGTGCCACCCGGGCCAGCACGATCCCGGTCAGCGGCGCGGTCAGCATGCCCATGCCGATCCCGGTGACCAGCAGCGGGAGCAGCAGCGGCAGCACGCTCGAGTGCGCTGCGGCCTGGTGCGCTCCGGCCTGTAGGTGCGCTCCGGCCTGCTGGTGCGCTCCGGCCTGGCCGGAGGTGAGGGCCAGCGCGAGGTAACCGGCCGCCATCACCACCCCGCCCAGGGCGGGCCACTGGCGGCCGAGCCGGCCCATGACCGACTGGGGCACCATCGAGGCGGCCAGGTAGCCCGCGCCGACCACGGTGAACACGGCACCCGAGCCAAGGGCCGAAAGACCCCGCCCTTCCTGCAGGTAGAGGGCCAGCACCACGAAGAACGAGGCCATCGCGGCGTAGAACAGGCCGGTCGCGACCAGGCCGGCCCCCACGGTCCGGTCGGCCAGCACGCTCAGGTCGACCAGCGGGGTCTTCCCGTGCCGCCGACGCCAGGTCTGGTGCCCCGCGAACCCGGCCAGGATCGGGCCCGCGGCGGCCAGCAGCGCCCAGGCCCACACCGGCCAGTGCGCCTGCCGCCCGTCGACCAGCGGCAGGATCACCGCGACCAGGCCCGCCGTGACCAGCACCGTGCCCACCAGGTCGATGCTGTCCCCGGCCGGGGCGCGCGACTCGGTCAGCAGCCGGCGCGCGGCGGCCAGCGCGATCACCCCGACCGGCAGGTTGACCAGGAAGCAGCTGCGCCAGTCCAGCCCGAGCACGTTGGCCTGGATGAGCAGACCACCGAACAGCTGGCCCAGCACCGCGGCCAGGCCAAGGCTCACGCCGTACGCGGTGACCGCGGTGACCCGTTGCCGGCCCGCGTAGGTCAGGCCGATCATGGCCAGCGTCTGTGGTCCCGCGACCGCCGCACCGAGCCCCTGTATCGCGCGGCTGACGATGAGCATCTCGACGTTGGTGGCCAGCCCGCAGGCCAGCGAGGCCAAGGTGAAGACGGCCAGGCCCAGCATGAACATCCGCCGCCGCCCGTACCGGTCCCCGAGGCGCCCGCCGGTGATGAGCCCCACCCCGTAGGTCAGCCCGTACGCGGTCACCACCCATTCGACCCCGGCCGCGCTGGCCTGCAGGTGCCGCTGCATCGAGGGAATCGCCACATTTACGATGAAAAAGTCCAGGACGATCATGAACGTCCCGGTCAGCATCACGGCCAGCGGCGCCCACCCCGGTGTGGCGGCTCCCGCGCTCCCCGTGGCCGGCCGCCGGCCACGCATCACGTTGACTGTCATGCCGCTCAGCCTCGGCGACCCGGGCCGGGTGGTCGATTACGTGCAAGGTAAAGGCGGCCCCTACGCGGGTGTCGCGACTGCTACTAGGTTCCGGCCGGCATCGGCTACACCCATCGCTCCTTCGTAGCTTGTACCGCGGCCTCGACCCGGTTGCGTGCCCCCAGCCTGCGCAGGATCACCTGGACGTGTGACTTCACCGTGTTCTCGCTGAGGTGCACCTGGCTTGCTATCTCCCGGTTCGACAATCCATCGGCCAGCAGGCGCAGAATCTCCAGCTGGCTTGGGCTGAGCGGGGGCCGGGGCCTGGACGGCCTGGCGCTGGGGTCCAGACGGAAGGCGGCCGCCATGCGCTCACGCTCGAGCGCCACGAGCTGGTCTCGCTCCGCCTGCGTCAGATGCGCGTGAAGCTGCTGGAGCCGGGCGATCATTTGCTGCTGATGCTGGTACAGCCCGGCGTTGTCGATCGCCACGGCGATCTGGTTGGCGAAGGTGCTGAGGAGACGCTCGTCCTCGGGCCCATAGCCTTTTGCTTGTTCCCCACCCCGATCATGCCGATCACTTCGCGGCCCAGCCGGAGCGGCATGCCGAGAAAGGTCCGGACGCGGGGATGGCCGGGTGGCTGGCCCACCCGGGCCGGGTCATGCTCGACATCGTTCGAGATATTCGGGCGGCCTTCGGTGACCACGACCCCGAAGATGCTGGGGGCCACGGGCATCCGTTTGAAGCGCTCGAAAAATCTGGGATCGGAAGGAACGAATCCCTTGACCGCGACGACGTCCATGTCGACGTGATCCTCGTTGATGAGATCGATAAAACCCATCTCCGACTGCGTGAGCGCTAGGCAGAACGTCAAGGCCAGGTCGTAGATCGCCGAGAGATCACGGAGGCCGGCGATCTCCACCGAGATCCCGTACAGGGACTCCAGTTGGTCACGGAACCTGGTGTTGTTCGTCATCTCCACCTCCGGATGGAGCATGTGCCGCCATGGACCGGGCGCTCACCTGATCGGAGGCGCAGCGTCGTGCGCTGAAGGCCATTTTCCCCCGGATGGGTGAGCCAGGATCACCCAAGCTGGTGATGACCTTGGCGGTCCGCAAACCGGACAATTCTTCTGGTTGACGGGGTGGTTGCTGCCGTCACCGAGCTTGCCCACCGCGGAGGGGCAGCGGGTTCATGTTCCGCCACATTGCACACGCCGTACGCCCTGGAGGCTGCCCTGACCCCCCGCACGTACGTCGGCACCGGGCTCGAAGACGCCGAAGTCCCCCTGCTCGGCGGGGACATGACCGAGGGGGTGGTCCGCGTCGGCCGCACGGTCCGGCGCCCGGTCCGCCCGCATACCGCCGCGGTCCACGGGCTGCTGCGGCATCTGGAGGCGGCCGGTTTTGACGGTGCCCCGCGCGTTCTCGGCATCGACGCGAAGATCCGCGAGGTCCTGACCTACCTGCCCGGCGTGGTGGCCCGGCGCCCGCTCCACGCCTTCGTCACCGCCGACTCAACGCTGGCCGCCCTGGCCCGATTGCAGTTTCGCTATCACGAGGCGGTGGCGGGTTTCGAGCCGCCACCGGGCGCGTGGTGGGACGGCGAGGTCACGAGGTTCGTTGACGGCCCAGCGGACGTCATCTGCCACTGCGACATCAACCTGGAGAACGTCATCTTCCAGCCTGGGCCGGACGGCCTCCGCCCGTACGCGCTGATCGACTTCGATCTTGCGCGGCCCGGGACCCGTCTGGTCGACATCATCCAGACGCTGCGGTACTGGGCGCCGATCGCCGACCCGGCCGACCGGGATCCAGCCCTGCGGGACGTTGACGTGGCGGCCCGGATCGCCATTTTCTGCGAGGCGTATGGCCTGTCCTACACCGAGCGCGCGCGGCTCGTCCCGGTCGCCAGCCGGTGGCTGAGACGGTCGCAGGCGACCATCGCCCAGCGCGCCAGGATGCGTGGCGGGGCCTGGGCACGCATGGTCGACGTGGGGGTGGGAGAGCGGTTGCTGCGCTCCGCGGTTTGGCTCGAACGCAACCAGCCGGAGATCGAAGCCCGCCTGTGCCCTCCCCGCGGCCGCGGCCAGCCAGCCCGCCGAGGTTAGCTCGCGCAGCCGGTCACGATCGCCGCGCTAGGGCGATGGTGGCCTAGTGCTGGGTGGCCTAGTGCTGGGCGGCCTAGTGCTGGGTGGCCTAGTGCTGGGCGGCCGCCCTCGCCTGCGCCCCCGGCGGGCCGGCCGCGTCGGGTCGATTACCGGCCAGGTGATGCGCGGTCCGCCGCGGCGAGCCGGAGGCTCACCTGCGCGCCGAGTTCGCGGAATCCCAGCGTGCGGGCCACGCGCCGGGAGGCCTCGGGTCGCGCTCGCCACTGCGGCAGCTTGCCCGCAGCGATCGCGTGCGCGACGGCCGGGGACGCGGCCCGCCGGCCCAGACCACACCCTCGCGCCGAAGCGGCGGTCAGCACACTCAGGTGCGCGGTACCGCCGGGCCAGTCCCGGTAGCCCGCGGCGGCCACGACCTGGCCGTGCTGGCGGACGGCGAAGGCCGGCGTGGTGATCTCCGCCATGCCACTTTCCTCCAGGTCGGCGGCTTCGGTGGCCTGCAGGAAGGCCTGGAGGTCGGGGTGATCCAGGTCCAGCGGCGTGGTGACGGCAGGCTGGGGGCGGAAGTCCGCTGGGTCCAGGTAGGCCAGCGTGGCCGGGCCGCGGATCTCGGCGATGGGCAGCCGGCGGCCGAGAACGTCGGCGCTGGTGAGCGCGCCGGCGCTGGTGAGCGCGTCGGCGGCCAAGCCGCCCAGGGCCTGCTCGATAAGACAGGCTGTCTCCTGGTCGGGCGCGGTGGCCAGGGTGGCGCCCTCGATGACCACGATGCCCGCCCAGCCGGGCGAGCAGAGCCGCGACTCCGGCGCCACGGCCACGCTGACCGCGGCGCCGAACCCGGCCGAGGTCCCGGCCAGAAACTCCCACATCTCCCTGACCCGGGCGGTCAGCGAGCCCGCAGGTCCACGGTCAAAGCTCACGACAGATAACTACCCAGGACTGGGGCTGGGCCCGGGGCTCACGAGACGTGGGCTGGCCCGGGGGCTCACGAGACGTGTGTTGCTCAGGCGCTCCCGGTACCCGGCCGCCGCGGCGCGCGGCGCTGTTCGTGAGGCCCTTGCTCCCCGCCTCGCCGCGCCGACCAACGCGCCCGATGGCGCCATTGGGCGCGCTATAGGACAATGCCTGGAATTTAAGGGGGCTGGGTGGGGGTGGTTGCTGGTTGTTTTGGCTGGTGGGCTGGGGTGGGTGTGATCTGCCCCGAGCTTTCCGGACAGCGGATTTGTGGTTAATTCACGCTGCGGACTGCCGTTCCAGGTACTCATCGTGGACTTGCTGCGGGGTCCGGTACTGAAGCCCGGAGTGCCTGCGTCTGGTATTGTACCGGAATTCGATGTACCTCACAATGTCGCGGCGTGCATGATTCCGGGTCGGATACTGGGTGCGGTGAACCCGCTCGTTTTTCAGTGCGGCGAAGAATGACTCTGCCATCGCATTGTCGTAGCAGATCCCGGTGCGGCCGGCGGACTGGCGGAGGTTATGCCTCTTCAGTGTGGCCGCGAACTGGCAGGACGTGTAATTGCTGCCGCGGTCGAAATGGAAGATGGCCTTCTGGGCGAGCGAGTAATTGCGGGCGGCCATCTCGATGGCCTGCTCGATGAGCGGGGTCTTGTAGTTATCGTCCGCCGCCCAGCCGATCACGGCTTTCGTATGGCAATCAATGACGGTGGCCAGGTAAAGCCAGCCCTCCCAGGTCGGAATATAGGTGATATCGCCGACCATTTTCTGTCCGGGCGCCGCGGCGGTGAAGTCCCGGGCCACCAGGTCGGGGATGTCGTGCTCCTGGCCGTCGCCCTCGGTGAGGCTGGCCCGCCAGGGCCGCGGCTGGCAGGCCTCCAGGCCCAGCTCACGCATCAGTGATCGCACCAGCTCCGGCCCGGCCGGCACGCCCCAGGCCGCCAAGTCCGCGTGGACACGCCGGTACCCGTAGGTGTCATCGGAATCCCCGAATGACTTCTGCACGTACAGCGCGAGTATCCCGCGCCTTTTAGCCGTGGCCGATTCCGGCCTGGCCCGCCAGTCATAAAACCCCGAACGCGATACCTCCATCCAGATGCACATCTTCACGATCGACGGCAAGTACTGCACGCCCAATTCCCGGTAGATCGCGTACTCCGCGTCGATAAACTCGAATTTCTCGGTCACCGATGATCTTTGGCAAAGTACGCGGCGGCTTTTTTCAGGAACTCGTTTTCCATCTTCAGTTCCCGGGTTTCCCGCTCAAGTTCACGCAGCCGTGCGCGCTCACCCGCTGATAGCGGCGGTTCCTCGCCGGCGTGCTCGCGGCGGTAGACGTTCACCCAGTTACCCAGGGTGCCCTCATTAATACCGAGCTCCTTCGCCACGCGGGCAATCGGACGCGACGTCTCGATCACCATCTTCACGGCTTCTTCTTTGAATTCCGGAGAGAAGCTCTTCTTCGGTCGGGGCAAAAACCTCACCTTTCCAGATAGTCCATCTTAATTGATGGACTGTCCGGAAGCCTCGGGGCACCTCATGGTGACGGCGCGGGGGTAGATGCGGCCGGGGCGCTGGGGGACGCGGTGGGCGAGGATCTCGGTTTCGGTGGCGCTGAGGGTGGTGGCGAGCTTGGTGCGGGGGGTGTTCATGGTGCGGCGGGCGGCTCGCAGGGTGGCGGTGAAGGAGATCTGGCCGGGGTCGGTGCCGTCGCGGGCGGCGGCGCGGGCGATGAGGGTGCGCAGGGCCTGGTAGACGGCCAGCAGGGCCCAGGCTTCCTGGCGGGCCAGGGCGGGGGCCCGGCCGCGCAAGGCGCGGCCGGAGCCGCGCAGGTAGGTCTTGAATTCGCGGTAGCCGGACTCAAGGAGCAAGCCAGACTGCATACATAGGCGGATCGGGCCGCGGGAATCCTCCTGTTATAGGAATTGACGGCCTGCTGGCGGTGGTCGCGGATGTCTGGCGGCTGCGCGAGCTGCAGGCGGAGGCGACCGCGGGAGGTGAGCGGTGCCTGGAGACGCTGCCGTGCCCCCTTGAGCCGGCAGGCGCGGGCGACCGTGCCGGTATGGGAAACGTTCCCGGAGGTGAACCGGGGACTCGCAAGCCGTCTGGCGGGTCTGCTGGTCGAGCGGATGGTGCAGGCAGCGGGCCGCGGGGACGGGGGTGAGCGCGGTGAGCATGACGGCGAGGCTGCCCTGGGAGCGGGCTGAGGGCAAGGTCCAGCCCTGGCATCGTGACCGGCTGGCAGCGGTCTATGTCCGCCAGTCCACCCCGGCTCAGGTGGCCGATCACGCCGAGTCCACCCGGCTGCAGTACGGGCTGGCCGAGCGGGCGGTCACGCTGGGCTGGGCGCCGTCGCGGGTGCTGGTGATCGATGAGGACCTGGGGCATTCGGCCTCCGGGGCTGACGCGCGGCCGGGCTTCGCGCGGCTGGTCGCCGAGGTGGGGCTAGATCATGTGGGCCTCGTACTGGGCATCGAGATGTCCCGGCTGGCCCGGTCCGGCCGCGAATGGCATCAGCTGCTGGAGCTGTGCGCGCTGTCCGGGACGCTGCTGGGCGATCTGGACGGGGTCTATGACCCGGCCGAGCACAACGACCGGCTGCTGCTGGGCCTCAAGGGCACGATCAGCGAGGCGGAGCTGCACTTGATCAGGCAGCGGATGTGGTCCGGGCGGGTCGCTAAGGCCCGCCGCGGCGAGCTGGCGGTGCCGCTGCCGGCCGGGTTCGCCCGCCGCGGCTCCGGTGAGGTGGTGCTAGACCCCGATGAGCAGGTCCGCAGCGTGATCCGGCTGGTCTTCGGCCTGTTCGAGCGGCTCGGCACGGTGGGCGCCGTGCTGGGGTTCCTCGCAGACAACCGCATCCAGCTGGGAATCCGGTTGCGGGAAGGACCCGGGCGCGGGGAGCTTGCCTGGCGCCGTCCCAGCCGCGCCGGGGTGACGAACATGCTGCGCAACCCGGCTTACGCTGGCATCTACGCCTATGGCCGCAGCACACTAGATCCCAGGCGGCGCCAGCCGGGGCGGCCCTGCACCGGCCGGGTCCGGGTCGGGCGGGATGGCTGGCTGGTCTACCTGCCCGGGGTGCTGCCGGCCTATATCAGCATCGAGCAGTACGAGCGGAACATGCAGCGGATGGACGCCAACCGGTCCCGCGCCGGCAGCCTGGGCGCGGTGCGCGACGGCCCGGCCCTGCTAGCCGGCCTGGTGGCCTGCGGCCGGTGCGGCAAGAAAATGACGGTGCGCTACCAGCGCGGCCCGGGCGGCAAGCTGCACCCGGTCTACGTGTGCGGCCGCGCCAAGTCCGATTACGCCGAGAGCCAGTGCCAGCAGCTGGCCGGCCCGTGTCTGGACACGCACGTTAGCGGACTGCTGCTGGCTGCGATGGCACCCGCCGCGCTGGAGGTCTCCCTGGCCGCGGCCGGGCAGGCCAGGGCCCAGCGCGAGCAGGTGGACCGGATCTGGCGGCGGCGGCTGGAACGCGCCGAGCTCGCCGCCGGCCGGGCCCGCCGCCAGTACCAGCTCGCCGAGCCGGAGAACCGCCTGGTCGTCCGGCAGCTGGAAAAGGACTGGGAGGCCGCGCTGGCCGAGCGGCAGCGCCTCGGCGAGGAGTACGACCGGTTCACCGCCGCCCGCCCCCGGACGCTGACCGCCGCCGAACGCGGCCAGATCCGGGCCCTGGCCGCGGATCTGCCCGCGGTCTGGGACGCTGCCACCACCACCGACGCGGACCGCAAGCAGCTGATCCGGCACCTGGTCGAGCAGGTCCGCGTCGCGGTGGCCGGGACCAGCGAAAAGGCGGACGTGGAAGTCATCTGGGCAGGCGGGCACCGCACCGCCACGCAGATCACCCGCCCGGTGGCCTGCCTGACCCAGCTCAGCTACTACCCTCAGCTGGCCGCCCGGGCCCGCGAACTTGCCGGCAGCGGATGCACCACCGCACAGATCGCGCAGCGGCTCAACGCCGAGGGCTTCCGCCCGCCCAAGCGCAGCCCGGTCTTCACCCCGAACGCGGTCACTGACCTGCTGCGGGCCCTGGGCATCCAGCGCTCCCGCACCCCGGGCCGCCGCAACCGCCCGGTCCTGGACCAGCATGAGTGGTGGCTACGCGACCTGGCCGAAAACCTGGGCATGTCCCAGGTCACCCTCGACTCCTGGGTCCGCCGCGGCTGGGCCGCCGGCTACCTGCATCCCCACGCCCGGCTGCTCGTGGTCCGCGCGGACCCCGCCGAGATAGAACGGCTGCGGACTCTGCACCAGGTGCCCCGCGGCCAGCACAACCGCCGCCCCTGGCTGAACGATCAGGCAGCCAGCATGAACACCGAACGGGAAGGAGCCAACGACAATGCCGACAAGCCGCGCCTATGACAGCACTGCGGCTTGCTCGTCTCGATCGCCCACCGGCGGGAGTAGGCGGCGGCGAGGTCGGTGGCAGGACAGGTGCGCCAGTCCAGCATGGTGGTGAACAGCCGGCAGGGCTGGGTGCGGGTGCTGCCATCGTCGGCGGTGACGGCCAGGAGGTAGTCGATGACGCGGACGGTGATACTGCCGGGCAGCACGGAGCGGCCGGGGGGCAGGTTCCCGGTGCGGGCGCGTTTTTTGTTCTTGTGCCAGCGGTCCATGACCGCGCGGGGGTCATGGACGCGGGCGAGCCGGGACCCGTCAGGCAGCTCCTGGATCACCTGGGGGTGCTTGCCCTCCTGGACCCGCCACAGCAGGTGAGCGCCGGTCGCGGCGGCACTGGTCCACAGCTGGTAGCTCCAGAAGTTCCGGTCAGCGAGCAGCAGCATGCCAGGACGCAAACTGCCCAGCAGCTGCCGGGCCAGCGCCCGCTCACCGGTGCCTTTGCCGGTGAAAGGGCCGATGGCGGCGTCCAGCAGCGCCCGGGTGCCGCACGCCAGCAGCCCGGCTGGCCCGCAGCTGCGGGCCAGCCGGGCCGGCGGTGCTGCCGGCCCGGCCGAACGCGGCGGCGTTGGCGGGAGTATCGGCCACGGCCAGGGCCGTCCCGTCCCAGGCCACGGCCAGCAGCCCGCAGGCATGCGACCACGGCGCCGTCCCCGGGGACAGCGCCGAGCACAATCGCCGGAACAGCGACCGCAGCGGCTCTTCCCCCAGCCGGGCCCGCGCCCGCGACAGCGCCGTCGCGGACGGGGGCGCCCACCCGGCCGCGGCCAGCGCCGCCTTCAGCCCCGCGGTGACCTCACCGATCACGCCGTCATAGGGCAGCGCGCTGAACAGGGCCAGGCCGAGCACGAAGTAGGCCGTGAACCGGGCCGGCAGCGACCGCAGCCGCATCTCCCAGGCCAGCCCATCCCCGACCGCATCATCGACCAGCGCGGGCGGCACCACAAAGGTCAGCACCCCGATCCAGGCACCAGACAGGGCACGCCCCCGCACTGACAGCCAGCCCCACGACATGACACGATGAGCACGCAACGAAGCTCCCCGCAGTGAACGAAATGGTGTGGTAACCGCTCGTTCTAGCGGGAGCTTCGTCGCATATCACCCAGCCACGCCGACCAGTCACATCACGCAGCCGCGCTACCACACCTCTTAAGTTCGCGGCATAGCGTTCTGGCGACACCGATGGCGCCATCGGGCGTGTAGGGACCCCGGAAGTAGTGAGGCTCACGATGCGGATGGGACAGCTGGGGATCCGGGGCTGCTCCGGGGGCGGAACGGTACGGAAACGTGATCATGACCGGGCCAGCAGGCGGTCCGACCGTGGGCACTGGCGTCGCCCGGGTGATTGGCCTGCTCATCCTGGTGCAGGCGGTGGCTGGCTGGTTCGTGTTCCACGCCTAGGGGTGGATGAGCCCGGTCGGCTCATCCTGGGCACCCAGTAGCGTGACCCGCGGGGGACGCTGACCCTGCAGAAGGAAACGGCCTTGATTGAGATCAGCATGCCGACGCAGCAGATTGTCCAGGGCATCCGGACCACCCAAGGCCTGGGCGATGCCGCGCCCGCCATGGAAATCACCGGGGCCAGCCTGGACCGGGGCGTCGTGCGCTACCAGGTGCAGACAGAGGGGCAGGACCGGACCCTGGAAGACCAGGCGGAGTCGGTGCTGTCGTTCCTGCACGTGACGATGGGCCGCATCGTCGACGTGTCGTACGACCCGGCCGGCCTGGTCAGCTACACCCTGGCCTGACCTCCGGAGGCGCGTCACGCGCAGCGGTCAATCCGGTATCGACCGCGGTTCCGCGGCCGTGTCCGCGAGGGTTTCGGGAGCGCGCGAGTTGCTGAGCACGACCGGATCCGTTGCGATCCGGGTCCCTGCCGTCAGCTGGCGGGGAAGTAGTGGCCGTTGTCCAGATCGGCGAGCAGGCCGGGCTGAGCGGGTTCCCAGCCGAGGGTCCGGCGGGTGATGAGGCTGGACGCCGGGTAGCTCTGCGTGACTATGTTCGCGAGGAACCCGAAGTATCCCGGCAGCATCAGTTCGTCCCTGGGAATGCTCACGGCGGGCAGGCCCAGGCGGCTGCCGATGGCCTCGGCGATCTCGCGGAACGGGATGCCCTCGTCCTGAACCGCGTGCCAGTATCTGCCGGCCGGGCCCTTCTCCAGCGCCAGGCGGAACAAGGAGGCGACATCGCGGGCGTGCACGGCGTTCCACAGATTCGCGCCGTCTCCGGGGTAGCCGGCGGCGCCTTTCTCCTTCGCGAGCGCGATCAGCGTGGGGAGGAAGCCGGCCCGATCGGTCGTGCTGTGCGCGATATTGGCAATCCGCACGACCGAAGACCGCACTCCCCGCTGGGCGAGGTCGATGACGGCGGTTTCCACGACATTGCGGACCCGGAGGGTGCCCTTGTGCTCATCGCCGACGGGAAGGGCCGGGTCCTCCTCGGTGGCCGGCCGGCCCAGCTTCCCGGACGAGCCTATGCTCCCCGCCGCGACCAGCGGCTTTCCGGTTCCCGCGAGTGCCTCGCCGTACGCGAGCATGACCGGGAGCTCCGCGGCGGACACGGCGTCCATCCCGCCAAACGGAAGCAGGTCTTGCCTGTGCGCGACGTGGATGACGCCGTCGGAGTCCGCGGCCGCCTCCATGAGCCCTTCAAGATCCTCGAGGTCGCCGCGGCGCACCTTCGCGCCGAGCGCGGACACCGCCGCCGCCGTGTCTGACCGGGCCAGGCCGGTGACCTCGTGCCCGGCGGCGATGAGCGCGGGGATGATGTAGGAACCGGTATGGCCGGTTCCGCCAGTGACGAAAACGCGCATGCTGCTGGTCCTTTGAGTGAGGTGGCGCGGGAAGTGGTGGTGTGGGTGCACTCAGCCAGAGACGTTGACGCCGAGGTCGATGTTGAACCCTGCGCCGTGGCCGGCCAGGCCCATCAGCAGCGGGCCCACTCCCTCCAGCCAGTGGGCCATTGCCAGGTCTCCCGTATCCAGCGGGCGCAGCCCGAGGCTCTCGATGAACGCCGACACGCTCGCCTTGGCGTCCGCGTCGTCGCCGGCGATGAGCACATCCAGCGGGCGGCCCTGGGCCAGGACGTGGCCGAAGACGGTGTTGAACGCCTTCACGACGTGCGCACTCGCCGGGGCGGCCTTGGCGATCTCCTGCGCGCCGGAAGTGCCGTCAGGGGTGACCAGCCCGGTGGCGTCCGCGTTGAAGGTGTTGGAGATGTCGATGATGACCTTGCCGGCCAGCGCGTCCCCGTACTGGGTGACAACCGGCACGGCGCTGGCGTACGGCACCGCGAGGATGACGATGTTGCCGGCCGGGGCGGTGCCGAACGCCCCGGCCGTGGCGCCGCCGCCGAGCGCGGCGGCCAGGTCCTTGGCCTTGGCCGCGTCGCGGCCGATGACCTCGACGGCGTTGCCGCCCTCGACCGCACGGGTGCCTATGGCGCGGGCCATGCCCCCCAGACCGATAACACTGATGCTGCTCATTGGCATGCCTGCTTTCTGGAGCTGAAAAGGAAGCCATTTCCGCCCCGTCGCCGTTAACGGCTTTGTCATCGATGCCGTCAAATGACGCGACGAGCCCGGCTCAACTCATGATGTGCCCATTCTGGTTCTGGGCCCTGCCGTCAAGTCGCGATGTCGAATGCTTATGCCGAATTCGCTGCAGCCCCATCGGGTACTTATTGAGGATGCCATTGTCCTGAGTGGGTGTCCAAGACCTCTTTCAGCCGTTGCGATACCCTGGAGGCATCGCCGGACCGAGAGGCTCCATGGATCTGGACCTGCGCAAGTTGCGCTACTTCGTCGCCGTCGCCGACAGGCTGCACTTCGGCCGCGCCGCCGATGACCTGCACATCGCGCAGCCGGTGCTCAGCCGGCAAATCCGTGCGCTGGAACACGATGTGGGCACCCCGCTGTTCACAAGAGACAGCCACGGCGTGGCGCTGACCGACGCGGGCAGGCAGCTGCTGACCGACGCTGGCCCGCTGCTGGCCTCCGCGGACGCGGTCCGCCGCCGGGTGACCGTTGCCGCCGGCGGCAGCCAGCGGCTCATGGTCGGCTTTCGGGCGGGCATCACGGTCACCCCGGCAGTACGGCGGTTCGCCGAACGGCACCCGGACGTCCTGGTGGACGTGCAGCGGATCGAATGGGACGACCAGGCCCCGATGCTGCTCGACGGCCGCATCGACGTCGGCTATGTGCGACTGCCCATCGACGAGGCCGGCTTACGCGTCATCCCGCTGTACACCGAGCCGCGGGTGGCGGTGCTGCCCGCCGGCCATCGATTGGCCGGCAAGGATCAGATCATCGAGGCCGACCTGGCCGGTGAGCCGCTGGTCTGGCCCGGCGACACGGGCACCCAGCCCACCAAGCGCCCGCACCCTGACGCCGGATACCTGGTGCGCGGGGTGGACGAGACGCTCGAGCATGTCGCGGCCGGCCGGGGCATCTCGTTCCTGGCCCGTTCGGCGACCGTGTTCTACTCACATCCGGACATCAGCTACGTGCCCATACCGGATCTGGCGCCCGACCAGGTGTGTCTCGCGGTGGCGGCATCGCGTACCTCGCCGGTGGTCGACGACTTCCTCACCGCGGCTCGGGCGACGGCCGAGATCACGGAAGAATGCGGGAACTATGAAATGTGGCAGCTTGGAAGCGGTGCCGTTTCAGAGCACGGTTGAGCAGTCCCACTGACAATAGCAGCGCCAACAGAGGGCACGCGGCCACAGCAATCGCGAAGGCATTGAGCTCGGGGGCGGAGGCGATGTTGGCGCACAGTGAGAATCGACCTCGTCGCGCGACCGCCTCTCAATAATGCAAATCATGATCGTCGAAGGTATTGTCGATCAATAGCGCTGAGCATGCTCCACATTGTTCTTTGTCCACAGGCGCGCCCCACGCACACGAGTGACGGTCTGGGCCATCCCGTCGCCGTCGTCCCGGCGGCCGGACCAGCGGGCCGAGCGGGACGGGTCAAGCGGGGGGCGATCTTCCGCCGCTTGAGGCGGCCTGGGAGGTCTGCTCGGCTGACGGGCCGGACGACGGCGACGTGGCCTTATCCGGGGTTACTCGCGAGTACAGGTTGCGTTGTCAGCGCATACGACTGACAGCGCAACCCGACGATGGATCTTGGCGTGAGTCGGGAGCGTGCGGGCAAGATCACCTCGTGCGCGGGCGGGCGGATGAGCCGGGAGAACCCAGGGAGTCTCGGCACGACTACTGGGGAGTGGTGCTCGAGGCACCGGACGCCGCTGCCTTGGCGCGGTTTTATGCCGAGCTACTGGGCTGGGAGGTCGTGAAGGAAGATGCCGCCGATGCAGCCGTTGCGCCGCCTGAGGGGGTGGCGTACCTGGCGTTTCAGAGCAGCGCCGACTACGTGCCGCCGGTCTGGCCCGCAGCCGACCAGATGCAGCAGATGATGATGCACCTGGACTTCGAGGTGAGCGACCTGGCCGTGGCCACAGCTCACGCGGTGGAGTTGGGTGCGCAAGAGGCGCGGCATCAGCCTCAGCCCAACGTTCGGGTGATGCTCGATCCAGCCGGGCACCCGTTCTGCCTCTACCTGGACACCGCTTTACCTCGCAGGTAATGGCCCGCGCTACCGACAGCGCTTAGGGTCGCGAGGTATGGCGATGGTTGGGGAGCAACTGCGGAGCTGGCGGGAACGGCGTCACGTAAGCCAGCTGGACCTCTCACTCCAGGCCGGCATTTCGGCCCGGCATCTCAGCTTTGTGGAGACGGGGCGGTCGAAGCCCAGCAGCGGGCTGATCCTGCGGCTGTCGGAGGAGCTGGACGTCCCCTTGCGGGAGCGGAACGTGCTGCTGCTGGCGGCCGGGTTCGCTCCGGCGTACCCCGAACACGGGCTGGACGCGCCGCCGCTGAGCGCGGTCACCGAGGCGATGCGCCAGGTCATCACGGCCCACATGCCCAATCCGGCCCTGGCTGTGGACGGGCACTGGGAGCTGATCGACGCCAACGACGCGGTCAGCCTGCTGACCGAAGGGACGGCGGCCGAGCTGATGGAACCGCCGGTGAACGTGCTGCGGGTGAGCCTGCACCCGGACGGGATGGCCCCGTGCATCCTCAACCTGGGGCAGTGGCGGCAGCACGTGCTGTTCCGGCTGCGGCGCCAGGCCGACCGGAGCGGCGACCCGTTCCTGCACGAGCTGTACGAGGAACTCAGCGGCTATCCCGGTGGTGGTGGGGTGGCTCGGGGCGAGGCGGACGGGGCGGGTGAGGCGGCGGATGTGGTGCTGCCGATGCGACTGCGGGTCGGGGACGCTGAGCTCTCGTTCCTGAGCACGACCACGGTGTTTGGCAGCCCGCTCGACGTCACGGTGGCGGAGCTGGCCATCGAGTCCTTCTATCCCGCCGACGCCGCCACCGCGGCGGCCATGCTCGCCCTTAGCCCGGTAGGCTCCGTCGCCCAGAATGCCTGACAAGATAGGGCCTGAAAAGGTAGGGCCTGACAAGATAGGGCTCCGTGCGCTTCGGAATCACACTCCCCCAGTTTGGGCCGGTGATTGATCCCGGTCAGCTCGCGGACTTCGCCCGGCAGGCCGAAGGCCTCGGCTATGAGTCGCTGTGGGTCGGCGACCGCGTCCTGGCCCCGCTGCGACCGAGCCAGCCGTACCCGGGCTACACCGAGCAAAATCCGCTGCCCGCGGGGTTCGGCCGGTTCCTGGATCCGCTGGCCACGCTGACCACGGCGGCCGCCGCGACCAGCACCGCGCGGCTCGGGTCGAGCACGGTGAACGCCACCTTCTACCACCCGCTGCTGCTCGGACGCACGCTGACCACGCTGGACCTGCTCAGCCAGGGACGGCTCGACGCCGGGTTCGGGATCGGCTGGATGCGTACCGAGTACGAGGCGCTCCGCATCCCGTGGGCCGGGCGGGGCGCCCGGCTGGACGAGATACTCGACGTGCTGCGGGCCATGTGGACCACCAACCCGTTCGAGCACCACGGCGCGGTGTGGGACATCCCGCCCGCCACGCTGGACCTGAAGCCGGTCCAGCCGGGCGGGCCGCCGGTACTGCTGGGCGGCTATGGTCGCCGGACCCTGGAACGGGTCGGCCGCCGGGCCAGCGGCTGGCTGCCGTCGATCGCTCCGGGGCGGGGGCTGACCGTGGCCATGCTGGACCAGCGCTGGCAGACGGTCGTCCAAGCCGCCGAGGCGGCCGGCCGGGACCCCGGCGCGCTGCGCCGCGAGCTGCGGGTCAACCTGGCCCCGGGCCCGGACATGGTGGCCGCCGCGCTGGCCTTCGTGCGCGAGGCGCGCGAGCTGGGCTACGACGGCGCCTTCGCCGATCCGCAGTTCGCGGTGGGCAGTCCGGCCGAGATGGCCGATACCGCGGATCAGCTGATGGCGGGGTACCGCGCCGGCTAGCGACATCGCGGCCGGTGCGTAGTGTGGAGATAGTGCGACTTCCCGGACGTGTCACCCGCCGCGCGCGGAAGGCCCATGTTCGGAAGGCCCATGTTCGGAAGGCACTGTCCTACTTCGGTGTGGGCGTGCTGGTCACCGCGGCCGCGATCGCGCTGGCCCTGGTCGTCACCCCGCTGCAGGACACCACGATCGCCGGGGAAGAGATCGGGGTCGGGGCGGCCGCACCCACGCTGAGCCTGTCCGGTCCGGGCGAGGTCGACCTGTTCGGGCAGCGGCTGCCGACCACGCTGGACTTCGCCGGACCGGTGCGGCCCCGGCTGACGCTGGCCCACATCACCCTGGACCGCCAGCTGGCCTCGATGTTCAACCCGGCGCACGGGGCGCTGCCGGTCCGGGTGGCCATCGGCCAGGCGCTGGCGGCCGCCTGGACCCGGTACTTCGTGTGGGAGGCGTGCATCACCGGCGCGGCGGCGCTGCTGCTGACCGGGGCGCTGTGCGGCTGGGCCCGGTTCCCGGTGCGCAAGACGCTGGTGCTGCTGGCGGTCGGGCTCGCGCTGGCCGAGGTGGCCGACCTGGGCGGCATCATGGTCACCGCCTACACCGCCCCGGCCCGGCTGGCCCAGGTCGGCTCGCTGACCGGGCTGGTGGGGCAGGCCCCGCTGCCCACCGTGGCCAAGCTGTCCGGGCCGGAGAAGGACAAGGTGCAGGCGGTGGTGCTGGGCGACTCGACCGCGGCCGCGCTGGGGAACCCGCTGGTGGCCCACGCGAGCGCGGCCGACCACGCCTGCCGCCGGAGCTCGGAGGCCTACGCCGCCGACCTGGCCGCGGTCAACGACTGGGACGTACTCAACCTGGCCTGCAGCGGCGGGACCATCGGCGCCGGCATCCTCGGCCCGCAGCAGGCCGACGGCATCACCGTGCCCGCCCAGCTGGCCCAGGCCCGGCAGGCCACCAATGCGACGCTGGTCATCGTCAGCATCGGGGCCAACGACGTGGGCTGGTCCGGCCTGGTCGGGCTGTGCGCGGCCGCAAAATCCTGCGCTGACAGCGCGTCGGCCGCCTACTTCCAGCAGCGCCTGAACGCGTTCGCCTCGCAGTACTACCAGCTGCTCGAACAGCTGGCCACGCTGCCGTCACACCCACGAGTGCTGATCAACCTGTACTACAACCCGTTCGACCCATCCCAGGGCTGCCTGACCGGGCACGGTCTGAATCCGGCCAAGGAAGCCACGCTGACCCGGCTGCTGGATGCGCTGAACCAGGTGCTGTCGAACGGGGCCGCGGCCGCCTCGGTCACCTCGGTGCAGCCGGACTTCACCGGGCACGCGCTGTGCGACGCGGACCCGTACGTGCAGGGGGTGGGCTCACCAGCGCCGTTCCATCCCACCGCGGCCGGGGAACTGGCCATCGCGCTGGCCGACGAGCAGGCCCTGCAGTCGGGCCCGGGCACCTCCTCCGGTTCGCCGTCGGCGGTGCCACGCAGTGCCAGCCCCGCGGCCAGTCCCGCCGCCAGCCCCGCCGGCTAGGCCGGTCCTTCCCTCCGGGGTAGGGCCTGAGCCGCTGCGGGTAGGGCAGTTGTGGCAAGCTGGCCTCGTGCCAGCACCGCAGCCGACGCCTGAGCCGCAGCCGATCGTCACCCCGCTGCGTACCGCGGCGATCTTCCTTGTGCTGACGATCGACCCCGGCGGCGAGGACACCGTAAGAGACTTCCTGGCCGACAGTTCCGGCCTGGAGCGGGCGGTCGGGTTCCGGCTGCCGGAAGGCGAGCTGTCCGCCGTGATCGGCATCGGCTCGGACCTGTGGGACCGGCTCTTCGGCGGTCCGCGGCCGGCCGAGCTGCACCCGTTCCGTGAGCTGCAGGGGCCCCGGCACTTCGCCCCGGCTACCCCCGGCGACCTGCTGATCCACCTGCGGGCCAACCAGATGGACCTGTGCTTCGAGTTCGCCAGCCAGGTGATGAACCGGCTGGCCACCGTGGCCACCGTGGTCGACGAGGTCCACGGCTTCCGGTATTTCGACGAGCGGGACCTGATGGGGTTCGTGGACGGGACCGAGAGCCCCGGTGGCCGGGCCGGTGAGGAAGCCGCCCTGGTCGGCGCGGAGGACCCGGACTTCACCAGCGGCAGCTACGTCATCGTGCAGAAGTACACCCACGACCTGGACAGCTGGAACGCCCTCAGCACCGAAGAGCAGGAACGGGCCATCGGGCGGCACAAGCTGAGCGACATCGAGATCCCCGATGATCAGAAGGCGCCCGACTCGCACGTGGCGCTGAACACGATCGAGGACGCGGACGGCAACGAGCGGCAGATCCTGCGGGCCAACATGCCGTTCGGCTCGGTTGGACGCCAGGAGTTCGGCACCTATTACATCGGGTACGCGGCCTCGCCCAGCGTGACCGAGCAGATGCTGCAGAACATGTTCATCGGCGACCCGCCGGGCAACACCGACCGGATCCTGGACTTCTCCACCGCGGTCACCGGGACATTGTTCTTTGCCCCGTCGGCGGACTTCCTCGACGACCCGCCCGACGGGCCCGGGGCGGCCACGGCCCAGGCCGCCGACGACGACGCGACCAGTACCACCGGCCCGCCGGAACCCGGCCCCGCGTCCCCCACGCCACCGTCCAGCGGTTCACTCGGAATCGGCAGTCTCAGAAGGAGCACTCCGCCATGAACAACCTCTATCGCGAGCTCGCCCCCATCTCCGATGCCGCGTGGGCCGACCTTGAGGAGGAGGCCAAGCGGACCTTCGCCACCTACGTGGCCGGGCGCCGCATCGTCGACGTGGCCGGACCGGGCGGCCCCACCGTGGCCGCGATCAACACCGGCCGCCTCGGTGATGTGGCCGCCCCGGCCGACGGCGTGATCGCGCACCTGCGCGAGTCGCAGCCGCTGGTCCGGCTGCGGGTGCCGTTCACGCTCAGCCGGTACGAGATCGACTCGGTGGAGCGCGGGGCGCAGGACGCCGACTGGCAGCCGCTTAAGGACGCGGCCAAGCAGATCGGGTTCGCCGAGGACCGGGCGATCTTCGAGGGGTACGCCGCGGCCGGCATCACCGGGCTGCGAGACGCCAGCTCGAACGCCCCGCTGAGCCTGCCCGCCGACCCGACCGAGTACCCGGACGTGGTGGTGGACGCGCTGACCGAGCTGCGGCTGGCCGGGGTGGACGGCCCCTACGCGCTGGCGCTGAGCACCGCGGCCTACGACGCGATCAGCGTCACCACCGAGCACGGCTACCCGATCCGGCGGCAGATCGAGCGGGTCTTCGACGGCGAGATCCTGTGGGCGCCCGCCATCGACGGGGCGTTCCTGCTGTCCACCCGGGGCGGCGACTACACGCTCAGCCTGGGCCAGGACCTGTCCATCGGCTACCTGTCGCACGACATCGACAGCGTCCAGCTGTACTTCCAGGAGTCGCTGACCTTCGTGGCCTACACGACCGAGGCGATCGCGGCGATCAACCCGGTGGCCGGGGAGCTCACGGCCAAGCCTTAGCCAAGCCGCGTAACAGGGCCGCCGTCACGAGGCTGCCGTCACGAAGCTGCCGTCACCACGCGGATGTCGGGGGTGGCCGCGGGCGCGGTCACGGCCAGCAGCCGGGCGGCCTCGGCCGTGATCGCGTCCCGGTCCGAGGCCGGCACGCGATCGCGGAACAGCTCGACGGTCACGGTGGCGGTGCCGTTCGCTCGTTTCACCCGCCACAGGCCGGCCACGAAACCGTCGAGCAGCACGCTGCCGGGGAAGACATTCAGCATTTTAAAAAGGTCCCGGCGGTCCCCGTCCGACATGACCCGGGTCCGGTCGTCGTGGGACAGAATCAGGTTGTCGTACTCCGGGAGCAGCCGGGCCGGTGCGGGCACGTCGGGGCCGGGCCGCGGGCTGTCCGGCAGGTCGAAGAGCTCCCGGCCCTGCTCGTCGGCGAAGACCCGCAGCCGATCCCGCATCGGGCCGATGACCTCCCGCAACCGGGTCAGCCCCGACCAGGCCTGCACGTCCTGGACGGTGGCCGGGCCGAACGCGGCCAGGTACCGCTCGACCATGGCCTCGAGCGACGGCTGGTCCGCGAGTGGCCGACCCAGCCACACGTCGGCCGGCGTGTGCCGGGCCAGACCGGACTTTCCCCAGACCGCGCGCGGCGGCACCTGCACCAGCGGGATACGGGCCCGCACCACCTGGGCCAGGGCGTCGGCCGGGCGACCCGGCCAGTCCTGGGACAGCAGCTCGCCCAGCTCGGCGAAGGTCAGCGGGTCCTCGGTGGTCAGGGCCTCCCCCGCCGTAGCCACCGCGGCCAGGTCTACGCCGGGCAGCCGCTTGCCGAAGTTGCTGGCCAGGGCCCGGTCCAGGACCGGCTGGACCAGCGGCCGCAGGGTCAGCGCGTCGTCCGCGCTGACCAGGTGGATGGTGCCGCGCATGAGCGCGATCCGGACCACGTCCCGGCTGATCAGCAGGCGGGCCAGGTCCTCGGGCCGGAAGCCATCCAGCCGGGCCAGCAGGCCGTAGTAGGGCGGGAACGGCGCCTGGGCTTGCAAGCCGACCAGGTGCTCGACCATGGCCAGGACCGCGGCCCTGGGGCTCGTGGGGTTGGTGAGTTTGATGGGGCTGGTGAGTTTTTTGGGGTTGGTGGGGCTGGTGGGTTTTTTGGGGTCGGCGGGGTCGGCGGGGTCGGCCGCGGTGACCGTCTGGCGCTGCAGCAGGTGCTGGCGGGCCAGCAGGGCGCGGTTGAGCGCCCGGCGGCTGAGCACTTCGGGCATGGGCGGTCTCCTCCTGGTCGGCTAGGGTAACCGGCGTGCGCTTCGTCTTCACCCCACCGGCCCAGGAAGCGGCCGGCCTGCTCTCGCTGCCGTGGGACGAGCCCCTGGCCAGCTGGCAGGATGAGCGGCTGGTCGAGATCCACCAGCGCGGGGTCCACCGGCACGTCGTCCGGTTCGTCGAGGACGACGGCGTGCTGTACGCGCTCAAGGAGCTGCCGGAACGGCTGGCCCGCCGCGAGTACACGCTGCTGCGGTCGCTGGACGAGCTGAGCATCCCCGCGGTCGACGTGATCGGGGTCGCGGTGGACCGCGGCCCGGACATGGACGCGGTCCTGGTCACCCGGTTCCTGGCCTACGCCACCACCTACCGGGCCGTGTTCTCCCGGCCCCGCGGCGGCCAGCCCACCGACCGGCTGCTGGACGCGCTGGTCGAGCTGCTGGTCCGGCTGCACCTGTCCGGGTTCTTCTGGGGCGACTGCTCGCTGTCCAACACGCTGTTCCGGTACGACGCGGGCACGCTGGAGGCCTACCTGGTCGACGCGGAGACCAGCGAGCAGCACCCGCAGCTGTCCACCGGGCAGCGAGGCTACGACCTGGAGCTGGCCCAGGAACGGGTCTTCGGCGAGCTGCTCGACCTGGAGGCGGGTGAGCTGCTGCCGTCCGACGTCGACCCGCTGGACATCTCCGAACAGTTGCTGAGCCGGTACCACGCGCTGTGGGACGAGCTGACCCGGGAGGAGATCCTGCGCCCGGACGAGCAGCGGTACCGCATCGCCCAGCGGCTACGGCGGCTCAACCAGCTCGGCTTCGACGCCGAGGAGGTCGAGCTGATCAGCACCCCGGAGGGGAACCGGCTGAAGGTCCGGACCCGGGTGGCCGAATCGGGCGAGCACAGCCGGCAGCTGTTCCTGCGGGCGGGGATCGACGCGGGCGAGAACCAGGCCCGCCGGCTGCTGAACGACATCGCCTCGTTCCGGGCCTGGCTGGAGCAGAAGGAAGGGCGCCCGGTGCCCGACTTCGTGGCGGCCAACCGGTGGCGGGAAGAGGTGTACGAACCGGTGGTGGCGGCGATCCCGGCCGACCTGCGCGGGCGGCTGGCCCCGACCGAGATCTTCCACGAGATCCTGGAGCACCGGTGGTACATGTCGGAGCGGGCCGGCCGGGACGTGGGTACCCGGGCCGCAGCCCGGTCCTACTTCGACCGGGTGCTGCCCGAGGCACCCGAGCCGCTGGCGCCCCAGCCGGCGGCGGATGGCCCTGCGGCTGACCCGCTGGCGACCGGCCCACTGGCGATCGGCCAGCTGGCGGCCGATCCGCTCGCGGGCGAGCCGCCGACTGCTCAGTCCGCGTCCGACACCAGCTCGGAGTAGAGGGCCGCGGTCTGCTCGGCCACCGCCCGCCAGCCGAACTCGGACACCGCCCGGTCCCGGCCCGCCTGGCCCATCGACGTGGCCAGCGACGGCTGGGTCAGCACCGTGTTCAGCGCCACGGCCAGCGCGGCCGGGTCGTCCGGGGCTACCAGCAGCCCGGTCACGCCGTCCGCGACCACCTCGGGGATACCACCGACCCGGGACCCGACCACGGCGGTGGCGCAGCCCATGGCCTCCAGGTTCACGATGCCCAGCGGCTCGTACAGCGACGGGCAGGCGAACACCGCGGCGTGCGTCAGCAGCTGGATCACATCCTGCTTGGGCAGCATCTCCGGGATCCACACCACCCCGGACCGGGTGGCCCGCAGCCCGTCGACCAAGCTGGTCACCTCGTCCAGCAGCTCCGGGGTGTCGGCCTGCCCGGCGCAGAGCACCAGCTGGGCCGACGGGTCCAGCTCGGCCGCGGCCCGCAGCAGCACCGGCACGCCCTTCTGCCGGGTGATCCGCCCGACGAAGATCACGTACGGCCGGGCCAGGTCGATGCCGTACCGTTCCACGACATCGGTCTGGGGGTCCGGGGAGTATTCGCTCGTGTCGATCCCATTACGGATGACCCGGATTTTACTTGGTTCAATCTCGGGATAGGCGGCCATGATGTCGGCGCGCATGCCGTCAGATACGGCGATCACCGCCGCGGCCGCGGTGGCCGACACCCGCTCACACCAGGACGAGATCGCGTACCCCCCGCCGAGCTGCTCGGCCTTCCACGGGCGGAGCGGCTCCAGCGAGTGCATGGTGACCACGTGCGGGATGCCGTACAGCAGCGAGGCCAGGTGACCACCGAGGTTGGCGTACCAGGTGTGCGAGTGCACCAGGTCGGCGCCCTCGGCCCCGGCGGTCATGGACAGGTCGGTGGACACCGTCTGGAGCGCCTGATTGGTGCCGGACAGCAGGTCCCAGGGCCGGTGCGCCACCGCGTCCGGCCGGTCCTTGCCCTGGCAGTGCACGGTCAGGTCGACGAGGCCCGCCAGCTCGCGGGCCAGGTAGGTGACGTGCACGCCGGCCCCGCCGTACACCTCGGGCGGGTACTCCCGGGTGAGCAGGGCCACCTTGAGCAGCTCACTCGCGCTCGCTCCGGCCGGGGTCACGGGGCTGGTCACGGGGTCACCGCCTGGCCCTTGCCGACCACGGTCACGCCGCCGGGCGAGACCACGAAGCCGCGGGCCCGGTCGTGCTCCTTGTCCACGCCCACCATCACGCCCTCGGGCACGTCCACGTTCTTGTCCAGGATCGCGTTCCTGACCACCGCGTGGCGGCCGATGCGGGTGTTGTCCAAGACCACCGCCCGCTCCACCGCGGCCCAGCTGTTGATCCGCACGCCCGGGGACAGCACCGACTCGCGGACCAGGCCGCCGGAGACGATGACCCCGTTACTGACCAGGCTGTTCACGGCCCGGCCGACCCGGTCGCCGGACTCGTGCACAAACTTGGCCGGCGGCAGCGAGGGCACGTAGGTCAGGATCGGCCAGCGGTTGTTGTACAGGTTGAACAGCGGCTGGACCGCGCACAGGTCCATGTGCGCGTCGAAGTAGGAGTCCAGCGTCCCGACGTCCCGCCAGTACGGGATGTCGTTTTTCTTGGCCCCGGGGATCGCGTTGGTCAAGAAGTCGTAGGCCTGGGCCGCCCCGTCCTTGACCAGCATGGGCACGATGTTGCCGCCCATGTCGTGGCGGCTGGAGTCGTCGGCCGCGTCCTTGCGCAGCGCGTCGACCAGCACGTTGGTGTCGAACACGTAGTTGCCCATGGAGGCGTAGGCCACGTCCGGCTGGCCCGGGATCGCGGGCGGGTCGGCGGGCTTTTCCAGGAACTCGGTGACCGTGCGGCCGTCCTGGCCCACGGCGACCACGCCGAAGTCGGTGGCCTCGTCCCGCGGCACCGGGATGCAGGCCACGGTGACCCCGGCCCCTTGCTCGATGTGCTGCGCGATCATCTGCGCCGGGTCCATCCGGTACACGTGATCGGCGCCGAACACGATGACGTGGTCCGGCTGCTCGTCGTTGATCAGGTTCAGCGACTGGTAGATGGCGTCGGCCGAGCCGGTGTACCACTGCGGGCCGAGCCGCTGCTGGGCCGGCACCGGGGTGACGTAGTTACCCAGCAGCGAGCTCATCCGCCAGGTGGTGGAGATGTGCCGGTCCAGGCTGTGGCTCTTGTACTGGGTCAGCACAGCGATCTTCCTGATACCGCCGTTGGCCAGGTTCGACAGGGCGAAGTCGATCAGGCGGTACAGGCCGCCGAACGGGACGGCGGGCTTGGCGCGGTCGGCGGTCAGCGGGCTGAGGCGGGTGCCTGCGCCCCCGGCGAGGACGATTCCGAGGACGCTCGGGTCGGGCATGGCGGGCCCTCCTTTCGGCACGGCGGCGGGCAGCTTTGTCCAATGTGTACCGCCATGCTCTCCCTTGGATGCCCGGCCAGGGAAGCTTTCAACGGTTAACAGCAAAAGAAGCCGCCGGTAGAACCGTCGCACACGTCACACGGGTAACGGGATCCGCCCCGCCGTTGAGCGGAAACGGCCCGGAACGCCAGCCCGCGTCAGGTGCTGTCCCGTTCCTCTAGCGTGTCCATGAGGTGGGTGAGCGAGGGATCAGCGATGATGTGCGCCCCGTTGGTGACGGTCTCTTCCGCGATGAAATGCGAGCCACCGTCGACCGAGCGAATAGACCAATCCTCGTGCTGTTGCTGCCAGCGTTGGGCCCGGACCAGCTGCTCGTACGGATAACTGCCTGCCACTGTCCCTGACCACCTATCGCCAGCTACGTATCCTTGTGACTACAGGTTGTCGGCGCTGTGAGGCATTTGACCAGCTAGACAGCTATGCCGTACAGCAGGTGTATTAGTCGCTGGGCTCCTCGTCTAGCGCGGTCTAGGGTTGGCACGTGGGCAGAACTGACAGCGACCCCCGGCACGTCTTCGGCAGCGCGTTAAGGCATCTGCGGACTCAGGCCGGAATGAGCCAGGAGCAGCTGGGCCGGGCCGCGTTCATCAGCGGTGACATGCTGAGCAAGATTGAACGTGGCGAACGGGCAGCCACGGCCAAGGTCGTTGAGGCATGTGAGTCAGTACCGGAGCTAGGCAGCAACGGCATGCTCATCCTCTTGTGGGATCAGCTCAGCGTGTCTCGCCCGACGTTCCCTGGCTGGTTCGCCCCATGGCCAGAGCTTGAGTCTCAGGCTGTTCGGCTCAAGTCGTTTGAGCTGGCGATCTTGCCTGGCCTGCTCCAGACGGAGCCGTACGCCCGAGCCCTCCTCACTGGCCGAATCGGCTTCAACGGGGACGTCGATGAGGCGGTATCGGCTCGGCTGGCCCGGCAATCGATCCTTGACCGGGATGATCCGCCAGAGCTGTTCGTGGTGATCGATGAGGCTGCCCTACACCGGCCAGTAGGCAGCCCCGATGTCATGGCTGACCAGCTCGGCCACCTGGTCGATAGCGCGGCCCGCGTCATCCTCCGAGTCATCCCGGCCAGTACCGGCGTCCATGACGGGCTACCCGGTCCCTTTACGGTGGCGGGCTTCCGTGACGGAACCTCAGCGGCCTACGTCGAATCTGGCCTACGTGGCATGGTGATACAGGACGCGGGGGACGTGACCGAACTAGAAGCGACCTGGGACCGGCTAGCCGCTGAAACACTGCCCCGTGCGGCAAGCCTCACGTTGATACAGAAAGTGGCGGAAGCATGGAACACATAACCGGCTGGCGTAAGTCGAGCTACAGCAGCACCAACGGCGGCAACTGTGTCGAGACATCGAACAACAGCCGCGACGTCCTAGTCCGTGACAGCCAGGACAAGGATGGAGCTCACCTGGCTGTGCCCACGTCGGCCTGGACGTCGTTGACGCGCCGACTCAAGAAGAGTTGATCCAGTAAGACAGCGCCCGTCAGCCTTCGTTGGTTGGCGGGCGCCGCTGTGTCTCTGCTGTCCGCTAGGCCTCCAGGCCCCGGGCCAGCCACGCGGGGGTGTCGGGGCGGCCGCCGCTGTCCCCGACGAGGGTCCGGAGCGTGGTCTCGACCTGGGCCAGGGCGTCCGCGCCGACCTGCTTCTCCCACTGACCGCGCAGCTGGTTGAAGATCTGCTCGCCCTCGCGCAGCATCGCCAGCCCGTGGCTGGTGACGTACAGCCGCATCCGGCGCTTGTCGGCTGGGTCGGGTTCGCGGGCCACATAGTTGCGCTCTTCCAGGGCGGCGATGGTCTTGGCCGCCGCCTGCTTGGTGACCGACATCCGCCGGCCCAGGTCGGAGGCGTTGTCCGCGCCGGACAAGATCGCCTGCAGGGCGAACTCCTGCGCGGGGCGGATCTCCTCGTACCCGCGCGCGGTGAGCTCGGCGGTGGCCTGGTCGGCCAGGATGCGGAAGCCGCCCAGGAGCAGCTGCGCGAGGTCGGCGCCAGATCGGGACATGGGGCCAGCCTACGACGCTGGTTGACATGGACAACCTTGGTTGTCTATTGTGTTAGACAACCAAGGTTGTCCATTGAAGGAGCCTGCCATGAGCGTCATCTCGCCCGCCGGCGCGACCATCCCCGGCGTCACCCACCACCTGGCCGACGTCAACGAGGCCCGGCTGCACTACGTGTCGGCCGGCACGAGCGGCTCCCCGATCCTGCTCGTCCACGGGTGGCCGGAGTCGTGGTGGGCCTTCCGCAAGCTGATCCCGCTGCTGGCGCAGAACCACCGGGTCTTCGCCGTTGACCTGCGCGGTTTCGGTGACTCCAGCACCGCCGACGGCCGCTACGACCACGCCAGCGCGGCCGAGGACCTGCACCACCTGGTGCAGCACCTCGGCGTCGGCCCGGTCCACCTCTCCTGCCAGGACGCCAGCGGCCCGCCGGGGTTCCGCTTCGCCGCCACGCATCCCGATGAAGTCCGCAGCTTCATCGCGATCGAAACGACCCTGGTCGGCTACGGGCTCGAGGCCCTGGCCGACGTCGCCCACGGCGGCTCCTGGCACGTCGGGTTCCTCGGCACACCCGGCATCGCGACGATGCTGCTCCCCGGCCGCGAACGCGACCTGCTGGCCGGCTGGGCCTACCCGATGTGGACCGCGGTCAAGGGCTCCGTCACCGACGACGACCTCGACGAGTTCACCCGCACCTACGCCCGCCCGGACGGCTGGCGCGGCACCGAAGGCCTCTACCACTCCATCTTCACCGACCACGGCCAGACCAGGACGCTGGCCGAAAAGCAGCCGCTGACCGTCCCCGTCCTCACCGTCGAATCCACCAGCGCCCCGGTCACCGAGCAGACCTTCCGCCAGGTAACCGCGGGCGAGGTCACCTCGGTGCACCTGGAGGGAGTCGGGCACCTGGTCGCGCAAGAAGCCCCCGAGGCCCTGGCCGCGGCCATCGGTGACTTCACCGAGCGGGTCGACAACGGCTAGGCCTGTTTCATAAGTCGTCGCCGAGCCATTCGTTGATGGCGGCGATGCGGGCGGTGGCTTCGTAGCGGCCGCCGAACGACCCGACCTTGATCGATGCACGTTTACTGCCCTTCTCCGGTCGTGTGGTGAATGGGAAACGGCTGGGCTGGTGTCTGCGCTGGTGTGTTGTGGCTGGCTGGTGGGGGTGCGGCGGGGGTCGGCGAGGAGCCGGGCGACGGCCTGGGGGGTGGCGTCGGTGATGGTGGCGCGGATGGTGACTTGCTGGTGTTCTTTGCTGTAGACGGCCTGGATTCGGAAGTCTTCGAGGAGCCGTTCGGCCAGGCCGGGCGGGGCGCTGGTGAGGATGTCACCCAGGATCGGCAGCGCATCCAGCAGGGCGGGGTCGCTGGCTGAGGTGGCCGCGGTGTCGAGCTGGTCGCGTTCGGCTTCCAGGGTTTTCTGCTCGGCGTGGAGTTCGCGGTAGCGGGCGCGGATCCGTTCGCGCAGGGCGCCGGCGGCGGGGTCGCTGGGGTAGGCGGGGGTTTCCAGTTCGGTGATGAGGGCTTGCTGGGCGGTCTCGTTCCTGGCCAGCTGCTGGTCCAGCTTCCTGGCGTGGGCGGCCCGGCGGGTGGCTTCGGCGGCGGCGTCGGCGGGGAGCTGGGCGGTCAGCATGGCGGCCCGGTCGGGCCCGAAGACATACTGGGCGAAGAACGACGCGGTGGCGGCCATCAGGGCCTCTTCCCGGATGGCCACGTGGGGATGATCGGGGTGGGCGGTGGCGTGGGGCCGGTGGCCGGGGTCGTGGGGGCATTGGTAGTAGGTGTAGTACCGGGGTGGCTGGCCGCCGTTGTGGCGGGTGATGCCGCACATCCGCCGTTTGCAGATTTTGCACCACAGCCGGCCGCGGTAGGCGTAGCGGCGCCCGGGCCGGGTTCTGGGCTGCTCGGCGTCCTGGACATTGCCTCGCTCGCTCCCGATGTGCTGGGCGGCGTCCCAGGTGCCCTGGTCGACCAGGGCGGGATGGGTGGGCTGGGCGGACCAGATCCACTGGCCCGGCGGGACGGGGACCTTCTTGCCGGGGCCGGTGTGGTGGGTGCGGCCCAGGACCTGGTAGCCGGTGTATTTGGGGTTGGCGAGGATTTTGTAGATCCCGGCGTAGGTCCAGCCTTTGGCGGGGTCCGGCGGCGGGTAGGCGGCCGGGTCGGCGTTGAGCCGGGCCCGGATGGTCGGCACGCCGAGCTGGTCCCGGACCCGCCACTGATAGATCTGCGTGATGACGGGGCCCCGGTCCGGGTCGGCGGCGAGGCGGGTTTTGGTGCGGCCGGCGGTGGCTTTCATCGGGTTGGGGTGGGTATGCCGCTCAGGCACGTATCCGTAGGGGACGGGGCCGATGTTCCAGCCGTCGAAGTTGTGTTCCTTGAGCCCTTCCCAGACTTTTTCTTTCAATTGCAGCCGGTACCATTCGGCGACGCCTTGCTTGACGCGGCGGACGAGAATGGTGGTGGCGTTGACCCCCTGGACACTGAAGGGCTCGTCGGTGGCGAAAATGGCGATGCCCTCGTCCCGCAATCGCCGTTCCAGCTTCAGGGAATTGTAATTGTCGCGGGCCGACCGCTCGATGTCCTCGCAGATGACGAACGCGAACGGCGGCTCCGGTGAGCGGGCCGCCCGGAGCAGGTCGGCCATGCCGCCGTCGCGGGGGATCCCGGCCCCGGCGGCGGCCTGCCAGGCCTCGCCTTGGCTGCGGGCTTCCAGATCCAGGCCGCCGGACTCCACATCCCAGTAGTAGCTGACGATCCGGAACCCGGGCGGGAGCCAGGCCTGGGACTTGCGGACCTGCCGGCGCAAGGACGCGACCGGGTCCTGCATCAGCGTGGAGGTCCGGCCGATGAACGCGACCGGCACCACCTCGGCCGGCCCGGCGGTGGCCGCCACCGACAGCGAAGGACCGGTCAGTCCTGGCCCGGCGGGTGCGGGTGCTGGTTCTGCTGTGCCCATTGCAGCAGCCTCCGTATCGTTTCGGCCTGCCGGGCGTCCAGCTCACGCGCTTCCGCCCCGGTGGCAATGGTGACTTTGAACCGGACTTTCAGCCCGCCCGGCCGTTCCCCCTCCCTCAGATTATAGGCGATTATGCCCGATTCCGGGATCGGCGGCATTGATTTCTCGTCATTGTTTCCTGATGGTTCTGTGAACATTTTTCGGCCTTTCTTCAATGGTGCTGTCAGCGCAAAATGCGCCCGGGCCTGGCCCATCCCGTCGCCGTCGTCCCGCCAGCCGATCAAGCGGGCCGGGTGGGCCGGGTCAAGCCGCGGTCTTTGCGGCTTGAGGCGGCACGGCCGGCCCGCTCGGCTGGAGGCGGGCCGGCGGCGACCGCCGGGAAGGGCCAGGCCTGATGGGTTTTCCTCCATCCCGGAGCCCGAAGTTCCCCGCCGGAGGCATGGTTGTTCATCGCCCCGGGGGCGGGGCCAGGTCGGCGCGGGCGGAGAAGAAGAACCAGAGGGCCAGCCCGGTGACCACGGCGGGGCCGGCGGCCTGGCCGGGGATCAAGGCCAAGGTCAGCAGCGACAACAGGGCCGCGGCCAGGGCGCGGGTCAGCAGCCGAAGCGGGCGGCCGTGCCTGATACGGGCCGGGAGCAGCAGCCCTCGCCTCAGGCTCCCGCCGGGCCACCGGACCGTTGGCGGGCCCGAGGCCGGGATGTACGGCTCGGTGATGGCGAGGTCCGCGTAGGCCTCGGATCGTCCCCAGCCGGTGCGGAGCTGGGCGAAGGCGGCGGCCGCGGCGGTGTAGGCGGCCACATCGCCGCCGCCGGGCCGGTCGGGGTGGGTCGCGGCGGCGATGTCTTTCCACGCCGTGCGGACCTGAGCGTCGCTCAGATCCGCACGGACCGGGAGCCCCAGCACTTCGAACGGGTTCACCGGAACGCTTCCGGGCCGAAGACGTCCTCCAGGCCCCCCGGCGGTGGTGGCGTGGCGTGCTCATCGGCTGGTGGCGGTGCGGGCGGGGGGACGATGACCGAGGGTGCCCGGGCCGCGGGCAGCGGCAGCGGGGACGGCTTGGGGCGGGCGACCTGGACGAAGGTAGCGCCGCCATGATGGATATAACACGCCTGCCCGGTCTGCAGGGTGCGGATGAGGCCGGGGTCAGCGGTCCAGGCGTGCTGCACCCTCGTAGTGCCCTCATCGCCCCAGGTCGCGCCGATCAGCTTGTGCGCCGATTCCAGCACCCGCCGGGTCCCGGCCAGCTGGATCACCGGCTCCGGGTACGGCGTATGGAGGAGCCAGATGCCGCCGTCGGCGGTGGCGGCGATCCGGTACCGCTCGTCCTCGCCGGCGCCGAGTCCCTGCCAGGACTGGGCGGAGACCTGGACGCCGAGGCCGAGGGACCGGCCCCGCTCGTAGAGGTTGCTGATGGGGACGCGGCGGGAGACGGCGGAGTAGTCGTCGGCGGCCAGCAGAATCGCCCGCCGCTCCGCATCGGGGTCGGTGGCGGCGTGGGCGACCAGTTCGGTCAGGGCCATGGCCTGGGTTTCGGCGACCGACTGCTCCCGGGTGCCCTCCAGGATGCAGTACCAGACATCAGCGCCCGCCAGAGAACCGGGGCCGTCCAGGGCGGGGCCGAGGCGGCCGAACAGGGTGGCGCAGCGCAGCTGAACATCCCCGATGTGGGCCCGGGCGGCCCGGATCCGGATCATGGCCGCTTCGTGGGCTCCGTCGCCGTAGGCGCTTTCCAGCCATTGGCTGTCGAGGCGGCTGAGGAAGCTGGCCGCGTCGGCGGGTGGTCCGCCGGGGGCAGCCAGGGCGAGGTTCATGACGGTCTGCATGATGTCGGTGTAGAAGGCCGCCGCGCCGTCCCCGGTCTCGATCATCTGCAGCAGCAGCACCCCCAGATCCTGCGGCGGCAGGTCCCACAAGCACAGGCGGGCCTCATCAGGCCAGATCGCGACCCGCCGCGCTCCGGTGCCGTGCAGGAGGCGGCGGGTGCGTTCGGCTTTGACGCGGGCGTCGGGGCCGCCCTTGCAGTCCAGGACGATCAGCAGCGGCCGGGCCCCCTCCCGCCGGGTGAACGCGGCGTGGATGGCGGCGTACCAGCCGGCCCACAGCCGCATCATCAGGTTCGTCTTCCCGCTGCCCGACGAACCGATGATCACCGAATGGCGGATGAGGGACCCGGCCGGGATGGCCAGGACCGGCCGCCACCGGTGCCCGACCGCCCGGATCGTCGCGCCCACCGCGACCAGGCCCCGGCCGGTCAGCAGGGGCACCGTGCCGGGGGCGGCGGCCCGGCCCCGGGCGGAGCGGACCTGGTGGCGCCACTGGCGTTCGTCGAACCAGACCGGCGCGGAGGCGGTGTGCCCGGCCAGGCCGGTGGTGACCGCGTAGATCCGCCACGCCCACGCCAGGCCGCCCAGGGCCAGCCCGGCCGGGACCGCGACCGGCGCCACCAGCAGTCCCGCGCGCACGATCGCGCCCGCGGCCAGCAGCCGCCACCCATCCGCCCAGTCGTTCACCGGGGCGAGGGCGACAGCGGGCCAGGTGCCACGGCGGATGGCCTGGCCGGTGAGGTAGACGGCGGTCATGGGCAGCGACCAGGCCGCGGCACGCCATAGCCGGGCCGGCGGCCAGCCCCGCAGCCACGCCGCCCCGTACCCCACCGCGGCCACCACCGTGATGGGCCAGGCCGCGGTGGCGATCGCGGCCACCGTAAGCCAGCCGGTGAGCTTGAGCAACTGGCGGAACAGCCAGACGGCGATGGTGAGTTTCAGCCAACCCCAGATACTCACGCGGTGGCCCCGGGGGGCAGGTTCCGGGCCACCATCCGGGCCTGGAGTGGTTCGGGGAGGTTGCCGATGGACCGGGAGACGATGGAGATCGCGGCGGGTGCAGTGAGGTAGACGATCTGGGCGTAGCGGGGCTCGATGCTGGGGGTGCCGGCCGGGCCGTAGTCGCTGGTCCGGGTCAGCATGTCCCGCATGATCCCCGTCGTGCGGGCCAGTGGCTTGGGGGTCAGCTCGGCCTCAATCGCCCAGATCTGCCCCGCATACGGGGCGCCGTCCAGGGACGGCCAGTGGACTTCAGCGTCGGGCAGATGGGCGATGCCGACTTTGCCGCCGGCGGCGGCGCGGATGCGGCGTTCGCTGCGCCACCACGCCCGCCCCTGCTGGTAGGCCTGGCCGGATTGGAGCCACAACCGGACGGCCAGGACGGCGCGGATGTGGGCCAGCCGGGTCGCGGACGGCTCTTTCGCGGCATAGGGCAGGCCGAGCAGCCGCATCCCGGCCGGGGTGGGCCAGCACCAGGCCGGTCCTTTACCCAGCGAACCGGTGGCGGCCCAGCCGGCGTGCCGCCAGCGGCCCATGATCCCGCGGAGCCGGTCGGGCTGCACGTCCAGGGCGTCAGCGAGCAGGTCAACCGGGGCCCCGTACTGGTCGGCGACCAGGGTCAGCCCGGTGATGTCGCGATCGGTGAGCTTGATGGTCCCGGCGTCGATCCGGCGGGACCGGGCCGGGTCTGTTGCTCGTGTGGCAGGCATGGCTGCCGTTGTAACCGGACCGGCCTGTGAGCGGTCACCGGAATGATCTTTCTCCGGCAAACGTCGGCAGCAGCCGGCATGGCCGGCAGCCTCGCGACCTCGGCAAACCTCCGGGGAAACTTCGGCAGTACCGGCAGCTTCGGCAACACCGGGACGCCAGCGCGGTGCCGTTCTGCGTGGGGGACGAATCGGGCAGTGGTGACGGGGGTGCGGGTGGAATGGGACGGGACCGGAACGGGAACCGGAGTACGGCGGGGTGCTGTCCGGTCACGGGAAATAAAGCGCGTGCTGGACCGCGCCGGCGATGTAGCGTGCCAGGACCCAGAGCCTGGTTTCATCGGCGGGGGCGCAGGACCGGGATGATGAGGCCGACGAGGGCAGCGGGATCGCCCCCGAATGCGGCCCGCCAGTCGCAGTGCCAGTCCAGGGCGGCGTCGTCGGAGAGGCGGACGGTGCCGAGCCAGGGCCGGGCGGGGCTGGTGATGTCGATGTCGGTGGTGGCCTCGAAGGATTCCCAGTCTTCGCTGACCCGCAGCACGACCGTCAGTCCCCGGTCCTGCAGCAACCGGCCGACCTGTCCCTTGACGGGCAGGGCCCGGTAGGCCACAGGAACCGGCGGGGGCGGTGGGCCGCCAAGCAGGTGAGTGATGATCGCCGCCAAGGTGGCCGGGCTCGTTGCGGGCCCGGCGGCTGGTTCGTAGTACCAGCGGGCCTGGCCGCCGGTATCCAGGGCCACAAACGACTTGCCGGTCGCTGCGCCCGCGATGGTGAGTTCGCAGATGTCGCGGCGGCGGGAGACCTCCACCCCCAGCCCGGCGGCGGCCAGCTGCCGGGCCAGCGTCCGGGCGGGTGCATCGGCGGGAGCGGGCTCCGGTGACGGGGATAGGGGCGATACCAAGGTCATGGCTGGCCTCCCTTACCGGGCCGGGTGATCACCACCAGCCTAGCAAGAGCATGCAGAGCTTACATAGCTCTGTGAGCTTACTGGTTGTTTACGCTGCTCAGACAGCATCTAGGTTGATCATGTGCCAGCACGCCGCGTCGATCCCATGGGCGAGCAGTACGCCTACATGCAGGTCGCCGACGACCTCGAACGCCGGATCAACGCCGGCGAGATCGAGGTCAAGCTGCCCAGCGAGCGCGACCTGGCCGAGGACTACGGCGTCGCCTACACCACCGTCCGCCGCGCCATGGAGATTCTCCGGGACCGCGGGCTCATCATCACCCGCCACGGCCGCGGCACCTTCATCAACCGCGACCGGTAACCACACCCAGAGCCCACACCCGTTCGACCCCGCGGTACCTACCGATTTTGATCTTGATTTCAGTTCTTGATTCTCTGATGCTCTTTTCCTGGCTGGCTGTCGTTCTGTGGAGTGCTTCCTGACCTCGGCCGCACGAAGTGGGGGTGAGGTCAGGAAGCGGTGACGGAGCGGGTAGAACGGCAGCCAGCCAGGTCAGTGGCGGAGTCGCTGACTTATCGCACTGCACAGAGGCCACGCTGGCCTGAGGGGATACGTGTGGCCCAAGCGTGCCACTTACGGTGGTCTGTGGCGCTCGTCAAAGTCGGCCACCATCCCTGACACAGCATCGGTTCAGCCTAATGATGGCATACGGACGTGCGACATCGCCTGGACCGCTGCGTGGTCGCGCCGTTGGTCTTCATGCACTGTAGGTGACACGCCGGAGCCTGGAGCTTCGAGCGTCGTGCCACAGGCCTAGACATTTCGGAAATAACTATGTGCCGGACGGGCTGATTTTTGCCAACCCGCAGACCACGATAATCGGGGTCAGTCTGTGGAGCCAATCTGTGCCGTTCAGCGCCAGCAAGCTCCCGAGCGTGGCATCATGTATTAGTGACCAACCCTGGCAAACAGGCTCGTTTCCAACGGCTGTCGCTCCATAGCTGGCGCCAATTTGAGTCAGTACGAATAGATTTTCATCCGCGACTGACAGTTCTGACAGGGGCTAACGCGTCAGGGAAGACGACACTGTTGAACTTGCTGGGCAGGCATTTCAACTGGACGACGCAGTACCTTGGAAGTCCGCGCATGCGCAAGAACGGAATTTCCTGGTCAATCGACTCATGGTATAAGGATCAGGAGGGTCGGACTATAGGCGAATTGACGTATAGCGACGGCATGTCTACATCGATTTCCTTGCCCGCCGCTGGTCCTGCATACGACGTATTGTTTAATGCGCAGCAACTCGTGCCCGGAATATACTTGCCCTCCCATCGCGCAATGAGCGCATACCAACCTCTGAATGCCCTGCCGACGCAGTTTTCCGCTAGCGCGCAATTGTTTCAGAGCTACTATAATGAAATATCCAGCCGATGGCGCGGCCAATACTCGGGCAAGACCCCGAT
Source organism: Streptosporangiaceae bacterium (assembly GCA_965277615.1). Taxonomy (GTDB): domain Bacteria; phylum Actinomycetota; class Actinomycetes; order Streptosporangiales; family Streptosporangiaceae; genus Bog-532. Next base: position 2,017,460 of record CBDIDG010000005.1, on the reverse strand, counting down.
GTTGCAGATGAAGGAATCACTTATGGCTGCGGCGCTTTACGGTTACAGCACAAATGCGCTGGAAGCAAATTTTGAGGCCCGTCAGGTCTGGGAAGGCTTCCAAAAAACACTGCGGGGCGTACTCCCCCCATCTTTGGGCTTCCGGGAGTTGAGTATTCGACCCCCGGAAATTGTTATCCGGACCAAGGCGGGCGACTTTTTGGTTGATGCTGTCTCTGGCGGTATTAGTTCACTCATAGAGATAAGTTGGCAGATTTTCTTGAGAAGCCGTGAATATTCAGCTTTCACGGTATGTATGGATGAGCCTGAAAACCACCTTCATCCCGAACTCCAACGCTCGATCATCCCTGCGTTGCTCAACGCGTTTCCGCATATCACTTTCATCGTAGCCACACATAGTCCGTTTATCGTTACATCGGTCAACGACAGCCATGTCTATGTGCTTGACTATGAAGACGGCCGGGTAGTGAGTAGGCTTTTGGATTCAGCAAACAAGGCGGCGACCTCCGATGAGACTCTGCGGAGAGTTCTAGGCCTGGAAACCACAGCTCCCGTATGGGTTGAGCGAAGAATCACGGAGATTCTAGCTTCCTTTGATGCCGATCGACTTAGTGCGGCTGATCTTCGTCGTTTGCGCGATCAGCTTCGCGAAATCGGCTTGGGGCATGAGTTCCCCGCTGCCTTGGACGCTCTCACGCGCGGTGAGGGCGATGCGCCGTCTGAATAAGATAGATGAGCCGTCGGTTTTGTCGACCGAAGGCCCTGGTTGGACAACCAGGTTTATATCAGAGCAGGCAGCCGGTCACACGAAGTTCTCGCCATGGCGGAATGCAACAATAGTAAGATTGCTTGTTCAGGAAACATTTGGAAAATGCGCATATTGCGAAGGAATAATTGCGGACGTTGCACCGCCGAACGTCGAGCATATACTACCAAAATCTACTCGACCAGATCTAGTTGTACATTGGCCCAACCTGACTTTGGCATGTCCAAACTGTAATACATTCAAGCGCGATTACTATTCTGTGACTGCTCCTCTGCTTAATCCGTACCAGGACGATCCAGAGGAGCACCTAGACTTTCTCGGACCTCTAATACTGGGCCGACCCGGTGATGATCTTGGCGAGAGGACGGTCGCCAAACTAAGATTGGCTACTCGCGGGGAGCTCTTGATTGAGCGTTCGAAGCGGATCCAATCGTTGGCCGCTCTTATCGATAAATGGACAAGAGCTGAGGACCCAGACGTTAAGTCAATATTTGCAGAAGAGATTGGCGATGCCCTAGCGGACGATGCCGAATTTGTAGGCACACTTCGCGCCTACGCAAAATATAAGGGATTCAATGTTCAATTCGGCGGAAGGCTTGGCGTCAACATTAATGAGGATCAGTTGACGCAAGCCGATACTTGATCGATTGCCGGATTCGCCTGACTCTCTTAAGCCAACGGATCGTCGGTAGCAAACTTATCCTGACCAGCCGCCAACGGGCCGAGAATTGTGATGAAAAGGGCTAGATCAATCCGACCTTGACGTATGCACTCCGATAAGCAGCGCGTCGCTTAGGGCTGCCAACTGATCGCGGCCGATACGGTTGCCGCGGTGTGGGTTGCAGCTCTTACTCTAGTACTTGACCCAAGTAACGGCGGACGGCTTCGGTAATCAGATCGTAGGGTCCAATTCCCCGGCTCTTTGCAGTCATGATGAGCTTTTGGTCAAGGTCAGAGTCCCAAGCTTTTCGCATGTGCTCGATGTTCTTCCGCTTAGTGATCCATCTACAGTTATCGGGACCGTAATCGCCGTCCGGGTCAATCCGGTCGCATTCCAAACCATTTGCATATCCATGAGCGAAAGCCCAAGTCCTGAAAGCTTGGAAGTCGTCCGCCCACTCGGCGCAGACCTTAATACCCCTACCGCCGTAACGCTTATATGCGGGATTGCCAGGGCGGTTACAGCGGTCTTTCATTCCCTGGAGAATCCGATAGAGGCGGGCAGTGTCTTGATCGTCCCGCACCCCCCTGACAGCCAAGGTCGCACCGTGCGTAGTTAGCATCTCCGACATTTTGTCGCGTTGAAGGCATCCGCAAGACTGCGAGTTGCCATTTTTGAGATTAGCAGTGGCTACTGTACGTTCAGTTCCGCAGGCGCAACGACAGTCCACCACAGTCCACCGTCGGCCGTTCCCGCGAACCTCCATATAAGTTTCGCTAATAGTTGTGAAGCGTCCGAAACGGGTGCCAGGGGGAATTTGCGTAGTAAAGTATTTACCCGTTCTTGTGGAACCGGTGAGTGCCGCAATGCTTTCGGCTCGTGCACAACCGCATGACCGGCTGCTGTATACGAGATTGCGTTCTAGTAGCGTACGCCGGGTGCCGCAGTCGCATATGCACTCATAGAATGCACGTTTGGCATAGCGCGCCCCGCGTGTTGACTCCCACACAGGGCCGCCAGCTACCGTCCACCTGCCAAAACGGGTTCCGATGGCGATAGTGCTTTGCTTCCTACCGCCGCTGGACATCGCGCATCCGCAAGAGCTGGTGTGACCGGAGGTCAAGTTGTTGACGGAGACATCTTTCACTGCGCCACAGTCGCAACGGACTTTTATGTAACGCCTAGCCTTGCCGCTTCCGGGAGCGCGTCGGACTGGCAGAGCGAGAGTAGTTAGCTTCCCAAAGCGGGTTCCAATGGGGATGTTCAGAGCCGCAGGCACGAAAAAATTCTACCCCTGTTGATTACTTCCTCGACTCCGTGCAGAGACTCGCCAACACCGCTGTCCGCTCGGCCGCTCGCCGTAGCAGACGGCCCGACTTAAAGCAATTGGTATACCCATGCCGCGTACTGTCTCCGGGGGTAACAATTAGCTCACTGCGTGGTGACGTCGGGGTGCGGTGAAATTAGCGCGATACGAGTCGGGAAGGGGGCCACCGTCGTTGTTTCGACTGCTGCTTCGGTGCCCGGCGGGCGCGGCCCTGGGGCAGGGCAGTGAAGCTCATCCTCGACGGTGCCCGAGTGGCCCATCTATCGCTGCGCCTGGCGCGGACGGATAGCGTCTGGGCGAACGTCAGACCTGCGTGGTAGTCATTTCTCCGTGTCGAAGCGTCGCGCGAAGCCGATCCAGTCCCCCTCAGGTACGAGTGCCATCATGGGCAGCACTGTCTGGGAAGCCTTGGGCGGCGACCCCCTCGGTGATCTTGGGGTTTTTGCCGATCTGACAAGCCCTGAGGCCCTCCAGGGGCGGCTCTTCGAAGAGGTCGACGCGGGAATTGCTGCCATGGTTGCCACGGTTCGGGAACTCGATGCGTTCGACGTCATCGAGCTGACGCGAATGCGGGAGGCGCCAATTGTACCGGTGCTCGCACTTGAGGCTGGTTATGACGGCATTGGTGCTGCGATCGACCTAGTCTCGCTGGTTTGCTTGTCGCGTCCGGGCAGGGAGCCAGAAGAGAAGACCTGCGAGTCGACCGCGCCTCACCAAGCGATCGATGACCTGCATGCCAGCGCTACGCGACTGCTGAGGCTCGCGCAGTTCATGCATGGCGCGTCGGCGATGCTCGCCGCAGATGATCCACTAGCCCGACTGACATCGGAGTACCAGTCGTACCTGGTCGGCGTTCGCAATCTTCGGTATGACTCGATTGAAGTGGAGCACGATGCCGCACTCTTTGGTCGGACGGATATCAGCGCGCTGCTAGGGGAGCATCTCGGGTTCACGTTCGGCGAGTTCACGACAGTCCGGTCTGCGATACAGGCGATATACAGCCGGAAACTCACGAGCTTGCGAGACGAGACCAGCGACATCATGAAGCGGTGCCAGGCTGAAGGACGAGAACCGACCGAGGATGAGATCCGGGTCTTCCGTGAATCGATGTCGGATCTGATGTTCCGTCCAGGTGAGCGCGCATCGTTTACCGTGTCCGACATCGCAAACGAATCGGGGCTGGGAGTGGATCGGGCTGCAGCAGTCCTCGATGCCTTCGGTATCGAATTCGACGGTACCCGAGACGCTGCCGCGACAGTCTGTGCCTTCCTGCGTGGTATCAACCCGCTCGGCAGGACGTGTCTCATTCGAGACCCGGACGGCAATTACCTCATGACCGGCAACCAGATCGGCACTGACTCTTTCCGTGTCATCGCGGAGACAGCCCTCAAGGCCGACGCCAAAGCCTGGCGCCGGTATGACCGCGTCCGCGCTGACGTCTCCGAGGCCGCAGCCCTTGGCGCCGTGTCCCATGCGGTCGGTGCGCCGACGACTTACCCGAACCTCTGCTATTTCAGCCCGAAGCAAGGACAGGACGTGGCCGCCTTGGGTGCGGCCTGCCCCGGCCCACAGGCTGTCGGCAACCAGACAGAATGCGACGGACTGTTCGTCATCGGCGATGTCGCGATCTGCGTTGAGGTTAAGGGACGCACTATCGCCGACCCGGCACGGCGCGGTGACCAGGCGCGCCTAACCTCCGAGATCAAAAAGATCTTCAGCGAGGGAGCCCACCAGGCCCAGCGCCTGGAACAGCTCATCTCAAGGAACCGCGGGGTATGGCTGGACAACGGCTCGTGGCTCGACCTCTCTGCCGTCCGCGAAGTCCGGACAGTCGTCGTCGGCATGGACGACTTCGGCCCGCTCGCGGTTGCGCTCGGCGACCTGCAGCAGGCCGGCCTGCTCGGGGAGGGAAGCCTGCCCTGGATCGCCTCGCTGCATGACCTTGAGGTCATCAGCAAGGTCATCGACCGGCCTGCCGAGTTTCTGCTTTGGCTCCGGCGCAGGGCAGACTCCGGCGTCGCAACCTATTACCGGGGATCCGACGAACTCGACCTATTCATGCTGTTCCTGGATGGTGGCCTCTACGTAGAGCCGGACCCCGAGGAGGTCAGGCGTAATCACCCCACCTCCGGCCCAGCGCGGCCACACGCTCGCAAGATGCACCAGTTGGACGCCCGGCCGACCATCATCGGCACTCATACCGACCCGCTAGACGCCTGGATGTACTGGATCGAGGGCACAAGCCCCCACGAGGCCGACAAACCAGTGCTCAACACTTACCCAGCCGCCGAGGAGATCGTCGACTTCCTCGCAGACGCCCCGAAACCCGGATGGCTCCGCTTCGGCGCCGACCTACTAGGACTAGCAGGGGCGGCGCAAAAGAGACTGGTCGCCTCCTTGCGAGATATAGCGAACCAGACCAGGGTCGACGGTCAGCGGCACACCCTTGGCTTCACCTACGCGGGCTTGTGGGGCCATCCAATGTTCTTCGCCGCCACTCAGCCACGGGACCAGACCCGTGGCGAAGCGCTGGAAATGCTCCGGACCTACATGGCTGCCAAGAAGCATCAGCTGCGCGCTGACCGGAGCCTCGGGCTACTGCTCGACCATCGCAGGCAGATCGTTGGCACGGTCTACATGAACGACGCGCCTGAGGACGACCCTGATCTTGACTCGCTGGGAGACGCAATTGGCCTGATGTCAATCGAGGAATCACACCGGCCTACCCCTCCATCCGCACGACGCGCTACCCACCAGCTCCGCGGCCAGCGGAAGAAAGGCCGCCGACGGCGCTAAGCAACTGAACACGCGGCAGCATCTGAAGCGGTGGCATTTCCTCCTGCGGCCACCTACGCCACCGGATATGAGCGCAGAGACACTCGTCTCCGGCGAGCTTTCTGGGTGGTCATTCCTCGCTACATGGTCTACTGTGATGGGGACCGGTCAAAGCTGAATCACCTGTTCGATTAGCTTTCTAGCAGGGCAATCTTTTTCACATTCAGCCTCCTCTGCTCTCAAGTCAGGTCACGAAACCGGCTGGAGGCCAGGGTCGCGTGCATAGTCGAGGAACTCCTGGTACGGGGTTCGGCTGGAATTCCAGCGCTTGGCCCCAAGCGGCCAGTGACGATTTTTGGCGCATGTGAGCAAGAGGTTGCGTTTCGCGCGGGATATTGCGACGAAGAAAGCAGCCCGGGCCTCGGCGCGGTCGCCGAAGAACATCTCGTGCTCGACGGCAGGGACTACGACGGTGTCGAATTCGAGCCCCTTACTCTTGTGGATCGACATTACGCGGACGCCGTCTTGCGCGGCGAATACTGCGAACGATTTAACAGGAGCATCACCTGCGGCGAGTATCTCACCTACACGTTCAATGACATCTCTGTAAATCTGCTCCACCCGGGCGGGGGACTCGTAACCGGGAGCGAGGGCAGCGATCGCAGGGGCACCGAAGAAATTCAAAAACCCTGAACCCAGCTCATCGAGCAGGGATCTGTCAGCCAGGCTTCTGCCGTTGCCCGCGACGAGAGCGCGAGCATCCTGAAGATGTTCATCCCAAGAGGCCCGGATGCTGAAGTGACGCTCATCGTCCCGGTTGTCAAAGAGCCTGCTGCGGTAGAGGCGTACGTAGCTCGCAGGGTTGCGGATCCCGGCCAATGTCTCCAAGTAGGCGATCAGCAGCTGCGCCAGCGGCTCGGCGGCCAAATCCTGGAGTCGCTGTTCGTCGCGGCAGGAGATCCCTGCGTCCTCAAGGGCGCGGCGCAGAGCCAGGCCATAAAGGTCGGGTTGGTTACGGAACAAGACAGCGATTTCAGATTCAGGTGTGCCGGACATGACGAGCGCCTTGATCCACGCGGTGACCTGCGCTGCCTCTTGCATTTCGTCGGCTGTGCGCATGATCCGAATTTCACCGCCGTCGCCTGCGAGACTTTCCTCCGGAACAGCTGCTGCGGGCTCCATAGCAGCAATCATGCGGTTTTGCATCCGCCGCAGCCGCGGCTGGGACCGGAAGTTCTGATAAAGGTTGAGAGGAACCGCGCTGAAGTCGTCGGCGAAGGTTTTGATGATGCCGTCGACTGCCCCGGCCCAACCCATGATCTTCTGCTTGCTGTCTCCGACCGCTGTGAGGATAGTCCCGGCGCCGAGGAAGGCCGTGCGGACTAGGGCGTATTGATCCGTAGTGCAGTCTTGGAACTCATCGAGGAACACGTGGCTATAAGTGGCGCGCAGCCCAGCCAGCACCAGCGGGCTCTGCTCAAGGATTTCAGTGGCAAGGGGAATAAAATCCCCGAAAGTGATCTGCGTGCGGGGAATTGGGTCGTTCCCGATGGTGAACCCGGGGTCGAGCGCGCTGACGCCTGACAGGACAGGACGGAATCGTTCGATAAGCCGGAGGCCGAATGCATGGAAAGTATGGCTGTCCAGACGGTTGGCCAGATCTGCGGGCACCCGGTCGCGGACCCGAGCCCCCAGGTTCGCTGCGGCGTCAGCCTTGAAGGAAATCGCCAGGACGCGCCGAGGATAGGGGCAGGTATTCGTGCGGAGGAGGAAGTCGGCACGCTGCGCCAGGAGTTCGGTTTTGCCTGCGCCGGGCCCGGCGGCTACCGCAACATTGCGCCGCTGCGCCCGGCAGGCTTTGTCGGCGTTAGGCTCTAGGACGACGCCTGCAGCAGGTGTCCATTGCTCGGGGTTCATTCGGGCAGCTCCGCGAGCCGGGCTTTCGCAGCTGCAACCAACCGGGACATGACCGGGGGAATCGCCGCCGCAAGCTCGCCATCGGATAGGCGTGATAGAGCAGTAAGATGCTGAACGGGTTTGCTGCCCTTGTTGAACATCCGGTGGTACTCGGCGAAAAGCTCTTTCTGCTCGGGCGAGTACTGCTCCGTATCCAGCTTTCTGGCTTTCCCGAGCACTGCGGTGAGAATATCCGCATCAGGCTGGCCAACATTCTCATTTCGAAGACCATAGGCGCCTGGGTATGCGCTGAGCATCGAGAAGTCGAGATCCAACGGCGATGAGAAGTAAACGCCGCCCTCCTCAAGTAGCTCCAGGATCTTTCGCCCAGTTGCAGATTCTCCGAGAAGCTCTGAAGGATCGTCCCACGAGGGCAGCTTGCCCAAGTTTTCCGCTTTAAGGCCCTTTCCGGTTACCCAGGCCGTTGGATGCTCCAAGAGTTGCTCCAGGGCATACCGAATACGGCCCCATCCCCCGCCCTACCGGGCCGTGTCAAGGTCGAGGAGCGTAATGTAGGGGATTTCGAGGCTGCCCAGCAGACGCCAGAAGTGATTCACGTGCCGGCCGCCCAGTGGGACGATCGAGATGCAGCTTAGATCGGATGACACTCCGGCCACCTGGAGCATCCGCGGAAGGACGATCTGCTCGCTGTCGCCCTCGCCGAGGATGACTAGCCGGGCGAAGTACAGCTCCGGGAACGCCTCGACGGCTTCGCGCACGAACTTATACGCCTCGTCCGATTCCGTCGGCAACTTGATCGTCGTGACAACCGTCCGTCGACTGGTGTCCAGCCGAAGGTGGCGAATGGACTCGGCCGGTACCCGGCGTACAACTGAGGGCGAGTGCGTAGCCACGACCACTTGTGCGTCCGGATAAAGAGAAAACGCTCTCAGGGTTTCCAGCACTCGGCCCGTGTAGTGAGGCGAGAGGCTATTCTCCGGTTCTTCCAGTGCGATGAGCGTGAACGCGGCCGGGCGGAGTTTTGCCGGGCTGACAGTGCGGACATTCCGCTGGAGCACCTGAGTCCCGAGGTCATGCAGGCCAAGGACCATGGTCAGGTACAGCAGTGACTGCTGTCCGTCGCTGAGGCGGGTCCAATTTACGGGGCCGCCATCGGGTGCGGCATCGAACGCTATATCTAGGTACCGCAGTAGGGCATCAATATCCGACCCGGTGAAGGTGACGGACGGGGTAGTGAAAAACGACCCCGTGTGCAGTCTGTTCCAGGTAGCCGTCAGCTGCTGGCCCAGCGACATGATGGCTGGATTGGCGGCGAGCGACTTGCTCAGCTCCCCGCTCAGCTCTGAGACGATCTCCTCCTCGGCACTCCAGTCCACGGAATGCAGCAAGCGCCCCAGCAAAGTGCTACTGGTATGGGCGAAGTGGTCTGCCGGATCTCGGCGGGCGGGCAGGTAGTGCACCTGGATCTTGGCCTGCTCATACTTGCCGAGCCTGGTTGTGAGGAGCGGTTCGCCGTTCTCGTCGGTTTCGTTCACGAAGTCGAGGTCGCTGACGACATCTCCGGTATCGTCGCGTCGTGCCGTCAGCCGCACGCGAAGCTTGGGTACCTCGCCCGGACGGTCCATGCGCATATCCGCGAAGAACGACGGAACGCTGGCCCCGGGTGCTCCGCTGGCCAACTCGGGGAACTCGAAGTCGGCCTCGATCCACAGAAGCGTGCTTGCCTGTGCGTCGCTGCTCCCAGGCGCGAAAGGGACGTGAAAATCGCTGCGCCTCAACCGCCGCATCTGGGGGTCGATCGCAAACATCCGACACAAGGCAGTTAAGACCGTGGTCTTGCCAGCCCCGTTCGGCCCGAGCAAGTACGTCATGGCCTGCAAGTCGACTACCGTAGGCTCCGTCCCGAAGCACTGGAAGTTTTTCAGGCGCATCCTGGTCAGGCGCATGAAACCTCACGAACTGCATTCAAGGGGTTACGCGGCAATCTGGTAGGCACAAACCGCAACCTTCAGGAGGCTGACTGCTTGAGGCCGCAACGGGGATAATACCCAGCGTAGCTGGTGTACTCCGTACAGTGTAAAGCTTTCTACCTGAAAGCATGCGGCCCGAGCGGGGGCGGGGGCGATGGCCGCGTTACTAGCAGGCAGGCCAGTACAACGGGCCTGCGCTATACAACGAGGAAGGCTTGCCCACCTGGCGGGGCCACCATGAATTAACGAAATGTGTGCCGTGGCATAGAAGGTCACTTGCCGCACGGGTGCGTTCCGATGGGCGCGGCCAGGGACAAGTGCAGCGGCGCTCGGCCAGCCGAAGCCGGGTGGCCCTTCCCCGCCGCGCGGTCTACCGTGATGGGAAGCGGTCATAGCTGGATCGTCTGTTCGATTACAAACTTTTGAGCAGCGCATCCTTTTTCCCATTCAGCCTCCGCCCCTCTCAGGGTGATCGATAGCTACAGGCCCAGGATCTGAGCTTTCTTGGCTTGAAACTCTCCATCCGTCAAAATGCCTCGATCGCGCAGGTCGGCTAGCTTGGCCAGCTCGTCAGCGTCGGATGGGCCAATGCTGGCTGCAGGAGCGGGGGCGGCGGTCGATGTGGGCATCACCTTGGACTGGCGGAAGGAACGGCTGATGGCATCAGCTTGGCCGTGCATCATCCGTGTGATGGTTGAGACGTTACCCGCGACCGTGATGGCGAGAGTTTCGCCGGTCATCTTCTTGCCTACGGTGACGGACGTGATGGCAGAGAGCGGGAACTCCAGCATGGTGGTTCCTGTAAGCGTTTTGTCAAAGAAGAACAAACGCTCGTCCGAAAGGATGATGATTCCCTGATCGCCGTCCCAAACTCCCTGGCCAAGTTCTAGGACGGTCTCCGTCGGCGAGAGGAGATTGCGGAGCTGACGCAGTTCCAGCCACCCTCCGACCTTGCTGATCCGGCTAAGCCGATCCGTGGCAGCTACGAGTCCGCGGTCATCGAATGCATCGTCCCCCATCGCTGAGGCGATGTCTGACGCGACCGCGTAGTGCTTCGTACCGGCAGGCATCTCTATGCGTAGCGCAACTAGTGAACCTGTCGAGTAAGGGGTCACGTCAGCAGTGACGGTAGCCGCCCATCGGTTCTTGAGAACCTTCATCTTCGACTTACCAACAATGCGACCAGGATCGCCGCTGGGAACGAGGCCGAGCTGATCGAATGCAGCCCGGATGCGGATGTCCGCCTCTCGCGGCGGAATCGTTAGTCGCCAGTCAATCGTTCGCGCAATCGCCACCCTTGCTCCCCTCACGCAGCCGGCTCCCGGCTGACCCCAACTTAGTGAGCTACGCGAAGAGGCTCCAGCGTTACGGCTGCTTGCGTGCCACGTAGCCACTGGACTTTCTGTGCCAAACCGGTATATTCGTACCCTTATTTGTTGTCAACGGATCTGGTCGCACCTTGGTGGCAGCAGCAAGTGGCAGCAACCGCATTGCCCTTCCTGTTGCTCGTTCGCATCAAGGAGGTCACTGAGCTTTTCACTCGTCAGTGACTCCTGGAACCTCGCCGCGGAGTCTTCTCAGGTTGTAGTATCCAGCCTGTTCCATGAGCGTGAGATCAGGAATCCAGCCGTCAAGCTGAAGCATCCGTCGAACCTTCTCCTCGACTTGGGTTTGATCGCCCTGACCGGCGGATGCAACATCCATCCACAGTGCGTGCCGAACTAGGGTTATATCGCGCCTGATCTCCGCCAGCTCCCGCTTCCTGCGGCCCAGCTGAAGGTGACTGAACCAACCCTGCAAAGCTGCTCCTCCCTCGATCGCCAACGCCAGAGTCGCGATGGCGAGTATCCATGTGGCTACCGTCATGGCACAAGAATGCCGCCTCACGCACATGCTGGTGTCCTCGAAGCGCAATAACCGGTCGGACGGGGCACATTGAGGGCACATCACCGCAAGAAGCACCAGGAAGTGACGAGAACCAGCGGGATTTAGCCACAGGTCAGCGCGCATGCCTTTGACATCAGGCGAGGTCAGGTAGACCACTGCACAAGACCCGGCCTGCAGGCCCGGCCGGAAATCTGGGCCCTCTCAGCTGTCCGGCTCGAAGGTGACTTTCTTGTGGACGGCAGCAGGCTCACCCACCTCCATGGACGGCACGGGACTCCTATGCGCATTGCAAGCGGTAGATCACCGCTGATCTCGCTAACGACGTTGCTGGCAACGGTGCTGGATGATGCCGGGTGCCCGTAGAGCCAGTGGTCGCCTGAACTGGACCTGACACCGATCTGGGCAGTGGCGTAGGTGGATGATCCTGCTGCGGATTAGCAGGTTGATTTTCGGGTTCCTGCAAGCGCGTCACCCTCGCTCCCAGGCTAGGACGCTGACCCTTGTGCGGCGGGCTTGCATGGGTGCGGCGGGGACCGGTGCCGGTGTGGGGCCGGGCGGGCGGCCTACCTTCGCCGGTTTGCTGCTTCCGTGCCGGCGGGCGCGGCCGGGGACGAGTGCGGCGGCGCTCATTCCCGGCGGTGCCCGGGCTGGTCTTTCCCCGCAGTGTGGCTTACCGTAGCGGGAAGCCGGTCAGAGCTGGATTGCCTGTTCGATTACCAGCCGACGAGCAGGGGTTACTTTTTCCCATTCGGCATCCCACCCTCTAGTGTCCGTGAACGTACATCGATCATGGAAAACCATTCGGCTATGAGGCCTGTGGGTTGTGCGGGGCTCGTGGGGATGCAGGACGGCGGAGGCTGGGACGTGCGGGGCCGGTGCGGCACCCGGGGATCCCATTCACGCCAGGGAAGCCGATCTGTTGGCCGTCCAGATGGCGGGCCGCGCCGGGCAGATCCAGTGCCCCACCTTTGTCAGCAACGCCGAGGGCGACGACATCAGCGCCTCCGCGCCTCAGCTGGCCGCCGCGCTGACCGGCCCCAAGAAGTTCGTCACGTTCACCGCGGCCGAAGGCGCCGGCGACCACTGCGAAGCGGGCGCCCGGACCCTGTTCCACGCCCGCGCCTTCGCCTGGCTCGACCAGCTCCTCCAGCCCCGCTGAGCAGGCGAGCGGACCGGGGTGGAATGAAGTGGCTGGCTGGCTCGCGGCCGCGTATTCTGGGGGTGTGACTAGTACTTACCTGGCTAAGTGGTGGGCCGCCTAGGGGCGGCTGCTGGGTCACGTTTTTCTGCTGGCTGCCTCGGTTGAGGCGGCCATTTTTGGTTTGGCTCGGCTGAGGCGCGTTGTGCTGAAGGAGCCGATGATGGCACGAAGCCTGTCGCTCACCGTTCCGAGTGGGCATCTGACGTTGGGCAACCTGCTGGGGGCGATCCGGCAGTGGGTCGCGGACCAGCGCGGCCGGGACTCGCTGTACGGGGTGGCCGACCTGCACGCGCTGACCACCGAGCACGATCCGGCCTCGGTCCGGGCCATCACCCGGGAGCAGCTCGCGCTGCTGGTGGCCGCGGGTCTGGACCCGGAGCGGTGCACGATCTTCGTACAGAGCCAGGTGCCGGGGCACGCCCAGCTGCACTGGCTGCTGGAGGCGACCGCCTACGACGGTGAGCTGCGGCGGATGATCCAGTACAAGGAGAAGAGCGCCCAGCAGCAGTCGGTCCGATCGGCGCTGCTGGCCTACCCGGTGCTGATGGCGGCGGACATCTTGCTCTACGGGGTGACCGACGTGCCGGTCGGGGAAGACCAGCGGCAGCACCTGGAGCTGGCCCGCGACCTGGCCATCCGGTTCAACCAGCGGTACGGCGAGACGTTCGTGGTGCCGCGAGCGGTGACGCCACCGCTCGCGGCCCGGATCATGGACCTGCAGGACCCGGCGGCCAAGATGAGCAAGTCGGCGGCTCCGGACGCACCCGGCACCCTGCGGCTGCTGGATCCGCCGGACACGATCCGCCGTAAGGTCTCCCGCGCGGTCACCGACTCCGGGCGAGAGGTCCTGTTCAATATCAATGAAAAACCGGGCGTGGCCAATCTCCTCACGATCCTGGCCGCCTGCACCGGGACGACTCCGACGGACGCCGCCGCCGGGCTGGACTCCTACCGTGAGCTGAAAGAGGCCGTGGCCGAGGCGGTCATCGCGGTGCTGGCGCCGCTGCAGGAGCGGTACGCCGGCCTGAGCGCGGACCCGGGCGCGATCGAGGCCATGACACGGGACGGAGCCCGCCGGGCCCAGGACCTGGCCGCCCCCACGCTGGCCCGGGCTCAGGAAGCGATGGGGCTGCTGGTTTCCTTATGCGGTGAACCCGAGTCGACGGTCATCACCGGGGGAGCCCAGATCGACAGCATGATGACGCCCGCCCCGAGCACGGCGAACGACACGACGATGCCGAGCACGGAAGCCGGGCCCGAGCTCAGGCTCTCGCCGAACAGCTCGATGCCCAGCATGATGCTGGCCAGCGGATCGACGATGAGCATCGTCGCCTGGGACGCGGCCAGGGGACCGACCGCGTACGCGCCCTGCAGCAGGATCGTACCCAGCACGCCGGTCGCGATCATGGCGTAGAGCGGCCAGTGCGTGAGCACCCCGATGATGCCGGTGTGGGCCAGCACGTCCACCGTCTGCTTGACGAACGCGGCGTCCACCGACCACACGATGGCCGTGGCCGCGCCGAACAGGGCGGCGCGGCGGCCGGGCGAGCCGTAGCGGCTGAAGAGCAGCAACACCAGCACGGCCAGGGCCCGGGTGCCCACGCTCAGCAGCCACTGCCCCGCGTTCGGGACGTGGGTGTCGGGGCCCGGGGACGCCACGACAAGGAAGGCGGCCAGCCCGATGCAGATCGTGAGGGCGGCCAGCCAGGTCCGGCGGGCGATGCCGTCGTGCATCAGGACGGCCCGCAGGCCCAGCGTGAAGATCAGCTCAAGCACCAGGATCGGCTGCACCACCGACAGCGGGCCGAAGTACAAGGCGAGGGCCTGAAAGATGAACGTACCCACCAGGCAGGCGCCGCCCAGCAGCCACATCGGCTGGCGCACCAGGTTGAGCGCGTTCCGCCAGGCCGGCCCGGCCGCGGCCCCCGCCGCCGCCGCCTCCGCCGCCTTCGACTTGTGGTCGACGGCGGCGAAGCGCTGCAGGACGGCGCTGCCCGCGCTGGACAGGGCGGACAAGACGGCGAAGATGATCGCGGCGGCCATGGCGACGAGCCGTCAGCTCTGGCCCGGGACGCACTGGGCGGGCACGGACGGCGGCTGCGGCGTGAGCTTCAGCTTCCAGGACAGCCACGGCAGTGAATCGGTGAAGGACGTGCTCCAGAAGTCGAAGCTGTGGGCCCCCGGCGGCGTCGCAATGCAGGTGTTCATGCCCGCGTTCTCGGCCAGGCCCTGCAGGGCGTGCGCGGCGGGCAGGACCGGGTCCTGGGCGCCGGTCTCGAACCAGCCGGACAGTTCAGGGTAGTGGGCGTGGGTCAGCAGGGACGGCGGGTTGTAGGAGTTGTAGAGGCCGGTCGAGCCACCGAACAGTTGCTGAATGCTCTGGGCCTTGTCCTCGTCCTGATAGGTGGGCGACTCATCGCCGGAGTAGTTGCCGAACGCCACGTACACCTTCGGGTTCCTGATGGCCAGGGTGGTCGAGCACAGGCCGCCTTCGGAGAGCCCGGCGATGGCCATCGAGTCGGGAGCGGTGCTGGCGTTGAACTCCTTGCGCATGAACGCGGGCACGGTCTGGGTCAGGTAGGTCTCGACCTGCCCGTACATCGGGGTGTTGGCGCACTCGGTGTCCCCGTCCAGCGACCCGTTGATGTCCGGCATGACCAGGATCGGCGCGACCCCGTTGTGCTTCTTGGCGTAGGCCAGTGAGGTCTGGTCGGCGTAGATGGCGCGGGTCCAGTCCGAGGGCTGGCCCGGGGTGCCGTGCAGCAGCTCGATGACCGGCAGCTTGGCGTGGCTGGGTGCGAACCAGGCCGGGGGGACCCACACGTAGGCCTGGCGGGGGGTGAACTTCAGGTCCTGGCCGGGGATGGTGATGGCCAGGGTCGCGCCGTGGTCGGGCAGCTTGCCGGTCTTGGCCACCTGGTCGCGCAGGTCTTTGAGCTGGTCATTGTTCAGGAAATGGTTGGCGTTCTTGCCCAGCAGGCGGCTGAAGGTCGGGTAGTACTGGAAGGTCGCGTTGGCGGCGCTGCCGGCCGACAGCACGGTCAGCGCGATCGCGAGGACGCCGGCGATGCGGCGGGGCCAGTTGGCCCGGCGCCATCCGGCCAGCACCATCCCGATGACCAGGCAGGCCACCAGCAGCCAGACGTACATGGACCGGGGCGCGCCCGCCGGGATCGCCCCAGTGAAGTGCAGGAACAGGAATAGCGCGACGGCGAGGACGATGCCGATCGGGATACCGAGCGCGAATTCCCTGAGCGCGTCCTTGCGCAGGACCACGGCCACCGCGCAGACCGCGATCGTGAGCCAGAGCAAGAGGACGGGGAACCAGCCCGCCACGATGGAAATACTGCCCACGTTCATCGTGGTGGCCACGACGACGACGGCGACAATCGCCGCGGCCGCCACGCCGACGGTCAGTATCCAGCCTCGCGCCCGGGAGGGTCTGGTGGTCTGCTCGTCCGGGGTCCTGGTCTTGGTGCTCATCATGGATCGGTCCGCTCCTCAGCCCAGCTCCTCCAGCTGGGATAAGCCCACTTTCGGCCGGAGCGGCGGGAGAGTCCCTAGAGAAACTCCCTAGTTAGTCCTGGGGCAGTGAACTAGGGAGTTTCTCTAGGGACCCGGGGCGCGGGCGCGCCGACGATGGATCTACAGGCGCCAAGCCACCCAGTCCATGAGGGAACCGATATGAGCACCGCAGCCCTGAAGCACCAGCCAGCAGATCCGCCGCCGTCACCCGCACAGGGGCCCGGTGACGGAGAGGAGCCCACCGCCGGCGGCGGGCTGGCCGCGCAGTCGGCCGAACGCCGGGCCAAGCGCGACGCGCTCGAAGCGCGGGGCATCAACCCCTACCCCACCCGGTTCGACCGGACCTCGACGCTGGCCGGGCTGCACTCGGCCCACTCCGGGCTGGCGCCGGACACCCGGACGGGTGAGCAGGCGCGGGTCGCCGGGCGGGTGGTGGCCATGCGCGGGCACGGCAAGCTCCGGTTCGCCACGCTGGAAGACGAGAGCGGCGCCGTTCAGCTCATGTTCCAGGCCCGCCGCATTTCGGCTGAGGTGGCCGAGGTTGAGGCGCTGGTCGACCTGGGCGACTGGGTCGGCGTCACCGGCGAGGTGATCACCAGCCGGAGAGGCGAGCTCTCGGTCGACGTGGACGGCCTGGAAATCCTGTCCAAGGCGCTCCGGCCGCTGCCCGACAAGTGGCACGGCGTCAACGCGGCGGAGATCAGGTACCGCCAGCGCGAGGTGGATCTGCTGGCCAACAAGGACAGCCGGCGAGTCTTCGACATCCGCTTCAAGACGCTGGCCATCCTGCGGCAGGTCATGGCGGCGGAGAACTTCGTCGAGGTCGAGACCCCGATCCTGCAGCCGCAGGCCGGCGGGGCCATCGCCCGCCCGTTCTTCACCCACGCCACCGCGCTCGACACCGACTTCAGCCTCCGCATCGCGCCCGAGCTGTACCTCAAGCGGCTGGTGGTCGGCGGCTACGAGCGGGTGTTCGAGATCGCCAGGAACTTCCGCAACGAGGGCATCGACACCCGGCACAGCCCGGAGTTCACCTCGCTCGAGGCCTACCGCGCGTTCGGCGACTTCAACGACGGGATGGACGTGACCGAGCAGCTGATCGTCGCGGCCGCCCGCGGTGCCGCCGGCCGGCTCGAGTTCGATTTCGGGGGCCAGCAGGTCGACCTGACGCCGCCGTGGCCGCGCCGCGACCTGCTCGACCTGCTGGAGGAGCACCTCGGCCAGCGGGTGCACCCGACCATGCCGGTGGCGGAGCTGCGCCAGGTCTGCGACACCAACGACGTCCACTACGAGCCGTCCTGGGGCCCGGGCAAGCTGGTCTTCGAGCTTTACGACCAGGCCCTGATGGGCCAGACCCTGGGCCCGGTGTTCATCTACCACTACCCCACCGAGGTCTCGCCGCTGGCCCGCCAGACCCGCGAGGACCCCACCCTCACCGACCGCTTCGAGCTGGTGATCGGGGGCCGGGAGCTGGCCAACGGCTACAGCGAGCTCAACGACCCCGACGAGCAGAAGAAGCGGTTCCAGGCCGAGGCCGCGCTGGCCGCCGGCGGCGACGCCGAGGCCATGCCCGCCGACCTGGCCTTCGTCCGGGCGCTCGAGTACGGGCTGCCGCCGACGTCCGGCATCGGCCTCGGCATCGACCGGCTGATCATGCTGCTGGCCGAGGTCGCGGCCATCCGCGACGTCATTCCGTTCCCGATCATGCGCCCGGAGGCGTGACATGACCACCCTGGACGAAAACCGGGAGGTGGCCGGGCCGCTGGGCGATGACACTCGCCGGGCTGGCGCCGAGGCCGCCGCTGAGGGGGCCGCGAACCGGTCCCCCGACTCCTTCTACGTTCCCGATCTCATTCAGCTTGAGGTGGGCCGGGGCCACCGGGTGGTCGTGGTGAGCGACCTGCACCTCGCGCCCACGGCGTCGGACGTATCCACCAACGCCGCTGACGAACTGGCCCAGGTGCTGAACACCTTCCACCTGCCCGGGATGCTGGTCATCGCCGGTGACGGGTTCGAGATGCTGGCCGCCGCCCCGGACGTGGCCGGGATCCTGGATGCCCACCCCCAGTTCACCGACGCGGTCAAGCGCTTCGCCGCGGACAAGAACCACCGCGTGGTGATAACCCCCGGCAACCACGACGGCCAGCTGGCCTGGGACGAGCAGTCGGTGGCCATCCTGCGCGAGCGGCTCGGCGTGACCGACCTGGCGCTGGCCTGCGACCTGGCCGTCGAGACCGGCACCGGCGTCCAGCTGGTCCGGATCATGCACGGCCACCAGTTCGACCAGTACAACGCGTTCGACGACCCGCGGTCCCCGGTCGACACTCCGCTGGGCCACCACGTGGTCCGGCAGGTGCTGCCCAAGCTGGCTTCCCGGGACAAGCCCGGCTCACTGCTGGAAGGCGTCCGGTGGACCAACGGTGACCCGACCTCCTTCCTGGGCTCGCGCCTGCTGTACCGGATGGTGGCCAGCTGGCTGTGGTGGCTGGCCGTGCCGTTCGCGGCGGCCCTGCTGCTGCGGCTCATGTCATTCGTCCCGGGCGTCAGGCCGCTGCTGCACGATCACGCCGAGCGGTGGCTGATCGTGTTCGGCATCCTGGTCGTGGGCATCGCGCTGGTCGCCGCGGTGACCGGTATCGCGACCATGCTCCGGGTCAACCGGGCCCTGGCCGATGCATCGGTCGGCGAGCGCGGTGACGCGGCGGCCCACAACGCGACCGTCCGGGCCGAGGCGGCCCGGCTGATCTCCGAGGGATACGCCGGCCTGATCACCGGCCACACCCACGAACCGGAGATCTCCCAGGTCGGCGACGGGTTCTACGCCAACACCGGGTGCAACACCGAGGTGGTGCGGGCGCTCAAGGCCCGGTTCGGGCTGCCGACCCCCTTCCTGGCCGTGCGGCGGCTGTCGATGGTCGAGCTGGCCGGCGGGCCGGTGCTGTCGGTCTCGCTGTCCCTGGCCGAGCAGCCCATCGGCCATCCGGTGGCCCTGGAGCGGCTGGTGCTCAGGCGCGAGCAGGGCCGCCCGGCCACGCTCGAGGTGGTCGGCAGGCTCCCCGACGGATCGACCTGGCCGATCGCCGAGCGCGCCCTGCTGCCGTGGGTACGGCGCCGCCGGATCCGCCGGACGGCGGCGTGGAGCCTGCTCATCGCGGGCGTGCTGCAGGTGGTCCTCGCGCTGCTGTGGTCGGTCCACTGGATCCGCCCGATCGGCCTGTGGCTGCCGTTCGGCATCCATCCGGACAACGGCGTCACCGCCGTCATCGGCGGCCTGGCCCTGGCCGGGGTGGCCCGTGGCGTCCGGATGGGTTACCGCCGGTCCTGGGTCGCGGCCCTGGTCCTGCTGCTGGTCAGCACGGTCTACCGGCTGCTGCACGACGTCGGCCCGGAAGGGTCGGCCATCGCCTGCCTGTTCGGCCTCTGGCTGCTGCTGGAACACCGGCACTTCCGGGTCAGCCCGGCCGGCCTGCGCCGGTTCCTGGGCTGGGCCATCATGGCCAGCTTCGTGGTGATCGGGCTGGCCACCGGGCTCGATGTGGCCTTCGTGCAGGCCCGCGAAACCCGCGACGTGGTCATCCTCGTCATCGTGGGCCTGGTCATCTTGGTCCTGGCCACGGCGCTGCCCGGCCGGGAGCACCGGCGGACCGGAGACGCGCGGGCGCAGGCGTTCGAGCGGGCCCGGGCCATCTTCGACCGGTACGGCGGCGACACCCTGGACTACTTCGCCCTGCGCGACGACAAGTCCTGGCTGTTCTCCGGGAACACCCTGATCGCCTACTCGGTCATCAACCGCATCATGCTCGTGTCTCCCGACCCGATCGGGCCGATCGACGAGCGCCTCGACGCCTGGACTGACGCGATGGACCTGGCCGACAACAACGGCTGGTACATCTGCGTGCTCGGCGCGTCCGCGCCGTGGCTGCCGATCTACGAGGCGGCCGGGCTGAGCGGGGTGTACATGGGCGACGAGGCCGTGGTGGACAGTCAGGTCTTCTCGCTCAAGGGCAAGAAGATGAAGTCGCTGCGGGGCTCCTACAACCGGGTCTCCAAGGGGGGCTACACGGTGAAGGTCATGCCAGCGCTGGAGGCCAGCGCGGAACTGCGCAGGCAGCTGGAGGAACTGGCTACCGAGACCCGGCAGGGTGAAACGGAACGCGGTTTCTCGATGACGCTGAGCCGGATGTTCGACGAGCGCGACACCGGCCTGCTGCTCGCGGTGTGCCTGGACCCCGAGGGCAAGCCGGCCGCGTTCAACCAGTACATCCCGGCGGCCAAGGTGAACGGCTACTCGCTGGACCTGATGCGGCGCACCAACGACCCGGACGCACCCAACGGCCTGACCGACTTCGTGATCATCGAGACGATCAACTGGATGGCCGAGCGCGGCCTGAATGGCCTGGGCCTGAACTTCGCGGTGATGCGGGCCGTGGTGGCCGGGGAGACCGGCTCCGGGCCGTGGCAATCGGCGGAGCGGGCCGTGTTCCATCGGTTCAGCGACAGCATGCAGATCGAGTCCCTGTGGAACTTCAACAAGAAGTACGACCCGGAGTGGAAGCCGCGCTATTCAGTCGCGGACGACCGCTCGCACCTGCCGCGGGCCGGCCTGGCCATCGCCCGGGCTGAGTCGGTGTCGGAACTGCCACTGGTCGGCCGGTTCATGAAGCCCAAGACCCCGGCCGCCGCGCCGGAGCCAAAGATGAAGGAGCCAGTGTCATGACGCTGGAGAAGCAGCCCGTCAGCAACCTGCTGGCCGAGCCGGAGGCGGGCGCGCCGGGCGGGACGGGCGCGCGGCGGCTCGGTGTCATCGGTCTCGCTCTGGTGCTGATCTCGGCCATGGACAGCATCCGTAACCTGCCCACCACGGCCACGTTCGGCTGGGCGGCGATCTTCTTCTACGGTGCCGCCGTCCTCTGCTATCTGGTGCCGGTGGCCCTGTGCTCAGCTGAACTGGCCACGACCGTCGGCGGCGGCATCTACCGGTGGGTGCGGGAAGCGTTCGGCTCCCGATGGGGCTTCCTGGCCGTGTGGTGCGACTGGTCGGAGAACATCGTCTGGTTCCCCACCGTGCTGGTGTTCCTGGCCACCACGCTGGCCTACGTGATCAACCCGGATCTGTCGCAGAACAAAGCGTTCCTGGTCCCGGTCATGCTGGTGATCTTCTGGTCGGTGACGCTGTCGTCCTTCTTCGGAGCGCTGAAGTCGGCCCGCTGGACCGGCATCGGCGTGATCATCGGAACCGCCGTCCCGACCGCGGCCATCATCGGCCTGGGTCTGTGGTGGGTCGGCAGCGGCAAGCACTCGGAGATCCCCTTCCACGCCAGCGCGATCATTCCGCCCTGGCACGGCCTGTCCAGCCTGGTCTACGCGGCCGGCATCATCGTCGCGTTCGCCGGCATGGAGATCGGCGGCTTCTACTCGCACGTGACCAAGAACGTCAAGCGCACCTACCCCGGAGCGGTGCTGGTCGCCGCGACCACGGTGGCGGGGCTGTCCATCCTGGGCAGCGTGGCCATCGCCATGGTCGTGCCGGGTAAGCAGATCCAGCTCGCGGGCGGCATCATGCAGGCGGTATCGGTCTTCTTCAGCAAGCTGGGCATCGGGTCGCTGATCCGGCCGTTCGGCGTCCTCGTGATCATCGGCGTGCTGTGCGGCCTGGCCTCCTGGAGCACGGGGCCAGCCGAGGGGATGCGCCGGGTGGCCGCGGACGGGCACCTGAACCCGTGGTGGGGCCGGACGAACCGCCGGGGTGCGCCGACCACGGTCCTGCTGCTGCAGGCCACGCTCGGTTCGGTGCTGGCCCTGGCCATGGTGTTCGTCAACAACATCAACACCTACTACTGGATGCTGACCGCGCTGGTCGCGCAGACGTTCCTCGTCATGTACTTCCTGATGTACATCTCGGTGGTGCGGCTGCGCATCACCAAGCCCGACGCACCGCGCCCGTTCAAGATCCCGGGCGGGACGCCGGGACTGGTGCTGGTGGTCGGGCTCGGGGTGGCGGGCGCGATCTTCACGTTCTTCCTCGGCTTCATCCCCGCAACGCACCTGTCGACGTCGGGAACCATCGCCTACGTCACGGTGATGGCGGTGGGGATGATCGCCATCGTGGGCACGCCGTTCCTGCTGCACCGGGGCCCGTCCCTCAAGGCCGACGGGCAGGCGGACCCCGGGCTGGCCGAACCGGGCCCCGCGGCACCGGCCTGAAAGCTCCCGCCGGAAGGCGGGGAAATGATGAGAGCTTGGCCCGTGGCGGGGACGGGCCAAGCTCTCTTCGTCGTGCGCCCCGGGGGGACTTGAACCGCCCAACCTCCAGATTAAGAGTCCGGTGCTCTACCGTTGAGCTAGGGGCGCCAGGTTTTTGATCTTAACAAGGGCTGGCCGCCAGGAGAAGTCCCCACTCACGCGGCGACTCACACCGGCGTCAGAGCTCGTAGTCCAGGGGTCACGGTGCCGCCGCGAAGAAGTCATTGGCTTCCTCGAGGTCGGCGTAGTAGCGCCAGAACTCGGCGATCCTGCCGTCAGCGATGCGCATCACGTCGGCGGCGGTCTGCGATAGGCGGGTGCTGGGCTTTGTTCCGGTCAGCTCGACGATGGTGGTGACGAAGTCGTCGTTCGCCATGACCGACACGATGTCCTGGGTGAAATCCGGGCCGGCGGCGGTGAAGTAGCGCTGCCAGAACTTCATCACCTCGTCGCGGCCGACGTGGGTCCCGGCCAGTGGGGAGGAGCCGAACTCGTGCCAGGTGATGTCATCGGCGAACATGTCGCGGATGGCCGCTGTGTCCCCTCGTTCGAGCCGTTCGTGCGCCTCGTTGACCAAGGTCACATTGGGATGCTCGGCCCGCGTGGATGCGTCCTGGCCGGTTGGCTGCGGATCCGTCATCGGTGTCCTTCCTGGGCCAGTACTGGCATGCGCTCAGCTGAAGGCCGAAATAGCTATAGTGAGCTTAGTTTCGAGGAGATTCCATGAACACCGAGCAGTTGACCGCGCGGGTTCGCGAGGCCTACGAAGCGTTCGACCGGCACGACGGTGGTCCGCTGATGGCTGCACTGAGCGAGGACATTGAGTGGTGGGACCCGCTTCCCGACGACTACCCCATCGGGGGGTTGTTCCGGGGCAAGCAGGCGGTCGTGGAGTACTTCAGGCAGCTGTCCGGCATCGCTGAAATCCGGTCGTTCAACGTAGCCGACATCATCGCCCAGGATCATACGGTGATCGCCCTGATCCACCTGGAGAGCACCATGCGTCACAACGGCCAGGCCTTCACCGGAGACTCAGCGCACGTGTGGACCTTCAACGACGAAGGTCTGGCTACGAGGTACCGCATCTACGCCGACACCGAGGGAATCGCGCAGGCTTACCGGTCTCCGCGCATCACCAGCCCTGCCTGACCCGGTTGGTCAGGCGGCCGACGCGCTCGACCTCGGCGGTAACCGTATCGCCCGGGCTCAGGAACTCCTGGGGATCGCGGAAGAACCCCACGCCGCCGGGAGTGCCGGTGGTGACAATGTCACCGGCCCGCAAGGTCACGGTCCTGGTAATCGCAGCCAATAGCTCCGGCACCCGGCTCGACATCGATCCGGTACGGTCATGCTGCCTGAGCTCGCCGTTAAGGTAGCTGGCGATCCGCAGGTCATACAAGTCAGGGATCTCGTCCTTCGTGACGACCGCCGGGCCGATCGGGACGAACGTGTCTGGTGACTTGCTCAGCATCACCTGCATTCGTTCGCGCACCATGACCTCGCGTGCGCTGATGTCGTTCAGCACCGTGAATCCGAAGACCGCGTCCATGGCGTCGTGTTCGGTCAGTCCCCGCGCCGTGCGCCCGATAACGACAGCCAGCTCGACCTCGTAGTCGGTCAGCGTGTCCGGCCCGGGTATGACAATTTCGTCCTCGGGGCCGATGACCGCGCTCCACAGGAACGGCACGAAGACGGGTTCGCGGACGTCTACGCCAGCGCGGCGAGATTCCGCCGCGTGGTCGGCGTAATTGCCGCCGGTGCCGATGACGGTCGCGCGGTCGACGGTGGGCGCCAGCAGCCGGGGGGCGGTCACCCGCGGAGCACTGGCCACATCGAAATCAGCCACCGCCGAGGACGGATCGGGCTGGGCGAACAGCTCCTCAAAGCTGGCCCAGGGGGTGGCGGCCACCGGTCCCTCGTCGCTGAGCAGCACCCCGACGCCATTGCGCCCATCACTGCTGTACCGGACCAGTCGCATCTATTTCCTAATGAGTGTTAGCGGGTCTGCCGTACGGCAGACCCGGTGCCTGGTGGCCGCCGGCGGGTGAGCACTTGCATCTCCTGGGTTCTGAGCCCTGACGAGAGACCGTGCCCCTGCCGGTGACCGGGAGAGCTGAATCGCTGCTGGGATGTCGTGCCCGCCGGCTGGCGTGAGCACAGTTTCATTAGGTCGCTGATGGTTCTCCCGCAGGCTGCTGAGGTGATTCGGCGTTGCGGACGGGAGAACCGGTGCGGCTTTTCGTGGGCGATGACTGGGCTGAGGACCATCACGATGTGGAGGTGATGGATGCCGCGGGCCGGGTGCTGGGCAGGAAGAGGCTGCCTGAGGGCGTTGCCGGGATGGCCGGGCTGCACGAGCTGATCGGGCAGCAGCTGAGCGATGATCTGGACGCCGCGCAGGTGGTGATCGGGATCGAGACCGACCGCGGCCCGTGGGTCGCCGCCCTGGTCGCGGCCGGCTACTCGGTGTTCGCGGTGAACCCTTTGCAGGCATCGCGGTACCGGGAACGGCACGGCGTGTCCGGTGCCAAGAGCGACGCCGGTGACGCGCACATGCTCACCGACATGGTCCGCACCGATTCCCACCAGCTCCGGGCCGTTGCGGGTGACAGCGCCGGGGCAGAGGGCCTGAAGGTGCTGGCCCGCACCCACAAGACGCTGATCTGGGAGCGGACCCGGCAGACCCAGCGGCTGCGGCACCAGCTGCTGGACTACTTCCCGGCCGCCCTGGAGGCCTTCGGCGACTTGGACGCCCCCGATGCGCTGGAGCTGCTGGGCAAGGCCACGGAGCCAGCCCGGGCCGCGAAGCTGACCCGCGCGCAGATCTCCGCCGCGCTCAAGCGCGCCGGCCGCCGGAACATCCACGAGAAGGCAACCGCAGTCCTGGCCGCGCTGCGCAGCGAGCGCCTGGGCCAGCCAGCGGCGCTTACCGCCGCCTACGCGGCCACCGTGCGGTCCCTGATCGCGGTGATCACCACCCTGAACGAGCAGGTCAAGGCCCTGCAAGGGCAGGTGGAGGAAAATTTTGGCCGGCACCCGGACGCTGAGATCTACCGGTCCCAGCCCGGCATGGGGGCCGTCCTCGGCGCCCGGGTGCTCGGCGAGTTCGGCGACGACCCGCACCGCTACGCCGACGGCAAGGCCCGCCGCAACTACGCCGCGACCAGCCCGATCACCCGCGCGTCCGGAAAGAAGAAGGTTGTCGCCGCCCGGTTCATCCACAACGACCGCCTCGTTGATGCCCTCAACGCGCAGGCCTTCGCCTCCCTGAACGCCTCGCCCGGTGCCCGCGCCCACTACGACGGCCTCCGCGCCCGCGGCATCGAGCACAACGACGCCCTGCGGCGGCTGGCGAACAGGCTCGTCGGCATCCTGCACGGATGCCTGAAAACCCGCACCCTCTACGACGAAGCCACCGCCTGGTCCCACCGGCAAAACCTCCCTCAATCTTCCGCCCCGGCTTGACACTTAAGCTCCTGGGATGTCTCTCGGCAAGCCATCCCAGCCGCACCACGGCGGTTAGAGGGCCGACAAAGTTACCTTCAGAGCTCGTAGTCCAGGGCGTAGGAGTGGCCGCCGTCGTCGCCGATGGTGATCTGGCCCTCGCCGCGCAGGCCGGTCAGCTCCCCGGTGCCCGACGATTCGACGATCTTCCAGGTCATCCAGGGCACCCCGTCGCGCGCACCGGCCTCGTGCTCGAGGATGAAGGTGCCCTTGCGGCCGTGCACGGTGCCGTCGAAACGCTCGATCGCCACGTAGGCAGCCGGGTTCTCAGCCGTCACGGTGATGAGGTCGGTCTCGCTCGTCCCGACCAGATCGCCGGTGAACGTCTTGGTGATGTGCGCTCGCGCGATCTTGACCCCGTCGTGGTCGTCGTACGGGTCCTCGGCGTCGAACCGGTCCAAGCTGAACGTGCCCTCTGCTTTCGCCATGCCCCTAGTCTTCCGCACACCCCGGCCGGGGCATGCGCATTTCGCCATACGGTAGGACCCGTGGATCCGGTGGCAGCATTGCGGCAGATCGCCTTCGAGCTCGAGCGGACCGGCGCACCCACCTACCGGGTCCGGGCCTTCCGCCGGGCGGCCGAGGTCATCGCCGAACTGCCCGCGGGCGAGCTCGACCAGCGGGTCGAGCAGGGCTCGCTGCGGGCGCTGTCCGGCATCGGGGCGACCACGGCCGAGGTCATCGGTCAGGCCGCCCGTGGGGAGCAGCCCACCTATCTGGCCGACCTGCTGGCGGCGGCACAACCGTCGGACCACCCGACGCTGCGGGCCGCGCTGCGCGGCGACTGCCACACCCACTCGGACTGGTCCGACGGCGGCAGCCCGCCGGAGGAGATGGCCGTGGCCGCCCGCGACCTGGGCCTGTCCTGGATCGCGCTGACCGACCATTCGCCCCGGCTCACGGTGGCCCGCGGGCTGACCGCCGAGCGGCTCGAAACCCAGCTCCGGGTCGTCGCCCGGCTCAACGAGCAGCTGGCCCCGTTCCGCATCCTGACCGGCATCGAGGTGGACATCCTCGACGACGGTTCGCTCGATCAGCGCGACGACCTGCTGGCCCGGCTGGACGTGGTGGTGGCCAGCGTGCACTCCAAGCTCCGCATGGACGAGAAGCCGATGACCGAGCGCATGATCACCGCGGTGCGCAACCCGCTGGTCGACGTGCTTGGCCACTGCACCGGGCGGATCCTGGCCGGCCGCACCCGGCCGGAGTCGGAGTTTGACGCCCAGGCCGTGTTCACCGCCTGCCGCGACCACGGCACCGCGGTCGAGATCAACTGCCGCCCGGAACGCCAGGACCCGCCGGACCCGCTGCTCTACCTGGCGGCCGAGCTGGGTTGCCTGTTCTCCATCGACACCGACGCGCACGCCCCCGGTCAGCTGGACTGGATCGGCAGCGGCTGCCGCCGGGCGGAGGAGGCCGGCCTGGGGCCCGAGCGGATCATCAACTCGCTCGAGGCCGACGACCTGCTCGCCCTGACCCGGCCTTAAAGCCCCAGCAGGGCCGGCCCTGAAGGCCATCAGGCGAACGCGCTCAGCCGCTCATCGACCGGCGACCGGGTCATCCGGTTGGCCAGCGTCGACATCGTGTAGGCGCCGATCCCCAGCACGACCTCCAGCGCGTTGCGCGGGGTGTACCCGTGCTCGAAGAACGCGGCCAGGTGCTCGTCGTCGACCGCACCCGCGGTCTCCAGCACCTCGAAGGTGAAGGCCTGCAGCGCGGCCAGCCGGCCGTCGGCCACGGGACGCCCGGCCCGCAGGTCCGCGATCAGCCCGGCGTCGGCCCCCAGCCGGGTCAGCGCGGCGGTGTGCATGGCCACGCAGATGTGACAGCCGTTGCGCACGGCCATGGTCATGACCAGGGTTTCCCGGGCCAGCGGGTCCAGCGTGCTGCTCTCGAACAGCCCGCTGGTCTTAAGGAAGCCGTCCATCAGCTGGGGCGAGCCCGCCATACGGGCCAGCGCCACCGGCAGGTAACCCAAGTGCGCAGCGGTGGCCTTGATCATCCGCTGCGACTCGGGCGGGGCCGACTCCAGGGTCTGCTCGGGGAACGCAACGTCGGTCATAAGTGCCTCCTGGGGGCGAGCTTTCGATAAGATCGTCAATGTGGTTGACCAAATAGTAAATGTGGTTGACGAGTTGCGCAAATGCCTGAGGTAGCCCCGGCCGACGAGACCCCCGGGTTCGAGCTGCCGCTGCTGCTGCTGGCCGGGTTCCGCGCGCTGATCGACCAGCTGCACGCGGAACTGGCCACCCGCGGCCACCCGGACATGCGCCCGGCCCACGGTTTCACCATGCAGGCCATCGGCCTGAACGGCACCACCTCGAGCGAGCTCGGCCGGCGCCTCGGCGTGTCCAAGCAGGCCGCGGGCAAGACCGTCGACCGGCTGGCCGAGATCGGCTACGTCGAACGCTGGGCCGACCCGGCCGACGGCCGCCGCAAGCTCATCCGCCTCACGCCCCGCGGGATCGAGGCGCTGGCGCTGTCGGCCCGGATCTTCGACGACCTGCACGCGGAATGGGCGCACCGCCTCGGCCCCGGGCGCCTGCGGGAGCTCGAAAGCGATCTGCGCACGATGACCCCGCAGGAAGGTTTCCGCCTGGATGTGTCCGGCTGGTTCGGCGGCTTATCTGCGTAAATAGCGACCTGTATCCCCCAGGTCGGGCATGCCCATTAATAGATATTTTCTTTAATAAACTCCCTCGCCCCGGTGCGAATTAGTTCCATAAAAGCGCCATCACTGTCTGTTTTTTGCCGTGTACAGATGGTTAATATGCCTGCATGCGGGCGCGGCGTTGATGTCGCCGTCGCCGCGATCGTGGGGGTTGCAGCGGAGTGGAGTACGCCGTACCAGATGCGTGCGTGTCCGCCGGCCAGAGTCGGGCCGGGCGGATGGTGCGGCGTGTTCTGATACTGGCCAGCTGTTGCCTCGGACTGATGGCCATCTGCTGGCTCCTGTCGGGCTCCAGCGCCCACGCCGCGACCACGAGCCGGGCCGACGCGGCCACGCCGGCCTCGTCGTCGCCGTCGGCGTCCGGTTCGGGCGGCGGCCTGCTCGGCGCCGTGACCAGCACGGTGACCGGCGTGACCAACGCCGTCAACGGCGTCGTCTCCAGCGTGACCACCCCGGCCGGCTCGTCGGCCGGCTCCGCCGCTAGCTCAGCGGCCGCCTCGACGGCCGGCTCGACGGTCAGCCAGGCTTCGGCCACCGTGTCGCAGGCCGGTTCGACCGTGGCCGAGGCGGCGGCGCCGGTCACCTCGACCGTGAGCCACGCCACGGCCCCGGTCACCTCGACCGTCAGTCACGCGGCCGCGCCGGTCACGTCGGCGGTCACCCACACGGCAGGCGCGGCCGCGTCCTCGGTCGGCCGGGCCGCCGCGCCGGTCACCGCGCCGGTCACCTCGGCGGGCAGCCGGGCCGCGGCCCCGGCGACGTCCACCGCCGGTCACGCGGTCAGCCCGGTTACATCCGCGGCGTCCGCAGCGGCGGCCCCCGTCACCCAGGGCGCCGGCTCCCCGATCAGCGCGGCAGGCCAGACGGCCGGTTCCGCCACCGCGACGGTGGCCGGCCTCACCAGCCCGGTCACCACGGCCACCGGCCAGCTCACCGCGCCGGTCACGGCGGCGGCCGGGCAGCTCATGGCCCCGGTCACCAGCGCCGCGGCCCAGGCCCTGGCTCCCCTGTCCGGCGCGGTCGCGGGCCTGCTCGCACCAGTCACCACCGCCCTGGCCCCGGTGGCCGGCACGCTGGCGCCGGTGACCACGGCCCTGGCCCCCGTGCTCGATACGCTCGCCCCGGTCACCACCGCCCTGGCCCCGGTCACCACCCCGCTGCTCGGCTTGCTGACCCCGGTGCTGACGCCGCTGGCGCCGGTGCTGACGCCGCTGGCGCCGGTCCTGGCCCCGCTGGCTCCGGTCCTCGCGCCGATCTCCCCGGCGGTCGCACCGATCGCCCCGGTACTGCCAGGCACGGGCACCACCGGCACCGGCACCGGCACCGGCACCGGCACCGGCACTGGTTTGGGTGGGGTCCTCCCGGTCCGGACCGGCAACGGCGGCTGGCCCCCAGCCGGCACCAGCACCGGATCGGTCACCGCCGCAGCCACCGGCAGCGCCGGCGTCACCAGCGGCGGGGCGGCCAGCACGGCCGGCACCACCAGCGCCACCCGCACCCCGGGCCACACCGCCTCCAGTGACTCCGCCGGCCTCACTGCGGCCGCGACCACCACGGGCACCACGACGGCGGCCTCGGTCCGCACCGGCCTTACCGTGGATGCGGCGGCGGGCAGCGGGCACGGGACCGGGTTCCCGGCCCCGCTGGCGCCCAGCGTCCCGGCTGCTCCGGCCGGCGCGGCCGGGGCCGGCGGCAACGGCCCGGCCGGCCCGGACGCCCACCCGGGCGCCAGCGCCCAGGCCATCACCAGCTTGCTCGTCCTGAGCATGGGCGCGGGCCTGCTCCTGGCCATGGCCCGCCGCCAGAACGCGCTGCCCGCCGTGCTCGACCTGCGCGGCCCGCACCGCCCCGGCTAAACCCCCTTCACACCCGTCCCGTCCCAGCCCTTCTGCTGCGGGCGGACCCGGGCCGATGCCGCGCCCCAGCCCCATTCCTGGTCGCTGACGCGCCTGGCGCACCCCCCACCCCTGCCCCCGTTAGGCAGGCTCTGGCGGCCGATGCGCGCCCACAGACATCACGATGTGAAGGGTCCATCATCACCATGAACCTCCTTCAGCGCGGCCTGATCGCGGCGGCCGGCATGAGCGGGATGTTCCTGCTCAGCCACACCGCCGCCCAGGCCGCCCAATCACCACCATCGACCGCACCACCACCCGCCATCACCGCCACCCTCACCGCCGCCCACAGCGGCGGACCGGGAGGCGGCGGAGGCGGGACCGGAGCCGGAGCCGGGACCGGCGCCGGCGCCAGCCACGGCGCTGGGATCGGCGTCGGAGCCGGAGCCGGGACCGGCCTCGGTACCAGCCACAGCACCGGAGCTGGCGTAGCTGCCGGAGCTGGAATCGGCGTTGGCACCAGCCACGGGATCGGGACCGGCGTCACCGCCGGAGCCGGGATTAGCGCCGGTACCAGTCACGGGACCGAAGCCGGCGTCGGAGCCGGAGCCGGGACCGGTCTGGGCACCAGCCACAGCACCGGAGCTGGCGTAGCTGCCGGAGCTGGGATCG
This sequence comes from Streptosporangiaceae bacterium, assembly GCA_965277615.1. Lineage (GTDB taxonomy): Bacteria > Actinomycetota > Actinomycetes > Streptosporangiales > Streptosporangiaceae > Bog-532. Next base: position 1,986,506 of record CBDIDG010000005.1, on the reverse strand, counting down.
GCGTCGGTACCAGTCACGGGACCGAAGCCGGCGTCGGAGCCGGAGCCGGGACCGGTCTGGGCACCAGCCACGGCACCGGGACCGGCGTCGCAGCCGGAGCCGGAGCCGGGGTCGGGGTCGGCACCAGCCACGGGACCGGCGTTACCGCCGGAACCGGGACCACGCACGGGACTGACAGCGGCGGCACCGGGACCGGCTCGTCCGGCACCGGCAGCAGCACGGGCACCGGCGCCAGCACCACCAGCTCCGGCGGCATCGGGGTCGGGGTTTGTGCCCTGTCCCCGGACTGCGGGACCACCACCAGCACCGCCACCGGTGCCAGCACCAACGGCGGGATCGGCGTCGGTGTCTGCCTCCCCGCTAACTGCGGCTCCAGCACCACCGGCAGCAGCAGCTCAACCGGATCGACCGGCACCGGCACCACGGGGACCGGCACACCCGGCGGCTCCGGATCGACCGGGACCGGCACGACTGTTTCAGGTACCGGCGGGATCGGCATCGGGGTCTGCGCCCTGAGCTCGGACTGCGGGACCACCACCAGCACCGGCACCACCGGCACTGGCGGTCTGGGCGTCGGGGTCTGCCTGCTGGCGGACTGCGGCACCAGCACCACCGGCGGCTCCGGATCCACCGGAACCGGCACGACCGGGACCGGTACTGGCGGTCTGGGCGTCGGGGTTTGCCTCCTGGCCGACTGCGGCACCGGGAGCGGCACCACGGGAACCGGCGGCCTCGGCGTCGGCGTCTGCGTTCTCGCTAACTGCGGGACCGGGACCGGCACCACTGGCTCGACCGGGACCGGCACCACGGGGTGAGGTGCTCCGCGTTTCTCGGACAGAAGATTTGCGATTAATTCACGCGGCTTCCTGCCCGTTCAGGAGCTCGTCCATGACTTCTTGCGGAGTCCGGTAGCCAAGCCCTGAATGAAGACGAGTTTTATTGTAGCGAAGCTCGATCCACCGCGCAATGTCTTGCTGCGCTTTCTTCCGGGTCGGGTAGACGGTCCGGTGAACCAGTTCCACTTTCAGCGTCCCGTTAACGGACTCTGCCAAAGCGTTGTCATAGCAGATCCCGGTCCGGCCAACTGACTGGCGCATCTTCAGCGCGGCCAGTTCTCTGGCGAACTCCGCAGACGTGTAATTGCTGCCGCGGTCACTGTGGAAAACAGCATCTTCCGGAAGCCTGACATTACGGGCGGCCATCTTGACCGCCGCAGTGATCAGGGGAGTCTTATAATTGTCGTCCATCGCCCAGCCGACTATTTTCCGGGTCGCGCAGTCAATCACCGTGGCGAGATAAACCCAGCCCTGCCACGTCGGGATGTAAGTGATATCGCCGACCATTTTCTCGCCGGGTCGTTGCGCTGTGAAGTCGCGGTTCACCAGGTCCGGGATCGGGCCGGCCGCACCCTGCTCAGTCAGCGACCGGCGCCAGGGCCTGGGCTGGCAAGGCACCAGGCCAAGCTCGCGCATCAGCCGGCGGACCAGCTCCGGGCTGCACAGCTCGCCGCCGCGGGCCAGCACAGCGTGGACCCGCCGGTACCCGTACTCGCCGTTATTTTCCTCAAACAATGCCTTTACCTTGATTTTCAGCAGTTCCCGCCTTTTCGCCGTTGCTGATTTCGGCCGCGATTTCCAGTCGTAAAATCCTGACCGTGAAACTTCAAGCCATGTGCACATTTGCACAATCGTGGGAGCGCATGCCGAATCCCCGGCACGGGTGGCGTACTCCGCATCGATAAACTCATACCTCTGGATTACCGATGCTCCGCCGCAAAGTACGCCGCGGCTTTTGAAAGGAACTCGACCTTCATCTTCAGCTCGCGGTTTTCCCGCTCAAGCTCGCGCAGCCGTGCACGCTCCGGTACCGGGAGTGCGGGCTCGTCGTCCGCGTGCTTTTCCCGGTAATTTTTCACCCAGTTGCCAAGCGTCGTCTCATTCACGTTCAGCTCGTGGGCAACATGCGCAATAGGCTGGGAAGTATCCACCACCATCTTGGCGGCTTCCTCCTTAAACTCAGGAGAAAACTTCCTGCGATTCCTGGCCACTCGATCCCATTCCTTTCCAGAAGAATCCTATGGGATCCCCTGTCCGGGAACCGTGTGGCACCTCAGGGACCGGCGGGATCGGGATCGGGGTCTGCCTGCTGGCGGACTGCGGGACGGGCACCACGGGTACGGGCACGGGCGGTACGGGGTCCACGGGTGTGGGCATCGGGCTGTGCGTGCTGGCGACCTGCCCGGCGAACGGGACCGGCGGCGGGGGCGGGATCACCGTCACCGGCTGTGTCTTGGCTAACTGCACCGGCACCACCGGGACCGGTGGAACCGGTGGAACCGGCGGGACCGGCGGGACTGGCGGCACTGGCGGGAGCGGCGGCACTGGCGGGACTGGCGGGTCTGGTGGCGGTCAGCATGGCTGCAACTGGGTGTGCCAGCACGGGCATCACGTGCACCATGTCCATCACCTGCGGTGTCTCGTCGATCACCGGTACGGCCACCACCATGGCAGCGGCACCGGCAGCACGTCCGGCTCCGGCTCCGGAACTGGTACCAGCACCGGCACGGGCTCCGGCTCGGGCGGGTGGGGGTCGGGTAGTGGCGGTTCCACCACCGGCACCACGACTGGCCACCACCACGTGTGGTTCGTCCACACGCACTACGCGCCCTGCTCGCACCACCGGGGTCTGCTGACCCGGGCGGGACACGTGGGGCACCGGTGCGGGTACGGGCGGCGGTACACGCTGAACGGTTACCGCCATTACGGCCACACCGTGGCCTGGCGGCACGATGTCATGATTTCGGGCGGCCACGAGTGCGCCCACCATGCGGCGGCGGGCGAGTCCTGGGGCTCGGCCCACCGTCTGGGTCAGCCGGCCAGCACCACGGCCGGCGGGCTGCTTCACCTGAATATCTCCCTCTAAGGGGGCCATGCCCGCTCCCCGCACCACCCTCCCGCGGGGAGCGGGCACCCCAGGTGAAATCCCATCCAGAACGACAGAACGGAAGGGCTCATGGGAGTTATCTGGTCATTACGCATTTTCCCCCCAAAGCGGGCAAGAATGGTCCGCGTGGCGGGAACCGTGTCGGAAACAGATGTCATTGTGGTTGGAGCCGGGCCGGTCGGTTTGTGGCTGGCCGCGGAGCTCCAGCTGGGTGGCGCAAATGTCATTGTGCTGGAAAAACGGGACCAGCGGTCGCCGCATTCACGTGCGTTTACGTTGCACGCGCGGACGCTCGAAGTGTTCGCCTCGCGCGGGCTGGCCGTTGGCTGGCTCGCGCGGGGCCAGCGCATCCCGACCGCCCACTACGCCATGCTGTCCAGCCGGCTGGACCTGTCCGTGCTCGACTCCGACTTCCCGTTCGTGCTGTTCATCCCGCAGGTCCGGACCGAGGAGCTGCTGGAGGAACACGCCCTGGCCATGGGCGTGCCGGTGCTGCGCGGCGTCGAGGTGACCGCGGTGGCCGCTTCGGCGGACGGCGTGCAGGTCACGGCCGACACGGCCACCGGGCCGCGCGAGTTCCGTGCGTCCTATCTGGCCGGGTGTGACGGGCGGCGCAGCATCGTCCGGGACGCGGCCGGCATCGGGTACCAGGGCACCGAGGACACGATCACCTGCGTCATCGGCGACGTGCACGTGGCCGACGACGACGTGCCTCCGGCGCTGACCCTGCACAGCGAGGGCGGCTCGTTCTACGGGGTGCGGCTGGACGAGACCCGGCACCGGCTGATCGGGATCGAGCACGCCACGATGACGACACCGCGCGAGGTACCGCTGGAGTTCGACGAGTACCGGGCCACGATAGAGCGGCTGGCGGGCCGCGACTTCGGCATGTACGAACCGGACATGCTGACCCGGGTGGGCAGCTCGACCTTCCAGGCCGACCGGTACCGCCAGGACCGGATCGTGCTGGCCGGGGACGCGGCTCACGTGCACTTCCCGATGGGCGGGCAGGGCCTCAACCTGGGCCTGCAGGACGCCATGAACCTGGGCTGGAAGCTGGCCGCGGTGGCCCGGTCGATGGCCCCGCCGGAGCTGCTGGACAGCTACGCGACCGAGCGGGAGCCGGCCGGGCAGGCCGTCATCGAGGACACGCTGGCCCAGACCGCGGTGGTCGCGGCGCAGGGCCGGGAAGGGCAGGCGTTGCGGGCCATGCTGACCGGGGCCCTGACCGCCAGCCACGAGCTGAACGCCAGGCTGGCCACCGCCGCCTCGGGCGTGGATGTGGCCTACCCGGCCGGGGCGGACGACCATCCGCTGACCGGACGGCGGGTGCCCAACCTGAAGATCGAGGACGGATCGGACCTGTTCGGCCGGCTGACGCCGGGCCGGTTCGTGCTGACCGGGGTCTCCCCCAGCGACCTGGCGGCCCATCTCGGGCCGGACCTGCGGGCCGCGGTGTCGGCCACCACGGCCGGATTCGCCGGGGCCCAGCCGCCGTGGGACACGGTGGGTGCGGCGCTGGTCCGGCCGGACGGCCACCTGGCCTGGGCCGTCGACCACCGCGCTGGGACGGCCGGGACCGCTGAGGCTGGTGGGGTTAGTGATGGGAGTGCTGAGGTTTTTGGGCCTGCTGATGTTGCTAGGGCAGCTGAGGCGGCCGCCGCGCTACGGCACTGGCTACCCGGACGCTAAGAGCCATGGATTACGATCACGGCCGCCGGTCAGGATGCCCGGGCCGGCGAGTAGCTTGCCTGGCATGACCGATGCACATGAGGTGGTCGCGGCCTACTGGGCCGCGGCAGAGGCCCGGGACTGGGATACGTTCAGCGCGCTGCTCGCCGATGACGTGATCTACCGCGGCCCCCAGACCAGGGAGCAGGTCCGTGGCCGGGACGCCTACATCCGGTTCAACGTGGAGGGCTTCGCCTACGACTGGCACATCACGGTGCAGCAGATTGTCGGCGAAGGCCAGCACGCAGCCAGCTGGATTGAGTTCACCGGGCAAGAGGGCACGCAGCCCGGTCTCTGCTTCTTCGATCTCGCCGACAACGGCAAGATCGCCCGGATCACCGACTTCTGGCCCGATCCCTACGAGCTTCCAGCAAGCCGGGCCCAGCTGGTCGAACGCTACTGAGTTTCGGGATCCGGGACCCTACAAGGCCAGCAGGTAGCGGGCCAGGGGCTCGGGCTGGGCCAGGGCGATCAGGTGACCACCGGGCAGGACGTCGGCTTCGACCCCCAGCCGGTCCTTGGCCAGCCGACGCTGGAACTCGGCCGGGAAGAACCGGTCGTCGCGGCCGGCCACCACGTGGATCGGGATGTCCGGCCAGGCGGCGAAGTCGCAGGCCGAAGCGAACGCGGCCTCGGCCTCGTCGCGCGGGCCCGGGCCACCCTCCAGTACCTCCGGCGGAACGTCATGCAGGAAGTAGGTGTCCAGGTCGAACTCGGGGCTGTAGCCACCCTCCTGGGCCGCCTGCAAGCGGGCCGGTTGCGAACCGGTGTCATCCCACCACTGGCCCGCGGTCTCGCCCGGCACCGGGATCATCGCGTTGACCAGCACCAGCGCCTTCAGCGGCCGGCGCGCGGCCACCAGCGGTGCGGTGAACGCGCCCATCGAGATGGCGGCCAGCACCACGTCGTCCCGGCCGTCGGCCGCCGCCAGCGCCAGCTCGGTGTATTCGGGCAGGCCGGCCGCGGGATCGGGGCCGGGCAGGTCAACCGCGATCGCTTCATGACCGGCGGCTTCCAGCAACGGCACCACCCGGTGCCAGTACCAGGCCGCCCCACCGGCACCGGGGATCATCAGATAGCTGCTCATCGCACCTCCACCGACACATTTCAAGGGTCTCAGTCCTATGACGAACGGGAGACCGGGAAATAAGCGGTGGGACGGCGAATCAGCGGCCGGCCAGGGCCGGGATCACCCTTTCGTTGAATAGATTGAAGCCGGAGCGGTCGTACGCGATCTCGGGGAAATAGCAGATGGCGTAGGTCATGCCCAGGGCGCGCGCCTCGGTCAGGCCCGCGACGACCTGTTCCGGGGTGCCGGTCAGCGGGCTGTTCCGGAACCGTACGAGCTGCCCCTCCAACTCGTCGGCGGGCAGGTGCGGGGCCAGGTGGCTCTCGAGCCAGGCCAGCCGGTCGGTCACGTCGGCCTCGGTCTCGCCGATGACCACCTGGTATTCGCCCGACCGGACGATGGCGTCGAAGTCGGTGCCGACGTCGGCGCAGTGCGCGGCCAAGATCTCCGACTTGCGCCGGAACACCTCGGGGGTGACGTCGAAGTTCGTGTACTGGGCGTACTTGGCTGCGGTGCGGAGCGTCTTCTTCTCCCCGCCCCGGCGATCCACAGCGGGATGCCGCCCTCCTGCAGCGGCAGCGGCCGGCAGATGGCCCCGTCGACCTGGTAGTGCTGGCCGTCCAAAGTGGCGCGGCCGGTGGACCAGAGCTGGCGCATGATCTGCACGCCCTCGTCCAGCATGGCCAGGCGCTCGCCCGCGCGAGGGAAGCCGTAGCCGTAGGCCCGCCATTCGTGCTCGTACCAGCCGGCGCCGATGCCCATCTCGACCCGGCCACCGGAGATCACGTCGACCGTGGCCGCCACCTTGGCCAGGTAGGCCGGGTTGCGGTAGCCGATGCAGGTGCACATCTGGCCGAGCCGGACCCGCTGGGTGGCGGCGCCGAGCGCGGCCATCAGGGTCCACGCCTCGTGGGTGGCCTCGTCGGTGGGGATCGGCATGGTGTGGAAGTGGTCGTAGACCCAGATCGATTCGAACAAGCTCTCTTCGGCCGCGCGGGCGACGTCGAGCATCGCCGTCCACTGGGCAGCGGGGTCAATTCCGGTCAGGTCGAGGCGCCAGCCTTGTGGCACGAATACACCGAATCGCATGGCTCATCAGCCTACGGGGCCAGGCTCAGGGGCCGGGGAAGACCCAGCGGATGGTCAGCCGTTCCCGGGAGCGCGGCCGGGCGCTGACCGGGGCCAGGACCAGGCCGTCGGCCTGGACGGCGGGTTTGGGCAGCGGTTCGCCGTGCTGGGCCTGCTGGACCAGCTGGTAGAGCCGGCTCTGGACGGCGGCGTAGTAGCGCGTCTGAGTATGGCGGCCGAACAGCCGGAACCCGAACCGGACCAGAGGGTCCGGGATCTGGGCGGCCCGGGAGTAGCCAGTTACCCGGAAGCCGACCTGGCCGGTGCCCAGGTTCTTGATCACTTCGAAGCTGATCCGGCCTTCTTCCAGGTGGCCCTGCAGGGTCTGATAGGACCAGCCCCAGACGCGTTCGCGCCCGCGCTCGGTGTCCTGGGTCTCGTCGTACACGTCGGTGACGCGGACGCCGAAGTAGAAGCGCAGGAAGAAGAACCGGCCTTCCAGCAGCATGTCCCGGCCGAGCAGGTCCTGGTCCTGGTCGTAGACGGCGCGCAGGATCCGCTCGTCGGCGAACTCGTACCGGGTGACCAGCTCGCGGGCGATCTCCCACGGGCCGTCAGGCACCGGATCCCCGGGCGGCTCGTGGCCGATGAGGACGGCGCCGGAGTCGACGTGCCAGTGACCTTCGGGCGAGCCGTCTTCCGGGGCGTGAGCCGGGTCGTAGTTAATCTGGCGGCCACGCAGGCTGCCCAGGGCCGAGGCCTCGTCCACCCGGGCCAGCAGCGAAGGACGCACTAGTCCACGTCCGGCAGCGAATCGCCGATCAGCCAGAACATCGGCGGCCACAGGCCGACGAAGATGGCGCGCCGTTCGGCGTTGCCCCGCTCGTCCTGGTCGACGGTCTTGGCGCGGATCCACAGCCCGATGCACAACCCGATCGACGCCAGCGAGGTCGCGTGCAGGTACGACCGGCGCAGCCTGGTGCGCTGCAGCGCTCCGGTCACGGTCATCGGATCCCTCCCCCGGTCACGCGGGGTAATACACCCCGCAGGAAAACGGTGACTGCCCGCCGTGTGACCATTTATGCATGGCGAACACGACCCGCTCGTCCAGGCTCCGCACCGTCCTGGGCTGGCCGCTGGGCATCGCGGTGGTGAGCTGGCGGTACATGTGGCGCACCACACCGCTGCACCGGTCCGAGGAGGAAGGCGGCCCGGCCGACCTGTCCGGCCTGGCCGACGAGCAGACCGGTGACCGGCGACAGCCCGCCGCCGCAGGCGTGGGGCCCCTGCTGCACCGGTGCTACTCGGTCAACATCGCGAACACGCAGATGACGCCGGAAAAGCTCGTGGACCGGGTGGCCGACCGGCTGAACCAGGCGTCACCGGAGATGGCGACGTTCCGGAAGACCCGTGGGACCGAAGGCGGCCTGCGGGAGGGCGACGAGCTGGTGGTACGCATGCCGGGGCCGTGGGACGGCCCGGTCCGGGTGGGCCAGCGGGAGGCCACCTCGTTCCGGCTGGACACCCTGGAAGGGCACCTGGAGGCGGGGCAGATCGAGTTCCGGGCCTCCCGAACCGGTGAACTGCTGCGTTTCGAGATCGAGTCCTGGGCCCGCGCCGGTGACCGACTGTCCAACCTGATGTACAACAAGCTGCGGCTGGCCAAAGAGATCCAGCTCAACATGTGGACGCACGTCTGCATCGAGGCGGCCACGCTGGCCGGCGGCCGGGTCCGGGGCGGGGTGACGATCCGGACCCACTGGGTGGACTGGCCGAAAGGCGACCCGGATTCCGCGCCCAGTTCCGCCGAGAACGGCTGACGGCCCGGTGGCGATCAGGCTGGGCAGCACGGTGATCAACTGCGCGGACATTGAGACCATGACCCGCTTCTGGTCCCAGGCCCTGCACCTGGTGCCGGGCTCGCACGAGCCCGGCGACGACTTCCGGGTGCTGCATGGCGAGCACGTCAGCGTCTCGCTCCAGCTGGCGCAGACTCCCGTCACCGCCCGGGACCAGATGCATCTGGACCTGTACAGCGACGACCAGGCGGGCGAAGTCAAGCGGCTGACCGCCCTGGGGGCCCACAAGGTCCGGCACGTCAAGGAGCCGGACGACGACTACGTGGTGATGACCGACCCCGAGGGCAACGAGTTCTGCGTGGCGGCCAAGGCGAACCTGTAGGTCACTGGCCGTCCCGGGACTCCAGCTCGCGTTCGATCAGCTCAACCAGGTCGGGGTGGGCACTGAGGCCCCAGAGCACGGCCGGGGGCAGGCCGAGCCGGCGGGCGGCCAGGGATACTACCGGCTGTGGCATGCCCAGGGCCTGGGCCAGCTGCTCGTCCCGGGTGAAGGCCGGCGGCAGCTCGTCCACGGAGAGCTCGGCGGGCCGCCGGAACGTGCCGTCCGGGTGCGGCAGCCAGGCCGCATCCTGGGCCGCCACGCCGATCGCCGATCGCACCGTCTCGCGGCTGGCGTCGGCGAACGACATCAGCACCGAGCGCTCGACCACGCCCGCGATCAGCGGCCGGTTCGGGCTGAGCAGGCGGTTCCACACGTACTCCGCCAGGGCGTGGCTGGGGTGCCGCAGCGCGAACTCCAGGCCGTCCAGCTCGGCGGCGGGGTCGAAGCCTTCCATTCCGCGCTCGTTACGGCCGAAGTCGACGGCGACGGTCACGTGCCCGGTGGGGCCGGGCGGCCGGGCGGTCAGCTGGACGTGCTGCCGCACCCCCATGTCGCGCAGCTGCACCAGCCACGGCCCGTAGGTGTCACGGGCGAACCAGACGTCCGGGTTGCCCTCGAAGTAGGTCTCCAGCTCCTTGCTCCGCTGGTACAGCCGGGGTGGCGGCAGCAGCCGCGGTTCGCCGGTGGCCGCGTTCTCCCCAACCAGGAATGCGGTCTGGCCGAGCCGTTCCAGCAGCCGCTCCCGGTCCGCCGGCGCGGCCTGGTCCAGGGCCCGGGCCACGTACTCCAGGTCGGCGCTGTGCCGGGCCGGGTCCAGCTCGGCCAGGTCCAGGTCGTCGTAGCGGGGCAGCACGCCGTCCAGGACCGCGGCCAGCAGGTCCGGCTCGCTCAAGCCCAGCGCGACCAGGAACCGGTGCGCCGCCGGGTCCGCGGCCAGGGAGCGCCGGACCGTGGCCAGGGCCGCCGGGGCTTGTGGGGCTGCTGGGGTTGACGGGGCCAGTGGGGCTTGAGGGGTCGCTGGGACTTCGGTGGTGGGTGGGGCTTGAGGGGTGACTGGGACTTCGGTGGCGGGTGAGGCTTGGGCAGTGAGTGGGGCCAGCGGGTCGGGGAGGTAGGCGGCGGGGCGGCCGTCGGGGGTGAACGGGGGGATCTGGCGGCCGTGTTCCAGGCGGATGATCGGCTGGGTGCGGGCCGGGGCCGGGGGGTCGTCCGGGTCGACCGGGGGCCGCCACAGCCGGGTGTCGGCGTGCAGAAAGGCGTAGTAACTGGCTATCCACTGGTCGGGCTGCCGGGTCAGGAAGTCCTGGCCGGCCTGGGTGGCGACGCCGGCCGCGGTGAGCTCGGGGACGGACAGCTCGTCCCGCAGGTAGCGCCACAGCAAGGGCGTGCCGTCCGGGGTGATGGCCGGGTCGGCGAACCACCGCGGGCCGCCCGCGTCGAGCAGGTCCCCGAGCTGGTCCGGGTCGAGCAAGCCGATCAGGCCGGGGCTGGCGGCCAGGACGACGTCGCTGGCCGGCCGGTACTCGGCGACGGTAACGCCGGCCACGTGGGAGCCGGGGGTAGCCGCCGGGATCAAGGCGTCGTGAGCCAGCGCGGCCCGGACCGCGTCGAACAGGGGGCGGAACATCGACTCCGGGGGGAAGCGAGCCGGTTCCAGCGGCAGCGCGTTGAGGGCCGGCACGGTGAGCAGGCCCGCGTCGCGCAGGCCACCCACGACCTCGGTCAGCAGGATCGCCGTTTCCCGGACGAAGGCCTGGTTGGCGGGGTCGTGTTCCGGAACGTTGTCGCGGGCTGGTGTCGTCCGGTACGGGCCCTGGACCAGGAAGCCGAGGAACGTCTCTTTCTCGGTCGGGAAGTACACGGTCAGCGGGGACCGGTCCAGCGGGCTGACCCGGGGCGGCGCGTCATCGGGACCGCTGGTAAAAGCGATCTCCACGTCGAGCGCCACGCCCCGGGGTCCCGCCTGCCCGAGTCCGCGCCGCCAGACCAGCCACGTCGGAGTTTGTTGAACGGAGGATTTCGAAACGCTGACCCGCTGGCCCGCCGCAGGCCCGGGTGAGACCGTGCGCCGCAGCCGCACCTCGGGGACGCCGGCTCCGCTGACCCGCAGCTGGCTGAGGTGCCGCAGGAACAGCAGCGTGGCGGGCTCGAGGCCGTTCAGCGCGGCGGCGATCTCGGTTACCGCGACCGAAGCGGGCACGGTTTCCAGGTCGAACGGGAACACGAACCGGGTGCTGCCTCCGGCCCCGGCCCCGTCCCCGACGCCGTCCGGCTCCGGGTCCGGGTCGATGGGGAACGGGCGTACGTACGACTCGATCCGGAACCGTTCCTCGCCACTGTTTTGGCCAGCACTGTAGATCCGGGGGTTCTTGGTGTAGGCGTAGACCGACTTGAAGCCGATGCCGAACCGGCCGATCGAGGTGAGGTCACCCGACTTCGTGCTCTGGGCCACGCCAGACACGCCGCGCACGTCGGCCTCGGTGAACGGGCGGCCGTCGTGCCGGACCTCAAGCCGGTCCGCGAACAAGGTGAACGTCAGCTCGGACGCGCCCGCGTCCTCGGCGTTCTGGATCAGCTCGAAGATGAAGTGCGTGCGGTCGCTGTACAGGTGGCCGAGCAGATCGAGCACCGCGGTGTCCCACCCGTACCGGGCGATGTTCTCCGCGCGGATCGTGCCGTAGTCGGCGGCCACCCCGTCCTCCGATCTCGCGATATCCGGGCTAAATTTTACTGGTCGCGATTGCACATTAATGGGCTGTTACGTCCGCATGAATTCCTCCGCGGCATAGTGGCGCGGGCAATCCCGCCCCGAGCGGGCGGTCGTTGTCATTGGACCTTGGTCCCACAGCGGGATGAGGGCCGCGCCGGCGGCGGCGTGGCTGGCGTCAGGCGCACCCTACCCGGCGGACGGCATCGTCGCGCCGTCGGCGTCCGGCCCCCTGACCAGGACCGGGCTGCACCCGACGGCCAGTACCGGTCCGCTGGGTCAGCCACCCGGCCAGCCGAAAACGTTTGCCGCACGGGCGGCTAGCAGCCTCATAGCCGGTCGAGCAAGTTCGCCGTTAGGGGCCAAGGTCCCTAATTTTTTGGCATCTAGGGACTTTATTTGCCCGGAGCGGAAAAAAGGGGCAAATTATGGCGGATACGGGTCAACCACCACAGATAGCTAGGCGTCTTTCTGTTGAGGACATGCAGATTGGCCCGATATGGGAGATATCGCGCCGACTGCATGGGGGGTGGTTACGATGATGATAGTCCCGTTTGTCCGAATGCCGGCGCGCTTCGCGATGTCCATACATCCACGCGTCAGCCTCAAATCGGCCCGCTGGGCGGCTGGATGATTACGAGCCGGGCACAAGACACCGGAGTCCTGGACGTCGCAGAGCTCGTGCGCCACGCCGTGGCGGGCGAGAGCTGGGCCTGGGAACGTCTGGTCGACCAGTACTCACGGCTGATCTGGGCCATCACCAGAGATTTCAAGCTGGCGGAGAGCGACGCGTCGGATGTCGCCCAGGTCACCTGGCTGCGGCTGCTGGAGAACATCCACAAGATCGAGCACCCGGACCGGGTCGGTTCATGGCTGGCGTCCACGGCCCGCAACGAGTGCCTACGCTGCCTGTCCAACCGCAAGCGGGTGGTCCTGGCCGAAGACGAGGACGTGCTGCAGGGCGCGGCCCCGGCCGGCCCGGAGATCGACGAGGCCCTCCTGCTGGAAGAGCGCGCAAAAATGGTCCGCGAAGCGATGACCCGGCTGCCGAGGCGCTGGCAGCGCATGCTCGAACTGCTGATGGCCGACCCGCCGGCGTCCTACGCTGAGATCTCGGACCAGCTCGGGCTGCCGATCGGCAGCATCGGCCCGACCCGCAGCCGGTGCCTGGCCCGGCTGCGGGTGCTGCTGCACTCACGCTTATCCACGGTCGCCGCGGTGGCCGGCCTTTCGGCCAGCCTCGCCGCGGTGGCCAGCGCCGTGACCGCCCGGCCGGACGGGAAAGTCCGGCCGGGCCAGTTCACGCCTTAACCGCGTCGCCGGATGGTCGGCCGGACTGGCCGACCCCGGAGCACGGTGCCGACACCATCTTCGAGGGCGCGGCGATAGACCGGCATCAGTTCGGCCACCGTGTCGATGGTCTGCTGGATCGCGGCCGGGTCGTGGGCCGCGCATACCACGAACGACGGGGCCAGGATGCCGTGGGACAGGAACTCCTGCAGCACGAGCGTGCGGAACGCCTGGCTGGGTTGGCCCTGATCATCGCGGGCCACGTAAACCAGGTTGCAGTCACGCCCGCGCAGCTGGAAGTACGGGCTCAGACCGGCGCCGGCTACGACTTCCTCGACGCCGCGGCGGAGCTCGGCGCCGATCAGGTGCAGTCGCTCGGCGATCTGCTCACGCTCATAGATGTCGATGACGGCCAGCATCGCGGCCAGGGCCCACGGCTGCGCGGCGTAGGTCTGGGACAGCAGGAAAACGCGGTCGGCGTCGTCGGCGAAGCCGCCCAGCCGCATAATCTCGCGCCGCCCGGCCAGCGCGGACAGCGGATACCCGTTGGCCATGCCTTTGCCGAAGGCACACAGGTCTGGCTGGATCTGGTACAGGAACTGGGCGCCCCGCTCGTGCCACCGGAATCCGGTGATGATCTCGTCCAGGACGAGCAGGGCCCCGTGCTGGTCGCACAGCCGGCGCAGGCCGTCGAAGAAACCCGGGGCCGGTGGCTCGCCGGTTTCGGCTTCAAGCACCACCGCGGCGATCCGGCCGGGGTGAGCGTCGAACAGCTCGGCCAGGCTGGACAGGTCGTTGTAGTCGAACTGCACGGTCAGGCGGTCGGCGTCGGCCGGTATCCCGGCGGACATGGGCGTGGTGACGATGAACCAGTCATGAGTGGCAAAGAACGGCTGCTGCCGGCAGACCGCGACCATGTCGCGGTTGGTGTACGCGCGGGCCAGGCGGACGGCCGCCGTGGTGGCGTCGGAGCCGTTGAGGCCGAACTTGACCATTTCCGCACTGGGAATGAGGTCGACCAGGCGCTCGGCGGCTTCGTGCTCGAGCCGGTGCGGGCGGACGAAATTGACGCCGTCGCCCAGCCAGTTGCGCGCGGCCTGTACGACCGGCTCGAAGCCGTGGCCCAGCGTGGTTGAGCGCAGGCCGTTGTTGTATTCAACGTATTCGTTGCCGTCGAGATCCCAGACCCGGCACCCGGATCCACGCTCGATCACCGGAGCCATGTCCTCGGGGTACTGGTCATCGCCCTTGGCGTAGGTGTGCGCCCCCCCGGGGATCAGCTCGTTTACCGCCCGCATGTGGGCGTTCGACGCATCGAAGCTCTTGGTCATGGGGTCACCGCTATCGACAGGACCCGGGGGCCGCCGTCGCCGCCGGTCTCCGGCGGCGTGCCGTCGGCCGCCGGGGCCTGGCCCGACCGCTCGGGATCCCAGATCATCCAGGGGCAGTCCCCGCGCTCGTACATCCCCTCCAGCTGGGCCCGTTCCTTGACGGTGTCCGCAGGCGACCAGTACCCCTTGTAGGGGTAGGCGAGCACCCGTTTCTCGGGGACCAGCCGCCGCATGAGCGCGTCCTCGACCAGGTCCTCGCCTTCGTGCAGGTAATCGAAGATCTGCGGGCGGAGCAGGAAGTAGCCGCCGTTCTCCCACTGGCGCAGGTCCTGCATGGGAGTGACCTGAGTGATGATCCCGTCGTCGCCGATGTCCACCACGTGGTGCGACGACTGCGGTGGCACCGCGAGCAGGCTGGCGGCCGCGTCGCTGGCGCCGAACTGCTCGACCATGTCGGGCAGCGGCGCGTTGGTCAGGACGTCCGCGTAATTGGCCAGGAACATCGGCTCGTTTTCTACGAAGCGGCGGACCCGGCGCAGCCGCTCGCCGATCGGCGAGTTCAGGCCGGTGTCGACGAACGTGACCCGCCAGTTCGAGATGTCAGTGCTGAACAGCTTCACCTCGCGGGCGCCGTTCTCCAGCACGAAGTCATTGGACTTGGTCTCGTCGTAGTTCAGGAAAAAGTCTTTGACCGCCGCGGCGCCGTAGCCCAGGCAGAGGACGAAGTCGGTATGGCCGAAGTGGGCGTAGTAGCGCATAACGTGCCACAACAGCGGGCGTTCCCCCACCATGGCCATCGGCTTGGGAGCGGTGTTTACTCCGTCGCGCATGCGCATTCCCAGGCCACCGCAGAACAGGACAACCTTCACAATCCCACCCCTTGTTTGCTGCCAGGTATCGGCCCTGCGTGCATAGGAGCACGGAACGGGTGGCTGTGATACCAACCCGGCCCGGCGGCTGGTCAGCAGCTTCGCTGCAGGACCAGGGCCTTGGCGGTGGCGGCCCATTGGTAGGCGATCTGGTAGAACCACTGGGAGGCGGGCAGCGGAGTGGTGACCACATAGAGGCCGCCGTCAAAACAGCGCTCGAACCTGATGCGAGCCCGGGTGTCCTGGTCCGGGGTGGTCACCAGGACGATGGACCGCCAGTGGTACCTCGCGGCGAGACGGCCGGCGAACTCGGCCTCCCCCTGCGTGGTGACCGGCTGGGGCTGAAAGCAGATCACCTGCGGGGCCCGGCTCTGCGATCGGCACAGGCTGGGGGGAACGTCCAGGCCCTCGGAGATGGCCAGCACGGGGGCCCGGTCCTGGTGCACCAGCTCCAGGCCCCGGCCGAGCCGGTCACCGGGACCGCCCAGCACGACGATGGCGTCCACGTGGGCCGGCATGCCCCGGGCGGGCCAGATGAACAGCCGGCCGGTCGCCACCGCGAAGATCACGACCAGCACCAGCACGGCCGCGGCCAGCCTGCGCCAAGGCCGTCGGCGAACCACGGGCCGGCTGGCCCGGGTGGTCGAGGTTCTGGCCGGCACCGGCACGAATCTACGCCACCGTGGCTCAGGCCAGCGCGTTCATCGCCGCCGCGAGCGTCGGGGCGCTCTGGTCCCGGGCCGACATGGCGGCCACGGGCAGGGGCCACGGGATGGCCAGCTCGGGGTCATCGAAGGCGATCGACACGTCTTCGGTGGGGTCGTGGGGTCGATCGATGCGGTAGGCGATGTCGGCCGGGTCGGTGAGCGCCTGGAATCCGTGCGCGCAGCCGGCCGGTATGTAGAGCGACACCTGCCGGTCGTCCCGCAGCTCGAAGCTCTCCCAGCTCCGGAACGTTGGCGATTCGGGGCGCAGGTCGATGATCACGTCGAAGATGGCACCGTAGGAGCAGCGCACCAGCTTGGCCTCACCGTCCCCGCGCCGCAGGTGCAGGCCCCGGACCACGCCCCGGGCCGAGCGGGACAGGCTGTCCTGAGTGAACCCGGCCGGGTCGATCCCGGCCGCGCGCACGACTTCCGCGTCGAACGTGCGGCTGAAGAAGCCGCGCTCGTCCACGTACGGCGTCGGCTCGAACAGGAGCGCACCGTCGATGCGTGGAACAGGCTGGACGATCACAATTCCTCCACCGCGCGGAACCGATGTTGAGTGTGCTGGAGCGGGCGGGTCCGCCCATCAGACGACATGCGAGGTCTCGGTCCTGATACATCGCGGGCGGCTTTCTGGGCCGGGCGCGCTCAGGCCGGGGCCGCGCTCAGCAGCTCGACGTTCACCCAGCGGCCGCCGGCCGCTTCCACCTCGGGCAGCGCCGCCCGGACCTCGGGCAGCAGGTCAGCCAGGAACAGGGCGACCGCGGCCGGCCGGGCTTCGGCGAGCTCCGCCGGGCTGACCACGGGAATGTCGGTGCCGGGCATCCGCAGGCCCTGCTTGGCGGGCGAGGCGTCAGCGACCGCGCGGACCAGGCTCTGGTCGGCTTGGGCCCAGCGCAGCAGGGCGACCGCGCGGGACGCGGCGCCGTAGCCGAGCACGACATGCCCGGCCGACCGTTCGGCCACCAGCCAGTCGTGCAGGCCCTGGGCCTTGGCCTGGGCGTCGCGCTGCAGACCGCCGAGAACGGCCGGGTCGCGGACTCCGGCCGCGGCCTCCTGGCCGAGCAACGCGGGCACCGAGTCATCGGGCTTGAGCCGGGACTCGCCGTCCCGGCCCGCGGCCAGCAGCACCGTGCCGCCGTAGAGGCTGAACTGCCAGGCCCGCCGGGCGCTCAGGCCCTGGGCGGCCAGCAGGGCCGAGAGCGCGGCGGCCGAATAGTAGGCGTAGTGCCCGTGCCGGAGCGCGTTCCACTGCCCACCGCGGACGATCGCGTCAAGCGAGTGGTACTGCAGCAGGAGGACCCCGCCCGGGGCCAGCCGGGACACCCGCTCGGCCAGGGCCGCCGCCTGGTCGGCCGCGTGCATCAGCCCGAAGCAGTCGAGGACCACGTCGGCCTGGGCGCCCGGTATCACTGGGGTCAGGCCACGCTGGCCAAGCAGGCCCAGCCACGAGCCGCCGTGCGGGCTGCCGTACTCGGCCACCCGGGCCCCCGGGGTCAGCACCCCGGCCGCGGCGGCCCGGGCCACAGCGTCGGCGGCCTGGGCGGTCAGCGCGGCCGGCTCGGCGCCCCGGGGCTCCTCGGGCATGGTCGGGTCGGCCACCAGCTGGGCCAGGCCACACGCTGCGCACAACCACATCTGCAGCGGGTAAACCGGGTCGGGGCCGGGGTCATCGGATCCGGGGAAGTAGTCGCACGCCGGCTGCTCGCCGAGGTCCAGCACTAGCTGCCCGTCCTGCCCACGGCAGGCCCGGCACGTGTGTTCGCCCATGAAGGTGTCCTCTCCCCACGGCACCGGCGTGTATCAAACGACCGGGCCCACTGATCTTCTTCATGGGTTGTGAAGGCAATGCACAACTTATCAAACGCTGTAGCCAACCGAAGAAACTGCGAAGCCCGGGAGATTTGTTGCTGCCGAAATGCCGTCTGTGCGGCGCGGAACTGACGCGCACTTTCGTCGACTTGGGCATGTCACCGCTCTGCGAGAGCTATGTCGACGCGAGCCGCCTGGATGCCGCGGAAACGTTCTATCCGCTGAATGTGCGAATCTGTGAGAGCTGCCTGCTGGTGCAGCTGCCGGCGTACGTGGCCGGCGAGGACATCTTCTCCGATTACGCCTACTTTTCTTCCTACTCGGACTCGTGGGTCGCGCACGCGCGGAATTACGCGGAGATGATGACCGGCCGGCTGGGGCTGACGCCCGGCAGCCTGGTCACCGAGGTGGCCAGCAACGACGGCTACCTGCTCCAGCACTTCCTGGCCCAGGACATCCCGGTGCTCGGGGTCGAGCCGGCTGCGAACGTGGCCGAGGTGGCCCGGGAGCGGGGCATCCGGACCGTGGTCGAGTTCCTCGGCGCCGAGACCGGCGAGCAGATCGCCGGGCAGTACGGCCGGGCTGACCTGGTGGCGGGCAACAACGTGTTCGCGCACGTGCCCGACATTCGCGGCTTCGCGGCCGGCCTGCGCGCCCTGGTGAAGGACTCCGGCGTGGTCACGCTGGAGTTCCCGCACTTGCTCCGGCTGATCGAGCAGCGGCAGTACGACACGATCTATCACGAGCACTACCAGTACCTGACCCTGCGCACCGCGGCGCAGGCGCTGGACAGCGCCGGGCTGCGGCTGGTGGACGTGGACGAACTGAGCACGCACGGCGGCTCGCTGCGGGTCTACGCCCGGCCGACCGAAGCGGCGGGCGAACCGACCGCGCGGGTCAAAGAGGTCCTGGCCGCCGAAGAGGCGGCCGGGCTGCACACCGTGGCCGGTCACCTGGGGTTCGCCCGCGAGGTCCTGCAGATCAAGAGCGACCTGCTGAACTTCCTGCTGACCGCGGCGGCCGACGGCCGTACCGTGGCCGGCTACGGGGCGCCGGGCAAGGGCAACACGCTGCTCAACCACTGCGGCATCCGGTCTGATCTATTGGCCTACACGGTGGACCGGAGCCCGTGGAAGCAGGGCAAGTTCCTGCCCGGCACGCACATCCCGATCCACGCGCCCGAGAAGCTGGCCGAGACCCGGCCCGACTACATCCTGGTCCTGCCCTGGAACCTCCGGGAGGAAATCAGCCAGCAGCTCGAGTACATCCGGGAATGGGGCGGGCGGCTGGTGTTCCCGATCCCCGCACTGGAGATCGTCTGACCAGAGGCGATGAAAACCGACGAGCTGGCGGCGGAAGGGAATCACCCGCCCGCCAGCTGAAGAACTGAGCGGCGCCGCAGACTAGCGACGGCTTGCCTCGATCGTAAAGTCTCGCCCGACACGGAGCCGCTCCAGGAATGTCTTCCAGAATGCGCCGAGGCCCAGCAGCTTGAAAACGCCCCTCAGCGAGCGACTGTTGAGCACGCGCAAGACTCCGCGGTCCCCCGCCGGCTGAATGGACCCAATACGAAGTACTCGGAAACCACCGCCCTCAAGCATCCCCCGAAGGGCTTTCAGCGACGGCCAGCTTCTGATCTGTCCGTGACCTTGCGGGCTTAGCTGGCTCGACCGATGCCACACAAATCCGTTCTGGGTCATCAAGAGGAAGATTCCACCGGGACGCAGCAGATCAGCGGTCCGCTGGATGTATGCCTGCTGATCAGAGACGTGCGCGATCACGTCGGAGCTGATGACCAAATCGAATGGTCCAATCAGAGCTTCGTCCGTGAAGCTCCCGGCGATCAGATGAACATCGGGGAATTCTTGCCGACCGCGGTCGATCGCGGCCGGGGCCAGGTCGATGCCGTGCACATCACCGAAAGAGGTCAGTGAGGCGCCGAGCCAACCGGTTCCGCAGCCGAAGTCCAGGATGCGAAGAGGTCGCTCCTCCGCCAGGGCCGCCTTCGCGCGGGCTGCCGCCGCATAAGCGACGTCTTGCTGCTGGAGTTGGAAAGAGTCACGTTTAGCCGAGGCCAGATGTGACAAGTTCCAATCGTTCCAGAACTTCTTTTGCAACGTAAGTGGGGGAACACTATCTGCGGATGCCGTTGAGTCACTCATTTTCTAATGATAATGCATAGCAGTTGGTTCGTCGACGCCAATTAGGCACGTCTTCACGATGTGAATAGAAGGAGCCAATCGGTATCGCCAGCGGCGTTGCTGCCAGGCGTAGTGAAGGCATTGGACATGGGCACGGGATGACTTGTGCCAGAGGCCGGATCCGCCCAGGCCGCTCTGCATCCGGCTGACAGTGCTGCCCGATTGACCGAAATGGTGCGCTGGGTGGGCAGGTAGATCACTGCGAAGCGTCCGTCTGGTGTTTTCGCGGCCGTTACGTAATCGTTATCGAGAACGTCCATCGGGTCATCGGCCTTCACTTGGGTCCCGCGCCCCCGCGCGACGATCATGTCACTGGTATCTGGCACCAATTGCCACCAGGGCAGCCCCACTATCAAATTTCGCAGTCGCCCGATCTGTGTCACCGCAGGGGTCGACAATCGCTGCTCCCAGCCGTCATGGAACGCCCAGTCGTGGCTGCCGGCAAACTCCCCGGCTGCGCCGGAAGTCAGCGCCCACAGCACTTGCCGGCGAAGGGTCTCATCCGTGGTGGGCAGCGTATCGGGCTGGTTGTTCTCACCCTCGTAATTGGCCTCACCCATAATCGCAGGAATTCCTGGCTGGCGTCCGTACGCCTCAAGAACGGCCCGGTATGTCGGGTAGTACGTATAAACAAAGTTCCAGTCAACCCGGCTTGCCCAGTAGGCGTTATCGTTCGAGATCGATTTCTCGCCGGCAAGCTGGATTGAGAACGGGCGGCCGTCTCCTGACTCCCTGATTCCGCGCATCATCGCGTCGATACAGTGGTCGACATCACTTCCCCGCGCCAAATCCTTGGTGGCGGGAATGTAATCTCCTCCCGACATCCATATGATGTTGGGCAAGTCACGGAAGCGCTCAGCGACCTTGCGGCCATAGCTATGGCATTGCTCGATTGACTCAGGAATGAAGGAACGCCCGATGGTCCAGCCATCAATCGGGTAAAGCAGCATGGTGATGCCATAATCTGCAGCCATTCGCAAGTACGCCGTGACCCGCTGCCAGTACGGCTCCTGACAGTTCAGGATGTTGCCGCCGACGAAGGGGCGAAGCCCATCGAAAGTGCCGCCGTCATTGCTCGGCCCACCGTTCCCGATGGATCCAATGAGCGACACAATCGCCGCGTTGAAGCCATGTTCCCGGCGATTGGAGAACCAGAACTTGGCCTGAACCGGTGACAGCCTGGTCATCAAGCCCCAAGGGGAGTCGCCCTTCACCAGGAGTGGCTTCCCGTACTGATCGAGAAAGTAGCGCCCGTTGGGGCTCACGTAAGTCACGTACGGAGGCCCTTCGGGCTTCGCTTCGACGCTCGGCGTGGGCCACGGGGCAGAAGCATCCTTACGGACACCGCCGATCCGCATAGCCTGCCCCGGTGGACGCTTCCCCCACAGGATCCGCACGCCGCTGGCACCTCCAGAACACGGCCAGCACCAAGACGTCCGGCCTGCCGCTCTTCGGCATGATCACTTCGTCACGAACGTCAAAGCTGAGCTCAAATGCAACACCTAGCTTTGAAGCGAACTGCCTAGCCACATCGCCGGAGTCATACCGAATAAGCGGTGAGCCGCGGAGAGCAGCTGAAAAAGTACTCCACGGCTAGTGCTCGGCTGATGAACGGGACGTTCGTATTAATATGCATGTTGGCAGCCTTCGCAAGTTTCCGGCTAGGCTCAGAGTGACTCCATCTGAGGGAAGTCGGAAAGTACCTGCGAACCTGGAAATGCTGCGCAAGACTCCGCCGGAACTCGTCGAAACTTTGCACGTTACTGTAAGGCCAGTATATGTACCTGTCACGATGGCCGAAGTTGACATATGACCCGACAAATACACCTCCGTCGTTCAGGAGCCGCGCTATCTCCGAGAATATCTGGACCTGAAATTCTCCCACATATTCAAAAACACCCTGGGCGATGACGATGTCGAAGCGCTTATCGCCATACGGGATCGGCGTCTCAAGGAAGTCGGCTTCAATCAGGTTCGGCGCCGGGTCGTGTATGGCTATGTCAACACCGTAATACTCGATATTCGGCCTGAGGAGAGGCCTCAGGGCCGCACCCCCGCAGCCAACATCGAGCAGCGTGCAGCTCCGGCTCCGGCTCCGGGCGATCCTATTTATAATTCGCGCGGACTTCTCGAGACGATAGTGGGGTTGGCCATATTGCAGATTCTCCTTCCTCCAGAAATCTTTCTTATAAAGCGTATTGCCTGAGCTGTCCTCCGAGGTCAACCTTCCGCCACGTGCCGGGTCGGTCATGACCACTCCTCTCGAGAGCATCTGCGCGGGCCTGCCCGTGTCCGGCGGCGGTTCCCGCCGGTTCGGCTCCCCGAAAGAGCAAGATCACCGCAACCTCGTCTCCTGGCCTGGGTGCCTGACAGCGCAGGTGGCACTAGACGGGCGACTACGGAGCCGCCCGCACCATAAGAGATATGGCGGGTCCGTCGTGATACATCCGGGCACGAGGAGGACCCTTGAAAGCGATCACCGGGATGCAGTTGGCCTGCGCCCATTCCCTGATGTCGCGGCGGCACCTCTCCCCGACCGGCGCCCTCCTGGGCGGAAGCGGGCGAGCACCGCGAGTACTCCCCGCACGATCGTGACCGCGGTAGATCGCGCGAACACGGCCAGCATCGCCAGGTAGGTCACGCAGAACACCAGCGCGTCGACGGCCAGCAGGGTGACCGCGAGAATCACCCCGCGGGTATCGGAGCGCAGGACGTCGTGCTCCAGCAGGAACGTGGCCGCGGTCGCGACGATCAGGCCCGGTATCGGCGTCGACAGGACCTTCAGGATCTTGCCGAGCGGCACGGTCATCACCGTCTGGGCCAGGCCGAGCATGATGACCGCAGTGCCCAGGGACGTCAGGGAGAGGTACAGCGAGGCGCCCACGAAGCCGAACGGCCCGATCAGGAGCAGCAGGAAACCCACGCCCAGGACGAAGTCGCCCAGGGTGAACCAGTTGATCAGGCGGGTCCTCCCGTGAGCCTTGATCGCGTCCTGCGCGACGACAGCTACTGCGGATCCGATGCTCACCCCGGACATCGCCACCAGGGCAACGCCCGCGCCCCGCCACCGCTCGCCGAACAAGACCACGACGGCCGGCTCACCGGCGGCGATCATCAGGCCCGTGCCGGCCGCCGCGCCGACCATGGACCAGTGCAGCGCCCGCAGGTACGCGGCGGCGAAGCGTTCCCGGTTGTTGGCGATCCGTGAGAACGCGGGGAACAACGTGATCGCCCCGACCTGTATGATGCCCGATTCGGGAATCAGTGCGATCCGTTGCCCGTACCGGAAGAAGCCCAGGGCACCAGCACTCAGAAAACGGCCGACCACGAGCGCCTCGATGGCCGTGCGGATCCGGAATTCGATCATCGCGAGCACAAGCGGGAAGCCGTACCGGGCCAGCTCGCGCCACGTCCTGAAGGAGGCATGGCCCCGGCCGGGCCGCCAGGAGGTGATCATCCAGAGGGTGACCATCCAGGCGAGGTAGGAGGCGTACGTGCCAGCCACCAGGGACCATATGCCCCAACCGAACGCGGCCAGGGCGACCGACACCACCGCGTAGCTGACGGCGACGGCCGGCCCCACGATCAGCCGCCGGGCGACACTGAACTCGCGCTGCAGCACCGCCTCCGGGACGTTCGTCAGCGAGTGAATGAGCAGGACGCCCGCGGTCGATGCGGCGACCATGCCGGCCAGGTGGCTGTTGAAGACGATGGCGATCACGGGTGCGGCTGCGAGGCAGCCCAGGCTGGCGGCAAAGCCGACCATCAAGGTCACCCAGAACACGGTCTCGTCGGCGTCGGCCAGGTCACCCTGGCGTTGCACCAGGCCGGCTTGCAGTCCACCTTCCACGAAATTGGTGAGCAGCGTGGTCAGCACCGTGCCGGCGGTGAAGATGCCGATGTCCGAAGGGGTCAGCAGGCGGGCCAGAGCGATCGTCTGCGCGAACGACACCAGCTGGCCGAAGATCTGGGCCAGCGCCGAGGCCTTGGCCACGCGACCGACCGAGCCGGACAGGGACCTGTGGCTCGTGGACGGGGTCTCGGCGACTGGCGCCGTTACCGTCATGTGGGCAGGTTCGTTCCGGCGGTGGCCCATTCGGCCTCGGCCGGGAGATCGTCGTGGGCCGACGGGGTCGAGACTGTCACAGCTGCTCCGGCCAAATTGGCGACGCGGTCGAACGCCGCCCGGCTGGCGTCGATCTGCATCCGCGCCCGGGCGCGCAGCGGCTCCCGCACGGCCGGAGCGGTCCGCCACGCCTGATCGATCGCCGTGCCCAGCGTCTGCTGCAGGCTGGGATCGTCGAGGCGGACCAGGGTCAGGCCCTGGCCGAACATCGCACCGAGCCCGAGGAATTTGTCGTCGTAGTACGCGGTAGAGGTCAGCGCGACCACGGGGATGCCCTGAGAGAGCGCGAAGACGGCGAGATGGTAGGCACCGGTCACGAGCACCCGGCACCGGGACACCCGGCGGGCGATCTCGGCCGGGTGCACGTACCGGGGAGGCGGGCCGATCACGGTGGCGTAGCCGCGGACGAGCGGCAGGGTCGACCGCCGGTCCTGGTTGCGGAACTCGGCGATGATCAGCGGGATGAGCGCGGCGGCGTGCTCGGTGGCCGCGTCCCGGACCACCCGGCCGACCAGGTCGGCCACCCCGCCGGATACCGGTGAGTAGCCGGCGATCCGCAGGCAGAATCCGAGATTGGAGCCGATCTCGTCCCGGCGCGCCCCGTAGGCCAGCTCGATCGCATCGTCCCCGGTGACCAGTACGCGCTCGGCGGCCACCCCGGCCCGGTCGAGGATCTTCGGGCCCTGACGGTTTTCCCGCAAGGCGATCAGGCCCGCCTTGGGCAGCACCTGAGCGGCCCGGGCCTGAAATTGAGGATCTTCCAGCGGGCCCAGTCCCTGCCCGACCAGGGCTACCGGGACGCCACTGTCGGACGCGTGCTCCAGCAGGTTGAGCACCCGCACGGTCTGGGACCGGTCGGAGTCGGTGATATAGCCGCCGCCGAGCGCCAGCACCAGTGAGGCCTGGGCCGCGGCGATGGCGCTGCCCGGATGCAGGGGACCCGTCGGCAGGGGAGCGTTTTCAGGGTTTGCCGTGGACACCGGCACGGGGCGGCCCAGCACCTTCCTCAGCGCCTTGCGGCGGCCGGCCCGCAGCTTGCCCGGTAGCTGCTTGCGCCGTACGTTCAGGCGCAGCCGCCCCAGCGCGATCGGCCCGACCACCCGGGGTCCGAGGCGCCCGCACAGGTTCTCCAGCGCCGACGGCGGCGCCCAGGGGTCCTTGTCGAAGACCGAGATGCCTTCGGCGCGGGGAAAGTAGGCGCGAAGCAGGCACGGGGAGTCGGTCAACACGGCGATCCGCGCGTTCGGCCACCGCTGGTGCAGCCGGTCGAGGGCGACGGCGAGCATGGCCAGGTCGCCGTTGTTGCGCAACCAGTACTCGCTGTTCTCGATCAGGATGCGCAGCGGCCGGGTGTCCTGCGCAGGTCGCTGCTGCGGGGGCGCCACGGTCTCGATGGGCGTCTCGTCAGTCTCGTTCGCTTCCACGTTAAGAGGACTCGCGAACCCTCGCCGATGATACCGGGATCAGCCGCCGATCGATGAGTATCTCTGGCCGGCAAGCGTAAGCCACGTACGGAGGCCCTTCGGGCTTCGCTTCGACGCTTAGCGATGGCCACGGGACAGAAGCATCCTGACGGACACCGCCGATCGGCATGGCCTGCCATGGTGAGCACTTCGCCCGGAGAATCCACACGCCGCTGGCACCGCCAAGACAGGACCCAGCACCAAGACGTCCGGCCTATTTTTCAGTTAGTTCATCCTTGGCAATAACGAGTCGGCGTTTGCCGCTCTTCGGTATGATCACTTTGTCGCGAACTTCAAAGCTGAGTTCAAATGCATTACCTAGCTTTGAAGCGAACTGCCTAGCCACAGCGGGCATGACCGCGGCGGCCGAACGTTCAGTTGGTACGAGCAGCAACTTAACTGCGCCCGGCGCCAGCTGAACGAACTGATATTCGGCGACTTTGGAAAACTCAGTGCTGTGCAAATTCAACGCAACAACATGCGCCTTACGCCCATCACGACCGACGACGGATGAATCTTCTCTCCTCGGTTGAATATCGGCCAGGACATAGCGACACGATGGCCATTCGCCGTCAATGGAGATCACCGCGGCCGTATCGCCGGAGTCATATCGAATAATCGGTGCGGCAGTGTTGATGTGGCTCGTACCAATGATCCTTCCTCGTTGCCCGGCTTCGACAGGCCGGTCATTGTCATCGAGAATTTCGACAGTTGAGTACATAGGATTCACGTCATAGACGCCTGGCTCGTCCATTCGCTCTAGAGCGAATGCAGTTCGCTCGGTGAGCCCGTACTGGACAACGATGCGAGCTGACGGAAACGCTTTGGCAATGGCCTGACGCTGATCCTGCGTCACTGGTTGCGAAATGAGCAAGACCCCTTTGATCAAGGCGGAAAGCTTGTGTGGGTCACGGGCCGCGATGACACTCCGCGCCAACGTGTCAATCGCGCTTGGATATCCATGCAGGTAGCGGATTGGTCGTGCAGCGATCAGCCTTTGGAAGATCAATAGATTCTCGGGGGTCATGTGAAAAGGGGAGAGCCTGAGTTCCGAGAAAGCATTACTAACACGCCACGGTTTCGAGTCTTTGAACTCAAGCCCTCGCATCAATGCTCGCCAATCGCCTAGCTCGTATCCACAAGCTAGATCCCACGCCTTGACCATGAAGGCCCATTCTGC
This sequence comes from Streptosporangiaceae bacterium, assembly GCA_965277615.1. GTDB lineage: Bacteria > Actinomycetota > Actinomycetes > Streptosporangiales > Streptosporangiaceae > Bog-532. The sequence continues at coordinate 1,959,828 of CBDIDG010000005.1, read as the reverse complement.
GGATCTTCGGTTTTTGGGTAGGTAAAAGCGAACCGGTTTGCCAGACGAGCCGCTCGTTGACGCAAGATCTACGTCCGCCAATTTCGTCGCAATCATGCGCTCCGGATGCTGTGAAAGCTCATCCCTGGAGATTATCGGAAGCTTCACGAGCGTTTCGTAAGCCGATTGCTGCGTAATTCGAGGGGCCAGGCGTTGATATGGCTTGTAGAACTCGGAGCCACGGAGGGCTGAGCAAATAACTTCCATCAGTAGTTCGGAACGCTTAGCAGCCGCTTCTTGCTTATGGTTCGGGTGCATGCCGGCTATTCGCGACCAATGGTCATAGGAGCTGCCGCCAAATCGCATTGACGGCGGCATAAGTCCGGCAATAGGGTCGGCAATAGATTTTACAACTGGTCCAGACTTGAGGAAGATCTGCCGACCAAAGTTGGTAATCATTCGTTGTACGTTACGTTCTCGGCCAGACATGGGCCCCACGTATGCTCTTCCGGCGCGGCGGAATTGCTCACCTGCACTCCGATCACGTGGTCGACACCGTGCTCGTCGACTTACTAATGGGTGGCTCAGCACATGACGACCACGATCGCCTCACCGGCGCCCAGGTGTCGTGCCCAGCCCGATCGTTTACATGATTCGCCAACCCCAACCGGTGATACGCGACCATCCCTCGTTTTCGACGATCTGCGCGCAGTGGGCCCACCGCGCGGTGGGTTGCAGTGGTGTTCGTTCGACGTCCCCTGACCGCCGTGGTCAGGAATTCATCAGGATGACGCCGTCCTGGGCCGGGACGGTGACGTGGGTGGCGGCGTTGCCGTTGTTGACCGTCCGGTTGGTGACCCCGGACAGGTGCCGGTAGGTGCGGCCGAGTGCGACCTCCTGGGCAGCTTGGCCCACGTTGACCAGGGCGATGCCGTGCTGGAAGTCCCGCCGGTACACCTGCGGGGCGGGGCTCCCGGTGCTGCCCTGCCGGGTGGTCGTGATGTCTGACCAGGACGGGTTGATCCCCAGCGCGTGGCCCAGGTAGCCGCGGCCCCGGCCCGCCCCGTCCATCTCGTCGTAGTACAGCGGCACGCCGTAGCCCTGGTCCATGGGGGCCCAGTACCCGTCCTGCATGAGCGTGGCCGTCAGCGCGAAGCGGGCCCGCCGGTAGTCCTCGGCCGATCCAGCCGGTGTCCGCCGGCTGGTGATGGTCATGCTCAGGCCGGGGCTGCGATGGGTCGAGGCGGTGCCGTTGGTCACGTACCGGGTGAAGTCGATGGTCGGGTCGTGGTTGGCCAGTGGGTCGGCGAAGCTCTCCCAGACCAGCCCGTCCAGCAGGCCGGAGTGCAGGGTGCGGGTCCCGTTGGCGACCAGGGTCGCGTGCGGCATCCGCGCCCGCATGATGCGCTCGGCGCTGGTGAGCCCCCGGTCCAGCGGGTTGCCGGGCCCGTAGATCTTGGTGTTGAGCACGTTGACGCCGGTACCGGTGATGTCCCAGCCGGGCCGGTCGACGCTCCACAGGGTGTCGCCCCAGACGTCGAGGAAGACACCGTCCCAGACCTTCGTCGGCCAGACCCAGCCGGCCACCCAGTTGGCCCCGTACTCGGCGAACCGCTGCCCGCCGACCTTGGGACAGACGTCGGTGAGGTTGGTCATGACATTGTCCTGGTATTCGTGCACCGGGATGCCGTCGGCGGTGTGGGCCAGCCAGCTTTTCGGGAAGCGGCTCGACGTCGGGGTCCGGAACTGCCACAGCGCGTAGCTGTCCGGCCAGGACGAGGGCGTGCCGAGCTGGGCCAGCGAGTCGACCAGGTCGACGTAGGCGAGAAGCTTGACCCGGGGGTTGGCCTTGCGGAGGTGGACGAAGAAGTCGCGCGGCACCCGGTGCGGCCACTCGTGGTTGACGACCACCAGGTCGTACCTGGCCAAGGTGGAAATGGCGGGCAGGCGGTCCTGGCCGAGGAAGTAGGTGGCGGTCCGCGGGTACGTCAGCTCCCGGGCCGCCTCGGCCCGGGCCGCATCGACCCAGGGAGCCGGGGTCTTCGATTTGTGCATGACCCCGCTGACGTCGAACGCCCCGGCCGCGACGATGGCCGCCCCGCCGAGCAGGAACCCTCGCCTGGTTGTGAACCGTGGGCGGTCAGAGCGGGACACCGATACCTCGATTTCAGGACGTGTACGTGGGGAAGGAATTGTCCGGGTCGATCACAGCATTCTTAAGCTTGCCGGTGGCGGTGCGTGGGATGGAGTGGTGATCGTCCGGTAGAACTCCAGCAGCCGCTGCCCGTAGTTGGTCATGTCCAGGGACTCGGCGGTGGCCCGGGCGCCCTTGCCCAGCAACGTGCGCAGGCCGGGGTCGGCCACCATCCGGTCGAGCGCTGTCGTCAGCGCGACCTGGTCCCCCACCTCGACCAGCATGCCCTCCCGGCCGTCCTGGACCACGTCGGGGATCCCGCCGACCGGGGTGGCGATGACCGGCAGGCCGTGCGCCATCGCCTCAAGGATCGCCATCGGCACGCCCTCGTTGTGCGAGGGCAGGACCAGCACGTCGCTGGCGGCCAGCAGGCCGTCGCGCTGCTCCGGGTCCAGCCAGTCGTGCACGACCACGTCCGGGCCGGCGCCAGCGGCCAGCCGCCGCAGTTCCCCGACCCGCCCGTTCCCGGCGAACACGAGGCGCGCCCGGGCCCGGGATGAAGCCGGCAACGCCTGGTAGGCGTCCAGCAGCTCGAACGCTCCCTTGTAGTCGTCGATGCGGCCGAGGAAAACGAACTGCACGCTCTCGCGACGGCTCCGATCGGGCACCGCGCTGGTGAGATCGGTGGGATTGATCATGATCTGGATGCGGTCCCGGTGCAGCGCGAGCTGGCTGGCGTAGAACTCCCGCCACTGGGAGGACAGGACCACGAAACCGTGTGAGCGCTGGAAGATCCCGGCCACCCGGCCCTGCAGTGGTCCCGGCAGGTGAGAGAAGAAGCGGTCGAACGCACCACCGTGGGCGTGCAGCACCAGCCAGCCGGGCTTCCGCAGGACCATCACGGCGATGATGCACTTGCGGAGGGTGCTCCCCCGCGAGGCGAAGTGCACATGGAAGATGCACGGTCGGCCGTCCCGCAGCAGGCGGTGGACACGCCACAGGGCGGTCCCGAAGACCCGCGCCCGGCGCCATGGGCCGCCGTCTTCCATGGTGGCGACGTGCTCCACTTGGGCGTGGTCGCGGATGGAGTCGATGATCAGCCGCTCGACCGCCGACACGCCGCCGCGGACCGCCAGCCCCGGCCCCACGTGGACGATCCGGGGCAGGTCAGCTGCTGTGGTTGCCATGAAATGTCCTCACCCTGGGTTGGAGGCCTCGGTGCGGGCGGGCCGCCTGGCCACCCGGCGTTCACGGGTCCGCAGCCACAGGGCCGCCGCTCGCTGCTTGTACGGGTGCAGCCGCTGCAGCAGCGCGGGCGAGATGGTCAGCGAGGCGACCACCAGGCCCGGGCGCAGCCCTGGATTGTGGGTGAAGGCCAGCCGCGCGTGGCGGCGGGCCGAGTTCGGGTCTCCGTCCAGCAGGGCCCACCGGGCCCGCCGCAGTTCCTGGTGGTACTTAAGCCGGGCGACGGTCTGCTCGACCAGGACCCGGTCCCTGGCCGAGGCTGTGCTCTCGGCGGTGCGCGCGAACGCGGTGATGAGGGCGTGCTCGAACGCCTCGACCTTGGCAGGGTCGCGGGACAGCGAGTTCGTCCGGATCCGGTACCAGCCCAGGGGGGCGTCGATCAGCCGGACGTCGCCCTGCTGGACGAGCCGCAGCCAGATCACGACCGACTCGTCGACATCGGGATCGTGATCGGCGTAACCGCCGACCCGCTGCCACGCCGCCCGCCGGACCAGGCCGGTGTAGTAGGGGATGACACCGGCCAGAGCGTCGGACAGGGTCAGCGGCTGGCTGGCGTAACGCGGTTGCCACTGCACCCCCAGTGAGGCCAGGTAGCCCGCGGGCAGGTGAGCCTGCTCGGCGTCGAGGAACTGGACGGCATCACAGCCGACGGCGTCGATACCGGGCTCGCCCTCGATTACCTGCGCCATCGTGGCCACGAAGGACGGCATGATCTTGTCGTCGCTGTCCAGGACGCTCAGGTAGCGGCCGGTGGCGGCCGCGGCCGCGCTGGTGATCCCGCCGCGGTAACCGCGGTTTTCCTGCCGGAGCAACCGGATCCGGCGATCTGGCAGGTACCGCGAGACGATCTCGACGGCGCGGGAGGACAGGCCGTTGTCGACGACGACCAGCTGCCAGTCCGGCGAGGTCTGCGCCACCACCGAGTCGATCATGTCGGGCAGGAAGTCCTCGGTGCCGTAGACGGTCGTCAGGAAGCTGACCAATGGCGTCGATTCCGACGTGGACTTGCTCACCGGTCACTCTCCCGAATCGACACCTGCGGCCGAAGGCCGGGCCAAGGGCCCGCCATTCACCCCACAAGAGCCGCAAGGACAGCCGGCTGATACCTGATCCGGGCGGCACCTCCCGGCCAGGCGAAAGATAACCGGCCTTGTATCAAGCGCCTCCGCTCAGTGCTCGTATGCACACAAAGGCCGGGAGCCGATGAGTCACCCCGGGATTTTCCGGAGGACATACTCCTAAGAAGGGAGCATGCGGATGAGCCTCGGGGCACATCTCGCTCGTATCCGTAGTCGATGGTTCCTGGTGGTGGCGATCACGCTACTGGCCGGGCTGGTGGCCTTCGGGGTCAGCGAGCGACATGCCGGTACGCACTACACCGGTACGGCGACGATCGCCACCCAGTCCGCGAACGCTTCCCCCGACCAGGTCGGGGTCCTGGCCAGCGGATACGTCGACACGTTCATCCAGCCGTCGTACCAGGACACGCTGCGGGGCGCGATCAAGTTGCCCTCCGACGTGACGCTGACCGCGCAGACGGCCGCGGCGAGCCCGATCATCTACATCTCGGCGACTGCCCCCGACCAGGCCACTGCTCAACTGGCGGCCAAGGACGCCGCCAGCCAGTTCATCAAGCAGGTGAACGCCAGCCTGGCGGCCGGGCGGCAGAGCCTGATCGAGCAGATGCAGCAAGCGGTCAAGGCCGACACCAACTCCGTCAGCGGCGCGATCCGGGTGCCCGCCGAGATCGACATGCAGGACCGGATCAACGCAGTCAACGCCGATCCCACCAACAGCCTGCAGATGCTGCAAGCCGACGCCGGCGTCACCGCGGTGAAGTCGGGATTCAAGAAGGTCGTCGGTGAGTCGGTCGTCGGTGGGCTGATCCTCGGTTGCCTGCTGGCCTGGCTGCTGGGGGCCACCACGCGACGGCTGTCCAGTCCGGCCGAACTGGCCGAGAAGGCCAGGATCGAGCCGCTGGTGGTCATTCCGGCGGGGGGCGGGGAAGAGGCTGAGCTGCAACGGGAGCGGAAACTGCGCCAGCTCGCCACCTCGGTCGCGCTGCTTGATCTGCCCAAGCCGGCCGTGATCGCCGTGACTCCGGTCGAGCAGACGCCCGCGGACGATGAGATCGCCGCGCGCCTGGCCCGCTACCGGGCGGATCACGGCTTGCGCACGATCCTGGTGCACGCCGACGGCGCACCGACCCCGTTCGACGCCGTCGAGGGGGACATCGAGCCCGTCGGCGACGGATGGCTGCTGGTGTCGCGGGGGTCGGCCGGGGCCCTGCGCGAGGTCTTCCTGGTCAGTGATCCGCGGGACATGAACGGCCTGCTCGGGATCGAGCACCTGCGCGACCTGGTGGACTCGTTGCGGAGCCGGGCCGACCTGATCGTGATCCAGACGCCGGTGGCGTCCGAGTCGCCGGAGTCGTACATGGTCTGCGCCGTGGCCGACCGGACCCTGCTGCTCGCCGGGGCCGGATCATCCGCGGATGCCCTGGCGGCTGTCCGGGACCAGCTGGAGCGAGGCGGCGTGTCCCTGCTCGGAGTGGCCTTCGTAGAGCGGCAGCCGCGTCGTGAGGAGACGGGCCGCGATGACCGCGATGACCGCGATGACCGTACCGTGCCGCTGCCTCTGGCTCGGCCTCTGGACCAGACGGCGTCCAGCGCCGGCCCCGAGTCACGGACCAGCCGGGTATGACCCGGCGCTCCGCCCCGGCGATCGGCCGACGGCTGAGCGGCCGGTTGCGAACGGACTGGTTCGGCGGCCGGGTGCTGACGGACGGCTTCGGCCGGACCAGCCAGGTCGTCGGCGCGGTGACCGTCGTGCTCGCGATCCTCGCGCTGGTCGGGTCCCGGTTGAAGGGCGGCCTCGGTGTCGGCCTCCTGCTGCTGATCCTCGGCGCGATCATCGTGACGGTCTGCCTGCGTCACCCGCCGCTGGCCGTGGTCCTTGTCCTCGGGACGATGTTCCTGCGGCTGGCCCTGCCCCACCTGGTCGTGGCCGACCCGTTCCTGATCGCGTGGGCGCTGGCGCTGGTGTCGGCGGCGGTCTTCATGTGGCGGCACCGGTTCGAACTGCCGAAGGTCACCTTCGTCGAGGTGGCCATGGTGCTGTACATCCTGTGGAGCTACGGCTCGATGGTGCTGCCGCATCAGTATCCAGCCCTGTCATCGACGGTAAGCGGCGCGCTGACGCCGGTCTCCCGCTATATCGAGACCAGCACCGCCATCCCGTTCACGATGTACCTGCTGGGCCGGCGGCTGTTCGCCCGGGAGTCGGCCGTCCGGTTCGTGCTGTGGTCGATCCTCGGCTTCGCCGCGTACTCCGTGCTGGTGAGCATCGACCAGTTCGATGCGCCGAGCCTGGTCTGGCCGCGCTACATAGTGGACGCTCCAGGCTGGCCGGGCCGCGCCAACGGCGTGTTCAACCAGCCGGTGGCTAACGGCATAGTGCTGGTCATCGGCCTGGTCATCGCGATCATGCTGGCCGCCGATCGGGGCATGCCGACCTGGCGGCGCGTCCTGCTGTGGCTGTACGCGATACCGTCCGGCCTGGCCATCTACCTCACCCACACCCGCGCGATCTACCTGGCGTTCGCGCTGGCGCTGATCATCGGCGTCGCGCTGGCGCCCGGCGCCCGGGCGGTATTCGCCACCCTGATCGGCGTGGTCGTCCTGCTGATCGCCACTAACTGGTCGACGTTCACCAGCGCGAACCGGGACGCGGGCGGGGTCGGGTCCACCGGTGAGGTATTCGACCGGCTGAACGCGATCGCCACCTCGATCTGGGCCTTCAAGCGGGAACCATGGTTCGGCTGGGGCATCGGCCGGTTCATGGCAGTCAACACCTACCACCACCAGCAGTGGTCCAACACCGTCCCGTGGTCCGACGGGCTGGGCATCGCCTCGCACGAGACCGAGCTGGGCATCCTGGTCGACCTCGGCCTCATCGGCCTGGTGCTATGGCTGTGCGTGCTGGTCCCACTGAGCGGCCTGCTGCTGCAGGCGTACTGGATCCTGCCGGCCCAGGGCCTGATGGGCCGGCGGCTGGCCGTGATCGGCATCTGCGCGCTGACCACCCAGATCACGGCGGGCGCGTTCGCCGACACACGGCTGCTGGACTTCCCGACCTGCATGGTGTTCCTGATATGCGGCATGACGGTGGCGGCGCGGGACCGGCAACAGGCCGCCCGGCGCCCCCGGGCCCCGCTGTGGCTGTCGACCGACATCCCGGCGCTGCCCGACCGGAGGGGTGCCCGGCCGGTGACCGTACCGGCGGGGGTGTCGTGACCCGGTCCGGCCGCCCGCTGCGGGTGATGTACGTGGTGCCGGACCTCGGCACTGGCGGCGCCGAACGGCACGTCACGACGCTGCTGCCGCGCCTCGACCCAGCCTGGTTCGCCTGCTCGGTCGTGTGCATCGGGGCCGAGGGGGCGTTGTTCGGTGAGCTAGCCGGAACCGGGGTTCCGGCGGTCGCCCTGCGGCGGACCAAACGGCAAGCCCTGGCCGCCGCGGCCGACCTGGTGCGCGAGATGCGCCGTCAGCGTCCGGACGTGGTGCTGGCGCGCGGGTACAACGCGGAACTGCTGGGCCGACTCGCGGCCATCCTGGCCCGGGTGCCGCGCCGGGTGGTGTGGGTGCACAACTGCGGCGATATGGACGACCGCACGTGGGTGCGTCGGCTGACCGACCGGCTGCTGGATCGGAGCACCGATGCCTACTTCGGGGTGGCCCACGCCCAGACCCGCTACCTGGCCGGGGCTCTGGGCTATCCCGCGGACAAGATCCGGATCATTCACAATGGGGTCGACCCGGCCGGCTACGACCCGGCCGGCCAGGAGCAGGCCCGGGGCCGGCTCGGCCTCGATCGGCACCGGCCGGTGGTGGGCATCGTGGCCGCCATGCGCCCCGAGAAGGACCACATCCTGCTGCTCCAGGCGGCCCGGAAGCTGATCGGCGAGTTCCCCGACCTGACCGTGCTGGTCATCGGGGACGGCCCGATGCGGCCACGGATCGAGAAAACCGTGGCCGAGCTGGGGCTGGCCGACCACGTGCGCCTGCTGGGGAACCGCTCCGACGTGCCCAGCCTGCTGCCCGCCCTGGACGTCTTCACGCTCTGCTCGTACACCATCGAGTGCTTCCCGATGGCGCTGCTGGAGGCGATGGCCGCCGGGCGGCCGGCGGTCTGCACGGACGTCGGCGGGGTCGGGGAGATGCTGGCCGACGGCACCACCGGCTACCTCGTGCCGTCGCACGACCCGGACGCGATGGCTGACCGGCTGGCCCGGCTGCTCCGTGACCGCCCGCTGCGCCAGCGGATGGGCGTGGCCGCCCGGGCCCGGGTGGAGCGCGAGTTCCGCCTGGACACCAGCGTGGAGGCGGCCGCCCGGGAACTGACCGCGGTGGCCGCCCCCGCTCCGGTCCCGGCGGCCCAGGTGGCTGGCCGCCCGCGACCACGGCCGGGGCGGGGGCCGGTCCGCCTGACCGTGGTGCTCGATCTGACGTTCGTCGGCGGCGTCGAGATGCTGCTGCTCAACCTGTTCCGTCACTTCGACCCGGCGGTGGTCCGGCCGCGGCTGGTCTGCCTGCGCGAGGCCGGGCCGCTGGCCGCCGACTTCCGCGCGGCCGGTTTCGAGGTCGAGACCCTCGACCGGGCGGGCAAGTTCGACTGGCGCACGCTGCCGCGGCTGGTCGCGTCGTTGCGCGCCGACCGGACGGACGCGGTGCTGGTGGCGCACCACCACCGGGCCAGCCTGGCCCTGGGGCGGCTGGCCGCACTGATCGCCCGGGTGCCGGTCAACATCGTTGCCGCGCACGACATGGACCTGACCTCGATCGGGCGCCGGGTGCTGCCGCCGTGGGCGGTGCGGACCCTCGGGGTCTCGGACGCGCTCGTGCTGTTGGCCGCCAGCCAGGGAGAGTATCTGCGGTCGCAGGAAGGCGTCGGCCGTCACGCCTGGGAGTCGGTCCGCGAGGTGGTCATCCCCAACGGGATCGTCCTGCCCGAGCGCCCGGGTCCGGCCGAGCGCGCCCAGGCCCGGACGGTGCTGGGCGCCGCCGCTGGCGACGTGGTCGTCGGCGTGGTCGGGCGGCTCAGCGCGCAGAAGGCCCACCACGTGCTGTTCGAGGCGGTGGCCAAGTGCCTGCCCGACGTCCCGTCGCTGCGCCTGGCCGTGATCGGTGACGGGGAGCTGAGGTCGCAGCTGCAGGACACGGCGGAGCGGCTGGGTATCGGCCACCGGACGACGTTCCTCGGCACCCGCCGTGACATCCCCCAGCTGCTCCCCGGGCTGGACGTGTCCTGCCTGTCCTCGGTGCACGAGGGGGTACCGATCGCGCTGATGGAAGCGATGGCGGCCGGGGTGCCGATCGTGGCCAGCGACTGCGGCGCGATCAGTGACATCGTCGAAGACGGGGAACAGGGCTACCTGATCCCGGTGGGGGACGTCGACCGGCTCGCGGACCGGCTGCGCCTGCTCGCGAGCGACCCCGGCCTGCGGGCCCGGCTGGGCCAGGCGGCCCGGGCCCGGGCCGAACGTGACTTCGGCATCGAGCAGACGGCCCGTGCCTACGAGGAGCTCCTGACCGAACTGGCCAGAAGCTCCTCCGGAACGGATTCCTGATCGACCCGGTCAATCGGCGTCGAGGAACACCAGCCGGGTCGTGAACGGCGCGCCGGGCGTGCTCCGCCCCCGGCCGACCAGGGTGTAGGCCGGGATCTTCCGCCCCAAGCCGGGTGAGTACCAGCCGAGGATGGGATCGGTCTCCCCCCGGTGCAGGCTCCACTGCAGCTGCGGCGGCAGCTCCAGCCGGGCCGTTCCCGGGGTGGCGGCACCGGTCCAGTCCAGCGCTGCGCCGGTGTCGTTGAGCTCCGCCTCGACCTCGGGGCCGAGGTGGAAGGCGACCCGGATGTCGTGCTCGCCGGCGTCGATGTCATCGACGATCTCGATGGCGCGCGAGGCACGGTCCAGCCGGACCGAACGGCGGTGCCGGGCCGCCGGGCGCAAGGACAGGTAGCCGTCGTGGTCGGCGGTCCACCGGACGGCCTGGCTGGTGTCGGTGACCTCGATCTCCCGGCCGTTGGCCTGGCGCAGCCACAGGAACGGACCGCCGTGGGCGGACTGGCTCTGCCGGTCCAGTTCCACCGTGTTGTGGGCGATCGTAGAGCGGAAGTACGAACGCCAGGCCGGTTCGCCGTGGTAGCAGTAGGTGCCAGGGTCGGCGAGCACGTCCACCCCACCGTGCCGGACCTCCACCGAAAGGGCATCGGCGTGGGCGTGCGCGGCGATGCTGAGGTAGCCGTGCGGGCCTCCGTCGCATCGGCACCAGATTTCCGGGGACTCGAGCTCATCCGTCCGCAGCAGCGTCATCCCGGCGTCGGCGAACCGCGACGGCCGGGACCGGGGGCGCCCGGGGATGACAGAGCGGGCACCGGCCAGGCTGGCGACGATCGCGCTGGTCGCGTCGGCGGCTACCGGCGGCCACCAGTCCAGCCGGCCGATCAGGGCCGCCCCGAGCGAGAGCAGCGACGCCCAGCTGTCCGGCACCGGCGGATCGAGCACCAGGGCCCGCCCGTCGTCGCCGTCACCCTGCCGGGGCGGGCGCAGGCGCTGGTCGACCTGGGCGGCGGCGCTGTCGGTCATCGCGCCGAGCCGCGACCAGACGGCCGGGTCCAGGGGCCGGCCGGCCGCCCCGGCTTCCACCGCGGCCAGCAGCCCGAGCTCGGCGACAAAGCGCTGATAGTCCGAGGCGAGCTCGCGGCCGACCCCGGAGGGGAAGGTGTTCCGCAGCAGTTCACGCTGAAGGAGGCGGGCCGAACTACGCGACCAGCGCCCAGTCTCCGAGAACCACGGGAAGGCGCAGCAGGCCACCAGCTGCCCGGCCGCCTCGGCGATGACGTGGTTGTTGGCCGATGAGCCCCGGCTCCGGAACGCGGCCAGGTACTGCTGATGCCAGCGGATCTGCTGTACCGCCAGCTCGTTGTCCTCGAACAATCCGGCCGCCCCCGGCCAGCCGTCCAGCAGCCGCCGGATCCAGGCCAGGCTGATCAGGCGGACACCGAGCTCGATCCCGTTCGTCCAGTGAATGCCGGACAGGAACGGGTTCTCCCGCCACCAGGAGCGCAGCTGGTCGGCCACCCGGTCGGCGTACGCCTCGTCGCCGGTGAGGAACCAGGCGGTGGCCAGCAGCGTGAGGTGGTGCAGCCGGGAGACCTCCCAGACCTGCTTGACGTTGCCGGTTTGCTCTTCCGATCGGTGGTTGATGCTGAAGGCGTAGCGGTCCGAGGACGACCGGCGGCCGGTCACCGGATCGTGGAACCAGTCGGGTGTCACCAGGTCGGTCCGGACGACGCCCAGGACTTCCCATTCGCCTTTCATGAGCAGATCCGCGGCGGCCAGGACGGCCGCCCGGGCCTCCTCGGTCACCCGCTCCGCGGTGTCCGGCGGCAGCACGGCCGTGAACCGCCGCGGGCCGCCGGGCACCGGCGTCATTGCCGTCATCTCCTCGCGCTGCACCTGCCGACGTGACCAGGCCGTGTGCCGCGCCTGATCGTAGGCTCGCCCGGCCAGCTCGGCGGGCGACATCCGGGTGGCCCGGCGCGCGTACCAGCCGATCCGTCCGATCCGCGCGGTAGACGGCGCTGCCTGGTTCATCGTTTCCTCCGGTGGTGCGGATCAGCCCGCTACGCCCAGCGACCGGGCGTGGCGGTGCCACAGCTCGAGGGTCAGCAGCTGCCAGAGCTGCCGGGAACGGTCCTGGCGGCCGCTCTGCTCGTCCTGGATCAGGCCGAGCAGGGCATCGCGGCGGATCATGCCGGATCCGGCCAGCTCGCCATGGACGAGCACGTCCTGGATGACTTCGAGCAGGTCGTTATGGACCCAGGCGCAAAGCGGAACACTGAGCGAAGCCCGGGGCCGGTGCACGATCTCGGGCGGCAGCCAGGCCTCGGCGGCCTGCCTGAGCGCGATCTTGCCCTGCTGCCGGTAGATCTTCTCGCGGCCGGGGATGGCGAACGCGGCCCGGGCCACCTCCGGGTCGACGAACGGGAACCGCACCTCGACCGAGGCGGCCATGCCGGCCCGGTCCATGCTGGCCAGACTCAGCCCGGGCAAGAACAGCCGGGTGTCGGCCAGGCACATCCGGTTGATCTCATCGGTCAGCGTGTTGTCCCGGTAGATGTGCTGATGGCTCGCCACCAGGTCTCCGACCTGGCCGGCCAGGTCGGGACTGATCAGGCCGGCCAGACCGGCCGGGTCGTAGAGGGTGTAGCTGCGGCGGTACCGGGGTTCTTCCGGCAGCTCGGCGAAGGTCAGGAATCGCTTCGCCCAGCGCAGCCCACGACCGGCCACCCCGACCGGGACCCGGTCCACCGCGCCACGCGCCATCGAGCGGAGGGCGGCCGGCATGCGGCCGTACCGGTCGGCCAGCACACAATCCAGGTGCCTGCGGTAGCCGCCGAACAGCTCGTCCGCACCCGTCCCGGACAGGATCACCTTGACTCCGCGGGCGCGGGCGGCTTCGCACATGAGCACGGTGCTGATCGCAGCCGGGTCGGCGATCGGCTCGTCCAGGACGTCGACGATGCGCGGCAACATGTCCACAATGTCGGGGGCAAGGTCGATCTCGTGCAGGGTGATCCCATGGCGGGCGGCGACCGTCCGCGCGTTGGCCGCATCGTCGGACAGGGCCTGTGAATGCCGTTCCCCCCGGCCAGGCACGATCGTGTAAGCATCGATCGCCGGGACGCCCCGACGAGCGAGCGCGGTGACGATGCTCGAGTCCAGCCCACCGGACAGGAAGGTGGACACCGGCACGTCGGAGACCAGGTGGGCGGCGACCGACGCCTCCATCACCGCGCGCAGGTCGGGGGGAGGGCCGGCCGCAGCCCAGGCCGCCTCGTTGGCCGTTCGCCAGTAGTGCTGGATCGAGCAGTTTCCGTCCGGCCGAAGCCGGGCCCAGGAGCCCCCGGGCAGCTTTTCCACGTTCTGGATCGCGCAGTACTGCTCGGGCAGCCAGTGATACAGCATGGACGCGACCAGGGCACCCGGCTCCATGCGCAGTTCCGGGCCGACGGCACTGACGATCGCCTTCAGCTCGGAGGCGAACAGCAGGCCCTGGCCCCGCGGCAGGAAGAACAGCGGCTTGATGCCGAACGGGTCCCGGGCCAGGATCAGGTCCCCGGACCGCTCGTCGAACAGGGCGAACGCGAACATGCCCCGGAACCGGCCCAGCGCGTCCGGGCCCCAGGCTCGCCAGGCCTCCAGCACGACTTCCGTATCGGACCGCGTGGTGAAGCTGGCTCCCCGGGCCGCCAGCTCGGCTCGCAGGGTTCGGTAGTTGTACAGCTCCCCGTCGTAGACCAGGGTCAGGCCGGCCTTGGTCAGCGGGCCGCTGGCGGCGACGCTGAGGTCGATGACCGAGAGCCGCCGCTGGCCGAGCTGGACCGCGACCCGCTCATCTTCGTAGTCCCACCGTCCGGCCGCGTCCCGGCCGCGATGGGCGATTCGGTCGTCCATGAGGTCCACCAGCTTGTGGCCGTCACCCTGCTGGTAGCACCCGGCGATACCACCCAAATCAGGCTCCGGACTGATCGGCGGCCGATGGCCCGGCCGCAGCCGGGCCTCCGGTCAGTTGCCGGTAAACCTCCAGGTAGGCGCGTCGCTGATACGGCCAGGCCAGTTCCTGCTCGACCCGGACCCGGCCCCGCTTGCCCATCTGGGTCCGCTTGGCCTCATCGTCTATCAGGGCCACGATCGCCTTGGCGTACTCACGCACGTCGTTCGGCGTCACGTATACCGCGGCGTCAGCGGCCGACACCCGGGTCTCCCGCAGGTCGAACGCGACCACAGGCAGCTCGAAGGCCATGTACTCCATGGTTTTGTTCATCGTGGACACGTCGTTGAGCGGGTTCTTCGGGTCCGGGGACAGGCCCGCGTCCGCGGTCGACATGATCTGCCCCACCAGTTCGTCCGGCGCCCGGCCGGTGAACTCGACGTGCCCGGCCAGATCAAGTTGGTCACGGAGGGCGACGAGCTCGGCGTAGCAGTCACCCGAGCCGATCAGAGTGAACGCGATATCGTCCCGGCCCAGCTCGTGCACGATCACGTCGGCCGCCCGGACTACGATGTCCACCCCGTCCTGCGGACCCATGACCCCGATATAGGCGGCCAGGTGCCAGCGCCCCCGGCGCAGTTCCGGATGAGGCTCGCCCCGGCGCAGCCGCTCGGGGTCCGGGCCGGTGCGCACCACGGTGACGTCCGCGGGCTTCTTGCCGCTGCGGCTGATCGCCACGTCCCGGTAGGAGTCATTGGTGGAGATCACGTGGTCGGCGGTCCGGTGCGTGGCCCGCTCCAGGGCCCGCAATCCCCGGTACGGCAGGGAATCGCTGCTGCCCGGGAAGCGGGACTGGAACAGCTCGGGGCACAGGTCGTGGTGGTCGAACACGAACTTGGTCCGATCCAGGGCCCGCAGGATCAGGGCCAGCGGCCAGAAGACGTCCGGCGGGTTGCACGCCTGCATGACCGCGAATCGGCCACGCCGCCGTGCCTTGAACGTGTGCCAGGCCGTGGCGAGGAACGAATAGGCATACTCGGTGACGAAGCCGAGCTTGCTGCCGCCCGGCGCGTACGGCCGGTACTTGTACAGCTCCACGCCGTCCAGCACCTGGTAGCCGGGGTCACCCTTGCCCTTGGGGCACACCACCGCGACCTGATAGCCGTCCGCGGTCAGCGCCTGGCACTCCAGCCATACCCGCCGGTCGAACGGCACCGGCAGGTTCTGGACGATGATCAGGATCCGGGTCACCAGCCGATCCCTTCGTAGCCGGGCTGCGCCTCGACCTCCGGGCCGAGCCGCCCGTTCAGGTCGAACAGGTGCCGGGGCGCGGACCTGAGCAGGGCGTCGCGTACGGCCTGGTCGCTGGACGAGACGATCGCGATGTCGGCGCCGTGCAGCGCCTGGCCCGGCTCGTGCGCGAGCAGCCGGCCCAGGTGCGGGAGCTTGGCCTCGATGTGCCGCCGGTTGGCCCCGATCAGCCGGGCCGGGTTGACCACCGGGTCGTAGATCCGGACGTTGAAGCCCTTGCCCAGCAGCCGCTCGGCCAGCTCCACGTACGGGCTCTCGCGCAGGTCGTCGGTGTTGTGCTTGAAGCTCAGGCCGAGCAGCGCGACGCTCCGCCCGTCGGTGCCGACTACCCGGTCCACCATGTCCCTGATCACCACCTCGTTGGTGGCCAGCGTGCCGGCCAGCATGGGCAGGTCCGCGCCGTTGATCCGGCCCAGGTGCAGCAGGGACCGGATGTCCTTGGGCAGGCAGGACCCGCCGAAGGCAAAGCCGGGGCGCAGGTAGGCCGGCGAGATGTTCAGCACCTGGTCCTGGCAGAACAGCGCCATGACCTCGCGGGAATCCACGCCGACCTGGCGCAGCAGCCGCCCCATCTCGTTGGCGAACGACACCTTGGTCGCGTGGAACGCGTTGCAGGCGTACTTGAGCGACTCGGCGGTGCGCGGCTGGACCACGGTGGCGGGCTGGTCCAGGAACCCGAACAGCGCGGTCACCGTTTCGGCGACCCGTGGGTCCGAGGTGCCCACCACCATCAGCGGTGCGCTGAAGAAGTCGGCCACGCCGGACCCCTCGCGGAGAAACTCCGGGCACATGGCCGCGCCCGCAGTGATCGGGGCCCCGGCCAGCCCGGTGGTCAACGCGGGCAGCACGGCCAGGTCGATGGTGCCCGGCGGGACCGTGCTGCGGATGACCACGCTGTGGTGGCCCGAGGCCGGCGGCACCGCCACCCGCAGCGCGGCCGCGATGTCGTCCACCGACCGGCGGATGTAGGACAGGTCGGTCGCGCCACCGGGCCCTGACGGCGTGCCCACGCACACCAGCGAAGCCTCGCTTTCGTCCAGCGCGTCCGCGCAGGACGTGGTGGCGTGCAGCGTCCCGTCCGCGACGGCCTGGGCGATGAGCGCGTCCAGACCCGGCTCGGCCACCGGGCTGCGACCGGCCCGGATGTCCTCCACCTTGGCCTTGTCGACGTCCACGCCCCAGACGTCGTGGCCGTGCGAGGCCAGGCAGGCGGCCGTCACCGTCCCCACGTAGCCGAGCCCGAAGACCGCAACCTTCATCGCTTCCCCTGCCGCTAGCCGCGCCGGGGTCATCCCCTCCCGGCTCCTGTGCATATGAGCGCCAGGCAGTGGGCGGTGATACTGGCAAATCTCCGTATTTGGTGGTTTCCGGAGCCGGCCCATGTATCAGGCTCAGGTGGCGGGGGTTCTTAAGGAGGAAGTCGAACTCCTCCTACGTTAGGGAGACTCAATGCGGGTCCTCGTTGCCGGCAACGGTGGCTACATCGGGGCGGTCCTCGTCCCTCTGCTGCAAGGCGCGGGTCATCAGGTCGACGGATATGACCTGGGCCTCTACGAAGGCTGCGACCTCGGACCTGCCCGGGAGACCTCGGCCGCGCGGCCGCCGCGTGACATCAGGACGGCCGAGAGCAGGGAACTGGCCGGCTACGACGCGGTGATCTGCCTGGCCGCCCTGTCCAATGATCCGCTGGGGCATCTGAACCGGGCCGCGACCTTCTCGGTGAACCTGGACGGGACACTGAGCCTGGCCCGGGCGGCGAAAGAGGCGGGCGTCGAACGCTTCTTGTTCGCCTCCTCCTGCAGCCTCTACGGGGCGGCCGGATCATCGGCCGTGGGGGAAGACGCGGAACTGCTCCCGGTGACCCCGTACGGCGAGACCAAGGTGCTGGCCGAGCGCGACCTCTCGCTGCTGGCCGACGACAATTTCAGCCCCACCTACCTGCGGAACGCCACCGCTTACGGGGCATCGTCGCGGCTCCGCCTGGACATCGTGGTGAACAACCTCACCGCCATCGCGATGACCACCGGCCAGGTGCGGCTGGAAAGCGATGGCTCACCGTGGCGCCCGCTCGTCCATATCGAAGACATCAGCCGGGCGTTCCTGGCCATGCTGGAGGCACCGCGTGAGGTAGTGCACGATCGGGCGTTCAACGTTGGCCGTGACCAGGACAACGTTCAGGTCCGGCAGATCGCGGAGATGGTCCGGGACGCGGTGCCCGGATCGGCCCTGTCGTTCGCTGATGGCGCCGGGCCAGATCTGCGCGACTACCGAGTGGATTTCTCTCAGCTGAACGACACGTTCCCGGACCTCAAGCTGCGCTGGACGGTCCGGGACGGTGTCAACGAGCTGCTCGAGGCCTACACCCGGTACGGCCTGACCCTGGCCGACTTCAACTCCTCGCGGTTCATCCGCCTCCGGCGGATTCAGGAACTGCTGTCCGGGGGGCTCATTGACGAGATGCTCCACCGGCAGAGCAGCACGCAGTTCCCCCAGCCGGGTACGCCGATCTCCCAGGGCGTGCGCTGACCGTCAGTACGCCGCATTCCCCGGTCGCCCAGGCGGCCGGGGACTTTTTTAAATATGTGATCAGGGCTTACGGACGGAGACCGGGGCCTCGATCACCAGCTTGGTGCAGTGGAAAGCCTCGGCGTAGGGGGCCCGGCATTCCATCCCGCGCAGGCGGGCCAGACCGAGGAAGACTTCGTCGTCCCACCAGTCGCGATGCCGCTGGGATGGGAACGATTTGTGCAGCAGCTCGACCTTGCGCTGCATCACGTCGGCGGACAGCGGAAAGTAAGTGGCCGGGCGGCCGAGGTCGCCGTCCCACTTCGGGATTTCGTAGGCGAAGTACAGCTGGTCGCGGAAGACCGTGGGGACGATCTCGCCGATGACGCGATGATCCTGGTGAGCGTCGTACTGAGACGGCGCCAGGATGATGTCGGGCGAGCAGGAACGCGCGACGGCTTCAAGCGCATTCTTGGCCCGATCCCAGACCGCAGGCAGCCGGCCCTCGGGCAGATCATGGAGTTCGGTGGTCAGCTCGCCGGCGGGGAGGAAGGCCGCCGCCGCGGCCCGCGCTTCCTCATGGCGATCCGGCGTTCCCGTGAGCACCACGTACGTGACGCGGAGACCAGGATGGCCGAGCGCCAGGCTGAGTAGGGTCCCGCCCGCCCCGATCTCGATGTCGTCAGGGTG
Source organism: Streptosporangiaceae bacterium (assembly GCA_965277615.1). Taxonomy (GTDB): domain Bacteria; phylum Actinomycetota; class Actinomycetes; order Streptosporangiales; family Streptosporangiaceae; genus Bog-532. The sequence goes on along the minus strand of CBDIDG010000005.1, from coordinate 1,941,405 downwards.
CGCGCCGATCGCCAGCACGGTGAGTGGCCCGTCATCAGGCACCGTCAAACGCAGTGAACGCATTCCCATAGGAGCGTTCCGGATTCGGCGGTGATACGCGGACCAGCCTCTGACCGGTTATTTGAGGCCAGATCAGCACTCGTTGTATCACGCGGGGGTCACGGCGGGTCCTCTACTTCGCATGAAAGGCCCGGGCGGTAGAGGGGGAGGTGGCCCTGTGGCCAGTAATGAGATTCAGCTGGGCCGAGGTCGGTAGTGGCCGGGCATCCGATCGTTGCCGAAACCTTTCCAGGACGCCAGGCCCTGCGCGCGGCTCAGGATTCTGCCTCCTGGACCCGGACCTACCTGGTGCGGGCCGCCGTCGGAGACTTCGCCTGTGCCGTGGTCGCCGGGATCCTGGCCGTCCAGGCCCGGTTCGTGAGCCAAGGCTCGCAGCCGGTCAAGTACTTGGCTTTCACCGGCGCGCTTCCGCTGCTATGGGCGGGAGCGGTCGCGCTGGCCGGGGGATACGACTCCCGGTTCGTCGGCGTTGGCTCGGATGAATTCCGCCGCGTGCTCAACGCCGCGGTCAGCCTGACCGCCGCGGTGGCCATCGTTTCCTATGCGTTCAAGCTCGATATCGCCCGTGGCTACGTGGCGGTGGCCATGCCCTCGACCGCGTTGCTGGATCTGTCGATGCGCTTTTGGCTGCGCAAGCACTTGCACCGCATGCGCAGTGCCGGGCAGTGCATGCGCCGGGTGGTGGTGGTCGGTCACGCGCAGTCCGTGGCCCAGCTGGCCGTGATGCTGGACAAACACAGCTACCACGGGATGTGTATGGTCGGTGCCTGCCTGGCCGGTCCCGGCCTGCCGCCCACCGTGGGGGACATCCCGGTGTTCGGTGATCTGGATAGCATCACCGCCGCAGTCGACCACTTCGGCGCGGACACGGTGGCCGTCCTTTCCTGCCCGGAGATGGACGGCATGCGGCTGCGCCGACTCGGCTGGGAGCTGGAGACGACCAGCACCGACCTGTGCGTGGCGGCGGCGCTGCTGGACGTCGCGGGCCCCCGGACCACCATCCGCCCGGTGGCCGGCCTGCCCCTGCTGCATGTTGATCACGTTGAGCTGGGCGGGGTCAAACGGCTCGTCAAGGGCGCCCTCGACCGGACGGCGGCCGGGCTGGCGCTGCTGGCGCTGCTGCCAGTGTTCGCGGCCATCGGCGTGGCCATCCGGGTCACCGACCCCGGGCCGGTGTTCTTCCGGCAGACCAGGGTGGGCAAGAACGGCGGCACGTTCCAGGTGTGGAAGTTCCGGACGATGGTGGTGGACGCCGAAGCGCGCCAGGCCGAGCTGGCCGCGCTGAACGAGTCGGCTGGTGGGGTCCTGTTCAAGATGCGCCGGGACCCGCGCATCACCCGGGCCGGTAGCTGGCTGCGGCGCTGGTCGCTGGACGAGCTGCCGCAGCTCATCAACGTCGTGACGGGCGAAATGTCGCTGGTTGGGCCGCGCCCGGCGCTGCCGGCGGAGGCCGAAAAGTACGGGTATGACATGCAGCGGCGGCTCAAGGTCCAGCCGGGCATCACCGGTCTGTGGCAGGTCAGCGGACGGTCCAATCTGCCTTACGACGAGGCGGTCCGGCTCGACGTGCGGTACGTGGAGAACTGGTCGGTCTTTCTCGACCTGCAGATCCTGTGGAAGACCGCCTTCGCGGTGATACGCGGCTCGGGCGCTTACTAGGGGGCGGCTGACCCGTTAGCGCTTACGGCTGACGCGGGCCTCGTGCCAGACCGGCTCGGTGGTCTCGCGGACCCGGCCGTCGGCGCCGAACACCAGGTAGCGGTCGAAGGAGCGGGCGAACCAGCGGTCGTGCGTGACCACCAGCACCGTGCCCTCGAAGGCGGCCAGGCCGTCCTGCAGCGCCTCGGCCGACTCCAGGTCCAGGTTGTCGGTCGGCTCGTCCAGCAGCAGCGCGGTCGCCCCGGCCAGCTCCAGCAGCAGGATCTGGAACCGGGCCTGCTGGCCGCCGGACAGCTTCCCGAACGGCTGATCCCCCTGCCCATCCAGCTCGTACCGGCGCAGCGTATTCATGGCCGCGCCGCGGTTCTTGGCCTGGTCCTCCCACAGGATCTGCACCAGCGAGCGGCCGGCCAGGCCGGGGCTGGCGTGGGTCTGGGCGAAGTAACCCGGCACGACCCGGGCCCCCAGCTTCCACTGACCCTCGTGGGCGACGTCCTGCCCGGCCAGCAGGCGCAGGAAGTGGCTCTTGCCGGACCCGTTGGAGCCGAGGATCGCGACCCGCTCGCCGTAGAACACCTCCAGGTCGAACGGCTGCATCAGGCCGGTCAGGGTCAGCTGCTGGCAGGTGACGGCGCGCAGACCGGTCCGGCCGCCGCGCAGCTGCATGGTGATGTCCTGCGGGCGCGGTGGTTCCGGTGGCGGGCCGGCCTCTTCGAACATGCGCAGCCGGGTCTGGGCCGCGTGGTACCGGGAGGCCATCGCGTCGCTGCGGCCGGCGTAGCCGCGCATGTCGGCCACCAGCCGCTTGAGCTGGGTGTGCTTCTCGTCCCAGCGGCGGCGCAGCTCCTCGAACCGCTCGAACCGGTGGGCCCGGGCCTCGTGGTACGCGCCGAAGCCACCGCCGTGGACCCAGACCGTGCTACCGGCCGGAGCCGGCTCCACGCTGACCAGCCGGCGCGCGACCCGGGCCAGCAGCTCCCGGTCGTGCGAGACGAACAGCACGATCTTGCGGGTCTCCTTGAGCTGCTGCTCCAGCCACTCCTTGCCCGGCACGTCCAGGTAGTTGTCCGGCTCGTCCAGCAGCAGCACCTCGTCCGGGCCGCGCAGCAGGGCCTCGAGCACCAGCCGTTTCTGCTCGCCGCCGGACAGCGTGTTCACCGCGCGCCACTGGGCCTGCTCGTAGGGCACGCTCAGCGCGGCCATCGTGCAGATGTCCCACAGCGCCTCGGCGTGGTAGCCGCCCGCCTCGCCCCAGTCGCTGAGGGCCTGGGCGTAGGCCAGCTGATCGGCTTCGCTGTCCCGTTCCATGATGGCCAGCTCGGCCTGGTCCACCGCCCGGGCCGCGTCGCGGATCCGCGGCGGCGCCACCGTGACCAGCAGGTCGCGGACGGTGCGGTCGTCCCGCACCGAGCCGATGAACTGCGGCATCACCCCGAGCGACCCGCTCACCGTGACCGAGCCCGCGTCCGGCGCGACCTCGCCGGTCAGCAGGCGCAGCAGCGTAGTTTTGCCCGCGCCGTTCGGGCCGACCAGCGCGGCCGGCTGCCCCTCGCCGACCCGGAACGAGACGTCCGCCAGCAGCAACCGGCCATCCGGCAGGTAGTAATCGACGTGCGCCGCCTCGACGTGTACCACCCGCGCAGGCTAGCCCAGCGGGCACGCGATATCACAAACGTTTTCGCCTGGTGTGGAGGTGCGGAGGTGTGGAGGTGCGGGGTCGGAACGTGTGGGACTGGTAGGGCGCCTGCGGGGGCTGGGACTTCGGAGGCGCATGAGGCTGGGCCGAAAATACCGTGTGCAAAAAGTGCTGCCATAACGACAGTTTTTGCACACGGTGTTGCGGGCGACCGGGTACCCGCCCGGTTACACGGGGCCGGGGAGCGTCAAAGCGTCGCAGGCGTCGGGCGTGGGCGGGTTGACAGTCTGGGTGAATATTGCTTCATTAATGAATAAGGATTCATCTTTGGACCGGCGACTTAGTGTGGGCTGAGACGGCGGGGAGGGCAGGACGTGGTTAGCCTCGGGCTGGCGGGATGGCGGGACGTGGCTTGTCCCAGGCTGGCGGAATGGTGGAACGTGGCTGGCCTCAGGCTGGCGGGGTGGGCGGGACGTGGTTAGTTCCAGGGTGGCGGCCCGGGTGGCCGACAGCCGGCGGCGGATCCTGGAGGCGGCCCGGGTCGTGGTGGCCGAGCAGGGGTACGCCGCGGCCCAGGTCGCCGTGGTGGCGTCGGTGGCGGACGTGGCCACCGGGTCGGTCTACCGGCACTTCCCGTCCAAGGCCTCAGTGTTCACCGAGATGCTCCGGGTGGTGTGCGACCGGGAGCTGGCCGTGGTCCAGGCCATCGCGGCCGAGCGGGAGCGCCCGGCGCTGGACCGCATCAGCGACGCGGTGGCCACGTTCGCCGACCGGGCGCTGCGGGGCGACGGGCTGGCCTACGCGGTGATCGTCGAGCCCATGGACCCCGGGGTCGACCAGGTCCGGCTGGCCGCCCGCGCCCGGCTGGCCGACGTGTTCGCCGCTTTGATCGGCGAGGGCGTCGTGGCGGGCGAGTTCGTCCCGCAGGACGTCCGGTTGCGCGGGGCCGCGATCGTCGGCGCGCTGCTGGAGGCGCTGGTCGCCCCGCTGGCCCGCCGCACCGAGGTCCCGCCGGACCGGGACGCGATCACCCGGGAGGTGGCCGCGTTCTGCCGGGCGGCCGTGGCCGGCTCCCCTGACTCCACGTCTGAGGAAGGCAACCCATGAGCACCAACCTGGTTGAGGACCTCACTGGTGTCGACGCGTTCAGCCGAGACGTCATCGCTGCGGCCGTCATCGGCGAGCACGCGCCGTGGAGCCGCCCGAACGCCGAGCGGCTCGGCCGGGCGGTATGGGACCCGGCCACGCTGGCCGCGGCCCGGGACGCGCACCGGCACCTGCCCGAGCTGCGGACCCACGACCGGCTGGGCCGCCGCATCGACGTGGTCGACTTCCACCCGGCCTACCACGAGCTGATGGCCATGGCCTTCGGGCACGGGGTGCACGCGCTGGCCTGGACGGCCAGCCAGCCCGGCGCCCACCTGGCCCGGGCCGTCCAGTCCTACCTGTGGAACCAGGTGGACGGGGCCACCGCCTGTCCCACCGGCATGGCCTACGCCGGGATCCCGTTCCTGCGTGACACCCCGGAACTATCCGCCTACGCCGACCGCGTCGCCCGCCATGACTACGATCCGGCCTACGCGCCGGTCGCGACCAAGCACGCGGCCACCGTGGGCTACGCCATGACCGAGAAGCAGGGCGGTTCGAACCTGCGGGCCAACGTGACCGTGGCCCGGCCGCTCGGATCCCGCGGCCCGGGACAGCCCTATCTGCTCAACGGGCACAAGTGGTTCTGCTCGGCCCCGATGAGCGACGGGTTCTTCACCGTGGCCCAGACCGAGGCCGGGCCCGGCTGCTTCTTCGCCCCCCGCTGGCGGCCGGACGGCACCCCGAACGGCATCGTCATCCAGCGGCTCAAGGACAAGCTCGGCAACCGGGCCAACGCGTCGTCGGAGATCGAGTACCACGACGCCTACGCGATCGGCGTGGGTGAAGAGGGCCACGGGGTCCGCACCATCCTGACCTCGTCGGACTACACCCGGCTGGACTTCGCGGTCGGCTCGGCCGGGCTGATCCGGGCCGCGCTGTCGCAGGCGCTGCACTACGCCGACCACCGCCGCGCGTTCGGCCACCGGCTGTCCGAGCTGCCGGTCCAGGCCCCGGTGCTGGCCGACCTGGCCCTGGAGTGGGCGGGCGCGACCCACCTGGCCTTCCGGCTGGCCCGCACCATGGACCGGCGCGGCGACGAGAGCGAACGGCTGCTGGGCCGCATCCTGACCCCGGTGGCCAAGTACTGGAACTGCAAGCGGGCACCGCTGGTGGCCGAGGAAGCCATCGAGTGCATCGGCGGCAACGGCTACATCGAGGAGCACCCGCTGCCGCGCTACTACCGTGAGGCGCCGCTGAACGCGATCTGGGAAGGCACCTCGAACATGATGGTCCTCGACGTGCAGCGGGTGCTGGCCCGCGAGCCCAAGGCCATCGAGCCGTTGCTGGACGAGATCCGGGGCGCCGCCGGCGCCGAACCCCGGCTGGCCCCGGCGGCGGCCAGGATTGAGGCGGCCGTGATGGAGGCGGCCGCTTCTTCGGGCGCGGGGCGCCGCCTGGTCAGCGAGATCGCGCTCGCGGTCCAGGCCGCGCTGCTGGTCCGGCACGTGCCGGCTGCGGTCGCCGACGCGTTCTGCGCCTCACGGCTGGACGGCGACTGGGCGCCGACGTTCGGCACGCTCCCGGCCGCCGCTGACACGGCCGCGATCATCGAGTACGCCCGGCTGGGCTAGGCACCGGCTCCAGCCGCCTGGTCGAACGGCGCCGCTACAGCTCCCACCCGCCCCGGGACGAGTACGTGCTGACCGCGGCCGGCCGCGAGCTCGGCCCGGTCCTGGGGAACTGCGCGCCTGGGGCGAGCGGCACGCCCCGGCCGCCCGGGCAGCCCAGGGCGCCCAGGGCGCCCAGGGCGCCCAGGGCAGAACCTGAGCGGTCTGGCGGCCCGCTGCATAATCGCTCGTTGGCCGGAAAGAAGCTTTGGCGTCAGTGCGCCTCAAGGGGTCATTGGTGAGCGTGTTAACTGAGCCCTATAACGGGGTGGACGACGCGAGGAGGGACGCTATATGTCGATCAACGATGGCGACATCAGCAACGAGTCCGGCACGGGTGAAGGTACCGCGGACGGCGGGGCCAACCCCGGCGGCCACGACGGCGGGGCCGACCGCTCAGCCGGTGGCGAAGGCACGGCCGACGGCGGGGCCAACCCCGGCGGCCACGACGGCGGCGCCGACCGCTCAGCCGGTGGCGAAGGCACGGCCGACGGCGGGGCCAACCCCGGCGGCCACGACGGCGGCGCCGACCGCTCAGCCGGTGGCGAAGGTACCGCCGACGGCGGGGCCAACCCCGGCGGTCACGATGGTGGCGCCGACGGCAGTGCGTGACGTTGGCTGAACCGATGACCAGCGAGACCAGCGCCCGGGCGTACGCGCTCGGGCGCTGCGTCTGCGTGCCGCCCGAAGTGTTCGCGCATAAGTACTGGGCCACCGGACCGCTGCATTCGGCGGCCGGGTCGCTGCCGCGGGACTTCGCCGACCTGTTCTCCCCGGCGGCCGCGGACGAGCTGCTGACCGACCGGGCGCTGCGGACGCCGTTCATCCGGATGGCCAAAGAAGGAAAGGTGCTGTCCGGCGACTGCTTCACCGCTTCGGGCGGGTTCGGCGCGGCCGTCGCGGACCAGGTCGACCCGGCCATGGTGCTGCGGGAGTTCGCGGCCGGCGCGACGATCGTGCTCCAGGGGCTGCACCGCACCTGGCCCGCGTTGCAGACGTTCACCCGCCAGCTGGTCGCCGAACTCGGGCACCCGGCCCAGGTCAACGCCTACATCACGCCGGAGGCCAACCGCGGGTTCGACCCGCACTACGACGTGCACGACGTGTTCGTGCTGCAGGTCAGCGGGGAGAAGCACTGGCGCATCCACGCCCCGGTGCGGACCCATCCCCGGGCCGATGAACCCTGGTCGCAGTACCGGGCCGCGGTGACCGCCCGCGCCCGCGAGGAACCCGTGCTGGACGTGGTGATGCGGCCGGGGGACGCGCTGTACCTGCCGCGCGGCTGGCTGCACTCCGCGGTCGCGCGGGCAGGCACCTCCATCCACCTGACCATCGGCGTGGCCAACTTCACCGGCGCCGACGTGGTCCGTGAGCTGACGGCCGCGGTGGCCGCCGCAGACGACCTGCGCACGCCGCTGCCGATCATGGGCTCGGCGGCCTCGGGCGCCTCGGGGGCCTCGGGGGCCTCGGGAGTGGACGCGGACGAGGTGACGGCGGCTGTCGCGGACATCTCCCGGGCCTTTATTGACGCCCTGGGTGCGGCGCCCGCGGCCCGCCCGGACCAGATCGCCGCGGCGCTGGGCCACAAGCTGCACCAGCTGGTGCGGCCGGAACCGGTCTCCCCGCTGGCCACCGTGGATGCTGCGGCCGGGCTGTCGGCCGAGGTGAGCGTCCGGCTGCGGCACGGCCTGGACGCCCAGGTCACGGTGGACCAGGCCGGGGTCCACCTGAAGGTGCCCGACCAGGGCCTCGGGCTGCCCGCCCAGTGCGAGACGGCGATCCGGGCCCTGGCCCGCGGCGAACGGCACCGGGCCAGCGCGCTGCCCGGGCTGGACGAGGCCGACAGCCTGGTGGTGAGCCGCAGGCTGTTGCGGTCCGGGATCCTGGTCACCGACGCCCTGGCCTGACGTGGGCAGCACTGGCGCGAATGGTCCAGACTTGGCCGATATGGACGCGAGCGGCACGACCCGGCCACGGTCAGCCGGCGGCCTGACCTGCAGCACACGGTCGCTGGAAGCGGGCGAGCCCGTGGCGGGCACCGCGTCCTACGGGCGGCGCTGGCTGCTGCTCGAGGTCGCCAGCGCGTGGGGCCCGAACGCGTTCCGCGGTTCGCCGGTGCTGGACCGGGCCCTGGGGATCAAGATCGAGCAGCGCGCCGCGGCCGAAGGCTTCCGGCTGGTCGCCATCCGCCGTTCCGGCCGGGCCCGGCTGGACGGCGGGCGGCGCTGGCGGTGGGCCCGGGTGGACTGCAATCCCGGGCATGAGTCGGTCCGCTGGGGCGAGGTGGCCGGCCCGGACGAGTACCTGACCGCGGTGTACAGCGAGCCGGGTACGCCGTCGGCCGAGCCCGTGATCGCGGTGTGCGCGCACGGGCGCCACGACCAGTGCTGCGCGAGCCGGGGCCGGCTGGTGGCGACGTCGCTGGCCCGGCGGGAAGGACCGGCGGTGTGGGAGTGCTCGCACATCGGCGGTGACCGGTTCGCAGCCACCCTGCTGCTGTTCCCGCACGGCATCAACTACGGCCGGGCCGACGTCCTGGACGCCGGCCAGATGGTGGACGAGTACCGGGCGGGCCGGGTCATGCTGGCCGGGCTGCGCGGCCGCAGCGCGTACCGGTTCCTGGAGCAGACCGCCCAGGACGCGGCCCGCCGGGCCTTCGGCGACCTGCGGATCGAGGCGTACGAGCCGCTCGGCTCGGTGCCGACCGCGCCGGGCCACTGGCAGGTCCTGCTGGCCGACTCGGCGGGCGTGGCGGGGCCGGCGGCCGGCTCGGCGGGGCTGGCGGCCGGCTCGGCGGGGCGGATCCAGGTCGAGCTGGTCCAGACGGCAACCGCCCCGTTGTACAGCAACTGCGCCGCGACCGTGCCACTGGCCGTCCCGACGTTCGCCGTCCAGTCCGTCACGCAGTTGGCCTGATTCGGGCCAGGACCGGCGTCAGCCCGGCAACGTCCCGCAGCCGCCTAAACTCCGATTCGCGCCGCGACGCAGGTCGCGGGTAGCTCAGGCTGGGAGGGCGATGGCGCCTTTGCCCATGCTGGAGCACGGGTAAAGGCGCCATTGCCTTGGTAACCGCTCGCGGCCTTCGGGACTGCTGGGGCTGCTGGGGTCGACGGGACGGGAGCTCGGGTCAGCGCAGGGTTTCGAGGCGGGCTGAGACTTCCCGGTACCGGCCCACAGGGACCAGGTGGACGCCCTGGAACGCTCCGTTGTCGCGTAGCTGGCGGATCTGCTCGCAGGCGGCGTCTACCCCGGCGGCCTTGTCTGCGGCGACCTGTTCGATGAGCCGCTGGGGGATGTCGATGTCGGGGATGGAGGCGGCGAGGCGGCGGGCCATGTCGGCGCTGGCCAGGACCATGACGCCTGCGTAGACCGGGATGTCCACGGGGTTGGCGTCGCGCCAGCGCAGCTGGGCCTCTACCGAGTAACTGACCTGGGTGAACACGAAGTCGGCGGATTGTTTCCAGCGGGGCAGGGGCCGCAGGGAGGCGGCGGCCCCGATCCGCCACGGGGGTACCCCGGTGAACACCGGGTCGGTGGCGCAGCTCCGGGCTTCGTCGATCATCGAGCGGACGGTCAGGTCGCTGGTGCGCCCGCCTGAGCTGGGCTTGTCGCCGTAGACGAACAGGAACTGGCTGACACCGTAGGCGGCGGCGGTGAGCAGGTCCCGGCGGAATCCCAGCAGGTTGCGGTCCCTGGAGTTGAGGCAGGCGATGGTGTTCCCGCCCATGGCCTGTACCTCGTGCGCGACCGCGATGCTGGATACGGTCGCGCGGCCGATGTGGTTGTCCGGGATCAGGAACGCATCGGCGACCGGGCTGAGCACCCCGATCTGATGACGGGCGTGCTTGAGGTCAGGCCCGGTGGGGGGCTCGATCTCGCAGATCACCTCGAAGGGCCGGTTCATGGCGATCACGTTAAGCCAAAACGAGGTCGCACGACGCCGCGTCAGTCCCCTTGGGCCGCCAACTCGCGCCCGCGCGCCCGCGACCCGGCCAGGGCTGTGCTTTGGGACGAGCGGGACTCACAGGGCTGTCGGGGCTGTCGGGGCTGGAGGGACGAACGGGGCTAAGGGGCCCGACGGGGGTTAGCGGGGCTGACGGGGCTTCGGGGTGTTGGCGAGGCGGGTGGGCTCGGCACCGTTGTTGGCGATGAACCATTACCGACACCCCGCTGTGGGCAATGCGCCATTCACTACGCATCCCAGCCTGAGCCGTGGGGCGGGTGTGACTGAGGAGGCGGACGTGGCGCCTCAGCCGGGCGGGGTGAGCTGGGCGCGGGCGATGACGGCGGCCCGGAGGCGGGCCAGGGCGTCGGCGCGGGCGCCGGACAGGGCAGGCTCGGTGGCCGCGGCGGCGACGCGAACCGGGACCGGGCGGGGCAGGGACGCCGCAGCTTCGGCGATGGTCGCGGCGAGCACGGGGTGAGAGCCCCAGGGACCGCCCAGGACGATCTCGGCCGGATCGGCCAGCGCGACTACGGCGGCGATGGCCCCGGACACCGCCTGGGCCACGGCCTGGAGGGTGCCGTTGACTTCGGACGCGGAGTCCGGGACGGCTGGGGACGCGGCGCCCGGGACGGCTGGGGAGCTGGGAGCAGTGGTGGCGGCTAGGAGGCGGGCGGTGTCGATGGCGGTGGCGTTGGGCTGACGTAGGCCCAGCTGGCCGAAGACGTCGATGAGGCTGGTGGCCTGGCCGTTCGGGCCGGCGACCAGCAGGTGGGCGATCTCACCAGCCAGGCCGCCGTGGCCGCGGCGGACCTCGCCGTCGCTGATGACGGCGCAGCCCAGGCCCTCGCCCAGGTAGACGTAGGCGAAGTCGTTTAGCGCGCCGGCCCCGGTGACGTGGTGGTCGCGCTCGGCGCGGGCGGCCCAGTTGACGTCGTTGTCGACGATGACGGGGCCGGCCACCAGCGGGGCGAGCACCGCGACCGGGTCCAGGTCGCCGAGCAAGAACGGGCTGTCCGGCAGGTGGACCATCCGCCCGGTGGCCCGGTCCACCGGGTCAGCCGCGCTGACCACGGCCAGCCGCACCGGCCCGCCGAGGCCGCCCGCCGCATACGCCCGGGTCACCGGGTCCCCCAGGACTACTGAGTCGATTGGGGTTCTTGGAGCTCCTGGGGTTTTTTGGGCTCTTGAGGTTTTCTGGGCTCCTAGGGTTTTTGAGGCTTCCAGGGTTCTTGGGACTCCTGCGTTGCTGGGGGCGACGGGGGCCGTTCCGACGGCCTGGGTGGCGGCGGCGCGGAGGGCGGCGGCTACCTCGGCGGAGTGGGCCGGGCGGGTGATGGGCCGCTCCGAGCGGGACACCACCGCGCCGTAAGGGTCGATGCACTCGGCGACGATGCCTTCGGGGGCGATGCTGACGGCCAGGGCCAGGCCCACGTCGTCGGCCAGGGCGTAGTAGGCGCCGACGCGGCCACGGCCCCGGCCGCCCGCGGTGCGCTGGCCGGTGTCGGCGACCAGGCCGGCCGCGACCAGGCGGCGCACGCTCTCGCCCGCCGTGGGCTTGGAAACGCCGGTCGCCGTGGCCAGCTCGGCCCGGGTCAGGCGGGGCTGCCGCATCAGCGCGCGCAACACGTGCTCGTCGGTGAGCGCGCGCAGCAACTCCAGTGAGGGCTTGGCTGGTTCCACGCTCTGATTCTAGACAGGAGTCTTGACTAGAAACGCAGTGCGGCTTAACGTCATTAAAATAAATGGTCTTTACTAGAAGGAGTGAGCCGTCGTGACCGAGTTGCCCCACTGGGAGCAGACGCCTTCCGACCTGCCCACCGCGACCAAGGAGATCAAGGCGGCCTTGCGGGAGCGGATCGCCGCCTCCGGCCGCACCGTGGAGGAGGTCGTCGCCGTCCTGGAACGGGACCTCGGGGCCGAGGTGGCGGAGATCGAGGCCGCCCGCGACCGGGGCGAGCCGGTCTGGCCGGTCATCGACTACGCCGACATCGCCGCGGGCAAGGTCGCCGCCGGGGCGCGGGAGCTGCTGCGCCGGCGGGGCTGTGCCGTCATCCGCGGGCAGTTCGCGCACGACCGGGCCCGGGGCTGGGACGCCGAGCTGGTGGACTACGTCGACCGCAACGGGTTCGCCGAGCAGTACCGGGGCCCGGCCGACGACTTCTTCGCCAGCGTCGGGTCCAAGCCGGAGATCTATCCCATCTACTGGTCCCGGCCGCAGATGGAAGCCCGGCAGAGCGACGAGATGGCCCGGGTCCAGGCGTTCCTCAACGGGTTGTGGCGGCACGAGTCGGACGGCGTGCAGTGGTTCGACCCGGGCCGCGACTCGCTGTACCCGGACCGCATCCGGCGCCGGCCACCCGGGACCAGTTCGGCCGGGCTGGGTAGCCACCTCGACCCGGGCACGCTCGACCTGTGGATGACCCGCGCCTACCAACAGGCCTTCCGGCACCTGTTCGACGGCACCGTGGAGCAGTACGACCCCTGGGACGCCGCGTACCGGACGGCCGGGCCGCAGTATCCAGGCACCACCATGTGCTCGGTGTTCCGGACGTTCCAGGGCTGGACCGCACTGTCGGACATGGCTCACGACCAGGGTGTGCTGCACACGGTCCCCATCCCCGGGGCCATGGCCTACCTGATGCTGCGGCCGCTGCTGCCGGACGTGCCCGACGACGACATGTGCGGCGTCACCCTCAACCGGACGTTCCCGGTGACCGAGCAGTGGCACCCGCTGCTGCGGCGGGCGCTGACCGGCATCCCCGACGTCCGGGCCGGTGACACGGTGTGGTGGCACTGCGACCTGATCCACAGCGTCGCGCCGGTCGAGGACCAGCAGGGCTGGGGCAACGTGATGTACATCCCGGCCGCGCCGTGGTGTCCGCGTAACCAGCGGTACGCGACCCGGGTTCGGGCGGCGTTCGAGGCCGGTTCCAGCCCGGACGACTTCCCGGCCGAGCACTACGAGCGCGACTGGGACGGCCGGTTCACCGAGAAGGATCTGAACGAGACTGGGCGGCGGGGCCTGGGCCTGGCGTGACCGGGCCTGCGTACGCTGGGCGTGTGAGCGAGCGGGAGCCCGAGCCTGAGCTGGTGGAGTTCGCGACCAAGGTGTTCAACCTGGCCCGGGCCGGGGACACCGCGGCCATCGCTGCCTACGTGGACGCGGGGGTGCCGGTCAACCTGACCAACGACAGCGGCGACAGCCTGCTGATGCTGGCCGCCTACCACGGCCACCCCGACGCCGTGCAGGCGCTGCTGGCCCGCGGGGCCGACCCGGGCCGGCCGAACGACCGGGGTCAGACCCCGCTGGCCGGCGCGGTGTTCAAGAAAGAGCCGGAGATTGTCCGCGCCCTGCTCGACGCGGGGGCCGACCCGGCCGCGGGCCACCCGAGCGCCATCGACACCGCGGCCATGTTCGGCAACGAGGACTTCCTGGCCTGGTTCGCCGAGCGCCCCGCCGGGGACTGAGCGCCCCGCGGGGAGCGACGGCGACGCCGTGCGACGGCGACGGCGGAGCCGTTCGGCGGGCTGGCGTCGGCGTCGGTGGCGGCGGTGGCCTTGGGTCGGCGGCCCTGCGTGGCCGAGATCGACCCGGGGTTCGCCCGCCTGGTCGGGGAGCGGCTGGCGCTGGCCGTCCGGGACCGCGACGTCGAGGCCGAGGCGGCCGCGGCCACCACCTGAGGAGGAACTCATGAACTCGCCGCTGTCGTCGCTATTGTCGCTGCCGGTGGACCTGCCCGTGCTGGCCGCCCCGATGGCGGGCGGCCCCACCACGGCGGCCCTGGTGACCGCGGCGGCGCGGGCCGGCAGCCTGGGCTTCCTGGCTGCCGGGTACAAGACACTGGACCAGCTGGCCGGCCAGATCGCCGAGGTCCGCGGGCAGACCGGGACCGGGGCCGGGGTCTTCGGCGTCAACCTATTCGTGCCCAATCCGGTTCCGGCCGACCCGGCCGCGTTCGCCCGTTACGCGGACGCCCTGCAGGCCGAGGCTGACCGCTACGAGGTACGCCTGGACGGGCGGGCGCTTGACCTGTCGGCGCTGGCCGCGGACGACGACGCCTGGCCGGACAAGGTGGACCTGCTGCTGGCCGACCCGGTGCCGGTGGTCAGCTTCACGTTCGGCCTGCCCGCGCCGTCGGTGTTCCAGGCGTTCCGCCAGGCCGCGACGCTGACCGTGCAGACGGTCACCTCGGCCGAGGAAGCACGGCAGGCGGCTGAGGCGGGCGCCGGCCTGCTGGCCGTGCAGGCGTCGGCGGCCGGGGGGCACTCGGGCACCTGGACCCCGGACCGCATCCCGGCCCCGATCCCGCTGCCGGAACTGGTGGCCGCCGTCCGCAGCGCAACCAGCGTGCCCGTCGTCGCCGCGGGCGGCCTGTCCAGCCCGGACGAGGTGGTGGCGGTCCTGCGGGCCGGGGCCGTCGCGGTCATGGCCGGGACGGCGTTGCTCCGCAGCGACGAGAGCGGCGCGTCCGCCGTGCACCGGGCCGCGCTGGCCGACCCCGGCCGCGGTGACCCGGTGGTCACCCGGGCCTTCACCGGCCGCCCGGCCCGCGGCCTGCCCAACACGTTCACCGAGAAGTACGGCCCGATCGCGCCGGCCGGCTACCCGGCCCTGCACTACCTGACAAGTCCCCTGCGCCGGGCGGCCACCGCCGCCGGTGACCCGGAGCTGGTCAACCTGTGGGCCGGCACCGGCTACCGCAGCGCCACCACCGGCCCGGTCGCCACCATCCTGACCGACCTGGCCCGCCACAGCCAGCTTGCGGCTGTCGAACTCTCCCAGCTCAGATGGCCTAGAGGCTCTTGGTCATCTCCAGGTAGCCGCTACCGTCCCAGGCCTGGGCCCGGCGAACCAGCTGGTAGCCGCGGGCCCGGTAGAAGGGCTCGGCGTGCAGGGCCACCCCGGCCTCGATCCGAGTCGCACCGGTGCGGGTACGGAAGTCGGCTTCGACATAGTCGAGCAACTGGGTGGCGATCCCCCGGCGGGTGTAGGCCGGGTCGACGTAGACGTGGCGGAGCTGGGTGCCCTTCCAGCCGGCCAGGCCGACGATGACGCGGGCGGCGGTGCGGGCCACGAAGAGCTGGCGGCCGGCGACTATTTCCTGGAGCTCCTCCTGGCTGACGTCGGCCAGCAGGGTGGCGACCTCGGCCGGGGAGTAAGCGGCGGGGGCGTGGCGGGCGAAGGCGGCGTGCCGGATCTCCAGCAGCCGCGGCACGTCGTCCGGCCAGGCGTCCTCGACGGTGATGGGCTCCATGTCG
Source organism: Streptosporangiaceae bacterium (assembly GCA_965277615.1). GTDB lineage: Bacteria > Actinomycetota > Actinomycetes > Streptosporangiales > Streptosporangiaceae > Bog-532. The sequence continues at coordinate 1,926,089 of CBDIDG010000005.1, read as the reverse complement.
AGGGTCACACCGGCCGGGTCATTGCGGGGCGGTAAAGACGGCGATCACGGTTCCGGCGTGCATGCCGCCAGCGTAACCACGGCGATCGCGGCTAAACGCCGGCGCCGTGGCGACCTCACGAAAGCAACGGGCCGGACGTCTACCTCGTGAACGCACAGAACGCAGACCACGAGCTGAACGAGGTGCCAGAGATGTCCACCGCTTCCCCGACCACCCGGCACGCGGTCATCGGCTCGCCGATCGGGCCGCTGACCATCGTCCGCGACGACGACGGGATCACCGGCGTGTACTTCCCGCACCACTGGACCCGGCCCGACCCGGCCACGTTCGGGCCGGAGGTGGACGCGGCCGATGACCGTGGCTTCGACGCCGTGGTCAGCCAGCTGGCCGAGTACTTCGCGGGCCAGCGCCGGGAGTTCGAACTGCCGCTGACCCCGCACGGGAGCTTCCCGGCCCAGCAGACGTGGAAGCTGCTGGCCGCGATCCCGCACGGCCGGACCACCACCTACGGCGAGCTGGCCCGCCAGCTCGGCGGCGTCACCGCCCAGGAGGCGGGCGGGTTCGTCGGCGCCAACCCGCTGTCGATCCTCATCCCCTGCCACCGCGTGGTCGGGTCCACCGGCAAGCTCACCGGGTACGCCGGCGGCCTGAAGCGCAAGCAGCACCTGCTCGAGCTGGAAGGGGCCATCCCGGCCAGCCTGTTTTAGCCTCAGGCGGCAGCGGGCTCGGGGCGGGTGACCTGGCGGACGGCGATCAGGCCGGCCGTCGTGCCGGCCAGTGCGGCCAGGCCGATGATGACGAACGCGGCGGTCAGCCGGCCGCCGCCAAGTCCGGGGCTGAGCACCGAGCCCAGCACCGACACCGCGATCAGGGCCCCGGACTGGCGGGTGGTGTTCTGCAGGCCGGAGCCGAGCCCGGACTGCCCGTCCGGGACACTGGCCAGCAGCAGCGAGGTCAGCGCGGAGAACGCGATCGTACTGGCCGCGCCGGTCAGCAGCAGGCCGATCGCGGCGACCGGGTAGGGGGTGTGCGGCCCGAGCCAGGCCAGCGTGGCCGTACCCGCCAGGCAGCAGGCGAACCCGGCCAGCAGCAGCGGCGGGTGACCGAACCGCCGGGCCAGCGGCCGGTACAGCAGCAACGGCCCGATCGCGGTACCCGCGGTCAGCGGCAGCAGCGCTAGGCCGGCTGCGGCCGGTGACGCACCCCGCAGCTGCTGGAAATACAACGAGGTCACGAACAACGTGCCGTAGAAGGCGAAGCCCATCAGGCCCGCGCAGGCGATGGCGACGGTCCGGATGCGGTCGGCGAAGAACGACGGAGGCACCAGCGGGTAGGGGGCGCGCCGTTCCCAGTAACAGAACACCATCCCGGCAATGACCGCTCCGGCCAGCGCGCCGAGCGTGGCCGGGTCGCCCCAGCCGGTCGCACCGCCCAGAATCAGCGCCGCGGTCAGCAGGCCGAGCGCCGCGACCGCGGTGACCTGCCCAACATGGTCCATCCGGGCCGACCGGCGCGGGGTCTCGGTGACGCTCACCGCAGCCAGGCCGATGCTGATCGCGCCGACCGGCAGGTTGATCAGGAAAATGCTGCGCCAGCCGAACGCCCCGATCAGCGCGCCGCCGACCAGAGGCCCGGCCGCGACCGCGACCGCTCCGGCGGCGACCCAGGCTACGGCGGCTCTGGCCCGGCTGTCGGGTGTGGTGAACAGGTACGGGATCAGGGCCAGCGTGGCCGGCAGCAGCGCCGCCGCGCCGACGCCCTGCACGGCCCGGGCGGCGATCAGCGTCCCGGCACCGGGGGCGGCAGCGCAGGCGGCCGAGGCCAGGGTGAACAGCCCGATGCCGGCCAAGAGCACCCGCCGCAGCCCGATCCGGTCCCCCAGCGCGCCGGCGGTGAGCAGCAGCGCGGCCAGCGGCAGCGTGTAGGCGACGAGCACCCACTGAGCCCCGGCCATCGAGGTGCCCAGGCCGTCCCGGAGAGCCGGCACGGCCACGTTGAGGACGCTGGCGTCGAGGATGATCGCGCAGTAGGCCAGGCAGATCGCGAAGAACCCGAGGCGCGGCCGCGCGGGCGGCTCGGCGCGGGCCGGCAGGCCGGCGCGGACCGGATCTTCGCTCATCGAATCTCGCACCATGAGACGTATCAGCCGTAATCTGATACAGCGAAGCTACCGGCCCGGTCGGCTTACCTCCAGTCCTGGCGCGAATATCCCGGATGCTGAGACGTACGGGGCGCTGGTCAGGCCGTGACCAGGCCGCCCCCCAGCGGGGTGGTGACCGGGCTGCCGTTGCCGGACGGGACTACGGCCGAGTAGAGCGCGGTCCAGCAGCCGGGGCAGCTGAACTGGCGGAACACCACCGCGGCGTCGACGTAGTCGGAAGCAGTGGCGATGATCTGGGGCCCGGCGTCGGTGGGCGGGCCCTCGTACAGGGCCGCGGTGAGGGTGGCGTCCGGGCCGGAGTCACCGAGGATCTCACCGCAGTGCCCGCAGGCCACCACGTCGCCGCCGTCCGTCCCGGTGACCTGGACCAGGTTGTCGTCCAGCCGCCGGGCCGAGGCCAGGTCGGCCCGGCCGCGCCGGTCGCCCACGAGCCGGGACCGGGCCTGGCGGGCCGACCGCTGCCGGTCCCGCTCGGCCGCGGTGGCACTCGCGTCGACCGTGACCTCTCCCTTGCCCGGCACGGGACCCTCGGGACTGGCCACCAGGTCGTCGGCCAGCACTGCGTCGTCGGCCAGCACCACCCCGTAGACCGACCGGGCCGCCGCGGCGGTCACCTTCCGCTCCCGTACGTCGCGGGCGACCGCGTCCGGGTCCCGGGTCAGCGGGTCACCGTAGCCACCGCCGCCCTGCCAGGTCATGTGGAACACCTCGCCCGGAGCCAGGTAGGTGGAGGAGTAGTTCTGGCCCGGTTCGAGGGTGTCGCTGATCTCGCTCAGCTCGGCCGGCAGCTGGCCACTGGCGAGCAGGTCCGCGACCCGGCTCTGCCGGGCGATGATGTCCAGGCCGGTGTTGCCGGGGTGACCGCCGGACAGCCCGGCGTTCTGCGCGACGGCCTTGCCCGCCGAGGCCAGGATGAGCCCCATGGGCAGGCTGGTGCCGTGCGGGGTGAACGCCACCGACGCGCCGACGCCGCCCCGGTGGCGGCCGGGACCGCCGCTGTCCGGCTCCTCCCGCCGCCACAGGGTGAGCACCGGGTAGAGGAACTCGGTCATCTCCACGTCGGGGACGCGGCCCAGCGGGATGCAGAACAGGCCGCCGGTGTCGATTCCGTCGGCGTGCGGCCGGGCGCCATACCCGCCGGCCATCGGCTCCATGATGATGTTGAGGAACGGGCTGGGCACCTCGCCGCGCTCGTCCAGGCCGGCGATGACCGCGGTGTCCCAGGTCCCGCAGCAGGTGGCCTGGACGTTCTTGCCCAGTTCCAGGGACCGGTCCAGCATCTGGGACAGGCACTCCGCGACCAGGCTGCCGGTCAGCCAGGCCGGACCGATGGGTCCCCGGCTGACCGCGGCCGGGAACGTTGCGTTGTTGAGCGTGCCCTCCTCGGTGACCAGGTCGAAGCAGCGCATCAGGCCACCGGCGGACCAGGGGATGTCGCTGGCCAGGATGGGCAGCAGGGCCAGCATGACCCCGCCGCGCATGCCCGCGTAGGTGCAGTTGATCACCCCGGCCTGCGGGTCGGTCCCGGTGAAGTCGAAGGTCAGGTGGTCGCCGGTCTTGGTCGTGGTGACGGTGATCTTGTGCAGGCCGCGGTCACCCTCGTGGGACTGGTCCTGGTAGCCGGTGGCCGACCAACGGCCGTCGGGCAGGCTGGCCAGCTTGCCCCGCAGCCGGGACTCGGCGTCGCCCATCATCCGCTTCATCACGGCCTTGACCGTGTCCGCCCCGTACTGGTCGATCAGGGCGTGGATCCGCTCGCCGCCGACGTTGTTGGCCCCGATCTTGGCCCGCAGGTCCAGCGCGATGAGCATGGGTACCCGGGAGCGGCGGACCCACAGGTCGGCCACGTCCCGCTGGAGCTGGCCGTCCCGGACGACCTTGACCGGCGGGGTGGGCAGCGACTCGGAGAACACGTCCTGGGCGGCGGGTGAGAACGACCCGAGCCCGACGCCGCCCAGGTCGGGCTGGTGGGCCACGGCGCTGGTCCAGGCGAACAGCTGGCCATCGTGGAAGACGGGCTGGTAGACGATCACGTCGTTCTGGTGCAGGCCGCCGCCGACCCAGGGGTCGTTGCACAGGAACATGTCGCCTTCGGCGATGCCCGGGTTGGTGGCCCGGTTCCGCAGGGTCCAGTAGATGGCCAGGTCGACCGCGCCGACCAGCATGGTGTTGTAGAGGCCGACCTGCACTTCCTGGCCGAGCTCGTCGCACAGGGCGAAGTCGAAGTCGTTGGCGTCAGTGACGATGGGCGAGCCGGACATGCGCTTGAGCGCCTCGCCCATCTCGTCGGTGACCGACCACAGCCGGTGCCGGATGACCTCATAGGTCAGCGGGTCGAGGCCGTCGACCTGTTCCTGACTGACGGTGTGGGTGGACAGCGCCGAGGGCAGCGAGCGACGCAGTTCCTCCGGGTCGACGGGGCGGCTCGAGAAGGCCTCGGAGCCAGCGATGGGCATGCTCATGACGCGCTCCCGGCGGTGGTGGCGGTGGCGTGGGGGTCAGCGGTGAGGCTCGCCGCGGGCAGGGCGGGCCGCATGGCCAGGTTGCCGAGACTGTCCACGGTGGCGGTGGTGCCGCCGGGGATCACGACGGTGGTGGTCGGCACCTCGACGATGGCCGGCCCGGTCAGCTGGTGCCCGGCTAGGAGCCGCCGGTAGTCGTAGACCGGCGTGTCCACGTAGCCCTGGGCGGCGTCCAGGCAAACCGGACGGGTTCCGGTCTGCGCGTCGGCCGGGTCCGGGGACCAGGCAGCGCCGATCTCGGGCAGCGTCGGGAAGAACGGCAGCAGCCCGACGCCGCGGACCCGGAACGTGATGGCCTGGATGCCGGCCTCACGGAACCCGGTGTCGGCGCCGTACAAGGTGGCGTACTGCTGCTCGAACGCGGCCGCGGCGGCCTCGATGGCCGCCATATCCAGTGGCCCTCCGGCCACCGGGGCGGTGACCTCGGCCAGCTGCATGGTGTAGCGCATGTCGATCTCGCGGTACAGCTGGACGGCCTCGAAGCGCACGCCCTGGCGGTCCAGCCCCTCGCGGACCTGCTGCTCCAGTGCGGCGAAGTTCCGCTCGGCCCGCTCCGGGTCGAACGGGACGATCGTGGGGTCGGACAGCTCAGCCGACAGGGCGACGTCCGAGGAGGCCAGGCCGAAGGCCGAGAACGCGGAGGCCACCGGGCCGAGCGGGACGATCACCTCGCTGACCCCGACCTCGGCTGCGTACTGGGCGCAGTTGGCCGGGCCCGCGCCGCCGAAGGCGTAGAGCACGAACTCGCGCGGGTCGTGCCCGGCCTCGACCACGGTCTTGCGCAGCAGGTCGCCGGTCTGGGCGTTCTGCACGGCGTAGATCGCGGCCGCGGCCTGCTCGACCGTCAGCCCGAGCGGCTTGGCGATCTGGTTCTCGATGGCCTCGCGGGCCAGGTCCAGGGACAGCGGCTTGCGCCCGCCGAGCAGGCCGCGCTCGGGCAGGATGCCGAGGACCAGGTTGGCGTCGGTGTTGGTCGGCTCGGTGCCGCCGTTGCCGTAACAGGCCGGCCCGGGCACGGCCTGGGCGCTGCGCGGCCCGATCCGCAGGTTGCCGCCGTTGTCGAGCCAGGCGATGGCCCCGCCGCCGGAGCCGATCGCGTGCACCCGGAGGGTGGGCACGTTGATCGGGTGGTGATTGATCACCGTGGTGGTGTCGCGGACCGGCTCGCCGTCCACGATCAGGCCGGCCAGGAAGGTGGTCCCGCCGACGTCGGTGGAGACGATGTTGCGGTGGCCGAGCTGGCGGCCCAGCGCGACCGACCCGACCACACCCCCGGTCAGGACCGAGCCGATCGTGGTGATCGCGGTGGCCGGGGCCTCCGCCGCCGCGACCGCGCCGCCGTTGCTCTGCATGACCAGCAGCGGGCCGGTGAGCCGGTCGGCCCGCAGCGCGTCCTCCAGCGTGCCCAGGTAGTCGCGCAGGCCGGGGCCGATCTGGGTGCTCATGATCGTGGTGGCGTTGCGGGCGAACTCGCGGATCCTGGGGCTGACCTCACTGGACAGGGCGACGAACACGTCCGGGTCCTGCTCGGCGATCAGCTCACGCAGCCGCCGCTCGTGGGCCGGGTTACGGAAGGACCACAGCAGCGAGACCGCGATCGCGCGGATCCCGTCGTCGAGCAGGGACCGGATCGCCTGCCGGGCCTGGTCCTCGTCCAGCGCCACGATCACGGCGCCGTCCCGGTCGACCCGCTCGGTGACCTCCAGGGCGTGCCGCTTGGGTAGCAGGCTGTGGTCCTTGGCCTGGCCCAGCACGTTCTGGAGTTCGTCCGGCGAGCGGCCCAGGTAGCGGCCCTCGACGTTCATGATGAAGATCGAGTCGCGGTGGCCCTTGGTGGTGAGGAAGCCAACCGGCGGCACGTTGCCGGTGACCAGCGCGTTCAGCGAGGACGTGGTGCCGTGGGCGATGTGATGGGTGTCGGCCAGCAACTCCGGCAGCGAGATCCCGAGCTGCTCGGCCAGCAGGGTCAGCACGTCCAGCACGCCGCGCGAGTAATCCGGCGGGGTGGACGGGGACTTGGCCGCCAGCACGGTCCCGGCGTCGTCGTCCAGTACGGCATCCGTGAACGTGCCGCCCACGTCCACGCCGATGACATAGGCCATGGCTCACGCTCCTTTACGTAGCACCCGGAACCGTCCGGTTGACGTATGCGTAAACTATTCTACGATTGTGCTAATCGGTCAAGACTCGGGTCAGCCACGATGCGTTCGGGAGACGGCATGGAGCTACGGCGAGTCGCGGTGCTCGGCGGCGGACCCGGCGGCCTCTACGCCGCCCGCCTGCTGAAGCTGGCCCGCCCAGCCTGCGACGTGGTCGTGTACGAGCAGGGCGAGCCGGGCACCACGTTCGGCTTCGGGGTCGGGCTCGCGTCCGGCACCCAGCGCAACCTGGAGGCGGCCGATCCCGACACGCTGCGCGACATCGTGGCCGCGGGCTACCGGCACGACATGACCATGCAGACCGGCGGCCGCGTCGTGCGGGTGCACAACGACCGGCTGATCGGCATCGCCCGGACCGAGCTGCTGGCCGTGCTGCAGCGGCACGCGGAAAAGGCCGGCGTGCGGCTGGAGTTCGGGGCCCGGCCGCAGGCCTGCGACCTGGACGCGGACATCGTCATCGCCGCCGACGGGATCAGCAGCGGGACCAGGGAGGCCGGCGACTTCGGCACCACGATCGAGGTCGGGCGCGGGCTGTACCTGTGGTGCGGGACCGACTTCGCCCTCGACGACGCGATGTTCCGGCCGGTCGGGACCGAGTACGGCACGTTCGTCACGCACGCCTACCCGTACTCGCCGCAGCAGAGCACGTTCATGATCGAGACCGACGAGGCGACCTGGCGGCGGGCCGGGTTCGACGTCAGCGACGAATTCACAGCCCGCGACAGCTCGGACCTGACCTCGCTCCGGTACCTGCAGCAGGCGTTCGCCGGGCCGCTGCGCGGACACGAGCTGATCGGCAACCGGACCCGGTGGACCCGCTTCCGCACCGTGCGCTGCGAGCGATGGTGGTCCGGCCGGACCGTGCTGCTGGGCGACGCCGCTCACACGGCCCACTTCTCCATCGGCTCGGGCACCAAGCTGGCCATGGAGGACGCGATCGGCCTGGTCGAGGCGCTCGGCACCGAGCCGGACACCGCGTCCGCGTTCGGGCGGTACGAGGCCACCCGCCGTCCGGCCGTCGAGCGGCTGCAAGAGCTGGCCCGCCGGAGCCAGCTGTGGTGGGAATCGTTCCCCGGGCGCCTGCAGTTGCCGGCCGAGCGGCTGATGGTGGCGTTCATGACCCGGGCCGGCAACGTCACCCTGGACCGCTTCGCCGCGATCAGCCCGGCGGTGGTCGCGGCCGCGCTGGACCAGTACGCCGGGGACGGCGGGTCTGGTGGAGCTACTGGGTCTGGTGAGGCTATTGGGGTCAGCCCGGCGCCGGTCCCGGACGACATCACCGGCTGGGTCCTGGGCCGGCCGCTGGAGCGCGAGGGCCGCACGTTTCCCGACCGGGTGCTGACCGGCGCCGCCGACCTGCCCGCCGACCTGGCCGCCGATCTGGCCGCGCTGCCCGTGATCGCCGACGTGGTGGCCGATCCCTGGGACGAGACCGCGGACGCGGTCGTCCGGCGGGCTCACGAGGCCCGCGCGGCCGGGGCGGCCGGGTTCCGGTTCACCGGGCCATCGGACCGGCCGGCCGTGCTGACCCGGCTGGACCTGGCCGAACGGGTCCGGACCGAGGTCGGCGGCCTGATCGTGGTAGAGGCCCCTCGCGGGCTGCGCGACGACGTGGTGGCCGGGCTGGTCAGCGCCCGCGCCGATCTGATCTGCTTCACCGAGGAGGCATGATGAGCGTGAAGCCCGCTTCGGGCACCAGCCGGTGGGGCGACCGGGTGGTGCGCTACCCCGATGACCTGGTCCGCCGGTACCGGCAGGCGGCCCTGTGGGGCACCCGCACGATCGCGGACGAGTTCCACGCGGTGGCGGCGGCGCACCCGGATCGGGACGCGGTGGTCGCGCTCGACGGCCGGCTGACCTTCCGCGAGCTGGACGAGCGCAGCGACCGGCTGGCCGCCGGGCTGGCCGGGCTCGGGCTGGCCCCCGGTGATCCGGTGCTGTTCCAGGTGACCAACCGGCTGGGCTCGGTCCTGGCCTGGTACGGGGTGCTGAAGGCCGGCCTGGTGCCGGTGTGCACGCTGGCCGCGCACCGGGGCCACGAGATCGGCGGGATCAGCCGCCGGGTCGGCGCGGTCGCGCACCTGGTGGAGGCGGGCACCGGCCGCTTCGACCTGGTGGAGTTCGCCGCTGAGCAGCAGCGGGACCACCCCAGCCTGCGGCACGTCCTCGTCTTGGGCGCCACGGCGGGTCCCGAGGGCCCGGTACCCCCGGCCGGCGTCGCGATCGAGTCGCTCGGCGCCGGCCTCGCCCCGGCGGTGGCCCGGAAGACGGTCGAGGAGATCCAGCGCGGGATCGACCCGGACGACGTGGCGGTGTTCCAGCTGTCCGGCGGCACCACCGGCGTGCCCAAGGTGATCCCCCGGCTGCACGCCGAGTACTGGTACAACGCCGCGGCCTACGCCGAGTCCTGGGGCTGGTCAGAGCAGACGCGGGTCGCCCACCTGATCCCGATCATCCACAACGCGGGCATCGCCTGCGCCGTCCACGCCTCCCACAGCGTCGGCGCCTGCCTGGTCCTGGGTACCGCCGACCTGGCCGAGTCGCTGCCGCTGATGGCCCGGGAACGAGCCACCCACGTCCTGCTCGGCCACGGGCACTACCGGACCACGGCCGACCCCGGGTTCCCGGCCGCGGCCGCGGCGCTGACCCAGGTCATCCTGTCCGGGGCCAAGGTACCCAGCGCCCTGTTTGAGGACCTGGAACGGCGCGGGCTGTGGTCCGGGCAGCTATTCGGGATGGGTGAGGGCATGCTCCTCACCACCCCGCCCGGCTCGCCGCGGGAGGCCCGGGCCACCATGGTCGGCACTCCGCTGTCCCCGCTGGACGAGATCCGGATCCTCGAACCCGGCGGCGAGGCCGAGGTGCCTGACGGCCAGGCAGGCGAGCTGTGCTGCCGCGGGCCGTACACGCTGCGGGGGTACTTCGACGCCCCCGACCAGAACAAGACGGCGTTCACCGCGGACGGTTTCTACCGGACCGGGGACCTGGCCGCCCGGCACGACTTCGACGGCCGGCCCTACGTCAGCATCGAAGGCCGGATCAAGGACCTCATCAACCGCGGCGGCGAAAAGATCAGCGCCGAAGAGGTCGAGTTGCTGCTGCTGCGCCACCCGCGGATCATCGCCGCCGCGGTCGTGGCCATGCCGGATCCGCGGCTGGGCGAGCGTACCTGCGCCTACCTCGTGGTCGACGGCGAGCCGCTGACCCTGGCCGACATTCAGCAGCACCTGGCCCAGCTGCAGGTGGCCAAGTTCAAGTGGCCGGAGCATCTCGAGTACCTGGCCGAGATCCCCCGCACGTCGGTCGGCAAGACGGACAAGAAGCTGCTGCAGACCCAGATCGCGGCGAAGGTCGCGGCCGCCGGAGGTGTTGAGTGACCACGCGCATCGGGCTGATCGTGCCCAGCTCCAACGTGACCGTGGAGACCGAGGTCCCGGCCCTGCTGGCCCGGCACGAGGGGGCGCGGTTCTCGTTCCACTCCAGCCGGATGCGGATGGCCCAGGTCTCGCCGGAGGAGCTCCGGGCCATGAACGCGCAGCGGGAACGATGCGTGGACGAGCTGGCCGACGCGCGGGTCGACGCCCTGCTCTACGCCTGCCTGGTCGCGGTCATGGCCCAGGGACCCGGTGAGCACCAGCGGACCGAGGCCGCGATCACGGCGCAGCTGGCTGGTGCGGGCCAGCAGCCCGCGGTGCTGTCCAGCGCGGGCGCGCTGGTCGAGGGGCTGCGGGCCGTGGGCGCGGCGCGCATCGCCCTGGTCACGCCGTACCTGCGCCCGCTGGCCGAGCAGGTGGTGGCCTACCTGGAGTCCGAGGGTTTCGACGTGGTCGACTGGGCCGCGCTGGAGGTGGGCGACAACACCGCGGTCGGCTGCATCCCGGGCGAGACGGTGCTGACGGCGGCGCGCGGGCTCGACCTGTCCGGGGCCGACGCGCTGGTCATCTCGGCCTGCGTGCAGATGCCCTCCCTGGACCTGATCGGGCCGGCCGAGGAGGAGTTCGGCCTGCCCGTGCTGTCCGCGGCGACCGCAGGCGCGTACGCGCTGCTGCGGCAGCTCGGGCTGCCTGCGGAGCTGCCCGGAGCCGGGCGGCTGCTCGGGGCCGGGTCTGCGGTCCGGCCGCCTCTACAATCGCGGTCATGACGACCAGTTCATCCCGGAACGCCGGGTCGCGGCCGAGCTCAGCGGGCGGCCAGCGGGCCGCCACGGCCCGGCGCGAGCTGGTGGAGAACGAGATCTACGAGCACGCGATCCGGCTGTTCGCCGAGCGCGGGTTCGCCGGGACGAGCCTGCAGGACATCGCGGACGCGCTCGGCATCACCCGGCCCGCCCTGTACTACTACGTCAAGAGCAAGGATGAGCTGCTGGCCAAGCTGGCCGCGGATGTGGCGGGCGGCTCGGCGGCCAAGATCGCGGAGATCACCGCACGCGCCGACCTGGACGCCGTCGGCAAGCTCAGGGAGATCGTCCGGGTGAACGTGCTCCGGCAGGCTCACCAGCCAGAACGGTTCCGGCTGCTGGTCCGGTCCGAGGCGGAACTCCCGCCGGATCTGACCCATGCCTACAACGCCAGCCGCCGCGCGGTGCTGGCCTCGGTCACCGGGGTCATCGAGGAGGGCATCCGCGCGGGCCGGTTCCGGCCGGTGGACGCCCGGGTCGCCGCGCTGGGCGTGATCGGCATGGGCAACTGGGTGGCCTGGTGGTTCCGGCCCGGCCACGACAACGCGGACGCCGCCGCCGAGCAGCTGGCCGACACGGCCCTCGCCGGGCTGCTGCGGGCCGACCACCGCGTGCCCGACGACGACGGCCCGGCCGCGGCGCTCAAGCTGCTCCGGCAGGACCTCGACCACCTGGAACGCATCATCGGCACCTGACCGGGCGCGGCCCAGCGGCGGCCGTTCGGCGCTCGCTAAACGCTTGCGTCAAACTATTGACACTACAGTAAGTGGTGCCTATCGTCGAAGGTAAGGACAAAACTTTCGATGACTGGAGGCCGGGCATGACCGGGATGGACCACCGGGTCAAGGGAGTCGACCACGCCGCGTTCCCGACGTTCGACCCGGCCGGGACGGTGCACTTCTACCGGGACGTTCTCGGGTTCCCGGTGGTGCACTCGATCTGCGCCGCGGGCTGGGGACCGGAGAACCACCCGGACTTCATCCACTTCTTCTTCGACATCGGCAACGATGACCGGCTGGCGTTCTTCTACTACTTCGGCGCGGAGCCGTTCGGCGAGACCGGCCGCGGGGACGCCTACGCCTCGTTCGGGCCCGAGGTGCCGGAGTACTTCATCCGGTCCCGGCACCTGGCCATCCACGTGGACAGCTACGAGGACCTGATGGAGTACCGCCGCCGCCTGGACGACAGCGAGTGGCCGGTGGAGATGCAGATCCAGCACGAGACGATCGAGTCGATCTACACCCACGACCCGAACGGCTACATGATCGAGCTGACCCGGGCCATGCGGCCGGTCACTCCGCAGGAGGACCTGGACGCCAACCTGACCATCGACGCCCTGCTGGACGTGGTGGCCGAGCCGGACCCGTCGTTCGGCAAGCTGCTGGCCCGTAAGGCCGAGCTGATCGTGCAGCAGGCCGCGGACTGGGAGCTGACGCACGCGGGCGAGACGGCCGGGTCGTGACCGCGCTCTACGTGCTGGACGTGCCGGAGAACACCCCGCTGGCCAAGGTGGCCGCGCTCGATCCCGAGGTCACCGTGGGCCGGATCGGCCCCTACTTCGAGATCACCGCCACCGGCCCGATCGTGATCGACCGGCGGGCCACCGGGTGCCGGCACGCGGTCTGGTACAGCTCGATCGCCGGGGTGGCCCGGGACAGCCGCATCGTCCAGCACGACAAAGACGCGCTGCGGGTGGAGCCGGTGTGAGTACGCCCGCCACGGAACGGCTCGGCGCGGGCCGGTACCTGACCGCCGGGGAACGCCCGGCCGCCACCGTGACCACGGTGCACGAGCTGACCACCGCCGACGGCGCCACCGTACGCGGCGTCCTGGCCACCGTTCCGGGCGCCACCACCGTGGTGGCCCTGATGCACCCGCGCCAGGACCTGACCCACCACCCGCTGGTCCCGTTGCTGCTCCAGGCCGGGGCCGCGGTGTGGACGCAGCACACCCGGTCGGTCAACAACGACCTGTCCCTGCTGCACGAGCAGGCTCTGCTGGACGTCGCGGCCGGCCTGTGTGGTCTGCGGGAGCAGGGGTTCGCCTCGGTGCTCACCCTGGGTCACTCCGGTGGCGGCCCGCTGTTCGCGTTCTACCTGGAACAGGCCGGGCTGCCGCCGGCTCGCCGCCTGGCCAGCACCCCGGGGGGCCGGCCGGTCAAGCTGACCGAGGCCGAGATGCCGCTGGCCGACGGGGCGATCTTCCTGGCCCCGCACCCGGGGCAGGGCCAGCTGCTGCTGCACTGCATCGACCCGTCCGTGGCCGACGAGCAGGACGCGATGTCGGTCGTCCCCGAGCTCGACCCGTTCGACCCGGCCAACGGCTTCGCCGAACCGCCGGCCAGCTCGGCCTACGGCGAGGAGTTCCTGGCCCGTTACCGCGCGGCCCAGCGGGCCCGGGTGGCCAGGATCGACGCCGTGGCCCGCGAGTACCTGGCCGGGGCCCAGGCGGCCCGGGCCGCGTTCAAGGCCAGCGGCCAGGCGGCCGACCGCCGCCGGTCGCTGGCCCCGCACGTCCTGACCGTGTTCCGCACCGACGCCGACCCGCGGACGGTCGACCTGTCCCTGGACCCCAACGAACGGCCGTACGGCTCGGTGTTCGGCAAGCGCCCCGACCTGATCGACTACGGCCTGGTCGGGTTCGGCCGGCTGACCACCCCCGAGGCCTGGCTGTCGACCTGGTCCGGCCTGACCTCCCGGGCCGGCTTCGCCCGCTGCGCGCCCGGGGTCACCGTGCCGACCCTGTTCATCGAGCTCACCGGCGACCAGGCCGCGTTCCCGGCCGACACCCGCACCATGATCGGCGCCCTGGGCGCCGACGACCTCACCACCAGCAGCATCCGCGGCCTGCACTTCGGCGGGGCTATCGCGGCCGGCGAACCTACCGGCAACGAGCTGGCCGCGGCCGAGATCGTCGCCTGGCTGGGCCAGCGGCACGAGCTCACCCCGCCCGGCTGACCGCCGCGGCGGCTGGGGCGTCTGGGGCGGCAGGGTGTCTGTAGGCCTTCCGCTGGCCGGGTGCGCGGGTGAGGATGTGATCATGCCCTGGTTCCCGGATTTCGTCGGCGCGGCCGAACTGGCCCGCAAGCAGGCCCGCGCCGCGAGCCAGGCTGATCCGGTGGGGCAATACCTCACCGCGCTGAACGAGGGGGACGCCCACCGGCTGGAGACCGGGTGGCCGGGGCACGTGGTGGTCTACGACCCCCGGGCGGGCGAGATCAGCGACCACCACCAGCTCCGGCACTTCGTTCGGACGAACCGGGCCTGGATGGCCGAGCACCAGGCCCGGGTGCAGACCGTGGCGTCCACCTCCCAGGGCGGCCGGGCCGTGGTTGAGCTGCTGGCTCACCTGATGGTCGACGGGCAGGACGTGGCCTGGCCGGTGGCGGTGGTGGCCGAGTCCCCCGACGATCTGTCGGTGGTGTTCCGTTCCTACTGCAGCCAGTGGCCGGTCGACGGGCGGCGGCATCTCAGAGCGCCCGTGCTCCCACCCGGGGCGGCCCGGCCCGGTGACGTGGTGGGCCGGTACCAGGCCGCGCTGGAGGCCGGCGACACGGACGCGCTGGTGGCCAGCTTCGCCGCCGACGGCTACTTCCGCGAGCCGATCGGGCCGCACGCTACCCACCGCGGGCCGGCCGAGCTGCGCTCGTTTTTCACCCGGTGCTTCAGCGCCGGCGGCGGGATCAGCCTGCAGGACTGCGTGGTCACCGACGACGGGGCGTGCTGCGCGGTGGAGTACAACTGCGTCCGCTGGGGTGACCGTCACCTGCCACCCCAGGCCGGGCTGGGCGTCTGGGAGCGCGGCCCGGACGGGCAGCTGGCCGCGGTCCGCGTCTACGACGACGTGGAGCCGCCCGCCGGAGCGCCCGAAGCGTCCTGAGGCGGCCGCTTGTCGTAGCCGTGGAACCTGGAGTAGTCGCCCGCCTCCCAGGCCTGGCGCAGCCCGGGCGCGCCCAGGTCCCAGTCCGGCCGGATCTGCTGGAAGGCCTCGCGCAGGTCGCGCCACAGGTCGTAGAACGACGGGCGGCCCCAGAACCAGTATCCGTTGTAGATCGTGTGGACGACCAGGCCCGGCTTGAGCACCAGCGTGTACGGCACCATCGGGTTGTGCTCGGGGTCGGTGTACTCGGGGATGTCCAGGTCCTGCTGGACCGTCCGCCCCGGGTCGGAGAAGAAGGGCCACGGCGCACCCACGGACGCGCGGAACTCCTGCGTCGTGTGGTGATCATCGGTCGAGATCGTCGCGACCTGCGTGTAGGCCACCGCGATCTTCGGGTAGTTCGCCGCCAGCTCCAGATGCTGCTGGTGTTCCTTGGGACAGTAGTGGCCCCGGGCCAGGGTCAGGATCAGCGGGTCGTCGCCCTGCACCTCGCTGAGCGAGCGGATGGTGCCGGTGTGGTCGGGTAGCGCGTAGTCCGGGAAGACGGCGCCGGGCACGATGTCGGAACGCATAACAAGACGCTATGCCCGCCCGGCCGCCGCTCAGAACAGGGTGAGCGGTTCGGCCGGGGCCGGGTCCGGGCGCGACGGGTCCGGGAGTGGCTCGACCTCGGGTACCAGGGCTCGCACCTCGGCGTGGAACCGCCGGGCCAGCTCGGGTGCGTCGACGTTGTCGGGCGTGTGGATGAACACGCTCGGGGAGCGCCCCTCGCGCAGCCAGCCGGCCACCGTGGCCAGCCAGGGCTCCCAGCCGGCGACGGTACGGGCCGGGTCGTCCCGGCCGATGTAACGGACCATGGGATGCGCGGTCAGGGCCCGGCTCCGGCGGGGCAGCCGCGGCTTCTTGGCCCACGAGTCCCGTTCGGCCGCGCTGGCCGGCGCCCCGTCGAACAGGACGGTGGTGTCGAAGGTGACCCACTCGGCGCCCACCTCGGCCAGCACCCGCTCCAGCTGCTGAGCCGAGCGCGGGTCGTCGAAGAACGCGCGGTGCCGGACCTCGGCGCAATACCGGTACCCGCGCGGCAACCGGCGCAGGAAACCGGTCAGCGTGCCCAGGTCGGCCGGGCTGAACGACGGCGGCAGCTGGATCCAGAGCGCGTGCGCCCGCGGCCCGAGCGGTTCGACCGCGGCCAGGAAGGTGCGCATCGGGTCGCCGACGTCGGCCAGGTGGCGCTCGTGGGTGACCAGCTTGGGCAGCTTGAGGATGAACCGGAAGTCCGCGCTGGTCTGCCCGGCCCACGACTCCACCGTGCCGGGAGCCGGCGTGGCGTAGAAGGTCGTGTTGCCCTCCACCGCGTTGCACCAGGTCGCGTAGGCCCGGAGGCGATCCCGCGGGCCCAGCGAGCGCGGCAGGTAACGGCCCTGCCAGGGGGCGTAGCTCCACATCGCGCAGCCGACGTGAAGTTCCATAGGCCCGAGGCTACTGGGCCGGGCCGACACTCCCGCCCGGGCCGGGCTGGACTCGCGCTCGGGCGGACAGTTTGCTGGTCGAAGGCTCGGGTAGAGCCGCGATCATGACCTTTGGACCTGTGCACGCCGCGCTGGCCGGAGCGGCCTCCGGATCCCGTTCGCTCACCGGCCTGGCCGCGCTGATCCTGGCCACCCCCGGCGACGCCAAGCGGCAACCCGATCGCACGCTCGGCCGGCCGTGGGTCAAGGCCGTGGCCGGGCTGGCGGCGACGGCGGAGATCTCGGCGGACAAGCTGCCCATCGCGCCCAGCCGCCTGAACCCGCCCGGTCTGGCCAGCAGGCTGGCCGGAGCAGCCGCCGCCGGGGCGATCATCGCCCGCCGCCCCCCGGGCGACGACAGCCCGGCCCAGCTGGCGGGCTGCGTCGCGGCCAGCGTCGGCGCCGCAGTGGCCACGGCCTGGCTCGGCACGCGCTGGCGGGCCTGGGCCGCGTCCCGGTTCGGGCACGACTGGATCGGCGCCGTCATGGAGGACGCGACCGCCGTCACCCTGGCCACGGCGGCCGCCCGCCCGGCCTCGGCCTAACCGCGCGAGGCCTCGGCCCGAAACGCAACGTTGCGTCTTTACAAGGACGTGCCGAGCTAGCATGATCCGGTCATGCCACCGCCGACGACGACCCCGGGGCCCGACTCCCCCGCCGCGGGCACCGCGAAGGGCCGCGCGTCGCACCGGCGTAACGAGCAGGCCCGCATTGCGGTGCTGCACGCGGCCGACGACCTGCTGGCCGAGCGCGGCTTCGCCGGGGTGACGATCGAAGGGATCGCGGCCCGGGCCGGCGTGGCCAAGCAGACCATCTATCGCTGGTGGCCGTCCAAGGTCGAGGTGCTGCTCGACACGCTGATCGAGGACTCGCAGGAGAGCCTGGCGCTGCCGGCGACCGGCTCGGCGATCGAGGACGCCCGCCAGTATCTGCGTCGGCTGGCCGCCTTCCTCACCGGCGACCCGGCCGGGCAGGTGCTGCTGGCGCTGATCGGTGAGGCCCAGCACGACGCGGAGATGGCCGGCGTGTTCCACGCCCGTTATCTGGACCCGCGCCGGGACGAGGAGTGCGCGATGCTGGCCCGGGGCGTGGCCGCCGGTGAACTGCCGCCGGACCTGGACGCCGACCGGGCGCTCGATGCCCTCCTCGGGCCCGTCTACTACCGCGCCCTGGTCACCGGTGGCCCGATCCCGGCCACCTTCACCGACGGGCTGGTCACGGACGTGCTCGGCTAGGATTCCTGGTCCCTGGGGTGCTGGTAGATCCAGTAGCCCGGCCGCGTTGGCCGGCGTATGATCGCGGCCCCGCCGCTGCACCAAGACCGGCCGGGAAGCACCTGAGCTCAATTTCCTAATGAGTGTTAGCGGGTCTGCCGTACGGCAGACCCGGTGCCTGGTGGCCGCCGGCGGGTGAGCACTTGCATCTCCTGGGTTCTGAGCCCTGACGAGAGACCGTGCCCCTGCCGGTGACCGGGAGAGCTGAATCGCTGCTGGGATGTCGTGCCCGCCGGCTGGCGTGAGCACAGTTTCATTAGGTCGCTGATGGTTCTCCCGCAGGCTGCTGAGGTGATTCGGCGTTGCGGACGGGAGAACCGGTGCGGCTTTTCGTGGGCGATGACTGGGCTGAGGACCATCACGATGTGGAGGTGATGGATGCCGCGGGCCGGGTGCTGGGCAGGAAGAGGCTGCCTGAGGGCGTTGCCGGGATGGCCGGGCTGCACGAGCTGATCGGGCAGCAGCTGAGCGATGATCTGGACGCCGCGCAGGTGGTGATCGGGATCGAGACCGACCGCGGCCCGTGGGTCGCCGCCCTGGTCGCGGCCGGCTACTCGGTGTTCGCGGTGAACCCTTTGCAGGCATCGCGGTACCGGGAACGGCACGGCGTGTCCGGTGCCAAGAGCGACGCCGGTGACGCGCACATGCTCACCGACATGGTCCGCACCGATTCCCACCAGCTCCGGGCCGTTGCGGGTGACAGCGCCGGGGCAGAGGGCCTGAAGGTGCTGGCCCGCACCCACAAGACGCTGATCTGGGAGCGGACCCGGCAGACCCAGCGGCTGCGGCACCAGCTGCTGGACTACTTCCCGGCCGCCCTGGAGGCCTTCGGCGACTTGGACGCCCCCGATGCGCTGGAGCTGCTGGGCAAGGCCACGGAGCCAGCCCGGGCCGCGAAGCTGACCCGCGCGCAGATCTCCGCCGCGCTCAAGCGCGCCGGCCGCCGGAACATCCACGAGAAGGCAACCGCAGTCCTGGCCGCGCTGCGCAGCGAGCGCCTGGGCCAGCCAGCGGCGCTTACCGCCGCCTACGCGGCCACCGTGCGGTCCCTGATCGCGGTGATCACCACCCTGAACGAGCAGGTCAAGGCCCTGCAAGGGCAGGTGGAGGAAAATTTTGGCCGGCACCCGGACGCTGAGATCTACCGGTCCCAGCCCGGCATGGGGGCCGTCCTCGGCGCCCGGGTGCTCGGCGAGTTCGGCGACGACCCGCACCGCTACGCCGACGGCAAGGCCCGCCGCAACTACGCCGCGACCAGCCCGATCACCCGCGCGTCCGGAAAGAAGAAGGTTGTCGCCGCCCGGTTCATCCACAACGACCGCCTCGTTGATGCCCTCAACGCGCAGGCCTTCGCCTCCCTGAACGCCTCGCCCGGTGCCCGCGCCCACTACGACGGCCTCCGCGCCCGCGGCATCGAGCACAACGACGCCCTGCGGCGGCTGGCGAACAGGCTCGTCGGCATCCTGCACGGATGCCTGAAAACCCGCACCCTCTACGACGAAGCCACCGCCTGGTCCCACCGGCAAAACCTCCCTCAATCTTCCGCCCCGGCTTGACACTTAAGCTCCTGGGATGTCTCTCGTCACGGCCCGACCCAGAGAATCGAGCACGGCAGCATGACCGAACAAGCGCCACCCTGGCCGAAGCAAGGACCCGCGTCGTATTTCCCGTCCATCGAAAAGAAGTACGGCCGGTCGATCGCGGAATGGCAGCAGATCATCGCGAGCTGCGGCCTGGACAAGCACATGGCCATCGTGGGCTACCTCAAGTCCGAGCATGGCATGGGGCACGGACACGCCAACGCGCTCGTGGGATGGACGCTCGCGGGTAACGTCGCCCGGCCCTGAAGGCCTGTCCTCAAAGTCGCCGGACGACACCTCACTCTGTTGGGCGACAACGGTAGGATAAAAGTATGACTTCACCGGGCAAGCGGAAGGTCTCGCTCACTCTCGACGCGGACCTTGTCGCGGCAATGGAAGCCGATGGCAGTACCACGCTCTCGGCCGAGGTGAACTCGGCCCTGCGCGCGGAGTTCAACCGCCGCAAGCGGCAGCAAGCTCTGGCGAGCCTCCTCGATCATCTGGCGGAGGAGCGGGGTGACCTCGACACTCCGGAGGACGAGGCTGAGATCGCGCGGTACATGCGCCTACTGGGCGGCATGAACGAAGAGCCAGGCGAACTGCGGGCCGGCTGATGCGACTCGTGCTTGACGCCGAAGCGGTCAACGCGTTGCTCGACCCGCGGCACCCGGCCGAACGCAAGGTCCGGCGGGCCATGGAGGCGGCGCGCCGGCTACGACGCGACGTAGCGATCGCGACGGGAACCCTGGCCGAGCTGTACCGGGGGGCAGGACGTAACCAGGCTCTGGACGCGCTCCTGGCCCGGGAGTCGGGCGACGGGCTGTTGCTGCGCGACACGGACCGGAGCCTGGCGCGGCTCATCGGAGCGCTGCTGTCCGAGGCGGGCGCCGGCTCCGCGCTCTTTGCGGACGCCCATCCCATCGCCGTTGCGATCGAAGCAGGGGGCGGGATTGTGCAGACTGGCGACCCGGACGACCTCGGGCGCTTGGCCGCGCCGTACCGGACGGTCGTCATCGAGCCGCTCGCCCGCAAGAAGGGATCACCTAACTAAGGCGGCGTGGTCATGGGCTCAGGCGGGGATACCCGCCGCGGGTTCGGTGAGGGCGGACAGGAGGGCGCGGGTGGCGGCGGTGGGCTGGCGGCTGGCGCTGATCGCGGCGGACAAGTTCCAGGCCAGCCGGGGATCGCCGGCCGGGACGGCCAGCAGCCCGGGGTGGCCGCCGCTGATGGCGGAGGCCGGCAGCAGGGTGGTGCCGAAGCCGTCCCAGATGAGCTTCAGCATCAGGGCGTAGTCGGCGATCTCGATCGCGGCCGGGCTGGCGCCCAGGACGGCATCGACGGCGGCGCGCACGCCCCAGCCGGGCGGGAACCGCAGGATGGTCTGAGCGGCCAGGTCGGCCACGGTCACCCGGGACCGGTGGCCGAGCGGGTGGCCGTCGGGGCAGACGAACACCAGCGGCTCGCTGACCAGGGGGCTGAGCCGCACGCCGCGCGGCGCGGGGGCTGATCCGGGCTGGCCCGGGGTGGCGGTCAGCGCGATATCCATTGAACCGTCCGCGACGGCCTGCAGGTTGCCCTCCGAACCGGTGATCGACTGGCGCAGTCGGACGATGACGCCGGGATGCCGGTCACGCAGGCCGGTCAGGATCGCGGACAGGTCGAGCGGGCCGGTGTGCAGGGTGCAGCCCAGGATGACCGGACCGGTGACCTGACCGGACACCGCGGCGACCTCGTCCCGGGCGGCCTGCACACTCTCGAGGATCCGCCGGGCTCCGGCCTGCAGGGCCGCCCCGGGCCCGGTGACGGTGACCGGCGTCGCCGACCGGTCGAACAACGAGACCCCGAGCTCGTGTTCGAGCCGGGCGATGGCGCTGGACATGGCCGATTGGACGATGTGTACCTCGCGGGCGGCGGCGGTGAAGCTTCCCGTCCGGCAGCAGGCCAGGAAATAGTCCAGGTCGCGGATCTCCACGCCTCCAGGCTAAGCCGCAGACCCGTCAGACATCCATTAAATCGATGATTGATAGCAATAATGATCGTTGGACGCGATGGGCTGACGCCTTGATGCTAGGTACATGAACGCAATGTTCCTGGCTGACATCCGCGACACGTTCTTGCCCGACCGCACGGGCCGGCACGGGCCGCTGCCACCCCTGCTGGTCAGCATGACGCTGGTCACCGGGCTGGTCGACGCGTTCAGCTACCTGGTGCTCGGCCATGTCTTTGTGGCCAACATGACCGGCAACGTGGTGTTCCTCGGCTTCGCGCTGGCCGACGTGCCGGGATTCTCGATCGCCGCCTCGGTCATCGCCATCGTGGCCTTCGCGGCCGGCGCGCTACTCGGCGGCCGGCTCGGCGCGCGCTACCGCGACCACCGGGCCCGGCTGCACAGCACGGCCGCCGCGGCCCAGGCCGCGTTCGTCGCGGCCGCGGTCATCCTGGCCTGCCTCGGCGGCGGCGCACCCGCGGCCGGCTACGGGTACGCCCTGATCACGGTGCTGGGTGCGGCCATGGGCATCCAGAACGCCTTGGGCCGTACCCTGGCCGTCCCCGACCTCACCACGACCGTGCTCACCTTGACCATCACCGGCATCGCGGCCGACAGTGCGCTGGCCGGCGGCCCGGGGTCCAAGGCCGGCCGCCGCCTGGTCTCGATCGCCGCCATGCTGGCCGGCGCCGCGATCGGCGCGGTCCTGATCCGGCACACCCAGGCCTTCATCCCGCTGGCCATCGCCCTGGCCACCGTGATCACCGGCGCCGCGGTCAGTCACGTGGCGGGCCGGTTGGACGCGCCGTGGTTGCACCCCCAGCATTAACCCGCCGCCGGCCGGCCGCCGCCTGGTCCGGGACGGGGCCGGTCAGCTGAGGGCGATGTCCGAGGGGTGCTGGCCCAGCGGCGTGACCTGGATCGTCATGTAAGGGAACAACGGCAGGTTCCACAAGATGTCGTGCAGTTCGTCGTTGCTGGCCACATCGAGGATGCTGAGGTTGGAGAACTGCCCGGTGATCCGCCAGATGTGCGGCCACTTGCCCGCGCGCTGCAGGTCGTGGCTGTAAGCCTTCTCCCGGGCCAGCGTGTCCGCCCGGACCGCGGGATCGAGGTCCGGGGGCAGGCGGACGTCCATCCTCACCGCGAACAGCACGGCGGCTCCTCTCTACTGGTCAGGCCGGGCCGAGTCCATCACCGCAGGCTAACCCGTCGCCAATCCCGCCCGGCGCCTGGCCCGTATACGTACACAGCGGAGCCGGCCCACCGACCCTGGAGGATTCCGCGCGAGATGAGCATCGCCGCCCTGTTCGCCTGGATACTTACCGTCTTCGGCGGCCTCGTGCTGCTGATGATCTGGATCATCGAGTACGACAGCGAGTTCCAGGGCTCGGCCGCGACCCGGCTGCCCGTGCCGGTGATATCCACGCACGCGCTGCTCGGAATGGGCGGCCTGGCCTTGTGGTTCAGCTACATCCTGATCGATCAGGACCGGCTGGCCTGGCTCTCGGTCGTCGTGGTGGGCACGGCCGCTGTCCTCGGCCTGGGCATGGCGGCGCGCTGGGTGCGCGTGTACCGCAGCTTCGCCCGGCCTGGCCCGGGGCTGGCCAGCAAACGCGCCGTCCCGCCGGAACGGAACTTCCCCCTGCCGGTCGTCATCGCCCACGGCCTGCTGGCCGTCACCACCATCGTCCTGGTGCTGGTCACCACGCTCGGCGGGAGCTGACGCGCCGGGCCCGGACGTGACCGCCCGGACCCAGACATGACAGTGTCTCTAGACATGACAGCGCCCCCGGGAGCAGCTGCTCACGAGGGCGTGCCGTGGCCGGTGCGCAGGTCGCCTCACGGCGAAAGGCACAACATGGCTCCAGCCGGACGGTATTCCATGAAGGCAGTGAGTTGAGCCCGGGGGACACTAACGCATCGACCGAGGTTAAGAACGCGAGGCCGGCCAGAGCTATTCCAGCCCCGGAAATCTTCGGCGCAAAATTTTGAGCGACCAGGTCAGGCCGTCGTGATGGACAGCAGGGCCGCGCTCTGGTCCCACAGCTCGCGGGCCAGGTAGTCGTCGTAGGCCTGCTCGTGGGAACGGGCCAGCTGGTTGCCGACGTAGAACTCTCCGGCCTGCCAAGTCTGGCCCGGGGTGCCTTCGGCCAGGAACGTGAGCGTGCCCGCCGCCTTGCGCGCCGTGGTGGCCATGAGCCACTTCAGGGGCGTGTGGTAGACGAAGCGGAAGAAGCTGGTGGTGTCGCTGGCGAAGTTGGTGGCGACCACGCCGGGATGGAAGGCCACCGCGTTGATGCCCTGGGCCCCGTAGCGGCGCTGCAGTTCGCGGGTGAACAAGATGTTGGCCAGCTTGGCGTCACCGTAGGCCTTGTTCGGCGAGTACTTCTTCTCGTTCTGCAGGTCCTCGATGTCGATGAGGCCGTAGAGCTTGGCCGCGGAGCTGGAGGTCTGGATGACCTTGGCCGAGCTGGCGGTCAGCGTGGGCAGCAGC
This sequence comes from Streptosporangiaceae bacterium, assembly GCA_965277615.1. GTDB lineage: Bacteria > Actinomycetota > Actinomycetes > Streptosporangiales > Streptosporangiaceae > Bog-532. The sequence continues at coordinate 1,902,345 of CBDIDG010000005.1, read as the reverse complement.
AGGGTGGTGAGCAGAAACGGCGCGAGGTGGTTGACCTGGAACGTCTTCTCGAAGCCGTCCGGAGTCAGTTCCCGGGTCCCGAAGATGCCGCCGGCGTTGTTGGCCAGCACACCGATGCGCGGGTACTCGGCGGCCAGGGTCCCGGCCAGCTCGCGGACCTGAGCCAGGTCAGCGAAGTCGGCCACGTGGTAGGGCGCGTTCAGCTCGGCCGCCACCGCCGCGGTCTTGGCCGGTGACCGTCCTGCCAGCACGACCCGCTCGCCCCGGGCGGCCAGCTGGCGGGCCGCCGCGGCGCCGATGCCGTCGCTGGCCCCGGTGATGACGATCGTCTGCGGCTGGGCCATGCGACCACGCTATGTCAGGCGTCCGCCGGCGCGGTGTCCGGTGACTCGGTGTCGGGTGGCACGGTGTCCGGTGGCTCGGAGCCGTCGGCGAAGGAGTGGTGCTCGTGGGTGACGGTCCACTGGCTACCGGCCTTGCGCAGGCCGATGGTGAGCCGCAGCCGCTGCTCGGGATGGTGCTCGAACTGCTCGGCCGTCCCGCACCGCAGCAGGGCGAAGGCGAACGCGACGTCGGCGCCCGCGGTGACGTCGAGCGACTCGATCTCGAACACCGCCCCGGACGCCTGCCACTCGAAGAACCCGGGCCAGGTCTGGCGGTAGGCGTCGAGGCCGCGCACGCCCTGCTCGGGTGGCGGCACGTCGAACATCACGATCTCGGGGTCGTGGTCGGCCAGCACGACGGCCAGGTCGCCGTCGTGGACCGCAGTGGCCCAGCGCTCGATCAGGTCGCGGATCTGCTGTTCGTCGGTCATGCCGGTTCCTCTCGCTGATGCTTGGCACTGGTAGAACCCGGGCCGCCACGAAAATTCATCGCGACCGGCACAATGAGCCCATGACCCCGTCCGACGCGCTCCTGGTGGCCGCGCGCTCCGGCGACGCCAGCGCCTTCGAGCAGCTGGTGGCCCCGTACCGCGGGGAGCTGCAGGCGTACTGCTACCGGATGCTCGGCTCGCTGCAGGACGCCGAGGACGTGGTGCAGGAGTCGCTGGTGCGGGCGTGGCGCAGCGTCGGCCGTCTGGACGAGCGCGGTTACGTCCGGGCCTGGCTCTACAAGATCGCGACCAACCGGTGCCTGACCGCGATCAGCGAGCGCGGCCGACGCGAGTTGCCGGCTGGCATCGCGCCCGGCACGGCCCCGGCCGAGATCAGCTGGCTCGAGCCCTACCCCGACGCCTCCCCCGAGGCCCAGTACGTCGCGCGCGAGAGCGTCGAGCTCGCGTTCGTCGCGGCGCTGCAGCACCTGTCCGCTCTCCAGCGGGCCGCGCTGATCCTGCGCGAGGTGCTCGGCTTCTCCGCGGCCGAGGTGGCGGGGCAACTCGGCACGTCCGCCGCGGCGGTGAACAGTGCCCTGCAGCGGGCACGCAAGGCCATCGACTCGACCGCGCCGACCCAGCAGCTGGTACTGCGCGAGCTCGGCGACCCGGCGGTCAACGACCTCGTCTCCCGCTGGACCGACGCCTGGCAGGCCAGAGACGTTGACGCCATCATCGCCATGCTGGCCGACGACGCGCGCTACTCGATGCCGCCGTTGCCGCAGTGGTACCGCGGCAAGGACCAGATCCGCGCCTTCCTGGTGGGGGGCCCGCTGCAATCACGTTGGCGGTTCCTGCCCGCCACCGCCAACGGCCAGCCCGCCTTCGGCAACTACCTGTGGGACGACGCGGCGGGCGCGTACGTCCCGGGCGGCCTCGACGTCCTCACCCTGCGGGACCGGCACGTCGCGGAGATCACCGCCTTCCTCGACGCCGACCTCACCCGCTTCGGATTGCCGGAACTCATCCGTCCCTGACGTAGGACTTGACCTGGTCCAGCGCGAGGTCCAACGCGATCTCCATGGGCCGGACATCGCGGGCGGTGCTGGCCAGCAGGTAACCGCCCTGCAGGGCGGCCATCAGGCCGACGGCCAGCCGGCCGGGGTCGGCGTCCGGGCTCAGCGTGCCCTTGTCCTGCATCCGCCGCAGCCCGGCGGCCAGCAGCTCTTCCCAGGAGCTGAACAGGGCGGCCAGGCTCACCCGCGCCTGCTCGTCCTGGTCGGCCAGCTCGTTGGCCATCGACCCGAGGGTGCACCCGAAGGCCCCGTGCTGGAGCGAGTTGACCTGGATCAGGGCGTTGCGCCAGCGGGTCAGGCCGCTGAACGAGCTGAGCCGCCCCAGCCGCTGGGTCTCCCGGTCCAGGACCTGCTGGCCCCGCAGCGTGATCACCGCGTGGATCAGCGCCTCCTTGTCGGGGAAGTGCCGGTACAGCTGCGACTTGCTGGTGCCGGTGGCCGCCCGGACGTCGTCCAGGGTGGTGGCGTTGACGCCTTGGGCGTACATCAGGTCGGCGGCGGCCTGGACGATACGGTCCCGGGTCGCCGCCCCGCGCGCGGTCAGCCGATGGCCCGGTGCTGCGCCTGCTGCCGCCTGCGTGGCCATGCCGACACCCTAGTCAGCCGGGACGGCGACCGAGAAGTTCAGGCTCAGGCGCGCGCCGGCGGGCTGCTTCTGCTTGGGCACCGAGTGCCGGTAGTCCTTCTGGCTGCGGCCGCCCATGACCACGAGGTCGCCGCCGTGGGTCACGATGGTGGTGCTGGGTCCCCCGGCCTCCGGGCGGATCAGGAACCGACGGGTCGCCCCCAGGCTGAGGACCGGGATCACCGCCTCGTCCCGCTTGTTCTGCGGCCGGTCGGCGTGCCAGCCCGTGCCGTCGTTGTTGTCCCGGTACCAGTTCATCCACAGCCGCGCGTATGGGCGCCCGTAGTGGGCCGACAGCACCTCGGTCAGGTAGTGCAGCACCGGCTGCGGAGCGTCGGCGATGACCGGGTACTCCGCCGTCAACCGCGGCTCGGCCACCATCCGGGTGTACATCCAGCGCGATCGCTGCTCCCAGGACGCCTGCTCCATCAGCGCCGCCATGAGCTCGGCGTCGCCGGCCAGCCAGCCCTGGACGTGCTCGACCCACGAGGTGTCATCGAGCTGGATCCGGGTCGCGGTGGCGAACGTCTCGTCGACGGCCACGTCCATCCCGCCGGTCCGCTCCGGGTCCGCATCCGGCGTGCGGGCCAGCGAGAAGAGACTCTGTTCAATCATTATTTAATAATACGGGACCTTTTGGTCCAATCTAGCCGGGCAGAGCAGGGTCAGGCCCCGGCCCGGGGGCCGGGCGACAATCACCCGGCCCCACCATCCGGCGGAGTTCACGCTGCGGCGTCGGCGGCCTGGATGTCCTTGAAGAAGCGGCGGTGCACGCGGAGCTTCTCCGGCCCGGCCTCGATGACATGCCACGCACCCGAGCCCGGGCCGAGCTGGACCGAGCGGGGCAGTTCGGTGACGACCCCGCGAGCCCTCTTCATGCTGGACTTGCCTGCGTCCAGGACCACGATCCGCTTCGGGGTGACGGCGACGATGCGGTAGTTGTTGATGAGCGGGAAGAAGATGAAGCCGGTGAGCGGGACCATCCACTGGCTGGCGGTCTGCGCGCCCAGCACGGCCTGGACCGTCTCGCCGGGCTGCAGGTAGGCGGCGGCCGAGTCGCGCATCGAGTCTCTGAGTGCCATGGAAATCCTCCTGGGTGCTGCGCCGGCGGGCCGCCCGCGCTGATGTCCTGAGTACGGAGCACGACGCCGTCCGATAAATGCGTAACGTCACCTACATTTCGGGTCCGATTGCCTAGTTTTCGCGGGAGCGCACTGGCCTAGAGTCGGGCTGTGGCAGACGAACCAGCGAAGGTCTACGCGCTGAACCTCTTCGACGTCGCCGACCGGGCCGAGTATCTGGCCTACTCACGCCGATCAGCCCGCGAGGTCGCCCGGCACGGCGGGCGCGTGGTGGCGCTGGGCCAGTTCCGGGAGAGCGTCACCGGCGACATCGAGCCCCGGCAGGTGCTCATCCTGGTCGAGTGGGACTCCAAGGCGGCCTTCGACAGCTACCGCGAGGACCCCGGCCTGGCCGACCTGCACCCCCACCGGGAGAACGGCTCCTCGGCCTACGTCTGGCACCTGTTCGACCGGCTCGACGACCTGCGGCCCCTGCTCAAGTCCTGACCGCAGCGGCCGGCCCGGACTGCGTCGTGCGGGGCGTGGGACCTCGTCTACTCGCGCAGGTCCTCGGGTGGCAGCTCGGACAGGACCCGCAGCGCCCGGAGGAAGGCCCGCCGGTCGGCGTCCGGCAGGACCGAGAGGATCCGGGCCTCTTCCTGGCGCTGGATGGCCGTCCGCACGGACTCGCGCAGCCGGCGGCCCGCGTCGGTCAGGGACAGCAGGTGGACGCGCCGGTCGGCCGGATCGGGCTGGCGCTGGATCAGCCCGCGTTCCTGGAGTTCGTCCAGGACCCCGATGATGCGGCTCTTGTCCGCGCCGATGCTCTGGGCCAGCGCGGCCTGGGTGCGGACCGGCTGCTCGGCCAGCGCGTTGAGGACCACGTAACCCCACATCGGGACCTGGTGCGCCCGCAGCACGGGCTCTTCCGCCACCACCAGCGCGCGGGCCAGCGGGACGATCATCGCGGCCAGGTCGCGCCGGGGGACCTCGGGATCGCCGGCCGGGCCTGGGACAGGGGTCGCGCTCATCGTGCTGGGAGATTAACAGCCGGCTGGCCGCCGCGGCTGGCCCCGGCGGGCCGGTCGTGTCTGTGCTGTCCTGTCGGTCACATCTCTAGTTGCCGTCCCGCCGCCGCGTCACACCACCCCAGTAACGTGTGATCGCGATGACACGGATGACCATCAATGAGCTGCTTGAAACGGCGCGGAGCGGCCTGGACCGGCTCTCCCCCGTTCAGGCCCGGCAGGCGATGCGGTCCGGTGCGGCGCTGATCGATATCCGCTCGGAAGGCCAGGTGGCCCGGGACGGGACGATCGCCGGGGCGCTGGTCATCGCGCGCAACGTTTTGGAGTGGCGGCTGGATCCAGCCAGCGGCCATAGCCATCCGCAGGCGCCCGGGCTGACCATCACGTCATCCTGCTGTGCGACGAGGGCTACCAGTCCAGCCTGGCCGCGGCCACGCTGCAGCAGCTGGGCTTCACCCGGGCCACCGACGTCGACGGCGGCTTCCAGGCCTGGCGCCAAGCCGGCCTCCCGGTCACTGCGCCGGGAGCCCAGCCGCTGGCTACCGCCGGCGCACCCGGCCTCGGAGGGTTAGCCAGCTACCGTGTGCAAAAACTGTCGTCATAGTGACAGTTTTTGCACACGGTAACGGGGCGCTACCGGAGACCCTGGAGCGGAGAGCCTCATGAGGCGGGAGTGACGCCTGGGCTGGGTGGGGCTGGGGCCGAGGCGAGGTCGGGGCGCCGACGGTAACGGGGTACTACCGGAGACCCTGGAGCGGAGAGCCTCATGAGGCGGGTGTGGCGCCTGGGCTGGGTGGGGTTGGGGCGCCGGCGGGTTTGGGAGCGTTGACGGGGTCGGGACGCCGGCGGGGTCGGGGCGCCGGCGGGGTCGGGACGCCGGCGGGGTCGGGGCGCCGGCGGGGTCGGGACGCCGGCGGGGTCGGGGCGCCGGCGGGGCTAGAAGGTGGTGCGGTTGCGGCTGCGCGGGTCGTCTGGCGCGTGGTGGGCGTCGTACAGGCCATCACGGGCCACCCGGCGCCAGGGGCGGGCAAAGCGGACCGCGCCGTTGATATCCGGGTCCTGGCCGGAGTCCAGGTCAGCCACGGTGATCGCGGGCTGGCCGTTCGCGGGACAGCGGGCGATCCAGCGACCGCCAGGCGCGACGATACCGGCCGGGGCGGACCGGCTGTACTGGGCCGGGGCGGAGTAGGCGACCCAATAATTGTGCAGCGCGGCGTAAGCCTGGGCGATGACCGGGCGGACCGGGTCGTCGACCATGACCGAGACCAGGACGCAGTCGGCGTCGAGCTGCTCGTAGTCGGCGAAGAGCTCGGGAAAGTGGACCTCGATGCACAGGGCGCAGCCGAAGCGCAGTCCCCCGGCCTCGAACACGACCGGTTCGGTGCCGGGCGTGTACATCCAGCTCACTTCGGTGTTGGACAAGAAGCGCTTGTCGTAGCGGGTGACCACGGCGCCGTCCGGAGCAACCACGTACAGGGAGTTGTGCGGCCGGCGGGGCGGGGTGAGCGGATGGAGGGAGCCGAAGACGGTCCAGAGTTCCAGCTGGGCGGCCAGCCGGGCGATGGCCTCAGCTTCGGTCCGCATGACGTCCCAGTCGGCCCGGGTCCAGTCCGCTTCGGCCAGCACGGCCGACCCGGCCGAGGACATGACCCGCTTGCCTGGGTAGACCACGGCCCCTTCCGGAAACTGGGCCAGCGTCGCACCGCACGCATGCGCGTCGCGCATGAGCGAGCGGATCTGGGCCCCGCTCTCGCGCAACGCGCCCGCATCAGCAGGGTCATCAGGCACGGTGGTCTGGGCCACCGCCAGCCGCAGGGTTCCCGGCACGCCGACAGGTTACGCTTCCGCCCCACGTGCGCCGACGTCGCCGCCGTCGCCGGCCAGGGGACGGCCAGGCGACGGCGTCAGGAGGTGGCGCGGGCCACGGCGAGCTTGGAGCGGACGAGCATCAGCGGCGCCTCGGGGTCGTGGGGCTGGGGAATGGCGCCCAGGCTGAAGTCGGCGATCGCGCCGGGGCGGAAGACCAGGCAGTGGGTCGAGCCGCCGTACTGGAAGTAACCGAGCTCCTCGCCCTTGCCGACGTGGTGGCCGGGGGTGATGTCCGGGCCGATCAGGCACGAGGACACGTCCGACATGCCGACGGCCACGAACGCCATCCGGCCGATGACCGGGTCGTCGGCGTCGATGATGATGACGGCCCGGGCCGCGACGTGGGCCAGGTAGGACTGCGAGTTCATGGGCTCGACCGCGTCGGCGCCTTCGGAGTCGGGCTCGGAGTAGTAGGTGCCGGGCACGACGAACGCCCGCACGATCGTCCCGGCCACCGGGCTGTGCCAGCGGTGGTAGTTGGTCGCGCTCAGGAAAGCCTGATAGACGGTCCCGCCGACGAACTCACCGGCCGAATCGTCGCTGGCCAGCATGTCCTGCAGCGAATAGGGCTGGCTCTTGATCCAGAAGCGGTCGTGCAGCTTGACGTCGGTGCTGATGCCGTAGGGGGTGGACTCGCAGGCGCTGACGATCACCTTGTCGTCATCCGGGGCGGCCACCGGGCGCTCACCGTCTTTGAACCGGCGGGTGAAGAAGTCGTTCCACGAGCTGAAGCCCCAGTGCTCGTCCTTGGGATCGTGTTCGTACTGTTCGATGCCGATCGCGGCCCGGGCCCCGGCGCTCTTCCAGCCGGACGGCGAGTCGTTGAGCGCGTAGAGCGAGTCACCGCTGCTGAGGAACTCGCTCCAGGCGGTGAGGATCTTCCTGATCATCGCGTTGACCCGCGGGTCGCGGTAGGCGGCGAAGCCGGCCCGGGTGCCCATCGTCCAGTCCAGGATCGCGCCCAGCGGCGTGGCCACCTGGTTACCGCCGAACTCGGGCGCACTGGTCAGCACCTCGTTGATCAGGCGCAGCAGCTGCGGCACGCTCTCCAGGTGCCGCTGACGGTACGGCTTGGTCTCCGGGACCTGGGCGATCATCTGATGGACGTACATGCCCACCACGGGATCGGTGTCGATCAGCTCCTGGAACTCGGCCAGCACGGGATGGAGGACGACCTGCTCACCTCGTGCTTCGGCCCGTTCGCGGTGGCCATCGAGCCATGCCTCCAGGTCGTCCTGGCTTTCCGGGAGCCAGCCGGCCCGGCGCCGTACGTCGATGGCAGGGGGGTGAGTCGTCATGGACAACACCTACCGGCGTCAGCTCAGTTGAAACGGGCTGCGGACCGAAGATCGCCTCGAGCGAGGGGGTGCTGCGGGCCGTCCTCGCGTTCAGCGGCAACCGCCTGAGCGACGACATGGTGGTCCTCGTCATGAAGTTCCGGCGCCGGAAACACACCCGGCCCGAAACTAGCCCGCTCGCGCCGGACTGACTGAGAAACCCGGCGCTCAACGGCCCTCCGGATACCTCCTGCCGACGGCGCACCGGGCGTCCGCGACGCCTTCCGGCCGTCGTGACGGTGCCAGCCCGGCGGCCCAGGATGCGGCGCCGGTCTCAGTTAACCTGGCATTTCCCGGTCCACGCGGACCTGCCCCGCCGCAATCAGGTCGTCAGCTCAACGTTCTCGTGCGCCTGCTGCTGGAGCTGGGCGCATTCCGGGTCTTCCCGGAGGCGGCTCAGGGCCTAGCGCAGGCCCTCGGCCCGGCTGTTCACGACGCCCGCGGTGATCAAGGTGTCCACGGTCGCCAGATCGGCGGCGCCGAGCCGGACCATCACAGGAGTGCGGCCTTCCGGCGCTTCATCGCGTGCTGGGGCCGGCCTTCCGCGGTCGGTAATCCTGTAGGCCAGGTCATGAGGGCTGGCCGCCCCGGCCTCGTCTTCGGGGCGGAACTCGACCCATCCGATGACGCCGGGCAGCCCGTCGCGCAGCACGCCGAGAGCCGCGTCATTGGCCGTCACGAACCGGTGAACAGTCTTAGGGTCAGCTTGGCCGCCTGCGAGCCGACCCGGCCAGTCGAAAAAGACCCGCATCGCGGCCTGTCCGGGCTCGACCTCCGGATCGTCGCCGTACTGCAGCACCTGGACCCGCGCGATCGTCCCTTCGGGAAAGGCCTGCCTGACCTGCTGCTCGATGCGATCGGTCGCTGCCTTGTCCATGCCATCCTCCGCCAGCCGGCCTGGCGTCTCCTGTGCCTGCCGGTCAACGGTAATGCGTGTATCCGGCGACGGCGATTGACTTTCCCGTCGGCGCAACCGCAAGTGCGAAGGCGCCAGATCAACTGCGAACCGACACGGGCCCGCAGCGGGTGACCAGAAGTCGCACAGGTGACCATTTAAATATTTTCATGGCCCGAAGGCCTATGAAGCGCCGAGCATATGCTGACTCTCATGGGCGCCCACGTATTGCGGCGAAACAATGTGACGGTCAACGGTCCGCCGGACGGGCCGCCGATGATCTTCGCCCACGGGTTCGGGTGCGACCAGAACATGTGGCGTTTCGTGGCGCCAGCTTTTGCGGACCGGTACCGGACGGTCCTGTTCGACTTCGTCGGGGCCGGCCGGTCCGACCTGTCGGCCTATGACCCGGCCCGCTACGGCCACCTGGACGGCTACGCCACCGACGTCCTCGAGATCGTCCACGCGCTGGACCTGCAGGACATAGTGTTCGTCGGCCATTCGGTCAGCGCCATGATCGGGGTCCTCGCCGTCAACCGCGAGCCGGCTCGTTTTGCCGCCCTGGTCCTGGTCGCTCCCTCGCCGCGCTACCTCGACGACGACGGCTACACCGGCGGCTTCAGCGCCGGCGACATAGAAGGCCTGCTGGCCTCGCTGGACCAGAACTACCTGGGCTGGTCCAGCGCCATGGCCCCGGTCATCATGGCCAACGCCGATCGGCCCGAGCTCGGCGCGGAACTCACGGCCAGCTTCTGCCGGACCGACCCGGAGATCCAGAAACGGTTCGCCCGGGCCACCTTCCTGTCGGACAACCGCGCCGACCTGGCCCCGGTGCGGCTGCCATCGCTGGTGCTCCAGTGCGCGGATGACCCGATCGCGCCGGGCACCGTGGGCGACTACGTGCACGCCCAGATCCGCGGGAGCAGGCTGGTCCAGCTGAAGGCCACCGGGCACTGCCCGAATCTGTCCGCCCCCGAGGAGACGGTGGCGGCCATGGCGGACTTCCTGAAGGACCCGGTCCTTGTTGTCTAGGGCGGCTGACGCGCCACTGGAGGAGGCCAAGCTCGCGTTCTACTCGGCGCTGGCCGACGATGACCCGGCCGAGCTGTACGACAACGCGCCGTGCGCGTACCTGTCGACCGGCCCCGACGGGACCATCATCAAGGTCAACGCGACCTTCCTGGCCTGGACCGGCTACGACCGGGACGACCTGGTGCGGAAGCGCCGCTTCCAGGATCTGCTGGCCCCGGGTGACCGCATCTTCTACGAGACCCACGCGGCCCCGATGCTGCACCTGCAGGGCGCGCTGCGGGAAATAGCCGTCGAGATGATCGGCGCCTCGGGCGCCCGGGTGCCCATGCTCATCAACGCGGTGCTCAAGCGGGATGACGACGGCCAGCCCCTGGTCATCCGGACGGTCATGTTCGACGCCACCGAGCGGCTGGCCTACGAGCGGGAACTGCGCGATGCCCGGCGCCGGGCCGAGGAGTCCGAAGCGCAGGCCCGGACCCTGGCCGAGACCCTGCAGAAGTCCTTCCTGCCGACCGACATCCTCACCGTGCCCGGCCTGGACGTCGGCGGTGCCTACCGTCCGGCCGGCGACGGCAGCGTGGTCGGCGGCGACTTCTACGACGTGTTCCGTACCGGGCCGCAGACGTGCGGCATCGTCCTGGGTGACGTGTGCGGTAAGGGCGCGACGGCCGCGGTCGTGACCGCGCTGGCCCGCTACACGGTCCGGGCTGACGCGCTGCACGTCGCGTCGCCCGCGGCCGTGCTGGCCGGTTTGCACGAAGCCATGGTCAGCTACTACCCGGACACCTTCTGCACCGCCCTGTTCGTCCTGGTGGACCACACACCCGAGGGCTACCGCCTGACGGTCGCGGCCGGCGGGCACCCACTGCCGCTGCGCCGCCGGGCCGACGGCAGCACCGGGACGATCGGGCGCCCGGGCCGGTTGCTGGGGATGGCCCGGACGTCCAACATCAGTGAGTCCACGGCCGTGCTGCGGGCCGGCGACACGGTGGTGCTCTACACCGACGGGGTGACCGAAGGGCGCCACGACCGGTCGTTCTTCGGCGAAGCCGGGATCGCCGAGGTACTCGACGCCTCGGCCGGCCTGAGCGCTCAGGGGGTGGCGGACGCGCTGGTGACCGCGGTCCTGGCCTTTCAGGGCGGTTCGGCCCGCGATGACATCGCCGTGGTCGTGATCAAGGCCGCGGCCTCAGCGCAGGTCCTGGCCTAGACCGAACGTCCGGCGGCGCACCCTCGGCGCGGCCAGGCACACCCTCAGCGCGCTCGGCGCAGTTAAGTGCACTTACTGTGCATTATGCTGCACTCATGGATGAGGGGACCGCAGCCCTGGCGCTGGCCATTGGCCGCCGGGTCAGGCAGGAGCGGCAGGCCCGGGGATGGACGCTGGATCAGCTGGCGCAGGCGGCCGCGGTCAGCCGCCGCATGGTGGTCAACGTCGAGCAGGGCGGCGTGAATCCCAGCGTCGGGACCCTGCTGAGGATCAGCGATGCGCTCGGCGTCGGCCTGCCCGCGCTGGTCGAGCTGCCTGAGCCCAAGCCGGTGAAGGTCATCCGCCACGGCGACGGCGCCGTGTTGTGGAGCAGCCAGTCCGGCGGCCGCGGGGTGCTGGTGGCCGGCACCGAGCCCCCGGATGTGGTCGAGCTGTGGGACTGGACCCTGGGTCCCGGCGATCGTCACCTGAACGAGGCCCACACGCCGGGTACCAAGGAACTCCTGCAGGTTCAGCAGGGCACGATCACGGTCGAGGTCGCCGGCGAGCCGGTCCGTCTGGAAGCCGGCGACGCGATCACGTTCCCCGGCGACGTGGCGCACGGTTACATCAATCCGGGCCCGCAGCCGGCCAGGTATTCCCTGGCCGTCTTCCAGCCCGGCGTGGGATCAGGATCACTTGCGGAGGTGGCTGATGACTGAGCTCGGTTTGCTGGAGAAGTTCCTGGCTGGTGGCCGGGTGGACGCAGCCGTGTTCGGCCTGCGACCCGATTACCGAGCCCTGCTGGTGGCCGTGGACGGACTGGTCCCGGGCCCAGGTGACGAAGCGAGCGAGGCGCTGCTGCAGGCGGCCGAGGCCGCGGCGCGCGAGTCCCTGAGCGACCGCCCGGTGGACCAGCTCCCGCACGTGGCGGCGTGGCGGGAGGCCTACCGAGCGTTCGGGGCCAAGCCGCAGCGCACCCGCAACAGCCTGGAGGCGCTGCTGCGCCGGGCCGAGTCCGGGCTCCCGCGCGTGAACCGGCTCACCGACCTGTACAACGCGATCTCGGTGCTGCACCAGATCCCGCTGGGCGGGGAGGACCTCACCCGCTACCGCGGTTCGCCGTACCTGATCCGCGCGGCCGGGACCGAGCCGTTCGACACCGTGGCCGACGGGGCCACGGTGATCGAGCATCCAGAGCCCGGTGAGGTGGTGTGGTGCGACGAGGCGGGTGTGACCTGCCGGCGCTGGAACTGGCGCCAGGCCCGCCGCACCCAGCTGAGCGAGGCCACCACCACGGCGCTGTTCATCCTCGACGCCCTGGGCCCGGTCACCGGCGAGGCCCTGGACGCCGCGGCCGACGACCTGGTCACCCAGCTGGCCCGGCTCGGACCCGACGTCCGGGCCGCCCGCCGGCTGCTGGCCCCGGACGCGACGCCTGGCGAAGCGGCCTGACCCTGAACTCGTTGCTGCGGCCATCGAATTGCGGTTGAGTACAGCCATGCCTGAGCCGCCCGCCGCCCTGCGTTCCTGGTACGCCGTGGCGCAGACGCAGGACCTGGCCCTCCTGGACCCCTTGCTGGCCGACGAGGTGGAGTTCCGGTCACCCGCGGTGTTCGCGCCCCAGCCGGGCAAGGCGCTGACGGCGCGCTACCTGAGCGCCGCGCTGGTCGTGCTCGGCCCTTCGCTGCGCTACGTCGGTGAGTGGTACGACGACCACAGCGCGGTGCTGGAATTCGAAGCCGAACTCGACGGCGTCTACCTGCAGGGCGTCGACATGCTGCGCTGGAACGGCGACGACCGGCTGGTCAGCTTCACGGTCATGGTCCGGCCCATGCGCGGGCTGGAGAAGCTGATCGAGCTGATGGCGGCCCAGCTGTTGCTACCAGGCTGATGGCTATCCGGCTGGCGAGCTGAAGATGCGGGCGTAGATGGCGTCGATGACCTCGTTCTTGGCCAGGCTGTAGTCGCCGGGCTGCTGCGCGGTGTCCCGGGCCAGGCGCCGCTTGGTCGTGGCGTACAGCTCCAGGTCTTCGGGATGCAAGCACAGCCAGTCGCGGAAGAGCCGGTGCCGGATGGGTTCAGGCGCGTCGCGCGGCCAGACGTGCAGGTGGACGTCCTCGGCCGCGCTGACCAGCATCCGGTGCCCGTGCCACCACGGCTCCCGCAGGACCAGCCGGTACCCGAGGCGTTCCAGGGCGGGCAGGTAACGGGACTCCGCCGCCGTGTCCTCGATGGACAGGTCGATGTCGATGATGGGCTTGGCCGCCAGACCCGGCACCGAGGTCGACCCGACGTGCTCGATGCTGATGACCTGATCACCCAGAGCCTGGCTGAGGCGCGCGCTGGCCGCGGCGAATTGGCGCACCCAGGCCGGGTCGTAGTCCTCGATGACAATGGACTGCCACTTCGCCGGGGGTTCGCCGACCAAGGCGGCCGCCATCTGCTCGGGGGTGCCGTGGAAGCGCTGCGTAATTTCCGGTGGATAGTGGGTCACCGCGACCTCCTGAAGAAGCAAAGTTGACCAACGTACAACGTCCGAGCCGGATATTCGACGGGATTTTGCGGGCCAGATATTCACCGGGAAATTCTGCCGGCGGCGCGTAGGCTGCCTGCCCGTGGACGGGACCAGGCATCACATCACCAGCCCCGACGGCGTGACTATCGGCCTGCTGACCGCCGGGTCGGGGCCCGGGCTGCTGCTGGTGCACGGCGGCATGGGCACGATCGAGAGCTGGCGTGGCGTCTGGGACGAACTGATCAGGCACCGGCGGGTGACGGCCATGGACCGGCGCGGCCGCGGCTCCAGCGGCGACGGCCACTCCTACGCCCTGGATCGCGAGTTCGCTGATGTCGCGGCGGTGGCCACCGCGCTGGCCGGGGACCAGGGCGGTCCGGTGGATGTGGCCGGGCACAGCATCGGCGCCACCTGCGTGCTGGGCGCGGCCGCGCTGGGCGCTCCGTTCCGGCGCCTGGCGCTCTACGAGCCGCCCGGGCCGCCGACGGTCCCGGGCGACTGGGCCGAGCGGGTGACGGCCATGATCGCCGATGGCCAGACCGGCCGGGCCGCGATCAGCTTCCTGACCGAGATCATCGGGCTGACCCGGGCCGAGGTGGAGGCGCTGCGGGACGCGCCGGGCGGCCGGGACGTGCTGCCCATCATCGCCGCGACCATGCCCCGCGAAGCACGGGCGCTGGCCGTGGCCGACCTGCCCGGCGCCGCCCGTCAGGTCAGCCAGCCGGTCCTGCTGCTGCTCGGGGAGACCAGCCCGCCCTGGGCGCACCAGATCACCGCCGAGCTGGCCGCGGTGCTCCCGGTGGCCACGGTGATCCAGCTACCCGCTATTGGGCACGAGGCGCTGGACCAGGCCCCCGGGCGGCTGGCCGCGGAGCTGGACCGGTTCTTTGGCGCCTGAATGGAGTCTGGCTGCTCCTCCGGCGTGCGAACTGGCTCGCCGGCGGCTCAGCTGCGGCCGGTGGCCGCCCACGCGGTGGCGGTGACTTCGGCCGGGGCCGCGGGCAGCAGGCGCCGGCACCGCTCGCGCAGGGCGGCCCGGTCCGCCGGAGATAGCGACCCGACGTGGGCTCCGGCCGGGCCGACGCCGAGCGTGAACGGCTCCCACCACTGATCGAAGCTGGCGTAGGGGGCCCGGACGGTCAGCGTGGTGACCTGTATCTCGCTCAGCCCGGCCCGCGTGAACAGCCGGGCCAGATCACCGTCCCGGGCCCCGGGCCGGTCCGACTCGTCGTCGGCGGCCGGATCGACCTCGCGCACGGCCGACCAGAACACCGAAAGCGGCCCGCGGTCGCCCGCGTGGTCCCACACACAGGCCGCGACCACTCCGCCGGGCCGGGTAACCCGGCCCATCTCCTCCAGGCCCCGTACCGGATCGGCCATGAAGTGGACGACCAGCTGGGCCAGCGTCGTGTCGAAGGTGGCCGTGGCGAACGGCAGCCGTTCGGCCGGCGCCTGCCGGACATCGACCCCGGGCAACCGCTCCCGCACCGCGGCGGCGAACGAGGCCGACGGTTCCACCGCGCTGACTGCGGCCGCCCTGGCCCGCCGCACCAGCTCAGCGGTCAGCGCGCCCGGCCCGCAGCCCACATCCAGCAGCCGCCGCCCGGAGTCGCCGTCGCCTTCGGCTTTGAGGCCGGCCAGGTCGGCGAACTGAGCCGCGAGCGGCTCGGAGTACCGCCCCATAAACCGCAGGTAGGCGTCCGCGCTGACGTCGAAGATCACCCCGGCAATCTACCGGCCGCAGCGACCGCGGACTCGACTCCGGGGCCCCCCAGTCCTAGGGCGGAGCGAACTAGGGAGGCTCCCTAGGGATTTTGATTCCGGCCAGAGCAATAGTTGGTCTATCGCCCAGATCATCTCAGCCGAGACCAGGAGCGGCCGCCATGCGCACTCAATCCCTCATCCCCATCCGAAAGCTGTCAGCACCAACGGGATGGCCCCGGCCGTGCGCCACGGCGCCGTCACCGCGGTGGTCTGCATCGCCCTGGCCGCGGTCGTGGCCGCGATGTCCTCGCTGAACGTCGCCATCCCGTCCATCGCCGGGGCCACGCACGCCTCGCAGACCCAGCTGGCCTGGATCATCGACGCCTATTCGCTGGTGTTCGCGGCGCTGCTGCTGCCGGCCGGGGCGCTGGGCGACCGGTTCGGCCGCCGCCGCGCCCTGCTGACCGGGCTCACGATCTTCGGCGTCGGCTCGGCCGTCGCGATGACCGTGTCGGACGCCAACCAGCTGATCGCCCTGCGGACCGTGATCGGCCTCGGCGCCGCCCTGGTCATGCCCGCGACGCTGTCCACCATCACCGGGACCTTCCCGGCGGCCATGCGGACCAAGGCGGTCAGTGTATGGGCCGCCGTGGCGGGCGGCGCCGCCGTGCTCGGCGTCCTGTGTGCCGGCGCGCTGCTGGAGTTCTTCTCCTGGCGGTCGGTCTTCGGCCTCAACGTCGTCCTGGCCGTCATCGCGATCATCGGCACGTTCATGGTGGTGCCCGAGTCGGCCAACCGCAGCGCCCCCCGGCTGGACCGCGGCGGCGCAGCGCTGTCGGTCATCGCGCTCGTCGCCCTGGTCTACTCGATCATCGAGGCCCCGACGGCCGGCTGGCTCAGCACCCGCACCCTAATCGGCATCGGCTTCGGGCTGGCCGCCCTGGCCGGCTTCATCGTCTATGAGCTCCGGCAGCGCGCCCCGATGCTCGACCCGCGGGTGTTCGGCCGGCGTGGTCTCAGCGCGGGCAGCCTGTCAATCTTCGTCCAGTTCTTCGCCTTCTACGGCTTCATCTTCTTGATCCTGCAGTACCTGCAGATCGTCCGGGGCTACTCCGCCCTGATCGCCGCGGTCAGCATGCTGCCCATGGCCGCGACCATGATGCCCACCGCGCGGTTCGCCCCGGCCCTGGCGGCCCGGTACGGCGCACGCCGGATGTGCGTGACCGGCCTGCTGCTCATCGCGGCCGCGCTGGCCATCATCGCCCACGTCGACCGCACCAGCCCGTACTGGCCGCTGGTCAGCGGGATCCTCATCCTCGGGGCCGGCATGGGCTGCGCCATGACCCCGGCCACCAGCGCGATCACCTCGGCCCTGCCCGGCGGCCAGCAAGGTGTCGCCTCCGCCGTCAACGACCTGTCCCGCGAGGTCGGCGGGGCGCTCGGCATCGCCGTCATCGGCAGCGTCATGACCGCGATCTACCGGTCCCACCTCAGCGTCCCTGGCGTCCCCGCCGCCGTGCTCGGCAAGGCCAAGGACTCCCTGGCCGTCGCCAGCCACCTCGGCGACCCGGTCGCGGCCAAGGCGGACACCGCGTTCATCGACGGTATCCACATCGCGCTCTACACCGCCGCGGGCGCGGCGGCCCTGGCCGCCGTCGTCGTCTTCCTCATGCTGTCCCGGCACGGCCACCAGCCCAGCAGGCCGAAACCGACCAGAGTGCCGGTCAGGCTGCAGCCCCCGAGGTCAAGGTGCCGGCCTAATCCGGTTGCACGACCAGATTGCCCCACGGCTGCGGGCCGCCAGCCCGCGGCCGTGGAGCGCTGTCGTGTCAGGCCAGGAGGAGTCGGCACCAGCTGTCGGCCAGGAAGCGCTCGTAACGCTCGGGACTCCAGCCCCGCTGGCTGACGAGCAGCTGGTAGAGCTCGGGGGCATTGGTGGCCCATACGATGTCGGCGGCATCGTCGGGTTCGACCCGCAGCTCGGCGACGGCGGCGAGGTCAGCGACGAACCGGCGCATGTTCGCCGCCCGGCGCTCGGAGATCTGGCGCCACAACGCGGCCAGCTCGGGTTCGGCGGGCGCGGCCTGCTCGATGATGGAAAGGACCGGCGCCAGGCGGCCGGCGATGCCGCGCATCGCCAATGCGTAGATAGCGATCTTGGTCTCGGCGTCGCTTGCAGCCCGGATGGCCTGCACATAGTCACGTTGCTCGGCCGGGACGGCCTGACTGCCACCGGAGATCGCAGTCTCGATCAGCAGCCGGGCCAGCTCGGCCTTGCGGCCGACTGCGGCGTAGACGGTGTCGAGGGCCACGCCCGCCCTCTTGGCGACCGCCGTCATCGGCGTGGCGGCGTAGCCCCGATCGGTGAACAGCTCCAGCGCGGCGTCCATGATCGCCTGACGGGTGTGCGCGGCCGCCTCGCGGCGCTTGCTGGCGTCGTAACGGCGCTTGACGGGAGGCTCCACCAGGGTCATGCTACCAGCATTCGTCCGAAGCATCTTCGGATTAATATGGAGGGACATCATGACCTACGCATTCACCTACGACGTGCCGATAAACCCCGAGATCTACGCCCGGATCATGGCGGGCGTCGGCCCGCAGCGGCCGCCCGGGCTGATCGCGCACCTGGCCTACCGCACGGATACCGGACTGCGTTACGTCGAGGTATGGCAGACCGAGGATGACTGGAAGTCCTTCGAGGACGACCGCCTTCACCCCGTCATCCATCCCTTGCTGCAGGACATGCTGGGCTTCGTGCCACCCGAACCGCCGAGGACCATGCTCGAGCTCGTTGACGCCTGGACCGCAGAGCACGCCCAGACCACACCAGCAGTCTTATGACTGGGCCCGGTACTGGGCGATGGCGGCCTCGCAGACGACCCGCACCGGCCAGCCCAGCGCCTGGGCAGCGGCTTCCGCCTCGGCCAGCTCTGGTGTAGCCGTTCCGAAGTCAGCAACGCTATCGGGAGTGCCAGCCACCTTGACCGTCACGATCTGGCTGCGGCCCGGCGGTCCGACTTCCACCTTGACCGAAGTCCGGGCGGCGGTCAGCCGGCTCATCCGGGACCAGCGGACGCCGAGGGTCCCGGTCTGGGCGAAGATCGCGCCGGCCACGGCCCGGCGGACCGGTTCGGCGCACAGGGCGGTGAGGACCTGCCCCGGGCGGCCGTGCCGGCCGACGATCGGGGTGCACCAGCAGTCCCAGGCGCCGGCCGCCCGCACCGCCTGCAGGACGGAGGGCCACAGCCGGGGGTCGAGGTCGTCCACCGTGCTCTCGACCACGGTCACCTCGCCCTCGCGCAGGTCCTGTGCCGCGGCGGATGCCGCGCCGACGACGACCCGGGTGATGTTGGGCCGGTCCGGGGTGTCCCGGCCCCCGCCACCGGTGCCCACCGCGCGCACGGTCATGGCCGGGAAGCCGCCGGGCACGGCCACCGCCGCCAGCAGGGCCGCCCCGGTCGGGGTGGTGCGCTCACCGGTCAGGTCGCCGCTGGTCAGGTCCAGGCCGGCCGCGGCCGCGATACGCAGGACCGCGGGCGCGGGCACGGGCAGGCGGCCGTGCCGGCTGTTGACGAACCCGCTCCCGGCGGCCAGGGCCGAGCAGCAGACCACCGCACCGGGCCGCAGCAGCCCGAGATCCTCCAGGGCGGCGGCCGAGCCGACCACGTCGGCCATTGAGTCGAACGCTCCCACCTCGTGGAAGTGCACGTCTTCCGGCGGCTCACCGTGCACCGCCCCCTCCGCCTCGGCCAGCAGCCGGAAGACGCGGGTCGCGAGATCCTTCCCGGCCGGGTGGAGGTCACTGTCACCGACGTGCCCGAGGACGTCGGCCAGGTGCCGTTCGCGGTCGGCCACCGTGGGTGTGGTGATCACGGCGCGCAGGCAGGCCAGGCCGCCACGCCGGGCGGGTTCGGTCCGAAGGCCGAGACCGGGCACGCCGAGGGAGGCAATGACCGCGCGCACCCGCTCCACGTCGGCGCCCGCGTCGAGCAGGGCGCCGAGCAGCATGTCGCCGGCCACGCCCGCGGTCGCGTCGATGTAGGCGGCTCCCGGCCGGTCCGGCCCTGGGCCCGTTTGCTGGGCTGGGCGGTCCGGCCCCGGGCCCGCCACCGGTGCCGGGTCCGTCATCGGTGTACCGCGTGGATGATCTTGGCGGCGTGCACGGCCGCCCCGAATCCGTTGTCGATGTTGACCACGGCCAGACCCGGACTGCACGAGGAGAGCATGGTGGCCGCCGCAGCCAGGCCGCCCGCGGCCACGCCGTAACCGACGCTGGTCGGCACGCCGATCACCGGCGCGCTGACCAGCCCGGCGACCACGCTCGGCAGGGCGCCGTCCATGCCGGCCACGACCACCACGCACTCGGCCGCGCGCAGATCGCCGAGCCGGGCCAGCAGGCGCCCGAGCCCGGCCACGCCCACGTCGGCCAGGACGTCCGCGCCGACGCCCAGGACGGCCAGCGTCGCCGCACATTCCCAGGCCACGTTCAGGTCCGTGGTGCCGGCCGTCACGATCAGCACGTGGCCCCGCGCGGGCGGCAGGGGCCCGACGGTGACCGTGCCCGCCCGCTGATCGGCCAGCACGGCCTGGCCGGGGAACCGGCGGTCCGCCTCCTCCAGCACGTGGGCCGGGCAGCGCGTGGCCAGGGCCGGCGCCCCGGGGTCACGGGCCCGCAGCTCGGCCAGCAGCGCGAAGATCTGCTCGGGTGTCTTGCCCGGGCCGAACACCACTTCCGGGATCCCGGTCCGCTGCCGGCGATCCACGTCCAGCAGCGCGAAGTCGCCCAGCGGGACGCCCGCAGCGGGCGCGCCGGGACCCTCAGCCGGCCCTGCGGGACCGTCAGCCGAAACGTCAGGACCGTGAGCCGGCCCGTCAGAACCGTTAGCTGCCACGTCAGGACCGGTAACCGGCACGTCAGGACCGTCAGCCGGCACGGCTGACCGGGGTGATGTCGAGGTTCAGGGACCCGGATCGCAACGGCCGCTCGTCAATCTCCGCCTGCCGGTAGCCCGCCGCCAGCACACAGGCCAGCACCGCGGCATGCTCGTCCGGGTCCGCCGCCCGCGGCAGTTCGGCCGGGCCGAGCTGCACCCGGCCCAGCTCACCGAAATGCCGGACCCGCAGCTCGCGGTAGCCACGCTGCTTCAGGCTCAGCTCGGCCCGGTCCACCTGGGACAGGACATCGGCACTGACCGGCGTGCCGTACGGCAGCCGCGAGGCCAGGCAGGGCGACGCGGGCTTGTCCGCACTCGGAACGCCCAGGTGCTGGGCCAGCGCCCGCACCTGATCCTTGCCCACGGACGCCGCCAGCAGGGGATGCCGGACGTCGTGCTCGGCTGCGGCGCGCAGCCCGGGCCGCCAGTCCCCCGTGTCGTCAGCGTTGGCCCCGGACAGCACGACGGCGAAGCCGCGGCGCCGGGCCAGCACGGCCAGCCGGTCATACAGCTCGGATTTGCAGTAGTAGCAGCGGAAGCGGTCGTTGCGCCGGTAGTCCTCGCGCTCCAGCTCGGCCGTGGTGATCACCTCGTGCCGGATCCCGATGGCCCGGGCCACCGACCGGGCGCCGTCCAGTTCGCCAGAGGCGAGGGCGGGCGAGACGGCGGTGACGGCGAGGGCCCGGTCCCCGAGGGCCCGGGCGGCCAGCGCCGCGACCAGCGAGGAGTCCACCCCGCCGGAAAACGCGATCAGGGCGCTGCCCAGGGTTGCTATCTGGCCGACCAGGCTTTCGGTCAGCTGGCTGGCCAGCACGTCAAGCTCGTCAGGCACGTCGTCCCTCCTGCGGTCAACCGGGCCGGCTGTCCGTCGTAACGCCTAGATCATATGATTCGGACTGACGTGGTGGTCTGGCAGCTCGGGAGGTCTCGTGCCCATCGATCAGGCGGAGTTCGGCCGCACCGGCCATCAGAGCAGCCGGGTGATCTTCGGCGGGGCCGCGCTGGCCCAGGTCTCCCAGTCGGTCGCGGACGAGACCCTGGACGTCCTGCTGGCCCACGGGGTCAACCACCTGGACGTGGCCTCGGAATACGGGGAGGCCGAGGTTCGCATCCGGCCGTGGCTGCAGCGCGAGCCGGGCCGGTTCTTCCTGGCCACCAAGGGCGACGAGCGCACCGCGGCCGGGGCCCGCGAGGAACTGCACCGCTCCCTGGACCGGATGGGCGTCGACCACGTCGACCTGTGGCAGCTGCACGCCCTGGCCGACCCGATCGAATGGGACGTGGCCCTGAGCCCGGGCGGGGCACTGGAGGCCGCGATCGAAGCCCGGGAGCAGGGGCTCATCCGCTATATCGGGGTGACCGGGCACGGCAGCCAGATCGCCGCAACCCACCGGCGCAGCCTGGAGCGGTTCGACTTCGACTCGGTCCTCTTGCCGTACAACTTCGTCACCATGCAGAACGCCTACTACGCCGAGAACTTCAACGCCCTCTACGAGACCTGCCAGGAGCGGCGAGTCGCGGTGCAGACGATCAAGTCGATCGCGCTGCGCCCATGGTCGGGCCGGGAGCACTTCGCGGCCACCTGGTACGAGCCGCTCACCCAGCAGGACGACATCGACCTGGCCGTCGCGTACACGCTGAGCCGTCCCGGCAACTTCCTCTGCAGCGCGGGGGACGTGACGCTGCTGCCGAAGGTGCTGGACGCGGCCAGCCGGTTCACCACCGGGCCGGACGACGCGGCCATGAGCGCGCTGGCCGACCGGACCGCGGCCGACCCGCTGTTCGTCTGACCAGGGCTAGTTCGCCTGACCGGGTCAGCCCGGCTTGCGGGCCAGTACCACCTCGGTGTCGCCCGGCCAGTCCCAGAACACCCCGGTGGCGCTGCGGTTCGCCAGCAGCGCCCGCACCTCCCCGGCGAAGTCGTCCAGGCGATCGCCGTACAGGTGCGGCGCCGAAGAGGCCAGGGAAAGGTAGCCGGACAGGACGCTCTCGCTGTCCCGTAGCAGGTCGGGCAGGCCGGGGACGAACAGCTGCTGCGGAGCACCAAAGCGGGTCCGGATCAGCACGTCCTCGAAGCGGTGCGAACGCTGCGGGGAGATGCCCTGGCCCGCGCGCCGGTTGGAGCCGAGATACTTCGCCACCAGCGCCCTGATCTCATCGTGTGGGATCGCCGGCACCCCGGGGTCCGGTGGCCGGGGGCGTCCCGCCACCGTGTGGACGATCAGGGCCAGCGCGCCGCCCGGTTCGAGCAGGTCGTAGACGGTCTCGGCCACCCGCCGCTCGTCGGTCCAGTGGAAGGACTGGCCGAAGGTGACCAGCCGGTACGGACCCGGTGCGACCGCGGGAAGGTCCTCAGCCAGGCCCCGGACCCACCGGATGTTCGTGATGCCGCGTTCGTCAGCGGCGCGGGCGCCCTCGGCCAGCATGCCGGCGTCCGGGTCCAGGCCGACCACCGGCCCGAACAGGTGAGCCAGGCGGACGGTGAGCACGCCAGGACCGCAGCCGGCGTCCAGCAGGCGGCCGCGCCCATCCAGACCCAGCTCCCGGGTCAGGACGGCTTCCAGTTCTGGCGCGTAGGCGGGGCGGCCGGAGCGATAGTGGGCCGCGGCGCCGAGGTAGATGGTCGGGTCGTACGGCACCGCCTCAGTATCGCCTGACGGGCTGACGGCGTGACGGCTTGCCTGGCCGCAGGCAAGTATCGTTGGCCGCGTGTTCTCGCCTGCAGGCCCGTCGGCACGGGAACTGGCGGTGCAGGCGCTGTCGTCGGTCGAGAGCGGCTACGACCGGCTGGCCCCGAAGTTCGACCACACACCGTTCCGGACCTCCGATCGCGTGCTCGACGCGACCGCCGGCGCGCTGCGCCCGCTCGGGCCGTTCGACCGGGGCCTGGACGTGTGCTGCGGCACCGGCGCCGGTGTCGGCATCCTGGCGTCCCTGTGCCAGGGGCCGGTCACGGGCGTCGACTTCAGCGCGGGCATGCTGGCCCAGGCGCGCCGGGCCCACCCCGGCACCGAGTGGGTCCGGGCCGACGCCCGGGCCCTGCCCTTCGCCGGGACCTTCGACCTGGCGGTCAGTTTCGGAGCGCTCGGGCACTTCCTGCCCGCCGAACGGCCCGCGCTGTTCGCCGGCGTACACCGCGCGCTGCGGCCCGGTGGGACCTTCGCCTTCCCGGTCGGCGGGCCGCTGCCCGTCACCTCGGGCGGGTACTGGGCGCTGCTCGGGTTCGACCTGGCCATGCGGGTCCGCAACGCGCTGTGGCGTCCGCCGTTCGTCATGTACTACCGCACCTGCCCGCTGCCCGCGGTCCGCCGCGACCTGGCCGCGGCCGGGTTCACCGTGAGCACGGTCCCGCTGACGGCGCTGGGCCGACGTGACAACGGCAGCCCGCGATTCGGGCTGGTCCTGGCGCGCACAACCAGCCCACCAGAGGTTCCGTTTTGATCTGGCTCACGGCAAGCGGCTCGGTTGGGCGGCCCGGTTGCGCGGTCCGGTCACAGGCGGGAGATGAGCTCCGTCACGATGTCCGCTGCTGACTGTGCCTGCCGGGCGAGGGCGACACTTTGCCCGGCCCACATCGAAAGCGCTTCGATGTCGCCGGTCGTCCCGGCCATCGGCGGCGCTGGCTCGTAACGGACGATGGCCTCGCCCGAGGCGAAGTTCGCGATAACGTCGCCCTGGCCAGGCCGCTGCGCGAGTGGGGGGCGGCCCGCGGCTTCCCATGCGTCGGCGGTCGAGTTGCGGAGCGCACGGTGCGGAGAGTCGGGCCACCCGACCGAGTACAGGTTGGGGTACCGCTGCGGATCGGTCTCGGCCGCCGCGATCAGGCGGCGCCGGTAGTCCTCGTGGATCGGCATCTCCTGGGCCAGCAGGAACCGCGTACCCAGCCACGCGGCCTCGGCCCCCAGGGCGAGCACCGCGGCGACGCCACGGGCGTCACCGATCCCGCCCGCCGCGATGACCGGCACCGGCGCCACCGCGTCCACTACCGCGGGCACCAGGGGAAGGGTCGCGACGGTACCCCACACGTGGCCGCCCGCCTCCCAGCCCTGCGCGACGATCACGTCCACGCCGGATGCGACCGCGCGCCGTGCTTCCTCCGCCGTGCCGACGGTGTGCATGACAACGCCCCCGGCGTCGTGGACCTGCTCGACGTAGCCGCTGGGATCACCCATGAAGAACGACACGATCCGCAAGCCGGCCTCGAGAGCCTGGTCAAGGCGGCGGTGACGGTCTTCGGTGAGGACGAGGTTGCCGCAGAACGGCCGCGTGGTCAGCGCGGCCGTTTCCCGCACCACGGCTCCGATGTCGTCTGACCACGTCAGCGTCAGCATGCCGAGCGCACCGGCGTTCGAAACCGCTGCGGCCAGCGCGGGAACCGAAACCATGGGCGCCAGCACGATCGGCTGTTCAATCCCGAGCAGCTCGCATACCGGTGTGCGCATCGCGGTCAGACCTGGCCGGGTTCGACATACGAGGTCGGCGCCGACCCGGGAGCGCGCCGGTCCCAGCCGTGGAAGTGCGAATAGTCGCCCTTGTCCCAGGCTTCGCGGAGACCTGGGGTGGCCAGGTCCCAGTCCGGGCGGATCTCGCTGGTGGCGACGCGCAGGTCACGCCACAGGTCGTAGAACGACGGGCGCCCCCAGAACCAGTAGCCGTTGTAGACGCTGTGAATGATCAGCCCCGGCTTCAGCACCAGCGTGTGCGGGATCATCGGGTTGTGCTCGGGGTCGGTGTACTCGGCGATGTCGAGGTCCTGCTGCACGGTCCGGCCGGGATCGGACAGGAACGTCCACTGGGCGCCGACCGACGCCCGGAACTCCTGCAGGGTGTGGTGGTCGTCGGTGGCGATCGTGGCGACCTGGGTGTAGGCCACCGCGATCTTCGGATAGTTGGCCGCCAGCTCCAGGTGCTGCTGGTGCTCTTTGGGGCAGTAGTTGCCGCGGGCCAGGGTCAGGATCAGCGGGTCGCGGCCCTGTAGCTCGCTGAGCGTGCGGGCCGTACCGGTCTGGTCCGAGAGGGTGTAGTCGGGGAAGGTGCCGCCGGGCCTGATGTCAGGACGCATCGGATGACTGCCTTTCGGAGCTGGCTGGTGAAGGGACCCGGGCCCGCAGGAACTTCCCGATCCGCTCGGTGGCCTGGGCCGCCTCCGGGGTGTCGCGCAGGAGCTGGTAGACGTGGGGCAGGCCCTGGCCGATCTCCAGGGTGACGTCAGCCCCGGCGGCGGTGGCCGCGGCGGCCAGGCGTTCGGCATCGCTGAGCAGCACATCGGCCGTGCCGACCTGGATGAGCAGCGGCGGGAGCCCGGCCAGCGAAGCGAACAGCGGCGAGGCCAGCGGCGCCTTTGGGTCGGCCCCGGCCAGGTAGTCGGCGGCGAGCTGGCGCAGCAGGGCCGGGGTGGAGACCGGATCCTGATCGGCGCGTTCGGTCATCGAGGCCCCCGAGCTGGTCAGATCCACCGTCGGGGACATCAGCACCGCCGCGGCCGGCAATGCCTGCCCGGCGTCCCGCGTGGCCACCAGCAGGGCGACGCTGAGCCCGCCGCCGGCCGAGTCCCCCGCCACCGCTAGTGATCCCGCGCTCAGGTTCTGGTCGGTGCGGAGCCAGCGCCAGGCGGTCAGGACATCGTCGATGGCGGCCGGGAAATGATGCTCGGGGGCCAGCCGGTACTCGGCGAACAGCACCCGCATCCCGCTGGCCCGGCCCAACCGGGCCGCCAGCTCACCGTCGCTGGCCAGCGACCCGAACTCAAAACCCCCGCCGTGCAGGAACAGCAGCACCCGGCCCGGATCCGCCCCCGGGGCGTCCAGCCAGTAGGCCGGCACCCCGCCCGCGTTCACCTCGGTCACCTGCACGTCGTCCGGTACCGGATACAGGCGATCCCCGGGAACGAAGCCGGCGCGGAGCTCGGCCAGCGTCGGCGGGGGCTGGCTGGCGCTGGCCCGCTGCCGGTCCCGGATGACATCGATCGCGTCCTGCATGGCCTGGCTCGGCATGACAGCCACGATCGCACGTGGGGCCACCGGCCACACCCGTCGAACCCCCCGGCCTGCACCCTGGTTGACCGGGGACCGGCGGCAACCGTCCTGCACCGGCGCGGGATCTGAGACCGCTACCGGGCCGCCCGACGGTGGGAGGACGCGGCAGTACAGCCGCTCCCGACCGGAACGGCGGTACGACCGATGAGATTGCCGACCATTGTGACCCTGGTCGCGGCGGCGGTGCTGGCGCCGGTGGCGCTGACCCCGCTGGCAGCCACTTCGGCCAGTGCGGCCACCGCCGCGGCGCCCGTGATGAGCACCGCCTTCCTCCAGCCGAGCGGCACGACCATCGGCTGGACGGCCAAGCAATACCAGAGCGAGATCTCGCTGGAGCGCGCGGCCGGCATCACCGGGATCATCGACCAGTGGACGATCGACGAGGACGCCAACCAGGCCTATTACCCGGACGCGAGCGGCTGGTACCCGCGCAGCGGCGACATGACCGACCCGCTGCTGTCGGCGGCCAGCCAGGCCGGCGACACGGTCTGGCTCGGCCTGGCCAACGTGTCGGCGTGGCAGTCCCACGCCGGCGACGCGAACTGGCTGAGCAACCAGCTGTACGTAGACGAGCGGACCGCCGACCAGCTGTACAGCCTGTACAAATCGTCGAAGCCGTTCAGGGGCTGGTACGTGTCGTTCGAGGTCAGCGACGCCGAGCTCGGCACGGCGGGCGACACCGCGCCGATGAAGTCGTTCTTCAGCTCGCTGACCAGCTACCTGCACACCCATGACGGCGACAAGCCGGTCACGACGTCACCCACCTACGAGCACCTCACCGAAAGCCCGGCGCAGTTCGCGGCCGCGGTGAAGAGCGTCCTGGGCAGCTTCGACGTCATCAACGTCCAGGACAGCGGCGGCAGCGGCTACGAGCAGCCGTCCGACATCACCAACTGGTTCACCGCCCTGCACAAGGCCCTGGCCGGGACCAGCAGCGCCCTGTGGGACGACCCCGACATGTTCTCGGCCACCAACCACGGTGGCCCGATGACCCCGGCCCAGCTCCAGGCCACCTCCGGGCTGGTCAGCGCGTACTCCGGGTTCTCGTTCACCACCCAGATGGACCCGAACCTCATCGGGACCAGCTCCTACTACGCCGCCTACCAGACCTACGAGAAGAAGCAGTCCTGACCGCTCCAGCCCGGTGCGCTACTGCGTAGCGGGCGCACATCTTTGCTGGCTTTCGGCGTCGATGAGGGCCGCGATCGCTGGGTGGCGGCGCAGCTTGTCCAGGCAGCGGTGACGGGTGGGCCCGATGCTGCCGACCGGGATACCCAGCCGGATGCTGATCTCGGTGTAGGGCATGGGCTGCGGGGCGGTGAGGAGAGCGATCAGTCGCTGACAGCCCGGAGGTAGGTCCGCGAACGCCTCGCGTAGTGCCGCGTGGCGCTCGGCCGCAAGCAGTACTTGCTCTCCGGTGATGGCCTGATCATCGGGAATGGCCTCGATGTCCCACACGTGGCCGGCCATCGAACCCGGCACGACGCGGAGCGCTCGCTCACACTGACGCCGGGTCGTGGTTGCTAGCCAGCCGGGCAGCGCGGCGGGGTCGCGGAGATCGCCGAGATGATCCACCAGGTACAGCCAGACGCTCTGGCCGACATCGGCCGCGTCTGCTGTGCCGAGCCCGTACCGGCGGCAGATCGACCAGATCAAGGGGGCGTACCGCTCTACCAGCCCGGCCCACGCTTGCTCGTCGCCGTCCCTGGCCCGCGTCACCAGGCCAAGGACCGGCCGCTCCCGGGACGCAAGGCCGGCGTCTGCGGGCGATGAAGCCTTGACGTCCCCAGACGTGGACGTGGCTACCTCAGAAGTCATCAGGCGGCGTGGGGTGACTCGTGGCGGGCGCTGCGACCCCGGTCCAGGAGCACCGCGAGGACGGCAGCCAGCACGGCCGCGCCGACCGCGATGAGGGTGATCTCCCAGCCGGGCATTCCTCCGGATCCAGCCAGCTGGGCTGGTGCAGTGTGCTGCGGCACGATGGGGAGGTCATCCGAGATCCCGCCCGGTGGTACCCGTTCGGCGAAGGCGGGGGCGCTGCCCAGGGCCAGCATGCTTACTGCGAGCGCAGCCAGGATCGAGATGTGGCGGTGGATACGGTTCATGATCGACCTCCTGTTACGTGGTTGCTCGACGGCGCCCTTCGCGACCGTCGGCTGTCACGCTCCAGATTGCGTGGCCGGGCGTATGACGGCATCGGGGAATACCCTCGCCGTGAGGAATGGCCAGGAGACGGCACGGATGAGCCGTGTGATGCGGCCTGGCTCAGCCGAAGGTTTGGCGCGCTAGATCAACCCGCCCGCGTAGGCCAAGTTTGCGGTAGATGCGGGTGAGGTTGGCCTCAACGGTTTTGACGCTGATGAAGAGAGCGGCGGCGATTTCAGGGTTGGTGTGTCCCGCTGCGACCAGTTCGGCGATGCGCCGTTCGGCCGGAGTCAGTGTGTGGTCGGGCCTAGGAGTGAGCCGGGCCTGCTGAGCCACGGCCAGCGCCTGCCACCGCGTAGCACCAAGATCACCAAAGACAGCGACTGCTTCCTCAAGAGAGGCGGCGGCCGCGCGGCGCTGGCGGGCCTTGCGCTGAGCGGTGCCCAGAACCAGCAGGCAGCGGCCGAGCTCGAACGGCAGCCGCCGCTCGCGCGCTTCGGTGATGACGGCGGCGACGGACTCGACGGCGCCTGCCGGGTCGTGTTGCGCAAGCCGCAGGACGGCCTCGGCCCGGCCGCTGGTGATGCGCGCCCACGGGTGGTCCAGGCGCCGGGCTGCGTCCTGCAGCCAGGCCAGCCGGTCAGCGGCTCGATCTAGGTCACCGGCTGTGGCCCAGGCCTCGATCAGGTCAGGGGTGAACGGGTATGAGCCCGGCTCCCCAATCCCATCGGCCTGCAGCTTGCTCGCGATCGGTTCCAGCCAGCGCAGCGCCGCAGCCGGGTCATCCACGGACAGCTCGAGCTGTCCGAGGACCCATCGGCACTGCGCCGCGAACGCCCCATCCTGCTGCGCCTCAGCCCTTTTGAACCCGGTGGCGGCCACGGAGCGGGCGTCGGCGACGTTACCGCGGGCCGCCTCGACCAGGGAGACCAGATAGGCCGACGTTCCTTCCTGGCCATCACCACTCTCACGCGTCCAGCGGACGCATGCGCCGGCGTGCGCAGCGGCCGCCTCCCAGTTGCCCGCCCGCCACTCAACTTCTGCCAGATGAAGCAGGGTGTGATTTGTGCTTTCCTCCGAGCCAAGCCGCTCCGCGACGGCGATCACGGTGGTCAGCAGATTCCGAGCGACGGCGAGCTCACCACGCCACAACGACCACAGGGCCAGATTCACCTCCGGGGAGTCGTAGGGATAGGGCGTCTCCGTCAACCCGGGCAGCCGAACCGCCTCGTGTAGCGTGTCGCCCGCACCGGCCTCGCCTGACAGCGCGGCCAGCAACCCCTCGGCACCGAGGGCGTTCCGCAAGACGACCGGGTCTCCGGCGGCCCGGGCCTGAGTGACGGCGGCTGCAGCGTGGCGACGTCCTTCGTCGAGGTGACCCAGCATGATGCCGACCAGGAGACATAGTTCGGTACCGACGCCGGCCGCCCGGGCCGGGTCCGTCCCGGCCAGATCGGCGAACGCGTCCGCGAGCAGGCGGCAGCCACTCTCTATGTCAGACTCAGCACCCCCGCGTACGGCGCTCAGGCGCCCGCGCAGCGCGACCGGGACATTGACCGTCCACTTCTCCCCCAGACGCCGCACCTGATCGAACTCGCCAGCCGCGTCGAGCCGTTCCAGCCAAACGATGCGGCGCCGCCACGCGGACACGCTGTCCGGGTCCGGGGTCAAATCGACCGCCATCCGGGCGAGCACGGCGGCACGCACAGCCGCGCCCCGCGCGCTGGCACGCACAGCCGCTTCCTCCACTCCCTGGGCCAGCGCCTCGTCTGGCTCATCGGCGCCGCGGGCCAGATGCCAGGCCACATCATCCTGGTCGGCCAGCGCGGCACCAATGGCCCGGTGGAGTCGGCGCCGGGCCGGACCGGTCAGCATGCCGTCGGCAACCTCACGCAGGAGCGGATGGCTGAATCGCAACACCGGATCTGGAGTCGCCGCCTCGAGTACGTCCGCTTCCAATGCCTCATCAACTGGCCCGCTGATCGGTTCACCCGCCACCGCACACAGCAATGTCCGCGTCGGTGTAGTGGCTAGCGCGGCCGCCTGGACCAGGGCTAGCGTCTGGGGCTTGAGCCGTTCGAGGCGACTGCGCAGCGCACCAGACAGCGTGGACGGCAGGTGAACGGTCCCGCCATCACGCCCGCCACCGGCTATGGTTTCCCGAGCAATTTCCAGCGCTGCATATGGGCTGCCCGCCGCGAGAGCCACCACCTGCCGCAGCACGCCAGGTGACCATCGGCCCGGGAACCGCTGGCCAATAAGGTCCGACAGCTCCGCATCATCAAGCCCGGCCAAATCCACGCGCTTCACGCGCGCGCCGAGTTCGTGTTCCAGCATCTGAGGCAAGCCCCGGTCGGCATGTCCTGAACGGACGGCGACCAGCCATCGCACCGGCGTATCCGCAAGCCGGACCGAGGCGGCCTGAATTAACTGGCGGGTGTCGTCGTCGAGCCACTGCTCGTCATCGACAGCTACCACTACCCCCGCTGCGGCCAGGTCGCGCAGGACAGCGACCACCGCACGTTCCAGCAACGTCTCCCCGAGCGGCATCTCTCCCACTGACACGCCGACGGCTACCCCCAGCGCCTCGGCCTGCGGTTTCGGCAATTTGGGAAGCATGGTCTCGGTGACCGGTTCGAAAAGGTCGGCCAGGTTGACGAACCCACGCCGGGTGGCCGGTATGCCCGTGGTGCGCAACACCATTACGCCATCGGCCTGGGAGGAGGCCACCGCCCGCCACAGACTTGTCTTGCCGATCCCAGGTGGCCCGGTAATCACCACACCAGCCGCGCCGTCCTCGGCCGCCGACAGCGCATGCTGGCACTCCGCCAGCTCCGTCAGCCGGCCAAGCATGACCATTCAGCCAGCTTAACAATGGACGCGCCGAACCGGCATCGGCCGGATTCTGGTCCACCGGGGAGGCTCACCGGGCCAGGTGAGCCGCCCCGGTCAGGCGGGTCAGCTCATTCGGGAGGTGGCGTTCGGTCGCGCAGGACGCGGATGAACAAGAACCAGGTGACCGGGGCACCGACTATCAGTGCCGCTATTGCGATCACCAACTGTCCTGTCGCCAGGCCAATACCGAAAACCAGCATGCTGAGCGACGCCAGCAGCGCGAGGGCAAGCCACCTGGCGCCGCGCTGGGCCGCCACCCGGAACGGCGCCGGGCGCACCAGCCAGAACTGCCCGACGATCAGCACCGCGATCGCGATAAACACGTAGCGAAAGGGACTGTCCACACCGCTCCGTTCTCGGTTGAGCGCAAGTGTCTCGCCGCTGTCCGCGCGCCCGCAAGCCGAACTAACTCCGCTTCGGGTGACTCCGCCCCGGTCCGCCGCACGCCGCGTGGCCCCGGCGGTGATGCCGGGGCCACGCGGCGCAGGGTTACTGGACGACGGACCAGATGAAGGTGGCCGTGCCGGAGACTCCGGCGGTGTCCTTGGCCGTCACCGTCACCGTGTAGGTGCCGAGCGTGCTGCTCGAGCCGGAGATCGTGCCGTTCGAGGCGATCGAGATGCCGGGCGGCAGTCCGGTCGCGGTGAAGGTGAGGGTCTGGGCCGAGTTCGAGTCCACGGCCTGCACGGGGAACGAGACCGCGGCCCCCTTTGGGCTGCTGTAGCCGAAGGGGTTGACCACACCGACCGTCTCCGCGCCCGGCACGCCCGAGTTGGCCGTGACGTTGGCACTGACCGCGGTGTTAGCCAGCGAGACACCCGCACCCGAGGCGCCCGCGGCGATCTGCCCGGTCAGCGTGTGGGCCAGGCTGGTCGAACCGGTCAGCGGCAGGCTGGCCGAGGAGTCGCCGACCGAGATCGAATAGGTGCCGGCCTGAGCCTCCCAGGCGTTGTCGGCCGACGACCACGAGGCCAGGTCGTGGATGGTCAGGGGGAAGGACACCGTGGCGCTGGCCCCCGGGTTCAGCGATACCCGCTGGAATCCGGCGAGCTGGTGCGGCGGGTCCTGGCTGGCGGCCGGGTCACCCACGTACAGCTGGGCCACGTCCGCGCCCGCGACCGGCCCGGTGTTGGTGATGGTCGCGGTGGCCGTGGCCGTGCCGTTGGCGTTGAACGCGCCGACGTTGAGGTTGGAGAAGGAGAACTTGGTGTAGGACAGCCCGAAGCCGAACGGGAACGCGGGCGTGATGTTCTGCGACTGGTACCAGCGGTACCCGATGTTCACGCCCTCGCTGTAGGTCGTCCCGGTCGCGGTGCCCGGCCACTGCGCCTGCGTCTGCGCCGGGACCTGGCTGAGGCTGGCCGGGAAGGTGACCGGCAGCTTGCCGGAAGGATTGGCAGTGCCGAAGATCAGCGCGGCCGTGGCGGCCCCGGTCTCCCCGCCGCCGTACCAGTTCTCGAACACCCCGGCCAGCGAGCTGAGCCACGGCATGACCACCGGGGAGCCGCTGTTGATGACCACGATGGTGTTCGGGTTGGCCGCGGCCACGTCTTCGATCATCGTCTCGTCCGTGCTGGACAGGTCGAGCGTCTTCAGGTCGCTCTCCTCACCCTCGGGGGCGCTGACGTAGACGATCGCGTCGGTGGCGGCCTTGGCCGCGGTGACGGCCTGCGGGATGTCGGTGGTGCCGTTGTCGTCGCCCGCGGTGTAGCTGACCGTGACGTTCGGGCCGGCCAGGTTCTGGATGCCGGTCAGCGGCCAGACCGTGGTCGCGCTGTCGACCCCGCCGCTGCCACCGCCCGCGAGCTCGACCCCGGCGCCGCCGTCGGTGCCGATCACCGCGATCGACTGCTTGCTGCTGGGGTTGGGGTTGAGCGGCAGGATGCCGTTGTTCTTCAGCAGGACCGTGCCCTCCTCGCCGAGCTGCAGCGCGGTCTGCTGATGCGCCGCGCTGGTGACGGTGGCGGAGAGGGAGCCGGACGCCGCGTTGTCGAACAGGCCGAAGGCGAACATCTGGGTCAGGATCCGGGCCACAGCCGCGTTGAGGGTCGCCTGGTTCAGCGTGCCGGCCGACAGGGCGGCGGACACGTCGCTGGCGTTGGAGAACGGCATCGCGATGTCCATACCGCCCTCGAGGTCGGACACGGCGTTACCGGCTGCGCCCCAGTCCGAGACGACGAAGCCGCCGGAGTTGGCCTGTTCGTCGAGTCCGTTCTGGAGCATGTCGGCGTTGGCGCAGGAGGGGGCGCCGTTGACCACGGCGTAGGAGCACATAAACGAGGCCGGGGCCGACTGCTTGATGGCGGACTGGAACGGCGCCAGGTACAGCTCTTCCAGGGCCTTCTGGCTGACCGTCTCGTTGTTGCCGCCGTTCGGGTACTGCTCCTGGTCGTAGGCGGCGACGTGCTTGACGTCGGCCATCACGCCCTGGCTCTGCAGCCCGTCCACCTCGGCCGAGGTGACCTGGCCGGCCAGGTACGGGTCTTCGCCGTAGGTCTCGTACGTCCGGCCCCAGCGCGGGTCACGGACCAGGTTGGTCGTCGGGCCGAGCGAGATGTTCACGCCCTTGCCCGCGAACTCGGCCCCCTTGGCCGCGCCCTCCTGCTGGATCAGCGCCGGGTCCCAGGTGGCGGCGGCGCTCTCCCCGTCGGGGAAGGCGGTCACGCCGCCGTTCCCGTCACCGACCCCGGACGGGCCGTCCTCCATGTTCAAGGACTTCATGCACAGGTTGGGGATGGCGTTGACCTGGCCGATGTAGTTCGAGCTGCCGTCGCCGGAGGCCAGCGTGACCTCTTCCGACTGGTCCATGGTGTTGAGCACCTGCTGGACCCGCTGGGCGACCGGCGCGGTGGAGCCGACCCAGGGGCAGCTGCCGTTACCGCCGTTGCCGTTGCCGCCGGTGACCGGCGGAGTGGTGGTCAGGCCGTAGACGTCGAGCTCGAAGATCGAATAGCCGAACTGGGTGGCGCGGGCCGTGCCGTACATGCGGACGTAACGGTCGGTCACCGAGACGGGGAACGTCTCGCTCCCGCCCGCGCCGGTCGTGGTGGAGTAGACGGTGGTCCAGGTCGAGTTGTCGTTGGACACCTGGAGCTGGAACGCCGAGGCGTAGGCGGCCTCCCAGAGCAGGCCCAAGCTGCAGATCTGCTGCTGGGAACCGAGGTCGACCTCCAGCCACTGCGGATCGCTGGCGGCGCTGGACCAGCGCGAGCCCGGGTCACCGTCGGTGGCGTCGGCCGCCGGGTAGTCGGTGGCGTCCTGGGTCGAGGAGGCCGTGGTCGGCTGATCCAGCGCGAGGTCCTGGGTGCCGCAGTACTCGGTCGGGTTGGTACCGCCGGTGCCGCCGCCACCGCCGCCGCTTGATCCCTGGGTGAGGGCGAAGTAGTGGAAGTTCCAGCCGTTGGAGTCCTGGTCGACGGTCAGCGTCTGAGTGCCGGCCGCCAGGGTGACGCTGGCGGTCACCGTGGTCCAGGTCTCGTAACCGCCAGTGTTCGGGATGGCGACCGAGCCGGTCAGGTTGGTGCCGGCCGAGTTGGTGATGTGCAGCGCGTCCGTAATCCCGTACGGCGAGGCCACCCGGAAGCTGACCGTGTAGATCCCGGCCGTGGCCACTTCAACCGTGTAGTTGAAGTACTGCCCGGGCGTCGTCCAGCCCATGTCGTAGGCGCCGCCGGCCGCGCTGGTGTCCTGTGTGTCCGCGGTGGTTTCCAGGTCGACCCCGTCGGAACGGTAGCTGTTGGCGCTGCCATTGGTGGAGCTGACGCTGTAGGCCACGCCGGGGCCGCCGGTGTCGTAGTTGGCCACCTGCACCGTGCCCGGCACCGGGGCCGGCTTCCCGCCGAAGGGCTGGTCATTGCCCGGGCCGCTCGAGCCGCCACCGCCCGAGCTCAGGGTGAAGGCCATGGCGTGGAAGTTCCAGCCGTTGGAGTCCTGGTCCAGAGTGAGCGTCTGCTGGCCGGCCGCCAGGGTGACGCTGGCGTCGACCGTGGTCCAGGTCTCGTAACCGCCGGTGTTCGGGATGGCGACCGAGCCGCTCAGGTTGGTGCCGGAGGAACTGGCCAGGTGCAGCGCGTCGGTGATCCCGTACGGGGAGGCCACCCGGAAGGCGACGCTGTAGGTTCCGGCGGTGGCGACGTTGACGGTGTACTTGAACCACTGCCCGGCCGTTGTCCAGCCCAGGTCGTAGGGGCCGCCGGCCGGGCTGGTGTCCTGCGTGTCCGCGGTGGTTTCCAGGTCGACCCCGTCGGACCGGTAGCTGTTAGCGCTGCCGTTGGTGGAACTGACGTTGTAGCCCACCCCTTGGCCGCCGGTGTCGTAGTTCGCCGCCTGCACGGTGCCGGGCACCGCCGCCGCGGTGCCACCGTAGGGCCCGTCGGCGGCCGCGGCGGCCCCGGTGGCCGCAGTGGCCCCCGTGGCCGCGAAGGCCGCGCGCTGGGCCCCGGCCAGCATGGTCAGGGCGGCCAGGACCGCGATCGCGAGGGCGGTCAAGCGCCGGTGGCCACGCCGGGCCCGGACTGACCGGGACCGAGTTCCAGGCTGCCGCGGGACGTGAACTGGGCCCATCGCATACTCCAGGCGATTAAAATTCAGGACTTATGTTAAGACGTGATTTAAGCATTGGCCTTATGTGCGGTCAAGAGAGTCTGCGGAGTTAAATGTTGATTTCGAACGAGGGTCGGCCGCCGCCGGGATGAAGGCCGGCCGCCAGGACGAGGGTCAACCGCGGCCAGGATGAGGGCCAACCGCCACCAGTTCGCCTATTGCCGATCATTCTCAAACTGCATACAGTTCTAATTGCATACAGTTTGGCGCCGCTCTGGTCACTGGCGATGGGAGCAGTTGATGAGCCGAGACGATGATGCCGCCGCCCCTGCCGACTTCCTGACCCTGGTCATGCCGCTGACGGCGCGGGCCGGGATGACGAACGCCGACTTCTACGACTACTGGCTGAACGCCCACGTGACGATGCCGGCCCGGTTCCCCGGCATCAGCAGCATCTGGCTGCACGCCGTCTCGTTCGAGGACGCGGTCTGGCCACGCACCCCCGGAGTCAGCCACCGGCCGCCGCCGGAGGATGAGTTCCAGGGCGTGCCCGAGGCGGCGTTCGTCACCGAGGACGGCCTGGCCCAATTCCAGGCCGCCAACAAGGTCCAGATGGACGACGGCATCAACTTCCTGCAGGAGATCATCACCTACCTGAGCCTCGGAAATGCCACCGAGACCGTGGTCGACCGCACCGGTGTGCCCGCCCCGGACGGCCACGACGGCCTGCTCCGGCACCTGCTGTTCCTGCGCCGCGGTGACGGCGTCCCGGCGGGGGACTTCCGGGCTTTTGTGACCGGCACCCTGGCCCCGGCCTGGGCCGCCGCACCCGAGGTGCTCAAGCTGCGCCGCCACCTGTTCGAGGAGGTCGAGGTCACCCTCGATCATCCCGGCGTCCGCATGTCCAAGCCGCTGGACCGCCAGTACCAGGCCGCGCTGGAGGTCGTGGTGGCCGACGACGGCGCGCTGGCCCAGTTCGCCGGCTCGCCGGTGTGGTCGCAGACGGCCGGGCCGGTCGCCGCGCACTGCGCGGCGGTGCACGCGGCCCGGGTCAGCCGTTGCATCACCACCAAGTACCGGGACACCATCACGCTGGCCGGCGTACGGGGGGTGGCCGTGGCCGACATCATCCGGCGCGTCGGAGCCAGCAGCCAGCTCGATGACGAGGTCAGCGCGCTGTTCCTCCCCGCCCCGGCCCACGTGGTCGTCTGAGGGTTCAGGAAAGGAGCTTCGCCGTGACCTCACCAGCCCGCCCCAGCGTGGACGACATGGTCCGTGAGCTGTGGGACCGCCAGCAGATCAGCGACGTCATGCTGCGGTTCGGCCGCGGCCTGGACCTGCACGACTGGGAGCTGTACGCGGCCACGCTGACCGACCCGTTCGAGGTGGACTTCTTCGACCTCACCGGCCGGCCCGCCGCGGTCACCACGCCCAAGGTCTGGGCCCAGTTCGCCCGCGCCTGCCTGGAGCGGCTGGTGGTCATGCACCAGTACTCCAACTTCCACATCACCCTGCGCGGCGATGAGGCCGATGGCGTCTTCTACCACATCTCCCGGCACCGGCTGCCGAACCGGTTCGGGGACGATCACTACACCCAGTACGGCTGGTACGAGAACTCGTTCCGCCGCACCGCGGACGGCTGGAAGATCAGCCGGCTCAAGCACACGTTCCAGTGGTGCGACGGCAACCCAACCCTGATCGACGTGACCGACCCGGCGTGGCAGGAAGCCGCGGCCGCGGTCTTCGGCACCGACTGAACCCCGACTGACCGCACCGAGGGATCACCAGATGACCGAACATCACACCGCCCAGGTCAACGGGACCAGGCTGCACTACGTCACCGCCGGCGAGGGGCCCGCCGTCGTGCTCCTGCACGGCTGGCCGGAGACCAGTCACGAGTGGCGTCACGTCACCGACCTGCTGGCCAGTGATCACCAGGTGGTGGTGCCGGACCTGAGGGGCTTCGGGTCGTCGGCCAAGCCCGCCACCGGCTACGACGCCGCCACCATCGCCGCGGACCTGGCCGCCCTGGGCGACCACCTGGGCCTGAGCGACGTGACCGTCATCGGCCATGACTGGGGCGCGGTGTTCGCCTACGTCTACGCGGCCAAGTACCCCGGCCAGGTTGGCGCGCTGGGCATCGTCGAGATGGCGTTGCCGGGGGTCGGCGTCATGGAGCAGGCCATGGCGCCCCAGCCCGACGGGAACTTCCTGTGGCACATGGGTTTCCAGTCCGTCCCCGACCTGCCCGAGCTGCTGATCGCCGGGAAGGAACGGCCGTACCTGCGCTGGTTCTTCGAGCACTTCGCCTACAACCCGGCCGCGATCGGCCCGGCCGACCTCGATGAGTACGTGAACGCCATCACCGCCGTCGGCGCGCTCCGGGCCGGCCTCGCGGTGTACCAGGAGTTCTTCTCGACCGCCGATCAGGTCGCCGCGCTGGCCAAGACGCCGCTGGAGATTCCGGTGCGCGCCTACGGCGGGGTGGCCTGCCTGGGCGAGCTCACCCTGACCTCGGTGCGCGCCGTGGCCCCCGCCGCCGAAGGCGGGGTCATCGACCGGTGCGGGCACTGGGCGCCGGAGGAACGGCCCGAGTTCGTGGCCGGCATCGTCCGCGACCTGACCCGCGACTAAGTTCGTCCGGCCGAGTCCGGCCGGCTGAGCTTGGGAGCTGAGATCACTCGTCCTTGAGCTCGTCGATGCGGACGGGGACGCCGGTGCTGACCGACTGGATGGCGGCGCGGGCGATGGACAAGGCGGCGCGGGCGTCCTGGCCGGTGACGGCGGGGGCCCGGCCGGTGCGGACACAGTCGGTGAACTCGGCCAGCTCGGCCACGTAGGCGTCGCGAAACAGGTCCTGGTCGTAGCGGACGCAGTCGGCCGTGACGCCGTCCGCGCCGTAGACGTTCAGGCTGGTCTGGCGCAGCTCGCCGACGGTGACCATGCCGCCCGAGCCGAGGACCTCGCCGCGGACGTCGTACCCGTAGACGGCCTGGAAGCTGGCCTCGGCCGTGGCCAGGGCGCCGTTGTCGAAGCGGACGGTGACGATGGCCGTGTCCAGCAGGCCCTGATCCTTGAAATCGGGCCGGACCAGCGCATCGGCCAGGGCGAAGACCTCGACCGGCTCGGCCCCGGGGTTGAGGAAGCGCAGCGCGTCGAAGTCGTGGATGAGCGTCTCCAGGAAGATCGTCCACGGCAGGATGCGAGCCGGGTCGGCCAGCTTGGGGTCGCGGGTCAGCGAACGCAGGAGTTGCGGGGTGCCGACGGCGCCGCCGGTGATCCTGTCGTGCGCGGCGCGGAAGCCGGCGTCGTAGCGGCGGTTGAAGCCGACCTGGAGCGGGACACCGGCCTGGTCGGCGGCGGCGATGGCCCGGTCGGCCTCGGCCAGGGTCAGCGCCATCGGCTTTTCGCAGTAGACCGCCTTCCCGGCGCGGGCCGCCGCCTCGACCAGCCCGGCGTGGGTGCGGGCCGGGGTGACGATCACCACCGCGTCGACGGCCGGGTCGGCCAACAGCTCGTCCGGGTCGGTCAGCGCCCGGCCGCCCAGCCGGTCGGCCAGCTCTTGCGCGGCGCCGGGGACCGGATCAGCCACGGCGGCGAGCCGGACCCGGGGCAGCCGCCGGGCCAGGGTTTCGGCATGGAACGAGCCCATCCGGCCGGCCCCGATGAGGCCGACGGAGACGGGCCTGCCGGAAGCCGGCGTGGTCATAGGGATACTCCGTGGGGTGCGGCGGTCGCGGTGGCCGGGGTGGCTGGAGCGACTGAAGTGGCTGAGGTGGTCGGGGCGAAGGCGGTGCGGAAGCGGTCCAGGGCCAGGTCGCTGTCCTCGGCGGCCCATGCCTCCATGGCCACCGTGCCGTCGTAGCCCAGGTCGGCCAGGGCCCGGGCGATCGACGGGTAGTTGATCTCCCCGGTGCCCGGCTCGCAGCGGCCGGGCACGTCGGCCACCTGGATCTCCCCGATCAGGTCCAGGCTGTGGGCCCGGCGCACCAGCGCGATGAGGTTACCCTCGCCGATCTGGGCGTGGTACAGGTCAAGGTTCATCCGGAGCCCGGGCCGGTTGACCGCCTCGACCAGCGCGAGCGTGTCGGC
This sequence comes from Streptosporangiaceae bacterium, assembly GCA_965277615.1. Classification (GTDB taxonomy): domain Bacteria; phylum Actinomycetota; class Actinomycetes; order Streptosporangiales; family Streptosporangiaceae; genus Bog-532. Next base: position 1,862,554 of record CBDIDG010000005.1, on the reverse strand, counting down.
GGCCCGGGCGAACGGCACGCCGGGGTGGTCCACGGCGGTGTTGAGGTTCTCCAGGGTGAAGGTGAGCCCGGCCCGCTGGCCCAATTCGGCCAGCCGGGTGAGCGTGTGGCAAGCGGCGATCCACATCGGCCCGGTCGGCTCGCCGGTCACCGGCCGCACCGGGAGACCCTGGCCGTCCAGGCCGGTGCCGTGCAGGTTCAGCCGCGGGCAGCCGAGCCGGGCGGCGGCCGCGACCGAGGCCTCCGCGGTCCGGAGCAGTTCCGCCGCGCCGTCCGCATCGGTGAGGCTGCCGCGGATGTAGCCGGTCATCGAGGAGAACACCGCTCCCGTGCGAGCCAGCACGTCCAGGTCGTGCCGGGTCCAGTCCCAGATCTCCACCTGGAAGCCCAGATCGTTGATACGCCGGGCCCGTTCCTGGATCGGTTGGTCCAGGAACAGCATCTCGGCGCACGCGGCCAGCGTGTACATCGCCCCTCGCTTGCTCAACTAGAACGTTCTACATTATTAATGTTGAGTAGGCCATGCGGTGGGGATTCATGTCAATAGTCGGCTGTATCCGAGCTAGAACGTTTTAGACTGAGGCAGCGCTGCGGGTGTGACCGGCCACCGCCACGCCCGGCGTGAAGCGGCCTGCGAGCCTGCGGGCCCGGCCTGAACCGGGCCCGGGCCGACCTGACCGGGCCCGGGCCGACCTGACCGGGCCCGGGCCGACCTGAGCCCGGCCCGGGCACAGCCTGAACCAGGAGGCCATCGATGCCACCCCCGCCCGGCGGGAAGCGGCCCACCCTCGCCGATGTCGCGGCGCGGGCAGGCGTGTCCACCGCGCTGGTCTCCATCGCGATGCGCGGGGCCACGGGGGTCAGCGCGGCCACCCGCGAGCACATCGTCACCGTGGCCCAGGAGATCGGGTACCGGCCGGACACCCGGGCGCGGCTGCTCCGCAGCCGCCGCTCCCGCCTGCTCGGCGTGCAGTTCGGCCTGCAGCACCTGTTCCATGCCGACCTGGTCGAAGCCCTGTACGCGGTGGCCGAGCCGGCCGGGTACCAGCTCGCGCTGAGCGCGGTGGCGCCGGGCCGCAGCGAGCAGCGGGCCAGCGAGGCGCTGCTGGCCGATCGATGCGAGGCGCTGATCCTGCTCGGCCCGCAGGCCCCGGCGGCGCAGCTGGCCAGCCTGGCCGCCCAGCTGCCGGTCATCTGCGTCGCCCGGCGGCTGCCGCCGTCCGCGCCCGGTGTCGAGGTGGTGCGGACCGCGGACGACGACGGAGCCAGCCTGGCCGTGGACCACCTGGTCGCCCTCGGCCACCGCGAGATCGTCCACATCGACGGCGGCCGGGCCCCCGGCGGCGCCGACCGGCGCCGCGGCTACCGCACCGCCATGCGCCGCCACGGCCTGAGCGCCCGGGTCCTGCCCGGCGGTCTGAGCGAGGAGGACGGCGCCGCGGCCGCCGACACCTTGCTGACCTCCGAGCCCCGGCCGACCGCCGTCCTGGCCTTCAACGACCAGTGCGCCACCGGCGTGCTGGACGTGTTCCTCCGCGCTGGCGTCGCCGTCCCGGGCCAGATCTCCGTGGTTGGCTTCGACGACAGTCACCTCGCCCGGCTGGCCCACATCAACCTCACCAGCGTTGGCCAGGACATCCCCCGCCTGGCCGACCTGGCCGTCGTCCGCGCCCTCGCCCGCCTGGACGGGCAGAGCGCACCCGGCCGGGAAACCGTCATCGCCCCGCACCTGGTCGTCCGCGGGACCACCGCTCCGCCCGGAGGCCGCTGATCCGCGGAGCCCGCGCGGTCAGCGCAGGCCATGCTGGCCGACGGTCCCGGCGGTCAGCCCGCGGCGGGAACACTCGGCCAGTAGCGCGGGCAGCGCCGCGCGGGCCGCCTGCGCACTACCCGGCCGGGCTTGCTGGTCCGAGTCATGCAGCAGAACGGTGCCGCCGCCGTCCAGGGTGCGGAGCAGCGTGGTGCGGACGGACGCGGGGCTGGCGCCGCGTTGCCATTCCCGGCCGCACGACGTCCACAGCAGCGGCCGGAGCCCCAGCCGCCGCGCGGCGGCCGCCGCGCCGCCGGTCAAGATGCCGTACGGAGGACGGAACCACTCAGGTGCCTGCCCGGTGATCCCGGCCACCGTGTCGCGGGCGCGGGCCAGGTCGCCGTAGACGGCCCCGGGCCGGCCGGCCGCCATGACACGGTGCACCCAGCCGTGGACGGCGATCTGGTGCCCGGCCGCCGCTACCTCGCGGGCCAGTCCAGGGGCGGCCGCCGCCATCGACCCGAGCATGAAGAACGTCGCGTGCACCTTTTGCTCCGCCAGTACGTCCAGAACGGCCGGGGTGCCGGCGGGATCGGGTCCGTCGTCAAAGGTGAGCGCGACGTGCCCTGCGTCACCGTAGCCGGAAAGGCGCGGAAAGAGCCGGGGACGAAACGGTGCGATGGCGGCCGCCCCGGCCGCCCCGTACGAGGCTGCGGCCGCCGTGACCACGGTGGAGCTGGCCAGCAGCGGCCACGACAACCCGGCCATCAGTCAGCCACCGACGTGGCCATGCGGTCGTGGTTCAGCTCCAGTTGCAGCGGGCCGGCCGGGCGGAGGGTCATGCCCGTGCGGGGGCGCATGCTCCCGGCCGTGAAGCGCAGCTCACTGCCGGCCACCACGTCCAGGACCGAACTCAGCACCAGCTGGGCGAACGACCGCCCCAGGCAGGTCCGCTCGCCCGCGGCGAACGGAAGGAAACTCCAGGCCGCCGTGCCCCCGGCGAAGCGTTCGGGCCGGAAGCGCAGCGGGTCGGTCCAGAGCGCTGGATCGCGATGGGTGAGATAAGGGCTGTACAGAACCAGCGTTCCGCGCCGGATGCGGTGACCGCAGAATTCGACGTCCGCCGTACAGCTCCGGCTGCCCACCCAGCCGGCCGGGTACAGCCGGAGAACCTCATTGATCACCGAAGAACGGCGTTCGGTGGCGAGGAGCTCTGGCTGCTGGGCGACGTGACCGAGCAGGAAGGCCAGGGTGTGCGCGGTCGTGTCGTAGCCGGCGCTCACGGCGACCCGCAACTCCTGCGGCCCGTTGGGCAGATCGCGAAAGGCCGACGCCAGGGTTCCGGCCGGGGCATGGGTAATGCAGTCCCGCATAGCCTCGTTCATCCGGCGGAACAGGATCGGCCGCCGCAGGAACGGAGCAGGCAGCGCCCGGTCCAGCGGGTCGAGGAAATCAGCCAGCAGTTCCGGTCTGACCCGACCGCCCAGCAGCGATACCCCGAGGATTTCGCGCATCAACATGGCCGACCACGTCACCGCGTCGAAGGGCCCCGACGGCAGGCATCGTGCCACCACGTCCGTGATCTGGCCGGTCAGAGTGCGGACGGAGCCATGGGTGAACGCCGGGTTGAGCTCTTGGCGACGTTGCCGGTGCGCTGGTGCGCCGAGCTGGACAACTCCGGTGTTCAGGTAGGGAGACAGGTCGCTCATGCTGCCCTTGCTGCGGAACGTCGTAATGTCGCCGAGCACGAAGCGATTCCAGTCGGGCGAGTATCCCAGCACGGCCGGCCGCCACAGCCGCAGCCCGAAGACCGGCCCCAGCCGGGCGCCCTCCTCGATCAGGGCCAGCGGGTCGCGGCTCCACCGGCTGAGGTGGCCGACCCCGTAGGCCGTACGAGGTTCCGGCAGGGTCATGAACGAACCTTGGTCACGGGTAAACCCGCCCTCTCCAGCGCTGGTTCCGCCGCAGGGCTCGCGCCACGATAGGCGCAGCGGCCAGCGGTGATAGCGGGATCAGCAACGCCTGCCACACCGCCCCTCGTTCGGTCTTGATTTCGACCAGAGCCCGTTCGGCCAGGCCCAGAGCCAGCGGGACAAGCCACCCACGCCGGCGCGGCGCCAGCACCCAGGGCAGGGTGTAGACGATCAGGTGCCACCCGGCCCCGAGGACGAGACGGGTGCGCGAGCCGCCGGTCACGGGCAGCAGGCCGCGCGACATTCCGGTCAGCACTTCCCCGTAGCCGCAGTACATTCGGGTCGCCGCCTGCCGGCCACCGAGCACCAGCCCCAGCTTGAGCCCGGCCTGACGCGCCCGCCGCGCGATCGCCACGTCCTCAATGAGCTCACCGCGGACGGCGGCGAAACCACCGATGTGGCCGTAGGCCTGCCGGGTGAACCCCAGCAGTGCGCCGCTGGCCGTCGCGGCCTGGGGGACGTCCGCGGACAGCAGGCCGAAGGGAAGGAAGCACAGCAGCACGTCGTCGATCAGCGGTGTGATGAGGTGCTCGCCCCACGAGGCGGTGATCTGCCGGCAGAAGACCGAGCAGACGTCAGCATGCTGGGCCGCCATCTCCGAGATCATGGCGTCGATGGCCCCCTCGGCCAGCAGTACGTCGGCATCACAGAAGACCAGCAGTGATCCGGAAGCCCGGGCGGCCAGCTGGTGGCAGGCCCAGCTTTTGCCAACCCACCCCGGTGGTGCCGGTTCGCCGTCCTCGACCCGGGCCCTGGGGTGGGCGGCCAGGAGCGACCTGGCCAGCGCCCCCGTGCCGTCGGTGGACTCGTCGTCGAGCAGGACGAGCTCGTCCGCATGCTGGGCCAGCAGGCCCGGGACCGACGCGGCCAGCCGGGCGGCCTCGTTACGCATCGGGACGAGCAGGGAGACCAGCGGCTGGCTCCCGCCCGCCACCGAATCTGCGCGCGGGTCACTAGCTGGCCTGCGGCCCAAGACGGGAAATTGCCGCAGGTTGACGGCCAGCACGCCCAGCTTCAGTAGGAGAAACGCCGTCACCATGCCCCGCAGCTTGTTCATCGCTGCGTCTACTGCCGCTTTCGCGTTATCTCAAACCGGGCGGCTCATTACCCGGTTACCGGGCCGGGGTGATGGCGGTACAGGCCGGCCACGCGGAAGGCCAGGTCCAGGGACTGGCTGCGGTTGAGGCGGGGATCGCACGTGGTCTCGTAGCGGTCGCTTAGGTCGCTCTCGCCGATGTAGCGGCCGCCGCCGATGCACTCGGTGACGTCGTCGCCGGTGAACTCGATGTGGATGCCTCCGGGGTGAGTCCCGAGGGCGCGGTGCACCTCGAAGAACCCGGCCACCTCGTCCAGCACGTGGTCGAAGTTCCTGGTCTTCTGGCCGCCGGCCGCTTCCATCGTGTTGCCGTGCATCGGGTCGCACACCCAGACCACCGCCGCCCCGCTGGCGGTGACCTTCTCGACCAGCGGGGGCAGCGCCTGGCGGATCCGCCCCGCACCCATCCGGGTGGTCAGGGTGAGCCGGCCAGGCTCCTGGTCCGGGTCGAGGGCCTCGATCAGCTCGAGCACCTCGTGCGCGGTGGCGTCCGGACCGATCTTGACGGCGATGGGGTTGCGGATCTGACGGGCAAACTCCACGTGCGCGCCGTGGGGATCGCGGGTGCGCTCCCCGATCCACAGCAGGTGAGCCGACAAATCGTAAGTGTGCCCGCTGGCGGCGTCGGTCCGGGTCAGGGCCTGCTCATAGTCCAGCAACAGGGCTTCATGGCTGGCGTAGAACTCGACCGCGCGAAACTCCTGCGAGTCGGCCCCGCACGCGCGCATGAACGCGATGGCCCGGTCGATCTCCTCGGCCAGCTGCTCGTAGCGCTGCCCGGCCGGGCTGCTGGCCACGAAGTCCTGGTTCCAGGCGTGGGCCTGGCGCAGGTCGGCGTAACCGCCGCTGGCCAGGGACCGGCACAGGTTCAAGGTGGCCGACGCGCAGTGATACGCCTGCAGCAGCCGGCCCGGGTCCGGCGTCCTGGATTCGGGAGTGAACTCGATGCCGTTGACCGCGTCACCGCGGTAGACCGGAAGCTCCAGGCCGTCCCGCACCTCGGTGGCCGCGGACCGGGGCTTGCCGAACTGGCCCGCCATCCGGCCGACCTTCACCACCGGCACGCTGGCCGCGTAGGTCAGCACCACGGCCATCTGCAGCAGCGTCTGGAACTTGCCCCGGATGCTGTCGGCGGTCGTGCCGGTGAACGTCTCGGCGCAGTCACCGCCCTGCAGCAGGAACGCCTCACCACGGGCCACCGCGGCCAGCCGCTCCTTCAGCTGATCACACTCGGCCGCCAGGACCAGCGGCGGCAGGCCCTCCAGGCCGCGGACCACCGCGTCCAAACGATCATGGTCGGGCCACTGAGGCTGCTGCAACGCGGGCAAACTCACGCCGCTCAGGCTACGCGGACCGGCGGCTCATCCGCCGGCGTGTCCGCCGCCGCCGGAAAAAAGGGCTTCGGCGGTGGCCTGATCGGCGGGGAGGAAGGCTTCCAGCTTGAGCTCGGCCAGCGTGACGTCGACCGCGGTCGCGAACGTCGTCACGGTCGTCATGAGGCGCAGTTCCCCGCGCGACGTTTGCAGGCGGAGCGGGACGGCAAAGCCGAGGTGGTCGGCCGACCTCGCCAGCTCGGGGACGTACTGCGTGAGCTCGGCGTGCAGTTCGGTCAGGTGGCGGGTGCGCTCCAGGATGTGGCGGGCCCACTCGGCGAAGTTGAGGATGCGGCCGGCCATGCCGCGGGGGTGGAGCGCGAGCCGGTAGGCGTTGGTCCCCGGGCCGACCAGAGACGGATCCGCGCCCTCGGTGATCAGGTCGAGCGCCTCGTTGGCGGCGACCACGTCGCCGCGCCGGTCCACGACGAGCGCGGGGTACGGCAGATGGCCCTGGAGGATGTGGCCGATCGCGGTGCGCACCGGGGCCAGGGCCGGGTCATCGAGGGAGCTCTCCGGATAGACGGCGGCGTACCCGGCCGCCAGCAGCAGCTCGTTGCGCTCCCGCAACGGAAGCTCGAGCGACTCGGCCAGCCGGATGACCATGTTCCGGCCGGGAGCGGACCGGCCGGCCTCGATGAAGCTGAGATGCCGCTGGGTGGTGCCCGCCCGCAGGGCGAGGTCGAGCTGGCTCAGATGACGGCTGGTGCGGCGGTCGCGCAGCTCGTGGGGGAAGTCCACGTCCCCGTTGTAACCCGCCCGGGCCGCTCCCGGCCATTCCCTCGGGGGAATTGTGTGTAGCGGCGCCGGTCACGAGGATCACCGGCATGGACATTGGTGTGCTCCTCCCAACCGGCCAGGCCCAGTGGGGTGCCGACGGCGACCCGCGCGAGCTGGTCGCCCTGGCCGTCCGGGCCGAGCAGCTCGGTTTCTCCTCCCTGTTCGTCAACGATTCCCTGATCAGCCCGCGCATCGAGGCCCTCACGATGCTGGCCGCCCTGGCCCCGGCCACCGAACGGGTCACGCTGGGCACCGGCGCGGTGCTGCCCTTCCTGCGCCGGCCGATCCAGGCCGCGCAGTCGCTGGCCTCGATCGATCTGCTGTCCGGCGGCCGGCTCACGGTGGCGGTCGGTGCGGGCTTTCCTGGCCGCTTCGGGCAGCCGTTCTACGAGCTGTCCGAGGTGCCGTGGCCGCGCCGCTTTGCCCGGCTGGATGAGACCGTGGCGTTGTGGCGCGAGCTGTGGCGCGGGGCAACCTCCTTCCACGGGGAGATCCTGAACTTCGACAACATCCCGCCGGCGACCCTGCCGTTCCGCGCCGCGGGGCCGCCGATCTGGCTCGGCGGCGCGACCCCGGCCGCGCTGGCCCGCACCGGACAGTGCTACGACGGCTGGCTGCCGTATCCGCCCGACCCGGCCGACTACGCAGCCGGGCTGCGGGACATCCACACCGCGGCGGCCCAGGCCGGACGCTCCCCGGACGCCATCACCCCGGCGTTGTTCGTGTCCGTGCGCGTCGACCGCAGCCTCGAGCTCGGCCGCCGGGCCCTGGGCGACTACGCCCAGGTCAACTACGGCATGCCGCTGGAGGAGCTGGAGAAGATTCAGGCCGTCGTGACCGGGACTGCGGCGGAGGTCACCGAGAGCCTGCGGTGCTACGTGGCGGCCGGAGCGCGGCACCTCGTCATCCGCCTCGGCGCCCTCAGCCTCCACTCCCAGCGCGATCAGCTCGAGCAGGTGGCCGCCCTGATCCCCGCGCTTTCCTAAAGCCTCTTTACTCCGGGTTCTCCGGTCGCGCCCCCGCTATCGTGTGCAAAGACTGTCACCATGACGACAGTTTTTGCACACGGTATCTAGTCGAGCCGGTCAGCAGCAGGCGGCTGGAGGCGTCACCGCGTAGGCCCGCAGGAACGCGGCGACCACCTGGCCGACGTGCTGGTCGAGGTCGGCCCGGGCCAGTGGGCGGTCCGGCTGCAGCAGGGCCTGGTCCTGGTACAAGCCCAGGACGGCGTAGGCGAAAATTGCGGCCGCGGCCGCGGGGTCGTCGATGTCCAGCTGGCCCCGGGCGGCCAGCTGGGTGAACGACTCGGTCAGCAGAGCCAAGGTCCGCGCCGGAGCGCGCTCCCAGTAGGCGGTGACGATACCCGGAAACCGCAGGGCTTCGGCAATAGCCAGTCGCCGCAGCTGGACGACGGCTGGGTTGAGCACGCCGTAGGCCAGGGCGCGGGCGACCGCGGTCAGCCGCCCGGCGATCGGCTCATCCCCGCTGAGGGTGGCGCTCAGCTCCGAGATGATCTGCTCCGCGCGCTCGGTGACCGCGAGCACGACCGCGCTGAACAGGCCTTCCTTGTCCTGGAAGTTGTTGTAGACGGTGGTCTTCGAGACACCGCTGGCCGCGGCGACGTCGTCCAGGCTGGTCGCGTCGTAGCCCCGCTCCAGGAACATCTGCCGCGCCGTGTCCAGGATCAGGGCGCCCTTCCGGCCTGCCATGAGACCTCCTTGACGCTGAACTGTACCGTACAGTAGCGTTCATATTCTGTACTGGCCAGTGCAGTACAGAATGGCGCAGTACACAATCGCGCAGTACAGAACAGCGCCGTTCAGTTATCGGGGGTCGTCATGGAATTCACCACCACGTTGCAGCTCGACGGCAAGACCGCGACCGGCATCCGCGTCCCCGACGAGGTCGTGACCGCGCTGGGCGGCGGCAAGCGCATCGCCGTCAGCGTCACCATCAACGGCACGCGCTACGCCAGCACCATCGCCACGATGCGGGGCGAGCCCAAGATCCCGGTCAGCGCGGACATCCGGTCCGCGGCCGGCATCGCCGCGGGCGACTCCATCACGGTGGACGTCGAACGCGATGACGCACCCCGCACGGTCGAGCTCCCGGCCGAGCTGGCCGATGCCCTGCGGGCCGACCCCGCCGCCTCCGGCAAGTTCGCCGCCCTGTCCTACAGCAACCAGCGGCGGCACGTCCTGGCCATCACCGGAGCACGTACGGCCGAGACGCGGACCCGGCGCCTCCAGCGCGTACTCGACGAACTGCGCGCCGGCTGATCCCCTTACCGCTCCTGGTACAGGCCGGCCAGCAGGCCGAACGCGCGCTCGAACAACTCCGGCGTGACCAGGCCGGGAGCCAGGCGCTTGTAGATCTGCAGGCCAACCAGCATCGCCTGCCCGATGACCCAGGCATCGACCTGGGAGGCCCCCGCGGCCAGGTCGTCATCATCGGCGTCATCGGCCTCGGCCAGGTCCTGGAGCCGGCGTTCGCGGCTGCCGGCGTAACGCTGCAGCGCATCGGGGGAGCGCAGCAGCGCGGCGTAGAACTCCAGGTGAACCGCCACCTCCTCGGTGTCCCCCGGCTGTCCGGCCGCGACGGCGCGGCCGTAGGCGGCCAGGCGTTCGGGCAGCGGCCGCGACTCGTCGTTCAGCGTGGCCGAATAGTCCGGGGCCGGGGCGGCTTCGAGCGCGCTGATCATGAGGTCCTCTTTGCTGGCGAAGTGCCCGTAGATGGCGCCCTTGGTCACCTCGGCCGCCGCCGCGATCTGCTCCAGCGACGTCGCGGCGTAGCCGCGCTCGCGGAACAGGCGCTGCGCCTCCGCCAGCAGCCGCTGCCGCGTGTGCTCCTTGGACTCCGCTCTGCTCATTCGGGCCACGCCCCCATGCTGCCACATTGACATACCAGTGGTACCCGAATACCGTCGAAATCCAGATACCATTGGTATTTTAATTAATGATGATCTGACCGGGTACGACTAGACGGGCTGATGGCGAGGGAGTGCGGGATGGGCCTCGGAAAGCAAGTCAAGAGCCACGTCGTCGAGCCGGCCGTACTGCGGTTCTTTCAGTGGCGAGGCGATCCGGTCGCCCGGCTGATGCACCCGGCGACGAAGGCTGACCCGTACCCGCTGTACGGCCGGGTGCGGCAGCGTGGCCTGGTCCGCAGCCCGCTGGGCGTGTTCGCCACCGCGGACCACGCAACGGTGGCGGGCATCCTGCGGGATCGGCGGTTCAGCAGCTCACCGGTGCACCAGCCCCGCTACCGGCCGCCGTCCTACCCGCCGGACGACCCGCGGGCCGGGCTGCCCGCCGCGGACCTGCTCACGATGGACCCGCCCGACCACACCCGGGTGCGCCGGCTCGTGGCCGGCGCGTTCACCCCGAGGGCCATCGCCGGACTCGAGCCGTGGATCCGCGACGTCACGGTCCGGCTACTGGCGGCCGCGGACGGGCGGGCGGGCTTCGACCTGATCGACGCGCTGGCCTTCCCGCTCCCGATCGCGGTCATCTGCCATCTGCTCGGTGTGCCCGCTGAGGATCAGGCCCAGTTCCGGGCCTGGGGACATGAGGTGGCCGCCACCCTGGACCCGCAGACGGCGGCGACCGCGCGGGCGGAGACCCACGCCGCCGAGCTGGCGCTGACCGGTTACCTCCAGGACCTGGTGCGTGAACGCCGGGCCCATCCCGACGACAGCATCCTGTCCACGCTCATCACGGCCGAGGAGGAGGGCGACCGGCTGACATCCGGCGAGCTGGTGAGCACGGCTCTGCTGCTGCTGATCGCCGGCTTCGAGACCACTGTGAACCTGATCGGGAACGGCACGGTCGCCCTGCTGGGCGACCCGGACGGCTGGGACCGGCTCCACCAGGATCCGGCTCTGGTGCCCGCAGCGGTTGAGGAGATGCTCCGCTACGACAGCCCGGTCCAGCTGACCTTCCGGGTCGCGACCGAAGATGTCGAGGTGGGTAACAGCGTGTTCACCGCGGGTCAGAGCGTCATCGCCCTCATCGGCGGGGCCAACCGCGACCCGGGGGTCTTCGAGCAGCCCGACGAGTTCCGGATCGACCGGGCCGATCCCGGTCGGCACCTGTCCTTCTCGCTCGGTCTGCATCACTGCCTCGGCGCCGCGCTGGCCCGGCTGGAGGGCCGCATTGCCATCGAGGAGCTGACCCGGCGCTACCCGGCGCTCGAGCTGGCCGCCCCGCCGGCCCGGCGCTCGCTGCTCGTGCTGCGCGGCTTCGAGAGCGTTCCCGTCCGCCTCAAGGCGATACGATCGCAGTCGGCCGCCTAGCGCCGGATGACGCTGGCCCGCACCCACCGAGGTCCGATTGGTGTGATCTCTGGCCGCCCCCCGCTTGAGCGGCAGCCGGGCCGGGAATTATGATCTATCTAGCCCGCGTTAATGCGAGTGAGGTATCCGAGAACTGATCCGGTCGTCCGGCGACAATTTTCTCGTGCCGTGGTCATTAGTCCACCCACCGACGGCTCCGGGTCCTTGTGAGACGCCTGCCGAGGCCCGCTGAGTCGATCCTCGGAGATCCGCAAGTCGGCTCGGCGTTAGAAGTACCAGGCCCGCGGCCTGGGGCGTTCCTCGCCCCGGCGGTGGGACTGTGCGGCATGCTGCCGTGGCCACCGCGCCCGGCATCCCTGAGGAGGAGTCCTTGGCTCGACCAGGCCAGCGCCAGACGAGCGCTCGCCGTAACGCCCCGCGGAAGCAGCGGCGCGTCAGCCACCGCGGCGACGTCGTCTCGATGCTCGCCCGAACCGCCCGCGAGCTTGAAGCGGCGGTCCAGCGCGGCCGGGTGACCCCGGCCGTCCGCACCAAGTTCCAGGCCGTCGCGATGTTGCTGCGAGACGAGCGCGCCCGCGTCCGGGCGGCGGACGTGAGCGACAGCCATCGGGGTGAGCAGCTCAAGCGGCTGGACGGCATCGCGACCATCCTGGCCACGACGGCCGTACGGGACGCTGGGCTGCTGGCCCTGCTGTCCGACGACGCCAGCGTCTCGGACGCGGCCCGGTCGCTCAAGCGGGAGATGGCGCGGGATCTCGGTATCGAGCTTGCGCCCGAAGAGGTAGCGCCGCCGGCGGAGACCACGACCTCTCCCCCGGCCCCGGAGCGGCAGGTCGTGCCGCAGTCGGTGATCTCCCGGCAGCTGGCCAACCCCTTCCTGGCTCCCGACTTCTCCGCCGCTCCGCAGCGCGTCTCCCAGCCGCGCCGCCTGACCAGCTGGGAGTTGCTCGGACCGCTGTTCGGCTCCTTCGAGCGGGCCGGCGGGGGCGCCCCGGCCTGCCTGGAACTCCCGGCGCCGACGGCCAAGTTCACCCCGGCCGGCCGGGAACTGATGCCGCACCAGGGGCAGGTGGTCGCCGCGGCCGCGGACGGTCACCGGACATTCCTGCTGGCCGACGAGCCCGGCCTGGGCAAAACGGCCGAGGCGCTGCTGGCCGCGGAAGCGGCGAACGCCTATCCGCTGCTCGTGGTGGTGCCGAACGTCGTCAAGACCAACTGGGCCCGGGAGGCGGCTCGCTGGACGCCGCACCGCCCGGCCACCGTGGTGCAGGGCGACGGCAACGCGGCCGACGGCTTCGCCGACATCATCGTGATCAACTACGAAGTGCTCGACCGGCACATGGGCTGGCTCCGTGGTTTCGGCTTCCGCGGCATGGTCGTGGACGAGGCTCACTTCATCAAGAACAAGACCTCGCAGCGCTCGCAGCACGTCCTGGCGCTCGCCGATCAGATCCGGTCCCGTACGGCACGGCCCCTGCTGATGGCGCTGACCGGCACCCCGCTGATCAACGACATCGACGACTTCCGGGCGATCTGGCAGTTCCTGGGCTGGATCGACGACAGCAAGCCCCGTGACGAGCTGATGGACGCGCTCGAGGACACCGGCCTGACCCCGGCTGACCGGGGTTTCGACACCGCGGCGCGGCAGAGCGTGATCGACCTCGGCATCGTGCGCCGGCGCAAGGTCGACGTGGCCGCCGACATCCCGGCCCGCCGGATCGCCGACCTCCCGGTCGAGCTGGACGGACCGGCCGGCCGGTCGATCCGGGCGGCCGAGCGGGACCTCGCCCGCCGGATGGTGGCGCAGTACCAGACCGCGCTGGCGAACCGGTCCCCCGGCGCCGACGCCGGCGTCGACGGCATCGACCACGACCTGGTCCGCCGGGTGGCCCGGTCGGAGCTGAAGGATGCGACGGCCGCCAAGTCGGGTGAGAACGTGTTCACCATGATGCGGCGCATCGGCCAGGCCAAGGCCGAGCTGGCCGCCGACTACGCAGCTCAGCTGGCCCGCAGCGCGGGCAAGGTCGTCTTCTTCGCCAAGCACATCGACGTGATGGACGCGGCCGAAGAGGCCTTCACCCGGCAGGGGGTCCGCTTCTCCTCGATCCGTGGTGACCAGACGCCCAAGGCGCGGCAGGCCAACATCGACGCCTTCGTCAACGACCCGGACGTCGCGATCGCGGTGTGCTCGCTGACCGCGGCCGGGGTGGGCATTAACCTCCAGGTCGCCTCCAACATCGTGCTGGCCGAGCTGTCCTGGACCGACGCGGAACAGACCCAGGCCATCGATCGCAGTCACCGCATCGGGCAGGCCGAACCGGTCACCGCCTGGCGCATCATCGCCGCGCAGACCATCGACGCCCGGATCGCCGAGCTGATCGACAGCAAGGCTGGGCTGGCCGCCCGGGCCCTGGACGGCTCGGATGAGGAAGTCTCCTCCTCGGGCGACGTGCAGCTCGAGGCGCTGGTTACGCTGCTGACGGACGCGCTGCAGGCATCGTCCGTACCGGGCGGCGTCCCGGTTTCCTGACCGCCTGCCCGGCGTTCTGCGAATGCCGGGCGCTGCGCGCCCTGGCCACTGTCGTCAGCGAGGATCACCCGGCCAGGGTGACGCCGCGCGGCTCCTTGGCCAATACGGTCCGGATATGGCCCCCGACTTTGTGAGCAGCAGGCTCAGTCCTCAACTGGAGAGCTTCCGCGAGGCGCGCCGGAGCCTGGAAGGGGCAGTCCTTCCGCTGGCTACCTCGGTTGACGGGCGCCGGTTCTCCTTTCAGGCCTCGCTGCACAGCCTGGAATTTCAGATCGGCGGCTATGTCGTACTGGACGGTGACGGCACGCTGCGCCTGGGCCAGGTGCTCACCCTTGAACTCGATCAGCTGAGCACGGAGCTGACGCTGCCGGCGGCGGCGGGCACCGCGGAGAACCGGACGCAGGTCCAGATCCGGTACGCACGGGGCGAGGGGACCATCCTCGAAGGCGATCCGGCGCCGTTCCACGACGCCCTGGTTCGCGTGGCCACGGCGGCGGACGTGCAAGCGTTTCTCCAGCACAACCAGGGGCGCTACGCGCAACTGCCGCTGGGCGAACTCGCGCTGGCCCCGGGCGTGCCGTGTCTGGCCGACGCCAGCGGCTTCAACCGGCACACGTTCCTCTGCGGTCAGTCGGGGTCGGGTAAGACCTACTCACTCGGGGTGATCCTCGAGCGGCTGCTGATGGAAACCGACCTGCGCATGGTGGTGCTCGATCCGAACTCAGACTTCGTGCGCCTGGGAGACGTGCGCGACGGGGCTGACCCGGTACTGGCCGAGCGCTACCAGAAGGCGGCGGAGGGGGTCGCGGTTTACTCGGCCGACGCCCCGGGCGACCGGAGGTTGCGGCTGCACGCGGCTGAGATCGATCCGGCCACGCAGGCCGCCCTGCTCCACCTGGACCCGATAGCAGACCGTGAGGAGTACGCAGCGCTGGCTGAGCTGCTCGCCACCGAGAATCCGCCGAGCCTCGAGGGGCTGGCGGACCGCGACCACCAGGAAAAGCGCCGCCTCCGGCTGCGCATCCGCAACCTGGGCGTCGAAAACTTTTCGGTGTGGGCGCCCGGCGAGGCGGGTTCGGTACTCGACGCGGTCCACGATCAGGGCACCCGCTGCGTCGTGGTTGACCTGGGCTCGCTGCCGACGCGCGAGGAGCAGGCGCTGATCGCCACCGCCGTCCTGGACGATCTATGGCGACGGCGGCACGAACGCAGCCCGATCCTGATCGTGATCGACGAGGCCCACAACATCTGCCCGGCCGAACCGCCGAACGAGCTCGTCGCGCGGGCCGCCGAGGCCACCATAAGGATCGCGGCCGAGGGGCGTAAGTTCGGGCTCTACCTGCTCGCGTCGACGCAGCGCCCGCAGAAGATCGCCGGGAACGTCCTCTCGCAAGCCGACAACCTCGTGCTTATGCGCATGAACTCGCTCGCGGACACCGCGTTCGCCGAGGCGGCATTTTCCTTCGTCCCGCCGAGCCTGATCGACCGCGCGGTCATCTTCCGCCAGGGAGAGGCCCTGATCGCCGGGAAGATCTCACCCCAGCCCGCGCTGCTCCGGTTCGGCGCCCGGATCACCGAGGAAGGCGGGGCCGACGTACCCGCGACCTGGGCGGCCGTGCGCTGATTCAGGCGGACCTCGGGCCTCGTACGACGTGAACGAGCCCGCTTCGTCAGTGGTACGGGTGATGCGGGATGGGGGCGTCGTTGAGCTGCTGGTCGATGTCGACCAGAATTGCGTCACCGTCGACCTTGCAGGCGTACACCGGTAGCTGGGGCACCTCGGGAATGCCGACCGACTCGCCGGTTTCCAGGTTGAACCGTGAGTTGTGCGATGCGCAGACCAGGGTGTCGTCGTCCTGCACGGTGCCCTCGTGCAGCGGCTGCTGCTGATGAGTACAGGTGTTGTGCACGGCGCGGACGTCTTCGCCGTCCAGCCGGACCAGGCAGATCGGCTCCTTCAGCCCCTCGACGAACAGGGTCTCGCCTTCATCCAGGTCATCGAGGTTGGCGACGATGACAAAGGCCATGACTATTTCCTTCCGTTGGCGCGACGGCGCGGGGCGGGCTGGGAACCACGGACTTCGATCCAGCCGCTGCGGGTCCGGGCGCGGATCACCGGCTGCGGCTGGTGGGACGGGCCCCGGCGGACGGAGCCGTCGGCCAGGCAGTACTGCGATCCGTGCAGCGGGCAGGTCACGGTCAGGCCCTCAACCGTGCCCCGGCTGAGCAGGCCGGCGGCGTGACTGCACAGGTTGTCCAGCGCGTACAGGGTGCCATCATGCCGGTACAGCAGAACCTGCCGCCCCTCGGCCAGCACGCCGGTGGGGACGTCGTCCGGCAGCTCCGCCTCTTCGATCACCTTGACCCAGCGCCGCGGGCCATCGGCCCCAGCGACCCGGCTGACCATGACCGCCTTGGCGAACACCAGGTGTCCGCCCAGGTAGGCGGCGGCCCCGGTGACGGCCAGGCTGGCCGCAGCCAGCCCCTGAGCTGAGCGCCGGTGACCGGTCAGCCGGGCCGCCAGCGACACGCATTGCAGCCCGAGGGCTCCGGTGTTGAGGACGCCGTGGAACAAGCCCACCCGGCGGTCCTCATCGTCGCTGACGGTCCAGTCGACCACGCCGGTGGCCGCGGTCGCGACCGCCGCGGCGATGCCGGCCGCACTGAACAGGGCGGCCGGCTCGATCCCGGGCCGGGGAGCCGGGTCGCGGTCGGCGACATCCAGGATCATGGCGCCGGTCCACAGCCCGATCGGCAGGTCACTGAGGGCCGGATGCAGTGGATGCCCAGCCCACCGGCCACCGTGCATCAGCTCGATGACCGGGTTGCCCTGGTTCCGTTCGCGCCACGGCCCGAGCACGGCGGTCAGCCGGTCGTTCAGCGTGCGGATCCAGCCCCAGCCGTCGATCTGCGCGATCACCTCGTGATGCCAGGTCTCGGCCGGCTCCGCCGGGGAGACGGGCTCCGCGGGCGGCGAAGCTGAAGCTGATCCGCCGGCCTGGCCGGTGTCTGCTGACATGCACGGAGCGTATCCCGCGCGGGCCCATTTCCCTGTTCCATGCTGAGACAGCATCGCACTCAGGTCCCGGCTCCCCGCTGGGCTACCAGGCCCGGAACCGGCCGAAGAAGTCACCGATGTCGGCGGCCAGCAGGTCGGGGACTTCCAGCCCGGAGAAGTGCCCGCCCCGGTCGAACTCGGCCCAGTGGACGATGTCGTAGTCCTGCTCGGCCAGGGGCCGGATCGACTGGAGGATGTCGTAGGGCAGGACGGCCACCCCGACCGGCACCGGGCAGGGCACCTTGCCGCGCGGGGACTCGTTGGCCAGCCGGGCCGAGGAACCGGCGGTGGCGGTGAGCCAGTAGATCGAGACGTCGGCCAGGATCTGGCCGGGGGTGATGGTGGAGCGGGGGTCGGTCCACTCGGTGAACTTCTCGGCGATCCAGGCCAGCAGTCCCGTCGGCGAGTCGGTCAGGGCGTAGGAGATCGTCTGCGGCCTGGTGGCGTGCAAGGCCTGGTAGGCGGGCTGGCGGGCCTGAAGCTGCCTGATCTTGGCCAGCCGGGCCTGGTCACCGGGAGACAGGGACGGCTCGTCAGCGCCGGAGGCCGGGGTGACCAGGTAGGTGACGTGCACGCCCACGACGCGGGTGGGCGCGACGGCGCCCAGCGCGCGCGAGATGCCGGAGCCCCAGTCGCCGCCGTGCGCTCCGTAACGCTGGTAGCCGAGTCGTTCCATCAGTACGGCCCAGGCCCGGGCTATCCGGTGGATGCCCCAGCCCTTCGACCGGGTGGGCCCAGAGAAGCCGAAGCCGGGGATCGACGGGATGACCAGGTGGAAGCGGGCCGACAGCGGGCCGATCACGTCGAGGAATTCCAGCACCGAGCCGGGCCAGCCGTGGGTCAGGATCAGCGGGAGCGCATCGGGGTCGGGTGACCTGACGTGCAGGAAGTGGACGTTCTGGCCGTCGATCTCGGTGGTGTACTGCGGGTACTGGTTGAGCGTGGCCTCCTGGTCACGCCAGTCGAACTTCTCACGCCAGTAAGTGGTCAGCTCGTGCATGCGCGCCAGCGGGATGCCGAGATCCCAGCCCACCTCCGGCAGTTCGTCGGGCCAGCGGACGCGATCCAGCCGTTCATGCAGGTCGTCCAAGTCAGCCTGCGGGATCTCCACGCGGAAGGGCGTGATTGCTGACATGCGACAGCTCCTCTCAGTCCGTTAGTTCTTCTAACGTTCGCCTTACTAACGAAACTTAGACTGTTAGTGGGACTAACGCAAGAGCTATAGTCAGGGCCATGGAAGGCCAACACGGCCCGGACTGGGCCAGCACCCCCGAGCGGCTACGGGTACGGCCCAGCCGGCTGCTCAGCCTGGCCGCCGGTCAGGCGCAACGGCAGGTGGGCGAGCGGCTGGCTACCCTGGGCTCGCGCAAGTGGCACTACGCCACGCTCGCGGCGCTGGAGGAGTTCGGCCCGGACAGCCAGTCGGGGCTCAGCGACCGGACCGGCATCTACCGCAGCGACCTGGTGGCGACCATCAACGACCTCACCGCGCGGGGGCTCGTGGTGCGGACCCCCGACCCGGCTGACCGCCGCCGTAACGCCATCACGCTCACCGACGACGGCCGCCGCCACCTGAAGCAGCTCGACGAGCTGCTCGCGGAGGCGGAGACAGAGTTCCTGGCCGCCCTGTCCGAGGCCGACCGGGCCGAGCTCATCCGTATCCTCACCCTCATCGTCGCGCAGCCCTGACGGAGCAGCGCGGTCGGCGGCGTCATTCTCGGCCAGGCGTGGGCCAGGCCCGGCAACGCGTAACCTTCCGGCATGACCGAGGTCGTGATCTACACCGACGGCGCGTGCAGCGGCAACCCCGGGCCGGGTGGCTGGGGCGCGGTGCTCCGCTGGAAGGGCACCGAGAAGGAGCTGCACGGCGGCGACCCGCAGACCACGAACAACCGGATGGAGCTGACTGCGGCCATCCAGGCACTGGAGGCATTGCAGCGCCCGGTCCAGGTCCAGTTGCACACCGACAGCAAGTACGTACTGGACGGCATCACCAAGTGGATCGCGGGCTGGCAACGCAACGGCTGGCGAACCGCGGCGAAGCAGCCCGTCAAGAACGCCGATCTGTGGCAGCGGCTGATCGCCGCGATGAGCCCGCACGAGGTGACCTGGACCTGGGTCAAGGGTCACGCGGGCGACCCGGGCAACGAGCGCGCCGACGAGCTGGCCCGGCTCGGGACCGCGGAGGCGGTCGACGCGGCCCGCTCAGTGCGTTGACGGGCCGCACCGCCCCGGGCGAGCCCAGGCCTCAGTTGCCTGCCGCTGCCATCGGGTTCACCCCGGCCAGGTCCTCCCGCCGGACCCGGATCGCGACCACGGTGATGACCAGCGCCAGCAGCATGATCCCGGCCGAGACCAGGTAGCCCTGGGAGAACCCGGTGGCCAGGGCGTGGTTGGTGACCGCCTGCTGCGCCGCGGCCACCCGGGCCGCGGACAGGGACCCCGTGGCCGTACTGGCCGCCGCGGCCGCCTGCGCGTGCAGGCTGTTGGCTACCGCGCTCCACGCCACCGTGCCCAGTACCGCCAGCCCGAGCGCGCCGCCGACCTGCTGCCCCGTGTTGAGCAGGCTGGAGGCGACGCCCGCGTCGTCGTCGGCCACCTTGGCCAGCGCGACGAGCGACAGCGGCACGAAGATCAGCCCGATGCCCGCCGCGGTCAGCATCATCGGGCCGAGCAGGCCGCTGGCGTAGTGACTGTGCTCGTTGATCCGGGACAGCCAGAACATGCCACCGGTGGCGGTTACGCTGCCGGCCAGCAGCAGCGGCCGGGCGCCGATCCGGGGAACCAGCTGCGCCCCTAGCGCGGAGGCGGCCATGATCCCGGCGACCATCGGCAGGTAGGCCAGGCCGGTGCCCAGGGCGCTGTACCCCCAGACGTTCTGCAAGAAGAGCGTGAGGAAGAAGAACATGCCGAACAACGCGGTGCCCACGCACAGGCTGATCAGGTAGGAGCCGGTTCGGTTGCGGCTGCGCAGCACCCGCAGCGGCACCAGCGCGTTCCGGCTGCGCACCTCGATGAACCCGAAGGCAGCCAGCAGCACCGCCGCGGCCGCCAGCGCCACGATCACCTGGGTGTCACCCCAGTGCGACACGCCCTGCGGGCTGGTGGCGGCGTTGGACAGGCCGTAGACCAGGGCGCCCAGGCCCAGGCTGCCGGTGATGGCGCCGGGCAGGTCAAAGGCGCCGCGACGGCGCGGCGACTCGGGCAGCACCCGCCGCGCGGCCAGCGCGATGACCAAGCCGATCGGCAGGTTCACGAAGAACACCCAGCGCCAGCTGAGGTACTGGACCAGCAGGCCGCCGGCGAGGAGGCCGACGGCGCCACCGGCCACGCTCATGGCGGAGTACACGCCCATGGCCCGGTTGCGCGGCGGTCCCTCGGGGAACGTGACCGCGATCAGCGACAGCGCGGTGGGCGCGGCCAGCGCGCCGCCAAAGCCTTGCGCCGCCCGCGCGGCCAGCAGCCAGGCCTGGCTGGTGGCCAACCCGCCGAGCAGGGAGGCCAGTGAGAAAAGCACGATGCCGGCGATGAAGATCCGGCAGCGGCCGAGCAGGTCGCCGGCCCGGCCGCCGAGTAGCAGCAGGCCGCCAAAGGCCAGCGCATAGGCGTTGACGACCCACTCAAGGTTGCTGCCGGAAAAGCCGAGCGCGCCCTGGATGTGCGGCAGGGCCACGTTGACGATGGTCGCGTCGAGCACCACCATGAGCTGCGCCGTCGCGATGACGGCGAGGGCCAGGCCCAGCCGTCGCGGCGGCCCTGTCGTCGCGGCGGCGGGCGCCCCCGCGGTACTGGTTTGGGTGGCGGACAAAACTATCTCCCTGGATCAAGGCGCGGTGAACCACCGCCGTGACCGACCTGGGTCACACGCCGAAACGTGGGTTGAGAACGTGGTGGACCGAACGGGCCCGGGCCGCCCCTGCGGGCCCGGGCCGCGATCTTGGTGCTTCCGGTAGCTGACTCGGCCGCTGGCACGGTCAGTGGCCGGTGCTCAGTAGCCGCCGCTGCCGTAGCTGTAGCCGCCGCCGGAACCGGCCGGCGGCATCGGGCTGCCCTGAGCCGCGCCGCTAGTGAGCTGAGCCAGGCCGGGTGTGGCCACAAAGAAGTTCTGGACGCCCTGGCCGGTCACCTGGCCGGCGTGGTCGTCGACGAAGGTGTACAGCGGGTGGCCGTTGTAGGTGACCTGCTGGCCATTGACATCGTTGAGCACCTTGAGCTGGCCGCTCAGTCCCGAGCCGGCCGGAGCCCCCGAGGTCAGCGGTGGCCAGGCCTGGGCCAGGCCGCCGGTGACGAAGGACTTCGCCGCGGTGTCGGGCTCGTAGAAGTACAGGGGCTGGCCGGTGGAGGTGGTCAGGATGGTCTCCATCTTGCCGCCGACGGCCACCTGGGCGGTGCGCACGGTCGCTGCCGCGGCACTGTGGCTGGCCGCGGGCGCGGCGCTGGCCGTTGAGGTGCCCACCGAAGCGGCGGTGATACCGCCGGCGGCGGCCACCACCGCCACGCCCATGCTGGCGATCATGATTCTGGGGTGTTGCATGATTCCTCCTTGGGTGATCTTCGTCTACTAATACGCTTAGTAGACGAGATTGGATTGGCGTGGAACAAGAAAGTTCGACAACTTTTTCACTCGCTCCCGGCTCTGCGGCCTGGACATTTTCAGCTCTGGGGACAGCTGATGCCCGAGCGAGCCGGCGAACATGTTACGCTCGACTCCTAAAACGCTTAGTAGATTCTTCCCGTTCAGCGGGAGGGCGTGGGCGGGGTGAGGCGTCCGTCACACCCGGCGTCGGGATGGCCGCCGCTGGTGCACGAGGCTCCGGGGACCGGCCGGGCCGGCGAGCACCGGCCGGCGGTGGCTAGGACGGCCACGGCCAGCAGCACCCCGAGGGCGGCGGTGGCCGTATCAACGATCGTGTAAGGGGAGTGAAAGCCGGCCACGGCAGCTTGCGGTCCGGAGGCGGCCCCGATGAGCAGGGCCGCCCACGCCGCCCAGCGCCGGCGGCTCTCGCACGCATGCGCGGTCCGCAGGCTCAGCCCGGCCGCGGCGACGCCCGCTACGACCAGCCCGGCCGTCGCCCCGGCGTCCCGGGCCGACACCATCGCGACGCCACACCGGGCCAGGTCCAGAGTCGCCGCGGCCAGCAGCAGCACGGCGATCACACGCCGGCCTGGCAGGCCACCCGGGAGGCCGGTTGCCATCCCCTGGCCGGTAGCGGCGACCGGCCCCCCGGGCAGCTGGCCAGTCATCAGGCTGCGGCGGCTCATTAGGCGGCGCGGGACTGCGGTCGGCCCGGGTGGGACTGCGGTCGGCCCGGGTCTTGCCGATGCTCGCTGAGCGCGTTGTTCAGCAGCTGCTCGCGGAGCGCGTCCAGGGCGTAGTGCAGCCGGGACCTGGCTGTGCCGTGCGGTATCCCGAGCTGGCGCGCCACCATCGCCGTGGTACCACCGCGGTAGAAGGTCTCGACCAGCACCATCCGGTGCGCCGGGGACAGCTTCTGCAGGGCGTCGGCCACCAGTTCCCGGTCCATGACCTGGTCGAACTCGTCATCGGCGCGGAGGTCCAGGTCGGCGCGAGCCTCCACCGTGACCGGTCGCGACCGGGCCCGCCGGTTGGCGTCGATCAGCAAGTTGCGCGCCACCCGGTACAGCCAGGGCCCGACCAACTGGTCGTCGGGGCCAAGCTGCGGCAGGTGCCGCCAGGCCCGGATGAACGTTTCCTGGACGATGTCATCGGCGCTGGCCAGGTCGGGACCGAACCGTTCGGCGTACCGGTGCAGGGGCTTGGCGTACCGGGTGTACAGCTGGCGCAACGCGGCGTCGGCATCCTCGGCCAGCTCGCCGGGGGCAGCATCGTGAGTGACAGACATGCCTACTAATACGCTTAGTAGGTGTCGCGGGATTGGCCCTGGAGCGAAAATATCGACGATCGGGGCGAGGCCTACCTACCCTGCGAGAAAGATAGCGGCCTGGCGGGCAATCCGGTTGCTTATCCTATCCGTATTAGTAGGCAAGGCGGGAGGACCGCCGGCCCGACTAGAGGCGGAGCCGAGGATGCGTCAGCTGGGTGAGCTGGAAGCGGCGATCATGGACCGGCTGTGGGAATGGGGCAGGCCGGCCCTGGTCCGCGAGGTGGTCGAGGATCTGCGCCCCGCCCGGCCCCTGGCCTACACCACCGTGATGACGGTGATGGAGAACCTGCACCGCAAGGGCTGGCTGCGACGGGAGAAAGACGGCCGGGCCTGGCGCTACGAGCCCTCCCGCTCCCGTTCCGCGTACACCGTGGAGCTGATGAGCGATGCGTTGGGCTCCAACCCGGACCGGCGCACGGCCCTGGCCCACTTCGTGCTCCAGATGAGCCCGCATGATGCCGAGCTGTTGCAGCAGGCGCTCGATCAGGCGCGTCCTGCGGCCGGGCCGGGCGAGACCAAGTGACCATCGGGGCCGTGCTGCTGGCCTACGCGGCCTTCGTCGGCACGCTGAGCTCGAGGATGCTCGGCCGGGCCCGCTGGATCTCGCGGGCGCCGCTGCTGGCCATCCTCACCTACCTGGCCGCAGCCTGGTCGGTCCTGGCCGCGCTCGGGCTGGCCGGTCTCACGCTGGCGGTGCACACCACCGCCCTCGGCGGGGGGCTGAGTTATGTGATCGGGGCCTGCGTGATCCGGCTGCGCGACCTGTACGCCACCCCGGGAGGTGCCGCCGCGGCTGGGCTCGGCCTGACCCTCAGCGGCGCTGTCGTGGCCCGCACGGCGCTCACCACCGTGACCCACGTGCGCGCCGTCCGGCAGCAGGCCCAGCAGCACGCGCAGACCGCCCGGTTGATCGGGCGGCCCGAGCCGGCCCTGGGGGCCACCCTGGTGGACCACCCCCAGCCCGCCGCCTACTGCGTGGCCGGCCCGCAGCCCACGGTGGTCGTGACCACCGGCGCGCTGCAGGCGCTGGACCCGGCCCAGCTGGACGCGGTCCTGGCCCACGAGCGGGCGCACCTGGCCGGGCGCCATCACCGCCTGGTGGCCATGGCCGCGATCGCCCGGCAGGTGCTGCCGTTCCTGCCGCTCATGCGCGCTGCGGACGAGCAGGTCACGCGGCTGGCCGAGATGCACGCCGACGACACGGCGCTGCGCTCCTCCGATCCGGGCCCGCTGGCCACCGCCCTGGTCATCCTGGCCACGCCCGCCGCGCCTGCCGCGGGCCTGGCCGCCGCCGCCACCGACGCGGTGGGGCGGATCCACCGGCTGCTGGGACCGGCCGAACCACCGCTGGGGCCGGCCCGCCGCCACCTGCTGCGCGCGGCCGTGGCCGCACTCGTACTGGCCCCGGTACTGCTCGCGCTGGCCCCGGCCGCAGTCGCGCTGGTACTGGGACGCGTCCCAGGCGCCTGAGCCCGGTCGGTGAGCACGGCCGGGCCGCCCGCCTCGGCACCAGCCCGCGACGACCTGGACCGCCCCGGCAAATTTGGAGGCACTTTCTTGCCGGTATGATTAATTTACCAGGTTTTCCTGATGCGAGTAGTAGCTTTCCTCGAATTCTTCGGGCGGAACGTACCCGCAGGTAGAGTGCAGCCTTTCCCGGTTATACCAGGCCACCCATTCCAGGGTCGCGAGCATGACATCGGCCATCCCTGCCCACGGACCTTCCCGCTCGATTAGCTCTTTCTTGTAAAGACTGTTCAGTGCCTCCGCAGCTGAATTGTCATAGGAATCTCCCTTGCGGCCTACCGAGCGGACCGCTCTGATCTCGCCGAGCCGCTCGGCATACCGGATCGACGTGTACTGCGCGCCGCGGTCGGAATGATGAACAAGGTTCCCGCCGATCCGGTCACCACGCGACCAGATCGCCATTTCCAGCGCGTCGAGGGCAAGCTCCGCCCGGAGCGAATCCGAAACCTGCCAGCCGACAATCTTCCGCGAGAACAAATCGAGAATGAACGAGGCATACACGAAACCGCCGGCCGTCTCAACATAGGTAATATCGGCAACCCAGCGCCGGTTCGGCGCGGGCGCGGTAAAGTCCCGCTCCAGCAGGTCAGACGGCCGCTCATGCCCCGGCCCGGCCGGGACCGTCGTCCGCGGCCTCTTCCGCCTGGCCGACACACCGGCAATCCCAAGCTCGCGCATCAGCCGCTCGACCGTGCACCTCGCCACGTCAACTCCCTCCCGGATCAATTCGCGCCATACTTTCCGCGCACCGTAAACCCCGCGGCCTTTCCCCTTCCAGACGCGCACGATCTCCTTCTTCAGCTCGTCATCCCGGGCATCTCGCGCCGGCGGCCTCTCCTCTCTCTTTTTCGCCGCATAATAAGTGGACGGCGCAATCTCCAGGACCGCGCAGGCCGGTTCCACTCCGAACCGGTCCTTATGCGAATCGATGAACTCGACTAGCGCGGATACCGGGGGTCGAGTTCCCGGGCGAAATAAGCACTCGCCGCCTTCAGGATCTCATTCGCCCGCCGCAGCTCGCGGTTCTCCCTTTCCAGCTCCGCGATCCGCTTCTTGTCATCAGTCGTCGTGCCCGGACGCTGACCGCCGTCGATTTCCGCCCGCTCGACCCAGTTCCGCAAAGTCTCGGGATTTATGCCGAGACGCTCGCCCACCCGGGCAAGCGTCCCGCGGGAATTCCCCGACTCCGCCCGCAGCTCGAAGACCATCGCCACCGCACGTTCCCGCAGCTCAGCGGGGTGCTGCTTCCGTGACACCATGAGCCCCAACTTTCCCAGAAGTCATGGCCTCCAAGAAACCCGGGGCGGCTCAACCGTCCGGGCGTCCCTACCGCTGCGACCGTCCGCCTTGGCGCCAGCCAAAGTTAATCGCCTCCGGCTGAACACTTCTCGTCTACTAAGCGTGTTAGTAGACGAACAGTGAAGCTGAATCAGAAGGAGGGCGGCCACGATGACCTACGGTCAGCCGGGCCAGCAAGAAACCGAATCAGCCGGGGCCTGGGAGCGGCCGGTCCTGCCGACCGGCGCGCTCCGGCGTACCAGCCGGCTAGCCGCGCTGCCGCTGCGGCACGCCGCGCGGACCGCGGCCGCCGCCAGCCGTCTGTCGCGGACCTCCCGGGACCAGATCGCGGCGCGTACCGCGGAACAGGTGTTCACCACCCTGG
The DNA here is from genome assembly GCA_965277615.1 of Streptosporangiaceae bacterium. Taxonomy (GTDB): domain Bacteria; phylum Actinomycetota; class Actinomycetes; order Streptosporangiales; family Streptosporangiaceae; genus Bog-532. The sequence goes on along the minus strand of CBDIDG010000005.1, from coordinate 1,836,605 downwards.
GTGAGCTCAAGGGCGGCGCGGCGAAACTCGGGCAGGCGATGGCCGTGTTCGAGGCGGCGATGCCCGAGGAGGCCGCGGCACCCTACCGGTCGGCTCTGCGGCGGCTCACCGACGCGGCACCGGCCATGCCCGGCGACGTCGCCCGCCGGATCGTCGCCGCCGACCTGTCCGCGACCTACGGGCCCGGCTGGCCGGACCGGCTGGTGAGCTTCGAGGACACGCCCGCCGCGGCCGCCTCGATCGGCCAGGTGCACCGCGGACGATGGCGGGACGACGACGGCCAGATCGTCGAGGTGGCCGTCAAAGTGCAGTACCCGGGGGTCGGCCGGGCGTTGCGCTCGGACCTGCGCCAGGGTCGGCTGCTGGCCCGGGGCATGGGCCGGGTCAGCGGCCTGAAAGTGTCAGGACTGGCCGACGAGCTGGCCCGCCGGGTCGTCGAGGAGCTGGATTACGTCCGCGAGGGCCGCGTCCAGGCCGAGGTGGCGGCCGCGTTCACCCAGCACGTCCCGCTGGCCCTGGCCGCAGCGGGGGCGGCCGGTGCACCCGAGCCGCCCGGCCGCACCGAGGTCATCGTCCCGCCCGTCTACCTGGCGGCACCACGGGTACTGATCACCGGCTGGCTCGAGGGAGTGAGCCTGTCCACCCTGCTGGACGGGCGCACCGATCTGCTTCCGGCAGGCTGGCGCGAGCTCGACCACGCCGACGCGGCCGCCCGGGCCGCCCGGCTGCTCTCGCACGCCATCTTCGCGCCGGCCGCCTGCACGGGCTGGATGCACGCCGACCTGCATCCGGGTAACTTCCTGCTGCTGCCCGGCGGCCGGCTCGGCATGCTCGACTTCGGCGCGGTCGCCGCCACCCCAGGCGGCATCCCGGTGCCGTTCGGCGAGCTCGCCGCCGCGGTGATCGCCGGCGACGGGGCCACAGCGGTCAGCCTGGCCCGGCAGACCGGTGCCCTCGCGGCCGGCGCGGAGGTCGATCCGCGGCTGATCGTCGAGCTGCTGCAGCCCATCGTGGCCACCGCGGCCGCCGAAAGCTTCACCTACTCCCGGTCTTGGCTGCGCGGGGCGATGGCCCACTTCGGCGAGCCGCGCTTCGGCCCCGCGGTACGCAACCTGACGCCGCCCCCGGAGTACGCGCTCGTCTGGCGGGCGACCCTGGCCGGTGCCGGGCTGTTCGCCCAGCTGGGCGCGACGGTGCCCACCCGCGCCTTCCACCTGGCCTACTCCCCCGGGTTCCGCGATGGGAGCCGGCGCAGCCGAGCGCTGCTGGCCGCCGGATCAAAGGGCTAGTGGCTACCGGTCAAAGGGCTAGGTCCAGCGCGGGGTTCCAGATGATCTCCCACAGGTGGCCGTCGGGGTCGTGGAAGTAGCCCGAGTAGATGCCCCACGGCCGGTCGTGCGGTGACTCGGTGACACTGGCTCCGGCCGCTCGGGCCTGGGCGATGACCTCGTCGACCTCGGCCCGGGTGGCCACCACGTGCCCGATGCTCAACTCGCCGGTTTTCCCTGCGCTCGGTGGGATCCCGGCGTCTTTGGCCAGCTCGGAGCGCGGATAGATGGACAGCATGAGCCCGCCGTCGAGGCTGAACACCGCCGTGGTCCCGTTGGGAGTGGTCTCGTCCCCGGTGAACTTGGTACCGATCAGGCCCTTGGTCGGAAAGCCCAGCCCGTCACGGTAGAACGCCAGGGCCCGATCGAGGTCAGCTACCGCGAGGGTGATGACGTGGATGCGCGGCTTCATGGTCGAGTTCCTCATTCTCTGGTCGGTGTCCTCCAGACCATGATCAGTGCCCGGGACCAAGGGGTCTTGAACGAAACGGACATGCCTCAGGGTGCCGACCCGCTGGCGATCCACTGCTGGAAGACGGCGACGTGATCCGGTGGCCAGGCCCCGTCGCAGGGCATCGTGCCGTCACGGAGGCGCTGGAGGATGGCGTCCTGGTGCGCTTGGACGTCGCTGTAGGACCAGAGGTCGAAGGCTCTGCGCATCGAGTCGCGGTCCTTTTCCCGGAACAAGGGGCGGACATCCCGCTCGAAGCTCAGCCCTGCGGCTGAGTCTGGCTGGCCGGTCATCCGGGAAGCACTTCGCTGAGCCGCCCGGTGCTGACGTCATAGACGAATCCCCGGACCGGGACATCGGGCGAGATCCATGGATGCGAATTCGCCTCATCGATGAGACCCATGACTTCTTCTCCTTGTCGTTGGCACTGTCCTCAGGATCACCCTCGGGCCGGGCCGGCGCGCCCGCGCAAGTCCCTGGGCGGCACCCTGGCCTGCCCTGGCCGTGATGGGCCGGCAATGGTGGTGACCAGTCCGGTCTGGAGGTCGTAGACGTGACCCGAGACGGCGAAGGCGCGGATTTCGGGCGGCTGCATACAATGACCCCGACCTGGCGGTGACGCCGGTCTTCGCTGGACGCGCTGAGTGATAGGTCGCCGATGGCTGAGCCGCCTGCGGTGGACCCGGCCGGGGGTGCCGGACCCGAACGGCATGCCCTGCTGGCCACCAAACTTCATGTGCCCGGCCCGCGGCCTGGGTTCGTGGCGCGGCCGCGGCTGATGGGGGCGCTCGGCGGGGAACTGGTCCTGGTGTGTGCCCCGGCCGGGTTCGGCAAGACGGCGCTGCTCGCCGACTGGCTCCGGTCAGGCGACCGGCCAGTGGCGTGGCTGTCGCTGGACGCCGGCGACAACGACCCCGTGCGGTTCTGGCGGCACGTGGTGGCCGCGCTGGACCGGGCGCAGCCAGGAATCCGCGGACAGGTCGCTCCGCTCGGCCCGCCGGTATCCGGGTGTGAGGGGCTGGTGACGGCGCTGATCAACGAGCTGGCGGCCCAGCCGGCCGAGAGCGCGATAGTGCTGGTTCTCGACGACTATCACTTGGTCGACGCCCAGCCGGTGCACGCCTCGCTGGCGTTCCTGCTCGAGCACCTGCCGCCGGGACTGCACCTGGTGCTGGCCAGCCGATCCGACCCGCCGCTGCCGCTGGCCCGGCTGCGGGCCAGCGGGCAGCTGTCGGAGCTGCGCACCAGCGACCTGCGGTTCACCGCCGAAGAGGCATCGTCCCTGCTGCGCCAGGCGGCCGGGCCGGTGCTGCCGGATGCCGCGGTGGCGGCGCTGGCGGCCCGCACCGAAGGCTGGGCGGCGGGGTTGCAGCTGGCCGCCCTGTCGCTGCGGGGACGGCCCGACATCGCCGGGTTCGTGGCCGCCTTCAGCGGCAGCCACCGCTACATTCTGGACTACCTGACGGGGGAAGTGCTCGACGGCCAGCCGGAGCAGGTACGCGAGTTCCTGCTGGAAACCTCGGTGCTGGCACGCCTCAACGGCGAGCTGTGCGATGCGGTCACCGGCCGGGACGATGGCCAGGCGATGCTGGAGCGTGCGGAGCAGGCGGGCCTGTTCCTGATGCCGCTGGATGAGGTCCGCGGCTGGTGGCGCTACCACCAGCTGTTCGCCGACCTGCTCCGGGTCCGCCTGGAGCAGGAGCGGCCCGGCCGGGTCACGGCGCTGCACCGGGCCGCCGCCGCCTGGTATGCCGAGCATGGGCTGGCCGATGACGCGGTCGGGCACGCCCTGGCCGCCGGGGACACGGCCTGGGCGGCCCGGCTGATCGAGCAGCACTTCGACGCGACCTTGTACCTGCGCAGCGAGCATGCGACGGCGCAGCGGTGGCTGGCCGCGCTGCCCGCCGACCAGTTCGAGTCCCGGCCCCGGCTGTCGCTGGCGCAGGGGCTGCTGGCTGCCACCCTCGGCCGCGCCGAGGCGCTGGAACCGGCGCTGGACGCGGCCGAGCGCGCGCTGGCCGGCCCGACGCCCGCCGCCGGTGAACCGTTCGAGCCATCAGCCGGCCAGGCCGCCAGCATGCTGGTCAATATCCCCGCGCTGATCGCGATTCATCGCAGCTTTTTGGCCCAGCTCCACGGTGATGCCGAGGACACGGCCGCGTTCGCGCGGCTGGCCCTGGACCAGCTCGGCGGCGGTGAGCGGCTGCTGAGTTCGATGGCCCAGGGGCTGCTGGGCGGGGCCGAATGGCTCCGTGGCCGGCTGGCCGACGCTGAGCAGGCCTTCGTCTCCAGCATCGCCGGGTGGCAGACCGGCCAGCCTCTCTCCTGGGGTGTCTACCAGCTCGGGCAGGTCCAGCGGGCCCAGGGCCGGCTGGACGCGGCCACCGAGACCTACCAGCGGACCTTGGACATCGCGGCCGCGTCCGGCCCCACGCCCGCTGGCCCCGCGCACGCGGGCCTGGGCGAGGTGGCCTACCAGCGCAATGAGCTCGACCGTGCGCTCCAGCAGGTCACCGCGGGCATCGCGCTGTGCCGGCAGTTCCTCTACCCCGCGCCGCTGGGCGCGGGCCTGGCCACCCTGGCCTGGATCCGGCAGGCCCAGGGCGATCCGGCCGGGGCGCTGGCGGCGATGGATGAGGCCACCCGAACGGCACTGGGCCCGGGGGTGACCGGCCTGCTCAACCCGGTCCCCGCGCAGCGGGCGCGGCTGCTGCTGGCCCAGGGCGACGTCGTCGCGGCCGCGGCCTGGACCAGCGATCGCGGTCTCGGCCCGGACGACGAGCCGGTTTACCCCCGCGAACGGGAGTATCTGGTCCTGGCCCGGGTGCTGCTGGCCCAGGACCGGCCGATTCAGGCGCTCACGTTGCTGGAAGGAATGCTCACGGCGGCGGCGGTCCAGAGCCGCACCGGTAGCGTCATCGAGATTGGCGCGCTGCGGGCGCTGGCCCTGGCCGCCTGCGGGGACCAGGACGCCGCGGTGGATGCCCTGACCCGGGCGCTCGCCCTGGCCGGCTCGCAGGGCTATGTGCGGGTGTTCGCCGACGAGGGCGCGCCGATGCGCGCGCTGCTGGCCCGGCTGACGGCCGCCCAGCTGGGCCAGCGAGCCTCCGGCCCTGACATCAACGCCAGCTACCTGACCAGGCTCCTGCGCGCCTGCGATGCGGCGGCCGACGCGTCGCCCCGCGGCCGGGCCCCCGCATCGCCCGGCCTGATCGAATCGCTGACCGAGCGCGAGCTGGAGGTGCTCGGGCTGCTCGCCGCGGGAAGATCAAACCAGCGCATCGCGCACGAGCTGGTCGTGACACTCGACACCGTCAAGAAGCACGTGACGCACATCCTGGGCAAGCTCGGCGCGGCCAACCGCACCGAGGCCGCCGTGCGGGCCCGGCAGGCCGGCCTGATCCCCTGACCGACCGGACGAGGCCCTTGGGCCAGCCGGGAATGAAGCCGCAGCGGCGGCGCGTTGACCACCGCCGATCGGCTCCCCTCCTCCCGGGAAGAAGGCAGGCCCGTGACGTCCTCGCCCGCCACCATGCGCGCGGTGCAGCTCTCCGCCCCCGGCTCCGTCGACAACCTGCGGCTGACCACTCTCCCACTCCCGCCCGAACGGGACGGCTGGGCACGCATCCGCGTCGAGGCGTTCGGCCTCAACCGCTCGGAGCTGAAGCTCAGGCTGGGCGTGAGCGTGGGCGTCAGCTTTCCCCGGGTGCCGGGCATCGAGGCCGCAGGCACCATCGACGCGGCTCCGGCCGGCAGCGGGCTGGCGCGCGGGCAGCAGGTCGTCGCGATGATGGGGGACATGGGGCGCACCTACGACGGCGGCTATGCCGAGTACACCTCGGTACCGCTGTCCCAGGTCATTCCGGTCGACACTGACCTGCCCTGGGAGGTGCTGGGCGCCCTGCCGGAGATGGTCCAGACCGCCTACGGCTCGCTCACCGTCGGCCTGGACCTGCAGCCCGGCCAGTCCGTGCTGATCCGGGGCGGCACCTCCTCGGTCGGCCTGGCCGCCGCCGCGCTGGCTACCTGGCGCGGCGCTACGGTGGTGTCCACCACCCGGCAGGCCGGCCGGCTCGCCTGGCTGAAGGAGCACGGTGTCGAGCACCCGCTGCTCGACACCGGCGAGGTCGCGCCCGCCGTGCGCGAGCTGTACCCGGACGGCGTCGACGCGGCCCTTGATCTCGTCGGCACGCCGACCCTGCCCGACACGCTGCGCGCGGTGCGCGTACACGGCACGGCCTGCTTCGGCGGCAGCCTCTCCAACCAGTACACGGTGCGGGACTTTGCCCCGAACGAGTACCTGCCGCGGGGTGTGCGCCTGGCGGGCTACTTCGGCGACGCCGCCGACCTGCCCCGGGAGGCCTTCCAGGAGATCCTCGATGCGGTCGCGGCCGGCCGACTGGCCTTCCCCGTCGACCGCGTCTACGACGGCCTGGAGCAGGTGCCGCTGGCCCACAGCGACATGGAGCACGATCGCGCCACCGGCAAGCTCGTCGTCCGCGTCCGACACTAGCGGCCAGCGCCTGGCCGGGACCCCGGATCTTGTGCGCCGTTCCCGGCGAGTATTACGCCACGGCCGTGCCGTGGAACAGGGTGTTCGTGTGGCCGCCGACCCAGATGGTCCCGTCAGGGTCGGCGGTGATCGTGATGTCCCCGGCTCGGCCCAGTCGCCGGCCCTGGGCGACGCGGTAGCGGCCCGGCACGGCGCCGGTACGCACGAACCACTGCGCCACCGCTGCGTTCATACTGCCGCAGACGGGGTCCTCGGCCACGCCGACGCCCGGTGCGAACGTACGCAGCTCGAACGCGTGCTCGCTTCCGGCTGGGTAGGCGCCGATAGCGCCGACCATCGCGGCCGGGATCCGCGACAGATCGGGCTGCAGTTCGAGCACCTCACGCGCCGTCGCGAGCTGGACGACGGCCCAGCCGGGCCCGTTGTCCACCCACTGGTGGGCCAGCACCTGCTCGTGACCGAGGCCGAACGCAGCGACGAGCTGGGCCAGGTACTCCGGCTCGATGGGCCCGCTGCGACGGGTGGGCGGGGCCGCGAACGACAACAGCCCGGCGCGCCGCCGTACCTCGACCAGACCCGCGTCGCACTCCTGGCGGACGCAGTCCGGCCCCGTCGGTGTTTCGCCCCGTTCCAGCCAGGCGTGCGCCGAGCCGAGCGTCGGGTGGCCGGCGAAGGGCAGCTCGCCGCCGGGGGTGAAGATCCGCAGCCGGTAGTCGGCCGCAGGCGTGGTGGGCGGCAGGACGAACGTCGTCTCGGAAAGATTCGTCCACCGGGCGATGCGCTGCATGTCCGCGTCTTCGAGATCCTCAGCGTCGAGGATCACGGCCACCGGGTTACCGAGAAAGGGGGTGGCAGAGAAGACGTCGACCTGGGCGAACGGGAGCTGGCGCATGTGGGTGGCCTCCAATCAGTCCGATTCGGCGCAGTCCGATTCGGTGACCGTGTCCGCGGCCGCGAGCACGTCGGCGACGAGGTCTTCGGTGTCCTCCGTGCCCGCGGCCAGGCGGACCAGGCTCGATGGGACCCCGGACGCGGCGATGTCCTGTTCGCTGAGCATCCCGCGCCACATGGCGGCCGGGTGCACCGCCAGCGACTCCACGCCGCCGAGGCTGGCCGACCGGCGGAAGTGGGCGAGCCGGCCGATGAATTGGTCCGCGGCCTGGTAACCGCCGGCGAGCTCGACCGCGAGCACTCCGCCGAACCCGCGCATCTGGCTGGCCGCCAGCGCATGCTGCGGATGGCTCGGGAGTCCCGGGTAGTGCACGCGAGCCACGGCTGGATGCTTGCTGAGCGCTTCGGCCAGCGCCTGGCCGTTGCGGTCATGCCGGGGCATGCGCAGCGGGAGGGTACGGATGCCCCGCAGCAGCAGCCAGGCGTCGAACGGGCCGAGCACCGCGCCGGTGAGCACGGCCGTGTCCCAGATCTGGTCCAGGAGGCCGGCCGGTCCGGCCAGCACCCCGGCCGACACGTCGCTGTGGCCGTTGAGGTACTTGGTCGCGCTGTGCCAGATCACGTCGATGCCAAGGTCCGTGGGTTGCTGGTTCTGCGGCGTCGCGAACGTGTTGTCGGCCAGGGTCAGCACGCCGTGGGCGCGGGCGATAGCGGCGATGGCGCGCAGGTCGGTGATCTGCAGGAGCGGGTTGCTCGGTGACTCCAGCAGGATCAGGCGGGTCCGCGGCGTAACGGCCCGTTCGAACGCGCCGGGATCGGTCTGGTCAACCTGCGTGGTCGTCACGCCCAGCCGCGGCAGCAGGTTCAGCAGGACCGACGCCGTGCCGCCGTAGGTGGACTTCTGCCCGATGACGTGGTCGCCCGCGGACACCAGTCCCAGCACCGCAGTGGTGAGCGCGGCCATCCCGGACGCCGTGACCATCGCCACCTCGGTGTGCTCGAGTTCGGCGACCACCGCCGCGACCTGGGCGTGGTTCGGGTTGCCGTAGCGGGTGTAGAAGTCGTGGCCCCGGGGGTCGACGGCGACCTGCGCGAACTGCTCCGCGTCCTCGGACCAGAACGCCGCGGTCTGGTAGATGGGCCGTGCGACCGCCCGGCTGGGATACACGTCGCGGTCGGCGTGAATGGCGACTGTGCTGCTGCCCGGCATAGCTGGCCCTTCCGGTTGATCCGCTGGTGTCACGCCTTGCAGCGTGGCAGTTCGGTCGCCATCGCGGCCAGCGACGTCGGCAACTTTGGCAGCAATTAGCCCGCTGACGATGGAATCAGAGTGTGGTAGGAGTTTATTAAGCGCAATATTCTGCCAATATGGACGCCATCGACCAGGCGATACTGGCCACGCTCGAGAACAACGGCCGGATCAGCAATGACGAGCTCGCGTCGCGGGTCGGCCTCTCGCCCTCGCCCTGCCTGCGGCGGGTTCGCCGACTGGAGCAGGCCGGGGTGATCCGCGGTTACCAGGCGCTGATCGATCCCGCCGCGGTCGGTCGCGGCCTGCGGGTGTTCGCCGGCGTGCGGCTCATCCGGCACGCCCGCGCCGACGTCGTCGCCTTCGAACGTGCGGTGATCCAGCTATCCGAGGTGATTCACACCCACCACGTCACCGGCAACTACGATTACCTGCTCCAGATCGAGGTCGCCGATCTGCCCGCGTACGAAGACTTCCACGCCAACCGGCTGGCCACCTTGCCCAGCGTGGCCGCGGTCACCAGCTACGTGACGATGAAGACCCTCTAGCGCCAGCCGTAGCGCTGCTGCAGCCGGCCCGTGACCCGCTCGAACGGCTCTCGCGGCAGGGCCGCCGCCTCTCGGCGCATCCCGCCCTCGTGCACCCGGATCACCCGGTCCAGGCTGACCCAGGACGGCCGGTGCTCGCCATCCCACCCGCCCGCGCCGACGGCGACAAAGTCACCCTCGCCGTCGTGGTCCTTGCTGGTGAGCTGGACGGCCAGGTAGGTGCCTGCCGATTCGGCCGCCACCACGAGCACCGGCCGGTCCTTGCCCCGCCCGTCGTTCTCCTCGAACGGCACCCAGGTCCAGACGACCTCGCCGGGATCGAGCGCCCCGTCGGCATGCGGTGAGTAGCTCATCCGCACCGGGCCGACGCGATACGGATCGACCTCCACGGTGGCGTCCGGCCCGAACTCGCCCGGCAGGACCTCCCGTGCGGGTGCCCCGCCGCGGATCCGTTCCGCCTCTCGGGAGGGCGCCCCGCGGCGGCTCCGTTCCTCCCGGGAGGGTGCCCCGCCGCGGCGGCCGCCCGTCACCATGTCGGACGCGGCCTTGATCAGATTCCCCAGGAACCCCATGCCGCCACACTAACCGGACCGGCGCGGCCTTACCTGCGACAGTGAGAGGTGTGAAGGCCTTCGCCGGCTCGCGGCGGCCTGGTGTAGCCAAATGTTCCGAAGTGTTACTTGACGTGCGTGCTTGCGGGGATAAAGCTCAACATTGGTCCGCTACACCGGGGTAGCTCGGGCCGACGATGGAGGGCCTGGCCATGCCACGTGGACGCCGCACCTTCACCTTGGCCGCGAGTGCGGCGGTCGTCACCGGCCTGGCGGTCGCCCTACCAGCGGCTACGGCAGCTAATACTACAGCAGCATTTCGTTATGTAGTGCTTGTCTTTGCTGATAGTGACTGGTTCTGGCCTGGTGCTGGTGGTGTCGTCGCCAGGTGGACCAGGCCCAGGCGGCAGTACGGCAGGGAGTGACGGTGATCAGGTGTGCCAGAAGACGGCGGACCTCCGCGAGCGTGACCGGGATGAGGCCGCTGCCAGGACTTTTGGGGCGTTCGCAGCGGTAACGGCGAGGTAGGCGTGAGCAAGAACGGCGAGGGTGGCGTGCCGGTACCAGGCGTCGTAGCGGCGGACCTGGTAGTGGTCAAGGCCAGTCTCGTTTTTGGCGCTCTGGAAGCATTCCTCGATGGCCCAGCGAGACCCGGCGACGCGGATCAGCTCCTCGTCCTGTGTGCCGGCCGGGGCGGCGCACAGGTAGTAGGCGAGTTCCAGCTCGCCCTTGCCGTTCGGGGTCAGCGAGCGGCGGACCAGCAAGAACCGGGACCAGCCGGGTGGCTCGGTGCCGTCTTCGGGCAAGGTGGCGGCCGCCCATTCATAGACCCGCGGCCCTTTGGCGCCGTTCCCGCAGCTGCGGCGCTTCCAGGCCTGGCCCGGGGCGTGCGCGGTCAGCACGTCAGCGCGGGACTTCCCGGCGTCGCCGGCGACGGCCTGGCTCTTCGGGACGGCGGCGACGTAGCCGACCCGGCGCTGCTCCAGCCAGCCCCGGAAGCTGCCGTCCTTGCCGTAGGCCTCATCCGCAGTGACCCACGCGGCCGGTACTCCGGCGTCCAGAGCCCGGCCCAGCATCAGCCGGGCAAGATCGGTCTTCGAGGCAAACTCCACGTCGTCGGGCACGCCCGCCTCGCGGCAGCGGTCCCGGTCGTCCGTCCACGATTTCGGCAGGTAAAGCTCCCGGTCAACCAGCGCCCGGCCCTTCGGCGAGGCGTAGGCCAGGAACACGCCCAGCTGACAGTTCTCCACCCGCCCGGCGGTGCCCGAGTACTGCCGCTGCACCCCCGCTGAACTGGTGCCCTTCTTGATGAAGCCGGTCTCGTCGACGACCAGTACCCCATCGGCGTCACCGAGGTAGCGGGCCACGTAGCCGCGCACGTCGTCACGGACCCCGCCGGCATCCCAGGCGGTCCGGTTCAGCAGCCGCTGCATCCCGTCCGGCGTCTTGTTCCCGGCCGCCTCGGCCAGCGTCCAGCTGTTCTTGGCCGCCAGTGGCGCCAGCAGCCCCCGCACATAGGCGCGGGCCTGCAGCCGCGGCTCAACCCGCGGAAACCGCCCCGCCACCAGCGCGAACAGGTCATCCAGCCCAGCGACCCACACAGCCAGGTCATCGTCGTCCAGCACACACCAACACTACTGCTGGCAAAGAGTAACAAAGTACTGCTGTAGTACTAGTTCGGCCGCGGCGGCTACGACGGCGGTGGCGGCTACGTCGGCGGTGGCGGCCGCCGCTGCACTGGGCGCGCCGGGGGCGTCGTCGTACTTCGACCTGGCCAGGAAGGACTGCGTAGGTACAGCCGCAGGCACGGGCTCCAAGGTCTGGTACACGGTGGCCGACGGAGTGCTGTCCGACGTCTACGAGCCCACCATCGACAACACGAACGTGAGCACGCTGCAGTACGTCGTGACCGACGGGTCCACGTTCACCGACCTGCAGACCCGGGACATGACGTACACGGTGGCCGCGGACCCCACCGGCATGTCCTGCACGGTCACCTCCACCGACGCCCAGCACGGCTTCCGGCTGATCACCACCTACATCACCAACCCGGCCAGCGACACGGTGCTGATGCACACCACGCTGCAGGACACGCCGGGCTCGAGCACCAGCCTGGCCGGCCTGCACCTGTACGCCCGGCTCGACGCCCACGTCAACGGCAACGGCGGCGGGGGGACCGAGAACGCCGGCGCCAACACCGGCGTGGTGGACACCTCGGGCAAGTCACCGATCCCGGTGATCTCCAGCACAAACACGGTCACCGACGCCACCAACCGGGATTACGCGGTGCCGACCTACATGGCCCTGACGTCGTCGGCGGACCAGGGGGCCAGCGTCGGCTACGAGGGCACCGCCAGCGACGGCCTCACCCAGCTCGACACGACGCACACGCTGACCTCCTACACTTCCGCCCCGGACGGCCACATCGCGGCGACCGAGAACGTGACCCCGGGCCGCAGCCACCAGGTGACGCTCGCCCTGGGCTTCGGCCGGAACCAGGCCCAGTCCGTTTCTGTCGCCAGGACCTCGATGAGCCAGCCGTTCCTGCTGACCACGGCCAAGTACCTGCTCGGCTGGGCCGGCTACGACGCCGGGCTCAAGCGCCCGACGACCCAGGCGGCTCACTACTACCTGTCGGCCAACGTCCTGAAGGCGAGTGAGGACAAGACCTACCCCGGCGCCATCGTGGCCTCGCTGGCCAGCCCGTGGGGCCAGTCGGTACCGGCCGGGGTGACCTCGAACGGCAAGCCGTCCTACTTCGGTTCCTACCGTGAGGTGTTCGCCCGGGACCTGTACGAGACCTTCACCGGGCTGCTGGCCGACGGGGACGTGACCACGGCCCGGGCGGCCACGCTGTTCCTGTTCGACCAGCAGCAGCTCCCGTCCGGGGCGATGCCGCGCAACTCGCTGCTGAACGGCAAGGCCGCTCCCGACACCGGCGGCCTGCAGCTGGACGAGACCTCCTACCCGATCCTGATGGCGCAGGAGTCCGGGCTCGGGAGCGACACCGCGCTGTGGCAGGACCACATCCGCCCGGCCGCCGATTTCCTGGTCGCCAACGGGCCCTCGGACGGCGTGGAGCGCTGGGAAGAGCAGACCGGCTACTCGCCGTCCACGATCGCGGCCGAGATCGCCGGGCTGACCGCCGCCTCGACCATCGCCGCGAGCCACGGCGACACCGCGCGAGCCCACCTGTACCAGGCCACCGCGGACGACTTCCAGCGCAACATCAAGAACTGGACGGTCACCACCACCGGCCCGGACGGCCCGGCCTACTTCATCCGGCTGTCCAAGACCGGCGACCCGAACGCCGCGATCACCTACAGCCTCGGCAACGGCGGCCCCACCCTGGACCAGCGCAGCGTCCTCGACGGCGGCTTCCAGGACCTGGTCCGGCTGGGCGAGCTGCCGGTCACCGACCCCGACATCCAGGCCTCGCTGGCGATTTACGACAAGCACATCTCGGTCACCACGCCCAGCGGGACCGGCTACTACCGGTACGGCAACTCGGCCGCCGACGGCAGCGCCGACGGGTACGGCGACTGCTACCAGCCGAGCCAGGACTCCTGCACCACACCCGGGGCGCCCTGGCCACCGACCGACAGCGGCACCGGGCACCTGTGGCCGGTCCTGTCCGGCGAGCGGGCCGAGTCCGACCTGGCCGACGGGAACGCCAGCGGCGCGAAGTCCCTGCTCCAGGCGATGATCAGCTTCTCCTCCGGGGTCGGGCTGGTGCCCGAGCAGGCCTGGGAAGACCCGGACCTGGCCGCCTCGCCGTACGGCAGCGACCCGGCCACCGCGTCCATCGGGTTCACCGACGGCAAGGCGGCCGGGTCGGCGTCCCCGCTGAGCTGGGCCCAGGCCCAGGAACTGCGGCTGATCGCCTCGCTGGGCACCGGCCACAACGTGGACACCCCGGCCGTCACGACCACGCGCTACATCACGCACGGGGCACCCGGCTCGCTGCCGGTGACGATCACGGCGCCGGCCTCGGGCGCCACGCTGACCACCGCCACCACCACGGTGACCGGGACGACCGCGCCGGGATCGGCGGTGTCGATCGAGGCGGCTGACACCACGACCAGTGAGGCCGCCACCGTGGTCAGCATGACCGCGGGGTCCGACGGGTCCTTCTCGGCCAGTGTGCCGGTCGGCTTCGGCACCAACGCGCTCACCGTGACCGCTACCGCGCCCGGGGGCCGGAGCACCGGTTACGCCCAGGTCACGGTCAGCGCCGAAGGCGGCGGCAGCACCGTGCTCGACGTGACCGACCCCGCCGGGGACGACAACGGGCCGGGCACCTACCAGTACCCGACCGCGTCGGACTTCGTGGCCGGGTCGTTCGACCTGACCCGGTTCCAGGTCCAGAGCGACGGCACCTACGCCTACCTCCGGGTCACGCTGGCCAATCTGGTCCCGACGTTCGGCGAGCTCGACGGGGCGCAGCTGCTCGATTTCTACGTGCACGTGCCGGGCGTCTCGAGCACCTCCACCCAAGCCGCCTTTGCATCCCGGAACTACACCATCGCGCCGTCCGGAGCCTGGAGCCAGCGGGTCGAGGTACAGGGATTCGCTTCGCCGACGTGGGTGAACGCCGCGGGCACCTCGGTCGGCACCGCGTCCGCCTTGGCCGTGCAGTCCGACAAGACGATCACCGTCGCGCTGCCCGAGGCGCAGTTCGGCACCCCGACGTCCGGCTGGGGCTTCAGCGTGGTGCTGGCCGGCCAGGACGGGTTCAGCCCCGACCAGGCCCGGGCCTTCACCGCCACGCCGGGCGCCTACTCGTTCGGGGTCTGCGCCACGGGCGGGACCGCGCCGATCTGCTCGGTCGACCCGTCCACCGTGCCCAAGGCCATGGACGTGATCACGCCGGCCGGAGTCTCGCAGGCGACCGAGCTCAACCCCGTTCTCGGCCCCGTGGTCATCCAGCCGGTCACCGTGCCCTAGCGGCCAATAGATCGCGGCAACTGAGGTGGCCTGCCCAGTCAGGCGAAGAGCCGGGGCGGTTCCGCGCGGGCGCAGAGCATCATCGCCGGGGAGGTCCGCCTAGCTCGGCGGAACCTCCCCGGCGAGACAGCACATCCTTAGCCAGTCACTGGCAGGGTGGTGTTGACCGGAGTAGGAACAGGCGCGGAACCGGAACCGGAACCGGAACCGGAGCTGGAGCCGGTCGGGGTCGGCTTGGGGCTGGCGCTGGTCGGTGTTGGCCTGGGATGGGTGGCGGTGGGTGTCGGCGCGGGCCGGGTTCTGGTCGGTGTCGGCGTCAGCGTTGGGAACGGCCTGGTCCCGGTGGGGGTCGGGAAGGGCCTGGTGCGAGTGGGGGTCGGGATAGGCCTGGTCCCGGTGGGGGTCGGGACGGGTCTGGTGCGGGTGGGGGTCGGTGTGGGAGTGGTCGCGGTGGGGGTCGGGACGGGCCTCGTGCGGGTGGGGGTCGGTATCGGAGTGGTCGCGGTGGAGGTGGGTGTGGGAGTGGTCGCGGTGGGGGTCGGTATGGGAGTGGTCGGGGTGGAGGTGGGTGTGGGAGTGGTCGCGGTGGAGGTGGGTGTGGGTGTGGGAGCGGTCGCGGTCGGCGTCGGCGTGGGTGTCGTGGTGCAGTGGGGCGCGGTGATGGTGTCGTCGTCAAGGGTGACGGCGCCGGTGCGGGCCAGCGCGCGGCCCTGAATGGTGTCGCCGGTCTGGACCGTGATCGACGCCAGCGCAAGGATGCTGCCCACGAAGGTGGAATTTGTCCCGAGTGTGGCGGAACTGCCCACTTGCCAGAAGACGTTGCAGGCCTGGGCGCCGTTGGTCAGGACGACGGAGCTGGCCGAGTCGGTCGTGAGCGTGGAGGAGGGCGCCTGGAAGATCCAGACCGCGCTCGGGTCGCCTTGGGCGTCCAGGGTCAGCGATCCGCCGACTTCCAGAGAGGAGGAGGCCTGGTACACACCGGGCGTGAGGGTCTGGCCGGCGCCGATGAAGGCGGGCACGTTCGCCGTCGGGCTGCGCCCGGCGGCATCGTTGTACGCGGTGGTCAGGGCGGATTGGGCGGTCCGCGCGACGCGGTCGGCCCGGTGGATGGTGCCGCCGGTCACGATGCCGGGCGGGAACCCGGTCACCGCGGTGCCCGGGCTCACGCCGAGGTTCCCGCTGATCTGGGTCGGGGTGACGGTATTGGTGACCGTGGACCCGGCCAGAACCGCGAAACTATCGGCCGTCCCGAGACCCACCGGTGCCGTCGCGGCGCCAGCGGGCTGGGTGACGGCGAACAAAGCTATAGCCCCGGCGGTCACCATGCATGCGGCCACCGAGAGGTAGCCGACGCGCCGGCGCCGGACACGGCTGTCGATATCCGTCATATGCGGACCTTTCTAAATGCCTTTTTGGGGGAGCAGACGGCAATGCGGGCCGTAATGCCCTGGCCGGTCTCGGGTGGCAGAAATAAATTGCAGGGGCCCCGACTCGCGCATCGGTAGTAATCCCGGGGTCTCGGGGCTTTACTGAATCTATTGGTACGCTACACGCATTTTTGGCAAGCGCCAGCCTGTTGATCCATAAATTATTTTCTGGTCGATAAGAGATGTTATGCGGAATTTAAATACAGAAATTCATGACAAACTATCTCTATTTCACAGGTCTCCGCTGTGTTACGGTCCAAGACATAACCGCAGCCCGGCCGCGACCAGAGCTTGACCAGCCGTGTATTCCGGTGTGGCCCGACGGCGCGCTCGCAAAAGCAGCTGAATGCAATGTTCCAGCTTCGCATTTGCCTTTCCCTGGAGGCGTTTCAATGCGTGACAATTTCCGATTTAGCTGCACCCGCCGTCCTGCCAGGAAGCAAGCAAAGACGGCCCTGCTGGCGATCACGCTGGCCCTCGCTGTCCTGACCGTAGGCTGCAGCACATCCGCACCGCGGACGGCGGCTCCCCCGCAGACCACCGGACCGCCGACCACCGGGCATGCCACCGGCGTGCCGCGTGCGGCTGCGCCGTCGCCGACAGCCACCGGTCGTTCGCGTTCGCCAGCGGCCTCGCCGTCCCGGGCCACCGGCGCGCCGCAGGCCGCTACGCGGTCCCATCCCCTACCGCCCCCGAGCGTCTCCGCAGCCCAGCTGGCGCGATTGCCGGTAGCCACCACCTACGCGACAACGCCCACGGCGCCGAAGGATCCAGCTCCGTTTGGGCCGGAAACGGGCACGGTGCTCCATCCCACCGCGGCACAGGTGATCTATACGCGCCCGGGCGGGCCGGCGGAGGCGACGCTGCCCGCCACCGAACTCGGGAGCCCGACCTGGGTCCCGGTCGTCCAGTCCCAGTCAGGATGGGATCGGATCCTGCTGCCGACCCGGCCGAACCGGTCGACGGGCTGGATCTACCTCGGTGGCGGCGGTCTGCGCATTGCCTACACCGCCTACCGGGTCGAAGTCAGCCTCAGCACCTACCGGCTGACCATCCTGGACGCCGGCCACAGCCTGGGCACCTGGACGGTAGCCGACGGCGCCGCCGGTACCCCCACCCCGGCCGGCCGCACCTTCCTGCTCGCGTCGCTGGCCCCGCAGCACCCGACCTACAGCCCGCTGATCCTTCCGCTCGGCGCCCACTCGAACACCCTGACCACCTACGGCGGGGGTCCCGGCACCGTAGGGCTGCACGGCTGGCCAGACCCGGCCGTCTTCGGTCACGCCGCCAGCCACGGCTGCGTCCGGGTCCCCGCTGCGGCCCTGCGGGCACTGTCCCGGATCCCTCTCGGAAGCCCCGTCATGATCACCAGCTAGCCAGGAACTGGCCGGCTCGCTGACACACCGGTCAGCCCTGCCCTTACAGCGTCACAACCAGGCCGCAAGTGCGCGGCAAGTCACCCACCAGTGCGCCGGCCCATGCTCGGAACATGACCACAGCACCGCCATTCGCGTCCAGAACCGTATACGAGCCCAAGCCGGGCCTCACTTCCATAGTGATGGTCCTGCCGACCGCCGCCCTCAGGTACCAGCGATGATCTTCCTGATCAGGTGGCTGATCAGGAGGCTGCGGCGCGGATCCGAACGGCCGGCCGAGGCATCGGTCGCGGCGTCTGGACGGGACGAGCTTGCGGTCCAGCCGCGAGGTGAGAGCTTTGAGAGCCCGGCGAGGATGGCGGCTCCAGGCGGAGAGAGGGGCGCCCCGGCGCTGTCCGTGCGTGGGTTGAGCAAGCGCTTTGGTGCCCGGGTCGCATTCCAGGACGTCTCTTTTGAGATCGGCTACGGCGAGGTATTCGGTTTCCTCGGGCCGAATGGCGCTGGGAAGACAACGACTGTGCGGACGCTCGGCACTCTTATCGCACCGACCTCGGGATCGGCAACGGTGGCCGGAATCCCGCTCACGCCGGAGAACGGAGTGGAGATCCGCCGCCGGATCTCGATCATGCCTGAGTCACCAGGCCTGTATCTGCGGCTCAGCGTGACCGAGAACCTCGAATGCTTCGCCGACCTGTACGAAGTGCCCGACGCCGACGATCGCATTGACCGCGCCCTGCATGCCGTCCATCTGGCCGACCGGGCCCACGATGCCTGCGGCAACCTGTCCAAAGGCCTGCGGCAGCGGGTCGCCCTGGCCAGGGCGCTACTCAGCGACCCGGAAGTGCTGTTCCTTGACGAGCCGACCTCCGGGCTGGACCCGGTCGCCGCCCGCGACGTCCACGAGCTGATCGACGAGCTCCGCCAGCGCGGCGTAACGATCTTCCTTACCACGCATCGCTTGGAGGAAGCCGAGCGGCTCTGCGACCGCGTCGCGATCCTGAACACGACCCTGCGCACGATCGGGCGGCCCGCCGAGCTGCGCGATCAGATGTTCGCCAAGACGCTCATGGTCGAGACCGCCGTCCCGCTCCCCGACCCGGCCGGCGTCTTCGCGGGCCTGCCGGCCGTGAACGGCTGGCACCCCGATGGCTCCGCCAGCTACGCCCTCGCCGTGTCCGACCCGGCCGCCACCGCGCCGGCCGCCACCCGGGCCCTGGTGGAAGCCGGCGCCGACGTGCTGTCGATCAGCGAGTCACGGCACTCGCTCGAGGACGTCTACCTCGAGCTGATCGACCAAGACCAGGAGGCGAGCCGCAGATGAGGGTGAGCAAGAGGCGCGTCCGGGCCGTCTTCCGCAAAGAACTCCGCGAATACCGCCGCAACGGCAACATCATCTCAGCCATGGTCGTCTTCCCGCTGATCTTCCTGATCCAGCCGCTGATCACAGTCCTCACTGAGACCGCGGCGGCCGCGAACGGCCTCGCACACGAGCACGTTCTGCTGTACCTGCTGGCGATCCCCGCGCTCGTGCCCAGCGCGCTCGCCTCGTACTCGGTGGTCGGCGAGCGCCAGCAGGGCACCCTCGAACCGGTGCTCGCGACGCCGATCCGCCGCGAGGAATTCCTGCTGGGCAAGGCGCTGGCGGCGTTCGTCCCGTCGCTCGCGATTTCGTATGCGGTTCTCGTCCTGTTCCTCGCCTGCGTGGAACTCTTCTCCCATCCAGGTATAGCGCCGGCGCTCCTGCAGGCCCCGGATCTCCTCGCCCAGTTGATCTTCGCGCCGCTCCTCGCCGCGTGGTCGATCTGGATCGGCATCGCGATCTCGGCCAGATGCAGCGACATACGCGTCGCCGGACAACTCAGTTTGCTCGCGAGCCTCCCGTCGGTCGCAGCGACAACGCTCATCGCGCTCAACGTGATTCACGCCACGCTCGGACTAGCTCTCGGCGGCGCGGCGCTGCTGCTGGTTCTCGACACGCTCGGCTGGCGGATCACCTCGGCGGCGTTCGACCGCGAACGTCTCATCACCGGCACCCGCTGACGAGATGATCCGGGTCTAGGCGGGCTGCACGACGCTGCCCATGGTGCCGATCAGCCGCCGGAATCGCCGGACGGCCTCGGTGTCGCCGGTGACGTCGATCTCGGCGTCTGACCCGGCGAAGATGAGGGCGGTCAGGGCTCGGGCGGTGCCGGTGATCGTGACGTCGGCCGCTACGGGCGCGGTTGCGTCGCTGAGGGACCAGTGCCGGCCGTCGCTTTCGGCCAGGTAGTCGGCACCATCGAGCCGGAAATGCCAGCGGACGGCCTCGTGGTCGTCAGCGGCCAGGTCGATGGCCCGGACGACGCTGCGGAGCAAGTGCTCGGCGTGCAGCGGCTCGCCTTCCCGAGGTCGGCGCCAGGCGTGGCGGAGCCCCCACCAGCCGAGCGCATCAATGACGGGCTCGAGGTCGGCTCCGGCCGGAGTCAGGCGGTACCAGACCTCGCGTCGGCCCGGTTGGCGGTCGACGGTGACGACGCCGGCGTCTTCGAGTTCACGCAGGCGCTGGCTGAGGGTCTTGGGGGTGATCCCGCCAAGCCGGTCCATCAGGTCGGTGAACCTCTTGGCCCCGGTGAGCAGGTCGCGGACCACCAGCAGGCTCCACCGGTCGCCGACGCACTCCAGGGCGCGAGCGGTCAGGCAGAAGTGGTCGTAGGTGCGGACGTTCCTGGTCATGATCTCAATAATACTGTTTGACAGATACTATCTACAACCTCCTATCTTGTAGATACTAAATCGACTTGAGGAGGACGTCATGTACGACCCGCCTGATTTTCTATGGGGGATGGCCATCGCCGGCATCGTCGCCATCCTGGCTGCGACCTGTGTGGTCCTGTACGGCGGCGCGGTCCAGGCCGGGCTGGGCCGGCCACTGGCCGGGCTGGTGGCCGGAGGCGCGGCCGCCGTGCTCGGCGGCTGGTTCACCGCCAGTGCGGTGATCGCGGATCACGGCTGGTACCACACGCGGCTCGGCCACGGAGTGCCGTGGATGCCGGTCGCGGTGGTCGGCTTCCTGGGCTTGCTGCTGGCGCTGCGCCGGATCCCGGTGGTGGCCCGCGCCCTGGCCGCTCCGGGCATGACGAGCCGGCTGGAGCTGCCGCACTCGTTCCGGGCCGTGGACGGGGTGGCGTTCCTGCTCATCATGGCCCTCGGTCATCTGCCCGCGCTGTTCGCCCTGCCCGCGGGACTGGGCGACATCGCCGCCGGTATCGCCGCGCCGCTGGTCGCGCGCAAGCTCGCGCAGGGCACGGGCCGCCGCACCGCCTTGTGGTTCAACGCGTTCGGCATGACCGATCTGATCGTGGCCCTGACCCTGGGCGCGGTGGTCGCCTACCAGCTGATCCACATCACCCCGTCCGGGGCGCCGATCAGCGAGCTGCCGCTCGCGGTGGTCCCGACCGTCGGCGTGCCGCTGCTCCTCGCCGTGCACATCACATCCGTGACCGCGCTGGTCAGGGCGCGACGAACACCACAGCCGGCCACCGCCCCGCTCACGGCCGTCGCGAAATAAGGAGCGGACCATGACTCGCGCGCCTTCGAAACCGCTTGTCCTCGTCGCCTTGCTCACGGCGTCGTTCGTGATCAATCTCGACACCACCTTGGTCAACGTGGCGCTGCCGACGCTGACCCGCGAACTGGGTGCGACCACCGCACAGTTGCAGTGGGTGGTGGACGCCTACAACCTGGTCTTCGCCGCGCTGCTGCTGACCTCCGGGAGCCTGTCCGACCGGTTCGGCCGCAAGGGCATGCTGATGGCCGGGCTGGCCGTGTTCGGCCTGGCCAGCTTCGCCGGCGGGTACGCCACGTCCCCGGCCGGGCTGATCGCCGCCCGGGCCGTCATGGGCCTCGGGGCGGCGATGACGTTCCCGGCCACACTGTCACTGCTGACCGGGGTGTTCACCGGGCGCAAGGAGCGGGCGGTCTCCATTGGCCTGTGGGGAGCCACGGCCGGGCTGGCCATCGCGCTCGGGCCGATCGTGGGCGGCTTCCTGCTCGGGCACTACAGCTGGTCGAGCATCTTCTACACGCTCGGGCCGGTGTCGCTGGCCGTCATCGCCCTGACCGCCCGTTTCGTCCCCCGTTCCGGGAAACCGGCGCCGGCCGGCCTGGACGTCCCGGGCCTGGTCCTGTCGGCCGGTTTCATGGCCGTGCTGGTCTACACGGTCATCGAGGCGCCCGGCCGGGGCTGGACCGCCCCGGCCACGCTGCTCGGGTTCGCGGGCGCAGCCGTCCTGCTGGCCGCCTTCGTCGCCGGCGAGCGACGCACCCGCCAGCCCATGCTCGACGTGCGGTTGTTCGCGAACATGCGTTTCAGCGCGGCCAGTGCCGCGGTCACGATCGCGTTCTTCACCCTGTCCGGCTTCATCTTCCTGATGACTCAGTACTTCCAGTTCGTCCGGGCCTACAGCCCGCTGTCCACCGGCGTGCACCTGCTGCCGGTCGCGATCTCGGTCGCGATCGGATCGACGCTCGGTACCCGGCTCGCCGTCCGGCTCGGCACCAAGGCCATCGTCACCGCCGGGCTGGTCCTGCAGGCCGGCTTCTACTTCTGGGTGGCCAGCGACCTCACGCCCACCCTCAGCTATGGGCTGATCGCCATTCAGATGGTCATCTTCGGCCTGGGCATGGGCCTGACGTCCGCGCCTGCGACCGAGTCGATCATGGGAGCGGTCACCCCCGGCCAGGCCGGCGTCGGCTCGGCCGTGAACGACTCGACCCGGCTGCTCGGCGGCACCCTCGGCGTGGCCGTCATCGGCAGCGTTTACGCCTCGCTGTACGCCACCCGGCTCACGGCCGGTCTTCCCGCCGCGCTGCCGGCTGCGCTGTCGAACCTGGCCCGCCAGTCCGTCGGCGCCGCGTTCGGGGTCTCCGGCCAGCTCGCCGCGCACGGCCGCAGCGCCATCGCCGGCGCGGTGCGCCAGACTGCGGTCAGCGCCTTCGACCACGGGCTCAGCGTCGGCTGCGTCGTCGCCGGGGCCGTCGCGCTCGCCGGCGCGCTGCTCGCGGTCGCCTTCCTGCCCGCTCAGCCGTCGCCGCCGCCCGGCTCCGACCACCAGCTGTCCGGCCCGACGGCTCCCACGACCGACGAAAAGGACCTCGTGCGATGACCTACGGAGAAAAAGCCGTCAGCCAGACGATCAGCCGGCTCCTGAGCGAACAACCCGGCCCGGATGGCCTGGACGGCAGCAAGCTGGACCGCCTCGATCAGTTCCACATCGGCGGCGCCGAGGCGACCGATCTGCTCATCGGCAGCCTCGCGCTCGGCCGGAGCGACCGCGTTCTGGACGTCGGCTCGGGATTCGGCGGACCGGCGCGGCAGATCGCCCGCCGGACCGGTAACCGCGTCGTCGGCATCGACATCACTCCGGCCTACGTCGAGGCCGCCCGCGACCTGAGCCGTCGGGCCGGGCTGGCCGACCTCACCGAGTTCCGGACGGGCGACATCGCCACGTTCGAACCTGACCCGCTGTTCCCGGCCGCGATCACCATGCACGTCCAGATGAACGTGGAAGACAAGACGGCCTGGTTCGCGCAGATCGCCCGCTGCCTGGCCCCGGGCGCGCGCCTGGCCGTCTGGGAGGTCTGCCAGCCGGCCAGCCAGGAGGCCGTCGGCCCGTCCTGGCCGATGCCGTGGTCATTCGACGGCACCGATAGCTTCGTCGCCACCGCCGGCTCACTGCGCGCCGCCATCGAGCAGGGAGGCTTCACCGCCACCGAGTGGACGAACGAAACAGCCTGGGTCCAAGCCTGGATCACCGAGACCTTCGCGAACGGCCTGCCCGCCGGACCGGCGCTGCCGATGCTCCTCCACGACGGCTACACCCGGGTCATGAACTTCACCGCCGCGCTCGGCGGCGGCTCCCTCGAGATCTGGCGGGGGGCCTTCACACGGAACGCCGGCCAACCCATACCGAGGTGAGACCTGGAATCGCGCCCGAGGGAGGGAGTGCGGGCCGGCCTGCTGTGGTGGTCAGGACGGCCAGCCAGTCAGGGGGTAGCCGACTGAGCGCATGTACTCGCGAGCCTGCGCCACGGCGGCGTCGACATCGGGCAGGCCCAGGCCGACGATGTAGTCGTCCGGGCTCCCTTTGCCGTCGGTGTCATATCTGAGCACCCAGCCGGATCGCCATCCGCGGCCGATCGGGTAACGCTCGTGCCAGACGAGCATGGGCGTCAGCTTGCCGTCAAACACCAGGTCACCGGGATCCAGGTCATCCTCGAACACCCGGCCGCTACGGTCGGGAGGGACGATCACCCGGACAACGGGCAGCGCTTCGTCGCGGAGCTGGCCGATCTCGCCGGTCGGGTTGGCCACGGGGTTAAGTTCAGCATATTTGCCGAGGACATCGTCAATCGGACCACGAAGCCCGCGAAGTAGCGGCGAGGTCAGCCCGTCAAAAGTGATGCTGGCCCCAGGCTCTGGCCGGCCTATCGGCGACCTACCGGCGGAACGCAGCTCGGGTCGCGGCTGCGGTGGCGGTGAAGTACTCGCGGGGCCAGATGAAGCCCCACTCGCGGAATTTCACGCCTTCAGTGACCGCACGCCGGTAGCCGAAGCACACGAGGTAGAGCGTCCGGATGTACATCACTGCCTCGAGCCGGTCGAGTTCGTCGTCGGTCGGCTCGACGTGCCGGCGGTAGGCATTGACGGCAGCGTCGATCCGGTCCTGGTTGGGCTGACGGGGATTCCAGGAACCCGTGCCCCAGATCAGATAGGCCAAGTCGGCCAGGCGCGGCCCGCGCCCCGATGCCTTCCAGTTGATCGCGACCGGCCCTTGTTCGCCCAGCACGGCGTGATCGGGAGCATGCAGGAGATTTCCGTGCAGCAGTCCTTCGGGAAGCCCGTGACCGTCATCAGCCTTGAGCACCGCGTCCCGCAGCCGCTCGAATCGCTCTCGCTCGGCCGGCGCGACCTTCGTATCCACCGCATCGAGGAACGACAGGGCGGCCAGCAGGTCCTGACGCGGGGCGCCCTCACGGCTGGGGTCCTCACCGCTCGCCCCGCCCGGCCGGCTGACGGAATCGTCGTACGGCAGCGCGTGCAGCCGTCCGAGCAACTCACTCATCATGGCGAACTTCTCCGCGCCGTCGGGGAGCTGGCCGCCTTCGACGAATCGCGTCACCAGGACCGCGCTGCCCTCGAAGTCAGATACCGCATCGTCGGCGGCCAGGCGCTCGGCCGGATAGTTCTGTCGCTCCAGGAACCGCAGAATCGCGGCGTCGCCCTCAACCCCGGCCCGCGGCCGAGCAGGCGGAAAGGCCCGGGCCACCCACGAGTCGCCGTCACTCATGTCGATGCGGAAGACGTAGGTCTTATGCACGCTGAGCTTCGTCGCCGCGACCGGGTCGATGCCGTAGCGATCCCGGAGATGACTGAGCAGCCGCTCAGCAGGGGGCTCGTGGTGCATTCGCCCACCGAGGCCCTCGAGATCCGTCAGCGCCTCGGTGTAGCGCTGCCCGGTCTCCCCGGCGTGGCGCCGGACAACCTTCTTGAAGCTGGCGTCCCTGGTCATGGACAAGCCCTCCCATTAACACCCTCGTCCCCCAGCGACGCGGTGTTGGAAGATGGCTTGTGACACTGACGACCGAGAGGGCAACTCCCCTTCGCTCATGGAACCCCGGCTGGGGCGGACGTTCCACAGCTCGGCGACCGGTCGCCGCCATGAACAAACTCTTCCCGAGACCCCGGGTCTTCGTCAAGCGCCTTAGCCCGCTCGGCAACGGCGTGATCATGTTCGTGTTAGGGGCCGGGACCTTTGAGTGTCCAGGCCGCGAGTTCGGTTCGGTTTGTCAGCTGCAGCTTGGCCAGGATGCTTCGGACATGTCCCTCGACGGTCCGTTCGGAAAGAACCAGCTGGGTGGCAATCGCGCGGTTGGTGATACCGGCCGAGACCAGCTCCGCTATTTCCCGCTCGCGGGGGGTCAGCGGATCGCCGGCCCTGATGGCCTGATCCAGGTCGTTGACGAGATGTTCGGCGCGTCCGGCCGGGCCGGGCATGTCGAGGCGACGCGCCTCCGTGGCGGCCTGCCAGGCGAGCAGCCGGGCCTGCGCGTAGTCGCCCCGAGCGGCGCGCATTCTCAGTGCGCCGGCCCAGTCCAGCCGCACCAGGGCGACCAGGGGCCTGGCCCCGAGCCGGGTGTCGATCGTCACGGCGGCGGCAAAGTGGCCGAGTGCCTCTTCGGTGCGGCCAAGCAACCTCGCCAGCCGGCCAAGCGGCCAGTGCGCTGAGCCGGACAGGAATACCAGGCCGGTACCGGTGGCTCCTGAGTCGTTGACGTGCGGGTGGACCAGGTCGTAGGTGGCCCGCGCCATCTCGCAGTCGCCGAAGGCGATGATCAGGTCCATCAGCTGGGTGAGCGCGCCAAAGGTCCTGATGTCCTTATCCCCGGCGGCTGGCAGCTCGCGGAGGGTCTCATAGACAGCCTGGGCCTCGTCGGTCCGGCCGACGGCGAACAGTGCCCTGGCCAGCGGGGCCCTGACGATCGGAATCGGCGGGGCGGCCGCAGCGGCGTCGAAGAACTCCGCGGGAATTTCCCCGGCGTCACCGCGGAGGACAGCCAGCCAAACAGCGAATACGTACGACAGGCCCGCACCGGACGGATCCTGGATCCGGAAGGCAAGCCGGCGCGCTTCGGCGGACCGGTCCCGGGCGACGGTGAGCTGGCCGACGAGCGCGGCACGGGAAGCCTGCTGGCGCAGCAGGTGCCAGCGAGCCAGCGGCAGCCGGGTCGAGTCGGCGAGCTGCGCAATCTGGGCGATCTCCGCGTCAACCGCCTCGAGGTTAAGCAGCTGGTAGGCGGCATCGATGCGCCACACCCGGCCGAGCACCGCGGCCAGCGGCTGGCCGGCCGGCGTGGCCAGCTCGACTGCCCGGGTGCCCAGCCGCAGTCGCTCGGCCCGGTGCTGCGGCGCCGACAGCGCGGCCACCCGGGCCCGGATGGCGTCGAGTTCAGCGGCCGGATCGCCGACGGCAGTGGCCGCCGTCATGGCCGTCGCCGATCCGGCGGTGGCGGCTTCCAGATCGCCGAGCTCGGCCAAGGCGGAGGCGCGCTGGGCGAGCAGCCGCGCCCGCCGCGCGACCGGGCAGCCGTCATCGGCAAGCGCCCGGTCACAGAGCCCGAGCAGGGTCAGGGCGACGGGCGTATGCCCGATGCCGCGCACCACCAGCGCAGCGTCACCTACCAGGTCGAGCCGCCCGTCCCGCTCGGCCGTATCCGCGGCGGCGACCGCGTGCTGCAGGCTCGCGGCGAGCTGACCGGCCCGATACTCTGCGGTGGCCAGCTCGATCAGCAGCTCTGCGCGCTCGGCTCCGCCGACGCCGGCGTTGTCCGCTGCGCTCAGCGCGATGGCCAGGTACCGGACTGCGTCCTCGAACGCGAGTGCTGCCGTCGCTGCCATCGCCGCCGTTGCGGCCCAGTCGGCCGCACGCCGGAGTGTGCTCTGGTCTGGTGCCGCCCGGAGCAGGTGCCTGGCGATCTCCCCTCCCCGTTCCGGAGCTTGCTGGGCCAGTGGTTCCAGCGCGGCGGCCGCGGCGGCGTGCAGCGCGATTCGCTGGTCCTCACCGAAACTCGCGTAGATGCCGTCGCGGACCAGTGCGTGGGTGAACCACCATGATCCGGGGCGGTCCGGCTGCCGCGTGACCAGCCCGCAGGTCTCCGCATCCGACAGCGGGCCGGCGGGGTCCTGGCTCATCCCGGCCACCGCAGCGGCCAGCCCGGAGTTGAAATCCGCGCCCAGGACGCTCGCCGCGGCCAGCAGGGCGCAAGCGTCGTCGTCCAAGTTACGCAGCAACGAGGCGACCAGGTGGCTCACCTCGGCGCTCCTGGCCGCGATGCGTGCCACCGCATCTGCGTCGGCGGCCGCGCCGGGCTGGGCGGCGAGCACCCGGGCCAGCGTCGTCACATACAGCGCGTTGCCTTCCGAGCGGACATGCACGAACCGCGCCAGCTCCGGGTCCGTGGTCACCCCGGCGGTCCGCAAAAGGCCGGCCACTGCCGTCTCGCTCAGCGGTGCCAGCCCCAGGGTCTGTACGCCGGGCAACCTGGCCAGGTCCGCCATCGAGGTGCGCCAGGGATCGCCAGCGGTGTCCCGGCAGGTGGCCAGCAGGAGCAGCCGCGATCCTGGCAGCTCGGCCGCGAGCTCCCGCAGAAGGAACAGCGACGCATGGTCCGCCCATTGCAGGTCCTCTAGGACAACAAGCAGGTCGGCGGCACGCGCTGCGCCCGTGACCGCATCGGCCGCCGTAGCCGCCGCGCGGAACCTGGCCGCAGCCAGGTCGTCAGAGCGGGCGCTGTCAGAACTACGGTCACCGACCAGGTGATCCTCTTCATCAACTCCGACAGCGGTCAGTATCCGCCGCCACGGCCATAACGGCGGCGCACCCCGTTCCTCGACGGCACGCCCCCACAGCACCCGCTGACCGTTACGCCGCGCGCCATCGGCCAGCTCTTCCGCCAAGCGTGTCTTGCCCATACCCGGCGGACCGGTCAGCACGACGAGCCGCCCGCCACCCGCCAGCGCCTCCGCCTGCCACCCCCGCAGCGCGGCCAGCTCCTGGTCACGCCCTGCCAGGCTGCCCGGGCCGGGCGCCGCATCCACCACGCAGCCATCCTCTCGCGCCAAGTCCGCCGCCGTCCACGCAGCGCGGGCCAAGTCACGTAGCGGACCCCGTACTAGCACGCGTGTGCGGACCTGCCCCCAGTACCGACAGTGGTTGAGACAGATTCCTGCTCGAAAGGAGCTCTCTATGCACGCACGCCTGGATCGACACAACAGCCAGTCTGGTCACCGGGTGGATAGCCCGGACCTGAGGGATCCCAGCACCGGTGTGCCCGGCCAGCCTGGCCTGCTCAGCTGGCTTACCTTCCGGCAGCTCGGCGGCCCGGCGGCAGTGCGCCTCACCCTGTGGGATACCGAGGCCAGTGCCACCGGATTCCCCGGACCTGGCGCCGGGCTGACCACGCCGACTGGCGAGATATACCAGGTCACGGACACTGAAGAAGGCCCAGCCGCGACGCAGGCACCGACTTATGCCCGGCTGGTGTGCTTCGACGGCCCGCGCGGCCCGGAGCAGGCCGCGGCGGAGGATCTGGCCGGCCGGCAGCGGATCTGGCCGGCCATCCACGGCCTCAGCGGACTGGTGAACGTCTACGTCCTGCGTGGAAGCGACCTCAGTTCCGTCGTCATCACCCTCGCCACGTCAGTCGACACCCTCGACGCTGCCAGCAAGCGGTCATGGCCACCGAACTGACGCCTGGCGAGGACCCCGCCCTGCTCCCCGGCCCCGACCGCGTCGAGATCCACCGCGTCACCGGCCACGCGACAGTTCCCGGCCTTTCCCTTAGGCGAACGCCCGACACCACAGCGCCCCCGAAGGAGGAACGGATATGAACTCACGCCGAAGGCACAGGACAGCACCCCTGTTCACCGCGCTCCTGACCGGGGTCGGCCTGGCTGCGGCTGCCTGCGGCGGAGGGGCCGCTGGCCCTCCAGTCAATGCGCCGCCCGCGTCCCCGCACACCGCGGCAGAAAAGGCAGCCACACTGAACTGGCTGGCCAAGACCAACCAGATGTGGACCAAGAACGACTACGCCGCCCTGGACCAGGTCACGACGGGTGAGATGCGCACCATCTATCAGTCTGAGGAGCAGCAGGAGATATCCGAAGGCGCCAGCCGCAAGCCCCTGCGACTGACCGGCCTGTCGATCACGACGCCATGCCAGAGCAGTGGCAGTCTCGTCTTTGTCGCCTACGGCGACACCGACGTCGTCACCCTCGGGCAGGGCCTGCAGCCGGTCGCGATGGTTTTTGAGCAAGTGGGAGGCGCATGGAAGCTGGCTAACATCGTCCAGCGTCCTAGCGTCAGTTCACGCTGGCCAGCGCTGTGCAGGCAAGGAACCACTCCGACCGCACATACCGTTCTCGCGCCCGGAAGGTACACGCCTGACCTGACACGGGTACTGAACCACGCCGCCACCGGAGCACCTGAGACCGCCGCGATGGCGGCACCGTTTGCGGTCAACTCGTTCCTCTCCGGCCCGGGCTCGTTCACTGCCCAGTCCGCCACGCAGACCAGGCAGGACCGGGCGGGCGGGATAGCGCTGACCGAGCGATTCTCCCCGACCGCCGACCCGCCACTCGCCCTGCCGCTAGCAGGCGGACACGGATACTGGCTGATCGGCGTCCTCACCCAGACCGCCACCTACAGTTCCCCCGCGGGCACCCGGAAGGACACCTTTCCCGACGGCGCCTCTATCGCCACCACCAGGCCGACCGGCGTACACCACGCGACCGACACCTACATCACGACCTACACAGCAATCGACCCGGCGCGCTCGCGCGGCGCGACAGTCGTACTCGACGGCTTCTTCGGCTGGCCGCTGACAGCCAACGCTAGCTAGCGCGATGGCGATCGGGCTCGCCCTGGGAAAGGGCCGACCGGCCTAGGCGGTCGGGCCCTGCGTGCGCGCCGCGCTAGGCCCGGACGTAGGCCTCGTCGACGTAGCACCACATCCAGTCCTCGCCCGGCTCGAAGGACCGCACGATCGGGTGACCGCTCGTGTGGGCGTGCTCGCGGGCATGGCGGAGCGGGGAGGAATCACAGCAGCCGACGTGGCCGCAGGTCAGGCAGAGGCGCAGATGGAACCATTCCGAGCCGAGAAGCAGGCACTCCTCGCAGCCGTCCGGGGTACGCGGGTGAACCGGGCGGATCATGCTGAGGTGCGGGTCATGGTCAAGCGCGGGTTCCGGGTAGAGCATGGCAGCCTCCTGATGCCGACGTCGGGCGGTTCAGTCCCCGACCGCCGGAGCCTAGGACTCCACCAGTTCCAGATACTCGTCTGGAAGCTGAGCCAGCATGTCCTTGAATTCACCGGTGGTTATGGCCTTGTGCAGGGTCGTGAACACTGCCTTCACCGCGCGACGCGCTTCCTCGGGCGGGACCCTGGCCCGGTCGCTGACCCGGTGGATGAACTCATCCACGCCGAAGCGCTCGGCCTCCGGAACGCCCGGGATCAGCCACTCCTTCATCGGCGCGGGCAGCTGGGAGGCGACGTCGTGGGCCTCACCAGCGGTCAGCCGGTCCGCCAAAGTCTCCAGCGTGGCGCGGATGAGGACCCGGGCCCGGTCTCGCGGCAGGCCCGCGCGCCGGGAAACTTCCTTCTCGAATTCCTCTTCCTTCATGAAGGGGCCCTTCTGCCGGGGGCGCGGCCACGCCGCTGACCGGGTTCACAGCCAGAGCACAAGCGTCCGTCCGGTGGCCGGCCCAGCGCATCACCAGACCGTGTAGTCCGGGCCAGGCGGCATCTGTTTATCGCTTGCTCTTACCGGACTTACCGTGTTTGCGGCATCGTGGTACTCCTGCGCGGTGGACATCCGACGTCGCACCAAGGCGCGAGCTCACTCGATCGAGGCTTAGGACGCAAATGAGATGAGGCGGCTGCGGCGATCTGGCACCGGTTCCGGTGTGAATGCTCCGTCGGATGAGGCAGAGTCACCATCGGTTCCGGCGTCGGACATCGAGGGCGCGGCCCAGGCAGAGCAGCCGGGCGGCCATGCGGTCCGGCGCAGACGGCGGGTCCGGCGTATCGCGATCGCGGCCCCATTCCTCATTGTGCTGTCATGGGCGGTTGTCTCGTATACCGCCTGGACGCTGCAGCCGACAAGCATGACCTTGGGCGAGCACAGCGCCGAATGGGTCAGAAACGAGGTCCCTTTCGGCAACTGGCTGGTCGACCGGGGCGAGCACGTCTACTACACCGTGAACGCGCCAAAGACGGGCGGCCCGCAGCTGAAGACCCTGCCGACGGTCGGGCAGACCCCGGCGCGGACCAGCGTCCCCACGCAGAGCAGCTCCCCGAAGTCACAGACCGCAGCCTGGCCGCCGCCGGTCAAGCCGGTCTTCCCGCACCCGCTGCCCGGCGAAGGAGTCTGGAAGCCGACCGGCCCGCCGGCCAAGGGCGGCCCACCGGTACTGCTGACGACCTTCCGCCCTGAGCTCGCCTATCCCCAGATAGTCGCCTACGTCGCCTGGTTCGACCACACACGCACCGAGATCGGCTACTACCCGGGCCGCTACGAGCCGCCAAACGCCGCCGTACGCGGGCCGGCGATGGTCCCAGACGATCAGCGCTCGCGGCTGCTGGCGACCTTCAACGGCGGCTTCACCTACACCGACGGCGCTAACGGCTCGGCCGACAACGGCCGCACGAACGAGCCGCTGAAGGACGGCAACGCCACGCTCATCGGTTACCGCGACGGTCGCATCGCGATCCTGAACTGGCACGGCGGCCACGATGCGGGCTCGGACGTCGCGTGGGCCCGCCAGAGCCTCGCCCCCATCGTCTGGGACGGGAAGCTGAACCCGCAGCTGGACGACAACCCGAACAGCCCGCAGTGGGGGTATACGCTCGGCGGCCTGACCCGCGTCTGGCGCAGCGGTGTCGGCATCGACAGTCGCGGCAACCTTATCTACGTCGCCGCCGACGATCAGACCGTGATCACCTTGGCGAAGATCCTCCAGCACGCCGGCGCAGTTCGGGCGATGGAATTTGACATCAACCCCGAGTGGCACACCTTGATCACTTACACCCACGACACCAACGGACTCGTCCCTACGATGGTTGCGGCCAACCCGATGCAGTCGCCCCACCGTTATCTCGTCCCCGACGACCGTGACTTCTTTGCTGTCTACCAGCCCCTACCCGGCCCGGTCACCGTCCCCTTCAAGTAGGGGAAAGATGCGCGCGATGACCTGACCGCTGAAATGGTCTTCCCTGTTTGGTTCGGTGCTATTAGCGTTTAGTTCTTCCCGCTATCGTGCGGACCTGGGAGGACAAGTTGAAACGTGCGTCGCTCATCGCTGCGGTCGGGGCGGCCGTCAGCCCCCTACTGCTGCTTCCGGCCACGGGATCCGTGGCTGCGGCATCCTCGAACATCGCGGCCTCGCCCGCTATCTCATCGGGTACCTATCACGGCAGCCCCGGGTCCGCGGCCCGGTTGACCCAGGCGGCCACCGTTTCCAGCTTCCCGGTGGTCACCTCCATCTTCCACAATCAGGGGCCGCACGTGTTCGCCCCGCTGGCCGCACAGCGTTCGGCCGGATCGTCCGGGAGCGGTGCGGCGGCGCCGTCGGCGAGCGCGAATGCGGCACTCAGCGCGGGAAGCCCCGCTGGCGGTTCGCCCGGGGGCGGGCTGGTCCACCAGTTCAATGGCATGGACAACCTGATCTCTGACAGCCTGAACAAGACGCCGATCACCCCACCGGACCAGGGACTGTGCGTAGGTTACGACGCGACCCTGAACGGCCACCCGAAAGCGGTCTGGGAGCCGGTCAACATCGCGGCCCAGGAGACGAGCCCGAGCGGCAAGGCGCTGCGCCCGGATGTGACCCTGTCCACCATCTTCCAGGACCCGTACTCGGAGGGTGACGTGCGCTGCCTGTATGACCCCGGCACACAGAGCTTCTACTTCACCGAGATCGGCTTTCCGGTCGCTACCGGGCCAGCCGCCGACGACAACAACACCACGGTCGACGTGACCGTCATGAACGCCCACGGCGTGGCCGCCTACCAGTTCGACACCTCGCTCGGCGGCCCGGCCAAGGCAGACTGCTTCGGGGATCAGCCGAAGACCGGGTTCGACAACAACGCACTGATCATCTCCACTGACGAATACTGCGGCCCGACAGAATCGAACTACGAAGGTGCCATCGTCCTGACCATCTCCAAGCCGCAGCTCGTCAGCGAGGCCAAGACGGTCAGCGACTCGGTGCTCGGGCCGGTCTCGCTGTCCGGCATCCCGGTGACCGGGCTGGATCCCGCGATCAACACTGGTTCCGGTACCGGTTACCTGGTGAACTCCTTCCCGTTCCTGGCCAACGGGGACAACAACCCCGTCGGCCACTCGGTCGGCTCATGGACGCTCACCGGCACCTCCGCGGTGACGAGCGGTTCCGGGTCGCCCACGCTCACCGGTGCCGCCGCGCCCAGCGAGTCGTACGCGTTCCCCGTCCCCGCGACCAGCACCGGCGACGGCTCGACTTATACCTACGCCGGTCCGGAGGGCACCAATACCATCACCTCGGAAGCGGCCCTCAACCCTGACGACAGCCGGATGAGTGCGCCGGTCGAGGTGACCCGGACCTACCGCGGAGTTGAGCTGTGGACGGCTCTGGACGCCGCAGTGACCGTGCACGGGGTCACCACCGACGCGGCCGCATGGTTCGAGATCAACCCCGGCCGACCCGACGTGACCAGCCAGGGATACGTCGTAGCCAAGGGCGCGAACCTCCTCTACCCTGCTCTGCAGCCCCAGCAGCGGGGACCCGCCGCGATGGTTTTCACGATCACCAGCAAGACCATCAACCCCAGCGCCGCGTACACGATGCTGGGCTCCGGCCGGATCACGACCGTGGCGGCGGGAAGCGGCCCGCACCTGAGCTTCTCCGATGCGCCGCCGTACAGCACGGCCCGCTGGGGCGACTACTCGTTCGTCGCGCCTGACCCGGGCGGTTCCGGTCTCTGGCTGGCCACCGAGTACATTCCGCCCAAAGCCGACTGGGATCCCTACGACAACTGGGGCACCTACGTTTTCGAGGTGTCCGGGCGCTAGGTCCCGCTGACGGGCAGGGCTTCAGGTTCGGTCCAGGCCTGGATCCCTGCCCGTCCTCTTACCCCGTCTCAGTCACGACCATGGTCACAAAACGCGGCCACCGGATTTTCCGATCGATGATTTAGGCGCGCCGTCGCGCGACGTAGCGGCCTCCAGCTGTCCCGGCCCGGGACAGCTGGAGGCCTTTTTACTTTTGAAATTATTAACCGGCCATTATGAATGTCGCGTGGCCGTCCTCGTGCAACCGGGGTGCAACCGGCCGGCAAACCGTGCCGCTACTCTCGCCAAGCAAACTGAGCCCAGAAGCAGAAAAGAACCTCAATTCTTTTCCCGTGCAGGCCGTCGATATTTCAGAGAGAAATAAAACGTGAGCAAGACCATGGCCACTATCACAGCCGGTGCCGGTGTTACGCTTGCTGCCCTTCTATTCCCAGCGCTCGGCGCTAGCGCCAGTACACACCAGTCCGCACACGAGCTGGTCCCCGGGAAGGTCACTAGCTCTTCCCCCGTCACCGTCGTCCACAACACGGCCGGCGAGCAGTATTCCTGGGCCACCGGATTCGATAGCGGCCCGGCCGGGCCGAGCTGGATGCAGGAACACTTTCTCATCCAGAGCCAGCAGCTCAAGGACCATACCGGCTCTACCGAGGACAACCACTCCCTGACCGAGACCTTCGTCCGGGACGCAGCCGGTAACGCCTTCGAGTTCGGCGTCAGCTCCGACGCGCAGAATGCGACGACGAAGCCGACGCTCTTCACGACGGCCTGGACGGCCGGGAACTTCAACGGCTACGAAACCGGCTTCGTGTCATCAACTTCGGTCAAGCCCGGCTCGTTCAACCCGCCGGTCGGCACCAGCCCTGAGTTTGGCTACTGGATCACCGGCGGGAACGTCTGGTTCACTTACGGCGGCAAATACTTCGGCTACATCCCCGAGTCGTACTGGCCGGGCGGCTTCGGTGCCGTTACCGAGACGCAGACCTACGGCGAAGTCTTCAACAACTCGCCGGGCGGATCCCTCGCCCCGACGATGAACGGGCGCGTCAGCAACTACCAGACCGACACCGGCAGCCACCTCACCGCGTTCAGCATCAGTTCCCCGTACCGGATCACGAGCGCCAGCGGAACTGGCTTCACCTTCGGCAGCTAGCCAAACAGAGCGGGCCCCCAGCCGGGAACGGCCGGGGGCCCGCTTCACGGTGATTACCCTTTCGGGTCTGGGGCGTGCTTACACCAGGCCGGTGGTCAGGGCCAGCCGGGTCAGGTCGGCCCGGCGGCGGCAGCCGGTTTTGTCGCGGATCCGGTCCAGGTGCGAGCGGACGGTGCTGACGCTGATGTACAGCTCGGCCGCAATCTGGGCGTCGGTGCGGCCCTGCGCGACCAGGGTGACCAGCTCCCGTTCCCGTTGGCTGAGCTGGTCCAGGCCCGGCGGCGCCTGGGTCTGCTCCGTGTCGGGTCCGGTGAGCAGGAGAGCGTATTCGGCCGCGGTGGCCAGGCTCATCGCCGCACCGCGTTCTTCGGCGGCACGGGTCCGGTCGGGCCCGAGCGCTTGGCGGGCGGCGCGCAGGGGCTCCTCCCGGAGGCGCACGTCTGCGGGCCATTCCACAACACCCGCTTGCTGGGCGAGCGCGGCCTCGGCGGCCCAGATCGTGACGGCCTCGGCCGGGCGTGCGGTCGCGGCGCACAGGAACCCGCAGCCGTCCAGGCTGTTGGTCACCTCGAGCCAGCCGCCGACCCGCACCCCCAGCTGGAGCTCTTCCCTCAGGTGCGCGGCGGCGTCCTCGAGGCGGCCTGCGTGCAAGTCCAGGATCGCCATGTTCGGCAGCAGGCCCAACCGGTTGAACAGATCGCCGGTCTCCCGGGACCGGGCCAGACCCTCCGCGCAGACATGATCGGCGGCGGCCAGGTCCCCGGCGGCGATCAGGGCGCCGGTCAAGACATGGCTGCACCACCGGACGGACCGCCCGGGCACGCCGACGGTGATCTGCGCGGCCTGCCGGGCCAGCTGCACCGCGCCGTCGAAGTCATCGCAGGACTGGGCGGTGAAGCAAAGGGTGCCCAGGGCCAAAACCTCCCCTCCGGATAGCCGATCTCCCGGGCCACCGCCAGCGACCGGCGGGCCTCCTCGGCCGCCTCGCCGGTCCGGCCCAGGTTAAGCAGTACTACCGCCCGCCCGGCCAGGCCGTCGGCCCGCGTCCGGGACGGCCCCCCGTCCGGGGCCGCGTCGCACAGCGCGGTGAAATGCTCCAGCGCCCCGGCCTGGTCGTCGGAGAATAGCGCGGCCATGCCCAGCCACTGCTGGACGGCGCACGAGCCATAGCTGCCCGCCTCGGCACGCCGGGCCACCTCGCGGAGCAGCCCGTACTGGCCCGGCAGCCGGCCCCGCAGCACCCACCACCAGCCCAGCGCGGTCGCCAGCCGCACGGCCGCAGCAGATCGTGGTCTATCGCCCAGGCCAGCACCTGCCCCATAGCGGCATCCTCGGCGTCCAGCCACCG
Source organism: Streptosporangiaceae bacterium (assembly GCA_965277615.1). GTDB lineage: Bacteria > Actinomycetota > Actinomycetes > Streptosporangiales > Streptosporangiaceae > Bog-532. The sequence continues at coordinate 1,800,178 of CBDIDG010000005.1, read as the reverse complement.
CGCGGCATCCTGCTCCTCGGCTGTACTGGTCTGCAGACCCGCGGCCGCCCGCTCGGCCACCTCCAGCGCCCACCGGGCCAGCGCGGCCGCCGCCGCGTCATCCTCCCCGGTCCGGGCGAGCAGCCGGTTCCCGTAGGCCCGCAGCGTCTCCAGCATCGCGTACCGGGACCGGCCATCGGCACCCGGCTGCGGCGGGACCAGCAGCGAGCAGTCCACCAGGTGCAGCACCGCCCGATCGGCGCCGGGCCCCGCGATCGCCTCAGCCGCCTCCAGCGTGAACGGCCCCGGGAACACCGAGACCCGGCGGAACACCCGCCGCTCAGCCTCATCCAGCAGCTGGTAACTCCATTCGACCGTGGCCGCGAGCGACCGCTGCCGCGACGGCGCCAGCCGGTCCCCGCCCGCCAGCAGCGCGAACCCGTCACCCAGCCGATCCAGCAGCTGCGCCACGCCCAGCGCCTCCACCCGCGCCGCGGCCAGCTCGATCGCCAGCGGCATCCCATCCAGCCGGGCCACCAGCCGCGCCACCACCGGGCCAGTCCGGTCATCCAGCACAAAACGGGCGTCAGCGCTGCGGGCACGGTCCGCGAACAGCACCACCGCTTCCGCCCCGGCCGGCACGGCCAGGTCCTCCAGGTCCGGCAGCGCCAGCGGCGCCAGCCGGTACCGGGCCTCACCCCCTACCGCCAGCGGCTCCCGGCTGGTGGCCAGGATCTTCACGTCATCACAAGCGCCCAGCAGCCCGGCGCACAGCTCCGCGGCCGCGCCGATCACGTGCTCGCAGTTATCCAGCACCAGCAGCAGCTGCTGCCGGGCCAGCGCCTGCGCCACCACCTCCGCAGCCGGTACCCCCGGCTGCTCCCGCACCCCCAAGGCCGCGGCCACCGCGGTGGCCACCGCCGCCGGGTCGGCCACGGGCGCCAGCTCGGCCAGCCACGTCCCGTCCGCGAACCGGTCCGCCACCCGCCGGGCGACCTCGGTGGCCAGCCGGGTCTTGCCCGATCCGCCCGGCCCGGTCACCGTCACCAGCCGGCGCTCGGCCAGCAGCCCCGCCACCTCGCGCGACGGCCCGGCCCGGCCGACGAAACTGGTCAGGGCGGCCGGGAAGCCATGCACGCCATCGGCCAGGCCGGCAGACGCAGAACGCCCCACACCGGCACCATAACCGCAGCCGCCGGACCCGTACAGCCAGCCCGGCCGGCCCAGCCACTGCCCGGTGACGTCGCTGGGCTTGGGCGCCACCTGCGCCCAGCGATCTGCGGCCGCGCTTCAGTGCGGGCTGACGGCAGAGTACCAAGCGCGCAGCCGGTTACCCCGGGAGCTTGTCAGCGATTACGTCGATCTTCTCGATCTGCGGCTCGGAGAAGAGCACGCCGGTATTGGGTCCGAGCGCCTGGCCCACGCCGCCGGCGAGGTGAGCGTCTCGGGCTGCGTCGTCGGGGAACACGTCGTACACGCCAAAGGTCGAGGGGCCAAATTGGATGGCGAACCAGGCGATGGTGCCTGGCTCCTCCATCACGATCGACCGCGCTCCGGTGAGGAAGTCTGCGAGTTCCGCCTCCTTGCCCGGCAGGGCCTCGAGACGTACCAGGAGAGCTTTGGTGACCATGATGCGGGCTCCTTCACTTGCGCGGGTGGACGGCTGGGTCCGTCGGCAGGGAGCAAGCAGTACCCGGACGGTCAGTGAATCAGGTCTGTATCCCGTCGAGCAAAACATCGATTTTCGCTTGTTTCGTCGGGCATCTGCGACTCTCGATGCTAACAGCTGGCTCGGCGAGCAGACCACGGCCACGCCGCTGACCGTGTTCACAGCACGTAGGTCAGGTAGCAGAGGGCTGGTCTTCTACCTGGCTGGCGATGCGGTACCCGACGCCTGGGGTAGTGGTGATGACAGGCGGGTCGCCGAGTTTGCGGCGCAAGCGGCTGATGGTGACGGTGACGGTGGTGGTGAATGGGTCGGCCTGCTCGTCCCACGCTTTCTCCAGGAGGTCCTCGGCGGACAGGAACGCCGGGCTGGCGTGCAGCAGGACCTCCAGGACGGCGAACTCTTTGACCGACAGGTCCAGCGGCCGTCCGTCCCGGGTTGCGGTCCTCACGGCGGGGTCGAGCTCGATTCCGGCTGTGCGCAGGACACGGGCGCGGGCGGCGGGCTGGCGGCGGGCGAGGGCGCGGATACGAAGCACGAGCTCGGGAAAGTGGAACGGCTTGGCCAGGTAGTCGTCGGCGCCCAAGCCCAGGCCGCTTACCCGCTCCTCGGGTGAGCCGGCCGCGGTCAGCATCAGCACCATGACCCGCTGGTCGCGGGAGGTGATCATCTGGCAGAGGTCGTCACCGTGAATGCCAGGCAGGTCGCGGTCAAGGAGGACCACGTCGTAGGCGTTGACGTCGAGTTTGGCCGCGGCTTCCAGCCCGTCGCGGGCGATGTCCACGGCCATACCCTGGTCCCGCAGGCCCTCGGCCACCCGGTCGGCGAGGGAGCGGGCGTCCTCGGCCACCAGGACCCTCACGCGACGACCTCGGCGGCGACGGCGCGCGCGGCCAGCGGCAGCGTTACCGCGACCACGAGGCCGCCGTCTGGCCTCGCGTCCAGTTGCAGGGAGCCGTGGTGCGCGTGCGTGATCGCCGCGACGATCGACAGGCCGAGCCCGGCGCCGTCATCGGAGCCGGTGCGGTCGGCGCCGAGCCGCTGGAACGGCTGAGCCAGCCCGGCGACCTGGGCCGGCTGAAGGACGTCGCCGCCGTTCTCGATGATCAGCCGGGCCGCGCCGCTATCAGCGAGGGTGGTGACGGCGATCCAGCCGCCGTCACGGTTATGGACGATGGCGTTGCCGATCAGGTTGTCGGCCAGGCGGCGCAGCAGCGGCTGGCTGGCTTCGACCCAGATGCCGTCGCCGTCGCTGACGTGCTGCGCGGTCAGGTTCCTGGCCGCGATCGCGTCCTGGTGCACGGCCAGGGCCGCCGCTACGACGTAATCCAGCGGGAGCACGGCCTGACCAGGGAGCGCGCCGTGCTCAGCGCGGGCCAGCACCAGCAGTCCGTCCAGAAGCTCATCGACCTTGTCCAGCTCCGCGCGGACCTGGTCGGCCACTGTGATCGTCTCGGCCGGCACCGGCCTGGGCTTGGCCACGGCGACATCCACCGACGCGCGAATGGCGGCCAGCGGGGTGCGCAGCTCGTGGGAAGCGTTGGCGACGAACCGGCGCTGCGCGGCGAATGCGCCGTCCAGCCGGCTCAGCAACGCGTCGATCGTGTCGGCAAGGTCTTTGAGCTCGTCATCGGGGCCTTCGATGGCGAGCCGCTCATGCAGATTGCTCGCGGAGATCCGCTGCGTGGTCACGGTCATCTGGCGCACCGGGCGTAGCGCCCGGCCCGCGATGACCCAGCCCGCAACCACCGACACCACCAGCATGACGCCGAGCGCGACGGCCGAGCCGAGCAGGTACCGGTGCGAGAGGCCCGACTGTACCGACACAATCTTGGTCGTTGTCCCGGTGGCGCTGGATTCCTCGTTGGAGCTGCTGGATCCCACGCTGTTGGTGATGGCCAGCAGCAGCACCGCCGACAGCACGAACAGAGCGCAGTACAGGGCGGTCAAACGCATCCGCACGGTGCGGCGCGACCGGAGCGTCATCGCCGTCTCCCCTTCCCGGGCCGCCACCAGGTCGATCCACAGCGGTCCCGCCCCAGCATGCCCCGCCGGGCCTTACACCGACATTACGGCCGCTGTCCGGCCGCTGTAATGGCCGGTTCCGTAGAACCTTCCTCATGGAAGCAACTATCGAAGTCACCGGGCTGCGTAAGCGATTCGGCCGCGTGCAGGCGCTTGACGGCATGACGTTCACCGTCCCGCCCGGGCAGGTGACCGGGTTCGTGGGGCCGAACGGGGCCGGGAAATCAACCACCATGCGGGTGATCCTCGGCCTGGACGCGGCCGACGCAGGTACCGCCCTGATCGGAGGGCGGCCGTACCACGGCCTCAGGCCGCCACTGTCTCACGTCGGCTCCCTGCTAGACGTCGCCGCGCTGCAGCCCAGCCGCACTGCCCGCAACCACCTGCTCTGGCTGGCTCATTCGCAGGGCTTTCCCGCCACGAGGGTCGACGAGGTGATCGCGCAGTCCGGTCTGGGTGCGGCGGCCCGCCGCAAGGCCGGCGGTTACTCGCTCGGCATGCGGCAGCGGCTCGGCATGGCCGCCGCCCTGCTCGGCGATCCCCCCGTGCTCATGTTCGACGAGCCGTTCAACGGCATGGACCCCGAGGGCATCGTCTGGTTGCGCGGCTACCTGAAGGCCCTGGCTGACCAGGGCCGGGCCGTGCTGATCTCCAGCCACCTGATGAGCGAGCTGCAGGACACCGCCGTTCGCCTGATCGCGGTCGGCCGCGGCCGGGTCCTCGCCGACATCAGCGTGGCCGAGCTGATCGCCGCCGCATCTGCTGGCCAGGTGACGCTGCGCACGACCGCGCCGACTGAGGCGACGTCGCTGCTGGCCAATGCGGGGGCCACCGTCACGGCCGCGGGTCCCGACCTGCTCACCATCACCGGAATGGACGCCGGACAAGCTGTGAGGCTTTTGTCCGGTGACGCGGTCCCGTTCAGCGAGGTATCCGCCCACCGGGCGACGCTGGAGGAGGCCTACCTGGAACTGACCCGGGAAGCCGTCGAGTTCAGGGCCTCCGGGACGGAGGCGGCATCATGGTAGTTCTTGGCCCGCGCCGGCCGGGGCTGAGTGCTGGGCCGAACGACAGGTTCACCCGGCTGCTGCACGCGGAGTGGACGAAGCTGCGGACGGTCCCCGGCTGGATCATCATCATTCTCGTCGTGGTCGCGCTCCCTACGGTGTTCACGCTGCTCAACAACAGCTCATGCGGAGGCAACGGCTGTGCCGCCCCGCCGACGGGACCGGGCGGCGGGGCGGTGACCGACCAGTTCTCCTTCGTGCACCGGACGATGCCCGCAGACGGAAGTATCACCGTCCGGGTTACCTCCCTGACCGGCCTGATGTCCGGCTCCGGCAGCAGCGGCGCGGCCGGGCAGAGCCCGACCGCCGGCTGGACTTCGCACATTGAGCCGTGGTCCAAGGCCGGAATCATCGTCACCGCGTCCACCAAGCCAGGTTCGGCGTACGCGGCGATGATGGTCACCGGCCGCCACGGGGTCCGGATGCAGTGGAACTACACCGGTGACACTGCGGCCCCGGGCGGGACGGTGACGACCGCGGCACCACGCTGGCTGCGGTTGACCCGGCATGGCGACAGGATTACCGGCTGGGACTCGGCCAACGGCTCCAGCTGGATCAAAGTCGGCACCGTCACCCTCACCCGCCTGCCGGCCACCGCCCAGGCTGGGCTGTTCGCGGCATCGCCCGACCACGCCGAGACACTGAGCCAATCCGCTATCGGTGAATCCAGCGCCTCTGTCTCCACCCAGGACACGGGCGCCTTTGATCACCTCAGCCTCGGTGGGACCTGGCCCGGCGGAGAGTGGACCGGCAGCGACGTCGGGAACAACGGCCCCACCGGCCTGGACACCTTCCGCCGGACTGGCGGCGGCTTCACCGTCAGCGGCCGCGGCGACATCGCGCCGTTCGTGGCCAACCAGGCCGGAGCCGGGGCACGGATCGAGGACGCCATCAGTGTCGGCTCGTTCGCGGCGGTGATCGCGGCGGGCGTCCTCGGCGCGCTGTTCATCACCGCCGAGTACCGGCGCGGCCTGATCCGTGTCACCCTGGCTGCGTCTCCGCGCCGCGGCCGGGTCCTGGCCGCGAAGGTCATCGTGATCGGCGCGGTCACGTTCGCCGCCGGGCTCGCCGGAGTCGCCGCCGCGCTCCCGATCGGCCTGAGCAGACTCCGTAGCGGCAACAACCCGATCCTGCCGGTGACGGCGCTCACCGAACTGCGGGTCATTGCCGGCGCCGCCGCGCTCATCGCCGTCGCGGCCATCCTCGCTCTGGCCATCGGCGCGGTATTGCGTCGCGGCGCGCTCGCGGTCACCGTCGTGATCGTCGGGATCGTCCTGCCGTACCTGCTCGCGATCACGGCCCTGCCCGTCGGCGCCGCGGACTGGGTTCTGCGGGTCACCCCCGCTGCCGCCATCGCCGTCGAGCAGAGCCTCCCGGCGTACCCGCAGGTCGCCGCCGCCTACACGCCGATGTTCGGCTACTACCCACTGGCACCATGGGCCGGCCTCGCGGTGCTGTGCGGCTGGGCCGCAGCCGCGCTGGCGCTGGCCGCCTTTCTGCTGCACCGGAGAGACGCATGAGCCGGACCCTACATGCCCGGACCCTGCGCGCAGAGTGGACGAAACTGCGGACGGTGGGCGGCACCGGCGGGCTGCTGCTGGCCGTCGTCGTCCTCACCGCGGCCGTCAGCGCAACCGTAGCGGGGTCGGTGACCTGCCATGTCGCCGGCGGATGCGGCCAGGATTCCGCGAAGGTCTCCCTTACCGGCGTATATCTCGGGCAGGCGGCGGCCGCGATCCTGGCCGTGCTCGCGATCGGCGGCGAGTACAGCACCGGGATGATCCGCCTGACGTTCGCCGCGATGCCGGCCCGGGTGAGTGTTCTCGCGGCCAAGGCCACGGTCGTCACCGGTCTGCTGCTGGCCGCCGGGACCGTCGCCACGGTTGGGTCGGTACTGGCCGGGCAGCTCATCCTGCCCGGCCACGGCCTGGCCGGCCCGCCGCTGTCGCTCGGGAGCGGCACCGACCTGCGTGCAGCCCTCGGCTCCGCGCTGTACCTGGCCCTCATCGGGCTGCTCGCCCTCGGCATCGCCACCATGGTGCGCGACAGCGCCGCGGCGATCGGGATCGTGCTCGGGCTCCTGTTCCTGTTCCCGCTCCTCATCACCACGATCAGCGCCGGGGCCTGGCGACGGCACCTGGAACAGATTGCCCCCATGCCTGCGGGTCTGGACATCCAGGCCACGGTGAACATCCGCGCCCTGCCGCTCACCCCCTGGCAGGGCCTCGGCGTACTCGCCGCCTGGGCCGCCGGAGCGCTCCTCCTCGGCGGCCTGGTACTCCGGCTCCGCGACGCCTAAATCTGCGCGCGGCCACAGATTCGGCCCCGATCTGCCCGCGGCCTCTGGGCTACGCACCCAGAATCCCCCTGCACAATCACGTGCACAAGGCACAGCAAGAAGGCCCCTTCCGAATCCGGAAGGGGCCTCTGACCTGGTAGCGGGGGTAGGATTTGAACCTACGACCTCTGGGTTATGAGCCCAGCGAGCTACCGAACTGCTCCACCCCGCGTCGCGTGTTCATACTCTATGAACTTCCGGTGTCCTGCGCAAATCAAACGCCAACATTGCTAGTGACCTGGGCTTCCCCGGCGCCAGACGATGAGGGCGACGGCGGCGATGATGAAGGCGCCGCCCAGCAGCATCATCGGGGTGAGCTTCTCGCTCAGGATCGTGGTGCCGAGGATGACGGCGACGACCGGGTTGACGTAGGCGTAGGTCGCGACGGTCGAGGTGGGCAGGCTGCTGCGCACGGCGATGCCGTAGGCCGACAGGGCCAGGATCGAGCCGGGGACGATCAGGTAGGCCAGCGCCAGCCAGGAGCGGGCCGAGACCTGGCTCAGGTGGAACGAGCTGAACTCTCCCGTCGCCGCGGCCAGCGCGGTCATGACCGCCCCGCCGATGATCATCTGCATCGCGGTGGACACGAACGGGCGCTGCGGCAGGGCCTTGAGCCTGCCGGTCAGGATCGTCCCCGCGGCCCAGGAAACGCTGGCGAACAAGATGATGGCGATGCCGGTGCCGGAGGCGCCGCTGGCCGAGGTGTGATCGCCCAGGCCCGCCAGCAGCGCGACCCCGACCAGGCCGGCCACCAGGCCGGTCAGCGGGAGCCAGCCGATCCAGGTGCGGCTCAGCACGGCGTCCATGACCAGCAGCCACAGCGGGACCGTGGCCACCAGCAGCGAGGCGAAGCCGGACGGGACGGTGCGCTCGCCCACGGTGACCAGGCCGTTGCCGCCGAGCAGCAGCAGCAGGCCGACGATCGCGCAGGCGACCCAGTTGGCCCGGTTGGGATGGCCGGCGGCCCGCTCCTGCGGGGTGCCCCCGCGGATCGCGATCGGGAACAGGATCAGCCCGGCGATCAGGTAGCGCACCCCGGCCAGCAGCAGCGGCGGGATCGTTTCCACCCCGACCCGGATGCCCAGGTACGTGCCGCCCCAGAACACGTACACGACGACCAGGGCGGCCCAGCCGCGGAACGCCGGCGACTGCCACGGCCGGGATGCAGCGGGGTGGGCCAGGTCAGGACGGGGACCGGGCGGCTGGCCGTCGACGGTGCTGCCGGGCGGTGTGGTCGTGTCCATTACTGTGGCCAGCCTGCCCGTGGGCCCCGGCCGCGACCAGAGGCTTTCGTGTCAATATCCGCACGATTCCTGCCAAGGCGGGGCGGGAACCTGGCCGGACCTGGGTACGCTGGCCGCGTGCCGAGGCGAATCAACCTGCGCAAGATCAGTTCGAGCCCGTGGGTGCGGGCCGCGTTGCTGATCTTCGCGCTCGGGCTCGCCTGCTACGGGCTGGCGTCCAAGTGGCCGCAGGTGCACGCGGCGCTGGGCGAGCTGTCCTGGTACGACGTGGTGGGCGCGGCCGTAGCCGTGATCGCCGCACTGGGGTGCCAGATGCTGGCCTGGCGGGCGTTGCTCACCGACCTGGGATCACGGCTGCCGATGCCGGTCGCGGTACGGGTGAACTTCCTGGGCCAGCTGGCCAAGTACGTGCCCGGCGCGGTCTGGTCGATGGCGGCCCAGGTCAGCCTGGCCCAGGACTACCGGGTGCCCAAACGGCGCAGCGGCGCCGCCAGCCTGGTCAGCATGGCCATCACACTGGTGGTGGGGTTGGTCATGGCCGGGATCCTGCTCCCGCTGGCCTCGGCCGCGGCCCTGCGGCACTACTGGTGGGTGCTGATCTTCATCCCGGTGCTGCTGTTCGGACTGTGGCCATCGGTGACCAAGTTCGGGCTGGACCTGCTGCTGCGGCTGGTCCGGCGGCCCGGCCTGGAGCGGGCGCTGACGCTCGGCGGCGTGGGCCGCGCGGTGGGCTGGACCGCGCTGGCCTGGGTCTTCTACGGGTTGCAGGCCTGGCTGCTGGTGGGCGACATCGCCGGTAAGAGCCTGCACGTCCTGCTGCTGGCCGCGGGCGGGTACGCGCTGGCCTGGACGGTGGGGTTCCTGCTCATCCCGTTCCCGGGCGGCATCGGCCCGCGGGAACTGGCGCTGATCGCGGTCCTGTCGCCGGTCATGCCGCCGGGGCCGGCCCTGGTCGTCGCGCTGATGTCGCGGGTGGTGACGACCATCGGCGACCTGAGCTGGGCCGCAGTCGCGGCGAGCGTGGGCCGCAAGCAGCGCCGCGCGGCGCTGGAAGAGAGCCGGATGGCGCTCGAGGAGGCTAGCGGGACGTCGGCCGCAGACCCGGTGCGTCCGGAGCAGGATCAGGATCAGACCCCGGCTGATCAGGACCGGGGTCGGGACCGGGTCCCGGCGCAGGCACGAAGCTCAGCAGGGCATCCAGGTACTCCTTCCAGTACCGTCCCGGATCGGCCGCCTGTACCCCCGAGCGCAGCCGGTTCGCCTCCCCCGGCGCGCTGAACCGGACCAGCGCCCGGAGCAGGTCGTCCTCGTCGTCCGGCTCGCACACCACGCCGTCCACGCCGTCCCGCACCGCGTCGGCCAGCGTCCCGGCCCGGGTCACCACGACCGGCTTGCCGTACTCGAACGCGAGCCAGGCGTTCTGGGACGACGTCGCCGTGCGGTAGGGCAGCACCAGCGCGTCGGCCGCGTCGAACAGGGCCGGGATCTGGTCGGCGGCCACGTAGCCGGGACGCAGCGTGACCCGGCTGGTCAGCCCGAGTTGCTCGATCAGCGCCCGGGTCTCCGCCTCGGCCTTGCCCCAGAACTCGCCGGCCACGGTCAGCGTCACCTGCTCCGGGCCCCGGGCCATGGCCCGCAGCAGTACGTCCAGTCCCTTGTAGGGACGGACGATGCCGAAGAAGAGCAACCGGGTGGCGGCCGGGGACTCAGCGGGCTGAGAGCCGGTTAGAACAGCAGAAGCGGAATGATCGCCCGGCGGCACCGCGGCGGCGGCGGCCGGCAGGTGCGGCGGCATCCGGGCCGCGGTCACCAGCGCGGCCGGGGCCAGTTCGCGCGCCCGGGCCGCCTCCTTGTCCGAGTGGGTGAGCGCCGCGCCGGCCCGGCGCAGCAGCCAGCGGACCAGCTGCTGGTCGGCGGGACGGCTCTCGTGCGGGGCCACGTTGTGGCAGATGACCACGGTCCGCGGCGTGGGCTTACCGCCGCGCGCGCCCGGCAGCTTGGCCTGCAGTCCGCTCAGGATGGCCAGGTACGGGACGGCCTGCGGCGGGATCAGCAGCGCGAACACCACCAGATCCTGGTCCCGGAGCCGGCGGCCAGCCCGCCACCAGCCGATCGGGCTGCGCCAGGACAGCTCGCGCCGGGTGGCCGGGAACGGCTCCCCCTCGGCCACGTCAACCGTCTGCTGCCCGCCTGGGTACAGCCCGGCCGGGTACTGGTGCAGCCACGACTCGATGACGACGTCATGACCCGCGTCGGACAGCCAGCGGGCCAGCTCGGTGGTGTGCCGGGCGCCACCCCCCTTGTAGGGGTGTGCCGGGCCGATCAGTGCGATGCGCACGGTACCGGCCGGCGTGTCGGGCAATCGATCATGTGCCGAGAATAACGGGGTCAGGTGTCACCGCGGGATCGGACGATCAGGTCGGCCAGCAGGGCCAGCGACGCGATGATGAGCCCGGTCACGAATATGAGCACTGTGTTAATGGCGAAGTACAGAGGGTGGGCGAACTGGTCATAGATGCCCTTGGCGATGCCCAGCCCGAGCAGGAACAGCGCCACCGGCATCAGCACCTTGAGCGGGTTGAAGTACATCACCATCCGCAGCACCTGCAGGATGTACCGGTAGGCGTCGTGGACGAAGCGGAACTTCGAGACCCCGGCCCGCTTGGCGTAGTCGATCGGCACGTACTGGACCACGTGCTCGTTGGACAGGAACGCCAGCGTGATCGTGGTGACGCAGGAGAACCCGGGTGGCAGCAGCCGCAGGTACGGCAGCGCGATCTCGCGCCGGAAGGCCCGCAGCCCGGAGTTCAGGTCGGGGATCTTGGAATTGGTCAGCCGCTCGGCCAGCTTGCGGATGAGGAACTTGGCCGGTACCCGCAGGAATTTGTACGTGCCTTCCTCGGTGGTCCGGGCGCCGACGACTTGGTCGACCAGCGGGTTCTCCTCGAGGATGGCGACCAGTTCGGGGATCCGCTCGTTGGGGTAGGTCATGTCGGCGTCGGTCCAGACCACGATGTCGCCCTGGGCCTGCTGGGAACCGATCCGGCGGACCGTGCCGGCGCCGCCGTTGCGCGGGAAGTGCACGACCTTCAGCCGGGGCAGCTTCGGCTCGGCCAGGTGCAGCCGGGCCAGCGTCGCGTCGGTGGAGCAGTCGTCCACTGCGATCAGCTCGTACGGCATCCCGCTGGCGTCCATGGCCCGGCTGATCCGCTCCAGTTCGAGCAGCACGTGATCCTGCTCGTTGTAGCAGGGCAGCACGATGGAGACCCGGGGGGCCCGGCCGTCGTCGGGAGCTCCTTCGTAGGTGAACTTGGGCTCGGGCACGAACTGCGGCCGGGACTCGGCCTCCGCTACCGGCTGGGCCTGGGTGGGCGGGCCGTCCGGCGTCACGGTGCCGCCGCCGTACGAAGGGGCTGAGTAAGCCGGTTCGTAGCCTGGCGCATTGTCATAGCCGGACGGGACGGCGGGGGCGGGTGGGGCGGCCGAGGCGGGTGGGGCCTCGTAGGTGGGGGCGCCGTTGTAGGCCGCGGAGTCGTACGACGGGGGCAGGTCGTAGCTGGGGGGTGTGTCGTACAGGCCTGGTGAGGCTGATGTCGCTGGGGAGGCCCGTGGTGTCGGCGGTGCTGTTGGGGCCGGGGGCTCGTACGAGGCTGGAGGGTCGTACGAGGCGCGAGGGGCTGGCGGTTCGTACGGGATCGGCGGGGTGGGCGGGTCGTACGGGACCCGGGGGGCGTAAGTGTCCGGAGAGTCGTACGAGGCCGGCGGGGCCGGAGAGTCGTACGAGGCCGGTGGGGCCGAGGAGTCGTACGAGGCCGGCGGGGGCGGTGCGTCATATGGAGCCGACGAGGGTGGCGCGCCGTATGCGGCCGGGTCGTAGGACGGGGGCGGCGGGTAGTCGTAGGCGGCGCCGGCGGGCGGTTCTGGCTGGTAGTCCGGCTCCGATGGGTAAGACGGCCCGGCGTCGTAGGACGGCTCGGGCTCGTAAGCCGGTTCGGAGGAGAACAGCTCATCCAGCGGGGTCGAGCCCCGGGACGGACCGGGCGAAGGGACCTGTTCGTGAGATCCGCCCGCCCGTTTGGGCCTGGCCGGCTGGTCGGACCGGTCGTCGAAGGGTCCTGGTTCGGTAGGAGTGCTCACGCGTGGCGAGAATACCCTGCTGTCTGGTTTGACACCGCTCCTCCGGTAACTCCGCCCGGCGCGGACAGCCAGACGACGAAGTGAATCAGCCAGTTCCGGGTGGGCGGCTGGGTCAGTTCGTGGGCGTCCTGGGTGGTCAGCAGGTCGACGACCTTGCGCGCGCTGCCGCCGTAACCGGACAGCTGCGCCTGGGTGCCGGCCAGCAGCACCGGGCGGCGGCCGACCTTTTCAATGTTGTTCACCACGGCGGACACCTCGCCCAACGTGGGGTCGTCGATCCGGGTCGCCGGGGTCGCGCACATGCCCCGGACCACCTGGCTGAACCGGTCCGCGGTCGTGGCGTCCACGATCACCACGGACGCGTTCGCGCCGATGGCCGAGCACAGCTCGCGGACGGCCTGATACTCGCCCTGCCCGGTGCGCTTAAAGGCCAGCCCGTTGGCCGTGGGCCGGGTCGAGCCGCTCGCGGTCCTGGCCGTGCCGACCCCGAAGGTGGTGACGGCCGCCGGGACCAGCAGCGCGATCACGCAGCAGACGGCCACGATCGACCCGGCCGCGCGGCTGGCGCCGAGCCGGTGCCCGCGGTCCTTGAGCCAGGCCGCCATCCAGGTCGCGGCCAGGATCAGCCCGGGCAGCACCATCGGGACCAGCCGGCGGCTGGCCCAGGGCTGATCGGGGATGATGCCCGGGCGCCAGAGCACGCTCACCACGACCCAGCCGGTGATCAGCAGCGGCAGGGCCCAGATCCGGGCCGCGCCACTGTCCTGCCAGGTCAGCAGGGACTTCAGGCCCCGGCGGACCAGCAGGGCCAGGCCCAGGGTGGCCAGGATCACGGCGGGCACGCCCAGGTACCAGATGACCCAGTACAGGCTGTCTTCGGCGTACTGGCGGTGCCCGTCGATGGCCAGGCCCGCGAGTTTCTGCAGCTCGGCGACGTAGCTGATGGTGGCCGGGTTGGTCTCGCCCCGGACGGTCTGGAAGTAGGGCCGCAGTGCGAAGCCGATGACCACCAGCACGGTGAGGACGGCGGCGGCCTCCGGCAGCCAGCGCAGCGGCCGCGATTGCAGCAGCAGCCGGATCCAGCGGCGGAACGGGCGGATGTTGACCAGGGCCATGCCGATGCCGGTCAGCACGATAGCGGCCAGCGCGATGATGGCCAGCGGCCGCAGCGAGCCGGAGAGCGAGTCCAGGTAGGGCCGGGACAGCAGGAACCCGTCGGCCAGGCCGTAGGCGACCCCCAGGCCCAGGCCGAGGCCGAACGGGACGGCCTGAGGCCGCCGGGTCACCAGCAGGATGCCCAGGAACGGGATGGCCGGCAGCAGGTCGCTGGCGCCGTCGATGCGGATCAGCAGGGTGAGGCCGATGGCCAGGCCGCCGAAAAACGCCAGCGCGGTGGTCGGCGTGGGGCCGTCGCGCCAGGAGTTCACGGCCGGGTCGGCCATCGAGTGCCGTCCGCTGGTCAGCGTGAACGAATCGGCCAGCATGCACAGTCCGCCGAACAGCATGACCTGGGCCAGCGTCTCACTGAACGTGGTCCGGCTGGTGTACTGCTGGGGCAGGCTGACCGCCAGCACCAGGGCCGCGGCCGGGGCCCACCGGCCGCCCGCGAGCCGGCCGACCAGACCGGCGAAGGCCAGGATCGCGCAGCCGCCGATGACCGGCGCCATCGCGACCGCGGTGAGCGGGCCGCCGGCCCAGATCCCGAGGGCCAGCATCATCGGCAGCCCCGCCATGAACTGGGGCACGACCATCGTGCCGACCTGGAAGAAGCCCAGGCTGCTGAACGTCATCCCCTGGTGCGAGCCATTGAACGCGTCCAGCGATTGCGGGATGTGGGTCGTCCCCTGGTGCGCGATCCAGTAGGCGAACTGCAGGTAGGTGGCGGGGTCGCGGAGCACGATGATCTGCTGGGAGTTCTCGGCCAGCTGCCAGGCCGTGAAGCCGGCCACCACGACCAGCGTCGCGATCAGCGACCACCAGGGGACGTCGGGTTTCGGCTGGTCCCGCGGGACGGCGGCCAGCTCCTGCGTACGTGCCTGCTCGGTCGGAGAGGTGCTCTCCGGCGGGGGGACCTCTTCGTCGCGGCGCTGGTCCCAAAACTCCCGGATGCCGTGCGGCCAGGCCGACGGCAGTTCGCGCACGACCACGAAGACCAGGGCGATGGCCAGCGGCACCGAGATGATCAGCATCGGGATGTCGGAGAACCGGTTGGCCAGCAGCAGCGGGAGCCCGGCCAGCAGCCAGGCCATGACCAGCACGGACGGCACGAGGGTGATGGCCGCGAAGATCGTCCCGGGCAGCCGGACCAGGCCGGGGTGGCCGCGGCCGGCCCGGGGGCCGAACCGGCCCGGCAGGCCCTGCGTTGACGGGTCCGGGGACTCCGCCGACTCGGGGGGCTGTGGGGGCTCCTGGGACTGCGGGGACTTCTGGGACTGCGGAGACTCCGAGCCGACGGCGGCGATGGTACCGGGAGTGGCATCCGTGGCAGACGCAGCGGACTCGGCCGACTTGGCCGCAGGCTCGGCGGACGCGGACGCGGCGGCGGCCTCGTCCGGCTCGGACGTTTCCGCCTGCGACGATCCGGCCTGCCCGGCCGGATCGGAACGGTCGCCCGCGTCAGCGCCGTTGCTCGACGCGCGGAGTCCTCGGGGCACGGACCCACTGTAGAGGTGCCGGTAGGCGACGGCTACGCAAGGCCATCTCGTGTTCACAGTCACGGGCGCCCGCGGGAACTTGGCCCTAGGCTCGTTCGTCTCACCCTGCGTGGCCAAGCCCCGCCGGACAGGCGGGCTCGCGCGCCGCAGGCCGGGCCGGTCACGACATCAGACCGTAAGTACCTTTGGCCCCGTTTCGAACAAATATCTTTTTGGGACACGGTAAAACATGAGGGGCAGCAACGTAGCTGGCTGAGTACGACTACCTAGCACACAGTGATGGGCGCCCCGCGGGAACCGCTGACGCAGGCCCCAGGCACGGAGCGCGGCTGGTGACCACTGACGCGTTCCCTGACCGTCAGTAAGGACCCGTAACCCATGGACCGCCGACGCGATCGAGCCAAGAGTGATCTTGACGAGGTGAGCGCCGCCACTCCGGCCGGCGCCCGCCCCGGCGGCCCCGGGCCCATGCTCACCGACCCGTTCACGGCCGTGCCCGCACCCAAGGGGCCCGCGGCCCAGCCCTGGGGCGCTGCGGCCCAGCCGGAGATGTCCCCGGTCTGGCCCAAGGCGCCCGCGGCCCAGCCAGCGGCGGGCCAGCGGGGCCCCGGACCGGGTGGGCCCCCCGGACCGGCTGGGCGCCGCAGCCAGCGCAGCCAGTCCGGCGGCCCGCACGGCCCCGGTGGACCTGGTGGCCCGGGCAACGGCTCGCCGCCGCCCAGGCCGCCCGGGAAGTCCCGCAAGCGCGCGATCCTCAAGTGGGTGTCGGTGGTCACGACCATCGTGCTGGTCGCCGCGTCGCTGGCCGCCTACGTCGCCTACCGGGACGTGGTCGACGGGATCAAGCAGGAGGACGTCTCCAACCTGCTGGGCAAGAGCCGGCCACCGCAGTACACCTCGGCGCTGAACATCCTGGTCATCGGGTCGGACAGCCGGGTCGGCACCAACGGGCAATTCGGCAGCACCCAGGCCATCCAGGGGGCCCGGTCGGACACGATGATGCTGCTGCACATCCTGCCCAACCACAAGGGCGCCGTCGTGATCAGCTTCCCCCGCGACTCGCTGGTCCCGGTCATCGGCTGCTCGGCCGACGGCCAGGGCGACAAGGGCCAGACGGCCGTGGCCGGCCAGCACGAGATGCTCAACGCGACGTACGCGGCCGGGGGCGCGGCCTGCCTGTGGAAGACGCTGGAGTCGACGACCGGGATCTACATCAACCACTTCGTCGAGATCAACTTCAGTGGGTTCACGTCGGTGGTCAACGACCTGGGCGGGGTCAACGTCTGCCTGCCCGAAGCGATCAAGGACCCCGCCTCCGGCCTGAACCTGACCGCGGGCGAACACCACGTGAGCGGGGCCCAGGCGCTGGCCTTCGTCCGGGAACGGCACGTCGGCCTGGGCTCCGACCTGCAGCGCATCCAGCGGCAGCAGTTCTTCATGGCCGCACTGCTGCAGCAGATCGACTCCAAGCAGGTGCTGGCCAACGTGCCTAAGGTGTTCGCCATCGCGCGCGACGTGGCCAAGACCCTCACCACCGACAGCGGCCTGTCCGTCGACGACATGCGCAACATCGCCACCAGCATGCAGGGCCTGAGCACCAAGGGGGTCCAGTTCACCCAGGTGCCGGTGGTCCAAGACCCGACCGACGCCAACCGGGTGCTGTGGGAGCAGCCGCAGTCGTCCCAGCTGTTCGGCGAGATCGCGCACGACCAGACCGTGCCGGCCAAGGCCAAGGCGACGGCCACGCCGACGGCCCCGGCCTCGCCGTCCGCTTCCGCTCCGGCCGTAAGCCCGGCGAGCGTCCAGGTCAACGTGCTCAACGCGACCGGCACGGGGGGTCTGGCCGCGAAAGCCGCGTCGTCACTGACCCAGAGCCACTTCACCGTGGTCGGCACCGGCAACGCGGTCGCGCCGTCGTCGAGCACGATCATCCAGTACAGCTCGGCCACCGAAGCCGCGGCGGCCAGGGCCCTGGCCGCGGTGGTGCCGAACGCGCAGGTCCAGCCGGTCAGCGCGAGCAGCGGCGTGGCCAGCGACGCGGTCGACCTGATCCTCGGGTCCGACTACACCGGCCTCAGGGGCGCGACGGCTTCGGCGTCGCCGTCCCCCACCGCGTCGTCGAGTTCGTCCAGCATCAACAACGTCACCAAGACCTACGGCGGCATCAGCGGCAACACCAACATCTGCAGCGACAAGGGCGCCTTCTCCGGCCCCGACCAGCCCAGCGAGTTCTCCCCCTGACCCACCCTGGTGGAAGCCCGGGTCATGGCCGGTAGCCAACGTCAGCAGGTCAGCTGCGCAGGGTCTGGCTGGGCGGCAGGCCGAACTGGCGCCGGTAGGCGGCGCTGAACTGGCTCGGGCTGCCCCAGCCCCACTGGCGGGCCACAGCGGCAACCGTCACCCCGCTGGCCGGGTCGGCGGCCTGCAGTTGCTGGTGGGCGCGCGCGAGCCGGGCCCGGCGCAGATACCAGGTCGCGGTCATGCCGTAATAGCGGAACGCGTGCTGCACCGCCCGGCCCGTCGTGCCCGCCGCCGCGGCGATGTCGGCCAGCGTGATCGGCTGGTCCGCGTGGGCGTCGATAAACGCCGCGGCCCGGCGCACCGCAGCGGGCGACACCCAGCCCGGGCCCTCGGTGTAGGCGACGGTCATCGTGGTGTTGGAAAATGTCTCCAGCAGGGCGGCGGCGGCCAGCCGGGTCATCTCCTGGGCCATCAGCGGGCTGACCTCGGTGATACCGGAATTGACCAGTTCATGGCAGATGAATCCGGCTGTACTGACCCACGCAGCCTGCCGGGCCGCTGAGACCGGAGGCATCGACCCGAACCGCAGATCCCCGGCCGGCAGGCCGGTGGCCTCTTCGGCCAGCCGCCTCACGACCGCCCGTGGCACCTGTACTATTGCCAGCCCGACGTTATGCATGCTCGTCACGTGGGACCGATCGGGCGGCGGCATGAACGCATCTCCGCCGGTGAAGTACAGCTCCTAATGAGTGTTAGCGGGTCTGCCGTACGGCAGACCCGGTGCCTGGTGGCCGCCGGCGGGTGAGCACTTGCATCTCCTGGGTTCTGAGCCCTGACGAGAGACCGTGCCCCTGCCGGTGACCGGGAGAGCTGAATCGCTGCTGGGATGTCGTGCCCGCCGGCTGGCGTGAGCACAGTTTCATTAGGTCGCTGATGGTTCTCCCGCAGGCTGCTGAGGTGATTCGGCGTTGCGGACGGGAGAACCGGTGCGGCTTTTCGTGGGCGATGACTGGGCTGAGGACCATCACGATGTGGAGGTGATGGATGCCGCGGGCCGGGTGCTGGGCAGGAAGAGGCTGCCTGAGGGCGTTGCCGGGATGGCCGGGCTGCACGAGCTGATCGGGCAGCAGCTGAGCGATGATCTGGACGCCGCGCAGGTGGTGATCGGGATCGAGACCGACCGCGGCCCGTGGGTCGCCGCCCTGGTCGCGGCCGGCTACTCGGTGTTCGCGGTGAACCCTTTGCAGGCATCGCGGTACCGGGAACGGCACGGCGTGTCCGGTGCCAAGAGCGACGCCGGTGACGCGCACATGCTCACCGACATGGTCCGCACCGATTCCCACCAGCTCCGGGCCGTTGCGGGTGACAGCGCCGGGGCAGAGGGCCTGAAGGTGCTGGCCCGCACCCACAAGACGCTGATCTGGGAGCGGACCCGGCAGACCCAGCGGCTGCGGCACCAGCTGCTGGACTACTTCCCGGCCGCCCTGGAGGCCTTCGGCGACTTGGACGCCCCCGATGCGCTGGAGCTGCTGGGCAAGGCCACGGAGCCAGCCCGGGCCGCGAAGCTGACCCGCGCGCAGATCTCCGCCGCGCTCAAGCGCGCCGGCCGCCGGAACATCCACGAGAAGGCAACCGCAGTCCTGGCCGCGCTGCGCAGCGAGCGCCTGGGCCAGCCAGCGGCGCTTACCGCCGCCTACGCGGCCACCGTGCGGTCCCTGATCGCGGTGATCACCACCCTGAACGAGCAGGTCAAGGCCCTGCAAGGGCAGGTGGAGGAAAATTTTGGCCGGCACCCGGACGCTGAGATCTACCGGTCCCAGCCCGGCATGGGGGCCGTCCTCGGCGCCCGGGTGCTCGGCGAGTTCGGCGACGACCCGCACCGCTACGCCGACGGCAAGGCCCGCCGCAACTACGCCGCGACCAGCCCGATCACCCGCGCGTCCGGAAAGAAGAAGGTTGTCGCCGCCCGGTTCATCCACAACGACCGCCTCGTTGATGCCCTCAACGCGCAGGCCTTCGCCTCCCTGAACGCCTCGCCCGGTGCCCGCGCCCACTACGACGGCCTCCGCGCCCGCGGCATCGAGCACAACGACGCCCTGCGGCGGCTGGCGAACAGGCTCGTCGGCATCCTGCACGGATGCCTGAAAACCCGCACCCTCTACGACGAAGCCACCGCCTGGTCCCACCGGCAAAACCTCCCTCAATCTTCCGCCCCGGCTTGACACTTAAGCTCCTGGGATGTCTCTCGGGCTGGGGAGACAACGCCGTCCCCCTGCAGCACAACCAACGCGTGCGGGTCGCTATCGGGGCCGATATGAGCGTCATATCCAAAACCGGCGTAGCGCGTCAAGGATGCGCACAGCCCGCCTGCCGTGGCCGAGCGCACGCTCTGCTTTACCCGGCTCGCATCGGCACATCGGAAATGAGCCCGGTGCTCGACGTGCAGCTGGCTGATCAGCTCCGCGATCAGTTCCATATCCTGGGTGACCAGCTCAGCGCGCTCGACCGGGACCACCCCGGCAGCGGGCTCCGTGCCTGCCATGAAGCATCACCTACAGGACTCGCCACAGCACTCAGATTGGGGCCATGCTCAGCACGCTAACCCCAGGCGAAGGAGCCGGTATCCCCCGGATGGATAGTCCAGCGCTGGCCGACGCCCGCCGACGGCCCACCCGCCACTGGAATCGCAGCAGGCGAAGGCGGAGCCCGGTCCTAGGAACCCGTTAAGTATTTTGATTTTTTAATGTTGCGTTGGGTGACTGGGGTCGCCGGGTCACGTGCGGCGGGTGAGGCCCCTGGGGCTCAAGGTGCTGGCGAGCCGGAGATGCCGGGGTCGGGCGGTGGGCCCAGGCCGTCGGGGGCGAAGTAGGCCGGCTGGGTGAGCAGGCACAGCAGCAGCCAGACCAGGATGCCGCCCGGGTAGATGAAGTAGCCGAACCGGGTCGCCGGGGCTAGGACGAACATGACGGTCAGGGCGACGATGAGGCGGGTGGCGGCGGCCGGGACATGCCGCGGGGGCCGGAAGATCAGGGACGCGCCGATCGCGATGGCCGTCAGGACCAGCGCGGCAATGACGCAGAGGCGGCCGACGTGGCCGGTATCGGCGATCAGGTGGCCGGGGAGCGGGCTGACCGCCTGCGAGGTCACGCTGGCCAGGCCGAGCGGGAAGAGGATCGTGTTCTTGACCAGCGACCCGGGCTCGACGGCGGCGAACGGGCCGACCAGGACGGCGAAGACGCTGAGCGAGACGGCGGTCATGATCGCGGCGGCCCGTTTGCCGTCCCGGGCCAGGGCCAGGGCGATCGCCACGATGACCGCGGGCCAGGCCGTCGCCTTCATCGACGCGGCGCCGCCGAAGGCCAGGCCGGCCAGGATCGGCTGGGGGTACTTCCACATCAGCGCGAAGCCCAGGCAGATCAGGGCGATGATGGGCACGTCCGTGCCGCCGACGGCCAGCTCGAACGCGATGATCGGGGTGGCGGTGACGAACACCGTCCAGCGGGCGACGTCACGGGCCTTGGCCACCCGCAGGGCCAGCGCGAAACAGGCTACGAACGCGGCCCCGAACCACACCCGCGGGTCAGCCAGCACGAAGTGCGGGGCCACGGTCCACAGCAGGGCGAAGAACGTCATGGCCGGCAGGTACGGGTCGTAGGCGTTCGGGTTGGTGGTGTGCTTGAGCACGTTGGCGGGCTCGTACGGGGTGCCGTGGTGGACGAGCAGCTCGGCCGAGCGGATGATCACCGCGACCTCGGGCTGGCCCTGGCCGGTGGCGGCCATCCAGAACAGCGGCACCACCAGCGCGCCGCACACGCTCAGGCCGAGGGCCAGGTCGGTCCCGTGCGAGCGCCAGGCCAGCACCGCCACCGCGGCCAGCCCGTAGCCGCAGGCGGCCATGATGCCCCAGTCGCGGTGCAGGTAGTCGCTGGAGACCAGCACGACCCCCAGCCCGAAAAGACCGCACACCGCGTAGACCGCAGCGATCCACGTCCGGTGCTGGGAGACCAGTGACGACCAGGACAGCTCACGGCCCGTCGCCCAGCCGCCCCCGCGTACTGGGTTCTGGGTCAGCAAGGACAATTCAAGATCCTCCCCGCGCGAGATCCTATCCCTTGCCCCGATCGAGGCTACCGCCACCGGCGCGACGATCCCAGTAAGTTACGGCAGTCCGCCCATATCGCCGTGAACCGGGCGGCCGGCGGTCAGGCCGTGTCCAGGCCGTCGGTGTCGGTCTGCGGCTCGGGGCGGCCGGGCGGCCGGGCCCGGCGGGACGGGCCGCCGCGCTGCGGAGGCAGCCGGGCCGAGTACATCGAGTAGCCGTCGATGTAGCGGGACACGATGGTGGCGGTCACCGTGGCCGCCACCATCGGCACCATGATCTGGAAGCCGCTGTGGGTCAGCTCCAGGACCAGCGCCAGGCTGGCCAGCGGGGCCTGCATCGCCGCCCCCAGCAGGGCCGCCGCCGCGACCAGGGCGTAGGCGCCGGGCGGCGATCCCGGCCAGAGCAGGTTCCAGGCGATGCCGACCGCGGCCCCGAACGCCGCGCCGGTGCTCAGCGTGGGCGTGAACAGGCCGCCGGACGCCCCGCTGCCCAGGCACATCGCGGTGACCAGCGGCTTGAGCAGGAACAGGAGCAGCAGCAGCCCGAACGCGCCACGGCCGAGGAAGGCCTGGTTGGCCAGGTCCCGGCCGTTGCCGAACAGCTGCGGCAACGCGAACCCGATCAGGCCCAGGATCCCGAACGCCACCACCATGGCCGGGATCGAGCGCCAGCCGGTGAACCGGTAGAACGACACCCAGCCGATCAGCCGGATGTACCCAGCGGCGATGACCCCGATCACCGGGCCCGCTAGCAGCGACCAGACCAGCAGCGGCAGCGTGAACCGGTAGGCGGGGATATTCAGGTAGGTGGCGTGCGCGGGCAGATAGAGCCAGCCCACCGCGGTGGCGATGCCCGAGCAGGCCAGCGCGGGCAGCACCACCGGCAGGGCCAGCGAGCCGACCATCACCTCGGCCGTGAACAGCGCCCCGGCCAGCGGGACGTTGTACACCGCGGCCAGGCCGGCCCCGCCGCCGCACGCCACCAGCAGCCGCCGCTGGCCGATCGACAGCTGAGCCCAGGTGGCCAGCACGCTCGCGGACACCCCGCCCATCAGCTTGGGTGCGGCCTCCCGGCCGAGCGAGGCCCCCATGCCGATGACGACCTCGGAGATCAGCGACGTGCCGAACGAACGGCCGAACGACAGCTTCCCGTCACCGTTCCAGATCGAGTCGTCGATCTCGGACTTCCCGTCGGTGTAGCGGCGCAGCAGGTACCAGGACACCCCGCCGATCAGGCCGCCCAGCGGCAAGATGATCAGCCGGCGCAGGTCCGAGGCGTGCCGGACCCCGTCCTGGAGCGGCCCGGCGTTGAAGCCGAACGCCAGGTGCTCCACGCTGAACAGGACGAACATCAGCAGGTCGCCGAACAGCCCGGCCGCGATCCCGGTGGCCACCAGCACCAGCCAGAACATCACGGTGAGGGCGGTGTCGCCGTCGCTGGTGACGTTGGGCTGCTCGGTGGCCCCCCGGCCGGACGGCAGCCGGGTCCTGATCAGCGGCTGCGGCATGCGCAGGCGTTCGCTCGGACGCGGCGGGTCCGGGGATCGCTTGCGCGCGGACCACATGTGCCGCCTCCCGCGAGGTTGTTTGTCCCCGGGAACTCACTG
Source organism: Streptosporangiaceae bacterium (assembly GCA_965277615.1). Classification (GTDB taxonomy): domain Bacteria; phylum Actinomycetota; class Actinomycetes; order Streptosporangiales; family Streptosporangiaceae; genus Bog-532. Next base: position 1,777,119 of record CBDIDG010000005.1, on the reverse strand, counting down.
TACCGAGCCGAGCCAGGCTGTGTTATCGCAGGTCAAACCCGGTAATAACGATAGGTTAGGTCAGGCCGGCCGGGTGGCCGGGGCCACCTGGCCTGACGGGCTCGACGGGTCCGGGGCCCCCGCGGAGCTGGACCGGTCGCGGACCCCCAGCCAGCCGGTGAGGAAGTCGCGGACCAGCAGCGCCCACAGGTAACCGGCCAGCGCCACGGCGACGACCGGGGTGATGCCGACGGCGGCCCCGATCCCCAGGATCAGCATGCGGATCTCCCAGCCCAGCCCGCTGACGTCGGCCGGCCGGCCGTCCGCCCCGGTCGGTGGCCAGGTCAGGCGGTAAGCGGCCACGAAGGTCCGTAGCTTGCGCGGGGCCGGCCAGGCGATCCGGTGCCGGGCCCGGTAGGCGACGTCCAGATGACGCAGCACGACCGCGGCCACCAGCGTGAACACCAGCGGCGAGGCCACCCGGTGGGTGAAGGCCAGCGCGGCCAGGAACAGGTACTCCCCGACCTGGATCAGCGCGGGCACCAGCCAGTCCAGTCGGCCGTTGTGCGGGTGGCTGGAGCCCAGCCCGGCCAGCAGCATGGCCTCCACCGGGGTCAGCAGCAGCACGCCGGACAGGTTGCTCATGCCCAGCGCGGCCAGGGCCGAGGTCACGAACAGGCCCACGATCAGCGGCGGAATCGGCGGGATGCGGCCCTCGACCAGCCGGCCGAGCCAGAGCGAGATCGGCCCGTCGTCCCGGTAAGCAGGGATACCGAAGCTGGCCACCCTGCTGGTCCGGGCGGCCGACCGGCGCGCGCGGGCGCGCGGGGCCTCGGCCGGACCGCTCATCCCGCCCGGCAGCAGGCTGGCCCCTGAGCGGTCCGGGTCAGGGCCGGTGTCCGGATCAGGGCCGGTGTCCTGGCCGGAACCGGTGTCCGGGCCGGCCAGGGCGCCCAGCAGGCCGCCCAGCGGGCTGAGCGAGGCGTCCAAGCTGATCGAGCCCTCGTCGTGGCGGGCCGGGGTCACGGTCATGGCGTCCCCCGCGTCGATGAACCCACCGTCGGCGGCGGAGTCGCGCGCGCCGACCACCCGCGCGGTGACCACGTAGCCGGTGGCCAGCACGCCGCCCACGATCAGGGCCAGGAACGCGATTCGCGGGCCCCAGATGCCGCCCGCCACGATCAGCACCAGGACTCGTTCCCCGGCGGGCAGGGTCAGCGCCCGTTCCAGCCGGCGCCGCGCGGCCGACCGCGGCAGCCGGATCCGGCCACCGCTCCGCTCGGTGGCTCGCTCGTAACACAGCCCGGCCATCCGGCGGATGGCCGTCACGGCCATGGCGAGCACGGCCAGGTGCCAGACGCCACCGGGGCCACCGCCGATCACCCCGGGGGTGCTGACGTCGTCGAGGCCGGCGCTGGCGGCCAGGCCCGCGTAGACGGCGCACTCGGTGATGGCCCAGGCCGCGGCGGACAGCCAGTCCCCGGCGGGCTGGATGATCCCGGTGCGGGCTCCGGACCGCGACCCGGTCCCGAACGAGCCGATCGCGGCCAGCACCGGCCCGGGCGCCAGGGCCAGGAACCGGCCGGATCGGTTGCACACGTAGGCCGCGACCAGGGTGACCGCGCCCATCGCCTTGGCGCTGACGATCGGCTCGGAGAACCAGATGGCCGAGGCCAGCCCGAGGCCCAGGCTGATGCCCAGCAGCGCGGCCGGCGCCAGCGCGCGGTCGGCGGCCCAGCGAGCCACGTCCCGGGCGACCGGGTCGGCCAGCAGCTCGCCGACCAGGCCGTCCTCGTCCCGGTCGGCGTCTCCGTCCGGCCGGGCCTCGACCAGCTGGACGTCCACTCCACGCTGGGCCAGCTCCCCCATCAGCGCGGTGACCTGGTCCGGTCCGCCGGCCTGGCGGGCCAGGTACTCGGCCGCCTCGGCCAGCACCGGCAGGTCGGCCGGGTCGACCAGGAGGGCGCGGCAGTCGTCGCGGGCTTCGGCGTAGCCCGCGGTGCCGTCGGTGTCCAGCAGCCGGGCCAGCGCCTGCCGGGGCACGGACAGCTCGCCGTCACAGATGAGCATGGGCTCGCTCGTGGTCCGCGCGGCCGCGGCGATGGCCAGCAGACCGCCGCCCGAGCCAGCGTCCTCGGTCGCATCCACCCGGCGCACCCCGAGCGACGTCAGCTGGCCGGACAACCCCGCGGCCGGTTCGGCCGTGAGGACCAGCGCAACGGTCATCGGACGTCCTCTCACGCGGCCCAGCCGACCGGCACTCCTGAGGCCCACAGCGTTGCCAGCAGCCTACCCAGCTCACCCGCTGATTACCTGTGGACACGCGGCGCACCGCACCAGGGCTGATCCAGTAGAGTCCGGCTCATGCGGATGGTCGCGGTCGTGCTGGCGGGCGGATCGGGCCAGCGGTTCGGCGCCGGGGTACCGAAGCAGCTGCTGGAGCTGGACGGCCAGACGCTGCTGGCGCACTGCGTGGCCGCGTTCGACGCCGCACCCGGGGTGGACGAGGTGCTGGTCGTGATGCCGCCGGGCCGGACCGCGGACGCGGAAAAGCTGCGCGCCGACGGCGCCTACCCCAAGCTCACCGCGGTCATCGAGGGCGGCACCTCCCGGCCCGCCTCCACCCGGGCCGCGATCAGCGCGATCAGCACCAAGCGCGCGGCGGCGGCCGCCGACGGCGACCGCGACGGCGACCGCGACGCCGACTGGGGCGTGCTGTTCCACGACGCCGCCCGGCCGCTGGTGGACCAGCGGATCATCGCCGACTGCGTGGCCGCGCTGGAGCGGGTGGACGCGCTGGGGGTGGCCGTGCCGACGGCGGACACCATCGTGGTCGTGGCCGACGGCGTGATGACGCAGATCCCGCGGCGGGACAGCCTGCTGCGCTGCCAGACCCCGCAGGCCTTCCGGCTGTCCGTCATTGCCCGGGCCCACGAGCTGGCCCTGGCTGACCCGGACTACGAACCGACCGACGACTGCGGCGTGGTGCTGCGGTACCTGCCGGACGTGCCGGTGCACGTGGTCCAGGGCAGCGAGCGCAACCTGAAGATCACCTATCCGCGCGACCTGGCCATCGCCCGGGTCCTGCTGGACGAGGAGCAGAGCCGGCCATGACCGCGACCTGGACGCCGGAAGAGCTGCAGCAGATCGACGGGTCCGACGAGCTGGAGATCGCCAGCTGGCGCGCCGACGGGACGCTGCGCCAGTTCGTGCCGATCTGGGTCGTGCGCGCCGGTGACCAGGTGTACGTGCGGACCTGGCACCGGCGCACGACCGGATGGTTCGGCCGGGTGCTGGACACGCGCCGGGCCCGGGTCCGGGTCCCCGGCCTGGAGGCGGACGTCGTGGTCGAGGACGTCGGGGCGGGGCCGGGCGAGCTGCGGAGCCAGGTCGATGCGGCCTACCGGGCCAAGTACGGCCGTTACGGCGACGGCTCGGTCGGCCAGATGGTCGCCGACCCGGCCGCCGCCGCGACCCTGCGGCTGACTCCGGACGGTGCGCGCTAGTTCAGGCCAGCTAGCCCAGGCCAGCTAGTTCTTGATCGCCTGCTTGACCAGCGTCCGGCCGAAGTCCCACATCAGCCCACTGCCCTTGCTGGCGTCCTCCATGACCTCGGCGAAGGCGTCGGTGAACAGCTTGACCTCGGTGTCGCTGATCATCAGCGGCGGGATCAGCTTGATGACTTCCATGTGGTCGCCGGAGACCTGGGTCAAGATGCGGTGCCGCTGGAACAGCGCGACCACGACCATCTGGGCGAACAGGCCGACCCGGGCCTTCTGCAGCATGGCCCAGTTCGTCCTGGCCTTCAGCCCGGACGGCCGCCCGAACTCCAGGCCGATGATCAGGCCCTTGCCCCGCACGTCCTTGATCAGGTCGTGCTTGGCCTGCAACTCCCGGAACGACCGCATCAGCTCCTCGCCGCGCCGGGCCGCGTTCTCGACCAGGCCCTCGTCGTCGATGACGGCCAGCGCGGCCAGCCCGGCCGCCATGGCCAGCGGGCCGCCCTTGAACGTGGTGGAGTGCTTCATCAGCTTGTCCATGGACGAGTACACCGACGAGTAGATCTTGTCGGTGGTCAGCATGGCCCCGACCGGCACGTAGCCGCCGGACAGCGCCTTGGCCACGGTCACGATGTCCGGCCGGACGTCGCCGTCCCAGTCGTAGGAGAAGAACTTGCCGGTGCGGCCCAGGCCGACCTGGACCTCGTCGCAGATCAGCAGCGCACCGCGGGAATGCAGCAGCGCCTTGGCCTCGGGCAGGAACCCGGGCGGGGTCATCATCACGCCGTGGCCTTGGACCGGCTCGACGATCAGCGCGGCCACGTCGCCCCGGCGCAGCTCGGCCTCGAGCGCGCCGAGGTCGCCCAGCGGAATCTGGGTCCCCGGCAGCAGCGGGCCGAAGCCGGCCTTGAACTCTTCGGCCCCGTTCACCGACAGCGACCCGGTGGTCAGCCCGTGGAAGCCGTGCCGCGCGTAGACGATGCGGCCCTTGCCGGTGGCGTGGCGGGCGAACTTCAGCGCCGACTCGACCGCTTCGGTGCCGCTGTTGCAGAAGAAGACCCGCTCCAGCCCCGGCGCCTTGGCCAGCAGCCGCTCGGCCAGCAGGCCCTGGATCGGGGGGCAGTCGAACTGGGTCCAGGCCGCGAAGTCCATCTCCAGCGCGTCGGCCAGCGCCTGCTTGATCACCGGGTGGGACCGGCCGGCCGCGAACACCCCGAACCCGGACAGGAAGTCCGCGTAGGCGTTGCCCTCGGCGTCGAACAGGTACGCACCCTCACCGCGCACGTAGTTCTTGTCGAAGCCGATCGTGCGCAGGGTCCGCGGCAGCTGCGGGTTCAGGTACCGGGCTTGCAGTTCGGCGCCGTCGGTGGCGTGACCGGCCAGGAGGTTGGGCAGATCGAAGGTCATAGGTCATTATCTCCTGGCTCGATCTCCTGGCTGGCCGTCAGCTCCCCGCGGGCCGTCTCTTGGCTGGCCGTCAGTTACCTGCGGGCCGCGCCATCCGCCGTAGCAGCCCGCGTGAGCTGGTCAGGAAGCCCGCGCCCCAGCACAGGTGCATGGTGGCCAGCGCGACTGGGATCCGGGTCCGCACGCCGAGTGGCACGTCGCGGCCCAGCACCGCGGCCACCCCGGTGATCCCGGCCGCGTAGGTGACCGGGATCACGAGCCCGAGGCTGAGCCAGCGCACCCCGGGGGGCGCGCCGGCCGCCCATCCGGCCAGGCCGGCCAGCCCGGCCACGCTCCCGGCCGCGATGACCGAGACCGCGGCGGGCGGGGCCAGGTAGCGCAGGTTGATCGTGCCCACGTGCTGGCGGGCCACCACCCGGCGCCAGCGGCCGTAGTGAAAGTACTGAGCGCCCAGCGCGCGGGGGGTAGAGCGCGGGCGATAGGTGACGCGCAGCTCCGGCTCGAACCAGACGACGCCGCCGGACAGCCGGATCCGGTGGTTCAGCTCCCAGTCCTCGGCCCGCAGGTATTCCTCGTCGTACCCGCCGGCCTTCTCGATGGCGTCGCGCCGGTACACGCCCAGGTAGACGCTTTCCACCGGGCCGGGCTCGCCGCCGGTGTGGAAGCTGGCCCCGCCCACGCCGGCCTTGGAGGTCATGGCCCAGGCCACGGCCTGCTCGAACCGGCTCACGCCCTCGGCCGCCATCACGCCGCCGACGTCGGCCGCGTCGGTGCGCAGCAGGGTCCCGACCGCGGTGCGCAGGTAACCGGGCGGCAGCATGGCGTGCCCGTCGACCCGGGTGATCACGCCGAACCGGGCCGCCTTGATGGCCGCGTTGACCCCGGAGGGGATCTTGCCGGTCGGGTTCGGGACCACGGTCACGTTCGGGTGGTCCGTGGTCAGCTGCTCGGCGATGGCCAGCGTCCGGTCCCGGGACGGCCCCACCGCGAGCACGAGCTCCAGCTCGCCCGGGTAGTCCTGCTCCAGAATGTGCCGGACGGCCTCGGACAGATGCCGTTCCTCGTTGCGGACGGGCATGACGACCGACACCGGCGGCCATTCCGGGCCCGGTGACGGCGGGCCCGCGGAGGCAGGAGATGTGTGCACCATGACGAGCAGCACGCTACTGCACGCGACGGCCCTTTCGCCGCACGGTTCCCCGATCGCCAGCTGGGGGCGACCGGGGATCCGTGGCGTGCTCAGGTGCTACCGGTTACGAACTGACGTCCTCCAGGCCCGAGTCCTCCAGCATCTCGGTGACCAGCGCGGCGATCTGGGAGCGCTCGGAGCGGGTCAGGGTCACGTGCGCGAACAGCGGGTGGCCCTTGAGCTTCTCGATCACCGCGACCACACCGTCGTGCCGGCCGACCCGCAGGTTGTCCCGCTGGGCGATGTCGTGGGTGAGCACGACCCGGGAACCCGACCCGATCCGCGACAGCACGGTCAGCAGCACGCCGCGTTCCAGCGACTGGGCCTCGTCCACGATCACGAAGGCGTCATGCAGCGAACGGCCGCGGATGTGGGTCAGCGGCAGCACCTCGATCATGTCCCGGGCCATGACCTCGTTGATCACGTCCTGGCTGGTGATCGCGGACAAGGTGTCGAACACCGCCTGAGCCCACGGGTTCATCTTGTCGGCCTCGGAACCGGGCAGGTAGCCCAGCTCCTGGCCGCCGACCGCGTACAGCGGCCGGAAGACGATCACCTTCCGGTGCTGGCGGCGTTCCATGACCGCCTCCAGGCCCGCGCACAAGGCCAGCGCGGACTTGCCGGTGCCGGCCCGGCCGCCGAGGGAGACGATGCCCACCTCCGGGTCCAGCAGCAGGTCGAGCGCCACTCGCTGCTCGGCGCTGCGGCCCCGCAGCCCGAACACCTCGCGGTCGCCCCGGACCAGCTGGACCGACTTGTCCGGCCGGACCCGGCCCAGCGCGCCGCCGCCCTCGGACACCAGCACCAAGCCGGTGTGGCAGGGCAGGTCACGGGCCTGCTCGCAGTCCAGGCTGCCGCTGGAGTACAGCTCCTCGATGTCGGCCCGGGGCACGGTCAGCTCGGTCATGCCCATCCAGCCGGAGTCCGACGGCAGCCCGCCCCGGTACTCCTGGGCCGGCAGGCCGACCGACGCCGCCTTGACCCGCAGCGGCAGGTCCTTGCTGACCAGCACCACGTCGTGGCCTTCGGCCGCGAGGTTGCAGGCCACCGACAGGATGCGGGTGTCGTTGTCCGCCCCCCGGAAGCCAGCCGGCAGCACTCCGCTGTCGGTGTGGTTCAGTTCCACCTTGACCATGCCGCCCAGGTCATTGATGGGCAGCTCGGCGTCCAGCCGACCGTGCTCTATCCGCAGCTCGTCGAGGAAGCGCAGCGCCTGGCGGGCGAAGTACCCCAGCTCGGGATGGTGGCGCTTGGCCTCCAGCTCGGTGACGACGACGAGTGGCAGGACCACGAGGTGCTCGTCGAACCGGCTGAACGCACCCGGGTCGGAGAGCAGAACGCTGGTGTCGAGCACATACGTGCGGACCTTGCGAGACCGCCCAGCGGGCGTACCAGCGCGGCGGCGGGGCTTGACGGCCGACGTCGAGACTGGCTGATCGCTGGATTGCTGCGGACCACGGCGAATCGAGGAACTGGCCACGCGATCTCCCTTGGATGCCTGGATCGGCACCCTGCTAGGAGCCTGTGCCCGGAGAGGCGCGCGTTACCTTGAACCGCGCGGCGACCATCATGGCGGCCACCGCCGGCATCGGCGTGCGGTACGGGCCCGCGGGCCCGTCGCCAGCCAATTGGCGAGTAACGCTCACAGGCGTACCGGACGGACCGGGGTAGGCCCACGAAGGGCCAACCGGCCCTTCCTTCATCACGCCTGCGTTCGGAAACGCGAACGCTTCGCAAATCCAAGGGCCTTCCCGCGAGCGGCGCTTACCGCTCGCACTTTGAAGGTACCTGGACAAGGCCCATCCTGGAAATACCAGACACGCCACGAGCTGGGAAATTCCAGGTGAGAGGGCTGTCACAGCCCTTTGAGGCGACACGCCGACCCATTCGGGCACGTTCTCCCGTCCGTTAGCGCCCGATGAGTCCAGATCACCGCCGACCGGGTGCGGAGCCCTTCTCGACCCAGAACTTTTAATCAACAATTAACTCGAAAAGTGTTTAGCCGCACCGTGGCCCCCAAGGGCCGGCGCCCAAGGGTTTCCGAGGCTGCGGGGCCCAAGCCCGGCGTCCAAGTCACCACGCCCGGCAACCGCGGCAACGCGGCTGGCGGCCTCCCAGGGCTGTGACGCCTAAGGGTGGCTCCCGTTCGCTGGAGCGCGTGCAGGGATTATCACGGCAACTGCTCCAGTGGGAGCCAGCGCCCAAGCTGGCGAGGCGAGTGGGGCTGGTGGTGTGCCGGAGCAAGGGCTGGGCGCGGCTGCGCACGCGGGTGCCCAGGCCTGGCCCCATCCCGGAACCCGGGGCCCCCGCCGGAGGCACCGGTCTGGGCTACTTGGGACCTAAGTGGCGGGTGTGGTCGCTGGGGCCGGGGGTGACGCGCTGCTGGGCGCCGTGTAAGGCGGGTGGGACTTGCGGGGTGGGGGCCCCGGGGTGATCCACGGCCGGGCGACGTAGTCAGCGCATACGACTGCTTGGGGTCAGGGGGTGGTTGCAACGCTGCTGGTATCTGGCGGGTTCAACAGTAGGTCGTTGAGGGCTTCGGCGGGGGTCCGCCAGCCGAGGGTTTGCCGGGGGCGCCGGTTGAGTTTGGCGGCGATGCCGTCCAGGTGGGCTTTGCTGTGGCTGGACAGGACGGTCCCTTTGGGGAAGTACTGGCGCAGCAGCCCGTTGGTGTTCTCGTTGCTGCCCCGCTGCCAGGGGCTGTGGGGGTCGCAGAAGTAGATGTCCAGGCCGGTGGCCAGGGTGATGTCGGCGTGGCGGCCCATTTCGCTGCCCTGGTCCCAGGTCAGTGACCGCCACAGATGCGCCGGCAGGCCGCCCATGGCCGCGGTCATCGCGGCGGCGACGGTGACGGCGTCGCGGCGGCCGGGCAGATGCAGCAGCAGGCAGTACCGGGTGGACCGCTCGACCAGGGTGCCGATCGCCGAGCCGCCGTCCTTGCCCACGATCAGGTCCCCTTCCCAATGCCCCGGCACCGCCCGGTCCGCCGCCTCGGCGGGCCGTTCGCTGATCATCACCATGTCCTTGAGCTTCCCGGCGCCGGAATGCCGGGCCCGGCGGGGCCGGCGCACCGCCCGCCCGGTCCGCAGGGCCGAGGCCAGCTCACGGCGCAGGGCACCACGGCCCTGGACATACAGGGACTGGTAGATGGTCTCGTGGGACACCCGCATCTCGCTCTGGTCCGGGAACCTCGCGGCCAGGGCGTGGCTGATCTGCCGCGGTGACCACTGCTCGCGTTCCAGCCAGTGTTCCACCTGCGCCCGCAGCACCGGATCGCCCGCCAGCTTGGCGACCTTCGGCCGCCGGGCCCGCCCCTCCGCCGTGACCTGGGCACCCAGCGCCCGGTACCGGCCCCGGCTGGTCCGGTTCCGGGCCACCTCCCGGCACACCGTGCTCGCAGGCCGGCCCAGCCCCGCCGCGATCGCCCGCAGCGACCGGCCCGCCGCCAGGCCCACCGCGATCTCCTCCCGCTCAGCCACCCCCAGATACCGGCCGCCCACCCGCTGCGCCCCGTTACTTATCACCCCGCCAGCCTGCCGGAACCACACCTCAGCCGTCTGCCGCGGCACCCCGCACCGCGGCCCCGCCTGCCGCCAGCCCACCCCCGCCCGCACCAGCTCCCAGAACTCCACCCGCACCACCCGCGGCACACCCCGCGAACCCGCCTTCAGCACCACAACGACCCCTCCACAATCAAGCCGTTGCAACCACCCCCTGAAACCACCCTGACTACGTCACCGGGGAATGGATCTTGGGGGACGCCGGGACTGGTGGGGCGGGATATGGCCAAGTGCCGTGTGAGGGCGACGTGGAACCCCGGGGATTAACCGCCGAAGCGGCGGTTGCGGTCGGCGTAGGAGCGGAGGGCGCGGAGGAAGTCGACCTTGCGGAAGGCGGGCCAGTAGGCGTCGCAGAAGTAGAACTCGGAGTGGATCGTCTGCCAGAGCAGGAAGCCGCCGATGCGCTGCTCGCCCGAAGTCCGGATGACCAGGTCGGGGTCGGGCTGGCCCGCGGTGTACAGGTGGTCGGCGATGTGCTCGACGTCGAGGATCTCGGCCAGTTCCTCGATGGGGGTGCCCCGGTCGGCGTGTTCGAGCAGGAGTGACCGGACCGCATCGGCGATCTCGCGGCGGCCACCGTAACCGACCGCCACGTTGACCAGCAGCCCGGGATTGTTCGCGGTCGCGGCGGCCGTGTCCTTCAGCACGGTGGCCGTCTCACCCGGCAGCAGGTCCAGCGCGCCCATCGGGTTCAGGTGCCAGTGCCCGTCGGCCAGCCGCCGCACCGTGTCCTCGATGATCTTCAGCAGCGGTTCCAGCTCGGCCTGCGGGCGGGTCAGGTTATCGGTGGACAGCAGCCACAGCGTGACCACCTCGACCCCGGCTTCGCGGCACCACTCGAGCAGCTCGAAGATCTTGTCGGCGCCCTTCTGGTGGCCGCTGCTCACGTCGAGCAGGCCAGCCGATCTGGCCCAGCGACGGTTGCCGTCGCACATCACGCCGACGTGCCGCGGGATCGCCTCCGGGAGGAGGGAAGCCTCGAGCCTGCGCGCGTAGAGCCGGTAGATCAGGCTACGAAATCCCATCAAGTGACCTTCCTGTCACCCTGCTCATCCCTAGGAACGGTATCCAACGTTCCTGAACTAACGGCAAAGTACGGGGTGAATTCGGACAGCCGAAACAAACTACAGGCTGGGACGCCCGGGCTTCCAAGCTGCGAAAACCCGTGTCTCCCGGCCTGTCCAGCCGCACCGGAGGGTCAGCCGATCCACGTGATGATCGAGGCGTCTAGTCCTTCAAACGCCATCAGGTACTCAGTCCGTTCCCGTCTGAGCCGTTCGGCCGCCATGTCTCAGCCCGCGGCCCGGCCGGCCAGCGCGTGCCTCTGGCCGTGACCAGCCGTCTGGGCAAATGTCGGGGCCCGACCTCTGGGCCAATGGTCGAGGCCGGACGTCTTCCAATGGCCGGGGCCGGACGTCTGGGCCGGGCCGCCATTCCCGGCCACGCAAAGGATGCCGCCCGGCGCCAACGCGCGAGGGCGATGTGTTCCAGCGGCGCGGGCCATTGTTTTGGCCGCACTAAAATGGCCCGGCCGCGCCGCGCCGCGCGATCGCACGTGGCGCGGGTGGTCGCCTGCTTGGTCGCGCCGGTCGAGCCTTTGGCGATGCCGTCGAGTCTTTAGCGATGTGAATGAGAACCCAGGGTGCGGCGTGAATTTGTTACCTGGCTGGCGGGCATTTGACCCGGCGGCTCATCAGGCCGGCCCAGCCAAGGGATCCTCTGCACCGGCGTCACGTGGCCTTCGCCCACCAGGACACTCCGCTGCGGCCGGGACGTCCCGGGCAGCCGCGTTGGCCCGATAGAGATCGGAGGCGCTTGGAGAATCCGTCCCGGGGACGCCGCATTGATCAGCCTTTCAACAGCACCACATAATGGTCCGGCCCGCCAGGCCCATGCTATTCCAGGATGACCTTATTAAAGATAATAAAATACCTTTAATTTACCTTTCGGTCCGGACGAATTAGTTCTGCGGGCCTCCGGATCGGACTTCCTCGACGCGGCGCAGCGCGGTGCGCAGCTCGGCCAGCCAGGAGTCTTCGTGCTGGCCGACGAGGCGCACGCACCAGGCCAGGGCGTCACTGCGGCTGCGAGCCACGCCGCCCTCGACCAGCGTGTCCAGGACCCGGCGCTCGGGCTGGCGCAGCCGGGTCATCACGGGTACCGACAGCGTGGTGAACATTTCGCTCTGGCCGCCGCAGGTCACGCCCCAGGACACCTTGCGCCGGAAGCGGTGCTCGGCCTCGCGGGCGATCTCCACCCGGCGGGCGCGCGTCTCCTCGCGGAACCGGCGCATCCGGCCCTCGGCGGCCGCGGCCCGCTCGGCGTCGGACGCGCCGGCCTCGGTCTCCGGGTCCGGGAGCGTGCCGACGATCGTGATCTCCTCACGGTCGGCGTCGATGGCCGGTGCCGTGGTGAACCAGCCGGCCGGCAGCCGGCCAGTGAACCAGCCGCGCAGGTACTCGCGGGGGGATGCACCCGCGTCGTCGTTGGTGTCGTTCGTGCCGGGCTCGGACTGGCCGGCCGTCGTCGCGTCGCCAGTGCCAGTGTCGGTGCCAGTGCTGGGGCCGGTGCCGGTGGGCTCGTCGGCCGGATTCTTTTGCTGTGTACTCATGTAATTATAATTACATCACGGAAAGAGTGCGTCAAGGATGCCGTCCCGCATCCCCAGCGCGCCGGGCGGCGCGACCCGAGATGATCGGGCCTGGGCCGTGGTCACACCGATGATCGTGCCCGGCCCGTTGACCCCTCGATGGCGCGAAAACCAAGACGTGGCTTACTTTTCGCGTCGCGGGTATAGCTCGGGCGAACCTCCGGACACCCCGGTCCGGCCGCCAGAAAGGGAACCCCATGCTCCCCCGCCGTGTGCTGGCTTCACGCTCGGCCCGATTGGCCGCGACGGTACTGACCGCCGCCACATTGGCGCTGGCTGGTTGCAAGATCGAGACCTCGGGCAGCGGCCTCAGCTCCGGCGGAAACGCCAGTGCCAGTGGCAGTTCCGGCAGCAGTTCGAGCGCCAGGGCAAGCACCAGTGCCGCCGCCGCGGTGCCGTCCGGCCCGTCCGTGGCCGGGTCACTGATCATCGAGCCGAACGCCGGCTTCTCGGCCGTCTACAACCTGATCGCCCACGCTAAGAGCAGCATCGACCTGACGATGTACGAGCTGTCCGACACCACGGCCGAAAGCGACCTCGGGGCCGCGGCCAAGCGCGGCGTGGACGTCCGGGTCATCCTGGACCGCAAGGAGAAGAGCTCCAACGGCAAGGCCTACGACTACCTGCACGCGCACAGCGTCAAGGTGGTCTGGTCCTCGTCCAAGTACGAGTACACCCACCAGAAGACCCTGGTCGTGGACGGGTCCGAGGCGGTGATCATGACCGCCAACCTGACCAGCCAGTACTACTCCACCTCGCGTGACTTCCTGGTCGCCGACACCAGCCGGCCCGACGTCGACGCGATCGGCGCCGTGTTCGACGCCGATTACGCTCACCACAGCGTCACCCCCGGCGACGGCCAGGACCTGGTGTGGTCGCCGACCGATTCCCAGGACAAGCTGCTCGCGCTGATCAACGGCGCCCACCACAGCCTGCGCATCTACAGCGAGGAGATGGGCGACAGCACCATCGAGAGGGCGCTCATCGCCGCGGCCAAGCGCGGGGTCGACGTCCAGGTCACCGGGGAGAACACCGGCGGTGAGTACGACAGCGACTTCTCCAAGCTCACCGAGGGCGGCGTGCACGTCAGCTACTACAGCGACGAGAACGGCTTTTACATCCACGGCAAGGTGGTCGAGGCCGACTACGGCGCCAGCGGGGCCAAGGTGTTCATCGGATCGGAGAACTTCTCCAGCACCTCCCTCAACCGGAACCGGGAGCTGGGCCTGATCACCTCGAACGGCTTGGTCATGTCCGCCATGGCCAGCGACTTCAGCACCGACTTCGGCCGCGGCCAGAAGGTGTCCTCTTAACCCCAGTCACCTAGTCCGGCGGGTCACGGGGCGCCGGCGCCTTGCGGGGCGACGGCCGCCTGGTGCCCGTATACCCGGTCGCTGGCGGCCACGGCCACGAGGACCAGGACGACCACGATGTTCAGGGTCAGCGCCGTCACGTGCGGCGCCAGCAGCATGAGGAGCAGCAGCACGGCGATGGCGGCGACGCGCGGCCAGGAGATCACGCCCCAGATGACCCGCTTGAACAGCACGTGCCCGGCCAGGAACAGGACCGCCCCGCCGATCACCAGCCAGCTCGTGCTCATGCGGCCGACGACCGCGGGATGGTTCAGCACCTCCTGATCGGCGGCGGCGGTGACGATGATCCCGGCCACCATCACCGGGTGGATGAGGTGGTACGCGGTGTTGGCCAGCCGCCCGGGATCAGCGGACCCGGCGATGATCTGGGCCCCCTCCTCTGCGCTCCGATCGAAGTAGATCCACCACAGCGCGACACTGCCGGCAAAGGCCGTCACGAACGCCGCGACCGCCGCCGCCGTGACCTGCTCGCGCACGGACAGGGCCTGGCCGATGACGACGATCGACTCGCCCAGGGCGATGATGATGAACGCCTGGCACCGCTCGGCGAAGTGGCCGCCCGCGATCGTCCACTCCGCGCTGGTGGTCCGGCCCATCCCCGGGGTCCAGAAGCCGATGCTGTCGGCGAGCAGATCCACCCCGAGGGCGGCCAGCCACACCAGTTCCCGCGCGTGCCCGCCCACGAACGCGCCCGCGATCCAGACGCAGCCGCTGGCCACCGCCCACAGCGTGACCCGGGTGAAGATCCGGTCCACCCGCTGCCCCCGGCCGGCGATCGCGACGAACGCCGACCGGCCGACCTGCATCAGCACGTAGGCCCCGGCCACGATCAGCCCGCGGGACCCGAACGCTTCCGGCAGGGCGGCCGACAGCACCAGGCTGACCAGCATCAACGCGATCAGCATGAGCCGGACCGGTATCCGCCGGGCGTCCAGCCAGTTCGTGGCCCAGGTGGTGTAGACCCAGGCCCACCAGACCAGCGCCAGCAGCAGCGTGGTCTGCAGCGCCCCGTCCACCGTCGGCTCGGCCAGCAGGTGGTGCGACATCTGGGTCACGGCGAACACGTACACCAGGTCGAAGAACAGCTCGATGTTCGTGACCCGCTGCTCGCCCGAGTGGTCCTGCAGCAGGCTGCGGCGGCGGGGTGAACTCCGGTGAGCTTGGCTCGTCACACGCGCGACCCTACCGACCGGGGCGGGTGCGCCAGCCGGGCTCAGATGTTGCCGGCCACCTGCGCGGCCAGGGCCGGGTCGACCCGGACGGCGCCGGCGTACTCGCTGCCGGACAGGTCGGCCTTGACCACTTCGACGTTCGCGCCGGTGTGCGGGGCCTGCAGCATCTCATCGTTGCCGAGGTAGATCGCGACGTGCGAGATGTAACCCGGGTCGGTGGGGTCGGTGTGGTAGAAGAGCAGGTCACCGGGCTGGAGCTGGCTCACCGGGACGGCCGGGCCGGTGCGGGCCTGGTCCGCGGCCACCCGGGGCATCTGGATCCCGGCCCGGGCCATCGCCCACTGCACCAGGCCGGAGCAGTCGAACGAGTTCGGCCCGGACGCGCCCCAGACGTAGGGCAGGCCCTGGCGGCCCAGCCCGGCCTTGAGGAAGGTGAGGTCCTCGGCGGCGCTGAGCGTGGTGCTGGAGTGGTCGACCGTACCGGCCGCCACCGTCGCCGCGCTGGCCTGATTCTTGGTCACCCCGGCGGTGACCTGGCTCATCAGCGGCTCGACCGCCGCCCTGTGCGGGATGACCTTCTTGACCGCGGCGACCAGCTTGGCCAGGTTGGCCTTGGGCGCACTGATCACGATGGCGTTGCCGGCGGGCACGCCCAGCGAGCGTGCCACCTGGTCCGAGACCACCGCGTCCACGCCTTCGATGCCGACCGTGCCCAGCCCGCCGACCCGCAGGTTCTCCTGCTTGGCCCCGTTGGCGTGCACGGTGCCGCCGGCCTTCAGCTTGTCGTCCTGCCCCATGGTGTACGAGACGGACACGGCGCCGGAGGCCACGCTCTGCCAGAGCTTGTCCGAGGCCGCGGTCTGCTTGGCCGCGTAGCTGCGGAAGCTGGACGGGTTGACCCCCAGCACGGCGGTGTACTTGCCGTTGAGCTGGACCCTGGCCGCCTCCAGCGACTCGGCCGCGGTCACCCCGGACAGCTTGCGCACGCGGGCCAGCACGCCGGACGGCAACGATGTCGAGGCGACGACGATCAGGTCGGCCTGCCGGAGTCCGTGCAGCGGGGCCACAACCGGCTTGGCCGCCGTGCTGCTCTCGGTCGCGGCGCGGCCGACCGCGCTTGAGCTGCCCGTACTGCCCGGGAAAGCCCGCGTGTAGGAGGTCAGCTGGGCCGTACCGGTCGGCGGCGTGGCGCTGGACGAGCCGCCCGCTCCCCCGAACCCGGCTCCGACGCCGACCAGGCCGATACCTACGGCCAAGGCAGCTAGCGGACGCGCCTTGTCCCGCACAGGCCCTCCCTTTCGTTGCGGACGTCCAGGCCGGTCGGTGTCGCGACCACTTGAGCCGCGTCACGTCGTGCCGATCGCCTGAATCTATGACGGAAACCACCGGTGTAACGGTTCCGTATATTTCAGACGATTCTGCACAACGCTCTGATGCCAACATGCCTCATCGGCAACCCGATCGTCTAGCCCTGCGTCCCGGTCACCCAGGCTGGAGCTTTCGCTCAGCCAACCCTCAGCCTGGCGTTTTCCCTTGTCCCTGTACTTCGGAGACGTCTGGGTGAACGGATTGGTTTACGGAAAGAAATCGGCTGGGCGCGATCGGTAGAACATGAATGTTCGGTGACGGCGTGTGAATCTGAGCATAATTCTTGATTTAACGGGTTTCAGCGGGCGGGCGACAGGGCCGCGCGCAGTTCCGCCGGGTCGGTGACCGGCAGCTGGCAGGCGAAGTTGCGGCAGACGTAGGCCGCGGCGGCGCCGTTGACCAGACCACGGCCGGTCAGCAGCGGCACCGGCGCAGCGTCGGGGCTCGTGCCGTCGGGACTCGTGCCGTCGGGGCCTGCACCGCCGGGGTCCGCGCCATCCCCGACGGCCAGCACGGCGCCGGGGGGTGCCGCTTCCAGGGCGGTCCGGAGCAGGTCGCGGGTCCGTTCGTCTCCTGGCGGGCCGACGACGGCGATCTCGGCCGGCCCGGCCAGCACGCCCTCGGCCACGGCCAGACCCCAGCCTGCGGCCCGCGGGAACCGGCCGGCCAGGGCCGGCAGGACCGCCAGCGCGGCCAGGGCCGCGTCCCGGTGGCGGGCCGAGCCGGTCAGCGCGCCGTAGCTGAGCAGGGCTCCGGCCGCCGCGAACGTCCCGGACGGGGTGGCGTTGTCGGCCGGGTCGGCGGGCCGGTAGATCAGCCGCTCGGCCCCGGCCGCGGTGTCGAAGAACCCGCCGTTGCCATCGCCGAACGACTCGAGCACGGTGTCGAGCAGTTCGCCGGCCAGCGTGACCCAGCGCGCGTTGCCGGTGACCCCGGACAGGGCCAGGAAGCCGTCGGCGACGCAGGCGTAGTCATCCAGCACGCCCGCGCCCGAACCCGCGATGCCGTCCCGGGAACTGCGGGCCAGCTGGCCACCGGACAGGTGCACCCGGGCCAGCAGCTCGGCGCTGGCCGTGGCCGCCTCGATCAGGTCGCCCCGGTCCAGCAGCAGCCCGGTCTCGGCCAGCGCGGCGATGGCCAGGCCGTTCCAGGCCGCCACGACCTTGTCGTCCCGGCCCGGCCGCGGCCGCTGCTCCCGGGCGGTGAACAACGCGGCCCGGACCGCGGCAAACCGGTCCGGGTCGAGCGCCTCGGCCCGGCGCTGGAGCACCGACCGCCCATGCTCGAACGTCGCCACCTGGCTGACCGAGAACACGTCGCCGGCGTAGCCGCCCTCTTCGGGGCCGAGCACGGCAGCTAGCTCGGCCGGGCTCCAGACGTAGAACTTGCCCTCTTCGCCCTCGCTGTCCGCGTCGAGCGAGGCGGACAGGCCACCCTGGGGAGTCCGCAGTTCCCGGACCATCCAGTCGCAGGTCTCCGCGGCCACCCGCCGCGCCAGCTCCGAACCGGTACGCCGCCACAGGTGCGCGTACACCCGGGCCAGCAGCGCGTTGTCGTAGAGCATCTTCTCGAAGTGCGGCACGACCCAGGCCTCGTCGACCGAATAGCGGGCGAATCCCCCGCCGAGCTGGTCGTACATCCCGCCCCGGGCCATCGCCTCCAGCGTCTGGTCGGCCAGCTTCATGGCCTGCTCGTCCCCGGTCCGCTCGTAGTGCCGCAGCAGGAACTCCAGCACCATCGACGGCGGGAACTTCGGTGCCCCGCCGAAGCCGGCGTGGACCGGATCGAACTCACCGGCCAGGCCGGTGACCGCGGCGGCGGTCAGCTCGGCCAGGGCCTGAGAAGCCCGCCCATCGTCGGCGTCCTTCAGCAGGGCCAGCGGGCCCGCCGCCTCGCGTAGCGCCTGGGCGGTGGCCGAGGCGTTGCTGGCCAGCGCCTCGGCCACGTGGCTGGCCTGCTCCTGCACCTGGTCCCGGTCGTTGGCCCAGGCGCTGGCGACCGCGTCGACCAGCCGCTGGAAGTTCTCCCGCGGGAAGTACGTCCCGCAGTAGAAGGGCTCCCGGTCCGGGGTCATGATCACCGTCATCGGCCAGCCGCCCTGGCCGGTCATGGCCTGGGTCGCGGTCATGTAGACGTCGTCCACGTCGGGCCGTTCCTCGCGGTCCACCTTGATCGCTACCAGCCGCTCGTTCATCAGCTTGGCCGTGCCCGGGTCTTCGAAGGACTCGTGCGCCATCACGTGGCACCAGTGGCAGGCGGCGTACCCCACCGACAGCAGCACCGGCACGTCGCGCCGTCTGGCCTCTTCGAACGCCTCGTCCGACCAGGGCCACCAGTCGACCGGGTTGTCCGCGTGCTGCAGGAGGTACGGGCTGGTCGCGTCCTTGAGCCGGTTTGCCATACCCCCATACTGGCCCACCTCCTTACTGGCCAGCACCGCCGTATGGGCCGACACCGCACGGTCAGCCGTTGAGCAGGACCCCGCGGTGCTGCCAGGCCAGGGTGAGCAGGGCGGCGCCGGCTGGCTGCATGGCCTCGATCCGGGTGAACCGCTCGACGCTGGCCGCGGTGAACTCCAGCCCGATGTCGCCGTCACCGGCGCGGCCCGGATTCCCGGCGGTGCCCGGCTGAGCTGGGCTCTTGAGCAGGTAGCCCTCGTCGTTGGCCGCGACCAGGCCGCCGAACTCCGCGTCGAAGAACGGGGCGTCGAAGACCAGCACGGTCAGCAGGTCGACGTCCAGCGTGAGCACGTCCGCCCCCACCCCGAGCCAGTACCCGTGCAGCGTCCCGGCCTGCCGCGCGGCCGTGAGCGCGGCGAAGAGCGGCCAGCGCCCGTAGTCGATCGGCGCCCGGTCGCTGCCGTAGTCCTCGCTGGTGCCGAGCAGTTCCTCGGACACCTCGCGGGCGATGGCGCGCCACAGGCTGAGGTCGTTGGCCAGGTTCCAGCCCGCCTCATCCGAAGGCTGGAACATGCCGGCCGGCGCCACCTGGTAGAGGCCCCCGTTGACCGCGACGCGCGCCGGGTCCCGCCAGTGCAGGAACATCTGCGCCGTGCCCGCGTCCCGGTCCCGCCGCAGGATCAGGGTGCCGATCCCGGTCGGAGCGGAGCGCCGGGCCAGTTCCCGCGGGTCGCCGATGGCCGCCCGCAGCGGCAGGTCGGCCAGGTCCGGCCTCGCCTCCGGCTGCCGGAGGACCTGCTGAGCCGTCTCGTGCGCGACCGCCTCGCTCAGGTTGATCAGGTCGAAGTAGCGGTTGAGCCCAAACGTGAGCCCGGGGCCGGCGCTGGTGGCTTGGGCGTCGGCGGTGGCGGTGGCTTCGAGCAGGCGGTAACAGGTGCGATTCTGCAGCACCCGGGGCGGGTCCAGCGCGGCCATGGCCCCGGCGTAGCTGGCGAACCGCTGGCCGTCGTCCCGCCACGGCCGGACCGCCTCGGACCCGGTGGGGGCGACCAGGTCGACCTCGGTGCTGAGCGGGCCGGGGCGCCAGGTCAGCGGCACGTCCTCCAGCGGGACCGGGGCGGCCGGGCACCACTCCGGCCGGGCCAGGCACTGCGTCCCGGCCACCTGCCACTCCGCCGGGTACAGGTGGGCCAGGGCCTGGGTCAGCTCGTGGCGGTGCTGGTTCAGGTAGCGGCGCTCGTAGCGCCAGCGCTGCTGGCTGTGCTCGATTTCGGCGGCCGTGGGCCGGGTGGCCTGGGCGCCGGCCTCGGCTTCGGCTTCGGTGGGCCGCGTGGCCCGGGCGGCCGTGGGTGGCCCGGCGGCCGGCTGGTCCGTCATGCGGTCGGTGCCTCCCCGTAGTCCGGCACCCATTGTCCCGTAACGGCCCAGCCACCGCTCGGCTCGGCCGGACGCCGGCGGCACCTGGTTGTCGCTGGTCCCGGGTCCCTGGCCTGCCAATGGCGCCATCGACCCTGCTATCACCGGGCCTATGGCGCCATCGACACGGGTGCGGGCGGGCCGGGGACGGCCGCCGACCCGGGTGCGGACGGACCGGGGACGGCCGCCGGGGATGCGAGAGCGAGCCACGGACGTGGAGGGGGGTGGGTCAGGCGCTGGTGGTGGCGGGAAGGGAGGCGGGGCGGGCTCGCCGGGGGATGCGGCGGCCGCGGAGGGCGGCCCAGGCCCGGCCGGCCAGGAAGAACACCGCGCCGAGGACGCCGACGAAGAAGCCCAGGGGCCAGTTCGTCTCGTAGGAGACGGCGATGCCGATCCAGACGGTAACCAGGCCGAACACCACGGACAGGGTGACGGCAAGGCCAGGGCTGGCGGTGAAGGACCTGGCCGCCGCGGCCGGGCCGATCATCAGGGAGAACATCAGCAGGGCGCCGACGACGGGGACGGTCATGCTGGTCGCCAGGGCCATGACCAGCAGGAACACGATCTCGACCCGGTGCGGGCTGACGCCGCGGGCCTCGGCAACCTCGGGCATGGCCGAGGTGAGCATGAGCGGGCGGAAGATGACCAGCAACGCGAGGATGCTCAAGGCCCCGAGGATGCCGATCGGCAGCAGCACGTCGGGGCTGATGCCGTACACCTCGCCGAACAGCAGCGAATACGTCTCCTGGGCGTACTGGCTGCCCAGGCTGATGAACAGGGCGCCGGTGCCCAGCATGAGCACCAGGATCAGCGCCGTGGCCACGTCGTGCCGGGCCTTGCGGCCGAACGCCCCGATGCCGAGCGCACCCGCGACCGAGAAGACGGCCAGGCCCACCAGCGTGTTGACGCCGATCAGGCTGGCCCCCGCCGCGCCGGCGAAGGCCCCGTTGGGGATGGCGTGGGCGGCGAAGGTGGACCCGCGCAGCACGGCGAAGAAGCCCACCACGCCCGCGATGACCGCGACGATCGTGGCCGCGATCCAGGTGTTCATCATGAAGCCGCTGAACATGGCTACCCTCCCACCTCGATTTCGTCGCGGGGGACGCCGGCCGTACCCGTAGCCCCGACCAGGTCGAGGTCGCCGGGCGCGGCGGAACGCCGGCGGCGCGCAGGACGACGCAGGTAGGTGAGCAGATAGGCCACGACCACCAGGGCCACGATGAAGAAGCTCACCGGCCAGGCGTGGCCGTGCGGCGGCCAGTAGTAGCTGTCGTAGGCCAGCAGGATGCCGATCCAGGTGATGGCCACGCCGATCAGCGCGGCGGTGACCATGGCCCGGACCGGGCCCTTGGCGATGCGCAGCGCGGCGGCAGCCGGGCCGATCAGCAACGCGGTGCTCAGCACGGCGCCAATGGCCACCGAGGACAGCGACACCGAGATGGCCAGCGCGATCAGGTAGGCGGCGCCGACCGCGCGGACCGGCACGCCGCGGGCGGCGGCCACCTCGGGGCTGAGCGAGCTGAGCAGCAGCACCCGGGACAGCAGCACGACCACGAGCACCGCGATCACCCCGGAGGCGATCAGGGCGGGGACGGTCGAGGCCTGGATAACGAACATCGACCCGAACAGCACGGTGAACGACGCCCCGGTGGTGCTGCTGTGCTGCGAGCCCAGGTACAGGAACAGCGCGGCCAGGCCGAGCGCGGCCCCCAGCACCACGCCGGTGGCGACGTCCCGGCCGCGACGGCGCTGCACCCCGATGATCTCCAGGATTGCGGCGGCCGCGACGCCGAAGACCAGGAAGCCCCAGAACTGGTTCAGGCCGACCAAGAAGGCCCCGGAGCCGCCGGTGGTGGCCACGTCGGCCAGCGAGTGCCCGGCGAACGACTGGCCCCGGGTCACGGTGAACACGCCGACCACGGCGGAGGTGATCGCCACCACCGTGCCGACCAGCACCGCGACCCGCACCGGGCTGCTGGACCACAGCCCCGGCTCGATCAGGTAGTGCATGTCAGGCGACTCCGCTGCCGTACACCGGGTCCGGCTGGCCGGTGATGTCGTCCGGGCTGGCGGGGTCCTCGTCCGACTCGCCCGCCACGATCACCACCCGGCCGTGGACGTGCAGCACGTCGACGTGCTGGCCGTAGAGCTGGCTCAGCACTTCGGTCCGCAGGACCTCGTCGGCCCGGCCGACCGCGGCCCGGCCCGCGGCCACATAGACGACGCGGTCCATCACCGGGGCCAGCGGGTTCATGTCGTGGGCCGAGATCAGCACCGCGATCTGCTGCTCCCGGGCCAGCCGGTCCAGCACGCCGACGATGCCCTGGGCGCTGCGGAGGTCCAGGTTGGCCAGCGGCTCGTCCAGCAGCAGCAGCCGGGGCTTGCTGATCAGCGCGTGCGCGATCATGACCCGCTGCTGCTCACCGCCGGACAGCTCACCGACCCTCGCGTCGGCGTAGCCGTCGGCGCCGACCGCGCGCAGGGTCTCGGCCACCAGCTCGCGGCGGCCGCGGGAAGGGAGGGGGACGCCGAGCCGGTTCCCGTCGATGCCCAGCGCGACCACGTCCCGGACCCGGAGCGGCATGTCCGGCTCGATCAGCAGCTTCTGCGGGACGTAGCCGATCACCGAGCCCTGCCTGCTCCCCACCAGCCGGCCCAGGCCGCCGCGGCGGTGGCTCCCGACCGGCTGCCCGGCCACCATGACCGTCCCGGACGACGGCGGCAGCAGACCCAGGATGACCCGCAGGATCGTGGTCTTGCCCGCGCCGTTCGGCCCGATCAGGCCGGTGAACTCGCCCGGCCGGATGGTGAAGCTGACGTCGGACAGGACCTCGCGGCCGGACAGCCGGACGGTGATCCCGTCCAGCCGGAGCAGCTCAGCGGGGGCGGCAGGCGGCATGGGTGCGGACATCACAGCTTCTCGGTCGACTTCTTGCTGGTCACGGCCTGCTGCAGAGCCTTGGTCTCGGCCAGCATCCAGGACTGGTACGTGTACCCGGGCGTCGGCATCGTCTCGTAGACCCCCACCACCGGGATGCCGTTCGCCTGCGCCAGCGAGATGAACGACTCGGTCAGGGTATCCGTCACCTGCTGGTTGTACAGAAACACCTTCACCTGGTGCCCGGTGAACAGGCTGCGTTCCAGGGCCACGTCCTGGGCCGACGGGTCGGTGCCGTTCATGATGTCGGCCTGGAACTCGAACGGGGTCTTGATGTCGGCCCCCGCCGCCTGCAGCAGGTAGTCCGCCACCGGCTCGGTCACCGCGACCGGGGTGTTCGGGTACTTCTCCTTGAACGAGCCGATCGCCTGGATCCAGGGGCCCAGGGAGGAGACGAACTTTTGCGCGTTGGCCTTGAAGTACGCCGCGTGGGCGGGCTGGATGGCGGCCAGGTCGGAGGCGATCGCGTTGGCCACGGCGGGCATGGTGGCCGGGTCGTACCACAGGTGCGGATTGGGGGTGCTGTCCGGCTTGCCGAGCAGCTTCTGCACGTTGATCACCTTGCGGCCGGAGTCGGGCACGGCCTTTTCGATCGAGTCCATGAACGTGTCGTAGCCGACGCCGTTCTGCACCACCAGCTGGGCGCTGCTGATCTGACGGGCCACGCTCGGGCTGGCCTCGAACGTGTGCGGGTCGGTGTTCGGGTTGCTCATGATGGCTGAGGCCTGCACGTACTGGCCGCCGACCTGCTGGAGCACGCTGGTGTACTCGTTCTCGGCCCCGATGACCACGATCTTGTGGGCCGACGTGGTTGACGAGCCGGACGGGCCGGACGAAGAACAGGCGCTGACGGCCAGGGCCACGCCAGCCGCCGCCACCACGGCCAGTGTCTTGAGGGGCGCGCGCCCGGTCCTGATGGACCCGATCTTTGGGGGCATGCCGTAATGATAATCATTTCTATTTGGCGCGGTCAAAACGACCCTGTAACGTGCGGATGTGACCACCTCGCAATCGGATCGCTCCGCGTCTCCCGCTCCGGATGAGTCCCCTGTGCCGCAAGGGACCGCTGGGACTGGAGTGGCCGATGGGGCGAGAGGTGCGAGTGGGGCGCGGGAGGTGCGCGGGGGCGCCGGTGAGGCGGGAGGCCGCGGGGCCGGCGGTGGGGCGGTGCGCGGGACCAAGGTGCGGGGGACGCGGCAGGCGGCGGCGCTGGTGGCGGCGCTGGACAACCTGCCCGGGTTCTGCAGCGCCCAGCAGATTCACGCCGAGCTGCGGCGCCGGGGCGAGCACATCGGGCTGACCACCGTGTACCGGCACCTGCAGGTGCTCAGCGAGGAAGGCAGCGTCGACTCGATCCGGGACGACAACGGGGAGACCCTGTACCGGCAGTGCGTCACCAGCGGCCATCACCACCATCTGACCTGCCGGAACTGCGGGCGCAGCGTGGAAGTCGAGGGCCGCGCGGTGGAGCAGTGGGCCGAGCGGGTGGCCCGGGACGCCGGCTTCACCGACGTCGGGCACACGGTGGAGTTGTTCGGGCTCTGCCCCGACTGCGCCGGCCACTGACGAGTTTGTTGAATCAATTTTTAAAAGGTTCTCAAACGACGAACGGGCCTGACCAGGTGCGCGTAGCGCCTGGTCAGACCCGCCCCGGCCCCCGGATCTAGGTGGTCCGGGGGCCAGCTTGCTTGCGGGCGCGCCGCGTCAGGCGGCGATCGCCTGCTCGGCGGAAGCGGACTCCAACGCCAGCCGGAGCACGTCCCGCACATCAGAGACCGGGTGAACCGTCAGCTGGCTGAGCACCTCGGCTGGCACGTCGTCCAGGTCGGGCTCGTTCCGCTTCGGGATCAGCACGGTCGTCACACCAGCCCGGTGGGCGGCGAGCAGCTTCTGCTTCACGCCCCCGATGGGCAGCACCTTGCCGGTGAGGGAGACCTCGCCGGTCATGGCCACGTCGTCGCGGACCGGACGGCCGGACAGCAGCGACGCCAGCGCGGTGGTCATCGTGACCCCGGCGCTCGGGCCGTCCTTCGGGACCGCGCCGGCGGGCACGTGGATGTGCACGCCACGGTCCTTCAGGTCACCGACCGGGAGCTCCAGCTCCGCGCCGTGCGAGCGGAGGAAGGACAGCGCGATCCGCGCCGACTCCTTCATCACGTCGCCCAGCTGGCCGGTGAGGGTGACCCCGGTCTCGCCGGTCTCCGGGTCGGCCAGCGACGCCTCGATGAAGAGCACGTCGCCACCGGCACCGGTGACGGCCAGGCCGGTCGCCACGCCGGGCACCGACGTCCGCCGCTCGGACTCGCCCAGGCTGGTCTCCGGGGTGAACCGGGGCCGGCCCAGGTAGTCCCGCAGGCCTTCGGAGGTGACCGTCACGGGCAGCGTCGCCTCGTCCAGCGCCACCTTGGCCGCGATCTTCCGCAGCACCCGCGCGACCGCACGCTCCAGCGAGCGCACGCCCGCCTCGCGGGTGTACTCACCCGCCAGCATGTGCAGCGCGGCCTCGTCCAGCGTCACCTCGTCGGCCTCCAGGCCGGACTTGGAGAGCTGGCGCGGCAGCAGGTGGTCACGGGCGATGACGACCTTCTCGTTCTCGGTGTAGCCGTCCAGCTGCACGAGGTCCATCCGGTCCAGGAGCGGGCCGGGGATGGTCTCCAGCTGGTTGGCCGTCGCGATGAACACGACGTCGCTCAGGTCGAGCTCGACTTCCAGGTAGTGGTCGCGGAACGTGTGGTTCTGCGCCGGGTCCAGGACCTCGAGCAGCGCGGCCGCCGGGTCGCCCCGGTAGTCCGCCCCGACCTTGTCCACCTCGTCCAGCAGCACGACCGGGTTCATCGAACCCGCCTCGCGGATGGCGCGGACGATGCGGCCGGGCAGGGCACCCACGTAGGTGCGCCGGTGACCGCGGATCTCGGCCTCGTCCCGGACGCCACCCAGTGACACCCGGACGAACTTGCGGCCCATGGCGCGGGCCACCGACTCACCCAGCGACGTCTTGCCGACGCCGGGCGGGCCGACCAGCGCGAGCACGGCGCCACTACGGCGGCCGCCGATCACGCCCAGACCACGGTCGCTGCGACGCTGACGCACGGCCAGGTACTCAACGATGCGCTCCTTGACGTCGTCCAGACCGGTGTGGTCCTCGTCCAGGATCCGCCGGGCCCCAGCGATGTCGTAGGCGTCCTCGGTCCGCTCGTTCCACGGGATGTCGAGCACGGTGTCGAGCCAGGTCCGGATCCAGCCCACCTCAGGGGACTGCTCGGACGTACGCTCCAGCTTGGCGACTTCCTTCATCGCCGCGTTGTGCACGTCCTCCGGCAGGTTGGCCGCCTCGACCCGGGCGCGGTAGTCCTCCTCCTCGGTAGCGGAAGAGTCACCGGACAGGTCGGCCAGCTCCTTGCGGACCGCGGCCAGCTGCTGGCGCAGCAGGAATTCCTTCTGCTGCTTCTCCATGCCGTCGGCCACGTCCTTGCGGATCGACTCCGCGACGTTCAGCTCGGCCATGTGCTCCTTGGTCCAGCCGATGACCAGCTCGAGCCGCTCCACCAGGTCCGCGGTCTCCAGGATCTGGAGCTTCTGCGCGGCACTCAGGTACGCGGAGTAGCCGGAGCGGTCGGCGATGGCCGAGGGGTCGTCGAGCTGCTGGATCGAGTCGATGATCTGCCAGGCGCCACGGTTCTGCAGCATGGCGACGATCAGCGACTTGTACTCCTTGGCCAGCTCATCGGCACGGGGGCCGCGGCCGGTCTCGTCGACGACCGTGCCCTCGACCCAGAGCGCCGAGCCCGAACCGGTCGTGCCCGAGCCGATCCGCACGCGGGAGATACCGCGGACGACGGCGCCGGGCTCGCCACCGGGCAGGCGGCCTTCCTGGTCGATGACGGCCAGCGTGCCCACACCGGCCAGACCGCGGTCTGACAGCCGGGGCACCAGCAGGACGCGGGGCTTGGCCTCGGAGCGGATCCCCGGAATCCGGGTGGCCGCCGGGACCCGCGCCGCGTCGATCGCGGCCCGTGCCTCCTGCTGAGAAAGTTCAAGCGGCACCACCATCCCGGGCAGAACAACTTCGTCGTCCAGGGGTAGCACCGGAAGTGTGAGCTGCTCGCTCATCTGACCTCCAAAGATTGAGTCACTTACACTCAAGAAAGAAGAGGCCAAAATAATTTCCTGTGCATGTTCTCTGTGGGCGAACCACCACACAGGTCCTCTGAGCTGCGGAAACGCCCTCAGGGCCGGGTCTGGCCGCGACGCCGGTCCCTCACCCAGTACGAGCGTCAACCCAGCGGCGGGCCAGATCCATCCCCTGCTGCCCTCGGCGCGGCAGGTGCCTCGGGAGCCTCGCGGGCCGCGCAGGCCGCGGGGGCCAGGGGCAACCGCTACCGTGTGCAAAAACTGTCACCATAGCGACAGTTTTTGCACACGGTATTCAGCGCGACCCCGCACATCGTCTAGCTGACCGCCTTCAGCACCTTGGCGTTGACGGGCTCGATGGGGATGAGCCGGTTGGTCAGCGCGACGTGGATCCGGTCGCCGTCCGCCGAGACAATCAGCGACGTCGCGCCGCCCTGGCCGCCACCGGCGTGACCATGCACGCCGCGCTCCTGGTTGACGAGCCAGCCCAGCCCCATTTGGGCGCCGCTGTCTGGGCGGGCCAGCTGCGGCCGGAGCGCTTCGGCCGCCAGCGCCGCGGGCAGCAGCCCGCGCCAGCCCCGGGCGAACCGGAGCAGGTCCGCGGCGGTGGACCACAGGCCACCCGCGGCCGGCAGGGTGCAGATCTGGGCCGTGGCCCGGAAGGACCGGTCGGCCAGCCCGTAGCCGGTGACCGCGTCCGGGCCGTCCGGCCAGCGCACCGGGTACCAGGAGTCGCCCATGGCCAGCGGGCGCAGCACCAGCCGGGTCGCTGCGTCCGCGTACGGCACGCCACTGACGTCGGCGATGAGCTGGCCCAGCGCGGCGTAGCCCCCGTTGCTGTAGTCGAATGTCCCGCGCGGCCGGCTGCACCCCAGCACCGGGCCGGTGAGGGCCAGCAGGGCCGGAACCTCCTCGGCGAACAGGATGTCCGGGCTGTCCGCACCGGCCGAGTGGGTCAGCAGGTCCCGGACGGTGACCTCCGGGTCGGCGAGTTGGAGGTCACGCAGGAAGCCGTTGGCCGGAGCATCGAGCCGGACCGCGCCGTCTGCGACCAGCCTCAGCACGGCGACGGCCGTGATCAGCTTGGTGATCGAGTAGGCCGGGAAGCGGTGATCGGGCCGCAGCGCTCGTTCCTGGTCCAGGTCGGCCCAGCCGCGGGCCAGGATCCATTCTGGGGCGTCCGTGGCGCCTGGAGTTTTTGGGGCGCCTGGGGTTTCTGGAGTGTCGGGGGCCGGGGCGTCGGGGGTTGAGGCGGCCAGGACCAGGCCGGGCAGGGCCAGCTCGGTCAGGGTGGTGTCCGCGATCTGGCGGACGGCGGGCGGCACGTCACCGTCCGTGCGGCTGGCCGCCGCGGCCAGCCGGGGGTCGGTGATCCGCCGTCCGTCCGGGAACGCCCGCAGCATGGTCAGCCGGTGCGGCGGATCGGTCTCGGTGGACGCCTGGATCTGGAGGCCGGGTAGCTCGGCCTGGACGTGCTGCGCGTTCGCGGCCGTGACCTCAAGCTCCTCCTGGAGCGAGGCGGCCTGGCCCGAGAGCGTACTGATGAGCTGTGCGGCCGGGATCGCGGTCAGGAACCGCTCGGTGAAATGCGCTTGCAATTCACCATCATCGGGAGCTACCCAGCCAGCCTGGTCGGCCCCAGCGAACCGGGCGATCACCCAGCGGACCTGATCGAGCGCGTACGTGGGCAACTCGGTGGCCTGACTCGGGGCGCCCCAGTTCTCGACGAGCTGCTTGAGCACGGTCCAGCTGGACAGGCGGTGCTCGCGGGCGATGGCCAGCTGGGCGTCGTGCAGGGTGGCGAACTCCCCCGCGGCCAGGCGGCGCTTGGCCTCGAGCTTGAGGTGGCGCAGGTTCGGCTGGCGGGGGAACAGGCGGATCGGATCAGACATCGACAGTCCTTCCTCGGTGCCCGTGATCCGCGTGATCGGGCGGGAAAGACCGGATATGCCGCACTGGGCCGTACTGCCGGTGAGCTTGAAGCTCTGCCCGCGGACCCAGCGGCAGCCGGAAACTGCCAGCACCCACTGTAAATGACGCGGGTTCAGGCCGCCAGCAGGATATGCAGGGTGCGGGGCCCGTGGACGCCTTCGACCCGGATCAGCTCGATGTCGCTGGTGGCCGAGGGGCCGGAGATCAGCGTCTGCGGCCGGCCCGGGTCGAGCCGGGCGAAGGCGTCGGGCAGGTCCGCGGTGACCTGTTCGGCTCGCACGATGACCAGGTGGAAGTCCGGGACCAGGGTCAGGGCGCGGCGGCCCTGGGCCGGGCCATGGTCGAGCACGATCGTGCCGGTCTCGGCGATGGCCACGGCGCACCCGGTGATCACCCCGGCCAGCCGGTCGAGTTGCGCGGCGGACAACGGCGGGTCGTCCCGGACCACGGTGATCCCGGCCGGGATCCATTCGTCCGGGAACCCGTCCGGGACCACGAAGGCGGCCTCGGGACCCTGGTCGCGGGCGCGGGCGCCGAGGATCCGGGTCACGGCGGCGGGGACCTCGGGGGCGGGGAGCCGTTCGACCACGGCGCGGTAGTCGGCGGCGCGCTCGGCGAACAGGGCCACAATGTCGCGCTCGTGATGGGCCCGGAGATAGTTCCGCGGTAGCGCCCGGTAGGTCTGATCGACCTCGGGACGAGGGGCGTCCCCGAGCGCGGACTGGATCCGGGCCAGGATCTGATCGCGGCCGCCGCTCATGCCCGGCCGCCGCTCATGCCCGGCCGCCGCGGGTGCGGGCCCACCAGGACCGGAACGACTCCGGCGGCGGCGCGGGCGCGTCCCGGGTGTCGGTCCAGGCGCTGAGCGGGGGCGGCAGCCGCCGGATCTTCCCGGACCGCCCGACCACGTGGCGGCTGGCCGACGCGGCCCGCTGGGCCGCCTTGAGCCGTTTCGGTGAGCGCAGTCCCCAGGCCGTCACCCCGAACACCGCCGCCTCGGGCCGCAGCTTCTTCTGGGCCCGTTTGGCGTCGACCGACTTCGATCGCAGGTAGACCAGGGCCTCGGGGATGTTGATGGCCACCGGGCAGACGTCGTAGCAGGCCCCGCACAGGCTGGAGGCGTACGGCAACGACTGGTCCACCGGGTCGGTCATGCCGCGCAGCTGGGGCGACAAGATGGCACCGATGGGCCCGGGGTACGGCGATCCGTAGGCGTGGCCGCCGACCCGCTCGTAGACCGGGCACACGTTCAGGCAGGCCGAACAGCGGATACACCGCAGCGCCTGGCGGCCGATGTGGTCGGCCAGGGTGGCGGTGCGGCCGTTGTCCACCAGGACCAGGTGGAACTCCCGTGGCCCATCGCCGGGGCCGACCCCGGACCAGATCGAGGTGTAGGGGTTCATCCGCTCCGCGGTCGACGACCGGGGCAGCAGGGCCAGGAACACCTCCAGGTCCCGCCACGAGGGCAGCACCTTCTCGATCCCGACCACGGAGATCAGCGTCTCCGGCAGGGTCAGGCACATCCGGCCGTTGCCCTCGGACTCCACCACGACCAGGGAGCCGGTGTCGGCGATGGCGAAGTTGGCCCCGGAGATGCCGACCTTGGCCGACAGGAACACCCGGCGCAGGTGCTCGCGGGCCGCCGCGGCCAGCTCGGCCGGCCGGTCGGTCAGGCCGGGCGGCGCGTCAGGCATCTCCCGCCGGAAGATCTCCCTGATCTCGGCCCGGTTCCGGTGGATCGCGGGCACCAGGATGTGGCTGGACCGGTCGTGCCCCAGCTGGATGATCAGCTCGGCCAGGTCGGTCTCCAGCGCGGTGATGCCCGCCGTCGCCAGCGCCTGGTTCAGCCCGATCTCGTCGGTGGCGATCGACTTGACCTTGACCACCTGGTCGGCCCCGGCCGCCCGGACCAGCGAGGCCACCAGCTCGTTGGCTTCGGCCGCGTCGGCGGCCCAGTGCACGTGGCCGCCGGCCGCGGTCACGCTCTCCTCCAGCCGGAGCAGGTAGGTGTCCAGGTTGGCCAGCGTGTGGTCCTTGATGGCCTTGGCCGCGGCCCGCAGGTCGGGCCAGTCGTTCAGCTCAGCCACGACGCGGGCCCGCTTGGCCCGGATCGTCCCGGTGGCGTGGGCCAGGTTGTGCCGGAGCTGGGAATCGGCCAGCGCGGTCGCGGCGGCCTCGGGGAACGGCGGCATGCCGAGATAGGTGGGCATGGCCGGGGCGGCGGCCGCGGCCGGGGCAGTCCGGCCTGCGGGTGCGGGCCGCATCAGCGGCCCACCGTCTCGTGGCCGCGGAGCACCGCCGGGTGGTCTTCGGTGCTGGCCAGGATCTCGGCCAGGTGCAGGACCGAGATCCCGGCGCGCTGCCGGGACAGCGAGCCGCCGATGTGCATCAGGCAGGAGTTGTCGGCCGCGCAGAGCACCTCGGCCGAAGACTGCTGCACGGCCGCCACTTTGTCGGCGCACATCGCCGCGGAGACGTCGGGGTTCTTGATCGCGAACGTGCCGCCGAAGCCACAGCAGGACTCCGCGTCCGGCAGCTCGGCCAGCTCCAGCCCGCGCACCTCGCGCAGCAGCCGCAGCGGCGCGTCGCCGACCCGGAGCATCCGCAGCGAGTGGCAGGTCGGGTGGTAGGCGACCCGGTGCGGGAAGTACGCCCCCACGTCGGTCAGGCCGAGCACGTCGGCCAGCAGCGTGGACAGGTCGTACACCCGGGGCGCGATCTCGGCCACGGCCCGGGCCAGCCCGGCGTCCCCGGCTTCGTCGGCGAGCTGGCCGTGGTACTCACGGACCATCGCCGTGCAGGACGCCGACGGGCTGACGATGGCGTCGTAGCCGTCGAAGCTGGCGGCGAAGCCCCGCGCCAGCGGCAGGCTCTCCCGGCGGTAACCGCTGTTGAAGTGCATCTGCCCGCAGCAGGTCTGACTGTCCGGGAACTCGACCTGGTGGCCGAGCCGCTCCAGCAGCGTCACCACGGCCTTGCCGGTGTCCGGGAACAGGGTGTCGGTCAGGCACGTGATGAACAGGGCTATCCGCATCGGCACCGTCCCATCAGGCTCCGCCCGGCCTGGACGGAACGCCGGGCCCTACGGTATACGTCGGAGGGTTTTCGATGTCTGCCGAGGTTAACGAGCGGAGGACGGCATGGCCGAGCCGGGTGGGGAATCAGGCGGGGAGTTCGCCGGGCTGACAGCACTGGTCACGGGGGGTGCCTCGGGCATCGGGCTGGCCACCGCCCAGCTGCTGACCAGCCGGGGCGCCCGGGTCGCGGTACTGGACCGGGACAAGGCCGACGAGAAGCACGGCCTGATCAGCGTGGTCGCCGACGTGACCGACGACGACGCGGTACGCCGCGCCGTCGCCGAGGCCGTGGCCGCGCTCGGGGATCAGCTCGACATCCTGGTCAACAACGCCGGCATCGGCGCGGCCGGCACTGTCGAAGACAACGCCGACGACGAGTGGCACCGGGTGCTGGACATCAACGTGGTCGGCATGGCCCGGGTCAGCCGGGCCGCGCTGGAGCACCTGCGCCGCGCCGTCACCGACCGCGGCCAGGCCGCGATCGTGAACACCTGCTCGGTCGCGGCCATCGCCGGGCTGCCGCAGCGCGTGCTGTACTCGGCCAGCAAGGGCGCGGTCTACGGGCTGACCCTGGCCATGGCGGCCGACCACGTGCGCGAGGGCATCCGGGTCAACTGCGTCATCCCGGGCACGGCCGACACCCCGTGGATCGGCCGCCTGCTGTCCGCCGCCCCCGACCCGGAAGCCGAGCGCGCCGCCCTCAACGCCCGCCAGCCCATGGGCCGGCTGGTCACCGCGGCCGAAGTGGCCGGGGCCATCGCCTACCTGGCCAGCCCGTTGTCCAGTGCCACCACCGGCACCGCCCTGCAGGTCGACGCGGGCATGACCGGCCTGCGCCTCCGCCCCCCGCCCACCACCTGACCCGCCGGGCGACGCCGCCGCAGGTACTCACGCTCCACTGGAGCAGTGGCCGTGATAATCCCCGCCACTGCTCCAGTGGAGCCACGTGCGCAGAGTCCTGAGGCGCGAGTCACCGGTGGTGCCGGTGGCCTGAGCGGGTCAGGCGGGGGTGGCCTGCCGCACGCGGGCCAGGAAGCGGTCCCAGTCTCCCCCGGCGAAGGCCAGTTGCGGGCCCTCCGGGTCGGTCGAGTCGCGGACCGCGAGCCGGTCCGCTGGCCTGGCCACCTCAACGCAGGTGTCCGCGTAGCTGTGGGTCGACTTGCGCCATGGGTTGTCCATACCGATCTCCTCTTCTCGTGGTCAGGCCAGCTCGGTTCGGATGCGGGCGATAATCTCCCGCGACTGGCCCGTAGATAGGGCCGCCGCACGCAGATGGTTGAAGATCAGCGTGCAACGGCTCAGCTCCTCCGGCTTCTCTGGAAAGAGGCTGCCGGAGCTGTAGTTGACGTAGATGACCTCAGGGTCGGCTGGCTCAGCAAAGCTGAGGATCGTGAAGGCTCCGGCCATCCCGGCGTGGGCACCAACGTTGAACGGCATGACCTGGAGCGTGACGTTGGGCTGGTCGCTGGCCTCGAGCAACCGGTCCAGCTGGGCCCGCATGACCGCCGCCCCGCCGACCAGGCGCCGGATCCCGGCTTCGTTGACGACGGCCCACAGCTCCGACGGCTGGTCCTGCGTCAGCAATGACTGCCGGGCCATCCGCACGGCGACGTTTTTATCGATGTCTTCATCGGTCCTGGCGGACAGCGCGGATCTGATGATGGCGCGAGCGTAATCCTCGGTCTGGAGCAGTCCCGGCACGCACTCAGATTCATAAGTCCGCAGCGTGACCGCGGACGCCTCGAGCCCAACGTAGGTGCGGAAGCTCTCGCCCATCGCATCGCCGTAGGGGTCCCACCAGCCCTTCTGATGGGCCTCGCGGGCCAGAGTGACCAGGATGTCCCAGTCGGGGCTGCCTTCCTTGATCTGGTAGATGCGCAGCAGGTGCTTGACGTCCCGGGCCAGCACCCGGACCCGGGCGTTCTCGATGCGGCTGATCTTGGCCGCGGACCACTCCAGCTGCTGGGCCACGTCGTCGATGGTCAGCTCGGCCCGCTCCCGGGCGGCGTGCAGCTCCGCGGCCAGGCGTCGCCGCTTGACGGTCGGGCTGCTGGTGGTCGGCACGCTTCCTCCCGGGATCGGGCGCTGCAACTTGCATGAGGCTCGTACATGGGCCAATATACATTGCTATACATAGCATAGCAATTCCGCGACAGAGGAGGGCCGTCATGCCGGTCGCGCTGAGCACCCTGGACTCAGTGGCAGTAAGCAACGCAGGCGAAGCTTCCCCCGAAGCTCTTGGCCTGGGCGACACGTACCGGGCCCGGCGCGGGCGGTACTGCGTCGGGACGTTCGGAGGGCGCCGCGAGCAGGTGGGACAGGCCCGGGCGTTCCTGGCCGCGTTCCTCGGTAACTGGGAACGGGCCGACGACGCCGTGCTCTTAATCGGGGAGCTGGGGGCCAACGCGGTGGTGCACACCGGCAGCGGCGAGCCGGGCGGCCTGTTCACCGTGCGGGCCGTGCTGGCCGGGTCGTGGCTGCGAGCCGAGGTCGAAGACCAGGGCAGCAGCTGGCACGGCCGGCTAGCCGAGGCCGAATGCCCGCACGGCCTGTTCCTGCTGCGGCAGCTGTCGACCCGGTGCGGCACGCGCCGGAGCCGGCACGGCTGGGTCACCTGGTTCGTGCTCGACGGCCGCCACCCGCACTGAGCGGCGGCCGTCTGAGCGCCCTTGCGAACGGGGGTCCGGGCGAACGGCGGTCCGGGCGAACGGGGTTCCGGCGGCGGGGCTGGCTCAGCGCGAGGTCATGACCCCGTCGGCCGGCTCGCGGTCCCCGGCCGGCGCCGGCCGCGCGAGCGCGGCCGCCGCGAGACCGGCCGGCCTCGACACCAGCGATCCACGGACCGCGGCGCCCTTCTTGAGCACCCGGTCACAGGCGTTGAACAGGGGCTCGTGCGCCCTGATCTGCCGGATGGCCCAGGCGGTGGGCGTGCTGCGCACCCAGTGCGCGGCGGCCAGCGCGCTCGGCCGGGTGACGATGCCCTCGGCCACGTGGGTGTCGTAGCTCTTGAAGCTCTCTTTCCAGCGCTTGAATCCCTTGCCCAGGTCGATCAGTTCGACCCCCTCGGCCGCGGCGCCCTCGACCGTCCGCAGGGTGTGCAGCAGGCCGGGAGAGTACGCGCTGAAGCTGGTGCTGTAGGCCGTGAACCAGAACGTCAGCCGGGAACCGAACCGCACCCCGAAGTGCGCGCCGACCGGAACGTCGCCGGCGTACAGCATCGACAGCAGACCGCTGAAGTGCTCGTTGCGGGTGTCGAGCAGCTCTTCCACCAACTGCACGATCCACGGCTGGCTGAACCGGTCCAGCCGGCCGGTGCGCTGATACTGAGCCGATTTCCACGCCATCAGCGTGCGCAGGTCGGTGAGGTCATGGGAGTCCAGCACGAACCGCAGGGGGCCCACGTCCCGCTCGATCTTCCTGGTCTTGCGGCGGATGTCGGGGCAGAGCTTGGACGAGCGCGATTTCAGCGTCTGGTAGTAGGAGTCGTAACCTTCCGTCACGTTGATGACCGGCGACGGCGCCACCGCGGCCTGGTACCGCTCGAACGGCTTCTGCCCGGGCACCAGGTGGTCGAACTGCAGGACGGCGATCCCGCAGGCCTTCAGCAGTTCCCGGGGATCCCACTCCGCTCCGGGCGCGTGCACCAGCCCCTGGAAGTCGGTCAGGCCCGCGCCGATGGGCATGCCCCAGCCCAGGGCGCGCCGCTCGAACGGGAGGAACCCGGCGATGTCCGGTCCGTCGTGCAGCACGGCCACCCGGGCACAGGGCCGGTGCCGGCCGACGGCGATCGCGAAGTCCGGGCTGAGGAAGGCGTTGGCCAGTGGGGCGGAGCTGTACTGAAAGGACCGCCAGGTGGCGATCTCGGCCGGGCCCAGCTCGCCCGGATGGACTACCGAGATCCGCACCAGGACCCCCGTACGAGGTTCAGCGCCGGATTCGGCGTCGCGGCCGACATCAAGGTCTTGCTCAGGTTCAACCCGTCTCCCCAGGCCAGGGAAATCTCAGCGCAGGCGTCACCGCCGGGACAGCAGAGATTTGGATCGGTTACGAAGGTTATCTGGATGTTTTACACAGGAAGACGCGCTCTATGGGCGTCTGGATGACCACATAGGGATCAAGACTTGATAACGCGACCAGGGCCCCTTACGGCGGGTTCCGACCAGGCCCCTTACGGCGGGGTCATGACCCCATCCGACGGCTGACGCTCGGCGGACGGCTCGTCGGCGGACGGCTCGTCGGCGGACGGCTCGTCGGCGGACGGCGGCTGGAGGTGGGCCGGCTCACGGCGTGACCGGGACGGTAGCGACCCGCGCAGGGCCGCGCCCTTGCGGAGCACCAGGTCGAACGCGTTGAACAGGGGTTCGTGCGCCCTTATCTGCCGGATGGCCCAGGCCGTGGGCGTGCGGTGCGCCCAGTGCATCATCCCCAGCGGAGAGGGCCGGGTGACCATGCCCTCGGCCACCGTGAAGTCATAGCTCTTCAGCGTCTCCTTGTACCGCTTGAACCCCTTGCCCAGGTCGATCAGCTCGACCCCCAGCCCGTCGGCGCTCTCGATCGTCTGCAGGGTGTGCAGCAGCCCGGGCGAGTACAGGTTGAACCGGGTGCTGTAGGCCGGGAACCAGTAGGCCAGCGTCCGGCCGAACCGCATGCCGAAGTGAGCGGCCACCGGAACGTCCCCGGCGTACAGCATCGACAGCAGGCCATTGAAGTGCTCGTTGCGGGTGTCGAGCAGGACCTCGAGCAGATCCACGATCCACGGCTCGGTGAACCGGTCCAGGCGGCCGGTGCGCTGGTACTGATCCGATTTCCACGCCATCAGCGTGTGCAGGTCGGTGACGTCGCGCGAGTCCGGCACGAACCGCACGGAGCCCACTTCCCGGTCGAGCTTGCGGGACTTGCGGCGAAGGCCGGACACGAATTTGGGCGAGGCCGACTTCAGGGTGGCGAAGTAGGCCTCGGTGCCCGGGGTCAGGTCGATGACCGGGGACGGCACCTGGGCCACCTGGTACCGCTCGAACGGCTTCTGCCCGGCGACCAGGTGATCGAACTGCCAGGCGGCGATGCCGCAGCCCTTCAGCAGTTCCCGTGGGTCCCACTGCGCCCCGGGCGCATGCACCAGGCCCTGCAGGTCGGTCAGGCCGGCGGCGATAGGCACGCCCCAGCCCAGGCCACGTTGCTCGAAGGGGAGGAAGCCGGCGACGTCCGGGCCGTCGTGCAGGACGGCGACCCGGGCGCGCGGCCGCACCTGGCCGACCGCGATCGTGAAGTCCGGGCTGAGAAACGGATTAGCCAGCGCAGGGGTGTCGTACTGAAAGGACCGCCACTGAGCGATCTCCGCCTGGCCCAGTTCAGCCGGATGGACTACTGAGATCCGCACCGGGTACTCCTCCTTCTCCCACGCCCCCGTGGATCATCCGCACGGGGGCGTGGTTACTTCAAGCGGGAAAGATCAAGCTACGCGGTCCGGGCGGCGACGCCCGCCCCCACCCGGCGCGCGGCGAAGCCAGCCCCGGCCACGAACCGCATGACCGGCCCGAAGCTCGCGGCCGCGGTCAGGCTGGTGAAGAACAGCCCAGGCACCGAGGACTCGAACGACGTGGAAAGGTCGGGGAAGCCCGAGCCTTCCACCCGCTGGACCTGGGCCGCCAGACCGGGGGCCAGGAAGTCCAGCCGGGCCAGGTCGACCCGGTAACCGGTGGCGGCGAGCACGTGGTCGACCGCGATCTCCTGCAGGCCACCTGCGGAGGCCACGGTCAGCTCCACCTTGTCGCCCGCGCGCTGGGCCGCGACGACGCGGTGCCCGTCCAGGACGGGCAGCTGACCGACCACCCGGTCCTTGAGCCACCAGGCGCCCAGCGGCCCGAGTACCCGCTTGACCAGCCGGAGCCGGGTCTCGACGGGCAGGAAACGGAACGCGGCGGGCGCGTGGCTGAAGGGATAGATCCGCCAGGTCGAGCCGAGGGGCGAGTTCGCCTCCGGGATCAGGTGCCAGATGCCCTGGCGCGGCGGGTTCGGGGGGACCCCCCAGCGCGCCTGGCCCCGCACCAGCACCTGGGCGCCGGCTCCGGCTTCGTGCAGCAGGGCCGCGCTCTCCAGCGCCGACTGGCCCGCGCCGATGACCGCGACCTCCTGGCCACGGAACACCGACAGGTCCGGGTGCTGCGAGGTGTGCGAGACCAGCCCCTCCGGGGACGGCCCGTCCGGGGCGATCGCGACCAGCTCGGGCGGAACGTGGGCGTACCCGTTCAGGCCGCTGGCCATGACCACGGTGGCGGCGTCGAACTCCTCGCCCGAACTCAGCGTGACGTGGAAGCGTCCCCCGGCGCGGTCCAGGTGGGTCACCTGCTCAGGCTCCAGGTCCGGTACCCAGCGCTCCTGGAACCACTGGCCGTAGGCCACGAAGAGCTCGATCGGGATGACCCCGTGGCCGGTCAGCGGGGCCTGCCCGCTGGCACGGGAGAAATCGGCCAGGCCGAAGCCGGGCGCCGGAGCCGACAGGTCCGAGCCGTGCGGCGGGGACTTGAGCTTCATGCCAACCGGCATGTGGTGCCGCCAGCTCGACATCACGTCGCCGAACACCCGCGTCTGCACGCCATGCCCGCGCAGGTGGGCTGCGGCCGAGAGACCGTAGGGCCCCGCGCCAATGACCACAGCGGGCGTAGATGATTTCGCCATCAAACTCCGTCCTTCACATTACTTTTCGGGTTGCGCACGCCGCGAACGCTCGGCGCGGGATTGGATACGGGTCTCGATCAGCGGCTTGCCGAGACGAGGCCACATGGCCAGGAATGGAAGCGGGTCGTCGCGGGTCAGCCAGGCCAGCTCGGTCGCCACCGGCCGGGGCACGGGCGGTGCGGAAGGGTAACCGCTGCGGCCCCGGTAGGCCAAGCGGGCCGGCAGGTCGATGTGCTCGACCACGATCCTGCGGTAGTCCACCTGAGGAGCGGGCGGCACCGGCTGGCCGGTCAGGTCGAGGTAGAGAGCCCGCACCACGTCGACACCGGCAGACGTCTCGAAGATTCGGAACTGGTTACCGACTCGCGGGTTGAAGTCCACCAGCTTGTACCGGCCGTCGCGCTTGTCCAAGCGCCAGTCGAGGTCAGCGATACCGCGGAAGCCGATTTCCTTGCACAGGCGCTCGGACAGCTCGGCCAGCTCCGGGTTGGGCGCGGAGTAGGCCGAGGCGGTCGCGCCGGCGTGCGGCGGCCAGGACCGCACCTTGACGCCGGTGAAGGTCAGCAGGCTGTTCGAGCCGGAATCGCAGTACAGGTGGACGAACCAGTCCTCGGCCTGCTCGCGGGGTATGTACTCCTGCACGATCACGTTGGCGGCCGCGTCGGCCGCCGGGGCCAGCGCGACCAGCTCGTCGGCGCTGGCCATGACCGAGCTGTGCGCCACCACCGGGAACTGCCGCCGCACCCAGGGCTCGGCCACCTTCACCACCACCGGGAAGGTGGCCTGCTGGGCGAACGCGACGAGCTCGGCGCCGGTGGCGGGGCTGGCCGTGACCGGCGCGGGGATGTCATACCGGCGGCACAGGTCGTACAGCTTCTGCTTGCTGGCCAGCGCGCGGGGCAGCGCCGGGTCGATACGCGGGAAGAGAAAGTGTTCCTCTAGCTCAGCGGCATATTCAGCCAGCAGTACCGCGGACTCGTCGTCCATCGGGACGACCACGGCTGGCTGCCCGATGCGCTCGCCGACCTCGCGCAGCCGCGCGGCCAGGATGGCGGGGTCCTCCCGCCCGGTCGCGTGCCAGACGAACCGGCCTGTGCAGTAGCGCGACACCGCCACCGGGGTCAGCCGGTCTTCGGTGATGGCGTGGACCGGGATACCCAGGCGGCCCAGCGTGCGCACGGCCGCCAGACCACCGGAGTGCAACGGGTACTGGCCGACCTTGAGGATCAGAGCCGGGACCCGCTGGTCCGCTGCCATCATGGTCTTGCTCAATGAAGCCTTTCCCCCCAAGCCACCCAGCTCAGAACGTGGGATGATCACGGCGCACGGACCAGGGCCGTCGAGGTGACCTCACCGCCAGCAGATCGCAGCAAGGCCGGCGTAAGGCGCAAACTTCCACCAAACGTCCTGAACGTACCGGTCGCCCCGCCATCCCAAAGCAGAAATATGCGGATCAGTTATACACAGGTGACGTGCCAGAGGCCCGGCCGGATGACGATAACAGGATCACGAATCGGTAACGCGATCCTCTGAACCGTGGCCATCGGCACCACGCAGACGCCACCGATGGAGGACCAGATGATCGACGCCCACCACCACATCTGGGACCCGGCGGCGCGGCAGCACGACTGGCTGATCAGCCGGCCCCGGCTGCGCCGGTCGTTCGGGCTGGCCGACTACGCCAAGGAGTGCGTCCCGGCCGGGATTACGGCCAGCGTGCTGGTCCAGGTGCTGGCCAGTTCGGCGGAGACCGCGGACCTTCTGGCCGCCGCGGCCGCCACCGCCGGGCAGGTCCCCGAGGTGGCCGGAGTGATCGGCTGGGTCGACCTGACCGCGGATGACGTGAGCGGCGAGCTGGACCGGCTGCGCGGCCTGCCCGGCGGCAACCGGCTGGCCGGGGTCCGGCACCTGGTCCAGGATGAGCCGGACCCGAACTGGCTGGGCCGCCCCGACGTGGGCCGCGGCCTGCGGGCGGTAGGTGCGGCCGGGCTCGTCTTCGACCTGCTGGTGCGGCCGTCCCAGCTGCCGGCCGCGCTACGGGTGACGGCCGAGCTGGACGAGGTGCGGTTCGTGCTCGACCACGGCGGCAAACCGGAGATCAGCGCGGGCCGCACCGAGCCGTGGGCCGGGCTGGTGGCCGAGATGGCCGCGCTGCCCAACCTGACCTGCAAGCTGTCCGGCCTGGTGACCGAAGCCGGCCCGGCGTGGACGCCGGAGTCGTTCGCACCGTACGTCGATCACCTGCTGGAGAGCTTCGGGCCGGGACGGCTGATGTTCGGCTCCGACTGGCCGGTGTGCACGATCGCGGCCAGTTACGCCGAGGTGATCGCGCTGGCCCGGGAGTTGCTGGCGTCCCGGCTGCGCGAGGATGAGCAAGCCGCGGTGTTCGGCTCGACCGCGGCGTCCGTCTACCGGCTCACCGTGCCCGCCTGAACGTGCCGCCGGAACGGGCCCACCTGAACGTTCCGCCTACCTCCAAAGCGGACGAACGGGGACCTATTGCCGTCATTCGCCCGGGCGGGGCCGGCCGTAACCCCGAGGGCAGCGTGCGGCCCGGCGGAGGGGCCGGGTAGAACGGGTGGATGCCGGAACTTCCCGAGGTGGAGACGGCCCGTCGGCTGATCGCCGACCGGGCGCTGCATCGGCGTATCGTCGCGGTCGACGATGCCGATACGTTCGTGTGCCGCCCGCACTCGCCCGGTGAACTTCGGGACGCGCTGGTGGGGCGGACGCTGACCGCGGCCAGGCGCCGGGGCAAGACGATGTGGGCCGAGACCTCCGGCCTGGACGGTTCACCCGATCCCGGGCCCGACCTGGGCCTCCACCTGGGTATGGGGGGCCGCATCGTGATCACCGGGCCGGACGGAGCGGCCGCCGAGGGCGGCGGCCCACGACGCCGGGACGCCCAGCCGCGCAAGCCGGAGTGGAACCGGTTCACCCTGGAGTTCGCCGACGGCGGGCGGCTGGTGCTGTTCGACAAACGGCGGCTCGGGCGGATCCGGCTCGACCCGCAGGTGGACGCGCTCGGCCCGGACGCCGAGGAGGTCACGCCGGCGCAGTTCCGCGGGCTGATCAGCCGCGGGTCGATCGCGGTCAAGGCCCGGTTGCTCGATCAGTCCAAGATCGCCGGGGTCGGCAACCTGCTGGCCGACGAGGCGCTGTGGCAGGCCAAGATCCCGCCCGCCACGCCGGTGAACCGGCTGCAGCGCAAGGACACCGACCGGCTGTACCGCACCCTGCAGGCCGCGCTGAAATCAGCCGGGGCCAAGGGCGGCGTGCACACCGGCGACGTCATCGCGGCCCGGCATCCCGGTGGCAGCTGCCCGCGGTGCGGGGCCGAGATGGTGCACGGCACGGTCGGTGGCCGCTCGACCTGGTGGTGTTCGCGCGAGCAGGCAGTGTGGCCCGATGCCGCCTGACCTGTGGACGCCTGAGCCAGGCTTTCTCAACACGGCCAGCTACGGCCTTCCGCCCCGGCCCGCGGTCGATGCGGTACAGGCCATGCTGGACGACTGGCGGGCCGGCCGGACCAGCTGGGAGCCGTGGGACCGCAGCGTGGACCAGGCCAGGGAGCGCTTCGCCCGGCTGATCGGCGCGGCGGCGCAGGACGTGGCCATCGGGGCCACCGTCTCCGGCCTGCTGGGCCTGGTCGCGGCGGCGCTGCCGGCCGGCGCGCGGGTCGTGGTGCCGGAGGAAGAGTTCACCTCGAACCTGTTCCCCTGGCTGGCCCAGGCCGACCGGAGCATCGAGATCGCCACGGTGCCGCTGGACCGGCTGGCTGGCGCCATCGACGGCCGCACCACGCTGGTCGCGTTCAGCCTGGTCCAGTCGGCGTCCGGGGAGGCGGCCCCGGCAGCCGAGATCACCGCGGTGGCGCGCCAGCACGGCGCGCTGGTCGTGGTGGACGGCACCCAGGCCTGCGGCTGGCTGCCCATCGACGCGACGTCCTTCGACGCGGTGGCGGTGCACGCCTACAAGTGGCTGATGTCGCCGCGCGGCTCGTCGTTCCTTTACCTGAGCGACAGCCTGCGGGACCGGATGCGGCCCATCACGGCCAGCTGGTACGCCGGAGCGGACCGGGCCAGCAGCTATTACGGTCCGCCGCTGCGGCTGGCTGCAGGCGCCCGCCAGTTCGACACCTCGCCCGCCTGGATGTCGTGGGTCGGCACCGCGCCGGCGCTGGAAGTGATCGAGCAGATCGGGGTGGCCGTGATCCACGACCACAACGTCCGGCTGGCCAACCGGCTCCGGGAGGGCCTGGGCCTGCCCCCCGGTGACAGCGCGATCGTGTCGGCCGACATCCCCGGCGCCGAGGCCAAGCTGGACCGGGCGGGCATCCGGGCCAGCGCCCGCGCGGGCCGGACCCGGCTGGCCTGCCACATCTACACCACCGAACGGGACGTCGACGCAGCCGTGGATGCGCTGGCGGGCCGCGATGCTTAGGGCGTTTGGGCTGGAGGGGGCCGGGGTCCGGCTGGAGCCGCTGAGCATGGCCCACGCCGAGGCGCTGGCCGAGGCGGCTTCGGGGGCCCGGGACAGTTTCGGCTACACCTGGGTGCCCGACGGACTGGCCGATGCGCGCCGGTACGTGCAGGCCGCCCTGGACGACCGGGACGCCGGCCGGACCGTGCCGTTCGCGGTGCGCACCCGGATGGGCCACCGGATCGTCGGCTCCACCCGGTTCCTGGACCTGGAGGTGTTCCGCTGGCCGCCGCCCTGGCCGCCCGGGGTGGGCCGCGGGCCGGTGCCCAGCGACGGGCAGCCGCCGGTGGTGGCGGAGATCGGCAGCACCTGGTTGGCCCCGTCGGCTCAGCGCACCGGGGTCAACGACGAGTGCAAGCTGCTCATGCTCCGGCACGCCTTCGACGTGTGGAGCGTGCTCCGGGTCACGCTCAAGACCGACGCCCGCAACCAGGTGTCCCGGGCCGCCATCGAACGGCTCGGGGCCACGTTCGAGGGGGTCCGCCGGGCCCACAGCCCGGCGGCGGACGGCAGCATCAGGGACACGGCGTACTACTCGATCCTGCGGCCCGAGTGGCCTTCGGTCTGCGACCGCCTGCAGCGGCAGGTCCGGGAGCGGGCTTCCTAGCCCCTGACCTGGTGTCTAGCTCTTGATCTGGTGCAGGGCCTCTTCGGTGCTCAGGCAGCCCGCCGT
This sequence comes from Streptosporangiaceae bacterium, assembly GCA_965277615.1. Classification (GTDB taxonomy): domain Bacteria; phylum Actinomycetota; class Actinomycetes; order Streptosporangiales; family Streptosporangiaceae; genus Bog-532. The sequence continues at coordinate 1,733,198 of CBDIDG010000005.1, read as the reverse complement.
GGTCAGCTGCAGGTTGGCCAGCGACGCCTGGTGCGTGGCCTCGTCCGCGGCGGTCACGCAGTCGCTGACCACGTAGACGGTCAGGCCGAGGTCGGTGCCGTGCCGGGCCGTCTGCTCGACGGTCAGGTTGGTGGCGACCCCGGTCACGAACACCGTGCTGATCGCGCGGTCCAGCAGCCAGCGCACCACGTCGTTGCCGGCCAGGCCGGACAGCTTCTGGTTGTCGGCCACGTACGCGCCCTGAGCCACCTCGGCCATCTCCGGGATGAGCTGGGCCCCGGGTGCGTCCGGCCGGAACGACTCCTGAGCCTCGCCCACGGCCCGCATGAAGGCCGTGTTGCCGATCAGGGAGCTGCCCTTGACCGGGACCGTGAAGCGAGTGAAGACCAGTTCCGCTCCTGCGCCGCGGGCCGCGGCGTGGAACTCCGCCGCCCGGTTGACCACGCCGCTGCGGGCCACCGGCTCGGCGAGCATGCCGCCGAAGAAGCCCTCCGGCTTGATCACATTGACCTGCCAGTGCAGCGCCAGAACAGCCGCACCCGATAGACCTGGAGCAGTCATGCGTACGATCTTCCCCGACGACGGGCCAGGGAACCGGAGTTTTGGCCCGTTGATAACGGCTGGATACCGAAAATGACGGGGCTGGCTGGTACCAATGAGGGCATGGCCACAGCTAACAGTGCACCCGATCGGGCACCCGACCGGGCACCGGCGGATACCGGGCTACGGGCGGACGCCGAGCAGGCTCTGCAGACGCTGGCCGGGCCGGCGGCACGGCTGCGCGAGGACCAGTGGACCGCGATCAGCGCGCTGGTCGCCGGGCGCCGGGCCTTGGTCGTGCAGCGCACCGGGTGGGGCAAGTCGGCGGTTTACTTCCTGGCCACGGCGCTGTTGCGGGCGCGCGGGGCCGGCCCGACGGTGATCGTGTCGCCGCTGCTGGCGCTGATGCGGAACCAGATCGACGCGGCCGCCCGGGCCGGGATCCGGGCCCGCACGATCAACTCCTCCAACCCCGACGACTGGGAAGAGACCTACGCCGAGATCGGGGCGGGCAGCATCGACGTGCTGCTGGTGAGCCCGGAGCGGCTGAACAACCCGGCGTTCCGGGACCGGGTGCTGCCGCAGCTGGCCGCTACGGCCGGCATGCTGGTCATCGACGAGGCGCACTGCATCTCGGACTGGGGCCACGACTTCCGGCCCGACTACCGGCGGCTGCGCACGGTGCTGGGCACCCTGCCCGCGGGAGTTCCGGTCCTGGCCACCACGGCCACCGCCAACGCGCGGGTCACCGGGGACGTGGCCGAGCAGCTCGGGGCGGGCAGCGACGACGAGACGCTGGTCCTGCGGGGTCCGCTGGACCGGGAGAGCCTGCACCTGTCCGTGGTCCAGCTGCCCACCGCGCACCTGCGGCTGGCCTGGCTGGCCGAGCACCTGGACGAGCTGCCCGGGTCCGGCATCATCTACACCCTCACCGTGGCGGCCGCCCACGAGACGGCCGCGTTCCTGGCCGACCGGGGGCTGGCCGTGGCCGCCTACAGCGGCCAGGACGATCCGGCTCAGCGGGTCGTGGCCGAGGACGACCTGCTGGCCAACCGGCTCAAGGCCATCGTGGCCACCAGCGCGCTGGGGATGGGTTTCGACAAGCCCGACCTGGGCTTCGTCGTGCACCTGGGCGCGCCGGCCTCCCCGGTGGCCTACTACCAGCAGATCGGCCGCGCGGGCCGCGGGGTATCCCGGGCCGAGGTGGTGCTGCTGCCCGGCCGGGAGGACCGGGACATCTGGGCCTACTTCGCGTCGCTGGCGTTCCCGCCCGAGCGGGTGGTGCGGGACACGCTGGCCGCGCTGGAGGACGCCGGCCGGCCGTTGTCGTCCGTGGCCCTGGAGACCAGGGTCGACCTGAGCCGGAGCCGGCTGGAGATGATGCTCAAGGTGCTGGACGTGGACGGTGCGGTGCACCGGGTCAGCGGCGGCTGGGAGCCCACCGGCCAGCCGTGGCAGTACGACGCGGACCGCTACGAGCGGGTGGCCGCGGCCCGGGCCCGCGAGCAGCAGACCATGCTCGACTACGTGACCGGCTCCGGGTGCCGGCTGGAGTTCCTCCGCCGCGAGCTGGACGACCCGGCCGCCGGGCCGTGCGGGCGCTGCGACAACTGCACCGGCCAGCCCCGGGCCGGCGACGTCAGCGACGCCGGTGCGGCCACCGCGCGGGACCGGCTGCTGCGCCCCGGGGTCGACGTCGCGCCACGCCGCATGTGGCCGACCGGGATGAAGGACCTCGGCGTGGCCGTCTCGGGCAAGATCGGCCCGGCGCTGGCGGCCGAGCCCGGGCGGGCGCTGGGCCGCCTGACCGACGTGGGCTGGGGTACCAGGCTGCGCACGCTGCTGGCCGATGACGCACCGGACGAGCCCGCCGGCACGGACCTGGTCGGGGCGCTGATCAAGGTCCTGGCCGCCTGGGACTGGGCCGACCGCCCGGTGGCGATGGCCACCCTGCCGTCGGCCACCCGCCCGCTGCTGATCGAGAGCCTGGGCAAGGCCCTGGCCGACATCGGCCGGCTGCCCTACCTGGGTTCGCTGGCCTACACCGACCGCCCGCCCGGGCCACGGCGGCACAACAGCGCCCAGCGGCTGCGCACGGTGTGGGACGCGTTCACCGTGCCCGAGCCGCTCGGGCAGGCCGTGGCCGACGCGGGCGGCCCGGTCCTGCTCATCGACGACCGGATCGAATCGGGCTGGACGATGACGGTCGCGGCCAAGCTGCTGCGCGAGGCCGGGGCGCCGGCGGTGCTGCCGCTGGTGCTCGCGGTGACCACCGGCTGACCTACCGGCCCAGCACCTACCCGCCCAGCACCGCCAGCTCCGCCCCGGCCTGGCCCCGCGAGGCGTGTCAGGCCGGGCGCGGCGCGTCAGACGTGGCCGGACACCGCGTGCGGCACGTACGGCTCCTCGAGCAGCTTGACCTCGTCCTCGCTCAGCTCGAGTTGCTCAGCCGCGATGGCGTCCTCCAGGTGGCTGAGCTTGGTCGCGCCCACGATCGGGGCGGTGACCCCGGGCCGCTGCAGCAGCCAGGCCAGTGCGACCTGAGCCGACGGCACGCCCCGGCGCTCGGCCACCTCGGCCACCCGGTCCACCACGTCGAAGTCGGCGTCGGTGTACAGCGTGTCGATGAACGAGTCCGAACCGGCCCGGGTGGTGTGCTGCTGGCCGCCCCGGCTCCGCGACCCGGCCAGCACCCCGCGGGCCAGCGGGCTCCACGGGATGACCCCGACGCCCATGTCGATGCACTGCGGGATCATCTCCCGCTCCTCTTCCCGGTACATCAGGTTGTAGTGGTTCTGCATGGACACGAAGGGCGTCCAGCCGTTCTGCGCGGCCACGTGCTGCGCCTTGGCGAACTGCCACGCGAACATGCTGCTGGCCCCGATGTACCGGGCCTTGCCGGCCTGCACGACGTCGTGCAGCGCCGCCATCGTCTCCTCGATCGGGGTGTGGTAGTCCCACCGGTGGATCTGGTAGAGGTCCACGTAGTCCAGGCCCAGCCGCTGCAGCGAGGCGTCGATGCCGGACAGGATGTGCTTGCGCGACAGGCCGTGCGTGTTCTCGTTCCGGCCCGGCTTGTCGCTGCCGTCGCCGATGGGGTTGAACACCTTGGTCGCCACGACCACTTCGTCCCGGCTGAACAGCTTGCCCAGCAGGCGGCCGGTCGCCACCTCACTGGCCCCGCCCGAGTACGTGTCGGCGGTGTCGTAGAAGGTCACACCGGCGTCGGCGGCGGCCCGGACGATCGGCTCGGCCGCGTCCTCGTCCAGGACCCAGGCCCGTTCGCTGTCGTTGCCGTAGCTCATCATGCCCAGGCAGATACGCGACACGCGCAGCCCGGTGGATCCGAGGTTGACGTACTTCACGGTGTTCTCCAATCAAGGGGTGTCAGACGCCGGCTGGGTGCCAGGCGCAGGCTGAGGGTCAGATTCCGGCTGAGGGTCAGGCGCCGGCTGGGTGCCGGGCGCCGCGGCCGGGACCGCGACGATCCGGCGGACGGCTTCGGCCACGAACTGCTCGTGCCGCTCCATCGTCGCGGCGTCCGGCTCGGTGCCGAAGATGACCCGGACCAGCTGGGGCAGCACATGCCAGTAGTTGGCGATGCCGAGGATGACGACCAGCAGGTGGCGGGGATCCAGCTCCGGGTCGATCGAACCGGCCTGCTGCTGCTCGGCGATGGAGGCGAGCTTTTCTGAGTAGTGCCGGTGGCGGTGCTCCATGGCGGGCTGGTCCGGCTGCGCGCCGAGCTCCAGGCCCTCCCACAGCGACAGGCGGAGGAACTCCGGATGGGCGGCGAAGTAGCGGAACAGCCCGGCCGCGTAGGCGTCCATCTCCTGCGACTGGGGCAGCAGCTGTTCACCGCGATCATCCAGGAACCGGTCCAGGACCCGGCGCAGCAGCTCGTCCTTGGTCCCGAAGTACCGGTAGATGGATTCCTTGTTGGCCCGGGCCTTCTCGGCGATGCGGTCCACCCGGGCGCCCGCGTTGCCGTGGGCCGCGAACTCCTCGATCGCGGCCTCGAAGATCCGCTGCCGCGTGCCCTCCGGATCCTGCGCCACCTGGGTAGCCTAGTCGCCGTCAGTCCAACTATCTAGTTTGACTAGTTAGTTGAAGCGGGCATTTCTACCGGCCGGGGCCCGTTGACGCCCAGGGGCGTGTCGGCACACCAGGCGGTCGGACGCCCATTAAAGGATGAAGGGCTTGATCTTTGACCGAGCAGCAGGCGCCCGGCCCGCAGGCCGCGGTCCTGTCCCCCGCCCTGGTCCGGCTGATGGCCGTGACCTGCGCGGTGACGGTGGCCAACCTGTACTACGCGCAGCCGCTGCTGCACGCCATTGGCCGCTCGTTGCACGTCTCTCAGGCGTCGGCGTCCCTGCTGGTCACCGCGGCTCAGCTCGGTTACGCGGCCGGCCTGCTGCTGGTCGTGCCGATCGGCGACATCACGCGGCGGCGGCCGCTGCTGACCGGGCTGCTGGCGGTGGAGACCCTGGCCCTGGCGGCCAGCGCCGTGGCCCCGAACCTGGAGCTGCTGGGCTCGCTGGCCATCGTGGTCGGCGTCACCTCGGTGGTGGTGCAGATGCTGGTCCCGTACGCGGCCACGCTGGCCCCGGACGAGCAGCGCAGCCGGGTGATCGGCACGCTGATGAGCGGCCTGCTGATCGGCATCCTGCTGTCCCGCACGTTCTCCGGGGTCGTCGCCCAGCTGGCCGGGTGGCGGGCGGTGTACGGGGCCGCGGCCGGGTTCATGGCCCTGACCACGATCGCGCTGCGGCTGGCGCTGCCCGACCACCCCCGCGAGCTGTCGGTCAGCTACCGCGAGCAGATGCGCGGGGTACTGGCCGTGGCCCGTTCCGAGCCGGTGCTGCGCTGGCGGTCGGTCATCGGGGCCTGCGGGTTCGCCGCGTTCGGCTGCTTCTGGACCACGGTCACGTTCCTGCTGTCCGGGCCGCAGTACCGCTTCTCACAGCTCGACATCGGACTGTTCGCACTGGTCGGGGCGGCCGGAGCGGTCACCGCCGCGTTCGGCGGCCGGCTGCTGGACACCCGGCACGGGCTGCGCTGGATCGTGTCGGGGGCCGCGCTGGCCCTGACCGCGGTCTCGTTCCTGCCTATCGGGCTGGGCGGCGCGCACCTGGGCCACTGGAGCCTGATCCTGCTGATCATCGGCGTGCTGCTGATGGACGCGGCCGTCCAGGCCGCGCATGTGATCAATCAGAGCGTGATCTACGACCTGCTGCCCGCGGCCCGGTCCCGGCTCACCACGATCTACATGACCACGTACTTCATCGGCGGCGCGGCCGGGTCCGCGGCCGGCTCACAGGCCTACGCCCACGGCGGGTGGGCCGCCGCCGCGGTGACGGCGGCGGTGTTCCCGGTCCTGGGCCTGCTGGCCTGGCTGGCCGATGGACGGCACGAACGGGCCCGGCAGGCTCACGGACCGGCGGTCAGCACGGCGGCCACCGCGTCCAGGGCCCCCGGCACCAGGGCGTAATAGGCCCAGACCCCGCGCTTGTCCCGGGTCAGGATGCCCGCGTCGATGAGCACCTTCAGGTGATGGGAGATCGTCGGCTGGGTCAGCCCGAGCGGCTCGGTCAGCTCGCAGACGCAGGCCTCACCGCCCTCGTGCGCGGCGACCATCGAGACCAGCCGCAGCCGGGTCGGGTCGGCCAGGGCCTTGAGCAGCGTGGCCAGGCCGTCCGCCTGGGCCGCGGTCAGCGGTTCCTTCAGCAGCGGCGCGGCACGGCACTTCTCGGCCACCGTGGGCGGTGATGCGGTGATGCTCACCTGCCCAGTATGCGCCGGTCAGGCCGCAAATGGCGCCCGGAACGCAGGGTGGCTCAGGCGACGAACGGCGGCGTGCCGGACTCGCTGACCATCGGGCGCCCGGCCGATTCCCAGCCCTGCATCCCGTCGGACACGTTGGTCACGTTCCAGCCGTTGGCCCCCAGCACCTGGGCGGCCCGGGCCGACCGGCTGCCCGCGCGGCAGACGACGTAGACCGGCTGGTCCTTCGGCACCTGGTCGGCTTGGCCGCCCAGCTGGCCGAGCGGGATGTGCACGGCCCCCGGCGCGTGGCCGGCCGTCCACTCGTCGTCCTCGCGCACGTCCAGCAGATAGCTGTCGTCCGGCACTCCGGACGCAGGTACTTGGTTCATCAGCGGTCCTCCCTCCCGGCAGGCCCCTCCCTGGGGAGCACTGACGCTACCGTAACCCGCCCGGAGCGGTGAACCAGGCGGTCCCGGGGCCCATCAGGTACCGGTCGGCCACGTGGTTGAGCACCCGCCGGCCCTGCCGGAACCGGTCGGCGACCTCGGCCACCACCGACAGCCGGCTGGTCCGCACCGGGGCCAGCGCCAGCGCCGAGCGGTACCACCGGGTGCCCAGGTGCTCGAGCAGTTCCAGGTCCGGGGTGGCGGCCAGCCGTTCCCGCTCGTCCATCGGCACCTGCGCCGCCCGTAGCAGCCGGGCCGCGTTGACCGGGCCGAACGCCCGCCCGGCCACGTAGTCCGGGAACACCCCGGACAGGAACAGGGCCACGTCACCGAGCCGCCGGTAGATGCCCGGCCGGGACTCGTCCGGTACCGCCTCCAGCAGCCCGGCCAGCCGGACCGGGTCCAGCTCGCTGAACCGCCGGGTCCGGGACCGGCCACCCAGGCTCACCTCGTACCGGCCGCTGGTGACCCGGGTGAACGAGCTGAGCAGTTCGGCCAGGAACAGCCGCCGCTCGGCCGACCCCAGGAATTCCCGCAGCTCGGGGGCGTCGAAGACCGGCACCCGCTGCCGCGCCGCCGACCGCTCGGCCACGTACCTGACCTCGGCCAGATCCGCGGCGGCACGGTGCACGGCCACCGCGAAGGCCAGGAACGGCGAGACGATGACCGTCTCCCGCGAGGCCAGCGACTCGGCCCCGAAGATCGCGTCGAACACCCGGGGGTCGGCCAGTTGCCGCTCCAGCGTGGCCGGGTCGCCCGGCTGCCCTGACGGCCCGGGCGGTCCTGGCTGCCCTGACGGCCCGGGCGGTCCTGGCTGCCCTGACGGCCCGGGCGGCTCGGTCACCGCGGCGATGAGCCGCAGGTCCGCCTGGGTGAGCTGCTCCGCGTACCCGTCACCGACCGACACGCCATCCATGAACCAACGCTACGTCGCGCCGGTCGCCGCCGGAAGCCCGTGGTGCGGTAGGGACAGGGGGGACGGCAGACCGTGTGCAGAATGGCGCATTGCCTACAGCCGGCTGTAGGCAATGTGCCATTCACTACAGTCCGCCTTGGTGACCCCGGTCGCATCTAGTACTGCGTTACTGCAATACGGCATACCGTAGCCGAGCTGGCGGGCGGGTCCGGGCTGGGCGACCTGGCGGGCGGGTCCGGGCTGGGCGAGCTGGCGGCCGGCCCGGACTGGGTAGGACGCGGACGAGCTGGATAGCGCGCGGAGGAGAATGGGGCGGGTCAGGCCAACGGCGAACGAAGGAGACGGCACCATGCGGATGCGGACTCTCGGCGGCACCGGGATCAAGGTCAGCTCGTACTGCCTGGGCGCGATGATGTTCGGCGCCTGGGGCAACCCGGACCACGACGACTCGATCCGGATCATCCACGCCGCCCTGGACGCCGGGATCAACTTCATCGACACCGCCGACGTGTACTCCCAGGGCGAGTCCGAGGAGATCGTCGGTAAGGCCCTGCAGGGGCGGCGGGACGACGTAGTGCTGGCGACCAAGGCCCACAGCAGCATGGGTGACGACCCGAACATGAGCGGCAACTCGCGCCGCTGGATCGTCCGCGAGGTGGAAAACAGCCTGCGGCGGCTACAGACCACCTACATCGACCTGTACCAGATGCATCGGCCCGACCCCTCGACCGACATCGACGAGACGCTGTCCGCGCTGTCCGACCTGGTCCGGTCGGGCAAGGTCCGGGCCATCGGCTCGTCCACGTTCCCGGCCGAGCAGATCGTCGAGGCCCAGTGGACCTCCGAACGCCGCGGGCACGAGCGGTTCCGCAGCGAGCAGCCGCCGTACTCGATCTTCGCCCGCGGCGCCGAGGCGGCCGTGCTGCCGACCTGCGCCCGGTACGGGATGGGCGTGATCACCTGGAGCCCGTTGGCCGGGGGCTGGCTGACCGGCAAGTACCGCCGCGACGCCGACATCGACATGACCAGCGGCCGGGCCCAGCGGCTGCCCCGCCGGTTCGATCCGGCCCTGCCCGGCAACGCGCGCAAGCTGGAACTGGTCGAGGAACTGATCAAGGTGGCCGCCGATGCGGGCACGTCGCTGACCCACCTGGCCGTCGCGTTCACCGCCGCGCACCCGGCCGTGACGGCCACGATCATCGGGCCGCGCACCATGGACCAGCTCCAGGACCTGCTGGCCGGCGCGGACGTGGCCCTGGACGACGAGGTGCTGGACCGCATCGACGCCATCGTCCCCCCGGGCGTCACCATCAACGAAGCCGACGCCGGCTGGCAGCCGCCGGCCCTCACCGACCCCCAGCAGCGCCGCCGCCCTGCTTCCGACCGTTCGGCCAACTGATTTCCCTCTTTAACCGGGTAGCCAGCATGCGACGTGGCGACGCCGACGGGACGGAAGCTCTGTCGGGGAAAAATTGTTATACGCCTCTGGGCCCCCTCTGAGATTCTTGGGCCATTCCCTGTGCGTGATGGAGAACCGCCGTGACTACCTCGCTCGCTGAGCTGCGAGCACGCCTGCCCGAACTGACCCAGCGGGATCAGTTTCGGTTGCGCCGGCGTGCCGAAAAGGCGGCCGGGCTGCGGGACGAGACGGCCCGTGAACGCGCGTTCGGGCAGCTGCAGGCCGAGCTGGACCGGGCCGAGGCCGTGGTGGCGCGGCGCCGCGCGGCCGTACCGGTGATCACCTATCCGCCCGAGCTGCCGATCAGCCAGCGGAAGGACGAGATCGCCGCGGCCCTGCGCGACCATCAGGTCATCGTGGTCGCGGGCGAGACCGGCTCGGGCAAGACCACCCAGCTGCCCAAGATCTGCCTGGAGCTGGGCCGCGGCATCACCGGCCAGATCGGCCACACCCAGCCGCGGCGGATCGCGGCCCGGACCGTGGCCGCCCGGATCGCCGAGGAACTCGATACCGAGCTGGGCAGCGCGGTCGGCTACCAGGTCCGGTTCACCGACCAGTCCAGCGACGAGACGCTGGTCAAGGTGATGACCGACGGCATCCTGCTGAACGAGATGCAGCGCGACCGGCGGCTGCTGCGCTACGACACGCTGATCATCGACGAGGCGCACGAGCGCAGCCTCAACATCGACTTCATCCTGGGCTACCTCAAGCGGCTGCTGCCGACCCGGCCCGAGCTCAAGGTCATCATCACCTCGGCCACCATCGACCCCCAGCGGTTCAGTGAAGCGTTTGCCGAAGGCGAAGAAAACCAGCACAGCGCCGGAGGCGAAGAAGGCAAGCACAGTAATGGCGCCCCGGTGGTCGAGGTGTCGGGGCGGACGTACCCGGTGGAGGTCCGCTACGAGCCGGTGACCGACCCGGACCAGCCCGAAGAAGAGCCGCGCGACCAGGCCCAGGCCATCGGCGACGCGGTGCAGGAGCTGAGCCGGAGCGGGCCCGGCGACATCCTGGTCTTCCTCAGCGGCGAGCGGGAGATCCGCGACACCGCGGACGCGCTGAGCGACCGGTTCGGCGGCGAGAGCCAGTCCGGCGGCCTGGAGATCCTGCCCCTGTACGCCCGGCTGTCCACGGCCGAGCAGTACCGGGTGTTCCAGCCGCACCGCGGTCGGCGGGTGGTGCTGGCCACCAACGTGGCCGAGACCTCGCTGACCGTGCCCGGCATCAAGTACGTGATCGACCCCGGGACGGCGCGGATCTCCCGCTACAGCTTCCGGACCAAGGTGCAGCGGCTGCCGATCGAGCCGATCTCGCAGGCGTCGGCCAACCAGCGCAAGGGCCGATGCGGGCGTACCTCGGACGGCATCTGCATCCGGCTCTACAGCGAAGCGGACTTTCTCTCAAGGCCGGAGTTCACCGACCCGGAGATCCTGCGCACCAACCTGGCCTCGGTCATCTTGCGGATGGCCGCGCTGGACCTGGGCGAAATGGCCGACTTCCCGTTCGTCGACCCGCCCGAGGAGCGCAACGTCGCCGACGGCGTCCGGCTGCTGGAGGAGCTCGGGGCGTTCGCGCCCGGCGGCCCGCGCGGCGGGGGCCAGCGGCTGAGCGACGTCGGCCGTCAGCTGGCCGACCTGCCGGTCGACCCCCGGATCGGCCGGATGATCATCGAGGCGGGCCGGAACGGCTGCCTGCGCGAGATGCTGATCATCGCCTCCGCGCTGTCCATCCAGGACGTGCGGGAGCGGCCGGCCGACGCCCGCGAGGCCGCCGACGCGCAGCACGCCCGGTTCGCCGAGCCCGGCTCGGACTTCCTGGCCTATTTGCACCTGTGGGACTACCTGCGTGAGCAGCAGCGGGCCCTGTCCTCGTCGGCCTTCCGCCGGATGTGCAAGCGCGAGTACCTGCACTACCTGCGGGTGCGGGAGTGGCAGGACCTGTACAGCCAATTGCGTCAGGCCGCGGCCGACCTCGGTCTGGTCACCGGCCGCGGCCGCGACGGCGAGCGCGACGAGAACGGCCGGCTCCCGATCCCGGCCGACCTGGCCCAGCGGGTGCACATCTCGCTGCTGTCCGGCCTGCTGTCCCACGTCGGCATGCGGGACACCGACACCAAGGCCCCCGCCCGGGGCAAGCGCCGGCCGCTGATCGAGTTCGCCGGGGCCCGCAATGCGCGGTTCGCGCTGTTCCCGGACTCGTCGCTGGCCCGCAAGCCACCACCGTGGGTCATGGTCACCGAGCTGGTGGAGACGTCGCGGCTGTGGGGCCGGACCGCGGCCCAGATTCAGCCCGAATGGGCCGAGCCGCTGGCCGGGCACCTGGTCAAGCGGACGTACAGCGAACCCGAGTGGGACAGCCGCCGGGGCGCGGTGATGGCGCTGGAGCGGGTCACCCTGTACGGCCTGCCCATCGTCACCGGCCGCCGGGTCGGTTACGCCCGAGTCGACCCCAAGGCCGCGCGCGAAATGTTCATCCAGCACGCCCTGGTCGAGGGGGACTGGACCACCCGGCACCGGTTCTTCCACCAGAACCGGGAGCTGCTGGACCGGGGTGAGGAGCTGGAGCGCCGAGCCCGGCGGCGCGGCCTGGTCGTCGACGACGAGGCGCTCTACGACTTCTACGACCGCCGCATCCCGGCCCAGGTGACGTCGGCGCGGCACTTCGACAGCTGGTGGAAGAAGACCCGGGCACAGACGCCGGAGCTGCTGACCTTCTCCCCGGACCAGGTCACCGGGCCCGCGGCGGACCGGATCCAGCCGTCGGACTACCCGGACCGGTGGGACGGCTTCCCGCTGTCGTACGAGTTCGCCCCGGGCACGGCCGACGACGGCGTGACCGTGGACGTCCCGCTGGCCACGCTCAACCAGGTCCGGGCGGAGACGTTCGCCTGGCAAGTACCCGGCCTGCGCCAGGAGCTGGTCACCGAGCTGATCCGGACCCTGCCCAAGCAGCTGCGGGTGAACTTCGTGCCCGCGCCGGACGTGGCCCGGGAGGCGCTGGCCGCGCTCGGGCCGGGCGACGGCGACCTGCTCAGCGCGCTGAGCCGCGAGCTGACCCGGCTGCGCGGCGTCCCGGTGCCACGGGACGCCTGGGACCTGACCAAGCTGCCCGGGCACCTGCGGGTCACGTACCAGGTGACCGACGGCGGGAAGGTACTGGCCGAGGGCAAGGACCTGGAGGAGCTGAAGCGGCAGGTGCGGCCGCGGCTGCGGGCCACGCTGACCGAGGCCGCGCCCGGTCTGGCCCGGACCGGGCTGCGCCGCTGGGACCTGGGCACGCTACCCCGGGAGTTCAGCAACGGGCAGGTCAAGGCCTACCCGGCGCTGGCCGACGCCGGGGACGCGGTCGACATCCGGCTGTTCGACACCGCGGACGACGCCGACCGCAGCATGCGCCTGGGCACCCGCCGGCTGCTGTTGCTCCAGGTGCCGTCCGGGGCCCGTTCGATCGCCAGCAACCTGTCCACGCGGCAGAAGCTGGCCCTGAGCCGCAGCCCGTACTCCGGTGCGGTGGCCCTAGTGGACGACTGCGCCGTGGCCGCCGCCGACGAGATCATCACCCGGGCCGGAGGGCCGGCCTGGGATGCGGACGGTTTCGCCGCCCTGGTCGCGGCGGCGCGGGCCGAGCTGAACTCGGTGACCGCGCAGGTCATCCACGACGTGGCCCGCGTCCTGGCCGAGGCCCAGGAGGTCGAGGCGGTGCTGGCCCGGGCCGCGGCTCACGCCGACGAGCCCGCCTTCGCCGACGTCCGGGCCCAGTTCGCCGGGCTGATCTACCCCGGCTTCATCAGCGCGGCCGGCGCGCGGCGGCTACCGGACCTGGTCCGGTACCTGCGGGCCATTCAGCAGCGGCTGGAGAAGATCGGGGACGGAGTACGGGACGCCGAGCGGATGGCCACCGTGCACCGGGTGGCCCAGGCCTACCGGGAGACGATCCGCGACCTGCCCGCTGCCCGCCGGGACGATCCGGACGTGCGGGCCGTCCGCTGGATGATCGAGGAGCTGCGCGTAAGCCTGTTCGCCCAGACCCTCGGCACCCCCGGCCCCGTGTCCGAGAAGCGCATCTACACCGCGTTGGATCACCTGACTGAGCGGTGATGACGGACAGACGATCTAACCAGCCCAGCGAACCGGGCCTCGGCCCGGTGAGTGGCTGGTAGTACGGCCCGTACCGCAGCGGGGCGCGGAGCGCAGCGGGGGGTTACGGGGGGTCGTCCCCCCGGCAGATAACCGCGGGACGGTACCGGAGCGGCCAGCCGGAGTACGGCCGATGCCTGGCCGGTCACGGGAAATAAGCGCCAGAACGGCAGCGAGCGCGAGGACGGTGGCGGTGACGGCTTCCACCGGGAAGCGGTCGAGGGCCTCGTCCTGGATGCGGCTGTGGAAGCGGCCCACGGCGCGGGGGAACGGGGAACGGCCGAACAGCAGGTGGGCCGGCTTGTCGGCGTCCGGGAGGGCGGCGCCGAGCATGGCCGCGGTCAGCGTCAGCCGCCGGTGCGGCGGGGCCGCGGCGGCGAAGGCCGTCAGTGCGGCCAGCGCGGTCAGCCCGTCGGGCACGGCTACCCGAAGCAGCGCGCGGCGCTCCCGGAACGGGCCCCAGTGCGGCACCGTGTCCAGCGCGAAGTGGGACGCGACGCCGAGCGCGAACGCGGGGACGGGGCGGCGGACCAGCGCTCCGATCAGCGCGCCCGACAGGACGTGGTTGGTCAGCAGCATGGTCCCCTCCGTTCCCTGCGCCATCACCGTATGCGGCCCGGACCCCGCATGCGGCACCGGCGGACGGTCCGCGCTGGTAGCGTTTCTGTGTTACTCAGGGCTTTCAGACGAGGCTGACTCTCACTCATGCTCGACAGGCGATTCATCAGAAGCAATCCAGACGCGGTGAAGCAGGCTGTCCAGGTCAAGGGCCTGGACCTCGACGTTGACGAACTGCTCGACGTCGACCAGCGGGTCCGCAAGCTCACCACAGAGCTGGACGAGGCGCAGGCCAAGCGGAAGAGCTCGGCCAAGGAGTTCGCCAGGGCGGACGAGGGCCGCCGGGCCGAGCTGCGAGCCGAGCACAAGGAGCTGGAGAGCCGGCTCAGCCAGCTGCGCGAGGAGCTGAGCGAGGCCAGCGCCCAGCTGCAGGAGCTGCTGCTACGCACCCCCACCATCCCGTGGGAGGGTGCCCCGGTCGGGGACGAGTCGGCCAACGTGACGATCAAGAGCTGGGGCCAGGTGCCCAAGTTCGACTTCACGCCGCTGGACCACGTCGAGCTGCTGGAAAAGCGCGACTGGGCCGAGTTCGCCCGGGCCCGCAAGGTGGCCGGCGAACGCGCCTACGCGCTGAAGAAGGAAGCCGTGCTGCTCGAGCGGGCGCTGCACTCCTACGCCCTCGACGTGCTGATGGACCAGGACTTCACCGTGATCTCGGTCCCGTCCCTGGTGACCGAGATGCCGCTGATCGGTACGGGCCAGTTCCCGGGGCACCGCGAGGAGACCTACGCGATCCCGGCCGACGACCTGTACCTGGCCGGTACGGCCGAGGTGGCCCTGGTCGGCCTGCACAGCGGGGAAATCCTGGACAAGAAGCAGCTCCCGGTCCGGTACGCGGGGATCTCACCGTGTTTCCGCCGGGAGATCGGCAGCGCCGGCCGGGACGTGCGCGGCCTGCTGCGGGTGCACCAGTTCGAAAAGGTCGAGCAGTTCGTGATCTGCCTGGCCGACGACGCGGAGTCCGACCGCTGGCACACTGAGCTGCTGGATACGGCCGAGCGGCTGGTCCAGGGCCTGGGCCTGGCCTACCAGGTGCTGGAGATCGCCACCGGCGACATGGGAGCCGGCAAGTACCGGATGAACGACATCGAGACCTGGTTCCCGTCGCTGAACCACTTCCGGGAGACGCACAGCTGCTCCTCGCTGCACGACTGGCAGGCGCGCCGGGCCAACCTGCGCTACCGCGACACCGACGGCACGATCCGGTTCGCCTACACGCTCAACAACACGGCGATCGCCACGCCCCGGCTGCTGGCCGCGCTGATCGAGAACCAGCAGACGGCCACCGGCGAGATCCGGGTTCCCGAGGTCCTGCGCCCGTACCTGGGCGGCCGGGAGCTGCTCTAACCCCGCGCGGCCGGCGGCCGGGCGACGTACGCTGCCAACCGTGGAACTCCAAGCCGGCCGGATCGCAGAATTCGCCGGCCGGCCCATCGGCCGGCTGACGCGGCGCGACATCGCCTTCGGCCTGTTGTCGGTGAACCCCGGTGTCGCGCTGGCGTCACTGCCGGTCCTGCGGCGCGGGCTGTTCGCCGCGGGTAATCCGATGTCCGCCGTGTACTGGGAGTCCACCGAGCGGATCCTGACCGAGCTGGATGCGGGCACGGCCCGGACCGGGGACGTCCGGGCCTGGCTGGAGGCCAGCGCCACCGAGCCCACCAGCATGATCGGGCTGCACGTCTGGGATGAGCCGCCGGACCGCAGCCGGCTGCAGGCCGAGCTGCACACAAGGCTGGTGCGGCACCTGGAGGAGAAACTGGCCGCGGGTGAGCTCGACCCGGACGGCCTGGCCGCCGGGGAGGCCGAGGCCCAGCTGGCCTGGTCCCGGATCCAGGAGCAGTGGATGAACTCGCCGCTGCCCGACGGGCGGGTGCCGATGGACACCCTGCTCGACGAGCAGGACGCGGAGTTCCTGGCCGAATGGGCCGAGGCCGACGCGGAGGCGCTGAGCGCGCTGCAGGTGGTGCTGGACGAGGTCGGCGACCGGCCGTTGCCGGTGGGTGAGCTGACGGCGGCCTGCGCGGCGGCCCGGTCCGCGATCACCGGGGACGACCTGACCGGCCGGCTGCTGGCCGCGTGCGGGGGCGCCGGCGACCGGACCCTGCCGGCCCCGGACACCGAGCTGTGGCTCACGCTCGCCGCCGGGGTGGTGTCCCCGGCCGGCGACACCGACGAGGAAGAGGTGTCGGCGGCGATCAGCGCGCTGTGCGCGCTGGAGCACGTGGACTGGCTGGCCACGATGGCGGCCCTGGCCCGCGGCGGTCCGGCCACCCCGGCCGCACCGGCTGACCTGGCCCGTTATGCCCGCGAGTACGGCGCCGACGAGTTCGACGAGCCCGCCGTCACCGAGCTCTTCGCTTTCGTGGCCGACCTGTGGCGAGCGCTGGGCGCGACCGACACCGAGCAGCAGCTAACGCCGCTGGGTTGGTGGGGACTGCCCGAGGCGGTCCGGAAGGTCTGGGCCCCCGGCCGCTGACTTCTGCGCCGCGGCGTAGGCCCGCCGGCGCGCGGCCGCGGCCTGCAGCGGGCTCAGCGGACGGCCCTGGCCGCCGTGGCCACCCTCGCCACCCTCGTCGTCGGGCGGCGGCGGAATCTTCCGCAGCTGCTTGTTCAGCGACTTGAGCAGGAAGTACAGCGCCACGCCCATCCCCGCCACCACGAGGAACCCGAGCACGCCCGGGGTGACCTCGTTGTTGGTCACGCTGCCCGCGGCCAGCACCGTACCGTGCGTCAGCACGGTGTGAGCGGCTAGCACGGTGCCAGCAGCGATCACAGACACACCTTCTCCCTGACCCCGGCGAACAAGTCATCTTCTGGCAGCTCGGTATCCACGAGCGACCTAGCCAGATGATAGTCCTCGGTCGGCCAGGCCTCGCGCTGGACGTCGAGCGGGCAGGCAAACCAGAAGCTCTTCGGGTCGATCTGGGTCGCGTGGGCCAGCAGCGCCTCGTCCCGGATCTCGAAGAAGTCGCCGCACGGGACCCGGGTGGTGAGCTCGAGCTCGGGCCGGTCCCGCCGGTCGGGGTCCTTGGCCCGCTCCTCGAACATTTTCACGTAGGGGGACTCCAGCCCGCGGCGCAGCAGTTCCTCGTGCAGCGCGACGTACTTGGCCCGGTGGAACGAGGCGAAGTAGTACAGCTTGAGCGGCTGCCACGGCTCGCCCGTGCCCGGGTAGCGGTCCGGGTCGGCTGCCGCCTCGAACGCCGCCACCGCGACGTTGTGGGTCATGACGTGGTCCGGGTGCGGGTAGCCGCCGGATTCGTCGTAGGTCAGCATCACGTGCGGCCGGAACTCGCGGATCGCCTGCACCAGCGGGCGGGCCGCCTCGTCCAGCGGGGTCAGCGCGAAGCAGCCGTCGGGCAGCGGCGGTTTCGGATCGCCTTCGGGCAGGCCCGAGTCGACGAAGCCCAGGAAGCGCTGCTGCACACCCAGGATGGCCCGGGCCCGCGCCATCTCTTCCCGGCGCAGCCGGGGCAGATTGGCGGTCACCTCAGGCCGGTCCATGGCCGGATTCAGCACATCGCCACGCTCACCACCGGTCAGCGTGCACACCAGCACGTCCACGCCTTCGCGGACATAGCGGGCCATGGTCGCGGCACCTTTGCTGGACTCGTCGTCCGGGTGCGCGTGCACGGCCATCAGCCGCAGCTGGCCCGGCCCGCCATTCCGGTCTGATCCCGCATGCCGGTCTGGTCCCGGGCCTGTGTCGGCGGACAACTGATCTCCCTCGCTGGTGTTCACCTGACGCCTGATTTGCCTGGTCCGGGCATGCGGAGACGAAACCATAATTGGCCGTTTGTCCCCCGCTGCGGACCGGAACAGCGTCAATCACCGGAAAACACGGAGAGGTTCGCGCCGCATTCCCTACCTGCACCATTTGACTAGCGCGGCTTTGTCGTTGACGCTTGTTAGCCTTAAAAGATTACCCCTGCGGGGGTCGCGCCGGCGGCCCCTACGACATGGCAAGGCCGTGCAGTTCTGAGGAGTGCCCGTGACCGAGACTCGCGACGGAAGCGTCACCTGGATGACCCAGGAGGCGCACGACCGCCTGAAGGCCGAACTTGATGACCGCTCGGGTCCGCTGCGGGTCGAGATCGCCAAAAGGATTGAGGCCGCTCGCGAAGAGGGCGACCTGCGTGAGAACGGCGGCTACCACGCGGCCAAGGAAGAGCAGGGCAAGAACGAGGGCCGCGTGCTGCAGCTGCAGTCGATTCTCGAGAACGCCCGGGTCGGCGACCCGCCCCGGACCGATGGCGTGGTCGGCCCGGGGATGACCGTGACCGTCCGGTTCCCCGGCGATGACGAGGAAGTCACGTTCCTGCTCGCCTCGCGCGAGGAGACGGGCGCCCCGATCGAGGTGTACTCGCCCAAGTCGCCGCTGGGCGGCGCGATCAACGGCAAGAAGGTCGGCGAGACCGCCAGCTACTCGCTGCCGAACGGCCGGTCGGCCTCGGTGGAGATCCTGGACGCGGTTCCGTACGGCGGTAACTGACGCGAGCCGGGGGGCCGGCCCGGGGACGGCCGGCCCCCTCGGCGTATCCGCGCCAGCTTGGGCTTGTCCGCGCCGGGCGCGCCTGGCGGCGTCAGCTGCGGCTTATCCGCGCCGGCGTGGCCAGCCTCGTCAGCTGAAGATCAGCGTGTACCCGGCCTGGCGCAGCTCGGTGATCATTTCCTCGCAGTGCTCCGGGCCGCGCGTCTCGACCTGCAGCAGCACCTCGACCTCGCCGACCTGCAGCCGGGGTGTGACCCGCTCGTGCCACACGTCGAGCACGTTGGCCCCGAGCCCGGCCAGCTCGTGCAGCAGCGTGGCCAGCGCGCCGGGCCGGTCCGGCAGCCGGCAGCGGAAGGCCAGGTAGCGCCCGGCCGCGCGCAGGCCGTGCCGCAGCAGCTTGACCAGCAGCAGCGGGTCGATGTTGCCGCCGGACAGCACCACCACCGCCGGTGTCTCGATCTCGGCCCCGTGCTCCAGCAGCGCGGCCACGGCAGCGGCCCCGGCCGGCTCCACCACCTGCTTGGCTCGTTCCAGGCAGAGCAGCAGCCCGCGGGACAGGCCTTCCTCGGTCACCGTGACGATCCGCGCGCCGTGCTCGGCCAGCAGTCCGAACGCGAGCTCACCCGGCTGACTGACCGCGATACCGTCGGCCATCGTCGGCGTGCCCTTGACCGGGATCGGCCGGCCCGCAGCGATCGAGGCCGGGTACGGCGCCACCGCGCCGGCCTGCACTCCGATCACCTGCACCGCGGGATCGAGGCTCTTGACCGCGACCGCGACCCCGGCGGCCAGGCCGCCGCCGCCGACCGGGATCACCACCGTGCGGACTTGGGGGCACTGCTCGATGATCTCGAAGCCGAGCGTGCCCTGGCCAGCGA
This sequence comes from Streptosporangiaceae bacterium, assembly GCA_965277615.1. Lineage (GTDB taxonomy): Bacteria > Actinomycetota > Actinomycetes > Streptosporangiales > Streptosporangiaceae > Bog-532. The sequence continues at coordinate 1,713,950 of CBDIDG010000005.1, read as the reverse complement.
TGACGTCCGGGTGCTCGAACGGGTGGATCAGCACGCTGCCGGTCTTGGCCGCGTACTCCGCCGCCCCGGCCAGCGCGTCCTCCACCGAGGACCCGTGCAGCACGACCTCCGCGCCGTAGTCCTTGGTCGCCTGGATCTTGGGCAGGGGCGCGCCCTCGGGCATGAACACGGTGGACTTGGTGTCCAGCAGGCTGGCCGCGTAGGCCACGCCCTGGGCGTGGTTCCCGGCGCTGGCCGCCACCACCCCGCGGGCCCGCTCCTCGTCGGTCAGCCGGGCGATCCGCAGGTACGCCCCGCGCAGCTTGAACGATCCGGTCCGCTGCAGGTTCTCGCACTTGAGGAAGACCGGGCCGCCGACCAGCTCGGACAGCACCCGGGACCGCAGCACGGGGGTGGGAGAAATAATGTCGCGCAGCAGCTCGCGCGCCGCCACTACGTCATCCGCCTGGACCTGTCCTGACACCGTTACCACCTGAGCAGTGTGCCACGCCCGCGTCATACGTACGGTGCGAGTCTCAATGGCCAACTGCCGCTGCGACCCGAGGTACCCGTGTCGGGACTTGGGGGGCGACGCATCGGAGCAACTCCCGTTCACTGGAGCAGTGACAGGGATTATCACGGCAGCTGCTCCAGTGGGAGGCAGCATCCCGACCTGTGAGGTGCGTGGGGCTGGTGGGTGGCGGAGAGGCGTCCGGGCGCGGCTGCGCATACGGGAGGCTCGGGCTGGCCCCATCCCGTCGCCGTCGTACCGCCAGCCAAATCAGCGGGCCGGCCGAGGGCGGGTCAAGCCGCAACGATCTTCTGCGGCTTGACCCGAACCGGGCGGTCTGCTCGGCTGACGGGCGGACGACGGCGACCCGGGAGGGGCCAGGCCGGGGAGGTCTTCCCCCATCCCGGGACCCGAGGCCCCCGCCGGAGGCACCGGCCCGAGCTACTTGGGACCTGAGTGGCAGGTGTGGCCGTTGGAGCCGGGGGTGACGCGCCGCTGGGTGCCGTGGGAGGCGGATGGGACTTGCGGGGTGGGGGCCCGGGGATGATCCACGGCCCGGTGACGTAGTCAGCGCATACGACTGACTACGTCACCGGGAGATGGATCTTGGTACCAGTGGGGACGCTGGGATTGGCGGCAGGGGCGGGCCGCCCGCGTGGGGGGCGCCTGCCTTGGGGGGCGCCGCGTGGGGGGCGCCGCGTGGGGGGCGCCTGCCTTGGGGGGCGCCGCGTGGGGACCGCTTGCCTGGGGGGCGCCGCGTGGGGGCGCCGCGTGGGGGGCGCCAACGGTGCTCCGGCCTGACCCGGCCCAGGTGGCGCTTGAGTCTGGCGGGGCGGGAGGTTACCGGTACGGTGGCGCCTTCGGTCCGGTTGGCGGCTGGGTGGCGCTGGCATCGACATCAGCCACGGGCGCACGTCGTTAAATATTAAAATTCTCCGCGGCGGGGCGGGACGGCGGCGGCTAGCAAGTTTGCGTCTTGATCGCCAGGGGTGTTCGCGGGGAGCGCAGTAAAGGCGGGCCGGATGCGAACAGCCCGTAGATGGACATAGTGTCGAATGGTGCAGCCAAACAGCCAGCCTCGTAATCCCGCCGCGCGGCATGGGCGGCCACCGACCGCCGTCACGCTGGGCGAACTGCGCGCGGACGGACACGTCTACCGCAGCGTCAAGGAGGAGATCCGGCAGAATTTGCTGGCCCGGATGCGGGCCGGGCAGGATCGTTTCCCCGGCATCATCGGCTTCGGGAACACGGTGCTCCCGAACCTGGAGCGTTCCCTGCTGGCCGGTCACGACGTGATCATGCTGGGCGAGCGCGGCCAGGGTAAGACCCGGCTGATCCGGACCATCGCCGGGCTGCTGGACGAGTGGGCCCCGGCCGTGGCCGGATGCGAGATCAACGACCACCCCTACGTGCCGGTGTGCGCCCGGTGCCGGCGTCTGTCCGAGGAACTCGGCGAGGACCTGCCGATCGTCTGGCGCAACGCCCGCGACCGCTACGGGGAGAAGCTCGCCACCCCCGACACCAGCGTCGGCGACCTGATCGGTGACATCGACCCGGTCAAGGTGGCCGAGGGCCGGACCCTGGGTGACCCAGAGACCGTGCACTACGGCCTGGTACCGCGGACCAACCGGGGCATCTTCTGCCTGAACGAGCTGCCCGACCTGGCCGAGCGGATTCAGGTCGCGCTGCTCAACGTGCTGGAAGAACGCGACATCGGAGTACGTGGGTACGCGCTGCGGCTCCCGCTGGACGTGATCCTGGTGGCCAGCGCCAACCCGGAGGACTACACGAACCGCGGGCGGATCATCACCCCGCTGAAGGACCGGTTCGGCGCGGAGATCCGCACGCACTACCCGCTGACGCTGGAGGACGAGCTCGGCCTGATCCGGCAGGAGGCCGTGGTCGGCTGGGACGGCGCCGCCCCCGGAGCCGAGCTGCCCGAGCACCTGGTCGAGATCATCGCCCGGTTCACCCGGCTGGTCCGGGATTCGTCCGCGGTGGACTCGCGGTCCGGTGTTTCGGCCCGGTTCGCCATTGCGGCGGCCGAGACCACGGCCGCCTCGGCCGTGCGCCGGTCGGCGCTGGCCGAAAGTGCCCCGGCCCGCCCGGCGGCCCGCCGCAGCACCGGCCGGGCCACCCATCGGGCCGGCACCAGCCCGGCCGCGCCGCCCGCGCCCGAGCAGCCGGTGGCGCGGGTGTGTGACCTGCCGGCCATCGTGGGGACCCTGCGCGGCAAGGTCGAGTTCGAGGTCAGCGAGGAAGGCCGGGAGGAAGAGGTGCTGGCGCACCTGCTCCGCCGGGCCATCGCGGAGACCTTCCGGGCCCGGCTCGGCAGCGCCGACCTGACCCCGCTGCTGGCCAAGTTCGACGGCGGCCAGACGGTCGAGACCGGCGAGCTGATCTCGGCCACCGATCTGCTGCAGCGGGTCGGCGAGGTGCCGGGGCTGGCCAAGATCATGCAGCGGCTCGGCATGGACGGCGGCGAGTCGTTCGGCCACGCCGCCGCCGCGATCGAGTTCGCCCTCGAAGGGCTGTACCTGATGCGGCGGCTGTCCAAGGACACCATGGACGGGACCGCTGTCTACCGGACCTGATCCCGCTGCCGACCGGACGTAAAGAGGCCTGCCTTGGCGAACTACCGATACGGCCCGTACTCGGACGGCCCGGACCCGCTGGCGCCGCCCTACGACGTCCGTGGTGCGCTCGACGCGCTGGGGGACTCGGTCCTGGAAGGATCGACCCCGGGCGACGCGCTGCGCGACCTGTCCCGCAACGGCATGCCAGGTCGGCGTGGCCTGGACGACCTGCTGCGCCGGGTGCGGGAACGGCAGCGGGAACTCCGCAACAGCGGCCGGCTCAGCGGCACGCTGGACCAGGTCCGCTCGCTGCTGGACACGGCCATCGGCCAGGAACGGGCCGAGTTGTTCCCCGACCCCAGCGACGAAGCCCGGATGCGCGAGGCCGACCTGGACACGCTGCCGTCGGATACCGCCCAGGCCGTCCGGCAGCTGGCCGACTACGACTGGCAGTCCCAGACGGCCAGGAACACGTTCGAGCAGCTGAAGGACCTGCTCCGGCGCGAAGTGCTGGACAGCCAGTTCCGCGGCATGAAGCAGGCGCTGGAGAACCCGGACCCCGAAGCCATGCAGCGGGTCAAGGACATGCTCGGCGACCTGAACACGATGCTGGAAGCGGACGCCCGGGGCGAGCACACCCAGGATGACTTCGACCAGTTCATGGAGAACTACGGCGACCTGTTCCCCGACCAGCCCGAGAACCTGGAGGAGCTGGTCGACTCGCTGATGCGGCGGATGGCTGCGGCCGAGCGGCTGATGGCCTCGCTCAGCAATGAGCAGCGCGAGGAACTGGCCAACCTGATGACCCAGGCCCTGGACGACGCGGGCCTGGCCATGGAGATGAGCCGACTGTCGGACATGCTGCGCGGGCGCCGCCCGGACATGGCTCCCGGGCAGGGCGAGACGATGATGGGCGAGGAGCCGCTCGGTCTGGGTGACGCGACCACGGCCCTGGCCGAGCTGGCCGACCTGGCCGAGCTGGAGCAGGCCCTGGGCCAGGACTACCCCGGGGCGCGGCTCGACGACATCGACGAAGACGCCGTTCGCCGGGCCTTCGGGCGGCAGGCCGTGGACGACGTGGAAGCCCTGCGCCGGGTCGAGCGCGAGCTCGAGGATCAGGGCTACCTGAACCGCAACGGCGGCAAGCTGGAGCTGACCCCGCGGGCGGTGCGCCGGCTGGGTGAGACCGCGCTGCGCCGGGTGTTCCCGGGCTTCAGCACCGGCCGCCGTGGCGACCACGACCGGCGCGACGCCGGGCAGGCCGGCGAGCTGACCGGGTCCACCCGGGCCTGGGAATTCGGCGACGAGCAGCCCATCGACACGGCCGCGACGATCCGCAAGGCCCTGCTCCGGCAGGCCCGCACCAACCCCGATGCCCGGCGGCGCGAGGTGTCCCGGGTCCGGCTGGATCCGGGCGACTTCGAGGTGGCCGAGACCGAACGGCGCGGCGGCGCCGCGGTCAGCCTGCTGATCGACCTGTCCTACTCGATGGCCCTGCGCGGCACCTGGGCCGCAGCCAAGCAGACGGCGCTGGCCCTGCACGCGCTGATGCGGATGCGGTTCCCGCAGGACGCACTGCAGGTGGTGGGCTTTTCCAACTACGCCCGCGAGCTGCAGGAGACCGAACTGGCCGGGCTGGGCTGGGACATGGTGCAGGGCACCAACCTGCACCACGCGCTGGTGCTGGCCGGGCGGCACCTGGACCGGCACCCCGAGCAGGAGCCGGTGGTGCTGATCGTGACCGACGGCGAGCCCACCGCCCACCTGCAGCGGGACGGGCGGTTCTGGTTCGACTGGCCGCCGTCGCCGGAGACGCTGGAGCTCACGCTGGCCGAGGTGGACAAGATGACCCGGCGGAACGCCGCGCTGAACATCTTCATGCTGGCCGAGGACGACCGGCTGACCGCGTTCGTGGAGAACGTGGCCCGGCGTAACGGCGGCCGGGTGCTGCACGCCCAGCCCGACCGGCTGGGCGAGTACGTGGTCAGGGACTTCCTGCGGGCCCGCCGGGCCAGCTAGCCCGGCCGGCCCCGGGCTAGCCGGGCGGTGTCAGCCGGGCCAGCTAAACGGCGAGGGCCTGGCGGAGGTCGTCGAGCAGGTCGGCCGCGTCCTCGATCCCGACCGACAGCCGGACCAGGTCGCCCGGCACCTCCAGCGGGGAGCCCGCGGCCGAGGCGTGCGTCATCCGGGCCGGGTGCTCGATCAGGGATTCCACCCCGCCCAGCGACTCGCCCAGCGTGAACAGCCGGGTGCGGCCGCAGACCGCCACCGCGGCCTCCTCGCCGCCGCGGACGCGGAACGACACCATGCCGCCGAACCCGCTCATCTGCTTGGCCGCGGTGCTGTGGCCCGGGTGCGACGGCAGGCCCGGGTAGAAGACCTCGGCCACCGCCGGGTGACTGGTCAGCATCTCGGCCACCCGCATCGCGTTCTCGCTGTGCTTGTCCATCCGGACCGCCAGCGTGCGGATGCCGCGCAGCGTGAGCCAGGAGTCGAACGGCCCCGGTACGGCGCCGGTGGCGTTGCGCAGGTAGTCCGCGTCGTCGGCGATCAACGCAACCGAGGTCACCAGCGCGCCGCCGACCACGTCGGAGTGGCCACCCAGGTACTTGGTGGTGGAGTGCACGACCACGTCCGCGCCCAGGGTCAGCGGGCGCTGCAGCCGGGGCGAGGCGAACGTGTTGTCCACCACCAGCAGCGCGCCCGCCTCGTGCGCCGCCTCGGCCAGCGCGGCGATGTCGGCGATGGCCAGCAGCGGGTTGGTCGGCGTCTCCACCCACAGCACCCGGGTGGGGCGCTCGGCCAGGCTGCGGCGGACAGCCGCGATGTCGGGCAGGTGGACCGGTACATAATCCAGCCCCCAGCGCTGGAGCACGGCCGAGAACAGCCGGTAGGTCCCGCCGTAGGCGTCGTCGGGGATGATGACCCGGTCGCCCGGCCCGCACACGCTGCGGATCAGGCAGTCCTCGGCCGCCATGCCGGAGGCGAAGGCCAGGGCCCGGTGGCCGTCCTCCAGCGCGGCCAGGCACTCCTCCAGGGCGGTGCGGGTCGGGTTGGCCGTGCGCGAGTATTCGTAACCACCGCGCAGACCGCCCACGCCATCCTGCTTGTAGGTGGAGGTCTGGTAGATCGGCGGCACCACGGACCCGGTGAGTGGGTCCGGGTCCTGCCCGGCGTGGATGGCCTGGGTCTCGAACCCGGGCATCAGTTCACCCGGCTCACTCGAACTCATGAATAGGACTCCCCTGCGAGAAAAGTGAGCAGATCCTGCCGGGTGAGCAGGCCTTCGGGCTTGCCGTCCACGAACACCAGGGCCGCCCCGGCCCCCTCCAGCGCGTGCACCACGCTGCTGACCGTCTCCCCGGACCCGACCGTCGGCAGCGGCGGCGACATGTGCCCGCTCAGCGGGTCCTCCGGCCGGGCCCGCCGGGTGATCAGCGCGTCCAGCAGGTCCCGCTCCACGATCGAGCCGACCACCTCGGCCGCGCTCACCGGCGGCTCCTCGTTCACCACCGGCAGCTGGGACACGTCGTACTCCCGCAGCAGCGCGATGGCCTGGGCCACCGTCTCCCCCGGGTGCGCGTGCACGAACTCCGGGATCTCCCGCTTGTTGCGGGCCAGCACGTCGCTGACCAGCGGTTCGCCGGACTGGGAGGACAGGAACCCGTAGTCGGCCATCCAGTCGTCGTTGAAGATCTTGGACAGGTAACCGCGGCCACCGTCGGGGAGCAGGACCACGATCACCGCGTCCGGGCCCGCCCGGTGCGCGGCCTTCAGCGCGGCCGCCACGGCCAGGCCGCTGGACCCGCCGACCAGCAGCGCCTCCTGCCGGGCCAGGCGGCGCGTCATCAGGAAGCTCTCGGCGTCGGTGACCGCGATGACCTCATCACAGATCTCACGGTCGTAGGTGGCCGGCCAGATGTCCTCGCCGACGCCCTCGACCAGGTAGGGCCGGCCGGAACCGCCGGAGTAGACCGAGCCCTCCGGGTCCGCGCCGATCACCTGCACCCGGCCGTCCGAGATCTCCTTCAGGTAGCGGCCGGCCCCGCTGATCGTCCCGCCGGTGCCGACCCCGGCCACGAAGTGGGTGATCCGCCCGTCGGTCTGGGACCAGAGCTCCGGCCCGGTCGAGGCGTAGTGCGAGGCCGGGTTGTCGGGGTTGGCGTACTGGTCAGGCTGCCACGCTCCCGGCAGCTCGGCCGCCATCCGGCGGGCCACGCTGTAGTAGGAGTCGGGGTGGTCCGGCGGCACCGAGCTCGGGCAGACCACCACGTCCGCGCCGTAGGCCCGCAGCACGCTGATCTTGTCCTGCGCCACCTTGTCCGGGCAGATGAAGACACACTTGTAGCCGCGTTCGGCGGCGACGATGGCCAAGCCGACGCCGGTGTTCCCCGACGTCGGCTCCACGATCGTGCCGCCGGGCTGCAGCAGACCGGCCTTTTCCGCGGACTGGATCATCCGCAGGGCGATCCGGTCCTTGACCGAGCCACCGGGGTTGAAGTACTCCACCTTGGCGAGTACGTCCGGCCCGGGACCGGCCAGATGCAGGTCCCGGGTGACCTCGCGCAACCTGACCAGCGGCGTGTTACCCACCGTCTGCGTCAGGGAGTCGTATACGTGCATGCTCGTCGCGATCCCTCAATGGGCCAGGGGCCAACGGCTCAGGTGGCCGGCCCTCCTGGTTCTCCTGGCTGTGTCCCCGACGTTATCCGAACCACGGGCGACACGTTGCAGCTAGCGAGCGACGACATAGGCTACTGATCAGTAGTAGGTGGCCACGTCCCAAGGAGGCGGATGACATGCCTGAGGCCGTAGTCGTCGCGACGGCTCGATCCCCGATCGGCCGCGCGTTCAAGGGCTCCATGACCAGCATCAGGCCGGATGACCTGACGGCCCAGATCATCGCCGCGGCGCTGGCCAAGGTGCCCCAGCTCGACCCGGACGACATCGATGACCTGATGCTTGGCTGCGGGCTGCCCGGCGGTGAGCAGGGTTTCAACATGGCCCGGGTGGTGGCCATCCTGCTCGGCTACGAGAAGCTGCCCGGCACCACGGTGACGCGGTACTGCTCGTCGTCGCTGCAGACGACCCGGATGGCGTTCCACGCGATCAAGGCGGGCGAGGCGGACGTGCTGATCTCCGCCGGGGTGGAGACCGTCAGCCGGTTCGCCAACGGCAGCAGTGACTCCTGGCCGGACACGCACAACGCGGAGTTCGCTGGCGCGGAAAACCGGACCCAGCAGAGCGCCGAGGGTGAGACCGGCCCCTGGCACGACCCGCGCCAGGACGGCAACATCCCGGACGTCTACATCGCGATGGGCCAGACCGCGGAAAACGTGGCCGGCCTAAAGGGCATCACCCGGGCCGAGCAGGACGAGTTCGGCGTGCGCTCGCAAAACCTGGCCGAAAAGGCCATCGCCGACGGCTTCTGGCAGCGGGAGATCACCCCGGTGACATTGCCCGACGGCAGCACGGTGTCCAAGGACGACGGGCCCCGTCCAGGCGTCACGCTGGAGAAGACATCTCAGCTCAAGCCGGTTTTCCGGCCGGACGGAACGGTCACGGCCGGGAATTGCTGTCCGCTGAACGACGGTGCGGCCGCGGTGATCATCATGAGCGACACCAAGGCGGCCGAGCTGGACCTCACCCCGCTGGCCCGGATCGTCTCGACCGGCGTGTCCGCGCTGTCCCCGGAGATCATGGGCCTCGGCCCGGTGGAGGCGTCCCGGCAGGCGCTGGGCCGGGCCGGCATGGCCATCAGCGACATCGACCTGGTTGAGATCAACGAGGCGTTCGCGGCCCAGGTGATCCCGTCCTATCGGGAGCTCGGCATCGACCTCGACCGGCTGAACGTCAACGGCGGCGCCATCGCCGTCGGCCACCCGTTCGGCATGACCGGGGCGCGGATCACCACCACCCTGCTGAACAGCCTGGCGTTCCACGACAAGACGCTCGGGCTGGAGACCATGTGCGTCGGGGGCGGCCAGGGCATGGCCATGGTCCTCGAGCGGCTCTCCTAGCTGCGGTTTCCGCCGGGCGGTGGGCAGACCGGGCCGCCCGGCGGAAAGGGGCACGAGCACGACAGCAGGACGACAGACCGGATTTACCTGGCATTAAGGAAAGGTTGCGCCCGGCTCTTGTCACGGGCCGGTCTCTAAGGCAGGCTCACAGCAAGAGGCTTCACCCCTGGAGGTGCCAATTGCCGCTGACTCGCTCCCTGGAGACGCACAAAAATCTGATTGCCCGCATACCCCGCGTCACGGGTAGTGACCTTCGAGAGTGGTTCGGACGTCTTGAATCCGGCCCGGCCTTCCTGCGCTGCGAAGAGCGCGCAAACTGGCTGGCCGATGAGCACGGTATCTCCCACGGCTACGCCAACGCCATCGTGCACGAGTGGGAGATGCGCCGCCGCCTCCGCCTGAACAGCGTCTGACGCCTGATCTGACCGGCGTCTGACAGACTGGGCCTCATGAGCCCAGAGCAAGCTCAGCAGTTTCTCCGCGACCATCACCAAGCCGTTCTGGCTACTCTGCGGTCTGATGGCCTGCCCCAGATGTCGCCCGTAACCTGCGCCGTCGATGACGACGGCCGGGTGCTGATCAGCACCAGGGAAACGGCGATCAAGATCCGCAATCTGCGTCGCAACCCGTTCGCTTCGGTCTGCGCCTTCACCGACTCCTTCTACGGGCCCTGGGTGCAGGCCGAAGGAATGGCCGAGATCATCTCGCTGCCCGACGCGATGGACCTTCTGGTCGACTACTACCGATCGGTCTCCGGCGAGCATCCGGACTGGGATGACTACCGGGCCGCGATGGTGCGCGACCGCCGGGTGATCATCCGCCTGACGATTTCCCGAGCCGGGCCCAACGTCAGCGGCTGAAATACCACGGTTCCTCTGGGCCCTCTTCGCCTCCTGTCTGGCGCCCTCTATGGTTCCCGTCCGGCAACACTTCGCCTCCTGTCCGGCGCCTCTTCCTCGCCCGCCGGTCCGATTTGCGATGTTGTCACCTCGCACGTACCGGATAGGGAATTAGTCCAGGGAACGCTATTTTTTTAAAGCTCATTAAGAAGTCTCCTGTCCCGCGGCCTCCACCCCAAATGCAAGCCCACTGCACGTGCATTAGGTAATACACATGGCAGGACGGCCAGCTGGCAGGCCAGGCGGGGCGCCTGGTGGTGCGCCAGCTGGTACGCCGTCGAGGGTTCAGCTAGGACAACGTTGCCTCAGTGAGACAACGGGTAAATGGTCACGCCAATAGCAAGTGTGCCCCCGGTCGGACTCGAACCGACACTAGCGACCCTTTTAGGGGGGCGGCCTCTGCCCTTGGGCTACGGGGGCTGGCCAATAATACCCCGCAATTCTTCATAATCGAAGGGCTCTCATATTCGGACCGTCAGGTATCTCGAAGCAGGTTTATACAATTAGCCATTACGGCGTGTCGGGTGCAGAGGGTAACCACATCTGCGAGAGAGATAAACCCTGCGTAACCAAAGTCGCGCATTGATGCCGCCCAAGGCCGTCCGAGTATCAATTCAGAGCATATTTACCACACGACCATTACCGCGCTTACCAGGCACAATGCATTCTGCTTGTGCATCCGCACGGGTGAACCATGAAATACCGATATAAATCGGTCGTCGCCCAGATCACGGATGGCCGGAGTTCCGTTCTGTCCCACCAGCCACTCTGGGTGCGAGGGGAGTGCGTCGGGCGCGGGCGAGGGCGGAGCAAGCCGGGGCGGAGGCTGCGGCTCAGGCCGGCGCGGCGCTCAGGCCGGGGCGTCCAGGCCGGCGTACTCGCGGGCACGGCGGAAGATCGCATCCAGCATGTCCGGCGTGACGCGGCCGGTGAACGTGTTCTGCTGGCTGGGGTGATAGCAGCCGAGCAGCAGCACGGGCCGGGCGGCCGACCCGGGCGGCGGGCCGAGCTCGGCCTCGGCGCCGTGGCCGAACGGCGGGCGGCGGGACGGCAGCTCGAAGCCGGTGGCGCGCAGCACGGGCCACAGCGCCTGCCAGGCGAAGCCGCCCAGGCAGATCAGCACCCGGGCCGACGGGGTGATCCGGCGCAGTTCCTCGGCCAGCCAGGGGGCGCAGGTGTCGCGCTCGCCCGGGGTGGGCTTGTTGGCGGGCGGGGCGCACCGGACCGCGGCCACCATGCGGGTGTGCCGCAGCCGCTGCCCGTCCCCGGCGGTGACGCTGACCGGGCTGTCGGCCAGGCCGCAGCGGTACAGCGACGCGAACAGGAAGTCCCCGCTCCGGTCACCGGTGAACACCCGGCCGGTCCGGTTACCGCCGTGCGCGGCCGGGGCCAGCCCGACGATCACGATCTCCGGCTCGTCGTCGCCCCAGCCGGGGATAGGACGGCCCCAGTACTGCTCGGTGGCGAACGAGCGCCGCCGGACCCGGGCCACCTCCTCACGCCAGTCGACCAGGCGGGGGCAGGCCCGGCAGACCGACTGCCGGGCCACCAGCTCCAGCAGGGCCGGAGCGCCAGCGGCCAGCTCGCGGACCTCGGCCGCATCGTGTGCCACCGGGGTGGCGGCGGTGGCCACGTCCCCCGGCCACCCGGTCCCGGGCGGCACCGGCCCGCGCGCGGCCACCGCGGCGTGGGACGCCTCCGGCGCACCCGAAGTGGAGGTCATGGGCTGGGGACCGGATCCGGGGTGGCGATGGACCAGGCGATGCCGTCCAGGATGTCGTGCTCGCTGACCAGGACCTCGGCCAGGCCGAGCTGGATCATCAGCCGGTCCAGGATCAGGGCCCCGGCCCCGATGACGTCGATGCGGCCCGGGTGCATGACCGGGATGCGAGCGCGCTCGGCCCGGGTCTGGGCCAGCAGGCGGGTGGTCACCTCGTGGACCTGGGCCGCGCTGATCCTTGTGTGGTGCAGCCGCGCGGAGTCGTAGCCGGGCAGGTCCAGGGCGATGCCGGCCACCGTGGTGACCGAGCCGGCCAGCCCGACCAGGGTGCGGGCCTGCGTCGCGTCGACCACCGCCGCGGCGCTGGTGATGGCCGCGTCGATATCGGCCGTGGCCGCGGCGATCTGCGCACCGGTCGGCGGGTCGGCGCGCAGATGCCGTTCGGTCATCCGGACGCAGCCGATGTCGACGCTGAGGGCCGACGTGACCTCGCCGTCCGCCCCGAGCACGAACTCGGTGGAACCGCCGCCGATGTCCACGACCAGGTAAGGGGACGGCACCTGCGGGCCCAGTTCGGCCGTGGCCCCCAGGAACGACAGCCGGGCCTCCCCGTCGCCGGACAAGACCTCCGGGCCGGTACCGAGGACCTCGGTGACCCGGCGGACGAACTCATCCGCGTTGGCCGCGTCCCGGGTGGCGCTGGTCGCCACCATGCGGACCGCTTCGGCCCCCTGGTCCCGGACCAGCGCCGCGTAGCCGCTGAGCGCGGTCAGCGTGCGGTCCAGCGCCTCGGGGGCGAGCCGGCCCGTGGTGTCGACGCCCTGCCCCAGCCGGACAATCTCCATCCGCCGGTCCACGTCGGTGAGCGTGGCCCGGTCCGGGTCCACGTCCGCGATGAGCAGCCGGATCGAGTTGGTGCCGCAGTCGACGGCGGCCACACGGCGGGTCATGAACCTTCCCTCTCGTCGCGGGGAGCGGCCACGCCGGGAGTGGCGTCGCGGGGAGCGGCCACACCGGGAGTGGCGTCGCTGGGAGCGGCCACGCCAGGACCGCCCGGGGACGGCACGCAGGGGCCGTCTGACCACCAGGGGCCCGCGGCGTCGGCGGCCTCGCAGCCGAACGGGTTGCGGCCCGGGCGGGCCAGTTCGTGGGCCAGCAGGGCGTGCAGGCACTTGACCCGGGCCGGCATGCCGCCCGCGGTCTGGGTGCCGTCCGGCAGCGGTGCCACCCCGGCCGCCGCGGCCGCTTCGCGCCGCCGGGCCAGGTAGTCCTGGTGGGCGTCCTGGTAGGCCGCGCGCAGGCCGGCGTCGCCGGCCAGCCGGGCCGTCATCGTCTTCATCAGGCCGGCCGCCTCCAGCCTGCTGATCGCGGCGGCCGCCCGGGGGCAGGTCAGGTAGTACAGGGTCGGGAACGGCGTGCCGTCGGGCAGTCGCGGCGCGGTCTGCACCACGTCCGGCTGCCCGCACGGGCAGGTATGGGCGACCGCCTGCAGGCCCCGCGGCAGCCGGCCAAGCTGGGCGGCCACCACCGCCTCGGTCGAGGGATCCATCACTTACCCGGGGTCTGGTCCGCCTTCTGGACCGATCCCCACAGCTTCGAATACCAGGACGTCGCGCTGGTGGTCCGGGCCGGCCCGGCGTCCGGCGCCGGGCTGTTGCCGATGATCACGTAGCACTTCTCGCCCGTCATGCAGTAGTGCAGCTGGTCGCGGGCCTGCTGCTCGATGTAGCTGGGGTCGGAGAACTTCCTCTGCTCGGCCTGCAGGTTCTTCACCTGCTGCGACAGCGACTGCTGGGTGACCAGCAGCTGGTCGATCTGACGGCGCTGGCCGATGTACTCCCGGACCGGGTAGGCCAGGCTGAGCGCGATGGCACACATCACCACAGCGAGCAGCGCCGCCCGCCCCGTCAGCTTGGTCGGCCGCAGCGGCGGCCGGGCCGGACGGGGCGGGGAGGACGACGTAGGGCTCGGGGCCTGGTCCGGGTCCGCCATCAGGCCCGTTCCGCGAACCTCGGGTAGGCGCTGGCGCCGGCGTAGACGGCCGCGTCGTCGAGCAGTTCCTCGATCCGGAGCAGCTGGTTGTACTTGGCCACCCGCTCGCCGCGGGCCGGGGCGCCGGTCTTGATCTGCCCGCAGTTGGTGGCCACGGCCAGGTCGGCGATCGTGGTGTCGTCGGTCTCACCGGACCGGTGGCTGATGATGCAGGTGTAGCTGGCCCGCTGGGCCGTGGCCACCGCGTCCAGCGTCTCGGTCACCGTGCCAATCTGGTTCAGCTTGACCAGCAGGGAGTTGGCGGTGTGGGCGGCGATGCCGCGGCGCAGCCGCTCCGGGTTGGTCACGAACAGGTCGTCCCCCACCAGCTGAACCCGGTCTCCGATCGTCGAGGTCAGCTCGTGCCAGCCGTCCCAGTCCTCTTCGGACAGCGGGTCTTCCAGCGAGACGATCGGGTAGGAGTTGACCCAGTCCCCGTAGATCGCGGCCATCTCGGCCGAGGATTTGGTCGCGCCCTCGAAGGCGTAGCCGCCCTCACCGTAGAACTCGGTGGCGGCGGCGTCGATGGCCAGCGCGATGTCCCGGCCCGGGGTGAACCCGGCCTTGCCGATGGCCTCCACGATGAGGTCCAGCGCGGCCCGGTTGTTGGCCAGGTCAGGTGCGAACCCGCCCTCGTCGCCCACGCCGGTGGGCAGCCCGTGCTGCTTCAGCACCGACTTGAGCGCCTGGTAGGTCTCCGCGCCCCAGCGCAGCGCGTCCTCGTAGGTGGAGGCGCCGATCGGGGTGATCATGAACTCCTGGATGTCCACGCTGTTGTCGGCGTGCGCGCCGCCGTTCATGATGTTCATCATCGGCACCGGTAGCACGTGCGCGTTGGGGCCGCCCAGGTAGCGGAACAGCGGCAGGCTGGCCGAGTCGGCGGCCGCGCGGGCCACCGCGATGGAGACGCCGACGATCGCGTTCGCGCCGAGCCGGGACTTGTCCGGGGTCCGGTCCAGGTCGATCATGGCCTGGTCCACCAGCCGCTGGTCGTCGGCCTCGTGGCCGATCAGCTCGGGCTGGATCTCGTCGATCACGTTGGCTACGGCCCGGGTGACACCCTTGCCGCCGAACTCGTCGCCGCCATCGCGCAGCTCGACCGCCTCGAAGGCGCCGGTCGAGGCGCCGCTGGGCACTCCAGCCCGTCCGATTGTCCCGTCGTCCAGGGCGACCTCGACCTCAAGGGTCGGGTTCCCCCGGGAGTCCAGGATCTGCCTGGCATGGATTGCTTCGATCGAGGCCACCACTGGCTCCTATGTCCTGTTCTGGCGCGGGGTTCGTTAAGTCCGCCTTCGAGCCTAGTGGAGCCCGCACCTTCGCCGCACCGGCCACGCCGGCTCCAGGTAAGCTCCCATGGGTCAGCGGGACCGTAGGGCGGAAGCGGGTTCATGAAGGTTCTCATAGCAGGCGGGGCGGGTTTCATCGGCAGCACGATCGCCTCGGCCTGCATCGACGCCGGAATCACCCCGGTCATCGTGGACAACCTGGTGACCGGCAAGCGGCAGTTCGCCGCGGGCCGCGCCTTCTACGAAGGTGACATCGCCGACGGCCCCCTGATCGACCGCATCTTCCGCGACCACCCCGACATCAGCGCGGTGATCCAGTGCGCGGCCCTGATCGTGGTCCCGGACTCGGTCGCGGATCCGGTGGGGTACTACCGGGCCAACGTGACCGCGAGCCTGGAGCTGGTCGCGCACCTGCTGCGCAACGGCTGCCCGCGGATGATCTTCAGCTCATCGGCGGCGATCTACGGCGCCGGGGCGGACCTGACCGTGGACGAGAACTCGGTCATCGACCCGCAGAGCCCGTACGGCCGGACCAAGGCGGTCTGCGAGGAGATGTTCGCCGACATCGCGGCCAGCCAGCCGATCCGGGTGCTCTCGCTGCGGTACTTCAACCCCGTCGGGGCCGACCCCAAGATGCGCACGGGCCTGCAGCTGGCCCGGCCCACGCACGCGCTGGGCAAGCTGATCGAGGCCCACACCGACGGTGTCCCGTTCCAGGTCACGGGCACGGACTACCCGACCAGGGACGGGTCGGGGATCCGGGACTACATCCACGTGTGGGACCTGGCCGCCGCGCACCTGGCCGCGCTGGACCGTTTCGACGACGTGCTGTCCGGGCCGGTCACCTCCACCGCGATCAACGTGGGGACCGGGGACGGGACCACCGTGCGCGAGCTGGTCACGGCGTTCAACAGCGTGGTCGACGTGCCGGTCGCGGTGACCGAGGCACCCCGCCGCCCGGGTGACGTGGCCGGCGCGTACACGCGGAGCGAGCGGGCCCGCAGCGAGCTGGGCTGGCAGCCCCGGTACTCCGTCGTGGAGGGCATCCGCCATTCACTGCAGTGGGCGGCCATCCGCGACGACGTACTGGCCGGCTAGACCGCGCCGGACCCGGCCGGCTACGACCCGCTGGTCACGGTCGCGTTCTGGCCGGTCTTGATCTTGGTCCCGACCCCGGTGATGTTGTTGCCGCTCGCGGTGATCCTCAGCGGGTTGTCGCCCCCGGCGAAGGCCAGGCCGACGTCGCTCTGGCGGTTGCCCTGGATGGTGTTGCCGGTCACCGCCGCATAACCCGTGCCGCTGTTCGTGGCCACGATGCCGACGTAGACGTAGTTGGCGCCCGCGGTCTCGCCGTGCAGGTTGAAGATCTTGTTGCCGGTGATGGTGGAACCAGGACCGTCCTGGGCCCGGGCGACGAACCCGTACCAGGTCCCGCTGGTCTGACCGTCACCGAAGTCCTCGACGTAGTTGCCGGAGATCGTGGTCCCGTAGATGCGCGCGAGGTTCAGCGCGTTCTGCTTGACGTCGTACAGGTGGTTGCCGGAGATGTCCCAGCCCTCGGCGTTCTGCATGTTCACGGCGTCCGCGCCCGAGCTGGCGATCTGGTTGTCGTCCAGGAACCCGTCGGTGACCGAGTTGCCCGAGTCGATGATCTGGAACCCGTAGCGGCCGCTGTTGCTGATGAAGTTGTTGTCGAAGCGGCTGTTGACGCTGGTGTTGCTGATGGCGTGGCCGTTGGCGCCGGTGTTCGTGTCGACGATGCCAGTGCCGCCGCAGTTGCTGACGTCGACGTGCTCCACGTCCACCTGCCAGTTGAGCAGGATGATCCCGTCGGTGCCGCCGGACCCGTCACACTCGATCGTGAGGTCCCGGATGGCGAGCGGATCACCGGTCGTGCTGACGCTGTTCACGTAGCTGGTGGAGGCGAGCACGTAGGCGGCCGGGCCGTCCTGCTTGAGCACCGTGCCCGTGGTGCTCCCGCCCGTGTAGGTCCGGTTACCCGGCAGCGTCAGGCCCTTGGTCAGCAGACACGTGCCGCCCTCGAACTCGATCGCGGACCCAGCCGGGCTGCTGTTGATGGCCTGCTGCAGCCGGTCGGCGTCGGAACTGCTGTCCTGGCAGGTGACCTTGATCGTGGCCGTCACCGGCACCGCCGTCGCCGCCGTGGAGGAGTGCCCGGTGGCCGCGGGCGTCCGCGCCGGCCGGGAGTACCAGCCCGCGCCGAAGCCCACACAGATGGCGACGATGACCGCCGCTACTGCGATCGGCAGCCAGCGCCGGCGGCCCAGGTTCTGGGGACGGCTATCCGTGGTGTGGTCGCCCATGCGCGTACGTTACAACCCGCTGAAGAAGTGGATACGGGCCGTCACAAAGCGCCGGCCGGGAACTCGTGGTCCAGCCGTCATCCTAGGACCACGAACCGGATGAGGACGACGATGACGAAGAAGACCAGCAGCGGAATCGTCGCCGTGGCCAGCCGCCGCGCGAGCCGGGTGTTCTCCGGCCGCCAGATCCGGGTGAACTCACGTGCTCCCAGCACGAGCAGCAGCAGCACCAGTCCAACCAGGCCGATCGGCGTCCAGATGGTCGTCGCGAACGTGCCGATCGGGCTGGGCAGCGGCACCCGGGCCGCACCCTTCGGCCAGGTCAGCGTGTAGATGACCGCGTCCCGGTTGGCGTAGGCCACCTTGACCCCAGGGTAGGCCTTCATGGCGGCGCGGAACTCCTGACCCCAGTTGGGCTGGTAGCTCGCCGCCTGCTCCAGGTACTCATCCTGGGTCGTGGTGGTCATGACGTAACTACCGGGGCCGCTGGCGCGCAGCTGGGCCACGATGGTCGCGACCGAGGCCGGGTTGAGCGGCGCCTGGCGCGGCTCGTAGTCGACCTTCTCGATGTCCTTGTACTGCCACGGAATCTGCGGGGTGTTGTCGTTGACCGGGTCTTCGCTCAGCCAGAGGACGTGGATCCCCTGGCTGTCGTGCGCGGACAGGTAGTTCGTGGCCGCCACTTCACCCACGGGCGTGCGCTCGAACGCCTCGTTGCCGTACCGGGGCACGAAGAAGATCACGATGGCCGCGATGACGGCCACCGCCACCGCGGGCAGGATCCGCCAGGGCTGCCAGTCGCGGACCGGGGCGGGGAAGAACGCCATGGCGGCCAGCACCGCCGCGGCCGGGAGCGCGAACAGGTAGACGCGCAGGGCCATCTCGCCGCCGTAGCTCTGCAGCCCGAAGCCGAGGAAGGGCACGGCCGTGAGGACCACGAGCACCCGGTCGTCGACCTGCAGGCGCCGGCGCCGCAGCAGCCCGAGGCCGGCCATCAGCAGCACGGTGGCCGCGAACAGGTCCCGCGAGTACAGCACGTACTTGTGCAGCGAGGAGTTGCCGGTCGTCCGCCCGGACACGCTGGTGGACAGGTTGGAACCAAGGTTCCCGAGGCCGCCGAACATGTCGTTGATGTGACCGGACCAGAACCCGGAGGCACCGAAGCTGACCCAGGCGGCGAAGATCACGCCGAGCAGGATCGGCAGGGTGCGCAGCTGGCAGCGCCGGATCAGGACCAGCACCGCGCACGCCACCACCATGAAGAACGGCGTGAGCTGGTGGCTGACGGTGGAGAAGGCGACGATGGCCACGATCGCGCCGGCCACGGCCACCCGCTGGCCCCGGCTCGCGGTCGCGGCCGGCATGTCGCCGGGCAGCGGATGGTCGAGCCGGAACCGCCGCGGCAACGCCAGACGTCCGGTGAACTTCCGGGTCAGGCCGGACAGCTGAAAGCGGCGCGGGGGGCTGGCCTGCCGGTGACCGGCCGACCCGTAGCCGGGTGTCCCGTTGGTCGCCTGCTTGCCGAAGTAGGTGATCAGCAGCGCGAGGAAGAACAGGTACAGCAGGTAGTTGAACGACTGGGGTGAGAAGTAGTCCTGGCCGACCCAGTTGCCCACGGTGAAGATGAACAGCGCGAGCCACTTGGCCCGCCAGGTCGCGTGCAGCCGCTTGACGATCAGGCCCATCGGCACCAGCGACAGCAGGTCGATGGTCACCGGCCAGAACTTCAGCACCGGCATCAGGTTCGTGCTGCCCACCACGTGCTCGATGAACGCGACGACCTCGAAGAAGCCGGGCCAGCTGAAGTAGGCCGACAATGCGGGCGAGCTGTGCCCGGTCCGGTAGATGTAGTCGACGAAGCCGGCGATCCAGTAGGCGGTCGGGAACCGGGGGTCCTGCTCGAGGACGACCGTCACACCGTCGAGGCAGATGACGATGGCGGCCACGAGCGCGCCCAGCAGCAGCGGCCGCGGCCGGGACATGCCGAGCGCGAGGACGAAGGCCAGTCCGAGCAGCGCGATCCCGGCGACCGTGGTGGCGGGCAGGATCGAGATCATCCCGAGCCCGTTCATGCTGCTCAGCCGGGGAGTGGCCAAGCCGACGGTGCCGAAGAACAGGGCCACACCGGCTGCGCCCAGCACGGCGATCAGCATGGTCGACAGCCACTTGGGCGCCTGGTCGAAGAAAGAATTGGACTGCTGCGGCCGCGCTGGCTTGGGCCGCCGCGGTTTGGGCCCGCGCTCGGGCGGACGGCCCGGACCGCGGCCCGATCCGCTCGCCGCCCGCCGACCGGGGCCGGCCGGACCGCCAGGACCACCGGGACCGCCGGGACCGCCGGGACCGGCTGGTCCGCTGGGACCGGCCGGACGGGGCACGCTGACCACGTCGAACTCGCTGGTGACGGCCGCATCGCCCAGGGCGACCGCGATCGCCCGGATGGGCAGGGTCAGCGTGCGCGCGGCGTAGTTGTCGAAGGCTTCGTTGACCGGGGCCGTGAACGGGGCCGGCCGGCCCGACAGCGCGGCGTTGCGGGCGCTGGCGAACGCCGCCTCCCGCAGCTCGGGCGGCAGCGGGCCGATGATGGTCTTGTCCAGGTCGGCGCGGGTCAGCGGGACGGCGGCGGCCGAGGCCGCGGCCGCATCGGCCAGGGCAGGCGCCGCGGCCGGCTCCGGTGCGGGCACCGCGGCCCGGTCGGCGCGGCTGGCCCGGGCCGACATGACCTGGCGCAGCTTCGGGAAGATGAGGATCGCGACGAACAGCTGGGTGGCCAGGGCGCCCAGCGCCGCACCGGACACGCCGATCAGCCCGGTCAGCGCGAGGGCCAGGGCGAGGACGAGGACGAACCGGACGATCTGGATGAACGCGATCATCTTGGGCCGGTTCTGCGCCCGCATGGCCCCCAGGAACAGCTCGGTCAGGGCCTTCGGCAACGTGGCCAGGGCCAGCAGTTCCAGTACCGGCGCGCCGTACGAGGCGTACTTGGGCCCGTACAGGCGGAGCGCGAACGGGGCGAGCACCGCGACCAGGGCCACGATCGGCAGCAGGATGATGGCCAGCCGGCGCAGCGCCGAGCGGACGTTCGCCGCCAGCGTCGCCGCGTCGAACGCGCTCTCCACGGTCACCGACATGGCCATGTTGACCGCAAGCAGGTCCAGGACCTGGCCGATGGTCCAGGCGATGTAGAAGTAGGCGCTCTTGTCCGGGCCGATCCGGATGGCGACCAGGATCGGGACCAGGTTGTTGATGCCGAGCAGGCACATCGCGCCGATGTAGTCCCCGGCCAGGAACTTGCCGATCTGGCGGTTGGTCGGTGGCGTGCGGTGCGCGGTCAGGTGCTCGTGCCGCGGCATCAGCTTGAAGAAGATCAGGCCGTTGACCAGCGGCAGCGACACGAATACGGGAAGCATCCAGGAGACGAAGATCCCCACCGTGGGAATGGCCGCGGCGAACGCCACCAGCAAGATGATCTTGACGATGCCGAAGATGCCGTTCTCCAGCGGCACCCAGATCGCGCTGCGCAGGCCGGTCATCACGCCGTCCTGGAGCGTGAAGATGCTCCAGGTCACCACGGACACGAGGAACGCCAGCCCGGGCACCAGCCCGGTCAGCTCGGAGTACGTGGGGCCCCAGTGGCTGACGGTGAGCAGGAACGGGATGGTGACGACGATGGAGGCCAGCGCGCTGAACAGGTACGTCTTCAGCACCCACGACTTCGTGCGCGATCCCGTCTGCGGCAGGAAGCGGGTGATGGCGCCGACCAGGTTGTAGGCCGTGAACCCGGACACCAGGTTCATGGCCGAATAGGCGGCCGAGGCCCGCCCCACTTCGACCGCCGTGTAGCTCCGGGCGGCGAGCAGCCAGTACAGGACGCCGAGCACGCCGGTCACGGCGGTGTTGATCATCAACGCGTAGGCGTTGCGGTACAGCGGCGAGGCCATGTGGGCCCGCAGTTCGCGGTACCGGCCGGGCAGGTCGAGCTGCTCCAGACTGGGGATCCGCCGCCGCGAGACCTCTGTCCGACGGAGCGGAACCAGCCCGTCCTGGGCGGGTTCCGCCTGGTCACTCGTTTCGGGGTCGGTGAGCCCCGTTACATCATGCACTTCGGGAGATGCCACCGATCACTGCCTTCGTCCGCCTGACCACCGTGTAACCCTTGGTCAGCACGTGGTCCCTCAGATAGATCGTTGATTCCTGCCCGCCGCGTACGACCCGCTCGAAGGTCTGCGGCCGGGTCGACGCCCGGACGGTCAGCCGGGGCACGGCGAACTCGTCGGCACCGGGCCGGGCGGTCGCGTTGGCCACCGCGCCGCCGTGGCGGTAACCAGCCGCCGCCACCGCCTGCCGGACCTGCGCACTGGAGTAGCCGAAGGGGTAGGCCACGCTCGGTACGGGCTGGCCGATCCCCTCCTCGAGGAGATCCTTGGGGGTGGTCAGCTCGTCCTGGAGCTGGCTGCGGGAGATCTGGTCGAGCTGGGGATGCCCGTGGCTGTGGGCGCCGATCTCCATCCCGGCCGCCGCGAGCTCGCGAATCTGGCTCCACGACAGCATCGGGCCCAGCGCGGTACCCGCCGCGTGCTTACCGGCGTCAGCGATCCAGCCGGTGGTCACGAAGACCGTGGCGGTGAAGCCGAACTTGTCCAGCACCGGCAGGGCCTGGCGGTGGAAGTCGGCGTAGCCGTCGTCGAAGGTCAGCACGACCGGGCGTTCCGGCAGCCGGCCCGGATCCTCGGCCAGCGCCGCCGCCGCCGCGGTGAAGGTCAGCGAGGTAAAGCCCTCATCGTGCAGGTACGCGACCTGGGTGGCGAACCGCTCGGGGGACACGGCCAGCCGGCTCCTAGTCTCCGGGGGCGCGGCGATTTCGTGATACATCAAGATAGGTACGTACGGCTTCGCGCCCTGGATGGGCGCCCCAGGGTCGGTCACGAACTCGATCCCTCCGCGCCCGCACTGGCGCTGGCACCCGCACTGGCACTGGCAACCGCGCTGGCGCTGGCACCCGCACTGGCGTTGGCACTGGCACTGGCACTGGCACTGGCCGGCCCGCGCACACTGCGACGGCGGTCCCGCGTGTTCCCCGCCACCCCCGCCGCGTACCCGAAGGTGACCGCGGCCAGACCGGCCACGATGGCACCGGCGCGACCGAGACCGGCTTTGTCGCCGTGCAGGGCGTCGGTCAGCCCCTGACGCACTCCGAGGGGGAGCGTCCGGGTGGCGTAGGCCCGCTCCGACGACAGGCCGTCCTGGGTGCCCACGTTGCGGGTCACCATCGCCTTGGACAGGCCTTCGGCGTAGCAACGGCTGCGGTAGTAGGCGAACCGGCGCCGGTCGTCGCGGACGCGGTGCCAGATCAGCGCCTGCTCGTCGAACAGCAGCACCGAGCCGGGCAACTGCTGGTTGAGCCGGATGCAGAACTCGGTCTCCTCGCAGCCGAGCGGCCGCTTGCCCTTGCCCCGGCCGATGCCGCTGGTGAACCCGCCGACCTTGTCGAACACCTCGCGGCGGAAGGACGCGTTGCCGCCGAGCAGGTTACGGACGGGCCCGCGGCGCGTCGGCATCCCGATGTACGTGCAGCCGATCACCCAGTCGAACTCCTCGGGGAACCAGGCCGGCCGGTCGGAGTCCCAGCTGGGCAGGGTCCGGCCTCCGACACCGGCCACGCTGGCGTCGGTGTAGGCGTCGATCATGCACTTCAGCCAGTTGACGTCCGCGATGGCGTCGTCATCGAGGAAGGCCACCACCTGACCGGTGGCCGCGGCGATCCCGGTGTTCCGGCCGCCGGACAGGCCCTGCTGGTGGTCGTTCTCGATCACCATGGCCTCGGGCAGCGCGGCCTTCAGCCGCTCGTACAGCGGGCGGTTGTAGTCAATGACGACGATCAGCTCTTTGGCCGGGTGGCTCTGCGCGTGCACCGAGGCCACCGCGGCGAGGGTGTCGTCCCACCGGTCATCGGCGTGCGCGCAGATGATGACGGAAGCGGACAGCATGGTCAGGCTCCCTCCACACTCGCCTGAGCCGGGACTTCGGTTTTGTCTGCGACCGGGGCCGTGGCGGTCACCGGGGCCAGCGTCTCGGCCCGCGCCGCGAGCCGGGAGAACCGCTCGCGCAGGATCAGCTTCAGGATCCGCCAGCCGTCGTGCACCACGGACAGGTTGCTCTCGCCGTTCAGCCGCGGGCGCTCGAAGCTTGGCACCTCGTGGATGCGCAGGCCCGCCTTGGCCGCCCGGATGTTCATCATGGTCTCGATCTCGAAACCGGGGCAGTCGAGGTCGAGCGCGTCCAGGTGGCGGGCCCAGAAGGCGTTGTAGCCGTAGCAGAGGTCGGTGAACTGGGTGCGGAACATCCGGTTGACCATGGAGCCGAGCAGCCAGTTGCCGTACCGGCGTCCCGCGGTGATGTCGGAGCTGCCGCCGCTGCCGGAGAACCTGGACCCCTTGGCGTAGTCCGCGCCGCACACCAGCGCGCCCACGAACTGGATGATCTCCGCCCCGTCGGTGGAGCCGTCCGCGTCCATCGCCACCAGGATGTCGCCGGTCGCGGCGACGAAGCCCGCGATCAGCGCGTCGCCCTTGCCCCGGCCCGGCTGGGTGATCACCCGGGCCTGCGGGCACAGCTCGTGCGCCACCGCCACGGTGTCGTCCACCGAGTGCCCGTCGACCACGATGATCTCGTTGACCCAGGGCGGCAGCGACCGGAAGACGTGCGGCAGGTTGGCCGCCTCGTTCCGGGCCGGGATGATCACGCTGACGGTGGGCACGATGGCGAACGTCGGCGAGATGGGCCGATAGGGCAGCATCGTTCGCACCTCAGCGGTGCCGCTCTCCGGGGCGACCGGAGCGGGCTCACTCTGCGGGGCGGGGAAATCAGGAAGCACCATCTGGGTCAGGACCTCACAAGCGCTATCGGCACCGTCGGAAACTCGGCAATGAACTTCTATGACGCTGGGTTATGCACACGTAAATATGTGGGATAACCATCGGCTGTCACCCTGGGCGGGCAACAAGCCGACATTCACGCTCGCGGGCATTGGCATTTGTCCCCCTGGAGCAAACCGGCTTCCGTCCGCCACCGGCTCACCAGGTCCCTCGGTCATCCCTGTCGCGCGTCTCCGCGCCTCACACGTAGGTGACGCCTGGTCATCGTAGACGGTTTACGCGTAATCAAGACTTTTGTCCGAGATGATCTTGACGAAGCTGTGACCACGCTGGTTGTACGAGGCAGGATTTAGGTCAAAAAACCGTAGTAGATGGGCACAAGCTGGTGGAATCAAGATCCTAACGGGCGCTCGGCCAAGTTTTCTTTGATATGCCTAAGCGCATTCAATCAATTACTCAGAGCCATCAGCGTGATGAGGACCTTAGTCACTATGGGTGACAGGGAGTGACTCGGTGGATTACCGCAGGCTCGGAACACGACCCGCCACCTGGCGCTGATGGGCGCGTCGGGACCCAGTGTGCTGAGGCTTCATTAATTATTTTAATAATGCCTAACCACGCGTTGTTTCCTGGCCGCCCCGGGGCAGGCGGGATTACGCGTTTAATGACGCCGAGCAGAAAAGGCGCACCGGCCTGGATCAGGCCGGTTGAGCGGGATGAGACCGCTCCCAGGCCCGCACCCGTTCGGCGTAGCGGCGGGCGGCCGCGCGCAGCTCCAGCTCGGGGTCCAGGCCGGTGGCCCGGGCGGTGGCCACCAGGGCGAACAGCCGGTCCCCCAGGGCATCTCGCAGTTCATCCTGCTGGCCGTCGCCCGCCCCGTCGGCCTCGGCTGGCTCGGCCGGCTCGGTCAGCAGGTCGTCGGGCAGCCCGGCCCGCGCGGCCCGGCCCTGCAGCTGGCTGGCCAGCGACAGTCCCGGCTGCCCGAACGGCACACCGTCCAGGGCCGAGACCTGCGCGGGATCGGTCGCGCCCTGCTGGGCCCGTTCGGCCCGCTTGATCTCGTCCCAGTTCAGCGCCACTTCGGCCGCGCCGGTCACGGCCACGTCCGCGAACACGTGCGGGTGGCGGCGGACCAGCTTGGCCACGATCCCGTCGGCCACGTCGTCGATGGTGTACCCGGTGCCGTCATCCCGCTCGGAGGCGACCTCGGCGTGGAACAGCACCTGCAGCAGCACGTCCCCGAGCTCGTCCCGGAACGCGCCGTGGTCCCCGTTCTCCAGCGCCTCCAGGGCCTCGTACGGCTCTTCCAGCAGGTGCGGGGCCAGGGAAGTATGGGTCTGCTTGGCGTCCCACGGGCACTCCGTGCGCAGCACGGTCATGGTCGTGACCAGGTCGAGCAGCCGGGCTCCGGGCAGGTCGGCCGAGCCACGGAGCACCTCGGTGGGCACGGCCGCGGCGTCCAGCTCGGCCCGCAGCGCGATGACCGGGCTGGCCCCCCCGGGGTGCGCCGGAGGAGCGGTCAGCCAGACGACGTCCCGGTCCCGGGCGGCGGCCGCGGCATCGGCCAGCTGCGGGGCCAGCTCGTCGTCCGGGGTGTGCCGGATGTCCACGTCGATCCCGGCCGCGACCAGCGCGGCGTGCTGCGGGTGGTCCGGCGGGGCCAGCACCCGGGCGGCCGCCCGCAGCGTGTCCCAGGCCTGCAGGGTCAGCAGCCCGGGAGCGACCCGCGGGCTGGTGACCAGCAGGATCAGCACGACGGCGAGGTCCCGGAGGTGGACGCCTTCGGCGGTGTGCCGCTCGCGCGCGACAGCGTGTCCGGCGACGCGACCACCGTGTACTGGCTGTAGTTCAGCTGGCCGTACTGCGGGTTCACCTTGACCGAGTCGTCCTTGTACTGGTGGCACTCGGCCGTGTTGAACTGCTTGGTGATGGCGTTGACCGTGGCCGCGGCGGTCGGCAGCGTGCCGCCGTTGTGCGCCTCGGCGTAGGCGATCTCGATGGCCTGGTAGCGGCCCAGCTCGTCCAGCAGGTCCGGCGGCAGGCCGTTGGCCACGGCCAGCTCGGGCAGCGTCACGTTCTTGACCCCCTGCTGCTCAGCCTGGGCCTGGGCCTGCTGGTAGATGTCGGCCAGGGCCTGGTCGCTCTGGCTCGCGGTCACCGTGAGGTGCTCGCTGCTGGCCAGGTTCTCGCGGACCTTGAACCTGACCAGCCAGCCCAGCACGTCCTTGGGGACCTGCGCCGCGGTGAGCTGGACGGCGCTGGAGTACGGCTTGGCCGCCGTGGTCAGGTTGGTCACCTGGGTGTTGAGCTCGCTGCTGGAGATCGAGTCGCTGCCGACCGTGGCGGCCGCGCCCATCTGGACCGGGGCGCACCCGGCGATCAGCCCGCCGAAGGCAGCAGCAGCAACGGCAGCCTTGACCGCGGTCGCGGTCCTGATCGGTATGCGGCGCACGGCCACGTCCCTTCTTACGCCTTTGTCTCAGCTGGTGACGCCGGGTCCCCGAACAGAGCCTCGATCAGTTCGGTGCACCAGGCGAGCATGTCCCGGTCCCGCAGCGGCTGGCCGCCAATGGTGGTCGTCCCGCTGGCCGGGGACCGGCCCCGGGACGCCCCGGCCGACGACGACCCGGGCACCGCCTTAGGAACCGGCACCAGCATCGTACGCACTGCCGGCTTGAGCAGTGTCTTGGGGTACAGCCGCTGCACCCGGACCTGCTTCGATTCGGGCAGTTCGACCGGTGCGAACCGGATGTGGTTCCCCTGCAAGGTGATGTCGGTCAGCCCGGCCCGGCGGGCCCGGGCCCGCAACCGGGCCACCTCGAGCAGGTTCAGCACGGGCTCCGGCAGCGAGCCGTACCGGTCGGTGAGCTCGTCCCGGACCGCGGTCACGTCGGCGTCGTTCTCGATCGCCGCGATCCGCGTGTAGGCCTCCAGCCGGAGCTTCTCACCGGGCAGGTAGTCGTGCGGGATGTGCGCGTTGACCGGCAGCTCGACCCGGACCTCGGGCCGGTCCGCCGGGCCGTCGCCCTTCAGCTCGTTGACCGCCTCGCCGATCATGCGGACGTACAGGTCGAACCCGACGCCGGCGATCTGCCCGGACTGCTCGCCGCCGAGCAGGTTGCCCGCGCCGCGGATCTCCAGGTCCTTGAGGGCCACGTACATGCCGGCCCCGATCTCGGTGTGCTGGGCCACGGTGGCCAGCCGCTCGTGCGCGGTCTCGGTCAGCGTGCGCTCGGGCGGATAGAGGAAGTAGGCGTAGGCCCGCTCCCGGCCCCGGCCAACCCGCCCGCGCAGCTGGTGCAGCTGGGACAGGCCGTAGGTGTCGGCCCGGTCCACGATCAGCGTATTGGCGTTGGGGATGTCCAGCCCGGACTCGACGATCGTGGTCGCCACCAGCACGTCGTACTTGCCGTCCCAGAAGTCGACCATGATCGCTTCGAGCTGGTGCTCGTTCATCTGGCCGTGCGCCACCGCGACCCGGGCCTCCGGGACCAGCTCGGAGACCCGCGCCGCGACCTTGCCGATCGAGGCGACCCGGTTATGCACGAAGAACACCTGGCCGTCCCGGAGCAGTTCGCGCCGGACGGCGGCGGCGATCTGCCGCTCGTCGTAGGGGCCGACGAACGTCAGCACCGGATGGCGTTCCTCCGGCGGGGTGAGGATGGTGGACATCTGCCGGATCCCGGCCACGCCCATCTCCAGCGTGCGCGGGATCGGCGTGGCCGACATGCTCAGCACGTCGACCTCGGTCCGCAGCCGCTTCAGGTACTCCTTGTGCTCGACCCCGAAGCGCTGCTCCTCGTCGATGATGATCAGGCCCAGCCGCTTGAACTGGACCTCCGGCGACAGCAGCTTGTGGGTGCCGATGACCACGTCGATCTCGCCCGCGGCCAGCTCGCGGAGGGTTTCCGCGGTCTCGGCCGCGCTCTGGAACCGGGACAGCGCCCGCACCTTGACCGGGAACGGCGCGTAGCGCTCGCTGAACGTGGAGAAGTGCTGCTGGACCAGCAGGGTGGTCGGGACCAGCACCGCGACCTGCATACCGTCCTGGACCGCCTTGAACGCCGCCCGCACCGCGATCTCGGTCTTGCCGTAACCGACGTCGCCGCAGATCAGCCGGTCCATCGGGATGGGCTTCTCCATGTCGCTCTTGACCTCGTCGATGGCGGCCAGCTGGTCGCCGGTCTCGACGTAGGGGAACGCGTCTTCCAGCTCACGCTGCCACGGCGTGTCCGGCCCGAACGCGTGCCCGGGGGACGCCACCCGGGCCGAGTAGAGCCGGATCAGCTCGGCCGCGATCTGGCGCACCGCCTTGCGGGCCCGGCCCTTGGCCTTGGCCCAGTCCGCCCCGCCCAGCCGGTGCAGGGTCGGCGCCTCGCCGCCGGAGTACTTGGTGACCTCGTCCAGCTGGTCGGTGGGCACGTAAAGCCGGTCCGGCGGCTGGCCGCGCTTGCTCGGCGCGTACTCGATGACCAGGTACTCGCGGGTGGCCCCGGCTGCGGTCCGGCTGGTCATCTCCACGAACCGGCCCACGCCGTGCTGCTCGTGCACCACGTAGTCGCCCGGGCTGAGCTGCAGCGGGTCCACCCCGCCGCGCCGCCGGCTCGGCATCCGGCGCATGTCCTTGGTGCTGGCCCGGCTGCCCGGCTGCCCGGCCAGGTCGTTCTCGGTCAGCACGGCCAGCTTGACCGACGGCCAGATGAACCCGTGCTCCAGCAGCCCGGTCGTGACGTAGGGCACCGACGGCTCGGGCGAGTCGGGCAGGTCCGCCATCCGGGCGCCGAGGCCTTCACCCCGGAGCACCTCGGTGAGCCGCTGCGCGGGGCCGTGCCCCTCGGTGACCAGCACGACCTGCCAGCCGTCGGCCAGCCAGCCCCGCATGTCCGAGATCATGGCCTCGGTCGCACCGCGATAGGCCGCGGCCGGGGTGGCCTCCAGGCTGAACGACGGCCGGGTGCCGTCGCGGTCGGTGTCGTCTTCGTCGTCGATGCCGCCGAACGGCTCAATCGTCCACCACGGCAGCGCCCGGGCCCGGGCCGCCTCGCGGATCTTGGCGATCGGCTGGAACGCGGCCGCTCCCAGGTCGATCGGGGCCTCGCCGCCGGCCGCGGCGTTCACCCAGGACGCGTCCAGGAACTCCCGGCTGGTGCTGACCAGCTCCTCGGCCCGGGTGCGGATGCGCTCCGGGTCACAGGCCACCAGCACGCCTCCGGCCGGGACGTAGTCGGTTAGCAGGTCCATGCGCTCGGCCAGCACCGGCGCGAACGCTTCCATGCCTTCGACCGCGATGCCGTCGGCCAGCTTGCCCAGCACCTCGGACAGGCCAGGGAACCGCGCGGCCAGGTCCTTGGCCCGGTCCCGGACCGCGGGCGTGAGCAGCAGCTCGCGGCACGGCGGGGCCCACAGGCCGGCCGGCGCCTCCGCCAGGCTGCGCTGGTCGGCCACCTTGAAGGAGCGGATCTCCTCCACCGTGTCGCCGAAGAACTCGATCCGCACCGGGTGCTCGTCGGTCGGGGCGAACACGTCGATGATGCCGCCGCGGACGGCCACGTCGCCGCGCTTGCCCACCAGGTCCTCGCGGGCGTAGCCGATCTCCACCAGCCGGGTCAGCAACTCGTCCGGGTCACAGGTGTCGCCCGCCCGCAACCGGACCGGCTCCAGGTCACCCAGGCCGCCGACGATCGGCTGCAGCAGGCAGCGGACCGGCGCGACGACGACCGACAGCGGCCCGGCGGCCTCGTCCGCCGGGTCCGGGTGAGCCAGCCGGCGCAACACAGCCAGCCGCTGGCCGACCGTGTCCGAGCGCGGCGACAGCCGCTCGTGCGGCAGCGTCTCCCAGCCCGGGAAGCAGACCACCCGGTTCGTGGGCAGGAACGAGCCCAGCGCGGTGGTCAGATCCTCGGCCTCACGGGCCGTAGCCGTGACCGCCAGCACGAACTGGCCCGGCTCGGTGGCCAGCGCCGCGGTGAG
Organism: Streptosporangiaceae bacterium; assembly: GCA_965277615.1. Classification (GTDB taxonomy): domain Bacteria; phylum Actinomycetota; class Actinomycetes; order Streptosporangiales; family Streptosporangiaceae; genus Bog-532. The sequence goes on along the minus strand of CBDIDG010000005.1, from coordinate 1,683,762 downwards.
CACGGGCCGCAGGGCGGGCGGCGCGACGAGGTCAACGCCCGTCAGCACGTCCGGTCCGCTGGCCGGCCCCGTGGCTAGCCCAAGGGCTGGCCCAGTGACGGGCTCGGCCTGGCTCTCGGCCCGGGCGACGTCGAGGGCACGGCTCAGCCGCGGGTCGTCGGCGACAGTGTGGAGAATTCCAGCAAGGCTCATGGTGTCCCAGGTAGTACGGCGCGGGGGTGTGGCCCACAACCGATGGCGGCGGGGCGGATCCCGGGCATGCGCGAGACTCCCGCGCTCGGGAGAGGCAGGGGGTCATGGTGCGTCACGACACTTCTATTTTACGTCCCGCCCCGGTCGCCCTGTCCGCCGCTACCCAGGTTGCCCGCGCGCCTTAGCAACTATCAGTGACATTGTGACTACGATCTGCTGCATGTCGCCAGCGGCGGGACGGCCAGCCGGCCCCGGAGTCACGGACAGCAAGCCAGCCGAGCCGGAGTTGGCCGAACGCGGGCCCCGGCACGACGCCCAGCGGGCGGTGGCGCGGGCCCGGCACGCGGCCACTACGGCCCGGCAGGCCGCGGCCAGCCAGGCCCGGCGCAGCCAGGACGAGCGGGCCCTGTTCGCCCAGCCGGTGCAGGACTACCTGTACCAGGTGCTGGGACGGCCACTGGCGGTGCTGCGGGCCGGCCTGGCGACACCGGCCGGCGAGCTGGGACTGGCCCGGCTGCGCGACAGCGGCTACGAGGTCACCGTGACCACCGTGGACCAGGACACTGTGCTAGCTAGAGAGACGCTAGCTAGAGAGACGCTGGCTAGAGAGACGCTGGCTAGAGAGACGCTGGCCCGGCAGACGCTGGCCCGGGAGGTGCAGGCCGAAGCGGCCCTAGCTGCGCAGACATTGGCTGGGACCGGACTTGACCAGCGGGCCCCCGGTGGGCCGGTGATCCTGGGCGACCTGCGCGCGGTGCCGTTGCCGCCCCGGTCGTTCGACGTGGTGTACTGCGCCTTCTTGCTGGAGCGGATCCCGAACGCGGCACTGGTCCTGGACCGCTTCGTGGCCACCCTGCGGCCCGGCGGTCTGCTGCTGCTCCGGATCCGGGACCGGGACTGCGCGGCCGCCGTCCTGGACCGGTCGGCTCCCGAACCGCTGCGGCGGGCGCTCTGGGGCCGGCTGCACCCGGGCGAGCCCGGCCCGTTCCCGGCCGTCTATGACCCGCTGACCTCGGCCCGCGGCATCGAGTCCTACGCCACCGCGCACGGCCTGGTCATCACCCGGCGGGAGAGCGCCCGGACCCTGCCGGACCGGCCCGGACGGCTCGCGGCCGCGCTGCGCGCCACCCGGATCATGATCGGCTGGCTGAGCCGGAACCAGCGGACCGACGCGCACGATGAGCTGTTGTACGTGATCCGCAAGCCCGAGGACAGCTCCGCCCGCCTGCTCTGATGCTGGAGCCTTGCTGCCCGTCACCGGGCCGGCCAGGATGTGCAACGCGGACGAACACTGACGTTACGGCCAGCGCTGAGGCGCAGTGGTCCGTATGGTTAGGACGCAGGCAGGCGTGGGGGGACCGCAGCTGAGGCTGTGAGCGGCCGTGCGACGGCCGGTGACGGGGAGACGCAGGTGCGGCTCGCTGGTCTTCGCCCACCGAATCGACGTGGCAGGAGAGAGGCAGACGTGGGCGCGGAAGCGTGGGCGGGACTTCCCAGTGAGCTGGCCGGCTGGCCCGCGTGGACACCCGGCGAGGCGCAGCTCGCGGACCTCGAGCTGCTGACCATCGGGGCCTTCGAGCCCCTGCAGGGCTTCATGACCTCGGCCGACCTGGCCGCGATGGCCGAGCGCGGCACGCTGGCCGATGGCACGCCGTGGCCCATCCCGGTCACCCTGGAGGTGCCCGAGGACGCGGTACCGGCCGGGGCCAGCCACCTGGTCCTGCAGGATCAGGAGGGCACACCGCTGGCCGTCCTGCAGATCACCGAGCAGCTGCCGATCCGGGGTTACAGCTACGGCGAGCAGGCCCTGTCCGGCTGGCGGCTGGCCGGCCCGGTGACGCCGTTGCGCGAGCCCGAGCACGGGCCGTTCCGGCGGTTGCGCCGGCGGCCGGCCGAGGTGCGCGCGGAATTCGCCAAGCAGGGCGACGGACCGGTGCTGGCCGCCGTCACCCGGGGCGCGCTGCACCGCCGGCAGATCGGGCAGCTTCGCCATCTGGCCGACCAGATGAAGGCCCGGCTGCTGCTGCTGCCGCTGGTGGCCGGCCCGGCCGACGTGGTCGTCCGGCCGGACGCGCTGGTGCGGGCCGTGCTGGCCGCCACCCAGAGCCTGCCCGCGGGCACCACGGTGGTCTCGGTGCCGTTGCCGCCCCGGGAGGGCGGCCCCAGCGTCGAGTTGCGCGCCCGCGCCGTGGTGGCCGCCGCGTACGGGGCGACGCACCTGCTGGTCGACCCGTCCGACGCGCCCGACGTCATGCTCACCGGCCGCCCCGGCAACTCCAAGAACGGCCCGCTGCAACTGCCGGGCCTGCCCATCCCGATCATCTCGGCCGGCGACTGGGCCTACGACCCCCGGTCAGAGGTGTGGCGGCCGCTGTCGCTGATCGAGCCGGGCGCCGAGCGGAGCGAGCTGACCCACGACGAGCTGACCGCCCTGCTCGACCGGGGCGAATCGCTGCCCACCTGGTACACCCCCGAAGCCGTGGCCCATGAGCTGCGGCTGGCCCGCCCGCCGCGGGACCAGCGGGGGCTGGTGATCTTCTTCACCGGGCTGTCCGGCTCGGGCAAGTCGACCGTGGCCCGGGACCTGCGGGACGCACTGAGCGAGAGCGGCGACCGCACCGTGTCGCTGCTCGACGGGGACCGGGTGCGCCGCCTGCTGTCCGCCGGGCTGACCTTCTCCCGCGCTGACCGGGACCTGAACATCGTCCGTATCGGCTACGTGGCGGCGGAGATCGCCCGGCACGGCGGCATCGCCATCTGCGCCCCGATCGCCCCGTACGCGTCCGCCCGGGCGCAGGTACGGGAGATGGCCACCGCAGCCGGCGACTACCTGCTCGTCCACGTGTCGACGCCGCTGGAGGTGTGCGAGGCGCGGGACCGCAAGGGCCTGTACGCGAAGGCCCGGGCCGGCCTGATCAGCAACTTCACCGGGATCTCCGACCCGTACGAGGAGCCGCGGGACGCCGACCTGGTGATGGACACCGCGGCCATGAGCCGGACGGATGCGGTCGACGCCGTGCTGGAGCTGCTCGTCGCCGGTGGCTGGCTGGCCGATCCGAGCCGGGGGCGCTAGGCCCGGTCGCCGGCCGACGGCGGGCTGATCGGCGCCGGGCTGGCCTGGGCCGGCTCGTCGTCGGTGTCCTCGGCCCGGGTCCCCTCGTTCAGCCGCTCGCGGAAGCTCGGCCCACGGCGGGTCCTGGCCCCGAGCCGGCCGGACAGCGAGCTGGCCATCGAGTTGCGCTGCCGTGACAGCAGGACGTAGCTGAGGAGCCCGCTGATCAGCAGGGCCAACGCAATCAGCAGCAGGCCCCGGGCGCCGGCCAGGTCGAGCACCAGCAGGACGACGATGAACAGCAGCAGCCGGGACACGGTGTAGAACATGGCATTACGCATGACACAGCCAGGTTAGTGCCTGGCGGGCGCGGGTGTGGCCGCACCCCCCGCAATGACCTGGGCCAGCAGGGTCGGCTCGATGTTGCCGCCGGACAGTACCGCCACGGGACGCCGCGCGGCGGGCAGCTCGTCCCGGCGGAACCGCCAGGCCGCCACGGCGGCGGCACCACCCGGCTCAGCCACCAGGCGTGCGCCGATGGCCAGGTCGCGTACCGCGGCCAGCAGCTGCTCGTCGGTCACGGTCACGATGCCGGCCACGTACTGGCGCATGAGCGCGAACGGCAACTCCCCGACCTGCTCCACCCGGAGCGCGTCGGCCACCGTGCGCTGGACCAGGCTGGCGGGCCAGGCGACCCGCTCCCCCGTGCGCAGTGATTCCTGCGCGTCGGCGGCCTGATCCGGCTCCACTCCGACCACGGTGACGTCCGGGTTGACCGACCGGGCCGCGGCCGCGACGCCGGAGATCAGCCCGCCCCCGCTGACCGGCACCAGGATGAGGTCGGTGTCGGGCTGGCTGGCCATGATCTCCAGGCCGATGGTGCCCTGCCCCGCGATCACGTTCGGGTCGTCGAAGGGCGGGATCAGCGCGTAACCATGCCGGTCGGCCAGGTCGCGCACCGCGGCCAGCCGGGCGGCCATGGTCGGGGCCACGGTGACCAGCTCACCCCCGTTGGCGATGATCGCGTCAGTCTTGATGGCGGGCGCCGTCTCCGGCACCACAATCACGGCCCGGACGCCGAGCAGCCGGGCCGCGTAGGCCACGGCGTGCCCGTGGTTGCCGCTGGAGTGGGCCACCACCCCGCGCTGACGCTGCGCCTCGGGCAGCACACTGATCGCGTTGTAGGCGCCACGGAGCTTGAACGCCCCAGTGGGCTGCAACGACTCAGGCTTGATCATCAGTGGCCCAGCCGCAGGAAAAGGCACAAGCGGCGTAGCTACGACAACACCGCGCAGGCGGGCCGCGGCGGCCTTGATCTCAGCATCGGATACCACGGGACCCATGTCGTTACAGTAAGGCCCCGGCCACGCAGAATAATCAGGTCGCTCTAATTTTCCGAAATCTAGGCAGAAAGCACTCGTTAGTCGCCAAACTTAGGTCAGGCTCAGAACATGAGCCGGCGGGACATTACTGGGAGGGGACTACTTTGGACGGCAACAACGAGCGGCTACTAACACCTGGAGAGGTTGCGGCACTCTTCCGGGTCGACCCGAAGACCGTTACGCGGTGGGCTGCATCCGGTCGAATCACGAGTATCCGAACGCCTGGGGGGCACCGGCGTTTCCGGGAGTCAGAGGTTCGTGCCCTGCTTCGCGGCGAACAAGAGCCATCGGCTGAGAACCACTCAGTTCTGTAGCGTCGCTGCGTCAACGCCTTTGCGGCCGGTTTCGTGACTGTCCCGCGTCACGTGGCCGGCCGCAAGGCCAACGTCCAGCCCGCTCGCCGCATCCGGGGCGCGGAGGGGTTTACCGCGATCCCGCAGCGGGTGAGCGGAGGGGCTTAACCATGAGCCCGCGGCGGGTGAGCGGAGAGGCTCAGCCACAGCCTGCGGCGAGCCTTACTCAGCCGCGGTGTTCTACGCGGGGTCCGCATCTCCGTCGGAGTCGGACCAGCGATAGTCGGCGTTCTGCCGGGCGAACTCCGCGAACTCACGCTGCAGCGCCTCGTCGCCGTCCCGCCACTGGGCCCGGCGCCGCGCCACCTCGTCCTCGGTCAGCGCCTGGGCGGCCAGCCGCGCGTAGTCCGCGTCCTGCGGCCCGATCTCCACGTAGGCGTTGCCGATGACCCGTCCATCGTGGCCGATGGCGGTCTCCGGAACCCGCAGGTTCCCGTTCGGTAGCCGTATGACGAACATTTCACGCTCACCTAGATGCCGTAACGCCGGTTGAAGTAGAGCATCACGTTCAGCGCCGTCCGGGTGTTGCCGCCGAGCATGTCCACCAGGGCGGGCCGCTGCCGCGAGGCGATCGCGGCGAACGCATCCGCGAAGAACTCCTTGCGGCCGAGGCCGCCCCGCTGCTTGTGAAAGTCGCTAGCCAGGTGCGGCTGGCACTGATCGTAAAGCATCTGGAACTCGGCCGAGTCGGACTGCCACTTGCCGGCTGGCGCATCGATGTCGTCGAGCGCGTGCCCGACCTCATGACACATCACGTCCGGGGTGGGTGACGGCCGGGTGCCGACCACGATCTTCCGCTCCCCGTACGCGCCCGCGCACGCGTCCCAGGTCGCCCGGCCGGACGGCAGCGGAACCCCGCTGAGCGCGGTCATGTCGTCCAGCTGGGGCACGCCGCCCGGCCCGACGAAGATACCGTCCAGGCCCGCGACGAGCTTGTCCTTGATCTGCTGGGGCAGTTCGGCCAGCCGGTCGATGGCCAGCACGGCCTCGTCCGGTACGTACGTGGCCGATTCCCACTGCCGCCACAGCACGGTCTCCAGCGTGCCGCAGTTCCGGCGCCCATCGCGCAGGTTGGCCTGGGACGCCTCGTGCGCGTGGGCGAACGGCAGCCGGGGCCGGCCCGCGCTGGCCGGTCGCTGGGCGGGCAGGTAGCCCCGGTCGGCTTCCAGCCAGCGCCGGTCCGTGGCCGGCCGGGCCTGGGTTCGCTCGGCGTCGCGGGCGGCGGCGGCCCGGGGTGCCTCTACCGGCACGACCGGCGCGGTTCCGTACGGTTTGGGACTGGGCCGGACCCGGGCCCTGGCTCCACCGACCGGCACCGCCGACGGGTCGCCCTGGCCGGCGCCGCCGGGCGGCCTGGCCTGCGGGCCGGAGCGTGGTCCAGCGGGGGGCCTGGCCTGCGGGCCAGTACGCGGTCCAGCCGACGACCCCGGTGGGGGCCGGGTGGCCGGGCCCGCCGGAGGCAGGTGCGCCGGAGGCGGACCAGCGGGCGGCGGGACCCGGCCGCGGCCGGGCGGCGTCAGCGGGCCGTCGCCGCCCCACGCCGCGGACGGATCAGCGGGCGGCTCCTCCCAGGGAGGGCGGGGTGGCGCGTAGCCGTCCATGGCGCCACGACGGTGCCGGCCAGCCACCTCCTCCGGGTCAGCACGGAGCGCCTGGCCCCGCGGTGGCCCGAGACGCGCGGCCGGACGAGCCTCCCCAGGCCGGTCGTGACGTGCCACCTCCCCAGCCCGGTCGCGGCGGGGCCGGAAGCGGCCCCTACGCGGATGGGCGAGTTGGCGGACACGCTCGAAGAGCCGTAGCCGCATGTATCGCACTCCCTGTTTGCACCCGGGCGCCAGCGTACGACGAAACCCCGCACAAGTCACTTCCTCGTGACCTACGGTGACGCATGGGGCTGACAAGACCGCACATCAGTTGATGAATCCAGATACGGGCTTTCACGGCGCGACGTTAGGCTTCGAGCATGTTGCTGCTAGGAGCCCTCTTTGTCCTCTTCGCCGGGGGATTCTGGCTCTATTGCCTCGCGGACGTGGCGCTTACTCCCAGCGACGAATGCCCCCGGCTGCCCAAGGCGGCCTGGGTCGCCGTGGTGGCGGGAACGTTCGTGGTCGGCGCGACCGTATGGCTGGCCGTCCGCCGTCCGGCCCAGCTGACGGTCCGCCGTCCGGCCCAGCTCGCCGGAGGCCGCCTGGGAAACCAGCCCGCCGGAGGCCGGCCGGGAAAAGGGAGGGCCGCCCGTGAGGCGCCCTTCGGTCAGGCGAGCCCAGTCGTGAGTGCGGTGGGGCCAGACGATGACCCCGAGTTCCTGCACTCACTGGACCGGGCGGCCCGCTAAGCGGATACCGGTTGATCCGATGACCGTGCTGCGGATGACTGTGGCGCGGCTGGCGGTCAGCCCAGGCCGGCGTAGGAGTGCAGGCCGGTGACGGAGGTCTGCACCACCAGCACGTTGAACAGCAGGCAGCAGAACCCGAGGATCTGGATGTAAGCGGCCCGCTTGCCCCGCCACCCAGCGGTGGCCCGGGCGTGCAGGAAGCAGGCGTAGACCACCCAGGTGATGAAGGCCCAGGTCTCGACCGGGTCCCAGCCCCAGTACCGGCCCCAGGCCTGGTCGGCCCAGATCGCCCCGCAGATGATGCCGAACGTCCAGATCGGGAAGCCGAACACGACCGTGCGGTAGGTCAGCCGGTCCAGCGCCTCCGAACCGGGCAGCCGGCGGAAGATGCCGTGGTCGGCGGACTGGCGCCCCGCCGCCACCTGACGCTCGTGCCGCTCGGCGAACAGGTAGATCACGCCGAGTACCGCGGCCACGAAGAAGATGCCGGTGGAGAGCGTCATCGCGGCCACGTGGATGGCCAGCCAGTACGACTTCAGGGCCGGCACCAGCGGGCCGGCCGGGGTGTAGATGATGGTCTGAGCCAGGCCCAGGGCCACCATCACCGCGCCGGTGACGAACAGGCCCAGGTGCCAGGCCCGGAAGCGGAGCATGACCGCGATGAAGAACAGCACCGCGACGCAGGTCAGCGTGATCACGAACTCGTACATGTCGCCCCACGGCACCCGGTGCACCGCGATGGCCCGGATGATCACGCCGGACAGGTGCGTGGCCGCGCCCAGGAAGGTGAGCGCGATCGCCGTGCGGATCAGCGGCCCGAGCGGCTGCCGTCCCTTCTCCAGGCCACCGGGGCTGACCGCGTCGGCGGCGTCACCGCCGGCCGCGTCACCGGTGGCTCCGGGCGCCGCGCCGCGGGCCCCGACGCCGGCCAGTTCGGACACCGGCTTGGCCGCCGCTGCGGCGGTCTGGGCCCGGCGCCCGTAGGCGAAGTCACCGGCGTAGGCGAGCAGCGCGAGCGAGTAGATGACCACGGCCACCATCAGCACGTGGTCGCTCACCGCGGACAGCCCGGTGTTCACGGACATGGCTTACTCCGTCTCTTTCTTGCTCGCCGTGAGTTGCTCACGGAGATCGCGGGACAGCTCGGCGAACTCGCCTTCGAAACCGCCACCGACGTCCGAACGGGCCAGGCCAGCCACATCCACGGTGGTGTGACCCGCTTCGTCAGCGTACGTCCGGACAAAGATCCGGCGCCGCCGGACCAGGAACGAAAGCAGCAAACCGGCCAGCGCCACGATCGCGGAGATCAACGCCGGTACCTGACCGGGGTCGTAGGTGACCTGCAAGCTGACCCACTGCTTGTAGCCGGTGAAGGTGAGCGTGCCCTGGCCGTTCGGCAGCTTCATCGACTGGCCCGCCGTCAGCACCTGGTCGGCGGTGGGCACCTGGGTCATGCCGGCCGTGTTCAGCTGGTACACAGACTGCGTAACGCCGCTGTTCAGCCCGAGGTTCCCGCGGTAGGCGATCATGCTGACGGCGGGCTCGAGCGCGGCCGGCGAGGCCGACTGGAGCTGGCCGTTCACGTCGACCGCGGTCGGCAGGAACACCCCGGCGAAGCCGAGCTGCTCCGGCTGGGCGTCGGGTGCCTTGACCACGCCTTCGGACAGGTAGGTCGACTGGTCCGCGGGCAGGAACGGGGTGGCCTGGTCGTAGACGACCTTGCCCTTGCCGTCGGTGACCTTGAACACCGGCGCGTACCCGTGGCCGATCAGGTACAGCTTGGTCGAGTCGACGTGCAGCGGGTGGTTGACCTGGAGGTTGTACGTCCGGGTGGCATCACCGGGGTGCGCCGTGTAGCTGATGTGGGCGTCGAACGTCAGCGGCTGGTTCCGGTCCTGCCCGGACGCGATGTAGCTGGCCGAGAACTTGTCCAGGGTGATGCTGAACGGGGCCAGGTCGCCCGCGGAGACGAAGTGCCCGGGGTGGAAGGCGTCCATGTCGGTCACGGTGTCGGCGAAGCTGTCGCCCTCGACCACGAGCCGGTCGGCCTTGTACCCGAACAGACCGCCGAGGCTGATCGAGACCAGCACGCCCATCAGCGCGACGTGGAACAGCAGGTTGCCGACCTCCCGCCGGTACCCCTTCTCGGCCGACAGCCAGCCGTCCCCCCGGTTCAGCCGGAAGTGCCGGCTGCTCAGGAACGTGGCCGCGGCGGCCGACGCCTGGTCCGCGGTCAGGCCGGTCTGGTACCGGGCCGAGTTCGGCAGCCGGGACAGGTTGCGCGGGGCCCGCGGCGGCAGGGCCCGGGCCGAGCGGGCCAGCCGGTAGGCCCGGGGCAGCACGCAGCCCGCCAGCGACACGAACAGCAGCAGGTAGATCGCGGCGAACCAGGGCGCCGCGAACACGTTGAACAGGCCGAGCCGGTCCAGGATCGGGGCCAGCGACTTGTGCGCGCTGAAGTACTCCTGGACCGCGGCCGGGTCGATGCCCTGCTGCGGCAGCAGCGATCCGGGCACGCTGCCCAGCGCGAGCAGGAACAGCAGGACCAGCGCGACCCGCATCGAGGTGAGCTGGCGCCAGCCCCAGCGGGCCCAGGCCACGACGCCGAAGTGACCGGCCGGTGGCTTGGCGATAGGCGCGTCGGCCGCATCCCGTTCCCCGATGCCCGCTTCCACCGCCGGCACGGGATCAGTCCCGGCTGGATCGGCTTGTGGCGTGTGGACGTCGGTCATCGGGTTAGGTCCCTGCGGTGAGTTTGAGGAGCATGTTGTTCAGGGTGCCGTAGCTGGTCCCGCCGATGACCCGTCCCGCGATGCGGTGGTCCTGGTCGAGCACCAGCGTGCTCGGGATGGCCGCCGGTGACACGGCGCCGCGGAAGTCGAGCGCGATCTCGTCGGCCGGATCGTTCAGGCTCGGATAGCTGATGTCGAAATTCTGCACGAAAGCCTGCGCGGCCGACGCCTGGTCGCGGATATCGACGCCGACGAACTTGACGTTTTTGCCCTGATACTGCTCGGCCAGCACGGCCAGCGTGGGGGCCTCCTTACGGCACGGCGCGCACCAGGAGCCCCAGAAGTTGAGCACGACCACGTCGCCCCGGTACGAGCTGAGGTTCAGCTTGCTGCCGGACAACGTGGTGCCGCCGACCGCCGGGGCCGCCGTCCGGTGACCGGCCTGGTAGTACGTGCTCGCCCCGTCGCCGGCCACGAAGTCGTTGCCGCTGCTGGCCGGGTTGTTGGTCGCGATCTGGCCCCCGCAGGCGGTCACCCCGAGCACGCTAGCCAGCGCGATCGCGGTGATGCCCACGACGCGGGATGAGGGAACGAACAAGGGGAACACCGGTGAAATCTTCCTGACCCGGAAACTCCTACAGTTTGTAGTACCGCTACCTATTGTGCAGCATCTCCGAGGCTGGCCTGACGCCGGGCCGGCTCGGCGTAACTCACGTCGGTGATGGTGTCGCCAGTGAACGTGAAGCTCGTCACGCTGGCCAGCGCGCACTCGCGATTGCTGGGGTGATGCCACAGCCGCTTGCCTTCCACGCTGCGCCGGGTCACCCAGATCGGCAGCTGGTGGCTCACGCACACCACCTCGTGCCCGCGGGCGGCGTCCCGGGCGTCGGACATGGCGGCCAGCATCCGCTGGGCCACCAGCCGGTAGCGCTCGCCCCAGGACGGGGTGAACGGGTTGCGCAGGTACCACCAGTGCTCGAACCGCTTGAGCGAACCGTCCCCCACCCCGAAGACCAGCCCCTCGAAGTGGTTCCACGGCTCGATCAGCCGCTCGTCGACGATCGGCTCCAGACTGAACCGCTCGGCGAGCGGCTCCGCGGTTTCCTTGGCCCGCTCCAACGGCGAGGTGAAGATGGCCACCACGTCCCGCTCGGCCAGGTAGTCGGCCGCGGCCTTGGCCATCATCCGGCCGTCCTCGGACAGCCCGAACCCGGGGATCCGCCCGTAGATGACGCCCTTGGGGTTCTCCACCTCACCGTGCCGGAGCAGGTGCACAACGGTGGTGTCCGCGCCCTGCGGGGCGCGCGCGGCGGGACTAGGCAACTCTTCACTCATGGCGCGGCCAGCTTAAGACACTGTTCGGGGGGATGACCCCCCTGACCCCTGATTCCGGGCGGGGGGCGACCCCCTGGACCCCCCGCTGCCCACCGCGGAACCTGCCGTAGGACCGGCCACTCGCCCAGACCTTCGGCCCGGGACTCGCTGGGCCGGACAAATCGGCTCGCCGTAACCCGCTGCGGGTCCCCTGGCTGCCGGTGCTGGAGTCGTCTAGACCGGGACCGGGACCGGGACCGGGACGGGGACGGGGGCGCGGGCTAGGGCGTTTTGGATTTGGTGGGCTACTCGGGCTGGGTCGGAGCGGATCGCGTGGGCCGGGAAACGCAGGACCCGGTACCCGTTAATCGTGAACTCGTTGTCGCGTTGCATGTCCTCCCACCAGGTGGCGACGTCGGTGTGCCAGCGGCCGTCGACCTCCACGATCAGCCGGGCCGCCTCCCAGACGGCGTCCAGCCAGCGGCGTCGGCCGTCCTGGTCACGGCGGCTGGCCTGGCGGTCGGGCTCGGTTATCCCGAACCGGCGGAGCAGGTCAGCCAAGTCGAGCTCGGACAGGGCGTGAGCACCGCCCGCCACGTCGGCCAGGGTCGCCTGGATCAGCAGGCGGCGCCGCAGCCGGGTCGGGCGCGCAGTCACCGCCATGAGGTCACCGGGGCGCACGAGTCGCTGCTGGACTCCAGCCGCCAGCAGCGCCCGGGCCCGGTCGTCGGTCGCCGTCCAGGCGGCGGCGTCCACCAGCGACCGGGCCACCAGGGTCCGTGGCGGCTGCCGGACCGGATGGACGTCTGCCTCGTCCAGCCACCGGGACCGGTGCACGACGATCGGTTCACCGACCACAGCACGGGGCGAGCCGCGGATCGGTTGCTTGCGGACCTGAGTGGTGGCCGGCAGCAAGAGGTGGATTCCGGGCTCGGTGAAGCCGTGGAACCCCTCCAGGCGCGCGGCGGTCAGTCCAGCGAGCAGTGCCCCCTTGCCGCCCCACAGCAGCGCAGCCCACAGCTGCTGCGTTGCGGACAAGGGACCAGACTGCGCCACCACTACCCCGTGGCAGACCTGCTGCCAGCGCCCGCTGGTCAGACGCCAGCGGAGTATCGAAGGAGAGAGATAGCGAAGCGCCTCCGCGGTCGTCACGACGCCGTGGCGATCTCGCAGCAGCTCCTTCAGCCCGTCGCTCTCGGAAAGGTTCATGTATCCAGCGTCGCGGCCAAAGGATGGGAGAGCTACCTCGAATCCGCAGCTGTGGATAGCCACGCCGCAAGGTGTCATCTGTGGATAAGTCCCAGGCGGCGGGAGTTCATTAATTACCGTGTGCAAAAACCGTCGCTATGACGACAGTTTTTGCACACGGTAAAGCAGCCGCCGGGGACGTGGGGCCGTCGGGGCGGGTGGGGCTGTTGGGGATGTGGAGGCGTCGCGGGTGGAGGCGTCGCGGGTGGAGGCGTCGCGGGGGTGGGGACGCGGGGTGGGGACGCGGGGTGGGGACGCGGGGTGGGGACGCGGGGTGGGGACGCGGGCAAGGACGGTGCGACGTGAGGAGGTCGCAGCTTAGCGATGCCGCGCGGTGCGGACGTTGCGGCTTGGGGCTTCAGCTGGAGAGGACTTGGGCGGCGGCTTGGGCGCCGGCGGGGAGGGCCGCGGCTATGCGTCCCAGGGCCGAGGCGTCGTGGGCGGCGGAGAGGAACCAGGCCTCGAAGGGGGACGGGGGGAGGTAGACGCCGTGGTCCAGCATGGCGTGGAAGAACGCGGCGTAGGCGGCGGCGGACTGGGTGCGGGCGTCGTCGAAGTTCTGGACGGGAGCGCTGCGGCCCAGGAAGACGGAGAAGAGGTTGCCGGCCGTCTGCAGGTGGTGCGGGACGCCGGCCGCGGTCAGGGCCTCGGTGGCGAGCCTGGCCACCAGGGCGGCGGCCTCATCGACCCTGGTGTAGACCTCGGGGGTGCAGGCTCGCAGGGTGGCCAGGCCGGCCGCGGTGGCCAGCGGGTTACCCGACAGCGTGCCCGCCTGGTAGACGGGGCCGGTGGGCGCGAGCCGGTCCATGATGTCGGCCCGGCCACCGAAAGCCGCGGCGGGCAGGCCACCGCCCATGACCTTGCCGAACGTCATCAGGTCACCGGCGACACCGTCACGCCCGTACCAGCCGGACCGGGTGACACGGAATCCGGTCAGCACCTCGTCCATGATCAGCAGCGCGCCGTGCTCAGCGCAGACCGTGGCCAGCATTTCGTTGAATCCTGGTGCGGGCGGTACTACGCCCATGTTGGCCGGGCAGGCCTCGGTGATCACGGCGGCGATCTGGTCGCCGCGGCCGGCGAACGCGGCGCGGACCGTGGCTTCGTCGTTGTAGGGCAGCACGATCGTGTCGCTGGCCGACGCGCCGGTCACGCCGGGCGAGTCGGGCAGGGCGAAGGTGGCCACCCCGGACCCGGCCGCGGCCAGCAGGGCGTCCACGTGGCCGTGGTAACAGCCGGCGAACTTCACCACCAGCGGCCGCCCGGTGAACCCGCGCGCCAGCCGCAGGGCTGACATGGTGGCCTCGGTGCCGGAGTTGACCAGCCGGACCTTCTCGGCCGGGGTGCGCCCGGTGATCTCCTCGGCCAGCTCCACCTCGCCGGGGGTCGCCGCACCGAAGGACGTGCCGCGCCGGGCCGCCTGCTCCAGCGCCGACACGACCGCGGGGTAGGTATGGCCGAGGATCATCGGGCCCCAGGAGCAGACCAGGTCGACGTACTCGTGCCCGTCCACGTCGGTCAGGTAAGGACCGGTCGCGGACGCTATGAAGCGGGGCGTGCCGCCGACCGAGCCGAACGCCCGGACCGGGGAGTTCACGCCGCCGGGGGTGACCGCGCTGGCTCGTGTGAACCATTCCGCCGAACGATCTCCGGGTACCGGGATCTCTTCGGCGGCGGAACTCACGACAGACCAGCCTCCTCGCACGCGTCAACCAGGAACTCCAGCAGCCTAAGCGCATCGGGCAGCGGATGGTCCGCCGGGTCACGGACCCAGCAGACTACGCCGCCGGGGCCGTCCGGCCCCGGTCCGCCGGCCGACGGCGGGGCCAGCACGTAGCTGTCCCGGCAGTGCCAGCGCAGGGCACCCCAGGTGGTGACGTTCTCCGGCTCGCAGTCCAGCCGACACGACCACCACTCGTCCTCGTCGACCGGGGCGCCGCGCGTGGTGACGAAGAACAGCATCCGGCCGCCGGTCGCAGCGACCGGGCCGGCGGTGATCCCGGCGGCCTCGATCGCGGCCAGCGCGGCCGTGCCGGCCTCCGCCGGGATGTCGAGCACATCGAAGACCCGGCCGGTGACCAGGATGACCGACGCTTCGGGCCGGGCCGCCCACCAGCCCTGGATGGTGGGGGTGTCCACGGTGGCCTGCATCTGCCAGGTCGGGGACACCGGGTGCGCGCCCGGCGCCGGACAGCCCACCCGGTCACAGGAACAGGCCCGGCCGGGCCTCAGGCCGTCGGCGGACAGGTGGGCGCCCACGCACACGGGCCAGCCCAGCGTGGCGTAGCTGATTGCCGCCTGGCCGAGTGGATCACTCCGGTCGCCCCGGTCCGCCGTCTTCCGGCGACTGCGGCGCCACCCCACGTCGACCATCGGCCAGCTCCTGCCTCGAGCCCGGCCCCGGGCCGGCGCTCCTCATCGAGTGTCACCCATCGTAGAGCAGGGCACACGGGGAGTTCGGGGCATTGACACAGGCCAGACCGAGCTGTGACCTTTTGTTCCCGCCTGTGACCTAACCGTCCGTTACCGATCGCGCCGTTACCGCTCGCGCAGGCGGCGGGCCACCTCGGCGGCCCAGTAGGTGAGGATGATGCCTGCGCCGGCCCGCCGGATCCCGGTCAGGGTCTCCATGATGATCCGGTCCCGGTCGAGCCAGCCGTTGGCCGCGGCCGCCTCGACCATCGCGTATTCGCCGCTGACCTGGTAAGCGGCCACCGGGACGTGGACGGTGTCGGCCACCCGCCGCACGATGTCCAGGTAGGGCAGGGCCGGCTTGACCATGACCATGTCGGCGCCCTCGTCGATGTCGAGCAGCACCTCCCGCAGCGCCTCATCCGAGCCGGGCGGGTCCTGCTGGTAGGAGGACCGGTCACCGAACTGCGGCGCGCACTCCGCGGCGTCACGGAACGGCCCGTAGAAACCGGAGGCGTACTTGGCCGAGTAGGCACAGATGGCGACGTCGGTGAAGCCCGCGTCGTCCAGCGCGGACCGGATCGCGCCGACCTGGCCGTCCATCATGCCGCTGGGTGCCACCACGTGGACACCCGCCGCGGCCTGGGCCACCGCGATCGCCGCGTACCGCTCCAGGGTGGCGTCGTTGTCCACCTCGCCGGCCGGGGTGAGCAGGCCGCAGTGGCCGTGGTCGGTGTACTCGTCCAGGCACAGGTCGGCCATGATCACGGTGCGGTCGCTCAGCTCGGCGGCCAGGTCACCGAGCGCGAGCTGGACAATGCCATCCGGGTCGTCGGCGACCGAACCCCGGCCGTCCTTGACCGCAGGGATGCCGAACAGGATGACCCCGCCCACGCCGGCCTCCACCGCGTCCACGGCCGCCTTGCGCAGGCTGTCCCGGGTGTGCTGGACGACGCCGGGCATGGAGCCGATCGGCTGCGGCTCGGTGATGCCCTCCTTGACGAACATGGGCAGCACCAGGTCGGTGGGCCGCAGCGCGGTCTCCGCGACCAGGTTGCGCAGCGCCGCCGTGCGCCGCAGCCGGCGCGGCCGGATCACCGGGAACCCCGCGCTCATCAGCGGATCCGCTTACGGGCGCCGCGACGGCGCTCGCTGGGCTTGCGCAGCGGCTCACCGGCCTCCAGCGCGGCCCGGCGCTGGTTCGTACCGAACTCGGCCAGCGCCTCGATCAGCACCGGCATCGACGGCGTGGGCGCCATCACGTCGACCCGCAGGCCGAACTCGGCCGCGGTCTTGGCCGTCTGCGGGCCGATCACCGCGATGACCGTGACCGCGTGCGGCTTGCCCGCGATCCCGACCAGGTTCCGTACGGTCGAGGACGAGGTGAACAGCACCGCGTCGAACCCGCCGCCCTTGATCGCCTCACGGATCGGCGCGGCCGGCGGGGCGGCCCGGACCGTGCGGTACGCGGTGACGTCCTCGGCCTCCCAGCCCAGCTCGGTCAGCCGCGCCACCAGGTTCTCGGTCGCGATGTCGGCCCGGGGCAGCAGCACCCGGTTGATCGGGTCGAGCACGTCGTCGTACGGCGGCCAGGCCGCGGCCAGCCCCTGGCCGGACTGCTCCCCGTCCGGCACCAGGTCCGGCGCGATGCCGAAGTCCTTGAGCGCGGCGGCGGTCTGATCGCCCACCGCGGCCACCTTGACACCGGCGAACGCGCGCGCGTCCAGGCCGTACTCCTCGAACTTCTCCCGGATGGCCCGGACCGCGTTGACCGAGGTGAAGGCGACCCACTGGTAGCGCCCGGTCACCAGCCCGCGCACCGCACGGTCCATCTGCTGAGGCGTGCGGGGCGGCTCCACCGCGATCGTGGGCACTTCTTCTGGGATGGCGCCCTGCTCGCGCAGCTGCTCGGACACCGCGGCCGCGTCGGCCTTGGTCCGCGGCACCAGCACCCGCCAGCCGAACAGCGGCTTGGTCTCGTACCAGGACAGCTCGGGCTGCACGGCTGCGGCGTCACCCACCACGGCCACGGCCTCACCCGCGTTGACCAGGCTGACCCCGGCCGCTTTCAGGTCGGCCGTGATCCGGCCCAGGGTAGAGGTGACGGTCCGCTGCGCGGTGGTGGTGCCGTCCCAGGTAATGGCGAACGGCGTGGTGTCCGGCCAGCCCGCGGCGATCAGCATCTTGCCCAGGTCGGCCGGGCCCGCCTCGGCCCCCAGGACGACCAGGGAGCCGGGGCCGAACGTGACCCGGCTGGCGTCCGCGGCCTGGATGACCCGGATCTCGCCGCTCTCACGGCCGAGCGGGATGCCCGCGTAGGCCGGTACCGCAGTAGCGGCCGGGACCCCCGGCACCACCTCGAACGGCACCCCGGCCGCCGCGAACGCACGCGCGGCCGGCACGCCGCCGTCCAGCAGCGGGTCGCCGTCGTAGAGCCGGACCACCAGCTGGCCGGACTGCGCGGCCGCGATCAGGTCCGGCTCGGCCACCGGACCGGACCCGGTGCGCGCGGCGGGCTCGGCGCCCGGCGCGGCCTCAGCGTCAGTGCCAGCGTCAGTGTCAGTGTCAGTGTCAGTGTCAGTGCTGACGCTGGTGCCGGTCAGCACCACGACGTCGGCTCCGGGCGCGATCAGCTCGCGGACCCGCGGTCCGGGCTCGCGCCGGCTGATGACCAGGTCGGCCTGGCCGAGCAGCTGGGCGGCCCGCAAGGTCAGCAGCCGTTCGTCGCCGGGTCCGGCGCCGACCAGCGCGATCCGTCCAGCGGACGCCGGGCGGACCGACTCTCTGGGACGCGGTTCACCGGTGGGTGGTGTGGATGAGGCTGGGGTGGCGTTCACTATGCATCTGTCCCGTTCGTGCGTCCCGGTGTGGCGATCAGCATCGCCGCACCACTACCCAGCAGCCGGTTCGCGATCCGGCGGCCGAGCTGCTCGGCGGCGGCGGGGTCGTCGCTACCGCGTTCGCGCAGCGACTGACTGCCGTCGGTGGCGATCACCGCCGCTTCCAGCTGAAGATGGCCGGTACTTCCGGCCGCGTAGGCGCCGATCGGCGCGCTGCAGCCCGCTTCCAGCACGGCCAGCACCGTCCGCTCGGCGGTGACCGCCGCGCGGCTCGGTGAGTCGTCGACGGCTCCGAGGAGCTCGGCCAGGTCGTGGTCCCCGGCCCGGCATTCCACCGCCAGCGCCCCCTGGCCCGGCGCGGGCAGCATGTCCTCAGGCTCGAAGATCTGGCTCACTACGTCGAGGCGGCCCAGCCGGGCCAGCCCGGCCGCGGCCAGCACCACCGCGTCCAGCTCGCCCGCGCCGACCTTGGCCAGCCGGGTGCCGGCGTTACCGCGGATGGGCACGCAGCGGATGTCCTGGCGCAGCAGCAGCAGCTGGGCCGCCCGGCGGGGCGACCCGGTGCCGATCGAGGCGCCCGGGGGCAGATCGGCCAGCTTGGCCCCGTCCCGGCCGATCAGGGCGTCGCGCGGATCGTCACGGGCGGGCACCGCGGCCAGCACGATGCCGTCGGGCCGGCCGGTGGGCAGATCCTTCAGCGAGTGCACGGCCAGGTCCACCTGGCCCGCCAGGAGCGCGTCGCGCAGCGCGCCGACGAACACGCCGGTGCCGCCGATCTGGGCCAGCTGAGCCCGGCTGACGTCACCCTGCGTGGTCACGCCGACCAGTTCGACCGGGTGCCCGGTGCGTTCGGTGATGGCCTGAGCGACCAGACCGGACTGGGCCATCGCCATCGGGCTCTTGCGGGTACCGAGCCGCAGCACCTCGGGAACGCCGAGCCGCAGCACGCCGGGAACACTCATGCCCCGCTCCCCTCCTGTGCCGAGGGCGCAGGCAACCCGGCGATGTCCGTGACCTTGGTGTCCGGCTCCGCCCGGGTGACCGCCTCGACCGTCCGCGGGTCAAGGTCGAACAAAACCCGCAACGCCTCGTCGTACCCGTCTCCCCGCGGCGAACCGGCCAGCTCTTTGACACGCACAGTAGGCGCGTGCAACAGCTTGTCTACCACCCGGCGCACCGTACGGGCTATCTCGTCGAGCGCGTGGCCATCGAATCCTTCAACATTCTGTAGCCGGCCCTCGAGCCGGGCCAGCTCGGCGTCGACGACCTCGGCCGCCTTGGCCCGGAGCGCGACGACGGTCGGCGTGACCTGGACGGCGTGGGCCGCCGACCGGTAGCCGTCGAACTCCTCATCCACGATGGCATGGACCGCGGCCACGTCGGCGGTGATGCCGGGCACCGCGATCGCGGTCCGGCCCGCGTCGGCCAGCTCGTCCATGCCGATGACGATCACGCCGGGCAGCTCGGCCACGTCGGCGCCGACGTCCCGGGGCATGGCCAGGTCGAGGAAGACCAGCCCGGCCTGGTTGCGCTGGGTAAGGGGGTCGCGCCGGGTAAGAGCCTGGCGAACCAGGTCCGCCGTGATGACCAGGCCGGACGCGCCGGTGCAGGAGATGACCAGGTCGGCGTCGGCGATCGCGCCGGGCAGCTCGGCCAGGTCGGCGGTGTCGCCACCCACCGCGGCGGCCAGCCGGTCCGCGTGACCGCGGGTCCGATTCGCCACCGTGACCCGGCTGGCGCCGGCCCGGCTTGCGGTGGTGGCGGCCAGCGAGCTCATCGAGCCGGCTCCGACCACGAGTACCCGCTGACCGGTGAGCGACGGCCGTCCCAGCGCGGCCACCGCGGTCTCGATCCCGACGCTGACCAGGCTGGCCCCGGCCCGGTCGATTCCGGTCTCGGCATGCGCCCGCTTACCGGCCCGCAGGGCGGCCGAGCCGACGTCGCCCAGGGCCCGGCCGAGCGTGCCGTGCTCGCGGGCCGTGTTGAGGGCGGTCCGGACCTGGCCGAGGATCTGGCCCTCGCCGACCACCATGGAGTCGAGCCCGGACGCGACGTTGAGCAGGTGCTTGACCGCGCGCTCTTCGTAGTGGACGTACAGGTTCCCGGTCAGGTCCTGGGTGGGGATGCCGGAGTACTGCGACAGCAGCTCACAGATGGCGGCCACGCTGCCGTGGAACCGGTCGACGTCCGCATAGATCTCCACCCGGTTGCAGGTGGAGATGACGAACGTCCCGGCCACGTCGCTGGTGTGGTGCAGGTCCTGGAGCAGCTTCGGCAGCGCTTCCGCGCTCAGCGCGGCGCGCTCCAGCACCGGGACCGGCGCGCTCTTGTGGCTCAGTCCCACCACGAGCACACTCACGTCAAATACCGCCTAGGCCTCTGCCGCTGATGTGACCGCGGCCGTCGGGGATAGCCGCGTGGCTCCCTCGGGTACGGTACGCAGTTCGGCTTCGTTTGATACGTTACGCAGCTCTCCGTCGGAGGGCCCGCCGTTTCGCTCCGCCGACCGCCGCTGCGCATGAAACGCCAGAATTTGCAGTTCTATGGACAGATCAACCTTACGCACGTCCACCCCGTCTGCCACATTGAGAACGACCGGGGCGAAGTTGAGGATGCTGGTCACCCCGGCGGCCACCAGCCGGTCGCAGACCGCCTGGGCGGCGCCCGCCGGGGTGGCGATCACGCCGATCGCCACCTTGTGCCGGACCACCACGTCTTCCAGGTCATCGGAGTGCCGGACGACCAGCCGCCCGATCCGGCTACCCACGATGCCGGGGTCTGAATCCAGTAGCGCCGCGATGCGGAAGCCGCGGGTGACGAAGCCGCCGTAATTGCTCAGGGCCCGGCCGAGGTTTCCGGCGCCGACGATGACCACGGGCCAGTCCTGAGTCAGGCCGAGCGCGCGGGACACCTGGTAGATCAGGTAGTCGACGTCGTAGCCGACGCCGCGGATGCCGTAGGAGCCGAGGTGTGACAGGTCTTTGCGGAGCTTGGCCGAGTTGACGCCGGCCCCCGCCGCGAGCTGGTCACTGGACACCGTGACCACGCCGCGGTCGGCCATCCCGGCCAGGACCCGGAGGTAGACCGGGAGCCGGGACACCGTCGCTTCGGGCAGGCGATCGCCGGGAGGACGATCGTCGGGGTCGTACTGAGGCAAAGAACCGCGAGACATGCGCCGGCGCTCCTCGGGGGATCGACGCGAGGCGGGACGGCCGGCTGTTGCCGGACCGCGGACCGCCAAGGTTGGGCCGAAGACCGGGCCAGCCCACCGAAGGGGATAGGGCGGCGGGAACCGGCCTTCGTCTCTCAAGGTACGCCTTTGTGAACCGATGCACAAAGTTGCTTCCGGGTCGGGCCAGACCCCTTCGGGTTGGTCGCGCGCGAGGTCAGCGGCGTAGCGCCGCCCGCAGGCGGTCCTCGCTGACCCACCAGAAATCGTGGGTCACGCCGTCCACCATGGTCACCGGGATCTTGTCCCAGTATTCGGCCAGGTCCTGTTCGGAGGCGGTGATATCGCGCTCATCCCAGCCCACACCGAGGTCGGCGGCCACCCTGGTGATGACCGCCCGGGCGTCTTCGCACAGGTGGCAGCCCGGCCTGCTCAGCAAGGTGATCCGGTGCTCGTCGCGCTGGCTCGCCATGGCAGACCTCAGATCCGGTCGTACCGGGGGCTGGCCGGCGGGTCGTAAGGCTCGCGTGGGTCGCGGGGGTCACGTTGCTCGCGGGGGTTCCGTTGCTCGCGGGGGTTCCGTTGCTCGCGGGGGTTCCGTTGCTCGCGTGGGTTCCGTTGCTCGCGTGAGTTGTGTTGCTCGCGCGGGTCGCGCTGGTCGCGCGGCCGGGCATAACGATCGCCCGGCTCGAGATAAGGATCGCCCGGCTCGGCATAGGGGTCACGCGGCCCGCGCGACCACTCCGTCCCGCCGGACGGATACTCCGGAGCCGGCGGCGGATACCCGTGATCGCGCGCAGGGTACTCGCGGTCCCGGGGCGGGTATTCGCGGTCGCGGGACGGATAGGGCTGGTAGTCCTGCTCACGCGGGGTGTACCGGGGCTCGCGGGGCGGGTAGCCGGGATCGCCCGGATCCCGCGGGTAGTAACCAGGATCGCGGGGCTGATAGCCAGCATCAGCGGGCTGATAGCCGGGGTCACGCGGATAGTAACCAGGATCGCGCGGCTGAGAGCCGGGGTTACGCGGCTGATAGCTGGGGTCAGCGGGCTGAATGCTGGGTTCACGGCGCGGCTGACCAGAATCGCGCGGCTGATAGCCCGGGTCACGCGGCTGATAGCTGGTGTCAGCGGGCTGAAAGCTGGGTTCACGGCGCGGCTGACCAGAATCGCGCGGCTGATAACCGGGGTCACGCGGCTGGTAGCTCGGCTCGGACGGCTGGTAGCTGGGTTCGCGCTGGTAGCCAGGGTCGCGCGGCTGGTAGCCCGGGTCACGGCGCGGATAGTCCGGGGTGTCCTGACGGCCGTCGCCGGGCCGGGACCCGTTGGGGCGGGCGCCACCGGGACGGCCGCCGTTCCCGTTCCGGACCGCGGGCAGGTTGGGCGCACCAGCCGGGCGCTGCGCCTGAGCCTGTGCGGCCCGGCTCGGGGCCGCCTGGCTCAGGGCCGCCTGGCTCTGGGCCGCCTGAGCCTGCGCGGCCTGCGCTTCGGCCTGGGGCAGCGGAGAGACCTTGGCGTACTTCAGCCGCAGCTCGATGACGTTGGTGGCCAGCACGTACGGGCGCCGGCCCGCGACGAACCGCTGGACGTAGGGCTGCTTCTCGTGCTGCTCGTAGGCGGCCCGGTCGCGGTACACCTCGTAGAAGATCCGCTGCATGGGCGCCTTCGGCACGGTGTGGATCACGTAGACCAGGGTGTCCGGCTCGCCCGCCCGGACCTGCTCGGCCACCTCGTCAGCGGCCCGGTCGAAGTCCGCCACCTTGTCCTCGAGCAGGGTGTAGATGGCGATCAAGCCGTGCGGCGGGGTGACCGGCACCGCCAGGTCGGTGCCGGGCTGGGCCTGGGGCGTGGTCAGCGACGCGGGCAACGGCAGGTCACCCAGCATCGGCAGCGACGCGTCGAACATGCCGGTGGCGGGCTCGGAGCCAGGCAGATCGGGCTGGTAGCGCGGCCGGTCACCCTGCGGGCCGGGGCTGGGCCGATCACGACCAAGCCGATCACGACCAAGCCGATCAGGACTGGGCCGATCAGGACTGGGCCGATCAGGACTGGGCCGATCAGGACTGGGCCGATCAGGACTGGGCCGATCAGGACTGGGCCGGCCGGGGCTCGGCCGATCGGGACCGGGGCGATCGCGGCCGGGCCAGTCGCGCGGACCGTCGCGCCAGTCCGAAGCCTGGCCGACCGGCGGGAAGTCCGGCGCGCCGAAGTCGTCCGCCGCGGGTGGCCGCGCTAGCGGGTCGCGCAGCCCATCATCGGCCCGGCGACCCCGGCGATCGTCTCCCCCACGGGACCCACGATCATCCGCCTCGCGGGACTGACGGTCATCTCCCCGGCGGGACCCACGGTCATCTCCCCCGCGCGATCCACGATCACCCCTAAAACGAGACCTTTTCACCCCGTCAGTCCCTTCAGCCTCACTAGCCACTTCGGCCCTGGCCGCCGCGCGGTCCAGGCCGGATGCGCCGGCGTTGCCTGCCCGATCGGCCTGAGCCGGGCTCGCGGCCCGGTCACCGAGCCGCGACAGCCCGACCCACACCACGACGGCCGCGACCGCACACAGCGCCGGATAGGCCGGGCTGGGCAGCGCGAACCGCAGCGCGATCAGCAGCAGCGTCGCGACGGCCACCGCGGCCGCGCCGATCACCAGCGGGCCGTCGGCCGGTACCCGCCGCCCGCGCGCCGCGCAGACCGCCAGTGCGGCCAGCACGGTCACCCCAGCCACCAGCGCGACCAGGGTCAGCGCGTAGTGCGGGATGATCTGGTAGTGCGTGGACGCCGGCGGCCACGCCTTGGTGAATGCCACGCTGGCCAGCGGATCGGTGGCCAGCACCACACCGGCCACTGCGGCCACCGCCGCGGTGGCCAGCCGAGCGCCGAATCGCACCGCGGCCCCGCGGGCCACCTGCTCGACCAGGCCCCAGGCCAGCAACAGCGGCGCCACGAGCTGGGCAGACAGCTGGATGACCCGGAACGTCCACGCCTCGAAGCCGGTCGCGTAACCGATGCCCTGCGCCAGCAGAGCCACGGTGATCGCGGACATGGCTACGGTCCAGGCGATGAGACTGATCCGGGGCCTGCGGACGCACCGGCCGGTAAGGAGACCAGTGCCTACCGCGGCGACCAGCACGCCTGCGATCGTGACCAGCACAGAAGTAGACATTGACGCCTATGGTGCCTGACGCGGCGGGATGGCGCGACCCGTAAGCGTGCCTGCGTCAGGAGTCCCGGGCTGGTTACTTCTTGTTACGGCGCTGGATACGAGTCTTCTTCAGCAGCTTGCGGTGCTTCTTCTTCGCCATCCTCTTGCGACGCTTCTTAATGACTGAACCCACGAAACACCCTCACTCGAACTGTTCGGAAAGGTGGCCACGCACCGTGCCCACCTCGAACGAGGGCGGCTGGGCGATCGACCCGGTCTAGGACCCGGTCTAGTAGGTTACCGCGCCGACCGGACCATCCCGTGACAGTGCCAGTAAATGGGCCAGCAGAAGAGGCCGGCCAAGGGGGGCCGCGAGGGTGCCCCGCAGACCGGCGGAGACCCCGCAACGAGGCCCCGGCGAGGGGGTCAGCCGGTACCGACGAAGGCATCCCTGAGGTACGAGTTGACCGCCGCCTCCGGAACCCGGAAGGAGCGGCCGACCCGGATGGCCTCCAGCTCGCCAGAGTGGACGAGACGATACACGGTCATCTTCGACACGCGCATAATCGTGGCCACTTCCGAGACGGTGAGAAATCGGACGTCGCTAAGGGGAGTTGTATCCGCAGCCATCCCTGCCCCACTTCCGCACGGAGCCGTGCACGCTTAACCGGATTCGGCGCACCAGTCACGTACGTCTCCAGAGTAAGTCGCGCACGGAAAAGAGCAAGGGACGAGATCAGGCGATCACGCCGCGTGCACGGCACTCCCGGCCCCCGGCGGCGGCGAAGTCGCAGGCCACGGGGTGTCTCGCGTTCCTGGTGGGACCAGTGGTGCGCACTGATAATTATTTGTTTTAAGAGGCTTGGATAACCAATAGTCCGGCCTGATGGCGGCGGCTGACCCGGAGATCACGAGGAGATCAAAGGCCCGGCATCAGGCCGTGCGCCGGAAACACCGCATTCCTGGTCGCCATGATGGCGCGGTCGACCGGATCGGCCGGATCGAAGCCCGCTTCGAACGGAGTGAAATCCCCGGGCGCGCCGTCGGTCATCAATTCGGGTGGCTCGGTGCCGGTCCGGCGGCGCACCAGCTCCCGCCAGGCCGCCGGGGTGGGCTCGGCCCGGTCGACGGGCCGGCCGCTGGCGATCCCCAGCAGGTGGGTCCAGGACCGCGGCACCACCGCGGCCAGCGCGTAACCGCCGCCGCCGGTGCACAGCCACCGGCCACCCGCGGTCTCATGGGCCAGCTCGTGCACCATGGACTGAGCCCGCCGCTGCCCGTCCACGGTGACCTCGAGGTGGGCCAGCGGGTCCAGCCGGTGGCTGTCGCACCCGTGCTGGCTGACCAGCAGCTGGGGCTGGAACGACCGCAGCAGGGGCGGCACCACGGCGTCGAGGGCCCGCAGCCAGCCCGCATCACCGGTACCGGCGGGCACCGGGACGTTGACCGCGTAGCCCTCCCCAGCCTCGGCGCCGGTCTCCGACGACCGGCCCGTCCCCGGCCACAGCGTGGCCGGATCCTCGTGCAGGCTGATCGTCAGCACCCGCGGGTCGCTGTAGAACGCGGCCTGCACCCCGTCGCCGTGGTGCACGTCCAGGTCCACGTAGGCGATCCGGTCCGCGCCCTGCTCCAGCATCCAGGCGATGGCGATGGCCGGGTCGTTGTAGACGCAGAAACCGCTGGCCGCCCGGCGCATCGCGTGGTGCAGGCCGCCGGCCACGCTGATGCCGTGCGCGGCCGCCGACGTCCAGACGGCCTGGGCCGCAGCCAGGGTGGCCCCCGCTACCAGCGCGCTGGCCTCGTGCATGTGCGGGAAGACCGGGTCGTCCGCGGTACCCAGCCCGAAGAACAAGGAGCGCGGGTCGAGCGGCTCACCGCGGGCGGCGAGTTCACCGGCCCGCTCGACCGCGGCCAGGTACACGTCGTCGTGCACCAGCTCGAGCAGTTCCGGCGGGGCGGCCGCGGGCGTGATCATGGACACGCCGGGCGCGTCCAGCAGGCCGAACTCACGGGCCAGGGCCATGGTCAGCTCCACCCGGATCGGGGCGAGCGGATGGCCGGGGCCGAAGTCGTAGCTGGTGAGCCGGTCGTCCCAGCTCACCGCCAAAGAGCACGTCATCGCGGTCTCTCCCGGTGAGATTTCAGCCACCTGCGAGCTCGCGGCTCCGGTCCCGCGCGGACTCGATCGCCGCTATGAAGGCCGCCCGCACGGCATGGTTCTCCAGCTCCCGGATCGCGGCGATGGTGGTGCCGGCCGGCGAGGTCACCGCCTCGCGCAGGATCACCGGATGCTCGCCGGACTCCCGCAGCATGGTGGCCGCGCCGAACACGGCCTGGGTCACCATCTCCAGGGCGGTGGCCCGGGGCACGCCGAGCAGGATGCCCGCGTCCACCATCGACTCCACCAGGAAGTACAGGTAGGCCGGCCCGCTGCCGGACAGCGCGGTGGCGGCGTCCTGCTGCGATTCGGGGATGCGCAGCACCTTGCCCACCGGGCGGAGCAGCTTCTCGGCCCGGCGCAGGTGCTCCTCACGCGCGTGCGGGCCCGCGGAGATGACGCTCATCGCCTCATCGACCAGCACGGGCGTGTTGGACATGACCCGGACGACCGGGATGTCCCCGGCCAGCCGCTGCCCGATGAACGCGGTGGTGATGCCGGCCGCGACCGAGATCATCAGCCGATCGTCGGTGGCGGGCACGAACGCGGCGATCTCGTCCAGCAGCGTGCCCATGTCCTGCGGCTTGACCGCCAGCACCAGCGTGTCCGCGACCTTGGCCGCCTCGGTGGCGTCGGGGGTCTGCACGCCGTAGCGCTCCTGCAGCTCGGCCCGCCGTTCCGGGCGGCGTGCCACCGCGAGCACCTCCGCCGCCGGGTGTCCCGCCCGCAGCAGGCCAGACAGCAGGGCCTCGCCCATCTTGCCGGTGCCGAGGATCGCGATCATATGGGTGTCACCTCTAGGGTTGCCGCCACGACGGGGCCAGTGAGCGCAGGAAGAAGGCGAGGTTACCGGGCCGCTCGGCCAGCCGGCGGACCAGGTAGCCGTACCAGTCGCTGCCGTACGGCACGTACACCCGGACCTGCGACCCCGTCTCGGCCAGCCGCTGCTGTTCGGCGGGCCGGATGCCGTACAGCATCTGGTACTCGAACCGGTCCGCGGACCGGCCGGTGAGCAGGGCCAGCGCGGTGGCGATGTCGATGAGCCGGGGGTCGTGCGTGGCCAGCATCGGATAGCCGGAACCGGACATGAGCAGCTTGAGGCACCGGACGTAGGACAGGTCCACGTCCTGCCGCCGGGTGAAGGCCACGTCCGGGGGCTCGTCATAGGCGCCCTTGCACAGCCGGACCCGGGCCCCGCTGGCGGCCAGCCGCTCGCAGTCCGCTTCGGCTCGCCGCAGCCGGGACTGGACCACGCAGCCGAGGTCGGGAAAGTCGGCCCGCAGCTCCTGCGCAATTCGCAGAGTCGGGCCGACGGCGGTGTGTTCCTCGGCGTCGAGGGTGACGGTGGTGCCGGCGTTACGGGCCGCGGTACAGATCCGGGCGATGTTCTCGGTCGCGGTCTTCTCACCGTGGTCGGGCAGGAACAAGCCGACCGCGGTGGCCTTGACCGACACCTCGCACCGGCCGCCCCCGGCCAGCCCGGCCCCGGACAGTTCTCGCAGCAGGCCCACGTAGGTGGCCGCGACCTCGGCGGCCTGGCCGACGTCGTTGGTGTCCTCACCCAGGTAGTCCAGCGACACCAGCAGGCCGGACGACCGCAGGGCCCGGGCGGTGCGGACCGCGTCGGCGGTCGTGTCCCCGGCCACGTAGCGGTCGACGATGGCGCGGGTCTGCGGAGCCGTGATCACGGCCTGGTGCAGCCGGCCGCTGGAGGCGGCGGCCAGCAGGGTTCGGCGCAGCAAGGAGACCTCCGTCGCAGTCTTCGGCCAGCCCAGTCCGGGGTTCAGCGGCGCGCGAACGCCGCCCGGTCGATGGTCACATTAGCGCCTGCGTCCGGCGGCACGATGACTTCCTGGGCGGCAGCGACCCCACCGGCCAGCAGCGGCTGGTCCACCGGCGCGGTCCGGCGGACCAGGGCCAGCCCGATCGGCCCCAGCTCGAAGTGCCGGGCGGCGGAGCCGACGAACCCGACCGCCTTGCCGTCCAGCTCGACCTCGTCGCCGTGGGCGGGCAGCCGGTCCACGCTCCCGTCCAGATGCAGGAACACCAGCCGCCGGGGCGGGTGGCCGAGGTTGTGCACCCGCGCCACCGTCTCCTGGCCGCGGTAGCAGCCCTTGGACAGGTGCACGGCCGACTCGATCCAGCCGACCTCGTGCGGGAGCGTCTTGTGGTCGGTGTCCAGCCCGTAGCGCGGCTGGTGCGCGGCGATGCGGAACGCCTCGTAGGCCCAGATCCCGGCCAGCCGGGCCCCGTCGTCCTGCGCGGCCGCGGCCAGCGCGGCCACCTGCTCGCGGGGCACCAGGTAGTCCAAGCCGACCGCGCCCTCGGTCTGGCCCACCGCAGCGGCGGCGATCGCGCGGGCCGCGGTGGCCGTGTCCGGCCCAGCCACCGTCAGCACCGCGTAGTCGCCGGTCACCTCGGCGACCTCGACCCGGAGCATGAACCGCATCGAGTCAAGGAACTCCACCAGCGGTGCCGCCGTGCCCGGTTCGACGTGGATCCAGGTCGTAGTGCCGTCGTCGGTCAGCGTGAGGTGGTGCTCCACGTGCCCGTTCGGGCTCAGGATCAGCGCCTGCGCGGTCGGCCCGGCCGGCAGCGCGTCCAGGTGCTGGGAGGTCAGGCTGTGCAGCCAGCTGAGCCGGTCCGGGCCGATCACCCGGACGACGCCGCGGTGCGTCCGGTCCACCAGACCGGCGGTGCGGGCCAGGGCGCGCTGCTCGCGCACCGGGTCTCCGTAGTGGGCGGCCACACCTGCGTCCAGCCCGTCGGCGTGGACGGCTCCGGGGGTGGCAAGAAGCGGGCTGTTCATGGTCTTAGGTTACGCGTGGCGCAAGCCGGGCTGACCGCGGCTCAAGCGGTCACCGGGCGGCAGTCCGAGCAGCGCCCGAACACGGTCAGGTGGCCGACGTCGGTCTCGAAGCCCTGTTCGGCATCCAGCGTCGCGACCAGCGGCCGAGCCACCTCCGGGCTGATCTCGGTGATCTTCCCGCAGCCCCGGCAGACCAGGTGGACGTGATCGGCGTCCTGCGCCAGGTGGTAGGTGGGCGCCCCGTGCCCGAGGTGGGTGTGGGTCACCATGCCGAGCTGCTCCAGCAGCTCCAGGGTCCGGTAGATGGTCGAGGTGTTGACCCCGCGAGCCGCCTGGTTGACCCGGGCCCCGACGTCTTCCGGAGTGGCGTGCCGCAAGTTGGCCAGGGCCTCCAGCACCAGCTGGCGCTGGGGCGTGGCCCGGTACCCACGGGCCCGCAACTGCGCATCCCAGTCGTGCGGGGCGCGTTCGGTATCCCGGGCTTGCGCCATGTTCGCAGTTTAGTCGGGCCGGCCCTGAGACGGGACAGGCAAATTGAGGCGGCCGAAACGGGAGCTCACCGGGTGGCGGAAATCATCTTGCTTCGGAGGGCCCTGCTGACATAACGTGCGTTTTACACGGGAAAGGAGGTGGTCCACAGCATGCATAAACGTTGGACTCGTGAGGTGGCTGTCCGCTAGCCGCTGACCCGCCGACGCGCGCACCGCGGCATAAGGCGCCGCACGCGCGGGCTGGTCACTGGTATCTCCTTTCCAAGGGACCCCCAGTGACCGTGCCCAGACGTCCTGTGGGACGGCGGTCGGCAATTCTGGACAGACACCGGCCCCCCGGGCCGACCGGCAGTGTCCAGCCGGTCCCCGCCATCGTGCGGGAGCAGCCCGGGGGTTTTTACTTCCCCAGCTCAGCCCACCCGCTTGAGCTGGGCCGAGAGGTGCGACTGGAGCGGCTGCCCTTCCGCGGCCATGTCGTAGGCCCAGCCCAGGTCGTCACCGATCAGCCCATACAGCCGCCGGCCCGCGGTGTACTCCTTGGCTGATTCGGTCCGGGCCACCACATCGGTGGCCAGGTCAACCCGGGTCCCGGAGACCTCACCCAGGTAGATCTCGATGATGCCGGTCGGGTGCGCGAGCAGCAGCTCGACCTGGCCGTCCGGCTGCGGCCGCCAGAACCCGGTCTCGGTGGCCAGCGGCAGGCCGATGTGACCCTCGGCGTCAAGCCGCCAGGTGCGGCTGGTGTAGCTAAGGAA
Organism: Streptosporangiaceae bacterium; assembly: GCA_965277615.1. Taxonomy (GTDB): domain Bacteria; phylum Actinomycetota; class Actinomycetes; order Streptosporangiales; family Streptosporangiaceae; genus Bog-532. The sequence goes on along the minus strand of CBDIDG010000005.1, from coordinate 1,653,382 downwards.
CGGCTTCCCGTTGTGGCTGAAGGTCATCTCCTGGCCGAACTGGTAGCTCTCTATTGTCGGGTAACCGCCGACCCCGGCTCCTTCCCAGCGGCCGAGCAGGAAGGCGAGCGGCGCCAGGTCCGGGTGCAGCGGCGTGTCCTGGTCACCCGGGATCGTCCCGTGATCATCGTCCATGCCGGCCAGGGTAGACCTTGTCAGGACCGGGAGCGGCGCGAGCTGTCCAGGACGTAGATCCGGGCGCCTTCGGGTTCGGGTTCCCCGGCGTCCGTCCCAGCGTCCGTCCCGGCGGGTTCCCCGCCGGTCAGCTCGGCTCGCGCGGATGCGGGCGCGGGTGCGGGCAGCGCGGGCGGTGACGGCGCGGCGGCCGGGAGCGCGGGGCGGCCGGAGTCTGTTATTTCGCGGACTGGCTCTTGATCGTCACCTTGAGTGGCTGCGACCGGGGTGATTCCCGGGCTTCCCAGGTTCGTCAGGACCTGCGGGACCACGATGGGCGGTGCCTCTGGGGCGGTTTCCGGCGCGCCGGGCGGAGTCGTCTCCGCCGTCTCGCGCGGCGACCGGGAACGGCGTGGAGGACCGGACGCGGCGCGGTACAGCCACACCGTCGACCCCCCGCCGGCCGCTGCGACCATGGCAAATGCGATCAAAATGATCGCAGCGCTGAGCATGCCGTGCATGAACGGGAGTGTATGGTCCGGGCCATCGCGTAGCCGGGCGGCGCGCCGGCCGTTAGAGTGCTGGGGTGGCAGCGCGGTCTCTCGTCATCAAGGTCACAGCGGGTAAGGACGACCCCGAGCGCTGTAACCAAGCGTTCACCGTGGCCGGGGCGGCCGCCGCCAGCGGCGTACAGGTTTCACTCTGGCTGAGCGGTGAATCGTCGTGGTTCGCGCTTCCGGGACGGGCTGAAGACTTCAGCCTCCCGCTCGCCGCGCCGCTGGCGGACCTGCTGGCCGGCGTGCTGGCCGCGGGCACGGTCACACTGTGCAGTCAGTGCGCCGCCCGCCGCGAAATCGCCCCCGAGGACGTGATCGACGGCATCCGCATCTCCGGCGCCGCCACGTTCGTGGCCGAGGTCACCGAGGAAGGCGTCCAGGCCCTCGTCTACTGAGGTCACCTGGCGGCGCGGCTGGCGCGGCTGGCTGGCGGTGCTGTGGACGTCAGGTGGCGGAGACGGCGGCGAGACGTTCGCGGCGCAGGGTCTGCGCCAGCTCGTCGTCGTCGTGGGAGATCGGGGGCAGCGGGCCCGCGACCCAGCCCAGCAGCAGGTCGGCCAGGGCCGGGTTGCGGACCAGCGCCGGACCGTGCATATAGGTGCCGAGGACCCGGCCCGCGTGCGCACCCTCGGTGTCGTCGCCGCCGCCGTTGCCGATGCCGCGGGTGACCTTGGCCAGCGGGATGGCCCGCGGGCCGAGCCGGGTGACTCCCTGGTGGTTCTCGAAGCCGGTCAGCGGGGGTAGGCCCAGCGCGGGATCCACGTCGGCCACGACCTCGCCGACCGCGCGGTGCTCGCCCCGGCTGGAGCGGATGTCCAGGATGCCCAGTCCCTCGGTCGGCTCACCGTCGGCCCCGCCGAACTCGTGGCCGAGCAGCTGGTAACCCGCGCACACCGCGAACACCACCGCCCCGCGGGCCGCGGCCTCGGTCAGTCCGCCGTCGGCACGCAGCCGTCGCGCCGCCAGCACCTGAGGCAGGTCCTCGCCCCCGCCGAGCAGGTAGATGTCGCCGTCCCGGGGCACCGCCTGGTCGGCGTTGACGAACACCGGCTCGGCCGCGATGCCCCGCAGCCGGGCCCGGCGCTCCAGCACCAGCAGGTTCCCCTTGTCCCCGTAGGTGCTCAGCAGGTCCGGGTAGACCCAGATCAGGCGCACAGCGTCGGTCATGCCGCCCTCCCCAGGACGGTGCGGATCTGCTGGAACGCGGTGTAGTTGCCGATCACTTCGAGCTGCCCGTGGCCGACCCGGTCCGCGGCCTCGTCGATGCCGGACACCAGGTCGAAGTCCACCCCGTCGGCCTCCAGGCGCACCGCCAGGTCGGTCCGCCGTTCCCCGCCGACGAACACCCGGCGGCCGCGCAGCCGCCGGTAGTCCACGTCCCACAGCCAGGAGGTGTCCCGGCCGTCAGGGATCTGCGCGTTGACCGCCAGCATGACCGGCTCCGGGGCCGGCCGCAGCACGTCCAGGGCCTCCAGCCAGCCGGCCGGGTTCTTGGCCAGCAGCAGCCGGATCGACACGCCCCGGCGCACCACCGTGGTGTACCGGCCCGCCACCGAGGTGACATCCCGCAGCCCACGCAGCGCGTGCACCACGTCCACGCCGAAGATCTCGGCTACGGCCAGCGCGACGACGGCGTTGGAGCGGTTGGCCCGCCCCGGGAGGGCCAGATCGAGCGGGCGGACCCGGCCCGCCGGGTCGATGACGTTGTCACCGGACAGTGACCACCGGATCGGCGGCCGCTCGAACCCGCACTCCCCGCACTTCCACTCGGCGCCGTCCCGCTTGAGGTGCGAGCCGCAGCGCGGGCAGCACCAGGAGTCATCGTGCCAGCGCTGGCCCGCCGCCACCCAGGTGACGTGGGGCGCCTCGGCGGCGGCCCAGGCGATGAGCGGGTCGTCGGCGTTGGCCACCACCTCGGTGTCGGGCGCCGCAACCAGAGCCTCCCGCCAGCGCCGGGCCAGCAGCCAGATCTCGGCCGCGCGGTCCATCTGGTCCCGGCTCAGGTTGAGCAGCACCAGCACCCGGGCCCTGGTCGCCTTCAGCACGGCCGGGATGTACTTCTCGTCACACTCCAGCACGGCCAGTTGCGCGTCCGGGGCCTGGCCGAGGGCGGAAGCCATCCCGGCCTCCATGTTGGCCCCGAAGGCGTTGGACGCGATCTGGTGACCGAGCGGCGCCAGCGCGGCCGTGATCAGCCGGGTGGTGGTGGTCTTGCCGTTGGTCCCGGTGACCAGCACGACCTGCCGGTCCTGGGCCAGCATGGTCAGCAGGCCGGGCTCGAGCCGAAGCCCGATCACACCGCCGATGACCGAGCCATCGCCCCGGCCAGCCAGCCGGGAAACCTTACTCGCGGCACCGCCGACGGTGGTCGCCAGCCGGGCTCGCAGGGGAAGCTTGTTCATTGCGGCCGATGCTATCCGTCACCCGGGCAAGCCGTCAGCAGCATCGGCTGGCCGGAGCCGATTGCCCGCAAAGGCCACAAAACGGCGCGGCCAGGACAACACCACCTCCAGCCAGCCCGGGCCCGCGCTGATGCCGCCGGAGACTTCGAGCAGCCCGGCCGTGTGCCGCAGCGCCTGCGCGGCGTCCACCCCCGGCAGGACCTGGGCCAGGTCGTCCGCGAACGGCTCCGGGCCCGGCTGACCGAGCAGGGCGGTCCAGGCCACGTGCCGGTTATCGGCCAGGGTCACCGACAGCGGATGCCGCCGCAGCGCCCGGATGCGCTGACCCACCCGGATCCCGGGCCAGTCCGGCAGTCCCGGCAGGTCGAAGTCGAGCGGCGGGGCATGGTCGCCGGTGGCCAGCCCCGTCCCGCTCAGCGGGCAGAGCCGTTCGATCTCATGCAGCCAGCGCAGCGGCGGGATGACCCAGGCCGGCCCGGGCCGGACCCGGGCGGCGGCCGGGTTGTTCAGGCGGCTGGCCGCCGCGGCTGCGAGCACCTCGGTGAACCGGGCCGGGTCGTAGTGCGGGCGCAGCGCGGCGGCCCGGATGCCGGCCGCGTGCCCGGCCACCTGGGCCAGCAGGCACTCGCGTGCGCGCGGGGCCAGTTCGCGCCACCGGCGGCACAGCGGCGCCGGGACAGCCGGGAGCGGGTTGTCGGTCAGGAAAGCCAGCACCAGGATCTCGGTCCAGACCCGCAACCAGGCCTGGTCGGCTGACCGGGCCAGCCGCTCGGCCTCGCTCAGCTCGCCCAGCTGGCACGGCCGGCCGGTATGGCAGGACACGCCGCAGGCCGGGGACCGCCTGGTGTGCGGCGACCAGGCCGGTCCGGGGGCGCGGTCGGGGTCGACCATCGGGGCCAGCCCGACCGGGCGCGGCGCCGCCATCTCCTCGGTCAGGACGACGGCCGCCACCCCGCCGGCGGGCGCGGCGCCGGCGGCGTCCCGGTCGGCCGGAGCGGGCAGCCGATGCACGATCCGGATAGCGGGGTCGCGGGTCGCGTCCGGGGTCAGCAGGGCCGGGCGCCGTTCGGTGAGCACGGTCCCGGTCCCGCTGGCCGCCAGCTCGGCGATCAGCGCCGCGAAGCGCTCCGCGGCCCGGGCCGCGGGCGAGTCGCCGCCGTCGTCCCGCAGCAGGGTCCGGGCCTCGGCCAGCACGAGCAGGTGGCGTAGTTCCGGCTGCGGCGCATTGTTGGCCGCCGGCGGGTCCGGGCTACTTTGGCGGGGCGCCACGCGCAGGTGTTCGGCCAGCTGGATCAGCAGCGTGCCGGTGACCAGGGCCCGCTCCGCGGGAGGAAGATCGTGGACCGCGATGACGATCCGGGCGGGTAGTAGTTCGCTGACCCCGACCGGGTGCCCTCCACCCAGGAACCGCCCGGCCGACCCGTCCCGCAGCGAACCGAACCGGACGTCGGCCGCGCGGTGCAGCCGGGCCCGGGTGGCCCGGTCATAACCGGGTCCCTCGAGCAGCTCGTTGATGGCCACGTGCAGGTCGCGCAGGTTCGGCAGCTGGACAGGGCCGGACGGCCGCCCGGTGACCAGGTCCCACCCGGCGGTCAGGTACACCTGCCGCAGCGCCTGGGCCACGATCAGCGACAGGGCCTCGTCCGCACCGAACGCCACATCGAACAACGCGCCGACCAGCGCGATATGCGCGTGCAGCGGGTACCCCGGAGTCGGCGCCAGCAGGCTGACCGTCACCGGCGCCGCGTCCGGGTCCACTGGGTTGATGACCGTGGCCCCGTGGGTGCCATGGGGGCCGTCGGCACTGAAGGACCGATCCGGGTCGACGATCAGCCACGGGATCCCCGCCTCGGTGGCCTGCCCCAGCAGCTGGTGCAGGGTCCGCGTGGTCCCGGCCCCGGCGCTGCCCGCGACCAGCACCCCCCGGCGCAGCATGGCCAGCGGTACGCGCAGCGGCTGGTCGTCCGGGTCGAGCGGTGCGCCGAGCTCGACCATCGGCTGGCCGAGAGCGGCGGGCTGGCCGGGGGTGGCGGGCTGGCCGGGCTCGATCGTCGGCTGTCCGAGGGCGGCGGGCTGGCTGGGGGCGGCGGGTTTGCCGGCCTCGTATTCGTCGGCCTCGCCTTCGTCGGCATTGTAGGGACGCGATGGCGCCTTTACCCCTGTAAGAGGGGGGGTAATGGCGCCTTTGCCTCCCATCGGTGGCGAGACCAGAGGCGCCGGTGGGACTGCTGTGATTAGCGGGCTGGGTGGTTCGGCGGGGTCATCCAGCTCCGAGGTCGCTTCCGGGTCTGCCGAGGCGTCCAGATCCGCCCGGGCAACTGGGGTGCCGTCGGGAGATTCGGCGCGGGCGGGAGCCTGCCGACTGCTGGGAGTGTCCGGGCGGGCGGAAGTGTCCGGGCGGGCGGGAGCCTGCAGGGCGCTGGCAATCTGCGGGCCGACGGCGGCCTCTGAACCGACGGAGGAATCCGAGCCTTCGGGAGACTCCAGGCCGTCGGGAGTCCGCAAGCCTACGAGAAACTCCGAGCCTCCGGGAGACTCTGAGTCGGCAGCATCCTCCAGGTGAGGGGGAGCCTGCAGCCCATCGACAGCCTCCGGGCCGATAGGAGCCACTAGGCCGTGGGCAGCCTCTGGGCCGGCGAAGGCCTCTGGGTCGGCCGGGGTAGCGACCGGAGCGGCCAAGAGGCGCGATCCGCGGTCGACGTCGGCGGGGTCGTGATTAGTTGGAGCGTCCGGCGGTAGCGTGCCGTCGGGCCCGGGCGGGGAGTCTGGGGCCCGGGTGAATGGGGCTGAAGCGGGAGCGGTCAGATTCAGGCCGGGGACCCCTACGCGGGGCAGTCCGGCCAGCGCGGTCAGCGTGCCGGCCGTGACGAAGAACGGGGTCTGGGCCCCATCGGCCGGGTCGTGGTGCTGGGCGGCCAGGGCCGCGTCCAGGGATTGGGCGCCGTTGGTGTGGCGGAGCTGATACGGGTGCGGGCCCAGTTCGGCCGCCCCGGCCAGCAGGGGCGCGAGGACGTCGAGTTCGTCCGGGTTGGCCGCGCCAGCCAGGACGCGGACGCGCCACAGGCCCGCGGCGCCGAAGGTGCCTCGTTCGGCCAGGCGGCGTTCGGTCCGCTCCGCGGCGAACGAGCTGCGCCGCTCGTGGTGGCGACGGAGGATCTCCAGCTCGGTGCGCAGCCCGGCGGTCTCGGCGTCGAGCAGGTCGGTGGGCTCGGCCACGACCAGCCAGCCGAACGGCCGGCGCATCAGCGCGATCAGCGCGGTCTCGAACACCCCGGGCCCGTCGCCCGGCTCAGGCTGGTCCGCCGGGGACTCCGGCCGGGCCGGGCACGGGACCCAGACCAGCCGGTTCAGGTCATCGAGGGCGCCTTCCGCCGGCTCGGCCTGGGCCCCGGGCGGGAACAGCAGCGACCGACCCGACGATGCCAGTGATTCGGGAGTGGCCGAGGAGTGTGAAGGGGCCGGGGAGGCCTGGGGGTGTGCGGGGGGATCGCTGCCGTCGTCGGGGCGGGGCGGATGCGGGCGGGCCGGGGCGGCGTGTTTGCCTCGCCGGACCGGGGGTGGGGCGGCCGCGGGGCCCGCATCGGGAGACGCATCGGGGGACGCCGGCGCGCCGGCGACCGCGTCCATAGGCGCCATGCCCCAAGGGGCACCGACCTCCGGCTCCGCGCCGGCAGGCGTCGGGGCCCAAGGCGGCGTGACTTCCGGCGCCGGACCTGGGAACGCTGCGCCGCCCGAGTCTGCGCGGCCCGCACCAGGGAGGGCCGGGGTCGGGGCGGCGGTGGTGATCAGCTCCAGGGGGGCGCCGTTGCCGCGGGAGAGCCAGGCGATGACCAGGGGGCGGCCCTGGCGGGCCGCGGCCACGGCGGCCGAGTGGATCGCGGCGTAGTCGTCTTCGGCCGAGGCGGGCAAGCCGGCCGGGTCGGGCGCGGTCATGGTGAGGATGCGCCACCACGGCCCGGTGAGGACGTCGCTCATCGCTAGTCGTGACTGATCAATCACATGGAGTGCTTAGCAGGATCGGAGACGGACGCGCTACCGCAACGGCGAAGTCAGCTCACAACCGCAACGGCAGTGTCAGCCCGCCACCGCCGCCGTCACCGTCACCACGAGGGCGGCGGTCACTCCTCGTCGTCGGGTGGGCGACGCCAGTCCAGCCGTTCCGGCGGCGGCCCCAGGTTGGGCGGCAGCTGGCCCTCCCCGGCCTGGTCGCGCCAGCTCACCGGCGGTCCGGACCCGGGCGCATCCGGGGACGGCGAGTCCTGCGCCGGCCGGACCTGAGACGCCGAACCCGAACCCGAAGCCGCCGCCTCCTGGGCCGATGCCGAAGCCGCCTCCGAACCCGAAGCCCCCTCCGGACCCGAAGCCGAGGCCGAGGCCGAACCCGAACCCGAAGCGTCCAGCGGAGGAAGCATGTCACCCGCCGGCTCACGGCCCGCCTCGTCCAGCGGCAGCAGGGTCGCCGTGGGCAGGCCGAAGATGCCCGGGTTGGCGTCGGCCACGACCACATGCCGGCCGCCGGGGCCCGCGTACGTGACGATCATCGCGCTGGGCGGTAGCTGCTGCAGCTCATGCTGCTCGACCAGGAACTCGCGGGACCGCTGCACGGTCCGGGCCTGCGAGTCACTGCCGGTGACCGCCTGGGAGGTGCTGATCCCCCAGGCCGTGCTCTCGCTGACGCCGGTGGTGATCGAGTCCGATTCGGTCAGCGCGGACGACTCGCTGGTGTCGCCGCCGCGGGACCGGCTGCCCGGATCCAGCGGCAGGAAGCTGCTGCGGGACGACCCGCGGCTGCGGCTGCGCCCGGAGGTCCGGCTGACCGAGCCGGACCGGGACCACCCGCCCGACGTGCCGAGCGTGCTGGTGTAGGAGCCGCCAGTGGTGTCACCGACCGACGTGCCCACGGTGTCGGTCAGCTGGCCTAGGACGAAGCGGTGCTCGGTGCCGATCTGCTCGCTGGCCGCCTTGGCCTCGGCCGCGTTGCCCAGCCGCATGAAGACCAGGGCGGCGTTGCCCCGTCCCAGCCGGTCCCGGACCGGAGCCGGGATCGACCGGTAGGCCAGCACCAGGCCGGTGCCCGTGGTCTCGCAGGCGTCGGCCAGCCGGTCCAGCAGCTCGCCCGGCAGCTGCTCGGCCCCGAGCAGGAAGACCGTGTGCCGCCACGGGGTACCCGGCCCGGCCTGGCGCAGCAGCTGAGTCAGGCCGGCCACCAGATACCGGCTCAGCACCGGGTGCCCGGTGACCCCGGCCTCCGGACCCAGCGCCACCACCCGGAGCGGGGACCCCGCCGCCGGGGCCGGCCCGGTGCCCACCCCGTCCAGGATCCCCAGTTGCGCCTCCAGCGCGCCGGCCCGTTCCGCCACCGCCTGGTCCGCGCTCCGGCCGAACATCGTGGTCAGCTGGTCGATCTGCCGCGCGGTCAGCAGTCCCCGCGCGGCGTCCTCGCGCGGGTCACCGATATCGCCCAGGACCCGCAGCGCCGCGGTGACCTGGGCCACACTGGCCCCCGGCCCGAGCAGGCCCAGGACGCGATCCAGGATGGCGTGGTCGCGGAACTGGGTCCCGGCCGAATGCCCGCCGCCCAGGCCGCCGCCCGGCCCACCGCCCGGGCCGCCGCCGCTGTCGGGCGGGCTGCTGGCCACCTGGGTGAGCAGGTCGGCCAGCGCGGCTGGTTCGAGCCCGGTGCCCAGGTCCAGCCGGGGCAGGTCGCCCAGCAGGACCCAGACCAGCGGGTCGAGACCGGCCCGGTCGGCCACGGCCAGCAGATCGTGCGCGACCGGGCCGCCGGTCAGGTCGAGTACCGTCACCTCACCGCCGGCAAGCAGCCGGGGCAAGCCGATCATGGTCAGCATGGCGGACCAGCCGGACAGCGTCCCGCCGGCCACGTCGATCCGGTCCACGTCGGACCCGAGCGAGACCGCGTACCAGTGTTTCTGCTGGTCGTAGGCGGTCCGCCGGGTCTGCCAGTCCCGGGTCTGCTCGGCGTGCCGGGCCTGCCACTCGAACAGCCGGGCCTCCTGCAGGGCCGCGATCTTGGCCACCCGGCTCCGCTCACCGGCCACCCGGGTCCGCATGAGGTGCTCGCTGCGCCGGATCTCGCGGGCGGCCAGCACCGCGCCCGCCAGGCCGGCCAGCATGCCGACCGCGGTCAGCCCCGGATTGAGCAGGCCCAGCACGCCCAGCGTGCCCAGCCCGGCCGCCACCACCACGCCTGCCCCGCCCAGGACCTCCAGCGGCCGGTCGAGCCGCCGCTGCTCGCGGCGCTGGGCCGCCACCCAGCCCGGGTTGAGCTGCTCGCGGGCCGGCGGAGTGGGCCGCCGCGGGGCCGGACCGGGGTGCGGGTGGACGAGGGCGTACTGCCAGCCCAGGTAGACCCGGTCGGCCCGCAGGGCTGGTGCGGTCCGGGCCGGGATCTCCGCTGGAGTCTCGGCCGCGGTCATGTCGTCTCCGCCGCGGTCACGTCATCTCCGCCGCGGTCACGTCGTCTCCGGAACGGGAGCGCCCCCGGCCCGGGCCACCGACCAGCCTGCCCCGGCCGCCGGCCGGCGGCCCGTCGGGCCGGGCGGCCCGACCCGGCCCGCTGGGCCGGGCGGGGCGGAGCCAGCTGGACGGGGCGGAGCCAGCCGGGCTGGGCAGGGCGGCCGGCACGGTCCGGGCCGTGGTCACCAGGCGGCCCACGGGCCGGCGCACCACCAGCGTGAACCGGCCACGGCCGAGGGCCTGCAGCGCACTGGCGGGGACCTGGGAGACCGGGGTCAGCTCCGGGTCCCCGGGAGCGGCCCAGGTCCCGGGCACCAGCCGCTCCCCGGTCTGGGCCGCGAACTGGGCCGCGCTGTCGGGGTCGGGTATCCGGTGGATGACCAGCGCATTCACCTGGGCGGCCAGGCCCGCGGCGGCCCGGGCCGAGGTGGTGGTGAGCATGACCGGCAGCCCGGCCTCGGCTCCGTGGCTGATCAGGTCGCGCAGGGTGTGCTGCGGCAGCCCCTCACAGTGGTCGAACCAGGCCAGCCCGTCACCGTCGATCCCGATCTCCTGCAGGTCCCGGTCGGTGGCCAGAATGTCCTGGCCGATCAACCAGGCCAGCCGGGCGGCGGCGCTGGCGTGACCCGGCGACCCCAGCGAGAACAGCACGACGGCCCGCTCCCGGACGACCCGGCCGAGGTCGATGGGCCCGCCGTCGGCCCCGGCCGTCGAGACCGGGGCGGGCCGGAGCCAGCGCCCGATGGGCGACTGGCGCAGCTGGGCCAGCTGGCTGGACGCGGTCATGAGCAGCTCCGGCTCATCCCGGGCCAGGCGAGCCGAGGCCCGGATCCGGCCGGCCAGCGCCGCGTGCCCGGGATGATAGGCCGGGACCTGCGCCATCCGGGCCTCCAGGGCCAGCGGATCGAGCAGGTGGGCCACGTCGTCCAGGACCGGGATGCGGCGGTCGGCCGGCGCCGCCTCGATCAGCTCGAATACGTCGCCCAGGTAGGCGGCGAAGCTTTCCCGGTAGTGGCCCGAGGTGCCGGACCAGTTGATCATCGCCGTGACCAGGCCGGCGCGGCGGGCCGGGCTGCCGACCCGGAACGGCTCGTAGGAGGCCGGCCCGGCCGCGCTGAACTCATGGAACGGCGCGTCCACCGCGGCGCACACCGCGGCCAGCGATGAGGCCAGGCCGGAGCCACCGCCGAGGTCGACCACGATCACCGGCTTGCGCAGCCGGATGGCCGCGTGCACGAGCTGGAAGCTGCTGGTCGAGGTGCCGGACCGGGCGCTGCCGACCACCAGCACGCCGCCCGCGACCTCGTCCCAGGACAGCGTGGCGGCCAGCCCGGTGGCCTCGTCCACCCCCAGGCGGGCGCCGTCCCGGGCCACCACGCCACCGGACCGGACGGTGTGGGTGAGCGCGGCGCGGCGGGCGGCGACGGCCAGGCCCGGCCGGGGCGGCCGCACGTCCCATTCGTCGGTGTGCAGCCACTCCAGCCAGACGGCGACGGCGGCCTCGGCCGCGCCGGTGATCAGGGCCACCGGGAGCTGACGGGGCAGCCAGTGCCCCATGGCCGAATAGGCCAGGCCCAGGTGCAGCAGCCGGGCCGAGTCCCCGGAGATACCTCCGAGGTAGTTCACGACCAGGGCCGGGCCGGCCGTGAAGCCGGCCAGCGCGGTGGCGGGCCCGATAGCCAGCGTCCACAGCAGGCCGGCCGCGGCCGGGAGTTCCAGCCAGGCCGGGCGCCACCGGGTCACCTTGGTCACGCCATAGAAGACCAGCGCCAGGATCAGCGTGAGCTGAGCGAAGATCAGGTGCAGCAGCACCAGCGCGACGCCGATCGCAGCCAGGAACTCACCACGGCGGGGCGTGTCTCTGGGGATCACGTAACGTGCGCGCCGGGGGGCGCGCGGCACCGTGATGACCGGCTCGGCTGGCATCGGCATTAGGTTCGCAGGAAGACGCGGCACGTGTCCACAAACCCCGGCGTATCCGGGGTTCTCCTGGAGAACGGCCGCCGGGCCACCCCGGTTCACGGGCCACGGCGCCGCCGCGGCGTCTCCTTCAGGTCCTTCAGGCCGTGGGCGCGGCCGCCGTCTCGACGGAAACCTTGAAGAAGTCGGAGCGCAGCATGACCACGGTCAGCGCCGTCGGGGCGGCCGCGACGTCGAACCGGATCGTGACCGTGATCGCGGACTCGCCCGGGTTCAGGTGCAGGCCACGGGCGACCGACGGCTGCGGAGGACGCAGCTCCACGTTCAGCGCGGCCGGGCGGCCCGCGGCGATCCCGGCCTCCGGGCCGCCCGCATGCGCGGGCGGCTCCGACAGCACCTCGTCGAAGGCCGGGACCCAGTTGGACTCATCGGGCTCGAGCCGCGGCGGGCTCACCTGCTGGCCGCCGGGCGACCGGTGGCCCGGGGCCTGCGGCACGTAGGCGGTGGACATCGCCACCGGGCGGCCGGCTGAGGTCCACAGGCAGCGGATGACCCGGACCTGAGTACCCGGATTGAGGCCGAGGGCCCAGCAGATGTCCTGCGGGGCCTGGCGCCGGGAGACGTGCTTGGCCTGGCAGCTGATCGAGCTGCCCATCGGGTCGACGGTGGTGCTGAGCCCGGCCAGGCCCTCGATCGGGATCTGGTATTCGGCTGGGCTGGCCCGGTAGAGCTGCCCGTCCGGCAGCTTGCGCAGCAGCGATCGCCGCGACAGCTCCTCGACCGCCACATCGATCTCGGCCAGGCTGACGCTGAACCGGCGGGCCAGCGCGCTGCGGCGGGGCAGCTTCCAGCCTGGTTCGCGGTGCACCAGGGCCGCCGCCATCCGGTCAGCCAGCACGCCAGCGGCCGATTTGCCGGTCCCGGTACCCCCTCCGCTCAAGGCTCCGGCGTTGTCCCGGGCACCGTCGTCGCCGGCCGATGCCCCACCCCCGCCCTCAAGCCCAGCGGTCATTCCGGGGGCTTCTGCGATCCGGCCAGGTAGCCCACGCGCCCGGCCACGTTGACGGCGTGGTCACCGAGCCGCTCGTAGAACCGCGCCACCAGCGTCATCTCCATCGTCACCGGCAGGGCCATGCGTCCCGAGGCGAGCTCGCCGATCAGGCTGGAGTACAGCTCGTCCATTTCCTCGTCCCGCTCGGACAGGCTGCCGACGGCCGCAGCGTCCCGCTGGTACCAGGAGTCCGTGGCCTGCCGCCACATGTCGCTGGACAATTCGCCCATGCGCTCGACCAGCCCCCGGGTGCGCGAGGTCAGATCGCCGCTCAGGAAGTGGTCGGCCCGGCGGGCGATGTGCTCGACCAGGCTGTGCGAACGCTCGAGCTCGGGCAGGATGCGCAGCACGGTCAGCAGGAAGCGCAGGTCGGACGCGACCGGGGCCTGCAGCAGGATGGACCGGCTGACCAGGGCCTCGAGCTCCGGGTACAGGGCCTGGATGACCTGCTCGCGCTCGTTCAGCAACTTGACCACTTCGTTGTTGCCGGTGAGCAGGGCGTCGGTGGCGCGGGTCAGGTCTTCGGAGAGCATGCCGAACATCTCGATGACCCGGGCTTCGATGCCGTCCAGCTCCTGCTGGAATTCTTGCCGGTGCTCAGTCATGCTGCTCAGCCCACCCGCCCGGTCACGTAGGCCTGGGTCCGGCTGTCGTGCGGATCCTCGAAGATCTGCTGGGTCGGCCCGTACTCGACCAGGACGCCGGTGCGGGTGTCGCTCTCCTCGTTGCGCAGCACCGAGAAGAAGGCGGTGCGGTCGCTGACCCGGGTGGCCTGCTGCATGTTGTGGGTGACGATGACGATCGTGTACCTGGTCTTGATCTCGCGCATCAGGTCCTCGATGGCGCTGGTGGCGATGGGGTCGAGGGCCGAGCAGGGCTCGTCCATCAGCACCACGTCCGGCTCGACCGCCAGCGTCCGGGCGATGCAGAGCCGCTGCGCCTGACCACCGGAAAGGCCCATGGCCGAGGCCTTCAGGCGGTTCTTGACCTCGTCCCACAGCGCCGCCTGGCGCAGCGAGCGCTCGACGATCTCGTCCAGCTTGCCCTTGTTGCGGATGCCGTTGATGCGCGGCCCGTAGGCGATGTTGTCGTAGATCGACTTGGGGAACGGGTTCGGCTTCTGGAAGACCATGCCGATCCGCCGCCGCACCGCGATCGGGGAGACGCCCGGGCCGTACAGCGGTGCGTCCCGGTAGCGCACGTCCCCCTCGACGCGGGCCCCGGCGATCAGGTCGTTCATCCGGTTCAGCGAGCGCAGCACGGTGGTCTTGCCGCACCCCGACGGGCCGATGAAGGCGGTGATCTCGTTCTCGTAGATGGCGAACGAGACGTCGGTGACGGCACGGAAGGCGCTGTAGTAGATCGAGATGCCGTTCGCGTCGAACACGTGGGTCCCCGCGTATGACATGTCCTCCCGCGGCGACTCCAGGCCGGCCTGCGGCCGCGCGGCTGGTTCGGTGCGGCGGTCGGTCACGACGTTTGGATCAGGCTGAGGTTCCATGGCTTCCTAGCGCCCCACTCTGGTGAATCGTGCGGTGATGATCCGGGCCCCGACCAGGAGTATGAAAGCGATCACGATCAGGGTCAGCGCTGCGCCCCAGGCCCGGGCCTGGGCGCCGCTGTACGGTGACGTCGCGTTGGCGAAGATCTGCGCGGGCAGGGCCGTGGTCGGGCCGCTGAACACGTTCTTGTTGACGGTGGTCACGGTCAGGATGGTGAACAGCAGCGGCGCGGTCTCACCGGCGGCCCGGGCCACGGCGAGCAGGGCGCCGCTGACGATGCCGCCGATCGCGGTGGGCAGCACCACGGTCATCGTCACCCGGGCCCGGGTGGCGCCCAGGGCGTAGCTCCCCTCCCGCAGCGCGTCCGGCACCAGCGAGAGCATCTCCTGGCTGGACCGGATGACCAGCGGCAGCATCAGGCAGGCCAGCGCGAACGCGCCGCCCAAGCCGGAGAAGCCGAAGTGCAGGGTCCAGATGGCGAAGATGAACAGGCCCATCACGATCGAGGGCACGCCGGTCATGACGTCGGCCAGGAACCCGATGATCCGGGCCAGCAAGGTCTTCCCGCCCCGGCCGTACTCGTTGAGGTAGATCGCGCCCAGGATGCCGAGCGGGACGGCCATCACCGTAGCGAGCGCGGTGATCTCCAGCGTGCCGACGACCGCGGGCCCCATGCCGCCGATGTTCGCGGGCAGCACGTTGGGCGGGATGGATGCGGTGAGGAACTGGCCGCTGATGACCCCGATGCCCTTGGAGATCACCGTGACCAGTACGAAGACCAGCGGGACCATGATGATCAGCAGGGCCAGCACCATGAGCACGGTCGTGATCTGGTTCTTGGTCTTCCGCCAGGACGCCGGCTCCCGCAGGTCGACCGGGGGCTGCGACGAGGATGTTGTGGCCATCAGGCCCCCCTGGAACGCCGGGTCGAGCGGCCTACCACCGACCGGGCGATGACGTTGATGATGATCGTCAGGGCGAAGAGCAGCACGCCCAGCCCGATCAGCGCGGACCGGAACACGCCGGAGGCCTCACCGAACTGGTCGGCGATGACCGAGGGCAGCGAGTAACCGGGCGCGAACAGGTGCGAGGTGATCTGGGGCGACCCGCCGATGACCAGCGCGGCCGCGATCGTCTCCCCCATGGCCCGGCCCAGGCCGAGCAGGACCGCACCCACGATGCCGCTCTGGCTGTGCGGCCAGACCGCGCCCGTGATCATCTCCCACCGGGTGGCGCCCAGCGCGTAGGCGCCTTCCCGGTCGATGGCCGGGACGGTCGCGATGACCTCGCGGGACAGCGACGTGATGATCGGCGTGACCATGAAGGCCAGGACCAGGCCGGCGGTGAAGAACGAGGCCCCGCTGACCGGCGGCCCGAACAGCGAGCCGAGCACCGGGATGCCCTTCACCCCGGAGCCGATCGAGGTGTAGATCTTCTGCAGCCAGGGGGCCAGCACCAGGATGCCCCACAGGCCCCAGACCACCGACGGGACCACGGCCAGCAGGTCGATCACGTACACGATCGGCTGGGCCATCCGCCGGGACACGACCTCGGTCAGCAGGAGCGCGATGCCCAGGCTGAGCGGCACCGCGATGATGATGGCGATCACCGACGTGACCGCCGTGCCGTAGACGAAGGTCAGCGAGCCGAACTGGTTGGTCGAGGGGTTCCACTTGACGGAGAAGACCCCGGACAGACCCTCGTGGCTGAACCAGGACGAGGCCTGCTGGGTGGTGGAGAAGGCGATCAGGACCAGGATGGCCAGGACCAGCAGGCCGGCCGCCAGCGCCAGGATCTGGAACACGCGGTCGCCGAGCGGCCGCCGTTCCTTCAGGGCGCTGGCGGGCACGGCCTGCTCCGCCTGCGTATCTATGCTCACTGAGTCATTCTCACTTGATCAGTACCGATTCGGCAGGCCTGGATGATCCGGGCTCAGGACGAGCTTGAGCTCGGTGCGGCCGCGGCGCCCGAACCGATCTTGCTGAGCTGCGCGACCGCCATCTTGTCGATGTTGGCTGGCAGCGGGGCGTAGTTCAGCTCCGGCAGCAGCTTCTGGCCCGCCCCCAGCAGGTAGCCGAGGTAGCCCTTGAGGTTGGCCGTCGTGGTCGAGCTGGACTGGGCCGCGTTGACCAGGTCCCAGGACTGGTAGGTGACCGGGTAGGAGGTGGCGCCCGGGGCCCAGATCGCGCTGAAGGTCAGGTCGGGCTTCACCGTGGCCTGGCCGGCCGCGGCCGAGGCGGCCGTCGTGGACGGCGCGATGTATGCACCGGACTGGTTCTTGATCGAGGCCGTGCTCAGGTTGGAGGCCTTGGCGTCGGAGAAGTCGACGTAGCCGATAGCACCCGGGGTGCTCTTGACGATCGAGTCCACCCCGCCGTTGCCGGTGCCGCCCCGGCTGTTGGCGGGCCAGCTGATGGTGGAGCTGGTGCCGAGCTTCCACACGCCGGGGGCCGACTTGACCAGGAAGTCGGAGAAGTTCGCGGTGGTACCGGAGGAGTCCGAACGGCGGGCGATGGTGATCGCGGTGCTGGGCAGCTTGGCGCTCGGGTTGAGCGCCTTGATCGCCGGGTCGTTCCAGGTCTTGATCTGGGCCTGGAAGATCTTGGCGATGGTCGGGCCGTCCAGCTTGAGGCCCGTCACCCCGGACAGGTTGTAGGCGACGGCGATCGGGCCGATGACGACCGGGAAGTACAGGATCGTCTTGCCCTTGAAGTTCGACGCTTCCTTGGCCGGGATCGTCGAGTCCGAGCCGGCGTAGTTGACCACGCCCGAGGCCAGGTCGGTGCGGCCCTTACCGGAACCGCCGCCGCCGTAGTTGACCGTGAGGCCCGACTGCGTGGCCTTGAAGGCCTGGATGGCGGCCTGCTGGTAGGTGGTCTGGAACGTAGACCCGCTGCCGTTCAGCGTGCCCGAGAGCTTGGCCGCGCTGGCGCTGGCCGACGGGCTGCTGCTGGAGCCGGAGCTGGTGGTTTTGCCGCCGCCGGACGACGAGCAGGCGGCCAGCACGGCTACCGCGGCCAGGGCCACCCCCGCCGTCGCGGTCTTCTGGATGCGCACACGTTGCATATTGAAAGAACCCCTCTTTAATGACCCTGGATTGTGCGACCACGGTCACTGGTTGCCCCAATGCGCCCGCAATGTCGCCGCCCCCAGCTAAGGGTCGCAAAGTTAACAACAGGCAAACGAGCTCTGAATTTGACCTAGCGATCGTGTGTGCGTTCGGCGTCCTAACCAGGAAGAGCAGAATCCAGCTTCTGGTCGCCTGCGCGTAACCTAAAGGCCATCTAGCTCACCCGGAATCGTTATGGCCGGGTTATCCGCGCCCCGAGAATTTGCCCGCAGGGGACGGAACTCCGGGTGGGGAGCCTTTATTAAAAATAATTAATAGGCCCCGCCGCCACGGAGTTGCCGTGGCGGCGGGGCCGATGAACGGGCCGCGGGTGTGGGGACCAGACCCGGGGCGGGGAACTAGGAACTCAGACGGCGACCTCGACCGTGGTGACCTTGCCGTACTCGGCCGACACGTCGCGGTCGGCGCGGGCGCCGCCGGGCGCGAGCACCCGGAGCTTCCACGGGCCGGGTGCGGCGAAGAAGCGGAAACCGCCGTCCGCGCCCAGCGGGACCTCGGCCACGAACTCGTCACCGGCGCCGAGCAGCCGGGCGTACCCGGTGGACAGCGGGGCGTTGTCGCGGACCACCCGGCCCTCGACCACGGCCTGGTTACCGGCGTTGGTGGCCGCGCTCACCGGGACGCCGCCCGCGGGCGCGCCGCAGCCGTCCCCGGCCTGACTGGCCCCGGCCTGACTGGCCCCGGCCTGACTGGCGTCGCTCACCGGCCATCACCGAGCTCGATCGGGACGCCCACCAGCGAGCCGTACTCGGTCCAGGAGCCGTCGTAGTTCTTCACGTTCGGCTGCTCGAGCAGCTCGTGCAGGACGAACCAGGTGTGGGCGGAGCGCTCACCGATCCGGCAGTAGGCGATCGTGTCCTTGCCGAAGTCGACCCCGGCCTCGTCCTTGTAGAGCTCGATGAGCTCGTTGTCGGACTTGAACGAGCCGTCCTCGTTGGCCGCCTTGGACCACGGGACGTTCTTGGCGGTGGGGATGTGCCCGCCGCGCTGCGCCGCCTCCTGCGGGAGGTGGGCCGGGGCCAGCAGGCGGCCCGCGAACTCATCCGGCGAGCGCACGTCGATCAGGTTGCGCTTGCCGATCGCGGCCACCACTTCGTCCCGCTTGGCCCGCAGCGTCGCGTCCTGCTCGGACGCCTGGTACGTGGTGGCCGCGCGCTGGGGCACGTCGGGGGTCAGCTCGCGGGAGTCCAGCTCCCACTTCTTCCGGCCACCGTCGAGCAGCTTCACGTTCTGGTGCCCGTACAGCTTGAAGTACCAGTAGGCGTAGGCCGCGAACCAGTTGTTGTTGCCGCCGTAGAGCACCACGGTGTCGTCGTTGGCGATGCCGCGCTCGGACAGCAGCTTCTCGAAGCCGACCTGGTCCACGAAGTCCCGGCGCACCGGGTCCTGCAGGTCCTGCTTCCAGTCGATCTTGATGGCGTTGCGGATGTGACCCTTGTCGTACGCGCTGGTGTCCTCGTCGACTTCGACCAGGACCACCCCCGGGTCACCGGCGTGGGCTTCCACCCACTCGGCGTCCACGAGGGCTTCGGAGCGGCTCATTACGAAAAACCTCCTTGATGGATCAGGCTGCCGGGCTTTCCTGTGACGACGGCCAGATCCGGCGGATGAGCAAATACATCTGGCAGCCCAGGCAGTAGTCGAACGCCGCGTTGAGCAGCGCGGCCGCCAGGGCCAATGCGGTGAAGGCGATCCCGACGCCCGTGACCCCGACCGCGTAGCCGATCACGCCGATCGCGGCGAAGACCATGCCTACCCCCTGAGCGAACCGCGGGGGTGCGGCCGGCTCGAAACGGGTCGGTGGTCCCAGCCGCGGCCGGACCAGAAAACGGTAGATCAGCCCGTAGGGGGCGTACCGCATCCCGGCGATCGCACCGACCGCGAACACGAGCGTCTGGGCCAGCAGCAACCACACGCTCTGAGTGGCCAGCGCCAGAGCCAGCACGACGGTGGTGATGACCGCGCTGAATCTGGGCCCTCTGGCGTCGATGTCCATGGTTGCGCTCCTTGCTGCTGAGCTGGTGAAAATTTCCGTCCCGGGTGGCGGCACGCTGGTCGGCCGGCGGCACCGAAACAGCGTCGGCCACAACAGAGCCGCTACGGGGTTCCCGGGAAGAACGAGGACAGGGTGAGACCGTGGTCTAGCCCCAGCTCAGGGCCGACACAGTGCGGTAGCTACCCGGCAGAAGTCCACGGCGCGCCGCTTCGTCAGCCGCTGCGCTGTCCATGAAGACACGTAGCCGATGTTATGCAAGCGAGACGATGCTGTCACTCCCCGGCTCCCCCGGCTCCCGCGGCTCCCGCGGCTCCGGCGGCAGATTGACCAGTGGCCTGAGGAGCGGACTGTGAGGTGGCGGGAGCGATCACTTCGCCCAGCGCGGCGATCACGTCGGGTTTGCGGGGCTGGCCGGTGGCCTGCTTGGTGATCGTCCCGTCCGGCCCGAGGACCAGCACGGTCGGCGTGGACAAGACGTTGAGCCGACGCACCAGATCGAGCCGTGACTCGGCGTCGACCTCCACGTACGTGACCCCGTCCACCACCGCGGCGACGTCGCCGAGGACCCGACGCGTCCCGCGGCAGGGGGCGCAGAACGCGCTGGAAAACTGGACCAGGGTGGCCCGGGGGCCGAGGTCGTGCCCCAGGTCCTCAGCGGTGAGGCGGCCGCGGCCGGACGACGGGGAGGCCTCGTCGGTCATCCGGGCCGAGGGAGCGCGCAGCTGTCCCTGGCGGCGGCGCCAGATCGCGCCCAGCGGGATCACCACGATCAGCACCACGATCAGTGCGATCACTCCTGCGGTCATACTGCGTACCAAGCGTCGCCGGGCCGCAGGAATTCCGCCGGCTGGCACGGGTGGCCCGCCGAGCGGTTCAGCTGGTGCGGAAGGTGGCCAGCTGCTCGTTGCCCGCCGTCACGTCCATGCCCTTGACCTGCCCAGCCGGCACCCACGAGGAGCCCGGGTACCACGGGTCGGGGTCGCGGCTGGATACCGTCCAGCCCGCCGCGAGCAGGTGCACGCCCTGGCCGTCGGTGACCCACAGCTGGCACGTCGTCCCGGCCGGGATCCCGGTGATCTGCACGTCATACGCCACCCCCCAGGACAGCCGCACGTACTTGATGGTGGCGTCGATGCCCTTCTGCGTGCTGGTGGTCTTGGCCGTCTGCCAGCTGGCCGGGGGGGCCGGCTCGGCGCTGGCACCGGCGGGCGAGCCGTTCGCCAGCTGGAAGCCAGCCGCAGCCCCGCCCGCCGCGATGACCACCGCGGCCGCGGCCCCCAGGACCTGCCAGCGCCGGTTCCGGCGCCGCCGGGCCTCGGTCAGCGAGACCAGCGAATCGACGAAGTCCTCCCGTGGCGCCTCGAGCACCGCCAGCGGTCCGGCGCCTCGGCCGGCGCCTCGGCCGGCGCCTCGGCCGGCGTCCGACTCGGTGATTGGGCCGGCGCCTGAGCCGACATCTGGGCCGGCATCTGGGCCGGTGCCCAGGTCAGCGTCTGGCCCGGTGCCTCGCCCGGTATATCGGTCAGCCTCTGGGTCGGCGTCCGCCAGGAAGATGCGGCCGATCTCGTCCGCATCAACCCGGGACAGCAGGGCTGGCAGCCCGGCCAGGCCGGCCAGCTCCTCCCGGCACTCGCGGCAACCCGCGACGTGGGCGTCGACCAGAGCCCGTTCGTCCGGGTCGATGGCCCCTAGTACGTAGATACCGAGCGCCTGCCGCGTGTCCGCACATTCCCACGCCGACGTCATGGCGCAAGTCCTCTCTCTTCCAGAGCAAGCTTGAGCGCTTTGAGTGCATAGAAGGTCCGGGATTTCACGGTCCCGGCCGGGATCCCGAGGGTGGCCGCGGCCTCGGCCACTGAACACCCCTTGTAGTACGTCTCGATGAGCACCCGCCGGTGGTCGGGGCGCAGCGCGGCCAGCGCTTCCGCCACGGCCCACGACTCCAGCGCGCGGTCGGCATCGTCGGCCGTGGGCACCAGCTCCAGCGCACCCTGCCCGACCTCCGGCGGCCGTGACTGCCGCGCCCGGTAGGCGTCGACGGCCAGGTTCCGGGCCACCGCGAACAGCCACGGCCGGGCCGGCCGGTCAACCAGCGCCTCCGGATGCCGCCAGGCCCGGACCACGGTTTCCTGCACGAGGTCTTCGGCCCGCTGCCTGTCGCCGCCAGTTAAATGGAGCGCATAGCGGAGCAGCGCACCGCCATGCTCGGCATAGAGCGCGCGAATGTATGCCTCATCGGCCACCGTGTCCGGCGCCGCGGATCCCGAGCCTCCCATGTCAATAACTACGGTTCCCGGGCTCGAACGGTTCGACGCTAGATAACGCGGGTTAGCTGCCATTTCTGGCCTATTTGGCTCAGCTTTCCAACACCGTCCGAAACTGGAGAGGCAGTTAGGACTTATGAGGCTGATGGGACTTTCCGTGAGTGGCTGGCCCGGGGGCCGCGGCGGGTGAATCGGCCGGGGCGGCGGCGGGTGGAGAGGCCCAGGGCTGCTGGCCGGTATTTCGGCCCGGGGCTGCGGCGGGTGAACGGCTTTGGGCTGCGGCGGTTGGTCCGGCGCCAGTCTGCGGCGGGTGAATCGGCTTTGGGCGGCGGCGGCTGGTTCGGCCCGAGTATGCGGCGGGTGAACGGCTTTGGGCTGCGGCGGCTCGAGCCGAGCCCGAGCCCGGTATTTGCCCGAGCCTTCCTAGTGCGCCGGACTCCCATTGCTCAGCAGCGGGCGCCTCACAAGCCACTGCAACCTCAACCATGCGGGTGACCTCGTTAAGTGGAGCAAAGTCAGCGCTATTCGCTGACTTTGCTCCACTCAGCCATCCCGCACCGACGGGTGGGGCTGGTGGGACTTCTGAGGTGGTAAATCGCACCACTGGAGCATCTGCAGGGATTATCCCTGCAGATGCTCCAGTACGTCGTACGAGCCGGGGCTGGTGGGAACCGAGAGGCTGACGAGGCGACTGGGGTACGCCCGGGCGCCATTCCCTGTGCGAAGTAACCTGGCACGGCTAGGCGGCCCGCCCCGCGCACACTGCGGGCCGGCCTGGGCCATCCCCGTCGCCGTCGTCCCGCCAGCCGAACCAGCGGGCCGAGTGGGACGGGTCAAGCGGCACGCCCTACCGCCCCTTGAGACGGCCCGCGAGGTCTGCTCGGCTGACGGGCCGGACGACGGCGCCCGGGACGGAGCCAGCCCCAAGGTCTTCCCCATCCCGGAGCCAGAAGTGCCCCCGCCGGAGGCACCCGCACCTACCCCCGCGACGTGACCAGGAGCCGGGAGCCTTCGAAGAGGAGCTCCCGGCACCGCCCTAAGCCTGAGATGTCACCAGGATGAGGGAGCCTTCGAAGAACAGCTGGGAGCGCAGGTACCCGTACCGCTGGTCCCAGGTGCCGTCGGCCAGGTCGCGGCTCAGGTCACGGGTGAAGCGGCCGGGCACGGCCGGATCGACGAAACTCCAGGCCGAGCAGGACCGCCGGGCGGCCGGGTCGAGCAGCATCTCCGACCGGCCGTAGTAGGCCTCGTTGAAGCCGTCGGTGCAGTCCAGCGGGACCGGCACCACGGCCGCGGCGACCGGGCCGCCGAGCGCTTCGGCCAGCGTCTCGACCGATGGGTACCGGCGAGCCTCGGTGTCGAGGACCTCCGGTGCGTACTCGTTGAGCCAGAATCCTCGCAGCCGGGCCGGGTCGCCGGTAAGGATCACGACCGGGCCGCGGGTGACCCGCCGGACCTCGCGCAGGCCCGCGCAGGTCGGCCCACTGGTGCACGCTGAACGTGCTCATGGCCGCGTCGAACGAGCCATCCGCGAAGGGCAGGTCCTCGGCGGTGGCGTCCACGGCCGGGGCCAGGCCCGGCGGCCGCTGAGACCGCATCGACGCGGACGGCTCGACCGGGGTGACCTGGCGGTCGGCCGGCTCGTAGGAGCCCGCGCCCGCGCCCACGTTCACGACGGTGCGTGCCCCGCCCAGCGCCCGGCTGATCTGAGCCGCGATCCTGCTATCTGGCCGGCGGTAGTGCGAGTACGACGTACCGATCACACCGTAGTCCGCGTCCCCCGCGCTGCCGTCCGCCGATCGCGTCACCTTTTCATTCAACGGGGGCGGGCAACTTATTTACCGGCGAGGCCCCGTCTACTTACTGGCGAAGGCCACGTTGGTGGCGGTGGCGCTGACCCGCACGCCGCCGGAGACCACGCTGACCGACTTGACCATCAGGTGCAGCGGCAGCCCGGTTATCGGGATCACGAACCGGAACTGGCCGGCGATCAGGCTGGACAGCGCGCTGCTGCCGTGGGCCACCGTGATCTTGGTCGGGGTGACCGCGATGCCGCTTCCGCTGGGCGACAGGACGGCGTCGGCCGCGACCGGGAGGCTCAGCCCGAGGTAGCGCACGGTCCCGGACAGCTTGAGCGCCGAGCCGTCCTGGCTGAGGTTCACCCCGGCGGGCAGGCGACTGCGCACGGACGAGAACGGCACGGTGGCGGTGCCGCTGACCTGAGCCGCGGTGATGTCCGCGGTGTTGTTCCCGGTCAGGTCGCGGATGGGGGCGTTCACCCCGGTCAGCTGGGCCACCAGGTCGTCGACGGTCACTCCGCTCGTGGTCAGCTGGCCGACCGAGACCTGGATGTCGGAGTAGTGACCGGACGCCACCTGGGTCAGGAACGGGAAGCCCCGCACGCTGACCGAGGGCTTGGCCGGCAGGTCATAGGCCGACTGCACCTTGCTCGCGATCTCGTGATCGGCCACGACCACACCGATCCGGTCGGCCGCGAGCAGCAGCCCGGCCAGGATGATCACGGCGATCAGCAGCTTGCGCATGGGCTGGCAGCGTACCCGGCCAGGGCGGGGTAAACCGGGCATCTGGCTACCGCGCTGGTCAGCCGGGCATCAGGCCGGCCAGAAACCTACGAAAGGTGTCAGCCCGGGCCAGTCAGCCGCCGGCGAAGGGCGGCAGCACCTCGATGACGGCCGCACCGGTCAGGCTGATGTCCTCGTGCCGCCGGGTCCCGGCCGGGGCCCCGTCGATCAGGAAGGACGAACGGGCCAGCACGTCACGCAGGCGATCACCCGGCTCGCCACGGCGGCGCGCGAGGGCGGAAGCCAGCGCTTCGGCCAGGGTGCCGGCCTCGCAGGACTCGTCCGCGACCCCGGCCGCGGCCTTCGCCGCCGCCCAGTAGCGGATCGTAACCATGGTCAAATCGGCTATCCTCGTCAACAATGGGATCCGGGCGACGCTGCCCCCGGGTCCCTGTGTGTTTTAACAGGCTAGTACCGGTGCGCCGGGCGCCGCGAAGTTGGAGGTGGAACCGCTTGAGCGATCTGCTCCTGCTCACCGGGACGCTGGAACCGTCCACGGAAGTGCTGCCGGCCCTGGGTCTGCTGCTGCACTCGGTCCGGGTGATGCCGCCCGAGGCATCGGCCCTGATCGACGCGCCGCCCGGGGACATCGTGCTGGTCGACGCCCGGCGCGACCTGGCCCACGGTAAGAGCATCTGCAAGCTGCTGCTCACGACCGGGCTGGACTGCCCGCTCATGATCATCGTTACTGAGGGTGGCCTGGCCGCGGTCAGCGCCGACTGGGGCGCCGACGATGTGGTCCTCAACACAGCCGGGCCGGCCGAGGTTGAAGCGCGGCTGCGGCTGGCGCTGGGCCGCCGGGCCCGGAACGCCGCCGTCGACGCGCCGGACGAGATCCGGTCCGGCGACCTCACCATCGACGAGGCCACCTACTCGGCCCGGCTGCGCGGGCGCGCGCTCGACCTGACGTTCAAGGAATTCGAGCTGCTGAAGTTCCTGGCCCAGCACCCGGGCCGGGTGTTCACCCGGGCCCACCTGCTGCAAGAGGTCTGGGGTTACGACTACTTCGGCGGCACCCGCACGGTGGACGTGCACGTCCGGCGGTTGCGGGCCAAGCTGGGCACCGAGCACGAGGCGCTGATCGGGACCGTCCGCAACGTCGGCTACCGTTTCGTTCCGTTCAAGGGCGCCAGTGACGACCAGCGGATGGGCCAGGACGCGGGAGACGATGACCACGAGACCGGATCCGACGGCGACGCCGGGCTCAGCGAAGCCGTCCGCCTCCACGAGGCCCAGCCCGGCGCCTGACCCGGCGCCTGACCCGGCGGCTGGGCCGGCCGTAGCCGAAACCGGATCGCTCAATCCGGCCCAGCGGGATCAGGTGCTGCGGCTGGTGGCCGAGGCGGCCGAGGCCGACGGCGTGGCTCCGCTGTCCGAGCAGGCCATGCTGCATGTGCGCTTCGGCGGCCGGGCCGCGCCCGACGACGACCGCGGCCAGCTGACGGGCCACGGCCAGGCGGAAGGCGACGTTGGCGAGCCGGGGCCGGCCGGGCTCGACCTGCTGGCCAGCACGGAGGGTGTGATCACCGGTTACGCCCACCTGGAGTGGGAGGAGCCCGGGGTGGCCAGCGCCGAGGTGGTCACCCGCTCGGGCCACCGACGCCAGGGCACGGGCCGGGCGCTGCTGGACGCGCTGACCCAGCGGGCCGGATCGGGCGCGCTGCGGGTCTGGGCCCACGGTGACCTGCCCGCCGCGGCCGAACTGGCTCGGGCGGCCGGGCTCAGCCGGGTCCGGGCCCTGTTCCAGATGAGCCGGCCGCTGCGGGACCCGTTGCCCGAGCCGTCGTGGCCGGCCGGGGTGACGCTCCGGACGTTCGAGCGGGGCCGGGATGAGGAGAGCTGGCTGCGGCTCAACGCGCTGGCCTTCGCCCACCATCCCGAGCAGGGCGCCTGGACCCGGATCGACCTGGAACTGCGGGAGCAGGAGGCCTGGTTCGACCCGGCGGGCTTCTTCCTGGCCGAGCGGGACGGGCGGCTGGCCGGGTTCCACTGGACCAAGGTGCACGACGCGGAAACCGGCGAGGTCTACGTGGTCGGGGTGGATCCGGCGGAGCAGGGCTCAGGGCTGGGACGGGCGCTCACGCTGACCGGACTGCGCTATCTGCGGGACGACCGGGGCCTGGCCGAGGTCATGCTCTACGTGGACGAGACCAATCGGGCCGCGGTGCGGATGTACACGGCGCTCGGTTTCACCCTGGCCGCCACCGACGTCATGTACGGGACGCCTGAGCCGGACTAGTACGGGGCGGGCTACTGCGACTAGTACGAACGGGCTAGGCGATCCGGCCGAGCACGCTGGGGGTGGGGCGGACGCCCAGCACCTCGTCCAGCTCTTCGCGGCTCAGCGGGCCATCGCTGGCGGCCACCGCGCCCAGCACCTCGGCGTACAGCTCGATCTCATCCAGCGCAACCAGATCGTGAACACGAAGATCTACGAACTCGGGCACCGTGCTCACCTCCGTCGACGCTGACGCTTGGCGCCTGTGTCTCAAGGCTACGTCGTACCGCCGCTGGTCCGCATGACCCATCAGGGCCATTCTTGTACCACCCTCAGGTGTGGTTTTACCCAGAGCGGCGGTCACAATTCCACTAATCGCCCGATAAGACCGGCCGTGATCCGATAAAGCACTGATACGAGGACTAATGCGCGTTATTGTGCAGGCACGGTGCGGCCTGGTGGGTCCGCGGCAGGCCGGGCGCGGGTGATGTCGGGACGGGCCGTCGGCACGCAAGCAAGCCGGCGGTGCCGCGTGGCAGGTGGCGACGGTGCGCGACGTGGTGTAAGCCAAGCGTGGACCCCAGTGGGGTTTTGGCCGGTCCAACCGGGCGCATACCGGGGCACTTGGACGTTTCGGTTGCGCGGGAGGGGCGTTCGGGACAAGAGTCGTGCACATATCGATCTCACCACAGCCCACAAGGTTCCCGCCGACATCACTCCTCGCTCAGTAGTCCCGCGATAACGTGCCAACCGGTCAACTTTCCTGCACGCTCCCGGATATAAGGTCTTCGTGAAGCCATGAACGAAAATACCGATCTCCTTCCCAATCTCTCCAGCCAAGAAGACGCTTTTGAGGTGCAGCTGCGCGGCTACAGCCGGCGGCAGGTCGATGAATTCGTCGCCCGCTGCCGGAGCCAGGTCCGCGAGCTCGAGGAACGGCTTGGCCGCTCACTGGACGAGACCGAGCAGCTTCGGCAGGAGACGCAGACGCTCCGCCAGGCGGCCCTGGGCAACAAGCCGGCCCACGAGGAAGTGAGCGAGCGGATCTCCCAGATCCTGAAGCTCGCCGACGACGAGGCCAAGGCGCAGAAGAACCGGGCCGACGGCGACATCAAGAAGCAGCTGTCGGACGCGCAGCAGGAAGCCGACCGGAGCCGCAAGGAGGCTCGGGAGCAGGCCGAGCACATGCTCACCGCGGCCCAGGAGCAGGCCGAGCGAGCGATTGCGGCGGCTCGCGCGGAGGCGGACAAGACGAGGACGACCGCCCGGGCCGAAGCCGACCACCTGACGGCGGACGCGCACAAGAAGGCGGACAACGCGCTTTCCGCGGCCAAGGCCCAGGCCAAGCAGACCCTGGACGAGGCCACGGCCCGCGCGGCGGCCATCCACGACGGCGCCGAGCGCAGGCTCAACCTGCTCAGCACCCGCCACGCCGAGACGATCCGCCGGCTGACCGACATCCTGGACGGTGTGTCCGGCCTGGTCGCGGCGGAGACCGCGCGCCCGTCGCTGGAGGACGAGGTCGACCAGAACGTGGCCAAGGCCATCGGCCAGAAGACGGGCGAGGCGGGCAACGGCGGGCAGAACGCCAACGCCACCAACGCCACCAACGCCACGGCCGCGAACCCGGCGATGGCGTCGGCTCGCCCGGGCAACGGGACCCCGCTCGGAGACGCCGCGGCCCGGGGCCAGCGCACCGCTCCTGGTGGCCCCAGTGGCCCCGGTGCTCCGGTTCCGCCCGGCACGCCGCGCCCGGCTGGCGCCCCGCGGACCGGTGCCGGTACCCCGGCGGCTCCCGCAGGTCAGCCTGGTTCCCAGCAGCCCGGCACCCCGGGTCAGCCCCCCGTGCACGACCCGGTGCTGGTGCACCCGCGTGGTGGCGCGCACGAGGCCCCACGCGGTGGGGCGCACGAGGCCCCACGCGGGCGGCAGTTGCCTCCTACCGTTCCGGCCCCCGCACCACTGCCCGCCGACCAGTTGCGGCCGGCCAACTCCGGGCCGGGCTCGGACGGCGAGGAGCGCCCGGGACGCCCGTCGCCGGCTCACCGCGCCACCGACAGCAACTACACCGGGACGATCGACAAGGACGAGACCACCGAGGGTGTGCGCATCGTCCGGGAGCAGCGCCAGCACTGATTAGCTAACCCCGATTAGCTAACACCGATTAACCAGCACTAACGGCGAGTTGACCAGCACGGGCCCGGGGGTACACCCTCCGGGCCCGTGGCCGTTCTGGAGACCTGCTTCAGGCCAGGACGTCGAGGCGGCGCAGGATCACGCCTTCGCGCAGCGCCCACGGGCAGATCTCCAGCTCGGCCAGGCCGAACAGGTCCATCGCCGCGTCGGCGACGATGGAGCCCGCGGGCAGCTGCGGGGCCCGGGCGGCGGACACGCCGGGCAGCTTGCCCCGCTCGGCCAGCGTCATCGTCGGCAGCCGGCCGGCCCAGGAGGCCAGGTCCGCGCTGGTCAGGACGCGCCGGACGTACGGGCCTTCGCCGGACGCCGCCGCCCCCGCGATCCGGGCCAGCTGCCGGAAGGTTTTGGACGTCGCCACGGCATGGTCGGGGCGACCGTAACGCATGACGTCGCCGACGGTGCGGGCAATCTCGGCGCGCACGTGCCGCCGCAGGTCCCGGCGCTGCGAGCCGGTGGGCGGGTCGGACCGGAACCAGTCCCCGGTCAGCCGGACCGCCCCGAGCGGCAGCGACACGGCCACGTCCGGCTCCTCATCCACGCCGGAGGCGATCTCCAGCGAGCCACCGCCGATGTCGAGGACCAGCAGCCGGCCGGACGACCAGCCGAACCAGCGCCGGGCAGCCAGGAACGTCAGCCGGGCCTCCTCCTCCCCGTCCAGGACGCTGATGCGGGCGTTGGTCTGCTCGGTAATCCGCCGCAGTACCTCGTCGCCGTTGACCGCGTCCCTGATGGCGGAGGTGGCGAAGCCGACGAAATCCTCGACGCCCTTGTCCTCCGCGATCCGCAGCGCCTCGGCCACGAACTCGCGCAGCCGGTGCTCGCCCTTGGCCGACAGCCGGCCGCCGTTTTCCAGGTGGTCGGCCAGCCGGATCTCGGCCTTGTGCGAGAAGGCCGGCAGCGGGCGGGCACCCGGGTAGGCGTCCACGACGAGCAGGTGAACCGTGTTGGAGCCCACGTCGAGCACGCCAAGCCGCATACCTCGAAGCTACTCACCGGGGGCTGGGCGGGACCAGCCCGGGGCGCGCAAGCCCTTTCGGGCGAATCGGCGCTAGTCTCCGCACCACGGGTCCCTGATGCCCCATCATTGGGCGAATGGACCGTTCGGCCGACACGGCGCTGCCCGATACGGCGCGGCCCGACAAGCCCGATCTGTCCGATGCGGTGCGGGCCGCCCAGCAGGGCGATCAGCAGGCGTTCCGCGTGCTCTACCGGGACGTGCAGCCGCGGCTGCTGCGTTACCTGCGCGCCATGGTCGGCGACGACGCCGAAGACGTGGCCTCGGAAGCCTGGCTGCATATCGCGCGGGATCTGCCCGTATTCAGCGGCGACTCCGACGGTTTCCGCGGCTGGGCCGCCACCATCGCCCGGCACCGCGGCCTGGACCACCAGCGCCGCCACCAGCGCCGCCCGCAGCCGGCGTCCACCCCGATCGAGGACCTGGGCGACCTGGCGGCCGGCGACGATACGGCCCAGAGCGCCGTGGACACGGTGGCCACCCAGGCGGCGGTGGCGATGATCGCCGACCTTCCGCCGGACCAGGCCGAAGCGGTCCTGCTGCGGGTCGTCATGGGACTGGACGCGGAAACCGCCGGCCGGGTCCTGGGCAAGAAGGCGGGCGCGGTCCGGACCGCGGCCTACCGCGGGCTCCGGCGGCTCGCCACCCGCCTGGAGCAGGCAGGATCCGATGACCAGTGAGGAGCGCGACACACGGCGTAGTGACACCGGCCCGGCCGTTGACGCTGAAGGACATGAGATGAGCCCCAGTCAGTCCCGCCCCATCGACCGCGAGGCCGCCGAGCAACTGCTTGACGGGTCCGCGGCCGGTTCCGCGCGGCCCGATGATCCGGTGGCCCGGCTGCTGGCGGCCGCGGCCGCGCCGGGCTCGGCGGGCGAGCTGGCCGGTGAGGATCTGGCCGTGGCCGCGTTCACGGCGGCTCACCTCGCGCCGTCACCGGCGACCGGCCAGGAGCAGCCCGACCAGCCCGGTCGCACCAGGTCAGGCGGGTCGCGGCTGGCCCGGCACCTCGGTTTCCGGTCGCTCGGGGTGGTGGCCGCGCTGGGCGGAGCGGGCGTGGCCCTGGCCGCGGCCACCGGGGTCTTCAGCGGCACCACGCCGTCCCAGTCGGGCACCGCGGCCACCGGGCGGCCGAGCCTCCCGGCCAGCCAGGCGCCCGCACCGGCGCCCGACCACACCGCGGCCGCCCCGGCCGCCCCGGCCGGCCGGCCCGCCCCGGGCTCGCCGGGTACGGCCACGCCGGGCAGCCGGGCGGCCGCGCCGGTGACCAAGCTGTCCGGGCTGTGCACCGAGGTCGCGGGGCACGTCGCGGCGCGGCCAGGCGACACCGCGGCGGCCACCGGGCGGACCCTCAGCACCACCGGCCTGACTCAGGCTCTGGCCAGTCCGAGGGTCGGCAGCGTGCTGACCAGCCCGGGGTTCGCCCCGCTGACCTCGGCCGCTGGCGCCGCCACCAACGTGCCGGACTACTGCGCCCTGGTGCTTGGCCTGCCCACGCTGCCGCGGCCGTCCCTGGCCGCCAGCCTGCCGCTGACCGCGCTGACGGCCTTGCCCCCGGCCCTGCTGGAACAGCTGCCGGTCTCGACCCTGGCCAAGCTGCCCGCCTCGGTGCTGGTCACCCTGCCCGCCGCGACCCTGGCCACCCTGCCGCCGGCCGCGCTGGCCAGGCTGCCGGTCACCACGCTGGCCAGGCTGCCGGTCTCCGCGCTGACCGGTCTGCCGGTCCCGGTGCTGGCTACGCTGCCCACGTCGGTCCTGACCAGGTTGCCCACGTCCGTCCTGGCCAGGCTGCCCGCGTCGGTCCTGACCACGCTGCCCGCCAGCACCCTGGCCACCCTGCCCACATCCGTGCTGGCCACCCTGCCGCCCTCGGTGCTGGCCACGCTGCCGGTCCCGGTCCTGGAGAAGCTACCGCCGTCGGTGCTGAGCACGCTCCCGCCGTCCGTGCTGGCCCAGCTGCCACCCTCGGTCCTGGGCTCACTGCCCGCGTCCGTGCTGGGCCAGCTGCCGACGGCGATACAGTCCGAGCTGGGCCTGGGTTAGCAGCTCCCCTGGGCGCGACCGGCCCGCGGAGGGAGTCGAACCATGCGCATGCCCGGAACCAGCGGCGGACCGCGGCTGACGGCCGAGCACAACGGCGACGTGTCGTTCTGGTGGCGAGCCCGGGGCGGTTTCCCGCCCCGGCGGCCGTCGCTGCCCGGCTCGCTGACGGCCGACGTCTGCATCGTCGGGGGCGGGTTCACCGGCCTGTGGACGGCCTACTACCTCAAGCAGTCCCAGCCTGGGCTGCGGGTGGTGGTGCTCGAGGCCGCGTTCGCCGGCTTCGGCGCATCCGGCCGCAACGGAGGCTGGCTGACCAGCGCCCTGCCCGGGTCGCGAGACCGGTACGCCCACGGTCCCGGCGGCCGGGACGCCGTCCTGGACCTGCAGCGCCAGCTGCGGGAGACGGTGGACGAGGTGGCCCGGGTCTGCGCAGCCGAGGGTATCGACGCCGATCTGGTCAAGGGGGGCGAGCTGTCCGTGGCCACCACCCCGGCCCAGCTCGGCCGGCTCCACGAAGAGCTGCTGTCCGATCGCCAATGGGGGCTGGGCGAAAAAGAGGTCCAGTTCCTGGGCCAGGCCGAGCTGTCCGCCCGGGTCCGCGTGGCCGGTGGACTGGGCGCGCTGTACTCACCGGACTGCGCCCGGATCCAGCCGGCCAAGCTGGTCACCGGCCTGGCCGACGCGGTGGAGCGCAGCGGGGTCGAGATCTACGAAGCCACCCCGGTGACCCAGATCGTGCCCGGTTCAGGCGGTGCCGGGCCGGACACCGGCCCGCGGGCCTGCACCGTGTTCGGTGACGTCACGGCCCGGTTCGTGCTCCGCGCCACCGAAGGCTTCACGGCGCGGCTGCCGGGTCAGCGCCGGACGCTGCTGCCCATGAACAGCTCGATGATCGTGACCGAGCCGCTGAGCGAGGCCGCCTGGCAGGAAATCGGCTGGGCAGGCCGGGAGGCGATCGGCGACAGCGCCCACGTCTACATGTACGCCCAGCGCACCGAGGATGGGCGGATCGCCATCGGCGGCCGCGGCATCCCGTACCGGTTCGGGTCCACCCTCGACCACCGGGGCACGACCCAGCCCGAGACCATCGACACGCTGGGCCACATCCTGGGCCGGTTGTTCCCGGCCGCTGCCGGGGCCCGCATCGACCACGCCTGGTGCGGCGTGCTCGGCGTGCCCCGCGACTGGTGCGCCACCGTCACCCTCGACCGCGCCTCCGGGCTGGGCGCGGCCGGCGGCTACACCGGGCACGGCGTGGCCGCGTCCAACCTGGCCGGGCACACGCTGGCCGACCTGGTGGCGGGGGAACCGACCCCGCGCACCGCGCTGCCCTGGGTCGGGCACCGCGCCCGCACCTGGGAGCCGGAGCCGCTGCGCTGGACCGGGGTGCACGGCCTTTACACGCTGTACCGGGCGGCCGACCGGATCGAGGGCCAGGGTGCGGACCGGACCTCGCCGCTGGCCCGCATCGGGGACCGGATCTCCGGCATCCCGCACTGACCGGCCATCCGCCCTGCCGACCTGGCCGTAAAGCCGGCGTCACTCGGCGGCGTAGCGGGCGGGCGGCTCGCCGATGATGGTGGTGAAATCCCGGGTGAGGTGAGCCTGGTCGCTGTAGCCGAGGTCGGCCGCGAGCTCGGCCCAGTCGACCGGGCCGCCCTGCTCGGCCCGCAGCGCCGCGTCGTGCAGGCGGGCCCGCCGCATCACCCACTTGGGGCTGACCCCCACGTAATCCGAGAACAGCCGCTGTACCCGGCGCACCGGCCGCTCGAAGGTGGCGGCGAGCTGGTCGACCCGGCGCAGCGCCGGGTCCTCGACGATCCGCGCCACCATCGACGCCACCTGCTCGGCCACGGGATCCTGGGCCGGCCGGACCGCTTCGAGCAGGCCCTCGACCCGGGCCACCAGCACGGCGTCGTCGGGATCGGTCACGACCACCTGCCGGGCCTGCTCGGCGTCCGGCCCGAGCAGCTGGACCGCGGGCACGACCTGGCCGGTGAGCCGGGCGATCGGTTCCGGCCAGAACGGGCGGAACCCACCGGGCCAGAACCGGACGCCCAGCGTGACGCCCTGACCCTCGATTTTGCGCAGGAACAGCTTGGTGATCACGCCGTAGATCGCCGTCCGCTCCGGCTCGAAAGTCAGGTGGACGTTGGGATGCGGCAGGACCGCCTGTTCGTACGCTGGCTCACCGCGCAGGTCCCAGCGGACGATCCAGTAGTAGTCCACGAACGGGGCCAGCCCCGGCGATGGCGGGTACTGGCGCAGCTGGAAGCGGGACGCCGCGGCTCGCTGGTACAGCACACCGCGGCTCAGCCCGGGAGCCTCCGTCATCCGCCCAGCATAGGTGTCGCGTTTGTTCAAGACCGGCCGCGCCCGGCCTGGCTAGCGTGGGGCTCTGACGAGGGGAGATGATGATGGATCTGCACAAGGAGATGGCGGCCGCGGCGGCCGAGGACACCAGGGTGGTGGCCGGAGCCAGCACCCGCCCGCTCGACGGGCCCACGCCGTGTACGGACTGGGACCTGCGGACTCTGCTCAACCACACGATCCTGTGGACGGCCTACTCGGCCGAGCGGCGGGCCCGCGACGAGAAGCTGCCCGAGGAGCTGACGACCACCGATTTCACCGCGCAGCCGGACTACGCCCAGGCTTATGCGGCCCAGATTGACCGGGCCGTGACGGCCTGGTCCGAACCAGGGGCCTGGGCCCGTGAGCTGGCGATGATGGGCACGCCGACCCCGTCAGCCGACGTGGGCGCGCTGCTGGTGGCCGAGATGGTGCTGCACGGCTGGGACATCGCCCGGGCCACCGGCCAGGACTACCACTGCGACGGCCCGGTGCTGGCCGCCGCGGCCCAGGCCGTGGCGGCCAACGCGGAGCTGTTCCGCCAGTACCAGGGCTTCGCCCCGCCGGTGGAGGTGGCGCCGGGCGCGCCGGAGTTCGACCAGCTGCTGGCCAGCTCCGGCCGTGACCCGGGCTGGACGGCCAGCTAGCGGTTCAGCCCGGCGTTCAGGTCAGGGGTTCAGCTCAGAGCTCAGCTCAGCCGGGCCGCCGACGGTGCGCCCACGACGGCGGCGATGGCCTGCAGGCCGGGATGGCCGGCCAGGTCTTCCAGCAGGACCGGCCGGCCATCGCCGTCGGCCAGCGGGATGCGCCAGTTGGGGTACTCGTCGACGGTCCCCGGGATGTTCTGCGGCGCGCGCTGGCCCACCGCGTCCGGCAGCGACACCCCGATCAGCGCGGACGGGGTCCGGGCCAGGTAGGCGTACAGCGCGACCACCTGTTCGGCCACGGTCGCCGACCCATCGGCGGGCAGCAGGCCCTCGCGGACCAGCGCCTCCCGCCAGGCGGCCATGGTCTGTTCGTGGTCGCCCCGCTCGGCCTCCTCGGACTGAGCCAGCACGTCCAGGCCCGCCCGCAGCGCGACGTGCTCGCCGGTGACGAAGGCCGCCGCCGGCGGTATGTCGTGCGTGCCCACCGTGGCCAGGCTGGCCGCCCGCCATTGGCTGGGGGCCAGCGGCGCGCCATCGTCGTCGCGTTCGAACCACAGCATCGAGGTACCGAGCACCCCGTGGTCGGCCAGGTACTCGCGGATCCAGGGCTCGATCGTGCCCAAATCCTCGCCGATGACCAGGAAACCCTGATCCGCCGCGGCCCGGGCCAGCGTCCCCACCGTGGCCACGTGGTCGTAGCTGACGTAGGTCCCCTGGTCGGGGGTAAGGCCCGGCGGCACCCACCACAGGCGGAACAGGCCCATCACGTGGTCCATGCGCAGCGCACCGCCGCTGCGGGTGGCCGCGTTGACCAGGTCGGACAGGGCGCGGTAGTCCTGTTCGGCCAGCCGCTCCGGGTGCCAGGGCTGGGAGCCCCAGTCCTGACCCAGCTGGTTGAACTCGTCCGGCGGCGCGCCCACCGAAACCCCGGGCACGTACAGGTCTCGGTGGGCCCAGACATCGGCCCCGGCCGGGCTGGTCCCGACGGCCAGGTCCTGGATGATCCCGATGCCCATGCCAGCTTCGCGCGCCGCGGCCTGGGCCGCGGCCAGCTGTCGGCTGGCCAGCCACTGCAGCCAGCTGTGGAAGTCCGCCTCCCGGCTCATCCGGCTGAGCTCGGCCGCCACCATGTCCGAGCCGGGGCGGGCCAGCACCGCGGGCCACTCCCGCCAGTCCGGGCCGCGCGTCTCGGCCAGCACACACCAGGTGGCCCAGTCACGCAGCTCGTCACCGGCCTCCTCGCGGTACCGGTCGTACTCCGTCTGCCGCGCGGCGCTCAGCGGAACCTGGTGCAGGATCTTGAGCGCGGCCCGCTTGGCCGCCCACACCGCGTCGCGGTCGATCAGCGCCCCGGCCTGGCTGCTGGCCCGGAGCGGCTTGGCCAGCGCGGCCAGGTGGCCGCGCTCGCGCTCGTCCAGCGCCGCGTACTCCGGGATGTCCTCGATCCGCAGGTACAGCGGGCTGATGAACTGCCTGCTCATCGGCAGGTACGGCGAAGCGCTGACCGGAGAGACCGGCTCGGCCGCGTGCAGCGGGTTGATCAGCACGAACCCGGCCCCGAACTCGCGCGCGCTCAGGACGGCCAGGTCAGCCAGGTCGCGAAAATCGCCGTGCCCCCAGGACGCGGCCGACCGGACCGCGTAGAGCTGGACGGTCAGGCCCCAGGTCCGCTGGGCCGGCGTCGGCGCGACGGCGTCCGCCCGGGCGGTCTGCTCGGGCCCAGCGGCGGGACGGCTGACGGGCGGGTCCCCGAGCGCAGCGAGGATGGCTTCGATGGTGGCCGGCGCCACGGTGACCTCGCGGCCACCCGAGGCCCGGTACGACGTGGCCACTCCCCGCTCGTGGGCGGCGCGCATCAGTTCCGGCGAATTCATGGACCCCATCGTTCCAGGCTCGGTAGGTGGGGCCGGCCAGGCGGGGCCGATGAACGTTAGTTGAGCGCTTTGGCGGGTATTCGGCGGGATATGGGTCCCGCTGAGCCAGAACGCGTTCTTGCCGGTCGTTACCGGCTACGCGCCATTATCGGGCGGGGCGGGATGGGCGTGGTCTGGCAGGCTCGCGACGACCTGCTGGGCCGGGACGTGGCGGTCAAGGAGATCGTCTGGCCGGCGCACATGGACGCGGCCGAGTGGGACCTGGCCCGGCAGCGGGCCCAGCGCGAGGCCCAGATGGCGGCCCGGCTGAACCACCCGAACGTGGTCGGCGTCTACGACGTGGTGGACGAGGACGACCGACCCTGGATCATCATGGAGCTGGTCCCGTTCCGGTCGCTCCGCGATCGGGTCCAGGCGGACGGCCCGCTGACCCCGGCCCAGGCCGCGCAGGTCGGCTTGGGCATCCTGGCCGCGCTGCGGGCCGCGCACAAGGTGGGCGTGCTGCACCGGGACGTGAAACCGGCCAACGTGCTCCTCGCCCCCGAGGGCCGGGTCGTGCTGACCGACTTCGGCATCGCCCGGGCCACCGACAGCCCGGTCCTGACCGGCACCGGGGTGCTGATCGGATCGCCGTCCTACATCTCCCCCGAACGGGCCCGGGGCAGCCGGGCCGCCGCCGCGGCCGACCTGTGGGCCCTGGGCGCTTGCCTGTACGCGGCGGTGGAGGGCCGCCCGCCGTTCGACCGGGAGGGGGCCCTGGCCAGCCTGACCGCGGTGGTCACCGAGGAGCCCGACCCGCCGACTCATGCCGGTCCACTGTGGCCAGTCATCAGCGGCCTGCTACGCAAGGAACCCGACGAGCGGCTGAGCGCCGCCCAGGTCGAAGAGATGCTGCAGCGCCTGGCCGAGGGCGCCGCACCCCTCACCCTGGCCACAGAAGCGACGCCCGAGGCGACTGGGCTGGCTGAGGTTGGCGAGGCTGGGGTGGTCGAGTCCGACGTGGCCCCTGAGGGCCTTGAGGCCAGCGGGAAATATGAGGTAGTTGAGGCGGAGGCGGTTGCGGCGCCTGCGGCTGAGGCTGAGGCTGAGGCTGAGTCTAACAGCGATGCGGCTGCGAAATCTGAGGCCAGAGGGGAACATGAGGCGGCTGCGGCGGTTGCGGTTGCGGCGGCTGACGCGGGTGCGGGTGCGGCTGCGGGTGCAGAGTCCGAGGCCAGCGGGGAACATGAGGCGGCTGCGGCGGCGGGTGCGGGTGCGGGTGCGGAGTCTGAGGCCGGCGGGGAACGCGAGGTAGTTGAGGCCGGGCGGCCTGAGGCGGGCCGGGCCATGGGGACCGGGGCCGCGGCGGCCGTGGGGGCCGGGACCGGGTCGGCTGTGGCGGCCGGGCTTCCGAGTGAGACGTCGGGCAAGCCAACGACCGGGCCACTGCCGGTCGCGGGTGACACCGTGGAGGACGCGGGGCTGAAGGCTGCCGCCGACGCTGGAACCGATCCGGGCAGCTCCGGCGAGCCCGGGACGGGCGGCTCCGGCGACTCCGGGATGGCCGGCTCCGGCGACTCCGGAACG
Organism: Streptosporangiaceae bacterium; assembly: GCA_965277615.1. Classification (GTDB taxonomy): domain Bacteria; phylum Actinomycetota; class Actinomycetes; order Streptosporangiales; family Streptosporangiaceae; genus Bog-532. The sequence goes on along the minus strand of CBDIDG010000005.1, from coordinate 1,615,440 downwards.
GACGGCTTTGGTGAGCCTGGGGCGGCTGACGGCTTGGCGCGTGGGCCGGACGGGACGCCGGGGCGGCCTGAGGTGGCTTTCCCGGCCGCGGTGGCCCCGGCGGCGGGCGCAAACGGGCAGGCCAGGGGACGGGGCCGGGAGCGGAGGCGGATCCTGCTCGCGGCCGCGGCGGCGGCGGTGGTGGTGATCGTGGCGGTGGTGGTCAGCCTGGTGCTGACCTCGAACCACTCGCCCGGGCAGCACCAGGCCGCGCCGCCGGCCACCTCGCACAGCGCGTCGGCATCGGCCCGGCCTTCGGCCACCCCCTCTGCTACCCCGTCCGCCAGCCCATCGGTGAGCCCGACCGCGAGCCCGTCGGCGTCCGCTTCGGGCTCCGGCGGCAGCGCGGCGCTGCCCGCTGGATTCCGGCGGTTCACCAACTCCACCGGGTTTTCCATCGGGGTGCCGGACGGCTGGCAGGTCTCGCACGTGGGTCACTACGTGTACGTCCGGGATCCGGCCGATAGCGGGATCTTCCTGCTCATCGACCAGTCGGACCAGCCGCAGCCCAACGCGCTGGCGGACTGGAAGCAGCAGGCCGCGGCCCGGCAGGACAGCTATCCCGGTTATCGCCTGCTGCGGCTGCAGTCCGTGTCCTACCCACAGGCCGAGCAGGCCGCGGACTGGGAGTTCACCTACGACCGGGACAATATCCCGGTCCACATCCTGAGCCGGAACGTGCTGGCCAACGCGACGCACGCCTACGCGCTGTACTGGTCGACGCCGGCCAGCGACTGGAGTGCCGACTACCACTACTTCCAGGCCTTCGCGGCGACGTTCCGGCCCGCGGGCTGACCCGTCCGGGGGGACGATCCTCCTGGACCCCCCGATGCCCGCAGCGGTACCAGCCGTAGGACCGGCCAGTCGCCCGGCCTTCGGCCCGGGACTCGCTAGGCCGGATAGATCATCTCGCCGAGACCAGGAGGCGCCATGCCAGCTGTACGGAAGATCAACGTTGCCGATGTGGCCGGGCTGCCGGCCTTCTGCCAGGCCACGGTGGCCGGTGACCAGGTGTTCGTGTCCGGCACGCTGGGGACTCAGCCCGGGTCCCTGGAACTGGTACCTGGTGGGATCGCGGCCCAGACGACGCAGACGCTGCGCAACATCGAGACGATCCTGGCCGCCTGCGGGTGCGGCCTGGCCGACGTGGCCAAGGTGGACGTGTACCTGACCGACATGGCCAGCTTCGCCGCCATGAACCAGGCCTACCTCGGCGTCTTCGGCGCCGACCCGCCCGCGCGGATCACCGTGGGCGGCACCGCGCTGGCCCTGGGCGCCCTGGTCGAGATGGATTGTGTGGCTTTCCGTCCGGATGACGCACCGGACCTCGGTGACATGCCCTGAAGGCCGGCATTCCCGGCGGACACGTCACAGGGTTAGAACTAAAGCAACATAAAACAACATTATAAATGGTTATTATCGATCACCGTAACCGGTTACATCACCAAATTCCTCCTTAAATTGGCACAAGACGTGTTAGTCTCGCCGTCACCTGGGGATCGTTGTGTCACGGCGGTCGCGCGCGACCTGGCGCGCGGGGACCGGACACGCTTGAGCTGGACCACGAGGCAAAGGAGTAGTCGTGATCTCCCGCAGGAAGTTCGTCACCGGTTCGCTGGCCGCGCTGGCCGTACCCGCCGTCACCGCCACGCTGGTCACCGAGGAGCGGGGCCACCGCGTACGGCTCCGCCCGGCCGCCGCCACGACCACGGCCTCGACGCTGGCCGTCGCCCTGGTCAACAACACCGGCTCCGACACGGTGTACGCCTACGTCACCGGCCAGGCCATCGACAACGGCAACGCGCTCATGCTGCTGGAGGCGGACGGCCAGACCCCGTACTACCCGTCATCGCCGTCCGGCACCAACCAGCCGGTCCCGATGAACTGCGCGATCCCGCTGAACGCCTCGGGCGGCGCGGCCAGGCAGATCACGATCCCGCACCTGGCCGGGGCCCGGATCTGGTTCTCGATCGGATCGCCGCTCACCTTCCAGCTCAACCCGGGCCCAGCCCTGGTCGAGCCCTCGGTGACCAACCCGTCCGACCCCAACATCGGCCAGCTGTGGGACTTCGCCGAGCTGACCTACAACTCCTCGCAGCTGTTCGCCAACATCAGCATGGTCGACTTCGTCTGCATCCCGATCGGGCTGAGCCTGACCGATTCTTCCGGTGGCCAGCAGAGCGCGGCCGGCCTGCCGAACGGCGGCCTGGACACCGTGTGCTCCGGCCTGTCCGCTCAGGCCAGCGCGGACGGGCAGGGCTGGGACCAGCTTATCGTGACCGGCAACGGGCAGAACCTGCGCGCGCTCAGCCCGACCAACGGCATCGTGATGAACTCCGGGCTGTTCTCCGGCTACTACGACAGCTACGTCGGCCAGGTCTGGCAACTGTACGAGTCGGCCACGCTGAGCGTCGACACCCAGGCGTCCTACGGGACCGTTACCGGCCAGGTCAGCGGGGGCGCGCTCACGTTCAGCGGCGTCGGCTCGTTCAGCCAGCCGTCGGCGGCGGACATCTTCGGGTGCAACAGCGGCCCGTTCAGCCCGGCCGGGCTGAGCGCCGAGATGCTGGCCATCCTGCCCCGGCTGGCCGCGGCGTTCAACCGCAGCACGCTGCTGACCGACTCCAGTCAGCCAGACGGGGAAAACCCGGCCGATTACTACGCCAACGCGACCACCAACCACTACGCGCGGATCGTGCACGCCACCTCGCAGGACCACCGCGGCTACGCGTTCCCCTACGATGACGTTGCACCGACCGGCGGGACCGACCAGTCCGGCGCCGTGTCCAGCGGCAGCCCGAGCCTGCTGACCGTCACCCTCGGGTCGGTGCACTGACCGGGTTTCTCAAAGCTTTGCGGCCAATCGCTCCCTATACTGCGCTGCGGTCTTTATGATACTTTCCGACCCTACTCAGAGGTCGTGCTGCGGGTTTTCTGAGCTGGAGATCAGGGGCATACCGGACTTAACGGCCTGCGTAGTTCAGGTACGAACTGCTCCGCACCACCAATATCTGGAAGGCCTTGGCCATGAACTCGGCGTGCGTGATCGGTGATTGAGGCACAGAAGGCTGCCCCGCAGCCGACGACCTGGCTTGACCGTTTCCTGCAGCGGTGGCGGATCCGGATGGCCGTCAAGGAGCTGCCCGACGCCAGTCAGCTGCTGGACATCGGGACCCACGACGGGGCCCTGTTCCGGCTGACCGGAGCCAGTGGCGTCGGCATCGACCCCGAGCTCATCGACGTACCCCCGATGCCGGGCGTCACCATGGTCAAGGGGATGTTCCCGGACGACCTGCCGCCGCTGCCGGACCAGCAGTTCAACGCGGCCACGGCGCTGGCCGTTTTTGAGCACATTCCCGAAGACGAGCTGGCCACCTGGGCCAAGTCCCTGGCCGGGCTGATGGCGGCGGGCGGCCGGCTGATCATCACCGTGCCGGCGCCGACGGTCGACCACATGCTGCACGTGCTGATCCGGCTGCGGCTGATCGCCGGGATCGAGGCCCACCAGCACCACGGGTTCCAGCCCGCCGACCTGGAGACGGTCTTCACCGCGCCGCACTGGCGGCGGCACAAGCACCAGCGGTTCCAGCTCGGCCTGAACCACCTCTACGTCTTCGAGCGCACCAGCGACTGAAGCGGCAGGCCCGGGTCCAGCTGAGCGCTGATTTCGCGCAGCTGGCCGGTCAGCGTGGTGCCGTTACGCCGGTTGTACAGCGGCCCAGTGGCGTCGGTCAGCAGTACGTGCGCCGCGGCCACGCCCGCCGCCCGTACCGGGAGCGGGGCCTGCAGTTGCGTGGCCAGCTCGCGCACGTCGGCCTCGGCGGCCAGGATCCGGTCCCGGCTCAGCCAGGCTTGGGCGCCGCCTCGCTGCGGCCGCCTGGCCGCCTCCAGCAGGCGCTCCCAGTTACGGGCCAGTTCGCGACGCCAGCGCAGCACGACGAGCTGGCGGGCCCGGACGGCGAGCAGGCGGCCCGACTCGGGCGCCTCCCCGATGGCCAGCCGGCGGTCCAGCGACAGGCCGAACAGCCGCGCCAGTAGCCGGCTGGTGATCCCGGCCGGCCGGATGATCAGTTGCCCCGAGCCGGCCGAATCCGTAAGGACGAGGACAGTTTTGCTGCTCATATTTCCATCTTCGGCCGGTTGCGCCCGGCCCGGTAAGTGGCATCATTGACAACATGCACGACAAAGCTGCCACGATGGCGAAAGCGGCCCGGGGGCCGGCTCCGGGACCGGCCCGGGGGCGGCCACCGGGACCGGATCGGGGACCGGAGCCGGTCGCCCTGGTGGTCTACGACGGGGTTCCGGCGTTCGAGATCGGTGTCGCGTGCGACGTGTTCGGCGCCCACTACGCAAAGGAGTTCGGCGTCCCCTGGTACCAGCTGACCGTCTGCGGGGCCACGCCCTCCGTCCAGCTGGACGTCGGCCTGCGGATGGAGGTGCCGGACGGCCTGGACGCGATCGGCACGGCCGGGACGGTGGTCGTGCTGCCGACCGACCAGGCCGACCAGGTGCCCGAGGCCGTGCTCGACGCGCTACGGGCGGCCCGGGCCCGGGGCCAGCGCATCCTGTCCCTGTGCACCGGGGCGTTCGTCCTGGCCGCGGCCGGGATCCTGGACGGCCGCCGAGCCACCACGCACTGGGCCGAGTGCGCCGAGCTGGCCGCGCGCTACCCGCGGGTCACGGTGGACCCGGACGTGCTGTACGTGGACGAGGGCAACCTGCTCACCTCGGCCGGCAGTGCGGCCAGCATCGACCTGTGCCTGCACGTGGTCCAGCGGGACTTCGGCCGTGAGGTGGCCACCCGGCTGGCCCGGGAACTGGTCGTGCCGCTGTACCGGGACGGCGGCCAGGCCCAGTTCATCGACACCCCGATGCCGGTGCTGGACGAGCGGCACCTGTTCGCCGACACCCTGGCCTGGCTGCAAGCCCACCTCGATCAGGAGGTGACCGTGCGCGACCTGGCTGACCGGGCGGCCATGAGCCCGCGCACGTTCGCCCGGCGGTTCCTGGCCAGCACCGGCGTGACGCCGTACCAGTGGATCGTGCGGGAGCGGGTCCGGTTGGCCCAGCGGATGCTGGAGACCACCGATCTGCCCATCGACGCGGTTGCGGTCAACGCCGGCTTCTGCACCGCCGGCAACCTGCGCAAGCACTTCGGCCGGGCGGTGCGAACCAGCCCGCACGCCTACCGGGACTCGTTCCGCACCAGCTGAATCGCGGGCTGGGCCCGGTCAGGCGGCCGGACCCGGTCAGGCGGCCGGACCCGGCCGGGCGGCCGGCAGGGTCAGCGTGAGCTCGGTGCCGTGGGCGGGCTCACTGCGGGCCGCCAGCGCCCCGCCGTGCGCCTGGGCCAGCTGCGCGGCGATGGCCAGGCCGATACCGCTGCCGGAGATCTGGGCCGCCGACTGGCCCCGCCAGAACCGGTCGAAGATGTGCGGCAGGTCCTCGGGGCTTATGCCCACGCCGGTGTCGCTGACCTGGAGCACCGCGTCCGCGCCGCGCTGGCGGGTGCCGATGGTGACGTGGCCGCCGGCCGGGGTGAACTTGAGCGCGTTGGTCAGCAGGTTGGTGATGATCTGGTGCAGCCAGCGTTCGTCCGCCCGCACCGGGACCGGCGCCAGGTCCTGGTCCAGGGTGACGCCGGCCGCCTCGAACCGGCGGGCCAGGCTGGCGGCCGCGGCGGCCGCGATGCCCGCCAGGTCGCCCGGGCGCAGCACCAGCTGCAGGGCGGCGGCATCGGCCGCGGCCAGCGTCTGCAGGTCGTCCACCATCCGGGCCAGCCGCAGTACCTCGTCCCGGAGCGAGGCCAGCTCGGCCGGGGTGGGCTCGGCCAGGCCGTCCAGCAGCGCTTCGTGCCCGGCCTGCAGGATCGCCACCGGGGTGCGCAGCTCATGCGCGACGTCGGCCACCAGGTCGCGGCGTAGCTGCTCCTGCCGGTCCAGGGTGCCGGCCATCTGGTCGAAGGCGATGGCCAGCTCGCGCAGCTCACCGGGCGCCCGGATGCCGCCGGCCCGGGCCGCGCGGTCACCACTGGCCATGGCGCGGGTCACCGCGATCAGGCGGGTGACCGGCCGGGTGATCCGTCGGGCCACGGTCAGCCCGGTGATCAGGGCCAGCAGGGCGGCCAGGCCGGCCGCACCCGCGATCGCCCGGAGCAGCGCGGTCTGCAGCGTCCGGTCGGCCGCGCCCAGCCCGGAACCGGTGGAGCGGACCACCACCTGGCCGATGCGCGCGCCGTCGACAATGATCGGCGCGCTGGACTGGGCTCCGGTGTTGGTGCGGAAGCCACGGGAGGCGATCACGGTCTGCCCGGAGCGGTCCTGGATGGCGACGTCCGCGCCGGTCCGCGCGGCCAGGTCCAGCACCGGGGACAGCTCCGCGGCCTGCCAGCTGTCGTTCCGGGCGTAGGTCGCCCCGGCCGCGATCGCGATCGCGCTGGTCAGGTCGGCCCGCTGGTGGCGGGCCAGGTTCGAGACGTCGGCCGCGCTGAACGCGGCGGTGAGGCCCGCCAGCAGCGCCACCGCGGCCAGCGCCACCCCCAGGAACGCCAGGGCCAGCCGCAGGCCGAGGGTGTCACCGCGGGCCGCCGGGTCAGTCATCGCGGGCCGGTCGTCGCGGCGGCCGGTCGAAGTGTCGGCCAGGTCAGTCATCGCGGGTCAGGCCGAGCCGGTAGCCGCCGCCCAGCACGGTCTGCACGATCTGCGGCTGGGCCGGGTCGCTCTCGATCTTACGGCGCAGGTTCTTCACGTGCGAGTCGACGGTGCGCTCGTACCCTTCGAACTCATAACCCCGCACCCGGTTGATCAGCTCGAACCGCGAGTAGACCCGGCCCGGGACGGTGGCCAGCGCCATCAGCACCCCCCATTCGGTCGGGGTCACGCTGACCGTCTGGCCCCGCACCGTGACCAGGCGCTGCGGCTCGTCGATGACCAGCTCGGCGTCACCGAAGCTGGTCACGCCCTGCTCGACCGCCGGACCGCCGCGGCGCAGGATGGCCTGGACCCGCAGCACCAGCTCACGGGGGCTAAAGGGCTTGGTCACGTAGTCGTCGGCGCCGAGCTCCAGGCCCCGGATCCGGTCCTCCTCGGTGCTCCTGGCGGTCAGCATGAGGATCGGGACGGCCGAGGCGGTGCGCAGCTCACGGGCCACGGTCTCGCCCGGCACGTCCGGCAGCCCGAGGTCCAGCACGACCAGGTCGGGTGCGCCGTCCGCGGCCATGGCGATCGCCTCCGCCCCCGAACCGGTCGACAGCACGGTGAACCCGGCCCGCTCCAGGTAAGAGCGCACGAAGTCCCGTAGCTTACGCTCGTCTTCCACGACCAGCACGGTCGCCATGTCCGGTCACCCCGCCTTCCGTCTCCATACCGCCACCATGCCAACTTCACCACGTGGTCACCAGCATCGGGTGCAATGACCATGACCTCATCAGCAGCAAGGACGGCGTGGATGACCGGCATGGACCTGATCGCCCTGATCCCGTGGGCTCTGTTCGGGGTCGCGCTCGCCGTGATCCTGCTCCGGCTGGGCCGATCCCGGCGGGGACAATGATCTTCACCAGCGCCCTCACCAGCCTGCAGCCGGATTCGGCCCTGTCGTACGCGATCGCGATCATCATCCCGGGCCTGGATGCGATCTTCCCCATCCTGCCCAGCGAGACGGCCGTCATCGCCCTCGGCGTGGCCACCGCGGGCAGCTCCGACCCCCGCATCGCGCTGCTGGTCTTGTGCGCGGCGCTCGGGGCGTTCCTGGGCGACAACCTCTGCTACCTGATCGGCCACCGGTTCGGCCCCCGGGTGGAACGGCGGTTCTTCTCCTCCGCCCGCGGCGCCCGCCAGCGGTCCTGGGCCGAGCAATCGCTGGACCGGTACGGTACCCAGCTGATCATCGTTTGCCGGTTCATCCCCGGCGGCCGGACCGCAGTCACGTTGTGTTGCGGCTTGATCGGTTACCCGCGGCGACGGTTCGTGCCCGCCACCGCGGTGGCCGCGGTGGCCTGGGCCATGTACTCGTTCTTCATCGGCCGGCTCGGCGGGCGGGCCTTCGAGGACAAGCCGTGGGCCGGGCTGCTGCTGTCCCTCGGCATCACGCTGGTCATCAGCGCCCTGATCGAAGCGTTCCGGCGAATCCGGCGCTGGTCACGGCGACGTCAGGCCGCGTCGGCGGAAGTCCGGTACCCCGGCCCGCAGCAATCGGAAGCCCACCACGGTGAGCCCGAAGACGCTGCCCCCGAGGAGGACCAGGCCGGACGACCGCCCGCCGGCCGCGCGGAAACCGGCCCCTGCGGCGTGGGCCGCCCCGACCGCTAGCTCGATTGATAAGCCGTGTCATTACTCAAATACCCACACGGACCTGAGCATTATGGGGACACGTTCGGGCCGACCTCAGTCCATTTCCGTTGACCGTCGTGGCGTGCCCCCAATTAACTTAACCGGCAGTAGGTTGGCGTCTTACCCAAACTGGCTGACCAGAGGCCATCCGCGCGGTCTCCGGCCCGGCATGGCCGCTGCGGCGGGCCTGCCGGAGTCCCGGCGGCCCGGCCGGGTGGGTGACTTTTCACCGTCTGATTGATAACGTTCAGCCCTTATCGGACCATTGGCGCCGATGACCCTGATTACTTGTAGTCCGTCAACGACAGAAGCAAATGAGGGGGCAGGAGCTTGATCCCCAGCCGTCCCGATTTTGCCTTCTGTCCGTTTATGCGGTTCGGCTTTCGGCGTATTTACCGCGCAGATCCGCCCGGCGGATCGCCCGGGACATGTCCGGCTACACTACGGTGCGTGAGCACAAGGCCTGGAAAACGAGTCTTGGTACGGCGCGTCCTGGACGATACGGTGCGTGAAGAGCGCAGTACGCGCGACAGGATGTACGGAAGGTGATCGAGAGCATGACCGCCTCGGACACCCCAGCTTCTGAGCTGGCGGATTCGCGGCGCGCCGAAGTCCGCTGGCCGCTCCGCGTGGGTGTGGCGCCGGCCCGGGCCAGTGAATTCAGTGCCCGGCCAGAGACCGCGCCGAACCTCGCGGCGGCGCTGGTGCCCGGGGCCCCCGTCGCCCTGGTGCCCAGCCGTACCGGTGGCCCGGCAGGACCGGACTGGACGCGGTTGTCGGGCAAGACCCAGCTCGCGGTGGCCACGGCCGAAGCGCTGTGGCAGGCCCGGCAGGTCGAGTTGCTGGTGTGGGTCACCGCCACCAGCCGGTCATCGGTGCTGAGCGCCTACGGTGAAGCGGCCGCGGCCATCACCGGCTCGACCCCGGTGGGTACCGCCGAGCTGGTGGCGGCGAGGTTGATCAGCTGGCTGAACGACACCAGCCGGCCGTGGCTGCTGGTGCTGGACGACCTGGCCCGCTCGGCCGATCTGCGCGGACTGTGGCCGACGGGACCGGCGGGCCGGGTGCTGGTCACCACGGCCGACGCGGCGACGGTCACCGAGGTGATGCCGCGCGGGACCCGGACCATACCGATCGGGCTGTACAGCAGCCGGGAGGCGCTGAACTACCTGATGGGCCGGCTGAGCGCCGACCCCGACCGGCGGCTGGGCGCCATCGACCTGGTCAAGCAGCTTGACTCCGAGCCGCTGGCGCTGGCGCAGGCCTGCTCGGTGATCACCAGCTCGGCCTGGACCTGCCGCGACTACCAGGAAGCGTTCGTGCGGCGGCGGGAACAGATGACCGAGCCGTCCAGCGCACCGCCGCCGGCCGCCGCTGTCACCTGGACGTTCTGCTTCGAACAGGCCGACTGGCTGTCACCGGAGGTGCCGGCCCAGGCGCTGCTGGCCCTGGTGGCGCTGCTCGACGGGCACGCCATCCCGGCCGGCGTGCTGACCGCCCCGGCTGCCCGCGACTACCTGGCCAACTACGGCGGCGGCGCCCGGCCGGACCGGGACAGCGCGGGCCGGACCCTGCTGATGCTGGAACGGTCCGGCCTGGTGACCATCGACCGGACCACCACGCCGCCCATGGTCAGGATGAGCACGGTGCTGCAGGGGGCACTGCGCGCCACCATGCCGGAGGGGATGCTGGAGCAGTCGGCCCGATCGGCGGCGGACGCGCTGATGGAGTCGTGGCCGGCCGAGGAGCAGGCCGCCTGGCTGGCCGAGAGCCTGCGGGCCTGCGCGTCCAGCCTGTGGCGCGCGGCCGGCGACCTGCTCTGGGCCGGCGGTTGCCACCCGGTGCTGATGCGCGTAGGCGAGAGCCTGGACAGCAGCAAGCTGAGCGGCCCGGCCGCCGACTACTGGCGCGACCTGGCATCGGTCAGCGAACGGCTGCTCGGGGCCGACCACCCGGACACCCTGACCACGGTTCAGCGGCTGATCGCCGCCTACCTGGCCGCCGGCCGGACCACCGATGCCGTGCGGTGGGTGCAGTGGGTCCTGGACCGCCGGGCCCGCACCCTGGGCCGGGACCATCGCGACGTGCTGGCCGCCCGGCGCGACCTGGGGCACGCCCTGGTCGCCGCGGGCCAGCTCCGGGACGCGGTCGGCGTACTGGAACAGCTCGCGGCGGACACCGAGCGGGTCTACGGCCCGGACAACCTGGACACGCTGGGCGCCCGGGACGAGCTGGCCGCCGCGTACCTGGCCATCGGGCAGACCGCCGAGGCGGCCGACCTATACCGGAGCACGGTGGCTGGCCGCGAGCGGACGCAGGGCGCCCGGCACGCTCAGACGCTGGTCACCCGGCAGGGCCTCGGCGACGCCAGCCTGGCCGACGGCCGGATCAAGGACGCGGTCTCCGCGTACAAAAAGGTGCTGTCCGGCCGGGAGAAGGAATTCGGGCGCGACGACCTGCAGACGATCGAGGTCCACAGCAAGCTCGGCGCGGCCTACCACGCCCAGGGCAAGATGGCTTCCGCCGTGTACTCCTATGAACAGGCCCGGGACGGCTACGAGCGCACGCTGGGGCCGGACAACCGCTACACGCTGAGCACCTCGCTGCAGCTGGCCCTGGCCCTCAACGAGGTCGGCCGGCTGGGCGACGCCCGGGAGCTGCTGCGGGCGACGGTGGTCCGCTGCGAGCGGGCGCTCCCGCCCGGGGACGAGCTGACGGCCCAGGTGCAGACGGCCGTGATCGACACCGCCCCATCCTGAGCCTGGCATCCCGCCCGTGGTCCAGGAAAACACTACGGCCTCGTGCTTCGTCTGCCGTAAGCACCAGGACCGGGGATCGCTGCTACCCGGCGGCCCGGTGGGCGAGGACGAACTGGTGGTGGTCTCCCACCTGTCCCCCGACGCTCCGGGCCGCGCTGGCCGCCCGGTCTACCTGGGGCACCTGTTCGTAGAGCCACGCCGACACGCACCAGGCCTGCCCGACCTCACCGACACCGAAGCACGGCGCGTGGGCTGGTGGTGCACCTGGCCTCGGAGATCACCGCCCTGGTGCGCGACCTCAGCGCCTACCTCAGGCCGGTGTGACGTAGGGGAAGCTGCTGCTGCGCAGCCGGGAGCGGTGCACGTTGCCGAAGCTGTCGTAGAACGTCGACTGTTCGCTGGTACGGCAGGTCTTCACGAAAAGTGAGTCAACTGCTACATTTCAATTGTATCCAGCTGAACACTATTGGCGAAGCAGCGGAGGTGTCGAGCGATGCGTTTCGGAGCGTCAATCTGGCCGTGGAAGTGGGAGAAGCCCTACGACGACACGATCAAGCGGATAGGGCGCGCCGGGTTCCGGGCCACGGAACTCATCGCCTGGGATGACGACGCCTTCACCGAGTACTACACGGATCAGACGGTGCGGGAGCTGCGGGCGATCCTGGACGGGGAGGGCATGGTCTTGTCCCAGTTCGTGGTCAAGACGCCGAACCTGTCGCACCCGGACCCGGCCCTGCGCGCGGCGTCGGTCGACCTCTTCAAGCGGGGCGTCGAGAAGACGGTGGCGTTCGGGTCGCCGATCATCAACACGGTCGTGCACTTCCCGTTCGCGATGCCGTTCCCGCAGCTGGCCGACCGGCCGCTGGTGCAGACGTTCTCCCAGGAAGTGCCGCCCGGTCTGGACTGGCGGCAAAATTACGAGGACTACGTCGCGGCGCTGCGCGAGTGCGCCCAGGCGGCCGAGGACGGCGGCATCCGTTACAGCCTGGAGCCGCACCCGTTCCGGTACGGCGCCAACACCGAAGGCCTGCTACGCCTGCTCGATGCGGTGGATTCTCCCGCGCTGGGCGTCAACGTCGACCCCAGTCACCTGTTCCCGATGGGCGACCTGCCGCACGTCACGGTGTACCGGCTCGGCGACCGGGTGCTGCACTGCCACTTCTCGGACAACGACGGCGAGACCAACGTGCACTGGCGTCCCGGCATGGGCAAGATCAACTGGCAGCATCTGATGGCGGCGCTGGGCGACACCGGCTTCGACGGTGTCATCTCGCTCGAGTTCGAGGACATCCCCGGGGTCTCGCGCGGGCCCCGGCACACGCACGGCGCCTATCACGGCAACAACGTGGCGACCGACGGCTTCGAGGAGGAGTACCTGACCGCGCTGAGCTACCTCACCGGGCTGGCCAAGGAGGCCGGACTGAAGGTCGAGTGACGGTCTCCCCGGGTCAGCTGGACACGATGTCGCGCAGGTGCGACACGGTCCAGCGCCGGTCGAACAAGGTCGGGTCGCCCGGGTCCTCGGCCCGCAGCTGCTCGATCAGGGTCACGTAGCCGTCGAGGTCGAGCGTCCTGACCAGGGCGAGCAGGTCGGCCGCGTCGCCGCTGACCGGGTCGACCGGCGCGACAAACTGGTCGTAGACGGCCACGATCTGGTGGATCATCGCGAGATGGCGCGGGCCGGGGTCGACGGAAGGGAACTTTGTCGCCGCGAAGTCCTCGGTGAACACGATGGGCTCGACCGCCAGGGCCTGCGGCCCGTAGAGCTGGGCCAGGTGGATGTGCAACTCGACGTCGAAGGTCTCGTTGAACGACGACATCTGCCCGAGCGCCGGGGCGAGCGCGGTCGCGTCGAAGGCCTTGAAGCCGGCTTGGGTGTCGAGCACCGGGGCCAGCGACGGAATGAGCATGGCCCGGACGAAGTGGCGGAACAGCACGATGATCTTGTCGGGTTTGCCGCCGGTGCTCTGCGGTTCGGTAACCGGGCCGTCCGGCCGGATCAGCACCGCACCGGCCAGCCCGTAACGCTGGCCGAGCGCGGCAATGACCGTGTCACTGGGCGCCACCGGCGCCACCAGCGAGCCCAGCTGAGCCAGGTTCGCGGACAGGTCGGCGTCGGTATAGGCGACGACGTGCCGCCCGGCACCGTCCGCCCACGGCGGACCGGTCCGGACGGCGGCGGCCAGCGCGGCCAGGATGGAGCCACCCTTGCGCGACTCGTCGGTCGAGGTCAGCCGGTCGAAGGCGGGGCTGATCGAGACGTCACCCGCGATCACCTCGGCCAGCCTCAGCACCGTCACGCTGCGGTGGCCTTCCGCCGGGTAGCCCTCGGTCTTCACGATGTCCGTCATGAGATCGGCGCTGCTGGGCCGGTCCGGGCATCCGTCGTCGCAGGCGATGATGCTCCACGTCACGTCGGGCAGACCGGCGGTCAGCCAGTCGAGCTGATGAACCTTGGCCCGCAGGAAGTCCTCCCCGTGCGGGTGCACACTGCGGGGGACCATGCGGCCCGTCTCGCCGTACATGGCCCATACCACGGTCAGGTGGATCGGCCCGGTGAGCTCGCTCAGCCGCCGCCGCGAGCGGGCCGCGGCCACCGCCTCGGCCGCCACCGCCGGACCGTGGCGGTCGGTGATCTGCGCCACCGCCGCCTCGTCCTCAATCAGCTCGGTGGCTGCGTCGAGCACCGCCTGGTTCTGGCCGGAATCGGTAAGGTCACGTACCGGCATAAGCGCTTCGTCCACGGCCCAAGCATGTCAGGCGCCGGGCTGGACTGGGGCCGACATCCGGTCAGGCTGCGGGCTAGCTGAGGCCAGCGGCCTGGTCCTGATAGGACGGGACGAGCTCGCCGAACCGCTTCTCGGCGTCGGCGAGCGGCCGGCCGGCCAGATAGGCGGCCAGATCCTCGGCGTGCAGCTGCCACCCGGCCCCGTAGAAGGCCACCTTGTCCAGGGGCATCCCCCGGGCCTCGATGACCAGGATGGTCTGGTCCCCGTCCGGGGTCAGCGTGGCCTCGATGACCTCCTCGTAAGGCTCGGTCGAATCCTTGGTCCGCACCTGCAGCCGCCGCGGCGGCTCGCACGCTTCGACCCGGCCGACGCCGTCCCAGCCCGAGCCGTCGACGAACAGCCGGAACTCCCCGCCCAGGCGGAGGTCGCCCTCGACCCGGCCGTACCAGCGGGCCAGGCGGTCCGGGTCGACGATCGCCGACCACAGGTCGTCGATGCCGGTGTCGTAGCGGTCCTCGATCCGCACGACACCCTGGCCGTCGGCCGCGCGCAGGCGGCCCAGGATGCGGTGGCCGGAATGGGCGTTGCTGGTCATGTGGAGCTCCCTCGTTCGCGTTTTCCCCGGGCTATCTCGGTGTGCAGGGCGTCCAGGCGCTGTTCCCACAGGGCCCGGTACCGCCCCAGCCAGTCGTCGATCTCGGCCAGCGGCTCCGGGCGGAGGCTGTAGACCCGCCGCTGTGCTTCCTGGCGGACCTCGACCAGCCCTGCCTCCCGCAGCACCCGCAGGTGCCGCGATACCCCCGGGCGGGCGATCGGCAGCAGCGCCGCCAGCTCACCGGCCGTGACCGGCCCACGAGCCAGCGCCTCGACCAGGGTCAGGCGGCTCTCGTCCGCCAGGGCCCGCAGTGCAGCTTCCATGGCCTTAATGTACCCATCCAGTTACGTAACCGTCAAGGTACATACGACAGCTGCGTCGCGTTCACCGCCCCGGCCTTACGCTGAATCGTGGCCTGGCAGAGTGACGTCATGACTGCCTGGTATGCCGCCCCGGACGCCCGCTCATGGACCGTGCCCGCAGAACCTGGGCCTCCGGTGGCGGGTGGAGCGCGCGCGTTCCACCAGTCGCTGCCCGGGTACGCGCCCACCCCGCTGGTCTCGCTGCCCGACCTGGCTGCCGAGCTCGAGGTGGGGCGGGTCCTGGTCAAGGACGAGTCGTCCCGGCTAGGCCTGCCGGCGTTCAAGGTCCTTGGCGCTTCCTGGGCCTGCCACCAGGTGCTGGAGCGCCAGCCGGGAGCGACGTTGGTGACCGGGACCGACGGCAACCACGGCCGCGCGGTGGCCCGGATGGCGACCCACCTCGGCGTGCGGGCCATCGTGTTCGTGCCCGCGGCCATGCTCCCCCGGACGGCCGCGCTCATCGAGGGCGAAGGGGCCGAGGTCGTGCACGTCGACGGCGACTACGACGACGCCGTCCGGCGGGCCGCGGCGCTCGCCGCCGAGCGTCCCGGCCACGCCCTGGTCCAGGACACGGCCTGGCCCGGGTACGAGCAGGTCCCGGCCTGGATCGTGGCGGGGTACCAGACCCTGCTGGAAGAGATCGACGAGCAGCTGGACCAGGCTCCTGGGCTGGTGGTGACGCCGGTGGGAGTCGGGTCCCTGGCCCAGGCGGTGGTCACCCACTACCGGCGGCCGGGCCGGCCGCACCCGGCCGTGCTGGCAGTCGAGCCCGATACCGCCGCCGGCCTGCTGGCCAGCCTGCAGGCGGGCAAGCCCGTTGCCGTCCGCACCGCGAACACGGTCATGGCCGGTCTCAACTGCGGCACGGTCTCGGCCGCGGCCTGGCCGGTGCTGCACCCGGGCTGCGACGCGGCGGTCGCCGTGACCGACCAGGCGGCGCTGGCGGCCGAGGCGGACCTCGGCCGGCTCGGCGTCTCCTCCGGCCCCAGCGGCGCGGCCACCCTGGCCGGCGCCCGGGCCGCGCTGACCCGCGCCGAGCGGCGGGCAGCCCTCGGGCTCGGCGCGGACGCTGTGGTCGTCCTGCTCAGCACCGAAGGCAGCTCGCCAGGCGACGGCTGACGGTTCAGGCCTGCAGCCGGTCGAGGACGGCGGAAATCGCCGCGCACTCTTCATCCCCCAGGGAACTGGCGTAGGACTGCCGCTCGCGGGTGTAGTGCGCGAGCCCAGAGATCGCCCGGTAGCTGATCAGGCAGCGCAGCCCACCGTCGCCAGCCACCCGGGCGGCCCGGGCCAGCAGGCGGTCGGCCGCGGCGTGGCCGCCGCCGCGCTCGCAGTCGAAGGCCAGGGCGATCAGGTCCAGCGCGCGGCTGCCCAGCCCGAACTCATCCCAGTCCACCACCCCGGTGATCTGGATCCCGTCGGTCAGGAGGTTCGACAGGTTCAGGTCGTTGTTGACGTAGTCGGCGGCCGGCAGCCGCAGGCCCCAGACCGGCTCGAGCCAGCGCCGCAACCGGGCGCACAGCGGGCCGGCCGCCGCGGCCGCCTGGGGCGCATCGGCCCACTCATCGTCCCAGTCGTCGAACAGCACGTTGGCCACGTAGCCGGTGAAGTCACGATCCCCGGCCGGGATCCCGGCGTCGGCCTGCAGCTCGACCAGCCGCAGCGCCAGGTCGAGCAACGGGCCGTCCAGCGCGGTGACGGGACGACCAGGGAGCCGGTTCTGAACGGTCACGTGCCACTGAGCGCTGATCATTTCGTGCCACAGGATCGCTGGCACGGGGTACCCGCGGGCTCCAAGGGCAGGAAGATGCGCCGCGCACCACTGGGTCTTCTCGCGGGCGCGCTCCCCCTGCCTGACCTTGACCACGATCGGGCCGGTTCGCTCCGTGCGGGCCGCCCACGTCATCCGCGATTGGCGCACCGGGGTGAGCGGCTCCGGGTCGTGCACCCGGTCACCCAGCTCCCGGGCGATCAACGAGTGAACCTCGTGCCAGCCGGGCAGTCTGGGCACCACACGCCGAGGCTAGCGGAGGCTGGCCTCAGGCGGCGGTTCAGGCGGGGGCGGGGACGCCTTCGAGGACGATGACCGGGAAAACCCGGTCGGTGTTCTGCTCGTACTGGCCGGCCCCGTCGGAAACCAGGCGGTAGAGCCGGTCGCGCTCCTCGCCGGCCGTCACAACCGCTCGGGCTGGAAAAGAGCGGTCGCCGAGTTCCACCGTCACCGACGGGTGGGCCCGCAGGTTGTGGAACCAGGCTGGATGCTTCGGAGAGCCCGCCCGGGAGGCCACCACGAACACCTGCCCACGGTCGTCAACCGTGAACGCCAGCGGCACGGTCGATGACCGCCCGGTCCGCGCCCCGGTCGTGGTCAGGAGCAGGATCGGGAACGGCGGCTGGCTGACCACGCCGTGGTTGGCCCGGAATTCGCGGATGACGCCCTGGTTGTAGGCCAGGAACTCCTCGTCGGTCGGAACGGTCGCCACGGCGCCTCCAGAGTTACTCGAAGAAACTCACCGTACTGCGAGTGAGGCCACCGGTGGCGGCTCGGCTCCTGGCCCGAGGTCGGCCGTCAGCCAGCGCTCCGGACGCAGGTAGATCGCGACCTGCTGGCCCAGCTCGGCCTGGGCAAAATCGAGGTAGGCCTGCACCTGGTCCGGCGGCAGATAGCGCGCAGTGATCTCCCGCAACAGCTCATCGGTCCCCGGCACGATGCGGGTGACCGGTCCCTCCACCGAGACGTACCGGACCGTGGGCATAACCCGGTCGACCATCAGGCTGAACCGCCCGGCGGTTTCGATGAGCCGGGCCTTCCGGGACCCAGCCTCGGTCAGGACCCACGCCTCCCGGCCGGGCGCGTACTGGTACCAGATCGGCACCGTGAACGGTCCACGCTCCGCACCAGCTGACACCGACAACGCCGCCACGTGCGGCTCGGCCAGGAAGGACTCGCGATCGCTGACAGACAAGCTGCTATCGGCCACGGTTCAAGCCTAGGCCGAGGCACTGACAATCCGGCCTGACGCCCCTCGGCCCCGCGCTGGTCGGTCCTTTGACTCTATGTCATCAACATGTTACCTATGGTATATAGGGCGTTTGGGGGGATCAAATGAAGATCGCCGTCGTCATAGTGGGCGCAACCGTGGGCCTGGCCGTGCTGGTCACGGCGGGGTGCGGAGTATCTGGCCACCCCACGGCTATCCGGACCGTGACGCACACCGTCATCGAGTACAAAACACGGGTGGTGACAGCCCCGGCGGCAGCAGTGAAGCCGACCAGCCCCGCCGTAAGCAGCCCGGCGGCAAGCTCGGGTTCCAATCAGATCATCACCCGGCTCAACGGCAGCGGCACCCAGAACACGGCCACCTTCACTACGCCAGACAGCTGGCATCTGTCCTGGTCCTACTGGGGCTGCCCCGATGGCTCATCGAACTTTCAGGTCTTCGAGTACAACGCAGATGGCAGCATCGATACCAGCGGCATCTCCGTCAACGAACTAGGTACGGGCCGCGGTCCGGTCGCCACCTATGCCTACGGGGATGCCGGAACGCACTATCTGTCAGTCAACACCGAAGGTTGCAGCTGGTCACTGGTGCCGGTCACGGGTTGACCAGCATGATGAGGAGATGACCGACCGCGACGACTTCCTGGCCTGGGTCGAGACAGCGCTGTACGAAGCGGAGGTCGCGCTGCACAACGGCGACGCGGGCCCGCGCCGGGCTATCTGGTCCCGCAACGAGCCCGTCAGCGTCCTGGGTGCGCTGCGCAACGCCCGTGGGCAACAGGAAGTGGCGGAACTATTCGCTCTCCTCGAGCAGAGTTTCTCCGACTGCACGTCCTACCGCTTCGAATTGCAGGCCTATGACGTGGCGGGTGACATGGCCTATACCGCTGGCCTCGAGCACGTCTCGCTCTCCATGGACGGTCAGCCCCGCAGCTTCACACTGCGCGCCACCCAGGTGTATCGCCGGGAGGGCGGCGAGTGGAAGGTAGCCCATCGGCACGCCGACGGCCTGACCGACTGAAGCGGCGTCACCATCACCGTTCCGGCGACGGCATTGGCGCAGGCCATCCGCCGCCCTGACCGGCAGGCTCGGCTGGCCCGGCTGATCCGCCAGCCCACGACCGACGTCGCCAACCTGGACCGCGTCGACGCGACGAGCGTGGGCCGGCTGCTGGCCGCCAGCGGGACCTGCGACATCGCCGACGCGCATGTCGTGATCTGTGCCCGCCGAAGCGCACAGCCCGTCGTCACCTCAGACCCCGGCGACTTGAGCGCACTTGATCCCGCTATCCGGCTGATCACTTTGTGACCCCTTGAGCTGCGGCCAGCCGGCAGCCGCTCGCCTTCTCACGCATAAGGTTGACATATCGTTCGTTACCTAACGATATTGCTCGGTACCGAACGAAGGAGCCACCTATGCCCGACAATCGCGTTGCACTGGTCACCGGAGCCAATCAGGGAGTCGGCCTTCAGGTGGCCAAGGAACTAGCGGCGAACGGCCTGACCGTCCTGGTCGGGTCGCGCAATTTTGAGCGCGGTGAGGCCGCGGCCAAGGAAATCGGCCCGGACGCCGTCGCGCTCCAGCTCGATGTGACGGACGGGGATTCGATCGCCGCCGCAGCGGAGCGCATCCGCCAGGAATTCGGCCGCCTCGACCTGCTGGTCAACAACGCGGGTATCTCGAAGACGACGGAGCGCAGGCTGGGTTCTCCGGAGTACGCAGCGTCGTCGCAAGCGAGCAACGCCTCCCTCGATGAGATACGCGCCGTCTGGGAGACCAACGTCTTCGGTGTCCTCGCCGTCTACCAGGCGATGCTGCCACTGCTGCGCGAATCGTCGGACGCCCGCATCGTCAACGTGTCGAGCGGAGTGGGGTCGCTGACCGCGAACGCGGACCCCGCCTACCCGTACCACGCCATGTTCGGCCCGATTTACCCGGCGTCCAAGGCGGCCCTCAACGCGATGACGCTCGCCATGATGATCGAGCTGGAGTCGACCGACATCAAAATCAACTTGGTCTCGCCCGGCTTCACCAAGACGAACCTCAACGGGTACGCGGGCACGGAGTCCGTCGAGGACGGCTCCCGCGAGGTGGTGCGCGTCGCACTGCTCGGCCCGGACGGCCCGACCGGTACGTTCACGCGATGGGAAAACGCGACGATCCCGTGGTGACCGATTCCCCGCATGAGCCGGTGGGAGCGTGGGCGAAGAGTTACTACTTCGCCGTCCGGGCCATGATGGAGTCGATCTTGCGTCCCTACGACCTCGGACCGACGCAGTACTACGTGCTGTACAAACTCGCGAACGACGGACCGACGATGCAGCGCGATCTGGGACGCGCGCTCCAGATCGAAAGACCAACGCTCAGCGGGATCGTGACGACGCTCGTGCGCAAGGGGCTCATAGCCCAGCGGCCTGGCCCTGAAGACCAGCGCCAGCGAGTGCTCCAGCTCACCGAGGCCGGGATGAAGCTCTGGGCAGAACTACCCGATCCGCTGGCCCGTATCCGGGCGATCGCGTTCGACGGCGCGGATGCTGAGGAACTGGCCATAGCCGTTCGGGTGCTCCAGGCCGCAACCCAGCAACTCAACGATCACCTGGCCGCAGGCGGAAGATAGCGCGGTCGCTGAGGCAGCTATATCCGGACCCTGGCCCCCTGGCGCCGCTGCGGGTCGAGCGACATGGTGGCCCGGGCCGGCCGGTCGTGAGACGGCTGGGCGCGGGCGAACCTGGCGATGGCGGTGCCGATGAGGGTGGTTTCGACGATGTGGTCGTGGCGGCCGGCTGTCTCCGGGCAGTCTCGCTGGCGGCCCTGCAGCTCCATCGTGGCGATCACCACGCCGTCGGCGCCGAGCCGCTTGACGTCACTTTCCAGCTGGCGCCGGGCGTCGTCCCGCGACTCGCTGACCAGTTCAGTCCAGCCGGCGACCTCGGCATTGCCCGAGCCCCAGCGGGCCTGACGGGTGGTCTTGCGGTCATCGTGCCGCGACCCGATCGAGAGACCGAGCACGAGTCCCACGGGCACCCAGCCCGTCATTATCAGCTTGGCGAAATCCTGCCCGGACACCTCAGCGGTGAAGGGCACCGGTGGTCTCTGCGCACCTAGCGCGCGGACCGCGGTGCCGATGACCGTGAACTGCGGGCCGCCAGCAGGGAACGATCCCCGGGTCAGCCGGACCCCTACCACCCCGTGCCCGCCGAGCTCGGCACACTCGGTGGCCATCCGGCCGACGGCCGTTAGCCGCGCCAGGTCCATGGTCTGCACCAGCGGGCCGAACGATCCGCCGCGCCCGGACACCTGGGCCGACGGGATCGGCGGCCCGTCACCGGACGATCCGCCCACTCCGGGGCAGGTGGACCGGCTGGCGGATCCAGCGCTGTAGACGGCCGCGCCGAACACCTGGCCGACGGGTTCAAAGCCCACGCTGCGGATAGCGGCGAACTCGTCTGCGGTCAGCGCGGATCCCCACGTGCCGCTGGACCGGAGCTCCGCTATCCGGGCCGCGGCCGCGGGCGGCAGTCCCTCGCTCACGTCCCCAGCCTAGGCCGGCCCGCTGCGGCGAAGCAGGGGCGAGCCTGCATGTTCGGCGGCCTGGCCGGATGAAAAGCTAGGGCCATGAGCGGGGGGCGGCGCTGGTTCGGGTCACGGCAATCGGGCCTGGCCTGGCCCGAGCTGGTCACCCGGCAGCAGCTGTTCCTGGCGGCGAAGACGGCGGTCGCGGCCGGGCTGGCCTGGGTGGCGGCCCTGGCCGCCGATCCGCACAGCCGGCCGTACTTCGCGCCGCTGGCTGTGCTCCTGGTGGTTCAGCCGACCGTTTACGACTCCCTCTCCCGGGCCTGCCAGCGCGTGGCCGGGGTCGTGGTGGGGGTCGCGGCCGCGCTGACCGTGAGCCACTTCCTGGCCCCGAATGCCTGGAGCATCGGCATCATCATCTTCGCAGGCCTGCTCCTGGGCTGGGCCGTTCGCCTGGGCCCGCAGGGCGCGGTGCAGGTGCCGGTCAGCGCCCTGCTGGTGTTCCTGGTCGGGCGGGCTACTCCCGACTATGGGGGCGAACGTATCGTCGACACCCTGATCGGCTCCGGCGTTGCCGTGATCGCCGTTCTGCTGAGCCCGTCCGCGCCCGGGCCCGACGCCGTCATGTCCAAGGCGCTCGCGCCGCTGCGCCGCTGTACCGAGATCCTGCGGGAGATCAGCGCGGGCATCGGCTCGCCCTGGACCCCGGGCCAGGCGGCCACCTGGCGGCAGGACGCCATGACGCTGATCGACACCATCGCCGCGGCCCGCCGCGAACACCAGGGTCATCAGCTGAGCAGCCGGTGGAACGTCCGGGCCCGCCGTGAACGGATGACGCTCGGCCGGGCGGACGAGGCGCTCCGTACCGGCGAGCGAATCGCCATCTACACCAGGTCGATGGCCCGGGCCCTGGTGGACGGATCGGGCCAGGCCCACCCGATGCCGACCCTCAGCGCCATGCTGGAGCAGACGGCATCGGCCACCGACGCCTACACCGTGTGGGTGGCCTCGGCCGGCACGCCAGCTGACCGCCAGCGGCTGGCCCAGGCGGTTCAAGACGCCGACGCCACCCTCGGCAGCACGTTCACAAGGGTCCAGCAACGCTGGGGCAGCGACCCCGCGCAATGGCTCACGTTCGGGATGACACTGGCGATGAGCCAGCGGATCCTGGCCGAGGCCGGGCGCCCGCTCGACCCAGCAGAACGCGAGCCGGCCTGACCGCCGCTCGGGTCAGGACTCCAGATACCGCAGGACCGCCAGCACCCGGCGGTGGTCGGCGTCCGACGCGGCCAGACCGAGCTTGCTGAAGATGTTGCCGACGTGCTTTTCGACGGATCGATCGGAGACCACCAGGATCCCGGCGATCGCGGTGTTGGAGCGGCCCTCGGCCATCAGCGCGAGCACATCATGTTCCCTGGGGGTGAGGGTCGTGAGCACGTCGTTGCGGCGGCTGGCACCCAGCAGTTGCGTGACGACCTCTGGATCCAGGGCGGTGCCCCCTGCAGCCACCCGGCTCAGCGCGTCGACGAACTCGTCGACGTCGCCGACCCGGTCCTTGAGTAGGTACCCGACTCCGGCGGCTCCGCCGCCGGGCGCCGCGCCGAGCAGATCGGCTGTGTAGCGGGTCTCGATGTACTGGGAGAACACCAGCACCCCGGTCTGGGGGTGGTCGCGGCGGATGGTGATCGCCGCGCGCAGGCCCTCGTCGGTGTAGCCGGGCGGCATCCGCACGTCGACCACGGCAGCGTCCGGATGGTGCTCGGCCACGGCGGCCAGCAGGTCGCCGGCGTTGCCCACGGCGGCGACCACCTCGTGGCCGCTGTCGGCGAGGATCTCGGCCAGGCCGGCCCGCAGCACGGCCGAGTCGTCGGCGATCACGATCCGCATCGCGGCTCCCGTTCGGTCAGGCGTGGGACGGCAGCTCAACGGTGACGACGGTGGGGCCTCCGGGCGGGCTGCTGATCCGCAGCCCGCCGTCCACCGTCCCCACCCGCTCGGCCAGCCCGGCCAGCCCGCCGCGGGCCTCGACGCGGGCGCCGCCGGAGCCGTCGTCCGTGACCCGGACCCGCAGCAGGCCCGGGGCATGGACCGCCTCCAGCGTGGCATGCCGGGCGTCGCTGTGCTTGACGACGTTGGCCAGCAACTCGGCGGCACAGAAGTAGGCGATGGTCTCGATCGCGGCCGACGGCCGCTCGGCTAGGTCCAGGACGACCTCGACGGGCAGGTCGCTCCGCGCGGCGACGGTGGTGAGCGCGACGCCGAGGCCGCGGTCGAGTACCGGGGGGTGGATGCCGCGGGCCAGGTCACGCAGCTCGGTGATGGCCTCCTTGGCGCCGCGGTGGGCGGCCGCGACCAGGTCCAGCACCCGGTCCAGGTCGCTCTGCCCGGTCCCGTCGACCATGAGGTCGAGCTTCTTCACGGCCAGCCCGAGCTTCATGGTGACGGCGACCATCTGCGCCTGCGCGCCGTCGTGCAGGTCACGCTCGATCTGGCGCAGCCTCGCCGCCGAGTCGTCCACCGCATGGGCCCGGGACTGCTCCAGCTCGCGCACGCGCAGGACGCTGTCCTGCTGCAGGCGGTAGACGGTCCAGAAGATCAGCGCCGCTCCCGCCAGCGGCAGCACGGCCAGCCAGGCCAGCGGCCCCAGCCAGCGCACCGAAGCCAGGATCAGGACGCCAAGGGCGACGTTGAAGATACCGCAGGCCACCCGCACGCCCACCCACAGACGGGGACGGCGGTACTCCCACGACCGGACCAGAAACCGCATCAGGACCGACCGCGATGGGATGACCTGGTCAGCCCGTGCTGCGGACACTGGCCTGCAGCCGGTACACGGTCCAGAAGATCAGCGCCGCTCCCGCCAGCGGCAGCACGGCCAGCCAGGCCAGCGGCCCCAGCCAGCGCACCGAAGCCAGGATCAGGACGCCAAGGGCGACGTTGAAGATACCGCAGGCCACCCGCACTCCCACCCACAGACGGGGACGGCGGTACTCCCACGGCCGGACCAGAAACCGCATCAGGACCGGCCGCGAGTAAGGGGCATCGTCATTCAGTGCGTACATCGGATTCCTCTGCTGAGCTGCGGTGACGGCTATCCCGGTCACCTGCATATCTATGCTCGCCGCGCGCGAACCCGACATCCACCGTGCGGATACCCGAATCTGAGGTGGGGTTAGCACGGTCCTCCTGCTCCCCGAACCCGGGGGAGCAGGAGGACCAACTCAGGCGGTGGTGAAGGCGCGATGCAGGGCAGCGTCCCGGTCAGCGATGAACCGCTGTGAGACGGCTGCGGTGGGAACTTGGCGATCGAATCCGTGGTGGGCAGCCGGATAGACGTGCAGCTCGGTGGGCACGCCGGCGTGCATGAGCCGCTGAGCGTAGGTGATGTCTTCATCGACGAACAGGTCCAGTTCACCGGTGAGGACGGTGGCTGGGGCAAGCCCCGACAGGTCATCCATCCGGGTCGGCGCGGCGTACGGCGAGACGTCATCGGTCCCGTAGGTATCGCCCAGGTACCCACGCCAGCCGATTCCGTTGCTGGTCCGATTCCACACTTCGGGGTCGGTGACCAGGAAACTCGACGGCGTTGTATCGGTGTCGTCCAGCATCGGATAGATCAGAAGCTGATGGGCGATCGTGAACTCGTGCCGGTCGCGCACCAGCAGCGCCAGCCCTGCAGTCGAGCCGCCGCCTGAGCTGTGGCCGCCGATCACGATCCGGGCCGGATCAATCCGCAGTTCCCCGGCGCTGCGTACGGTCCAGGCCAAGGCGGTGTAACAGTCCTCGGCTGGGGCCGGGAACGGATGCTCCGGGGCACGGCGCCAGTCAACTGACACCACGGCACAGCGATGCTTCTGGGCAATCTCCTCGCAGAACTGGTCGTCCATGTCCGGTGCGGTCAGCACATACCCGCCGCCCTGAATCCAGACCAAGCCGGGCAGCACGTCGTCCACCCCAGCTGGCCGGAACACCCTGACCATGACATCGGGATTGCCCGCCGTCCCCGTGGCCAGGTGATCAGAATGAGTGACGCCCGGGTTTGGCCCTGATGGCTTGATCTGCGCGTACATCTCGGCCAGCGCCGCTCGCGCTGCGGGCAGGTCAGTCAGATCCAGCACCGGCAGCTGCTTCACGACCGCGGCCAGCTCAGGGTCCAGGCGCTCCACAATCGGCATGCATCCTCCACAACGAACCAGTCAGCGACGACTGATTCTCATCCAGCCACGACAGCTGAGTAGCTGGCGGCATCACCATCTTCGCCAGCATGGGCACATTCCGCTAGCCGCCGACGCGCCTGTCGCCGTGGGGCGGACGTGGCCGAGGCAAACGGGCGCGTACCGGTCGTCTAGTCGCGGCCTCCGGGGATGAGGGCAGCCAGACCGAGCCGGGCCAGCCGATCCAGGTCGGTGATGCCGTCCATCGCGGTGATCCGGTTGCCGGTGATGGTGGCCGCGATGAGCGACACCGGCCGTCCTTTGACGGTGATAAGCATCCCGGCTACGCCGTTGACCTTCACCGGGGTGAAGTCGGCTTGCGGGCTGGCCGTCGCGATCGTCGCCCGGGCGATCTGCGCCGCGCCTCGCATGAGGACCGAAACCCCCGGGCCGGCCGGACCGCCGTCCATGCGGATGACGACCTCGGGGTCGAGCAGTTCCATGAGGCGGTCAAAGTCGCCCGCGCGGGCGGCCGTGAAGAAGGCGTCTACGATCGCGCGCTGCTGCGGCAGGCCCACGTCGGGGGAGCTCGGCCCCGCCTCCCTGACCTGGCGGCGGGCCCGGCTGGCCAGCTGCCTCGCCGCCTGCTCCGATCGCCCGACAAGCTGCCCGATCGCGCTGAACGGCACGCCGAACACTTCGTGCAGCACGAATGCCACGCGTTCGGCCGGCGTAAGTGCGTCCAGCACGACCATGAGCGCCAGCCCGACCGATTCGGCGAGCAGTGCCTCCTGCTCCGGGTCGGGCGCGGTGTCGTCGGCATGGACTGCGATCGGGTCT
Source organism: Streptosporangiaceae bacterium (assembly GCA_965277615.1). GTDB lineage: Bacteria > Actinomycetota > Actinomycetes > Streptosporangiales > Streptosporangiaceae > Bog-532. The sequence continues at coordinate 1,589,120 of CBDIDG010000005.1, read as the reverse complement.
GGCACGTGCATCCCGGCGGGCTGCTCCGGCCGGGCGGCTCGGGCCCGCAGGACGTTCAGGCATACGCGGGTGACGATCGTGGTCAACCAGCCGCTCACGTTCTCCACGCCTTCGATTCCGGCGGCGGCGAACCTTACCCAGGTCTCCTGCACCGCGTCGTCGGCCTCGGCCAGCGAGCCCAGCATCCGGTAGGCGATCGCCCGCAGGTGCCGCCGGTGCTGCTCGAATACGCGGACCAGCTCTGCGTCCTGATCTGGGCCAGGTGCTGCGTCGTCGCTCACTTGTCACGTCCTCGCTCCGCCGCGTGTCACTACTGCGACACGCAAACACTGACACGGCGAATCGCGCCGGCGTGACGGACACAGGAGCAAGTTCATGCGAGTACTGATCATCGGGGCCAGCGGCGCCGTCGGGACCCACCTGACCCGGCAGCTCACCGAGCAGGGGCAGGAGGTGACCGGGACGTGCCGTTCTTCATCAAAGGAAGGCAGGATCCGCTCGGCGGGCGCGATCCCGCTTGTCCTGGACGTCCTGGACGCCACCGCAACCAAGTCGGCGGTGGCCCACGTCCGCCCGGACGCGATCATCTACCAAGCGACGGCGCTGGCGGGCATGCGCTTTGGGCGCAGCCTGGACAAAACGTTCGCGCCCACCAACCGGCTGCGGACAGACGGCACCGACAACGTGATAGCCGCCGCCCGCTCGACGGGAGTGCGCAAGCTCGTCGCGCAGAGCTTCGCGCCGTACCGGTACACCTCATCGGGCTTGGTGGCTACCGAAGAAGATCCGGTGCTGGCGGAACCACCAGCCAGGGCGGCGCAGACCTTCGCGGCGATGGCCCACCTGGACCAGGCGGTGACAGCCGCCGGGGGGATAGCGCTGCGCTACGGCGGGTTCTACGGCGAGCCGGACCAGATGACGACCGCCGTGGCGAGGCGCCAATACCCCCTGGTGGGCGACGGCAGAGGCATGATGTCGTTCATCCACCTCCATGACGCGGCCGCAGCAGCAGTGCTCGCCCTGGAGGCTGACGGCCCGGCCATCTACAACGTCACCGACGACGAGCCTGCCCCGATGCGCGACTGGCTTCCGGTACTCGCGGCGGCGCTCGGCGCCCGCCCGCCCCGGCGCGTGCCGGAGTGGGCCGGCCGGTTGGTCATGGGCTCCGGGCTGGACATGCTGATGCAGGCCCGCGGCGCGGCCAACACGAAGGCGAAGAAGGAACTCGGCTGGACCCTGCGCTATCCGACCTGGCGCGAGGGATTCCGCACGATCAGGTACGGAGCCGGGCGATGAGCTCGATCTCGACGGCGATGCCGACTGGCAGCTCGGCGAGACCAACCGCGGCGCGGGTATGGCGCCCCGCATCGCCGAAGACCTCGACCAGCAGGTCCGAGCACCCGTCCAGGACCGCGGGGGTCTGGTCGAAGCCGGGGGCCACATTCACCATGCCGAAGACCTTGATGATCCGCTGGATCCGGTCAAGATCACCGAGTTCGGCCTGGAGGGTGGCGAGGATCGACAGTGCCGTCATCCGCGCTGCTTCACGGCCCTGCTCCAGGGTGAGATCACTGCCGACCTTGCCGCGTACCATCTGGTCACCCGCGACGGGGCCATGCCCGCCCACGTACACCAGCCCCTCGTCGATGACACAGCTGAGGTAATTACCGGCGGGCGGGAACGGCGGAGGAAGTTCGATCCCCAGGGAAACCAGCCGTTCAGAGATCGTCATGGCCAAAGCGTATCGGCCCGCGCCGCGGGACACGGGCCGGACCAACTTGGCCACAACACACTGCTGAGAAGATCGTTCTTCAGGCGGTGGCGACCTGCTGCATTCCCGGTCAGAGTCGGTTTGCTCGTCGTCTGGCTACCCTTTAATGCCCCTGGTTTCCGCTGCGTTCTGGCCCGCGGATGGCACGCACTCGGCGTCGGGGACATCTTCGCCCAGGCCGTGAACGGCTCAGTTAGCAAATCTGTTAGCAAGCAAGATCAGCCGAAATGACAAAAGCAGCGTTTCCGCTGCTCGAAGAGGGTGGTCAGGGGCGGGGTCGCACCGCCGACCTTCCGCTTTTCAGGATCAGGGACAGCCGTCCACCCAAGTCCATGACCGGCCATCTGTGCTGCTCGTGGACGGTAAGGGTCTTACGTGGACGGCCCTGAACGTAGATGAATGAGACCCGAACTGAGACCGGGCGGCAAGCTGGCCGTTCAAACCTACCCGGGCCGCGATCACAGTCCGTGCTTTGAGCCACTCCGGAACGTATCCAGTACCGCGACGACAGTATTCCCCGCCGCGCATGCAAGCCTTCGATTGATGACGCGTCTGCCTTGTCGGCCCCAGACGGCGGTGTTGTACTAAATAGCACCCCGAGCGCAGCTGCGCAGACCCCGTTCACGCAGCCGCCCCAGCCCTACCAGAGGGCACTCCACAGACAGCCACTGCCGCGTCGGGGGAAGCAGACGCGGTTGATATCAGCCCTAGCCAGGACCAGCCTTCGAGCCCTGCTGGCCAGGTAGAGCACGAACTCCGGCACTCCCGGCCCGCGCCAGGCTGCCGCCGAACCGTCGGCGCAGACCCGGACCGGGCTAACGCGGGCGCGAACGCCTGACCGCGGCGAAGGCGGACAAGGAGAGACCATGCACGTCCGAATGAACCTCCTAGCCGGGGACCCGGGTCAGCTCGATGAGGCCACCCGCTACCTCGAGGCAACGGTACGTCCGCACGCGGAGAGCCAGCCCGGGAACCGGGGTCTGGCCGTACTGGCCAACGCCGGACTCGGTACCTGCGTCATCGCGTCGTACTGGGATTCAGCCGACGCGATGACCGCAAGCGAGCCGACAATCCAGGTTTCCCGCAAGGAGGTCACCGAACTGCTCAAAGGCACGGTAACGGTCGAGCACTACGAGGTTCCCGTGTTTGTCCGCCGGAGCCGTCCTGCGGCGGGAGCCGGCGTACGGCTGACCCGGATAGACGGCAGTCCGGCCAGCCTCGACCCGGCCATCGAGGAGTTCCGCAACACGGCGGTACCCGCGCTCATGGAGATGCCGCGCTTGTGCAGCGCCCAGCTGATGGTGGACCGCACCACCGGCCGCTGCATCGTCGTCACCGCGTTCGAGGACATGGATGCCCTGGCCACCAGCCGCTCGGCCGCGGCGGCACTGCGTGCCAACGTCACCGCGGTGGCGCATCTGACAGTCCGCGGTGTGGAGGAATACAGCCTAGCGTTCAGCTCCGTACGCGAGGGCGACACCCGCAGTCTCATCGAGCGCGACATCGAACTGTGGAACGCGCGGGACCGCGACGGCTGGCTCGCACTAGCCGACCTGCACCGGATGGAACTTGAGGCGCCTGGCGGACTGCGACTGCTCGGCCGGGATGCCGCCGAGGCAATCTGGGCCACGTGGAACGACGCCTTCCCCGATAACCGGCTCGAAGTGGTTTCCATCCACGCGGACGACCGGGGGGGCGCCCAGGAGGGCCGATTCATCGGCACGCACAATGGGACGCTGCGCGGCCCTGCGGGTGAGATTCCCGCCACCGGCCGGGCGGTGGACGCACGCTTCTGCGGCGTCTACGAATTCGACGAGGGCAAGATCACCAGTTTCCACCTGTACTTCGACCAGGCCGACATGATGATTCAGCTCGGCGTGGCGCCGGAGGCCATGGGTAGCAGCGAGTGACTTGCCGGTTCTTCCCAGTCCCGCGCCCGCATCAACTGTCCCCGCGCACGATCAGCAGGGCGGCCCGCGATTCGAGGGGGCGACCGGAAAGGTAGGAGCAACTGATCTTCTCCCCTCAGCGAGACGGTCGCTCAAATTAGTGCTGACCGCAACGGAAAACAGACCTCTAAGCAGCGACGCGATGTGGTCGGCGCGGCAGACAGACACGGCTGCCCGAGCGCATGGGCGGCGACCCGCGCCTCAGGCATAACCGAGGAAAAAACGCTCAGTCAGCGCGGTCACCGGGCCGCCGACGGCAGGCAACCCACGCGAGACATCCCGGCCCTTGACCCCATGGCGCCTCCCAGGCGGCAGGACATATCGACCGGCCCCAACCATAGGGTCCATCGGCCGAAGGGCAACGGGCGCTCCGTGGCCCCAAGCTGAGACCCCAGCATCAAAACCCGGACCGCGATCATGGTCCGGGTTTTTGCCTGGTCATCGGGGGTGGTCAGGGGCGGGGTCGAACCGCCGACCTTCCGCTTTAAGGATGAGGGACGCGAGGCCGGTGGGCGTAGTTGCTAACGGCAGCCTGCCGGTGGTCTCATATCGGAGATGAACGTGGCACGACGGCCTAAACGGTACGTCCGTCGGGCTGCCGGTCTCTTCGCCGTCGCGGTGGCAGGCACCGTCTTGGGCAGCGTCGCCAGTGTGCATCACATGAACGGCCTCAGCGGGTTGGCGGCGGGCGTTGTGGGCCTCGCGCTGGGGTTCGCCATCGGCATGCTTTTCCTGGCTTACGTGACCGGACACCGCATCCCGCGGCGGGCGCAGCAGCTGGCCGCGATGTCCCACGCCATGAACGCTGGGCAGCCGGTGTCCGGGAAGTTCGAGGCGGGGCTGCGCGATCTTGTGACACCAAGAGGGGCACCGCCCACGCGCCGGAAACACGGCCGAGTGATGATCACACCTCAGTCGGTGGTCTGGATAGCCCGTATAACCGGCCGGACACGCGACCTCACTGGCGCTCAGTGCACCGGCAGCCGCCGGCCCGAGCGGGCCTTTACCGAAGCGTCGCTCCGCCTCCCCTTCGACTACAGGGGCGAGAACGTCCGCATTATCAAGCTGCATGCCGACGGGACCGACATCGAACTCGCCGCGCCTGCCCGACTGCTCGAGATCATCCGGTACAGCCTGGCCAGGACCGCACCGGGAGGACCGTAGCAATACCGACGGGCGATGTGATTTCTGAGGGTCGCATATTCGCAGGTCACAAACCAGGCTGCCTGGTCAGAATGGGTGGTCAGGGACGGGGTCGAACCGCCGACCTTCCGCTTTCAGGGGGCTTTGCAAGTTCATTAAAGGCCGTCCGCGCGGGCTCTAAGACTATGACCCTCCTCAGAGTCCACAATCAACGCCACACTTCCACAACAGTTGTTAGCACGGTGTTAGCAAGGTGGGCGCACTACAGGGAGCCACCTGGCCTTGGAGCGGTACTACCAGCTCGGAAGATTGGCATGACTCGCTCTGCGGCGTCGCTCATGTGGTACGAAGGCGACTCTTGATGAACACCTCTAGCTCATTTAGGTTTAGCATCACGTGAACAACCTTCGCCATTTCTGCGAGAACCGCGACCGACGCTCCCCATCCAGTCTCTTTCCCGATCTGTCTGGGGAGAGACGTGACTATAAGTTCAGTCACGTATTCCTCGGCTCTATTCGCAGCACCCTGCCCCATTTCTTCAGCAGTATCGACGACGGCTTTTTTGAAATCTGGGCTGATGACAAAATTCTGATGAGCGCGATTTCCCTTAAGATTAACCATATTAAGGTCGACCATCATATCTACGGCTGCTTCCGTGACTGCCCGGCCAGCCCACAGGCTTCTATCGGGATCATCGTCGTCATAGTCTTCTTCTTGCATGGCACGGAGATTTCGAACGAAGCGTGTCAGGTGTTCCATTCGCGCTTTCACGCGATGAGCTGCGCAGACTCAGAATTAAATATGCTAGACGAATCGATAGATAGGGGAATTTTTTTAGGGGTACGGGGTTGCGAGCTTACCTTGAAGCTCACTGTTTGTAGGAATCGAATACCAGCCAACATTATTCTCAATATCCCACAGGATCAGAACCAATATATCTGCACTCCTAGCCCAGCGGAGCGCCAAATCGGATCGTACCCTGATCTGGACCCTTCCATGAGTTTTCATACGGGACGCGTTGGTAGCGCCTTTAACCTGAGTCCAGATACGCGAGGAATCCATCCTGCCTTCAAAGCACGTTTGAACAAGCAGATCTTCACCATAGTCCCGTCGTATTTCTTCAACAGCGGCTCCAATACTTGCCCACACGTCACGTACCTTTGCCACCGCTTTATCTGAGATCTGATGCTGCACGGGACGATGTGGCATTTTCGCTCACCTCTGAACTGCCATTTCGCGGCGTCGACGCAACGACGACTTTTTTTTGACTCACAACCCGCTGAATACCGTCTCCGCCATGGGGCCTGGCCTGCCCGCATTCTGCCCAGATGAGGGCTATGATGCGACCGACCGGTTCACGTCTGCTGAGTGAACTTCAATTGTTAACATCCTGCTCACTCCCGTTGCGTTAGTTTACCATCGGGCATTTTTTGCCATCCAGGCGGAGGGGGATACGAACAATTCCAGATTACGCCTTCCAGGTTCGCCCCTGTAAAGTCCGCTGGGACAGGAATCCTATCGTAGAGAACGGCAGGATTAAGTTCGGCATCCATAAGATTCGCCCCTGTCATGTCAGCACCGTCAAGGATCGCACCTACGAGATTCGCCATGACGAGGTCAGCGTTAGCAAGGTTCGCGCCTAGGAGGTTCGCACTGCGGAGGTCGGCGACGGTTAGGTTCGCGACGGCGAGGTTCGCTTTAGCGAAGTCAGCGCCCTCCAGGAACGCGCCTCCGAGATCGATGCGCTGCCTATCCTGGCTCGGATTTCGTCGGCCAATCACGGTAACGGCAGCCTGACTATCAGCCTTCGTGACTCGTGTCTGTTCCTGTTCTCGGCTCCAAGCCCCTTTCCGAATAGGCGTCTGCGCCAACCGCTGTTGCCGACGTTGCTTCTGTTGCTCTCGCTGCTCGGCTGAGTGCTCGCGGACGAACGTGGTGAGTACTTCCATCACCGTCGGATGGTCTTCGGGTGAGTCGCGTGCTATGCGCTCTAGTGCGTAGATACCGCCGATACGGACGTCGGTCTGGTTAGAACCCAGCTGCTCGATGGCTTTCGCATACCGTTCCGTTACCTGCCCTTGCTCGGTTAGTTGAGCTGAGTTCCGTTGCCCCTGCTCAGTTAGCTCGAGTGTGCGCCGCGCCATCTCGGCATTTCTCTCGAAGCTCCGGGTCGACAGTTCCAGCGTCCGCCGCGCCATCTCGGCATTTTCTTCGAAGCTCCGGGTCGACAGTTCCAGCGTCCGCCGTTGCAGGGAGAAATTCCACGGTAACGATGAGCGCTCCGGCTGCCACAGCTCCCGCGCCTAGTGTCAAGAGACTGCCTCGGGCATTGTTCCGTGCGATCTCAAGCTGAGTGCCCGTAGCTGATCCGACATCGTGCCTGGCCAGCCAGTCCGCGGCGGCCACGAACAGGAACCAGCCAATCACCAGCGCGAGGACAATGCCAGCAAACGCCGCAGCCAGCCATCGCATGGCTTGCCGGTTATTCATACGGCAGACGATATGGCCCGCAGGCCGCTAGACGCAGCGATCGCATCAAAAGTTGGCCCGGGGTCCCGGTCCACGTCGTGGCCGCCCGTCTGGGACACGTCGACCCAGCGGTGACACTGCGGGTCTACTCCCACGTCCTACGCGAGCACGCGCTCGGCATCGGGGAGATTTTTGCCCAGGCCATGAAGGGCTCAGTTAGCAAATCTGTTAGCAAGCCGAGTCGACAGAAATGACAAGAGCAGCGTTTCCGCTGCTCAAAGAGGGTGGTCAGGGGCGGGGTCGAACCGCCGACCTTCCGCTTTTCAGGCGGACGCTCGTACCAACTGAGCTACCTGACCGTAGGGGCTGACGGAGCCGTCGCTATCCCTAAAGCGGTCCTGACGGGATTTGAACCCGCGACCTTCACCTTGACAGGGTGACGAGCACTCCGAGCTGCTCTACAGGACCTTGCATGTTACGTCTACCATCATACCCGGCAGGTACCCCCAACGGGATTCGAACCCGTGCTGCCGCCTTGAAAGGGCGGTGTCCTAGGCCACTAGACGATGGGGGCCCGGCGACTCGCACCGCCGTTCCCGTGGCGTCCGCCGTCGGGGACTGGCCCAGCATAGGGGACAGAAGCTCAACCAGCAAAACGCTACGTCGGCTAGTTTACCGGGGCGCTGGGGCGGCTCGCGGCCGCTAGCTGACGATCGGCGGCCAGGTGAGCTTCGGCGTGACGCTCTGGGAGAACACTGCAGGTCATTGGGGTGTGACCGAGAATTTCCGGAGGGTAAGGCCGGTACCCCCTTGCAATTGCGGCCGCGGTTCGCCACGGTAAGCAACAGAGAGGTAACTCACGGAGGTCATGGGCGTGACCCCCGTCACATCGTCACCCGGTGAAAATCCTGCCGCCGGGGTGACGACGGCCAGCCGACGTGGGGGGAACAGTTCATGCAGGCCTTCGGGGAGCGCGGGTAGGGCCCGGGTGTCACCACACCGGACGGTCCGGCAGCGGGCGCCCGCCCCGCGGCCGGACGACGCCATCGCCTACGTCACCGCGCCCGTCGCACGACGGGGGCCGGAGACCGGGTCCTGGGACGCGGACCGGCGGGACGGCGCGGTGCCGCCCGGCCCGCCACCGGGAGGCCCCATTAAAAATAATCCGGCGCCGGGGGCTGGCGAACCGGCGCAGGGGCGGCACCGGCGGGCACCAGAAAAGCAGGCCACCTACCGCGAGGTGTTCGCGATCCGCGAGTTCCGCGGGTTGTGGTTCGCGCAGGTGCTGTCGTACGCCGGGGACCAGTTCGCGCAGGTCGCGATCGCGGTGCTGGTCTACCACCGGACTGGGTCGGCGCTGCTGACCGCGCTGGCGTACGCGCTGACCTACCTGCCGCCGATCGCGGGCGGCCCGCTGCTGGCCGGGCTGGCCGACCTGTTCCCGCGGCGGCGGGTGATGATCACCTGCGACCTGGCTCGCGCCGGGCTGGTCTCGCTCATGGCCATCCCCAGCATGCCGTTCGCCGCGCTGTGCGGGCTGCTGTTCCTGACCGTGCTGCTGGGCGCGCCGTTCTCGTCGGCGCGGTCGGCGCTGCTGCCGGACGTGCTGCCCGGGGACAAGTTCGTGGTCGGCTCCGCGATCGGGAACATCAGCTTCCAGGCCAGCCAGATCCTGGGCTTCGTGGCCGGGGCCGCGGTGGTGACCGTGCTCGACCCGTACCGGACCCTGGCCACCGACGCGCTGACGTTCGCGCTGTCGGCCCTCATCGTCGCCGGATGGGTCCGGAACCGGCGCTCCCCGCACCGGGAGCCGGGTAAGCGGCCGTCGCTGTGGTCGGTGTCCCGGGAGGGCCTGACCACCGTGTTCGGCAACCCGGTGCTGCGCACGCTGCTGCTGTTCGGCTGGCTGGCCGGCTTCTGCATCGTGCCGGAGGGCCTGGCCGCGCCGTACGCGCACTCACTGCACGGCAACGCGCTGACCGTCGGGCTGCTGATGGCGGCGATGCCGGTGGGCGTGGTGGCGGGCTCGTTCGCGTTCGGCCGGCTGTTCACGCCATCGGGGCGGATCCGGATGATGGGCTGGCTGGCCATGGCGTCCTGCGCGCCGCTGATCGGCAGCGCGTTCTCCCCGCCGCTGTGGGTGGTGCTGCTGCTGTGGAGCCTGGCCGGGGCGGGCGAGGCTTACCAGCTCGCGGCGGCCGCAGCGTTCGTGCAGAACCTGACGCCCTCGGCCCGGGCCCGGGCCTTCGGGCTGGCCCAGTCGGGGCTGCTGGCCGTGCAGGGGGTCGGCATCCTGGTCGGCGGCACCGTGGCCAACGTGACCGGGGCGCCGGTCGCGGTGGGCCTGGCCGGGATGCTGGGGCTGTGTGCCGCGGCCGTGCTCTCCATGAGCTGGACGCTGCGGCGCGGCGAGGTCATGTCCGGCGTCCGGGCCCATGCCATCAGCGACTGACCCGTGCGCCGCGCCCAGGGTTATCGGGCCGGACCGGGGTAACGTCGAATTGTCCGGTTAATACCCTGGGTGCCAGCAAGCCGAGAGGACGCGCCAATGCCATCCGCCACCCCAGAAACCGACCTGCTGCGCATCGATGACCAGCTGACCCCGGACGAGCGGCTGGTCCGCGACACGGTCCGCGAGTTCACCGCCGACCGGATCGAGCCGCACATCGCCGACTGGTTCGAGGCCGGCACCGTGCCGCGGGACCTGATGCCGGAGCTGGGCAAGCTGGGCCTGCTCGGCATGCACCTGACCGGTTACGGCTGCGCCGGGATGGGCGCGGTCGCCTACGGCGTGGCCTGCCGGGAGCTGGAAGCGGCCGACTCCGGGCTGCGCAGCACGGTCTCGGTCCAGGGGTCGCTGGCCATGTTCCCGATCTGGCGGTACGGGTCGGACGAGCAGAAGGAAGAGTGGCTGCCGAAGATGGCCACCGGCGAGGCGGTGGGCTGTTTCGGGCTGACCGAGCCGGACCACGGCTCCGACCCGGCCGGGATGAGCACCCGGGCGCGCCGGGACGGCTCGGACTGGGTACTGTCCGGGACCAAAATGTGGATCACCAACGGCAGCCTGGCCGACATCGCCGTGGTCTGGGCCGCGACCGATGAGGGTGTGCGGGGGTTCCTGGTGCCCCGTGGGACCCCCGGCTTCACCACCAACGACATGCACAAGAAGATGGCGCTGCGCGCCTCGATCACCTCTGAGCTGCACTTCGACGACGTGCGGCTGCCGGCCGGCGCGATGCTGCCCGGGGTGCAGGGGCTCAAGGGGCCGCTGTCCTGCCTGAGCGAGGCGCGGTTCGGGATCCTGTGGGGTGTCACCGGTGCGGCCCGGGCGTGTTTCGAAGCGGCGGTCGCCTACGCCGGGAGCCGGGAGCAGTTCGGCAAGCCGATCGGCGGCTTCCAGCTGACCCAGGGCAAGCTGGCCTGGATGGCCTCGGACCTGGGCCGGGCGCAGCTGCTGGCGCTGCACCTGGGACGGCTGAAGGAAGCAGGCTCGTTGCGCCCCGAGCAGATCAGCCTGGGCAAGATGGGCAACGTCCGGACGGCCATCGACGTCGCCCGGCAAGCCCGTACCATCCTCGGCGCCAACGGCGTCACCCTCGAATATCCGGTCATCCGGCACGCCAACAACCTCGAGGCGGTGCTGACCTACGAAGGCACCGAGGAGATCCACGCGCTGGCCATCGGCCAGGCCCTCACCGGGCTGTCGGCCTATCGGTAAGGGCCGGCAGCCGACCGAGGCTGGGGGGGTCGGCGGGACGGGGGCCGGCGTTTCGGCGACCCGGTGGGACCTTCGGCCGCTGCGTTAACCCGTATTGATCGGTACTCTTCATGGTGGCGCGTGCGCCGTCGGGGCGTTAGCTCAATGGCAGAGCAGCGGACTTTTAATCCGTGGGTTCAGGGTTCGAGTCCCTGACGCCCCACCGGTTCAACAGGCCACGGTTGGCCGGCCCGGGTTAACGTGACTGAGGCGAAGAGTGATGACCAGGACCGCTGCTCGGTTAAGCCGCTGTCTGGCAATGCTGCCGGAGAGGAGCAACCATGACAGAACCTCAGCCCCACAACGAGTTCGCCAGCTTCCCCGCGCCCACCGAGGGCATTCTGGCGGCTTTGTTCATCACCGTCCGCAAGGTCGCGCGATCGCGGGACTTCTACTCGCGCGTCCTGGGCGGCACCGTCATCCTGGAGGAGAACCCGTGCACCGTCAGGCTGTCCAACTCGTGGATCATCATGAATCCCGGCGGGCCGCCGACGCCCGATAAGCCGGGTATCTCGGTGGTCGACTACCAGCCCGGCGACACCACCTCGATCTTCCTGAACTTGCGGGTCGCCGACATCCAGGCCTGTTATGAGGAGTGGAGGGCGAAGGGGGCAGAATTCGTAACGCCGCCGATCGACCGCGGAGCGGAGATCCGCTGCTACATGCGGGACCCGGACGGGTACCTCATCGAGGTCGGCCAGTCCACCGGCCTGCTGCAGGGCCATCTCGCCGCAAAGCGCCCGGAGGATCTCCGCGGCTGACGTGTGACTCATGCGGCAGCACCGCCTCCGTGCCGCCAAGGCACCGGACGGCAGCGGATCGGAGCTCTGCAGCCGGAGCTGGCACAGCACGCCGGTGGCCGGATGCCGGGCCAGGCAGCCGGCCACCGCCCCGGCCGTGATGCTGCAGTCTCCGCCGACGAGCACCGGGATGTCTCCGCGCGCCATGACCCGCCCGGCGGCCGGGGCGACATCCTGGCCTGCCTGTACCACCGCGTCCGCGCCCGCGGATGCGCCGGGTCGGCGGTAAACACCCGCGAGGGAAGGTCGCCGCCATCGGACACCTCGCAGCCAGCCTGGCGCAGCCGGTCCAGCAAGCCCGCAGCGCGCATCGCCGCAGGCGCGCGCTCCAGCCCGCCATGATGAGCGCCGGCACTGACCGGAACCCCGATCACAGTGAACGCGCGGGTCATGTTCGGCATGCGGCAATCCACCTCTCATCTTGGCGAATCATCAGGGCACCTGCGCCCTGGCTGAGCCCGGAGACATGCTCGCGCCCGCTGCCTCAGGACTTGCCGGCGTGGGCCAGAGCCTCGGTGAGGGTGGCGACGAACCGGGTCAGCGCCTGGGGGTCGCCGAAGCTGCGGGTCGGGTTGATCTCTCCGATCGAGAGCGCGCGCCACCGCGGGTCGGCGATCACGACGTTCAAGGCCGAGCCGAGCTGATCGAGCGTCGGGCCGATGTTACGCCCGCTGGTGTTCTCGGCCAGCGGCGCGTCGATGAAGTCGAGGACGTCGACATCGACGTGAGCGGCGAAGGGCGCATCGGGCAACGCCCGTAGCGCCGCCGCGGCCGCGGCCGCCGGGTCGGCGATCAGCTCTTGCTGCGTCGTGACGCTGATGCCCAGCGCCGCGACCTGTTCGCGTTCGAAGTCGGTGGCCTGGGTCAGGTCGGTTCCCAGCAGTGCGAGCCGACCTGGGTCCAGGACCGGGCGGGTGGCGAACGCGCCGGCGAACTCGTCGCGGCAGCCGGGCAGGTCCAGTGCGTGAGCCAGGCCCATCCAGTCCAGCGCCCCCTCGATCGTCGTGGCCGGGGTGTTCATGTCGAAATGGCGATCGACGTAAAGCAGCCCGCAGCCGCGCCCGGCAAAGGTGTCCAGGCCGGCGGCCATCCCGACCGCGATCGTGCAGTTACCGCCGAGCACGAGCAGACGGCGCTCCTCGATCAGCAGCTCCGGTACGCGGTCGGCCAGTTCCTGGACCGAGGCGACCACCTGGGCTGTGTTCTGGGCGAATCGGTCCTGCCGATCGGGTGCCCAGATCTGCTCGGTCAGGTCGCCGGCGTCGCGGACCTGGACACCAGCGGCGACGAGGGCCTCGATGAGGCCCGCGTCACGGAGCGCGCGGGGCGCTCGATCCTGGCCCGCGGCGTAGCTCCCCGCACTGCTCGGTACCCCGATCACCGACAGAGCCGGCATCACTGCAGACCTTCGATACTCACCTGCGGGCGGTTCATGCGGTCCTCCCCGGCAACGGTGGACTGATCGGCGCAGGCTGACCGCCGACAGTGGCTAAGCACCACATTGCCCGGGTCACTCGCATCCATGTCGGCACTCGGTCTCCCCTCCCTGTCACGAGGTCCCTCCCAGCTATCCCGGATACGCGCGCGTCAGGGATGCCCGAGCTCGGCCGACAAGGCACCGACCGCGCCCAGCAGCTCGCCGGTAACCTCGGTCAGCACCGCGGCGTCGACCTGCCGGGTGGGCATGGCAATCGAGATGGCGAGCGGCAACGCCTCGGCGTCGCTGAAGACCGGCGCGGCAACGGAGGTAACGCCGGGTACCACCCCGCCTGAGGTGAGGGCGAAGCCGTCCCGGCGCACGTCGTGCCGGATGCGCGCTATCTGATCCCGCGGCAGGTCGCCACCCTGGCCCTCCTCGGCCTGAGCCCGCAGCACCGGCTCGGTCAACGTCTCCGGCAGATAAGCGAGGTAGACGCGCCCGAGAGACGAAGCGAGCATGGGCATCGTCGCGCCGACGCGGACGGTGATCGGAAGCGCGTGCGAGCCGTAGTTCCAGCGCACGACGACCGGTCCGTGGTCGCCCCACACCGCGAGGTTCACCGAGTGACCGGTGCGATCCCGCAGGCCCGGCAGCGCTTCCGAAGCGATGCCTACCTCATCCATCCGCCGCAGCGACTCCATGCCGAGCCGGCGCAGCGCCGGTCCCATGTCGTACAGCCCTGAGTTCGGTGACCGGGCCACGAAACCCACCCGGGCCAAGCTGACGAGGTAACGGTGCACCTTGCTCGGGCCCATGCCGCAGGCCGTTGCGATCTGGGTCAGGCTCATCGGCCCAAGACCCTGTTCCAGGGCGAGCAGCACCGTAGCGGCCAGCTCGACGGACTGAATGCCCTGCCGGCCGTCGTCTCCGGGAGGGGCCGTCACCACGCCTGGGATTCTACGGAAGCGCCGTCGCACTGGCCGCCACAGGGCTGGGTGAGCTGGATAGGCCGAGCGCGGCGAGCAATTCGCGGGCGAGCCCGACGGCTGCGGTCTCGTCGCCGGCGGTACCGAACACGTAGAGGTCGGGACGGACGGCGACCGCGACGACATCAAGCTCGGCGAACCAGCGCGCATAGGTGCCGTCGACGTCGGCCATGACCTTGCTGTCCGGGCGGGGGCCGAGCGCTTCGGTGATCGCGATGACGCGTACTCCGGCGGCGGCGAGCGCCGGGAAGAGTGCTGTGGCCTCAAGCGCAGGACGAATTGCGGCACGGACGATGAGGTGGGTGCCGCCGCCGACCGCCGCGTCGAGCAGCCGGGGGCCCTGGCCGGCGTCAACCCGGCCCTGTACGGAGAGGGCGCCGCGGCCACTGGCGGACCGCTCCGCCATAAATCCGGCTACCAGATCGGGGAAGGGCATCCGTGGCGACGGGCCCGTGGCGGCGCGACGGGCGAGGAGCTCCCGGTCGCGGGCTTCGGCCCGCTTCGGGTCGCGCATCGTCTGCAAGCGGCCGAGCCGCACCCCCTCTTCGATGACCGCCTGCACGTGGGGCTCCCGCTCGGTCTGCACGGTGTCGAGCACCTCATCGCGGCGGCAGCCGCGGAGCACCAGGTCCAGCTTGAACGCGATGTCCGCCGCGTCGCGGATGCCCGAGCACATGCCCTGGCCGAGGAACGGCGGCATCTGGTGGGCGGCGTCACCGGCCAGGAGCACCCGGCCGACGCGCCAGGAGTGCGCCACGAGGGAGCGGAACGTATAGGTGGCGACGCGGATGAGCTCGGCGTCTTCCGGCTGCAGCCATCGGCCGACACGGGCCCACACCTTCGCAGGATCGCTCTCGACCGGGAAGTCGTCGATGGAGTCGAGCATGAAGCTGAAGCGCTGGTGCCGGGGGCCGAGGGCGATGATCGAGGTCGGGCCAGCCGGGTCGCCGAACTGGAGCGCCCCCGGTACGTCGACCGGATGGGTCAGGCGGAAATCGCACACCATCCACGGCTCCGAGAAGCCGTAGTCGTCCTGTTCGACACCGAGCGCGCGCCGGGCGAAGCTGTTCCCGCCGTCGCACGCGACGGCGTACCGGGCCCGGACGATGCTCCGCCCGGCGGCCGGCTCGACGGTCAGGCGCACCGCTTCGCCGTCCTGCTCGATGGCCACGACGGGTGCCGCCAGCCGGACCTCGACCGTATCGAGCGCCCGGCACGCCTCGTCCAGCGCCGTCTCCAGATCGGGCTGATACATCAGGTACCACTCGGCCCAGCCGCTGCGGCCGGTGTCGGCAAAGTGCTGCTCGATCAGCAGTTCACCCGCGCCGTTGCGCCACTGATAGGTGGGCTGGACCCGGAGGCCGGCCAGCAACCGGTCGGCGAGGCCGAGGCGGGCCAGGGTCCGCATGGTCTCGTCGTCAAAGCTCGCGGCCCGCGGCAGGTTGTACAGGCCCGGGTACCGCTCGAGGACGACCACCCGATGACCGGCCTGGCCGAGCAGCGCGGCCATGACCATCCCGACGGGCCCGTAACCGATCACCGCCACGTCGGCGTCGAAGCGATCGCCGGAGGTGGTGGCGGCTGATTCCTCGTACACGTCCTGCCTCCCTGTCGTTGACACCGCCGACGTTAGGTTCCACCATTAGTGAAGTCAATGCATCACCGTGAAAGACCCCGGTTGTCGCAGAGGTGCGGGCGGGCCAGACGAGGAGGTCCGCTTGCGCACGATCGGTGTCGAGGAGCACTTCGTCACTCCGGAACTCGCGCACTACAGCGCGCCGGCCGAGCGGATCGCCCAGCCCGCCGTGTGGAAGGACGCGTCCCGCCGCCTGCTTGATCTGACCGGTGAGCGGCTGGAGGCCATGAACGCGGCCGGTCTCGACCTGCAGGTGCTCTCGCTGAACTCGCCCGGTATTCAGGCGGAGCCAGACCCCCGAGTGGCGGTGGCCGCCGCCCGGACGGTCAACGACCTGCTGGCCGGGACGATCGCCGCGCACCCGGACCGGTTCGCCGGGTTCGCCGCTCTCCCCCTCCAAGACCCGGCGGAGGCGGCCGGCGAGCTGGAGCGGGCGGTGACGCAGCTCGGCTTCAGCGGTGCGCTGGTGAACGCGCACACGCTCGGGCACTACCTTGACGACCCTGCGTTCCGCGTCGTCTGGGAGCGGGCCGAGGGCCTGGACGTGCCGCTGTTCCTGCATCCAGCCAACGGTGTCGATATCCCGCACGTGCTCTCCGGCCATCCGGAGCTGATCGGCCCGATGTGGAGCTGGGGCCCAGACACCGCCTCGCACGTTCTCCGGCTGGTCTTTGGCGGCGTCTTCGACGACTTCCCCGCGGCCAAGGTCCTGGTCGGGCACATGGGGGAAGCTCTGCCCTACGTCCTCTGGCGGCTCGACTCGCGCTGGGGCTTCCACAACCACCACGAGATCGAGCTCGCCCGCGGCAACCCGTCCGAGTACCTGCGGCACAACCTCTACATCACGACCTCGGGGGTCTGCGACGACCCGCCGCTCCTGTGCGCGTTGCTGGCGCTCGGTGCCGACCACATCGTCTTCGGCACCGACTACCCGTTCGAAGACATGGGCACCGCGACCCGGTTCCTGGAGCGCACGCCGATCAGCTCCGAGGACCAGGCGAAGATCGCGCACGGCACGGCCGAGCGACTGCTGCACATCCCCACCGCCGACCGTGCCCCCACCGGCGCCTGACCGCATTCCCCACCCTGACCGAGACCCGCAGGAGAGACGACGATGTCCGAGCAACTGACCACCGACCAGAACCCGGCCGCGGAGCAGCGCACGAAGGTGCAGCACTGGATCGGGGGTGAATGGGTGGGGTCGGACCGCACCCGCGACAGCATCGATCCGGCGACCGGCCAGGTCATCGGCACGTACGCGGATGCCGACGAGGCGACCGGGCAGGCGGCGATCGACGCCGCGTCCCGCGCGTTCACCGGCACGCAGTGGCGTCTGGACCCAATGCTCCGCGCGACCGCGCTCAGCCACCTGGCCGACGCCTACGAGGCCCGGATGGGTGAGGTCGTAGCCACGCTGTGCCAGGAGAACGGCAAGCTCGCGGGCGAGGCCGGCTTCGAGGCGCACTTCATCATGCGGGCGCTGCGGTTCGCGGCGGGCCTCGCGGTGCATCCGGCCGGCCGGGTCACCGACCCGGTGCCCGGTGTGCAGGCGATGTCCATCCGCCAGCCGATGGGCGTCGCGGGGCTGATCGTGCCGTGGAACTCGCCCGCCTACCTCTGCATCCGTGCCCTGGCCCCCGCCCTCGCTGCGGGCTGCACCGCCGTGGTCAAGATGCCGGGGCAGGCGGCCCGGACCGCCGCGCTCATGGGCGAGATCCTGGGCGGCATCGCCGAGCTGCCCGCCGGGGTCGTGAACGTCGTGATCGAGTCCGGGTCCGAGGTGGCGCAGCTGCTGGTGAAATCGAAGCAGGTTCCTGTGATCAGCTTCACGGGCAGTACGAAGACGGGGCGCGTCATCGCACAGGCGGCCGCCGCGCACTTCAAGAAGGTCGGCCTGGAGCTCGGCGGCAAGACGCCCCACCTCGTGTTCGACGACGCCGACCTCGAGCTCGCGGTCGGCACCGCGGTGGCCTCCTCGACGGTCTTCGCCGGCCAGTTCTGCATGACCGGCAGCCGCATCCTGGTGCAGCGCGGCATCGCCGATCGGTTCATCGAGACGCTGGCCGAGCGCCTGCAGGCCGTCAAGCCGGGACCTGCGTCCGACCCGGCCAGCGAGATCGGCCCGATGATCGACACGGCATCGGTGCACCGCGTCGACGCCGCTGTGCAGGAGGCGATCGACTCAGGGGCGAAGGTGGTCGTCCGCGGCGGACCGGCCACGGAGCCCGGCCTCAAGGGCGGCGCCTTCTACCACCCGGCGCTGCTGACCGTGGAGGACTCGTCGATGCCGATCGTGCAGGAGGAGACGTTCGGGCCGGTGCAGACGGTCCAGGTGTTCGACACCGAGGACGAGGCGGTCGTTCTCGCGAACGACACCGATTACGGCCTGAGCGCCTGCATCTGGAGCCGCGACGTCGACCGGCCGATGCGCGTCGCCCGGCGCCTCGAGGCCGGTCTGGTTTCGATCAACAGCTGGGCCAACCTCACGATCGAGTTCGAGGAGGGCGGATTCAAGTCGAGCGGCGTCGGCCGACTCGGCGGCATGGCGAGCGTCGAGGATTTCCTCGAGTTCAAGCAGATCACGCAGAACTTCGCCCCCGCGATCAACGAGGCACCGGCCGCCCTGCCGCTCAGCGAGGAGTGACACGGCTCGCGCAGCTGGCGGACGGCGACCAGTCCGAAGGGAAGGCGCGAGTCAGACGCGCCACAGGCCGCCGTCCGCCACCACCGTCTGGCCGGTCATGAAGGCGCTGTCATCGCTCGTGAGGAACGCCATGACGCCGACGATGTCGCCGGCGACTCCGACGCGCTTGACCGCCTGCAGCTGAGCGACCTGCTCGAGCACCTCATCGCCGATGAACGAGCTGCCGCCCGGCGTCCGGGACGCGGTGGGCGCGACGCAGTTGACCGTGATGCCGTACGGGGCGAGATCGGTCGCGAGCGCGCGGGTCATCCCGACGACGGCTCCTTTGCTGGCCATGTAGGGGACCATGTCGGGGACCGCGAGGCCGAGCGAGTTCGACGCGAGGTTGACGATGCGGCCCCAGCCCCGGTCCCGCATCCCGCCGATAACGGTCTTGATCATGAGGAACTGCGGGTCCAGGTTGATCCGCTGGATCTCCCTGAATCGGTCGAACGTGAGGTCCCACAGGTTCTCGAAGGGAAAGATCCCCGCATTGTTGACGAGCACGTCGACCGCGCCGGTGAGCTCGGTCAGCCGGCCGGCCAGGTCAGCGACCTGATCCGGGTCGGACACGTCGGCCTGGTAGGCGACCGCCCGGTGACCGAGCGCCTGCACCTCGCGCACGGTCTCATCCGCGGGCAGCAGGTCGACGACCACGATGTCGGCACCACGCCGGGCGAGCTCGGCCGCGGTCGCGCGACCGAAGCCCCTTCCTGCGCCCGTGATGACTACGGTCCTGCCCTCGTGCGAATCCATGGAGGTCAGCTCAGCGCGGCCGTCGCGTCGATCGGGGCATCCGCGGGACGCTGGGCCTGGAGGACGGCTTCGAGGGCGAAGGCCAGCTGCTCGAGCTGGAACGCCTTGGCCGCCAGGTGGAAGTCGATGCAGTGCCCGGCGTTCGGGACCAGCCGTGCGTCGACCCACGGTGCGCTGGTGAAGGCCGCCTTGAACTCGGCGACCTGGACGTCGTCGGAGATCCACAGGTGGTCGAACTCGCCCTGCCGGCTGTGCACCGGCACCCGGACCTCGGCCGCGACCTCGGGCATGCGCTCGACCCAGCCGCCGGTGATGTCGAGCAGCTCAGCCTTGGGCACGGGCGCGTCGGCGGCGTGCCCAGCATCCGGCATCTCCGCGGTGCGGGTCCAGTCGGGCCCGTACATCACGAAATCCTTGATCTGCCCGGGCAGCTCGACGAACTCCAGATCGGGCAGTGCCGCCCAGGCCTCGCCGCTCTCGGTCGGCACCCGCACCAGGCAGCCGGATACGGCGATACCAAGCAGGGGCCAGGCTGGATGCCGGGCCGCGATGGCGGTGGTGACCGCGCCGCCGATCGAGTGCCCGATGATGACGACGCCGGGCGCGCCCGCGCCGTACTCAGCCCAGAGCTCTGCGATCAGGTGCTCGAGTACCTCGGCGTTGCGCAGGATGATCGAGCCGCCCGTCTCGGCCTTGGTGCTGCCCCGGTAGCCGGGGCGGTCAACGGCGATGACTGGTACCCCGACGGTCTCCGCGGTATCGAGCAGCGACTGGCCGGGCACGTCGAAGTAGATGGATGAGTAGGTGCCGCCCGGCAGGGCCACGACCAGGGGCGCGCCCGTGGCGACGGCAGCGTCCGGGCGGCGGCGCATCGAGAACGTCATGCCCTGGGCCGGCCCATCTGTGCTGACGGTGTGGGTGAATTCAGTGGTGTCGCTCATCGCTCAGTTCCTCTTTGATCTGATCGGTTGGTGGAGAGCAGGCCGTGGTGGAGAGCAGGCCATCGTGCAGCACGGCGTCGAGGACCGCGTCTGTCTCGGGTACGGACAGGTGTCCACCCAGGAAGGCGATGTGCTGGTCGGGGCGGACCAGCACGACGTCCGCGCCGTAGCGCCCGCGGGTGTCGACGAGACCGGCGCCCACGTGGGAGACGGGCACGCCGCGCCGTTTCGCGGCCGCGACGAGCGCCGTGGCCGGCTGATCCGCGCCCAGCACCGTGAACCCGGGGCCGAGGTGGTCGTAAAGCGAGTCGCCGGGCGCGAGCCAGTGGTGCGGCAGGCGGTTGCCCACCGCGGCGACCGGACGGAAGTCGGAACCGTCTGAGGTCTGCTCGGCCGCGCGCGGCCCGTAGCCGTAGCCCAGCACCAGGCCCAGGCAGTGGAACTCGATGTGCTTCATCCGCTGCACCGTCGCCGCGGCCGCGGGACGCGCGGCCGCGAACGTCTCGGGGCCGCCCATGAGCGCCTCCGAGGCGAGCTCGCTGGCCAGCGTGCGGGCGTTCTGGCCGGCGATGCGGATGGTGTCGGCGGCGACGGGCCGGCGTTCGGACTCATAGGTCTCGAGCAGTTCGGCCGGGGCCCAGCCCTGCAGCACCGCGGCGAGCTTCCAGCCCAGGTTGACCGCGTCGCCCACGCCGGTGTTGAAGCCGTGGCCGCCCCACGGCGGGTTCTGGTGGGCGGCGTCACCCGCGAGCAGCAGCCGGCCGCGCCGGTAGCCGGTGGCCAGCAGCGAGCGGGCCTGCCAGGGATCGGTGCCGAGCACCGCTACGTCGATGTCCGCGCCGACCATCGCCCGCACGATCGCGACCGGATCCGCATCCCGGTCGTCGTCCGGCCGGCCCGTCGCGATGGCCCACCAGACGTCGCCGAGGTCCATCGGCCCGACGACCCCGGGGGCCGCCGGGTTCAGCACCCAACGGTGCACGGCCCGGTCGGGGATGAGCGGGCCGAGCGCGGCGGACCGGAAAACGATCGACAGGTTCGGGCGCCCGGCGTTGCCGCCCTCGTAGACCGCGCCCATGGCCGCCCGGACCACGCTGTGGGCGCCGTCGGCGCCGACGGCGTACCGGGCGCGGATTGCCGATACGGCTCCCTGGGCGTCTTCGACCTGCACGGTGACGCCGTCCGGGTCCTGGTTCACGCCGATGGCGCGGGACCCGAACAGCAGGCGCACGTTCGGCCTCCCGGCCAGGGCGTCGCGCAGGGCCTGCTCGACAACAGGCTGGCCGACCTGCTGCCCCGGCTCGGCTACCAGGTCGTCGCCGGTCAGGTCGAGGCCGAGGGTGCCGGTGAAGCGCGTGATCTCGGCGCCGGCGGCGGTGGTGCAGAATACGACGTCACTCGACCAGGAGACCGGGATCGGGGCGCGGAGGCGGATGCATTCGGCGAATCCCCAACGGCGGAAGAGCTCCATGGTGCGAGCGGACGTGGTCTTCGCCCGCGGCCGGACGGCCGAGACGGTCGTCCGCGGCTCGATCACGGCACAGCCGATGCCGTGGTGGTGCAGCTCCATGGCCAGGGCGAGGCCGACCGGCCCGCCCCCGACCACGACGACGGGCAGCTCCGGCGAATGGACCCCGATCGGACCAGCGGCGGTGGCGGTCATGGCGGATCAGTAAAGGTCGGGCAGGAAGATGTCTTCCGGGATGCTCTCCGGCAGGTACTCGCCGGCCCGGGCGCGCTGATGGATCTCTTCGAACCCCAGGCCCTGCTCGCGCGCCGTGACGAGCTTCTCCGGGTCGAAGTAGGTGCCGATCGGGTTGGTGGCGAATTCGAGGGCGGAAGCGATCCACTGCTTCGAGTCGGCCCAGTTGCCGAAGCCGTCCACCTGGATCTCGACCCCGTTGCCGTCGGGGTCCTGGTAGTAGACGGACATCGTGATGCCGTGGTCGAGCGTCAGCCAGGGCAGGATCCCGTGGTCGCGCAGGCGGATGTAGTTGTCGAGCCACTGGTCGAACGTCGCGAACTCGAACGCCGTGTGGTGGATGCCGGTGGTGTGGCCCTTGTCGTCCGGGTGCTTCAGCCCGGGCGGCGAGAGCAGCGCGATTCGGTGGTTGGCTTCGTCGTTCGAAAGCCAGGCCGCGCCCTCGCCGTAAAAGACGGGCAGGAGGCCGGCGACCTTCTCGTACCAGGCGACCATCTCGTCGAGCCGGAGGGTGGTGAACGTCGTGTGGTGCAGGCGCGGCGGGATGACCGGACGGCCCGTGGCCCGGTTGCGCGGCGGCTGCGGCTGCATCGTCGGGGTGAAATTCTCCTCGTCGACCTGGACGGCCTCAGAGGAGGCGGCGGCGGTCTCGTTCGGCATCACGGTCTCCGTTTCGTATGCGGTGGTGGTGGCTCAGTTGGTGCTGGCGTCTTGGCGGAATCCCGGACGGCAGCGAGTGCCGCACGCACAGCCGGCACGTGAGCCAGGGCGGCGGTGCGGTCGACGCGGCTCGCCCGCAGGGCCAGAATGTTCCCGCTGCGCGACTCCGGCGGGATGTCGTCGGTCCGCACGGTGACCACGGCGTGAAAGTGCGGGTAGGCCTCACCGAAGGTCATGAGGTAACACGCAGGCGCGCCGAACGCCCAATCGAGGGCGCCCATCAGGTCCTGAACCACCGGTCCAAACGCCGTGAGCTCCGGCTGCTCCAGCGCCGCCCAGCCGAGCGCGTGCCGGCGCAGCCGCAGGAAGTACCACCCGGGTACCTCGAAACCGGGGGCGACCTCGCAGGCCCAGTCCTCGTCCCGGAACACGATCGCCTCGTCCGGGGCCTGGTCCAGGTGGCAGATCAGGCACTGCGCCGGGTCGGTGATGCTGTCCGGCGGGAAGCGGCCGATCGAGGTGGACGACGTCGTCATCGGGCGACCATACCTCCGCTATATCGTGTAGCGCTAGCCTCGGCTGCGCTCGCTTTCGTCGCCGTGATCGGCGCGGATGGCGCCCAGGCAGTGGACGATCTCGTGCTCGTTGGTCTGCAGGTGGCCGGTCAGTTCGGCCTCGAGTCCCGGCCCGTCGCCCGCCTGGGCGCGATCGAAGAGCCGCCGGTGCCTGGTGTACCGGCGATCGCGCTCCGCATCGTCGACGACGATCGGGTCGAACACGACCAGGGTGTAGCGCTCGGCGGCGCTCCAGAGCGTATGGAGAAGGCGGATGTCCCAGGACGACGCGGCCGGTGTCACCAGCAGCTCGTGGAAGCGATAGTGCCCCTCCCAGGCTCGGTCGGGGTCCTCGTGCCGGCTCTCCTCCAGGGCATCGCCGAGGTCACGCACCCAGCCCGGGGTGACAAGCGCGGCGGAGCGGCCCGCCAGTTCCGGCTCAATCCGCAGCCGCAGCCGGTAGATCGCACTGATGTCCCCGGCCGACAGCGGGGCCACGGCCGCGCTGCGAGCCTGCGTCAGAATGACCAGGCCCTGCCCCTCCAGGCGGCGCAGCGCCTCGCGGATGGGAATGTGGCTCACGCCAAGCTGACGGGCCAGCTCCCGGATCGAGAACTGCTCACCCGGAGGCAGGGCACCGGTGAGAACCGCCCGGCGAATCTCGGCGGTCACCAGGTCGACCGCAGACCGGTTCTGGTCGGCAACCGAACGCACGGCGCCGGTGCTGGACATCGCTGCCTCCTGAAGGTCCCCGGTCGCCATTAGGCTTCTATGCTATACCGTATAGCGACCGCGTCGAAGGAGACCACCATGACGCTGACCGACTCGCTGCCGCCCACCGGGAGCGCGGCCCGCGCGGAGGCACTTTCACGGATCGAGCGCCGCGTACTGTGGCTCTCCACGGCGATGGTCCACGCAGCAAACACCGGGTCACGCAAGGACCCGGATGGCCTCAAGGTCGGGGGCCACCAGGCGTCCAGCGCCTCGATGGTCTCCATCATGACCGCGCTCTGGTTTTCGGTCCTGCGGCCGCAGGACCGGGTATCGGTCAAACCGCACGCGTCACCCGTGCTGCACGCGATCCACTACCTGCTCGGCGAGCTCGACGAGACGCAAATGGGGACGCTCCGGGCGTACCACGGCCTGCAGAGCTATCCCAGCCGCTCGAAAGATCCCGGCACCATCGACTACTCGACCGGGTCGGTCGGCATCGGCGCGACCGCGCCGATCTGGGGTGCGGTAGCGCGCCGCTACACCGCTGACCTCACGGGCGCCGAGCGCTCACGCGGCCGCCAGTACTCCCTGGTCGGGGACGCCGAACTCGACGAGGGCGCGGTGTGGGAGGCCGTGCTCGACCCCGGTGTACCCGAGCTCGGCGAACTCGTCTGGGTCGTCGACTTCAACCGGCAGTCGCTCGACCGCGTCGCGCCGAACATATCGGCCACCCGGCTGCAGGCTCTCTTCGCGGCGGCCGGATGGCAGGTGATCACGCTGAAGTACGGCCGCCTGCTCGAGGAGCTCTTCGCCAGGTCAGGTGGCGATGCGCTGCGCCGGCGAATCGACGAGATGACGAACCCGGAATACCAGCGACTGCTCCGCTGCACGCCTGAGCAGGTGCGGGAGCGCCTGCCCGGCACCGGTGAGGGCGCAGCCGCGATCCGTGACCTGCTCACCGATCTACCGGATGAGCAGATGCTGCCGGTCATCGGCAACCTCGGGGGCCACGACCTGGACGCGCTCCAGCAGGCATTCGCGTCGGTCGACGACGAGCGCCCGACCGTCATCTTTGCCTACACCGTGAAGGGATACGGCCTGCCCAACGCCGGCCACCCGCAGAATCACTCCAACCTGCTCACGCCGCCGCAGATGGCCGAGCTCGGGGCCCGTCTCGGCATGACGCTCGACGACCCCTGGCGGCGGTTCCCGGATGACTCCCCCGAGGCAGCGCTGTGCGTGCAGACGGCGGGCCGGCTACGCCGCGACCAGGTGCCGCCGTCCGTCCCGCCCGCCGTGCCGGCCGATTTTGGCCGCCGCACCACCGGTCACAGCTCGACCCAGCAGGAGCTGGGAAGGTTCCTGCTCGCCCTGACCCGGGAGGCGCCGGACGTGGCGCGCCGGGTCGTCACGGTCGCCCCCGACGTCGCCTCGAGCACCAACCTCGGCGGCTGGCTCAACAAGGTTGGCGCCTGGTCACCGACCGAGCGCCAGAACTGGTTCGCCGATGACGCCGAGACGATCTTGCATTGGCGCGAGCGCCCGTCCGGGCAGCACATCGAGCTCGGCATCGCCGAGGTCAACCTGGTCGGCCTGCTTGGCGAGCTGGGCGCAACCTGGAGCCGGTGGGGCGAGCCGCTGTTCCCGATCGGCACGCTCTACGACCCGTTCGTTAACCGGGCCCTCGAGCCCTGGTCCTTCGGCATCTACGGCGGCGGGCAGTCGATCCTCGTCGGCACGCCGTCCGGCGTCACCCTCGCGCCCGAGGGCGGCGCCCATCAGTCGATCATCACCCCATCGATCGGCCTCGAGCAGCCGGGGTGCGTCGCCTTCGAACCGGCCTTCGCGCAGGACCTTGAGTGGTGCCTGCTTGACGCGATGTCGCGACTCGGGCGCGAGGGCGGATCATCCAGTTACCTGCGACTGTCGACGCGGCCGATCGACCAGTCACTCGCCGCCGTGCCGGCCGATGAAATTGCCCGGGAGCGGCGCCGGTCGCTCGTGGTCGCCGGCGGGTACGCACTGCGCCGGGCCGAACAGCTGGCGGTCACCCTGGTTGGCATGGGGGCACTGATGCCGGAAGTGCTGAACGCGGCCGACCACCTGGCCGAGCTCGGCGTCGGCGCCGATGTGGTCTGCGTGACGAGCGCCGACCGGCTCTACCGGGCGGTCCGCGCCTGCCGCGGCCGCGGCAACGGCGATCCGGCCGTGCTCGAGGCGGTGTTCCCGGCCGGGCGCGCGGCACCGATGGTGACGGTACTCGACGGGCATCCGCACACCCTGGCCTTCCTCGCGACGGTGAACCGGGTGCCGAGCATCAACCTCGGCGTCACCGAGTTCGGCCAGACCGGCCGGATTCAGGACGTCTACCGGGAACACGGCATCGACGCGGCGTCGGTCGTGCGGGCCGCCCTCGATCTCACCGATAGGACGTGACCGTGATGACGACGATCTTCGCGGAGGTGCGCGTCTTCGACGGCGACCACCTCCTGGACGGCTCATACGACGTCGTAGCCGACGGGCCGGTGATCGCCGCGGTCGAGCCAGCCGGCACGGTCGATGAGCCGGACGCGAGGATGGTCCGCCACCGCGGCGCCACCCTGCTGCCAGGCCTGATCGACGCCCATGTGCATCTGCGCGGTACCGGCGACCTCGAAGAGCTCGCGCGCTGGGGCGTGACCACCGCGCTCGACATGGGTTCCTGGCCTCCCGGGCTGATCGAGGAGCTGCGGCGGGCCGGCTCCACCGACGTGCGCAGCACCGGCGCGGGCGCGGTCGGGCCGGGGAGCCTGCAGGCCAAGATCCCTGGCCGCCCCACCGACAGCATCGTCACGGACCCGGAGGGCGGACGCCGGTTCGTCGCGGCCCGGGTGGCCGAGGGCGTGGACTACATCAAGGTCATCGTCGACCCACCCGGTCGCGGCGGCCCCGACCAGGCGACCATCACCGCGATCGTCCAGGCCGCGCACGACGCGGGCCGCATGGTCGTGGCGCACGCCTCGAACACCGGCGCGGTCGCGGTGGCGCAGGCGGCGGGGGCTGACGTCCTCACGCATGCCCCGCTGGACGCGGCCCTCGACCAGGCCGCGGTGGCCGAGGTGGTCCGGGCGCGGCGAACGAGCGTGCCGACCCTGGTGATGATGGAGGGGGTGGCCGCGAACGCCCCGGTGCCCGGGCTCGACTACCGGCACGCCCGCGATTCGGTCGCGGCGCTGTATCGCGCCGGGGTGCCGATCGTGCTCGGCACCGACGCGAACCAGTCCCCCGGGGTGCCCGCCAACGTGCCGTACGGCGAGAGCGTGCACCGCGAGCTCGAGTTGCTGGTCGGAGCGGGGCTCACGCCGGCCGAGGCGTTGCACGCCGCCACCGGAGCGGCCGCCGACCGTTTCGGCCTGCGCGATCGCGGCCGCATCGCCGCCGGCCTCCGGGCCGACCTGCTCCTCGTCGGCGGCGACCCCACGGCCGACGTCACCGCCACCCGCTCGATTCTGGCCGTACGGCTAGCCGGAAAGACCGGCGCGTCCGGAGGGTCGGGCACGCCCGGAGGGGCGGGCGCATGAAGATCATCACGCTCGAGGAGCACTTCGCCGACCCAGCGGTCGTCGCGGCCAGCGCACCCGAGATCAAGCGGCTGGCCCCGGACTTCGCCGCCACCTCGGACCCGGCGCGGGGACTGTCCTACTCACCGGGCGCTGACGTGCTGCGCGACCTCGGCGACGGCCGCCTGGCCGACATGGACGCGGGCGGGGTCACGATGCAGGTGCTGTCCTGCCTCACCACCCAGCAACTGCCGCGTGACGTTGCTGTCGAACTGGTGCGGGCCGCGAACGACCGCGCCGCGGCCGCCGTCCGCGCCCACCCCGACCGGTTCAGGGCCTTCGCCGCGCTGCCCACCGCCGTGCCGGCCGCCGCCGCGGACGAACTGAAGCGCAGCATCGGAGACCTCGGCTTCGTCGGCGCGATGATCTTCGGCCGCACCGAGGGCGCGTTCCTCGACGAGCCGCGCTTCGATCCGGTGCTGCGTGCGCTGGCCGACACCGGCGTACCGCTCTACCTGCACCCGGGCTTCCCGCCCGCCGAGGTCTCGGCTCAGAATTACGCCGGCGGCCTTGATCCGCTGGTGACCGCACGGCTGCAGACCAGCGCCTGGGGCTGGCACCAGGAGACCGCGGTGCACTTCCTGCACCTGGTGCTGGCGGGCGTGTTCGACCGGTACCCGACGCTGCAGGTGATCCTGGGCCACTGGGGCGAGATGATCCCGTTCTACCTCGACCGGCTGGATGAGGCGCTGCCCCAGGCGGTGACCGGGCTCGACCGGACCGTCGGCGAGGTCGTCCGGCAGAACACCTGGATCACGCCGAGCGGCATGTTCAGCCAGGCCCAGCTGCGCTTCTGCATCGACACCGTCGGTGTTGACCGGATCCTCTATGCCGTCGACTACCCCTTTATAAATAATGATGACGCCGCGACGTTCCTGGAACAGGCCGACCTGCCCCAGGAGGCCAAGGAAGCCATCGCGCACGGCAACACCGAACGATTGCTGAGGCTCGCGTAACCGGCTTGCGTAACCGCCTTGCGGCGGGCCAGCCTTGCGGGCCAGATCAGCCAGCGCTGGTCGCCCAGGTCAGCCGGCGCTGGTGGCGTAGTGCCAGAAGTCGCGCATCCACTGGGGCGGGACGGGACTGTCCGCGGCGACCTGGGTGAGCAGGATGGCGACGGTGCCGGTGGACGGGGTGATGTGGGCCGAGGTTCCGGTGCCGCCGACCCAGCCGTAGCGCCCGGGCACGTTCCAGGGGTCGATGGGCGCGACGTCCACGGAGCCACCGAAGCCCCAGCCCTGGCCCTCCAGGAACAGTTGGCCCAGCTCGCGCTGGCGCTGGGTGGTGTGATCGGTGGTCATCAGAGCGATCGAGTCGGCCGTCAGCAGGCGCTTACCGTCGGCCGCGGTGCCCCCGGCCAGCAGCATCCGGCCGAACGCGAGCCAGTCGTCGGCCGTCCCGGCCAGGCCGCCGTTGCCCAGCGGCAGCGCGGGCGGGGTGCTCCACTCTCCGTCCGGACCGTCGGCCAGCACCAACTGGCCGGCGGCATCGGTCTGGTAGTAGCTGGTGAACCGGTCGCGCTTGGCCACCGGAACGTCGAAGCCGGTGTCGGCCATGCCCAGCGGCCCGAACACCCGCTCGGCCAGGAAGTCCGGCAGCGACTGGCCCGCCACCCGGGCCACCAGCACGCCCTGCAGGGTGGAGCAGGTGTCGTACAGCCACGCCTCGCCGGGCTGGTAGAGCAGCGGAATCTGGGCCAGTTCAGCCAGCCAGACATCCGGCGGCGGGAAGTTGGACGGCACCCGGCCGTCCTTCTGGACCGAGAACAGCTGCTGGATCGCCGGTAGCGAGAAATCGGACGCGAACCCGTAGCCCGCTTGCGAGCTGAGCAGGTCGAAGACGGTGATCGGGCGGGTCGCCGGTACGACGTCGTCGACCGCGCTGGCGGGGGTGCGGACGACCTTCGGCTCCGCCAGTTCGGGCAGCCACGGGGCGACCGGGGCATCGAGCCTGAGCTGGCCGTCCTCGACCAGCATCATGACCGCGGCGGCGGTGATGGGCTTGGTGATCGAGGCGAACCGGAAGATGGAGTCCCGGCCCATCGGGGCGCCGTCGGTGGCGACGGAGCCGGCCACCGCCGCCTCGGTGTGGTCTCCCCGCGCCATCAGACCCACCGCTCCGGGCAGCGTTCCGTCGCCGACGTATCGGTCCAGCAGGTTGTGGAGGTCAGCCATTGGTCTCCCTCTCTCGGGTGCGGTCACAGGGCAGACCCGGCGGTGGAGCGGAATTCATCGCCCGCGGTGAAGCCGGGTCAGCGCGGTATGAGATTCCTGGAACGGTTCTCATACCGCGGGCGGTCAGATGCAGCCCTTGGGCCGATGACACTCCCATCGGCTCGGAAGAGGCTGAGCCATATGGACCAGCCCAGCGGTTCCGCTGTCCCCATCAGTCAGGCTGCCGCCGTGGTGGCCTCGCCCGCTCCGCAGCTGCCGGATAGTCCCTCCGATCGTGTGCCGGGGATGGCCTGGGTGATCGCGGCGGCGTTCGTCGCGGTCATGGTCGCGCTGAGCGGCCGGTACGGCTTCCTGCAGGATGAGCTGTACTTCATCGTCGCGGGCCATCATCTCGCGTTCGGCTACGTGGACCAGCCGCCGCTGGCCCCGCTGCTCACCCGCAGCACCGCCATCTTCGGCGTGCACCCGACGGCGGTCCGGATCCTTCCGGCGCTGGCGGGCGGAGCGATCGTGATCATGACCGCCAGGCTGGCGGCGCTGTTCGGCGCGGGCCGCTCCGGCCGGGTGCTCGCCGCCCTCGTCACAGCGTGCGCTCCCGTCCTCATCGGTTCCACCCACATCGGCAATACCACCCCCTTCGACCTGCTGGCCTGGACGGCCGTCCTGCTGTGCGTGAGCACGGCGCTGCTACGGGACCGGCCGCGCTGGTGGCTCGGGGCGGGAGCCTGCGCCGGCCTCGGGCTCGAGGCCGACAATCTGGTCGTCCTGCTGCTGATGGCCCTCGCGGTGGGACTGCTCGCCTCAGCTCAGCGCTCGGTGCTGCGGACCAGATGGCCGTGGCTCGGCGCCGGTATCGCCGCCGTGATCTGGGCCCCGAACGTCGGCTGGCAAGCCACGCACGGGTGGCCGCAGCTGGCCATGTCGGCCGCGCTGCACCAGCAGAACACCGCGCCCGCCGACTACGTGGCTGGTCTGCCGGCCCAGTTCTTTTACCTCGGCCTGCTGGTGGCCCCGCTGGTCGTGGCGGGCTTCGTCGTCCTCTGGCGAACCTCCGAGCTGCGGTTCCTCGCGGTCGCCGCCACCCTCGTGGTGATCTACGTGCTGGCCTGGGTGCCGGGCAAGATCTACTACGCCGACGGCGTGGCCCCGGCGGTGCTGGCCGCGGGCGCCCTGGCCACCGAGCGCTGGATCGGACGCGCACGCCGGCCCCGGCGGCGGCGCTGGCTGATCGTGGGCGCGGCCCTCGTCGACGTGGCCGCGATACTGCCGCTGCTGCTGCCCGTACTGCCGGTCGGCGACGTACACAACCTGCCTGCATCCGCCGTGCAGAACACCCTCGGCGACACCATTGGCTGGCCTCAGCTGACCCGTGCGGTCGCGGCCCAGGATGCCGCCCTGGTCCGCGCGGGCCAGCGGCCGACCTCGATCTTCACCGGGTACTACGCGGAAGCCAGCGCGCTCCAGGTCTACGGCTCGGCCGACCACCTGCCGCCCGTGCTGTCCGGGCACAACGCCTACTGGATGTGGGGACCGGGGCGCGCCTCGGATCGCACCGTGCTCGTGGTCGACGCGCTCGGATCGCTGCGGCCCTACTTCTCCAGCTGCCGGGTGCTGACCACCTACCAAGCCCCGTACCGCGTCCAGAACGACTGGACCGGCCTGCAGATCAGCGTCTGCACCGGGCCCGACGCGAGCTGGCCCGCGCTGTGGCCGCACCTGAAGCACTACGGCTGAGGGCCTCGCCCGAAAGGGCGCTACACCGCGGCCGGCCGGGCCCATTCGCCGACGAAGCGGCGGAGCTGCTGGCGTCCTTGCAGGCCGCACTTGGCGTAGATGTTGCCCAGGTGGTACTCCACCGCCTTGCGGCTGACGAACAGCTCGGCCGCGATCTCCGGGTTGGACATCCCCTTGCCCACCAGGTGCGCCACTTCGGTCTCCCGGCTGGTCAGGGCCAGGGCCGTCGGCTGGCCCGCAAGGCCGCGCGGCCGGGCCGGGCCGCCCGAGCCGGCCCGGCGGCCCGGCCCCACGGCCTGACCGCCTGACCCGGCTCGGCTGGCGGGCAGATGGCAGGCGGCCAGCTCCGCCTCGGCCTGGGCCAGGAACGGCGCGGCTCGCAGCGCCTGGTACTCCTGGCTGGCCCGGCGCAACTGGTCGACGGCCGGCCGCCGCTGGCCGGTACGCCGCAGCAGCCGCCCGTGGGCCAGCAGCAGCCGGGCCGTGTACACCGGGCTGCCGGCACCGCTCTGGCTGGCGTGCTGGTAGATCTCCAAGGCCTGCTGGGGGTCACCGCGCTGCTCGGCCAGCCACCCTTCCAGCCAGGCCAGCGCCGGAGCGAGGTAGCTGGCCTGGCCGCTGTCGGCCCGCAGCTGGCCCAGGACCGCGGCGGCCTGCTCCAGCTGGCCCGAGCCGACCAGGCCCTCGGCCAGCAGGGGGCGCCACAGCACCGCGTACATGCGGCTGCGATCGTCCAGGACCGACGCATCCTGCCAGGGGCCGAGCGCGTCAGCCATGCCCAGATAGTCGCCGGTGGCCTGGCCGACCAGCGCCCGGGCCATGGCCGCGTACACCCGTTCCTGGCTGTAGTCCACGCGGGCGGCGGCCTCGGCGGCCAGCTGGGCGTGGCTCTCGGCCTCGGTGGCCGCGCCGCGCCCGGCCGGTACGGCCACGGCCGCCAGGTGCAGCAGCGGCAACTCGAACTGACGGGAGTGGATCGCGACGGCCGAGAACCCCTGCTCGACGGTGAGCAGGACGTCGTCCCAGGCGCCGGCCAGGTACTGGGCCATGGCCAGGTAGAAATAGGCCCGCAGCCCGAGGGTGAGCGTCGCGCCCTGGCGCACCAGCCCCAGGCTGGCGGTCAGGTCGGCGATAGCGGGCTGCAGGTCACCGGCCAGCAACCAGAACACCCCGCGGAAGCTCAGGGCATCGATATCGACCCGGCCGACCCGGGCCGGGTCGGCCTCCAGCTGGGTCAGCTCGGCCAGGGCGGCGTGCGGACCGGACACCTGGGACGCGCCGATGGCGACCAGCGTGCGGGTCTGGCTGGCGGCGGCCGGGTCCAGGCACCCGGTATCCAGGGCCTGCTGGGCGAAGGCCATCACCTTCTCGCCGTCTCCGAGCAGCGTGTAGGTGCCAGCCAGCCGGTTGGCGATCAGGGCGGCCAAGGCCTGGCTGTCCGGGTCCGCCTGGGCCTGGGCCAGCGCCTCGCTGAACCGTCGTTCCGCCTCGGCGAGCTGGCCAGTAGCGAAGGCCATGGCGCCCAGGACGCAGCTGCGGAGCGGAGACGGCGCCGTCGCTTCGGCCGCCTCGCGCAGGGCCGCGCCCCGGGACTCCTCGGCCAGCATCAGGTGCAGAGCGGCGGTCAGCAGCCGCCGTTCCCGGTCCACCCGCTCCGGAGAGATGCTGGAAGCCCACTGCAGGTGGGTGGCGGCCAAGGCGAGCCGGCCGCGCGACGCCTCGTCCCGGGCCAGCTGCTCCAGCTGAGCGGCCAGATCTTCATCGGGTTTCTCCAGGGCCGCCACCCGGTGCTCCCACGATGCCGCCTCGCTCACGACCAAGGCCGCGCTGGTGTGCAACTGGCGGCGCTGAGTGGCGCCAATGCGGGCGTAGATGGCGTCCCGGACCAGGAGGTGCCGTATTTCCACCGGGCAGACCGGGTCCTCCGGCCACCAGTCCACCAGGCCGGCCGCGACCGCGGGTTCGATCGCCGCGCTGGGCGAGCCGACCTGCGCGGCCTGACCCAGCTGGGCCAGCGGCATGCGCAGGTTGAGGACGGCGAGCATCTCCAGGATGGTCCGTGTCTCGGGCGGCAGCCCCCGCAGCTGATCGCCGACGGCGGCGGCCAGCGACCGGGGCAGGGCCCGCGCCTCGTACGCCTGCGAATTGAGCCCCGAACCCTCGCTCAGCAGCGTGCGCAGGTACAGCGGATGACCGCCGGTGTCCCGGTACAGCCGGGATACCATCTCGTCATCCAGCGGCTCGGGCCTGATCGCGCCGACCAGCGTGGCGGCCTCGTCCGGGCCGAGGCCCTCGAGCATGATCGGCAGCCGGTTCTCCACGCTCGACAGCAACCGCCGGGCCGCTTCGTTCAGCCGCTCCTGGGGCCGCCGGTAGGTCACCACGGCCAGAACCGGGTCCACCGATAGCCGCCGCAGCATGAACGTGAGCGCCTCAACCGACTTACGGTCGGCCCACTGCAGGTCGTCGAGAAAGATCACCACCGGGCCCACGGCCAGCTGCGCTCCCACCACCGCGAGCAACTGCGCGCCCACCGCGAACGACGAGGCGGCCGGACCGGTCCCGCCCACCGGCGCGGCCAGCGCGGAACTCGCTCCGGCCGCCCGCAGCCACTGGTCGACGAGTCCGAACTCCAGGTCCGCTTCGGCCTGATCGGCCCGGGCCGACAGCACCCTGAAGCCCTCAGTCCCGGACCCGGTCCCGGTCGCGTTTCCGGTCCCGGGCCCGGTCGCGGTCCCGGCCAGGCTACGCCGGGCCAGGGCGGTCTTCCCCACCCCCGGTTCACCCTCGATGGTCACCAGCCACGGCTGGCCGGTCTCCACGCTGGCGACAACCTGGGCCATCCGGGCCAGCTCCGCCGCCCGGCCCACGAAGACCTCGAGCGGCGGCTGCCGGTCCTGCACGCGCTCCATCTCGCTCCCCCGCCCCGCGCCGTCAGCCCAAAAGCGCTGCATATGGATGAAAACGCTTACACAGGGGCTCAGTCAACCGCCGCGGGCTCCATGGTGGCCGGGGCGGTCTGGGTCAGCAGCACCACCCCGCCGCACATCACGGCGAAGGCGAGCACGGCCACGGTGACGCTGAGTGCGTCCGGCACGAAGTGTTCTCCGAACAGCCAGATGCTCAGCAAGATGCTGACCAGCGGGTCGACGATGACCAGGAACGGCTGGGATACGCGCAGCGGGCCGGCCTGCAGCGCCCATTGTTCCAGCAAAACGCCGGCCAGGCCCCCGACGGCCAGGGCGTACACCGGCCAGTGGGTGAACATGCCGGCCACGCCGAATTGGGTGATCGTGTCGGTGGTGGACTTGATGAACACGGCGACCAGCGCCCACGTGGTGGCGGCAGCGGACGCCCACAGCGCGGCCCGCAGACCCGCCCCGGAGAACCGCCCGGCCGCCATCAGGGCCGCGACGACGGCCGCGCAGCCGATGATGGCCGCGGCCCAGTGGCTGCTGGTCGGGTTCTGCTGCCCGCCCTGCGGCTCACTGGCCACCAGGAACACGGCCAGGCCCAGGCACGTCAGCCCGCCGCCGCTCCAGGCGGCGGGCCGGATCGTCTGGTGGATCCAGACCCGGCGCAGCACCAGGGTGAGGACCAGCTCGATGACCAACAGCGGCTGAACCACCGAGACCTCGCCGTTGCTCAAGGCGAGCGCCTGGAACACGAACGCGGCCGCCTGGGCGGCCCAGCCCAGCAGCCAAACCGGGTTGCGCAGCAGGTAGATGATCAGTCGCCAGCCGGCTGAGCGGTGCGGATCAGCCACGCTGGCGACGTGCCGGGTCGTCACGCTGATCGCGTTGGACAACGCCGCGAGCAGCGCGAAAACGATCACCACGGGGAACACGTTACGTGCTGCCGTGGCCCGGCGGCAGGATCGGCGGCGGGTCAGCCGCGGATGGCGCCGGCGAAGAGGGACTCACCGCCGTTTCGCTTGGAGATGACGATGTAGAAGATGACCGGGACCGCGGTGAACACGATCGAGAAGGCGGCCAGGCCGCTGTAGTTGGTGGAGTGCTCGCCGAAGAACTGGTAGGTGGTCACCGCGGCGGGCAGCTTGGGCGACTGGAGCAGGATGAACGGGACGAAGAAGTTGCCCCAGGCCTGGATGAACGTGTAGAACGCGATGACCGTGGCCCCCGGCCCGACCAGCGGGATCGTGACGCGCTGCAGGGTGCGGAAGACGTTCGCCCCCTCGGTCGCGGCGGCTTCCTCCAGTTCCAGCGGCACCGTGTCGATGAAGTTCTTGGCCAGCCAGACCGCGAACGGCAGCGACGTGGCCGTGAGGAACAGGATCGTCCAGGGCAGGGAGTTGACCAGGTTGTAGGTGACGAAGATGTCGTAGGTCGGGATGACGATGGCGAGGATCGGCAGACCGGTCACGAACACGATGGCGTAGACGATCGTGTTCCGGCCGGGGATGCTGAACCGGGACAGCGCGTAGCCCGCAATCAGCGCGACCACGGTGGTGATGATCATCGTCCCGGCCGAGAGCCAGATCGAGTTCAGCAGTGCTCCGCCGACGCCCTCCCCGATGTCCTTAGCCGCCGCGGTGTTGCCGAACAGGCCGGTGAAATTGCTGAAGGTGAAGCCGCCGCCACCGGTCAGGTCGAGGCCGCCGACCTTCTCGAACGCGGTCAGGACCAGCCAGAAGAACGGAGCCAGGAACAGCAGCCCCACGATGAGGGCCACCGCGTTCCAGCGCCACCGGCTGGGTTTCTTCTCTTCGGCGCTGCTGGGGCCGGGGGCGTTACGGCGAGAGCTGATCGCCTGCGCCATGGTCAGGACCTCCTCAGGGCTCGCACGTAGAAGACGGACAGGACCACGCCGACCAGCAGCAGGATGACCGAGACGGCCGTCCCGTAGGCGATCTGGTAGTTGACGAAGCCCTGCTGGTACATGTAGGTGGACAGCACCTGGCTGGCGTTGCCCGGGCCGCCGCCGGTGAGCGTGAAGATGAGGGTGAAGTCGTTCAGGGTGGCCAGGGTGACCAGGACGACGTCGACCAGGATCGACCCCTTGATCAGCGGCAGGATGACGCTGAACACCCGCCGCCAGGCCGACGCGCCGTCCAGCATGGCCGCTTCGAGTAGCTCCCTGGGGATCGCGGTGAGCGCGGCCATGTAGAGCATCATCGAGAACGCCACCCCCCGCCAGGCGTTGGCCAGGTTCAGGGCCAGGATGGGATGGCTGGTCAGGATCGTGGAGTAGCCGATCCCCACGCTGTGCAGCGCCTCCTGCAGCACCCCGCCCTGACCCAGCAGGGCGAACCACATGAACGCGGCGATGACCTCAGGGACGATCCAGCTCATGATGACGACCGCGCCCACGATCGCCTGCACCCGCCGGCTGCACCGGCGCAGCAGCAGGGCCAGCACGAAGCCCAGGACGACTTGGCCGATCCAGGCCGAGCCGACCAGGTACTCGATGCTGTGCCACAGCGAGCTGGTGAAGTCGGAGCTGGTCAGCAGGTTGGTGAAGTTGGCGAAGCCGATGTACTTGTGGTGGAGGGCGGTCGGCCCGGTCAGCGTCTCGTTGGTGAACGAGAGCAGGAACGTCCAGACGATGGGCCAGCCGAGCAGTACACCGACCAGGACCGTGAAGGGAGCCAGCATCACGGCCCCGGCCAGCAGCTGTCTGCGTCTTCGTGCCTTGCTCTTACCGTGCCGATTGCGGCCGCCGCCCGATGGCGGCCTGACCGAATCGACCCTGGACTCCACGACCGTGCTGTCGGTGCTGGGCACGATAGCTCCTTTACGCAGACGTAGCGCTACTCCTTCCGGGGGGCCGGATCAGCCCTCGGTCTTGCCTGCGCCCGCTTCCTTGCGGACGTCGGCGGCCCAGGTCTTCTCAGCCTGGGCGGCGGTCAGCTGACCGAGTGAAATCTGGCCGGTGACGGCCGCGATGTCGGTGCTGAGCTGGTTGTACGGGCCGAACGAGGGACGGTAGTTGGTCGTCGCCGCGTACTTGACCGCCTCCTGGAACAGCGGGTCAGACTTGATGCCGCTGGTAAAGATGGAGTTGTTGGCCACGTTGCCCTCAACCGGGAGCTGACCGCTGACCGCGGTGTACTTGGCCAGCAGGGCTGGGCTGTTCGCGGTCTCGATGAACTGGTAGGCCAGGGACTGGT
Organism: Streptosporangiaceae bacterium; assembly: GCA_965277615.1. Classification (GTDB taxonomy): domain Bacteria; phylum Actinomycetota; class Actinomycetes; order Streptosporangiales; family Streptosporangiaceae; genus Bog-532. The sequence continues at coordinate 1,551,542 of CBDIDG010000005.1, read as the reverse complement.
TGCTGCTCTTGGCCGGGATGGCCAGGCTCCAGCCACCGGACAGGTTGGTGACCCCCGGCGCCTGCCCATTGGCGGTGGGCAGGTCGGCGACCGAGTACGTGTTGAACCCGGAGTTCCACGGCGCGGCCTGCCCGGGCAGCCACTGGGTGCTCACCCAGCTGCCGTCGATGGCCATGGCCACCTTCTGTTTCGGCATGAGCTGGCTGTTGAGGACGGTCCCCGCGTTCGGGTTGGACCAGTCGCTCGTCGGCTCTTCCAGCCCCTTCTGGTGCAGGTCGGCCAGGAAGTTGAAGACCTGGTTGTAGCCGGCGCCGCCGGTTTCCCACTTACCGGTCTGCTGGTCGTACAGGCGGCTGTTGGTGCCGAGCAGCAGGACCTGGAAGCCACGGAACGACGACGCCTCACCGAGCGGAGTACCGGTGTAGACCCACAGCGGGATGACGCCGGGGTCTTTGGCCTTGATGGCCTCGGCCGCGGTGAGGATCGAGTTTAGGGTGGTGGGCTTCCAATTGGCGGGCAGACCGGCCTTGACCAGCAGCGCCTTGTCGAAGTAGATCTGCTGGACGTCGGTCTCGGTCATCATGGCGTACGGGGTGCCGTTGTACTCCGTCACCTTCTGGAAGGTCGGGTACAGGGCTTTCCACTCGCTGAAGTTCTTCAGCTGCGGCATCGCCGCCAGGTAACCGGCCGCGGCGTCGGACTGCACCAGGAAAGAGTCCTCGTACACGACGTTCGGGCTGGTGGATGAGCTCCGCTCCAGCAGGTCGAGCTTGGAGTAGTAGGTCGACTCGCTGGTCGTCACGATGTTGTTGATCTTCACCGTGACATCCGGGTGGGTTTTCTTGAACTCGACCGCGGCCGCTTTCCACCAGTTGACGAGCGTGTTCGAGCTCGGCCCGCTGTACTGACCGGTGATGGTCAGGGTTTGCTTCCCGCCGCTGCTGCCGCCCGATGAGCCACTGCAGGCTGATGCGGCGAGCGCGGCGACCAGGGCCACACCGGTCAGACCAATGGTGGTCCGCCGACGGCTCGCTGTCCGGAAGGATTTCATCCTTGAACCCCTTACCTCTTTATTGTTGGCGGCTAATCCGGTGGCGTGCGGGGGGTGGCGTGAGCGGGCCCGCGGCAGCGGGCGGCGGCTGCGCCCCGGACCGCAGCAGGGACTGGAACACCAACGCGGCTGCCCCCACCGCGTTGGCCGCCTCGAGGCTGCTGACCGTGACCTTGGTGGCCGAGATGAACCGGCGGAACGCTTGGGCCGTGAGGGTGTCGCGGATGATGGGCAGGAAGATCTGCTCGACGGCGCGGAAATGTTCGCCGCCGATGATGATCTCGTCGACGTCCACCAGGTTGACCACGGTCAGCAGCGCGGTGGCCAGCTTCCCGGCGGCCCGGGTGAGAATGTCGGCCAGCGGCTGGGAGCCGCGGGCCGCGGCGACGACCGCGTCGACGCTGCGGAAGTCGCTGTAGCGGGCGGCATCTTCCAGGATGGCGGCCACGGAGGCTTCCGCTTCCAGGCAGCCGGCTCCGCCGCAGTCGCACGGCCGCCCGCCCGGGTTGACCACGACGTGGCCGATCTCCATCGCGTTGCCCGTCATCCCCAGGTAGGCCTCGTCGTCGATCACCAGGCCGCCGCCGATCCCAACGCCCCAGTAGCAGTAGAAGAAGGGATCCACGCCCCGGCGTAGCTGCCATTTGGTGCCGATGGCGGCCGCGGTCGCGTCGTTGTCCATCACCACGGGCACCTCGAGCGCGTGGCTCAGCTCCCGGGCGACGTCAACGTGCTGCCACTGCGGGAAGTTCGGGGGCCCGACGATGGTGCCGGTGGCGCGGTCAATAGGTCCCGGCGCGGCGACCCCGAGGCCGCACAGCCGGGGCCGGTAGGCCGCGAACCCGGGCTGTCCGAGCACGGTGAGCACCTCAGCCTCGATGCGGCCCAGCACCTCGGCCGCGGCCTGACCGGGCTGGATGGGTACCGAAAGCTGCCAGCGCACGCTGGCCCCCAGGTCGAGCAGCACCCCGGTGAGCCGGTCCCGTTCCAGGCCGAAGCCCAGCGCGTAGGCCCCGTCCGGCCGCATCCGCAGCCCGATCCGGGGCGCGCCCGGTCCCGAGGGCTGGTCGATGCCGACCTCCTCGATCAGCCCGGCGTCGAGCAGGTCACGGACGATGCGGCCGACGGACTGCGCCGACAGGTCGTGGTCGGCCGCCAGCTCGGTCCGGGACACGGTCGTGCCGCTGCTGATGGCCCGCAGGATGATGCGCTCGTGCTCCCGGCGCAGCCTGGCCTGCGGGGACATCTCGACGGTCTCAAATCGCCGTGGCACGTCAGATGTCCAGCTCGGTCAGCGCGATCTCCCGGACGGGCTGGCCGGGCTGGTCGGGAACGAACAGCGTCACCACGTCGTAGGGCCGCAGCGGCCCGGTCCAGGCCCGGCCCGCCCGCGGCAGCGTGATCGTGGCCGCGGCGGCCAGGCCGGCCTGCTCGCACACCCGGAGCACCCAGCCGCCGCCCGCCTCGGCCCGCTTGAGCACCGGCACGCTCACGTGGTCCGGGGTCACGGTGACCGCGCTGGACTCGCCGCCCAGAGCACCCGGGTGCCAGGTCTCGGTCACGTACGGGAACGTCGCCGAGTGCACATCGGCCTGCTGCGCGCCCGCCCCGGCCGGTATCGGCTGGCTGTAGCAGCGGAACCGGTACGACACCTCGTGCCAGCCCTGGTCGGTGGCGGGCTGCGAGATCGGGTCATCGGTCGTCCACGGGCGCCCATGATCTGCGTAGCGCGGGCTGCGGAGCACGGTGAACCGGACCCGGCCCGCCGTGGCGTCATAGGCGTAGCCGACGTCGGAACTGCACACCACGCCAAGGCCGGAAGGCTCCCGCAGGCCGATCCAGTGGTTGAGGACCTCCTCCCGTCCGTCGGTGGCGCGCTCGACGGTCCCGTACGGCACCCCGGCGTCGATCACGGGGGCATCGACGGCGAACGGGGCGATCAGCTTCAGCAGCTGGTGCCGCTGGTGCCAGTCGGCCCGCAGCTTGACCTCCAGCCCGGGCAGGCCGGCGTAGAGGATCAGGTCCATCCAGACCGTCGAGGCGTCCCAGGCGTACTGGAGCCGGACCACGGTGCGCACCGGGCCGGACTCGGCCTCGGTCACATCGACCAGCCGCAGGCTCTGCTCGGGCTCCTCGTAACGGGCGACGAAGTGGGACCAGGTGTCGCTGGGGTCGGCCAGCACCACCGGGCGCAGGCCCTCCGGGGCCAGCCACTGGCGGCCGGTCAGTTTGGAGGTGATCCCGGTGACCGCGCCGGCCTGCCGATCGACGTCGACCACGAGGTCGTCGTTCTCCAGCCGCCCGACTGGGCTGGCTCCGGCGGCGGCCGGGGCCGGGCCGGGCTCGTCATCCATGCGGAGCCAGAGCACGCGGTGGCCCATGGCCGGGAGGTCGGCCACCACCAGGCTGTGGTGGGCGTACCGGGTCCCTTCGCGGGAGGCGATCTGCTGGACCGGAACCGGCTCGTCGCGGCCCACGGTGACCGAGGTCGCCGGGTGCGGCAGCTCCAGTGGCACCCGGACCGGCCGGGACAGCGGGTTGAACACCACCAGCGGCACCGGGAAGTGGGCCACGAACGGGTTGAGCGATTGGTTGCGCTCGGCCGTCTGGCTGCCTTCGACCGCGGTGTCGGCCCGCATCGCCAGCAGCTGGGTGGCTCTGGTGACGACCGCATCGGCCTGCGTCCTGGCGTACCCGTAGAACTGCCGCAGGTCCTCGCAGACCTCCTCGGTGCAGGTACCGCCGAGGCTGTCGTGGAACTGGTTGAACAGGACCCGGGTCCAGGCCGACCGCAGCGTGTCCTGTGCGTCCAGCTGCACCCCGGTGGCCAGCTCGCAGACTCCTGCGAGGTTCTCGGCCGCGGCCAGCGCGGCCTCGCAAGCCGCGTTCTCCCGCTTCATCCACGCGACGACCGTGTAGCAGCCGACGGCGTGCATGTGCAGGTCACCCCGGACCGACGGCAGGGTGCCGCCCTGGGCCAGCGCCCGGCTGATCTGGCCGAAGTAGCTGGACGTGGAGCCGAACGCCACCTCACCGGACGTCTGCGCCCGGATCCGCTGCACGGCGTCGATGGCGACCTGGGTCGGGCCGCCGCCGTGGTCGCCGACCCCGACGAAGAACATGGCCGGGGACTTTTCGCTGGTGGCGTCGGACAGCAGCGCAGCGGCCCGGGTCTCGACCAGCTCACGCTCGGCACCGGCGGCCGCGGGCTCATCGCTATGGAGTCCGGTGTGATAGGCCTCCTTGATCCGGTAGGTCGGCAGGGTCGTCCCGTCCACGCCCTCCCACTGGAACAGCGAGGCCGGCAGCTCCTTCTCGTGCGGGCCCGGCCGCATCATGATGTAGGCCCGCAGACCGGCCTTTCGGTACAGCTGCGGGAGCGATGCGGCGTGTCCGAAAGAGTCGATGTTGTAGCCGATGGTGGCGGTGGTACCGAAGGCCCGCTGGAAGTAACGCTGGCTGTACAGCAACTGCCGGCAGACCGACTCACCGGCAGGCAGGTTGCAGTCGGGCTCGATCCACTCACCGCCGACGAGCTCCCACCGGCCGGTGGCCACGTGCGCCCGGATGCGCTCGAACAGCGCCGGGTCCATCTCCTCGACCCACTCGTAGTAGCAGGCCGAACTGGCCGCGAAGTACAGGTCGGGGTACTGATCCAGCCGGTCGGCGGCGGCGGTGAAGGTCGCGATCACCTCGCGCAGGCCCTCGCGCCAGTCCCAGATCCAGACCGGGTCGATGTGGGCGTTGGGGATCGCGACCACCCGCGGGGCGGCCGGGGACCGCAGCGCGGCTGTGCTCTCGTCCGGCGTCATTGCCAACACGAACCTCCGGTTAAATCCGGACATTCAGGAATTAACCGGAACGTAAATCCCAAAACACGTCCGGTCAAGACCCAAATTCGCGCTGACTCAAAACCAGAAAGCGTCAGGCTTACCCAGCGAGACGCATCGGGCTGCTCCAGTGAAGAGGGGGTCAGGCTCCTCCGGCGAGAGGTGTCAGGCTCCCCCGGCAAAGGCGTCAGGCTCCGCCGGCGAGAGCTGTCAGGCTCCCCCGGCCACGCCGATCAGGTTGCCTTCGGGATCGGTGAAGTGGCCGACCACCAGCTCGGTGCCGGGCGAGCGCTCCGGGCCCATCCGCCGGATGCCACCCAGCTCCTCGGCCTTCCGCAGGGCCGCATCCACATCGGCCACGCCGACGTAGAACAGGGCGTGGGGCTGGTAGCCGGAGCCGCCGCCCACCCCGCCCATGACGCCGGCCCCGTTGCTGGTCTCCGCGGTGAAGCCGTAGTTCCCGGCCTCCGACACCGCCGCGGAAACCGGGCCGCCGGTGGCGAAGTCCCAGCCGAACAGCTCGGTGTAGTAGGCACGGAGCCGGGCCGGGTCCCGGCCGATGATCTCGACGTGCACCACGGGCTGAGCCATGGTTCTCCCTCCATCGGGTTCCGCCAGCTACCCTAGTCACCATTGGTTGTTATTAACAACTTTAATATTGTTGTTTTATACTGGAGTCATGCCGACCAGCCGCAGCTACGGCGATGCCTGCGGGATCGCCCGCGCCCTCGACGTAGTCGGGGAACGCTGGGCCCTGCTGGTGATGCGGGAGCTGCTGTTCGGCCCGCAGCGCTTTTCTGACCTGCGCCGTGGCCTGCCCGGGGCCAGCTCCAACCTGGTCGCGGACCGGCTGCGGGAGCTGACCGCCCGCGGCGTCGTCCAGCGCCGCAAGCTCGCCCCGCCCGCCGGATCCTGGGTCTACGAACTGACCGAGTGGGGCCGGGAACTGGACCCGGTCATCGTGGCTCTGGGCGACTGGGGCCTGCGGGTCCCGTTGCCGGACGGGCCGGTCGCCCTGGGCCCGGTTTCGGTCCTGCTCTACCTGCGCACCGCGGGGAGGCCCGCCCCCGGCGAGGATGCGGTGGTCCAGATCGACCTCGACGGCCGGGTCTGGACGGCCTGGGCTAGCGACGGCCGGATCGCGATCGAAGCCGGCGAGGCGGCCGGCGCCGACGCGGTCCTGCGCACGGACCCGGCCACCCTCAATGCCCTGCTGGAAGCCCCGGACGGGCTCGACACGACCCTGACCGCCGGTTCGGCCACCGTGGCCGGGGACCTGGCCGTGGTCCGCCGCCTGATCGGCTCGGTTTCGGCCGTCCCAGCCTGACCGAAACAAGCAAGCTGGCCGAAACAGGCAACCGGGCCGAAATGGGGGTTTCGGCCCGGTGCGCCGGGTCAGCCGGAGTGCTCGTACAGCTCGAGGTAGGCGGTGGCCACGGCTTCGTCGATAGAACGGGGCACGGGGACGACAACGGACTCAGCGCCGACCGCGTGGCGGGCGACGGCCTCCAGGCAGCGGGACTGCAGCGCGAAGCCGAGGTCCATTGATTCGATCGAATTACCCAGCGGGCGGGGGCCGGACAGGTTGACCATGTGCCCGCCGGTGAGCAGGTGGATCCGGCGGCCGTCGGTGAGCCGGAAGGTCGTGATCCCCTCCCCCGACTCAGCCTGCTCCGCCACCTGGCTGGACGCGGCGATCGCGTCGACCGTGATCTCGCGGGGGAAGTGGCCGACGTTGAGCAGGATCACGTCGTCCCGGAGCAGGTCCAGGTCGGCTTCGGTGACCACAGCAGCGGCACCGGTCATGGTGAGCACGATGTCGGCCCGCCGCAGCGCCTCGGCCCGGTCCGAGACGGCGAAGCCGTCCAGGCTGGCCCGCAGCCGGGCCACCGGGTCGACCTCCACCACCGAGACCTGCGCGTGGGCGCTGCGGAAGGTGGCCGCCACGCCCTGGCCGCAGGCGCCGTAGCCGAACACCGTGACCTGGCGGCCGTTGGTCATCCGGTTGGTGATCCGCAGGAAGGACTCGAGCGTGCTCTGGCCAACGGCGTGCTCGTTCTCGGCGAACTGCTTGATCGGGCTGTCGTTGATGACCAGCACGGGCCGGGCCAGCCGGGAGGCCAGCGGGCGCAGCCGCATCCGCCCGGACGTGGTCTCCTCGGTGCCGCCGAGCAGGCTCGGGTACGGCGCCTCCAGGTAGCGGGCGAACAGGTCACCGCCGTTGTCCAGCAGCAGGTCCGGCTGCCGGGCGAGCACTTGGCGCAGGTAGCGGTCGTGCTCGACCGGATCCGTGGTCCGCTCGCCGATCACCTCGACCCCGTGGGTCCGCAGGTAGGCCACGGCGCCCGGCTGGGTGCTGGACAGGTTGCCGGTCGACACCACCGTCGCGCCGCCCGCGGCCAGGGTCAGCAGCAGGGCCACCGTCTTCGGCTCCAGGTGGATGCCGGTGCCGATGGTCAGGCCGTCGAATGGCCGCGTCCGGCCGAACTCGGTGGCGATGGCGCCGAGCAGGCGGCAGCTGTCCCGCACCCACTCGATCCGCGCCACCGGGCCGTCGGCCTGGTGACCAGTCAGTGCATCAGGTCGTGCCATGACTTCTCGGTCACGTCGACATCGAAGTGGGACGCGGCCGCTTTGATGTTCTCGAAGGCCTGGGCCCGGTCGTCGTCACTGACGTCCTTGACCTGGTCGAAGCGGGCGACGGCGTTACGCACATGGCTGGCCGAGTTCAGCGGCTCCTTGCGCTGCTTCGGGAAGGCGTAGGCCGAATCGGGCAGCTCGTTCCGCTCGGCGGCGTCCAGATCTCCCCTGGTCTGCTCGCTCTTGGACGGTGGCTTCCAGGTCACGGCCATGATCGTCTCCTCTGGTGGTCGGGTTCTGCGTCGGCAGATTCAGCTGGAGGTGCGACGAGTGTTGGCCGCCGCCGCGGCCCGGGCCAGCGCGGCCAGCAACGGCGGCACGTCGAGCGGCGGGAGGATGGCCTGGATCAGCGTCAGGCCGGGGGCCCGGGCCGGGCCGGCCAGGGCGGCGATCAGCTCGCCGATGGTCGTGGCCCGGCAGGCCGTCACCGGTTCACCGGCGGCCGCGAAGACGGCACCGAGGGCCGTCCAGTCCCAGGCCGCGATGTCGTTGTAGGCCTGTTCGGGACCGTGGATGGCCCGCTCGACCGTGTAGCCGCTGTTGTCGAGCACGATGACGGTGGCCTGGGCGCCCTGGCGGGCGACCGTCGACAGCTCCTGGACGGTCATCTGCGCCGCGCCGTCGCCGACGAGCAGCACGCCCCGGCGGGCGCGGTCGGCCAGGCAGGCACCGAGCAGGGCCGGCACCGTGTAGCCGATCGAGGCCCAGAGCGACTGCCCGACGAACGTGACGTCCGCCGGCAGCCGGTAGGTCGCGGCTCCGTAGAACGCGGTGCCCTGATCGGCCAGGACGATGTCGCCCGGCTGGAGGTGGGCGGCGACGACCTCGCCCAGCCCGGTCTGGGACAGCGGGGCGCCTGGATCCCCCATAACGGCCGGCTCCGGCGTGGTGACGGAGGCCGGGCCGCCGGCCGCCGGCGGCAACCCGGCCACCAGCGTGGCCAGCGCAGCCAGGGCGTCCGGCAGGGCCAGCGGCGCGAACGTGGCCGCCCCCACGCTGGCCGCGGCGGCGGCCAGCTCGATGGTGTGCGGCCGGTCGACCCGCTGGGTGAAGAACCCGCTATTGAGGTCGGTGATCTGTACGCCCGCGAGGATCAGCACGCGGGCGTCTTCGATGGCTGCCTTGGCCGGTGGGTCGCTGATGGCGCCGGCGTACATGCCGGCGAAGCCTGGTGTGTTCTCGTCGACCACGCTCTTGGCCCACAAGGTGCTGGCGTGCGGCACCGGCCCCGCGGCCAGCACGGCGTCGAGCTGAGCCGTGGCCGTCAGCCGGTGCACCAGCAGCCCGGCCAGCAGGCCCAGATCCTGCGGGCTGCCGGCGGTGGCCAGCAGGCGGCGGGCGGCGTCGGTGAACGCCTCCAGCGTGGCCGGATCGGTGACCGGAGCCGGGGCCGGCAGCGGTTCGGCCGGCCGCGGGCAGGGGGCCTCGGCCAGGTCCGCGGGCAGCAGCAGATAGCCCGGCAGGTGCTGGTCGCGGACCGCGGACAGCACGCGGTCGATCTCGGCCGCCGCGGTGGCCGGGGTGAGCACGGCCCGCGCGCAGGTCACGGGGACGTGCATGTCGAGGAAGTGGGAGAAGATCCCGTCGCCGAGCGAATGGTGCACGACGCGCTGGGCGGCCTGCACCCCACTGGCCGGTGCCCCCACGATGTGGACGACCGGCACGTACTCGGCGTAGCTGCCGGCGATGGCGTTGATCGCGCTCAGCTCGCCCACCCCGAAGGTGGTGCACAGCGCGCCGATGCCGCGGATGCGGGCGTAGCCGTCCGCGGCGTAGCCGGCGTTGAGCTCGTTGGTGCACCCGGTCCAGCTGACCTGGGCGTGATCGACGATGTGGTCGAGAAGCTGAAGGGTGTAGTCGCCGGGGACGCCGAAGATCGTATCGGCGCCGAGCTCGGCCAGCCGGTCAAGAAGATAGTCGCTGACGGTGTGGCTGCTCATAGGTCCATTCCTGGGCTGCCGCGGGACCGACATGGCGCGATTTCTCGCCGCTCTATGCTCGCACGCCCGGCGGTCAGCCCCGCAGCGCGGGCAGGACCTCCCGGGCCAGGGACGTGTTGGTCGCATCGAGCAGCGCCGGGTCGCTGTCGCGGGAGCCGGGCACCATGACGATACGGTCCAGACCCAGCGCGACCAGCTCGCGCAGCCGGTCGGCGCACCGCTGCGGCGGGCCGAGGACCGCGAACCGGTCGAGGAACGCGTCATCGAGCACCCCGGCGGCCGCCGCGCTGGCCAGCCCGTGGCGGCTCTGGTCGTAATCGGAGCCGGCGTCGGCGACCACCTGGCCGTCACGGGCGCCCAGCCCGGCCGACGCGGCCGCACTCAGGGCCGAAAATCGCGCGAAGATCGCCGCGCTGCCCCGCACCAGGTCCCGGGCCACCGGCAGGTCGCGATGGCAGCCGACGTTGAGGTAGGCCCCGACGCGGAGCTGATCCGGATCCAGCCCAGCGGCCGAGCGCGCCGCACGGGCCAGCTCGATCGCGTGGGCGATCCGGTCCGGGTCGGCGCCCAGCGTGAGCATGACCCGGTCGCTGGCCGTGGCGGCCAGCGCGATGGTCCGGGGCCCGGTAGCGGCCAGCTCCACCGGCGGGGGCGTGATGCCGGCCGCGGCGATCCAGGCGATCCGGCTCGGCTGGCCGTCCAGGTCGACCTCCTCGCCGCGCAGGTAGCCGCGCACCCGGGTGATGAACACCGCCAGCTGATCGGTCCTGGGTGGCTTGAGGGCGATCTGGCCCAGCGAAGAATCGCCCCGCCCGAGGCCGAGCACGGCCCGGCCGCCCGACTCGGCCTGCAGGCTGGCCATGGCCGACGCCACCACCGCGGGATGGCGGGTGACCGGGTTGACGATGCCGGTGCCCAGCCCGAGCCGGCGGGTGACCTGGGTCAGCAGCCCCAGCTCCACGAACGGGTCGCCGACGAGATTCTGACTGTCGGCCAGCAGCAGCCCGTCCAAGCCGAGCTCTTCGGCCCGCACCGCGAGCCGCTGGGCCTGCCCGGGCACCGGGAAACCATGCAGCCAGAACTCACAGGTCACGGTGACGACTCTAACGGGCCGCTCAATTGACGCACGGAATTTGCCTGCGGGCGCCGCCCGGTCCGCCGCGTGTCACCCGTGACCCGGGCGCTCGCTTCTCTCACAATGACATCCGGAGGTGAGCGGTCATCCTAGGCCACGATCACGCGCTGACCGGGGCGGTCGCCTTCACGGCGGTGGCCCCGCTGCTGCACGTCACCGCACCCGGGTTGCTGGCCGGGCTGGTGCTGACCGCGGGCGCGGGCGTGCTGCCCGACATCGACGAGCCCGGCTCCACCATCGCGCGTTCCTACGGTTTCCTGACCGAGACGTTCGCCTGGATCGTGCACCACCTGAGCGGCGGCCACCGCAAGGGCACGCACAGCGTCATCGGGGTGCTGGTATTCACCGCGGGCGCCTGGGCCGCGGTGCACTTCGACCACTCGCTGGCGGGCAAGATCGCGCTCGGGGTCTTCCTCAGCCTGCTGCTGTCGGCCGCGCTGGCCGCACTGCACGTGGGCGGGCACCACGGTGACGCGCTCGGGGTGGGAGCCGCCGCCGCCATGATCTACTTCCACGTGGGCCTGGCCCTGACCCCGCTGTGCATCGCGCTCGGCGCGGTCGCGCACATCGCCGGGGACATGCTCACGCACGGCGGCTGCCCGATCGTCTACCCGGTCAGCCGAGAGGATTTCCACCTGCTCCCGCACGATCTGCAGTTCACCACGGGCAAGGTCGCCGAGCACTGGATCATCACCCCGCTGCTGACCGCGGCCCTGCTCTTCCTGGCCTGGCGGGACACCGGGCTGGCGTCCGTCACCCACTACCTGGACCATCTGGTCGGGTAGCCGGGCCCCTGGCCGGGTAGACGGGTCACCTGTTAGGACTGGTGATCGCGGGGAAGTTCCACGTTCGCCCAGCGTGAGGAGCACGGCCACGTCCAGCCCACCCGACATTCCTAGGCTCGCCGCCGACGTCTTCGGCTACCGGGCGCTGCGGCCCGGTCAGCAGGACGCGGTGACCGTGCTCGCGGCCGGGCGCGACTGTCTCGCCGTCATGCCCACCGGGGCGGGCAAGTCCGCCGTCTATCAGCTGGCCACGATCGCGCTGGGCGGCGCGGCGGTGGTGGTGTCCCCGCTGGTCTCGCTGCAGCGGGACCAGAGCGAGCACCTGACCCGGCACGGGCTGCCCGCGGCGACCGTCAACGGCAGCACCTCCGAAGGCCAGCGGACCGCCGCCTACGACCTGCTGCGGGCGAGGAAGACGGCGTTCGTGTTCCTGGCCCCCGAGCAACTGGCCCGCGAAGACGTCCGCGCGATCCTGGCCGAGGCCCCGCCCCGGCTGCTGGCGGTGGACGAGGCCCACTGCGTGAGCGCCTGGGGACACGACTTCCGGCCCGACTACCTGCGGATCATCGACGTGATCGAGGTGCTGGAGCCGCGCCCGGTGGTGGCCGCGCTGACCGCCACGGCCGCACCCCCGGTCCGGGAGGAGATCGTCCGGCGGCTGGGCCTGCAGGACCCGGCCCAGGTCGTCCGGGGGTTCGACCGGCCCGAGATCCACCTGGCCGTGCGGCTGTTCCACGAGGCCAGCGACCAGGAAGCCGCCGTGCTGGCGACGGCGGGCGAAGAGAGCGGCACTGGCATCATCTACGCGGCGACCCGCGCGGAGACCGAACGGTATGCGGCGGAGCTGAGCCTGCGGCCTTACCACGCCGGCCTGAGCCGAAGGCAGCGGGACGAGACCCAGGAAACCTTCGTCCAGGGCGCGTCGATCGTCGCCACCAGCGCCTTCGGTATGGGCATCGACCGCCCCGACGTGCGGTTCGTGCTGCACGCCTCGGTCCCCGGATCGCTGGACGAGTACTACCAGGAGGTCGGCCGGGCCGGACGGGACGGGCAGCCGGCCGAGGCCGTCTTGTTCTACCGGCCGGAGGACCTGGGCCTGCGCCAGTTCTTCACCGGCGGCCTGCCCGACGAGACGCTGCTGGCGGAAGTGGCGGCGGCCACCCAGACCCCGGTCACGCTGCACGAACTGTCGGAGCGGTCGGGTCTGTCCGAGCGGCGGCTCACCAGCCTGGTCAACCTGCTCGAGGCGGCGGGGGCGGTGCGGATGAACGGCCAGGTCGAGCCGGTCCCGGACGGCCCGGGGCCGGCCGAGGCCGCGGCCCGGGCCCTGGAGATCGCCGGCCAGTACCGGTCGGTCGAGCGGTCCCGGGTCGCGATGATGCGCCGCTACGCCGATATGACCGACTGCCGGCGGCGCTTCTTGCTCCGCTACTTCGGCCAGGGCGCGGACGACCCGTGCCTCCGCTGCGACAACTGCGACGCGGGCCGGTCGACCCCGGCCGGCGGCCACGGCGCGTTCGGGCCCGGCCTGCGGGTCGAGCACCAGGAGTGGGGCCGCGGGGTGGTACTGGCGGACGAAGGCGACCGGATCACGGTGTTCTTCGACGAGGTGGGCTACAAGGAACTGCTGACCGAGGCGGTGCAGGAGCACCACATCCTCACCCCGGTCGGACCGGGGCGGCCGTCATGACCGCGCTGGACGTGGTCGAAGGGCTGATCCGCAGCGACCTGACCGCGGACGGCATCCGCCGTCGGCGCTGCGGCAAGGGCTTCTGTTATTACGCCGCCGACGGCACGCGGCTGACCGACCCGGAAACGCTGAACCGGGTCCGGGCGCTGGTCATCCCGCCGGCGTGGGTGGACGTGTGGATCAGCCCGCTGGCCGACGGGCACATCCAGGCCGTGGGGACCGACGCCGCCGGGCGCCGCCAGTACCGTTACCACGACCTGTGGCGGGCGGAACGGGACAAGGCCAAGCACGACCGGGTGCTGGACTTCGGCCGGGCCCTGCCCCAGGTCCGGAAGGTGGTCGAGCGTCACCTGGCCGGGGACAAACTGTCCCGCGACCGGGTCATGGCGGCCGCCGTCCGCTTGATCGACCTGGGCTTCTTCCGCGCCGGCGGGGAGGAGTACGCGGCCGAGAACGGCACGTTCGGGCTGGCCACCCTGCACAAGGAGCACGTGACCTGCCACCGCGGGCAGCTGGTGTTCGACTACACCGGCAAGTCGTCCAAGCATCGCGAGCAGTCCGTGGCCGACCCGGAGGTCTGCACGGTGGTGATCAAGCTGAAGCGCCGCCGGGGCAGTCCGGAGGACGAACTGCTGGCGTTCCGCAGCGGCGGGCGCTGGCACGACGTCAGCGCGGCCGGCATCAACGACTACCTGCGCGAGATCGCGGACGGGGACTTCTCGGTCAAGGACTTCCGCACCTGGCACGCCACCGTGCTGGCCGCCGTGGGGCTGGCCGTGTCCGAGGGCGCGGACACGTCCGAGTCCGCCCGCAAGCGGGCCGTAGCCCGGATGGTGCAGGAGGTCTCCTCCTACCTGGGCAACACCCCGGCCGTGGCCCGCGCCTCGTACATCGACCCGCGCATCATCTCGCTGTACGAGCGGGGCATCACGATCGCGCCCATGCTGGCCGAGCTGGGGCAGGGCCAGGAGTTCGGCGACGTGGCCACCAACGGCCAGGCCGAGCAGGCGGTGCTGAAGCTGCTGACCAAGCACCCCGAACCCGCCGTCGACCAGACCTGACCCGGGTGATGTGGGATCGGGGCCAAGAGGGGTAAGGGTGGGGCATGGACGCCAGTGCCCCCGAAAACCCGGCTGACGAAACACCGGCCGCCGCCGACGACGTGGCCCGCGAGAACGACGTTGCCAGCCTGGACGACCTGGCCAGCATGGATAACATGCCCGGTGTGGACGACGTGCCCAGCATGGACGACGTGGCCACCATCGTCGGTGAGGTCACCGAGTCCGCTGAGGAAACGTCATCCAACCGGGCCGTGACCGACGTCGCGCGGTCGGCGCTGGCCCGGGTCCGGCAAGGTGGCGCGGCCGTAGGACGGCGCGGGACCAGCGTCGCCCGGCGTACTCCGGGAACCGGCCTGGCCCGGCGCGGCGCGGAGGCCGGCAAGCGGCTAGCCGGGCGTAGTTCAGGGATGGCGGCCTGGGCCCCGCGGTCAGCCGGGCGCGGCCTGCGGTGGCTGGCCCATGAGGTGATCGTCCTGGCCCCCCGGCTGCCCGTCCGGGACCAGGAGAAGCTGCGGGTCCAGTTCCCGGGCAAGTCACCGGACGACGTGGCCGAGGCGCTCATCGAAGCGGCGGCCCGGGCGTCCGCCGCGGTCGGTGCCACTATCGGGGTCTGGTCGGTGCTGCCGATCGCGCCCGTGTTCCCGGCCGAGATCGTCACCGAGACGCTGACCCTGGTCGGCATCGAGATCAAGCTCATCGCCGAGCTGCACGAGGTGTACGGCATGCGGCCGCCCGGCGACCGGGCCAGCCGGATGACCTCCTACGTGGGCGCCTGGGCCAATCGCCGCGGGGTCGCCCTCGGGCCGGGCGGTGTGGTGCTGGCCTTCGGATCTCCGCTGGCCCGCCGCCTGCAGCGCCGCCTGGCCGGCCGGGCCGGCCGCAGTGCCGTGTCGCTGGGCCCGCTGCTGACCGGCGCCGCCGTGGGGGCGCTGCTCAACCGCCGGGAGACCCGGCGGCTGGGTCACGAAATCCGGGACGACCTGCGCAAGCAGGCCCCCGGGACGCCGGGCTGGACCGGCTGACGCAGGTCACGGTACTTTCTCTGTTGATCTTCCGCCCGGTGCTGGCCCAGTTCCAGTGCAGCTGACCGGGCCGACCGTTTCTCGTCGTGAGGGGTAACTGATCCATGAGGGTCACGATGATGCTGGCCGACCACGCGCAGGTCGCCGACGGCAAGCTGTTCATCTCCGGCGGGGGCTGGTCGGTCTGCGGGCCGGGCCCGGTCGCCTGCGGAGTCGCGGTGCTGTTCCACATCCCGTGGCAGCGGACGAACGAGAAGATCTCGTTCACGCTCAGGCTGCAGGACGAGGACGGGGCTCCGGTCATCCAGCCCGGCCCGAACGGCGCTCAGGAGGTCCGGGCCGGCGGCCAGTTCGAGGCCGGGCGCCCGGCCGGCCTGGCCCCGGGCACTGAGATCAACGTCCCGGTCGCGTTCAACACCGTCCTGCAGTTGTCGCCGGGGGGCCGCTTCACCTGGGTACTGGAACTGGACGACCAGGCCGACGACGAGTGGCGCCTCTCCTTTGCCACCCGGGAGAACCAGCCCTCCCCGACCCTGCAGTAATGAACCTGCTCTGACCGCCCGGCCTAGGCCGGGCGGCCGGGCGGTGTGATGCGGCGCGGCTCAGACCGCGGCGTTGGTCGCGGTGGGCAGGTCGATGCTGCAGTACTTACACCGGGTGGCGGCCACGGGCAGGTCGGCCGACAGGCAGGCCGGGCAGGTCTTGACCGGCGGCGGGTCACCGAACACGGTGATGCCACGGCGACGCTGGATCGTGCGGTAGGGCACGACGATCACGAAGTAGACCACAGTCATGAAGATGACGAAGTAGACAACGGCCGAGATCAGGGCGCCGAAGTTTATGAATGTGGCGTGGGTCTTGCCGATGTTGACGCCGAGCCCGGACGCCGAGTTGTTGCCCTGAAACCTGGCCACGATCGGGTTGATGATATTGCTGGTGAACGCGGTGATCAGGTTGCTGAACGCCAAGGCGATGACGAGGCCCACCGCTATCACGACGACGTCCCCGCGCAGCAGGAAGTTCTTGAACCCCTTGATCATCCAAACCATCCTTCAGGAGAGCCCAGGGAGTCCCGGGCGTCACAAACTGATGATCGGCGTGCACCCATGCCGGATGATGACCATATAAGTTCAGGTCCCGGCAGCCAATGTCCGACCTGACCGCTAATGCCCCATAGATCAAAAAATTAACCTGCGGCTTGGTGGGTTCCACGCGGGGTTCGCTGCGTCCCCGTGAGCATCCCACAGGGGCTCGCGGCGGGGAGAGATTCCCTGGTGTCTGGGCCCGGCCCGGGGCCTGGCCGTGCCGGGCCCAGACGTCTTGGGGAGAAGAGAGCTTGCCCTCTTGGTTATTAATTTGGCCTCCGTACCTGACGCCAGGCTGAGGCCAAGCTGTAGAACCACTTAGGACGCTGCCCAGGCCGTCCCCGGTGCCGGTCGTGGCGGTCAGGCACTTCCCCATGCCTGCCGTAGCTCGTGGTCGGCACCGTGGTTGAACTGGGCTAACGGGTACTGCGGGGGAGCGGCGGCTCAGCGGGCCGAGCGCGACCGGCGCAGCCTCCGGCCACCCGAATCGCCCGCGACCCAGCTGGCCAGTTGCTCCGAGGCCTGACCCGGCAGCTCGCCCGACGCCCAGCCGGCCAGCTCGGCCGCCATAGCGTCCGGTGCCTCCTGCGGGCCGGACATCGGTTCCCCCGGCGCGGGATACTCCGCCGGGCCCAGGCGACCAGTGCGCCGCAGGTAATCAGAGTGTTCCGCGTAGCTGTTCGGCGCGCCAGATGACTGCGGTGCGGCTGACTGCGGTGCGGCTGACTGCGGTGCGGCTGACTGCGGTGCGGCGGGAGCCCCAGGGTTCCCCGGCCGGTCCGCCGTGATCGCCGGGAAGACCCGGGTGACCGGAGCGGCGGCCGACGACAGTTCGTCGGCCGGACGCTCGGCCCCGACCGGGGCGGACAGCAGGTCGGGCCGGAAACCGGGATCGGTCCCGTCCAGCAGCCGGACCATCGGCGCCGACGGGACGTCCCGCCGCGACGGAGCCGCTCCGGGGCCCGGGTTCCGGGACGCCGGGGCACCCGCAGGGCCGGAGCCCCGCGCAACCTCGCCGTCGGCCGTTCCGGCGCCGAAGGCGGCCGGAGCGGTCCCGGGACCGTTGCTGGGTGGTCCCGAAGCGGTGGCCGCACCGGTACCAAGAGGCCGGGAGCCGGCAGCCGACCCCGATGGACGCGGTGCCCCGTTGGCCAGGACCCCTTGCGGGCCGCTGACCGGCGGGTGCATCGGCCCACTGACCGGCGGGTGCATGGGGCCGCTGCCCTGCGGATGCAGGGGGCTGCCGACCGGCGGGTGCATCGGCCCACTGACCGGCGGGTGCATCGGACCGCTGCCCGGTGCGTGCATCGCACCGTTCACTGGCCTCGGGTCACCCGCCGTCAGGCCCGCACCGGTGAGCGCACCGGCGTCCGCGGCCAGGCCGCTGTCCGCGCCCAAGCCGGAGCAGTCGTGGCTCTCCAGGAAATCGGCGAAAAATTCGGCCTCCGCGGCGTCCACGCCAATCACGACGCGTGGCTGTCCCATCGGCTCTTTGAGCGAATAACCCACGTAGCTGGCCAGGGGGTCAGCCGACCCACCCAGCCCGTGGAGCGCTCGCCAGCGCTCCCATGCCTGTTCCAGCCGCGCTGCGGCGTAACCGGCACGCGCGACCAACTCCGGATCACGCATCGTCGATCCCTCCCCATGAACGCGACGTACGGTCGCGTCCCCTGACCGAGGATCGCCGACTGCGCGTTGCATCCGTTCTCTTGGACGCGACTCAGTATGTCGGACACCGCCGCTCAACAGGAATGATTACGGATTAGATCCAAATCATTACTCAGTGTAACTGCCTGAGACAGCAGTGTTCCCCGGGTCGTTTTTAATGTGCTGGTTAAGGTCTTGCTGGCTGGATCGGCCCCGGCAGTGCGTGCCCGCAAGATGCGGCGCTCAAAACGCCTGCTGATGAAACACGGCCCGAGTGGCGTCCAATGCCACCGGGGCCGACCCCCCTACCCTTGCTGAGACTGCCGCCGCGTGCGGTGCGCCCGGCAGTCAACTGCCCCCCTGGCGCAAAGCAAAGCCACGCGAATGCGGCGGCCGTCACTCGGAACGCTGCTGCGGAATGCCGGCGAGCAGCGCGCGGACTTCCGTCTCCCGGTACCGGCGGTGCCCGCCGAGGGTCCGGATCGACGTCAGCTTGCCGGCCTTGGCCCAACGGGTCACGGTCTTCGGGTCGACTCGGAACATCGTCGCGACCTCCGCCGGCGTCAGCAGCGGTTCTGCTTCGGGTGTACGTGCAGCCATTTGCGGCCTCTCCTCCTGGACCGAAACTTACGATCCTGCGTTTCTGCCTTGCGTGGAGCTCCATCCCGGAGCCTGCCGTTGATGTCCCATATGGTGTACAGAGACCATATTGCCATCACCAGGGGTGACAAGTCGACCACCCGGTGCAAAGTTTCCATCTCAATCCCTCTGCGACCGTCGTCTCTCTGTCACTGAGCGTAAGTGTAGCGATACTTAGAGTTGCATCGTGGCAGATTCGGAAATACTGCGACCGGAGCCGCCAGAGGGCCGAGCGTGGCAGATGCCACAACCCTCAGGAGACGGCTAAACCGGTCACGTATCTGGCGGCATATAGTGACCTAAGTTCACCCATGTGTTACGAACCTACCTCACGATGACGCCGTTGGGTAGGCAGACAACCACGTTCTGCCGGCAAACTTTCCTGGGTTTGAGAATTACGTTCAGTGACCTAACGGGGAATCTGGTCACCCGAGCGGTCACACTCCGCGTTCACAGCGGGCCGTAACGCCCCCAGCGCCGACGTTCGGTGCTTCTGAGGCCCGAGACACGGGACGCCGAGCAGCGGGTGCAGGCGGCGTCCCCCGGGGCGTGCGCGGGGTACTGGGTGGCGGGCGCCCTGGGGGCCCCATGCGCCCTGGGGCGTGTGGGGGCGGACGCCTCGGGAGTGTCCGGTGGCCCAGAGTGCGGGCTGCCACGCGGATGGGGACCATGGGGAGCGTTGCCGCGTCTGTAGCCCCTGGAACGTGCGAGGCCCCTGCGGTGTGCGGGCCGCGGGGCGCGGAAGGGCAGATGAGGCGGTGGCCCGAGACGGAAGGCGCGAAGCGAGGGCGCGGGGCGTCTCCGGAGATGGTCCCGCAACACCGTGTGCAAAACTGCTGCCCTGGCGACAGTTTTTGCCCACGGTAAAGGTGACCCATGCGTGAGCGGGTGATGCGGAGCGCGACGACGGTGGCTACGGGGCCTGTGGGGTCCCCCTACGCCGGCGAGGTGCGGAGGGACGCCTGTGGAGCCCGTAGGTCCGGGTGACCGTTAATACGGAGCACGTGGGTGTGCGCTGCGATGGAAGACGGGCTGGTGTGACCTGTGGGGTGTGTGGGGCTAAGCAGGCGCGCCGCGGCCCATGCGGGGTGGGGCCAGGGAGTGCCGGATGCGGCTAGTTGGCGGACTCGGCGGCGCGGAGGGTTTGCCAGCGATCGGCCGCCCGGCGGTACATGGCGATGGCCAGTTCGGGCTCGTCGTGGTTCAGGCCGCTGATGGCGGCGCGGATCTCGGCCACCGACTGGTCCCCCCGCAAGGCGTCGTCGTTGAGCAGGTTGACCAGGCCGCCGTAGTCGAGCTCGACGACTGACTGGATGTGGAAGTCCTCCAGCCAGCGGCCGACGTCCTCCAGCTCGGCGGTCATGGCCAGCGAGCGCCGGCGCACGGCCTCCGAGGTGTCCAGCGGTCCCTGCAGTCCCTTACGCACCGCGGCCAGGCTCCGGGCCAGCCGCCGCCGGGCCTGGGTCATCGCGGTGGCGTAGATCAGCGTGCGCACGGCCGACGTGGTGGCGGACGGACGGGCACCGACTTCGTCCCCGGGACCGAGCGCCAGCCAGCGCTCGGCCGGGCTGAACATCGCGAACCAGGTCAGGGGGACCGACCAGGCGCTGGTCTGGATGTAGGTCCGCAGCGAGGTGCCGTCGCCGTAGGTGGTCGCGAACGCCCGCGCCGCCTCGGCCGCCTGGCTCGGGGAGAAGGCGTCGGCCAGCGGTGGCCGGGCCGTGGCCCGCAGGTGGCCCAGGGCCAGCCAGGACCGGAGCCGGGTCTGCCAGGGGCAGATATAGATGACGCCGTCGGCCCAGCGGACGTAGGCGTGCTCGCTCTCCTTGGCCGGCACCACGATCGGCGGGAGCGCGGCGACCCGGCGCAGCGCGTCCGCGTACTCGGCCTCCAGGGCCTCCCGCCGCCGGGGGCGGTGCGGCGAGGCCGCATAAGCCACCCAGCGTGACAACTCCGGCTCCTCGAACGCGGACAGCGGCTCGTAGACCCGAAGATACGCGGCGTAAGGCAGCACAACCGCATGGTGACATACAACCGCCTACGAAAGCTGGCCAGGCAGATAACGACATCATCACTCACCGCATCTCCCCCGGAAACGGCACAGGTTTCCCTGGCCGGCTCGTCACTGTCGGCGACGGGATCGCGCCGGGAGGCGCCCCGCATGGCGGCCTGCCGGGCCGGCCCACCCGCCCTAAGCTGAGCGGTAGATCCCGGCGCCGGCCAGGCCCGGGCACGATCGGAAGAGTCACCACAGTGACGCATGTGTTCACGACGCCCCACCAGGGCAGCGACAGCACCGAGCGGACCGGTCATGAGCAGGTCGCGTTCTGCCAGGACGCACGCAGCGGGCTGAAAGCGATCATCGCGATCTATTCCACTGCGCTGGGACCCGCACTGGGCGGGACCCGGTTCTACCCCTACGGCAGCGAAGACGAAGCCCTGGCCGACGCGCTGCGGCTGTCGGCCGCCATGGCCTACAAGAATGCCCTGGCCGGGCTGGACCACGGCGGCGGCAAGGCCGTCATCATCGGCGACCCGGCCGAGCTGAAGGGCGAGGCGCTGCTGCGCGCCTACGGGCGGTTCATCGACTCACTCGGCGGCCGGTACATCACCGCCTGCGACGTCGGCACCTACAGCGAAGACATGGACATCATCGCCCGGGAGAGCCGCTGGGTCACCGGCCGCACCCCCGCGTACGGCGGAGCCGGAGACTCGTCCGTGCTGACCGCGCTCGGGGTGTTCGCCGGGCTGCGGGCCGCCGCCGGGCACGTGTGGGGGTCCACCAGCCTGCGCGGCCGCCGGGTCGGCGTCGAAGGCGTGGGCAAGGTCGGCCGCAAGCTGGTCAGTCACCTGGTCGAGGACGGCGCCGAGGTCATCATCTGCGACGTGAGCCAGACCGCGGTCGAGGGCGTCCGGGCCCGGCACCCTGAGGTCGAGGTGGTAGCGGGCGCGGGCGAACTGCTGGCCGCGAACCTGGACGTGTTCGCGCCGTGCGCGCTCGGCGGGTCGGTCGACGATCAGGTGGCCGCCACCCTGGAGGCCAAGATCATCTGCGGCGGGGCCAACAACCAGCTCGCGCACCCGGGGGTGGAGAAGCTGCTGGCCGACCGCGGGATCCTGTACGCCCCGGACTACGTGGTCAACGCGGGCGGGGTCATCCAGGTCGCCGATGAGCTGGCCGGATTCAGCTTCGAGCGAGCCCGGGCGCGGGCGGAGCAGATCTTCGGTACCACCACCCGCATCTTCCAGATCGCCGACTCCGACGGCGTGCCACCGTCGGCCGCGGCCGACCGGCTGGCCGAGCAGCGGATGTCCGACGTGGGTCGGCTACGGGGCATCTGGCTCGGTTCCCGGGGCTGAGCCAGCCGGTAAACGCACATTCCGGACGAGACGCGGCACCTGTGAGCGGCCTCAGCGTAGGCATGGAGGCCGCAAAGCGGGTACGGTTAGACCTGTACGGAAAGCTGGTGCGCGCCGCGTCCTCGCAAGGAGGGCTCGACGGGTCCGTTTGTTATGCGGGAAGCCAGCAACGCAGACATGGAGGGGCCCTCGGGGCTCCGGACGTTTGAGGGGGTCGAGCCAATGGGGCGCGGCCGAGCCAAGGCCAAGCAGGTAAAGGTGGCCCGCCAGCTCAAGTACAACGGCGGCGGGACCGACCTTGACCGGCTGCGTGCGGAGCTGGGCGTAGGCGCGGACCACGACGACGGGGCATATGACCCGGTTGCCGCGGACCACGATGATGACGACGCCGAGGAAGAGGACGAGGAAGACGACGAATGGTCGGCTTCCTAAGGAGTCCGCTGTCCCGCATCGCGGCTTGATCTGACGGATGAGCAAGCGCTGAGCGTTCCGGCTGAGCGCAGGCTGGTTCCTGCCTGCGCTCAGTGGGGACCAGTACCTAGCTGACCCACGTGGTCAGCTAGTACAACGTGCCTGGCCGACGCCGAGTGCCCGGCTGGCTCCGTGCTTGCGTTTTGGGCTTCCCTTTCGGTGCTTCCGTTTCGGGCTTCCCGTTCAGTGCTCCCCAGTCAGTGCTTCCCGTTGAGGCGGGCCTCGCCGGAGCCGGGGATCACCTCGCCCAGCACCCAGGCGGGCACGCCCCGCGCGGCCAGCAGGTCCAGGGCGGCGCTGGTGGCATCCGGGGCGACCACGGCGGTCATGCCGACCCCCATGTTGAACACCCGTTCCATCTCCTCGCGCGCGACCTGCCCGGCCGCGGCCAGCACGCTGAAGATCGCCGGTGGCGTCCAGGTCCCCCGGTCCAGTACCGCGTCGACGTGGCCGGGCAGCACCCGGGCCAGGTTGGCCGCCAGCCCGCCCCCGGTGATGTGGGCGTAGGCGTGCACGTCGCACCTGGCCGCCAGGGCCAGGCAGTCCAGGGCGTAGATCCGGGACGGCTCCAGCAGCTCGGCCCCGAGGGAACGGCTCAGCTCGGGCACGTCCTGCCCCAAGTCCAGGCCGGCCTGCCGGAGGATCTCGCGGACCAGCGAGTACCCGTTGGAGTGCAGCCCGGACGAGGCCAGGGCCAGCACCGTGTCGCCCGGCTGGACCCGCTCCGGACCGAGGATGGCGTCCGCCTCGACCACGCCGGTGGCCGCCCCGGCCAGGTCGAAGTCGTCCGGGCCGAAGTGACCGGGATGCTCGGCGGTCTCCCCGCCGAGCAGGGCGCAGCCGGCCTGGGCGCAGCCACGGGCCACGCCGGACACGATGGCCGCCACCCGCTCCGGCTGGACCGCCCCGCAGACCACGTAGTCGGTCATGAACAGCGGCTCGGCCCCGCAGGCGGCCAGGTCGTCCGCGACCATCGCCACCAGGTCCATCCCGACCGTGTCGTAGACGCCGAGCTGGCTGGCCAGCACGACCTTGGTGCCCACACCGTCGGTCGAGGTGGCCAGCACCGGGTGCCGGTAGGTGGCCAGCCGGGAGGCGTCGAACAGGCCGGCGAAGCCGCCGATGCCGCCCATCACCTCGGGCCGGGCCGTGCCCGCCACCGAGGCCCGCATCAGGTCCACGGCCCGGTCTCCAGCGCCGATGTCCACCCCCGCGGCCGCGTAGCTGAGACCGTCCTGGGGGCCAGGCTCGTCAGTCACCGGCTCACCGGTCACGGGCGCGCCACCACCTGCAGCGGCCGTGCGTTCTCCCGGACGTACTTGCCCCGCTCAGCCTCCTCGACCGGGATCGGGTACTGGCCGTCGAAACAGGCCCGGCACAGCTGGCCCGCCGGGATCGTGGTCGAGGCGGTCAGGCCGTCCAGCGAGATGTAGCCGAGCGAGTCGGCCCCGATGGACTGGCAGATCTCCTCGACCGACTCGTGCCCGGCGATCAGCTCGGCCCGGGTGGCGAAGTCGATGCCGTAGAAGCAGGGCCAGCTCACCGGCGGGCTGGAGATCCGGACGTGCACCTCGGCCGCGCCTGCCTCCCGCAGCATGGCCACGATGGCCCGCTGGGTGTTGCCGCGCACGATCGAGTCGTCCACCACCACCAGCCGCTTCCCCGCCACCACCCCGGTGAGCGGGTTCAGCTTGAGCCGGATGCCGCGCTGCCGGATGGTCTGGCTGGGCTGGATGAACGTCCGGCCCACGTAGGAGTTTTTGACCAGGCCCTGCCCGTAGGGGATGCCGCTGCCCTCGGCGTAGCCGATGGCAGCGGGCGTGCCGGACTCGGGGACCGGGATGACCAGGTCGGCGTCGGCCGGATACTCGGCCGCCAGCCGCCGGCCGACCTCGACCCGGGTGGCCTGCACGTTGCGGCCCGCGATGGTGGTGTCCGGGCGGGCCAGGTAGACGTACTCGAACAGGCAGCCACGCGGCGCGGGCGCCGCGAACGTCCGGGACCGCACGCCCCGCTCGTCGATGGTGATCAGCTCGCCGGGCTCGATCTCGCGCACGAAGCTGGCCCCGATGATCTCCAGCGCCGCGGTCTCGCTGGCCACGGCCCAGCCGGTGGCCAGCTGGCCCAGCACCAGCGGGCGGAAGCCCTGCGGGTCGCGGGCCGCGTACAGGGTCCGCTCGTTCATGAACACCAGGGAGTAGGCCCCGCGCACCCGCGGCAGCGTGGCCAGTGCCATCTCCTCGATGGCCGCGGCGCGCGCACCCGGCACCGGGTCGGTGCCCTCGGCCGGGGCCGGCGCGTCCAGCGCCGGGCGGGCGAACAGCTCGGTCAGCACGTCGGTGTCGGACGTGGCCACCGGCATCCGGTTCGGCTGGCCGGGGCGGTCGTCGAGCAGATCGGCCAGCTCCAGGGTGTTGATCAGGTTGCCGTTGTGAGCCAGGGCCAGGCCGCCGTCCCCGATGGGCCGGAACGTGGGCTGGGCGTTCTCCCACACCGAGGACCCGGAGGTGGAGTACCGGCAGTGGCCGACCGCGATGTAGCCGCGCAGGTTGTTGAGGGTGGCCTCGTTGAAGACCTGAGCCACCAGGCCCATCTCCTTGTAGACCACCATCCGGTCGCCGTCGCTGACCGCGATGCCGGCCGACTCCTGGCCTCGGTGCTGGAGCGCGTACAGGCCGTAGTAGGCGAGCTTGGCCACCTCCTCACCCGGCGACCAGACTCCGAATACACCGCAGGCGTCTTGTGGCGGCCGGTCGGAGGGATCGAGATCATCCGTCAGGCGGCCGTCGGGCTTTGGCACGCTTCCAGTTTACGGAGGAGTTTGGGTTCCGCTACCCGGGTGGACCGGGCAATGGCCCCCCGACCGGCAGATATGAGCTCAGATCGGCCCGTGAACCGCTGGCGTGGACCTGCCCGGCGGCCACCGCCGCGGCCCAGTCCAGCCGGCCGGTGGCCAGCCGGACCCAGGTCACGGGATCGGTCTCGACCACGTTGGGCGGGGTCCCCCGGGTGTGCCGCACGCCCGGGATGCACTGCACGGCCGCGACCGGCGGCACCCGCACCTCGACCGCCTTGCCCGGCACGGTGTCGGCCAGCACCAGCAGGAGGTAGCGCACGGCGGACCGCAGCGCGTCCCGGGGCGGCTCCGCCCCCGCGTCCAGCGCGCGGGTGACCTCGGTCACATAGGCCCGGTCGTCCGGGTTCGGCCGCCGGGCCGGCATCGGTCTCGCCTCCCGGTCAGCTGGTGACGGCGGGGGCGGTGCTGGCCGGCCCGAAGATGGCGGGCAGCGGGCCGCGGTGGGCCCCGGCCAGCTCGTCCAGCGGGACCGTGAAGCAGCCGGCCACGTCCAGGCTGGTGCCGCCGACGGCGCCGATCGTCTCCGCGGGCACACCCCGCTCGGCGCACAGCCGGGCGAACTCTTCCTCCGCGCCGGGTCGCACCGCGACCACGGCCCGGGCGGCCGACTCGCTGAACAGGGTCGTGAACGGGTCGCCGGGCAGCTCGACCCGGGCCCCGAGCCCGCCGCGCAGGCACGACTCGGTCAGCGCCACGGCCAGGCCGCCGTCGGACAGGTCGTGCGCCGCGCTCAGCACCCCGGCCGCCGCCGCGTCGGCCAGCAGCCCGGCCAGGGCCTGCTCGGCCGCGAGGTCCACCCGCGGCGGGCGGCCGCCCACGTGCCCATGCACGACCTGGGCCCAGGCCGACCCGCCGAACTCGTCCCCGGTCCGGCCGAGCAGCACGATCGGGGCGCCCTCGGTGGCGAAGCCGATCGACAGGCGCTGGCGCACGTTGGCGTGCACCCCCAGCACCCCGATCACCGGGGTGGGCTTGATCGCGGTCGAGCCGGTCTGGTTGTAGAAGCTGACGTTGCCCCCGGTGACCGGCACGCCCAGGGTGGCGCAACCGTCGGCCAGGCCGCGGACCGCCTCGGCGAACTGCCACATCACGCCGGGGTCCTCGGGCGAACCGAAGTTCAGGCAGTTGGTGACGGCCAGCGGGCGGGCCCCGGTCGCGGCCACGTTGCGGTAGGCCTCGGCCAGCGCCAGCTGGGCGCCCGCGTACGGGTCGAGCAGCGTGTAGCGGCCGTTGCCGTCGGTGGCCAGCGCCACCCCGAGCCCGGACTCCTCGTCCACCCGGATCAGGCCGCCGTCCTCGGGCATGGCCAGCACCGTGTCGCCGCGGACGTAACGGTCGTACTGCTCGGTGACCCAGGTCGCGTCGGCCAGGCCGGGCGCGGCCAGCAGCGTCAGAAGCGTGTCCCGCAGCGCCGCGGCATCGGCCGGGCGCAGCAGCGCCGCCGGGTCGTCGGCGGCCAGGGCGTCCTGACTGTCCGGGCGGGCCAGCGGGCGCTGGTACACCGGGCCCTCGTCGGCCGCGGTACCGGGCGGGATGTCGACCACGGTCTCGCCGTGCCAGGTCATCTCCAGCCGCCCGGTCCCGGTCACCTCGCCGATCACCGTGGCCTGGACCCCCCACTTGGCGCAGACGCCGAGGAACCGCGGCACGTCGGCCGGGGTGACCACGGCCATCATCCGCTCCTGGGACTCGCTCATCAGGATCTCGGGCGGGCCCAGGGATGTGTCGCGCAGCGGCACCGAGTCCAGCCGGACCCGCATGCCGCCGGTCCCGGCCGCGGCCAGCTCGGTGGTGGCGCAGGCCACGCCGGCCGCACCCAGGTCCTGGATGCCGGTGATCAGGTCCTCGCGGTACAGCTCCAGGCAGCACTCGATCAGCAGCTTCTCCAGGAACGGGTCGCCGACCTGGACGCTGGGGCGCTTGGCCGACTCCCCGCCCTCGCCCGTGGCGCCGAAGGTCGCGCTGGCCAGCACCGAGGCGCCGCCGATGCCGTCCGGGCCGGTGCGCGAGCCGAGCAGGATGACCTGGTTGCCGGGCCCGTCGGCCACCGCCTCCTTAAGGTCACCGTGCCGCAGGACGCCGACGCAGAGCGCGTTGACCAGCGGGTTGCCCGCGTAGCAGGCGTCGAAGGCCAGCTCACCACCGATGTTGGGCAGGCCCAGGCAGTTGCCGTAGAACGAGATGCCGCTGACCACGCCGGGCAGCACCCGGCGGGTGTCCGGGGCGTCGGCCGGGCCGAACCGCAGCGCGTCCATCACCGCCACCGGGCGGGCGCCCATGGCCAGGATGTCGCGGACGATGCCGCCCACCCCGGTGGCCGCACCCTGGTGCGGTTCCACGTACGAGGGGTGGTTGTGCGATTCGATCTTGAACGTGACGGCCCAGCCGCCGCCGATGTCGACCACGCCGGCGTTGGCCCCGATCCCGGCGAGCAGGGCCTCGCTGGGCGGCGCCTTCTCGGCGAACTGCCGCAGGTGCACCTTGGACGACTTGTAGGAGCAGTGCTCGCTCCACATCACCGAGTACAGGGCCAGCTCGGCGTCGGTGGGCCGGCGGCCGAGCAGGTCCCGGATCCGCTGGTACTCCGGGCCGGTCAGGCCCAGCGCGGCGTACGGCTGCGGCTGGTCCGGGGTAGCGGCCGCCGCCGTCACCGTGTCCTGGCCGGTCATCGTGTGCTCCATGGTCATCGGGCCACCTCCGCCAGCGCGGACACGGCCGAGGCGAAGAAACCCAGCCCGTCGGTGCCGGGGCCGGTCAGCTCGTCGGTCGCATACTCCGGGTGCGGCATCAGGCCGACCACGTTGCCCGCCTCGTTGCTGACCCCGGCGATGTCCCGGGCCGATCCGTTCGGGTTGCCCAGGTAGCGGACGACCACCTGGCCGCCGGCCTCGATCGCCGCCAGCGTGCTCTCGTCGGCGGCGTACGCGCCTTCGCCGCTCTTCAGCGGGATCGTGATCTCCTGGCCGCCGGAGAAGCGCCGGGTCCACGGGGTGCTGGTGTTCTCCACCCGCAGCCGCAGGTCCCGGCTGACGAAGTGCAGCCCCGCGTTCCGGGTCAGCGCCCCAGGCAGCAGGTGAGCCTCGCACAGGATCTGGAAGCCGTTGCAGATGCCGAGCACGGGCAGCCCGGCCCGGGCCGCGGCAGCCAGCTCGGCCATCACCGGGGAGAACCGGGCGATGGCGCCGCAGCGCAGATAGTCACCGTAGGAGAAGCCGCCGGGCAGGATCACCGCGTCCACGCCGCGCAGGTCACGCTGGGCGTGCCAGAGCGCGACCGGCTCGCCGCCGGCCCGCCGCACGGCCCGGCCGGCCTCGCCGTCGTCCAGCGAGCCGGGGAACGTGATCACACCGACCCGCGCGGTCACGAAGCACCAACAAAAAAGCAGATGAGGGGCACGTCCGAAGATTACCGGCTGCCGGTCAGCCGGCCGGCCAAAGCGCCTGGCCGCCAGAAACCGGCCCCGGAACCGGCCGCTAGCTGGCCGCGCGCAGCTGGGTCAGCGGGGCGTCGGCGGTCCAGGTGATCTGCTTGCGCAGGGTGACCACCGTGCCGCGGCCCGGGCGGGTGCGCACGGTGAGGTCGTCGACGCAGGACCGGATGATGTCCAGCCCGCGGCCGGACTCGGCCAGGCTGGCCACGTCGGGTTCACGGGCCAGGCGGCGCCGGTCGCCGGCACTGTCACCCCGGGCACTGTCACCCCGGGCGGGCGGGCTGTCCGGTGAGCGGCGCCAGCCCAGCTTGCGGCCGGGCACGCGGATGGAGTGGCCGGACCGGCGGCGGCCGCCCCCCAGAGTCAGGCCGGGCGATGGGCGGGACAATCGCCGGGCGCCGGGCGCGCGGCGGGCGGACGGAGCGGCCTGGCCATTTGCCCCGCCGAAGCTCTGGTCCTCGGCGATCTCCACCTCACACCGGGTCGGGCCGATGGTGACGATCACCGCGTATCCGGTGACCCGCGGGCCGCCGTGCCGGAGCACGTTCGAGCAGGCTTCGGTGGCCGCGAGCAGCAGGTCGCCGACGCTGTCGTCGGCCATGCCCACGGACTGCAGGACACCGCCCAGCACGTGCCGGGTCACCGGAACGCTGAGCGGCTCACGCTGGAAGGTCAGGCAGAACTTCGCCGTCACGGGCAGACCCCCGTGCACCCCTGCGGCTGATTTCGGCCGAGTCACCTGCGCACGCACCCGCCTCCGCATATCGGGTCCACCATCAGGCCCGGTGGTGAATCACCGGACCCCTCTGCGAAGGGTTCCCGTCCGCGTCGGTCATA
Organism: Streptosporangiaceae bacterium; assembly: GCA_965277615.1. Classification (GTDB taxonomy): domain Bacteria; phylum Actinomycetota; class Actinomycetes; order Streptosporangiales; family Streptosporangiaceae; genus Bog-532. Next base: position 1,522,062 of record CBDIDG010000005.1, on the reverse strand, counting down.
ACCGTGAAATCCCAGTGTTACACCGGTCCGTTATACGACCGGGCGGTCAGCCGTGATGCACGGAAAACTCTTCGATCACCGGGTTGGCCAGCAGGTCCGCAGCCAGCTTGGCCGCCTGGTCCAGGGCGGCGTCGTCGGCCGGGCCGTCGATCTCGACCTCGAACCGCTTGCCCTGCCGCACGCTGGCAATCTCCCCGTAGCCGAGGCGACGGGCCGAATCCGCGATCGCGTCTCCCTGCGGGTCGTGAATTTCGGTCTTCAGCATGACGTCAATAACAACACGGGCCACGTATCCTCCCGGGGCTGGCCGGGCACATATGCTCACATGCATCTGTGCCAGGGCCGCAGCGTACGCGATGAGACCCACGCTAGCTGTGGCCCGGGCCGGAACTCGATAACTTCATAGCGCTCCTGCGCACACCGACCGGCCGGCTGGCGATCCCAGGCTGGCCCTGAGGATTCAAGGAGTGGCACGTGTCCGTCGAAACAGGCGGTTCGTCCGCCGCACAAGAGCTCATGCCCTCGGCGCCCGCCGCCGCAGCCGGCCTACCCCAGGCCGCCGGCGCGGCCGAAGAACTGATTCAGCTCCTGACCCCGGAGGGTCAGCGGATCCAGCACCCCGACTACCCCCTCGACGTCTCGGCCCGCGAACTGCAGGGCCTCTACCGCGATCTGGTGCTCGTCCGCCGGCTGGACACCGAAGCCATCGCCCTGCAGCGTCAGGGCGAGCTGGGCCTCTGGGCGTCCCTGCTCGGCCAGGAGGCGGCGCAGATCGGCTCGGGCCGCGCGCTCAGCCCACAGGACATGGCGTTCCCCACCTACCGTGAGCACGGCGTGGCCTGGTGCCGGGGAGTCGATCCGCTCAAGCTGCTCGGGCTGTTCCGTGGCGTCAGCCACGGCGGCTGGGACCCGGCCGAGCACAGGTTCCACCTGTACACGATCGTGATCGGCAGCCAGACGTTGCACGCCACCGGGTACGCCATGGGCATCCAGCGCGACGGGGCCACCGGGGGCGGTACCAGCGACGACGGTGCCAGCGACGACGGTGCCAGCGACGATCAGGGCGAGGCGGTGATCGCCTACTTCGGCGACGGTGCCACCAGCCAGGGCGACGTGAACGAGGCGTTCATCTGGGCCTCGGTCAACAACGCGCCGGTGGTGTTCTTCTGCCAGAACAACCAGTGGGCCATCTCCGCGCCGCTGGAGCGGCAGAGCCGGATCCCGCTCTACCAGCGGGCCCGCGGGTTCGGTTTCCCCGGCGTGCGGGTGGACGGCAACGACGTGCTGGCCTGCCTGGCCGTGACCCGGGCCGCGCTGAAGGCCGCCCGCGAGGGCCAGGGTCCCACGTTCATCGAGGCGTTCACCTACCGGATGGGCGCGCACACCACCACCGACGACCCGACCCGGTACCGGATGGCGGCCGAGCTGGAGGCGTGGAAGCTGCGCGACCCGATCGAGCGGGTCAAGGCCTACCTGCTGCGCAGCGGGGCCGCCGACACCGCCTTCGTGGAGCAGGTCGACGCCGAGGCGGACGAGCTGGGCGCCTGGCTGCGCGAGGCCTGCCGGGCCATGCCGGACCCGGCGCCGCTGTCCATGTTCGAGCACGTGTACGCCGGGCCGCAGCCGATCATCGACGCCGAACGGGATACCTACGCCGCGTACCTGGACTCGTTCGCGGACGCACCGCCGCCGGAGCTGGATTCGGCCCCTGCGGGTCAGGCCAAGCCGGTCCAGCCCGCGGTGGCGCAGGCTTTCGCCCGGGGCGGGGAGGCACAATGACCACGCTCACGCTGGCTCGGTCGCTGAACGAGGGTCTCCGCAAGGCGCTGGAGGACGACCCCAAGGTCATGATCATGGGCGAGGACGTCGGCAAGCTCGGCGGCGTATTCCGGATCACCGACGGCCTGCAGAAGGACTTCGGTGAGAGCCGGGTCATGGACACCCCGCTGGCCGAATCCGGCATCGTTGGCACCGCGATCGGGCTGGCCCTGCGCGGCTACCGGCCGGTGTGCGAGATCCAGTTCGACGGCTTCGTCTACCCGGCGTTCAACCAGATCGTGTCCCAGCTGGCCAAGATGCGGTACCGGTCCCGCGGCCAGGTGGCGCTGCCGGTGGTGATCCGGATCCCGTTCGGCGGCGGCATCGGCGCGGTCGAGCACCACAGCGAATCGCCCGAGGTGCTGTTCGCCCACACCGCCGGCCTCCGGGTGGTGGCCTGCTCCAGCGGACCGGACGCGTTCACCATGATCCAGCAGGCGATCCGCAGTCAGGACCCGGTGATCTTCTTCGAGCCCAAGCGCCGGTACTGGGAGAAGGCCGAGGTCGACACCTCGCTCGCGCTCAGCGACGCGCTGCCGCTGGATACCGCGCGGGTCGTGACCGAGGGCACCGACGTGACCTTGCTGGCCTACGGCCCGATGGTCAAGGTGGCCACCGACGCCGCCGCCGCGGCCGCCGGCGACGGCCGCAGCATCGAGGTGATCGACCTGCGCTCGCTGTCCCCCCTGGATCTGGCCACGGTGGCCGCCTCGGTCGGGCGCACCGGGCGCTGCGTGATCGTGCACGAGGCCCCGGTATACGCCGGCCTGGGGGCCGAGATCGCGGCCCGGGTGACCGAGGAGTGCTTCTACGCCCTGGAGTCCCCGGTGCTGCGGGTCGGCGGGTTCTCCATCCCGTACCCGCCGTCCCGGATCGAGGATCACTACCTGCCTGACCTGGACCGGGTGCTGGATGCCGTCGACCGCACCTTCGCGTACTGAGGAGGAGCCTGATGACCGAGCGCAAGCAGTTCCGGCTCCCCGACGTCGGGGAGGGCCTGACCGAGGCCGACATCGTGACCTGGCGGGTCAAGCCGGGCGATCAGGTCACCATCAACCAGGTGATCGTGGAGATCGAGACGGCCAAGGCCGTGGTCGAGCTGCCGTCCCCGTACGAGGGGGTGGTCGCGCAGCTGCTCGTGGACGAGGGGCAGAGCGTCGAGGTGGGCACCCCGATCATCGCCGTGGATACCCCAGGTCCCGATTCCCCCATTAAAAATATTAAAATGGTCCCAGCGGACCCGGCACCGGCCGCTCCGGAGCGACAGCCGGTGCTGGTCGGGTACGGCGTCAAGACCGCGACGACCAGCCGCCGTCCGCGCAAGACCAGCCCCTCGTCATCGATGGTCCCGGGGGCCGCGCCCGCCGCGGTCACGGGAGCCCCTACAGCCCCAGCGCCCGCGACCGCAACGCCAGTCAATTTGGGCCCGACGGCCACGGCCGTGCGGGATAAAAACGGCGGCGGCCGGGCGCTGGCCAAGCCCCCTGTCCGCAAGCTGGCCCGGGACCTGGGCGTCGACCTGAGCCAGCTCAGCGGCACCGGCCCGGCCGGGTCCATCACCCGGGACGACATCCAGCAGGCCGCAGCCCAGTCGGTCACCGGGGTGATGACCGGTCAGCCGGTCGCGGGCCAGCTAGCGGCTGTGCAGCCGGGGCCGGCCGCGGGCGCCCGCCCCCGTGAGGAGCGGGTGCCGGTCCGTGGCGTGCGCAAGCACACGGCCGAGGCGGTGACGGGCAGCGCGTTCACCGCGCCGCACGTGACCGAGTTCCTCGAGGTCGACGTGACCGGGACGATGGAGGCGCTGGCCCGGCTGCGCGCGCTGCCGGAGTTCGACGGGGTGCGGATCTCCCCGCTGCTGTTCGTGGCCCGGGCGCTGCTGGTCGCGACGGCCCGGCATCCCATGATCAATTCCAGCTGGGACGCCGCCGCGCAGGAGATCGTGGTCAAGCACTACGTCAACCTGGGCTTCGCCGCCGCCACCGACCGCGGCCTGCTGGTGCCGAACATCAAGGACGCACACGCGCTGTCGCTACCCGGCCTGGCCCGGGCCTTCGCCGATCTCACCTCGACCGCGCGGGACGGCCGCTGCACCCCGGGCGATCTGACCGGAGGTACGATCACGATCACCAACGTAGGAGTGTTCGGAGTGGATGCTGGCACGCCGATCCTGACGCCGGGCGAGGCCGCCATCCTCGCTTTCGGGCGGATCAGGAAGGCACCCTGGGTGCACGACGACCAGCTGGCCGTGCGCCAGGTGACCACGCTGTCGCTGTCGTTCGACCACCGCATCGTGGACGGGGAGCTCGGCTCGGCCGTGCTCCGCGACGTTGGCCAGATGCTGGAAGACCCGGTCCGCATGCTGGCCTGGGCCTGATCGCGCCAACGAGTGGAGAACACCGATGCGTGACCGCCCAAGGTCTGACGGCACTGCCGCTGGCCTGCTGACTGGTGACGACCTTCAGGCTGGCCGGTCAGCGGCGTGGCGGCAGGCCCCTTCGCTGGGCAAGGCCATCCGCGCGCTGATCTTCGTGACCGGCTTCCTCGGCCTGCTGTGGCTGATCCAGCTGGTCAACTGGGCCGACAGCTACGATCTGAACCCGCGGTTCGGCATCATGCCGCACGCCGAGAGCCACCTGGGCGACATCTTCACCTCCCCGCTGCTGCACTTCAACTGGCAGCACCTGGAAGGCAACTCGGTCCCGTTCCTGATCCTGGGCTTCCTGGCCGCCTACCGCGGCATCACGAAGTTCATCATGGTGACCCTGATCGTGACCATCACCAGCGGCCTGGCCGTCTGGTTCTTCCAGTCCAGCAGCGAGCTCACCGTGGGAGCCAGCGGGCTCATCTTCGGCTACTTCGGCTACGTGCTGGTGCGCGGCCTGTTCGACCGCAACCTGGTTGACGTGATCGTGGGCGTGCTGGCCGGCATCGCCTACGCCGGCATCCTGGCCGTCGCCATCCCGGGCACGCCCGGCATCAGCTGGATCGGCCACGCGGGCGGCCTGGCCGGCGGCGTGCTGGCCGGCTGGGTGCTGCGGAGCCGACAGCCGGCCAAGCCTCGAGCGCCCCAGGTGAAGACCGCTCCCGCTCCCACCCTGACCAGCAATCCTCGTGCCGCGCTGCACAAGGAACTCGACGATATGGGGCTCTGATGATCCGCCACACCGTCATGTTCACCTGGAAGCCCGAAGCCACCGACACCCAGATCAAGCGGGTGGCCGAGGAGCTGTCGCGACTGCCCGGTGTGGTCCCGTCCATCCGCGCCTACGCCCTGGGCACCGACATAGGCGTCAACGATGGCAACTGGGACTTCGCCGTCAGCGGTGACTTCGACGACCTGGACGGCTACATCGCCTACCGCGACGACCCGACCCACCAGGCCATCATCGCCAAGTACATCAAGTCCCTCGTCGCTACGAGGGCCGCCGTCCAGTTCGAGTACTAAGGCTTGCGGGCGGCGGCCTCGGCTGGCCGCGCCCGGCGCCCGGCGCCCGGCTGTCCGCGTCGGACAACCCGCCCAATGGCGTCATTGGGCGTGCTTGGACGCACCCAATGACGCCATTGGGTGCGTAGGAACCCCGCAAGCACAGAGACACGCGATGCGTCTGTGACGCGTGGGGCGCGGCATGGTGGCGGCTAGGCATTCGGGAAGACTTCTCTGCAGATGCTGCGTAAAAGCGTTCCCGAATCCCGAGCACCCTGCACTGCAGAGGCTCCCCGGGGCGGGCGTGACAAGAGAGCTCAGTGGGGCGCGCATCGCGCGCATGGGTGGCCGCCTGGCTCATCCCGTCGCCGTCGTCCCGCCAGCCGGATAAGCGGGCCGAGCGGGACGGGTCAAGCGGCAACGATCTACCGCCGCTTGAGGCGGCCCGGGAGGTCTGCTCGGCTGACGGGCGGACGACGGCGACCGGGACGGAGCCAGGCCACAAAGGCCTTCTCCATCCCGGAGCCGGAAGCGCCCCCGCCGGAGGCAGGCCCCCGCCGCCTTAGAAGGCGTCTTCGGGGATCTCCATGACGTCGAGCGTGGTGTCTTCGGTGATCCGACGGTCCGCGTTCAGCCGCGGCAGCACCGTCGCGGCGAAGAAGCGGGCCGCCGCGAGCTTGCCGGTGTAGAAGTCGCGGTCCTTGGACGCGGTGGCCAGGTCCAGCTCGTCCAGGCGGGCCAGGGCCACCTCGGCCTGGCGGCCCAGGAGCCAGCCGACCAGCAGGTCACCCAGGGCCAGCAGCAGGCGGGTCGTGTTGAGCCCGACCTGGTAGATCGCCTGGGGCTGGTCGCCCAGCTGGCTCAGGAAGCCCATCATGGCCGTGACCATGGCTTCGACATCATCGGCACCCTGGGCCAGGGCGGCGCGCTCGGACTTGAGGCGGCCGTTACCGGCGTCCTTGGCCGCGAAGGCGCGGATCTCGGCCAGGATCGTGTTCAGGGACGCACCGCCGTCGCGGACGATCTTCCGGAAGAACAGGTCCTGGCCCTGGATGCCGGTGGTGCCCTCGTACAGGCTGTCGATCTTGGCGTCCCGGATGTACTGCTCCATCGGGTAGTCCTGCAGGAAGCCCGAGCCGCCGAGGGTCTGCAGCGACAGCGTCAGCATCTCGTAGGCCCGCTCGGAGCCGAGGCCCTTGACCACCGGCAGCAGCAGGTCGTTCAGGGCCACCGCGGCCGGGTCGGGACGGTCCTGCGCCTCGGCCAGCTGCACGCTGTCCTGGATGCTGGCGTTGTACAGCACCAGGGCCCGCATGCCCTCGGCGTACGACTTCTGCTGCATCAGCATGCGGCGCACGTCCGGGTGGTGGGTGATCGTGACCCGGGGCGCGGCCTTGTCCAGCATCTGGGTCAGGTCGGCGCCCTGGACCCGGCCCTTGGCGTACTCCAGCGCGTTCAGGTAGCCGGTGGACAGGGTGGCGATCGCCTTGACCCCGATGACCATCCGGGCGTGCTCGATGACCTGGAACATCTGCCGGATGCCGTCGTGCACCCCGCCGACCAGGGTGCCGACCGCGGGCCGCTCGCCCCCGAACGTCATCTCGCAGGTGGTGGAGGCCTTCAGGCCCATCTTGTGCTCGACGTTGGTGACCCGGGCGCCGTTGCGCTCGCCGAGTGAGCCGTCCTCGTTGACGAGAAACTTGGGCACCAGGAACATGGACAGGCCCTTGGTGCCGGGACCCGCACCCTCGGGCCGGGCCAGCACCAGATGGAAGATGTTCTCGGTCATGTCCTGCTCGCCACTGGTGATGAACCGCTTGACGCCCTCGATGTGCCAGGTGCCGTCGGGCTGCTCGACCGCCTTGGTCCGGCCGGCGCCCACGTCCGAGCCGGCGTCCGGCTCGGTCAGCACCATGGTCGAGCCCCACTTGCGCTCGATGGCCTGCACCGCGAACTTCTTCTGCTCGGGGGTGCCGATGTTCCACAGCAGGTGGGCGAAGGCCGGCCCGCTGGAGTAGAACCAGACGGCCGGGTTGGACCCGAGGATCAGCTCGGCCACGGCCCAGTACAGCGAGCGCGGGGCGTGCGAGCCACCGATCTCGGTCGGCAGGTCGAGGCGATACCACTCCGCGTCCATGTAGGCCTTGAACGAGCGGCGGAACGAATCGGGGATCTGCACCGAGCCGTCGGCCGGGTCGAACACGGGCGGGTTCCGGTCGGCGTCGATGAACGACTCGGCCAGCGGGCCGACGGCCAGCCGGTTGACCTCGTCCAGGATGCCCCGGGCCGTGTCCTCGTCGAACTCCTCGTACGGCTCGGCCCCCATGACGTCCTGGCGGCGCAGGACCTCGAACAGGTTGAACTCGATGTCGCGGAGGTTGCTCTTGTAGTGGCTCATCCAAACCTCAAGCGTGTCTCGTGCCTGCCCGACCCCGGCGGCCAACGACAAGCTACTCACTAGTAACTATAACCGAGGCCAGCGGAAGCGGCCAGCCGGGGGCCACGCGCATCCCGGCCCGCCCGAGGCGCCGGTCCTGGCCGCCTCAAGGCGTGGTTACCCGCCAGCCGCGGTGAAACACCTGGCCGGCCGGGGGAAACAGCTGGCCGGACCGCCGGCGCTGCAACCGGGGATCGGCCTGCCGCTTGGGTACCCTGGCCCGGGGCCGGTACCCGAGAACCGGTTCTGGTCCTGGGGAGGGGCATGAGCGACGGGCGTGATGACGGCCGGGGTGGCACCCTCCGGCACCGGCCGCCGCGACAGTACCTGCACTCGGAGCCGCAAGGCCGGCTGGCGGCCCGGGTCGCCACCAGCCGGGAGGCCCGGCGGCGCCGGCTCGGGCTGATGATCTGCGGCGCGCTGTCGGCCGTGGTGCTGATCGTCGCGGGCGGCGCCTGGGGGCTGACCGGGTACATCAACGACACCATCAAGCGGGTCGACGCCGGCACGTCCGACTCCGGGACCACCGGGCCGCTGAACATCCTGGTCGCCGGGGTGGACCAGCGCACCGGGCTCACCCACCACCAGGAGGTCGTGCTGCACGTCGGCAGCGACGTCAGCACGAACTCGGACACGCTGATGCTCATGCACGTGTCGGCCGACCGGAGCCGGGTGACGGTGGTCAGCATCCCCCGCGACTCCTGGGTCGACATTCCCGGGCACGGGATGAGCAAGATCAACGCCGCCTACGGCGACGGGGGCCCGAAGCTGATGGTGCAAACCGTCGAGCAGGCCACCGGGCTGACCGTCAACGACTACGTCGAGGTCAACTTCCTGGGCTTCGTTAAGGTGATCGACGCGCTCGGTGGGGTCAACATCTGCCTGCCCGAACCGGTCGACGACCCCTACAGCGGGCTGCAGCTGTCGGCCGGGGTCCACCACGTGGACGGCATCACCGCGCTGGCCTACGCCCGGGACCGGCATTCGTTCGCCAGCTCGGACCTGGCCCGCATCCAGGATCAGCAGAAACTGATGTCGTCCGCGCTGACCTCGGCCATCCACTCCGGCCTGCTGGCCAACCCGGTGAAGCTGTCCAGCTTCATCAGCGCCGCGCTGTCCGCGCTGACCGTGGACAAGGGCCTGAACGTGTCCGCGCTGGCCGACCAGATGCGGGGCATCACCGGCCAGGACGTCCGGTTCATGACCGTGCCGCTGGCCAACGTGAACTACGTGACGCCAGACGGCCAGGACGCGGTGCAGTGGGACCAGCAGGCGGCCGGCGCGCTGTTCACCAAGCTCCAGAATGACCAGGACCTGGCCCCGGCCACCCCGACGGCCAAGGCCAGTTCCTCGTCGAGCCGATCCGGCGGGTCCGGCGCCGGATCGACGGCGGCCGCCTCGGGGGCCGCCTCGGGGGCCGGCTCCGGGGCCAGCTCGGGGGCGGCCGCGTCGCCGTCGGCGACCGCGGGCGGCTCTGCCGCCGGTCGAACCGCGACCCAGGACGCCTGCGGCTGAGCCCGGCTGAGCCGGGCTGAGCCGTCCCCAGAGCCCCGCGGACCGGCCGCCACCAGGGTCGCCACGTGAGCAATCACGCAACACGACCTGCTGTCGTGTTTCTCCGCTTTTAAGGCATGCCGGATCGCGCGCGACTACGCTCACCCTGTGGCCGATCTGCGGGAACCAGTAACTGGACTGCCTAAGCGGCAGCCGGCACCCTCCCATGACCCGGCGTCGCCGCGCGAGCCGAACGAGCAGCGTGAGCAGGCTCCCCGGACCCGTAACGCCCCCAGCGGGCCCGCCGGGTCCGCGGGCCGCCACCGGCGGCCGGTGCCGGACAGCCTGCCCCCGGAGGCGCCGGCCCTCGTGGTCGCCGTGGCCGGCCATCTCGGGACCCCCGACGTGGCCGCGGAGGTCACCTCGATCGTCCGGGTGGACAACCCCAGCGTGGACGTGCGCCTGGCCCGGGTCCGGGCCAGCCAGGACGACCCGTCGGGACTGTCCGCCGTGCTCAAGAGCGCCGCGGGCAACCGTCCCGCGGGCCAGCCCGCCGCGATCGTGGTGCCGCTGCTGGCGCTGCCGTACCCGGCGGTGACCGACGCGATCCGGTACGACATCACCCAGAGCGGCGTCAACGCGCTGATCGCCGAGCCGTTCAACGTGAGCCTGAGCTTCGCCGAGGCGCTGCACATCCGGCTGGCCGACGCCCGGCTGGCCCGGGCTGACCGGGCGCGGATGTTCAGCCTCCCGACCTCGGCCGACGGCATCATCGTGGCCACCGCGGGTGGCAGCCACGCCGCCGCGGCCGCCACCCCGACCGCCGTGCTGCTGGCCGCCCGGCTGGCGCTGCCGGTGTTCGCAGCCGCGCTGGACGGCAGCCCGAGCATCGGTGAAGCCGCGGCCCAGCTGCGGCACATGGGCGTATACCGGATCGCGATCGCACCCTGCATCATCGGCCCAGAGGCCCGGCCCGGTGACCTGGAGGCGGCCTGCGCCGCCATCGGCGCGGATTCCGCGGCTCCGCTGGGCGCGCACGACAGCGTGGCCAGGCTGCTGACCCTGGCCTACGGCCAGGCCCTGGAGCAGATCGAGGAATCGTCGGCTCCCTCAGCCTTATCGGCTCACACCGGTCGTTGACTCCTGCCTCACCTCCCTCACCCTGATCGGCTTGTCGGGCTTTTTACACCTTTGTGTGGGGTAAGGCCGACCGCTCGCGTGGTAAGGCGGACGTGGACCGACGGCGTCGTTGACGCCGTCCTGACGTTCGATCTGCGGGGAGGCAGACCATGACCAATGGCCCGACGGGACCAGGCGGCTTCGGCGGCAACCCCTTCGACGACTTGTTCGGCCGCTACTTCGGCGGCAGCGGGTCCGGAGGCCCGGTGCGGCGCGTGGACATCACCCAGCTGATGACCGAGCAGGCCCGGGAACTGCTCCGGGACGCCGCGGTCCGGGCCGCGGAAGACGGCGACCCGGACCTGGACACCGACCACCTGCTGTGGGCGGTCGCCCGGCAGGACACCACCCGCCGGCTGCTGGCCGCGACCGGCGCCAACCCGGACACGATCGCGCAGGAGGCCATCCAGCACCGCTCGCGGCAGGAACCGGGCCGCGAAGGGCCGCCCACGCTGACCCCCGCGGCCAAGCGGGCCCTGCTGGACGCCCACCAGATATCGCAGGCGATCGGCTCCTCCTACATCGGGCCGGAGCACGTACTGTTCGCCCTGGCCGTCAACCCCGACTCGCACGCGGCTGAGGTGCTGCGGTCGAACCACGTGACCCCGGAGACGCTGCAGCGGGCGGTCACGAGCGGCGGCCCAGCAGGGCCCGCAGGGCCCGGTGGGCCGGGACGGCCGCCGGCGACCAACACGCCCACCGTGGACGAGTATGGCCGCGACCTGACCACGCTGGCCCGGGAGGGCCGGCTGGACCCGGTGGTGGGCCGGGACGAGGAGATCGAGCAGACCATCGAGGTGCTGTCCCGGCGGACCAAGAACAACCCGGTGCTGATCGGCGACCCGGGTGTGGGCAAGACGGCGATCGTCGAAGGCATCGCGCAGCGGATCGTGGACGGGGACGTGCCTGGCACGCTGCGGGACCGCCGGGTCGTCGCGCTGGATCTGGGCGGCCTGGTCGCCGGGACCAGGTACCGCGGGGACTTCGAGGAACGCCTGAAGAAGGTCATCGACGAGATCCGCGACCACAGCGACGAGCTGATCGTGTTCATCGACGAGCTGCACACGGTGGTCGGCGCCGGCGGCGCGGACGGCGCGATGTCGGCCGGGAACATGCTCAAGCCCGCGCTGGCCCGGGGCGAGCTGCACATCATCGGGGCGACCACGATCGACGAGTACCGGAAGAACATCGAGAAGGACGCGGCGCTGGAACGCCGGTTCCAGCCGATCATGGTGCCCGAGCCGTCGGTCACCGACACCGTCGAGATCCTGCGCGGGCTGCGGGACCGGTACGAGGCGCACCACCAGGTCCGGTTCACCGACGAGGCCCTGGTCGCCGCGGCCGAGTTGTCCGACCGGTACATCGCCGACCGTTTCCTGCCCGACAAGGCCATCGACCTCATCGACCAGGCGGGCGCCCGGGTGCGGCTGCGCAGCATCACCCCGGCCCGGGACCTGCGCGAGGCCGAACGCCAGCTGGAGGAGCGCCGCCGGGAGAAGGACCAGGCGGTGGCGGCCGAGGACTACGAGCGTGCCTCCCGGCTGCGGGACGAGATCGCCGAGCTGGAGAACCAGGCCGGGACCAACGGCCGGCCCGGGCCGCAGGGTGTGCCGGAAGTCACGGCGGCGGACATCGCGCAGGTGGTGGCCCGGTCCACCGGCATTCCGGTCAGCCAGCTGACCGAGGAGGAGAAGGAACGCCTGCGGCGACTGGAAGAGCACCTGCACGACCGGGTCATCGGCCAGGACGAGGCCGTGGTCGCCGTGGCCGAGGCGGTCCGGCGGTCCCGGGCCGGGCTGGGCGACCCCGACCGGCCGATCGGCAGCTTCCTGTTCCTCGGCCCCACCGGGGTGGGCAAGACCGAGCTGGCCCGGGCCTTGGCCGAGGCCCTGTTCGGCAGTGAGGACCGGATGGTCCGGATCGACATGAGCGAGTTCCAGGAGCGGCACACGGTCAGCCGCCTGGTCGGCGCGCCCCCCGGCTACGTCGGGTACGAGGAAGCCGGGCAGCTCACCGAGGCTGTCCGCCGAACCCCGTACGCGGTCCTGCTGCTGGATGAGATCGAGAAGGCCCACAACGACGTGTTCAACATCCTGCTGCAGCTGCTGGACGACGGGCGGCTCACCGACGGGCAGGGCCGGACGGTGGACTTCAAGAACACGGTCGTGATCATGACCAGCAACCTGGGCTCGGACCTGATCGCTGGCCGCCGGGCGACCGGCTTCACCACCGGCGACTCGGGTCCGGCCGCCGACGAGTCGCTGCGCGACCGGCTGATGAGCCGCCTGCGGGAGCAGTTCCGGCCCGAATTCCTGAACCGGATCGACGACATCGTCATCTTCCGCCAGCTGGACGAGGTCCAGCTGCGGCAGATCACCGGCCTGCTGCTGGAAGAGACCAAGCGCCGCCTGCGCGCTCAGCACATCACCGTCGACTTCAGCCCGGAGGCGGTGGACTGGCTGGCCCAGCGCGGGTTCCAGCCGGCCTTCGGGGCCCGGCCGCTGCGCCGGACCATTCAGCGTGAGGTGGACAACCAGCTGTCGGCTCGGCTCCTGGACGGCCGGCTGCAGCCGGGCCAGCACGTCACGGTACGGGTACGGGACGGCCACCCGGACTTCGAGGTGACCGGACAGTCTGAGGAGGCCAGCACCGCCGCCGGTTAGCGGATCGCGAACGCGAGACTCCCGCCGATGCAGGCCAGGCCGATGACGATCCAGGTCACGTAGTCGTTGACCACACCGCTCTGGAACCGGCGGATCGGATCGCCCAGCAGCAGGTCCGGTTCCGGCCAGCGGCGCACCAGCGGGAGGCGTTTGCGGTACAGGGCCAGCCCGGCCAGGATCACGGCGCCCAGGGCCGAGCCGGCCCCGCTGAGCACGTCGGCCAGGGTGATGCCGGTGCTCTCGGCCGGGTGCAGGGCGACCGGGTGGGCTACCGTCCGGCCGGACAGCACCACGGCGTTGTAGCCGGTCTGGTCCTGGAAGCGCACGGCCGCGTCCTGCACGGCCGACCCGAGGTGCGGCAGCAGCCCCACCACGATGGCCGCGGCGACCAGGACGGCGGGTGGCACGATCATGGTCAGCGGGGTGCGCCCGCCGCTGTCTTCGGTCTCGCTCTTCTCCTCCGAGGCCTGCGCGGCCATCAGCGGGTCCTCGGCGGGCGGGTCACCCAGCCCGTAGAACACCCCGCCCGCGACCCGCAGCACCGCCCCGCCGACCAGGATCGAGCAGGCGATGAGCACCCCCGCGACCCAGGCACCGCCCTGGGCCGTGCCGGTGTCCTCGATCCAGCCCTTGCCCAGGTAGGTGGCGAACGGTGGCAGGTCGGCCAGGCCCAGCGCGGCCAGCGTGAACACCACACCGGTGACCGGCAGCCGCCGCCCGCGGCCGTGCAGCCAGGTCTCGTTGACCGAGCGGAGACGGTGCAGGACGATCCCCACGCACAGAAACAGCGCGGCCTTGACCAGCCCGTGCCCGAGGATGTACACGGCCGCGCCGGCCAGCCCGAGCGGGGTCAGCCAGGACAGGCCGACCAGGAACATGCCCGCGTGGCTGATGGTGGAGAAGGCCAGCAGCCGCTTGATATGCCGTTCCCGGAAGCAGAACAGCGCTCCGATCACCGCGGTCAGCAGGCCGAGGACCAGGAACAGGTGCGCGATCACGGTCCGGTGGCCCAGCCCGGCGCCGAACATGGACCAGTAGATCCGGGCGATCCCGTACAGCCCCAGCTCCACCATGACGCCGGAGAACAGCACGCACACCGGAGTGGGCGCGACCGCGTGCGCGTCGGCCAGCCAGAAGTGGAACGGCACGATCGCGCTCTTGATCAGCAGAGCCATCAGGATCAGCACGAACGCCACCACGACCAGGCTGCTGGGGGTGTTGCGGTGCCGGATCAGGTACTGGCCGATCTGGGCCATGTTCAGCGCCCCGGTCCGGCCGTAGATGAGGCCGATGCCGGACAGCCACAGGTAGGCGCCGATGCTGTTGGTGATGGCGAAGTTGAGCGCGCCCTGGATCGGGGCCCGTTCCTCCGGCCGGTAGGCGGTCAGCGCGTAGGCCGACACGCCCATCAGCTCGAACCAGACGAACAGGTCGAAGATGTCCCCGGTCAGGCAGAAGCCGACCAGGCCCGCCAGGAACGTCAGCATCATGGCGTGGAAGTAGGTCGCGACCCGATCGAAGTAGCGCCAGGAGAAGATCATCGCCGCGGTCACCAGCAGCGCGGCCAGGCTGGCCAGCCCGGCGCTGAGCGGGTCCACCGCGAAGTCGATACCGATGGCGATGCCGTGCCGGGGCCGGAAACCCGCGAACCAGTACACCTGGAGGCCGCCGTGGGCGGCCCGCGCCGTGATCACCACCAGCAGCACGGTGACGCAGGCGGCCGCGGCGACGGCCACGGTGTCCAGCGCCCGCCGGTGGGTCCGGAAGACCGGGGTGAGCGCGGACACCCCGGCCGCGCCGAGCAGCGGGATGACGATGACCAGGGCCAGCAGCTGATCCACGGCGCTCGCGCCCTCAGCCCTTGAGGTCGGCGAGCTTTTGCGGGTCGAGGGTGCCGAACCGCTTATGGGCCTGGATGGCGAACGCCAGCAGCAGCGCCGTGACCGCCCCCTCGACCACGACGTCGGTCAGGGCCAGCGCCTGCACCACCGGGTCCACCGCGGGGGTGTGCACGGGCACGTCGTAGAAGTAGGGCGCGACTGCCCCGGTCACGTAGCCCACCCCCAGCAGCAGCACGTAGGTGGAGGACTGCACGACGATCAGGCAGACGATCTGATGGATCAGGTGCCGGCTGGTGACGACGCCGTACAGGCCGACGGCCAGGATCCAGGCCACGACCAGGAACGGGAAGATGTGCACTACCGGTCCTCCTGCCGGATCAGCAGCGTCTGCTCGAGCAGTTCGCCCACGATCAGCACGAACGCGGCGGCTACTTCCAGCCCGACGAAGAAGCTGATCAGCGCGATCGTCCCGGAGGAGTCGATCGCGCCGGGGGTGTGCCCGAGGGGAAGGTCGTTGGTCAGGTAGGGCAGCCCCAGCAGGACCGCGCTGAGCCCGACGCAGACGAAGCCGGCCGCCCCGACCGCCTCCACCGCGTCGGTGATGGCCACCGGGCTGACCCGCTTGAACACCAGGAACTTCCCGGACAGGTAGATGAGGATGAACGCGGTGGCCAGCACCACGCCGCCCTGGAAACCGCCGGACGGGCTGGTCTGCGCGTGCAGGGCCAGGTACCAGGCGATGACCACGGTCGGCCCGGTGAAGACCAGCGCCACCATGCGCACCGCGTCGCTGGTTGGCAGCGGGTCGCGGCCGAGCGCCTCGTCCAGGGCGGAGCGATCCCGCTCCCCGCGCAGATGACGCAGCACGGTGCTGACCCCGACGGCCGCCACGAACAAGATGAACTCCTCGCCCACGGTGTCGAACCCGCGGTATTCGAAGTTGATCGCGGACACCACCGCGGTGGCCTTGGTCTGCCCGACCGCGACGTCGTTGAGGATGAATCCGTACGGGCCGGGGTACTGGCCGAAGCCGGGCAGGCCGGTCAGTCCCCAGACGTAGAAGGCGACCATGCCCGCGCCCGCGATCAGGAAGGCCCAGCGCCGGGCGGCCGGGGTCATTCTTCCTTCTTCCGTACCTTGGCCAGCGCGAGCAGCAGCAGGAGCGGCAGCGCGACCGCGCCCACGGTCAGCTCGGACAACGTGACGTCGGGGGCCTGGAAGGTCATGAACAAGATGGCCAGCAGCAACCCGTAACCGCTGAGCACGATTACCTGGCGGACCGGCTGCCGGGTCAGCACCACCGCCGTCGCGCCCGCGGCCACCAGCACCAGCACGGTGACCTGCAGGGCATCCATCAGCGGGACCGGCACCGAGTACGCGGTGTGGACGGCCAGCACGCCGGTCACGGGGCCTGCTCCGGGTCCGGCTCGCTGGCCTGGTCATGGGCCCGGATGGCGCGCACGGTGGCGTGGGTCAGGTACGGGCCGGCCACGAGCAGGAAGACCAGGGCGACCAGGCTCTCGCCGGTGTCCTCGGACAGGCCCGACCGGATGAAGACGGCCAGCACGACCAGCACCGGGGCGACCAGGGCGGCCGGGGTGACGAAGTGCAGCTTCCGGTAGGCCCCGCGCATGACCAGCACGCCGGCCGACGAGGCCAGCACGATGGCCACGGCCAAGCCGAGGACCACGTCCGCCGCGACCTCCTGGATCACAGCCACCGCTCCAGGGCGCGGACGAACACCAGCCCGCTGCCGAGCAGCAAAATCGCCAGCAGCACCGGCAGCTCGAACAGGGCCGGACGCTGAAAACCCTGGGCCAGCAGGATCAGCACCATGATCGCGATCGAGCTGATCACCTCGTAGGCGACCACGGCCTCCATGATCTTCCCGCGGCACACCACGATGCCGCAGGGGACCACGGCGGCCAGCATGACGATCGCCGCCACCACAAAACCGGTCATTCCGGCCTCCCCTGGTTCGGTACCAGCTGGTGCACGACCATGACCTCGCGGTCCGCGTCGACGTCGAGGACGACGGTGTTCGGAGCGAGCGAGTTCGCCCCGACCAGCAGTACCCGCCGGGTGACCGCGTCAGCGCCAGCGTCCCCGAGCTGGACCGGCAGCTCACGGAAGCCGCTGGGCGGATCCTCGCCGTGCGCCAGCTGCCGGGCCAGCGCCCGGAACACCAGCACGGTATCGCCCAGCACCTGCCCGGGCAGCCGGTAGGCCCCGGCCAGCCAGCGGAGCCGCAGCCGGGGATGGAGATCGGCCTGGTGCAGGGCCACCTCGGTCAGCAGCGCGGCCAGCGCGGCCACGACGGCTCCGGCGCCCAGCTCGGCCAGGCCGATGCTGTCGTCAATTGCAACCCACAGGCCCATGAGCAGGACCCACCAGGCCAGCCAGAAACCCGCTCGCCGGACCACGGCCGTGATCTTCCCCGGCGGCCCGGCGGCAAACGGAGCGGCGGTTAGTCGGGCCGGCGGCTTAGCTTGTCGTTTAACCTGCGCGTTCGTGCCTGGCTTTGAGGCTGCGTTCCCGTCTGGTTGTTTTACCGACGTCGTGGCGGGGTGCGGGGTGGCGGTTCTTAGAGCCGGGTGGCCGGCCGGGGCCGGGCTTGCCGGGTTTTGGTGCACCGGCCAGGCAGGGCATGGTCTGGCGGATGTTCTTAAAATCGCGCCGGACCCGGGCTGGGGTCAGCCGGCCGGGCGGGGCGGGCCGTTCCCAGGGCAGCCGCAGATCGGCGGCCAGGGGCCGGGCGAGGCGGAGCTGGGTGTGAGCGGTGATGATCAGCCAGGTCCAGCGGTCCGCGGCGGCCGGGTCGCGGATTTTGGGGGTGGTCCAGCCGAGGACCTGCTTGAACAGGCGGAACGTGTGCTCAAGGAGCAAGCCAGACTGCATACATAGGCGGATCGGGCCGCGGGAATCCTCCTGTTATAGGAATTGACGGCCTGCTGGCGGTGGTCGCGGATGTCTGGCGGCTGCGCGAGCTGCAGGCGGAGGCGACCGCGGGAGGTGAGCGGTGCCTGGAGACGCTGCCGTGCCCCCTTGAGCCGGCAGGCGCGGGCGACCGTGCCGGTATGGGAAACGTTCCCGGAGGTGAACCGGGGACTCGCAAGCCGTCTGGCGGGTCTGCTGGTCGAGCGGATGGTGCAGGCAGCGGGCCGCGGGGACGGGGGTGAGCGCGGTGAGCATGACGGCGAGGCTGCCCTGGGAGCGGGCTGAGGGCAAGGTCCAGCCCTGGCATCGTGACCGGCTGGCAGCGGTCTATGTCCGCCAGTCCACCCCGGCTCAGGTGGCCGATCACGCCGAGTCCACCCGGCTGCAGTACGGGCTGGCCGAGCGGGCGGTCACGCTGGGCTGGGCGCCGTCGCGGGTGCTGGTGATCGATGAGGACCTGGGGCATTCGGCCTCCGGGGCTGACGCGCGGCCGGGCTTCGCGCGGCTGGTCGCCGAGGTGGGGCTAGATCATGTGGGCCTCGTACTGGGCATCGAGATGTCCCGGCTGGCCCGGTCCGGCCGCGAATGGCATCAGCTGCTGGAGCTGTGCGCGCTGTCCGGGACGCTGCTGGGCGATCTGGACGGGGTCTATGACCCGGCCGAGCACAACGACCGGCTGCTGCTGGGCCTCAAGGGCACGATCAGCGAGGCGGAGCTGCACTTGATCAGGCAGCGGATGTGGTCCGGGCGGGTCGCTAAGGCCCGCCGCGGCGAGCTGGCGGTGCCGCTGCCGGCCGGGTTCGCCCGCCGCGGCTCCGGTGAGGTGGTGCTAGACCCCGATGAGCAGGTCCGCAGCGTGATCCGGCTGGTCTTCGGCCTGTTCGAGCGGCTCGGCACGGTGGGCGCCGTGCTGGGGTTCCTCGCAGACAACCGCATCCAGCTGGGAATCCGGTTGCGGGAAGGACCCGGGCGCGGGGAGCTTGCCTGGCGCCGTCCCAGCCGCGCCGGGGTGACGAACATGCTGCGCAACCCGGCTTACGCTGGCATCTACGCCTATGGCCGCAGCACACTAGATCCCAGGCGGCGCCAGCCGGGGCGGCCCTGCACCGGCCGGGTCCGGGTCGGGCGGGATGGCTGGCTGGTCTACCTGCCCGGGGTGCTGCCGGCCTATATCAGCATCGAGCAGTACGAGCGGAACATGCAGCGGATGGACGCCAACCGGTCCCGCGCCGGCAGCCTGGGCGCGGTGCGCGACGGCCCGGCCCTGCTAGCCGGCCTGGTGGCCTGCGGCCGGTGCGGCAAGAAAATGACGGTGCGCTACCAGCGCGGCCCGGGCGGCAAGCTGCACCCGGTCTACGTGTGCGGCCGCGCCAAGTCCGATTACGCCGAGAGCCAGTGCCAGCAGCTGGCCGGCCCGTGTCTGGACACGCACGTTAGCGGACTGCTGCTGGCTGCGATGGCACCCGCCGCGCTGGAGGTCTCCCTGGCCGCGGCCGGGCAGGCCAGGGCCCAGCGCGAGCAGGTGGACCGGATCTGGCGGCGGCGGCTGGAACGCGCCGAGCTCGCCGCCGGCCGGGCCCGCCGCCAGTACCAGCTCGCCGAGCCGGAGAACCGCCTGGTCGTCCGGCAGCTGGAAAAGGACTGGGAGGCCGCGCTGGCCGAGCGGCAGCGCCTCGGCGAGGAGTACGACCGGTTCACCGCCGCCCGCCCCCGGACGCTGACCGCCGCCGAACGCGGCCAGATCCGGGCCCTGGCCGCGGATCTGCCCGCGGTCTGGGACGCTGCCACCACCACCGACGCGGACCGCAAGCAGCTGATCCGGCACCTGGTCGAGCAGGTCCGCGTCGCGGTGGCCGGGACCAGCGAAAAGGCGGACGTGGAAGTCATCTGGGCAGGCGGGCACCGCACCGCCACGCAGATCACCCGCCCGGTGGCCTGCCTGACCCAGCTCAGCTACTACCCTCAGCTGGCCGCCCGGGCCCGCGAACTTGCCGGCAGCGGATGCACCACCGCACAGATCGCGCAGCGGCTCAACGCCGAGGGCTTCCGCCCGCCCAAGCGCAGCCCGGTCTTCACCCCGAACGCGGTCACTGACCTGCTGCGGGCCCTGGGCATCCAGCGCTCCCGCACCCCGGGCCGCCGCAACCGCCCGGTCCTGGACCAGCATGAGTGGTGGCTACGCGACCTGGCCGAAAACCTGGGCATGTCCCAGGTCACCCTCGACTCCTGGGTCCGCCGCGGCTGGGCCGCCGGCTACCTGCATCCCCACGCCCGGCTGCTCGTGGTCCGCGCGGACCCCGCCGAGATAGAACGGCTGCGGACTCTGCACCAGGTGCCCCGCGGCCAGCACAACCGCCGCCCCTGGCTGAACGATCAGGCAGCCAGCATGAACACCGAACGGGAAGGAGCCAACGACAATGCCGACAAGCCGCGCCTATGACAGCACTGCGGCTTGCTCGTCTCCAGGTCGAAGCGGCGCAAGAACGCCTGCCAGCACCGGTCCACCTCGGCCGGTTCCGCGCCGGTGCCGGACCACCACAGCCACAGCGGCTTGGGCGTGCGGTCTCCGGGCAGGTGGTCCACCTGCAGGCGGATCAAGGTGCCGTCGATCACGGGCAGCGAGCCGTCATCGTCCAGCCAGGCGGCCCGGTGGGTCAGCCGGGCGTGCACCCGGTCCCAGGCAGCCGCCACCGCGGTCCCGTAACGGGTGGTCAGCATGCTGGTGGTAACGGCCGGGGCTGGCCAGGTCCCGGGATCGGACAGCGCCAGCTCGCCGCCATGTTTGCGGGGCCGTCCCATGGTGCCGGGCTGGCGCGGCGGCGCCGGCAGCTGCATCACCCGGTCGCTGCGCAGCCGGCCCAGCACCTGGGCGGGCAGGCCCGCCAGCAGATAAGCCAGCCGGGCCAGGTCGTATCCGGCGTCAAAGATGATCCAGATGGCCGGGTCGCCCTCGTGCCATTGCCCAGCATCGATCAGCCGGGTGATCACGCCGCGGACCTGGGCGGCGGTCACCGCGATGCCGTCATCATCAGGGCTCAGCCGCACCGCGTCCAGCACCGCGGTCCAGGACGTGCGGCCCGGCTCCAGGGCGGCGACCACCGAGTATGGCCAGCCCGGGATCATCTGCGCCTGGCCCTTCCCGCGGCCGTAAACGTGGCAGAACAGCCGGTCCGGGCTGGTCGCCGCCTCCGGCCGCAGCCAGTTGCTCACATCCACGGCCAGCATCAGGCGGCCATCGGCGGCCCGCGGTAACGGCAGCCCCGCCACCACCCGCCGCAGCCGGCCGATGCTGATCCTGCCCTGGTTCACCGCGTCATACAAGGCGCCGTGGCCACGCCGGTGCCCGGGCGCCAGCGACAAGCCGGCCAGATTCCGCACCGGCCCGCCCGCGCACAGCACCGCATCAGCCAGCTCGCACAGCTCATCACCCCGGGCGGTCAGGCAGGCATGAAAATCCTGGCGGAATCGCGACAGCACGGCGGCTGGCCCGGTACCGGCAACCTCTGGCAATCTGTTCATCACGGCCTTCGCTGGTGATCATGGCCCTTTGGCGAGAACACATGATCATCCGAAGGCCGCACTCACGCACCACGACACGCCGGGCTAAGCGACCCAAAACACACAAAGAACCAGGTCAACGACCAGACAGGTTAAAGAACAAGCTTAGGGCCTGTTTCAAAAGTTGATGGTGGTGCGGGCTGGTCTGCGTGTCGTTGCCTGGAGATGAGTGAGGTCTCCGGATGATGAGTCAACGACCAAGAAGACCATCACACCGGAGACCTCGTGGCCACCTTAGCGGTGACGGGGCGGGCGGACCTTTCTGATGCGCAGTGGGCGGTGCTGGAACCCCTCCTGCCTATCGGGAGAAGACCAGGCCGGCCGCCGAAGTGGACGAAACGGCAGCTCATCGACGGGATCCGGTGGCGGACCCGGGCCGGCTGCCCGTGGCGGGACGTCCCGCCGGCCTATGGGCACTGGCACACGGTCTACGGCCTGTTCCGGCGGTGGCAGCGCAACGGCACCTGGGCGAAGATCCTGGCCGCCTTGCAGGCCAAGGCGGATGCGGCCGGGCTGATCACCTGGGACGTCAGTGTGGATTCCACGGTGGCGCGGGCGCATCAGCATGCGGCCGGAGCCAGGAAAAGGGGGATCTGCAGGCCGAGCCGCCCGGCGGTGTCCACGATGAGCCCGCCGATCACGGGCTCGGCCGGTCCCGCGGTGGCCTGACCACCAAGATCCATCTGGCCACCGAGCAGAGGCAAAAGCCGCTGGCCGTCGTGATCACCGCTGGCCAGTGTGGCGACAGCCCGCAGTTCACGGCCGTCCTGGACCAGATCGCGGTGGCCCGGCCCGGGCCCGGGCGACCCCGCACCCGCCCGGACCGGGTCCTGGGCGATAAGGCCTACGGATCCCGCGCGAACCGTATCTACCTGCGTCAACGCGGTATCGCAGCCACTATCCCCGAGCAAGCTGACCGCGTCCAGCACCGCAAAAACCGGGGCCGGGCCGGTGGCCGGCCACCCGCCTTCGACCGCGAGATCTACAAACAGCGGCACGCCGTCGAGACGAGCAAGCCGCAGTGCTGTCATAGGCGCGGCTTGTCGGCATTGTCGTTGGCTCCTTCCCGTTCGGTGTTCATGCTGGCTGCCTGATCGTTCAGCCAGGGGCGGCGGTTGTGCTGGCCGCGGGGCACCTGGTGCAGAGTCCGCAGCCGTTCTATCTCGGCGGGGTCCGCGCGGACCACGAGCAGCCGGGCGTGGGGATGCAGGTAGCCGGCGGCCCAGCCGCGGCGGACCCAGGAGTCGAGGGTGACCTGGGACATGCCCAGGTTTTCGGCCAGGTCGCGTAGCCACCACTCATGCTGGTCCAGGACCGGGCGGTTGCGGCGGCCCGGGGTGCGGGAGCGCTGGATGCCCAGGGCCCGCAGCAGGTCAGTGACCGCGTTCGGGGTGAAGACCGGGCTGCGCTTGGGCGGGCGGAAGCCCTCGGCGTTGAGCCGCTGCGCGATCTGTGCGGTGGTGCATCCGCTGCCGGCAAGTTCGCGGGCCCGGGCGGCCAGCTGAGGGTAGTAGCTGAGCTGGGTCAGGCAGGCCACCGGGCGGGTGATCTGCGTGGCGGTGCGGTGCCCGCCTGCCCAGATGACTTCCACGTCCGCCTTTTCGCTGGTCCCGGCCACCGCGACGCGGACCTGCTCGACCAGGTGCCGGATCAGCTGCTTGCGGTCCGCGTCGGTGGTGGTGGCAGCGTCCCAGACCGCGGGCAGATCCGCGGCCAGGGCCCGGATCTGGCCGCGTTCGGCGGCGGTCAGCGTCCGGGGGCGGGCGGCGGTGAACCGGTCGTACTCCTCGCCGAGGCGCTGCCGCTCGGCCAGCGCGGCCTCCCAGTCCTTTTCCAGCTGCCGGACGACCAGGCGGTTCTCCGGCTCGGCGAGCTGGTACTGGCGGCGGGCCCGGCCGGCGGCGAGCTCGGCGCGTTCCAGCCGCCGCCGCCAGATCCGGTCCACCTGCTCGCGCTGGGCCCTGGCCTGCCCGGCCGCGGCCAGGGAGACCTCCAGCGCGGCGGGTGCCATCGCAGCCAGCAGCAGTCCGCTAACGTGCGTGTCCAGACACGGGCCGGCCAGCTGCTGGCACTGGCTCTCGGCGTAATCGGACTTGGCGCGGCCGCACACGTAGACCGGGTGCAGCTTGCCGCCCGGGCCGCGCTGGTAGCGCACCGTCATTTTCTTGCCGCACCGGCCGCAGGCCACCAGGCCGGCTAGCAGGGCCGGGCCGTCGCGCACCGCGCCCAGGCTGCCGGCGCGGGACCGGTTGGCGTCCATCCGCTGCATGTTCCGCTCGTACTGCTCGATGCTGATATAGGCCGGCAGCACCCCGGGCAGGTAGACCAGCCAGCCATCCCGCCCGACCCGGACCCGGCCGGTGCAGGGCCGCCCCGGCTGGCGCCGCCTGGGATCTAGTGTGCTGCGGCCATAGGCGTAGATGCCAGCGTAAGCCGGGTTGCGCAGCATGTTCGTCACCCCGGCGCGGCTGGGACGGCGCCAGGCAAGCTCCCCGCGCCCGGGTCCTTCCCGCAACCGGATTCCCAGCTGGATGCGGTTGTCTGCGAGGAACCCCAGCACGGCGCCCACCGTGCCGAGCCGCTCGAACAGGCCGAAGACCAGCCGGATCACGCTGCGGACCTGCTCATCGGGGTCTAGCACCACCTCACCGGAGCCGCGGCGGGCGAACCCGGCCGGCAGCGGCACCGCCAGCTCGCCGCGGCGGGCCTTAGCGACCCGCCCGGACCACATCCGCTGCCTGATCAAGTGCAGCTCCGCCTCGCTGATCGTGCCCTTGAGGCCCAGCAGCAGCCGGTCGTTGTGCTCGGCCGGGTCATAGACCCCGTCCAGATCGCCCAGCAGCGTCCCGGACAGCGCGCACAGCTCCAGCAGCTGATGCCATTCGCGGCCGGACCGGGCCAGCCGGGACATCTCGATGCCCAGTACGAGGCCCACATGATCTAGCCCCACCTCGGCGACCAGCCGCGCGAAGCCCGGCCGCGCGTCAGCCCCGGAGGCCGAATGCCCCAGGTCCTCATCGATCACCAGCACCCGCGACGGCGCCCAGCCCAGCGTGACCGCCCGCTCGGCCAGCCCGTACTGCAGCCGGGTGGACTCGGCGTGATCGGCCACCTGAGCCGGGGTGGACTGGCGGACATAGACCGCTGCCAGCCGGTCACGATGCCAGGGCTGGACCTTGCCCTCAGCCCGCTCCCAGGGCAGCCTCGCCGTCATGCTCACCGCGCTCACCCCCGTCCCCGCGGCCCGCTGCCTGCACCATCCGCTCGACCAGCAGACCCGCCAGACGGCTTGCGAGTCCCCGGTTCACCTCCGGGAACGTTTCCCATACCGGCACGGTCGCCCGCGCCTGCCGGCTCAAGGGGGCACGGCAGCGTCTCCAGGCACCGCTCACCTCCCGCGGTCGCCTCCGCCTGCAGCTCGCGCAGCCGCCAGACATCCGCGACCACCGCCAGCAGGCCGTCAATTCCTATAACAGGAGGATTCCCGCGGCCCGATCCGCCTATGTATGCAGTCTGGCTTGCTCCTTGAGTGCGGCATCAACCGCCTCAAACGCCACCGTGCCCTGGCCACCCGCTACGACAAGCTCGCCGTCCGCTATCAGGCCACCGTCCACATCGCCGCCATCAACGAATGGCTCCCACGCGACTTATAAAACAGGCCCTAGTCGGGGCCGGCGGCTTAGTCGGTGCCGGCGACCAGGGTCTCGAGCAGGATGTCCGGGTGGTCGCGCTGGATGGCGGCCAGCCGCCACTTGTCGGTGAACAGCGCGAGCAGGGCGTCGTCGAGGCGGCGGGTCAGCACCTCGCTGCCGCGCACCCCGGCCAGCCCGGCGGCACCTTCGGCGTCGGTGCGGCGGGCCATCGTGTAGCCGAGGTGCTCCAGCTCGGCCCGGGCCCCGAATTCGTGCTCGAGCCGGTTCAGCACCACGTCGAACTGCAGCGGACCGACCGCGGCCAGCACCGGGGCCTGGTCACCGCGCACGTTGGAGGCCAGCACCTGTACCACGCCTTCGGTGGCGAGCTGGTCGATGCCCTTGCGGAACTGCTTGTGCTTGCTCGCGTCCTTGCTGCGGACCACGGCGAAGTGCTCCGGCGCGAAGCTCGGGATGGGCGGGAACTCCACCGGCAGCGTCTCGTACAGGGTGTCACCGGGTCGCAGCGCGGTCGCGTTGACCAGCCCGATCACGTCACCCGGGTAGGCCACGTCCACGGTCTCGCGTTCGGCGCCGAACATGCTTTGGGCATATTTGGTGGCGAACGGGCGGCCGGTCGCGGCGTGCGTGAGCACCATGCCGCGCTCGAACCGGCCCGAGCACACCCGGACGAAGGCCACCCGGTCCCGGTGGTTGCGGTCCATGTTCGCCTGCACCTTGAACACCAGGCCGGAGAACGGCGCGTCGACCGGGCGCGGCTCGTCCTTGATGTCCGCGCGCGGTGCGGGCGGCGGGGCCAGCGCGATCAGGCTCTCCAGCAGCCGGCGGACGCCGAAGTTGGGCAGCGCGGCGCCGAACAGCACCGGTGAGGACTCCCCGGCCAGGAACGATTCCAGGTCGACGTCGGCGCCGATCTCGGTCAGCAGGTCCAGCTCCTCGACCGCGGTGGTGTACTCCGCGCCGAAGCGCTCGGCCGCCTGCTCCGCGTCCAGGTGCTCCTCGATGGCCCGGTCGGCCCCGCCCGGGGTCCGGGTGAACGCGGTGAACTCGCCCGTGTTCCGGTCGATCAGCCCGCGGAATTCGCCCGCCACCCCGACCGGCCAGTTCAGCGGGGTCGGCCGCAGCCTGATCCGCTGCTCGATCTCGTCCAGCAGCTCCAGTGGCTCCCGGCCGGGCCGGTCCCACTTGTTCACGAACGTGATGACCGGTACGTTGCGGTTACGGCACACGTCGAACAGCTTCAGCGTCTGCGGCTCCAGGCCCTTGGCCGAGTCCAGCAGCATGATCGCGCAGTCGACGGCCTCCAGCACCCGGTAGGTGTCCTCGGAGAAGTCGGCGTGCCCGGGAGTGTCGAGCAGGTTCAGCACCATGCCGTCGTAGTCGAAGCGCAGCGCCGCGGACGTGATCGAGATACCGCGGTCACGCTCCATGGCCATCCAGTCCGAGGTCACGCCCCGGCGCCCGGCCTTGCCGTGCACCGCCCCGGCCTGGGTGATGGCCGACGCATGCAGGGCCAGCGCCTCGGTCAGCGTGGACTTACCCGCGTCCGGGTGGCTGATCACCGCGAACGCGCGCCGCCGTCCCGCCTCGGCCACGACTTCGGCCCCGCCCGGACGCTGGTACGCCTGTTCTCCTGCTTCGACCACCGTCACTTGCGGCCGCACTCCTTCGTCGTCTCTCGCCCACAGGGCAACCTGCGCGAGTCTATTGTCACGCAGCTATAACACGGGAACCGGGCGGGAAAATCCTGTGCCGCGTCCGATGGCTGCCGACTTAGGTGGCTGCCGACTTAGGTGGCTACCGCCTTCGGCGGATACCGCCTCCGGTGGATAACCTGCGCGCCTCGATCAGGAAGCGGACGGTGGTGGCCAGGAACGGCCCGTCCCGCTCGATCTGCTCGTGCAGCGCGCACAGCCGGTCGCGGTAGCCGGCCACGGTGAAGCCGGGCACGATCCAGATCACCTTGCGCAGGAACACCACGACCGCGGCCACGTCGTTGAACTCCATCCGGCCGTGGTACTCGCGCAGGTCGGCCACGGTCAGCCCCGCCCGTTCGGCTGCCAGCACCGACCACTTCGGGTCCCGGTTCGGCTGATCCGGCGTGGCGGCCGGCCGCGGGCCCATCATGAACTCGGTCAGCTCGCCCACCGACGGGTGCCCGACGTCCTGGGAGAAGTAGCTGCCGCCCGGCTTCAGCACCCGGGCCACCTCATCCCAGGGCACGCTGACCGGATGACGGCTGGTCACCAGGTCGAACGAGGCGTCAGGGAACGGCAGATCACTGTCCGGGCCCGGCACAGCCACGACCCGGGCCCCGAGCGGGGCCAGGGTACGTCCGGCCACGGCCACGTTGGGCGGCCAGGATTCGGTGGCGACCAGGGTGGGCGGCCCGCCCGAACCAGCGGACGGGCCAGTGGATAGGCCAGTGGGCACGGCGGCGGCCAGGGCGGTGGCCAGTGCGGTGGCCAGCACCTCGCCGCCGCCGGTCTGCAGGTCGAGCGCGGCGGCGCCGGGCACCCCGGCCAGCGCGGCCAGCCGCCGGCCGAGCAGCCGGGCATACCCCCAAGGCGGCCGCCCCTCGGTCGCCCGGGGGAGCTTGCTCCCCGGTAGCCGACCGGCGAACCAGGAGAAGTCCCAGCCCTCGACAGGTACCGACTCGCCCTCGGCCAGCAGGTCTTCGAAGCTGGGCACAGGCTGAGTCTGCCGGGACGCCGGCGGCCGCGCCAGTCAATTCCCCTCGCCCGGCAAGGCGGCGGGGAACGCGCCCTCCGGTTACCGTGTGCAAAAACTGTCGCCAGGGCAACAGAAATTGCACACGGTATTTAACGAGCCTCCGCCGAGGCCGGCGGCCGCCCGGCCTGCGACTGCGCGGCGATGAACGCCACCATCCGCGTGTTGAGCTCGTCGACCCGGTCGAAGCCGCCGTGGCTGCCGGGGACGATGACGACCTCCGCGTGCGGCATGAGGCTTCCCCGAGCTTGGGCCTCGGCCGGGGTGAGCAGGGCGCTGCGCGCGCCGGTGATCAGCAGCACCGGAACGGTGATGGCGCGCAGTTCGTCGTCGGTGAGGACGCCGGGGAACTTGGGCTCCATCCGGAAGCCGCGGCTGCCCGCCCACATGAGCTTGATCAGCTCCTGCTCCAGCATGAACGGGCTGTCCAGCCACCGGGCGAGATGGCGGCGCAGCGGCATCGGGGCCAGGGTAGCCAGGCCGCTGATCGAGAACCACCACCACCAACGGGCGTCGAGCTTGGTCAGCCCGGCCGGGTCGAGCAGGGTGATGGAGGCGACCCGCCCGGGCGCGCGGATGGCCTGGTTCATGGCGATCCAGCCGCCGTAGGACAGGCCGACCAGGTGGGCCGGGCCGTCCCGATCCTGGCCAGCATCGTGTTGGCCGTCCCCGTGCTGGCCAACGCCGAGCTGGCCGAGTAGCTCGTCCAGCCAGGCCGCGCAGGCGTCCGGCGAGGCGAGCGGGGCGCGGGCGATGCTCGGGTTCGGGTCGCCCGGCATGTCGATCGCGTACACCGGGCCATCCTGGGCCAAGGCGGCCACGTGCAGGTACCAGTACGAGGCGTTGAACCCGGCCCCCATTAGCAGCACGATCGGCGGCCCGGCGGCCTGCGGCCGGTAGGTGTGGACCCGCGTGGTCGTGGTCGCCGTCTCGAGATCGAACTCCTCATACGGCTGCGGCCACAGGGCAAACGCCCGGTCGTACGCGGCCATGAACTTTTCGCGCGCTGCGTCGCTGACCCACGTCCCCGGCGCGGCTTTGGGTGCCAGCATGACGCCCTCCTCCCAGTCGTGGTGACCTTTTAATGATACATCTGTACCATCAAACGGGAAGGGCCCGTACGGCGAGTACGGTGAGCGGATGCCGAAGCTTGTCGACCACGAGCAGCGCCGTCGGCAGATCGCCGAGGCCCTGCTGCGCGTGGCCGCGGCGCGGGGGCTGCACCAGGCCGGCCTGCGCGAGGTCGCCGCGGAGGCCGGGATGTCGGTCCGGCTCATCCAGTACTACTTCGGGACCAAGGAGCAGCTGCTCCTCTACGCCACCCAGTACCTCGCCGTCGCGCTGGCCGAGCGGGCCAAGGCCCGGATCGCCGCCGTGGGCCCGGACGCGGGACCGCGCGCGGTCATCGAGGCGATCCTGGCCGAAGCGCTGCCGGACGACGAGGACAGCCGCGTCTTCAACGTCATCTGGACCTCATACCTGGCGCTGTCCCTGACCGACCCCGCGCTGGACATGGGCCCGCTGGCCCGGGACTCGAACGTGATCATCGACGTCATCGCGGCCCAGCTGCGCGCGGCCCAGGACGGCGGCCCGATGCCGCCCGGGCTGGATGCTGACCTGGAAGCGACCAGCCTGGTCGCCCTGTCGGCCGGCTTGGGTACCAGCGTGCTGGTGGGCGACCGCGACGCGGCCCAGGCCTGGGCCGTCATCCGCTACCAGCTGGACCGCCTGCTGCCCGGCCGGTGACTGGCCTGCGCCCGGGCGCCCGGCGGCAACGGCGCCGGGGCGGCGCTGACCACCCCGCTCCGGCTACCGTGTGCAAAAAATGTCGCCATGACGACGGTTTTTGCACACGGTATTTAACGAGCAGCCGCCGCCCAGGTCCCGGCCGACCCGGAATCACTGGCGGATTACTCGCCGGTAACAAATAATGCCAGGAGGGACGCGCAACCGGGAGGCGGGCAGGCATGGCTGACAGCGATGTCATCGTGGTGGGCGGCGGGCTAGCGGGCCTGGTCGCGACCGCGGAACTGGCCGACGCCGGCCGGCGGGTGCTGCTGCTGGACCAGGAACCGGCGGCGAACCTGGGCGGCCAGGCGTTCTGGTCGTTCGGCGGGCTGTTCCTGGTCGGTTCGCCGGAGCAGCGCCGCACCGGCATCAAGGACTCGTTCGAGCTGGCCCGGCAGGACTGGCTGGGCAGCGCCGGGTTCGACCGCGACATCGACGACCCGGCCGGCCAGGACTACTGGGCCTACCGGTGGGCGCAGGCCTACCTGGACTTCGCCGCCGGTGAGAAGCGGCCCTGGCTGCACGGCCTCGGCCTGCGCTGGCTGCCGCTGGTGTTCTGGGCCGAGCGGGGCGGCCAACTGGCCGGCGGGCACGGCAACTCGGTGCCCCGGTTCCACGTCACCTGGGGCACCGGCCCGGCGGTGGTGGCCCCGTTCGCCCGCCGGGTCCGGGCGGCCGCGTTGCAGGGCCGGGTGCAGTTCGGCTTCCGGCACCGGGTGGACGAGCTGACCGTGACCAACGGCGCCGTGGACGGCGTGCGCGGCGCGATCCTGGAACCGAGCTCGGCCGCCCGCGGCCACCGCAGCTCGCGCACCGAGACCGGCCAGTTCGAGCGGCACGCGCCGGTGGTCCTGATCACCGCGGGTGGCATCGGCGCCAACCACGAGCTGGTCCGGCAGAACTGGCCCGCCCGCCTGGGCCCGGCCCCGGAACGGATGATCTCCGGGGTGCCCGACTACGTGGACGGGCGGATGCTGGCCATCACCGAACGGGCCGGCGGCCGGATCGTCAACCCCGACCGGATGTGGCACTACACCGAGGGCATCCAGAACTGGGATCCGATCTGGGCGCTGCACGGCATCCGCGTCCTGCCCGGGCCGTCCTCGCTGTGGTTCGACGCCCGCGGCCGACGGTTCCCGGCGCCGAACTTCCCCGGCTTCGACACGCTGACCACGCTGCAGGCCATTGGCCAGTCCGGTTACGACTACTCCTGGTTCGTGCTGACCCAGCAGATCATCGAGAAGGAGTTTGCCCTCTCCGGCTCGGAGCAGAACCCCGACCTGACCGGCAAGGACGTCAGGGGCTTGATCGGCCGGGCGCGGGCCGGGGCGCCGGCCCCGGTGGAGGCGTTCAAGCGCCACGGCGCCGACTTCGTGGTGGCGGACACGCTGCCCGAGCTGGTGCAGGGTATGAACAAGCTGACCGCGGAACCGCTCATCGACCTGGCCGAGTTGGAGCAGCAGATCGTGGCCCGCGACCGCGAGCTGGACAACTCGTTCAGCAAGGACGCGCAGGTCATGGCCATCCACAACGCCCGCCGTTCGCTCGGCGACCGGATCGTGCGGACCGCGTCGCCGCACAAGATCCTGGACCCCGCGGCCGGCCCGCTCATCGCGGTGCGGCTGAACATCTTGACCCGCAAGACCCTGGGCGGCCTGCAGACCGACCTGCCCGGGCGGGTGCTGTCGGCTCCGGCGGGCCCCGGGAGCGCGGCCGAGCCCGTCCCCGGCCTGTACGCCGCGGGCGAGGTGGCCGGTTTCGGCGGCGGCGGCGTGCACGGCTACCGGTCGCTGGAAGGGACGTTCCTGGGTGGCTGCCTGTTCGGCGGGCGCCAGGTGGGCCGGGCCATCGCCCAGGAGACCGCCGGCTAACCGGGCCGGCCGACGCTGCCGCCCGGTTCGCCGGGCTGGCGTTCACCTGGTTGGCCGATGTCGGTGCGCAGCAAGACACCGTGCGGAATGAACCCGGCCCCGCCATAGAACCCGGCCGCTTGATCATTTTTAGAGAAAATTGGGGCGATCAGCCGCGTGATGCCACGTTCGGCGGCTAGTTGCCGCGCGGCCCGGACCAGGCTGGAGCCGATGCCCTGTCCCCGATATCCGGGCTGGACCACGGTGTGAACCTGCGCCGTCGGCCGCGGCCCGAGGATCTGGTGATCCGGCGGGTCGGGCGACACCACCAGCTCGGTCATGCCCACCACCTGGCCGGACACCTCGGCCACCAGGATCAGCGGCGCCGGCGTGACCGCCCCGGCCACCACGCCCGCGAAGTAGCGCGACACCGCATCCGGGTCCGGAATACGGTGCAGCTCCGGGTCGAGTTCGACATGCCGCCGGGCGTTGGCCAGCCGCAGTTCCACCAGCGCGGCCACGTCGGCCGCCCGGGCCGGTCTGATCGTCGGGGTCATGACCAGCAGCCTGGCCGGCCAGCGGATCCGTCGGGTACCAACTGAAGCCGCTAGTGTCCCGGTGTGACCGGAATCCAGCCTGAACTGTGGGTCGACCGCGCCGAGGCTGCTGTCGACTTCTACACCGAAGCGTTCGGCGCCACCGTCTTGCACCAGGTTGGCGACGGCGATGAAATCGTGGCCCAGCTCAGCGTGGGTGACGCTGCGTTCTGGGTCTCCTCAGCCGACCCGGACGCCAAGCGCTTCAGCCCGGCCACGCTCGGCGGCGGGACCGGCCGGTTCCTGCTGGTGGTCGACGATCCGGACGGCAGCTTCGCGCGAGCCCTGGCCGCCGGGGCCGTGGCGGCCGCCCCGGTGGCCGACGAACACGGCTGGCGGCTGGGGCGGATCATCGACCCGTTCGGTCACGAGTGGGAGATCGGCCGGCCGGTGGGCGAGTGGCCGCCGGCTTAGCGACCCGGCTCAGCGGCCGGCGGCGGCTTCACGGACAGCGTCGGCCACCGTGTCCTTCAGGGCCTGCCAGGCTTCGGCGGCGTCCCGCGTGCGCTCGTGACCGGCGCGGAGCTGTTGGGTGAAGGCGGCCAGGTCGTCTAGGGTCCAGCGGATCCGGTAGAAGGCGAGCGCGGCCGGGTCGATCACCCGCCTGGTGGCCTCGGTGTAGCGGCGGCCTTCATCGCTGCTGCCGCCGGAGTCACCGAGGACCCACCACAGGTCGCGCTCGGGCCGGGCCAGGCCGACGGTGTCCCAGTCGATCAGCAGCACGCCGTCGCCGGTGACCATGAGGTTGGCCGGGTGCGGTTCGCCGTGGGTGACGACCCGATCCGGCGCGGCGGCCAGCTGAGCAGCGAGGCGGTCAAACCTGGCCAGCAGGTCCCGGATCGGCCCGGCCTGGCTGGCCAGCAGCAGCCGGGCCACCGC
Source organism: Streptosporangiaceae bacterium (assembly GCA_965277615.1). Lineage (GTDB taxonomy): Bacteria > Actinomycetota > Actinomycetes > Streptosporangiales > Streptosporangiaceae > Bog-532. The sequence goes on along the minus strand of CBDIDG010000005.1, from coordinate 1,489,215 downwards.
CGAGAAGGGGCCACCGGTCCAGGGCCGGTCCAGCTGGCCGAGCGCGCCCTCCAGTTCGTGCCGCAGCGGGAGACGGGTATCAGTCACCGGCCCCTGCGACGTGGGCACCACCTGGTGCAGAGCAGCCAGCTTGCCCATCAGGTCGGCCCGCGCGCGGGCCGGAAGCGGCTGACCGAATTCACCGGTCGCACCATCCAGATACGGGTATACGGCGACGGCATATTTTTTATTAACCGGCCAGACGGTCTCCCCGTCCCGGCCCGGCACCGGCGCCACCACGAACCCGAGCCCGGCCTGGTCACGCAGGGCGAGCGCGGTGTCCAGGGCCTGCCGCAGGCCGGCCAAAACGGCCCGCCGGGTGGAGCCCAGCCAGCTCTTGTGGTCCAGGTCATCGACGGTCACGAACCAGCGGCCACCCCGCGCGTCAGCCACCACCCAGTGGTAGCTGCCCGCCCCCACCGGCGCGTAGGTCAAGGTGGCGGGCTGGATGTCCCAGCCCTGGGTCAGCGCGCGCTCCAGCTCGCGCTGGCTGACGCCCTCGGGCCGGTCCTGCACGAGGGCTCAGGCCAGACAGCCACCCGGCGATCGGCGACGCATTTTCCGTGGCTGGTATACGTGGCCCATGAGCGATCTCATTGAGCTGGCCGGGAAGACGGTGATCGTCACCGGGGCGTCGTCCGGCATGGGCGCGTCCACCGCACGCCTGCTGCACGCGGCCGGGGCCTACCCGGTGCTGGCCGCCCGCCGGGCCGACCGGCTGGCCGCGCTGAGCGATGAACTCGGCGGGGCGCTGGCCGTGCCGACCGACGTGACCGACCCGGCGCAGGTGGGCGAGCTGGTGAGCGAGACCCTGGACCGGCACCAGCGGATCGACGGCCTGGTCAACAACGCCGGCGCCAGCCTGCACGGGCCGCTGGACCAGGTCGACCTGGCCGAGTTCGGCCGGATCTTGCAGCTCAACGTGGTCGGCCTGCTGGCGGTGACGCAGGCGGTGCTGTCGGCCATGCGGCAGCAGGGGTTCGGCCGGATCGTGAACATCAGCTCCGGCACCACCCGGCGGGTCGCGGTCGGCGTGGGCGCCTACGCCTCGACCAAGGCGGCGGTCAACATGCTCAGCGACGTGATGCGGGAGGAGTTTGCTCCCGACGGCATCGCAGTCTCGCTGCTGCTGCCCTCGGTCACGGCGACCGAGTTCGGCGACGGCATGTTCACCCTCGGCGCCTCGCCGCGGCCTGGCATGGTGGCCCACAGCCCCGACTACGTGGCCAGCGTGATCCTGCGGCTGCTGCGCACCGGCGAAGGCACCTTCGACATCCCGCACGGCCCGGAGCAGCCCGGCCTGGCCGACGTCGGTAACTGAGCGTTCGTGCCAGCCCTACCTGGAGTTCGAGTGTCGTCACTGCCTGGGCTCCTGAGTTTGGGGGGAACCGGGGCGGCCCCTAGCCGACGCTGAACCGGGGGTACTGGACCGGGTAGTAGCCCAGGCTGGCCAGCCCGGCCGGGCCGTTCTGGTAGGCGCGGTTGGTGACGGAGGCCACGCGGGCGCCGTTGATGCGGGCGGAGATGGTGGTGCCCTGGGTGGTCAGGCTCAGGTTGTAGGTGTGGCTGGCCGCCACTTTCCCGGACGCGAGCGTCGCCGTGGCCGAGCCGTTGACCGTGAGCTGCCAGGCGCCGCTGCTGTCCACCTTCAATTCGTAGCCGCGGAACAGGCTGACCAGGCCCCCGGCGATGCCCTGGAACCGGGCGATCAGCCCGGCGCCGGGCGGCGCGGACCCCGTCCCGGATCGCGGCAGCTTCACGCGGGCCGAGACGGTGTAGTCGCTCCAGGTGTTGTCGCCGACGACCGCGTACGGCGAGATGCCCGGGCCGAGGTAGTGCCATTCGACCGGCTTTCCCACAGTGGTCTGGGTCAGCGTGCCGTGGCCGTAGCCGAAGGAGCCCTCGACCGGGGCGAGCAAGCGCGCCATGCCCGCGGCGTCCTCGGTGGCGGTGTAAGGGAGCGGCGCCGGCCCGCTGGCCGGGACCGCGGCGGGGTGGCCGCCGGCTCGCGACTGCCCGGTGGTCGTGGTGAACGTGTACACGTACCCGGGCTGCAGCACCGCGCTGAACGTGCCGTCGTGCGGGCGGATGTCCCCCAGGTTCATGAACTGGCCCGGTCCGCGCAGGTTGGTGGCCCACACGTGGACCACCCGGGCGGGCAGGCGGCCGGTGACGTGGAACGTCTCCGGCCGCGCCGCGGTGGCGGCCGAGGTTTCGGCGACCAGGCTCCAGGCCGAGTGGTTGGGGGCCTCGTAGGTGTTGTAAGTGTCGAATTCGCCGTCGTTGGCCAGCAGGCCGTTGGCCCCGTTGACGTGGCGCCAGCCCGGCTCGGTGAACTGGGTGGTCTGAGCGATCACCCAGCTCAGCGGCGTGACCTGGTAGTAGCCGCTCCAGGGCTGGTCGGCCTGGACCAGCCCCCGGTTCTCGTAGGGCAGATTCGGCGGGATCGCATCCAGCAACGGCCAGACGATGATGCCGGTGACCCCGGCCCCGTTGTAGGCGTCATTGAGCGCCCGGGCCAGCCCGCTCGGCCCGGCCTGATCGGGGTTGACCCCGCTGTCGGGGGTGGCCCCGAGCTCGGATTCCCACAGCGGCTTGCCCAGGCGGTCCGCTATCACCTTGGCCCGGGCCGCGACCACACAGCGGAACCCGGTGGTGGGCAGCCCGCAGGTGTCGTGGATGCCGAGGACGCTGACCGCCCGGGCGAAGGCGGGATCTTCGGACATGTCGTCGGCGACGGTCCGCCAGGCAAACAGCGGGAAGTACCCCAGCGGCCGGCCGAGCCCTTCAGAAAACTGCGGGGTCTGGTCGGCCGCGACGACCTCGGTGCGGGTGAACCCGGCCGCGTCCAGCGCCTTGCGCAGGTTCACGTACCAGTCCCGCTCATCCACAGTGCCCCGGTAATGCTCGTTCCAGCCGCCGATGTAGCTGATCGCCAGGCCGCTCTTCTGGGCGCACCGCAGCCAGTCGACGAGGTAACCCACGTCGGCGGTGCTCCAGATCTTGTCGGCCGGGTCGCGGGCCCAGGACGGGGCCGTCCACTGCAGGCCATAGAGCTTGATCTTCGGGTTGCGGGCCAGGGCCTGGTGAGCCAGCCAGAACTCGTAGCCGACATTGCAGGTCAGGTGACCCTTGACCGCCTCCACCGACGGTTCGGAGCCATCGGAGGAGAAGCCGCCCCCGCCGATCTCCAGCTTCAGCATCTGCAGCGACGCCCCATAGTGGGGCTTGAACATGTAGTCGAGGATCTGCGTGCGTTCCGGCTCGGGATAGTCGATCAGCAACCGGGAGTTGCCGCCGCCCCCGCTGAGCGCGCCGATGCCGTCAAACACCGGACCCGGGCGGCTGCCGTTGACGACGATCGTCTGGCCTGGCGGCTGGCCTGACGTCTGGTTCGGCGCCTGGGCCCGCGTCAGCGAGGCCGGTGCGGCCTGGCTGGGCGACGGTGCCGCGATCGTGGCGCCGCACCCGGCCAGCGCGACTGCGGTCACGATGCCCGCGACCAGCCCGGCCGCCCGTGCCCTGGCGCTCCCCCACCGTCCCACGGACATCCTGGCTCTCCCCCCCCCCCCCCCCCCCCCCCCCGAAATCCCGAGGGTGAGACTACCGATCGACGATACTGGCCGCCATGTCCTGCCCGCTCCAGGCTCGCGTCCGCGCCCGGGTCAAGGCTGGAGGTGGTGGCCGACGTCGGCCACTTTCTCCAGGTCGAGCAGCCGACGGCGGTGAATGACCGGATCCTGGCCTGGGTCAGCGCGTGAGCGCCAGCCGGGCCGGGACGGCCGGCTCAGGCCGGGACGGAGAACAGCACCTTGGCCCGGAGCTGGTGGCTTTCCAGGGCCCGGTGCGCCCCGGCGGCGTCCGCCAGCGGGATGACGGTCTGGGATCGCAGCGTCAGCCGACCCGCGGCCAGCAGGTCCATCACGGTCTGCAGACGCTGGGCGACGTGAGGGCCGTCCGGTCCCGACAGCCGGACGCCGAAGCCCGGCGCGGCCGGGTCCGACAGCGTCACGACCCGGGCCGGGCCGCCAGCCAGCTCGACCGCGGCGCCAAGGACGCCGGCCCCGGACGCGTCGATCACGGCGTCGACCGCCGGGGCGTGTGCTTTCACCTCCGCCACCAGGTCAGAGCCGAAAGCAACCGGAACCGCGCCCACCTGCGCGACGACATCGAAGTCCTCCGGGCGGACCGCGGCCAGTACGTGGGCGCCACGCGCGGCGGCCAGCTGGCAGGCGATCAGCCCGACCGACCCGGCCGCCCCGGCGATCAGTACCGTCTCATCCGGGGCCACCCCGACCTCGTCGACCACCCGGGCCGCGGCCTCGCCGGAGGCCGGAAGCGCCGCGGCGTCCTGCGGGCTGACCGGCTCTGGAACCTTGACCCAGTACCGGGCCAGCACCTGCTCGGCGTAACCGCCCAGCTCGGGCAGGAACACGGCGACCGCATCACCCGGCTGCACATCGCCCGCGTTCGGACCGGCCGCGGTGACCACCCCGGAGGCCTCGAACCCCAGGACCGACCCAGGCTGCGCGCCGAACGCCCCCTTCAGCCGGCCGGACCGGATGGCCAGGTCAGTCGGGCCCACGCCGGCCACCCCCACGTTGACCCGGATCTGGCCCGCATCCGGCGGCCCGATCTCCACCTGGCCCGGGACCAGCACCTCCGGCGGCCCGTAGTCGCTGAGCACGATCGCCTTCACCATTGCTCCTCCATCCGCCGTCCCTCGCACAGCCCGAGCACTTCAAACAGCGTCGCAAGTACCATTAATAATGAATGATATGTCATGTAATTCGTCACCGAGGAGGCCGTGTGCCCGGAACGAGCAACGAGCATGGCCCAGCGGGTGAAGCGCCGGCCGGGCCCACCGGACTGACCAGCGAGCAGGAGGCGACCTGGTTCGCCTACATGCGCGTCGCCCTGCGGCTCAACTACGAGCTCAACCGCGAGCTGCAGGTCGACAGCAACCTCTCCCACCAGGACTTCCACGTCCTCAACGCCCTCGGCGACTCACCGGGCCGGCGCCTGCAGCTCAGCGACCTGGCCGTCCGGATCGGCTGGGAACGCAGCCGGGTCTCCCACCAGGTCCTGCGGATGGAATCGCGCGGGCTGGTCGAGCGGCGGCCGTCCGCCACCGACGCCCGCGCGACCGACGCGGTTCTCACTCCGCAAGGGCGGCAAGCGCTGCGCCGGGCCACTCCTGGCCACGCCGACCTGGTCAAGCGGCTGTTCTTCGACGGCCTCGACCCGGCCCTGCTGCCCGCCCTGCACGCTGGCCTGGACCAGATCCACGAGCAGATCCTGGCTCACGGCACCCTGCCCCGCCCGCCCGGCCACCAGTCCCGCTGGCCCACGGGCGGCTGACCGCGCGGCTGACCGGGCGGCGCTGGTAGCGGCTCGACGGTGGCGGCTCGGCGGGCGACGGTGCGACACTGAGCGCGGATAGGGCGGGTGGCGCGTTCTAGGAGGCGGATGATGTTTGGCGATCCGTCGTGGGAGGTCATGCCGGTGGCCAGCCCGGAGCTACGCTGCCGCCGACGCCGGCGGCTGATCCGCCGCAGCCTGGCCAGCGACCCGGTGGGCCTGCCGGAGCCGCTGTATCAGCTCCGCCATCGCGATCAGGTCGTGGTGCCCTCCGCGCTGGATCGGGCCAGCCGCGGGTTGCTGATTCGCGCCCAGGCCGCCATCAGCTCCGCCCTCGATCCGGTCGTCGACGAGGAGGTGCAGCCGCCGGACATCCTGGCCGAACCGGCGCTGCGGTGGCACGAGTGGCAGATCGCGCTGGCCCTGCGCGACATCACCGACCTGCGGGCCGAGCATGAGTTCAACGCGGCCTCCAGCGCCGGGCCGTTGACCGATTCGGTCCTCGGACCGCAGCAGCGTGCCCTGCAACTGGCCCAGCAGGCGATCGAGTCCAGGGTCGCCGCGCTGGAGCACTACGCCGCGGAGGTCGTCGCGGCCCGGTCCGCGTTCCGCGACCTGGAGGACGCGCTGCGGATCTCGGACATGAACGACCGTTACCTGGGCCTGGTCGCCCGCACTGCGGCCGACGAACACGCCATCACCGAGATCACCGGCCTCACCACCCAGGCCACCGCAGCCGCGCTGGCCGCCCGCGAGTCAATGCGTCTGGTGGGCCTGGCCGCCGCCGAACTAGCCCTCCCCGAACCAGCCGCCGGATAGTCCCGCGCCGGGTGGTGGCGCTCCGAACCGCCCGGAAACGACCAGCGCCCAGGTCCTTATTCTGTGCGTCTGTCCTGCTGGCCGGGACTCACGTACTATCAGGATGCTGCCCTAGACCATGGCAGCTGCGTCCCCGTCAAGACGGCCGGAACAGCTGAGGATCTAGGGCTTTTCCCGTGCCTGGGGTCGGCGCGCCCCGAAAGGCACAGTTATCGGAACCGGCCTGGCCGGTCTGGAAACCCGGCACGAGATGGAGGCCGATGATGGCCACGGGCACCCAAACGGTGGGGCGGTTTTACGATTCCCGGCGCGGTATCTACTACGTCAAGCCAATGCTCCGCGGCTGGATGCATCTGCTCTGGTTCGTAGCATCCCTGGTGTCCGGCCCGTTCCTGCTGGTCCGCGCGCAGGGAGCGGCGCAGATCACGGCGGCCGCCGTCTACTCGGCCAGCGTCAGTGGCCTGTTCGGCGTGAGCGCGCTGTATCACCGCGGTACCTGGACCGAGGTCTGGCGGCAGCGGCTGCAGCGGCTGGACCACGCGATGATCTTCTTCCTTATCGCCGGCACGGCCACCCCTGCCTTCGTGTTCGCGGCCCCCGGCCCCTTCGTGCGGGCCTGCCTGATCGTCATGTGGACCCTGACGATCACCGCGGCGGTGATCCATATGGTGTGGATGAACGCGCCGGAGCTGCTGGTCGGCGGGGCGTTCATCGGATTGGGCTGGGTCGCCGGGCTGGCGATCCCCTGGGTGTGGATCCACGCCGGCGTCGCCCCGGCGCTGCTGATGCTCGTCGGCGGCCTGCTCTACACGGCCGGAGCGATTTCGTTCCACCGTCGCCGGCCCGACCCGTTCCCTTCGGTGTTCGGCTTTCACGAGGTCTTCCACGTCTACGTCTGTGCCGCCGCGGTCTGCCAGTTCGTGGCGATCGCCTGGTTCATCGCCTGAACCGGCCGCCTTGTCGCTGCTCAGCTGAGATAGCCTCGGCCCCGGGCATAGAACGGGGGCAGCTTGTCGTACATCGTGGATTTCAGCACCGTCTCGACCGTCGGCCTGGAGTCGTCGCCGGTCGCGGCCGCCCTCGCTGGTCTGCGGGCCAATGAGGCCCGCTACTTCAAGAACAAGTACGACCACGTCTTCAGGGTGGACCCTGCGAGCGAGGCCAAGGCGACCCTCGACTGGGTGAACCGGATCCTCGAGGAACGCGACATCGTCATCTCGTCTCGCCCGCTCGAGGTTTCGGCCTTCCAGGTCGAGAACATCCGGATGGTCTACGTCTTTTATGAGAGCGGCCTGTCGATCAACGTGATGTACACCATCGACGATGCCGGAAAGCGCGCGGTCGGGTTCAAGCTCTCCGACGGGATGGAGGTCCCCGCGGAGCTCGCCTCGAAGTTCAAGTATGCCCGGCAGCGGTCGAAGCTGGCCGGAACCATTCGCGGTTCCTACTTCACCATCAAGAACGAGTACTGACCCTTTCCCGGGCGTCTGCCACGAAGCCGGGCTGCAGAAGATCAGAGACCAGATCCCGGGATACGCCATCGCGGCCGGCCCGAGAACGCGGCCAGGGGCGGCAGATCACGGGCGGCCTGGGCGAGCTCGCCGTGCGTCCTGGCCGTCAACGTGGCATCAAGGCGTGCGTTCAGTTCATCGAGGGTCAGCCTGCCCTGCGCGAAGTGCTCGCTCAGGGCCGCGGCAGCGGTGTCCCGGTCAGCATCGCTGACGCGCTCGTGGGGTGCTGGTGCCTGATGGTCGTCCCTGGCCTGCCGGGGCAGCTGCCGCAGCACGGCGATGTAGCGATCCAGTGCCGCCCGGCCCTCCCCGGTGAGGGCGACGGCGGTCTGTGCTCTGTCACCGCCGGTCTGTTCCGTCCGCACGTATCCGGCGTGCCCCAGCTCCCGCAGGCCGGCGATCGGGCGGTCCGGGGTCAGCCCGATCAGGTCCTGCAGCCGGGTGACCGAGAGCGCGTCGCCGTCGGGCAGTGCCGCCAGGGTGGCGATGATGCGCAGCCGCTGCGGGTCGTGGATCAGCGGGTCAAGGGCGCCGGTGTTCATGGTGGGCCGGTGCTCATGGTGGGCCGGCCTGCTTACAGACCGCCGAGCAGGCCGCGTAGCGCCTCGGTGTAGGCCTCGAGCGCCTTGCGGCCCTGGCGGGTCAGGGCGACGGTGGTTTTCTGCGTCGACCCGCTCCTGGTCTTTTCGCTGCTGAGGTAGCCGGCTTCTTCGAGCTTGCGCAGCTGGATGATGAGGTTGCCCGGGGTGAGCTCGAGCAGGTCCTGCAGGCGGGTGAAGGACAGCGAGTCGCCGTCGGGCAGCGCCGCCAGAGTGGCCACGATCTTCAGCCGGGTGGGCACGTGAATCAGCGGGTCGAGCTCGCCGGTCACGGCCGGACCACGCTCCGGCTCGGTCACGGACGGACCACGCTCCGGCTCGGTCATGGCCGGACCACGCTGCGGCGGGTCCCCCAGACGATGGCGACGGCGCTGCCGAGGAGCACGAGGCACAGGCCCACGCCGTCGACGGCCCACGATCCGACCGGTCCCGCGAGCAGGCCCACGGCGCCGGTCACGGCAACCCCGAGCCCGACGCCGAACGGGCTCCAGTCTCCCCGTGCCGCCCCCACGGCGGCGAAGGTCAGGCCGGCGAAGACCAGTGGCACCGTGAGCGGGATCAGGCTGTAGGCCGCGGCGTTGCTCGCCCCGGCATGATGCATGGCCCAGATGAGCGGGAGCACCGCGAGCCAGGCCAGCGTCAGGACGGCGATCTCGGCCGGGCGGAACCGTGATTTCCCGGTCACCCCGGCGGTCGCGCGCATGCGGAATCCGACGGTGGCCGCGAAATTGAGGATCACGAACCCCCACACGAACGGGAGGACGGCGGAGGTCGGGCCCGAGTAGGGATGCTGTCCGCGCACGTTGAGCCAGCAGGCGCCGAGCACGAGCAGGACCGCGACCGCCCGGATGGCCAGCAGCCACGGCTGAGCGGGCGCAGTCTTCCGGCGCGTCTGCTGGGTGGTCTGGTCCAGCAGGGCGGCGGCCTGCGCAGGATCGAAGCTGCCGCCCTCGCCGGCGGCGGAGTAGTCGGGTGAGGTGTTCATGATGCCTCCCTGGCCATGACTCTATGTCATAAAGTAGACGCTGCTTTACGCCATAGAGTCAAGGAGTTTGACCCAAGAACTTTATGGCGTAAAGCCAGAGAGGCAGTCATTGACCCGCGGACCCGCCCGGCGCCAGACTCCTGGCCAGTGCCGGGCGCCGGGCCAGTGCCTCTGCGGTGCTCCCTACGTTTCCGCGGCCCGGGCCAGCTTGAGCTGGGCCGCGCGGGCCGCGGCCTCGCGGGTCGGGGTGCCGAGCTTGGCCAGCACGGCCGAGACGTGGCTGTCGACGGTCCTGACCGAGATGAACAGTCTGGCGGCGATCTCGGCGTTGGTGTGGCCGCCGCGGATCAGCTCGAGCACCTCTTGCTCGCGGCGGGTCAGCCCGGCCGGATCGGCCCGGGTGGCTGGCCGCGGCCCGGCGGGGATCGAGCGGATGCCGAGCGCGCGCATCTTGTGCCGGGTGAGCTGGCCGGCGGCGAGGGCGCCCAGGTGCGTGAAGACCTTCAGCGCCTGGCGCAGCGCCGTCTCCTCATCTGAGTCGTACAAAGCCAGGGCCGCCTCGTAGGGGCAGCCCAGGTCGGTCCACAGCCGGGACGCTTCCTCCCACTCGCCTGCCACCACCAATTGGTAGGGCCGGGCCAGCTCACCGCGCGCTGGTCGAGGCGAACCGAGGCGCCGCAACCAGGCCCCGATCTCGCCGCGGTCCCATTCGTCCATCCCGCCGGCAACGTCATCGGCCCGTTCGGCCTCCGCTGCGGCTCGGTGCGGCTCGCCCTGCAGCCAGCGAGCCTCGGCGCAGGCCAGCCGCACCGGAATGATCGCCTGGGGCTCACCCGAGGCGTCCGCGTCTGCTGCCGCTTCGCCGAGATACTCCCAGGCGGCATCCGGCTCGCCGCGCCTGGCCCGGATAACGCTGAGCACCTGGAGGGGGAGGAGCCGGTCGAACGGAGACAGGTCGGCGGTGCCCAGCAGCGTGGTACTGAGCGCCACGGCCTCATCCCAGCGCCCCATCCGCTCCAGGGCAGCCACCCGCTCCCCCTGCAGGAAGGCCGTGCCCGAACCGAGATCGTGCTCGTCGCTGTAAGCGACGCCATCGGTGAAGTACGGTTCTGCCTCGGCGAAACGCCGGTGATTGGCGTACCTGCTATAGAGATTATTGAAGGCCCGGGCCGCCTGCCCGTCGAGGCCAGCCGAGAGCGCGAGGTCCAGGGCCCGGCGCAGGTAGCCGGGCCAGTCGCCGCCCGTGTGGGCAATCGAGCAGCCCTGGGTGTTGAGCGCGTCGCTGAGCACATCGAGCGAGCCCAAGGGCTCCGCGATCGCCTGCGCCCGCACCGCCAGGTCGATTGCCGCCTGATACTCGGAATTCACCATCCGGGCAAAGGCGAGGTAGGCATATGCCCGGGCGAGCTCGACGGTCGGGCTGAGCGACTCCAGGATCGTTACCGCGGCCTCAGCTGCGGCGACCGAATCGGGACCCCGGCCCAGGCGCTCCAGCGCCCAGGAAAGGGTGCACAACGTGTCACCCTCGCGCAGGCGGTTACCGGCCTGACGCCACAGCGCCAGCGCCTGCTCACCAGCGTCGACGGCGCCCTGAAACCGGCCGACCAGCCTCAGCTCGACGCCAAGCTCGCCGTAAAGCCCGGCCACTACATCTAGGTCAGCATCGGCGGCAAACCGCAGGGCGCGCTCGAACTGCGTGGCCGCCTCCCGATGCGAGCCCAGCTCGGCGGCCTGGTGCGCGGCTCGCGTCGCATGATGCAGCACCGCCGGCTGGTCGCCCGCCGCTTCCGCGTGAAACGCCATCCGGGCATCATCGCCACATCCCAGCGCACCAAGAGCAGCCAGGATCCGGGCGTGAAGATCGGCCCGGCGGTACGCGGGGATCGCCTGCTCCACCGCAAGCCGCGCGATCTCATGGCGGAATCTCAGCCACCCGCCATCCTCGGCCAGCAGCCCGGAGGCGAGGACTTCATCCATGGCCCGCGGCGAGAATCCCGTGACGGACATCAGCAGATCCGGCTCGACGCGGACGCCTATCAGCGCCGCCACCTCCAGCACCTCACGGGGGCTGGCGCCCAGCCGCACGGCGCGCGCCAGCACCGCGTCGCGCGCCGACGGTGGCACCACCTCCAGTCCCGCCTGCACCACTTCCGTGACATAGAACGGGTTCCCGCCGGTCAGCCCGTACAAGACGGCCGCGTCAAGATCGCTCCCGCCCGCCAGGACCCGCACCGCATCCGCAGACAGCGGTGCCAGCTCCAGCCGCCGGGTCGATCGCTGCGTAGCCAGGTCACCGAGCGCAATCCGAAGCAGATCGTCCGCCGCCGGGCCGTCGTCGCGGTACGTGACAATCAGCAGCACCGGCGTCTCCCGCAGCCTTCGGCCCAAGAACCGCAGCAGGTCGACGGTCGCCTCATCCGCCCAGTGGACGTCTTCCACGACCAGCACGTTCAGTCTGCCGGGCTCGCTCACTTGGCGCAGCAAGGCGCGGAACAGATCCTCACGGGCAGCACCGGCCCGGCTGAGCTCTTCCAGCTCCCCGCCGAGCTGGTCGGCCAGGTCCAGCAGCGGCCCCAGCGGACGCGGGGTGAACAGGCCATCGCAGGCACCCCACGACCAGCGGGCATCGGGCAGGTCGTGGTGCAGCTGCTCCACCAGGGCCGACTTGCCGACGCCGGCCTCGCCGGCCACCAAAACCAGCCGCCCTTCGCCGCGCCGTGCCTCGTCCGCGTACCCGGCCAGCGATACTAGGCACGCCTCCCGCTCCAGCAGCTGCACGATCACAGTGTCCCCCTCACCAGCGCATAGGGCCAGGCCGGAGCGCGCGGCACCCGCGTGGGTGAGTTGCCCGGCGGCGGCGGCGGGGCGCTGCGGCTTACGCACCGGAATCCACGTCCTACGCCGAGTGGCTGGCCCGGCAGCAAGGCGCCGAAAGTCACGCAGACCTCAGGGGCGGATGAGCGCGGCCAGCAGGGCTTGCAGTTTCAGCTGGGTTTCCTGCAGTTCGAGCTCGGGTCGGGATCCGGCCACAATGCCGACGCCGGCGTACATCGTGGCGTGGTCGCCGTCTACGTGAGCTGACCTGAGCCCGATGGCCCAGCTCCCGTCACCGCGCGCATCCATCCAGCCCACCGGGCCCGCGTACCGGCCGCGGTCGAAGCCCTCGACCTGGTCGATGTAGGCCACTGCCTCGTTAGTGGGCGTGCCGCCGACCGCCGGCGTGGGGTGCACCCTCGCCACGAGCTGGAGAGCGGTGGGCACGGCGAAGCCGGGATGCACCGGCTCGTCGCCGGGCGCCACGGCGCGGCCAGGGTGGCCGGGGGAGCCGTCCGGGACGGTGGACAGCACTCCGCTGAGATGAGTGGCGAGGTGGGACACGTTGCGCAACTCGAGTACGGCGGGCTTGTCGGGTATGTCCAGGCTCTCGCAGACTGGCCCCAGGGTGCGGCGGAGGCCTTCGATGACGTAGGCGTGCTCTCTGCGTTCCTTGGGTGAGGCCAGCAGTCCGGCGATGAGCGCCTCGTCGGTAGCCAGATCGCCGCTGCGGCCAATAGTGCCGGCCAGGGGGTGACTGGCGACATGCGCACCCCGGCGCTCGATCAGCAGTTCGGGACTAGCGCCGAGGAAGCCATCGACCCTGAAGACCATGCACGTCGGATACAGGGCGAGCAGCCTGGACAGGACGTCGGAGGTGACGAACGGGCGATTGGCCGTCACGTCGACCTGGCGGGCCAGGACGACCTTGCCCAACGCTCCGTCGTCGATGTGGGCGACCGCGCCGGCCACGAGGCGGCCCCAGTCGTCGTGGTCCATCACCGACGTCAGAGTGAACTGGCTCGGTGCTGGCCGGGGGTCGGCAAACCCGCCGAGGGCATCGGAGGCCATCCGGTCAGCCAGGCGGGCGGCAGCGGGCCCGGAGCCGGGGCGCGCGGTGGTGGTGATCCACGCTTCGCCGCCGCGGCGGCCGATCACCACCCGAGGGACGACGAGCGACCCTGGTGCGTCCCGCACAAACGGCAGCGCCCCCAGAGCCACCGGTCCGGTTCCTGGCCCCGCGACGTCATCGCTACGACGGATAGCGGCCAGGCTGCTCGCCACCTCGGCCACCGCCGCTGTGTCGGCCAGGCCGCGGGGAAGCTCGATGCGCATCGCGACACCGCGACCAGCCAAGCCGAAGCCCTCGTGCTGCCACAGGACCCCGTCGCGGCCAGCAGCAGCGAGCAAATCGATGTCGGCGGCATCGATGCCGGTTCCCTGACCGGCGAGGCGGGTCGTCGTGGCCGCGAGGCGGGCCGCTCTCTGCGTGATCCTGGCCGTGCTCACTGCACCTCCGGGTGTGCGGGGCTGCCCGCGCAGACCGCAGTACAGCCCCGAGGACAAGTTGGACGCAATCGGAGCTCTAGGGTCCCCGCCATGCGGGCATAACGCTTCCCTCGCGACGGGTGATCCGGCGAATTTGCGCCGCCGGATGTCGAGGCTAGGGCCTAGGGAGGCAGAGGCTGCCGATGTCGGCGCCGAATTGGATCGGCTGGAAGACGTGACAGCTGACCCGGGCGGAGAAGAATTCGGGGATGGCCGGTGTGCCGAAAGCGGCCAGGGGCGCTGAGCCGCGCATTAGCTGGGACTCCAGCCGGCTGGCGGAGGCGATCCGCTGGTTACGGTCGAGTTGAGCGAGCTTGTCCAGGCCGTCTTGGGCGAACCGGGGGCCGAGCGCGGTCTTGAGAAAGGCGACCGGGTCGGGGTAGGGGGCGAAAATACGGGCGAGGACGATATCGGCTCCGGGCTCGCTGGTCGCTGATGCGATGGCTCCAGCGTAGGGCTGCAGTTTGATGTGCAGTCCGACGTGCTCAAGGTCGGCCTGGATGACCTGGCCGACTTTGGTGCAGCCCGGGGTGCCGCAGATGGCCAGCACGGCGGTGCTGGTGCGCGGGCCGGCGAGGGCGCGGGCATGCCGGAAATCGGGGCGGCCCAGCGGGTAGATGCGCCGCTGGTATGGGTCAGGTAGGCCAGGCGGCAGGTAACGTTCGGTGACGAGGTCACCGAGCGCCGCGGCCAGGGCCGGGCGGTCGAGCGCATAGTTGACGGCCTGCCGCAACCGCGGGTCGGCGAACGGGCCGTGCCGGGTGTCGAAGGCCAGCTCATCGGTGGCGAGGAGCGGTGTCACGAAGTAGCGGCGGCGTGCGACCCCGGCCAGCTGTGTGGTGGCCAGGTCCGGCTCGGCGACATAGTCGGCGTGTCCGGCTTTGACGGCGGCTACAGCCTTGCCAACCTGGGGCTGCTCGCGGTAGACGATGGCGGCGAGATGGTGTGGGCGGCGGCCACCGTAGTTGGGGTTGCTCCTGAGGACCGCAGCGCCACCGCCGGAGTTGCCGCTCAGGTAATAGGGGCCGGCCGAGGGGACCGGGTCCTGGAGCCCGTTGGCGACGATCGGGGTGCCGGTCGGCACGGGGCAGAAGTAGGACAGTGCTATCCGCTCGGGAAAGTCGGGCGCCCGGCGCACCAAGGTGATCGTAAGGGTGTTCCTGGTGGCCCGGATTCCGGAAATGTGAGGCGATGATCCCGCCCGGTACGCGGAGACGCCTGCGATGTCTGAGACGACGGATACAGCCGGGGCGTCCGGCCCGAGGGCGGGTGACAGAGCGCGCTCGATGGTGTCCTTGAACGTGGCCGCAGTCACAGCCTGGTCCGAAGGCGGTGAGAATCGGAAGCCCGGCCTGATCCTGAACGTGTACGTGCGGCCGTCTCGTGACACGGCGGGCCAGGCGGCGGCGACCTCGGGGGCGAGCCGCCAGCCACTGGGTGCGGGCGCGTCGGGGTAGCCGAGCAGCGGCGCGCAGGTGGCGTACTGGAGCTGCTGCTCCCAGAACTGGGAGGCCGAGCCGGGCACGGCGGCGACCGCCGGGTCGGTGTCAACGAACCAGTCGTGGTTGCGGACCTGCAGGACGGGACCGCTCAGGTGCGTGAGCAGGTCGCTAGCGGCCGGGTGGACAGACACGGCGATGGTCCGGCCTTGGATGCCGAT
Source organism: Streptosporangiaceae bacterium (assembly GCA_965277615.1). Lineage (GTDB taxonomy): Bacteria > Actinomycetota > Actinomycetes > Streptosporangiales > Streptosporangiaceae > Bog-532. Next base: position 1,473,879 of record CBDIDG010000005.1, on the reverse strand, counting down.
ACCGGTCAGCAGGTGGCCCACCCGGTACTCCCTGGTCGCATCGGTGCCCGGGTCTATCCGCATGACCGTGCCCGCAACGTCGTTCGCGACCCATAGCGCCCCGTCCCCGAAGGAGATGTTCCCGGTCTGCGAGGGGGTGGAGATCGTGCCAAGAATCTGGCCGTCGGACGAGAGCTTCCGGATGCCGTCGTTGTTCGCGGCCCAGACGTACCCGCCGCCGACGGCAATACAGCAGATCCAGGGCCCGACCCGCGTCGTCGCGACGACCGTGCTGGTACTTGGGTCAATCTTCGTCAGTGTGCCCAGGTCGCTGCCCGCGACCCACACCGCTCCGCCACCAAACGCGACCTCCCTCGCGTCGGCCACCGCCAGGCTGGATTCGACCCGGCCGGTGGCTGGGCTGATCCGTGCGATCCGGGAGAGCCCTTGGGCGACCCAGACCGACCCGGCCCCGACCGCGACGCCTCCCCCGGCGCCCGGGTTGGACAGGCCGCTGGCGGGCAGCCGGATACGCGTGATGTCACCGTACTGGGGGTCGACGCGCAGCAGTGTCTGCGAGTTCTTGTCCGTGATCCACACCGACCCCTCGCCCACGGCGACGTCCCCTGGAGCGATACCTACGGCGATCGAGCGGGTGACGTGATGGGCCCGAGGATCAATCTGCAGCAGCACCCCGGAATCTTCCATCTCCCAGACCGAGCCCAGCCCACTGCGCACGAACCCCACACTCGGGGCGGCCGTCACGTCACCGGTCAGACGTCCCGTGTCAGTGTCGATGAACGCCACCGAGCCCGGCTGAGCCATCCCCTGCCCCGCCGTCGCCGGGGTCCGGCTCCCGGGGGCCAGGACGCCGGAAAGAGCGGCCACGACAGCGAGGAGCCCGGCCGCGTAGAGCAGCAGCATCCGCCGCCGGGTCCGCCACCGTTTCCCCGGCCGCTGGATTTCCGCCTGGCCCAGGCCGGCCACCGTGCGCCACGCAACCCGGGTAGGCCCCAGCAATCCAGGATCCTGGGCTAGAATCCTGCGCTGCAGCTCACGCAGCTCTTCTCCGGGCTCGATCCCCAGCTCGTCAATGAGCAGCGCGCGCGTTTTCGTATAAACCGCCAGCGCCTCGCCTTGCCGCCCGGCCCGGTAGAGCGCCAGCATCAGCTGAGCACGGAACCGCTCGCGGAACGGATTCGTATCCACCAGCGACTCCAGCTCGCCCGCGACCCTGGCCTCGCGTCCGAGCGCGAGGTCGGCGTCGATCCGCGCCTGCAGCGCAACCAGGCGGCGCTCACTTAGCCGGCTGGTCTCCGCGCGCACGAATGGTGCGTCCGGGATCTCGGCTAACGGTTCCCCGCGCCACAGGCCCAGGCCCTCATCAAGGAGCTTGGCCGCCTCAGCCGGGTGTCCCTCCGCCAGGGCCCGCTCACCCGCATCGATGTGCTGCTCGAAGCGCACCAGATCGAGCGACCCGGCTTCGACCCGCAGCAGGTAACCACCGCCGCGCCGGATCAGTACATTGCCTTCGTCGCCCAAGGCGAGGGTCTTACGCAACCGTGAGAGGTGCACGTCCAGGCTGTGCTCGCTTCTGGGCGTCCTTTCTCCCCAGACGTCGGCCAGCAGGCGGCCGCGTGGAACAACCGTATTCGCATGCAGCAGAAGAATGGCCAGGATCGCGCGCTGCTTAGGGCCGCCAAGGGCAAGCTGCTCGCCGTCCTGGCAGACCTCCAGCGGTCCAAGAAGCCTGAACTCCACTAAGCCTCCCCGCCCGCTAACGACGCTAACACGCTGCACCGATGCGTTATAGGAGTCGCGTGAGAGGTTTTGTTGAGGAAGTCATGCCACGTTCTCAAGGACCGCGGAACGAAGGTGCCCGTTCCGGCCTGCGCGCTCATTCCGAAAGGACGCATGACATGTTTCCGATCACCTCGTTCACGGCCTCACTCGGCCATGACGGCAACATCGACATCTTCGCTCTGTCCTTGAGCCCACAGGCCCCGCCGGGCCAAGGTGTCACGGTGTTCCGCATTCGCCAGAAGAAGGCGGGCGGCGACTGGCAGCCCTGGGAAAATGTCGGTAAACCGGGCCACGGGGCGGTGGGGGTGCGCAGCATCACCGATGTCGACGGGCACGGGCACACCCTGGTCGACAACGCGGCCGGTTACCTGTGGTTCAACGAACGCCAGCCCGACGACACCTTCTCCGGCTGGCAGCCTCTGGGCGTCCCCCCGCTCGACCCGGCCGATGCTGACATCGCGGGAGATCAATGGCGCTTCATCTACATGTGGGGAGTCACCCGCACCGACGGGCAGATCGACGTCGCCGGCACGGCCGGCAGCGACACCGACCGGGGCATCTTCCTCCGCTCGCGGCCCGCCCACGCCACCAGCTGGACACCCTGGAGTCCCTTGCTGGGAGACATCGACTTCTTCGGCGACATCGTCGCCGCCACCGACTACCGCGGCGGCGTGGACATCGTCACCCCGCTCGAGGTCTCTACCGACGCCGCCGGCCTGGCCCACAAGCGGCGCCGCCCCGATGGCGCCTGGACCGACTGGACGATGCTCGGCAATCCCCCGGGCGGTCTGAGTGAAGACATCACCCCGGTGCTGGTCAACGGCGCGGACAGCCCACTGGGACTGGAACTGTTCGCCGTGGCGGTGGACAGCACCATCTGGCACAACGCGCAGACCTCCGGCGGCGACTGGTCCGACTGGGCCTCGCTCGGAAACACGGGCGGCCCCGTCACCGGTATCGCCGTCGCCCAAGACGGAGGGGGCGCCCTCAATGTGTGCCTCACCCACCAGGACAACACCGTGGCCCACTGCCGCCAGGAGGACCAGGGCGGCGCCTGGATGGACTGGATGAGCCTGGGCGCACCGGACGCCAGCGCGGTCGCTAACCCCGCGCTCATCCTCGACTCCGAGTACAACCTCAACCTCCTGCTGACCCGCCCGGACAAAGACGGGATGATCACGCTCCGGCAGACAGCTGGCGGCCAATTCACCAAAGGACCCGCCGTCCCGGCTCTGCCACCGGTGTCCGGCCAGGGGGAACTATGACTGCGTACCTCGCATATGTGGCTAACGACGGCACGAACAGCCTGTTCATCTCTAGTTCAGCCAACGGGCAGACCTGGAGTTCCGGTAAGGAGGTAAAAAACCAGTTCAGCAAGCTGGCTCCGGCGCTGACGGTCTGGCAGAACAAGTTGTGGCTGGCGTTCGTCGCTAACAACGACAACAATGATTTGCTGGTCTGTAACTCGGCGAACGGGCGGGACTGGAGTCCTGCCACGCAGGTGACGAACCCGGTGAACCAGACGACGAAGATGGCTCCGGCGCTGGCAGCCTGGGACAACAAATTGTGGCTGGCGTTCGTCGCTAACAACGACAGCAACGATCTGCTGGTCTGTAGCTCGGCGGACGGCAAGACCTGGAGTAACACCACGACGGTGACGAACCCGGCGGCAAAGGCGGCCCCAGCGCTCGCTTGGCTGTAGTCATCGACCCGAGGCGCCGCACGGCGTCGGCTTGCGGGGACGCTGACCTGCAGCACCGCGGCAGCGTCCCCGTAATCGCCCGCGAGGTACCGTGTCCGGGTGCGCCTAAGCCTGGGCGGTTGGGCGGACGAGGATCTCGTTGAGGGTCATGCGGCGGGGGCGGGTGACGGCGAACGCGATGACCTCGGCGATGTCGTCGGCGGTGATGGCCAGCTTCTTGTACATCTGCTCGGTCGTCTGCTTGGTGTCAGCGTTGGTGACGTGGTCGGTCAGCTCGGTGGCGACGGCTCCGGGCTCGATGACCATGACCCGGACGTCGGGCTGGAGTTCCTGGCGCAGCGCTTCGGACCAGCCGTTGAGGCCTCACTTGGTGGCGGCGTAGACCGCGTTGCCGGGCCGGGCGGTGCGCCCGGCCACCGAGGACAGGTTGACCAGGTCGCCGCCGCCGTCGCGGAGCTGGCCGAGGAATGCTTCGGTGACGGTCATGGCGCCGAGCAGGTTGGCCTCGATCATGCGGCGGTGGTCGTCGTGCCCTTCGGCGTTGAAGGGGGCGAGCAGCATGATCCCGGCGTTGTTGACCAGGACGTCAGCTCCGCCGAGCTCGGCCTGGACCCGGTCGGCCGCCTTGATCACGGAGTCGCGGTCGGTGACGTCGGCCTGGATGGCAATCGCGCCATGGCCGAGCTCTTTGGCCAGGGTCTGGATGCGGTCGGCGCGGCGGGCGAGCAGGGCCAGGCGGAAGCCGCTGGCGGCGAGGGCACGGGCGGTGGCCTCCCCGATGCCGGAGGAGGCACCGGTGATCACGGCCACGCGGCCGGTGCCCTGGTCGGGCGTGGTACTCATGAGCAGATCCTTCGTCTGAGTGCCGGCAAGAGACACGCGGGTGGTGATGGCCGTCCGGGCTACCCTTCGGTGGTCTTCTTAAGCTCCGTGATCGCGGTCAGCGGTCGATCATGCGCTGCATGGCCTCGGGAACAGGCAGGGTCCGCGGGTGACGGGAATCGAACCCGCCGTCAGCGTGACGTCAAGGAGAAGCTGACCTGACCGGAACGATCACTAATGGCTGTGGCCGGGCTTCCTGCAGGAAGCCCGGCCACAGCTGGTTCAGCTGATGCGAACTGGTGGTTGTGGTCTCCTCTCCGATATGTGGGGCTGAACGGTGTCCAAGGTGCAGCGGTTCGGCTGGCGAGCGGCTTGGCCGCCGGTGCTGCCGGTCAGGCCGGAGGTGAGCGCTGCCGGCGCTGTCCCGGCACGGTAACCCGGCCGCTGGTGACGGGGGGATGGGGCTGCGGTTGCCGCCACCATGGCGGAGCCGGGGGGCGGCGGTGCGGCGGGACCCTTGGTGGCGCGGGCGGCGGCGCGGCTGGAGGCTGGCCGAAGGAGGCCGCGATCAGTGCGTCGAACTCCTCGCGCAGCCACTGCGCGTCGGCGTAGATCAGTTCCGCGAACGCCGTGTCCGCGTCACAAGTGGCCAAGTCCATGCCGATCACTCTCCGGAAACCTGCGGTAGCATCACCAGGTCAATGACCGATACACTTTTTATATAGTCCGGACTGCACGAAGTGTCAACAGCTGGTTGAGAAAAAAATTTGCGCCCAGCACCGGGAGGCGCCCACGATGACCGCTCGGCTCGGCGACCTTGACGACCCGGATTATCCCGCGTACACCACCGGCCGGGCGGCCGAGGTTCTGGGTGTCCAGCAGGCGTTCCTGCGCGCCCTGGATACCGCGGGCGCCGTCACCCCGCAGCGCACGGCCGGCGGCCGCCGCCGCTACAGCCGCAGGCAGCTCGCCTTCGCCGCCCGGATCAGGGAGCTGTTCGACGAGGGCCACACGCTCGCTGCCGCACTGCGGATCCTGGCGCTGGAAGATGACCTGGCCACCGAGCGGGCCCTGACCGCCCGCCTGCACGAACGGCTGGCCGGCCAGGACCAGCAAGACGAGGGCTAATCAGGGCGATGCGTCGGCTCTGGGGGTCGCCGCGTCTGCGCTCTGGTGTCGGTGTATTCGCCGGTCAGTTCCCTAAGACGAGCCAGCTCGGCCTGCAGCTGGCGGGTTTCCTCTTCCAGCTGCAGGACCCGGCGGATTCCGGCCAGGTTCAGCCCGTCGGCAGTCAGCGCGCAGATTTCCTGGAGCCGGCCGATGTCCCGGCGGGAGTAGCGGCGGCTGCCGCCCGCGGTGCGGGCCGGGTCGAGCAGTCCTTCCCGCTCATAGATGCGCAGCGTCTGCGGGTGCAGCCCCGCCAGCTCAGCGGCCACCGAGATGCCGAACAAGCCGCGGTCCAGGTCCGCCCACCCGGGGTTCACCACGGCCAGTCCCGGTCTCTGAAGACAATGCGGGCGGCCAGTTCAGCTAGTACAGCCAGCCTGACCTCCGCCTCGGCTCTCTCGTCCAATCCCGTTGCCCGAGGCGGGGCTTCAACCCAAACTGGTCCCGCCCACAGCGGCGGCGAGTCGGTCATCCGGACCGCCGGCATCTTGACGGTCGGCTCCAGCGGCCGGGATACGGGGGGCAGCGCCTCCCCGTCGGCGAGCGCCTGGTCATAGGCAGCGCGGCGGACTGGGTCGCCGAGGACATGCCAGGCCCCGGCCAGAGCGCGAAACCGGGCCGGCGCGGTGGCATCGCCGGGCCTGGAATCGGGATGCTCAGCACGCGCCCGGCGCCGCCAGGCCTGCACGATGTCTTCCCGAGGAGCACTGCGGGTCACCCCCAGCAGCTGGTACAGATCCGGGCCCGGACCACCGGGATCTGTCGTGCCCATCACCGCCACCTTCTCTCGCTGGCAACGAAGCATCTCTCACTGAGTCCATGGAAAAATCTTAGTCGGCTCTTGTCAAGTAATCATCGTGCATGCTATCTAGATGCCGTGAGCGTGACACACACCGATCTGGCGAAGGAGGCACCCATCATGCTCATGCGCACCGACCCGTTCCGCGAACTGGACCGGCTCACGCAGCAGGTGCTCGGCACCACCGCCCGTCCGGCCGCGATGCCCATGGACGCCTACCGGCAAGGCGACAGCTTCTACATTCACTTCGACCTGCCCGGCATCGATCCTGGGTCCATCGACCTGACCGTCGAGCAGAACGTGCTGACGGTCCGCGCCGAACGCATCCCGGCCAGAAATGACGGGGCCGAGATGATCGTCGCCGAGCGGCCTTACGGCACCTTCACCCGGCAGCTCTTCCTCGGCGAGACCCTCGACGCCGAGAAAATCGCTGCTGACTACGCCACCGGCGTGCTGACCCTGACCATCCCGGTCCACGAAGCGGCCAAGCCCCGCAGCATCCACGTCACGAGCAGCGACCACAAGCAGGCCGTCAGCGCATAGTCTCCATCCGCAGCATCGGGGCCGGGGCGCCGACCTAATGCCCCGGCCCCGATGCCCAGGCTTCGCGGAAAAACTGCCGTCCGGTCAGGCGGCCAGCTTCGGCACCCGGCTGGCTGCGTCCTTGACCCGCGGCGGAGCATGGGGTCCTACCGCTTGAAGTCCATCTCCTGCAGGCGGGTCTGCACGGTCCGGCCGCTCTCCCAGGAGTTGGCGCCCGGAACCACCTGCGGGGTCGGGATGTCAGCCCGGTGCTGCCGCTTGCGCGCGGTGGAGACACCCAGCCTGCGGTCACGGTCCTGGACCAGCGCCTCGTTGATCTGCCCGTCCTCGGTCAGGCCCATCATCAGTTGCGGGATCCCGTAGGGAAAGTCGTCCCGGTCGTACTGCCAGGTGTGGAACGTCTTCCCGTAGGTCGTCACCAGGTCGCTGAAGTAAGCGTGCTCGGCCAGATCGGGGATTCCCGGGGCGACCAACTCGCCGGATTTCACCTCGTAGTGGTGGCTGTGCCACAGCCGCTTCTCGTCGTCCGGGAGGCCGCGGAAGCGCTCCTCGCTGACGATGTACTCGATCCCGATCAGGCGCGCATCGGGCGCGTTGCGGTCGAAGATCACGCACTGGTGCAGGTCGTGGCGCAAATGAATGCAGAAATGGGACGCCTCCACCTGCCGACCCATCTCGTCGGCGTACATATGGAAGCCGTTGAGATAGGTGCTCATCGCGTCGACCGGATACTTCGTCTGGATAGCGCCGGAGGCCAGGTCGAGAAGGCGATGCTTGAGCGGATGCCCTTTACCGACTTTGGCTTGGGTCACCGCCTTGCGGCCGAGCATCACCCCAACCGCAGTGGTCACCCCGGCGGCGGCACCGATAGCAATGGGCCCGGCCAGCTCCCGGCCGGACCGGCCTGAGCGGGATTTGCTGGATGTGAATACCATTCGGCCGGCCTACCCGGACTCGGACAGCCAAACCACTTGGTGACGAGACGGGCATGACGCCACCGTCGCCGATCCGGGCGGGCACGCCGGCGCCGTTGCCTAGCGAAGCCATCAGCCGGCCCATATCTACCAGATCTGGTGATTTGGACGCCTGGGCCGGGCAGGCTTGCCGCGCACGAGCCCTGCAATCGTCGCCCCGGCCTGTTCCGGGAAGGTGCCATGTGAGCAGCGATATCGACAGTGACCTGCAGCGGTGGCCGCCGGCTGGGACGCCGCTGGTGCCACGGCTTCGCACCGAGCGAAAGGGCAGGGTGCTGGCCGGCTGGCTGTCGTCCACCGACCACAAGGTGATCGGCTACATGTACCTGATCACCTCGTTCGGGTTCTTCCTGCTGGCCGGGATCATGGCGATCATCATCCGGTTGCAGCTGTTCGAGCCGCTCAATCACATCGTGTCCGCCCAGGTGTACAACGAGCTGTTCACCATCCACGGCACGATCATGCTGCTGCTGTTCGGCACGCCGCTGTTCATCGGATTCGCGAACGTGATCATGCCGCTGCAGATCGGCGCGCCCGACGTGGCGTTTCCCCGGATGAACCTGCTGAGCTACTACCTTTTCCTGTTCGGCGGCCTGATCGTGGTGGGCAGCTTCTTGACCCCGGGCGGCGCCGCCGCGTTCGGCTGGTACGCCTACAGCCCGTTGACCAACAGCGTGTACTCACCCGGCGTCGGCGCTGACCTGTGGATCATGGGACTGGTGCTGTCGGGCCTCGGCACGATCCTGGGCGGGGTCAACTTCATAACGACGATCTTCTGTCTGCGCGCCCCGGGCATGACCATGTTCCGGATGCCCATCTTTACCTGGAACATCCTGCTCACCTCGGTCCTGGTCCTGCTGGCGTTCCCGACCCTGACCGCGGCCCTGCTCGTCCTCGAGCTGGACCGCCGGCTCGGCGCGCACGTCTTCGACGCCGCGACCGGTGGGCCGATCCTGTGGCAAAACTTGTTCTGGTTCTTCGGCCATCCCGAGGTCTATATCCTGGCGCTGCCGTTTTTCGGCATCGTCACCGAGATCCTGCCGGTGTTCAGCCGCAAGCCGCTGTTCGGCTACAAGGGCCTGATCGCGGCCACCATCGCCATCGCCGGTCTGTCCGCCACCGTCTGGGCCCACCACATGTTCACGACCGGGTCGGTGCTGCTGCCATTCTTCTCGTTCATGACCTTCCTGATCGCCATCCCCACCGGCGTGAAGTTCTTCAACTGGATCGGCACCATGTGGAAGGGGCAGCTGACGTTCGAGCCGCCCATGCTGTTCAGCATCGGCTTCCTGATCACGTTTCTGCTCGGCGGCATCACCGGCATCATCCTGGCGTCGCCCCCACAGGACTTCGCGGTCAGCGACACCTACTTCCTGGTCGCGCACTTCCACTACGTGCTGGCCGGCACGGTGCTGTTCGCCATGTTCGCGGGCTTTTATTTCTGGTGGCCGAAGATGACCGGGAAGAAGCTCGACGACCGGATTGGCAAGATCCAGTTCTGGCTGATGTTCGTCGGCTTTCATACCACGTTCCTGGTCCAGCACTGGATCGGCGACGAGGGTATGGTGCGCCGCATCCCGATCTATCCGGACTTTCCCCATCTGGTCACTACGCTGAATCAGGTGTCCACGGTCGGGTCCTGGATCCTGACCCTGTCGATCCTGCTGTTCCTCTACAACGTCTATAAGACTTACCGGTTCGGCGAGAAGGTCAACGTCGAGGACCCGTGGGGCTTCGGCAGCTCGCTGGAGTGGGCCACCTCCTGCCCGCCGCCGCGGCACAACTTCTACCGGATCCCGCGGATCCGGTCCGAGCGGCCGGCCTTCGAGCTGCACTACCCGCATATCCACACGCTCTCCGGCGCCCGGAGCGCCCCGGCCGGCGACCAGCAGACGCATTCCCCGACATCGCCGCCGGATGTCAAGCGCTAGATCAAGAGCCCGTCTCTAGCTCATCCCGTCGCGGCTGGCGAGTGCTCGCGCAGGTAGCGGACAAGGCCGATGACGTCCTCGGGAACGAGCCGCCCGATGGCGCCGCTGGAGTACACGCTGACCACGACGTTCCCGGCGGGGTCGAGCACGAAGCCCGTGGACTGCAGGTACAGCGGGTCCAGGTTGATGAAGGCGCCGGTGGCCGCGGCGACGGCGGGCGCGTCGGCGCCGTAGCCGATGGGGAAGGCCAGGCCGTGTTTGGCGGCCAGGTCCGCCGTGGTCGCCTCGTCGTCCACTGACAGGGCAGCGACGCGGATACCCGCGTCGGCCAGCCGCTGGCCTGCTCGCTGGAAGGCAGCCAGCTGCGCGTTGCAGTAGGGGCACCACGCGCCACGGTAGAACAGCACCGCGGCGAAGTCGCCGGTGAACGCGTCCGGGACGGTCAGTGCCTCGCCGCCGAGTACGTTCATCGTCAGCCGCGGGAACGGGTCACCGGGATTGAGCAGGGGCATCGCAGTTCTCCTTCTCGGCCGCTGGAGACAGCCCGGGACAAGAACCGTCTGCTAGGTATGTGTCGCCCCAGCGGACCGTCTTACCTGCGTTCGCGAAACCGGCCACGGGCCGGGCACTTGTTCCGGCCTCGCCGAGGATCGCCTGGCCGCACAGACGAACGCGCGGTCCGTGTGCTGCCATTGCCCGGTGACGTGCAGGCCGGCGTCGGTCACGGCCTGCAGCAAGGCTGCCGTGCCCATGAGGGCCCAGGGGAAATCCGGGCCGCGGCGGCCGTCGGGACGTTCGAGGTATGCGGTCAGTTGCTCATCGACATCGACGGGGTCTGCTTCGACCAGGAGCTGGCCGTCCGGTGCCAGCAACTGGGCGCAGCGGTGGAGCAGCCGGGCAGGCAGGCCGCCGATGCCGATATTGCCGTCCGCGAGCAGCACGGTAGCCCAGCGGCCCTGCCCGGGCAGTGGATCGAACACCGAGCGGTGCAGGGCGGGCGCCCCCGCTTCGCGTACCCGAGCCACCGCGGCCTGTGAGATGTCCACGCCCAGCGCCGGAATTCCCCGCTCGATCAGGGCCACCGTCAGCCGTCCAGGGCCGCAGCCCACATCCAGGACCGGGCCCCGGCAATGCCGGAGCAGTTCGTCGTCGGCGGCGTCGGTCGGTCCGCACCACCGGGACATGTGAAGTGGCAGCGCGCGGCCATCAGCTGTCCGCAGGGACAGTGGCGCGGCTTCCTCGCGCAGCCCCTCTTCGTACAGCGCCTCTTGGTACAGGGCCTCTTCGTACAGGGCGATCGCCCCGGCCATCATGCTGTCTCCCCGAGGACGCTTTCGGTCCCGCTCAAGACGGCGGCGAGTTCCCGTGCCCGCGCCGCGAAAAGGCTGCGCGGCGCCTGGCGGGCGACAGCCAGGGCATCGGCCGCGGTGTCCACGTCGCGCAGCCGCGGCAGGTCGGCGACGCGCAGCCCGGCCGCGAGTAGCCGGGACCGCTGGATGGCTCCGGTACTCGCGGTCGACATGGGGACGCCGCGCAGGAGGACGGGATCCGGCACGCGCAGGCCCAGCGCCCAGAACCCGCCGTCGGCGGCCGGGCCGAACACGGCGTCGGCCGCATGCCAATTCACGGAAAGCAGGTTTGGTGTCACCTGCGGCGTGTCCATGCCGATGAGCAGCGCCGGGCCGCGAACCGCGGCGAAGGCACCAGCGAGGCGCTCGTCGAGCGGGCCATCGCACTGCGGCACGATGTCGAACCCCGGGGGCAGCCACGGACCCGGCCTGCCGTCCAGCACCAGGACCCGCCGCCGGGCCGGCACCGTAAGCACGGTGTGCAGCGTGTCGGCCAGCGCGGCCTCGGCCAGCGCGGCGGCCTGCTCGTGCGTGCACGGTGGCACCAGCCGGGTCTTGACCCGGCCGGGGACTGGCTGCTTGGCCATGACGAGCAGGGTGGTAGCCGATTCCGGCCCCGCGACGGTCACCGGGCCAGTACCTGACTCATGTCCCGCACGGTGCGTACGCAGCCTCCGACGGTGCCTGTCACCTTGGATTTTCCGATGCGTGGCAGGTAGGTCACCTCAACCTCAGACACGCGCCAGCCGGCGGCCGCGGCGTTCATGACCATCTCCAGCGGATATCCGAACCGCCGGTCGGCGAGGGCCAGGCTGAGCAGTGCCTCCCGGCCGGCCGCCCGCATCGGTCCCAGGTCACGGATCCCCAGTCCGGTGCGGCGGCGGACCCGCCGGGCCAGTTCCCAGTTGGCCAGCCGCGCTGGCAGCGGCCAGGCGTTCCGCTGCTGCGTACGGCGGCGGCCGAGCACCATATCGGCCTGGCCCGCTAGCAGCGGCCGGATCAGGAGAGGAAACTGCCGCGGGTCAAGGCTGCCGTCACAGTCGCAGAAGCACACCAGGTCGCTGGTCGCCGCCAGCAGGCCGGTCTGGGCGGCGGCGCCGAAGCCCGGGGTTGGTTCGGGCACGACCGTCGCGCCGAGCGAGCGCGCGATCTCTCCCGACCCGTCGGTGGAGCAGTTGTCGACGACAATCGGCCGGAAATTGGCGGGCATCTTGTCGAGAATCCAAGGCAATGCCGGCGCCTCGTTCAGGCACGGCAAGATTACGTCAACGGTCACGGTAGCGACCGTATTACAAGCCGGGCCTGGCGTTTTGTTGTAGGGCCTTACAAAATGAGGAACTCCATCTTCCGGAGCCCGGCACGTCTGCTTAATATGCCCGGCAGGGCACTTATGACAATCCGAAGAAATATCTTCCTTTAATGCTGAAATAAGCGCCTGGCTGTTCCTTACGGGGTCGGACGTTCTTAGACTCGGCTCGTGGACGCACGCATTCTCGTTGTCGAAGATGACCTGACCGTGGCGGAGGTCGTCGTGGACTACCTGCGCGACGCCGGACTCGACCCCCGGCACGCGGTGGACGGGCACACGGCACTGGAGATCGCCACGACGTGGCGGCCCGATCTGGTCGTCCTCGACCTGATGCTGCCGGGAATCAGTGGCCTCGAGGTATGCCGGCGCCTGCGCGAGGGGCAGGACGCGCAGGCGCCGCTGCCGGTGATCATGCTGACCGCGCTCGGCGAGGAGAGCGACCGTGTGCTGGGGCTGGAAAGCGGCGCCGACGACTATGTGACCAAGCCGTTCAGCCCTCGGGAGCTGACCCTGCGGGTGCAGGCCGTTCTCCGCCGGGCCCGCGCGGCTGGCACAGCGGCGACGGCCGCGCCGCCGCCGGTGCGCTCGGGACGGCTGGAGATTGACGTCGCGGCCCGGCGCGCCCGCAGCGACGGCCGGGAACTGGATTTGACCGTGCGTGAATTTGACCTGCTCGCCTTCTTCGTCTCCCATCCAGGCCGGGCGTTCACCCGCGCTGAGCTGCTCGACCAGGTGTGGGGCTGGTCGTTCGGCGACCTGTCGACCATCACCGTGTACGTACGCCGGCTGCGCGACAAAGTCGAGCGGGAGCCCGCCTCGCCGACCCAGCTCCAGACGGTCTGGGGCGTCGGATACCGCTGGGAGGCGAACCTGGCGTGAACGCCCAGATCCAGATTGTGCTGATCGCGGTCGGTTGCTCCGGCGCCGTGGGCCTGGCCGGTATGGGCGTCATCCGGCTGTTGCGCCGGGCCTCGCTCCGCCTGTCCATCCAAGCCAGTGGCGCCGTGCCCGTGCTCGCGATCGTGGCCGGCACGCTCGGCACCGCCGAGGCCATGTTCTTGTCCCAGCACGATCTCGGCGTCGTCGTGATGGTGTGCATCATCGCTGGCATCGTGGCGTCCATCTTCGGCTGGCTGCTCGGGCGGCAGGTCGAGTCCGGTAGCGCGGCCCTGCGCCAGGCGGCGCGGTCGCTCGGCGACGAGGCGGGCCAATTCCAGGCTCCGGTGGGGCCCTTGGCGGCGGAGTTCGCGGCCCTGTCCCGGGAATTGACGGACACCAGCGCGAAGCTGGCGAAATCCCGGTCGCGGGAGCGAGCACTTGAGCAGTCCCGGCGGCAGCTGGTGGCCTGGGTCTCCCATGACCTGCGCACCCCGCTGGCCGGACTGCGCGCGATGGCCGAGGCGCTGGAGGACGGCCTGGCCGCCGATCCACCGCGCTACCACAAGCAGATGCGGGCCGAGGCCGAACGCCTGGGGACCATGGTCGATGACCTGTTCGAGCTGTCCCGCATCCATTCGGGCACCCTGCAGCTGTCGTCCGACCAGATCGGCCTGGATGATCTGGTCAGCGACGTGCTCGCCAGCACCGAGGCGCTGGCCCAGGAGCGCGGTGTACTGGTGGATGGCCGCGCGGCCAGGCAGCTCGCCGTCCGTGCCGACCCGCGCGAGCTGTCCCGCGCGCTCACCAACCTGCTGGCCAATGCCATCCGGCATACCCCGCCGGGAGGCCGCGTGTTCGTCGAGGCGAAGTCTGAGGACGGGCACGCCTTGCTGGCCGTGGCCGACAGCTGCGGCGGCATCCCGGAAGGCGACCTTCCTTATGTTTTCGACCTGGCCTGGCGCGGCACCGAGGCTCGCAGCCCCGCCCCCGATAGCGGCGCCGGCCTGGGCCTGGCGATCGTGCGCGGCGTCGTGGAAGCCCACCAGGGGAGCGTCCGCGTCGTGAACACCGAGGTTGGCTGCTGCTTTGAGATGAGGCTGCCCGCCTGCTCGTGAATCGCCTGGTCGTCAGGCCGGCACGCGGCCGGCTGGCTCTGCGGCGAACTCCGCGACCCCCTCGGGGAACGGCACGGTCGCGCGCCACCGCAGTTCCCGCCAGATGCGCGCGCTGGACGCGGTGACATGCCGGACGTCGCCGAGCCGGTACTCGCCGGTGATCACGGGGCTCGGACCGCCGTAGGCGTCGGCCAGCGCCGACGCCAGCTGACCCACGGTGCGCGGGGTGCCGCTGCCGACGTTGTAGGCGCGCAGGGCGCCCGGCCCGCCGGGGACACCTGGGCCGGCCAGCGTGTCCCGCGCGGCCACAGTGGCGGCGGCCACGTCGCGGACATGGACGAAATCCCGTCGCTGCGCTCCGTCCTCAAAGACCCGCGGCGCCCGCCCGGCCGCCAGGGCCGAGCGGAAGAACGACGCCACCCCGGCGTACGGCGTATCGCGCGGCATCCCCGGCCCGTACACGTTGTGATAGCGCAGCGCCACCGCCTGACCTGCTGTTGCCCGGGCCCAGGAGCCGACCAGGTGCTCCTGCGCGACCTTGGTCGCGGCGTAGACGTTGCGCGGCGCGAGCGGTGTCTCCTCGGGGACCAGCTCCGATGACAGGGGCTCGCCGCAGCGCTCGCAGCATGGCTCGAACCGGCCCGCGTCGAGGTCAGCGGCATGTCGCGGCGGCGGCGTCGCGGTAAACCCGTGCTCGGCGCACGAGTAAGCGCCCTCGCCGTACACGACCATGGACGAGGCCAGCACGAGCCGGGTCGCTCTCGCACGGGCCATCGCGGCGAGCAGAACCGCCGTCCCCAGGTCGTTACAGCCGGCGTACAGGGGCGCGTCGCCGAAATCGACGCCCAGCCCGACCATCGCCGCCAGGTGGCAGACCGCGCTGACGCCGCGCAGCGCATCGTCGACCGTCTGCGCATCACGGACGTCGCCGTGTACGAACTCGAAGCCGGGATCATCGGAAAACGGGGGGATACCGCCGGGGTGGACACACGGCAGCAGCGCGTCCAGCACTCTGACCTCATGGCCAGCAGTGGCGAGCGCCTTGACAACATGAGACCCGATAAAACCGGCACCGCCGGTCACTAGTACTCGCATTCTCCGAGTCTATGTACGGTCAATTCCGGCGATCCGCTGGAACCGGGATTTATCACCAGTTTGCCAAGCGGAAATTCCTCAGTTTGTAAGACGCGCGGCAATTCTTTGGTTTGTAAGGCAGAAATTCCTTGCCGCCTTATGGGGCGCCCGCATGTAATACACAACGTGACCTTTAGCAGTCCGGACATCAAGTCACGTCCGCCCAGCGCAGGCCGGCCAGCCCCGGCCAGGCTGCCTTGGCGGCAGAGTGCGCCGCGCGTGGTGCGGCTGGCCGCGGCGCTGGCTGGCCTCGTCGCGATCGGTGCCTACCTGTACGTCGCGCTGAGCCGGCTGACCTACCCGTTTGCCCTCGAATGGCTGGAAGGCAGCTCGCTGATCGAGGTTCACCGCATCCTGGCCGGCCAGCCGCTGTATCCGGCCCCGACCGCCGGGTACGTCCCTGATGGCTACCCGCCGCTCTACTTCGCCGTGTCGGCCGCGGTGGCCCGCGTGATCGGTGTCTCCTACCTCCCGCTGCGGCTGGTGTCGCTGCTGTCCTCCCTGGCCTGCTACGCCCTGCTGGGCCGCCTGGTTCAGCGCGAAACGGGGAGCGTCGCGGCCGGGATCGCCGCCGCAGGCGTGTTCGCCGCGAGCTACCTGGCCACGGGCACGTGGTTCGATATCGGCCGGGTCGACTCGCTTTTCCTCGCGCTCAGCCTGGGCGGTCTGTACGCCGCCCGGTGGATGCGGAGCATGCACGGCGCCATCGCCGTCGGGGTGCTGCTGGCCGCCGCGGCCCTCACCAAGCAGACCGGGCTCGCCGAGGGGGTGGCGGTGATCGCCGTCCTGATGGCAGGCCCGCGCCGCCGGCTCGCCCGCGTCGCCGCGCTGACCGGAGCCGCGGTTCTCGGCACCAGCACGCTCGTGCTCGCGCTCACCAGCGGCGGCTGGTACCTCTACTACGTCTTTGAGCTGATGGCCGAGCACTCGCTGAGCGGCAGCGGCTTCGGCTGGTTCTGGACGGCCCTGCTTTCCACGATGGGCATCGCGGCGTGTGCCGCCGTGGTCGGGGCGCGACGGGTGCCCCCCGTGCTGCTCGCAGGCTGCGCCGCGCTGGCGCTCGAGGGCTACGCCGCTCTGATTCACCGCGGCGGCGGCATCAACGACGTCCTGCCCGCGTACCTCGCCGTGGCGCTGCTGGCCGGCCTGGCCCTGGGCCGCGGATCGGCCTGGTGGGCCAGTTCGGCATCGGCCGTACTCGTCCTGGCCCAGTTGGCCTTCCTGCTCAGTGGCTTTCACCCGTCTCAGGCGATTCCCACCCGCGCTGACCGCGCGGTCGGCGAACGGCTGATAGCGGGCATGCGAGCGATCGGCGGGACCATCGCGGTCCCCGCAGACCCCGGCCTGAGCGTGCTGGCGGGAATGGCACCGACCGCGCATCAGGCCGCGGCGGACGACGTGCTGCGGGCCCGGGACCAGACCGCGATCGCGAGCTTCACGCACAGTGCCGCGAACGCGGTCGCCTCCCACCGGTTCAGCGCGATCATCACCGATGACCTGTCGGTCCCGCTCGGGTATCCGGTCTCGCTCAGCCACTACTACCGCCGGTGCCCGCAGCCGCTGCTGGCCGGGGCCCCGGCCGCCCTGTTCCGCCCGGTCGCGGGGGTCAACCCCCGCCCCGCCGCCTCGGTATGGCTCCCCCGAGGGGGCCGCTCCTGCCAGGCCGTCGTCCGCCTCCTCGACGGAACCGAAAAGGAGAGTCGCTCGTGAGGTCGCAGCTGAAGTCGCTGACGGCCAGTCCTCCCGGCCCGTTCCGCCGGTCGTTCTGGCGCAGCCCGGTCCGCGGCCCGTGGCTGACCTCGATGTTCGGCCTGGTGCTGCTGGTATCGATTCCCGTGGTGTTCATAACCGGTCTGTTGTCCTACGCCGCCTACAACCCCGACCTCAGCCCGGTCAATGATGAAACCCGGGGCAAGGGGCTGCTCGGCTTTTACCTGTTCTCCTGGCCCACTCATCCAGTCTGGCTCTACCGGCTCAACCAGGGCGTTCACGTCACCCTCGGGCTGATACTGGTCCCGATTCTGCTGTTCAAACTGTGGTCGGTGCTGCCGAAGCTGTTCGAGTGGCCACCGCTCCGCTCGCCCGCTCACGCCCTGGAACGGCTGTCGCTGTTCCTGCTCGTCGGCGGGGCGGTGTTCGAGTTCGCCACCGGGATCTTGAACATTCAGACCTGGTACAAGTTCCCCGGGTCCTTCTACCCGCTGCACTTCTACGGCGCCTGGGTGTTCACCGCGGGCTTCGTCGTCCACGTGACCCTCAAGCTGCCCGCCATGATCAGGGCCCTGCGCAGCCGCAGCCTGATCGGGGAACTACGCTCCGGCCTCACCCGGATGCGCCCGGAGCCGCCGGCGGCCGGTTACCTGGCCCCCCTCGATCCCGCCGAACCGACGATCTCCCGGCGCGGCGTCCTGACGTTCGCGGGCGCGGGCTCGGCTCTCATCGCGATCCTGGCCGTAGGCCAGTCACTGGGCGGGCCGCTGCGGCGGACCGCGCTGCTCGCCCCGCACGGCCAGGACGTCAGCGGTGGGCCCGGCGATTTCCAGGTCAACCAGACCGCCGCCAGCGTAGGAATCAAGGAGTCAGAAACCGGCCCCGCCTGGCGGCTCACGCTCATGAACGACAGCCCGGCCGGCCGCCCGCCGGTCGTGCTGCCTCGAGCCGACCTGCTCGGCATGGAACAGCACACCGCCAGCCTGCCGATCGCGTGCGTCGAGGGGTGGTCCACCGACGATCAGGCCTGGAGCGGTGTCCGGCTGCGCGACCTCGCCCGGCTGGCCGGCGTCACCCATCCGGCGAGCGTCCTGGTGCAGTCCCTGCAGCGCGGCGGCGCGTTCAGCCAGGCGGTCCTGTCCGCGGGGCAGATCATGGACCCAGACTCACTGCTCGCTCTGCGGGTCAACGGCGCGGACCTCTCGCCCAACCACGGCTACCCGGCCCGGGTGATCGTGCCCGCCAACCCCGGCGTGCACAACACCAAGTGGGTCACCAGCGTGACCTTCCGGAGTTGACGTGTCCCGCCTACTGCGCTGGTACGGTGCCAGCCCGCTCCACCTGCTCGCCATGCTCGGCAGCTTTGCGCTCGCCGGGTACGCCGCGGCCGAGCTGCTGCGGCACAACCCCGTTGGCATCCTCGTGTGGTTCGTCGCCGCAGTTATCGGCCACGACCTGCTCCTGATGCCGCTGTACACGCTGGCGGACAGATCTGCCATGGCGGTCTTCAGGCACCGCCCGCTGAACCTGCCCGCTGGGCCATGGATCAACTACCTCCGCGTCCCAGCCGTGCTATCCGGCGTTCTGCTGCTCATCTGGTTCCCGCTGATCTTTCGGCTGCCGACCCGTTTCCCGGCCTCGACGACCCTGCCGCTGAACCCCTACCTCTGGCACTGGCTCGCCGTGACGGGGGCGCTGTTCCTGCTGTCCGCCACTGCGCTCGCGCTGCGGCTAAGGGCGGTGCGCCGCGATGCACGAATGGAGCCCATGTCCAGCCAGGAACCCGTCGGTCCTCTTGCGGAAGAAGAGCCTGCCCATCAGGTCAGGCCGGAGCCTGCCCACCATTCCAGTCAAGCCCCTGCTAATGAGCCATCGGACGGTCCTGACGTTCACCCCCGCGAGCAGGCTGGCCCAGCGTCCAACGCCCCAGGCGGCATCACCCCAGCCGGGACCATCCTGCCCGACGCGGACCTATTCGACATACACGGTGCGGCCACGACGCTGTACGCCGCGGCCGGGGATGGCCCGTCGATCCTGGTCTTCTACCGGGGCGTCTGGTCTCCGCACCGCAACATCGCCTTGGCCGCTTACCGGGAGCAACTGCTTCCGCATCTGACCGAACGGGGCATCAAGCTGGTCGCGATCAGCCCGCAGAAACCAGACGCGTCATTGGCCATGCAGCAACACGAGCTGGGCTTCACAGTTGTCTCCGACCCGGCCAACGCCGTCGCTGGCAGCCTCGGCCTCATGCAGCCGTCCGACGCCACCGTCATCCTCGATGGCAGCCACACCGTCCGGTGGATCGAAGTTCATCCCGGACACAGCACCCCCACCGAACCTCGGCCGGTCATAGACGCCCTTGACCACCTTGACTGACCGCCGCCCTCATGGCGCTCGCGCACGACCCCGGCTGCGTCGTCACGCTGCGGCAATACCGCTCTGGCCTTTGCACGCATAGAGCTATTAATGTAAGTTCTTAATATTGCATAGTGCAAATATTGACAGCTGCAAAAGTAGACGGAGGCACCTGTGGAGGGGGCTGTCGTCGATGCGGTACTGACCGCGAGCCGGGCGCTGGTCGCGGTCAGCACGAAGTCGCTCGGGGCGGCCGCCGAGCACACCACGATCGCTCAGTACCGGATGCTGGTCGTGCTGGCTTCCCGGGGGCCGCAGCGGATGACAGACCTGGCCGCCGCGCTGGATGTGGCGCCGTCGACGGCGGGACGGATGACCGACCGGCTGGTCCGCAAGCAACTGGCCCGCCGTCATCGAGCCCGAGCTGATCGCCGGTCGGTGGTGGTCTCGCTCACGCCTGCTGGCCGGCAGGTGGTGGATGAGGCGACGGCCCGAAGGCGGGTCCTGATTGAGGACATTCTGGCCAAGCTGCCCGCGGGCCAGCAGCAGGCCATCGCGGCGGCCTTCGAAACGTTCGCCGCGGCGGCGGGCGAGATTCCCGAGCATCTGTGGCCACCCGCCCCGGCTCCGGACCTGCCGCCCGCGGGCGTTCCCGCTTGACGTTTGCCCGCCACCCGGCTCCCGCTCTCCTGGAAGGACAAAATGACGAACCCGACGGTGACCGCCACCAGGGGGGACCGGTCGTTCCGGACCGCACAGGCGGGGGCCTGGCTGCGCGGTGGCCGGGGTGGCCTGTTCCTGCTGGCCCTGCTGGTGGGCGTCGGTGCGGGATTGAGTGCGGTGGCGTTCCGGTATCTCATCTATTTGTTCACCTGGCTGGCTACCGGTCACGATGAGTTCGGCCAGCAGGGTTACGTCGGCAGCGCGCACCTGCCCTGGCTAGGGCTGGGATTCTTCGTGGTGATCCCGGTCGTCGGCGGCCTGCTGTACGGGCCGCTGATCTCCCGGTTCGCCCCCGAGGCCCGCGGGCACGGCGTGCCTGAGGTGATGATCGCGGTGGCGGACAACGGCGGGCAGATCCGCCCGCAGGTCAGCGTGGTCAAAGCGCTCGCCTCGGCGCTGTGCATCGGGGCGGGGGGCTCGGTCGGCCGGGAGGGGCCGATCGTGCAGATCGGCTCGGCCCTGGCCTCGGCGGTGGGCCAGCGGGTCAAGGTGCCAGAGAAACGGCTGCGGATCCTGGTCGCCTGCGGCGCGGCTGGCGCGATCGCGGCCACCTTCAACGCCCCGATCACCGGCGTGTTCTTCGGGGTCGAGATCATCTTGCGGGAGTTCTCGATCGACGCGCTGTTCACCGTGATGCTGTCGGCCATGGTCGCCGACGCCATCGCCATCCCGTTCCTGGGGTCCCAGCCCTTCTTGTCCGGCTTCCCGGCCGGTATCACGTTGCCGCATCCGGCCGATTACCTGCTGGTCGCGGTGCTCGCGGTCATCGCCGCGCTGTTCGGCCTGGCGTTCAAGGGCGTGCTGTACAAGACCGAGGACCTGTGCGACCGGCTGTGGGGCAACCGCCCGCAGTGGGCCCGGCCCGCCGTGGGTGGTGTGGTGCTGGGGCTGTGCTGCTGGCCATCCCGCAGATGTACGGGGTCGGTTACCCGGTCATGTTCAAGGCCACCGGCGGCGGGTACGTGCTGTGGTTCTTGATTCTGCTCGCGGTGGCCAAGATCGCCGCGACCAGCCTGACCATGGGCATCGGCGGATCGGGTGGGGTATTCGCCCCGTCGCTGTTCATCGGCGTCACCTCGGGCATGGCCTTCGGCGACATCGCGCACCACCTGTTCGGTGCCGCGGCCGGCCCCCCGGCCCTGTACGCGGTGGTGGGTATGGGGGCAGTGTTCACCTCCGCCGCCCGGGCCCCGCTGACCTCGCTGGCCAGCGTGGTCGAGATGACCGGCGACTTCACCTTGACCCTGCCGGTCATGCTCGCGGTCGCCGTCGCCTCCACCGTCTCCCGCGCACTCAGCTACGGCACCATCTACACCACCAAACTGCTGCGCCGCGGCACCGACATCGACCGGACCACCCCCTGGCGGATCCTGCAGGACCTCAAGGTCAGCGACGCCATGCAGGCCTTCCAGCCACCGTTCATCATCACAAGCGGCTCCGGTGCGATCACCCGCTCCGATGTCACCGCCTCAGCCCCCGGTCCGGCGGCGGCCCTGCCCGGCCCGGTCACCGGCGAACTGGACCCGCAGGCCATCTTGGCTACCGAATCGCTGGCGCAAGCTCTGCGCCAGCTCGAGATCTACGGCCGGGACGGTCTTCCCGTGCTGTCCGACGACGCCGAGCACATCACCGGCTGGGTGACCAACGCGGCCGTCATCGCGGCCGTCGCCCGGGAGATCCGTGCCGTCCAGCACCACGCGGCGCAGGCACAGGAAACAGCGGACACCGTAGCGGGCGCGGCAGAACAGATTTCCGATTCCACGGGCGCCCCCGGGGCGCACCACGACCGTCAAAGCGCCGCAGGTCAGCCGCCCAATCCACTGCCCGGCTACCGCGTACTCGAAATTACCTTGCCCGACGACTCGCCCTCCGTCGGCAGCAAGCTCAGCGACATCACCTGGCCGTCGGGGTCCATGCCGGTCTCGCTGCTCCGCAACCGGCACCTGCGCTCGCCTGACCCGCATCTCGTCATGCGGCCAGGGGACCGGATCGCCCTGCTGACCCAAACGGGGACTGTCAACTTAACGGTGTAACTGGATCTTGATGGGTTACTTGCGTCCGGCGCTGAGGCGGCCGTCGAAGGTGATGTCGAAGGCGTTCAGGGCGCCTTTCCACCGGTTGGACCAGCGCTGGCGGCCCCGGCCGGTGGGATCCAGGCTGAGAATGACCAGGTAGAGGTGCTTGAGGGCGGCCTGCTCGGTGGGGAAGTGGCCGCGGGCCTTGACGGAGCGGCGGAACCGGGCGTTCAGGCTCTCGATGGCGTTGGTGGTGGTGATCAGGGTGCGGATCTCGCGGTCGAAGGCCAGGAACGGGGTGAACTCGGCCCAGGCGGCCTCCCACAGCTTGATGATGGCCGGGTAGCGGGCCTCCCAGCTGGCGCTGAACTCGGCGAACCGGTCCAGCGCCTCAGCGTCGGTGGCGGCGGTATAGATGGGTTTGAGGTCTTTGGCGAGCTTGTCCCAGTCCCGGCGGCTGGCATAGCGGAAGCTGTTGCGCAGCAGGTGCACGATGCAGGTCTGGGTCACCGCGGCGGGCCAGGTCGCGGCGATGGCCTCCGGGAAGCCTTTCAGGCCGTCGCAGACGACCATGAGCACATCGCGCGTGCCGCGGTTCTTGATCTCGGTCAGGACCCGCAGCCAGTACTTGGCGCCTTCCCCGTCGCCGTGCTCGCCGGCCCAGAGCCCGAGGATGCCGCGTTCGCCGTCGGCGGTGACGCCGAGCGCGACGTAGATGGGCCGGTTGGCGACCTGCCCATCCCTGATTTTGACGTGGATGGCGTCCAGGAACAGCACCGCGTAAACCGGGTCCAGCGGCCGGGACTGCCATTCAGCCAGCCCCTCCAGGACCCGGTCGGTGATCGCCGAGATGGTGTCCCGGGAGACCTCGGTGCCGTAGATCTCGGCCAGGTGGGCTTGCACCTCCCCGGTGGTCAGGCCCTTGGCTACCAGCGAGATGACCATGTCATCGATCCCGCCCAGCCGTCTGGCCCGCTTGGGCACGATCTGGGGGGCAAAGGAACTGTCCCGGTCCCGGGGCACCTCGATGCCCACCGGCCCGGCCTGGGTCAGCACCGTCTTGTCCCGGTGCCCGTTACGGGAGTTCCCGCTCCCGGAGCCGGCCGGATCGTGCTTGCGGTAACCGAGATGATCGTCCATCTCGGCTTCCAGGGCGGACTCCAGCACCACCTTGGTCAGCCGCCCCAGCAGCCCGCCCGGCCCAGTCAGTGGGATCCCCTCAGCCCGGGCCTGCTCGGCCAGCTGCCGGGCCAGCTCCTCATCGGATGCATCCACCCGGCCATCATTTACCGCAGGGCCGGCCGGTCCAGCGGTCCCCGCCACATCCACGTGCGCTGTGCTCATGGTGTCTCCTCTCAGACGGACCATCTGCCCGTCCTGTCACAGGAGTTACACCGTTGTTCTTACAGTCCCCCCAAACGCCGCCCTAAGAAACCCTCCCAGCGACGGGCGCGCCGCATGAGGACTGGTTGGCAGCAGTTGACGTTAGCGAGCTGACGCTTCCATATATGTGGCAGGGTTGCCTATGGCCGGGGCTCCGGATTCCGCTGCTTCGGTCCCGAGACTCACTGCGGCCGGAGTTCCGATGCCGAGATCCCGCAAGGTGGTGGCGCTTCCGTCCGCTGTGGCGGTGAGCCCCGGCGCGGACGGCGAGGTTGCTGGTCGCGATGAGCCCCGTCCGGTCCTGGCCCGCTCGCGGCCGGGCTTGATCACCGGCTCGCTGCTGGCCCTGGCCGGTGCCGTGCTGTTCCTGTGCTACCTGCGGCAGTCCTGGACCCGGTCGCTGAACTCGGACGGGGCGGCGGACATTCTGCAAGCTCACGACATGCTGCATGGCAACGTTCTGCTCCACGGCTGGCAGTTGTCGCAGGTGTCCTTCTGGAGCACCGAACTGCCCCAGTACGTGCTCCTGGAGTCGGTGATGGGGGTCAGAGTTGCGGTAGTGCACGTTGCCGGGGCAATGACCTGTACGCTGCTGGTGCTGTTGTCGGCGCTGCTGGCCAAAGGCCGGACAACCGGTCGTGAAGCGGTCGTGCGGATGCTCGTTGCGGGCGGGATCATGCTCGCGCCGCAGCTCGGGCCGGGGACCGCGATCTTCATGCTGTCACCCGATCATGCCGGGACCGCCGTGCCGCTTCTGGTCACCTGGCTGGTAGTGGACCGACTGGCAGACCGGCGCTGGTGGACGCCGGTGATCGTGGTAGTCCTGCTCGCTTGGGCGCTGGTGGCCGACCCGCTGGTGTTGTGGGCGGGCGTGGTGCCGCTTGCCGTGGCGTGCGCGGCCCGGGCCTATCACCAGCTGGCGGTGGAACGCCGGCCCCTTGCGTCGGCCCGGCCCGACCTGGCGCTGGCCGCGGCAGCGGTGCTGGCCATTCCGGCAGCATCGGCGGCGTACCGGCTGATCCGCGCGCATGGCGGATACGGGCTGCTGCCGCTTGCCGACCAGATGATCCCCGGCGATGCGCTGGTGCGAAGCTTGATTGGCACTCTCAAGGATGTGCTGGCGCTGTTCGGCGCCGATTTCCTCGGCTTGACCGTGCGGCCCGCGATAGCACTGGTGGCCGTCCATCTGGTCGGGCTCGGCCTGGCCGTCTGGGGGGTGGCGGTCGCCATTCGGCGGTTCCCCCGCGACACGGACCGGGTGGTGCAGATCTTGCTCATCGCCGTTCTGGCCATGGTGGCGGCCATGGTTATCAGTGGCCGTGCGACGAGTCTGCATCCCACGGATGGGCGGGTCATGGCACCGATGCTGCCGAGCGTCGCCGCCCTGACCGGCCGCGTGCTCGCCGGTAGGCTGCTCGCCGGTAGGCCGCTCCCCGCCCGGCTACTGCCGCTACTGGGGGTGGCACTGCTGGGCTACGTAGCTGCGCTGGGCTATGGCGCCGCGCAGCCGCCGACGCCGACGGTGAATCAGCAGCTGGCAACCTGGCTGGTGGCCCACCACCTCGACTACGGCCTTTCCGGCTACTGGCAGGGCAGCAGCACCACCGTCGTCAGCGGGCAACGGGCGCAGCTCCGGCCCATCCAACCGGCACCGTCGGGAGCGGGCTTAGGCCCGACCATCGAGGCCCAAGCTTCCTGGTATGACCCGCGTCAGCACGACGCCGACTTCGTCATCGTGCCGGCCGGGTTCACCTATAGCCTTCCGCCCGACCCCACGTGGGCCGAGGCGCTTGCTACCTTCGGGAAGCCGAGACGCGTGTACCGGGTAGGCGCCAACGTCGTGCTGTTCTACGGCAGGAACCTGCTCCCATCGGTGCACCAGCTCAAGAGTTACGGGTACAGCGGCTGATCAGCATCCCCCAGGATTCCCCGCTAAGAATCGCGCTCCTGGCGCACGGCGACGCCGCGCAGCACACCGCCAGGCGCCCCGCCGTTCTTGACGCTGTGTCGGGTGCGTGTCAGCATTCCCCGTGAACGGCGGATATGTGGGGTTTCACGCGACGGTCCGCGAACTGGGGGTTTGTGATGGCCAGTGTGTTCGGCCGGGCCGTGCTGGTGGCCGGGGCCATAGTGGCAATGGTCGGGTCGGTCACGGGGGCGGCGGCCAGGCCGCGGCCACCGGCGCTGGTGTTCAGCCCCTCCCCGTACAGCTACGGGCAGGTCGCCGCCGGGCAGACAGCCTCGCAAACCTTCACGCTGGGCAACCCGGGCCGGTCGGCCACTGGCCGGCTGAGGGTGACGCTGGCGGGAGCGGCCGCGTTCACCATCACGGGCGACACATGCAAGAGCCTGCCGCCCGGTAAGAGGTGCGCGGTCACGGTGCGGTTCGCGCCCGCTCATGTCGGCGCCGTCACCGCGACGCTGACTGCGGCCAGCAAGAAGCAGGCCGTCGCCACCGATGTGCTCACCGGCACTGAGGGAGTGGGCGGGCCCGCGCCCAGCCACCTCTACTGGGCCGCCAGCGGCTCGATCTGGGAGGCCAACCTCGACGGCACCAACCCGCAGGTCATCGTCACCGGGCAGCACGACCCGGCCGGGGTGGCGGTCAACGCCAGCCTGAGCCGCCCCGGGTTTCTTGGAGGCCATGACTTCTGGGAAAGTTGGGGCTCATGGTGTCACGGAAGCAGCACCCCGCTGAGCTGCGGGAACGTGCGGTGGCGATGGTCTTCGAGCTGCGGGCGGAGTCGGGGAATTCCCGCGGGACGCTTGCCCGGGTGGGCGAGCGTCTCGGCATAAATCCCGAGACTTTGCGGAACTGGGTCGAGCGGGCGGAAATCGACGGCGGTCAGCGTCCGGGCACGACGACTGATGACAAGAAGCGGATCGCGGAGCTGGAAAGGGAGAACCGCGAGCTGCGGCGGGCGAATGAGATCCTGAAGGCGGCGAGTGCTTATTTCGCCCGGGAACTCGACCCCCGGTATCCGCGCTAGTCGAGTTCATCGATTCGCATAAGGACCGGTTCGGAGTGGAACCGGCCTGCGCGGTCCTGGAGATTGCGCCGTCCACTTATTATGCGGCGAAAAAGAGAGAGGAGAGGCCGCCGGCGCGAGATGCCCGGGATGACGAGCTGAAGAAGGAGATCGTGCGCGTCTGGAAGGGGAAAGGCCGCGGGGTTTACGGTGCGCGGAAAGTATGGCGCGAATTGATCCGGGAGGGAGTTGACGTGGCGAGGTGCACGGTCGAGCGGCTGATGCGCGAGCTTGGGATTGCCGGTGTGTCGGCCAGGCGGAAGAGGCCGCGGACGACGGTCCCGGCCGGGCCGGGGCATGAGCGGCCGTCTGACCTGCTGGAGCGGGACTTTACCGCGCCCGCGCCGAACCGGCGCTGGGTTGCCGATATTACCTATGTTGAGACGGCCGGCGGTTTCGTGTATGCCTCGTTCATTCTCGATTTGTTCTCGCGGAAGATTGTCGGCTGGCAGGTTTCGGATTCGCTCCGGGCGGAGCTTGCCCTCGACGCGCTGGAAATGGCGATCTGGTCGCGTGGTGACCGGATCGGCGGGAACCTTGTTCATCATTCCGACCGCGGCGTGCAGTACACGTCGATCCGGTATGCCGAGCGGCTCGGCGAGATCAGAGCGGTCCGCTCGGTAGGCCGCAAGGGAGATTCCTATGACAATTCAGCTGCGGAGGCACTGAACAGTCTTTACAAGAAAGAGCTAATCGAGCGGGAAGGTCCGTGGGCAGGGATGGCCGATGTCATGCTCGCGACCCTGGAATGGGTGGCCTGGTATAACCGGGAAAGGCTGCACTCTACCTGCGGGTACGTTCCGCCCGAAGAATTCGAGGAAAGCTACTACTCGCATCAGGAAAACCTGGTAAATTAATCATACCGGCAAGAAAGTGCCTCCAAATTTGCCGGGGCGGTCCAGCCACTTGTACTGGACCGGCAGCGGCGACGGCTCGATCTGGGAGGCCAACCTCGACGGCACCAACCCGCAGGCCGTCGTCACCGGGCAACTTGCGCCGGCCGGGGTGGCGGTCAACACCAGCCACTTGTACTGGACTGGCGACGGCTCGATCTGGGAGGCCAACCTCGACGGCACCAACCCGCAGGTCATCGTCACCGGGCAGTACGATGCCGGATTCGGGGTGGCCGTTGACGCCAGCCACTTGTACTGGACCGACACCGACGGCGGCTCGATCTGGGAGGCCAACCTCGACGGCACCAACCCGCAGGCCGTCGTCACCGGGCAGCTTCTCCCGTACGGGATGGCAGTGGGCGGCCCCATGACCGGCCTCATGTACTGGACCAACCGCGGCGACGGCACGGTCCACGTTGCTGCCGTTGACGGCACCGACGGGTTTGCCTTCGTCAGCGGCCAGCACCACCCGCAGGGCATGGCAGTAAGCAGCGTCGGCGACGGCGACGGCGACCTGTACTGGGCCAACAACGGCGACGGCACCATCTGGGAGGCCGACTGGCCGGGCGGCGAAAATCCGCATCGCATCATCACCGGACAGCTGCGCCCGGTAGGGGTGGCCGTCGGCCCGCAGTGAGCAGCCTCCCGGTGGCGAGGGTCTACCGCATGGCCGCTGGTTTCTCCCGCGTAGGACCGGGACCGCGCCGTCGGCCTGCGGCTTCCGCCAGGAAGGAGTCCGCCGGGAAGCCGAACTTAACCCCGACGGCTGGAAAGACTTCATCATGATGGGCATCCTGCGCTCCGAGCGCGCCGCCCAAGCCTGGTGCAGGCGGGCTAAGGCATATGTCCTGTCGATCATGCAAAGGGGCAAGTGGCCGTGCCCTAATCTCAGCTGCGTGACGCACTTCCTGTATCTCGTCCGGCACGGCGAGGCTTCACCGCACGATGGACAACTCAGCGAAGCCGGCCGGGAACAGGCTCGCCTCACTGGACGGCGGCTCAAGAAGGTGCCGCTCAATGCCATTTACCATGGTCCGCTGGCCCGGGCGGCGCAGACGGCCGCCATCATCGCCGAAGGTTTCCCCAGCGTGCCACTGTCAGCCACCGAATTGGCGGGGGACTACATCCCGTTCGATCCCACCTCGGCTGACCTGCCGTCTCCCTTCGCTTGCCTGGTCAACAGCTACACCTCGGCCGAACGTGCAGAAGGGCCGCGACTGGCTGAGGCCGCGATCGAGCAATTCACCAAGGCAGGCGAGGAAGGTAGCGACGCCCACGAACTGATCGTGACGCACAACTTCCTGATCGCGTGGTTCATATGTCACGCCATGCTGGCGCCCACCCGGCGATGGCTCGGGCTGAACCAGATGAACGGCGGCCTGACCGTGATCGCCTACCAGCAAGCCTCGCCGCCCAGGTTGATCAGCTTCAATGACGCCGGGCATCTCCCGTCAAGACTGCGCTGGACGGGATTCCCGCCCCCGCTGACGCCCCTGTCCGGCTAACTGCACGTTAATTGCGCGGCGACCGTGAGCGGCCCAGAAACAATCAAGGCCCAGATCCGGACTCGTGTCCTGGCCTGGGCCTTCAGGGTGGAGCGGGTGACGGGAATCGAACCCGCACTGTCAGCTTGGGAATTGGCATCATTCGAGCTCGTACAGGCCGTGACGTGCGGACCCCTTAAGCCGTGAGTGACCATGGGGTACATGGTTTTCCGGGGTTAATGGCACGCGAATGGCACGACAGCGCCGATCATCTAGGCCTGCTCGGAGGAAACATGATCCGACCGCCTCCGACTTCGAGTACGGTCCACGGCCCTCGCAGCAGGCGCCCACGGCCTCGCCGGTATACGTGATCTGCTGAAGGCGCCGTGGGCTACGGTCTTCGCAGAGCTGGCGGATCGTGAGTGGCTCACCGCCGGAGGCGTGGACGCCCGCTCATGGTTGATATGCCTGTGATCGTGAGGCACCAGGATCGAGACGCACTGCGCCTCGATCACAGGCATGATCAGGCATTATGCCGCCGGAGGGCAGTGATCTGGTCTTTGATCACCGGCATATTGCCGATGACGGGGCGTTTGTGTCAGACACTGAGTTTCCCGCTGTTCCGTGCGCACGGACCCGTCTGCTGGCCGCCGGCTTCGTCTTCTTGGCCACGGCGATGATTGTCGACGCGGACGGCTAGGTAGTCAGTCGATCGGGATCGATCAACCGAGCGAAGCCGCGGCCCAGGACGGGTCTCGCCCGATGAACCCGATCAGCTGGTCTTGCGGACCGGCGTCCGGCGGTACCGGCACGCGGGCGCCGTACTGCCCCGACGACCGGAGCATCTCGTCGATCGGCTCCATCCCGGCCAGCAGGTCGGCGCAGAGCTGCGGGTCCAGCCGGTCGTCCTGACCGGTGGCCCGGGCCAGGTCCCAGGTGTGCAGGAAGACGTCGGTGGTGTAGAACCGGTCGATCGCCTGGTCCACCGGCAGCTGGCCGAGATGCGGGTTCTGCAGCAGCCGGTCGACGGTGCCCGGGTCGTCCAGCAGGGCCTGCACCGCTGCCGCGTGCGCCAGCCAGGCGGCGGCCGGGTTCTCGTCCACACTGATCCCGGTGGACAGCTCGATTCCCGCTCCCCCGGCCAGCAGGGCCGGCAGCCACTCGGTCAGATGCCGCACCACGTCACGTGCCCGCCAGCCCTGAACCGGCGCCGGCGCGTCCCAGTCGCGGGTGCCGAGCACCCGGTCGGTGAACCCCGCGGCCAGCTGCCGGTGCCGCTCGGCCGGCTGATCAGAGGATGCCATCGGCCACCAGCTCCTCCAGCTTGTCGTAGCCCTCGTTGATCCCGGACTCCATGCCGCTGCGCATCCAGGCGTCCCGACCCTCGAAGCTGTCCACCAGCGACTGCGCGTGCAGCCGGGCGCGGCCATCGCCGAGGTCCTCGAACCGCAGCGTCTGCAGCGCGACCCCGTCCGGATCGCCGTCGAAGGTGAAGGTCTGCACGATTCGGTCCGGCCGGACCTCGTGGAAGGTGCCGTGGAAGCCGAACTCGGCGCCCTCGCCGCTGGCCACGTAGCGCCAGCAGCCGCCGGTCCGGGCGTCCCACTCCTCGATCCGGGTCTGCAGGCTGCGCGGTCCGACCCAGCGGGCGAACAGCTCCGGATCGGTGTGCGCCCGGTGCAGCTGCGCGGGGGTGGCCACGAAGTCCCGGGTGATCCGGATGATCGGCAGCGTCGGATCGGCTTCGATCCGCGCGGCGGTGTAGGTGGTGGTGGGCATCACGCTGACTCCTGTCTCGGGCGGTTCGTGCTCTCGGCGTCGTCCATCGCGGCCAGCACGGCGTCGAGGCGGCGGTACCGTTCCTCGGCCTGCCGTCGGTAACGCTCGATCCACTGGGTCATCAGGTCGAACACCGCGGCCTCGAGGTGCACCGGCCGACGGTGCGAGTGTCCGTCGCGGCTGACCAACCCGGCGTCCTGCAGCACCTTCAAGTGCTTGGACACGGCCTGGACGGTAACGTCGTACGGCGCGGCCAGCTGCCCCACCGTGGCGTCGGCCACGGAGAGCCGGGCCAGCAGGTCCCGCCGGGTGGGGTCTGCCAGAGCCGCGAACACTCGGGAGAGCTGGTCCGCCAAGCCGTCACCTCAACTCATCGGTTGACGATGACCCTAGCCCCGAGCGCATGTCATCGTCAACCAATCGGTTGGGTAGATGGGAACCCCGAGGATGAGCTCTGACGCCTCACTGCAGCATGCATGAGCAACAAGGCCATCGAGGCCGACACCCGCCCATAGCCTGGCGAGCCAGCACCGTGGCAAGGCCCCAGTCGTGCCGAAGGCACAGGAACGAGCCGTCACCAACACACTCACATGCCGTGATGAGGTTACCGTTCCAGCGGAGCGCAAGTAAGACGACCAGGCCGACGTCACCGTGCCCTTGGTAGCGCACAACCACCTCGAAGGCGTCCGGGCATGACAGCGAAGGACGTCACCTCAATTAGTATCCGGACGGATACGTTATCTCATCGGATACACTGTGCAATATGGATGCCGCAGAGCTGCTTGAGCGCGTTCGCGTCAGTTCAGGGCTGACCCAGGAGGAACTGGCGCGTCGTGCCGGGACCTCGCGGCCAACGCTGTCGGCATACGAACACGGGCGGAAGTCACCCACGGTTGCCACCTTCGCCCGGCTTCTTTCCCGGGCCGGGTGGGAGTTGGCAGCTCAGCCGCATGTGTCCTTCACTCAGCAGACGTCCGCGCACGGGAAGCCGATTTGGGTCCCGGACCGGCTGCCGCGCCTCGACTTGGCGGAGGCCTTGGCCGCGGTGGAACTGCCGTTGCACCTCAACTGGTCGGCGCCCGGGCGGATATTCAACCTCAGGTCTCGTGCCGACCGGGCGCGGGTATACGAGATCGTGCTGCAGGAAGGAACGCCCGCCGACATCCTTGTTTACGTTGACGGCGCACTGCTCGTTGACCTGTGGGAGGACCTTGTCCTGCCGCGAGGCGTCCGGTCTGCTTGGGCACCGCTGATCTCGCGCGAGGCCGGGGCGTAATGGCGACGGGCAGCGGCGAGCCGAATCTGTCGGTTTTTCAGCTCGAAGTGGCCAGGCTGTTCTTCGCCCTGCCCGCCAGTCAGGGCTTTCTGCTAGCAGGAGGAGCGGCCTTGCTCGCACAGCACCTGACCGCGCGGCCCACCGAAGACCTCGACTTCTTCACCACTCCAGAGCACGGGCATGTCCCAGCCGCGCGCGATGCTCTGGAGGCCGCGGCCCGCCGGCGAGGATGGTCCACGCAGCGGGTCATGCCCCCTGAACCACCGAAGGCCCAACGCTCGGAAGACCTCTCTTGCCTGGGCCTTTAGGCTGGAGCGGGTGACGGGAATCGAACCCGCACTGTCAGCTTGGGAACAAGCCTCTCATCTCACGCTGACCATCATGTTCCCAGCTCACAGCCATTCTGCTTTGTCGCTGAGTGCTCGTCATACACCCCTGTTGATCCGTCCTTCGGGCACGCGGCGGGCACGTCCGGTCTGGGCCACAGCCCGGCTATTGCTCGGTCTCGGCCAGCACTGCGTCAATGCGGGCCTGATCTTGCACCAGGCGGGCTCGCCGCCCCGAGTCGGCCTGCCTCTCGCGCTGGGTCTGCGCGTCGCGCTCGGCCCACTCTCGCTGCCGGGCCAGCAAAGCCTGATATTCGGCATCAGTGTCCCGCGCTGCCTGCCGTACAGCCCGGATGAAGTCCTCAAGCTGATCTCGCGGGACCGTAATCCTGATCCATCCGTCTGGGCTGGACCCCATCTGGCCCTGGTTCCAGGCACGACGCACCCGTTGATGGAACTCCCCGAACCAGGGGTGCTCGCCCGGGCGGTCCTTCCACCGGCTCGCCCGTGTGCAGCGCACGGTGATCTCCAGTTCGGCGTGTTCCTCATCAGGCTCGTCGATGGCGCGGATGGCGGCGACCGTGCAGGGATCGTCGCCGGGGGCATCAGAAGAACTGACCACGCCGTTATTCTGCCTGAGGCGCTGATCGAGGACCGGTATCGGCACCCGCAGCAACTTGATCAACTGCTAGAAGCTCGTTCTTCGGCGAGGGGCCATCTGCTGCTTTCCTGGCCAGAGCCGGTTTGCTCGGCCTGTGGCTCTTTCCCAATGTCCCTGATTTCGCCCTGTTCTGGCACATGGCTGCCACGCGCCAGTTTCTTCGTCCCGAACTGTCGGCAAGGCCGAGTCGCTGACTGACGCGCCCCAGCTCGTTCGGCAGATGGCGGTTGCTCAGGATGACCTTTGCACGTGCCGGTTGCTGTGTTCCGCTGCTGGATCCATCGGCTGCCTCGTTGGCTGTCCGGTGTCAACCGCCCATTGACACGTATGGCGCGCTTCGCCAGTGCCGGACCTGGCTGATGGAGTGGTCAGTCTGTGTCCGTCCCCGCCTTGGTCTTGATCCAGATTCCTGCCGCACGGACTGCTGGATGCACAAGTTCTTCGTGGTTCATCGCCATGCTCCACGCGTCCGGGAGCCATTGGTACATCATGGAGGGCCCGTCGTCGGCTGCCGGGCTGATGAAGGTCACGCCAGGCAGGTGGCGGATCACCCACCTGAACCGGGTGAGGGCATCGTCGGGTGTGCAGCCTCTTACTGGCGACGGATCAAGGTCGGTGACGATATTCCAGAACGGCTGGCGGCTTACTGAGCGGGTGACTTCCAGGTCTCCGGCTACGGCAACGTCCATGGCCTGGAAGACTTCCGTGGCGATGGCGCGGGCCTGGGGCTCATCATCGGCATCGATGGCTAGGCGGAGTTTTATCGTCCGCGTATCCGATTGTTCGCGCAGATCACTTTCTGTCATGGAGGCAGTCTGTCACTTCCTGGATGTTCGGCTTTCTCAGCGAGGAGGTTCGCCGCGTGCGCTTCGGGCCTGGCCTTCAGGCCGAACGCAACCCAACGGGCACGCAGCGGGCACGCAGCAGCGAAAAGGAATCATGACCGTGGTGCTACGAACCTCGGAAAACATCGCACTAGCTGCGGTTCCTGACATGGAGCGGGTGACGGGAATCGAACCCGCACTGTCAGCTTGGGAAGCTGATGTTCTGCCATTGAACTACACCCGCGGACGATGCACGGCCGAGCCGTGCGGTGTTCGCCCCGACATAGTACCGGACCCGGTAGGTTGCGAGCGTGCTGCTCTCCGATCGTGACATCAGGAAAGAGATCGAGTCCGGGCGCGTGAGGCTCGAACCGTACGCGCCCGAGCTGATCCAGCCTTCGAGTATCGACGTGCGCATGGACCGGTTCTTCCGGGTCTTCGAGAACCACAGGTACCCGCATATCGATCCGGCGATAGAGCAGCCTGATCTGACTCGCCTGATCGAGACGCCGGGCGAGGAACCGTTCGTCCTGCACCCGGGCGAGTTTGTCCTGGCCTCGACCTACGAGGTAGTGACCCTGCCGGATGACGTCGCTGGGCGGCTGGAAGGCAAGAGCTCGCTGGGACGCTTGGGGCTGCTTACTCACTCGACCGCGGGCTGGATCGACCCCGGGTTCTCCGGGCACGTCACGCTGGAGCTGTCCAACGTGGCCACGCTGCCGATCAAGCTCTGGCCGGGGATGAAGATCGGGCAGCTATGCCTGTTCCGGACCAGTTCACCGGCGGAACACCCGTACGGGTCAGCGGTGTATGGGTCCCGCTACCAGGATCAGCGTGGGCCTACGCCGTCCCGTTCGTATAAGAATTTCTACCGAACAGACGTCTAGCTGGACCCTGCGCCGGGTGAGGCCTTCCCCGCGGTGCGGCAGAAGGCCTCACCCGGATCGATGTCAGGCCTCCGGGCCGGATGCAGGACGGTCGTCGTCGCGGCCGCCGTCGCCGGGGTGCTGGTCGCCGGTTACTTCGCTGGGGGTGACGGCGGAGGTGTCGCCGTCGCGGCCGGGGCGGAAGGTCGGGACCCGGCCCTCGACCGCGTTGGAGCCCGCCTCCCCGTCAGCGTCGCGAGGAGGGGCGGAGGCAGCCGGCGAGGTGCCCGCGGACTGGGTGCCGGGACCCGACGGGTCGTCGCCTGGTGTCGCCTCGGCCGTGGTGGTCGGCTGGCCTTCGGCGGCGGAGGTGACGTCGCCGGGTGGGGCGGCGTCGACGCCGGTCTCGGCGTCCGCTATCGCAGCATCAGCCGCGCCGTTGCCGTCGGCCCGGGGGCGCTGCAGGGCGACGGAGCGGGCCAGCAGCTGGGCGACGTCGATGACTTCGAGGGACTCTTTGGCTTCGCCGGAGCCCTTCTTGGCCGCGACGGCGTCGCCCAGCATGACCAGGCAGTACGGGCAGGCGGTCGAGACGGTGTCCGGGTCCAGAGCCAGCGCCTCGTCGATCCGCTCGGTGTTGATGCGCTTGCCGATGCGCTCTTCCATCCACATCCGCGCGCCGCCGGCCCCGCAGCAGAACCCGCGGCCCTTGCAGCGGTGCATCTCCTCGGCCTGGGTGCCGGGGACGGCGTCGATGATCTCCCGGGGCGGCGTGTAGACCTTGTTGTGACGGCCGAGGAAGCACGGGTCGTGGTAGGTGATCTTCTCCTTCACCTCACCCACCGGGGTCAGCCTCTTCTCCTCGACCAGCCGGGACAGCAGCTGGGTGTGGTGGACGACCTCATAGTTGCCGCCGAGCTGGGGGTACTCGTTGGCGATGGTGTTGAAGCAGTGCGGGCAACTGGCCACGATCGTCTTGCCGCTGCCCTTGGCCACCCCGGCCTCGTTCAGGGTTTCCACGTTCTGCTGGGCCAGCATGGAGTAGACGAACTCGTTGCCCATCCGCCGGGCCGGGTCCCCGGTGCAGGTCTCGGCCGGGCCCAGGACCGCGAAGTTCACCCCGGCGGTGTGCAGCAGCTCGGCAATGGCCTTGGTCGTCTTCTTGGCCCGGTCCTCCAGCGCCCCGGCACAGCCGACCCAGAACAGGTACTCGATGTCCTCGCCGATGTGGCCGTCGATGACCGGGACCTCGAAGTCGAGCTCGGTGATCCAGGCCAGCCGGGCGTTCTCGCCCATGCCCCAGGGGTTGCCCTTGTTCTCTAGGTTCTTCAGCAGCGTGGAGGCCTCGGGCGGGAACGCGGACTCGATCAGGACCTGGTGGCGGCGCATCCCGTCGATGTGGTCGATGTGCTCGATGTCGACCGGGCACTCCTCCACGCACGCGCCGCAGTTCGTGCACGACCACAGCACGTCGGGGTCGATGACGCCGTTGACGTCGGCCCCGCCGACCAGCGGCCGGTCGGCCTCGGCCAGCACGTTGGCCGGCAGCTTCGCCCGCGCCTCATCAGAATCAGCCAGCAGATAGGGCGCCTTGGCGAAGGCGTGATCGCGCAGGTCCAGGATCACCTGCTTGGGCGAGAGCGGCTTACCCGTAGCCCAGGCCGGGCACTGGGACTGGCAGCGACCGCACTCGGTGCAGGTCGCCAGGTCCAGCAGGCCCTTCCAGGTGAAGTCCTCGATCTTGCCCAGGCCGAACACGTCGGTGTCCGGGTCGGCCTCTTCGAAGTCCAGCACCTTGCCGTTGCTGCGCATCGGCTCCAGCGCCCCGAGCGCGTTCGGCCTGCGGGAGAACAGCACGTTCAGCGGCGCGATCCCGATGTGCAGGTGCTTGGAGTAGGTCACGAACACCCCGAAGGCCAAGATCACCCCCAGCTGAGCCAGCAGGAAGACGACCTCCAGCACCGAGTTCACCCCGGACCCGAGCGGAGCCAGCCAGTGCCCGACGATCTGCGAGGCGAACGCGCCGTGCGGGTACGGGAAGTACCCGGTGTTGATCTGGGCCCCGCGGTAAAGCAGCAGGGTCGCCACGACCAGGAAGATCCCGCCCAGCACCAGCCAGGCCGCCCCGGTGTGCGAGCCGTAGAACCGGGACGCCCGGCCTTCCTTCTCCGGCTGGTTGCGGAGCCGGATGATCGCGAACGTGACCAGCCCGGCCAGGACCAGCACCGAGAACAGGTCTTCCAGGAACCCGAGCGCGAACGAGTGCCCGATCCCCGGGATGGCGAAGCTCCGGGAGAACAGGTCACCGTAGGCCTCGATGATCGTGAAGATCAAAATAATGAAGCCCCAGAACACGACGAAGTGCGCCAGCCCGGGGATCGTCCACTTCAGCAGCTTCCGCTGCCCGAACACCTCGGTCGCCTGCACCTCGGCGTCCCGCTCAGGATGAGAACGAACGGCCGCGATCCGCTCCGGCGCCGGCTGCCCCGACAAACCCAAACGTCCCAGCCACCACAGCCGACGACCGGCCAGCACGGCCGCGGCCGCGGTCATGACCAGGCCAAGGACGATTCTCAGGACCACCGGGGACCTCCTCGTGCTGCGTTGGCTGACAAGCGTACGCTGCCCGCCTTCGCCTGCCTCGGCAGGCGACCTGATGACGCGATGACCAGCATCCTACTAACTGGTAACTTCTCGCCTCGGTGGCAAGTCGTGCGGGCAGACTTCGACATCAGATATAAATAATCTCCGTTCGGGTGGGAGCAACACCCTCGAGCGGCCTGTGATTGGTGTGATTTGTAAGACCTTTTGGGTGCCGCGGCCGACGCGGCTCACGGCCAAGACGGCATGGCCAACGGGCAGGCCTAGGGCCGAGCGGGCGTGACGGGGGCCTGGCGAGGCGGGTGGTCGATGGCGCCAATTCCGTTACGGGACTCACCTGGCCCCAAAAAGCGTTGTAGCTACCAGGAGATCAACGGCTAGGCCCAGGACGAAGGCCACCCCGGCTGACCTGCGACTCCGCCCGATCGGGGCCCCGCAAGGTCCCCGTAGGACCGGTGCTGGGCCGCGGCCAGGCTGCTCTGCGGTCGGCCCTCCCCGGCCACCCGAGAGCCGGAGAATTTCTTGGCCGGGGCGGGAACAACCTCCGGGCGAACAAAGTTGAGCCCATTAGACTCAAGTCATTTGCCAACGGTTGATAGCCGTGGCAACCTTGAGCCCGGAAGACTCAACCACACAGACTTATCAACCATAGGGATTGCTCATGGCACGTGCGGTAGGGATTGACCTTGGGACGACCAACTCTGTGGTCGCCGTCCTTGAAGGCGGAGAGCCCACTGTCATCGCTAACGCGGAGGGATCGCGGACCACGCCGTCTGTCGTCGCCTTCGCCAAGAACTCGGAAGTGCTCGTCGGTGAGGTCGCCAAGCGGCAGGCCGTGACGAACGTCGATCGGACGATCCGGTCCGTCAAGCGGCAGATGGGGACCGACTGGTCCGTCACCATCGACGGCAAGAAGTTCACTCCCCAGCAGATCAGCGCGTTCATCCTGCAGAAGCTCAAGCGGGACGCCGAGGCCTACCTGGGTGAGACGATCGCGGACGCCGTGATCACCGTGCCCGCGTACTTCAGTGACGCGCAGCGGCAGGCCACCAAGGAAGCCGGCCAGATCGCGGGCCTGAACGTGCTCCGGATCATCAACGAGCCGACCTCCGCGGCGCTCGCGTACCACCTGGAGAAGGACAACGACGCGACCATCCTGGTCTTCGACCTGGGTGGCGGGACCTTCGACGTCTCTCTGCTCGAGGTGGGCGACGGCGTGGTCGAGGTGAAGGCCACCAGCGGCGACAACCACCTCGGTGGCGACGACTGGGACCAGCGCGTCGTGGACTGGCTGGTGCAGGACTTCAAGAACAACTACGGCATCGACCTGTCCAAGGACAAGATGGCGCTGCAGCGGCTGCGTGAAGCGGGCGAGCGGGCCAAGATCGAGCTGTCCAGCGGGTCTGAGGCCCAGATCAACCTGCCTTACATCTCCCACTCCGACCAGGGTCCGCTGCACCTGGACACGCGCCTGTCGCGGTCCGAGTTTGAGCGGATGACCTCCGACCTCCTGGACCGGTGCAAGGGCCCGTTCCAGCAGGTCATCAAGGACGCCGGGATCAGCACCAGCGGCATCGACAGCGTCGTGCTCGTCGGTGGTTCCACCCGGATGCCCGCCGTGGTCGACCTGGTCAAGGACCTGACCGGCGGCAAGGAGCCGAACAAGGGCGTCAACCCGGACGAGGTTGTCGCGGTCGGCGCCAGCCTGCAGGCCGGTGTGCTCAAGGGCGAGGTCAAGGACGTCCTCCTGCTCGACGTGACCCCGCTGTCGCTGGGCATCGAGACCAAGGGCGGCATCTTCACCAAGCTCATCGAGCGCAACACCACGATCCCGACCAAGCGGTCGGAGATCTTCACCACCGCGGACGACAACCAGCCTTCGGTGCAGATCCAGGTGTTCCAGGGTGAGCGCGAGATCGCCGCTTACAACAAGAAGCTCGGCATGTTCGAGCTGTCCGGCATCGCCCCCGCGCCCCGCGGTGTGCCGCAGGTCGAGGTGGCGTTCGACATCGACGCCAACGGCATCGTGAACGTGTCCGCCAAGGACCTGGGCACGGGCAAGCAGCAGTCGGTGACCATCTCCGGTGGTTCGGCGCTGGCCAAGGACGACATCGACAAGATGGTCCGGGACGCCGAGCAGTTCGCCGAGGACGACCGGAAGCGCCGCGAGGAGGCCGAAGTCCGCAACCGGGCTGACACCCTCGTGTACACGACCGAGAAGTTCCTGGCCGAGAACGCCGAGAAGGTTCCGGACGACGTGAAGTCCGAGGTGGAGTCGGCCATCGGCGACCTGAAGAAGGCGCTCGA
The DNA here is from genome assembly GCA_965277615.1 of Streptosporangiaceae bacterium. Taxonomy (GTDB): domain Bacteria; phylum Actinomycetota; class Actinomycetes; order Streptosporangiales; family Streptosporangiaceae; genus Bog-532. The sequence continues at coordinate 1,434,141 of CBDIDG010000005.1, read as the reverse complement.
GGGCAGCGACACCGAGACCATCCGCGAGGCCAGCGAGAAGGCGGCTCAGGTCAGCCAGAAGATGGGCAGCGCGATCTACGCCCAGGCCCAGGCCGAGCAGCAGGCCAGTGGAGCTGAGGGCGCAGCGGCCGGTGACGGCGCGGCGCAGGACAGCGACAACGACGTGGTGGACGCGGAGATCGTCGACGAGGGTCCCGAGGACACCCGCGAAGGCGGCGCTGCTTGATGAACCCACCTGAGGAACACGGCAACGGGCCGGTGGTCCATGATCACCGGCGTATCGACCCCGTGACCGGTCAGGTGAGGGAGCCGGACAGGCACCGGGGCAGGCACGCGGCCTCCAAGCCGGGCGGTTTCGCCCCGGCGGACGCTGCGGGCCCCCAGGGCGAGAGCCCCCAGGGTGACCAGCAGCCCGGGCCGGGGGCGGAGCCGGAAGGCTCCGCGTCCGGCCCGGGGCCGGCCACCAGCCCCGGGAGCGGGACCGGCCAGGCCGCCGAGGCGGACCGGCCCCTTGAGTCCGGCGGGACAGGTGAAGGCAAGGAGATGGACACACTGAAGGAGCAGCTCGCCGAGCGCACGGCCGACCTGCAGCGGCTCCAGGCGGAGTACGCGAACTACCGCAAGCGGGTGGACCGTGACCGTACGGCCATGCGCGAGCTGGCCCTGGGCAACGTGCTGACCGAGATGCTGCCGGCGCTGGACGCCATCGGCCAGGCTCGCCAGCACGACGAGCTGTCCGGCGGCTTCAAGTCGGTGGCCGAGACCATCGAGTCGGCGGTGTCCAAGCTCGGCCTGGTGACCTACGGGGAGACGGGCGAACCGTTCGACCCGAAGGTGCACGAGGCGGTGGCCACCTCCTATTCACCCGACGTCACCGACGTCACCCTGACGGAGATTTTCCAGCCGGGCTACAAGGTCGGTGACCGGATCCTGCGTCCGGCCCGGGTTGTGGTGGCGGAGCCCGCCACCGGCCCGGACGGATCCGCTGAACCGGGCGCGCAAGCGCAGCAGGACCAGGACAACCAGTGAAACTGAGCGGTGAGGGGAGCGTTGAGCACACCAGATGAGTACGAAGGATTATCTGGAGAAGGACTATTACAAGGTCCTGGGCGTCCCTAAGACCGCGAAGGCTGACGAGATCAAGTCGTCGTACCGGAAGCTCGCCCGCAAGTACCACCCGGACGCCAACAAGGGTGACCGTGACGCCGAGGAACGCTTCAAGGAGATTTCCGAGGCCTACAACACCCTGTCCGATGAGAAGCGGCGCAAGGAGTACGACGACGCCCGCTCGATGTTCGGCGGTGGGTTCCGGGCTCCCGGCCGTCCCGGTCAGCCGGGCCAGCCCGGCGGCGGCTTCGGATTCGACCTTGGCGACCTGTTCGGTAACGGCGGCGGGGCCGGCGGCAACGCCGGCAACGGCGGCCTCGGGGACATCCTCGGCGGCATGTTCGGCGGTGGCGGCCGGGCTGGGACTCAGCAGACCCGGCCCCGCCGCGGCGCCGATGTGGAGACCGAGGCGACCCTGTCGTTCGGCGACGCGGTCGACGGCACCACGGTCCCGCTCAAGCTGACCGGCGACGGGCCCTGCCCGGTCTGCCGGGGCACCGGGGCCAAGGCGGGCACCGTACCCAAGGTCTGCCCGACCTGCGAAGGCACCGGGCAGTCCAGCCGGAACCTGGGCAACTTCGCCTTCTCCGAGCCGTGCAAGACCTGCATGGGCCGGGGCATGGTGGTCGACGACCCGTGCACCTCCTGCAACGGGAGCGGGCACGCGGCCAGCACGCGGACCATCCAGGCGCGGATTCCGGCCGGGGTGGCCGACGGGCAGCGGATCAAGCTCAAGGGCAAGGGCGCACCGGGCGAGCGCGGCGGTCCCGCCGGGGACCTGTACGTGCGAATCCACGTCACGCCGCACCCGGTGTTCGGCCGGTCCGGCGGCAACCTGACCGTGACCGTGCCGGTGACCGTGCCCGAGGCGGCACTGGGCGCCGACATCAAGGTGCCGTCGCATCGGGGTGCCCCGGTCACGGTCAAGATCCCGGCGGGCACGCCGAACGGCCGCACCTTCCGGGTGAGGGGCAAGGGTATCCGGCGGTCCGATGGGACCTACGGCGACCTGCTGGTCACCGTCGAGGTGATCGTGCCCAAGAACGTCAGCACCAAGGGCCGCCAGGCGCTGGAAGACCTGCGCGAGGCCACCGCGGGAGAGGACCCCAGGGAAGACCTCCTGATCCGGGCCAAGAGCGCGTAGGACCAGCCCATCTGGCCCAGCGCGGCCGCAGGACAACGCAAGTAGCAAGAACAACGCAAGTAGCAAGGAACGACCGGCCGCCGCCCGCGAGGGCGGCGGCCCGGGAAAAGCGGGAAAAGGAGACACGATGATGAGCGCGAAGGGGGGATGGCAATGACGACCCCGTATGACATGTCCGACGACACACCGGTCTACGTCATCTCCGTCGCCGCTCAGCTGTCCGGATTGCATCCGCAGACGCTGCGGACCTACGACCGGATGGGGCTGGTGTCCCCCGGACGGAGCACGGGCCGGGGCCGCCGCTACTCCATGCGGGACGTACTGGCGCTGCGGGAAGTACAGCGCCTCTCGCAGGACGAAGGCGTCAACTTGTCCGGGATCAAGCGAATCCTGGAACTGAATGACGAACTGGATCGGTCGCGCCGGATGCTGGCCGAACTCAAGAGCGAAGTGACGCAGCTGCGGGTCGAGCTGGAATCCACCCGATCCGTGGCGGCCCGGCTCGCGGACCTGCTCCGGCGTGGCCGCGGCGGTGCCGGGCTCATCCCGGTCCGCAGCACCGCGCGAGTGGCGGTCTGGGAACCAGTGAACGACACCGATCCGGCGGCGGGCGGCCCCTCGGAAGGCACCAGGCGCCCCCGGGCCGCGGACCGGTACACAACCGAAGAGAACGAGAGCTAAGAGCCTCACATGGACGACAAACTCACCAGGAAGAGCCAGGACGCGCTGTCATCAGCCGTCCGGCGCGCGGCCGCGGACGGCAACCCACAGGTTGACCCGCTGCACCTGCTGGTTGCGCTGATCGCGCAGAACGGCGGCACCACCACGCCGCTGCTGCGCGCGGTGGGCGCCGACCCGGCCACGGTGGCCAAGGACGCCGAGAACCGGCTGGGCCGCCTGCCCCGGGTTAACGGGCAGACCGCCAGCGCCCCCGAGATGTCCCGGCCGATGCTGTCGGTGATCAACACCGCGGTCGCCCGGGCCCGGGAGATGAACGACGAGTACGTGTCGACCGAGCACCTGCTGGTTGGCCTGGCGGCCGACGGCGGACAGGCCGCCACGCTGCTGCGTGACGCCGGGGCCACCCCCGAGGCGCTGCTGGAGGCGTTCACCCAGGTGCGCGGGAGCGCGCGCGTGACCACCGAGAACCCCGAAGAGACCTACCAGGCGCTGGAGAAGTACGGCGTCGACCTGACCGAGCAGGCGCGCGATGGTGCCCTGGACCCGGTCATCGGCCGCGACGCGGAGATCCGGCGGGTCATCCAGGTGCTGTCCCGGCGGACCAAGAACAACCCGGTGCTGATCGGCGAGCCCGGTGTGGGCAAGACCGCCGTGGTCGAGGGCCTGGCCCAGCGCATCGTGGCCGGGGACGTGCCCGAGTCGCTGCGCGACAAGAAGCTGATCGCCCTGGATCTGGGCGCGATGGTGGCCGGGGCCAAGTACCGCGGCGAGTTCGAGGAGCGGCTGAAGTCCGTCCTGAACGAGATCAAGCAGAGCGACGGCCAGGTCATCACGTTCATCGACGAGCTGCACACCGTGGTGGGTGCGGGCGCGGCCGAGGGCGCGATGGACGCGGGCAACATGCTCAAGCCGATGCTGGCCCGCGGTGAGCTGCGCATGGTCGGCGCGACCACGCTGGACGAGTACCGCGAGCGGATCGAGAAGGATCCGGCCCTGGAGCGCCGCTTCCAGCAGGTGTTCGTGGGCGAGCCCACGGTCGAGGACACGATCGCGATCCTGCGTGGCCTGAAGGGCCGCTACGAGGCGCACCACAAGGTGCAGATCTCCGACGCGGCGCTGGTCGCGGCGGCCACCCTGTCCGACCGGTACATCACGGCGCGGTTCCTGCCCGACAAGGCCATCGACCTGATCGACGAGGCCGGTTCCCGGCTGCGGATGGAGATCGACTCCCGTCCGGTCGAGATCGACGAGCTTCAGCGGGCCGTGGACCGGATGAAGATGGAAGAGATGGCCCTGGCCCGCGAGTCCGACGCGGCCAGCAAGGACCGGCTGGAGCGGCTGCGGGCCGACCTGGCCGACCGGCAGGAGCAGCTGACCGCGCTGATCGCGCGCTGGGACCAGGAGAAGGCCGGCCTGAACCGGGTCGGTGACCTGAAGAAGCGGCTGGACGACCTCAAGGGCCAGGCCGAGCGGGCGCAGCGCGACGCTGACTTCGAGGCCGCCTCGCGGCTGATGTACGGCGAGATCCCGGCCCTGGAGCACGAACTGGCCCAGGCCACCGCGGCCGAAGCCAGCACGGCGGCGGGCGCCGAGGACGGGACCTCGGTCCCGGCCGAGGAGCCGATGGTCAAGGAAGAGGTCGGCCCGGACGACGTCGCCGACGTGGTGGCGTCGTGGACCGGCATCCCGGCGGGCCGGCTGCTCGAGGGCGAGACCGGCAAGCTGCTCCGGATGGAAGAGGAGCTGGGCACCCGGATCGTGGGCCAGGCCAGCGCGGTGCAGGCCGTCTCCGACGCGGTGCGCCGGGCGCGGGCCGGTGTCGCCGACCCGGACCGTCCCACCGGATCGTTCCTGTTCCTCGGGCCGACCGGCGTGGGCAAGACCGAGCTGGCCAAGGCGCTGGCTGAGTTCCTGTTCGACGACGAGCGGGCCATGACCCGGATCGACATGAGTGAGTACAGCGAGAAGCACTCGGTCGCCCGGCTGGTCGGCGCGCCTCCCGGCTACGTCGGGTACGAAGAGGGCGGCCAGCTCACCGAGGCCGTGCGGCGGCGCCCGTACACGGTGATCCTGCTGGACGAGGTGGAGAAGGCCCATCCCGAGGTCTTCGACATCCTGCTGCAGGTGCTGGACGACGGCCGGCTCACCGACGGCCAGGGTCGGACGGTGGACTTCCGGAACACGATCCTGATCCTCACGTCGAACCTGGGCTCGCAGTTCATCGCCGACCCGGCAATGACCGACGAGGCGGCCAAGCGCCAGGCGGTGCTGAACGTGGTGCGTAACACGTTCAAGCCTGAGTTCTTGAACCGGCTCGACGACGTGATCGTCTTCGACGCGCTCGGGACCGGTGAGCTCGGCCGGATCGTCGACCTGCAGGTCACGCGGCTGGCCAAGCGGCTGGGTGACCGGCGGCTGACCCTGACCGTCACCCCGGCGGCGCGGGAATGGCTGGCTCTGACCGGCTACGACCCGGTGTACGGGGCGCGGCCGCTGCGCCGCCTGGTGCAGTCGGCCATCGGCGACCAGCTGGCCCGGGCCCTGCTCTCGGGTCAGATCGCCGACGGCGACCACGTGGTGGTGGACACGGACGACAGCACGGACACGCTGACCCTCCGGCCTGCCGCTGAGGTGGCGACCCAGCGCTGACCTCGATGGCCTGAGCCGCTACCAGCGGTCAATTATCTCCGGTGCCTCCGGTCGGCTTCGCCGGCCGGAGGTGCTGGCTTTTCCGGGGGTCGGCGGTCAGCTCGTCGAGCAGCCGGTCATAGTCATCTTCCCGCATCCCCAGGTCATGGCGGATCCGGTAGCGCAAGCTCAGCAGCATCCGCAGCTCAGCGGTGTCTCCCCGCCGTTTGCATTCGTCGGCGCCCGCCGTGGCCCAGTGCAGGGCGCCATCCATGTCAGCCTGTTCGGCCAGGAGCTCGGCCACCAGGTCGCAGGTCCGCGGGTCGCGGCGGCCCGCGTCGCTCTCCCGGTCGAGCTCGCTGATCAGCGCGCGGGCCTCGTCCGGCCGCCCGAGCGCGAACAGGGCCCGGGCCAGCGGCGCGCGCGGGTCGGCGAACGTCTCGCCGCCGTCGGCCATGGCTTGCTCGAAGCGCTCGGCGGCTATCGCGGGCTCGTCGGCGAGCAGCCACTGCTCACCCGCCCGCAGGTACGCCTCAGCCCGGGACATGTTTCCCTGCTCGGCTGTTGCGGCGAGATGGTTCATGCGCAGCGCCGCCCGGCGATGATCCCCGGTACGGGCGGCGTCGAATTCGATCTCGTCGAACAGGTCATCAGTCAAGACAACCACGTTCGTGGACGTACCCAGGTGCCCGGTATCCAACCCTTCGCCGGCCGCAGCCCTCGGTGCGTCACCTGCGGCCGAAACGGCACCACGGCCCGGATTGCTCACAGTTGTCCCGTCGTTGTCGAATGCGTTCCGGTCACTGCTTCACGGCACTGCGGCCCCGGCCAGGCGAACGGCCCGCGACGATCAGCGACGCGAACTCTCCAGGGCCTCCCAGAAACCGCGGCGCAGCGCGTGCCGGACCTCGTCGTGCAGCAGGAAGTCGATGGGCAGAGCCGATCCCTGCAGCAGGCGGGCTTCGAGGTCGGACGGCATCCGCGGCTTGCGGGCCAGCACCGCCTCGAGCCACAGCGCCGGCGCCTCCCGGGCCACCGACTCACCGAAGTCCTTGCCTTCCTCGTGCGCGGACTGGACCGCATCGGTCAGCGAGACCGGCCCCGAGGACGGATGGCCCGGCGTGGGCTGCGGCCCGCTGTACGGGCCGTTCTGCGGCGGCACGTAAGCCTGAGCCGACGACCCGCCCGGGAGCCCGCCCGCCCCGTTGTTGTGGCCGGGCGACCGCGCGGGCGGTCCGGGCGGCACCGGGCCCACTGACCCCGCCGGTCCGGCCGAACCGGGCCCCGGCGCGACCGATGGCGGATTGCCGGCCGGGCGGCGGAACGGCCCCGGCTGCTGCGGCCCGGGCTGAGGCATGGTCGGAGCACGGTGCTGATCGAGCCCATCGCCGCGGAACTGGTCCTGCGGGCTGGGCTGGCCGTAGCCGGCGGGCTCATCGACAGCCCGGCCGCGGGCCGGATACTCGCTGGGGGCGGACCGGCCGCGGCCCGGCAGCCCGGGGGCCGCGTCGTTCCTGGGGGCCGGGTCGTTCTGCGGCAGCGACCGGCCATGGCCCGCGCCATCGCGGGGGCCGGGCTCGTCCGGGTCCGGCGCGGCCTGCGGGCTGCGGAACGGCATGGCGACCGGCGCGCCGTACAGGTCCTGCCGGGCGCCGTTGTCGCTGTCGGCCAGGTCGCTGCGGCCCAGGTCGTTACGGCCGAAGTCGTTACGGCCCTGGTCATTGCGGCCGAAGTCGTTACGGCCCTGGTCGTTACGGCTCTGGTCGTTACGGCCGAAGTCGTTGCGGCCCTGGTCGTTACGGCTCTGGTCACCCCGGCTCAGGTCACCCGGGCCCAGATCGTTGCGGGTCAGGTCACCGCGGGCCGCGTTGAGGTTGTCCCGGCCGACGTTCAGATCGCCGCGCCCAGAGTTCAGGTCACCGCGCCCGGCGGACGGCAGCGGCGCGACCCCGGGCTCGCTGCGGCCCCGGTCGTTTCGTCCCCGCAGGTCGCCACGGAGCGAGTCCACGCGGGAGGCGTCACCGCGGACCGGCTCCGGCCGGACCGGCTCGGGCCGCTCCGGGGCGGCGGCCCCTTCGGACCGCCCGAAAACCATGGGCGGAGACGATGGGGGCCCTTGGCCCGCCGGGGCGACGGGTTCGTCCCGGGCCGGCGGCTGTGGCTTCGGCTCATCCGGCGGCTGCGGGGCGAGCTGCTGCGCCGGGCGCTGGTACTCGGCGACCACCGGCGCGGTATAGATCGACGGCGGGACGGAGTGGCCGGCCGAAGGCAGCGCCTGGTAGGAGCCGGCGCCGCTGGCCGAGTGGCCGTTGGAACCGGACCGGACCAGCGCGCTCGTGGCGTACTGCTCGTCGGCCCGGGCCGGCTCGGCCCCGGGGATCAGCTCCACGAACGGCCGCAGGTGGCCGCTGGTGAGCTCCATGATGTCGTCGCACTCCTGCCGGAGGGACCGGGAGATCGTCCAGTTACCGTCCACCGTGACGTGCACGATCGTGACCCGCAGGCCGAGGTCCTGCACGTCGGACAGCACCTGGGCCAGGTCCTCCTCCGCGCTCACCACCACGGCATCGCTGATCGCGTGGTTGCGGGCCAGCACGGTGAGGTCGCGGTGGATCTCGGTCTCGACGCCCTCGCGACGGCCGGGGCGCAGCTTGGCCAGCCGGAGCTTGATGCCTGGCATGTCGGCCAGCGCGTCATGCTCGGAGGTCCGCCGCCCTTCCACCGTGGCCTCGTACCAGTAGCACCGCAGCAGCGGCAGCCCGGTACGATCCCGGGCCAGGTTGCCCAGCAGCTGGAGAAGCCCTTCGTAGTCCCAGGTGACCGACTCTCGCCGGCGAGTCCCGTGGACGGCCATCGCGCCGTCCGCGAGCATGTAGCCCGCGTCTACGAACAGCGCGCAACGATCCACGCAACACCGTCCTTCCCTCGGCGGGAACTCCTCGAGGCTGAGCCGCGGCCAGACAGGCCGCCGCAGTCCCCTGCTCCGGTCATAGCGTAGTGAAATCGGCTTCTTACGTTTGCCTTTCCGCGTTTTCGCTGCTGCTCAGACCGTGCTCAGGATGAGCCGCCGCGGCGGAGCGGCCGTCGTGACGAATCGGGTCACACTGTTCAAAGCGGCCGGCCACGCCAGAATGTCACAGGCCGGGCACTCCCGTCCTCGCCTCCGGTCCGCTGCCGCGGCGCATCACGCCGCCTCGCCGTTCTACGCGGATCCGGATTTTTCTCTTTTAACCAAGCCCAGGGTGGCCGGTGTCCCCGCTGGCCGGGAGGTCGCACGGCGGGGCGCATTATTACTCCGAGTCTCCGAGTGATTTCATAGAGTCACAAAGAAATGTGGCGCAATGCGCGTCATAGCGAGGCACCTTGCCCGTCTTCCCTAGTGAAACCGGCAGGCGGAGGCGAATGCATGAGGTCAGACGGCGGTGCACGGCCCACCGGCACGCAGGATGGGGGACAGGACCATGCCGACCAGGCGGACCTGCACCGGCTGCGGGCGGCGTGGCGGCGGCAGAGCCTGTCGGCCGGATGGCTGGCCGAGGACGACTGGTGGACGGCGGCGGTGGACGCGGTGGCCCAGGCCGCCTGCCGGGACGGCAGCCTGCGGCCGGCGTGCACGCAGCTGGGTCGGGCCCGGGCCCAGGCCGGCGTGGGCATCAGTGAGGCGCTGACCGACATCGGCGCGCTGTTCCGGGTGCTGGACCAGGGCACGCCCCCGCTCGACGTGATCACCGCGGTGGCCGAGGGCTGGGCCGACGCCGGGCTGGCCCGGCTGACCGGTGCCACCTGCGAAGACCCGCTAACCGGGCTGGTGTCGTTCGCGTACCTGCGGACCCGGCTGCGCGAGATCTACCGGGAGTACCGGGAGCGCGGCGCCTCGCCCGCCGACACGCACCGGCTGGTCGTGGTGGACCTGCCCAAGCGGCCGGACCCGTGGCGGCGCATCTCGCTGGTCATCCTGGTCGGCCACGACCTGCGGGCCGCGTTCCCGGGCGGGGACACGCTGGCGCTGGACCGGCCCGGTCCGGCCATCGCGCTGGTGCAGGCGACCGAGGACTTCACGTTCCGGTTCACCAGCCTGCGGCGGGCGATCCGCGCGGCCTTCGGCACCGAGGTCCGCCTGCTCAAACTGCCAACCCAGCCGGAGGACGCCGAGCGCCTCCTGGACGGACTGGCCCACTGACGCCGCCAGCGCCGGCGCCCCGTGGAGGGGACGGGACCCGGTGCTGGCGGCCCGCCTGACGCTGCGGGCCTCGCGGAGGGGACGAGGCCCGCAGCGGACGGCGCTGGGTACCAAGCGGGCGGGGATCGAACGGGCGGGCCAGCTAGGATGCGGCCCGTGAGCGACCGCGCTGAACTGCTGACCGCCATCCGGACCGTTGCCGTCGTGCACGGTGACTTCGTGCTCTCCTCGGGCCAGCGGGCCAGCTGGTACGTGGACCTGCGGCGGGTACTGCTGGCCGGGAAGTACGCGCCGCTGGCCGGGCGGGTGCTGCTGGAGACCACCGCCGACCTGGCCTACGACGCGGTCGGCGGCCTGACCATGGGGGCCGACCCGGTGGCCGCGGCCATGATGCACGCGGCGGCGGCCGACGGCCGGATCCTGGACGCGTTCGTGGTCCGCAAGGACGAGAAGGCGCACGGGCTGCAACGGCGGATCGAGGGCCCGGACGTGGCGGGCCGACGGGTGCTGGCGGTGGAGGACACCTCGACCACGGGGAGTTCGGTGCTCACCGCGGTGACGGCGCTGCAGGAGGCCGGGGCCGAAGTGGCCGGGGTCGCGGTGCTGGTCGACCGGGGCGCCCGGGACCACATCACCGCGTTGGGAATCCCTTACCGCGCCGCGTTCACCCAGGCCGATCTGGACGTGTGACCCGGCCGGGCCTCAGAGCGAGCCGGCCAGGGCCAGGCCACCGACGACGAGCAGCAGCACCAGCACGAAGATGCCACCCCCGATCGTGAGGTAGCGACCCTGTCCTTGCGGATCTGACTTATGGCGGCCCACGTGGGGAGATTAACTCCGAACCGGACGTACCGGTGGCTTTATCCCGAATTCAGCCACGGTAGCTCCGGTCACTGTAGGTCCGGTCGCCGCGGTCGGCGCGGTGTGCGCCCCGCTCGGCGCGACGCGAGACCGGCCGAACCGGCGCGGAGCCCGGCTCGCCCTCCAGCCCGGCACCCAGCTGGCCTTCACGGGGCTGGCCTGCACGGGGCTGGCCTTCACGGAGCTGGCCCTCGCGGGCTTCCCGGCCTTCCCGGCGGACGGCCCGCAGCCGGATGGCCACGAAAGCCACGATCGCCACCACCACCAGGGCCACCACGACGTACCCGATGACCGAAACGTCGTGCGCGACGCTGCTCCAGGCGCTGCCCACCGCGTAGCCGATGGCGGAGAACGCGCTGACGTAGACCACCGTGCCGATCAGGCTGAGCACGGTGAACCGCAGCGGGGGCATCTCGATCAGGCCCGCCACGATCGAGGTGAACGCGCGGATGACCGGGATCATCCGGCCCACCGGTACGGCCCACGCGCCCTTGCCCGCCAGGAACCGCTCGGCCCGGTCCACGTCGGTCCGGGTGATCAGCACGTACTTGCCGACCCGGTCCACCAGCGGACGGCCACCCCAGCGGCCGACCGAGAACGAGGCGAACGAGCCGGCCAGCTCGGCCAGCGTCCCGATAATGATGACCAGGATCAGGTTGAGATGGCCCTGGAAAGCCAGCACCCCGGCGAAGCCGAACGTGATCTCCGAGGAGATCGGGATGCAGCACGCTTCGAGAAACCCGAACAGGATGAGCGCGCCATAGCCCGCCGAGGTGAGGAAACTCTCCATAGGCCTCCAGTTGTACCGCATCGCAGCCGACCTCGCGGTCGGAGCGAACTGACTCGGCCGCCGCGGCCCTGGTACACACCGGGTCCGGGCTTCGCAATACTAGGAACCCACGAAGCAACGTGAGAGAGAGCCATCACCATGCCTATCGCGACTCCGGAGATTTACGCCCAGATGCTGGACCGGGCCAAGCAGCAGGGCTTCGCGTACCCGGCCATCAACGTCACCTCCAGCCAGACGCTCAACGCCGCCCTGCGCGGGTTCGCCGAGGCGGAGAGCGACGGCATCGTCCAGATCTCCACCGGCGGTGCCGAGTACCTGTCCGGCTCGGTCAAGGACATGGTCACGGGGGCGAGTTCGCTGGCCGAGTTCGCCCGGGTCGTCGCGGCCAAGGTCCCGGTCAACATCGCCCTGCACACCGACCACTGCCCTAAGGACAAGCTCGACGGCTACATGCGCCCGCTGGTAAAGATCTCCCAGGAGCGGGTGGCCAAGGGCCTGGACCCGCTGTTCCAGTCGCACATGTGGGACGGGTCGGCCGTGCCGCTGGAGGAGAACCTCGACATCGCCTCCGAGCTGCTGGATGCGTGCGCCCAGGCGCACATCATCATGGAGATGGAGATCGGCGTCGTCGGCGGCGAGGAAGACGGCGTGGTCGGCGAGATGAACGAGAAGCTCTACACCACCCCGGGCGACGCGCTGGCGGTGGCCGAGAAGCTGGGCCTGGGTGAGCGGGGCCGGTACATGCTGGCCGCCACGTTCGGCAACGTGCACGGGGTCTACAAGCCCGGCCACGTCAAGCTGCGGCCGGAGGTGCTGAAGGAGATCCAGGACGCGGTGGGGGCCAAGTACGGCCGGGAGAAGCCGTTCGACCTGGTGTTCCACGGCGGCTCGGGCTCGGCCCTGGAGGAGATCCGCGAGGCCATCTCGTACGGCGTGGTCAAGATGAACGTGGACACGGACACCCAGTACGCCTTCACCCGCCCGGTGGCGGGCTACATGTTCACCAAGTACGACGGGGTGCTCAAGGTGGACGGCGACGTGGGCCGGAAGAAGGACTACGACCCGCGGTCCTGGGGCAAGGTGGCCGAGCAGGGCATGTCCGACCGCGTGGTGCACGCCTGCGAGGACCTGCTGTCCACCGGGACCAAGCTCACCTGACAGTTCAGCCACAACGGTCACCCAACCACGGTCACCCAACCACGGACGGACCACATGGAACGCAAAGACCTGCTGGCGGGGGCCGGGCCCGCGCCCACCCACCTGCCCACCGACCCGGCCACCGAGCTGCTGAGCTCCGGCACTGATCCGGCGGAGGTAGCGGCCCGGTACCCGTCCTCGTCGGCGGCCTGGGCGGCCCTGGCCGAGCGGGCTTACGGCCAGGACGAGTTCGTGGCCGCCTACGCCTACGCCCGGGCCGGCTACCACCGCGGCCTGGACCAGCTGCGCCGGGCCGGCTGGCGCGGCAACGGCCCGGTCCCGTGGGAGCACGAGCCCAACCAGGGCTTCCTGCGCTCCCTGGCCGTGCTGGCCAAGTCGGCCGACGCCATCAACGAGGAAGAGGAGGCGGTCCGCTGCCAGCTCTTCCTAGCCGACTCCAGCCCCACCGCCGCCGCCGAGCTGCTCTGAATCAGCGCGCCAGTTCAGGTAGGACCTCCTCGGCTAGGCGCGGTAGGTCGGCTGGGGTCCTGACCATGAAGTTGAAGCCGGTGAAGCCGAGGCTGAGGAGATCTTGCAGCTGGCTGACCACCTGCCGGACTGAGCCGGTCACCAGGTCTGGCTGCGGCCCGGCGGCCGGATCGATGCGGACGGCCAGGTTGAGCAGGCCGCGGATGTCCTCCGGCCGCCGGCTGGCCGCTTTGGCCGCGGCGTCGATCCGGCGCCGCATCGCGGGAAACTCCTCCGTCGGCCGGTAGCCGAGCGAGGGAATCCAGCCGTCGGCCAGCCGGCCGGTGACCGCCAGCGCCCGCGGGCCGAAGGTCCCCAGCCAGACGGGGATCGGCTGGGCCGGTCTGGGCTCCAGCTCGAGGTTGCGGACGCTGTGGTGGTGCCCGTGCTGGGTGAAGCCGGGTCGCGTCCAGCCGCCCCGGATGACCTGGATGGCTTCGGCCAGGCCGTCGACCTTTTCGGCCGGCGACAGCGCCGGGCCGCCGAGCGCGGTGATCTCTTCGTCGTCGTAGCCGGCCCCCAGCCCGAGGATGAATCGGCCGCCGCTGAGCTGGTCCAGCGATGCGGCCAGCTTGGCCACCATGGCCGGCCGGCGGAACGGCACGGCCAGCACCCGGCTGGCGACCTTGATCCGGCTGGTGCGGGCGGCGATCCAGGTCAGCATCGTCGGCGTCTCGTAGCTGGGGCCGGGGCCGCACGGGTGGTCGGCGGCCGAGACGAAGTCGAAACCGAGGCGTTCGGCCTCCTGGGCCAGGCCCACCGGATCGTCGCCCGGTCCGGCCGACGTGGGCACGTTCACCCCGAAGCTCAGTTCCGTCATCGTCGTGCACTCTTGTTCGCTGACATGTCAGCAAGCTTAGCTAGTCGCTGACATGTCAGCAATGAATTAAGATCGGGCCCGTGGCATCAACTCGCTGGCTGACCGGGCCGCAGGAGCGCGCCTGGCGGCGGTACCGACGCATGCGCACACTGCTCGACCTGCAGATCGCGCGGGACCTCAACCGGGACTCCGGCCTCTCCGAGACCGATTACGACGTGCTGTCCACCCTGTCCGAGAAGCCAGGAGGCAGCTGGCGGGCCCGCGACCTGGCCGCCCAGCTGCTCTGGTCGACCAGCCGGCTGGCCCACCACGTAGGGCGGATGGAGCAGCGCGGCCTGGTCACGCGGCAGCCATGCGCCGACGACGCCCGGGGGGCGCTCATCAGCCTGACCGGGCCGGCCCAGGCCGTCCTGCAGCAGGCCGCACCGCTGCATGTCGCCTCGGTCCGCCAGCACCTGATGGATCTGCTCACCCCCGAAGAAGTCGCCACCCTCGACACGATCGCCGCCAAAGTCATTGCGGGGCTAACGGGCTCCGCCCGGGAAGACCCCGGCCATGAAGACCCCGGCAATGTGGCATTGCGACGCTAGAAGGTACGCAATGCCACATTGCCACGCCGGGACGCGCGCGGGTTTTCGGTTGCGGAGGGGCTTGATCTTCCTGGGGTACCCTCAAGTCGTAAGAGCCCCTGCCGCTCATGGTCAGACGAGCGGGTCAGGGGCTTCGCGATGCCTTAACGAAGGGACAGCCCCGTGCCGGCCATCGTGCTCGTCGGCGCCCAGTGGGGTGACGAAGGCAAGGGCAAGGCGACCGACCTGCTCGGCGACCGGGTCCACTACGTCGTCCGGTACCAGGGCGGGAACAACGCGGGTCACACCGTGGTCATCGGCGACGAAAGCTACGCCCTGCACATGCTGCCCTCGGGCGTGCTGTCGCCGGACGTGGTGCCGGTCATCGGCAACGGCGTCGTGGTCGACCCGCGGGTGCTGCTGGAGGAGATCGACGGCCTGGAGGCGCGCGGGGTGTCCTGCGCCCGGCTGCTGATCTCGGCCAACGCGCACCTGATCATGCCGTACCACCAGGCCCTGGACAAGGTGAGCGAACGGTACCTGGGCTCGGCCCGGATCGGCACCACCGGCCGCGGCATCGGCCCCACCTACGGCGACAAGATCTACCGGATCGGGATCCGCGTACAGGACCTGTTCGACCCCGGCATCTTCCGGCAGAAGCTGGAACTGGTGCTGCGCGAGAAGAACCAGGTGCTGACCAAGGTCTACAACCGCCGCGCTATCGAGCCGGGCCCGATCGCCGACGAGTACCTGGGCTACGCCGAGCGGCTCCGGCAGTACGTGGCCGACACCGGGCTGGTCCTGGGCCAGGCCCTGGATAACGACCGCGTGGTCCTGCTCGAGGGCGCCCAGGCGACCATGCTGGACGTCGACCACGGCACGTACCCGTTCGTCACGTCGTCCTCGCCGACCGCGGGCGGCGCCTGCGCCGGGTCCGGCATCGGGCCGACCCGGATCACCAAGGTGCTCGGGGTGGTCAAGGCCTACACCACCCGGGTCGGTGCGGGCCCGTTCCCGACCGAGCTGACCGACGAGCAGGGCGAGTGGCTGCGGCAGACCGGCGGCGAGTACGGGGTGACCACCGGGCGGGCCCGCCGCTGCGGCTGGTTCGACGCGGTCATCGCGCGCTACTCGACCCGGGTGAACGGCATCACCGACTACTTCCTGACCAAGCTGGACGTGCTGTCCAGCCTGGACAAGGTGCCGGTGTGCGTGGCCTACGAGGTCAACGGCAAGCGCTGCGACGAGATACCGACGACGCAGACCGAGTTCCACCACGCCCGCCCGGTGCTGGAGTACCTGGACGGCTGGGCCGAGGACATTTCCGGGGCCAAGTCGTTCGGTGACCTGCCGCCGAACGCCCAGCGCTACGTGCAGGCCCTGGAGGACATGATCGGCGCCCCGGTCTGCGCGGTGGGTGTCGGCCCCCGGCGTGATCAGACGCTCCAGATCCGTGAGCTGATCTGATGCGCCGGCCCGACCACGAAGTCAGCGGGTAGGCTCGCGGCCGTGCGCGTTCTTGTCATTGGTTCGGGGGGCCGGGAACACGCCATCGTCCGGGCTCTGGCCCAGGACCCGGCGGTCACCAGCCTGCACGCGGCACCCGGTAATCCGGGTATCGCGGCGCTGGCGCACATCCACCCGGTGACCGCGTCCGACCCGGCGGCCATCGCCGCGCTGGCCGGTGAGCTGGCCGCGGACCTGGTGGTGATCGGGCCCGAGGGGCCGCTGGTGGCCGGGGCGGCCGACGCGGTGCGCGAGGCCGGTATCGCGTGCTTCGGCCCCGCGCGGGCCGCGGCCATGATCGAGGGCTCCAAGGCGTTCGCCAAGCAGGTCATGGCGGACGGCGGCATCCCCACCGCGGCCGCCCGTACCTGCACCACCCCGGCGGAAGCGGACGCGGCGCTGGCCGAGTTCGGGCCCCCGTTCGTGGTCAAGGACGACGGTCTGGCCGCGGGCAAGGGCGTCATCGTCACCGAGGACGCCGAGGCGGCGCGCGCGCACGCGCGGTCCGCGGCCCGGGTGGTGATCGAGGAATTCCTGGACGGCCCCGAGGTGTCGCTGTTCGCGGTGTGCGACGGCCGGAGCGCGGTGCCGCTGCTCCCGGCCCAGGACTTCAAGCGGGCCCACGACGGTGACCGGGGCCCGAACACCGGGGGGATGGGCGCCTACGCCCCGCTCCCCTGGACCCCAGCCGGACTGGCCGACGAGGTCATGGCCACGGTCATCCAGCCCGCGGTGGACACCCTGGCCCGCCGGGGCACTCCGTACCAGGGCCTGCTGTACGCCGGCCTGGCCCTGACCGCGGCCGGGATCCGGGTCATCGAGTTCAACGCCCGATTCGGCGACCCGGAGACCCAGGTGATCCTGGACCGGCTGGAGACGCCGCTGGCTGGGCTGCTGCACGCGGCCGCCACGGGTGACCTAGCCGGGACGGGGAGCGCGGCCACGCTGCGCTGGCGGCCCGGCGCGGCCGTCACGGTGGTCATCGCGGCGCAGGGGTATCCGGCCGCACCGGTCACCGGCGACGCCATCACCGGCCTGGACCAGGCCGAGCGGGTTCCCGATGCCTACGTGCTGCAGGCCGGCACGGCGATTGATGCCGATGGCGTACTTCGGGCCAACGGAGGACGGGTCCTGAACGTCATAGGTACAGGCGGAAATATCGAGGCGGCCCGCTCGGCTGCCTACAAGGCGGCGGGCGAGATCCAGTTCCGGGGCGGCTGGTACCGCGGCGACATCGCCGCCACACAGCGTCAGCCAGATTTGGGTCAGCCGGGACTGGGCCAGCCGGCCACCGGGCAGCCGGGAAGGGGGTTCACGCCGTGATCAGCCGCTACACGCGTCCCGAGATGGGGCAGGTCTGGAGCGAGGCCCACAAGTACGAGCTGTGGTGCCGGGTGGAGACGCTGGTGCTGGAGGCACACGCCCGGGCCGGCACCGTCCCGGCCGACAGCGTGGACCCGGTGCGCGCGGCCGCACCCCCGACCCCCGAGGCCGTGGCCGAGGTGGAAACGGTCACCGACCACGACGTGATCGCGTTCCTGACCGCGTGGGCCGACAACACCTCCCCGCGCAGCGCGGCCGCCTACGTGCACTTCGGCATGACCTCCTCCGACCTGGTGGACACGGCCCTGGCCGTCCAGCTGACCGAGGCCACGGACATCCTGTTGGCCAAGGCGGACGCCCTGGTCGCGGTGCTGCGCGACCACGCGCTGGCGCACCGGGACACGCTGCGCCCGGGACGGACCCACGGGGTGCACGCCGAGCCCGACGTGTGGGGTCACCGGGTGGCCGACTTCGCCTTCGCGGCCGCCCGCGGCCGGGACCGGCTGCGCCGGGCCCGGCAGGCCGTTGCGGTCGGCAAGCTGTCCGGGCCGGTCGGCAACTACTCCAACATCGACCCGGACATCGAGGCCGAGGTCATGCCCGCGCTGGGCCTGCGGCCCGCGGACGTCGCCACCCAGGTCGTGATGCGCGACGGGATCTCCGAGTGGGTCAGCGCCCTGGCCATCCTGGCCACGGTGTGCGAGGCGGTGGCGCTGGAGGTCCGGCACGGCCAGCGCACCGAGGTCCGCGAGCTGGCCGAGCCGTTCGGCCGGGGCCAGAAGGGCTCCTCGGCCATGCCGCACAAGAAGAACCCGATCCGGTCAGAGCGGATCTGCGGGCTGGCCCGGGTGGTGCGCGGCTACGTGACCCCGGTGCTGGAGGGCATCCCGCTGTGGCACGAACGTGATATTTCCCATTCCAGCGTGGAGCGCATCGCGCTGCCGGACGCGGCGATCAGCGTCGACTACCTGCTGTACCTGACCACCGGCCTGATCGAGGGCCTGGTGGTGGACGCCGAGCGGATGCGAGCCAACCTGGACGCCACGCACGGTCTGTTGTACTCCTCGGCCGCGCTGCTCGAGCTGGTCGCTTCGGGGGTGGCCCGGGAGGACGCGTACACCCTGGTCCAGACGGCGGCGATGGAGACCTGGAACACCGGCACGCCGTTCCGGGAAACGCTGCGCAAGGAGGCCGCCGCTCGCGGCCAGGTCATCGACGAGGCGCGGCTGGACGAAGCCTGCCAGCCCGAGCGCTACGTGACCCGCCTGGGTCCGGTATTCGCCCGGCTGGAGGCCCTCACATGACTGGCCCTCACATGACTGGCCCCGACATGACTGGCCCCGACATGACTAGCACTGACATGACGGCAAATCGTGTCAAGCCGCCGCTGCCGGGCACGGCGGGTGGAATACTGGGCACCGCGTTTGCGCGGGGTGCCCATCGCGGCGCCGGCCGCCCCCTGAACCGGCTTCACGCTGGATTCCTTCACTACCCCTCGACAGGAGTTGCATCCATATGACGATGGGCACTGAGACCCGTTACCGCGTACGGGGCGGAGCGCCGCTGCACGGCACCGTCTTCGTGCAGGGCGCGAAGAACGCTGCGCTGAAGATGATCGCGGCGTCGCTGTTCGCGGCCAAGGGCCGGACGGTCCTGCGTAACGTGCCGCCCATTGAGGACGTACGCCGGGCCGTCGAGCTGGCCCAGGCCGTGGGGGCCATCGTCGAGTTCCACGAGTCCGAGCGGACGCTGGTGGTGGACGCGTCCCGGCTGAACAACCCGGTGCTGCCGGCCGAGATCGCCCGGCGGTTCCGCAGCTCGGTCCTGTTCGTGCCCGCCCTGCTGCACCGGCTGGGCGAGGCCCACATCGAAGGCATCGGCGGCTGCAATCTGGGCAGCCGCAACCTGGACTTCCACTACCGGGGCTTCGCCCGGCTGGGCGCGGTGGTCGACGAGGGCGAGTCGGTCATCCACATCAAGGCCGGCACCAACGGCCTGCGCGGTGCGCACCTGTACCTGGACACCCCCTCGCACACCGGCACCGAGAACCTGATCATGGCGGCGTCGGTGGCGCCGGGCACCACGATCATCGACAACGCGGCGCTGGAGCCGGAAGTCCTGGACGTGATCGCCTTCCTGACCAAGATGGGCGCGCAGATCAGCGGGGGCGGCACCGGGTTCGTGACCGTGGAGGGCGTCGACGAGCTGACCGCCGTCGAGCACACGGTGATGCCGGACCGGCTCGACGCGGGCGTGTTCGCCATGGCCGCGGCGATCACCGGCGGCGAGCTCAACCTGGTCGGTGGCTCGCTCGAGCACTTCGGCGTCGTGCGCTGGAAGCTCGAGCAGATGGGCGTGGAGTTCTCCACCGCGGGCGCGGTCCTGCAGGTCCGCCGGGAGAACCCGCTGCGGCCGATCAACGTCATCACCTCCCCCTACCCCGGCTTCGCCACCGACCTGCAGTCGCCGATCATGGCGCTGGCTTGCCTGGCCGAAGGGTCCAGCTACATCCGCGAGACCATCTTTGACGGCCGGTACATGATGGTGGGCGAGCTGAACAAGATGGGCGCGAAGGTCGAGATGGACGGCAGCGTGGCCATCGTGCACGGGCCGAGCACGCTGCGCGGGGCAGAAGTCGTGGCGCATGACCTGCGGACCGGTATCGCGCTGGTCCTGGCTGGGCTGGCGGCCGAGGGCGAGACGGTGGTGGCACCGGGGTACCTGATCGACCGCGGCCACGCCAACATCGCCCAGCGGCTGACCACGCTGGGGGCCGACATCCAGGTCGAGCAGAACTAGCCCAGGCGGCTAACCGGAGCAGTGGGGCCCCGGCCAGGCGGAACGCCGGCCGGGGCCCGTTACTGTCCCAACATTGCGGATGAAAACGCCGATCGGCGGGTATTGGACCAGTTTTGGCTAGGCCGGGTGGAATGATTTCGGCTTGGCCTGCCTCTTCACAAATTGAGCCGGATGCGTTACGAAAAGTACTGACCGGCGTCTACTCGGGGTGATGAGGTGGCTCGATTGTGCGAACTGTCGCTGGTAGCTGGTTACCGGATGCGGATGGAGTGAACGGTGAGCGCCCACGTCAGCAACGGCTTTACGGCCTGCCCCGGGTTAACGGTCTACGGGGGAAAAGGGCGGTGACCGCCCGTCGGCACCTGCCCAGTGAGCTGGTCATCGGGGTGGTCGGTCCCTACGACCTGGTCGAGCGGATCATGCTGTCCGGGGCTGCGGCCCGGGACGACACGCTCAGTGCCAGCCAACCCAGTGCCAGCCAACTCGGTGCTAGCCAACCCAGTGCCGGCACCGGCGGCCCGGTGGCCGCCGTCCCCGGATCAGCGAGCTCGCCCAGCCCGGCGACCTCCCCCCGGCCCGAGGTGGCCGAGTCCGCCGTCGGCCCGCTCACGGCACCAGGGCCGGCCGCCTGGCCCCAGGACGAATCCCGCGGGATGGCGGGCGGCACGCTGCCGCGCCGGCTGATCGCGGCCGCGTACCGGCGCGAGCGGGAGGCCGCGGAGAAGGTGGCCCGGCTCGGGGCCGCCATCGACGTGTGCCTGTTCGCCAGCCCGGTGCCGTACGAGTACGCGCGCCGGGCTGGCGTCATCTCGGTGCCCAGCACCTACGTGCGGCTGGACGAGGGCGCGCTGTACGCGGCGCTGCTGCGGGCCAGCCGGGAGCACGGGTACGACATCGAGCGGATCAGCGTCGACGTGCTGGACCGGGCGGCCATCGATGAGGCCTACGCCGAGCTGGGCCTCTCTTCGGACGGCGTCCGGCTGCGGCAGGACCCGGCCAGCCCGGCCGCGCTGGCCGCGTTCCACGAACGGCTCTGGCGGATGGGCGAGACCTCGGTCGCGCTCACCTGCCTGGACTCGGTGAGCCGGCGGCTGGCCCGGGCCGGCGTCCCGGTAATCACCATCCGGCCCACCGACGCGGCCATCCGGATGGCGGTCTGGAACGCGGTGCTGCTCGGTGGCCACCACCGGCTGGAGGCGGCCCAGCTGGCCGTGGTGGTGGTCGAGGTGCCCCGGCTGCGAGAAGGGGCGCGCCGGGCGCTGTCCCGGTACTCGCGCGATGAGCTGCGGCTGACCGTGCACCGGTTCCTGACCACCGAGGCCCAGCGCATCCAGGCCATGGTGAGCCAGGCCGACGACCACTCGTTCGTGCTCATGGCCACCCGCGGCTCGCTGGCCACCCTGACCAGCGACTTCACCGAGCTTCCGTTCGAGGAGCGGGCCCGGGCCGAGCTCGGCGTCACGATCGAGGTCGGCGTGGGCCTGGGCCGCACCGCGCACGAAGCCGAGACGTTCGCGCGGACGGCGCTGGCCCGGTCCCGGTCGGCCGCCCCCGCGGTCACCGCGACCCGCGAGGGCCAGCCGCTGGTCCCCCCGCCGCGCCGGGCTTCCCCCGCCCTGCGGACCGCACCGTCGCGCGGGGTGGAGACGCTGTCCCGGCTGGCCGGCCGGCTCGAAGGCTCCGAGACCGCACTGGTCGTCGACGCCGAGACGGCCGGGCGGCTGCTGGGGGTCACCTCCCGGACCGCCCGGCGGCTGCTCCGCGGCCTGGTGGACGAGGGCCTGGCCTGGCCCCTGCCCCCCAGCCGGGCGGCCCAGCCCGGCCGCCCCCGGCAGTTCTACCGGCTGATCACCGAGAAGCTGGAGGAGCTGGAGCCGTCCCGGACCCCTTCGTAAGCCCGCGGCCGCGCTCTCTAGCTAGCACTGCAGGTCCGGTGCGGGAAAGCCCGGGCCACGGCCAGGAACAGGTCGTTGGCCTCGGGCTCACCGATGGAGACCCGGGCGCCCTCGCCGGCGAAGGGCCGGACGCTGACCCCGGCCTCGGTACAGGCCGCCGCGAAGCCAGCGGTGTGCTCACCCAGCCGCAGCCAGACGAAGTTGGCCTCGGAGGGGGGCACGGTCCAGCCGTCAGCCAGCAGGGCCTCGTGCACCCGGCTGCGCTCCTTGACCGTGGCCTCCACCCGCTCCAGCAGTTCGGCCTCGGCCGCCAGCGACGCCACCGCCGCGGCCTGGGCCAGGCTGTTGACGGTGAAGGTGAGCATGGTCTTGCGCACCGCCTGGGCTACCGCCGGGTGCCCGACCATGAAGCCGACGCGCAGCCCGGCCAGCCCGTAGGCCTTGGAGAACGTGCGCAGCACGGCCACGTTGGGCCGGTCCCGGTACAGCTCCAACCCGTCCGGGACCGACTCGTCCCTGATGTACTCGTGGTAGGCCTCGTCCAGCACGACCAGACAGTCACCGGGGACCCGGTCCAGGAACCGGGTCAGCTCGGCGGTGCGCACGACGGTGCCGGTGGGGTTGTTCGGGTTGCAGACGAAGATCAGCCGAGTGTCCGGGGTGATCGCGTCGGCCATCGCGTCCAGGTCGTGCGTCTCGTCGCGTAGCGGGACCTGCACCGACTGGGCCCCGGTCAGCGCGGTCAGCCCCGGATAGGCCTCGAACGACCGCCAGGCGTACAGCACCTCCGCGCCCGGCTCGGCCACCGCGGTCAGCAACTGCTGGGCCACCCCGACCGATCCGCAGCCGACCGCCACGTGGTCCAGCGGCACCCCGAAGCGCTGGGCGATCGCCGCGGTCAGCAGTTCCGCCCCGTTGTCCGGGTAGCGGTTGACCACCAGCGCGGCCTCGGCGATGACCTTGGCCACCGACGGGAGCGGGCCGAACGGCGTCTCGTTGGAGGACAGCTTGAACGACCGGCCCCCGACGGCCTGGGCGGTCACTCCCGGCTGGTATCCGGGCATGTCGTCGAGGATGCGGCGGAGCCGCGGTGCTTCACTCACCCGTCCAGTTTCGCACGCCCGGCCCAGTGCGGGATCTCAGCTCGGGGCGGATCAGTGCAGGGTCTTGGCCGCGTGGGCGTAGGCCTGGGCGGCCAGCGTGGTGGCCACCGTGGCCGTGGCGTTGGGGCCCACGATGGTGACCGCACCGACGAAGTCGCTGGCCCGGTAGACCACGGACCACACGTTGATGCTTTCCGACCCGGTGGCTTCGATGTTCATGGCCCGCGCGTCCTGAGCCAGGTGGCTGACGGTCCGCTCGCTGACCGTGTAGACGAACGTCTTGCCCTTTACGACCGCGGTGTACTTGGCGCAGTTGGCCGGGATCTGGTTCTTCAGCGCCAGCGCGGCGGTGGCCGAGGACGGGGCCATCAGCACCTCGGAGACACCGTTGCTGCCCACCTTGAAGGTGGACACGGTCGCTGGGACATTGGCGAACGACGGCGAGTTGAACCCGGTCACGGTGGTCTGGGCGCACGCGGCCGGCTTGACCGTGACCCCGGTCATGGAGTTCTTGGTCGCCTTGACCTCGGTCAGCGAGCCGTACTGGCCCGCCTCCACCGGGGCGGCCGGCGCCTTGCCGTTGATCTTGGTGAGCAGGGCCGCGCGCAGCTGGGTGGCGGTGTAGCCGGCCGCCGCCGGGGTGCTGGCCGCCGCGCTGCTGGCCGGGTGGGAAGCCGGCGCGGACGCCGATCCACCGGCCGAGCATCCCGCCACGGCCAGGGCCACGAGGGCGGGCGCGGCGGCGAGCGCGGGCAGACGTGACCAACGAACCTGAGACATGAGGGATAGGCCTTTCTCACGCTATGAAGTTTCCTGATTTCGGAGCGTGAGCCTACCGTACTTAAAGTGATCGAATGGCGGCATTGTGTGAAAGAAAAGGGCTTCCAGGCTCAGGACACGATGATGGTGACCCGCAAGGCCTGCTCGAGCGCGCACTGCGCCCCGACCGGCGCGCCGCCGGTGTAGGCCAGCTCCACGGCGTTCGCGCTGGTCACGGCGCCGGACGCGTTCCCCGGCCCGGCGCCCGCGCTGCCCTGCGGGCCGGCCGCCGGAGTCTGCGCCGGCGCAACGGAGTGGCAGGGCTGCCGGACGATGGTCAGCACCGCCCGGCCCGCCCGGACCGCCTGGTACGCCGCGGCGGGCGACCGGAGCAGGTGCGCCTGCCCGGACGGGGAGGGAGCCAGTCCCGCCCCGGTCAGCCGGGGTGGTTTCGACCCGGCCCTGGGCGACAGCGTGCCACCCAGGTACACCTGCACGGCCTGGCCCGGGTGCACGCAGTACTGCTGCCCGTTGCTGGCCTGGGTGATGAGCAGGGTGGTGCTGGCCGACCCGGCCGGCCACCGGGAACACCCGGCCCCGGGTGCGGGAGTACCCGGCGCAGCAGCCGGCCCGGCATCCGTCACGGGCCGGTTATTAACGGATTTGGAGACGCCCGGCACCGTGTCGCCGGGTGCGGCGCTCGCGGACCCCGGGCCGGGGGAACTTACGCTGCCCGGCCCGGCCTGACCCGTGACGACACTTCCCGCCGTGGCGCGGCCAGAGGTGCGGTCGCTCCCCACGCCGCTAGCCCCCACGCGGCCAGCCCCCACGCCGCCGGCCGCCGCACCGCCGCCGGCCGGGTCGCCCGATCCGCAGCCGGTCAGCAGGATCCCGGTCAGCGCGGCGATCAGCACGACGGGTGCCGCCAGTCCCGACCATCGGGCGGTCCGCCGCGCGCGGCACACCCGCACGCGGCGATCGTCGCCCGCCGGACCAGCCATGACACCCCTCTCCGCGCAACTCGCCCCCGCTTGGACGTCCCCGCGTCACCTCCGGGTTCCGTCTCGGCCGGCGGAATGACCGCGGTCGCCGGCGTACCCGGCGGCGGGGCTGGGTAACTTTTCGGAGGACCGCTGTGTTCCAGCGGGTTCCTCGCGGGTGGTATGAAGGCCAGGTCAGCGTACAAATAGGAAAGGCGCGAATTCGTGGCCATGAGGAAGGCGGCGGGCGTCCTCGACGGAGGGCCTGACCTCCCCGAGGGCTTCCTGTACTCGGTGAAACGCCGATTGCTGGGACCGCCGCTCGTCAACGAGCAGCTCGGCGAGCAGCGGCTGTCCAAGCCGCTCGCGCTGGGGGTGCTCTCCCCGGACGGGATTTCCTCCTCGGCCTACGGCACCGAGGAAATCCTGATCGAGCTGCTGCCGTACTTCGGCTTGGTCGCGTTCACCCTGATCCTGCCGTTCACACTGGTGATCCTGCTGGTCATGCTGCTGGTGATCCTGTCGTACCGCGAAGTGGTCATGGTCTACATCCGGCCCGGCGGCTCATACGTGGTCGCCCGGCAGAACTTCGGGCCGAAAACGGCGCAGGTGTGCGCGGTCGCCCTGCTCATCGACTACATCGTGACGGTCGCGGTGCAGACGGCCGCGGGCACGGCCGCCATCGCGTCGACGTTCCCGGCCATCGGCCCCTACACCCTAGAGATCAGCGTCGGAATCGTACTGCTGATGGCCTTCGGCAACCTGCGCGGCATCAAGGAAGCCGGGCGGTTCTTCGCCATCCCGACCTACCTGTTCTCTGGCGCGGTCGTCCTGATGATCGTGGTCGGGCTGATCCGGCAGCTCTTCTTCCACCTGCCGGTGCTGGACGTGTCCTCCGTGCACGACACGATCAAGGTGACTCACCTGTCGAATCTGACCCTCGGAGTGGTGGTCTTCACCTTCCTGCGGGCCTTCGCCAACGGTGGCGCGTCGCTGACCGGTATCGAGGCGGTGTCGGACGCGGTAGGCGGATTCCGGCCGCCGGAGGGACGCAACGCCCGCCAGGTGCTGGTCACCGAGGGACTCATCCTCGGCTTCCTGGTGGCCGGCATCTCCTGGCTGGCCCACGCCACCCACGCCACCCCGCGTACAACCGGTTACCCCACCGTGCTGGCCCAGGAAGCCGACCTGATCTTCGGCCACACGTTCGTCGGCCAGATCCTCTTCTATGTGGTCCAGGCGGCGACCGCGCTGATCCTGTACACCGGGGCCAACACCAGCTTCAACGGCTTCCCGTTCCTGGCCAGCTACGTGGCGGGCGACGCGTTCCTGCCCCGCTGGCTGCTCAAACGCGGGCACCGGCTGGTGTTCTCCAACGCCATCATCCTGCTGACCATCTGCTCGGTGGCGCTGCTCATCATCCGCGGCTCCAACGTCAACAACCTGGTGCCGCTGTACGCCATCGGCGTGTTCACCGCGTTCTCAATGGCCGGCTTCGGCATGGCCCGCTATC
Organism: Streptosporangiaceae bacterium; assembly: GCA_965277615.1. Taxonomy (GTDB): domain Bacteria; phylum Actinomycetota; class Actinomycetes; order Streptosporangiales; family Streptosporangiaceae; genus Bog-532. Next base: position 1,407,818 of record CBDIDG010000005.1, on the reverse strand, counting down.
AGCAGCACCATAAGGTACGCGGCTGGCGCCGCCGGTTCGTGATCAACTTCTCGGCCGGCGTGCTGACCGCGATCGTGGTGGCGATCTTCGCGGTGGTGAAGTTCACCGAGGGCGCCTGGCTCGTGGTGGTGCTGTTCGTCATCCTGGTCCCGGCGCTGATCCGGCTGAACCGCGAGTACAGCATGGAGTCGGAGGTGCTGGCCGCCATCACCGGGGCCCAGCCGCCGCCACCACCGCACTACACCCGGCGGACCGTGTTCGTGTTCGTGGACAGCTTCGACCTGGCCACACTGGCCGCGCTGCGCTACGCGCGCAGCCTGCGGCCCACCTCACTGCGAGCCGTGCACTTCGTCATCGACAACGTGCGGGCGGAGAAGCTGCGGGAGGAGTGGACCCGGGCCAACCGCGGGGTGGTCCTCGACTTCATCGACGTGCCCGACCGCCGGCTGACCCGCGCGGCCGCGGAGCTCGTCGGGCACGAGGTCGAGGACCCGGGCACGCACGTGACCGTCATCCTGCCCCGGCGCAGCTACTCAGCCTGGTTCGGCCGGCTGCTGCACGACCGGACCGCGGACAAGATCGCCGCCGTGGTGAGCCGGATCCCGCGCTCGGCGGCCACGATCGTGCCCTACGACGTGCAGAGCCGGGTCCGGGTGCTGCAGGAGCACCACGCGCCCCAGGGCGGCATCCCGGCCACCCTGCCCAGCGGCAGCGCACTCGGCGGCCCGGCCACCCCTGGCGGCCCCACCAAGCCTGCGGAACGGCCGGATGGCCAGGAACGGCCGGACGGCCCTAAAGGTACGGAACACCCCGAAGGGCCGAAACGCGCTGAGCGCGCGGACGGAGCCGTGCCGCCGGACGGTACCGCCCATCCCAACGGCGCTGAGCCGCCGGACGGGACGGGTACGGCGGCCGCGGCGGCCGGCCAGGAATCCGCGTCGGAAGAGGAGATGAGATCGGTGCGCAAGCTTCGCGGCCTGATCAAGGGACGGGACGAGAGGGACGCCGCCGAGGGTGACGGCAAGGCGGCCGCCTACGACCGGCCCAAGGCCCCATCGGGGGTCAAGCCGATCGGCACGCTGGCCGAGCCGGGCAAGGCCACGGTCGAGGGCCGGGTGCGCGCACTGGAGATCCGCCCGGTCGAGCAGAACTCGGTCCTGGCCCTGGAGATCACGGACTCGTCCGGCGACCTGACCGCGCTGTTCTACGGCCGGTCGCACATCGCGGGTGTGATCTGCGGCAGCAAGCTGCGGCTGCGCGGGCCGGTCGGCTTCAAGGAGGGGCACCCGGTCATGATCAACCCGGCTTACGAGCTGGTCAGTTCGGGCCCCGACTCCTAATCCTCGGGGGAGACCAGCTCATACAGCGGGTTGATCATCACGCGCCGGCCGTCCTTGGACCCGGCCGCGCCCTGGAGACGGACCTTGCTGCCGCAGATCAGCCCGGGAATCTTCGTGCGCCCGTAGAACAGCGCGGTCAGCGTGCCCGATCCGTCGGCGACCTCCACCGCGAGCACGGAGTTGCGCTCGACCGGGCGGATGGCCAGGGAGATGACGCGGCCTTCCACCGTGACCCGGCCCGGCTCGGTCAGCGAGCCGACCGGCCTGACCTCCTGCCTGGCCGGCTTGGGGCGGGTCGCCGGCTCCGGTGCGCTCCCGTTGCCGGGGCTGGCCACCGTGACCCCCTTGGTCTGCGGAGCCCGGTCTGCGGCCTCCGCCTTGGCCGGGCCGGCACCGTCAGCCGGAGCCGGCCCGGTAGCCAGGACGAGCGCATCGGGCTCGCCGGTCCGGTCGGCTTGGCGCGCCTCCAGCACCCGGACCCGGCTCTCCACGTCGAACGGGATGATCGTGGCGGCCGCGTTCGGGATCCGGCTCACCGCGGCGGCGATCTTGTCCGCGGTGCGGTCGTGCAGCATCCGGCCGATAAGCGGGGAGAAGCCGCGCCGCGGCAGCACCACCGTGACCTGGGTGCCGGGCTGCTCGGCTTCCCGCTGGACCAGTTCCTGGGCCGCGCGCTCCAGCCGCCGGTCCGGGGTGTCGATCATCTCGAACGGGATGTCCTGGCCGAACCGGACCCACCGTTCCTGCAGCTGGTTGGCCCTGGCCGTGTCGATGACGAAGTGGACCGCGCGGAGCGAGGTCGGCCGCAGGCTGCGCGCGTACCGCAGCGCGGCCAGCGTGGCCAGGTCCATGCTGTCCACCAGCACGAGCACCACCCGGCGGGTGTAGTTCTGCTGGCGCGGGGCGATGCCGGCCGCCCGGCGGTCCCCGATGTTCTCCAGCACCTGGTCCTCGGCCCGGTACTCCCGGTTCAGCCGCATCAGGATGAAGACCAGGATGGGCCCCACGACCACGATGAGCCACGCGCCCTCGGTGAACTTCGTGACCGCGAAGATCAGCACCACGAACGCGGTGAGGACGCCGGCCGAGAAGTTGATCACCAGCCGGCGGCGCCAGCCCCGCTCCTTGTGCGTCAGGTGGTATTTGGACATGCCGAAACCGGCCACAGAGAACCCGGTGAACACGCCGATCGCGTAGAACGGCACCAGGTTGTTGACGTTCGCGCCGACCGCGAGGATGAGCGCCAGCGACACGACGGTCAGCACGATGATGCCGTTGGAGAACACCAGCCGGTGCCCGCGCTTCATCAGCCAGCGGGGCAGGAAGGCGTCCTGAGCCACGAAGCTGGCCAGAAACGGGAAGCCGTTGAAGCTGGTGTTGCCCCCGGTGAACAGGATCAGCGCGGTCGCGAACTGGACGAAGTAGAACAGGATGCGGCCGGCCCCGCCGCCGAAGATCAGGTTCGCCTCCTGGGACAGCACGGTAGGAGCCCCGCTCACGTAGGGGGTCGCGTGCTGCACGTGCGCCAGCCAGGAGATGCCGCCGACCAGGAAGGCGAGGATCAGGCCCTGGGCGACCAGCACCTGGCGGGCGTTGCGTCCCTCCGGGGGCTTCAGCGCGCTGACCGCGTTCGACACCGCCTCGATACCGGTCAGCGACGAGCCGCCGTTGGCGAAGGCCCGCAGCAGGGTGAAGACCAGGGCCACGGAGATGAGCAGAGACATCTTGCTGGAGGTCTGGTAGTACGTCCCGTGCAGGGTCGCGGGATCGATGACGGGCAGGCTGCCGAACGCCTCCCGGGCCAGCCCGATGAGGATCATCAGGACCACCGAGCCGGAGAACAGATAGGTCGGCAGGGCGAAGAACCGGCCCGCTTCCCGGATGCCACGCAGGTTGCCGTAGCACATGATCAGGATCGCGATCACCGAGATCACCAGCAGGACGTCGTTGACGCTGAGGAAAGAGAGCGTGCCCAGAGCCGGAAAAGCGGACACGATGGCCGCCGCGCCCGCGGCCGTCTGCACCGCCACCGTGACCGTGTAGTCGATCAGCAGCGCGACCGCGGCGATCTGGGCCACCCGCGGCCCGAAGTTGTCCCGGGCTACGACGTACGAGCCGCCGGTCCTGGTGTAGACGGTGACCACTTCGCGGTAGGACAGCACGACCAGGGCGAGCACGAACAGGACCACGCCGGTGATCGGCAGCAGCACGGTGAAGGCGGTGATCGCGAGGCCGCTGCGGAGCAGCTCGATGAGGATTTCCTCGCTGCCGTACGCCGACGAGGAGATGCCGTCGGGAGACAGCACGCCCAGCGCCAGCGGCTTGGACAGCCGCTCCTCACCGAGCTGGTCGTTGACCAGCGGCGGCCCGAGCAGCCGCCGCTTCAGCGAGTACGAGAACGTTTCGGGAAGGTCGTCGCCCCGGCTGAGCAACCCCGCCGCCCTGCGTACCGCCACCTGGTTCCTGCCTTCGCTCGTCGGTATTTGCCCAGTTCAAACGCTAGGCGCTGGCTCCGGGGATAGCTGCTAGCGCGGCGTCAAGACTGGGTGGGACGGCGTTAAGGCCACATCAAGATCATCAATTTTGGCCGCCGGCGGCGGTCGAATGAAGTCACGATGACTCGACGTAAGGGACGTGACGGGATCCCGGCACCGTACGCGCTGCCGGTAGCCTTCGCTGCGCTGTTCCTGCTGGGCACCCTGACCGCGGCGCTGAACGGACGGCTGCCGGGCTCCGGCGTGCTGGTCGCGGCGGCGATCGTGACCGGCGTGACCGCGCTGCTCTCCGAGCCGCTGACCGCTCTCCCGCTGGGCGTCATCGCCTGGCTGACCGTGATCGGTTTCTCCCGGCCGCCGTACGCGGACCTGCGCCCCACCGGTGTGCTGGCCACCGACGCCGCGATCACGCTCACGGCCACGGCCACGGGATGCGCGCTGGCGGGTACGGTGTTCCGCTCACTGGCCAGGCGGTTCACACTGGACAGCGTGGACATTAGTGCGGACGGCCGCCCGGCCAGCCGGCTGGACCCGGAAGACAGGCCGGGCCGGTGGCGGCGCCGGGCCGCCTGGACCGGGGCGATCAACACCCGGCGGCGGGTGGCCGGGGTCGCCCTGACCCTGATCGGCCTGCCGTTGCTGACCGTCCTGCTGGTTTCCGCCCAGGACCACCTGAACTTCGCCGACGATCTGCTGGTCTTCCTGCTGGCCGTGGTCATGGTCACGGTGATCGGCGGCTTCTGGCCCGCGGTGCTGGCCGCGGTGGCGGCGTGCCTGCTGCTCAACTGGTACCTGACGCCGCCCCTGCACACGTTCACCATCGGCGAGCCCCGCAACCTGCTGGCCCTGGTGCTGTTCGTGACCGTGGCGGTGGCGGTGAGCAGCGTGGTGCACCTGGCCGCCCGGCTGGCCGTGCAGGCCGCGGTGAGCCGGGAGGAGACCGCGTCCCTGCTGGACCTGGCCCGCACCGTGCTGGGCGGCGCGGACACCCCGACCGCGGTGCTCGACCACCTGACCGGCACGCTGGGCGGCCGGGCCGAGCTGCAGGAGCACACCGCCGGCCGGTGGATCCGGGTCGCGGTGAGCGGCGGCGCCGACACCGGGACCATCGCGGGCACCGAGGGCACGCGCATCCAGCCCCGGCCGGGGCTGGCCCTGCTGACCAGCGGCCAGACCGGTCCGGCCACCACGGCGCAGCTGGCCGGTTTCGGAGCCCAGGCGGCCGCGGCCCTGGACCGGGAGCGGCTGCGCGTACAGGCCTCGCAGGCCGAGGCGCTGGCCGAGGGCAACCGGATCCGGACCGCCCTGCTCGCCGCGGTCAGCCACGATCTGCGCACCCCGCTGGCCTCGATCAAGGCCAGCGTCAGCAGCCTGCGCCAGACCGACGTGCAGTGGAGCCCGGCCGACGAGGCCGACCTGCTGGCCACCATCGAGCAGAACGCCGATCGGCTGGACGCGCTGATCGGGAACCTGCTCGACCTGACCCGGCTGCACACCGGGTCACTGGATCCGTTCCTGCGCCCGACCGCGATCGAGGAGGTGGCCCCGGTCGCCCTGCGCGGCCTGGACGCCCCCGGCGACCTGGAGATCGTGGTGCCGGAAGGGGTGCCGCTGGTGCGGGCCGACCCGGGCCTGCTGGAGCGGGTCCTGGCCAACATCTTCTCCAACGCGCTGCGGCACTCCCCGCCGAATCAGCCGCCGGTGCTGCGGGCCCGGCCACACGGCGAGACCGTGCTGCTCGAGGTGGTCGACCACGGCGCCGGGGTACCGGACGACGAGCTCAAGCGGCAGATCTTCGAGCCGTTCCAGCGCTTCGACGACCGCAACGCCGGCGTCGGCCTCGGGCTGGCCGTGGCCAAGGGCTTCGCCGAGGCCATGGGGGGCAGCATCATCGCGGTCGACACCCCGGGCGGCGGCCTCACGATCAGGGTGACCATGCCGGTGGCGCACAGCGAGGATCGCTCGGTACTCGGGGCCGGACAGTGACCCGGGTCCTGGTCATCGACGACGAGCCATCCATCCTGCGGGCGTTGCGGATCAACCTCAGCGCCCGGCGCTACGAGGTCAGCACGGCCGCCGACGGCACGTCCGGGCTGGCCGCGGTGGCCCGGGACCGGCCCGACGTGCTCATCCTCGATCTCGGCCTGCCGGACATGGAGGGCACCGAGGTGATCAGCGGCGTCCGCGGCTGGACGTCGATCCCGATCATCGTGCTGTCGGTCTGGGGCCAGGAGAGCATGAAGGTCGCCGCCCTGGACGCCGGGGCCGACGACTACGTGACCAAGCCGTTCGGCATGGACGAGCTGCTGGCCCGGCTGCGGGCCGCCGTCCGCCGCTCGGCCCCCGCCCCGGACGAGCCGGTGGTGAGCACCGACCATTTCACCGTCGACCTGGCGGCCAAGCGGGTCACCCGCCCCGGCCAGGGCGACGTCCGGCTCACCCCGACCGAGTGGCAGTTGCTGGAGATCCTGGTCCGCAACCACGGCCGCCTGGTCACCCAGCGCCAGCTGCTGCAGGAAGTCTGGGGCCCGGCCTACGAGACCGAGAGCAACTACCTCCGCGTCTACCTGGCCCAGCTGCGCCGCAAGCTGGAGCCGGAGCCGTCCCAGCCCCGGTACCTGCTCACCGAGCCCGGCATGGGCTACCGCTTCCAGGTCTGACCCGACCACGCTGATTTGGGCGCGAACCGGCATTGCGCATTGGCTCATTACTGGTTAGTAATGAGTGGGGGGCTGGGGGACGGACCCGCGCCAGGAGGCCGCGTGAGCACTTACGACCACTACACCACGCCCGTCCCGCCGGGCACCTGGGACGTACCAGCGGCCGGCCACACCCGGTTCTCCTGGGAGTACGACGACGGCCGGGACCGGCTGCTCAGCCTCTACCAGCGCGGCAAGGACAAGCAGTGGGACGCGGCCAAGCGGATCGACTGGTCGCTGCCGGTGGACCCGGCCAACGTCATGGGCATGTCCCGCGAGCTGAACCCGATCTACGGGTCGCCCCAGTGGGAGAAGCTGTCCGAGCCGGAGCGGGACGAGCTGTCCCATCACCTGTCGTCCTGGCTGTTCAGCCAGTTTCTGCACGGTGAGCAGGGCGCGCTGACCGTGGCCGCGCGGATCGTAGAGTCCGTGCCCGACATGGACTCCAAGTTCTACGCCGCGACCCAGGCCATGGACGAGGCCCGGCACGTGGAACTGTTCTCGCGGTTCATGCGGGAGAAGATCGACCTGTACTACCCGATCAACGACGACCTGGCCCGGCTCCTCCACGACGCGCTGACCGACTCGCGCTGGGACTTCCCCTACCTCGGCATGCAGGTCCTGATCGAGGGCCTGGCCCTGGCCGCGTTCGGCGTGCACCGCGATGTGGCCACCAACCCGCTGGTCAAGCAGCTGCTCGCGTTCGTCATGCAGGACGAGGCCCGGCACGTGGCGTTCGGCCGCCTGACCCTGCGCGACTACTACGCCGAGCTGACCTCGGCCGAGCGCGCCGACCGCGAGGAGTTCGTGGTCGAGGGCTGCTACCTGATGCGCAGCCGCTTCCGCCAGCAGGAAGTCTGGGAACGGATGGGGTTCAACGTCGCCGACTGCCTGGAGTTCACCGAGCACTCACCGGTCCAGCAGCTGTTCCGGACGCTGCTGTTCAGCCGCATCGTGCCCTGCGTCAAGGACATCGGCCTGTGGGGCCCGAAGATCCAGCATGCCTACGCCGACCTCGGCGTCCTCGACGCGGCCAAGTCCGACCTGGACGCCCTGATGCGCGACGACGAGGAGATCGCCGAGCGCATGGACCGCGAGCAGGCGGCCGAGTTCGCCGCCCGCGCCGAAGAGGTGGACGAGGCCATCGCCGAGGGCGCCGCGGAGTAAAGAGGGCGGCGCTCGCGAGGACCCCGGGGACCCCTGGCATCCCGGGCACCCCCTGGCATCCCGGGCACCCCCTGGCACCAGCCGCTCTTTCACCAACGAGAATGACGGACGAACCGAGAGCGCCACACGGTCCGGTACAGCACCCGGGCCGGCGGCGGCAGCTGGCCGGTGGCCGCCGCGGTCTGGCCGGGGGTAGCCCCATCCAGCATCCAGGCGAACATCTCCGGCGCGCGCCGGAGGTTGCGCAGGCCGATCCGGCGGCCCACCGCGCGCCACTCGGCCGCCGACAGCGTGATCCCGATGAGCGGCAGCGCGTCCCGTTCCTCGTGGGCCAGATGCCCGTGCAGGGCCATGGTCAGCACGTCCACCGTGTCGGCCAGCCGGCCGCCGTTCTGGGCCACGCCGTCCAGCCGGACCCCGTCCATGGCCTGGCTGACCGCGGCCAGCAGCGGATCGATCTGCTGGTGCTCGGCCTCCATGGCGTCGAGCACCGACTGGGCCCCGTCGCTGGCGGCCAGCCGTTTCCGCAACGCGGGCCAGACGAGCTCATCCTCGGCGGTGTGGTGAATGTGCAACTGCCGCTGGAACACCGCCCAGCCCCGCAGCACGGCCTCGGACTGGGCGGGCCCGGACCGGTCCGCCCCGGCCGCCGCGCGGGCCAGCCCGGTCAGGTCCCGGCGCAGTGCTTCGTGTGCGGCCAGCATGACGGTCAGATCGGCGTCCCCGGTCCCGTGCCGGGCCGCGTCCGCCCCGGCCAGCTTGTTCGTTGTCACGGCATCCCCTTTAGGCGTCCACCGACCGGGCCCCGTACCCGGCCTCTCACCCATCTCGACGCCGCAGGCCACCTCGATGTGACATCGCCCGTTCCGTGGATGGCAAAGGCCCGGCGCACCGTGCTGGTGCGCCGGGCCTTGGTCAGGCTGAGACCGTTATCCGGGTCAGGCCTTGGACTGCATGGTGCTGCGGGCCGGGTTGCCCTGGTCGGCCGCCTTGGGGTCCTTCTCGGCCGCCTTGGCCCGGACGCCCTGCTCGATCTGGTCGCCGAGGTCCTTGTCCACGTTGTGCCAGTACTCGAACGCGCGGATCAGGACCGGCTCGGTCACCCCGTTGAGCAGGTGGCCGACCACGTTATCCACCAGCCGTTCGCGGGCGGCGTCGTCCAGCACCTCACGGACCATGGTGCCGGCCTGACCCCAGTCGTCGTCCTGCTCGTGAGGGGTGTAGGCGGCCCGGACCATGTCCCCGTCGGCGTACCAGCCGACCACCGGGTTGTGCTCGGTGTCCGCGGCCGGCCCGCCCTTGGAGTTGGGCGCGTACACCGGATCCGAGACGTTGTTGATCCGCATGACGCCGTCCTTGCTGTAGCTGTGGACGGGCACGTGGGGCGAGTTGACCGGGATCTGCTTGTAGTTCACGCCCAGCCGGGCCCGGTGCGCGTCGGCGTAGGAGAAGCCCCGGGCCAGCAGCATCTTGTCCGGCGACAGCGCGATCCCCGGGATCAGGTTGTTGGGCTCGAACGCGGCCTGCTCGATCTCGGTGTGGTAGTCGGTCACGTTGCGGTCCAGCGTCATCTTACCCACGTCGATCAGCGGATAGTCGCTGTGCGGCCAGACCTTGGTCAGGTCGAACGGGTTGAACCGGTAGGTCTTGGCCTCCTCGAACGGCATGATCTGGACCTTGAGGGTCCAGGACGGGTAGTCGCCGCTCTCGATGTGGTCGTAGAGGTCGCGCTGGTGGTAGTCGGTGTCGGCCGAGGCCATCTGGTCACCCTCGTCCTGGGTGAAGAACTCGATGCCCTGGTCGGTCTTGAAGTGGTACTTAACCCAGAACCGCTCGCCGGCGTCGTTGACCCACATGTAGGTGTGGGAGGTGTAGCCGTTCATGTGCCGCCAGGACCGCGGGATGCCCCGGTCCCCCATCAGCCAGGTGACCTGGTGCGCGGACTCGGGCGACAGGGTCCAGAAGTCCCACTGCATGTCGTGGTCGCGCAGGTTGTTGTCGGCCCGGCGCTTCTGGGACCGGATGAAGTGCTGGAACTTCATCGGGTCCTTGACGAAGAACACCGGGGTGTTGTTGCCGACCATGTCGTAGTTGCCGGCGGTCGTGTAGAACTTGATCGAAAATCCGCGCGGGTCGCGCCAGGTGTCGGGGCTGCCCCGCTCCCCGGCCACGGTGGAGAACCGGATCAGCAGGTCGGTGTGCACGCCGGGCTGGAACAACGCCGCCTTGGTGTACTGGCTGACGTCACCGGTGGTCTCGAAGTGGCCGAACGCGCCGCCGCCCTTCGCGTGCGGCTGCCGCTCCGGGATCCGCTCACGGTTGAAGTTGGCCATCTGCTCGAGCAGGTAGTGGTCCTGCAGCAAAATTGGGCCGTCGGGGCCTACCGACAGCGAATGCTCATCGCTCTCGACCGGGGCGCCAGCGTCGGTGGTGGTCGGGTAAACCTGTTCCTGAGTCACTGCTGCGCTCCTCCTTCGCGGGGCCGGTCTACATCGCTCATGCAGGGACCGCTACCCCGGCGGGGGTCTATTAAAAGCAATGATTGATTTAACGAGGTCATCGCGTCCCGGACCATCAACCAGCGGATTGAGGCGGTAAACGCGCCCGTCATGCGGGTACGGACCAGGTGTGAGCCGACCCCTATCGCGCTTGTTCGCCCGTGGCCCTGCCGATCCGCAGGTCCCGGAGGACAGCCCCCGCCGTCATTCCCCGATCCCCCGGCCCGTGGACGTGGCCGAGCGCATCGAGCGATCACCCGCGCTGGACGGCGCGGTGCGCTCGCTGTCCGAAGGTGTGGTCCGGGCGCTGCCCGCCGGGCCGCGCGCCGACGCGCTGCACGGCGTGCCGTTCGGCCAGCCCGCGCACCCGGCGCTGGTCCGGCTGCCGCTGGGCTGCTGGACGTCCGCGGCCCTGCTCGACCTGTTCCCGGGAACCGAGCGGGCGGCCCAGACGCTGATCGCGGCCGGGATCGCCAGCTCGGTGCCGGCCACCGCCACTGGGCTGGCCGACTGGTCCGCGCTGCACCGGCACCAGCAGCGGGTCGGCCTGGTCCACGCCGCGTCCGGGGCCTGCGCGGCCACGCTGTTCTCGGCCTCCCTGATCGCCCGGCTCACCGGGTTCAGCAAGGCCGGCAAGCTGCTGTCGGCCAGCGGCCTGACCGCGGCCACGGTCGGCGGCTACCTGGGCGGCCACCTGGCCCTGCGGCTCGGCGCGGGCGCCAGCCACGCTGAGCCCATCGGTCACCTGGCCGGGCTGGGCTGGCACGACCTGTGCCCGATCAATGACCTGCCCGACGGGCGGCCCGTGCGCCGCCAGCTCGGCTACCTGAGCCTGTTCGTGCTCCGCCGCGGCCCGGACGTGAGCGTGCTGGCGGACCACTGCGCGCACCTGGGCGGCCCGCTGCACCAGGGCCGAGTCATCAGCGACGCCGACGGGGCCGACGCCGACGGGGATTGCGTGATCTGCCCCTGGCACGGCAGCACGTTCCGGGTCAGCGACGGATCGGTGGTGCACGGGCCGGCCACCGCCCGGCAGCCGTCGTTCCGCTGCCAGACCACCGAGGACGGCATGGTCCAGCTGCAGCCGCGGACGTTAGGCCGCCGGGCTAGGAGAAGAAGATCAGCTTCACGGCCGCGATCACTCCGATGACAACGATCAGGATGCGCAGCGCCATCGGCGGCAGCCGCCGGCCGTACCGGGCCCCGAAATAGCCGCCGATGGTGGAGCCGACCGCGATCAGCCCGGCCAGGACCCAGTCGACGTGGGTCACGGCGATGAACACGATCGCCGCGGTCCCGTTGACCACGAACGTGAGCACGTTCTTCAGGCCGTTGATCCGCTGCAGCGGCTCGTCCAGGAAGATGCCGAGCAGGCCGATCATCAGCACGCCCTGGGCGGCGCCGAAGTACCCGCCGTAGATGCCGGACCCGCACACCCCGGCCCACAGCACCGGGCCGCCGTGCTCGCTCGGCTCACCGCGCCGCTCGGCCAGCCAGCCGTTCAGCCGGGGCTGCACGATGACCAGCACGCAGGCGATCAGGATCAGCACCGGCACGATGACCTTGAACGTGCCGGCCGGCAACTTCAGCAACAGCAGCGCGCCCGCCACCGCCCCGATGGCGGAGGCGCTGGCCAGCCGGACCAGCCGCTTCCACTGCCCGGCCAGCTCCTTGCGGTAGCCGTAGGCGCCGCTGACGTTACCCGGGACCAGCCCCACGTTGTTGGACACGTTGGCCGTGACCGCGGGCACCCCGAAAGCCAGCAGGGTCGGAAACGTGATCAGCGACCCCGAGCCGACGACCGCGTTGATCCCGCCGGCCGCGATCCCGGCAGCAAAGACCGCGACGGCCTCAGGCAGCGTTACGCTCAGGGCTGCACCGCCCGCGCCGCCCAGCGCGCGTGCCGGTACTCCACCTGCAGCGGGACGCCGAAGCACTTGGACAGGTTGCGCTCGGTGAACACCTCGGCCAGCGGCCCCGCGGCCAGCACCGACCCGCGGCGCAGCAGGATGGCGTGGGTGAACCCGTCGGGCACTTCCTCGACGTGGTGGGTGACCAGGACCATCATCGGGGCCTTGCTGTCCCGGGCCAGGGTGGACAGTCGGCGGACCAGGTCTTCCCGGCCGCCCAGGTCGAGCCCGGCGGCGGGCTCATCCAGCAGCAGCAGCTCCGGGTCGGGCATCAGCGCCCGGGCGATCTGCACCCGCTTGCGCTCGCCCTCGGACAAGGTGGCGAACCGGCGCCGGATCAGGTGCGCGCAGCCCAGCGCGTCCAGCAGTTCCACCGCCCGGGTCACGTCGGAGGACTCGTACTCCTCCTTCCACCGCCCGAGGATCGCGTAGGAGGCGGTGAGGACCAGGTCGATGACCTTCTCACCCGGCGGCACCTTCTCGGCCAAGGCGGCGCTGGCGATCCCGATCCGCGGCCGCAGGTCGAAGACGTCGACGTCACCGAGCTTCTCGCCCAGCACCTCGACCGTGCCCTCGGTCGGGAACAGCAGGGTCGCCGCGACCTGCAGCAGGGTGGTCTTGCCCGCACCGTTCGGGCCGATGAGAACCCACCGCTCGTTCTCGTGCGCGGTCCAGTCGATGTTGCGCAGCAGCATCGACGTCTCCCGCCGGACCCCAACGCCGCGCATCCGCAACACCTCGTCGGACATGCAGTCCCTCCCTACGCCAGCGAGCGGCCAGTACCCAAACCGAACCTACGCTACGACGTCGCGGCCGGCCCCCCAGAACCAGGACCCGGATCAGCCGCGGTCGGTGTGCCGGACGGCGTAGAGCGCGGCCTGGGTCCGGTCCTGCACGCCGAGCTTGGCCAGGACCGAGCTGACGTGCGTCTTCACCGTCTTCTCGGACACGTGCAGCTGGCGGGCGATCTCCCGGTTGGACCGCCCGCGGGCCAGCTCGTCCAGCACCTCCCGCTCCCGCAGGGTCAGCGCGCCGAGGCCGCCGCGGGGCTCGTGGCCACCCGGCGGCCCGCCGTCACCGCCCGCCGAGGCCGCACTGGGCAGGAGCGTGCCCGCCGCGCCCGGGGCCAGCAGCAGGTTCCCGTCGTTGACGGCCCGGATGGCCCGGATCAGCGCGTCCGGGTCGACGTCCTTGTACAGGAAGCCGGAGGCGCCCGCCCGCACCGCCCGGCTGACCTGGGCCGGGTCATTCGCGCTGGTCAGGACCAGGACCCGGGCACCGACGCCGCGGGCCCGCAGCTCGGTCAGCACCGCGACGCCGTCCAGGCCGGGCAGCTTCAAGTCGAGCAGGATCACGTCCGGGTCCAGCGCGGCGGCCAGGGCCAGCGCCTGCTCGCCATCCGCGGCCTCGCCCGCCACCTCGATGCCGTCGTGCACCTCGAGCAGCACGCGCAGGCCCTGCCGGACGACCGGGTGGTCGTCGACGATCAGCACGGTCAGCGGGTCAGCCACCGGTCACCCCCCTCCCCGGGGAGCCGGCGGCACGCCTGGGGGTGCCGCGTGCACGCCTGGGGGTGCCGGGTGCACGCCTGGGGGTGCCGGGTGACGGTGCAGCGGCAGGGCCAGCCGGACCGTGGTGCCCGCACCGGGAGCGGACCGGATGGTCAGCGTCCCGCCCACCGCGGCCGCGCGGCCCCGCATGGATGCGAAGCCCAGGCCCTCGGGGGCGCCGGCCGCGAACCCGGCGCCGTCGTCGGTCACCGCCAGGATGACCCGGCGGGGGCTGCGGGACAGCTCGATCGCGATCCGGCCGGCGCCGGCGTGCCGCAGCGCGTTGTGCAGCGCCTCCTGGGCGACCCGGTACAGCGCCGCCTCCTGCCGCTCGTCCAGCACCGGCAGCCCGGCGGCCTCGAACCGCACGGCGACCCCGTGAGCCCGGCCGGCCAGCACCGCGTACCGGCGCAGCGACTCAGCCAGGCCCGCCTCGCCCAGCTCCGGCGGGGCCAGCCCGTCGATGACCGCCCGCAGCTCGGCCTGCGCCTCCGCGCCGAGCTGGGCCACCGCTTCCATCTCCGCGGCGGCCCGGGCCGGATCCCGGCCGGCCAGCACCGCGGCCGCGCGGGCCCGGGCCCGGAGGCTGAACAGCTTCTGCGACACCGCGTCGTGCAGGTCGCCCGCCAGCCGGGAGCGTTCCTCCAGCACCGACAGCTCCCGGCTGCGCTCGGACAGCCGGGCGTTGGTCAGGGCGATGGCGGCGTGCGCGGCGAACAGGGACAGCAGTTCCTCGTCCCGGGCGGTGAACTGGGTTCCGGCGCCGGGAGCAGGGCCGGGACCGCTGGGTCCCGGGCCGGTTCCGGGTCCCGGGCCGGCTCCGGGTCCGGCCTCGGGCACGACCTTGTTGGCCGCGAAGATGATGGCCAGGACCTCGCCGCCGTCCTTGACAGGGACGCCGAGGAACCCGGACAGGTCGGGATGGGCCGAGGGCCAGCCGCCCTCGAAGCGCGGGTCAGTGCGGATGTCGGCCAGCCGTTCCGGTCGGGCCTCGCGCAGCAGCACCCCCAGCATGCCGTGCTGGCGCGGCAGCGGCCCGATCGCGCGCCACTGGCGGTCGGAGATCCCGTCCACCACGAACTCGCCGAACGACCCGTGCGCGTCGGGTACCCCGAGCGCGGCGTACCGGGCGCCGACCAGCGAGCGGGCCGACTGCACGATGACCTGCAGCACGTCCCGTACGGCCAGCTGCCGGGTGACCGACAGTACGACCTGGCTGACCCGGTACAGCTCATCGAGCCCGGCGGGCGCAGGTTCTGCGGTCACGGCCCGACGTTACCCGCGGACGGGCGCGGCGCGCATCAGGCCGTGGTCCTAGGACCATCGGCCCAGGTCCAGCCGGTCGGCGGCCCGATGTGCCCGGCTGCCCCGGTGCCTAGCGTTCAGCGTATGAACACCAGCAACGCCATGACCGAATCAGACCGCAGCAAGACCGCGATCGTCACCGGCGCGTCCCGCGGGCTCGGCCGGGCCCTGGCCGCCGGGCTGGCCGCGGCCGGTTACGCCCTGGTGATCGACGCCCGGGACGGCACCGAGCTGGAGGAGGCCAGGAGCGGCTTGGCCGACCTGGCCGCTCAGCATCCGGGCGCCGTGGTCACCGCCGTGCCCGGCGACGTCGGCGACCCGGCCCACCGGGCCGCCCTGGTCCGCGCGGCCGGCCGTACCGGCGGCGCCGACCTGCTGGTCAACAACGCCGGGACGCTGGGTGCGAACCCGCTGCCCGCGCTGGCCGACTACCCGCTGGACGAGCTGCGGGCCGCGTTCGAGTCCAACGTGGTGGCACCCGTGGCCCTGATTCAGGCCCTGTTGCCCGAGCTGCGACAACGGGGTGGTGCCATCCTCAACATCACCTCCGACGCCGCCACCGGCGCGTACACGGGCTGGGGCGGATACGGCGCGGCCAAAGCCGCCCTGGAGCAGGCCTCGAACGTGCTGGCGGCCGAAGAGAACACGGTCCGGGTGTGGTGGGTTGACCCGGGTGACCTGCGCACCCGCATGCACCAGCAAGCGTTCCCGGGCGAGGACATCTCCGACCGCCCGCTACCCGAGCAGGTCGTCCCCGGCTTCCTGCGGCTCATCACCGGCCGCCTGCCGAGCGGGCGTTACCGCGCCGCCGAACTGCTGCCCGGCGAGCCTGCTGACCTGCCGGCCAGCGCCTAGGAGACCACGATGACCATCGAATTCACCCTGCCGGCCGAGCTGGAGGCGCACGATCCGCCCGAGGCGCGGGGCACGCCCCGGGACCGCGTCCGGATGCTGGTCAGCCGAGCCACCACCGGTCAGCTCAGCCACCACCGGTTCGATGAGCTGCCCGGGCTGCTGCGGCCCGGCGACCTGATCGTGGTCAACACCTCGGGCACGCTGCCCGCCGCCGTCCCCGCCGTCCCCGCCGTCCCCGCGGGCCGTGCCACGGCTGCGGCCCCCGGCGGGCCGGCGCTGTCCGGGCCGGAGCTGTCCGGGCCGGAGCTGGCCGGGCCGGAGCTGGCCGGGCCGGCGCTGGCCGGCCGGGAGCTGGCCGGGGCGGCGCTCGTCAGGGCGGAGCTGGCCGTGCACTTCTCCGGTCCGCGGCCGGGCGGTGGCTGGCTGGTCGAGCTGCGCGCGATCCGCGGGCCGGCCACCGTGCCGCATCCGGGTGGGACCCCCGGGGAGGTGATCGGGCTGCCCGGCGGCGCCGAGCTGACCCTGGACCGCCGGGTCACCGGCCGACTGTGGCAGGCCCGGCTGTCCACCGCAGTAGTGCCGTACCTACTGCGGCACGGCGTCCCGATCCGCTACTCCTACGTACGGCAGGATTGGCCGCTGGCGGCCTACCAGACCGTGTTCGCAACCCGGCCGGGCAGCGCGGAGATGCCCAGCGCCAGCCGGCCGTTCACCCCGGAGGTCGTAACCCGGCTGGTGGCCCAGGGGATCACGTTCGCCCCTCTGACCCTGGACACCGGGGTCTCCTCGCTGGAGGGCGACGAAGAGCCGTACCCGGAACCGTTCGACGTGCCGCCCGCCACCGCCCGCCTGGTCAACCTGACCCGGCGGACGGGAGGCCGGGTCATCGCGGCCGGGACCACGGTGGTGCGCGCGCTGGAGACGGCCGCGCGGGCCGAGCCCGCCGGGGACGGACTGGTCGCGGCGGCTGCGGGCTGGACCAGCCACGTGGTCACGCCGGAGGTCCCGCTGCTGGCCGTCGACGGCCTGCTGACCGGGCTGCACGAGCCCCGGTCCTCGCACCTGCGCATGCTGGCCGCGTTCGCCCGACCGGAGCTCCTTCGCCGCTGCTATCAAGCCGCGGTCGCGGAGCGGTACCTCTGGCACGAGTTCGGGGACGTACACCTGCTGCTGCCCTGAGCTGATGCGCGGGAACGCCGGGATGCGTGTGGTGACGCCGGGATGCGTGTGGTGACGCCGGGAGTGGTCCGCCGCGGAACGTGGCACAGCGCCCCGATACCGTGTGCAGAAACTGTCATCCTGGCGACAGTTTTTGCACACGGTATTTGGCCAGCCTCCGCCCTCCGGGTCCAGCCGCTCGTGACGGCAGGGATGTACGTGGCGCCGCCTGGCGTGGTCAGCGCGGAACGCAGCAGGGGCAATGGCGCCTTTACACGTGTTAGAGCAAGGGCAAAGGCGCCATTGCCTGCGTAACAGGTCACCCAGCGGAGGGCAGACGGCTCGTGAACTTTTCACAACCCGGGGAGCCGGGGAGCCGGGGAGCCGGGGTGGCGGGGAGCCGGGGAGCCGGGAGGCTGGGTCGTGCGGTGGTTAGACCGCCGGGCCAGGTAGCGTTACTCGCGCGATGAATGCCACCCGGACCACGCTGCTGATCACCCTCACCGGCCGGGACCGGCCCGGTGTCACCTCGCGCCTGTTTGGCGCGCTGACCGGGCACGAGCTGAGCGTGCTGGACATCGAGCAGGTGGTCATCCGTGGCCGCCTGGTGCTCGGCGTGCTGTGCGCCTCCGCCCGCCCACCGGACCTGACCGCCATCCACCGGAAGGTCAGCGCCCTGGCCGCGGACCTCGGCCTGGATGCCGAGATCACCACCGGCTCACCGGACGCGCCGCGGCGGCGCGGGCGGCTGCACGTCTCACTGCTCGGCAGCCCGCTGTCCCCGGAGGCGATCAACGCCATCGCGGGCCGGATCGCGGCCAGCGGGGCCAACATCGACCGGATCACCCGGCTGGCCCAGGACCCGGTGACCTGCGTGGAGCTGGACGTGTCCGGGGCCGACCCGGCCACGTTGCGGTCCGCGCTGGCCCAGGAAGCGGCCCACCGGCACGTGGACGTGGCCGTGCAGCGGGGCGGCCTGCAGCGCCGGGCCATGCGGCTGATCGTGATGGACGTGGACTCCACGCTGATCCAGGACGAGGTCATCGACCTCCTGGCCGACCGGGCCGGCTGTGCAGCCGAGGTGGCCAAGGTCACCGAGGCCACCATGCGGGGGGAACTGGACTTCGAGGCGTCGCTGCGGGAACGGGTGGCGCTGCTGGCCGGGCTGAACGAGGACGTGCTGAACGGTGTGCGGGACGCGCTGCGCCTCACCCCCGGGGCGCGCACGCTGATCCGGACGCTGAAGCGGCTGGGCTACCGCTGCGGCATCGTGAGCGGTGGCTTCACCCAGATCATCGACCCGCTCGCGGCCGATCTCGGCATCGACTACGTGGCGGCCAACGTGCTGCAGATCGCGGACGGGAAGCTAACCGGCCAGGTGGCCGGGCCGGTCATCGACCGAGCGGGCAAGGCGGCGGCGCTGCGCCGGTTCGCCGACCAGGCCGGGGTCCCGCTCAGCCAGACGGTCGCGGTCGGCGACGGGGCCAACGACCTGGACATGATCGCGGCGGCCGGGCTGGGCATCGCGTTCAACGCCAAGCCGGTGGTCCGGGATGCGGCCGACACCGCGCTGAGCCTGCCCTACCTGGACACCGTGCTGTACCTGCTCGGCATCTCCAGCGATGAGGTCGAGGCGGCCGACGCCGAGGCGTAAGACACCGGGGCGCACAAGCGAACGGGCGGGCCAGCACCTTCCGGTGCTGACCCGCCCGTTCGGCGTCGGATCCGGTCAGGAATCAGTGCCGGGTGCCTTGTGCACCGTCGAGGGGCCCTGACCGTTCGCGCCTCCCGGCGCCTCCGGCGTGACGGTCTCGCGGATCTCGACGATCTCGACCGCCTCGGTTGCCGCCGGGGCCGGGACTTCCGGCGCCGGGGTGATCGCGTCGACGGAGCCCGCGACCTCGGTGCTGGCCGGCTCGCCCGCGTCCAGGCTGGCCGTCCGGCGCTTGGAGAGCACGACCGCCCCGACGATGATGACCACGGCGGCGAGCGCGACACCGACCCGCAGCCCGGTGTTGCTGCTGTACTTGACCACGCTCGTCGCGATCAGCAGCGAGACCAGGTTCATCACCTTGAGCAGCGGGTTGATGGCCGGGCCCGCGGTGTCCTTGAACGGGTCACCCACCGTGTCGCCGATGATCGTGGCCTCGTGGGCGTCGGAGCCCTTGCCGCCGAAGTTGCCGTCCTCGACCAGCTTCTTGGCGTTGTCCCAGGCCCCACCGGAGTTGGCCAGGAACACCGCCATCAGCACACCCGCGGCGATCGCGCCGGCCAGCAGCGAGCCGAGCGGGGCGTAGCCGAGCGCGAACCCGACCGCGATCGGGGTCAGCACGGCCAGCAAGCCGGGGGTGACCAGCTCGCGCAGCGAGTCCCGGGTGCAGATGTCCACCACGCGCCCATACTCCGGCGTCTCGGTGTAGTCCATGATCCCCGGGTGGGTGCGGAACTGGTTGCGGACCTCCAGCACGACTCGCTGAGCGGCCCGGCCCACCGCCATGATCAGCAGGCTGGAGAACATGAACACCACGGCCGCGCCGAGGATCAGGCCGACCAGCACGTTGGGCCGGTCCACCGACAGGCTGAACGACCCGGCCGCCCGGCCCAGGGACTCCTGGACCGTGGTCTTGAACGAGCCGAACAGGGCCGTCGCGGCCAGGACCGCAGTAGCGATCGCGATGCCCTTGGTGATGGCCTTGGTGGTGTTGCCGATCGCGTCCAGGTTGGTCAGGATCTGCGCGCCCTCACCATCGACGTCGCCGGACATCTCCGCGATGCCCTGAGCGTTGTCGGTGACCGGCCCGAAGGAGTCCATCGACACGATGACACCGACCGTGGTCAGCAGGCCGATACCGGCCATGGCCACCGCGAACAGCGCGATGGTGGGGTTCCCGGTGCCGAGCAGGAACCCGCCGAACACCGCCGCCGCGATCAGCAGCGCGGAGTAAACCGCGGACTCCAGTCCGATGGAGATACCGGACAGGATGACCGTGGCCGCACCGGTGAGTGAGCTCTCCCCGATGTCCTTGACCGGGCGCCGGTTGGTCTCGGTGAAGTACCCGGTGAGCAGCTGGATGGTGCTGGCCAGCGCGATGCCGATCAGGATGGCCCCGAACGCGATCCACCGCGGGTCGCTGCCGTGGCGCAGGATGCTGAGGTCGGTGACGCCCCTCAGCTTGCTGAAACTGTCCGGCAGGTAGGTGAAGCAGGCGATGGCCACGCCGATCACGGAGAGGATCGCCGAGACGAAGAAGCCCCGGTTGATCGCGGTCATCCCGCTGCGGTCGCCGGCCCGCGGCCGGACCACGAAGATGCCGATGACCGCGGTGACGATGCCGATGGCCGGGATGAACAGCGGCAGGACCAGGCCGTCGTTGCCGAACGCGACCTTACCGAGGATCAGCGAGGCCACCAGCATGACCGAGTAGGACTCGAACAGGTCGGCCGCCATGCCCGCGCAGTCACCCACGTTGTCACCCACGTTGTCGGCGATCGTGGCCGCGTTGCGCGGGTCGTCCTCGGGGATGCCCTGCTCGACCTTGCCGACCAGGTCGGCGCCGACGTCGGCCGCCTTGGTGTAGATACCGCCGCCGACCCTCATGAACATGGCCAGCAGGGCCGCGCCGAAGCCGAAGCCTTCCAGCACCTCCGGCGCGTTGCCCTTGTAGATCAGCACCACGATCGTGGCGCCGAGCAGGCCCAGCCCGACGGTGAACATGCCCGCCACCCCGCCGGTACGGAACGCGATCCGCATCGCGCGGTTGGCGCCGTCCTCCCGCGCCGCCGCGGCCACCCGGACGTTGCCGCGGACGCACAGCCACATGCCGGTGAACCCAGTCAGGGCGGAGAAGAACGCCCCGACGAGGAAGAAGATGCTGCGGCCCCAGCGCACACTGGTGGTGTCCGCGGGCAGCACCAGCAGGATCAGGAAGATGGGAACGACAAAAAAGCTGAGCGTCCTGAACTGGCGCCGGAGGTAGGCCGCCGCCCCCTCCTGCACGGCCAGCGAGATCTCCTGCATCTTCGCGGTGCCCTTGCTGGCGGCCAGCACCTCGCGGACCAGCACGGCGGCCACTCCCAGGGCCAGCAGCCCAATGGCCCCCGCGATGTAGACCAGAGCCAGGTTCCGGCCGACCAGGCTGACGGGCCCAGCCGCCGCGGCCACGGCGTTAACGCTTGACAATTCGTGTCCTCCTTGACCCTCATACCAGGCGATACACGCGCCCGCCGGCTGTGCGTGAGTTCAACGCACTGCTGCCGTCTTCTGGCGCGCCCGGGCGGCGATCCGCCACATCCGGCGCCGGGCAGGTGACCTACTGAGTAGTAATGCCACCAACACAGTGGCGGGAGTCTACGCAGGCCGGACGGCAATGGTAAAGACGGCGCCGCTCTTAACAGTTTAGAGACACTTCCGTTATAACGGCGCTATCAAACCGTGACAATACAGACACGCTCCCCAGGCCTGGGGCCTGGGGAGCGTGGGGTTCTGCTAGCTGACGGTGGGGGAGGCAGGCCAGCTCATGCGGACGCTGAGGCCCGCGTCGGTGGAAGTGACCTGCACCTCGTCGGCCAGGCCGGTGATCACGGCCAGGCCGAACGCGGCCGGGAACGCCCCGTCCCGGGTCTCGGCCGATACCGGCTGGAAGGGGGCCCCGTTCCCGCCGTTCGAGGCCGACACCGCGGCGGTGTTCATGACCGGGGCGAATCCGCCCGGATCAGGGCCCGCGTCCGGCGGCGCCGCGTCGGTCACCACCACCTCGAAGCGCCCCCCCAGGTCGTTCAGCTCGATCCGGATCGGCTCGGCGGGGCAGTGCCGCCGGTGCGCCTCCACCGCCCGCGAGCAGGCCTCGCCCACGGCGAGCCGCACCTCGTCCAGCAAGGCCTCGGCCACGCCACTGCGGCGGGCTACGGCCGTGGCGACCAGCCGCGCCGTGCGGACATGCGCGGGCAGCGGCGTGAACTCGACTTCAACTGTGGCCATCACCAGCGATCGCCAGCCGCTCCTACTTCTCGGACTTGCGGGCGGCGATGGCCTCGTCCACGGTGTCGTGGATGCCGAAGACCTTGGTCAGCCCGGTGATACGGAAGATCTTGAGGATCCGCTCCTGGGTGCAGACCAGGTCGAGCGACCCGTCGTACGCGCGGACACGCTTCAATCCGCCGACAAGAACACCCAGACCGGTAGAGTCGAGGAACTCGACTCGTTCCATATTCACGACAAGGTTGTAATTGTTCTTGTTGACCAGGTCGATCAGCAGCTCCCGGAGCCGTGGTGCGGTGTATACGTCGATCTCGCCTTCAACATCGACGACCTCGATGCCGTCCTTGGTGTGGTGACCCAGCTTCAGTTCCACGAAATCCTCCAGCGCCGTACCGTCGTCGTCGGGGCGTCCCGCTCGTGTCGCGCGGCCCAGCGGACCCGGGACTCGGGTTGATCCTCGGGGCATTCAACCACGCTCCGGTGTCATGTCTATACGAATTCCGAGTGCCCGGCATGCCCCGGCGTCAGATGAGACACTGAAAAATCGTGGCTTCCATCACGCCTGTCCCGAGTGACCCAGTAAGCGGCCCGGGCCCCCGCGCGGCCTGGGCCCCGGGTGCCGCGGCGACCGCCCGGCGGCCGGTCCTGCGGTCGCTGCCGGGCGGCCTGGCCGCCGCCCGGGACCCCGAGGGCGCGGGCCTGCGCGACCCGCACGGCACTGGTTTCGGTGACCCCGAAGCCATGGGCCTGCCCGCCCATCGCCTGCTGCGCGAGGGACAGCGCACCGGGCGGCTCATCCACCTGGAGCAGATCGCGGCCCGCCCCGGCATCCCGGCCCGCTGGCCCGACTGGGCCCCCGAGCCAGTGATCGAGGCGTTCGGCCGCCGCGGCGTCGCAGCTCCCTGGTCCCACCAGGTGGCCGCGGCCGACCACGCCCGGGCCGGCCGCCACGTGATCATCTCGACCGGCACGGCCTCCGGGAAATCGCTCGGCTACCTGCTGCCCGCGCTGACCGGGGTGCTGGAGGGCGGGACCGCGCTGTACATCGCGCCGACCAAGGCCCTGGCCGCGGACCAGCACGCCGCCATCGCCCGGCTGGGACTGCCCGGCCTGCGCGCCGCCGTGCTGGACGGCGACACCAGCACCGGAGAGCGGGCGTGGGCCCGGTCGTACGCCGGCTACCTGCTCACCAACCCGGACATGCTGCACCACGTGCTGCTCCCGCAGCACCGCCGCTGGTCCGGGTTCTTCAGCCACCTGCGGTACGTGATCGTGGACGAGTGCCACGGCTACCGCGGCGTGTTCGGCTCCCACGTCGGGCACGTGCTGCGCCGACTGCGCCGCATCGCCGCGCACCACGCCCCCGACCGCACCTGCACCTTCGTGCTGGCCTCGGCCACCGCCGGGCAGCCCGGCACCACCGCGCGGCTGCTCACCGGCCTGGACGCGGAGGAGGTGACCGCCGACGGCTCACCCCACGGGCCGGTGTCGTTCGCGATGTGGGAGCCGCCGCTGACCGAGGCCCGCGGCGAGGCCGGCGCCCCGGTTCGGCGGGCCGCCACCGCCGAGGCGGCCGAGCTGCTGGCCGGGCTGGTCCGGGAAGACGTCGCCACGCTGGCCTTCGTGCGGTCCCGGCGCGGGGCCGAATCCGTGGCCCTGCACACCAAGCGACTGCTCACCGAGCAGGGCGCGGCGGGCCACGCCGAGCGGGTGGCGGCCTACCGGTCCGGCTACCTGGCCGAGGACCGGCGCCGGGTGGAAGCCGCTCTGCGCCGGGGTCAGCTGACCGGGCTGGCCACCACCACCGCGCTGGAGCTCGGGGTCAACATCACCGGGCTGGATGCAGTCCTGATCGCGGGCTGGCCCGGGACCCGGGCCTCGCTGTGGCAGCAGGCGGGCCGGGCCGGGCGGCAGGGCAACAGTGCGGTGGCGGTGCTGATCGCCCGGGACGATCCGCTCGACACCTACCTGGTCCATCACCCGGAGATCCTGCGGCACCCGGTCGAGGCAACCGTGCTCGATCCGGCCAACCCCTATGTGCTCGCCCCGCACCTGTGCGCGGCCGCGGCGGAGCTGCCGCTGACCGAGGCCGACCTGCCCCTGTTCGGGCCCGCGGCCCGCGCGGTGGCCGACGACCTGTGCCGTCGCGCGCTGCTGCGGTGCCGGCCGTCCGGCTGGTACTGGACCCACCGGGCCAGTGCGTCCCGGCTGACCAGCCTGCGCGGGTCGGGGGCCGAGCCGGTCCGGATCATCGAAGAGGCGACCGGGCGGCTTATCGGCACGGTGGACGAACCGTCCGCGCCGATGCTGGCCCATCAGGGCGCCACCTACCTGCACCAGGGCGAGACCTACCTGGTCCGGTCGCTGGACCTGACCGACGGCGCCGCCCTGGTCCGGGCGGCCGACCCGGGCTATATCACGTCAGCCCGGCAAGTGACCGACATCGACGTGATGGGCACGCGGCACCGGATGGCCTGGGGCGAGGCCGAGGTGTGCTTCGGCGACGTCGAGGTGACCCGGCAGGTGAACTCGTTCGTCCGGCGGCGATCCGACAACGGCCGCTCGCTGGGTGAGACGCCCCTGGACCTGCCGCCCCGCACTCTGTGCACCCGGGCCATGTGGTGGACGATCTCGGCCGATCAGGCGGAACGGCTGGCCGTCGCGGGAGTGGACCTGCCCGGAGCCGCGCACGCGGCCGAGCACGCCTCGATCGGCCTGCTGCCGCTGTTCGCCACCTGCGATCGCTGGGACATCGGCGGGGTCTCGACCGAGCTGCACCCGGCCACCGGGCGGCTGACGGTCTTCGTGTACGACGGCCACGAAGGCGGCGCCGGCTTCGCTGAGCGCGGATTCGGCGCGGCCCGCCGCTGGCTCACCGCGACCCGGCAGGCGATCGCGTCGTGCGAGTGCGAGGCCGGCTGCCCGTCCTGTATCCAGTCACCCAAGTGCGGGAACGGCAACTCGCCGCTGTCCAAGACTGGGGCCCTCGCGTTGCTCGGCACGCTGCTGAACAGCGGAAAAGGGGCGGCTCCCGCCGGGGGGGAGAGCGGGAGCCGCCGTACGGTCCGGCCCTGGGGGGGAGGAGCCGAACCGCCTTCTAGTAAAGCTTATCCACAAACGGGCTTGCCAACCCACTTTGGTACATCCCAGGAGCAAGAGAATTAGCCACGGTGGGTTCTACCGATAGCGCTGGTGGGGAGATGACGACGCGTGCCGCCGCATTCTTTGACCTCGACAAGACACTCATCTCCAGATCAAGCACACTGGCCTTCAGCCGCCCCTTCTACGCGCACGGCCTGATCTCCCGCAGCATGATGATCCGCGGCGCCCTGGCCCAGGCGGTGTTCAAACGGGCGGGCGCAGGCCAGATCCGGATGGAGCGCATCCGGGACCAGGCCAGCCAGCTGTGCCGCGGCTGGCCGGCCGAGAGCGTACGGGAGATCGTCCGAGACAACCTCGAGACCATCATCGTCCCTTACCTCTACGACGAGGCCCGGGAACTGGTGGCCGGCCACCACGCGGCCGGCCGGGACGTCATCGTGGTCAGCGCCTCGGGCCATGAGGTGGTGGACCCGATCGGCGCGCTGCTGGGGGCGGACACGGTGATCGCCACCCAGATGGTGATCGCCGACGGACGCTACACCGGCGACGTGGCGTTCTACGCCTTCGGCGAGGCCAAGGCGGCGAGGATGCGGGCGCTGGCCGCGACCCGC
Organism: Streptosporangiaceae bacterium; assembly: GCA_965277615.1. Lineage (GTDB taxonomy): Bacteria > Actinomycetota > Actinomycetes > Streptosporangiales > Streptosporangiaceae > Bog-532. The sequence continues at coordinate 1,382,150 of CBDIDG010000005.1, read as the reverse complement.
GGGTATCCGCTGGCCGACTGCTATGCCTACAGCGACTCGATCACCGACCTGCCCATGCTCGAGGCGGTCGGCCATCCGACTGCGGTCAATCCGGACCGGTCGCTGCGGCGGGCGGCGGCGCGGCGCGGGTGGCCGGTCCAGGATTTCACCGTCTCCCCCGCCGGCCGCGTAGCCGCGAAACCACCAGTTCACGGCATGTAATCCCGCCGTCGGATAGACGTCACGAATTGATGACGGTCCAGGTCTTTGCAAGCCCGGCCGATGGTCGTAGAAAGGACTCACGGACACCGAAACGTCCGGGCACAGCGGCCAGGAACCCACGCACGACCAGCCATTATGCGGCGGGATGCGCGCTTGGTACCCCGGTGCACAGTGCATGCGACGGCGCCCTTACGGGGGCGCCGTTCGCATGAGAGCGGCCGGTCGTTTTCTGTCACCGTCCGCAGCCGGGCTGACGCACGGCGGCACTACCGGGCCACCGCGGACCTCCCCTCCACCGTTGCTGGAGCTATGGCGAACGGGTCACCCTTGCGCACCGCGAACGATAGCGATGAACTTGTGACGAACGAAGACGATGAGGCATGACGGACGCGAGATGCTGTCCGCCGGCCCCGCGCTAACCGAACGGCTGCGGCAAGGAGGGCTTATTTCATCACGTCGATGAAATGTTGCCAGCGACAAATTCGCATAAATGCCGCAAAAGCCGTGAGTCGCAAGATCGGAGTCAGCGTTGACCAGAGAGACCCTTTCCAACTTGCTGCAGGAAAACCGCCGGTTCGACCCGCCGCCGGAGCTTGCCGCGCACGCCAACGTCACCGCCGACGCCTACGCGGAAGCGGACGCCGACCGGCTCGCGTTCTGGGCCAAGGCCGCCGAGCGGCTGGACTGGGACGAGCCCTGGACCGAGGTGCTCGACTGGTCCAAGCCCCCGTTCGCCAAGTGGTTCGTCGGCGGCAAGCTCAACGTCGCGGTCAACTGCGTGGACCGGCACGTGGCCACGGGCAAGGGCGACAAGGTGGCCTACTACTGGGAGGGCGAGCCCGGCGACCAGCGAACCATCACCTACTCCGACCTCAAGGACGAGGTCTGCCGGGCCGCCAACGCGCTGACCGAACTCGGGGTGGAAAAGGGCGACCGGGTGGCGATCTACATGCCGATGATCCCGGAGACCGTGGTGGCCATGCTGGCCTGCGCCCGGCTGGGTGCGCCCCACACGGTGGTGTTCGGCGGCTTCTCCTCGGACGCGCTCAGCACCCGCATCCTCGACTGCGACGCCCACCTGGTCATCACCTCGGACGGCGGCTACCGGCGCGGCAACGCCAGCGCACTCAAGCCCGCCGTGGACGAGGCCGTGAAGAGCTGCCCCGACGTGCGCAACGTGCTGGTGGTCCGGCGGACCGGACAGGACGTGGACTGGACCGAGGGCCGCGACGTGTGGTGGCACGACGTGGTGGACCGGCAGTCCAACGAGCACACGCCCGAGGCGCACGACGCCGAGCACCCGCTGTACGTGATGTACACCTCGGGCACCACGGCCAAGCCCAAGGGCATCCTGCACACCACCGGCGGCTACCTTACCGGTGTCTCGTGGACCCACTACGAGGTCTTCGACATCAAGCCGGACACCGACATCTTCTGGACCGCGGCCGACATCGGCTGGGTCACCGGCCACTCCTACATCGTCTACGGCCCGCTGGCCAACGGCGCGACCTCGGTCATGTACGAGGGGACACCGGACACCCCGGACCGCGGCCGGTGGTGGGAGCTCGTGAACAAGTACAAGGTCTCGATCCTGTACTGCGCCCCCACCGTGATCCGGATGTTCATGAAGTGGGGCGAGGACATCCCGGCCAAGTACGACCTGTCCAGCCTGCGGCTGCTCGGCTCGGTGGGTGAGCCGATCAACCCCGAGGCCTACGTCTGGTACCGCGAGTTCATCGGCGGCGGCCGCTGCCCGGTGGTGGACACCTGGTGGCAGACCGAGACCGGCTCGATCATGATCAGCCCGCTGCCCGGCGTCACCGCGGGCAAGCCAGGTGCGGCCATGAAGGCACTGCCCGGCATCGTGGCCGACGTGGTGGACGACCAGGGGCAGAGCGTCCCCGACGGCGGCGGCGGTTTCCTGGTCCTGAAGGAGCCGTGGCCGTCGATGCTCCGGACGATCTGGGGCGACGATGAGCGGTACATCAAGACGTACTGGTCCCGGTTCGAGGGGATGTACTTCGCCGGCGATGGGGCCAAGAAGGACTCCGACGGCGACCTGTGGCTGCTGGGCCGGGTAGACGACGTGATGCTGGTCTCCGGGCACAACATCTCCACCACCGAGGTCGAATCGGCCCTGGTGTCGAACCCCAAGGTGGCCGAGGCGGCCGTGGTCGGCGCGACCGACCCGGTCACCGGGCAGGCCATCGTGGCCTTCGTGATCCTGCGCGGCGACGGGGCCGAGGGCGGCGACGAACTGGTGGCCGAGCTGCGTAACCACGTGGCGAACGCGCTCGGGGCCATCGCCCGGCCGCGGCAGATCATGGTCGTGCCGGAGCTGCCCAAGACCCGGTCCGGCAAGATCATGCGGCGGTTGCTGAAGGACGTGGCCGAGCACCGGTCGCTGGGCGACGTCACCACCCTGACCGACAGCACGGTGATGGACCTGATCTCGGAGAAGCTGCCGGAGGCCAAACCGGAGGACTGAGGCGCCGGGTCCCAGTCCGCCGGCAGCGGGCTGGGACCCTCCGCCACGCGTTCGGCATAATGATCAGTTCCGGCATGATCGCTTTCGGCGTGTGCTCCGACGGGGACCACGACCGCGACCGCTAGCCTGGTGCCGGGAATGCCAGCGTACGAGGGAGAGACAACGATGGCCCAGACCGGAACGTCGCAGCCGACCGGCGGCGATAAGTCGCTGGGTGACCTGGTAACCCTGGCGGCAAAGGACATCTCCCAGCTGATCCGGGGCGAGATCAGCCTGGCCAAGATTGAGCTCCGGGGCGACCTGACGCGCATCATAGTCGCCGCGGTTCTGCTCTTCCTGGCGGCCTTCGTCGCCTGCCTGATGCTGGTGCTGCTGCTCTTCGGGTTCGCCTTCGGGCTGGTGGCCGTGGGCATCTGGCAGTGGGCGGCGTTCCTCATCGTCGCCGGGGTGTGTCTGCTGCTCATCACCCTGGCCGCGCTGATCGCCATCCTCCGTATTCGCGGGCTGAGCGGGCTGCGCGAGACCCGGACCACCGTGCAGGAAACCCTCGCCGTGCTGCGCGGCGGCGACAAGAAGCCGGAAATCACCGCCCCCGTCCGGCGGTGAGTACGGGCCTGATGACCAGCTCGGCTGAGTCACCCATCCACATCGACGGGCCGTGGACCCACCGGTCGGTCAGCGCCAACGGCACCCGCTTGCACATCGCCGAAGCCGGGGACGGACCGCTGGTGCTGATGTTGCACGGCTTCCCCGAGTTCTGGTGGACCTGGCGGCAGCAGCTGGTGACCCTGCCCGCGGCGGGTTTCCGCGCGGTCGCGGCCGACCTGCGCGGTTACGGCGGCAGCGACAAGCCGCCGCGCGGGTACGACCTGGTCACCGCGGCCTCCGACGTAGCCGGCCTGATCCGCGCGCTGGGTGAGGCCAACGCCATCGTGGTCGGGCACGACTGGGGCGGCCTGGTCGCCTGGACGGTCAGCGCTTACTTCCCGAAGATGGTCCGGCGGCTGGCCGTGGTCTCGGCCGCGCACCCGCTGCGGGCCCGCGGCGCGCTGTTCGCCGAGCCGATCAGTCACCGCGGTCGCAACGGCCGCCTGCTCGCCTTCCAGCTGCCGATGCTGCCCGAGCGCCAGCTCACGCAGAACGATGCCGAGCTGGTTGGCCGGATCCTGACCGACTGGTCCGGCCCGCGCTGGCCCGACCTCGACACCGAGCTGGTGTACCGCCGGGCCATGACCATCCCGTCCGTGGCCCACTCCGCCCTGGAGTACTACCGCTGGTTCTTCCGTTCCACCCTGCGTGCGGACGGCCTGCGCTACACCCAGCGGATGCGAGCCCCCATCGGCGTGCCCACCCTGCAGGTGCACGGCGCGCTGGATCGCCGGGTGCTGCCCGGTACCGCCCGGGGGGCCGGCCGCCACGTCGAGGGCCCCTATCGCTGGCGGATGATCGACGGCGCCGGTCACTTCCCGCAGGAGGAGCAGGTCAGCCGGTTCGACGACGAGCTGCGCGGCTGGCTGCTGGACCCCGAGCCGGAACGATGACCGCCCCGGGCGGCCGCGATCGCGATCCGGCCGGCCGTCCGCGCAATTCCCGCCCGCGTGACGGGCTCGGCCGACCCCTCCCCCGGGGCGTGGAGGGTGAGGCGCGCGTCCCCGACGACCTGTTGCTGCCCCCAGAGGAGTCGCTGGCGCTGGCCCAGCGGATGCTGGACGAGGGGCGTCCCTTCCACGCCCACGAGGTGCTGGAGGCGTCCTGGAAGGCGGCACCGACCGAAGAGCGCGACTTCTGGCAAGGCCTGGCCCAGCTGGCCGTCGGCCTGACCCACGCCCGCCGCGGCAATCCCGCCGGTGCGGTGACCCTGCTCCGCCGAGCCGCGGCCCGCATCCGCCCCTACGCCCCGGCCGACCCGTACGGCGTCCCGGTAAGCCAGCTCGCGGACGCCGCCGATGCCCTGGCCACCGAGATCACCTACGAGGGCCTCGACGCCCTCGCGCCCACCGCCCTGGACCTCCCGCTGCGTCCCTGACCGCACCGGCACAACCGGTACGTTGGCGCCATCGATCCGGTTCGCCGGTGGGATCTGGACCCGACTCAGGGACTGAGCAGGACCAGGTCGTCGGGGGTGAGGCGGAGGGCGGCCGCGGCTACGTTCTCGTCCAAGTGGGCCGGGTTGCCGGTGCCGGGGATGGCCAGGACGTTGGGTCCCTGGTGCAGGGTCCAGGCCAGCCGGACCTGGGCCGGGGTGGTGCCGTGCCGCGCCGCCACCTCCTCCAGCGTGGCGGAGGGGGTGCCCGGGCCGCCCGCGGAGTGGCGGTCGCCGGCGATGGCGAAGAAGGGGACGAAGGCGATGCCCCGCTCGCGGCAGGCGGCCAGGACGTCGGCGTGGGTCTGGTCATCGAGGCTGAAGCGGTTCTGGACACAGACGACCGGGGCGATGGCCTGGGCCTCGTCCAGCTGGCTGACGCTGACGTCCGAGACGCCGAGGTGCCGGATCAGGCCCGCGGCCTGCAGGTCGGCCAGCGCGCCGAAGTGGTCGGCGATGGAGTCCTGGCGCATGCGGCGCAGGTTGACCACGTCGAGGTGGTCGCGGCCGAGCTGGCGCAGGTTCTCTTCGACCTGGCCCCGCAGCTGCCCGGGGGTGGCGGCCGCCTGCCACTGGCCCCAGGTGTCCCGGCCGGGACCGACCTTGGTCACGATGACCAGGTCGTCCGGGTAGGGGGCCAGGGCGGTGTTGATCAGCTCGTTGGCCGAGCGGAGGGCGGAGAAGTAGAACGCGGCCGTGTCGATGTGGTTGACGCCGAGCTCGACGGCCCGGCGCAGCACGGCGATCGACTGCTCCCGGTCGCTGGGCCGGCCGGCCGCGAACGGGCGGTCGCCGGTCAGCCGCATCGCGCCGAAGCCGAGCCGGTTGACGGTCAGGTTACCCAGCGGCCAGGTCCCGGCCGCGGCCGCCGAGACGGCCGCTCCGCCCGGCGCCGGGACCGCCACTAGTCGCAGCCCTCGGTGGAGACGGGGACGGTGCCGGTGCGGCCGGCGTGGGCGTCGGCTTCGACCTCGGCCGCGGTGAGGACGAAGCCGGTGTCGGGCACGCCCACCGCGGCGGCGAAGACCACACCGTAGACCGAGCCGTTCGGCGCGATCAGCGGGCCACCGGAGTTACCCGGCTCGACGTTGGCCTTGATCTCGTAGATCTGCCGGGTGACCTGGCTGGTCTGGTAGATGTCGGGGCCGGTGGCGTCCTGGATGTCGCCGACCCGGGCCGGGACCGGCGTGAAACCCTTGTCGAGCGGATATCCGGCCACCACCGCGTCCGCCCCCATCTGGGCCTGGCCGGCGAAGCTGAGCGGGGCCACGTTCAGGCCCGGCACGTACAGCACGGCGATGTCGACCTGCGGGTCGTAGAACACCACATGCGCCCGGTAGGCGGTGCCGGTCTTCGAGTAGACCTGCAGGCCCTGGGTGACCCCGGCGACCACGTGCGCGTTGGTCAGAATGTGGTCGGGGGCGTAGACGAACCCGGAGCCCTCGATGACCCGGGAGCAGCTCGGGGCGGTGCCCCTGACCTTGAACACCCGGTTGCTGGCGTCCAGGTAACCGGTGCTGTTCAGCACCGCGGGGTCGGCCGGGGCCACCGACAGCACGTGGGCGGCCCCGATCCCGCTGAACACCTCGGGGAACGGCCCGCTGGCCAGCAGCCGCCGGAAGTCGGAGAACATGGTCCGGGCCGTGCTGGGCATCAGGCGGTCCACGGTGCGCAGCACGGCCGAGTTGTTCACCTGCGCCACCACCCCGCTGAACGGAGAGGCCACCAGGACCGAGCCGATGACCCAGGCGATGAGCAGCACGGACAGCACGCTGACGGCGGCGCCGCCGACGCTGTCCAGGAACGCGGCCGGGCGCCAGTTGACGTGCGAGCGCAGCGCGGTGCCGATGGCCGAGGCGGCGAACTGGCCGATGATGGCCAGCAGCACCAGGACGATCACCGCCACCAGGTCCTGCTGGTTCTGGCCCCCGACCAGAGCGCGAGAGATACCCGGGGCGAACAGGGCCCCCGCAACCGCACCACCGAGGAACCCGGCGAAGCTCAACGCTCCGACGATGAACCCCTGCCGGTAACCCGACACGGCGAACGCGGCCGCAACCACCAGCAGCGCCAGGTCCAGCAAATCAGCGTGCACGAGCCCTAAGGTATCGGGCGGTCCGGAGTGCCCGGGAACACTTCACCCGGTCCGCCGTCGGCCGTTATCTCCCGTACCACCCCACGATCCCACGGCACCTCCCAGCCGCCCAGCGCCAGCAGGCGATCCACCAGGGCGGCAGTGAAGCCCCAGATGAGCAGACCTTTGATCTGGAAACCGGGGCCGACCAGCCGGCCCGGTAGCCAGACCGTGACCCGGGTGGCCGGATCGGCCAGCTCGGCCAGGCTGATCCGTTCGACCGCGGCCACTTCGTGCGGGTCTACCGCCGACACCGGGCCGGGGGTGTGCCACCAGCCCAGCACGGGCACCACCCGGAAGCCGCTGCGGGAGATGTACAGCTCGGGCAGCGTGGCCAGGATCTCCACGCCGTCCGGGTCGACCCCGGCTTCCTCGGCCGCCTCCCGCAGCGCGGCCGCGGCCGGCCCGCCGTCAGACGGCTCGATGACCCCGCCGGGGAAGGCCGGCTGCCCGGCATGCTGCCGCAGCCGGTGACTGCGCTCGATGAACAGCAGATCGGGTCCCGCCGGCCCGTCGGCGAACAGGACCAGCACCGCCGAGAGGCGGCCGCCGGTCTTGGGCGGCTGCAGCGGCGGCAGCACGTCCATGCGGGCCGCCGCGGAGGCCAGGTCGGTGAGCCAGCGCGGGGCCGTCGGCCGGTCGTCCCGCTCCTGCGCCGCGCGAGAACTCACGAGAACGGCCCGGGCTTGACCAGCTTGGCCGCGACGACCGGGTCGGTTGGCCCCTCCCCGTAGGACGGGCAGAGCCGGGCCAGCGCGCACGCCCCGCAGGCCGGGCGGCGGGAGTGGCAGACCCGGCGGCCGTGCCAGATCAGCCGGTGCGACAGGTCGGTCCAGTCCTTGCGGGGGAACAGCGAGCCGACGTCTTCCTCCACCTTGACCGGGTCCGTGCTGGTGGTCCAGCCGAACCGGCGGGCCAGCCGGCCGAAGTGCGTGTCCACGGTGATGCCCGGGATCCCGAACGCGTTGCCGAGGACCACGTTGGCCGTCTTGCGGCCCACGCCAGGCAGCGTGACCAGGTCGGACAGCCGGGGAGGCACCTCGCCGCCGAACCGCTCGCAGAGCGCCTGGCCGAGCCCGATGAGGCTGTTCGTCTTGGCCCGGAAGAATCCGGTCGACTGGATCATCTTCTCCAGCTCGGCTCGGTCGGCCGCCGCGTAGTCGGCGGCGGTCCGGTACCGGGCGAACAGGGTCGGGGTCACCAGGTTGACCCGGATGTCCGTGGTCTGAGCGGACAGGATGGTGGCGACGAGCAGTTCGAGGGGGGAGCCGAAGTTGAGCTCGGTGTGCACCTCGGGGTAGAGCTCGATCAGCTCGCGATAGATGCGGCGCGCGCGCCGGACCAGCGCGGTTCGCGACTCGGATGCAGCGGTCACGGTCCCCACCCTATTGAGTGCGGGCCGTCCCGGTGGCCAGCCTGCGCGCCGCGGCAGGCCACCGGGATCAACGATCAGGAGGAAGCCGCGTCCGGTGCTCGACCGGAAGGCTGCCGGTGATGGCGCCGGGCCGGCGGCGCGGCTGGTGCCGACCCGCCGGACGGGGCGGACCCCCCAGACGGCGGTTCACTGGCCGTCGCGGTCGGGGCCCAGGTGACCGACACCTGGGCGCCGTTGATCTGCACGGTGGCGCTGCCACCGCTGCCGTTCTGGCGCTGCACGCTGACGGTGACCGTGGCGCTGTGGCCCGCGGCCAACTGGCCCGACGCCGGGCTCGGGGACACCCCGGCCGCGGACGTGCTGGCCGTCCAGGACACCGAGCCGCCCGCGGCGGACAGCGTGACCTGGCCGGTGGATCCACCGCCCAGGCTGAGGCTGGCCGGGCTCACCGTGAGCCGGGCCGTCGTCTGCGTCGCGTGCGGGCTGGCCGCGGTGGTGCTGGCCGTGGACGGCACGGACACGACCACGGGCCGGTGCGCGCCCTGGCCCTGGGTCACGATCATCCGGGTCACCCCGTGCGGCGCGCTGGTGGCCTGCTTGCCGCTGGCCACCGAATCGGCCGCGCCCGCACCGGCGGCCGGGGAAGCGAGGGTGGACCCCTTGGCCTGGCTCCGGGGACTGGGAACAACCGGCGACGAGTCAGGATGCGGAACCGGCTGGCCCGTTCCGGCCTGAGCCGGAGCCTCGGTGACCGGGACGAACCGGGTGTCCGCCCCGCTGAGCCGGGCGCTGCTGCTGCCCAGGCCGCCGTAGGCCAGCCCGGCCGCGACCGCGACCGCGGCCAGGGCGGCGCCCAGCCCAGCGAACACCCGGAACCCGGGGCGGCGCCGCTTCTTCCGGCCACCGGGGGGCGGCTGCTCGTTGGTGGACGGCTTCCCGTGGACGGGCGGCGCGGGCGGCTTGGCGGCAGACGGCTTCGGGGCCGACCGCTTCGGGGCCGACGGGCCAGCGGCCAGGCGCCAGGGCGCCGGCGGCTCAGGGGCCGGACGCCTGGGAGCCGGACGCCGGGGGGCAGCAAGCTCGGAGACCGGGGACGCCGGGGCGGCTCCGGCCTGAAGGTCAGCCGCGTTGGGGCTGGCCGCCGGGTCGGGCACGACCGGGTTGGGTGCGGCCGGGTCCGGCACGATCGGGTCCGCCGGCAGCGGATCGGGCCGCGCATGCCCCGGCACCGGTTCCGGTTCCAGTGCCGGCCCGGCCCCGGGCTGCGCCTGCGGCTGGGGCTGCGGCATCACCTCAGCCAGCGGCCGGCTGGTCGGGCCGAGCTTTGGCTCGGGCTCCGCCTCGGCCAGTTCCGCTTGGACCAGCTCGCTGACCCGGGTCATCACGGCCGACCTGGTGTCGCTGTCCATGACCGGGGCCGGCAGCAGGCCGAAGATCCGGCCCGGGGACACGTTCTGGGGCAGCTTGGGCCGGCACACCCGGCAGGAGCCGGCATGCTCGAGCAACCGGTCCCGGAACGCCGGCGTCACGGTACCGGTCCAGCCGTGAATGGCTTCGGTCCGCCCCGGGCACTCCAGGCTGTCCCGGCCGACCAGGATCTGCGCCCCCAGTGCGCGCCCGAGCGTCTCCCTGGCGCTGGCCAGCAGTTCGGTGGCCCCGGGCAGGGGCAGGCTGAGGATGAGACCGATCTCCGGCTCCGTCATGCCGTGCCGGGTATTGAGGTCCAGCGCCTGCCGTTCCAGCAGGTCCAGGGACATGACGGAATTCCACGCCATGATCCGCAGAGCAGCGTCCGGCTGTTCCGGTCGTGCAATGGCCTCGTCGGTGTCACCGAGAGATGGCAGCGGGTGGAAATGGCATTCGGCCCGCGCCAGCGTGAACAGCCACGCCCGCAGCGGGCCCGGGTCGCTCAGCTCGGCCACCCGGGCGCCGGCCTGGACAAGTGCGTCACACACCGCCGTCTGCGCGTGCTGGCGGTTGCGGAGCGTGAGCCAGCAGTACTGAAACAGCGCCTGCGCGTGCGCGTCATACAGTTGCCCGGCCGCATCCGGGGCGCCCGCGTGCAGGGCCGCGGCTACATCGGGTGAGTTCATAGCGAAAAGGTAGAACTGAGAGTAGTCGCCTGGCTACCTAAACGGTAAAAAGCACTGGTTTTGATCCGGCTATTTCCCCAAGTGAGTGAGGAACGCCAGGTCAGGCGGTTACCGCCTCGGTGACTCACGGTTACCGTTTTTCTGACCCGGAATGCGTCAAACGTTCGATCGCCGGACCGGCCGCCGGCAGCCGAGCCGGTCGGGCAGAATAGAGGCCACGCATTGTGCTTGCTAGCCCCGCGCTCGCGGGGTCGCGGCGGGCAGCGACGCACGGCGTATCACGCGGGTGCCTGGGTCCCGGGATACGGCTTCCTGCCGCGGGCACAACGCACCCCGGCGCCGGCGATCACCGACCGGTGCTCGGATCGCCTCTCGGGCGGTCCCGGTGCTCCGTGCCGCGCCAGGCGTTGACCGGCAGACAGTGCCAGCAGAAAGTGCAGGGCGGTGGCATTTCTTGAGTGAGTGCGTCGGATGGCAGTGACTGCCGGGGGTGACTCTCAGGGCACCCTGAGCGCCGCCCCCGAGTCTGCGTCCGCACGCGCCCGGCGACGGCGGGCGCGGCGGCGCCCGTTCCGGGCCGCGCTCGGCCAGGCCCGCTGCCATTGGCTGCTGACCGTGCTGCTGGTGGCCGGGGTAGCCCTGCGGATGATCACCCAGATCGCCTATCGGCCCGCGCTGCTGTACATCGACTCACCCAAGTACCTGATCAACGGCCTGCAGAAGTACGACCCGCAGGGCTACCGGGCGCTGGTCCTGGCCCCGGTGACCTGGCTGGGCAACCTGGCCGTGGTCGCCGGCCTTCAGCACCTGATCGGCCTGGCCATGGCCGTGATCCTCTACGTCGTCCTGCTCCGGTGGAACGCCCCGCGCTGGGCCGCCGCGCTGGCCGCGGCCCCCGTGCTGCTGGACGCCTACCAGCTCCAGATCGAGCAGACGATCATGCCGGACGTGGCGTTCGAGGCGCTCATCGTGGCCGGCCTGGTCATCCTGGCCTGGAAACCCCGGCCGTCCCCGATGGCCATCGCGGTGGCCGGCTTCATCCTCGGGGCGTCGGCCACCATCCGCCAGGTGGGTGAGTTCCTGATCGTGCCCGCGCTGCTGTTCTGCGTGCTGGCCGCCCGCGGCTGGCGGGCCCGGCTGGGGTCCGGCGCGCTGGTCACGGTCAGCTTCGCGGTCCCCATCCTGGTCTACATGACCTACTCGGCGCTGGTCCTGGGCGACCACTTCGAGCTGTCGGTTCAGGGCGACGCGGTGGTGTACGGGCGGGTGGCCGCGGCCGCCGACTGCACCACCCTGCACCTGACCCCGGCCGAGCGGGCGATCTGCCCGTCTCCCTCGATCGTGCGGAAGTACGGCATCGACGGCCTGATCAATGACCCGACGTCGCCGGTCTACACCTCCGCCCTGCCGGCGGGCACGAACCGCGGCGACGTGGCCAACGCCCTGTCCTACGCGGTGCTGGAGCAGCAGCCGTTGCGGGTGGTCGTGGCCATCGGCGAGGACGCGTTCAAGCTGTTCGCGCTGACCCGTAACACCTCTCCCGGCGACACCCCGATCTCCCGCTGGCAGTTCCAGACCAGCTGGCCGATGTACCCGGTCGCGATCACCGAGTCCACGGCCACCTCGATGTTCGCCCACGCGGGCGGCGGCGGCGCTCCCCTGGCCGTCCGCCCGCTGGCCACCTTCCTGCGGGACTACCAGCTGCACGGCGGCTGGACCCCGGGCCCGTTCCTGCTGGTGACGCTGCTGGCCGGAGTGGGCGGGGTGGCCACCTGGCGCCGCCGGGGCGACAACTCGGCCGCTCTGGTCTGCCTCCTGGTCACCGGGCTGGGGGTGGCGGTGCTGCTCGGCGCCGACCTGTACGAGTTCTCCTGGCGTTACCAGCTGCCCGCGCTGGTCACGCTGCCTGCCGGGGGCGCCCTGGGCGTCGCGGCGCTCCGGAGCCGGTTCCGGCCCGCGCGGAAAACCGACGCCGGCCCGGCCCCAGTAACGTGGGGGCCGTGCCCAGCCAGCGCGAACAGCCAGACATCCGGACCCTCGAGTCCCGGGTCGTCTACGCCGACCCCTGGATCCGGCTGAGACAGGACCGGATCGAACGGCGGGACGGGTCGCAGGGGACCTACGCCGTCGTCGAGAAGCGGAACTTCGCCCTGGTCATCCCGGCCGAGAACGACGGGTTCCACCTGGTCGAGGAGTACCGGTACCCGATCCAGCGGCGCAGCTGGTCGTTCCCGCAGGGCGGCTTCCCGGCCGGGGTGACCGGTGCGCCCGAAGACCTGGCCCGGCTCGAGCTGCGGCAGGAGACCGGCTTTCAGGCCCGGGAACTGACCCGCCTCGGCTTCATGCACAGCTCGCACGGCACCACCAACCAGGGTTGTGATCTCTTCCTGGCCACTGGCCTGGAGCCGGGGGCACCGGACCGGGAGCACGAGGAACAGGACATGCGCCAGCAGTGGGTGACGCGCGAGGCGTTCGAGCAGCTGATCGGCGATGGCGCCATCACCGACGACTCGACCCTGGCGGCCTATACCCTGCTGCTGCTGCACGAGAAGCGCCACCGGAGCCGTCGGTAACGTCTGGGCATCAAATCTGGCTGAGGTGCACCAATGCAGCGGTGAATGCGTCTTTTAATGCATATTCCACTGCTCGGCGGAAGGAACCCGGCGACGATGACCATCGGCACCACGGCGGCCCACACCAGCACCGGACACGGCGGCCCAGGCCCCGGGCCGCTGAACGGCGGCACCGCCCCGTACTGCTCGGCCTGCGGCCACTGGGCCGGGATCTTCGAGCCTGGCCAGGGCTGGCAGCACTGGCGCGACCATCCCGCGCCCAACGGCACCCGGGCCCCGTTCGAGGCCGGGCACGGGGTGGAGCTGGCCTGGTGCGCGCCGCCCGCCCAGTCGGTCTCCCCGGCCCAGCACGAACAGCTGCTGGCCGCCCTGGACGATGCGATCGCCTACCGCGAGCACGCCTCGTCCTCGGGCTACGCCACGGCCTACCGCATCCTGCGCCGTCAGCTGACCCGGTCTTCGCCGGTGGCCGAGCTGGACGACTGAGCCGGGCGCCAGCCCCGGGAGCATGACCCGGCCGTCACTACGACGACCAGGACACCCAGACGGCATTGACCATTATTCACTCCGTTTAGTAGTTTTATGGTGACGAAGTGAAGTTGCCTGCTGGCTATGGGTCGCACCAGCCCGGCGTTCGGTTGACGCGGAGCACGTGCCTGTCTGGTTAACGGGAAAGACCGCCCTCGGTGTGGTTCCGGAAAATAGACTGATTGCTCCAATTTTCGGCGTACACTGCTCCGATGGAGGCGAAGCAGCCACATCAGCTGACCCCCAAAGGGAGGGCCACCCGGGAACGGATCCTGACCATCGCGGCCCGGCGGATGTTCAGGAACGGCGTGGCCGGCACCACCACCGAAGACCTGCAGCGCGCCGGTGGTATCAGCCCGTCGCAGATCTATCACTACTTCGGTGATAAGAAATCCCTGGTCAAGGCGGTTATCGCGGTTCAGACCGAAGCCGTGCTGCGTCACCAGGGACCGCTGCTCAGCCGTCTGGACAGCTTCGAGGCGCTGGAAGCCTGGCGGGACGCCCTGATCGACCTGCAGCGATCACGTCACTTCGAGGGCGGCTGCCCGATCGGCTCCCTGGCCAGCGAACTGGCCGACCACGACCCCGAGGCCCGCGCCGATCTCGCGGCCGCCTTCATCCGCTGGCAGGACGCCATCCGCGACGGGCTGGCCGCGATGCGCGACCGCGGTGAGCTGGCGGTCGACGCCGACCCGGAGTCGCTGGCCCTGGCCATGCTGACCGCGGTCCAGGGCGGCCTGCTCATGACCCAGGTCCGCCACGACACCGTGGCGCTGCGCACTGTCCTGGATGCGATCATCGACCGCATCCGCCGCCACGCCCCGGCCTGACCGGCCTTTTTCGTCGGGCCCGGCCCGGCCGGCCCAGCTTGACCGTCAGGCCTCGGTGGCGAAGCGGTAGGCGTTGGTTTCGCGCAGCTCGAAACCGAGCCGCTCGTACAGCCGGTTGGCCGACTGCCGGGTGGGACGCGACGTGAGGTCCACGGTGCGGGCGCCCACGGCCCGGGCCCGGCGCACCGCCTCCTGGGTCAGCGCGGCCCCGACCCCCTGGCCGCGAACGGCCTCATCCACCACCACGTCCTCGATCCAGGCCCGCAGACCGGTCGGGATGGGGAAGGTGACCAGCGTCAGCATGCCGACGGCCCGGTCCCCGTCACGGGCGATGAACAGGTAGTTCCCGTCCCACGACACTATCTGCTTGAGCGCCTCGGCGGAGAGCGGCGGCGCCGAGCGGGACAGCTGAGGGATCAGCCCGTTGACGGCGGCCAGATCCTCATCCGTTATGTCAGCGATGACCTCAACCTGGATGCTCATAGCGTGACTTTAGCGTCCTGCGGTCCCGGCGGCCGGTGAGCGCCGGACCCGGCCCGCAGGCCCACGGACAGAAGTGTCTCAGGTTGACAACGCAGTACCCCGGCGCCCATGGCACGCTCACCGATCAAGGACGGCCCGTCCTCCCGCGGGTCGTCCCCTGACGTCCTGACCCGGCAGAAAAGCCGACCAGCCGGGTCAGCGGCGGATCGCGACCGTCGCTTCCAGGTACTTGTGGTCGCTGCCGAAGCCCCGATGAGCACTGATCTTGGTGACGGCCAGGTCCGATCCGGTCAGCACGTGGTCGATGCGCACGAACGGCGGCACGATGGCCCCGTTGGGCCAGGTCATGTCCAGGGCCTGCCCCCGGGCCGCGGCCCCGTCGGTCAGCCCGTCGCCCAGCAGCTTGACGAACCCGCGGTTGCCCCAGGAGGAGTTGAAGTCCCCGACCAGCAGCATGTGCGCGGGCCCGGTGGCCTTGACCATACGATCGGCGGCGGCCAGCGCGGACCGGGCCTCGGTCCAGGATGATGGCAGCGGGGCCAGCGTGTGGAAGACGCGCACCGGTATCGGCCCGCTGGGCAGCCACATGGTCGCCTCGACCAGGTAATAAATGCCCTGGCCGTCCCACTGGACGGTCTTGAACCGGCAACCGGTAACGCGGATGCGGGAGGCCAGCATGAAGCCGGTCGCGCCGAAGGCCGGTTCCGAGCAGTAGTAGTGGTACTTGGCCAGCAGCCCGGTGTTTTGCATGGTCTGGATCGCGCCCCCGGGGAACCCTGGTGCCCCATCTCCGGAGAATTCCTCGAACGTGATGAGGTCCGGGTCGTACTGCTTGATGGCCTGCTGGTAGCCGGGGTACAGCTGGTAGCCGCTGTCGAGGTTGGCATCGAACACGCGGATCGTCGTGGCGGTCCTGGTCCAGGCGGGCAGCGGGCTGGCCGCGGTCAGCTCCGGCAGCGCAAACGCCACCTGGGCCGCCACGACGACCAGCGCGGCCCCGCCGAGCCACCAGCGCCGCGCGATGAGTGCCACCGCCGCCACCGCCCAGGCCGGCAGGTAGATGGTCAGGTAAAGGGCATCGAACACCATCAGGATCTCGGCGTCGTCCCAGGCCACGATGCGTAGGAGCGCCAGCAGCCCGAGCCCGGCGACGATCAGCCAGCCGATGACGTACAGGCCGAGGCGGATCCCGGTCAGCCTGCGACGGCGGGGACGCAGCGAGTCGGCCTGGTCCGCCTCAACGGCGCTCGGCAGTTCCGGCATGACCTTCTCAACGTATCGGGACGGCAATTAGTGGCTGCCCGCGGAAGCCGCCGGGCCCAGTGGTCAGCGGCCCGGGGCCCGGGCTGGGGCCCCTCCAGATATACCGCCTCGGCGGAGCCCGGCGGACATCGTGACCGCGGCTGATAGTTCCTGCTCAGAAGGGTTCAGAGCTGTTCGTATGGCACGGCCGAGTCCCATGGTCGGGGCCGCCGATGAGTTCACAGGGTCTGGATCGTCGGTATCTCTGACCAGGGCACAGCGCGGCCCAGCCAGGAATATGTCAGCGAAAGAGGTGGGCCGTGAGTGCACTGCTGAAGGACAACAGTATCGGCGCGATCACCATGTTCACCGAGGACCTGGAGCGCTCGAAGGCGTTCTACCAGGAGGTCTTCGGCCTGCCGGTGTTGTTCGAGGATCCGAATTCCGCGGTGTTCGAGTTCGGTCCCACCGTCATCAACCTGCTCGAGGTCCCGGCGGCCCGGGAACTGATCGAGCCGGGGACGGTGGCCGGCCGCGACGCCGGCGCGCGGTACCAGCTGACGATCGGGGTCGACGACGCCGACGCGGTGTGCGCCGAACTGGCCCGGCGCGGGGTGACCCTGCTGAACGGCCCGCTGGACCGGCCCTGGGGTCTGCGCACGGCCAGCTTCACCGATCCCGGCGGCCATATCTGGGAGATCGCCCAGAAGCTGTCGCCGGCGGCCAGCTGACCCAGGACCTCCCCCCCGGCCGCACGCATCAAGCTGAGGCGGGCCAGGCCGGGTCGCGGCCGGTCCAGGCCAGGAACGCCTCCGAGTCCGTGGCGTCAGCCGGAGCGGCCCTTTCGGCGGCGAAGACCCGGCTGTTGCGGACGCGTTCCGCCGGGACCGGGTCGATCACGGCGTGGGCGAACTCGATGGCCTCCGCCGGGATGACCAGCTCAATCCCGCCGCTCTTGGCAATGTCCCAGCCGTGGATGTACAGGTCAAGGGCGGGGAAGCTCAGGCCGTCGCCGACGCTGCGCCGCCCCGCCGGTGAGTCCACCTCCCGGGACAGATCGACGCCGTCGACCGCGTCCCGGGCCGGGCCGGCCAGGCCGGTCCACCACGCACCGGGAGGGCCTTCGACCAGGGCGCCGGGAGGATCGACCGGTGACCAATCGGGCCGGGTGCCCTGAAGCAGCGCCGTCCCGAAGCGGGTGGCCTGACCCACGTGGCCCAGGACATCCAGCGCCCGCCAGCCCTGGCAGGGCGACGCCTGCTGCCAGTCCGCCGCGCCCAGCCGGCGCACGGCGTCGCCGAAAAAGTCCAGGCCCTGCACGAAGGCCGCATCAGGCTTCATCGTCACCCGGCCAACTTTTCATGGCGGCGAGCATTTGGCCACGCATATTGATATGAACAGGGCCTGACGTACCTGGAGGAAATTGATGTTCGGGCTGTGCGTGCGCTTCACGTGTAAGGACCAGGCCAGCGCGGAGGCCTACGACCGGCTGGTGGCCGAGACCGTCGAGGGCATCAAGGCCAGCGAGCCCGGCACGCTCGTCTACGCCTGCCACCTGGTCGAGGGCCAGCCGCTGCAGCGGATCTTCTACGAGCTGTACCGGGACCGGCGGGCCTTCGAGGCCCACGAGGCCGCGGCCCACACCCGCCGCTACCTCGACCAGCGCGACCAGTACCTGGCCCGGACTGAAGTCGACTGGCTGACCCTGCAGACCGGCAAGGGCACCGGCGACTAACCGGGAGGGCCCGGGTCAAGGCGAACTCCGGGGTGAATCCGCTGAGCCGGGCCAATCCGGCTGGGGCTCAGCTCAGGTTCGGCGATATTGGAGCTGACCGCGCAGGATGACCGCGCGCGGTGCCGCGAGCTGGCTCAGATCACGCCGGGGGTCGGCGTCATAGATCACGGCGTCGGCCGGGGCTCCTTCGGTGAGCCCATCCAGGCCGAGGTAGGACCGGGCCGCCCAGGAGGCCGCACCGATGGCCTGGTGGGGTGACAGGCCCGCGCTGACCAGCGCACGAACCTCATCGGCGACGCGGCCGTGGGGCCGTGAGTCGGTGCCGGCCAGGATGGTCACGCCGGCCTCGGCCGCGGCGGCGGCGAGCTGGCCGTGCACCGTGGCCCCGCCCAGGTACCAGTCCTTGCGTGGACCGTCGGGGCGCTTAAGGACGTCGGCGAGCGCGCTGGTGATCACCGAGAGGGTAGGGGTCAAGGCGGTGCCCTGCGCGGCCATCTGCGGCAGCAGGTCAGGGTCCAGGCACATGCCGTGCTCGAGCGAATCGACCCGTGCTTCCACCGCCGCCGCTCCGCCCGCGGCCTGCTGGGAGTGCACCGCGATCCGCCCGCCTACGGCATGGACGGCCGCCACGACGTCGCGCAGGACATCGGCGGGAAGGGGGTCGTTCCCGGGCCGCCAGTCGGCGATCACCTTGGCCCAGCCGGTCCGCGTGGCTTGCGCGGCGGCGATTCCCGGCAGCTCGCTGTGGTCGGCCCGCCGACCCCAGCCGTCGAAGAACTGGCCGTGCTGGGCGATCCACGGCCCAGCGTGGACCGCCCGCGGGACATCCTGGTCACGACCGAACCAGGTTGGAGGGTCCCCGGCCAGGCCCGGTGCCCGGATCATCGTGACGCCCGCGGCCACGTGCTGCCGCAGGTCGTCACGCAGCACGGCCTCGTTCAGCGGCTGGCCTGGAGCCTCCGCACCCGGGTGGGTGTGGCAGTCAACCAGACCCGGCAGCAACCAGCCCTCAGCCACCAGTTCGGCGTTGGCCACCGGATCGGTGGTCCACCGGTCTCTGTCGGCATAGAGGTCGACCGCACTCCCATCGGGCAGCGCGACACCGCGAATCCGGAGAACGGCAGACTGGGCTGCGCCGGCAGGTCTCATGCGACTGGGCTCGACCCGCCGTCGAAGTTGATGGCCGTGCCGGTGATATAGGCACTGCGCTCCGAGAGCAGGAAAGCGGCCAGGTCGGCGAACTCAGCGGCGAGACCCACCCGCCCCAGCGGGATCTGCCCAGTGGCCGCCACTTCCGCGTAGAGCTCGTCCGCAGTTATCCCGCGCGCGGCCGCGCGCCTGACCCACTGACCGCTCTGCACGATGCCGACGAGAATGGCGTTGACCCGGATCAGATCAGGCCCGAGCTCCTTCGACAGGGCCTTGGTCAAGGCCAATCCGGCCGCCCGGCTCACCGAGGTCGGGGTCGAGTCAGCGCCTGGCGCCCGGGCCGCCGTGTTCAGCACGTTGATGATGCTGCCGCCGCCAGCGGTTCGCAAGTACGGCAGGACCAGCCGGATCGTGCGGATCGCTGCGCGCAGTTTCAGATCAAGGTCGTCGTCCCAGGCCGTCTCCGTTTGCTGGTCGAACGGTATGGCTGAGCTGGTACCGGCGTTGTTGACCAGCCCGTCGATCCGGCCCCAGCGGTCGTGAGCGGCTGAGATGAATCCCTCCAGGTCCGATACATCGGTGACGTCGGCGCGGACGCCGAGGACGTCGCCGCCCGCGGCGCTCACCTCGTCAGCGACCGTCCGGACCCGGTCCTCGCTGCGGCCGCAGAACGCGACGCGAGCTCGCTCGGCGCACAGGGTCCGGACCAGCGCCGCGCCCAGCCCGTCGGAACCGCCCGTGACCAGAACGACCTTCCCAGCCAGCGCAAGGTCCACATCAATCTCCTGAAGAGGCACGAACGCACCGTCAAACGACGAGGCTAGAGCACCGATGAATTCCAGCCGGCGGTGGCGTCTGAAACCGTGGCGACAGACCACAGACAACCCACGACGAGGGATCGGACGATATGGCGCGACCGCAAGACGGCCCGCTGTGGGCGCTAGTGCAGGCCGAGCGGGCCGCGCTGGCCGAAGATCTAGCCGACCTCAGCGCGGAGCAGTGGCGGCATGCCACCCTGTGCGGGGAATGGGACGTGGAGCAGGTGGTCGCCCACCTCACCGCGGCGGCGAGCCTCAGCCAATCGCAGTGGCTGCGCAGCATGCTCGCCGCGCGTTTCCGCCCGGACGTGCACAACCAGCGGCGCCTGGCCGAGCACCGCGGCCGCACCCCCGCGGAAACGCTTGACCGGTTTCGCGCTGTCATCACCAGCACGACCGCACCCTCGTCGCACACCCCGGCCTACCTCGGCGAGGTCGTCGTGCACGCCCAGGACATCCGCCAGCCGCTGGGACTGGCCCGGACCCCGGGCGTCGACGCGCTGACCCCGGTGGCCGACTTCTTCGCCCGACGCGACTTCACCGTGCCCAGCCGAACCCGTGTAGCCGGGCTGCAGCTGCGGGCCGACGACGGGCCGTTGGCCACGGGCACCGGTCCCTTGGTCTCCGGATCGACCCTCGCGCTCGTGATGAGCATGGCTGGCCGCACGCCGTACGTGGCCGAGCTTGACGGCCCAGGCGCGCCGACCCTGCGGTCCCGCCTCCACGAAAGCGCCAGGTAGACGAGGCCAGCCGTGGCCCGGCATTCCCGGTCACCGCCGGACCTGGTGGCCGGCCGCCTGTAGCAGCTCACACGCCTCATCCAGCCGGCCAGCCGGGACGAGGACGACGTCGCCGTCGTAGCTCGAAACCACCCAGACCGGCAGGCCACCGGCCGCGAGCGGCGCCACGATCGCGCTCAGCATCCCCGTCGCCTGTACGTCATGGGCCTCGTCACCGTTCCACAGCGCCGACCACGCGTCCTCGCTGGTGTCGTCGCGGCGCATCACTGTGGATCCATCCGGACCGAACACGACGGCGAGGACGCCCGCGCGCAGAACAACCTCAGTGAGGTCGGCTGGACGCTCAAGAACGTAAGCACCGTCGAGCACCCGCAACGTCTGATGGCCGGCCACGGACATTGTCAGCTCGTCTCGCTTCTCTCGGCGAGTTGCAGGAGTTGCCGTTCGTGTACGCCAGCCACCCATTCCCAGCCGTCCTTGGCCGAGGGGCCGACCCGCGGGTCGCCGGGAACCTGGGCGTCCCGCAGGGCCTGCACGTACGCGCGATCCTGGTCGGTCCGGGCCTTTACCTGACCAGCTCCGCCGACGGACCCGTGGCCGGGGATGACGACCTCGACGTCGTCCGCCACCCCCTCGAGCAACCGCAGCCCGGCGAGGTAGTCCTCGATCGGGTCTGCGGTGCCCATCAGGTTGAGCATCGGAATCAGGACATCGGACAGCATGTCGCCGGCGATGAGGACCCCGCGTTCCTCGATCAGCAGCGACGCGTGGCCCGGGGCATGCGCTTGATGCTCGATAATCCGGACCTGAGGGCCGTCCCACGGGATCTGCGCTGTCTCGGCGGGCAGGGCGGTAATGAGGCCCATCAGGTCCAGCGGTACCTGGTCGGCGATGTCCGGCGGGATCATCGGGGCGATGCGGGTCTTCCAGTCCGGGCCGGAAAGGAAGTCCTGGATTCTGGCTGCGCAGCGGGCGGTGCCGTAACGGGGCGCCGCGCCGAAGCTGGCGTCCCACAGCAGGTGATCCCAATGCGGATGGGTCGAAAAGCCGGCCACCACGGGCTGGCCCAGGTCGCGAATGTCGTCCTCAAGGCAGGACAGTTCGGAGCCGAGCACCCCGGGGTCAATGAGCAACACGCCCGCCCGGCCGGGCACGACAACGGCGTTGCTCTGGCAGAACTCGCTCTGGTGGACCAGCACACCCTCGGCGACCTGGGTCAGCACGGGCTGACCTCCTTTTCATCGACAATGGCGTAACGGTGCATCGTCACGCCGTGGGTGAACGATCGCTGCTCGAGCAGGTCGAGATCGATCGGCCGGTCGTAGTTGTCGAACAGCGGCCGACCGAAGCCGAGGATCGCAGGGTGGGTGCAGAGGAGCAGCTCGTCGAGCAGCTTCGCCCGGAGCAGCTGGGTGGCCAGCGCCGCGCCGCCCACGCCGATGGTGCCGTCGGTCCCGGCCCGGAGGGCGGCGAGCTGCTCGATCGCGTCGTCTCCGCCGATGATCCGGGTGTTGTGGCCGGCGCTGTGCCGGGTGCGGGAAACCAGCACCTTGGGCTTGGCCGTCCAGATCTCGCCGTACTCACGCATCACGTCCGGCAGCGACGAGTCCTCGCGCGCCCGTGGCCAGTACTCCTCCATCGTCTCGTAGATGACCCGGCCGTGGACCATCAGTGCGAGCGCTTGCGCCTGCGCGTTGAACTCGCGGTGCAGTTCCTCGTCGATGCGCAGCCACTCGCCCGCGCCGTCGTCCCCGGGCACTTGCTCGATCCGCAGGTCGACGGACACGTTCATCGAATATACGAAGCGGCCCATCATCTCCTCTTCCCCAATAGTGATTGCGTTCTGCAACTACTACAGTGAGAGCGAGATGCCCGTCAAGGAGGAATCGTGGAACCACGGTCCGGGTGCCCGATCAACGCCGCCGTCGAGGTGCTCGGAGATCGCTGGTCGCTGCTCGTGCTGCGCGACATCATCTTCGGCGACCGCCGCTACTTCCGGGCGCTGCTCACCGGATCGATCGAGGGCATCGCTTCAAACATCCTGGCTGACCGCCTCGTGCGGCTGGTCGAGGCCGGGATTCTCACCCGCGGCACCGCCGCCCGTGGGCAGCGCGCTCGCTACAGCCTCACCGAAGCTGGCATCCAGACCCTCCCGATCATCTACGCCCTCGGTAACTGGGGCCTCGACTGGCGCCCCGGCGGCGGCGAGCTCAAGAGCCGGCAGCGGCTCATGCGCGATGGTGGTCCGGCGTTCATCGAGGAACTCATGGACGAGCTCCGCGTCCGCCACCTCGGCGCCCCGCCGAAACCGCACGACGGCGACGGCGACGGCCCGCTCGAGCGCCTTACCGCCGCGGCTGACATTGGCCAGGGTCACGGATGAGTTGCTGCCGCCAAGAGGAGCCGCTTCACGGCGGGAACACAAGCCCGGACGTGGTCCGGGTCGGTGACACAGTCCGCCGGCCTGCCGGGCCGTACACGGCCGCGGTACACGCGCTGCTGTCGTATCTCCACGGGGTCGGCTTCGAGGGCGCCCCGCAGCCCCTGGGCATTGACCAATACGGCCGGGAAGTGCTCAGCTTCATCCCCGGTACCGTGCCCTGGTCTGAGGAGTTCGGCCTGCTCGAACCGCTTGACCGGCTGACGCGGGCGGCTCGGTTGATCCGCGACTTTCACGATGCGGTCACCGGCTTCGTCCCGCCACCGGACGCGCACTGGCAAGTGCTCATCCCCGCCGAGGGAGACTGCGACATCATCGCCCACCACGACCTGGCTCCGTGGAACCTGGTAATCGGGCCGCGGTGGGCGTTCATCGACTGGGACCTGGCCGCCCCCGGAACCCGGCTGTGGGATATCGCGTACGCGGTCCACGGGTTCGCCCCGCTGTCGGCCAGCCCGCGGTGGCAGCGCCCCGATGCGGCCCTGCGGGTCAGGGCCTTCGCCGACGCTTACGGGCTGGACGAGGCCCAGCGCCGCGAGCTGGTGCCCCTGCTCACCCGCCGCAGCCGGGCCATGCACGACTTTCTGGCCCGCCAGGCCAGCGCGGGCGTTCAGCCCTGGACCGGTCTGTGGGAAAGCGGCCACGGCGACGCCTGGCAGGCCGATGCCGGTTACATCGAAGCCCGCGAGGCCGACTTGGCCGCCGCGCTGGTTGGTTGATAACGATCCCGGCGGTCCATGGCTTCACGGGGCCGGATGAGCTAGTTCGGGAGCGGCGGCGGCCAGGCGGCGGACGGCGACGTCCAGCTCGGTCTCGGTCGCCGCGGTGGAGAAGGTGAGGCGCAGGTGGGGCCCGGGGGCCTCCGCGGGGAAGAACGGGCGTCCGGGCATGACGATCACGCCACCGCGCCGGGCGGCCGCGGCCACTTCGACATCATCCAGGCCTCGCGGAAGCCGGGCCCACAGGTGCATTCCGCCCTCCGGGAGCACGACATCGAGGGCCGGGAGGTGGCGGTTGACCGCGTGGAACAGGGCCTCGGCGCGACGGCTCAGGGCGCGGCTGAGGTCTTTGAGGTGGCGCTGCCACATCGGGCGGCTCACCAGCTCCAGGGTGGCTTCCTGGAGGGGGCGGGACACGAACATGTCGTCGACGGCCCGCAGGGCATGCAGGCGATGCGCGACGGGACCGCGGGCGATGAGCGCTCCCACCCGTAGGCTCGGCGCCGCCGCTTTAGTCAGCGACGTGAGATAGACGACGCGTCCATCCTCGTCTGCTGCGAGGAGGGGCGCGGGAGGGTGCTGGTGGTGCGACAGCCAGCGGGCGAAGTCGTCTTCGATCACAAACGCGCCTGCGGCTGCGGCCGCGCCCAGCACGGCCGGGCGACGGCTGAGGGCGAGCACGGCGCCGGTGGGGTTGTGCGTGGCGGGCTGGCAGTAAAGCGCCTGGGCGCCGGTTCGGGCGAACGCTTCAGCGAGATGCCCGGGGAGGACACCATCCCGGTCGGTGGGTACCGGCACGGGACGGATGCCCGCGGCCCGCGCCGCCGCCAGGGCGCCGGGATAGGTCGGTGACTCCACCAGGAGCGGCGCTCCGGCGGGAACCAGGGCACGGAACGCCGCCGATAGCGCGGCCTGCCCGCCGCTGGTGATGAGCACGTCCTGGGCATCAGCGCCGGCGCCGGCCTGCTGCGCGAACCAGGACCGCAGCCCGTGCAGGCCCGCGGCCGGCGGCCGTTCCCAGGTATCCGGCAGCCGGGACGCCCGGGCCAGGGCCGACCGGAGCGCCGCCAGCGGCATCAGCGAGGAGTGCAGGTATCCGGTGGCGAGCGAGATGCCGTCTTCGGCGTAGGGCGGGTCGGCCAGCAGCGACATGCCCCCGGTATCAATGGCGCGCTCGGCCAGGGCGACGGTCTGCCATGAGTAGTCGGCCGGATCGCTGGGCCGTTCGCGGCGCGGCTGCGCGGCGAACGTGCCCGCGCCCGGCCGGCTGACCAGGACTCCCTCCCGGCCGAGTTCGGCCAGGGCACGGGAGACGGTCAGCGGGCTCACATGCTGGGTCTGGACGAGCCAGCGGGTGGAGGGCAGGCGCTGTCCTGGGCCGAGCCGGGCGGCCTCGGCCCTGAGCCACTTCTTAAGCTGCTCGATGCTGCTATCGTTATTTATGAGTGACAAGGATAGCGGTATCGCCCGTGATTGGATACCGGCCGGCGTCGCCAACTCACCACGCGCATGATCCCGGCATCGGAAGCGGCGCTGATCGCAGCGGCCGGGATAGTGGCCGGCATCGTCGGAAGCGCCGGCGGCATCACCTCGCTCATTTCGTACCCGGCCCTGCTTGCTCTGGGGATACCCGCCCTTCCCGCCAACGTGGCGAACAACGTCTCGGTCACCGCCTGCTGGCCGGGCTCCGCGGTCGCCTCCCGGCCGGAACTGCAGGGCACGGCGTCCTGGCTCCGGCGCTGGGCCTGGGTGCCCGCTGCTGGCGGCGCGATCGGCGCCGTGCTGCTGCTATCCACCCCGCCGGGGGCCTTCAGCCGGGTCGTCCCCTTCCTGGTCGCCGCCGGGGCAATCACCCTGCTGCTCCAGCCCAGGCTCTCCGCCCTGCGTGGGCGCCAGGCTCACACCAGCACAGTGGTCCTCGTGGCCGGCTTGCTGCTGGTATCGGTCTATGGCGGCTACTTCGGAGCCGGGTCCGGCGTGATGACGCTCAGCCTGGTGCTGCTCACCGTCGACCAGCATCTGGCCCGGGCCAACGCCCTCAAGAACATGCTGATCGGGGCGAACACCGTGACATCCGCGGTCATCTTCATCATTTTCAGCCCGGTTGACTGGGCCGCGGTAATCCCGCTGAGCATCGGGCTGTTCGTCGGCAGCATGATCGGACCACGCCTGGCCCGGCGCATTCCCGCCAACGTCCTGCGCTGGCTCGTCGCGCTGCTGGCGCTAGGCCTCGCGGTCAAGCTGTGGATCGCTCCCGCATAACGGCGACCCGGCAGTCGTCAGGCGTCGGCATAACTTTTGACGCCGCACCGCTGATACAGCCACTCCCTGTAGGAGCTGGATTCAGCCGGGCCGGGTACCACCCCGGCCGGCATGGCCTGGGCGAACACGAGTTCGGCCGAGGCCTGGAGTGCGCTGCGGAGCAGGTCGTGGGGGCCGGTCGCCTCCAATCCCAGGGTCCACCAGTCGCGGCTCAGGGCGTGGATCTCGGTAAGTTCCGCTGCGCACCGCGGCTCCTGGCCACGTCCCGGGGGCTGGCTGGCGACCGGCCTGCTCGCCGGTGAGAACCGGCTGATTCGCCGTCGCTTACGCACCGGTATCCAGGTCGCCAGGTCACCGCCGTCGCGGCGGAGCGGGTCCACCGGAAAGGACCACTTCCGCCAGGATTCCAGGTGCCCGTGGGCGCGGCCGGCCAGATCGAGCGTTCCCTGACGGCCTCGATATTCCTTCACGTCCAGGGCCACGCCCCCGCGGACCTTTACCGACAGCCCGCGCAACCAGGGATCCAGCAGATAGGTGTCCTCGCGTGACTGAATCTCGGCCGGGAAGCGCCCGAACCATTCGGCGACCGCGGTCTCCAGCCGACCGGGGAAGATCCAGCGCACCTCGAGGCTGCGGACTCCTGCGGTGACTGCGCGCTGGGACGGTTCAGGCGTCATCGTCATACACTCCAGCCTGCCGATCCTCAGGATTTGCCTGACTCGTAACCCTCGGTGAACAGGTCACCTTGTGCGGCCCCGAGGGCGGCCTTGTCGCCGCCGCCACCACGGAGGACGAAGGCGATGCCGACGGCGATCATGGCGCCGGCGATCGGCCCGGCGATGTAGACCCAGTAGCTGGTGAAGGTGCCGCTGGCCAGGTCGGGTCCGAAGGTACGGGCCGGGTTCATCGAGGCGCCCGAGATGGGGCTGCCCCACAGGCCGGCCAGGGCAATGTAGCTGCCGACTCCGAAGGCGCCGATGATGCCGACGTTCTGGGCGCCCGAGGCGGTGCCCAGGATCACGCTGACCAGGCCGGTGGTCAAGATCAGTTCCATCCAGAACGCGGACCCGGCGGAGTAGCCGGAGGCGGGGTAGTTCGACCCGTAGCGGGCCGAGACGTTGACGATCGCGTGCAGGACCAAGGCGGCGAGCGTGGCTCCGGCCAGCTGCACCACGATGTAGCCCGGCACCCGGGACCACGGGAAGTCGCGACGCAGGGCGAAGGCGATGCTGACGGCCGGGTTCAGGTGCGCGCCGGAGATCTTGCCCATGAACAAGATGATGGCCATGACGGTCAGCGCCGGGGCCGTGACGGCGGCGGTGTGGCTGATCACGCCGGGGAAGGCGCGGCCCATCATGCCTCCTCCGGCCGCCGCGAGGACCAGGAAGAAGGTGCCGAGCAGCTCGGAGAACAGGCGCCGCCACTCCTGGCGCGGGTTATCGAAGTCAGTGATCCGGTCGATGACGTTCTGCTCGTATCGGGCGAGCGGGCCGAGCGGACTCGTGGTAGGTACGGGCTCTACTGCGGCCATGACTGCCTTACATCGGTAGTCAGGCTGGGAATTGCGATGCGCCTGCGCTCTTCCTGCTCGACACCCCTGCGTCGGTTCAAGTTCGTCTCTTAGACACCATGGCGTCAGTAAAGCCCGCTCAGGACGGTCTAGCCTCACCCGCGCTGGGTGGTTGTCCCCCGCGGGCTGAGAGGAGTTCAGCAGCCGAGCTGGCGTCCCGGTCAGCGGGCCCCGGGCGTTGGCGCCAGGTAGCCGACCAGGGCGATCTCGGCCCGCAGCGGCAGCCCGTCTCGGATGTGAGCCATGGCCTCGTTGGTGGCGGCCTCCGCGAAGGCGGCCTCACCGACGTGCTGGATCGCCTCGTAGCCGGGACCGGTCGACGCCATCGCCCGGGCGAAGATCTGCGGGTCCGCGAACTCCGCCACGAACCGCACGTCGATCCGTTCGATGCCGACGAATCCGTACCGCGCCAGCAGCTCCTCACCAGCCCCGGGTCGGCCAAGCCTGACCATGGCGGCCTGGTTCTCGACCTTCGGCGCAGCGGCGAGTGCAAACGGAGCCAGCGACCAGTAACCAGGCGAGGCCTTGAGATGGCCCCAGACGGTGAGGCCGACCCGGCCCCCGGGAACAAGGACACGCCGGATCTCGCCCACTGCGTCAGCCGTCGTGCCCCAGACGCCGCGAAAACTGGTCACCACGTCGAAGGTGGCGTCGTCCCAGGGCAGGGCGTGCATGTCCCCGGCCTGGATGTCCGCCGACGGGTTGCGATCGCGGGCCACCGCCACGAGTCGCTGCGAGGCATCGATGCCGGCGCAAACCGCCCCGCGCAGACTGGCCAACTCGAGCGCCAACCCGCTGCCACAAGCCACGTCGAGGAGCCGGTCACCTTCGTCGACGCTGAGCCTGTGGTGCATCACCACGTACTCCCGGCAGTTATAGGGCTCGCTCAGCGTCGCGAAGTCGGCTGCCCTCCGGCCCCATCCTTCGTCCACGACGGTCCACGCCGCTTGCGGCGGAACGCTCTCCTGCATCCCAAGCCCTCCTCGGCATGACTTTCCCGAAAGGCCATCGGCTGGCGCCGATCATAGCTTTCAGCCTGTGGGTGATCTACCCGATGCAGCCCACCGTCTGCTGTCCAAGACTCAGGCTGGATGCGAGAGGGGCTGTGCTAATAAGGTGCCCGAGCCGAAGCGGGCCAAGAACCGCGTCCACCTCGACCTGGTTGATCCGGACCCGCCGGTCGTTGATGAACTCATCGGTCTCGGCGCCACGGTCATCGGCAAACACAAAATGCCTGGCCACGGCTGGACTGTGCTGCAGGATCCCGAAGGCAACGAGTTCTGCATCGCAGCCAAGAGCTTCACCGGCGCGGACTGAGCCGCACAGCCCCCACATGCGCGGCGTTCCGCCCGGAGCCCGGTGACGGCAATGCTTGGAAGATCGTCGGCTGCGGTGCGCTGATCGACCGCTGAATGCCCCCGCATTACTGCCCGGTTGGGCACGCCATGGGGACGGGCGAGGCCAAAAGATTTTCCCGCTCTTGGCTTCCGACGTGGAAGGCCGAAAAGCTCCCCGGGATTACCGATGGCCCCTTGGCCGCAGGGCTGTGGGCGGCATCTCCGTATTCGTGCGGGCCGTCGTTATCGACACCGATATTCGGGTAGAATATTTTAGGGAAGTGATGGACATGCAGAGATATCTGCTCGTGCTGGATATGGACTTGCTGGCCGTGGATGAGAAGTTTGACCTGGAGCCGATCAACTATCTCGTCGCGCAGCAGGAACAGGGGCCGTGCGAGGTGGTGGTTTTGTCGCTGGTTGATACGTCCCAGACGAAACTGCCCGCGATGGAGCTTGTCCTGGGTGCCCGGGCCGGGAAGTTCCCGGTCGCGCCCCGGCCGGACCACAACATCAGCGCCGCCGCCGAGCATCGCATGAACCTGGCTGTGCGACACCTGACGGTTATCGGTTGCCAGGCGAGCGGCCTGATCAGTGATGAGGACCTACTGAAGGCCGTGCGCCGCGAGACCCGCGCGCACGATTATGACAAGGTGATCCTGGCCATGGGCCAGCAGGATGGCTCCGGGCTAGCTGGCGTCCTGCGCCTTGATCCTGTTCACCAGCTGCGGCGACAGTGGAGCGACCGGCTGATCGTATTCTCGCCTGAGGCGGCTACCGCGCAGTCAGAGTTGGCTGGCGAGCGTCTCGGCTAGATCGGCGTCTATCCGGCTCGGTTGGCGCGGGCGCGCCGGGCGGGGCCTCCCAAGGCCAGAGCCCGGCGCAGGCCGTCTTCGATCGACTCGGCCAGTTCGAGGACCCCTGCTGGCCTGCTGCAACATTGCTTACTGATACGCAGTAGGCGGCAGCGTTGAGTGTCCTTGTGTGGCCAAAACTCGGCCACGGTGCGGCGCAGGCTTACGGCTCCGGAGACGGTAGAGGCACTCGGCCGCTAGCTGCATGGATATTAGTGACCGACGGTGCTTGTCCTCAGGTGGTTCGCGACCGCGCAGTGGCTGTGCCTATTTGTGATCGCGCTGGCGCCAGGTCATCCAGTCTTGCTTTCCACCTTGTACCATCGGGTTCTTCACGGAATCGACGTCCATGCGGTTCTGGAAGGCCTCTTCCGTGGAAGCGCCCACCCGCCAGCCGCGCCGCTTGGCCCGATGGTCATACCAGGCTGCCAAGCCCACAGCAATGATGATTACTCCACCGACGATCCCCAGAAAGATCATTGTTTTCACCCGATTTATTTGCGCCACTGGTAAGTGGACAAATTCAAGTGTAGTTCTAATTCTTTTTCCTCAGGCCCGTGACGACTGGCGCGCACTGTGAGGTTTTGCTGCGTGAATTCGGGCCTCGCCTCTGGCCTGGCCCTCGCCGTCAGGCCCCTTTGGGTCGCTAGAGGCTCGGCGCGCAAGGGTGGGTCCTGGAAATTCTTTCTGCGGAGCGGCTAGGAAGGATCTTCGGGTGCCCTTGCGGGTGGGGCGGCCCGGATAATACGCGGCGTTCCGATCCTGGGCCTGGGGGCTACATCATCGGAAGCGGATGAGGCTCCTGCACCTGCAATGCGCGCCTAGCTCAGTTGCGCGGCGAGGGCTTCGGCCTCGGCCTTGGTGGTGCCGGTCCCGGCGATGATGAGCTTGCCGATCGTGCGGGGCCCTACGATCATGAGCTTGCCGGCCGTGATCGGCCCCGCGGTGATCGGAACGGACTGTACGTTCCCGTTGATGACGAAGGCGGTGGAGGCCAGCACCGCGTCATTCCAGTTGCTCGGGCTAGCCGGGTAGTAGCGCGTGGCCTGGCTGGTGGTCAGTTGCGCGAAGGCCGTGGTGCCCGCGCTGTTGAGTGTCACGTCCACGGCCCACTGGCTGCTGTTCGGCAAGTGCCGGGCCGTCGCGGACGTCACCTGCGAGTCGAGGATCACGGCCTGGCCGAGGACATACTTGCCGCCGGCTGTGTCGCAGGAGACGACCTCGCTTCCGGCCGCGTTCCACTGGGCGGCGGTGTAGCCCACGGTCGCCTTCCAGGCGTCATTGGTGGCGGCGCCGCTCAGGCCGCTCGGCGCCGGGGTGCAGGTGAGCCGCTGGAACAGCCGTAGCGTGGCCGTGTTCACCAGGTGAGCGTCCCCGAACTCCGTCGCGCTGCCATGCGGCGACGCAAGCAGGACCGGCCGCGCCAGCGGGATTCCGGCCCCCCTGGCCGCCCCGATAGTGTGCGTCGGCGTGGACGCCGGGCCGGTCAGGGCCGGGATGCCGAACACCGCGGCGACGCTCAGGGCCATGGCGCCAGCCGTTCCGGTGATCGCCGCGACGCGGCGCCGGTGCCTCTTCTTGTGGCCAAGGCGCATCGCCAGCTCGACCGGCGGGTCGATGGGCGTGATCTCGGCGGCGAAGTCGTCGAGTGCCTCGTGCAGTCCGGTCATCGTAGTTCGCCCTCCGTGATGTCGGCGTTTTTGCGCAGGGTGGCCAGCGCCCGGGCGGTCTGGCTCTTGACCGTGCCGACCGAGCAGTGGAGCGCCTGAGCGGTGGCGGCTTCGGACATGTCCAGCCAGAAGCGGAGGACGATCACCGCGCGCTGGCGCGGGCCGAGCCTGCTCAGCGCGTCGCGCAGCGCCGCCCGGTCGGCCAGGCTGTCGTCAGCGCCGGTGCCGCATTCCGGGACGGCGGCCCGCAGGTCCTCACGGACGCGCTGCTTGCGGAACCGCTTGCTGTTCTCGTGGATCACGATGGCCCGCACGTACGCGTCCCGGTCGCCGGCCCGCCTGACCCGCCCCCAGGCTGAGTAGGCACTGGAGAACGCCGCCTGCGCGATGTCCTCGGCGTGCCCTTGGTCGCCGGTCAGCGTGTACGCCAGGCGAACCATGGCCGACCACCTGCCCCGCATGAAGTCCCGGAACTCGTCGTCCGACTCGACGCTCATCTCCACCTCCTCACTTCCTAAGAGGGCAGCCACGTGCCAGTTGGTTGCATGGTCTCGCCGAGTCCTGCAGCTAGTGCGCAAGTCCAGCGCTCACCAGTGGCAAACCATCAGGTCAGCGCCCGACCTTGCCCTATGCAGCGTGCCTCCCTGGATGGGGCGAGCTTCTGCGATGATGGTGCATGTGAGCGATAACCGGCTCGCGATGGAGATTCCGCCGGATGACCCACGGGCTATCGAACTTGTGACCGCCGTTCGTGGTGGTGAAATCGAGGCGATCCGGCGGCTGCTAGCAGATGATCCCCGGCTGACCCGGGCTGGAATCACGGACCGCAAGGGCGGTCTGCGGACATTGCTGCACGTGGCAACTGACTGGCCCGGCTATTTCCCGAACGGCCCGCAGATCGTGCGCCTGCTGATCGACTCTGGGGCCGATCCGAGCTTCCGGGATGCCACCCGGTGTGACGAGACGCCGCTGCACTGGGCGGCCAGCAGTGACGACGTGGATGTGGCCGCTGCCCTGATCGATGGCGGCGCGGACATGAACATTCCCGGCGGGTCGATCGGTACCCCGCTTGCCAACGCGGTCGGTTATGGATGCTGGCATGTGGCCCGGCTGCTGGCTGCTCGGGGTGCGAGCATTGGCAGCCTGTGGGAGGCGGCCGGGCTGGGAAAGCAGGCGGCGGTGGATGAGTTCCTCGCCGCCGACCCGCCGCCGACCGCCCACGATATTGACGAAGCTTTCTGGCAGGCCTGCCACGGCGGCCAGCGGCGAATGGCCGAATATCTGTTGGCTCGGGGCGCCGACATCAATATCACCCCTGGCTACTCGGAGCAGACCGCACTGCAAGCTGCGGGCGCAGCAGACACCAGGCGTCAGATTCTCGTTGACTGGCTTGCCGAAAAGACGGCCCAATAGCTGGGCGTTTGCTGGGGGGCTGCTGATGAGCCCTTCCGATCCATGGATCGGTAGCCCAATGCCCGGTCCGCCGCGGTGGGTCGGCCTCCAAGGCCGCAGCCGCCGCGAGCGGTGCCGGGCGCAGCGCAGCCGCTTTGATCAAATACGGCTCAATTCGGCAATGCCGAAGAGTGCCCAGTGTGTCCTGTCGCGGGAGATGCTTGACGTCACAGTCCCAGGACATGGCTTACAGATGGCCGTGATCTGGTTTTCCTGGTCCTCATCAGTTGCGGATGGTGGGGTGGCAGGAGGCCGGGGTTGGTACTGGTCGAGTTGTCGGTTGTTGAGCAGCGGTATCGCGCTGTCCTGGAAGTCGCCGCGGGGGTCCCGGTCACTGAGGTCGCTGAGCGGTTCGGGGTGTCGCGGCAGAGTGTGCATGCCTGGGTTCGCCGCTATGACAGCAGCGGCCTGGCTGGGCTGTCCGATCGGTCGAGGCGGCCGAAGTCCTCACCGGGGCAGGTCAGTCCGGAGATCGAGGCGGTGGTGTGTGAGATGCGCCGGGAGCATCCCCGCTGGGGCCCGGTCCGGATCGCCCACGAGCTGAAGCGGGCAGCGGTCAGCCCGGTGCCGTCCCGGATGAGTGTCTACCGGGTCCTGGTCCGCCACGGCCTGATCGAGCCGGGCCCCCGCAAGCGGCCCAAGGACAGCTATGTGCGGTGGGAACGCGATGAGCCGATGGCGTTGTGGCAGCTGGACATCGTCGGCGGGGCGTTCCTGGCTGATGGGACCGAAGCCAAGATCGTGACCGGGGTCGATGACCACTCCCGCTACTGCGTGATCGCCTCGGTAGTGGCCCGGGCCACCGGCCGGGCCGTCTGCCTGGCCTTCGCTGCCGCCCTGCAGAGGTTCGGGGTGCCTGGCGAGGTTCTCAGCGACAACGGTAAGCAGTTCACTGACCGGTTCGGCAAGGGCGGGGAAGTGCTGTTCGACCGGATCTGCCGCGACAACGGGATCACCCACCGGCTGACCCAGCCCCGGTCCCCGACCACGACCGGGAAGATCGAGCGGTTCCACGGCAGCTTGCGCCGCGAGCTGCTCAACGACGCGGTCCCGTTCACCGACCTGGCCGCTGCCCAGGCTGCGATCGACGGCTGGGTCAGTGAATACAACACGACCCGGCCGCACCAGGCACTGGGCATGGCCACCCCGGCGGACCGGTTCAGCACCGCCCGGGCCCAGGCGGAGGAGAAGCTGCTGCCGGTCCGGCTCCCGGCCGTGCTCGCGTCGTCCGCCGCCCCGCCTGCCATTGCTCCCGCCGGGAGACCGCAGCAGCCGGCGGCAGAGCCAGCTGTTGCAACGATGCCGGTCTATGACGGCGGACCGGTCGAGTTCGAGCGGGTCGTCCCGGCCAGCGGGAACATGCAGGTCGCCCGCCGCCAGTTCTGGCTCGGCCCGGACCGGTCCGGGCTGACCGTCACGTTCTGGGCCAGCACCGAGGTCATCCACCTGCTCATCGCCGGGTCCCGGATCAAGAGCGTCCGCTCGCACCTGTCCGCCGCGGACCTGACCGCGCTGGCTGTCCAGGGCGGGCGCCCGGCCGGGCCGCCGCCCCTGCCCCCGGCCGAGCCGGGTGCGGCGATCGAGGTGGACCGGATCGTCAGCAAAGACGGCGCGGTCCACCTGGCCAGCCGTTACGTGCTGGCCGCAGAGATCCTCGGCGGCCGCCGGGTCAGCGTCCGGATCGAGGAAGCCACGCTGATGTTCTTCGACCCCCAGACCCGCGAACTGCTGCGGACCCGGCCGAACCCGCTGACCTGGGACCAGGCCCGCAAGCTCCGTGGCGCCCGCCCCGCTGGGCCACCCCCGCAGCCCTCGGCCGCACCGGTCACCGCCCAGCGGGTGGCCAGCAACACCGGCGTCATCATGATCGCCGGGCAGAAGATCGCCCTCGGGCGCATCCACGCCGGCCGCATCGTCACCGTCCACGTCACCGACCAGATCATCACCATCGACCTGGGCGGCGATGACACCCGCACCGTCCGCCGGACCACCACCCAGCCGGTCCGCAGCATCAAAGCCCAGCAGCACCGCAAGGCTGCGTTGGCGTCTTTGACGTTCACACAGGAGCAAGACTCGAGCGGACGCACGACGAGAATTACAACTGGTATCAAGGTGACCCGCCCTGCATAAGACGCCCTTCTGCTGAAGGGGTGCGACTTATTCGCGCCGCTGGACTTTGGGGCGGAGACCTCGATCAGGCGACGACGGATGGCTGGACCTGCCATCGGGTCGACGGAGGAGCGGTGCTCCACGCCGATGGCCAGCCGGACTTCAGAATCGACGACTCGGAAGAGTACCGGGCGCTGGGATTCTCACCGGGAGGTGGTGCCTTCGTGTACGCCACATCGCCAACCGTCTATATAGTGACCCGGCGAAACACAGAGGCATTGCCGCCTGTCATGTGATCAGTAGTTTCTAGACCTGTCGCACATCAACTGTCGGAGACGTGTCGCACATCAATCGGCGGATCACAAGCGCAGTGCGAATGCGACTGAGGCGCTAAAGCAGGTGGATGCCGTCGTGGCCGCGGATAGCCGGTGAGGTGTCGCCGCGCAGGCCATCCAAAAGGCGGACGGCGTAAGCCTCGCCGGTGAGCTGGCGAATGGTCGCCTCGTCGGCCCAGCGGAACGCGGTTACCTCGTCGTTGGTGGTGAGCTGGCCGCCCGTGACGTGGCAGCGGAAGACCAGGGCCACGACGCCGCGGTTCATGTTCTTGTAGACGCCGCTGAGCGCCCCGGGCTCGACCTCGAGACCGGGTCTCCTCGCGGACCTCGCGGCGCAGGCCGTCTTGGATCGACTCGGCCAGTTCCAGGACCCCTCCGGGGGGCTCCCGTGGTGGTTGTCGCGCCGCTGGATGAGCAGGGCGTGGCCTTGGTTGTCGGTGATGACGCCGCTGACGCTGACAGAGTGGCGGGGCTGCTGATCATTCATCCGATCCTCCCGAGGACCTACGCACCACGAGCGCGTCGTGAGGTCCACGCCCGTCCTCACGACCATCGCCTGGCGCTGCCGGTGAACGCCTACGGGCCTGGTGGTGGACTGAAGATCGCGTGTGTTCCTATCCGCCGCCAGATCACATGGGGCTGACCAGGAGTTCGCTCCTCGCCGTAGCTGAACGTCGCACGCCCGTCGTTGTCCCAGGTCATTTCAAATACACCAGGGTGGGCTGCGACCCCTTTGACCCGCAGTCCGGGACGGAACGGGCGATCAGGCGCGGCCAGGTCCGGTACGAAGGCTTCGGTGACGACCTTGCGGAAGATGGCTCGTTGCTGCGCCGAGAGGTTCTTCCAGTCTCGTTCGAAGCGCGGCAGAGTCTCGAAGGTCGGCATCATTCATCTGCTGAGCCGGGCGAATCCAAGTGCGCGAACATGTCCTCCGCGGATTGGTGGACGGTCCCGCGTCCAGCCGCGATGTCGTCGTCGGCCTCGCGTTCCCCGGCGAGCCACTCAGGAGTAAAGAACCAAGCTTGGTCGGTGGGGATCGACACGTAACCGCGGATGGTTACCGTCCCGTCCTCATGCACCGCGAACTCAACCTCATCGCCTTCACTGATGTGCAAGGCGCGCCGGACTTCTTCTGGCAGCGTGAGCTGGGCCTTCGTTCGCACTCTGGCGCGAGCCGTAAGCCGGGGCTCAGGCTCCATCTTGGCCGCAGGCGTCGCCATGGCTGACCCTTCCAAGATCCGGGATTCCAACTATCTAACTATCGTACCCCCGTCGGCCAGACTGGCCTGCGGGCGATTGCCAGACGCAAGGAAACGCCTGCCAGCCGGATGGTTGGCAGGGCGTTTCGCGCGGCTGCTACCGCAGGTTTACGGTCACGCTGTTAGCAAGACCGTTAGCAAAAGAGCCCCTTCCAAGATCGGAAGAGGCCTGTGAGCTGGGAGCCGCCTATCGGAGTCGAACCGATGACCTACGCATTACGAGGGTGTTCTCGTGCGTTGCTCGTGGGTTCAAACCCCGCGCCAGCTTCAGGTTCACAGATTTACTGCTGGTGGCCGCCGTTCGCTGTTGATGGCGGTTCGGGGACATCTGGGGGACACGCCTGGAGCGCGCGCGTAGTGCGTAGGCCAGGTGCTCGACGGCGCCGCGCCACCGCGCAACTGCTGCTGTGGCTGGCGACCGCGAGAAGGCCTGCCTGGTCGTCAGCAACCCAGGTCCGGCTGGGCCGTCTCATCGAGTTCCGGGTTGTCGATGACAGGCACCGGGTCGAGGCCGATTTTCGCGGCGATCCGGCGGGCCAGGCAGCCCGGCCGCCTCCGGCACTACGAGGAGGCCGGAGACGGCCGGTCGGGATGGCAG
Source organism: Streptosporangiaceae bacterium (assembly GCA_965277615.1). Lineage (GTDB taxonomy): Bacteria > Actinomycetota > Actinomycetes > Streptosporangiales > Streptosporangiaceae > Bog-532. Next base: position 1,345,073 of record CBDIDG010000005.1, on the reverse strand, counting down.
GCGCTCTTAACTGGCACGCAGCGCCTTGACGAGTTGCTTCTTGTTCATAGTTGACCGGCCTTTGATGCCCGCCTTCTTGGCCTCGCGCCGCAGCTCTGGGGCCTTCAAGTCAGCGTAGGAGTGTATCGAACCGCTGTGCTGGCTGGTCTTCTTCCGGGAAGTCTTGGCGCTGCTGTTCGCGACCCGCGCCGATTCCTTGGTCGATACGCCCAAGTTACGGAGCCGCTTGTAGAGTGCCTTGTCCTTAACGCCGGTCCCTGCCTTCTTCTGCACCATGTGACCTCCACCTCTATACGGCGTCTTTGCCGTGCCGTGACCGTTGCCCGGCTAAGGCGCACCTAAACCCGGGCGGCCTTATCTCACGTGATCGCACGGTAGTCGCCGTGCGCGCAACGGGCACGGGCTTGGCTCTTCCTCCTGTAGTGGTCTCCAGGCGTCTTTGACCGGGACAGATGCGCCCTGCGCATGGTCTGGCTTGCGGCTGAGATCTTGGCGCTTCTCACCGGTTTTAGGAGAATTTGCGGCGATGCGCCCACATTGTGAAGTGTGCGAGGTTTCCTACTGGGCAGCGTGTACCTGTCTGAGGAACGTTTCGGCGGGTCCATGCCGCCCCGGCGGCGGGTGCTGGTGAGCCGTTCGGCTGAAAGCGCCATCACGTAAAGGAGCGTGCGCGGTGAGCGAACCGACATACAGCATGACCGGTGCTGTGCCTTCGTCGATGGCCAGCACCGAAGCCATCCCTGCAGCGAGGGGCTCGCTGTCCATCGGCGATGGGCAGATATCGGTGGCCGAGAGTGTGGTCCGGAAGGTCGCGGGCGCGGCGTGCCGGGATGTGCCGGGTGTTCACTCGATGGGGACGGGCTCGGCGCGGGCTTATGGGGCGCTGCGGGAGCGTATCCCCGGCAGCTCGGGTCCGAACGTGGCCCAGGGCGTCGGGGTCGAGGTCGGGACAACTGAGGCAGCGATCGACCTGGACATCGTGGCCGAGTATGGCGTGAGCATCCCCGAACTGGGCCGCAGTATCCAGCGGAATGTGAGGCAGTCTGTGGAGCTGATGACCGGGCTGCGGGTCGTTGAGGTCAACGTCGCCGTAGATGACATCTACCTGCCCGGCACCGACGGCCAGGACCCCACACCATCACGGGTGTCATGACCACCCCGCAGCCGCCGGGCGCGGGGTCGCCTGCGGTCATCGACGGCGTAGATGTCGGGGCCGTGGCCTCGGCTGTTCAGGGCTGCGCTGGTGTCTCCGCGCTCGACAGCGGCCGGTTGGGCGAGGTCACGTCCTACCTGCCCAGCCGGCGGCTGCCCGGGGTGGTCGTCCGCGATCAGTCGGTGCTGGTCGGGGTCCGCTCCCGGTGGGGCGTGCGGGCGGCTGACCTGTTCGCTCAGATCGCTTCGGCGGTGGCGCCGCTGATCGGCCGCCGCTGGGTCGAGGTGGCGATCAGCGACATTGATGACCCGCCAGCACCCGGCCGCGTCCCGGCGCCCCGTCTTGAAGGCCGGGACGAAATTATTCGCACGGCCGTGGATGAACGACGTGGACATCAGGTCAGCCTTTCCTGACCTGCCGCTTAGAAGGTCGTTGCCCTGGATACGGTGAGCTGGTCCGTCCCAGCTTGGGCACCGTGTTGACCTCGCCGTAAGTGACCGTGAGTTCCCCGGTTACTGCTCGATCGGGCACGCAACGGGCACGCGCGTACTTCGGCGAGCATCTGATCCGTAAGGCGCTGTCCGCCGCCAGCGTTTCCCGGTGACGGGGCTCAGGCCAAATGAAGATAGCCCCGGTCGCGAATCAGTGACCCCTCGCTTGTAAGGAGCAGGGCATGCGCCTGTTGGCGACGCTGACCTGCTGCTACAACCCGCAGCGAGTTACCGTGGCTGCCCGCTCGATGCCTCGGCTAATGGCACGCTAATGGCACGGCGGCTGGCGGTTGGGTGCTCCCCTACGACCGGCCCCACCGCTGTTGCGCTGCCTGGCGGGTGACGCCGAGACGGCTCCCGATCTCGGCCCAGGAGTACCCGGCTCCGCGCAGGCCGATCACGGCCTGGCCGATGGCCTCGTCCAGCTCGGCGGCGAGCCCGGTCATGTCGGCCAGGGCGTCAACGTCCCCGCCTGCGACTCGCCTGGAGTGGGCGCGCACCACGCGGCGGATGAACCGGGCGTACTCGTCGTTCTCGACCGGCCGCCGTCGTCGGGTCGGTGTCAACCTGGCCTTGACACCCGATCGCCTGCCGGGCTCCACTCCACCAGATGCTCGGTCTGCCATGAGAGGGGTCATTTGCTTGCTCCTTCCGCCTCGGCCACCAGAGGGGTCACGGCCTGGGGCCTTCACCCGATAGGTGCCGAGTTGTGGAGCCGGGAGTAGAGGTCAAGTTGCGGCTGCTTGATGCTTTGGACTGTCAGAGGCCCCGCGCGAGTGGGTTGTGCTCGTGTGGAGGGGGCAGGCCAAAGGATCACGCGTTCGGCCGCTGCTTGACCGGAGCGGACGGCGTAATACGATGTCGGACCGGGTGAGGCTCCACCTTGACCTGCGCGTTGTATGACGCACGGCTTGCAGATTGGCTGGCGTATGAACGGGCATGACCGGCTTTGTGAAGTACTGGGCTGACGTGGTGCATGGCCTTGGCGCCGCCCTGCTAGCGACGGGCTCCCTGCTGGCCTTGCCGCTCAATCGAGGAATCCTGGCAGGCGCAGTGACGGGCTGACGTGGCGAGCACGGTTCATGGTTCGGTACCGGCGTCAGCCGCGCCTGTGGGGTGGGGCGATAGCGTGCGTGCTGGCAGGGCTGATCTGCTACGTCGCGTCCTGGTTCGGGTAAGACGCCGCTAACGTGCTGCCCGCGACCGAGACGCAACAGCAGTATCGGCCGGTAGCTGATGAGCTGAACTGATCAATGCGTTCCCAGCGGTGATGGCCCGCCGCGCCGCGCCGGGTCGGCCCCCCAGGGCCGCAGCCCGGCGCGAAGCGCGGCCGGGCACGGCGCCGCTAAGCGCCGCCGCTTGACTCTCAGCGCGAATCACCCAAGGTGGCGTGATGGGGGTTCAGCGCTGCACACTCGCATCGGGTGCGGTTCGGTACCGGGCTCGCGTGAAGTCGCACGGCCGCGAGGTGGCCACTCGCGTCTTCGAGCGCAAGGCCGATGCGCTGGCCTGGGAACAGGACCAGCGGCGGCGGCTCCGCCTCGGTGAGTGGATCGACCCGCGCCGGGGCCAGGTCCCGCTGTCGGCCGTGGCTGCGGACTGGCTAGGCTCACGCGGCTCGGTCAAGCGCCGGACCCGTGAGAGCGACGAGTCGGCCTGGCGGAACTACATCGCCCCGCGTTTCGGCAACTGGCCGGTGGGCTCGATCACAGCGGCGGAGGTGTCCGGCTGGGTCGGGGCTCTGGTGGCCCGCGGCCTGGCCCCGTCTACGGCGACCCGTGCTCTGGCGACGCTGCGCTCTATCCTCGCGTTCGCGGTGGCTGATGCTCGGGTGCAGCACAACGTGGCGGCGGCGGTTCGTAAGCCAACCTCTGGCCGGGCTCGCCGGGACGGCCAGGCCCTCACGCTCGACGAGCTGCGCACGCTGACGGCAGCGTGCCAGGGCCAGTACCGCGACGCGGTGCCCATGCTGGCGCTGGCGGGGCTCCGGTGGGGTGAGCTGGCCGGGCTCCAGGTCGGTGACCGGGTGTCGGTCCCCGGTCCTGGTCTGCGGCTGCGCCGTACCGTCCTGGCTAGTGGCGGCGGCGGTGCCCTGTACGTGGACACCCTGAAGAACAACCGGAGCCGGACAGTGCCGCTGGTCCTGGACCTAGTGCCGATCGTGGATCGCTGGAGCACGGGCAAGGCACCTGACGGGTGGCTGTTCAGTGCTCCCGGTGGCGGTCCGCTCCGCGAATCGAACTGGAAGCGGTCAGTCGGGTGGAGCGCTGCCACCGCGACAGCCGGGCTTCAGGGCTTCCGGGTCCATGACCTGCGGCACACGGCGGCGTCGGGCTGGCTGGGTGCCGGTGCCGACCCGAAGGTGGTGCAGCGGGTGCTGGGGCACGCCACGGCGTCGATGACCATGGACCTGTACGGGCACCTGGTCGATGGCAACCTGTGGCAGGCAGCGCAGCTGGTCGGGGGCACCACGGGGGCATCTGAGCCGCCCGAGCAGATAGACGGCGATGCGTACGGCGCGGGAGCGGAAGAAAGTGCCAGGTAGTGGCGGTGCTGCGGGTGGAGCCGCCTATCGGAGTCGAACCGATGACCTACGCATTACGAGTGCGTCGCTCTAACCGACTGAGCTAAGGCGGCATGTCGCCGGAGCCGACGACGCGATGAGTTTACCGGGTCGGGCGGGGCTGCGCAGCGCGCGGCGGCGGGACGGGCGGTACCGGGCTGGATGAGGCTGGAAAGTAACCGCCGCGGCCGGGAGCACCGTGTGACGCTATGACGCCTTATTGTGATCAATGTCATCGTGAGCTGGCATAACTTTCGGTTGATCCACAGGAAGCCTGCAAGCCGGAGTCAGGGCCGCCGTTAACAATTGTTTCAGTGATCACCGAGCCCAGCTGCCCCGCCGTCGCGTCCGTCGCGACCGCGGCGGCACCGCAGGCGCGGCGACGGATCACGCGGGGCGCGACGGCGCTGGCCCGGCGGCACTGGATGCTGGTGATCCTGCTGACGGCCGGGGTGGGGCTGCGGGTCATCACCCAGCTCGCCTACCGGCCCGCGCTGTTTTACATCGACTCCTGGAAGTACCTGACCGGGTCGGGCGGGATCGACCCGGAGGGCTACCGGTTCCTGATGGCCCCGATCCTGTGGGCCGGGAACCTGGCCGTGGTGCCCGCGCTCCAGCACCTGCTCGGGCTGGCCATGGGCTTGGCCATCTACACCGTGCTGATCCGGCGGGGCGCGCCGCGCTGGGCCGGAGCCTTGGCCGCGGCGCCGATCCTGCTGGACGCCTACCAGCTCCAAATGGAACAGACCATCATGCCGGACGTCTTTTTCGAGGCGTTCATCGTGGCTGGGCTGACCATCCTGCTCTGGACGCCACGGCCCAGCCTGAAGCGACTCATGGCCGGGGCGCTGGTGCTGGGCCTGGCCACGGACGTCCGGCAGATCGGCGAGGTGCTGATCATCCCGGCCGCGGTATTCGCCGTGCTGGTGACCCGGGGCGAATGGCGACAGCGGGCCCGCTATCTGGTCGTGGGCCTCATCAGCTGCGCGATCCCCATGCTCGGGTACATGACGGTCTCAGCGGCCGACGGCGCCGGGTTCACCCTGGCTGCCCACCGCACCAACGTCCTGTACGGCCGGGCCGCGGACGCGGCCAGCTGCTCGACGCTGAAGCTTCCGGCTGACGAACAGGCGTTGTGCCCGACCCCGGCCCAGAAGGCCGCGGGCATCGACGGGATCATCAACGACGCCAACGGCTCCTACCAGATGTTCCGGCCGCCGCCAGGCAAGAGCACCGCGGCGATGTCCGGCAACTTCGCGGTCCGGGTGGCCCAGCAGCAGCCACTGGTCATCCCGCTGTCCACGCTGCGGGACGCGGCCCGGCTGTTCGCGCTGACCAAAGACGGGACATCGTCCATCACGCCGATCTCGCGCTGGCAGTTCCAGCCCACCTACGCGACCTACCCGCCTGGGGTCACGCTGAAATTCGTAGCCGAGCAGGGCCAGAAGTACGGCGGGGGCGGCCCGGTGACGATCCGGCCGCTGGCCACGTTCCTGCGGGCCTACCAGCTGCACGGCGGTTACACCCCGGGGCCGCTGCTGGCCGTCCTGACCGCGGCCGGCCTGGCCGGGTCGTTGTTCACCTTCACCCGGCGGCGCCAGGACCCGCGGCCCGCCAGCTCGGACCTCGCGACTTCGTACCCGGCCCGGACCGGCGAGGACACCCGGCTGCTGGCGGCCGGGACCCTGCTGGCCACGCTGACCGCGGTCAGCGTGGTGCTGGGCTCGGACCTGTACGAGTTCTCCTGGCGTTACCAGCTGCCCGCGCTGGTCACCCTGCCGCTGGCCGGGGTGCTGGGCGGCACGCTCATCGCCGGCCGGCTCCGCGCCCGCCGGAACCGGATACCCGCCCGGCACCGTCAGACCCCCTACCTGGACCGCCGCCTAACCGGCACCACGGCCGGGCCGCGCGGCCAGGAGTCACCCCAGGACATGCGGGCCGGTTAATTCTGTTGTTTTCGGGCCGGTTAATTCTGATCGTTTTTCGAACCGTGCGTCGCCTCGTAGGCCTGGCGTGAGCCGCACACGCTGGCCCGCGGGCAAGCGTGGGCGGAGCCGTCGGCGTACAGCTTGACCACCACCTTGTCGCCGGGGACGTTGTGGCCGGTGACCGTGCCGGGCCCCTCCGGCGTCTCGACGGCCTCGCCGATCCGCGGGGCGTCCTTGCGGAAGTCCTGGTACAGCGGGTGCTCGTACTTCAGGCAACACATCAGCCGGCCGCAGGCGCCGGCGATCCGCATCGGGTTGACCGGGAGGTCCTGCTCCTTGGCCATCCGGACCGAGACCGGCTCGAAGTCCTTGAGGAACGTGGCGCAGCACAGGTCACGCCCGCACGGCCCGATGCCGCCCTGCAGACGGGCCTCGTCGCGCGGGCCGATCTGGCGCAGTTCGACCCGGGCCCGCAGCTGGCCGGCCAGGTCGCGGACCAGGGCCCGGAAGTCCACCCGGTTCGGCGCGCTGAAGTAGATCGTGAACGCGTTGGTGGCCGTCACGTAGTCGACCGCGGTGACCTTCATCGGCAGCTTGTGCGTGCGGATGAACCGCTTGGCCGCGATCCGGCACTCGGCCCGGCGGCGGCGGTTGGTCTCGTCCCGCTCCAGGTCCTCGTCGGTGGCCAGGCCCGCGCACAGCGGCAGGCCGCCGATGTCGTCCGAGATCCACTGCGGAGCCCAGATGCACTCGGCCACTTCGGGACCTGAGTCGGTGGGCACGAGCACCTTGTCACCGATCGACGGGGTGTGCGGCCCGGGGTCCAGGTAGTACAACCGACCGCGCCGCTCGAAGGCCACCGCCATCATCATGCCCATCAGGTCAGAGTACGGCGCAAACCGCCCGCATCGCGTCTCCGGGGCCGCCCTTTCCTCAAACGCCGGCGCCTCACCCGCCGGGTCTCCGCCGCGGTGGGCAGCCCGCAGCGCGGGCTACCCCCACCGGAAAACCCCTTTATTATTATAAAAATAGCGCGTGTAATACGTGTAACAGAAGTAGCATGGCTAGCGCGGGAGACCGATATGGCTAAAGCAGCACTGTTTACGACCGAGGACAAGTCAGCCATCGGCCGGCTGGAGCGGCAGATCAGGTCGCTGTTCCCGGACGGCACCTTCACCAAGGTCGAGGTCCTGCAGTACGGGGATGACCCGGAAGTCGAGCCCGGCGACGTCGGGATCCGGACCTACCTGCCCCGGGCGGAGCGGCCCGCCGGCCGGGAGGAAGACGAGCAGATCATCGACGCCTTCCAGAACGCCAACCACGCCACGATCGAAAGAGTGCGGGAGCACCTGCCGCGCTTCGTCGGCTGGATCGAGTTCCACCCCGAGCATCCGGACCAGCCGGACGACCTGCAGCGGGGCCCGGTGATGCGGCTGCAGAACAGCAGCGTCCGGGCCTCCGCGCTGGACGCGGGGGCCGAGGACATCGTCTCGGTGATGACCCGGCTGGGCCCCGCCGACCTGGCCGTCGTCGACACGCTGATCACCGCGGGCATCGCCAGCAGCCGGGCCGAGGCCCTGCGCTGGGCCGTCGGCCGCATCCGCGACAACCCCGCCTACGCCGAGCTCCAGCAGCGGGTCAGCGAGATCAACGAGCTCAAGACCCAGTTCTGACCCGCGTGGGCGCACCCGGCTGAGCGTCGGCCAGGGCTTCCCGCATCGCGGTGGCGAACAGGTCGGGCAATGGCAGGCCGGCCGCCGCGGCCATGGTGGGGATCACGCTCTGGGTGGCGAAGGAGCAGTACAGGCCGGCCTCCAGGAACCAGGGCTGGCCGTCCGGATCGATCCGGAAGTCGAACAGGCTGTAGTGCCGGCAGCCGAGGGCCGCGTGGCACCGGCGGGCGGCGTCCCACACCCGCGCCGTGACCGGGTCGCCCGGGTCCACGATCCAGGCCCGGGTGTGGTCCTTGGCCACGAGCTTCAGCTCGCCGTCGGCGTCCCGGCTGATCTTGTCGGCGTGATCCCGGATGGGCTTGGTCACGCGGTCGACGCGGTACTCCTCCAGGGGCAGGCAGACCAGCTCGCCGTCCCGGATGACGGCGCCGCACCTGACCTCCCGGCCCAGCTCGATGTAGGACTCCACCAGCGCCCGGTCCGAGTGGGCGAAGGCCGCGTCCAGGGCGGCGGCGTACCCGGACCGATCCCGGACCAGGGTGGTGCCGAGCGAGTTGTCTCCGTCCTCCGGCTTGACCACCACGGGCGGGTCCAGCGACGGCTCATCGCCTCGGGCCAGCACCTCCCCGGCCGGGACGCGGACCCCAGCCGCGGCCACCACCGCCTTGGCCCTGGCCTTGTGCGCGGCCAGCGCCATCACGTCCGGCGGGCTGCCGACATAGGGCAGGCCGAGCAGTTCGAGCAGCGCGCGGTAGGTGGTCATGCCGGGCAGGCAGAACATCTGCGGCACCACCACGTCGGGACGCAGGCGGGTCAGGCCGCGCACCGCGTCCGGCAGCTCGCACGCCGGGGCGTCGGCGATGGCGTCGCGGCTCAGGTCGACTGGGAACCGCCAGCGCCCGTCTTGTGTGACGTAGGCGACGTGGAACTCATAACGGCTGGGGTCCGCGGTGGCGGCCAGGCAGTCCCGGGCGTACAGCCGGGACAGGTCGGCCAGGAACTCGCTGACCGCCGAGCCGACCAGGTGCAGGACACGCAGGGGCACGGTCAGTCCCCGGCCGGCTCGACGAGCTTGCCGATGTTGAAGTCGATGCGGATCCAGTCCTTGCCCCGGACCAGGTTGCCCAGCAGCAGCCACGGGATCTGCAGGTGGTGCTCCATCAGGAAGGGCAGCGGGTCGTTCCAGTCGAAGATCGCGTCTTTGCCGCGCCGGATGACCGCCAGCCGCGCGCGCCGGTCCGGCCCGGTGACCAGCCGCCACAGCTCGTGGTAGATCCAGTAGGTCGGGCGGCTGCCGGCGGTCGGCTTGACCGCGGGCGCGTCGGGGTCCAGGTAGGCGGCGGCCAGCCCGGGGTGGTCGTAGAACATCGTGATGGCCGAGTGGGTCCGCGGGTTGCACTCGATCGCGTACACCTGCCCGTCGGCGGCCTGGATGAAGTCGAAGCTGACCTGGCCGGTCAGGTTCAGCGGGCCGACGAACCCGCGCACCCAGGCTTCGATCTCCGGCTTGTCCACCATCTCGTAGTTGACCTGGAACGCCGACGACTTGCAGCAGCAGTAGACCTGGACCTTCCCGTCCCGGACCGTGCTGTGCGTGCAGTACTCCCGGCCCTGGACCAGGCTCTGCATGATCCACGGAGTGTCCGGCGAGATCGGCTTGGACCGGGCGAAAGCCACGGTGTCCTGGGCCGACGGGCGCGGCAGCGTGGTCAGGTCCAGCCGGTGGACCGGGTCGTAGGGGATGCTCTTGAGGATGTAGGGCGGCGTGGCCGTCCCGAAGTCGAAGTCTTCGACCTGGCCGGGCCAGCAGATACGGTACGCGTCCGGCACCGGCAGCTCGAGCGAGGCGGCCAGGACCGAGAACTCGTACTTGTCGTCCAGCTGGCGGACCATGTCGGCGTCTTCGTGCAGCACCTCGCAGTACCGCGACAGAACCGGTTTGGCCAGGGCGTCGTAGTAACTGGACACCGGGCTGCAGACCGGCACGTAGACGTCGACGGCCTCGGCCCGCACGATGGCGGCCAGCGCGTTGGTGTAGCCGGGCGACTCGGGCTTGGGCAGGGCGTAGAAGCGGTCCACGGCCCGGGAGAAGCGGTGCCCGGTGAGCCGGTACTTGGCTGATTCGGCCAGGACCACCCGGTGGCCGGCCGCGTGGAAGGACCGGGACAGCTGCAGGGCCTTGGTCATCTTTCCCCCGCTGACCAGGATCGTCTTGGGATGGGTGGCCGTTGGCCGAGGATTTTTAATGAAGATCGACCGGGCCTGGGCGATGGCCGTCAGCGCAAGGTTGAACGGCAGCGCCAGCAGCAGGAGCGCCAGAACCCCGGCCGTCCGCAGCGCGACCAGCACCCGCGGCCGGGGCCCGGCCCGGGAGCTCACCGCGCCGCGCTCTCGGATCCGGCGTATCCGGCGTATCCGGCCACCATGCCGCGGTGCATCACCCGGTCGCCGCTGACATCGGTGTGGTCGGCGCGGTGCAGGACGCAGCCGTTGTCCCACATCACCACGTCCCCCGGCGACCAGGCGTGCCGGTAAGTGTTCCCGGCTGCGGTCGAGTGGGCGTACAGGAACTCGATCGTGGCCCTGGCCTCGGCGTCGGCCAGGCCGCTGATCGAGACGCAGCGTTCGGGCGTGGAGATGTACAGCGCGGTGCGGCCGGAGATCGGGTGGCGGCGGAACACCGGGTGCTCGGCCGCGGTCTCGTCGTCACCGCCGAGGGCCAGGCCCGTCACCTGGTGCCGCACGGTCCGGCCCGCCAGGTGGTCGCGGAGCGGCGGGGGCAGGGTCGCGAACGCGCGGTACTGGTTGGTGAACACGGTCTGGCCGCCGCGGGCCGGGACGGTGACCGCGCGCAGCGCGGTGTACGCGGGCGGGCGGCGCACGTAGCTGGTGTCGACGTGGAACACGCTGCGCGGCGGGGTGGTCCGCCCGACGTTGCTGATCAGGTTGAGGCTGGGCTGGCCGTCGACCGGCGTCTCCCCGGCGGTGAAGGCCAGGTCGCCGAACCGCTTGAGGAAGGCGACGAAGGCGGCGTCATCGGCCTCCTGACCCGGCAGGACCAGCACGCCGTGGATCGCGAGCAGGTGACGCAGGTCCACGGTCACGGCCGCGTCGATATCGGCCAGCGACAGGCCGGTGACGGCCACCCCCACGGGGTCCAGGAACCTCAGCTGCATCAGGCCTCCCTCCGGCACGAGCTGAGCGGACGGATCAGCGTCATGCCGTCGCGCAGCGGGACGATCACCTGCTCGACCCGGGGGTCGGCCGCGACCGCCCGGTTGAACGCGGCGATGGCCCGCCCGTTGGCCGTGGGCTCGTCCGGCAGCCAGGGCTGGCCCTGCATCAGCGTGTTGTCCACCACGATCAGGCCGTCCGGAGCCACCAGCCCGTAGTCCAGCAGGGCGATCAGGTAGCCGATGTAGCCCGCCTTGTCAGCGTCGATGAACACCAGGTCGAATACCTCGCCGTCCGCCTCCAACTCGCCCAGGGTGGCGAGGGCGGGGCCGACCCGGATCGCGATCTTGCCGCCGTCGGGTGAGTCCCCGAAGCACTGCTGCGCGAAGGCCGCGACCCCGGCGTCGATCTCACAGGCGATCACCTGCCCGTCGGCGGGCAGCGCTTCGGCCATGGCCAGGGCGGAGTACCCGGTGAACATGCCGATCTCCAGCACCCGCCGCGCCCGGGTCGCGTGCACCAGCATCTTTAGCGCCTGGCCTTCGACGTGGCCGGAGAGCATCTCCTGCTCCAGCGGGGCGGCGGCGCCGTCGCTGGCGTGCCGTCGCCAGTCCTCGGCCTCGGTGCGCTGGGCCAGCTGCCGCAGCGCGGCCGACTCCGGTGTCGTCCACCGGCTGAGGTAGGGGTCCAGCCCGCGGGCCAGCTCGCAGGCCTCCCGCAGGCCGGACTTGAGCCCCGGATCGACGCCCTCGGCCGCGTCGAGCTGGCGGGCCAGCTGGCCGAGCCGGCTGGCCAGGATCGTCTGCGGGGTGATCGGCCGCGGCACCCCGGGCCGGGAGACCACGGTGGTCATCGGGTGAACATCTCCTCGCCATTGCCGCCGCGCGGGTAGCCACGGCTCACCTCCCGGTGGGCGACCAGGGCCCGGCCGAGTTCGTCCAGGGACAGGTCGTTGACGAAGTAACAGGTCCCGATGGGCCGGGGCACGGCCGCCCGGAGCAGGCCGTCGCGCGTCTGGACGATCGAATCGGTCGCCTTGCGCAGCAGCTCAGCGGTGAGGTAGGGGCTGTTCAGCGCGAGCCCGAGCCGGCTCATCAGCCAGAAGGCGCGGTCACGGTCGCTGGCCGAGAGGTAGCCGCGCTGCTCGGCGATGGTGATGGAGAACGCCATGTCGATGCTGATCGCCTGGCCGTGGAAGAACGGGGTCCCGGGGACCAGCTCCAGCACCGGGCTCCAGGTGTGGCCGTAGGCGATCACCCGGTCCAGATCCAGCTCGTGCAGGTTGGGGACTTCCAGCTGGAGCATGGTGCTGATGGCGTCGTAGGTCACCCGGTGGGCGACGTCGCGCAGCTCCGGCGTCCCGTCCAGGTGGCCGAAGCGGGTGGCCAGCAGGTCCGGCCCGTACTTCTCCAGCAGCTCGAAGACGCCGCTGTTGGCCACGGTGGAGATCTTGATCAGTTCGGCCATGCCGTTGCGGACTTCCCGCTCCGGCAGGGTCTTCAGGAAGGAAAAGTCCAGGATCACCTGCTGGGAGGCGTGGAACGCACCCAGCCGGTTTTTGGACCGGCCGTGGTTAACGGCGACCTTGATCGCGACGCTGGCGTCGATGAGCCCGATCAGCGTGGTCGGCACCCGGATGTAGTTCGTGCCCCGGCGGAACACCGAGCAGGCGAACCCGGCCACGTCGGTGGTCAGCCCGCCCCCCACCACCAGCACCGGTTCCGAGCGGACCAGCCCGAACTCGCCGAACGCGTCGACGATCCGCTCGGCCGTCCGCAGGGTCTTGGCCGTTTCCCTGATCGTGAGGGGGAAGATCGTGAGTTCGATGCCGTGGTAGTCGAAGTAGGCGTGCATCTGCTCGCCGTAGAGCGAGTACACGGTCTGGTCGACCACCATCAGGCAGCGCCCGAACGGCCGGTAGGCCTCGGCGATCTCGGGGTTGCCGATCTCGAACGCCCCGGTCACGTAGCGCAGCGTGTAGTCGATCTTCTCGTACGCCTCGATGTGGAACGCGGTGTCGGTGGCCGTGAGCGACGGCCTGGTGTCACTGGTCACCGAGCCTCCTGCCGGCCCGCGGTGAGCGACTGCAGCTCGGCGAAATCGAGCCGGCCGACCCGCGTCGCCGCACCGGAGAAGTCGTGCTGGCCGGTGTTCTCGTTCGGGAACGCGACGCACGGCACACCGGCCGCGACGGCGGCCAGGACACCGTCCACGTTGTCCTCCACCGCGGCACAGTCGCCGGGCGCCTCGTTCAGGGCCTGCAGCGCGAACACGTACGCCGCTGGGTCCGGCTTGGGCGAGCCGACGCTGGAGGAGTCGACGATGACGTCGAAGTCCTGGTCGCCGACCTGCGGGTGGAGCCGGCCGAGCAGCGCGGCCACGTTGGCCCGGGAGGTCGTGGTGACCAGGCCGACCTTCCAGCCGTGGTCCTTGGCCGCCTTGATCGTGTCGGCCACCCCCGGGCGGGGGGCGAGCCCGGCCGTGGCCAGGAGGTCGCGGAAGAGCTTCGACTTCGTCTCGTGGACGGCCTGTGCGTCGACGTCCTCGCCCCGCGATCGCGCGTACCCGGCGATCCGGTCCTGGCCGCCGCTGGTCGACAGCATGGCGCGGTAGTCGTCCCGATCCCAGCGCCAGTCGAGCCCATGTGCCTCGAAGGCCTGGTTGAACGCCTGCCGTTGCAGTTCGGACGTGTCGGCGACGGTGCTGATCGAGCCAAGCAGCAGAGCTGACATCGATGCGTCCCTCATTCCATGTGCGGGATGTGCCATGAGCAGGCCGGAGGCATCCGGCCCTATTAAACAGACTGCATAATAAATCTTAAACAGACTGCCTAAGTGTTCATCTACCCGGCCACCCACTACGAAACTGGCCGAACCGGACCAGGCTGCTTTGGGACGTGTTTGCCCGGCCGAGTGGCGCTCCCGGTGTTAGGCGCTCTCGCCCTCGAGGAGGATCGGGTCCAGAACCTCACCGTGCCTGGGGGTGGTCCCGGTGGCCTGCGCGATGACCCGGTCGATGAGCCGGGCGGCCAGGTCGCGGAGCGGTATCGCCATCGTGGTCAGGGCTGGGGTGAGCATGCGGGAGATGACGCTCCCGTCAAATCCGGTGACGGCCAGGTCCGTACCGATCCGCAGTCCGGCCCGGTTGGCGGCCGAATAGCAGGCCGCGGCGAGCACGTCGCTGCCGGCCACGATCGCCGTCGGGCGGTCCGGGCCGGCCAGCAGCTCGGTGACCGTGGCGTTCACGGTGGCCGCGGCCAGCCCGGTGCGGGTCAGCCTGACCGGCAGCCCGGCCGCGGTCATCGCGTCCCGGTACCCGGCCTCGCGCTCGTCGTCCCACGGGCCCTGCGGTTCGTAACCGAGGTAGCTGAGGCGACCGTGCCCGCGGGCCAGCACGTATCCGGTCATCGATCGGACCGCCCGCCGGTTGCCGATGTCCACCCAGTTCTGCGGCTGCGGCGGCGGGACCCGGCCGTAGCAGGCGAACGGGATCTGGCGGGCGGCCAGAAACGCGATCCGCGGGTCGTCGTCGGTCACCGAGGCGAGCACGAACCCGTCCACGGATTTGGTCTCGACCAGCTCGTCGATCGCGGCCATGCCGGTCTCGGCACTGCTGGCCACCAGCACCTGATGATCCCGGGCCCGGGCCGCGGCCACTAGGAACTGGAGGAACTCCAGCATGATGACGTTGTCCGGCAGGAACTCGTTGGCCGGTATCGGGTAGGCGATCCGGTAGGTCCGGCCCGAGCGCAGGCTGGCCGCGCCCGCATGCGGCTTGTAGTCCAGCTCTTCGATCGCGGCCACCACCCGGTCCCGGGTGGTGCTGCCCAGCCGCCCCCGCCCGCGGACGACGTTGGACACGGTCTGCCGGGACACCCCCGCCGCCCGCGCCACATCGTCGATCGTGGCCCGGCGAACGGTACCCCGCGGACTGACGGGAGGACCAGATTCGGAAATCGGCATCCCTTTCATCGTGACACGGCCACGATACGCCGCTGAGAGCGAGATCACACGGCCCGGCGCTCCGGATTCAGCCAGCTCGGATTCAGCCTGCTCGGGGTCAGCCTGCCAGCAGGGAGATCGTCATCTCCTCCACGGCCAGCAGCGGCGCCACGCTGGCCGCGAGCCGCTCCCGGCAGCGCATGATGGCCTCGATCCGGTGCAGGGTCGCTTCCGGGCTGGAGGCCGAGGCCAGCTCGTGCAGGTCGGCCTCGTGGTCGGCGTTGGCCAGCTCCACCCCGGCCCGGGCCTGGATCATCAGCACGTCCCGGTAGAAGGCGGCCAGGTCCAGCAGGGCCCGGTCCAGGCTGTCCCGCTTGAGCCGGGTGGCCCGGGATTTTTGCCGGTCTTCCAGATCACGGAGGGCCCCAGCCCCGCCGCGGAGCGCCTTGGCCACGCCCTTGCCGGTGGATCCTTGGCCGAACGCCTGGCGCAGGGCGTCCCGCTCCGGTTCGTCCAGCTCCTCGGTGACCGATTTGGCTTCCTCTTCGGCCGTCTTGACCAGGGCCGCCGCCGCAGCCAGGGCCGGGCCGAGCGAGGTGACCCGGACCGGCACGGCCAGGACCTGCTCCCGGCGGCTGCGGGCCTCGGGATCGGTGGCCAGCCGCCGGGCCCGGCCGATGTGGCCCTGGGCGGCCCGGGCCGCGGCCAGCGCGGCACCCGGCTCGATGCCGTCCCGCTCGGTCAGCACCGCGGCCACCGCCGCGGACGAGGGCACCCGCAGGGTGACCACCCGGCACCGGGAGCGGATGGTGGTCACCAGGTCCTCGGCCGACGGCGCGCACAGCAGCCACACCGTCCGGGGCGCGGGTTCCTCAATCGCCTTGAGCAGGGCGTTGGCGGCCTGCTCGGTGCAGCGGTCGGCGTCCTCGAACAGCACCACCCGCCAGCGGCCGCCGGTCGGTGCCCCGGCCGCCCGGAGCACCAGGTCGCGGGTCTGCTTCACGCCGTAGGAGAGCCCGTCCGGGCGGACCACCATCAGGTCAGCGTGCGTGCCCGCGCGCACCTGCCGGCAGCACGCGCAGTTCTGGTCGTGGTGGGGGCCGTCTCCGCGGTCGGGGCAGAGCAGCGCCATGGCGAACGCGCGCGCGGCCACCGAGCGCCCGGATCCGGGTGGGCCGGTGAACAGCCAGGCGTGGGTCATGCCGCCCGCCACGGCCCGTTCCCCGGCCAGGATGCGGGCGGCGGCACCGGCGGCCTTGCGCAGCTGGTCGACGACCGCTTCCTGCCCGGCCAGGTCGGCGAACGCCCCGCCCTGTACGGCGCGGCCCTGTACTGCGCTGCCCGGCACTAGGACCTCCGGTGCGAGGCCACCGACCGGTCCGAGGCAGCCGACGGGTCAGAGGCCGCCGGCCCGTCCGAGCCAGCCGGCCGGTCCGAGGCAGCCGGCAGCATCTCATCGGTGATGGCCGGGAACGAGCCGGTGTCCTCTTCGGACACCGTCGGCACCGGGTCGGGCAGCAGATCGGGCAGCCGTTCCTTGATCTCGGCGGTCAGCTCGGCCGACGGGCGGGTGGCGTCGAGCACCAGGTAACGCTCGGGGTCGCGCCGGGCCAGGTCGAGGAAACCGGCCCGCACCCGCTCGTGGAATTCCGACGACTCGGCTTCCAGCCGGTCCAGGGATCTGGTCCGGCGTCCGAGGCCCAGCTGGGGCGGCAGGTCGAGCAGGATGGTCAGGTCGGGCATCAGGCCGTCGGTGGCCCAGCGGCTCAGCCAGGCGACGTCCTCGGCCTGCAGCCCGCGGGCCGCGCCCTGGTAGGCCAGCGAGGAGTCGATGTACCGGTCGGTGATGACGATCGCGCCCCGGGCCAGCGCCGGGCTGATCACCTCGGCCACGTGCTGGGCCCGGTCCGCCGCGTACATCAGCGCCTCGGCCCGCGGCGACATGCCCGCGTGCGCGGTGTCCAGCAGCAGCCCGCGCAGCCGCATCCCGACCTTGGTCGCCCCCGGCTCCCGGGTGTTCACCACGTCGAAGCCCTGCTCCCGCAGCCAGATGGCCAGCATCCGCGCCTGGGTGGTCTTGCCCGCGCCCTCGCCGCCTTCGAGCGCGATGAACAGGCCACCCCGGCTGGGGACCGGCTTGTCCTCGGCGCTGGGCCCGCCGGTTTCGGCCGGCACCGCAGCGATCGGCTGGCCCCGGACCGCGGCCACCAGGTCCTCGCGCAGTGGCACCCCCCGCCGGTCATCCATCTGCCGGTACGCGCTGACCCCGACCAGCACCGCGATCAGCGCGGCCAGCAGCAGCACCACGTTCTGCCCGGCCGCGGTGTACACCACGTTGCCGATCTTCACGTTGCCGGAGCCGGTCGCGCTGGCGATCAGCTCGGTGATCCCCTTGGACAGGAACGGGGCCACCGCGATGACCAGGAACAGGATGACCTGGGTGGCGGAGGTGAAGAAGGCGAACACCCGGCCCCGGGTGCTGTCGTCGACCTCCAGGCCGACGATGGTGAACCCGGTGGCGTAGGCGATGCCACCCATCGCTCCGATGACCACCACGCTCAGCGTGACGATGACCAGGTTCGGCACGATGGCGATGATGGCCAGCGGGATGGCCGCGCACACGATGGCCACGCCGAACAGCCGCCGGCGGCTGAAGTCTTTGAGGAAGCGCGTCCCCGGCAGCATGCCCAGCGCGATGCCGACGAAGATGGCCGCGAAGACCAGGCCCCAGCCCGCGTTACCGCCGTGCAGGGTCTGGGTGATGTAGGTGTAGCCGAGCCCGATGACCACCCCGGCCGCGATGAACGCGCCGACCATGCCGATGGCCAGGCCGCGGACGATCGGGTTGCCGCCGATGAACTTCCAGCCTTCCCAGACCGACTTGAGCACGGACGGGGAGGAGATCTTGTCGCTGACGCTGCGCTTGGCGATCTCGCGGATCATGAACACGGTCACCGCAGAGACGAAGTAGGTGGCCGCGTTGAAGTACAGCGCGAGGTCGACGTTGTTGGTGTTGAAGTACGGCGTGAGGGTGCCCAGGGCCTTGCTGACCAGGGCCAGCACGCTGAACAGGCCGGCCGCTATCGGCGCGGTCCCGTACGTGGTCAGCAGGCTGAGCTGGTTGGCCCGCTCCAGTTTGTCCCGCGGCACCAGGTTGGGCACCGAGGCGTTGGTGGCCGGGGTCCAGAACAAGGTGGCGCAGCCGGCCAGGAACTTGGCCGCGTAGATCCAGGTCAAGTTGGGGAACAGCGGGATCGACAGGAACAGCAGACCGCGGATGACGTCCCCGACGATCATCGTCGTCCGGCGGTCCAGCCGGTCCGCCATCGCCCCGGCCAGCGGCCCGAGCAGCAGCGCGGGCAGCAGGGTGGCCAGCCACACGCCGCCCACGGCCACCGCCGCGTTGCCGTGCGCCAGCGACGGGGCCAGCGCGGTCAGCGCGATGATGCTGAGCCAGTCACCAAGACTTGACAGCGAGAGAGCAATCCACAACCGGCGGAACGGCTTGATCGACAGCACGCCGGACTTGTCGTGGGTCTTGGCCGATCGCCGTGCCCGGTGTCCGGCGCCGTCGTGTTTCGGCGGGGCGCGGAAGTTCACGGGATGAGCGTATCGGCCTCAGGCGGTTACTTCGGCTTTTTGGCTGCTGGCTTCCTCGCCGGGGCCTTCTTCGTGGTCTTGGCGGCGGCGGTCTTGGCCGTGCTGGCCTTGGCGGCGGGTTTCCTGGCCGCCGGGCGGGCCGTCCGGCGGGCGGGCTTGGCCGGGGCGCTGAGCCGGCGGTCGGCCAGCAACTCGGCCGCTCGGTCCACGGTCAGCGTCTCCACCTCATCGCCCTTACGCAGCGAGGCGTTGGTCTCTCCGTCGGTCACGTACGGGCCGAACCGGCCGTTCTTCACCACCATCGGCTTACCGGTGGCCGGGTCGTCGCCCATCTCCCGCAGTGGCGGTGCGGCCGCACCACGCGCGGCGCGGGGCTTCGGCTGGGAGAACAGGTCCTTGGCCTCGGCCAGGGTCAGCGTGAACAGCTGGTCCTCGTTCTCCAGCGAGCGGCTGTCCGTGCCCTTCTTCACGTAGGGCCCGTACCGGCCGTTCTGCACGGTGACCGGCTCGTCGTCCAGTTCGCCGATGGTCCGCGGCAGGCTGAGCAGCTTGAGCGCATCGTCCAGGCCCACCGTGTCCAGGGACATCGACTTCAGCAGCGACCCGGTGCGTGGCTTGGCCGAGGCCGGTGCGTCCTCGCCCAGCACCTCGGTCACGTAGGGGCCGAACCGGCCCGATTTCGCCACCACGGTCAGGCCGGTACCCGGATCGGTCCCGAGGGTCCGGTCCTCGTTGGGCTGGGCGAACAGCTCCTCGGCCTTGGCCGGGGTCAGCTCGTCCGGCGCCATGTCCTCGGGCACGTTGACCCGCTGGTCGCCACGCTCCAGGTAGGGCCCGTACCGGCCGACCCGCACGGTGATGTCGGTGCCGTCCAGCGGGAACGAGCTGACCTGCCGGGGGTCGATGTCGTCGATGTCGTTGACCAGCGCCTTCAGGCCGGTCCCGGCGTCGTCGTCGTGACCATCGCCGATCGCGCCGCCGTTGCTGGTCTGGTCACCGAAGTAGAACCGGCGCAGCCAGGGCACCCGGGCGGCCTCGCCGTGCGCGATGTCGTCCAGCACGCCTTCCATCCGGGCCGTGAAGGCGTAGTCCACCAGCTGGCCGAAGTGCTTCTCCATCAGCGTGATCACGGCAAAGGCCAGGTAGGAGGGCACCAGCGCGGTGCCCTTCTTGAACACGTAGCCGCGGTCCAGGATGGTGCCGATGATCGAGGCGTAGGTGGACGGGCGGCCGATCTCCCGGTCTTCCAGCTCCTTGACCAGCGAGGCCTCGGTGAAGCGGGCCGGGGGCCGGGTGGCGTGCTCGGCCGCGGCCAGCCGGAGCGCCTCGAGCGGGTCGTTCTCGCTCAGCGGCGGCAGCCGGCGTTCCCGGTCGTCGCGGTCGGTGTTGGGGTCGTCCGCGCCTTCCACGTACGCCTTGAGGAAGCCGTAGAACTTGATCACGTTGCCGGACGCGCCGAACTCGGCCTGCTCGCCGGCCGAGGACGTGCCGGCCACCCGGACCGAGACGGACTCGCCGGTGGCGTCCGTCATCTGCGACGCCACGGTGCGCTTCCACACCAGGTCGTACAGGCGCTGCTCATCGCGGGACAGGCCGTCCCGGTTCACCTGCTCCGGTGTGCGGAACCGGTCCCCGGCCGGCCGGATGGCTTCGTGCGCCTCCTGGGCGTTCTTGACCTTGCTGGCGTAGACGCGCGGCTTGGCCGGCACGTAGGAGTCGCCGTACAGCTCACGAGCCTGGTGCCGGGCGGCGTCGATCGCCGTCTGCGACAGCGTGGTCGAGTCGGTCCGCATATAGGTGATGTAGCCGTTCTCGTAGAGCCGCTGCGCCACCGACATCGCGTGCTTGGCCGTGAAGCCCAGCTTGCGCGAGGCCTCCTGCTGCAGCGTGGTGGTGCGGAACGGCGCGTACGGGGACCGCTTGAACGGCTTGCGCTCGACGGACTTGACCGCGAAGTCGGCCGACTGCAGGCGCCCGGCCAGCTCGGCCGCGGCCGTCCCGTCCAGGTGCAGCACGTCGCTGCCCTTCAGCTGCCCGACCGAGTTGAAGTCCCGGCCCTGGGCCACCCGCTTGCCGTCCACGGTGACCAGGGTGGCGTTGAACGAGCTGGGCCCCGCGCCCTTGGCCTCGTCTGGTTCCGGGGTCGCGTCCGGGACAGTGGCGAACTCGGCTTCCAGATCCCAGTACTGGGCGGCGCGGAACGCGATCCGGTCCCGCTCCCGGTCCACGACCAGCCGGGTGGCCACGGACTGGACCCGCCCGGCCGACAGCCGGGGCATGACCTTCTTCCACAGCACCGGCGAGACCTCGTACCCGTACAGCCGGTCCAGCACCCGGCGCGCCTGGTAGGCGTCGACCAGAGCCTGGTCCAGCTCCCGCGGGTTGGCCACGGCCGCCGCGATGGCTTCCGGAGTGATCTCGTGGAACACCATCCGCCGGTACGGGACCTTGGGCTTGAGCTCTTCCAGCAGGTGCCAGGCGATGGCCTCGCCTTCGCGGTCTTCATCGGTGGCGAGCAGGAGTTCGTCGGCGCCCTTGAGCAGATCCTTCAGCTTGGAGACCTGCTGGCGCTTGTCGTTCGGGACGACGTAGAGCGCCTGGAAGTTGTCGTCGACGTTGACCCCGAGCCGGGCCCACGGCTCCTTGCGGTACTTGGCCGGGATCTCCGCAGCCCGGTCCGGCATGTCGCGGATGTGCCCCACGCTGGACTCGACCACGTAGCCCGAGCCCAGGTAGCCGGCGATGGTGCGCGCCTTGGCCGGAGACTCGACGATCACCAGCCGGGTACCGTCACCG
This sequence comes from Streptosporangiaceae bacterium, assembly GCA_965277615.1. Lineage (GTDB taxonomy): Bacteria > Actinomycetota > Actinomycetes > Streptosporangiales > Streptosporangiaceae > Bog-532. The sequence goes on along the minus strand of CBDIDG010000005.1, from coordinate 1,323,754 downwards.
GACTTTGTGGCACGGCTCGACCCGGCACGGCTCGACGCGGTCCGGGCCGTCTTGCTGCCCGCACCTTCTGCTGTCGTCGCCGCTGCCGTCCCCTTGGTAGCGCCTTTACGTGGTGGCACGCTCGTTCAAACCTCACATCCGCGGCACGGTCCGCCCGGCGGGCTTCCGTGCTGGCCGCACCTCATCCGAGGATGCGCGACCTTGTCGTTACATTCAAACCCTCAATGCGGCCCTAGGTGTTCCCCACCTACGCCCGGCTCAGCCATCCACCAGGTCAGGCACCTGATCGGAAGGTCCACAGGAGGCCAGCCCGACCGTAGCGGTTTTCTCGCTACCACCGATTGAATCCCCGGTGACGAGAGGCACAATAGGAGGTGATGGCCGAATATGCCTACCTGGTTGTCTACCTGCCGCGCGGAATGACACGCGATGCCGCGCGGCGCATCCTGACGGACCATGCCGAGTATGGCGAATGGGAACTGTCCCGTCTTCGCCTTTTCGCCGATGGTAGCCGGAAGGTCACCCTGCGCCGGAAGATCATCCGGGCGGTACGTACGCTTTGAGCTGCGGGTTTCCCGTTTCTCAGTCCGCGCAGATATTTAACAGACTCTCCGGTGGCTAGACGCGTCTGCCCGCCCCAGGGTGACAAACCCCAGGGCGGGCAGTTTTAATCCGCGCGGTGTGCGCGGGGAGGCCGCTCGGGTCAGATGCGGGCGGTCCGGCGGCGGCGGATGGTGAGCAAGGACGCCACGCCCAGGCCGATCGCGGCCAGGCCGCCGGCCACCATGGCGGCCAGGTCGGCACCGGTGGTGGGCAGGGAACTGCTGCTGCTCACGGTCTGGGCCGAGCTGGTCTGGGTCGAGCCGCTGGAACCAGTGGAGCCGGTGGAGCTACCCGTGGTGGTCGTGGTGGTGGTGCTGCCGCCCGGGGTGCCCGGGTTACCAGGAGCACCGGGGGCACCCGGGGCGCCGGGGGCGCCAGGAGCACCGGGGGCACCAGGAGCACCAGGAGCACCAGGAGCACCGGGGTTACCGGGACGGCCAGGGCGGCCGGGGTGACCAGGGCGGCCCGGGTGACCGGGACGGCCCGGGTGGTCAGGGGTGGTGACCGAGGTGACGGTGGCGCCGCCGCGGCAGCCGGCCAGTGCGGAGCCGAGCACGGCCACCGAGTTGCCGCACACGTTGACCGGCGCGCTGATCGGCGCGTTGATCACGTTGCCGCCCAGGATCGAGCCGTTGCCGCTGCTCCGCTGGGAGGTGGTGGAGGCACCGCCGCCGGTGACGGTGGCGCCGCCGCGGCAGCCGGCCAGTGCGTCGCCCAGGACGGCGATCGCGTTGCCGCAGACGTTGACCGGCGCGCTGATCGGCGCGTTGACCGCGTTGCCGCCGAGGATCGAGTTGTTACCGGACGTCCGCTGGACGGTGGAACCACCCGCGCCGCCCGCGCCACCGGCGCTGGTCACGGCCGCGCCGCCGGCGCAGGCCGCCTCGGACTGGCCGAGCAGGGCCACCGCGTTGCCGCACAGGTTGATCGGCAGGCTGATCGGCGCGTTGACCGCGTTGCCGCCCGCGATCGAGTTGTTGCCGGAGGTCCGCTGGGTGGTGCCGGACCCGCCCCGGCCGCCCGTGCCGCCCACGCCGGGCCGGTTGGGGCCGCCGGAGTTGACGCCGCCGCCCGAGCCGCCGCCGACGGTGGCCCCGCCGCGGCAGTTCGCGACCGCGTTGCCCACGGCGTTACCGCAGACGTTGACCGGCGCGCTGACCGGCAGGTTGACCGCGTTGCCGCCGCCGATTGAGTTGTTGCCGGACGTGTGCTGGGTGACACCCGACCCGGAGCCGCCGGAGCCGCTGACGCTCGCGCCACCCTGGCAGAGCCCGAGCGCGCTGCCCAGGACGCCGACCGCGTTACCGCAGACGTCGACCGGCGCGCTGATGGGGGCATTGACTGCGTTTCCACCCAGGAGGGACCCATTTCCGCTGGTCGATTGGGTGGGAATGATCGCGGCCGAGGCTATTGCCGTGCCGGGAATGGCAAATGCAGCGCTCAACACGGCCACTTTCATCACACCGGCCGCCCATGGCGATATCTTCATTACTGCTCCTGTACTCGTCGTGATTTCTCAACTGCATCGACTGGCGGGAGTGCCCGAGCGGGCTGTCCCGTGCCGTGGCCGCGCCCACGGCGCGGCACGGGACACCGTGCAAACGGGTTTGTCAGGCCCGGTGGCCCCGGTTGTGGCCATGAAAACGCCGTCCGGCCATCTTCAGCGCGACGGCGCCGGCCACCAATGCTCCGATGGCCAAGCTGTAGATCGAGACGTTGCTCATCCGCGACGGCGAGTCGGCGGCCAGCGTGGTCGCGGGGATCGCCCGGTCCTCGCTCGTCCCGGTGGTGCTGTGGTGCGGTGTGGTGGCCACCGGCTGGGACGGTGCCGTCCCGGTTTCCGGTGTGTCCGCGAACGTGCGCCCGCTGGGCGCACCCGCCGCGGCCGTGCCCTCACATCCGGCGGCCGAATCGCCGAGCGCGGCGGCCGTGTCGCCGCACACGCTGGCCGGCGCGGTGACCGGGGCTCTGACCTGGTTGCCCGCGGCGGCCGACCGGTTGCCCGAGGTCGCCGAGGCCGGGCCAGAGCTGGTGCTTCCGCTACCGCCGCTCCGGGCGTTCTGGCTGTTCTGGCTGCTTTGATCACCTTGGCTGCGCCCCGACGCCGACGTCGTGCCCAGCCCGTTCACCTGACCGCGGCCGGCCTGCGAACTGCCGTCAGCGAGGCCGGTCACACCGGCGACGCTCCCGGCCGAACCGGCGGTCCCGGTCGTCCCCGTCGTCCCCGAGCCTCCGGCCGAGGCCAAGGAACTCGACGCCGACGCGCTACCGCCGCAGCCGGCCAGGCCGATGCCCAGCACGGCCGCCGCGTCCTGGCAGACGTCCGAGGGCAACGTGGCCAGCGAGCTGGCCTGGTTGCCACCCACCAGCGAGCCGAGACCCGAGCTGACGGCGCTGCCGCCGCCCGAGGCCAGGCTGCCACCGGCTGCGAAGGCGACGCCGGAAAATCCCGCGCCCGCCACCGCGAAGCTGGCGGTCAGCATGACCGTCTTGGCTGTCCTGTGGCCCCACGTCCGCAAGGGATAGCTCCTTTATCATTCTAGTTACTAAAAGCGACTAGACACGCACTTAACGTCACTACCCTTAGCCATAGCGAAGCCAAGCCATAACGGCATCCGTCTGGCTGGTTACTTCATGACGTCGGGGGCGGTGCCCGGAGCCGGGATCGTCACTGGGCCCAGCGGTCAAGCCGGGTCAGTGGCACCCAGTTCGGATGAAGGTTCCTACCCGTCTCCGTGCACAGTGAGTGACTGTAACAGTACGCATCGTATGCAGGCGAAGACTTCCGAATAATCTTTGCCTGCCACTATGGCGTTTTTGCCTCACACATGCGTTGACCTGCGGCGGAGACCTAACAATGGTCGAGAAATGCGTCAAGAACGCGCACACCGAACCTCAGCCCATCAACCGGGACGCGTTCGTCGATACCGTGGAACATGCCGGAAAAGTCCAGATCCGCGGGCAGTTGCAACGGGGCGAATCCGTAGCACTGGATGCCGAGCTCACTGAACGCCTTCGCGTCCGTGCCGCCGAACATCGTGTAGGGCACCACCCGGGCCCCGGGATCGGCCGCCAGCAGCGAATCGGTCATGGCCTGGTAGAGGGCGCCCTCGGCCGGGACCTCCACCGCGATGTCCCGGTGGATGAAGTCCCGGGCCAGCTTGGGCCCGATCAGCTGGTCCAGCTCGGCGAAGAACTCGTCCTCGTAACCAGGCAGGAAGCGTCCATCGATCTCGGCCTGCGCCTCCTGCGGGATGACGTTGACCTTGTAGCCCGCCCGCAGCCCGGTCGGGTTCACGGTGTTCCTGGTCACCGCGCGGATGACCCGGGAGATCGGCCCAAGCCGGTTCAGTACGCCGTCGGGGTTGTCCGGGTTGAACTCGATGCCCAGCGCGTCGGCCGCTGCCTCCAGGAAGGCCCGGACCGGAGGCGTGAGCCGGATCGGCCATTCGTGGCGGCCGATCCGGGCCACAGCCTCGGCCAGCTCGGTCACCGCATTGTCCGGGTGGACCATGGCTCCGTGCCCGGCGGTGCCCTGGGCCGTCAGCCGCAGCCAGGCGATGCCGCGCTCGGCGGTCTGCAGTAGATAGAGGCGTTGGTCGGCCAGGGTGACGCTGTAGCCCCCGACCTCGCCGATGGCCTCGGTCACGCCCTCGAACAGATCCGGATGCTGGTCGACCAGGTAGTGCGCGCCCCAGGTACTGCCCGCCTCCTCATCGGCGGTGAAGGCCAGCACGATATCCCGCGGCGGCCGCCGCCCCTCCCGCAGTCGCTGCCGGACCACGGCCAGGATCATGGCGTCCATGTCTTTCATGTCCACGGCGCCGCGGCCCCAGACACACCCGTCGACGATCTCCCCGGAGAACGGGTCCTGCTTCCAGTCGGCCGCGTTGGCCGGCACCACGTCAAGGTGACCGTGCATCAGCAGGGCCGGGCGCGAGGAGTCCTCGCCCGCGATCCGGGCCATGACGCTGGCCCGTCCGGGACGCGACTCGAAGATCTGGGACTCCAGCCCGACCTCGGACAGCAGCCCGGCCACGTGCTCGGCCGCCCGCCGCTCCCCCGGCCCGGAGTTGTCCCCCGGATTGGTGGTATCGATCCGGATCAGGTCCCGGCAGATGCCGACGACCTCATCGGCCGCGGTCACACCCTGGTTCTCCGTCTGGTTCTCCGTCACCCCCGTATCGTCCCACTTGCCCCATGGCTCAAACCGTCGTGGGCAGCCGGGGCCGGTGCGGGCGTGGCCGCGGGGCCGGCGCGGGCATGGCGCCGGGCCGGTGCGCGCGTGCCCCGCGAGCCGGCGCAACCGATAAGCTGGTCGCTCAGCTGTGGGGCCGCAGATTTGCTATCGTGATCCGGCCAAGGCGGAAACGCTCACGGCCACGTCCGGGTGGCGGAATAGGCAGACGCGCTAGCTTGAGGTGCTAGTGCCCCAAAAGGGCATGGGGGTTCAAGTCCCCCCTCGGACACCCAGAGTGGTGCTGTGTCACCAATCTTCAAGTACGGCTTGAACACGCGGACGGCCCGGCTGATGCCTGCGGCCCCCCTATCGCGCTGACTGGTCCCGCCTCCCGCCACGGGAGGCAGCCGTGACCGGCACGCTGATCGCCCCCGTCATCCCCTCGTCTGCCGCACCCCGACCCGCCCGCACACCCGCCGCCGCCCGGGCCTTGCCACTCGCGGTCCCGCCCGCACTGAGCCGCCCGCCGGCGCTGGGCCGGGACGTGGTGTACGGGCTCGCTCACGTGGACCGTTCCGGCCGGGTGGCTGACCGGGCGGTCACCGGCGCGCTGGGCTGGCGCGGCGGGGACCGGCTGACCCTAACCGCCGAGGCCGGCGTGGTGGTCATCCGCCGCGACCCGTCCGGCCTGATCACCCTGCCGCCCCGGTCCTGTATCCCGATCCCCGCGGCGCTACGGCACCGCTGCGGCCTGCTCCCGGGTGACCCGGTCCTGCTCACCGCGGTCCCCGCCGAGGACACCCTGACCGCTTACTCCCTCGCGGTGGTCGACCAGGCCCTCGCCGCACTCATCCCGTTCCCGGCACATGAAGGAGGAGACCGATGACGATCACCGGACCTGACGCACACACTCGCGCACCCGGGCAGGCCGTGGTCGACGCGGCCATGCTCGTGCTGGAGCGGATGGGCCTGACTCCCGCCGACCTGCTGACTGCCCCGGCGGCCAGGCCGCCCGCGCCGACCTTCGCCGAGTACACCCCGGTCGTCTCGGCCCTGGTCAGCGACGGCTGCCGCCGGGCGTACGGCTCGTACTGGAACCGGGTGGTCGACCAGTGGGGCAGCCGCCGTATCGACGAGCCCACGCCGTCGGAGATCCGCCAGCTTGTCCAGCAGATCCGGGCCAACGTCGTGCCCCGGCGGAACTCCCGCGGCGGGCGCAGCGCCGCCGAGCACCTCATCGCCGCGCTGCGCTGCCTGTACCGGCACGCCGAGGAAGACGGCCTGATCGACCCGGCGGGCAACCCGGCCCGGAAGGTGGACAAGCCGCGACGCCTGCCCTCGACGCGGCGGGCGGTGGCTGACAAGCGGCTGGCCGAGATTAACGAGGCGGCGGCGACCACGGGTGATGACCCGGAGCTGGATACGCTGCTGCTGCGGCTGCACACCGAGACGGCCTGCCGGCGCGGCGGCGCGCTGGCGCTGCGCCCGCAGGACCTCGACCGGGAGCAGTGCCTGATCCTGCTGCGGGAGAAAGGCGAGACCGTCCGGTGGCAGCCAGTCTCCCCCACCCTCATGGCCGCCCTGCTCGGGCACGCCGCCGAACGCCACGCGCCCGCGGACGGGCAGCTGCTGCGCTACCGCAACAGCCGCCGCATCACCTACCGCCGCTACGACCACCTGTGGGACCGCCTCGGCCGGTGCCTGCCCTGGGTTCGGGCGCAGCAGATCAGCATGCACTGGATCCGGCACACCACCCTGACGTGGGTCGAGCGGAACTTCGGCTACGCCATCGCCAAAGCCTACGCAGGCCACACCGACAACGGCAGCGACACGGGCGCGACCGCGACCTACGTCCGCGCCACCACCCACGAGGTCGCCGCCGCCCTGGCCGCGCTAACCGGGGAACCCCACCCGCTCGCCACGCAGGAAGGGTGGTGACCACCATGGCCTCACTCACCGCAGGCATGAACCGGCCCGGCGCCACCGCAGATCTGGGACCAGGCCGTCCGCTTGGTTCCCGGACCACCGGACCAGCCGGAGGGAACCGGTCCGCCGTGGTCTCCTCCGGAGCCAGGACCGTGCGGTCCTGGCCGCTGCTGGTCCTGGCCGCCCCGGCTGCGGCCGAGGTGTGGTCCGGGTGGGTCGGCATCGCGCAGAAGACCGGGTTCGGGCTGGTCTCCCCGCTGCCGGGCATCTGGTCGTCGCTGCATCTGGACACCTCCATCACCTTGCCGATCGGCGTCGAGGCATACGCCGCGTACGCGTTGCGCGCCTGGCTCGCCAATGGACAGTCGGTCAGTGACCGGACCCGCCGGTTCGCCAAGTGGTCCGCGGTCTGCTCCTTCGCGCTCGGCATGGCCGGGCAGGTGGCCTACCACCTGCTGGCCCAAGCCGGAACGGCACGGGCGCCGTGGCCCGTCACCATGATCGTGTCCTGTCTGCCGGTACTGGTCCTGGCCATGGGGACCACGCTGGCCCACATGCTCCGCGCCGATGCCGGCACCGCAGCTGACACGCCGGACCATGGGACCGGAAGACCAGCAGGACCGCGGTCCCCAGCCTGGTCTGCCGGGGACCAGGCAGAGGCGGTCCAAGATCAGGCCGCACCCCAGGCGCTCCTGACCGGGTCCGATCTTCCCGCAGGGACCACGACAGCCCTGCAACGGGACCACGACCCCAGGGCGGCGGCATCCGACCCGGCGGCTATCAGCCAGGCACGCGTGGCCGTCGCCAGGCTTGCAGCAGCGGGAACCCCGGTTTCTAGACGTGCCCTGCGCCGCGAGGGAATCAGGGGGTCCAACCAGGCACTGAACGCCCTAGCGCGCACGATCAAGGCCGAGCTGGCGGGCAGAGCAATTGTCCAGGGCAGACCCGGCAACGCCGTGATGCGAATCTGATCCCGCAGAGGCACCTCTGAAACTGGCAGCCCCGGCTGGTGGCGTCGTCCAGCCGGATGCCACCGGCCGAACACAACCGGCTGCTGGGGGCAACCTCGCGAGTATTAAAGACCTTGCCGCCGAGCGGGATTAACCCGGATGCGGCAACCATGGGACGGTAGCTGCGCATGGCTAAATCGAGACCGACGCAGCCGATCATCTGGGGTGTTCCGCTCGGGTAAAGTCGTCGGCGCGATCCTTCCGCATAGCCGATCGCGGGATCACGTGGTGCCGCGCGGGGCTGACCTCGGCGCATTCTTAAGAACGGACCGGGATGGACCTTGCAGACCAGCCGGGCCCCCAGGCGCGGGCTCTGTCGCCTCGGCAGGAGAGCATCGTCAGGCGGTTGCGGGAGATCGGTGATGGTCCAGCCGAGTTTTTTGTCGCCGCGTGTGAACTGCTCGCCGAGGAGCCGCGCCGCACCGGAGTCACTCACCTGGTCGCGCATCTCCTGCGTGAGGTGGAAAGCGCTGTGCGCTCGGTCCTTGATCCCGCCGGGGATGCCAGACAGGGCCGGGACAAGCATCGCGCTAGCGTGATAGCGGTCTTGGATCAGCTTGAGATCTCTCACGACGAGCCGATCGCGGAGTTCTGGCTCGGGCTGACCGGCGAGGGCAACCTCGGCGGGCTCGCGATGCGGGCGCACCGTTCTGCTCTTGAAGCTCCGCGGCCAGCAGACAGCGGGTTCGGGGATTTCGTCGCCGGCTTTGAGGAACTGCTCGACCGGCTGCTTAAGCGTTTCCAGGACCGGTATGTCAATGTGTTCACCAGGCTCGATGAGCTGCTCAAGGTGACCCAGCCAGGCGCGGCGCACGCGGGGCAGCTACGGAACAGCTTTCCCCAGAACTTCGTCACCCTTGGGTACTTTTTCGCGCGGGCGGACTCCGCCTGGCTGGTCCCGCTGAGGAAGGAAGGCTTTTTCAGCTCACCACCGGACCCGGTGGTCCACCTTGATGAAGGAACGGCCGAACTTCCCTTCTGGCCGCAGACCCATTTCCTGATCCGGGTGGCGTCCGACGACGTGACCGAAGTGGTGGCCACCGCCCTGGACATTCCGGCGACAGACAACAGCCGGGTGAACAGCGACCTGATCGAGCTGTCGTTGCATGTCCCGCCCGGCTACAGCGCGCAGCTGCTGCCGCAGATCATCGCATCGCTTGACAGCCGTTTCGGGGTGCTGGTCCCCACGCGGATCGGCGGCCTGTGCCGCCATCTTGCTGCGGGCGGGTATTCCGGGGAGTCGGTGCGCCTGACCGAGGCGCTGCTAGCGAAGGTGCCGGACGGCGCCGGATCACGCGCAGCGACTGACAGCTGGAGTTACGCGGAAATCTTGCGCGAGGACATCCCAGCTGTTACCCGCGCTGGAGGGCTGCCTGTCCTGGCGCTGCTGGCTCGCCTCCTGGATCAGGCGATCAGCGCGCAGACTCCCGAGGGGTTTAAAGATCTCCGCCAGGACATGTCCGTCAGATGGCGGCCTGCGCTTGAGGGGCACCCGGCAGGTACCGATAGAGACCCGGCAACCGCTCTGGTCAGCGCCGTCCGTGATGCTGTCACGCAGCTGCTCGATACCGGCGACGCGGACATCAGCCAGGTGGTCGCCGAGCTGGAATCTCATGACTGGCCGATCTTCCGTCGGCTGGCCCTGTTCCTCCTCGCCACCGTCGCCGCCGCCGACGCGGCAGACCTGATCGGCGCGCACCTGACTGATCCCACAGCGATCCGAGATGTCAATCTGACCAGGGAGTTCTTGACACTCGCCCGGCGGCACTGCACGACAATCGGTCCACGCGACCAGCAGCGGCTGATCGCCCTTATCGGCAGCGGCCCTGAGATCACTGAGTGGGCCAGGCGACACGAGCAGGCGACCGGCGAGCCACCATCGGCGGCCATGACCCACGACCGGGTCGGGCGATGGCAGCGCGACAGGCTGGCCGCGGTGGAACCGATCCTGTCCGCAGAATGGCGTGCCCGCTATCAGCGCCTGGTCGCCGAGTTCGGAGATGCTCCCGATCTCGCCGCGAGCGCGCCCATACCGGTACGGGACATCGCGTTCGCCACCCCGGCAACGGCCGGTGACCTCGCGGCCTCCTCCATCGCGGACCTGGTGAGCTTCCTGGCGGCATGGGAGCCGACCGGGAATCTGCTGGACCCCAGCCGTTTCTCCCTCGCATCGGCGCTTGGCACGGCGGTCCAGCACGATGCTGCGCGTCGGTCATCGGAGGCGGACGCGTTCATCGGGCTGCCGCCCGTATACGTCGCCGCGGTGATCAGCGCCCTGTGGATCGCCGTCCGCGAGCAGGCGGACCTGGACTGGCAGCCCGTGTTGCGGCTGTGCGCATGGGCGAACGAACAAGCTGCCGCCGAACTCAGTGACCCGCCCAGCGTGACCCGGCCGCAGTGGCGTGATTCTCGCCTTAACACCTTGCGGCTGCTTGAGGCCGGCTTCAGCGCCGCTGACCATCCGATCCCTGCTGGCCACCGAGAGCAGGCCTGGGCGATCATCGAAAGCGCATGCGGCGATCCCGATCCGGCCCCCGGAGACGAGGCCAGCGCCGACGAGGCCGGGCGGGAGCTGGGCGAGCAGGGCCTTGAAGATGTCCGGCCCCGGGCATTGAGCGCCGCGGTCGCCTACGCTCTCTGGGCACGCCGGAACGACCCTGATGCCGGGCTCGATGAGTTCCGCCAGGTCCTCGACAGTCATCTGAACGCGGAGCAGGAGCCTTCCAGAGCTGTCCGGTGGGTTTACGGGTCCTGCTTTGCCCAGCTCACCTGGCTTGACCGGTCATGGGCCATCCAGAACGCCACGTCCGTTTTCCCCGCGCAGGCGGCCGAACACCCACTGTGGGAGGCTGCCTGGGACGGGTACCTCGCTCGTTCTCCCCTGGTCGCTGACGTCTGCGCGATCCTCGACGACACCTACCAGCTCGCGGTCGACCGAACGGACTCCGGCGCAAGCGAGCGGCGAGCAGTTGCCCGCGCTGATGGCGTGGGACGGCACCTGGTGAGCCGCTACTGGTTCGGGCAGGTCACCCTCGACAGCCACCGCCAGCTCGTTCGCCGCTTCTACCAGAACGCGCCCTGCTCGGTCTGCCTGGACCTGATGCGCTTCATCGGGCGCAGCCTCCGGGAGGCCGACGCCGTTGACCCTGCGGTAGCTGACCGTCTCCGGACGTTGTGGGAGACGCGGGTGCACGCCGTGCGCAACGGCGCTGACGCCGATGAGCTGGCAGGATTCGGGGAATGGTTCGCCGCGGGCGAGCTGGGCGATGAATGGGAACTACGCCAGCTCCTGGCTGCCCTGTCCATGGCGAGGCGCGTCGACTTCGAGCACCTCGTCTTGCCGCGCCTGGCCAGCCTGTGTCCGGCGCACACCAGCACGTGCCTGGCCGTCCTGGAAGCGTGGGTGCGGACCAGGCCCGGCCCCTTCCAGCTTCAGCAGTACGAAACGAGCATCCGGGCCATCCTTAAGACCAGCCTGGCTGACGGCGACCCGGCCGCGGCCGAGACCGCCACGACCGTCATCAGCTTGTGCATAGCGGAAGGCCCTGACCTGCGCGATATCCTCTGTACCCCCTGAAGCCCGCCAGGCCTAGATATCGCGGCGAACTACCCACACCATCGTGCGGTATGTCGAGGTACCTGCCGCCGTGCGGGGTGGTTCGATGAGGGCATGGCTAGCCTGCTTGATCCGATGCCCGACGACATGCTGCGTTTCCTGCGCACGGCCGCTGACGGTTACGCAGCAGCAGGCAGTCGCTGGCCGTGCTGGCAATGGGTCAGGCAGCAGCTTTGGACTCATGACGGCCTGGATGCCGAGGAGATCCTGGGTGGCATGCCGACCTGGGAGCATGACTACCGGCCCGTCCGGCTCGGCTACCGCGGCCACCCCATACCGAAGATCACCGACGACGTCCCGCTGAGCATCCACGGAATGGCCTACGTCGGCGATGCCGTGCCCGCCGTCCAGCAGCTCGTCAGCGCCTTCCTCGCGGCGCTCCGGACCGCCGCCGTTATGCAGCGCGGCATCAAGCCTGAGCCGACCCAGACGGTGGAGCTGAAGGTCCCGGGCGATGACTTCACCAGGACCGTCAACACGGCGGCCCGAACAGAACTCAGCGCCGGCCAGCTTTTCAGCGTGCTGAGCGGGGAACCAGCGACGTGGCTCGGCGTGAACCAGCAAAACGATCAGTGGACCTGGGACCTCACCGACGCGCGGCTCACGCCGTACGCACAGGTCGAGACCGTCGATGACTACCTGGTGAGGCTGGATGCCCTGGTCGCCTTTCCCCAGCAGCGCGCCCTCCCGGACTACCTTCCCCCGCTGGCCCTGCCGGAGGCATTCGACCACCTTGGCCTGGCCTGGCGGATCGCCACAGGCGAGCACCTCTTCCACCTTCCGCGGGCCGCTATACCGGCCAAGCTCACCCAGCCCGCGGCTAGCGCGGAGGAATTCGAATCTCGGTGCAGCGCTCTCGCCGACATGCTGAATTCCTTCGCCTTCCCTGCGCAAGGCGGCAGCCTGAACAACATGAAAGCCCGCCTTAGCGGCCTGCTCGGCGACGAAGCGGTAGGCCGGGCGCATGCAGCCGTAGACACACTCCGCTCGATTTTCGACCTTCGCGCAGGCCAGCAACACCACGCCGCGGACACCCGCACGGAACGAGCAAGGACCGCCCTTGAACTTACCCAGTTCGGCAATGACTGGGCTGGCGCGTGGGATCATCTACGTTCCGTAGTAGTGCAAGCGCTTACGGCAATCAGGGAGGAGATCAGTCCGCTAACGGACGCTTAAGGTCAGTTACACACTGTTGCCGTAGCTACTCTTATCGCAAAAAGAGCATCCGACTGCATAACATCGTTAATCGCGTCTTCATATTCAAGGTTTGGTTGACGTGCGAGAAGAGCATCCACCCTCCATTGAACTGAGGTTGGCGTCTTATGAGCCGCCTTAAAATGCGCCGCGACTTTCCGGATCTCTGTAAGCTTAATCAAATCATCTCTGATGTTTGAATCAGTCAGGTTCCGCTCCACGGCGTATGATATCAGCTTTCCCAGCCCCCACCACAGCCATCCTTTCGGAAGTTCCTCCGTGCAAGCAGCAAGACGTCCCGCTAGCTCGCGTTCACATGCAGCATGCGCACAAAGCAGCGCCGAAAAATACGAACCATCGATATAGTCGTGACATGCCTCATCATAAAGCCATATTACCTCGGTGCCGCCGAAAAACATCCCGCCTGAACCATTATCGTATGGCATCTGTATACGCCGGACTTCACTCCAGCGATACGCACGCTGCCGCCGCGACTCATTATCCCCCAGGAGGAGCCGGGCTGTATATACGTCCGGGTTTTCTTCATCCTGATGGTCCAGCCAATTGGACACACGTTGCTCAAGGGTCAATGGAGCTATGCCGTCGAAGTCAAATTGGAGCTGCCTAACCACAACCTCTGGTCCACACGGTTCCGGTCTCATATGCTGACAGTAACTACTACAGCCTTCTTTGTCGTTATCAGCCATGGCGTGCTGGGGCATCAGATCGCTCTATTAGCGTATGCGAAGCGGGGCTAACGTTACTTCACAGTGGCCGCCTTGAACTTGACGATCAGCTCAGCCGGTATCCGGCCCCGGTCTTTGACCTCGATGCCATGTGACTTGGCCCAGTCACGGACCTCGGTGGTATTGAGCCCGCTGGCGGTTGCCCGCCGTCCGCTCCGCCCTGGCCGCCGGGTTCCGGTACTGCGCCGGGCAGCGCTGACGTACCGGGCGAGCGCCTTGCGAAGTGCGTCGGCGTGCTTGGCGTTTAGGTCGATCTCGTAATCGGCACCATCCAGCCCGAAACGAACGGTGCCCTCGGCCTCGCTGCCGTCGAGGTCGTCGATGAACAGGGTTTGTACCTTCTGGGCCATGTGCATGCTCCGTTCTTTCGTCATCTGGCGTCAAGCGTAGATGACCGGTGCGCGTCGGCCTCGCATCCGCACGGCTCCGCAGCGAAGCGATCGAAGAGCCGTGAGCGTGGATTGGACGCCGCCAAGATCCGCCAGGCAGCCGATCAGCAGCGTTCTCCGGACTACGCAGTCAAATGGCAGCTCGCTAAATCTTTGATTACCTTCTGTGACCGCCGTGCCAGAGCGCAACGATAGCTGCGGACTCGTTACAGCTCAGACGCCGTCGGGCGTGGTGTCCTCTTCCGCGAGATCGACGTCGGCGTCCATGGCGCCTCCTGCTTTCCCGAGCCGGAGTCCAGTGAGCCGCTGGACGATGTTCTGGATCGCTTCGGCAGCGTCATGGACGCACTGGTCGATCGGCGCGCCCTTGCGGAGTGGGAGCTGCCAGGCGACAGCGTCGTCCCAGCGAAACGCGCCGTGGCCGATCTCTCGCAGTGCCTGCGTTATCACCTCGGCGGGAACGTTCTCATCGAGTTCTAGCTCGAAGACGAGCGGGCCTTCGCCTTCCTCGAAGGAGAACCTCAGGTCGACTCGCCAGGAGATCTTGTCGAGCGTCTCTCCGTAGCCATAGAGGAAGTGGTTGCCCCCGTAACAATGCCATGCGTGAAGGTACCTAGAAGCTCCCCGCTTGCGGCGAAGGCTGTAGGTCTGGTGGACGTGGTTGCGCACCCGCGCCACGAGATCCATAAGCGACTCGGTGTGTGCGAGGCCATCTGGGCCGAGCACGGCGTCGTCGATGAGGGCTGGGGCCGTTGCTCCGTAGACATCTACCAACGCTTCGAGTTCCTCTCTGGCGCGAGCTGTACTCTTCCGGCTCGTCTTGATCTTGAGAACGTCCGACCACTTGAGGTAGGAGAGGCGCTTGCCGCTATCCAGCACGTGTGACAGCTCGCGCACGCCATCGGGAGCGATGCCTGCGCGCGCGCACACCTCTGGCCAGAGCCATGTGGTCGTTCCCTGATCGGGTCCCAGGATGACGAGCATCTCCTGGGCGCGCTTGAGGTACTCAAGCGGCTGCGAACGCTGCAAGGCAGCCCAGAACTTCGCTTCGATGAGGACTACCTCCTGCCGTGTCTCTCGCTCAATCGCGAGGAGGTCCGGCCGTATGCCGTCGCGCTGGACCTCGGGCTCGAACTCGAGCGCTCTCCGCGGCCGGTCACCGTCGAGGTGTGCGAGCAGGTCACAGAACCACTCCCCTGCCACGGGGTCTGTGACGAGGATCCAGTGGAGGACCTCCATGGCCACGACTTCGGCCTGGCGGCGGAACCGCGAGGCAAGGTGCGGGAGCAGGCTGGTACCGATGACTGCCGCCGTCCTTAGACCGTCTGTCTCAGCGGAGTCGTCGGCCTGCTCAAGCGCCGCGGCACTCTCGACATGTTCCGCGGATGCCACGGTGCCTGCCGGGACCCCTGGGGATCTGGCGAGGACGGCCTCGTCCGGCCCGTCGGCAGTTACTTCGGATCCGAGCCGCGCCTCGCTGGACAAACTCATGTCCGACACGGTAGCCCCTGGGCGTAATATGCCGGGCGCGCAACAGCCGACGTGGATCGTCCGATCTCGTGGCGAGGTGGCTCGCTCGCCAACACCAGCGCCGAGAGTACTGAACGGCCACGTGCGCCTCCAACATGAGGCAGCCCTCACACGACGTAACTGCGCTGGCCGCCACCGGGCAGCTCGGCATGGCCGCGGCCCCCGGGCAGATTTCCCTGGCCGTCATCATGCAACCCCGCTGTCTAGTGGCGATGACCTGCCGACCTTACCTGCAGAACGCCACAAGCTGCTCACTTACTGTGAGAATGTCAGACCCGGTGACCATACTGGACCGGACATGGGTTCGGCTCGCATGGCTGAAGCTGCGGAACTGGCTAGTGCCTGGGCTTGCAGAAGCAGGAGGAACGTCACAATGGCTGTATTCAGGCCAGAACCATGCAGGTGGTCACGGACAGCTCTATGGTGATCGCTATGGGGGAGTGGACGCCGAGCGAGAAACAGTCGCTTCCGGTACTGCATGAACGTTTCGTCAACGGCCTGGGCGCCGCAGTGATCACCGATCTCAAGAGTATCCCTGCTACCGTCAAGCCCTTGGACCTCAGATGCAGACCGCCTCTTCCCCCCAACCTCCGGGTGTACGTATTCAACTGCACTGATCATCCTTCGGAGCGCAGGCCCGGAGACTACCGGATTCAGCTTCGCCTAGCTGGCCAGCGACGCGGCCAGCGGGCCACGCTGGCGCTGGACCCGGCCGTTCTGGTGCTGCTCGCGGGATACATTGCAGAATTTGACGTCTTCGTCCTCTGGGACGCTAATGCACACTCGGAATTCCCGTATTCTAAAGGTGTCCAGGTGGGCGCTCCGGCAGTTCACTACGCAGCGGTCCATGGCGTGGGATCGCAGCGCCGAGATGTGCACGGCAATGGCTCTCGTTATGTTGAGCACGTTGTTACCGTGCGAAGTGACCGGCTCCCGGAGGGCGTGCTCAGCCGCGAAAAGCTCACTCTGCGCTCATTGCTCGGCCAGGCGGACTCAGCGACATCTGCGGACGCGAAATGACCAGACTCCGCGACTTCGAGTTCGCTGAGAGCTATGACAAGAGCGTTGATGACATAGCCGAAGAGTTCTATCTTCCGTGCATGCGGTCGGCGATCCGCTACGACCGGATCTCCGGATACTTCTCATCTGCGGTCTTTTCTATCTCGTGGCCTGCCCTTAAGGCTTTCGTCAAGGCAGGCGGGCATATGCGACTGATATGCTCCCCGGTATTTTCCAGCACCGATATAACGGCTGTAAAGGAAGGCTACGCGGCTCTCAGCGATGAGGACCTGAGTGCGGCCCTGATCTCCGAGCTGCGCATACTGCTAGAAGGCGAGCGGTCACGAAAACCCGCACAAGTCCTGGCAGGCCTGATCGCGGCAGGCGTGATTGACATCCGGATTGCCATACTGACCGCCACCCTCGGGCCAGGCGACCGCCGATTGTTCCATGACAAAGTTGGCCTTTTTTCCGACACGATTGGCGATGCTGTCGGCTTCCGCGGCTCCATGAACGAGACATTCCTGGGACTATCACCAGACGGAAACCTGGAAAGCATCGACGTTTTCCCGTCTTGGGCAGGCGGCCGTGATGCTAAACGAGCCGAGGATGCCGCGGGCCGTTTCGAAGCCTTCTGGCGCAACGAAATCAATGCAGCAGATATCCGCCCCGTACCCGAAGCGGTCGCAAATCTCATCCGCAGCGCCGGGCCATCCGACTGGGAGGTCCTGGTCGATGAGATCCTCGCCGAGGCAGCAGTCCGTGCTGCCGCCCCGCCTGAGGCCAGGCCACTGCGTGAGCATCAGGTTCAAGCCATCGCTACCTGGGAATTGCATAACCGCCGCGGCTTGCTAGAACACGCCACAGGGAGCGGCAAGACATACACAGCTATTCAGGCAATTCGCGCTGTGCTGGCCGAGAACGGATCGGTCATCGTCATTGTCCCCAGCTCGCTCCTGCTCAGGCAATGGCATCAAGAGCTAGGACAGCACCTTGCCAGCCTGCGCCCGCAGATCCTACTCGCTGGGGACGGCAATGACACCTGGCGTTCCGATGATCTTCTACGTCCATGGACACGAGAATCAGCGACGGGTACTCCGAGAATCGTTATCGCGACAATGCAGACGGCCTCGACGGACGCGTTCCTCACGCGCCTCGCGCGCAATAACCGGTTGCTAGTAGTTGCCGACGAAGCCCACAGGCTCGGAAGCCCAGCCGCACAGAATGTGCTTACCATCTCCGCCCCTTGGCGACTCGGCCTGAGCGCCACTCCTGTCCGCGCAGGCGACACAGAAGGCACGGCACGCCTTCTCGACTTTTTCGGCGGCGTTCTCCCGCCACCCTACACTTTGCTGGACGCTATAAGAGACCGCGTGCTAACGCCGTATAACTACATACCGCATGAAGCCGCGCTTGACGATGCCGAGCAGGCCAGCTACGAAACCTTGTCCCGCAAAATCCGGCTAGAGGCAGCCCGCCAGCGCGAGACACTGGACAACATCGAAAGTAACGAGAAACTGCGGCAGCTAGCGATCGCTCGCGCCAGAATCCTGAAACAGGCCGCTGCGAAGATCCCATTGTCGGCGCGGGTACTCACGGACCATTATCAGCCGGGCCAGCGATGGCTAGTGTACTGCGACAGCCTGGCACAGCTCAATCAGGTACGCGGGGCACTCGCCAGCGCCGGGATCGATTCCTTGGAATACCACAGCACGATGAAGGGCGACCGGCATGCGACCCTCGCCGAGCTTGATATAAACGGCGGCATTCTCGTCAGCGTCCGCTGCCTCGATGAGGGCGTAGACCTGCCAGCAGTCAGCCACGCGCTTATCCTAGCTAGCAGCAAGAACCCCCGTGAATTCATCCAGCGTCGCGGCCGGATTCTCCGCCGTTACCCGGGCAAAAGCCTAGCTTTCCTCCACGATGCGATCGTCCTGCCATCGGCCGACCCCGAGCGACCAGCGGCAGGCGGAGACAGGCTACTGGCGGGCGAACTCTACCGGGTGCTGGAATTTGCGCGCGGTGCCGCCAACCCTCAGGCTCTATCCAGGATCGAAGACCTTTGTATCCGCTACGGGGTGCCCATCGAAGCTGACACCTCCTTCGCGACACTCGGTATCGAGGACGATAACCAGAACGAGGACGATGATGACTGACACGCCCGCACCGGACGCAGATACGCCGGTGATGCTGTCACAGCCGCAGGTAGAGGACGTGTTCGCAGCTACCGAAGAGGTCCGCGCCACAGGATTCCCGTCTGTTCCGGCGGAGCTGCTAGCTGAGGTGCTAGCCGCAGAGCAAGGGAACCTGGATAACCGGACCGCGGCGCAGCGGGCCGTGGCCCGCGCAGTAGATAGCTGGCTAGCGGCCCATCCCGGCGAGCCGGAGGCTGCCGCGCAAAGCGAGGCCGGGGAGAGCGGCTCGTGAGACTCGTGTCGATGGAAGTAACGGATTTCGGGCTATACCGGGGAACGCAGCGCTTCGACTTCTCGTCGGACCCTGGCGTCGAGCTGGTGTGGGGCGAGAACGGGCGCGGCAAGACCACGTTCCTCAACGCGCTGCGCTGGGCATTGTTCGGAATGGTACTGAGCCGCGGGTCACGTCCCATAGAAGCATTCAAAGTCGGCAACCGCGACGATGCCCTGCCCTCCGCGATACAGCCGTTCAAGGTCGTTCTCGCCTTCACTCACGGAGGCCATACCTACAAGCTGACCCGCGTATACCAGAAGATCTCGGATGGTTCGAGACCCGAAGACTTCAAGACGACCTGCAGCCTCGTCAAAGATGGGGACGTTCTGGGTCCAGACGACCGGGACCGGGAGCTGGCATCCCTGCTGCCCCAGCAGATCGCCCGGTTCTTCTTGTTTGACGCGGAACTGCTCCAGGAATATGAACAGCTACTCACCACAGGCAGCGAGGCCGGGGAGAAACTCAAAGGAGCCATCGAGCGCATCCTCGGGCTGCCGGTGCTGACTCAGGCACGTGATGACATTGCCAGCCACCTGGCGCAGGCCCGGACTGCCCAGGCCAAAGCAGCTCAGCAGGACAGGGCAACCAGGGATCTCGGGAACAGCCTGCAGCTGGCATCTGACGAGGCGGAAAGCGAACGCCGCAACGTGCAGGAGCTTAGCGACATCGTGGACGAGCAGCAGAACTCCGTGAACGAGCTTGAGAAGGCCCTGACAAGCAACACCAGGTTCCGTGGGCTCATGGCCACTCGTGACGCCAAGCGCAAGGAAGTAGATCGTCTGAGGGCGAAGGTAAAAGAACGCGTCGATGATCTTCGATCAGTAGCCGCCACCGAGACCTGGAAAGCGGTTATCGCCCCCACGGTCAGCGCGGAACTCGCTGTCATTGAGGACCGGTACGACGAGCTGACGCAACGACTCACCGAGGCCATGACGGCCGGTCTCGCCGCGACAGCAGCCACCTCTGGCACCTGCCCGACCTGTCAGCAGCCCGTCGGCCGCCAAGCAGCAGAGAAACTCCAGGACCTAGACGCAGCCGAAGACACCGACGCTGTGCAGGCGCAGCTAGGGGCTTTGCGTGCCCGCCGTGACGTGTTGCGGCGGATGCGCGCGGACGGCAGCCGGATCATCCGCCTGGAGGAGGAGGCCAGCCAGGCGCGAGTCGACCTGTCCGATGCGGAAGGTCAGCTCCGCGACCTTGAAGCCGACCTTGCCGACGCGCCAGAAGGCACAGAGGAAACAATCACCAAGCTGATCGATGAGCATGCGCAGACCAATATCGCGCTCAACAATACGCGTAGCCGACTGAAAGCGAGCCGGGATGAGCTCAACCGCAAAGAGAAGGCCGTCGCGGCATTGTCAGAGAAACTCAGGAGGCTCGGCGCGCCTGGATCGGGACGGGAGGACCGGAAGGTTACCCTGCTGGTGGAATTGCATGATCTGCTTGCCTCAGCGGTAAATGAGTTCCGGGACCGCCTTCGTGATCGTGTTGAAGATCAAGCCAGCGAAGTGTTCCGTGCGCTCTCTGCTGAGAGCGACTATGCCAGGCTGCGCATTAACGACAGCTACGGGCTGACAATCCTGCACTCAGATGGCAGTGAGGTAATCAGCCGGTCGAGCGGCTATGAGCATGTCGTAGCCCTGTCCCTGATTGCGGCGCTTCAGCGATGCTCGCCGATGAGCGGCCCCATCGTCAGCGACTCGCCCTTCGGCCGTCTCGACAAAACGCACAAGGAGCACGTCCTGCGTGCTCTACCGCAGATCACCGACCAGGTACTGCTGCTCGTCCATCATGACGAACTCGACCGGGCGGTCGCCCTGAACCAGCTAGGAACAGACCT
Organism: Streptosporangiaceae bacterium; assembly: GCA_965277615.1. Taxonomy (GTDB): domain Bacteria; phylum Actinomycetota; class Actinomycetes; order Streptosporangiales; family Streptosporangiaceae; genus Bog-532. The sequence continues at coordinate 1,303,252 of CBDIDG010000005.1, read as the reverse complement.
GGTCGCCGAACACCACCTGCGCAAGGTTTCCGCTCGCCATACAGAAATAGAGGTTGGAGCCCAGCCATGACAGAAGGTTCCGCCCGCACACCGAGCAGAGTCAATATCGCATTCACTGAGGATGCGACAACGGCCGCGCGGCATCTGTGCGACCTGTTTCCGTTCGAAGACCTGAAAGACGTGGCCCGCGTAGGGGCCGCATACGCACTTCGTGTCGGACTGCCGCTCACCAGGCCGGCCGATTTCGGCTCTGCATCCGGTTCAAACTTTAATGTCGGGTCAGTTGACCCTCAAGGTGAACTTCGGGATCTGCTAGGCGCACTGCATCCTGAGAACGATGAAGACCCCTACCGGGTCATCGAGACATTGATGAGCACGGGCACAATCAGAATAGCCGCACAGGTAGATGAAGGCGAGATCCGCACCCTACGTGACCTGATTGAACCTCCGTAGTGACGCTCACGCTTACGGAATACAGGTACCGATAGTAAAGGCGGCTAGAGGCACCGTGCGCCTTGAGGCTCATACCCGGGCTCAGTCCTGCTCGAAGAACAAGGCAGGCGAGACGCCGAGCGCGTCCGCCAGCGCGACGATGTTGTCCAACCCGATGTTGCGCTGGCCTCGCTCCACGCTCGACATGTACGTGCGATGGATGCCAGCCAGATCGGCTAGCTGCTCTTGCGAGAGCCCGCGCTGCTCCCGGACCCGCCGGACCCTGCGTCCGAACGCCACGCGAGCGGAATGCGCTCCTTCCCGCCTCTCCTTCGCCATTATGGATCACGACGGTAGGGCCGAAGATGACTATGAGGCTACAGACTATGAGTAACATCGGGCATGTGGCTGAGGAGTTGCAGGTCGGCAGAAGCGACCCCGTGTACGTGGCGCACGCCTACCTGACCAAGGTGCCCGTACCGGCGATCACACCCTTCATCGAGGCATACAGCGAGCCAGGACACGTAGTCATGGACCCCTACGCCGGGTCAGGAATGACCGGTGTCGCCGCCGCGATGCTCGGCCGGGAAGCCCGCCTCTTCGACATCTCCGTACTAGGCCAGCACATCGGCCAGAACTACCTCAACCTTGTCGACGCGCCCTCTCTCGAAAAACACGCTGACGAGGTCATCACGCGCGCCAAGGCCGCGATCGGCGATGTCTACGCTGTGCCGTGCAGCTCCTGCGGCGGTCAGGCCACGCTAGCAAAGACCGTTTGGTCCGTGCGTGTCGCCTGCTCCGGCTGCGGCAGCCCCGTTAACTACTACCGTGCGCTAGAAGCAGCCGAGTGGCGCAAAGACGACATGAAATGCCCCGCATGTGACGAGAAGGTAAGCAGCCGCAACATCCGCGTCGGCGAGGAACCCGTATTTGATTCAGTAATCTGCGCGTGCAGCTCCGGGCAGATTGAGCAGACGCCGGCTCCCATTCACATCCCCGATCTGGAGAGCCTCCTGTATCCGCGGGTTGAGATAACTCCAGACCGTGAGATGTACAAAAGGCAGGGCCTAGGGAAAAACGGATTTACCTCGGTAGCATCTTTCTACTCCCCACGAAACCTAGCCGCCCTGACATCTCTTCACCGAGAGATCGTGTCCGTCGATGATACCGACATAAAAAGCAAGCTTCTCTTCGCATTCACTGCCTGCCTCACACGAGCATCCAAACGATATCAATGGTCACACAAAAAACCGCTTAACGCGGCCAACGCCCACTATTATGTAGCGTCCGTCTTCTACGAGTGGAACATCTACGACCTGTTCAAGCGAAAGATAGCAGCCGTTCTAAAGTCAGACAACTGGATCCGTTCATCCCGTCGAAGTTACGCCGGACCCGAAGCTCTCGACCGGCCTGGCGTCAGGTATGAAATAAACAGTGCTGACCAGATACCGTTGCCCGATGACAGCATCGATTATATTTTTACCGACCCGCCGTTCGGATCTAACTTGTTCTACGCAGACATGGCACTTTTCCAAGAAGCCTGGCTGGACAATTTTACCAACCAGGAACAAGAGGCGGTAATAGATCGGAGTCTCACCGGAACACGCGATGCGGTCCGCTACGAAGACCTGCTAGTAAAGTCACTCAATGAATGCCGTCGCATCCTGAAGCCAGGCGGATATATCAGCATAGTATTCGGCAACTCATCAGGCCGAGTATGGGCGCTGATGCAGCGCGCTATACAAAGCGCGCACTTTACTATCGTTCCCGAAGCGCTCGTAATACTCAACAAGGGACAACGATCCGTCAAGGGACTTACTTCCGGATTCGAGGACGTGGCGACCCTTGACCTCGTCATCACCATGGTCGCATCGGATTCCCCGCCAGCATCTCTTCGCCATATCTCAAAGAAGGACGTGACCGAAGCCACCAGACGCCTCGCACGCACGGGCAACGCCACCACTCCCAGCCATCTTTACCTTGAGCTACTGCGAACAGGCATCCGTGGTGGCTGGATGCTGGACGAACTTGACCTGCGCACCGTAACCCAATGCCTGCTTGCCGACGGCTGGAAGATCGACGCCAAAAGCGGAAGGCTGCGAAGCAGCAAGGCTGCAGCTGAAGTCGTCTCGAATCCCGACTGAGCGGTAGTCACAAACATGGCGCGATGCTTATAGAGCAGATCACCGAGTGTGCTGCGAGTAGAACCCTGCTGACCGACGAAGGATTTACGCGGCGAGTGCGTCGCGGAAGCTGCGGCTTGCGGGGTAGCCGGGCCAGCGCTCGGTGAGCTGCGCGTCGAGGGTGCGGAGTTCGCGCATGATACGGGCTGAACCGGTGTCGCGGGCGACGCTGAGGGCTTGCAGGCCGAGGCTGGCCGCTCGTGCCGGGTCGGGCTGGGCCGTGCGGGTGATGGCGACGGCCAGCTTGGAGGTGAGGTGACCGCGGTCGCGGGCAAGAACGGGGCTGGTGGCGGCGATGGTGTCTTCCAGTATGGTGACGGCGGCATCGGCACGCCCGGCGGCCAGGTAACAGGCTGCGGACTGCTCGGTGAGCGCGCGCAGGTCGTATTGGTGCAGGTAGACAGGTGCATCCTGGTCAGTGACGTGAGGGTGCTCATGGAGAGTGCCGGCGGCCCGGTCCAGGAGGGTGAAGCAGTCGTGGTGCTCGCCGAGCCGGACGTGGCCGCGTGCTTGCTGCTGGAGCGCGAGGGCGATGAGCTTCGGGTCGACGGGGCCGGGGATGCGCCGGGCCGCAGCGGCGAGCTGGACGACGCCAGCGTGATCGTCGGCAAGGGCGGCGATGTTGGCCTGGCGGATGAGCATGTAGGCGGCCATGTTCACGTCGCCCGCGCAGTGCGCCCATTCTCCGGCCTGGCGGGACCAGTTCGCGGCGGCCTCCAGGGCTCCGCTGTCCTGCAGCAGCCATCCGGCCATCTCGCCGTAGCGGGCCAGGATGCGCAGCAGCGGGTCGGCATATGGCGGGCGGGCGCCTCGGCGCAGCTCATCGAGCACGTCGATCTGGGCCAGTACCGGGCCGATCAGCCGGCGCGGGCCGAGCATCTTGTCCGCCCGGTAATACTCATCCAGCGCGCGGCGGAAGTAGCCGAGCACTTCACTGTCGAGCCGGGCCGGTTCATCGAGGGCACGCGCGGACCGGGCGGCGTCCTCGGTGGTCCTGATCCCGGGCAGCGCGGAGCTGAGTGCCCCAGTGGCGAGGAGCTGGGCGAACTGGCGCCGGGACAGGCTCATGGTGATGCTCCCTCCGCTGGGCAGCCGGATGTCCAGGATGACGGACCCGCTTCCTGCCACGCTACAGTGACCGGCTAGCGCGCCCGGGGCTGACGCGGCGGCGCCGCGCCGCAGCGCGGTCAGCAGCCCGTCAGCGTGGAGCACGTCATCGAGTACCTGGACCTGACGCTCGGGGATGAGGATCTGGCCGCGTTCGGCACGGGACAGCCGTGTGTAGTCATACAGGGCACGTTTGCCGAGTTCGCGCAGGGATAGCCCGGCCTGGTCACGGAGCTGCCGCAGGGTCAGGCCGAAGATCTCGGCCGCGGTGCCGGGCGGGCCGGGTTCCATGCCGCCTCCCTCGCCGTGGTGTTGCGGCAACACGCCGGCAACACCCACCCTCTGGCACCGCCCGGATCGCGGGGCGACTGTGGGTGTATGACCGGTTGCCTGGAGCGTATGCCCGCGGGCTGCCGGTGCCCATAGCCCGGAGGTGAGAGTTGGACCTGATCAAGATTGACGGGCTGCGGCTGCGGTGCGTGATCGGCTGCCGGGACGAGGAACGCCGCGACCGCTCCGATGTGGTCATCGACCTGGCCATCGGCACCGACGCCCGCCCGGCCGGGGACAGCGACGATCTCGCCGACGCCTGGGACTACCGGGCAGCCGCCAAGGCGGTCATCGGGGAGGTGGAAGCGTCGGCGTGCTTCACCGTCGAGGCACTGGCCACCCGGATCGCCCGCACCGTGGTGGCCGACTGCCGGGCGCCGTTTGTGCGGGTGCGGGTCCGCAAGCCCGGCGCGCTGCGGTTCGCCGACAGCGCTGGCATCCTCATCGAGCGGACACCGGCCGACTTCCCGGACGCAGGCGGCCAGTCGTGAACGCGCCGTGCAAGCAGGTGCAGGTGACGACGGCAGGCGTTCTGGATCTCGCCGCGGCGGAACTAGCCGCAGGAGCGCTGCTGGCAGCCCTGGGGGTCGATACCACCAGCGGGACACTGGCACAGACCCCGGGCCGGATGGCGCGGGCACTCGAGGAACTGCTCACCCCGCGCGCTTTCGACCTGACCACGTTCCCTAACGAGGAGGGGTACCAGCAGCTCGTGATCGAGCGGGGTATCCCGTTCCGGTCGCTGTGCGAGCACCACTTCCTGCCGTTCACCGGCCGCGCCTTCCTCGCCTACCTGCCCGGCGAGCGGATTCTCGGGCTGTCCAAGCTGGCCCGGGTGGTGGAGATGTTCGCTCACCGCCCGCAGGTCCAGGAACGGCTGACCCAGCAGGTCGCCGACTGGCTGCACGAGCAGCTCCGCCCGCAGGGGACCGGCGTGGTACTGGTCGCCGAGCATCTGTGCATGACCCTGCGGGGCGCCCGCGCCGCCGGGTCGACCACGGTCACCTCGGCGCTGCATGGCGTGCTGCTGTCCGATCACCGGGCCCGGGAGGAGTTCTTCGCCCTGGCCGGCATCAGGACCTGACCGGAGGAAGGTCATGACATCGACCGTGATCACGGTCGGCGGAGACGGGACGTTCGCGTTCTCCGCCGCGCACGCCGGACTGCACGACGGGCAGTTCGAGCCGCTGCACGGCCACTCGTTCACCGTGACGCTCCGCCTGCACGGTGAACCGGACCAGGCCGGGATGGTCTGCGACTTCAGCGCAGTCAAGACCGCGCTGAAGGAGGTGATCGCGCCGCTGCGGCGCCGCACCCTGATGCCCGCCCGGCCGCCCGGCGGCATGTGCACCCGCCAGGACGGCCAGGTCATCATCGCCTGCGGCACCAAGCACTACAGCCTCCCCGCGGAGGACGTGGTGCTGCTGCCGGTAGCAAACACCACCACGGAAGCGATCGCGGGCTGGCTGCTCGGCCAGCTCATGGCCAGCCTTGATGCTCCGGGCGTCCGGCTGGCCGAACTGGTCCTGGCCGAGGCCGCCGACACTTGCGTCACGGTCAGCGCCCAGCCGGGAGCTGGGCCATGACTGGCGCAGATCTCAGGTGCTGGCCGGTGAAGTACGCGGCCAAGGCCCTGCTCGGCTACCTCATGGATATCCGGCTGACGGCAGCCGGCCCCGGACCCGTGGTCAGCGTCCCCAGCCCCTGGGATGCCTGGTGGGCCTGCTACCGGGCCGCTCTCCCGCTGCCCGGATCCGCGCCCAGGATCGTGATCGGTGACCGGTCCTGCCCATCGTGTACCGGCCGCGCACGTGGGCTCGCCGCCGGCAGCCCGCCTGGGCATCCCGGTACCGGGGCGCAGGCCTGCGGGTGCCTGCTGCGCTGGGCCGAGCAGATGCGGGCACCAGGATCGCCAGTGACCTGGCCGCCGGCCTGTCTGTCGCTGGCGCTGATCAAGCCGGACGCCCCGGCCAGCCCGATCACGAACATGCTGGCCCCGGCCTTTGAGATTCTCGGATCACGGCAGCAAACCCTGACGGTCAGCCAGACCCGGCGGCTGTACCCGGAGGCGTACGGGGCTGACTATGTGCGGGATCGCGATGCCTATCTGACCAGTGGCCCGGTCCAGGTCCTGATCCTGCGGGCTCGCCGGGCCGGCACCGATCCCGGCGCGGTCAAGGCGCGGATACGGGAGCATATCGGCGGGGGCGCGCTGCGCAATCATCTGCACATGCCCGACAACCCCGGTGAGACGCTAGCTGACATCGCGCAGTTCGCCGGGTACGCCGAGCTGGAACAGTGGTACCGGAGGTATGAGCGTGACCACACCGCCCGGCGGCTGGCTTTTTACCGGACTGCACTGGGAATCGGCCCGGCCGGTGCTGACCGCCTGCCCGCTGCCAGATAAGGCCGGTGCCATGCCCGGCCCCGAAATCCGCCGCCCGGCCGCGCCCGCGTCCCCGGTCAGCTGGACCCTGCACGGGCCACGGCAGTGCACAGGTACCTGGACTGGCACTGCACGCCGGCCCTGCCTCGCCGCGGTCCAGGTCCCGGCGGACGGCGCCGACACCCAGTGCCCGGCCTGCGCAGCGGCAGACCGGGGACGGCAGATCGCCCGCGACGCCGTGCTCGGCGACGACGGCCGGGAATACCTGCTGTACCTGGCCTGGTTCGGCCCCGGGCTGGTCAAGATCGGGCTGACGGCCGCTGACCGGGGCCGGGACCGGCTCCTGGAACAAGCCGCTATCGCCTTCACCCCGGTGGCCGCCGGGCCCTACACGCCCATCCGGCAAGCTGAACGGCTGGCCTCGGCCGCGGGCCTGGCCGCCGAGCGGATCAGCTCACGCGCCAAGCTCACCGCCTGGTGGCACCTGCCTCCGCCCGCCGAACGCGCCGCGCAGCTCACCGCCGCCCGCGACCGCGTCGCCGGGCAGGTCACCTGGCCCGGCCGGGTCCAGCTGCTGCCCTGCGCGGTCACCGACCAGGCGACCGACTTCGGCCTGGACCAGAACCCGCCCGGCGGCTACACCGAGGTCACCGGTTTCAGCGACCCGGCCACCCTCGCCGGCGAGATCCTGCTGGCCGCCGGGCGGCACCTTCTGCTCAAGACCGCCAGCGGTCCGCTGCTGGCCGACATGCGGCACGCCGCCGGGCGCGTCATCCGCCCCGCCGTCATGCCCGCCCGGTCCGGCGGGCTGTCGCTCACCTTCCGCGCGCCCCCGCGAGAACATGATGACCGCCAGACTTCCCTGTTCTGACACCGCGCCGCTGCCTGGACCCCGGGACGGGCTGGTCGTCCTGGAGGGGATGCCGGGCGCGGGCAAGACCACCGCCGCGTGCGCCCTGGGCGCCCGCGGCCTGCTCGTACTCGGCGAGTACACCGACAACGCCGACGCCACCATCGCCGTCGCTCTGCACCCGCCGGTCGATGACGACGACGCGCACCAGCAGAACTGGCTCCGCAAGACCACCCAGTGCGCCGCACGCCTCGTCTGCGGCGGCACAGTCTATGCCGACCGGGACTGGCTCAGCTCACTGTCCTACGCCTACTCTGTTGCGCCCGCCGATGGCGGCGCCCTGTTCCGGTACCGCGCCGCCTGGGCCGCCAGCTGCCTGCGCGAGGGCAGCCTGATCCTGCCGCAGATCTATGTCATCTTCGACCTCGACCCCGCCACCAGCCTGGGCCGGCGTGCTAGCCGGCTCCGGCCCGGCCACCCGTGGAACCAGCCTGGCCCGCTACAGCGGCTCCGCGACTTCTACACTTGCCCCAGCCAGGCGCTGCTCCCAGCCGATCCTGGCCTCGCCCAGGCGCTGCGGCAGCCCCGCCGGATCGACATCTCCGGCACCGCCGGCCCAGGCCAGATCGCCGGCCGCCTGGCCGGACTCGGCAGTCACCCATGACCGTCCGCGGCGACCAGCCCGGCGTCGTGATGGTCGCCGTACACGACGGCTTTTACGGATGCGGAACCGGCGCCGGGCAGTCCAACCGCGCCTTCCTCCGCATCGCGGCCGACCTGCTGGCACCCGACGTGCGGCTGATCGTGCTGCCGGTCAGGCTCGTCCCCCACAGCAGCGAATACGACCCGCAATGGCACCAGGAGACCATCGCCTTCCTCAGCGACACCAGCGCGGATGTGGTCGTCCCCTTGGACAACGGCACCGCGGGCCTGACCCGCTTCGGCGGACCAGAGTCCTTCCGTACCGTCAGCGCATCGGCCGCAGCGTCGATCAGCCGCCTGCTCCCGCGCCCCTCCCGTGCCCTGATCGCTGCGTTCGACGTGCCGTTTTTTGGCCTGGCGCCCCTGCTCCCGCCGCACGCTCGTCCTAGCCTGATCAACATCGCCCGCGCCACCGCCGCCCTCCAGGCCCCGGGCGACAGCGACCGGATTGGCTGGGAGCGCGCCGGGCTGCTGGCCACCGCCGCCGCAGGCGGCCATATCGCGGCGACCTCCCGTCACATCCGCGACCACCTCACCGCCGCCTACGGCATCCCGCAGCCCGCGATCACCGACCTGACCAACGGCCTGACCCGCGCCGAACAAGACCCTGGACCCGCCCGCCCGCTGGACGCCCGCCTCCTGCCGCCCGCAGCGGAGCGCGGATTCCTGCTGTCCTTCGGGCGCGCTGAACCCTACAAGGGCTTCGATGATCTCCTCGACGCCCTGTACATCCTCCGTCAAAGCGGGCTGCGGGTACCGCACACCATCCTGGCCGCCGTCACCGACGGGCCGCCGCGCACCGCCTACCAGCGCCACCTCGCGCACCGGATCGGCACCGGGCATCTCGACGTTACCCTGCACACCACATTCAGCCCCGGTATCCGCGCCCTGCTCGGCCACCCCGCCCTTGCTGGCGTTATCGTCCCGTCCCGCGCTGAGCCATTCGGCCGCATCCCCTTGGAGGCATACGCCGCCGGAGCCTCACCCGTCATCGCCACCACGGCCGGCGGGCTCGCCGAGACCGTCACTGAACCACTGACCGGCTACACCGCTAGTCCCGCAGATCCCCCGTCGCTGGCCGCCGCCATTGGCCGGGCACTGACCGCCGATCCCGCCGGCCACGCCCGGATGCTCGCCGAAGGACGCCGCCTCACCGCTGCCCGCCACGACTATCACGCCAACGTCCGGGCCTTCCTGACCCGGCACGCCAGCTGGGCGCTCAGCAGCCCTCAGTCCGCATAACCCGAAGGAGCAGGCACATCAACCGGCAGCCCCCACTGCCGCCAGGCGACCTGAGACGCCGCCCGTGCCTGCGCGACCGCGGGCTCACCCCAGCCCAGGACATCAGGCGCCGCGTCCAGCGAGGTCATCAGCCGCCGGTAGACGCGGCCACCATCAGGATCGGGCGCCCGTGCCGCGAACTCCTCGATCACCCCCGCCATCCGCACCTGCGCATACCGGGCGCGACCAGGACGCTGCACCTCCTGATACCCCAGATACGCCGTCGCCCCGATCCGAACCTGGTTCTCCTCGAACGCCTCTCGCACCAGTGTCGCCACCAGGTCCCCGCCGTCTTCCGGCTCCGGCGTCCCGCCCGGGAGGTTGAAAACACCGCCGTCGTCTTGCACTAGAACCCGGCCCGTCACTGGGCACAGCAGATAGCCGTACACCTGGGTGATCTCCAGACCAGACGGAACCGGCGCCTCGTGCCACCAGTACTGGACCTCGCCATCGGCAGCCACCTGCCTACCGTAGTCAGGCAACGGGCACCACGGCGGAAGGCACGCCGAGGCAATCCCGATCCAGCAGTCGTGGACGGCGTGGCATCTAGGATCTGATGCTCGCCAGCGCGAGGGCAATGGCCTGCGGTAGGCGGAGTCCTCTCCACAAAGCCGGTCCGAGGCCGGCCACCACGGCGGCGGGAGGACACGGCAGTGTCCGGGAATGGCCGTGATTGCCGGCTTCCCGATGGGCGGTATCGGGTGCACGCTTGGAGCCGTCACGTCCGTGACGGGCGGGAAGGATGCGATGGAGCCCGGTTTCGCCGCTTCGGAGATCGACACGAGCAAGCCGCACCCGGCGCGGATGTATGACGCCTATCTTGGCGGTAAGGACAACTATGCCGCTGACCGGGAAGCGGTCCGGCAGATCCTGCGGACCTGGCCGGAAGTGCGCGAGATGGCGCGGGCGAACCGGGCGTTCATGCAGCGGGCGGTGCGGTTCCTGGCTGGCGAGGCGGGGATACGGCAGTTCGTCGATATCGGCACCGGCATCCCCTCAGCGGGAAACGTGCACGAGGTGGCGGGGCAGGTCACGCCGGGTTCCCGCGTGGTGTATGTGGACAACGACCCGATCGTGCACGTGCATGCCAGCGCCCTGCTGACCGGCAGTGGTACTACCGCCATTGTGCTGGCCGACCTGCGCGATCCCGGCGCCATCCTGGCGCATGCGAAGCTGCGCGAGCTGATCGATTTCAGCCAGCCGGTTGGCTTGCTGCTAATGGCGATCTTGCATTTCATCGCGGAGGTGGAGGACCCGGCCGGGATCGTGGCCACGTTGCGGGACGCGCTGCCGCCGGGCAGTTACCTCGCGTTGTCCCACGGAACGGCGGACTTCCATCCCCCGGGCGTCGCCGGGCAGGCCGCTGCGTCGTATGAGCATGCCACCGCCCCGCTCGTACTGCGTACCTTCGAGCAGGTCTCCGCATTTTTCGCCGGCTTCGAGCTGGTGGAGCCCGGCCTGGTGCAGGCGCCGCTGTGGCGGCCGGACGGCAAGCCGCCTCGTCCGAAGGATCTCGCCAGGCTCGGCATCTACGCTGGTGTCGGCCGCAAGGCCGACACCACATGACCCTTGGGCGCTAGGCACTTGCCCCGGCTAGCGGGTGTCCCGTTGCTCGGGTGATCCAGCGGGCCTTCGACGGTCTTACTGGCGTTTGGGGGGCTGCGCTAGATCCCATCGTGCCTGCGTATCGCCGGACTGGAGGGTGTGCAGGCGGTAGGCGAGCTGCTGTGCGTGGTCGGGACGGTCGCGGGCGGTGCGGATGTAGGGCCGCAGGCCCCAGATCTCGCGGATCGCGATGACGGTGTCGAGTCCGGGCCAGGTGCGGATGTCCCATCCGTACGCTGCGGTGAAAGCGGCGATGCCGTTCTGGCCGGCTCGGCCGAACCGGCGGTCCATGTAGTAGATCTGGGCTAGGTCCCATTCGCGCGGCCCGGTGGCGACATGGTCCCAGTCGCCCAAAACGGCGCGGCCGGAGGCGGCGCGCATGAGGTTACCGATGTGCGCGTCCCCATGGATCAGGCCGGGAGGACGGGGGAAGTCCAGCTCGGACCACTGCTCGCTTAGCTGGGTGAGCCGCTCCTGCAACCAGGGCTGGTCTGCGGCGGGGATGGCGTCCGGGGCGTCGCTGATCGCGGCGACGACGCTGGACAGCGGGTCATCGAGGCGGGGCAGTGGGTCCGGCGGATCTCCTTGCGCGTGCAGTTCGCGCAGGATGGCCCCCATCTCGGCGCTGGCCGGCGCGGGTGTCTCGGTGGTGGGCAGGTATTGCCAGGCCGACACCACAGACCCGGCGATCACGAAGGGCTGGTCATCAACGTCGGCGGGGACGGTGCACGGGAAGCCGCGGCCGGCGAGCCAGCGGGTCACCGCGATGGAGGCGGTGATGGGGCCGAGTACCTGCGGGCTGGTGGCGATCCTGATGACCAGGCCCGCAGAGGGCAACGCGTAACTGGCGTTGCCGTGCAAGCGCAGCAGCTGGGCATCGTGGGCGGAAACGCCCAGCCGCGCAGCTGCGGCCTCCAAGACGCCACCCATCTTGCCGTCCGTGCTGTCGCGATCCATCCCGTTTGTTGTCCTCGGCTACCTGGGCGACGGCGTGCTCAGGACGGGGCTGGACAGGGAGTGCAGCGCCGCGGGGACGGCCTCGCGGCCGAACTCCTCGATCTGGTTGCTAAGGTCACGGGCCTGCGGTGAGCCCTGGAATACCGGCGCGGCGAGTTCGTCCCGGACTCGTGTCAACCGGGCGGTCAGCGTGGCTACCCGCTGGGCGGGCGGGAGGATCAAGACCGGCTCCAGTGCTGCCACGGCACCGTCCAGTGCCCCGGTACGTACCCGGACCATGGCCAGGTCGGCGCCAGCCAGCGCTTTGCCGGCGATCCCGTGCCGCTCGCCAGGGCCCGGACCCGCGTCATACAGGCTGACAGCGGTCTCCAGTTCTCCGGCCGCCTCGCGGCCGTCTCCGACTTCGGCGAGGGCGCCCCCGGCCATCGAAGAGGCGGCGGCCCTCGACAGCGCGAACTCCTCGCCGCCGATCTGAGTCAGGTCGTCGCTGAAGCCGGCCTGCCGAGCGGCGTGCGCTAGTCCGACCTCCCGGCGGGCCGCATCGGGATCGCCTAGCCGGGCCAGCGCGCGGGCCTGTTCGAGGTGCAAGTTGGCACCGACCAGTCCCTGCGAGGCGTACCGCAGGCCATCAGCCGCCAGGTCACGGCTTTCTCCGTACCTGCCGCGCCAGTACATGACGTAGGACAACCTCGCGCGCAGCATCCCTTGCAGCGGGTTGTGGCCGATCGCGCTGGCATAGGCCCAGCCCGCCCGGAGAAACTCCTCGGCGGCTTCCGGGTAGCCCAGCCGGTTCGCGGCCAGGCCCATCAGCTCGTGGAGACAGCCGAGCAGGAAGTACAGGTCGGCTTGCTCTCCCGGCCACAGCCGCCGGTCCAGCAGCCGGTAGATGCGGTCGCGGACCCGGCGCATATCCAGGAACGCGCCGAGCGGGGCACCGGTATCGCTCAGGCTGGACAGCCGGGCCAGATCGGCGCGGAGCTGTTCCAGTGTGGCCTCGCCGATGCCGTGCTGCTCGTGTTCCGCAGCATGGTCGCTGCTGTCGTGCGCTGCCATCACAACCTCGTGCTCAACCGCGAAATATCCCAAACCGGGCTCATGTCTTTCACGGTAGGCGAAGGCAGCCGATGCTGGCAGGCGGGGTCCAGGCAGCCCGGGGACGCCCGTGGCTTGCGCGGGCACTGGGACAGCGGCGGAGACGGCCATGGCGGCAGTGCTGCCCGGGGTTACCCCGGAATCCGGGTATCCCTCCGGTCGGGGACCGAACTGGCCGGGCTGGATGCCAAGGACGCGGCAATAGTGGAGCTTGTGACGCTCGGATACGCCACCCTCGCGTTCCCAGCGGTGGAGGTTGTGGTACATGCCGTCGACGGAAGGTATGGCCGTGTCGCCGACTGCGCGGCCGGCGTCGACGAGCCGACGCGCCATCTCACGTTTGTCCCAGCCCCGGGTTTCGCGTTGCTGGCGCAGCCACGCTCCCAGTTCGATATCCATACACTTCATCTTTCCCAGATTGTGTTGCGCTGTGCTGGCTTACTGCAGGGACATTTCCGGACAGTCCGTGGCCGGGAGTGTCCGTGACTGTCACCGCCCGCTAAGACAGCTGTCTTACTGGTCAGGTGAGAAGGAGGTCGGCCAGGCCGGCTTTAGCGCCGGTGATGAAGGCGCGGATCTCGTTTGGTTCCAGGATCAGGGCGGGTCCGGCCGGGTCGGTGGACTGGCGCAGGGCGACGCGTCCGCCGGGGAGTTTTTTGGCTTCCAGGCAGTCGCCACCGTTGGAGCCGCTCCAGGGTTTGAGCCATCCATCGGTGCCGAGGTCGGTGGCGGGCATGCCGTTGCGGATGTTCATGGTCAGATCTCCTTGCGGATCGTGTGGAGGATTTTCTTTGTGTCCTCTGCGGGGGTGGCTTGGGCGCTGATGCGGTCCAGGGCCTGGACGTAGACGGCTGTCTCTTCTGGCTTGTCGACGTAGTAGGCGCTGGTCATCGATTCGCCGTAGACGATGTCGGGTTGCTCGGGGGCTTCGAACCGGAAGAGGCGGAACGGCCCGTACATTGCCGGGTGTAGTCCGGCCTCGAACGGGAGCACCTGGATCGTGATGGCCGGCCGGGCAGCGGCCTGGATCAGGGCTTCGATCTGGGCGCGCATTACCTGCGGCCCGGTAGTGGCCGCTGGACGGCGCAAGGTGTTCTCGTCCAGGATCAGCCACAGCTGCGGCGGGTGGGGCCGGGCCAGGATGTGCTGCCGGGCCAGCCGCAGCTCCACTCGCCGATGCACCTCGTCCTGGCTGGCGTCGGGGAACCCGGTGCGGACGCTGGCCAGTGCATAGTCGGGAGTCTGCAGGAGCCCGGGGATCCAGTGCGGGTCGTAGCCGCGGATGAGGCTTGCGGCTTCTTCCAGGCCCACAAAGGTACGGAACCAGCCAGGGAGGACGTCGTTGTAGCTGTGCCACCAGCCGGGCTTGCTCGCGTCACGGGCCAGGGCCAGGAACGCGTCGATCTCGCGGACGTCGGTGACGCCGTAGGCCAGCAGCAGGGACTTGACGGTCAGGGCCTTGAGGCCACCCTCGGCGCGTTCCATCCGGCGGATCGTGTAGGACGAGGAGTAGATCGCCCCGGCGGCCTGGTCGTAGCTCATCCCGGCTTTCTCCCGCAGCGCCTGGAGCTGCCTGCCCAGGATCATCCGCAGCACGGTCGGCCCGCCCCCGGGCGCGGTCTGGTTCATGCCTGTGCTGCCTCCCGCTGTGGTTCTCAGGCACAGCGTGCCACGTCCATTCCGGTACCGCAATGGCGTGATTTTCAGACTGTCAAGAAGTGAACCGGTTCGGGATATTGCTGTCACTTCTATTTTGCAATGTGCATGGAGCAAGGTTAGTGAACCTAGCCGGGAGGCGGGTCGCGACGCCACGTGACCACGTTAGGCGCGTCGTGGGGGGCAGCGCCGGATCAGCGTGCCGCTGCCCGGCAGCCAGATAGCGGACTGAGGACGTATAAGGAGGGCACCAGTGATCACCGGCGGATGGCGCGGACCCGGATGGCAGGTCGTTGACGGTGACCCGCGGCTCGGTCGTCCGATCCGGGACTGGATCAGCTCCGCGATCAGAGGGCACGACTGTCCCGTTGACGCTGCCGATGCCGCCATGGTGGTGAGCGAGCTGTTTGGAAACGCAGTGAAGCACGGACCGGCGGGGGGCCGGGTGCTGGTGGGCTACTGCTTGTGGCGTCAAGGCGCGCGACTAGTCGTCTGCGATGGCGGCGGGCCTAGCGTGCCACGGCTGGTGCGGGCCGGTGAGCTCGCTGAAGGTGGGCGGGGTTTGCTTGTCGTGGATTCGCTCGCGGCTCGCTGGGGCAGCTTCGACCTGGCCGGTGCCCGGGTGGTGTGGTGCGATTTCGGCCAGCCGCTTCGCGCTGCAGCCGGTGATGCCTGGGCCTGGCTGCACCTAGTTCTGTCCGTGAGCGACCTGTATGCCCCCGGCCCTCCCGTGGCCGCCATTAGGCCAGGCAAGCTGGCTGCCGCGGGGACACGATGAGAGGGCATCTGACTCGAGCCGTGGGCGGTTCTCGGGACGACGGCCTGCGGGCCCGCGCACAGGATTCATCGGGCCTACTCCTGGTCCTGTACCTTGCCTCGGCCTACGGGACCGTGCCGGCCCGGTCCGCCACGGGCTGCTCTGCCGTGCCCGGCCGCGAGAGCACCGGGGGAACGACTCGATGACCAGTCAAGCCGACTCACGCACGCCCGATGTCGGCCGCATCTATAACTACCTGCTCGATGGCAAGGACAACTACGCCGAAGACCGGGAGACCGCGGACCAACTGCTGGCTGTGGTGCCCGAGGCGCGGGCAGCGGCCCGAGCAAACCGGCGCTTCCTGGGCCGCGCCGTCCGGTTCCTCGTCGAAGACGCGGGCATCGGGCAGTTCATCGACATTGGGGTGGGGCTGCCCGCCCCCGGTAATGTCCACCAGGTCGCGCGGGAGCTGGACCCGCAGGCACGCGTGGCCTACGTCGACCACGACCCTATCGTCATCTCGCACGCGCGGGCCTTGCTGTGTACAGCCCCAGGGATCTGCGCGTTCGAGGGTGACCTGCGGGACCCGGCAGGAATCCTGGGTCACCCGAACCTGCGGGCAGTGATCGATCTGGGCGCGCCGGTCGCGATCGTGCTCGGGGCAGTACTGCATTTCATCCCGGAGGAGGACAGCCCGCACAAGCTGGTCGAGATGCTCACAGCCGCCGTGGCACCGGGCAGTTACCTGGTGATCTCCCACGCGACCAGTGAGGACATTGGCGCGGACGCCGCCGGGCAGGTCCAGGACCTGTACGCGCAGGCCAGCGCCCCAGCGGTGCCTCGCTCCCCGGCGGAGGTCACCCGGTTCTTCGAGGGCCTGGAACTGGTCTCACCGGACATCGACAACGTCGCCGCCTGGCGCCCGGGCCCGCGGCGGACCGAGCCCGGCCGGACGATCGTCCTGGGCGGCGTCGGGAGAAAGCCGTGATGCGGCCGGGCTGGGACCCGACCGGGACGACCGGCCAGGAGGTTCTGGAGTATGCGGGCGGCTACGGGTTAACGCCCGCCATGGACCCAGCGCCATCAGCCGGGAGCCAGCCGCGGGACATAGCATGGCCGGTCCGAGCGGGCCTAGTGCCGCCGCTAGCGGACGGGTTCGTCGCCCGGCCAGAGACGGTACCTGGCCTGGAGGCCGCGCTGGTTCCGGGGGCTGCGGTGGCGTTGGTTCCCGGCCGCGCCGCTGGGAGCGCGCCGGCCTGGGTGGGGCCGTGCGGCAAGACTCAGCTCGCGGCCGGCCTGGCCGGGTCGCTGTGGCAGTCCCGCGGGGTCGACCTGGTGGCCTGGGTGACGGCAACCAGCCGGGCCTCGGTCTTGTCCGGCTACCGGCAGGCCGCCGCGGAGCTGAGGCTGGATCACGGCCGTGACGCCGAAGCTGTGGCGGCCCGGTTCATCGCCTGGCTAGAGGGGACCGCCCGGCCGTGGCTGGTGGTGCTGGATGACCTGCGGGATGCGGCGGACCTGGAGGGGCTGTGGCCGGCCGGGCCGGCCGGGCGGGTGCTGATCACTGCTGCGAACGCAGGGGCGGTGCCCGGTGAGCAGGAGGCGCTCGTTGTGGCGGTCCCTTCATTCAGCATCAGGGAGGCGCTGGGTTACCTGTCGGGCCGGCTGACCACCGACCCGGACCAGCGCAGCGGGGCGATCGATCTGGCCACCGAGCTGGGCTGCGACCCGGCCGCGCTGGCCCAGGCGTCCGCGGTGATCATCAGCTCAGGCGTCCGCTGCCGCGAGTACCGGGCCTATGTCGTGCAGGAGCGGGCGCAGCTCCCCGGGGCCGGCGGCGGGGAACAGTCGGCCGCAGCGACCACCTGGACACTGTCGGCACGGTACGCCGGGCAGCTGGCCCCGGCCGCCTGGCCGTTGCTGGCCCTGGCGGCGCTGCTGGACGGGCACGCGATCCCCGGCAGCGTGTTCACGGTGCCGTCTGCCTGCCAGTACCTGGCCGGCCAGGACCCGGCGCGGCCACCGGGTCCGCAGCAGGCCTGGTCCGGAGTGCTGGCCCTGGAACGGGCCGGGCTGCTAGCCATCGACCAGGCCAGCACCCCGCCGGCGATCTGGATGACCCCAGCGATCCAGGAGGCGGTCCGCGCTGCAGCGCCGCCCGAGTTGCTGGACCAGGCCGTCAGGGCGGCGGCTGACGCGCTGGTGCAGGCATGGCCCGAGGACCAGCCCCGGTCGTGGCCGGCCTCGGCGCTGCGGTCGTGCTCGGCGACCCTGCGCCGCGTCGCCGGAGATGCCCTGTGGGCCGGCGGCGGCTGTCCCCGGCTCCTGCTCACTGCGGGACACAGCCTGGAGGCCGCCGGGCTGGCCGGGCCCGCGCTGGCCTGGTGGCGAGAGCTGACCGAGGACAGCGAGCGGCTCCGCGGTCCAGCCCATCCGGACACCCTGGCTGCTGGCAGCCTGCTGGCCGCTGGCCTGCTGGCCGCCGGGCAGGCAGACCAGGCGGTGACCTGGTTCGGGTGGCTCGCCTCCAGCCGCGCCAGCATGCTCGGGCCCGATCACCCGGCCGCGATCGCCGCCCAGGTCAGCCTGGGTCGTGCACTATCGGCCGCCGGGCAGCCCGGCCAGGCGCTCGCCACGATGGAGGAGGCGGCGGCCCGCAGCGAGCGGGCCAGCGGGCCCGGCGATGCCGGCACCATGACGGCGCGGGAGGAGTACGCCGCCGCGTTGCAGGCAGCGGGCAAGACCGCCGAGGCGATCCGGCTGTACAAGCGGCTGCTGACCGACCGCGAGGACCTCCACCGGCCCGGCCATCCCGCCACCGTGGCGGTCCGGCTGCGGCTGGCTGGGGCCTTGCTAGCCGCGGGCAAGGCCAAGGACGCTATCGCCCAGCACAAGACTGTGCTGGGCGACCGGGAGAATGTCCTCGGCCCGGACCACCCGGAGACGCTGGCCGCCCGCGCCGGGCTGGCTGCCGCGTGTGATGCCGCCGGGCAGATGGGCGCCGCGCTGGAGCACCACCAGGAGACATGCGCCGGGTACGAGCGGGTCTTCGGCACCGACCACCCCGGCACCCTGGCCTGCCGCGCGGACCTGGCCCGCGCCTATGCCGGCGGGGGTCAGCTCGGCGAGGCCGTCACTTTGCTGCGCGACACCATCGCTCGCAGTGAGCAGGCTCTGTCCCCCGGCGACCCGCTGACTGTCGCGCTGCGGCAGATCCTGGCCGCGATCACCGGCGAGATGACCGCCTGGTGATGGCCGCGGAAGGGAATGTTGTGACGGAGTTCGACTACATCATCGTCGGTGCCGGGACGGCCGGCTGTGTGGTGGCCGCCCGGCTCAGCGAAGATCCCGGCACCCGGGTGCTAGTGCTGGAAGCCGGCAGCGCGGAGCGGACCCGCGCCATGACCGTGCCGGACGCCTGGCCGGACCTGCTGGGCACTGCGGCGGACTGGGCTGACATCACCAGCGCCCAGGCCGACTCCGGGCCGGTGCCCTACCCGCGCGGCCGGGCGCTGGGCGGGTCCGGCGCGATCAACGCCATGGCCCACATCCGCGGCCACCGGGCGGTCTACGACGGCTGGGCCGCGGGCGGGGCGGCCGGCTGGGGGTTCGCGGACCTGCTGCCGTACTTCCGGCGCAGCGAGCACGCCGAGGGCCGCGACCCGGCGCTGCGCGGCACCGCCGGCCCGGTCCAGGTCGCCGCGGTCCCCGGACCGGACCGGCACCCCGTCGCGGTCGCGTTCGCCGTGTCCCTGCTCCAGCTCAGCTGCCCGGCCAGCGATGACCTCAGCGGCTCCGAGCAGGACGGGGTGGCTTGGCCCGACCTGGCCATCGCCGGCGGGCAGCGGGTCAGCCCCGCCGATGCCTACCTGGCTCCCGCCATGGCGCGCCCTAACGTGACCGTATCCCCCGGCTGCCTGGCCACCGGCCTGCAGATCCGGGACGGCCGCTGCACGGGCGTCAGCTACCTGAGTGACGGGTCGCTGGCCCAGGCGCACGCGTCCGGGGAGGTGATCGTGTGTGCGGGCGCGATCGGCTCCCCGCACCTGCTCTTGCTGTCCGGCATCGGTCCCGCTAAGCAGCTGCGCGACCTCGGCATCGACCTGGTCGCTGACCTGCCCGGCACCGGGCGCAACCTCCAGGACCACCCTGTCGTCCTGGCCTGCTACGCCACGCCCGAGCCGCTGCCCCGCAGCCAGTACAACCACGGTGAGATGTACGCCGCGCTGCGCAGCCCGCTGGCCGGTGTGTGCCCAGACTTGCACCTGTTCCCCATCTTGCTGCCCGCCGCCCCAGCTGGGCACCAGCCACCCGCAGCGGGTTACGCCCTGGCGGCCTCCGTGGTCGCCCCGGACAGCCGGGGCACAGTCCAGCTCGCCACGGCCGACCCGCAGATGGTCCCGGTGATCAACCCGGGCTTTCTGCGCAACCAGCGTGACACCGACCGGCTCCAGGCCGGGCTCGGGATGGTCCGCCAGGCCACCGCCAGCCTGGCGTTCTTCTCCCGGGTGCGCGCGGCCGAGGTGCACCCCGGTCCCGGCGTCACCACCAGCGCCGCGCTGCGCGCCTGGATCCGGGGCACGGTCGGCAGCTACTGGCACCCGGCCGGCACCTGCCGCATGGGGCCAGACACCGACCCGGACGCCGTAGTCGACCTGCAGCTGCGGGTCCGCGGGATCACCGGCCTGCGCGTCGCCGACGCCTCGGTGATGCCGGTGATCCCTAACGCCCCGCTGAACGCCACCGTGCTGGCCATCGCCGAGAAAGCCGCCAGCTTGATCACCGGCCGGGAGTAACCCCGGGCCATCCGAACGACCAGCATCCCCACCCCGCCAGCAGGCAGTCCCTCCCAGGAAAGGACGATCACAGATGGCCGTAACATCAGCGCGGAACGAGCAGCTCCGCCGCTACGTCGAGAGCCGGCATATCGACCACATCCCGCCCGGCGCACGGCACGGCAAACCGTGGCACCAGTTCGCGTTCTGGTTCGGCGGCAACGTCAACGTCTTCAACGTCGTCCTCGGCGCGGTCACCGTCTCTATCGGGCTGACCTTCTGGTGGGCGCTGATCGCCATCGCCGCCGGCACCCTCATCGGCGCGCTGCTGATCGCGCTGCACGCCACCCAGGGACCCCGCCTCGGGGTGCCGCAGTCCATCCAGAGCCGCGGCCAGTTCGGGTTCTACGGGTCCGCGTTCATGTTCCCCGCCGTGCTGGCCCTCAACGTCGGGTTCATCGCCGCCGAGCTGGTCATTCAGGCCCAGGCCATGAACGGCGTCACCAGCGCGCTGACCATCCCGCAGTGGATCATCATCCTGGCCATCCCCTCAGTGGTGATCGGGATCTTCGGCTACCGGTGGATCCACTGGGTCATGCAGGCCACCGCCATCGTCGTCGGCGTCTCGCTGATCATCATGCTCGCCCAGGGACTGCGGTACGGCGCGCTGCCCGCCCGCGAGACAGCCATGACCTCCCCATCCGCCGGGCTGTTCCTGGCCGGGGTCGCGCTGCTGGTCATTGACCTGCTCTCGTTCGGCCCGTTTGTGTCGGATTACACCCGGTACCTTCCCGCGAGCACGAGCGGACGGCGGCTGTTCTGGGGCATCTACGCCGGCAACGTGCTGGCCACCTTCTTCTCCTGC
Organism: Streptosporangiaceae bacterium; assembly: GCA_965277615.1. Classification (GTDB taxonomy): domain Bacteria; phylum Actinomycetota; class Actinomycetes; order Streptosporangiales; family Streptosporangiaceae; genus Bog-532. The sequence goes on along the minus strand of CBDIDG010000005.1, from coordinate 1,282,274 downwards.
GCGGTCGGCGCCTACCTCGGCGCGCTGCTGCCCTCCCTTGGCCCGGTCGCCGCCATCGGCAAGGTCTCCGGATCGTGGGCGCTGGTCATCATGGCCCTGTCGCTGATGAACGCGAACACCTTCAACGCCTACACCGGCTCGTTCCAGATCCTCGCGTTCGGCAGCATGTGGCGCCGGTTCAAGTCCGAGTCGGTGGCCGTGCGGCTGGTCCCGTTCGTGTGCGTGATGGCCGCCGGGGTGGTGACCGCCTATCTCGGGTACAAGTCGTTCGTCACCAACCTGTCCAACTTCCTGGACGTGCTGCTGGTCATCTTCATCCCCTGGTCCGCGGTCAACCTGGCCGACTACTTCCTGGTCCGCCGGGGCCGCTACGACGTTGCCTCGTTCTTCACCGCGGACGGCGCCTACGGCCGGTTCGCCTGGCGCGGGCTTCTGGCCTATGCGATCGGGCTTGGCGCCGAATGGCCGTTCGTGTCCCAGCCGGACTACACCGGGCCGCTGGTCAAAACCCTCGGCGGCGCCGACATCTCCTGGCTGGTCGGCTGGTTCGCCGCCGCCCTGGTCTACCTGCTCCTGGTCGCCCTGTCACCGGGCGCCGTCCGCCGTGACCGGCCCATCGCCGCGACCGCCCGGTAGTCCCCCGTTCGTATTAGTGCTCTCACAAGCCGCTATCACGCAGGCCGCGGACAGCGGTCATGTCTAGGCCAGGCTCGATGGGTGCGGCCCCGTGGGTGCGGCCCCGATTGATGCCGCACTCGCGGCGGAAGACCGCTGCCCGGTCATCGGCCGACTGCATAAGCGCAGACGGCAGATAAGGAGGCCAGATGACGTTCCGGAAGGCGGCAAAAATGCAGCTCTTTCCCGACCCCGATCAGGCCCGGGTTCAGCTGGACGAGCTAGCCGGCGTGCTGCCCCCGGAACAGAACGCGGCCGGGGAACGGCTGCGCGCGGTCGCCGTGGAGCTGATCCGCCGCGGACTGGAAGTCACTGTCACCGACTACGGCGAGGGCTTGTGGGAACTGGAGACGCTCCTACCGCAAGCCCGTCAGCTAGGCCCAGTGGTCCTGGACCGGGATGGCAGTACAGGATGCCAGCTGACCTGGGAGCAGGGAGTCGACATCGCCGATGAGACCGGCGCCGGCCAGGTCGCGGACATGGCCGCCGCCTTGCTGCGCAGCGTCGCGGCCTCGGGTCACGGCTGAGCATGGCGGCCAGCGAAACCGTGATCGGCTTACTCGCATCGATAGCCGCACACCGTATGGTCTGTTCCAGGCTGTCTTTCTTCCGTAGTGTGAGCGCCTACTGCCACAAGACACTGCGTTCCGATGTCTCGACGGAATGCCCCGGGTGGGCGGAGTGCTCCGTCCTCCGCCCGCCCGGGGCAGGCTTCGGCTGGGTCCGGTGGCGCAGTGGACCGGAAGGCGGAATGCAGGCCCATTCCGCCTTCCGGTCTCCTATTCCGAGTACTCGGCGAGCCCGGCCCGTTACCGCGAGGTTCCTCAACGCGCTGTGATCCGGCAGGCGTGCTGCATGAGGTAGCCGGTTCGAAAATGGTCGACAGGGTTGATGGTGACCGCCAGCTGATCAGTGCGACGCCCGCCGAAGCGCCACGCGGAGATGGCGTCCGAGATCGACATCGGACGGTGCTAGTACGACGGACGCAGATCGAGCATGGTGTGGTGCCGGTGATGGCACGCCCATCTCAGATGGTGCCGAGGCAACCCGCACGATGCAGCCGTGAGGCCTACGTTGCGAGGAGCGCAGTCATACGCATGCCGCTTGGTGTCGCTTTTATAGCCGGCGATGGCCGGCGGTGCCCAGCGTGGAAATAGCGCTGTCTATGTTGGCGCATTTTGCGGCAGCGAAAAAGAACGTTGCCAGGCTCCTTTCCAGGGTTACGCTGAGACCGGGTACCGGGCGAAGCAAGATGTGCATAAAACAGCTTTATGTATTGACCGTGCGCGGTCTATACATAAACTGATCCCAGTACTCCGGCCCTGCCGGAAATTCCCCAGTGGGATATCGCGCCGGAGGGATACGGCGGGCCTGGCGCGGAAGCTGCAAGCAGCCAGGAGTGTGACATGGCTAACATGACCGATGAGAAGACGGGCCGCGGGGAGGCGCAGGGTTCACGCCGCCCGCGGCAGCAGGCCAAGCGCAGCCGTCGCGTCGGGTTCTCGATGACCGGCGAGGAGTACGCGCTGCTAGAAGCGGCGGCGGGCAGAGCCGGGCGGGCCACGGCGGCATATGCCGCTGAGGCGGCGCTGATGGCTGCGCAGGGCAGGTCAATGGAGCAGGACACCCTGTTGCATGAACTGCTCCGGGAGCTTATGCGCGCGTCCGGGCTGGTACGCAGGATCGGCGTGAACCTTAACCAGGCGGTAGCGAAGCTGAATGCGACCGGCCAGCGTTCTGGCGATCTCGCTCCATACGCCGCAGAGAGCCTCCGGCGCGCGGAACGCGTCGACGCGGTCGCCGAAGAAGTCCGGAAAGCTCTCCGGTGACAAGCGTAATGCATTCCGCCGGCCTGGAATGCTTTCCGCGCACGGAATGCTCTGCGGCTGGGTCGCGGAATGCATTCCGCTGACGAGGAACGGCCCGCGGCGGAGTCCCGGAGGGCGCGGCGGTGATCGGGAAGATCACCGAGCCGCGCGGGGAGCGCGTCGAGCCGCTCATCTATTATCTGTACGGTCCGGGGCGGCGGGAGGAGCACACCGACCCGCACATCGTCGCGGGCTGGCGGCATCCGGCCGAACTGGAGCCGCCGCTGCGCGAGGACGGCAGGCGGGATTTCCGGCGGCTGTCCGGGCTGCTCAACCAGCCGCATGCCGCGATGGGCACGTGGGGATTCGTTCGGCCGGTGTGGCACTGCTCGATGCGGGCCGCGCCGGAGGACAAGACGCTGTCGGACGATGAGTGGGCGCAGATCGCCTGCGACGTGATGTACAGGACCGGGCTGGCCCCGTTCGGCGAGGAAGACGAGGCCGTCCGATGGGTGGCGATCCGGCACGGCGATGACCACATTCACCTGGTCGCCATGCTGGCCCGGCAAGACGGGCGCCGTCCCCGGCTCAGCAACGAGCGGTACCGGGTCCGCGATGCCAGCCTGGCCGCGGAGCAGCGGTACGGCCTGCGGTCGACCGCGCCCGGTAACCGGACAGCCGCCGGCTGCCCGTCGCGGGCCGAATCGGAAAAGGCGGCTCGGCGCGGCCTGGAAGAAGCACCGCGGGTCACGCTGCGGCGGCAGGTCAGCATCGCCGCCGCGGCGGCGGGCAGCGAGCAGGATTTCTTCGCCCGGCTGCGGCAGTCCGGCGTGCTCGTCCGCACCCGTCACAGCACGCGCGACCCTGCCCAGCTCACCGGGTACGCTGTCGCCCTTCCCGGCGACACCGCCAAAACCGGGAAACCGGTCTGGTACGGCGGCGGGAAACTCGCCCCGGACCTGACCCTGCCCAAGCTACGGCGGCGCTGGCCCCGGGCCGGCCGCGATGACCGGTTCACCGCCGCGGAGCGCAGCGCGGCCTGGGATCACGTGGCACAGGTCGTGGACCACGCCTCAGCTCATATCCGCAGCCTGCTCGCCGGGGACGATCCGGGCGCCGCCGCCGACGCCGCGTGGGCGACGTCCGACACGCTGCACGCAGCCGCCGCCGCGCTGGGCAGCCGGATTCTCCGCCAGGCCGCCGACGCCTACGACCGCGCGGCACGGGCACCGTACGGGCGCACCCCCGCGCCCACCCCGGCCGGAGACGGCCTGCGCCGGGCCGCCCGGCTGCTGTCCGCCTACGGGTACATCACCAGCGACCCGTCGTTCCGGCCGCTGATACTGATCATCCGGCTGGCCGTACTCGCCGAGGCGGTCGCAGACCTGCGGCACAGCCAGCAGCAAGCCGCCCAGGCCGCCGGCGCCCTGTGCGCCGCCCGGCAGCTCCACGCCGCCCGGGGGACCTATGCCGTCCCGGCCGCAGCCGGGCAGCCCTCCGCACGGTCCGCAGCCACGCTGGCCGGCAGTGGATTCCCGGTGCCGGCCGGCCCGGCGCCGACCACAGAGGCCGCCCCGGAACCGCCATCACGAGCCCGGCCCCCATCGGCGCCCGGTCCCGGGCAGCAGCCACGACGCCAGTAAGACAACGATCTCGAAGGAGGATCTCATGGAAACCTCTGATGTCTACCCCGACCTGTTCGGTGACGCGCTCAGCTACTCATCCCAGCGCATGGCCCAGCTCGCGTCACTGGTCACCGCCGCGGCCACGGTGGAGGCCCGCCGCCGGGCGCAGCGGAACGCCGCGAGGACCGCCCGCAGCGAACGGGCGCTGCGGGAACTGCAAGACCAGGAACGCGCCGCTTATGAGCTGGCACGGGCCAGATGGGCGCCGGCCCGCGATCGGCGGTTCCTAGAGCAGGCCGATCTGCTCCAGGCAGCCCGCACGTTGTGCGCAGCAGCGCCGTACGCCGATGCCGACCCCGAAGCCGCTGACGCTGTCCGCGCCTGCGAGCAACGGCTGCGCGCCCTGCACCCGTACGCGATGGCCTGGTATGACCGGCTCCGCAGCGACGGGGCCACGCCGATCGACGCGATGCGTGAGGCGCTGCCCTTGTTCGCCCGCGCCCCGCACGCGCGTCCGGGCGACCCGGTCACCGAACGGGCCGGTCTGATGGCCCCGGATGCTGCTGGCCCGGCATCGCGGGATAGCACCGCGGACGACGCCGAGGTGACCCGGGATGCTGCTGATTCCAGCGCTGTCCGGCAGGCTGAACGCCGCGGTCAGCAGATCGTACAAGAACTCCAAGCCCGCGCGCTGGCCGCGCGAGGGTATGCGCTGAGTCCGGACGAGCTGGAGACGACCCTGGGCGCCACCACCACTCTGCCGGGTGATGTCATCGCCCGGCTTGCCCGCGCCGACAGCCAGGACCACGTGGCGTGGGGTGCCGAGCGAACCCGCGTGGATGATCTCGGCAGCGCCTCGGCTGCCTCGCTCCCAGGAGACGCTTCGCACGGCGAGTACCTCACCGCGGCTGCGCAGGACCGGCTGACGGCGGACACGGCAGCAGCCCATGCCGCTGGCGACCGCAGCGCCACGCAGCTGGCCGCCGAGAGCTTCCCGTGCACCGTCGCCGACGCGGTCACCGCGGCGGCCACAGGCACGATCCAGCCAGCGCCATCGGCCACCCGGGCGAACACGGCGGTGCAGATCCGCCGACCCGGCCGTTCGGCATGAGACAGCGAGAGTAAACCCAGGCAGACGCTAGCGGCGCCGCTTCGGTACACGGGTAGCCTCCAGCAGAATCCTTACCGCGAGCAGCCTCTCAAGGTTGTCGTGCGCCTCGGAGTGATGTGGGTTGAGGCGGAGGGCTTCGCGGTATTCGGCCTCTGCTTCCAAGGGCCGATTCACGATCACGAAGAAGTACCCGAGGTCGTTATGCGCGTCGGCGTTGCCTGGGTCGAGGCGGATGGCTTTGCGGTAGGCCGCCTCAGCGTCTGCGTAGCGGTATTCGCCGCAAAGCCGGTTTCCTGCGTTTCTGTACTGTTCCGCCTGGGCGGCGGATGCGGCCTGGCGCGAGGTGGCGCTGGCCTGGCGGGCAGCGTCGGCGAGCGCGTCCCGGACACCGTCGGGGCCGGGGCGCCGGGCGGGGTCCTTGGCCAGGAGCGCCTCGATCAGGTCATGCAGCGGGCCGGCGTGCTGTGGCGGGACCGGGGAGCGCGTCAAGATGGCTGCCCACAGCGCGGTCAGGGTGGCTCCGTCGAACGGCGGGGTGCCCTCCACGGCGGTGTACAGGGTGGCGCCGAGTGCCCACATATCCGCGGCAGCGCCGGCACCGGTTCCCTCCAGCTGCTCCGGCGCCATGTATTCAGGCGTGCCGATCATCATCCCGGTGCCGGTGAGCCTGGTAGTCGCGTCGAGGATCCGGGCGATGCCGAAGTCGGCGACGATGGCGCGCTGGCCCGACAGCAAGATGTTGTCCGGCTTGAGGTCGCGGTGCACGATCCCGGCGGCGTGCGCGTGGCCCAGCGCCTCTGCGACCTGCCCGCCGATGTCGGCTACGCGCGGCCAGGGCAGGCGCGTGTGCCGGGTGATCTCGGCGCGCAGGGACGGGCCGGCAACGAACTCCATCACGATCCAGGGCGCGTCGTCGTGTTCGACCACGTCGTGGATCGTTATGACGCCGGGATGGGCCAGCCGCGCCGCCGCCCGCGCCTCCTGTAGCGCCCGGGCGACCAGCCTCGCACGCTCCGCGGGCTGCTGTGGCGGCAGCAGGACTTCCTTGACCGCTACGACCCGGTCCAGCAGCTCATCGTGCCCGCGCCACACCCGCCCCAGGCCGCCTTGCCCGACCGGCTCGCCCAGCCGGTACCGGCCGCCTACCAAGTTTCCTGCCTCGCCCGGCATACAGCAGATTTTAGAGGAGCAACTCGCCAGGATAAGAAGAAATGGCCTGCGCCCGGTCGTGAGTGCATAACGCTCTAGCTCACCCGGATGCGCGCATTAGCCCATGCGCCCATGCCGGAGCCTTCGGTCCGGTATGGCTGCCTGCCGACAGGCAGCCGCGCATTAAACCCGCCAGGCAGGGCGGTGACCCCTGGTGGAGTCTTCAGCACGATGCTGGGTAATCGGCGGGATCGCTGTGATCGGTGAGCGTGCGCCGGGCGGCTGCCGTGGGCTGGCGGCTGGGGCGCCGCATGCTCATCCCCGTGGCGGGTGGTCGCGGGCGGATGCGGGAAGCTGCCCGCGGCGAGCTGCGGTGCCTGGCGTGCCGCGAGCCGGGCGGCGTCGCGGGTGACCGCGTTGGCGACTTCGGCCAGGACGTCGGAGCAGTCGGTGAAGCCGAGCCGTTCGGCGACGCGCATGGTCTGGTAGGCGGCGTCGGCTGGCAGAACGCGGGCGATCTCGGGGATCTCGGGGTTAGCGACGGGCTGCATCTGCTCATCGACCGTGGCCAGTTCCCGGTTGCCGGTGATCTGCCGGATCGCCTCGGCACTTGCGGCGGGGAGCAGTCCGGCGATAACGGCGGCCGTGCTGCGCATGGCCAGCAGCGGTCCTGCGGGGTCTTGCAGCCGCCGTTCCCACGGGCCGAGGTGAGCGTCGATGACGACGGCGGACAGCGGCTGCGCCTGGTCCCGCAGAATCGTCCGCAGAGCCGCCGGGCCCTGGGTCTGCAGGACCTCGGCGGGATCCTTGCCGGACAGGACGGCTGATTTCAGCCGGCTGCTGACCGCGCGGAGGATGTCATAGGCGCGGACAGCGGCCTTGCGGCCGGCCTGGTCGTCGTCGAACGCGACCAGGACACCGGCACTGCCGAGGTCGGCGGCCTGCGCGAGCACGGCGGCTTGCGTGCTGGTCAGGGCGGTGCCGCAGGGCGCCAGGCCGGCATGGCGGCCGGGGTCTGCCAGGGTGACGGCGATAGCGTCGAAGGGGCCTTCCACGATGACCGGCGTTGCACCGCGGGTGAGCAGATCGCGCGCCTGGTGCAGGCCAAACAGCAGGCTGCCCTTCTGGTAGCTGCTGGTCTCGGGACTGTTCAGGTACTTCGGGACCTCGGGGCCGGATCCGGGGCGGGCGCGGCCAAGGAATCCCGCGATGTTGCCTCGCTCGTCATGGACCGCGAGCATGACCCGGTCCCGGAAGTGGTCGATGAGCGTGCCGCGGGAGGAATTGCGGGCGAGCCCGGCTGCCTGGATCAGGTCGTTGTCGTGGCCGAGGGCACGGAGGTGGCCGGTAAGCGCAGTCCAGCCGCCGGGAGCGTATCCGAAGCGCCACTGGCGCATCGCGGCGCCGCTGATGCCGCGCTCGGCGAGGTAGGCGGGTACCCAGCTCCGCTCGAGCTGGCTGGCGTAGAACTGCATGGCGTCATCCAGGACGCCGGTAATCCGGGGGTCGGGCTCCGGAGGTGATGGCGGTGCGGTGACCGGGGCTGCGGCGGGCGGCGGGCGTGGGTCGTGGCGTGCCGTCGTTGCTGCTTCGGCTGCTGGCCGGGCGGCCGGGAGGCTGCCAGCCAGGTGATGGTCCAGCAGGCGGCTGATTTTCGCCGTGGCTGCGGTGACTCGCTCTCCGGCGGTCAGGATGGTGGCGGCGGGCTGGGCGCGAGGATCGCTGCCTGCCCACGTCTGCGGGCTGGAGAAGACGTGCTCGACCCGGACGCCGTGCCGGGCGCAGATGATGAACGCCACGGAGTCGGCTTCGGCTTTCCGGATGCCATGGCAGCCGGAGGTCGTCGTGCCCGGCGGGTAGGCGATCGTGTTGTGCAGGAGGATGTGGCCGAGCTGGTGGGCCAGCGCCCAGGTAGCCTGTCCGCTGGGCAGGCCGGTCGGGATGCGGATGCGCCGTGCGGCCCAGAACGTGGTGTCCTCACCGGGGCTGCCGTCCTCCCGCTCGACTGCGAAGCCCTCCCTGCGGGCCAGCCAGCATAGGCATTCCCACAGGCCGGGTGGCGGCTCCCCTGCGCGCGCGGGGAAGGCCGGCGGGAGCGGGACGGGCTGGCCGGCGGTCTGGGACAGATCCCAGACGTAGGCGACACGCCGGGCGTCACGCCAGCTAGGGTCCTGGCTTGCCGCTTCTGCGCCGTGACGGCCTGGTTCTGGCCGGCGGGTGCCGGAGAAGATCTCGATGCCGTTTTGGTCGCGGTTGACCTGGCGTCCGGCTGCCCGCCACGCCTCATATCCTCTGACCAAAGTCGCGTCCGGTATCTGGGAGGAGATCAGCAGCACGTTCGCCCAGGTCTCGCCGTGCAGCCGGGCGGCTGCCTGCAGGTACCCGGACCAGTCGGCCGCGGAGCGGATCTGCCCGGCCGTCTCGTACAGGCGGATGCGCAGCGCGGCGATCCGCTGCTCGCGGTCCTCGGTCTGGCCAGGCGAGGCTGCCGGTGCTGGCATTCTGGTCCGGGCCATCACCGGCCGCCGTCAGCTCGCGCATCTGGCTCGCCGTCCTGGCCTGCCTCCAGGCCGCTGACGGCTGCCAGCCAGCGGAGCCGGTTATTGGCGACCTTGTGACCTTCGCTGCGCAGCTTCTCGGCCAGCGCGATCTGGCTCAGGCGCGTGCCGCCGTGCCTGGTGCCGGCGACGATACGCCGGGCCGCTGTGACAAGCTCGGCGTCACGGTCGCCTGGATCTGGATCGTCTTCGTGTTGGCTTGCTCCCGGGTCTTCTCCAGTATCCGTGACAGCACGGGCCGGCGTGCCGTCGCCCAGATGGTGCCCGTTCATGCTGGTTGCGTGCGTGCGGCCCGCCACGGCGATCTCTGTGACGGTCGCGTCCTGCGCGGGAGCGGGTACCGGTGCCGTAGTCGGCGCGGCGGAGATGAGGCCGTCGATGGCTGTGCGGGCAGCGTCGGCGGTGCCGTAGTCCAGCCGGGCGAGGGTTACCGTCTGGGTCATCACCTGGACCTGGCGGAGCACCGCGAAGGCGATCAGCGGCTCGGTGAACCCGGCGCGGATCAGGGCCCCGTGCGCGCGGCGTTCGGCCCGCCGGATCCGGCGTGCGGCGACCACGCCGGGGCTGGCTGCCTGTTCGTGAGCGCGGAGCAGCGCGCGGAGGCGGTAGAGCCGCCTGGCGGCGGCGTCGATCCGGACCCGGCTGGTCGCCTCCTCCGCCGTCACCTGCTGGTCGGCGGCCAGGCAGAGCTGGACCCGGAAGCGCTCGGCCGGGCGGAGCCACCGCAGCGCGCCGAGTGTGCGGTCTGCCCGGTTAGCCGTGCGCTGCCGCATCTCGCGCAGGCAGAACTCGAACAGCAGCGCGGCGATGACCGGCATGAGCCCGAATGCCTCGGGCGCGGCCGGGCGGCGGGGCGCATGCGTCCAGTTGAAGAAGCTGCTGGCGGCGACCAGGCCCCACACGGCCAGCCGGGGCGCCAGGCCCGGCTCTGCCCGTGCCGCCCGGCGTACCAGCAGCACCGCGCAGACTCCCGCTGCGCCATCCAGCGCGAAGAACAGCAGGTAAGGCCAGGGCCCGCGCAGAGCCATGTTCGAGCGGGCGAATCCGACCAGGCCCTGCGCGGAGATTCCGGCCGCAGTCGAGGCGAACCCGCCGAGCAGCATGTACTGGGCAACAGACGCTGCTGTCTCACGTGCACGGGAGTGCTGGCCCGTCACGCGTCAGCCTTCCCAGAGAGCACACGCCCGGGACATCTCCGGCGGCGACTTGCCCATGCAGGTCCGTCTGGAGAGCCGGTGCCGTCCCGGGCCGCGCTGCCGGGCTTGCCTCCTCGCGGGCCGCCGCAGCCGCGGGCGCTGCCTCCTGCCGTCACCGTCCACCACCTTCAAGTTGATCGATCCTGATACTGATATCAACTCAGGTTGATTTCACTATAGGTCCCGGAAACACCGGACTGTCAACTTGAGTACGAGACATGGGGCGACAGCGTTTGATATAAGATGATGTGTAGTGCGGTCCAGGGAGGTGCAGTGATGCCGGGTGAGGCAGCGGATAGCGCAGAGAGCACGCCCGTCCTGCGCACGCTGGCGGACAAGGTGAACTGGCTGATCGAGCAGGCGCACCCGGCCGGCCGGGGTCCCTACACCAACAACGAGGTGGCCGACCTGATCAAGAAGACGACCGGCGAGGAGATCTCGTACACCCAGATCTGGAAACTGCGCAATGGGCAGGCGCAGAACCCGCAGATGCGCCTGATCGAGGCGATGGCCAAGACCTTCGGCGTGCCGGCCGCCTTCTTCTTCCCGGAATTCGACGAGAGGCAGGCCGGCCTGCTGCAACAGCAGGTGGAACTGTTGGCCATGATCCGCGACGCCGATATCGATACCCTCGAACTCCGCACGATCCTGACGCTGAGCCCGCAGGCCCGCAAGGCGATCACCGACCTCATCTCCGTGACTGTCGGTGATGATGCCCGGCGCCGGGCCGTCCAGGATGAATCTGACTGAACCATCTGCTGTTCCGGCACGTAGATATAGGTGACGGCGTAGCCGTCTCGCCCGCAGGGAAGCCCTGGAGTCCTGTTGCGGCTGCTATCCCCTGGTGGCGACTTCCACCGAGTGTGCCGAGGTGAGCAGTGCGTCGTGCAGGCGGAAAGGGACGGCATGCCGCTTTCGTCCGGGAGCTTGATATTCCTGCCCCGTTCGACCTGGGTGAGTTCGTAGCGGGCCTGGAACGGCAGCGGCACCGGCCGATCCGGCTGTCCCCGTTCAGCTCAGGCCCCGGTGTTCCGTGCGGCCTGTGGATAGGCACCGCCGAAGCCGACTACATCTACCACGAGCAAGGGACGACGCCGTACCACCAGACGCATATCGCCCTGCATGAGCTCGCGCACATGCTGCTGGATCACCGTGGGGCCACCCAGGTCTGGGAAACGCTGGTCAACATGCTGGTCCCGGACGTAGATCCGCAGCTCGTCCAGCTAATCCTCGGCCGGAGCATGTACAGCACGCAAGAGGAACGGGACGCTGAGACGCTCGCCTCGCTGATCCACGAGCAGTCCGGTGACCAGCCGCAGCCGTTGCCTCCTGCCGGGCCGCAGACCGGTGCTTTCGTCAAGGGCCTCCACCGGGCATGGGGCGGCGGAGAGTGATCTGAAGGTCAGCTTTTCCTAATCTCCCGGCCGGCTTCGCCGCGCCGCCCGTCCGCTCTGCGATACGCGCCACGATGGGCGAGTACCGGAATGCGCGGGCGACCAGGATCAGTCTTGCCGCCTCGGCGCGCAGGTCGTTGCCTGGCACCGCGTTGATGACTTCGCCGGAGGTGCCATCGCGGCGGGGCGGCTGCCCGTCGCGGCGGGCGGCGAGCGCGGTGACGATGACCGCCGCCTCGGCTACCGCCACCGCCTCGCCCGCGTCCAGCCCGGCATAGCGCGCCGCGATCTCGGCTCGGCCGGGGACCTCTGGCGGTGAGTACGCTCGCAGCGCCAGTTCCGCATCCCGGATCTCGATCACGCGCCGGTCTACGCGGTACCGGATGTTCAGCCGCATCCCAGGCGGACGCGGTAGCGTGACCTCGGGGATGACTCGCCGCAGCGCGGCCCACAGCGGGCGCAGCCGCCAGTAGGCGGACCACAGCCACGCCTGCCGCGCCAGGCGGGACAGCGGCGGATACCAGGCTGAGGCTGTTGTCCCCGCGATGATCGAGATCACCGCTGCCGCCTGAGCCGCCGCGATAGCCGTCGCCGCGCGCCCGGCGGCCTCCTCACCACCGGCGTAGCTGCCGATCATGGCGGCCCTGGCCAGGATCAGGGCAAGCTCAGCCGCTGCGCCTGCCGCCACGGCGCGCATGCCCCAGCGGATATGCCAGACCCGCACCCGGCGGGAGAACCGCCACGCGATGACGGTGATCCGCCGCTCAGCCGGGCAGCAGCAGGCTCCCAGCAAGCACTGGCTGGCCAGGGCGTGGACGCTCCACGCATCAGGCGCCGGGCCGACCGCCCAGGCCCGCGGCACCCCGGCCAGGATCAGTCCTCCGGCAGCGGCTGCCGCGAGCGGCACCGCCACCAGCGCGAGCGGACGAGCGGTCTGGCCGGTGACGGCCGCGAGCACGCCCAGGAAGGCCCAGGTGGCCAGCAAGCCCAGTGACACCAGGAGCCAGGCGATAACCGGGTGAGCGGGCCCGGCCCACATCAGCTCCGGCCAGACCGCCGCGATCCCCATCGCGGCGGCCGCGGCTGCCATGCACAGCAACGACGCCACTACCAGCGCTGACCTGTCGCGCCGCAGCCGGAGGGCCGTGTACCCGGCCCATACTAGGGCCAGAACCGCAGCGATCCAGTACAGGCCGGTCATCACGTCTTGAACCCCCGAACAGGAATAGACCCCTTGATGGTGATTTCGGGCAACTGGCGCACCGCGAGGTCATCGAAGGCGCCGGACGGGCCGGGTTCCTTCCTTTTAATCCGCTTTGTGGCATGTGCGCATCACCTACGAGACCGGGCAGCGGTTCGGTTCGCTCGGGGACCAGGTTTTCCCCCCGGCTGGGCAGCCGCGCATACTGGAAACAGACGACGAAACCTGGGTGAACCATCGGCAGCTGACACACGTAGGACTCAGCAGAGGCGGGGGTGAACCGTGTCGTGGAGCGACAGCGGGGCACCCACCGGCCCGCACGAGATCCGCCTGGTCGCCAGCATCGCCGCCCGCAACGACGAGGATGCGGCACGAAGGCTCTACCGCAAGTACCGCATGGAGCTGTTCCGGTTCGGCGTCCATGTGCTCAACGACCAAGGGCTAGCCGAAGAGATGGTGCAGGAGACCTTCATCAAGTTCTGCCAGCGGGCCGGGAGCTATGACGCCACCCGGGGCCCGGTGCGGGGCTGGCTGTTCACCATAGCCCGCTCGGCCGCCATCGATATAGCCCGGCGCCCCTCATCCCGGCCGCTGCTCCCGGTCGAGGACTTCCAGCTGCCACCCCAGTACGACACCGTCGACCAAGCGCTCACGATCCTCACAGTGGACCAGGCCCTGGACAAGCTCCCCTCGATCTACGGCGACGTGATGCGCCTGGTCCGGGACGACCTGACCCAGGCCGAGATCGCCGAGCGCCTGGGCATCCCGATCGGCACCGTCAAATCCCGGACGGCCAAGGCCGCCGACACGCTGCGGGCCGAACTGGCCGGCCTGCGAGGAGGCAACGATGGCTTCTGAGCGGGACATCGAGCTGGCCCACCCCGAGGCGTTCGACTTCGTCTTCGGCAACCTGCCCCAGGACCGGCGAGCAGAGTTCAACCGCCACCTGGCCGGGTGCCGCTACTGCCAGGGCGTCATCGAGAAATACAATGACATCGGCCAGATCATCATCAACCTTCCGCCGCACGTCGAGCCGCCCGCCGGCCTCGAAGACCGGACAGTCACCGCCATGGTCGCCGCCCTGGCCGGCCAGCGCGCCGAGGCCGATCGCCCGGCTGACGCCGAGGACCAGGCCGTCACCCGGGTCTACCCGATGCCCGAGCGCCAGCCCCCGGCTGAGCCCGAGACCAAGGTCCAGCCGATCCCCCCGCTTCTGGCTCCGGCCGAGGACGAGGCCGGGCTCCGCCCATCGCCTGCCGACCAGCCCGCACCGGCCGAGCCGGAGACCCGGCCGGCAGTCACCCCCCTGCCGGTGTGGCGGCGCTACCCTCGCCGCCTGGCGGCCATAGCTGCCGTCGCCGCAGCCATCATCGCCGCCGCTATCATCGTTCCGCTCAGCCTCGGCCGGGGGCCAGCCCCAGTAACCGTGGTCATCCCGCTGCACGCCACAGCTGCGGCCAAGATCTTCGGCGTCGGCGACGCCACCGGGCAGGCAACGGCCCGCCAGGCCGGCGAAAGCTGGACCTTCGACCTGACCGTGCACGGCCTCAAGCCACTGCCCGGCAACGAGGTTTACGTATGCTGGTGGGCCGCTCCCGGCAGCACCACGCTCCACCCGCAGGTGACAACCGGCGGCTCGTTCGTCGTCGGCAACTCCGGATCGGCCACCCTCACGATGACGACCGGAGTCGACCCCCGGCAGTTCCGCACCATGGAGATCACAGCAGAGCAGCCGGGCAACGGCTCCCTGCACGGAGCCGTCCTTCTCACTGGCCAGACGCTCTGACCGCCGTCCGCTAAACGAGCGTATCGCCGTAACTGGTGTGGCCCGGCTTCCACATCGTTGCTGGAGTTATCCCAGGTGCTGCCGCAGTCGCCGGCAGCCTTACCGACCGGGTCGGGGACCCCGGGCAGGCAGCCCTGGCGGTCGCGGTGCGGGTGATCCGTCTGGTACTGGCGCTGCCAGCGGGTTGGTTTCGGGAAAGTCGCGGCGCGCAGCCTCGACGGGTTCCCGCGACCGCCCGTGATGGGTGAGCACGACGACCGAGGAGCCGGGCATCATCCCGGCCATCGCCGTAGCATCGTGCATCGCTGCGGCAGCCAGCCAGTCAGGGTCGCCCGGGTCCTGGACCGTCCTGGCGGCCCAGTTCGCGTCCCGTTGCTGGGGTGCCGCTTCGTGCCTGAGCTTCTCGCCGATCTCCCGGACGCGCTCGCGGGCGGCGGCGAGGTGGCCGGCCTGGGTGAAGGGCTTGTCCAGGTCGTCGCGGGCCCGGTCAGCTTCGGTGGTCAGCCGGTCGATGTCGGTGAGGGTCCGGGTCTTGAGGGATTCCAGGCCCGCGAGGCGGCCTTCGAGCCGGACGATGAGCTTGCCGGGGTCATGAGCCCGGATGTCGGCGGGCTCCATCCGCAGTTCGGCGCCGGGCGCCCCGTCGAGGGTGATGGTGACACTGGTGGTGCCCAGGACGCGTTCCACGACGACGGCGACGTCGAAGCCTGCGAGCTGGCCGGGCCGCTCGCCGAGCTGCCTGTGACTACTCTTCATGAGTGCTTCGTGCAGTGCGGCGATGAGATTCTTGAGCTGCTCGCCGGCGTCGTTCCGCTTGGTGAACCGGGTAGTGCCGAGGGTCATGCTGAACGCGTCCCCGCGGGTGTTGCGGCGGCGCCCGATGGCGGTGTCGATCTGGCCGGTGAGTGCTTCCAGTTCGGCGACGCGGCGGAGGTTCGCGGCGACTTTCTGGCGGAGCGCGTCGTGGTTGCGGAGCCAGGCACGTTCGGCGCGTTCGAGCCGGGTCAGCTCGGCGTCAGCTTCGGCCTTGTCCATGAGAAGCGGGTTCCCGGTGGCCAGGGCCTTGACCTCGCTGTAGGACAGGGCGGCGTCGCCGATGTCCTCGATCTCGCGGACGTCCAGCCGTCCGCGCATGACCTGGGCGATGAACCGGGCCTTGCGTTCGACGGTCTGCCACATGTAACCGTCGAAGGAACGTTCGGTGACGTAGCGGAGGATCTGGACCTCGGGATTGTGGTTGCCCTGGCGCAGGATGCGGCCCTCGCGCTGGGCAACGTCGGCGGGACGCCACGGGCAGTCGAGATGGTGCAGGGCGATGGCGCGGAACTGGACGTTGGTGCCGACGCCCATCTTCTCGGTGCTGCCGATCAGGACAGCGACGGTCCCGGCGCGGCAGGCGGCGAACAGCTCGCCCTTATCGCGGTCGGTTTTGGCATCGTGCACGAACCGGATAGCCTCGCGCGGCAGGCCGCGGGCGGTGAGCTGGTCGCGGAGTTCCTCGTAGACGTTCCAGCCGTCGCCGGGGGTGCCGATGTCGCAGAAGACCAGTTGCAGGCTGCCGCGCACCGGGGCGTCGTGCCCGTCCGGGCCGGGGTACGCGTCGTCGCGGTGGGCCTGCCACAGGTCTGCAATCCGGCCAGCCGCGCTGCCGATCTTCCCGGGGACGGTCATGGGCCGGCCCAGCAGCCGCAGGTCAAGGGCAGCCTTGCGGCCGTCCATGCAGACCTTGAGCATGTTGTCTTCCTCGGGCATCACCTCCCGCTTGCGGATCGCATCGGCCCGGTCGCCCAGCTCGCCCATCACGTCGAGCTGCCCGTCAGACGGCTGGCTGATGACGGTCTCGGGAGCGCGCTGGCCGTCGGCGGGCCGCTGAGCCAGGGCCGGGACGGGAAGCTTGAGGTCTTCGGCGGTCTTGATGTCGGCAGAGACGTGCCAGCGGCGCAGCATCTCCGGGACGTTGGTGAACCGGGCGAACCGGGTTTTCTGCCGGAAGCTGCTGCCGCCTTCGGGGGCCATCTCGATCTGGTCGACGGTTTCCCCGAAGGTGGCGGCCCAGGTGTCGAAGTCGGTGATCCCGGCGGATTCCAGCAGGTCAGGCCGCAGGTAATGCTGCATCACGTACGCTTCGGTGATGCTGTTGGCAATCGGGGTGGCGGTGGCGAAGGTAACTACCCGCCTGCCGTTGCGCCCAGCCAGGTAGCTGATCTTCATATCCAGGTCGGAGGCCCGCATCGACCCGTCGATCGCGGCGTCGGGGATATTAGACGGGGTACGCAGGTTCTTATAGCCGTGCGCCTCGTCGATGAACAGGTAGTCAATGCCGGTGGCCTCGAAGGTGATGCCCGGGTCTTTGGCGGAGTCCAGCTTCTTCTTGATACGTTCCTCGGCACGCAACAGAGCGCCTTGCAGCCGCTTGACGCTCATCCCGTCGCTTTCCCTGGATGCGGCGATGAAGTCCTTCATCCGGTCCACTTCGGCGCCCAGGTACTCGCTCTGGGCGTCCGCGCTCATGGGGATCCGCTCGAACGCCGACCGGGACATGATGACCGCGTCCCAGTCCCCGGTCGCGCAGCGGGCGACGAACTGGCGGCGCCGGCTGGCCTGGAGATCTTCGCGCTGGGTGACCAGGACCGCGGCCTGGGGGTAGAGCTGGAGAAATTCGCGGCTGAACTGCTCCAGCATGTGGTTGGGGACTACGATGCAAGGCTTGTTGACCAGCTTGAGGCGGCGCAGTTCCATCGCGCCCATGGTCATCTCGGCGGTTTTCCCGGCGCCGACCTCGTGGAACAGCCCGACGGCGGGCTCGTGGATGATCCGGGCGACGGCGGCGACCTGGTGCGGGCGGGGCTCGAAGCTCAGCGCCAGGCCGGGAAGTGACAGCGATGCATTGTCGTAGGAGCGCAGGACGACGTCGTTGAACAGCCGGTTGTAGACGGCGGCGAGCCTCTCGGCGCGGGCCGGGTCTTCCCAGGCCCAGTCGCGGAACCGCTCGGCTATCTCGCCGGCTTTTTCCTGGGCGGCGAGGGTCTCGTCCATGTTCAGGACCCAGGATTCGTCCGCAATCTTGTCACGGACCTCGATGCGCCGCTGCTCCAGGATCGCCTGGGCCAGAGACGTGGCGGGGTAGCGGCTGGTACCCCAGGTGGAGGTGGCCAGCACCGTGTCCCGGTTGCCGCGGACGGTCCAGACCTGCCCGCCGGGATGCTCGACCCGCACGCCGGGGTCGGCGAGGACTTCGGCGAGGAAGTCCCTGATGTGGGAGGCGTCGATCCAGGAGGCGCCCAGCCGGGCGTCGATCTCGGACGGCATCAGGTCGGGCGGGATGACCTTGCGCAGTTCCTCGGCGTTGACGTCGTAGCGGGGGTCGTCGGCGGCGGCCCACTCGGCAGCTTCCAGCTTGTCGCGGACCTTGCCGGACAGGTATTCCGCGGCCGGGATCAGCCGGCCGGTCTCGGGGTCGTCGAAGGCCAGGGTGCCCAGCTCGCGGCGGCCCTGGTCCTCGTCGGTGCCCAGCAGCCGAGCGATGGCGTCCAGACGGACCTCGCCGAGGACGTCCAGGCAGATCGCCAGCGCGTCGGCGCCGTTGTCGGCGCCCAGGCGGGGGTTGCGGGGAGCGATGACGCGGCTGGTGAAGATCGCGGCCTTGCCGGCGGTCTGGCTGACCGGGTCGAATTCCTCCAGTGCCTGGACCAGGGGGGCGAACGGGTCGGAGCGGAAGCCGCCCTGGGGCGGGCGGATGCGGGCCAGTTTCTCCCCGCCTGTGTCCGGGTCGGGGCGGCCGGTGGGCCGCCAGGAGAACCGGTTGACCGTGCCGTAGGACCGCACGTAATCGTCGTAGCGCCGGTTGAGGTCGCGGCGCAGGGCGTCCAGTTCGGGGGTGTTCTCCCGGGATGCCGACTCGGCGTCCAGCAGGCCGGTGACCGCGTCGCGGAGCCGGAGCATCTGCCGCAGCTCGGCGGCCTGGGTGCCGGGGACCGGGAACGGGACGGCGTGGCCCTGGGCGACCTGGGTGAAGGTGCCGTCGCGGTGCGCTTCCAGGTAGCCATCGGGGTGATCAGACCGCGTCCCGGCCTGTGCCGGGCGGGCCTGGTCCGGCGCGGCGGTCCAGGCCAGGCCGCGGGCCGGGGCGGCATCGGCGATGCGGGCCAGGGCGCGGGCCAGGGCCGCGGTGGTGTCCCCGGACGCGGCGACGACCAGGTCCTCGGCGCTGTAGGCACCACGGGTGACGCGCATCTCGCCGAGCACGGCACCGGGGCTGGCGAGAAAGTACTCGTTGACCGGGACCTGGACGCCGTCGATCCCAGCGATCCGGGTCTGCTCCCAGGCGGTGCCGTCCGGGTCGCGGCCGGGCTCGCGGCGGCGGAAGATCAGCAGGTCGGTGATGACCTTGGTCCCGGCGGCCTGCTGGTGCGCGCCGCTGGGCAGCCGGACTGCTCCGGTGAGGTCGGCCAGGGCGGCGATCTCGCGGCGTGCGGCGGGGTTGCGGGCATCCATGGTGTAGCGGCTGGTCACTACAGCGACGAGGCCGCCGGGCCGGACCAGGTGCAGGCTCTTGATGATGAAGTGGTTGTGGATGCTGTGCCCGCCGGGGTTGTGCCGGCTGTCGGTGAGGGCGAAACTGCCGAACGGGACGTTGCCGATGGCCAGGTCGAAGCTGCCTTCGGGGGCGCGGGTGTCGGCGAAGGACTCGTTGGCGATATCGGCGTCGGGGTACAGCATCGCCGCGATCGAGGCGGTGACCGGGTCCAGTTCCACGCCCGTGACGCTCGCGGCGCGGGGCGCGAAACCGATGAAGTTCCCGCTGCCGCATCCTGCTTCCAGGACCCGGCCCCCGGCGAAGCCGAGCTGCTGCACCCCGGTCCAGATGGCCTGGACCAGGGCGGCATCGGTGTAGTGCGCGTTGAGGGTGTTGCGCGCGGCGGCTGACAGTTCCCCCGGTGTGGCCAGTCCGGACAGTTCCTCGCGCGCCCAGGCGAACTCGGGCTTGCCGTCGTCGAAGACCTCCGGGACGGCCCCCCACCCGGACCAGCGGGCCAGGACCGCCTGCTCCTGAGACACTGCCGGGCGGCTGTCCCGTTCGATCGCGCGCAGCGTGGCGAGCGCCGCGAGGTTGGCGCGGACGCGGGCGACGGAACCGGACGGGGCCAGGTCGTCCTGGCCCCGGGGCCAGAACCGCGGGGTGGCGGTTAGCTGCCCTGCAGACGCTCCTCCTGCTCGGCGTTGATCTCCGCCCACATCGGGTGGCCGCGCCCGATCACCAGGGGCCGCTGCGCGCTCGCCGGCAGCGGGTCGTTCTCCTCCGGGTCCTCGCTGGCCCCCGGCTCGGGTGCCGGCAGGACTTGCTGCGGCAGGACGATCTCCTCGGCCTGGCTGCGGGCCGCGTTCAGCCTGCCCGCCCTGGCCAGGTAGTCCTCGCCTGGCTGGCCGTTGCCCGCCAGCTCCGTCGTCAGCTCGTCGATCTGCCGGGCTGCTTCCTGCCCAATCTTCGAGAAGAAGCTGTCCGGATCGCTGATCGTCGCGTACTGCTGCGGCAGCCACCGTGCCCAGTGGCTGCAGGCCATCGCGCCGTACCTGTTCACCGTCGTGTTCTCCCTCCTGTTTCTCTGCCAGCTTCAGCAGGTCCTCGAAGCTGAGCTGGCCTTCTACGTGCTTGAAGTAATCCCGGCGCCGTTTCGCTACCACCGCGGGCTCACCCCCGCCGCGAGTGCCGGGCAAGGCCGGGACGGGGTCACGGGTCCACCTGGACGGCAGTGGCCGCTACTGACCTCTAGAAGCATCGTAGGCGCCCCCTTCCACTATGGTCAACTGAAGTTAAAAAATGATCTTTATTTTTTTGTATTAAGTTGACTCACCTGGTACGCGGAGACCTGAATTGCCGCGGGCAGGCGGGCCTCTTACCTGGGCGGGGAGCTGCCCGGCCGCAGGCGGCCCGCGCGTGGGTGCGCGGGCGGGATCGCGGCGGCCGGGCCGGGTGTGCGCGCCGCGGGCCTGGTGGCGGCCTGGAGCATGCCGGCGGTCATCGCGGCGGGGAAATCGGCTGCTGACAGCTGCACGGGCTGCGTCGTGATAACCGGCTCCGCGTCCGGTTCCGCGCCGGGAGCGCTGAGCGCGGTACTTGCCGCGCTGAGGTGGGTGCATCCGCTCAGCAGCCTGCCGATGCCCTCAGTGAGCTGCTGTCTCGCATGCTCGTCGGCGGTGGCCTGGGCAATGCCGTCGATGCAGACGGCCAGGTCCGCGACGGCATGGTGCAGAAGCGGCAAGATGGCGCGGTGATCGTCCTCAGTGAGTTCCCACGGGATGGGGTCGGCGGGGTCGGTGTAGCCGCGGAGTTCCCCGGCGGCGTCCGCGGCCATCCGCGCGAGTTGGCGGGCCGGGTGGCCGGCCATCACGCCTCAGTCTCTGCGGCGCGGCCGGGAACGCTCGCGTCACCCGGCGGCGCAGCCGGGCGCGGGCTGATGTCCCACCAGCCGGGCGGCGGCTGCTCGGCGGTGGCCTGGCGGGGGTCGATGTGCTCGTCTTCGGAGCACATCGCAAACGGCCCGGTCCGGCCGAGCAGGACGGGGAGCTGGTGGTCGAGGTGGTCCCGCAGCCAGGTGGCCATCCCGGTACCGGGCTGGAGGCGGAGCGCTTCCCAGGTGTGCCATAGCGCGGTGAGCCGGGTGATCGCCTCGGCGTGCCGCCACCACTGCGGGCACCACCGGTACTCCCCGCCGAGCGGGCGCCGAAACATCGGCAAGAAGTGGCTGGTCACCCATTCCTCGACGCTGCTGTATACCGGCTGGGGTGGGGGGGTGCCGTCACCGTTGGCGGATGACCCGGTACCGGGCTGGATGGTCATGACGGAGTCTCCTCTCGGTGCCGGAACGGCATCGCCGCCGGCCGGGCCTGCGCATAGTGGTTCTGGGCGGCGCGCTGCATGTCGGCCTCGGCCCGGCCGATGGCGGCGGTGATCGGGGGGGCGTGCGGGCCCGAGTACCAGGGCCGCAGGCTGATCAGCGCGGGCCGGGCTCCGGTCGCCAGGAGCAGCGCCGAGCCTGGCGCCAGAGCGCGGATGTCGGCCGCCTCCAGGATCTCCTGGCGGCGCAGCGACAGCTGCTGGCTGGCGCGGCCGTCGCCGTAGCTGACGGAGATGACCGGCACGTCGTGCTGGCCGACCAGGGTGGCCAGGTCCCGGGCGTGCCGCGGGTCGTCGATGCCGGCGCCGATGACCTTCTTGGTCGAGGCGCCCCACAGCGCGGCCATGCCGGGCTCGCCCCAGACCGAGACGCCCTGCTGGTAGGACTGGAGGATGGTGACCGGCACCATGCCGCGGGAGCCCAGGTGGGAGTACAGCTCGGGCAGGTCCGCGATCCGGCAGATGTTGGCGGCCTCGTCCAGGATGACCGCCATGGGCGGGTCGAGCCGCCCGCCGCACCGCTCGGCCTGGCGCCGCCCGGCCCGCATCACCGTGTCGGTCAGCGCGGCGATCAGCGGGGACGCCGCTGACCGGGATTCGGTCAGCAGGTACAGGGTGTCGCGGCCGGCCGCGAAGCTAACTGGGTCGAACGCCGGAAGGTCTTTGCCGCGGGGCGGCGCGACCCAGGTCATGATGTCCTCGTCGTTGATGCATTTCGCCGCGGTGCGGGCGGTCTGGTAGATGCCGTCGCGGGTTTCCGGTGCGCCGTTCTGGGCGCCGCGCAGGCTGGCGGCCAGGGCGCTGAACCCGGCGGCATCGAGCAGTTCGGCGGGGATCGGGGAGCCGGCATCGGCCAGCCACCGGCCGCATTCGCGCAGCGACCGGCCCGAGGACGCGGCGGCCAGGAACACCGAGCAGAGCAGGTCCTGGGCGGCCGGCCCCCACAGGTCGCGTTTGGTGCTGTCGTCCACGGTGAGCACGAAGTGGGCGGCGAGCCGGTGGGCGGCCTCGACGGAGCCTAGCCCGGCCAGCGGGTTCCACCACCAGCGCTGGCGCGAACCGGTGATGAGCTGCGGGTCGAACAGCCACACGCCGCTGCCCGGTCCGGCGCGGAGCTGAGCGGTAGCGGCCCACAGGTCGGTCTTGTTGGACGTGGCGACGACGGCGCCGGGCGCGGACAGGACGTAGGGGATGCTCAGGGCGGTCGTCTTGCCCGAGCGGGGCGCCATGAACGCGGTGATGGTGTCTTCCCAGGACGCGAACAGGGCCGGGCCGCGGCCAGCGGGCCGCTTGAGGTCACCGAGCAGCAGCCCGGTATCGGCGGCCGGCAGCGACCGCGGATTGGCCCCGGCCAGCGACGGGCGGAGCCGGATGGCGGTCCTGGCCGCCGGGACCGGTGTCAGCGGCGTGATCTGCGGGTCACCGGCCAGCGCGGCGACCGGGTCGCCGGGCCTGGGGATGCGCGCGGCGATGATCCGCCACACGATGGTCCCGGCCGTGATGACCGTGCACGCCAGCACCACGGCGATCAGCGCGACCAGGATGGTGGGCGTGCCGGGCCATGCCTGGCTGGTACGCCAGCGGGCCAGGCTGATGACCCACCGTTCGCTGAACGGGGGGATGCGCTGCCCGGCCAGGGCCGCGGCGATGCGGGCGGCGAGCCAGGCCACCCATGCCGCGGCGGCCAGGCCCCAGCCGATCAGCAGCACCACCCAGACCCCGGCGCCGTTACCGGCCAGCAGCGGCACCCGCGGGCCTGCGGCCCGGGTCATGATCCCAGCCCTCGCACCGGGCCCGCCTTGAGATGCCTGGTCGCCAGGCCGCACAGGGTTACGCAGCCTCCGGCCCGGTGCTGGGCGTTCCGCGGGTGGCCAGCGAGCTGCCTGGCCGTGAGCATGGCGGGCCAGTCTTGCGCTGCGGGCATCGCTGTAGTCATCGGTTCAGCCGGGCCCGGGTCAGCCTGGATGCCTGGTGCCGGCGCTGGTGCCCGGCCGGGGCGGCCCGGGGTTAGCCGGGCCGGCCTCGGGCGGGGCCAGTGAAGTCCCGGTGGCTGGCGTGACGGCAGCTCCGTGCGGGAAGTCCTGCGCGGCCACTTCCGGCTCAGGGCGGGCACCCGGCGGGTTTGCGGGGACGCCGAATAGCGTCTCGCCTGCCTGTACTGCCTGCTCACCCTGCTCGATCAGGCCGATGCCCTCGCTGACCAGCCTGGCTTTGCCCGGATCACCTTTGCTGTCAAGGATGATCTGCCGCAGCACGTCGGCCAGATGCCCGATCGCAAGGCGCAACTGCGGGATCAGCGTGGCCAGCTCGCCGGGACCGAGTTCGGGCGGCCAGTCGGCGCCGGGTTCGATCAAATCCCGGGTCGGGGCGAAGAAAACTGACATGTCGCGGGTGATCTCCTCGGCGTCACGTGCGAGCACGAGGATGAGATGGTCCTGGTCTGGCATGGCCTATGCTCCTGTCGGTTCCTTCTGGTGAGTGGCTGTCGCGGCATGCTTGCGGCCGGAAGACGCGGCTACGTCCGGCGGGCAGGCGACGGTCGGCACGGCGGCTCATGGTGACTGCCTTGGGGGCCGGGCGGTGGGGGCGGTTCCAGCCGCGGCCGGCCGGGCAGGGCCGGCGGGCGGGTCGGCGGTTGGCGCGGCCGGGAAATCCAGGCCGGCGTGCTGTGCCGGGCTGGCGCCCTCTGCTTCCTGGCCAGGGGTTCCCGTTAGCGCGGTGAGCTTGCGGCCTGCTTCAAAGAGCAGGTCCGCGATCACGTCGAGTTCGGGTTTCGCCGCGTCGGGGATAGCGTGCTGGCATGTGATTCCAGCCAGACAGCGACCGGCGCTGTACGCGATATCGGCCAGGTGTTCCACCATGCGCAGCGTTTCCGGGCTGTCCAGGTCCCGCGGCCAGTCGCCTTCCTCGAGGGACGGCTCGTCGAACGCGCGAGTGGGGCTCAGGTAGGCGGCGGCATCGCTGATTGCGCCGGAAGCCTCGGCGATGGCCTCCAGCACCGGGTGCGTATCTGGGTTGCCGTCTTCGGGCCGGGTTGTCATTCGGTCCGCTGGGTCTGGCATGGCGCTGCTCCTTGGCTGGGTCTGCGCGGGGGGGAATGTCCGTTCTGGCTGGCCAGCGAACTACCGCTGCGGCGGCAGGCTCGGTGATCCAGTCACGCCTGGCCGGTTGCCGGAAAGTCCCGGAGTTTCTTGAGCACCACGCTGTGGCAAGCAGACGTCGGCAAGGTCATCGCCCCCGACCGCGGGCTGGGTGCTGATCGTGCTGTCTTGCTCGGTTGGCACGGCCGCGAGCGGAGGTGGACCCGAAGGCCGCCGGCCCAGGCGGAGCAAGCGGGTTCGCCACAGGGAAGCCGACCTGGGCCGCCTCGACTCCGGCTCCGTTGGCGCTTTCCGGGGTGTCAGCGGCGACTGGCGCACCCCCCGCCGTTTCTGTGAGCGCGGCGTCGTCAAATAGGGCCAACTGCACGACGGGCCCCGGTTTGAACGAAACTCGATCCCGGACGGCTGCGGTCGGCAGGTTCGCCAGGACGGCAGTTCCAGCCCCGGTTGTCATCGGAGCTTCACCCGCCTCGATGGCCGTGGCGAACGGCATCAGCTCGCACACTGTGAGGTGCCCGGGGATCATGGTTGTGTCGTGGACCCACGGGTAGCGGCCGTAGTCTGGGTCGGCGGGGTCTCCGCGCCACGGCCCGTCGGCCAGCCATATGAACACCCCGCGCTCGTGCGGGCACGTGCCCGTAACGGGGCGGCTCATGCGGTCAGCACCCCAGTGAGAGACGCCGTGCGGCAATCTCCGGGGTTTCACTGCTCATGGGTGGCCTCCAGTTCTGCTGCGATGGCGGAGAGTGTGAGCCGGGCTGGCGGGGTTGCGGCGCGTATCGCCTGGTCTGTGTCGTAGAGGTCGTATTCGGCGCCGACCAGGGACAGTTCGACGGGGATTCCCAGTCGTTCGCCCGTTTTGATCAGGTACTTGCCTCGGCCGGGGTGCTTGGCGCCGGGCTGCCAGGAGTCCGGGGCCGACCAGGAGGTGACCAGCTCTTGTTCTGGCCCGGTGAGCGGGGTGATCTCGCAGACCCGGGCAAGTTCGCGGGGCGGCAGGCCGCCCATGACGGTGATCGCGCAGCGTTCCACGAAGCCGCGGGCCTTAGCGCGGTCTTCTTCGCTCGATAGCGCGTCGAGGTCGGCGAGGGAGTGGGTGATCATGATGGTGCCCATGCCCTTGGCCCGGTTCAGCCGGGTGAGCGAGTCGGCATAGTCGACCAGTCCGGGCGCGCCGCGCAGGGCCCGCCACAGCTCGTCCATCACCGCGAGGTAGGAGCGGCGGGGGGCGAGGTGCTGCTCAGCCAGGGCCGCGGCGGCGTCGACCATCGCGTACCCGTGCGCCCACGTGGACAGCATCGCGGCGGTGAGCAGGTGGTCACCTGCCGCGCCGACCCGGCTGATATCTACGCTGACCGCGGGTGCGTCCAGGTCGATGGGCTTGGTGGTCTGGCCGTCGAAGACGCCTGCCAGGCTGCCGGTGCAGAGCAGGTCGAGGGTGAAGACCAGGTCCGATACGCGGTCCCGGAATCCGGCCGGGGTATCGGTGCGGGCGGCGGCGCGCAGGGTGTCGGGGCCCTGCTCGATGACGGCCAGCACATCGGTGACGGCAGGCTGGGCCGAGGTGAGCCGGTCATCGAGCAGGTCGATGGCGCGGCCGAGGATGACTTCCTCGGCGTTGGTGATGGGTGCTGCGCGGATGAGCGTGCACAGGGCCATCAGCAGGGACAGGCGGCGGGAGCGGACCTCCCAGCGCAGTGCCTGCGCGTCGGGGCCGCTCATCCGGCGCAGCGCTGCGCCCAGCGGGCCGGCGTCGAGTGGGTTGATCCGGTCCATGCCGCGCCCGACGCGGATCACCTGACCACCGAGATGCTCGACCAGCATGCTGTAGTCCGGCTTGGTATCCCCGAGGACTAGGACCTGGGTGCCGGTAGCGACGGCTCCGGTCAGCTGCCTTTTGACCAGGGTGGATTTCCCGACGCCCGGCTGGCCGAGGACGAACTCGCCGGGATTGACCACCAGCCCGGCGCGTAGCCAGGCCAGCGGGTCCAGGCACACCACCTCGCCGAATAGCTGGTGCCGCCCGACTGGGGTGCCGATGGCCGGCGTGCCCGAGCCGGCCGTGAACGGGAACAGCCCGCAGACCTGGGTGGTGGTGGCCTGGTACTCCGGGGCCGCGGCGACGTGCGCGGCCCGGCCAGCACAGGGGACCTTCCATCCCCACGCTGGCGGGACCGGTGCCTGGCGCGCTGGGGAGGCGGTGCCAGGGCCTGCCGGCCGGCCGGCCGGCTGGCGTGGACGCTCCGCGGGCCGCCGGTACCGGGCGGGGTGCAGTGATGTCATGACGGCTCCTGGTGCTAGTGCGGCATCCGCCGGGCCAGCTCGGCCGGGCAGATCCCGCACGGAAGGGTGGCGGTCCACCCGGCGGCCTGGCTGTAGGTCATCCGTCTCATGCGGATCTTGGAGGATTCGGCGGCGGCCTCGGTCTCGGCCGCCGCCCGCGGTAGCTCGGCGTCGCTGGTGACGGTGACGGTGACGTACAGGGAGACCAGGCACACCCCGGCGCCGGCGGCTTCCTCGGCGGCGGCCTGCCGGGCGCGGGCCTGGTCGTAGCTGTCCCGCGCGGTCTCATCGCGCCCGGTGCGGCGCTTGTACACGGCCCGGAACTGGGCGGCGTTGACCTCGCTTTCCAGTACGCGGGTGGCTTCGGCGGCCGGGAACGGCCGGTACTGCAGGCTGACCCGCTTGGGGTGGCGGCCCGGGGCGACCAGGCGGGCGAGCACGTCGGCGGTCACGTTCTGCCGGGGCGCCTCGGACCAGGCCCAGGTCACGCTGATCCCGCTGTCGTGCCGGTAGCAGCCTGCTTCTTCCTCGGCCCCGACCGGCCCGGCATCGGCCCAGCTCAGCTCCTGCGCTAGCGGGGCGGCAGGCGGCGGGGCGAGGATGCGGTTGACCTCACCGCGGGCGGCCGGGTCGAACGCGGTGCGCACGATCCCGGCGAGTTCGGCGGCGCTGGCCCGGCCGAGCACGGTCACCCCGCAGGTGCCCAGCGCTGATTCCAGGCCGTGCATGACGCGGCCGACCTCGGCGGCGGCACCGGTCATGTCGGAGGGCGCGGCGGGGCTCAGCTTGGGGTCGAACGAGATCGACACGCGCGTGTCGACATCGGCGGCGGCGGCCGGCGCCGACTCCACGAGCTGCCCCATGATCTGCCGGGCGGCCAGCGGGGATGCGGGGTCGAGGGCGGCGGCGACCGAGTCGGCCAGCGAGGTGCCGGGCTCGGGTGCGGTGTCGATGGTGACAGTCACATGCCGGACCATGGGCAGGTAGCCGAGCGAGGCCAGCCAGCCGCCCCAGTTAGCGACCCACGTGTCGGCGTCGGCGCGGTTGGCCAGCCAGGTAGAGGCGGGGATCACCCGCAGCGTGGGGGTCATCAGCCCGGTGCGGCGGTCCAGCACGATGCCGTAGCGCCCGCCGTACCCGTCCTCGCAGTCCAGCAGCGTCAGCGGCGCCAGCACCCCGGGCATCTGGAACCCCGGCGAATGCTCGGCGGCCACCGCGGCCCGGTACCGGGTCCAGTTCCGCGCTGAGCCGTACCGCCAGCGGATCCGCCGCACCGCGGCCAGGGCGAGCGGCTCCCCGCCGATCCTGGCCATGCCGAGCCCGCCGGCCAGCAGGACCGGGGGGGCAAGGTACAGCAGCGCGGCAGCATCCGCGGTGGCCGTGATGATCAGGACGAGCAGGGCGCCGAGCACGGCGGCGGTGCCCACCGCGCCGAACCCGAACATCCCGATGCCGCGGCGGCGGCGCCACCCGCCGTAATCCCGGGGCGTGTTCGTGTCGTGGTAGCTCACTGGTCTCCTCCTGGGGTGCCGGGCGGCTGCATGGCCTCGGTTGCCTTGCGTCGTGCGCTGGCCGCGCCTGCCGCGAGCCCGGCGACGGCGATCCCCGCCGGGCCGGCGCCGGCGGCTGCGGCGGACCCGGTGCTCGCGCCGGAAGCCGCGGCGCCGGAAGCCGCGCCTGCCCTGGCGGCGGGGGCCGCCGCGGCGGAGCCGGCCGGCGCTCCTGGCGCGGCCGGTGGCATGCCAGGCGTGGTACCTGGCCGGGCTCCGGCGCCGGACGACGACGCCCCGGCCGGCCCGGAATCGGCGGGGCCGAGCCGTGAGCTGACCATGCGGGCCTGCTCGACCGGGCCGGAGCCGCCCGCCCCGCCGGACATCCCGCGCAGCGCGCCGATGGCCACCGCACCCTGAAGCGCGGTCTGGAGGAAGCCGCCTCCGCCGGAGGCGTCCGCGACGTGCCCGGTGGTCCAGGTGAACAGCCGCATCAGGACCGGCAGCGCCAGCAGGGACAAGAACACCATCGCGAAGCCCATCAGCACGGTGCGCGGGTCCTTGCCGGTGCCGATCATGGTGAACGCCGTCGCGTACACCATCGCCGCGGCCGGCTTGTAGAAGATCAGCGCCATCATCCAGCCGGTGACGCGGGGGAACCAGCGGCGGGTGACCGGGGTCAGCATCCCGGCAGCGGCCAGCGGCAGCAACCCGGCCAGTACCACCAGGGCGCCCTGCCGGAACAGCATGAGCACCGCCTGGACGGCGGAGATGATGATGGCGACGACGCCGAGCACCACGACCACCGAAGCGGTCGACCCGCCCAGGGTCAGCACGTTGACCAGCCGCTGGGTGAACTGGCCCCCGGTGGATGCCTGGAGCACCCAGGTGGACCAGGCGTCGCCCGCTTTGATCAGCAGCGCAGGGAGCAAGACGCCGACTGCCGAGGTCGCGGAGATGACGGCCAGCCCGGAGCCGACATCGATGAGCGGGTTCGCGCGGCGGGTCAGCGCCATCTTCCCGCCCGCGATGATTAGCCCGAGCACGGCGACCCCGACGGTCAGCGGCAGCATCCACTGCTGGAGCTGGCCTACGGCAGGTTCCCCGGACAGGTCCGGGGACGGTATCTGCACCCACCAGGTGGAGGTCTGGGTCACCATCCAGGTGATCCCGGACTCGATCGCGGCGGCGATCCCGTTGAGCGCACCGGAGGCGGCTGTACCTGTAGCGGCGCTGACTGCCGGGCCCAGAACAAGACAATCAGGGGAGATGAGAACAGGGCAGGCCATCAGCGCCCGCCTCCCTGGCCGGGGAACGTGGTGTACCCGGCCAGCGAGGACAGCTCGGCGGCCGAGTTGCCCCAGTCGCCGCCGGGTGGGGCGACTACTTTCCAGCCGCCGCCGTCCCAGACCACTTCCATCTGGACCGAGGCGCGTACCGTGGCCCCGTTGCCGCCGGGCCCGGCGCTGACTAGGTCGAGGATGGCGGCTGCCGGGGTATAGGTGATCCAGCGGAACGCCTGCTCAGTCACGTCCACGGTCCCCAGCGGCTGGCCGCCGGCTACCTGCCCGGACTGGGCGGCCTGGTCGTAGACGGCCTGGCAGCCGGCCAGCAGCGCGGCAGCATCAGGCCCGGTGACCTGGCCGCGGATCACCGCGCCGAAGATCCGCGGGCCCCACTGCGCGTTCGCGCGGACCCCGATGTTGACCGCGGCCAGCAGCGCCCCCAGCGGGGTGTGCGCGAAGCCCGCCGCGATGCCCCCGCGGGTGTCGTATGGCCCCGCCTGCGCGGAGACCGGCAGCTGGACCCCGTAAAAGCCGCTCCACCGCACGCTGGCCAGGCTCACCCAGGGGACCTGCGGCTGGGCCTGGCCCGCCGTGCTTGCGGGGCTGACCGGGGCCGTTGCCGCGTCGGCTGGAGCGCGGGACACCGGCGGGCGGCCCGCCAGGGCGAGCGCCAGCCCGGCACCGAGCAGGACGGCCGCCACCGCGGCGGCCGGGAGGATCACGCGCCGGGCGCCGGTCACAGGAACACCCCGGCGATGGCGGCGGCGACCGCGGCCAGGCTCAGCCCGGCCAGCACCCACGGCACGCCGGTCGCGCCGTCCGCGGCGAAGGTGGCCCGGTTGCGGTGCCCGATCGCCATCTTCCCGCCGCAGATCAGCAGCCCGGCGACCCCGCACACCAGGACGCCCCATTTCCCCCAGCCCAGGATCGTGTTGACCGGGGTACTCAGCCCGGGCGGGGCCTGCGCCGGGGGGTTGGGCGCCCCTCCGGCCAGGTGCTCCCAGGCTCGGTGGGCGGTGAGGTAGCCGGCGAAGACGGCGTGGGCTGCTGCTGCCTGGAGGATGAATCCCATCTGGTGCTCCTTACGGTCGTGTTACGGATGGCGCGGACGGCTGCTCGCCGGCGAGCGCGCGGATCTCGGCCAGCGCCCGCTGCGCCCGGCGCGGCAGTCTGACCGACAGCGGGTCGGCGGCCAGGCGGAAGGCCGGGATGAACGGGACGCGGACGACCGCGCCGACCCGGCCGTCCAGGACCCGGAACCGGTACCTGGCCTCGGCGGGCTCGGGCAGCCCGTCGCCGATCACGGCCAGGACCGTGACCTGCACGCCCTGAGCGGCGAGCAGCCCTGTCGCGGTCACCGCGCGGGCTGCCGCGGCGGCGGTGCTGCGGGCCACCAGGACCACCGGCATTCCCGCAGGCCGCAGCGGGCGCTGGCCAGGCCCGGGGCGCCTGACCGCGCCCATATCCCAGGCCGGGCGGAGCAGCCCGGCCAGGGTGCTCACCCCGGCACCGCCGTGCGCCCCGATCAGGACGACCCCGCCGGGCGGGGCGAGCCGGGGCGAGGGCGCAGGCCCGGCCCGCCGGGACCGGGGATCAGCCGTCATCTGGTACACGGCGCACCTCCTTCGCCGCCGGTGAGCTGCGCCGACAGCCAGGCCGTGGCCTGGCCGGGGCCGTCCGGCCCTGACGGCGCCGGGCGCCGGCGCTTGACTGGTCACATTAAGATGATTTGTAGTTCGCTGGTGGACAACATGAGTTGAACCTCGCGGGCAGCATATGCGTAAATACGGGTGTGCTGTCAACTTCACGAAAGAGACGCGAGGTTAGACATTGATTCGATGCAAGGCAACGGCCGCGCGGGGCCAGCGTCCCGAAGCGGCCAGGAACACTCCGCGGCAGCCCAGGGCATGGCTGGCGATGGTGCTGGCCGCCGGCCTGGCCACCGGATGCGCAACCGGGGCAGCGTCCCCGCACCCGCCGGTCGCGGGCGGGCGTCCCGCGTCCGGCATCGCGGTGCCGCCGGGCTCGCAGGTCCGCGTCCCGCGCCCGGACTACGCCCGGCCCGCGTCGGTGGCTGCCGCCTTCTACGTGGCGTGGGCGAGCACTGACGCCGTGCACGACCAGCCCGGCACGTACCTGGCACTGTGCGCGCCCCTGGTCACGGCCGCGCTGGAACGCCAGCTCGCCGCCAGCCAGCCCGCCCCCGCCGCCTGGCAGGCCATGCGCCGCGCCCGCCTGGTCAGCCTGGTCCGCGTGCGGGCGGTCACCCAGCCGGCCGGCGCCCCGGCACCCGCCCCGGACGTGGTGTACCTACGGGTTTACGCCACCCGCGTGACCACGACCGCGGCCGACCGGCAGGTCGCCAGCGACGGCATCACCGTCCAGCTGACCCGCTCCGGCGGCCGGTGGCTGGTCAGCGCCGTCCTGTTCTACTAGGAGCGCGCCGTGACCAAGGCCCTGGCCGCAGCGGCAGCAGCCCTCGCCGTGTTCCCGCTGTTCCTCATCCTGCTCGTCACCGCCAGCACCGGCATCCCCGCCCAGGCCGCTCCCGCCGCCACCGGCCTGACCGGCACGCCGACCGCGCTGGCCCTGTCCGGGATCCCCGCGGACTACCTGGCCTGGTACATGGCCGCCGCGAAGACCTGCCCCGGGCTGCCCTGGTCAGTGCTGGCCGGCGTCGGCGAGGTCGAGTCCGACCACGGCCGCTCGGCCCTGCCGGGCGTCCGCTCCGGTGCCAACAGCGCCGGCGCCGAAGGCCCGATGCAGTTCGAGCCCGCCACCTTCGCCCAGTTCGCGGTCAACGCCGACCCCGGCCAGCCGCTCAGCCCCTACGACCCGGCCGACGCGATCTTCACCGCCGCCGCGATGCTGTGCGCCAGCGGCGCCCGCGGCGGCACCCCGGCCGGGATCGAACAGGCCATCTTCGCCTACAACCACGCCCAGTGGTACGTCAGCGAGGTCATGGCGTGGGCTGCCCGGTACGCCACCCAGGGCGGCAGCCACGCCGTGGCCACCGCGATCGCCTTCGCGATGGCCCAGCTCGGCAAGCCCTACCAGTGGGGCGCGGCCGGGCCGGGCGCCTATGACTGCTCCGGCCTGGTCTACGCCGCCTACGCCGCTGCCGGCATCCACATCGCCCGCACCACCTACCAGTGGCAGCAAGACGGCCCGGTCATCCCGCTGTCCCAGATCCAGCCCGGCGACCTGCTGTTCAGCGCGGGCGCTGACGGCACCGCGTCCGACCCGGGCCACGTCGTCATGTACCTCGGCAACGGCCAGGTCATCCAGGCCAAGGAAACCGGCGAGCCCGTCCAGACCGGCCCGGTCGACCTGGCGAGCGTCGTCGTGGCCACCCGCCCCGCAGACCTGGCAAGCCAGCCGTGACCAGCACTGACCCGCCCCCGAGTCAATCCAGGAGGAACCCCGATGCCCACCGAGCCCGCATCAGCGCGCGAGCCAGCAGCCGACCCGGCCGCCGCCGCGCAAGCACTGCGCGATGCCGCCAGCGCCGTCGCAGCCGCGTGGGAACAGCCGATGGAGCCGGACGCCTACAGCCGGGCAGTCAGCCAGCTCTACTCCGTCCTGCGCGACCTCGGCATCGCCATCCGGGGACTGGCCCGCTACCAGATCCTCCCCGCCCCGCCCGGCCCCGCGGACCGCGGCTTCGCGCAGCATGCCATCACGAGCGCCGCCTGGCTGCTGGGCGCCTGGCACAGCCTCGACGGCGTCGTGGCGGCCGAAGGGCTCGGCCCGGTCCCCAGCCCCGCCGGACCCGGGGACATGCTGTGCCAGGCGGCCCGCGACGCGATCACCGCCTGGCGGCAGCCATCCGGCACCGCAGCCGACCGCGACACGGCCACCGGCCAGCTCATCGCCGCGATCATCTTCCTGTCCGAGGCAACCCTCAGCCTGGCGGGATACGCGCCCAGGCACCGCACCATCGACCTGTTCGCGGTCGGCGCCGGCCTGGCCGAGGCGCAGGTAGCCCTGGCCGCCGCCATCCAGCTCGCCGCCGGCCAGGCTGCCCGGGCCCGCGCCGGCCATCCCGGAGGCCGGGAATGAGCGACGGCCAGCTCACCAACGGGCAGCGCGCAGCCCACGCCCTGGACGGCATCAACGCCCACGCGCGGTCCTCGGCACGCCAGGAGCACGGCATGAGCGAGGAGCACTTCTTCTTCGACTTCGACCGGGACACCGAGCCCGGCGCCGACCAGGCCCGGCTCGCTGACCTCCTGCGCGACCTGCACCACTACGCCGAGCGGCGCGGCCTGAACGTCGACGACGCACTCACCGCCGTGGCCCGGCCCGGCCGCGTGCCCGAGTACCAGGTGGACTTCATCACCGCGCGGCAGTGGATCGCCGAGCCTGACCTGGAGGCAGCGCCGCGCTTCCCCGCCGTCGCCACCCGGTTCGGGCCGGTCAGCTCCGCTGACGTTGCCCGCTGGTGCTTCATCCAGACCGCCCGGCATGCCGAGGAGGAACTCGCCCAGGGCAGCAACCCCGAAGCCGGGGACATCAGGGATCTCGCCGGGCTCCTGGACGCGCTGAGCCGGTGGTCGGGCATCGCGCGTCCCGCGCTCTTGCGAGCGTTCAGCGAAGTCATCGGCGAGAAGGACGGGCGGATCGTCGCGCACGCGCCCGGCCGGAACCCCGTCACCCTGGCCGCGCTCGACACGCCCCTGGGCATCAGCCTGCCAGCCGGCGCCCCGCCGTTGCCGCTCTCCGCAGAGGCAACCCCGTTGCGGCCCGCCGCGGCACGTCCGCCGGGCCGCAGCCCGGCGCGGAGCACGCCATGACCCAGACCCGCAGGCGCCTGCGGGCCCGCGTACCCTCCGCGGCCACCCCGAGCCATTCGCAACCGCTCACGTCACCGATCCCGGGGGCGCTATTCCCGGCCGGGAAAGCGACCCGGATTTCCTGGAAAGGCAGGCAATCATGGCAGATCCCGCCGTCCCTGAATGGGTACCGGATTTCCCTCCGGTCCGTTCGGCGCGCATCATCTCGATCAAGGCCCAGGATGCAGCCCGCGCCTGGGAACAGCCGGTAACGCCAGGTGAGCTGCTCACCATCAGCCAGGATCTCGGGAGCGCGCTCGGAAATACCGGCGGCGCCCTGTCCCGGCTGTCGGCATATCGCGCGGCATACCAGGCGCCAGCCGATAAGCGGTTCCGCCTGCACGACGACCCGGACGAGCCCAACATCTTCATCGAATGCGCTGCACGGGCACTTGAATGCGCCGGCCACGATATGGCCTTCGCGCTGTCTGACCACATCACGCGCGCCAGCCTTCCCTCTTCGCCGGCGCGGGCGGCGGGGGCGCAGCTAGCAGATGCCACGCGGACGGCCTACGTCATCATCGAGGGCCCGTCCGGCTCCGCTCCGGGCAGGGACGTGGCGGTAAGCGCCTTCATGGCGGCGGCCAGCAACCTGGACATCGCCGTGCAGAACCTCGCTGCTCACGCGACCGCGCCGATATCGGCCATCCTGGCACGGCAGCGGGTCCGGCTGGGGCAGGCTCACATCGCGCTGCGCGAATCCCTCGCCGCCTCCGCAGCCGGCAAAGACGCCTCCGGGGGCCTCGCAGCAGCGCAGAGCATGCGCGAGCGGCACCCGATCCTGTCGCACCAGTCGCGGCCCGCGCAGGACCCGCCCGGCCGCGGTGCCGCGACGCTGGCCACCGCGGCCTTCCCGCAGCCGGCCCTCGGGCCAGCTGGCGCGGCCACGCGCTACGAAGCCGCGCACGCGTCCCCGGCCCGGCTCCGCGTGCAGGCGCGGCGGCCGGGCACGTACGGGGCACTGCCGTGACGGGGCAAGCGAACGCCGACCGGGCGGCGTGGGCCGCCCAGGCTATCGAGGCTTTCCAGTCAGCGGCCGGCCATCACCGCGGACCAGATGCCGTCGAGGCGATCGGCGGCCTGATCACCGCTCTGTGCCACCACGCCGACCGGCGCGGCCTCAGCTTCGGCGAGATCCTGACCTCAAGCAGCGAGGCGTACCTGTCCCAGCGCGCCAGCGAACAGCACCCGTACAAGGTCGGCGACGAAGTCCGGATACGCGACAGCGCGGTCCTCGCCCCGTCGCTGGCGACCCTGCCTCGGCGCGGCATCGTCGCGGCGCTGTACCCGAGCGCCGAACACACCCAGCAATACGCGATCCGGTTCCCCGGCGAGATCAACGCCATGCCGTTCATCAGCTCGGAAATCGAGCCCGCTCCGCCGTTCCAGCCCGTGCGGATCAGGCAGGGAACCGTGACGTCCCTCGCCGAGGCCGAAGAGGTGCTCATCAGCACCGCCGCGCGGATCCAGATCAGCAACCTGCATAAGACCCGGCCAGCCAGAGCCGACCTCCAGGACCGGCACCTGCTCGCGTCCGTCCTCGGCCAGGCATGCAGCCTGACCCCGCAGGAGATGCTGCGCCAGGCCGGGATCCAGGTCAGCGCGGCAGTACAGCGAGAACTGGCGATGCAGGCAGCCGCGGACCTGGGCCGCGAGCACGCGCGCACCGGCACCCGGCCCTTCGAGACGGAACTGGAAACAGCAGCGCGCCTGGCCGATGTCCTGCGCGAGAAGGGATGCGCGGTGCCGTCTGATAACCCCGGCCCGCACGAGCTGCTCTGGGAATACCGCTTCGCATTCGGCTACGAGAAAGCCGGACTGCCCCGGCCCGGGTCGTCCCGTCCGCAAAAGGACGCGGCCTCGCCAGCCGAGCTGGCCGGGCGGGATTATCCAGCCCCGGCCGGCCGGCCGCTCCGCGCCCCGGCGGTCACCACCTCGCACGGGCCGCGTGCCCTGAACCAACCACACGGGAGGCAGCACCGATGACGGCGCAGGACGACGAAAAACACTACGAGCGGAACGAAGACCGCGCGAAGAACGGCAACGGCACGTGGACCGCTGAAGCGATCCGGGAGCTGGGAGCAACCACAGACCTCCAGAGGCTCGCCGACATCTTCGGGTGCAGCGGGTGGTCCTCCCGGAAGATGGCACGGACCGGTGAATGGGAACGGCAAGGCATCAAGATCTTCCGGATCGGCGCGCACTACCGCGTCGGCGTCGGGTCGATCCTCGACGTGCTGGGATTCAGCGCCGTTGACATCGGCGCCCCCGGCACAGCTCACGCCGACGAGCTGGACCAGGACGGCGGGAACGCCACCGACAGCGCGGTCACCCAGCCACCTGAGTCCGTAGCCGCCGGGGGCAGGCGATGAACCGGAGCCCCGGCAAACGGGCGCCGGCCGGGAGAGCAGCACGCCCCCGCCTGGCCGTCTCACCCGGCGAGCCAGAGCCCGCACCCCACCTTGGTCCCAGCACATCACCAAGAAGGTGCGCGGCCCGGCACCCGGAGGAAGCATCGTGACCCGGGGCGCTAGCCGCGCCACCGGCCGTCAGCGCAGCGGAGCCACCCCGCAGCATGCCGCGGCGCGGACCGCGGAGCCCGCGCGGGCCCAGCCCGGCGGGGCGGGATCGCGATGAGCTGGCCGGACGGCAGCGCGCAGCCGCAGCAAGACAGGCTGGCGCACGCACTGCACGACTTCGGAGACACCACGGACCAGGCAGTACGAGCGTGGGCCGGCCAGCTCACGATGCGGCAGGCGCTCGACATCACCTACGTCCTCACCGGCATCCTGCGCCTCCTCGAAACCACGGCCGGACGGCTCAGCCGCTACCGGGCGGGAAGGACGCCAGCACAGGACCGCGACGCCGGGCCGGATCAGCCGGGCGACGAGATAACCCGGGCACGTGCGAGCCTCAGCGCAGCGCGTACCGCGCTAGTGCATACGCTCCAGGAGGCTTACCGCGCATCGGGCGGCTGGCCGGAGCCTGGCGGTGATCCCGCCCGGGACGGCACCGCGGTACTCCTGGCACACCTCCTGTACCAGCGGCTAAGGACCGCCGATGAGCCAGAGCCGGAGCTTGCCGGCACAGACGAGTCCAGGGATTACCTCGTCGAGGCGCTGATCTGCGCCACGGACGGGCTCGCCTGGGGCATCCAGAACCTTGCCCGCGATGCGCCCGAACCGATGCAGGCCGGCCTCACCGAGGCAGTGGCACATCTCGATGACACCTTCGCTCACCTGCGCGAGTCTCTGATCTGCTCCGCAAAGCGGGATATCGCCCCTCCGGATGCCGAGGAACTCGACCGCAACCTGCGGCTTGCCATCCCTCTTCCCGGACGTGCCCAGGCCCTCCGCGCCAAGAACGCCCGAGGTGCACCGCACCCCGCCCGCGCCGCCGCCGCGGATTTCCCGTGCCCGGTCGCCGGCTCTGCCGCGATGCGGTCCAACGCGATGACTCCGGCGGCCAGCCCTCCCGCCGTGCCCTGGCACCAATCACGCCGATCCGGGCCGAAGGAAAACCATGGACATCACCAATAACGAGCGGATGACGCTCGCAGCCGCCGCGTACCGCGCCTACATCGAACACGCGGCCCAGATGGAACTTCCCCTGGACGAGAACGCCGTCGAGGACGACATCCTGGCCGACCTGATCGCCGGCCTCCACCACTACGCAGATTCCCGCGGAATCGGCTTCGACAGTGCCGTCGTATCGGGACAGGCCGCGTACGCACGCCACCGCGCCGGGGAAGATAACCCCTACAGGATCGGAGACGAAGTCCACCTCCGCCAGCGGCCAGACACCGGGTTCCCGGACCGCGGCGTGGTCGTGTCGATCTTCCCCGAGCGCGACGGTAAGCCGAGCTACCACGTCCGCTTTCCCGGCCAGGCTGACGCCACCCCGCTCCGGGGACCCGAGATCGGGCCAGCCGCCGCCTTCCCCCCGGTGACCACGAATCAGGGGACCGCGGCATCCCTGGCAGCAGCCGAACGGCTGCTCATCGAGACCGCCGCCCGGATCAGGGCCTGCGAGCAACGCCACGTGCCGCCCCACGACCACGACCTCGCCGACCAGGACAGCCTGCTGCTCGCCATCGGCAACGCCTGCGCCCTCGCTGCCAGCGACGTCCTGCATCACCTCGAACCGCAGGTCGCCGCCTGGACCGACGTCATCACCCAGCCGTGGCACCCCGTCCACGTCACCTCCGCGGCCGAACTCGCCGCCCTGGACTTCCCGCAGCCAGTGCAGGCCGGTGTCCCCGCCGACGCGCAGAGCACCGACGCAGGCCAGTGGCAAGACGCACCCCACCTGACCCGAAACGCCGTGCCGGGACACCCGGCATCGCAGACCTTCTGACCCGCCGAAAGGAAGACCGCCACGCCACCTACCGCATCCCGCGCCCAAGAACCGGCACACCCGCACACCACGAAAGGGACAACGAAATGAACCACCCAGACCCGAGGCACCTGGCGGAGGCAAACGGGGCCTACCCGTACGAGCTGCCCGTGCACGACTCCGCCATCACCGGCACGGACACCGAAATGCCCGACGCAGGCACCCCGCAACACGAGGAATGGCACCACGCCGACCCGCCGCCCCGCGGCGCCGGCGACTGGGACGCCATGCGGCAATTCGGCCCGCCACCCGACTGGACCGACCAGGGAGTATTCATAGCCGGCGACGACGACGGCCAGCACGACTGGGACACCGGCCCCGCGTCCCCGACGCCGCCCTACGGGACATCGCGTCACCACCCGGCGCGGCGGCTCCCGGCACGGCTGATCGCCACCACCGCACTCGTGATCCTGTGCATCACCGCCATCACGTTCGTGATGTTTCCCCGCAACCACACGATCCGCATCTCACCAGCCGACAACCCTGCCGCCACGGCCAGCCAACCGACGCCAGGCGTCAGCACCGGAGAGACTACGCCTGCCGCGGCCGAGCCAGCCGCGCTGACCAAGGCCGATGCCCAGCGCATCCTGGCCAGCTACTGGCAGGTGAACAACACGGCGAACGAGTCACGGTCAGACACCCTGCTGGCGACTGTCGAGGCAGGCAGCAGCTACAGCATGGACGCCGGCACATACCAGATGAGCAGGGTGACCGACCCGGCCAACCGCCAGTACACCGCGTTCACAGCGCAGAACGCGACGTACTACATCCCCCGCCAGCCGGCGGGGGTGTACCCGCGGTGGTTCGTCGCCAGGGTCACCTATGCCAACCTGGCTGCTCCCCAGCACGCCACCGGAGCCGGGTACGTGCTGTTCACCCAGGCAGCCATGAACGCCCCGTGGAAGAACGACCTGGAACCCTACATGCTGCCGGGCACCGGGCCGGGTCCGTTCATCGAGACCGACTCCCACGGCTACGCCATCGCGGCCAGCGCATCAGACGAGACAGGGCTGAGCGTCACGTCCGCGCAGATCCAGGACGCGACCGCCGAATCACTGGACAGCAGCTCCGACACGGTCAAGGATCCCGGCAACCTCGCCGACCTGCGCGATGAGGCGTACTTCTCGGGGAAACTGACCGCCGGATCAACCGACACCGACAAGCACTCGATGTCGGGCCGGGTCTTCGCCCTGGAGACGGTCGGCGGCGGTGTCCTGGCGTTCTACGCCCTTACGGCGCAGCTCACCCTGGCACCCCCGGCCGGCCAGACCTTCCAGGTCAGCATCCCCGGCTTCTACGCCGCCAGCCAGACCCTGACATCGGCCACCATCGGCTACGCCGAGCAATTCGCCGCCTATATCCCGCCGGGCCAGGCGAGCCCGCAGATCCTCGCCGACGCGTCCGGCATCACCGGACGCGAGTAGATGACCAGCTGCGCTTTACCGGCCAGCAATTCCCGCAGCTCGCCTGGGCAGGCCGCGCATCCGGAGGAGACAGACCCGCCAGATGCGCGGCCGAGGCCCCGGCGCTTGAGGACCAGGCCGCCCGCAGCACGCAATCCGCCAGGAGATAAGACCGGTGAACATCCGCGACATGCAGCACGACACCGCCGCCGCGCCGCAGATCATCAAGGCCCTGGCCCTGCCCGCCCTGAGCAGGGCAGCTGAGCTGCCGCGCCCGGTGCCGCTCAGCCACCTTCCCCGGCTGCCGCGCGAGACTTCCATGCTGTACACCATCGGGCGTGTCGACCGTTCCGGCCGGGTCAAGAACCGAGCAATCACCGACGCCGTCCGCTGGCAGCCCGGCGACCGGCTCGCGATGACCCTCACCCCCAGCGCTGTCGTCTTCTGCCCAGCTCCCGACGGGCTCCTCCGCGTTCCGCCCAGGCCCTGCCTCGCGCTCCCGGTGACCGCGCGCCGGCTTCTCAGCATCACGTCCGGCGACGAGTTGCTCCTCGCCGCGGCCCTCGAGTACCGCATCGTGATCACGCACACGATGCAGACCATGGAAGACATGCTCGTCTCCTTCTACGCCCAGATCGCGGCGGACGAGTTCCCGCAGCCATGACAGGCACCAGCGAACACGGCGCCGGGTGGAGTGACCTGGACACAGCCCGCCTTCTCCTCGGCAAGCTAGGAGTCAAGCCCGCCGACCTGCTGGCAGCCTCGGCCAGGGCCGAGGTCCCGCTGATCGCCGACTACATACCGCTGGTGGAGAAGGCGGTCACCACGGGAACCCGGCGCGTTTACGGCCCGTACTGGGCCACAGTGATCCGGGAATGGGGACACCGGCGGGTCAACGAGCCCACCGCGCTGGAGATCAGCCAGCTCGCCGAGCAGGTCCGGGAAGGCGCCGTACAGCGCAGGAACGCCCGCGGCGGACGCGGCGCCGCCGAGCACCTGATCGGCGCGCTGCGGTGCATGTACGGCTACCTGGTCGCTGACGGCATCCTCACGCAAGCCGAGAACCCGGCCGCACGGGCAGCCAAACCGCGCCGGCTCCGCAGCGCCCGCATGGCCCTGCCCGATAGCCGCCTCGGTGAACTGTGCCGGGTCGCGTCCACCACCGGCAACGACCCGGCCCTGGACGCGCTCCTGCTGCGGCTGCACATGGAAACCGCATGCCGCCGCGGTGGCGCCCTGGCGCTGACGCCTGATGACCTGGACCCGGAGCAGTGCCTGATCCGGCTGCGTGAGAAAGGCGAGACAGTACGGTGGCAGCCCGTCTCGCCGACGCTGATGAGCTATCTACTTGCTCATGGCGAGAGCCGGGGCGGGCTCGGCAACGGCCAGCGCCTGCTGCGATACGCCAACGGCAAGCCGATCACCAAGAAGCGCTACGAGGTCCTGTGGCGGCGGCTCGGCGAGCACCTCGCCTGGGTCCAGACCCTCCAGGTCAGCATGTACTGGATCAGGCACACCATCCTGACCTGGGTAGAACGCAACTTCGGCTTCGCCGTCGCCGAAGCCTACGCCGGCCACGAGGACAACCGGAGGGGATCACGCTCCATGGGCGCCATGGCCACCTACGTCCGGGCTGGCCTGCCCGAGGTGGCGACCGCCCTCGCCGCCCTCACCGGAGAACCCCACCCGCTGGCCATCAAAAACCCGGGCACAGGACCCGCCGGCGAACACCGGCATTGATCCTGGCTCATCTTGCAGCCAGAACCGCCTGCGCAAGACTGGTGGTCCGGGCTAGCTGATATCTCCGTCGCCGACGGAGATCCGAACATCTTCGCAACTAGCCTGCACGGTATCGCAGGTCAGCCCAGGTCGACCGTTGTCATACGGAGCGAACTCGGCGAACACGTACTGGCGACGGCGGCGCACCTGGGCTTGGTAGCCGCCACCGAGACCACCTTCGACCCGGAGCAGAGTCTCGGGCTGCAGCGCAAGAGGCATCGATATAACAGTATTGCGGGCAACCCTTCTCTTTCCAGGCCGATACCACAGCCACCAGCCATTGACCGAGCCGCGGGCACACCGAGAACAGACGAGGAGGTCCTCCGCGAGATGAGCGAAACGGACCAGGCCATCTGAGTTGCAGACTCTGGTCGTCGACACTCCCGGTGGCCCGCATTCGCGCTTCTACCTGCCGCCGCTGGCGCAGCACGGGGGAACTGGTTGAAGAGCGTGGCCATCCGCGCGTACTGCAGGTCGTAGCCCCAGCGGCACGGCCAGACCGTTCGCGTGTGCTGGTCTGCGGCGACGTCCGCAAACGAGCGGTGCCGTACGCGGACCGTCGCGGCGTACACGAACAGAAGTTCACCGTCTCCCGGCTGTCGGCGCTAGTTCTTCAGCCGCACCACCAGGTTACGAAAGCTTGTTCTCGACCGGGTCCCGCAGCTCGCCCACGACGTCGCTATCGATCCCGGGCGATGGCGCGGTGAGCCGATACCTGCCAGGCAGGGACGTGACGTTCTCTGACCTGGGATCTACCGGACCCACCGCGCCGGTGGCTATCCGGCGCGCGGCGACCGCCGCGCCGCGGAGCCGGCCATCGACCGCCGGACCCGCCGATCAGCATCGCCGGCAGGTAATGTTGCTCCCGCTCGCCCACACGAGGATGCCCGCCGATCCCGGTCCAGCGAAGCGTTTGTTCCGCGAAGACGCATGCCCCGGGCGCTCGTGCGAGTGCCGGATGGTGGCCGCGGGGTGGACTCACGTGTCAGGCGCGGGCGCCCGTAGTGCCGCGATGGCGGCGAGCCGACCCGGTCCGGCCGCCTTTACGTGTCTGGTACAAATATTGTGTAATGCAAATATTGGCTGATGCACAGTATGCAGATGGTAGCACCGTGGCGTCCGGGGATCCGGCGGCCGGGTCGGCGGTGGACGGGGTGCTGAGCGCCAGCAGGTCGCT
This sequence comes from Streptosporangiaceae bacterium, assembly GCA_965277615.1. Lineage (GTDB taxonomy): Bacteria > Actinomycetota > Actinomycetes > Streptosporangiales > Streptosporangiaceae > Bog-532. Next base: position 1,239,127 of record CBDIDG010000005.1, on the reverse strand, counting down.
GATCGCGGTGGCGACCCGGTCGCTGGGCCCGGCGGCGGATGAGACGACGCTGGCGCAATACCGGGCGCTGGTCGTGCTGGCTTCCCGGGGCCAGCTGCGGATGACGGCCCTGGCGGACGTGCTGGAGGTGGCGCCGTCGTCGGCTGGGCGGATGTGTGACCGGCTGGTCCGCAGGGGGCTTATCCGCCGGCACCGCGACCACCACGACCGGCGCGCTGTCCTGGTTGGGATCACGCCGGCGGGCCGGCGCATCGTGGACCAGGCCACCGGGCGGCGCCGCGCGCTGATCGCGGAGATCCTGGGCAGGCTGCCCGCGGCCGCGCAGCAGCAGGTCGCCCAGGCTCTGCGGGCGTTCGCGGACGCGGCCGGCGAGATCCCGGACAGCCAGTGGCCGGCCGGCGTCCCCGGGGCGGATCCGGCACCGCTGCGCGGGCGCGAGCCGGGACAGGCACGAGTGACGGAGCGGTCATGATCACGCCAGCCCGGGCAGGCGGCGCCTGCGCGTCCGCGCGGGCTGCGGCGTGGCTGCGGGCCGGGCGCGGCGGCATGTTCGTGCTCGCCCTGGTCGTGGGGGTGGGGGCGGGGCTGGGCGCGGTGGCGTTCCGGTACCTGATCTACTTCTTCACCTGGCTGGCGACGGGGCACAGCCAGTTCGGGCAGGCAGGCTACGCCGGCAGCAGCCATCTGCCGTGGCTGGGCCTGGGCTTCTTCGTGGTCATCCCCGCGATCGGCGGGCTGCTGTACGGCCCGCTGATCTACAAGGGGGCGCGGGAGGCCCGCGGGCACGGCGTGCCCGAGGTGATGATCGCGGTAGCGGAGAACGGCGGCCGGATCCGGTGGCAGGTCAGCGTCGTGAAATCGCTGGCCTCGGCGCTGTGCATCGGGTCGGGCGGGTCGGTAGGCCGGGAAGGCCCGATCGTGCAGATCGGCTCCGCGCTCGCGTCCAGCCTGGGCCAGTGGGTGAAGATGCCGGAGAACCGGCTGCGCATCCTGGTCGCCTGCGGCGCCGCGGGCGGCATCGCCGCGACGTTCAACGCTCCGATCACCGGCGTGTTCTTCGGCGTCGAGATCATCCTGCGCGAGTTCGCCGTCGATGCCCTGTTCACCGTCATGCTCTCGGCGATGATCGCCGACCTGACCGCCCTGCAGTTCCTTCCCGACAAGCCGTTCCTGTCCGGCTTCCCGTCCGGCATCGTGCTGCACCATACGCAGAACTACCTGCTGGTCGCCGTCCTGGCCGTGGTCGCCGGGCTGATGGGCCTGGCCTTCAAAACGATCTTGTACAAGATCGAGGATCTGTGCGACGCGCTGTGGAAGGGCCGCCCGGAATGGGCGCGGCCCGCCGTGGGCGGAATCGCGCTCGGCCTGCTGCTGCTCGCCATCCCGCAGATGTACGGCGTCGGCTATCCGGTCATGTACAAGACCACGGCGGGCCAGTACGCCCTGTGGTTCCTGATCATCCTGGCGTTCGGCAAGATCGTGGCGTGCGGCCTGTCCATCGGGATCGGCGGGTCCGGCGGCATCTTCGCCCCGTCCCTGTTCATCGGCGTCACCTCCGGCTACGCCTACGGCGATATCGTGCACCACCTATTCGGCGCGAGCGCGGGCCAGCCGGCCCTATATGCGGTCGTGGCTATGGGCGCGGTGTTCACCTCGGCCGCCGGTGCCCCGCTCACCTCCCTGGCCAGCGTGGTGGAGATGAGCGGCGACTTCGCGCTGACCCTGCCGGTGATGCTCGCGGTCGCGATCGCCTCCACCCTGTCCCGCGCGCTCAGCTATGGCACCATCTACACCACCAAGCTGCTGCGCCGTGCCACCGACATCGACCAGGCTGTCCCCTGGCGCGCCCTGCAGGACCTCAAGATCACCGACGTCATGCACCAGTTCATCCCGCCCCTGCTGGTCCCCCCGGGCAACAGCACCGACCCGGGCCACGCCAGCATTCCCGGTCCTGCCGTGATCCCCGGGCCGGTCACCGGGCAGCACGACCCGCAGGCCCTGTTCGCCTCCGAATCGCTCAGCCAGGCACTGCGCCAGCTTGAGGTGTACGGCCGCGACGGTCTTCCCGTCCTCTCCCCCGACGGGCAGCACATCCAGGGCTGGATCACCAGCACCGGCGTGCTGCAGGCACTGGCCCGCCAGATCACCGGCCCGGCGGCCCGGACCCAGGCGATCCGGGCCCAGGAAACCGCCGAACCCGATCAGGACGGCGCCCCGGCACGCCCGCCAGTCCCCCTGCCCGGGTACCAGCTCGCCGAGATCACCATTACCGGCGACTCACCCGCCGCCGGCCGGAAGCTGGGCGAGGTTACCTGGCCAGATGCCGCAACACCCGTGTCAGTACTACGCCACCGCCGGCTGCACCCTCCGGACCCGCAAACGACACTGAACCCCGGTGACCGCGTCAGCCTGCTCGTCGCCGCAGCCAGCATCCCGCAGGACCGACACAGCCACCGGGACAGGGACCACGAGTTCCCCGCAGGCGCCAGCAATGACAGCACGTGAGCTTTAGTACGCGTCCCTGGCCGCGACCACGGTCGCCGCCACCGTCGCCATCGGGTGCCGGCGTGGCTGGTGCCGCTGTCACAGCGGTGCCAGGCTGTGCGCGGTGAGCCCATAGTCTTCCCCTGCCGCGTCAACCAGCAGGGCCAGCGCGGCGGCTACCTTGCCCCGATCGGTGGGGGCGAGCCTGGACATGATCCGGGCTAGCTCGCGGTGCCGCCACGCGGCGGCCGTGTCTACAAGTTCACGTCCGCTGCCGGTCAGCGCGAGCGTGACCACGCCGCGGTGCCGGGGATCGCCGCCGCGGACTATGTGCTCCGCGGCGACCATCTTGTCCGCCAGCCGTGTCACCGTCGACGGGTCCAGTCCGAGCGCTCTGGCTGCTTGCCCGGTCGGCACCGTGCCCAGGTCGGCAAGCACCGCCAGGAGGCGGAACTGCGGCAGCGTTACCGCGTCGTCGAGGGCATCCAGGCTGCGCAGCGCGACACCGGCCAGCATTCGGGTCGCGGCCTGCAGCAGTTCCTCGGTCTCCCGGCCCAGGCCCGCTTCCCCTGCTCCCGCCTGTCGTCCTGATCGCATCCGCGGCGCTCCCTCAAGGTGGCTCTCCGCACACCATAGTGTGCGATCCCGGCCGCCAGATGCTGGCGTGGCCCGCTCCTGGGCGGAGTCGCATCGGCTGGGCATCCTCAGGAGGGACTGCCGGCTGCGAATACACCGCGCGAGATGGTGCCACGCCCGATGTCCTGCCCGTGCCAGAGGTAGAATCGGCGGCCGGCCGTGAAGAAACTGCCCGCCACCTCGCCGCTGAACGTGATCGTCACCACCGCACGGTCCCCCGGCCCGAGCGGCTCCTCATCGTCCCAGCAGATCTCCGCCGGGAACAGCATCAGCCGTTCCGGATCGTCCGGGAACACCGGCCGGACCATCAGCGCATGAGTCCGGTTCAGATACTGCCGCCCGGTTTCGCCTAGCACCAAAGCGTCCAGCTCGATTAGCGCCCTCAAGCGATGGACTCCCGTCACGCCAGCACCTCCGCCCCGGCCGGCTCCCACGCCCGTCCAGTCAGCAAGTAATGTATTTAGCAACTATTGCTAGATACAATATTATGCTAAGGAAGCTTATTCAAGCGAGGCGGCGTCCGGTCCTGGCCCGCTGGGGAGCCGAGCTGCTCACGATCTACGCCGGCGGGCTGGCCGCCAGGCCGCCGGACGGCGGACCGGGACGACAGCCGACTCCGGATGCTTCGGGAACATGGGGGCGCACGGGAGCCGCCGTCTGCATGACAGTTGAGAAGGAGGGAACTTTGCCCGTACGAGCGGCATCACCTGTCCCCGCCGCATGGGCCGCCCGGCTGCTGCGGGTGCGCCGGATCGTCCGCGCGCCGATCTGGCTGTACCGGGCACGGCTGGGGTTCGTGTTCGGATCTCGGCTGCTGATGCTCGAGCACACTGGCCGCAAGACCGGCATCCGCCGGTACGTCATCCTGGAGGTCGTCGGCCACCCGGACCGTGCCACCTACGTCGTGGCGGCGGGCTTCGGCAGCCGCGCCCAGTGGCTGCAGAACGTCCGGGCCTGTCCCCGCGTCCGCGTCTACGCCGGTGGCCGCCGCCCGGTCCCGGCTACTGCACGGCCACTGGACAGCCAGGAGACCGCCGCGGCGATCACCGATTACGCGCGCCGACACCCGCGCACATGGGCGACGCTCCGGCCGGTGTTCGAGTCAACGCTGGGCGCCCGGATCGACTCCGGCGGGACCAGCCTGCCCATGATCGCGCTCGAGCTGGCCGACCAGCGGCACGGCGGTGCCGGTTAGCGCCGCCGCACGCGTGTCTGGGTGGCTTACGGGGAGTCACAGTGGCGTCTGGGCCAGCCATGAGTGCCACAGCGCGGTGTCTCCTTGCATGCTGATGCCGGTGTCGGCCGGCCTGCCGCCGTAGCAGGGCGAGTAGCAGATTGGTGGCTGGTCCGGAAAGAGCGAGGTCGGTGCTGACTGGTCGGCCGTGCCGGTGCAGGCCCCGGGTCCGCCGAGAACGGTCCAGGTCTTCCACGTCAAGCCGGGGTCGGTGGCCCGCAGGGCCAGGCTCGCTCCGGCGGGCAGGGACGGCTGCTGGCCGAGGGCCTGCTGATCGGCGAGGCGGTCGAGCCATCCGGAGATGCCGTCCGCGGCCAGTTCGGCAGGCAGCTCGTATGGGGCGCCGAGCGCGATCGTGGCGTCGGCCCGATGGACCGTTGCCTCATGGAGCCGGCGCCTGGTCCACCATGCGGCAGGCTTCGGCCCGGTGAACGTGGATACCTCGGTGCGCGGGCCGATGTCCTCGACCGCCGGAAGTTCGCCGGATCGGGCAGGTCGCCTTCTCGATCCGCGCGAGCGTGCTGAACGGGACGCCGCTCTGGCCGGCCGCGCACGCAGGCTGGGGCCGAGTTCGTGCCGGTGCTGGCGGACGTGCACCTTCAAGGCATCGATATCGACTGGTTCATCCATGCTGTGCCTCCTTTCGGCTGGTGTGCCGGTAGGCCTGCCCGCCGCGATCCGGCCGCACCTGGTCAGATCAGCTATCGCTGACGATCCCGTACGGCCGGATCGTCCGTGGGTAGCTGTGGCCGGTGGCCTCAGCTGGCACCGATGCCGGCGGAGCCCGTGGCGACCGGAGCGGTGGTCACCTGGGTGAGCGATCCGTCGGCGCCGACCTGGTAGCCGACGATCTGGGCCAGGCCGCCTGCCAGGACGTACAGGTAGTTCTGGCCGGCGCTGACGCCCTCGTCAAGCGGCTTTGCGGTCGGGTCGTTCTCGACCAGCGTGGTGCCGAGGGCGGTGAGGGCGCCGTCGGTTGCGACGGCGTAGCGGCCGATCGAGCCGCTGCCCGCGTTCGCGGTAAAGGCGAAACCGCCGGCCGCGGCCAGCCAGCAGGCCGCGGCCTGATCGATGGGCACCGCCGGGCCATTCGCGGTCACCGCGCCATCCCGGGCGACGTCATAGGAGGTCGCGCCGCTCTGCCCGCTGCTGAGCGCGGCGTCGGAGACCAGCAGGTAACCGGCACGGTCGAAGTCGAACCCGAACGGGCCGCCGCCGGTCGACGGCGTGGTGAGCGCCGGGCCGACCCTCGCGTCGCGGCCCACCACGAAGGTGTCGATGGTGTCCGAGCCTGACTCGTCCACGACCAGCACCCGCGCGTCCGGGCTGAACTGGATCTGCTTCGGCACCAGCGCTCCGGCGCCGAGCGGCCGCACCGAGCCCCGGATCGAGCGCAGCCCGCGGCCGCCGAGCCGGAAGCCGGCGATCGTCTTCGAGCCGGCGTTAAGCACGTACACCAGGTCATCCCCGGCGATGGTGACGCTGTCCGGGTCGGTGCCCCCGGAGCTAGCCGTGCCGATCAGGTGCAGGCCCCACGGGGTGGCGGCGAACGCCGAGATCGAGTTGCTGCCGGCGTTGACGTTCACCACTACACGGCCGTCGCGGGAGACGGCGATAGAGTGCCCGGAGTCCAGGGTCCCGCCGTCACCGCCGGTGGGATACGTGCCGGCCGGGGTCAGCGACCCGTCACCGGCCCGGGCGTACGCTTCGATCGCGTTGCCAGCGGGCGAGTTGGTCATGGTGTACACCGCACCCGCGGCGCGCGGCGTGTCGGCCGCCCGGGCTGGGCCGGCGAAGGCCGCCAGGCTGCCGACCGCGGCCAGGCCGATGGCACCTGCCGCCGCCGTACGGATCAGGCGCGGGATCGTCGTCCGTTTGCTCGCTGCTGCAATCAACATGGATCTCCTCAGATGGCTGCTGCATACGGGTCATCTGGCCCGTACGCAGCAAAGTTCGCGGTTTCACGGGGCGCTCACATCCTCAAGCCTGCTAAGTCGGCGCACCCGCACCGAACACCGGCTTGCATGACGGTCGATGGGGGACGCCACGGGCGCTGCGGGATAAACATCGGCCTACGGCGCGGAACAGATCTACGGTGAGACCCTGCGCTCAGGCCCGTAGCCTTCGAGGAGGGGGAGCCAGGCTTCGCTGATGGAGGGGAAGCAGGGGACGGCGTGCCAGAGCCGGCTGATGGGGACTTGGCCCGCGACGGCGATGGTGGCCGAGTGGATCAGCTCTTCCACGCCGGGGCCGACGAAGGTGGCGCCGAGCAGGTAGCCGTGGTCTTCGTCGACGACCATGCGGGCGCGGCCGGTGTAGCCGTCGGCGTACAGGCCCGCCCCGGGTACCGCGACGCCTAAGTCGACGTCGACCACGCGGATGCGGTGCCCGGCGCGTTCGGCCTGGTCGGCGGTGAGCCCGACTGCCCCGGCCGGAAGGTCGCAAAAGAACACCTGCGGCACCGCCCGGTAGTCCGCGGTGACGGCGTGCGGGCCCCACGGGGCCGGGTCGATGGGCTGCCCGGCGGCGCGGGCGCCGATCGCGGCGGCGGCGATGCGGGCCTGGTACTTGCCCTGGTGGGTGAGCAGGGCGTGGTGGTTGACGTCGCCTAGGGTGTACAGCCAGCCGCCGGTCAGGGCGTGGACCATGCAGGTGTCGTCGACCTCCAGCCAGGACCCGGGGACCAGGCCTACGGTGTCCAGGGGACCCGGCGGCGTCGGCGACCGCGACGACGGGGCGGAGCATCGCCTTGCTCGGGATGCAGACCCAGTAGGAGCACTCGCCCTGACCAGTTCGCGCTCACCGCCGCGACGCTGAGCCCGGTGGCACGCGCACAGCCGGCGGCGGTGCACCCCACCGGCCCGGCAGCGATCACGATCACGTGGTAGGTGTTCTCCGCAGGCCCGCTCATGGGCTGAGCATCGACAGGAGTCGGCCGCGGCATTCCATCAGGACTGGAGACAGAACCGGGGCAGCGCCCCCTCCTGGCCGAGATGCCAGGTGACCGCGGAACTGGCTGGTCTTGATGATGTGGACAGCTAGCGGGATGCCGACGCTGAGGATATGGCACGTACCAGCCACCGGATTATCGGGCTGCTGGTTCCCGGGGAGCACTGGCGCTCCTTGGCCGCCTGCCAGTTCGCCGAGCCCGATCTGTTCTTCCCGATCTCATCATCCGGCCCGTCCGGGTCGCAGGTAGCGCAGGCGAAGGCTATCTGCGCCGAATGCCCGGTCCGGCAGCAATGCCTGGCGTTCGCGTTGCGGACGCATCAGGTCTACGGAGTATGGGGCGGGCTGAGCGAACAAGAGCGTTACCCACTGATCTCAGCCACCCTGGCGGGGGTCGAGCGCGGTCAGGCCGCCGAGGTCGATACAGTTCATGCCTCGGATCCGCGAGATGACCATGAGCATGGCCGAGCAGTTCCCGCAGCGGACCACGGTCCCCGGCCCGCGTAGGTAGACGACCGTCTCGGCGACCGGACCGGCCGCGCCACAGGTCGCGCACGTTGCTTCGGCGCCGGTCATGTCTGTCCCGAATATCTCCTGCAGCAGACCGCCGATCGCGTTGCCATCCAGCACCATCAGGTCCCTCCGAACCGTTCGGTCTTGACCCGGCCCGGCGGGTAGCCGAGGGCGACCAGTTCCTCGGCCACGGTCTCGACGAAGCGGGTGGGTCCGCAGACGAACGCGAGCGGATGCTGGCTGGCCGGCCAGGCGGTCTCGGCCAGCATCGCGCCGTCTACCCGGCCCGAGTAACCGGTCCAGCCCGGGGGCTGACCGCGGGTCAGCGTGTAGCTGACCTGGGTGCCGTCGCGGTACTGGTCAAGCTCGCCGTGGTAGATGACGTCGGCCAGCGTGCGGGACGAGTACAGCAGGCGGACCGACACGTCACTGCCGCTGCGCTGGCGGTGCCGCAGGATCGCCCGCAGCGGGACGATCCCGGATCCGCCGGCCACCAGCAGCAGCGGTCCGCCGCCATCGGTGTCCCACACGAACCAGCGGCCGATCGGGCCGCGCAGCTCCAGTTGATCGCCCGCGCGCAGTTCCTCGGTCAGGTAGGGCGAGACCTCGCCGTCGTCGAGCCGTTCGACCGTGATGGCGACCGGCTCGCCGTCGGCCGTGGCGATCGAGTAAGACCGCTCCGCGGTGTAACCGTCCTCGGCGGTCAGCCGGACGTCCAGATGCTGGCCGGCCCGGTGCCCCGGCCAGTCGGGCACCTCCAACCCGATCGTGCGGACCGAGCCCGTCTCCTTCGTCACGGACGTTACGGTGGCGACCTGCCAGGTCAGTCGCCCGCGTACCGTTGTTCCCGCCATGGGTCTCCGTAGATGTGGTAGCCGTAGGTCTCCCAGAAACCTGGCTGGTCGTGGTCGAGCAGTTCCAGGCCCCGCACCCATTTCGCGCTCTTCCAGAAGTACAGGTGCGGCACGAGCAGGCGCGCCGGGCCGCCGTGCTCGGATTCGAGCGGCTGGCCGTCGTAACCGAACGCCACCCAGGCCTGGCCGCCGGTAACGTCCGTGATCGGCAGGTTCGAGCTATAGCCGCCGTCGCAGAAGGCCAGCACGTAGGTGGCTTCGTGCTCGACCTGATCCAGCAGCGTGTCCACCGACACGCCGCGCCAGACGGTGCCGAGCTTGGACCAGCGCGTCACGCAGTGAATGTCCGCGGTGACGGTCTGGACTGGCAGCGCCTGGAACTCCGGCCATGTCCAGGACTTGAGCGTGTCACCGCCCTGCCGGATCGAGAACGTCCAGTCCGGCAGCGGCGTATGCGACGTCGGGCCGGCCGACAGCACCGGGAAGCCCTGGGTCACGTACTGACCCGGCGGCACCCGGCCCTCGTAGCCGGCCGGGGGGCGGCGCAGGTGGCGGAAGCCGCGCGAGACGGGACCGCTCATGGCCGGTCACCTCCTAATATCCTGCTGGGCCTGGGACTGAGTGCTAAGGATCGCCGCGGCCCAGGGGCGCCCGCATCGTCAACATCGCTAATTCGCCCGGGCCGGGGTGGTCGCTGGAGGCGATGAGAATTCATGAGCCGTCCGCGGCCTGCTGGATGACGATGCGGGTGAGTTCGACGCGGGAGGCGATGCTGAGCTTGCGGAAGGCCTGCCGGAGGTGGTGGGCGACGGTGTGGGTGCTGATGTATAGGCGGGCGGCGACCTGGTTGTTGCTCAGTCCCTCGGCGACCAGGCCGGCCACGGCTTGCTCGGTGTCGGTCAGGCTGTCCCACCCGGTGACGGGCCGGGCGGCGGGCGTACTCCAGTGGCGGCCGCGGATGCCGAGCCGGCGCAGCCGACGCCGGATGCGGGCCTGGTCACGGCCGGCACCGACCTGGCCGTATCCGCCGAGTGCCTCCTTCAGGTAGCCGATGGCCTGGTCCCGGTCGCCGTGTCCGGCGTGCAGGACGCCGAGGTCTTCTGCCGCGGAGGCCCTGGCCCACGGATCGGGGTGCTGTATGGCGGCTTGGGCCAGGCGGGCCGGGTCGCGGCCCGCCAGGCCCCCGCTGTGGGCCGCGGCGGCGGCCAGGGCCGGGAACCCCGGGTGGGTTCCCGCCAGATCCTGGGCGGTGCGGGCGGCACGGGCGGCCAGCTCGCCATCGCCCGCGGCCAGTGCGGTGCGGGCCAGCCAGGCCGCCAGAGCGGGATCGCCGAGCAGGAGCCCGGGCCGGGCCTCCAGGTCGGCGCAGACCTGGCGGAGCGGGCCGAGAGCGGCGGCCGGCCCATCGCGCGCTTCGGTGATCTGCGCTGCGGCCAGGATGGTTTCGGGGCGCGCGTAGATGCCGGCGAACTGCGGGCCCGTCACGGGACGGCCGGCGAGGTGCTGGGCCGCGGCCACAAGGTCGCCGCGGCGCAGCTCGATCATGCTCAGCACGGTGTGCGCGGTCGCGGCGTACCCATCCGCGCCGAGGGCCCGTGCGACGGCCAGGGCGGCCTGGGCATCGGCGGCGGCGTCCTCGAGCCGGCCAGCAGCCAGCTGGATGCGGGCGCGCAGCAGGGACCGCGCCGCCTGGGCGGGGATGTTCTCCAGCGCCGGGTGGTCCGCGGCGCGGAGGACATCCTCCGCCTCGCCGAGCTGGCGCAGATCGACCAGGGCGGCGGCGAGCGCGAGCAGCGGCTGGACCTGGCGAGCATCCGCAGTGATCCCGGTGCCGTGCCGCGCGGCGTCGCGCAGCAACCCGAGCCCGTCGCAGATCTGGCCGCTGTCCCAGCTGATGACCGCGCGGGCGAGCAGGGCCGCCGCGGCGGCATGGCTGTCATGCTGGCCCGGGGCCGCCAGGATGGCGTCGGCCACCGGCCCGGCCAGTTCGTCGCGCAGGCAGGCCAGGGCCTGCAGGTGCGCGGCCTGCGCCTGGTCCCGCAGGGCGCTGGGCAGCTGCGGCCGGGCCAGGACCATCTGGGCCTGGTCGGCGGCGTCCCGGACCTGGCCGCGCGCACACATGACCGAGGACAGGGCGCACCGCAGCCGCTCCTCGGCGGCCGGCGGCAGCGGCTTGGCCAGCAGGTCACTGGCGATCCGGGCGGCCTGGTCCAGTCGGCCGGCCGCGGTCAGGGCTTCGGCGGCGGCCACCGCGCGGGACAACGCATCCGGATCGTCCGCAGGGGTCAGCTCCAGTGCGCGCAGCGCCAGATCGGCTGCGACCTGGGGCTCTGAGCGCAGCGTCTGCGCCGCCGCCTTGTCCAGCCCGGCCAGCGAGGCGCGGTCGGCCGGATGCGCGGCCTGGAGCAGGTGGCTGGCGGCCCGGACCGCCGGTTCGCCCCGGCTGAGCAGGATCTCGCCGTACTGGCGGTGCAACGCCGTGCGGGCCGGCCGCGGAATCAACTCGCCGACCGCGCGGCGCAGCAACTGGTGACGAAATACGAACTCGTGTCCGGCGGCGGTCATGATCGCGGCGCCCATCGCCTCCTGCACCGCGGGCAGCAGCGTGGCCGGGGTCTCGCCGAGCATCTCGGCCACGTCTTCCAGCCGGAACGCCGGGCCCAGCACCGCCGCCGTCACCAGCAGCTGCCGGGCCCGCTGGCTGAGACCATCGAACCGCCGCTGCGCGAGCCGGTGGATCCGCTGCGGCAGCCGGGCCGACAACAGCACGGCGCGTCCGCCGGTCACCTGCACAGCATGATCCTCGCGCAGGCCGCTGATCAGCTCGGCCACGAGCGAGGGGTTCCCGGCGGCGTCAGCGGCCAGGTCGGCCAGGGCCTGGCCCGGCGGCACGCCGAACGCGTCGGTGAGCGTGGCCGCTACCGCGTCCTGATCAAGCGGGCCCAACGTGAGCCGGGCGGCACCGTCCTGCTCCAGCTGACCGAACAGGTAATCCGCGGCGCGGTGGGGGGTGCTTGACCGGGCCAGGAGCCAGGCGACCGGGTTCCGTTTGGTGTCCTGCGGCAACGTGCGCAGCGCGGCCAGCGTGGCCGGGCTGGCCCAGTGCAGGTCATCCAGGCAGACCAGGACCGGGCCGGCGGCGGCTCGCTGTTCGAGGTGGGCTCGTACCTGGCTAATCCACCACGCGGTCGCATCGGGCAGGTCACGACCGGGATCATCCGCGGTGAGTTCGGCGAACGGCTCACGCAGGGCCGCGCGCAGCGCGAAGAACGGGATCGCCTGGCCCAGCGGGTCCGCCGCCCCCGCGGCCAGCGAAAAGCCCAGCTCCGCTGCGTCGTCGGTGGCATGGCGGAGCAGCAGTGACTTGCCGATGCCCGGCTCCCCGTCCACCAGCACCACGCCGCCACCCCCCCGCTGAGTACGCCGGAGCAGATCACGGACCATCCTCTGTTCGGCCGCACGCCCGCGCATGACCTCCCGGCCGGCCGGCCGCTCCCGCGGCGTCATCCTCCCGCGCGCTTCCGGGGAGGAGCCGTTGATCATCGCGGTCATATCGCCGCCTCACTCGCGGCCGCCGGGCGGCCGGGCAGCGCCAGGGGCCGGATACGGGACAGACCCGCGCCAGGGCCGGGCCCGGGCGCCGGATCCGCGAATGCCTGGCGGGCCACGCTGCGCGCCCAGCGCATCCGCATCACTGCCGTCTCGGGATGATCGCCGAACTCCTGCGCCACCCGCCCGGCACACCCCGGGCAGCCGAACGCCCAGATGGCCGCGGCGACGGCCTGCCGGACCTGACCCGCGTTAGGCTCATCGCGGCGCTGCAGCCCCGACACGAAGACGGCGTCAGCCCGGACCGCACAGACGCTGGGGTAAGCCAACATCAGCCTCCTCGATCGTGCCGGTTGTGGCTGCCTGGCCGGGGCAGCGAATGGCGTCCATATCTGACTGACCCTTTCGCCTAGACGAGGTGCTCGCCGCCGTCGACCGGGATGGAGACCCCGGTCAGGAACCCGTCGGTCAGGGCCGCCGGCGCGGCGATCGAGGGCTCGTCTGTGACGTAGACATGCTCGATGCCGATATCCGTGCCGCGATACGCTTCGGCCAGGTCGTCCGGGTGCAGCCCGGCGGCGGCAACCCGGCCTCGGTCCTGGATAAGCGCGATCCCGGAGCCCCGGCCGATGATCAGCACGGTCTTGTCTTGCAAGGCAGGCATCTGCTCTCCTTTGATGGCACCGATCGAGCCTCCGCGAGGTCATCGCGCGGTTTATGCGGCGTTTCCCAGCGGCGTGACGAATTAGTGAGACATGTGAGCACTGTGCACTTCGGGCTGGGTGAGCGGTCATCACCCGCCCAGGCCCGTTCACCCGGGTGATCTGTCCGGCGGCATCCGATCTGCGAACTCAGCTACGCGCGAGGCCTTCGCCGACTCGCCGGCGTAGCTGCGGCACGGCGGCCGCGGCCGTGAGCCCGAGTACGAGCCAGCCCCCGACGAGGTAGGGAAGGAGGCTGTAGGGAAAGGCCGGAGCCGGAACCAGATTGCGAAAGAGCACATAGAGCGCCGCGATCGCTCCGCCGAGGGGCAATATCGCGGCCGGGAGTCGCCGTTTATCACGGCTGAGAGGTACAGCCGCAGCGCGCTGACGCTCACCAGGACGTAGACCATCAGGAAACTGAGGGCGCCGGTCCTAGCCATATAGAAGAACGCGTCCCGCGGACCGGTGTCGGCCACTCCGGACGCCAGCAGCAGCGCGAACGTCAGCGTCATACTCGCCGTCATCGCGCCGGCCGGGTCCCGGTCTGGTGCGAGACAGTCGCCATGGCGCTCGCCAGGATCCGGTCGCGAGCCAGTGCGTACAGCGTTCGCGGCGCGACGGCCACGCCAACGAGCGCCGCTCCCAACGCGCTGAGCACGGCGGCGACGTCGAGCACGGCGGTCATCGCGGGCCCGACATAGGCGAGCGCGAGATCACCGGGGAGCGCGTCGACCGCGCGACACCCGCCGGGCCGGCCCCGAATCCAAGGACCTGCCCGCTGACGCAGAACGCTTAGAAGGCGGTACCGAGCAACAGCGCGGCCACGATAGACCGAGGGATCGCCTCGGTGGGCCGGCATGACTCCTCGCCAGCTGAGATCGACGACTCGAAGCCGCCGAACGACAAGATGCCATAGGTGCACGCGAACCCGACCGCCGCCAGTCCGGTTCCACGCGGAAGCTTGAACACATCAGGGGTCAGGGTTTGGTGGCCCGGAGCATTTCCGGTGCCGAGCCGCACGAAGATGGCCACGATCAGCAGCAGCGAGACGGCCTCCACCGCAATCACCGACCGCGCCGTCAAACTGATGCCACGCCAGACCAGCAGCCACACCAGTGCCCGCGAGATCAGCGCGATCGGAAGCCAGTCCGCACCTGTCACGATCCCCGTGTGGCAGGAAGGCTTGCGTGAACACCGCCATGCCGAGCACCGAGACCGGCGGGAACACGATGTAGGTGCCGAGCAGCATCCAGGTCGCGGCAAACCCCGCGCCCGGTCCGAGCGTCTTGCCGACGAAGGCGTAGAACGAGCCGGCGTGACTGAACGCCGCGGACAGGCGCGCGAAACCAAAGCCGATCAGCAGCACGGCCGCGCGGCGAGGAGATACGCGAGCGGTGCCGCCCGTCCGAGGAGGTGGACCACCTGGACGTCGGCGACCGACATCGCGAGCGTGGGCGCCATCCCGCCGGCCGGCAGCGCGCCAGTGCCCAGGAACTCGAGGTTCTGCGCAGCGGCATGTCATTGCCGGGCAGGCCTGGAGCGCCCGAGCAGGCCGAGTTCGCGAGCCCGGACCACGGCCTGCTGGCGGCTGCTCACCCGGAGCTTGGCGTAGACGTTGCGGGTGTGGGTCTTGATCGTGTTCAGCGATACGTACAGCTCGTTGCCGATCTCTCGCAGCGAGAGACGCGACGCCAGCAGCCGCAGCACGGCCAGCTCGCGCTCGGAGAGCTCATCGACGCCGTCGGCGGCGGCCGGCACGGACCCAGGGTCCGGAGTGTCTTCGGCTCTGGCCCAGCCGCGCAGGAAGCCGGGATCGGGGCAGGCGGCAATCTGGCGCTGCGCCCGGGCGCGCAGCTCCCGGGCCTCTGCTTCCGCACCGGCCGCCAGGGCGATCCGTGCCAGTGCCAGCAGCCCGTACGCGATGTCCAGCCGCAGCCCGTACCGCCGGGCGATGCTGAGCCCGTGTTCGACCTCGGCCCGGGCCACTGGAAGCTCCCCGCGGGTGCGAGCTAGTTCGCCGGCGGCATAGTCGGTCATTACCGTGACCCAATGCTCACCCAGAGCCTGACGCTTGGCCAGCACCCGTGCTGCGGCCACCCGCCGGCCAGCCTCGGCCAGCTTCGTGCGCTGGGCGGAGATCACCGCCAGATAACCAAGCGCATAGATCTCCGCCGCGTAGTAGCCGGTCGGCTCGCCAGCCGACACGGTCTCCGCGAACGCGGTCTCGGCCTCCGCGGCGGCTCCGGACCAGAAGGCGGCCATGCCGACAGCGTTGGTGACCTGGGGCCGCCACGGAGCCGTCGGATCGGGCTCGAGCTCCAAGGCGATCGCCGCGCTCTGCGCCGCCGCGCCCACGTCGCCGAGCATCAGCCGCGCCGAGGTCCTGACCATTGCGGCGCTTGACTCGACCGAGCTCGATCCGTCAGCCATCGGCCCCGGCAGCGTCCCCCGCTCGGCCGCGCGGACCTCCGCCTCCACCTCGCCGGGACGCCCCAGAACCAGCAGCATCCAGGCTCGGGCCAGGCACATTCGCGGATCAATCGCCTTGTCCGGCAGGCCCCAGGTCCAGGCCTCGACCGTCACGAGCTCCCCGCGGTTGACAAAGTCGAGCCAGTTAGCAGCGATCAGCTCGGCGGCCTCGTGGTGATCGCCGGCGGCGATCGCGTGGGCGATCGCCTCGGCCACCAGTCCCTCCCGCAGATGCCACTCGTAGGCCCTGCGGTGCAGCGCCGCAACCTCATCGGGCAGGGCCAACGAGAGCTCGTGCGCCAGCAGATCACCGAACAGGTGATGGTAGCGATACCACTGACGGCGCTCATCGAGCGGAATAGTGAACAAGTTGGCGCGTTCCAGCTCGACGAGCTGGCGCGCGGAGTTGGCACTGCCCAGCAGCGCATCGCACAGCGGACCAGTGAGGCGCTGCACGATCGAGGTGCGCAGCAGGAAATCCTGGACCGCCGGGCGCTGGCGGTCCAGGACCTCGGCCACCAGGTAATCGACGATCTCGCGATCATCGCCAGCGAAGGAGGCAATGTAGCGCCCCCGGTCCTCGCGGCCCCGCAGCGACAGGCCGACCAGCTGAAGCCCCGCCGCCCATCCCTCCGTGCGCTCCCGCAGAATGCGCACCTGCTCCGGCGCCAGGCCCAGCCGCAGCGACCCGTTGAGCAACGCCGTCGCCTCCTCGGTGCTCAGCCGCAGGTCCGCCGCCCGTATCTCCAGCAGCTCAGCGCTCGCCCGCAGCCGCGCCAGCCCCAGCGGAGGATCGCTGCGCCCGGCCAGCGCCACCTGTACCGTCCGGGGGAGGTGGTCGATCAGGAACTCCATCGACTGGTGCACATCGGCGCTAGTGATCGCGTGGTAGTCATCGAGCACCAGCACGATCGGGTCCGGCAATGAGGTCAGCGCGTTGAC
This sequence comes from Streptosporangiaceae bacterium, assembly GCA_965277615.1. Classification (GTDB taxonomy): domain Bacteria; phylum Actinomycetota; class Actinomycetes; order Streptosporangiales; family Streptosporangiaceae; genus Bog-532. The sequence goes on along the minus strand of CBDIDG010000005.1, from coordinate 1,222,793 downwards.
CAGCAACGGCAGCGCCAGCTCGGTCACATCCCCACCCGCGGACCGCAGCGCGTCGTCCACTCCAGCGCCCACATCAGATGCGATGGTGCGCAATGCCGCCAGCACGTAACTCCAGAAGCGAACCGGGTCGTTGTCCCGGTTATCCAGCGACAGCCAGGCGAACGCGCGCTGCTCCGCGGGGTCCGCCCGCCAGCTCGCCAGCACGGTTGTCTTGCCGGTACCCGCCGGCGCCGAGACAAGGATCAGCCGCGCTCGGGAGCCCTCACGCAGCTCCGCGACCAGGCTCGGCCGCGAAACCCGGTCGGCCGGCAGCTCCGGAACATGCAGCTTGGTAGCGACAATCGGCCCCCCGCCCGGCTCCGCTCCCTCGGTCCTGTGGGGCGTGGAGATGGCCTCCTAATCAGCAGGCGCAGCTCACGGTACTGCGCAGCGTTGATCAATCGTAGCGCCATCGCCGCCGCGGTATAGGTTCTGTTCACCCGGGTGGAATCGGTCGCATGGGTGATCGCCGCTCACCCGGCTCGGGCTCAAGGTCGGTATCAACCCACAGAGCATCGGAGGGCACGTGGAGCCGACCAGGTACCGGATCGCGGTCCGGGGCCGTCTGAGCGGGCACCTCGCGTCCGCCTTCGAAGGGTTTGCCCTCGAACCGGGCAATGAACACAGCGTCCTCGCCGGCGAGATCCGCGATCAGGCCCACCTCTACGGCATCCTTGACCGAGTTCGCGACCTTGGCCTGGAGCTGGTAAGCGTGGAAAAAGATCCGGGGGACTGCCCGGTTGACGAGGAGACAGCGAGATGACCGACACATGCGACGTGACCGACCCCTCGCTGTGACCGCCTGTGGCAATCCAGCCGCCCAGATCAATGTCACAGATCGCCGGCGATCTGCAGGAGAGCGGGTGGAATCCGGGGCCGCCGCTGCGGGAGCGCCAAGCTCGACATCACCTCACGCAGTCAGCTCGGCCGCGTGCTGCCCAGCGACGCGGCCGCCGTGTAGCACAGCCACTCCATCAATCCGGGCCAGGCCTTCACACTCGGTCTGGTCCGCCGTTCCTCGCCGCCCTCATCGTAAATGTGGCCAGCGGGGCGGAGCGGGATCGTCGCGGATAACTGATCTGACGATGTGCGGCCGGCTCACGGTGGCAAAGCTAGCCCGTGAGCATGCAGCGGGCCTCCCCTGCGCACCCAGCCGAAAGGAACGTTTGAATGAGCATGAACTGGCTCGAGGGCATGGGCCACCAGATGGACGAGCCCGGCCGACCGCAGGCCATGGCCATGCCGGTCTTCGCGGGGCAGAAGCTGGTGGTCGTCGGCGGCAGCAGCGGGATGGGGCGCCAGACCGCCGCGGACGTCGTGGCCGCCGGCGGCAGCGCCGTCATCATCGGCCAGGACCCCGGCCGGGTCAAGGACACCGTCCAGACCCTGGCCAAGGACGGCCCGGCCTACGGCATCAGCGCCGACCTGGCCGACCGGGACCAGGTCGAACGGGTCCGCCAGCAACTGGCCGACGAGCACGCCGACGCGACTTTGCTGGTCAACGCGGCGGGGGTGTTTGTTCCCAAGCCGTTCCTGGACCACGACGGCGCCGACTACGACTCCTACGCGGAACTGGACCGGGCCATCTTCTTCCTCACCCAGGCCGTGGCCCGCGGCATGGTCGCCGCGGGCCGCGGCGGGTCCATCGTCAACATCGGCAGCATGTGGGCCCAGCAGGCCATCGGCGCGACCCCGTCGTCGGCGTACTCGCTGGCCAAGGGCGGGCTGCACGCGCTGACCCGCAACCTGGCCTTGGAGCTGGCTCCCCATCAGATCCGAGTCAACACGGTCGCTCCGGCCTTCGTGGCCACCCCGATCTTCGGAAAGGTCTTCCCGGCCGACAAGATCGATGAGATCCTGCACAGCTTCGACGGCTTCCACCCGCTGGGCCGGACCGGCACCGTCCGCGATATGGCCAACACCATCACCTTCCTGCTCTCCCCGGCCACCAGCTGGGTCACCGGCGCCATCTGGGACGTCGACGGTGGCGTCATGGCCGGGCGGAACTGAGCAGCCCAGCCCGCCCGTGCGCCGGCGTCGACCGCCCGGCGCACGGGCGCGACACCCCGTTGCCTGTGCCCAACCCAGTCAGTGCCGACAGAATGGGCTGTGTAGCCCATTCTGAGTGAGCGGAGAGACTCATCGTGATTCTTGTGACAACGGCGGGGAAGGTGGGCTCCGAGGCGGTCCGCCTGCTGCGCGAGCGGGACGTGCCCGTCCGCGTGCTGGTGCGGGATCCGGCGAAGGTGACGGCGCTGGCCGATGCCGGCGCGGAGGTCGCCGAAGGTGACCTGGATGTGCCGGCGAGCATCGATGACGCGATGGCGGGCGTCAGCGCCGTGGTGCTGGTCAGCCCGGCGGTGCCCGCCCAGGAGCTGAACGTCGTCCACAGCGCGGCCCGGGCCGGCGTGGGCCATGTCGTCAAGGCGACCAGCAAGGCCTCGGCGGACTCGCCGATCGCGCGGCGGCGCTGGCAGGCTGAGATCGAGGCGGGGCTGGCTGCCTCCGGAATCCCGCACACGCTGCTGCGGTCCAACGCCTACATGCAGAACGTGCTGGCGCTGGCCCCGGCGATCACAAAGACGAGCAGCTTCGGCTCGGCGGCCGGCAAGGGCCGCTCCGGCCTGGTCGACGCCCGCGACGTCGCAGCCGTGGCCGCCGAGATCGCCGCCGCCCCCGCCGGGCATGCCGGCAAGACCTACTGGCTCACCGGCCCGGAGCTGATATCCAACTACGACGTGGCCGCCGTGCTGTCGAAGCTGCTCGGCAGGACCATCACCTACCGGGAGCTCACCTTCGAGGAAAATAAGGACGCGATGATCCGCGCTGGTGTCCCCGGGCAGATCGCGGAGATGAACGCCCAGGCGTTCAGCCTGACCGCCGACGGCGACGCCGAGTGGGTCACCGAGGATGTTCCGTCGCTCCTGAGCCGCCCCGCCCGGTCCTTCGGGCAGTTCGCCGCCGACTTCGCCGCCGCGTTCTCCTAGACATCCTGGTACCGCCGCAGCGGCCGGAGCCAGGCGCCCCGGCGAAACCCCCGGGCACGGACACCAGGCAAGATTCCTACACTGAGCCTGGCCATGCGGAAGGGTCAGCAGCCACCGTGGATCGTCTCGGACGAGCTGTGGGCCCGGATCCAGCCGCTTCTGCCAGTCATCGGCAGGACCGTGACCGCTTCGTCGGCGTCGTTCGCCACCGGCGCGGTCGCGCTGGTCACCCTCCTGGTGGCGCACCGCCTCGTCGCGTTCGCCCGGCGGCACAACCGGATGGCCCGCCTCATTGACCATCAGCCCCGGGTTCTGGTCGCCGAGGGCAAGATACAGGACCGTGAACTCGGCCGGGCCGGCTTGACGGCCGCGGACGTGTACGCGCTGTTGCGCCAGCAGGGTGTGGACGATCTTGGCCAGGTCGGTTACCTGCTCTACGAGACCCGCGGCACGACGACGCTGATCGGCACGGACAGCGAGCCCGGCCCGCTGATGCGTGACGGGCTTTCCGCCGCCGGATACCGCCATGTGGCCGAGCCCGGTGAACGGCATGTCGCCGATACCCCGAAGGTCCCGCCGGGGACCTGGCCAACCCGATGCCGATGAGGAGCTTGCCCATGTCTTTGCTGCACCCTGGTGACACTTTCCCGGAACTGATGCTTACCGTCCCCGGCGGCACGACCGTCACGGTGCCGGAGGCGTTCGCCGGCCAGTTCGGCGTGGTGCTGTTCTACCGCGGCGCCTGGTGTCCCTACTGCAACGCCCAGCTGCGCGCCTTTCAGCGCGCCAGTGCCGGCCTGACCGGCGCCTTCGTCAATCCGGACCCGGTGTACCTGCAGTCCACCGGCTTCGTCCTCGACCCGGCGGGTAAGGTCGTGGTCAGCGTCTACTCCAGCGGGGCCATCGGCCGGCTGGTCCCCGACGATGTCGCCGGGCTGGTGCGCTACGTGCGGGAGCACGCCGCGACCTCGGCGTAACACGGGGACCGCTTGCTCTTCGGCCAGGAAGCGGTGCCCGTCAGGTCCCGAGACCAGGGCGGCGCGGATGCCGCCGTGCAGGACCATAAGGTCATCGCCGGCCAGGGGCGTGCCGTGGCGGGCGAGCGCGGCGGCGGTTGCGTCGAGCGAGGCGACCCGCACCGTACAGTGTGTGGCCACGATGTCGTTGCTGGCAGTTGCGGGTGGGACGGGCCGGCGGGTGCCCACGTGGTAGTGCAGCAGTTCCAGTCGTGGCGCGGGCAGATCCGGCGCGAGCCGGGTGACGCTGACGTGGACGTCGTCGACGTCGTCGAGTTCGGCTTGCCCGGGCCCGCGGTTCTCGGTCCGGGTTCCTGTGCCGAACCCGAAGACCGACCCGAAGAATTTCGCGCTGCGAGCCGAGTCGCTGACCGCGATAGCGGTGTGATCGACGCCAAGAAAGGTACCGGTGCCATTGGCGGCGCGCCATTGCCCCGGGACGCGTCCCTCCGGGAATGCAAGCAGTTCCAGCGGGTGGCCGTCATGGTCACGGAACTTGAACGCCGTCACCCCACCGGAGTTGTCCGGCAACCGTACCGGGCCGTCGCGGCTGATCGGCCGGAAACGCCGGTTCGCCGTGACCTGCTGATACGCGTCCCTCATGTCGGTCACGACGATCGCTATGTGCTGGAACCAAAGATCGGTGCTCGTGCTGCCGGGCGGATACGGGCGCCCCGCCGAGTCCGTGAACTCCAGGAGCTCGATCCGCTCGCGGCCCAGCCGCAGCAACGAGCGCCGCCCGCGCGCCTGCCGGATACACAGCACGCGGACCAGCGCAGGATCGATGTCGCCGCGTTGCTCGACGCTGCCCCCGAACGTCCTGACGTAGTCCTCTTCTGCCCGGTCAAGGTCCGATACGATCAGTGTGACCCGGTCGATCACCGCTGCTGGCCTGGTTGTCATCGTGTCATCGGGTGGTCGCTGCGGATCGCACTCCCCATGTGCAGCTGGAGGGCGCTGACGACCAGGGCGAAGTGGCTGAACGCCTGGGGCGTGTTGCCCAGCTGGCGCCGCGCGCCCGGGTCCCATTCCTCGCTCAGCAGCCCAACGTCGTTGCGCAGGGCGAGCAGACGCTCGAACAGGCCGATGGCGTCCTGCTGCTGCCCGGAGGCGTGCAGCGCATCGACGAGCCAGAACGAGCAGGCGACGAACAGGCCCTCGCTGCCCTTGACGCCGTCGTCGGTCGCCGCGGTCGAATAGCGCCTGACCAGGTCGCCGTCGCTCAGTTCGCGGCGGACCGCGGCGATCGTGCCCAGCACCCGCGGGTCGGTGGCGGGCAGGAAGCCGACGCGGGGGATCAGCAGCAGGCTGGCGTCCAGCGCGGCCGATCCGTAGGCCTGGGTGAAGGTGTTGCGTCCGGCGTCGAACGCGCGGGTGACGATGTCGTGGTGAATCTGCTCGCGGAGCGCTTCCCACCGCGGCGCGGGGCCGGGCAGGCCGTACTCGCGGACCGATCGTGCCATCCGGTCAGCGGCGGCCCAGGCCATGATCTTGGAGTGGGTGAAGTGCTGCCGGTCGCCACGCACCTCCCACAGCCCGTTGTCCGGTTCGCCCCAGGCTGATTCGAGGTAATTCATCAGCGCGACCTGCAGCGCCCAAGCGTCGCGGTCGGCGGGAAGACCGGCCTGCCGGGCCAGGAACAAGGCGTCCAGCGTCTCACCCCAGACGTCGAGCTGGAGCTGCCCGGCCGCGGCGTTGCCGGTGCGGACCGGGCTGCTGCCCTCATAACCGGACAGCCAGGGCAGCTCGACCTCGGGAAGCCGCCGCGCGCCGTCCAGGCTGTACAGGATCTGCAGCGTCTCGGGCTGGCCCGCGATGGCGCGCAGCAGCCACTCACGCCACGCTCCGGCTTCGCGTCGGTAGCCGGCCGCGAGCAGGGCCTGCAGCGTGTAGGTGGCGTCGCGCAGCCAGCAGTACCGGTAGTCCCAGTTGCGGACACCGCCGAGCTCCTCCGGCAGCGACGTGGTCGCAGCCGCGACGATCCCGCCCGTAGGCTCGTAGGTCAGGGCCTTCAGGGTGATGAGCGACCGGTCGACGGCGGCGCGGTAGGGCCCGGCCTGGTAAGCGGCTTGATCAGCCCATTCGGTCCAGAAGTCCTCCGTCGCAGAAAGCGCCTGCTCCGGGTCCGCGTCCTCCATCTGCGGGCCGTGGCCGGGCGCCCACGACATGACGAACGGAACCCGATCGCCCTGACGCACGGTGAAGTCCGCGAAGGTGTCCCAGTCATGGCAGGACACGGGGACTGCGGACACCAGCCGGACGAGGTCAGGCCCGGCGATCGCATGGACCTGGGAGCCATCCTGGCGGACCCACGGGACGACGCGGCCGTAGTCGAACCGCAGGCGCAGTACCGATCGCATCGCCACCTGGCCGCTCAGGCCCACCGCGATGCGGATCAGGTGCGGGGTACGCGCCCGGGGCGGCATGAAGTCGATGACCCGTACGGCACCGTCTGCGGTGACCCAGTCCGTCTCGAGCACCAGGGTGTTGCCGGCGTACCGGCGGCTCGTGCATTCATCCGCGGCCACGGGGGCGAGCGTCCAGTGTCCCGCCTCCTCGTTGTGCAGGAGGGCGGCGAACGCGGCGGGCGAGTCGAAGCGGGGCAGGCAGAGCCAGTCGACCGACCCCGCGGTGCTCACCAGAGCGGCCGTGTGCAGGTCGCCCAGCAGGGCGTAGTCTTCGATTTTCGGCATGGTGGGATCTCTCATGGGGTCGTGCCGGTGGTTCCGAGGCGTTCGGCGATGTGATCGCCCACGCGCAGCGCGTTCGCGATGATCGTCAAGGTTGGGTTCACCGCGCCGATCGAGGGCATGAAGCTGCCGTCCACCACGTACAGGTTGTCCAGGTCGTGGGCCTTGCAGTGCACGTCGAGGACCGCGGCGGCCGGCTCGGTTCCGAAACGCGCCGTCCCGGCCTGGTGGGCGGTGGCGGCCGCGTCGAAGGCCTTGTGCAGGTAGAGGCTGCGGACGAAGGTCGTGTCCACCATGCCGAGCTTGCTCAGCATGCCCTGGAAGGTCGTGCGGAGGTGGGTGAGGGCTTCGGTGTTGTTGCCGGGCTGCAGCGCGAGCCTGATCGCGCCGTCACGCCGGAGCGTGACCCTGCTGTCGGCGAGCGGGAGGTCCTCGCTGGACAGCCAGAAGTCGATCGAGTGCTTCGCGACCTCGCCGTAGGGTGCGGACGGAGCCCACCCCAGCCGGCGTGGTGCCGCCCCCTTGATCTGCCAGTCATCGGACTTGCCGAGCATCTGGATGTGGCCCATCGGGTACTGCCAGTGCTCGCCGGGACCGTAGAAGTCGTTGAGGGCCAGCGTTTTCTGGAACACCGTCGGGTTGAGTTCGCGCGAGAACGCGATGAGCGCAAGGTTGTTGTGCCGCATGTAGTTCCGGCCGACCATGTCTGATGAGTTCGCCAGGCCGTGTGGATGCTTGTCGTTGGCTGACTTCAGCAGCAGGGCAGCCGACAGGATGGACCCCGCGGACAGCACGACGATGTCGGCGGTGAACACGTGCGGAGAGCCGTCCGGGAGCGTGACCGCCACGCCACTGACGGAACGGCCGCTGCTGTCCGTGATCAGGCGCTCGACCGTCGTTCTCGTCATCAAGGCCAGATTGGGGTGCGCGGCCAGGGCCGGCCGGACGACGGCCATTTCGGCGTCGGCCTTGGCACCAAGCAGGCAGGGGAACCCATCCACGCGGTCGCACCGTATGCATCGCGAGTCCGTGGTCGCCCGGCCGTGCGCGTCCGGGGTCAGCTGCACGCCCAGCGGCAGGTGAAACGGGTGCAGGCCGAGCTGCTCCAGGTCGTCCGACAGCTGCTGGATCCGGGGCTCGTGCTGCACGGGCGAATATTTGTAGTCCTGGCTCGAGAGGCCGGCGAACGGGTCCTCGCCGTGCTGGCCGTGCACCCAGAACAGGTGCTCGGCTCGGACGTAGTACGGCTCCATGTCTCGGTAGCTCAGCGGCCAGGCCGGTGCGACACCGTTCCGATGCTGGACCTCGCCGAAGTCGCCGGGCAGAAGCCGGAACAGCGCCGCGCCGTACACCTTGGAGTTGCCGCCCACGTAGTAGTGCAGCTCGGGCCGGAAGGGCCGGTCGCGGGAGTCGTAGAAGGTCTCGTCCGCGGTGTATTTCGCGTCGCCGAAGACAGCTTGTGAGCTCCAGTTGTCGCGTTCCCGCGGGAGGAAGTCACCGCGTTCGAGCAACAGTACGCGCCTGCCCGTTTCGGCCACGCGGGCCGCGGTGGTCGCGCCCCCCGGTCCGCTGCCGACGACCAGGACGTCGTAGTGATCGTTCCCCGCGGGGGCGGGCATGGCGGTCACAGTCCCACGCCCGATTGCGACAGGCCGCCGTCGACGGTGACCGTGGTGGCGTTGAGGTACCCGGCCCTGTCCGAGGCGAGAAACACGACCACGTCGGCGATCTCGGCGGCCTGGCCGATCCGGCCGAGCGGGATCGCCCCGTTCAGCCGCCTGAGCAGTTCCGGGTCCATCTCGGTGACGGCGTTGATCGGGGTGCTCACCGCGCCCGGCGCGACATTGACGAACCGGATTCCCCGTGATCCCAGTTCGACGCCCGCGGTGCGGGTGAGCATCTTGGCGCCGCCCTTGGAGACGCAATAGGCGATGTTGCCGGGCATCGGCCAGTCTTCGTGGGTGGAGGAGATCGTCACGATCAGCCCGCCGCTGCCCTGCGCCATGAACTGGTGCGCCGCGAACTGGGCGCCGAAGAACGCGCTCTTGAGGTTTACCGCCAGCACCTGGTCGAAGTTGGCTTCGCTCGTCTCCAGCAGCGACGTGCGGGTCTCGATACCCGCGTTGCTGACCAGGACATCGAGCCGACCGAAGTTCTCCACGGCCGCCTGGATAACCCGGTGCAGGTCTTCGGTGCGCGAGACGTCGGCTTCCACCCCGACCGCGCGGCCGCCAGGCTGCCCGGCAGCGGCTACGACCTCGGCTGCGTGGTCCGGGTGCATATGGTAGTCGACGACGACGTTCGCGCCTTCTGCGGCGGCGGCGAGGACGATCGCTTCGCCGATGCCGCTGTTGCCGCCGGTGACGACGATGGACTTGCCTTTGAGCAACATGCCTATTCCATTTCTCTCGGTGCCGGACGGGCCGGTCAGACGAATCCGCCGTTGGCGTACACCACCTGGCCGTTGACCCATCGCCCGGTCGGCCCGACCAGGAACGACACCACGTCGGCGACGTCGTCCGGGCGGCCCAGACGGCCGAGCGGCGGCAAAGCCGCCAGCTGTTCTTGTTCGTCGGCCGGGGTGCTGTGCACGAACGTCTCGGTGGCGGTGGGACCCGGCGCGACCGCGTTGACCGTGATGTCGCGGCCGCGCAACTCCTTCGCGAGGATGCGGGTGAGCGCGTCGACGGCGGCTTTGGACGCCGCGTAGGCGCTCAGACCCGGTGGCGCGAACCGCACCATGCTCGACGAGATGTTGACGATCGAGCCGCCGTCGTGCATCCGCCGCGCGGCCTGCTGGCTGACGACGAACGTGCCTCGCACGTTGATCCTGTGGATCGCGTCGAAGTCAGCCAGGTCAAGGTCGATCAGGGGGATGGGGTGATTGATCCCGGCGGTGTGCACGACGACGTCGAGGCGCCCGAAATGGTCCTCGATGGCGTCGAAAAGAGCAGATACCGGCCCCTCGTCGGCGATGTCCGCCGCGAATGCCGCGCCACTGCGGCCATGAGCCTTGATCTCGCTGACCGTCGCGTCGGCCAGTTCCATTTCGCCGACATAAGCCACGGCGACGTCAAACCCGTCGGCGGCCAGCCTGGCGGCGATGACCCGCCCCATGCCTCCCGTCCCGCCAGTCACCAGGGCAGTGCGTATGCGGTCTCCCGCCTCATCACCTGTACTCATAAGTCCTCACCTCTTTGCGGCCGCTCATCGGCCCGCTGATCGCGACAGCCCAGTGTTTGCCGCGCGATCTGCGCCGCACATCGTCAGGTCCGGTAATCGCATCGGAGCCGCCCAGGGTCCCGATCGCCAACAGCGGACGCGGGGGCGGAAAGCCTCGCCCGTTCGGCAGGTCAAGAACTTTTCCCCGAACGGCCGTGGCGCTTGCCTCGCGAGCCGGTCAGCCAGGTCGGCGGCCGCCCTGGCGGGCGGGAGCCGGATCGCCCGGCGGCCGGGCCGTGGAAATTGCCTGTCCTGACGATGCGCGTTCGCCCGGGTCAAGCGAAGGTTTGTATCCGGAACTGCCGAAAAGGCCGGTATCAGGGGAGAAAAGAGGAACAGAACATGAATCTCCGTATCTTCAGACGAATGCCCGCGCGGATACGCGGGCTGATTGCCGTGCTCGCGGCAGCGGTTGTGGCGGGCACGTCGCTGGCCGTTGCCGCGGGTGGCGGGACGGCCGCGTCGGCCGCGCCGGCCGCTCGGGCCCAGGTCCCGGGTGAGGCTACCGGGCTGGGGCAGCTCAGCGGCATCCTGCCCGCGAGCCATCTGACCCTGCCGAGCGCCATCGAGGTCAACCTCAGCCAGGAGTACGTGCGGCTTCCGATCTACCCGGGAGTCGCCTACGCAGGCACTTCCCGTGAGGAGAAGGTCTGGTACATCCTGGAGGATGCCTCCACCCCCGGCGCTGCGGACGACCTGGGCACGAACTACGCGCCCAAGCTGGCCAACATCGGCATCTCCTGCCCGGCGTGCGTGCAGACCGTCCACCTGATCAACCCGTCGCCAGAGAAAAACCATTTCGGCCCGGCCCCCCTCAGCTTCGCGGGCGCGCCGAACTTCAGTCCCACCCGGATCGCGACCCCCGGGCCGGACGGGTTCCCGTTGGCCAAGTTCCAGCCGGGCGCGGTGGCCGGCCCCGGGTACAGCCCATTCATCCGGATCGCCGGTTCGGACACGGTGTACAACGCGCCGATCGTGGCGACTGGCAACGGCCCGTTCGACGTGGTGAACCACACCAACACCTCTGACAAGGCGATGGGCATCCACATCGCCCCGTCCCCGGCGGACTCGCCGGCCGGGGCGTTTCAGGAGTCCTGGGTGGACATGCTGATCACCAAGGGCTTCGACGGCAGCCAGCCGATCGTCTACCTGTCCACCGACGCCGGGCAGCCGCTGACCGCGGTGCTCGAGCGATCCACGTACGTGCCTGCGCTGAATGACTCGTCGTGTAACGGATGTGATGATTTCCTCGGCTCGGCCCGCGAGCGGCTGTTCGGCTTCGTCAACGGGCAGACCGGCGTCAACAACCCGAACGCACAAGGGTTCCAGCATTTCGCCAAGGACGGCCCAATCTCCGAGAACGCCGTGCAGACCAACACCGCGTTCATCAACGCCATGCGCTACGGCGGTGACATCTTGAACGTGTTCGGGGACTTCCCGACCCTGACCGACCCGCGGCACGCCGACGCTTACAGCCCGCTGTGGGACGCTCAGCTCGGCCTGTGGACGCCCAAGGCCGTCAGAGAAGGCCTCAACAAGCGCCAGATCAACGAGAACGAGGCCCTGAACCTGGCCTATAGCCATCCCGACCTGCTGACTGGGGTCGACCCGGCCACCGGGCAGCCCCAGCTGTACGGCTCGGTCGGGGTCGACATCAACTGCGCGGTCATCGGCTACACCGCGACGGCCCCCACATCCCCTGGCCCCCCGAACCTCCCAGGCTCCCAGTTCCCGCCCAGGTAACCGGCGAGCCGCCGCAGGCACCGCTCCGCTCATGTGGGGCGTGGCGGCACGGCACCTCAAAACCCCACGGGCCCGCGACTGCGGGCCCGTGGGCCGTGCGGGAACACAAACGGAGCCGACCAGACGCTCGGCCGCCTGAAGCTGGGCAACGGCTAAAACGGGTGGCGGAAGGTTAGATCAGGCCACCTTCACGGGCGCGGATCACCGCTTCCTGCCGGGATTCGGCGCCGAGCTTGCGGTAGATCGCCCGGAGATGGGTCTTCAGGGTGTTGGGCGTGACGAACAGGTCAGCTGCGAGCTCGCGCAGCGAGCGCGGAGCGGGCAGCATCCGCAAGATCGTCAGCTCCCTGTCGGTCAGCGGTTCGAACAGCCCGTCCTGCCGGGTGCGTGCCGCCTCGGCGCGCTGTTCCTCGGCCAGCCACATGGTGACCAGCGGTCCCGGGTCGGCGCAATGCCGCAGAATGCCGCGGGCCTCACCCACCAGCGCCGCCGGATAGACGTCATCCGCCTGGTGGCTAGCGGCGCCCGGGTGGACCCGGCTGGCCGCCGCCGCGGTGAGCAGTGCCGCGGCGAGTTCCACCCGTCCGGCCCCATGGCGGCCTCGTTCCACCGCCGTCGTGGCCGCACGCCACGCGCCGGCCCAGTCCGCCTGCCTTAGCTCGAGGCGGGCCCGGGCCAGCGCCGGGAACATGGCTACGAAATGCGAGTCGCTGAGCGTGTGGCCCACCGCCGACTCCGCGTGGCCCGCGAGCCGGTCCGCGAGCGCGATGTCACCGCGGTTTACGGCCAGCAGCGCCTGGTACCCCTCGGCGCACATGCGCGCCAGGCGGTTGTCGTCATTTTCGGCCCGCCGGGCGGCCTCGACGAGCAGTTCCCAGGCGCGGTCGGCGTCTCCGAGCCACATCAAGGTCACGCCCAGGATCAGCCGGTGGACGGTGGCGATGAACGCGTCATCGGCGTTCGGCGAGGTCTCCCGCAGCAGGGCCGCGGCCCCGCCCACGTCCCCGGTCTTGTACAGGTGCAGCGCGCGCATAAACATCAGCCGGGTATTAGCCGGACTCGACGCCTCGGCGGTGTCGAGCACGCCGCTGACCTCCTCAAGCCGGCCCCGGTCGAGGGCCAGCAAGACCCGCGCCGCCGACAGGGATGCGTCGGTGGCGACGAGTTCGGCGGGCAGGGCGTCGAGCCACGTGCGCACCGTCTCCAGCTGGCCCGTGTTGAACGTTCCGAGCCAGTGCGCCGCCACCAGCCGGCTGCTCAGCGCATCATCGCCCGCGGCGATCGCGTGACCGATCGCCTCGGTGGCATCGTCGTGCTCCGCGTACCAATGCGCTGCCCGCCGGTGCAGTAGCGCAGGCCGCCCGGGCGATGCACGGGCCAGCTCGTGCCGCAGCAGGCCGCCGAACAGGTGGTGGTACCGGAACCAACGGCGCTCGTCGTCCAGCGGGATCACGAACAGGCTGGCGCGGTAAATACGGCTGATAAGCTCCGCGCCGTCGGCCTCTCCGGTGAGCGCGTCGCACAGTGGCGCGCACATGCGGTTGAGCACCGAGGTCACCAGCAGGAAATCGCGGACTTCGGGGGGCTGGCTGGCCAGCACTTCCCCGGCGAGATAGTCGACGATGTGCCAGTCGGCGCCGTTAAAGCGCTCGATGAAGGCCGTGGGGTCACCCCGCCCGCGCAGTTGCAGGGACGCCAGTTGCAGCCCCGCGGCCCATCCCTCGGTCCGCGCGAGCACCCGGAGCACGTCTTGCTCGGACAACTGCAGGCCCGGCCGGTAGCTGAGGAATTCCAGTGCCTCGGGGGCGCTGAACCGCAGGTCTTCGGCCCGCAACTCAGCCAGCTCCCCGCGCACCCTCAGCCGGCCGAGTGGTAGCCCCGGGTCGGCCCGGGTGATGAGTATCAGGTGCAGCTGGGGCGGGCAACGGTTCAGCAGCATCGCGACCGAGGTGCGCACCTGGGCACTGGTCACGAGATGGTAGTCGTCCAGCACGAGCACCAAGGGAGCGTCTGCGGACACCAGGGCGTTGACGAACGCGGGAAGCACGTCACGCAGCACGTCCGAACCGGTCGCGTCCAGGCGCCTCAGGGCGGCGGCACCCGCCGCCGACCCGGCCTGGTCGGCGGCAAGCAGCAGGTAGCGCCAGAAGCGAATGGGATCGTTGTCGCCGCCATCGAGCGATACCCAGCCCGCGGTGATCCCGTCGTGCGCCAGCCATCCGGCTACGAGCGTGCTCTTTCCCCATCCGGCCGGCGCGACGACCAGGGTCAGCGGCAGCGTGCACCCCAGGCGTAGCACGTCATACAGCCGCTTGCGCTCCACAGTGTGCTGCCGGAGGCTCGGCCGGAACAACTTGGTCGCGATCACGACCTCGGTGGTGCCAGCCATCACCCACCCACCGCCTCCGCCACAGCAACAGATTCCCGCCAGTGGCCGGTGTGGGCCCGGCGCGGCATGCCCGACTGGCCAGACCGAACCCGTTAACGACTGTAGCCTGCGGTGACAATAGAGCGGTAGAGGCGCCGCGGACATATGACGGGCGAATAAGGCCGGGGTCTGTCAAGACGGTCGATCAGCCTGCGAGCCGCTGGCTTCGCTGCCGCCGGAGATCTCCGTCTGCTCCACCACGAGCAGTTCGATCCCGAAGTCCAGCGCCTGGTCGATCAGCCTGTATAAATGCGCTTGATCCCGGACGTCGCCGACGAGCACCGTCTGGTTGGGGGCATGTTCCAGGATCATCGCGTCGAACGCTGACTCGAAGCGCTCGCTCAGCCCGTGCCCGCAGCACGATGCGGCATCTTGTCGCAGCGACGGTCAGCCCCGTACTCCGAGGCGGCCGGCAGTGCCGAGCCGGCAGGCGAGACGCCGGTCATTGCTGTCATACACGGTCCGTCCCCCTGCCGCGGAAATATTACGGGCCACGAGCACCACGGCTCGTTCGGAAATAGGAAGATCCTTCATCCCGAACGGCCCTCAGGTTTCTCATCCGGGTGAGGTGGGGTGAGGGGGGAGGTGGGTGGGCTGGTCGCGGCGCGAGGCTCGGATCAGGCAAACCGGGAGGCGGCCGCGATGTCCCAGGCCCCTGATACGCACTGCCGAGGAGGCTCGTGATGTGGCTGATGTTGGCTTACCCCAGCGTCTGTGCGGTCCGGGCTGACGCCGTCTTCGTGTCGGGGCTGCAGCGCCGCGATGAGCCTAACGCGGGTCAGGTCCGGCAGGCCGTCGCCGCGGCCATCTGGGCGTTCGGCTGCCCGGGGTGTGCCGGGCGGGTGGCGCAGGAGTTCGGCGATCATCCCGAGACGGCAGTGATGCGGATGCGCTGGGCGCGCAGCGTGGCCCGCCAGGCATTCGCGGATCCGGCGCCCGGGCCCGGCCCTGGCGCGGGTCTGTCCCGTATCCGGCCCCTGGCGCTGCCCGGCCGCCCGGCGGCCGCGAGTGAGGCGGCGATATGACCGCGATGATCAACGGCTCCTCCCCGGAAGCGCGCGGGAGGATGACGCCGCGGGAGCGGCCGGCCGGCCGGGAGGTCATGCGCGGGCGTGCGGCCGAACAGAGGATGGTCCGTGATCTGCTCCGGCGTACTCAGCGGGGGGGTGGCGGCGTGGTGCTGGTGGACGGGGAGCCGGGCATCGGCAAGTCACTGCTGCTCCGCCATGCCACCGACGACGCAGCGGAGCTGGGCTTTTCGCTGGCCGCGGGGGCGGCGGACCCGCTGGGCCAGGCGATCCCGTTCTTCGCGCTGCGCGCGGCCCTGCGTGAGCCGTTCGCCGAACTCACCGCGGATGATCCCGGTCGTGACCTGCCCGATGCGACCGCGTGGTGGATTAGCCAGGTACGAGCCCACCTCGAACAGCGAGCCGCCGCCGGCCCGGTCCTGGTCTGCCTGGATGACCTGCACTGGGCCAGCCCGGCCACGCTGGCCGCGCTGCGCACGTTGCCGCAGGACACCAAACGGAACCCGGTCGCCTGGCTCCTGGCCCGGTCAAGCACCCCCCACCGCGCCGCGGATTACCTGTTCGGTCAGCTGGAGCAGGACGGTGCCGCCCGGCTCACGTTGGGCCCGCTTGATCAGGACGCGGTAGCGGCCACGCTCACCGACGCGTTCGGCGTGCCGCCGGGCCAGGCCCTGGCCGACCTGGCCGCTGACGCCGCCGGGAACCCCTCGCTCGTGGCCGAGCTGATCAGCGGCCTGCGCGAGGATCATGCTGTGCAGGTGACCGGCGGACGCGCCGTGCTGTTGTCGGCCCGGCTGCCGCAGCGGATCCACCGGCTCGCGCAGCGGCGGTTCGATGGTCTCAGCCAGCGGGCCCGGCAGCTGCTGGTGACGGCGGCGGTGCTGGGCCCGGCGTTCCGGCTGGAAGACGTGGCCGAGATGCTCGGCGAGACCCCGGCCACGCTGCTGCCCGCGGTGCAGGAGGCGATGGGCGCCGCGATCATGACCGCCGCCGGACACGAGTTCGTATTTCGTCACCAGTTGCTGCGCCGCGCGGTCGGCGAGTTGATTCCGCGGCCGGCCCGCACGGCGTTGCACCGCCAGTACGGCGAGATCCTGCTCAGCCGGGGCGAACCGGCGGTCCGGGCCGCCAGCCACCTGCTCCAGGCCGCGCATCCGGCCGACCGCGCCTCGCTGGCCGGGCTGGACAAGGCGGCGGCGCAGACGCTGCGCTCAGAGCCCCAGGTCGCAGCCGATCTGGCGCTGCGCGCACTGGAGCTGACCCCTGCGGACGATCCGGATGCGTTGTCCCGCGCGGTGGCCGCCGCCGAAGCCCTGACCGCGGCCGGCCGACTGGACCAGGCCGCCCGGATCGCCAGTGACCTGCTGGCCAAGCCGCTGCCGCCGGCCGCCGAGGAGCGGCTGCGGTGCGCCCTGTCCTCGGTCATGTGTGCGCGCGGCCAGGTCCGGGACGCCGCCGACCAGGCCCAGATGGTCCTGGCCCGGCCGCAGCTGCCCAGCGCCCTGCGGGACCAGGCGCAGGCCGCGCACCTGCAGGCCCTGGCCTGCCTGCGCGACGAACTGGCCGGGCCGGTGGCCGACGCCATCCTGGCGGCCCCGGGCCAGCATGACAGCCATGCCGCCGCGGCGGCCCTGCTCGCCCGCGCGGTCATCAGCTGGGACAGCGGCCAGATCTGCGACGGGCTCGGGTTGCTGCGCGACGCCGCGCGGCACGGCACCGGGATCACTGCGGATGCTCGCCAGGTCCAGCCGCTGCTCGCGCTCGCCGCCGCCCTGGTCGATCTGCGCCAGCTCGGCGAGGCGGAGGATGTCCTCCGCGCCGCGGACCACCCGGCGCTGGAGAACATCCCCGCCCAGGCGGCGCGGTCCCTGCTGCGCGCCCGCATCCAGCTGGCTGCTGGCCGGCTCGAGGACGCCGCCGCCGATGCCCAGGCCGCCCTGGCCGTCGCACGGGCCCTCGGCGCGGATGGGTACGCCGCGACCGCGCACACCGTGCTGAGCATGATCGAGCTGCGCCGCGGCGACCTTGTGGCCGCGGCCCAGCACCTCGCCGGCCGTCCCGTGACGGGCCCGCAGTTCGCCGGCATCTACGCGCGCCCCGAAACCATCCTGGCCGCAGCGCAGATCACCGAAGCGCGCGATGGGCCGGCCGCCGCTCTCGGCCCGCTCCGCCAGGTCTGCGCCGACCTGGAGGCCCGGCCCGGGCTCCTGCTCGGCGATCCCGCTCTGGCGGCCTGGCTGGCCCGCACCGCACTGGCCGCGGGCGATGGCGAGCTGGCCGCCCGTGCCGCCCGCACCGCCCAGGATCTGGCGGGAACCCACCCGGGGTTCCCGGCCCTGGCCGCCGCCGCGGCCCACAGCGGGGGCCTGGCGGGCCGCGACCCGGCCCGCCTGGCCCAAGCCGCCATACAGCACCCCGATCCGTGGGCCAGGGCCTCCGCGGCAGAAGACCTCGGCGTCCTGCACGCCGGACACGGCGACCGGGACCAGGCCATCGGCTACCTGAAGGAGGCACTCGGCGGATACGGCCAGGTCGGTGCCGGCCGTGACCAGGCCCGCATCCGGCGTCGGCTGCGCCGGCTCGGCATCCGCGGCCGCCACTGGAGTACGCCCGCCGCCCGGCCCGTCACCGGGTGGGACAGCCTGACCGACACCGAGCAAGCCGTGGCCGGCCTGGTCGCCGAGGGACTGAGCAACAACCAGGTCGCCGCCCGCCTATACATCAGCACCCACACCGTCGCCCACCACCTCCGGCAGGCCTTCCGCAAGCTCAGCATCGCCTCCCGCGTCGAACTCACCCGCATCGTCATCCAGCAGGCCGCGGACGGCTCATGAATTCTCATCGCCTCCAGCGACCACCCCGGGCGGGGACCAGCGGAGCGGGACTATCGCGGATAGCTGATCTGACGATGTGCGGCCAGGTCGCGGCGGCCAGGCTTTGCCCGTGGGCAAGCCGCGAGCTTGTCCCCTGACCACCCGCGAACGAGAGGCCCCAGTGCCTGAGCGACCGATCATCGTCTTCGATGTCAACGAGACCCTGCTCGACCTCCAGGCGATCCGCCCCGCCTTTGACCGGATTTTCAGCGACCCCACGGCCATGCGCCGGTGGTTCGCCGGGCTGATCACCTGCCCTGAGGCGCTCACGCTGCCCGGCGTCTACGTTCCGTTCACCGGCATCGGCGGTGCCGAGCTACGGGCCGGTTCCGCCACGATGCCGCCCCATCCCGAGGTCCCCGCGGCGCTGCGCCGGCTCCGCGACCATGGCTTCCGGCTGTTCACGCTCACCGACAACACGCTGGAGATCTCCGGCCGGCAGCTGGATGCGGCGGGCGTGATGGATCTGTTCGAGCGCCGTTTCAGCGTGGATGAGACCGTGTGCCGGCACAAGCCGGCGCCGGAGGCCTACCAGTCGGTGGCCGCCGCGCTCGAGGTCGATCCCGGCGGCATCTGCCTGATCGCGAGCCACGTCTGGGACACCCTCGGTGCTGTCGCGGCGGGCTGCAGGCCGCGCTCATCCTTCACGCGGGCAAGCGCCCTGGATTAGGGGGAACGGTGACGACGTCGGAGAATCCCGCCTACTCTCATGATGACGACGGCTATGTGCTGGGCCATACCTCGGGGGAGTACCAGCGACAGCGCTGGCAGGCCCGCCTGTGGGAGGATGTCACCGCCCGGCTGCTCGAGCAGGTGGGCACCCGCGCTGGCCTTCGGTGCCTGGATGTGGGCTGCGGGTCGGGTGAAGTGATGCGGCTGATGGCCGGACTGGTCGCGGCGACAGGGGAGGTTACCGGCATCGACCGCGACGACCGGCTGGGCCAGGAGGCGCTACATGTGCTGCGCGACACGGTGCCTGGGCGGTTCGCGTTCGTGCACGCCGATGTGGAGACCGCCGATGCGGTGCCTGGCGGCCCGTTCGACGTGGTGTTCGCCCGCTTCCTGCTCGTGTTCGCGCGTGACCCGGCCGCGCTGGTCCGCAAGCTGTACGCCTGGACACGACCGGGCGGGGTGCTGCTAGTGCAGGAATATGATCCGCGTACCTTCGACATCGAGCCTCAGCTGGACACCTGGGACGAGTTTGACCGGGTCTTGTACGGGTCGTTCAGGCGGGCCGGTGCGCATCCGCACGTCGGACGGCAGCTGCCGCATCTTTTCGCCGCCGCCGGGCTCGGTTCGCCCGACGGGACCGACGTGGCGGGCCTGCTGACCCCGCTGCGTGACATCCTGCCGTTGTACGAGGCGGCTTACCGCAGCCTGCGCCCAGCCGCGCTCCGGTCAGGCCTGACTACCGAGGCTGCCGGTGAGGCATTCCTTGCCGAGCTGGCCGAGGCGGCGGATCGGCCGGATACCACCGCCATGGCACCGCTGGTGATAAGCGCCTGGAAACACAAGCCGTTAATCCCGGGTACTTAACGCCAGCCAGTCGAGCACGGGTCAACCGCGGCACATCGTCAGGACCGACGACAGAACCGGAGCGTCGCCCCCTCGTAGCCGGGATGCCAGACGATGGTGCGATTTGCTGATCCTGATGATGTGGACAGCTGGCAAGATGCCGACGCTTGGGATATGCCACCTGCCATATACCGATTTACGGAACTGCTGATTGGCGGCGAGCACTGGCGCTCCTCAGCCGCGTGCCGGTCCGCCGATCCCGATCTGTTCTTCCCGATCTCATCATCCGGCCCGTCCGGGGCACAGGTAGCCCAGGCGAAGGCCATCTGCGCCGGCTGCCCGGTCCGGCGCGAATGCCTAGCGTTCGCGTTGCGCACTCATCAGGTTCACGGCGTATGGGGCGGACTGACCGAACAAGAGCGTCACCCGCTAACTGCTCACCCGGGTGAAGCCGGTCGCACGGGTGATTACTGCTCATCCGGCTTGGGCTCAAGGTAGTCATCAACGGTCAGTCATTTCTTCGGTTACTCCGACGCATCAGAGAGGTCCGTCTCATGAGCACACTGCTGCACGTCTCCGCGAGTCCGAGGGACGCATCGAGCGACAGCCACGCCCTTGCGAGTGCGTTTCTCGACACTCACTGTCAGGCGCACCCCGACGTGGTCGTCGAGGAGCTTGACCTGTTCGACGGGAAGCTCCCGGCTTTCGGTCGTCTCGCGGCCGAAGCCAAGCTGGCCGTCTTCGGTGGCGGCCAGCCCAGCGCGGAGCAGCAGGGTGAGTGGGACACTGCCCGTGCCGTGTTCGACCGCTTCGCGGCAGCGGACGCCTACCTCTTCTCGGTGCCCATGTGGAACGCCGGCGTGCCGTATGTCCTCAAGCAGTGGATCGACATCATCAGCCAGCCCGGCTGGCTGTTCAGCTTCACCCCCGACGCCGGTTACAGCGGCCTGATCCGCGGCAAGAAGGCCGCCGTGATCTACACCAGCGGCGTCTACCAGCCTGGCGCACCCCTGGCGTACGGCAATGACTTCCACGCCACGTTCTTCAACGACTGGCTGCGCTTCGCCGGCTTCACCGACGTCGCCGAGATCCGCTGGCAGCCCACCGTGCTCACCGCCACCCGCGACACCGACAAGACCGCCGCCCTGCAGCGTGCCGCCGAGGCCGGCAGCTACTTCTGACCACCAGCAGCCACCCGTAACCGGCCCATATAAGCGAAAGGAACTGGCGATGCCCGCCATCCGTCACCACAAGATCACCGTCGAAGGGCTGGGGGTGTTCGTCCGCGAAGCCGGCGATCCCGCCAAGCCGAGCATCGTCCTGCTCCCGGGGTACCCGTCGAGCACCCGCGCCTACGTGCGGCTCGTCGATCGCCTCGCCCACGACTGGCACACCGTCGCCATCGACTACCCCGGCTTCGGCAGCTCCGACCCACTCCCCGACAGCCCGACCTTCGACCGCCTCGCGGAAATCACCGGCCAGGCCATCGACCAGCTCGGCATCGGCGACTACGCCATCTACATGTTCGACTTCGGCTCACCCGTCGGGTTCCGCATCGCCCTACAGCACGACCAGCGGGTCCGCGCCGTCATCACCCAGAACGGCAACGCCTACACCGACGGGTTCGGCCCCGGCGTCCAAGGCCTAGCCGACTGGTGGCAGGACCGCGCGGCCGGGCAGGCGACCGTCGACGGGTTCGTCAGCCTTGCCGGCACCCAGCTCCAGTGGCAGGCCGGCGCCCGCGATCCCGAGCACATCGACCCCGAACAGGCACTGGCCGACCAGGCCGTCCTCGACCTCCCCGGCCGCGCCGGGTACATGAAAGCACTGCTCTGGGACTACCAGAACAACCCTGGCCGCTACCCCGACTGGCAAGCCTGGCTACGCCGGCGCCAGCCCAAGCTGCTGGCCGCCTGGGGCAAGAACGATCCGTTCTTCATCCCCCCCGGCGCTGAGGCCTACCGAAAAGACGTCCCCGACGCCGAGATCGTGCTCCTCGACACCGGCCACTTCGCCCTTGAAGAAGAAGCCGACACCATCGCCGAGCTCATAAGTCGGCTCCTCCACGACGCCTTCACCAGCTAGCGAGCAAGCCAACAGGCGGCCTGAGAGAAACCAGTGAGCACACGGCTGAGCGGACCCAGTTGTCGTCATCAAACAGGAGAAGCCATGAACGATCACGCACAGGAAGCCCCTACCCGACTCACATCCGCTCGCGGTATGAAGATCTTGATCACCGGAGGAACTTCTGGCGTCGGGTTGGAGACCGCGCGTCAACTCATCGCGGTCGGCGCGGACGTGACGGTCGTCGGCTCTGGCGCAAGTAAGGGCGAGGCAGCCGAGCGATCCCTCAATGAAGCGCCGGGAACGGGCCGCGCCAAGTTCGTCGCCGCCGATCTGTCGTCGCTCGCCGCGGTTCGTCGGCTCGCGACGACGATCAGCGAGCGGCTCGATCGCCTCGACGTTCTGATCAACAATGCGGGAGTCATTTCGACCAAGCGGGTCGAGACCGTCGACGGCAACGAGCTGACGTTCGCGGTCAACTACCTGGCGCCGTTCGTCCTCACCAACGAGCTGCTGCCGCTGCTAAAGCGATCAGAGCCAGCGCGGATCCTCGCGATCACCGCGGCTGTCGAGCCGTTCGCCCGATTCCCCTGGGGCGACTTGCAGCGCGCGCGACATTACGGAGGACTGCGAGCCTACGCGCAGAGCAAGAGAGCTCTCGCCACCTACACGATCGAGCTGGCGCGTCGGCTGAGGGCAGAAGACAGCGCAGTGACCGCAAACGTGGTGGACCCATTCCTCGTCCAGACGGCGCTCACCAGCGCGCACGACGTGCCGTTGCTGTTCAAGCTCGCGCGGCCGCTGATGATCCGGCCGCAAACGGCAGCGCATTGGGTCGCAGGCGCAGCGGTCGACGATCGGTTTGCCGCCACGAGCGGTCGGCACATCATGTTCGGGCGCCTCGCTCCGAGTCCCCCGGCGTCGCGAAGTCAACGCGCCGCCAGCCGGTTGTGGAAAGCGTCAGCCGCCGCGGCAGGGCGGGGCGGCGAATGATCGCCAGCCGCCCCGCTGCCGGCGCAGGCGCCGGAAAGAAGCGCGGTGCGGGCAGGGCTCATGCTGAGACGGCTCGAGGAACGGCCCTGGCCGAAGGTGAGACGAGATGACGACATATCGCACGCTTGAGGTGGAAGGAATCGAGATCTTCTACCGCGAGGCGGGCCCCGATGATGCGCCGACGATCCTGCTGCTGCACGGCTTCCCGTCCTCGTCGCGGATGTGGGAGCCCTTGCTTTCCAGGCTGGGGGACGCCTTTCATCTGGTGGCGCCCGACTATCCCGGCTTTGGTCACAGCCACACGCCTGACCCGGCCGGCTTCTCCTACACCTTCGATCACCTCGCCGAAGTCATCGACGACTTCACCACGAGGCTCGAGCTCACGCGCTACGTCCTGTTCCTGCAGGACTACGGCGGGCCGATTGGGTTCCGACTGGCGCTGGCGCATCCCGACCGGGTTCAGGCGCTGATTGTCCACAACGCCGTCGCTCACGAGGACGGCCTCGGCCCGCTCTGGGAGACCCGTCGCCAGTTCTGGGCTGACCGAGCCGAACATGAGGCGGGGCTGCGCGAGAACTCCTTTTCGCCTGCCGCGACCCGTCTGCGCCATGTCGGCACGAGTCCAACGCCCGAGAACTACGACCCGGATCTCTGGAGCGATGAGCTGGCGTTTCTGCAGCGACCCGGCCAGGCCGACATCCAGACCGACCTGATCTTCGACTACCAAACCAACGTTGCCGCCTACCCAACGTGGCAGGAAATGGCTTCAGGCTCATCAGCCGCCGCTGTTGGTGACCTGGGGTCGGTATGACCCCGTGATCCGGGAGGGGCGCGTGCGGGCCGGCGACACGCTCGAGCTCATCTCCCGCGGGCCGCACGCCCTCACTGTCGCGGAGGTGGACGGCCTGCTGTACCTGCCGGATCCGGACCTCGACCGCGTCCGGGACGCGTCGGACGTCCCCGCGCTCAGCCCTGGCTGGCGACAGTCCTTCGCCGAGATGCTGGCCGCGCACGACAGCGGCACGACCTCCCCCGATGGCGAGGCCGGCTCCGAGCCCGGCTGGCAGGGGTTCCGCCCGTTGACGGTAACGCGACTGGAGCAGGAGACCGAGCAGGTGCTCTCGATCGAACTTCACGCGGAATGGCGCGGCGCCCTTCCAGCGCCGCTGCCCGGACAGTACCTGACGCTGCGGGTCGTCGGCGCGGGCGATCCGGCGCCCGTGCGCTCCTACTCCATCTGCGCGGTAACCGATTCGGGCGGCTACCGGATCGCCGTCAAACGCGAGCAGGGGGGACTCATGAGTTCCTGGCTGCACGAGCACCTGCGGGCAGGAGGAACGCTGCAGGCAGCCGCTCCGCGCGGCGTGTTCACGCTAGACAGCCGACCCGACAACCCGGTCATGCTGATCTCCGCCGGCATCGGCGTCACGCCGGTGCTGGCGATGCCGCACGCGCTCGCGGCCACCGGTTCGCCACGGGTGGTGTGGTGGCTGCACACCGCCCGCGACGGCCAGCATCTTCCCTTCGCTGCCGAGGCACGGGAGTTGCTGGCGCGTCTGCCGAACGCGCACACGCAGGTGTACTTCAGCCGGTCCGGGCCGTCCGAGGACGGCGTCATCGCCGGGCCGTTGGACGGCGCGGCGCTAGGTCGTTTGCCGCTACCGGTGGACGCCACCGTCTACACCTGCGGACCACGGGCGTTCATGGAACAGATCGCCAGCGCGTGCCGGCTGCTGGGGATCACCGACGTCCGCCGAGAGTTGTTCCGCAGTCCGGACGCCATCAATCCCGGGATTGTCGGCGAGTCGCCTGTCCATCACCCGCAGGTCCCCGACGGCGCGCCGGGCGACGGTCCCTTGGTCACGTTCTCCCGCAGCGGGCTCAGCGCGCCGTGGGCCGGGCAGCGGTATGCCAGCCTGCTGGAGTTCGCCGAGGCCTGCGACGTGTTTACCCGCTGGGCGTGTCGCAGCGGCGTCTGTCACGTGTGCTCGACACCGGCCGTGTCGGGTGCGGTTCGCTACGTCAACGACCCTCCGGTGCCGCCGCCGCCCGGCGAGGTGCTGCTGTGCAGCTGCCAGCCGGCCGGGCCCGTCGTCCTGGACATGTAACAGATGCCGACCGTGAAGCAGCAACCGCGTGACGGCGACCGCTTGTCGGCCTATTCCGACTCCGTGTTCGCCGTGATCGTCACGATCATGGTCCTGCAACTGAGCGCACCCGACTCGCCCCGTCTCTCCGCCTTGATCACGTTGTGGCAGCCGGCAGTGAGCTATCTGGTCAGCTACGTCTTCATCGCCATCATCTGGATCAACCACCACTACCTGTCGCGGCTGACGCGGGCCACCACCCTGCCGATCATCTGGATCAACTTCGTGCATCTCTTCTTCGTGTCCCTGCTGCCGTTCACCACCGCCTGGATCGCACAGACCAGACTCGCCGCCACCCCGGTCGTCGCGTATGCAGCACTGTTCGTCTGCGCTGACGGCACCTACAACGTGTTCGAACGACGCGTCCTGCGCGAAAGCGACGAGGTCACCGACCAGCAGCGGCGAATGGCTCGCTACCGCTCGCTGGTGGCATTTACGCTGTTCACGTCCGCCGCCGTGCTGGCCGGGTTCGTGCCGTGGGCCGGGTTCGGCCTCATCTGCCTCGCCCTCGTGCTTCACCTCAAACCTGACATCGGAGTTCGACGGCGCAGGTATTACCGCGAACGGTGTCGTCAAGGATCGTGTGCTGCTCGTGCGCGGCAATCGCGGCCTGCTGGCCGGGCGGACGGACCCGCCATGCGCTTATCCCGCCGCGTAGATCCTGCACACCTGACCGTGCAAAGCGTTTTGAACAGTTACTCATGCTGCCGGTCATCTCGCGAAGCGAGATGACCGGGCGGAACTCGGCCCGCAGCCCGGCCTCTGGAGGGAAGGAAAAGGAAGATGACGCAGCGGTCGGACCTGGTGGCCCTTGGGAGCGGTACCCGTCCGCCGCCGCATCGCGGCATGGTGCTCGCTGCCGCAACGTTGGGCTTCGGGGTAATCAATCTGGACGTCAGCGTGGTGAACGTCGCGGTCAAGCCGATCGGGGCCGCGCTCGGCGGCGGCGTGAGCGGCGTGCAATGGGTCGTCGACGCCTACACGCTGGTGTTCGCGGCGCTGATCTTGTCGGCTGGGGCGCTGGGGGACCGGTCTGGTCACAAGCGCCTGCTGATGGCCGGTTTCGCCCTGTTCACCCTGGCCTCGGCGGCCTGCGGCCTGGTCCCCGCCATCGGCGAGCTGATCGCGGCCCGGGCCGTGCAGGGCGCCGGCGCAGCGGCGCTCGGGGCTTCCTCGCTGTCGCTGATCAACTACACCTACCCCGACTCAGCAGGCCGGGCCCGCGCGGTCAGCGTGTGGACGGCGGGCGGCGCGGTGACCCTGGCCGCCGGGCCGCTGATCGGCGGGCTGCTGATCGCCACGGTGGGGTGGCGGTCGATCTTCTTTATTAACCTGCCGCTGGGCGCCCTCGGGTGGTGGCTCACCCGCCGGTACGCGACCACCACCCCGGCTGCCCCGGGCCGGCGCGCCGATCTGCCCGGACAGGTCGCGGCCATCATCGCGCTCACCGCCCTGGCCGGGTCCACCATCGAGGCCGGCTCGGCCGGCAGCCGCCTGCCGCTGGTTTACGGGGGCTACGCCCTCGCGGCCGCGGCCGGGGCCGCGTTCATCGCGATCGAGCACGCCCGGGAGCGCCCGATGCTTCCGCTGTCGCTGTTCCGCATGCGCGCATTCAGCACCGCTGCCGGCGCCGGGCTGCTGGTCAACCTGGTTTTCTTCGGCCTGATCTTCGCCTTCAGCCTGTTCCTGCAGCGCCAGCAGGGGCTGTCGCCGCTGGCCACGGGCCTGGCATTCCTGCCTGTCACCGTCCTGATCGTCGTCAGCAACCTGGTCGCCGGGCGGATCCTGCCCGCACGAGGCACCCGCGCGGTCGCATGGGCGGGGGCGCTGCTCATGGGAGCCGGCTGCCTGGCCATGTTGGGCCTGCTAGCCGCCCGTGTCGACCCGCTGGTCCCGGCGCTGATCGCGGGTCTCTCGTTGACCGGGTTCGGCATCGGCCTGGTCGTCACCGCCGTCACCTCCGCCCTGCTCGGCAGCGTGGCCCCGGCCCAGTCGGGGATCGCGTCCGGCACCTTCACCGCCTCCCGGCAGACCGGCAGCGTCCTGGGCGTCGCCCTGTTCGGCACCCTGCTGGTCGGCCTCCAGCCGTCCACCGGCCTGGAAGTCACCTTCGCGATCGGCGCCGGGCTCGCTGCCGTGGTCGCCGCGCTCGGCCACGCCGCCGCCTGACCTCCGGCCCGCCCGGCGAGTCGCAGAGAAAAGAAAGAGAAGACACATGGGGAAGTGCCACTGCCCCACTGACAGTGCCCCGGTCACGCCGGGCCGGCAACCGTTCTGCATCGCGGTCATCGGCGGCCCAACCGTCGTCATCGACATCGCCGGCACCCGGCTCGTCACCGACCCGGGCCTCGACCCGCCGGGCCACTACGGGTTCATTCGCGAGACCACCGGGCCCGCCGTCCCAGCCTCCGTGCCCGGGAACACCGACATCATCCTGCTCAGCCGCGACCATCACCGAAGTCTCACCGAACCCGGGACTTCTCCCCGGCGCGCATGACACAACGGCTGTTCGAATAACAGCCCCGACCGAAAGAGAATCCAGATGACGACGTACCGCACGGTTGAGGTCGACGGTATCGAGATCTTCTACCGCGAGGCGGGCCCTGCCTCTGCACCGACCATCCTGCTGCTGCACGGCTTTCCGTCCTCCTCCCGCATGTGGGAACCGCTGCTGACCCGGCTGGGGGATGCCTTCCACCTGGTCGCGCCGGACTATCCCGGGTTCGGGCACAGCGACACTCCAGACCCCGCTGTCTTCGCCTACACCTTCGATCACCTCGCCGAGGTCATCGACGGCTTCAGCGGAAAGCTCGGCCTCAGCCGCTACGTGCTGTTTCTGCAGGACTACGGCGGGCCGATCGGGTTCAGGCTGGCGCTCGCGCACTCCGACCGGGTCCAGGCACTGATCGTGCAGAATGCCGTCGCCCACGAAGACGGGCTGGGGCCGCTGTGGGAGACCCGCCGCCAATTCTGGGCTCACCGCTCCGAACATGAGACGACGCTCCGCGAGAACTTCTTCTCGCCCGCCGCGACCCGCCTGCGCCACGTCGGAACGAGCCCTACCCCAGAGAATTACGACCCGGATCTGTGGACCGATGAGCTCGCGTTTTTGCAGCGCCCCGGCCAAGCCGACATCCAGACGGACCTCTTCTTCGATTACCAGACGAACGTTGCGAGCTACCCCGCATGGCAGGAGTGGCTTCGGGCTCATCAACCGCCGCTGCTAGTAACTTGGGGTCGCTACGACCCGTCCTTCGAGGCCGCAGAGGCCGCAGCCTACAAACGCGACGTGCCCGGCGCAGAGGTACATCTGCTCGACGGCGGCCACTTCGCCCTCGATAAGCAAGCCGACCAGATCGCAGATCTGACGCGCAACTTCCTTAGTACCAAGCTCGGAGGCTCCCCGGCGGCATAGCGTGCAGCGGCAGCGCCGTCCGCTGTCTTCGGTGATCACCGGCCTGCCCAGCACGGCGTATGCCTGGCGGACTCTATACAGTGCGACCTCCCCGACCGAGGTCACCTGGAACTCCTCCATCTGTAGCCATTATCACTGCGGTGTCGCACTGATCTCGTTGCGCGGTCGACCGCCGCGTTGAAGCCTTGTGGCTGTCCCCGCCGTCCTGGCTTCGGCGCCTCGGCGCTGGCTCGGCGCGGTCGTGGACGAGGGTGACTAGCGTGTGGCATCCGCGATCGCCGAACTCAGGTACGGCGACTGGCAGCGCTGGTCGTGCAGTTGCCAGCCGCGCCCGGTCAACCGCACCGCGAGGGTCGTCATCTGCATGAGCAGGCTGAGGCTGGCTTCCATCTTGAGGGTGGCCACGCCGTCCTGGACCGGGCTGGGCATCTGGGTCATCCGCGAGGCACTCCAGGCTGCCCACGAGTCCCCGTGAGTGAGACCGCTGCAGATTTTCCAGCTGAACTCGATCAGGCTGCCCGGCACGCCGCTAGCGTCAACGGCCTTGACGATCTCCGAGTACGACACCCTGTTCTTCAGCGCTTCTTCATCAAGGCCAGCCCGGGCGGCGATAGCGGCGATCTGGTCGAGCCGGTCCTGCTTGCTGCGCGGGCCTTGCTGCCCGGTCAGCTGCCTGGCCTGCTCGCCGTTGCGGACGTCGCCGATCGCTAGCCGGAGCCGGCGGGCCAGGCGATCCGCCCGGCGAGCCGGCTCAAGCATCCAGACCGCCGCGCACGCATTTTCCAGCGCCCCGCGTACCAGCGCGTAGGGCGCGAACCGATGGATCACCCTCGCGTCGCGCAACAGGGCCAGCAGGCATGTCAGGTGGTCGACCGCGTGGTCGAGCGCATCCCAGACGGCATGGCTCAGTGCATACGGAAACGCCTGGGCATCATCTCCGTGAAGGGAACTGCCAGGGGCTGGCCTCAACCGCGCCGCCTCAGCGGCCGTGCGGGCCGCCCAGCCTTCAGCTTCGCCCAGCACGCGGAGAGTCTCCGCCAGGTATCTGCCGTCCTCGTCGTCCACAACGCAACCGTAGGGGCAACGGCTCTAGCCAGCCGAATGAATTGACGCTGGGATCCGCCGATGCCAGCTGACGACGGCCAGCCGGATCTGCCCAATGGCGGCCATGCCGAGCTGCCCGGTGGCGGCCAGGACGATTACTTTGTGACTGCCAGTGTTGTCACCAGTGTCCTAACCCTGCACTCATGGCTGAGTCGGCCTGGCCGCATCATCGAGCCACGGGATGCGGTCCGGGGCGGATGAGCGGAAGGCGAGTTCTAGTGACCGCATGCTGGCGACGTCTGGTCCTTCACCCGCCCGGAAGTCCTGGCCAACTTTGGTGATCAGGCGAGCGAACGCCAGGAGGTGAGCTTCCTGGCCGGGACCGGCGAGAACGGCTGCTGCATCAACTGCTCGTGCGGTGCGCTTTATGGTCTGGAGTAGCGATGCGCGGGCCGCAGCGTCGCCAGCGGCCAGCATAGCTGTGAGCCTTTCCCGCTCTCCGATGATGTTCACCGCGGCGAGCGTTATCAGGCTTGGGGTGATCGAGGCGGAGCCTGGATCATGAGCGAGCAGGCCGCTGAGGATCATGGGCAGGCCGCTGATGGGGAACTCGATGACAGACTCCCCGGTGCTGCTGGTGTCACGCAAGGCTAGAACGGCGTCGATGGCCTCCGCGCTGATACGGTACGAGGTCCTGTCCCCGGGCTGGCGGATGTCCCAGTTCAGCTCTTCGCCCCCGTGCAGGGCAATCTGAATAAGCGCAGCGTGGAGTTTGTCCATGGTGAGGATCGTCAGCGGCGGAACCAGTGGCCGGACAGTCGTGCCTTCCTGGTCCAGCTTGGAGACAGGGAGCCCGGCAGCGCCCAGTGTCTGGCCGATGCGGATCATGAGCCCGATCTCATCAACTGGGACGTTTCCGCTCTCGTGCGGATTCCCGGCCTGGTTCAGGGCGACCGCTACCCCTGCCTCGAAACCCTCGCAGATCGTGTGGGCGCGCAGGGCCTCATCGTAGATGGCGTCAAGGTCGACGTGCTCGTCCTCAAGGAGCGCGGACTGGTGCACCGAGTCCCATCGCGTTCTCCCGTGAGCGATCGCATTGCGCCAGGCTAGCTGGACGCTTGATGACAGCAGGGCGCACATCGGCTCACCGTGTATCGCGGTCAGCGTCTGGACAAGAGGGCCGAGGGTCGTTGCTGGCGTTACCTGCCTGCCCAGGAGCTGCAGGGTAAGGCGGCCCACCCGGGCGACGTCGCCTTCGGCCACGGACAAGTACATCTGAGTCGCGAAGCGCAGCAGATCTGCCGGCTCTGACACCTGATTAACTGCCCGCACCGCGGAAACGATGTGCCGGTGCACGCTGTACCCGTATGGCTGATCCAGGACTTCCTTAGCAATCGCATCCAGGGCCGCCGGCTGGTCAGAGGCCAGGGCGCGCAGCACCAGGTCGCGGGCGGCGACTGCCGCCTGATGCGCCATGAGTGGCCGGTCTGAAACCAGTAGGTGAGTCAGGTGCCGCCGTACCGTGTCTTGCAGCGAGATGGCGGGATCCAGGAGGTGCGGGAGTTGTGCGTGGAGCCGTTCATCGAGTTCGGGGTGCTGCTCCCAGGCCGCAGCGACCCGTGACGCATACGTGAGACCGTCGCCAGCTGACATCGCCGCCGTGGACAAGCCAAGCACCCGCTCGAACCGAAGATTCCTCTCCGGCCCGGCGTCATGCGCGCAATCGAAATCCTCAAGTGCCGAAATCATTTGCTCTAGCTTTTCCCGGAGTTCACTGGCGTGCGTCAGCGCGGCCGTATCAAAGCCGCTGGCAGCACACTCCAGTACGGCAGCCGCGTACTCGTAACACAATTGGGCTATATCCGCGATGCTCCGGGCCAGAGCCAGATCAATGTCAGGGGGATTGAACCGTCCGAGGTCGCCCGCGACCCGCTGCAGGTTCTTGTGTGCGGTTGCGAGGTCGGCGACCAGGCCGGGCAGTCGCCGGCCTGCTTGGTGGGCTGAACTCTTCCGCACATCCAGCAGACAAGCAGCGCCACTATCCAATCGGTTCCAGAGCACAGGCAGATCACCGTCGTCAAACGCTGCCCACCATTGCCGGGACGTAACCGGAGTACAGCGCAGCGCAAGCTCGGGCCTCTCCAGAACGCTGCCCCGCCCGAGAACCCCGCGCATCACTCCTTTCGCCGCAGCACAGATGTCCTGGCCGACATCCTGAGGCGGAAAACCGGGGATAGCACACCACCTTGGTCGATCGGTTGATCTGCACACATTCTGAACTATCTGTGACCCCGAGTGGCACATCTGCTGGCCAGCGGCGTAGAACTGCCCCTGGAGAGGCGGGCTGTAAACCGCCCTCGTCGGTCAGTGGGGTGACCTGCCCTCGTCAGCATGCGAGTGAGCGGGCACGGTAATCTGCCCTAGATTGACGATAAAGGATCTCCCATGGAACAGACAGCAGCGTAAAAAGGACTCTCTTCCTGATCCCAACCGCGAGGGAGACAGAAAAGGGCGCGGAAGCCAGCCTCCACGTCTTCATATGTTTCTCCTGGGCCCAAACGCTCAGGGTCGTCGTAGTAGAAAAAGAATCCACCGAACCAGTGGATCGCCGGGGCTATCCACGAAGAAGCATTGTCCGGCTCACCGAGCTCTTGATATAGCCGAAATATAGACGCAGCGATTTCCACTAGCTTCGCCCCGATAACTACACGGTCATCCCGTTCATCGATCAGATACTGTTCGGTCACATAAAAGAACATTTCGCGTACTTTGTGGCGGCTGTCTAGAGCAGCGTCATAAACATGAAATGCATCGCGAAGGTGAGCTATTGCCACCCTCTTTTCCATTTCTGGCGCTCTGCTGTGTTCCGCTGCCCGCAAAGCGGATTCGGCGGATTTGAAATGCGCCTCCGCTATATCCCGGTAAACGGCACCAATGCCCAACACCAGCACCTTTAGGTGTTTCGATCCTGTCGGGGCGTCTCGGCTCTCGTGTTCTGTGTGTTCTTCAGTGTCCGTTTGATTGCTGCGGGCGGGCAGGGGAATGGCCCGCGTGTCGCGGCGGGTCTGGCGCGTGGTTCCACGGGCCGCGGGCCGAAATTTTCCTTCTTCCGGCCGCAGTGACGGGGCGCGGGTTCAGGAGCGGCCGGGCGCGTACACGATGACCTGGTATTTCCCGGTGACGGTCTGCTTGGTCGCGGACGTGTGCGGGAATTTGGGGCGTGCTTTCTGCTTCCGGGGCGAGTGCCGGTCCCGGCCGGGGATGTTGAGGGTGTGCAGGTGCGCGCGGGCGGCCGAGTCGGCCGCGGCGGCGATGGCCGCGAGGGACGAGGTGGCCGTGACCTGGGTGGTTTCCATGGAGCGGACGGCGTGGCGCCAGGCGGCGGTGAAGGATTCCTCGTCTGCGGTGACCGGCCTGGCGTCCGCGCGGCGCAGGGCGCGGGCGGCGGCCTCCTCGCTGCGCAGGGCGGCGGCCTCGCTCGCGCGGATCAGCTGGGTGCTGGCGAGCCAGGCCCAGGCTTCCTGTTCGGCGAGCAGCGGGCAGCCGGAGCGGAGGACGGGGCCGGAGGTGCGCTTCCCGGCGCCGGCGATGGTGGCCTTGTCCTCGCCGAACGTGGTCTCCGATGCGGTCCACCGGTTCGGGTAGGCGTCCCGCAGGACGCCAGCCGGCACCGTGACCTCGTCGAGGAGCGTGGAGATCAGGGTGCAGGTCTCCGATACCTGTTCCCCGCCGGGGCCGGCGACCAGGGCCGAGTGCTCGGCGACCCGGACCGGGAGCCGGTCTTCTTTCTTCCCGGAGGGGGCGTTCAGCCAGCTCATCCGGGACCCGTCGGCCAGCCAGCCCTTGTCCGGGGTGTCCTGGAACGGCAGCGCGATACCGCCCCTGGCGCGGGCGATGACGTGCCCTCCGGCCAGCAGGATCGCGAGGATCACGTCATGGCCGGGGAAGTTCCGGTCGAACATCGTGACGCGGCCCGCGAACAGTCCCGGCTGCTCGTCCGCGAGGGTCTTCAGGAGGGTCTGCTCGCCGTCGCGGGCCTTCCCGAGGACGGCGCCGCGGATCGCGCGGCCGGCGCGGGCGGTCAGGGCGACGATCCGCAGCTGCGGGAACGGGGAGGACCCGTCCCCGGTCCCGGTCGTGCCGAAATAGTCCCGGTTCTCCTTCGTGTCCGCGACGTTCACCAGCATCCCGTCGGCCGCGTCGGCGGGCATCCCGGCCACCATGACCGCCGACGGCTCGTCGTCGCCGATGAGGGCGCCGGCCGCGTGCCAGAAGACCTCCTGCATGATCTCCGGGGGGATCAGCATCCGCCACTCGCCAACTGTCTTCCCGGTGGGAACGTGCCAGTCCAGGGTGAACGGTACGTCGGCCAGGAGCCCGGCCAGGACCCGCGCCGCCTCGGCATACGAGGAGCCGGGCAGCAGGGTCATCGCGAGGACCAGCCGGATCACCATCGGGTAGGACAGCAGCCGGCGGCGCTCCCGCAGCGGGAGCCGCCCGTTCCGCAGTCCTTTCGCGACGATCTTCTCGATCACGCCATCGCCGAGATGCGCTTCCAGGACGCCGAGGCGGACCGCCTCGGGCAGCCACGCGTCCGCCAGCACCGTGCGGTCCCGCTTCACGAACGCGGGCGCGGTCAGGACCGGCCGGGAGAACACCGTCTCCTGGCCGCTCTTCGGCGCCGCCCCGGCCACGGTCACCGACCGGGTGCTGTGAACCCGCAGGTCAGAGGCCGGCACTGCCAGTGTTCCCGCCGGCGTCCCGTCGGACGGGAACTCCCCGGAACGAATTGCGGCGTCAGCGAAAGAAAGGCAGGATTGCACCCCGGGACTCCTTGGTGAGCGGCGACTTAGACACTCAACGGTTACCGGGAGTCCCCCTTAACTTCCAAACCGGCGTAAAACGCCAGGTCACGCAGCCAGGCCGAGCTGAAACCGCCTAACTCTATGGTGTTGGCACCAATGCCGCTCCATATTTCAGCAATGGCATCGGCCAGGCTCTTATGCTTGTAAGTGTCATAGCCGGAGCCGGCGACAGCCAGGATAATCTTATAAGTAACCATTGCCCGTTCCGCTAACCTGTTCTATTTCATTACCTTAAAACTTAAGAACTAACCTATACTGACTCTGATGCTTACGCTAGGACCGCCTGCGGAACGCGTGTAACAGCGCTGTCTGACACTGGCGACTGACCCCGGTCACGCTCTGTGATGGCCATGGGTCTTCTTCACGGCCGCCAGCGGGCAGATCCGGATGGGCCACCAACAGGCAGCAGCGCGCCCGCGAGGGCAGGCGCTAGCAGACGGCAGGCGGGCGCGAAGCGATGCCCGGGCCGCCTGCCTGTGATCTGGCATGGCCAGGCTGCTTATCATCTGCGGCGTCGCGGGACCAGGTCTGACCTGCTTCCTGCCGGCACCATGGTCTGTGCGGGAGACTGATCTCGGCGGATTCGTCGCCCGAGGAGGCAAGCTCGATGCCCGCTGCTGACATGACGCCCGAACGCGAGGAGCAGCTCACCGCTGACCTGCTCCGGGAGCGCGCCGGCGTCGAGCCGGGCATCACGGGACAGCTGGCCGACCTCGCCGCCATCGGCCTCGTGAACGGCGCATGGCGCAATACCTGCGTCGAGAACTGGCATGCCGAGGGCCGACTGTGTGATGGTGACATGCTGCGGGTCAACAGCCACACCACGTGGCGCGTCCGCCAGCTGGTGCGCCGCTGGATGAGGGAAACCGGCCTGGACGCCGCAGCGCCGGCCTCGGCACTCGATGACCTGACCGCAGATGACGTCTGGTGGCTGGCGCGCAGGCTGTACCTGTGGCTGGCCAGCCCTTCCCGCACGCTTCCCACGGGCGTGGCGCTGGCCCAGCTCGCGGGCGGCCGGCCTGGCCGAATACGAGAACGACGCCGATGAGCGCCTCAGCGCGTTCGCCGCTCAGGCGGAGGACCGCGGTGCACGGTTCGGCTTCCTGCGCACCGCAGCGCATGGCGGGCTGGCGTGCTCACACTGGTGGGGACACCCGCACTGGCCGGCCCAGGTAGAGCAGTTCATGAAAGCACTCGGCAACCCAGCCGATGACCACTGGGGTCCCGGCGGCGAGTACAGGGCGAGATTGCCCGCCGAGCCGGCAGAGGTTGCCGACCGTGCCCGGTTGCGCCGGCTGCTGCTATCGCGGCCATGGGAGCTGAGCACAGACACCGCCCAGTGGCTAGTCCGCGCGGGCATCCGCTATGCCAGAGCCTGAAGATGTCCGCAATCTCACCCGTCGGTTCGCAGTGCGCTACTGGACTGCGCGCTGGCAGCTACCTGGCGGACCGTAGTGGTAACTGGGGAACCAGGCCGACTACCTGGCGGCGTGCCCGCCGTGTGCCGGAAGCGTCGGCGATGAACACCTGGCGGTGACCTTCAATGCATCCTTGGTTCGTAGACGTGTTCCAGCAAGCGAGCCTGTCGTTGATTAGTTAGCTGGCCCCTACCCGTCCGAAATATCGATCAAGGAGGCTCGCACCGTCTGGCGATGCCCAAGCGGATCGGCCAGCCGCCAGACGGCATACTGGTCGCCAGCGGGAGGCTTTGCTGAAGCCCACTGAATCCACAACGGAAGAGCGGAGGTTCCTGGTGGCTACGGAGCAGGCCCGCACTGTTGCACCGGGGTCTCCGACGTTCGAACTCCACACTCTCGGATGGAGGGCATTCCAGGATCTCTGCGCGGCCGTAGTACGGACGGTGTGGGGCCAGACCGCGCAGACATTCGCTGATTCTAATGACGCGGGCCGTGATGGCGCCTTTTACGGTATCTGGGAACAGGCGCCCGAGTCCGCAAGTGCGGGGGAGATCGCTGAAGGCCCGTTCGTCCTGCAGTGTAAGCACACGAAGCGAACTGGCAGGACCCTATCGGAGTCAGATCTTGAGGATGAGTTCGAGAAGGTTCCGGCGCTGATCGCCCGCCGCCTCTGCAGGACCTACGTACTGATGACAAACGCCCGCGTTACCGGTAACGCGGAAGAGAAGATCCGCAACCGGCTGCGTGACGCCGGGGTGGAACGTCCGATAGTACTGAGCGGCCAGTGGGTCTGCGACACTATCGCCGCGCATCGTGAGCTGCGCTTGTTCGTCCCACGGGTGTACGGCCTCGGCGACCTTTCTCAGATCCTCGACGA
This sequence comes from Streptosporangiaceae bacterium, assembly GCA_965277615.1. Classification (GTDB taxonomy): domain Bacteria; phylum Actinomycetota; class Actinomycetes; order Streptosporangiales; family Streptosporangiaceae; genus Bog-532. The sequence continues at coordinate 1,186,429 of CBDIDG010000005.1, read as the reverse complement.
ACGCGCCTATGCCCAGGCATCTGTCTTGGTGGCGGCGGCACGTGATCAGGCCTCCACGTTCGTGATCACCGATCCATACCGGAGAGCAGCCCAGGCGCTGCAAGACCATGGGTTCGTACTGCTCCTGGGTGAGCCAGCCGTGGGTAAATCAGTCATAGCGCTGATGCTCGCGATCGCAGCTGCCGACAACTGGGGTTGCCTGACCATCAAGGCCCGCAGTGCGGGAGAACTGGTGGACCGCTGGAATCCACACGAGCCTGGCCAGCTCTTCTGGGTCGATGACGCCTTCGGCACCTTCCGGCATGAACAACAGCTCACACAAGAATGGGCCAGGAGCATGCCGCACGTCATGGCCGCAATCGGCAAAGGCACAAAGGTGATACTCACCTCGCGAGATTACATTTACGAAGAAGCGCGGCCTGCTGAAGGAATATGCCTATCCCCGGCTGCGTGAACAGCAGGTGCTTGTCGATGTTGAGATCCTCACCATGGATGAGCGCAGGCAGATGGTCTACAACCACATAGCTGGGGGCGACCAGCCTGCCGGTATCAAGGCCAGGATGAAGCCGTTCCTCGAACGTGCCGCGGCAGCCGAGCCATTCCGCCCAGAGATGGCACGTCGGCTGGGGCTTCGTGCCTTTACCGGGCGTCTCTCGCTGACCGAGAGTGGCGTCGCGGACTTCATGACTCACCCCCGTCAGTTCCTCCGGGATGTCTACGACCAGCTCGGCGTCGACCAGCAGGCTGCGCTTTCCCTCGTCTATGCGGTGGCCGTGGGTGGCAGCTTGGAGGCCCCGCTATCTCTCACCGATGCCCAGCGGGACATCATCGTCCGGGCCGGCAGCACGCCCGCCGGCGCGGCCATGGCGCTGCGGACCCTTACCGGAAGTTTCCTCCAAGTCACGGGGCCGCCGCTTGGCGAGCCCGGCTGGGCTTTCCGTCATCCCACACTGTGGGAAGGTTTCGCTTCGTGGCTGCCAACTCAGGACCATCTGCTGACTGTCGTTCTCGCCGGCCTGACTGACACCGCCTTGCTGACGAGGGTTGATTGCGACGACGGCGAAGCCGACGAGGATCACGGCACCCTCCTGCGCGTGCCCCCGGCGCTCTCTCGTGCCGTAGCCGAGAGGCTTACCGCCATCCGCCAGCAGCCGTTCACGGGCACGCGATACGTCTCTATAGGGGGTCGTGTCGTATCTACCACGAGCTTTCGCGGGTACGGCGGCAGATACGAAGCCTTCCTGGCCTTCCTGGCTCGTAGGTCGAGCGCCGCATTCCTACGGACCTACCTCAGTGTCGACCCCGACCTGCCAGGGACCCTATGCAACTTCGGATCCTACGTCTACGCAGTGCCCGAACCCGGGGTACTCGCCAGAATCCACCAGGCAGGCCTGCTCAGCGAGAGAGTACGCAAACAAGCGGTAGACCGCATGGCCTACCTCGCGGTCACCACACCCGACGACGGCTGGCTCGACGGTGCCGCATGGAAGACGCTGCTCACTCCGGACGACCGAGCGATGCTCCTGGACAAGGTACGCACCGACCTCGTTCCACGCCTGGAAACCCTTGACGGAGTGGGCGATGGCGAACGAGACCCCGATGACGACCCCGTGGAAAGCGCCCTGTTCGGCTATCAGCGCTTTTTCGAGAAGGAAGGAGACTACGAAACGGCCGAAGCATTCGACTGGGCCCGGGATGCTTATTCGCAGCTCCCAACCGCGGAACGCGAAGACGACAATTTCCAGGACAGTAGCCCGCTCGGCAGCCGCAAGCTGGCGCCACCGCCTGATACAGGCCGCAGTATTTTCGACGATATCGACCAAGGGTAGGCAGATAAGCCCGACTGAGGGTGAATGTCATGGAGATTTCGAGGGGATCGTCGAGATCGGCGGATCGCCGTCCGCCGGGCACTCGCCCGGCGGGTCTGGAGGACGCCACCGACCCTGGCCGCATCATCGAGCAGTTCGTCGTTGCCTCCGGGGACAAGCACCTGCCCCACAAGAACGAGTCACCTGCGGCGACGCGAACCGGCTCGCCAAGAGCCGCGAACCTACCGACCCCACCACCCGCCCGTCGTCACCCACTGGGTGATCCCCGGCGCGCGGAACGTCAAGCATGAGCAGCGTTGGGCGCTTACGTCTGCTTCTGGTTAGGCCGCCGGTAGGTGATGTACAGGCCGATGCCAAAGATCAAGGCGAAGGCGCCGCACGCGCCGAGCCCGGTCGCCACAGCGGGGAATCCCGCCAGCCAGCCCGTTACGCCGATGGCGACGGCGGATAGTGCGGCGGCAGTGACCAGGACCAGGATGGCGATTGCGGTTGATACCGGCGACCCCTGGGGTTCGGATGAGGTCACCTCCAGTTCGCCTTTGACCAGCCCGGCCGAGCCTTTCACCCGGACGACCGAGTGAGGTGCATCTGCGAGGGCTGGCGTCCGCTGATCGCAGCGGCGGACAGCAGCATGGCGGGAATTAGGCGGTGTCATCGTGTCGACCTCGACGCATGCAGAGGACGACACCGCGCTGTCTAGCCGGTGAGGACGCCTGTCCTCGCGGGGTGTCAAGTTTCCGCGCCATGCCCTGAGCCAGACTGAGATCAGTGTAGGGCGCTCCACGGACCGCCGCCGCGAGGGCTGTCGTTGCTCCACGCCCGGTTATACTGCCCAAGTGGGACATTGGGCCGAGCTGGTCGTGGATGAGCTAGCTGCCCGGTTCCCGCACGCAGACCGTGACCACCTGGCGGCTATCGCGCAGTCGGCGGGCACCGAGATGGAGATGCTCACCGGGCAGAGCTTCGGCCCGGCGAAACAGAACTCGCTGTCGATCAACACATGCGGCCTGCCGTTCGTCGAGCTGCCCGGACTGCTGGTCGGTAGCCAGGAGTGCCCCAGCGGAATGTGGCCGATCCCCAACCCGGTCGACCGGCAGAGAGCCACCGTCGTCCAGGTCGGGTCAGTCTCTCAGCCAGGGCCAGTCCCGCAGCCGGTCACACGCCCAATGCCCGTCGCGTCCGCGTTGCGGGCCGCCGGCGGCCTGGTGAACGCGGCCGCTAAGGCCGGGGTCTTGTCGCGTGACTTTATGCTGGCCTGGCTATGCCAGTTTCCTCCCGCTGAGCGCACCGCATTCCTGCACGAACTGCTCGATCCCTCCTACCGCGTTCATGTCCCGGTGGCGATGGGAGGAGGTGACGGGTGGTGGTTCCAGATCACCCGCCGCCTGCTGTGGGTCACGCCAGCCGCGGACGAGCAGCGTCTGGTCGAGCCGCTATTCCCGGATGCGGAGGAGGAACTGCGGACACTGGCCGCGGTAGAGCCGCTACTGATCGCCGGCCGTGTCACGAGCCACCCCGCGGACTGGGCGATGGCCGTGCGGATCTGGCCGTCAACCGGACGTCCCGCGGGCAGGCCGTGGTGGCATCTCGCGAGCGCGATCCACGAGCACGGCATCCCCGTCCTCTGCCTCGACCCCGAGTCGACGGCCGAGGAGATCCAGTGCCAGCTCCTCCTGCTCGCCCACTGGCACAAGTACATAGGCGCGGGCGAACCCGAGATAGCCGACGCCATCGTGGCCGCCTACCCGCAGGCTGTCGTGCGGATCGTCCGCGCTACCAGGGCACCGGACACACGCGCGGCAGCTGCGATGCTGTTCGAAGGGCTCCTGAGGCCGGGCTTCGACCCGGCCAGGGGTGCCGCGGCAGCACGCCGGTACGTGAACAACAAGGCCACCATCGCGATCCTCAACCACCGCAAGACCGCTGATGGCGGGGTCCGACCCTGGGAGGCACTCGGCGTCTCCGAGCGCCGCTACTACAAGCTGCTGAACCGGTTCGCCCCTAAGACCGGCACGCGCTACGAGGTAGACGCGGACGTGCTGGACAGGATCCGTGCTCACCTGATCGGCCGGGACAAGAAGACGGAGGCGCACGCCGCCGCGATGGATCTGCTGCAGGAGCGCGGATTCACCTACTCAGCCGCACGGAAATGGCTGCAGCGCCATCCCTGCAGCGAAGCGCTCACAGCCTGGCCGCGGTCGAAGCAGCCGCCAACACCTTGACCGTCCTGTCTACGAAATGCTGGTCTGGCCGGCTTTAAACGTGTTAGCTTGAAGTGGTGATACATCACCGAATCGGTGATGCAGCACCTCCGCGGGGGTTCAAGTCCCCCCTCGGACACAAATACAGTTCCCTGACCTGCGGGTTCTGATTTTCCTGCCTGGATCAAACGAGCAAAGCCGCAGGTCAGAGGTATGGGGGTTCAGGTCACTCTCGGACACGTTCGATTAGCCCGTAACGTGCGGCGCTGAGCACGCCCGGATCTGGTCGTCTCGAAATGATCGAGGTCACGATCTTCCTGGTCGGCAACATCGCGCTTGTCAATGGTCTGCACGGCTGGGGTCGTCTCTCCCAGGAATTCGGCGTCGACGTTACGCCCATGAAGATGGTGATCGTGCTGACCTCCCTCTCAGGCGTCCTGTACCGCCCCCCTGTGATCGGATCTCGCTGCGCAGCCCAGCTCAGCTGTGTTGGCAGTGACACCGCCGCACGTCAGTCCTCCCGATTGTCCGCGTATAGGAGATCTTGCACTTCCGCCAGCATCTCTTCCGGTAGGGCATGTAGTTCATCCGTGGGATGGCGTATCCCGGCGTGGCGGGCCACCAGCTGTGGACAGCGCCAAGTCAGCCGAGGCGGTCAGTCCCGCCGACAAGCAGCGATCCCCGGCCAGGGTACGGTCTGGCCGGGGATCGCTGGTTGATACGGCAGGTCAGAACTTGCCGGCGGCGATGTCAGCCAGGTTGACCCGGGCCACCACGTAGGTGACGGCGGCGGCCTTGCCGGCCGGCCCGCCGGCGAATCCCAGCGGGATGCCGGTGGCGGCGTCGATGGTGATCGCCTCCTGGTAGGCCGGTCCCGTGGCAGCCTTAGGGTTGGCGTTGTCCATACCCGCGTACCCAAACTCGGCCCCCCCAGCGGCGAGGGTGAGCGTGGGCTGGCCGGGCTACCGACGAACTCCTGGTACTCCTCTGCGGGGCGGCTCATCGCCGCCAGCTTTCGGTGGTCACACTTGCCTAGAGGCCGATCCCACCGAAAAGGTTGCCAACGAAATTTTCAGCCCGTGCCTAGAAGTGTGGGAGTCGATCCCCTCGGACACCATGGAAAACTAAAGCCTGAGAATCCAGGCTGATCGGGTCCTACAGGACGTGCGAGAGATCTCCCGCGGAGTTGACCGGGCGATTCTGTCCGAGCGGGGCCTGGAGCCGCCGCGAAGGCTCTCGCTCGGCGCTCGCCATCCCGATGGACCTCCACGTGCGGGTGGCGGGCCAACTGCCGGACCGGTCGAGCTGGAGGCGTACTACATCGTCTTGGAGGCGCTGGCGAACGTCGCCAAGCATGCGAATGCCGAGATCGTAATAATTTCCGTCGAGACCGATCGAGGCGTGCTGGCAAGGGCACGAATGGCCAGGACCGACAGGGCTGCTGACGTTGCTGCCCGCCAGGCACCAGGGTTACTGTCACCTCGTGAACGCGCTAGGTGCCGGTGCCCCTGACGGGGAGGTGGACCCTGATCCACCCGATCAGGCGCGGCTGGGTCAGCTGGCCGAGGAGCAGGCGGCACTGCGGCGGGTGGCCACTCTGGTGGCCCAGGCGACTCCGCCGGAGGAGGTGTTCGCCGCGGTCGCCGAGGAGGTCGGGCAACTTTTTCGCGTCGAGCTGGCGACCGTGTGCCGCTTCGGGGCCGGTCGTACGTGGACTCCCATCAGGGCCTGGGGCCCGGCAGGCGAAAAGCTCCCCGTGGGCATCCGGTGGCCCCTTGAGGGGCACAACGTCAGCACGCTTGTTTACGAGACCGGCCGCCCGGCCCGGATCGACCGCTATGCCGATAGTTCTTCGGGCCCGGTCAGTGCCGCCCCTCGAGAGATTGGCATCCGCTCGGCGGTCGGGACGCCGGTCCTCGTCGAGGGACGGCTTTGGGGGCTGATTTTCGCCGGTTCGACACTGGAGCAGCCTCTGCCGCCTGACGCCGAGACGCGCCTGGCCTCCTTCACCGAGCTCGTGGCGATGGCGATCGCGAACACCGAGAGCCGCGCGGCCCTGGGCCGGCTGGCCGAGGAGCAGGCCGGGCTGCGGCGGGTGGCGACGCTGGTGGCCCAGGCGACTCCGCCGCAGAAGGTGTTCGCGGCGGTCGCCGAGGAGGTTGGCGGGCTGCTGGAGGTCGACTACACGGTCCTGATACGGTCCGATCCGGAGGACATGATCACGGTCGTCGGCGCTTGGACCGCCAGCGGCGTCGCCCCGCCGAGCCCGGTCGGCAGCCGGTTCAAGGTCGGCGGCAGGAACGTGAGCACGCTGACGCTAAGGGCGGGCCGACCCGCTCGGCTGGACGCCTACGTCGACGTCACAGGCAGCATCGGGAACACGGGTGCTCACGATTGGGGTTTCCGCTCCTCCGTGGGCGTGCCGATCAGCGTGGAGGGGCAGCCGTGGGGCCTCATCCTGGTGGCCTACACCCGAGACCAGCAGCTGCCGGCCGATACCGAGGCGCGCCTGGCCTCCTTCACCGAGCTGGTGGCGACGGCGATCGCGAACACCGAGAGCCGTGCCTCTCTCGCCCGGCTGGCTGACGAGCAGGCGGCGCTGCGGCGGGTGGCCACGCTGGTGGCGCACGGCGTGCGGCCCGTCGAGATCTTCTCGGCGGTAAGCGACGAGGTCGCTCGCCTGTTCAGGGCGCAGGCAGCGGTGCTCAGGTTCGAGGACGACGGCCCGGCGATCGTCTTCGCCGGCATCTCGGAGACCACCGAACTCCCGGTCGGGACGCGATGGGAGCTCCACCCGGGAATGGCTTCGATGGAGGTCTACCAGACCGGACGCTCCGCCCGTGTCGACGCGATGGACTGGTCGTCGGGCAGCGGGCCCGTCGCGGTAGCCGCACGTCGCCTGGGTATCGTCTCGTCGGTCGGGAGCCCGATCGTTGTCGAGGGCCGTTTGTGGGGCCAGATAAACGTTGCGTCCACAGACGAGCTTCTGCCGTTCGGTATGGAGGGACGCCTGGGGAAGTTCACCGAGCTGCTCGCTACCGCGATTGCGAACGCGGAGAGCAGGTCGGAGCTGGCTGCCTCGCGCAGGCGGATCGTCGCCGCGTCGGACCAGGCTCGCCGCCGGATCGAGCGCGATCTGCACGACGGTACCCAGCAACGGCTGGTTTCGCTCGGATTGGCAGCGCGCGCCGCGGAGGCCGATGTTCCTCCCGACCGGGGCGACCTGCGAGCTGAGTTGTCCCGCATCGCGGCGGGACTGGCCGACGCGATGGCGGAACTGCAGGAGTTGTCGCGCGGGATCCACCCGGCGATCCTTTCCGAGGGTGGTCTGGGCCCGGCTCTGCGGACGCTCGCCCGCCGTTCCACGGTACCGGTCGACCTTGATGTCACAGCGAATGCGCGTTTCCCCGAGCCGATCGAGGTCGCGGCGTACTACGTCGCGTCCGAGGCACTGGCCAACGCGATGAAGCATGCGCAAGCCTCGCGCGTCGAGGTTTCGATCACCACTGGCGGCGGCAGCCTGCTGTTGTCGATCCGCGACGACGGCGCCGGCGGGGCCAGCCCCGCGCGCGGTTCCGGCCTGGTTGGCCTCACCGACCGCGTCGAGGCCCTGGGCGGCTCGATCCACATCCAGAGCGCTGCCGGGGCCGGGACGCACATCACGGTGAGTCTTCCACTCGAGTACGAGCTGGCTCAGGGTGCCGGTTGACGCGTTTGCGCCAGATCCGCGATCTTGATCCGTCCGGGTGGGGGCATGACCTTCACCATCGGCCAGGCAACCACGCCCTTCTCTACCGGATTGGGCCTGGCACGATCAACTCCCCGGCGACGTTCTGGACGTTGTGCTGTCACCTTTGGAAGTGACCGGGTGTTCCTGGTCTACCTGTGCGACCCGGAGCCGTTCCAGCCAGGTGATCCGGAGATCCCGCACCGGGTACGCCTGGAACGGACCCGGCCGGAGTTGCGGGCGCAACTAGCCGACCTCGCGGAAGGGCTGGCGGGCGCGCTCACGGAGCTGCAGGAGATCTCACGTGGTATTCATCCGGCCATTCCTACCGACGGCGGACTCGTGCGCGCTCTCAAGAATCTGGCCCGGCGGTCCGCCGTACCCGTGCAGCTCGCTGCCGGGTTCACGGCGCGGCTGCCCGCGCCGGTGGAGGTGGCCGCCTACTACATCGTCTCGGAAGCGCTGACGAACACGGCGAAACACGCGCTTCCGTGGTGGACATCGCACTCGATGTCCACCACGGTGTCCTGGAGCTTTCAGTCCGTGACGATGGCTCTGGCGGGGCCGACGCCAGCCGTGGTTCGGGACTCATCGGCCTTGCCGATCGTGTCGAAGCGCTCGGCGGGACCGTCAACGTGACCAGCCCGGCCGGCCAGGGAACGACGCTGCACGTCACGCTGCCCGCGGAGGCGAGCTTAACGGCTGGCATTCCGGCTGGCCCGTAGCCGAGTTGGATGCCTGCACGGATGACCCAGGGCTTCATAGGCGATCGTTCCACGATCACGGAGGACGGGGTTAGGCATCCCAGGGGCTTGGCATGTCAAGCGGCTTGCTGCTGGCGGTGGCTCCAGGCGGTGTGCTCGTCGTAGAGGGTGCGGGTTTTGAGGCAGCCGTGGAGGATGCCGACGAGCCGGTTGGCGAGTCTTCTCAGGGCGTCGTTGTGCTCGTGCCCGCTGGCGCGCTGCTGGTCATAGAAGGCGCGGGCGCCGGGTGAGGCGGTCAGCGCAGCGAAGGCCTGGGCGTTGAGGGCGTCGACGAGCCGGCCGTTGTGGACGAACCGGGCCGCGACGACTTTCCTCTTCCCCGAGGCGCGGGTGATCGGGCTGGTGGCGGCGTAGTTCTTCCTGGCCTTGCCGTCGGCGTAGCGGCGGGGGTCGTCGCCGAACTCTGCGAGCACCCGGGCGCCGAGGATCAGGCCCAGCCCCGGCTGGGACAAGATGACCTCAGCGTCCGGGTGCCGGCCAAAATGCTCTTCCACCTGCCCCTGCAAAACCTTGACCTGCTCGTTCAGGACGGTGATGACCGCGATCAGCGACCGGACGGTGGCCGCGTAGGCAATGGTGAGGGCCTCAGGCTGGCCGAGCTGCTCGCTGCGCAGCGCCGCAAAGACCGCCGTGGCCCGGCCGGTGACGTCCCGGCGGCCGGCGCGCTTGAGCGCAGCGGACACCTGTGCGCGGGTCAGCCGTGCGGCCCGGGCAGGCTCAGGAACCTTGCCGAGCAGTTCCAGGGCCTCGGGAGCGCTCAGGTCCCCGAAGGCCTCCAGCGCGGCCGGGAAGTACTCCCGCAGCTGGTGCCGCAGCCGCTGCACCTCGCGGGTCCGCTCCCAGATCATCGTCTTATGGGTGCGCGCCAGCACCTTGATCCCGTTAGCCTCCGGGCTGTCCCCGGACGCTGGGCGCAGCTGATGGGAGTCGGTGCGGACCATGTCCGCCAGCGCGTGCGCGTCGCCGGCGTCACTCTTGGCCCCCGACACCGTATGCCGGTCCCGGAACCGGGCCGCCTGCAGCGTTCACCGGGAACACCCGGTAGCCCGCCGCGACCAGCGCCGCGACCCACGGGCCGCGGTCAGTCTCGATCCCGACCAGAACCTCAGCGTCATCAGCGTCCTCGCCGAGGAAACCACCGACCAGGCCGTGCAACTGCGCGATCCCAGCCGCACCCTCGGGCAGCCTCCTGTTCACCAGCACTTGGCCGGCCTCGTCCATCACCTCCACGTCGTGATGATCCTCAGCCCAGTCATCACCCACGAACAGCCGCACCAGTGCTCCCATCAGCCGAGTCAGACCAGCTCAGCAGCCATCGGGAAGGCCATCAGCAACCTAATAGAACAGTGCTCACCCGCGAACGGGGGCACGACATCCCAGCAGCGATTCAGCTCTCCCGGTCACCGGCAGGGGCACGATCTAACCCAAGGACTCAAAGTCCAGGCGGCATAAGTGCTCACCTGCCGGCGGCTACCAGGCACCGAGTCTGCCGCACGGCAACCCGGCCATCCCTATTAGGTGGCGGTGTAGATGGCGGCGAGGTCGTCGTCGGCGTGGCCGTTGGCGGCGGCCTGGTGCCAGCGGGGCAGGAACGCATCGGTGATGGGGAGGGTGGCTCCGCTGGCCTTGGCGGCCTGCGCGGCGAGTTCGGCGTCCTTGAGGGCGTGCTTGAGCGCGAACGCCGGGGTGAAGTCCCCGGCCAGCATGCTGCGGGCCTTCTGCACCGCGTAGGGAGAACCGAGCGGGGTGGCGTCTAGCAGGTTCACGATCGCGGCCGGGTCCAGGTCGAGTCGGCGGGCGAAGGACAGAGTTTCCGCGGTGGCTTCGGTCAGGTCGGCGAGCCAGTTGTTGAGGACCAGCTTGACCCGGGTGCCGTGGCCCGCCGGGCCCAGCCAGGCAGTGGCCCGGCCCAGCACGCCGAAAATCGGGGCGAGGCTCTCGTGCACCTGGTCGGGGCCGCTGGCCAGGATGGTGAGCTGCCCCATCCGGGCCGGGCCCTCGCTTCCGGAGACCGGGGCATCGACGAAGGTTAGCCCGTACCGGGCGGCGACGCCGGCCAGCCGGGCCGTCCACTCGACCCCGACCGTGCTCATCTGCACCCAGATCAGCCCGGGATCGGCGGCGGCCAGCCAGCCGCCAGGGCCGGTCAGCACAGCCTCGGTGGCGGGCCCGTCAGCGAGCATGGTGATGAGGACGCGGGCGCCGCGCACGGCGTCGGCGGGGTGGTCCACGATAGCCGCACCGGCCGCGGCCAGGGCGGCAGCGCGGCTGGCGCTACGGTTCCAGGCCCGGATCGGGAAGCCGGCTCGGGCCAGGTTGTTGGCCATCGGGCCGCCCATGCGCCCTGTCCCCAGGAAGGCGATGGCCGGGTTCGTCTCCTGAGCGGCAGCCACGTCAGGCCTCCTGCGGGGAGGTGGGGCCGGAGCCGGCGCCGGTGATGTGCACGGCGGCGGCGATGTCGGCCAGGTCGTCTTCCTTGAGTTCCAGGCTCGCCGCGGGCAGCCAGCCGTCGACCTGGCCGGGGCGGCGGGCTCCCACGATGGCGCCGGTCACCCCGGGGAAGGACAGCGTCCAGGCGACGGCCACCGCGGCCGGGGTCACCCCGTGGCGCGTGGCGGCCGGGCGTAGGGCGGCGGCCAGGGCGAGGTTGGCCGACAAGGCGGGGGCGGTGAAATCGGGGTCACCGTGCCGCCAGTCGTCCGGGTCCAGGCGGGCCGCCCGCTCGGCGGTGAAGGCCCCGCTGAGCAGGCCTGACGCCATGGGACTGTAGACGATCACGCCGGTCTCGTGCTCGTGGGCCCACAGCAGCACGTCGGCGGCGGCGTCGCGGTGAATCAGGTTGAACGGGGGCTGGATGGCGTCCACGGTGGCGATTCCCTCGGCCGTCTCCAGTTGGCCCAGGGTGTGGTTCGACAGGCCGACCGCGCGGACCTTCCCTTCGCGTTTGAGGTCGGCGAATGTCTGCCAGTAGTCCTCCAGCGCGGTACCGTCCTCGGCGGGCCAGTGCATCTGGTACAGGTCGATTCGCTCGGTACGCAGGCGGCGCAACGACGCCTCGACCTCGGCTCGCAGGCTGGCGGGACGACCGGCCCGGCGTGGCGCGGCCGAACGGTCGGACGGGTCCCAGACCAGGCCGCCCTTGGTGAACACGTAGGGCCGGTCCGCCTCGGACAGGCCCTCCAGCGCGGCCGCTACCACCTCCTCCGAGTGGCCCAGCCCGTAGACGGCGGCGGTGTCGATCCAGTTGACCCCGGACTCGACGGCGTGGCGGATGGCGGCGACGGATTCTGTGTCGTCCTGGCGGCCCCAGGCGTAAGCCCAGTCGCCCCCGCCGATGGCCCAGGCGCCGAAGCCGACCCGGGTAAGGTGCATGCCGGTCCAGCCCAGCCGGGTGGTGGGCAGATGAGTGGTCATGATGGTTCTCCTTTGGTTGTCTTGTGCCGGGAGTCGGATCAGGCGGCGGCCATGCCCAGGACGGCACTCAGCGCGGCGATGATGGCCCCGCCGACGGTGATGGCGAGGAACGACCGGGCGAAGCTGGTCTGGAAGAACCGGTGCCGCAACCAGGCCAGGGCGACCAGTTCGGTGCCGACCACGACGATCGCGGCCCCGATGGCGGCCTCGTAGCTGGGGATGAGGAACGGGAGCGTGTGGAAGATGCCGCCTGCGAAGGTCCCGCCGCCGGTGATCACCCCGCGCAGCAGGGGCCTGCCGCGCCCGGTGAGATCACCAGTGTCGGACAGGCCTTCGGAGAAGGCCATGCTCACGCCAGCACCCAGGGCTGTGGCGGCGCCGGTGAAGAACGCGGTGAGCGGGCGGTGCGTGGCCAGCACCACCGCGAAGATCGGGGCCAGAGTGGACAGCGATCCGTCCATCAGGCCGCTGAGCGCGGGCTGGACGCGTTCGAGCAGGAATGACCGCCCGCGGGGTGATGCTGATGCGGTGCTGGCTGGTGCGACGGTGGTCATGACCTCAGCATCGGTCACCGTGGGGACGAGGCGCGGCGGGAGAACTACCTGTCTGGGTACCTATCCCGGTTGCCCGCGCCGTTCGGTTACCCAGGCCGCGATCTGGGCGCGGGAGCTGAAGCCCAGCTTGACCAGGATGTGCTCAATGTGCCCCTCGGCGGTGCGCTGGGCGATGACCAGGCGGTCCGCGATGTCCCTATTGGACAGGCCTCCCGCCACCAGCCTGGCCACCTCGAGCTCCCGCGCGGTCAGCTGCGGTCCGCCCTCAGGCGCGGCCCCGCTGGCCGCGGTCTTCTCGCCCAGCGCGTAGGCGAGGACGTCGTCGGCGGGCATCTGCGCTCCTTGCCTGCGGGCCGTCTCATAGGCCCGGGACCCAAGGTCACCGCGGACCCGCGCCTGGACCTGATCCCGCCAGGCGAGCAGCGGTTCCCCGGCCACCAGCGGCCGGCCGATCCGTTGCCAGGGACGCTCGACCGCACCGAACAGCACCGCAGCCCGGCGAGGCTCGCCGCCGGAGCCCGCCACCCAGGCCAGCATCTCCAGGCAGAACGGAATGCCGAGCCGGTCACCAAGGTCCCGCTTGAGGCGGAGCGCCGCCACGGCGCTGCTCTGAGCCTGGCGCAGGTCCCCGGCCCCCCACCAGCCGACACTCAGGTTCCAGTTCAGCCAGGACAGCGCCCAGCGCTCCCCCAGCGACTCGCTGATCCGGCGGCATTCATCGCGCAGAGCGACCGCCTGGTCCATCCGGCCTAGCAGGCTCTCGGCCTGGGCGGCGGCGGTGAACGCGAGCAGCCCTGGGGCGGTCCACTGCCCGGAGCGGCGCAGCCGCGTGCGGGCCTGGTCCAGCAGCGCCAGCCCTTCTTCCGGGTGGGCGCCGAACGCGGCCGTGTTGCCCAGGAACAAGATGGCGCAGGTCAGTGCGGTCTCGTCGCCCAGCTGCCCCGGGCCCGGGCCTGCTCGAGCAGCGCGGTGCTGGCCGCGGGCTCGCCCTGCAGGAAGGCGATCCAGCCGGCCGTCCACAGCGCCCGGGCCCGCTCCGGGCTCGGCTGGGCATCGGCGGCCAGGGCGCGGCCCAGCCAGTAGCGGCCGTCGCGGACGAAGCCGCAGCCGACCCAGTAGAACCACAGCGTGGCGGCCAGCCGCAAACCCGTCCGGGCCTGGCCCGGCGTGGTCACGCAGTAATCCAGCGCAGCCCAGAAGTTCGCCCGCTCTGCCTGCAGCCGCCCTACCCACATGTCCTGGCGCGGGCCACCCGATTCCTGGTCGGACTGCTCAGCCAGGCGTAGGTAGTAGTCGCGGTGACGGCGCCGCAGCGGTTCGGTCTCGCCGGTGCCGGCCAGCCGCTCCGCCCCGAACTGGCGGAGGGTCTCCAGCAGCCGATACCGGGCCCGGCCGCCCGCGTCCCGCTCGCGCACCAGCACCGACTGGTCGACCAGCCGGGCCACGCCGGCCAGCACCTCCCCGGCCGGAAGGTCTGCCCCGGCGCACACGCTCTCCGCCGCGTCCAGGTCGAATTCGCCGGCGAAGACAGAGCAGCGCGCCCACAGCAGCCGTTCGGACGACGAGCAGAGCCCGAAACTCCAATCGACCGCGGCGTACAGCGTCTGATGCCGCGCCGACCCGTCCCGCCGTCCCACGGTGAGCAGCTGGAAGCGGTCCTCCAGACGGTCCAGAATCTGCTCGGCGGTCAGGGCACGCAGCCGGACAGCGGCCAGTTCGATCGCCAGCGGAACGCCGTCCAGACGGCGGCAGAGCCGGGCCACCGTGTCCCGGTTCTGGGGGCCGAGGCGGAACCCCGGTGACACCGCCGCGGCCCGGGTCTCGAACAGGGTCAGAGCCTCGGACGAGCTAAGCGTCTTGCGCTCCTCCGGCCCGGTTTCCGGTGGCAGGGACAGCGGCGGGACGGGCCAGACGTGCTCGACGCTCAAGCCGAGCGGGGTGCGGCTGGTGGCCAGCACATGCAGCCGGGTCGTGGCCGACAGCAGCGTGACCACCAGCCGGGCCGCGGCGTCCAGCGCATGCTCGCAGTTGTCCAGCACGAGCAGGGCGCTCGCGCTGGCGAGGTATCCGGCCACGCTGGCGTCGGGTTCCCTGGCCGACGTCTCGAGCAGCCCGAGCGCCGCCGCGACGGCGCGCGGGACCTGATCCGGCTCATGGACCGTGGCTAGTTCGGCCAGCCAGATGCCGTCCGGGAAGGCCCGGCGGAGCCTGTGCGCTACCTGCAGCGCCAGCCGGGATTTGCCGACCCCGCCGACGCCGGTGAGCGTGACCAGCCGCGACTGTGACAGTGCATGCTTGATGTCGGCAACCGCCTGGCGGCGCCCAACAAAGGTGGTCTGGTCCGCGGGGAGGTTACCGGTCCCGGGGGGGATGGGCGGGGCGACGGGCATGGCGGTGACGATACTGGCCCGGTTAACGCGCTTCGAGGAACTTGAGGACCGCCAGGACTCGCCGGTGATCGGTGTCGCTCTCGGGCAGGTCCAGCTTGGTCAGGATGCTGCGGACGTGTTTTTCAACCGTTCCCTCGGTAACGAAGATCCGCTGTGCGATGCCAGCGTTGGAGGCGCCCTCAGCCATCAGGGCGAGCACCTCGCGTTCACGCGGGGACAAGACATCGAGCGGATCACGTCGCCGCCGGGCCCGGACCAGTTCCTGCACCAGGGACGGGTCCACCACCGAGGCGCCCGCAGTGATCCGTTTGACCGTGCCGATGAAGTCCGCCACATCCGTCACCCGGCTCTTCAGCAGGTAGCCGAGGCGATCACCGCCCGCCAGCAGGTCCATCGCCTCGTTGACCTCGACATGCGCAGACAGCACAACGATGGCGGTGCCGGGAAGTTCCTCGCGGATCACCCGCGCTGCCTGCAGTCCCTCGGTGGCATGCCCGGGGGGCATCCTGATGTCGATGACGGCCAGCTCGGGCCGGGCCGAGCGGGTCAGGGCCAGCAGTTCGGTGCCGTTTCCCGCCTGTCCGACGACCTCGAATCCCGAGCGCTCGAGCAGACTGGCGACACCCTCGCGCAGCAGGACATCGTCATCGGCCAGCACGACCTGCGGCGCCCGGCTACTGGTCATGGCCCGCATCCAGCTGCCCGCCGTGGGCCGGAAGCGGAAGCTCGCAGGAAACCGTCGTGCCACCGCCCGCCGGGCTGTGCACGGAGAAGACGCCACCCAGTGCCTCGATACGGTCCTTCAGCCCGGTCAGCCCTGAGCCCCGCCGCGGATCGGCGCCGCCGGTTCCGTCATCACGCACGCACAGCCTGAGCATGTCGCCGGAAGCTTCCGCGTCCACCTCGACCACTTTGGCGCGCGCGTGCCTGGCCGCGTTGGTGAGCGTCTCGGAGACGACATAGTAGGCGCTCACCTCGACCGGCTCGGGAAACCGGCCATCGATCCGCACGTCCATGTCCACCGGGACGGCTGAACGCCGCCCGAGCGCGCGCAGCGCCGGCCGCAGGCCGGCCGAGGAAAGGATCGCGGGATGAATCCCGTGGGAGATCTCCCGTACCCGGTCAGATACGCCGCCGAGCCGGTCGGTGATGCGGGACAGCTCGCTCCCCACCTCGCCGAGCCCGGCAGGTACCACCGCCTGCACCATCCGTAGCTCGAGCATCAGCGACACCAGTTGCTGCTGGGTGCCGTCGTGCAGATCACGCTCGATCCGCCGCCGGGTCTCATCTGCGGCCGCCACGATCCGGGCCCGGGAGACCATCAGCTCAGCCCGGTTCTGTGCGTTCGCCACCGCGGTCGCGACCAGGCCAGTGAACTGGGTCATCCGCTGCTCGGTGTCGGGTGGCAGGGTCCCTTCGCCGGACCCGACGGCGATCATTCCCCACAGCCGCCCGTTGACGTGTATGGGCACGCCGACCGCCGACCGCAGCCCTTCGCGGAGATACGGCTCCCCGCCGGGGATGTCGCGGTAGTCATCGACCCGGGCGGCGTGGCCGCTACGCAAGACGGTCGCAGTGAGCCCGGTGGGAGGATATTCCGCCCAGGATTTCCCTACCCGCACGTGGGGGCCTGTGCTGCCTTCGTTGGCGACGAGCGTGACCGTTCCGTCGGGCTCATACCGGATCATCCTGGCGGTCCCCTTACCGAAATGCCGCAGTGCCTCCCTGGTCGCGGCCGCGAACACCGCTTCGGGTGGTTCGCCTCGCGCGACCAGCATGGCCAGGCGCTGCAGGGCGGCCTGCGTGTCCGCGAGTTCGCGCAGTTCCTGGTCGGCTTGGGCGTTGGCGATCGCCGTCGCGGCGAGCTCCATGAAGTCTGCGATACGTGACTCGGTGCCGGCCGGGAAGTCCGCCCGCGAGGTCGCGGCCACCGTCACACCCCAGTAGCGTCCCTCCACGACAATCGGCGCGGCAATCGCGGCGCGCATGCCCAGCTTGCCGACGATCGCGCCAAACGGGCCGTTCGCCAGCTTGTCGCCGTTGAGCCGGACCGGGCGCCCGGTCCGGATGGCAGCGGCAGTAGCCATGCCGGGCTGCAGCCCGATCTGGAAACCAATTGGTACTTCCTCACTTACCCGTCCAAACGAGCCGACGACGATGGTATGCCCCGCAGATTTCCGGCGTTCTCCGGGCGGGTCAGCCGAGGGCGCGCCCGGCCGGCCGGGGGTGGAAACATCAACCCGGGACACGAACGTCGCTTCGGCACCGACCAGCTGACCGAGTTCATCGGCGACCGCGGTGAACACCTCGGGCGGCCCCGCGCCGCGCGCCACCAGCGTGGCCACGCGCCGCAGTGCAGCCTGCTGATCGGCAAGCTGACGCAGCCGTGCCCGGCCGGGTGGATTACGGGCCCCTCCCGCGTCGGTGGCATGGCTTACATGGGCGCCGGTTTCTGGCGCGTTCATGAGGCCGACGGTAGCCGGATGCCCGGCGGGTCGGCAACGCTGGAGGCCGTGGGCGTGCGGCGCCCGTTGCGCCAGGCCGGTCACTTACTCCGGCCAGTCCGAGCTCTCGATGATGTCCACGAAGCTGGCGCGCTGGTAGCCCGGGCCGAAACGCTCGAGGACATCCGCGTTGACGGTGCCGAACGTAGTTTCCGGTTTGGGCGTCATGCCTTCGGTGAACGCCCGCAGAATGCTGCGCTTGAAATCCGGCCGCGGGTGCAGGGCAGTGACTTCCGCACGGTCGGCGTCGCTTAGGTCGTGATACCCGATGCCGAGCACGTCGTACTCCACCCCGGCGGTGACCAGAGCGACTTCGGGCTCCATGAACTCTGGTATACCGGGCGTGGTGTGCAGGGCGATGGCCGTCCACACCCGGCGGATGCTGTCCTCAGGCACCCCGTGCTCCTGCAGGAAGTGACGGGCCTCGCCGGCGCTGTCCACCTCGAAACGCCGGCCGCTGTGGCGGAATTGGCCGTTCAGGCCCAGGTCGTGGAACATCGCCCCGATGTAGAGCAGCTCGGGGTCGAAGCTGAGCCCCCGGTTCCGGCCCTGCAGACTGCCAAACCAGAAGACCCGCCGGGAATGGTGGTACACCAGATCGGTGACGGAATCGCGCACCAGTTCGGTGGCCTCCCGGGCCAGCTTGGTGTCTGGGACTGTCACTCCAGCCGCGGTATGCCCGTTGGTAACCATCGCTGCCTCCTCATGCCTGGTGAAGGCCCGGCGCGCGAAGCGCCGTGCCTCCTTGTCTTCACGATCGCGCACGGACGTAGCCCGGTCTTCCCGGCAGGCGGCCAAGCCAGTTACCGGCTAGCTGGTAACTCCCCGGTTCCTGCTGGCCGGTAACCGGGCTGGGCACTGGCTGCGAAGACATGGGCAGAGCTAGCCCCGACGCTGGAGAGCATGCGGCGGGCGCGAGTCCCAGTAAGCCGCAACAGGAAGAATCGAGGCGAGACGATGGTAGAGATTCTGGCTTCGCCGGCACCGCTTTCCAGAAGCGGAACGCCAGGCAGGCTCGAGGCGATCCAGGCCGGGGCGTTGTTCGTGTCTGCTCTGCAGCCCTCCGAGGCACCCTCTCCGGACCAAGTTCGCCGGGTCGTCAGGGCAACGCTGCGGCGGCTAGGAGTTCGCGGCTGCGCCAAGCAGATGGCGGTCGAGTTCGGCGACCACCCGGACACGGCGGTAGCCAGAATGAGCTGGGTGCTGGCGATGATCCGCGCGGTCTACCCAGAGCCGGCGATAACCCCTTCCAGCCCGGGATTGCCCTCATTTGCGAGCTGATCACGGAGTTACCGGTTGATGGGAGGCCAGGACGTGAGCTCGCCGTACCACCCTCCGCTGCGGGTGGGCACCCGCGGGAGCCCGCTCGCGCTGGCCCAGGCTCGCCAGGTAACCGGCCAGTTGCGTGAGCGGTTCGGCCGCGCCGCCGTCCTGGTCCCGATGGCCACGCCGGGGGACGGCTCAGCCGCGCCGATCGAGAATCTCGGCACGACCGGGGTATTCACGACCACCTTGCGCGCGGCGTTGCTGCGCGGCGAGGTCGACCTGGTCGTGCACTCGTGTAAGGACCTGCCGGCCGCGCCGGTCGCCGGGCTGCAGGTGGCGGCGTTCCCGGCCCGCGTGGACCCACGCGACGCACTGATTTGGCCAGGCGGTACCAGTCTGGAGACCTTGCCACGCGGGGCGCGGATCGGCACCGGATCACCGCGGCGGGCGGCCCTGCTGCGCGCGACCGGGCGTCAGCCGCAGATCGTGCCGATGCGCGGCAACGTCGGCACCCGGCTGCGCAAGCTGGCGGCCGGCGAGGTCGACGCTCTAGTCCTGGCCATGGCCGGCCTGTCGCGACTGGGAATGACCGGCGCCATCGCCACGCCCCTCGATCCGTCGGTGCTGATGCCTGCCCCGGCCCAGGGGGTACTGGCGCTCGAGTGCCGCGCCGACGATCGGCTTACCGCTGTCCAGCTCAGGACCCTCGACGACGCACCCACCCGGGCCGCGGCGATCACCGAACGCGGCTTCCTGGCCGGGCTCGGCGCCGGCTGCAGCACCTCAGCTGGCGCCCTGGCCGAGGGGGCCGTGGAGGTGGGAGCGGAACCGGTGGTCCGGCTGTCAGGGGTTATCGCCGCTCCGGACGGCTCCGCCGTGATCCGCGCCCGGGTGACCGGCACCGCGGGCGAGCAGCTTGGCCGACGGCTGGCTCACCTGCTGCTCGACCGCGGCGGCGCTGCCCTGCTCGACCGGACGTCGCACGTGGCCACTGATCCGGTTCTGAATCCGGACCATGGGCCAGCAAGCCCGAAGCCCCGCTAGCGGTACTGCGGGAACTGCAGCCAGCGTCAACGGCCGGCGGGGGCTGGCGGCGATGCCGGATCGCCGGCCGGCACGAATGCTGGTCGAAGGCCAACCGGCTCATCCAGCGGCAACCTGCCCGGCTGGAGCGCGCTGGGTGAAGTGAGGCCGCATTACTAGCAGACAGGAGGCCGACATGGAACGCGCGGACTGGCTAGAGGGGGGTTTCGACTCTGCCCAGGCTCGATTCCTCATGCTGACGGCGATCACGCATCATCGGTTCAGTTCCCGGGCCTGGGGTGAACAGGAGATCAGAAGACTCTATGCCGAGCTCACGGAGATCGATGTCTCCGCGGCGGAGGTCCTCGCGCCCCGGCGCGGTGCCAGTGCCTGGATCCGTCGCCCCGCTGAGCGGTCGTGGCGGGAGGCGCAAGAAGCTTGCTAGTGACCGCGGTGGGGCCGCGACGGCCGCAGACCGGCCATTCGCGTGGGTGATAAACGAGCGGCGCTGTCACCGCCGGGAGAGCCGGGAAACCAGTGAGTACGAGCCATGCTGGAATACCTGCTAGCTGCAATGCGGCGGCGACGTGTGCCTGTCAGCCTGGTCGGATGCCGCTGCGGTGCCTGATCGTTGACGACAGCGATGCCTTCCTCCAGGTGGCGACCGTTCTCCTGGAGCGAGAGGGCGTGACGGTCGCGGGGGTGGCCTCGGATTCCGCCGAGGCACTCCGGCAGGCGCGCGCCCTGCGGCCGGACTTGATCCTCGTCGACGTCGGGCTGGGGGACGAGAGCGGCTTTGACCTCGCCCGGCTGCTGGCTCAGGACGGCCATGGTGGCCAGGCCGAAGTGATCATGATCTCCGCACGCGTCGAAGCGGATTATGCGGAGCTGACCGCCGAAAGCCCAGCGGCCGGTTTCCTGGCCAAGTCGGAGCTGTCCGCGCGGGAGATCGACCGTATTCTCGGCCGCATGCCGTGAAAGACCGGTCGCCGGGCAGCGTCCTCGTACGTCCGTTCGGCAAATGATTTACTAGCGCGTCAGCCTGCGGCTGAAAGTCCGCGCTGAACAAACGTGCGGCTCGCTATTCCTGCTAGCAGGAATTCAGTTATTCGGGCTAGCAGGAGCGACCGGGGACCGCTGGCCATGATGCCGGGTGATGACTTCCACGCCATAGTTGAATGGCCGGGGCCGTGACAACGAAAAGCCGCAGCGCCCGTCTACGCGGAGGAAAGATGGCGAGTCTGATGAGTCAAACGAGCCAGAGTCTTCTCCGCCGGGGACCGGATGCCGGGGGCACGGACTGGCGTGAGCATGCCGCCTGCCGCGATGCGGATCCTGAGCTGTTCTTTCCCCTTGGCACATCAGATGCCAACCTGCTCCATATTGAGGCGGCCAAGCGGATATGCCGAACCTGCCCGGTGCTCGAACCGTGCCTGCGGTGGGCGCTGGACAGCGGCGACACCGGCGTCTGGGGCGGCACTACCGAACAGGAGCGGCGCCGTCACCGCAACTGAAAGTATCGCCACTCCCGTTCCGGCGATTCGGGTGGCTCAGCAAATTCAGGCCGTTTTTCTTAAAGCGGCTGAATTATATATTTTTTCGGCCATAACCCGGCAATTTACATGAGACCGCGTCTCGTGGCACGTAAAGGCCGGGCCGCGAGCACAGTTACCGCTAGCGGTAATTCCGCTCCTTCCGCTAGCCGGGGCGCCGGATGGCAGGTGGCAGTGATGCCGACTGTACGACTCAAGCGCAATAGTCAATGTGTCACAAAAATGTCAGCCGAGCGGCAAGAACGTGGTCCACGCGGAGTAAGCGGGGGCTATTCCAGGTCCGGTCACGCCGTATCGGCTCCCGGCGCAAGGAGGAAACAGATGACAGACGTGGTCATCGACCAGGAACAGAGGCAGGAGGTGGTCGTCCCCGAATGGGCGGCGACCAGCCGGAAGTACGCCGTCGAAGCAATCGGGGCATTCTTCCTTACATTCGTGGTCGCAGTGAGCGTGCTTAGCGGCAGCGTGTTTACCCCGCTGGCGGCGGGCGCGACCCTGATGGTCATGATCTACGCCGGCGGTCACATTTCCGGCGGCCACTACAACCCGGCCGTGACCATGGGGGCGCTGGTCCGCGGCCGGATCGGGATTGGTGATGCCGTCCCTTACTGGATCGCGCAGGTCGTCGGCGGCGTGGTCGCCGGGGTGGTCGCCCGCGCCGTGGTCAACCCGGCGACGGTCAAGACCCTGACCCTGTCCGGTCATACCGAGGCGGCCGCCGCTGTGGCGGAACTGCTGCTCACCTTCGCTCTGTGCTACGTGATGCTCAACGTAGCCACCAGCAAGGACCAGCCAGGCAACGGGTTTTTCGGGCTGGCGATCGGATTCACCGTCGTGGCCGGCGCATTCGCCGTCGGCGGCATCTCCGGCGGCGTGTTCAACCCTGCCGTCGCGCTTGGCGGCGCCACCGCCGGCGTGTTCGCCTGGTCGACGATCTGGGTCTACCTGGTCGTCCAGCTCGCCGCCGGCGTGACCGCGGGACTCGCGTTCCGCGCGCTCAACCCCGCCGACAAGTGACCCAGCCGTCCCGTCAGCCCACCAGCATAGGAGACACGCACATGACTACCGCAGAGCCCAACCCCGTCCAGACAAACGATGCCGGCATCCCGGTCGAGAGCGACCAGTATTCGCTGACCGCCGGCGCGGGCGGCCCGATCTTGCTGCAGGACAGTTACCTGATCGAGCAGATGGCTAACTTCAACCGGGAGCGGATCAAGGAGCGCCAGCCCCACGCCAAGGGCAGCGGCGCGTTCGGCCGGTTTGAGGTCACGGGCGACGTCAGCGCCTACACCAAGGCGGCGGTGTTCCAGCCGGGAACCAGCACCCGGATGGTGGCCAGGTTCTCCACTGTGGCCGGGGAACGCGGCAGCCCCGACATGTGGCGGGACATCCGCGGCTTTTCGCTGAAGTTCTACACCACCGAGGGCAATTACGACCTCGTCGGCAACGACACGCCGACGTTCTTCATGAAAGACCCGATCCACTTTCAGAACTTCATCCGGTCCCAGAAGCGGCTGGCCAAGGTCAACCTGCGCTCCAACGACATGCAGTGGGACTTCTGGACCCTGCTGCCCCAGACGGCGCACCAGGTGATCTGGCTGATGGGCGACCGCGGCTTCCCGAAAGATTTCCGGCACATGAACGGGTACAGCTCGCACACCTACATGTGGATCAACGCGGAAGGCGTGAAGTCCTGGGTGAAGTACCACTTCATCAGCGACCAGGGCATCGAGTTCTGGACCCAGGCCGAGGGCGACCGGCTCGCCGGCACCGACCCCGACTATCACACCAAAGACCTGTACGAGGCGATCGAGCGCGGCGACCACCCAAGCTGGACGCTGAAGATGCAGATCATGCCGTATGAGGACGCCAAGACCTACCGGTTCAACCCGTTCGACATCACCAAGGTCTGGCCGCACGCGGACTACCCGCTCATCGAGGTCGGCAAGATGACCCTCGACCGCAACCCGGCCGACTATCACACCGAGATTGAGCAGCTGGCCGTCGCGCCCGGCAACCTGGTGCCGGGCATCGGGCCGAGCCCGGACCGGCTGCTGCTCGGCCGGCTGTTCTCCTACAACGACGCGCACCGGGCCCGGCTCGGCGTGAACTACACGTCGATCCCGGTCAACGCCCCGGTCGCGCCCGTGCACGCCTACAGCAAGGACGGCGTGATGCGGATCCACAACGTCAGCGACCCGGTGTACTTCCCGAACTCCAAGGGCGGCCCGCAGGCCGACAGCGAGCACCACCAGCCGGCCAGCTGGCACACCGACGGCGAGATCACGCGCGCCGCCTACGAACTGCACGCCGAGGACGACGACTGGGGGCAGGCCGGCACGCTGGTCCGCGAGGTGATGGACGACGCTGCAAGGGACCGGCTGGTCAGCAACATCGTCGGGGCGCTGCTCGCCGGCGTGACCGAGCCTGTACTCCAGCGCGCCTTCTGGTACCTCGGGAACGTGGACAAGGACCTGGGCGAGCGGGTCGAGAAAGGCGTCCGCGCCGGGCAATCCTGACCGGCAGACCCAGCCGGTCGTCCGGACCGGCAGATCTGACCGGGGCAGACCGGGGGCCCGGCGCCAGCAGGTGCCGGGCCCCCATCCAGCCGCGAGCCGGATCCACATACCGAACGGACCTGCGATGACGATTGTGAATGTCGGGGTGTCCCACCGGTTCGCCCCGGTCGAGATGCTCGAGAAACTCGCCGTGCCGCCCGCGGAGCTGGGCGGCGTGCTGGCCCGGTTGCATGCTCTGCCGGGCGTCGCCGAGGTGGTCGTCCTGTCCACTTGCAACCGGGTGGAGGTCTATGCGGGCGTCGATGGCGCCACCGGGCCGGCCACCCTAGCAGTGGCGGCCCTGGTCGCGGCGCGCGGCCGGATGCCGGCGGCCGACGTCCTGGGGATGGCCCGCATCCGCATCGGCGGTGCGGCCGCTGAGCACTTGTTCTCGGTGACGTGCGGGCTGGATTCGATGGCCGTCGGCGAGGATCAAATTGTCGCCCAAATCAAGGCTGCCGCTCAGGCAGCCGTCGCGGTGGGCACCACCGGCCCCGCCATCACCAGCTTGATAGACGCAGCGCTGCGAGTCAGCAAGCGCGCCCGTACCCAGACCATGATCAGCACCGAAGCCACCTCCCTCGCTCGCGCCGGCCTGGACCTCGCCCGCGCGCACCTGAGCGGCCTGGCAGGCCGCGATGCCGTAGTACTCGGGACCGGGCCCACGGGCAGGCTCGCGGCCCGGCTGCTCCGCGAGGGCGGCGTGGGCCAGCTCTCCGTAGCCAGCCGCGACGCGGCGCGAGCCGCCGAAGTGGCCATGGCGGTCCGTGGCAGGCCCCTGCAAGCCAGCGACGTCCCTGCCGCGCTCGCCGGCGCTGACATCCTGGTCACGGCCACCGGGGCCACCGTCCCCGTCCTGTACATCGCGCAGGTAGCGACGGCCCGGGCACGGGCCGCCGGCCGGCCGCTGTTCGTGCTGGATCTCGGGATGCCACCCGACGTGGACCCCGCCGTCGGGCGCCTGGCCGGGGTCACCCTGATCGACCTCACCGCCCTCGGCCAGCACTTGGCGGACAGGGCGGTATCCGGGCAGATCCCAAAGGTCCGCGCCATCGTCGCCGCCGAGACCGCCGCGTACATTAAGCGACAGGAACAAGCGGCGGCCACGCCCGTCATCGCCGCGATGCACGCACAGATCAGGCAGCTCGCCGACACCGAACTGGCGCGGTTGCAGGCTCGGCTGCCGGGTCTGAGCGAACAAGAACGGGCCGAAACGGCGGCCACCGTCCACCGCATCCTCGGCAAGGTTCTGCACCAGCCGACCGTCCGCGCCAGGGAATTCTCCAGCGGACCGAATGGACCTGTTTATCTCGACGCATTGCGCCAACTCTTTGACCTCGGCGCACCCACCAGCGACAGAGCTCATTGAGGAGGTGAGGTGGAAGACAGCGAAACGCCCGTCCTGGACGCGTCCACCCTCCTGCTCGCAGCGGTCAGCCACGACCTGCGCACACCGCTGGCTTCCCACGGCTGACCGCTGGCATCCGCGGAGCCCGGGTCGTTCTCTGCGTCGTCGACCGCGGAGCGGGGGTACCCGGGCCCTGCCGGGACCAGATCTTCGAGCCGTTCCGGCGATTCGGCGAGACAGGCACCGGCGTCGGGCTTGGGCTCGTGGTGTCCCGCGGCCTGACCGAGGCGATGCACGGCACGCTCGAGGCAGAGGAAACTCCCGGCGGAGGCCTGACCATGGCGATCTCGGTACCCGCCGTGGGTGCATAAGGCCAGGCGGATGGCCGTAGCGCGACGGCCAGCGGTTGGGCATCATGGACCAAAGCCCTTCACAGGAGACCTCTTATGCGCACCACGCAATCTCTTTGCGGCAGCGGGTCTTCATGACGAGCGACTTCCGCGCCGAACTCGCGCTGCGCACCGACGAGCGGAAGCGCCGTTGAGCGCAGACGATCTGCGGGTGCTGGCCGAGGAGCAGGCGGCGTTGCGGCGGGTCGCGACGCTGGTGGCCCGCGGGACGGCGCCGGAGAAGGTGTTCGCGGCGGTCATTGAGGAGGTCGGGCGACTGCTTCCGGTCGATGTGGTGAGCATGAGCCACTACCAGCCCGAAGGTGCGCTCACCCATGTCGCCAGATGGAGCAAACCAGCCAACCGCTTTCCCCTCGGCAACCGGAGGACGCTCGGAGGACGCAACGTCGGCACGCTCGTCTTCGAGACCGGCCGTCCGGCCCGGGTCGACGGCTATGCCGGCAGCTCCGCGGGCCCGATCGGTGCCGCTGCCCGCGAGGCAGGCCTCCTCTCGTCCGTCGGGACGCCGATCATCGTCGACGGCCGCCTTTGGGGCGTGATCGCCGCCGGCTCGAGCCTGGCGCCGCTGCCACCGGACACCGAGGCACGCCTGGCCTCCTTCACTGAGCTGGTGGCGACGGCCATAGCCAACGCCGAGAGACGCGCCGCCCTCACCCTGCTGGCCGACGAGCAGACGGCATTGTGGCGCGTCGCGACGCTGGTGGCGCACGGGGTGCCGCCGGAAGAGGTGTTCGCGGCGGTCACCGAGGAAGTCGGAAAGCTGCTTCCGGTCGATCTGGCGTACCTGTGCCGCTACGAGCCTGACCGGATGGGGACCTTCGTCGCGGCCTGGGGCAGCGCCAGCAAACGCTTTCCGGTTGGCAGCCGATGGCCCCTCGGGGGACGAAACATCGCCACGCTCGTCTTCGAAACCGGCCGTCCGGCCCGCGTCGACGGTTATGCCGATGCCACTGGCGCGGCTGGTGCCGCCGTCCGCGAGACGGGACTTCGCTCAGCGGCCGGGACGCCGATCATCGCTGAGGGGCGTTTGTGGGGCATGATCTCCGTCGGCTCGAGTCAGGAGCAGGCCTTGTCGCCGGACACCGAGGCACGCCTGGCCTCGTTCACCGAACTGGTGGCGACCGCGGTCACAAACGCTGAGAACCTGGCCGCCCTGGGTGCCTCCCGCGCACGGATCGTCGTCGCCGCGGACGAGGCCCGGCGGCGCATCGAGCATGACCTGCATGACGGCATCCAACGGCAGCTGGTGGCGCTGATGCTCGATCTGCGGACGTTGCAAGCGTCGGTGCCGACCGAGTTTGGTGAGCTGGCCGGCAAGCTGTCGCCGATCGCTGAGCGGCTCGCGGTTGTATCTGACCAGGTGCGGACGATCTCCCAGGGGGTTCACCCGGCGATCCTTTCCAGGAACGGCCTGGAGCCGGCACTCAAATCGCTGGCCCGCCAGTCCGTGATACCGCTCGAGCTCGATCTGCGCGCCGGGCGGCGGCTGCCCGAGCACGTCGAGGTTGCGGCATACTACGCAGTGTCAGAGGCACTGACCAACGCAGCCAAGCACGCGCATGCATCCGCCGTCCACGTCGAACTCGACATACCGGGCGCGATCCTGCAGCTGGCGATCCGCGACGACGGGATCGGCGGAGCCGATCCGGCTCACGGGTCGGGAATAGCCGGGCTCAGCGACCGCATCGAGGCGCTCGGCGGCACGCTGGAGATCACCAGTCCCACCGGAAGCGGCACCACGCTACTCATCAAGATCCCAGCCGAAGACCCGATCAGCCCACAGTCGCCCGGCCCAGAGCCAGGCGGGCCGCGCTGATGTCCTCGCGGCCCTACCCGGCGGCCACGGCGGCGTGCCACTGCTGGGAGAGCGCGGCCAGCAGCGGCGGCGCATCGCCCGGGGTGCCAACAATCCCGAGGTCCACGTCTTTCAGCGCCCACTCGAGCGGGAACTCAGCCGTGTAGTCACCCTGGTCCATCTTGTGGAGTTTGGCGTCGGCGATCGGCGCGTCCAGCGGGCCGCGCTCAATGACCTCGGCGAGCTGCTCTTCACCTGGCTGCCCTGGCCTGCCTGGCCCAACCACGGACCGTGTCGGGTGCCGACGCCGCGACCCGTGCGCCCGCGTCGGCTAACGGCCCCGGTGGCCTGCGGCGACCGATCCCACACTCGGGTAAACAGGCCCGCAGCCACCAGATTGCGGATCATCGCCGGTCCCATGATGCCCGCGCTGATCACCGCCACCACCGCGTCGCGGTCGCTCCCGTCTGTCGCTGCCATACGGCTCCTCTTCTGGAGCGCCTGCCCGCCGACGGCCGACGGCCGGGTCACCGGCTTCCAGGATGGCGGCGGACCCTGGGAGGCCGCATTGCTGCTAGCCGGGGAGCCACCGGTGCCGCTACCTGGAGGTGCGCATGGCCACCAGCGCCGATGACCACGGATCCCATTCCGGTCATCGTTGGAAGGCATGAGGTACTCAGCCGTGCGGGATACGGGTCTTACGAGCCAGGCCGCGACCGCCCCAGCCCCCAGCCGCATCCCCGACCAGCCTTGTGCCGACTGTCTCGGCGATTCGTCTGGCGCCGAGCGCAGACGGCTGGCCGTACCCAGCCAGGTCGCGTTCTGGCTGCTGGCGGCCGTCTTCGCGGCCATCATGCTCGGCACCACCCTGCCGACCCCCCTGTACGTCATCTACCAGGCCCAGTGGCACTTCTCCGCGGCCATCGTGACGGTGACCTTCGCCGTCTACGCCGCCGCGGTGCTGGCTACCTTGCTGCTGGCAGGGCGAGCCTCCGATCAGGCCGGGCGCAAACCGGTGCTGGCCGTGGCCCTCGGGGCCAGCGCGGTGAGCACGGTCGTGTTCATCCTGGCCCCCAACGTGGAAGTACTGTTCGCTGCCCGGATCCTGTCCGGGCTGTCCGCGGGCCTGATGACCGGTACGGCGACAGCCACGCTGACCGAGCTGATCCCGGCCTCGG
Organism: Streptosporangiaceae bacterium; assembly: GCA_965277615.1. Lineage (GTDB taxonomy): Bacteria > Actinomycetota > Actinomycetes > Streptosporangiales > Streptosporangiaceae > Bog-532. The sequence continues at coordinate 1,157,915 of CBDIDG010000005.1, read as the reverse complement.
CCAGCCGCCGGGCGTCAGTGGTAGCCACGGCGGTGAACATGGCCGGTCTCGGTCTCGGCCCTCTTATCGCCGGGCTGTTCGCCCAGTACGCGCCCCACCCCACGGTCCTGGTGTTCGAGGTGTACCTGGCGGTGCTGGCGACTGCGGGCCTGTGCCTTTTCCTCATTCCCGAAACAGTCAGCCCACGCCAGCGGCCCTCCGTGCGCTTCACCGGCCTCGGCATCCCCGAGCGGGGCCGGGGCGAATTCGCCGCAGCCGCCGTGGCCGGGTTCGCCGCCTTCTCCTTGCTCGGGCTGTTCAGCGCGCTGGCACCCAGCTTTCTCGGGACCGTGCTGCATCAGACCAGCCACGCCGTCCAGGGTGGCGTTGTGTTCCTGCTGCTGGCGGTGGGCGCGGGCACGCAGCTCCTGCTGTCCCGATTCAACAGCCGCCGCGTCGTGGTAGCTGGTCTGGTCCTGTTCCTGGCCGCGCTGGCCTTGATCGTCGCGGCCCTGGCCCAGGCCGGGATGGCCCTGTTCCTGGCGGGGACCATCGTGGGAGGGATGGCCGTGGGTGCCGTCTTCCTGGGCAGCCTGGCCACGGCCAATCGCCTGGCCGCGCCCGCGCGTCGCGCTCACGCCATATCCACCTTCTTCGTGGCGTGCTACGCCGGCTTGATCAGCCCCGTCGTCGGCGTCGGGGTGGCCTCCGGGTTCATCGGTGACCTCCGGGCCGTGCTGGCCTTCTCCATCCTGCTCGCCATTTTGTGCACATTCTCGCTCGCCAGCATCCGAAGGACCTCTTAGTCCCGCGTTAGGACGTCGAGAGCGGGCCCGAACATGATCGCCTCATTCAGTTCCGGTAAGCCGGGACGCCATCCGTAAACCTGGTGATCCAGCGCTCCCTCGGAAATGCAGGCACGCCAGGGGCATGGCGCATGTGGCATAGCGATAGATCAACTGATCTTTCGGAAAGAGAGATGGCCATGATGACCGGTACGTTCACCACCGGCACAGCAAGCACCACACCGGGTAACGCGGCTCGCTCCGCATCCAGGGTCGCCGTCATTCTGGGCGGTACCTTCTGGATCGTCGCGACGCTGCAATACGCGATCGTGCAAATCGTCGTCGCCGCGGCGTGGCATCATCCGCCCTACAGCTGGCTGAACAATTACATCAGCGATCTGGGAAACACTGCGTGCGGCCGGTTTTCGGTGCCGCACGGCACACCGGCCTACGTCTGCTCCCCCTTGCACTCCACGATGAACGCATCGTTCATCATCACCGGGATTCTCACCATCGCCGGGGCTATTGCGCTGCAGCGGATCTGGCCGCACCGGCGCCTCACCACCGTGGCCCTGATCCTGTGGATCATCACCGGGCTCGGCAAGATCGCCGTCGGGCTGGTCCCGGAGAACACGAACATCAGCCTGCATCTGCTCGCCGCGTTCAACATCCCGGTCGGCTGTGCCGCCATCCTGCTGCTCAGCCTCTCGATCCGGCACATCAGGCGCGCCGTCAGCGTCACCGGAATCGTGCTGGCCGTCATCGGCCTGGCCGGCACCGCGCTGTCCACCACGGCCGAATTCGCTGGCTCAGCCCTGTACCTCGGTCTCGGCGCCGGCGGCATGGAGCGGGTCGCCGATTACCCGGGAAACCTGTGGATCCTGATCATCGGGATCATCGCAGCCCTGTCCGCGATGGCCCACAGCGCGCCTCGCGGCTTCGCGCGGCTTTAGCCATCATCGAGCCCCGGCCACATCAAGTGAAAAATGCGTGCTGAGGATGGATTGGTTTTTGGGTGCACTCGCCCCTTGGACACATCGCAATAGTTATCCGACCTGTAAGTATGGTCTGGATAAGCCTTCGCCAGCATCATTTCCTGTGTATTACCGCAGTTCAGGATCATGGGGGTTCAAGTCGGCCTCAGATCGCAGGACGGTAACGGCTCTGACGGGCAGAGTCCGGCCCCGCGCGCTGTCGGCCGGATCATCACCCAGCTGGCCGAGATAATCGGCATGTCGGCCACTGCGGTCATCCACGCCGAGGACGGCCCTCTACGAGGGACTGGACAGTTCCGGGAACGCGCGCATAGGGATTCGGAGCAGGCGGCAAACTACTGACAGCTCCACGTAGAGACTGGCCGCGTAGCAGGTGATCGCGTCGATGCCGTCCTGTGGTGCGGCCAGTCGACGCTTCGACTGTGAGGATCAACGACACGCCCGTCGCGGCCAGCTCCGCAAGGGTGATCTCGCCATTGAACTTGAGCATCCGGCGAAACGTGGCCAGCGACCGCGCACCGTCCTCAGACAGCCGCACGAATGGCACGATCGCCAGTGCCGATCAGCTAGTTGGGTCCTGACGAACAGGCGACGTCGTGCGCGACGCTGACCCGCAGTGTCCCAGAGGGTTAGACCGGTTGTCTGCCAACGGCACCGGCAATCTTCAGGTGCTCCCTAGTTGCCGTCATCGTGATGTCAAACGTCGCCGGGTCGCGGTTGATCTTAGCCATGATGCTGGCGCCGACCCACATGTCGTACAGGGTCTCGGCGGACGATCTTGGGTCCTGCGACGACATCGACTCATCGACGACACCTGCGGTGATGATGCACTCGAGCCGGTCGATGATCTGGCTGACGCCAGCATTCAGCTCGCCGCGCATAGGCTCAGTGAAGTTGGCGGCTTCGGGGCCGAGCGTGACGACTAGGCAGCCGGACTGGAAGTCGTCGGCGCTTTGCCGCTCGCGGAACTCCTCGAAGTAGCGCAGGAGCCGTTCCGCGGCGGGTGCAGCAGGGCCGGCGAAAATGCTGTCCATGTTCGCCAGGTAACTGACGAAGTAGTCCTGCATGACTGCCTCGCCGAACGCGTCCTTCGAGCTGAAGTAATGGTAGAAGGAACCCTTCGGGACTCCTGCCTGCGACAGCACCTCGTTGAGGCCGACAGCCCGGAAGCCTGTGTGCGCCATGATGCGCTTGGCCGCATCGAGCAACGCCTGGCGCGCGTTCTGCGGCACGGCGGGAGGCGTCATGGCCCAATCTTAGTTGCTGTCCTGCTTTGCGAACGCTAGGTTGCCTGCGACTCAGATCAGACCGGTTGACTATTACCTCAAATCATCCAGCAACGAGGGACCGTGACCTCCGGCAACCCTCGGACAGGCAAACTATGTTGGTGATCGACTTGACGGGCTGGGTCGGGCTTCGGTTGACGCAACTTCCGGTCGGACAAGCGGTGAGCGCCCGGACGAGAGTACCGCAAGCCGCGCCGTGACAATTGTGCCGGTTAAGAGCCCGTCACCGCTCCCGCTCGGGACGCCCTTCAGTCGCGGTACCTACAGTCCAAGGGGTGCGGGAAGCGGCACCGGCCCTGCGTTTCGACGGTCCGCTTGCGCTCAGATTCCTCATGCCGGAATCGCTGGTAGCGCGGTCGGCTGCTCGCCTCTTCCCGTTTCCTTCGAGGGGATCTTGGCGGCACCTGCGACAGCCCTTCCGGCGTCTCGGTAGGGATTCACCTCTGATACGCTCGATGGAGTCGACCGGTCTACTGGAACGCGGGAGCTCAAATCCAGGACACCCTGCCCGGCACTACCACAAGGAGCATGCGTGAAAATCTTGCTGATCCTCACGTCTCACGACCAGCCCGGTGACACAGGCGAGAAGACTGGCTACTGGTACGACGAGATGGCCGCGCCCTACTACCGGTTCACCGACGCAGACGCAGAGGTCGTCTTCGCGTCACCCGCGGGCGGTCCCCCGCCCGTGGACCCCATGAGCAACTGGCCGGAGTACACAACCGACGACACGCGCAGGTTCGATGGCGACAGTGAGGCACAGTCCGCGCTCGCCCGCTCGGTGCGCCTGGGCTCGGTCACGGCCGAGGACTTCGACAGCGTCTTTTACGCCGGCGGTCACGGGCCCATGTGGGACCTCGCCGAGGACCAGGTGTCCATCCGCTTGATCGAGGCGTTCTGGCGGGCCGGGAAGCCTGTCGCGGCGACGTGTCACGGGCCCGCGGTCTTCAGGCACGTCACAGACAGCTCGGGCCAGCCCCTCGTCCGCGGTAAGCGCGTCACTGGTTTCGCCAACACAGAGGAGGCGGCGGTTAAGCGCACCGACGCCGTTCCTTTCCTGCTCGAGGACGAGCTCAAGCGCCTGGGCGGTGACTACTCGAAGGCGGGCGACTGGCAGGTGCACGTCGTCGAGGACGGCAAGCTCATCACCGGGCAGAACCCGAATTCGGCCGGCCCCGTCGCGGAGGCACTACTCGCTCAGCTGTCGCAGGACTGAGCAACACGGAGTCGGCCCGTCTGACGACTCAGTGCTGTGACAGCGCAGCCGCCGAGCTAGCGCGCAAAGAGAACCGCCACCGAACGCCACCCGCCCGGCGCTTCAGCTCACCGGATGGCTCGTGACGCGAAACGCCACCTGAGTCGCCGCCCAGGTTTACCGGACCGCTAACGGCAAGCCAGGGCGACTGGCTGGTACCTGCCCCGGGAACCGCCATCATCGTCTCCGATGAGAGGAATGAAGTGACCATGAGCTCCACGAGTCTGAACAAGGTGCTGATCACGGGAGCAGGAACCGGGTTCGGCTACGAGGTCGCGATGCGGCTCGCCGGGAAAGGTTTCGAGGTCATCGCCGCGGTCGAGATCTACGGCCAGATTCAGACCCTGAAGAGGCAGGCCGGCGAGCGCGGCGTGACCCTGCAGGTCGAGAAGCTGGACGTGACCAACGAGGGCGACCGCCGCAAGGCCCTGGCCTGGGGCGTGGAAATTCTGGTCAACAACGCCGGAATCGGCGAGGGCGGCTCAACGGTCGACATCCCGGCCTGGAACATTCGGCACCAGTTCGAGGTCAACGTCACCGGGCCGCTGCTGCTGACCCAGGGCATCGCCAAGCAGATGGTCAAGCGCGGCCGCGGGCGCATCATCTGGGTGTCATCACGCGAGGGACTCAACGTCAACCCCTTCACCGGCCTCTACTCCGCCTCCAAGCACGCCCTCGAAGCCATCGCCGAGAGCATGAAGGACGAGCTGCAGGAGTTCGGCGTCGAAGTGGCGACCATGAACCCTGGACCGTTCCTCACGGGGTTCAACGACCGCATCTTCCAGACCTGGGAAAGCTGGGACGACGACCCGGCACAGCGGCTTTACGACTACTCCAAGCTGGCGTTCCCGCGCGCGCAGTTCAACCCCGGGCCGGTATACGTGACACTGACCGCCCTGGCGGCCGGCGAGATCGACAGCTACCGCAACCTCGAGCCCGCCTCGATGATCGAGGAGACGAAAAGCCTGATCGAGGCGCCGTGGAGCAGGAAGACCACTGACGGCCTCGGAACACGCAACGAGAACGTGCAGAAGTCTTTCGACATGACGCCAGAGCAGCTGCGCGACGACCAAGACCCGATCCCGGCACCCTGACCGGGCACTCCGGCCGGAACTCCGGCCGGGCAGCGATCCGCCTCTCGCCATCACCGCTGCCACCGGACCGGCCTGACCCTGCGCCGCCAACCTCGAGAACGGCATCCACGGAGCACCCGCAGATGACATCATCCGCAGCAACAGCCGAGTCGACCGCGCACCGTAAGGTCTTCCTCATCGCGGAGCCACCGGCGGCGTCGGCCAGCGGCTGATCGCCGCGCTGTCCGCCGACGGGCACACCGTCACTGGCCTGCACTACTCTCCCGACGATGCGGACACCATCCGCGAGGCGGGCGCGCAGCCCGTCCAGGGCGACATCGCCGACGACCCCGGCACCGGAAACGTTACCGCCGACATCTCCGTCGCCTACGACAACATTCCCCGCGACGACGTCGCTGGCTTCATCGCCGGTGCCCTGTTTACTCCCGCCCTGAACCGCGTCCCGGCTGGTAAGTCAGCTTGAGTCCCATCTGCTGGTAGACCTACGATTTGTCGTTGGGGTCGGCGACGCGCACGACGGCTGCCATGTCACCCAGATTTCCGGTCATCGTTTCGATCTCCGCCTCTCCTGTCCGCGGGCGGGGAGCGTCTTGGCGCAGCTCTGGGTCAAGACGGCCAGCTCGGCCTCGGTTTCCGCGATCCACCCGCCCCAAGCGGGCGGTCAGACAATGTTTCGTTCCGCCGTCAGCAAAGGGGTTCGAGCCGGTCAGCTGCCGGCGACTGGCTTCAGTGGATGGATAGCTGGTGTTTGCGCCAGGTGATCACCAGCTGCGCCGAGGGCCTGCTGGACATGCGGAGTCTGCAGATGGGCGTCGAGATCGGCCTGCGAGCGCCAGGTCTCCATCGTGATGAAGGTGGCGGGGTCAGCGGCTGACACGAGGAGGTCATACGAGATGCATCCCGGCTCGGACCTCGTAGGCCCCACCAGCGCGGTCAGCGCCTGCTGTACCTGCTGCTCCGACCCGGCCTTGGCCGTTATAACCGCCACCACCGGCAAGTCCGCCATGTGATCCTCGCTTTCGCCACTAACCATCTCGCGATGGCAGGGACAGCCTACAGCGGTAACAATGGAGTGCCCGGCCCGAACGGATCCAGGATGATGGCGCAGGCCAGAGGCGGTTCAGCCTGCCCAGCGCAAATTCCGGAACCGGCCGGGCCAACGGCGATCTCCCGGGGATGCCGGTGTCGGCGTTGACGGTGATCACCTCCTTGGGCGCCCGTACGGAGCTGTTCTTGTGCTTATCGTGCTAGAGAACGACATGGCTGATTCCACGGAGGTTGCATGACCCGCCTCAGGCATGAGGAGCCAGCATCGTTCGGTGGCTTCGGCCCCCACCTCGTCGACTTTTTCGATCAGCTCGCTGATCACAATGACCGGGCATGGTTCAAGTCGCACAAGCAGCAGTACGACACCCAGGTCGCCGGACCGCTTCGGAGCCTGGCCGCCACACTCGAACCTGAGTTCGGTGCCATCAAGGTCTATCGGCCGTACCGGGACATCCGTTTCTCTCCAGACAAGCGGCCGATCCAGGAGCACGCCGCTCTTTCCGCCACCGACGGCCGCGGGTACGGCTACTATCTGCAGGTCAGCGCAGCCGGGCTGCTCCTGGGCGGCGGCCTGTACCAACCGCCACGCGAACGCCTGGAACGGTTCCGGGCGATGCTTGATGATCCGGTTTCGGCCGGGGAGGTCAGGCGGCGCCTCGGCGAAGCGGAACGCGCCGGCTTCGAGCTGTCCGATGATGGCAAGCTCAAGGCCGCCCCTCGGGGTTTCAGCCGTGATCATCCTGAGATCGGCCTACTGCGGCACACCCAGCTTGCGCTCGTGGCGACCTATGAGCCAGCAGCCTGGCTTTCCGGGGCCGCTTGTTACGACCGTATCCGTGACGGCTGGGCCAATCTTCGAGCATGGAACGAATGGCTCGCCGGCCACAACATCTGAGATGGGCGAACTCTCAGCAGATCGCTTCAAGGATCTGGCCACGGTGAACTTGGCGTCCGGACGGGCGGCCAAGGGCATCCACGAGTTGCGATGGCTCGATGTGACACTGCCGTCCACACCGCCCCGGGCGCACTAGGTGATCTGGCCCAGCCAGCTGTAACGGACGCGGATCGACCGCGCCGAGCTGGCCGCTCCCAGCTCCTGACGTCTGGCCGTGACGGCGACGGTCAGTGCGGCCAGAAACCCACACCCGACCAGCTCACTCGGGTGCAGGACCGGGTAAGGATGGTCTTCCAGGTGCCAAAGTAGTCATCGACGGAGAAGACGTCGCCGACCACGATGGCGGTGCCCACCGGCAGCAGTCACTGGCCGCCGAAGCCGGGGATGACTATGAGCACCGCGAACCCGGATTTGTGCGCCGGTCAGGCCGGCCCGCTTCAGGGCTTCGTCGATCAGATCCGCTGCGTCGCCGCGTTCAGGCCGGCCAGCGCCTTGAGGTTCCACCGGTATCTGTCCAGCGCAGGAACAAACATGAACGAGCAGATAAACCTGCAGGCTGAGGTGTCGCCGCCCTAATAGGGATGGCCGGGTTGCCGTGCGGCAGACTCGGTGCCTGGTAGCCGCCGGCAGGTGAGCACTTATGCCGCCTGGACTTTGAGTCCTTGGGTTAGATCGTGCCCCTGCCGGTGACCGGGAGAGCTGAATCGCTGCTGGGATGTCGTGCCCCCGTTCGCGGGTGAGCACTGTTCTATTAGGTTGCTGATGGCCTTCCCGATGGCTGCTGAGCTGGTCTGACTCGGCTGATGGGAGCACTGGTGCGGCTGTTCGTGGGTGATGACTGGGCTGAGGATCATCACGACGTGGAGGTGATGGACGAGGCCGGCCAAGTGCTGGTGAACAGGAGGCTGCCCGAGGGTGCGGCTGGGATCGCGCAGTTGCACGGCCTGGTCGGTGGTTTCCTCGGCGAGGACGCTGATGACGCTGAGGTTCTGGTCGGGATCGAGACTGACCGCGGCCCGTGGGTCGCGGCGCTGGTCGCGGCGGGCTACCGGGTGTTCCCGGTGAACGCTGCAGGCGGCCCGGTTCCGGGACCGGCATACGGTGTCGGGGGCCAAGAGTGACGCCGGCGACGCGCACGCGCTGGCGGACATGGTCCGCACCGACTCCCATCAGCTGCGCCCAGCGTCCGGGGACAGCCCGGAGGCTAACGGGATCAAGGTGCTGGCGCGCACCCATAAGACGATGATCTGGGAGCGGACCCGCGAGGTGCAGCGGCTGCGGCACCAGCTGCGGGAGTACTTCCCGGCCGCGCTGGAGGCCTTCGGGGACCTGAGCGCTCCCGAGGCCCTGGAACTGCTCGGCAAGGTTCCTGAGCCTGCCCGGGCCGCACGGCTGACCCGCGCACAGGTGTCCGCTGCGCTCAAGCGCGCCGGCCGCCGGGACGTCACCGGCCGGGCCACGGCGGTCTTTGCGGCGCTGCGCAGCGAGCAGCTCGGCCAGCCTGAGGCCCTCACCATTGCCTACGCGGCCACCGTCCGGTCGCTGATCGCGGTCATCACCGTCCTGAACGAGCAGGTCAAGGTTTTGCAGGGGCAGGTGGAAGAGCATTTTGGCCGGCACCCGGACGCTGAGGTCATCTTGTCCCAGCCGGGGCTGGGCCTGATCCTCGGCGCCCGGGTGCTCGCAGAGTTCGGCGACGACCCCCGCCGCTACGCCGACGGCAAGGCCAGGAAGAACTACGCCGCCACCAGCCCGATCACCCGCGCCTCGGGGAAGAGGAAAGTCGTCGCGGCCCGGTTCGTCCACAACGGCCGGCTCGTCGACGCCCTCAACGCCCAGGCCTTCGCTGCGCTGACCGCCTCACCCGGCGCCCGCGCCTTCTATGACCAGCAGCGCGCCAGCGGGCACGAGCACAACGACGCCCTGAGAAGACTCGCCAACCGGCTCGTCGGCATCCTCCACGGCTGCCTCAAAACCCGCACCCTCTACGACGAGCACACCGCCTGGAGCCACCGCCAGCAGCAAGCCGCTTGACATGCCAAGCCCCTGGGATGCCTAACCCTGCACGTTGATCTCGGCCAGGCGCTGCGCTGAACCCGCGGAATGTGCCCCAGCCGTAAAAGACTATCGGCCAGGACGCGAGCATGAGTGTGTTCATTAATCAAGTTGAACTACATCAGAATCGCGTATGGCTGCAGCGGCGAAAGCGACGCCACCGCTTTAGGGCTGTTCCGGCGACGACCGGCTATTTTGGTATAGGTGGTCAGCACTTTCGATAGCGAGAGAATACGCTGACCACCGAGGCGGAAGATCTACCTATTTTGCGGGGTGAAGATTAGTTTGCCGTGCCGCCTGCCGAGATCAATCCTTGAGGCGATAGTGGCCGCATCAGCTGGCCCTTGCTGTCATCTCGGGTACGGTTTTATTACTGCCGATCCAGGGAGAGGCATACCTGCTAACCTGCGGTCATGAGTACACCAACTGCCTTTCATGCTCTTGCCAAGCTCCCTCAAACTACCGACAGTCTGGAACAGATAAACGCCGCCCTCCAAGCCGAGTATGAACAACTGGAATCGCGGCTTAACGTCGTGCAGGATGCCAGAAGCCTAGCGGAAAGTTATCCGATGGATCGCGATGGCAACCCTAGTGACGAGGTCTGGCCTCATCTAATTTCTTATCTAGAAGCTCTATCGTAACCAGCTCTGCAGCCAATAGACGGTGGCTGCAGATCGCGATACACCCGTACTCGCAGGGTGATGCGCGGGGACTGTTCACTTTGCCTGGTTCCGCATCAGCCTGCTCACGCTGACCTGAGGTAATACTGCAACGTTACCGATCACCGGCGGCGGCCAGCCGGCTCTGCGCAAGCAGTACCCCGCACGAAAAACGATCATCAAGCGGTGGATCGGCGGGTGCTGGCATAAGCCGCCAACTGCACCACGCCGGTCAGCCGGGTCCTGTGAAGTACGAGGCAGCATGAAAGCACGCGGGTTGAGCGCGCCAGCGTCCACCCATGAGCCACGACAAGTCAGTCACGATGTGGCGAGAGTCTCTGCCCTCTTTGCCGAGTTGACGCCAGGCGCCTATGCCCCACTGAATTCTTAGGAATTACTCGTCCCGACGCGGCCCCGCATCGCGCTCGACGTGCACGGGGTGGGCCAGCACCGCGTCCTGGAGGTATCCGAGCTTATTGAAGGCCGAGGCTTCTGGCTGGAAGTGGCCGCGGTCGTCGGTGGCGCGGACCCGGAGCACGTGCTCGCCGGCCCCGGGCGTCCAGGCGAACTGCCACCGGACCCACGCACCGGGCAAGTCCGGGCCGGTCAGCTCCGCGGGCTCCCACGGGCCGCCATCGATCCGGTACTCGACCGCGGCCACCCGATTTTCCCCGGCGAACGCCCGGCCCCGGATCATCTGCGGTTCCGGCCGCAGCCGCGCCGGCCAGGGCAGTTCCACCAAAGCAGCAACCGGAAGGCTGGTGATCGCGGGGCCCTGCGCTAGGCCGCTGGACGGGAAGCCGGACCCGATCAGCACATAGTCCTCGGTGTTCCACGGGACATAGAGGTGCTGTTCAGAGACCTCGATACGGGCCAGCCACTTGATGCTGGCCGCCCCGAGCCAGCCGGACATGATGACCCGAGCGGGAAACCCATGATCAGCCGGGAGAGGCTCGCCGTTCATGAACAGCGCGACCAGGGTGTCGCCGGCCATCGCCTTGGCCAGCGGCATCGGCCGCCGGGCCCGGATCTCATCCAGCGACTCCGGCATGACCTCGCGCGCGTGGGAGCTGACCCCGGCCGGCTCGAGCAGATCACCAAGCCGGACGCCGGTCCACTCGGCCGTGCCGATGGCGCCGCGCCCCCACTGGGTGCCCTCAAACCTGTGCCCGAACTCCTTCCCCAGCAGCACCCGCCGGTTGCCCGCGCATTCGATCGTGCGAATGACGGAAACCAGCGGAAACCGGTTCCGCAGCTCGTCGTAGGAGTAGGCGACCGGCCGACGCACGCCGTCGCCATCGACGCTAAGCGTCCAGGTCGCCGTGTCCACCCGGGGAGTCGGCGCATGGCTGCGGATGTAGAACCGGTCGTTGGGCACAAGGTAGCCCGGCATCTGGTCCGGCCGGGTGCCGTAGTCCAGTCCCGTGCCGGTGTCCTCCATCAGCTCGGGCGGTGTGAGCTTGATGATCTTGGGCCGTGTGAACGAAGCAGTTCCCGTCCCGGTCCGCTGAGGCTGCTGCACCAATCGTCTCCCCACGCCTTCCACCATGCGTTCCAGTTTCTTTGGCGCGGCCCGCCGCGGCGACATCACGGTCAATACCGTTCCCGTGAAGCGGTAGCAGGAATCCCGTCCCCCGCAAGCTGCAACGGCTTAGATCGGCGCCCGCCAGCTGGCCCACCGCCAACCGCTCATCGTGACTCCCCCAGCACGAACTCAGCGGTCAGAGCGCATTGGCTTTGGGGTGCACTCGGTCCTCGGACACAATGTTTTCTCAGGTCGCAGGCTCAGGCTCTTAGCCATTAGACCCGCCTGACACATCAGCCCTTCGCCACCATGAAGGTGGGCCACATCAGCCCTGGCCTGCTGCAGTGTCGTACGGGCCCCAGGACGTCTGCTGCCTCGCTTGCCGCTCACCGCGACTCCCCGACCGCGAACTCGCAGGTCAGGTAGCGGTAGATCAGGACGCGCGGTCCGTCCGCCGTCGGCGGCCTTGGGTTGGGTGCGGCCACGCGGCTGCGGAGGGCCCGGGGAAATTTCCGCCGCGGGGTGAAACTTTTCCGGCCCGGCGACGCGACAGGTAAGACATGGACAGCCGCCCGAGCGACGAGACGTTGCTTCTCGCCGTCGCCGAGCACGACATGGGCGCCTTTCGCACGCTCTACGAACGCCACGCCGGCCGGCTCACGACCCGGCTCGCTCGACGGTGCCATGACCGCGACCTCGTGGCGGACGCGATCCACCCGGTGCAGCCCGCGGCCACCAGCGCTCCGGCCGCCCCACCCCAGCCACCCGAGCTGCAGGTCGCGGGCACGGGACACCGGCTGCGGGCCCGGGCCACCACCGTCGCGTTGGCCGCGACCGTGCTGGTCGCGCTGGCCGGGCTCGTGCTGACCGGGCTGGAGTGGAGCTCCCTGGCCACGTCCGACGCGGTGGGCAGCGTCGGCGCCGTGGCCGGCGCGATCGCCTACGCCGCGCTCGGCGCGCTGATCGTGCGCCGCGCGGGCAACCTGGTGGGCTGGTTCATGCTGGCTGAGGGAGCCGCTACCGCCGTCATGACGACCGGCTCGGCCTACGCGATCTTCGCCGTGACGGCGCACCCTGGAGCGCTCCCGTCGGCGGCCGCGGTCGGGACGCTGGCCGAGGCCGTCTTCGTGGTCGCGGCCATCGACCTGGCCGCGCTCTTCCTGGTCTTCCCGTCCGGGCGGCTGCCCTCGCCCCGCTGGCGCCCGGCCGCGCTGGCCGGCGTGGTGCTGACCGGCCTGACGCTGGCCTCGTTCGTGGTCAGCACGCGGCGGGTGGCGCTGCCCGCGCCAGGCGGTATCTCGCTGGTCTATCCCAACCCGCTGGCGGTCCGGTCCCTCCAGCCGGTCACCTGGCTCGGCACCCTGAGCGGCCTGGCCCTGGTGTTCCCGCTGCTGCTGGCGGGCGCGCTGGTCTCGCTGGCGCTCCGGTACCGCCGCGGCGACCAGCGGCTGCGCCAGCAGATGAAGTGGCTGGGCCTTGCCCTCGCCGGGGTGCTGGCCACCGTGGCCGTCGGCGGCCTGGCCATCGTGCTCGGCCAGGGGAACAAGCCGTTGCAGCAAGTGCCGTACGCCATCACCCCGTTCCTGGTGTTCTTTGCCATCCCGGCGACTATGGCGATCGCGATCCTGCGACGCCGGCTGTTCGACATCGACATCATCATCAGCCGCGCGCTGCTGGTCACCCTGCTGTCGGCCGGCGTCACCGCGGTGTACGCGGCCATCGTGCTTGGCCTTGGCACGTTCGCCGGGCACCGCGGCGACCCGCTGCTGACGATCGCCGCGGCGGTCGCCATCGCGCTGGTGTTCCAGCCGCTGCGGCAGCGGGCCAGCCTGCTGGCCAATCGCGTGGTCTACGGCGAACGCGCCACGCCGTACCAGGTCCTGTCCGACTTCGCCGCCGATATGGCCGGCCAGCTCGACCTGGGCGACGCCCTGGACCGGATGGTCTCGCTGCTCGGCGGGGCGTCCGGCGCCAGTCGGGTCGAGGCGTGGATCCGGGTCGGCACCGACCTGCGGCCCAGCGCGGTCTGGCCGGCTGGTTCGGCCCCGTCCGCCACGGTGCAACTCAGCGGCACCGCCGAACTGCCGGTCCCGGACTCCTCAGCCCGGATGGTGCCGGTTAGGCACGGCGACGACCTGCTCGGCGCGATCTCCCTGAGCAAGCCGCCCAGCGAGCCGCTGACCAGCACCGAGGGCAGCCTGCTGCAGCACCTGGCCTCCCAGGCGAGCCTGGTCGTGCGCAACGCCCAACTCACCGCCGAGCTGCGGGCCACCATCGACCAGCTGCTCGCGTCCCGGCGCCGGCTGGTCGAGGCCCAGGACGCCGAACGCCGCCGGATCGAGCGGAACCTGCACGACGGCGCCCAGCAGCAGCTGATCGCGTTGGCCATCCAGCTCGGCCTGCTGGCCGAATCGGCCGACGACCCGGACCTCATCCGGCAGGCCATCCCCGACCTGAAGGCGCAGCTCATCACGGCGCTGGACGACCTGCGTGCGCTGGCCCACGGCATCTACCCGCCGCTGCTGGCCGAGCGGGGGCTGGTCATGGCGCTGCGCGCGCAGGCCGCCCGCAGCCCGGTTCCGGTCGTCCTGGATGCCGACCAGGTCGGGCGCTACCCGCAGGACACCGAGAGCACCGTCTACTTCTGCGCGCTGGAGGCGCTGCAGAACGTGGCCAAGCACGCCCGGGCCTCCCGCGCCACGATCCGCCTGGCCGACTCCGGCGACACCCTGGAGTTCTCCCTCAGCGACGACGGCGCGGGCTTCCCGGCCGGGACCAGCCATGGCTCCGGCCTTCAGGGCATGTCGGACCGGCTGGCCGCGCACGGCGGCACCCTGACTGTCCGCTCCCGGCCCGGCCAGGGCACCACCATCACCGGCCGGCTGCCTACCTCGGAGCGGACGGCCGCAGCCGGATTCCCCGCGGCCAGCCCGGGCTGAACTGATCATGCACGTCTGGGTCCTGGTCATAGGCCGGGCCTTTGCCATCGGGGCCGTCCTGCCGGTCCCAGAAACCGCGCCTCTCGAAGGGAAACATGATCATGAGAACCGCGTACCGGGTGATCGCCTACCTGCTGGCGCTGTCCGTGGCCGTCCAGGCGTCGCTGATCGCGTTCGGCGCCTTCGCCCTGGAGAACAACATCGACAACGGCCCCGTCTCCGACGGCGATACCACCGGGGTGACCCTGCACCATTCCTTCGCGTACGTCGTCGTGCTGTTCGCGGTGGCGCTGCTCGCGGTCTCGTTCGGCGCCAAGGCCCAGCACGGCGTGCGCTGGGCGGCGATCCCGTTCGGCCTTGTCGTGGTGCAGTTCTTCCTCGCGTACGCCGCCTACTCCGCGGCCATCGTGGGTGTGCTGCACGGTCTCAACGGGCTGGTCATCTTCGCGGTGGCGCTGCTGGCCGGGCGGCGGGTGCCGAAGGCAGCGCCCGTGGCCGAGCCGTCGGCCGCGGAGGAGGCCCCGGTCTGACGTCCGGTCCGACCCGGCCCGCCTATCTCGCGCGCGCGCCGCCATGCGTGCTACTGCCAGGCAGGGTTGCCCCAATTACCTGCCGTCGCGGCTAATTGCCATCCACGTCGAACCGAACTCACCGGCGATTACGCATTGGCTTTTGGGTGCACTCGGTCCTCGGACACGTTCCTACGTACATGATCGATTCTGGCTTCCGCCTTGACCCGCTTAGCCGCAGGATCGTAGGTGAGGGAAAGGCCTAGTTGCCGATAGACCTCGGCTTTGTCGGCCGGGTCCGCTTCTCTCCAGATCCACTCGCCGGGCTTGTGGGCGGCCTGCCCACCTGGCGAACCTGGCCTCGATGGTGGTAAATGGGATCGTGTCGGAGAGCCCTGGCGCAGAGAACGTTCCTGACGCCAAACCGGAGCCGGAGCTGGTCATCGGCCTGCTGGCCGCACCGGGGCCCGCGTCGGAGCTGACCGAGAGCCTGGTCGGGGAGATCGCCGACCGGCTCGCCGGGCAACTGCCCGGAGTCCGGTGGCGGGTCGAGTTCGTCTCCGACCGGCTGGTGCAACCGCCGACAGACCTCAGCGAGCTGATCGCGGCGGGGCGCAGGATGCTCCTCGAGCGCGGCTGGCAACTGGCGGTGTGCGTCACCGACCTCCCGCTGCAGACCGCGCGGCGTCCGGTGATCGCCCACGTCAGCGCGACCCACGGGGTCGCGGTCCTGTCCATGCCCGCGCTCGGCCCGGTCTCGGTGCGCAAGCGCACCGCCGACACGATCGTCCGCCTGGTCGGGCACATGCTCGGTGACCTGGCGCAGGCCGAGGGCGCCGCCGGACGGCTCCCGCTGGCTGAGGCCGTGACCCGTCGCATGCGCGAACTGGGCGCCCGCACGGAGCGCGACGAGCACGGCGTGCGTTTCGTCGCGCGGGTCATTACCGGCAACATCTGGCTGCTACTGGGCATGCTGCGCGCCAATCGCCCGTGGCGGCTGGCGCTGCGGCTTATGCGCGTGCTGGCGGTGGCCTTCGCGGCCGGGGTGTTCGCGCTGGTGACCAGCGACATCTGGCGGCTCGCCCATTATCTCGGGCCGCTGCGCCTGGTCGTCATCGGTCTTGGCTCGGTGGCGGCCATCACCGTGACGATCATGGTCAGCACCGGGCTGTGGGAGCGGAGCCCGCACTCGGCCGCGCGAGAGCAGGTGGCCTTGTTCAACATCGTCACTGCGGCCACCGTCAGCCTCGGGGTGGCCGCGCTGTACCTGGCCCTGTTCATCGCCATGCTCGCCGCGGCGCTGCTGCTCGTGCCAGGCAGCCTGCTGGGCCTGATCCTCGGGCACCCGGCCGGCGTGGCCGACCAGGTGAGCCTGGCCTGGCTGGCCAGTTCAATCGCGACGCTGGGCGGCGCGCTCGGCGCGGCGCTTGAGAGCAGCGAGAGCGTGCGCGAGGCGGCCTACACCTATCAGCCGGATACGCAGATCGACGCCTTCACCGACCTGGGGTGACGTGCGGTGACGTGCGGTTTACGGACTCAGCCCTCCTCGGGCAGCCACGGCTCATGTGGAGAAGGCTCGGTCGAACCGTAGGCGGCCTGATCGCGGGCCGGTTTGGCATCACCAGTTCACCCAGCCCGGGCGGCCCGGACGTCTGAGGTGGCCGCCTCGGCCTTGGCGGCCAGAACGGCGGCGGTGAGCGCGCCGATGTCGTAGCTGCCGTAGTGCCGACGGCCGTTGATGAAGAAGGTCGGGGTGCCGGAGACGGCGCTGAGGTCGGCGGAGTCGACATCCTCGGCGATCCTCGCGGCGCCGGTCCGCTTCCTGACGTAGTCCCCGAATCGCTCGGTGTCGAGGCTGAGTTCGCTGGCGTAGCCGATCAGGTCACGCGTCAGCAGCCGGTCCTGGTTGGTCAGCAGCAGGTCGTGCATCTCCCAGAACGCGCCTTGGTCCGCGGCGGCCTCCGCGGCCTCGGCGGCGGTCTGGGCGTGCGGGTGGACGTCGTTCAGCGGGAGGTGACGCCACACGTACCGGACGTCCCCGCGCCCGGCCAGCAGTTCCCGCAGGACCGGCTCGGCCTGGCCGCAGTACGGGCACTCGAAGTCGCCGTATTCGACAATCGTGACCAGGGCCCTTTCCGGACCGCGGATCCGGTCGCGTCCCGGGTCGACCGGGACGCCGAGGTCGGTGATGACCTCGGAGGTGCCGAGCAGGGCCCGGACCTGCAGCCGGGCCGGCAACATGGCCGCCGCGCGGAACACCAGCCAGGTGACCACCGGCGCGGCGACCACGGTGGACAGGACGCCCAGCTTGGCTTCCTGCAGTTCGGTCCCGGTGAAGGCGAGGGTCGCGATCAGGATGGACACGGCGAAGCCGATGCCGGCGATCGTCCCGACGCCGGCCACGGTCACCCAGCCGACGGGTGGCCGCAGCCGTCCCCGGCTGATCCGGGTGAGCAGCCAGGACGCGCCGGTGATACCCAGCGGCTTACCGGCCACATAACCGACCAAGATTCCGAGCGTGATCGGCGAGGTGTACCCGCGGGCCAGAAAGCTCCCGCTGATCGTGATGCCGGCGTTGGCGAGCGCGAACAACGGCACGATGACGTAGCTGGTCCACGGATGGTAAAGCTGCTGCAGCCGGTCGTTCGGTGAAAGCGCCGTGGCCAGGCCGGCCCGCGCCGATTGTGCGAGATCGGGTGTCGGCTGCTCCCGGAAGCTGCGGAACAGGTCGCTGGCCCGCTCCAGGTCGGTGCGCGCCGCCGGGTAGGCGTACGTCAGCAGGCCCAGGACCAAGCCGACGACCACCGGGTCGACACCGGACTTCAGGACGGCGACCCACGCCGCGATCCCGCAGACGGCATAGGCCGACCCGTAGCGGACCCCGGCCCGGCGCAGCAGCAGGATCACGGCAAAGATCGCGAGCGCGGCAGCCAGCGGCACAAGCACGACCGCCTTGCTGTAGGCCGCGCCGATCACGACCAGCGAGACCAGGTCGTCGACGACCGCCACCGACAGCAGGAACGCCCGGACCCGATCCGGGAACCGCGGCTGGGTCAGCGCCAGCGTCCCGAGCGCGAACGCCGTGTCCGTGGACATCGCCACGCCCCAGCCGTGAGCCGCCCGGCCGCCGGCGTTGAAGGCCAGGTAGATGAGCACGGGGATGAGCAGGCCGCCCAGGCCGGCCGCGACGGGCAGCGCCAGCCGCTGGCGTTCACGCAGCTCACCCATGTCGAACTCGCGGCGGGCCTCCAGGCCGAAGACAAAGAAGAACAAAGTCATCAGGCCGCTGTTCACCCACTGGCGCAGGTCCAGCGACACCCCGGCGCCCTCGAGCCGGACCGACAGCCGGGCCGTCCAGACGGCGTTGTACGACGAGGCGTCGGCGTTCACCCAGATCAGCGCGACCACCACCATGCCCAGCAGCACGGCGGCGCCGCCGGTCTCGGTGCGCAGGAACATCCGCAGCGGCGTCTGCAAATTCCGCGCCCACGCCGTCCGCCCGGAGAACGAACTCGTCGCCGGCGGCTCTTCGTGAGGCGCCTCGTCCGGCATGTCGTCAGACACGGCGCTCTCCTCACCGCCGGAACGGCCCGCGGCACCCAGGGATGTTATTACCTGCCGCGGAACGCCCGCTCTGTGCGCCCGTTCACCGCAAGATCATGCTAATAGCAGCGCCCGCGCGGCGCTGGGACCGCCCGGTTGGCAGGCATCAGGGCTGGATCTAAGCTCGTTATCTGGTAAGCCACGAAGCCGGGACCGCCCCCGCGTTCGTGACGACCGGATTTTGTGGACCGGAGCACAGATGATCATTCAGGTTCGGCGGTGGCTGAGCCGGGACCGCCTGGCCATCCTGGCCGGGCTGGCGGTCCCGCTGGCGCTGGCCCTCATCCTCATCCCGTTCCGGGCAAGTTTCCCCAATACCGACGCCGCTCTGGCGCTGCTGCTGGTGGTGGTGGCCGTCGCCGCGAACGGAGACCGGCTCGCTGGTCTGCTAGCGGCCTTGTCAGCGGCCGTATGGTTCGACTTCTTCCTTACCCGGCCGTATGAGCGGTTCAGCATCACGCGCCGGAACGATATCGAGACCACTGTCTTGCTGCTGGTCATCGGCGCTGCGATCACCGAGATCGCGGTCCGGGCACGCCGCGAGCACGGGGCGGCCAGCAGGCGCGCGGGTTACCTGGAGGGGATCCATACCGCCGCGAAGGCCGCGGCCACGGGCGGCTCGCCCACGGCGCTGATCGAGCAGGTGTCCCGGCAACTCACTGGCCTGCTGTCGCTGCGCTCATGCCGCTTCCAGTACGGCGTCGCCGGGATCGGCAAGCCCGCCCGGCTGCAGCGCGACGGCCGGCTCATGGTCGGAAGCCAGACCTGGGACGTGGCCCAGTTTGGGATGCCCACCAAGACCGACACCGAGTTGCTGGTCGAGGCCGGCGGCCGGTTGCAGGGCAGGTTCCTGCTGACCCCGGATCCCGCAGGCCCGCATCCCACCCGGGAGCAACGGCTGGTCGCGGTCGCGTTCGCCGACCAGGTCGGTGCCGCCCTCTCCGCCAGCCAGCCCGCCAGCCGCCAGTAGTTCCCGGACCGTGCCCTAACCCTGCTGCTGCCGGAGGACTGCCTCGGCCTCGATCTCGATCCCGATCCTCTCGCTCACCATTACCCCGCCCGAGCCAGGTACCGGGGCGTTAAAGGTGATCCCGAACTCGGTCCGGTCGATCTCTCCCTGGGCCGAAAACCCGGCCCGGGTACCGCCGTAGGGATCCGGCCCGAACCCGTTGACCTCCACGGTCAGGATGATCGGCCGGGTCACCCCGCGGATCGTCAGCTCCCCGTCCACCAGGAACGAGTCCTGGCCCCGGGTCGGCCGGATGCCCGTCGAGCGGTACGTCATCGTCGGGTGTGTGGCGGCGTCGAAGAAGTTCTCCGACCGCAGGTCGTTGTCGCGCGTCTCGTTGCCGGTGTCCACCGACGACAGGTCGATAGTGGCGGTCGCCGAGGACTCCAGCGGGTTCGGGGCCGTCACGATCTGGGCCTCGAAGCTGGTGAAGCGGCCGCGGACCTTGCTGACCATGAGATGGCGGGCTACGAAGCCGATGGTGGAGTGGGCGGGGTCGAGATCCCATGTTCCGGCGATATAGCCAGGAATCTCCACGGCCGGGGATGTTGTCATCGTCGATCCTCCAATGCAGGGGTCGGTCTTTAAGGAGCCAGAATCACGCCCGCGCGGCGGGAATTATCATTCGGGCGAGGCTAATTTCCTTGTGGACGCCTTCGTCGCAGCCGATCTGGCGGAACATGTCGGCCAGCGAATCGTAGGAGCCGTAGCCGGCCGCGACCGCCGAGCGGAATGGAGTGGTCTCCCACTCCGGATGCTCGGCGACCAGTGCCGCGTACTCGTACTCGGCGTGATCCTCGATGTCGGCGTTGAGCCGGTAGCTCCAGGCCGGTTTCAGCACCCGCAGCAACCAGAACTGCTGGTACACGGCGAAGGCGATGAGCTGAGGAAGGAGCCGGAACCGGATCGGGTTCGCGTGGACGCCACTGATGGCAATCTGCTCCTCGAGCAGGATGATGTGCCATTCCTCGTTGTCCTGCTCGGCGCGGTCCTCGTTCACCGTGCGGAACAATTTCTCAGCCCGGGACCGGCCGTTGCCCCATTGGTCGGCCTTGAGATAGGCCGCCTGCTCCCAGGATTGGTAGGGCGTGCGGGCGATCAGTTCCCGGGCGCGGAATTTCGGCAGCGTCCGGGCCCGGCCGAAGACCAGATCCTCCAGCTTGAACAGCAGCCGGGCGTCAGCCCCGTAGCGGCGCCGGGGGGTGGCGAGCGTCGTGCTCTGCCATCGGCGCCGCTCTTCGGGGCTCAGCTGGCGCATCGGACCCTGCGGCCTCCGGGTGACCGGCTGTGGCTCCGGCTCTGACCTGCCCACCTGCCTGGCTCCCTGTTGCACTCGCTTGTGCATTGTTGGTAACACCGCGGTTCAGGGCTTGAGCGCGATCTTCTCGCCTAGAGAGTGCCGTGGCCGGTGGCGGCCCATATCCCCCGACCGGGTAGCGCTGGCGGGTAATTCCTCCGGGCTCACCACCGCGGGCCCGGAAGCGGCTCAGCGCGGCGGACTACCGCCCGGCGGACTACCGACCTTGGTGATGTGCGGAAATCGGCCCGGGGTCAAGCTCGGCGGTGGGGCGACCACGAGGAAGCGATGACACAGCCACAGGCGTTCTGGCCAGGTGGTGCACGTCTGGCGGTGAGCGTGTCCATGCAGTTCGAGGCGGGCGGCCAGCCGATCAGCGGCGCGGGCGGCCCGATCACCGAGCCGATCCTGGACGGCTTCCCCGACCTGGGGCAGAACACCTTCTATGAGCACGGAGCGCACGAGGGTGCGCCGCGCATCCTGGACCTAATGGACACCCACGGCATCAAGATGACCTCGTTCATGATCGGCGACGCGGTCCGCGCGCACCCGGAGGTCGCCGCCGAGATCGTCCGCCGCGGCCACGAGGCCGGCGCGCACGGCCGGAGCTGGCAGCGGCAATACCAGCTGCCCCGCCCCCAGGAAACCGAATGGATCGCGGACAGTGTCGAGGCGATCGAGCAGGCGACCGGCACCCGCCCTACCGGCTACAACAGCTACTGGTTCCGGCCCGGCGTGAACACCCTGGAAATCCTGGCCGAGCTCGGGTTCACCTACCACATCGACGACCTGTCCGCCGACGAGCCATTCCTGCAGATCATCAACGGGCAGCCGTTCGCCACCGTGCCGTACACGGCCCACCTGAACGACATCTCCAGCTTCGACTTCCCGGGCTTCAATCCGGCCGCCTATGAGCAGCAGATGATCGATGAGTTCGACCAGCTCTACGCCGAGGGCGCGGCCCGCCGCCGGCTGATGGTCATCGGCCTCCACGAACGCATCTCCGGGCACCCCTCCCGGGTCCGGGTGCTGGACCGGATCTTCACCCGGCTGCGCGAGCACGACGACGTGTGGTGGGCCCGCAAGGACCAGATCGCCCAGTGGGTTCTCGACCATCCCGATACCGCGGCCTGGGTCGACCGCGACCCGGCACCAGTCAGCGGGCTACCCGGCCGCAGCAGCTGACCACGTCACGCAAGGGCGTCCCCGCTGGGCTCAGACCTTTCGCCAGCGAGCCTCGCATAGTCCGTAGACACCGAAGACCAAGAGGCCGAGTGCGGCCAGCATCATCAGGAACTCGCCAAACGGCTGATCGCGCAGTGTCAGCAGCGCCTTGTCGATGCCGCCGGACTCGGATGCCCTGTGGGTGACTGCCGCGTCGATCACCAGCACGCCGGCTAGGGCGAAGACCAGCCCTCGGGCGATCGTCCCGGTGAGGCCAAGCACCTCGACGGCGCGGCGCAGCCGGGCGCTCATCCGGCCTGTCTGCAGGTTCTTCATGAACTTCTTGCGAGCACCCTCGACGACCAGGAGGATGCCGCAGACGACGATGACCAGCCCGACGAGGCCGACCAGCACCCGCCCGGCCGTGTGCTGCATGACTGTGGCCGTGATGTCCTGCTGGCGGCCGGACTGGCTGCGAGCGGTGCCGGCGATGACCGTGAACGTCAGGTAAGAAAGACCCGCGTAGATGATGGCCCGGGCCAGCGACTTGAGCCTGGGGCCCGCCCCGGGCCGCTCCCCAGTGACACCGAACGCGGCCTCGCTCAGCCGCCACAGCGCGTAGGCCGCGAATCCGATGCCGAGCAGCCAGAGCGAGACCAGCCCGTAGGGCTCACCCGCGAGGAGCTGCAAGGCACCCTGCTGGTCCGCCTCGCGCGAGCTGTGCCCCAGCGCGACCAGCACCGCGACCCAGCCGACGAGGATGTAGATAATGCCGCGGGCGGTCAGGCCTGCGCGGGCCAGGAAGTGTGCCACCGGGCTGTTGGAAGCCCGTCTTGCGGTGAGCTTTACTTCCGGCGCTCGTGTAGAGGGCATGCCCTTTGGTACCTCGTGAACCGGCCCGCAAACATCACAAACGCGCCATTCTCGTTCCAATCAGGGATTAGGGCACTCCGAGGCTCATATATCGCCTGGTATTGACGATGCCGTCGCCATTTCCACCGCGCGCCGTGCCTGCAAAGCGGAAAGCCAACGGGCGTTAAAGGTGTGAAACCGTTAACAACGGGCATTTGACGGCCCATGTCAGCGGCTGCCAGGCGCGTTCTCGCCCCGCTCGTCATCGTAACGGTGGCGGCGTTCGTCTTCGGCCTCCTGCTTGTCCTGGTGCGGCTTCAGTGGGCGCCGCTCGAGTCGGCCGATCACGGCGCGGCAGCCCGGTTGAACAGCCTCGTCGCCGGCCACCCCGTGGTGGTCAGCGCCATCAAGGCGGTCACCTGGCTGGGCAGCGGGGGCGTGCTGTGGACGCTCATCGGGCTGGCCGTCGTGACGCTGGCCATCAGGCGCCGGTGGCGGCTGGCGATCTACCTGCTGGTCACCGGGGCCGGAGCGCTGACGCTTGACCCGGTCCTCAAGGCACTGGTCGGCAGGCTGCGCCCGGTGGTCGCCCATCCCGTCGCTTACGGGAACGGCGACAGCTTCCCCAGCGGGCACGCGCTTGGCTCGATAGTCTGCTACGGCGCCCTGTTCCTGGTCTTCCTGCCTGCGGCCCGCGGAAAATGGCGCCGCGTGTTTACCGTCGTGATCGTCGCGCTGATCGCCGCGATCGGCGTCAGCCGGCTGCTGCTCGGCGTGCACTACCTTTCTGACGTGCTTGGCGCCTGGGCGCTCGGCGTCACCTGGCTGGGCGTCACCGCCTTTGCCTTCGAACTGTCCCGCCAGTCCGCTGGGGCCCCGGTGACTCACCCGGTGACCGAGGGCCTCGAGCCCGAGGCCCGCACCGACCTCCAGCCCGCAGAACCGGAGGCGAGCATGGACCATGAACGAGCCAGGCAGTACGGGCGTATCGCGGCCGGGATCGTCGTGATCTGGGTGCTGATCCTCGGCGCGCTCGCCGGCATCGGCAAGCTGATCATGATCACCCACCACGCGAACGGCAACCTGCTCGGCGACCACACGATCCCGCACTGGTTCGCCGCGCACCGTACGCCGTCGCTGAATCACCTGAGCCTGGTCGCCAGCAACCTCGGCGCCACGCAGGACATCCTCATCGTCGCAGTGATCACCTGTGTCGTGTTCCTCGCCGTGACCCGCCGCTGGCGGCCGGTCGTCTTCGTCGCCGTGGCCATGTTCGGCGAACTGGCGGCCTTCCTGACGATCGCGGCCGTGGTCAAGCGCCCGCGGCCGGACGTTCCCCACCTTGACTCGAACCTGCCCACCTCAGCGTTCCCGTCCGGTCACATGGCCGCGACCACGTGCCTCTACGTCGCCATCGCCATCTTGGTCATCGGCCACGCCCGCGGCTGGTGGCGCTACCTGTTCCTGATCCCGGCGATCGTCATGCCGATCATGATCGCCGTGGCCCGCATGTACCGGGGCGAGCACCACCCCACCGACATCCTGGCCAGCGTGCTGTTTGCCGCGCTCTGGCTGACCGCCACCACGATGCTCATCAATCCGAACGAGGATGCCTTCCGCCGCGGCCGCGGCCTACCGCTGGATCTGCGGCGGCGGAAGGCAGCCGATCGCAGCGAGGAGACCACCCCCGCAACCGCGTGAGGACGACCACTGACCTCAACGCCAAGCGCCCCGCCAGCCCGAGAGCTGACGGGGCGCTCGCCTGCTCGGCCGTAGATCGGCTCTAGGCCAGCGAGCGAAACGATCATCGGAATAGACGCGGTGAATTGAGGTTAAACGGGCAGCAATTGACGCAGCCGATCAAGGCTCAGCGTCAGTTACATCTGGGCCGCTGTCCCGCTATGCGTCGTACTTATTCGGCCCAGGCGTCCCGGGAAGGCAGTAAAACACGATCAGCGTGATGGTGCCGATGATCGGGATGAAGCCGATGAGCCACCAGAAGCCGCTTCTGCCGGTGTCGTGCAGCCGGCGGACGGACAGGCTCAGAGTCGCGAGAGCGACGATCGCAGAGACGATGTACTGGATGACGACGGCATGGACCGACCTCCCGATGATGGCGCCGATGATATCGATGATGATGGCGCCGAGGAAGAACCACCAGAACGCGGATCGTGATGCGCGGCCGTTGAAGGTGACGAGGTTCTTGAAGCCTTCGGAGATCGCCTCCCCGAAGCCGACGGGCCCGCCCTGCAGGTAGCCCCGCTGGCTGGAGTCCCAGCCCCCCTGTGACGGATACGGCGGCTGCCCGTAACCGCCTGACTGGTCCTGCGGATAAGGCTCGTAGGGGCTGCTCATGAATACCCTCCGTTTATTTCCCCGTTAATCCAAGGTTCCCGCTATGGGAACGTCGCCGATTCTTGCCCAGTTCGGACCACAAGGGAAGTAGGCGTCGAGTCTCTATCCGGCCTCGCTATCCTCGTCAAACATGAACAACGAGGCAGCGAAGGCGCTCGCGAGCGACCGGGTCATCGACATCACCACCACCGGACGGCAGACCGGGCAGCCACGCCGCATCGAGATCTGGTTCCACCGAGCGGACGGCAAGTACTACATCACCGGTACCCCAGGCCGGCCCCGTTCCTGGTACGCCAACCTGGTCGCACACCCGGCGTTCAACTTCCACCTCAAGGAATCCGCGACGGCCGACCTCCCGGCCACCGCGCGCCCGGTCACCGACCCGGCCGAGCGCGAGCAGGTGCTGGACGCCATCCTGGCCTCCCTCCCCGGGTTCGCCGACACCCCCGGCCAGGAGCCCGCCGACTGGGTCGCCAACAGCCCACTCGTCGAAGTGACCTTCGACAACTGAGACCACAGACCTCGGTGACCCGCGGGAATCGTGCTGACCCGCTTCACGCTGGCTGAGGAAGGCCGGTGCTACCGCGTCGGGAAGCGTTCGCGGCGAACGGTTGCTTTCTGGCCCTTGATGCTCGTCCCCCGGAGCGCCCGGACCACCTCGTCGGCAGCTGACTCGGGCACCTCTACCAGGGAGAACCGATCGGAGATCTCGATCGCACCGATGTCCCGGCCGGACAGGTGCGACTCGCCGGCGATAGCACCGACAAGATCCTGCGGCCGGACTCCGCCGGAACGGCCGATGCCCACGAACAGGCGGGTCGTGCCCGCAGTGGCCCGGCGACCATGCCGCAGGTCACGGCCGGTGGCCTGCCGCTGGTCACGTGGTTTGGCCTTTCGAGCGTCGCGTCGGTCGTCCGCGGACGGGATTTCGACGGCAGGGATCTCTTCTTCCTCGCGCGGGGTTTCGCTCGCCTCATGGGCCAGCTTGACCGCGGCCAGTGCCACCTCGAAGGGGTCGAACTCTGCCGCGAGCGGGCCGACAACAGCCCGGAAGGCATCCAGGTCGCCGTCGTCTTTGAGCAGGCTCTCGCGGAGCTCGGTGCGCATCAGCTCCAAGCGGATGGCCCGCAGCTTGGCCACGGTCGGCAGCTTCTCGATCGTGATCGGCCGCTTGGTCACCCGCTCGATGGTCTTGAGCATCCGCTGCTCGCGCGGCTCGGTCAGCGTAATGGCGGTGCCTTCGCGGCCGGCCCGGCCCACGCGCCCGATGCGGTGCACGTACGACTCGGGCGCGCTGGGCACGTCGTAGTTCACCACGTGCGTGAGCTGGTCGATGTCGAGACCCCGGGCAGCCACGTCGGTGGCCACGAGAAGGTCGATGGCCCGGCTGCGCAGCCGGGCCATGACCCGGTCGCGCTGCTTCTGGTCCATTCCGCCGTGCAGCGCCTCGGCCCGGTAGCCACGGCCGTTCAGGGACTCGGTGAGCTGGTCCACCTCGTCCCTGGTCCGGCAGAAGACGATGGTGGCCGCTGGCCGCTCCAGGTCGAGCACGCGACCGAGAGCGGCGGTCTTGTGTCCGCGCGGCACGAGGTAGGCCGTCTGCCGCACCAGCAACCCGTCGGCCGACGCCGACGCCTGGCGACCGAGCTCGGCCCGCACCGGGTCGCGCAGGTGGCGCCGCACCATGCCGTTGATCCGGGGCGGCATCGTCGCCGAGAACAGCGCGGTCTGCCGCTCCCCGGGGGTGCTGGCCAGGATCGCCTCGATTTCCTCGGCGAATCCCATGTCGAGCATCTCGTCCGCTTCGTCGAGGACGAGGATCTCCAGGCCGCTCAGCTTCAGCGTGCCCCGGTTGATGTGGTCGAGCGCACGCCCTGGCGTCGCCACCACGACGTCGACGCCACGCTTGAGCGGCCCCAGCTGCCGGCCGATCGGCTCGCCGCCGTAAACCGGCAGCACACGCGCACTCGTGTCATGCCCGTAGCTGCGCATCGCCGCGCAGACCTGCACCGCGAGCTCGCGCGTCGGGACGAGCACCAGGGCGAGCGGCTCGGCCTGCACGCCTTCGGTGAGTATCCGCTGGAGGATGGGCAGCGCGAAGGCGGCCGTCTTCCCCGTCCCGGTCGCGGCCTGCCCGACCAGGTCCCGGCCCTCGAGCAGCGGCGGGATGGCGGCCAGCTGGATCGGAGTCGGCTCCTCGTAACCGAGGCCCGAGAGCACGTGGCACAGCTCCGGGACCAGCGTCAGGTCGGCGAAACCGCTCGCACCCCCGCCGTTGTCCTCGATCATGTACAACCACCTTGCTCCGCAAACACCTTCGGCTCCCTATCTGGTTTCTGTCCTCGGCCACGTTATGGCAGCACTGCCGGGCCGAGGGCTCATTAAGCGCGGCGGTGAATCCCGCCATTCGCCAGGCCGGGGCGAAGGCACAGACAGCAAGCTCGGCAATAGTAGAGCCGACCCGGCCCCCGGATCATTCCCCGGCCGCGCGGCTGGCTGCGGTGCGATCATGTGCTTCATGCCCGGAGATGATGCGACCCCCTCCGTTACGCCAGCGCCCCGGCCTGCCCATCACTCCGGCCCGGGCTATGTGGCGAACGCCAAGGCGCGCGACTTCGAAGTACACGAGCCGCTGAAAGACGCCGCCGCACGGTGGCTCGACCTGGTTCCGGCCGAACACCGCCATGAAGGCCGGGAATCGGCCGAGGATGCGCTGCAGACGCTGCAGGAACACACGCGCAGCTGCCCTGATCATCCGCTGGGAGCCCTGTGGGTGGCCCATCGCCACCTGAAGGATCCGGTGCCTGCGGTCCGGATCGCGGCGCTCGTGCTGGCCTCGGAGGCGCTGTGGTGGCTCGGTCATTTCGAGGACGCCCGGAGCGCCGCGCAGGCCGCGGCCGACGCTGATCCGGCCTCGGCCCAGGCGCTGTGGCGCCTCGCGGTCGCGCTGTACCGCCTGGGCCGATTCGAGGAGGCGAGCCAACGCCTCGATGACCTGCTGGAAGTGGCCAGCCGGTTCGCTCCTGGCTGGGCGCTGCGGGGCCAGGTCAAGGTCTGGCTCGACCCGCGCAACCCCAAGGCGGGGCGGGCCGATTTCGCTGCGGCGGCCGCGCTGACCTCCGGTCCGGGCCCCTGGGTGGTGCCTTTCCGTATAACGGGTGCTGACTTCCAGGCCCAAGCCGATGCCGAGGTCCGAATGCATGACTTCGAGACGGGCGGTTCCTCCGACAGCCCCGTGGACGTGGCGCTGCTGCCGGAGAAGTCACGGGTCGAGCTGGGCGTAGATCCGGATAGCCGCTGGTATCTGGAGGGGCCGAACCCGGGGGGCGGCGATTCGGACAGTTTGTTCAGGGGGCTGGGCGGGGACTTCACCGCCGGGGCCCGCTCGCGAACCCCGTTCGGGATCAGGTTCGTTCTTTATCAGCGGAACATCGAGAACCTCTGTCCGGACCAGGCGACTCTGCGCCAGGAGATCCGCAAGTCGGTGGCCGAGCTTTTCGACGCGGCACTGGAGTCCCGCGCGGCGATCGCGATCAAGGGTGCGCCGGAGCATCACGCCGAAGGGGCCAACGGCCCCGGGGACGAGGACGGCTGACACAG
Source organism: Streptosporangiaceae bacterium (assembly GCA_965277615.1). Lineage (GTDB taxonomy): Bacteria > Actinomycetota > Actinomycetes > Streptosporangiales > Streptosporangiaceae > Bog-532. The sequence goes on along the minus strand of CBDIDG010000005.1, from coordinate 1,129,012 downwards.
ACCCAGTCAGGTACGCGCGTACCCGCTGAGCAGCCGTCGGATGCGCGATAGGGCGGATCCTGCCGTTCGGCACAACCGGTGAAGCGAGTCAGCGAAAGGCCGGGCCAGGCTCGCCGACGTCGTCGGCGCTGGGGCGGTGCTCAAGATACTCAGCCAGCAGGCCGTCCGGGTGCCGCAAGCGCACTCCCGGGCCGGGGGGCGCTTCCCAACGCTGCTGCACGATCTCCGCGCCGACGGCGACCTGCCGCGCGACCGCGTCATCCAGGTTCGCGTTCAGGACCGTGACATGAGTTTCGGCTGCCAGGCCGGCGCGGTCCAGTTTCTCCTTGTCCATCTCGAGGATAAGGAACGGCCCAACCGCGACGACGTGCAGCCCGGACTCCGGGATATCCATGTCCATGTCCAGGGACACGGACGTCAGAGCCTCATAGAAACGGACTGTGCCGGGCAGCGTTCCCGGGTCGCAGAACACCCGGGCGAATACCCGCGGCACGGTCAGGTACGAAGAATCGGGGTGGAGACGGTACAAGCGAGCCATCACTAGACCTGCCAATCCTGAGTAGAGACCTGCTTGCGGCAATGAGCGCGGAGGAGCGGCCTGCGGACAAGTTCATGACTGCTCGCCACGCATTGTCAGCTACGGGCCGCTGGCCGGTCCAGGGTGCTGGCGAGCGCCGGACTCCGTTGTCCTGCGGCCGGCAAGGTCTTCACACTGGTTTGGGGGCTGAGCTGGCAGCTGGCCTACGGCTGATGCGGTGCCCGGCCGTGACCGGACTGGCTGGTGCCGGCGGCGAGGAAGGCGGTCCCGAAGAACAACTCGGTCCAGGAGAAATCAGCCAGCTCCTCCTGCATGGCGGCGCGAATCGTCTCCCACGGACGGCGCATCATCCATTCATCGATGGCGGCGAAGGGCCGCACCGTTGCGGTCCCGAGTTGCGCCAGCCACCCCGGCGTGCGGCCGGGAACCTTGAGATCCAGCACGGCCCAGCGCCCGCCCGCGGCCAGCGCCGCGGTGCCGTGGGCGATGACCTCGGCGCACTCGGGCACCTGGGTCAAGGCGTAGGTGGACAGGATCGCGTCGGCCCCGGCCGGGAAGTCAAAGCCGGCCGCGTCGGCTTGCACGAGGCTGACGTTGCCCCAGCCGCTCGCCTTGATCCGATCCTGGGCCCGGGCCAGCATCGCGTCGGTCAGATCGACGCCGACGATCCGGCCACCGGTGCCGACCACCTGCTGCAGCAGCGGGAAGTTCAGGCCGGTGCCGCAGGCCATGTCGATCACGGTGTCACCCGGGCGCAGGCCGAGCGCTTGCACGGCCCGGAGGCGCTGGGTCCGCTGGGGGTAGCCGGGCGCGGGGTACAGCCGGGAGGTGAGGTCGTAGTGCCTGGCCTTCTTGCGGTACGTCTCGATCAGGTGCTCTCGCGTCCCGTCGGCCTGGCTCACACCATCGGCCTGGCTCACGGTGGGGTCATCGAGGCCGGCCGCGTCAAGTAGTCCCATCTAGGACAGCGCACCTTCCCGCGCCGCGGACTCGACCGCAGCCTTGATCGCCACCATTTCGATATCGCTGACGCGCTGAATCCGGCCTTTGAGCATGCCTGCGGGGACCGCCCGCATGAGGCCCGCGAGGTCGACCTCGATCCACATCATGGTGTCGGTCTGCCCGCCATCCAGGGGCTTGAGTTCCATTCCCCAACGCGCCGCGGACGTACCCATGGGCCCGGCGAACGCCATGGCGGTCGGCGGCTCGACCACGGTCACCTGCTGACTGCGGCGGCGGGACATCCCGAACATCAGCTTCGCCCGCTGCTGCACCCGTGCGCCGGGCTGAAACGGGACTCCTCCCCGGACCCGGCCCTCGAGAACTGTTGGTGCCCACTCCGGCCAGCGTCCGACGTCAGCCAGATACGCCCACACCTCATGGACGCTGCTGTCGATGGTCAGACGGCTCTCGGTTCTGAATGTCATCGGACGGACTTCTCCTTCATCGTGATCGTGGTGCCGGAACGGCTAGGCGGTCAGTGCGTCAGCTAGCTCCTGCGTGGTCTGCTCCCAGCCCCGCAGGGTCGGCTGCCGCTGTCGTACGGCGGCCCGTAGGCGCTGCCGGTGGCCCTCGTCGCCCAGCCAGTCTGCAAGCGCGGCGGCGAGGGCGGCCGGGTCGCCGGGCGGAATCAGCTGGCCAGGGCCGGTGCCGTCGGCGGTGGAGCCGAACGCTTCGGGCAGCCCGCCGACGTCGGCCGCGACGACGGGCAGGCCGTGGGCGAGCGCTTCGGTGACGGTCATGCCGTAGGTCTCTGATCGCGACGGTGCGACGAGCAGGTCGGCGGTGGTGTAGGCGTGGCTGAGCGCCGCGCCGGTCAGGACGCCGCTGAGCCGGACGCGATGGCCGTAGCCGAGGCCCGCGATTCGGGTCTGCAGGTGTTCGACGAAATCCGGGTCGCGGTCGAAAGATCCGGCCAGTACGCAGTGCCAGTCCCGATCGGCGAGGTCGGCGAGCGCCTCGACGAGGAGGTCCTGTCCCTTGTGGCGGCTGAGGACTCCGACGCAGATCAGCTGGCCGGGGACGGGCCGGGCCGGGTGGGCGACCCGATCGGCGCCCGGCCGGGCGACGTGCACCCGGTCGGCCGGGATCGCATATCGGGTCAGGACCTGCTGCCGGGTCCATTCGCTGGGGACGACCACACCTGCGGCCGCGCGGAGCACGGACCGTTCCGAGCGCTCGGCCCCGGCATCGTGGTGGGTGTCGATGGCGGTGGCCAGTGGCATGTGCAGCAGCACCGTCAGACGCATCCGCCCGGTGTGGGGCAGCAGCTGCGCGGCGGCCGGCGAGGCGATGAGCCCGTCGATCAGGACCGTCTCACCGTCGGGGATGGCGGAGACGACGCGGGCCAGGTCGGCACGGGCGCCAGCGGGGTCGGCCGGCCACGTCGCAGCGACGGTCGCCACCAGCACCTCCCAGCCGGCCTCGGCCAGCCCGGCGCAGACCCGCCGGTCATAGATGTTGCCGCCGGTGGGCTGGCCGGGGTCGTCGAATCCCTCGGGAACTATGACGTGGACCCGCACGATGTTCTGGTCCTCCAACCGTTGCCAATCCGTCACACCTGTCACCGCGTATGTCAATCCGTGATACGTGGAAACGCGGGGCGCGGATTGATCCGAGACGTGATACAGGATCAACGCCCACCATGGCTGACGGCGCTAGGGCGGGCGCAGGCGACCGCCTATCCCGCGGGCGAGTATGTGGGCCAGGAGAGCTTCATGCGGGCCGCCGAGATCCGGAGGCTGGCTGGCCAGGCCCGGGTCGGCCCCAGCGTTCCGGTGCTCGACCTGTGCTGCGGAGTGGCCGGCCCCGGCCGGATGATCACGGCGGAGTCGGGCTGCCAGTACCTGGGGGTCGATCAATCCGCCCGCGCCCTGGCCACCGCCCGGCGGCTGGCGGGGGAGCTTCCCTGCCGCTTCGAGCAGGCCCGTCTCCCGCCGCTGCCCGAGGGCCGCTTCGAGGTGGTGCTCCTGCTGGAGACGATGCTGGCCTTCCCCGACAAGAAGGCCCTGGTGGGCGGGGTTGCGCGCATGCTGGAGCCGGGCGGGCGGTTCGCCTTCACGGTCGAGGAAGGCCGGCCGCTCACTCGGCAGGAACAGTCCCGGATGCCCGGCGCCGATACGGTCTGGCCCGCCGAGCTGGCGGAATTGACGGACGGGCTGCGCCATGCGGGGCTGGCCGTCACCTGGCAGCAGGAGTACAGCTCCGCCCACCACGCGGTGGCGACCGCGCTGCTTCGGCGTTACCGGGCCGATTCAGCTCAGATCTCCGGCCAGATCGGGGCGCAGGCCACGGCCGAGCTGATCACGTCCCATCAGCTGTGGAGTGACTGGCTCGGCAGTGGGCGGGTACGCAAGTTCGCGATGGTGGCCGAGAAGCAATGACGAGCTCCGATGAAGCCTCGATGACCTCCCGCTATGCCCGCTACCTGGCCGCGAAGACGACCGTGGACGACCGGGCGCTCAACCGGCATGTGCTGGCCGAGTTGCGCCGTCTCATGCCCACGGGTGCGCCGCGGGTGCTGGAGGTCGGCGCGGGACTGGGAACGATGGTGGCCCGCCTGATGGACTGGGGCGTAGTGGACACCGGCGAGTACATCCTGCTGGATACGGATCGGCAGCTGCTGGATCATTCTCGCTGGTGGCTGCGCGAATGGGCCGCCGCGCGGGGCCTGCGCAGTGACCTGCTGCCGGATGGGCTGCAGGTCGGTGATCTGCGGGTGCGCCTGGTGCACGCCGAGCTGGGCCGCTACCTGGAGACCGATCATGGGGCGCCGGCCGATGTGCTGATCGCCAACGCCGTGCTGGACCTGGTGGACGTGCCGGCCATCCTGCCCGGACTGCTGCGGTTGCTGGTCCCCGGCGGCGGCTACTGGTTCACGATCAACTACGACGGCGAGAGCATCTTCGCGCCCGGCCACCACCACGACGACCAGGTCATGCAGGCCTACCACCGCGACATGGATGAGCGCGTCCGCTACGGCCGGCCGGCCGGCCAAAGCCAAACGGGCCGCCACCTGTTCCACCACCTGCGGGCGGCGGGGGCGCCCGCGCTGGCGGCAGGCTCGTCGGACTGGATCGTCAGCGCGGGCCCGGATGGGCGCTACCCGGGCGATGAGGCTGACTTCCTGCGCAGCATCCTGAGCACGATCCAGGACGCGTTGCAAAGCCACCCGGACTGGGTGGACCCGGCGGCCCTGGCCGACTGGCTGGCCGTGCGCGGCCGGCAACTGGCGGCGGGCGAGCTGGTCTACATCGCCCACCAGCTTGATTTCGCGGGCCGTTCACCCGGCTAGTGCCGCCTGGATCACCCCGGTCACCGCACGAGCCGTTCGGCCTCATGCCAGGCCGGGTGCCTGGCCGGCCGGGCCGGCCGCGCCGGATCAGGTCGGCTCGGCTCGCGCGGGCGTTCCCGGGCGCGCCGGCGAAGAATGGCGTCCTTCAGCAGCAGGCCCGCGCCGGGGGTGACCGCGGCCAGCATGAGCACCGCGTAGAGGGTGGAGACCGTAACCCCGCTGGCCGCACCGAGCCCGGCGGCGGCGAAGGCCCAGGCGGCAGCGCCCTCCCGCGGCCCCCAGCCGCCGATATTCAGGGGGATGGCCGCGGCAATCTGGATGACCATCAGCAGCGCGATCAGTTCGCCCAGGGGTGCGGTGGATCCAGCCATCCGGGCCGCGATGACGAACGTGGCCGTGTGCCCGGCGCAGACCAGCAGCGAGGCCAGCGTGAGCTGCGGCCACACCCCCCGGACCAGCAGACCACGACGCAGGTCCGTGGCAATGGCCCGGGCGGCACGGGCCGGCCGCGACCGGCCGAGACGAGCGGCGACCATCATGATCAGCGCGGCACACCCGACTACACCGGCGATGCCCGCCAGAACGTAGGGCAGCGCGGGCCGGACCGGCGAGGGCAGGGTCAGCAGCACGACGGCGGTCACCACGGCCTGGATGACCTGACCGCACAGCCGTTCCCACCCCACCGCGCGCACCCCCTGCGCGACGTCGCCCGCGTGACGGCCTTGCGTCACCGCCCGGTGCACATCGCCGAGAATTCCGCCGGGGAGCACGGAGTTGAGGAACAGGGAACGGTAGTAGGCCCCGGTCGCGCGGGACAGGCCGATGTCGGTGCCCAGCGCGCGGGCCACGACCTGCCACCGCCAGGCCGAGCAGATGGTGGTCAGGGCCGTGAGCGTGACGGCGGCCGCGACCCCGGGCCAGGTGACCGCGCGCAGCCCGTCCTCAAACGGCGCCGCGCCCAGCTCCCGCCCGAGAAACCACAGCACGGTGACGCCCGCGGCCAGCCGCAGCAACGACGGGCCGAAACGACGGATGGCCGGACCGATCCCGGCCGGAAGTGAGTACCAAGGCGTCACATCAGCTATACGGGCCGATTGAGCAAAGAGATCGACCGCGGCCGCGAAGCAAGCCAAAGTGACCCCGGATGCGTAGTACCGGACGAGGGATGGCAGCGGGCGGGCTGTCGTCCCCCAAGGGATGACAGCAGACGTCACGCAAACGGAGGCGCAGTGTCCACCATTCAGCCGCCGAAGGTTCGGCCCGCGGACGAACCCGCGGGCAAAGTCGCGCGGCCCAGGCCCGGGCTCGCGGCGCTCCTGGGGATGCTCGCCACCGCCGCCCTGCTCGGCGTGGTGGCCGCCACGGCCGACCTCGGCGTCGTCGGCTGGATCACCGGCTTGGTCACCGGTTCGGCGGGGGCCGCGCTGCTGGTCACGGCCCGGATGCGCAGCGACGAGCCGGCGATACTCCCGGCGGACTGGATCACCCTGACCCGGATGCTGCTGATCGCCGGGGTCACGGGCCTGGTGGCCGACTCGTTTAGCCGCCCCGTATCGGTCACCGCGCTGGTCACCCTGTCCGCCGTCGCGCTGGCTCTCGACGCGGTGGATGGGCAGGTGGCCCGCCGGACCGGCACCGCCACCCCGCTGGGGGCCCGCTTCGACGGCGAGACTGACGCCTTCCTCATCCTGGTCCTCAGCATCTACGTGTCCCAGGATTACGGCGCCTGGGTGCTGGCCATCGGCGCGGCCCGCTACGTGTTCCTGCTGGCCGGCTGGCTGATCCCCTGGCTGCGGGCGCCGCTGGCGCCCCGGTTCTGGCGCAAGGTCGTGTCCGCGGTCCAGGGCATCGCGCTCACCGTCGCCGCATCCGGAGTGACCAGCCGGGTGGTCGCGATGATCGCGGTCGCCGCCGCGCTGCTGCTGCTGGCCGAGTCGTTCGGCCACGATGTGTTCTGGCTTTACCGCGCCGGTGCCGGGCCGCGCGTCCGCCGGGCCACGCGGATTTCCATCGCCGCGCTGGCGGTTGTCTTCCTGTGGTTCGCCCTGGTGGCGCCGGACCGCACCTGGCAGTTCACGGTGGGCTCATTTATCCGCGTCCCCATAGAACTGCTGGTCCTGGTCGCGGTGGCGCTGGTGCTGCCGCCCTGGCCACGGCGCATCGTGGCCATCGTCGCCGGGTTCCTCATCGGTCTGCTCTCTGTAGTCAAGTTCCTCAACATCGCGTACTACGAGGAGGTGGACCGGCCGTTCAACACGGTGAGCGACTGGGTCGGCATCGGCCAGGCCCAGGGTGTCATACGCGACGCGATCGGCAACGCGCTCACCAACGTCGTGCTGGTCGGGGTGGTGATCGGTCTTGTCCTGATTCTCGGCACCATCATCGCGGCGACGCTCCACGTCACCGCGATCGCCGCCCGTCACCGCCGCGGTACCGTTCGCGGCGTTGCTGCGCTCACCGCCATCTGTGCGGTGTCCGCGGGCCTGAGCCTGCAGCTCATCCCGGGGTCTTCGGTCGCCTCGGTCGGCGCCACCGGGCTGGCCGCCCAGACGGTGCGCGCCACCTCGGCCGCGATCAGCGACCCGCGCCGTTTCGGACAGGCCACCCGCGCCCCCGACCCGGAGTCCACCGTCCCCACCGCCAACCTGCTGACCGGATTGCGCGGCAAGGACGTCATCGTCGCCTTCGTGGAAAGCTACGGGCAGGTCGCCGTTCAGGGCTCAAGCTTCTCGCCGGCCATCGACTCGGTGCTGCACCAGCAGAACGGCATGCTGACCAGCGCCGGCTGGTCGACGCAGAGCGCCTGGCTCACCTCCCCGACCTTCGGCGGGATCAGCTGGCTCGCCCACTCCACCCTGGAGTCGGGGCTGTGGGTCGACAGCAACCAGCGCTACAACGAACTCCTCGACAGCCAGCGGTTCACTCTCAGCGACGCCTTCAGGCGGGCTGGGTGGCACACGGTCGCCGACGACCCGTCTGACAACACGACCTGGAAACCCGGCACGACCTTCTACCACTATGACCAGCTCTTCAACAGCCTCAACGCCGGTTACAAGGGCCCCCGGTACAGTTACTCCACCATGCCCGACCAGTACACGCTGTCCGAGTTCCAGCGGAATGAGCTCACCCGTGGCCACAAGCCGGTGATGGCCGAGATCGACCTGACCTCCTCGCACATTCCCTGGGCCCCGCTGCCGACCATGGTGCCCTGGAACAAGCTCGGCAACGGCTCGATTTTCTACCCCGAGCACGCTAAGGCCGAAACCGCGACGCAGGTCTGGCGCAACAGCAACACCGTGAAGCAGTTCTACGGTCAGTCGATCCAGTACTCCATGACCGCCCTCACGTCATGGGTCACCGAGCTGAACGACCCGAACCTCGTGCTCATCGTGCTCGGCGACCACCAGCCCCACACCTCCGTCAGCGGCCCCGGGGCCACCCACGACGTGCCGATCTCGATCATCACCCGCGCCCCGTCGGTCCTCAAGCAGATGTCCTCCTGGCACTGGCAGAACGGGCTGCTGCCTGCGCCCAGCGCTCCGCTCGAGCCCATGGACGCCTTCCGCAATCAGCTCCTCAACACCTTCAACAGCAAAACCGCGGTGAGCGGGACCTCGGGAAGGTGACGTCTATGACGCTGGGCTGGGATGACCCCACGGCCGATCCCACGACCACCATTCTGCTGCGGCACGGTGATACCCGGCTGTCGCCCGAACACCGCTTCAGCGGACGGTGTGACCTCCCGCTCAGCGCCAGCGGGACTCGGCAGGCCAAGGCGGCCGCCTGCCGCCTGGCCGCTGGCGCCCCGATCGACGCCGTGGTCAGTTCCCCCTTGCAGCGTGCGGTCGACACCGCCGCCATTGCGGCGGCCGAGTTGGGCCTGACCACCGTCTTCGATGATGATCTCCGCGAAACCGACTTCGGTGACTGGGACGGCTTCACCCTGGCCGAAATCCAGCAGCGCTGGCCCGCCGCCGTGGCCCGCTGGCGGCGGGACCCGCAGCAGCCTCCGCCGGGCGGGGAGAGCTTCGCCGACGCCGCCCAGCGGGTCAACCGGGCCTGTGACCGGCTGCTGCGGGACCACAGCGGCCAGACCGTCCTGGTGGTGACGCACATCAGCCCGATAAAGATCCTGCTGTGCCGGGCCATGGGCGTTCCGCTCGGTACCGTTTACCGGCTCTATCTCGGCTCCGCCTGCATCAACAAGATCCAGTGGCACGGCCACGAATTTGCCGCCGTCCACTGTGTCAATGACACCAGCCACCTGCCCTGACGCACCGGTTCAGCCCGCGAGCCGGGCGCGGTATCCGCCAAACGCGGCCGCCGTCTCCCACACCCGTACCGCCAAGGTCTCGCCGCCTGCGGCCAGGACGGTGGGCGAGAGAGTGTCGTGCACCCAGCGGGCGAACACCTCGACGGTGACCGCCTCGGCCTCAGCCGGGCGTATCTCCTCCAGGTTGCGGCCATCGACCCGGCTGGTCAGCTCGGTGAGCGCCGCTTCCAGAACATCCAGGTCACAGACCATGCCCCGCTCATCGAGCTGCTCGCGGTCGACGACGATCTCAATCCGGTAGTCGTGATCATGGAGTTGCCCCTCGGGCCCTGGCACCCCCGGCATGATGTGGAAGGCACGGACGTTTCGGCTCAGCCCGACTTCACAGGTCACCGGCAGCACTCCTGTCATAGGTGAGAACGGCATGCATCAACCCGGGTTTCCCCTGGTCCACGGCTTGGAACGCCTCGGCGGCGTGGCCAAAATCGAAGACGTCGGTGCACAGCTGCGCCAACGGTAGCTCGGTGATGAGGGCCACGGTTTCCTGGCGGCGCCGGGACCGGGTCCAGGTCCCGGACAGGCGGGCGGGCATGCTAGAGACCTGAGTGCTGCGAATCGTCAGGCGCCGCCGGTGGAAGGCGCCGCCGAGCGGCAGCACCACGGGTTTGGTGCCGAACCACGACGCGATCAGCAGGGTCCCCTCGTGGGCCAGCAGGTCCAGCGCCATCGCCGGGGCATCCGGGTTACCGCTGGCGTCGATGACCAGCGGAACCTCCTCGCTCACGAGCTCCGCTGGTGCTACGGCGGAGACACCGAGGCTGCTGGCGAGGGCGCGCCGCCACTCCTGCGGCTCGGCCAGCAGCGGCCGCCACCCGGCGCGCTGCAGCAGCAGGCCGGTCAGCAGCCCGAGCACGCCCGCGCCGAGCACGATGACCCGGTCGCGATAGCCGCTCCCGGCGTCGAGCGTCACCTGCAGCGCCGTCTCGACCAGGGGGAACAAGGTTGCGGCAGCGGGCTCGACGGCGGGCAGCGGGACCAGCTCACTCAGCTGCGCCGTGAACACGTCCTGGTGCGGATGGAACGCGAAGACCCGCTGGCCGGACTCCGCTACTTCGCCGACGCAGGCGTAGCCGTAGGCGAAGGGGTAGGAGAAGGTGCCGCCGAGCGCGTCGATCGTGTCGTCCAGCGCCAGGTCGGCCGGGATCTCGCCGCGGTACACCAGCCGTTCGGTGCCGCCGCTGATGCCAGAGCTCAGGGTGCGGACCAGGACCTCACCGGCGGCAGGCCGCGGGGTGGGCAGTTCCCTGATCTCCACCCGGCGCGGGGCGGTATGAAACAGCGCGCGGGCCGGTACGTCGCTCATTTACCCGCCAATTTATCGGTACCGGACGGTTGAACGCGGCAGTAGCTCCGCCAGTTGCCCGGCTGACATCGACGGCGTGGCGCTGAGCGCGCCCGGTGTGCGCAGGCCCGCCAGGTGGATGTCGAGGAACCGTTGCCAGGTGCCGGGTGCGACCTCGCCAGTTGTCTCGGTCAGCCCGCGCATCCCCCAGACCAGGGCCATCACGTCGCCGACGGTAACGCAGGGGTTCAGCGTGCCGGCCGCCAGCGCACGGTTGGTGAGCTCCTGAACCGCAGCCCGGATCTCGTGCGTGGTGGGGCCGTCGACACTCCGGTCGAGCAGGAGGTGCGCGTACTTGGCATGCGCGGCGAACAGCCCCCCGAGCCCGCGCAGGAGCTGCTCGAGACCATCGCCGCCCCGGCACGTCAGGGCCTGCCTGGCCTCGGCCAGCGCCTCGCCCAGAGACAACCGCACCAGTTCGTCGATCAGCGCGTCTTTATTGGCGAACCGCCGGTACACGGTGCCGACGCCAACCCCCGCCCGGGCGGCGATCTCCTCCATGCTGGCATCGGCACCGGACTCGCCGAGCACCTCGCGCGCCGCATTGAGGACCCGGCGGTAGTTGCGGACCGCGTCGCGCCGCCCGGGCGGAGACGGGGGCCCCGCCCGGTCGCTCCCCGGGGGCTCGCTGTCCACCGGCTCCCTCACTCGCCCAGTTCGCTCGCTACCGTCTCCCCGGCGGCGCTCTCCGCGGTCACCGCGTCCCCGGACATCGCCAGGGTATCGACGGCCGCCGCCTGGATGTCCGCCGTGGTCGGCCGCCGTTGCGACGGGATCAGCAGTGCGGCCAGCGCGGCCACCACCAGAACGCCGGTCATGACCCCGAACCCGGTCGTGTAGCCGGCTTGCGTGGGAAAGCCGGACGGCTCCAGGTTGGCGGTGACGATGGTGGCCATCACGGCGGCGCCGATGCTGCCGCCGATCGTGCGGATGTTCGCGTTCATGCCGGTAGCCACGCCGGTCTGCTCGGCCGGCACCGCGGCCACGACATTCGCCGACATGGCCGAGAAGGCCAGTCCGAAGCCGACGCCCAGCACCGCGGTGGCGACGTAGATCTCCCACTGCTGAGAGTGCGCGAAGGCGAACATCGCCATCGCCACGCACCCCACGACGCAACCCGCGACCACCAGGACCTTGCCGCCGAACCGCCGGGTGAGGCTCCCGACGAACAGGCCGGTCACGAACATGGTGACGCCCGAGGGCAACAGCATCAGACCCGATTGGGCGATGCTGGCGCCGAACCCGTACCCGGCCGATGGCGGAGTCTGAACGAACTCGGGCAAGAACGCGAACATCGCGTACAGCCCCACGCCGATGAGCAGCGCGACCACGTTGTTCGTCCAGACCCCGGGGCGGCGCATCATCTTCATGTCGATCAGCGGGGTGGCCGCCCGCAGCTCGGACCAGACCCAGGCCGCGGCGAGCACCACCGCCGCCGCGAACAGCCCGAGGACGGCCGGCGAGCCCCAGCCCCAGTCCGACGCCTCGCTCAACGGCACGAGCAACGCCACCAGCCAGCCGGACAGCAGCACCGCGGGCAGCCAGCTGATCGTGCCGCGGCCGCGCACCGGGGACTGCGGGATGAACAGCACGGAACCGACCGCCGCGATCACCACCGCGATGCCCGGCAGCCAGAACAGCCAGTGCCAGTTGAGCGCGTTCACGATCGGGCCGGCCAGCACGATTCCCAGGCTGCCGCCGACCGCGGTCAGCGCGGCGAGGATACCGACGGCGCCGGCCACCTTTTCTTCGGGGAATTCATCCCGGATGATCCCGAAGCCCAGCGGCAGCGTCCCGCCCCCCAGCCCCTGGATCGCCCGGGCCACGATCATCACCCCAAGGTTGGGGGCCACGGCCGCCAGCACCGATCCGACCGCGAGGGCGACCAGGGCGGCCACGAAGACCCACTTCTTGCCGAACATGTCACCGACCCGCCCCAGGATCGGGGTCATGACCGACGCCGACAGCAGGTACGCCGTCAGTACCCACGTCACGGCGCTCTGAGAGGTGTGCAGCTCCGCCTGCACCGTGCTCAGCACCGGGATCACCAGCGACTGCAGCAGCGCGAATGCGCCGATGCCGACCGCGAGTACCGCGAACGTCAGCTGATAGTGCGACCGCCGCGCGCTGTCCATGCCAGGCCCTCCCGAAAGCGGAATCATAATTCCGCTACACCCTACCGTAGCGGAATTTGCATTCCGGTACGGGGGCCGGTGGACCTGGCGCGGTGTGGCGCCGGAATGCAGGGAGCGCCACGATGCCCCGGCCCAAGCGCGTCAGCGCACGGTATGGCCGCGTAACCCGAGGTGCCCGCTGGCCCCGTAGCGACGGCGGCCGGGAACCCGCGGATTCTCGGTCCCGGCGCATCGCAGGCGGGGAGCGACCCCGTCGCTTTGATCAGAAGGGGTTGCCGCTGCGGAAGCTTTCCCATTCGATGTAGTCGTCGCGGGTACCTGTGGCGGGCAGGATGAGGTGCCCGTCCGGTCCGAATGCCCGGCCGAGCTGGCTGGTGGGGCGTTCGATGATCGAGTAGCTGAGCCAGCCGGCGAGTATTGAGACGATCACGACGATGGCGGTGCCGGGGAGAAAGCCGCCCGGGGTTTGCCGGACCAGGCCGTGCCATCCCGCCAGGGCCAGCAATACCGGTTCGTGCCACAGGTAAACGCTGTAGGAAATCGTGCCGAGCCACAGCAGCGGCCTGCAGCTCAGCGCTTTCCCCCAGCGGTCGTGGGGCGGCCCGAGTACAGCGGCGGCGACCAAGCCGCCGAAGCCGACTGCGCACAGCGTGCTGAAGTAAATCGCTGACCAGGTATTGGCGTGCCGGATGGCGAAGGCGACGGCCAGGAGGGCGAGGGCGGCAACGCGCAGCGTCCACCGGCTGCGCGGTCCCAGGGGCCGTTTGTCGCCGAAGGCGGCGGCGGTGATAGCGACAGCCATGCCGATGGCGAAAATGTCGAAGTTGGCCAGGGGCCCGAACCAGGTGGTGAACGCGCCAGTGGTCGGCTGATGCCCGACGGAAAATGACCATGCCTTCCAGGCGAGAGAGACAGCTCCGAGGGTGGCGGTGCCGGCGCCCAGCACCACGATGCGCTGTTTTGGGCTGGTCAGCCGACGGCAGACAACAGCCAGCCCGACGGCGAGGATGATCAAGATGAGGTAGAAGAACACCTCGACCGACAGCGACCAGGCCGGCCCGTCGGTGTAGAAGATGCGCTTTTCGTCAAAGACCTGGGTGAAGGTCAGGTGCTCGACCAGGTCACGCCAGTCGCCAGGCAGAGCCTGCTGGCGGCAGGACCACACCACGACCACGACCACGTAGTAAACGGGCAGCAGGCGCACGGCCCGGCGGGTCAGGAAACCGCGGGCGGAGATCGGCTGGCGGCCCGCGATAGCTGACCTAGCCACTGGCTCGAAGAGAAGGAAGGCGGTAATCACGAAGAACCACGGCACCATCGCGTCCAGCGAGTTGAGCACCGTGTAGGCCGGTGTCCCGTAGTAAAGAAAATGGGCAACATTGCAGAACTGGTACACGTGGAACACCACGACGGCCACCGAGGCTATGCCGCGGTGGCCGTCGAGCTCCTCATATCTTTCGGTGTTCCGGGTGGCGGGCGCTGGCCGGGCGGGGGCCACGACCGATCCCATGACGTCTGATTCAGGTGCCCGCCGCGGGTGCGACGTTTTTCTGACCGGCATTAGTCGGCTCGAAGGGCTTTAGACGGGCGTTCGGACTGGCGGGTGGGTGCCGTAGCGGTGCGCGGTGTGATGCGCCATTGGCGTTCACCAATGAGTTCTTTGAGGTGCGCTACCCGGGCGATGAGGTTCTTGAGCTCACCGAACCACAGTGTGGAATGGATCGCGTACAGCACAAACCAGCCGCGGTGATTCCGTATCTGCGGGTCACCGAGCACGTAGGCAAAGACCGTCTGGGCCAGCCCTACGCTCAGGGTGAAGATCGACAGCAAGACGAACAGCGGTATCAGCCAGTCGAGATGACCGAAGCCATTCTGCCGCCAAGCGGTGAATGCAAGGATGGGTATCACCTGGATGGTTATCCAGGGAACCAGCTGCACCCAGCCGAGCAGGAAAAGCGGCCCCGAGCTTCTGGCGCCTGGTCAGCCGGTCAGACTTCAGCACCGGCATGAAATGCCGCCGGGCATTCTGGGTCCAGCCCTGGGCCCAGCGCATACGCTGGTGCCAAAAGGCGCGAATCGTTACCGGGGCGAGTTCGGTGGACACCAGGCCCGGGTCGGACACAATGCTGAATCCTTCGCGCAGGCTCCGCATGGACGAGTCGATGTCCTCGGTGAGCATCTGCCGCTGCATCCTGACCTGCCGCAAGGCATCGCGGCGCCAGTAGCCGTTGGACCCGCCGAAGATCCCGAAGCCGTGCAGTCGCGCTCGCCCCGGATGGCTCACGGCGTAGACGGTCTCGAACTCGACCGCGATCAGACGCGCCAGCCAGGACGCATTCCCGTTCCGCACCACGCAGTGACCTTGGACGATGTCATGGCCGTTGGCGAGCCACCGCCACGCCCGCGAGAAGGAACCCTGAGCCGGGTGGTGGTCGGCGTCAAAGACACCCACGAACTCGCCCCGCACGTGGGCCAGGGCGGCGTTGACGTTCTGGGCCTTCGACGTGCTCGTCTCCACCCGGAGGAGCAAGAGGCGCGGGTCGCGGGCGGCCAGGTCTTCCAGCGTGTCCTCGATGGGCAAGCGCTGCGGGGAGTTGTAGGCCAGGATGACCTGGTAATCGCCTGGATAGTCCTGGCTGAGGAGCTGGGTGATCGTCTCGACGATCGTGGCCGCCTCGTTCGGCAGGTAGGCAACCACGATGGCGGTCGCGGGGGGAGACGGTCCGCCGGATGCCTCCGGAACCTGGATCTGCCCCACCGCCAAGAAGCCTTCGATCCACAGAGCCGCCGCCGTCAGAGCCAGGGCGGCCGATATCAGCGGATAGGTCACCGTGGTCAGGTCGAAACCCGTGTACCAGATCAGTACGTAGATGATGAAGGGCAGGCTGAGAAGCACCGCCGTAGTGAAAATAATCTGCAGAGGGAGGCGCAGCCGATCGGCCAGCGCCAGCAGCCGGTCACGCCGGGCGACCGGGACAGCAGCCGGTGCTCCCGAGAACAGCGCTGGCACCAGATCCAGGTGCGAGTGCGCGTCCTGCAGCGCCATGCTGGCCCGATCGCACAGCTCACGGGAGGAAGCCGCGCCCGCGAAGGGGGCGTAGCCGATGACCGGAGTGATGTGTGCCTGTTCACCGGCGACGTCGAGGACGGTGCCAACCACCCTCCGCGCCAGCCGTTCCAGGCGCTCGCGCGCGGCTTCCGTACCGGTCTCGGGCATCAGCAGCCAGAATCCGCCGCCAGGACGGGGGCTGTGCTGCTCGAGGATCCGGGCGTCCAGCGCGAACAGCTCGTCGAATGCGGCCGCTATCACCTGGTCAGCCTCAGATCCCAGCCGCTCGTGCAGGCGGGGCAGCTCCGCTACGGTGACTGCGGCCAGGATCCCCGAACGCCGGGCGTACTCGGCGCGCTGCAGTTCCCGACCGATTTCCTCGCCCAGCCGTTGTTCCCCCACCGCTGCGCGACGCGGAGCGGCTGGCCACGGTGACGGCCGGATCAGCCTCGATCGAATGCGGTCGATCAGGTCGGACGTGCTCACATCGCCAGGAAGGTATTCCTCTCCGGTCCCCGCATGGCCGTCGTCGCTCCTGGTACCGCCCGGCCTGTCGATGCCTTCCGGTAGGCCGATCACGACGACCGGCGGCCGTTCCCCGGGCTGAGCACGCAACTGGCGCACCACATCGCTGGTCATGTCGCGGGCCACATCGTGCCCGACCACCACAAGGTCGGGCCCGAGATCCCTGACCTGTCGCGCTATGTCAGGGCCGCCAGGAACAGCGACCGCCGTCACTCCGGGCAGCTCGGGACTGGTCACCGCCTCGTCGGCGGCAGCGGTATCCCCCACGATGAGAATCAAGGCGGAGGCGGCAGGCATGGCAGCTGCCACGCTGTTCGAGTTCATGCGACTCCGTAGGGAGTAGGAAAAGGACGGCGCGCCGGGTCCGCGAGACGCCGTGGAGGGTTAAGAGCGGGTGCCGCTGAGCTTCATCACGCCGTTGGTAATCGTGATGCGCTCGCCCGGAAAGATGAGGTTCGGATTGGAGCCGATTACGGCCCAGTTGGCGGTATAAAGCGCTCCGTACCCGTGCAGCTTGAACCACTGGGCGATCGCGGACAGGGTGTCGCCTGCCTTGACCGTGTAGGTGATGCTGGACTTGGCCGGGGGTTTCGTGGCCCGCGGCGTACTCGGGGCGGTCGTGGCCATCGGTATTGATCCCGGTGTCTGCGTCGGCATCGTGGGCGATGGCGACGGCGACGGACTCGGCGGCAGGACCGGTGATGAACTCACCGACCGGTGCGCCGGAGCCGCCACCGCCGACGCGGCCTTATGCGATGGCCACGACGGCAGGGATGCCGCCACCACGCTGCCCACGCCGAGAAGAAGAACCCCGCCCGCCAGCAATATGACAATAAGTTTAGGTCTTTTCATGCGTTTCCTCACCGAGGGTTAGCGCATCGTCGACCCGTCACCGCTTCGTTGCTAGCTCAGGACCCTTGGTGATGGATTCGGTGTCATGTCCACATCGGATTGGATTCCTGCGGTTTTATCTTGACTCGCCCGTATTCATGACGACTGTGCTCAGCCGTAGACCTCCGGGTTCGGCCCCTCCGGGCGGGTGTCACCGGCTGGGGTTCGTCGTGGCGGCGCAGCCGGCTCATGGCCGGGCCGTCCTCGCCGCGGCCCCGGGGCACGCGGTCAAGGATCGCGTAGCAGCCCATCACGAACTCCGTGCCCCGGGCGTAGCTGGAGTATCCGTTCCGCTGGCACTCGCGTTCTCGATGGGATCGGCGGCAGCTTCTCCCGGATGGCCGGCTGCTCGATCAGCAGCTTCAGCAGCGCGAGCTCGTTCGCTTCGGACCGCGGTGGCCCCGGGTCGTGCGCCAGCCCCGCCCCGGCCGACACGCCGAAGTCGACGTTGAAGTCGCTTTCGTGGCTGGAGGCCCAGGTGAAGCTCCAGCCCATGCGCTTCCGGTAGGCCAGCAGCTTCGCGACCGGGGCGCGCGAGACGCAGATCATCGTCACGTCGCGGGCCGCGAGGTGGGCGAGGACCCCGTCGAAGCTATCGGCCGTCGAGGAGCAGGTGGGGCAGCCGGCCTGCCAGCCGGGGCCGAACATGAAGTGATAGACCATCAGCTGGGAGCGGCCGTCAAACAGCTCGGCCAGCCGCCGTCGGCCCGTCTCCGTAACCGGCTGGAGCCGCTGGCGATGATCGCCGTGTTCGACATCGCCGGTCCGCTCGCCACCTACTCGATGGTGCGCTCGGCCGGGCTGGGTGCTGTGCCGGCCCTGCTGCTCAGCGGGGTCTTCCCCGCGCTCGGAGTGCTGCTCGGCTTCGCCCGGCACCGCCGGGTGGACGCCCGTGGGGGTCCTCGTCCTGGCCGGGGTGGCCGCTGGCACGATCCTCGGGCTGGTCAGCGGCAATGAGCGGCTGATCCTCGCGGAGGGCTCGGTGCCGACCGCGATCTTCGGCCTGGCCTGCCTCGGCTCGCTGTGGGCGGGAAGGCCGCTGATCTTCCGTTTCGCGCTCGAATTCATCGGGGCCGGCACCCCCCAGGGACGCGACTTCGCCGGCCGGTGGCAGTACGCCGGATTCCGCCGCGTTTTCCGGTTCTTGACCGTGGTCTGGGGCGCCGCCTACCTGGCCGAGGCGGCCCGGGTCGTGATCGTCGAGCTGGCCCCGGCCGGGACCGCACTGGCCGTGCCCAAGACCATGCCCTACGTGGTGGCCGCGCTCCTCATCGGCTGGACCACCGCGTACGGCAGGCGGGCCAGGCGCCGTGGCGAGCAGCTGGCCGCAGCCCTGCTCAGCACCGCACCCGGCCCGGCCACGGAGCTGCACGACATGGCCGCATAAGCCGCCGGGCCGCAGCGGCCGGCCGCTGAACGCCGACGGCGGCAAGCCGGTGATTCCGGGATCTCCCGGAGTCACCAGCTTAATTAAATAGAAAGTTTCCTTATAGATGGCCTTGACGACCCGACTCGGTGCAGACAAAGTGACAATATTGAACATTTGCCGACACGCGCCAGGCGCCAGATCGCCTCAGCTCCTCTCACCCCTGGAGGGTTCATGCAGGTCGGAAGACGGGTTCTGCGCACCGCTCTCATCGCTGGCTCGGCGCTCGGGCTGACCGCCGGCGGCTCGGTCCTCGCGCTGGCCTCCGGGTCCGCGGCGCAGGCCGCCACCACCACCACCTGCGCCGCGGCGTGGAGTGCCACCACGGTTTACACCGGCGGCCAGCAGGCCAGCGAGAACGGAATCAACTACACCGCCAACTGGTGGACGCAGGGCAACGACCCGGCCACCAGCAACGGCGGCAGCGGCTCGGGCCAGCCGTGGACCTCCAACGGCTCCTGCACCGGCGGGTCGGGAACGCCGCCGGGCGGAGGTGGTACGCCACCGCCGGGCGGAGGTGGAGGTACCGGCACGGGCTCGGTGAGCGGCCTGCTCTTCAGCCCGTACAAGGACGTCACCATCAACATGAACTGGAACACCGACCAGATGCAGTCGGCCGTGGAAGGGTCCGCCATACCGGTGGTGGGCTCCGGCAGCCTGGTGTCGAACTACATCCCGAAGCTGCCCGCGCTCACGCTCGCGTTCGCCACCGGAGCCTGCGGTAGCGAGAACTGGGGTGGTGTCGCGGGGGCCAGCTGGGCGGCCGAGAACATCCCGCAACTCAACAGTGCCGGCCTGAACTACGTGGTCTCGACCGGTGGTGAGGCCGGGACGTTCACCTGCGCCTCGACCGCGGGCATGGAATCGTTCATCGCCCGCTACGCCGGCTCGCACCTGGTCGGCATCGACTTCGACATCGAAGGCGGCCAGTCCGCCTCGGACATCCAGAACCTGGTCAACTCGGCGGCCGGAGCCCAGGCCCAGTACCCGAACGTGCAGTTCTCGTTCACGCTGGCCACGCTGGCCGCATCCGATGGCAGCTTCGGCGGCGTGAACTCGCTCGGCAACGAGGTCGTCAATGCCGTGAAGGGCTCCAGCCTGAAGAACTACGTCATCAACCTGATGACCATGGACTTCGGCAACGCCTCGAGCAGCGTCTGCGTGGTCGTCTCCGGCAGCTGCGAGATGGGCCAGTCGGCGATCCAGGCGGTGACGAACCTCGAGCACACCTACGGGATCCCGGCCAGCAAGATCGCCGTCACCCCGATGATCGGCCTGAACGACAACGCTAGCGAGACCTTCACTCCCGCGGACGTGGACACGCTGACCAGCTACGCGAAGAGCAACGGCCTGGCCGGGCTACACATCTGGTCCCTGGACCGGGACACGCCCTGCCCCTCGGCCCAGAGCTACGCCTCCCCCACCTGCAACTCCGATTCAGGCACGACACCACTGGAGTTCGACAACCGGTTCCTGAGCGACCTCGGGATCTGACCGGGATTCCAGGGCGGGCCGGCCGGGAGCACTCTCGGCCGGCCCGCCTCCCTTTCCCGGGGCGGCCGGTTATTGCGCAGCGCGATCGCCGAGCGGTCGCCGCCGGAGCAGCGGGTTCTGGATGGCCGGAGGGTTGTACGCCATGTCCAAGCGCCCCACGTCCGTGCCGGGCGGGACGATGGCGTCGATCTGGTCCAGCACGTCGTCGGAAAGCACCTGGTCAGCGCCGGCGAGCAAGTCGTCAAGCTGTCCCATCGTGCGGGGTCCCACGATGGCGGAGGTGACCCCCGGGTGGGAGATGGCGAAGGCCATGGCCAGGTGGGTGAGCTTGAGCCCGGCCTGTTCGGCGACCGGAATGAGCTGTTCGACCGTTTCGATGCGGCGCTCGTCGCTCATGTGCTTGAAGTAGTTCGCGCGGCGGAGATCAGTCTGCTGGCCCCGGCGGATCCGGCCCGTGAGCTGCCCTTGCGCGAGCGGGCTCCAGACCAGCGTGCCCATCCCGTAGCGCTGGGCGACCGGGAGAATCTCGCTTTCGATACCGCGGTTGAGGATCGAGTACGGCGGCTGTTCGGCCCGGAACCGCTCGAGACCTCGTCGCTCGGACACCCACTGCGCCGCCACGATGTCGGAGGCGGGCATCGTCGACGAACCGATCACCCGCACCTTGCCGCTGTGGATCAGGTCGGACAGCGCGGAGAGCGTCTCCTCGATGTCAGTGGCCGGGTCGGGACGATGGATTTGATAGAGGTCGATGTAGTCGGTCTGCAGGCGGCGCAGCGAGTTCTCGACCGCGGTGATGATCCAGCGCCGCGAGTTGCCTTGCTGATTGGGGTCGTCCCCCATCGGGCGGCTCAGCTTAGTCGCGAGGACGATGCTGTCGCGGCGGTCCTTGATTGCTTGGCCAACGATCTCTTCGGACTCGCCGTGGGAGTACACGTCGGCGGTGTCGATGAAGTTGATCCCCGCATCCAGCGCTTTACGGATGATGCGGATCGAGTCGTCGTGGTCAGGGTTGCCGATAGCCCCGAACATCATCGCGCCGAGCGCATAGGGGCTCACCTTGATGCCGGTCCGGCCGAGGGTGCGGTACTGCACTGCTGGTCTCCTTGTGGCGCCACGGCGGTGCCCTATAGTGATTGAAATGGGACGTTGTCCCGGTACAGTCGGCAATATATGGGACACTGTCCCGTTTAGCAAGGAGAGCGACGGTGCCCCGTGTCGACGCGCAGCGGAACATCGACGCGCTGCTCGCGGCGGCGAAGGAGGAGTTCGCAGCGCAGGGCGTGGATGTCAACGTTCGTGCGATCGCCGCCCGGGCCGGAGTTGGTACGGCCACCTTGTACCGGCACTATCCGTTGCGGTCCGATCTGATCTCAGCGGTGTTCCGGCACGAGATCGACGACTGCGCGGCCGAAGCCCCGCTGCTCGCCGCGTCCCACGATCCTGATCAGGCGCTGGAGCTGTGGCTCCAGCGCTATACGGAGTTCGTGGCGACGAAACACGGGCTCGCAGCAGCCCTCCACTCGGGCGACCCCGCATTCAATGCCTTGCCGGTCTACTTTCAAGAACATGTCGGCCCGGCCCTGCAGCTGCTCTTGCACAACGCGGAGGCGGCCGGCGCCGTGCGCGGCGGCGTGGATCCTCTCGATCTGCTCGGCGCGGTAGCCAACCTGTGCATTCCGCCGCCGGGGTCGGACGACACCTCCCGGGCCTACAAGATGGTTGCCCTGCTCATCGACGGGCTGCGCTACGGCGCACGTAAGTAGGGTCCAAACACCCCCGGCCGGCCCAAGCGCGGTCGAGATCTGGTCATCCACCTTGCCCGGCCGAGGAGAACTGTTCTATAACTCTTCTATGAGTTCTAGAACAGTTAGCTTGAGTGCCGACCAGAACGTGGGGCGGTTCGGCGGCTACGGCGGGCGGTACGTGCCGGAGTCTCTGATCCCGGCCTGCCAGGCGGTGGCGGAGGCGTTCGCCCAGGCCTGGGCCGATCCCGGGTTCCGGGCCAGCCTGACCCGGCTGCTTTCCGTGTATGCGGGCCGGCCCACCCCGCTGACGCCGGCCCTGCGGCTGTCGGCCGACCTCGGCCTGACCGTGCTGCTCAAACGGGAAGACCTGGCCCACACCGGCTCCCACAAGATCAACAACGTGATGGGACAGGCGATGCTGGCCCGGCGCATGGGGCGTACGCGGCTGATCGCCGAGACGGGCGCGGGCATGCACGGCGTCGCGACCGCGACGGCGGGCGCCCTGCTGGGGCTGCCGGTGAAGGTCTTCATGGGCCAGCGGGACATGGAACGCCAGGCCCACAACGTGTTCCGGATGGAACTGCTGGGGGCCGAGGTCGTCCCGGTGACCACGGGCAGCCGGACGCTCAAGGACGCCACCAGCGCGGCGATGCGGCAGTGGGTCGCCGACGCTGACGAGGCGTACTACTGCGTGGGTTCGGTCATCGGCCCGCACCCTTACCCGACGATGGTGCGCGAGTTCCAGCGCGTCATCGGCGACGAGGCCCGGCGGCAGTGCGCGGCCGAACTGGCCGCCGCCGTCCCCGATTACGTCGTCGCCTGCGTCGGCGGGGGCAGCAACGCGGCGGGCACCTTCGCGGGCTTCGTCGACACCGCGGCCCAGCTCGTGGGGGTCGAGGCGGAAGGCGGTTCCGGTGCCTCGAACGGGCAGATCGGCGTGCTGCACGGCTTCCAGTCCCTGTTCCTCCAGGATGAACACGGGCAGATCAACGAGGCGCACTCGATCGCGGCCGGGCTGGACTACCCCGGCGTCGGCCCCGAGCACGCCTACCTGCGGGATCTGGGGCGCGCCCGCTACGTCACCGTCTCCGATGAGCAAGCGATCGGGGCGGCCGTGCGGCTCGCCCGGACTGAAGGCATACTGCCCGCGATCGAGTCGGCGCACGCCATGGCCTGGGTGATCCAGGCCGCCGGGACAGCCGCCCTGCCCAGCGGCTCCACCGTCCTGATCACGCTCTCCGGGCGCGGCGACAAGGACGTCGCCACCCTCATGACGGAGGCGGAGCTGTGACCAAGCTGCTGATGCCCTACATCACGGCCGGCGTCAGGCCGGACTGGGTCACCTATCTGACCGCGTTCGAGGACGCCGGGGCGGACCTGATCGAGGTCGGGCTGCCGTTCTCCGACCCCACCGTGGATGGCCCGACGATCCAGGAGGCGTCTGACACGGCGCTGGCCCGCGGGGCCACACCCGCGTCCGTCCTGGCCGAGCTGGCCACCATCCGCGTCGGTGTGCCGCTCATCGCCAGCACGTACGCCAACATCGCGCTGCGGCCGGGCTTCGCCGGCGCTCTGCGTGCCGCCGGGGTCACTGGGCTGATCGTGCCCGACCTGCCCCTCGACGAGCTGGCCGGGCTGGACGCACCAGGCATCGAGGTCAGCCTGCTCGCCTCGCCCGCGACGCCGGATGACCGGCTGGCCGAGATCGGGCAGCGCAGCCAGGGCTTCGTGTACGCGGTCTCGGTCATGGGCACGACCGGCGAACGCGACCGCCTGGCCCCGTCCGCCGCGGCCCTCGCCCGCCGGGTTAAGCAGGTCACCGAGCTGCCGGTCCTCCTCGGCTTCGGGATCTCCACCCCCGAACAGGCGGCCGAGGCGGCCGCGGCCGCCGACGGCGTCATCGTCGGCGCGGCCGTCATGCGCCGCATCCTCGACGGCGCCGCCCCAGCCGAAGCCGGCGCGTTCGTGGCGTCGCTGCGGGCCGCCCTGTCCCGGGCTGCCCTGTCCCGGGGTGCACTGTCCGGCCGATCGCCGTGCGATGATCGGCAGCATGGCACGCTACCGGGCCATCGCCGCCGACCTGGCCGCGAAGATCCGCGACGGTCGCTACGCCCCCGGTGAGGCGCTGCCCGCGCAACGCGAGCTGAGCGCGGCCTACGGCGTCACGCTGATGACACTGCGCCAGGCGCTGCAGGAGCTGGGCGCCGAGGGGCTGATCGTCCAGCGGCCCGGCAAGGGCACCTTTGTCACCCCGCCCCAGCTGGCCTACCAGCTGGGTTCCTTGCGGAGCCTGGCCGACGACCTGCGCGAGCAGGGCCACGAGGTCCGCACCACGGTGATCGCCCGCGCGCAGCGCCCCGTGCCCGGGCCCATCGCGGCCCGACTGCGGATCCGCGAGACCGAGACCGGGCTGCGGCTGGAGCGGGTCCGCACCTTCGCCGGCCGCCGCGCGATTCACCAGATCTCCTGGGTGCGCGAGCCGCCCGCGGACCGGTTGCGTGACGTCGATTTCACCACCACGTCGTTGTACGCCGCCCTGGCCGACGTGGGGATCGTCGTGGCCCGGGCGGCGGAGACGATCCGGCCGCAGGTACTCGACGCGGACGTGGCCCGGCACCTGGACGAGGACGCGGGCGCGCCGGTGCTGATCAGCGACAGGATCACCTACGGGCCAGATGGGACGGCCCTGGTGGCGGACCGGGCGACCATCCTGGGCAGCATGATGCAGATCACCGCGGATCGGGCCGCCACCGGTCTGTCCCTGCACTGGGGAGCGACCCCTCTGCTTTGATTCCCTGTGCTCAAACCGGGAAGCCGGGCCGTCGCGACCGTCTACCTTCAGGAGCACGGGTCAACAGTTGTCAACGGCCAAGGAGAACCAGTGGACGAAGATAAGGCGCGAGCGCGGGTACAGGCTGAGCGAGCCGAGGTACAGAAGCTGCTCGAGGACACCGTGAGCGAGCGGCGTCAGGACCGGTCCGCCGAAGACGAGCAGGGGGCGGACATCTCCGATCCCGCGCAGCCACTCACCGCTCAGTTCGAGGCCGATGCCATCACGGCGAATCTGCGCGATCGCCTGGCCGCGCTCGACCGTGCCGAGCAGCGCCTCAACGACGGCACCTACGGACGGTCGGTCCAGAGCGGCCAGCCGATCCCTGATGCGCGCCTGGAGGCTGACCCGGCGGCAGAACTGACCATCGAGGAGGCCAGCGCCCGGCGGTAAGAAACGCCCCCGGCAGTAAGAAATCCGCCGCGGGGTCACAAGTTCGCAAAATATTCTTTTGAACTGTTGATCTGTGTGTGACCGACGCGGAGTATTCGACCCGGGATTCCCAATAACAGGACATCCAGGACTGTCCGGTAACGGGGAACAAGAGTCAGGGGTCGTGCATGCGCAGAATCAACGCATTGATTGCGGCGGCGGCGATGACCGCAGGGCTGGGAGTCGCGGCCCCTTCCGTGGCCTCGGCCGCGACGGCCCAGCCGCACACCGCGGTCTCGTCGGCCCGGAGCGCCGCGGCCAGCTCGATCACCTGGGGTACCTGCACCGAAACGGACCTGGCCCAGGCCGGTGCCACCTGCGGGGACCTGGCGGTGCCGCTGAACTACAGCCACCCGTCGGGCCCGAAGATCGAGATCGCGGTGTCCAAGATCGCGCACACCTCAAGCGCCAAGGACTACCGGGGCATCATCTTGACCAACCCCGGCGGCCCGGGTGGCTCGGGCCTTGACCTCAACACGTTCCTGGTCGCGCAGCTGCAGGCGGACAAGCTGAGCGCCGCGGCGGCCGACTACGACTGGATCGGCTTCGACCCGCGCGGCGTCGGCAGCAGCACTCCCGCGCTGTCGTGCGAGCCGGACTACTTCTCCGCTGATCGCGAGAGCTACGACCCGACGACCCGGTCGATCCTGAGCTACTGGCTGAGCCGCTCCGCAGGATACGACAAGGCCTGCGCGACCCACAGCGCGGCGCAGAGCGCGCTGCTCGACAACATGACCACGATCGACTCGGCCCGGGACATGAACAGCATCCGGCAGGCGCTGGTCGGCCCGCGGGGGAAGATGAGCTATTACGGCTTCTCCTACGGCACCTACCTGGGCCAAGTCTACGCCACGCTGTACCCGCACACGCTGAACCAGCTGATCCTGGACAGCAACGTGAACCCGAAAGACATCTGGTACAAGGCCAACCTCAACCAGGACATCGCGTTCAACCGGAACGTCAACATCTGGTTCGGCTGGCTGGCCAAGTACAACACCGTCTACCACCTCGGTGCCACCCAGCAGGCGGTCAGCAAGCGCTGGTACGCGGAGCTGGCCACGCTGGCCAAGACTCCGATCGGCGGCGTGGTCGGCCCGGACGAGTGGACCGACATCTTCCTCGAAGCCGGTTACTACCAGCAGACCTGGCTGCAGCTCGGCAGCGCCTTCGCCGACTGGGAGAACACCCACAGCGCGACCGCGGCGGCCAACCTGGTGAGCCTGTACCAGGGCACGGACACACCGGGTAACGACAACGGGTTCGCGGTGTACAACGCGGTTCAGTGCACCGATGTGCAGTGGCCCACGAGCTGGTCGGTCTGGCAGCGGGACAACACCGCGGTGAACAAGATCGCGCCGTTCGAGACCTGGGACAACGCCTGGTTCAACGCGCCCTGCCTGCACTGGCCCGCCCCGGCCCAGCGGCCGGTGCAGGTCGCCTCGGACGGCAGCGGGCGCGCGATCCACAGCGCCCTGCTGATCGACGAGACACTGGATGCGGCGACACCGTTCCCGGGCAGCCTCGAGGTCCGCAAGCTGTTCCCGAACTCGGTGCTGCTGGCCGAGCCGGGCGGCACTTCGCACGCCGACTCGCTGTTCGGCAACCTCTGCGTCGACGGCACGATCGCCAGTTACCTGGAGACCGGGAAACTGCCGCCGCGCAAGGCCCACGCCGAGTGGGACCTCACCTGCCAGCCGCTGCCGGTCCCCAACCCGACGGCTCAGACGCAGGCCCCGGCGTCCATGCCGGCCAACTCAGCGGCGGCACGAGCGGCCCGCTGAACAAACTGAGGAAGTGACGCCCACCGCAGGTTTAGCAGTACCCCCACCTGCAGCGGCGCGCTGATGACCATCGTGGCCTATCGGCGCGCCGCGCTCAATCGGTTGCTGGACGCACTACAGCAGGAGATGCCGGGTAGGTGAAACCAACCCGGCATTTGCAGCGGTGGAGGAGAAGCTGATGAGTTCGAGCGGGGCGCATTGGGCACTGGTGCATCTGGACAGCTGGACCTGGCTCGTCGCGCAGTACCGCGTCTGGCTGATAACGCTCGCTACGGTAATCGGCGTCGCGGCGCCGCTCCTGGGCGCGGCCAGGAAACGCCTGCCGGGGCCAGCGCCCTCTCTAGTCATTCGCAGTGGCGCCATGGCCCTGGCGTTTTCGGCGGCCACGGTGGCTATCTGCTCGCTGCTGCACTTCAGCGATCTGCGCTGGCTGGCGCCGAGCCAGCGCAGGACCGTGCACCTGAGCGCACCAGGCGGCATCCTCAGTTTCTCCAAGCCGATCGTGTCTGTGGTCAATTCAGTCGCGGGCGTCCCGGTCGAATTTCGGGCGACCCAAGTGTCCGTCCACACCGCTATCGTCTGCGCGTTCCTAGCGCTGGCAGGCTTCTTCTTGGTCGCCATAACCTGGCGCCGCGCCCGCCGCGCCGATATCAGGCAGATCGTGCAAGAGGAAATACGCAGGTCAACCGGCGAGTACGCGCGAGAATCGTGATCGGAGTTGGCGGCCCTCCTTTCTCCCCGCTAGCCGGCGGATGGGAATGTCCCTGGCCCGTCGCTTCGGGCGGGCCAGGGACGTCTAGGCGTGGCTAGATGTTGGCGATCCCGGCCGGGGCGCCCCCGGCGGGCAGTGGCGTCGGCGAGCTGGGCACCTCGGTGAGGGTTCCGCCGTGCACGGCGAAGACCGACAGAATGTGGTTACCGCTGCCGTCCACGGTCAGCGTCTTGCCGTCCGGGGACAGGCGGGCGTCGATGTCAGCCCCGCCGCCCGAGATGGGCGTGCTGCCGATCAGGGCGAGTGAGCCGTTCGGGTTGATGGCGTAGCTGGAGATGTTTCCCGAGCCGGTATTCACGGTGAACAGGTACTTGCCGTCGTGGCTGATCTCCACCCAGCAGGGCGCGGTCTGCCCGTCGGCGTAGGGCGAGGACCCGATCGGGGAAAGCTGGCCGAAGAAACTGTCGCGGTAGGCGGACACGGTGCCCAGGCCGGCGCCGTTGTGCGCATTGCTGACAAACAGCTGTGCGGGATTGGCGGGCGAGAACTCCGCGCCGAGCTGGCCGAGGCCCTGCCCGGTGAAGGGAGAACCTTTGGCGGCGATCAGGTGGCCGCCGGGCAGCACCACGAAACTGTCGATCATCGACGTTCCGGTCCGGGTGCCGATGAGGTGGTCGCCGGTGGCGTTGAAGAACACGTCGCCCAGGCCGGCGTTGTCTGGCACCGTGACCGTCGTGCCGGGGATTGCGGTCAGGCTGCCGTTGAGATGCAGGCGGAAGCCGGAGTAGCCGCTGCCGCCGGCGCCGGAGTTCGCGACGTAGACGAGCCCGGAGCGAGAGAACGCGACGCTCACCGGCTGCACGCCGCCGGAGGACACTGGCTGGCCGACGAGCACGGGCACGCCGCCCTTGGTGACGCGCAGGACCGAGATCTGGTTGCTGCCGGCGTCGACCGCTAGCAGGTACCTGCCGTCCGGGGTGGCCTGGATCGCTCCCTGGGAAGCCAGACCCGAGCCCAGGCCCGCGCCGCCCGCCGCGAACGGAGACCCAGGAAGCGGGGTGACCGAACCGTCGGCGTGCCGGGCGAACCCGTCGATGGTGTTGGTGGCGACGGTGTTGCCGTCGACGTAAGAGTAGCCCACCACTGGTGAAGCCGTGCTGGCTGGTGCAGCCGTGCTGGCGCTGGCCGCCGTGGCCGCGCCGAACAGGCCGACCCCTGCCACCAGCAGGCCAGTGCCCGCTGCCCGCCATCTGCGCTTGCGCATATCCGCTCCTTCGGTGAGGGAGGATCCAAGTGATCCGCCGATCCACACCATGAGCGCCATGCCGCACCAGCTTTCTTACGGCAGCCTCCTTCGCATCACCGGTCTGTAATATCTGCGGCCCATTCGGCGGCGGCGGCCCGGGTCGGGCAGGCTTACGCAGCATGTCGTTGCTGCATGTACGCGTGGTAAGCCCGGTCCACTTCAGCCACGAGGTCGAGGCGATACTGAGCCGCCAGCCAGGCGCGACCAACATCATCGTGCTGCCGGGCGTCGCTCGCGACCCCAGCGGTGACCTGTTCCAGGCCGACCTGGCTCGCGAGTGCGTACAGCAGGTCGTCAGCGAACTGCGCGAGCTGGGCATCGACCGGGACGGCTCCATCAGCTGGCGCGGAGTTGATACAGCAATCGGTGACGGTGTGCAACGCGCCGAACGTGCCGCGCCGGGGGAGGGCGCCGACGCCATCATCTGGGACGAAGTTGTCGCCAGTACAGGCGAAGACTCCACGCTGACCTGGACATTCATGACGTTCATGGTGCTGGCGTGCATCCTGGCGGCGATCGGCGTCGCGACAGACTCCCCCATCACCATCGTCGGCGCGATGGTCGTCGGCCCGGAGTTCGGGCCGCTGGCGGGCATCGCCGTCGGGTTGCGGCTCCGCCGCTGGAATGCCGTCCGCCGAGGGATCGTGGCACTCGTTGTCGGGTTCGCCGGGGCGATTGCCGTGACCGCGGCCGTGGCTGCCCTGTGGCGGGTCACCGGTTTGGTCAGCGGGCATGACCTGGCCTCCTCGAACGGCACCGAGTTCATCTATCAGCCGGGCTGGTTCTCGCTCATCACGGCGCTCGTAGCCGGCGCCGCCGGGACGCTATCTCTCACCTCCGCCAAGTCAGCGGCCCTGGTGGGCGTGTTCATCTCCGTGACGACAATCCCGGCCGCGGGCAACGGAGCGCTGGCCCTGGTGTTTGGGCGCTTCCACGAAGCGGCCGGATCCGCGCTCCAGTTGCTCATCAACCTGACCGGGATCGTTCTCGCGGCCTATCTGGTCCTGCTGGCCCGCGGCCGCTCCCGTAGGCGTGATGATCGGCCCGAACGTGAGCTCAGCGCTTCCTGAGCCCGATGATCTGGTGCATTCCGCGCCGGCGATGTCCGCGATCGGTCCCGGCTCAGCCCTTGTGGTGCTTGCGGCGGCCGGAGCCGTTCGCGGGCTCATCGGCCTCGGCTGATATCACGGTTGCGGCGTCTCCGGACAGCAGCTGCTGCGGCATCTGGCTGAAGGCGTAGCGGACCGGGCCGGGCTCCGGGACGAGGGTGAACAACCAGATGACGTCGTACCGGTCGCCGGGCCACTTGCGCGGGATGACGGTGCCGTCGACGACCGGCAACGAGGATGCGATCACCGGGATGTGCTTGTGCTCCCAGCAGATGAGCACGACCCCGGAGTGGCTGCCCACCAGGTTGTCGGCCAGCAGCTGTTCCTGTCCCTGGGCAAACTCGGACGTGATCGGCAGGCCCAGGTGCTCGCTCAGTCCCTGGATGGTCTGGTACGAGCGATGCGCGGCCGTCTTGCCCGGGTGGCCCCAGGAGGGGGCGACCAGCACGGTCGGGGTGAGCAAGCCCTCCCGCATCGGCCCGAACTCTGGGTGGAACAGGGCCGCCAGGGCACCCGAGCGCTGCCATCCGCGCGGCAGCAGCGAATGCTCGTTCTGGCCGCCCTGGTAGTCGACCCCGGACAGCGGGGGCTTCAGCGGCTTCTCCGCATGCCGGATGATGTAGATGACTTCAGGCGGCGCGCTCATCCCGCCAACGTAAAGCATGGCACCGGGCCGGACCGGAACCGGGCGGGCAACAGCCGCCTTCCCGGCCACGTCATCGGTGATACCGCCGTGTAGCCGCGGTGAAGGGGCGGCCGCTTAGCGTCCTTGCTATGACAGCTACAGCAGCCGTTGACGCCACCGGCCTGGTCAAGACCTTCGGCCAGCTCCGGGCGGTCGACGGAGTCGACCTTCATATCGGCCAGGGCGAAATCTTCGGCGTCCTGGGCCCCAACGGCGCCGGGAAGACGACGGCCCTGCGCATGCTGGCCACCCTGTTGCCGATCGATGCCGGGCAGGCCCGGATATTCGGCGTGGACGTGGCCCGCGAGCCCCACCGCATCCGCCAGCTGGTCGGCGTCACCGGCCAGTTTGCGTCGGTGGACGAGGACCTGACCGCGACGGAGAACCTGTGGATGTTCGGCCGGCTACAGGGCCTGCGGTCGGCCGACGCCCGCGCCGCCGCCAAACGGCTACTGACCCAGTTCGGCCTGGAGGAAGCGGCGGACAAGCCGATCGCGCAGTTCTCCGGCGGGATGCGCCGCCGGCTGGACCTCGCGGCCAGCCTGATCACCCGGCCGCCGCTGATCTTCCTGGACGAGCCGACCACCGGACTTGACCCGCGCACCCGCGGGCAGATGTGGGACACCATTCGCGAGCTGGTCACCGAGGGCTGCACGGTCCTGCTCACCACCCAGTACCTCGATGAGGCCGATCAGCTCGCCGGGCGGATCGCGGTGATCGACCGGGGCCGCAAGGTCGCCGAGGGCACCCCCGATGAGCTGAAAGCCTCAGTCGGCAACTCGACGCTGCAGGTCCAGCTGGCGCCGGGCGCTGATCAGGAACTCGCCCGCCAGGTCGTACGGAAGATCGCGGGCGCCGAGCCCGTCCTGACGCCCGAGTCGGGGCGGATCAACGTGCCCCTCGCCACCGCCGACCGGGCCGCCGACGTGCTGATCGGGTTCCGCCAGTCCGGGGTGGCGATCACCTCGGTGAGCGTGGACAAGCCAACCCTGGACGAGGTCTTCTTCGCCATCACCGGCCACGGCGCCGACGCCGACGGCCATCCGGGCCCGGCCGGAACCGTTACTTCCGAAGCCGACGCCGACGCCGACCACAAGACCGTTCTGGAGACCCAGTGAGCACCATGACCGCGAGCCCGGCGCCCGCCGGCAGTGCCCCGCTCGGCACCGTCGACCCGGCCGCCGCGGTGGCTCGTACCCGCCCGCGCAACACCATCACCGAGACGATCACCCAGACGCTGATCATGGCCTGGCGCGCGCTGAAGAAGATGCGGCGCAACCCGGAGCAGTTCTTCGACGTCACGCTGCAGCCGCTGCTGTTCACGGCGATGTTCGCCTACATCTTCGGCGGCGCGATCTCCGGCAACGTACACAGCTACCTGCCGCTGCTGATCCCCGGCATCGTGGCCCAGACCGTGCTGACCACCTGCATGTCCACCGGCGTGCAGCTGCGCGAGGATATGGAGAAGGGGGTCTTCGACCGGTTCAAGGCGCTGCCGATGGCCCGGATCGCCCCGCTGGCCGGCCCGATGGTCGCGGACCTGGTGCGCTACCTGATCGCGGCCGGGCTGACGTTCGTGATGGGCGTGATCATCGGCTACCGGCCCGGCGGGGGGGTGCTCGGCGTGCTCGGCGCGATCGTGCTGGCGATGTTCATCGGCTGGGCGCTGGCCTGGGTCTTCACCTACATTGGCACCATCGCCAAGAGCGCCCGGTCCGTCCAGGGGATTTCGTTCCTGATCTTGTTCCCGCTGACCTTCCTGTCCAACGCGTTCGTGCCGGTGACCACCCTGCCGGGCTGGCTGCAGGCGTTCGTCAAGGTCAACCCGGTCTCACACCTGGTGTCTGCCACCCGCGCCCTGGCCAACCAAGGCATCGTCACCCGCGAGACGGGCTGGACGCTACTTGCGGGCCTGGTGGTGATCGCGGTCTTCGCGCCGCTCTCGGTGCGTAGCTACCGGCGGAACATATAGCGCTGGGATCCCGGCCGCCCGGTCTCAGCTGGGCAGCCGCTCCACCGCCAGCCGGGCCTGCCGCAGCAGGTCCGGCTGCGGGCGGTTCTGGTACTCGGCCTGCAGCCGGGCGAGCAGCCCGGGCGCGGCTTCCTCGGCCGCGGGCGTGATCCGCTCCCAGCGCATGGTGGGGACCTTGTGGTCATAGGCGAACCGGTCAGCCAGAGCGATCAGCCGCAGCGCGTCCCCGGCCGGCGCGACCCGGCGTAGCAGGCTCCACGTACCCAGGGCGAACAGCACCAGCCCCGCTGCCGGGTAGTCCAGGTGAGGGTTCTCAGTGGACAGAATCTGCAGCGCGCCGTTACGGGAAGCGCGGAACAGCGTCTCCCCGTGCGGGACGTCATCGCCGGTTGCGAAGCGGGCGTGCGCTGTCAGCGCCATCGACGCACCGAACAGCGTCCACGGTTCCATTCCGGTGCGGGTGACTCCGGGCAGCTGAATCTCCTGCATCTGGGCCGTGCACTCCCGGTACAACGCCAGCCCGGCACCGGGGTCGCCGGAGGCGAGGGCCAGTTCGGCCCGGCACACCAGCCGGAAGGCGGCCGCACCGAACGCCATCGAACTGTCCGCGATCTGATCCATCCGGCCCAGCTCGTCCGCCGCGTCCGCGAGCCGCTCGTCACCGATCGCGCAGAACACCAGCAGGGTGCGCAGCTGTAGTTCATCATCGCTGGCGCCGATTCGCTGCATCACCGGCAGGGCGATCCGGGCGTGCTCGACCGCCGCCGCATGGTCACCGACGTGCATGGTCAGATCGGCCAGCAGGCCGTGCGGCATCGCGCAGGACCACGGGCCGTCCTCGTCGCGGACGAGCGCCAGGACGCGCTCGGTGGCCTCGATCGCGCCGAGCGGATCCCCGGCGTTCTCGCGCTCGTGACCGAGCATCTGGCTGGCGGCCGCCGCCGTGTGCCGGTCGGGATCGGCGGCGAGCGCCGTCAGCCGCTCGGCAAACCCAGTGGCACCGGCCCCGGTGGCGCCGTCGGTGGCAAACCGGTACGGATAGCTGCCGGCACCGGCCGAGTCGTACGCAAGCAGCACCCGGACCAGGCCCGACAAGTAGACGTTGCCCCCCGGATCGGGGCCAAGCTGACGCAGCAGGTCCATCAGCGGGCCGTCCGCCTCGCGGCCACCAATCATCATCGAGTTGTTCAAGATGATCGCGGTGGCGACCCGGGCGGCGTTGGCCAGGTCCGGCGGGGGCAGCCAGCCGCAGACTGCCTCGGCGACCGCCCCGACCAGGGCTATGAGCCGAAGGTGCTCGCCGCGCATGCTCCAGAACAGCCCGAGCGGGGCCAGCAACTGGACGAGAGCGTCGCGGTCCCCGTCGGCGATCGCGCCGCGCAGCTCGTCGGCCAGGTTGGTCTCCTCGGCGCTGAGCGCGTCGATCGCCCCGAACTGGCCAGGGCCGGTCAATCCCGCCTGATGCGCGGACGCATAACCGACGGCCCAGCCGCGCTGGGCGGCGCGGGCGCTGGCCTCCGCACCGGCGCTCGCGAGCTGCATCCGGCCGAACTCACGGACCGTCTCCAGCATCCGGTAGCGGATCCCAGCCGGGGCCTCGGTGACGTTCAGTAGGGACTGATCGACCAGGCCGCGGACCGCATCGAAGGCGCTGGCGCCGAGTACGGTTTCCGCCGCATCGAGGGTGAAGCCGTCATGGAACAGCGCCAGCCGGCCCAGGGCGCGCTGCTCGTCGGCGTTTAGCAGGTTCCAGGACCACTCGATGACCGCGAGCAGAGTCTGGTGCCGGTCGGGTGCGCTGCGGTCGCCGCCGCGCAGCAGGGTGAACCGGTCCTCGAGGCGGCGGTCGATCTCCTCGACCGACATGGCCCGCACCCGGGCCGCGGCGAGCTCGATGGCCAGCGGCAAGCCGTCGAGCCGGCTGACGATACTGGCCACGGCCTGCTCGGTGAGCCGGACGCTGGGGCGGGCGGCGATCGCCCGCTCGCGGAACAGCTGCGCCGCGTCGCCGGTCTGCAGCTCGCCGAGCGGATAGACGCGCTCGGCGGCGATCGCGAGCGGCGCCCGGCTGGTGGTCAGCACGTGCAGATCAGGTGAGGCTGCGACCAGGAAGGCGGTGAGCTCCGCCGCCGCCTCGACCAGGTGCTCGCAGTTGTCCAGGACCAGCAGGCTCGGGGACTGGGCCAGCCGCTGCGCGATCCGCGCCCTGATGTCGGCCCGCTGCTCGGCGGTCAAGGTGCGGCGGGTGCTGACCGAATCGCGGACCCCGAGGACGGACCCGACTTCGACCGCGACATCCTCGGCCGCGGTGACACCGGCCAGCTCCACGAAGTGGACCACCGGCTGAGTTGCGTCCCGGGCGAGCACGTGGGCCAGCCGGGTCTTGCCCAGACCGCCCGCGCCGACGATGGACACCACCCGCGCGCTGGCCATCAGGGCCCGTAGCTGGGCCAGGTCGTCCTCCCGGCCGATCAGCTCGGTCGCCTCGTAGTGCACGCCCCGGCGGACCGGGCGGTCGAGGGCCAGCAGGCTGCGGTGGGTGCGCTGCAACAGTTCGCCGGGATCCGTGCCGAGCCGCTCACGCAGGTCCCGGCGGTACCGCTCGAAACGCTCCAGCGCTACGGCCGGCCCGTTCACGGCGGCCTCGCTGCGGAGCAGGTCCGCGAGCAACGGCTCGTCATGGGGCGACTGAGCCTGGGCCGCCGCCAGCACCGGGAGTGCGGCCGCGTGCGCACCGGTCCGGCTGGACGCCCGGGCCGCGATCACCTGCGCGGCGGCCGCATCCGCGGCGGCAGCCCGCCGGATCTCGGCGAGCGGGCCGTCGTCCCCGTCAGCGGTCCCGGACAGACCGGCCGTCAGCGCCAGGGCCTCCCGAGCCAGCTCCGCGGCGGCGGCCGCGTCCCGGTCAAGTTCGGCGGCGGCAGCGCCCACGAGCCCGGTCAGCCGGGCGCTGTCGACCTCAGCGGGCGCGGCCCCGAGCCGGTACCCGGCGCCATCGCGGACGATCACGTCCGCACCGCACGCGCTCCGGGCTCGCGACACCAGCACCTGGAGGCTCTTCAGGCCGTTGCTCGGGGCGTCGTCGCCCCAGACGAGCTCAATCAGATCTTCGGGCCGCACCGGACGGCAGTCCCGGACCGCGAGCGCAGCCAGCAGCGCCTGCGGGCGGTCGCCCGCAACCGGTCTCCCCCGCCACCTCACATCGGCCAGCAGGGTGAGGGCGATGCTCACGTGACCAGTCTAGGAGCGCACCCCGATGGTCCAGGCGGGCACGATCGGCGGATTGTCCTTCCCGGCGCGCTCGTGCGATGTTGGGGCCACATAGCGGGCCTGGATCTGCCCGGACCTTGCGCTCCTTCGCCGCTAGCAGTTCTGCGTTGAAGGCGGCGAGTCCCTTGACTGTTTCGGCGGCCGGACGTGGCGGCCAAAGATCGTGTAGCGAGGGCCGCCGACTGATCCGCGCGGTGCATAGGCTGGCCCGGCTGCTGGCTGGGCGGAACCCGCTCCGGCGTCCCTACGACAGGATCGAGGGCGCCGTCCTCCTGGCCCTGGCGGCGGCGTTCCTTGCGGCGATGGCGGGGGCGTCGCTGATGGGCGTGCAGCTGTATCAGTCACAGCGTGCTGCTGACGCAAGGCTACGGCCAGCTACCGCGGTCCTGATCCAGGGCGCCCCGGGCAGCAAGCTGACGCCGGCGTGGGCGGTCATGGCCCGCTGGCCCGCGCCGGGTGGCGGAGAACGATCCGGTGTGCTCACCGCCGTCACCGACCGGGCTCTGGCCAGCACCGCCGCAGGCACCCGGATACCGATCTGGCTGAACCGCGAGGACGAGCCGGCCGCCCCTCCTACGGGCCAGGCCATCACGATCACCTTTGCCTCGGCCACGGCGGTCGTCATCGTGGCTGGGGCCGCCGGGGGATTGCTCATCTGTTACGGGCTGTGCCGCGTAGTGCTCGATAAGCGTCGCCTGGACGCCTGGGAATCAGCGTGGGCCGCGACCGGCCCCCGCTGGACCAGCCGCCGCTGAACGCGGCCCGCTCGGTCGCAGGCCGGTCAGCGGCGACGGCGACGGGTGTCGGCCAGATCCGGGTTGGTGTAGTAGTTGTCGAGCGGGTTGATCTCGGTCCCCGGGGCCACGATGGCGTCGATCCGGTCCAGCAGATCCCCGTCGAGCACCGTGCCCGCCCCGGCGAGCGAGCTCTCCAGCTGCTCCATGGTGCGGGGGCCGAGCAGCACGGCCGAGACGGTCGGGTGGGCCAGCACGAAGGCGGTGGCCATATGAGGCAACGCCAGGCCGGCTTCGGAGGCCAGCTCGCTGAGCTGGCGCACCACGTCCAGCTTGGCCCGGTTGGCGGGCAGGTCCTGGTCGAAGACGCGGGCCCCGGCGCCCGCGCTGCGGTGTCCCCGGGTTGGATCGGCCCGGCCCGACAGCCAGCCGCTGGACAGCGGCCCGTAGGTCAAGATGCCCATGCCGTACCGCCGGGCCGTCGGCAGCACCGCGGCCTCGTTCACCCGGTTGAGCATCGAATACCGGGGCTGCTCGGAGAGGAAGCGCTCGAGGCCGCGACGTTCCGCGGCCCACTGGGCCTCGACCATGAGCTCGGCCGGGAACGTCGACGACCCGATCGCTCTCACCTTGCCCGCGTGCACGAGGTCGCTGAGGGCGGACAGGGACTCGCCCACGTCGGTGGCGGGATCGGGGCGGTGCATCTGATAGAGGTCGATGTGATCGGTGCCGAGCCGCCGGAGGCTGTCCTCGACCGCCCGCGTGATCCACCGGCGGGAGCCGCCGCTCTGATTCGGGTCGGCCCCCATCGGCAGGCAGAACTTGGTGGCCAGGACGACGTCGTCCCGGCGCCCCTTGATGGCCTGGCCGACGATGATCTCCGACTCACCCGACGAGTACACGTCGGCCGTGTCGACGAGGTTGATCCCGGCATCGAGAGCGGCGTGGATCACCCGGATCGAATCGT
Source organism: Streptosporangiaceae bacterium (assembly GCA_965277615.1). Lineage (GTDB taxonomy): Bacteria > Actinomycetota > Actinomycetes > Streptosporangiales > Streptosporangiaceae > Bog-532. Next base: position 1,091,439 of record CBDIDG010000005.1, on the reverse strand, counting down.
CGTGATCGGGGTTGCCCCCCGCTCCGAACATCATCGCCCCGAGGGCCATCTCGCTGACCGAGATGCCGGTAGCGCCGAGGATCCTGCGTTCCATCCAGCTGTTCCCTTCACTGGCCTGGCGGGCCGGGCTGTTGCTCTGGCGGGCCGGGCTGTTGTTAAGGAGGCTATTGGGCCAGTGACCGGCCGGAGGCGGCGGACACCGCGTACTGCAGCGCCGGCCCGCAGACGCGCCCCTGGCAGTAGCCCGTACCGCAGCCGGTCGCCTCCTGGACCGCGGGCACGGTTCGCGCGCCGGCGGCCACCGCCGCGTCAATTTCTGACCAGCGGGTCTCCTGGCAGCGGCAGACGACGGTGCCGGCGTCGGGCCACTCCAGCCAGCCGGGCGGCAGCGGATAGGCGGCGTCGAGCGGCGCCGCCAGCCGCCGGGCATCGTCCAGGCGGGCCCGCAGCGTCCGGGTGCGCTCCGCGTACGCGTCCGGGTGCACGCGGCCCAGGTAGCGCGCGGCCGACGTGCCGGCCAGGTATCCCTCCAGCTCGGACACCTCCGCGCCTGCGGCCCCGGTCACCTGGCCGGCCGCGAACACCCCGGGCACCGATGTGGCTTGGTCGGTGTCGCAGGCGACCGCGGCGGCCGGCCGCGATGCGGGCGGCACCTCGGCGCAGCCCAGCGCGCGGGGCAGCTCCAGCGCGGGCGAGAAGCCGAAGCTGACGTGCACGGCATCCACGGTCTCCTCCCGCTGCGAGCCGGGTACCGGCCGCCAGTCCTGGTCCAGCCGGGCGATCACGGCCCGCTCCACCCGGCCGGCGCCCCGGCAGGCGACCACCGCGTATCCGGTGCGTACCGGCACGCCGCGGCGAGCCAGCAGCGCGGCGTAGCCGGCGGCCTCGTCCAGCGGCCCACCAAACGCGGCCCGCCCCGCCGCCTGGGGCACGCCTGCCGCCTGGGGCAGGGCCGCCGCCTGGGGCACCCCTGGCGCCTGGGGCAGGCCCGCCAGTGCGGGTGTCGCCTCCAGCACCGCGACCACGTGTACTCCGGCTTCGGCCAGGCGGGCCGCAACCGGGAGCAGCAGCGGCCCGGACCCTCCCACCAGGACCCGCCGGCCCACGGTCACACCCTGGCTCTTCAGCAGGGCCTGCGCCGCGCCCGCGGTGGTCACGCCGGGCAGGTCCCAGCCGGGAAACGGCAGCACGACCTCGGACGCGCCGGTGGCCAGCACCACCGCCCGGACCTCCACCGTGGTCTCGGCGCCGCCTTCCAGGCCGCCCACCCACAAGGTCACCACGCCGTCGTGGTCCCGCGTGGCCGGCCCGGCCGAGGTCGCAGCCAGATGCCGGACCTGCCTGACCTGCCGGATGCGGGCCAGCCGGGGCGGCAGCTGTTCCGTCGCCGCGTGACGGTCCTGGCCCCGGCCGGGGAACAGCAGGCCGGGCCGGTACAGTTGGCCGCCGAGCCCGCTCCCGGCGTCAATCAGCGTGACCTCGCAGCCCAGGTCGCCGGCGGCCAGCGCGGCGGCCAGACCGGCCGGGCCGGCCCCGACCACGGCCACGTCGATGACGCCGCTCAATCTGCGGCCCTGGCCGACGTGCTGGTGCGCACGTCGTCGCCGTCCCGCACCGGGATCAGGCAGGCCCGCACGGCTCGCTGGTCACCCACGTCCACCAGGCAATCGAAGCAGACCCCGATGCCGCAGAAGATGCCGCGCGGCCGGCCCTCGACGCGGGTCCGGCGCCAGGACACGATCCCGTTGGCCAGCAGCGCGCCACCGATGGTCATGCCGCGCGGCGCCTCCAGCGGGGCGCCGTCAAAGCTGAAGCGCACCCGGTGCGGACCCAACTGGTCAGGGCCCATCGTGCTCATGGTGTCCTCCTAGCCGCCGTTCCGGTCGGAGTGATCTTGCCCCGCGCTGGCGTAACACACACGGTCGATGGCACAGGCGTGAGTTCGGTAATGGGCGGGCGGCCGCCCTGAATGTGTTGATTTGCCATCCAGGGATTGACACGATGTGTTCACCTCCGTGCGGCCTGTCGCGACCACACTAGGCACCTGCCCGACGTTGCGAACGTGTCACCACACGTACGCCCACAACCGACCGGGTTGAGCTAACCGTGGGAGTAGGACATGAATCAAGACGGTGAAAACCACAACTTCAGCCGGCGCCGATTCCTGCAGTACACGGGACTCGGGGCTGCGGCGGTCACGGCGGCTGGCCTCACCGCCGCCCCGGCGGGCGCCGCGGTGGACGGCAGCTCGGCAGCGGCCGAGGCGCTGCCGAAGGGCTGGAGCGGGACCATCGCCGACGTGAAGCACGTGGTGATCCTGATGCAGGAGAACCGCTCCTTCGACCACTACTTCGGGACGCTCCGCGGAGTGCGCGGGTTCGGCGACAAGCAGGCCCTGACCTACCAGGACGGGACCGGCATTTTCCAGCAGCCGGACCCGGCCCGCACCGACCTCGGCCACCTGCTGCCCTACCAGCTCACCAACCAGGTCGATGGCGACCTCGACCACAGCTGGGACGGTGACCACGCGGCCCGCAACGGCGGCCTGTGGAACAACTTCGTCCCGGCCAAGACCGAAGAGACGATGGGCTACTTCACCCGGGACGAGATCCCGTTCCAGTACGCCGTGGCCGACGCCTTCACCGTCTGCGACGGCTACCACCAGGCGATCATGGGCCCCACCAGCCCCAACCGGATGTACTGGTGGACGGGCACGTCGTCCGGCTTCATCACCAACCCCGACGACTACACGGTCGACTTCGGGCCGGACGCCGGGACGGCCGAGGTCACCACCTACCCCGACCAGTTGCAGAAGGCCGGAGTCAGCTGGCAGGTCTACACCAACGACCAGGTGGGCGACAGCAGCGACTTCCCCGACTACTTCCTGGGCGACTTCGGCGACAACCCGCTGTGGTTCTACCAGCAGTTCAACACCACCAACAGCCGCAACGGCGGGACCGGGTCGCTGGCGACCCGGGGGGCGGTGACCCCGTGGAAGACCGATGCCGGGGCGCCCGCGCTGAGCAAGACCCACGCCGCGTACGTGCTGTCGTCGTTCATCAGCGACGTCAAGAGCAACAAGCTGCCGCAGGTGTCGTGGATCGTCGCCCCGGCCGGTTACTGCGAGCACCCGTCCTTCACCCCCGACTATGGGGCGCACTACGTGAACACCGTGCTTCAGACGCTGCTGTCGAACCCCGGGCTGTGGAAGAACACGGCCCTGTTCATCACCTACGACGAGCACGATGGGTTCTTCGACCACCAGCTTCCGCCGTTCCCCGAGGCGAGCGTGACCGACGAGCACATCGGCGGGCTGCCGATCGGCCCCGGGACCCGGGTCCCGATGATGATCTGCTCGCCCTGGACCCGGGGCGGCTACGTCGACTCCAACGTCTACGACCACACCTCGATGCTCCAGTTCCTGGCCGCCTGGACCGGGGTGAAGCCGGTCAACGTGACCCCGTGGCGGGCCTCGGTGACCGGCGACCTGACCACCGCGTTCGACTTCAAGCACCCGGATTTCTCGGTCCCCAAGAACATCCCGACCCTGGACCAGACCTGGGCCCTGACCCAGCTCACCGGCGGGTCGACCACCCCGCCGGCCGAGGGCGACCAGAAGATGCCCACCCAGGAGCCCGGCACCCGGCCGCACCGCCCGACCAACTACCAGCTGCACGCCGACGTGACCGTGAACCGCACGACCAGCCAGGTCACCGCGGCGCTGACCAACACCGGCAAGGTCGGCGCCTCGTTCGCCGTCTACCCCGATGCGCTGCTGACCGCCGTCCCCACCCCGGTCACCGTGCTGCCGCACGCTCCAGGCTCCTACGTCTGGGACGCGGCCCTGACCGCCGGCAAGTACGCCTTCTCGGTCTACGGCCCGGACGGGTTCCTGACCAGTTTCGCGGGCACCGTGGTGCCGGCCGGCCGCAGCAGCGGGCAGGTGCCCGTCGTCACCGCCGCCCTGAAGTCCAAGGCGGTCGAGCTCACGCTGGCCAACAGCGGCAAGACGGAAATCGTCTACACCGTGACCAAGAACGACTACGAGGGCAGCACCAAGAAGGTCACCGTGAAGGGCGGCGGCGCCAAGACCGTCCGCTGGCCGGCCAACCAGGACGGCTACTACGACGTGGTGATCACCGCCAGCACCAGCGACGGCTTCCGCCGGCGTTACGCGGGCCGCCTCGCCTGACCGGCGGTCAGAGCTCGATGCGCGAGCCCATGCTGACGGTTCGGTCGCGGGGCAGCCGGAGCGCCTCGGGCGCGTCAGCGGTGATCCGTGAGGTCGCGATGAACAGGCGCTGGCGCCACTGGCTCATGCCCGGGTCATCCCCCGGGACGAGCTCGATGCGCGACACGAAGTACGACAGCTTGCCGTCGGGTGACGAGCCTTCGACTCCGGCGTCGCGGATCAGCGGCAGCAGACCCGGAACGTCCGTCTGGTCCATGTAGCCGAAGCGGGCGTTGACGTGAAAGATCCCATCGTCTTTGTACCCGAGGTCGTCGACCTGCAGCCGCTGCTCCTCGGGGACGTGCGGTACGGGCAGCGTCTCGACCGAGAGGATGATGACGTGCTCGTGCAGGATCTCGTTGTGCTCGACGTTGGCCCGCATGGCCAGCGGGGCGGTGCTCTTGCCGCGGTTGAGGAAGATGGCGGTACCCGGCACCCGGGGCAGCGGGGGCTTCATGGCGTGCAGCTGGGTGATGAACTCCCGGAGCGAGCCCTCTTCGCGGTTCCGCTTCTGCGTGACGAGCTCGCGCCCCCGCTGCCACGTGGTGAAGATGGTGAAGATGGTGATGCCGATCAGCAGCGGCAGCCACGCTCCGTGGGTCAGCTTGGTCAGGTTGGCCGCGAAGAACAGCAGGTCGATGACGAGCAGAATGCCGCCGGCCGCCAGCACGATCCACAGTCGCCAGCGCCACTGATGACGGGCGTAGTAGAAGAACAGCAGGGTCGTGATCGTGATCGTGCCGGTCACGGCGGTGCCGTAGGCGTAGGCCAGGGCGGCCGAGCTACGGAACGCCAGCACCAGGGTGAGGACGGACACCAGTAGCAGCCAGTTGATCCACGGGACGTAGATCTGGCCCATCACCTGTTCCGAGGTGTACTGGATGCGCAGGCGCGGAAGGTAGCCGAGCTGTCCGGCCTGGTGGGCCACGGAGAAGGCGCCGCTGATCACCGCCTGCGAGGCGATGACGGTGGCCAGGGTGGCCAGGAACACCAGCGGGAGCCGGGACCACGCCGGAGCCAGCAGGAAGAACGGGTTGCTGATGGTGGCCGGCCGGCCCAGGATGAGGGCGCCCTGCCCGAGGTAGTTCAGGATGCAGGCGGGAAACACCAGCAAGAGCCAGGCCCGCCTGACCGGCCCGCGGCCGAAGTGGCCCATGTCCGCGTAGAGCGCTTCGGCGCCGGTGACGGCCAGGACGACCGCGGTCAGGGAGAAGAACGCGGTCGCGAAGTGGCCGGCCAGGAAGCCGATCGCGTACGTGGGTGACAGCGCCTCCAGGATGACCGGATGGCCGACGATGCCCTTGATGCCGAGCGCGGCCAGGATCGTGAACCAGACGGCCATGACCGGGCCGAACACCCGGCCCACGGCGCTGGTGCCCAGCCGCTGGGCCATGAACAGGGCGATGATGATCACTACCGTGATCGGGATGACGATGCCCGATACCGACGGTGCGGCGACCTTGACCCCTTCGACCGCGGAAAGCACCGAGATGGCCGGCGTGATCATGCTGTCGCCGAAGAACAGCGAGGCACCGAAGATCCCCAGGCCCGCCAGGATGGCCTTGGCCCGGCGTCCGCCCGGCAGCGCCCGGCGGCGGATCAAGGCGATGAGCGCCATGATCCCGCCCTCGCCGTCGTTGTCGGCCCGCATCACGAGCAGGACGTAGGTGACGGTGACGATGATCGTCACCGCCCAGAAGATCAGCGAGATGACGCCGAAGATGCTGTCGTGCGACACCTTGACCGGATGCGGATCGCTGGGATTGAAAAGCGTCTGAACCGTGTACAGCGGGCTGGTCCCGATGTCGCCAAAAACCACGCCCAGAGCGCCGAGCGTGAGAGCTCCCTGCGCCGCAACCCGGCGACTCACGCCCAAAGTATCCGCCCCCTGTCGTCGGCTTCCACGCGCAACCCTAGCCAACCGCCCCCTAGGGGCGAAGGCCGGCGAGCACGCGGTCCAGCACGACGCCGAACTCGGCCCGGGTCTGGGCCGGATCCGATGAGCGCGCGATGGCCAGACCGGCCTCGGTCAGCATCGCGATGAGCAGCCGGGCCAGGGCCCGCACCGGCACCGCGTCCAGGTCGCCGGCGACCACGCTGCGGTCGAGCCACTCTTCCAGGATGCCGCGCCCGTACCGCTCGACCAGTTCGTCCCAGGCCTCCGACCCGAGCACCCGTGGCCCGTCGACCAGGACGATCCGCTGGAAGTCACCGCCCACGCACACGTCGAGGAAGGCGGAGATGCCGCCCTGGATCTCGGCCAGCGGGGACGGCACTTCCGAGGCCAGTTGCTCATCGATCAGCCGCTGCGCCACCGATGCGGCCGCTTCGGCCATCACCGCGCGAAACAGGTCCGCCTTGTCGCGAAAGTGGTGGTAGAGCGCACCCCGGGTGACCCGTGCATCGGCGACGATCTGCTCGGTGCCGGTGCCGTCGTAGCCCTGAGCCGCGAACAGGCGGCGGGCGGACGCGACCAGGGCGGCCCGGGTGTCAGAGGCGTGCTCGGCCCGGCGTGGTTGCGGTTTCGCTGCCATACAGCCATCATGAGACATACAGCGTGTATGTTCCACACAGACTGCATGATGAGCGCGAGCGCGCTGGCACGGGGGACACGGAGGCAACGAACTCATGGCCATGCCACTTCACCTGACGGTGAAACTCGGAACGTATCTGATGAAGCAGAAGATCAAGCGGGTCGAAAAGTACCCGCTGATCATGGAGCTGGAGCCGCTGTTCGCCTGCAACCTCGCGTGCGCGGGCTGCGGCAAGATCCAGCACCCGGCCTCGGTGCTGAAGCAGCGCATGCCGGTCGAGCAGGCGGTCGCCGCCGTCGAAGAGTGCGGCGCGCCGATGGTCTCGATTGCCGGCGGCGAGCCGCTCATGCACCCGCAGATCCACGTGATCGCGGAGGAACTGCTCAAGCGCAAGAAGTTCGTGGTCCTCTGCACCAACGCCGTCCTGCTGCCCAAGCACATCCACAAGTTCAAGCCGAACAAGAACTTCGCCTGGATGGTGCACCTCGACGGCGTCGGTGCCCGGCACGACGAAGCCGTCTCCAAGAAAGGCGTCTTCGAGCAGGCGGTCACGGCGATCAAGCTGGCCAAGGAGAAGGGCTTCCAGGTCTACACGAACACCACCGTGTTCAACACCGAGACCCCGCAGGACCTGATCGAAACCCTGGACTACATCAACGACGAGCTCGGGGTTGACCGCCTGGAGATCGCCCCCGGGTACGCCTACGACAAGGCGCCCGACCAGGACCGGTTCCTGGGCGTGGCCCAGACCCGCGAGCTGTTCAGCAAGGCGTTCGCCGAGGGCCGCCGCAAGAAGTGGCGCTTCAACCACTCCCAGCTGTACCTGGACTTCCTCGAGGGCAAGGCCGACTTCCAGTGCACCCCGTGGGGCGTGCCGCTGTACTGCCTGAAGGGCTGGCAGAAGCCCTGCTACCTGCTGGACGACGGGTACGCCGAGACCTGGAAGGAGCTCCTGGAGGACACCGACTGGGAGAACTTCGGCCGGGGCAAGGACCCGCGCTGCGACAACTGCATGGCCCACTGCGGCTACGAGCCGACCGCGGTCCTGGCCACGATGGGGTCGCTCAAGGAGAGCCTGCGCGCCTTCGCCGGCTGATCGGAGCCGGAGTGGAGTCCGGCCCGGGCGGAGTCCAGCCGACGCGGGCCGTGAAAACGGTGCTGGCTGGGTAGCAGGCCGCCATGGGATCGGTGTCCAGGCGGGTCGGGCGGATGGCGGGCGTCCGCCCGCAGGTGACGAACGGCTCGCCGCCGGGCCGGGCGTCGGCGGCGGACCGGGCCCCGGCGGTCGCCGTGATCGGCGGTGGCATCGCGGGCGTCTCGGCCGCGGTGGTGCTGGCCGAACACGGGGTCCCCGTCGTGCTGTGCGAGGCCGGCGACCGGCTGGGCGGCCGGCTCGGCACGGATCCGCACACCCTGCCCGACGGCACCGTGCAGCTGGTCGACCACGGGTTTCACGGCTTCTTCCGCCAGTACTACAACTGGCGGCGCATGCTGGGCCGCGTCGGCACGGGCACGACGCCGCTGCTTCATCCGCTGGGCAGCTATCCGGTCACCTCGGCCAGCTGGCCCGCGGAGGACTTCAGCCGGCTCCCCCCGGCGCCGCCGCTGAGCCTGCTCGCGCTCACGGTCCGCTCACCCAGCCTGCGGCTGCGCGAGCTGATGCACGCCGACCTGGCCCTCGGCCTCAACCTGCTCCGGTTCGACCCGGACCAGACCTACACCCGGCTGGATCAGGTCAGCGCCGAGGAGTTCCTGACGGCGCTACGCCTTACCGACCGGGCCCGGGCGATGCTGTTCAACGTCTTCGCGCACTCGTTCTTCAACGACGCCGAGTCCATGTCCGCGGCCGAGCTGGTGGCGATGTTCCACTTCTTCTTCCTCGGGAACCCCGAAGGCCTGGGCATGGACGCGCCGCACGCCGATTACCAGACCGCCATCTGGGCGCCGCTGACGCGCTATCTGGGCCAGCGCGGCGCGGACGTCAGGACCGGCACGCCGGTCACCTCGGTCGGCCGTGGCCCGGCCGGACGCTGGCAGGTCCGCCTCGGCACCGGTGACGCCCTGAGCGCCGATGAGGTGGTGATCGCGGCCGACGCCCGCGCGGCGGCCCGGATCCTCGGCGCCTCGGCTCCGGTCACGGCGGGTGACCCACGCCTGGCCGCGGTCGCGGCCCAGCCACGCACCGGACCCCCCTACGCGGTCGCCCGATACTGGCTGGACGGTGACGTCGACCCGGCCCGGGCCCAGTTCACCAGCATCGCCGACCCCGGCCTGCTCGATTCGGTCACGCTGTACCACCGCTTCGAGGCGGGCGCGCGGCGATGGCACGAGCGCACCGGCGGATCAGTGGTCGAACTGCACGCTTACGCCTGCCCGGACGGGGTCAGCGCGGACGTTCTCGGGGCCCAGATGCTGGCCGAACTCCGGGTCCTGTGGCCCGAGCTCTCCGGGCTGGACCTGATCGACCAGCGGTGCCGGGTCGGGGCCGATGCGGCCGGATTCCCGGTGGGCGCCCACGGCACCACCCCGGGCGTGCGCACCGCGGTCCCCGGGCTGACGCTGGCGGGCGACTGGGTGGCGGCTCCGTTTCCCTGCGCGCTGATGGAGCGCGCCGCCGCTACCGGCATCATCGCCGCCAACACCATCCTGGCCGCCCGCGGGTACGGCACGGAGCCGTTGTGGTCCGTCCCGCTCCGGGGCATGCTCGCGGGCCGGAGACCGGCCCGCGGCGCCACCGGATAGCGGGTGCGCTCCGGCGGGCGCCGGGGGCTAGCGGGTGCGGCGCGGGCCGAGCTTGACCCAGGCCAGGATGCCCACCGCCACCAGCAGCAGCGGCCAGAACAGGATGTGGATGGCCGCGCCGAGGACGCTGATGGCCACGATGGCGATAACGACGAGGGCGATGATGGCGAACATCGCGATGAACCTCCAGCAGTTGCCGAGTTGTGCCTACCCCTTCAGACTGCCGCCACCGAACGCCATCGGCTATGGGGATTACCCCCGGCCTGACCCCCAAATAGAGCGCACGCGCCTGAGGGTCAGGGGGGCCCAGGCCGAGGGCACGTCGACCGGGGTCCGGGGCTGCTGGCTGGCTAGCCTTCGTGGCCGCCCGCGTCCAGGTTGAGGCGGTAAGTCTCGCCGCGGTCCAGGTAGCGGAGGCTGGTCGGCAGCCCGGCCCACTCCGTCAGCCGCTTGAAGTCCGCCAGCGGGGATCGAAAGACGGTGTAGTCGTCGTAGTGAATCGGGATGGCCTCGCGGGGGGCGATGACCCGCAGCGCCTCGATCCCCTGGCGGGCGTCCATGGTCAGCAGGACGCCGGCGATACGGGTACCGCCCAGATGAATCAGGCACAGGTCGACGTCGGGGAACCGTCCGGCGATAGCACCGATGCCCTCGTGCATGAGGGTGTCACCGGTGATGTAGATCCGCAGCAACCGTTGCCCGGAACGGAAGAAGTCGAGCATGCTGCCCATGACGGGCGGGATGAGGTAACCGAGCGGCCGGGGCGCGTGCTTGGCGGGAACAGAGGTCACCCGGACCTCGGTCTGGCCGCGCTTATAAGACTGCGACCGCCAGGTCGGCAGGGGGATAGGCGACCGGAATCCCTGGCTGCGGAGCTTGCGGGCGGCGTGCGGCTCGGTGACGATGGGCAGATTGTGATCGAGGTCGCGGGCCGCTATCCGGTCGAAATGATCTCCGTGATGGTGAGACAGCACGATGAAGTCAAGGGCGGGCAACTGCTGGATCGACAGGGCGGGTTCGGTCAGCCGCTTGGTACTGAGACCCAGACCGAGGTAAGCGCGGTCACCCTGATGCAGGAAATTGGGGTCGGTCAGAATAGTGAAACCAGCGACGCTGATGACCGTAGTGGCGGTGCCGATGAAGGTGATCTGATCGGCGGCCGGGGCCTGTGTAGGCGCCAGCTCGATCGGCGGCCTGTCGTTCACCGGGTCCATGGGTAACACCCTTTCTTCCCTCCCTGTCGTGACAGGCCCGGCGGCTTCCCACCGGCAGCGACCGCAAACAGCCGCCCGGCATCCGGCTCGATACGGCTACCGCTGACCGGTGCTGATCTCGACCACGAGCGGGCTGAGCGGGGGCAGCTCGAGGTCGATCGTCAGCACGCCGCCGGCCAGGACCGCGGGTGCTCCGGCCACCTCGGGCGCGGTCCCCAGCGGCAGCTGGGCCGGGGTGATGCTGACCGTCCGCCGCACGCTGGTCGCGTCGAGGTTGAACGCGGTCAGCACCGCGCTGCTGCCGCCGTCGCCGTCGCCGTCGCCGTCGAGGACGTGCAGGTGGGTGACGGGGTCGATGCCGACGAAGCGGCCGCGGGCGAACCAGGGCTGCAGAGCCCGGTACCGGCGCATCGCTTCGGTCAGGCGGGGCCACTTCTCGTCGCCTTCGGCCAGGCCGCCGATGCCGAGGTGACGGCAGCAGGAGGCGTACCACCAGAAGGCGAGCATGGCCGGGCTGTCATGCGCGCTGTTGATGTGGAGGTAGAGGGGGATGTCATAGGCCAGGTTGTACTCATAGAGCGACAGGGCCCGGCCGCTGAGCAGGTCGGTATAGGGGTCCCACATGTACTCGAAGCCCCACAGCTCGTCGTGGGCGCCGGGCGATCCGTGCTGGTAGTACAGCGGCAGCCCGCCGCCGATGCGGTCGTGGGCCTCAATGGTGAGGCCGGGGAACTGCGACTTGACCGCCCGGACGACGGTCATGATGCCATCGGCGTGCTCCTCCCGGGTCAGCGGGACGTGGTGCCCGTGCTCACGTGACCAGCACGGCTGGTAGTTGACGAAGTCGAACATGAAGAACGAGACCCCGGCTCGGGCCAGCAGGAGCAGCCGCTCCGTCTTCTGCCGCTGCCAGACCGGCGAGGCCGGGCACACGAAGCCTCCGGCGTACGGTGTGGCGTCGATCCACAGGTCAATCTCCCCGTCGGGCCGTCGCCGGTAGATCGCCGGGTCTTCCCCAGACGACTTGGTGTGGATCATGAGGTGCAGGGCCAGGGCCAGCCCGTACTCGTCGTGCAGGCGCCGGATGAACTCCTCGATCGGCCCCAGCCGCCCGGTGTCCCAGACCGAGCTGCCTTCGAACAGGTCCCACCCCGGGTCGAAGTAGAACGTCTGGGCCCCCGCCGCCTGGGCCCGGGCCGCCTCCTGGAACAGCTCGGCGGGCTCCTGCAGCGGCGCGTTCGAGCCGCAGCGCCACCCGAGCCGGTACAGCTCGTTCCAGTGCACCTGGGGGTCGTAGCCGGCCGGCGTGACGTGGCCCCTCTCCCGGAGGACGTTCTTGTAGCTGGCGTAACCGGCCTGCCAGTCCCCGTCGTAGGCCACGATGACCGAGGTACCGAAGCTCAGGCGCTGGCCGGCACCGAGCTCGGCCGCGTGCTCAGGGAAGCCGTCGCGGACCCCGGCCCCGCTGTGCCGCAAGCAGAGGTTGCGGTCGCTGTGGAGCTGGTCCAGCTGAAGCGAGGCCACCGGGCCTGCCGGGCGCCGGGCGACCACGTGCTCGCCGTCGGCCAGGCTGAACTCGGCGTGCTCCTGGGCGTACTTGGCCACGAGGAAGCCGCCGTCCTCCTCGGCCCACAGCCAGGCCTCCGAACTCCGGTCCGGGAGGCTGTCGCGGCCCGGCCACTCCGACGGGAACAGGTCGTGGGCGCGGTAGCCGGCCAGCAGGTGGTCGACATCCTGGGCCCGGAAGCGGCGCAGCGGGACCGGGACCAGCTCGGCCCGTTCGCACTGGGGCCGCCAGGCCCAACGCCCGCGGTCAAACAGCGTCTTGCGGAAGCCGAAGCGGACGTCGTCCAGCCGGAGCTGGTCCTGGCCGGCCTGATTCACCAGCGCGATCTGCTCGATGACCTGGCCTGACGCGGTCAGCGTGATCCGGTGCTCGAGCCGGATCCCGGTCGGGCCGCGGGCGCCGAAGTCCAGCCCGCCGAGGAGGAACAACGTGGCTCCGGAGTCCTCGTGGTGCTCGATCGACCAGCCGAGTGGGCGCACCCGGCGGCAGGAGACCGGGCCGCCGTGAAAGCCGGAGTTGGTCACGCCGGTCACCGTCAGGCGGTAGCAGTAGCTCTCGTCGGCGACAACGCGGCCGGAAGCGAGGTGCACGAGCTCGTACGGGTCGAGCTGCTCACCACAGTCGACCCGTAGCCTCCAGTGCGGGCTGGTGACGGTCAGCTCAGTGCCGCCCGCAGCATGGTCGACCTCGTTCACCTGCACTGATTCCGGCGGCACCCAGGCTCCCTTCTCGTGATCAGCTGATTTTCGCTCCAAAAATTGTTGACTGTCAACGATTATCCGTAATGGCGACAGGCCCGAGGGCCGTGGCGGTCCGGGTGGCGCACCGCTTCACTCGTTTCTGACCTGTAGGTATGCCAGGGTTGACGGGTGACGTCGGTCAAGGGGAGACGGTTCGGCGGGCGCATGCGCCCGTCTTCAGACGGCCTGCGGGTAAGCTACGCCCTGCTCGCCGGGACCATCACCGCTTCGGTGGCCTGGCTGGCCATGCCGGTGGTGGGATCGATCCTGCTGGGCTGGGACCTCGCGGTCGTGCTCTACCTGGCCTGGACCTGGGGCTCGGTGTGGCAGCTGGATCCCGGCGACACCGCTCAGCTGGCCAAGCGCGAAGACCCCAGCACGCCCGTCGCCGAGCTGGTCATCCTGTCCGCGGGCATAGCCGTGCTGGCCGCGGTCGGTTTCGCGCTGGTCAAGGCGGGCCAGGCTTCAGGCGGCCTGAAGGCCTACCTGGTCTCGATCGGCCTGGTCAGCGTGGTGCTGTCCTGGGCCGTGGTCCACACGGTGTTCGCGCTGCGCTACGCCCGGGCCTACTACTCCGAGCCGGTCGGCGGCATCGCGTTCAACGAGGCAGAACCGCCGAACTACACCGACTTCGCCTACTACTCCTTCACCGTCGGCATGACGTACCAGGTCGCGGACACCAACATCACGCTGCGGGCGATCAGGCGGACCACCTTGCACCACGCCCTGCTGTCCTACCTGTTCGGCGCGGTCCTGCTCGGGCTCGTGATCAACGTGGTGGCCACCCTGTTGAAATAATCCGCGGACCTCCCGGGCATTCCTCCCCGCTTCTGACCAAGCCGGACGGCGGCCGGGAACGAATGCCCATGCGTGAGCGAAGATCAAGGCGAAGCGGCCGGCTCAGCTCCCGGTGATCCCGAACACCTGAACAAGCTCATCGCCGCCGTGGCCCGCCGGGAGCGCGGCGCCTTCGAGCAGGTCTTCGCGGAGCTGACCAGTCCGGTCTACCGGCTGGCCCTGTCCGTGCTGCGAGACCCGGCCCAGGCCGAGGAAGTGGCCCAGGAAGTTCTGACCGAGATCTGGCGCACGGCCAGCCGGTTTGACCCGGGCAAGAGCAGTGCCGTGGCCTGGTCCTTGATGATCACCCGGCGGCGGGCTATCGACCGCATTCGCTCCATCGCCACCGACGCCGACCGCGAACGAAGGACCGCCACCGCGACCGTGTCGTGGGACCAGGTCAGTGAGACGGTGCAGGACGGGCTCGACCGCGAGCAGGTCCGCCAGAGCCTGGGCACCCTGAGCGACCCGCAGCGGCAAGCGATCCTGCTCGTATTCCACGCCGGTTACAGCTTCGCCGAGGCCGCCCTGATCCTGGAGGTCCCGATCGGGACGGTCAAGAGCCGGGTCCGGGCGGCGAAGATCAATCTCCGCCGCAGCATGGGCGCAGACCCGTGAAGATTTCCGGCCTTCGCGCCGCTGCCAAAACGTTATCCAGCCGGTCAATCCGGGTCTCCGTCGGCTCCGAATACCAACGACTGGGTTGCTCAGAGAACCGCCGTCTGGACCTTGCGGCGAAGGCCGCTACTTTCTGATACTTTCCGATTACGCTCCGTACCTGGCTTCTCCAGACGGTCGGCCCAGTCGAATGTTCCCTCCGCACGGGCTCGTCCGGTGTATCGGCATCGGCAGCGGCCCGTGCGGGCTGTTGCATCGCGACTGAAGGAATCGTTCATGACCCACGAAGACCCAGAAATCAGCCTGTCCGAACCAGCGGTGAAGGCACGTATGTCCCGCCGTGGCCTGCTGCGCGGTGCGGGCGGCATCGGCATCGCCGGCGTGGCGGCCGGCATGCTCATCGACACCACCGCCGGCGCGGCCTCCGCCGCGACCGCCAGCAACGCATCCGCCAGTGACGAGACGGCGGTCAGCACTCCGCTGGTGGCGCACGTGCACGACGCAAAGACCGGCGAAGTGGACCTCTTCACCGGGGAGCAGCACGTGCGCGTGCACAACCCGGCCCTGGCCCGCGCCCTGGCGCAGGCCGCGACCACCGGCCGCTGATCATCCGCGCGAGGGACTCCCGCCGGGGGCTCCCCGTGCTGCGGCCGCGCGCTGCGGCCCGCTCATCTCATCCAGACGAACATATGAGGTCCAGGCAATGTCATCGCACAAGGAAGCGCCGGGCATCGTCAACGATGCCGCGGCCGACAACACCGATGTGTACGCGTTCGTGTCCCCGGACAAGCCGGACACGGTCACGCTGATCGCGAACTTCGTCCCGCTGGAAGACCCCGACGGCGGACCGAACTTCTTCGAGTTCGGCGACGACGTACTCTACGAGATCAACGTCAGCAACTCGGGCACCGCCCGGCCGGACATCACCTACCAGTTCCGCTTCCGCACCGAGATCCGGAACGAGAACACGTTCCTGTACAACACCGGGCCGATCACGTCGCTCAACAGCCCGAACTGGAACCGCCGTCAGTTCTACTCGGCGGTGCGGGTGGACAAGAGCGGCAAGCACACACTGGTGTCCAACGCCCCGTGCCCGCCGTGCAACATCGGCCCCGGCTCCACCCCGAACTACGCCGCGCTGGCGACGGCGGCGGTGACCAGGCTCCGTGGGGGCGGCCAGGTATTCGCCGGGCAGCGCGCCGAGGGTTTCTACGTCGACCTCGGGGCCATCTTCGACCTCGCGGACCTGCGGCCGTTCCAGCAGCTGAACGCCTTCAACAAAATGCCGGCCGCCCCGGGCATCAACTCCACCAAGGAAAAGAACATCCACTCGATCGTGCTACAGGTGCCGAAGAGCGAGCTGTCGGCCAAGCACGACCACTGGAAGGACGCGCGCGCCACGATCGGCGTCTGGGCCAGCGCGAGCCGCCAGAAGACGCGGCTGTACAACACGCCCAAGGCCGGAGACGTGACCAACGTCGGCCCGTTCACGCAGGTCTCCCGGCTGGGCAACCCCCTGGTCAACGAGGTCATCAACCCGCTGGGCAAGAAGGACCTGTTCAACGCCACGCACCCGCACAACGACAGCCAGTTCGCCCCGGGGGTCGCCCACCCGGAGCTGTCGGCCCTGCTGCCCGTGATCTACCCGGGCGTGTTCCCGAACCTGGACGCGCTCAACAAGTCGGGCAAGCCCCGCGCCGACCTGGAAGCGATCCTGCTCACCGGCATCCCGGCCGGTGTCGTGCCCAACTTCCAGAACTACACCGGACCGACCCAGGCCGACATGCTGCGGCTGAACCTGGCCATCCCGCCGACCACCAGCAACCCGTCCAACCTCGGGCTGATCGGCGGCGACCCGGCCGGCTACCCGAACGGGCGCCGCGTGTTTGACGACGTGACCACGATTGAGCTCCGGGCGCTGGCCGGGGCGACGTACTCGCTGATCGACAAGACCTACACGCCCGACGCGGCCGCCGGGGCGATCACCCCGGGCCTGACGTCCTCCAACACCGACGTCACGGCGGAGAACACCGAGCACTACCTGCCCAGCTTCCCCTACCTGGGCGTCCCGCACGCCGGCTTCGACGTCCCGATCGACGACACCCCGGCCAAGGTCAGCAGCTACTAGCTCACCGCCCCGCCCAGCGGGGACAGCGCACTGCCCCGCTTAACGGGGCTACGCCCGCGATCGTCTCCGGGTGCCAGTGACAGCCCAGCCTGCGGGCGCCCGGAGACGGCGTGGCAGGACACGAGCAAGAGGACATGGGAGCGATGACCGAGCGATCAGCTCATGCCAGCCAGGCGGCGGTGGTGCTCGACATCGGCGGGGACGTCGGCGCGCTGGTGCTGTACACCGGGGCCGAGGACGACGAGGCCGAGATCGACATCAGTCCCGGTACCGACCCAGCCGCGCCCCGTAGCCACAACCAGGTCCACCCCCGGCGCGCCCCGGCCGGCGTCGTCTACAGCGCGGTCTACCCCGCGCTGGCCGCGGGCGAGTACACCCTCTGGCGGGATGAGCACACCCCGGAAGGCACGATCACCATCCGCGGTGGCCAGGTCACCGAGCACCGGCTGTCCGCTCCGCTCGGGGCCCGGCACCGCGCCCACGCTCACGCTCACGCGCACGATGGTGACACCCACACGCACGACGGTCACACCCACCATCACCGGGATGTGGTTGGTCCCACCCCAGGCGGGTAGCGCCAAAGCATCTCACTGGGGGATGACGAAAGGGACTGCGAGCATGTGGCTATTTCTCTCCCGGCGGCTGCGGACGTGGATTCTGCTGGCCATCGCCCTGCCGCTGGCCCGGGCGCTCGTCCATCGGCTGGCGCTGGCGGCCGAGCAACGTGACGCCTCCACCCGGACGGCCAGGACGCTGCACCAGGCCGACTCGGCCGTGACCGCGGTGTCGCAGCGGACGGCCCGCAAAGGAAAGCGCCGCAAGTAAGGCCGCTGACCCGCTCGGACCCAGCGAGACCATCGACGCGACGGTGAGGCCGAGCGTGTCTCTTTCCGCGAAGGCCGGCCCAGCGGTCATGGCTTAGCCTGCAGAAAGGGTGCAGGCACGCCACGATCGGGACCCGCCGGGAACTCGGCGGAAGGGAGGCTGAGCGGCCGTGACCAAAGCCGTGCAGGATCTCATGGTCGAAGTCGCGCGCATCAGGGACGCCTTCCACGCGGCGATCTACTCCAGCCTGGACCTGGAAGCGGCCATGGCCCTCACGACCACCGGTTGCACCCTGACCAACCTTCCATCGGGGACGGGCGGGACCGGCGAAGGCCTGCGGCGCTACCTGGCCGAGGATGTCCTGCCGCAACTGCCCACCGACCTCTCCTTTCGCCGGGTATCCCGGACCGGGGACCGGTGGCGCGTGGCCCAGGAAGAGATGGTCGGCTTCACCCACGACCGCGAGCTGCCGTGGTTGCTGCCCGGCGTGGCTCCCACCGGACGCCACGTTGAGGTCCTCGCCGTCTCGGTCGTGACCATCGAGCGCTCCCGCATCGCGTCCCACCGGACCCTGTGGGATCAGACGACCCTGCTGGCCCAGCTGGGTCTCGGTCATGATCAGCTGGGCAGCGTCGCCTCGACCCGCCAGCCGCCGTGCGGGGTCGGCCCGGCCCGCAGCTGACCCCCCAGCTCCTGGACCCGTTCGCGCAGACCGGTCAGCCCGCGGCCGGTCCCGGCCAGGTTCAGCCGCTCCTGCACCGAACGGTCGTTCTCGACCCGGACGGTCAGGCCCGTTCCGGAGCCGTTGACCAGCACCCGGACGGCCGCGCCGGGGGCGTGGCGCAGCGCGTTGGTCAGGCTCTCCTGGACCACCCGGAAGGCGATGTGGGCCGTGCCGGCGGCGACGGTGTCGTGCCCTCCTTCGAACCGGCACGAGACGTCCAGCCCGCTGCGGGCAGCTCGGGTCACGACCTCGTCGATCAGGGCCAGATCGGGTCCGCTGGGCCCCGTCCCATCGAGCTGGGTCCCGCCGAGCAGCTCCACCAGGCGTTGCAGGTCCTCGCGGCCTTGCCGGGCCGACTCGGCGATGGCGGCGAAAGCCTGCTCGGCCCGGGCCTGGTCACGGCCGACGAGACGCTGTCCCGCGGCGGCCTGGATGACCATGACGCTGATCGCGTGGCCGATGATGTCGTGCAGCTCACTGGCGATGCGGGCCCGTTCGTGTCGCAGCGCGATCTCCGCGAACAGCTCGCGCTCCTCCTCGAGCTCGCGGCCGCGGCGGGCGAGCTGATCCGCGGTCTCGCCGCGCAGCCGCAGCACCGTGCCGGCCAGGAAGCCAGGCACGCTGAACATGACGATGGCCACCGGGCTGGTCGGCGGCAGCACGAGCCAGAAGAGGTACAGGTAGATCCCCAGGCCGAGCCCGGCCAGCCACGCCGCCCGGCCGGTCCAGGCCAGCGCGACCACCGCGGCCAGGCCGACCATGATGGCCAGGGCCGACTGAGGAAGCCAGATATCGGAGTTGTCCACGGCGACCACCAGCCACAGGGCGCCGCCCAGGACGGCGACCAGGCGGGGGTGAGTCCGCCACCACATCAACGTCAGTCCGCTGGCCAGCAGGGCCGCCATGGCGACGTTGCCGCCCAGGGTGGTCGGCCAGCCGTGCAGCGCGACCGGGAGGGCGGTCAGCAGGAGCACCAGGACCGCGATCCCGGCCTGCTCCAGCCATGGTGGGGTCGCCGCCCCCACCCGCTCCAGCCGTGGCACAGGTACCGCCCCTAACGTCATCCGAGCACGGGTAGCTGGGCCACCGCACCAGCCTGTCCCCGGGCAATCTTCACTTCGAGCGTGCCGCCGAGCAGGCGGGCCCGTTCCTTGGCCCGGGCGATGACCTCCTTAACCTCGGCGCTCTTGCTGACCGGGCCGGTCACGCGGATCTCCAGCGCCGTCTCGTCGAAGCGCACCGTGACGGCGATCGGCGCATCCGGCTGGCTGGCCAGCGCGGTGATCAGGTGCTCGACGATGCGGTAGACCGACAGCTCGACGCTGGCCGGCAGGGCCCGCGGGTTGCCGGTCACCGTGAGCTGGGCGTGGCCCGGCTGGTGCTGGGCCAGGAGCGCGTCGAGATGGGCAACGGAAGGGGTGGGGGCCAGGGTCGCGTCGCCCCCGCGCAGCAGGCCGACGATCTCGCGCATGTCGTCCAGCGTGCGCCGGCTGTCCGTCTCGATCGATTCCAGCAGCACCCGGGCTTGCTCCGGACCCATCCCGCCGGCGGACTCGGCCGCCGTGGTCAGCTGGGCCAGGCGCTCCTGGAGCAGGCCGTCGAGCTGCTGGGACAGCCGGGCCCGGTCATCGGTGATCACCAGGGCCGCGCGCTCGTCCCGCAGCCGCTGCAGTTCGGCGTCCCGGGCTCTGAGCTCCCGGTTCAGCACCGCGCGACGGCGAACGGCCCAGCCGATCCCGAAGACGACCAGGAGGACCGGCAGGACGAGGCCGATCACGTTCGGGCCGGTGGTCGCGTCGACCACGACCACGGCGAAGGCCAGCACCGCGCTGAGCCCGGCGGCCAGCCAGGCCTTGGTCCGCTGGTAGGTCAGCGCGCCCAGGAAGGCGAGCACGAGGGCGAGCGGGAGCCCGGCGCCGCACCGGGTCACCCACCCGAACAGGACGTCGTGCAGGACCATGACCACGATCGCGACCCCGGTGACGGCCAGGACGCTGCGCCGCCACCACAGCACCGAGATCGTGGCCGCGGCGAACACCGGGATCATCCAGGGCGAGTGCGAACTCACCGTGTGGACCATCGACCCGTCGGCGATGTCCCGGGCCACCCCGGCGCTGGATTCCCGTACGTTGAACACCATCAGGAGCACACCCAGGGCGGTGAGCACCCCGGCGAGCACGTAGTCGCCGATCTTGACGCCGCGCAGTATCCCACTCATCGCTGCACCCACCCCCCAGGCCGGCGTTCAGGCAGCTACGGCGGTGGCGGGCTGCTCCTCGCGGACCGCCTGGCTCGCCTTCTTGGTCACCCTAATCTGCACGAACCGGCCAATCCCATAGAAGATCGCTCCGCCCGCCACCGCAAGGGGTAGTGCACTGAGCAGGGTGTCGATTGAGGCGTCCTGGGCGATGGTCACGACCTGGAGCAGCAAGATCAGTGTGAGGCCGAGCAGGTGATCCCGGCGCCCGACGGCGAACCGGGCCACCGCGTAGGCCAGCGCGAACGACAGCGGGAGGACGACACCGCAGCGGGTGATCCAGCCGAACAGGACCACGTGCAGGGCCAGGGCGACCGTGGTCACCCCGACGACCGCGAGGATGTTGCGCCGGCGCCACAGGATCGGAATGGTCACGGCCAGGAAGAAGGGCAGCATGGCCGCCGTGGTGGTCGACTGCGGGTGCGGCAGCCCGTGCTCGTGGGCGGTGATGTTCTCGTACATCAGGAACGCACCGGCCCCGGTGGCCAGGGCGGCCAGCACGTAGTCGAAAGGGCGGATTCCCTTGAAGATGGCGTTCATTGGTCTTCCTTTCCAGCGGTGAAGTTGATGTCTCGACCGTAGGAAGCGGGCCCCGTAGCCATCGTCCGGCGCAAGGATGACATTGCGGCCTGGTGTCGTCCTTGAGGATGACCTCGTGATCAGCGCCCGGGCCTGCACAATTGAGGGATGTCCGCCAAGATCCGGGTCCTGCTGGCCGACGACCAGACCCTCGTCCGCACCGGCTTCCGGGTGATCCTGGAGGCCGAGGGGGACATCGAGGTCGTGGCCGAGGCCGACACCGGCCACGAGGCGATCCGCCAGGCCCAGCTGACCAAGCCCGACGTGATCCTGATGGACATCCGGATGCCCGAGCTCGACGGGCTGGCCGCCACCGAGGAGATCCTGCGGCACGCCGACCCGCCCACGATCGTCGTGCTCACCACCTTCGACCAGAACGAGTACGTCTACCGGGCGCTGCGGGCCGGGGCGGCCGGGTTCCTGCTCAAGGACGCCCCGTCGACCCGGCTGATCGCCGCCGTCCGGGCCGCCGCCACCGGCGACTCCCTCATCGACCCGGCCATCACCCGCCGCCTGGTCGAGCGCTTCGCCGAACCGAAACCGCCCCAGGGACTGCCCCGGGAGCTGGCATCGCTCACCGACCGGGAGCTCGACGTGCTGCGGCTGCTGGCCCGCGGGCTGGCCAACGCCGAGATAGCGGCCGAGCTCGTGGTGGCGGAGACCACGGTCAAGACCCACGTGGCCCGGATCCTGGCCAAGCTCGGCCTGCGGGACCGGGTGCAGGCGGTGGTGCTGGCCTACGAGACGGGATTTATCTCCCGTGACCACGGCGGCTGATGGGGCTTAGCCTGCTGTCCAGCAGACACCTACGCCACGGGGAGAATTGGCTGTGTCGTACAGCAAAGACGCCGGTCAGGTCAGCGCGCGTTACCGCCCGGGCGGCGCGGTGCCATCGGTGACCTATCCGTCCGGCACCCACGTCGTGTTCACCGCTCCGGGCTCGGCCACCAGCGGGCAGTACGGCCTGTTCGAGTGGAACATGAGCGGGACCCGGGGCGGCGCCGATCCGCACTTCCACAAGACCTTCTCCGAGTCCTTTTACGTCATGGAGGGCACGGTCGCGCTGTTCAACGGGGAAACCTGGATCGACGCGGTCCAGGGCGACTTCCTCTATGTCCCGCAGGGCGGGATCCACGCCTTCTCCAACGAGAGCGGCGTCCCGGCCCGGATGCTGATCCTGTTCGCGCCCGGGCCGCCCCGGGAGGAGTACTTCACCGAGCTGGCCGACATCCGCGCGTCGGGCCGCACCATGACCGAGGCGGACTGGGTTGAGGTGTGGGCTCGGCACGACCAGTACCCGGTCTGAGCTGCCGCCGCGGCCGGGCGGTGGACGCGGCGGGCTACGTCCGCGCTGGCTCGGCGGGATCGACCCCGGTCAGGCAGTCCTGGGCCGACCGGCGGAACGCGGCCACCAGGCGGCTGCGGTCGGCGGCCCGGGTGGCCAGCACGACGTGGCCGGGCTCGACCCCGTGCAGCGGGATCGTGGTCAGGTCGGGGCGAATGCTGTCGGCGTTGAGCACGGCCGGGATGATGGCCACCGCCTGTCCCGCGGCGATGAACTCCAGCTTGTCCTCCAGGGTCTCGGCCAGGGGACCGTCGGGGGCGGGGTCACCGCCGGGCCGCGGGTCGATGCGCCAGTAGGCGTTCCAGTCCTCGTGACCGGGAAAGCGCGGGATGGGCTCGCCCGCGATGTCGTCCAGGGTGACCGATTCCTTCCCGGCCAGCCGGTGACCCACCGGCACCATGAGCCGCCGGGGCTCGTCGTACAGGATCGTGACGTGCAGCCCGGCGGTCCGCAACGGCAGCCGGGTCACCGCCGCGTCGACCCGGCGATCGAGCAGCGCGTCACGGGGCTCGTTCCACTTCAGGTGCAGGGTCTGCGGGTCGGCCTCGGGGTGGGCGTGGCAGAGGTGGCGCACGGCTGGGGTGACGATCAGGCCCGCGGTGTACCCGATGATGATCCGGGTCGGCTGGGCCGCGGCCCGGGTGGCCGCCGCGGCCTGGGCCGCTGAACGCAGCAGCGCCCGGGCCCGGGGCAGGAAGACCTCCCCGGCCTCGGTCAGCTGGGTCCCTTGCCGGGTGCGGTCGAACAGGCGGGCACCGAGCTGGGTTTCGAGCTGGCGGATCTGCCGGCTCAGCGAGGGCTGCGCGACCCGCAACTCGGCCGCGGCCCGGCCGAAGTGCCGGTGCCCGGCGACGGCGGTGAAGTACCGCACTAGCCGAAGGTCGAGGTCGGGCGGGAGCGGTGCGGCGTCGGGCATGCCTCGATGGTATGGCATGAGCCAAAGATCATTAATTAATAAGGTCTTTGAACTGCAGTGATACCTGATCCGTATCACGTAATCTGGAACAGGTCTTGGACGTACGACCGCGTGGGCTCCTAGCGTTGAGCCATGGACACCAGGACCGAGGCCGAGACCACCGTCCGGCAGATGTACGACGCGCTCAGCACCGGAGACACCACGCTGGCCGACCAGGCGCTGGCCGCGGGCTGGGAGGCCCATCCGGCCCTGCGGACCGATGCTGGCCCGGCCGGCTGGAAGGCGACGATCGCCCACCTGCGCGGCGCGTTCACCGACCTGACCGTGACGATCGAGGACGTCGTGGTGGCCGGGGACCGGGTCGCGGTGCGGACGGTTACCCGGGGCGTCCACACCGGTGAGCTGCTCGGCCTCCCCGGCACCGGGCGCCCGGTCGAGTTCCGGGCGGCGGACTTCCACCGCCTGACCGGCGGCCGGATCGCGGCGACCTGGCACCTGGAGGACTACTTCGGGCTCGCCGCCCAGCTCGGGCTCACGTTCTCAGTGGCCGGCGATCTGGCCGCCGTCGATGTGCACGATCTCGCCGGTGATGTAGGGCGATGATTCCAGGAACAGGACGCCGCCGACGATGTCGCTGATCTGGCCGACCCGCCCCAGCGGGGGCAGCCCCTGGCCCAGCGATTCATAACTGTCGGCTGGATGGGTCGCGATGATGCCGGGCGCGACTGCGTTGACCCGGATGCCGCGACCGGCGTACTCGATGGCCAGCGACCTGGTCGCCGAGGCCAGGCCGCCCTTGGTCAGCGAGGTCAGCACGGACGGCGCGCTGGAGTTCGCGTACTCGGCCAGCGTGGTCGTGATGTTGACGATGTGACCGCTGTTCCGCTTGAGCATCTCGGTGATGGCGCGCTGAGTGAGCAGGAAGAAGCCCGTGAGGTTGACCCCGACCATCAGGGCGTAGTCCGCAGCGGTGTAGCCGGTGAACGGCTTGGACAGGTAGACGCCGGCGTTGTTGATCAGGGTGTCGACGCGGCCGAACCGCTCGGTGGCCCCGGCGATGATCCGGTCCGCGGTGGCCGGATCGGTGACGTCGCCCGCGACGGTGAGCACGTCCGGATCGCGGGCGGGCTCGATCGTGCGGGCGTTGGCCACCACGGCCC
This sequence comes from Streptosporangiaceae bacterium, assembly GCA_965277615.1. Taxonomy (GTDB): domain Bacteria; phylum Actinomycetota; class Actinomycetes; order Streptosporangiales; family Streptosporangiaceae; genus Bog-532. The sequence goes on along the minus strand of CBDIDG010000005.1, from coordinate 1,067,022 downwards.
AGCCCCGCTGGCGATAGGCCGCGACCAGGGCGGCCCCGATGCCCTGCGATCCGCCGGTGATAACCGCGACCCGCTGGTCCTGCTCGCTCATGACCGTGCCTCCCGCGTTGCCGTCCGCCCGGTCAGCTGGAGATCCAGCGGCGGGCCTGCCCGGCCAGCACCCGGCCGAATTGCAGCTCGGGGAAGTGCGCCCCCGCCGCGAGCGTGCTGGGATCTTCGAGTTCCCGGAACAGGCGTTCCCGGACGCGGGCGGCCAGGTCAGGGTCGACGTCACCGATCGACCGCCCCGTGGGTTCATCGAGCTGAACCGGGCAGATGATGGCGTCCCCGAGCAGCAGGGCACGCTGCCCTTCAGAGGAAACCACGACCGACAGGTGGCCGGGGGTGTGCCCGGGGGTCATGATCAGGTCGATGCCGGTCGCGACGGTCACATCCGCTGACACCAGCTGCAGCCGGTCGGCACCGGCGTTGGTCAGGCCGTGACGGATGTGGTCCAGCATCAAGTGGTCCGGGTTGAGGACGAAGTGCTGCCAGTCCGGCGCCCCGAACCAGATGGTCGCGTGGGGGAACACCGGTGTGGCCGTGGTGTCGAACAACCACCCGCAGTGGTCGACGTGCAGGTGGGTGCAGACCACGTCGTCGATGTCGGCCGGTGAAACTCCGAGGGCGCGCAACCCGAGCGGCAGCTGCCCGCCGACCAGCAGGCGCCTCGGGCCGTCGTCGCGTAGCTCCGGCCCTATCCCGGCGTCGATCAAGATGGTGCGCGAGCCCGTGCGGATGACGAAGCAGCCGATCGGCAGCCAGGCCATGCCGTGGCGGATGAAGAGGTCCTCGTGTCCCTGGGCGGTGGCGTGGTCGCCGAAGTACTGCGGCGAGGCACGGAAGGTGCCGTCGGCGATGGGATGGATGTCAATGCTGCCGATACGCATGACTTCTGAAGGTATACCGCTCCCGGTTACGATCGGCGCATGACAAGGGTCGGGTAGGGCGCGTGACGTTCTCCGGTGGCGGGGGGCCTCGTGGCGGCGGGGCCGGGGCGAGTCTGTCGGACGCCAGGGCGGGCGTGGAGTCAGCGCTGCGCGACCGCCCGCTACTGCGCCGGATTTTCCGGCTGTTCCGCCCCTACCGGCGGGAGCTGTGGGTCATCGCCGGTCTCATCGTGGTCACCAGCGGCCTGGGGGTGGTCTCCCCGCTGCTGCTGAAGGTGGTCTTCGACCGGGCGCTGTTTGTTTCGGGCGGACCCCGGCTTGGCCTGCTCTTTGTGCTGCTGGCGCTGATGGTCGCGTCCACGGTGGTCGGCGCGCTGGTCGGTATCTGGCAGAGCTACCTGACCACCGCGGCCGGGCAGCGCGTCCTGCGCGATCTCCGGACGCAGCTCTACACCCACCTGCAGAGTCTGTCGCTGCGCTTCTTCACCGCCACCCGAACCGGCGACATCCAGAGCCGGCTGGCTAATGACGTTGGCGGCCTGCAGTCGGTCATCACCGACACCGCCAGCACGATCTTGTCGAACGCGGTCACCCTGATCAGCACGGTCATCGCGTTGCTGCTGCTCTCGTGGCAGCTGACCGTGTTGTCGCTGGCGCTGACCCCGCTGTTCGTCTGGCTGACCGGGCGCGTCGGGCGGACCCGCCGGCGGATCTCGGGGGAAACCCAGGATGCGCTGTCGGACATGAGCGCGCTGACGGAAGAGACGCTGTCGGTATCCGGGGCGCTGCTGTCGAAGCTGTTCAGCAGCCAGCGCCGTGCGGCGGCGACGTACGTCGAGGAGAACGAGCGGCTGGCGGCCCTGAGTATCCGTCAGCAGCTGGTCAGCCGGGCGTTCTTCGCCGTCGTGTCGACGTTCTTTTCGATCACCCCGGTGCTGGTCTACCTGCTGGCCGGGCTGGAGCTGGCCCACGGAAACACCGCCCTTACCGCCGGGACCGTCGTCGCGGTCACCACGCTGCAGGCCAGGCTGTTCCAGCCGATCGCCCAGACCCTGACGACCGCCACCGAGGTATCCGGCTCGGTGGCATTGTTCAATCGCATCTTCGATTATCTCGACCTGGAGCCGGACATCACCGACCGGCCGGGAGCCCGGCCGGTCGTGCTCGGTGACGTCCACGGCGAGGTCCGGCTGGACGATGTGTGGTTCACCTATGAGCCGGACCGGGCCGGTGATGCCGCTGACACCTGGGCTCTGCAGGGCGTCGACCTCGTCGTCCACCCGGGCCGGCTGGCCGCCCTGGTCGGGGCGAGCGGCGCGGGCAAGACCACCATCAGCTATCTCGTGCCGCGTCTCTACGACCCGACCCGGGGGATGGTCCGCCTTGACGGCACTGACCTGCGTGATTTCACGCAGGAAAGCATCGCCGATGCGGTGGGCATGGTGACCCAGGAGAGCTACCTGTTCCACGCCACCATCCGGGACAACATCGCCTTCGGCCGGCCGGACGCCCCGCTCGACCAGGTCGAGGCCGCGGCCCGGGCCGCCAACATTCACGATCGGATCATGGAGTTCGAGGATGGTTACGACACGGTCGTCGGCGAGCGCGGCTACCGCCTGTCCGGCGGGGAGAAACAGCGCCTGGCGATCGCCCGGGTGCTGCTGAAGGACCCGCGGATCCTGGTCCTGGACGAGGCCACGTCCGCGCTCGACACCGTCAGCGAGCGGCTGGTCCAGGCGGCCCTGGTGCCACTCATGGCCGGGCGGACGACGATTGCCATCGCGCACCGGCTGTCCACCATCCGGGCCGCCGACATCATCTTCGCCATGGACCACGGCCGGGTCGTCGAATCGGGTAGCCACAGTGAACTGCTGGCTCTCGGCGGCGTCTACGCACGCCTGTATAACGAGCAGTTCGCCGACGGGGTCGTCGAGGCCAAATGCGCGGACGGGGTGCGTCTTTCCGACGGGCACGTGATCACGCTGGATCGCCCCCGGGAGCCCGACGACTCGGATCCGCAGCGGAGCTATCAGGCCGCCTGAGCGCGCCTCCCGGCCGGCAGCATGGGTGAAGTGGCCCGCTGTGGGCAGGGAAGCAGATAACGAACCTGACCCATCCCCGTCTCCGGAGGAGAGTTCCCGTTTTGACCGCAGTACCGCAGATCACCCTGAACAACGGCCGGTCCATCCCGCAGCTCGGCTTCGGTGTGTTCCAGATCGAACCCAAGGACACCGCGGAGGCGGTCAGCACCGCCCTGAAGGTCGGGTACCGGCACATCGACACCGCCGAGATGTACGGCAACGAACGAGAAGTCGGCGAGGCGGTGGCGAAATCCGGCCTCGACCGGGCCGACATCTTTGTGACCAGCAAGCTCTCCAATGACGCCCATCTTCCCGAGGACGCGCGGCTGGCCTTCGAGCTCTCGCTCCAGGAGCTCGGGTTCGACTACCTCGACCTGTTCCTCATCCACTGGCCGCTGCCCACGCGGTATGACGGCGACTTCGTGTCGACCTGGAAAACGCTGGAGGAGTTCTACCGCGACGGTCGAGCCCGCTCGATCGGCGTGTCCAACTTCCAGCCGCACCACCTGCGCCGCCTGCACGAGAACACCGAAGTCCCGCCGGCGGTCAACCAGATCGAGGTGCACCCGTTCCTGACCCAGGACGAGGTGCGCGGGTTCTGCGCCGAGCACGGGATCGCGGTCGAGGCCTGGTCGCCCATCGGGCAGGGCCTGGAGCTCGACGACCCGACCATCGTCTCGATCGCCCAGCGGGTGGGCAAGACCCCGGCCCAGGTCATTCTGCGCTGGCACATCCAGCGCGGCGACATCATCTTCCCGAAGTCGGTGACCCCGTCCCGGGTCAAGGAGAACTTCGACATCTTCGACTTCGAGCTGGCCGACGGCGACGTGGCCGAGATCAGCGCGCTGAACAAGGACCAGCGCACCGGGCCCGACCCGGACAAGTTCGCCGGCTGAACCAGATCACCTGGTGACCAGGAGGCCCGCGCCATCCGCTGGATGGCGCGGGCCTCCGGCGGTCGGCCAGACCGTGCTCTCGACAGGACCGCTCTGACAGTGGTAGCTTGCGTTAGTCATGACTAACGCAAGGTCTCTTATCGAAGTGCTCGGCGAGCCGATGCGGGTGACGATCCTGGAGCGGCTGCTGGAGACCCCGGCCACCGCGACCGAACTGGCCCAGGACCTCCCCGTGACCCGGTCCGCGGTCTCTCAGCACCTGCAGCTGATGAAGTCGGTCGGGCTGGTCGACGACACGCCCGCCGGCACTCGCCGGGTGTACACGGTGGACCCGGCGGCGCTCGAACTGCTGCGCGGCTACTTCGACGCATTCTGGAACCGCTCGCTTGAGGCCTTCCGCCGTACCGCCGAAAAGCCCCCTGGAGGAGCGCAGTGACCACGCCGCACAGTCCCACCCCGCCTGGGCCGACCCCGCCTGGGCCCACGCCGCCCGCCGCTACACTGCCCAGCCCCACGTCGGTCAGCACCGAGGTCGAGGTCGAGGCCAGCGCCGAGCACGCCTTCCGCGTGTTCACCGAGGAGATCGGCACCTGGTGGGACGACGACAAGCACATCCTGCGGGCCCCCCTGGCCGAGATGGTCTTCGAGCCCTACGTCGGCGGCCACATCATCGACCGCGGCACCGACGGCAGTGAGTGCCGGTGGGCCCGGGTTCTGGTCTACGAACCGCCGGGCCGGGTCTGTTTCAGCTGGGACATCAACCTCCAGTGGCAGATCGAGACCGATCCGGAGCGGGCCAGCGAGGTTGAGATCACCTTCACCGAGCTCCGTCCCGGCCGCACGCGGGTCGTGCTGACCCACCAGCACCTCGACCGGCACGGCGAGGGGTGGGAAGGCATGCGCGACGCGGTCGGCTCGGGCTGGAGCCTGGCCGGCTTCGCCGCGGCGGCCCAGCAGCCTGGTGGCGCCGCGCTGGCCGAGGCCCTCGCGACCATCACCGATGACGAGATGCGGGCCCGGGTGGCCAAGGCCAGGCCCTACACCGTCCTGGTCCTGCACACCACGGCCGCCTTCGCCCGGCCCGCTTGCGACGCTGTGGTGTGGGAACACGGACGGCGCAACATGGCCCTGGTCGATGCGGGCCTGTTGTCGGTCGTCCTGCCCATCGCCGATGACAGCGGCATCGCCGGCTACGGCGTCTTCGATGCCGACCTCGAAACGACCCGCCGCATCATGGACGACGACCCGGGCGTGCGGGCCGGCATCTTCAGCGTCGAGCTGCACCCCGTGCGCGGTTTCCCCGGCTCCTGCCTGCCGTAACGGCTCGCCCAGGCGCCTGGTCAGCGGGGCACCTGGTCAGCGGGCGCCCGGGGGCCTGGTCAGGCCGGGTGGCTGAACGGCACGGTGACGGTGATGGTGTCGGGGAACCAGTGGGCGCCGCCCGCCTGCTGGGGCGCCCCGCACACCGTCTGCAGGTACCTCATCGGCGCCCCGAAGCCGGCCAGCGTGTCCTCGGCCGGGAAACCATAGCTGTCCCGGATGACGTAGGAGAGGGTGCCGGCGTACCGCCCATCTGCCCGGTGCACGGTCCCGGTCACGCTCAGGCCCTGGGTACCGCGAAAGCCCCAGTACAGATCGCCGCCGCTGGACGCGAACGACACCAGCGGCAGCTGCGCGGCGGACAACTGGACCTGGGTCCGGCCTGCCTTCAGCTGGCTGAGGATCGCGGTCTGGATCTGGCTGTCCACGGCCCGGAACGCCGCGCTGGCCAGCGCCTGCCTCGAGATAACCGACCCGGCCCGGTAATCGACCCCGGTGCCCGTCCCCTGCAGGAAGTGGGTCAGGAGATCGGCCGACACGGGGAGGCTGGCGCTGACGAACCCGGCCGCGATCTTGCCGCCCAGGGCCTTGTCGGTGGCGAGGGTGGTGCGGTCACAGCTGGTGGCCGGCGTCTGGGCGTGCGTGTCCTGGCTGCCGTTGGGCGGCACGGGATGGGTCCCGGCGATGGTGCTGGCCGCTTCGGTGGGATGAGCGGGCCCAATGGGATGAACGGCCGGGTGTTCTGTACCGGACGAGGCGGGCCTGGGCGGCGACGACGCGGAGCAGCCTGCCAGCGCCGCGGCCAGGACCGCTACCGCCAGGAAGGGGGAAACGGCGGCGACGGCCGGTTTCCTGGCCCGCCGCTGACCGTGCCGCCCCATGAGCTGAGCATCCCACGGCCACCGGCCCGGCCTGCGTGCGGCTGATCCGCCGCCTAGAGGACCGGCGCCGACGGCGGCCTGGCGTTGATTACCGGCGAACAGCACAGCAGGGCCACGGGGATGGCGTGCGCCTCCAGGTGCGTCGCCGCGACCGGTTCGGCCGTACGGGCCCCGGCCGGTTCAGGGGTACGGGCCCCGGCCGGTTCGCCGGTACGCGCGGCCACGGGCTCGGCCGCAGGCACCGGCGCGGATCCGGATGCGGGCGCGGGAGCCGATTCCGGTGCGGGGGCAGGGGCCGGCACGGCCGGCCCGGAAGCGGCGGCCGCGGCCTGGCTCCTGAGTTCCTCGAGCCGGTGGCGGGACGGCAGCAGGGTGATGGCCAGGATCACGCCCACCCCGAGTATCCCCGCCGATACCGCGAAGGCCAGCGTGTAGCCATGGACGGCCGCGGTCGCCTGGGCCAGCGCCGCCGGGCCGGTGTGGTGAGCGGCCAGGTAGCTGGTCGTCGCGGTCAGCGCGATCGTGCTGAGCGCGGACGTCCCGATCGAACCGCCGACCTGCTGTCCCGTGTTGACCAGCGCGGAGGCCACGCCCGAGTCCTCACGCCGGACCCCGGCCGTGGCCGTGTTGATGGCCGGGGCGAAGATCATGCCGAAGCCCAGGCCCAGCACCAGCAGCGCGGGCAGCACGGCGCCGAGGTAGCTGGCGGTCACGGTGATCTGGGTCAGGTAGACCATCCCGATCACCCCTAGCAGCATGCCCGCCGCGATCAGGCCGCGCGGCCCCACCCGGGGCAGCAGCACGATGCTGGAGAGATTGGAGCTGATCAGGATGCACCCGATCAGCGGCAGGAACAGCAGCCCCGTGGTGAACGGGGTGTCCCCCTTGATCAGCTGCATGTAGTAGGTCAGGAACAAGAAGACACCGAAGATGGCGATCCCGGACAGGAAGACGGCCATGTACGCGCCGCCCCGGGTCCGGTTCAGGACCACCCGCAGCGGCAGCAGTGGATGGCTGACCCGCTGCTCCACCAGCACAAACCCGGCCAGTACGATCACCCCGACGACCAGGCTGCCGATGGTCAGCGTCGCCGTCCAGCCGGCCGTGTCGGCGTGGGAAAAGCCGAAGACGATGAGGAACAGCCCGACGCAGGCCAGAATCGCCCCGGGCCAGTCCATCCGCGGCGGGTGGGCCGAGCGGGTGCTGTGGATGTACGCCAGCGCGCCGGCAATGGCGATCACCGCGAACACCAGGTTGACGTACAGGGTGTAGCGCCACGAGAGGTACTGGGTCAGAGCCCCGCCCAGGATCAGGCCCACCGCGCCCCCGCCGGCCGCGACCGAGCCGAAGACCCCGAAGGCGCGGCCTCGCTCGCGCGGATCCTGGAAGGTGCTGACCAGGGTGCCCAGAGCGGACGGCGCGAGGATGGCGCCGAACGCCCCCTGCAGGGCCCGGGCCGCGACCAGCATCCCGAACGAGGTGGCGGCGCCCCCGAGGGCCGAGGCCAGTGCGAAGCCGGCCAGGCCGGTGATGAAGACCCACTTGCGGCTGAACATGTCACCGAGGCGGCCGCCCACCAGCAGCAGGCTGCCGAAGGCCAGGGCGTAGGCCGTCACCACCCACTGGCGGTCGCTATTGGGAAACCCGAGTGCGCGCTGCGCCGAGGGCAGGGCGATGTTCACGATCGTCGAGTCCAGGACCACCATGAGCTGGGCCACAGCCACCACAACCAGGACCAGCCACCGCCGGTCAGCGGGAGCAGGCGCGCGGTCTGCGGTGGCGCGGGTCGGGCGCGGACCCGGCGAAGCGACAGGCGATGCCACGGGACCTCCCAGAAGCGACGTCCGGCTCGGTGATGTCGCTACCGGGCCACCATAGGCACACCAGAAACGCTACGTCTATTGCGCACCGGTCCCGGGGCAGGACTAGTGTTGATCATGATGAGCACTGACACTCCGCCCGTGAATCTGCATCTCGTCGTGGGCTATGACGGTTCCGCTCCGGCCACCCGGGCCCTGGATGCTGCGGTCAGGCTGCTGCAGGGCCGCGCGGGCCGGATCGAGGTGGTGTACGTCGCTCACCTGCCCGCCGCCGACTCGCTCTCGGCCGACGCCATCGGCGAGCTGGAAGTCGACTTCGACGACATCGCCGAGGAGCTGCGCACCATGGCGGGCGACCAGCTGCGCGGCCACGAGGAACGCTGGGAGTTCGGGCGGCGCTCGGGCTCGATTGCGGACGAGCTGATGGCCTACGCCATGGCCCTGCACGAAGCCCACCCCGACGACACCGCCGCGATCGTGGTCGGCAGCTCGACGCAGGCCATGCACCGTATCGTCGGCTCGGTGGCCGTGACCCTGGCCCGCCGCGCCTCGGTACCCGTCGTCGTCGTGCCCTAGCCAGCAGCTCGGACCACCAGGGCCCAGGGTATGAGCTGCTGTTCAATTCCCCGTGCCTCGACTAGGCATTTGACGGATGCGGGAACCGGCACGTCCGGTGATGATGGTCGAGGATATGTAGCGACCTCATTAGGACAAATACCCGGGAGAACGCGATGGCGGCCACGGTGGCTGACGTGATGGTGGCGACGCTGAAGGCATCCGGGGTGCAGCGCGTGTACGGGATCCCGGGCGACTCCCTGAACGGGTTCACCGACGCGCTGCGCCGGGACGGCGCGATCACCTGGGCCCACGTGCGCCATGAGGAGGGGGCGGCGTTCGCGGCGGCGGCCGAGGCGGCGCTGACCGGCGAGCTGGCGGTGTGCGCGGCCAGCTGCGGACCCGGGAACCTGCACCTGATCAACGGCCTGTTCGACGCCAACCGCAGCGGGGTGCCGGTGCTGGCCATCGCCGCGCACATCCCAGCCCCCGAAATCGGCGGGCAGTACTTCCAGGAGACCCATCCGCAGGAGCTGTTCCGCGAGTGCAGCGTGTATTGCGAGCTGATCAGCACCCGCGAGCAGCTCCCCCGCATCCTGCAGGTCGCGATGCGGTCGGCGCTGCAGCAGGGCGGAGTAGCCGTGGTCGTGGTGCCGGGCGAGACCTTCCTGGCCGACGCCCCGTCCGGCGCGAAGGCGCTGCCGATCCGGCCGGAAACGCCGGTGATCCGGCCGGACCAGGCGTCGCTGGACGCGGCCGCCGAGGTGCTGAACTCGGCCGGCCGGGTGACCATCCTGGCCGGGGCGGGCTGCGCCGGGGCGCATGACCAGCTCATCGCGCTGGCCGGGGCGCTGAAGGCACCGGTCGTGCACGCATTCCGCGGCAAGGAGTTCGTGGAGTACGACAATCCCTACGACGTCGGGATGACCGGGCTGCTCGGCTTCAGCTCGGGCTACCGGGCGATGGAGCACTGTGACACGCTGGTCATGCTGGGGACCGACTTCCCCTATCGCCCTTTCTATCCCGAAGATGTCCCGGTCATTCAGGTCGACGCGCGCGGCGACCGGATCGGCCGCCGGACCCCGGTGCAGGTTCCGCTGGTCGGCACGGTCAAGGACACGATCGATGCCCTGCTGCCCGCGATCACGGCCAAGGCCGATTCCGCGCACCTGGACCGGATGACCGCCCACTACCGGCGGGCCCGGGGCCGGCTGGACAAGCTCGCTCACGACCGGCGGAACGAGTCGCCGCTGCACCCGCAGTACGTCGCGGCCACCATCGACCGGCTCGCCGCCGACGATGCGATCTTCACCGCCGACGTGGGGACCCCGTGCATCTGGGCCGCTCGCCACCTGAACATGAACGGCACCCGCCGCCTGATCGGCTCGTTCAACCACGGCTCCATGGCCAACGCCCTGCCGCACGCGGTCGGGGCCCAGGCTAGTCACCCGGGCCGCCAGGTCATCGCCCTGTCCGGGGACGGCGGGCTGGCCATGCTGCTGGGCGAGCTCATCACCCTGCGCCAGCAGCATCTCCCGGTGAAGGTCATCGTTTTTAATAATGGGGCGCTCGGGTTCGTGGAGCTGGAGATGAAGTCGGCCGGGATCGTCACCTGGGGCACCGACCTGGACAACCCCGACTTCGCCGGGATCGCCCAGGCCGTGGGCATGTTCGGCGCCCGGGTCGAAAAGGCGGGCGAACTGGAGGGCGCGCTGCGGGACGCGTTCAGCTATGACGGCCCTGCGCTGGTTGACGTGCACACCGCCCGGACCGAGCTCTCGCTGCCGCCCAAGATCACCTACGGCGAGCTCAAGGGCTTCACCCTGTATGCGACCCGGACCATCTTGTCCGGAGGCGGGGAGGAGCTCGTCGAGCTGGCCCGGACCAACCTGCGGCAGCTCGAGGCCGAGTGAAATGAAGAAGCCTGGACGGCAAGTCCAGGGTGCCGGCTAGGGAGCCTGACGGGGGCGAAGGCGCGGTCCTGGACGGATAGTTGCCCTATGAGCGCTGGGACCGAATTGGTGGTCCTCGGGACGGCCGGCGCGCCGATGCCGGTGGCTGGCCGCGGCGGGATCTCGTCCGCGCTCGTCATGGACGGGCGGGTCTTCGTCATCGACTGCGGCCGCGGTTCCCCGTCCGCCTACGCCGACGCGGGGCTCGACTTCTCCCGCCTGGAGGCCGTGTTCATCAGCCACCTGCACGCCGACCACACCGGAGATCTGCCCGGCCTGCTCCTTTACCCGTGGGGCGGGCGCGTGGGCGACCACGGCCCGCTCGCGCCGATCCAGGTCTACGGACCGTCCCGGCCCAGGGCGCTGCCGGCCGGGGATGCCGCCTTCCATCGTGAGACGACCATCCACCCGGAACGGCCGGCCCCGGGCCTCAAGGACCTGGTCGAGAACATCCTGGCCGGTTACGCCTACCACCTGAACGTCATGCCGCTTGACGCTCGCATGCCGGACCCGGGCGCACTCGTCCGGGGCATCGACATCGCCGTCCCGGCCCGTACCGAGGGCACCCCCCAGACTCCGGTCCTGGTCTTCAGCGACGCGGCGGTCCGGGTCACCGCCGTCGCGGTCACCCACGGCCATGCCATTCCGGCTCTCGCGTACCGCTTCGACACTGCGGACGGCTCGGTCGTATTCTCCGGCGACACCAGCCCGAACAACGACCTGACCGCTCTGGCCCACGGCGCCGACATCCTCGTCCACCACGTGGCCGACCTGGGCTACCTCGAGCGACACGGCTTTACCGGCGCCGCCCTCGAGCGGATGGCCGCGCTGCACACCGACGTCACCGAGGTCGGCGGCGTGGCCGAACGCGCCGGCGTCCGCGAGCTCATCCTCAGCCACTACCTTCCGGCGGAGCCGGAGGCGATCACGACGGCGGAGTGGGCCGAGCGCGCGGGGCAGGGCTTCCGCGGGACCACCACGGCCGGCTACGACGGCCTGCGCCGGGTCCTCACCCGATCGACACCGTGAATGCCGTGACGACAGCCTGGAAGCGGGCGGGAAGTAGCTGAACCACCATGAGCAGCATCGACGAGATCCTGGCGGGCTACGAAGGTCTCCAGGCCGCCCAGGAAGCGTTCTATAAGGATCTGCACGCCCATCCCGAGCTGTCCCACCAGGAGCATCGGACAGCCGGCCGGGTTGCCCACCAGCTTCAGGAGTACGGCTTCGCGGTCCAGACCGGCATCGGCGGCACCGGCGTGGTCGGCGTCCTGGCCAACGGTGACGGCCCCACCGTGCTGCTCCGGGCCGAGTTGGACGGCCTTCCGGTCAAGGAAGACACCGGCGCGGACTACGCGAGCACCGTGACGGTCCAGGATGCCGACGGTCACGAGGTGCCGGTGGCCCATGCCTGCGGCCACGATATGCACATGGCCTGCCTGACCGGCATGGCCAAGCTGATGGCCGACCACCCCGGCCGGTGGCACGGGACGCTGCTCGCCCTGTTCCAGCCGGCCGAGGAGACGGGCGACGGCGCCCAGGGCATGGTCGACGACGGCCTGCTCAAGCGCATCCCCACCCCGGACGTGGCGCTGGCCCAGCATCTGCTGCCCGGGATCGCCGGGACGGTCGCCACCCGTCCCGGGCCGTTTATGGCGACCGAAGACAGCATCAAGGTCACGGTGTACGGGCGCGGCGCCCACGGCGCCCTGCCGCAGAACTCCATCGACCCGGTGGTACTGACGGCCATGATCGTCGTCCGGCTGCAGACCATCGTGTCCCGCGAAGTCGCACCGGGCGAGATCGCCGTGGTCACGGTGGGCAGCATCCAGGCGGGCATCAGGAGCAACATCATCCCCGACCACGCTGTCCTGCAGCTCAACGTGCGCGCCTACTCCCAGCCGAGCCGCCAGCGCATGCTCGCCGAAATCCAGCGGATCGTACACGCCGAATGCCAGGCCAGCGGCTCACCCAAGGACCCGGACTTCCAGACCCTGGGCAGCTTCCCGCTCACCGACAACGACCCGGCCGCCACGAAGCAGGTGGCGGCGGCCTTCACCGCGCACTTCGGCGAGCACGCCGGAGCACTCCCCGCCCAGACCGTCAGCGAAGACTTCAGCATCATTCCCGACGCCGCGGGCATCCCGTACACCTACTGGAGCATCGGGCGCACCGACCGGCAGACCTATCTCACCGCCGAGAAGGAGGGGCGCCTGCAGGACCTCCCCAGCAACCACTCCCCGAAGTTCCTGCCCCCGCTGCGGCCCACCCTGCGGACCGGCACCGAGGCCCTGACCGTCGCGGCGCTGGCCTGGCTCGCGCGGTTATAACGCCCCAACCGGGCCGGGGCTCAGGCCACGGCCGGGGGGCGCAGGATCGCCGGGTCGCTGGGGTGCGGCGACAGCGGCGTGACGTCCACCGCCGCCCAGGGAGCCACCGGCGGCGACGACAGGACTCCATGCAGCTGGCCTGCGTCGCGGGCTCGCCACAGGCCCAGCGCGCGCCCGGCACCGGGCAGGGTCCACAGCCGGAGCAGGTGCCCCTGGGCCGCCAGGTCATGCGCGCGCTGCGCCTCCTCGGCGTCGGCGTCCGCCACCGTCCGGGCCGGGGTGCCCGGCGGGAAAGTCACCGTGAACGTCACTAGGAACTCCGAGCCCTTCCCGTTCGCTCCAGGCCCGGCTGGCGCAGCTCCGGACGCGGGGGCCGGGTCGTTCGGGTGCGGCGCGAGCGGGGTCACCTCATCGGTGCGCCACACCCGCAGGGGCATAGAGGCCAGCACGTCCTCGAGCCGCTGATCGCCGGCCGCCGCGAACAGCCCGAGCGAGCGCCATTCCCCCGGCTGCAACGGCGGCCGCCACAGGCGCAGCAGGTGCCCCTGGGCCGCGAGTTCGGCCGAGTGGCGGGCCTCGCGGGTGCGGATGTCCTGGACCGCCTATTCCGGCGTCCCGTCCGGAACGTGAGTGGTCATGGTGACGAGGTACTCCATGGTTCGGCCTCCCAGCGGGTTCCTATGCCACGACGATCGCTCCCATCGGCCGCCGGCCGCGCCTGGGTCAGACCCTGGCCTGACCCTGGTCCGCCGCTATCCGTGCCGCCGGGAGGGGGCATCTCGGGTGCGCATATGCTGGTAGTGACCCCGCAACGGTGCTGGATCGCCATCTCGGCTCCTCAGCTTCACCTTCGTTGCTCCAGACCCCGGTAGCGATACGTGCTAGACGATCGCCATCGGAGGTCACATGGCTCAGCCCGCCGCTTCACCTGGTCCCCGCGGAACGCAAGGCCAGCCCGCCGTGCGAGCCGACCGGCGCTGGCTGATCCTGGTCGTGGTGGCGGTGGCCCAGCTCATGGTGGTCCTGGACTCGACCATCGTGAACATCGCGCTGCCGTCGGCGCAGCATTCGCTGGGGTTCGCCAACAGCGACCGGCAGTGGGTGGTGACGGCTTACGCCCTGGCCTTTGGCAGCCTGCTGCTGGTGGGCGGCCGGCTGGGTGACATGTTCAGCCGCAAGTGGGTCTTCATCACCGGCCTGATCGGATTCGCCGTCGCCTCGGCTATCGGCGGGGCCGCCACCTCGTTCGACATGCTGGTCGCGGCCCGGGCTCTGCAGGGCGCGTTCGGCGCCATCCTCGCGCCGTCTGCTCTCGGCACCCTGGTCAGCACGTTCCGGGACCCGCGCGAGCGGGGCCAGGCCTTCGCCGTGTTCGGGTCGGTCGCGGTCGGCGGGGGCGCGGTCGGCCTGATCCTGGGCGGCCTGCTGACCCAGTACCTGTCCTGGCGTTACACCCTGTACGTCAACCTGATCTTCGCCGCTCTCGCCGTGGCCGGCGCCCTGATCTGGATCCACACCAGCCGGCCCACCGTCCGGCCCCGGATGGACTGGCCCGGAGCCGTGCTGGCCTGCGCCGGGCTGTTCCTGATCGTCTTCGGCTTCTCGCACGCTGATACGGCGAGCTGGACCGCCCCCCTGACCATCGGATCACTGGCCCTCGGCACGGTCCTGCTCGTCGGGTTCGTCGTGGCCGAGCGGCTGGTCAGTCACCCGCTGCTGCCGCTGCGCGTGATCCTCGACCGTACCCGGGGCGGCTCCTACGTGGCCGTCGGCATCACCGGAATCGCGATCTTCGGCATCTTCTTGTTCCTGACCTACTACATGCAGCAGGTCAAGGCGTACAGCCCGCTGACCACCGGACTGCTCTTCCTGCCGCTGGTGGCCGGCATCCTGGTCGCCTCCACGCTGTCCAGCGTGGTGTTGCTGCCCCGGGTCGGGGCGCGCGTCCTGATCGCCGCGGGCATGCTGCTGGGCGCCGGCGGAACGGCCTATCTGGCCCAGCTCACCGTGACCTCCGGCTACTCCGCGGACATCCTGCCCGCCCTGCTCGCCATGGGCCTGGGGTTCGGCATGATCTTCGCCCCGGCCATCAACACCGCCACGGCCGGCGTGCCGCGCGAGGACTCGGGCGTAGCCTCGGCGCTGGTCAACACCATGCAGCAGGTGGGCGGATCGATCGGTATTTCCATCCTCAGCACCATTGCAGGCAGCGCCACGACTAGCTACCTGCTCGCCCACCACACCGGCCCGAAGGCGCTTGCGCTGGCGACCGCGGCGACCCACGGCTACACGCTGGCCTTCACGATCTCGGCCGCGCTGCTCGGGCTCGGCGCGATCCTCGCGATCCTCATGCTGCCGTCACGGCGCCGGCTGGAAGAGGTGAGCAACGCGGCCGCCACCTCCACCGCCGCACCGCAGCCCACGGCAACCGGCCCCACGCCCACGCCGACACCGCAAAGCTGATCTGAAATGTAAATGCACTTCCGGAGACCGAGCGTAAAATTTTGGCCTGGCGCTGCGCCGGCAATTTTTGCGGCTGGACACATGCGGCAAAAAGGCGTAATCTGAAAGCAGCTCCGGACCTTGGCCGCTGCTCCGTAAATTTGACACGAGCGGCACAAGACGGAGTTTTTTTATATCCCGGGCCAGACGCTGGACGCCGCGACGGCCCAGAAAAGGACAACAGCCTCGGGAGAATTGTTTCTCCTGCCGTGCGCTTTTCGCGCAGGACTGGCTACCTACCCACCCGTCAATTCTTTACTGACTGAGGAGTGGGTCATGAGCACCGCCGTCCCGCCCGCCCAGCGTTCCGTTCCCTATGACGGCACGACATCCTTCCCCGACAGCGGGCAGCCGGTCACCACCGCCACGGGCCGGGTCCGGACGGGGGTGACCGCCGCGTTTGTGATCATCCCGTTCGCTGGCCTGGCGGCGGCCGTCTGGCTGGCGTGGGGCCACGGGCTGGGCCTGGCCGAAGTTCTCCTGGCGGCTGGCTTCTACACGCTGACCGGACTCGGGGTGACGGTCGGGTTCCACCGGCTGCTGACCCACCGCGCGTTCACCGCGTCCAGGCCGCTGCGGATAGCGCTGGCCATGGCGGGATCGATGACCTTCCAGGGGGACGTGATCGGCTGGGTCGCCATCCACCGCCGCCACCATGCCTTCACCGACCGGCCTGGTGATCCGCACTCTCCCTACCGGTACGGCACCAGCGTGGGCGCCCAGCTCCGTGGTCTGGCCCACGCCCACGTCGGCTGGCTGCTGCGGGACGATCCGACACCACCGGACCGGTACGCCCCGGACTTGATCGCCGACCCGGCGATGCGGGCCGTGGCATCGGCTTTCCCCGCCCTGTGCGCCGCCTCGCTGCTGCTGCCGGCCGCGGCAGGCTGGCTGATCGGCGGCTGGCACACCGCACTGGGCGCCTTCCTGTGGGCCGGCCTGGCCCGCGTCGCCCTGTTGCAGCACGTCACCTGGTCGGTCAATTCACTGTGCCACGTCATCGGCAGCCGCCCCTACGCCACCCGCCGCCACGACCGCGCCACCAACCTGTGGCCGCTGGCGCTGATCTCGTTCGGGGAGAGCTGGCACAACGGCCATCACTCCGACCCCACGTGCGCCCGGCATGGCACCGGCCGCCATCAGGTCGACCTATCTGCGGCCGTCATCCGCTTCTTCGAACGTCTCGGCTGGGTCACCGCCGTGCACTGGCCCGACCCGGGCCGCCTCGCCGCCCGTCGCCGCTCCGGAGGCGGCTAGCTGCTGCTGGCTAGGGGGCGAT
This sequence comes from Streptosporangiaceae bacterium, assembly GCA_965277615.1. GTDB lineage: Bacteria > Actinomycetota > Actinomycetes > Streptosporangiales > Streptosporangiaceae > Bog-532. The sequence continues at coordinate 1,050,477 of CBDIDG010000005.1, read as the reverse complement.
GCTGGCCGTCCGGTGGATGACGTCGCCCGCCAGTTCGGTAAGCGGACGATTATGGTCCCGGGCGTAGCGGCGCAGGATCAGGAAGGCCTCGTCGGGGGTGGTCTGGAGCCGCTCCGCGAGAATGCCCTTGGCCTGTTCGATGATGACGCGGCTGTTCAGCGCCACCTGCAACTGCCCAGCGACGACCTCTTGCTGATGGATCGCGCGCTCCTGCAGGATTCCGATCGTGGCCACATCGACCAGCGCCCGGCCCGCCACCGCGACGGCCGGATTCAGTCCATCGGGGGCGCTGCGGAACAGGTTCAGCGTCCCGATGATCTGATCACGTAGCCGCATCGGGATGGCGTGGACGCCGACGAAGCCCGCCCCAACGGCGGCGGTGGCGAACTGCGGCCAGCGGGCCGTGGCCGGGTCCGACCGGAGGTCGCCGATGGCGACGACCTGGCCGGTGCGGTAACAGTCCACGCACGGGCCCTCGTCGTTCTGGATCTGGAACAGCTCCACCACCGTGGCCTGCTGGGTCGACGCCGCGACCAGCCGCAGGACACCCCCGCTGTCGGCCAGCAGCAGGCCTGCCGCGTCCACCTCGAGCAGTTCCACGCACCGCTCGGTCAGCGTGTGCAGGAAATCCATCAGGTCGAACCCGGCGACCAGCGTATCCGCCAGCTCTACAAACACCTGGGCCATGCGCTCATCCACCGTCGCCGCCATATTCGCCACAGTAGCCCCCGGGAAATACCGGGGCGTGCGCCACCGCCCTTGGCGGCCTGGGGCGAAGTCACGCGTCCAGGCCGGAAGCCCGATCAGAGTCCAGGTGCAACCTGCGGTTCACTACGTCGTCGGCCACGTCACCCAGCGAAGCGCCGCTGGCGAAGGCGTACGCCCGCAGCCGGACGAGTGCCTCGCCGAGCTCCACCCCCAGCTGCACGGAGATCATCCCGGCCGCCTGATGCACCTCCGCGCGCCGATCGGACAGACCCTCCAGGGGCCGGTAATCCGGCGACGCGCTGATGCCCGCCGCGGCATCCAGCACTATGTGCAGGGCGATGTCGGCCAGGACCAGCACGTCGGCCAGCTGAGTGGCGGTCAGCGAGCCAGGCTGCGACCGGTACATCGAGAGCACTCCCACCTGGATCGCCCCGGCCTGCAGCGGAACGGCGAACAGAGCCTGTGCGCCCGCCGCTACCGCCGCCGGCACAAAAACTGGCCAGCGCGCTGCCGCCGACTCCAGGTCCGGGATCAGCACCGGCATGCCGAACGCGAAATCTTCCCCCCCGGGCCCATCGCCGGTCGTGAACTGCAGCTCCTCCAGCTGGACACTCAGTCCATCGGAGGCGCCCAGCGGCTCCCGCACCAGCAGGCCGCTCGTCGCTATCACGCTCGCGCCGTCAACTCCCAGACACCGGACGGCGGCCCGGCACAGAGCCGCCACAGAAACCGGGTCGTCGCCGTCGTGAGCAGCGGTGATACACGCCCACACCTTGGCCGTCCGCTCGCCCGCCACCGTCCGGCCTCAGACCGGACGGTGGTGGGCGTGGGCCAGCTCCGCCTGTTCCACGCTGGCGTGGACGGAGAAGACATCGGCCAGACCGGTCAGAGCGAGAACCCGGATCACCAGCTGCTTTGGCGCGGCCAGCACCAGGGCACCGCCGGCCCGCCTGGCCTGTTCGCCTGCCGCCACCAGGGCCCACAGGCTGGAACAGTCGATGAATTCCAGGTCGGCCAGGTCGATGATGATGTCCGGGCGGCCGGCTACCACCCCCGCGAGCGCCACCGTGACACCTGTGGCGTCGTTGAGGTCAAGCTCCCCGCGCAACCCGACGACGGCATGACCGTCCCGTACGGCGGTGCTCAGATCGATGCTGACCATCGGGACACCTTCCTGTCAGGACAGGAAGGTGTCCCGACCCAGCGGCAGGAAATAACCGCGGTTATGGGGTCTGATCCGGTGAGCTGCCGGGCGCCGTGGTGACCAGGCCGTTTCCGTTGGAGGCGGTGGGCTGCAGCGGCGCGGTACCCGGCCCCGGTGCGTGATCGGGCTGGCCACCGAGAATGTCGGTGGCGGAGGAGGCACGGCGGGCGTGCATGAGGCCGAGGGCGCCGAGGGCGAGCATGACGGCGCCGGCGATAAACGCGGCGATCGCGGCGATTCCGGCGATCATGCCCATGGTGCCGAAGGCGTACGCGTTCAGCAGCAGGCCGCGCAGGGTCTCCCCTTTGAACACCGTCTGGACCTGGGCGGCCAGTTTGGCGTTGGTGGGCTGAGCTATTGATTCGGCCGACAACTGGGCGTAGGTCTTGCCGCCCCCGATGACCTTGAGGTGGTTGGCGATGAAGTGGTCGGCGTAGACCTCGGCCTGGGCGCCGGTGGTCAGCTGCTGGCCGGCGTACTGGTGCATCGCCGCGAACTCGGGGGCCTTGATGGCCGGGCTGTTGCTGGCCGGGAAGTAGACCTGCTCGGCGGCGAGCTGCGTGTGGACCTCGTTGCCGATGAAGGTGTGGGCCCAGGTCAGCAGGCCCCCGGCGGCGATGAGGGTGACGGCCAGGAACAAGCCAGCTGAGGCCATCAAGAGGTCAAAGGTTCTACGTCTCATAGCGATTCTCCCTAGTGAAGCCGGTATCGCGGTGACCGGCTGGCCCGCCCCGGCGGTACCGGGGCAGGCCAGCCAGCTAGATCAGCTGGGCCCGGCAGTTTCATCGGGGCCGGAGCCGTTCGGGCTCAGTCCGTGGGGACTGGTTCCGTTGGCCGTCGTGACTGGGGCCTTGACCGGGCCGGCGGCCGGGAGCGCGGGGAGAGCGGCGGTCGCGGCGGCCTTTTCGCCGGCCAGGAAGGAGCCGAGCTCGGCGATGGTGGTCATCAGCGGGGCGGGGAAGACCACGGTGGTGTTCTTGTCCACCCCGATCTCGACCAGGCTCTGCAGGTTACGCAGCTGCAGGGCCAGCGGGTGGGCCATCATCGTGTCGGACGCCTCGCCCAGTGCGGCGGCGGCCAGCGACTCGCCTTCGGCGTTGATGATCTTCGCGCGCTTCTCCCGCTCAGCCTCGGCCTGCCGGGCCATCGCGCGTTTCATGCTGTCCGGGAGCTGGATGTCCTTCAGCTCGACCAGCGTGACCTCGACGCCCCACTCCACGGTGGAGACATCCAGGATCTTGCGGATGTCCAGATTGATCTTGTCGGTCTCCGACAAGGTCTGGTCCAGGCTGTGCTGCCCGACCACCTTGCGCAGGGTGGTCTGGGCGATCTGGTCGATGGCCGCGTTCACGTCCTCGATCGCCACGACCGACTTGACCGCATCGACGACCCGGAAGTACGCGACCGCGGACACATCGACGCTGACGTTGTCACGGGTGATGATGCCCTGGGACTGGATTGGCATGGTCACGATCCGCAGCGACACCCGTCGCAGCACATCGGCGAACGGGATGATCAGCCGGAGCCCAGGGGCCCGCGGCCCCTGCACCCGGCCGAACCGGAACAAGACCCCTTCTTCGTACTGCTTGACGATCCGCACCGCCATGGCCAGCCCGATGAGGGCCAGCACCACGACGATGACCAAGACAATAACTAGGACTTTCATACGAACCTCTATTTTGAGACCGGACCATATTGCGCGAAAACGCAGGCAAATAAGGTCCCGGTAAATTACGGCACAGCGAGCGACAATGCTCTGAATGGTCTTCTTGTCAGCGAGACGGCTGACCGGCACGGTTAACGAGCTGCGCTGGGATTTCAGCAGGAGGAATTTTCCTCGGGCTCACGGAGCCTATTTTCGCCGCGGCACCACATTTGTGATGCACCTGCCAGGGTCCGGAGCAACAGTCTTCACACTACGCCCGTTTCCCCCGCATAGGAAATTATGGCGCAGATCATTACGCCACTTAAAATTGTGGACAAATTCGAGGGGCCTACGCCGTCGCGAGCGTCGGTGCTGAGGTTGGGGGCGCTGGGCCGCGATGAGCGGGGCCGAGCCGCGCACTACTGTCGTTCATGGAGGTGCGCCGCATGACGATCCCCGCCCTGATCAGCACGCCTGACCGGCGGGTGCGGGTCTTCGTGTCCTCTACCCTCCAGAAGCTCGCCCCTGAGCGGGCCGCAGCCCGGGATTCGATCGCCGGGCTGCACCTGACCCGGTGATGTTCGAGCTCGGAGCCCGGCCGCATCCGCCGCGGGAGCTCTACCGGGCTTATCTGGCCCAGAGCGACGTGTTCGTCGGGATCTACTGGCCGCCGTCCAGCTGCGTATCCTCACGCCGGAGGCCCTGCTGAAGCGCCTCGGTTCGGGGCTGGAACGCGCGCTTGACCTCGGCGCGGGCCCGGTCGATCTGCCGGGCCGGCAGCGGACGCTGCGGGCCACGCTCGAATGGAGCTACGGCCTGCTAAGTGAGGCCCAGCGCGTGCTGCTGGCTCGCCTGTCGGTGTTCGGCGGCGCCTGGACTCTGGCGGCGTCCGAAGCGGTCGGGATCGTCGAAGCCGACCTCGACGCCGTCGACACCCTCGCCGCCCTGGTCGCACAGAGCCTGGTCCGGGTGGACGAGTCAGGTCCCGACGAGCCGCGCTTTCGCCTGCTGCAGACCGTCCGCGCCTACGCGGCCGAACGGCTGACCGAGCGCGGCGAGACCGACGCCACCGTCGGCCGGCTGGCCCGCTACCTGATCGGTGTCGTCCAGGCGGTGGGAGATGACCTGAAGGGGAGGGCGCACCGCACCGCGGCCGAACGCCTGGACCTTGAACGCGACGAGATCCGCTCCGCCATCGACTGGGCGATCAAGGTCGACGACGCCGAGACCGTCGGCCGGCTTCTCACCCCGTTGCTGACCTACTGGTGGAGCCGTGGTCTGCTGCCCATGACCTACGACCTGGCCGAGCAAGCGGCGGCCCTGCCGTCGGCGGCCCGCCTGACGCCGCACGCCGCTGCTCTCCTGCTCTGCGCTCAGGGCACGGCCATGGTGGTCGTCGGGCAGAACGCCCGGGCCGAGCCGCTGCTGGCCCGCACGCTGGAGACGGCCACCGCCCTGGGCGATACCCAGCTGCAGGCCTATGCCCTGCTCGGGCTGGGCGGGGCCGTGGCCGAGCGCAGCAGCGACGAGGCCAGCCAGCGACTCGGTGACGCGGCCGAGGCCTTCCGCGCCACCCACGATTGGTGGGGCGTGGTGGTCTCCCTATCCAGCCGCGGCGCGCTGGCCCTGGCGACCGGGGATCACGCCGCCGCCGAGGCGATGCACCGGGAGGCCCTGGCCGCCGCCGAACTGGCCGACAACGACTATCTGCGGGCGCAGCTCATCGACATGCTCGGCCTCGACGCTGCCATCGCCGGCGACCTGACCCAGGCGCGGGACCATTACTCGGCGGCCGCCGCACTGCACACCGGCTTGCTCGATTACGAGGGGTCGGCCTACTGCCTGTCCGGCCTGGCCGGTCTGGCCCTCAGCCAGGGAAAGCCGGGAGTGTCGGCCCGGCTGATCGGAGCGTCTGGCTACGCCCTGCAGACCGTGGGCGCGGCCGTCTGGCCGGGGATGCGGTCAATAAGCCAGGCGCAGCGGGCCGCGGTCACCGCCGCGCTCAGTCCGGCCTCGTTCACCGCAGCCGCCGCGGAGGGGGCCAGGATGCGGATCACCGACGCCCTCGCCTACGGGCTGGCGGCGACCGAGGCCCGCCAGGAATCAGATCCCTTCCCCGACTGGGCTCCGCGCCTGAGGACGGCGACCTGACCTCAGATCGTTCCAGCCAGCGCGCTGGACAGGTCCGGGTACATGGTGAAACGGCGGTCCACGCCGGTCGATCGCAGGAGGTTTGCCACCTGGCTGCTCGGGGCGGCCAAGCACACGGTGATGCCGAGCAGCCTGGCCCGGCGCTGGGTGCTGATCAGCACGTTCAGCCCGGCCAGATCGCACCGGAGAACGCGTGACAGGTCGAGGATGAGCAGCCTGGTGCCGTGGTGAAGGATGCCGAGCAGCCGATCCCGCAGCGCCGGGGCGGCGGCGGTGTCAAGGTCGCCGCCCAGCCGGACGATCGCCCGGTCAGCGGGCGGCGCCGTGTCCTGGCTACGGGAAGCGACGGTGGCGCTGATCACGAGGTGGCCGACCCGGCCAGCTCAGCTGGGTCCAGGACTGAGCCAGGGACTGGCGCCAGGCCGGGGGCTGAGGCCTGGCCGGGGGCTGGCGCTGGGGCGGCCGCGGTAATACTCGCCAGGATGCCAGCGGCGTGAATCTGGTTGCCCGCCTCGGCGGCCTGGTCCAAGGCCTTACGGGCCTCCGGCTCGCTGGTGTCCGGGGGGACGGTGAGCAGGTCGGTTCGCTGGCCGGCGGCCGAGATCGCGGTCAGCAGGCCGGCGGGCTGGGTGTCGAACCAGCCCAGGTGCACGATGCGGCCGTTCTGCGGGGCGCCGAAGACCAGCTGCCGGGGGCGGCTCACGGTCCAGTCGGCCGCGCCGAGCATGATCCGCCTGGTCCGGCCGTGCCGTTCGTCCAGGGCGCGGATCAGGCCCGGCAGCTCCGTGGCCGGGTCCTCGGACCGGGGCCACCAGCCACCATCCAGCACCGTGGGACCGTGCTGATCCGGCTTCAGCTCCAGCCGGGCCGGCTGGGCCGAGCTGATCGCCGCCTCACGTCCGGTCGTACTCAGCATGCCGTCTCCCTCGCCTCTGGCCAGGCCAACGACCCGGCCGCCCGGGAGAACACCGCTCAGGTGAACACTATTCATTTGCCGGGTACGGTGTTCACACTAAAGTGAACGCCGTACACAGTCAACCGTGGCCCGGGACGGAGGCAGCGTGCCAAAGCAGACGCCAGAGCAGACGCCAGACACAGCTGCCGACGCGGGTGCGCTGTGGTTCAACCGGCCCGGCGACGCGGAGCGTGGCCGCCGTACGCTTACCCGTGACCGAGTCGTCGCCGAGGCGCTCGCGGTCATCAGCACCGATGGTGCGCAGGCCCTCAGCATGCGAGCGCTGGCCGCCCGTCTCGGCGTAGTTCCCGGTGCCTTGTACCGTCACGTCCGCAGCAAGGAACAGCTGTACGACCTCGTCCTGGACGCCGTGCTGGCCGAGGTCGACTGCCGCGCCGACCCCGCACAGCCCTGGACCGCGCAGGTCGCCACGCTCGCCCATCGTCTCCGGGCCGCCCTGGAGCACCACCCCGGCGTAGCGGCCCTGCTCAAGACCCGCGATCCGGTCAGCCCGGCCTCGCTGGCCCTGGCCGAGGCTCTCCTCGCCCCGCTGCTCACCGCTGGGCTGTCCGGCCCCGAGGCCGCCCTGGCCTTCCGCCTCATCTACGACTACACGCTCGGCTTCGCCCTCGCCGACCCCAGCTCACCAGCCGAGCAACGCCTCCGCGACGCCGCGACGCGGCAGCAGCTGGAAGCCTTCCTCCGCGCCCTGCCCGCAGACCGCTTCCCCGCCCTGGCTGCTCACGGCCCGCATGTCTGGGACGCGGACCGCGACAAGCGCTTCGCCGCCGGTCTCGGCGTCCTGCTCCGCGGACTGCAGACCTAGCGGCGGTCTCGCCCCCGTCCTCACTAGGGAGTTTCCCTGGGGGGCGGCTCGGGCAGCACGGCCAGCGCGCGGCCCGGGGCGCCGGTGCCATCCACCAGCCGCAGCGGCAGGAACAGGAACCACGCCCCCCGCGGCGGCACCTGGTCCAAGCCCCCGAGCGCCTCCACGAACGTCATGCCGTACGGCAGCCCGGCCAGGTGGGTCGGTGCGCCACCCTCAGCGGGCCCCATCGACAGGCCATCGGTGCCGGCGCAGGTGACGCCCCGGTCCCGGAGCAGTTCGATCGTCTCGGGCTGCGGCGCCGGCCAGCCGGGGGCTCGCCCGGTGGTGAGCACGTCGGCGCCGTAGGCGTCGCCGTCCGGCCCGGAGCGGTACCGGGAATCCCAGCCGGTGCGGAACAGCACCACATCACCGCCGTGCAGCGGGCCGTGCCGGTCCTCGAAGGCCGTCACGTGCCCGGGAGTGATGGCCGGGCTGTGACCCGGTTCGGCCTGACCGGCCAGGTCGCGGACGTCGATCACGGCGGCTGGCCCGCTGGTGGCCAGCAGGGCCAGGTCAGCGACGCCGATGGCACCCGCGGGGCCCGCGTGCGGCAAGCCGGAGCCAGGCGGGGGAACGAAGTGCCGGGGCGCGTCTACATGGGTACCGGTGTGCTCGTCCACCACCAGCCATCGGGTCTGGTAGTGCCCGCCGCCACGCGGGTGCACCGGCTGCGGGTCGTCCGGACGGTCGGTGAACCAGCTCCAGACCGTGGCCCGGTAGGGCATGTGCCCCGGCCAGGTGGACGGCAGCGTCTCATCGAGCGGCAGCGTCAGATCGGCCACCGGGTGGCGCTGGAAAATCCCGGCCAGCATGGCGCCCACGTCGGTCACGGCGTCTGGTTCGGTCAACGGATACCTCCTTAGTCCGGGCGGTACCCACCTGCCGTGGCGGTACCCGCCTGCCCCGTCACGACAGTCGTTCCCCACGGAGTCTCACCCATCGCAGAAAATCCAGAAGACACTACGAAAGTAGTTCATTAAATATCTATTGTAGTTAAAAAAACTATGATAGTAGTATCTCGGTCATGACCAGCCGCCGGGACGACCTCCTTGACGCCGCGATCGCCGTGATCGGGCAGGCCGGTATCCACGGGCTTACCCACCGGGCCGTGGATACCGCCGCGAACCTTCCTTCCGGCTCGGCCTCCAACCTTTTTCGCACCCGCGACGCCCTGCTGACCGCGACGACCGACCGGTTTGCCGCTCGGGAACGGGCCAGCTGGGAAGAGATCGCCGCCGAGATCTGCCCGACCACTCCCGGCCAGCTGGCCACCGCACTGGCGGAGTTCGCCCGGGAAGCGACCGGCCCGAACCGGGAGCTGACCCTGGCCCGGTACGCGATCCTGGTCGAGGCGGCCATCCATTCACCTCTGCGGGAGCAGCTGATGGCGACCGGCGCCCGGGTCAACGCCTGGTTCACCAACTGGGTGCGTATCGCCGGCTCGGCCGATCCTGGGCGCGACGCGCCGGTCATCATGAACCACTGGACCGGCATCGTCCTGCATCAGCTGGCCGGCCCCGACCCGGCCTTTGACCCTCTCCCGCAGATCTCCGTACTGGTCACCGCGCTGATCCGGGCCAGCTCCGAAGCGGTGCCGGCGTGACCACACGCCCACCGGGCCCCGTCACCATCGAGCGCGACCAGATCTGGCCGGTGATCTGGGCCGAGCGGCTGCGGCTGGCGGCCCTGCTCACCGGGCTGGCCGGGGACGACTGGGATCAGCCGTCGCTGTGTGCGGGCTGGACGATCCGGGATGTGGCGGCCCACCTGACCCTGCAGCAACTCAGCGCCCGGGCGGCGATCGGCATGATGGTCACCTATCGCGGCGACACCGACCGGGCCATCCGCGAGTCGGCCCGCAGCCGGGCGGCCGCCTGGCCCGCTGGGAAGATCATTGCTGAGCTCCGGGGCACGGCCGGTTCGCAGCGGCACAATTTCGGCGTCAGCTGCCGGGAATCGCTCATCGACGTGCTGGTTCATGCCCAGGACATTGCGATTCCGCTGGGCCGGCCGCACCCGGTGCCACCTCAGGCCGCCGCCTGCGCCACCACTCGCATCTGGACCATGCGCTGGCCCCCGCCGTTCCCGGCCCGGCGGGTCATGGCGGGCTTCCGGGTCACCGCCACCGACATCGACTGGAAGGCCGGCCAGGGGCCGCCCGTGCACGCGCCGATCAGCGCCATCCTGCTGCTGTCGGCCGGGCGCCTGGCCGCCCTGCCGCGTGTCTCCGGAGCCGGTGCAGCCCAGCTCGCGGCCACCCTGACCAGCCTGGACGGACCGAAGGCCGGAGGGCGCCGCAACGGCTGAGGGTGTCTTCAACACCTTCGTCTTCTGACTGGCGCCAACTAGGAAGTTTCCCTAGGGTGCCCGGTCCCGGCTCGCCCGATAGTGGATTTATCGGACGAACACTTAAACCGGGAAAGGGAAGATTGACGATGACTACTCAGCTCCACGAGCGGCCGCTGACGGCCGCGGTGGTCGAGCACATGACGCCGGTCGCGGCGGCGGATGACCGCGGATTTTTCTCGCGTCTGCTGGACCGGCCGGGCCTGCTGCTGAAGCGGCTGGTGCTGGTGGTCGGGGCGGTGTATTTCGCGATGGTGGCCGTGACCAACGCGGTCAATTTCGCCGCCACGGTCGGCCATTTCCACTGGGTGTTCCTGAACTCAGGTAACGCGGCTTACATCACGTCGATCGTCAAGGTCTATTCGTGGCCGGTGTGGACCATTGATGGGATCGTCCTAATGGCCGCGCTGGCCGAAGGATTCGGGGCGTTCCTGTTCATCCGCGCGCTGCTGCGGTTCCGGGGCGGCTCGACCGGCCTTCGGGCCGTCTGGACGGCGCTGATCTGGAACATCGTGGTCTGGCTCGGCTTCATCGCCGGCACCGAGTTCTTCGTGGCCTACACCTCGGAGAGCCCGTTCCGTGAGCTCATGGTTATCGCCCTGCTGATGCCGGTGATCATCGCGTGGTCCCGGATCGCCTGAACTACGATCGGAAGGGATGACCAGTCGTTCGCCGGCGGCAGCGTCCAGTGCGCGGGTTTGGCCGGGCCTGCGCACGGAGCACGCCTGGATACCCGTTCACCGCAGGCCGACCACGACCGGCGTGGGCCAGGTCGGGATCGCGTTCGGCGCGCACCGGCGGCTGGTCTACGAGACGGCAGGCCCCACGGTCGAGACCGACCACGCCCCCGGTGTCACCATCGTTTCTGGCGCGGACCCGGTGACCTGGCTGCGGGTCGACGAACCGGTCGAGGCGCTGGAGATGTACCCGGACCCGGCGCTGGTGGCCGGGGTCGCGGCCGCCCGGGCCGGGACCAGAGATGTCACCCCCCGCATCGGTGTCCAGGACGGCACCGTGCTGGCCATCGGTTCGGCCTTCCGCCGCGCGCACGCCACCGGGCTCACCGACGTCGCCGCCAGTACGCTGGCCCACCGGCTGGTGGACCACCTGCTCGAACGGTACGCCGGGCTACCTGAACCAGACCGCCGGGCTCGGGCCGGGCGGCTCGATGCGGCCACGGTCGACCGGATCGCCGAACTGGTCGAAGCGCGTCTGGGCAGCCCGCTCGACCTGGCCGATCTGGCCGCCGTCGCCCGTCTGAGCCCGTACCACTTCCATCGCTGTTTCCGCGTCACCACCGGCCTGACGCCGCACGCCTACGTCACCACCCGGCGGATGGACCGGGCCCGGCTGATGGTGTCGGCCACCACCCGCCCGGTCGACGAGATCGCCGCGTCCGTCGGCTTCACCAACCTCAGCCACTTCCGCCGGGTCTTCCGCCGCCATCACGGCTGGCCACCGTCCGCACTGCGGTCGCGGGAAACTGCGCAAGATCCGACCTGACCGGCCCGGGAGGGCCGTTGGCACAGTGAGGTCATGCCCGTATTTTCCACTGTGCTGACCAGCGCCGGTGATCCGATCTCGGTCCGCGTCCACCGGCCCGAGGGCGACTTGGCCGAGCTGCGGCCGACGGTGATCGTCGTCGGCTCGTGGCTGACGGTCAAGGAACAGATGGCCGGTCACTACGCCACCGCGCTCGCCCAGCGCGGCTACCAGGCCATCACCTTCGACTACGCCGGATTCGGCGAAAGCGGTGGCGTGCTGCCCCAGACCGAGGTCCCCGCTCGCAAGATCGCTGACCTGGGCGCGATCGTGCGATTCACCCGGAACCTGTCGGCCACCGCGCCCGGCGGCCCGGGTCTGCTCGCGGTGTGCGCCAGCGCCCAGTACGCGCTGGCCGCGCTGGCCGAAGGCGCGCCGGTCGCATCGTTCGCGTCGGTGGCCGGGTGGTTCCATGACACGAGGTCGGTCGCTGCGTTCTACGGGGGCCGCGACGGCGTCGCGGCGCGGCTCGCCCGGGCCGACGCCGCCGCCCGCCAGTTCACCGCGCACGGCGAACTCGGCACCGTTCCGGCCTACGCACCCGGCGACGACCGGGCGGGCATGTTCATCGAGATGGATTACTACGCCAACCCCGCGCGGGGGGCCATCCGGGAGTGGCGCAACGAGATGACCGAGCTGACCTGGGCGCACTGGCTGACCTTTGACGGGCTCGCCCCGGCGGCGGCGGTCCACACGCCCTCCGTCTTCGTCCACAGTGACGGCTGTGTGTTCCCGGAGCACGTACGGTCGGTGGCCGCGGCGATGCCCGGCCGGCCCGCTGTCGTGTGGGGCGAGGGCGAGCAGACCGATTACTACGACCAGCCCGCCGCGGTCGGTTTTGCGCTGGACGCGGTCGACGAGCACTTCCGCTCGACGCTGGCCGGTGCCCGATGAGCGCAGCCGATGACGTCGTACGGTTCTTCCACGCCGTCGATGACCGGGCCTGGCCCGCGGTCCGGGCCGGGCTGACCGACGAGGTCAGCTCCGACTACACCTCGCTCTTCGGCGGCGCGCCGGAGCGGCTGGCGGGCGACGCCCTGGTAACGCGCTGGCAAGAGCTGCTGCCGGGTTTCGACGGAACTCAGCACCTGCTCGGCCCGCTGGTGATCGAGCAGACCGGGGACGACGCGACCGTGGCCTGCAACGTGCGCGCTTACCACCATCTGGGCGGGTCGACGTGGCTGGTCGCCGGCCGCTACTCCCTCACCCTGCGCCGGCTCAACGGGATGTGGCGGGTGGCCGGAATCGTCCTGCACACGACCTACGAGCAGGGGGACCGCTCACTGACCGCCCGGGCGTCCACCCGGGCTGCGGCCAGGCCAGCGCCGCCCTGACCCTCCTTGACGCATCGTGGGCTGCCGGGTAATGCTCAAACCGGCTTGATCTGCACTTAAGGGTCGGTCCGACGATGACGCGGATCGGAGGGCACGTGGTCAACGATGTCCCGGCGCGGGCCGCGGGGCTGATCGCCATCGCCGAAGAACTGGCCGGGGAGTTCTCGCTGCGGCCGCTGCTGGAGCAGATCCTGCGGCGGTGCACGGAGCTGCTGGGCTGCGACGCCGGCTCGATCTGCAGCGTGGACGAGGCGGCCGGTATCTACCGCAAGGAAGCCGACATCGGCGTGGCCTGCCACTCGGGCGCGGTCTATCCCCTCACCGAGGGCATGACCGGTGCGGTCGTCGCCCGCCGGGCTCCGCTCTGGTTCGCCCGATACGACGACGTACCCGGCGGGCACGTGGCCCCGGAGTCGCGGGCCACGCTGCGCGGCGTGATCGGGGTACCGCTGGAGTGGCGCGGCCGCATCATCGGCGCCTGCATCGTGTTCAGCCGGGACGACGGGCGGGCGTTCGGGCCGGCCGACGCCGAGCTGCTGCGGCTGTTCGCCCGGCACGCGGCGATCGCGCTGGCCAACGCCCGCATGCACGAGGAAGCCGAGAAGCTGGCCCGGTCCGAGGCCGTCGCCGCGGAACGCGACCGGATGCTGGCCGAGCTGCACGACACACTGGCCCGCCGGCTGGTGAGCGTGCGAGCCCACGGGACAGCGCCGGACGCGAGGACGTGGGCGGTGTGGCGGCCGAGCAGCTCCGGCAGGCCAGCGCGATCGCGGCCGAGGCGCTGGTCGAGGTGCGGCTGACGCTGCTGGGGCTGGCGGCCTCGCCGCTGGACGGCCAGACGCTGGAGGCGGCACTCCGCTCTGAGGTCGCCTGGGCCCAGAGCACCGGCCACCTCGAGGTCAGGTTCGTGTCGGCGGGCACCCCGGTCCCGCTGGACGGGGACCTGTCGCGCGAGGTGCTGCGGACCGCCCGGGAGGCGCTGACCAACATCGTGGCCCACGCTGGGGCCCGGACCGCGCGGCTGGGCCTGCTGTACGAGCCCGAGGCGGTCTCGCTGCTGGTCCAGGACGATGGGCAGGGTTTCGACCCGCGGTCGGGATGGCAGAGCGACCGGTTCGGGCTGCGGGCGATGGCCGACCGGGCCAGCGCGCTCGGCGCGACGATGGACCTCGATTCGCTGCCCGGCTGGGGCACGAGGATCCGGGCCCGGTTCCCGTACACGCGCGACGCGCGAGACGCCGGGACGGCGCAGTTCCGGCCGCGGGTGCTGGTGGCCGCCCAGCAGCCCGCGTTGCGGGCTGGCCTGGCCCGGTTGCTGGCCTGGACCGAACCCGGCCTGGAGATCATCGGCGAGGTGGCCACGGCCGAGGAGGCGGCCGAGGCCTGCCAGACCCTGCGGCCCGAGGTGGCCCTGGTCGACCTGAGCCTGGCGGCCGGCCGGACCGGTACCGGTGAGCCCGGTCCCGCTGAGCCGCCGGCTGCGGGCGGGATCACCGGGCTGCTGATCGGCTTGCACGAGAGCCTGGCTGTGGTCGGCATCTGCGACACGGGCGACGAGCAGGCCGACGAGCAGGTGGCCACGGCGATGCGGGCGGGGGCCCGCGGCTGCGTGGATGCGGACGCCGGCGGACCCGAACTGGCCCAGGCCGTCGTGGCCGCAGCCCGCGGGCAGGCCATCTTGTCGGGGCCCATGCTCCGGCAGCTGCGCCAGAGCCTGCAGACCGACGAGCTCGCGCAGCCGCTCACCAGCCGTGAGCGTGAGGTGCGTCATCTCATGGAGCAGGGCCTGCCCGACAAGATCATCGCCGAACGGCTCACGCTCTCGGTCAAGACGATCGAGAAGCACGCGGGTGCGGTGCTGCGCAAGACCGGCGCCCGCAACCGCACCGAGCTCGCGGCCCGGGTCAGCCGCTCCGCCCAGCCCGCGCGGTAGGGAAAGTCCCCACGGAAGTTGGGGATTTTCACCGATCCGCAGGCCTGGGCACCGAACGTAGGCTCGCCCTGATCGACCCCAGGAGGCTACGCGTGCCCGTCGTTTCGCTGAAGGAAATCGTCGACCGCGCCTTCGCGGAGCGGTACGGCGTGCCCGCGATCAACGTGGTCAACGACCTCACGATGGAAGCCGTGCTGGCGGCGGCCGTCCAGGAACGCTCCCCCGTCATCATCCAGACCTCGGTCAAGACGGTCCGGTCGGTCGGCCTGGACCTGCTGTTCGCCATGTGGCGCGAGATGACCGCGGGTATCGAGGTCCCGGTCAGCCTGCACTTGGATCACTGCCCGGACCGGGGCGTGATCAGCGCCTGCCTGCGCAAGGGCTGGAACTCGGTGCTGTTCGACGCCTCGTCCCTGCCGGTCGAGGAGAACCAGCGGCAGACCATCGAGGTCGTCACCGAGGCCCGGTCCTACGGGGCCAACGTCGAGGGCGAGATCGAGTCGATCACCGGAGTGGAAGACGGCATCGGCTCCGACGAGGTGGCCGAAACCCAGTCGCTGCCGGTGGCGATCGGCTTCATTCGGGCGACCGGCATCGACGTGTTCGCCCCGGCCATCGGCAACGCCCACGGCGTGTACCGGGCGGAGCCCAAGCTCGACGCGCAGCGTGTCTCGGACATCGTCGCGGCGGAGCCGATCCCCATCGCCCTGCACGGCGGCACCGGCATGACCGACGCCCAGTTCGCCGACCTCATCGCGCGCGGCTGCGCCAAGGTCAACATCTCGACCGCGCTCAAGGTCACCTACATGCAGGCCAACCTCGACTACCTGCGCGGAGCGGCGGAGCGCGACAGCTGGGATCCGCCCTCGCTGTTCACCTCGGTCCGCGGCGCGGTGCTCGAACTGGCCACCGATCACATGCGCAGATTCGGCAGCGTCGGCCGGGCGTGGTGACGCCGATGACGCCAGGAGCCGACGGCCAGGCCCTCATCCTCGACTGCGACGGAGTCCTGGCCGACACCGAGCGTTACGGGCATCTGGTGGCCTTCAACCAGACCTTCGACGAATTCGGGCTGCCCGTGCACTGGAGCCTGGATGACTACCGGGCCAAGGTACTCATCGGCGGCGGCAAGGAACGCCTGGCCAGCCTGCTGACCCCGGAGTTCGTGGCCGCGGCCGGGCTGCCGGCCGACCAGGCCGGCCAGCAGGCCGCGGTCGCGGCCTGGCACCGGCGCAAGACGGAGATCTACACCGAGCTGGTCACCTCCGGCGCCGTCCCGCCGCGATCGGGAATCGCCCGGATCGTGGGCGAGGCCCTGGCCGCGGGCTGGCGCGTGGCCGTAGCCTCCACCTCGGCCGAACCCTCCGTGGTCGCGACGCTGAATCGGGCCGTCGGCCCCGAGCTGGCCCGCCAGGTGAAGGTGTTCGCGGGGGACATCGTGACGAAGAAGAAGCCCGCCCCGGACATCTACCTGGTCGCGCTGGACTGGCTCGGCCTGCCCGCCGGTCAGGTCGTGGTGATCGAGGACTCCAGAAATGGGCTGCTGGCCGCGACCGGCGCCGGGCTGGCCACCGTCGTCACCGTCAACGACCTGACCAAGGACGAGGACTTCAGCGAGGCCGCGCTGGTCGTCTCGGCGCTCGGCGATCCTGGCGGTGAGCGGGCCCAGGTGCTGGCCAACCGGACCGGCAGCCCGCCCGGTGACTGGATCACCCTGGCCGATCTCAGCCACGTACGACAAGGAGCAGCCATGCCCAAGGCCACGTTCGGCGACGTCGAAACCGTCGTCCACACGATCGCGACCACCGCGGCCGAGAACGAGAAGTACTTCGGCGACCTCGACGCGGTGGTTGGTGACGGCGACTTCGGCTACTCGATGGCTCGCGGGTTCGAGCTGGTCATCACCGGCTGGGACGACTTCGATCGCACCGACATCGGCACCTTCCTCAAGAAGATCGCGGTCATGATCACCAGCCGGATCGGCGGCACGTCCGGGCCGATCTGGGGCACCGCCTTCCTGCGAGCCGGGACGACCGCGGGCGCCGTCACCGAGCTGGAACCGGCGCAGATTGTGGCCATGCTCCGGGCCGCGGCTGAGGGCATCAAGGCCCGCGGTAAGTCCGACGTCGGGGACAAGACGCTGCTGGACGCGCTGGTCCCGGCCACCGACGCGATCGAGCGCAGCATCGCCGATGGCCAGGACCCGGAGAGCACCCTGCGGACGGCGGCGCAGGTGGCGCGGGAGGCGGCGGAAGCCACCCGCGCCATGGAGGCCAGGCGAGGCCGGGCCAGCTACACCGGCGAGCGGAGCATCGGAACCCTGGACGCCGGGGCCGTGGCTGTCGCCGTCATGTTCGCCGCGGTCGCCGGCCTGCCGCCGGACCCGCTGCCGATCCGCCAGCCAGAAGCCTGACCCCTCGCCCAGTCGTAACCAACGGAGGTTGCCGTGAAGAAGTTCGTCAACGATCCCAAGGATTTCGTCCCGGAGATGCTGCAGGGGCTGGCCCTGGCCAACCCGGGCACGCTCAAGTACGTCCCCGAGTACAACCTCGTCATGCGGACCGATGCGCCGCGCGAGGACAAGGTATCGGTCATCCAGGGCTCGGGATCGGGCCACGAACCAGCGCACGTGATGATCGTCGGCCAGGGCATGCTCGATGCCGCGTGCCCGGGAGACGTCTTCGCCGCGCCGCCCATGGACTACGTGCTGGAGACGAGCAAGCTGCTCGCTTCACCCAAGGGCGTCCTGCACATCATCAACAACTACACCGGCGACCGGATGGCGTTCGAGATGGGGAAGGAGATGGCCGAGGCGGACGGCGTCACGATCGGGACGCTGATGGTCGACGACGACGTCGCGGTCAAGGACTCGACCTACACCGTTGGGCGGCGCGGGGTGGCGGGCAACTTCTTCGTCATCAAGGCGGTCGGCGCGGCTTCAGAACAGGGCGCGGACCTGGATGAGCTGCTGCGGGTCGGCAACAAGGTCAACGACGTCACCCGGACCATGGGCATGGCCCTGACCTCGTGCACGCCGCCGGCCAAGGGCTCGCCACTGTTCGAGCTGGGCGACGACGAGATGGAGATGGGCGTCGGCATCCATGGGGAGCCCGGGCGCCGCCGGGAGAAGCTGGCCAGCGCCAACCAGATCGTCGACGAGCTGCTTGAGTCCGTCGTGACCGACCTGCCGTTCTCCCAGGGCGACGACGTGGCCCTGATGATCAACGGCCTGGGCGGCACCCCAATCAGCGAGCTCTACATCCTCTACGGGCGGGCACACAGCGAGCTGGCCAAGCGCGGGATCAACGTCCGGCGCAACTACGTCGGCGAATACTGCACCTCGCTGGACATGGCCGGCGCCTCACTGACGCTGAGCCGGCTGGACCCGGAGATCGACGGGCTGCTCGGCGCACCGGCCGAGATCGCCATCAGGACGTTCTGACGCCGCTTCCCAGGGCGCCGCGTCAGAGTTAGAAGCCTGCCTCGAGGTCGGCGGGCAGCGAGGGGACCGGTCACTGGTCCCCTCGCTCGCCGCCACCACCGGGACATCCGAGCGGCGGCCCATCATCTCCGCGACGCGGCTCACGGCCCGGTTCACGACGTGTTTCACGACCCGGCCGAGGTGCCGGCACCCTGACCGGGGGTGGACGGGACGGCCGGGTTGGCCGCCGGGGTGTTCGGCCGGCTGGGCACGGCCGGGTTCACGCTGTCGGTGCTGGGGCGGCTGGGCACCGCGGGGTTGGCGGAGGGCCCATTCGGGCGGCTGGGCACCGCGGGGTTGGCGGTCTGCACGGTCCCGGCCGGGTGGACGGCCGGCTGGGCGGTCGTGTGGGACGTGCTGGCCATCAGGCCGGCGACGACGGCCGCGCCGGCCACGACCACGGCCCCGGAGCCGATCAGCCAGCGCCGGGCCCGCGACGGACGGGCGGGCCGGCCGTGACCGGGGGTGCCGGGGTTCGAGGTGCCCGTGTCGTCGCGGTCCAGGGTGGCGGACGTGCTGTTCATGAGGTTCTCCCGCTGTTTTGCTCTCGTTGCTGACATATTCAGTCTCGGTCAGATCGAGGCTCAGCACCCTGGTAGAACTCCCTAGTCCGCCGTTCCTGGGGAGTCCCGCCCGGTTACGCCGGGGGGCCGAAGCGGGTGGCTAGCTCGGCGATGCGCTGACGGCGGTGGACGGGGCGCATCCGGCCGCCGCGTTCGAGCAGGCTCATGCCGTGCAGGGCGCTCCAGAAGACCTCGGTCGCGGTCCCGCTAGCGGCGTCGCCGAGGGCGGCGGCCAGCGCGTCGAAGCCGGCCCGCAGCTCCGCCTCCACGTCGTCCTGGGCGAACCGGACGTCGATCGGCAGCTGGAACATGGCTTCGTACAGGGCCGAATGCTCATCGGCGAAGCGGAGGTACGCGCTGGCCACCGCCTCGACGGCCCGCGCGCCGGTCTTGCGGCCCAGCGCGGCCCGGGTCGCCGCGGCCAGCTCGGCGAAGCCGGCCAGCGCCACTGTGCGCATGATCTCGGTCTTCCCGCCGGGGAAGTGCGCGTAGAGCACGGGCTGGGTGTAGCCGATCGCGTCGGCCAGCCGCCGGGAGGTGACGGCGGGCCAGCCCTCGGCCTCGGCCACGGTCCGGGCCGCGGTCAGGATCTGCTGCCTGCGCTCGGCCGCCCGCCGCTCCCTGGTTCCCGGTCCCGCCATGACTTCTCCCGATTTTTTTCTGCTTGCGTTCCGGCTCGTACCGTCTTAGGTTAGCACTGCTAGAAAATCTAGCACTGCTAACCAGAGGAGCCAGGGAAGATCATGTTCAACGCGCTCGCTGTCGTCACCACGACCGTCGTCGGCCTCATGGTCGGCGTCGAATTCGCGGTGGCGGTGTTCGTCAACCCGATGCTGCTGCAGCTGGCCGTCGGGCCGGGGCAGCAGGCCCGCGCCTGGGGCGGACGTGTCCTCGGCCGGGTCATGCCGTTCTGGTACTTCGCGTCGCTGATCCTGACCGCCGGGCTGGCCGCCGCCAGCTGGAACCGGGCCGGATCGGGGCCCGCCGCCGGGGCGGCCATCACGGCCGCGGCGCTACTGGCCGTCAGCGTCGTCCTGTCGATCACCCTGCTAGTGCCGATCAACAATCGCTCGGTCACCTGGACGGCGGACGACCATCCGGCCGACTGGCGCGAGCAGCAGCAGCGCTGGGACCGCCTGCACTACCTGCGCGTGGCCATCCTCATCGCGGCGTTCGTGCTGGCCCTGGTGGCCGCGGCCGCCGGGTGAGCCTAGGCCCCGGGGCGGGCCCCCGGCCGCGGGACCACCGTCTCCCAGCGTTCCTTGCGCTCGGCGGCGGTCTGTTCCCACCACGGGCGCCCGCGCTCGCCCAGCGCCACCTTGGCCGCCTGCACCCCGGCGCGAGCCTTGTGCTCGGCCTCGGTGCCCTGGGTGGCTTTGACTTCCCGCCGCCAGGCCATCAGGGCCGACCGGAGCTCGGCCGCCCGCTCGGGCGGGATCATCGGATCGGTCGCGCGCCAGCGCCGGCCGCCGACCAGGATGTAGCGGCCGTCGCTGGTGTGCTCGGTCACCGGTCCGGCGACCCGAACGCGTCGAGGATCTCGGCCGCGGCGGTGGTCGCGGTGACCGACCCGTCCCGGACGCGCTGCTCCAGCCCGGGCACGATCGCGCGCACCTCCGGGTCCCCGTGCAGCCGGGCCAGCAGCTGGTCGTGCACCAGGTTCCAGGTCCAGCCGACCTGCTGGTCCCGGCGGCGGCGGTCCAGCTCCCCCGTCGTCTCCAGCATCGCGCGATGCTGCTCGATCCGCTCCCACACCTCGTCCAGGCCGGTGTTCTCCAGGGCGCTGCAGGTCAGCACCGGAGTACGCCAGGCCGCGCCGGGATCCTGCAGCAGCCGCAGCGCCGAGGCCAGCTCGCGGGCCGCGGCCCGGGCGTCCTTCTCGTGCGGCCCGTCGGCCTTGTTGACCGCGATGACGTCGGCCAGCTCCAGCACACCCTTCTTGATGCCCTGCAGCTGATCGCCGGTCCGGGCCAGGGCCAGCAGCGCAAAGGTGTCGACCATGCTGGCCACCGCGATCTCCGACTGCCCGACGCCGACCGTCTCGACCAGGACGACGTCGTAGCCCGCCGCCTCCATGATCAGCATGCTCTCGCGGGTCGCGCGGGCCACCCCGCCGAGCGTGCCCGACGCCGGCGAGGGCCGGACGAACGCGGCCGGATCGGTGGCCAGGTGCGGCATCCGCGTCTTGTCCCCCAGGATCGAGCCACCGGTCCGGCTGGACGAGGGGTCCACGGCCATCACCGCGACCCGGTGGCCCAGGCCGGTCAGCATGGTGCCGAAAGCGTCGATGAACGTTGACTTGCCCACGCCCGGCACCCCGGTGATGCCGACCCGGATCGCCTTACCGGTGTGCGGCAGCAGCTCGCTCAGCACTTCCTGCGCCAGCTGCCGGTGGTCCGGCCGGGTCGACTCCACCAGGGTGATGGCGCGGGCGATAGTGGACCGCGAGCCGTCCAGTACGCCCCGTACGTACCGCGCCGCGCTATCAGCCGGTCGGGCCTGGGCCATCGCGCCGGTCAGAGCTCGTGACCCAGGGCCGCGGCCAGCGTGCGCAGCAGCTTCGCGGCCGCGTCCGGGATCACGGTCCCGGGCGGGAAGACCGCGGCCGCACCAGCCTCGTGCAGGGCCTCGAAGTCGCCGGCCGGTATGACCCCGCCGACCACAATCATGATGTCCTCGCGCCCGGCCTCGTCCAGCGCCGCGCGCAGCGCGGGGACCAGGGTCAGGTGCCCGGCCGCGAGCGAGGAGATCCCGACGATGTGTACGTCGGCCTCCACCGCCTGCCGGGCCACCTCGTCCGGCGTCTGGAACAGCGCACCCACGTCGACGTCGAAGCCGAGATCGGCGAACGCGGTGGCGATCACCTTCTGGCCGCGGTCGTGGCCGTCCTGGCCCATCTTCGCCACCAGGATGCGTGGGCGCCGGCCTTCGGCTTCGGCGAACTTCTCCACCAGCATGCGGGTCTCCTCGACCGGGCCGGACGCCCCGGCCTCATCCCGGTAGACCCCGGCCAGCGTCCTGATCTGCCCGGCGTGCCGGCCGTAGACCTGCTCCAGCGCGTCGGAGATCTCCCCCACCGTGGCCTTGGCCCGGGCCGCGTCCACGGCCAGGGCGAGCAGGTTGCCCTCCAGGCCGCCGCCGGGCTGGGCCCCGGCCCGGGCCGCGTCGACCAGGGCCTGCAGGGCGCGCTGGCTCGCCTGCTCGTCGCGCTCCGCGCGCAGCCGGCCCAGCTTTTCCAGCTGCTGCGCGCGGACCGAGGCGTTGTCGATCTTGAGCACCTCGATGTGCTCGTCCTCGGCGTCCAGGCGGTACTTGTTGACCCCGATGACCGGCTGGCGGCCGGAGTCGATCCGGGCCTGCGTACGCGCCGCCGCCTCCTCGATGCGGAGTTTGGGGATGCCTTCGCCGATGGCCTTGGTCATCCCGCCGGCCTCCTCGACCTCCTGGATGTGCTGCCAGGCGCGGCGGGCCAGCTCGCCGGTCAGCCGCTCGACGTAGGCGCTGCCACCCCAGGGGTCGATCACGCGGGTGGTCCCGGACTCCTGCTGCAGGAGGAGCTGGGTGTTGCGGGCGATGCGGGCGGAGAAGTCGGTCGGCAGGGCCAGCGCCTCGTCCAGGGCGTTCGTGTGCAGCGACTGCGTGTGGCCCTGGGTGGCCGCCATCGCCTCGACACAGGTCCGCGCGACGTTGTTGAACGCGTCCTGGGCCGTGAGCGACCAGCCCGAGGTCTGGCAGTGCGCGCGCAGCGAGAGCGACTTGGGGTTCTCCGGCTTGAACTGGCTCACCAGCCGGGCCCACAGCAGCCGGGCCGCGCGCAGCTTGGCGATCTCCATGAAGAAGTTCATGCCGATGGCCCAGAAGAACGACAGCCGTGGGGCGAACGCGTCCACGCTCAGCCCGGCGGCCAGCCCGGCCCGCAGGTACTCGACCCCGTCGGCCAGGGTGTAGGCCAGCTCCAGGTCAGCCGTGGCCCCGGCCTCCTGGATGTGGTACCCGGAGATGGAGATGGAGTTGTAGCGCGGCATGCGCTGCGAGGTGTAGGCGAAGATGTCGGAGACGATCCGCATCGAGGGCTGCGGCGGGTAGATGTAGGTGTTGCGGACCATGAACTCTTTGAGGATGTCGTTCTGGATGGTCCCGGCCAGCTGCTCCGGGGCCACGCCCTGCTCCTCGGCCGCCACGATGTACAGCGCCAGCACCGGGAGCACCGCGCCGTTCATGGTCATCGAGACCGACATCTGGTCCAGCGGGATGCCGTCGAACAGCTGCCGCATGTCGTAGATCGAGTCGATCGCCACCCCGGCCATGCCCACGTCGCCGGTCACCCGCGGGTGGTCGCTGTCGTAGCCGCGGTGGGTGGCCAGGTCGAACGCGATGGACAGGCCCTTCTGCCCGGCCGCGAGGTTACGGCGGTAAAAGGCGTTGGACTCCTGTGCGGTGGAGAACCCGGCGTACTGGCGCACGGTCCAGGGCTGGTTCACGTACATCGTCGGGTACGGGCCGCGCAGGTACGGCGCGATGCCGGGATAGGTGTCCAGGAAGTCGAGGCCGGCCAGGTCGTCCGCCGTGTACAGCGGCTTGACCGCGATGCCCTCCGGCGTCTCCCAGACCGCCTCGCCCACGTCCTTGCCGGTCTCCCGCCGCCACGCCTCTTCCCACTGCGCTGTGCCAGCTACCGAGGGGCCAGCTACCGAGGGGCCAGCTACCGAGGGGCTAGCTACCGAGGGGCCGGCGGCCGCGGCCGGGCCGTCGAGCTCGATCTCGCTGAAATCCGGGATCATCAGGACTCTCCGCCCGCGTCTAGGGTTGCGGCCAAGGCGGCAGTTAGGGCCGCGACGACGTCGCAGCCCAGGTAGACGAAGTCGTCGACCCCTGCGCGCTGGTAGCCCTCGAGCCGGTCGCCCGGCTGGCCCGCCAGCACGATGTGGCGGGCCCCGGCCCTTTTCAGGGCGGCCGCCGCGGCTTCGCCGTACTCGGCGTAGAGGGCGTCGCTGGAACAGATACAGGCCGCCTGGGCCCCGCTGCTGGTGAAGGCCTCGGCTAGGGCCTGCACATCCGGTTGCTCGGTCTTGCCGCCGCCGGCCGCCTCGCTGATGGGCGTCTCGATGCCGCCGGCCTGGAACAGGTTGGCGGCAAAGGAGGAGCGGGCCGTGTGCACGGCGCGGGGGCCGAGGGTGGCGAGCAGCATCGTCGGCCGCGCGCCGGTCGCAGCCAGGATCGTGTCGGACCGGGCCCGCAGGGCCTCGAACGCCTCGGCCCGCCGGACCCGCGGCAGGCCGCCGCTGGGCGGGGTTGGCGCCGGGTCCCGCACCACCGGCCGCTCGCCGAGGTTGGGGAACTCGCTCACCCCGGTGATCGGCTCGCGCCGGTGGGCCAGGTCCACCGAACGCTCGGCCCAGTTCTGCGCGATGGCCCCGGCGATCAGACCGCTGCCCAGGGCCGCCTGCTGGCCGCCGGCCCGTTCGATACGCTGGAACCAGTCCCAGGCCCCGCGGGCCAGCTGGTTCGTGAGCTGCTCGACGTACCAGGAACCGCCGGCCGGGTCGATCACCCGGGCCAGGCTCGACTCGTCATGCAGGATGGCCTGGGTGTTGCGGGCGATCCGGCGGGCGAACTGGTCCGGCAGGCCGAGCGCGCTGTCGAAGGGGAGCACGGTGATCGCGTCCGCGCCACCGAGGGCGGCGCTCAGGCCCGCGATCGTGGTCCGCAGCATGTTCACCCACGGGTCGCGGGCGGTCATCATCACGGCCGAGGTCACCGCGTGCTGGCGCTGGCCCGCAGCGCCGGGATCGACGCCACAGACTTCGGCGACGCGGGACCACAGGCGGCGGGCGGCGCGCAGCTTGGCGATGGTCAGGAACTGGTCGGCGCCGGCCGCGTAGCGGAACTCCAGCTGCCCGGACGCCTGACTGGCGGTCAGGCCGGCGTCGGTCAGCCGGCGCAGGTAGGCCAGGGCGGTGCTCAGGGCCAGGCCGAGCTCCTGCTCGGCCGAGGCGCCAGCGTCGTGGTAAGGCAGCGCGTCGACGGTCAGGGCACGCACGCCAGGGAACTCGCGGGCGCAGCGTCCGGCCAGGTCCGCGGCCGCGGTCAGCTGCTCAGCCGTATCGGCATCGGCGCCGGTGCGGGCGAGCAGGCCGAGCGGGTCGGCGCCGAGGTTACCCGTCGCCTCGTGGGCCGGGATCGCGGCCGGCCCCTCGGTCCAGAGGGCGAACAGCTGTTCCGCGGCCGCGGTGAACTCAGCGCCGGCGTCCAGCACCACCCCGGCCAGATCCAGGTAGACGCCGTTGAGCACGTCGGGCAGGGCGGCCACGGGCAGCCCGGAGCGGCCGACCATCAGCCACAGCGAGGTGACGCCGTTCTCCAGGTCGGCCAGGACCGCGTCGTTGGCCCGGCGCGGATCCGGGTGCGCGTGCTGCTGCCGGACGTCCCAGCCGGCCACGACCGGGCCCGGCACGCGGCTCCCGCGCACGAACGGCGCGAACCCGGGCTGGCCCGGGCTGGCGCCGGGCGCCGTGTCCTGCGCCGTGTAGAGCGGCTGGACCCACAACCCGTCCTCGACCTCGGTGGCCAGGGCCTGCTCGGCCACCGCCCCCTCGAGGCCCGGGCGGCCCGACTTGGCCAGTACCCCCGCGACCAGGCGCTGCCAGTCTTCGCGGCTCGCCGCGGGGAATTCCGGGGACGCGGGATGGGCGTCTTCGTGGACGGTCACAAGGCCAGTTTAAAAAATGTTTCCCGGACGGAGGATCCCGGGCCGCCGACCACGTTACATCCGCTTCTTGAGCATGCCGAAGACCCCGCGCACGACCTCTTTCTGCAGCTTCTTGCCTTCCTTGGACTGCAGGAACGCGCCCACCGCGGCCACTCCGCCGCCGAGAGCGCCCGCGGCCTCCTTGTGGTGGGCGGCCGCCTCCCGGTGCTGGGCAGGCTGCTGGCGCTGGCCGCCACCGTCCGCAGCCGGCGCGGCCGCGGACGGGGCCGGGTCCGGTGCCGCCAGCCGGGCGGCCAGGATCTCCCGCGCGCTCTGGTTGTCGACCCGCTGGCCGTACTTGACCCACAGCGGGGACGCCTGGGCCTGGCCCGCGACGTCGTCCGCTGGTCCCATCCGCGAGGCGGGCGGCACGATCCGGGTGTGCACCACGGGGGTGGGCACGCCGGTCTCGGACAGGATCGTGACCGCGGCCTCGCCGATACCCATGCTGGTCAGCAGCGTCTCCAGGTCGTAGAACGACGACTTCGGGAACGTCGAGACGGTGGCCCTGAGCGCCTTGGCGTCCTCGGGCGTGAACGCCCGCAGGGCGTGCTGAACCCGGTTGCCGAGCTGGCCGAGGATCTCGCTGGGCACGTCCTTGGGGGTCTGCGTGACGAAGTAGACGCCCACCCCCTTGGAGCGGATCAGCCGGACCGTCTGCGCCACCGAGGTCAGGAACGACTTGGACGCGTCCTCGAACAGCAGGTGAGCCTCGTCGAAGAAGAACGCCAGCTTGGGCTTATCCAGGTCACCCGCTTCGGGCAGCTCCTCGAACAGCTCCGCCAGCAGCCACATCAGCGCGGTGGAGAACAGCTTCGGCTTGTCCTGGACGGCCGGCAGTTCCAGGCAGGAGATGATCCCGCGCCCGTCCGGGGCGGTGCGCATCAGGTCGTGGATGTCGAGCATCGGCTCGCCGAAGAACTCGTTACCGCCCCCGTCCTCCAGCCCGGTCAGCGAGCGCAGCAGCACCCCGACCGTGGCCGACGAGAGCCCGCCGATCCCGGTCAGATCGGCCTTGCCCTCATCCGAGGCCAGGTAGCTGAGCAGGGCGCGCAGATCGGAGAGGTCCAGCAGGGGCAGGCCCTTCTGGTCGGCGTAGTGGAACACCAGCGACAGCGACTGCTCCTGCGTCTCGTTCGCGCCGAGCACCTTGGCCATGAGCTGCGGGCCGAAGTCCGACACCGTGGCCCGGATCGGAATGCCCGGGCCAATGCCGCCGAGCGAGAAGAACTCCACCGGGAAACCCCGGGCCTCGAACTGCAGGCCGAGCTCGTAGGCCCGCTTCTCGGCCGCGCTGCCGGCCGTACCCGGGTCGGCGATGCCGGACAGGTCACCCTTGACGTCGGCCACGAACACCGGCACCCCGGCGGTCGAGAGCTGCTCAGCGATCCCCTGCAGCGTCTTGGTCTTGCCGGTGCCGGTGGCCCCGGCGATCAGGCCGTGCCGGTTGACCATGCGCAGCGGCAGCTTGACCGTCGCCGCCGCGACGACCTCGCCGTCGAGCACGCCGCGACCGAGGTCAAGAGCCGCCCCGTCCACGGCGTACGCCGTCGAGATGGTCTGCGCGAAATCAGCCACTTGTCCCCCTTGACCTCCGGTGATCCCGGTTCGAGGAGCCTACGCCCCACGCTGGGGCGTGCCAAGGAGCTGGTTCAGGAGGCCGCCAGGGGCGCAAGCAGCCCGAAGCCTACGCGTACTGCGGGACGATGACGCCGGTTTCGTAAGCGAGGACGACCGCCTGGACGCGGTCACGGACGCCGAGCTTGGTGAGGATGTGGGCGACGTGCGTCTTGACCGTGGTCTCGCCGACGAACAAGTGATCGGCGATCTCCCGGTTGGACATGCCGCGGGCGATCAACTGGAACACCTCCAGCTCGCGTGGGCTGAGCCTGTCCCGATGGCGCTCGAACGCGAACATGATGAGTGCTTCCATTTCCTGTTGCCGTGCTGAGCGGATATCTACAGGCTGCCGCCGCGGGTAGCTGGCGTCGATGGGGAATACCCCCGATTCGACCCCCAGCTGACCCCCAGCCGTCGTCGTGCGGGCCCCCGCCGTCCCGGTGTCTCCCGTCGTCCCGGTTCCGATATTTTGTCTGATTGTCAGGGCCTGATCGGCCCCGAGCCTCAGACCGGGAGCAGCGGATGCGCGAGTACCAGCAGTACATCGGCGGCCAGTGGGCCGGATCGGACCAGCTGTTCGATGACCTGGACCCGTACCGGGGCACGGTCATGGCCCGCATTCCCGCCGGGACCAGGGCCGACGCCGCCCGGGCCATCGACGCGGCCGCCGCGGCCTTCCCGAGCTGGGCCGAGCTGCCGCCGGCCGAGAAGCAGACCCTGTTCCTGCGGGCGGCCGACATCGTGGAACGCCGCGAGGACGAGATCAAGGAACTGCTGGCCACCGAGACCGGGTGCGCCGGCGGGTTCGCCCACTTCCAGGTGCTGACCGCCACCCGGCTGCTGCGCCAGGCGGCCAACTGGGGCTACCTGCCGGCGGGCGAGGTCATCCGGTCCGACATGCCGGGGACCTTTGCCCTGGCGCTGCGTAAGCCGATCGGCGTGGTGGCCGGGATCTCGCCCTGGAACGGGGCCCACGTGCTGGCCTGGCGCACGGTGGTGAACCCGCTGGCGTTCGGCAACACCGTGGTCCTCAAGCCGTCGGAAGAGGCGCCGATCTCGGCCGGGCTGCTGGTCGCGGACATCATGGCCGAGGCCGGGTTCCCCGACGGGACGATCAACGTCATCACGCACGCGCCCGGCGAGGCGGTGCCGATCGCCGACGAGTTCTTCGAGCGACCCGAGCTGCGGTGCATCAACTTCACCGGTTCGTCGGCCACCGGGCGGATCCTGGCCGAGCGGGCCGGCCGGGCGCTCAAGCGATGCGTGCTCGAACTCGGTGGTTACAACCCGCTGATCGTGCTGGCCGACGCCGACCTGGACTACGCGGTCGACGCCACCGCGTTTGCTGCGTTCTTCCACTCCGGCCAGATCTGCATGAACGCCCGCAAGGTCCTGGTCGAGCGGTCCATCTACGACACCTTTGTCGACCGGCTGACCGCCCGGGCCAAGGCCCTGCCGATCGGCGACCCGGCGGTGCCGGGCACGATCATCGGGCCGCTGATCACCCCGGCCGCGCGGGACCGGGTGGCCCGTGAGGTGGACGAGGCCGTGGCGGCCGGGGCCAAGGTGCTGGCGGGCGGGGGCACGGAAGGCCCCAGCTACCAGCCCACCATCCTGGCCGACGTGCCGGGCGGGGCCCGGATCCACTCCGAGGAGACGTTCGGCCCGGTCCTGGTCGCGCAGGCGGTGGACGATGCCGAGGAGGCGGTCAAGATCGCCAACTCGACGGCCTACGGGCTGTCGGCCGGGCTCATCACCAGCGACAACCAGCGCGGCTTCAACCTGGCCCGGCGCATCGACGCCGGCGTGGTGCACGTCAACGACCAGACCATCGCCGACGAACCCCAGCTGCCGCTGGGCGGGGTCAAGGACAGCGGCTGGGGCCGGTCAGGACCTCAGTCCATGACCGACTTCACCGAGCTGCAGTGGATCACCACCCGCGACGGCACCGGTCCCTACCCCATCTAGCCCCGGCGCCCAGTGGTCCGGCAACGTAGGCGGGTGGGCCGAGGCCGTGGGCAGGCTCAGGGTGCTAGCGGGACATGTCAGGACGAGCACTTATGGCCTCGGAGGCGAGCACGGACTTTAGAGCGGCTAGGTAATTCCGGGTACCGGCCGGCTTGCCGGCCCGGAGGTCATGAGCCGCGTAGCCGATGAGCATCCGGAGCTGACCGAGGGCGAGCCGCCGCCCGCGGTCGTGCCAGAACGGCGCGGGCCCGTAGCCAGCGGCCAGAGCCGCACGGTCTCCCTCAGGCCAGCTCCAGCACAGCACCTCCAGATCGTCCAGCGGGCGGCCGCCGCAAGCATCGCTGAAGTCGATCAGCCCGGTCACGGTCACCGCTGCGTCCTCGCCCGTGGTGACGAAGATATGGCTGGGATACAGTTCACCGTGGCACAGCACCGGCGGGCCGTCCCCCCGTGCCGCCACCGCTTCGGGAAGCAGGCACTCCGCCTGCCGGGCCTCCGCGGGCGTCAGTCCCGCCCCGACCAGCACACGCAGGTTATCCAGTCGGTTCGCCAGGTCGGCCCCCTGCAGGATGGCACAGTCGGCGAACTCGAAGCTCCCATCGTCGTGGCGGCGGTAAAACCCGCCGACCTGCACCGAGTGCAGCCGGGCGATGACCTGACCGCAGGAACGGGCCACAGCCGAACGCTGGCCAGCCGACATTGCCGGCAGCGCC
This sequence comes from Streptosporangiaceae bacterium, assembly GCA_965277615.1. GTDB lineage: Bacteria > Actinomycetota > Actinomycetes > Streptosporangiales > Streptosporangiaceae > Bog-532. Next base: position 1,020,698 of record CBDIDG010000005.1, on the reverse strand, counting down.
ACTCTCAGGGGCCGGCCTGACGCCGCTGTCTGCACCATGACCATCCGCTGACCTGCCGTGGTGTCCACGGCTCCCAGCCACAAGACCTCCGGCGCCGGGACCCCAGCCTGGCGGGCCCGGGCCAGAAACCACGCCTCCTGGTCCAGGCCATTGCCCTCATCGGCCTTACCCCGGATCACCAGCCTGGTACCCGAGGCGGTCACCACCTCATGAACCTCCCGGCCTCGGCCGCTCTCGCGGTTCCTCCCGCACGCAGCAAGCCCTTCACCGCACGCCTGCCTGGCCAGCCAGGACAGTACATCCCGATTGAAGTACCCGCTGTCGGGCTGGGGTCGCGACCTGCTCACACGGTCATCATGGCCACGCTTACCGCACCCGCACCACCTATTTCCGCAGCCGGCGCACGGGCAGCCAGGGTGCCTAGTTCCGGCCGGCCATGACGCCGCCGTCGACGTCCCAGATGGCGCCGCTGACCCAGCTGGTGGCCGGGGAAAGCAGGAAGGTGATGGTGTTGGCCAGGTCGCGTACGGTGCCGACCCGGCCGAGCGGGTGGAAGCCGTCGAAGCTGTGCAGGGTCTCCTCAAGTTTGTCCTGGGGCACGAACCGCTCGTAGATCGGGGTGGCCACGACGGCCGGGGCGACCGCGTTGACCCGGATCTGATGCGGCGCCAGCTCGAGGGCCAGGTTGTGGGTGAGGGCGTGCAGCCCGGCCTTGCCCACCGAGTAGCCCGATGACGGGGTGGCCCCGATGGCCTGATGGGCCCACATGCTGCCGATGTTGACGATGGCACCCCCGCGGCCCTGCCCGACCATGCCGCGGACCACGGCCTGGGTGAGGAAGAAGGTGGCCCGGTCCAGTTCCAGGTAGGCGTCGTAGGAGGCGCCGTCGTAGTCCAGGAAGGGCTGGGGGACGAAGAGGCCGGCCGCGTTGACCAGCAGGGTGGCGTCGGCGTGCTCGTCGGCCAGTTGCTGGCCGACCCGGTCCACTTGCTCCCGGTCGGCCAGGTCGGCGGTGATGCCGTAGGCTTTGCCGTCTTTGGCCAGTGCCTCAACGGTGTCGTCGACCTTGCCGGAGTCCTGGCCGATGATGACCGCGCTGCCGCCGGCCGCCACGACGTCGGCGGCGGTCTGGCGGCCCATCCCGCTGCTGCCCCCGACCACCACCAGTTTCTGCCCCGCGAAGACGCGCATGGTCATCGGCCGGCTGGGGCCATCCGTTTCCTGCATGCCTTCGAGCCAGTTCATGGTCATCGCTCCACCATTCTTAATGGTAATAAATGGGCCAGGGGCTTTCGCTCCTAATAGACAGAACAAGCGTGACACATTATTTATAATTGCCGCAAGAAGGTGGCCCCTTCGAAGAATTCATGACCCTTATAGAAATCTCTAATAGCTTTAATTCTGATGCGGGCCGGCCGGCCCACGCCCCGCTCGGGCCAGGATGGGCGGACCGGCGAACCGGCTGAGCTCAGACCCGCGTGAGCTGGGCAGACCGCGCCGCTTCAGGTCACCGGCGAACCGCCGCAGCAGGTCATCGTGCGGCGCCGCGACGATGGCGACCACGTCCCGCAGCTCCAGCGGGTCCAGGGATCTGACCGTCGCGCCCGGCAGGGCGCCGATGGCCGAGAACGGCACGATCGTCACCCCCATCCCGGCCGCGGCCAGCTGCGCCGCCGTGCGCGGGGAGCCGGTCCGCAGCACCGGTTGGGGCAGCACGACCCCACACCGGGCCGCGAACTGGTCGACCCACACCCCGAAGCCGTTGTCCGGGTTGTAGTGCACGAACGCTTCGCCGGCCAGCTCGGCCGGCGGCACCGCGTCCAGCCCGGCGAACCGGTGCACCACGGACGCGACCACCACGACCTCCTCCCGGCCGAGGACCTCGACGTGCTCCTCGGTCCGCGTCGGCCGGGGCCCGACGACGATGTCCGTCCCCCCGCTGAGCAACACCTCCAGCATGGCGTCCGCGCTGGTGTACTCCTTCAGGTCCACCTCGACCTCGGGGAACCGGCGCCGCCAGCTCCGCAGCACCGGGACCAGCACCCACGCCGTCATCGTCTCGGCACACGCGATCCGGATACGCCCACCCGCTCCGGCCGCCACCCGGCGGCCCGCTATCACCGCGCGGTCGGCCGCGGCCAGGGCGATCCGCGCCTCGGCCGCGGCGGCCAGGCCGGCCGCGGTCGGCCTGACCCCGCGTGGCCGCCGCTCGATGACCGGGGTCCCCAGTTCCCGCTCCAGCGCCGCGATCTGGTGCGACAACGCCGGCTGCGACATGTGCAGGACCGCCGCCGCCCTGGTCAGCGAGCCGTGCTCCACGATGGAGACCAGGCACTCCAGCGTCCGCATAGAAACCATGTCGGCGATCCCGTCGTCCTTGGGTACGCCTCAATCCTCTCCCCGGGCCAGGGGAAGCACATCGCACTAAAGGGATTAAAGCTGGACCTGCTCAGGGCGGCCGGGGGCGCGCAGCGTCCAGCCCGCGTTGCGCCAGGCGGTGGTGTCGAGCGCGCACCGGGCGTCGATGATCGAGCGCCGGGCCACCACCTGGCCGAGCGCGGCGGGGTCGATGGCCCGGTAGTCGGCCCACTCGGTCAGGTGCAGGACCAAGTCGGCGCCCTCGGCCGCCTCCGACACCGAGGCCGCATAGCGCAGATCGGGGCGGGACCGGGCCGCGTTGGCCATGGCCACCGGGTCGTGCACGGTCACGATGGCGCCTTCGGACCGCAGCCGGTCGCAGATGTCCAGGCTGGGCGAGTCGCGGATGTCGTCGCTGTTGGGCTTGAACGCGATGCCGAGCACGGCCGTCCGTTTCCCGGCCAGGGAGCCGCCGACGGCCGCACGGGCCAGGGCGACGACCCGCTCGCGACGGCCGGTGTTGATGGCGTCCACCGTGCCGAGCAGGCTGGGCACCGAGCTCACGCCGAGCCCGGCCGCGGCGGCGGAGAAGGCGCGGATGTCCTTGGGCAGGCAGCCACCGCCGAAGCCGAGACCGGGCCCGAGGAACTTGGCCCCGATCCGCTCGTCGTGGCCCAGCGCGCCGGCCAGCCGGACCACGTCGGCCCCGGCCGCCTCGCATACCTCCGCCATTGCGTTGATGAACGAGATCTTGGTGGCCAGGAACGCGTTGGCCGCCACCTTGACCAGCTCGGCGGTCTCCAGGTCCATGGTCAGCGCCGGGATACCGGCCGCGAGCGGCTTGGCGTAGACCTCGTGCAGCGTGTCCTGCGCCGCCCGGGTGCAGGTGCCGAACACGAACCGGTCCGGGGCCAGGCTGTCCTGGACCGCGTACCCCTCGCGCAGAAACTCGGGGTTCCAGGCCAGGTCGACCGCAGCGCCCGCTGGCGCCGCGGCCTGGATCCGGGCCAGCAGCGCCCGCGCCGTGCCCACCGGGACCGTCGACTTGCCCACGATCAGGCAGGACGAGCGCAGGTGCGGGGCCAGCGCGCCAGCGGCGGCGTTCAGGTAGCTCAGGTCGGCCGCACCGTTCGGCGTCTGGGGGGTGCCCACACAGAGGAAGTGGACCTCACCGAACTCCGCCACCCCCGCGAACGAGCTGGTGAACCGCAGCCGGCCCGCGTCCACGTGCTTGCGCAGCAGCGGTTCCAGGCCCGGCTCGAAGAACGGCGCCTGACCCGCCGCGGCCCGGGCGATCTTCTCGCTGTCCACGTCGATCGCCAGCACGTCGTGCCCCAGGTCGGCCAGGCACACGGCGTGGGTCAGCCCGAGATAACCCACCCCGATCACGCTGACCCGGCGGGACACGCTGGTCATGCTCATGAAGGTCATCCTTTACTGGTCAGGTGCAGGTCAGGTGAAGGCCAGGCGCCGCTCAGGCCGACGAGCACGGAAGGGTGGAGAAACCGTCCCCGGCCGCGGTGACGGCGTTATCGCAGGACACGACGGTCTGCAGCCTTTTGCTCTGGACGTAGATCCCGTAGCCGGGCCCGTTCACCTGCGCCCGGTTCCCAGTGAACACGTTGCCGATCCCCCAGCCGGGATAGACCTGGTGGACCTGGTAGCCGTTCTTGTCGCTGTTTACGCCGGTGTTGCCCTGGACGAGCCAGCCGTTGCCCTTGACGTTGATCCAGCCGGTCGCGGCCGACTCGACCATGCCGGTGCCGTTGAACTGGTTGCCGATGATCTTGCCGCCGGTCGTGCCCTCTTTGATGTCGATGTTCTCCGCCGTGGTGTCGGCGATGTTGTTGCCGATCAGCGTGTTGCCGTCGCTGCGATCCGGCTGGCAGCCGGAGTAGCGGCACCAGTTCTTGTGCGCGGAACCGACGTAGAGCCCTTCGCCGAAGGACTGGCGCAGCAGGCCGGTGTCGCGCACCACGCAGTGGGTGATCGTGTCGCCGGAGCTGAACGAGCGCAGGTGGATGGCCTCGTCGCCGGTGCCGTGGACGTACAGGCCGTCCAGGACGTCGTGACTGGCCCCGTCGGCCATGACGCCTTTCTGGCCGCCCTGGACGGCAAAGCCCTCGACCCGCCACCAGGAGGCGTGGTCCAGGTAGAAGGTGTAGCCCTCGGCGATCGTCTGACTCTTCAGGACGGCGCTGCGTGACCCGCACAACGTGATCGGGGCGCTGGCCGTGCCGGACCGGGTGACGGTGAAGTTCCCCGTATACACGCCGGGGGCGAGCACGATCGTCTCGCCCGGGCGGGCGCTGGCCAGGGCATTCTTCAGCCCACTGGCCGACGACACCGCCGTCCTCGCGGCGGCGGGACAGCTGGCCGCGGCCGGGGGCGGGGTGGCCGGGAGGGGGACGGCCGGCGGGGTCGTCCCCGGCGCCGCTTCGGACGGCGCGGGAGCGGTCACGGTGGTGGTGGCGGGCCCGGGCGACGGGGGCCCGCCGCTGCCGCAGCCGGCCACGGTGAGGCCGAGGAGGCTCGTGGCCGCGGCCGCCGCCAGCTGACCGCGCGAACGGCGTGGCCTGCGCATCAGTCGGCCGCCTTCGGCGCGGGCCGGGTCTGGGCGGAACCGTCGGGGCCACCGGGGCCAGTGGGGCCGCCCGGTCGCAGCCACTCGTTGTCGTCGTAGTCGTCGTAGTCGGGGCCGGCCCACCACGGGATGACGCGCGGCGACGGCACGGCCGGCTGCGGCCGGGTGACCTCGGGCTGGCGTGGCCGGGCGACCGCGGACTGCGGGCTGACCACCGGCTGCGGCCGGGTGACCGCGACCCGGGATGGCGGGACGGCGGGCTGGGGCCGGGTGTACTCAGGCGGTCGCGGCGAGACCACCCGCTGCGGCCGGGTCAGAGCCGGCTGCGGTTGCGCCACCTGGGGCTGCGCCACGGCCGGCTGGGGCCGCGTGACCGGCGCCGACCGGAAGACCGGCCCGGGCCGGGAGACCGGTCGCTGCGGCCGGGCGGCCACCAGCCGGGGCGAGAAGAAGGCCGGGTACGGGCGGCCCTGGCCCGCGTCCATGGCCAGGCCCGATTCCGCGGCGGCCGGGACCGGCCCGCGCCAGCGGGTGCTGGCCGGGTACGGGTGGTCGGGCAGCCGCCGCCGGTAGGACCAGGCCGCGGCGGCCAGGATCAGGACCGCGATGCTGAGCCACAACGCGGCCAGCGGGTGGAACTCCAGGTAGGAAAAGAACGTGACGTGGGCGTGGTGGGCCCAGCCCGAGGTGTCGGTCCGGGTCAGGGTGGGGGTGCGGGCCCCGGCCCGGGTGTCGACGGCGCGGACCCCGGTACCGGAGATGACGTTGCCGACCCCGTTGATGGTGGAGCCAGCCCCGCGGGCGGTCAGGCCGAAGACGGTCGCGCCGGTGACCAGGTTGTTGTCCACCGTGACCCGGCCGGAGTCACGGACCATGATCCCGAGGCGGGCGCCGGACAGCGTGTTACCGGAGATGACCGTGCCCGGCGCGGACGGTCCCACCGACAGGGCCGAACGGGGGTGGCAGCCGATGTCGTTGCCGGTGAGGATGGCGTCGGTCACCCCAGTCCGCAGCGCGATGGCGGTGATGGCCGCGCAGACCTCATCCGACTTGACCACGGTGCCAGAGCCGCCCTCGATCAGGATGCCGGTCCGGGCGTTGCCGGTGGCCGCGCTGTTCTCCAGCACCGTCCCGGTGCTGGGCACGGCCGAGCCGCCGGAGGCCGAAGCGCCGGCCACCAGCGGGCGGCCGTCGACGTAGTAGCCGTTGACCCCGTTGTGCTGGGACAGGTCTCCGCGCAGGACCGTGTTCCGGGTGTCGCGGTCGATCTGGAAGCCGTTGCCGCCGTTCCGCACGGCCGAGCTGGACGTCACCCGTGAGCCGGTCGAGTACCGGTGGATGTGCAGCCCGTCCAGCTCGTTGGACTCGAACCGGTCACCCGTGAACGTGACGTGCTGGCCCCGGGCCACGAAGGCGCCGTAGGTGTCGCCGGTGAACGTCGAGCCGGTGGCGCGGCCCGTGCTGGCCGCCCCGGTCACGCCGGTCCAGGCCACCCCGCCGGTCCGGCCGCTCCAGAACCCGAGCGCGGCGGCCCGCACGTCGGTCAGTTTCATCACGCCGCCGATGTCCCGGATGTACGGCCGTCCCGCCCCGCGGTCGGCCGCGGCTGAACTGGTGGTCTGGTCCCACCCCTCGACGGTCAGTGGCTGGGCCGCGGTGCCGGTGAAGGAGAGGCCGCCGCCCCAGGTCACGATCGAGGCCGACCCGGGGCTGGTGCTGTCCAGGTAGAGGGTGGCCAAAGTGGCCGAGCCCGGCGTGGCCGAGCCGAGGTCGAGCTCGGCGTCCGACGCGACGAAGACGTTGTCGGTCAGCAGGCCGGTGGTGCCAGACAGCATGACCAGCGCGCCGTAGTGCACGAGATCGGCCGCGGTGTACGCACGCGATCCGTCGGGCAGCACGAGCGTCGGCCGCGCGCCCTGGTAGGGGATGACCTCGGGCTTGGCGATGTGCTCCGCGCCGTGCATGACGGCTCTGATGCGGGCGTCCTCCGCCGCGACCAGCACCGTCTCCCTGGCCGAGCTGACCTCCGGCCGGGCGGCCGGGGCCTGACCCGGGGCCACGGGCCGGGCCGTCGCGGGCAGCGAGATCGCGGCCGCGTGCCGGGGCGCCTTCAGCAGCGTGACGCCGTGGCTGGAGGTCGGGGCCTCCGGCACCACGCGCACCCCCACGGCGGCCAGGATCAGCGACAGGGAACCCAGCAGGACGAAGACGGCCAGGGATGCCGCCACCACCGGCCAGGAACGGCCCTTGGCGCCCCGGCGCCGTCGCGGCCGGGTCACGACAGGCTCCTGGTCAGCGAGGCGGCGCTCTGGCCGTCGCCCCCGAGCTGGCCGGCGTTACGGGTCAGCCAGCCGTGCTTGTTCATGGTCAGGAAGGCGTAGGTCTTGATCGGCAGCGCGATGATGATGGTCAGGACCGCGACCAGCGGCAGCAGCCAGAGGTCGCCCGGCCGCTCCCGCAGGTGCGAGACCCCGCGCAGGCCACGTCCGGCCAGCAGCCAGCCCACGGCGATGAAGGCCACCCACCGCTGCGGGTGCAGCACCCAGGCGACCAGGTAGGTCATGGCGAAGCCCATGGTCACCGGGGTCAGCAGGATCTGCAGGACGCTGAGCTGGGTGATGAACGGCTGCCGCCAGAGCCAGCCTTTCCAGATGGCGGTGAGGTACGTCCGGTAGGAGTTGCGGCTCCAGCGCAGGCGCTGCTTGAAGAAGGCCCGGCCGCGGTCGGGGAACATGGACAGCGCGCGGGCGGTGGACTGGTAGACGGTCCGGTAACCGGAGGCCAGCACCAGCCAGGTCAGGCGGCCGTCGTCGCCGGCGACGCAGCGCCGCCCGAGGAAGAACTCGTCCTCCAGGTTCTCCAGCACCGGCAGCACGGCCGAGGTCCGGTAGGCCGCGGTCCGGCCGGACAGGCAGGCCACCGCGCCGGGCCGCGACTGCGCCCGGACGTAATCCAGGTAGCGCACGTCGATCATCCAGTCGGCCACCCGCCGCCACACGCTGGTGCGCGGAAGGTAGGCGTTCTGCCTGGTACCGACCCCGCCTACAGCCGGATCGGCGAACGGGGCCAGCACCGCGGCCAGCAGGCCCCGCTCCCAGCGGGTGTCCGAGTCGACCAGCACCAGGATCTCGCAGGCCGCGCGCCGGATCCCGGCCCCGAGCGCGGATCGCTTACCACGGTGGGCGAACGGCACGACCCGCAGCCGCCGGTCGGTCGCCGCGCGGGCCTCCAGCAGCGCGATGACCTCGGTGTCCTCCAGATCGGGGACCACGATTATTTCGGTCGGGTTCTCGGCCAGCCAGGAGTTTAGGCAGTCGGAGACGATGCCCGGGTCCTCGCGGTAGGCCGGGACGATCACCGAGGTGGTGGCGAAGTAGCCCACCGGCACCGGGCGGTACCGCCGCGACAGCGTGAACCGCACCAGCCAGACCGACCAGGAGATGGCCCCGACGAAGCCGATCGGGACCAGGTGGTGCACCTGGTGCCACCAGGAACCGATCGGCGGCAGGCTGACGGATGCGGCTCGCGCCGTCTCCAGGGCAAGCCCGGCCATGGGCGGTTCCTTCCGGCGTCAACGTCAGTGGCAGGCCCCACTGAGCGGCGAACGGAGGAACCGGCGCCCCAGCGGTGAAAATATGTGGATCATATGCACATCACCGGGCATATGGAGTGAAGGTCACATTACATACCCAGGGGCGCGGCAGGAGACCAGTTAACTGATTCTTAGTAATGCGGATCACACGGGATCTCTGCAGGTCAGACCGACGCAGACCGGCTGGAACGTTGTTAATCTACAAATAAACTGCTACCGAATAATCCCTTCTGCGGAGGTTGGGACCAAAGGCCCTAGCGGCACATTCCGGAACTTATGGCGCGCCGCGACCGAATTGTCAGCGCGTGGGCGCCGCAGGCTGGGGACGACGGACGCCGGACACGGGCTCACCGGGCCTGGACGGTGAACCCCAGCTTCCCGAGCACGCGGACGGCACCGGACCGGCCGCCTTCGAAATCACCGGAGCCGAGCCGGTGGCCGGTGGCCAGTTCGTAGGCCGCGCCCAGGATCGCTTTCGGCGGGTAACGGCGCTCGGCCCAGATCAGGTCGTACGTAGTGGTGGGACCGTAGCCGTGCGCAGCAAAGAACTCCTGCGGCCCCAGCCGGTCGTAATCGGTGATCGCCCGCGTGACGTCATCGCGGGTCACGCGGTCCCACGGCACACTGGTCATGTCAGCGGCTCGCCCCCGTCCACGTGCAGCGTCTGGCCGGTCAGGAACGTGTTGGTCAGCGCGAACAGCACTGCGGCCGCGATGTCGTCGGCGGTGCCGAGCCGCCGGACCGGGTTGCTGGCGCTGTGGACGGCGAAGTAGTCGGCCTTGGCCTGCTCGCCCAGCGCGTCCCAGGCCCCGGTGTCGATCACCCCGGGCGAGATGGCGTTGACCCGGAGCGGCGCCAGCTCCAGGGCCAGCGAGCGGGCCAGCGTGTCGGCGGCGGCGTTGGTGATGGCCACGCCCATCGTGCCGACCGCGATCTTGGTCGCGGCCACCCCGGAGAAGAGGACGAACGAGCCACCCGGATTCATCCGCGGGGCCAGGTGCTTGGCTAGCATCAGCGGCCCGATCACCTTGGTGTCGAACGACAGCCGGATCGCGTCCCGGTCCAGGTCGGCCAGGCGGCCCCGGGCCCGGGCCGAGGCGGTGGAGACCACGTGATCGACCGAGCCGAGCCGCTGGCCGAGGGCGGCGATCGAATCTTCGTCGGTCAGGTCGACGCGCTCGGTGCTGACTCCGGCCTCGCCCGCGTAGGCGGCGTCCAGCCGCTCCTGGTCACGGCTGGCCGCGACGACGTGGGCGTCGGCGTCCAGGGCGGCCAGCACGACGGCGCGGGCCAGGCCGCCGCCCCGCCCGACCACCAGCACGGTCTGGTCCTTCAGTGCTCCAGTCATGACCACGCCAAATCTTGAATGGGGAATGGGTTCTCAATGCCGCCCCTCACGGGCAACAAAAGCGTCACACGTTTCCCGGAACCGGGGAAGGGGCCGGCCATTTCGAAGAATTAATAGCGCCTATCAATATTTTTAATAAGGTCTCGTTTTGCTAGCGTGGGCAGGGCCTGCGGGCCAGCGGACAGGCCCGCGAGGATGGGCCAGAAAGGAGCGGCGGTGGCGACCACGTTCGCGGACCGGTGGGGCGTCCCGGTCCACGCCCTGGTCATGGCCAACACCGTCGCAGCCAATGCCGTCGCGGCCAACACCCCGGAGCCCTCCCGCTGACCGTCATGACGATGGCGGAGCTGGCCGTCCGCCTGGCCCAGACCGAGCCGCGGCTGGGCCGGACCCGGCTGATCGCGGTGGACGGCCGGTCCGGGTCGGGCAAGACCTGGCTGGCGGCTGAGCTGGCCACGCCGCTGGGCGCCCCGGTCATCCACCTGGACGACCTGTACCCGGGCTGGGACGGGCTGACGAAGGCAGCGGACGTGCTGGCCCAGTGGGTCATCGAGCCGCTGTCCAAGGGCGAACCGGCCCGCTGGCGCCGCTTCGACTGGGACGCGATGAGGTACGCGGAATGGCACACCACCGAGGCCGCGGACGTCGTGGTGCTCGAAGGCGGCGGCAGCATCCGGTCTGCGCTGGCCGGCGCCTACGCGGCCCGGATCTGGGTCGAAGCCCCGGCCGCAGCCCGGCGGCAACGGCTGCGAGCGCGGCCGGACTGGACCGCCTACGAGCCGTTCGCCCGCCGCTGGGCCGAGCTGGAGGACCAGCTCTACCGGACCGAGCACACCCGGCGGCACTGCGACGTCATCGTGGAAAACCCGCCCCCCGCCATCGACGGCGACGGCGATGTCCGCCTCAGCGTGCAGCTGCGGGGTCCCGGGTAACGGCCAGCGCACAAGGGCAGCGCGCAAGGGGCAGCGCGAAAGGGGGCAGCGCGTCATTCGGTCCGCAGGACCAGGCCGATGCGGGAGCGGGCGGCGGCGACGGCCGGGATGATGGCCAGGGCGTTGGCCGCGACCAGCACCCCGGCGGCCAGCGCGACCAGTTCCCAGGCCGGGACCACCGGGACCGCCACCATCCCGAGGTTGAGCGCGAACACCCGCCAGATGGCCTGCCCGGCGGCCACGCCCAGCGGCACCCCGGCGATGACCCCGATGGCCGCCACCGTGCTGGCCTGGTAGAACACCACGGTTGCGGCCTGCCGCCGGACGAAGCCCAGCGCCATCAGCAGGGCGTTCTCCGGCCGCCGCCGGGCCACGCTGGCCACCAGCTGGTAGGCCAGCGCGGCGGTCCCGCACAGCACCAGGATCACCCCGAGCATCAACGGGAAGTTGGCCGACTCACCGAAGTTGACCAGGGCCTGCGGCACCTGGGGCCGGTAGACCTGCCCCGGGTACTGCCGGGCCAGCCGGGTCAGGGTCGCGGTGCCCTGACCGGCCGCGGTCCGGACCAGCACGAGGCTCTGCTCGGACTGCTGCATCGAGCGCCGGCAGGCCTGCTGGCTCGGCCCGGGCGGGCAGGCCGTCCCCAGGTAACCGCCCGTGGTCAGGGCGGCACCGGTGCCCAGGCCGCCGGTGCTGAAGTCGGCCGGGAACGCCACCAGGCCGACGACCAGGAAGCGGGCGGACCGGCTGGTCCCGCCCGGGCCGGTCACCGTGAGCGCCAGCGATGAGCCGATGCGCCCGCCGGCCCGGCGCAGCGTGGACACCCCGAGCGCTATCTCGCGGTCATCGCGCGGCAGCCGGCCCTTGACCGCGGACAGCAGCGTGGGTCCCCGGACCGCGGTGGTGGCGATCGCCCGTACGCTGACGCCGTTCACCGCCACCGCGGGATCCGTGGCCGCGGTGACCCCGCTGATGGCCGGATCCTTGGTCAGCGCGGTCAGCAGGCCGGCCGGGGCGCCGCCCGGCCCCGACGACATGACGTAGCCCTGGAACGGGGCGCCGTACAGCTCTGGCGACCGGGTCAGGTGGGTCAGGCTGGCCCCGAACACGGCGGTGGCGCACAGCGCCGTCACCGCCGCCACCGCCCCGGTCAGCGCGGCGGCCACCGGCAGAGCCCGCTCGCCCGGACTGCGGGTGAGCGCGTGCCGCAGGCCGATGACCGCGGCCGCCGGGGCGCCCAGCGCGATCGCGGCCCGGACCACCATCGACGAGCGGGACACCACGTCCTGGCCGGCCCGGGGCCGGACCGCCCGCCAGGCGATGATCGCGCCCACAGCCAGCAGCGCCAGCACGGTGGCCAGGGCGCCGTAGCCCAGTACGGGCCAGTCGGCCAGCAGGCCCGGCGCCGGCTCGGCCAGCCGGGCCTCGCCCAAGGGCGCGATCGGGGACAGCGCCACCGCGACGGCCACGCCACCCGCCGCTCCGGCGCCGGCGATGATCGCGGTCCGCAGCAGGCTGACCGCGGCCAGGTCCCGGGGGCGCAGGCCCAGCGTGGTCAGTACCGGATAGTCCGCGTCTTCGGCCAGGGCCTGGCGGGCCGACGCCTGAGCCAGCACGGCCAGGCCGGCCAGGGCCGCCAGCGCGGCCAGAATCCACCAGCCGACCGCCTGCGGCCGGATAGAGGTGGTGATGGCGGCGGCCGGGTGGACCAGGTCCTCGACCCCCTCGCCCTTCACGATGGCGCTGGACTCGAACCGGGACAGGGCGGCCGGCCCGCCGTGCAGCCGGATGTAATAGGTCTGCAGGGCGGGCGTGCCCGGGCTGGCGGCGGCGAACGCGCCGGTCGTGTAGACGTCGTAGGTGGGGGACTGCCCGGAGGGAAACTCGAGCTCGGCCGCGGCGATGCCCACGATGGTCAGCGTGGTGACCGGGCCCCGGGCCTTGGGCGGAGCGGCGCCCGCCAGCGAGGCAAACGCCGCCGCCTGCTGCGAGGGCGCATACAGCGGGATCCGGATCCGGGTGCCGACCCGCACGCCGTTGTCCCGGGCCATCGTGAACGAGGCCAGCGCCTCGTCCGGCGCGGACTGGTCCGGCATCCGGCCCGCGACCAGCTTGGCCACCCGGGGCAGCTCGGCAGGCGGCACCTCGCGCACGCTGAAGTCGCCGTCGTCGATCGGGGACCGGCAGTTGCACGAGGGTGGCCCGTAGAAGGGCAGCGCCACCGGCGTCGCCGCGGCCACCTCCGGCAGGTGCTGGAGCTGGGATCGTGGGGTCGCGGTGTAGACGATGGCGTCGTAGCCGTGCTGGTCCAGGTAGCGCGGGAAGGCCTGGCCGGTCCGCTGGCCCGCGGCCGCGGCCGCCATGACCAGCCCGCTGACCAGCGCGACCAGCAGGCCCAGCCCCAGCCACGCCCGCCAGTGGCCGCGCAGCCGGGCGCGGAAGACCAGCCGTACCGCTCCCATGACCCCTCCCCTGGGAGCAGTGTCTCCCATCGGCTGGGTTGGTCGAATGGGGCCAGCCTGCCCGGGCCGGGCGTGCTAGCACCACCGGCCCGAGGGGCAGGCCAGGGGATCAGGCCAGGGGATCAGGTCAGGGCGACGCTGACGGCGTGCAGGATCAGGCCAACCAGAGCGCCGACCACGGTGCCGTTGATGCGGATGAACTGCAGGTCGGGGCCGAGCAGGAGTTCCAGCTGGCTGGACGTCTCGGCGGCGTCCCAGCGCTGGATGGTCCCGGTGACCAGGCCGGCCAGCTCGTCGTGGAACTGGTCGGCCAGGGCCCGGGCGCCCGACTCGACCATGCGCTCCAGGCCGTCGGCCAGGACGGGGTCGGAGTCGATGCGCCGGCCGGCCGCCATCAGCAGGCCGGTCATCCGGCGGCGCAGCTCGGACTCCGGGTCGGCCGCCTGGGTCCGCAGCGCTTCCTTGAGCTTCTGCCACAGCGAGGACGACCAGTCCCGCAGCGCGGTGCTGCCCAGCACCTCGCGCTTGAGCCGTTCGCCGCGCTCGCGCAGCTCGGGATCGGTCTCGAGCCGCTCGGGCAGGCGAGCCAGCCAGGCCTCGAACTGGCGTCGGGTCTGGTCGTCGGGGTCGGCCGCCATCGTCGCGAGCCGGTCGCGCAGCCGGTGGTACAGCCGGTCGAAGACCCGCCGGTAGGCTAGGTCGGGGATCCAGCGGGGGGCCTCGGACTCGAACATCTCCCGCAGCTCGCTGTAGTGGCCGGCCAGGTAGCCGTCGGCCGCGGACAGCAAGCCGTTGAACACCTCGGTGTGGTGTTCGCCCGCGATGATCAGCCGCAGCACCCGCCCGGCCAGCGGGGCCGCCTCGACGGAATCGACCGTGCGGGTCAGCTCGGCGGTCAGCACGCGCTGGACGTCCTCGTCGCGCAGCGCCTCCACCACCGTGACGACCAGATCGGCGGCCCGGCCGGCGAAGCGCGCCGCGCTGGCCTCGTCGGCCAGCCAGCCGGTCAGCCGGGGCACCAGGCCCGCGGCCCGGATCCGGTCGGCCAGCACGTCGGCGTTGAGGAAGTTCTCCTGCACGAACTGGCCCAGGGTGGCGGCGAACTGGTCCTTGCGCTCCACGATGAGCGCGGTGTGCGGGATGGGCAGGCCGAGGGGACGGCGGAACAGGGCCGTGACCGCGAACCAGTCGGCCAGGCCACCGACCATCGACGCCTCGGCCGCGGCCTGTACGTAGCCGAGGGCCGTGCCGTGGGCGCCGACCGCGCTCACCACCACGAACAGCACCGTCACCGCACCGAGCACGGCGGTGGCCCGGCGGCGCGCGACGGTCAGGCGGTGCCGGCGCACCTCGATCGACTCGGACGGCGGCGCGGGCGGGGCGGGCGGGGCGGGAGCCGGGGCAGGCGGGGCCGCGGTCGCCGGGGCGGCGGGAGCTGGTTCCACCGGCCCACCATATTGATCGTCCGGCCGGGTCCCGCCGCGGGCCACGGAATGACGGTGCCGGCCGCTATCGTCCAAGGTATGGCGCCCGCCACGACCCTCGACTTCGACCTCGCCACCCTGCGCCGGGCCATCGGCGGGGGCAGCTACGTGCGGGGGACGGAGTATGCCCGGCAGCAGGCGGTGCTGCGGGTGTCGTGGGACCCGGACGGCCCGGCGCTGCGCGGGATGGTCCACGGCACGGGGGCCAACGTCTACCACACGTCCGCGTTCCTGACCCTGGCCGAGGGGCAGCCGGCCCGGTTCAACGAGGGCGAGTGCAGCTGCCCGGTCGCCTACAACTGCAAGCACGTGGTGGCGCTGGTCATGTCGGCGCTGGCGTCCGGGACGATGGAGCCCGGGCCGGCCCCCGCGTCGATGCCGACGGCACCGCGGCCCGCGGCCTGGGACCAGTCGCTGGACTCGCTGCTGGACGCGGACGGCCCGGCCGGGGCGCCGGGCCACACCGGCGGGGACACCGGCGCGCTCGGCATCGAGCTGGCCCTGGCCGGCGGTCCGGGCCAGGTGCACTGGGGCGGCCAGGCCACGCTGAGCCTGACCGCGCGGGTGGTCCGGCCGGGCCGCAACGGCTGGGTCGCGGGCGACCTGAGCTGGGCCCGGCTGGAGGCGCTACGGCTCGGCCGTGGTTACCGCGAGCCGCACCTGCGGCTGCTGCGCGAGCTGTACGGGCTCTACCAGGCGTCGAACGACCTCGGCGGCTACGGCTACCGCTACGGCCAGGACCGGTGGATGGAGTTCTCTGCCATCGGTTCCCGCCAGCTGTGGCCGCTGCTGGACGAAGCGGCCGTGGCCGGCCTGAGCCTGGTTCACCCGGGCCGGGACGACGGCCCGGCCGGCTACGGCGAGGCCGGGTTCTGCCTGGACGTGACCCGAGGCGAGGACGGCGGCCTGCAGATCGTCCCGGTGGTCCGTAACGGCGCCGGCGACGCCGGGGCGCCGGCCCTGTTCATCGGGGCGGAGGGGCACGGCGTGGTCTGCCTGGACCGTGGCCAGGCCACCGACGGCGACCCGGCCCAGTGGCCGTTCCGGCTGTTCCGGCTGACCCGGCCGGTGCCGCCGGCCCTGCAGCGGATGGCCCTGCAGGGCGCCCCGCTGCGGGTGCCCGCGGCCGACGAGCCGCGGTTCCTGCGGCAGTACTACCCGCGGCTGCGCCAGGCCGCCGAGCTGACCTGCTCGGACGGCTCGATCGCGCTGCCCTCGATCAGCGGCCCGGAGCTGGTGCTGCAGGCCAGTTACGACGACGACCACCGCCTCGACCTGAGCTGGGAGTGGCAGTACCGGATCGGGGACATCGCGCAGCGGGCGCCCTTGCCGCCGGGCGGCCCCGGCGCCCCGGACGAGGGGTACCGCGACGCCGGGGCGGAACGGGCCGTGCTGGACGGCCTGGCCGCCGCGGGCCTGCCGTGGCGCGAGCACGGGCTGGCCCGCCGGACGATCGGCGTGGCCCGGCCGCTGGCCGAGACGCTGCTACCTCACACCCAGCTCACCGGCATGGCCACCATGCGGTTCACCACCGAGCTGCTGCCCCGGCTGCCGGAGGTGCCGGGGCTGGTGGTCGAGGTGACCGGCGAGCCCGCCGACTACCGCGAGGCGGGCGAGTCACTGCGCATCGCGGTCTCCACCACCGAGCGGACCGGGGACAACGACTGGTTCGACCTGGACGTGACGATCACCGTGGAGGGGCGCAAGGTGCCGTTCCTCCAGGTGTTCCTGGCCCTCAGCCGCGGTGAGCCGCAGCTGCTGCTGCCGGACGGGGTCTGGTTCGGCCTGGACCAGCCCGAGCTGCAGGCGCTGGCCCGGCTGATCGACGAGGCCCGCGCCCTGCAGGAGCTGCCCCCGGACCAGCTGCGCATCAGCCGCTTCCAGGCCGGTTTCTGGGACGAGCTGACCACGCTCGGCGTCGTCGCCCACCAGGCCGCCTCCTGGCAGCAGCAGGTCCAGGGCCTGCTGACCGCCAACGCCACCGACCATGCGCCGGTCCCGGCCGGGCTGCAGGCCGAGCTGCGCCCGTACCAGCAGGACGGGTACGGCTGGCTGTCGTTCCTGTGGGAGCACCGGCTGGGCGGGATCCTGGCCGACGACATGGGCCTGGGTAAGACGCTGCAGTGCCTGGCCCTGATCAGCCACGCCCGGGAGCGCGACCCGGACGGCGGGCCGTTCCTGATCGTCGCGCCGACCAGCGTCGTGCCCAACTGGGTCACCGAAGCCGCCAGGTTCACCCCGGGCCTGCGGGTGGTGCCGATCACGGCCACCGTGGGCCGCCGCGGCCGGGACCTCGGCGAGCTGGTGGCCGGGGCCGACGCCGTCGTCACCTCCTACACCCTGCTGCGCACGGACTTCGACGCCTACGACGGGCTGGCCTGGTCGGGCCTGCTGCTGGACGAGGCCCAGTACGCCAAGAACCGGCAGTCGAAGGTGTACCAGTGCGCCCGCCGACTGGCCGCCCCGACCAAGATCGCGATCACCGGCACGCCGCTGGAGAACAACCTCATGGAGCTGTGGTCGCTGCTGTCGATCACCGCTCCCGGGCTGTTCCCCAGCCCGGAGCGGTTCCGCGAGTACTACGCCAAGCCGGTGGAACGGATGGCCGACCGGGAGCGGCTGACCCAGCTGCAGCGCCGGATCCGGCCGCTGATCCGGCGCCGGGTCAAGGAGCAGGTCGCGGCCGACCTGCCGGCCAAGCAGGAGCAGGTGCTGGAGGTCGAGCTGCACCCGCAGCACCGCAAGGTCTACCAGACCCGGCTGCAGCGGGAGCGGCACAAGGTCCTGGGCCTGATGGACGACCCGAACACCAACCGCTTCGCGATCTTCCGCTCGCTGACCCTGCTGCGGCAGCTCAGCCTGCACGCCGGGCTGGTCGACGACGAGCACGACGGGCTGGCCTCGGCCAAGATCGACACGCTGCTGGAGCACCTGGCTGAGGTGATCGGCGGCGGCCACCGGGCCCTGGTGTTCAGCCAGTTCACCGGGTTCCTGGGCAAGGTCCGCGAGCGGCTGGACGCTGACGGCATCGGTTACTGCTACCTCGACGGCAGCACCCGGGACCGGGCCGCCGTGATCAGCTCGTTCAAGGACGGCGCGGCCCCGGTCTTCCTGATCAGCCTCAAGGCGGGCGGGTTCGGGCTCAACCTGACCGAGGCCGACTACTGCTTCCTGCTGGACCCCTGGTGGAACCCGGCCACCGAAGCCCAGGCCGTCGACCGCACGCACCGCATCGGCCAGACCAGGAACGTCATGGTCTACCGCCTGGTCTCCCGGGACACCATCGAGGAGAAGGTGATGGCGCTCAAGGCCAGGAAGGCCCAGCTGTTCACCGACGTCCTGGACGGCGACGGCGCCTTCGGCGGCGCCCTCACCGACGACGACATCCGCGCCCTATTGGATTGACCAGCACCGTACTGAACGCGGCCCGGTTGTCCTGCCTTGGGGGTCCCGGCCGGGCGGCGTCCCCGGTTCTTCTATCGCCCGGATACGGCCGGCCTTGACCCCGGCGGCAAGCGCGTCGTAGTCGCGCGTCACCTGCTCGGCGTAACTGCCGGCGAACCGGGCGATGGCCTGGTCGAAAGAGGTTCCGCTGCCCAGGTAGCCGGAAATCATCGCAGCGTTGCCGGTCCGGGCGTGCGCCCGCGCCAGCGTCCGGCCGCACACCTCGGCGTAGATCGAGAAGCTGCTCAGTGTCATCGCGCCGAGGTTGACCGAACGTTTCATGTCCCGGAACTGCCGGACGTAATAGTCGTGGTCGCTATTGCTGGTCCACCCCAGGAACATGTCACTGGCCGCCTGCGTCAGCCGCTGGCCCACCACGACACGCTCTCCTTGATGGCCGAACTCGGACTTCCCGGCGTAGGGCGCGAGGACGGATTCCTGGGCTTCCTTGAGCTGCAGGAATATTGGCGAACGCAGCTCGGTGTCGGTGAGCAGGCTCACGTAGCAGCGGGTACCTACACTGCCGACGCCCACGACCTTCCTGGCCGTGTCGAGGACCTGGTACCGCTGCAGCAGGGGCCGCCGGTCGGCCGGCAGCGACTCCGCGTATTCCTGGATCAGTGCCTCACCGTCGAACGTTTCCGGGTCGAGGTGACCGATCAGCGGCGGATCGTCGACGATCTTCAACGTTCCGTTGACCTGCTCGGTCAGCTTGGGAAGAACCCGCAGGCTGGTGCGCTGGCGGATCTTGCTCACCCGCAGCTGCTTTTTCAGGTCCTTGGCCCGCTCCAGCGCTGCGATAGCAAGCACCGCAGCGACGTCCACGCGGTCGTACCAGACGTCCAGCGGCCCCATCGTCCCAAGCTCGGCCATCCGTTCCCGGTAGGCGCGGACGGCCCGCTGGACCACCTGCCCGGCTTCCGGGCCTTTGATTTGCAGGTCGCTGCCGGCCAGGACGATGCTCACGGCCAGGCGCTTCAGGTCCCACTCCCACGGCCCGGGCAGCGTCTCGTCGAAGTCGTTGACATCAAAGACCAGGTTCCGCTCAGGCGTACCAAACACCCCGAAATTGCCTAGGTGGGCGTCACCGCAGGCCTGTACCCGCAGCCCGGTGGTGGGTGTTCGGGCGAGGTCGTCGGCCATAATCACGGCGGACCCGCGCAGAAAGGCGAACGGCGAGGTCAGCATCCTGCCGTAGCGGACTGGCACGAGATCGGGTAGCCGGAGGCGGTTGTTCTCTTCCAGCAGGTCAAGCGGATCAGGCCGGTCCGGGGGCGGATCCCAGACGCCATGGTCTGCACGCCGGACGTTCGTACGGAGCGCCCGCCCAGCGCGCCTGTGTTGCTCATACGGCAGCCCGCTGGTCACCTGGCCTGTCTCCTTCTGCCGATCCCCGGGGGGTAACGCGCCGGGCCTTTCGGTCAGATTCGCCGGCTATCCACGGTCACACATCCGTCGGTCAGGTAGTTCTGCCGGGCGGTTGTGCCCGCGGCGCTCAAGGCCAGGAAGGCCCAACTGTTCACCGACGTCCTGGATGGCGACGGCGCCTTCGGCGGCGCCCTCATCGACGACGACATCCGCGCCCTCCTGGACTGATCCTGACCAATAATTAGGAACTCCTGAAGGGCCGCAGGACGCGAATCGCCATAGCGTGGGCCGCGTGATGAGGTGGTCCGACCGTAACCGCGCTCGCCTGACCGGCCTGACCGCGCTGATCAGCCTGAGCGCGGTCCTGACGGCATGCAGCACGCGCGGCTCGGCGACCGGAAGTACCAGCTACACGCCGGTCGCGAAGGCCACCGCATCCCGTTCCGCATCGGTCAGCACGGATCCGCCCGGACCCGCCCTCCCGGCCCCGGCTTCGCTGGTCTTGTCCGGCGTGGCGGCCGCCGGACAGGGCCGCTGGCATCCGGCCGGACGCCGGGTCCGGGGGCACGTGGCGGTGTACGAGACCACGCTCGTCCCGCCGGGAGGCACCCAGGTCGCCGGGATCGCCTGGATGGACACCCGGCTGCTGGTCGCGCGGCTGTACTCGGGTTCGCTGAGCCCGGGCGGCGGCCCGTACCGGTTTACGGCGCCGATCAGGCCAGCCCAGGCCGCCACGCTGGTCGCGGCGTTCAACGGCGGGTTCAAGATGAGGGACGCGCGGGGTGGCTACTACACCGAGGGCCGTACCGTCGTCCCGCTGGTACAGGGTGCGGCCTCGCTGGTCATTTACGCGAACGGAGACGTCGGCCTGGGGGCCTGGGGCACCGACGTCACGATGACGCACGCGGTGGTCAGCGTCCGGCAGAATCTGGTGCCGCTGGTGGCGAACAGCCGGCCAACCGCGCGGGTCACCACCCGCAGCTGGCGGTTCTGGGGCTCGACCTGCAGTGCGACTTCGTGTGGTCGCGGCCGGCCCGGCGTCGAGCACCAGTGGCGGTCCGGGCTCGGTATCACCGCCGACGGCGCTCTGGTCTACACGGCCGGCCCGGCGCTGGACTCGCTGCAACTGGCCCAGCTCCTGATCAGGGCCGGGGCGGTACGCGCCATGGAACTCGACATCAACCCGGCGTGGCCTGTCTTCGCCAGCTACGCACCTGCGCTGCCGGCCGGCCTGGCCGCCCCGTCCAACGGCAGCAAGCTGCTCGCCTCGACCGACCACGGCCCGTATACGTTCTTCAACCCCGCGTGGGCCCGGGACTTCATTACGATGTCCGCCCGTCCAGCCGGACCGGCGATCGGCTGATCAGGGGCGGGAGCGGATCTCCCAGAGGTCGGGGAAGAACGGGCGGAACAGGGTGCGGCGCAGGTAGTCGACGCCCGAGGATCCGCCCGTCCCGAGCCTGGCGCCGATGATGCGCTCGACCGCCTTGACGTGCCGGTAGCGCCACTCCTGGATGCCCTCGTCCACGTCGACCAGGGCCTCGCAGACCTCGGCCGGGGTGCCCGCTTCGCCGTAGACCTGGGCCAGCACTGCCTCCACGTGGGCGTTGCCGGGCCAGGGCTGGCTTGGGTCCCGGCTCAGCACCTGGTCCGGGATCGGCCAGCCGGTCGCGTGCAGGTAGTACAGCAGCGAGTCGAAGACCGGGCGCCGGTCCATGATCACGGTCAGCACGGGGTCACCACCGGTGACGCTGAAGTGCCGCCGGCCATAGGTCGCCTCGATCCGCCGGAACTGGGTGGACTGGAAGCCGCTCGAACTGCCCAGGTCCGGGCGGAACCGGGCGAACTGCTGCGGCGTCATGGTCTCCAGTACGTCCATCTGCCCGACCACGGTCTTGAGGATCTTGGCGATCCGGCGCGCGGTGGCCATGGCGCCGGCCCCGTCGCCGCCCTCCAGCCGGCGCTGCAGCAGCTCGGTCTCGTACAGGGTCTGCTTGAACCACAGCTCGTACACCTGGTGGATGATCACGAACAGCATCTCGTCGTGCACGTCGGTCCGCGGCTGCTGACAGGCCAGCAGGTCGTCCAGCCGCAGGTAGCTGCCGTAGGTCAGGGGGCCGGACGTGCCCTGCTGCTCCGCGTTCACGCCCCTACGCTAACCGGCCAGCGCTAACCGGCGGCCGGGCTCACCGGACGCCGCGGACGAACAGCAGCGTGCCGTCCGGGTCGAGGTCCGCGGCGATCCCGGTCAGGCGGTCCAGGTCCGCCGGCCGGTAGGCGCCCGCGTCGTCCGGCTGGCCCTCCCGGAACGTGGGGGCGGACAGGCCGGTGTCGGCCGGGGCGGCCGCCGCCAGCACCTGACTCAGCGCGGCGTCGACCTTGGCCCGGGCCGCGTCGCTGGGCGCGGCCCCCACCGTGTGCAGCAGGAACGGGCCCGGGGCCCGGGTCAGCGCGCCGTCCGGGGCGGCCGCATCCGACGCGACGTGGCGGATCTCGATCATGTTCAGGCCGCCGGGCTGGCCAATCCGGGCCGCGTCGGCCAAGGCCACGATGAGGTCGGCCGGGGCGGCGGTCAGCCACTGGCCCATGCCGCGAGCCGGGATCCCGCCCGGTGGATCCAGGTGGATCTGGGCCAGGATCGTGGCGTCGGCCGGGCCGGTGGTGTCCACCGTGGGCTCGGCCACCGCCCGCAGAGCCCGCCGCAGGCCGGCCAGACCGGCCTCGCCGGCCACCGAGGCGTAGGACAGGTGGACCACCGCCGTGCCCTTCAGCTCGTCCGGGAACGGGCCTTCCGGCGGCAGGCCCAGCAGGGACAGCGTGCTGGTCAGCGCGTCGGGCGCCGCGGCCAGGGCCCCGGCCCAGGCGGCGGCCAGTGCGGGCAGGTGCTGGCCCGGCCAGAGCAGGTACCCGGCCCACAGCTCGGCCACGGGATGCAGGCCAAACTCCAGCTCGGTCGCGATCCCGACCGGGGCGCCACCGCGGAAGGCCCACAGCGCCTCCCGGTCGGCCGGGTCCGGGCTGTCCTCGGCCGCCTGCCGGGCCTGGCCCGCGCCGTCGACGTACTGGACGGAACGCAGCGACCCGGACGCGAGCCCGAATGGGCGGGCCAGCCAGCCGACCCCGCCGTGGAACGTGTACCCGGCCACGCCGACCGTGGGCGAGGTGCCGCTCAGCGCGAGCAGGTCGTGCGGCCAGGCCTGTTCCTGGACCTTCGACCAGACCGCGCCCGCACCGGCCCGGGCCACCCGCGCCGCCGCGTCGACCTGCACGCCGTCCAGCACGGAGGTGTCGACCAGGATCACCCCCGCGCCGACGGTCATGCCCGCGCCATGACCGGTGGCCTGGACCATCACCTGGCCGCCGGCCTCCCGGGCAGCCTGGACGGCCAGCGCGACATCCGCGCCGGACCGGGGACGCACGACCGCGTCCGGGGCCTGCGGGAAGCTACTGTTGTCCGGGCTGGTCGCGTCGCGGTAGGCGTCGGTGCCGGAGGTGAGCACGGCCTCGGCCGGCAGGACCCGCTGCAGGGCCTCGATAATGGCACCGCGGCCCGGGATGAGGACCAGCTTGCCCTGGGGGTGCCCGCCGGCCAGCTCGGCGAAGGCGGCCGCGACGTCTTCCAGCCGGTAGGTGCCGGCGATGTCGATCTCGATCACCCCGGCGGTGACCAGGTCGGCGATCTCCTGCATCACCTCCGGGGTCGAGGCGTCGGTGCTGCCCTCGGACTTGGCGCCCAGCTCGGCCGCCTTTTCGTACGAAATGATGGTCTCGATCCGGCTGGGGGCGATGCCCAGGTCGGCCGCGAGCTGGACGTACTCCGGGCCGTGCAGGTCGATGAAGGCGTCGATCCCGTCCGGGGCCTGGGCCCGGAGCCGGTCCGCCAGCCCGTCGCCGTACTCGACCGGGACCGCGCCGTGAGCGGTCAGCCAGTCCGCGTTCGCCGCCGACGCGATCCCCAGCACCCGGGCGCCCCGGTGGACCAGCAACTGGGTCAGCACCCGGCCGACTCCACCCGCGGCCGCCGATACCGCCACCACGTCACCGCGGGCGGCGCCGGCCGCCCGGGCCGCCGCGTACGCCGTCACCCCGATGACGTACAGCGACCCGGCGACCTCCCACGACATCCCGGTGGGCTTGCCGATGAGCTGGTTCGCCGGGACGGCCGTGTGGGTGGCGTGACTGGACCGGGTCCAGGAGTAGCCCAGCACCTCATCGCCGGGCTGGAACGCGGTCACGTCGGCCGCGGCCGCCACCACCACCCCGGCCAGGTCGCTGCCTTCCCCGGATGGGAAGGTAGCCGGGGACATCGCGTCCATCGCGCCTTCGCGGATCGCGGCCTCGCCCGGGTTGATGGCCGCGGCCCGGATCTCGACCAGCACCTCGCCGGGGCCGGGCTCGGGGGTGGGGACGTCGGCCACGTACAGGACGTCGAGGCCGCCATACCGGTCGAAGCGCACGGCACGAGCGGAAGCTGGGGCCACGTGGCGCCCTCCTGAAGCGGATGTTTTCGTCCGTTTAAGGCTACACGCTGATCCCGCGGAGGAAGATCCGGCGCTGTTCGGCCGCGTTTTCCTCCTGGATCGGGCCCGCGGGCAGCGGGTGGGCCAGCATCGCACCGAACTGGACCACGGTCCAAGCGGTCACGTCCGGCCGGATGGTGCCGTCCTGGTGGCCGCGGCCGACGATCTCGGTCACCAGGTTACGCACGCGCATCCGGCCGCGGGCCGACTCCTCCCCTGCGGTCCAGGGCGCGCCGTGCATCGGGAGCACCAGCTGGTCCCGGACGGCGTAGCTGGCCACCAGGAACTGCTCGACCGCCGCGATGCCGGTGTCCGTGGCGGCCAGCGCCTGGGCGGCCACGTCGGCGAGGATGCCGTAGGCGCGGATCTGCAGCGCCTCCAGCAGCGCTTCCCGGCTGGGATAACGCCGGTACAGCGTGCCCACACCCACCCCGGCCTCGGCCGCGATCCGGGCCAGCGGCACATGCCTGCCCTCGTTCAGCCCGGCCCGGATCGCGGCCGCGAGCACCCGCTCCGCGTTCGCCGCGGCGTCGCTGCGCAGCGGCCGGGCGCCCCCTTCAGCTGAGCTCACGGCGCTCTCCCGGCTCGTCCGGGGCGCCCCGCTCACCCTGGGAGCCGCCCTCGTCTCCGGTGGCCGGGTCGGCGATGACGTCGTACTGGTGGCCGTAGTTCCGGATCACCGACTGGATGATGCCGGCCACCGGCAGGGACAAGAATGCGAACAGGAATCCACCGAGCGCGCCGCCGATCAGGGCGGCCGCGAACGCGATGGGCGCGGACACGTCCATGGTCTTGGCCGTCAGCCTCGGGGCCAGCAGGTAGTTCTCGATTTGCTGGTAGACGATGATCCAGGCCAAAGCGATGATCGCGTCCAGCGGGCTGACCAGGAGCGCCCCGGCCACCGGCGCCGCCCCGCCGATGTAGGTGCCGACGGCCGGGATGAACGTGGCCACCATGGCCTCGAACACGGCCAGCGGCGCGGCGAACGGGACGTGCCGGATCCACAGCACCAGGAACATCAGCGAGCCATTGATCACGGCGATCAGCAGCCGGGAGTAGAAGTATCCGCCGGTCTGCCGGATCGCCTCCTCCCACACCACCAGGATCTGCCGCTGGTGGTGCGGGTGGAACCGGGACAGCACCGCACGGCGCAACTGTGGGCCCTGCGCGACCATATAGAAGGTGAAGAACGCCACCACCGAGACCTGGAACAGCGCCCCGGCCAGGGTCGCGGCGATATGCAGGATGCCGCCGGTGACATGCTGGGCGGCGGAGATCAGGTCGTCGCTGTAGGTGGTGAGCTGCTTTTCCAAGCTGGCCCGGTCCAGCCTGATCCCGAGCGGCTTACCGTACTTGGCCAGGTTGTTCAGCAGGTCCGGCAGCGAGGAAATCAGCTGCCGGGAGCCGGTGACGATCGCCGGGATCAGCAACGCCAGCAGGCCCGCGCCCACCGCCGCCACACCCAGGAAGATCAGCCCGGTGGCCAGACCGCGGCGCCAGCCCCGGCGGGCGAGCCAGCCCACGGCGGGCTCGATGGCGAACGACAGAAACAGCGACACCACGATCAGCTGGAAGATCCCCGCCAGCCGGTGGGCCAGAGAGTCCGCGAGCTGGGACAGAAACAGGCCGCCGACGATGGCGGCGATGAGCCAGAGCGAGGCATGCCGGACGAAGGCCTTGCTCCACGGCGGGAAGACGGCGGATGGCGGCGGTCGCTCGTCCGGGCCGTCCGCCGGACCGTTTCCTGGGTCGATCGGCCCGTCGGGCATGCCAGGCACGCCAGGCGGGTTTACATCCATAGAACAACCTTGGCCCGTTTAAGCTGGGCCCAGGTGGAGGCGCACTGATCAGGGATCGGATGCATGACAGTCCCGGTGTGGATGTGGGTTGCGGCGGCGGTGCTCGGCGCGGTGGTCGCGGTGGAGATCGTGCTGTCCAGGCGGCCTGGGCCTAGCTCGTCCCGGACCCGGCAGGCCGTTATCTGGGTCGGTGTGTACGTGTCGCTGGCGGTGGTGTTCGGGCTGGGTCTGGGCGTCACCTCGGGCTGGACGTCGGCGGGACAGTTCTACGCCGGCTTTCTCACCGAGTACAGCCTGAGCCTGGACAACCTGTTCATCTTCTTCGTGATCATGGGCTGGCTGGCGGTGCCGGCCGCCCGGCAGCAGCGGGTGCTGCTCTACGGCATCGTGCTGGCCCTGGTGCTGCGCACGGTGCTCATCGTGGCCGGCACGGCGGCGATCAACCGCTTCGACTGGCTGTTCTACCCGCTGGGCGGCTTCCTGCTGTGGACCGCCTTCGGCCTGATCAAAGGGCGCACGGACAACCCGGCCGAGCAGCAGCCGGGCCGCGTGCTGCAGTTCTTGCACAGGCGGCTCACCCGGCCCAGCACGGGCGCCCACCCGCCCGTGCCGCCCATGGTGCTGCTGATCGCGGCCATCGCGGTGGCCGACGTACTGTTCGCGTTCGACTCGATCCCGGCCATCTTCGGCATCACCACCAAGCCGGTGCTGATCGTGGCGTGCAACGTGTTCGCGCTGATGGGCCTGCGGCACCTGTACGTGCTGCTCGTCCGGGTCCTGGACCGGCTGGTCTACCTGAACACCGGGCTGGCCGTGGTCTGCGCATTCATCGGCGGCAAGCTGATCCTGGGGGCGCTGGACGACAACGGGGTGCGCTGGGCCGTGCACATCCCGACCTGGCTGTCGATCGCGGTCGTGGTCGCGATCTTGCTGTTCACGGCGATCGCGGGCAGTGCGGGCCAGGCCGCCGAGCGGCGACGGCAGCGGCTGGCGGCGGCCGCGAACGGCCCGCTGTCCATGGGGCCCCTGCCCGGCGGGCCGCTGACCGGCAGCGAACAGGCCATGCTGGAGCGCCGGTTCGCGGTCATCGACACCGACGGGAACGGCAGCTGGCAGCGGGATGACCTCACGCTGCTGACCCAGCGGCTGTGCGATAGGTTCGGCCACGCCACCGATTCCGGGCTGGCACAGGCCGTGGTCACCGGGCAGCTGGGCCTGTTCAACGTCCTGCTGCGGCACCTGGACGCCGACGGCAACCAGGAGATCAGCCGGGAGGAGTTCGTGACCGGCCTGGGCCAGCACTTCGCGGACCGGCCGGCTTTCGACACCGCGGTCCACACCGCCGCTCTCACCCTGGTCCAGGTGGCCGACCGGGACCGTAACGGGGTGCTGGACAGCGCCGAGTACGCGGACCTGGCCGCGGTCTACGGCGCCGGCCCGGACGAGGCCGCGGCCGCCTTCGACCGGCTCGACCTGGACCGGAACGGCGTGCTGGACACCGCCGAGCTGACCGTGGCCGTGAGCCAGTTCTTCGCCAGCCGCCCGGCCGTCCCCGACCTGGCCTGCCGCCCGGTCGGCTAACCCTGGCGGCTAACACAATCGGCTAACCCCAGTCGGCTGGCGCTCACGCCGAGCGGGTGGCGATGAGGGCCGCGAGGCCGTCGAGGATGCGGCCGATGCCGAAATCGAGCGCGTTGTCGCGTCCGGCCGGCTGAGGCGAGCCGGCGAACGCCGCCAGGACCTGTGGGTAACGATCCGGGTAGGCCGACACGACCGCGCCGACCTGGCGGGCGATCTCGGCTTCGAGGTCGTCACCCCCCGACGTCACCTGGACCAGGCTCCGGACGTGGCCGTTCAGCAGGACCACGGCGTCGAGCCGCTCGGGGCCGGTCAGGCCGGTGCCGGCCAGCGCGGCCAGCGCGGTCTCCATCCAGGCCAGCTCGTGCGGGCCGGTGGGGCGCGGCCCGGCGCTGGCCTCGATGGCCCACGGATGGGCGCGGTACCGGCCGAAGATCGTCGTCGCCCACAGCCGCAGGACGGCTCGCCACGGCTCCTCGCCCGGCACGGCCGGCTGGCCCGGCACGGCCGGCTTGGCCGGCGGTGCCGACGGCGGGTCACCGAGCCCGGCGTCGAGCATGAGCGCGACCAGTTCGGCCTTGCCCGGGACGTAGCGGTACAGGGCCATCTTGGCGCAGCCCAGCCGCTCGGCCAGGTGCTGCATCGACAGGTTCGCCAGCCCTTCGGCGTCCGCCAGCGCGATCGCCTCGGTCACGATCCGCTCCAGTGACAAAGAGGGCTTCGGCCCGCGCCGGGGCCGCTGAGGGGTGCCCCACAGCAGGTCGAGAGCGGTGGGTGCGGCCATGGCCTCCATCCTGCCGGATAACGAGCTTGACGTGAAACTGCGTCCATCATACGCTAATTAGCGTCCATAAGACGCAGTTAAGGAGCCAGCTCGTGCGCAACCAGACCGTTCTCATCTCCGGCGCCAGCATCGCCGGTCCCGCCCTGGCCTACTGGCTCAACCGGTACGGCTTCGACGTCACCGTGGTCGAGAAGGCGCCCACGCTGCGGCCCGGCGGCCAGGCCGTCGACTTCAAGGGCCGCACCCACCGGACCGTGCTCGAGCGCATGGGCATCTGGCCCGACGTCGTGCGACAGCAGACGGGCAAGTTCGACACGGTGTACCTGGACGCCGCCGGACGCGAGCTGGCCGTCATGTCGGGCGAATTCACCGGCGGCGACGTCGAGATCCTGCGCGGGGATCTCACTTCGATCCTGTACGAGCGCACCGTGGCCGGCTGCGAGTACCGCTTCGGGGACTCGATCACCGCGCTGACCGAGACCGCCGACGGGGTGCGGGCCGAGTTCGAGCACGGCGCCGCCCAGACCTTCGACCTCGTGGTGGGCGCCGACGGAATTCACTCCCGGGTCCGGCGGCTGGCCTTCGGCCCGGAGCGCGACTACGTCCACCACCTGGGCTATTACTACTGTGTCGCCGGTGCTCCCGGGTGGGGGCACGACAGCCAGCGGCGCGAACGGCTGACCGCCCGCGCCTGGAGCGCACCCGGCCGGATGGCGGCCCGGGGCGGGTCGAAGGGGTCGCACCTGTACCTGTTCGCGTCCCCGGAACTGGACT
Source organism: Streptosporangiaceae bacterium (assembly GCA_965277615.1). Lineage (GTDB taxonomy): Bacteria > Actinomycetota > Actinomycetes > Streptosporangiales > Streptosporangiaceae > Bog-532. Next base: position 991,671 of record CBDIDG010000005.1, on the reverse strand, counting down.
ACGACCGCGGCGACGTCGGGGCCCAGCAACGGCTGATCGCGGCGAAGTTCGCGCACCTGGGCGGGGAGGTGCCGTCCATGCTGGCCGAACTGGACGGTCTCGATGGTTTCTACCTGGACGCCATCGCCCAGGTGCGGATGGACGGCCGGTACACCTCGGGCCGCGTCGCCCTGGTCGGTGACGCCGGCTACGGGAACACCCTGGGCGGCTTCGGCACCGGGCTCGCGGTGGTCGGCGCCTACGTGCTGGCGGGCGAGCTGGCCGTAGCCGATGGGGACCACGAGACCGCCTACGCAAGGTACGACGAGATCATGCGCCGCTACGCCAAGATCGCGGGCAACACCAACACCGGCCGGTTCCTGGCCCCGAAAACCGCCGTCGGCATCCGGGCCCGCAACTGGTTCCTCGGGTCCCGGGCGTTCAGCCTGATGACGAAGTTCGGCGACCAGGCGGCCAACGACATCGACCTGGCTGACTACCCGGCCCAGGCCCAAGCCCGGGCGTGAGCCACGGCGGGGCTACCGCGGGTTACCCCCCACAGAAGCTTCCCCAAGAGCGCCCTCAGGAGCGAACGGCCCGGAGCTGGGCGCTGGCGTCGCGGGTGATGGCCACGGTGTCGGCGGCACAGGTGAGCAGGGTGCAGCCGCCCTCGCGGTAGCGGCGGGCGAGGGTGGCGTCGGTGGCGTGCACCCCGACCGGCTTGCCCACCGTGGCGCAAGCGGCCCAGATCTGGGCCAGGGCCGGCCCCAGCACCGGGTCGGCCGGGTCGAGCTCGCAGCCCAGCGCCAGCGACAGGTCCCGGGGGCCGACGTAGACCCCGTCCACCCCGTCGACGTCCAGTGTGGCCGGCAGGTCGGTGACGGCGGCCACGGACTCCACCATGACCAGGCAGAACGGCTCCTCAGTGGTCAGCGCGCCGCCCGCGGACCGGTAACCGGCGGGCGGGTAGCGGACCGCACCGGCCACCTCACGCGCCTGCGCGGCGGAGTCCACGTTGGGCACGATCACGCCCTGGCAGCCCAGATCCAGGGCCCGGCCGATGTCGGCCGGGTGCGCGTGCCGGACCCGGCCCACCGGAGTGGCCCCGGCCAGCCGGATCGCGGTGGTCATCGCGGGCAGGTCGGACTCGGCGGCCCCGCCGTGCTGAAGGTCAATGACCACGTAGTCGAACCCGGCCGCAGCCAGCAGCCGGACGCTCAGCAGCGACGGGATCGCCGACCACGCGCCGTACAGGGCCTCGCGGGCGGTCAGGCGGGAGCGGAAGTTGGCAGCCATGCTCATGGGACCAGCGAACCACAACCGCACCAGAGCCTTACTCGGCACCCGCCCGGCTGGCACACCCGGCTGGCGCCCTCCGTGCCCGCGGGACCGGCGCCGCTGATCGGGACCGGAGAGGAGTAAACCCCACCCCAAATGCGGAGGGAAACGCCATTGGGTGGTCTGCGTGATCCCGGCACGCTGGGGTCATGGCCACCAAGACCTTCCCTGACATCGAAATAATGCCGTCCCTTGCCCCCGGCCCCCCACCCGATGACACCGCCCCGGTGGTGCTGACCGAGGTGACAAAACGGTACGGGCGGCGCCGCCGCGCGGTGGCCGCGCTGGACCGGGTGTCGCTGGCGTTCCCGGCCGGCTCGTTCACCGCGGTCCTCGGGGTGTCCGGCTCGGGCAAGTCGACGCTGCTGCAGTGCGCGGCCGGGCTGGAGCGCAGTTCCGCCGGAACGGTGCGGCTGTGCGGGACGGAGCTGAACCAGCTCTCGTCCCGGCGGCAGGCCATGCTGCGCCGGCGCCGCGTCGGGTTCGTGTTCCAGGATCTCAACCTGCTGCCCGAGCTGACCGTGGCCGAGAACATCGCGCTGCCGCTGCGGCTGGACCGCCGTCCAGCCCGGCGCCCGGACATCGAGCGCGCCGCGGCCCGGGTTGGCCTGAGCGGTGGGCAGCTTCGCCGCCGTCCGGCCGAACTGTCCGGCGGCCAGCAGCAGCGGGCCGCCATCGCCCGGGCGCTGGTCACCCAGCCGGACGTGATCTTCGCCGACGAGCCGACCGGGGCGCTGGACCCGCACACCGCGGTCGCGATGCTGCGCCTGCTGCGGTCCGCTCCGGACGGCACGACCGTGATCATCGTGACCCATGACCCGCAGGTCACCCGGTTCTGCGATCAGGCCGTGTTCCTGCACGCGGGCCGGGTGGACCGGGTGCTGGCCGCCCCCGAGCCCGGCGTGGTGGCCGGGGCGCTGCACGAGCTGGGTGAGCGGCCGTGATGCGCGGCTGGCGGCTGGCCGGAATCCGCCGCAGCCCGGGACCGCTGATCGGCACGGTGGCGGCCTCGGCCGTCGCGGCCACGATGGCCGTGGCCGCGACCTCGATCGCGGGCGCGCACACCACCGCCCCCGCGGGCCGGCTGGCCGGCGCCAGCGTGGTGGTGGCGGCCCGCACCACGCTGCACGTCACCGTGGCCGGTGGCGACCAGGAGAGCATCCCGCTGCCGGCCTACCGGGGCGTCCCGGCCCGCCTGGCCCCGGAGCTGGCCCGGGTGCCCGGCGTGGCCCGCGCGGCCGGCGAGACCGGCTTCCCCGGCGGTGTGGTCCGGCCGGGCGACGTGGATCTGGTCGCGGTGACCGCCCGGCCCGGCGTGTCCCCCGGGCAGCTCGCGCACCGGATCCGCGCGGTGCTGCCCGGCGACGGCTACACGGTCGCGACCGGAGCCCGCCGGGGCGACCTGGCGAACCTGAGCGCGCCGGCCGAACGGGCCAACGGCCAGTCGCTGGGCGGAGCGCTCATCCCGCCGATAGTGCTGGTCTCGCTGTTCGTGCTGGCCTCCACGACCGCGCTGGCGGTCAACCTGCGCCGGCGCCGGTTCGCCCTGCTGCGCACGATCGGGGCCAGCCGGGGGCAGGTCCGGCGGGCCATCCTGGCCGAGCTGACCGTGTGCGGGCTGGCGGGCGGGCTGCTCGGCCTGGTGCCGGGAGCCGCCCTGGGCGTGCTCGGCGTGCGCGCGCTGGCGGCGCACCAGATGCTGCCCGCCGGCTCGAGGGCCTGGCTGACCCCGTGGCTGCTGCTGGTCGGCTGCGGCAGCAGCGCGCTGGTGGCCGGGCTGAGTGGCCAGGTCGCCGCGCGCCGGGGTAGCAGGACGCCCCCGGCCCAGGCGCTGCGCGAGACCGGGGCCGAACGCCGCTGGCCGCACCCGGTCCGGGTCCTGCTCGGCCTGGCCGCGGCCGGTGGTGCCGGCACCCTGGCCGGGTACACGCTGGGCGCCAAAAGCCCGGCCGGCCAGCTCGCGCTGGCGCTGCCGCTCCTGCTGGCCTGCATGGTGGCGGTGGCCCTGCTCGGCCCGCTGCTGGTGGCGCTGGCCGCCTGGCTGGCCCGGCCGCTGCTGGCCGTCGGTGGCCCGTCGGCCCGGCTGGCGCTGGCCGCGATCGCCGCGCAGCCCCGCCGGGCCGCCGCCGCGGTGATCCCGGTGGCCATGGCCGTGTCCCTGGTCGGCTGCGTCTACTTCGCCAACACCTCGATCGAGCACGCCACCACCCGGCAGGCGGCGCAAACGGTGACCGCGGATCACGAACTGTCGGGCCCGCAGCTCAGCCCGGCCACGCTGGATCGGGCGGCGTCCCAGCCCGGGGTCCGGGCCGCAGCCGGTGTGGCCCCGGTGGCCGTGATCGCCGCGGACCCCGACCTGTATCAGCTCTACGGCGAGGCCGTGGCGGGCGGCCCGATCGGTCAGGTCATGGCTCTGGGCGTGACCTCGGGCCACCTGACCACGCTGCGCCCCGGGCAGATCGCGGTCAGCGCGCTGGAAGCAGGCTCGGACGAGATGAACGTGCACGCCGGGTCACGGGTCACGGTCTGGCTGGCCGACGGCACCCCGTACCGGGCCACGGTCAGCGCGGTGTACTCCCGGTCGCTGGCTGCCGGTGACATCCTGATACCGGCCGCCGTGGCCGCCGGGCACACCGGCACCGCGCCCGGCTTCAGCCAGCTCCTGATCAGCGGGGGCACCCCGGCCGGCCTGGCCGCGCTCCTGGCCGGCCACCCCGGCTGGCACCTGGCCAGCCGCAACGTGGCCAACGCGCAGGCCGTCCAGGCCTCGCCCCAGGACAGCTTCGGCAACGACCTGATCCTGGGCGTGGTGGGCACGCTAACCGCGGTGTCCCTGGTCAACACCCTGGTCGTCGCCACCTTGGAGCGGCGCCGGGCGCTGCGGCTGCTGGGCCGGTCCGGGGCCACCCGGGGCCAGGTTGCCGCGGTGTTCGGCTGGCACGCGGCGTTCGTCATCCTCACCGGCCTGGTCGCGGGGGCCGCCGCCGGCGCGGTGGCCTTGCTCGCCGTGACCCGGGCCATCACCGGTTCCTGGACGCCGTACATTCCGCTGGCCCCGGCCACCGGCCTGGTGCTGGCGGTCGGCGCCCTCACCGTCGCCGCGGTGATGATCCCGGTCCGGCTGATGCTCCACCGCGAACCGGCCCTGAGCTGACCCGCCCTGAGCTAACCCGCCTGAGCCCACCGGCCGCGCCGGCCTGGCCCTCTGGTCAGGCCGACGCGGGATTAACCGACGCGGGATTAACTGCCGCGGGATTAACTGCCGCGGGATTAACTGCCGCGTAGTCAGTTGGCAACGGCCAGTTAGTTCTGCGATCATGGCTGCATCGTGCGGACGGGCGGGTCACGGGGGCAGCCGGGATGAGTGACACCCAGGCCGCTGAGCTACTGACCCAGCTAGCTCGGCGTATCACCGCGAGCCTGGACCTGCGGGAAACCCTGCAGGTCGTGGCGCAGGCGGTGGTGGATCAGCTGGGCTTCGGGGCCGCCGTGGTCAACCTGGTCCAGCCGGGCGACATGTGTGAGGTCGCCGCGGTGGCCGGGCCGGATGAGGTCGGGCGGGCCCTGCTCGGTACCCGCGCGCCGATGGAGAGCTTCCGCCGCCTGCTGACCGGCTGCGAGCCCTGGGGCGAGCTGCGCTTCCTGGATCACCGGTACGATCACGGGCTGTCCCGGTCAGTGGCGGGCTGGACGCCGCCGGGACCGCCGAGCGAGGACAACCACGCCTGGCATCCCGAGGACATCCTGCTCGCGCCGCTTTACGCCCCCGGCCGGACGCTGATCGGCGTGCTGAGCGTCGACATCCCCATCGACGGCCGGCGCCCGGACGCGGCCCGGCGGCAGCTGCTGGAACAGTTCGCCGCGCACGCCGCCCTGGCCATCGAGCATTCCCGGGTGCACACACTGGTGGCCGATTCCGAGCAGCTGTTCCGGACCATGTTCGACTGCTCACCGATCGCCATCGCGCTGATGACCGAGGATCAGAACATCACCCGGGTCAACGAGGCCTGCGAGCGGCTGCTGGGCCGCAACGCCGCCGACCTGGTCGGCCGTCCGGCCGATGCGCTACGACCCGATGGGGCCAACGACGACGGCGACCAGTATGAGGTGCACTTCACCCGGCCCGACGGCAGCGAAGTCTGGGGCCGGGTCAACCGCACGTCGCTGGCGGCCGGCGTCCGGGCCGGGCCGCGCCTGGTCCTGACCCAGATCGAAGACATCACGCTGCTGCGGACGATGCAGGTCCAGTTCGCCCACGCCGCCACGCACGACCAGCTGACCGGGCTGCCCAACCGCGCGCTGGTGCTGGACCGGATCACCGAGGTCCTCCTGGACGCCGAGAAGAGCGGGCGCCGGGTCGCGGTGCTGTTCTGCGACGTCGACCACTTCAAGGAGATCAATGACACCCTGGGCCACGCCGCCGGTGACCAGCTGCTGACCGAGATCGGGCGCAACCTGGCCGCCACGGCCCGGCACCGGGACATCGTGGGCCGGTTCGGCGGTGACGAGTTCGTCCTGGTCGCCTACCCGATGCCGACCAAAGCCAAGGCCACCGCGCTGGCCGAGCGGGTGATGCGCACGGTCCACCGTCCGGTCGAGCTGTGCGGCGAGCCGGTCGTGGCGTCGCTGTCGATCGGCGTGGCCCTGTCCGGCCCGGACGATACCGCCGACTCCATCCTGGCCGCCGCCGACCAGGCCCTCTACCAGGCCAAGGCGGCTGGTCGCGGTCAGTGGCAGCTGGCCCCGGGCCAGTTACGCCTCAGCGGCGGCCCGGGAAACTAGCCGGTCAGCTGGGACCCCGGATACGGTTGGCCCGCCTGTGCGGATAAGGCCACAGCCAGGGGAGGCACCGGGAGACATGCCAGAGACCAGGACGGCGCTGGTGACCGGAGGCGCGAGCGGACTCGGGGCGGCAGCAGCCGAGCGGCTACGGGCGGACGGGCTGAGCGTGATCACGCTTGACCTGGCCGGCGAGGCCGACGTGACGGCGGACGTGACCGACGAGGAGGCGCTGCGGCGGGTGGCCGACGGGACCGGACCCGTGGACGTGCTGGTCAATTCGGCGGGCATCGTCGGCCCGGGCAAGCCGCTGCTCGACACCATCAGCAGCGAATGGCGCCAGGTCCTCGAGGTGAACGTGCTGGGCGTCGTGAACACGATGCGGGTGTTCGTCCCCGGCATGCGCGAGCGGGGCTGGGGCCGGGTGGTGAACTTGGCCAGCATGGCCGGCAAGGACGGCAACCCGAATCTGTCCATCTACTCGGCGTCGAAGGCCGCGGTGATCGGGCTGACCAAGTCGGCGGGCAAGGAACTCGCCACCTCGGGCGTGCTGGTCAACGCGATCGCGCCCGCGGTCATCGCCACCCCGATGAACGATGCGACCGCCCCGGACGTGCTGGCCCACATCACCAGCCTGATCCCGATGCAGCGCCTCGGCCGGCCGGAGGAGGTCGCCGAACTGGTGGCGTTCCTGTGCTCGGACCGGGTCAGCTTCTCCACCGGTGCCGTCTACGACATCAGCGGCGGCCGCGCCACCTACTGACCGAGATCCGGTCAGCCCCAGGGGCATGCCCTCTTCCGGCCGACGCCGGGCCACGGCCGCGCCGGACTGCCCCTCTCCATTCCGGCGGATCTTTACGAACCAGTAATAATGATGTTTGGTTATTAGTGAAGGAACGCGCGCGCATTTACCCCGTCATCTGCTTGCCGTTGGAGTGAGTCGTGCGTATTTCCCGTGTGCTGCTTGGTGCCTCGCTGGCGGCCGTGCTGGCCTTCCCCGCCACCGTGATCTCCGCCTCGGCGCAGACGTCGGCCGCGCCCGGAGCCCGGTACGTGGCCCTGGGCGATTCCTATTCATCCGGGGACGGGGCCGGCAGCTACGGCTCCAGCGGGAGCTGCGACCGGAGCGCCAACGCCTACCCGCAGCAGTGGGCCAATGCGAACGACCCGGCCTCGTTCAGCTTCGTCGCCTGCGCGGGCGCGACCACCAGCGACGTGATCAACAGGCAGGTATCGTCGCTCAGCGCCAGCACCACGCTGGTCAGCATCACCATCGGCGGCAACGACGTCGGCTTCTCCACCGTCATGGCCACCTGCGTGCTCGCCCCGACCAGCACCTGTGAGAGCGCCGTGGCTGGCGCGGACGCGCTGGTGGCCGACGAGCTGCCCACCGAACTGAACACGGTCCTGCAGACGGTCCGCCGCGACGCCCCGGCGGCCAAGATCGTCGTGCTCGACTACCCGGAGCTGTACGACCTGTCCCGGTCCAGCGGCTGCATCGGGCTGAGCACGGCCGACCGCACCGCGCTCAACCAGGGCGCCGACCAGCTGGACAGCGCCATCTCGGCCGCCGCGGCCCGGAACGGGGACACCTTCGCCGACGTCCGGTCCCCGTTCGCCGGGCACGAGATCTGCGACTCCGGCTCCTGGCTGCACTCGGTGACCTGGCCCCTGGGCGAGTCGTACCACCCGTCCGCCAGCGGCCAGGAGCTCGGCTACCTGCCGCAGTTCACCGCCGCGGCCGGCTGAGCAGCACGGGTTCCTGTGACCGGGTGACGGGCGACCGCCGGCGACTAGACTCCTAGAATCTCGTTCCGGAACAGGCCGGGCGCCGCCACAGCCGGGAGGCGGATCAGTGGCAGCAACGTCACCACGACCCCGCGGCAAGGCCGGCACGGGCTCCTGGCAGTGGGCCCGGACGGCGGAAACGCAGCGGGCGCTGCTGGACGCGGCCCGCGCCGTCTTCACCGAGCAGGGCTTCTCCGAGGCCAGCATCGCCGAGGTGGTGGAGCGGGCCGGTTCCAGCGTGGGCAGCCTCTACCACCACTTTGGCGGCAAGAGCGAGCTGTTCATCGCACTGTGGCACGGATACCAGCAGGCCCAGGAGGCATCGGCCAGCGCGGCGGTGGCCCGGGCCAAGCAAGCAGGGGTGACCGACCCGTACGCCCTGTTCTCGGCGGGTGCCCGGGGTTACCTGGAGGGCGCCTGGGAGCGCCGGGACCTGTCACTGCTGTTCAACGCGGGCGACGGGCCGCCCGGCTTCGAGGTCATGCGGCGCCAGCGCGGCCGGGAGTGGATCAGCCAGAACGACACGCTGCTCGGGCTGGCCGACACGTCCCTGAACCGGCTGTACGTGACGGTGCTGACCTCACTGACCGGAGAGGGCGCCCGCGAGGTGGCGGCGGCCAAGAACCGGCCTCAGGCCAACAAGATCATCGAGGGCGTGCTGGAATACATCCACCGGCTGATGGTCGGCGGCCCCTGGCCACCCCCGGCCACGCCCGCCGCCGGGACGGCCTGACGGGCTAGGCGGGCTAGGCGGGCTGGGGCGGGTGGCCGTCGAGCAGCTTGTTCAGCAGCGACTGGAGTTGCCGCCGTTCGGTGCCGTCGAGGCCGGCCAGCAGCTCGTCCTGGACGACATCGGCGTGCTCCTGTAGTTCGCTCAGGTAGCGACGGCCGGTATCGGTCAGCGTGACGACGTTGCGGCGCCGGTCGGCCGGATCAGGCTGCCGGGCGGCCTGGCCGTGGCTCTCCAGGCGGTTGAGGATGGCGTGGACGTCGTTGCGGTCCAGGCCCAGGCGGCGGCCGATGTCGGCCTGGCTGAGGGCTCCGTACTCCTCCAGCGCGGCCAGGATGGCGAAGTCGGCCCGGGCGCCCAGCGGCATGCGCCGCGCGAACAGCCGGGCGCCGAGCGTGGACACCTTGTTCGCCTGCCAGCTGGCTAGCCCGCGCAGCCGGGCGGGAGCCGGCCACAGCTGCTCCGTGTCTGCCATCCCGCCATCCTAACCGTTGGACATCCCAACATTTCCGGGCTATGTTGGCATTACCAACGTTGGTCTAACCAACAATATCTACGGAAGTGATCTTATGGGTAGCGGCGATAACGGGCTCGGCCAGGACACCGGGCTCGACGGGTCCACCGGGCTCGACGGGTCCGCCGGGCACACCGGACTCGACGGGGACACCGGACTGACCGGCTCCACCTGGTCTTACGGGTCCGCGGGCTCCGGGGGGCCGGACCTGACCGGCCGCCGGGTGCTGGTGCCGGGCGGCACCGGCGGGGTGGGCGAGGGGGTCGTCCGGCGTTACCTGGCCGCCGGGGCCGACGTCGTGGTCCCGACCCGGGCCGAAGCGCGGGCGGAGGAGTTCCGCCGGGTCCTCGGCCCGGCGGCGTCGGACCACCTGCATCTCGTGGTGCACGACTACACGACGTTCGCCGGAGCCGAACAGCTGGCCCGCCAGATGGAGCAGCGACTCGGCGGCATCGACGACGTGGTCGCCCCGATCGGCGGGTTCTGGGGTGGCCGGCGGCTCTGGGAGATCGACGAGGCCGACTGGCAGAGCGCGTTCGTCGGGCTGGCGACCACGCACCTGGCCGTGGCGCGGGCGGTCCTGCCCCGGCTGAACCCGCGCGGCGCCTACAGCGTGATCGTCGGCGCCTCGGCGTTCACGCCGGTGCCCGGCAGCGGCCTGGTCAGCATGGAACAGGCCGCCGTGCTGATGATGCAGCAGGTCCTGGCGGCCGAACTCGGGGATGAGCATCGGGTCTTCGCCCTGGTGCTCGGGCCGGTGAACACCCGCTTGGCCGAGTCCGCCGACCCGGCCTGGGTGACGCCGGAGCAGGTCGGCGCGGTCGCCGTCGCCGCCTCGGCCGGCGCGCTAGGAAGCCGGGAGATCCGTCTCCGGGACCAAGGCGAGGTGGCCGGCGCGCTGGCTCAGTTCCAAGCTGCTCAGAGCACGGGGGCAGGGCGGCGGTGACCGATACCGTGTGCAGAAACTGTCACCATGGCGACAGTTTCTGCACACGGTATTGAACGAACGAACCTCCGCCGGCCCCGCTGCCGGCGGGCTGACCTCCGCCGTACTCGAGCCGGCCAGCCCTTGACTCCCCGCGTCCCGGGCTGGCCACCCTTGACACTCCGGGCGACGGCCCCTGACAATCTTTTCTAGAACGCGATTCTAGACGCGGCGGCGGCGGTGGAGGTGCGCGTGAGCCTGGGCGGGAAGTGCGCGTGAGCCCGGGCGGTGTGAACCCTGCGCCCGGAGCCGCCATCGGCGGGATCTACGAGTTCCCCGGCCGCCGCGCGGGCGGCCTGAGCATGCTGCAGATCAAGGCCGAATCGGCCCGGCACGCGCTGGCGGACGCCGGCCTGACCTGGTCAGACGTGGACGCGGTGTACGACGCCAGCGAGGCCGGGCCGCTGCAGGGGTTGACCATCGCGGAGTACTTCGGCGTCACGCCGCGGGTCATGGACACCACCGCGGTCGGCGGCAGTTCGTATGAGTTCCACGCCGCCCACGCCGCCCGGGACATCGCGGCCGGGAAGGCCCGGGTGGCCCTGCTGACCTACGGGTCGACCGCGCGCAGCCAGGCGCGGGCCATCGGCACCGGCAGCCGGATCCCGGCCGAGCCGCAGCCGGGCGCGAACCTGGAGACCCCGTACGGCCTGACCCTCATCGGCAACTACGCGCTGGTGGCTCAGCGGCACATGGCCCAGTACGGGACCCGGCCCGAGGACCTGGCCGAGATCGCCGTCACCACCCGGGCGCATGCGGTGCGGAACCCGCAGGCCATGGCCGGGCTGGCCGATCTCGGCATCAAGCACACCGGCGAGCTGAGCGTGGCCGACGTGCTCGGCTCGCGGCTGGTCGCGGACCCGCTGCACCTGCTGGAGTGCTGCATCGTCTCCGACGGCGGCGGCGCGGTGGTCATCGTCTCCCCCGAGATGGCCGCGGACCTGCCCAAGCCCCCGGTGTGGATCCTCGGCACCGGCGAGGCGATCGGCTACCCCGGCAACCAGGCCGACATCACCACCTCGGCCGCGGTCCGGTCCGGCCGGGACGCGTTCGGCCAGGCCGGGGTGCGCCCGGACGAGATCGACATCGCCATGATCTACGACTCGTTCACGATCACGGTGCTGACGATCCTGGAGGACCTCGGCTTCGCCAAGAAGGGCGAAGGCGGCCCGTACGTGGCGGGCGGACGCCTGCGTTACGACCGCCCCGGCGCCCCTGCGCTCAACACCGACGGCGGCGGGCTGTCGTCGAACCACCCGGGGATGCGCGGGATCTTCCTGCTCATCGAGGCCACCCGGCAGCTGCGCGGCGAATCGACGGCCCAGGTGGCCGGGGCCCGGCTGGCCGTGGCCCACGGCAACGGCGGCCAGCTCGGCACCCGGCACGCGGCCGGCACGATCATCCTCGGAAGGGAGTGAGGCCGCCGTGCCCCCCAACCAGCTGCCGGAACGGCCGCTGCCGTCGCTGGCCGAGCCGGACACCGCGCCGTTCTGGGCGGCGACCCGGGACCACCGGCTGACCTACCAGGTCTGTGTCTCGTGCGGCGAAGTGATCTTCTTCCCGCGGCGGCACTGCCCAGGTTGCCTGAGCGCGGACACCAAGTGGCACGACTCCGCGGGCGACGGCACGGTCTACACGTTCACGGTGATCCGCCAGCACGGTCAGCCCTACTTCCGCGGCCGGCTGCCCTACGTGCTCGGCTTCATCGATATGGACGAAGGTTTCCGGCTGCTGGCCGAGATCGACACCGCGCCGGACACGATCCGGGTCGGCCAGCGGGTCACCGTGGGCTGGGAAGACCACGCCGAGCTGGCGGTCCCCGTGTTCCGCCTCGCTCAGGACCAGCTCAGCGCCGGGTGAACACCGCGTGCACGGTGATCGTGTTGTGCGTCGAGGCCATGCCCAGCTGGCTCCAGTTCAGGCCGTAGTCGGTCCGGTCCACCGGCACCTCGGCGTCGAGCTGGACCTCGCCGTCGCCGTGGACGGCCGGCGTGACCGGGAAGGACAGCGGCCGGGTCTGGTCGCGCACGGTCAGGCGGCCGGACACGGTGACCTGCGCGCCCGAGGTCTGGATTTGATCCACCGTAAACACGATGTGCGGGTAGTTATCGGCGTCGAAGAAGTCCGCAGACCGCAGGTGCTGGTCCCGCTTGCCCATCTTGGTGTCGACCGACGCGGCGTCCACGGTGATGGTGCCGCTGACCTCGCCCGCCGGGGACACCGTGCCTTCACCGGAGACGGTGCCGAACGAGCCCTTGACCGGGACCAGACCCCACATGCTCTTGCTGCGCAGCCGGACCGTGGACCGGGCCGGGTCCAATACCCAGGTCCCGGCGAGTGCTGCGCTGTCCAGCTGGGCCGGGATGGAATCCCCGTTGGCCTGAGTCATTACTGTCTCCTCCGTGACCCCCCAGATCCTTAAATACTTAGCTGAACCATAGGCCCCAGCCACTTCAAGGGCCAGGTAATAGCCGGGCGTCCCGGAATAGCACCGGGCTTTCCGGACCGGCACCGGCTTCCCGGAAGAGCACTGGGTTCCCGGCAGAAGAGCACTGGCCCCCGGAGGCCATCAACCCTCCGGGGGCCGGCGCGAGGTGGCCGCCGCCGCAGCCGTGGTCAGCTGGCGGCCTGCCAGGTGTTACTGAAACCGCCGGAGCCGTCGAGGGCGCTGGTGGAGTCGAGCTGGTCGCCGTCGCCGGCGACCATGGTGATCGACGTGGGGTCCTGGGTGCCGAACGAGGCCCCGTTGGCCGCCGAGGCCGAGTAGCCGATCGTGCCGAAGTCGGCCAGCGGCAGCGGGCCCTGGGCCGAGGACGGCGCCTCGGTGATGACTTCGGCCGAGGAGTCGGCGTAGCTGCCGGACTCGTTCTCGGTCTGGGTCCAGCCCTGGGTGCTGTCGGTCAGGGTCAGCGTGTAACTGGTCCCGCTGACCGCGACCGAGGCGCTCAGGCTGTCGCCCGGCGCGACCGGGCTGGTGAAGTACACCGGGTCGGCCGGGTACATCTCGTACCAGCCGTAATAGTCCGGGCTGCCGCCGCTGCAGTCCGAATCCGTGCCGGTCTGCTCGACCGAATCGCTGTTGTACCCGTCCAGGCCGACCCAGAAGGCGGCGTACTGGGTCCCGCTGCCGCAGCTGGCGGCAGGCTCGGTCCAGCTGGAGGAAACGCTGTTAAAGGCGCCGGTGCCGCCGGTCAGGACGTAACCGGACCAGTTGGTGCTGGTGGTACTCCCGTTCCTGGCCGAGCGGGTCGTACCAGAGCTGGCCGCGCTGGCACTGGATTGGCTGGCACTGGGTGGGCTGGCACTGGGCTGGCTGGCACTGTGGGCCCTGATCAGGCCGCCGGGCTGGAACCCGCCCACCGCACCGCCGGGTCGGGTGGGCGTGGTGCCGGGGTGGGTGGCCGTGCTGGCGGCACCGGCCGAGGCCGCGCTGCCGAGGGCCGCTCCCAGCGAACCCAGGGTCAGGACGGCGGCGGCCAACGGGATGCGCCAGCGGAAGGTCAATACGTACTCCTAGGCCGGTCGGCGGCGCAAAACCAGCGGGCCGACTCGTGGTGGAATGCGCCGGATTCTGTGTGGTTAAGTGGCAATCGTATAGCAAGATTAAGTCACATTGGAATATCTTTATTAATATATTTTAATGAAGTTATTGGTCTAATTGCCATTAATTGGACGCGTCTTTATTGGCGCCGGGAGTAACGGCGTCGCACGTCCGGAAGAGACCGCTTTCCGGGCTTCTCTGGTGGCCGTACCCGTCCACCGCGCCTTTATGTCGGCGCTGCCCCGGACCGGGTTCCGGCTGGCCGGGTCCGGGCCCGCCCAGGTGCTCGGGGTGGCCACCGGCGGCTTCGAGCGGTTCTTTCAGCAGATGGGTCAGCCCACCGATCACGGCCCGGCGGACCAGCCGCCCTTCATCCCGGATTTTCCGCGGATGCAGGCCGCGGCCCAGGCCCACGACATGGAGTTCCGGCCCGACTTTGACTGGTCAGACGCCCAGGGCTGAGGATCGACCGCGGCTGGCGGCCGGAGCCGGCCCGGCCGGTGCCAACCCGGGTGGGCCGGCCACCCGGGTCCCCAGCCTTGACACCGCCCCCGGTAACCGGTGTCCTGGAAACAGAATCGCATTCTGTTATTGGGAGGCTGACAATGATGACTGACCGCCCGAGCCCCACCGCGGTTCTGCGCGAAGGCCCCCGCGCGCTGAGCGACGAGCAGGTGCGCGAGATCGAGGAGTCGAACCTGGCCGACGTGCTCAAGGTCGACATCGACGACGTCATCGAGTACGTGCACAAGGACCTGAAGACGCTGCCCGACTTCACCACGCTCTACCGCCGGTACCTGAAGCAGCGCTGGGACGTCTACGACCTGGACTTCAGCCAGGACGTGATCGACTGGCAGGAGAAGATGACCGAGGACGAGCGCCAGTCGTTCATCGCGGTCGCGTCCGGCTTCCACCACGGCGAGCGCCAGGTCGAGATCGAGCTGCCGGTGTTCATGATCGGGGCCAGCGAGGAAGAGAAGCTGCACATCGCGGCGCAGATCGAGGACGAGGCCCGGCACACGGTGTTCTTCGACCGGTTCTACCGCGAGGTCGTGGGCCTGCAGGGCGACGACATCATGGACATCCTGGACGCGTCGTTCCCCTGGGTGTCGGAGACGTTCGTCGGGCCGTTCGGCCTGCTCGCGTACCAGGCCGACGAGGTACGCCAGCGTCCCTACGACGAGCGGGCCCGGGTCCGCTACGCCACCAACTACTTCCTGTGGATCGAGGGCGTGCTGGCCCTGTCGGTCATGAAGGTGACGTTGTCCTACGCCCGCTGGCGCGGCTTCCTGCCCGCCTACTACACCGGCTTCACCGCGACCTGCCGGGACGAGTCGCGGCACGTTCAGGGGGGCATGCGGTACCTGCAGCAGGCCGTCCGCAAGGACCCGACGATGATCAACGAGATCCACGACACACTGCGCACGATCCTGTCGCTGTCCGGAGTGAACAGCCGCCAGATCTACTACGAGCCGCTGGGCTGGACCCAGGACGAGGTGCGGATCTTGTTCTTCCAGCAGCTGCGGCGCAAGCTGAACGACGTCGGCATCGACCTCTCGCCCGACCTGGAGGACCTGCTGACCAAGGTGCAGCCGGTCCTGGCGGGGGGCTGACTGTGGCCGAGCTGGAGTTCTTCAGCCCGGAGTGGGCCGCCGCGGTCCGGGACGCGCTGACCGCCGGCCCACTGGAGCCGGTACGGGCGGGCAAGCTGCAGGAGTACTGGGACCTGTTCGACTTCATCAAGAGCGTGTACCCGGCGTCCTGGGCTCTCGGCTGCCGCGAGCTACCCGCCGACCTGGGCGGTGGCCCGGCTTACCTCATCGCCGGCTGGAGCGGGGGCACGGTCACCGACTGCCGGATCATCGGCCCGGACGAGCCGCTGGCCGCCACCTACGTGCTGGCCATGGACTACGCCGACTGGCAGGCCCTGCACGACGGCTACGACGCCCAGCGCACGGTCATGTACCGCAAGATCCTGCTGGAAGAGGGCAACCTCCTCGAGTTCTTCAAGGCGATCTACTTCTTCGTGGAGTGCCTGTCCATCATCGGCGCGGTCCCGGCCCGCTATCCAGCCCGGAGCCAGCCGCAGCCACGACCCGTTGGCTGACGATTCGGCCCGCGTTAGTCACGTTGTTGTCTGGTCACGATAGATATCGACCGGAACTCAACATGATGCGGCGTGGGAGGCTGGGCATGAAACTCAATCGACGGTGGTGGCCGCTCGTGTCCGTGGCCGCGGTGGCCTCGGTCGCCACGGCCGCGGTGGTACCGGCGGCCGCGGCGAGCGCCCAGCCGGTGAGCGGCCCGGCCGCACCGGCCGGACCAGCCGTGACTAGCTGTACTGATCGGGCACGTTGGTTGAGGTCGTGTGACGACACGACCTGAATGATCTTGGTAGGCGAAGACCTCCGGGCGTGGAGTGGAGCTGTCTAGGAACCGCTCCGCCACCCAGGAGGTCTTCGTGTCCCACGCTAACGCTGCCCTGACCCCGCGCGCCCGTCTTAGGCTCGCGCGGCTGGTCGTGGATCAGGGCTGGCCGGTTGCCCGGGCGGCCGAACGGTACGACGTGTCCTGGCCGACCGCCAGGCGGTGGGCCGATCGCTACCGGCAGCTGGGCCCGGGCGGGATGGATGACGCGTCCTCCCGGCCGCGGCGTTCCCCGCACCGGACACCGCAGCCGGTGGTCCGCAAGATCGTGCACCTGCGGTGGAAGCACCGGCTCGGGCCGGTGCAGATCGCCGAGCGGACCGGCCTGGCCCCCTCCACCGTCCACCGGGTCCTGGTCCGCTGCCGGATCAGCCGGCTCACCGCCGTTGACCGGGTCACCGGCGAGCCGGTCCGCCGCTACGAGCATCCTTATCCCGGCTCGCTCGTCCACGTCGATGTCAAGAAACTCGGCAACATCCCCGACGGCGGCGGGTGGCGTTACCTCGGCAAGGCCCAGGGGCTGCAGAACCGCCTGGCCACCGGCCGGCGAACCGGCCGGCACAGCCGCGTTCACGGCCACCCGCTGGTCGGGACGGCGTTCATCCACACCGTCCTGGACGACCACTCCCGCGTCGCCTACTCCGAGATCCACCAGGACGAGACCAGGGAAACCGCCGTTGCGGTGCTCCGGAACGCGGCCGCCTGGTTCACCGCCCGCGGCGTGCGGATCGAGCGTGTGCTGTCTGACAACGGCTCCTGCTACCGGTCGAAACTATGGGCCGCCGCCTGCGCCGAACTCGGCATCACCCACAAGCGCACCCGCCCCTACCGGCCCCAGACCAACGGCAAAATCGAGCGCTTCCACCGCACCCTCGCCCAGGGATGGGCCTTCCGGAAGTTCTACGCCAGCGAGCAAGCCCGCCGCGCCGCCTACCCCACATGGCTCCGCGAATACAATCACCACCGGCCCCACACCGCGATCGGGAACTCGCCGCCCATCACCAGGTTGACCAACGTCCCTGGACAGTACAACTAGCACAGTAACGTCGGAGGTGGCCGCGTCGCGGGCCTGCCCGCCGGCGGGCTACGCGCTCAGCTTCAGCGACAGCCTGGACAAGCTGGTCTATAACGGCGTCGAGCTGGGTGGCCTGTCCTCGCTGGCCTGGGACGCCCGCTCGGCGGCCTGGGTGTCGGCGGTGGACAATCACGGCACCGACCCGGCCCGGATCTGGTTCTTCCGCAACCTGGCCGACCCGAAGGTGATCCGGGATCCGCTGGTGCTGAAGAAGCCGGACGGCACCCCGTACGACGGGACCAACTCCGACAACGAGGGCCTGGCCGTACTGCCGGACGGTGACTACCTGGTCAGCTCGGAGACCGAGCCGTCGATCCGGATCTACAACCGCGAGGGCGTACAGCAGGCCTCACTGCCCATCCCGGCCCGGTTCGCGGTCACCGGCACGACCCCGGACGGCCAGGCCACCAGCAACGCCACCCTGGAAGGCCTGACGATCTCCCGCTCCGGCAAGGAGGTCATCTCCTCGATGGTGGCCGCGCTGTCCGGTGACGTCTCGGCCAGCGGCGACGCCACCCTGCACCGGTTCCTGATCTACGACCAGGCCCGAAACGGAACCTGGAAGCTGACCAAGCAGCTCGCCTACCGGACCGAAACCGGCAACCGCATCCCCGAGGTCCAGGCCTACGGCCGCGACTCGCTGCTGGTTGAGGAGGCCGCGTTCACCACCACCGCGGGCAACTCCGAAGAGCTGTACGCGGTCAAGGACAGCGCCTCGGCCCCCGACGTCAGCAACGTGACCAACCTGTCCACCGCCCCGGCCCGCGACGTGGTGAAGAAGCAGCTGGTCACCAACCTGGTCGACTGCCCGACGCTGGGGGCGCCCGCGCGGGAGACCCAGACCAACCCGCTGCTGGACAACTACGAGGGTATGACCATCATCGGCGGCCCGGGCCTGGCCGAGGTCAGCCTGATCAGCGACGACAACTTCAGCGCGACCCAGTTCACCCGGGTCCTGAACCTCGCGGTCAAGCTGCCCTGACCGGACCAACGTGAAAGGGCGGGCCGGGGTCACCGGCCCGCCCTTTCGCTGACCTGATCAGGGGCCGTAGACGGCCAGTTCGGAGGCCTGGGCGCCGTTCTGGACGCTGTTGGCGGTGAACGAGAGTCGGACGTACTGGTCGCTGGTGCCGGAAGGGAGCGGGATCGTCACCGTGTTACCGGCGGACGGGTTGAAGGTGTACGAAGCCGAGCCCACCAGGGTGCTGTAGCTGGATCCGTCGGTGGAGCCGAGGACCGAGAGCGTCTGGGTGCGGGTGTTCCAGGCAGCCGACGGCGGCAGGTCCAGGACGATCGAGCCCAGGGCCTTGCTGGCGCCGAGGTTGACGGTGAAGGTGGTGGGCCAGGCACCGTTGGTGCCTTCCCAGTAGGTGCTGGTGTTGCCGTCGACCGCGTTGGAGGCGACGTAGGTCTGGGTGGAGCTGGACGCGGTGACGGCGGCGTTCAGAGCCAGGTCGGGGTGGCCGGAGCTGGCCCCGGTGGTGCCCCAGACCTGGAACTCGGAGGCCTGGGCGCCGTTCTGGACGCTGTTGGCGGTGAACGAGAGTCGGACGTACTGGTCGCTGGTGCCGGAGGGGAGCGGGATCGTCACCGTGTTACCGGTGGACGGGTTGAAGGTGTAGGTGGCCGAGCCCACCAGGGTGCTGAAGTTCGACCCGTCGGTCGAGCCGAGCACGGACAGGGTCTGGGTCCGGGTGTTCCAGGCCGACGCCGGCGGCAGGTCCACGACCACCTTGGTCAGGGAGTCGGTGGCGCCGAGGTTGACGGTCAAGGTGGTGGGCCAGGCGCCGTTGGTGCCTTCCCAGTAGGTGCTGGCGTTCCCGTCGTCGGCGTTGGCCGGGACGTAGGTCTGGGTGTAGCTGGACGCCGAGACGGGGGCACCCGCCGCCAGGTTGCTGCTGGTGCCGCTGCCACCGCTGGTGCCGGTGCCGGTGAGCGGCACGGTCAGCGAGGGGTTGGTGGCGTTGCTGGCCACGGTCAGGCTGGCCGACGCCCCGCCGGCCGCGGTCGGGGTGAACGTCACGCTGACCGTGCACGAGGCGCCCGCCGCGATCGACGTGCCGCAGGTGCTGGTCTGCGCGAACGGGGCACCGGCGCTGATCGAGGAGATGCTCGCGGCGGCGCTGCCGGTGTTGGTCACCGTGACCTTCTGGGCCGCGGTGGTCGAGCGCACCGCCTCGCTGCCGAACGCCACCGAGGTCGGCGACGCGGACAGCGTGGCGCTGCCGCCACTTGAACTGGTGCCGGTGCCGGACAGGCTGACCGCGTTGGTGACCCCGCCCGCGTTGACGGTCAGTGTCCCGGTGCGGCTGCCGGTCGCGGTCGGCGCGAACGTCACGCTGACCGTGCACGAGCCGCCCGCCGCGATCGACGAGCCACAGGTGTTGGTCTGGCTGAAGTCACCGGTGGCGGCGATCGACGAGACTGATGCGGCCGAGCCGGTCGGGTTGGAGACGGTCACGGTCTGGGCGCTGCTCTTGGACCCGGTCGCGACCGAGCCGAAGTTGAGCGCGGAGGGGCTGACGCTGACCCCGGAGCTGGGGTACGGCGGGTAGACCGGGGCCGGCCAGCCGTTGCACTGGGTCGGGCTGATGCCGGAGTTGCCGCCGCCATCGGTGATCGTGAACCCGCTGCCCTCGCAGCTGTAGCTGGGCGCGTTGCCCGCGTTGGCCTGGGCCACGCCGGTGGCCACGACGTTGGTGGCCGTCGCCGTGCCCGGATCCTGCTCCTGCAGGGCGAAGGTCCCGGTGCCGGCGATGGTCACGTTGGACAGGTTGACCCCGTTGACCTCGCCTTCGACCCACTGGATGGCCTCGAACGGGCTCTGCTCGATCAGCGCGTTGGTCACGTTGATCGGCCCGTTCACCGTGCCCTGGCTGCCGTCGAACCAGAGTGCGCCCACGCCGAACTGCCAGTTCGGGTCGAGGTCGCCGTCCCGGATCATCGTGTTGTTGGAGATCGTGGTCGTCCCGACCGGGGTGGAGCTGAACCGCTGCCCGACCTGGATGCCGCCGCCCTGGTTGATGCCGGTGTCGACGACCAGGTTGCCGGAGACGGTGTTGTCGTGGCCGCCGTAGATCGCGATGCCGTTGGCCAGCATCTGCAGCTGGACGGTGTTGTTGGAGATGGTGTCGTTGGCGTCGGCCCCGATGCCGGAGTCGGCCCAGGTGGCGATGCCGTCGTCACCGGTGTTGCGGATGTCGCTGTTGGTCACGGTCGAGTTGGTCACGCCACCGTGGAAGTTGATGCCGTCGGCGGTGGTGTCGCGGATGCGCATGCCGCTGAAGGTCAGCTTGTCCATCGGGCCGTCCATCCAGGCCCCGACCTTCATGTGCTCGATCCAGATGTTGGACACGGTGGAGTCGCTCAGCGCCCCGCCGATGCCGTTGACCTGGGCGCTGTCGTCGCGTTCCTGGACGTTGCCGGAGATGGCGAAGTTCTGCAGGTGGACGTTGGTGCTCGGGTTGGGGGCGGAGTTGCCGTAGAACCCGGGGGCGGTCCCGGTCACGGTCGAGTACCACATGCCCGCCCCGGCGATCGTGACGTTGTTGACCGCAATGTGCCCGGGGACGTTGTACGTGCCTGCCGGGATCCAGACCGTGCCGCCGACGCCGGCCGCGCTGACGGCCGCGTTGAAGGCGTTGGTCGAGTCGGCCACGCCGCTGGCGTCGGCGCCCTCGCTGGTCACCGAGACCGAGCCCGCAGGCTGGGTCAGCGCCGCGCCGACCTGCTCGAAGTCGGCGAAGTCGATCGTGTAGGAGGAAGCGGTGTCCTCCGAGTCGACCTCCAGCTTGAACGTGGTCCCGGCCGGATAGGTGGTGCCGAACAGCCGGTGCACCTCGTCGTAGAAGTGGTGCTGGCCGCTGCCCGGGGTGTTGGTGAACGGGTAGCTGCCGTAGTACCAGCTGTAGGCGTTGGTCAGGCTGAAGTCGGTCTGCTTGGTGCCGTTGACGTACAGGGACAGCGGCGCGGTGTAGACCGAGCCGCCGGGACTGTCCGGGATGCTGTAGCGGAAGTCGATCGAGTTGGTCGCCACCGGCGTGGTGAACGTGACGTACTTGCCGCTGCCCTGCAGGGTTACGGCCTTGCGGCCGGACGCCTCGTCGGCCAGCTGGCCCTGGGTGTAGCTCGGGCCGATCACCGTGCCGTTGGTGGCCGAGTTCTCGGCCTGGACCTCGGTGTACGGCAGGCTGGCGCCGGCGCCGCCGGTGGCGGTGGCGGCCGACGCGGACGGGACCGCGACGGCCGCGAGACCCGCAGCGGTCAGCGATGCGGCGGCGGTCAGCGCGAGCGACCGCCGCAGATTCCGGATGGGTTTGAACACCTGGCGCCCCTTTCGAGTGGCGCATCGGTGCGCCACGTCAGCGGGATGAGGGAGGGGACAGAGCAGAGCCGATGTACCGAGGACGGTAACCTTCCCGACATGATCGCGCAATATACCGACGCAAAATTGAGAAATTATTACGTAGGACCGCAAAGATCAACCGAGGTCCGGCGATAGGACACAGGAAGCGGCTGTGAGCGCGCGGATGTGGACACTCTCGCACGAAAGTAAACCTGCCCACGGCGCAAACCGGACGGCGCCCAGTCCGGTGACCTGGCCCGCGTCCCGGCGCGGCGTCCCGGGGGTGGCGTCCCGGTACGGCGTCCGGGGGTGCCGTCTCGGTACGGCGTCCCGACGCGGCGTCCCGGGGGGTGGCGTCTCGGTACGGCCAGCCGGAATCTAGGTAGGCCGGCGGCCAGTCTGGGTAACGATCGCCGATCCGGCCCGGCCCGGTGCGGCCATAGCGTCGCAGCATCAGGTCACACCGAGAGAGGAAAGATCATGAAGCTCAGCAAGTACTGGCGCCGGATCGCGGTCGTGTTCACCGGGCTGGGGGCCACCGTGGCCACCCTGGCCACGCTGGCCGGCCCGGCATCGGCAGCGACCGGGATGATCCCCGCGGGCGAGACCACCGCCCCCCCGGTGAACGCCGCACCGGCCGTAACTACCGTGGTGGCCGGGGGCATGCCCGGCTGGCAGATCGCGCTGATCGCGGTGGGCGCCGCCCTGGTCGCGGCCGTGGTCGCGGTGCTACTGGACCGGGCCCGGCTCGCCCGTCGCCCGCTCGCCGCCAAGACCGCCTGAACCGGCTCAGCCGTGCCGCACATCGACCGGGCCCGGTCCCGGAGCTCAGCCTGCTCCGGGACCGTGCCCGCCCGTCACCTCACGCCGGAACCGGCCGCGGGTCAGCCTGGTTCGGCCACCGAGACGTTGGCCGCCTCGGCCAGGAACTCGTACTCCTCGTCGGACAGTTTGCCCCGGTCGTACGCCAGCACCACGTCGTCAAAGGAGCCGGGCACGTACGGCTCCAGGTCATCGACGGCCGCGGCCGCCAGTTCCAGGGCGGGCGGGCAGACGGCCGGGACCGCCGGCCAGCGACGGGCCCGGAACTCCAGGCCCAGCCCCTCCAGGCCCAGCTGGCCGCGCCGGTAGGCGTCGATCATGGCGGCCACGGCCCCGCCCGGCAGCCCGCCGCGCCGGGTCGAGCCCGCCGTGACGCTGGCCGACTCCGCCCCGGAGACCCAGCGGATGCTATCCCGGGCGGCCGAGGCGGCCGGCTCGGACAGGGCCCGGATCGCGTCCGGCGGCAGGTACCGGCCCCCATACCCGCGGCCCTGCCGGTACTCGTCCTCATCGCGGCGATACGCCGCCGCCGCCCGGCGCACCGATTCTTCGGCGTCGAGCCCGGCGTACACCGCGGTGACCGTGTAGTCCCCGAAGCGGAGGGCGTACGTCCAGGACTCGGCGGACGGCCGGGAGGCCAGCGTCACGTCCAGGATGATGTTCCAGCCCTCGTTGATCGCCACCAGCCCGATCCGCTTGGCCACGTGCTGGGCCTCGGCGTGCACCAGCTCGGCCCCGGCCAGCGGGGGCTGGCCCGGTACTGGCGGGATGAGCTCGCGGCGAGCCATCCGGGTGAGCACGTCACCGACGCTGACGGTCAGGAACTGCGACCGGTCGGCGCCGTGCTGGGCCAGGGCGTCCGCCTTGTCCGCACCGGGTGGGCCGCCCGCGATGACCGCCCGGTACTCACGCGGCACCGGCCCGGCGGCCTGAAAGACCTCGGCGATCAGCTCGCCCAGCTGCTGGTTACGCCCAGCGGTCCAGATCATGGTTAATTTTCGCCGCGACCCCGCTGGCTTCCCGTCTCAGTTCCAGTCACAGCCAGGCGGTCCAACCAGCACCACGACGGGTGTCAGCGCCAGAATCCGGTGAGCTGCCCGGCCCGGGCCTTGCCTTGGTCGTAACCGGCTCGGGCGGCGGGCGGGCGCGTCGACGGATCCATCATGTTGGCCCCGAACGCGTTGAGTGAATGGCCATCCGGGAAGATCGTTTCGACGTTGCTGCCGCCGGCGCGCAGCTCGTCGACCTGCGCGGCCAGCTGCATGCCCCACTCCAGCGGATGCCGTGATCTGCCGCCGAACGGCGACAGCACCAGCACCCGCCGGTATCCGGCGGCCAGATCGGCATTCTCGTTGCGCCGGTAGCCGCCGTCGATGTACCGGTGGCCGCCGATGCGGTAGGGCGGGACACCGAAGCCGTTGGCCGTGCTGGCGGCGACGGCGTCCACCAGGTCGACTCCGCTGTGGCGGTCGAACACGACCGGCTCACCGGTACGGGCATCGACCGCCGTGATCAGCACCGGTCGCTGCGGCCAGCGCGGACTGGGCAGCCGGGCGGCGACGGTAGCGCGCCACCGCGTCTGGGCCGAGCCGTCCGGCGCCGCATCGGCTTCGAGCGCCGCCGCACCCATTCTGCGGCGCATGTCGGCCGCATCCTCAGCGGCGGCAATGATCCGGCTCGTCCGCTCCATGTGGTCCGCCGCCGGTCCCAGCCGGGGGCGTCCAGCGCCGGAGCTGGCCGGATCAGGCCGTTGCTGGGGCGCAGCGGTAAGGATGGCGGCCAGCAGTTCGGCCGGGGTCGCGCTGGTGATCTGGGCCGCGGCCGTCGCTCCGGCCGACGTCCCGATGATCAGATCGGCCTCGGTGACATCCAGCCCGGCATCGAACAGGCCGGCGATCACGCCGATCTCCCAGGCGTTGCCGGCCGATCCGCCACCGTGGAGGACCAGCGCCCGCTCGCCCGCGGCTGGGGTGACGTGCGGAGCTGACGAAGGTGAGGTGTTCATGGGAGTCGCCTTTCGCGAGTTGCCTGGCGGGCGCTCCCGGTGGCGACTACCTCAGTCGCGCGATCGTGGACGGCAGGGGAGCACCCACTGCGGATACTGCGTTCATGGGTCTCACCTCCTGCCGATGGATCACGATCGCCGAAACGCTAGCACGGCCGACGCCGTTCTCGCCCCGCACGACGTCGCAAGTTAGTCTGAAAGGGTGCCAGCTGACCAGGGGCCGTCGGAGCCGAACCGCCGCGAGTTCTGGTCAGACCTGCGCCGTGACCGCGAATCGTGGTGGCCCGGGATACAGCAAGACTTTGCTGATGCGCGCGAGAGGTGGCGCGAGTTCATCGCTGAGGTCCGCCAGCGGCGTCAGCTCGACCACCGTATGAAGCAGCGCATCACGGGCGTGGAGAATCCCACCCCCCGGCAGTTCCGCGACGCGGTCAAGTCCATCGATGGCGAACTGCGCGAGCTCAAGCGCATCGAGCAACGCGTGCTGCGCGACGAGCGGAAACGCCGCTGAGCCTCCCGCGGGGGACCCTTTCGGGCCGGCTAGCCGGGGAGCGGGAACGTCATTAAATAGCGGCTGACGCGCGAGCCGGAGACCAGCCGATCGCAGGGGCGATGTCGCGGGCGATCGTACTCAGAATGCGCGCGTTGTAGGCCACGCCGAGCTGATTGGGCACGGTGAACAGCACGGTATCCGCCGCCTGCACGGCCTCGTCGGCCGCCAGTTCGGCCGCGATCTGGTCGGGCTCGCCCGCGTAGGTGCGGCCGAACCGGGACCGGACCCCGTCCAGCAGCCCGATCTGATCCTCCTGCTCCTGGCCGCCGAAGTACCTGCGGTCGATGTCCTCGGTGATGGGCAGCACGCTGCGGGACACCGACACCCGCGGCTCACGGTCCCAGCCACGGGCGGCCCAGGCCTCCCGGTACAGCCGGATCTGCTCGGCCTGCAGCTGGCCGAACGGGACCCCGGTGTCCTCGGACAGCAGGGTGGAGCTCTGCAGGTTCATCCCGGCCTGGGCGGCCCACTGCGCCGTGGCCCGGGTGCCGGACCCCCACCAGATCCGCTCGGCCAGGCCGGGTGACTGCGGCTGAATGGCCAGCCCGCCGCTGACGCCGGTGCGGGCCGGGTCGGTCCGGGCCACCACCCCGCCGTTGATCGCGGCCAGGAACAGCTCGGTCTTGGCCCGGGCCAGGTCGGCGTCGGTCTCCCCCTCGGGCGGGAGATAGCCGAACGACTCCGCCCCGCGCAGCACGGTCTCGGGCGAGCCCCGGCTCACGCCCAGCTGCAGCCGGCCGCCGCTGATCAGGTCGGCCGCGCCCGCCTCCTCGGCCAGGTACAGCGGGTTCTCGTACCGCATGTCGATGACCGCGGTGCCGATCTCGATCCGGCTGGTCCGCGCGGCGATGGCCGAGAGCAGCGGGAACGGCGACGCCAGCTGGCGCTCGAAATGGTGGACCCGGACGAACGCCCCGTCCACGCCGAGCTCCTCGGCCGCCTGAGCCAGTTCGATCGTCTGCAGCAGCGCGTCGGCCGCGGTGCGGGTCTGTGACCCGGGCGCCGCCCGCCAGTGCCCGAACGAAAGGAATCCGATCTTCTTCACGCTGGTGTCAGCATCGGCGGCGGCGGGGTGATTCCCCGGCCGCGGACCGTGCGCGCCTTGAAGCTAGCGGCTCACGGGGTCACAATTCAGGCATAGCCATGGGGGTGGCCAAATGGACCTGCTGGAACGGGAGCCGTTCCTGCGCATGCTGGCGAGCGAAGCGGCCAGCGCGGGGCAGGGTGACGGGCGGCTGGTCCTGATCTCGGGCGAGTCCGGTATCGGGAAGACCGCCCTGGTCGAGGCGTTCCACGAGGCGGACGGCCAGGCTGGCCCAGATTTGGCTAGCACCGGCCGGGCCAGCCCGGATCTGGCTGGCTCAGACCGGTGGCTGTGGGGGGCCTGCGACGGGCTGCTGACGCCTCGTCCGCTGGGCCCGCTGTTTGACATCGCGGCCCAGGCCGGCGGAGAGCTGGCCCGGCTGTGCGACCAGGGCGCCCCCCGGGACCGCCTGTTCGCGGCCACCCTGGCCGAGCTGGACGGCCAGCACGGGCTCACCGTGGTCGTGCTGGAGGACCTGCACTGGGCCGACGAGGCCACGATCGACCTGCTGAGCATGCTGGGGCGGCGGGTGACCCGGATGCGGGTGCTGGTGCTGGCCACGTTCCGGGACGACGAGCTGGGCGAGGACCATCCGCTGCGCATCGTGCTGGGCGACCTGGCCACCCAGCGCGGGATCCGGCGCGTGCGGCTGCCGTCGCTGTCGGCCGGTGCGGTCCGGTCGCTGGCCGGGCCCTGGGATGTGGACTCGGACGAGCTGTACCGGGTCACCGGGGGAAACCCGTTCTACGTCAGCGAGGTGCTTTCGGCGGGCGGCCCGGACGTCCCGCCGACGGTCCGGGACGCGGCGGGCGCCCGGCTGGGCCGGGCGGCACCCGGCACCCGCCGGGCCGTGGAAGCCGCCGCCGTAGCCGGGACCCGGGTCGGCCCAGCCCAGCTGGCGGCGGTTCTTGAGGTCATGCCCGCCATCGAGGACTGCCTGGCCACCGGCATCCTGGTCGCCGACGGGCGGGCCCTGCGGTTCCGGCATGAGCTGCTGCGGTTGGCGGTGGTGGACGCGATCGCGCCCCACCGGAAGATCGACCTGCACGTGCGGTGGCTGGCCGTGCTGGCCGAAGCCGACGGGGCGGACGCTGACCCGGCGGTGCTGGCCCACCACAGCGAAGGCGCCGGCGACGCGCGGGCGGTGCTGCGGTACGCACCTGCGGCCGCCCGGCAGGCCGCGGCCCTCGGCGCCCATCGTGAAGCGGCGGCCCAGTACGAACGGGCACTGCGGTTCGCGGCCATGGCCGACGGTCCTACCCGGGCCACCCTGCACGAGGGACTGGCCGCGGAGTGCGCGCCGCTCGACCGGTGGCCCGAGGCCGAGCGAGCGCTGCGGGTGGCGCTCGACCTGCGCCGGGACGAGCAGAACCAGCTCCGGGTGGGTGAGGATCTGCGCCTGCTGTCCGTGGCGCTGTGGCGGCTGTGCCGGGGCACCGAATCGGCGCGGGCGCTCGAGTCGGCGGTCCAGATCCTGGACGCGCTGCCGCCCGGGCGGGAACTGGCCCGGGCGCTGGCCGTGCTGGGGGCCATCTACCTGGAGGAGGGCCGCACCGACGAGGGGCTGGCCACGGCCCACCGGGGCCGGCAGCTGGCTGAGACCCTGGATGCGCCGGACGTCCTCAGTTATGCGCTGAACGGCCTGGGCTGCGGCCTGTCCGAGACCGGCGGTGACGGCCTGCCCTACCTGCGCGAGGCGCTGCGCGTGGCCGTGGACGCCGACCTGCCGGCGTCCGCGGGGCTGGCGTACACCAGCCTGCAGGAGGCCGCCATCCGGGACAACGAGTTCGGCGACTGCGAGCGGTACTACGCGGCCGGGATCGCGTACTGCCAGGACCACGAGCTGGGAGTGTTCGACGCCTGTCTGCGCGGGAACCGGACCCTGGTGCTGCTGCTGACCGGCCGGTGGGACGAGGCCGCCGCCATGTGCACCTCGCTGCTCGACCAGCCCGGCGTCTCCCCGGTGAACCGGATGAACCCGCTGCTGGTCCTGGGCATCATCAGCGGGCGCCGCGGCGAAGACGGCGCCTGGAAGCTGCTGGACGAGGCACTCGAGCTGGCCGAAGGCACCGGCGAGCCGCCCTTCATCGTGACGGTGCGAGCCGCCCGGGCCGAACTGGCCTGGCTGGAGGGACAACCGGGCCGGACCATGGACGAGATATCGCCCGCCTGGGACCTGCAGTGGGTCCATCCGTGGATGTTCGGCGCGCTGGCCATCTGGCGGCCCCGGAGCGGCCAGACCGGCAGCCCAGACGGGCTGCCGCCCGGGCTGCCGGAGCCGTACGCGCGGGAGGTGGCGGGTGACCACCGCGCGGCCGCGGCCGCCTGGGAGGAGCTGGGCCGCCCCTACGACGCGGCGCTGGCTCTGGCCGGCGCGTCCAGCGAGACCGACCTGCGGGCGGCGCTGCAGATCCTGGACACCCTGGGCGCGCGGACGGTGGCCGCGGTGGTGCGGCGGCGGATGCGCGACCTGGGATTCCGGGCCATTCCGCGCGGGCCGCGTCCGGCCACCCGGTCCGACCCGTCCGGCCTGACCGCGCGCGAGCGCGAGGTGCTCACGTTGCTGGCCGAGGGCCTGCCCAACCGGGAGATCTCGGCCCGCCTGTTCATCTCCGAACGCACCGTTGACCACCACGTGTCGTCCGTGCTGGCCAAGGTGGGCGCCACCTCGCGCGCCGAAGCGGCCCGGCTGGCTGCGGCGGCGGACGCAGCGGCCGCGCCAATGTAGGTAGCGCGCCGGGCAAAGTAGGTAGCCGCACCGGTGTACCGCGGCCGCCAGCCTTCGTACGGTCAACGGGAAGGATCCACCACGATCCACCTCGCTGGGCCACTTCACTGGTCCACCTCACCGGCGGAGGCTGACATGCCACTGTTCATGGACATTCACCACATCGACGGCGGGGTGACGATGGACGACGTCGCCCAGGCTCATCTGGCTGACCTGCAGACCCAGGCCGGGCACGACGTCAATTACCTCAAGTACTGGGTCGACGAAGCCCAGGGGCAGATCTTCTGCCTGGTCGAAGCCCCGTCCGCCGAGGCCGCGGCGGCGGTGCACCGGGAGGCCCACGGCCTGGTGGCCGACCACATCTACCCGGTACAGGAGGGCAAGGACTAGGCGATCCCGCTGACGGTGATCCGGTCCAGGGTTACCGGGGTGCCCTGCCGCAGCGAGTTGGGGATCTCGGCGATCACATCGACGTGGTTCACCAAGGCGGCCAGGTCTGACTCCGGGGCCTGGCCAGCAACCTCGACCGAGTACGAGATCCCGCTGGACGTCGCGGTCTGGCCGCCGTAGTCGCCGTCGGCCGTGACGACCACCCGGGTCAGCGTGATGCCCCGCTTGGCCGCCTCGCGGAACAGGTCGTTGGACACACAGCCCGCCACGGCCAGGTGCAGCAGCTGCCCGCCGTTGAACCCGCGCCCACCGCCGCCGGACGCGGCCGGGCTGTCCACCACCAGCGTGAACGGTCCCGCGGCGCCGAGCGCCGTCACCGCACCGTCGACGTTCCTGACCTCGACTTCGAAGCTCACGGTCCGCCACCGCCTCACGGGTCATGGGCGAGCCTGACGAGAGCGAGCGTATGCTGTCCGACTCAGCGCCGTTCCCGGGGGTGCAGCTGATGGCGACCCGCCTGGTCCACCTGGTGGTGGACGCCAACGATCCTGCCGCGCTGGCCCGGTTCTGGGCTGACGCCCTGGGCTGGGTCATCGGCGACGTGGCTGACGACGAGGTCGACGTGTGGCCGGAAGGGTTCAGCTACCCCGATCCGGTCGCGTTGCCGCTGGTCTTCGTGCCGGTGGCGGAATCCAAGCGCGGCAAGAACCGGGTGCACCTGGACCTGGCCAGCTCGTCCGCCGCGGATCAGGCGGCGCTGATAGGCCGGCTGCGGGATCTGGGCGCGACCCCGGCCGATATCGGGCAGCACCGTCCCGGGCGCCCTGAGCTGCCCTGGACCGTGCTGGCCGACCCGGAGGGCAATGAGTTCTGTGTCCTGGAGCCGCGCAATGAGTACTTCGACACCGGCCCGGTAGCGGCGGTCCTGATCGACTGCACCGACCCGGACGGCCTGGCCCGGTTCTGGTCCCAGGCGGCCGGCTGGCCGGTGGTGCGCTCCGACCGCGACATCACCGGGCTGCGCTCGCCGGAGGAGGTGGGCCCGTACCTGGAGTTCCTCCGCGTCTCCGAGGGCAAGACGGTGAAGAACCGCTGGCATCCCGACGTCGCGCCGTACCTGGGCGACGAATCGCCCGCCGAGGTGACCCGGCTGCGCGGGCTGGGCGCCACCCCGGCCGACGTGGGCCAGGGCCCGGAGGTGACCTGGACCGTGCTGGCCGACCCCGAGGGCAACGAGTTCTGCGTCCTCAGCCCGCGCTGAGCGCAGGCCGCGATCCGGTCAGGTCAGCTGACGGAGGATGCGGGCCAGCTCGGCCCGGTCGGCGGCGCTGAGCCGGCCGAAGACCCGGTTCGCCTCGGTCCCGCGGGCCGCGGCCCGGACGGCCTCCAGCACAGTGGCGCCGTGCTCGGTCAGCTCGGCCAGCGTGGCCCGCCGGTCGCCCGGGTCTGGGCGGCGCTGGGCCAGGCCGCGCGTTTCCAGCGCGTCGACGACCTCGGTGGCCGAGCGGGGCGCGATGTGCAGCCGTTCCGACAACTCTGACAGGCGCATCGTCCCGTGCCGTCGCAGCACGCGCAAGGCCCGCAGGTGGGCCGGGGTGATGTCCCACGGGGCCAGCGTCTCCTGCGACGTCTCCCGCAGCTGCCGTGCGACGGACCAGAACGCGTCGGCTAGCGACTCGTCCGGCCGATCAGGCCTATCAGGCCCGTCCTGTCGGTCTTGCCGGGCTTGATGGGCTTGCCGGTCTGGTTGGGCTTGCCGGTCGTGGGCCGGCTCCTCCCGGCCTGCCGCGTCACGGTCCTGGTCATGGCCCTGGCTCACCGGAATAGCGTACCGTCCTCTGCTGTTGTAGCCTCATAGTGAGGTTACCTCAGCAAATGAGGACCCCCGCCCACCAGCTTCCGGCAGAATCGAGAAACCCTTGGCTACACCCCAGACGAATCGAGATACCCGCTCCCCCGGGCGCCGCAGCTCCCGGACCGTCACCGCCGCCGAGAAGGCCCAGGCCCACAACGTGTCCCTGCGCCGGATCGGCCGCCTGTTCATCCCCCACCGCTGGCCGCTGGCCGTGGTCACCGCGATCATCGTGGTGTCCTCCCTGGTCAGCCTGGCCTCCCCGTTCCTGCTGCGCGCGGTCATCGACAACGCGCTGCCGCAGAAGAACCTTCAGCTGCTGGCCTGGCTGGTCGGCGGCATGGTCGCCGTGGCCGCCATCAGCTCCGGACTTGGCGTCATCCAGACGTTCATCAGCACCAAGGTCGGACAGCAGGTCATGCACAAGCTGCGGACCAGCGTGTTCGAGCACCTGCAGCGGCAGTCGATCGCGTTCTTCACCCGGACCCGCACCGGCGAGGTGCAGTCCCGCATCCAGAACGACATCGGCGGCATGGAAGCGGTGGTCACCTCGACCGCGACCTCCATCGCCTCCAACCTCACCACCGCGGTCGCCACGGCAGTCGCGATGGTCGCGCTGTCCTGGCGGCTGTCGCTGATCTCGCTGGTCGTCATGCCGCCGGCCATCTACCTGACCCGCAAGGTCGCTCGCATGCGCAAGGCCATCACCACTGCGCAGCAGCGCGAGCTGGCCGACCTGAACGTCACCATCGAAGAAGGCCTGTCGATCAACGGCGTCCAGCTGGCCAAGACGATGGGCACCAGCCCCGCCCTGGTCCAGCGGTTCAGCGACTCCTCGGCTCGGCTCATCGACCTGGAGCTGCGCTCCCAGCTGGCCGGACGCTGGCGGATGGCCTCGCTGAGCATCATCTTCGCGGCCATTCCCGCGATCATCTACCTGGCCGCGGGCCTGCCCGCCACGGCCGGCGTGATCAGCATCGGCACGCTGATCGCCTTCACCACGTTGCAGAACACCCTGTTCCGGCCGATTACCGGACTGCTCAACACGAGCGTCTCTGTGATCAGCTCGCTGGCCCTGTTCGCGCGGATCTTCGAGTACCTGGACCTGTCGGTGGACATCGACGAGCCGGCCCACCCGGTCGACATCGACCCGGCCCGGGTCGCGGGCCACGTCCGCTTCTCCGGCGTGAGCTTCACCTACCCCGGGGCCGACCGCCCGGCGCTGAGTGACGTCAACCTGGACGTCCCGGCGGGCAGCACGCTGGCCCTGGTCGGTGAGACCGGCTCGGGCAAGACCACCCTCGGGTCGCTGATGGCCCGGCTGTACGACCCCAGCAGCGGCTCCGTCCGCATCGACGGCGTCGACCTGCGCGACTTGCGGCTGGGTGACCTGGCCGACATCGTCGGCGTGGTCAGCCAGGAGACCTACCTGTTGCACACCACGGTGCGGGAAAACCTGCGCTACGCCCGGCCCTCCGCCACCGACGCGGAGATCGAGGACGCGGCCCGCGCGGCCCAGATCCACGAGCTCATCGTCAGCCTGCCCGACGGATACGACACCATGGTCGGTTCCCGCGGGCACCGGTTCTCCGGCGGGGAGAAGCAGCGCATCGCGATCGCCCGGACCCTGCTCCGCAACCCACGCATCCTGGTTCTGGACGAGGCCACCAGTGCCCTCGACACCGAGACCGAGCGCGCCGTCCAGCAGGCGTTCGACGCCCTGGCCGAGGGCCGGACCACGATCACCATCGCGCACCGGCTGTCTACCGTCCGCAACGCCGACCAGATCGTGGTCCTCGACCACGGCCACGTCATCGAAGCGGGCACTCACAACAGCCTGCTGGCCGGACAGGGCCGCTACGCCGAACTGGCCGCGTAAGCGGCAGGCCGGCCCTGGGGCGATGCCCCGGGCCGTCGGCCCGGGGGGTCCCTCGGGGGTAATGCTCCGGGCCACGAACCGGGCACCCACGCACCCACGCACCGACGCCCGCACCGGGCGCCGGTGCTTTGCCTATGCGAACTTCTCCTGGCCGCGCAGGTGTGGCCTGGACCAGGCGGGGCAGTCAGCAGCCCATGACCTCATCGCCGCGTCACGCCATCGTCACCGCATCCGACTCAGGGATCGGGCGGGCCACCGCAGTCGCCCTGGCCGACGCCGGGCTCGATATCGGCGTGACCTGGCACTCGGATGAGGCCGAGGCTGAAGAAACCGCCGAACTTGTGCGCAAGGCCGGGGTCACCGCCGAGCTGGCCCACCTCGACACCGCCGACCTGGACCGGTGCGGGGACGTGGTCGACGAGCTGGCCGGCCGCCTGGGCGGCGTGGACGTGTTCGTCAACAACGCCGGCACCGGGACGGCCCGGCTGGCGCTGGAGATGACGATCCACGAGTGGCGGCACGTGGTGGCCACCGACCTGGACGGCGCGTTCGCCTGCATCCAGCGGGCCGGCCGCCGGATGGTGGCCGGCGGCCGGGGTGGCCGGCTCATCGCAGTCTCCAGCGTGCACGAGCACCAGCCGCGGGTCGGCTCGGCCGCCTACGACGCGGCCAAGCACGGGATCGGCGGCCTGATGAAGACGCTGGCCCTGGAGCTGGGGCAGTACGGCATAACCGCCAACTGCGTGGCCCCGGGCGAGATCGCCACCCCGATGACCGGCCTGGAGGACCAGGACCCGCACACCGAGGACCGGCCCGGCGTGCCGCTCGGCCGGCCCGGGGACGCCCGCGAGGTCGCCGCCGTGATCGCCTTCCTCGCCTCTCCCCAGGCCTCCTACGTCACCGGAGCCAGCTACGTGGTGGACGGCGGCATGCTGCAGATGGGCCCGCAGGCCGGTTCCCACCTGACCAGCAACGACTGGCGAACCGTCTAGCCCGAAGCGCCAGCCCGGGCCTCCAGCGCAAGAACTCGCCCGGCCGTGCTGCCCTGTCCCGGTCCGGAACAACGTGTCAGGATGAAGCCATGGTGGATGCCCGTGCGGGTCAGCCCGCGGCCGCGGAAGATCTGGTCGACGTCGCCAAGCTGGTGACGGCCTACTACACGGTGCACCCGGATCCGGATGACGCCGTGCAGCGGGTGTCGTTCGGTACGTCCGGCCATCGCGGTTCCGCGTTCAGCGCGACGTTCAACGAAGACCACATCGTGGCGACCACCCAGGCCATCTGCGAGTACCGGGCCGGCCAGGGCATCGACGGCCCGCTGTACCTGGGGGGCGACACGCACGCGCTGTCCGAGCCGGCCACCGCCAGCGCGCTGGAGGTGCTGGCGGCCAACGACGTCCACGTGCTGGTGGACTCCCGGGGCGGGTACACGCCCACCCCGGCGGTATCCCGGGCCATCCTGGCCCACAACCAGTCCGGCCCCCGGGCCCGGGCCGACGGGATTGTGGTCACGCCGTCGCACAACCCGCCCCCGGACGGCGGCTTCAAGTACAACCCGCCCGACGGCGGCCCGGCCGGGACCGACATCACCAAGCAGATCCAGGACCGGGCCAACGAGCTGCTGGCCAGTGGGCTCAAGGGCGTGCGGCGGGTGCCCTACGCGCGGGCGCTGGCCGCCGACACGACCGGGAAGTTCGACTTCCTGGACCTGTACGTCGCGGCGCTGCCAGGGGTCATCGACCTGGACGCGATCCGGGCGGCGGGAGTACGGATCGGCGCCGACCCGCTGGGTGGCGCCAGCGTGGCCTACTGGGGCGAGATCGGCCAGCGCTACGGGCTGGACCTGACCGTGGTCAACCCGGCCGTCGACGCCACCTTCCGGTTCATGACGCTGGACTGGGACGGCAAGATCCGGATGGACTGCTCGTCCCCCTACGCCATGGCCAGCCTGATCAGCCGGCAGCACGAGTTCATGATCGCGACCGGGAACGACACCGACTCCGACCGGCACGGCATCGTCACGCCGGACGCGGGTCTGCTCAACCCCAACCACTACCTCGCGGTGGCCATCGAGTACCTGTACCGGCACCGGGACGGCTGGCCGGCCGGCACCGCGGTGGGCAAGACCCTGGTCAGCTCCTCGATGATCGACCGGGTGGCCGAGGGCCTGGGCCGCAAGCTGCTGGAGGTACCGGTCGGGTTCAAGTGGTTCGTGCCCGGCCTGCTGGACGGGTCGGTGGCGTTCGGCGGCGAGGAGAGCGCGGGCGCCTCGTTCCTGCAGCGCGACGGGTCGGTGTGGACCACGGACAAGGACGGGATCATCCTGGCCCTGCTGGCCTCGGAGATCCAGGCCGTGACCGGGCAGTCCCCGTCCCAGCTGTACAACGAGCTGACCGAGCGGTACGGCTCCCCGGCCTACGCGCGCATAGACACCGCCGCCACCCGGGAGCAGAAGGCCGCCCTGGGCCAGCTCTCGCCCGACCAGGTCTCGGCCGATGAGCTGGCCGGCGAGAAGATCACGGCCAAGCTGACCAAGGCCCCCGGTAACGACGCCCCCATCGGCGGGCTCAAGGTGGTCACCGAAACCGGCTGGTTCGCGGCCCGCCCGTCCGGCACCGAGGACGTCTACAAGCTCTACGCCGAGTCGTTCCGCGGCCCGGAGCAGCTCGCCGCCATCCAGGACCAGGCCCGCGAGATCATCGCCACCGCCATCGGCTGAGCTCCACGGGACCGGTGAGGCCTGCTGGGCGGGTGAGGCTCGCGGGGCGGGTTGAGGCCTGCGGGGGGCGGGGCCTGCTGGGCTGGTGGGGCCGCGAAGCGGCTAGTGAACTGCGGCGTCCCGGCCAGCGCCCGCACGTCGCCGCCCCACCCCAAACCCCAGCCCCAAGCGCCCCACCATCCCCAGCCCCAGTTACCGTGTGTAAAAACTGTCGCTATGACAGCAGTTTTTGCACACGGTATTGGGCCAACTCGGAGTTCCGTCGGCTCGGGCTTGCCGGCGAGCGCTCAGCCGCACGGCGGAGGCATCAGCACCGCTTGGCGTGTTCAGTTCCGCTCACCTGAGGCTCTTGCTGGGCTTACTTCACCCATTACCACGCACCTCTTGACAGTCTTCGTCACAAACGCGACTCTTCATACACGGCTTGTATTAAGGCGTGGACAGTGGTGGGTGGGGTGGCTGCTCGCGGTCAAGGCAACCTCCACGCCGGTGCCAGCCGACGGCCACCACACGTCAATGGCGCAGGTGCGGTGGTGACGTCCGCGCCAGCCGTGGCGGGCCCCGGGTCCGCTTGCTGTGACGGGCCTCCGGGCCTGGCAGGAGGTTTGGCCAATGCTTCCCGACCGCAACGAGCCGCCGTACGCCGGAGGACCACCCGGCCACCACGGGCACCGTGAGCACGACGGTCACCACGGGCACGACGGACACCCTGAGCACGACGGCCACCGTGGGCACGACGGGCACCGATCACCCCGCTCCTCCTGGCCGAAACGGGCCCGCACCGCCGCCACCGCCTTGATCCTGCTGGCCGGTTGCCTGGTCACCGTGGTCGCCGCCGCGGTGACCGGCGCCCCGGCCGCGAAAGCCGACACCGTGCCGCCGGCGCCGTCGGGGTGGACCACGGTGTTCGGGGACAACTTCGCAGGCGCGGCCAACTCGGCCCCGGCCGCGTCGAACTGGTTCTACGACATCGGCACCGGCTACGGCACCGGCGAGCACGAGCAGACCACCAACTCCACCAGCAACGTGTACCTGGACGGCAACGGCCACCTGGTCCTCAAGGCCACCGACAGCAACGGCACCTGGACCTCCGGCCGGATCGAGAGCACCCGGGACGACTTCCAGGCCCCGGCCGGCGGCAAGCTGGAGATGACCGCGTCGATCGAGCAGCCCAACCCGGCCAACGGCCTGGGCTACTGGCCCGCGTTCTGGGCCCTCGGGTCACCAATGCGGACCGGCGGCGGCTGGCCCACCTCGGGTGAGATCGACATGATGGAGGACGTCAACGGGCTGAACGAAGCTTCGCAGACCCTGCACGACGCGGCGAACAGTCCCGGGCACGCGCTGACCGCCTGCCCCGGGGCGGGCTCGTCCTGCCAGACCGGTTACCACACCTATTCGGTCATCATCGACCGCACCAACACCAGCGCGGAGACCCTGCAGTTCCTGATGGACGGCACGGTGGAGAGCACGATCACCGAGGCGTCGGTCGGCACGACGGCCTGGCAGGAGGCCATCGACCACGGGTTCTTCATCATCTTCGACCTGGCCATGGGCGGGAACTACCCGGACGGCGAGTGCAACTGCACCACCCCGACGTCCGCCACCAGCTCCGGCGCCTCGATGAGCGTCGGGTACGTGGCCGTCTACGAACAGGGCGGCAACTCCACACCCACCGGCACCGCCTCAGCGACCGGCCAGCTCACCGGGCTGAACGGGCAGTGCCTGACCAATCAGAACTCGCTCAACACCTCAGGCAACCCAATCGTGCTGAGCGGCTGCGCCAACAGCGCAGGCCAGCAGTGGTCGCCGTACACGGACGGGACACTGCGGACCCAGGGCGGCTGCCTGGATGTGGTCAGCGCCGGGACGACCAGCGGCACCGACGTCGACTGGTACCCGTGTAACGGCACGGCCGCCCAGGGCTGGACCCATCAGTCCAACGGCGAGCTGGTCAACCCGAGCTCGGGTTTGTGCCTGACCGATCCCGGCGGCAACACCAGTGCCCGGCTGGACATCGAGACCTGCACTGATGCCACCGACCAGCAGTGGACGCTGCCCACCGGCAGCGGAACCGGGACTGGGAACACGGTCACGGTCACCGGTCCGGGCAACCAGAGTTCGACCGTCGGTACGGCGGCCAGCCTGCAGATCAAGGCCAGCGACTCCGGCTCCGGGCAGACTCTCAGCTATAGCGCGACGGGCCTGCCCGCGGGGCTGTCGATCAACTCCTCGACCGGGCTGATCTCCGGGACACCGACGGCCGCGGGCACGTCGAACGTCACCGTAACGGCCCGGGACGGCACCGGGGCAACCGGTTCCACGTCGTTCACCTGGACGGTCAGCGCGGGCGGGACCGGCGGCAGTTGCGGGACCACCAACCTGGCCCTGAACAAGACGGCCACGTCGTCCTCGACCGAGAGTGCCGCCTACCCGGCCGCCGACGCGGTCGACGGCAACACCGGGACCCGCTGGTCCAGCGCCTTCAGCGACCCCCAGTGGCTGGAAGTCGACCTCGGCTCCAGCCAGTCCATCTGCCAGGTCAGCCTGAACTGGGAGAACGCCTACGCCACCGCGTTCCAGATTCAGACCTCCACCGACAACACCAACTGGACCACGATCTACTCGACCACCAGCGGGACCGGCGGCACCCAGACGCTGAACGTCACCGGCACCGGCCGCTACATCCGGATGTACGGCACGGCCCGGGCCACCCAGTACGGCTACAGCCTGTGGGAGTTCGGCGTCCACGGCACCTCCAGCGGCGGCGGTAGCGGCACCTGCGGTACGGCCGACGCGGCCCTGAACAAGACCACCACCGCGTCGTCGCTGGAGAGCGCGGCCTTCCCGGCCTCGTCGGCCACCGACGGCAACCTCGGCACCCGGTGGTCGAGCGGCTTCTCCGACCCCCAGTGGCTCGAAGTCGACCTCGGCTCCAGTCAGTCCATCTGCCAGGTGGTGCTGAACTGGGAGGCCGCCTACGCGACCGCGTTCCAGATCCAGACGTCCACGGACGGCTCGACCTGGACCACCGTGTACTCGACCACCAGCGGGACTGGCGGTAACCAGACGCTGAACGTCACCGGATCCGGGCGCTACATCCGGATGTACGGCACGGCCCGGGCCACGCAGTACGGCTACAGCCTGTGGGAGTTTGGCGTGCACACCACCTGACGGGATCAGGCCCCGCGGACCTGGTCCGCGGGGCCTGATTTCCTTTTTTAATAAGGTTTCCGGTGGCCAGACGCACCTTGGCCGCCCCGGGCTGCCCGCCAGCCAGGCCGTCCGTCTCAGCTGCTGAGAATGGCCCGGTACTTTCGGCGGCAGTTGTTCTAGATTGCTGATCATGAGCGCAGACGCCCCGCAGGTGACCCAGCAGATGACGCTGAGCGACGCCGAAGTCAGCAAGCTGGCGGCAGACTTGTACCAGGCCCGGCAGACCGGGGTCGCGATCCCGCCGCTGACCGACGAACGGCCCGGGCTGACCATGGCCGACAGCTACCGCGTCCAGCAGGAGCTGCTCGACCGGCTGATCGCCGACGGTGAGCGGATCGTGGGCTACAAACTGGGCCTGACCAGCGCCCCGATGCAGCAGCTGCTCGGCGTCGACTCCCCGGACTTTGCCCCGGTGCTGTCCTCGCACGTCAACGCGGACGGGTCCGCGGTCACGGCCGGTTCGTTCATCGCCCCGCGGATCGAGGCGGAGATCGCCCTGGTGCTGGCGGCCGACCTGCGCGGCCCGGACTGCTCGGCCCTGGATGTGGCCGCGGCGATCAGCGGGGCGGTGCCGGCCCTGGAGATCGTGGACAGCCGGATCGCCGACTGGAAGATCAAGCTGGCCGACACCATCGCCGACCTGGCCAGCAGCGGCGCGGTCGTGCTCGGCCCCACCATCACCCCGGCGGCCGGCCTCGACCTGCGGCTGGTGGGCATGGTGCTGACCCGAAACGGCGAGCTGATCGCCACCGGCGCGGGCGCCGCCGCGCTGGGCAACCCGCTGCAGGCCGTGGCCTGGCTGGTCCAGACCCTGCACCCGCTGGGCGGATACCTGCGCGCCGGGCAGTTCATCATGACCGGTTCGCTGCACGCGGCGGTCGACATCAGCCCTGGTCAGTACTACCGGGCCGAGTTTGACCGGCTCGGCCCGGTCGGTGCGCGGGTGCGCTGACCCCACTCCGGTGCGCCCCGGTGGAATCCGTCTGAGTCGTCAGCTGCGTAGTAGATACTGATGAGTAGGGCACCGGCGGTTCGGCCACGGCGGGACCCGGCACACCAGCGAAAGGCAGGCCACTCATGGCCCGAGGCATTCAGGTGGGCGACCAGGCCCCCGACTTCACCCTGCCGACCCAGTCCGGCGAGACGTTCCAGCTCCAGGACCACCTGGGCGAGCGGGTGATCGTCCTGTACTTCTACCCCAAGGACAACACGTCCGGCTGCACCGCGGAGGCGTGCGCCTTCCGGGACAGCTATGAGGTGTTCACCGAGGCGGGCGCGGACGTGATCGGGGTCAGTTCCGACTCGGTGGACAAGCACGCCGGGTTCGCGGGCAAGCACAACCTGCCGTTCACCCTGCTCAGCGACAAGGGCGGCCACGCGCGCAAGACGTACGGAGTGCCCGGGGTGCTCGGTGTGATCCCGGGCCGCGTCACTTACGTCATCGACCGGGCCGGCGTGGTCCGGCAGGTGTTCAGCTCGATGACCGACATCGACGGCCACGTGAACGACGCGCTCCGCATGGTCAAGGAGCTTCAGGCCGAGCAGCCCGCCTAGGCCTACCCCCAGAGGGTGGCGACCGCCACCGCGTGCGCCCGGCCGATGGCCCGGCCCGCCTGCGCGGCGGGCGCCCGGGTGGCCGGGGACAGCGGGTTGGTCCCAAAGGCGTCGATCGTCGCGGCGTCCGCATAGATCACGTGGGTCAGGCCGGGCTTGAGCCGCTCGATCTCCCCGTCCAGCTGGTCGAACGGCCCGGGCTGGCCCGGCTCCCCCGGGACGATAACCAGGATGCGGTCGTAACCGGCGGCCAGGTCAGCGTGGGTGGCCGACCCCACGCCGCCGTCGATGTAGCGGCGGCCGTTGATCGTGACCGGTGGCCAGATGCCGGGCACGGCGCAGCTGGCCGCGACCGCGTCGACCAGCGCCACCCCGGAATCGCGGCTGAATATGGTCAGCGCACCGGTGAGCGCGTCGATCGCGGGCAGCAGCACGGGCCGGTCAGGCCAGTCCGGGACCGGCAGCCGGGCCGCGATCGCGGCCTTGCGCACCGGCTCGGCCACGGTGTCGGTGTCCAGCGCGAGCGCACCGATGGCCCGCATGGCATCGTCCGGCGTCGAAGCCCCCGCGCCCGCGGCGGTGAACCGGGCCAGCAGGTCCTCCATATCCAGCTGGACTTCGATCTCGGCCGACTCCGGCCTGAGCTGGCGGTCGTACAGGTCGGTCAGCGGCACACCGCTGGTGATCTGGGCCGCAACCGCCGAGCCCGCCGAGGTGCCGATGACCAGGTCCGCGGCCAGCACCCGGCCGGCCAGCTCGGAGTCGCCGTCCTGCAGGCCGCGCAGCACCCCAAGCTCCCATGCGATGCCGGCCACCCCGCCACCAGCCAGTACGAGCGCACGTCTCATGGGACCAGTGTGGCGCAGGCGTCACGGGGGCCTCGCTTCGGCCTGGTGCGGGCAGGCCACCCAATGGCGTCTTTGGGTGCGCGATGGGCCGCCCAAAAGCGCCATCGGGCGTGTTGTGCCGGGCGGCGGTGCGGGCGGCGGGCGGCGACCCGAAGCGGCGGGTCAGGCCGGGGCGGGCGGCAGTGACTCGGCCACCAGGTCAGCCACCGCCGCCATGCCTTTGGCGTTCGGGTGGTAGGGCGCGCCGCCGTGCAACGTCAGGTGGAACCGTCGCGTCCAGGGGTCGGCGGACCAAGCGTGGTGACCGGCGCTGAAGGCACCGGCGGGGACGAAGATCGCGCTGGCCTCCTCGGCGGCCTGCTGCGTGGTCTCGCCCATCCGGACCGCGATACGGCGGCCCCAGTCGGCCACGTCGGCCGGGAGCACGCCGGTTGGCCAGGTCGCGTCGGGCGGCAGCACGGTCAGGTACTCCACGAACAGCAATTGGCTCCGCGGGGCCCGCTTGCGCACCTCGGCCGCGAGTTGCACCAGGTTCTCCCGCAGCTGGGTGAAGCGCTGCTCGGTCAGCTCCGGGTCGGCGAAGGAGGCCAGCTGGCGGCGGATCGAGGGCAGCGCCCGCAGCGGGCCGGGCAGGCTGGACAGCAGGATCCGGGGCGCGAAGCCGACGTCGTTGCCGCCGCCGGTGAGGGTGACGAGCCGGGTCGCCTCGGTCACCGCGTCGACCTGTGCCGGCCGCTTGGCCGAGCCGCCCACGAACTCCTGGGTGGTGGCGCCGGAGAAGGTGACGTCGACCAGGTCGAGCCCCAGCTTCCGGGCCAGCACGTGGGCATAGTTTCCCGTGGAACGTCCCGCGGCCCGGGGGCTCCCCTCGACCCGGCTCGGGATGCCCGGGCCGGCCGCGAACGAGCTGCCCATGGCCACGTACCGGGCCCCGGACCAGCCCGGAGCGGGGTTGGACTCGGTCAAGGATCCACCTCCTGCCTGGGACCGGCTAATGGCCGGCCAGGACGAGCAGTATGTAGCTGATTGACGCCACCACGAGGAAGAACACCAGCCAGCCAGCGCCCCCCAGCAGCCGCCACCCCAGCCACGGCGGGCGGGCCGATGACTCGGGAGCCACGGTCTCAGTATCCCGGGGCTCAGGCATGGCCCGCCGTTCCGCTCAGCCGCTGTGACAGGAACTGCAGCGTGCGCTGGAAGCTGACCTCGGCCTGCGGATGGCCGAAGTGGAACTGGTACTCGTGGCCGAGCTTCTGGCCGGGCCAGAACAGCGTGTTCACCGGCACCCCGCGGGACCGCAGCGCCCCGGCCAGCTCGGTGGCCTGGGTTCGCAACGGGTCGGCGTCGCCCACGGTGAGGTAGGTCGGCGGGTAGGCCGCGGTGACCTGCCGGGTGGTGGACAGCTGATCGATCTGCGGGTAGGCCAGCCAGTTCCGGGTCCCGGTGTAGGACCACAGGTAGGTGCGAAGGCCGGGGAAGCCGGTGCCGCCGACCGTGCTCATGTCGTACAGGCCGCAGTACAGCACCGCGGCCCGCAGGTGCGACACGGGCAGGCCTGGAGTCAGGGCCATCGCCGCGGCCAGTCGCGGGTTCGACTCGACCGCGACCAGCTCGCTGCCGATCTGCGCCCCGGCCGAGTCACCGCCGATCGCGACCCGGTCCGGGTCCCCGCCGTAGCGCGCCGCATGCTGCTCCAGGTAGGCCAGGGCCGCATTGCCCTGGCGCACCGGCACGGGATAGTGCGTCTCCGGGGCCAGGCTGTAATCCAGCAGAGCGACCACGTAGCCCTGATGAGCCAGCAGGATGCCCCAGTCGCGGAAGTCAGCCGCCGAGTTGGCCAGGAATCCGCCGCCGTGGATCCACAGGACCACCGGCCGGGGCGCCGCCGAGCTGGCCCGAGGGCGGAACACGTCGATCGCGGCAGCCGGGGCGCCGGGGGCGTGGATCGGTACGCGCACCTCGGTCACGGTCGGCTCGATAGCGGCGAAGCCGGCGGGCGGGTCGACCTGCACGCCACTCTGGAAGACGGACCGGACCAGCGCCGCCCCGGGCTGGACCGACGTCTGGTAGACGATGAACGCTGCGGCCACCCCGGCCACGATCGCGATCAGCGCCCGGATCAGGAATCTGCGCATGCGTTCAGGCCGGGGCGGTCACGTGCGGGCAAGCGGCCATCGCGGTTCCTTCGCTGAAGCGGCTTGAGGGCTGGTGCTGGGCTAGGCCGAGCGGACAATCCAGTCGGCAGCAATGCTCGCATACCGGCCGGGATCTTCCTCCCAGGCACAGTGGCCGGTGTTCAGGACGTCGAGCCTGCTGTTGGGCAGCTCGCGGTTGAGTGCTTCGGCGTCGTCGGCCAGTCCGTACGGATCATCCCGGCCGACGATGATCTGGACCGGGGTGTGCAGCTCCGGCAGCAGCGGCGCCAGCGCGGCCAGGTCGGTGGGGTAGTTGCGAACGTAGGGCACCGATTCGATGTACCGCGTTCCGGCGTAGGACGCGAGGTAGTCATCCAGCACGAAGCCCGGCATGTCGTAACCCTGAATCGCCCCGGCCACCCGGTGCACCACGTCGGCTGGGTCGATCTGGGCCAGCGCGTCCAGGCTGGGCGCGTCGATGAGGTCCTTCAGCACGCCGCCGACGCGGAGCGGGTACGTGGCCGCGCCCGCCCCGACGACCAGGCTCCTGAATGCGTCCGGATGCGCGGCCGCCGCCGACAGCAGGGCGCCGGTGCCGACATCGGGTCCCACGGCGTGCACCGGCCCGGGGACCAGCTCCGCCGCCAGCTGGGTCACGAACTCGCCCATCGCCTGCGGCGACATCAGGTCCGGCCGCCCCTGCGAC
This sequence comes from Streptosporangiaceae bacterium, assembly GCA_965277615.1. Lineage (GTDB taxonomy): Bacteria > Actinomycetota > Actinomycetes > Streptosporangiales > Streptosporangiaceae > Bog-532. The sequence continues at coordinate 947,679 of CBDIDG010000005.1, read as the reverse complement.
TGCCCGAAGCCAGGCAGGTCGACGGCGATCAGGGCGAACTGCCGGGCCAGCTCGGGCCACATGGGCCAGAAGGCGTAGAGGCTCTCCGGCCAGGGACTGAGCAGCAGCACGGTCTCCGCCCCCGGGTACGGGCTGCGGGCCAACCGGATCCGCAGCCCATTCAGCACGAAAAATTCTGGCGTGATCGCATCCTCGGAGGCCGTCATGATGCCATCGTCGCCAGCGGCCGGCCCCCCGGCAACACGAGAACCGCGTAGTCCGGGGGCGGTAACACTGCCGTAGATTGACCTGGTGGATGGCCTGCTCGGACGGGGTGCGGAGCGCGACCGGCTGGACCGGATTCTGGCTGACGCGCGGGCGGGACTGAGCGGCACCCTCGTACTGCGGGGCGAGCCGGGCGTGGGCAAGACGTCGCTGCTCGACTACGCCCAGGCGGCCGCGGCCGACCTGGCCGTCATCCGGGTCGACGGCATCGAATCCGACATCGAGTTCAGCTTCGGGGCGCTGCACCAGCTGCTGCGCCCCTATCTGGACCGGTCCGGTGTGCTCGCCCCGCCCCAGCGCACGGCGCTGGAGCTGGCTTTCGGCCTGCGGGAAGGTCCGGCTCCGGACCGGTTCCTGGTCGGCCTGGCCGCCCTCGGCCTGCTGGCCGACCAGGCCACCCGGCAGCCGCTGCTCTGCCTGGTGGACGACGCCCAGTGGCTGGACCGTGAGTCGGCCGACGCGCTCGCTTTCATGGCCCGCCGGCTGTACGCCGACTCCATGGCCATGATCTTCGCGGTCCGCGAGCCCACCGCCGCACCCGGCCTGCTCGGCGGGCTGCCCGCGCTGGCAGTGTCCGGGCTGACCGAGCGGGACGCCGCCGAGCTGCTGGCCGCCACGGCTGGGCCGCGGCTGCGCCCGGCCGTGGCCGAGCGGATCGTGACCGAGACGGACGGCAACCCGCTGGCCCTGATCGAGATCGGCCAGCAGCTCGGCCCGGGCCAGCTGAGCGGCGACGCGCCGCTGCCGGACCCGGTGCCTATCGGCCGCCAGCTCGAGCAGCGGTACCTGCGGGAGGCCCGCGGCCTGCCCGCCGACACCGGGTTGCTGCTGCTGACGGCGGCGGCCGATCCGACCGGAGACCCGCAGCTGCTGTGGCAGGCCGGAGCGCAGCTAGGGTTCACGGCCGGAGCGGCCACGGCGGCCGAGGCGCGGCACCTGCTCACCATCCGGGACACGGTGCGCTTCCGGCACCCGCTGATCCGCTCGGCGGTCTACTACGGCTCTTCGTACGCCGAACGGCAACGGGTGCACGCGGCGCTGGGTGCCGCTACCGACCCGGCCCATCATCTCGAGCAGCGGGCCTGGCACCTGGCCATGGCGGCTACCGGCCCGGACGAGACCGTGGCGGCGGAACTCGAACGCGCCGGGGAACGGGCTCGCCAGCGCGGCGGCTGGACCGCCGCCGCGGCCTCGTTCCAGCGGGCCGCCGCCCTTACCGCGAACCCGCCCGCCCGGGGCCAGCGGCTGCTCCGCGCGGCCGAGGCGAGCTGCGGCGCGGGAGCGCTGCGGCAGGCCCAGCTCCAGCTGGACCAGGCCGCCAGTGATCTGGCCGGCCCGCGCGACCTGGCCCAGGTGCAGCGGGTACGGGGTCGCATCTACCACGCCCAGCACGAATCGGCTCAGGCCACGTCGGCCCTGCTGACGGCGGCGGCCGGGCTGGGGCCTGGCGACCTCCGGCTGGCCCGCGACATCCTGGTCGAGGCGGTGGTGGAGGCGCAGATCAACGGCCAGCTGGCCCCGGACGGGACGACCCGCAGCGACGTGGCCCGGGTCGCCCGGTCGCTGCCGCTGCCCGGCGGAACGCCGGCCACCCCGGGCGACCTGCTCCTGGACGCGGACACCACGCTCCAGCTGCAGGGCCTGCAGGCGGCCGCACCGCTGCTGCGCACCGCGATCGACGCCGTGCAGACGGCCTCGCCCGAGGCTCCGGAGACGTTCCAGTGGCTCGCGGCGGCCTGCGCAGACGCGACGATCCTGGTCGACGACACCCGGCTGGACGGGCTGGCCCGGCGGATGGAGGACGAGGCCCGCCAGCACGGCGCGGTGCTGCCGCTGACGCTGGCGCTCAGCCACGCCGGCGTGTCCAACCTGCTCGCGGGCTACCTGTCCGAGGCGCAGCGCTGTTTCGTGGAGCACGCGGCCATCGCCGAGGCCCGGGGTCAGCGCTGGAGCATCGGGGCCCTGCTGGTGGCGGCCTGGCGGGGCCAGACTCAGCAGGTGCAAACGCTGCTGGAGACGGTCGCGGAGGACGCGGGCCGGGAAGGCCAGGGCTACCAGCTGGTGTTCGCCGACTACGCCCGCTGCGTGATCGAGCTGGGGCGGAGCCGCTACGGCGCGGCCTACGCCAGCTTCACCGCCGGCGTCGAGGACACGTCGCAGATCAAGTTCGTGCTGCCCGATCTGGTCGAAGCGGCCCAGCGGTCCGGCCACCACGACGCCGCTCAGGGCACGCTGGCCCAGCTGGAACGGCTGGCCGCGGCCAGTCCGTCGCCGCTGACGCTGGGTTTCGTGGCCCGGGCCCGGGCGCTGGTGGCCGGCGACGGCCCGGCCGAGCGCACTGAGGAGTACTACCGGGAGGCGATTGTCCAGCACGGCGCGGCCCGTGGGCCGGTTCACCTGGCCCGCAGCCAGCTCGTCTACGGGGAGTGGCTCCGGCGGATCAAACGCCCGCGGGACGCACGGGAACCACTGCGGGCCGCCTACCGGGGCTTCGACGAGATGGGGGCCCGGGCGTTCGCGGCCCGCGCGCGCCGGGAGCTGTCCGCCGCCGGGGAGTCCGTCCCGGTCCGGTCCGGTGCCCAGGACCGCGAGGCGCTGACCGCGCAGGAGGCGCAGGTGGCCGAGCTGGCCGCGGGCGGGGCCACCAACGCCGAGATCGCTGCCCAGCTCTACCTCAGCCCGAACACGATCGACTACCACCTGCGCAAGGTGTTCCGGAAGCTCGGCGTCTCCTCACGCCGCCAGCTGGCCGGCACCCAGCTGAACCCCTCGTCGTGAGCGGGCCGCGGCGGCTGAATACCGTGTGCAAAAACTGTCGCCCTGACGACAGTTTTTGCACACGGTAAGTGGAAACCCCAGCCAGTCAGCGGCGCCGTGACGCGCGTGATGCTTGTGACGGCTGGGAGTCCAGTTATCTCGGCAGGGCCGGCCAACGGCCAACGCCGGGAGCCGATGACCTTTTAAGTTTAATTTTGACCGATGGTGTTGACGGCGAGCGTTCGGGCGACCTACGTTTAGGAAACTTTCCTAATAGAGGACGCATCGCCGGGACGAGGCGGCACGGCTTGGCCGGGGGACGGGCTGAGCCCGGGCCTGGTGAGGCGGTCTACGAAGGGTTCCCGCATGCCCCGACCTTCCCGCTTGCTCACGTGTACCGCGGCCGCGTTGCTGGCCACCGGCCTGACCGGGGCCGGCCTGTTTGTGACCGGCCTCGGCCCTCACACCGGCCTAGCCGCCAGCCTGACCGCCGACGCCGCCACCAGCTGGCCCGCGCACGTGTTCGCCCCCTACGTGGACACCGGTCTGAGCAACACCACGCTCACCACCGTGGCCGCCGACGACGGCACCAAGTACTTCGAGCTGGCCTTCGCCGACGGCGGCGGCTGCCAGTGGTCGCTGCCGAACCAGTCCGGCTGGCAGTCGCAAGTTTCCGCGCTGCAGGCCGAAGGGGGTGACGTGTCGATCTCGTTCGGCGGCTACACGGTCGACACCGACGGCACCGACCTCGGTAACCAGTGCTCCTCGGCCAGCGCCATGGCCACTCAGGTCGAATCCGTGGTCACCACGATGAACGTGACCCACCTGGACTTCGACATCGAGTCCAGCGAGGAGACCAACTCCACCGACTTCACCCGGACCGCGCAGGCGCTGGCCCTGGTCCGGTCGTGGGCCAGCTCGACCGGACCAGCGCTGAACATCTCCTACACCCTCCCGGTGCTGCCCTCGGGCTTCACCTCCGACGGCCTGAACGTGCTCAACGCGGCCCAGTCCAGCGGGTTCAAGCCCGACGTGGTGAACATCATGACCATGGACTACGGCACGTCCGGCACCGAGATGGGCACCGCGTCCAACCAGGCACTGGACGCCGCGGCCGGCCAGGTGGCCAGCGTGTTCGGCGAGTCCACCCCGGCCGCCTACGCCATGCTCGGCAACACCCCGATGATCGGCCAGAACGACAGCCCGGGCGAGATCTTCTCGCTGGCCGACGCGTCCACGGTGGAATCGCACGCCGCCGCCGAAGGCATCGCGCTGGTGTCGTTCTGGGCCGAGGGCCGGGACAACGGCGGCTGCCCGGGCCAGACCAGCGCCTCGTCCACCTGCAGCGGCCTCAGCCAGAGCACCGGCGCCTTCACCCAGGCGTTCCAGGCCTTCACCAGCGGCAGCGGGAGCGGCAGCACCGGCCCGACGCCGCCGCCGACCACCTCTGCGCCGCCGACCACTGCACCGCCGACCACTGGCCCGCCTACCGGCGGCTCGTGCGACGCGCCCTGGAGCAACTCGACCGCCTACACCTCCGGCAACGACGTCTCCTACAGCGGCCACAACTGGACCGCCAGCCAGTGGAACTACGACGAGGTACCCGGTGGGGCCTCCGGGGCCTGGACCGACGACGGCGCCTGCTGACCAGCCCTGACCATCTCGTGGGCCGCGTACCCGGGGCTGATCTCCGGGTGCGCGGCCCTCAGCCGCACTGAAGCCCGTCAGCCACGGACTTTTCGAAACAAAAAGTGTTATCAGAACTCTTGGAGCCTGGTCTCCAATGAGAGATGCTGTCGGCGGAATGGTGGTAGCGCTGGTGCTACGCACAGAAATGGACTGCTGATGAGATTGAGACGCAACAGGATGGCACCCGGAGAGAGCGCTCTCTCCGAGGATGCAGGGACGCGGACCAGGCCAGGGCGATGGCGGCGCCCCAGCTCGAGCCAGGACAGTTCGAGCTGGCACCGTTCGAGCCGACACCGTTCGAGCTGGCACGGTTCCGCCGCGGGAATCGCGGTTCTGGCCGGGGTGCTCGGGCTGACGGCGGCGGGAGCCGCCCAGGTATCAGCCGCGACCACCTCGACGGCTGCGGCCACCCACGCCACGGTCAAGGCGGCCGCGAGCGTCGCGCCGGCCAGCAGCGCGGCCGTGACGCCGGCCGCGCACGTGGCCGGGACCCCGAACCTCGGGCCGAACGTCTATGTGTTCACCCCGGACATGCCGCAGAGCCAGATCCAGGCCACGGTCGACTCGATCGCGAACCAGCAGATCTCCAACCAGTTCGGCCCCCAGCGCTACGCGCTGCTGTTCGAGCCGGGCACCTACGGCTCGGCCGCGGACCCGCTGTCGTTCCAGGTGGGCTACTACACCGAGGTAGCGGGCCTGGGCTCCTCGCCCAAGGACGTGACCATCAACGGCACCATCAACGTGTACAACCAGTGCTTCGCGACCACCGACGGCAGCAGCAACTGCATCGCGCTGGACAACTTCTGGCGGTCGCTGTCCAACCTGACCATCAATGTCGCCGGGCAGACCGGCTGCCAGTCCGGCACCGACTTCTGGGCCGTGTCGCAGGCCGCGCCGATGCGCCGGGTCAACCTCACCGGCGGCAACCTGTCCCTGATGGACTACTGCTCGGCCGGCCCGCAGTACGCCAGCGGCGGGTTCATCGCCGACTCGTCGTTCTCCGGCGGTTCGGTGACCAACGGGTCGCAGCAGCAGTTCTTCGTCCGCAACACCAACCTGGACGGCTGGTCGAACGGCGTCTGGAACCAGGTCTTCTCCGGTGACCCAGGCGCCCCGGCCCAGAACTTCACCGGCGGCAACCCCGGTAATGCCAACCCGTACACCACGCTGGACACCAGCCCGCAGACCCAGGAAGAGCCGTTCCTGCAGACCAGCAGCTCCGGCGTGTTCAGCGTGTTCGTGCCATCGCTGCAGAAGAACACCTCCGGGCCGTCCTGGGCCAGCGGCAGCACGGCGGGCACGACCCTGCCGATCAGCAAGTTCTTCATCGCCACCCCCAGCACCTCGATCGTGGCCATCGACGCGGCGCTGGCCCTGGGCAAGGACCTGATCCTCACCCCGGGCGTGTACAACCTGAAGGCCCCGATCCTGGTGTCGCGGCCGGACACGGTGGTGCTCGGCGTGGGCTTCCCGACTCTGGTCCCGCAGAACGGCACCGCCGCGATCAACGCGCTGGTCCCGCAGGGGGTCAAGCTGTCCGGGCTCATCGTGGACGCCGGGCCGAAGAACTCGGCCGACCTGGTCCAGCTGGGCACCCCGCTCACCAGCAAGCTGGGCAGCGCGTCCGACCCGGCCCTGGTGCAGGACGTGTTCTTCCGCATCGGCGGGGAGACCGCGGGTACGGCCACCGACAGCCTGGTGGTGGACAGCTCCAACGTGATCCTGGACGACATCTGGGCCTGGCGGGCCGACCATGGGGCCGGGCAGACCGGCACCCCCGACCAGAACGGGGTGGGCGGCGGCGCCAACGGCTGCTGGACCTGCGACCAGGCCCAGACCGGTCTGGTCGTGAACGGCAATAACGTGCTGGCCTACGGCCTGGCCGTCGAGCACTACCAGAAGAGCGAGGTGGTATGGAACGGCCAGGGCGGCGAAGTCATCTTCTTCCAGAACGAGATGCCGTACGAGGTCCCCAGCCAGGCGGCCTGGATGTCCAGCCCCACGACCGACGGTTACCCGGCGTTCGTGATCGGGTCCAAGGTCACCAGCTTCTCCGGTTACGGCCTGGGCAGCTACAGCTTCTTCAACCAGGGGGTCGACATCCACTCGGCCACCGCGTTCTCGGTGCCGGACACCCCCGGCGTCCAGCTGCACGACGTGTTCACCCGCTACCTCAGCGGTCTGGGTGGCATCGACCACGTCGTCAACGACACCGGGGCCCCGGTCACGGCGGACAACCCCGGCCCGAGCAACGTCGTCAGCTACCCCTGATTAAAAAGCGCACCAACACCAAGGCCCCGTCCGCGACCAGCGGACGGGGCCTTCTCGTTCGGTCTTACCGGGTTACTTTGGTTACTGCGTCCTCAGCTGGAGACCGCATCCTTGTCGCGGTGCGGCAGCTTCCAGCCCGGGCGGACCCAGTGGCAGGTGTACCCGTTGGGGTAGGTCTGCAGGTAGTCCTGGTGCTCCGGCTCGGCCTCCCAGAACGGCCCGGCGGGATCGACCTCGGTGACGACCTTGCCCGGCCACAGGCCGGAGGCGTCGACGTCGGCGATGGTGTCCTCAGCGACGCGCTTCTGCTCATCGCTGGTGTAGAAGATCGCCGACCGGTAGCTCAGGCCGATGTCGTTGCCCTGACGGTTCTTGGTCGTCGGGTCGTGGATCTGGAAGAAGAACTCCAGCAGATCCCGGTAGGAGGTCTTCTCCGGGTCGAAGATGATCTCCAGCCCCTCGGCGTGCGTGCCGTGGTTGCGGTAGGTCGCGTTGGGTACGTCGCCGCCGGTGTAGCCGACCCGGGTCGAGATCACGCCGGGCAGCTTGCGGACCAGCTCCTGCACCCCCCAGAAACATCCGCCCGCCAGGATGGCCTTCTCGGTTCGGTCGCTCACTTCGCGGCCCTTCCCTTCTCGTCGAACAGCTTGCGGTAGTCGCCGTATCCCTCGTGCTCGAGGTCGTCGAGTGGGACGAAGCGCAGCGAGGCGGAGTTGATGCAGTAACGCAGGCCGCCCTGCTCCGGTGGCCCGTCGGGGAACAGGTGACCCAGGTGGCTGTCGCCAGCCTTGGAGCGGACCTCGGTCCGGACCATGCCGTAGCTGGTGTCGGTCTTCTCCACCACGTTGTTCGGCTCGATCGGCACGGTGAAGCTCGGCCAGCCGGACTGGCTGTCGTACTTGTTGACCGAAGCGAACAGGGGCTCGCCCGACACCACGTCGACGTAGATGCCCGGCTCCTTGTTGTTCCAGAATTCATTGTTGAACGCAGGCTCGGTCCCGCACTGCTGGGTGACCTGGTACTGCTCGTCGGTCAGCTTGGCCAGCGCCTCGGGGTCCTTGCGGTAATCGGTTGCCACGTCAGCTCCTTGTTGTCGGGGCTGTTATCACTTTGACCTGCACTTGGTACAACCCGCTAGAGGGGTCAAACATTTCGTTGGCGCAGACCGATGAATCCCCCGATGGCGGGTCGTCTCAGCCTTCAGAAGTACTCCGGGTGCGCAGCCCATCTCCTCCTGGCGGAGGACACCGGGATCATCCAGTCGGCCGATGTGGGAGGAGGGCCACCCGGTGCACAGTTGGTATCGCCGCATTCGTACGGACATGACAGGGGGCCCCTCGAATGCACCGCAACGACCTGGCCGTCACCTCAATGCTGCGCGAGGCCGCAGACGTTGGTGCCGCGCTGCCGTGCGCGAACAACCCGCACCTGTGGTTTTCCGAACGGCCTGATGACCTGGAGCTAGCCAAGGCGGGCTGCCGTTCGTGCCCGCTGCGCGGACCGTGCCTGGCCGGCGCGGTCGAACGCGCTGAACCCTGCGGCGTCTGGGGCGGTGAGATCATCCAGCGCGGCCGCGTCCTGGCCGTCAAGCGCCCGCCCGGCCGCCCGCCCAAGCGGCCCGGCAAAGTCCGCCGCCCCTGACGCCAACACTGACGCCAACACTGACGCCAACACTGACGCTGCCGGTAACGGGGATCGCCGGGCCAGGCCGCTCAGCCACGGGGGCCTGAGCGGCCCGGCCGGCGCGGCACGCAGCTCACAGCCGGGGCAGCACTTCCTGGGCGAACAGGGCGGTCACTTCGTCGTGCCGTTCGGGGGCACAGGCCGGGGAGAAGATCACCGTGTCCGCCCCCGCCGCCTGGTAATCGGCCAGCCGGGCCAGCACCGTGTCCGGGTCGCCGTGCAGCAGGTAACGGTCGGCCAGTGGCCCGAAGTCCTGCTGGTAGACCTGGCTGACGAAGCTCACCGCCTCCTCGCGGGCCCGGGCGTCGTCGCGGTCGACGCTGCCCCAGATGAACAGGGCCCCGGCCACCTCGGAACCCGGCCGGCCCGCCTCGGCCGCGAACTCGCGCACCCCGGTCAGGCTGCGGCCGAAGGACCCGGGGCTGACCATGTACGGCATCCAGACGTCCCCGAACCGGGCCGCCCGGCGCTGGGCCGCGGGCTGGCGGCCACCGACCCAGATCGGCGGGTGCGGCCGCTGCCGGGGTGGCGGGTCCAGCCGCAGGTCCTGCAGTGCGCCGAACGCCCCGTCCGCGGTGACCGTTTCGCCGGACAGTAGCCGGATCAGGACCTCGAGGGCCTCGTCGGCCCGGCGGCCACGGCCGGCCACCGGCACGCCGCTGGCGGCGAACTCGGGCGGGTACTCGCCGCCGACCCCCACGCCCAGCTCGAACCGGCCGCGGGAGAGCTGGTCCAGGCTGGCGGTCAGCTTGGCCACCAGCGCCATCGGGTAGAGCGGCAGCAGGGTCAGCGTGCTGACCAGCCGGATCCGCTCGGTGACGGCGGCCGCGGCGGCCAGGGTGAGGAAGGCGTTCGACGTCGGGCCGTGGAAGAACAGGTGTTCACCCGAGGTCACCAGGTCGAAGCCGAGTTTCTCGGCCCGGCGGGCGGCGCCGGGCACGTCGGCCGGGTCCGGCGCCCCGCCCAGCATCAGCCCGGCCTTCACGCGCGGTCCGCTGCGCCGACGGCGTCGTCGGGGTCCCCGGCCGGGATGACCCGGCACAGCACGGCGCCCTGGGCCACGGTGTCCCCGGCCGCGGCCTGCAGCCCGGCCACCCGTCCCGGGTGCGGGGCGCGCAGCGGGTTCTCCATCTTCATCGCCTCGACCACCAGCAGTTCCTGGCCCGCGGCGACCTCATCACCGTCGGCCACCGCGACCCGGAGCACGGTGCCCTGCATGGGCGCACTGATGATGTCGCCGGCCGCCTGGCCAGCTCGTTCCTGACGTTCGCGGGCCTGCTGCCGGGCCCGGCCGAGCGGGCCCTCGCGCGCCTGGGCCAGGCCGGGCACATCCGCGGTGAGCCAGCGACGGCCGATCCGGACCGGCACCCCGTCCCCCAGGCTCTCCGCCCCGGAGCTGCCCGGAGACCCGGCGGCGTCCGGGGCGCCAGCGGCGTCCGGGCTGGGCCGGTAGTCCTGCTCGATCCACCGGGTGTGCACGGCGAAGCCGTCCGGCCCTTCGGCGGTGAACGCGGGCTCGGCCAGCACCGCGCGGAAGAACGGCAGCGTGGTCTGCACGCCGGTGACCTCGAACTCGGCCAGCGCGCGGCGGGCCCGTTCCAGCGCCTGCCGCCGGTCCCGGCCGGTCACGATCAGCTTGGCCAGCAGCGAGTCGAACTGCCCGCCGACCTCGCTGCCAGCCTCGATCCCGGAATCCAGCCGGATGCCGGGCCCGCTCGGTACCCGCAGGCCGGTGATCGTCCCGGTCGAGGGGGCGAACCCCTGGCCGGGCTGTTCGGCGTTGACCCGGAACTCGATCGCGTGCCGCCGCGCCACGGTCACCGGGCCCGGTCCCGAGGCCCCCGGCCCCAGGGCCACCGCGACCGTGTGACCGGCCGCGATCAGCAGCTGGGCCCGCACCAGGTCGGTGTCGGTCGACTCCTCGGTGGCCGAGTGCTCCACCTGCAGCCGGGTGTTGACCTCCAGGAACGACAGTTCCCCGCGCGGCGACAGCAGGAACTCCACCGTGCCCGCGTTGACGTAACCGGCCGCGGCGCAGATGGCGGCGGCGGACCGTTCCAGCAGGTCCTGCTGGGGGTCGGTCAGGAACGGCGCGGGCGCCTCCTCGACCAGCTTCTGGTACCGGCGCTGTAGCGTGCAGTCGCGGGTGCCGACGACCACCACCGTGCCCTGGGTGTCCGCGAGCACCTGGGCTTCGACGTGCCGGCCCCGTTCGACGTAGGCCTCGACGAAGCACTCACCCCGGCCGAACGCGGCCGTGGCCTCGCGTACCGCGGCATCGAACAGCGGCACCACCTCGCCCAGGTCGCGGACGATCCGCAGCCCGCGGCCGCCGCCACCGTGCGCGGCCTTGATCGCGATCGGGAGCCCGTGCTGCTCCGCGAACTGACGGGCCTGCGCCGCGTCGGCCACCGGTGCGGTGGTGCCGGGGACCAGTGGCGCCCCGGCCTGGCGGGCTATCGCCCGGGCCTGGACCTTGTCGCCGAGCGCGCGGATCACGCCGGGCGGCGGCCCGATCCAGGTCAGACCGGCGTCCATGACGGCCTGGGCGAAATCGGCGTTCTCGGCCAGGAAGCCGTAGCCGGGGTGGACGGCGTCGGCCGCGGTCTGCCCGGCGGCCGCCAGCAGCCGCCCGATGTCGAGATAGCTGTCGGCGGCCGTGCTACCGCCCAGGGCCACCGCCTCGTCGGCCAGCTGGGCGTACGGCGCCCCGGCGTCCGGGTCGGCGTACACCGCGATGCTGGTCAGCCCGGCGTCGCGGCAGGCGCGCACCACCCGCAGCGCGATCTCACCGCGATTGGCGATCAGGACCCGCTTGAACGTCACGGCCGCTCCGGTCCCCCGGACAGCTCCGGCGACGGCTCCCGGCCCACCCGGGCCAGCACGGACCGAGCCATCTTGACGTGGACGATGTCCACCATCTGTCCGTCGACCACGCCGACACCGGCCTCGCCCGCGGCCAGCACGGCCTCGGCGTGCGCGACCTCCTCGGTCGTGGGGGTGAACACCTCGTGGGCCAGCTCGACCTGACGCGGGTGGATGCAGATCTTGCCCTGGTAACCGAGCGCCCGGCCCGCCCGGGCGTCGGCCAGGAAGTGCTCGTCGTCGCCCAGGCCCACCACGGCCTGGTCGATCGAGGGCATGCCCGCCAGGTACGCGGCCAGGCAGACGTGGCTGCGCGGGTACAGCACCTCGGCCCCTTCCGCAGTCCGGCGGCCGCCGATGTCGGCGATATAGTCCTCGGCCCCGAAGTAGGCCCCGGCCAGGCCGCCGGCCAGCAGCGGCCGGGCGTCGGCCACGCCCCGCGCGGTCTCCAGCCCGGCCACGATCAGCGCGTCCGTCCAGGAGTTCTCGGCCAGCGCCTGCCGCACCTCGTGCAGGTCCTGTGAGCTGGACAGCTTCGGCACGACCAGGCCCGCCGCGGCGGACCGGGCCGCGGCGGCGACGTCGGCCACGAACCAGGGCGAGCCGACCGGGTTGACCCGGATCAGGACCGCGGTGGGAGCGTCCGGATCCAGGGCGCCGATGGCCGCGACGGCGGTGGCCCGCGCGGCCTCCTTGTCCGCCGGGCCGACCGCGTCCTCCAGATCGACCGCGGCCACGTCGGGCACGATCCGGGCGATCTTGGCGATCATGTCGGCCCGGGTGCCCGGCATGAACAGCAGGCTCCGGACCCGGTTCAGCACCGGCACGAACTGATCACTCCTGCTCCGCTCACTCTGGCTCCGTGGGGCGACGCTCACTCTGGCTCCGCGGGGCGGCAGCGCATCAGGGCCGCCCGGACGGCGACACAGACCGTCTCGCCGCGCTGGTTGATGCCGTGGTGCTCGAAGGTCACGATGCCGTTGTCCGGCCGGGATCGCGACCGGCGCGCGTCCACCACCACGGTTTCCACGTGGATGGTGTCCCCGGCGAACACCGGCGCCGGGAACTCGATCTTGGAGAAGCCAAGGTTGGCCACGGTCGTGCCCAGGGTCAGCTCCGGCACGGCCAGGCCGACCACCAGGGCCACGGTGAACATGCTGTTGACCAGACGCTGGCCGAACTCGGTGGTGGCCGCGAACTCCGCGTCCAGGTGCAGCGGCTGCGGGTTCATGGTCATCGTCGTGAACAGCACGTTGTCGGTCTCGGTCACCGTGCGGGTGGTCACGTGCCGGACCCGCAGGCCGGCCTTGAGCTGCTCGAACCACATTCCGGCCACTGGTCACGCGCTCCCGGCCGGGGCGCTGGACCCCTTGACGGCCTGCTGCACGGCCTGCAGTCCGGACACGTCCTCCATGGCGCTGGTGTCGCCCTGCGGTTCGCCGTGTTCCACCACGTCCCGGAGCAGCCGCCGCATGGTCTTGCCGGTCCGGGTCTTCGGCAGGGCCGAGGTCAGGTAGACCGACCCCAGCCGGGCGTAGCCGCCAAGCTGGGAGGACACCTCGGTCGCCACCTCCTGGGTGACCTGGCCCGGGTCGGCCCCGTCGAGCAGGGTCAGAAACGCCACCGGCACCGTGCCCTTGGTCTGGTCGGCCACCCCCACCACGGCGGCCTCGGCCACCTGCGGGTGAGCGGTCGCGATGGCCTCGATCTCCAGGGTGGAAATCCGGTGCGCGGCCACGTTGATCACGTCGTCGGACCGGCCCAGCACCCACAGGTGGCCGTCCTGGTCCAGCACGGCCTCGTCGTTGGTGGCGTAAAAGCCGGGATAGCGGCTGAAATAAGCGTGGTGGTAGCGCGCCGGGTCGTCCCACACCGTGCGGGCCAGGGTGGGGAACGGCTGGGTCAGGATCAGGTTGCCCTTGGTGCCCGGCGGCACCGGCTTGCCGTTGTCGTCCACGATGTCGTACACGTGCCCGGGGACGGCCGTCCCGGTCGAGCCGGGCTTGAGCGCCTCCACCCCCGCCACCGGGTAGGCCCAGGTCGAGCCGGTTTCGGTCTGACCGTAGGCGTTGACCACCGGGACGCCGCCGCCCAGGTGCCGGGTGGCCCAGGAGAACGTCTCTCCGTCCAGCGGCTCACCCTGGACGGTGACCAGCTTCAGCTCCGGCAGCGGGTGAGCCGCGGCCAGGTCGTCGCCGTACTTACGCAGCATGCGCAGCAGCGTCGGCGCCCCCAGCACCTTGGTCACGTGGTGCTTCTCGCAGATCTCGTAGAACCTTGCGTTGGTGGGACTGTCCATGGCCCCTTCGAAGCAGGCCACGGTCATGCCGTTGGCCAGCCCGCCCACCACGGCCTGGATCGGGAACGTCAGCCAGCCGACGTCGGCCGCGACCCAGTACACGTCGCCGTCCTCCGGGCCGACCTGCCACAGGACGTTGGCCCAGGTGCCGAGCAGGAAGCCGGCCACGCTGTGGACCACGCCCTTGGGCCGGGCCTCGGTCCCGCTGGTGAAGATGAGGAAGGCCGGGTCGTTGGCCTCCAGCGGCACCGCCGGGGTGCCCTCGGGGGCCAGTTCCAGGGCGTCGGTGTAGGAGATCTCCCCGTCCTGCAGCGGCACCCCGCGGCCGGTACGGTCGACCACGATCGTGTGCTGCACCGTGCTGACCTGGCCGCGGGCCGTCCTCAGCGTGTCCAGCAGCGGGATCAGCTTGGTCCGCCGGTAGGAGGCGTCGAGCACGATGACCAGCTTGGCCCGGGAGGCTTCCAGCCGGGACCGCACCGCGTCCGGCCCGAACCCGGAGAACAAGATCGTGTAGATGGCGCCGATCCGGTTGCAGGCGTGCACCGCGGTGAACGCCTCGATCGCGTTGGGCGTGTAGATGGCGACCACGTCGCCCTTGGTCACGCCCAGCTCGACCAGCGCGCCCGCCAGCCGGCTGACCTCGCTGGCCAGCTCGGCGTAGCTGACCGTGCGGACGTCACCGGGCTCGCCCTCCCAGATCACCGCGGTCTTCTGCGCGGTGGCGGGGTCTTCGGCCCAGCGGTCCACGCAGTTGTCGGCCACGTTCATCCGGCCGCCGGCGAAGTAGGTGAAGTCGCCCAGCTCGCCGGTCCGCACCGTGTCCCAGGGGTGCATCCAGCGCTGCTGTTCGGCGACCCAGGCCCAGTAGGAGTCCGGGCTTTCGTCGTGCCGGGCCCGGGCGATCTCCAGCCGCCTGGCCTGCGCCGCCGACCGCCACTGCTCTTGGAGCGGCTGCAGCGGGGTCGCCAGCAGCTGGCTCAGATTGTCTGCCATAGACACCCTCCCCAACAAGGCCCGCACGGCGGCGGGGCGCCCGCCCGAGTGGCGGGTCGCGGCTTCATGATCAAACCGGGCTGATGTGATGATGGCGGCGTGGTGGCCGGCGCGTCCAGTGTTCCGCCTCGGCCAGCCGCGCGATCAGCTCGCCGCGCAGGTCCGCGGGCTCCACCACCGCGTCCACCACCAGCTCGCTGGCCACCCGGAGCAGGTCGATGTCGGCCCGCTGCTCGGCGATGCGCGCCGCGATGAAGGCCTCCCGCTCGGCCGGGTCGGCGATGTCGGCGATCTTCCGCGCGTACATGGCGTTGACCGAGGCTTCCGCGCCCATCGGGGCGACGATCGCGGTGGGCAGCGCGATCGAGGCGCGCGGCTCGAAGCCCGGCGCGCACATCGCGTAGTACCCGGCGGCGTAGCTCTTGCGCAGGATGACCGAGAACTTGGGCACCTCGGCGCTGGCCATGGCGGTGATCATCTTCGCGCCGTGGCGGATGATGCCCTGCCGTTCCACCGCCACGCCGACCATGAAGCCGGGCACGTCGTGCAGGAAGATCAGCGGGATGTTGAACGCGTCGCACAAGGTGATGAACCGGGCCGCCTTGTCGGCCGAGTCCACGAAGATCGCGCCGCTGCGGACCTGCGGCTGGTTGGCGATCAGGCCGACCACGGCGCCGTCCAGCCGGGCCAGCCCGACGACGATCTCCTCCGCCCAGTTCGCTTTAATCTCGAAAAAGGTCTCCGCGTCCACGAGTCCCTCGATGACCTCGCGAACGTCGTAGCCCTCCGCTTCGGCGCTGGGGATCACGCCGGCCCAGTCGGTGCGGGCTGGTTCGGCCGGGGAGCCGACGGGGGGCCGCTGTTCCCAGCTGTCCGGCAGGTAGGACAGCAGCAGCCGGGCCGCCGCGATGACCTCCCAGTCCGACCCGAACACCTCGTCGGCGCAGCCGGACACGGTGGCGTGCATGACCGCGCCGCCCATCTCCTCCAGCGTGGTCCGCTCGCCGGTGACCTTCTCCGCTACCCGCGGCGAGGCCAGGTACATGGAGGCGTGACCCTCGACCATGCCGACCCAGTCGGTGAAGGCCGGCATGTAGGCGCCGCCGGCCGCGGACGGCCCGTGCAGGCAGCAGATCTGCGGCACCCGCCCGGACAGGGCCACCTGGAGCTGGAAGATCGCTGAAGCGCCGCGCCGGTCGGAGAAGAAGCCGAGCTGGTCGGTGAGCCGGCCGCCGGCCGAGTCGACCAGGTAGACCACCGGCAGCAGGTCCCGGTCGGCCCGCTCCAGGATGCGGACCTGCTTCTCGCAGGTCAGCCTGCCCCACGAACCGGCCTTGACCGCGAAGTCGTGGGCGATGACCGCGACCGGGCGGCCGTGGATCCGGCCCACCCCGGTGCGTACGCCGTCCGCAGGCAGCCCGTCCGCCGTCGCGTTGGCCAGCAGGCCGTCCTCGCGCCAGCTGCCCGGGTCCAGCAGCACGGCCAGCCGGTCGGCCACCGGCAGCTTGTCCGGCCATCGCGAAGTGTCGTTGCCCCGTTCGGCCGCGGCAATGGCCCGGCGGACGGTCTCGGCCCCCTCAGCCCTGTCAGCCCCAGAGGCCCCACTGGTTTCAGTGGTCTCAGCGGTCACGCGGGCAGATCCTTGGCCAGGATCTCCAGCTGGATCTCGTCGGTGCCGCCGCCGATGCGCAGCACCCGGACGTCCCGGTAGTGCCGGGCCACCGGCGTCTCCTCCAGGAAGCCGCTGCCGCCGAACAGCTGCACGCACTCGTCGACGATGTGGCAGGCCGCGATGGCCGCCTGATACTTGGCCTTGGCCACCGAGGCCTCGGCCTCCGGGTGCCCCGCGTCCAGCCGGGCCGCCGCCCGATAGGTCAGCAGCTGGGCCGCCTCCAGCTCGATCGACAGCGCGGCCAGCCGGTGCCGGATGGCCTGCTTGCTGATCAGCGGTACGCCGAACACGTCCCGGTCCTTGGCGTACGCGGTCGCCGCGGCCAGGCACTCGGCCGCGTGGCCGATGCCCATCCCAGCCAGCGTGAGCCGCTCCAGCTGGAACGCGGACATGATCTGGTGGAAGCCCCGGCCCACCTCGCCCAGCACCGCGTCGGCGGGCACGAAGCAGTCCGACAGCACGACCTCGCGGGTGTCCGAGCCGTGCCAGCCCATCTTGCGCAGCGGCTGGCCCACGGACAGGCCCGGGTTGTCCGCCTCCACGATGAACGTGGTGACGCCGCGGTGCCCGTCGGGTGAGGTCCGGGCGGCCACGATCACCACGTCGGCGATGCCCGCGTTGGTGATGAACATCTTCGTGCCGTCCAGCCGGTACCCGCCGTCGGCCGGGGTCGCGCGGGTGGTGATGCCACCCACGTTGGACCCGGTACCGGGCTCGGTGACCGCGATCGAGGCGATCTTCTCCCCGGCCACCAGGCTGGGCAGGTACCGGGCGCACTGCGCCTCGGTGCCGAACTTGGCGATGTGCGGGGTGGACATGTAGCCGGTGACCAGCGCGGTCACCGCGATGCCGCCGCTGGCCCGGGCCAGCTCCTCGGACAGCACCACGATGGCCAGGGAGTCACCCGCGCCACCGCCGTACTCCTCGGGCACGGCCAGCCCGAGCAGCCCGGCGCTGCCCATCTCCTTCAGCAGTGCCGCCGACGGTCGGCCCTTTTCCTCGGCTTCTTCCACCACCGGGCGTACCTGGCGGTCCACGAAGGTCCGGACGCTGGCCCTGAAGTCCTCGTGCTCAGCGTCGAGTTCCCAGGCTTCGGATGCGGTCATCGGTGTCCTCCCGCGAGTTCCGGCGCGGCTCCTGTTGTGAGTTCCGCGCGCCAGAACGGACTAACGAACGTTCATTAGTTACCGTAGAGTGCTGGGCATGCAGCGGTCAATGTTGGCGGGCCTCAGCCGGGCCACGGTCATTGACACGGCCTGTGAGCTGTTCGCCGAGCGCGGCTACCGCGGCACCTCGATGAAGGACGTCGCCGAGACCCTGGGCGTGCGCGCGTCCAGCCTGTACAACCACGTCACGTCCAAGCAGGACATGCTGTTCGCCATCATGGACAAGGCGATGGACCGGGCCCTGAACGCTCAGGAGGAGGCGCTGGCGGGCGTCGAGGACATCCCCGGGCAGCTGCGGGCGGCCACCGAGTCCCTGGTGCTGGACTTTCTGCGCAACCCGGCCGAGGTGACCGTGTGCAACACCGAGGTCCGCAGCCTGGCCCCGGCCAACCGCGACGCGATCGTGGCCAAGCGCGACCGCTACGCCAGCCGCGTCCGCGCCATCATCGCCGAGGGTTGCCGCGCCGGCCGCTTCGAGACCGGCAACCCTCAGCTGGCCGCGTTCGCCGTCCTGGAGATGGGCAACGGCGCCAAATCCTGGTTCCGCCCCACCGGCCGCTACCCCGACACCTATGTCGCCCGCGAGTACGGCGACTTTGCCCTCCGCGTCGTCGGCTGTCAGCCATAGCTGTAGCGCCAGCCGATCTGGCCTAGCATCCCCGTAACGGCGACCCTGGTGCGTGCGTGCACATGGCGTCGGGAAAGCTAGTGACAACGTACGGCCCGGCCGGTTCAGCCAGGGCCGCCAATCAGGGATAGCGCCACGAAAAGAGCCAACGAAAGGGACCGTCATGGGCAGCACCCCTCAGTCGCTCACCGGGATCGACCTGTCCGCGGCCGCCGAGCTGGCCGCGCAGCTACGCGTTGATTCCGTCCGGTCCAGTACGAGCGCGGGGTCGGGCCATCCGACCTCGAGCATGTCCGCCGCTGACCTGCTCGCGGTCCTGGTCGGGCGGCACCTGCGCTACGACTGGGACAACCCGGGCAACCCCGCGAACGACCACCTGATCTTCTCCAAGGGCCACGCCTCGCCCCTGCTGTACTCGGTGTACAAGGCGGTCGGGGTGGTGTCCGACGAGGAGCTGATGACCCAGTACCGGCGCTTCGGCGCCCGGCTGGAGGGCCACCCGACGCCGGTGCTGCCGTGGGTCGACGTGGCCACCGGGTCGCTGGGCCAGGGGCTGCCGGACGGGGTGGGGGTCGCGCTGGCCGGGAAGTACCTGGACCGGCTGCCGTACCACGTGTGGGTGCTGTGCGGGGACAGCGAAATGGCCGAGGGCTCGATCTGGGAGGCGCTGGACAAGGCCTCCTTCTACGAGCTGTCCAACCTGATCGCGATCGTCGACGTCAACCGGCTCGGCCAGCGCGGGCCGACCGAGTGGGAGTGGGACCTGGACCGGTACACAAGCCGCGCGGCCGCGTTCGGGGCCCGGGTGCTGGAGATCGACGGGCACGACCTGGCAGAGATCGACCAGGCCTTCGCCACCGCCGCCGACGGGTCGGTGCCGCAGCCGACCGTGATCCTGGCCCGCACGATCAAGGGCCGCGGGTTCTCCGAGGTGGAAGACAAGGATGGCTGGCACGGCAAGCCTTTCCCCGCGGACATGGCCGAGCGCGCCGTGGCCGAACTGGGCGGCGAACGGCATCTGACCGTGCGCGGCCCGCTGCCCGCCCCGGTGCCGGATCGCGGGCCTGAGCTGGACCCGACCGCCCCGGAGGGCGACGTGCCGTCCGCGCGCTACACGGTCGGGGACAAGGTGGCCACCCGGAAGGCCTACGGTGACGCGCTGGCCGCGCTGGGCGCCGACAACCCCCGGGTGGTGGCGCTGGACGGCGAGGTCAGCAACTCCACCTACGCCAATGAGTTCGCGCACCTGTTCCCCGAGCGCTACTTCGAGATGTACATCGCCGAGCAGCAGATGGTCGCTTCGGCGGTCGGGCTGGCCGTGCGCCACTACACCCCGTTCGCCTCGACGTTCGCGGCCTTCCTGACCCGGGCCTACGACTTCATCCGGATGGCGGCGATCTCGCGGTCGAGTATCCGGCTGTCCGGCTCGCACTCCGGCGTCGAGATCGGCCCGGACGGTCCCTCGCAGATGGCCCTGGAGGACCTGGCCATGATGCGGGCGGTGCACGATTCGACCGTGCTCTACCCTAGCGACGGCACCAGCACCGCCGCCCTGGTCCGGGCCATGGCCGACCGGACCGGGGTCAGCTACCTGCGCACCACCCGCGGCGCGTACCCGGTGCTGTACGAGACCGGGGAGAAGTTCCCCATCGGCGGGTCGAAGGTGCTGCGGTCCAGCCCGGATGACGCGGTGACGCTGGTCGGCGCCGGCGTCACCCTGCATGAGGCCCTGGCCGCCGCGGACCAGCTGGCCGCCGACGGCATCAGCGCCCGGGTCATCGACCTGTACTCGGTCAAGCCGATCGACACCGAGACGCTGGTGACGGCGGTGGCGGCCACCAACGGCTGCCTGATCGTGGCCGAGGACCACCACCCCGAGGGCGGTCTGGGCTCGGCCGTGGCTGACGCGCTGCTGAACGCCGGGCCGCAGAAGGTGTGGCTGACCCACCTCGCCGTCCGCGAGATGCCCGGCTCGGGCACGCCGGAGGAGCTGCTGGCCGAGTCCGGCATCGACGCGGCGCACATCGCGGCGGCCGCGCGCGACCTGCTCAACACCCGATGAGAGCCGAATGAGGTCTGAGCTGCTCCGGGGCCTGCAGTGGCTCCGGTCGCGGGACGCCGGCCTGCTCGCGCTGCGCCGGGCCGGCCGGAGCGCGATCATCATGCCGGCGCTGCTGGCGCTGAGCGTGAAGGTGATCGGCAACCCGGTCATGGCCACGTTCGCCGCGTTCGGGTCGCTGGCCATGCTGCTGTTCGTGGCGTTCGGCGGCCGGATGCGGGAGCGGCTGCCGGACCAGGTCGCGCTGATCGCGACCGGGGCGGTGTTCGTCGTGCTGGGCACGCTGTGCTCGCGCGTGGACTGGCTAGCCGCGCTGGCCATGCTGGTCGTCGCGTTCTTCGTACTGTTCGCCGGGGTGGTCAGCTCCGCGCTGGCCAGCGCGTCGACCTCGCTGCTGCTGGCGTTCATCCTGTCGGTCTCGCTGCGCGGGCCGGTGAGCTCGATCCCGGACCGGCTGGCCGGCTGGCTGCTGGCGGGCGCGGTCTCGCTGATCGCGATCAGGTTCCTGTGGCCCGCCCCGGCGCGTGATCCGCTGCGCGGACCGGTGGTGCGGGCCAGCACGGAGCTGGCCGGCCGGCTGCGGGCCGAAGCCGCGTTCGCCAAGGTCCGGGGCGGCCCGGATCAGGCTGCGGTGGAGACCACCCGGGCGGCTCTGGACGCGGCCACGGACACGTCCAATACGGCCGTGGCCGGCCTGCGGACTTCGTTCTTCGCTACGCCGTACCGGCCGACCGGGCTGACCACCGCCGCCCGCACCCTGGTCCGGCTGGTCGACGAGCTGATCTGGCTGGACGAGGTGCTGGACCAGATACCCGTCACCGGCCACACCGGGCCGATCAGCGACGAGGTGTGCGGGGTCAAGCTGGCCGCGGCCAACCTGCTGGACCAGGCCACGGCGCTGCTCGACGCGGGCCGCGGGGCGCTGGAAACGCTGCGCCCCGGCCTGGACCGGCTGGAACAGGCCCGCGACGCGATGGAACAAGCGGCCACGTCCCTGGCCGGGATGGAATCGGAGTCGGCCGAGCAGTACGTGACCGACCTGGGGCCGTCGTTCCGGGCCCAGGAGCTGAGCTTCGTGACCTCGGCCATCGTGGCCAACATCCAGCAGACCGTGGCCGCCCTGGAACGACCCTGGTGGCAGCAGCTGCTGGGGCGGCAGCCGGCCGGGGCCGGCGGGGCGTTGTCGTCGGTGCAGGAGCGGGCCAGCGCGCACGTCGAGCCGCACTCGGTCTGGCTGCACAACAGCGTGCGCGGCGCGATCGCCCTGGGCCTGGCCGTGCTGGTGTCCGACCTGACCGGGGTGCAGCACTCGTTCTGGGTGGTGCTGGGCACGCTGAGCGTGCTGCGCTCGAATGCGTTCAGCACCGGGCAGAACGTGCTGCGCGCGCTGCTGGGCAACCTGGCCGGGTTCATCATCGGCGGGGCGCTGATCCTGGGCATCGGCACCAACGACACCGTGCTGTGGATCCTGCTGCCGATCGCCGTGCTGATCGCCGGTTTTGCCCCGGCCGCCATCTCGTTCGCGGCCGGCCAGGCCAGCTTCACCATCACCCTGGTGATCCTGTACAACATCATCGCCCCCGCGGGCTGGAAGGTCGGCCTGGTCCGGATCGAGGACATAGCCATCGGGTGCGCGGTCAGCCTGGTGGTCGGGCTGCTGTTCTGGCCCCGGGGCGCGGCCTCGGGCCTGGGCACGGCGCTGGCTGACGCCTACGCCGACACGGCCCGCTACCTGGGCAGTGCGGTGAACTACGGGGTGGTCCGGTGCGACGGCGTGCTGTCGCCCACCCCGGCGCCGCGGGCGGATCAGCAGCGGGCCGCGGCCGCGGGCCGCCGGCTGGACGACGCCTTCCGCAACTACCTGGCCGAGAGCGGGGTCAAGCACCTGCCGCTGCCCGAGGTGGCCACGCTGATCACCGGGGTCACGGTGCTGCGGCTGTCGGCCGACGCCGTGGTCGACCTGTGGAGCCGGGACGACGGCGCGCAGTCCGGGAACCGGACCGCGGCCCGTAACGAGGTGCTGGCCGAGGTGGGCCAGGTCACCGCCTGGTATCAGGCCATGGCCACCGCCCTGACCGGGTCGGGCGAGGTGCCCACGGAGCTGCTGCCGGATCCCGCCGCCGATGCCCGCCTCGTCGACGCGGTCCGGCACGACCTGACCGGCCAGGACGGTCAGGGTACGGCCACCGCGGTCCGGATGATCTGGACCTCCGACCACGTGGCCGTGGCCCGGCGCCTGCAGGCCCGGATCACCGAGCCGGTCCGCGTCGCGGTCGCCGTGCGTCAGCGCACCCAGAAGGTGTTCCCGGCCGGGCGCCGCCGCCGGGCGACCGAGCCGTCCCCGGCTACACCAGGCTGACGGCGACCATTTTTATATTTAATAGGGGCCCATCGCGCTGAGCACCCGGCTCGATCGCGAATTACTCGGTGAAGTCACCGGCGTGGGCGTGGGCCCAGTCCCGGAACGTGCGCGGCGGCCGGCCGAGCAGGCGGGCCGTGGTCGGATCGACCTCGTTGTCCAGGTAGGTCCCGCCCCGGGAGAACGCGAAGAACGCATCCACCAGCGGCGCCGGCATGTTCGTGCTCATCGCGTCCCGGGCCTCGTCGTCCGGCTGCGGTACCAGGCGCAGCGGCCGGCCGAGGACCTCGCCCAGGATGGCCAGGCGCTCGGCGGGCAGCAGGGCCTGCGGGCCGGTCAGCCGGTAGCTGTGGCCGGCGTGCTCCTGCTCGGTCAGGGCCCGGGCCGCCACCACGCCGATGTCGAACGGGTCGATGACCGCCACCGGGAGGTCCGCGAACGGCTCACGCACCGTGTCACCGTCGCGCAGTTGCGGCCGCCAGCGCAGGGCGTTGGACATGAAGCCGCTGGGGCGCAGCACGGTCCAGCTCAGCCCGGAGTCGCGGACGGCGGCCTCGGAGACCACGTTGAACCGGACCACGTAGTTGTCCAGGTCCCCGCCCTCCACCGCACCGGTGGACAGCAGGACCACCCGGCGCACCCCGGCGTCTGCCATCCGGGCCAGCAGCCCCGGCGCGTCCGGGTACCCGGCCAGCAGGAACACCGCGCTCACGTCGTCGAAGGCGCCGTCCAGGGTGTCCGGCGCGGTCAGGTCGCCCTGGGCCGCGGTCACCCCGGCGGGCAGCCGGGCTGAGGAGGGATCCCTGGTCAGAGCCCGGACCGGATGGCCCGCCGCGGCCAGCGCCCGGGCCACTTCCGCTCCGGCGTTGCCGGTCGCCCCCGTCACCAGGATCACGTGCGCTACCTTAGCGATGATGTTGCTGGGCCTGAGCGGTCGGAGTAACCATGAGCCTTGTCACCTGTCACATGTCCATCTCCGTCGACGGTTTCGTAGCCGGCCCGGACCAGAGTCTGGACAACCCCCTCGGCATCGGCGGCCCGCGGCTGCACAAGTGGCACATGGGCGAGCCCCGCAACGACGCCGACCGGCGGATGACCGAAGAACTGATGACCCCCAAGGGCGCCTACGTGATGGGGCGGAACATGTTCGGCCCGATCCGCGGCGACTGGACCGGGGACTGGCGGGGCTGGTGGGATGAGGAGCCGCCCTACCACGCCCCGGTGTTCGTGCTGACCCACTACCCGCGCGACCCGATCGAGATGAAGGGCGGCACGACCTTCCACTTCGTCACCGATGGCTTCGACGCGGCCTTCTCCCAGGCGCAGGCCGCGGCCGACGGCGCCGGCGTCGACATCGCCGGCGGCGCCTCGGCCGTGCGCCAGGCGCTGGCCGCCGGGGTCATCAACGAGCTGGTACTGGACGTGGCCCCGGTGCTGCTCGGCCGGGGCGAACGGATCTTCGACGGCAGCGCGGATCCCAGCCTCGAGCTGATCGAGGTGGCCGCGTCGCCCTACGCGACCCACATCCGCTACCGCGTAGGCGGCTGAGCCTGGCGGCTGATCAGCTGGCGGCGGGGGCGCCCATCGCGTGGAGGTGGCCCAGCGCCTCGTGGATGAGCTGGGACAGGTCCGGCGCGGCCGGGTCGCTGGCCCACCTGGCGTAGGCGGTCTTGAACACGATGACACCGGACTCCGCGGCCAGGCTGGCGGCCGGTTCGGTCACCCCCCGCTGCCGCAGCGCTTCGGCCACGGCCGTGGCCAGTGACGCGCGCTTCAGCAGCTCGCGCTCCTGCAGCTCAGGATGGGCGGCGACCACCGCGTACCGCTGCTGGCTGAAGTCGTGCAGCTCGTCGAAGACGGGGGTGATGGCGTCCAGCGCGGCCGCGACCATCTCCATCGGCGTGGCCGAGGCCGGCGCGGCCGCGATGCTGGTCATGTAGATCTCGCGCAGCCGGTCCTGGCCCAAGAACAGCACCTCGCGCTTGTCGGCGAAGTAACGGAAGAACGTCCGCTCGGTGAGGCCGGCCCGCTCGGCGATCTCGGCCGCCGTGGTCTGATCGAACCCGCGCTCGCGGTAGAGCTCCAGTGCCGCCCGCGTCAGCCGCTCGCGTGCGTTCGGCTCCCATCGGCTCATGCCCTCATAGTAGGCGATGACAGTAACTGACATCGCCACTTGACTGGCCCGGCGGCTGCCCCGGTGGCTGGCCCGTTGGGTGGCCCGGACCGCGGCGGGCGGGCTCAGTGGCCGCCGGTCCAGGAGCTGATCTCCATGCCGTCTTCGACCGGGAAGCTGACCGTGACGTAGCCGTGGGCCGGGTCGCGGACGTAGGCCAGGTAGCCGGCCACGCTGGGGAAGGAGCTGTCGTCCGCGATGACCAGGGCCCCCCGGCGCGAGCCTCGGCTCCAGCAGGTGCAGGACCGGCAGGTAGAGGTCCTTCCAGCCGTCCAGCAGGACCAGGCCGATGGGCCCGGGCACGTCGGCCAGCGTCTCCCGGGCGTCCCCGGCCAGCACGGTCACCGGGCCGTCGACGCCGGCCTGGTGCAGGTTCTCCCGGGCCGCGCGGATCTTGGCCGCGCTCAGCTCGGTGCTGACGACCTGACCGGCGCCGTTGTCGATGACCCCGGCGGCCAGGAAGATCGTCGAGATCCCGAAGGAGGTGCCGAACTCGACCGCGGTCTGCGGTCGCGCGGCCCGCGTCAGCGCGTACAGGAGCCGGCCGCCCTCGGCCGAGATGGGCATGTAGGCGTCCTGCCGGGCGTTGGCCCGCTCCAGCGCGGTGAGCTCCTCCTCCGGCACCGGCGGAGTGCCGCCGTCCTGTTCGGCCGCCTCTTCCCGGTCGTGGGCGGCTTGCTGGGCCTGGGCCGCGGCGAACAGCCGGGCCAGTACGCCCGCGGTCGGCGGAGCGGTGAGAGTATTCGTCATGTCCATCAGAGTAGACGCAACGTTGCGTCTACTCGAGGGCAATGTCGGCAAGCGATCCGGTCACCGACGGCGGGTCCGGTCAGCCGAAGGTGAACGAGTAGGCGTCCAGCCCGGGCGACAGCGTCACCTTGAGCGTGCCGCTGCCCGGCGTCTTCTGCCCCACCAGGGTGTAGATATCGGGCGCGCCGGAGACCTTGTACGAAGAGGTCTTCCCGTTCACGGTCGCGGTGATCGTCCCGGTCCCGCCCACGTCCAGGTACACGTCAGAGGCGGTGTAGTTCAGCTCGATGACCGCGTTCTGGCCCGAGGTCAGGTTGTCCGCCCCCACGGTCCAGGTGCCGGACAGCGCCCACTCGTTGGCGGGCAGGGCGGCCGGGAACTGGAAGGGCTGGGTGCCGCTCCCCGAGCTTCCCCCGTAGGTGTTGGCCCGGGCCGACCCGAGATAGGTCTCCGGAGTCTGGTCCATCACGGTTGGCGTGAGGTTCGGGACCCGGGTGGCGGTCGGCAGCTTGGCCGACGGGTGGGCCGCGGTCAGCAGCTGCCGGATCAGGCTCTCGGTCCCGGAGTAGCCGCCCTCGCCGACGCTGACGTTCCGGACCACGC
The DNA here is from genome assembly GCA_965277615.1 of Streptosporangiaceae bacterium. GTDB lineage: Bacteria > Actinomycetota > Actinomycetes > Streptosporangiales > Streptosporangiaceae > Bog-532. The sequence goes on along the minus strand of CBDIDG010000005.1, from coordinate 921,445 downwards.
CGGTCGAGTCGATCAGGTAGTCGGCCGGCCAGGAGTTGTTGCTGTAGTTGTCCCAGGTCTTGTAGTTGTTGTCCAAGGCCACCGGGTAGGTGATGCCGAGCCGCTTGATGCCCGCGTTCACGTTGCTGGGCACGTGCTCGAAGGCGTACTCCGGGGTGTGCACCCCGATCACCACCAGCCCGTCCTTGGCGTAGGTGGAGTACCAGGCCTCGACGTGCTTGATGGCCCGCTGGCAGTTGATGCAGGAGTAGGCCCAGAAGTCGATCAGGACGACCTTGCCCTTGAGCGTGCTGAGGCTGATCGGCGCGTTGCCCGGGGTGTCGAACCACTGCTGGATGCCGGCGATGGCGGGCGCCTGGCCGCAGTTCTTCAGCGTCGTCGACGGGTTGCTGGCACAGGAGGTCAGCGAGGTCGCCTTCCCCTCGTTCAGCACCTTCGAGGCGTGCCCGGTCTGGTTCAGGTCGTGGTTGAGGCTCGAGGTGTAGTCCGGGATCGCGCGCTGCAGGGCGTCGGTCACGTTGAACGTGAGCGCCACGGCCAGCCCGATCAGGACCGCTCCGGCCACGATCCGCACCCCGCGCTGCCGGGTCTGGAACGCCCGCACTCGTTCGGCCACGCCCCGGCCGGCCAGCGCGAACGCCAGCAGCGGGATGGCCGTGCCGACGGCAAAGGCCAGGGTCAGCGCGACGGTGGTGGCCCCGATCCGGCCCGTGGCGCCGGCCACCGTGATCGCGGCCAGCACCGGGCCCGCGCAGGGCACGTAGACCGCACCCAGGGCCAGCCCGAGCACGAAGCCGCCCTGGCCCTGGCCCACCCGGCGCTGCGGAATCCAGGTGAACGGCCGCTCGAGCAGGTCCTGCACCCGGGGCACCATCATCGCCACGCCGACCAGCACGAGCACGACCAGGCCCACCCAGCGGATGATGTCCTTCGGCAACGGCAGCGCGCTGAGGATCAGGGTCCCCAGCAGGGTGAACACGCTGAAGCTCAGGGCCAGCCCGGCCACCACCAGGTAGGGCCGTTTCCCGTCGCGGCGAGGGGACGGGGATGCGGCGGCGGAAGCGGCCGGCCCGGCGGCCTCCGGCCTGTCCCCCGCGGCCTCCGGCCTGTCCCCGGGGACCGGCGGCGCCGCGGGTCCGGCGAGGGCGGACCCGGCCGGTACGGCCGCCGCCACCGGCTCGCTGCACACCACGTCGCCGGCGGCCGCACTCTGGTCCTCGTCCGGGGTCGCCACGTTCCTGGCCCCCTGGGCGCCACCGGACAGGAACACCACCGGCAGGACCGGCAGGACGCAGGGCGAAATCCCCGTGATGAGGCCGCCGACCAGCCCGATCAGGATCAGCGTAAGCAGCGCAACCTCCACGGCCGGAGTGATCCGCGCCCACCGTCTGGCTTCGGGTCCTCGGCTCCCAGACGTTCAGGAGGGCGTGAAAAGTTCCCAGCCGATGTGACCTTGGGCCCTATTGTTCCCGCCGTAGCCCGGCCGCGCCCGGGTACTGGCTCAGCCGGGTGGCCCAGCTGCGCCGCGATCCGCCGGGGGCCGGGGCGGATTGCGGCGCGCGAGGTCAGCTCGGTCGCTCAGTGCGACGCGAGGTCAGCTCTTCAGCCAGGCCAGCAGGTCGTTGTTGATGGTGTCGGCTTCGGTGGTGGGCATGCCGTGGGGGAAGCCGGGGTAGCTCTTCAAGGTCCCGTTCTGGACCAGCTTGGCGCTCAGCGGCCCGGAGTCCGCATAGGGGACGACCTGATCGTCTTCGCCGTGCATGACCAGCACCGGCACCGAGATCTTCTTCAGGTCCTCGGTGAAGTCGGTCTGGGAGAACGCGACGATCCCGTCGTAGTGGGCCTTGGCCCCGCCCATCATGCCCTGGCGCCACCAGTTCTCGATGACGCCCTGCTGGGGCTTGGCCCCGGGCCGGTTGTAGCCGTAGAACGGGCCGGAGGCGAAGTCATAGAAGAACTGGGAGCGGTGCTCGGCCGTCTGGGCCTGGAGCCCGTCGAAGACGTCCTTGGGCAGGCCGCCCGGGTTGGCGTCGGTCTTGACCATCAGCGGCGGCACCGAGCTGATCAGCACCGCCCGCGCCACCCGGGACTCCCCGTGCCGGGCGATGTAGCGGACCACCTCACCGCCGCCGGTGGAGTGGCCGACGTGGATGGCATCGTGCAGGTCCAGGTGCTCGACGACCGCGGCCAGGTCATCGGCGTAGTGGTCCATGTCGTGCCCGTCGCTGGTCTGGGTGGAACGGCCGTGACCGCGCCGGTCCGAGGCGACCACCCGGTACCCGTGCAGCAGAAAGAACATCATCTGGGTGTCCCAGTCATCGGCCGACAACGGCCAGCCATGGCTGAACACGATCGGCTGACCCGAACCCCAGTCCTTGTAAAAGATCTCCGTGCCGTCCGCCGTGGTGATGGTGGGCATGTCGTGTCCTTCCCCCGGTAGTGGACTTGCTGCCGGGTGGCGATCAAGCTGGGCACCGCCCGGCTGCGTCAGGCTAACTGGGCCGAATGACCGCCAAATGAACGCGACCAGGCCCCTGGTGTGGTGCTTCTCACCGACGATGAGCGGTCAGGGCCGGAACCGTGCTCGCCTGCGAAAATTCACACCCGTAACGTACGATTTCATTGTTTCCGGGCATCCGTAAAGGTGATGTGGGGCTCCTTGGGACTCCGTTTGGCTAGGCCCCGAGGAGAACGTATGGATCGTCGCCCGGACGGCGTCCGGCCGTCCCCAGGGCCAGCCACCGCGCCAGCCACAGGGCCGACAACCGGGCCAGCAATCGGGCCAGCCGGAAACAGCCGGACCAGCCTGTCTTCACCCGCGCGGCTCGGGGCCCTGCGCCAGGCTGGCCTGTCAGCTGAGATGGACGAGGGGATGGAGCGGTTCGCCCGGCTGGTGGCTGGACGGCTGCGGGTGCCGGTCGCGCTGGTATCGCTGGTCGAAGTGGACCGCCAGGTGTTCCCGGGCATGGTCGGGCTGGCCGAGCCGTGGGCCACCCGCCGCCAGACCCCGCTGTCCCATTCGTTCTGCCGGCATGTAGCGGCCACTGATCAACCGCTGATTCTGGCCGATGCCCGCTCCGACGATCGGACCTGCACCAGCCTGGCCATCGGCGAGCTGGGGGTGGTGGCCTACGCCGGGATGCCGCTGACCGACAGCGACGGTCACGTACTCGGCGCGCTGTGCGCCATCGATACCGAGCCTCGCGAGTGGTCGGCTCAGGAACTGGCCGATCTGGCCGACCTGGCTGCGGCCTGTTCCACGGAGCTACGCCTCAGGATCGCCACTGAGGTGGCCCGGCAGGCCCAGCACCAGGCCGAAGCGGCCCAGAACGAAGCCGAGCACTCCAACGCTGAGGCCCGGACCTACGCCGGGCAGGCACGGCTGGCCCTGGAGCGCTCGGAACTGATGCTGCGGGCGGCTGAGGACATGGCCGATACCGCCGGCCTGGCCGATGTCCGCGAGAGGCTATGCGATCTGGTCAGCGGGGACCTCAAGCCCGCCTACGTCGGGCTGACCCTGCTGGAAGGCCGGGAACTGCGGCGGATTCCGGACCCGGCGGCCAGCTACCCGGTAGAAATGACGACGCCGGTCTACAGCCTGTTCGGCAACTGGCCCAGCAGCGTGGCCGCCCGGGAACGCCGGACCGTGGTGGTGACCGATCGGGAGGCATTGCAGGCTCAGTTCGGGCCGGAGACCACGGCTGCGTTCGACGCCGGCGGCCTCAGCTCGGCCGTGTGCGTACCGCTGCCGGGGACCGCCCGTACCCCGGATGCGGGCCGCCTCGGCGCGGGGCCCGCTCGCACCCTGGGCGTCCTGATCCTGGGCTGGGACCGTCCGCACCAGCTCGACGTGACCGAGCGGGCCGTCCTGATCGCGATCGCCGGTTACACCGCCCTGGCCGTCGAACGGGCCCTCTACCTCGACGAGCGCATCACCGTGGCGCACCAGCTGCAGAACGCGATGCTGTCAGAGCTGCCCGGACCGCCGGGGCTGCAGCTGGCGGCGCTGTATCGTCCCGCGGCCATCAGTGACCTGGTCGGCGGGGACTGGTTCGACGCCCACCCGTTCGCCAGGGCGCCGGTCACCGTGACGGGGACGGCTCAGGTCCCGTACCCGATCGCGCTCACGGTGGGCGACATCACCGGCCATGACATGCGCGCGGCCACGATCATGGGGCAGGTCCGCAGCATGCTGCGCCAGGCCGACCTCGACCTGCACCGGCAGGGACCGGCCCAGATTCTCACCGCGGTCGAGGACGCCTGCTACACCCTGTCCCTGGACGCGACCGGAACGCTGATCCACGCGCACCTGAGCCCGCTGGCCAGTGCTGGTCACAACAGTGCCAGCAGCCACGGTGACGGCAGCTACCGTGACGGCAGCTGGAGCCTGACCTGGACCAACGCCGGGCACCCGCCCATGCTGCTGGCCGGCCCCGGTGGCCACGTCGAGCGCCTGGCCGAGCACGGGGTCCTGATGTGGCCCGGCCCGAAACGCCTCCTCCGCAGCGACCAGCAGCGGACCCTGCTCCCCGGCAGCACCCTGCTGCTCTACACCGACGGCCTCATCGAGCAACGTGGCCGCAGCCTGGACGATGCCATCGACCGCGCCGCCGCCATCCTGTCGGCCAGCTCCGCCGAGCAGCCCCTGCCCGACCTGGTCCGCCAGCTCACCAACGAGATAGCCAACCCCCGCGCCGACGACGACCTGGCCCTGCTCGCCGTCCGCATCGTCGCGCCCGACTGATCCGAGGCCGGCTGAGCCGAGGCCCTTGCGCGGCGGCGCCTGGTACCCCTGGCGAGGTCGGCCCAATGGGCCTGCGATGTACCGTAGACTGTTCCGGCACCAGCGCTCGTAGCTCAACGGATAGAGCACTTGACTACGGATCAAGAGGTTGGGGGTTCGAGTCCCTCCGAGCGCGCCATGTGATGTCGCAAGACATCGAGGACACCCCGAACCCCTTACCGGGTTCGGGGTGTTTTTGGTTGCGGGCCGGGTGGACGGCCGAGTGGCTGGTAGTCGCGGGCCGGGTCGATGGTCAGTTCGCGGATGAGGTCGCCGGTGGCGGCGTTGATGATCCGGACGTCCAGCTCGCAGCCACCGCTTCTGGGGCAGTTCTCCGGACCGTCGCACGTAATCGGCTTCGCCGACCCTGGACGGGTGATACAAGTCTCATTTCTGCCGTAACCGCCCGGAGTGTCAGCCTGGCTTCTAGCCAGGAGCCAGCTAGTCTGCTTACAGTTGTCGTGTGATTTCCGACTTTCGTAGAGTTCGCGCCGAAGCGCCCGCTATTAACGCTGACTTCTTACCGAAGGCTAGATCACGTCACTCCAGCGTCGGCAGAGAAGGAGGTGAGCTGCGATGGACTTTCTCAAGACCCTTTTCAGCACCCGGGGACTCCTCATAGTGGCCTACATTCTGATCGGGGTCTTCATCAACACTGCGGCTCCCCATCTGCCGACACCGGCGTTCAACGGAGCAGCGCTGCACAGCTGGATCCAGTACTTCATCTCGATCCTCTTCTGGCCCCTCAGCTTCTGGCACCCCTCCTTCAGCGTGGGGCAATGGCCGGCAGGTGGAGCGACCTGAGAACCCGCTAGGGCGTTCTCCTGGTTCACGGCGGCCGGCGCACCCGGCTACCAGATCGAGGCTCACCCGGCAGGACTGGCGCCGCTACCGCCGGTCCGCCGGGCAGCGCCGCAACGATCACATTCGTGCGGACGGATGCGTGACCTTCATCCGGGACGCCAGCCCCGGCAGCACCACCACTGCCCGGCTCACTAAGGCAGCAGGCATCCCATCTGGCTCCACACCCGCCCCCGACCGGCGTGCCGTTAGCCCTGGTCGCTAGGAGTAGGTCACGGTCAGCTGCTGATCTTGGTAATTCCGTCGAGGCGGGCGGCCTCGTCCCGTGGTTGCAGATCTGCTGTGCGGTCGTGATGTGGGCGTGCCCGTTGAGCGCTCTTGCTCCGTGCGGATGCGGCAGGATCTAGTCGAGATCACCACCGTGAGCCATGTGAGACGCCCGTAGAGGACACGATGCTGAGCAGGATCGGCGAGGTGCAGGCACCGCTGCCCGCGGCGGTCGCGCTGCTTATCGGAATACTCACTGCCGTGGTTGTCAACGGCCCAAAACTCTGGGCTATCACGACTCACTTCAACACCGTTGTGCATGAGGGCGCGCACGCGATGGTCGGGCTCGGCACAGGACACAGCATCCGCAGCGTGACGATAGACACAAACGGTGGCGGTGGCACCGTAATAGCGCCAGCAAGAGGTATTGGATTTGCCTTTGCCGTGCTCGCAGGCTATATGGGCCCGAGCATTGCCGGCCTCATCGCCGCGGGGCTGATCTCGATCGGCCGAATGGTGATAGTGCTGTGGCTAGGCCTGCTGCTACTCGCAGTGATGCTACTGATGGTTCATAACTGGTTTGGCGGAACCGTCATACTTGGCTGCGGACTCCTGCTGTACCTCATACTGCGCTTCACGGCGGTCGGCATCGAGACCACGGTTGCCTACGTGGTGACCTGGTTTTTGCTCGTCTCCGGGCCCAAGGCCGTACTCGAAGCTGGCAGCAAGCCGACGGACGCGACCATACTCGCTGGGATGACTATCCTCTGGCCGTCGGCGTGGTCTTTCCTGTGGCTGATCGGGACGATCGCCGCGCTCTTGGGCGGCGCAGCCATTCTGCTCTGACCTGGTGCCCCTGATGCTCAGCCTGATCGCTGCGGTCATCACTTACGACAAAGGCGTTCACCGGCTGTCTCGCTTCGCCTGCCGACGGTCGCCCAAGGCGCGGGTGCCTGCCCGGCGCTTCTCGCTAGCGGGCGTGCGCAAGGCACGGCCACCGGTGGGTTCTGCTGTGCCGGTCGGCTCCTTGCGGCTCGCGTTGGACGCCGCTCCCGGTGCCCGGGGCCGTTGGCCTCGTTTCGCGGCCTGGGCCGCCTCGAGTCGCTCGGCGCGCAGCGCCGCCGCGGACTCCCGGGCCAGCACCGCCACCCGGCGGCTCACCCGGGACAGGGCTTCTTCGAACGCCTCAGCCTTCAGGGCAGCTCGCTGGTTTTCCGGTCGTGCTTTGCCCCGTCCGCCCTGGTCGACCACCCGGGCACTAGCGCCCCGGCGGTACTGGCTGATGTATTTGTTCCGCGCGCGCCTGATCCTGGTTTCGAGCTCGATGGCCGCGTCTTCGTCGAGCGTGGCGAGCTCGGCCGCCTCGGTCTCGGCCACCAGCAACCGCTCGGCGTCGCTGAGGACCGCTATCAGGGACGCATTCATCCGTCTTCCTCGATTCCACCTCTGGAGAGCTCCGGCTAATTCAGGTCTTCCCGAACGGCTGCGCCATCGAACCTGCGGAGACTTTGCGGGCGCGGCCACGCCGAAATTTGGCCGTATGCCCGGCCCGCTTGCTGATGCTCAAGGCGGCGCGCTGCACGCGCCGTGGGCCGGCGCCAGCGCTCGGCCTCGGCCTACGGGTAAATACCAGGGCGCACGCGGTGGCCGCGATAAACACGAGCAGGGTGAGCACGTAGTAGTTGCCGACGATCAATTCCAGCCCCCGCCAGGTGTACTCGAGTTTCCCGTAGTTGCCCTCGTTCGGCGCGAGCAGTAGCCACCCGCCTGGCCGCAGCTGGGCCGTAGCGTCGTAGCCGCCTTGGTGGCCAATAGGCAGGGGCCACCAGCCAAACAAGCTCACCACCAGCGCGGCGCCGAGGATCCGGTAGCCGAGGCGCCGTGGACCGTACGCGGCCAGGACCAGGGCCGGCACCACGTAAACGTAGTGGTGCGACCAGCTGATCGGGGACACCAGCAGTCCGGTCGCGGCGCACCCGACCAGGCCGAGTAGCTCGTGGCCACGCCGGCTCGCCAGTATCGAGGTGGCGAGCCCGCCGATGCCAACGATGACCGCCGCGACCAGCCAGTACGCGTGCGCGCCGGGCCCGGCGTGGGTAAGGCGCAGTATGACGCCGTTAAGGGACTGGTTGGGCAGATGGAATTTGCTGCCCGCCCGGGCGAACTTCCCGCCCCAATAGACCGCGGCGGCGCGCGGCAGCAGCGCGAACCCAAGTCCTACCGTGACCGCGAAAGTCAGCGCGCTGATTGCCGCGGCCTTGATTCGCCGCGTGAACAGCAGGTACGGAATGAAGATCAACGGCGTGAGCTTGATCCCCGCCGCCAGCCCGATTCCGATGCCCTTGACCTTGCTGCGGTCCGGCAGCGCGAGATCGCCCACCACCAGGGCCAGCAGAACGACGTTGATCTGCCCGAAGAACAGTGTCATCGCGACCGGTTCGAGCCAGAGGCCCACCGCGGCGAGCGCAAACGCCGCCGCCCTGGCCTGGCCGGCGGGCCGCCCGGCGAGTCCCAGGGAGAGGTACGCCACCACCGGCAGCAGCCCGATCGTGAGCACCGTCATCCCGGCCTGCCAGGTCGCGAACGACACACCGCTCCCGGCCGCGAACAGGAGCGCGGCGAACGGCGCATATGTGAACGGCAGCTGGGCCGCCCCGAGCCTCAGCGCGTAGAGCTTCCCCGGCTGGTTCCGCACCGCCATGCCGCCATCCCGGTAGACGGCTGTGTCGATCTGCGTCCAGTAGTACTGCGGGGACCCGTGGACGAGCAGGGCATAACCGGCGACGGCCAGCAGGAACAGTACGACCGCGGCCATCAGCCACGCGGCTGGCCGTATTCGAGTCACCGCTCCGTCTCCTCAGTCCTCCTAGGAATCTCTCACAGTTTTGTCACGAACTGACCGGACGGTGCCGGACTGCGGCGTCTGTGCCACTTGTCGCAAGGTGAGCTTGTCGGGGCCGGCAGGCGAACTTACGATCGGTTGCGGAAGGGCGTGTTATGAGCGCAGCCGAGGAATGGGACGTAGCGACCTCGTCGCGGTCCGACGCTTACGAGGCGTGGAGCCGCATGCTGTCGGCCACCCACCTGCCGTGGAGCGTCACCGAGCTGAGCCCGGAGCCGGCGGCTGGGTTCCGGGCCTCGGCCCGCCGCCGGCATCTGGCTGACCTGACGCTGGTCGAGTGCACCTGCAACCCTAATGGCGGGGTTCGGCGCGGCCATGAGCTGGCTTCGACCGATGACGCCTACCTGGTCATGCTGATGACGCTGTCCGGGCGTGAGATGGTCAGCCAGGGCGGGGAAGTGGCCCAGCTGTCCCCCGGCAGCGTGGTGGTGTGGGACTCCGAACAGCCGGCCGATTTCCTGGTCCAGGACACCTTGGTCAAACGGAGCTTGTTCGTACCGAAGGCGGCCCTGGCCGAGGTGGGCGGACGCGGGGCGCTGCGAACGGGAGCGGTGCTGGACGTGTCCGCTCCGGCGGTCACGCTGCTCAGCCGGTATCTGGACAGCTTGTCGGCCACGCTGGACGCCCTGCCGCTCGGGGCGCTGCCCGCGGCCCGGAACGCAACCATTGAGCTGCTGGCCGCGGCGCTGCAAGACATCCGTTCCGACGATCTGTGTTCCGGGCCCGGGACCCGCTCGGCGGCCGAGAACTTCATCAACCACCGGCTGTCCGAGCCTGAGCTCACGCCCGCGGTGGTGGCCCGTGCGCTCGGCGTCTCCATCCGGTCGCTGCACCGGGCCTTCGAGGACTCGGGGGAAAGCGTCTCCGGGTTTATCCGGACCCGGCGATTGACCCGGGCCCGCGATGACCTGCTGGCCGGGCACAGCGTCAGCCAGGCCGCCCGGCGCTGGAGCTTCACCGACGTCAGCCACTTCTCCCGGTCATTCAAGCGGCACTTCGGCGTCAACCCCAGCGACCTGGCTCCAGCCACCGCTGGCACGCACGGGCAAACCCCTGGCACGGTGATTCATCGCCGTGGCCCGGCTCCGGTGGGACGGTCGTCATAACGGCCCAGCGCTGAGCCGACGCGCTGCGGGCCGCCCGTGCCAGCTTGAGGAGCAGCCATGACCCGCCGTGATATCGAATTCGACGCCGAAGGCGTCACCCTGCGTGGATGGTTCTATCCGGCCGAGGGCAGCACCGAAGTGGCCCCCACGATCGTCATGGCCCACGGCTTCTCGGCGGTCAAGGAGATGTACCTGGACAAGTTCGCCGAGGCGTTCGCGGCGGGCGGCCTGAACGCGCTGGTCTACGACAACCGCAACTTCGGCGACAGCGACGGCACCCCCCGCCTGGAGATCGACCCCTGGGCTCAGGTTCGCGACTACCGGCACGCCATCACCTACGCGATCACCCTGCCCGAGACCGACGCCAGCCGGATCGGCATCTGGGGCAGCAGCTACTCCGGCGGCCATGTACTGGTCGTCGGGGCCATCGATCGCCGGGTCAAGGCGGTCGTGGCCCAGGTCCCGCTGATCAGCGGCTACGACAACGTGCGGGCGCTGGTCCGGTCGGACTTCATCGACGGGTTCCGTGAGATGTTCGAGGCCGACCGGCTGGCCCGCTTCCAGGGCAAGGAGCCGGCCATGGTCCCGGTCGTGGCCGAGAACCCGCTCGACCCGGCGGCGCTGCCCACCCCCGATTCCTGGCAGTGGTTTACCGAAACTGGTAAGAACCGGGCGCCGAACTGGAAGAACGAGGTCACGCTGCGCACGGTCGAGATGCTGGGCGAGTACAACCCGGGCGATTACATCGCCCAGATCAGCCCGACCCCGCTGCTCCTGCTGCCGACCCGCAACGACGTGCTGACCCCGTCCGCGTTCGCCATCGGCGCCTACGAGCAGGCCCGCGAGCCCAAGAAGCTGGTGATCCTGCCCGGCGGTCACTTCGACGCCTACGTCAAGGGCTTCGACGCCTCGAGCGAACCCGCGCTGGCCTGGTTCCGCGAGCACCTGGCCCCCTGAGCCGGCCCCGGCCCAGGCCGGGTGGCCAAGACGGTCAGCCGGTCCACACTCCGCTGACGGCCACCGAGCCCGGCGCCGGTTGGTAGTGCGGTCTCAGGCGGGCGACGGGCACCTGGCCATGCCGGATCACCTCGTGCCGTTCGTGGATGGAAACCTGCCGCAGCAGCCGCTGGAACAGGACAGCGCGTTCGGTGTCGAGCGGCAGCATGACGATGTCAGCCGGTATGTCCTGGCCGGCCAGTTCGACCTTGGCCGAGGTGGCGGCGCGCAGTGCGGTGGTGAGGCCGTCGTCGGTTTCGGCGGCCAGGACCACGTAGTCGGCGCCATCGGGAAGGTAGCCGACACTCACGGTCTGGCCGCCTGGCGTGGCTGGGCCGGTGATGGTCACCAACACGGCACTCGAGCCGTGAAAGCGATAAGGCCCCAATCGGCCACGGGAGGCAAAAAGTACGGCCCTATTTACGTAGCCGATCATGCTCAAAAACGCGTCTTCAACGGCCTGGCGCACAAGGTCCTCCTCGGCCGAGTTCATCGCGTATCGTCCCCGCCCAGTATCTCAGGGCTCAGCCGTGGGCCTGCTGGGCGTGCTTGGGCAGCAGGCCGACCAGCAGCAGGGTCAGGAAGTACAGGCCGGCCACGATGCCGAAGACCATTTCGGCAGCGGCGAAGTAGGAGTGGATGGACGGGAGCCCGACCCGGGCGAAGAACACCGTGCCGAGGGCGGCGACGCCGATGGCGCCGGCGAACTGCTGGGCCGCGTTGAGCACGCCCACGCTGGAGCCGACCTCTTCGGCGGTGACGTCGCCGATGATGAAGTCGGTCAGCGGGACGAACACCAGCCCGGCGCCGAAGCCGGTGAGCAGCAGCGCGGGGGTCAGCGTCCAGACGGTGAGGCCGGCGCCGAAGTGGGCGATGGTCCACCCCAGGGCGAGCAGGCCGATGACGGCGATCGACAGCCCCAGGTGCAGGCTGGCGCGGCCCAGCTTCTCGGCCAGCACGCCCCCGCCGAGCAGGACGGCGACGGCGGTGCCGAAGGCCCAGGGGATCAGCGACAGGCCGGTGTGCAGCGGCGTCCAGTGCAGGCCCTGCTGCAGCAGCAGGTTGATGACGAGGACGAACGCGGCCAGGGAGCCGTAAAAGCCGGCCACGATCAGCAGGCCGACGACGAAGCTGCGCTTGCGGAACAGCGACGGAGTGATGACCGGGTGCTGGCTGCGCCGTTCCGAGACGACGAACAGGGCGAGCAGGACGGCCGAGGCGGCCATCATGACGTAGGTCCAGGCGGGCCAGCCGAGCTCGCGGCCCTGGATGAGCGGGATGATGAGCAGGGCCGAGGCCGCGGTCAGCAGGCCGACGCCGGTGAGGTCGAGGCGGGCGGCCCGGTCCTCCCCGCCGTGGCGGGGCAGCACGCGCCAGCCGAGCGCCAGGGCGATGATGCCGATCGGGACGTTGATCAGGAACATCGAGCGCCACTGGCTGCCGAACAGGTCAAGGTGGAGCAGCCAGCCGGCCAGGATGGGCCCGGCCACGGTGGTCACACCCATCAGCGGGCCGACCGGCGTCAGCGCCTTGCGCAGGTGCTCGGGCGGGAACACGATCTTCATCAGGGCCAGGCCCTGCGGGATCATGACCGACCCGAGCAGGCCCTGCAGCGTGCGGGCGACGATCAGGAAGACGACGTCAGGGGCGAGACCGCAGGCCAGCGAGGCCAGGGTGAAGCCGGTCAGGCCGAGCAGGAACAGCCGGCGGCGCCCGAGCAGGTCCCCGAGCCGGGCCGAGGTGATCAGGCCGATGGCGAAGGCGGCGGTGTAGGCGCTCAGCACCCACTGCACGGTGACCTGGCCACCGCCGAGGTCGGCGCGAATGGACGGGCCAGCCAGGTTGGCGATGCTGGAGTCGATCAGGTCCATGATGTCGGCGATGACCGCGACGACCAGGACGAGCCACGCGCTGCGCATCGGCAGCGTGCTGGTGGTGGGCGCCTCAGAAAGGCGCTGGTCAGTAGACACGAACACTGTTCTACTTCAGATCGGTGTTCTGGTCAATACGAACACTGTTCAAAGTGATGAAGAACACCGTTCGTCCATCGGCTACCATGCTCCCATGTCACCTACTCCGCGGCAGCGGCGCGCCGAGCGGCATCAGCAGCCTGGCCCCGGCGCGGGCAGCGTTGTGAGCCGGCGCGGGTCCGGAGGGACCAAGAAGCCGATCACGGTCGAGGCCATCATCAGCACCGCGTTCGGCATCGTGGCCGAAGAGGGCTACGATGCGCTGACCATGCGGCGCGTGGCCACGGCGCTGGAGACCGGCCCCTCCTCGCTCTACGCCCACGTGGTCAACAAGGAGGACCTGGACGAGCTGCTCATCGGCCGGCTGTGCGCCGAGATCAGCCTGCCCGAGCCGGACCCCGCCAGCTGGCGGCAGCAGATCGTCAGCGTCTGCGCCCAGCTGCGCGACCAGTACCTGCGTTACCCGGGTATCTCCCGGGCGGCCTTCGCCGTCGCCCCGTCCAACCTGGACACCCTGCGCGTCAGCGAGGGCATGCTGGCCATCCTGCTGGCCGGAGGCGTAGCTCCGCAGACCGCGGCCTGGACGATCGACTCACTGGTGCTCTACGTCAACGCCTACAGCCTCGAGGTCTCCCTGGTGCCCAAGCGGCTCAGCCCCGATGACGAGGCCTGGGTCATCAGCCGCGACGAAATGCTGCGCCGGTTCGCGGCCCTGCCCGACACCTTCCCGCAGACCAAGCGCTACGCCGCCGAGCTGACCGGCGGGAGCAGCCACGACCGCTTCGACTTCACCGTCGGCCTGATGATCGACGGTCTCGCTCACCGCTAGCGAAGCCGTCGCCGCTACGCGGTGACCCGTTCCGCACCGGCGAAATGCGCTGACAGGAACTGCCCCGCCCGGTCCAGTGCCGCGGCCGCTTCGCCGAGGATCGGGTAGTAGGCCTGGAAGACGTGGGGCACCTGGGGCGTGATGTCGAGCGTGACCTCGACGTCGGCGGTGGCGGCTTGCCGCGCGAGGCGGATGGCGTCGTCCAGGAGGACCTCGTGCGTTCCGGCCTGGATGATCAGGGGCGGCAGGCCGGTCAGGTCGGCGAAGATGGGGCTGATCAGGCCGAGAGCGGCGTCGTGCCCCGCCGTGTAGTCAGGGACCCGGGCGGCCAGGCTCTCCGGGCTGAGCAGCGGGTCGAGGTCGCGCTTGGTTTCCATGGTCGTCCCGGCCAGGGTGAGGTCGGCATACGGCGACATGGCGAAGGCGGCGGCGGGCAGGGGCAGCCCGTGATCGCGGGCGTTGACCAGGGTGGCGACGGCGAGTCCGCCGCCGGCGGACTCGCCCGCGAAGGCGATGCGGGAGGGGTCGGTGCCACTGTCCAGCAAGGCCTGGTAGGCGGCCAGAGCGTCATCGACCGCGGCCGGATACGGGTGCTCGGGGGCGAGCCGGTAGTCGACGGAGATGACCTTGGCCCCTGTTTGCCGGCCGATCTGGGCGGCCAGGCCGGCGGCTTGGGCGGCGTCTCCCAGTACGTACACCCCACCGTGAAAGTACAGAACGACGCGGCCAGGTTCGATCCCGTCGATCGTGATGTCGGCGGTGGGGACGCCGCCCAGCGCGGCGGCGGTCACGGTCACGTCGGCGGGCAGCGGCTGCGCCGAGGTCAGGTCCCGGAGCAGTCGCCGTTGCTCACTGATATCAGCGTCGGCGGGGAAGGCTGACTGCCGCAGGATCGCTTCCAGGCTCTCTCGCTGCTCGGTGCTCACGGACGATCTCCCTCGGTTGAGGCGGGCTGGGACATCCCCAGGCTCGCCGCCCACCAGGTGAGGAGACATCACCGGATCACGGTGATCTGCGCGATGAGACACGCCGGACCAGCCGGGGGCCAGTGCGCTATATCCCCTATTAAAAATGCTGGATCGGCGGACTGTTGCTGGCCGGCACGGGAGTGCGAAACGCCAGCAGGCGGGCGGGGCCCGAAGCCCTGCCCGCCTGACGACCTAGCGGCCCAAACGGGCCTACCGGCTAGCTGCGGATCAGCCCTTGAGCTGGTCGGCGCTGGCGTAGATGGACTTGTACTCGAGATAGGGGTTGATGGCCTCGGGACCGAGCTCGCGGCCGATGCCGCTGTCCTTCATGCCGCCGAACGGCGCCCCGAGGTCGAGGTTGTAGTAGTTGATCCCGATCGTGCCCGTGCGCACCTGGCGGGCGACGTCCAGGCCACGCTGCTCGTCGCTGCTCCAGACCGAGCCGCCGAGGCCGTAGTTGCTGTCGTTGGCGATGCGGACGGCGTCCTCGTCGTCGTCGAACGGGATGACCGCCATGACCGGGCCGAAGACTTCCTCGCGGGCCAGCTGGTCGTCGTTCTTCACGTCGGCGAACACGGTGGGCTCGACGAACCAGCCGCGGTCCTGGCTCTTGGGCCGGCCGCCCCCGCTGACCAGGCGGGCGTCGCTGTTCTTGGCGATGTCGATGTAGCCCAGCACCCGCTGCAGGTGCTTCTCGCTGGCCATCGGGCCCATGGTGACCGAGGGGTCGAGCGGGTTGCCGATGGTCTGCGCCCTGGTCCAGCCGGCCAGCGCGTCGACCAGCTCGTCGTAGCGCGAGCGCGGGGCCAGGATGCGCGACTGCGTGGTGCAGGTCTGCGCGTTGTTCATGAACGAGGCCATCCCGATGCCGGCCAGGAACGTCTCGATGTCGCCGTCGTCGAGGAAGATGGCGGCGGATTTGCCGCCCAGCTCGAGGGTCATCCGGCGGATCAGCCGGCCGCACTCCGCCCCGATGATCCGGCCGGTCGCGGTCGACCCGGTGAACGCGATCTTGTCGACGTCCGGGTGCGAGACGAGCGCGGCGCCGGCGTCGCGGTCGGCCAGGACGATGTTGAGCACGCCCGGCGGCAGACCAGCCTCCTGGGCCGCGTCACCCATCACGTAGGAATCCAGAGCGGTCTCCGGCGAGGGCTTGAGCACGACCGTGCAGCCGGCCGCGAGCGCAGGCGCGATCTTCATCATCGCCAGCACCTGGGGGTAGTTCCACGGGGCGATGGCCCCGACCACACCGACCGGCTCGCGCCGGACGATCGTGGAACCCGAAGCGCTGGGCCGGACTTCTTCGAGGGCCAGCTGCTTGACCAGCTCGGCGTACATCTGCAGCAGTCCGGCCGGGGCCGCGCCGTTGAAGGCCGACGACAGCCCGATCGGCATGCCGTTCTCCTTGCTGACCAGCTTGCTCGTGCCCTCGGCCCGCGCGGTGAGCGCGGCCGCGAACTTGTGCATGTAGTCCGCGCGCTCGGCCGCGGTGGTCCGGCCCCAGGGGCCATGGTCCAGGGCGCGGCGGGCGGCCTTGACCGCCCGGTCAATGTCCGCGTCGGTACCCAGCGAAGCGGTGCCGAGGGGCTGCTCGGTGGCGGCCTCCAGCGCCCGGTGCGTGCCGGAGCCGAGTGGGTCAACCCACTGGCCGTCGATGAAGAACCGGGTCCGGTCCAGGTCGGTGTCAGCGTCAGCGGTGACGGTCATAAGACACTCCTCGGAAAACTAGGCAGTTATCCCGATGGTGGGCCTCGAACGCGCTGGTCAGTGTTCAGTTTCTGGACGCCTGGGGCCTGGACGCCTGGGGCCAGGCCGGCCATCACCAGCCGGAAATTCGCAGCTGCCGGATCCGGGCGTACAGCGTGGTCCGCGACAGGCCGAGCTCGCGGGCCGCCTGCACCTTGTTGCCGCCGGCGTTGCGCAGCGCCACCACGATCACGTCGCGCTCGGCCCGGTCGAGGGCGGGCATCGGGACGGCCGGCGCCGTGCAGCGGTACTGCTCCGGCAGGTCGGACTTGGCGATGCCACCGGAGCAGCGGCGCGACGCGGCCGCCACGATGACCGCCTTGAGCTCGCGCAGGTTGCCGGGCCACTCGTGCGCGGTCAGGGCCTGGATCGCGCCGGGGGTCAGGTGGACCGAGTCGCTGGCCGCCACCGAGCGCAGCATGGACGCGGCCAGCTCGGGGATCTCGGTCCGCCGGGACGACAGCGGCATCAGCTCCTCGCGGGTGCTGGCCGTGCCGGCCAGCGTGGCCGCGCGGTCCTTCAGCCCGGCCACCGGCCCGGAGATGAAGATCAGCTGCGGGCGCGCGGCCGAGTCGACGTACTGGGTCACCAGGTCGAGCAGCCCGTCCGGGAGCAGATCGATGCCGTCGATGCAGACCGACCCTTCGGTGCGGCGCATCGCGGCCCGGAAGTCCTGGGCCCACGCGGCCGCGCCCTCGAGCAGGGCCGCCGCCGGGCGCAGGAACTTCACCGGCAGGGCAGCCAGCTCCCGGGCCCGGGTCGTGCGGCCGGTGCCGGGCGGCCCGCACACCAGCGTGGGTGGGGCGGCCCGGACGGGCCGGGCCGCCGGTACCGTCGCGGGCATCAGGTGCGGCCCGGTGGAGCAGGGCTCGACCCGCAGCAGCGCACCCCGCCGGGCCCCACTGACCCGGGTCACGGTGACCGTGACCGGCCGCCCGGACTCCAGCGACAGCTTCAGGGCACACTCATCGCGGTGCAGCGGCTCCTCCGCGAGCACCCGCAGCAGGGCCACGTCGGACGGGCTGAGCAGCTCGGACGCGGCCTGATTGGACATCACGATGTCTTCGCCGATGGCCAGGACCGCGTGCTTGCGGTGGCCCGAGGCCTGCTGGAAGGCGGCCAGGAGGCTCTTCTCCGAGCTCCGGCTACCCCCCAGCAGCCGCTGCTCGATGTCGTGCACGGCCCGGGCGATGAGTGGCGCGAGCAGCGGGCTGGCCGTCTCGGCCAGGACAGAGACGTCGAGCACGCCCTCGATCCGCCGGGTCAGCGGGTGCCGGATCGGGTGCCCGTAACAGCTGAACCGGCGCAGCGCCTCGACGAAGTGCTCGTCACCGTGGATGGTGACCGCGAGCCTGGTCTCGAATACGGTGCCCAGGGCGTTGGTCCCGATCGTCTCCTCGAGCACGCTGACCCCCTCCCGGAGGTTCAGCGTGTCGAACCCGGCCTCGGTGCGCGGGTTGTCGAACCAGCGGCGCACCACCCGGCACTCGCGATCACCCAGGATGGTGGAGTAGCCCGTGCCGGCCAGGCTGGTCTCCAGCTCTTCGAGGACCGGGCGGGCTCCGACCAGCAGCGAGCTGCCCGGGTCGATGTCGCCGGGCACGAGCCGGTCGAAGTTACCGGCCTGGTCCACCCCGGCCAGGCTGGCCCGATGCCACGACTCGGCGATCTCCGGGCGCGCGTCAGGGACGTTCAGGGTCCGGGAAGCTGGACTCACGTACGTCCCCTTTCGGCGTCGTCGCCGAATGTTTAACATCTGTTATAAACACTGCTCTACCTGCCCAAGAGCTGGATGTCCAGTTCTTGAACACGCGATGACGGCCACAGCTGGCACGGTAAAAGCCGTCGCGATCACCGGAGGAGCTACATGAAGACTCAAGCCGCTGTTGTCTATGAGCCTGGTAAGCGCATCGAGATCGAGGAGCTCGACCTCGACAAGCCGCAGTCGGGCGAGGTGCTGATCCGCTACACCTACGCCGGCCTGTGCCACTCCGACATCCACGTCGCGCACGGCGACCTGGAGGCCCGGATGCCGATGGTCCTCGGCCACGAGGGCGCCGGCATCATCGAGGAGGTCGGCCCGGGCGTGACCCGGGTCAAGGAGGGCGATCACGTCGTCTGCTCGTTCATCCCCAACTGCGGGACCTGCCGTTACTGCGCCAATGGCCAGCAGTCGATCTGTGACTGGGGCGCGACCATCCTCGAGGGCTACCTGCCGGGCGAGCGCTTCCCGATCACCGGCCCGCGCGGCCAGTACGGCGCCATGTGCATGATCGGCACGTTCAGCCAGTGGGGCGTGATCCACCAGAACTCCGTGGTCAAGGTGGACGACGACCTGCCCCTGGACAAGGCCGTGCTGGTCGGCTGCGGCGTGCCCACCGGCTGGGGCGCGGCGGTCAACACGGCCAAGGTGGCGCCCGGGCAGACCGTGGTCGTGGTCGGCATCGGCGGCATCGGGATCAACGCCGTGCAGGGCGCGCGTATGGCCGGGGCGAAGAACATCATCGCGATCGACCCGCTGGAGAACAAGCGCGAGAAGGCGATGGAGCTGGGCGCCACGCACAGCTTCGCCGACACCGCCGACGCGATGGAGACGCTGACCAACCTGACCCGCGGCCAGATGGCCGATGCCGCGATCCTGACCCCGGGCCTGATGACGTCGGAGATCGTAGCGGGCGGCTTCAACGCGATCGCCAAGGGCGGCGTGGTCGTGCTGACCGGCCTGAACAAGCTGATGGAGCAGAACATCGAGCTTCCCGGCACGATCCTCACGCTGTTCCGCAAGAGCATCAAGGGCAGCCTGTTCGGTGACTGCAACCCGACCACCGACATCCCCAAGATCTTGGGCCTCTACCAGAGCGGCGACATCAAGCTGGACGAGATCATCACCAGGACCTACACGCTCGACCAGGTCAACGAGGGCTACGACGATCTGCTCGAGGGCAAGAACGTCCGTGGCGTTGTCGTCCACTCGCACTGAGCGTCGCCCCGGTGACAAGCTCTCCTTCGACCTCGGTGGGGCCGGCGTTCCCCGTCCGTGCACCCACCGAGGTTGTCGGGCGCGCGGCCGAAGCCGAGCTGCTGGAGGCGGCCCTGCTCAGCGGCGCGCACGTGCTGCTGGAAGGACCGCCGGGCACGGGCAAGTCCACCCTGCTGCGCCAGGTCGCCAGCGGACGGGCGATCCCGTTCGTCATGGTGGAGGGCAACGCCGAACTGACGCCCGCCCGGCTCATCGGCCACTTCGACCCGGCCCTGGTACTGAACAGGGGCTACATACCGGAGATCTTCGAAGACGGTCCGCTGCTCGACGCGATGCGCACCGGCGCGCTCCTGTACATCGAGGAGCTCAACCGCATCCCCGAAGAGACGATCAACGTCCTGCTGACCGCCATGTCCGAGCTGGAGATCAGCGTGCCCCGGCTGGGCCGGGTAGCGGCCGAGCCCGGGTTCAGCCTGGTGGCGGCCATGAACCCGTTCGACGCCGTCGGCACCGCGCGGGTGTCCGGCGCGCTGTACGACCGGACCTGCCGGATCTCGATGGACTACCAGCCGGCCGAGGCCGAACAGCAGATCGTCGACCTCCAAGTCTATGTCGATCCGGACTGGCGGGCCAGCGTCGTCACCCTGGTCCGCCGGACGCGCGAGCATCCCGACGTCCGGTTCGGCTCGTCGGTCCGCGGCGCGATCGACATCTGCCGGCTGGCGGTCGAGCTGGCCAAGATCCGCGGCACCGGCATCGATGACTGGCACGTCGGGCTGGCCGCGGCCAAAGCGTCCCTGTCGGGCCGGATCCGGCTGCACGACGGCGGCGACCGGACACCCGAGCAGATCATCACCGATCTCTACGTCGACGTCTTCGGCCCGGAGCCCAGCGACGACGACCCGGCCGACCCCGACCCATCCGGGGAGGGGAGGCCGGGGGAACGCTGAGCCCGCCCCCCGGGGCGGGCTCACCTCCCGGTCACCAGCCGCCCCCGTCACGGCAGCGGAAATCCGCGCCGCGGACCACCGGCCGCTCGGAACTGGCCCAGCACCCGAGGTTCGCCGAGATCTCGCCCGAGGTCGGCGAGCTCGACCTCGACGCGCTCAACTCCGGGCTGGACGAGGATCCGGACCAGACCCTCACGCTGCTGGTCGAGATGTCGCACGCCACCGACGAGCGGTTGCGGGCGGCCGTCCGGCGGCTCGCACCGCGGCTGATCCTGGACCAGACCCGGCGGGGCATCCCGCGTAACCGCGGGGTGGCCCGGCTGCATCCGGTGCCCGCCCGCAGCGGCGGCGACCTCGACCTGGACCGGTCGATGGACGCGATCGTGGGCGCCCGCGCCGAAGGCCGCTCACCTGCCCTCGATGAGATGACCGCGTCCGAGTGGGCCCGCCCCGGGCTCGCGTTGTGCCTGGTGGTCGATCACTCCGGCTCGATGAACGGCGAGCGGCTGACCACGGCCGCGGTGACCGGCGCGGCCTGCCTGACGTTCGCGCCGCAGGAGCACGCCGTGCTGGCGTTCGCGGCCCAGACCCGGGCGCTCAAGCCGCTGACCAGCTCGGTCAGCCCCACCGGCACCGTCGAGCGGATTCTCGCGCTCCGCGGGCACGGGACGACCGGGCTGGCCGGAGCGCTGGCGGCGGCCCAGGTTCAGCTGGCCGGGGCCCGGGCCCGGCGCCGGGTGGTGCTGCTGCTGTCGGACTGCCGGGCCACCGACGAGGTGGACGCCGTTCCGGCGGCGCGGGCGCTGGAGGAGCTGCTCATCCTGGCCCCCGCGGCCGACGATGACGAGGCCCGGCGGCTGGCCCGCGAGACCGGAGCCCGCATCGCCCCGATCGCGTCGGTCCTCGACGTCCCAGCCGCCCTCAACCGGATGCTGGCCGACGACCGGCTCTGATCGCCCCGGCAGCCCGGGGCGCCCGGGGCGGCCCGGGGTAGCCCGGGGCGGCCCGTCGTCAGGACCAGGCGATCTCGCCGTCGCGGTCGGCGAAACGGCCCGTTCCGTGGCCGGGGCCCTCGGTCGCCAGGGCCACGATCGCGTCCGTGCCCTCGGTGACGGTCTGCGGGCCGCTGTTGCCGTTGAGGTCGGTCGCGGTGTAGCCGGGATCGGCCGCGTTGACCCGGATGCCGGTCAGCGCCTTGGCGTACTGGGTCGTCAGCATGGTCAGCGCGGCCTTGGACGCCGTGTAGACGGGGGCGACGTAGCCGGATTCGGGCCGGCCCGGGTCGTGCGTGGCGGCCAGCGAACCCATCGCGCTGCTGACGTTGATGATGACCGGGTCCGGTGACCGGCGCAGCAGCGGCAGGAACGCGGTCGTCGCCCGGACCACGCCGGCCAGGTTGACGTCGAACACGCTCAGCACGTCGCGGCCGGTCAGTTCGCTGGGGTCGCCCGCAGGCCCGTGAATGCCGGCGTTGTTGATCAGGACGTCGATCGCGCCCTCGTGCTTCTCGACGTCGGCAGCCGCGGCCGCGACCGATTCGTCGTCGGTGACGTCGATCTGGACGAAGCGGGCCCCGAGCGCGCCGGCCGCGGCCGCCCCCGCTTCGGGATCGCGGGCCCCGACGAGAACGGTGTGACCCAGCTCGATGAGGCGGCGGGCGGTCTCGCGCCCGAGTCCCTTGTTGGCTCCGGTGATGAAAGTGGTGGTCATGCCCCCATCGTCCGGCCGGGCCACGGGCCCAGCCAGGGACAACGTGACGGTAGGAACACCCGTACCACCTTGGCCGGGGCCCTGAGCGCGACATCGGAGCGACAATGAGGGCGTGACGACGCAGGCTACGGGGCTGGGCCCGACCATCCGGGCCTGGCGCGACCGGCTGTCCCCGGCGGCGGCCGGATTGCCGGCCGGCCGGGTCCGCCGGGCGACCGGCCTGCGGCGGGAAGAGCTGGCCGAGCTGGCCGGGGTCTCGGTCGACTACGTCGTGCGGCTGGAACAGGGCCGGGCCACCACCCCCTCGGCGCAGGTCGTCTCGGCCCTGGCTCGCGCGCTGCAGCTGACTGTGGCGGAACGGGACCACCTGTTCCGGCTGGCCCGGCTGATTCCGCCGGCCGACGACCAGATCTCCGACCACATCCCGCCCGGGGTCCACCGGGTCGTGGCCCGGCTCGGTGACGCGGCCGCCGCCGTCTTCGCGGCCGACTGGCAGCTGATCTGGTGGAACCGGACCTGGGCCGCGCTCCTGGGCGACCCGTCGGCCGCACCGCCCGGCCTGCGGAACTTCGCCTGGGACACGTTCCCGGTCGGCTCGGCCGGTCCGCAGCTGTCGCAGTGGCCCGTGACCTCGCTGGACGCCGACCACACCAGCGCCTCGGTCGTGTCCGACCTGCGCCGCGCCACCGGCCGCTTCCCCCGCGACCGCCGCCTGGCCGAGCTCATCCGCGTGCTGACCGAGGGCAACCCGCAGTTCGCCGAGCTGTGGGCCACCGGCACGGTCAGCGCGCACCGGGAAGACCGCAAGATCGTGGAGCACCCCGCGGTCGGGCCCATCATCGTCGACTGCGACACCCTGACCGACGGCGACGCCGAACTGAAGATCGTGATCCTGACCGCGGCGCCGGGCACCGAAGACGAGACCAAGCTGCGGCTGGCCACCATCGCCGGGGTGCAGGACACCGGCGCCCACCGCGGCTGAGCATCGGGCAGCAATCTGCGGGCGGCAATCTAACTGTCAACCTAACGGTCGTAGTGGCGGCCGACGATGGGGACATGAGGGCCACCCGGCTCGCGGCCAGGCGCCGTGGAAAGGACCCATCGTGGAAGCACGCGAAGGCTCGCACTCCGGTCCGGTCACCAGCGCTTCGGCGGCGGCTGGGCTGCAGGACGCCCCGCCCCCCGCTGGTGAGCCGGACGCCACCGCGGTGGCGTCGGCCCTGGCCTCGCTCCGGCGTGAGCACCGTGAGGTGATCGTCTGCACCTTCTACCAGCACCTGTCGGCCGACGACGCCGCCGCCCGGCTCGGCATCTCGGTCCGTGACGTCAAGCGGCGGGCCAGCTCGGCGTTGAGTGAGATCCGGCGGATCCTGGAGGAGCGCGGCGTCCAGGTCCCGCAGCCGCCGGCCACCTTACCGATCCCGCGCCCGCTGGCCTCCTGACCGCCCGCTGGCCTCCTGACCGGGGCTGACGGGGCGGCGCTGGCGGGGCGGCGCTGGCCACGTCACCGGTCGCGCCATCTAGGGTGACGGCATGGCCTCGTGGTGGCACCGCGACATCATCGCGGCAGGCAAACTGCCCCTGATGCTGTGCTTTCTGGCCTTCGTCATCACGTTTGTGACGACCCGGATGATCACGCGGATGATCCGCGACGGCCGCGGCCCATTCCGGAATGTGACGGAGGGCGGGACCCACATTCATCACTCGGTCCCCGGCATCATCCTGCTGATCATCGGGGCCTTCACCTCGGTCGGCGGGCCGACCTCGCTCGCCTGGCACTCGTTCGCCGCGGTGCTGATCGGCATCGGCACCTCGCTGGTCCTGGACGAGTTCGCGCTGATCCTGCACCTGCAGGACGTCTACTGGAGCGGCGAGGGCCAGCTTTCGGTCGAGGCGGTGAGCCTGGCCGCCGCCTGCCTCGGGCTGGCCCTGTGCGGTTTCAGCCCCTTCGGCGTGGCGGGCGCCAACCAGATCGAGCTGACCTTTCGCCTGACCGCCACCGGGGTCCTCGGCGTCGACGGTGTGCTCGCCTTCATCTGCGTACTGAAAGGCAAGTACCGGACGGCCCTGTTCGGGCTGTTCCTCCCCCCGGCCGGCGTGATCGGCGCGCTGCGCCTCGGGCGCCCGTCATCGATCTGGGCCCGGCACCGCTACCACGGCAGGCGCCTGGAGCGAGCGGCCCGCCGCAGCGCCGATTTCGACCGGCGCTGGGCTCCCCTCCAGACCGACTGGGTCGACCTCATCGGCGGGAAACCGTCTCAGCCAACCCACCCGGCCCGCCGAACCCGCACGACCTGCCCAACCCGCCCAACCTGCCCAGCGCGACGAAGCTGCCCAGCGCACCGAGCCCGGCCAACCCGTCCACCGCGCCTCATCCGGCCCGCGACGACGCCTAGTGGCCCGCGGCCATGCCGTTGACGGCCATGCTGACGGCCCCGCGCACCACGTCGGCCAGGGGCGTGCCGGGCTTGCGGCGGAACCAGTGCCGCAGGGCGGCCCGCTCGGCCGCAAGGACCACCCCGGCCAGCAGCAGTGGTTCCAGGTCACCGTCCGCGGCGCCGGTGCGGCGGGCGATCTGGTCGGCCAGCTGCTGCTCACCGGCGGCCTGGGCCTTCAGGTAGTCCCCTTGCAGCGACGGCTCGGCCGCCACCATGGCCCGGAAGCCGTCGATCCAGTGCTCCGGCAGCCCTTCCTGGCCACCCGGTCCGTACAGGCCGGCCACCACCTCGACCAGGGCGCCGGCCAGCGGCTTGCCCGCCGGGCGCCCGGCCAGGTCGGCGGCCATCCGCGCGCCACGCAAGGTGGTCGGCCATACGATCGCCGCCTCCTTGCTCGGGAAGTAGTTGTTGAACGTGCGGGTCGAAACCCCGACGGCCGCGGCGATCTGCGGGACTCTGACCTGGGCCAGGCCCTCGGCCCGGGCCAGCTCGAACGCGGCCAGGGCCAGGTCGAGGCGGGTCTGCTCCTTTTGCTGGTCCCGGCGGCGGGCCGGCGCCGGACCCGGAGTGGCGGGTGCGTACGTCATGGCTTCACCCTAGGATTAACTTGCGTGCTGCGCAATATTTTCTTTTAACGAACTCTTTGCGCTCTGGGCAATCATCTCGGTTCACCGGGATCGCGGGCGGGCGCGGGCGCGTTGACGAACGGGGCGGCGCGGGGACAGGCGCGGCGCCCGGGGCGGGCGCGGGCGCGATTACGAACGGGACGGCGCGGGGACGAGGCGGCACCCGGGGCGCGCCGCAGGGGGCTCGCCAAATACCGTGTGCAAAAACAGTCGTCCTGGTGACAGTTTCTGCACACGGTAGCGAGGCCTACCCGGCGACACCGCTGAGGACCGCAGCTTGTGAAAGTTTCACGAACTAGGGGCCTCAGGGGCGGGGCGGGGCGGACGAGGCTACCGACAAGTCCACGCTTGTGAGGGTTTTCACGAAATGGGTAACCCAGAGGAGGGCCAATACCGGGCGGAGGGTGTCCGCTAATTATGAAAAAATGGGACCGTGACCCGACCGACGGCCCGGGTGCTGGCCCTGCTGGAGATCCTGCAGGGCGGTGGCACGCGCACGGTGGCCGACCTGGCGGGCAGGCTCGGGGTGGATGAGCGCACCGTCCGGCGCTACGCGGGCCACCTGATCGACCTGGACGTGCCGGTGCGGTCGGTGCGCGGCCGGTACGGCGGTTACCGGCTGGCCCCCGGGTACCGGATGCCGCCGCTCATGCTCACCGACGAGGAGGCGCTGGCGGTGCTGCTCGGGCTGGTCGCCGGGCGGCGGGCCGGGCTGGTCACGACGTCGGCCGCGGCCCTGGAGAGTGCCGCGGCCAAGGTGCGCCGGGTGCTGCCGGAGAAGCTGGGCCGCCGCCTGGACGCGCTGCTGGCCACGGCCGAGTTCACCGCCCCGGCCCGGCCCGTGACTTCGCCCGAGACCGACGTGCTGCTGACGCTGGCCGAAGCGGCCCGGCGGCGCCAGCCGGTGGCGGTCAGCTACACCGGCTGGGACGGGCACCACAGCCAGCGCACCCTGCACCCGTACGGGATCGTGGTCCACTCCGGGCGCTGGTACGTCACCGCGGCCGACTCGGCCAGCGAACAGGTCCGCACGTTCCGGCTGGACCGGATCGAGGGCGTGACCGTACGGCCGGAGACGTTCGAGGTGCCGGCCGGGTTCGACCCGGCCGGCCAGGTGCTGTCCGCGCTGGCCGGGGTGCCGCGCCAGCACGAGGTGTCGGTGCGGATCCAGGCCCCGGCCGAGCTGATCCGGACCCGGCTCCCGGCCAGCATCGCCACCGTCGAGGATCTCCCGGCCGGACCAGCTTCCGGCGGCGACGGAGCTGACGACGGAGCTGACGCAGACCGGCCCGCAGACAAGGACGCAGCGGGCGACGGGGACGGCTGGGTGCGGGTCCGGCTGCAGGCCGAGCGGCTGGACTGGATCCCGGCCGTGCTGGCCGGCCTGGACCGGCCGTTCGTGATCGAGCACCCGACGGCCCTGCGCGACCAGGTCCGCGCCCTGGCCCGCCGCCTCACCGGCTACGCCGAAGGCTGAGTAGCTGCACCGACGTAGCTACGCCGGGCTTAAGTGGTCGGCTGCGGCGCCGCGGCGGTGGTCGGCGGAGGAGCGGGAGTCGTCGGCGGCGGAGGCGGAGAAGTCGTGGTCGGCGGCGGCGGAGGCGGTGTGGTGGCTGGGGTCGTGGTCGCGGTGATGACGGGCTGAGTGGTTTTCACCGGGTTTGACGAGCCGCCCTTGGTGGCCTTGCTGCTCGCCTTGGCCGCGGCCTTCGAACTGCTCGTGGCCGCCACCGGGTCCGTGGCGCTGGTTCCCGGGCTGGACCCGGCGCTGGCCGAGCTGGCGGGCTTGGCCGCACGCTGGGCCGTCGGGACGGGCGAACCGCTGACTCGGGGGGCGCTGGTGGTCGTGGTCCCGTGCGTGGTGTGGTGCGAGAGCAGGTTGGACAGCATGGGCGTGCGGAGCGCGGTCACCCCGCCCGCCACCACCAGCACGGCCAGCGCCGCGGCGCCCGCCATGAGCTTGCGCGACGGACGCCCGCCCGGCGTGCCCTGGCCCAGCGGCCGTCCCTCGCCGTCGACCCCGCCCTCGAGCATGCTGGCCACCTGCGGGCGCTCCGGCGGCACGGCGCCCGCCATCAGGTCGGGCGGGAAGTCAGCCGGGGAGACCACCACGTCCGCCACCGTGTCGCCGACCGGCGCGTTGGCCGGAGCGGGGAACCGCGCCGCCCCCATCGCCACCGCCGCCTTCGGGTCGGCGTCGACGGCTGGGGCCCGGCCGAACTCGGCCGCAACCAGCTGGGAGACCAGCGGGATCCGGGACGATCCCCCGATGAGCAGGATCGCGTCCAGCTCCCCGGCGCTGACGGCGGCCGAGCCGAGCGCCCGGTGCATGGCGTCGACGGTCCGATCCAGGTCGGGCCGGATCATCTCCTCGAACTCGGCCCGGGTCAGCCGGACCCGCTGCCGGATGTCGCCCAGCGCCACCGGGATGATGACGTCGGTGTCGGCCGACAGGGCCTCCTTGGCCTCGGTGCACTCGCGCCGCAGCCGGGCCACCTCGGCCGCGATGTCGGGGTCGTGCGGGTCCAGGTCTTCGATCTGGACGTTGGCCGCGGCGCAGACGTGCTCGAAGATCACCTCGTCGAAGCTGAGGCCGCCGAGGGTGGGAATACCCTCGGGCTGGCCGAGCACGGTGAACTGGGTCGATGAGTCCTTGCGGACCACGGCGGCGTCGAACGTCCCGCCGCCGAGGTCGTAGACGGCCAGCGTGGCCCCGACCTCGACTCGCTCCCGGCTGGCGTAGCTGATCGCCGCCGCCTGCGGCTCGCTGAGCACCATCACCTTCGCGACGCCCGCGTCCTGGACCGCCCGCTGGAACAGCCCCGTCTTGTACGGTCCCCAGCTCGCCGGGCAGGTCAGGGCGACTGCTTCCGGGCGCTCGCCTTCCCGGTCGACGACGTACCGGCAGATCCAGCCGACGAACTCGGCCGCCAGGTCGTGCGCGTAGTACGGCGAGCCGGCCACCAGCAGCGGGATCTCGTCGCCGACCCGGGACTTGAACTCCCGTACGACCCGGTCGGGGTCGGTCAGCGACCGGCGCTGCGCACCCTCCCCGACCACCAGGGAACCGTCGCCTGGCAGGTACAGCACGGAAGGGATGGCGTGGGAGTGGTTGCTCAACGGCACGACCTGGACCTCGAGGCCGTCCGACACCGGCCAGCAGACGGCCGCGGCCGTGTAGGTCGTGCCGAGATCGATGCCCAGCCAGTACGACGTCATCGTCATCCTCCCCTGCTGCCCCCGATGGCGGACCCTCCGGGCAAAGCCATCCGAAGTGCCCTTCAGAAAGACGCCGATCACGGTCAGCGCGTTGACACCGGTGTCCCCCTGCTTCCCGGGAGCAGATTAGGGGATTCAGGGGCATCCGGCTGAATTTCCCCTAATCCCCTAATGGGTGACGACCCGGGCTCCCTAACGCCCCGCCTCAGGTACCGGGTTGTCCCCCGATGGCCGCCGCCCGGCCGGACCCTAGATTGGCCGCAGCGCCCGGACATCCGGGTCCGGTGGCGCATCTAGCAATCCGAGGACATAGTTACGATGAACTCCGTGACCTCGCTGCTGGACTTCATCCTGAACCTGCTGAAGGACCCGCAGGCCCAGGCCGAGTTCAAGGCGAACCCCCAGCAGGTGCTGGCGGACAACGGTCTCACCGGCGTGTGCGCCGCTGACATCCACGAGACGCTGCCCCTGGTGACCGACGACCGTTCCGTCGAGCTCAGCAGCGGCGGCCACGCCTCCCCGCCGCCGGCCCCGCCGGCCCCAGGCGAGGGCGACCTGCACGCGGCGGTCCGGTACCTGAGCTACATCACGAACACGTACACCTACGACGACCACAGCACAAGCATCGACGACTCGGTGCACGAGAACATCTGGGCCGCCGGTGACGTGAGCCAGACGTTCGACGACAGCAACGTGGTCGCGGCGGGCCAGGGTTCGGTGGCGGCGGGCGGCAGCATCGCCGGCACGGTCACCACCGGCAACGGGGACGCGGTGGGCTCGGGCGCGGCCGCCGGTTCCGGCAACGTCACCGGCAGCGGCAACGCCCTCGGCGACGGCAGCGCGGCCGGCACCGGCAACGCGGTGGCCAACGGCGACGGCAGCACGATTGGCAACGGCAACTCCGTGGCCAACGGCGACCACGCCGTGCAGGGCGACGGGAACGTCACCGGCACCGTCAGCGGCAACTCCCAGGTGGGTACCACCGGCGGCACCGCGGCCAGCGACTCGTCCAACCACGCGGTCACCGACAGCGGCAACACCGACCTGCACAGCTACGGCGCCGGGGCGACCAACACCATCGGTGACAGCAACACCAGTGGTGCCACGAGCAACTCGGGCAACACCAGCGACTCGCACAACGCGGCCGATACGGGCAACACGACGGACACCAGCACCGCGACCAGCACGTCGACCACGACCGATTCGGGCGACGACAACGGTGCGCACGTCAGCGACAGCAGCCTGGGTAACAGCTACAACCACGAGAGCGTGCACGACACGTACGACAGCCACGACACCGGTCTCGAACTGCACCTGCACTGATTCCGGGCCGTGACGGCCGGCCGGGCCCGTTGGACCTGGTGGGCCCAGGCCGTCATGGCGTGATCATCAGCTGGCCGCTGGCCGGCCATCCACTTCGAAACAAAGGACGGTACAACCATGTCTCGGTACTGGAACTCCGACAACGACAGCCACAACTCCTTCACCTGGGAAGACGTCAACAAGACCTGGGACTACACCCAGGTCTCTGAGACCAGCAGCGTGACCGCCGCCGGCCACGGCTCGGTGGCCGCGGGTGCGGGCATCACCGGCACCGTGACCACCGGCTACGGCGACGCGGTGGGCAACGGCGCGGCCGCGGGCGACCACAACGTCACCGGCAACGGCAATGCCCTGGGCTACGGCAGCGCGGCCGGCAACGGCAACGCGATCGCCAACGGCGACGACAGCACCATCGGCAACGGCAACACCGTGGCCAACGGCGACCACGCCGTGCAGGGCGACGGCAACGTCACCGGGGACGTTTCCGGCCACGCCCAGGTCGCCACGACCGACGGCACCGCCTACAGCGACTCCTCCGACAACTCGGTGCACGACAGCGGCAACACCGACCTGCACAGCTTTGGCGCCGGCGACACCAACACTATCGGCGACGGCAACACCAGCAGCGCCGTCACTGACTCCGGTAACACCAGCAACTCAGGAAACGCCTGGGACTCCGGCAACACGAGCGAGCACTACAGCTGGACGTCCACGGACACCACGAGCGACTCCTACGACGACAACGGCCCGCACATCAGCGACAGCGCCCTGGGCAACAGCTGGAGCAGCACGCACGAGAACGTGCACGTGGACGTGCACACCGACCCGTTCGAGGGTCTGCACATCTGAGCCGCTGACCACGCATTACGCTGTGCTCTGGCCCACCCGGGTGTCCCGGGTGGGCCAGCGGCGTGAGGAGTCATAGATGCCGGACGGGATCGTTGCCCAGGACGGCACGGCAACCCAGGACAGTACGGCAACCCAGGACAGTACGGGCGCCGCGGTCCAGGCCGTCGAGCTGGCGGTGAAGGCGGCGACGGCCTACCGGCGGCCCGACCTGGCGGCCCGGGCCGGGCAGGCGCTGCAGCGGCTGCACCACCCCCTGGTGCGCGTGCTGGTGGTGGGCGAGTTCAAGCAGGGCAAGAGCATGCTGGTGAACGCGCTGGTCAACGCCCCGATCTGCCCGATCGACGACGATGTGTCGACGTCGGTGCCGACAGTCGTCCGCTACGCCGAGAGCCCGTCGGTGACGCTGGTCCGCAGCGCAGGCACCAGCGAGCCCGCCCAGCCCGGCCAGGCTGACGAGCGGGAAACCCGGGCCGAGGTCCCGGTCGGCCAGCTGGCCGATCATGTCTCCGAGGCGGGCAACCCGGGCAACCGCGCGGGCCTGAAGTATGCCGAGGTCGGGATTCCCCGGCAGATCCTGGCCGGTGGCCTGGAGCTGGTGGACACCCCGGGGGTCGGCGGGCTCGGCTCGGTGCACGGTTCGGCCACCGTGGCCATGCTGCCCAGCGCGGACGCGATCCTGCTGGTGTCGGACGCCGCAGCCGAGTACAGCCGCCCGGAGCTGGAGTTCCTGCGCCAGGCCGGACGGGTCTGCCCGAACGTCGCCTGCGTGCTGACCAAGATCGACCTTTACCCACAGTGGCAGCGGATCGCCGAACTCGACCGCGGTCACCTGACCGACGAGCGTATCGACGCCGAGCTGCTGCCGGCCTCGTCGGTGCTACGGCTGCACGCCGTCAGCACCGAGGACCGCCAGCTCAACACCGAATCGGGGTTCCCGGCGCTGGTCACCTTCCTACGCGACCGGGTGGTCGGGCGGGCCGGGCAGCTGGCCAACCGGGCCGCGTCCAACGACGTCGTGACGATCACCGCTCAGCTGGCGGCCGGCCTGCGGGCCGAGCTGGCCGCCTGCGCCGACCCGGATCAGGCCCGCCAGCTGGTGGCCGAGCTGGAGCAGGCCAAACAGCGGGCGGCCGACCTACGGGATCGCAGCGCCCGCTGGCATCAGGTGCTGAACGACGGGATCGCCGACCTGAACGCGGACGTCGACTACGACCTCAAGGACCGCATGCGGGCCATCGTCCGGGAGGGTGAGGTGCTGCTGGACGGCACCGACCCGGCCAAGGCCTGGGACCAGCTGGCCCAGCAGGTGGAGGATCAGGCCGCGGCGGCCGCGGCGGCGAACTTCGTGTGGGCCAGCGAGCGGGCCCGCTGGCTGGCCGGTCAGGTGGCGGAGCTGTTCGCCGAGGACGGCGCCCGCTCACTGCCGCGGCTGCAGACCAGCAGCGGCCCCCGCCTGCCCGATCTCATCGGTGAGATGGAGACGCCCGGCGGCGAGAAGTTCGGCGCGGGCCAGAGGATGTTCATCGGGCTGCGCGGTGGCTACATGGGCACCCTGATGGCGGGCATGTACTCGACGTTCATGGGGCTCACCCTGCTGAACCCGTTCTCCGCCGCGGCCGGTCTGCTCATGGGCGGTAAAATGATGCGCGACGAGAGCCGGCGCCTGCTCGACCGGCGCCGGATGGAGGCCAAGAACACGGTGCGCCGGTACGTGGACGACGTTTCGTTCCAGGTGGGCAAGCAGTCCCGGGACATGCTCCGGCAGGTGCACCGCGAGCTGAGGGACCATTTCATGGCCCGCAGCGAGGAGCTGGTCCGGTCGGCACAGGAGTCGCTGATGGCGGCGGAGCGGGCTTCCCAGGCCGGGGTGGCGGAGCGTCAGCAGCGGACCGCGGACCTGCGGGCCGAGCTGGAGCGGATCGCGGCTCTGGAGCGGCAAGGCCAGGCCCTGGCGCCTGCGATCGGATAGGCCGGACTCCTGGCTGAGGTAACGAACGCGCCGAACTTGTCCGTCACCGCCCGGCGGCTGCTGCACCAGGCCATCGAGGCGTACCAGGGTTCCCCGCAGGCCCAGCGGTGGCTGCGCGGGGAGCTGGACCGGATCGACGCCCCGCTCCAGGTCGCCATCGCCGGCAAGGTCAAGGCGGGCAAGTCGACGCTGCTCAACGCCATGGTGGGCGAGATGGTCGCGGCCACGGACGCAGCCGAGTGCACCAAGCTGGTGACCTTCTACCAGTACGCCGCCACGCCGCGGCTCACGCTGTACCCGAAGCGAGGCGCCCCGCAGCCGTTGCCGGCCAGCCGGCGCGATGGGCGGCTGGTCGTTGACCTGGGCCGGACCCCAGCCGAGGACGTTGACCGGCTGGTGGTGGACTGGCCGTCGCGGCGGCTGCAGACCACCACGCTGATCGACACCCCCGGGATCGGCTCGATGACGACCGAGAACTCGGCCCGGTCGGCGGCCTTCCTGCTGCCGGAGGACGAGCCGGGCGCGGCCGACGCCGTCGTCTACCTGATGCGGCACCTGCACGCCAACGACTTCGAGTTCCTGGAGGCGTTCAGCGAGTACGGGGCGACCCGGGCCGGCGGCCTGAACGCGATCGCGGTGCTGTCCCGGGCCGACGAGATCGGCGGCGGACGGTTGGACGCGCTGCAGTCGGCCCGCCGGGTCGCCACCCGGTACCGGTCCGATCCCCGCATGCTCGGCCTCTGCCAGGACGTGGTGTCCGTGGCCGGGCTGCTGGCCCAGGCCGGGCGCTCGCTGCGGCAGGACGAGTTCCAGGCCTTCGTGACCCTGGCCGGCGCGTCCCGTGACGATGCGGACGCCCTGCTGCTGTCGGTGGACCGGTTCGGGGTCTCCGGGCCGCGCGAGGACGCCCTGCTGTCCGTGGGCACCCGGCAGGCGCTGCTGGAACGGTTCGGCCTGTTCGGGGTGCGGCTGGCCACCACGCTGGTCCGCCAGGGCAGTGACAGCCCGGACCTGCTCGCGGCCGAACTGGTTCGGCGCAGTGGCCTGGACGACCTGCGCAACGCGCTGGCCACCCGGTTCAGCCAGCGCCGGGACCTGCTCAAGGCCCGGTCGGCCCTGCAGGCCGTGGACTACGTGCTGCGGCGCGAGCCGCTGCCGAGCAGTCGGTCGCTGCGGGCCGAGATCGAGCGGATCCTGGCCGGGACCCACGAGTTCGTGGAGCTGCGGCTGCTGACCGCGATTCGCTCGTCGGCGGTGGCGATCCCCGACGCCTACCACGCGGAGGCGGAGCGGCTGCTGGGCGCGAACGGGGCGACCCCGGCCCAGCGCCTGGGGCTGGTCGACGACACCGATCGCGCGACGCTGCGGGCGGTGGCGCTGGAGACGCTGGACCGGTGGCGGCGGCTGAGCGAGCACCCGGTATTCCCCCGGGCCTTCACCGACGCGGCCCGGACCGTGGTGCGGAGCTGCGAGGGGATCCTGTTCGATCTTCATGATTAATAAAGCGCCCGCCCGCTGGGTCAGCTTCTCGCCCCGGGCCGGCCCGGGGCGGGTCACCCGCGGGTCGACTCCGCCTTCAGCATGACCTGCAGCTGGCCGAACAGCTCGCGGCGGCTGGTCGCCCCCAGCCGGCGGCGGATCCGGGCCATGTGGTGCTCCACGGTCTTGGCCGAGATGAACAGCTGCGCCCCGATCTCCTTGTAGGTCAGCCCGGTGAGGACCTGGCGGGCGATCTCCTGTTCCCGGGCGCTGAGCGTGGCGTCGGGTACGGCCGTGGGCCGGTCGTGACCGGCGGCCGCCAGACCAGTGGGCGACGGCTCGGCGGCCGGGCCTGCCGGAGCTAGCCGCGCCGGGGCGGGTGCGTCCCGGTCGGGGGGAGCCGCCGGAGCGCCGTCGCGCGCGGCCCCGGGCCCGGGCGGCCCTGACGGCTCCTCCGGCCGTACCGCGCGGGCGCATTCGAGCAGGACGGCCATGGTCTTGCGGTCGGTGGCCCGGATCGCCGCCTGCCCCGCCAGCCGGGATCCCTCGGACCCGAGCCCGGCCGCGGCCAGCCGGCGCGCGGTCGTCACCACCAGCTCGGCGTCGGCCGTGCCGGCCAGCACCCGCATCCAGCCGCTGGCCGCCGCGGCCAGCACGGCCGCGAACGGGCCGGCCGTCGTCGCCGCGGCCAGCGCGGACACATGCCGCCTGGCCTCCTGGGGGGATTCACCCGTGATCGCGGCGTGGACGCCGTACCAGTGCAGCGGCACCGCCCACAGCGGCGGCTGGCCGAGCTGACCGAGCAGCGCCTCCGCCTCCCGCAGGTGCGGCTCGATCCACCCCTGCTCGCTGAGCCGGGCCGCCGCCACCGCCAGCTCACCCAGGGGCAGCAGCACGTACAGATCGACGGGGTGCTGGAGCAGGGCCTGCCGGGCTCGCGACCAGCCTGGCCGCAGCGCCGACAGGTCACCTTCCCGGCGGGCCAGGCCCACCGTGATCGCGGCCGCGAACAGTTCGTCCCGTGGTTCCAGCGCGGGCCGGTCCGCGCCGGCCGCGGTCAGCCGCGCGTGCGCGTCGCTGGTGTGCCCGCGCATCATGGCCAGGAACGCGAGCAGCAGCTGATGCCGGGTCACCGCGAGCCGCCCGCCCTGCCGGGCCGAGATCGCCTGGCCCAGCACGGAACTGACGGCCGCGAACTCGCCCGCGTGCATGGCCACCAGGGCGGCCAGCGCGGCTGGGGTGTCGGGCAGGAGCGGCGTGCTGCCCGCCGTCTCCAGCAGGCTCGCCGCCCGGCTGAGCTGGGAAAGCGCGGCCACCGGCGATCCGGTGACCGATTCGGTGGTCCCGCGGGCGATCAGCGACTCGGCCCCGCTGAGCAACGTCGGCGCGCTTCCGGACCGGCCGGCGGCGGCCAGTGCTTCCTGGGCCGGGCCGAGCGCGCCGATCCCGATCAGCACCGGCACCGCGACCAGCGGATGTCCGGTCTCGCCGGTATCGGCGAGCTGGTACAGCTCAGCCGCCCGGGCCAGCAGCCCCCGGTGGGCCAGGACGGCGGCGGTGATGCCCAGGGCCCGGGACCGCTCGGCGCTGGTGGTTCCCCCCGGCCCGGCCGGGGACGCTTCGCCCGGCTCCTCCCTCAGGGCCTCGTCCGCCAGCCTCAGGGCCTCGTCCGCCAGCCGGAGCGCTTCGCCGAACCGTCCGCCGCGGGCGGCGGCGTCCGCCCGGCCGGTCAGCAGGGCCGGTGACGAAGCGCCGGCGGCGGCAGCCGCGGTGAACAGGCGGGCGGCCAGCTCGGGCGAGGCACCGAGCGCCTCGCCGCCCGCGGCCAGCAGCACGGTGGCCACCTGCGGGCCGCGGGCACTGATCCGCAGCAGCGCCTGCCCGGTGGCCAGCATCGGGCCGCCCCGCTGCAGTTGCAGGCAGGCCAGCCGGTCGCCGACCAGGTTGGTGCGGGCCGCCGGAGTCAGCTTCACCAGCAGCCGCCCGACCAGGGGCACCACCGCACCGTGCTCGGTCATGAGCCCACTGGCCTGGGCCGCCTGCAGGGCCCCGGTGACGGCCGGCTCGTCGGCCGCCAGCAGCTGCCCCAGGATCTCGGTGTCGCCGCCGGCGCTCAGCGTCCCGGCGAACAGCAGGTCCCGCACCTGCGCCGGGAGACCCTCGATGACGTAGCGCAGCTGCTCTCGCACCCCGGCCGGGACGTCCAGCCGGGCCCGCGGGGCGAGCTGACGCACCGCGTCCGGGCTGAGCTGGCCACTGTCCCGCAGCCCTGTCACCAGGTGGTCCAGCAGTACTGGCAGACCGGCGGTCTGCTCGTACATCAGGTTGGCCAGCAGTTCCGGGCACGCGGTGCCGAGCAGCTCGCCGACCCGGGCGGCCACGGCCGGCCGGTCCAGGTGCCCGAGGACCACGGGGGGACGCCTGGCCGTCAAGGCCGTGCCCAGTCTGCTCAGGGCGGGGCTGGCCGGCCAGCGCCGGTGGGCCACGATCAGCCGCTGGCCTGGCGTCCGGGCCAGCGCGCCCAGCCGCGCCAGCCCGTCCTCGTCCAGCTGATGGGCGTCGTCGATGAGGACCACACCGTCCAGGCCGGCCCCTGAGCTGCATCCGGAACGGGGGCCGGGGCTGGCCTCGATTCCGCTGAGGTCCCGGATGACCTGGACTCCGGCCTCGGCATAGCGGCAGGCGACCGCTTCGAGCAGCGGCGTCTTGCCGCAGCCCCCGGGACCGGTGATGTCCAGCAGCAGTCCCGCACCAGGCTCGGCCGTGATCTCGGCCGTCAGCGTGCTCGCCGCCGCGGGCAGGCCGCTTCGCCGGCCCGGCACAGTAGAGGTCACGCTCGGGCAGCCGCCACCGTGCTGACTGACCCCGTCCTGGCCGCTACCGTGCTGGGTCCCGCGCTGGCGGGGGCCACGGTGGAGGGCGGCGTCGTGGTCGGCGGGGTCGTGGTCGGCGGGGTCGTGGTCGGCGGGGTGGTCGTGGGGGGCGTGGTGCTGGGGGGCGTGGTCGTGGGCGGCGTCGTGCTGGGGGCGGGAGTGGTGGGCCGCACCGTGGGTGGCTTGCTGGCCGGGTGGCTGGCCGACGCCGACGGCTTGGGCTTGCTGCTCTTGGTGGCCTTACCGGGGCTGGCGACCTTGTTGCTCGCCTGGGCCGCGGCGGCCGCCACCGAACTGGGCCCGGCGGGGGGCGCCGGGTCGGCCGGGTTGCTCCCGCTGCCCGCGGTCTTGGTGCCGGCCCGGGTCTTGCCGGCGGGCTTGGCCCCACTCTGCGCCGATGGAGTGGGCGAGCTGCCGGCCCCGTTCACGCTGGGAGCGACACCAGCGCTGGCCGCCGTCCCGCTGGCCGGGCTGTGGTGCGCGATCAGGCCGGACAGCGCGGGGGTGGTCAGCGCGGTCACCCCGCCCCCCACCACCAGCACGAACAGGGCCGCGGCGGCCAGCAGGACCCTGCGGGACGGATGGGACAAGGACGCGAGCAGGCCGCCGGGCCAGCCGTCTCCGCCGGCCGCCGCGCCGACCGCGGCCCGGCCGCCCAGGTCACGGACCGGTGCGTCGGCCGGGGCGGGGAACAGCGCGGCCCCGATCGCCATCGCGACCTTCGGGTCGGCGTCGCTGGCCGGGGCCCGGCCGAACTCGGCCGCGATCAGCCGGGAGACCAGCGGGATCCGCGACGAGCCGCCGGTCAGGACGATCGCGTCCAGTTCCGATGCGGCGACCCCGGCCGAGCCGAACGCCCGGTACATGGCCTCGACGGTGCGGTCCAGGTCGGGCCGGATCATCTCCTCGAACTCGGCCCGGGTCAGCCGGACCCAGTGCTGGACGCCGCCCAGCGTGACCGGGATGATGGCGTCGGCGCTGGCCGACAGCGTTTCCTTGGCCTCGAGGCACTCGCGCCGCAACTGGGCCACTTCGGCCGCGAGGTCGCGGTCGTGGGGGTCCATCTCCTCGACTGGGACACCGGCCGCCGCGCAGACGTACTCGAACAGCACCTCGTCGAAGCTGAGGCCGCCGAGGCCGGCGATGCCCTCGCTCCGGCCGAGGCCGGTGAAGCCGTTGAGCGGGTCGTTGCGGACCACGGTGACGTCGAACCGGTCCGCGCCGAGGTCGTACACCGCCAGCGTGCCCCCGGCGGCCACGTGCTCCCGGCGGGCATAGCTGATCGCCGCCGCCTGCGGCTCGGTCAGCATGGTCACGTTGGGCACACCCACGTCCCGGACCGCCCGCTCGAACTGGGCCGTCCGGTCCGGTCCCCAGCTCACCGGGCAGGTCAGCGCGACCGCCTGCGGGCGCTCACCTTCCCGCTGCGTGACGTACTGGCAGATCCAGCTGACGAACTCGGCCGCCAGATCGCGGGCGTAGTACGGCGCGCCCCCCACCAGCAGCGGGATCTCGTCACCCATCCGGGACTTGAATTCGCGGACCGCGCGGTCCGGGTCGGTCAGCGCCCGGCTCTGGGCGTCCTCCCCGACGACCAGGTACCCGTCGCCCGGCAGGAACAGCACCGAGGGCATGGCGTAGGAATGGCCGCTCAGCGGGACCAGCTCGACCTGCACGCCGTCCGCGGCCGGACGGCCGATGGCCGCCACCGTGGACGTCGCGCCGAAGTCGATCCCCAGCCAGTACGACGGCATCTTCTTTCCTCCCCATATCTCCCGGTGCGGGACGCTCCGGGCATACCGGCCCGAAGTGTCCCTAGGAAGGACGCTGATCATGACCGCCGCGTTGGCACCGTCTTTACCATTCTTGCCCCAGGGCGACCAGGCGTTTGGGATATTGCGGGAATATCCCCTAATCTCCGCGTCGCGTCTGCTCACGATCGGCCACGATTAGTTACAGTGTGTGTGTACTGTGTGAGGGGTACGTAGGTCATCTGGGAGCGGCGGGGGATGGCGGTCAAGGCCGAAGACGTGGCGGCGCGGCTGCTGGCGGAGTTCCCGCAGGCGTTGCGGAGCGGGCAGCTGGTGACGTACTTCCAGCCCGAGGTCGAGCTGTCGTCCGGGCGGGTGGTGGCGGCCGAATCGCTGGCCCGCTGGGAGCACCCGGAGCTGGGCACGCTGTCCCCGGTGCTGTTTACGTCGCTGGCCAGCAAGCTGGGCCTGATGAAAGAGCTGACCCAGCTGATCCTGCAACTGTCGCTGCGTCAGCAGCGGAGCTGGGCCATGGCCGGCTGGGACATCCCGGTGTCGGTCAACGTCGGGCCCGAATGCGTGGCCGACCCCCAGTTCCCGGCCGTGATCGCCGACTTCCTGCGGCGCGAGCAGATCGCCGGGCCCAAGCTCACGCTGGAGGTGAGCGAGCAGACCCGCACGGTCGCGGTCAGCTCGAGCTTCTTCGCCCAGCTGGCCGAGTTCGGGGTGCGGGTCGCGCTGGACGACTTCGGCACCGGCTTCGCCTCGCTGGAGAGCCTGGGCGACTGGCCGGTGGACGAGCTCAAGCTGGACATGTCGCTGGTCCGGCCGATGGCCAGCAACGCCAGCTTCCGGGCCATCGTCCGCACCAGCATCGACCTGGCCCATCAGCTCGGGGTCAAGGTCGTGGCCGAGGGGGTCGAGTCGGAAGCAGTGCGATCGGAGCTGAACGCGCTCGGCTGCGACATCGGCCAGGGCTTCCTGTTCGGCAAGCCGATGGCGGCCGCGGTGTTCACCGACTGGCTGCGGGAGCGCGACGGGCTCGCGCTGCGCCGTAGTCCGGTCCCACATCCGCCCGCCGGGCCGCCGGCCCCCACGCACACCGCCGCCGACCACGGACGGGTCTGGCTGCGGGCCGAGTACCACCGGGTGTCCTGGTGGGCCCGGCGGATCGTGGATCTGACCGGGGCCACCACCCTGATCGCTGCGGTCGCGATGCTGATCGCCTACGGCCTGTGGCAGATCTTCCGCTGGGGCGGACACGGCCACCAGGCCCTGATCGGGGACCTGGCCTACGTTCCCGTGAACGGGGCGGGGGTCTTCTGCGCCTGGCGGGTCTCGCAGCGCAAGGACCTGGGCCGGCGAACCTGCCGGACGTGGCGGCTGCTCTCGGTGGCGCTGGGCCTCTACCTGCTGGGCGACCTGCTGCAGCTGGTCTACGAGGTGCTGCTGCACCGGCGGGGCTATCCGACCTGGGCCGATGCCGCCTACCTGAGCTTCTACGTGGTCGCCGTCATCGGCCTGATGACCTTTCCGTCCCGTCGCCGGACCCGGTCCGAGCGGCTGCGGCTGCTGCTGGACACCGGGACCGTGTTCATCGGCGGCGTCACGCTGATCTGGTACCTGGTCCTCGGGCCGGCCGTCCAGGGGGCCGGCTTCGACTTGGCCGACCTGGTGCTCTTCTCCTATCCAGTCGGTGACCTGCTGCTGCTGTTCGGGGTGCTGTCGCTGCTGTGGCGGGGTGCACCCCAGCGCTCGGTGGTGCCGCTGCGGATCTTCGCCGGCGGCCTGCTGGTCTTCATCGCGGCCGACATCACCTACAACTACATCACCGTGCACTCCAGCTACGTGGGGGGTGACCCGGTCGACACGCTGTGGTTCCTGGCGCTGACCATCCTGTTCGTGGCGGCCGGGAGCCAGCTGCAGGCCGGGCCGGGCGGCGACACCACGCCGCTGCCGTTGGTGCCCGCGGCCCGGCCCAGCGCCCTGCCCTATCTGGCCGTGGCCGGCAGCTACCTGCTGCTGATCGTGGTCGGCCTGCGCGACGTGGCGTTCAATCCCCTCGGGGGCGTGCTGGTCGGCGCGGTCGTGCTGACCGTGCTGGTCAGTGCGCGCCAGTTTGCGGCGCTGCGCGACAATGGGCGGCTGGCGGTGCGGTACGCCGAGCTGGCCTCCATCGACGGGATGACCGGCCTGTACAACCGGCGCCACTTCATGGAGCTGTCCGAGGCAGCGTTCGCCCACGCCCAGCGGGTCAGCCAGCCCCTGGTCGCGCTGATGATCGACGTGGACAACTTCAAGCAGATCAACGACGTGCACGGGCACGCCGTCGGGGACCGGGTGCTGACCGACCTGGCCCGGTCCTGCCGGGAGCACGTCCGGGCCGGCGACATCATGGGCCGGTACGGCGGCGACGAGTTCATCATCATGATCCCCGGCACCACGTGCGCCCGGGCGGCCCAGCTGGCGGCCGGGCTGACCGGGCCGCCGGCCCGGGTGACCGGCGCCGACGGCTCGCCGGTGGCGTTCACGCTGAGCGTGGGGATCGCCGAATCTGCCGGCTGCCGGGACCTGCCCAGCCTGCTGGCCCGGGCCGACCTGGCCATGTACGAGGCCAAGCGGGCCGGGGGCGGCTGCTACCGGGTCTTCCAGGGCACCGAGGTGGCCCCGGACGCGGTCCTCCCGGCGGGCTGACCCGGTGACCCCAGCCACCGAGCCGTGGGATCCGGCGGCGCCTGGCGTGCTGCGGCTTCCTTCCGGGCGGCTGGTGCGCGGCCGGAGCCTGCGTCACCCGGCGGTGGACGGCCAGGCACCGGCCTTCGGGGTCTACCTGCTGGGCCGCCCGCCGCCCGCCGTTCCCTGGGAGTCGCGCTGGTTGCAGTGGCCGGACTTCCGGCTGCCGGCTGACCCCGGCCAGACCAGGCTCGTGCTCGCCGAGGCCTGGCGCCGGTCGGCCATGGAGCGGGTGGAAGTGGCCTGTGCGGGCGGTCGCGGGCGCACCGGTACCGCGCTGGCGTGCCTGGCCATCCTGGACGGGGTGGCCGCGGCGCAAGCGGTGACCTACGTCCGCACGCACTACGACCGGCGGGCGGTCGAGACCCCGGGCCAGCGCCGGTTCGTCGCCCGGTGGACGCCAGCCTGACTACCGGCCGGGGCGCCGGGTTCAGACGTCGGCCCGGACGCGCGACCAGCCGCGTTGCAGCCTGGCGGCCAGCTGGGGGACCAGGCCGAACAGCAGCCAGCAGAGCTCGGCCGCGGTGGTATTGACCCACGCCAGCACGAGGGACAGGGCGATGACCGCGAGGCTGGCCGCGTAATTCCACCGGTAAGCGGCGAAATCGTAACGGCCGGGCCGCATCAGGTTGTGCCGCCGGGCATACTCCTGAGCTCCCTGCATGGCCAGGTTGGCCAGCAGCAGGTTGAGCGCGAAGATGGTCACCGCGAGCGGATTGTTCCCGTCCGTGCCCAGCAGGTCGCTGGTGAACGGCATCACGGAGACAGCGAACAGGAAGGCGGCGTTCCACAGCACCAGGCCCTCCCGTTGCCGGGCGATCCGCCGGAACACCTGGTGGTGCAGGACCCAGAACTGGATCACCACGTAGAACGAGATGACGTAGCTGATCCACTCGTTGTAGCCGTGCCCCAGCGCAGTGGCCAGGTCGGAGGCCGCGTGGGGGTGGTTCATCGACGAGACGGCCGGGACCGCGATCTGCAGCACCAGCAGGGTCAGGGCGATGGACACCACCCCGTCGGACAGCGCGAGCAGACGCTCCACGCCGTACGGCTTCCCGGTCTCGTCGTCATCCCGCCCGGTGTCGGCCGGCTCGGTGTCCTCCGGCCCCAGGTCTTCGGGTCCCGTATCTTCTGACGCAGTGCTCACGGCCTGATGATGCCAGGTCCGGGCGATGCTACGCGGAGCCAGGCGTCACCCGGTCCGGTAGTTGCTCAGCTCGATCAGGTTGCCGTCCGGGTCGCGCAGGTAGCAGCTGACGATCTCGCCGGTCGCCCCGGTCCGGGCCACCGGGCCCTCCTCGACGGTCACGCCGGCCGCGGCCAGCTGGCCGGGCACGTCCTCGATCGGGTCGTCGACGATGAAGCACAGGTCCATGCTGCCCGGCGCGGGGTGCCGCGCCTTGGGCTCGAACTCGTGCCCGGCCTGGTGCAGGTTGATCTTGCTGCTGCCGAAGCGCAGCGCGGTGCGGCCACCGCCGAACGTCACCGCCGCCATACCCAGCACCCGGGTGTAGAAGTCCACCGTGGCGTCGATACTGGCCACGGTGAGCACCACGTGATCGAACCGGTTGACCCGCATGCCGTCTCCCTTCGCTGCCGCCGGGCGATGACTGAGTCCCCGATCCGGCGTCTTATCCGGTAACAGCACATCACGAGGAGGACCGATGGCGACCGAGCCGTTCACCACCTGCCTGTGGTTCGACACCCAGGCCGAGGAAGCCGCCCAGTTCTACACCAGCGTGTTCAAAGATGCCCGGATGGATCGGGTCAGCCGCTATGGCGAGGCCGGCCCGCGGCCCGCGGGCATGGTCATGACCGCGGAGTTCGAGCTGAACGGGCAGAAGTTCCTGGCCCTGAACGGCGGCCCTGAATTCACCTTCAGCGAGGCCATCTCGTTTCAGATCCCCTGCGCCGATCAGGATGAGGTCGATTACTACTGGGATCGGCTCACCGCAGACGGCGGTCAGCCCGGCCCGTGCGGCTGGCTGAAGGACCGCTTCGGCCTCTCATGGCAGGTCGTGCCGACGGTGCTGGCCTCGCTGCTGAGCGATCCGGACCCGGAGAAGGCGACCCGGGCCAACCAGGCCATGCTGTCCATGGGCAAGCTGGACATCGCCGAACTCGAGCGGGCGCACGCCGGCGGGTAAGGCCGCGGGGCGGCAAAGGAGAGCGGCTTTCGTTTGCGCCTACACTCCGGTCGAGTACTGACAGGAGGAGCGCCGATGCGGGTGTGCGTGCTGGGAGCCGGGGCGATCGGCGGCCTGATCGGGACCAGGCTGGCCGCCGCCGGGGTGGAGACCTCGGCGCTGGCCCGCGGGGCCACGCTGGCGGCCCTGCAGGCGCACGGCTGGCGGACCGAGAGCGGCGGCGAGCTGATCACCGCACCGGTCCGGGCGGCCGCGGACGCGGCCGAGCTGGGCCAGCAGGACCTGGTGGTGCTGGCGGTCAAGGCGCAGGCGGCCCGGTCCGCTGCGGCCGTCATCGGGCCGCTGCTGGGCCCGCGGACCATGGTGCTGACCGCGATGAACGGGGTGCCGTGGTGGTTCTTTGACGGCTTCGGCGGTCCCTGCCAGGGACGGCACCTGGACAGCGTCGACCCGGGCGGGACGATCGCCGCCGCCATCGGCGTACAGCACGTGATCGGCGCGGTGGTGCACATGAGCAGCAGCGTGCCCGAACCCGGCCTGGTCCGGCACCACCACGGGGCGGGCCTGATCATCGGGGAACCCGGTCACCAGGACTCCGCCCGGGTCCGTGACCTGGCCGCCCTGCTGCGCACCGGGGCACTGGACGTCACCGTGTCGAGGCGCATCCACACCGACGTCTGGTACAAGCTCTGGGGCAACATGACCGTCAACCCGGTCTCGGTGCTGACCAACGCGACCGCGGACCGGCTCCTGGACGACGAGCTGGTCCGGGGGTTCTGCCAGACGGCGATGCGCGAGGCCCAGCAGGTCGGCGCCGTCATCGGCTGCCCGATCGAGGAGAGCCCGGAAGACCGCAACAAGATCACCAGGAAGCTGGGCGCCTTCACCACCTCGATGCTGCAGGACGCCCAGGCCGGCCGCCCGCTGGAACTCGACGCGCTGGTGGGAGCGGTACGGGAGATCGGCGCGGCCGTCGATGTGCCGACCCCTGCGGTCGACGCGCTGTACGGCCTGACCCGGCTGTGGGCGAGATGTCACTAACAGTTCGTGAGCCTGTAAGGGCGTAGCGGCCGCACCCGGCATACGCGTGTTTCACCTTGTGAGCATGCGGATCGCGATCATCACCGAATCGTTCGCACCCGACCTGAACGGCGTTTC
The DNA here is from genome assembly GCA_965277615.1 of Streptosporangiaceae bacterium. GTDB lineage: Bacteria > Actinomycetota > Actinomycetes > Streptosporangiales > Streptosporangiaceae > Bog-532. The sequence goes on along the minus strand of CBDIDG010000005.1, from coordinate 876,872 downwards.
CAACTGCGTCCAGCGCGTGGCCGGTCACCTGGTCCAGCGCGGTCACCAGCCACTGATCATCGCTCCGGAGCCGGCGTCCACGGCCTCCGGAGCCTGCCCCGAGTCGTTCCCCTACCCGGTGGAGCGCGTCCCGTCGGTGTCCCTGCCCGGCTACCCGGGCTTCCGGCTGGGGCTGCCCAGCCGGGCCATCCGGAGCACCCTGACCCGGCACGGCACCGACCTGGTTCACCTGGCCAGCCCGGTCTTCCTGGGCGCCACCGGCAGCACGGTCACGCGGCACCTGGGACTGCCCGCGATCGCCGTTTACCAGACCGATATCCCGGCCTACGCTCGCGCCTACGGCTGGCACGGCGCGGGCGAGGCGGCGGCCTGGCGCTGGCTGCGCCGTATCCACAATGGCGCCGAACGCACCCTGGCCCCGTCGAGCTCGGTCATGACCCAGCTGGCGGCACACGGGTTCGAGCGGCTCTGGCGGTGGGGCCGCGGCGTCGACCTGGGCTGCTTCGGGCCGGAGAACCGCAGCGAGGAGCTGCGCCGCCAGCTTGCTCCGGGCGGTGAGGTGCTGGCCGGATACGTGGGCCGGCTGGCGACCGAGAAGCGGGTCGACCTGCTGGCCGGGGTAGCCCGGCTGCCCGGGGTGCGGCTGGTCGTCGTGGGTGGCGGCCCGGCGGCCCAGGCCCTGCGGATGAGGATGCCCGCCGCGGTGTTCCTGGGCGAACAACGCGGCGCGGAGCTGGCGCGGACCTACGCCAGCCTCGACGTGTTCGTCCACAGTGGCCCACACGAGACGTTCGGGCAGACGCTGCAGGAGGCGGCGGCCAGCGGCGTCCCGGTGGTAGCTCCGGCCGCCGGCGGCCCGCTCGATCTGGTCGACCCCGGCGTTACCGGCTTCCTGGCCGAGCCGGGCAACGAGGCGGCCATCACCACGGCGGTGGCCCGGCTGGCGGCCGACCCCGCGCTGCGGGCCGCGCAAGGCCGGGCCGGGTGGCGCAAGGTGCGGAACCGGACCTGGGCCGCGCTCGGCGACCAGCTGATCGGCCACTACCACGAGGTGCTCCGGTCCAGCGCGCAGACCGCCGGCCAGACGGGAGCGGCCGCATGACCACCTTCGTCGCGCTCGGCGACTCGATCACCCTGGGCATCGGGGACCGCGGGCCGACCCGGGCCTGGCGCGGCTGGGCCGCTCTGCTGGCCGAGGGCCTGCGCGAGCCGCGGCTGCACAACCTGGCTGCCTCCGGGGCGCAGAGCGGAGACGTGGAACGGGACCAGCTGCCGCGGGCCCTGGAACTGCGGCCGGACGTCGCCAGCGTGATCATGGGGATCAACGACACGCTCCGGTCCAGCTTCGACCCGCGGCGCATCGCCCGGTCAGCCGAGCACACGGTGGGAGCCCTGCGCTCGGCCGGAGCCGAGGTGCTGACCATCCGGCTCCCAGACCCGGGCCTCATGCTCGGCCTGCCCGACGCGCTGGCCCGCCCGCTGGCCCGGCGCATCCACGCCGTGAACGCGGTCATGGACAATGTGGCCGGGCAGTTCGGCACGCTGGTGTTCGATGCCGCCAGCGACCCGGAGACCTACGACCGGCGGATGTGGAGCGTGGACCGGATGCACCCCAGCGAGCGCGGCCACCGGCTGATAGCCGGGCGGTTCCACGACCGGCTGGCCGAGACCGGTCTGCCGCTGGGCCCGCGGCCGGAGGCTGAGCCGTCCAGCCCGCCGCCGACCCGGTGCGCCCAGGCGGCCTGGATGGCGACCAAGGGCACCGGCTGGGTCATCCGCCGGTCCACCGACCTCGTGCCCTACCTGCTGTTCATGGGGCTGCGCGAGCTGTGGACGCCGTCGTCGCCGAACGGCCCTTCCGGACCACCCGGACCTCAGGGCGACGACGAGGCCGAGCGGCCCGCAGGCACCGGGGTAGCTGGGTCCTGACCCGCCGCGGTGGTCCCGCCGCGCGCCCCCGTGGCCGCGGCCGGACCACCGCCCGCAGCGGTTCGCTTAATACGATGTATCGCGTTCGCTGGCTGAGTCAAGCTATATCGCGATATTCGGTCATGCCGCCACACCGCAATGAGCTTTCTCTTGCGCGCGGCGCCCCTGCCGGCCGACACTTGACGGCATGGGCAGCGTCGCGCTCTGGGTGTTCGCCGTGTTCCTGCCGAGTCTGGCCTTCGGCGCGGTGCTGTTCGCCATGCGCGGCTGGCGCCGGGCGGACGAGCTGGCCCGGCAGCACCGGGCCGACCGGGCGCCGGCTGAGCCGGACGAGCGGGACGAGGCGCGGCTGCGGCGGCTCCGGGCCGAGTTGGAGGCGTTGGAGAACCAGCTGGGTGGGCCGGCCCGGCGGCACCGGATCGTCGCGGTGCGCGGCGCCTACCTCGACTGCCTGACCAGCGCCTGCCAGCGGTTCGGAGTCAGCCCGCCGGCCGGTGGCGACCGGGCCCGCCAAGCCGAGATCTACCGGGTCGAGGCCGCCCTGCGCGCGCACGGCCTGGACGTCAGGGAACCGGCAGTGCACTGAATGCGCCCGATCGCCGAACGCACCGGGACCCGCCCGGCCCGGATCACCCAGGACGGCGCCGACCAGGCCACCGCAGTCCAGGACCGTTCCGGTCCGGCCGGAGGAGGCGCGATCCGGGTGCTAGCCGTCTCCGACGAGGTCGCTGAAGGCCTGCTGGCCGACCCCCGCCCGGTACGGTCGGCCCAGCTCATCGTGGCCTGCGGCGACCTGCCCGCCGAGTATCTCGGGGCGCTGATGAACGCGCTTGACCTGCCGCTGGTGTTCGTGCCCGGTAACCACGACCCGGACCAGTCCGGCTACCGCGTCACCCGGTCCGGCCTGGTCACCCGGTCCGGGTTCCCGGCCCGGCCGCCGTGGCCGCCCGGCGCGGTCAACGCCGACGGGCGGGTGGTCGACGTGGCCGGGCTGCGCATCGCCGGCCTGGGCGGCTGCCTGCGCTATAACGACGGACCCAATCAGTACACCGAGCGCCAGCAGGCCCGGCGGGCCCGGGCCCTGCGCCGCCGCGCCCGCTGGCGGGTCATCCGCGACCACCGCCCGGTCGACCTGCTGCTGACGCATGCGCCGCCGCGTGGCGTCGGAGACGGGGACGACCCGGCCCACCGCGGGTTCGGCTGCTACCTCGGGCTGACCGCCGCGCTGCACCCGCCGCTGCTGCTGCACGGTCACGTCCACCCGTACGGCGAGGCCGTCCCGCCCCGGCCGCTGGGCCACACGATGGTCCGCAACGTCACCGGCTGGCACCTGCTCGAGGTGGACCCGACGATGAGTCCAATGATGAGCACGGCGGCGGTCCCGCCCCATCCCGGACAGCGCCATGCGGGCTGACACCGGCTTCCCGCGCACGGACGTGGAGAACGACTTCCTGCGCGTCCGTCGTCGCCAGGTGCTGGCCCGGCTCGCGGGGCGGCTGAGCCGCGGCCCGGACGACGTCAACCTGATCCTGCCCTACGACGAGGTCATCGCGGCGCTCGGCTTCCGCGGTGAGCAGTTCCTGGGGCTGCGCACGATCAGGCTGGACGCGGTGGTCGGCACCGTGGACTCACGGCGCGACTTCGACCGCCGGTTCCGGCCGACCACGGGCCGGGTCCGGGAGCGCTGGGAGCGGCTGGCGCTGGCCCAGCGGCGCGGCGAGTCCATCCCGCCCATCGACGTCTACCAGGTAGGCGACCTGTACTTCGTCCAGGACGGCCACCACCGGGTGTCGATCGCCATGGCCACCCGGCAGCGCACCATCGACGCCTACGTGACCCGGGTCCTGACCGAGATCCCGGCCCAGGGCATCCGGGGCCGCAGCGACCTGGTGATGAAGAGCTACCAGCGGATCTTCCAGGCCCGGGTGCCGCTCCCGGCAGCCGACTACGCCAAGCTGACCTGCATCGACCCGTGGTCCTACGCCGAGCTGGGGGAGAACGTCGAGGCCTGGGGCTTCCGCTACATGCAGGCCGAGCGGCAGTACCTCACCCGCGAGCAGATCGCCCGCCGCTGGTTCAGCGAGGAGTTTCTCCCGGTGGTCCGCATGCTGCACGCGGCCGACCTGATCGGCGCGGGCACCGACGCCGAGGCCTACATGCGCGTCGCCAGTCAGCGGTACCGCCTGATGCGGACCCACGAGTGGAACGACCAGGTGATCGAGCGCCTCCGGCAGGAACTGCGCTAGCCCGCAACGCAGCGGAGCCGGGGACGCGCAACCTGCCGCGTCCCCGGCTCACTGCCTCCTAGCTTCTAGCGGATCAGACGGTGCCTGCGCCCGGGCCGGCGGCCGTGTCCGAGGCGGCACCGTCCACCGGAGCCGCCGGTGCCGCCGGCGGCTCGGCCACGGGCGCCTCCTGGGTGGCGCCCGTGGTGGCGCTGGTGGCCGTGGCGCCGCCCGTGCCCCCGCCGAGCACGGGCCCGTCGGGTCCCGCGTCGAGGGTGATGTTGGCCCCGGAGGCCGGGTTGAACACGTGCATGTTGCGCAGGTCGGCCCAGAGCTCGGTCTCCTGGCCTTCGCGCGCGGTGCTCTCCGGGGACAGCCGCGCGGTGATCAGCTCGCCGCTGGACCCGGACCCGGCACCGCCCGAATCCTCGGCCAGCTCGGCCAGCTCCGCACTGGTGACGTCGCTGACGAACTCCTTGGTGAAGTAGACGAAGACGTCGGAGCCCACCGATTCGAGCACGTCGATATTGGCCCGCAGGGTGAGCCCGCTGTCCCGGTTCGCCGCCGACACCAGGGCGGCGTCCTCGAAGCTCTCCGGCCGGATGCCGACGAGGAGATCCCGTGGGGCGTTGGTCTCCTCCAGGGTCCGGCGCAGCTTGTCGGTCACCGGGATGTCACCCAGCGGAGTGTGCAGGGTGCTGTCCTCGACCCGGCTGGGCAGGAAGTTCATCGCCGGAGAGCCGATGAAGCCGGCCACGAACAGGTTGGCCGGCCGATCGTAGAGTTCCTGCGGGGTGTCGAACTGCTGCAGCAGTCCGCTGCGCAGGACCGCCACCCGGTCGCCCAGGGTCAGGGCCTCGGTCTGGTCGTGGGTGACGTAGACGGTGGTGGTGCCCAGCCGCCGCTGCAGCCGGGACAGCACGGTCCGCGTCTGCACTCGCAGCTTGGCGTCCAGGTTGGACAGCGGCTCGTCCATCAGGAACGCGGCCGGGTCCCGGACGATGGCCCGGCCCATGGCCACCCGCTGCCGCTGGCCGCCCGACAGGTTGGCCGGCCTGCGGTCCAGGTGCTCGGTCAGGTCCAGCACCCGGGCCGCCTCGGCCACCTTTTCGTCGATCTCCTTCTGCGGCCGCTTGGCCAGCTTCAGCGCGAAGCCCATGTTCTCCCGTACGGTCATGTGCGGGTACAGGGCGTAGCTCTGGAAGACCATGGCGATGTCGCGGTCCTTGGGGGCCGCGTTGTTCACCACCTTGCCGCCGATGCGCAGCTCGCCTTCGGTGATGTCCTCCAGCCCGGCGATCATGTTCAGCGTCGTGGACTTGCCGCAGCCGGACGGCCCGACCAGGATGACGAACTCACCGTCGTGGATGTCCAGGTTGATCTTGTCGACCGCCAGCGCACCGTCTGGGTAGCGCTTGGTCACATTGTCCAGAGTGATTTCAGCCATTGTCTGCTCCTCCTAGCCCTTGACCGCGCCTGATGTCAGCCCAGCAACGATCCGGCGCTGGAAGAACAGCACGAAGATGACGATCGGAATGGTGATGACCACGGCGGCAGCCGCGATCGGGCCGGTCGGGATGGTGAAGACCGAGCCGCCGCTGAAGTACTGCATGGCGGCCGGCGCCGTCCGGGCCGAGATGGTCGAGGTGAATGAGATCGCGAACAGGAAGTCGTTCCAGCAGGCCAGGAAGACCAGGATGGCCGTGGTGACCATGCCGGGGGCGGCCAGCGGCGCGATGACCTTGGTAAAGGCCTGGAACGGCGTTGCGCCGTCCATCTTGGCCGCCTTTTCCAGCTCCCAGGGAATCTCACGGAAGAACGCCGACAGGATGTAGATCCCCAGCGGCAGGCCAAACGCGACGTAGGGGATGATCAGGCCGGGCCAGGTGTCGAACAGGCCCAGCGCCCGCTCGATGCTGAACAGCGGGGTGATCAGCGAGATCTGCGGGAAGATGGCAATGAGCAACGCCATCCCGATCAGCACGCTCTTGCCCGGGAACGCCAGCCGGGCCACCGCGTAGGCGGCCATCGAGGCGAGCACGACGGCGACGAACGTCGAGATCAGCCCGATGCCGATCGAGTTGATCAGCGGCCGGATGAACTGCGAGCTCTCCAGAATGCCCGAGTAGTTCCCCCAGGTCCACTGGCTGGGTATGAACGACGGGTCGAGCACCGCGGTCGGCGTCTTGAACGACAGCGAGACGAGCCAGAGCACCGGGATCAGCGCCAGCGCGATGACCACGAAGTTCGCGACACCCCAGCCGGCCTTCTGCCGGGGCGTGGTGGTTACGGCAGCCATCGGCGATTCACCTGCTTCCGGAATCTGTGCCCGGGGCCGCGGTCCCGAAGCCTCTGATGAAGATGATGGCGATGATGGCGACGCAGATGAAGATAAGCACCGAGATGGCCGAGCCGATCCCCAGGTTCAGCGCGTTGAACAGGTTGTCGTACCCGAGGATCGACACCGAGCCGGTGTTGTTGGCTCCCTGGGTCAAGATGTAGATGTTGTCGAAGATCCGGAACGAGTCGAGCGTCCGGAACAGCAACGCGACCAGGATGGCCGGTTTCATCAGCGGCAGCGTGATCTTGGTGAAGCGCTGCCAGGTGGTGGCCCCGTCCATCTTGCCCGCCTTCAGCAGGTCCTCGGGAACCAGGGAGAGCCCGGCCAGCAGCAGCAACCCCATGAACGGGGTGGTCTTCCAGATCTCGGCCAGGATGATGACGGCGATCGCCGATACCTGGCTGGTCAGCGGGGCGCTGTTGTTGAACGCGGCCGACAGGTAGCCCTGGCTGGGCGTCCAGGCGTACTGCCAGCCGTAGGCCGCAGCCACCGTCACGATCCCGTACGGGATCAGGGCCGCGGTGCGGACGGTGCCCCGGCCGAAGATGGTCCGGTGCATGAGCATGGCCAGCAGCATGCCGAGGACGAGCGTGATGGCGACCGAGAAGACCGTGATGATCAGGGTCACCTCCAGCGCCGTCCACCAGTAGCTGGAGGACAGCACCGCTCCGTAGTTAGCGAAGCCGATGAACTTGACGTCCTGCGGGAGTTCCAGATTGTACCGCTCCAGCGACAGCCAGATGGCATAGATGATCGGGTAGCCGGTCACTCCGACCATGACGATCACGGCCGGCGCGCACAGCAGCCAGCCCAGCCGGCGCTCAGCTCTGGCCCCCTCGGACAGTTGCTTCTTGTGCCCGGGCGCCTGCTCCCGGACGGCTTCGGCGCCCGCCGCTACTGGCGCGTTGACGGTCATCGCAGTGTTCCTTCCCTCGGCGCCAGCCACCGTCTGCGGCGGCTCACGGGACCAGGCCCTTCGATTGCAGTGCGTTCGCCAGCTGGCCCTTCAGCGCTGACACTGTCCCGGTCGGGTTGATGCCGGAGGCCGGGAAAACCTGGTGTGAGATGTCGATGGAGACGACCTGGTAGACGGGTGACTTGGGCCGGACGCTCGCGTTCTGCAGGGCCTGCAGGATGTCGGCGTGCATCGGGTAGTCCGGATACAGCTTCGGGTTGTGATACAGGCTGGTAATCGTGGGCGGCGTGCCGCCGACGGTCGCGCCGAGCAGCTGGTTCTGTGCGTCCCGCATGCACAGCGCGGCCTTGAACGCGAGCGCAGGGTGCTGGGAGTACTTGCTCACGGCCAGGTCCACCCCGCCGATCGTGACCTTGGCCGGCTGGCCCGGGATCACCTGCGGGTACAGCGCCCACTTGAAGCTCTTGAACAGCTTCGGGTTGTCGGTCTTCATCGACGGATACACGAACGGGTAGTTCAGCTGGAAGGCGGCCGTGCCGGCCTCCATGGCCAGCCGGTTCTGGTTCTCCATCTGCACGTCGAGCGAGGGGTCCGCGGCCGGTGAGGTCGCCAGCTGCTTCATGATCGTCAGCGCCTTCACGGCCGGCGCACCCAGGGTCACCTTGGTCGCGTCCGGGTTCAGGATCGTGCCGCCGGCGCTGGCCACCATCGTGTTGAACCAGACCGTGCCACCCTCGTACTGGGCGCCCTGGATCTCGATGTAGTGCGGCTTGCCCTCCTTGGCCAGCTGAGTGGCGTCGGCGATCATCTCGGTCCAGGTCTTCGGGGGCGTCTTGACCAGATCCGAGCGGTACCAGAGCAGCTGGGTGTTGGAGTTGTCCGGGGCCGCGTACAGCTGGCCCTTCCAGATCGCGGTGTTCAGGGCCGGCGCGAGCGTCCCGTTGACGACCGCCGCCTTGTTGGCGCCCGTCCACGGCAGCACCCAGCCGGCCTGGGCGAACTCCGCCTCCCAGGTCACGTCCAGCGCCATGATGTCGATGGAGCTGTCGCGCGCCGCCAGCCGCCGGACGAGCTGCTGGCGCTGGCCGTCTGATGCCTGGGGCAACAGCTGGAAGGAGATCTTGTACTGACCATTGCTCTGCGCGTCGCAGTTTTTGATCATGGTGTTCGTCGCGCCGGACACGTCGGGGAACTGGTAGAAGTTCAGCGTGACCGGGCCGGTGCTCGCCCCGGCCGAGCTGCACGCGGCGATGGCGGTACTACCCAGCACGGCGGCGCCCAGGGCCACAGCCGTCTTGGTGCGCAACAGCCGGGTGGACCGGCCGAGGAGCCTGCGCCGCGGGGCGGCAGGCCGGGCCGGGGGATCGGCGGCAGACGTCATTGTCCCTCCAGGGCGGGGCAGCCATGACCGGCCCAGTGTGTTCACGCCCGACCACCCCACTTCGTCGTTGGTGGCCCGCTGACACCCGAAGGCCGGGGGCCAGCGTTCACTCAGGTCTTGGCAATCGCCAAGGACCTCTCCATATGAAAACGCTCAGTGACCTTGTTACGTCAAGAGGTAGGAGTAATTCTCTGTTGACAGTGCTGTGTGCTGATGTGGTCACTTGTGTGATAGAACGTTAAACCATGTCCGTTGAGCGTTAACAACAGGCAAAATAGGCTCACTAGCCAGCTAAATCAACCAGGCGCTCCGTCACCGTGATCAGATCTTTATTCGGCCTGCTGGGCCCGAAAGCCGGCGATGAGCGCACCGAGGCCATGCTCGAAGCGCTGATCGGGCGAGCTCATCCCGCCGATCGCGGCGCTCAGCAGCGGGTAGGGGCCGTCCGGCCCGATCCCCGGCGGTGTCCCGGCGCCGTCGGCCGGTCCCTCCGAAGCCACCGGCGCCCCCGGCTCCGTGGCCGGTGCCGGCCCCGCCGGTAGCACCCGAGCTGGGGCCAGCACCGGCGGCTCCGCCGAGGGCAGCGCCTTCGTGGGCGCCGGGCGCTGGCGGGTTTCATCGGCCTGCTGGTCGATGACGTCGCCGATCACGTAGGCATTCAGGGCCAGCAGGGCCAGCAGCCCGTCGCGCGGGGTAAAGCCGGCGCCCCCTAGCGCCTGCAGCTGCCGCTCGATGCCGGGCAGGCTGGACTCGGGCGGCCGGTTGCCCGCGACGATCCGCGCGCTGTCGCGGTGGGCCAGCAGCGCCGCCCGCATAACCCGGGCCCGGGCCCCGAGCCACTCCCACCACGGCTGTCCCGGCTGCTGCTCCCGCCAGGCCGCCAGCGCCTCGTCCAGGATCGCGGTCGCCAGCAGGTCCAGCAGCTCGCGCTTGTCCCGGACGTGCCAGTACAGCGTGGGCGCGCGGATGCCGAGCCGCCCCGCCAGCTCCCGGAGGGTGAGGCCGTCCAGCCCGGCCTCGTCGAGCAGGTCCAGCGCCGCCGCGACGATCTGTCCCCGGGTAACCGGCATGGCCGCAGTCTATGGCTTCCCTAACAACGTTAGACAAGACCGTCACGATGGTCTGGCCGGCCGGTGATGCGCTGAGGGCAACCGATTTCTTAAGCTGGCCCCATGGACTATCGAAGACTGGGACGTAGTGGGTGTGCCGTATCGAACCTGTGCCTCGGCACGATGACGTTCGGGGTGGAGACCGACGTCGCGGGCGCGCATCAGCAGCTCGACCGGTTCGTGGCCGCGGGCGGCACGTTCGTGGACACCGCCGACGTGTACGGGCACGGCCGGTCGGAGGAGATCATCGGCCGCTGGTTCGCCAGCCGGCCCGCCGACGTGACCGAGCCGGTGGTGCTGGCGACCAAGGGCCGGTTCGCGCTGGACAAGTTCCCGAACGGGGCCGGCCTGTCCGCCCGCCACCTGACCCGCGCGCTGGACGCCTCCCTGCGCCGCCTGGGCCGCGACTCGGTGGATCTGTACCAGGTGCACGCCTGGGACCCACTGACGCCGCTGGAGGAGACCGTGACCACGCTGGACGGTTTCGTCCGGGCGGGCAAGATCCGTTACTGGGGGCTGTCCAACTTCACCGGCTGGCAGCTGACCAAGGTGGTGTACGTGGCCCGGGAGCTAAACGCGGCCGGCCCGATCACCCTGCAGCCGCAGTACAGCCTGCTGGCCCGCGAGATCGAGTGGGAGATCGTGCCCGCCGCGACCGACGCCGGGCTCGGGCTGCTGCCGTGGAGCCCGCTGGGCGGCGGCTGGCTGTCCGGCAAGTACCAGCGTGATCAGCGGCCGACGGGGGCGACCAGGCTGGGTGACGACCCGAACCGGGGCATGGAGGCTTACGACCGGAAGAACAACGACCGCACCTGGCGGGTCATCGACGCGGTGCAGAAGGTGGCCGAAGACCGGGGCGTGTCCATGGCCGAGGTGGCGCTGGCCTGGGTCACCGATCAGCCCTGGGTCAGCTCGACGATCCTCGGCGCCCGCACCACCGAGCAGCTGGAGGCCAACCTGCGGGCGGCCGGGCTGCACCTGACCGAGACCGAGCTGGCGACGCTGAATGAGGCCAGTGACCCGCAGCCGGTGGACTATCCGTACGGCGAGCTCGGCGTCGACCAGCGCGACCGCAAGATAGCGGGCGACGCCTAAGCGAGCGGGCCGGCTGACCGGCGAGCGGGCCGGCCGGCGATGCGGCGGGCACCCCCAGGAACCCTCATGGGCCTGGGGGGCCCGCGCGGTCCGGAAGCCGCCCCCTAAGTCGCCAGTGTCCAGACCGCGCGGGAACTTAGGCCCGTCTGATCACGCGAGCGCGCAATCAGCGGGGAAGGGGATTATGACACGTCCGCCAGCTCAGCGGAAGTACCCGGCACCCTTCCCGTCCAATATATGAACTTTTGTTCGTTATTTCCACTTGAAGTGGATGAACAAACGGCCGAAGTTCTTGGAGTCTTTTTCCACCCGGTGGTACTTGGCCTTGATCTCCTTCTGCTCCAGAAACCGGATCACGTGCTTCTTCAGCTGGCCGGAGCCCTTGCCCGGGATGATCTCCACCAGCGGGGCCTTCTTCGCCTCGGCCTCGGCCATGATGTCCCGCAGCGCCCGGTCGATGTCGGCGCCCCGGTTATAGATGTCGTGCAGGTCCAGCTTCAGCTTCATGCGCGTCCCGTCTGGCTGTGCTATTTGATTGGCCGGCACCAGGCCCGAAGGTGGCGCGCGAGATAATCCGACGGTACGACAATCGGCAGTGGAGAGGTAACGAATGCTGTACGGAGACGAGCACATCAAGCGCTACGAAGAGACCGACGGCGCGGAAGGCCACGAGTGGCAGGGGACAACCACGCTCATCCTCGCCACGACCGGGCGCAAATCCGGGCAGCAGCGCAAGAGCGCCCTGATCTACCAGAAGTATGGCGACGACTACCTGATCGTGGCGTCCAAGGGCGGCGCCGACGAGCCGCCGGCCTGGTACCTCAACCTGGAGGCCAACCCGGAGGTTCAGGTCCAGGTCAAGGGGGACAAGTTCACGGCCCGCGCGCGGACGGCGAACGCCGGCGAGAAGCCGGCCATGTGGGAGGTGATGGCCAAAGCCTGGCCCGCCTACAACGACTACCAGAAGAAGACCGGCCGCGAGATCCCGGTCGTGGTGCTCGAACGTCAGTCCTGACGCGCCGCTGGTGGAGGGCCGGTCCTGAATCAGGCCGGACCGGCCGCGGCCGCCGCCGGTGGCCCGGCCGGCCACAGCCGGGCGACGACCGCGGCCACCGTGTCCGCCGGCGACCCTTCCGGGGTCACCACCAGGACCTGTGGCTCCCCGTGCGGGACCTCCTGGGCGGCCAGCTGGCTGTCCAGCAGGTCCGGCGGGAAGAAATGCCCCTGCCGCTCGGCCAAGTGCCGGGCGACCATGTCCCGGTTCTCGAGCAGGTAGACCATCCGGGCCTTAGGCCGGCCGACCAGCAATTCGTCGCGGTATTCGCGGCGCAGCGCGGAGCAGGTGACGACGGCCGGGTCACGGGCCGCGATCCGCTCGTCCATCCAGGCTCGGATGGCACGCAGCCACGGGACGCGATCGGCGTCGGTGAGCGGCACGCCCCGGTGCATCTTGGCGATCGCCGCGGCGGAATGGAACGTGTCGGCGTCCGCGAACGTCCAGCCCAGCCTGGTGGCCAGCCCCGTGCCGATCGTGGTCTTGCCGCTGCCGGACGGCCCGGCGATGATGACGATCACATTGCCGGACTCTACCGCCGCGGTCAGCGGTGGCCCCCTCCGTGCCCGCCGAAGCCACCAAACCCGGACCGGCCGAAGCCAGCGTGCACCCCGCCGCCGGGGCGGCCGGGGCCGCCGAGCCGGCTCCGCCACCAGGCCGCCCACGCCGCCACCGCGGCCGAGTTGATGTGCCGCCCGAAGGCCCGGCGGCCGGATGTCGCCGCCGGGACGTACCGGGAGGGCGTGGAGTCCTCGTCCGCGGCCGGATAGGTCGTCTCGTGCACCGGTGCCGCCGGAGCGCGGGTCCGGGCCGGAGCGGACGCCGTGGGGGCGGTCCGGGACGGGCTGGCGGCCGGGGTGGGCGGGGCCGACGTGGGCCCGGCGGAGCGTGTCGGCGAGACCGGGCTGGCCGCTACCGGCCGGGCCGGGGCTGGTGTCTGGCTCATCAGCACACTGACCCCGGCGATCACCGCGGCGACCGCGATTACGCCGCCCAGGACGGTCATCGACGTACGGAAGCTGATCTCTTCCATCCTTGTGTACAGCCCGTTACGGAAAGCCGCGAACCGGGCTAGCACGACGGCCAGCACCGCAGGCAGGGCGGCCATGGCGAACCAGGCATAGCACCGGACAATACACGCCAGAGCATGGCGATCACGAATCTGGCGGCACGCCTTGGGTCACGCTCAGTGGATCAGCGCATCGACCGCGAGCGCGGCGAACAGGAGCGTCAGATAGATGTTCGACTCGTGGAACAGCCGCATGGTCTGCACCTCACTGCCCCGGACGGCGCGCAGGTGCATCCGGTGTACCTCGGCCAGGAACAGGGCCCCGAGCACGACCGCGCTCACCCCGTACACCGGCCCGGTGGCCAGCGGCCACACCACGATCGAGGCCGCCACCATCAGCCAGCTGTCGACCAGGCTCTCCGACAGCACCCGGCGCAGCGGGGCGACGACCGGGAGCATGGGGATGTCCACGCTGCGGTAGTCGTCCTTGAACTTGACCGCCAGGGCCCAGAAGTGCGTGGGCTGCCAGAAGAACACCACCAGGAACAGCAGGAACGCGGACCAGGAGACCGATCCCCGTACGGTGGCCCAGGCGATGAGCACCGGGGCCGCACCGCAGATTCCGCCCCACAGCGTGCTCTGCGACGTACGCCGCTTGAGCAGCATGGTGTAGACGACGACGTAGTACAGGATCGCGCCGAGGGTCAGCCCGGCCGCCAGCAGGTTGGCCAGGGCGGCGAACAGGCCGACCGAGACCACGCCGAGCACGGTGCCGAAGATCAGCGCCGCCCGGGGCGAGACCGTGTGCTGGGCCAGCGGCCGACTCCGGGTCCGGTGCATGACCTGGTCGATGTCCCGGTCGATATAGCAGTTCAGGGCGTTGGCGCTACCGGCCGCGAGCGCTCCGCCCAGCACCACCACGGCCGCGTCCAGCAGCGACGGCAGTCCGCGGTCGGCCAGGAACAGCACCGGCACGGCGGTGATCAGCAGCAGCTCGATGATCCGCGGCTTGCACAGCGACACGTAGGCCTGAACGACCTGACGGGGCGTCGGCGTCTCGGCTGCGGGCCCCCCGGATTCGGGCGCACTGCTCTCGCGGCCCGCGACGAGCGAGCTTCGCCGGGTGTCGAGGGCACTCAACGAAAACCGACCACCTTCCGGCTGGCAGGGTGAACAGCGCGGCACGGCTGCGCCGCAGCGTAACTATGGGGCCCGCGCGCGCGCACGGCGCGGAGGGCGGGGCGAGCATCTGACCCGTCAGCCACAGTGAAGCCTACATGGCGTCGTAATTGCCCCGTCGGCATCCTCCCGTAATGGCAGTAGCCGCTCGCCACCCCGCTGAGTCTGGTCCGCCCGTGCGACGGCGTCGTCCCCGGTCCCCAGGGATGCGATGGTAACTTCGCCCCCCTAAGAGGGTGAGCTAAGTTACCATCGCCCCCCTCGGTCAGGAGCTGGCGGAGCAGGCGTAGAGGGTGCCGCCGGTGCCCGTGGTGGTGCTGGCGTCGCTGTAGTCGCTGGCCGGGACCGTGCTGCAGGTGTTCTCCACCCAGGACTCAATGGACGAGACGGTCGAGCCGGACCGGCTGCCGCCGAAGCCACCGCCGGTGCCGGTACCGTCGAGCAGGAAGAACCTCAGCTGGCCGGACTTGACCAGCTGCTCGACGTGGGCCAGCGTCGGCTCGGGGACCGAGCCGCTGAAGCCGCCCATCGGCATGACCTCTTGCCCGGTGGCCTCGATGTAGGGCGACGCTGTCTCCCAGGACGACACCGCGAACAGGTAGGACGCGCCGTCGCGGTGCGCGCTGACGTAGTCGTAGATCGCCTTCTCGCTAGTGGTCAGCGTGGTGGTGGCGCTGCCCTGGATACCGCCCGCGCCGCCCGCGCCGCCGCCGAACGCCCCGGCACCGGCCCGGCCCGTCCTGGTCCCGCCCGGGCCGGTCCTCGTCCCGGTCGCGGTCCGATCCCCGAAGCGGTCGGCGAAGTCACGGAAAGCGTCCTCGGCCGAGGCGTTGCCCGCCGCCGGGCCGCCGCCCCCGCCGAAGCCGCCCGCAGCGCTGGCCGGTCCCGCGGTGGCGTTGAACGAGCTGCCCGCGTACTTGGCGTCCAGCACCGAGCCGGCCCAGGCGGCCGGCGCGATCAGCATCGCGCCCACTCCGGCCGTGAGCCCGATGGTCATCAGCCGGGCCGTGGCCCGCCGGGTCAGCCGGACCGCGACCATGAGCCCGATCCCGATCACCGCGGCCACCACGATCACGATCCGCAGCCAGGGCAGGAAGGTCCCGTAGTCGCGCCACAGGAACAGCGCCCAGGCCGCTTCGGCCGCCACCGCGACCGGCAGCACCCAGCCTCGCGCGTCGCCCGACCGGAAGTAACGCCAGAACATCACGATGCCGGCCGCGGACAGCGCGGCCACCGGCGGGGCCAGGGAGGCCACGTAGGCGGTGTGCGGGATGCTGCTCATCTTGCTGAAGATCAGCCCGAACGTGAGCAGCCAGACGCCCCACATCACGAACCCGGCCCGGACCTGGTCGGTGCGCCGGGCCCGCCGGGTCCACAGCAGCCCGGAGATCAGCGCCAGCACGGCTAGCGGGTAGAGCCAGCCAACCTGCGGCCCGAACTCGCTGCCCAGCAGCTTGGTCCAGCCCTGCCCGAAACTGGCTGACCCGGTGGCCTGGCCACCGGGAGCGGCGAACCCGCCAGCCCCGCCAGCAGCGCCACCGGTACCACTTATGCCGCCCGGAGCGCCCGTGCCGCCGGTCCCGGTACCCGTCCCTGTCCCGAGGCCGGCTCCCGGGGCGCCCCCGGGCGCGGTGCCGCTGCCGCCCGGGGCAGTGCCAGTGCCGCCCAAGGCTTCGCCGGTGCCGCCCGCGGGGGTCCGGCGCGCGCCGGCGGCTCCACCGGACACGCCCGGGCCGCTGGTGACGGAACCGGGGACGCTGATACCGAAGCGCTCCAGGCCGTTGTAGCCGAAGACCATGGAGACGGCGCTGTTGTTGGTGGAGCCGTCCACGTACGGGCGGTCCTTGGCCGGGGTGAACGTGTACAGCGCGATCCATGACAGCGACACCGCCAGCATGACCACGGTGGCCACCCCGAGCTGGCCCAGACGGCGGCGGACCGGGGCCGGCGCGGCGACCAGGTAACCGATGGCCAGCGCGGGCAGCACCATCCAGGCCTGCAGCATCTTGGCCTGGAATCCCACCCCGACCCAGAACCCGGACCACAGCAGCGAGCGCAGGCGCGCCTCCATCACTGCCCGCTGGTAAGCGTCGGCCGCCAGCACCAGGCACATGGTCAGCAGGCCGTCTTCCATGCTGTGCCGAACATGGACGCCGCGATCGGCGTCAGCGCGAAGATCCCCGCCGCCAGCAGGCCCGGCACGGGTCCCGCCCACCGGCGCACGACCCGGTACATGGCCAGCGTGGCGATGACACCCTCGATGACCTGAGGCAGGGCCAGCGACCAGGGGTGATAGCCGAAAATCCGGGCCGACAGGGCCTGGGGCGCGAACGAACCCGCCAGCTTGTCGATGGTGATCGTGGCCTTCGGGTCCAGCGCGCCGTAGAAGAACGCCTTCCAGCTCACCGACATGCTCTTGACCGCGACGGAATAGAACGGCGCCAGCCCGGCGTCAGCGATGTTCCAGGCGAACAGGAGCGCCGCCACCGCGGCGATGCCGAGCAGGGCCGGCCGGGCCCACGGTGGTTGTCCCGGCGGCGAGCGCCAGACCTGCCAGCGTGGATGGCCCGTCGCCGCACCGGACCCGTCGTCATAGCCCGCCGGGCTCAGCGGCGAATCCGCCACGGTCGTGGCCAAGCAGGCCTCCAGGCGCTCGGGCCGAGTTCGACGCCCGCCGAGCGGCAGACGCACGGGCCCATGACGACGGGCCCGCCGCTGAAGTCTGGCCGGCCCGCTTCAGGTTTCCCTCAGCGCAGCCTGAAAACGCGCAGGTTAAGACGCCCTTTCCTATGAAAACCCTCTGCGCCTGAAACCCCTGCGCCTGAAACCCCTGCGCCGGGAATGACCGGAAAGCAGCCGAGGAGGCACCCGCCGCGCGGGTACCTCCTCGTGAACTGCGGTTGGGTCAGCTCGTCTTGCCGCGCCGGGACAGCGCGTCCACGCTGACCGCGGCCAGCAGGACCAGCGAGGTGACGATGTAGGTCGCCGCCGCGCTCGTCCCGAGCAGGGCCAGGCCGTTGGCGATCGCCGCCACGACCAGGCCACCGATGAGGGCGTTCAGCATCTTGCCGTGCCCGCCGAACAGGTGGGTACCGCCGATGACCGCCGCCGCCACGGCGAACAGCACCAGCTGGCCGCCGTCGACGTCGGTGGAGATCGACCCCAGCCGGGAGGCCAGGATGATGCCCGCGATCGCCCCGGTCAGGCCGGTCAGCACGAAGGCGCCCGTCCTGATCCGGTTGAGGCTGACGCCGGCCCGGCGCGCCGCCTCGGCGTTACCGCCGATGGCGTAGATGTACCGGCCGAACCGGGTCCGTCCCAGCAGGAACGTCCAGATGCCCAGCACCCCGAGCACAATCAGCGTCACCCAGGGCACCCCGCGCAGGGCCTGCAGGGCGGTGCCCCGGTCGGCGTTGCCGATCAGCACGACGACCACACCGGCCACCGCCATGACCCCGATCTTCAGCGCGGTCACGCTGATCGGCGGGGTGGCGAGGCCGGCTGCCCGGCGCTGCCGGTCGCGCACGAGCAGCACGGCCGCAGCCAGCGCTACGATCACGATCATCACGATCCAGCCGGCCACCGGGCTGAGGTTGCCCTCGGTCAGGTCGCCGATGATCTTGTTGTTGATCGGGATGGAACCGCCGGGGCCGTGGCCGCTGCGGGCGACCAGGACGATCATCAGGCCCTGCAGCCCCAGCAGGCCGGCCAGGGTCACGACGAACGATGGCAACCCCAGCCTGGTGATCAGCAGGCCGAAGACCAGGCCGATGAACGCCCCGGTGCCCAGGCCGAGGATGATCGCGAGCCACCACGGGACGCTGAACACGGTCCACGCGGTGATGACCGCGGCCACGGCGCCGGTGAACCCGACGGCCAGGTCGATCTCGCCCAGCAGCAGGACGAACACTTCCGCCATGCCGAGGATGATGTAGGGCGCGCCCTGGATCAGCAGGTTGACCAGGTTTCCCGGCGACAGGAACAGCGAGTTCCTGGCCTGGAAGTAGATCACGATCGCGACCAGGCCGATGACGACCGGGAGCGCGCCGCTCTCGCCGCTGCGGATCCGGCGAAGCTGAATCCGCAGGTACTCGCCCAGCGAGTTGGCGAGCACCTCGGGGGCGGCCGTAGCCACCTCGGGGGCGACCTCGTCGCCGGGGCTGGCCGACTCGGGTAGCTCGGGCGACGGCTGGTGAGTTTCGGTGCTCACGATGCCTCCCCTGCGTGCTGCCCGGCCTGAACCTGATCGGCGGCCGGGGGATGGGTCCGGTCCGACCGGCCGGTGGTCATGAGCTCGACGATAGACGCCGTGTCGAGCTCCTCAACCGGCTTTACCGCGGCCATCCGGCCGAGGTACAGCACCGCGATCCGGTCCGCGGCGTTCAGGACGTCGGTCAGGTTGTGCGAGATGACCAGGACCGCGATGCCCCGTTCGGACAGCGTCTTGATGAGGTCCAGCACGACCTTGGTCTGGGTCACGCCCAGGGCCGCGGTCGGCTCGTCCATGATCACCAGTTCGGCGTTCTGCATGACCGCCTTGGCCACGGCCACGGCCTGACGCTGGCCACCGGACAGCGAGCCGACCGGCTGGCGGATCGAGCGGACGGTCACCACCGACAGGTCGGCCAGGGTCTGCTTGGCCTGCAGTTCCATGCTGATCTCGTCGAGCTGCCAGAGCTTCAGTTCCTCGCGGCCGAGGAACATGTTCTGCACGATGTCCAGGTTGTCGCACAGCGCCAGGTCCTGGTAGACGGTGGCGATCCCCAGTTCGGTGGCCGCCTTCGGGCTGTGCAGGTGGACCGGCTTGCCCTTCCAGAGGATCTGGCCCGCGTCGGGTTGCCAGATGCCCGAGATCGTCTTGATCAGGGTGGATTTCCCCGCGCCGTTGTCACCGACGAGGGCGGTCACCTTGCCCGCGGGGATGGTCAGATTGATGTCACTGAGCGCCCGGACCGGGCCGAAGTTCTTGCCGACGCCGCGCAGTTCGAGCAGCGGCGCGTCCTCGCCCGAGCGTCCAGCCGGATTGGTGGAAGCCGCAGGGGACGGCGCCCGGCCGCCATTGGCGGGCCGGGCGCCGTCGGCGGCGCTTGGTGTGGTCACCAAACACGTCCGATCTGGTGCCGATGATGGTTGAGCATCATGGCGTGATGTTGTTGGCCTTGCAGTCCGAAGCGTAGCTACCCGCGCACAGCTGCTTGGCCGGGACGAACTGGTCCTTGATCACCGTGGAGTTCATGTTGGACGGGGTAACCCACTCCGGCGTCTCCAGCACCGACGGAACGGCGACCTTGCTGGTCGTGTCCATGGTGCTGCCGTTGGCCAGCGCCGCCGGCGGCTTCTCCCCGGCGCGCAGGTACATGGCCAGCGCGGCCGCGGCCTGGGCCTCCAGGTAGATCGGCTTGTAGGCGGTACCGCACTGGTAACCGGCCAGGATGTTCTGCAGGCCGACCAGCGTCGCGTCCTGCCCGGTGACCGGGAAGGTCTTGGGCTTGACGCTCAGCGACTGCAGGTAGTGGATGATCGGCGCGGCGTTCTCGTCGTTCGGCACCAGCACCGCGTTGATGTTCTTGTGCGCGGTGTACTGCTGCTGGAACTCGGTCTCCGCCGTGGGCGGGTCCCAGGTGCCGGCCGTCGTGCCGACGTTCTTCCAGCCGCTGCTGAACTTCGACGCCAGCACGCCGTCGTAGCCCTGCGCGAACAGGGTGGCGTTGTTGTCGGTCGGGTCGCCCTTCATGACCAGCACGTTCGGGGTCTTGACGCCCCACGCCGTCACGCAGCTCTCCAGGCCCTGGCCGATGAGCTTGCCGACCTGGACGTTGTTGAAGCTGACGTAGTAGGAGCGGCTGCCGCCGAGGGTCAGCCGGTCGTAGTCGATCACCGCGACGCCGTGCTGCTTGGCGTAGGACTCGATCTTCGACCCGGTACCGGCGTCGAGCGGGTCGACGACCAGGACGGTGGCGCCCTTGGTGATGTCTTCTTGGGCGTCGGTGAACTGGGTGGAGGTGCTGCCCTGCGCGTTCTGCACCGAGAACTGCGAGGAGGTCAGGCCGGCCGTGGTCAGGGCCTTGGACAGGTACGGTGCGTCGAATTCGGTGTACCGGGCCGACGAAACGGTGTCCGGCAGGATGACGCCGACGCTGCCCTTGCCCTTGGAGGCGAGCGGCTTCAGCTGCGCCATGGCCGAGAAGTCCCGGGTGAACGACGACGCGGAAAGACTCGGTGTGCTGCCGCTGCCCGAGCCACTGGAAGCCGAGCTGCTGGCCGAGGGCGAGCTGCTGCCGCCGCCACTGCTGCTGCATGCCGCCAGGGCAACTCCGGCAGTCACCGCGAGCGCCGATGTCCAGCTGATTCTGGTAAACAAATTCAAAGGATCACCTCAAGTGTTTTCTGGGCCGCAGAAGGAAGATGCGCGACCGTGCGTCCTTCCATGCCAGAACTACCGCGGCCTCAGCTTTTGACCGAAACCTTAGGCCCGGCGGAATTAACGGAGCCTTAACATCGCGGCCGCGTCGTAAAAATAGTGTGAACGCGACCGGTCTCATGTCACATTTAGAATGCTATTCCGGGGCGAAACGGTAACCTGCCCGGGGCTGCGTTAGGATCAGCGGCTCGCCGCCCTCGGTTTCCAGCTTGGCCCGCAGGCGCCGCACGTAAACGCGGACGTACTCGGTCTCGGTCTCGTACCCGAGACCCCAGACCCGTCGCAGCAGGTGCGCGTGGGTCAGCAGCTTGCCGCGGTTGGTGGCCAGCTCACGGAGGAGGGCGAACTCGGTCGGGGTCAGGTGCACGGGCTGGCCCAGCCGGGTCACCTGCTGGCGGGCCAGGTCGATCATGATGTCGCCCGCGGAGATGACCGGGGTCTGCGGCTCGGGCAGCACCGCCGGGCGGGTCCGGCGCAGCGTGGCCGTGATCCGGGCCAGCAGCTCCTCGATGCTGAACGGTTTGGTCAGGTAGTCGTCGGCGCCCATGTTGAGCGCGGTCACCTTGTCCCGCTCCCCCCCGCGGGCCGAGACCACGATGATGCCGACCAGCGAACGCTCCCGGATCTGTCGGCAGAGCTCGAATCCGTCGGCTTCGGGCAGCATCAGGTCCAGCAGCACGATGTCCGGATCCTCGGTTTCGAGCAGCTTGAGCACCCGCAGACCGTCCTGGGAAACCACCGTGTCGAAGCCGCGCACGGCCAGGTTGGACCGGATCAGGTCGACGATGTTGGGGTCGTCCTCCACCACCAGGATGCGGGTGTTGGCGGTGGCGTCAGGCATCGTGCTCCTCTTCGGGTAGGGCGGGGGCGCCGCCGGGGACCAGGACCAGCGTCCCCGGACCGGCGTCGGCGCTGTCCTCCTGGACATCGGCCGGGAGGTGGACCAGGAACTGGGTGCCCTGATCCAGCCGCTGCAGTTCGATCCGGCCGTGGTGGGCGTCGACGATGCCCTGGGCGATGGACAGGCCGAGCCCGGCCCCGCCGG
Organism: Streptosporangiaceae bacterium; assembly: GCA_965277615.1. Taxonomy (GTDB): domain Bacteria; phylum Actinomycetota; class Actinomycetes; order Streptosporangiales; family Streptosporangiaceae; genus Bog-532. Next base: position 855,168 of record CBDIDG010000005.1, on the reverse strand, counting down.
TCCGGGTCCGGCGCCGGCGGCCGGCCTCGAACGGCGCCGCGGCCAGCTCGTCGGGAATGCCCGTACCGTCGTCGCGCACGCTGATCACGACCTCGGGCCCGGCCGCCTCGGCTGAGACCCAGACCCGGGTGCCAGGCGGGTTGTGCCCGACCGCGTTGTTGATGAGGTTGACGAAGACCTGTTCCAGCCGGTCGTGATCGGCCCAGATCACCGGCAGCTCCGGGTCGCACTGGACCGAGACGGCGGCCACGCCGGCCGGCGGCAGGCAGGCCACCGCGGCCTGCACCACCAGCGGCAGGTCGCACCAGTCGGGCTGCAGCCGCATCAGGCCCGATTCGATGGTGGAGAAGTCGAGCAGGTCGTCGACCAGCCGGCCGAGCCGGGCCGACTCGGCCGCGATGCGGTCGAGGAACCGGTCCTGGGAGGTCCGGTCCCAGGTGACGTCGGTCTGCAGGAGGCTGGAGGCGTAGCCGCGGATGGCGGTGAGGGGGGTGCGCAGCTCGTGGCTCAGCCGGGACAGGAAGTCCCGCTGCAGCTCACCGGACCGGCGCAGAGCCGCGGTTTCCTGATGGGCTAGCCCGGCCTCCTCGCGGTCCAGGGCCAGCCGCAGCGAGTGCGCGGCGTCTTCCATCAGCGCGATCTCTTCCTGGGCCGCCTTGGCGCTGGGCTGCTTCCAGCTGGCCAGCAGGACCGCCGGCCCGTTGGCCGCGGTGAACGGGACCAGCCGGACCCGCCGTCCCTGTTCGCTGGTGAGCCGGCGGGGCATCCCGTCCGGGAAGGTCTCGGCCAGCAGGTGATCGGCGGCGCTGCGCAGCGCGGGCGACACTTCGGCCGGGTCGCGGCCGGCCGGCCCGGCGAAGGCCCGCCACTGCGGGTCCTGCCCGCCCGGCCAGGTGAGCAGGGCGACCTCGTCGGCCTGCAAGCCGCGCCGCAGGGCCTGGGCCGCGATGACCAGGCCCTCGGACACCTGAGCCGGCCCGGCCAGGTTTTCCAGCATCTCCCGGATCGTCTCCAGTACGCGGTTACGCGCGGTGGCCTGCTCCAGCAGCCGGTCCCGCTCGATGGCGCTGGCCGCGTACCCGGCGTACAGCGTGACCAGTTGCAGCTCGTGCCGGTGCGGCAGGCCCGCCTCGGGCCGGAAGACGGTGATGATGCCGCTGAGGCCGCCGGGACCGGCCACCGGGACCGACCAGGAGCTGGCCACCCCGGCCTGGGCGGCCAGGCCGCTGAACCCGGTCCAGGCCGCGCTGGATCGCACGTCCGCCTCGATGATGGGCTTCTGGGTCGCGGCGGCCAGCCCGACCGGGCCGCCGGCCAGCCCGAACGGCAGCTGCGCCCACTGCGTCAGCTGACCAGGCGTAAACCCGAGCGACGCGGCGCAGACCAGCGACTGGGCCGGGGCACCGGGCGAGCCCTGGTCGGAGACCAGGTGGATGCACAGCTGTTGGGTGCCGAGCGCCGCCCCGAGCGCGGACATGATCAGGGACAGGCTGGACGAGGGGTCGGCCGAGACCAGCCGGTCGGCCAGCCCGTGCAGCCGGGTCAGCTGACGGCGGGCGGTGGAATCGACCGGCTGGCCGGAGATCAGCGCCACCACGTCGTCCGGGTGCGTGCTGACCGGATCCAGGTCGGCCACGATCCGGCCCTGGCGCAGGACCACGATGCGGTCGGCCAGCCGGAACATCTGATCAATGTCGTGGCAGGCCAGCAGGATCGTGGTGCCCTTCTCCCGCAGCCCGGCGATCAGCTGTTCCACCTGGGCCGACTCCATCACCCCGAGCGCGGCGGTGGGCTCGTCCAAGGCCAGCAGCCGGGGCTTGCGGCCCATGGCCCGGGCCACCGCCACCAGCTGGCGCTGGCCGCCGGACAGCGTGCTGACCCGCCGGGTGGTGTCCCGCAACGGGATACCCAGGCTGTCGAGCTGGGACGCCGCCGTCCGGTGGAACCGGCTGTCGGAGAACATCATGCGGTGCGACTCCCGGCCGAGCAGCACGTTGGCGGCGATGTCGAGGTTCTCGCACAACGCCAGGTCCTGCCAGACCACGGCCACACCCTGCCGGGCGGCGGCGGCCGGGTCCGGGGTGATCCGGTGGCCGGAGACGTAGACCTCACCCTGGGTGGGCATGATGTCCCCGGCGATGCAGCGCACCAGTGTGGTCTTGCCCGCGCCGTTCTCGCCGGCCAGGGCGACCAGCTCGCCGGGACGGACGGTCAGGTTCACGCCGTCCAGGGCCTGAACCGCCCCGTACCGGACGGACAGGCCAGAAACAGACAGCAGCGGCGTCACCGCTGGCTGGGCCAACTCCGAGGCTGCGACCATTCACTCATTGTGTGGCAGTTGGATCAGTGGTCAACCCATCGCCCCGGCTATGACCCCGCGCGAGCGGCGCCGGGCGTTATGGTTTGTCGACGGCCCCGCGCTGGGAACGAGGGATGAGGACGGCGCGATGAACGAGACCGGACGCGCCGAACCCGCCCCTGACCAGCCAGGCGGTGCGCTGTTCCCCGGCGACGGCGAGATGGTCCGCCGGATGCGCGCCCACCCGTGGGCGGACTCCGGGCTGGGCGATCCCGATGACTGGCCGGCCAGCCTGCGGGACGCAGTCCGGATCTGCCTGACCTCACGGTTCCCCATGATCGTGTGGTGGGGGCCGGACCTCCGGTTCTTCTACAACGACGCCTACCTGCCGCTGCTGGGCAGCAAGCATCCCGCCCTGGGCAAGCCGGGCAAGGTGGTGTGGAGCGAGATCTGGAGCACCATCGGCCCGATGCTGGCCTCGGTGATCTCCAGTGGCCAGGCCACCTGGTCCGAGGACCTGCTGCTCCCGATGAACCGGCACGGCTACTGGGAAGAGACCTACTGGACCTATTCCTACAGCCCGCTGCACGACGACTCCGGTGTGGTGCGGGGCGTGTTCACCGCGGTCGCCGACACCACGCAGCGGGTCGTGGGCGAGCGCCGGCTGGCCGCGCTGCAGGACCTGGGGTCGCTGGCCGGCCGCGCACGCAGTGCGGCTGAAGCGGCCGAGCTGGTCGGCGACGCGCTGACCGAAGCCGCGGCCGACGTCCCGTTCGCCGCCATCTACCTGCGCAAGCCGGGCCCGGACGAGATCGCGCTGGCCGCCACCAGCCCGCCCGGCGCAGCCCCGGTGCCGCTGGCCGGCGGCCCAGGAGACTGGCCCGCGGGCGACGTGCTGCGCACCGGCCAGCCGGTCACGGTGTCCGACGTGGCCGAGCGGTTCCCCGGATTGCCACCCGGCGGCTGGGAGACCTCGCCGACCCAGGCCATGGTGCTGCCGCTGACCGGCGAGCCTGGCGGGCAGACCGTCGGGGCGATGGTGCTCGCGGCCAGCGGCGGGCGGGCCCTGGACGAGGCCTACCGGTCGTTCCTTGGCCTGGTCGCCCAGCAGACGGCGGCGCTGGTCAACGGGGCCATCGCCTATCAGGTCCAGCAGCGGCGGGCCGAAGAGCTGGCCGAGCTGGACCGGGCCAAGACCACATTCTTCTCCAACATCAGCCACGAGTTCCGCACCCCGCTCGCCCTGATCATGGGGCCGCTGGAGGAGCTGCGCGGCCGGCTGGGAGACGCGGATGAGACCGCCCGGCAGGAGCTGGACGTCATTCACCGCAACGGGCTGCGGCTGGGCAAGCTGGTGAACACGCTGCTGGACTTCTCCCGGATCGAGGCGGGCCGGATGCAGGCCCGGTACGAGCCGGTCGACCTGGCCGCGTTCACCGCCGACCTGGCCAGCGTGTTCCGCTCATCGATGGAGCGGGCCGGGCTGACGTACCAGGTGGACTGCCCCGCGCTCCCGCACCCGGTCTACATCGACCAGGAGATGTGGGAGAAGGTCATACTCAACCTGGTCAGCAACGCGCTGAAGTTCACCTTCGAGGGGACCATCAGCGTCACGCTCCGGCCCGACGGCGACCACGCCGTGCTGCGCGTGGCCGACACCGGGGTCGGGGTGGCCCCGGCCGAAATGCCCCGCCTGTTCGAGCGGTTCCACCGCATCCCGAACTCGCGGTCACGCTCCAACGAGGGCAGCGGGATCGGGCTGGCGCTGGTGCGGGAGCTGGTCGGCCTGCACGGCGGCACGATCAGCGCCAAGAGCAGCGCGGGTGCGGGGACCGAGTTCACGATCCGGCTGCCGTTCGGCCGGGATCACCTGCCGCCCGCTCACGTGGCCGAGGCGGCCGCGGCCGGCACGGTGTCCGCGGCGGCCGACCCGTTCCTGGCCGAAGCGCTGCGCTGGCTGCCGGACGGCGGGACCGGGACGGGCCCCCAGCCCGTAGTCGGCACCGCCGTCGCCGGTGCCGCCGGTACGCCTGCGGCCGGCCCGCCCGTCCCGGACTGGGTCGGCCCCGGCGACCGGGCCCGGGTCCTGCTGGCCGACGACAATGCCGACATGCGGGAGTACCTGCAGCGACTGCTCGGGGTCCAGTACGAGGTCACCGCGGTGGCGGATGGGCTGGCCGCGCTGGAGGCGATCCGGGCCGACGCCCCGGACCTGGTCATCAGCGACGTGATGATGCCCGGCCTGGACGGCCTGGCCCTGGTGGGCGCGCTGCGGTCCGATCCGCGGACCGCGGACGTGCCAGTCCTGCTGCTGTCGGCCCGGGCGGGCCAGGAGGCCGCGATCGAGGGTCTGGGCGCGGGCGCCGACGACTACCTGGTCAAGCCGTTCTCGGCCGCGGAACTGCTGGCCCGGATCCGGGCCAACGTGGAACTGGCCCAGCTGCGCACTCATCACGCCCGCTGGCGCGCGGCGCTGATCGACTCCCTGCACGAGGCGTTCTTCCTGTGCGACGAGAACGGTGCGGTGGTCGAGATCAACGCGGCCTTCACCAACATCCTCGGCTACGGCCCAGAGGACCTGCCCTACCCGGCCGAGCACGTCTGGTGGCCTCAGCCGGACGCCGATCCGGAGGCCTACCGTGAGGTCACCGAGGCCTTCGGCCAGCTGATGGGGCAGAGCCGGGGCAGCTTCGTCGCGCCGGTCACGCACCGGGACGGCCATCGGCTGTGGGTGGCGGCCAGCTTCAACGAGGCCAACGACCCGGACACCGGGCGGCGCATGGTGGTCGGCACGCTGCGGGACATCACCGCCGAGCGGTACGCCGGGCAGCGCGAGCAGGCCCTGGCGGCCATGGGCCTGCTGCTGTCCCGGGCCACCAGCCTGCCGCAGGCTCTGCAGGGCGCGCTGAACGAGCTTCGGCGGCTCTGGCACGCCCGCCGCGCGCTCGCCGTGACCTGGGTCAACCACGACCAGCCGGAGGTGCTGTCCACCGACCCGGAGACCGGCTGGAGCGACCTGCCCGGATCGCTCCGGGAGGCTATGTCCGCGCTGCGGCGGCAGCCGCTGCTGACCCCGGCCGACATCGGCGAGCAGTCGGTCGGGATCACGGTGGAGTACCCGCTGGGCCTGCTGGCCGTCTCGATCGACCCGGACCCGGCCCGGCCGTTTACCGCGGAGGACCGCGCGCTGCTGGCCTTGCTGTGCGGCTACCTGGGCCAGGCTCTGCACCGGGTGTACCAGAGCGACCAGCAGCGGGAGACGGCCCTGGTGCTGCAGCGGGCCATCCTGGGCCCCGCCCGGCTGCCGGACGGCTTCACGGCCCGGTACGAGCCGGCCAGCCGCCCCCTGGAAGTCGGCGGCGACTGGTTTGACATCGTGGAACTGCCGGACGGGCGGACCGGGATCGTGGTCGGTGACTGCGTGGGTCATGGGCTGGACGCCGCCACCGTGATGGGGCAGCTCCGCAGCGCCTGCCGGGCCCTGCTGCTGCAGGACGCGAGCGCGGCCCAGACGCTGAGCGCCATGGACCGGTTCGCGGCACTGATCCCCGGGGCGATTTGCAGCACGGTGTTCTGTGGCATCCTCGACGCGGCAGCGGGCCGGCTGACCTACAGCAGCGCGGGCCATCCACCCGGCATCCTGGCCCTCCCGGACGGCCGGATCGAGCTGCTCAAAGAGGGCCGGTCGTTCCCGCTCGCCGTCCGGCCGGCCATCCAGCGGACCGAAGCGAGCTGCGCCGTGCCGGCCCGGGCCACGCTGCTGCTGTACACCGACGGCCTGGTCGAGCGCCGTCGCCGGTCGATCATCACCGGCATCGCCCAGGCCGGGTCGGCCGTGCTTGGCGGGAGTGCCACCACGGTGGAGGACCTGGCCAGCGACCTGATGGCCACGATGGCCCCGGATGGTGGCTACGAGGATGACGTGGCCTTCGTGCTGTACCGGCACCCGGCCCCGCTGGAGCTGGACTTCGCGGCCGACTCGGGTCAGCTCGCGCCGGTCCGCGCCGCGCTCCGGGACTGGCTGCGGCGCTGCGACCTCAGCCCGCGCACGATCCAGGACGTCCTGGTCGCGGTGGGCGAAGCCTGCGCCAACGCCGTCGAGCACGGCCACCGGTTTGCTCCCGGTCAGCAGATACGGCTCCGCGCCGCGGCCACCGTCAACCAGCTTCGGCTGACCGTCACCGACAGCGGCCGGTGGAAGGCGGCGGCGCCAGACGCCAACCCGCACCGCGGCCACGGCATCGCGCTGATGCGGGCGCTCATGCAGCAGGTCACCATCGAGCCGGGGGACACCGGCACCACCGTCGACATGCAGCTCGGGATCACGTCATGACCACACCGCTCACTCTGTCCAGGGACCGCCGCCCGGACGGCAGCCAGGTGCTGACCGCCGACGGCGAGATCGACATGAGCAACGCTGGCCAGCTGGGCGACGCCCTGGCTCAGACCGGGGACGGCCCAGTGGTCGTCGACCTGACCTCGGTCGGGTACCTGGACAGCGCCGGCCTGACCGTGCTGTTCACGCACGCGGACCACATCGAGCTGATCGTCACCTCGCTGCTGGCCCCGGTACTGACCATCTGCGGGCTGGCCGAGATCACCCAGGTGCGGGACAGCGAGCCGCAGACCCAGTAAGCGGCGGCCCATGAGCGGGGCACAGTCAGGGGCGACCTCAGTGGGACTCCCGCTCGACCGCGTGCCCGCTGGCACCACGCAGGAAGTCCAGGTCGGCCCCGTCCTCGGCGCCCTGGACGCTGTTGACGTACAGCAGCTCCCAGCCCCGCCGCGGCTTGGCCACCGCGTCCGCCATGGCCTGGGCCACCGGCCGCTCCCGCAGTTCGTCCTCGCTCAGCTCCACGTCGACCCGGCGCCCCGGCACGTCCAGCACGATCCAGTCACCGGTCCGGATCTTGCTCAGCGGACCGCCCGCCGCCCCCTCGGGTGAGACGTGCAGGACCACGGTCCCGTAGGCGGTGCCGCTCATCCGGCCGTCGCAGATGCGGACCATGTCCCGGACGCCTTCGCGGACCAGCTTGGCCGGCATCGGCATGTTCGACACCTCGGGCATGCCCGGGTAGCCCTTCGGGCCGCAGCCGCGCAGCACCAGGACCGAGTCGGCGTCCACGTCCAGGTCCTCGTCGTCCAGCCGGGTGTGCAGGTCCTCGATCGAGTCGAACACCACGGCCCGGCCGCGGTGCTGGAGCAGGTGCGGGGACGCGGCGGCCGGCTTGACGACCGCCCCGTTGGGGGCCAGGTTGCCCCGCAGCACCGCGATGCCGGCCGCGTCCTGGACCGGCTTGTTCCGGACCGCGATGACCTCGCGGTCCCAGATCTGGGCGTCGTCCAGGTAGCTGGTCAGCGGCTTCCCGGTCATGGTCAGCGCGGACGGGTCGAGCAGGTCCTTGACCTCACGCAGCACAGCCAGCAGTCCGCCGGCCCGGTGGAGGTCCTCCATCAGGAACTGCCCGGCCGGCTGCAGGTTGACCAGCAGTGGCACGTCCGAGCCGATGCGGTCGAAGTCGTCCAGGGTGAGCGGGATCCCCAGCCGTCCGGCGATGGCCAGCAGGTGCACCACGGCGTTGGTCGAGCCGCCCAGTGCGGCCAGGGCGACGATCGCGTTGTGGAACGACGCCGCCGTCAGCACCTGACTGGGCCGCCGCTCGGCCTGCACCATCTCCACCGCGAGCGTGCCGGTGCCGTGGGCCTGGGCCAGCAGCCGACTGTCCGGCGCGGGCAGCCCAGCTGTACCCGGCAGGGTGGTGCCGAGCACCTCGGCCAGCAGCCCCATGGTCGAGGCCGTCCCCATCACGTTGCAGTGCCCCCGGCTGCGGATCATCGATGATTCGGCGGCCATGAAGTCGGCCTGGGACAGCTTGCCGCCCCGGACGTCCTCGCTCAGCCGCCACACGTCGGTGCCGCAGCCGAGCGGCTGGCCGCGGAACGTGCCGGTCAGCATGGGCCCGCCGGGGACGACCACCGCGGGCAGGTCCACCGACGCGGCCCCCATGAGCAGGGCGGGGATGGTCTTGTCGCACCCGCCGAGCAGCACCACACCGTCGATCGGGTTGGCCCGGATCATCTCCTCGATGGCCATGGCGGCCATGTTCCGCCACAGCATCGCGGTCGGGCGGACGTTGGTTTCGCCCAGCGACACCACCGGCATCTCCAGCGGAACTCCGCCCGCCTCCCACACTCCGGCCGCGACGTGCTGGGCCACCTCGGTCAGGTGCCGGTTGCACGGCACCAGGTCGGACGCGGTGTTGGCGATGGCGATCTGGGGCCGGCCGGTGAACGCCGAGTCGGGCAGCCCACGGCGCATCCAGGCCCGGTGGAGGAAGCCGTCCTTGTCGTTGCCGCCGTACCAGTTGTTGCTGCGCAGATCGGTCATCGTTTCCCTGCTCCAGGCGTGTCGTTCTAATATGCGGAACGCCATGGACGTTACCCCTGCGCCAGAACCGCGGATCAGGTAGCCCGGCGTGCGCGCGTTCGTCATCAGCGGGCCGGACCAGGCCGCGGTCCGCGACATCGAGCCACCCGAGCCCGGGCCGGGCCAGGTGGTGGTCGACGTCGAGCGGGCCGGGGTGTGCGGCACCGACGTGGAGTTCTTCACCGGCCACATGGTCTACCTGCGGACCGGCGAGGCCCGGTACCCGGTCCGGATCGGCCACGAGTGGTGCGGCGTGGTGACCCGGGCCGGTGACGAGGCCAGCGCGGCCTGGCTCGGCCAGCGGGTCACCGGGGACACCATGCTCGGCTGCGGGCACTGCGACCGCTGCCGGAGCGGCCGGCAGCACCTGTGCGCGGACCGGTTCGAGATCGGCATCCGGGGCGGCTGGCCCGGGGCGCTGGCCGAGCAGCTCCTCGTCCCAGCCTCGGCGCTGCTGCCGTTGCCCGACCGCATCGGCGCGACCGCGGGTGCCCTGGTCGAGCCGGGGGGCAACGCCCTGCGCGCGGTCCGGGCCGCGCTGGCCAGCACGGTTGAAGGCGGCACGGTTGAGGCCGGCACGGTTGAAGCCAGCACCGCGCAGCGGCTGCTGGTCATGGGGCCGGGCACGATCGGGTTGCTGGCTGCGCTGATCGCGCGGGCCCGCGGCGCCGAGGTGCACCTGCTGGGCGCCGACGACCGCTCCCTGCGGTTCGCCCGGTCCCTCGGCTTCGGCCAGGTCTGGGTACGCGACACGCTGCCGCGCGTGCCGTTCGACGCGGTCATCGACGCTTCCACCGGCGTGGAGCTGCCCGCGCTGGCCGCCGAGCTGGTCGAGCCGGGCGGCAGGATCAGTTACATCGGCCTGTCGGCTGAGCCCAGCCTGCTCGACACCCGGACCCTGGTGCTCAAGGACGTGACCGCGACCGGGGTGCTGAGCGCCTCCGGTGGGCTGGCCGAGACGATCTCCCTCTACGCCGACGGCGCCGTCGACCCCGAGCCGATCGTCGCCGCCACCGTTGGCCTGGACGAAGTGGCCACCGTGCTGGCCGGCCGCCGGCCGCCCGAGTGGGGCGACGCCCCCAAGGTCCACATCGACCCGCGCCGCTGACTCGCGCCTGAGCCGGTGGCCCAGGTCAGCCCGGAGCCTGCTGGGGCTGATCTGGTACTTGGGGCCCGTGAGGTGGGTCGGGCCGCGGGCGGCCGTAGGCCAGAAAGCCGACGTGGAGCATTCCCGCCGCTATTTGCTGATTTCGCTCCACCTAAGCCCAGGCCCTTTGGCTCCTGAGCGGCGTGGGGCTAGTGGGACCTGCGGGGTGGCGCGTCGGAGGTGATCCACGGCCGGGTGACGTAGTCAGCGAATACGACTGCTTGGGGTCAGGGGGTGGTTGCAACGCTGCTGGTATCTGGCGGGTTCAACAGTAGGTCGTTGAGGGCTTCGGCGGGGGTCCGCCAGCCGAGGGTTTGCCGGGGGCGCCGGTTGAGTTTGGCGGCGATGCCGTCCAGGTGGGCTTTGCTGTGGCTGGACAGGACGGTCCCTTTGGGGAAGTACTGGCGCAGCAGCCCGTTGGTGTTCTCGTTGCTGCCCCGCTGCCAGGGGCTGTGGGGGTCGCAGAAGTAGATGTCCAGGCCGGTGGCCAGGGTGATGTCGGCGTGGCGGCCCATTTCGCTGCCCTGGTCCCAGGTCAGTGACCGCCACAGATGCGCCGGCAGGCCGCCCATGGCCGCGGTCATCGCGGCGGCGACGGTGACGGCGTCGCGGCGGCCGGGCAGATGCAGCAGCAGGCAGTACCGGGTGGACCGCTCGACCAGGGTGCCGATCGCCGAGCCGCCGTCCTTGCCCACGATCAGGTCCCCTTCCCAATGCCCCGGCACCGCCCGGTCCGCCGCCTCGGCGGGCCGTTCGCTGATCATCACCATGTCCTTGAGCTTCCCGGCGCCGGAATGCCGGGCCCGGCGGGGCCGGCGCACCGCCCGCCCGGTCCGCAGGGCCGAGGCCAGCTCACGGCGCAGGGCACCACGGCCCTGGACATACAGGGACTGGTAGATGGTCTCGTGGGACACCCGCATCTCGCTCTGGTCCGGGAACCTCGCGGCCAGGGCGTGGCTGATCTGCCGCGGTGACCACTGCTCGCGTTCCAGCCAGTGTTCCACCTGCGCCCGCAGCACCGGATCGCCCGCCAGCTTGGCGACCTTCGGCCGCCGGGCCCGCCCCTCCGCCGTGACCTGGGCACCCAGCGCCCGGTACCGGCCCCGGCTGGTCCGGTTCCGGGCCACCTCCCGGCACACCGTGCTCGCAGGCCGGCCCAGCCCCGCCGCGATCGCCCGCAGCGACCGGCCCGCCGCCAGGCCCACCGCGATCTCCTCCCGCTCAGCCACCCCCAGATACCGGCCGCCCACCCGCTGCGCCCCGTTACTTATCACCCCGCCAGCCTGCCGGAACCACACCTCAGCCGTCTGCCGCGGCACCCCGCACCGCGGCCCCGCCTGCCGCCAGCCCACCCCCGCCCGCACCAGCTCCCAGAACTCCACCCGCACCACCCGCGGCACACCCCGCGAACCCGCCTTCAGCACCACAACGACCCCTCCACAATCAAGCCGTTGCAACCACCCCTTAAAACCACCCTGACTACGTCACCCGGGGATGGATCTTGAGGGCAGCGGGGACGCTGTTCTGGGGGCGGGCTGGCGGCGCGGGCGGCCGCCGGCGTGGAGGCGCCGACGGTATTTCCAGTGTGACTGGAGTGGCGGGTGTAGTCGCTGCAAGTTGAGTGGAGCAACGTCAGGGCTACGCGCGGAAAACGCTCCCCTTGATGCCTGCCGCGGCAAGAGCTGGGAATGCTGAGATCCGTGAGACTCACGAGGTGAGGTAAACCATCAGTCCTGCAGATTTTCATGCCGCAATCGTGTGCAGGCGCAATCCACCAATCCGCGAGCCCCGTAGCAACGAAGACGGGGTGGGTGAGTTGACCCGGCACGGTGACGAGACGCTTCCGGCGGCCTGAGGGGGGCCGCCGGCAGCGGGCTCGTGGTCCTGGCCAAGTGGCCTATCCGGCTTGGGGCCCAACGGCAGCGCGCTCGTGGCGCTACTCAGGCGGCCGGACCGGCGCAACGGCGGTCGGCACGGGGCTCGCGGCGCTACTCGACTGGCCTATCCGGCCCGGAGCCCACCGCTCGGGGGCTCGCGGCGTTGCTGAACTGGCCTACCCGGCCTGGAGGGCGGCCCGGCCGAGGGTCGCGGGCCTCGTGGCGCTGCTCAACTGGCCTATTCGGCCTGGAGGGCGGCCCGGCGGGCCGCCGCTACGGGCTGGCGCGGATCCTGGACGGGGAGCTCGGCCGCCAGCCGCTCGAACACGGCCAGGTCGTCCCGGCCCGGTTCGCGCTGGCTGTACTCCCAGAGCGCCTCGACGTCGCCGCGGTCGAGGACGGCGTGACGCAGGGCGGCGACCAGCTCGTCGCGTTCGGCCCGGATGGCGGGGGCCTCGGACCGGGGCAGCAGCGGCGCCTGCCCGGCCGCCAGCGCGGCCCGCAGGTCGCCGTCCCGTAGCGCCGCCCGGGCGGTCAGGAAGTCGGCGTCGATCTCGGCCCGCAACCGGTACGGCTTGGTCCGCATGGTCCGCTCACCCAGCTGGGCCCGCAGCCGGTGGATCTCGGCCCGGGCGGTGACCGGGTTGCCGTCCTCGCCGTACAGGGCCAGCGCGAGCTGTTCCGAGGTCAGGCCGGCCGGGGTCAAGGCGAGCAGGGTCAGCAGCTCGGCCCGGCGCAGGGTGAGCGGCAGCTCGCGGCCGTCCAGTACCGCCGAGGCCGGCTCCCGCAAAAAGGACAGGGACAGCGCCGGTCGGCGGGCGCTGGACCGGGCCGCCCACGGCACCCGGAGCAGGTAGCCCTCGGACAGCGGCTCCAGCTGGGCCTCCCGGCCGTCGCCCAGCAGCACGCTGTCCGATCCGGTCCGCAGGTCGACCCGTTCGGGCCACGCGCCGGCCGGCTCGGCCGCCAGCACCCGGCCGCTCGCGGTGACCAGGGCGCCGGCCTCACCGCGCAGCCCGGACAGGTGCGGCATGTTCCGGGCCCGCAACTGCTCGTCCCGCACCGCCATCTGCATCCGCAGGTGGCTCTCGGCCAGCTCAGCCGTCGCGGTCACCAGGCTGACCACGGCCGGGTGGAAGTCCTGGAGGTAGCCGCTGACGTCGATCGCGCCGATCTGCGCGCCGGTGTCCGGGTCGTGCACCGGGGCCGCCGCGCAGCTCCAGGTGTGATAGGTCCGCACCAGGTGCTCGGCCGAGTAGATCTGCACCGGGGCGTCGACGGCGAGCGCCGTCCCCATCGCGTTGGTGCCGATCGTCTCCTCGGCCCAGCGGGTGCCCTCGCACAGGCCCACCGGATCGGCCCGCAGGCAGATGTCGGCCGCACCTTCCCGCCACAGGATCGTCCCGTGCGCGTCGGTGACGATCATGATGTGGTGCGAGGCGTCGGCGATATCCACCAGCATCTTGCGCAGCAGCGGCACCACCGAGTGCATCGGGTGGGCCGAACGGACGTCGGCCACATCGTCGGGGGCGTAGACCGTCGGGGGCCGGAAGTCATCGGGATCGATGTGGGCGGCCAGCGACCGGCGCCACGACTCGGCGATCAGCGAGCGTGACGGAACCACGGACCGGCTTCCGCTCAGTTCGGCCTCGTGCACCTGCTGCAGCACGCGGAACTGCTGACGGGGGTCCGTGGCCAGGCTCTCGGCCGGCCGAGGCCGGACGGGCTTGCCACTCATGGCGGACTCCGGTGTCTGCGACGGCTCGCTGCGGCGTTATCGCTGCTAGCGGCCCACCTCGCGAGCGTAACCCGATGGCCGGCGGCGGGCAAGTAGTCCCGGTGCGACATGCCCCGTGACATGCAACGGCATTGCAACGTGGGCCGGCTTACCGTCGGAGCTTAAGTGATGTACAGCACTGGAGGTCCAGCATGACCAAGTACGCGGCACCTGGAGAAGCCGGCAGCGTCGTCAGCTACCGGCCGCGTTACGACCACTTCATCGGCGGCGAGTACGTACCGCCCGCCACGGGCAAGTATTTCGAGAACCCGACGCCGGTGACCGGCCAGGTCTTCACGGAGATCGCCCGGGGCACGGCCGAGGACGTCGACCGCGCGGTTGCCGCGGCCGAAGGAGCCAGCGCAGCCTGGGGCCGGACGTCCGCTGGCGAGCGAGCCAGCATCCTGAACAAGATCGCCGACCGCATCGAGCAGAACCTCGAGATGATCGCGGTCGCCGAGTCGTGGGAGAACGGCAAGCCGGTCCGCGAGACCCTGGCCGCCGACATCCCGCTGGCCGTGGACCACTTCCGCTACTTCGCCGGCGCGATCCGGGCCCAGGAGGGCTCGATTTCCCAGATCGACGCCGACACCGTGGCCTACCACTTCCACGAGCCGCTCGGCGTGGTCGGCCAGATCATCCCGTGGAACTTCCCGATCCTGATGGCGACCTGGAAGCTGGCTCCGGCCCTGGCCGCGGGCAACACGGTCGTGCTCAAGCCGGCCGAGCAGACCCCGGCCTCGATTCACGTGGTGCTCGAGCTGATCGCTGACCTGCTCCCGCCGGGTGTGCTCAACGTGGTCAACGGCTTCGGCGTGGAAGCGGGCAAGCCGCTGGCCCAGAACAAGGGCATCCGCAAGGTCGCCTTCACCGGTGAGACCACCACCGGCCGCCTGATCATGCAGTACGCCAGCGAGAACCTCATCCCGGTCACGCTGGAGCTGGGCGGCAAGAGCCCGAATATCTTCTTCGGTGACGTGGCCGACCACCACGACGCCTTCTACAACAAGGCCCAGGAGGGCTTCACGATGTTCGCCCTGAACCAGGGCGAAGTCTGCACCTGCCCGTCCCGGGCGCTGATCCAGTCCTCGATCTACGACACGTTCCTGCCGGATGCGGTCGAGCGGGTCAAGGCCATCAAGCAGGGGCACCCGCTGGACACCGACACCCAGGTCGGCGCCCAGGCCTCCAACGACCAGTACGAGAAAATCCTGTCCTACATCGACATCGGCAAGCAGGAGGGGGCCAAGGTCCTCACCGGGGGCGAGAAGGCCGAGCTCGGTGGCGAGCTGGCGGGCGGCTTCTACGTCCAGCCGACGGTCTTCGAGGGCGACAACAAGATGCGGATCTTCCAGGAGGAGATCTTCGGCCCGGTGGTCTCGGTGACCAAGTTCGACGACTACGACGACGCCATCAAGACCGCCAACGACACGCTGTACGGCCTCGGCGCCGGCGTCTGGTCCCGTGACACCAACACCGCCTACCGGGCCGGCCGCGACATCCAGGCCGGGCGGGTCTGGACGAACTGCTACCACGCCTACCCGGCGCACGCGGCGTTCGGTGGCTACAAGCAGTCCGGTGTCGGCCGCGAGAACCACAAGATGATGCTCGACCACTACCAGCAGACGAAGAACCTGCTCGTGTCCTACTCGCAGGACGCACAGGGCTTCTTCTAAACGGTCGCACGTACCCTGAGCCCGTGGGGAGACCGCACGGTTTCCCCACGGGCGCTCACCCCCGTAGGCGCCTGAGGAGGCTGGCATGGCCACGCAGAGGGTTGACGTAACCGATGCCGCGGCCGGCATGCTGCGACAGCTGACCGAGCAGCACGGGCCGCTGATGTTCCACCAGTCCGGTGGCTGCTGCGACGGCAGCTCGCCGATGTGCTACCCCGACGGTGACTTCAAGACCGGCAACTCGGACGTGCACCTGGGCGATCTGACCATCGACGGCATCGACAAGCCGATCAACTTCTGGATGTCGGAGTCCCAGTTCGGGTACTGGAGCCACACCCACCTGACCGTCGATCTGGTCAAGGGCCGGGGCAGCGGCTTCTCGCTGGAAGCTCCGGAGGGGGTCCGGTTCATGATCCGGTCCCGCCTGTTCACCGAAGACGAGGTCGCTGACCTGGTCGCGCCCAGCCACGCGGTCAGCTAGACCACGCCGGTTCCCGTAAGGCCAAGCCGGTTCACGGCGGGCTGGAACCGCGCTGGCGTTCCTGCTCGACCACCTCATCCAGGTCCTTGAGCCGGGCCGCGCCCTGGACCTGGCGGCTCATCCGCGGGTTGGCCGCGAACCGGTCGGCGTTCCGGTCGATGAAGGCCCAGTAGCCGGCCGTGAACGGGCAGGCCTGCGGCCCGAGCCGGACTGACGGCCGGTACTGGCAGTCCCCGCAGTAGTCGCTCATGCGGTTGATGTAGGCCCCGCCGCCCGCGTACGGCTTGGTCGCCATCAGGCCCCCGTCGGCGTGCTGGGACATGCCGACCACGTTCGGCACCATCACCCAGTCGTAGCCGTCCACGAAGTTGGTGTGGAACCAGTCGGTGACCTCGGCCGGGTTCCAGCCTCGCTGCAGGGCGTAGTTGCCCAGCACCATGAGCCGGATGATGTGGTGGGCGTAGCCGTGCTCGCGGACCTGGGCCAGTCCGTCGGACAGGCACCGGGCCTGCACCGCGTCCGCATCCAGGCCGGTGAACCAGTCCGGCAGCGTACGCCGGGCCCGCAGCCGGTTGTGGTGCCGGTAATCCTGGCCGAAGTGCCAGTACAGGTGCCAGACGTAGTCCCGCCAGCCGATGATCTGCCGGATGAACCCCTCCACGCTGGCCACCGGGGCGTCGCCGGCTCGGTAGGCCTGCTCAGCGGCGCGGACGCATTCCAGCGGGTCGAGCAGGCCCAGGTTGAGCGCCGGAGACAGGTGGCTGTGGGCCAGCACCGGATCGGCGGCCAGCATGGCGTCCTGGTACGGGCCGAAGGCGGGCAACCGGTCACGGACGAACGCGCCCAGGGCGGTGAGCGCCTCATCCCGGGTGACGGGGAACTCCCGTGGGCCGTCCTGCCCGGTGAACCGGACCTCCCCCGCTTTCTCCCAGGCGTCCAGGTCCCGCCGGACCTCTCGGTCGATGTCGTCCTCGGCCGGCGGCTTGGGCGGCGGCACCTTGAGCCCACCCTCGGGTGGCGGCTCCCGGTTCTCGTGGTCGAAGTTCCACCGGCCGCCGGCCGGCTCGTCCCCGTCCATCAGCACCCGCAGCCGCACCCGGGCCTCGCGGTAGAAGTCCTCCAGCAGCAGCCGGCGCCGGCCACGACCCGCGGCCCAGGCCGCGAACTCCTCCGCGCTGGTCGCGAACCCCCGCGACGGCAGCACCGTGACCTGGGGCAGCCCGCGCACAAACCGGTCGGCGGCCCAACTGGTCGGACCACACACGGTCAGCCCGCCACGCAGTTTGCTGTCCGCTTGGCCCAGCGCCTCGCGGTAGCCCGCCGCCTGCACGAACAGGGCCTGGTCGCCGAGCTCGGCCGCGCGGTGCCGCAAGGCGGACAGCACCAGGTGCGCCCGCCGCCGGTGCACCGGGCGGCGTCCGAACGCCGCCCGCGACTCGATCAGGAGCACCGGCTGATCCGGTTCGTCGAGAAAGTGCGGACCGAGCTGGTCGGCGAACAGCCAGCGCGTGGGCACGTCATTAAAAATGATCAGAGATCCCCGGGCGCAGATTGACCTCCCGCATCGGCCAGGAACTCGCGGGCGGCGCGGGTCCCGGACGCCATCGCGCCCTGGACCGAGCCGGTGGTCCGGTGGTCGCCGCAGACGTACCGGCCCGGGCCGACGAGGGGGGAGCTGGCGGCGTTGAAGCTGGCCGAGCTGACCCGGCTGGTGCGGCTGAGCGAGTGCGGGGCCGGCATTGCGGGTAGCGCGCCGTACACCGGGTAGCTGGCCAGATGCTCCCAGCCCGCGGTGTCCGTGCCGTACAGCTCGGCCAGCCGGGCCCGCACGCTGGATTCGGAGCCGCTGGCGTCGCCCAGCACCGAGCTGGACACCAGCGCCCGGCCGTCGGGGGCGTAGGTCCGGGCCACCTCGGACAGGACCACGGTGTTGAGGATCTTCCGCTCGGTGTCCACCAGCAGGGTCGGCTCGGCCAGCGGCGACGACGGCGCGGCGTGGTAGAAGGTCGTGACGGTACGGGTGGCCGGGACGTCGATGTCCGGGGCGAGCAGGCGCCCGGCCTCCGCCGCCCCGGTGGCCACGATCACGGCCCGGGCCGGGATCTCGGTGCCGTCCGGCAACCCCACGCCGTCGTCGGTGAGCGCGTCGACTGGCGTCTCCAGCTGCACGGTCCCGGCCGGCAGCGCCGCCGCGAGCTGTTCCGGTACGGCCTGGATGCCGTGCCGCGGCAGGCACAGCGTGCCGCGCAGCATGGTCCGCCAGACGAGGTGGAAGAACCGGGCGCTGGTCTCGAGCTCGTCCTCCAGGAACACCCCGGCCAGGAAGGGCCGGAAGAACAGCTCGCACAGCTCGGGCGAGACGCCGGTCTCGCTCAGCGCCGCCAGCGTGGTGCGATCCGGTTGCCGCTTGATCAACCCGACCGGCAGCAGCATGTCGGCCGCGCTCAGCCGGGCCAGCGCCAGCACGTCGGCCGGGCTGGCCAGCCGCCCGCGCAGCAGGTCCACCGCCCCGGCCGGCTGCCGGGTCGGGTCCGCGAACCGCAGCCGCCGGTCGCCCGCCTGCAGCAGCATCCCCGGGGTGAACGGCCGCAGCTGTAGCGCGCGCAGGTCGATGCGCCGTTTCACCTGCGGGTAGGCCGTGTTGAACACCTGGAAGCCCCGGTCGAGCAGGAACCCGCCCTGCCGGTCGGTTCGCATCCGGCCCCCGACGGCGTCGGCGCCCTCCAGGATCCGGACGGGCACCCCGGCGGCCGCCAGGTCGAGCGCGCAGGTCAGCCCGGCGAGTCCGGCTCCGACGATGACCACGGGTGGTTCAAGGCGTGGCGGCATGTGAAGCTTCTACCCGGCCTCTCCCGGTCAACGCCGCGCCGCCCGCAGAAGTTCGGGCTGGTCAATAAAGGTTTCGTGGCACGCGGCGCCGGAATCGGCTGGTTCACCCGTCTGGAGTCTCGCCGTCGGCGCGGCCAGGTGGCCAAGGCCGGGTCGGAGCACTACGCCGTCGCCCGGCAGGCCCAGGAGATCGCCTCCCGTGCCCGCCGGGCGCTGGCCAGCGCATAGCCGGGCTACACCGCTAAGATCCGCCGCGGTGATGCGTCGACGGGTGGCTCGATGAGCAGCGTCCAGGCGCGCAGCCGGGTCTTCTTGACTTGGACGTCGATCTCGATGTAGCTGGCGGCGTCGGTCAGCGAACCAGCCTCGCTGACCGCGCTCTGGTAGACGAAGTCGGACACGATCATGCCCAGCGGGGCACGCTGCTCGTCCATGGACTCTTTGAACGTCGGGACTTCCAGCAGCCGGGCCGCATTGATGATGACCTGGCCCGAGACCCCGAGCTCGTCGGAGGTGACCGGGCCGACGTCAACCGCGACTCGGAGCTGGATCTGGGCGCCTTCGGCGTAGATGCGATTGTGTCGATTCAACGCGATCGGCAGCGCGATGAGCAGGTACTCAAGGATCTGTACGGTCGGGATGCTGGGCGGCACCACGACCAGCAGCCCGTCACCACGATCCTCGTGATGGCACTGGTCCCAGATCACCCGCAGAGACGCCCGGGTCATTTCGAGTACCTCTCGCCGGATGATCCGGCGGTGTTCCTCACTGCGCGACGGCGACCCGAACGCCACCACGTCCGAGAAGATCGTGGTGCAGTTCTGTCCGGCCCAGTGCGGCAGCTGAGCTGTCATCACCGCACTGACCTCGAGACCCCCCGCCGCGGTCCGGGCCTCGTCGACAGTCCGGTTTTCCTCGGCGGCTGTGGTCAGTCGCTCGTAGACCTGCTCCT
Source organism: Streptosporangiaceae bacterium (assembly GCA_965277615.1). GTDB lineage: Bacteria > Actinomycetota > Actinomycetes > Streptosporangiales > Streptosporangiaceae > Bog-532. The sequence goes on along the minus strand of CBDIDG010000005.1, from coordinate 835,703 downwards.
CCACGAGCTGAAGCACGTCCGGATGGTTGGTGAGGAAGGTGGCAAAGTTAGCCGTGGTCATGGCCAGAGCCTGAACCTGGTCCAAGGTGACCGCCGTGGCTGATCGCACGTTGACCCGCAACGCGGCCCGCTCACCCACAAGCTGACCAGGACCGCGATGAGCGACAACGCGCTCGATGCCGTTGTTTCCTCGTGTTGAGATCCTGGTCCGCCCATCCAGGATCACTATCACGTATTCCGCAGTCTCACCCTCTTGCATGAGCCGCGCGCCCGCCGCGAATGTGCGCTCGTCCGCGAGCATCCGGAACTCCTCCTGCTGCGCAGCACTGAGCGCAGCCCAGAAGTTGGGCGGCGTAGCGGCGCGCCGGGGCGGCTCCGGAGTCCAGCCCGATCCGTTTCCTGACGCCGGTCCGGTCAGCCGGGGCGTCTGGGTACCGCCGCGCGACCGGCGCGCCCGCAGTGCCCGTACGAGCATCTCCCGGGCCCGCTCCCGGTCATCATCGGTGAACCGGAGATGACGGTGGCGCAGCTCCGAGTCACGATCGCCAGACTCAGCTGAGGCGTCCCCGCCATTCCGCCCGATGTTCACTTCGAACCGCAAGCTTCGCAGGCCCACCGACCACGACGCCAAAGCACCCCGGGGCGCACTCCGGTCCCCCTCCGCGTCGGCCGGCAGGCCACTAGATCTCCCGGTAAAAGTCCGCGATGCGTTCATGCTCCCTCCCCTGGCCAGAACGACTGTGCTGTCTGACAAGGCCTGATGATGCAAGGACGAGGGGATCACTGTGTGGTGACATCCGGGGCCAATCCCTTCGGAGATCCTGTGCCGCTGGCCGCGTCCGGCTGGGGAGGAGTCTCCCCGCCATACCGCAAACCGTCCAGCCGTGCACCTTTATTGTGATGATTTTATTTCGCGCAAGGCATAACAAGCAAAGGTTCCGGATCACTACCACTTCCACATATTGCAGGTAGCGGAAACATGGTTTGCTATGTAGCAAGTTGGTACCTCACAACCTGCCACAGGCTGAAAGAGTAGCGACCACTTTAAACACTCTTACGTTGCCACGTAGGCCTTTCCTTGCGCCAGCACAGCACCCAGCCATACGGTGGCCCTACGGGATATGTGTGTTTTGCATATGCCAATACCCGGTTCTCAATCAAATCGAGGCGATGCTGTTACCAATAATGAAAGTACGGCAGGTATGATTCCGCGTGGCGCGCGACCGGACGTGGGTTCTGGCAGATCCCTGTCCACATCGCGCCGCCACACGACTTGGGCGGGTGGCACGGGTCGACCCCGCCTGTGGTTGCCAGGTGGCAAACCGTGTAATAGCACCTCCCGCTTAACTTTCGAACACATTGGCTGGATTACTAATAAATCCGGCTCTATCAGGGGAGAGGCTTGATCGATGGATGCTGAGTCGGAGGACCATTCACAGATTGAATGGCGTAAGAGCCGGTTCAGCGCCGATCAAGGAAATTGCATCGAGATTTCCGCCCTTGACGTTTCTGTTTTCGTACGCGACTCCAAAAATATCACCGGGCCATCTCTCAGGATGAATCACGCCCAGTGGTCACGTCTTTTGCGGGATGCACGAAACAGCTGATAGAGCTCTCGATAATCGGCGGCCCCGAGCTTATTTTCCGTCCGATACCTGGCCTAATCCATTTAACGGACGATTTACAGATGCGAGTTTTGCGCCAGCTGCGGACTGGCACGACATCCCGGTTCTTGGCTGGTTAATGTCGGCTGCCGCGATTAGTGGCCGCAGCCGAGCACGTTCTGTGGTGAGCTTCCATGCGATGGCCCGGTCAGTGGGCTTCCACCTGCTACAACTGATCAACTGTGCTCCTGCAATGCCATGAGAACGGACATACTTGGCGTAGACCGGTTCAGGGGCCGGATGAACGGTTCACCGTGGAGCGTGGCACCCGATGGCAGTTGACCAAGGGCCCGTGGTTCAGAGCGCGATCCTGCGCGGCGAACTCGTGCGGCTCCGCAAGGAAAACCGCCTGACGCAGGGCGAGGTCGCACGAGCCCTGGAGTGGTCCCCTTCCAAACTGATCCGCATCGAAGGTGGCCACAGCTCCATCACCAAGGTGGACCTCGACGCCCTCCTCAATCAGTACGGCGTGACCTCGGGGCGGGTACGCGATCGATGTCAGCAGCTGAACCGGGCGGCTCGCCAGCATGGCTGGTGGCACAAATACCGCGACGAGGTCGACGCGCCGTATCTGAAATACATCGGGCATGAAGCTGGGGCAACCTTCATCCGGCAGTTCCCGGGCCCCGTGATTCCTGGTCTGCTGCAGACGCCCCAGTACGCTGAGGCGCTCACGGCATGCACGATCGATGCATCGAGCATTGGTCCCGTGGTACGGCTTCGGCTGCAACGGCAGACGGAACTGGCTCAGCGCGCTGACCCGCCCCATCAGTTCTACGTCCTGGATGAAGCGGTGATCCGTCGGCACGTAGGGATCAGCTCGGACTCGATGATTATGCCGAACCAGCTCCGCCACATCGCAAACCAGGCGACCGGCGACGAGCTCATAACCGTTCGGCTAATACCCTTCAGCGCCGGCGAGCATCCCGGCCTGGGGGGTGCCTTCACGGTCCTGGGGTTTGATGGCGGACTGTCAGATCTGCTCTACCTAGACGCCGGACGGGGCGACGGTGCTGACATAACCGGCGAAGAACGTCAGGTGGCGGAGTACGCGGCCAACTTCGAAGCGCTGCTAGAGCTGGCGCTTCCGGAGAGCGAGTCGATTGAGTTCATCCAGAAGGCCGCCAATGAGATGCGCCAGGAAGATCGTTAGTTCTGGGTCAGAAGTAACTCAGGGTGCCAAATTTTCTGTTGCGCCAACCTGACCATGATCAGAGGGCAAGTATCGAAGAATGTTTTATAATAACTATATTTGGCTACGGAGAGCGATCATGTTATGGCCGATGACCGCGGACCTGTCGTTCAGAGTGCGGTTTTGCGGAACGAACTGGTGCGCCTGCGCCGAGCGAGCCGGCTCAGCCAGTACGACGTAGCCCACGAGCTGGGGTGGCCTCCATCCACGCTGATCCGGATGGAAGGTGGCCGCAGCCCCATCGCGACGGCCGAATTGGACGCACTGCTGACCCGCTTTGGAGTCAACTCCGAAGCAGAGCGGGAACGACTGCACGATCTCAGCCAAGGAGCCAGTGCCGCAGGCTGGTGGGAAGATTACCGGAGCAAGGTTCCTGGGCCCTATCTCGACTACGTCGGCTATGAGGCGGGAACCGTTTTCATCCGGCAGTTCCCCGGCACCGTGATCCCAGGCCTACTCCAGACCGCCGAGTACGCGGAGGCGCTTACCGCTCCTGCGGTCGACCCGGTCCAAGTCGGGGCCGTGGTTGACGTTCGCCTCCAGCGGCGAGCGGAGTTGATGCAACGGTCGAGCCGGCCCCGGCAATACTACGTTCTCGATGAGAGCGTCATTCACCGTCATGTTGGAATTGACCGAGACCCCAGTATCATGCCCAATCAGCTTCAATACATTGCTGACACGGCCGTCGGAGACGAATACATTACTGTGCGTGTCATCCCTTTCAACGCCGGCGTCCATGCCGGGCTCGGTGGGCCATTTACGCTATTGGAGTTCGACGATGGCCTGTCCGATATGCTTTACCTCGATACGGGCAGAGGAGAGCTGGCGACGCTCACCGGAGACGATCCCGACGTGGCCGAATACGCCGACAAATTTGAATCACTGCTGGATTTCGCCCTTTCGGAAGACCGGTCACTTGAACTCATCCAGGTTCTCGCCGAGGAGATGCTGTAACGCCATTTCAGGCTACTGATCGGCCGCCGCCTCAACCAGTTTCCTCAGCTCGGGCCAGGATTGGGCGAAGGCGGGCAGCAGCGGGTACCCGTCGACTTCCTCCAGGGGGACCCAGCGGAGTTCGGCCGTTTCCCAGGTGGCCCAGCCCGAGCCGATCGTGACCGGCGCGTCGGAGGGCAGGGGCACCGCGAACGTGGTGTACGACCAGCCGCTGACGCAGGCGTAGCGGTGGCTGTCGGCGGCCAGGGCGCCAGCCAGGTCTAGGCCGGGGACTTCTTCGCCGGCCTCGCGCACGGCCGCTTCCCACGGGGTCTCACCCTGGTCGATGGCGCCGCCGATCGTGCTCCAGGTGCCGCCCAGGTGGGTGTGCTCGCTGCGCAACGCGAGCAGGACGCGGATACCGGCCGGGGTGACGGTGAACGGAAGCAGGCCAGCCGCACCGGTCACACCCCAGTGTCGCCCGTGCACCGGGCACTTCAGCCATCCGCTCATCCCTTAGAGGGTAGTTGCCCAAGAAATCAGTACGCTGATCCCCGTGGCGAACAGCTACGGGGCGCAGAGTGCGCCCGCACGCCGACTCGGCTGTGCGAACCAGAAGGGCAGAGCGTGTGACCCGAAGGCCGGCCTGGACCCCGGCGATCGCCCGGGCCTGTCTGGCCGGCGCCATCGGACTGCCCCTGCTGACCGCCGTGCAGGCGTGCTCCAGCCCGCCGGCTGCGGGTCCGGTGACCCAGCCGACGGTGGCCGCCACCTCGGCCAGTCCCAGGCCCAGCGCCACGGCCACCAGCCCAAGCCCCAGCCCCAGCCCTACGGCGACCCGGCCCAGGGCCACGCCGTCGGACACGGCGCGCCAGGACCCGTTCGTCCGCGGGGCCAACTCCTACGTGGACGACCGCTCGGGCACGGTGACCGCGGCGGTGTACGACGTCACCACCGGGCAGACCTGGACCTTCGGCAGCAGCAGGCCGCAGGCCGAAGCCAGCGTGGTCAAGCTGAACATCCTCGAGGCGCTCTACGCCGGGCACGACGCCGGCGCCGACAGCGACGGCGACGCTGGAGTCGGCTCCGGCTCCGGTGGGCTGTCGGCCAGCGATGCCTCGCTGGCCGAGCAGATGATGGAGGACAGCGACAACGACGCCGCGACCACCTTGTGGTACGCGGCGGGCGGGCCGTCCCGGATCGCGTCGTTCAACACCTCGGCCGGCCTGACCCGCACCGCCCCGTCCTCGTGCGTCCAGTGCCCGGACTTCCCCTGGCCCGGGTGGGGCCTGACCACCACCACCCCCACCGACCAGCTGGCCCTGCTGCGCGAGCTGATCAAGCCGAGCACGCTGCTGACCGGAGCCCAGCGGAACGCGGCCCTGGAACTGATGGAGAACGTGACCCCGTCGCAGCGCTGGGGGGTGAGCGGCGGAGTCCCGGCGCAGGCCACGGTGGCGTTGAAGGACGGCTGGCTGCCTCTGAACAGCAGCAGCACCAACTGGCAGGTCAACAGCGTCGGATGGATCTCCGGCTCCGGCCGCGACTACCTGATGGCCGTGCTCACCACCGGCAACCCGACCGAGCAGTACGGCATCGACACCATCAGCCAGCTGTCCGCGCTGGTCTGGCGGCATCTGGGCTGACGTACGGCCGCACCCGGCGGGCGCCGCCGGGTCAGAGCTGGCTGGTCGAGTAGCGGGTCAGGCCGTACTTGACCGCGATCGGGTTCCACTGCGCCACGAACGCGGCCTTGTCGTTGCTGGCCTGGACGTCCGGGGTGTTCGACGCCGCGAAATTGGCGTCGTTGTGGTCGTTCTGGTGGCAGCCGTGGGCCACCTCGTCCTGCGCCCACTTGCCGAGGTCCGTGTCCACCGTGGCCGACGCCTGCCAGGCCCCGGTCAGTTCCCGCAGCATGCCTGCGGGCAGGGTCGACCGGCCGGGCAGGTGGGCCAGCTGCTGGAGCAGCTTCTGCCGGCCCGTGGCGCCGTCGGTGAAGGCCTTCGGCGCCTGGCTCAGGCCGGACGTGCACTGGTTGACCGCACCGACCGCGTTCACGATCGTGTCCCGGTCGGTGACGCTCTGCCCGAGCAACGAGGCCAGGGCGGTAGCCGCGGCGCGTTCGTTGGGCTGGGCCGCGGCGGACGGGGCCGATGTGCTGCTCGTGGGCTGGGCCGCGGCGGCGCTCGTACCACCCAGCCCGTGGAAGGCGTGCACGATCAACAGCGCGGGCACCACCAGGACCGCCGCGATCAGCAGAAACAGCCCGATGACCAGCGACCAGCGCTGACGCGGCTGGTCACCGGTCGTCCGGCTCTCGGTGATCAACGGGAGGGCCGACGGGCCCTGATCCCACCGCGGCTTCAGGCCGACCTCGTTCACCCAGCTGGTGCTCAGGTTCGCCGTCGCCTCGGGGGGCGGGGGCGATGATGGCGCCGGCGGTGACCCGGCCGGCAGCGCGTACTGGCCCGGGACCGGCGGAAGGGACGGCCCGGCCGCCCGGTTCTGCGGCAGCGGCCCCGAGCGGTCGGACACAGGCCGACCGGGACGATCAAGGGGTTGTGGCCCCGAGCGGTCGGCCGGAGGCGGCCCGGGGCGCTCCCCCCGGGAGTGGGCCGGGGCGGCCGATGGGTACGCGGGCCCGCCCAGCGGCGGGATGGACTCCGTCGGCCGCTGGGCTGCCGGGGGCAGCTGGGCGGCGGACGCCGGCGGGGGCGGCGGATAGGCCGGCCCGGTGGGCGGGGCCGCAAAACTAGGGGGCGCCGCAAAACTAGGCGGGGTCGTCGCGAACGCGGGAGGCGCGGTAAAGGTGGGGGGCTCCGACGGTCGCGGCGGCACCGGGGGCGGGCCACCGGGTCGCGTCTCGGCCACCGGCCCGGGCCAGTCGAGCTCACGGGCCGCCACGGCGTGCTGGCCCGATACGTCCGCCTCCGTATCGGCGGCGGCGTGGCCGCAGTTGCCGCAGAACCGGGTGTTCGATGCCAGTCCACTGCCGCACTGCACGCAGTATCGCGGGTAACCCCCCATGCGTCTCCTGGTCCACTCGGCGACAGGTCGGCTCGCCTGGGGCGGGCCGCGGGCACATGAAGGCCTCGCCGCCTCCAGCTGCCGGGCCGGATTGCGCCCGGGCGAGCGAGGCCAGCATATTTGCTGAACCCCGATCGAGAGGGCTAATGCGCCCGTTCGGGGACAGACGTGACGCCCGGTCACCGGCGGCCGAACCCATCCGCTACGCCACCTTGTCGGGCCTACAGCCGGGACGTACGCTTCTTCTACTGTGCTGTCGTCGCGATGCGGACCTTGCCCTGATCGCGGCGGGTCAACGAAAGTCCAGCATGTGGACCGATTTGGGTCGCACGCCGCTTCGATACCCGTCATGATCAAGGACAAGACGCACTCAAGCGCCAGATTTCTGCAAGTAAACCCGTGGATCGGTACACCTCGGGCACGCGCTCTGCGTCTCTTAAAGGACAGCGAGGAGAAGACGTGAACGTGAAAAAGGCCGTGGCCACCGTCGCAGGCACCATCGGTGTGCTCCTGCTTGCGGCTGTCGTGGGCCTTGGCCACCTCGCCAGCCACCCCGGTAACTCTCCGGCCCGGGCGACCCTGACCGCGCACATCTACGGCGACAGCGTCAACGTCCCGGCCAGCACCAGCACCACCAGCACATCCAGCCAGCCAAGCTACGTGGACGACAGCTCGTCCTACACCAGCGTCTACGGTGACGACGGCTCGACCAGCCCGGCGTCCAATGACGGCAGTGGGATCTACGGTGACGGGACGAGCTCGATCTACGGTGACGGCACCAGCTCGTCGAGCGGGATCTACGGTGACGGCACGAGCACCATCTACGGTGACGGCTCGAACACGTCCAGCGGGATCTACGGCGACGGCACCACCGGGGTCACCACCCAGATCTACGGCGACTGACGCCGCTCCCGATCTCAGCGGGCGGCTTCAGCGCAAGGGCGGCTTCAGCGTGAGGGCCTCAGCGGGCCGGGCGAAGCTCGGTGGCGGAGTTGTGTGCCTCTTCCAGGGCGGCCGTCATCATGTCCGCAGCCTGCCCGGCGGCGTTGAGCGCCTCCATCACCTCGGTGACCGAGAGGTCCGGGTCCTCCCCTGATCCGTGCCTAACCTGCCCGTCCTCCTGCTGAGCGACCAGGAACCGGGCCAGCTGCTCACACAGCTGCGGCAGCCCCTGTCCCATCAGGCCCAGGCTGGCGATGATGTCGCGGACTTCGTCCGGGCTGCCCAGCTCGCCGCCGCGATACGTCAGATGGTTCAGCGCGCGGATAGCTTCGGCGGCCTGAGTGGCGATCTCGCGCGGAGTCATCGTGCTGGTCAGCTCGGTCACTGGCCTGTCTCCAGCGGGCTCGGGGCCGGAACCTGTTCGGGCATCTGTCTCCTCGGGGGTACGCGGCTCGGGACCGCGAAGGCCGTACCGGCTGGCACCTGACGAAAAGCGTTCACCAGTACGATACGTGACGACCGGGGGCGGCCGGGGGCCCAGCCGACCGGCGACTTCGTCGGCGCCGCACATTTACGCTACCCGTGTTGGGCCTGAGATCAACCTCGCTGCGCCGACAGCAATGGGTACCGGTTCATTATCGTGCCGGGATCGGCCGTGGGCCGGCCCCGGCACCGTCCGGGCGGCTCACTCGTCCGGAGGCCCGGACGCTGCCTCGGCCCGCTGGGCCAGGCCGTCGACGTAGAGGTCAACCAGCATCCCGAACTGCACGTCGTTGTCCCACTGGGCGAAGTACGGGGCCACGGCGGTGATGTTCGGGAACTGCTCCGCCGGCAGCGAAGCCAGGTAGCCGCTGACGGCGCTGGGTGAGAGCGACTCACGGCTGCCGTCCGAGCCGTCCGAGCCAGTCGAGCCAGTCGAGCCAGTCACGGGCTCGGCCATCTCGTCCATGGTGAACCCGTTGACCAGGGCGAACAGCAGTAGATAACCGGACACGGCCAGATCGTCCGGCACCCCGCCCGCCCGCAGGATGGCCACCACGGCCTCGGTGTAGCGCAGCGCGTGCGGTCCCATGGGGATCCGGCCCATGGAGATGGCGACCAGGTCCCGGTGCCGCAGGATCGTCGCCCGCTGGTCCAGCGCGACCTCCTTGAGCTGCTCCTTCCAGCGGCCGCCCTGCGGCGCGGGCACCCTCATCTCGCCGATGAGCTGGTCGAAGATCAGGTCCAGCAGACCGTCCTTGTTGCCCACGTGCCAGTAGAGCGAGGCGGGGCCGGTGTTCAGGGCGTCCGCCACCCGCCGCATGCTCAGCCCCTCGAGGCCCTCGCTGTCCAGGACTTTGATCGCGGCTTCGGTGATGGCCTCGGCCGTGATCGGGTCCCGCCGGGCCCGGCTGGGCCGCCGCGGCGCCCGCTGCCAGGGCGGGGCCGGCACCGCTGCCGGCTCCGGCGGTGGAACTTCGCTCGTCACACGAACAGCGTACTACTCACGAACACAGTGGACATAGAACGCACAACCATGCTAGAACGTTGTTCGACGAACATCGTTCCTGGAACGTCGTTCGAGAGTGATGCAGCTCAATCCGAGCGACTGACGCCGCTCAACCCGAGCGACTGACGAGGAGGAATGACAATGAGCACGCGAACGCCGGCTCAGGTTCAGGGGCCGGTTGCCACCGGGGGCTACCCGCGCCGCTGGTTCGCGGCGGCGGCGATGACGGCCGCGGTGCTGATGGACATGATCGACGTGACGATCGTCAACGTGGCCCTGCCCACGATCCGGCACGATCTCGGCGCGAGCGCCACCCAGCTGGAATGGGTGGTGTCGGCCTACATGCTGGCCTTCGCCGCGGTGCTGATCACCGCGGGCAGCCTGGGTGACCTGTTCGGGCGCAAGCGGCTGTTCCTGGCCGGGATCGCCGTGTTCGGGCTGGCCAGCCTGGGTGCGGGCCTGTCGCAGACCGCGGGCCAGCTGATCGCCGCCCGGGTGGTCCAGGGGGCCGCGGCCGCGGTGATGACCCCGCAGCTGCTGGCTACCTTCCGGACCATGTTCAGCGGCCGGGAGAGGGGCCAGGCGTTCGGGATCTACGGGGCCGTGCTCGGCTTCGCCTCGGCCGTGGGTCTGCTCCTGGGCGGGGTGCTGACCAGCGCCAACCTGTTCGGCTGGGACTGGCGCTCGGTGTTCTTCGTCAACATCCCGATCGCGCTGGCATCACTGGCGGGTTCGGCCCGGCTGATGCCGGAAAACCGGGAACGATCGGCCGGCCGGGTCGACTTCGCCGGGGCGGTGCTCCTTACCGGCGCCCTGGTGGCGATCGCCTATCCCCTGCTGGAAGGGCGCAGCCTGGGCTGGCCCGCCTGGTGCTGGGCCCTGCTGGGCGCGGGGATCGTGGGGCTGGGCCTGCTCGGCCTGATGGAGGCGCGCCGCCAGCACACGAGGATCGCGCCGCTGCTGCGCACCCCGCTGTTCCGGATCCCGGCCTTCACCACCGGCCTGCTGGTCCAGCTCGCGTTCGGGGTCGGCATCCAGGGGTTCTTCCTGGTCTTCACCCTGTGGGTGCAGACCGGGCAGCATTACTCGCCGCTGCGCGCCGGGCTGACCGCGGTGGCCTTCAGCGTGGGCAGCTTCGCGCTGGCCCCGCAGGCGGCGCCGCTGGCGCAGCGGTTCGGCCGGCTGGTGCTGGCCCTGGGTGGCCTGCTGTTCGCGGCGGGCATCATCGGGGTCGTGGCTGGAGCGCACCACGTCGGCACCGGTACCAACCCGTGGCCGCTGGTGCCTGGCCTGGTCGTGGCCGGCGCGGGCTTGTCCCTGCTGGTCATCCCGCTGGTCAACGTGGTCCTGGCTGCGGTCCCGGCCGAGGCGGCCGGCGGGGCGTCTGGCCTGTTCAGCACCGCGCAGCAGCTCGGCGGGGCGATCGGGGTCGCAGCAGCCGGCGCGATCTTCTTCGGTGACCTGGGCCGGCACTCGTTCCAGGCCGCGTTCGTGCACACCGCCCCGTACGCGGCGGGGGCCTTGCTGATCTGCGCAGTCCTGTCCCTCACCCTGCCCCGGACGGCGGTGGAGGACGAAGGGCTATAAGCCCTAGGCCGCCGGGCCGGTGGCCCTGTCCACCACCAGGCGGACGACGACCCGGACCGCTCCCGGGCGGTCCGGGTCCGGGTCCCGGCCGTCGTACTTCCACGACAGCTGGGTGTCGAAGCGCCGCCCGACGTCGGGAATCATCGACACCCGGCCCCGCAGCTCCACGTAGTTCTCCGGGTCGGCCGAGTCGATCACCGACACGCTGACCCGGGGATCGCGCACCATGTTCCGGTGCTTGCGGCGCCCCTCGACGGTGGAGAACAGCACGTCAGCGCCATCGCGGCCGACCCACATGACCGAGGTCTGCGGGCTGCCGTCCGGGTTCACCGTGGCCAGCACGGCGTAGTTCCGCCCGTCGAGCAGCGCGAGCGTCGCCGGGCTGAGCTCGAATCCCATGCCGGCAACGTAGCAGGGGTACCGAGGCTTACTCCGCCTGGATCCAGCTGATCAGATCATCCTTGCTCACCGTGGCCAGCAGGGCTGGATGGTCGGTGGACATGTGCCCGCGAATCTTCCCGACGACCTGGTCATCACTTTCGCCGCGTGCCACGAACCCGCATTCGCATCGAATCAGCTTCATCTTCGTGCCTCCGCTCTGGCCGCTCTCCCCAGCGTAGGTCAGGATGTTGACGTGACCTTGGCGTCCTCGCCTCTGGTGCGGATCCAGATCTGCGGGGCGCTGACCGTGGAGCGCGACGGCCAGCGGCTGGATACCCGCTTGCCAGGCCGCCAGGGCCGGCTGCTGTTCGCTTATCTGGTGGTCAACCGTCACCGCCACGTCCCCCGGTATGAGCTGGCCGAGGCGCTGTGGCGTGAACCTGATCCGGCTACGGTCGATGCCCGGCTCAACCCGCTGCTGTCAAAGCTGCGCCGGGTCTTCGGCCCCGATGCTGTGGACGGGCGCTCCATCCTCCGGCTGTGCCTGCGCAACGTCTGGGTCGATCTGGAGGCGGCCACCGAGGCCATCCACAGAGCCGAATCCTCGGTCGCCCAGCGGAGTTGGTCGCGGGCATGGGGGCCGGCGCTTACCGCGCTGTTCGTGGCTGAGCGGGACTTCCTGCCCGGCGAAGATGCCCCCTGGATCGATGAGGTCCGTGATCAGCTCACGGAACTGCGCCTGCGCGCGCTCGAGTGCTACGCGGCCGCCGGGCTGGGCATCGGCGAGACCGAGCTCGCGGCCGCGGTACGGGCCGGCCGGCAGCTCACCCGGCTGGCTCCGCTGCGGGAAAGCGGCTACCGCTACCTCATGCAAGCACTCGCCGCCGAGGGCAATCTTGCCGAAGCTCTCGGCGTTTACGGCCAGCTGAGCGATCGCCTGAGGGACCAGCTCGGCGTCTCACCCAGCCCGGACACCCGCCAGCTCTACGAACGGCTACTCGCTGCGACCTGAATGGTGACTGGTACCGGCCCGGGACCGCTCGCGGCGTCCTGCGTGGCCGCCAAGGTGTCGCCAACCTCGCCGCAACGTTGCGGCAAGGGCGCCGACGTAGATCTATGGCCAGAGAGCGTGAACACAGGGAGGTTTCCAATGAAAGCAACAGCGATGACGGTAGCATCCATGCCTCGCCTGGCCCCCAGCGACCAGGTGCTGGTCGATCCCGAATGGCTGCAGGCTCGCCTGAGCGACCCACGCGTACGGGTAGTCGAAGTCGACGTCAGCCCGGCCGCCTACGACAGCTGGCACATTGACGGTGCAGTGCTGTGGAACGTCTACGCCGACCTGAAGGACGCCGATTACCGCCTGGCGGGAACGGCCGCCCTGGAAAGGCTGGTCGCGCGGTCGGGGATCGGCCCGGACTCCACGGTGGTGTTCTACGGGTACGCGCCTGCGCTGGGCTTTTGGCTGATGAAGCTCTACGGGCATCCCGACGTGCGCATCCTGGACTGCTCACGTGAGACCTGGCGGGCGGGCGGCCACTCGTGGAGCACGGCCGCGAGCGACCCGCCTGGGAGTGGCTTCGTCTTCGGTGCTGAGGATTCTCGTATCCGGGCGGACCGGGCGGCGGTGGACGAGGCCATCCGGCAACCGGCCTCCACCCTGATCGATGTGCGCTCAGCGGCTGAGTACCGGGGCGAGCGCTTCTGGCCATCGGGCGGTATGGAGCCAGGCGGCCGTGCCGGGCATGTGCCTTCGGCCGTCCACCAGCCTGTCGATGGCCTCTATCGCGAGGACGGGTCGTTCCGCTCTGCGGCGGAACTGCGCCGGATGTTCGCGCCGCCCGTCCTCGAGGGGAGCGGGGATTTGATCACCTACTGCACCATCGGCGGGCGGGCGGCCACGGCCTGGTTCGTGCTCACCTACCTAATCGGCCGCGACAGGGTCCGGGTCTACGACGGCTCCTGGGCCGAGTGGGGACGCGCCCCGGACACCTCCGTCGAGGGTCCGCAACTCACCACCTGCTAAGCCGGGTCACCGCTCACGGCAGCGGCGGGGCTCAGCTCGGGGCCATGTCCACGAAGCGGCTGTAGTGCCCCTGGAAGGCGACGGTCACCGTGGTGGTGGGTCCGTTACGGTGCTTGGCCACGATCAGGTCGGCCTCACCGGCCCGGGGCGATTCCCGCTCGTACACGTCCTCGCGGTGCAGCAGGATCACCATGTCGGCGTCCTGCTCGATGCTGTTGTGAAGGCTGATGCCGTTGGCCACGAAGTTATGCGACCCGAGGACCGTGGCGTCATACACAGGCTGCTCGCCGCAGCTTTCGATGGACGCGATCTCATCCCAGAAGACGTCGTTGGTGGCGATCATGTCCAGCTCAGCGTCGTCCAGGATCGTGGCCACCCGGGACAGGCGCTCACGGCTGGGTGCGTGTTTCCACAGGGTGCTCCCGCAGTACTGCGTTCCGAGCGCGGTCGCGAACTGGCGCAGGGGCATCTTTTGCTCATCGAGCGCAGTGCGCACACGGTCCCAGACGTCCCGCGGGATGGTGTCCAGGTTGGTGTTGCCCTTGACTGCGCTCAGAATGCCGATCAGCCAGTCTGCCGTGACACCCCGGGCACCGTGCACTCCAATGCCCTGAAGGAACCGCAGCTGGTTCTCAGCGCCGTAGATCACCAGGTGGTAGCAGGGCCGGTAGGCACCCTTCCTGGTCTCCTTGATGCGCGTCATCACATTGAAGCGCAGCAGCAGCCGGGCTAGATCGTCCACCATTCGCCTACTGGTTGAGGCGTAGTAGACCCGGGCCTGGCTGTTGTTTGCGTCCCACCAGACGCATCCGTCGGTCGCCCACAAGTGGCGGATGAATAGCGCAACCTGCTGCTTGGGCAGCGCGAATACCGGGCCTGGAATGAACTTGTCGTAGCTACGCAGGCCGAACAAGCTCAGTGAGTCGAGCCACTCCGCCACCGGATTACGGCGGCCATGAGTGAGCCGGTAAGGCGCGGGCAGCCGCATCGTCGTACACCGGGCGGCTGGGTATTCGTCGCGGACGGCCGTTATGCCGAAGTGCTCGGCTGCGGTGGCCACGGCGGTCAGGTTGGCCTCGTCCGTACTCGCGTAGCGGATCGGCTGCTTTCGCACGAACGACCCGTCACCGAGCAGGTGGGCCAGCAGGATGATCTCCGGCTCAGCCATTGGCCGCGTTTCGAGCGGCCCCGGGGTGTGCCGCGGAACCGCGACCCGGCTTCCTACCGTGAGGTCGCCCAGCGAGCGCCAGCCGTCATAGGTGAGAAACGGGTGGTTGACCGTCGCCTGGACTTCCCGCCCGGAGGCCAGCCGCACCCGGAAAACTTCCTTGGTTCCACTGGGAAACACGTGCGTCATGGTCCGCGGGACCAGCCGCAGCTTCTCGTCGAGGGACCACACCGGCACGTCACGTTCTCCCGAGGCCAGCAGCTCACCGAGGGTGCTCTCCGCTCCCGTGTCCGCCCGCAGAATTCGCGTCTCGCTGGTCAGGCAGCCCGACTCACGCAGGTCCGACAGCTGCGGCTTCTTGTCGGTGCGCTGCTCCGGACCCCGGTTGAGCTGGGACAGCGCGATGACCGGCACCTCCAGCTCCTTGGCCAGCAGCTTCAGTGACCGGGACATCTCGGACACCTCCTGCTGGCGGTTCTCCACCCGCTTGGGCGAGGACATCAGCTGGAGGTAGTCGATGATGACCATCTTCAGGTCGTGCCGCTGCTTGAGCCGGCGGCACTTGGCCCGGATCTCCATCATCGACATGTTGGGTGAGTCGTCGATGAACAGCGGGGCGTCCGCGACCTCGCTCATCCTCCGGGCCAGCCGCGTCCAGTCGTCGTCGCTCATCTGGCCGGTCCGCATGGTGTGCAGCCCGACCCGGGCCTCGGCCGACAGCAGCCGCATGGTGATTTCGTTGCGGCCCATCTCCAGGCTGAAGAACGCCGTGGTCAGCTGGGTCTTTATGGCAGCAGCGCGAGCAAAATCTAGGGCCAACGTGCTTTTGCCCATGGCGGGCCGGGCCGCGATGACGATCATCTGGCCGGGGTGCAGCCCGTTGGTGAGCGAGTCCAGGTCGGCGAAGCCGGTCGGCACCCCGGTCATCCCGCCGCCGCGGCTGCCGATGGCCTCGATCTCGTCCAGCGCGCCCGGCATGATGTCGGCCAGCGAGTGATAGTCCTCGGCCGTCCGCTTGTCGGTGATCGCGTAGACCTCGGCCTGGGCCCGGTCGACCAGGTCGTCGGCGTCGGCGTCGCCCGCGTAACCGAACTGGACGATCCGGGTGCCGGCCTCGACCAGCCGCCGCAGGACGGCCCGCTCCCGCACGATCCGGGCGTAGTAGCCGGCGTTCGCGGCCGTCGGCACCGAGGCGATCAGCGTGTGCAGGTAGGGGGCGCCGCCCACCCGGCCGATCTCGCCGCGCCGGGTCAGATCGTTGGCCACGGTGATCGCGTCGGCGGGCTCGCCCCGGCCGTACAGGTCCAGCACGACCTCGTGAATGACCTGGTGGGCGGGCCGGTAGTGATCCTGCGGCCGGATGACCTCGATGACGTCGGAGATGGCGTCCTTAGACAGCAGCATCCCGCCGAGCACACACTGCTCCGCGGCGACGTCGTGCGGGGGTGTCCGCTCGAACTCGCCGCCACGGGGCGCGATCTCGGCGACACTCACCCGGCTGCACCTCCTGGGCTGTACGTCGCGCGGCACTCGCGCGAGGTGGTGATGGTTCCGTTCTAGCGGACGAGTACGACAGTTTGCCGGCGTTGGCTCCGGTACGCCAACTCATCGTGTGCACAGCCCTGTGGACAGTCTGTGAAGACACGCCGGCAGCACTGTGCACAGCCTGGGGACTGCGCTGTGACAACGGCTGATTCGATGGCTTGATCAGGCTTCTGACCTGCTAAAACACGGCACACGCCCTGTGTGTGGAAAAAAGATTGGTCCCCAAGATCCATCCCCGGTAGCCAGAGTTATCCACAGGCTCGGCCGCGCCACGCCGGTAACCCGCCGTAGATAAGCGATCCACCGACGTCACCGCCGGCACCGCCGGCACCGCCGGCACCGAAAAACGATATTTAACAAGCCTGGCGCGTGGGTCCCCGTCCGGCCTTCGATCCTCGTCCTCGGGACGGCGGCGCTCCTACGCAACCGCGTCCCAGAGCCCGGGAGAGATTAACCTGATCACGGCGTGTCCTGTCACCGGCCCCCGCTAGTATCCGAGCGTGTGTTCGATCGAGTGCGGGGCGATCGCCGGAGTCATCAGCGCAATTGACCAGCTGGCGGAGGACGCGGCAGGCTTGACGTCGGCTGAGCTGAGCGCGCGGGTGGCCGCCATCTGGGCCATGCTGGCCGACCTCGACCCCGAAGTCGCCCGCCTCCAAGCCGCCTACGAACACCCCCACCCCGAGTAACCGGGCGGGGCGGGGCAGGGGTGGCACGGCGCTCGCCCACCCCGAGTAACCGGGCGGGAGGGGCAGCACGGCGCCCGGGTCGGCACCCCAGCCGAGGCCCGACATCCCCTCGGGGTCGGCGCCGCACGCCCAGGCCAGGGCCGCACGTCGTCCCGGACCGACGCCGCATGCCGGGCTGCTCGTGACTGTTGTGACCTCCGGGGCTGCGGGTACGGCCGTTGTGACACCGCACCTTCCCGTCAGCCTCACGCGCCCCGGGAGCGAGGGGTGATCCATTACGGGGCGGCGGTTTCAGCGAATACGACTGAGAACGCCACCGGAGAATGGATCCAGGCCCGTCGCCGTCGTCCCGCCAGCCGGCGGGCCGGACGACGGCGAGCCCGGGAAGGGTCAGGCCCAAAAGGGCTTCCTCCATCCCGGAGCCGGAAGCGCCCCCGCCGGAGGCACCGCCCGCCAACTCGTGTGACGAGCGTGATGGGTGAGGCCTGGTCGGTGGGTCGCGTGGGGCCGAAGGGACTGGCGAGGTGGGACGCCGGGTGTCCCGGCCCCACTGGAGCGTCAGCAGGGATTATCCCTGCAGGTGCTCCAGTGAAGCGGACAACCCACGTGCTGGGAGGCCCCGAACTTCTTACGGAGACGAAACGGCCGCGCCGGGGGACTTGAGTCCCGGGGCGCGGCCGTTTGGCGTGTGACCCGTGGGTCTGGTCAGCCCGCGACGACCTCGAGGTCGATGGTGGCGGTGACTTCGGGGTGCAGACGCACCCGGACCTGGTGGGTCCCGGCGGTCTTGATCGGGTCGGGGACCTCGATGCGACGGCGGTCGAGCTCGGGGCCGCCCGCCGCGCGGACCGCATCGGCGATGTCCGACGAGCCGACCGACCCGAACAGACGGCCGTTGGCGCCCGCACGCCGGGGCAGCCGCACCCGGAGGCTGGCTAGCTCGCCCGCGACCACCTTGGCGTCGTCCAGGCTGCGGATCTCGCGGACCGAGCGGGCCCGGCGGATCAGGTCGACCTGCTTCTCCGCGCCCCGCGTCCACCGCATCGCGAAGCCGCGGGGGATGAGGTAGTTGCGCCCGTAACCCGCGGCCACGTCTACGACGTCGCCTGGGGCTCCGAGGCCGCCGACCTCCTGGGTGAGGATGAGCTTCATCGGTGTCCGGCTCATATCAGTTCCTCCCCGCGGTCTCAGCGAGCCGTGCTGGTGTAGGGCAGCAGCGCCATCTCGCGGGCGTTCTTGATCGCCGTGGCGACGTCCCGCTGGTGCTGCGTGCAGTTACCGGTGACCCGCCGTGCGCGGATCTTGCCGCGGTCGGAAATGAACTTCCGCAGCAGACCGGTGTCCTTGTAATCCACGTAGGAGATCTTCTCCTGGCAGAAGACGCAGACCTTCTTCTTTGGCTTTCGAATGGGTGGCTTGGCCATCGTGGTGCTCCAGTTCAGAGCCCCGCCCCAGGCGGGGATGGTCGGTATGGGTAATGGTGTTGAACGTCCGGCCCCAGCGCGAACGGCTAGAACGGCGGCTCGTCGGAGAACCCGCCGGAGTCCGAGCTGGCCCAAGGGTCAGCCTCGGCCCGGCCACCGCCGCCGGATCCACCGGATCCACCGGAACCGTTGCCGCCGCCGCCGTTACCGCCGCTGTAGCTCTGGCCGCCCTGGCCGCCGCCGAATCCGCCTCCGGACCGGCTGACCTTGGCTACCTTCGCTGAGGCGTTACGGAGCGACGGGCCCACGTCGTCGACTTCGACTTCGTAGACGGTGCGCTTCTCGCCTTCTTTGGTCTCATACGAGCGCTGCCGCAACCGGCCTGAGACGATGACCCGCATACCGCGCTGCAGGCTCTCGGCCACGTTCTCGGCCGCCTGCCGCCAGACGTTGCAGGTCAGGAACAGGCTGTCGCCGTCCTTCCACTCGCCAGAGGCG
The DNA here is from genome assembly GCA_965277615.1 of Streptosporangiaceae bacterium. Lineage (GTDB taxonomy): Bacteria > Actinomycetota > Actinomycetes > Streptosporangiales > Streptosporangiaceae > Bog-532. The sequence continues at coordinate 817,138 of CBDIDG010000005.1, read as the reverse complement.
TTGTCACGGAAGCGCGGCGTCGAGGCTATGCGGAAGCGCGCCACCGGCTGACCGGACGGCGTGAATCGAAGTTCGGGGTCGTCAACAAGGTTGCCCGCGATTGTGATCTGGGTGTCGCCTGCTGCCATCGGGCTCTCCCGGTTCTAGCGTTTCGTGCTGATTGGGTGGCTGTGCCCCGTCAGTGGATCTGCGGCCGCACGACCTTGGTGCGGAGCACCGCTTCGTTCAGGTTGAGCTGACGGTCCAGCTCCCGGACCGTGTCGGGCTCGGCGGCCAGGTCGACCACCGCGTAGATCCCCTCGGCCCGCTTGTCGATGTCGTAGGCGAGGCGGCGCCTCCCCCAGATGTCCAGCTTCTCTACGCGACCCCCACCAGTGGGGACGACCTGGAGAAACTGCTCAAGGGACGGCTGTACGGCTCGCTCCTCGATGGTTGGGTCGAGGATGATCATCATCTCGTAGTTACGCATGCGCGATCCTTGCCTCCTCTGGACTGCGCGGTCACGGTCTCTCCGTGACAGGAGGAGCTGGAGAACGGCGGCTCCGGTGGCCCTCCGTTAATCTCACAGCGCGGCCAGCATACCGTGGGCCACCGACAATCCGGGCCGCATCGCGGCCGTACCAGGTCAGCAACCGGTCATAACCACCTCCGAGGCCCATCTCATCCGCAACCGCCGCATCGATGTGATCATCCAGCCGGGGTGGGGGTGATTCCGTGACCTGAGCGGGGAACAATCGGGATCAGCAGTTCTGCGGGGCAGGCCCGAATTGGAGGTGGCGGACGTGGCGAACACCAGAACGCCCGGTGCGGAGCAGACCGAGGATCAAACCGGGGAGCAGCACCTGGCGCTCTTCCCCCCTGACGGGGCCGGCACCAAGGCCGTGACCTCGGCCGCGATCGTGACGATCGTGCTCGGCCTGGTCTCGTTCGTGCTCGGCATGATCGTGCGCAACGTGCATGGGACCCCGTCGGCCCTGCACTTCATCGCCACGGTCACCGGTGCGCTCTCGATCTTCATCGGGCTGTACTTCCAGATGATCTCGGGCACCCGGAACGAGCGCATCCTCATCGTCACCGGGATGATCGCCGGATTCGTCGGCGCCTGCCTCGGCCTGGCCGCGGGCGGGATCGGCTGACCGCGGGAACCTCTGGCTGACAGGGCCGGCGGCTAGGCTCGGGGCATGGTGCGTATTGGGGTGCACATCGACGAGCCCGACCCGCTCGGGCAGGCCACCGCGCGCGGCGCCGACGCGGTGCAGTTCTTTCTGGGGGACCCGCAGGGGTGGAAGGGGCCGGTGATCCCCGGCGACCCGGCCGAGCTCAAGGCGTCGTTCGCCGCGGCCGGGGTCGAGGCCTACATTCACGCGCCGTACGTGGTCAACGTGGCCACCACCAACAACCGGATCCGGATCCCGAGCCGTAAGATCCTGACCCAGCAGCTAGAGGCGGCGGCGTCGATCGGGGCCAAGGGACTGATCGTGCACGGCGGCCACGTGACCGGCGACGTGGACCCGGCCGAGGGCTACGCCAACTGGCAGAAGGTGATGGAGCGGGTCGAGCGGCCCATCCCGCTGCTGATCGAGAACACCGCGGGCGGGACCCACGCGATGGCCCGGACGCTGGACGCGATCGGCCGCCTGTGGGACGCGGTGACGGCCGGGATCTCCGGCGGCGAAGGCGACGGGCAGGTCGGGTTCTGCCTGGACACCTGCCACGCCAACTCGGCCGGCCTCGACCTGGCCGACGTGGTGGACAAGATCAAGGCCATCACCGGCCGGATCGACCTGGTGCACTGCAACAACTCGCGGGACCCGTTCGGCTCCAGCCGGGACCGGCACGCGAACCTGACCGCCGGCACCATCGACCCGGAACTGATCCTCGGGGTGGTGCGAGCGGCCGGGGCACCGGCCGTGTGCGAGACGCCGGACACCGACAGCAGCCTGGCCGGGGACGTGCGCTGGCTCAAAGAGCACCTGGCCGCGGGCTGACCGTGGTCGCCTCGGCCGGGGTAGCGGATCGCCGCAGCCGCAGCACGAACCGGTCCGGCGCGCCCGCCAGCACGCCGCCCGCCGGGTCGTCCTCGCCGCCCCGGCGGACCACATCGAGGTCCGGTCGCAGGATGTCGCGGACCACGTAGCCGCAGAGCAGCGCGACGGTCAGGAACCGCGTCAGCAGCGCGGCGAAGTACCAGCCGGTGCTGATGCCGTTGTAGCCGGGGATGATCGCGCCGTTGCGCGAGATGAAGATCAAATAACCCCAGATCCCGAAAAAGTAGCCGACCTCGGCCAGTTGCCACAGCACGTAGGGCCAGAACCGGGGCCGGGCCAGGACCGTGAACGGCACCAGCCAGATCACGTACTGCGGGGACCAGACCTTGTTGGTCATCAGGAACACGGCCAGGATCAGGAAGCAGAGCTGGGGTAGCCGGGGGCGGCGCGGCGCCGCCAGCGCCAGCCAGGCGATGGCCAGGCAGCCGAGCACGAACGCGGCCGCCGACAGCAGGTTGAGGCTGCCGATGCCGGTCCGGCCCAGCAGCGGGACGCCGAAGTGCTCGAACAGGTACCAGATCGAGCCCCAGTCAGCCGGGCGGGTCCGGCTGAACTGGTAGAACGTGGCCCAGCCCGACGGCGCGACGATCATGACCGGGACATTGACCACCAGCCAGGCCACGGCGGCGGAGCCCAAGGTGACCCAGAAGGCCCGCATCCGGCCCGCCCGCAGGCACAACAGCAGCAACGGGCCGAAGAACACCAGTGGATAGAACTTGGTCGCGACGGCCAGGCCGGTCAGCACGCCGGCGATCACGTTCCGGCGGCCCGCCCAGGCCGCGACGGCCAGCGCGGCCAGGGCCATGGCGATCAGGTCCCAGTTGACGAAGGCCGACAGGATCAGCGCAGGCGACAGGGCCACTAGCAGGGCGGCCCAGCGCCGGGCCGGGCCGGCCGCGTACGCAGTGGCGACCACCCCGGCTACGGCGCAGATGACCAGCAGGACCACCGTGAGGTCAAAGAACTCGCGGCCGCGAGCGTACGGGTCGGCGATCGGGTGGACCAGCCACGCGACGGCCTGCATGGCCCCGCCGATCAGCACCGGGTACTCGACGTGGTGCCCGGTGTAGGGGACCTTGCCCGCGCTGAGCTGCTCGTTGAAGTAGAGCGGGTAGATGTCGGTGTAGCAGGCGTCCTGGAACTGCTTGGCGTAGCTGTTCCAGGCCCCGGCCCGGCACGGGACTTTTTCCAGGAACGCGAGCAGGGCGCCGAACAGGGCCGCTCCCACCAGGACACTGGTGCTCCCGGCGAGCAGGGCTACGGTCCGGGCGGGCCGCCCCACGGTGCCGACGGAAGCATCCGGCATGCTCAGCGACGCTTCCGTTTCCGCCGCCGGGACCACCACACCGGTCCTACCGGCAGCAGCACGGCGCCGCCGGCCAGAGCCGCCCCGCTATTGGGGGGCTGGCCGTTGTTGGGACCCCCGCCGCCGTTGCCCGAGCCGCCGCCATTGTTGCCCGTGGACGGCTGGGGATTCGCCGTCGGCTGGGTGCTGGGCTGGAAGGCCGGCTGCGACGGCTGGGCCGGAGCACTCGGCTGGGCGGCGGGCTGGGTGGCGCTCGTAGCCGGGGTGGGCGTTGCGGCAGGCACTCCGTCCGCGCCGAACATGTTCCACGTCTGGCCGGTGAATATCGGGGTCTGGAACTGCTGGACCGGAGTCGACGCCCATTCGTTCTCGGCGAACGTGTTCCAGATGCGGGCGGGCCAGTAGCCACCGAATCCGCCGCCGACGCTGCCACCCAGGCCGTTCAGCGTCTCCTTCGTCTTGTCGCTCTGGTTCTCGGTGAAGATCCCGACCGTCAGCGCGTACTGGGGGATCGCGCCGATGAAGAAGGCCGACTGCGCGTTGTCGGTGGTGCCGGTCTTGGCGATGATCGGCCGGCCGTCGCTCATGGCCGCGGCGGTACCGGTGCCGTTCACGGTGTCGTACGACATCGCGTACTGGACCTGGGAATCCTGGGCCGGGGTCAGCACCTGGGTCGACTTCACCTGGGCCTGCCTGGTCACCGTGCCCTGGGTGATCTGCTGGATGACGTGCGCGGCGTGGTAGGTGCCGTTGTCGTCCAGCGTAGCCAGCATGGTGTTCTGCTCGTTGACCGACAGCGAGTCGATACCGAGGGCCATACCGACCTCGTGCTCGGTGTTGTCCATACCGGACGCTGCGGTGTCCACCCCGAACTGCTTGGCCAGGTTGTCCACGTTCTTGCCGCCCACCCGGTGGATGAGGTCGGTGAACGCGGTGTTGGACGACTGCGCCTCGGCCTGGGCCACGCTCATCGGGCCGAAGTCCTCGTTGGCGTCGTTGGTTATCTTGGCCGATGACGCGACGGCCTGATCCGCCGCACGGGCGGCGGGCGTGGTCGGCTCGCTGTCCGGCGGGATCCACAGCGGGCTGTACCCGTCCAGCTGGGTGGTCTGCACGTTCATGCCCTGCTGGACCGCGGTGGCCAGCACATAGGGCTTGAACGAGGAACCCACCTGTTCCCGGCTGAGCACGGTGTCGTTCTCGCAGAGTTTGTGACACTCCTTGGCCGACGCGTTGGCGCCGACGCCGCCGTAGAAGGCGATGATCGCCCCGGTCTGCGGATCCTGCTCCTCCGCCCCGACCAGGGCGTAGGACGGCAGCGCGCCGCCGTCCTGGGCCATCTGCTTCTCGTTGGTGTTCACCGCCGCGTACAGCCGGTCCATCATGTGCTTGTTGATGGTGGTGGTGATGCGGAGGCCGTCGTTGTCGATCTGGGCCGAGCTGTAGTGGTACGTGGCTTCCAATTCATTTTTAACCAGGCCCAGCACGTACTGGTCGTACGGGGACGAGCCGGTGTGCTGGTCCTGGGCGGGCAGGACGGTAGGGAACTTCTCCGCCGCCGCCTGCTGCGCGGTCAGGTCGCCCATGCCGACCAGCCCGTTCAGCACGTAGTGCCAGCGGGCCTCCAGGGCAGCCTTACCGGCCGCGGTCGGGTAGTAGCTCGGGCTCTGGATGATGGCCGCGATCATCGCCGCCTGGGCCACGGTGAGCTTGGAAGCGGGCTCGCCGAAGTAGGTCTGGGCGGCGGCCCCGACTCCGTAGGACCCATTACCGAGGTAGATGGTGTTCAGGTAGTTGGTCAGGATCCAGGCCTTGGACTTCTCCTTGGCCACCTTCAGCGACACGAAGATCTCTTTGATCTTCCGGGTCGCGGTCTGCTGGGTCCCGATGTTGGCGTAGTAGTTGCGGACGAACTGCTGGGTGATGGTCGACCCACCCTGCAGCGAGCCGCCGCTGCCGCCGCTCTTGAACACGTCCTCGTACGCGGCGCGGACGATCCCCCTGGGGGAGACCCCGCCCTCGTTGTAGAAGCCCCGGTCCTCGGCCGCCACCACCGCGTCGCGCATGTAGGGCGAGATCTGGCTGTAGGTCAGCACCTGCCGGTCGGTGCTGCCGAACGTGCCCGCCGTGGTCTTGCCGTCGCTGAAGTAGACGGTGGACTGCTGCTGGGTCGCGGCCTGGGCCGCGTCCGAGGGGACCGCCGTGGTCGCGTAGGCGTAACTGACCCCGGCCACGATGAGCAGCACCAAGGCGCCGACGCCGGCCGCGACCAGACCGGCGACCTTGCGCCAGGTCCAGTGCCGCCACCAGCTGCCCTTGACCTTGCCCCGGCCGGGGCCGTTCGTGACGCGGCCATCACCCCGGCCGCCCCGGCCACCGTTGCCTCCGCCCGGGCCACGGCCTCCGCCCGGGCCACGGCCGCCGGGACCGCGGCCACCCGGGCCCCCTGACCTCGTCCCGTAGCCGTCGGTGTACTGGTCCACCCGGCCTGCCTGCCGGTTTGGGTCCCGCCGGGGCGCACCGGTCAGCGGGTCGTACCGCTCGCCGCGGCGCGGGTCCTGCTGGTCAGCCGTACGCGGATCGGCGGTATGCGGGACAAAGGTCGGCTGTGGCCGGGCGCCGGTCGAGGCGGACGACGGGTAGCCGTCATCGCGGTGGCGCTGGCCGGAATACGGATCGGCACCACCACGCGGATTGACCTGGGCGTACTCGCCGGTCCCGGAGCGTCGGCTGGGCGCCGAACGACCCGACCAATCAGGGCTACGGCCCCAGCCGTCTGGCTGCGACTCGTAGGACCCGCTGACGTTTCTGCTGCTCACACATCCTCGCTGTCGCTGAGCGGAAGGCGGCTAGGCAGCACCGCCGAAAGCTAAACGGTACCCACGGGAATCTGCCGCCGCTGCCACGTCCGCTCGATCGCACCGTTGCGATGCACCGTGCCCGCTGGCGTATTCCTGTGACTTTCCGGATCTCGTGTTACTGCTGTGGTCCGCGGGCGCTGCGTTGGCTGCGGCTCACACTAGCTTTCTCCGGGGCCAGCCTCCCGCGTTCACCAGCTGACGGATCGATTACGTTCACTGACCCGTTCGTGCGCGCCGGCCGCGGCGGGCTCGTGGCTCGCCCGTGCCAAGAACGTAGGACGTGGCCAGATGGTTCCAGCCGCAATTTTGGCAGACTTCGACCACATAAACCCGGAATTCGCCGTATTCGGCGGCCATCTCATCCAGCTCCGGACCCCGCTTCACCCGGCCCTCGTACTGCCCGAGCTCGTCCCCGTAGACGTAGGTGACGTGGGTCAGCTTGGTCTTGCGGCAGATGGGGCACGGGGCCTCGGTCGGCTCTCCGTGGAATTTGGCCGCCCGCAGCAGGTACGGATGCGCGTCACACACGTCGGTCACCGTGGTGCGACCGGCGTATACGGACGTGAGCGTGGCCCGGCGGGAAAGCCCGTAGTCCACGACGGAACGCCTCGTTCCCATGACCCACAGGGTACGTCGGATCATCAGGCGACGCCGAGCCCGGTTTCCCCCACTTGCCTAACTCTGGGCCGGTCTATATCATCCTGATGTATCGGCTCGATACATCGCAACGAGACATCGAGTAGATACATCGAAAAAGCTACACCGGTAACGAAGTCCGTGGGGGCTGACCGGCAGGCCAGGGGGTGAGTACGTGACAGGTAAGCGGTCCGGCGTTCTGGAGCTTGCCGTGCTCGGGATTCTGGACGGGTCGCCCATGCACGGGTATGAGCTGCGCAAACGGCTCAGCTCGGTGCTGGGAGCGTTCCACGCCTTCTCGTACGGGTCGCTGTACCCGGCCCTGAAGGACCTGCTCACCCGGGGCCTCATCGCCGAGGAGCAGCCGGAGCCGGACCCGACGCATCCAGCCCGGGCCAACCGGCGCTCCCGGATCGTCTACCGGCTCACGGCGGAAGGTAAGGATCGGCTGCACGAACTGCTCAGCGAGGCCGGCCCGGCCGCCTGGGACGACGACGGATTCGGCGTGCACTTCGCCTTCTTCGGGCAGACCCGCGCCGACGTCCGCCTCCGCATCCTGGAGGGCCGCCGCAGCCGGCTTGAGGAACGGATGGAAAGCGTTCGGGCGGCCTTCGCCCGCACGCGGGAGCGGGTGGACAGCTACACCCTCGAGCTGCAACGCCATGGACTCGAGTCAGTCGAGCGGGAAGTCCGCTGGCTCAACGAGCTGATCGCCACCGAGCGGCAGCAGGAGCAACTACAACGCATGAGCAAGGACGAAGACGAAAAGGAGTCACCCTGATGGGTTCGGTTCGTGTGGCCATCGTAGGCGTGGGCAACTGCGCTAGTTCCCTCGTCCAGGGCCTGGAGTACTACAAGGACGCGGACGACAGCAGCCGGGTGCCTGGGCTCATGCACGTCAGGTTCGGCCCGTACCACGTGCGGGACGTGGAGGTGGTCGCCGCGTTCGACGTGGACGCCAAGAAGGTCGGCGTCGACCTGGCCGACGCGATCAACTCCAGCGAGAACAACACCATCAAGATCGCGGACGTGCCGCCGACCGGCGTGACCGTCCAGCGCGGCCCGACCTTCGACGGCCTCGGTGAGTACTACCGCGAGATCATCACCGAGTCCGACCAGCCGGCCGTGGACGTGGTGGCCGCGCTGCGCGAGGCCCGCGTCGACGTGATGGTCAGCTACCTGCCGGTCGGCTCGGAGCAGGCGGACCGCTTCTACGCCCAGTGCGCGATCGACGCGCGGGTCGGGTTCGTCAACGCGCTGCCGGTGTTCATCGCCTCCAACCCGGAGTGGGCGGCCAAGTTCACCGCGGCCGGCGTGCCGATCGTCGGTGACGACATTAAGTCGCAGGTCGGCGCCACCATCACCCACCGGGTGCTGGCCAAGCTGTTCGAGGACCGCGGCGTCGAGCTGCTGCGCACCTACCAGCTCAACGTCGGCGGCAACATGGACTTCAAGAACATGCTCGAGCGCACCCGGCTCAAGTCCAAGAAGATCTCCAAGACCCAGTCCGTCACCTCCCAGATACCGCACGAGATGGCCGGCGCGGACGTGCACATCGGCCCGTCCGACCACGTGCCCTGGCTGGATGACCGCAAGCTGGCGTTCGTCCGGCTCGAGGGCCGGGCCTTCGGCGACGTGCCGCTCAGCCTGGAGTACAAGCTGGAGGTCTGGGACTCGCCCAACTCGGCCGGTGTGATCATCGACGCCCTCCGCGCCGCGAAGATCGCCCAGGACCGCGGCATCGGCGGCCCGATCACCTCGGCGTCCTCCTACTTCATGAAGTCGCCGCCGGAGCAGTTCGGCGACGATGTGTGCCGCGACCTGGTGGAGAAGTTCATCCGCGGCGAAGTAGAGCGCTAGGTCGCCGCTCGTCGGTTAGCTGGCGCCGGGCTGGGGCACCGTAGGCTGAACAGGTGCCCCTGCCCGGCGTTTCGCGTGTCCTGCGGTCCTCATTCGCGGTGGACCTGCGGTCGGTGCTCAGCGAGCAAGACTTCCGCCGCCTGTTCACCACGCGGCTGATCTCACAGGCCGGCGACGGCATCTACACCGCCGGGTTCGGCGCCTACGTGTTCTTCTCCGCGACCACCTATCCGGACCCGGCCGCCGCGGCCGAGGCGTTCGCCGTGCTCTACCTGCCCTACTCGTTCATCGGCCCGTTCGCCGGCGTGTTCATCGACCGCTGGTCCCGGCGCCAGATCCTGCTCGTCTCGGCCCTGGTCCGGGCGGTGCTGGTGGCGATCACCGCGCTGCTGATCGGCTCGGGGGAGCTCGGCATCCCGCTGTACGTGAGCGCGCTGGCCGCCCTGGGCGTGAACCGGTTCTTCCTGGCCTCACTGTCGGCCGCGCTGCCGCACGTGGTCCGGGACGACAAGCTGGTCATGGCCAACTCGGTCGCGCCTACGATCGGCGGCATCGTCACCACGGTGGCCGGGGTGGTGGGAATCGGCATCCGGCTCGTGCTCGGCGGCGGTCACGGCGGCGCGGCGGTGATCGTGCTGGTAGCCGCGGTCTGCTACCTGCTGGCCGGGCTGGCCGCGGCGGCCATGCGCCGCGACCTGCTCGGCCCGGTGCACGAGCCGGGCGCGGCGCCGGAGGCGCTGATCGCCGAACTGCGGGACGTGCTGCGCGGCCTGGCCGCGGGCGTGCGGTATCTGGCCCGGCGGCCGGGCCCAGCCGGGGCGCTGGGCGCCGTCGGGGCCTACCGGGTGCTGTTCGGGATGGTGTTCCTGATGTCGATCCTGCTGTACCGGAACTACTTCTACCCCGGCGGGAACGGCAACGCCGCGCTCAGCCACTTCACCCTGGTCGTGGTGGTGACGGCCGTGGGCTACGGCCTCGCGGCGGTCATCTCGCCCGTGGTCACCCGGCGGCTGAGCAAGCACACCTGGATCGCCCTCCTGCTGGCCGTCTCCGGGCTGGTCATGGCGCTGGGCGGCACGTTCAGGCAGCTGCCGTTCCTGTTCATCGGGTTCGTGCTCGGGCTCACCGGGCAGGGCATCGCGATCTCGGCCACCACGATCATCCAGGAGCAGACCAGCGACACCTACCGGGGCCGGGCCTTCGCGCTGTACGACATGATGTTCAACGGCGTCTTCGTGGCCGGGGCCGTGGTGGGGGCGCTGATCATCCCGGTAGACGGCAAGTCGTACCCGCTGATCGTGGTGACCGGGGTCGGCTACCTGGTCGCCGCGCTGGTGTACGGCCGTTACGGCGTGGACCGGCCCCGTCAGGAGTCGGCCGCAGGCCCGTCCTCCGCCGCAGGCCCGCCCTCCGCCGCGGGTGGCACCGACAGCCCCTCGGCTTCCGCCCAGCGCAGCAGCTCCTGAGTGGCCCGTTCCCGGCCAATGACACCCTGGTCGATCCGCAGTTCCAGCAGGAAGTCGTAGGCCTGGCCGACTTGCCGGCCACCGGGAATGCCGAGGATCTGCATGATGTCGTTGCCGTTGAGTTCGGGCCGGAGCCGGGCCAGCTCCTCCTCCTGCGACAGGCGCGCAATCCGCTCTTCCAGGTCGTCGTAGGCGCGGGCCAGCCGGTCCGCCTTGGCCTTGTTCCTGGTGGTGCAGTCGGCCCGGGTCAGCGCGTTCAGCCGGGTCAGCAGCGGGCCGGCGTCCCGTACGTAGCGGCGGACGGCCGAATCGGTCCACTCCGCGTCGCCGTACCCGTGGAAGCGCAGGTGCAGCTTGACCAGTTCCGAGACGTCGTTCACGACGTCTTTGGGGAACCGCAGTGCGGTCAGCCGCTTGCGGGCCAGCTTGCCCCCGACCACCTCGTGATGGTGGAAGGCGACCCGGCCGTCGGGCAGCTTCGAGCGGGTCTTCGGCTTGCCGATGTCGTGCAGCAGCGCGGCCAGCCGCAGCACCAGGTCGCCGGTCAGCCCGTAGCGCTCCTCCAGCCCGATGGCCTGCCGCAGCACGGTGAGCGAGTGCTGATAGACGTCCTTGTGCCGGTAGTGCTCGTCGGCCTCCAGCCGCAACTGCGGCACCTCCGGCAGCACCCAGTCGGCGACACCGGTCTGGACGAGCAGGTCGATGCCCCGCGCCGGGTCGGGGGTCAGCATGAGCTTGCTCAGCTCGTCGGTGATCCGTTCGACGGAGACGTCCTCGCTCAGCTGCCCGGCGTGCCGGGTCATGGCCTCGCGCACGTCGTCGGCCACGGTAAAGCCCAGCTTGGCGGTAAACCGGGCCGCCCGCAGGATGCGCAGCGCGTCATCGGAGAACGACTCGTCCGGCGAACCGGGCGTCCGCAGGACCTTCTCCCCCAGCGCGGCCAGGCCGCCGAACGGGTCGACCAGCTCGTGCCCGGGCAGCCGCGCGGCCATCGCGTTGATGGTGAAGTCCCGCCGCCGCAGGTCGCCCTCGAGCGACGTGCCGTAGTGCACCGTTGGCTTGCGGGACCGGGGCACGTACTCCTCGCTGCGATAGGTGGTGACCTCCAGGATTGAACCGTCCTTGCGCAGCCCCACGGTGCCGAAGTCGATGCCCACGGTCCACACATGGTCGGCCCACCCGTCCGCGATCCGCAGGATCTCGGCCGGCGGGGCGTTGGTGGTCAGGTCGAAGTCACCGGGCTCGCGGCCGAGAAACACGTCCCGGACCGGGCCGCCGACCAGAGAAAGCTCGTACCCGTGCCGGGCAAACCGGCGCCCGAGGTCGTCGGCGATGGGCGACACCCGTCGCAGCAGGGCCGCAGCGGCGGTGCGCTGGTCGTCGTTGAGCGCGTTCACGGGGTTCACCAACGGAGGGGAAGTGGAATTCGGCACGGCCATCGAGGGTATTGACTCCTGCGGGGCAAGAAAAGCGAGGATACCCGGCGCACGACCGCAGCCGGTGGCCGGCCGACGGGGAAAAAGGGGCAATCGACGTGCAGCAACGGCCGCGGGGAGGTGCGCGTTCATCGCGCACCCCGGCTCTTTTCAGGAAACGGCAATAACATTCCTGGCGTGCCGTGTCAGCATGCCGCGCCGGGCGCTCGCGTCCGGGTGACGGTCACTCTCGCCCTCGTTGCCGCCTTCCTGGCGGTGGCCAGCGCCTGCATGCTGGCGTCAGCCTCGGCCGCCCGGGCCGCGGAGACCACGGGTTCAGCGTCGTCCCAGCAGGCGGTCTCGGTGGTCATCGGGTCGGTCAGCCCGCAGGTGGCCAAGCCGAACAGCACGGTGACCGTATCCGGCACGGTCACGAACACATCGCACGGCTCGGTGCCGGACGTGTCGGTCGTCCTCCGGTCGTCGGCCTCCGCGCTGGCCAGCCGGGACGACCTGGCCTCCTACGCCCGGGGCGCACTGGCGGCGGACACCCCGGTGGGGACCCCGGTCACCGTGGCCAGCAGCCTGGCCGCCGGGACCACGGCGCACTGGAAGCTGTCGCTGTCGGTGCGATCCATCGGGATCAACCAGTTCGGCGTGTACCCACTGGCCGTGCAGGCGCAGGACGCGGGCGGCGTGACCGTCGGCATCCAGCGCACCTTCCTGCCGTACTGGCCGGGAGCCTCGGCGGCCGGCGTCAGCAAGCCGCTGCGGATCGCCTGGATCTGGCCGCTGATCAACCCGCCCCAGCAGGGCATCTGCACCGCGCTGACCAGCAACAGCCTGGCCGCCAGCGTGGCGCCGGGCGGGCGGCTCGCCACCCTGCTCAACGTCGGCTCGTCCTACGCGACCAGGGCCGACCTGACCTGGTCGGTGGACCCCGGCCTGCTGAGCGGCGTCTCCACCATGACGCGCTCCTACCGGGTGGGGGCCGATACCGATTGCGACGGCGGCGTGAGCCACCACGCCAGCACCGCGGCGACCCAGTGGCTGTCCGGGGTGCGGGCGGCCGCCGCGGGCCAGCAGATGTTCACCACCCCGTACGACGACGTCGACGTGGCCGCGCTCACCCACCAGGGCCTCGACACCGACCTGCGGACCGCCTACGCCCAGGCCGGATCGACCGCGAGCGCCCTGCTGGGGGACTCCTACCAGTCGACCTCGGTCGCCTGGCCGGCCGACGGGCTGGCCGATTCGAGCGTGCTCGGCAACCTGGCCGTGAACGGCATCAGCACGACGGTGCTGGCCAGCAGCGAGATGCCGGCCACGGGCGCCGTGTTCACGCCGGACGACGCGGTGACCAGCACTCCGACCCCGGCCGGGACGAAGATGAAGGTGCTGCTGGCCGACTCCACGCTGACCAGCGTGCTCGGCTCGGCGACGTCGTCCCCCGGCAGCGCCTTCGCGGTCAGCCAGCAGTTCCTGGCCGAGACCGCGATGATCGAGGCCGAGGACCCGCAAGCGGCCCGGTCGGTGGTGGTCGCGCCGCCGCGGGAGTGGGATCCGTCACCCGCGCTGGCCGGCGATCTGCTCAACGAGACCACGTCGACGCCCTGGCTGTCCGCGGACACGCTGTCCGGCCTGGCCGCCTCGGCCACCAGCACCAGCCAGGCGCAACGTCAGGCACCGCCGGACAACCAGGTCAGTTCCAGCGAGCTGACCGGGACCTACCTGAAGAAGGTGGCGCAGCTCGATGCCGGCCTGCGGTCGTACAAGAGCATCCTGGCCCAGCCCCAGACGAAGTACCTGGCCCAGCTGAGCGGGGGCGTGGCCGCCACCGAATCGTCGGCCTGGCGCGGCAGCGCCGCCGCCCGGGAAGCCGGTACGGACATGCTGAGCCGGGTTTCGGGTTACCTGTCGACGGTTGACCAGAAGGTACAGATCATCAACTCGGGCCGGGCGACCCTGGTCGGGTCGTCCGGGTCGTTGCCGGTGTCGATCCAGAACGGGTTGCCGCAGGCCATCCAGGTTCGGTTGCAGGCCACCGAGCCGGCCAACAGCCGGCTGACCGTTTCCGGCTACACACCGAAGGGCTTGAGAGTGGTGGGCGCCGGCCAGGTGGAGACGATCCGGGTCGCGGTCCACTCCGGCGCGGTCGGCAACACCACCATGACGTTGCGCCTCTACGGCAAGAACGGCCGGCCGCTGCCCAACGACCATCCGGCGACGCTGAGCGTGCAGTCCACCCAGTTCGGGAGCACGCTGCTGTTCATCATCTTCGCCGCGCTGGGCGTGCTCGTGCTGACCGCGATCGCCCGGGCGATCCGGCGCGGACTGCGCGACACTCCCGGTGGCCCGGGGGACCGCGCCGCAGGGAACGGTGACGGGGACAACCCGACGCCGGGCGCTGCGGCCAACGCTTTCGCTGATATGCCGGACGGCGACGACGAGGCAAAACGATCACCGGCAATGCCCGTTGAGGCCGGCGGAGACGCTACCGTCGAAACAGGCAACGACGCCACTGAGTCCCGCTACCCACCGGAGGCCCCGGATGACCACGCCCGAGCACGAGACTGGGCCAGGTACGCCTGACGCCAGGCTCCACGCTGGCGCGGACGGCCGCCGGCGATCCCAGCGCGCGGCGGCGACGTGAGCAACCGCTACCCCGGTGACGAGCCGGGCCGGACCTATCAGTACCCATCCTGGCCCGAGGACGGCGACGAGCGGGAACAGGAGCCCGACCCCAGCGCCTGGGCGTCCGATCCGGCCGGGCCGGGTGGTTCCGTGGGCGAACCTGGGCCGCCGGCGTACCGGCCCGTCGACCCGGACGAGCCCGGCCCGCCCTACCCGCCGGATCAGTCCTACCGTCCGGACCGGCCCCAGCCCACGTTCCGGCCGGCCCCCGGCCAGCACGCCCTGGGCGAGCCGGGCTACCGCGACTTCCCGGACGACCCACCGCGCCGGCCGGTGACGAACTACCGCAGCCCGACCACCTGGAGCGGGGCGCCCACCCCGCCCCCGGCGGAGCCGCCGCGCGGCCGGCATGAGCCGGACGCCCCCGTCGAAGGCCGCCGGGACCCAGGTGGCTGGTACCAGGCCACTCCGGAGAGTCCTGCGCCACCCCGGCGGCCGGCCGATCCGCCGCGGTCCCCCGGGCCGGCCCGGGCCGCCGAGCCGGTACGGGCCGCTGAGCCGACGCGGGCCGATGCGCCCGCTAACCAGGCGCCGGATGAGCGGGCCTGGTGGGATGACGCTTTCCAGCCGTCCACCGGCGGGCCCACTCCTCCCGGCCGTGCGCTGCCCTCCGGCGCGCGGGGAACGGCCACGCCGGCCGCTCCGCCGGCACCGCCCGCGCCGCCCCGGCGCCCGCGCCCGGCCTCGGCTCAGGGCTACGGCGTACCTCCGGGTGACCTGACCCAGCCGATTTCGATCTATCAGCCGCAGCCGCGGTTCGTCCCCAACCCCTACCAGGGCGAGGACACCTACCTCGACGTGGCGGTCGAGGAGACCTCCCTCGACCTGCTGCATCCGGTCCGGCCCGAGCGGCCGGCCGGGACCAGCCTGGCCCGGACCACCGGGTCGATGGCGCTGGGCACCCTGATCTCCCGGGTCACCGGGTTCCTGCGCACGTTCGTGTTTGTGCTCGCGCTCGGCACCACCAGCCTGGCCAACGCCTACAACAACGCCAACACGATCCCGAACGCGGTCTACGACGTCATGATCGGCGGAGTTCTGACCAGCGTGGTGGTGCCGCTGCTGGTCAAGGCGGCCCAGGACCACCGCGACAGCGGTGAGGCCTACAGCCAGCGGATGTTCACGCTCACCGTGCTGGCCCTCGGCAGCGTGACGATCGTGGCCACGGTGGCGGCCGGCCTGCTGGTGGACCTGTACGCCGGATCGATCCACGGCACCGAGCACCAGCTCATGGTGGTGTTCGCCTACTTCTTCATCCCGCAGATCTTCTTCTACGGGCTCAGCTCGCTGATGGGCGCGATCCTGAACACCAGGAACAGCTTCGCCGCGCCGATGTGGACCCCGATCATTAATAACGTCATCGTGATCGTGGTCGGCCTGCTGTTCGTGGTCATGGTGGGCCTGGACAAAACCACCGGCAACGTGCCCACGGCCGGCATCGTGCTGCTCGGTGTGGGCACCACCCTGGGCATCATCGTCCAGACCCTGGCCCTGATCCCGTCCCTGCGCCGGGTCGGCTTCCAGTGGCACCCCCGGTTCGACTTCCGCCGGGCCGAGCTGGCCGAGATCGGCCGGATGGCGATCTGGATGTTCGGCTACGTGATCTCCACCCAGATCACGTTCATCGTGACCACGAGGCTGGCCAACTCGGCCAGCCTGCACGTCGCGGACGCCGGTGTCTCCGCGTACAACTACGCGTACGCGCTGTTCCTGCTGCCGTACGCCATCATCGGGGTCTCGGTCACCACCGCCCTGTTGCCGCGGATGAGCAAGAACGCGGCCGAAGGACGCTTCCAGCAGGTCAGCGACGACTTCTCCTACAGCATCCGGTTGTCTTCGGTGATCTTGGTCCCGGCCGCGCTGCTGCTCGCGGTGCTGGGACCAGCGCTGTGTGAGTTCCTGTTCGCCCACGGCAGCACGGACACCGCGGGCGCGCGGTACATCGGCGAGGCGTTCGCCGCGTTCTCCCTCGGCCTTTTGCCGTTCGTCATCTTCCAGCTGCTGCTGCGGGTGTTCTACGCCATGCACGACAGCCGGACCCCGGCCATCATCGGGTTCCTGACCACGGTGGCCACCGTGATCGGGAACCTGGTCGTGCTGGTCATCCTGCCGCCCGGCGAGCTGGTGATCGGCATGGCCTTCGTCTACGGGCTGACCAGCGTGTTCAGCGCGGCGATCGCTTGGCGGCTGCTGAACCGGCAGGTCGGCAGCCTGGACGGCCGGCTGGTGACCCGCAGCCTGGTGCGCATGCACGTGGCGACGATCCCGGCCGTGATCTTCGCGCTCGTGGTCAGTCTCGGCGTCGGCTCGGTGCTGCAGGCTGGGCCGCTGTACGGGCTCATCGTGACGCTGCTGGGCGGCGGCGGCGCGCTGCTGCTCTATGTCATCGTGGCCAAGGCCCTGCACGTGGACGAGCTGAGTCAGCTGATGCGGATGGTGGGCGGCCGGTTCGGCCGCGGCCCGCAGGGAAGCCCGGCCCGATGATGGCGTATGGCAGGTGTCCAGTGCGTGTCAAGCCCATGGCCGGCCTGGGATGTGCGGCGCGGACGTGGGATCATAGGTATGAGAGTTTGACGCCAATCGCGTATAACGGTTTACACGGGGCCGTTCGCTCGTAGCCCTGACGGGAGGGCAAAGCGTCTTACCATTAGGGACACCGCGCTGTGGGGATAACTCCGCCGATCCGCTGGGGACCTGGAAGGAGGGTCGAGAGCCAGTCCTGCTCTTGACGGGTGACGCATGAGCACATACACCTCTGAACCGGGAACCAGGCTGGCAGGCCGCTACCGCCTCGAGGATCAGGTCGACGCGGGCGGTGGCTGGGCGCTGTGGAAGGCGATCGACGAGATCCTGGCCCGCGCCGTCACCGTCCTGATGTTTGCGGAGAACTTCCCGCGGGTCCGGGAGGCCGTCACCGCGGCCCGGGCCGCGAGCCGCCTGAATGACTCACGCCTGTCCCAGGTGTTCGACGTCGACGACTCGGGCGAGCGCGCCTACATCGTCATGGAGTGGGTGGCCGGCGAGTCGCTGGCCGACATGCTCAGCGACGGTCCGCTGGATCCGCCCTGGGCGGCCGCTCTCGTGGCTGAAGCGGCCCAGGCCATCTCCGTGGCCCACGCGGCCGGCCTGGCCCACCTCCGGCTGGTCCCCGGCTCGCTGCGCTGGACATCCGGCGGCGGGGCGAAGATCACGGGCCTGGGCATGGACGCCGCGATCGCGGGCGCGGGTACCGACGAAGACGGCGCCGAGGACCCCGCGGTGGTGGACACCCGCCACCTGGCCTGGCTGATGTACGCCGCGGTGACCGGTTACTGGCCGGGTCCGCAGGACACCGGGCTGCCGCCCGCCCCCACCATCGACGGGTCGGTCTGCACGCCGCGGCAGGTGTCCGCGGGCGTGCCCGCCAGCGTCGACTCGATCATCTCTCAGGGCATGTTCGGCCGGCAGGCGCGCAACGGCCAGACGATCAGCACCCCGCTGGAGTTCGCGGACGCGCTGGCCGAGGTCGCGGCGCCCGCGGTGCCGACCCCGGTGCCGTTCGACGAGGTTGAGCAGATCGCCTGGAATGCCGGCGGCGGCCAGACGGCCCGGTACAACAGTCCGCCGGCCGACCCGCCACCGTGGAGCGTGCCCGGGGCGGGTGCACCCCGGGCGGTTCACGGCGGTCACGGTGGCCGGCCCGCACGCGGTGGCCGGCCGCGGTCCAGTGGTGCGGCCAAAGCCCTGGTCAGCGCGCTGGTTGTGATCGTTCTGATCGCCGTGGCCGCGGTGGTCTATGCGTTCGGCCACTCGTCGACCGGCGGCGGCAGCACCAAGGCCGGCGGCGGCAGCACCGGTAGCGCCAGCAAGTCCGCCAGCCCGTCCACCGCGTCCACCGTGGTGCTGAAGCCGGTGAGCGCCACCGCCGTCGACAACCCAGGCGAGGCGGCTGCGGTGATCGACGGCAGCCCCACCACCGACTGGCACTCGCAGTTCTACATCGGCAACCCGGTTTTCGGCGGCCTCAAGAAGGGCACCGGCCTGCTGCTCGACATGGGGACGCAGGTCAAGCTCAGCCAGGTCGACGTCCAGTTCGGCAGCACCTGCTGCACAGCGATCCACATCGACCTGGGTAACTCGGACAGCCCAGCCTCGGAGAGCGGCTTCAGCACGGTGGCCAGCTCGACCAAGGCGGTGGCGACGACCAAGTTCAGCGTGAGCAGCTCAGCCAAGGGCCGTTACGTGCTGCTCTGGTTCACCAGCCTGCCGCCCCTGCAGGGGAACTCGAATGAATATGAGGTTCAGGTCTACAACGTGGTCGTGCGCGGGTCTAGCTGAAGCCCACTGGCCCATCCGTGACCGACAGTAGCCTTCCGGCACTTTCCGACGCTCAGCTCCTCGAGCGCCACCTTGAAGGCGATACCGAAGCCTTCGGGCTACTGTTCCTGCGGCACCGCGACCGGTTGTGGGCGGTCGCGCTGCGGACGCTGTGTGACCCAGAGGAAGCGGCCGACGCCCTGCAGGAAGCGATGATCTCGGCGTTCCGCCGAGCGGGCGACTTCCGGGGCGATTCGGCCGTGACCACCTGGCTGCACCGCATCGTGGTCAACGCCTCGCTGGACCGGCTGCGCCGCAAGGCCGCCCACGCGGCCAGCTCGGTCGGGGACGAGGGCACGCTCGACCTGCTGGCCGCCCGGGGACCCGCGCCCGCCACCATCGACCCGGCCAGCCTCCGGGACACGACCCTGGATGTGGAGGCGGCACTGCGGCTCATCCCACCGGAGCAGCGGGCCGCGCTGGTCCTAGTCGACATGCTCGGGTACCCGGTGGCCGACGCCGCCGCCGTGCTGGAGATCTCGGTCGGGACGGTCAAGAGCCGGTGTGCCCGCGGCCGGGCCCGGCTGCTGCCGCACCTGGAGCACCTGCGCGGCCGGGGCCTGGACGGCGGTCTTGGCGCAGAAGACGGAAATTCACGGAACCGTACCGCCACCGGCAGCGTCTCACCTGGGCAGGGAGGAGATGGATGAAGCGTCATTCGCCGCATGTGGACGCGAACGTTCTGGCTGAGCTCAGCGCAGGACTGATCAGCGATAAGCGCGCAACCCGGATTCACGCCCACCTGGCGGCCTGCCAGCAGTGTGCACGGCTGAGCGCAGGACTGACCGAGATCGCGGCGCTGCTGGCCTCGGTGCCATCGCCGGCCATGCCGGAGTCGGTGACCAGGCAGCTGCAGGCGACGCTGACGCGGGAAGCGGCCGAGCGGTCCGCGCGGGTGACCGCGCCGGCCCAGGCCTCCAGCGGCAAAGCCGATCGCGTACTGCCTTTCCGCAGCGGCCCCGCTCGTGCTGGCACCGTCCGTGCTGGCACCGTCCGGGGCAACACGGCTGGAGGTCGGCGAGGCTTCACCGGACCGGCGGCGGCGCGCGTTTTCGCCGCTGCGGCCGCGGCCTGTGTGGTGGCGGCGGGCGGCTACACGGTGGCCCAGCTCACCTCGGGCGGCTCGGCGCCCTCCTCTGGCCACAATCAGGCGGGCTCTGGCGCGAGCAGCAGGCCCGCGGCGCTGCCCTTCATCGGCCTGACCCCGACCCTCGGGTCGGGCCGGGCGAACACCCTGTCGTTCAAGGTGATCAACAGCGGCATCGAGTACCAGTCCGCGACCCTCGGCTCGCAGATCAAGGCCGAGCTGGGTCACGCCACCGCCCTCGGCCCGGCCCGGTCGTCCGGAGCCAAGTTCCTGCACGCCCCGAGCACCCAGCAGTACGCCTGCGTCATGGACGTGACCGGCGACATCGAGCCCGCGATGGTGGATTCGGCGCGCTACAACGGCAGCCCGGCCACCATCATCGCCTTGGGCCACGTCGGAAATCAGGTCAGCCAGGCCTGGGTGGTGGGGCCGTCCTGCTCGGCCAATACCACCGACATCCTGGCGCACGTGACGCTGCCCACATCCGGCGGCTGACCGGCTTCTTCTCCCTGCTGACTGCGGGAATCAAAGCACCCTAGGATCGGTTAAATCCCGTGCAGTCAAGGAAGGGCAGCAAGAATGACCGCCGTGCGCAATGTCATCATCATCGGATCCGGTCCGTCCGGATACACCGCCGCGGTCTACGCGGCGCGCGCGCGGCTTGAACCGCTCCTGTTCGAGGGCTCAGTGACCGCGGGCGGCGCGCTGATGCAGACCACGGACGTGGAGAACTTCCCCGGCTTCCCCGACGGCGTACTCGGCCCCGAGCTGATGGAATCGCTGCGGAAGCAGGCCGAGCGGTTCGGCGCGGAGCTCGTCACCGACGACGTCACGTCGGTCGACCTCACCGCCAACCCCAAGGTCGTGCGGACCTCCGACGAGACCTACCTGGCCAAGTCGGTCATCATCGCCACCGGCTCGCGCTACCGCGAGCTGACCATCCCGGGTGAGAAGGAACTGTCCGGGCACGGGGTTTCCTGGTGCGCCACCTGCGACGGGTTCTTCTTCCGTGAGCAGGACATCGCGGTCATTGGCGGGGGTGACTCGGCCATGGAGGAAGCCACCTTCCTCACCCGGTTCGCCAAGTCGGTCACGGTCGTCCACCGCCGGGACAGCCTTCGCGCGTCGAAGATCATGCAGGACCGGGCCTTCGACAACCCGAAGATCAAGTTCGCGTGGGACAGCGAGCCGATCGAGGCGCTGGGTGACACCAAGCTCACCGGGCTCAAGCTGCGTAACGTCAAGACCGGCCAGGAGGACATCCTGCCCGTCACCGGCGTGTTCATCGCTATCGGCCACGACCCGCGCAGCGAGCTGTTCACCGGGCAGCTGGACGTGGACTCCGAGGGCTACCTCATGGTCGAGAGCCCCACCACCAAGACCAAAATCGATGGCGTGTTCGCCTGCGGCGACGTGGTCGACCACATCTACCGGCAGGCGGTCACGGCCGCCGGGTCCGGATGCGCCGCTGCCATCGACGCGGAGCGCTGGCTGGCCAGCCAGGAAGACTGATTTCCGCCATCATCGATCGATCAAGAACGAGGGAAGTGAACTTTGTGGGCGCGACCAAGGTAGTCACCGACGCGACTTTCGACCAGGAAGTCCTGAAGAGCGACAAGCCGGTAATCGTTGACTACTGGGCTGAGTGGTGCGGCCCCTGCCGCATGGTCGCTCCGGTCCTGGAGGAGATCGCGTCTGAGAACGCGGAAAAGATCCAGGTCGTAAAGCTCAACATCGACGAGAACCCGACAGTGGCCCAGAAGTACGGCATCATGGCCATCCCGACCATGAACGTGTTTTCTGGCGGCCAGGTGGTCAAGCAGATCGTCGGGGCCAAGCCCAAGTCGGCCATGCTCAAGGAACTCGCCGAGTTCCTCTGAGTCTTACGGCGTGAGGGGGGCGGGGGACCGCTTCGGCGGCGCCTGATCCGGGCGTTATCTCGCCCGGATCAAGTATTGGGGTGTGGCACTGGGGGGACACCCCCCAGACCCCCCGAGGCGCCGCCTACGGGCCACCCACGCCCCCCTTTGGCATTCCCAGGGACCCTCTCCGCGCCGGGAGGGGCCGAGCTTGCTTGGCGACTTTGGGGCGGCACTTTCTCTCCCCGCGTCGCAGGGCCTCGCGAGTCTCTCGAGTCCGCGGCTCTGGCCACCACGGTCCCAAGGCCCACCGACCCCAGGCCCTAGGCCCTAGCCTCGGAAGCACCTGCAGCCTCAGATAGCGCCGCAGTCACAGCAGCGACGTGCGCCTCAGGGGCCCCGCGAGCACCTCTGGGAGGGGTTAGGCGGGGTGGAGGATGGGGTCGGAGGCGCGGGTGGGGGTCATGGAGCCTAGGAGGCGTTCCAGGGCCACTTCGACGTCTTCACGCCAGGACATGGCGGTCTTGAGCTCCAGGCGCAGCCGCGGGTAGCGGTGGTGCGGGCGTACCGTCTTGAATCCCACCGCGAGGAGATAATCGGCTGGGAGCACACAGGCATTCGGCTCCCAGTTATGCACGCCAAATGCCTCGATGGCCTTTAGCCCGCGACGGGTGAGGTCTTTCGCCATATTTTGCACGAGCATGCGGCCAAGGCCGCCGCCCGCGAATTCGGTCAGCACGTGGGCGGTCATGAGCAAAACCGCGTCCCCGCTGACCGGGCTGGTCGGGAAGGCCACCGAACGCGGCACATAGGCCGGCGGCGCGTAGAGCGCATAGGCGGCCGGGGCCCCGTCGACGTAGGCGATTTTCCCGCAGCTGCCCCACTCGAGCAGCACGGACGAAACCCAGGACTCCTTCTCCAGGCCTGGTTCTCCCGCTTCGGCGGCCCGGGCCCCGCCGATCGGATCCAGCTCCCAGAAAACGCACGCCCGGCACCTGGGCGGCAGATCGTCCAGGTTGTCCAGGGTGATATTCACGAGTCGGCGCGACACTTTGCCCCCAGAGTCTCGCATGCCCTCAATGGGCATGTGCGCGTTAAGACGCGAGCTTCACACTTCGGCACTGTGCTCCCGGCCCTATGCTGGCATGATACCGATCGTTGGGAGACGAGGCCATGAGCGAAGGCGCACGGCAAGCGAATTCCCGGGTGCAGGGATCCCGGATTGATCCGTATTTCGACCAGTATGCCGAGCGAGCTCGCGGCATGGTCGCCTCGGAAATTCGCGCCCTGTTCGCCGTAACCGCCCGGCCGGAGATCGTCTCCCTGGCCGGCGGGTCGCCCTACGTCTCGGCTCTGCCTCTCGACGCCGTGGGCGAGATGGTGGGCCGCCTGGTCGCCGAGCAGGGTGCCACCGCGCTGCAGTACTGCACCGCGCAGGGCGACGCCGGCCTGCGCGAGAGGATCTGCGAGGTCATGTCCCTGGAGGGCATCCGCGCCCACCCGGACGACGTCGTGGTGACCGTGGGCTCGCAGCAGGCCCTGGACCTGATCACCCGGATCTTCGTCGACCCGGGCGACGTCATCCTGGCCGAGGCTCCCTCCTACGTGGGCGCGCTCGGCTCGTTCGCCGCGTTCCAGGCCGACGTGGTGCATGTGGCCATGGACGAACACGGGCTCATCCCCGAGGCGCTGGAGCAGGCCATTGCCCGGGTGACTGCGTCCGGCCGCCGGATCAAGTTCCTCTATACGGTGCCGAACCACCACAACCCGGCCGGGGTGACGCTGTCGGCCGAGCGGCGGCCGCGCATCCTGCAGATCTGCCAGTCCGCCGGGGTCCTGATCCTCGAGGACAACCCGTACGGGCTGCTCGGCTTCGACGGCGAGCCGCTGCGCGCACTGCGGGCCGACGACGCCGAAGGGGTCGTCTACCTGGGCACCTTTTCCAAGACGTTCGCCTCCGGGGTCCGGGTCGGCTGGGCCGCGGCCCCGCCGGCGATCCGCGACAAGCTCATCCTGGCGGCGGAGTCGGCTGTGCTGTGCCACCCCATGTTCTCTCAGCTGGCCGTGCGCGAGTACTTCGAGACTCAGCCGTGGCAAGAGCAGATCAAGGACTTCCGCGAGCTGTACCGGCAGCGGCGAGACGCGATGCTGGAGTCGCTCGACGCCCAGATGCCCGACGGCTGCCACTGGACCGTCCCGGCCGGCGGCTTCTACGTCTGGCTGCAGCTGCCTGACGGCGTCCATTCCAAGGCGATGCTGCCCCGTGCGGTGTCGTCGCGGGTGGCCTACGTGCCCGGCACCGGGTTCTACGCCGACGGCGGCGGCTCCGACCACCTGCGGCTGTCGTACTGCTTCCCCGAACCGGACCGGATCCGCGAGGGTGTGCGGCGGCTGGCCTCGGTGATCGAGGCGGAGATCGATCTGAGCGCCACGTTCGGCGGCGCTGCACCCGCACCCCACCGATCGGGTGCGGAAACCCCCGGTCCCGGCGACCTGTAAACGGCGGCATGACGTGACTGAACTCGACCAGGTAATAGTGCTCGCTGGCGGCCTTTCTCCGGAGCGGGACGTATCGCTTCGCTCCGGGCGGCGGGTCCGCGACGCGTTGGAGGAAGCCGGCGTCGACGCGCGGATCGCCGACGCCGACGCCGGGCTGATCCCCGCCCTGCTGGCTGACCCGCCCTCGGCCGTCTTCCCGGTCATCCACGGCTCCTACGGCGAAGACGGGGCCATCCGGGAGATCCTCGACCTGGTCGGTGTGCCGTACGTCGGCTCGGTGGCCAGCGCCTGCCGCGGGGCGTTCGACAAGCCCACAGCCAAGGCCCTGGTCGCCGCGTCCGGGATCGCCACCCCGGACTCGGTCGCCCTGCCGCGGGAGATCTTCCACGACCTCGGGGCCACCGCGGTGATCGAGCGCATCATCACCCGGCTCGGCCTGCCGCTGTTCGTCAAGCCGGCCCGCGGCGGCTCCTCACTCGGCGCCAGCCCGGTGCGTACCGCGGCCGAGCTGCCCACCGCCATCGTGAGCTGCTTCGCGTACGGCGACACCGCGCTGGTGGAGCGGCTGATCGAAGGCACCGAGATCGCCGTCACCGTCGTCGACCTGGGCGACGGACCCCGAGCGCTGCCCGCGGTCGAGATCGTCCCCGGCGGCGCTGGGCAGTACGACTACGCGGCCCGTTACACCGCAGGTCAGACCGAGTTCTACGCCCCAGCCCGGCTCCCCGACGCGGCCGCCGACGCCGCGGCCAAGGCGGCGATGCAGGCCCACTCGGCCCTCGGCCTGCGGGACATCTCCCGCACCGACATGATCGTCAGTGACACGGGCGAGGTCTACTTCCTGGAAGTCAACGTCTCTCCGGGCATGACCGAGACCAGCACTCTGCCGATGGCCCTGGACGCCGCTGGCTACGCCTTCGGCCCCGCTTGCCATACCCTCCTCAACCTGGCCGCCGACCGCCGCCACTGACCCGGACCAGGGTTCCCGGCAGGTCTTTGACTGCTCCCCAGCTGGTCTCTGGCGTCCGTGGGTCGTCCGATCCCCGGCCGGTCCTGGCCTGGTCGCAGGCTCGTCCCGGGCTGGTCCTCAGCTGGTTCGGCGATTTGCGGTCACTGACCGGAGCCCTGGCGGGTCTCCAGCTGGCCGCCGGCTGAGGAGCACAGACCGGAGTTCGTGACGGCTCCTCAGGTAAGCCTGCGACGGCAGCTAATGGCCGGAGCTTGACGGATCTTCGGCTGGCTGCCGGCTGGAGCACCGAGGGGCCGCCGACGAGTACCCACGGAGACGTCGAATTGGGCACCGACGACGATCACGGCCAGGGCATTCGGGGCGCAGGCCTGGGTACCGACCGCGCCGCTGCCACCTGGCCTCGGGCTCGGATTGCTTGACCTGCCGCACCTGCCTCCACTCGGCTCGGCCTCAGCCGCCGCACCCATCCACAGCCCTGGTCGCCTCGCCCCTTCGTGCGCCCTCCAGGCCGGCTCGCCCACCTCACCCCCTTCGCGCGTCCTCTGGCTCGGCTTGGCCACCTGACGCACGGCCCACCCTGCGCAATAGGTTGGGAGCATGGCTGAGCACAAGAGTTTCGGAAGTGACAACCACGCTGGGGCGCACCAGGCCGTCGTAGACGCCGTCATCGCCGCGAACACCGGTGACGCCACGGCGTACGGCGAGGACGAGTGGACCCGCCGGGCCACAGCCAGGCTGCGCGAGCTGTTCCAGGCCGAGGGCGACGTGTTCTTCGTGTTCAACGGCAGCGCCGCGAACATCCTCGGGCTCAGCCTTCTGCTCCGGCGGCACGAGGCGGTGATCTGCGCCGAGTCCGCGCACATCCACACCGACGAATGCGGCGCCGCCGAGCAGGTCCTCGGTACGAAGCTGCTCACGGTCCCGTCTCCCGACGGCAAGATCACCCCGGAGGGGATCGCACGGCATCTGTGTGGACGAGGCGACGAACACCATGCTCAGCCGGGAGCTGTGGCCATCACCCAGAGCACAGAGCTCGGGACCTGCTACTCGCTGGCGGAGCTACGCGCGATCGGCGAGTTCTGCCACGACAACGATCTGAAGCTGTTCATCGACGGCGCTCGCCTGGCCAACGCCGCGGCCCATCTGGGCTGCTCCTTGGCCGATCTAGCCGAGCACGCCGACGTACTCAGCTTTGGCGGCACCAAGAACGGGGCCCTCGGCGCCGAGGCTGTCGTGGTCATGCGCCCTGAACTCGTGGCCGACGCCAAGTACCTGCGTAAGCAGCAGCTGCAGCTGGCCTCGAAAATGCGCTTCCTGTCGGCTCAGTTCCTGGCTCTGCTGGACCACGACCTGTGGCGGGAGAGCGCCTCACACGCCAACGCGATGGCGGAGCGGCTCGCCCAGGGGATCCAGGAGCTACCTGGCGTCGAGCTGACCCAGGTGGTCCAGTCCGATGCCGTGTTCGCCCGCTTGGACCCTCAGCACATCGAGACCCTCCAGCGCGAGTGGTACTTCTACGTCTGGGACGAAGAGACTTCCGTCGTCCGCTGGATGACCGCATTCGACACCACCGAATCCGACGTCGACCAGTTCGTCGCCAGCATCACCCAGGTGGCAGGCGCCGCGCGGTAACTGCCGGGCTTGCGGCAGCTTCTGTCTTGGTGGCTGAAGGTCGACGCGCTCGCTCACGGTCAAAGTGCGGTCCACAGTCGCGATGTTTCACGTGGAACCACGGCTATCCGGCCGCTTTTCGGTGTTCCACGTGAAACATCGTCGCGTGGTGAGGGTTATGGAGCGTGGCATTACCATCCCGGGCCCCGCACTATCGGCCGGGACGTCGAGCGGCTCAGGGCTTAGAACTGCTAGCCAGGCCAACATGCTCCATTCAAGACAGCCCCGGGATCATCCGGATGGCTTGGGCCGGTGATCATCTGGATCAACGGCGGGTTCGGCGCGGGCAAGACGACGCTCGCGGAAGAACTGCACCGGCGGCTCCCGGAGGCAATCGTCTACAACCCCGAAGACGTCGGCCTCATGCTCTGGAAGTGGATGCCGCCCAACGGCGATTTCCAGCACCTGCCGAGCTGGCGGGAACTGGTCGTCACCACGGCGCTGTCGCTACGCAGGCACCACGCGGACACGCTCATCGTCGCGATGTCGCTCATCCGCGACGCCTACCGGGCCGAGATCCTCGGCGGCCTGGCCGACGCGGCGCGGACGTCCTGCACGTGTTCCTGGAGGCGGACGCCGAGGTGCTCCGGGAGCGGCTTAATGCCCGTGTGACCCACCCCGGCCGGGACTGGGACCAGGCAGCGCGTGAGTCGGGCATGACCGGCGTGGATGAGATGGTCGCCGCCGCAGCCCGCCAGCCGGCCGGTACACTCATACTCCGCTCGGACAAGCTCACCCCGGCCGAGCTAGCCGACAAAGGTGCTGGCCACGGTCCGGCTGCGTCAGGATCACCCCCACAGCGAGCGAAAATGACAGGGATCGCTGGACTCACGAGAGGCTCAGGGCACATCCCACGTCAAGCCGAGCTGGTCCGTGGCACATTCGTGTGGAGCTAGAAACGTGCTGCTAGGTCATCCGGTAACCGATCTTGTTGGACTCGCGGGAGTACCACTACTCACCGGAGGACTGGCAGCGAATGATGGGCCGGCACGACCGACTGATGGCGCGGCGGGTGCTGGTCCTGCACTTCACCCCGCCCGTTCAGAGCCATGGCCCCGTCGATCTCCGGGGCCAGCGTTGCTACCAGGCAGAGCCGCCAGCCGGAACTAGTACGGAACACCGCCATTGGACGTGTGCACGGACCCATCGGCAAACTGTGAGTCTGGGCCTCGGGATGCCTTCTGGGGGTGACGAAATTACTCACACTTGGCGCTTAGCGCCTTCACCTCCTGACCTGTCTCCCGGCCAGCGACAGTCACCAGACGCTCATCGAGCAGTCAGCGGCTTGCGTACGTCGACCAGGAGGGCGTGGCTGACGGCATTTAGCCTCGAGAATGCTGCCGTCGATCGGCCGCGGTCCGTGCTTGCCATGCAGGGCTTCAGCTAACGGCCTTGAGCGCTGGTCCGTGCTCTTCCATCCAGCGCACCATCTCCGCGAAGATAGCCGCGCCCTGGTCTCGGCCGTGCCTAGTGTGGTCGGCCTGGGCTCGGTGGAAGCGTGCGCTGATTTCGTCGATCACGGCCGCAGGGGTGAACCGACCGTACGCCTCGCACATCAGGCGCGCTTTACGGGCCTGCTCGGCCACTTCGACTTCGCCTTCACAGACGTCGGCGCAGCACCAGACCGCGTGGGCGAAGTCGACCAGCCGTCGACCGGGGCCGACACCATCGTCCCAGTCAATGATGCCGACCGCTTCGTCGCCGTCGAAGACGATGTTGTGTGGCCCGAGATCGTTGTGGGCAACGATCTCCTGCCCCCGGGTCAGCGCGGTGCCCGCGGTGGCGTCGTGGAAGCGCCGGATCAAACGGCTCGCACTGATGATTCGCTCGTCGGACATGCGGACGGGTGACCCAACCAGCACCTCACCCTCGAAGTAGGTCAGAATCTCCCGGCCTTGGCCGTCGATGCCCAGAAATCGCGGAGCACCAGCGAAACCGGCTTGCTCAAGATGCCCAAGCAGTTCATGCACGTAGTCGGAGCGGGCGTGCAGGGGCCGCCGTACCGTGGCCCCTACGCGGACCACCCCGGCCGTTTGTGCACCGCCAGCCAGTTTCAGCTCTGCGACCCGGGTCTGTTCGGGCTCGCGTTTCACGTGAAACAGGCTCAGCGACGCTAGGCAAGGCTCACAGCGAGGGAGCTGCTGCGGCTGCGGGGTCTAGTTGTACGGCGGGGTCCGGCTGAACTGCGGGGTCCGGCTGAGCTTCAGCGTCGTGAGACATGGCCTTGACGATGCGGTCCAGGTCATCGAGGGACGCGAATTCAACGACGATCTTGCCCTTACGACGGCCGAGCTCGACCTTGACCCGGGTCTCCAGGGCATCCGAGAGACGATCGGCCAGGTCCCTTAGGCCAGGGGCGGTTGGTTTGGCACCGACACGTCGCTGGGGGCGCTCCTTGCTGCCGTCGCCGACAGCCACAATCTCCTCGACGGCCCGGACGGACAGCCCCTCGGCCACAATGCGGTGCGCGAGACGCTCCTGAGCCTCCGGATTGTCCAGGGACAGCAGAGCACGGGCGTGGCCGGCGCTGAGCACACCGGCGGCCACCCTCTTTTGCACGGTGGGCGGGAGGTTAAGCAGGCGCAGCGTGTTGGAGATGTGCGGCCGGGACCGGCCAATCTTGCGGGCCAGTTGTTCGTGCGTGGCCCCGAAGTCGTCCAGCAGCTGCTGGTACGCGGCCGCTTCCTCCAGCGGGTCGAGCTGCTGACGGTGCAGGTTCTCCATCAGCGCGTCACGCAGCAGATCGGTGTCCGCCGTCTCTCGCACAATCGCGGGGATGTGCTTGAGATCGGCCCGCTGGCTGGCACGCCAGCGACGCTCACCCATGATGAGCTCATAGTGGCCCGGCATGACCTGGCGGACGACGACCGGCTGAAGCAGGCCGACCTCACGAATGGAGGCGGCCAGCTCGTCCAGCGCATCCTCGTCGAAGGTCGTCCGCGGCTGGCGCGGGTTGGGAGTAATCGAGCCGGTGGCCACTTCGGCGAAGTAGGCACCCGCGATCGGTTCGGCATCGGTCGCCTCATCATCGGTGCCATTGGCTGGCCTTGGGGTGTACGGAGGACGCAGCCCAGCCGCTCCGGCGATCGCCGACTCAGGCTCGCTCGTGCTGACCGTGGCCGGGATGAGCGCGCCAAGCCCCTTGCCGAGCCCACGCCGTTGCTGAGTCACCGTGTCTCCTTGATCCACCGCCAGATAAAGCTACTGACCATCCTGCCAGGTGATTTCACAGCTGGCACCACCGAAAGCGAACCCTGTGGATAGTCTCCACGGCACGCACCGTAGCCCGATTTGGGGTTGTTTCGCACGAATCCGCGACTACGATCCGGCGTTCAGAGTCCGGCCGTCGAGCGCACCAGACCAGCAGAACGAAAGGCTTTGCGGATGGCGTCCCGGGCGACCGGGTCGTGGGTCCGCTCGATCCATTCCTGCGGAGAGGTGCCGCCCAGCGCGCGCAGAGCTGGTATCCCGGCCAGCAACGCGCTGATGAGGGTGGCCTGATCGGTCAGCCGACGCGGCTCTCCGGCCTCGTTGATCAGATAGCCGTGCCGCGATAGGTAGACCCAGCACGGCATGACCGGCTGGCCCGTTGTCAGCCGCACCGGGTAGCGGGTCGGCAGCGGGATCCGCTCGTAGTTGGGCTCGGTGGCGTCGACCGCGGCCAGCGCGACGGCGTCCAGCCACACCAGCCACAGGTCCGACACCGCGCCATCGTCCGGCACCGGAGTAGCAGGAAGATATCCAGGCCGGCTGACGTGGGCGGACACTCCGACCGCCAGGCCGCTCACCCTCACCGCGGTAATCGGCACCAGCGTGGGCAGGCCAGCGTTGGCCAGCTTCCGCCGCAGCTGAGCTGGGGAGGCGTTCGAACCGACCGCGAGCACCGGCACAAGCGACGCCACCGGTGAGCCGCCGGCGTTCTGCAGGTAACGGTCGAGGGTAAGTCTCTGCAGATCAGGGGCGTCAGCGGCACCCGAACCCGCGCGGTCGGCCCTGGCGCGGTCGGGCTCGGCGCGGTCGGGCTCGGCGCGGTCGGGCTCGGCGCGGTCGGCTTCCGCGTCGAGTGGCTCGGCGTTGCCGGCCATCGCGCGGTTGGCCTCCGCGTTATCCGCCCTCGCCTTGAAGGCGTCGCGACGGCCGGCGGTGAGGCCCCGGGACTGGGTTTCGCCTGTGAACGTGTCGGGGGAGGCTGGGTCACCGGGGGTCGTGTCTTGGGAGAGCCGACCTCGGGAAATCGGGTCGAGTGAGGCACCAACGTCATCCGTTTGCAAGAGCCATTGGCCCAGGGGCGCATCGTGTCGCGGCTGGAGGGCGAGCACTGCGGCATCGGTGACCAGAACCGCGGGGCGCCACGGCGGTGTCCCCGGGTAGGTGAGCGGCGCCGTCAGCGGGTCGACGCCGACTGCGCCCTGTGAGGTGGGTGCACCGGTCACGTGAGGAGCGCCGGCCGTCCCCGGCGACGTGGTTGCACCAGCCTCGTGCGGAGCCCCCGCTGCGTCTGGCGGGGCTGGCGGGCCGGTCATGTCCGGAGCCCGGCTGCGTCCGGCGACGTGGTTGCGTCAGCCTCGTGCAGAGTCCCAGCTGCGCCTGGCGAGGTCGGCGGACCAGCCTCGTGGAAAGCCCCGGCTACACGCGACAGAGTCGGCGGACCAGCCATACGCGGAGCCCCGGTGGCGCCGGGCAACGCCGGCGTACCGGTCGAGTAGGTGCTCTGCGGGGTACTGGACGACACGCTGGGTGCATCAGACGCACCGGGGGCGGTGGCCGCGCGGTCGGGCTGGTGGTCAGGATCGGGCTGGGCCATCGTCTGTTGCCATCGGGCCGGCACAGGGCTCACGTTGTCCACAGCTGCCACCTAGCGATGTGAGCGGCAGGGCGCCGCAGCAAGGCCGGACAGCGGAGTCTCGGTCGCTAGCCGGCCATCTCTGGGTGGCGCTGGGAGAGCTCACGGGCCGCTTCGACGTAGGCGATAGAGCCGCTCGAGCCGGGGTCGTAGGTGATGACCGACTGGCCGTAGCTCGGGGCTTCGGAGACGCGGACGCTGCGGGGGATGATCGACTGCAGCACGACGTCGCCGAAGTGGGAACGCACGTCGTCGGCGACCTGGGAGGCCAGACGGGTGCGGCCGTCGTACATGGTCAGCAGGATGGTGGAGATCCGCAGGTCCTGGTTGAGGTGACCCTTGACCAGGTCCACCGTGCGGAGCAGCTGCTCCAGGCCCTCCAAGGCGTAGTACTCGCACTGGATCGGGATCAGCACCTCGCGGGCGGCGACCAGCGCGTTCAGGGTCAGCAGCCCGAGCGATGGGGGGCAGTCGATGAGGATGTAGTCCAGCTCGGACGAGTCATAAGCCGCCACTGCGCGGGAAAGCCGGGATTCCCGGGCCACCAGGGGCACCAGCTCGATCTCGGCGCCGGCCAGGTCGATGGTGGCGGGCGCGCAGAACAGGCCAGGCAGTCCTTCCACGGGCTGCACGACCTCGATCAGCGGCCGGTCCTCGACCAAGGTGTTGTAGACCGACGGCGTGCCCACGCGATGGTCAACGTCTAGTGCAGTGGAGGCGTTGCCCTGGGGGTCGAGGTCGATCACCAGCACCCGGGAGCCGTGCTGAGACAGGCTGGCCGCCAGGTTGACGGCTGTGGTGGTCTTGCCGACGCCGCCCTTCTGGTTGGCGATCGTCATGATGCGGCAATTGCCCGGTCGCGGCCATGGGTGGCCATCTCCGGCGCCACGGACACCGACCGCCGCCTCGGCGGCACGGGCGATCGGGGTGTCCTGTGGATTCTGCGGCACGTCCGGAATCACGATCCCACTGGCGTTGCCGTCGTTCTGGGCCGTCGCGCCCGCTGGCATGGCTTCCTCCACTTCGTTCCCGGCCGTTCCGCTCTGGTGGGAGCCGTTGGCCGTCGAGGCAGCTGTTTCACGTGAAACCGCGGCCGACAAAGCTCGTGTGATTCGCTCCGGGCTGGGGTGGGCCGGGTCCGCGGCGCCATTCAGCCGACCAGTCCTTCGGAGCGAGGCAGCCTGGGCCGCATTTCCAGACGCTGGCCCAGACAGCGTATTGTCCGCTGACCCAGAAACCGGGGCCTGGGTGGCGGTCCGGGCCGAGCCGGCGGCTAGCACTTCACCAGGTCCGGTTGTCTGGCCAGACCCGGCTGCATCTGGTGCCTCGGCGCCGGTCGGGGCTGAGGGCGGGACCGGGGCGGAAACACCGGGCGCTCGGACGTCGGCCGGGGGTGAGACCGGGGCCGGGGGAACGTCATTAAGAGAATTCTGGGGCCAGCCTAGGCCGTCGGCCCCCGATGGTGAGCTGGAGCCGGCGGCACGTGGGCCGTCTGAGAGTTCTGGTCCTTCGGGCTCAGCGTGCCCATGGTGCAGCCCCGCGGATTCCGGCGTCCAGGCCAGTGGCTGATCTGGCCAGCCCAGGCCCTTGGCGGGCTCCATCACGCTGCTCCTCTCCGCATCCGGTTCCCCGGACGGTGGCGACCCGGCCAAACCCGGCCCAGTGAGTCGGTTGAGTCCATTGGGGCCAGCGGGTCTTTGGTCGAGCTAGCCGGTCTATCGGGCCGAGCCAGCCGAAGCCGGTCTCAGCGCTTCCGGTTCGGGCGCCTGCGGCCCGCTGCTCCTGTCGGGTTACGGCCCGTTTCTCCCGTCAGGATACGGACGACTGTGGCCGGTGGTTCGACGATACCTTGGCCCACCTTCACAACATCAGCGCTCTGGACACCGAGCCGCCGAAGTACGGGGCGGGCTTGCTTGAGTTCGGCCTCTGCGTCCTGGCCCTTGATGGCCAGAATCGTCCCGCCGGGCCGGATCACGCCGGCGGACAGCGGCACCAACCGGGCCAGGGGAGCAACCGCCCGCGAGGTGGCGACGTCGGCCTGGAGCGCGCCGGCCAGGTCTTCGGCCCGGCCGCGGCGAACGGTGACGTTGGGCAGTTCAAGGGCGGCGATGCACTCTTCCAAGAAGACGGTGCGCCGCAGCATCGGCTCCAGCAGGATCATCCGCGCCGACGGGCGGAGCATCGCCAACACGAGACCGGGGAGGCCGGCCCCCGAGCCGACGTCTACTACCTCGGCCTCAGGGGGGACCAGCTCCGCGACCACGGCGCAGTTCAGCAGGTGCCGTTCCCATAGCCGAGGGACCTCGCGCGGGCC
Source organism: Streptosporangiaceae bacterium (assembly GCA_965277615.1). GTDB lineage: Bacteria > Actinomycetota > Actinomycetes > Streptosporangiales > Streptosporangiaceae > Bog-532. The sequence goes on along the minus strand of CBDIDG010000005.1, from coordinate 783,253 downwards.
CAGCAGGCCGCGTTCGACCCCGTCGGTGGCCAGCAGGGCCGCGAACCGGGTGGCCAGCGGCAGCGCCGGGCCGAACACCTGTGCCGCCGTAGCAGGCGGCGCAGGCACGGTCGGCGGCCCAGCAGACGCAGGCGTAACGCTCCCGACCGAGCCAGCAGACGAATCAGCCGAGCTGGCTGGGGCCGCGGGGCGGGGGGAGCTCATTCAGCGGGGTAGACGACGACCCGCCGGCTTGGCTCTTCACCCTCGGACTCACTGCGCAGACCTGCGTCGGCCACGGCCCCGTGCACGATCTTCCGCTCGAACGGGGTCATGGCGGCCAGGTGCTTGGGCGTCCCGGTCTGCTTCACCTCTTCGGCCGCGTCCCGGCCGACCTCGGTCAGCTCTTCCCGGCGCCGCTCGCGGTAGCCGCCGACGTCGAGCATCAGCCGGGCCCGCTCACCGGTCTGCCGGTGTACGGCCAGCCGGGTCAGCTCCTGCAGGGCCTCGAGCACCTCTCCGCGCCGGCCGACCAGCTCGTCCAGGGTCGCGCCGACGACCGAGACGACCGCACGGTTCCCCTCGACGTCCATGTCGATGTCGCCGTCCAGGTCGGCGATGTCGAGCAGCCCCTCGACGTAGTCGGCGGCGATCTCACCTTCCTGCTCCAGGTCGGCCGGGTCTACCGATGACTCATCGTCACGACGTGACCGCTTCTCGTCACCGTCGCGGTCGCCGTCATCACCATCGCCGTCATCCTCTTCCTCAGCGGCGTCGGAGTCGGCCTGGTCTTCGGCGTCGAGCGGGGCGTCGGGGCGGCCAAGCCCGTCCGCACCGTTCTCGTCCGGACCGGTCTCCTCCGCGTTTTCGTCCACCGCAGCGGCCTCGGCCGAATCAGTGCTCACAGCTGCGCCCCGGTAATCGCCTGGTACATCACTCAGCTTGTCCTCCGCCTAACTCACGACCGGCTCTCCCACAGGGAGAGCCGGTCACCTGGAACAACGTCAATTCTTGCCCGAGCGCTTACTGCGCGACTGCCGGACCGGCTGCTGCCGGACGAGCTTAGTGGCTGGAACCTCCGGCTCCGGCTCAGGTTCGGGCTTGCTCCGCACCAGCCGGCCCAGACCACGGCGCTCGGTGCCGCCCGAGGTCTGGCCGTTGGCCGCGGCGTCCTTGGCCACCTGCGGCCGGGGGGCGGTCGTCGTGCCACTGCCCTTGGTCTTGCTGGCCCCATTACCGCTAGCCCCGTTACGGGCCGCCCCGTTCCGGCTAGCCCCGTTCCGGCTAGTACCGCGCTGGCCGTTGCTGGGCTTGGTGGCCCCGCTGGCCTTGGCGGTGGAGGCGGCCTGAGCCTCCGCCGTAGCACCCTTGGTCGGGCTGGCCTTGGCCGCACCGGTCTTGGCCGCACCGGTCCGGGCGGAACTGGTCCGGGCCGGGGACTTGGACCCAGCCGTGCGGGCCGGGGTGCCCTTGGTCGTCGCTCCCCTGGACACGGTGGTACCAGCCGGGCCGGGCGTCCCCTTGGTGGCGGGCTCGGTGGCACTGGCCGCGTCTGCGCCCGCCGTGACCGGGGCGAAGTTGCGGAACAGCACGTACTGCTGGCCCAGCGTCCACAGGTTGGTGGTGACCCAGTACATGACCAGGCCGAACTGCCAGTACAGACCGCTCAGGGCGAACAGCGGCGCGATGTACATCATGTACTTCTGCGAGTTCGCCATCGGGTTGTTCGGGTCCTGGCCGACCTGGCCGATGCCGCGCTTGACGCTCTGCCGCACGGTGAGGAACGTGGTGGTGGCGCTGATCAGGACGACGATGCCGATTTCGATCATGGCGCTGACCGGCACGCCGGGGGCCAGGTGCCAGGGCGGCACCGGCGAGGTGACGATGCGGTCCGCGATCGTGGCGAACAAGATGTGCGCGTGCTGGGCGCTGTACACCTCGCGTTCGGTCAGCCCGTACTTAGTCTGGCCTTCGGCGACGGCTCGCAGAACGTTGAACAGAGCGAAGAAGACAGGAAGCTGGACGACCAGGGGCAGGCAGCCCGCAAGCGGGTTGGCCCCGTTCTCCTGGTAGAGCTTCATGGTCTCCTGGTTCAGCGTCTGCTTGTCGTTCTTGTATTTCTTCCGCAACGCCGCGACCTGGGGGGCGAGGGCGGCCATCTTCCGCTGCGAGTGCATCTGCTTCACGAACAGCGGCACCAGGATCAGCCGCATCAGCACGACCAGGATGATGATGGCCAGGGCCCAGGACCATCCGCTGTTGTAGCCGAAGGGAACAGCCAGAATCCCGTGCAGGTGCACCAGTACCCAGGCGACCGCGTCGTAGAAGGGGTTGAGAATCCCCACGTCCTAGCTCCCTTGTGTTTCTGTGGACAGCGGGCCGGCCTTGGTCCGGGACGGCTTCCTGCGGGCACCGCGGGGCGGCACGGGATCGTAACCACCTGGGTGGAACGGGTGGCAGCGGGCAATCCGGGCCACGGCCAGCCAAAGGCCACGAACCGCACCGTGTTCCCGCAGAGCTTCCAGGGCGTACGCGCTGCACGACGGCTCGAACCGGCACCGCGGCGGCAGCAATGGGCTGACGAAGCGCCGGTAGCCGGTCACCGCCGCCATCAGCGCACGCGTGATCACCGTCGGGCCCGTTTGCGGGACCGACGGGACCGAGCGGGCTACCGGATCAGTCCGGCCGTCCCGATTAGCGATCATGACTGGCGTAGCGCCCCAACCTGCCGCCGCAGCAACCTGTCCATTACCAGGGCTAGATCGGCGGCGAGATCCGCCTGGCGTGCGGCCGCTGCCGGAGGATTGGCGCGCACCACCAGCAGGCTACCCGCAGGGAGCACGCCAAGGTACCCGCGCACGAGCACACGAAGACGTCGTTTCACCCGGTTGCGCACCACAGCGGTACCAACCGCGCGACTGACTATGAATCCTACCCTGGCCGGCTCGGCGTTCTGCGGGCGCAGAAGAAGGTGCGCGGTCACCCGGGGCCGCCCGGCACGAGTGCCGCGTCGCACCGCCAGAGTGAACTCTGTACGGTGCCGCATCCTGGATTCGCTGGGGAGCACGTCCGGGCATCCTGGGCGGGCCGCGCCGGGCCCACCGTGGAAACGGTCAGGCGCTGAGGCGCGCGCGACCCTTTTGGCGACGCGCCGCGAGAACGGCACGGCCAGCGCGGGTACGCATGCGCAGCCGGAAGCCGTGGGTCTTCGCCCTGCGGCGATTGTTCGGCTGGAACGTGCGCTTGCTCACCGGAAGCTCCAGATGCGTTAAAAGTTCTGACATCCCGCTAAACGCGGCGCTTGGATGGGCACGCGGTGGTGTGGGCACGCGGTACCCGCACCGTGGGGATCGGCCTATGTACGTTAAGCGCCCGTGGCCCAGTCGTCAAACTGAAGCCGTCGGGACAGCCCGGCAGGCTCGCCGTGTACCCACCCAGTATGCCCGCCCGAATTATGTCCGGCCACACGATGCCTTCCGTTCGCCGGAGCGACATACTGGAAGACCGCCGTTCACCAAGCACACCACGGAACGACCGCCTAGGCTGTGGACAACCGTTCGAGCCGGGAGAATTACCAGGCCGCGGCGCCGCAATTGCGTGGTGTGGTGAGCGGGACGCGAAGGTAACGGGGCGGAGCGGGAGTGCTACGTGCACAACCTGTGGATAGACCTGTGGAATATCGGCTGGGCGCACGCGAGGGGAGCGAGCGGTGAGTGAAACAGACCTCGCAGACGTATGGGCGCGCTCGCTGGATGGCCTGGAGGACCTGCAGATCAAGCCCCACCAGCGGGCCTGGCTCAAGCTGACCAGGCCGCTCGGGCTGGTCGAGAACACGGCACTGATCGCCACCCCGAACGAGTTCGTCAAGGAACAGCTGGAGACCCGGCTGCGGGCGCTGGTCACGCACGCACTTTCGGCCGAGCTGGGGCGCAGCATCCAGCTGGCGGTGACCGTGGACCCGGCCTCGGCCGCCGGTCCGGTCCCGCCGGAGTTCATTCCGGCCGACGACGGCCAGGCCGACGGGTTCGGCCCGCTGGCCGCTGTCCCGAACGGTCCCCTCGGGAACGGCCCACTGGGAAACCACTCGCCTGGGAGCGGCCCCGACCGGCGACCGGTCCAGACCGGCGAGCACCCGGTGCTGACCGTGCCGCCGCCGGCTCCGGCGGAAGACGCCGCCGTCCCGGCCGCTCAGGGCCGGGCGAAGCCCGGTGCTCCGGCCGGGCCCGCGCGCGAGCAGCGGGGCGGACGGCAAGGCCAGGAAGGCCACGAGGGACTGCGGCCGGACGACGCACTGCCGCACGGGGCTCCGGGCGGGTCCGGCCCCTTGCCGTACGCGACGCCGCGCCCGGGCGCGGCCCGGCTGAACCCGAAGTACACCTTCGAGACGTTCGTCATCGGTTCCAGCAACCGGTTCGCGCACGCCGCCGCGGTGGCCGTGGCCGAGGCGCCGGCCAAGGCCTACAACCCGCTGTTCATCTACGGCGACTCCGGGCTGGGCAAGACCCACCTGCTGCACGCCATCGGCCACTACGCGCAGACCCTTTATCCCGGGGTCAAGGTGCGCTACGTGAGCTCGGAAGAGTTCACCAACGACTTCATCAACATGATCCGCGACGGTAAGCAGGACGGCTTCCGGCGTCGGTACCGTGATGTCGACGTGCTCCTGGTCGACGACATCCAGTTCCTGGAGAACAAGGAAGGTACGCAGGAAGAGTTCTTCCACACCTTCAACACCCTGCACAACGCCAGCAAGCAGATCGTCATCTCCAGTGACCGGGCGCCCAAGCGGCTGGTCACCCTGGAGGACCGGCTGCGCAGCCGGTTCGAATGGGGCCTGCTGACCGACGTGCAGCCGCCGGAACTGGAAACCCGGATCGCGATCCTGCGGCGCAAGGCCATCCAGGAAGGCCTGAACGCACCGCCCGAGGTGCTCGAGTACATCGCCTCCCGTATCTCCACCAACATCCGGGAGCTGGAGGGGGCCCTGATCCGGGTCACCGCGTTCGCCAGCCTGAACCGGCAGTCGGTCGACCTCCAGCTGGCCGAGATCGTGCTCAAGGACCTGATCCCTGAGGCCCAGGGCCCGCAGATCACGATCGCCACGATCATGGGCCAGACGGCCTCCTACTTCGGTCTGTCCATGGAGGACCTGAGCGGCACGTCGCGGTCGCGGGTGCTGGTCACCGCGCGGCACATCGCGATGTACCTGTGCCGCGAGCTCACCGACCTGTCGCTGCCGAAGATCGGGCAGCAGTTCGGCGGCCGTGATCACACCACGGTGATGAACGCGGACCGCAAGATCCGGTCCCTGATGGCCGAGCGCCGGTCGATCTACAACCAGGTCACCGAGCTCACCAACCGGATCAAGCAGCAGGCCAGGACGGGCTGAGCGGAGCTGGGCCGCCCGGCGCCGGGCCCGGCGCCGGCTACGGATAACTGAACATCAGATGTCGCCCGTATTTCCGTAAACCGTCTGCCGGCATCAGCCGACACTGTGCACACAGCTTGTGGAAAACATTGTGGATGACAGCCGAAGAGTGGGGGACAACCGGTGGGAACAAAGCGGCCGGGCCTTCGCGGGGCACAATAGGACCGTCCGCGTCCCCCACGCAGGCACAGTTCCTGTGGACGGCCATCCAGGCGCTGACCTGCGGGGACGGTTCTTCTCCCCAGCGTCCACCGCACCTATGACTATGACGATTCTCTAACTAGAAAGAAAACAAAACCAAGTAAGAGCTGGGGACACAAGCCATCGGCTCGGACCACCGTCCCCGGCACTTATACCCAGCTGCGAGCCGGCCCTAACACAACCGGCCGCGAGCCGCTATCGTCGACATCTACATCTGACAGGGCCAGGAGGCCGTTCCGTGAAGTTCCAGGTTGAGCGAGACGTACTCGCCGACGCCGTCGCCTGGACGGCTCGCGCTCTGCCGGCCCGGCCGGCCGTCCCGGTGCTGGCCGGTATGCACCTGGCGGCCGCGCAGCAGCTCACGCTGTCCACCTTCGACTACGAAGTCTCGGCCCAGGCCAGCCTCCCGGTGATCACCGACGAGGAAGGCACCGTGCTGGTGTCCGGCCGGCTGCTGGCCGAGATCGTCCGCAGCCTGCCCGCGCGCCCGGTCGAGATGAGCACCGAGGGGACCAGGACCACGCTCAAGTGCGGCAGCGCGGTCTTCACGCTGATGACCCTGCCCGACGACGAGTATCCGACGCTGCCGGGCATGCCGCCGGAGGCGGGCGCGGTCGGGGCCGACGTGCTGGCGTCGGCGATCACTCAGGTCGCCATCGCGGCCGGCCGGGACGACACCCTGCCCGCGCTGACCGGGATCCGGATGGAGCTCGAAGGCGACACGGTGACCCTGGTCGCCACCGACCGTTACCGCCTGGCCGTGCGCGAGCTGCACTGGCAGCCGGTCAAGGCCGACACTTCCGGCGCGGTGCTGGTGCCCGCCCGGGTGCTGGTCGACGCGGCCCGCTCGCTCACCACCGCGGCCGAGGTCCAGATCGCGCTGACCCCGCCCTCCGACGACGGCGGGCACGGCGAGGGCATCATCGGCTTCGAGGGCGGCGGCCGCCAGACCACCACTCGGCTGCTCGGCGGGGAATACCCCCGTTACCAGAGCCTGCTGCCGAACGAGTTCAACGCGGTAGCCGAGCTGCCGACCGCCCCGTTCTCCGAGGCGGTCAAGCGCGTCGCCCTGGTGGCCGAGCGCAACACCCCGGTCCGGCTGGCCTTCTCCGCCGGTGAGCTGGTGCTGGAGGCGGGGGCCGGGGACGAGGCCCAGGCGGTGGAGACGCTGGAGGCCAGCTTCGACGGCGATGACCTGCAGATCGCCTTCAACCCCCAGTACCTGCTGGACGGGCTGAGCGCGATCGACTCCGATGTGGCCCGGGTTTCGTTCACCACGCCGACCCGGCCCGCCGTGATCACCGGCAAGCCCGCCGCGGACGGTCCGCCGGACTACCGCTACGTGCTGATGCCGATCCGGTCCGCAGGCTGACCAGCGGGGGCCACGCCCGCCAGTACCCTCTACAGCCGTGCACCTAACCCGGCTCGCGCTCATCGACTTCAGGTCCTACACCTCGGCGGACCTGACGCTGACCCCGGGCGTGACCACGCTGAGCGGGCCGAACGGTGAGGGCAAGACCAACCTGGCCGAGGCCATCGGCTACGTGGCCACGCTGGGCAGTCACCGGGTCGCGACCGACACGCCGCTGGTCCGGCAGGGGGCCGAGCGGGCCATCATCCGGGCCGCGATCACCTCGTTCCGGGGCAGCGCGCTGATCGAGATCGAGGTCAACCCGGGCCGGGCCAACCGGGTGCGGCTGAACCGGGCCCCGATGAACCGGCCGCGCGAGATCCTCGGCGTGCTGCGGACCGTGCTGTTCGCCCCCGAGGACCTGGCCCTGGTCAAGGGCGATCCGGGCGAGCGGCGGCGGTTCCTGGATGACCTGCTGGTGGCGACCGCACCCCGGTTCGCCGCGGTCCGGTCCGACTACGAACGGGTCGTGCGCCAGCGGACCGCGCTACTGAAGTCGGCTGGGCCGCGGGCGGGCCGCGGCCGCGGATCCCGGCCTGCGCAGGCGCCGCCGCCGGACGAGGACGGGAGCGCCCGCCCGGCCGGCAGTGGCACGTCGGCCATGGCCGCCACCCTGGACGCCTGGGACGACCAGCTGGCCCGCACGGGCGCGGAGCTGCTGGCGGCCCGCCTGACCCTGGTCCGGTCGCTGCGCCCGCACGTGGCCGCCGCCTACGCGTCGGTTTCCGGTGATCGCGGCCCAGCCCGGATCACCTACAAGCCGTCCTTCCCGCTGCCCGGCCCGGCGGGCCCCGATGATGACCTCGAGGGCGAGCAGAAGCAGGGCGACCTGGAGGTGGCCATGCGGGAGGCGCTGCAGCAGGCCAGGGCCCAGGAGCTGGAGCGCGGGGTGTGCCTGGTCGGGCCGCACCGGGACGAGCTGGAACTGCAGGTCGGGGAGCTGCCCGCGCGCGGCTACGCCAGCCACGGGGAGTCCTGGTCGCTGGCCCTGGCGCTCCGGCTGGCCTCCTATGAGCTGCTGCGCGCGGACGGGGAGGACCCGGTGCTGATCCTCGACGATGTGTTCGCCGAGCTGGACGCGGGCCGCCGGGACCGGCTGGCCACCCTGGTGGCCGACGCGGAACAGGTCATCGTGACCGCCGCGGTGCCGGCCGACGTGCCGGCCACGCTGATCGGGGCCCGGTTCAGCGTCGGCGGCGGGACGATCACCCGTGACGGCTGACGGGGCCCGCGCGGCCGGCGGCGGGCGGGGCGCCGGCGGCGACCCGGCCGACGTTCCCGCGGCCGAGCGGCGGCAACGGGCCGCGGCCGCGCTGGCCGACGCGATCGGGGACGCGCGGGCCCGGGGCGACTGGCCGTCGGCCAACCGGTCCGCTGCCCTGGAACAGGACCGTTCCAGCGCCGCTTCCCCAGATTCAACAGGTGCCTCCGCGGGGGGCATGGGGTCCGGCCGGCGGATCCGCCGCGATGACCCCCAGACGCTTGGTTCCGCGATGGCCGGGTTGCTGTCTGACCAGGGCTGGAAGGAACAAGCAGCGGTCGGTTCAGTGTTTAGTAATTGGCAGGAAATAGTCGGTTCCGACCTTGCTGCCCACACCCGCCCGGAGGGTTTGACCCGGGGTGAGCTGGTGATCGCGGCGGACTCGACCGCGTGGGCCACTCAGGTCAGGTTGCTGGCGTCGATGCTGGTCCGCAGGCTCAATGCGGAGCTCGGCGAAGGCACCGTAAAACGGGTCAAAGTACGCGGACCGACCGGGCCGCGACAGCGCGGCGGGTGGCGCGTCCCAGGAAGCCGGGGACACGGCGACACGTACGGCTAGGAACGCCCGTGTCATACCGAAATCCCAGCTAGAATAGGGGGTACGCGCACCTTACGACACCGGGGGGTGTCAGGCACGCGATTCAGCAGGATGGAGTTTCAGCTTGTCATATGACGCACGCTCAATCACGGTACTTGAGGGGCTGGAGGCCGTCCGCAAACGGCCTGGCATGTACATCGGCTCCACCGGGGAGCGCGGACTCCACCACCTGGTGTACGAGGTCGTCGACAACTCGGTCGATGAGGCCCTCGCGGGGCACGCCGACGCCATCGAAGTGACCTTGCTGCCCGACGGCGGGGTCCGCAACATCGACAACGGCCGCGGCATCCCGGTTGACATGCACCCGGTGGAGAAGCGCCCCGCGGTCGAGGTCGTGCTGACCACGCTGCACGCTGGCGGCAAGTTCGACGGCAAGTCCTACGCGGTCTCTGGCGGCCTGCACGGCGTCGGCATCTCGGTGGTCAACGCGCTGTCGATCCGGCTGGACGAGGAGATCCGCCGCGACGGCTACGTGTGGCGCCAGTCCTACAAGCAGGGCGCGCCGACCGGGCCGCTGGAGCGGGGCGAGGAGACCAGCGAGACCGGCACGACCACCACGTTCTGGCCGGACGCGGGCATCTTCGAGAGCACCACGTGGAACTTCGAGACGCTGTCCCGGCGGCTCCAGGAGATGGCGTTCCTCAACCGCGGCCTGTCCATCACGCTGCGGGATGAGCGGGACGACGCCGACACCGAGGGCGATGGGCCCCGGGTCGTCACCTACATGTACGAGCACGGCATCTCGGACTTCGTCCGGTACCTGAACGCCACCAAGGAGCCGGTGCACGCCTCGGTCATCGAGTTCGAGGAGGACGGGGACGGGATCTCGGCCGAGATCGCCATGCAGTGGAACGCCTCGTACTCCGAGTCCGTGCACACCTTCGCCAACACGATCAACACGGCTGAGGGCGGCACCCACGAGGAGGGCTTCCGGTCCGCGCTGACCTCGATCATCAACCGGTACGCCCGCGAGCAGAAGCTGCTGCGGGACAAGGACGACAACCTGACCGGTGAGGACGTGCGGGAGGGCCTGACCGCGATCGTGTCGGTCAAGCTGGCCAACCCGCAGTTCGAGGGCCAGACCAAGACCAAGCTCGGCAACACCGAGGCCAAGTCGTTCGTGCAGAAGGTCTGCAACGACCAGCTGCGTGACTGGTTCGACCGGAACCCTGGTGAAGCCAAGGACATCATCACCAAGGCCATGCAGGCCCAGCGGGCGCGGGTTGCGGCCCGGCAGGCCCGTGACCTGACCCGGCGCAAGAGCCTGCTCGAGACCAGCTCGCTGCCGGGCAAGCTGGCCGACTGCCAGTCGTCGGACCCGGCCAAGTGCGAGGTCTACGTGGTCGAGGGTGACTCGGCCGGGGGCTCGGCCAAGGGCGGCCGGAACCCGGAGTTCCAGGCCATCCTGCCGATCCGGGGCAAGATCCTCAACGTGGAGAAGGCCCGGATCGACCGGGTGCTGAAGAACAACGAGGTCCAGGCGATGATCACCGCGCTGGGCACCGGCATCCACGATGAGTTCGACATCGCCAAGCTGCGCTACCACAAGATCGTGCTGATGGCCGACGCCGATGTGGACGGCCAACACATCCGGACGCTGCTTCTGACGCTGCTGTTCCGCTTCATGAAGCCGCTGGTCGAGGCCGGTCACGTGTACCTGGCCCAGCCCCCGCTGTACAAGATCAAGTGGGAGGGCCGCGGTAACGATCCGGAGTACGCCTACAGCGACGCCGAGCGCGACCTGCTGGTTGAGGCGGGCATCGCCGCGGGCCGGAAGGACCCGCGCCCGCGTGACGGCGTGCAGCGGTTCAAAGGCCTCGGCGAGATGAACGCGACCGAGCTGTGGGAGACCACGATGGACCCGGCCCACCGGGTGCTGCTCCAGGTCACCCTGGATGACGCGGCCCAGGCGGACGAGCTGTTCAGCGTGCTGATGGGTGAAGACGTCGAGGCGCGGCGCTCGTTCATCCAGCGCAACGCCAAGGACGTCAGGTTCCTCGACATCTGATCTGTAGCCGGGGGCTCTCGGCCCCCGGGTCGCGCACGGCCGCCGGGTAACTCACCCGGCGGCCAGCTGAGAACAAGGATTTGAACGTGACTGACGTAACAACCGACGGCGTGCCGTCGCCGGGGGACCGGACCGAGCCGGTCGACATCCAGTTTGAGATGCAGCGCAGCTACATCGACTACGCGATGTCGGTCATCGTGGGCCGGGCGCTGCCGGACGTGCGGGACGGCCTGAAGCCGGTGCACACCCGCGTCCTGTACGCGATGTACGACGGAGGCTACCGGCCCGACCGCGGGTACTCCAAGTGCTCGCGCGTGGTCGGCGACGTCATGGGCCAGTACCACCCGCACGGCGACAGCGCGATCTACGACGCGCTGGTGCGGCTGGGCCAGAACTGGTCGATGCGGTACCCGCTCATAGACAGCCAGGGCAACTTCGGTTCCCCGGGCAACGACCCGCCCGCGGCCATGCGGTACACCGAGTGCCGCCTGGCCCCGCTGGCCATGGAGATGCTGCGGGACATCGACAAGGAGACCGTCGACTTCCGCCCGAACTACGACGGCCGCTCGGCCGAGCCGGTCGTGCTGCCGGCTCGGTTCCCCAACCTGCTGGTCAACGGGTCCGAAGGCATCGCCGTCGGCATGGCCACCAAGATCCCGCCGCACAACCTGCGCGAGGTCGCCGCGGGCGTGCGGTGGTACCTGGACAACTTCGACGCCTCCGATGAGGATCTGCTCGAAGCGCTGATGGAGCGGGTCAAGGGCCCGGACTTCCCGACCCGGGGCCAGATCGTCGGCCGCCGCGGCATCCAGGACGCACAGCGGACGGGGCGCGGGTCGATCACCATGCGGGCCGTGGTCGAGGTCGAAGAGGACCAGCGGGGCCGGACCACGCTGGTCGCGACCGAGCTGCCGTTCCAGGTCAACCCGGACAACCTGGCTCAGAAGATCGCCGAGCTGGTCAAGGACGGCCGGGTCACCGGCATCGCCGACGTCCGGGACGAGACCAGCCTGCGGACCGGGCAGCGCCTGGTCATCGTGCTGAAGCGGGACGCGATCCCCAAGGTCGTGCTGAACAACCTGTACAAGCACACCCAGCTGCAGGACACCTTCGGCGCCAACATGATGGCGCTGGTCGACAACGTGCCGCGGACCCTGCGGCTGGACCAGTTCATCCGCTACTGGGTCGCGCACCAGATCGAGGTCATCGTCCGGCGCACGCAGTACCTGCTGCGTAAGGCCCAGGAGCGCGCGCACATCCTGAGCGCGCTGCTCAAGGCGATTGACCGGATCGACGAGGTCATCGCGCTGATCCGGGGCAGCGAGTCGGCCGCCGCGGCCCAGCAGGGCCTGATGGCGATGCTGGAGATCGACGAGATCCAGGCTCGCGCCATCTTGGACATGCAGCTGCGCAAGCTGGCCGCCCTGGAGCGCCGCGAGCTCACCAACGAGTACGACGATCTGATGGCCAAGATCGCCGACTACGAGGACATCCTGGCCTCGCCCGAGCGGCAGCGCCAGATCGTCGGCGACGAGCTGGGCGAGATCGTCGAGCGCTACGGCGACGAGCGGCGGACCGAGATCGTGGCCTTCGACGGCGACGTGACCGACGAGGACCTGATCGCCGAAGAGGACATCGTCGTCACCATCACCAACGGTGGCTACGCCAAGCGGACCAAGACCGACCTGTACCGGGCCCAGCGCCGGGGCGGCAAGGGGGTCCGCGGCGCTCAGCTGCGCACCGACGACATCGTCGACCACTTCTTCGTGACCACGACGCACAACTGGATCTTGTTCTTCACGAACAAGGGCCGGGTGTACCGGGCCAAGGCCTACCAGTTCCCGGAGACGGGGCGAGACGCCCGCGGCCAGCATGTGGCCAACCTGCTGGCCTTCCAGCCGGACGAGCACATTGCCGAGGTGCTGGCGCTGCGCGACTACCAGGTCGCGCCCTACCTCGTGCTGGCGACCAAGTCCGGGCTGGTCAAGAAGTCCCGGCTGACGGACTTCGACTCCCCGCGCTCCGGTGGCATCATCGCCATCAACCTGCGCGAGGACGACGAGGTCATCGCGTCCCGCCTGGTCGCGCCGGAGGAGGACCTGATCCTGATCAGCGCCAAGGCGCAGGCCCTGCGGTTCCACGCCACTGACGAGTCGCTGCGGCCCATGGGCCGGGCCACTTCGGGTGTTATCGGGATGCGTTTCGCGGACGGCGACGAACTGCTCGACATGTACGTGGCCCGGGACGACGAGGATGTTTTGGTGGCCACAGAAGGCGGTTACGCAAAACGGACACCCTCCGATCAGTATCCTGTGAAGAACCGTGGCGGCATGGGAGTTGTCACGGCCAGGATTGTTGAAGCGCGTGGGCGGCTCGTGGGCGCCCTGATGGTGCACCCGGATGATGAGATCTACGCGATCACATCGGCCGGTGGTGTCATCAGGACGCGGGCTGGCGAGGTCAAGCGATCGAGCCGGCAGACCATGGGTGTCCGGTTGATGAACCTCGCGTCTGGGGACAGCATCGTCGGGCTCGCACGCAACGCCGAGTCGCTGGACGCGGCCGACGACGATGACCAGCCTGACGGCGCCACCGCCGAGTCGCCCGTGGACAACGGTGACGGAGCCGCCGGGGAGTGACCCGGTAACGAAGGGACCGCAGTTACCTGAAGCGGCTGTTGTTCGGGGGTGCGGCGCACAGTGATCTTGGTTGAGCCGTACTCATCCGAGGTAGCCTCACCCAAGGAACTGCAGCCGAGGAGGACGGCGTGGAGCAACGCACGGAAGAGACGCCGCGGCAGCCCAAAGCTGCCGCGGAGGACACCGGTCCCCCCGGCGACGATCAGCCGGACACCGAGCAGGCCGTGGACGAGACCACGGTCGACAACGGGCATACCGGTGACCGGGAGTCCATCTGGGATCCGCCCCCGCGAAACGGGAACGGTCGTCCGGCCGCGGCTTATCCGGCCGACGAGGCCTATACCGCCGACGACGGCTACGGCCCGCCCGGGACCGAGCGGGCCGCCGCCCACGACTTCCCGTCCTCATCGGTGGCCAGCCAGACGTTCGGCGCGTCTCCGGCCGAGAGCATCTACGGCTCTTCGGCCAGCCAGCCGGACTACTCGGCCTACCCGTCGCAGGTGACCACGGCCCGACCCGATGACCAGCGCCCGGCGACGTCGTCCGGGTCAGGTTCGTCGGCGTCGACGGTGGCATCCGGCCCGGCCGCATCGTCCGGTCCCGGCCCCCAGTCCGGTCCGTCCGCCCCGTCGGCGGCGGAGACCACCCGGGTCGACCAGCCTGCGGCGCCCTCGGGGCCGTCGGCCTGGCAGGCGGCCACGTCGCGGATACCGAGGCCGCAGCAGGTGCCCAAGCGCACCAGGGCGGACAAGAAGGCCGACAAGAAGGCCAGCACGTCCGCGCGCCAGGCCCACCTGATGGTGTCCCGCTTCGAGCCCTGGTCGGTCATGAAGTTCAGCTTCATGATCTCGCTGGCCTGTTTCGTCATCTTGTTCGCGGCCGTGGCCCTGCTCTACGCCACGCTGTCGGGCCTGGGCGTGTTCGATGCCATCCAGAACTCCCTGAGCAACGTAACCTCCGGCCAGGGCACGGGCGGCATCAACATCTCGCACTATCTGTCAGCGTCCACGATCCTCAGCTACACCGCACTGCTGGGCGTGCTGAACGTGTTCCTGATCACCGCGTTCTGCACCGTGGGATCGCTGATCTACAACCTCACTTCGCACCTTATTGGCGGTGTCGAGGTGACCCTCCGGGAGACCGAATAACCTGTCCGCCGCATCCTGGCGGGCAGGTCACCGTCGATTCTGCAGTAGCCCGCACAATGCGGTAGCCTTTCCCGGCGTGCTCGTTCAGCGGGCACAATCTGGGGCTATAGCTCAGTCGGTTAGAGCGCTTCCCTGATAAGGAAGAGGTCCGTGGTTCAAGTCCACGTAGCCCCACGCGATTTCGGATATCTGTGCTTGTGGTCCTTCGGACCACTGCGCCGTTGGCTCGCGTGGCTGTTAGTCGGGGGGACGACCCCCCGAGCCCCCCGCGTGGCCCGCTCTCCCGCTCTGGCTGAGGTCCGTTGGCCTGCTTCTCGCCGTTGGGCTGCTTCTGGCCGCGGTGCCCTCGCCGTTCGCGGCCGCCTTCACCGGCACCCTCTGCACGTCTGAACGGGCGCGTGGGAACTGCGGGCGGGGCTAATCGGAGCTGTCTAGAGCTGGTCCGCGCCGGAAATGGCGGACGCAGATCAGGAGGGCGGCGAGCGTACAGGCCAGCCACGCGGCCTGAACGATGAACGGCTCCGGGTGCTGCCACTGACGGAAGTAGACGGCGGTGCGGACGATGCTGACGGTCGCACCGGGCGGCAGGAAGCGGCCCATGAAGGCGTAGAACGGCGGCAGCAGCGGTTGCGCCACGGCGCCACCCGACGACGTGTTCCCCAGGACGATGAACGTCAGCCAGGTCGGGATGATGGCCCAGCGGCCAATCACGACGATCATGGTCGAGCAGAAGAGCGCGGCCACCGCGACCTCGGCCGCCAGAGCGGGCCAGAGCTCGAAAAACGGTCCCCGCAGCGCGCCCATCAGGGGATCCGCTACGAGCGCCAGCACCAGCCCGCCGAGGACGGCTAGCGCGCCGATCCCGGCCAGCCAGTCCCGGAACCGGAGCCCCGGCGCGTTCGCCCGCAGCTGGAACATCGTGACGAAGCCGAGAATGGAGGCGGCCAGGGTCATGTAGAAGGACACCAGTCCCTGCGGATCGGAGGGGGGCAGCGGATGTAGGTCGACCACGTACAGATGCTGGCTGGTCGTCTGCGTGAGCTGCTCGGCGGACTGCTCCAGCACCCCCGCGACCGAGTAGCCGGAGGCGGCTGAGACCAGCAGGCGCGGGGGATTGGGGCCCAGGACGACCGCGGCATAGGCGGCCTGCTTGTCGATGGCTTTTTCAGCGGCTGCTGCCGTGCGGTAGGGCCGGAACGCGAGCCCGCCGTGCGTAGTCCGCTTCAGGGCCGTGAGGAGGGCGGCCCCCTGGTTGGGGCTGCCGACCAGCCCGATGGTGATGTGCCGCGGTGTCGCCCGCCCCAGCACGAGGCTGTAGGACGTGGCGAATATCGTCGCCATCCCGATCGCGATCGCCATGACGACCATCGCGTTGCGGTAGGGCGGCGGCGGCACCACGACCTTGGGCCGCCTGGCCGCGGACTTGATTTGATTCGTCAAGAAGCCTCCGGCTGCCGCAGGCAGAGACTCGATGACCGCCTGGTTCCGAAAGGATCAGCCACCGGCGTGACCAGCCACATCCCCCGAACAGGCGGTCGCAGTGCTAGCTTCGCGCCCCGCGTGGCCCGCTCTCCCGCTCTGGCTGAGGTCCGTTGGCCTGCTTCTGGGCGTTGGCCTGCTTCTGCTCGGCTACCGCTTCTGTCTGCTTTTATTGACTGTCTCGGGCGCTGGGCGGAGCGGGAGGGCGGATGGCTGGGAGCGACGTGCGGGAGGTTGTGCCCGGGGATCTGGTGCTGGACCCGTGGCACCGCCCGAAGCGGCAGGCCAGATGATTCGCATCCGTGGGCGGGTGGCGGGCGACGTGGGCTTGTGTGTGGAGGTACTGGCAGAGGTGCACCGGGCAAGTGGCTATCCGGCGAACTGGCCGGGTGACCCGGCGGGGTGGATTACACCGGCCGGGATGACTTGCGCCTGGGTGGCCAGCACCGATGCGGTGCCGGTCGCGGGGCACCTGGTGCTGCGGCAGGTGGCTGACCGCCCAGCCGGGCAGCCCGCCGCGGAGGTTAGCCGGCTCTTTGTCGCTCCGGCGGCGCGGCGGCAGGGAGTGGCCCAGGTGCTGCTGGGCCAGGCCATGCAGTGGGCGGCGGCCAATGAGCAGGACCTCGTTCTGGAGGTGACAGATCACCTTCAGGCGGCTCGGGCACTCTATGACCGGGCCGGGTTCCGCCGATTGGGCACGAAGCTAGCCGACTGGACCACACCGGGCGGCCAGCCGGTCGTCCTGCACCAGTACCGGTGGAGCAGCCTGCCGAAGGAGCGCAGCGGCGCCGGCTAGGCCTTGGGCGGATGATCCCCGCGTCCGTACTGGTCATACATGTTCTCGGCGGTCCGGTCGGTCTTCCGGGTCAGGACCTTCTTCTGGAGTCCGGTCCAGGAGAGGAAACCCCAGATCGCCAGAGCGAACAAGATCGGCATCACGATGTCGATCCACATATGGATCACCACTTCTCGTGTGACCCCATTTACCTGCCCGCGAAGACAACGATCTAACGTGACAGTGCTCCAACTTGCGGCTCCAACTTGCGGCTCTAACTTGGCGACGCTGGGCGGTCACCCGGCGGGCGGCGGTGCAGTTTCCGCCACGGCCGGACGCGCCGGTGCAGGCCAGCAGAGTGATCGCCGCGGCGGAGCCGGTCCAGGAGTTCGTCGGCTTCGGGCTGGGTCAGCTGGCCGCCGGCCACGGCGGCGTCCAGATCAGGGCCAGCGTGGCGAGCCCGGATCTCGGCCAGCGCGGCGTCGAAGGCGGCCATGTCCCCGGCTCCGCGCAACCTCTCGGCCTCCTCAGCGGTCACCCGCCCCGCCGACAACATCCGGTCCAGGTGCTGAAGCACCCGCCACTGTTCTGCACCCAGCCCGTCGTGGCCTGCTTTGTCATCCATGTCGTTACCATAACTCATATACCCCCCGGGGGTACTAGAGCCCCGGTCCGGGAACGTTGCGCTGGCATGCTGGTCCAGTGGAGATCCGCCCGGCCCGGCTAACGGACGAAACCGCGATCAAGCAGATCGACCTGGTCACGTGGACAATGGACAGTTCGCCGGCGCCACCGTCACCACCGGACCAGCCGTTCTTCGGTGAGCGGAACCAGCTGGCCGACGTGCTGGTGGCGGAGGCCGACGGCCAGGTGATCGGCTACGCTATCCTGCGCCAGGCCGTCCCCATCCCCTCCCACCGGGACGTCCTGGAGATCAATGGCCTGGCCGTCGATCCGGCCCATCAGGGCCGCGGGGCCGGACGTCGCCTCCTGGAGGCGTGTGCCGAGCAGGCTCGCCGCCGAGGTGCCCGCAAGCTCACGCTGCGGGTGCTTGGGATCAACGACCGTGCCCGCCGGCTCTATGAGTCCTGCGCTTTCCAGATCGAGGGCGTGCTGCGCGACGAGTTCTACCTTGGCGGGCAGTACGTGGATGACGTGCTGATGGCCCGATTCCTGATCGTGGGCTGACGGTCTCCCGCCGCCCGAGTTGCTAGGCTGCCTCATACTCAGGAAGCTGCGTGACGGCTTCCCCCGTGCTGGTGTTCCCGTGTCATCAACCGTTGGAAGGTCTCACTGTGAAGAAGCTGCTCGTCCTTGCCCTGCTGGGTCTCGGCGGATTCGCCGTCTGGCGGAAGGTGCAGGCTGACCGGGCCGAGATCGACCTGTGGACCGAGGCCACCACGGGTGAGCTGAACTAACCAAGCGCACACCGGGGACCAGACCAGCGCATACCGGGCCCGGCCCGGTAGAGAAGGGCATGCCGTGAGCGGTTCGGTGTCCGTTGCGCTGGTCTGCTGTGACCTCGCGGGGACGATCGTCTCCGACGGCAGTGTCCTGGAGAAGGCGTTCGCCGAGGCCATCGCGACCCAGGGAGTCGTCCCGGGCACGGCCGCGTACGCACGGTCCATGGTCGTGGTCGACCGGTCCAGCGGCCTGCCGCCCCGGGACGTCATGCACACCCTGTTCGCCGACGACGAAGCCCAGGCGCAGGCGGCCTACCTCTCCTTCGAGCGCTCGTACCGCACGGTGGCGGAGCGGTTCGGTCTCAGCACCGTGCCGGGAGTCCAGGACGCCCTGGCCACGCTGTCTGCCGCCGACCTCAAGGTCTGCGTCATCTCCGGCTTCTCCCGGCCCACCTCGCGGCTGGTGCTGGAGCGGACCGGCATCAGCCGCCACGCCGACCTGACGCTCTGCCTCGACGACGCACCCCGCGGTTTCCCGTGGCCCGATCTGGTCCTCACCGCGGTCATCCGCCTCGGCATCGACGATGTCGCGTCCGTCGCCGTCGCCGGTGACAGCGAGAACGTCATCACCGCGGGCCGCCGGGCCGGCGCCCAGACCCTGATCGGGATCCCCGGCGAACGGCCCGCCCGGCGCCTGCGCACCGCCGGTGCCACCCACCTCATCAACTCCATCGCCGAACTGCCCGCCGCCCTCCTGTAACAGGTAACCTGGGTGGCGCTCGGGGCTTTAGCTCAGCTGGAAGAGCACCTGCTTTGCAAGCAGGGGGTCAGGGGTTCGAGTCCCCTAAGCTCCACCAGGCAAAACACCCCAGTCCTGATCATGGATCAGGGTAGTCGTGCCATTAGGTGTCTTACCTCTCTAGCCACCTTGATCGGTCGCGCGAAATTAGGTGCTGTCCGGGGGCTCTGTTTCCCCGCTTCGGACCGTCACCGGTCATCGCGGTAGGGAAAAAATTTTTGGGCGCGTGCCAGGATGAGCGTCCGGTCCTGGGCCGCGTCCGGTCCTGGGCCCCGGTCGCCGGGGCGCCTTGCGCTGACCGTCGGGCGGCCATCCGCACGGTCGGCCAGCACATCAGCTCAGAGCCGACAGGGTGACTTCGGCGGCCGGGACCTAGCGGCCCATCGCCGTCGCCGATGAAGGCTGCAGCTGGCTCAGGACTTCGCGCACCTTGGGGTGGCCACCTCTTGGTGACGATGGACGGAGGAGCGTCCGATAAGCAGAGTGCCCCGGGCTATGAGGGTGATGCCGATGTAGTGGGCGGTCACGGCGAGACTCAGATCAGGGTGGGCAAGGATCAGTACTGCCGCGAGCAGGCTCACTGTGCCAAGAGCGACGTTCCACAGCCGCCTGGGTCTGGTCTTTATTGCGTCGGTGAAGTCCTGGAACCCGACGATGACGAACCACAAGGCGCTAGCGATGATCAGCGACCGGGTGCCGGCCGAAGCTGAGGCGACGCTGGACGCACCACCCGCTATGAGCAGCCAGCCGGTAATCAGGTGGAGGCGGCGGCCTTCTTGGCCAGAAGGTGCGCGCCAGGCGGCGGCGACGCTGAGTACACCCTGGGCGGCTTGGCTCGTGCCGATGATGATGGCCAGGGCGCGGAGGGTGATGTCGGCATCGAGGAGAGCAACGGCGCGGTGACCACGGCGATCAGGCCGATGGCCATGGCCCATGGCCAGGTTCTCGCAGCCGTGTGCAGACGCTCGGTGACAGGACCGTTGGCTCCTTTGGTGCGAAATCCGATGGGGCCTTTTTGCCGCAGAGAAGGATCAGTGGCGGGTTCAGGCATGGTGGGTGTCCTCAGGTGGACGGCTGGGTTGTGAGCCAGCGCAGCGCGGGGAGGCTGGGCAGGAAGGCGTATTCGCCGCCTTTGGTGACGGTGAAGCGTTCGAGCCCATGCAGGCGGCGGCGCAGGGGGTGCGCAGGCACGGTGTAGGTGTCATGGTCCGGGCTGTTGTCGCCGGCGATGGGGTCTTTTTCGTCGCCGGCGCCGATGAAGCTTCCGTCGTTGACCCATTGGCTTTTCAGGAATTCGAGGGCGTCTGGGCGGGCGCTTAGGAACATGAAGTAGATGCCCCGCTCGGCGCCGTCGTCGTCGAGGACCCCATCGGGCAGGGGCGGCCCGTAGACGGCTCCATAACGCAGGATCCGGTGGATGCGGACGTCGGTCAGGGTGGCCAGAGCGCTGTCGCGGGGGTTGACCCGACGGATGTGCGCGCCGTGCGGGCAGATCAGTCCCTGCTTGTCGTCCGTGTAGGTGAATGCGTTGACCCGGGCCGGGTCTTCGGCCAGATGGGGATCATCGGCGGTGGGCGCGAGCACGAGCGGGGCGCCGCTGCGCCAGCGGCCCAGCATCTTGGCGGCCAGCAGTTCCTGGCCGGCGGCGTCGTCGGCGTTGGCGTGCAGGAAGCGGCGGAAGGCGGCGACGCGGGTGTGGATCTTGCGGATGCCGACGTAGCTGCCGTTGCGCCCAAGAATGTCGGGGGTGGGCATGGCCAAGGCGGCGCCGTTTTCGCTCCGGTGGCCGAGGAGGAACTCCCCGGCGGCCAGCGGCGTTTCCGGGGTAGTCATCGGGGACGGGGGCAGGCCGGCGATGTTGGGGAAGCTGAGGCCGTCGCGGTACCCGAAGGTGGTGCGGGTTCCTGGCAGGGCCGCGACGTCGTAGCGGTCCAGCAGAGTGACACCCCCGGTCCGGCCAGCCTGAGCCAGGACGGCAGCTACCGCATCGCCGCATTGTGCCTTTGCGGCGGCGGTGACCGAGACCACGGCGTGCAGGTCGCGGCGGCCCAGCGGAGCATCCCAGTGGACGGGGGCGCTGTCGGCGACGTCACCGAGCTGGCCGGCGCGGGCGGCCATTCCCGCACGCAGTTGTATGGGGAAACTGGCCAGCGATGCGGGCGGCACGCCCAGCATCGCCAGCCCGGGGTGGGTCAGGGCGATGGCGACGGTCAGGTCGCGTTGCCCGGCGGACCAGTCGGCAGCGGAGGTGATACTGGGCAGCAGCAGGGCCAGCAGCTCGCGGCCGCCGCGGGTCTGGTCGATGCGGAACAGCAGCTGAGTGCCCCAGTAGGGCGCCGGCCGCCGGAAGACCACCAGCCCTTGCAGGTCAGCGAGGTTGATGGTTTGCGGCGGCGCGGCCACGACTGGCTCCTTGAATCGGGCGTGAACGGTCAGGGGTTAATGGCGTCGAGCAGGCCGTCCACGGCCTTGGCCACCCGCTGGTTGCGGGCGATGTCGGTCAGCCGCAGGTCTGAATGGGCGCAGTACCACGATGTGGCCGTGATCTGGTGCTCGGCGATGAAATCCTTGATCGTCGGTGAGGTGATGCCGGGATAGCCTTCGGCCACGCTGAACAGCCGATTCATCAGGTCGGGGATCTTGGTGGCGAAGTCGTCGATGTAGGCGTCCCAGTCACCGTCGTAGGCGGTAGCGAAGATCGCCCGGGTGTCGTTGTCGAACACGACCCAGCGAAGATCATGCACGGTGCCGACTTCCGCGACGCCGTGCCTTACGGCCTCGGTGCTGCGGGTTACCTCCCGCAGCTGCTGGGCACCACCCGGCTTCAAGGGCACGATGACCGTGAGTTCGGAAACCTGGCCGGAACGCAGGCCGGCCCGGTTGGCGGGGATCGTCTCTGCCGGGTTAGTGGTGACGGACATGATGATCAACCTTTCTGTGGTGTCACGGTTTCTGGCTGAAGATCGTGCGTGAGGTTGTGAACGTGGATGGGTCGCCGTGGCGTCTGCCTCAGGCCGGCCGCAGGACGTTCTGGCGGGGGGATGCCTGCGGCAGCCCGCCGGGGTCGTGGGCGGCGAAGACGCGGACCTCGTGATGACCGGCGATGAACTGGCGGAGCCGATCCTGGCTGCGGAACCGCAAGGTCTTGTCGGTCGTGACGACCTTCTGGAACAGGCCGACACCGAAGGCGCATTCGCGTTGTTCCTGATGGACCTCCCGGGGGTCGAAGTAAGAGTCGCCGGCGTCCAGCAGCCAGCCCTGATCGGTGTCCAGGGCCACCCCGCAGTGGCCCATGGTGTGCCCGGGAAAGGGCACGAACAGAATGTCCGGCGGCAGCCCGGCCAGCTCGCGGACGGCCTCCAACCCGAACCACGGATCCCCTTCGGCCGAATAGGTGCGCCAGTGCGGTCCGTGCGCCCACATCGGTGGCCGGTAGCGGCCGCGCCCCTTGACGCCTTTGCGGGCACGGGCGGCCGCTAGTTCGGTGGCGTGCACGTGGACAGTCGCCCACGGGAAGTCCGACAGGCCGCCGACATGGTCGAGGTCCAGATGGGTCTGCACGATGTGGCGGACGTCCGCTGGATCGAAACCGAGGGCCCGGATCTGCTCGATCGCCGCCAGGGACGGGTCGATGGCCGGCCGGCCGTACAGGTGAGCGAAGGACCAGCCCAGACGGGAGGAGATATCGGCGTAGTCGGCTGTGCCCAGTCCGGTATCGACCAGCACCAGCCCGCTGCCGGGGGTTTCGACGAGCAGGACGTGGCAGGCCAGGTGCTGGCCGCCCAGCTTCATGGTGGTGATGTGAGCGCAGTTGAGGTGGTGGACTTTCAGCGGACCGGACACGACGGACTCCTAGGGTGATGATGTTCCGGGACGGGGCGCAGCTACAACTGGGTCATCGTGACGCCGCTGCGACTGATGGCGAAGCGCATGAGGTCCTGGCCGACGTAGACGGGCCCGGTGTACTGCTGGTGGATCGGGTTGATCCAGGTGGGGGGATAGATCAGCGGCGGGTAGGCCACCAGCGGGTTCAGCGAGATCAGATGGTTCAGGGCCAAGGCACGGACACCGGCCTGTTGCGCAATCGGGCCGAGCTCGGTGACGTTGGTGTGCGACATCAGCAGTGTCTCCGCCAGCTCCGACGGTGTGCCGTGCGCGATCATGTCTTTCTCGTAGCCGGCTTCGTGCACGAGCAGGTCGGCACCGGTCGCTAGGCGGACCATGTTCCCGTTCGTGCTGGCCGTGGTGTCACCGGAGAAGACGACCGAGCCGTAGTCGGTGTCGAACCGGTAGGCGTAGGCGGGGAACACCGGCGGATGGTCGACCAGGATCCCGGACACTTTGACCCGGCTGTCCTCGAAGACGGTGAACGGTTGCATGGCCGGGCACAAGTTTCCCCTCGCGCTGGCGCCCACATTGGGGGTTGGAATGTCGTGCGGGATGACCAGATCGCGGATGTCGGAAGGCAGGCCAGGCAGCGGGAAGGAATCGGTCGCTTCCTGGATGTAGATCAGGTTGAGCCAGTAGGCGTCGGCGTCCAACAGCCCGTTGTGGGTGTCGGTCAGGCCGGGAGTGGGCAATGCCGGGTCGATCGGGGTCACACCGGGCTTCGGCTGGTTGGGCGCCAATGCCCCCGCCCGGGACGGCCCGTAGGTGTTAACCACCTGGCGGAAGCCGGGCTGCGGGCCGATGCTTCGCCCGGCGACGAACAGCGGCAGGTAGTCGAACATGTGGTCTGGGTGCAGGTGGGTGATGAAGATGTCCTGGATGGTCTGGTACGGGATGCCGGCGTTGACGATCTGCCGGACCACTCCGTTGCCGGAGTCGATCAGGTAGGCGTGGCCGTCGACAATGACGGCATTGCTGGTCATGTTGCGCAGCCACTGCGGCACCGGCCCCCCTGCGGTGCCCAGCAGCACGACGGACATGCCGACAAGGTCCAGGCTGGGCGCGCTTGGCCCGGCTGCGGCAACGGTCGCGGCCCGCGCCCGGGCCTGCGGCCCTGCGGCCAGGGCCCCAGCCCCGATCGCCGCGCCACCGGCCAGGACCGCCCGCCGGGACAGCCGCGGTTTGGACTGCAGGACTGGCGCAGAGCAGCCGCACTCCGCAGCAGGATGGCTCACGCCTGGGTGCTCGGACTCGGTGGACTCGCCATTGTTAATCGACATCAGATCTCCAGTTCGTCGCTGCCCTCGATCCGGCAGCGGATGATCGCTAAGGCGTTAGGCACAGACCCGGGCGGCCCGAAGACGGTTCCCCGCCGGGCGCCCATGATCCGGACCTCAACTGGTATTCCGGGCGGTTGCTCACGGGTGGATCCTGCCCGTCAGCCCCGCACTATCGCAACGCGACGTTGCGATTAATACGTTAAAGCGTGCCTCAGCTAAAAGCAACAAGTTGATGCACTAAAGTGTTGAGCATGACCGAGACAGTGCCTGATGTCCATAAGCGCCCGGGAGGACGCGCAGCCCGCGTCCGCACCGCGATACTCGCCGCCACCCGCGATGAGTTCGAGGCCTCCGGATACGGCGGCCTCAGCGCTGGCCGCATCGCCGAGCGCGCCGGCGTAAACCGCTCGACCATCCACCGCCGCTGGAACACCCTTGACGACCTGCTGGCCGACGCGCTCGTCGACCGTGCCGCAGCCGCCGTCCCGGCACCCGATACCGGCAGCGGCCGGGACGACCTCCGGCTGCTGCTGCGCTCCATCGCCAGTTACATCAGCACCGACGCCGCCCGGGCCAGGATCCGCGCCATGGTTGGCGACGCCGCGCGCTCGCCCATGATCGGCGCCCTCGCCAAGTCCATCTGGACGACCCGCTTCCAAGTGGGCGAGGAAGTCATCTCCCGGGCCGCTGCGCGTGGCGAGATACGCGCTGACATGCCACCGGCCACGATCTTCACTACGCTGGTCGGTCCGCTGTACGTCCGCCTGCTCCTCACCAGCGAGCGCATCGACGACAACTTCATCGACGACATCATCAATGTCGTACTAGACGGCGCTAACATCCCCACCAAGGGATTCGAATCGAAGTAGTTCAGCAGGACATAAGGGGCGTGCGCTGCCCAGTTGCAGAGCCTGATGAGCGAGCGAGTGCCCGGTGGTGGCATCGAGCTGTCGCCGGCTGAGATCGAAGCACTCGACGCCAGGTGGTCATCCAGCTGGACCCCGGGTGAAGTCGCGCAGCGCCTGGCCGACGTCGCCGTGCCTTGGTGCGTGGCCGCCGGCTGGGCGCTGGATCTGTTCCGCGGCAGGCAGACGCGCGAGCACGGTGACATCGAGATCGCGATCCCAGCGGCAGCCTTCCCCGAGATTCGTGATCGTTTCCCCCGATACGCGTTCGACGCGGTCAGCAGCGGCCGGATCTGGGAGAACGCCGCACCAGGCGCACTGGCCGCCACGCATCAGACCTGGCTCCGCGATCCCGTAACCGGCAACTACCTGGTCGATGTGTTCCGCGAACCCCACGACGGCCAGACCTGGATCTGCCGGCACGACGAGACGATCCGGCTTCCGTACAGCGAGATCATCCACCACACCCCAGACGGCATCCCGTACCTGGCACCCGAGCTGGTGCTGCTGTTCAAGGCCAAGCACGCCCGCCCCACGGACCAGGCGGACTTCGACGGAACCATCCCGCGCATGACCTCAGCCCAGCGCGCGACGCTGGCCGGGCTCCTCGCTCGCGTGCACCCAGGACATCGCTGGCTCGCGGACCTGTAACCGCGCCTCAGCCAGCTTCCGATAACCGCACACACGCCTGAAGAGCCAGCACGCCCAGCGTTCCGGTTCGGGTCATGGACCGGTACCCAGCGCAGACCGCGGTCGCGATCACCAGCGTGTGGGCCTACAGCAATGGCTTCGAATTCTTCGTGACCCGCCTCATCCGGCCCGATGCTCGCGGCTTTGATGAAAACCCGGTACCTGGTGCACCCCGAGGCCTACTCGCAGAGCGGCAGTTCATACCAGGTGGTGCTGCGATGGTGGGCCTGCCCGCTGCCGCCCAGCGGGCCGCTGATCTTCATTTGCCTACTCGGGTCAGGCGAAATAAAGATCAGCATGAACGCGCAACTGGTCCTCGAGGCGTCGCAGTACAGTGTGCGGGCCTGGCCCGACGACCAGGCGTAAGTGCCGGGGGACGTGCCATTAGCGTGCCATTAACACTGGTCACTGCCGGTATCCCAAGGTCATTGGCGGCCATGCAGCAGCCCAGCTCACAGCACATCACCCGACCGATCACGGTGATTTGCAAGCAGGGGGTCAGGGGTTCGAGTCCCCTAAGCTCCACCAGGCGAAACACCCCGATCCTGATCACGGACCGGGGCGCTCGTGCCATTAGCGCGTCCGAGCCGCCCGGTCATCTTTATTGCCTGCGGTTAAGCAGGTGCTCTTGCGACGGGTGAAGGACCGGACGAGGTTGCGTGGCTCGACCGGGCGGCCAGTGCGTGTGGCGAAGATGAGCCTGGTATCCATCCAGGCCGAGCCGAGGTTGGCCCGGTCCGCTTCCTGATGATCGTGCCGGGCAGCCAAGGCGATGCGGGCGAGCCCGAGCACGGGAAGGTTGCGCGCACCCGCACGGGTCTTGACCGGGCCGAAGGTGTGAGCGAGACAGCCTGTCCTCAAGCTTGCTCTAGCTTGGCCACGCGATTCGCCAGTCCAGCGATCGCCTCCTGGGCAACGGCCAATGCCGCCTCGACGGCGGCCACGCGCCGGTCGATGGGGGAAGGATCAGCTTGGTCAATGCCATCGGGTCGGTGTCCGATCCGGCAGCAGTGGAAGCCAAGTCGAGCCAGAACCCGGTTGGCTTCCATGGTGGTGAAGCTTTGCCGGTCCCAGCCGGTGATGGTGGCCAGCACTTGCTTGGGCGGAAACTCCGTATTGACGATCTCAACGAGATGGTCGCGAATCGGCTCGGGCTCGACATTGCGCATCGCGTCGACGACCTGCTTCGCGGTGATGTCCAGCTCCCTGCCCCCGACGACCATCACACGGCGTGGTGAGGCGATGTGCGGCATGGCGGTCCCCTCAGGTACTTCCTGGTTCTTACAGGAAGTACCTATCTTACAGGAAGTTCCTGAAAGGAACAGGGAGGCATGGGCGGATCGTCAACTATCCCTTGACGGAGGTATGCCCCGTGCCGGTCGCGTGCCAGAACGAGGTAGCAACCACCGACATCGAGCGGCAGCAAGATGCTAAGGAAACCGGTCCTGAGCAGCAAAGAGCACTTGACGAGTGCCCGCGAGACGACCTTCTAAGCGGTAGGTCCACTGTCAACTGTGTCTTGACACTAAACCGACGATCGAGCGTTCCCGGCTGACCACCAAGGCTGACCATGACGTGACCCGACAGAGGCCGATCCAAACGGACGAGCCGAAGGCTCGGTCCCAGGTGAACGACAGTGCCCGACAGTTTGGGCGTATTTTGCAAGTAGGGGGTCAGGGTTCGAGTTCCCTAAGCTCCACCTCGGAAAACGCCCTGATCCTGATCATGGACCGTGGTGCTCGTGCCATTAACGTGCCAGACGCCGGGCAAACCGGTTCTACCAGGCAAGCAGCTGAGCGGCGGCGTCGTGCTATTCCGCACCACCACTTGCCGTCCTTGGGCCGCTGTGGCGGTGCCTGATCAGTGGCGCCGGACTGGCCGAGCACGTGGTCAAGGGGGCGCTTGCGGCGCTGCGGCCCGCGCCAGTGTCCCGAGTTCTTCCCTGGGAGGCCCGCGTGCCGCACGCCGGGCCCGCTGCGAGAACGCTGGCCACCAGCTTTTACTGCAACAGACAAGCTGCTGGGTGCCGTCTATCTTGCTGCCGATTGTCCAGCTAGCTCCTACGAGGAAGACGGGCGGCTGGGGGTGGGCAACCGCCTTTCCGCGGGGACCTGCGTCAGTTGATGTCGAACTCGTTGCTCTCCGGGTCGGTCATCGCGATCCCGAAATGATCGATGCCCGGCTCGGCCAGGTCACGGACGATGGTCGCGCCCAGGCCGGCCAGCCGTTCCGCCTCGGCCCGCACGCGCGCCTCTCGCTCTGGCCGGGGGACGTCGTGGCCGATCCCGCCGGTGGCGTTGATGTCGAGGTGCAGCCGGTTCTTCACGATTTTGATGTCGTCGACTTTCTGGAACCAGATGTCGGGGCCACTGCCCTGCGGGTCACTGAGCCGGTCCTCGCCGAGGTCAAGGTCCTCGTCGGGGACGCCCAGCGCCCGGTAGTAGTCGTCCCAGCTCGCGTAACCGTCCGGGGCGGGCCTGAACTCGTAGTGCAGCGCCTCTTTCCAGAATCGGGCGAGCCGGTCCGGGTTGGCGCAGTCGATCACGAGCTGAAAACGGACCACATCGTCTCCTCTAGAGCAGGCGTCACGGTGCTGCCGGACGAGGCCCGACCCTATTAGCCTCGGGCTTTCGCCGGGGTTAATCGGCCTGCCGTTCTTTATGTGAAAAAAGGTATGAAAAAAGTGCCTTCAGCTGGGACAATTGGGCTTGTCTAAGGTCCTGACCGTCCCGAGTCAAAGGCACTTTCCAGGTGAAGAATAGCGCACGCACTGCCCGGGTTACCGTCTCTGCTGACGGCCCCGGCCTGGTGTCCCAGGCCGGGGCGGTCCTGCTGTGGGAAACGATGCGGGTCACCGGCCTGAGCCGGGGCCTGTCCGGCGGGCTGGCCCGGTGGCGGGCACCGCGGGCGGTCCACGACCCCGGGAAGATCATCGCGGACCTGGCCGCCGCCGTCGCCCTCGGCGGGGACTGCCTGGCCGACATCGCGGTGCTACGGGAGCAGCCGGAACTGGCCGGGCCGGTCGCGTCCGGCCCCGTGGTATCCCGGCTGGTCAGCGTGCTGGCCGGGGACCTGTCCCGGTCGCTTAAGGCAATCCGCGCTGCCCGTTCCGCCGCGCGGGAGCGGGCCTGGGCACTGGCCGGGGACAACGCTCCCGGCGCGGACGGCCTGGTCACGATAGATCTGGACGCCACCGTCGTGATCGCGCACTCGGAGAAAGAGCAGGCGGCTGCGACCTGGAAGAAGACGTTCGGGTTCCACCCGATGACCGCCTGGGCCGACCACGGCGCCGGCGGGAACGGGGAACCGCTGGCCATCGCGCTGCGGGCCGGGAACGCCGGCTCGAACACCGCCGCCGACCACATCGAGGCGGCCAGGCTCTCTCTGGCGCAACTGCCCCGCCACCAGCGGCGCAAGGTCCTGGTCCGCACCGACTCCGGCGGCGGCACCCACGAGTTCCTGACCTGGCTGACCGCGCCGTCGCGGCGGCTGCACTACTCCATCGGCATGACGATCACCGAGGACATGCAGGCCGCGATCCTGAAAATGCCCGCGTCCGCGTGGACGCCGGCTTACGACGGTGACGGGCAGATCCGCGACGGCGCCTGGATCGCCGACATCACCGGGCTGCTGGACCTGTCCGGCTGGCCCGCCGGGATGCGGGTCATCGTCCGCAAAGAGCGCCCGCACCCCGGTGCGCAGCTGCGCTTCACCGATATCGACGGGCACCGGTTCACCGCCTTCGCCACCGATGCACGCAAAGGCCAGCTCGCTGACCTGGAACTCCGCCACCGGCGGCGGGCACGGTGCGAGGACCGGATCCGCTGCGCGAAGGACACCGGGCTGCGGAACCTCCCGCTCAAGGGCTTCGCGCAGAACCAGGTCTGGTGCGAGATCGTCGCCCTGGCCTGCGACCTGCTGGCCTGGACGCAGCTGCTCGCCCTCACCGGGACCGCCCGCCGCTGGGAACCCAAACGGCTCCGCCTGCGCCTGTTCTCCGCCGCTGGCCGGCTCGTGCGCGGAGGCCGCCGCCTGCGGCTCCGCCTCGCCGAACGATGGGCCTGGGCTGCGGACATCACCGCCGCCGTCACCCGCCTGCAGGCCCTCCCCTCCGGCTGAACAGCCGGAACAGCCACTACGGCAAAGAAGGAAAACACCAGGGGCCGTGGAACCCCGCCTACCCGGCGCGACAACCGGGCAGCCAGGCACGACCCAGCCTGAAAATCACCCACCAGCCGACACCTCAGGCCAGCACATCAGCGGCGCGAAAGATCGAGGTTAGCGCCTTCTGTCAGTCAGCAGCGACGCACGCCCGCTGGATCGCGAAGATCATCGTGCCATTAACACCGGCCGACGCCGGTATCCAAGGTCAGTGGCGGACACACAACAGCCCAGCTCAGAGCAAATCACGCGGCTGATAACGGCGTTTTGCAAGCAGGGGTCAGGGTTCGAGTCACCTCACTCCATAACCTCAACTCGACCAGATACACCGTTCCGGGCCCGCAGCGATGTGACCTGACGCTTAAGCGACAAGGTCATGACCTACGCTGAGTCAATGCCTCCCCAGCCGCGGTCCGCTGAATACTTCGACGGCTGGTACGCAAACCAGGCCGCCACGCCGACGGTCGCGGAGATCATGGACCGGCGCATGGGCTTCCCGCCGGGTACCCGGGCCGGTGTGGTCGCCGCCGAGGCGGTCCCAGAGCTGACCGGAGAGCTACGGCTCAGGCCCGGGAGCACAGTGCTCGACCTCGCCTGCGGCCGGGGCGCCTACGGCCTGCTGATCGCCAAGGAGACCGGGGCGTCCCTCATCGGCGTGGACTTCTCCGCGCAGGCCCTCACTGAGGCGCGGGCGCAGGCTGTGCGTCTGGGGGTGAGCACCGCGAGCTTCCAGCTGGGCGAGCTCGTGGCGACCGGCCTGCCTGACACCAGCGTCGAGGCCGTGCTGTGTACCGACGCCATTCAGTTCCCTGACGAGCCGTCCGTCGCCTACGACGAGATCCGCAGGGTCCTCAAGCCCGGCGGCCGGGTGGCCCTGACCTGCTGGGAGCCGGTGGACCGCGCTGATGAGCGGGTCAGTCCCCGGATCCGCAGGGCGAACCTGGCCGACGGCCTGCGGCGGGCAGGCTTCACCGATATCGAGGTCCGCGAGCGTCCGTCCTGGCTGGCCCGTGAGCGCGCGATGTGGGAAGAGGCCGTCGCGCTCGACCCGGGCGACGACCCCGCGCTACGGTCCTTCCGGGACGAAGCCGTCAGGTCCCTGGAGTGGGGCGACCTCCTCCGCCGGGTACTGGCCGTCGCGACCAGCCCTCAATAGCTCGCGCCAGGCGAGCGCACCGATGCGGTCGAGGGAAGCATTCAATCCAAGCCCAAGCTGGCCCTAATGGGCCAACGAAATAATAGCCTGCATAATGCCCATAATTCCTGATACAAAGCCAATCCAGAAGCCACATTTCGCAAGGATGCTCTCTTCAACTGTCACTTTTATAGGCTGTGACCGTGGCGCAGGTTGGTTCAAAGCAACAGTATTTGCGGATGACTGGCGGCGCTCTACTGGCTTGGCCTCACCCCCACGCTTCAAGCCTAGCCGGACAAGGAACTTCCCTGTCCAATGACTAGCAGTCTTGGTGCACCCAAACAAGCAGCCATATGCCCAATTGCCGCATGCCCTGCGGCTAGTCGTCTTGACCCTACATCTAACTGGCCAGGTAAACCCGAGAAGTAGGGCTAGAGGAACAGCAGCCCATCCTATTAACTCAGTTCCAGACAGGAAGTAATCGTGTCTTAGCTTAACTGTTCCAGCGGTAATTAAACCGACAACTGCGAGAAAGAGCAACGCAGATACAGCCCGCATGGACTTTAGTCTGGACTGCCGAGCCATTGAACCTTCTCTGAATCGCGCTTACCTAAGTCCCACCATACAACTCATCCGTTATGTGCCATCGGGCACGAACTCCACCACTTAAAAATGGCATGACGGAATAGCGGATGAGTAGGACCACAGCTAGGACTTCAACTAGAACACATCGGATGAACGATGCCGGTTGAACTAAAAGTGTTACTGCAAATTGCAGCCTGAGACATCGGTCAGCTGACGGATTTCTCCTGGCTATATTGAGTGGGTAACCACTAGGGGCACCTGTCCTGCTTGCTGATCAACCTGGCAGGAAGCCAGAATCGCACTGGCCATCGAGTTGTCGATATTGCCCTACAAACGATGGGTATGATTCGAACAACCGGAATCGGTGCAAGAGTAAAGTGCAGCAACCGCACCGCCCGGCACCGACCCGATCCGATCCGATCCGACTGTCATCAACCCTCTGGCCTGCGCCAACGACCTCTACCGACTGCTGTCGCGCCGGGTGGCGGGGGGTTCCGCGGGCCCCTGGGGTTTCCTTCCTGGTCGTCGGGTCGCTTCCGGCTGGTCAGCTGGATTGGATGGCCTGCAGGCGGGCGACCGCGGCGGTGATTTCAGGGGTCCAGGGCCACTGCTCGGCGAGCCGGAGCCGCAGGCAGCGGCGGCCGATTCACGTCTTCGTCTGACCGTTGCTGAGCCAGCGTGGTTTGAGCTCAGGGTCCAGGCGCCTCACCGTCGCCCGTAGCGATCAGGTGCAGCAGCGCGGCGACATGCCGGTACGGGTCGGTTCGGCCAGCCCGCTCCTCACACCGCAAAATGGCATTCAGCGTTGCATCCTCAGGTAGCGGTGCATCTGAGGCGGCCGCGTCGGTGAAGACCCGGACTCCGTACCACCGAGTTACGGGCATCTGCCGCCGGGCCAGCGCGTCCGTCAGGTCCTGCAGACGATCGGCCCGGGCGTCGACACCGATCCGGTTCAGGTAGGCGACTCCGTCAAATGCCTGGCCAGCAGCGTCCCAGTCACCGAGCAGACCGGGGCGCATGGCCAGGGCATCGCCGTTGCGCACCAGCAGGGACACCATGCCGCCCGGAGAAACAATGTGTGCTATCGCGTCGAGCAGCGGATTGGGGTCCGGGAAGTACATCAGCACGCCGTGACACAAGACGACATCGAAACTTGAGCGGGTGAACAAACTGGTCATCGCCTCGGCCTTGCCCTGCACCAGCCGCACGCGGTGACCGACCTCGGCAGGCTCCGCTGCCAGCGCGGCGCGAAAATCGTCGAGCAGATGAACTGACGAATCCAGCCCGGTGACAACATGCCCGCGCCGAGCCAGCAGGAGAGCTTGCGTGCCCTGACCACATCCGATGTCGAGCACTCGCCGCCGAGGCGCATCCGGCACGCACTCGGCGAGCTGTCGCGCCACGACCTCTTGACGCACCAGTTGGCGCAGCGTGCCCAAACGAGACCGCCACTGCTCTTCGCCCGCCGCGAAGCCGACGCTCATGCCGCCTCTCCTGCCCTTATCCGATTGCGCGGAGCCTGAGGCCACAGCCTTATGACGTCGGCCATGATCGAACTGATGAGGTTGATCCGTCTCGGTGAAGCGAAGTCGCTGTGCCATTAGCGTGCCATTAACACCGGCCATTGCCGGTATCCCATGGTCAGTGGCGGACACACTACAGCCCAGCTCAGAGCACATCACCCGGCTGATAACGGCGATTTGCAAGCAGGGGGTCAGGGGTTCGAGTCCCCTAAGCTCCACTTCTGCCTGGTAAAACACCCGATCCTGACCGTAGGCCGGGGTGCTCGTGCCATTAATGTGCCATTAGCCTGTCCTCGCCAGTGCCCGGCTACGGCGAAGCAGTGGACCACCTGCGGCGGCATATTCGACCAGGCCGGAGATTCCGCTGCTCCCAGCGATCTCCCCTGCTGGATCGTTGGTCGCGCTACTGGGCTTGGTGTGCTTGATCCCAGGCCGCTCGGGCGTCGGCGATGTCGGAGGAGACCTTCTCTGCCCACTCGCGGACGTGGTGGACCGGTGTGCACATCGTTCCGCCCAAGCTGGTGAGGCTGTACTCGACACTGACTGGTGCTTCGGTACGGACTGCTCGTTCGATCAGTCCGTCGCGTTCGAGGTCTCGAAGGACCCGGGTGAGGACCTGAGAGCTCACGTCGAGGCGCCGCTTTATGGTGTTGAAGCGCGTGGGTCCGTCTTCCAGGACGTGCGTGACCAGGACGGTCCACCTGTTCGCCATGCGCTCTATCGCGTCGCGCATGGGTGTGCCGGGACCGTAGGGGTCCGTCGGTGACGGTTGTTCCATTCCGCACACGGTAGCAGTCACTGAAGAAGACTAGGTCACTTTCGAGTACCTAGACAGGTTTTGTGGCCTGGTGTTAGGAAGGTATCTGCCAGACAGGCAGGCGCTCACGCGCGAAACAGAAGGAGCATTCGTGGCTGAGAATGAGGCACCCATCGACCTGTTCGAGAAGGTCAATTTCGAAGCGTGGAACGGACCGGACTGGGACCTGTTCCGCAAGCTGCACAGCGACGACGTGTCCGTCGACATGTTTGGTGAGAAGACCGAGGGCATCGACGCACACGTCACTGCCTGCCAGTCGTACCAGGCGTCCGTACCAGCAAACAAGGTTCTGGAGCACTCCGTGAGGATGGCGGCCGGCGACTGGACCTGCGTGATCTCCAACGCCGAGGGCGGCGTCAACTTCGTCACCGTAGCGAAGTGGAAGGACGGCGCGATCACCGAGGAATACATCATGGGCGTCAAGTAGCCCTCACCGTGTTCTTCCAAAGCACGCTGCGACACGTGGGCAGGGTAGGCGTGGCGATCGCCTACCCGGCTTCCCTGGACAACCCGACCAGCCTGCCTACGAAAGGTCCCGCCTCGTGACGCACGTCAGCATCATCGGCACCGGCAAGATGGGCCAGGCAATAGCCAAATTGGCGACCAACGGCGGCCACACCGTCGAGCTCCTCGGCAAGGACGATCCAGCCACGGGCGACATCGTGGTCCTTGCGGTGCCGCACTCAGTGATGCAAGACCTTCTTCAGCAGCGCAGCGAGCACCTGGCTGGCAAGGTCGTCGTTGACATCTCCAACCCCGTCAACTTCGAGACCTTCGACTCCCTCACCGTCCCCGCGGACAGCTCAGCCACGAGCGAGATCGCGGCCGCGCTACCCCGTTCCCATGTCCTCAAGGCGTTCAACACCACCTTCGCCGCGACCCTGGCCGCCGGGACGGTTGGGCCACTCACCACCACCGTGCTCATCGCTGGGGACAACACCGACGCGAAGTCCCTCCTTGCCGAGGTCATCACTACGGGTGGGCTGCACGCCATCGACGCAGGACCGCTGCGCCGCGCCCGCGAACTCGAAGCACTCGGCTTTCTCCAGCTCACCCTCGCTGCACGAGAGCTCGTGCCCTGGACCGCTGGCTTCGGGCTCGTCACCTGACCCCCAGCCATGATCGAACTGATAAAGATGAGGTCGATCCGTCTGTCGGGCAAGATCGCTGTGCCATTAGCGTGCCATTAACACCAGTCACGGGTGGTGCACCACGGTCAACCGCGGACGGGCAACAACCCAGCTGAGGCCGTAGTTCTCGGCTGATAGCGGCGTTTTGCAAGCAGGGGGTCAGGGGTTCGAGTCCCCTAAGCTCCACTTCTACCAGGCAAAACACCCCGACCCTGACCATGGACGGCGGGCTCGTGCCATTAACGTGCCATTAGCACGTCTTTGCCAGTGTCTCAGTCGTCCCGTCGTCATCGTCCGGGCCACGATTGGCAGCTTTCCCTGAGGCCTCGATCCGCTTGTCGAGCGCGTCAGCGATCATCCTGTTTGCCTCAGCTGTCGCGTGCTGATAGATCATCGCGGCGCGGGTACTGTCGTGGCCCATCCGCGCCTTCAGGTCGCCCAGGCTGGCGCCTGGTGCGGCGAGCATCTTGCCGGTGTGTCGCAGATCGTGGAAGTGCAGGCCGGGGGCCGAAGTCGATCGCGCCGAACACCATCAGGTGCGGTGCCGGGAAGCCATGTGAGCCCCGGTGTGCCGGATGACCGTCGGCACCCCTGACTTTGCTGCCAGCGGAGATGGAGTTAGCCGGGCATGAGATGGTCGGCCGGGCAATGAAGGATGGTCATCAGGGCAATCGCGGGCGCACCCACGGAGAGCAGCGAAACCGTAGCCAGCGTGAGCAAGGTCAGCGCCCATTGGGCGCGGCTCGGGCGGCAGGGAGGATCAATGAGACGCCGGACACGCTGAGCAGCCGCGGTCCCGCCCGCGCCAAGCGCCCCGGCGGGAGGGCCGGCCGCAGCGACCGCCAGCAGCGCGCCTGCCAGCGTAAGGCGGTTTTCGCGGCGGATAGCGGCATCATCCGCAGCCACCTCGACCAGCTCACCGACTTGGTTTGCGGCTAGGGCGAAGAACCGGACGGCCGGGAACGCGGTCTGCAGCGCGCTGGCCAAGGCGAGCACCAGATGGTGACGCCCAGCCAGGTGCGCGCGCTCGTGGGCCACGACCGCCTCCAGCTGGCGCCCCTTCAGGCAGCGCAGGGCGCCGGTGGTCAGTACGATCCGACGGCGGCCGGGCAGGCAGTAGACCGCGGGTCGGTCGTCATCGATCACCTGAACTCCGTCCGGACCCGGCCGGGCAATCATGGTTAGCACTTCATCGTGGCAGGCACGCCGGCGGCGGCCCCCGACGAGTGCGGCCATGGTACACCAGGCGATCCGGCTCAGCACGGTGAGCACCAGCAGGCCGCCAAAGGCAGTGGCCAAGATCCCTTCCGGTATCAGATGCTGAGCCCACATTCCCGCCAGGCAGGATCGGAAGGCGGCGGGGGTCAGGGTGCACGGCAGGCAGGGGACGGCCAGGATCACCCCGGCCGCGACGACCGAGGCGACGACCGACAAGGTGGTCGCCTGCCAGGTCGCGATAGCGGCCCGGGGCGCACGCAGAGCCCAGGATGCTCGCGGCAGCCAACGCGAGCCAGCCGCCGCCGCGCCCACGGCGTACAGCAGCAGAACGGCCACGATGGCGCCCCTCATCGCGGCGTTTCCTGGTCCGTAACCGCGTCGAGCGCCGCGCGCAGGGAAGCGATCTCCGCCGGGTCCATTCCGCCGACCAGCCGCACTAGGGTCGCTGCAGGGTCCGGTGCGATCGCCAGGGCCTCATTCAGCAGCTGCTCGACGTAGTCGTCGCGGGACCGGACCGCCTCGTACCAGTACGCGCGGCCGTTCTTGCGCCGGGTCAGCCAGCCCTTGTGGAACAAATTCTCCATGACCGTCTGCACCGTGTTGAACGCCAGCGGGCGCTCCCTGTTCAGCTGATCGGAGACCTCCCGCACTCGTACCGGCGTCGCAGTCGCCCACACCACGTCCATGATCGAGGCTTCTAGGTCGCCGAACCGGGCCATGACATCTCCTCCTCGGCATGCCCTCCGGGTCATCACGCCGCAGCAGAGCTGGCGCACCGCGACCGGAATAACCATTTATCAGCTTGACGGCCTGCGCGCCGCGTCACCCTATGGCTTAAGCACCTTAGTTGACAAGGTGACAGGAGTCGGCAGGCGTATGACGCGTTATCTGCCGTACATGCGGTTTCGCTTCCGTATGCCGAATGCCACGGCTCCTGGCGCCGCCCGGCTCTGTGCCGACGTTCCGGCCCAGATCGCCCGAGACCAGGGTCGTTGCCAGGCGAGGATCGTTCCCCTGACCTAAACTCCTAAGGCAGTTAGGTGAAGCGTCCGCGCCGCCAGAAGGAAACACTCCATGCCCGTTATGTCCACCGCCGAGCGATCCTCCTGCCGCAGCGCGCTTTGGCGCAGCTTCGCCGGGCATGTAGTGCTGCCCTGGGCGCTTCAGGGCCTGGAACCCCGTGGCCGGCTGCTGGAACTTGGCAGCGGCAGCGCTGCCATGGCCGCTGGCACCGCCGCCCGTTATCCCGATGTCCACGTGACCGCCACCGACCTCGACCCGGCGATGGTCCGGACCGCGGCAACGCGGCTCTCGCGCTACGAGAATGCCACTGCGGAGCAGGCTGACGTCATCCGCCTGCCCTTCGCTGATGACTCGTTCGACGTGGTCACCAGCTTTCTGATGCTGCATCATGTCGGCGACTGGCACCAAGGCCTCGAGCAGGTGTATCGGGTCCTGCGGCCCGGCGGCACGTTTGTGGGCTACGACTTCACGGACACTTTCGTCGCGCGTGCAATTCACATTCCTGACCATTCGCCGTACCGGCTCTCGCGACCAGGCGACTTGCTGAATGCTCTCAAGGCAGCCGGGTTTGAACGTCCCCAGGTCAGCTACGGGTTTGGCCGCCACCTCATGCGATTCGTCACCGTCACGCCCAGTTAAAGGAGGCGGGCCAGGGCTGCGCCACCTGGCCAACCTGGCCGCGGCGTGCGCCTAGCTACTGACCGTGCGCATACCGGGCATTCCGTTCGTCATCACGGCCGCCCGCAGTACGAAGCGCCAGGAATCTTCCCCTCGCGCCGAACCCCGTCTCGCCCGTCAGCTTGCGAGGCCTGATCCGTAAGTGACTCCGCCTGTGACTGACATCGATCGCCGCACGTTGCTCCGTTCCGGCCTGGCCGCCACCGCGCTGGGCACTCTTGGTGCCACCGGCGGCTGCAGCACGGCTATCTGCAGCAAGCCAGGGAAACCCTCGGCCGGCCCGGACCTGATCGGGCCCGGCAGTCCGCAGGTGGCCGCCGCTGAAGCTGCCCGGGTCAAGACCGGTCGCACCGCCGCCACCGCGCTGGTGGCCACCGTGGGCCAAGTGGACCTGGGCGGGGTGGTAGTGAACACCTGGAGCTACCACGGGCAGATTCCCGGCCCGGAGATCCGGGTGGGCAAGGGTGACGTCATCCACGCCGGCCTCAGCAACAAGCTGGCCGCCCCGACGACCGTGCACTGGCACGGCATGGCCATCCGCAACAACATGGACGGCGTGCCGAAGAGACCCAGGCGGCCGTCCCCGCCGGCCAGGCGCCGGCCCTGAACTCTTTCGCCGTCGCCGCGGGCATCGGTCCTGCGCAGGTGACCACGGCGGGTTGCGTGCGGCGGTCCTGATTGGCCTATCGCTAGCCGGTGGCGTCGATGGGAGGAGTGTCGCGGACGCCCAGGCGCAGGTGCTCGCTGTGGTAGACGGCCTCGTCCAGCAGCATCGCGACGTGGCTGTCATACAGGCCGTAGACGATGTGCTTGCCGGAGCGTTTGCCGGTGACCAGGCCGAGGTTGCGCAGTAGCCGCAGCTGATGGGAGACCGCCGACTGCTCCATGCCGATCTCTTCGGCTAGCTCGGTGACCGGGCAGGGGCCTTTGCGGAGGCGGGCCAGGATCAGCAGCCGGCTCGGGGCCGCCAGAGCCTGCAAGGTGGCGGCGACCGAGGCGGCGGTGTCGGCGTCCAGCTTGGCGGGCGGGGTATCGCGGCCGTTCACTCCATGGCCCATGGGCACAGCATAGCAGTATGCACACATGAACAGTTCTTCATTAGTTCCTGTAGAATGAAGGGGT
Source organism: Streptosporangiaceae bacterium (assembly GCA_965277615.1). Lineage (GTDB taxonomy): Bacteria > Actinomycetota > Actinomycetes > Streptosporangiales > Streptosporangiaceae > Bog-532. Next base: position 743,969 of record CBDIDG010000005.1, on the reverse strand, counting down.
AAGCCGCTACGAGGCGAAGGAGCTCCGGTGATCACGACCGTGATCGAACCCGCGACCGCTACTGCGCAGGCAGCGCCGGTCGCGGCCCGCCGTACCCGGGCGTGGTCGCTGCCCGAGGTCTGCTGGGCGGTCACAGCCACGGTCTTGTTCGCGGCCGGTCTGGCCGCCCATTTTGCCGGTGGGCCCAGCTGGCTGTCGTGGACGCTGTTCCTGGCCTGTTATGTCACCGGCGGCTGGGAGCCGGGCTGGGCCGGGCTGCGGGCGCTGCGGGGCAAAACCCTGGATGTGGACCTGCTGATGGTGGTGGCTGCCATCGGCGCCGCGGCGATCGGGCAGGTCCTGGACGGTGGCCTGCTGATCGTCATTTTCGCCACATCCGGTGCTCTGGAAGCGGTCGCGACCCAGCGCACCGCTGATTCGGTCCGTGGCCTGCTCGACCTGGCTCCCGACACCGCGACGCGGCTCACCGCCACCGGTGAGGAGCACGTCGAGACCGCAACCTTGCAGGTCGGTGACATGATCCTGGTCCGGCCCGGAGAACGGATCGGGGCCGACGGCGAAGTCGTCGACGGAGCCAGCGACGTTGACCAGGCCACCATCACCGGTGAGAGCCTCCCGGTGGCCAAGGATCCTGGTGATGAGGTGTTCGCGGGGACCTCTAACGGCACCGGAGCGCTCCGGGTGCGGGTCAGCCGGCCCGCCGGCGAAACCGTGATCGCGCGCATCGTGGCCATGGTGGAAGCGGCGTCGGCCACCAAGGCCAGGACCCAGCTGTTCATCGAGAAGATCGAACAGCGCTACTCGGCCGGCATGGTCACCGCCACGCTCGCGCTGTTCCTGATCCCGCTGGCCTTCGGCGCCGACCTGAAATCTACGCTGCTGCGCGCGATGACCTTCATGATCGTCGCCTCACCTTGTGCGGTGGTCCTGGCCACCATGCCGCCGCTGCTGGCCGCCATGGCCAATGCCGGACGCCACGGCGTGCTCGTGAAGTCCGCCGTGGTGATGGAGCAGATCGGCCAGACCACGCAGGTCGCTTTCGACAAGACCGGCACGCTGACCCAGGGCGCCCCCTATCTCGCCGGCACCGTCCTGCTGCCCGGCACTGACCTGGATCGGAAGGAACTGCTGGCCCTGGCCGCGGCTGCGGAAAACCCATCGGAGCATCCCCTGGCCCGGGCCGTGGTCGCGGCGGCACAGCAGGCCGGGCTGAGGCCAGCTCACGCGGACGACTTCACATCCGAACCGGGACGCGGAGTCAGCGCCCGTATCGCCGGGCAGCGAGTACAGGTCGGCAGCCCGGCCTATCTCCTGACCCCCGCCGATGACAGGCATCCAGCCGCAGCCACCGTCACCAGCCTCGAACAGGCCGGGCAGACCGCCGTCGTGGTGCTCCTGGACGGCATTCCGGCTGGCGTGCTCGGCCTCGCCGACCAGCTCCGGCCCGCAGCCGCTTCCACCGTCGCTTCCATCACCGCGCTGACCGGATCCACGCCGATCCTGCTCACCGGCGACAACCCGCGCGCCGCGGTCCGTCTCGCCGGGCAGGCCGGCATCAGCGACGTCCGCGCCAGCCTCCTGCCCCAGGGAAAGGCTGACGCTGTGCGCGCCCTCCAGGCAGCCGGCCACCGGGTACTGCTGGCAGGCGATGGCGTCAACGACGCTCCCGCTCTGGCCACCGCGGACACCGGCGTCGCCATGGGCCGGGCCGGATCCGACCTGGCCCTCGATACCGCAGACGCGGTCATCGTCCGCGACGAGCTGGCCACCGTTCCCGCCGTCATCGAGCTCTCCCGCCGGGCCCGCCGGGTCGTCATCGCCAACCTGGTCATCGCCGCCACCTTCATCACCGCCCTGGTGATCTGGGACCTCGCCGGGTATCTCCCGCTGCCGCTGGGCGTACTGGGACACGAAGGCTCCACCGTCATCGTCGGCCTGAACGGACTACGGCTGCTGCGACCCGGAGCCTGGCGGCGTGCCCTGATCACCCCGGTCGGCCGGCGGTGAGCCGCCCCTGCCCGTTCCAATCCCGCCAGGACACGAGCCCTCATCAGAGCGGCCTGCCCGGGACAGTTCCGGCCCAGGACAGCGACCGATTCGCAGGTGCGTCGGGGGCGCTGATGTTGAGATGCTGCAACAAGGTTCTGCAGGCATCCTGGGCTTCATGAGCCACCCGCACGCCGGCCACGATAAAGCCGGACACGATCATGACCACCAGCATGAGCACGGCCATGATCATGAGCACGGCAGTTCGGGTCTGGCGACCCGGTTGGGGCATGTGCTGCGCCCGCACTCGCATGAGCCGGCCGATCAGATCGATGCGGTGATGGAGGGCAGCGCCGAGGGGATGCGGACGCTGTGGATCACGCTGGGTGTGCTGGGCCTGACCGCGGTAATCCAGGCGGTGGTGACGGGTTTGTCGGGTTCGGTGGCGCTGCTGGGCGACACGCTGCATAACGCGGCGGACGCGCTGACGGCGGTGCCGCTGGGGGTGGCCTTTGTGATCGGCCGCCGGCCGCCGACCCGCCGGTACACCTACGGGTACGGCCGGGCCGAAGATCTGGCCGGGATCGTGATCGTATTGACGATCGCGGCATCGTCGGCGCTGGCCGCCTACGAGGCGGTAACCCGGCTGATCCACCCGCATCACTTCTCGGATCTGATCGCGGTGGCGGTGGCGGCGCTGATCGGGTTCGCGGGGAACGAGCTGGCGGCCCGGTACCGGATCCGCACCGGCCGCAAGATCGGCTCGGCGGCGCTGGTCGCCGATGGGCTCCATGCCCGCACCGATGGCTTCACGTCGCTGGCGGTGCTGCTGGGTGCGGGCGGGGTGGCGCTGGGCTGGAACTGGGCCGACCCGGTGGTCGGCCTCGTCATCACCATCGCGATCCTGGCGGTGCTGCGGCAGGCGGTGCGGGAGATCTACCGGCGGCTGATGGACGCGGTGGACCCAGCGCTGGTTGATCAGGCCGAGCGTGTGCTGGCGGCCACGCCGGGTGTGCTGGGGGTAGGCCAGGTACGGATGCGGTGGGTGGGCCATCAATTGCGGGCTGAATGTGAGATTGCTGTCCCGCCGGATATCAGCGCGGTGCAGGCCCACCAGCTGACCGTCGACGCCGAACATGCCCTGCTGCATGCGATGCCCAGGCTGTCCGGGGCTCTCGTGCACGCCGACTCGCAGGTCCCCGGCGCGGACCCGCATGATGTGCTGGCTGATCACCGCGCCCCGGCGGCGGGACCGTCCTGACCGGGTTCAGGCCGCCGGGGCGACCCGTGCTGTCCAGGTGTACTGCTGCGCATGCCGAGTCGCGGCTACCCGCATCAAGGGCGCGCTGCCTGCGTCGAGGACGCGACGCAGGCGCTGAGGGACATCTGCCTCAGAATCAGTCATCGCAGACCAGTTCTCCTTGCCAGGCTTCGCGGCCTTCGCGGATGGCAAACCAGGCGACGGCCAGGGCGGCGACGGGATCAGCCCACCACCAGCCCAAGGCCGCGAACAGGACTAGCCCGAGCAGGGTCGTCGCGGCGAGCGTGGCGCACAGGATGGTCTCGGCCGCGTCGGCCAGGACGAGCTGGTTGTGCAGCGCTGAGCCGACGCGCCGTTTGCGCCAGCCCAGTAGCGGCATGACCAGGAGCGAAGCCACGGTCAGGCCGATACCGGCAGATGACCGTTCGGGGTGGGCCTGGGTGGCCAGGGCGATGACCGAGCCGGCCAGCACGTAGGCGGCCAGGACGAAGAACGTGACGGCGATGATCCGCAGCACCCGCCGCTCGGCCAGCTCGTTCGCCTCGCCGCCGCGCAGCCCGGCGCGCAAGCGGCCCAGGACCAGGACAGCGGAGACCAGCTCGATAACCGAGTCGAAGCCGAAGCTGGTCAGCGCCAGGGAACCGGCGATGATGCCCGCTGTGACAGCCACGCCTGCCTCGATCACCATCCACCCGATCGAGAACTGCTCCAGGCGGACAGCCCGCCGGTGCAGGCCGGGCAGCGGCTCAGCCGCCGGCCCGCTCGCGATTCCCGTCACCCCGTGCCGCCTACGGTCAGCAGCTCATGAGGTGCGTGGTCGACTTGCAGGGTCGTGTGATCGAGGTTGAAGCGCTCGCACAGGAGCTGCTCCAACCCGCGGCGGACCTGCAAACTGCCATTCGGGAAACACTTCATACAGCCGCACCCAGTACTGATTGATCACATCGCCGTGCAGGTTGTACTCGGGCCAGACCTCCTCCGACAGCCTGTGGAGCTGCTCCCACAACTCCGGCCGCTCGCTGTAGCGCACGACCTCGATGCCCATCCCGTCAGTATCCCCTCCACATCCCGGGCTGCGGCTGGAGCCGGGCTCATGCCCGGCGCGACCGCGATGCGCGCCAAGCGGCGAAGGTGGTGCCACTTCAACCCGTCACACCCGTACCAGACAGCATCAGGTGGGGCCTGCTGAAACCGTCTAAGGAGGCATAGCGTGACGGGCAAGGCCGTGCCATTAGCGTGCCATTAACACTGGTCACTGCCGGTATCCCACGGTCAGCTACGGCTATACAACGGCCCAGCTCACAGCACATCACCCGACTGATAACGGCGATTTGCAAGCAGGGGGTCAGGGGTTCGAGTCCCCTAGCTCCACTCCTACCAGGCAAAACATCATTTTTACGAAGCGCTGCGACGACGCCGTGCCCGCTGCGTGCCCGATCGGTTCCCAGAGCCGCGTCCGGCCGCCTTCCCCTTTCCGCGCTTGAGTTCGTCTCGGGCCAGCTCTGGTCGAGGGCATCCGCGCTCTCCCGCTGCCGCTCGTCGGTGGAGTGCTGATAAATCAGGGCCGCCCGGGTGCTGCTGTGTCCCATGCGGGTCATCAGCTCTTGCAAGCTGGCCCCGGCGCCGGAAGTTTCCCCGGCGCAGTTGTGCCCCCTGCGGTCCGGTGAAGATTAGGCCTTCTTGGCCGTTGGACGTGAAGCATGAAGGTTCCAGCGCAGCGCCGGAGAGATCGGATCGGGAAGGCTGACGGTTCGCGTATCCGCGTCGGACTCGGGCGGCGGGGCGTAGGGTGAGAGGGTTACGTGACCTTGTTGTCTGGTTGTGGTTAGCCGGGTCCCCGCCGGCTGCATCCCCCTGGCTCGGTTGCGGTCCTTAGATGACCGGGCGAGCAGAGGTGCGGCTGATGCCGGAGTTCATACATGGGTTCGCGGTTGCACGGTGGCTGAGACGGTGAGCGGGCATGCTGATGCACGGCGGCCCCGGGTGTGGGGGCTGGTTGCTGAGCGTGCCGGGGCTCGGGGGGCCCGGGTGTCGGCTGGCGTTGCGTGTGAGGTCGCGGCGGCGGTGGCCGGGGTGGATGGTGCCTGGCTGTCGGTGATGAGTGACCCGGCGCGGCGGGAGCTGGTGCATGCTACGGACCGGCGGGCGGCCGAGCTGGATGAGCTGCAGTTCATGCTGGGTGAGGGCCCGTGCGTGGACGCGTTCACCGCGGGGAGCCCGGTGCTGGTGCCAGACCTGGGGCCGGCTGGCTGGCAGGCACGGTGGCCGGGGTTCACGGTCGCGGGCGTGAACGCGGGGGCATGCGCGGTGTTCGCGTTCCCGCTGGCCCTGGGGGCGATCCGGGTCGGGGTGCTGGGGCTGTACCGGAGTGCTCCTGGTTCGCTGAGCCCCGGCGCCCTGGCCGATGTGCTGGTGTGCGCGGATGTGGCGCTGCAGCTGTTGCTGAATTCCCGGGCCGGGGCTGACGGGGACGGGCGGGCCCACGACGGGGACTGGGACGGGGATGGCCGGGCCCACGACGGCTGGGCGCGGGACGGCTGGCCTGATCACCATGCCCAGGTGTATCAGGCGACGGGGATGGTGTCCGCGCAGCGCGGGGTGGGGCTCGAAGAGGCGCTGGCGCTGCTGCGGGCGTATGCGTTCGCGCACGACTGGGCGCTGGGTGAGGTGGCGGCGGCGGTGGTCGACCGGCGGCTGCGGCTGGACACCGATGACGCCGGAGAACCGGCTAGCTAGGGGCCCGGTGGCGGCAGACGCCGGCCCGGATGCGGCCTATGGTTGTTGCACGAACGATTCGGAATGGGCGGCATGAGCATGGGCGAGAATCGCGAGCAGCTGCTGGCGGAAACGTTCGTTGAGCTGGCGGACACGCTGGTCGCTGACTTTGATGTGGTGGATTTCCTGCACGGGCTGGCGGACCGGGCCGTGCAGCTGCTGGACGTGGACGCGGCCGGGCTGATGCTGGCCGATCAGCGGGGGGCACTGCGGGTCATCGCCTCATCGACTGAGCAGGCGCGGCTGGTGGAGCTGTTCCAGCTGCAGCATGATCAGGGGCCGTGCCTGGAGTGCTACCAGACAGGCCGGCCGGTGTCCGAGGCGGATATCGCGGCGGCGGGGCACCGGTGGCCGGTGTTCGCGCCGGCCGCGGCCGGGGCCGGGTTCGCGGCGGTCCAGGCGGTCCCGATGCGGCTGCGTGGTGAAGTCATCGGGGCGATGAACTTGTTCATGCAGACGCCGGGCCACCTCGATGAAGCGGGGCTGCGGATCGGGCAGGCGCTGGCTGATGTGGCCACCATCGGGTTGCTGCATGAGCGCAACCTCCGGCATCAGGAAGTACTGGCCGAGCAGTTGCAGGGCGCGCTGAACTCGAGGGTCACGATCGAGCAAGCCAAGGGAAAGCTGGCCGAACGGCTGGGCGTGGACGTGGACCAGGCGTTTGCGCTGCTGCGCGGCCAGGCACGGACACAGAACCGGCGGCTGGCCGAGCTGGCAGGCGCGGTGGCGGCCGGTTCGGAGAATGTGGCCAGCTGGGTAGCCGTCCGCCGCTCCCGCTGACGCGCTGCGCTGATCGCTACCCTCGCCGGGCATCCGGCCGGGCAGCTGCCCCGGGCCGGGTTCCCGGGCTGCCAGCGCGGCTGGAACAGCCAGCAGGAAGCCGCCCACCGCCTGGATTGCGACATCATCGTGCAGTGCATCGTGCGCGACCTGATCACCGCCGCCGTGCCGGAAATCGTGCACCGCTGGGCCTGGTGCTGGAGGAGGCGAGGCCTTGTTTGCGGGCCCGCTCCCGGGTAGCACAGCAGCATGAAGTCACCGGGGCGGCCAGAGGAGGCGGGGTTCCCCGCGCCGCGCCGGTTGCGGTTCAGCGTGGATGACCTGCGGCGGGTGCGGCGGGTGACAGCGCAATGGGCCACACGTGTGGGCCTGTCGGCCAGCCGGACGGATGATTTCGTGATCGCGGTCCACGAGATCGCAGCCAACGCGGTCCGGTACGGGTCACCGGCGGCGCGGCTGCTGCTACGGGTCACCGGCGGGGCCGCAGCGGCCGAGATCCATGATGACGGCTGCTGGCAGCCGTCCGCTGAAGCTGCCCCCGCCGCCAGGCGAAGCGGGGGGATGGGCCTTGCGCTGGCCCGGCTGGTCTGCGATGAGGTCGAGATCCGGACCGGGAACGGCGGCACCACGGTGCTCCTGCGGATGAGCCCCTGAGGTACGGCGGTGAGGTACCGGCGGGACAGGGCGGGGCGTAGCATTCACAGAGGAAGCTATTGAGATAGCCGCCAGGCCCGGACCCCGCCTTGCTGCCGGAGCAGGAAGGCACGCTTCCCTTGATCAGTGCCGGGCTGACCACCCGCGAATATAGCGGTCACACCGTGATCACGCTACGCGGGGAACTGGACGCCGCCGATGCCGCCAGGCTCACGGCCGGGTTCACGGCGGCCGCGGCCCGCAACCCGCAGATCATCGCCGACCTGGGCGCCCTGGACTACATCGACTGCTGCGCCCTGGGCGTGCTGAGCCAGATGCGGGCACAGGCCCGGGCCGCTGGCGGGGACCTGCTACTCGCCGCGCCACACGGCCTGGTACAGCGCATCCTCACCCTCACCGGCCTGGGCAGTGTCTTCTCCGTCCACAACAGTCTCGACGAAGCCGCGCGGACCGCGGACACTCGTGCCCGCAAATGGGCAACTGGGTAGAGCATTAAGGCTTGTAGGTCGGCTTCGCAGCCGCGGGAACCTTCAGGACCTTCAGGATCCGCCGGATACTTCACCGATCACCCGAGCCGTGAAGCGACCTAGCTGACCAACCTCGACTGCCGGGGGATGGCCGGCCCTGCGGGGCGGCGTGCCCGATTGGCTGACAGCAGGCCGTTCGTCAAGGGCGACGGCGGGGAACTCGCCGAAGCGGTCGCGGTAGGCGCGGGCGAAGCGGCCGAGGTTGGTGAAGCCCCAGTGGTAGGCGACGTCGGCGACCGAACCGTGGGCTCGGGTGGGAGGGGGAGCGCGAGAGCAGCTGAGAGGCACTGGGTCCAGATGCTTACCGACATACCGGGAGTAGAGCCACCCGGCCGCAGAAGCTGTGCCCGTAGCGTGCTGATCGGGTGGTGACCAGCGGTGAATCACGGTCATCAGCGGGCACGCCACAGGGCCTCTCACCTGCAAAGACCGAGATCAGAGCACTTGGCTGATGATCTTTGCAAGCAAGGGGTCAGGGGTTCGCGTCCCCTAAGCTCCACCAGGAAAGACGCTATTTTCAGGGGTGTTTGCTGCGGCGCCGTGCTGCCCGCTGCGTGCCCGATCAGTTCTCGGTGCCGCGTCCGGCCGGCTTCCCCCTTTCCCCGCTCGAGGAAGGTGGCAGCAGCGGCAAACTGGCGAGACCGGCAGGCGGTGATGGGTGCCATGGAGGGCTGGTGGACGGTGGAGGAACTGGCGCGATGGGGATTTGCCCAGGCGCCGGTGATGATGGTCAACGAGGCCCATAACGGCTGGGACCGCCACTGGCGGTACCCACGGTCAGTTACGGCCGGGGCACCGCCCAGTACAGGTCACCGGTCTGCCCATCGCGGGATCTGCCAGCAGGAGATCCAGCACGGGGCTTTGACATCTCCGCCGAGCTGCAGCTCCATGTTATGCGTCACCGCGCAAGGCGGCGGCGCTTCGCGCCGCGCGTGCGGCCCTGCCGGGCCAGTCACGAATACGGGTCTTTCCGGGCAGGGGTGACCCCCGCCGTGGTCAAGACGCGCTCGACGAAGCCACGCTTCCCGGCCACGTAGTCCATCCCGTCCTCGCACTGGACCGCCAGGCGCTGCTTCAACGGGGCATACTCGCCGGCCAATCCGGGATCCGCGTCCAGCGCATCACGGAACGCCATCCGCTCACGCCAAAGCGCGCTGCCTACCCGGGTCAGGTGGAGGTTGTGCGTGCGTTCCGCCGAGCTCGCTGAAGGCTTGGAGAAATGGTGCGCCTCGGCACCCGGGACTCTTGCAGGCTGCGGACACCCGCCATCATGTCGATCAGCGGCTTTGCCGCCAGGCCCGGCACCGCGGTCGATCCAATGTGGTGAACACCGCCGGCCAGCCACGGTGCCAGCACCCGTTCAAACAGGCGGCGCTCATCCGCGAACAGGTCCGGGCACAGCGGGTTGTACGGAACCACGTCGATACGCCCACCGCTCATGCTTCGCACCCCACGGGAGGCGCCGCTCGGCGGCCGCCCTGGTGCTTTCCACGCGGCCGGTCATGTTGCTTGCTGGTTATGCCGGCCGTTCGGATCGGTGCCAGGTGGCACATCGACCAGCAGGAGTCCCTCGGTGTGCAATGGCCATGCGGCTACCAGCGTGCCATCAGCCGCGATGGCGAGCGCACCGCCGAAGGCGGCCGTCGCGTTCTGTCCGTCGTGGCCGCCGAGCTGGCTGACGACCAGGCCGGCCGCTCCGGTCTTCTGCAGCTGGCGGGCGTAGATGGTCTGCTCCTGGCTTTGCCGCTGGTCTTCGTCGGCGATGTCGGCGTCAAAGCCGCGCGCCATCGGCACCAGCACAACGTCCGGCCGGACAGCACGGCATCGCCGCAGCACGTCCTCGTTGAAAAGGTCTCCGCAGATCAGCGTGGTCACCGCACCGAAATCAGCAGTTAGCGGGGCCAGGTCAGCGCCCTGCCGGTAAACAGCTGGGTCAGCGTCGGGCCGGTGCCAGTGCGGATCGATCCGCCGGTACACCTGCCGTACTGCTCCGCTGCGGTCGATCAGCACGGCGCTGTCATGCAACGCGCTGCCGACCCGCTCGAACAGGCCAAACGCCACCCACAGGCCCAGCCGCCGGGCCACCGAGCCAAGAACCGCCGTGGCCGGCCCCGGCACCAGCTCGCCCAAGCCGAGATCATGGTGGGAATCGTCGTTGCCAGCGAATCCGGTCACCGCAGCTTCGCAGAACACCACCAGGTCAGCGCGACCACGTGCGGCCCGCTCGCACAGATCAGTCATCTGGGCCAGGTTCACCGACCGGTCCTCACCGGCGCGGAACACACCTAGCCCAGCTCTCACCCGCACAGTCTGACACCGTGCCCACCGCCGGGTTCGATGTAATGGCCATCGAAATCACCCGGCGGACCAATCTGCGGGGCAATCTGCTGCGAATCCTTCCTGAGGGATCGGATTAGGCCCAGACCCCGCCTCGCATCTTCGACTCGCTCCACTTCATCGAGTGGCTCGGCGGCGTGCAGTTAAACCTCGGCGGCGTCGGGTTCAAGGTCCGCAGGGCGTGTACCAGGATCGTCTGGGCCAAGAGCGCCGGTGAGCCCCAGTACCTGCGGCTCACCGGCCGCAAGGACATGACCGGGACTGTCACCACAACCTGTTCCTGCACTTCTCCGTCCTGCACGGATCCCATCATCTGGCCCGCACCCCGGTCACGGCTTCGCCGCCGTGACCGGGGCCAGGGCCGCCACCCGGCTGGAAGACCCGCGCACACATCGCCAGCGGAAGGATCCACAGTCATGATTAGCCTGTCGACACGAGCGGCCGCGCGTCCCCTGCGCAGACCGCGGTCACCGGAGGCCAGCCGGGCCATGCTGGCGTGGGCCGGCGGCCGGGAATCAGCGGGTGCCCGGCGCGGCCTGCAGATCGCGCTCGGCCTGGTCTGGCTGCTGGACGCCGCCCTGCAGTACCAGCCCTACATGTTCAGCAGTCAATTCGTCACCGGGGTGCTGGAACCGGCGAGCATGGGCAACCCGGCGCTGCTCGCCGTCCCCGCGACGTCGGCTGCCCATCTCATCTCCCACGATGTGGTGGCGTGGAACGCCGCGTTCGCCACCATCCAGCTGGCGCTGGCGGCGGGACTGCTGTGGCGGCGTACCGCCCGCGCGGCCCTGGCCGGCACCATCGTGTGGGCGCTCGGCGTCTGGCTGCTGGCCGAAGGCGCCGGCGGGGTCCTTTCCGGCATGGCCGGCATGGCCAATCCACTGACTGGAGCACCGGGCGCCGCCGTCCTGTACGCGTTGCTCGCAGTCCTCGTCTGGCCCGCTCGCCACCACGGAGCCGCTGGTAGCGCCGCCACGGCTGGCCCGGGCGCCCCCGCCGACAGGAAGGGCCCGGCGGCCGACAGTCCGCTGGGCCCACGCTGGGCCCGCGCGGCCTGGCTCGTCTTGTGGGGCAGCTTCGCCTATCTCGTCCTGCAGGGCGCGGTACGGTCACCCGGCGCCATGCGGGGCACGTTCACAGACCTGGCCGCCGGCGAGCCCGGCTGGCTGGCGGCCCTGAACCGCACGACGGCGACGACACTGGGGCCACATGCCGGGCTGGTCTGCCTCGCGCTGGCTGCCGCGTTCGCGCTCACCGGCGCCGGAATCCTGCTGCGGGCCACCACCCGGCCCGCGCTGGTCCTGGCGGTCATCCTCGCGCTGTTCATCTGGGTGACGGGCGAAGACTTCGGCGGCATCCTCACCGGTCATGCCACTGATCCCAATACCGGCCCGCTGCTCATCCTGCTCGCCGCCGCCTTCTGGCCCTGGGCCAACACCAGGACCGCGACCGGCCCCATCGCCCGCACGCCAGGCACGGCCGGCGTGCAGGCTCTCGATCATGAGCCGGGAGGGACGGCCACCGTCCGCTCGTGCTAGCCGTGCGATCTGGCCGTTACCGCGCTCAGCCCGGGCACGCCACCGTCGGCGCACTATCCGGGCCCCGACGCAGATCAGCGGGCCATCCTCGATGACCAGCGCCGGCAACCCGGAGAACACCGCGCTAACAAGCCGCCCCGTCACACACGACTCATCGTGACAGCGCGCAAACTCCGTCACCACCGAAAGTATGACAGATCCGGAAATGACACAGAGCTATTTCTTGAGATAGACGCTGGCGCCCAGTTCGTCGGCACAGAAAAATCGAAAAATGCCGGGCCTGATTTCACCAGCTGAGCCACGGCACCGGACGAACCCACATTCTAAATGCTGCACTTGAGGGCACGCACGGCCACCACGATGGCATTCCGCCGGGCCCGGCGGCGTCTCGGTAGGCGCGTGGCCGGCCACCGTCGGCCACCACCATCGTCCCTGGTCGCGGATGGTGAAGCAGGGACCCGAGTGCCCAGCCAGAAATCCGTGACCGCCCTGGTCACCCCAGTCCAACAATTATCTTGCCGGCCACCAATCTGTTTGGCCGTCGTTTCCGAATAAGCCAATAGGAAGGAGATATGGGCATGACCAGAATTTACTCCCGAAGGCCCATCATCACGATCCCAGGTAATGGCCGGCCAGGCCGAGTTAGAAGAGGGAAAGTAGTTTCAGATGAATAAGAAGAAGCTGACGCTGGCGCTACTGGCCCCGGCAGCGGTGCTCGGGGGGTCGCTGGCCGCGGCCACACCCGCGTTCGCGCAGACGGCGACCACGTATCAGGCGACGCTGAATCCGCTCAACCACGCCACCGGATCGGGGCAGCTGATGCTGCAGCTGTCTGGGAGCCAGGCCACGATCACCGAGAACGTGCAGGGGCTGGCGGCCACCTTCGGCGGTGCCGCGTACCCGCACGTGCAGCACATCCACATCAACGCCCAGGGCGTGTGCCCGGGCACGTCGGCGGACAAGAACGGTGACGGGGTGATTTCCACCACCGAGGGGGCACCGGCCTATGGCGCGATCGGGACGACCCTGTCGACGAGCGGGGACACCAGCCCGGCGGCGGGCACGGACCTCAAGGTCGCACCCAGTGGCGCTTCCTTCCACTACTCACGCACGATCACCCTGGACTCGGCGACCCTGTCCTCGATCAAGGCCGGCAAGGCCGTCATCGTGGTGCACGGCCTGGACCCGACCACGCTGAGCTCAACGGCGCAGAAAGAAAAGAGTGACCTGGTGCCCTCGCTGCCGCTCGCGGCCACCTCACCGGCGCTGTGCGGGGCGCTGCAGACCTCGCAGATGAGCCAGATGCCCAGCGGGGCAGCCGGCACCGGCGGTGGCGGCAGCTCCGGTGTGCAGGACCCGTGGCTGCTCGGCGCAGGCGCGGCCACGCTGCTGGCTGCCGGGGGCGCGCTGGCCCTGCGCCGGCGTCCGGTCGGCCAGAAGTAAGCAGCCATGCCCGGATGGACACGGCTGCCCGGTGGCGGCCGCCGGCGCCTCACGGCGCCGGTAGCCGCCACCGTGCTCGCCCTCGCAGGGCTCGGCGCGCTCGGCGCCGGGCTGGCCGCTCAGCACCACGCACCTCAGCCACCAGCGTCGGCTGCGCTCCCGGCGCCCCACAGCGCGCCGCCGCCCTCGGCTGGCCCGGCCAGCTCTTCGCCGGTGGCCAGTTCCCCGCCCAGCGGGCCGGTACTGCGAGCTGCGGTCCCCACCACGATCACCATCCCGGCGATCGGGATCCGGCACAGCCTGGTGCGCCTCGGCGAGAACCGTGACGGCACGCTGCAAGTACCGCCACTGTCGCAGGTGGCAACACCGGGCTGGGACCGGTATTCACCCGCTCCCGGGCAGCTCGGCCCGTCGGTCATCGTCGGGCATGTCGACTCCGCCGCAGCCGGAAGGGGCGTCTTCTACAACCTCGGCGCGCTGCGTCCCGGTGACACCGTCTCGATCACGCGCGCCGACCAGACCGTCGCGGTTTTCCGCATCGACGGCGTCAACAAATACCCGAAGAACGCCTTCCCCACGCTGAAGGTGTACGGCAACACCCCGGACGCGCAGCTGCGGCTGATCACCTGCGGCGGTCAGTTCGATCCCCGCGTGGGCAGTTACCTCGACAACATCGTCGCCTATGCCACCTTGATCAGCTCCCACCGGGCCTAGATGAGGCCCGCCGCCAGACCTGTTCCGGTCCGGCGGCCACCCGCGCCCCGGCGTCCCGCGCCGGGACGATTGGAGGAACACCATGAAACGTGTCCCCATCCTGGCGGCACTGCCGCTGCTGGCGGCACTGACGGCCGCCGGATGCGGAACCGCCGCCAGCCAGCCCGCCACCCACACGGCGTCCCAGGGCGCACACCCGAGCTCCGCGGCCGCGATGCCGTCGATGTCTTCCTCACCGGCTGCGACGGGTGCGTCCGCCCCGGCCGCGGCTGGGGTGATCACGATCAAGAACTTCGCGTACGCCGTCCCGGCGCATGTCTCCCCGGGCGAGAAGATCACCGTTCACAACGAGGACAGCACCGCCCACACCGTCACCGCCGACGTCGGCAACGCGTTCAATGTCAACGTTCCGCCGTCGGGCACCGCCACATTCACCGCCCCCGCCAAGCCGGGCAGCTATGCGTTCCACTGCACCTATCACGCCAACATGCACGGAAAGCTGACCGTCTCATGACCGCCCGGACAACGCCCAGAGCGCGGTGGGCGGCGCGGGTTCTCATCGCCGCTTGCCTGGCGGTCGACGCCTACATCCACCTCAAGCTGGCCTCCGCAAGACCCCCGGCCAGCCCGGGCGGCATCAGCCAGGGCACGCTCTTCTACGCCCAGGGTGGCGTGGCGATCCTCGCCGCGCTGCTCGTCATGCTCCGCGGCACCCGGGCCACGTTCGCGTTCGCATTTCTCATCGCCGCCAGCGCGCTGGCCGTGGTGCTGATCTACCGCTACATCGATGTCGGCGCCCTCGGCCCGATCCCGGACATGTACGAGCCCGCCTGGTACACCACCAAGATCATCACCACGATCGCTGAAGCAGTCGTCCTGCCCATCGTCATCGCCGGGCTCCTCACCTCCCGCCAGGGACAGGCCCCGGGGGGAAGCGAATCCCGGCCAAGCCGCGACCCCGATCGGAGCATCAGATGAACCGGCGCACCCTCGGGTTGCTGCTGCCCGCAGCCCTGGCGGTCGCGCTGGCAGGCTGCGCGTCCGCGCACGCGGCCGGCCCGGACGCCTCCAGCGGATCGATGTCGCCCGGCATGTCGATGGCACCCGGCATGTCAATGCCTGGCATGTCACCGGCCGCAACCGCGTCTCCACCGGCTCAGAACGACACAGCCACAAGTCCTTCGGCGTCCTCCCGGATGATCTGCGGAGCAGAAATCCGGCGGGACGTGGCCACGATGCTGGCCCTGCACCCCGCTCCATCCACGACGACCAGCTGGGCCGGGCACCTCTACAGGTGCACTTACCACCTCCCGGCAGGCCCGCTCGTACTGTCGGTGAAGGAGTCACCCAACGTCGCATCCGCCACCGCCTACTCCAATGCGCTACGGCAGCGCCTCGCCCCCACTCACCCTCTGACCGGCCTCCTCAGCCTCGGTGAGACCGCCTATGACACCCCGGGCGGAATGGTCGTCGTCCGCAAGGACGACAAGACGCTGCAGATCGACGCCACCGGATTGCCTCGAGTGGCGGGCCAGCACCAGCAGTCACGCACCAACCTGGCTTACGAGGTCGCCTCCGACATCATCGGCTGCTGGACGGGCAAATAGCTGGCTGGACGCGTCCGGAGGTTCCCGGACCCGGCCGCTGACCAGCGCCCGGTCAGGGATGGCGTCGCAGGTCCCAGGCTCCTCGGCGTCGCACTCGGGACGGTCAAGTCCGGATTCGTGACGGCTGCGCGACTGCCTGGAGGTGACAGGGTGAGGTCTCAGAACCACGGCCTGCACACCCTCACCGGCAGCTACGTCCTGGACGCGGTGGAAGGCCCGGAGCGGGAGCGGTTCGAGCGTCATCTCCGCCACTGCCCTGCGTGCGTGACCGAGGTCCGCGGCCTGCGTGAGACGGCGACCCGGCTCGCGATGGCTGCCGCCGCCCAGCCCCCGGCGCGCCTGCGGGAACGGGTGCTCGCCATGGCCAGACATACCCGGCAGCTTCCCCCGGTCACCGCGGAGTAGACCCGCCGCTGGCGCCAGCGGCGAGGAGCTGAAACGGAGAGAACCGCAGCCGCCGCCGTGTCGTGGGACCAGGTCAGCGAGGCCGTGGAGGACGGCCTCGACCGCGAGCAGCTCCGCCGGGACCTGGACGGACTGAGCGGCCCGCAGCGGCAGGCCATCATGCTCGTGTTCGAGGACGGATACACCGTCGCCGAGGCCGCCGTCATCTTGGATGTCCCAGTCGGGACGCTCAAGAGCCGAATCCGGGCGGCGGTGATCAATCTCCGGCGCAGTATGCAAGCCGACCAGTGAAGATTCTGCGCGGCTGGCCCTGATACCTCGGCCGGTAGGCAATCCGCACGGCCCGCGGCACCGAAAGATTCATGTCTGGCGCATCATCCAGGCGTGTCCCGGCGGGGAATGCTGCGCAACGCGGCCGGACGCCGGTTACCACTCATCGCCACTGTTGCGTTGGCCGATCACGAGCGGGCGGGAGACTGGTTCTATAACAGTTCATCGCGTGACCTCGGTGTTCGCCGGCTTCCGGTTCCCGCCGGAGGTGATCTCGCTCGCGGTCCACGGGTACCTGCGTTACGGGCTGTCCGACCGGGACGTGGAAGAGCTGCTGGCCGAGCGCGGCATCAACGTCGACCACGTCACCATCTACCGGTGGGTCCAGCGGTTTACCCCGGAGTTCACCGAGGCCGCCCGGCTGTGCCGTCATGCTCCCGGCGACCGATGGTTCGCCGACGAGCCGTACCTGAAGGTCGCCGGCCGGTGGAACTACCTGTACCGGGCGATCGACCAGCACGGCCAGGTCATTGACGTGCTGCTGTCCGCACGGCGCGACCTGGCCGCAGCCCGGCGATTCTTCATCCGGGCGCTGCGTGCGGGCACGATCCCGGCCGAGGTCACCACCGACCGGGCCCCGCCTATCCGCGAGTCCTCGACGAGCTGATTCCCTCAGCCCTGCACACCGTCGAGCGGTACGCGAACAACTCGATCGAGACCGATCACGGACGGCTGAAAGGCCGCCTCCGGCCGATGCGCGGCCTGAAGCGTCACCGTTCCGTGCGGACCCTGGGCGCCGGGCATGCCTTCGTCCAAACCTCCGCCGCGGCCACTACGAACTCGCCACCGACGTCCCCGCCGCCACCGGATCCGCGCAGCATTCGACCAGCTCACGACGGCCATCTGACAGCCGGTCATTCTCGTCAGCGCGCTCTGTCATGCGCACCGATCGGCCAACGCAACACTGCTGTGTGGTGCCTGTTGCTGGCAGCGGCGTGGTCAGCTTCCTGGCACCCGGCTTGGCGATCCTGAGCACGGTGATCGCCACCCAGATCAGCGCGAACACGCCAGCTGTCATCGGCAGCCGGGCCAGTGAGGCCGCCGCTCGTGCCGGAACTTCGCTGCCGGGAGCGGAGCCGTCACTGGGCTGGGACGCCTGGTCCAGAAGGTCCACAAGCCGGCGTTGTCTGGGGATGATCACCGCGGCGAGCTGACCAGCAGCGATCACGGTGAGGACAATTCCGGCGATGAGCCATGCCTGGCCGAGGACGCGCTCCTGGATGGCCGTGCCCAGGCCGAATACCGGCACAGCCAGAGCCGCCCGCTGAGCAGCGGGCGGCCGAGGAACTGGTGTCCCGGGCCCACCTGGGCCATGACAAGAACGGCCCGGTGGTCAAGGACACGGGCAACGTCCGCAACGGGAACCGCTCGAAGACGGTGCTGACCGAGGCCACCGGGCAGGTGGGGATCGAGGTGCCGCGGGACCGGGACGGCAGTTTTGAGCGGCAGATCGTCAAGAAGCGGCAGCGGCGGCTGACCGGAGTCGATGAGATCGTGCTGTCGACCGGCAAGCCGCTGCCCTCGCCGCCGCCATCAGCGATACCACCGCCGTCGCGCCAGAGGTCGCCAGGCTCCAGGGCGTCGCGCTCGCCGCCGTGCTCCACTTCATCATCAGCGATGCCGGCCAACGCACCCGCGACGGCCAGAGCCAAGCCGAGATCGCTGACGAACTGCGCCCGATGGTGGAGAACCTCCTCAACGAACTCGATCGCTGGCTGAGCGTCCCAGCACCGCCAGCACAGCCGTAGAGAAGCTTGCCGTGCCCACGGCGTGCCCGATCTGATGGTGACCAATGGCGAATCACGGTCATCCGCGGCCACACGGCAGGCTCCCTCACCTGCAAAGATCAAGATCAGGGCATTTGGTCTACGATCTTTGCAAGCAGGGGGTCAGGGGTTCGAGTCCCCTAAGCTCCACCAGGCAAAACACCCCGATCCTGATCATGGACCGAGGTGCTCGTGCCATTAACGTGCCATTGGCCTGTGTTCGCCAGTGTCCCGGCCGCGCCGTCGTCATCGTCCGGGCCGGGATTGGCAGCTTTCCCTGAGTCCTCGATCCGTTTGTCGAGCGCGTCAGCGATCATCCGGTCTGCCTTAGCTGTCGCGTGCTGATAGATCATCGCGGCGCGGGCACTGTCGTGGCCCATCTGTAGCGGATGCCGGGCAGTCGGTCATCAGCGTGCGGAACCTGGTGAGCGCCGCGAGCGCATCGGCCCGGCCCTGCCCGGCCGCGAGGCTGGTTTTGACCCGGCGGCCAGGTTCTGATCCTGTGGCCCCAGCTGGCGCAAGGCCCGCTCGAACTCCTCAAATTCGCGGTCAGCCACCCTCGCCTCCAGCTGCCCCGGAGTCACTTTCCCCTGCGGACTCGCCCGACCCGGTCCAGGTGCAGTCTGAGCAGGGATGGCATCGTTGCCCTCCTGTCTGCGGCGGTTATCCGGCCTGGACTGCGCGAGTCCAGGCCTGGGCGCCGATCTGCACGGCGTCCCAGGGGCTGCCGAGGGGTGGGGTGTAGGACAGGTCCAGGTCACTGAGCCCGTCGACGGTCATGTTGTGGAAGATGGCGGTGGCGACGATGTCGACCCGCTTGGCGATCTCGGCGTCCTTGCTGCCAAACAACTGCACCCCGAGCAGGCGGCCCGTTTGCCGGTCCCCGGTGAACCGCATCGCGATGCGATGGCTGCCGGGGTAATACGCCTTGTGATCGTCGGCCTCGGAGCCGACCGTCACCGGGTTGTATCCGGCGGCCCGGGCTTCGTGGTCCCGCAACCCGGTGCGGGCGGCGGCCTGGTCAAAGATCTTGACGACCTGAGTGCCGAGGCTGCCGGCAAACTCCCGGCGTCCGCCGCAGGCGTTCTCCCCGGCGACCCGGCCCTGCTTGTGGGCGGTTGTGCCGAGCGGCAGGTAGGTATCGCCGAGCAGCCGGTGGTGGGTGACCACACAGTCCCCGGCCGCGAAGATGCCCGGCAGGCCGGTGCGCATCTCCCGGTCGACGGCAATGGCGCCGCGGGGCCCAAGCTTCGCACCGGCGCTGACCGCCAGCTCCGTGTCGGGCCGTACTCCCACCACGACCAGTACCAGGTCCGCGAAACAGGAGACCGGTTCCCCGGTGGCCGTGGCCGCGGAAACTTCCAGGTGGCCGTCCTGACCGGCCGGTGCTTTGCTGACGGCTCGCACCGTGGTGCCGGTGAGCACCTTGACCTCGCGCCGGTTCAGCTCGGCGTTTACCAGGCTGCCCAGTTCCGGATCAACTGTGGGCAGCACCTGGGGGAGCTGCTCGATCTGGGTGACCAGCAGCCCCCGGGTCGTCAGGGCGTCGGCCATCTCCAGGCCGATGTAGCCGGCGCCCACGATTACCGCGCTGGCCGGCTGGTGATCTTCCAGGGTGCGCATCAGCGCGAACGTATCGCCCATCGAGTGCAGCAGGTGCACCCCGTCGCCGGGGCCGAGTTCGTCCAGGCCGGCAATCGGCGGCCGGACCGGGACCGCGCCGGTGCCGACGATCAGCTGGTCGTAGCTGATCACGTCGTCGGCTCCGTCCGGTCCGGTGACCAGCAGCTTGCGGGCGTCCACATCGATCCGGCGGGCGGTGGTGTCCAGCCGCAGGCCCATCCCGGCTGCTTCCAGGTCGGCGCGGGTGCGGTGGGCCAGGTTCTGCCAGCGGGCTACTTCACCGGAGACGTAGTAGGGGATTCCGCAGATCGAGAAGTTCGGGAACGCGTCGGCGGCAATCACCGTGACGTCCGCTTCCGGCTCGACCTCGTGGGCGCGCAGAGCGGCGCTGATCCCGGCGTCGCTGCCGCCGACGGCGACCAGATGCATAGCTGCTTACCTTCCGTTTGCTGTCTGCTCGGCTGGACGGCCAGGTACGTAGGGGGAACCGTCTGCGCCCGGCACCCGTGGGGGGAGGCCATCACCGGCTTCGTGCGGCACGACCACCTCCGCGGCCTGTGCGGGCGTGAGTGCTGGATAGAGCACCTTGATGATCAGCACGCCGGCGATCCCGCCGCCGATCTGGGCGGCGATGAACACCGGCACCGAGGACGGGGCGATCCCGGCGAAGCTGTTGGAGAACATGCGGCCGATGGTGATGGCCGGGTTGGCGAAGCTGGTGGAGGCGGTGAACCAGTAGGCGGCGCCGATGTAGGCGCCGACCGCTGCCGGGGCGCTGGCCGCGCGTCCGGTACGGGCGAGGGCGAAGATCACCAGGATCAGGCCGGCGGTGGCGATCACTTCGGACAGGGCGTGGGCCCCGGTGGCCCGGTGCTTGGCCGAGATCGAGACCGCGGCCTGGGCGAACATCAGGTTCGCGGCGACCGCGCCGGTGATGCAGCCGGCCACCTGCACGGGGAGGTAGGCCGAGGCGTCCCGCCAGGACAGGCCGCCGAACACCGCGTCGGCGAAGGAGACCACCGGGTTGAAATGGGCCCCGGACACCGGCCCGAACATCAAGATGATGGCGAACAGCCCGGCCGCGGTCGCGGCGGAGTTCTCCAGCAACTCCAGGCCGGTGTCACCGGGGGACAGCTTCTGGGCGGCGATCCCCGAGCCGATCACGATCGCCGCCAGGAAGGCGCTGCCGAGGAACTCGGCGGTCAGCCGGCGCCACAGCGCGATAGGTGAACTGTTCACGGCGTCATCTTGACGTACAGGCGTTAGCTCAGTCAAGATTGAGTCAATGAACTCTGAGCTAAGCTCTGATCTAGCCAGACGGGCCGCGCTCCACTCGGCGCTGGCCGATCCTGCACGGTTGAGGATCACCGACGTGCTGGCCGCGGGAGACGCATCTCCCTCTGAGCTGGCCGCGATGCTGGCCATGGCGTCCAATCTGCTGGCCCATCATGTGCATGTGCTGGAAGAGGCCGGCATCGTCACCCGGCGGCGGTCCGAAGGGGACCGGCGCCGCACCTACCTGCAGCTCGTCCCCGGAACCCTCGCCAGCCTGGGCGGCCCCGCCGTCCCAGCGGCGCCGCGGGTGCTGTTCGTCTGCACCGCCAACTCGGCCCGCTCCCACCTGGCGGCGGCGCTGTGGCGGCGGGCCAGCGCGATCCCGGCTGCGTCCGCCGGTACCCACCCCGCCGACGCCATCGCGCCGGGGGCGATCGCCGCCGCTGGAAGGCACCAGCTGCCCCTGCCCCGATTGCGCCCCCGCCACCTCGACGATGTCAGCCAGGACGGAGACCTCATCATCACTGTGTGCGACCTTGCGCATGAGGAACTTGGCAAGCTCGCCGCGGTGCACTGGTCCGTGCCCGACCCCGTCCCGGCCGGCGACCCGGCCAGCTTTGATGCGGCCCTGGCCACGCTGGCGGACCGGGTCGGGCGTCTGGCACCCCGGCTGACCGCCGCGTCGTAGCCCGGCCTTTAGCGGAACGCCCGTTCGGTCAGCCGTCTTCTTTGGCCATGGTCCAGGGCATCTGGCCCACGATGTTGGCCACGATCAGGGTGCCGCCATCTTCTGGGTCCCAGGCCATCACAGTGTCGGCCTGGGCCAGGGTGGCCAGCGCGGACACCGATGCCGGGCTGGCCGGGATCACATGCCGCTCGTCGTCTTCGGTGATGATCAGGACGTTGAACCGCTCAGGCTCGCCCGGCGTCCAGTTGGCGTTGAGGACTTTCACCAGCTGGGTCTGCTCGCTGGCTCCTGGCATGCCAGATCACCTGCCTTCATCTGAATCGGGCTTGACGGCCTGGACGATGGCCGAGTGCAGCCCGTCAGCAACCTGATGGGTGGGTGTGATCGTGACGGCGGTGAACCCGGCCCAGGCCAGGCCGTCGCGGTATCCGGTGAACGACAGCACCCCGGCCAGGCAGCCCACCGGGCGGCCCCGTTCCAGCCGCTCGGCTTCGGTCAGCTCATCGTCGGCCAGAATGTCGGAGACCCCGAACCGGCCGCCGGGCCGGAGCACCCGGAAGCTCTCGGCGAAGACCGCGTGCTTGTCGCCGGACAAGTTGATCACGCAGTTGGAAATGATCACGTCCACTGCGGCTTCGGGCAGCGGGATGGCCTCGATATGGCCCTGCAGGAACTCCACGTTGGCCGCGCCGGCCTCGGCCGCGTTGGCCCGGGCCAATTCCAGCATTTCGCCGGTCATATCCAGGCCGTAAACCTTGCCCGTGGGCCCGACGCGGCGGCCGGACAGCAGCACGTCGATACCGCCGCCCGAGCCCAGATCCAGGACCGCCTCACCCGCGCGCAGCTCGGCCACGGCCAGCGGGTTGCCGCAGCCCAGGCTGGCCGACACCGCGTCGTCGGGCAGCTCTCCTTGCTCGGCCGCGCTGTACAGCTCGCTGCCGGTGCCCGTCTCGTCCGGCGCCTTGCAGGTCTCACCGCAGGTGGCGATCCCGCCCTGGGTGACCGCGGCCGCGGCACCGGCGTACCGGGCCCGGACCCGCTCGCGGACCTCGTCCAGCTCATCTGGCCTGGTCACAGCGCTCAGCTCCCTTCAGGTCAGGCAGGCGGGCAGCCGATCAGCGCGCTCAGGCCGGCCAGGGCCTCGGTACGGGCCCGGTAGTACACCCACACCCCGCGCTTGTCCCGGTCCACCAGGCCAACGTCGTGCAGGACCTTCATGTGGTGACTGATGGTCGGCTGAGACAAGTCGAACGATTCACCGAGGTCACACGCGCAGATCTCGCCACCCGGGTGGGAAGCCACCAGCGACATCAGCCGCAGCCGCACCGGGTCAGCCAGCGCCTTCAGCAACGGCGCGACCTGCTCGGCCTGCTCCGCGGACAGCAGCTGCGCCGACAGCGGCGCACAGCACGCCACCGTCTCCACCGGATCGGGATCCAGCACCGTCAGGTAATTCGGCATGCGTCTATATTGACAGACTTCAATGTCTCGTGGCAAGGTCAGGAAGCGACAAGACATAGACGTCCATCAAAGTCTTCGGAGGGGTTCCATGTCCCGGGTCCAGCTCGCCCTCAACGTCAACGACATCGACGAGGCCGTCGCCTTCTACAGCAAGCTGTTCGGCGCCGAACCAGCCAAGCACCGCGACGGCTACGCCAGCTTCGCGATCAGCGAGCCGCCGCTCAAGCTGGTGCTGCTGGAGAACCCCGGTCGGGGCGGCAGCCTCAACCACCTGGGCGTCGAGGTCGCTGACACCGCCACCGTCGACGCCGAGCAGGCCCGGCTGGCCGCCGCCGGCCTGGCCTCCGTCGATGAGCACGGCACCACCTGCTGCTACGCCAAGCAGGACAAATTCTGGGTGGAGAACGCCCCCAACGGCGAGTCCTGGGAGATCTACACCGTCCTGGACGACAGCCAGACCTTCTACGGCGAGCAGGACGGCCCCGCCTGCTGCGGCGGCAACGCGGAAGCTCAGGTAGGACAGCCGGCCGGCTCGGCAGGCCAATGCTGCTGAAGTCCGCAGCGCACCTCTAAGCTTGTCGTTTAACCTGCGCGTTCGTGCCTGGCTTTGAGGCTGCGTTCCCGTCTGGTTGTTTTACCGACGTCGTGGCGGGGTGCGGGGTGGCGGTTCTTAGAGCCGGGTGGCCGGCCGGGGCCGGGCTTGCCGGGTTTTGGTGCACCGGCCAGGCAGGGCATGGTCTGGCGGATGTTCTTAAAATCGCGCCGGACCCGGGCTGGGGTCAGCCGGCCGGGCGGGGCGGGCCGTTCCCAGGGCAGCCGCAGATCGGCGGCCAGGGGCCGGGCGAGGCGGAGCTGGGTGTGAGCGGTGATGATCAGCCAGGTCCAGCGGTCCGCGGCGGCCGGGTCGCGGATTTTGGGGGTGGTCCAGCCGAGGACCTGCTTGAACAGGCGGAACGTGTGCTCAAGGAGCAAGCCAGACTGCATACATAGGCGGATCGGGCCGCGGGAATCCTCCTGTTATAGGAATTGACGGCCTGCTGGCGGTGGTCGCGGATGTCTGGCGGCTGCGCGAGCTGCAGGCGGAGGCGACCGCGGGAGGTGAGCGGTGCCTGGAGACGCTGCCGTGCCCCCTTGAGCCGGCAGGCGCGGGCGACCGTGCCGGTATGGGAAACGTTCCCGGAGGTGAACCGGGGACTCGCAAGCCGTCTGGCGGGTCTGCTGGTCGAGCGGATGGTGCAGGCAGCGGGCCGCGGGGACGGGGGTGAGCGCGGTGAGCATGACGGCGAGGCTGCCCTGGGAGCGGGCTGAGGGCAAGGTCCAGCCCTGGCATCGTGACCGGCTGGCAGCGGTCTATGTCCGCCAGTCCACCCCGGCTCAGGTGGCCGATCACGCCGAGTCCACCCGGCTGCAGTACGGGCTGGCCGAGCGGGCGGTCACGCTGGGCTGGGCGCCGTCGCGGGTGCTGGTGATCGATGAGGACCTGGGGCATTCGGCCTCCGGGGCTGACGCGCGGCCGGGCTTCGCGCGGCTGGTCGCCGAGGTGGGGCTAGATCATGTGGGCCTCGTACTGGGCATCGAGATGTCCCGGCTGGCCCGGTCCGGCCGCGAATGGCATCAGCTGCTGGAGCTGTGCGCGCTGTCCGGGACGCTGCTGGGCGATCTGGACGGGGTCTATGACCCGGCCGAGCACAACGACCGGCTGCTGCTGGGCCTCAAGGGCACGATCAGCGAGGCGGAGCTGCACTTGATCAGGCAGCGGATGTGGTCCGGGCGGGTCGCTAAGGCCCGCCGCGGCGAGCTGGCGGTGCCGCTGCCGGCCGGGTTCGCCCGCCGCGGCTCCGGTGAGGTGGTGCTAGACCCCGATGAGCAGGTCCGCAGCGTGATCCGGCTGGTCTTCGGCCTGTTCGAGCGGCTCGGCACGGTGGGCGCCGTGCTGGGGTTCCTCGCAGACAACCGCATCCAGCTGGGAATCCGGTTGCGGGAAGGACCCGGGCGCGGGGAGCTTGCCTGGCGCCGTCCCAGCCGCGCCGGGGTGACGAACATGCTGCGCAACCCGGCTTACGCTGGCATCTACGCCTATGGCCGCAGCACACTAGATCCCAGGCGGCGCCAGCCGGGGCGGCCCTGCACCGGCCGGGTCCGGGTCGGGCGGGATGGCTGGCTGGTCTACCTGCCCGGGGTGCTGCCGGCCTATATCAGCATCGAGCAGTACGAGCGGAACATGCAGCGGATGGACGCCAACCGGTCCCGCGCCGGCAGCCTGGGCGCGGTGCGCGACGGCCCGGCCCTGCTAGCCGGCCTGGTGGCCTGCGGCCGGTGCGGCAAGAAAATGACGGTGCGCTACCAGCGCGGCCCGGGCGGCAAGCTGCACCCGGTCTACGTGTGCGGCCGCGCCAAGTCCGATTACGCCGAGAGCCAGTGCCAGCAGCTGGCCGGCCCGTGTCTGGACACGCACGTTAGCGGACTGCTGCTGGCTGCGATGGCACCCGCCGCGCTGGAGGTCTCCCTGGCCGCGGCCGGGCAGGCCAGGGCCCAGCGCGAGCAGGTGGACCGGATCTGGCGGCGGCGGCTGGAACGCGCCGAGCTCGCCGCCGGCCGGGCCCGCCGCCAGTACCAGCTCGCCGAGCCGGAGAACCGCCTGGTCGTCCGGCAGCTGGAAAAGGACTGGGAGGCCGCGCTGGCCGAGCGGCAGCGCCTCGGCGAGGAGTACGACCGGTTCACCGCCGCCCGCCCCCGGACGCTGACCGCCGCCGAACGCGGCCAGATCCGGGCCCTGGCCGCGGATCTGCCCGCGGTCTGGGACGCTGCCACCACCACCGACGCGGACCGCAAGCAGCTGATCCGGCACCTGGTCGAGCAGGTCCGCGTCGCGGTGGCCGGGACCAGCGAAAAGGCGGACGTGGAAGTCATCTGGGCAGGCGGGCACCGCACCGCCACGCAGATCACCCGCCCGGTGGCCTGCCTGACCCAGCTCAGCTACTACCCTCAGCTGGCCGCCCGGGCCCGCGAACTTGCCGGCAGCGGATGCACCACCGCACAGATCGCGCAGCGGCTCAACGCCGAGGGCTTCCGCCCGCCCAAGCGCAGCCCGGTCTTCACCCCGAACGCGGTCACTGACCTGCTGCGGGCCCTGGGCATCCAGCGCTCCCGCACCCCGGGCCGCCGCAACCGCCCGGTCCTGGACCAGCATGAGTGGTGGCTACGCGACCTGGCCGAAAACCTGGGCATGTCCCAGGTCACCCTCGACTCCTGGGTCCGCCGCGGCTGGGCCGCCGGCTACCTGCATCCCCACGCCCGGCTGCTCGTGGTCCGCGCGGACCCCGCCGAGATAGAACGGCTGCGGACTCTGCACCAGGTGCCCCGCGGCCAGCACAACCGCCGCCCCTGGCTGAACGATCAGGCAGCCAGCATGAACACCGAACGGGAAGGAGCCAACGACAATGCCGACAAGCCGCGCCTATGACAGCACTGCGGCTTGCTCGTCTCCAGGTCGAAGCGGCGCAAGAACGCCTGCCAGCACCGGTCCACCTCGGCCGGTTCCGCGCCGGTGCCGGACCACCACAGCCACAGCGGCTTGGGCGTGCGGTCTCCGGGCAGGTGGTCCACCTGCAGGCGGATCAAGGTGCCGTCGATCACGGGCAGCGAGCCGTCATCGTCCAGCCAGGCGGCCCGGTGGGTCAGCCGGGCGTGCACCCGGTCCCAGGCAGCCGCCACCGCGGTCCCGTAACGGGTGGTCAGCATGCTGGTGGTAACGGCCGGGGCTGGCCAGGTCCCGGGATCGGACAGCGCCAGCTCGCCGCCATGTTTGCGGGGCCGTCCCATGGTGCCGGGCTGGCGCGGCGGCGCCGGCAGCTGCATCACCCGGTCGCTGCGCAGCCGGCCCAGCACCTGGGCGGGCAGGCCCGCCAGCAGATAAGCCAGCCGGGCCAGGTCGTATCCGGCGTCAAAGATGATCCAGATGGCCGGGTCGCCCTCGTGCCATTGCCCAGCATCGATCAGCCGGGTGATCACGCCGCGGACCTGGGCGGCGGTCACCGCGATGCCGTCATCATCAGGGCTCAGCCGCACCGCGTCCAGCACCGCGGTCCAGGACGTGCGGCCCGGCTCCAGGGCGGCGACCACCGAGTATGGCCAGCCCGGGATCATCTGCGCCTGGCCCCTGCCCCGCCCATAGACATGGCAGAACAGCCGGTCCGGGCTGGTCGCCGCCTCCGGCCGCAGCCAGTTGCTCACATCCACGGCCAGCATCAGGCGGCCATCGGCGGCCCGCGGTAACGGCAGCCCCGCCACCACCCGCCGCAGCCGGCCGATGCTGATCCTGCCCTGGTTCACCGCGTCATACAAGGCGCCGTGGCCACGCCGGTGCCCGGGCGCCAGCGACAAGCCGGCCAGATTCCGCACCGGCCCGCCCGCGCACAGCACCGCATCAGCCAGCTCGCACAGCTCATCACCCCGGGCGGTCAGGCAGGCATGAAAATCCTGGCGGAATCGCGACAGCACGGCGGCTGGCCCGGTACCGGCAACCTCTGGCAATCTGTTCATCACGGCCTTCGCTGGTGATCATGGCCCTTTGGCGAGAACACATGATCATCCGAAGGCCGCACTCACGCACCACGACACGCCGGGCTAAGCGACCCAAAACACACAAAGAACCAGGTCAACGACCAGACAGGTTAAAGAACAAGCTAAGAGCCTGTTTGGAAACTAAGTAGTGGTTTGCTGAGGTGCTGGCCAGCGGGTCATGGTGATCGTCATCGCCCATTAGACGATGGTTTCGTGATGTTCTGGCAGGCGTTCGAAGTCGCGGACGGTGCGGCGGCAGCGGGTGATCCATACTAGGGTGCGCTGGACGACCCAGCGGCGCGGCAAGACCTGGAAGGTGTGCAGGTCCTCCGGGCGCCTGACGATCTGGAGTGTCAGACTGGGCTCGAGCGTGGTCGTGGCCCAGGTGACGAGCTTGCCGGCGTAGCCGCCGTCTGCCCAGATCAGCTTGTTACTGACGGCATCCGTGTCACGGTGCCGCGACCTCCGCAGCAGTGCTATGCGGTGGCCAGGAGCGGTTCCGCGGACCCCTGGGCGGGCTGGTACCGGATCTGTATGACCCCGGAGTCGTAAGTCTTGGCGCTCACCAGTTTCAGGTCGGTCTTCTGGGTGAACAGCGGCTTGCCGGTGCCGATCGCGACCGGGTGGACGTGCAGGACGTACTCGTCGATGAGGCCGAGCCGTGCGAACCGTTGCGCGGTGCGGACGCCGCCGGGCACGCCGAGGTCGCCGCCGGGCTGCCGCTTGAACCTGGCGACGGCGGCGGCGACCTCGTCGTCGGTACGGGCAACGACCAGTTCGGCGTTGTGCCACGGCAGCTCGGCAGGCTGGCTGGAGATGACGATGCGGTGCAGACGGTTGACGGCATCGGCGATGGCCCGGCCGGACGGCGACGCCGATGGATCGGCGGCGACGCCTTCCCAGTAGGGGATCATGCCCTGGGCGACCGGGTAGCCGAGCAATCCTCCGTCGGCTGCTTGCAGCAGCGCGACGGTATCGTCGTTGAGGGCCTTGTCGGGGGCGTCGAGCATCCAGTCCAGTTCACCGTCCGGGCCGGCGATGAAACCGTCCAGCGTGGTGGTCATGTACAGGTAGATCCTCCGCATGATGATGGCCCTTTCGTGTCGCGTAGCCCGCGTCGTGACCGGCAGACGCTGCCATCGCGATCAACGCTAGGCACGAACCGGATTTCCAGTAAGGTCCAATTGCTCCGCGGTGAAGTGGTCCAGTTTGTTGCTGGCAGCTCGGACCGGATGTCACGGGTGTGCTGGACCGGCTGCTGCTGCCATGCCACGGCGGCTGTCCGTCCCGCGTCGGTGGCCTTGACCAGCTGCCGGGTTGGCCCCTTGGGCGAGTATTCCTCCCCGGCCGGACGGACCAGGCCCAGATCGCTGAGCCGGTCCAGGGAGCGGTAGACCACCGCCTTCTGCACGTTCCAGACATAGCCCAGGTCTCCGTACCGGGCTAGGTGCTGGGTCACGGCGTTGCCGTGCGTCACTCCTTCGCACACCAGGCTCAGCACGATCCACTCGGACAGCGACAGAACAGGCTCAGGATCCGGCGGCACCGTCACGGCGTTTCCCTCTTTCGTGGTGTTCTCCGTGCCTCCGGATCGCGTAGACCGCGACGGTGCCGAAGATCAGGACCAGGATGCCGTCCTCCTCCTTCGCATTCACACTCGACATGACCGCAGCTGGAAGTATCACCCTGCGCGTTCGCGCGCCGCAGGGACCACAGGCGCTGGTCACTAACCTGCTGGGCAGTTAGACCAGAGAAGCCCTTGTCTTCGTTCGGCGCTGCTAGACAGCTGGACCTGGCCGGATGCCGGCATCCGGCGAGTCGCGAGTGCTGATTCCTGTCGTCGCGATGAGTTCGGCGGCTGCTATCCGTCAGGATGTCAGCGGGCCGTGATGCGTATGTCTGGCGGCCATCACCAGGCCAGGCGTGGTCACGCCCGGCCGGGCCAGGCGTGATGCGGCGCCGGGCAGGACTGAGGGGAGCAGCGCGTGAGCGGTGTACGGGTACTGGCGGGTACGCGCAAGGGCGCGTTCGTCCTGACCTCGGACGGCAAGCGTGATCAGTGGGAGGTCAGCGGCCCGCACTTCGGTGGCTGGGAGATCTATCACGTGAAAGGATCACCTGCCGATCCCGGTCGGCTGTATGCGTCACAGTCCAGCGGCTGGTCAGGGCAGGTGATCCAGCGCTCTGATGACGGCGGCGCAACGTGGGCGCCGGTGGGCAACCAGTTCGCCTACGACGGGACGCCCGGGACGCATCAGTGGTACGACGGGACACCGCACCCGTGGGAGTTCGCGCGAGTCTGGCACCTGGAGCCGTCGCTGGATGACCCGGACGTTGTGTATGCCGGGGTCGAGGACGCGGGGCTGTTCCGCTCTGATGACGGCGGGCAGAGCTGGCAGGAGCTGCCGAAGCTCCGCGGCCATGAGTCCGGCCCGTCCTGGCAGCCGGGCGCGGGCGGGATGTGCCTGCACACGATCCTGCTGGATCCGTCGGCACCAGGGCGGATGTTCGCCGCGATCTCGGCGGCGGGCGCGTTCCGCTCCGACGACGCGGGCCAGAGCTGGCGGCCGATCAACCGCGGGCTCCAGTCCGAGGGCATCCCCGACCCGGACGCGGAAGTCGGGCACTGCGTGCACCGGCTGGCGATGCACCCCGCCCGGCCTGGCGTCCTGTTCATGCAGAAGCACTGGGATGTCATGCGCAGCGACAACGGCGGTGAGTCCTGGCGGGAGATCTCCGGGAACCTGCCGTCGGACTTCGGGTTCCCCATAGATGTGCATGCCCACGAGCCGGACACCATCTACGTGGTCCCGATCACCAGCGACGCCGAGCACTTCCCGCCCGAGGGGAAACTGCGGGTCTACCGCAGCCGCACCGGTGGCGACGAATGGGAGCCTCTGACCACAGGCCTGCCGCAAGAAAACTGCTACGTCAACGTGCTGCGCGACGCGATGGCCGTCGACTCCATGGACGAGTGCGGTGTGTACTTCGGAACCACCGGCGGCCAGATCTACGCCTCGGCGGACTCCGGTGACAGCTGGGCGCCGATCGTCCACGACCTCCCGGCCGTGCTGTCGGTCGAGGTCCAGACGTTGCCATGATCCGGGTCGTGCTCCCCGCGCACCTGCGGACCCTCGCCCGCGTCGATGGCGAGGTGCAGCTCGACATCACCGGCCCGGTGACTCAGCGGACGGTGCTGGACGCCTTGGAGGCCCGTTACCCGATGCTGCGCGGGACCATCCGCGGTCATGACGGTGGCCCCCGGCGCGCCTTCATCCGGTTCTTCGCCTGCGAGCAGGACCTGTCCCACGACCCGCCCGACGATCCCCTGCCCGATGCTGTCGTCACCGGGACCGAGCCCTACCTCGTCGTCGGCGCCATGGCAGGAGGATAAGAACACTGGTCAGCCGGGCGGCCTCCGCACGTACGCTGACAGGCACAAGAGAATCGGATGGCCAGGACTGAGGAAGTGACCTCGTGCTAGCGGACTCGTTCGGGCGGGTGGCCACCGACCTGCGGATCTCGCTGACCGACCGGTGCAACCTGCGCTGCACCTACTGCATGCCGGCCGAAGGACTGGACTGGCTGCCCCGGGCCGAGCTGCTCACCGACGACGAGATCATCCGGCTGGCCCGGATCGCGGTCGCTCGCCTGGGCGTTACCGAGGTCCGGCTCACCGGCGGCGAGCCGCTGCTGCGTCCCGGACTCCCTGGACTGGTGGCGCAGCTGGCGGCGCTGCGGCCCCGGCCCGACATCTCGCTGACCACCAACGGCATCGCCCTGGCCCGGCTGGCCGAGCCACTGCGTGAAGCGGGGCTGGACCGGCAGCAGGCCGGGCACTCCCACCCCGGCAGCTGCCTTAGCCCAGCCAGAACCTCGTCGGAAGTTGCCCCGGCGCAAGACTCCGCCACGCGGGCCGGTGAAGATCAGCGCCGCTTGGTCGTGGCCGACGAAAGTGCCTAGGTGGTCCCGCAGAGCGGGGATTATCGCGGCGGGGATCGCCACCGTACGGGTACCTGCCCGCGACTTCGGCGGCCCGAGGACCAGGTGGCCGGTCAGCTCGACGTACTGCGGTCGCACGCTCACCGCTCGGGCCTCCAGATCGATGTCCTCACGCGTGTAGCTACAGGCCGCCCAAGCCGTGCCCCCCGTGGTGTCCCCGAACGGTCATCAACAGCCAACGATCACCAGCTGCGATACTCCGCGACCCCAGGGCAGGCTGGCGTTCTTGCGTCCTCAGCTCATCAGAAGACAGGCTCGTAATGCTTAGGTCGGACTTGGGCGGCTCCAGGAATTGCCACCCCGGCTAGCGCGCACGTCCCTTGGCCAGATGCTTACCCGCTGATCTTGAGATGATGGGCTATAACCAGCGCAGTCGCTAGCGGTCAGTCCAGGCTGGCCGACTCATCGAGGTCAATGCTCGTTAGCCGCTCAGCCCAGCCGCCAGGGCCAGCGTCGTGGATGCGTATCGGATGCTGAGAATCCACCACCTCCTCCGGGGCAGACACATAAAAGCGCATCTCGTGTCCATCCGGATCGAAGACTCCCGGCAGCAGCCAGCCAATCGGAGTCCGCACCACCGGCCCGTGCCCAAGCCCAAGAGCGGCAAGCCGCTCAGCCAGGCCTTCCAGCGCCGCCGTGTCCGGCACACCCATCTCGAAGTACACCCAGCCAGCAGTCTTCTGCGCCTGCTCAGGGTCGAGCCTCAAGGTGAGGACTGTGCCGCCGTTCGGGTGGCTCATGCCGTACCCCACAAGCCGGGAACCTTCGACAAACTCCATGACCGGCTCATAACCAAGCGCCCGCTGATACCACCTGGCCGATCGGCGAACATCGGTCACGTGCACCTTCAGATGATGAATGCCGCTCAGCGCTGGAGTACTCATAACGTCAATCATGATCCTTTCTCGCCGGGCCGCAGCTGGCAGCGCCGAAGGATCCCGCCGGGAGAGGTCAGATCCGGGGAGTGGCGTCCGGCAGAGTGGTGTGTTGAACGGCCCTGGTGATGGGCGTGGCGCAGACGCGTAGGGCGGCCACCGCGTGATCCTTTGGAAGACCTCTCACAGTGCTTCTGAAGGAGATTTCGCGGTGACCGCTCCCAGCAGTATCGACCCTGCCCGTTTCCTGCACGACCAGCTGGAGTCCGCGTCGCCGGATCTGCTGCGCCAGATGCTGGCCACGTTCATCAACGCGCTCATGTCCGCTGAGGCCGACGCGGTCTGCGGTGCGCCCTACGGGGCGCCGTCACTGGACCGGGTCAATGTCCGCAACGGGTACCGGCACCGGGACTTTGATACCCGGGCGGGGACGCTGGACGTGGCGATCCCCAAGCTGCGGTCCGGGTCGTACTTCCCGGACTGGCTGCTGGAACGCCGCCGCCGCGCCGAGGCGGCCCTGACCTCGGTGGTGGCGACCTGTTACCTGCTCGGTGTCAGTACGCGGCGGATGGAGAAGCTGGTCGAGTCCCTGGGGATCACCCGGCTGTCCCGGTCCCAGGTCAGCGAGATGGCCCGGGACCTGGATGAGCAGGTGGAAGCGTTCCGGACCCGCCCGCTGGACGCCGGGCCCTACACGTTCGTCGCGGCGGACGCGCTGGTGCTGAAGGTCCGTGAGGGCGGCCGGGTGGTCAATGTGCATGCGCTGCTGGCCACCGGGGTGAACGCGGACGGGCACCGGGAGATCCTGGGCCTGCAGGTCACCTCGGCTGAGGACGGCGCCGGGTGGCTGGGATTCTTCCGGGACCTGACCGCCCGCGGCCTGACCGGCGTCCAGCTCGTCACCTCTGATGCGCACCGCGGCCTGACCGAGGCGATCGGCGCCACCTTGCCCGGAGCGGCCTGGCAGCGGTGCCGCACCCACTACGCCGCGAACCTGATGTCCGTCACCCCGAAGGCGTCCTGGCCGTGGGTCAAGACCCTGCTGCACTCGGTCTACGATCAGCCCGACGCCGCCTCCGTCCACGCCCAGTACGACCGGCTGATCGACGCGATCAGCGAGAAGCTGCCCAAGGTCGCTGAGCATCTGGACGGCGCCCGCGCGGACGTCCTGGCGTTCACCAGCTTCCCGAAGGAACTGTGGCGGCAGATCTGGTCGAACAATCCCCAGGAGCGCCTCAACCGCGAGATCCGCCGCCGCACCGACGTCGTCGGGATCTTCCCCAGCCGCGACGCCCTGATCCGCCTCGTCGGCGCCGTCCTGGCCGAACAGCACGACGAATGGGCCGAAGGACGCCGCTACCTCGGCCTGGACATCCTCACCCGCTCCCGCATCACCCTGGCCCCGGCGGCCGGCACCGGGACGGAGGTGACCCCCGACAGCGACCTGCAGGCGCTCAGCGCCTAACTCACAACAAAGGATCACGCGCTAACCGCCAAACACCACGCCAAAGGACTTGACCATCCGGGGAGGCCCGCTGAGTGTACGTGTCCGCCCCTCTAGCCCCAAGCCCGACTGTGATCGCAGGACAACGAGTACAGGCGGAAGGCGGAAGGTGCCTGGTGAACGTACACGCGAAGTCACGCTAGACGCCGGAGCCTCTGCGAACACCCCGATCAGAAGACAAGGGCCAGGCGGGAGCCTGCCAGGACCGGACGCGGGCCATCCCCTGCACGGTGCGGTTAGTCACCCGAACCCGCGGCTGACAGCAACAGCAGCAGCTACCGGCAAACGTCAGCGACCGGTGACACCGCATAACGCTCGTACGATCCGCGCCAACTGAGGATATGTCCGGCCTGAAAAACGGAAGGTCGCCATGCCATTAACGTGCCATTAGCCCTGGTCCTCGGCGGTTCGAGTCCCCTAAGCTCCACTCCTACCAGTCAAAACGCTGTTCCCACGAAGGGCAGCGGCTACGCCGTGCCCGCTGCGTGCCCGATCGGTTTCGACGCCGCGCCCTGCCGCCTTTGTCTTCCCGCTTAAGTTCGTCTCGGGTCGGCTAGGTATCCCACACGACGCCTCGGCGGGACCGAGCTGCGGGTGGCGGCCGCCGCCCGCATCGTCCCGCGGGCGCCGGAGCTTACCCGGCTGAATGAGCTGGGTTGATATTTATCCCAGCCTGGAGGCAGCGCTCGCTGAACCACCAGGCCACGGGACGGCAGCAGCAGTCCAGCAGCCAGCAATGCTGGCCGCCAGATCGCGGACGGCCAAGGCCCGCTAATTACCAATTTTCCGGGTAGCTGATGCTGCCATGCACTGTCATTGGTCTTGCCAGCTGACCGCGTTTACCTGCGGTCCCACGCGGAACCTAGCGCGAAGAGCTGCACTGGCCTTGGCAACGACGCCCGCTTCGCACAGGCCGGATGGAGGTACAGCAACCAAATGCGGTGGCGACAGAGTTTTACGGCAGAGGTCGCTGAGACCCTTCAGCACCTCGGCCTGAAGGCTTGCCCCGTGTGCGGCTCGGCCGAGTCGCTCAGCATAGGCCCCTTCCCACGCTCTTGGTCGATGGCAACCTTCCCCCCGACGCTGGCCCTCTGTCCCCGGAGGAGCATGGCAGCGGCGATCTGACCTTTGCCGTCCGGGTCGAATGCACCACGTGCGGCCACCTCATGCTGTTCAACGCCCAGAGCTATCGCACCGGGGACGAAAAGATCATGGAGGCGACTCAGGACGAAAAACGCCAGCTCGAGGACTGACCGCCGCCTGAGGCAGATCATTGCGGGCATCGCCGAGCCGTGGTTGCCCGTTCGCGTTGCAGTTCACCGCCGTGTAGCACATCCAGGGAAGACCGGCCAGCAGCCGTCTTACGGGTACTTTCACCGCTGGCGCCCGCGTCGATTGACGCTTAGGTTAGGCTGCCCTAAGTATGTCGCTGTTAACTGGGAGGACTCCGGGCATGGGGCTGGGAACCACAATGCTGCTGGGCTTCATCGCCGGCGTCACCATTTTGTTGGGGCTGCCTCTGGGGCGGTTGCGCCGCCCGGCGCCGTCGCTGCGCGCGTTCCTCAACGCGGTCGCGGTGGGCATCCTGCTATTTCTGGTGTGGGACGTGCTGTCGGCGGCCTGGGAGCCGATCGACAGCGCGCTCAGCGACGTGCACGACGGCCACGGCGGGGCCGGGACCGCCACCGGGTACGGTCTGCTCTTCGCGGCCGGGCTGTCGGCGGGATTGCTCGGCCTGGTGGCCTACGAACGCTGGATGAGCCGCCGGGCCAGCGCCGGGGCCGCCACGCGTCCGGGTTCTGTGGCCAAACTGGGCCCCGGCTCCATGCGGGTAGACGAGCTGCCCGCGCGTCGCCTGCGCGGCGTCGCCACCTGGTCGGCGGCTCGCCGGCTCGCCCTAATGATCGCCGTCGGCATCGGGCTGCACAACTTCGCCGAAGGCCTGGCCATCGGCCAGTCCGCGGCAC
The DNA here is from genome assembly GCA_965277615.1 of Streptosporangiaceae bacterium. Lineage (GTDB taxonomy): Bacteria > Actinomycetota > Actinomycetes > Streptosporangiales > Streptosporangiaceae > Bog-532. The sequence goes on along the minus strand of CBDIDG010000005.1, from coordinate 707,888 downwards.
GCTCGGAGATCGCCCTGGCCACCTTGCTGGTCATCGGGTTCGGGCTGCACAACGCCACCGAAGGGTTTGGCATCGTCGCCCCGCTGGCCGGCGACGCTGGTGATGACGGCCGCGCGGCCCGACCGAGCTGGGGGTTCCTGCTCACGCTGGGCGTGATCGGTGGCGCCCCCACATTTCTCGGTACGGCGATCGGGCATTCGTTCACCTCTGAGCCGGTCGCCGTGGTCTTTCTCACCCTGGCCGCCGGGTCGATCATCTATGTCATCACCCAGCTGCTCGGCGTCGCAGCCAAGACCAGACGCAGTGACCTGCTGGCCTACGGCCTCATCATCGGACTGCTGCTCGGGTTCGGTACCGACGCGATCGTTTCCGCCGCCGGTGCATGACACCACTTCGCCTCCTGGCCGGTGCAGGCCCCTGAATACAGCTAATGCTGACGAAACGTCGACGTAAGCGGCATGGACCCGGGCGAAGTCGGCGGCGGGCCGCAGGCCGGATGATTGTGTAAACGATCAGATGAAGACGTCGGCCAGGTCGGCCGGCGATGGCCACCCCTCACGAAGCCATCGCTACACCAGATAGCCGCCGCTGACATGCGGCGCCGGATCTTCCCGGGCCGGCTGCAGAAGCCCGGGCCCCGCGGCGTGTCATCGCGGAACGCGGCGCTGATCTTCGTCAGCGCGTCCCATTGGGCCTGGCGGCAAGGGCCAGGCTAGAGGGCAGGCCCGGAAGCGCGCGGCAAACCTAAGGTCCCACAGGCAGGAAGCACGACTCAAGAACACATGACACGATTTGAGGTTCCCCCCGCGTAGCGGACACGGTTCAAGCTACGAGTGACTGCTGTGCGAGGTGGTGTTCGTATTCCACTGGCGGCCGGTTGCCGATGGAGCTGTGAAGCCTGGCCTGGTTGTACCAGTTGAGCCAGGTGAAGATCTCTGCTCGCGCCTCTGCGCGGGTGGCGAAGTGCTCGCCGTCGATGACCTCGCGCTTGAATCCGGAGAAGAACGACTCGGCCATGGCGTTGTCGTAGCTGTCGCCGACGGTGCCCATGGACTGGGTGATGCCCAGCGACCGGCACGCCGCCCGGAACTCCCCAGCGGTGTACTGGGTGCCGTGATCGGTGTGAAAAACGATCCCGGCCGCGAGGTTCGCCCGGCCGCCGCGGGCCGCGACGGCGGCCAGCAGCGCGTCCAGGCATAGCTCCGTGCGCAGGTGATCGGTGATGGACCAGCCCAGCAGGCGCCGTGAGCACGCGTCCACGACGGTCGCCAGGTAGCACCAGCCCTCATCCGTCCAGATGTAGGTCGCATCGCCGATCCACAGCTCATCGGTGCGCGGCCGGGCGAAGTCGCGGCGGACGAGATCGGCGGCGGGGACCTGCGCCGGATCGCGCCGCGTGGTGTGGATCTTCCGGCGGCTGCACCGCCCCGCCAGGCCCTGGCGGGCCATCTCCCGCTCCACCGCCTTATGGTTCACCGTGATGCCCTCCCGGGCCAGCTGCGCGGTCACCCGCGGCGATCCGTACCGGCGCCGGGAGCGCCGGTGCACCCGCGCGATGTGCGCGGCGGTGACCGACCGGGCCGTCGCGGCTGGCCCCGGCCCCGCGGCAAGCCGGGCCGCCCAGGCATAAAACCCCGAGGCTGAGACCCCGCAGACGCGGCACAGGATGCGGACGGGGAAGTCGGCCTTCTGGGCAGCGACGAACGCGAAGATCTTCACGCGCGCGACTCCTTCACCCAGAAGGCCGTGGCTCGTTTCAGGATCTCGCGCTCGACCTCCAGTTCCGCGATGCGGCGGCGCAGCACGGCGTTCTCCCTGCTCTCCGCCGTCTCAGCTTCGAACCGGCCCGGATCCGCCCCCGCGCGGCTTTCCCTGTCCTTCTTCAGCCAGTAGCTGAGGTTCGACTCGCCGATGCCCAGCTCATGGGCGATTGCGGCGATCGGCCGGCCCGACGATCGCACCAAGGCGACCGCGTCAGCCTTAAATTCCGGCGAGAACTGCCGGCGTTGCTGTCCCATCGGGACTCCCTCCGCCAGGCACAGCCTGGCAGGTCGGGTGTCCACCACACGGGGGGAGGCTCAATTTGCTTCACTTGCACGCGGTGACCCCTCCCACGTTCCACCTGCCAGCCTTGTTCTTCACTACGTCAACGCTGTCGTTACTGGCGACGAATTTGGCACCGCTGACACTTCGGTCGGTCAGCTTCCACCCTGTTGCCGACAGCCATTGCTCATGTCGGGCGAGCACCGACTGCAGCGCCTGCTGTGGCGTCTGGTAACTGCTCGCGCCTCCGCCGCCATAATCCTTAACTGCGCAAGTCACGTCGGGCTGCGCGCAACCGCTCACGCCAACGACAGCCAGGCAAGCGACGGTCACAGCGATGATACGGATGATACGCACGCGCATGCATCCGTACTGCGACGGCCAGGCTGGATCCAGGTCTCCGGCCGATTGCACCATCATTGACCACAACGGCATCCGACCACACCGAAGCTTTCTGCCGCCGCCACGGCTACTGCGGAGGGGTTTGCGGAGGGTCCGTCAAGGGTGGCAGCGGGGAACTCGCCGAAGCGGTCGCGGTAGGCGCGGGCGAAGCGGCCGAGGTTGGTGAAGCCCCAATGGTGGGCGATGTCGGCGACGGAGCCGTGGGCTTGGGTCAGGTCGTCGTGGGTGCGGTCCAGGCGTACCTGGCGCAGGTAGCGCATGGGTGTTGTCTCGTGGCGTTCCTGGAAGCCGTATTGCAGGCTGCGTGCGCTGATTCCGGCGAGTCTGGCCAGGTCGGCCAGGGTGTAGTCGCGATCGGGTGCGCGCTGGATTTCCTCGGCCACCCGGTCGATGGCGGTCTGCGGGGCGTGCTGGCGGGGAGCGTCCGCGGCGAGTTGGTCGGTGTAGGAGTGCACCTGGGAGATGAGCAGCCCGGAGATCAGGCTGCGTTCCAGCGATTCGAGATGGCGCAGCTCGGCGGCGCTGCGGGAGGTATCGGCCGATTGCAGCAGGGCCGACAGGATCGACATCCACCGGCGGCCGGCACCCTCGTCGACCGGGAGGGCCAGGCGGAAGTCGATCGGTTTGACGACCGGGCGGCCGAGCAGGCCGGCGAGTTCGTGTTCCACTTGCGTCCGCGGCAACTTGATCGACAGCTGCGCGGCGTCGGCGTCCCATCGGGGCAGCTGGGTGTGCCGGTCGGGGCTGAAAACGGCGGCTACCCGAGGTGACGCGATTGCTTGCTGGTCCCCGCATCGGGAGGCGACGGTGCCGCTGAGCACCACATTGACGTGATAGGCCGATAGGTCACCGGGGTCAACGCTGGCTGTTGTCCCGAAGCGGACATAGCCGATGGTGGTCAGCGTCATGTGGATCGCCGAGAGCCAGGGGTCACGCATGTCCGAGTCATGGTCCAGGGCTTCGACCCGGGCCGGGTAGAAGTGGCTGTTCAGGGTGTCCCGAAAGAGCCCGAAGTCGGGCGCGGCGATCTCATTGGGTCCGTCGACGAAGGCGTCGCAGGGCAAAACCATCGGTTCTACGGCAGGATGACGCGCCGGTGCTTCCCTGCTCATCCGGCACCCCCTTCGCCGCCAGTGGCGAGTCTGTGGCCTGGTTAAAGAGTAGTCCTCGGCGCAATCAGGCCGCTGTGTCGTCTGGCGGGTGCGTGAAGCGGCTGCGGCCGTGCGCGAATCGTCTCGGTGCTCGCTGGACCCGCGCGTAGCGTCTCTGTCACCTGTGACGGGTGTCACGCGGACGAGAAAGGCGCGGCTATGCGGGTGGACGAGCAGCCAGCAGAGGGCCTGGATGCGGACGTGGCCGTGGTCGGCTACGGGCCGGTGGGCCGCATGCTGGCCCTGCTGCTCGGCCAGCGCGGCAAGCGGATGATCGTGGTCGAGCGCCAGGCCCGCGCGTATCCGCTGCCGCGGGCCGTCCACTTCGACGACGAGATCGGCCGGATTCTCCAGTCGGTCGGAGTACCCCCGGACTCGGTGCCCGACGTGGTTGGCCCTTATGACGACCTGTACGAGTGGCGGGCTGCTGACCGGAAGCCACTGCTGCAGCTGGACTGGCGCGGGCTGGGCCCGTCGGGCTGGCACGTGAGCAACTTCTTCTACCAGCCAGGCCTGGAGGCGATCCTGGACGCGAAGGTCCAGGCGCTCGACACGGTTCAGGTGCTGCGCGGCTGGAAGGCGGTAACCCACCTCGAAGACGCGGACGGGGTCACACTGGAGCTCCAATCGTCCACCGACGAACGGCGGGCGATCACCGCCCAGTACGTCGTCGGCGCGGATGGCGCCAGCAGCCTGGTCCGGTCATGGATCGGCTCCACGGTCACTGACCTGGGCTACTTCCACGACTGGCTGGTCATCGACCTGCTGATGCACGCCCCGCTGGAAAAGTTCGACTTCTCCCCGCCGGCCTGGCAGCTGTGTGATCCGGCCCGGCCGACCACCCTGGTCCCCGGCGGCCCGGGACGGCGGCGGTTTGAATTCATGCGCCTGCCCACCGAGACGGTCGAGGAGCTCAACGCCGAGGAGACCGCCTGGCGGCTGCTGGCTTCGTGGGGGATCGGCCCGGCCGAAGCGGATCTGGAACGGCACACCGTCTACACGTTCCAGGCCCGCTGGTGCGATAGCTGGCGCCGCGGCCGGCTGCTGCTGGCCGGGGACTCCGCCCACCTGATGCCACCCTTCGCCGGCCAGGGCATGTGCTCAGGACTGCGCGACGCGGTCAACCTGGCCTGGAAACTCGACCTCGTTCTCGACGCCCGGGCTGGTGACCACATCCTCGACACTTACGGGCCCGAACGCGCTGAGCACGTCCGGCACTTCATCGAGGCATCTATGCAGCTCGGCGAAGTCATCTGCCTGCCCGACCCCATCGCCGCCGCCCAGCGGGACCAGGCCATGCAAGCGAATCTGGCCGCCGGTGCGCAGCAGCCGCCCCGTCCGCTGCCGCGCCTCGGACCGGGCCTGCACCGCGACGACGCCGGAGACGGGCTGCTGTCGATTCAGGCCGAGGTCGACGACGGCACCCGGCGTGGTCTGTTCGACGACATCGCCGGCGCTGGCGGTGTTCTCCTGCTCGCCGATCCAGACCTGCGGACTCATTTGGGCGAGAGTGAGCAACTGCTGGCTCAGCTCGGCTGGAAGGTAGCCGCGTTCGCCGCCGAACCCGGTGAAGGGCAGCTGGCCGACACCACCGGCGCCTACGCGGCCTGGTTCGGTGAGCTCGGCGCCGTCGCCGTCCTGGTCCGCCCCGACCTGTACCTCTACGGCGCCGCAGCCGACGCCAGCGACCTCACCGCCCTGCTCGAGCACCTTCTCGCCGCGCTGCGTTCCCCGGAGAGCGCACCCGCCCGGGACCATCCGGCAACCACGGTCGGCGGCTGAACCCAGCCCGCCGGTCAGCATCGTCCCTATCGCCTGTGACTTCAGAGAGGAACATCATGACTCACGAACCCGAACCATCTGCGCCGGCCGCCGGGTGGCAGCGCCCGATCGTGCCACCCGAGGGAGAAAAGGACTTCCTGGACGAGCACCCCTTCGACCTTCAGCGGTCCGCTCTCCCGGACTCCGTCTTGGTCGAGCAGGTCACCATCGCGATGCGCGACGGCATCACCCTGGCGGGAACGCTGTTCCGCCCGCAGGATGAATCCGCGGCGGTCCCGGTGATCGCGACGGCGACCCCCTACGGCAAGGACCGATACGACCAGTGGGACTACTTCCGCGACGCCCCGGCTGGGAACGTCCCCGGTGGCGGGTTCTACATGGGGACCGTACGCGTCTCGGACCACACGGCTTTCGAGGCACCCGATCCCGGCTACTAGGTGCCCAGCGGCTACGCCGTACTCCTGGTCGACCTGCCTGGCCTCGGCGCATCGCAGTCCAACCCGGCCGCCGGTATCGGGCACCAGGAACGCTGGGCGGATGTCATGTCATGGCTGGAAGCACTGCCCTGGTGCTCGGGCCAGGTCGGGATGAGCGGCGTCTCGGCGCTGTGCGCCACGCAGTGGATCGCCGCCATGGGCGACGCCCCGCCGCAGCTGAAGGCCATCATCCCCTGGGAAGGATTCAACGAGCAGGGACCCGGCGGCGGGTACGGGGGCATTCCCGAGACGGCCTTTCCTGCATGGCTGGGCGGCGTGTGGATCGGCCCGAATATCAACCGCGAGGCCCGGGGACCCGAGCCGTCGCTGCTCGACTGGGAGTACGACCCGTCGGCCATCCGGGTACCGGCCCTGGTATGTGCCAGCTTCTCCGACCAGGAACTCCACTCCTGGGACACCTTCGAAGCATTCCGGCTCCTCGACAGTGACGACAAGTGGCTGTACACCCACCGTCGCCAGAAGTGGGGCGCTTTCTACGGCGCCGACGAGCTGGAGCTGCAGAAGCGTTTCCTGGACAAGTTCCTCAAAGGCTCGGGCGACGAGCTCAGCGATGTGCCCCGGGTGCGCCTGGAAATCAACGAAAGCCGCTTCGCCTACAGCGTCAAGGACGTATCCCAGTGGCCACCAGCCGAGACGCAGTACCGCGAGCTGTATCTCGACGCCCGGACTGGCTCGCTTTCCCCGCAGCCCCCGGTGACGGCCGCTTCGGCGACCATCACGCCGGCCCCGACCAGTGATCCAGCCAACCGGGCCGTCTTCGACCTCGTCTTCACCGAGGACACCGACGTTGTCGGTAACAGCGCGCTGCGCCTGTCCATCGAGGCCGACGACAGCACCGACGCTGACCTCTTCGTCGGGGTGGAGAAGCTGGACACCGACGGCAATGAGGTCTACTTCTTCAGCGCCTCCGGCGGCAACGCCAACGGCCCCGTGACCCGCGGCTGGCTCAGGGCCTCCAAGCGCGCCCTGAACAAGGAACGCTCAACCGACGCCCGGCCGGTGCTGTCCTACGCAGCCGATGAGCCACTCACCCCCGGTGAAACCGTCCAGGTAGACATCCCTCTGATGCCAACAGCCACCCGCTTTCGAGCCGGTGAGACCCTGCGGCTGGTCATCCAGTCATGGTCCGACCCCGGCCAATGGGAAGGTGGCGAGACCCGGCAATGGGACACCATCCAGACGGGCCAGACGATCCTTCGTACCGGCCCGCAGGCTCACGCCCGTCTACTGCTCCCCACCCTCGAAACCGGTGAACACCCCGAGCCGTGACGCATGCGTGAGCCCGTGGCGCCTGGCGCTTAGTACGTCAACGACCACAGCCGGCGCGGCCAACTAGCCGGTCTGATGATGCGGAGGGCGCCCGCAGCGGGAATCGTCGGTCGTTGGACGGCAAGCTGATCCGCGGCCGTGACGGCCGGGCCAGTGTTACGGAACCGGCCCGGCGATGTGGCTCCCGGGTCATCGGCCGCGCCGGGCGGGACGGAGGGAGCGCACATGAACGGAAGGCCAACCGCAGCGGCGGCAGGCACGATCGATGTCGGCGGCGATCTCACGGTGAACCGGCTGGGATTCGGCGCGATGCGGATCACGGGACCGGGGGTGTGGGGCGAACCGCCAGATCCAGACCGGGCCAAAGCAGCACTACGGCGGGCCGTGGAGCTGGGCGTCAACTTCATCGACACGGCGGATTCCTACGGGCCCGAAGTCAGCGAACGGCTGATCGCAGCGACGCTGTACCCGTATCCCGACGACCTGGTGATCGCGACCAAGGGCGGCCTGGTGCGGCCGGGACCCGATCAGTGGCGGCCCGACGGGCAGCCGGAGCATCTACGGCAGGCCTGCGAGGGCAGCCTGGCGCGGCTGCGGGTGGACCGGATCGACCTGTACCAGTTCCACCGTCCTGACCCGAAGGTGCCGATCGCCGAGTCGATCGGCGCGCTGGCCGCCCTGAAGGACGAGGGCAAGATCCGCCACATCGGGGTGTCGAACTTCTCTGAAGGGCAGCTCCGGGAGGCGGAGCGGGTCACCCCGGTGGTATCGGTGCAGAATCGCTACAACGTGATGGACCGGTCCTCGGAGTCGATGGTCGACCTGTGTGAGCAGGAGATGCTGACGTTCCTGCCGTGGGCACCGATGCAGGAGGTCGCGGGCATCCGTGCGGTCCAGGAGGCGGCCCGCCACCATCGCGTGAGCGTCAACCAGGTTGTCCTGGCCTGGCTGCTGGCCCGGTCACCGCAGATCCTGCCGATCCCGGGCTCGGCCGACCCCGAACATGTCGAGCAGAATGTTCGGGCCGCCAGCCTTGAGCTCACTACCGACGAGAACAACGCGATGTTCAAGGCCGCCGCCTGATCGCCGGGCGGCCCGGCTGTACCCGCGACGACTACCCAGCCTGTGGATGCGAGTATCTGGATCGGTCTGGCAAGCTGTCAGAAACGTATCGGGAGGCTGCCCCGGCCCGCAGGGCCGGTACCTGGCTCGCCGGATTACCGCGGGACCGGGGCGGCTCATTAGATCGCCGGTCGCGAAAGGTGCCACCGTTGGTGACCAGGAAGACCATTTTCGTCGGCATCCTCGCCGTGCTGCCCGTGGCTGCGCTCGTGTTTACCGCCACCCTCACCAGCACCGGCACCGCCTCGGCGGGCCCCGCCCGGCCCGGGTCCGGCACGGCGCAGCGGCCGACCGCACCGACTGGGTCCCCGGCGTGGAACGCCCTGCTGGCCGGGGCCCGGAATCTCGGCGCGAGCCGGGCCGCGTCCGCCGACGTGCTGGTGACGCTGCACGAGCCCCGCCGCCCAGCGGCGGTCCTGCGGTGGGCCGCCCGGCACCGGCTGCGGGCCCAGTGGTTTCCGGGCCAGCCGACGGCCCTGCTCACCGCGCGGCCCGCGGTCCTCGGCCGTGCTCTCGGGGTGCGTATCGACGACTTCCGGCTGCCCGGTTATCCCGTCTTCTATGCGTCCGCGGGTACGGCCCGCACGCCCGCGGAGCTGCACGGTGAGGTGGCGGCGCTGGGCCGCATCACCTCGTTTGGCCAGATGAAGCCGGAGTCCGGGCTGCTGGCGGCGGAGGGTGTCCCTGTTGGCGGGCTCTCGCCCGATGGCTTCGCCGACGCCTACGACATCCGGCCGCTGTGGGATCACGGTGATCTCGGGCAGGGTGAGACGATCGTCTTCTTCGAGGTGGACGGCTACGAGCCCAGCGACCTGGCTGGCTACGCGTCGAGATTCGGGCTGCCCCCGTTCGCGAATCCACTGCCGCACCTCGGCCCGCTGAACCTGAAGCCTGCCGGGGAGAGCAACCTGGACCTGGAGGTGGCGCACGGGATCGCGCCCGACGCGAAGCTGGTCTACGTCAACCTGAACTCTTTCGGCGGCAAGAACGCGTCTCCCGCAGCCCAGTTCCAGCAGGCGTTCTCCACGGTGAACGCCCGGTACCCGGGGGCCATCTGGAGCGTGAGCCTGGGCCAGTGCGAAGACATCTTCTCCGCGGCCGATCTGACCGCCGCGAACAATGCCGTCAAGCTGGCTGGCCAGCGCGGAACGTCGGCTTTCGTCGCCAGCGGCGACAGCGGCGGCCAGGAATGCCTGGGTGTCCACCAGGAGGATACCCGGATCCCTCCTGAGGGCCTATCGTTCCCCGCCGACCTTCCGCAGGTGACCAGCGTGGGCGGGACCACCCTGGCGCTGACCACGGCGGGCCGCTACCAGGGCGAGACCACCTGGACGGAATCGCTGCTGTCCCAGGGTTCCGCGGGCGGCCAGTCGGTCTTTTTTACCGCGCCGTCGTGGCAGCGGGCTGCTGGCGTCGACAGCTCCCATTCGAACGGAAGCACCTGCGGGCAGCCGTCCGGCTCGTACTGCCGTGAGGTGCCGGACGTATCCGCGGACGCCGCCCAGGAGACGGGGGCCGCGATCCGCTACAGGGGCAAGTGGATCAACGCCGGCGGCACTTCGCTCGCGACCCCGGAGTGGGCCGCGATGACGGCTCTGATCGACCAGTACCTCCGGTCGGCAGGCCGCAAGCCGGCCGGTTTCGCCAACCCGCTGCTGTACCAGCTTGACCGGAGCTCCCCGCGCTACCGGCCGTTCCACGACGTGACCGTGGGATCGAACAACTACTACCCGGCTGGCCCTGGCTATGACATGGTCACCGGGCTGGGCACGCCGGACGCCTGGAATCTGGCCCGTGACCTCACGCCGCTGACCGGACGGTCGTGATCCGGTGACCGGCTATGACGATTCGGCCACCTCGCTCCCCACGACCGTCTGCCCGTACTGCGGAGCCCGCGTCCCCGACGCGTCCTACTGCGGCGCATGCGGGGCACACCTGACGCACGTCCGGCTCGGCGGCGCGGCCCGGAGAACCCACGCCTATTCCGCCTTCCCCGACGAGAGCATGTTCCGGCTCGCCGTGGTCAGCTCGCTGTTCCCACAGCTTGCCGGACGGTCCCGCAATGTCTACCGGGCAGCGTTCGCCTTCATCGTCGTGGCGCTGGCGGCGGTGGCGGCCGCGGGACTGAATGCACCGGTCATCGCCATCAGCGCCGTCGCGGTCCCCCTGCTGTTCCTGATCTACGTGTGGGAGATCGACCCGCTCGAAGTACGCTTCGCCGTCCCGACGGCCATCATCTTCGTGGTCGGCGCCGGGCTCGGGGTCGGCTGGGGGCTGCTGCTCGGCCCGGTCGTCTCCAACTCGCTGGTCCCGCGGCTGGCGACGTCGCTGGCCACCGGCGGCGTACTGCAGTCCGCGCTGCTCGTCCCCGTAGTCGGCCAGCTCCTCATGGTGTTGCCGGTCGCGGTGGCACGGCTGTGGCGGCCGGCCCGCAGCGAAGCCCTGGACGGCTTCACCGCCGGGGCCGCGGGCGCGCTCGGCCTGACCCTGGCCGCGACGCTCACCGAACTGACCCCTCTGCTGCGGGACGGGAACCTGGTCGTCGGCTCATCCCTGCTCGCCAACCTCACCCAGGCGGTCGTCCGGGGCCTGACCAATCCGCTCGTCGCGGCGGCCGTCACCGGGTACATCGGCGCGGCTCTGTGGGCCCGGCGCGGGGCCGGCTCGGCGGCCGGCGGCCGCTGGCTCGCCCAGCCGCTGGTGGCGCTGGCGTTCGCCTTGGCCCTGCAGATCGGCCTCGGCTACGCCGACGACGCGGGGCTCCCGGACGTCGCCCTGCTCGTCGTCCACCTCGCCGCCGCGGCAGTGGCCCTGCTGGTCCTGCGGATCGGCCTACATCACGTGCTGCTGCATGAGGACCGGGACGTGCGGATCGGGCCGCCCCGTGTCTGCCCGCACTGCTACCGGGTCGTGCCCGCGATGCCGTTCTGCCCGATGTGCGGCGTCGCCGAGCGCGCCACCGGGCTGAACCCGCTTCCGCTGACCAGCGCCCGGCACCGCGGCGGAGCCGGCCGTCCCGGCGGGGGCGGAGGGCACGGAGGGCCGGGTAGGCGTGGGAGGCCTGGCCCGGCCGCGGGCGCCGGGGGGCCGGACTCCCCGGGCACCGCGGGCACCGCGGGCGCCCGCACGGCGACGGCCACCGCGGTTCCGTCCGGCGGCGAGGAATGGCCTCAGGAGGAGGAACGGCCGCAGGAGATGGCCGCCTTCCGTGACGCCCGCCCCGCAGAGCGGGCCGCGATCCGCCATCTCGGCCACCCGCGCATCCTGGCTGTCCTGATCGGCGGCCTCGCTGTGCTCACCGGCGTCCTGGTCGTCCTGGCCTTCGTGCTCCCGCCGACGCCGCCGAAGCCCTGTACGTCGCTGAACTGCTTCACGCCGTTCGGGACGGCGGCCCAGCCGCCGCACGTGTACACCAACCCGGCCGGGTGGAGTGTGCAGTGGTACCCGGCCAGCGCGGTCTTCACCCAGCAGCCTCCCGCGACTTCAGCTAGCACGTCGTCCGGTCAGCTGGTGCTCAACTTCACCAACCCGTCCTCGCCTGGGGAGGACGGTCAGCTGGCCTTCGTTGGCGGGTCTGCCAAGGGCCAGAGCGCACAGGCGATCGTCACCTCGCTGCAGCAGGCCAACGCGCCCAACGCCGTCCCCGACTACGAGCTGCCTGGCGCCAGCGTCGGCTACATGCCCGGCTACGGCGAGGCGTTTCAGACGCAGGTGGTCAGCGGGAACGGCAATCCGGTCAAATACGAGGTAGTGATCAGCTGCGCGATCCGGCGCGGCTACGCGATCTGTGCCTATGCGACCGGGCCCCAGGTCGACCTCAACAGCATGCTCAACCATCCCACGGAGTCCAAGCTCGCCCTCTCGCTGTGGGCCGACCCTGATGTGAACGGTGTCCGGTGGAAAGGCGAAAGCCTGCCCTGAAGTATGCCGTCCAGCGGGCCCGGAACCACACGCGCTCGTGCTCGATAAGCAGCACAGCCTTGACCATGGCCATACTGGTTTATGCCTCTTGCGCTGAGCGACCCACCCGTGCCGGCCGACTGGGCCCACCACTCTGCGGCGAGTGACCCAGGGGAGTGCACCACGTTGCTCGCAGCGGTGCCGCCAAAGGTGGAGGACATCGGGGCAACGGCCCGCAACCTCATCGCGCACTACCGGGCTCAGGCAGCCGACCTTCCTGACGACACTCGTGACGACATCCATCTGCGCTGGGTCGCGGATCAGCTAGCCACTGATCAGCGTCGGCACCCCCACCCTCTCGGTGTTGTGCGACCTGTGGAAGAGAGGCTCCAGGGGTGCTGCCGCGACCACACCCTGTTCGCGGTCTCCGTGCTGCGTCAGCACGGAGTACCAGCCCGCAGCCGGGTTGGCTTCGCCGACTACTTCAGCCCCGACTGGCACAACGACCACGTCGTTCCGGAGTACTGGGAGGGCAATCGGTGGCGCCGGTTCGACCCGGAGGTTGAATCAGCCGGGCCACTGATACCGGATCCGCTGGACCTTGAAATCGGCGATCAGGCGCCGTTCCGGACGGCCGCGCAGGTGTTCACCCTGATGAGGTCCGGTGGGATTGACTCGGCGAGCTACGGAGTGACCTCCGGCAGCCCGTTCAGTGGCGAGCAATTTGTCGTCGGAGAGGTCTTCTACGAGGTCGCGCACCGCTATGGCGACGAGGTACTGCTCTGGGACGGCTGGGGTGCACTTCCCGGTCCGGACCGGCCAGTCGAGGACGATGTCCTAACGCTCGTCGATGAGGTCGCCGATCTGCTGCTCGCCGCCGACGCTGGCGATGTGCAGGCCGAAGCCCGGCTGTATAGCCGCTACCTGAACGACGCCCGCCTCATCCCCGGGGACGCAGTGACCCGGTTCTCGCCCTTCGGGGACGCGCCGGTCCAAGTCACTCTCCGGCGCTGACGCCTGGGCAAGCTCCCTTCCTGAGTTAGACGGGATGATTGCGCTTGCTGCGGATGTTGCAGATAATGCGGTTAGGAGGAGGAGGTGGCGGATGGCTAACGAGGCTGCCAGTGCTGCGCGGCCCGAAGACGTCGACGCGAAGATCGCTCGTCGCGCCGCGCGCCGCATTGGCGACTACCTAGCGACCCACCAGGGGGCTGATCCAGTCAAGATTCAGGGGGAACTCGCTGAAGATGACGCACTAGTTGTCCCACGGCAGGCCGCGATCATGCTGGCGCAGATCCTTGGCTACCTGGCAAGGGGTCAGGGCGTTCAGATCATGCCCGACCGCGCCGAGCTTACGACTCAGCAAGCGGCCGACTTCCTGAACGTGTCACGGCCATATCTAATCGGGCTACTTGACGAACAGCGAATTCCGTACCGAATGGTCGGCACGCACCGCCGGATCAGGTTTGAGGATCTCCGCGAGTACAAGCGTCAGGATGACCAGCATCGCCGGGGCGTTATCGACGAGCTGACTCAACTCGGCCAGGATCTGGACGAGTACTGACCGATGCCCTTCAGCGTGATCTACGACGCGAATGTCCTGTATGGCAACACGTTGCGGGATCTTCACATCCGGATTGCCCGTGCCGGACTCGTTCAGGCGAAGTGGACCGACAAAATCATCGAAGAGATGCTGAACGCGCGGAAACGAAACCACCCAGATACGCCGCCCGAGAAGCTGACCCGGCTGAGAGAGTTGATCAACAATGCGGTTGCGGACTGTCTTGTGACCGGATACGAGCCGCTAGTCGATCAACTGAAGCTTTCTGACATGGACGACAGGCACGTGCTTGCCGCAGCGATAAAGGCTGGTGCGCAGGTCATTGTTACCACCGATCGTGGCTTCACGCCACAGGAGCTCGAGCCGTGGAGTATCGAAGCAAAGTCCCCAGACGACTTCGTTCTTGACCAGATCAGTATCGACGCAAAGATCGTTTACGCTTGTGTTAGTGAAATTGCGAACTCGCGCAGTCGCCCACCTCAGACTGTCGAGGGTGTGCTCGTCGAGCTAGAAAGAGCAGGCCTCATACAGTCCGCGGCCGCCTTGCGCACAGGTTGAGGATCTTGGATTGCGCCAGGCGTGCCCGGCCAACGATCTTTGCCAGCAGGGGGTCAGGGCTTCGAGTCCCCTAAGCTCCACACCCTAAGCTCCACTCCTACCAGGCAGAACGCGGCTCTGGCGAAGAGCTGGGGTGGCCTCGTGCCCGTGGCGTGCCCGATCAGTTCTCGTTCACGGCTTTGTAGTGGTCGTCGGTGACGGGTTCGAGCCAGGTGGTGCCGTCGCTGGTGCCGTTGCCTTCGAGCAGGGCGAAGTGGCACATCATGTTGACGGCGGTGGCGCCGTGCCAGTGTTCTTCGCCGGGCGGTGTCCATACGGTGTCGCCGGGGCGCATCCGGATTACGGTCCCGTCGCGGGTGACGACCAGGCCGATGCCGTCGGTGCAGTGCAGGGTCTGGCCGAGGGCGTGGGAGTGCCAGTTGGTCCGTGCGCCGGGGGTGAAGCGGACGTAGCCGACGATCAGTCGTGACGGCTCATCGGGCGCCTTGACCTGGTTGACGTAGACGTCGCCGGTGAAGTTCTGGGCCGGCGCCTTGGCGGTGGGACTGACGGGCTTGAGCTCCATGCTTGTCTTTCAGAACCAGGACGGTCCCTGGTTGGTGTACGGCTGTTCCAGCGCGGCGGCCTCGTCGTCGGTCAGGGTTACCTGCAGGGCGGCGGCGGCTTCGGGTAGGTGGTGTGGTTTGGTCGCGCCGACGATGGGGGCGCTGACGGCCGGGTGGCGCAGGACCCAGGCCAGCGCGGTCTGGGCCATGGTGACGCCGCGGGCCTGGGCCAGTTTCTGCACCGCGTTGACGACGGGTTCGTCGGTGGGGGAGTCGAAGGCCTGGACCACGTGGTCGACGCTGGACCGGGTGGACTGCTGGCCCCAGGGGCGGGCTAGGCGGCCTTTGCCGTTGGGGGAGTAGGGCACCAGGCCGACGCCGGTGTCGGCGCACATCGCCATCAGCTCCGGTTCGTCCTGGCGGCGGAGCAGGTTGTACTGGTTCTGCATGGACACGAACGGGGTCCAGCCGCCCGCCCCGGCAGCGCGCTGCAGCTTGGCGAACTGCCAGGCGTACATCGAGGACGCGCCGAGGTAGCGGGCCTTGCCCGCCTTGACCACGTCGTGCAGGGCCTCCATGGTCTCGGCCACGGGGGTGTCGGGGTCGAACCGGTGGATCTGGTACAGGTCGATGTAGTCGGTGCCCAGCCGGGTCAGGGAGGCGTCGATCTGCTCCAGGATGGCCTTGCGGGAAAGGCCCGATCCGCCCGGGCCGTCATGCATCCGGCCGAACACCTTGGTGGCCAGCACGATGTCCTCGCGGCGTGAATAGCGCCGGATCGCGCGGCCAACCACCTCCTCTGACGTGCCGGCCTGGTAGTTGTTCGAGGTGTCCCAGAACGTGATGCCGAGCTCGACGGCCTGCTCAAAGAACGGCTGGGCCTCGTCGTCAGCCAGCGCCCACCGGTGTGCGCCTTCGACGGTGGGGTCGCCGTAGCTCATGCAGCCCAGCGCGAGCCGGCTGATCTTCAGGCCGGTGTCACCGAGCCGCGTGTACTCCATCTGGGTTCTCCTTCGCTGTGCTGGCGTGGTCCGGATGAGCTGCCCGAGGGCCTCGGTGCCGTTCGCCGTGCGGTCGCGCTGAGCCGAGCCGAACGGCCCGTAGGGATAGGGGCGCGGGTGCGGGTCGCCGCTGGCCAGCGGCGACCAGGCCAGGATGCCGAGCCCGTTGTACCGGGCGGCCGGGATCATCTCCCACTCGGTCTGGCGGGTGGCCAGGTTGCGGTGTTCGTTGTGGCGGCCGTCGCGCCGGGCCCGGTTAGGGCCGCAGCAGGGTCTTGATGGCGCGGCGTTCGTCCATGGCGCGGTACCCATCGGCGGCCTGGTCAAGCGGCAGGGTCAGGTCGAAGACCCGGCCCGGGTCGATGGCCTGGTCGCCGATCAGTTCGATCAGCTGAGGCAGGAAGCGGCGCACCGGGGCGGGGCCGCCGTGCAGGTGAATGGCGCTGGAGAATAGCTCCTGTCCGGGCAGCTCGACGCCGTGGGCGACGCCGACGAAGCCGACGTGGCCGCCGGGGCGGGCCGACCGGATGGCCTGCAGCATCGATTCCTGGGTGCCGACGGCCTCGATCACCGAATGGGCACCCAGGCCGCCGGTGAGTTCCTTGATCGTGGCCACGCCGTCGTCGCCCCGTTCGGTGACGATGTCGGTGGCGCCGAACTCCAGGGCCAGCTTCTGGCGGGACTCGTGCCGGCTCATCGCGATGATCCGCTCGGCGCCGAGCTGCCGGGCGGCCAGGACCGCGAGCAGGCCGACCGCGCCGTCACCGACCACGGCGACCGTGTTGCCCGGCCGCACGTCGGCGGCGACGGCGCCGAACCAGCCGGTGCCGAGCACGTCGGACGCGGCCAGCAGGCTCGGGACGAGGTCACCGGCCGGGACCCCGGGGGTGGCGACCAGGGTGCCGTCCGCGAGCGGGATCCGGGCCAGTTCGGCCTGGGTTCCGATGGTTCCCATCAGCACGCGGTGGACACAGGAGCTCTGGTAGCCCGCCTGGCAGATCTCGCAGGTGTTGTCGGAGGCCCAGAACGAGCCGATCACAAACTGGCCGGGCCTGACGTTACGGACTTCGCGGCCGACCTCCTCGACGACGCCGACGTACTCGTGGCCCATCGGGGCCGGCTCGTCGACGGCTTCGATGCCGCGGTACGGCCACAGGTCCGAGCCGCAGACACAGCTGGCGGTCAGCCGGATGATCGCGTCGGTTGGCTGCTCGATCCTCGGGTCTTCGCGCTGTTCGACGCGGATGTCCCCGGGAGCGTGGAGGATTACTCCTCGCATGGTGATGGTCCTTTCGATTGCTGCTCAGCTGCTGCGGAAGACCTGCTTGGCCACGGCCATGGCCGACATGGCTTTCGGCCAGCCGGTGTAGAAGGCCAGGTGGGTGATGGCCTCGATCAGCTCGGTCTCGGTGGCGCCGTTCTGCCGGGCCAGGCCCAGGTGAAAGGTCAGCTGCTCGGTGTTCCCGCCCACGGTCAGGGCGGCCACCGTGATGAGGCTGCGCTCCCTGGGCGACAGATCCGGGCGCGTCCAGACCTGGCCGAACAGCACGTCGTCGGTGAAGCCCACGAACGCGGGCGCGAAGTCACCGAAGGCCCGCTGCGCCCCGGACGGCTCCTTGGTGTTCTCGGTCATGTCTTTCATGCAACCCGCTGGCGCCCCCGCGCGGGAGGTTCCCTTGTTGGGAGTCATGACAGAACCCCTCTGGTCCAGGGAACCGGCCGTAGGCTCGAAGCGTGGACAACCGCAGTGAGGTGCGCCAGTTCCTGGCCACCCGGCGAGCCAAGATCACCCCGGAGCAGGCCGGGCTGCCGTTCTACGGCGGCAACCGCCGCGTCCCCGGCCTGCGCCGCGAAGAAGTGGCCATGATGGCCGGTGTCTCCGCCGATTACTACACCCGGCTGGAGAAGGGCAATCTGTCCGGGGTCTCCGACAGCGTGCTGAACGCCGTGGCCCGGGCCCTGCACCTGAACGAAGCCGAGCAGGCCCACCTGTTCGACCTGGCCCGGACGGCCAACACCACCCCGGCCCGGGTCCCCCGCCGTCAGGCCGCGCCGAAGATCCGGCCCAGCGTGCTGCGCGTGCTGCACTCGATGACCACCACCGCGGCGTTCGTCCGCAACGGGCGCCTGGACGTCCTGGCCATCAACCAGCTCGGCCGCGCCCTGTACGCGCCCGTGTTTGAGGACCCACACCGGCCGGCCAACATGGCCCGCTTCAACTTCCTCGACCCCGCCTCCATCGACTTCTACCCGGACTGGGACGACGCCGCCGACACCTCCGTCGCGTTGCTGCACACCGAGGCCGGCCGGGACCCTTACGACCGCGGCCTGACCGACCTGATCGGTGAGCTGTCCACCCGCAGCGAGGCGTTCCGCACCCGGTGGGCCGCCCACGATGTGGGGCTGCACCGCACCGGGGTCAAACACTTCCGCCACCCCGCCGTCGGCCGCCTCGACCTCACCTTCGACGCGATGGAGATCCCGACCGACCGCGGCCTGACCATGACCTGCTACACCGCCGAGCCCGGCACGGCGTCGGAAGAGAACCTCAAGCTGCTCGCCAGCTGGGCCGCCACCGTAGAACAAGACGCGGGGATGGTCACGCCTCAGGGATAGGTCGGCCGAAGTTCTCTGGCAGGTGTTAGGTCATTCTGAACTAGGCGTTTCCGCTTGGGTGTCAGTGGCACTGGTCCCGAGTGTGAGTACTCGTTTGAAGGCGGCCTGGGTCTCCTCGACCAGGGTGTGGGGGTTGTTGCCGAGGCGTTTGGCGGTCTGGTAGCAGGCGACGGCGACTTGTCCGGCGAACTGGGCGGTGGCCTGGTCGGTTCCGCGGTGGATGAGAAGGTCGCTGAGCTGGCCGGCGGTTTGCTGCATCTTGATGGCGTCGCGGGCGCGCAGCTCGGGGTGCTGCTCGATGAGCTGGAAGTGGCGGGTGTAGGCCTCGGGGTCGGCGGCGGCCTGGGCGCAGAGGGAAAGGACGACCGGGCGGAGCTGTTCGACGGCCTCGGTCGCGACCAGTTCCCGCGGGTCATAGCCGCGGTATCGGTCACAAGTGGTTGGCCTGCAGGCGTGCTGCGGGGTCCAGGCACCACTCCATCCCCGACGGCCAAGGTCCGTAGCCGTCGGGGATGGCCACATGCCCGGCGCTGGGCAGCAGGTCGACATCGCAGCCCAGCGGCCGGCCGAAGACCTCCGCGGCGCCTTCTGGGCAATACGGGTCATCGTCGGAGCACGCCAGCCTCGGCGTCGTCGCGGCGAGCTTCAGCCTGTTGAGATCGAGGACCCCGGGTGCGAATCCAGCGATGGCGTCCCAGGAAAACTGCGCCGGCCCCGGCGGGCTGACCAGCAACACCCGGCTGGCGGGAGGCTGATCGCGGCCCGCCGCCAAGTGGAACCACGCTGCACACGCCAGGCTGTGGCAGACCACGACTCGTTCACCACGCATCATCCCCAGCTCGGCCTCGACTGCCTCGAGCCAGGCCGCAAGCGTCGGCCGGTCAGGATTGGGCAACTGCGGGTAGAAGACCTGCTCGCCCCGCTCCCGGAGCCGCTGCGCGAGGTCGTACTGCCAGTGCCCGGCCGGGCGCCGGTTCTCCACGCCGTGCAGGATCAGGAAGCTGCGCCTCCACATGGCCCGAATCCTACAAGCCGGTAAATGGCTTAGTCGTGCTGGCTAGTTCGAAGCGTCAGAACTCTCGAATTCGAATACCTGGCGGATCTCGATCTCGCCCTGGGCACCGTACTCACCGGGATAGATCCGGGAAAGCGCCTCGAACGGGGCGCGCCTGGCCCACTCCACGGCGTCGTCCATCGACTTCACCTGGAGGATCCAGTAGCCCGCGACCAGCGTCTTCGGCTCGTCAAACGGCCCATCGATGACCGTGCGGCCTTCCCCGGAGTACTTGACACGTCTCCCATTGGCGCTCGGGAGAAGACCCGAGAGGTCGATGAGCACTTCGGCCCGCTTGAGCTCGTCGTTGTACCTGCCCATCGCGGTGAGGAGCTCCTCGCTGGGTACGGCGCCCGGCTCCGGATCTCCTTTGATCATCAGCATCACCCGCATAGCGGGCCTCCTTCTGAACCATGATGTCCCCGGGATCAGCCCGCAGGCACGAGCGGTCGTGTCGCAGTGCTGGGTGATTGCCCTCGCGAATTAGTGGCCAGGAAGGGGAGATCGGGATCATCATTTCCCGGGCCTATGGGCAAATGAGCGGAAATTAATGACCGCCGCCTACGCGACGGGCATCCGCGCCCGCCCGGGTACTTTGTGCCGCAGATTCGATGTTGTGGCTGGGGGTGTGACGCCGACGCCAGTCGTAAACGACTGCCCACCCGAGCAGAACGAAAACCGGGATTAGGAACCAGAGCATGAAAAACATCAGGATCTCCTTTCCGGAGATATTCTGACCATACGCCTACCAGGCAGGTACGGCTGATCTCTCCGGCCGCCGCGCAAATGACAGTGATCGCGCCCACGATTGTCAATTGCTGGCTCCGGAGCCAGCAATCCAGGGTCAAAAAGCGGCCTACCAGGGCCGATGAGGTAAGAGGCTGATTTTCAGGCCTGGCGACGGTGGCCCAGCACCGTGGGCGCAGGTGTCTGCTTTTAGACATTTGGGCCTATAGCTAAAGGCCTAAACCGCAGGGAAGGTGTGATCCGGGAAGAGATGGCCCGGGCAGAGCGGTGCAGAATGATCAAGATTTATTGCCTGACTAAACGGTACGGGGACGACGGTCTTAACGGATCCTGGTGAAGGTCTAGCTGTTCAGGCCGGTCGACAGCAGCCGCATCTCCCGGGCCCGGTGCACGGCCGAGGAACGATCCTGAGTCTGCAGCTTCGCGTAAATGTTGCGGATGTGGGTGTTGACGGTGTTCACCGACACCGACAGCTGACCGGCAATCTCCGACCGGGAGAGGTTGGTCGGGAGGTACCGGAGCACGCGCAGCTCGCTCGGACTGAGCTTCTCGATCTCGGCCAGCGCAGACGTATTGCCCGGCGACATGGGTGATCCGCGCATCAGGTCGAGGATCCCGGCCAGCAGGGCCGGGTGAGCCGTCTGGTGCCGGGGCATGGCCGCCAGTAGCTCGAGCGAACCGGTCATCGCGAACGGCAAGACGAGCCGGTCCGCCTCGGCCAGCTCCAGGGCACATTCGACGGCGGCGAAGGCGGCGCGCTGGTCGCCGAGGTCACGGTGGGCGAGAGACGCCAGGAGGTTGGCCTCGACGACCGTCATGTAGCCGGTGGCCGGAGCTTTCCCGTCCAGGACATCGTGGATCACGTCGAGAGCATCAGCCGGGTTGCCTTCGGCCAGGCAGATGACCGCGCGGGCGTTACCGATCTCGCCGGAGCCGGCCAGGTCCGCGTCGAGAGCGGCGAGCGATGCCCGGGCCTCGCCGATCCGCCCGAGCCGAGCCTGAGTGGTCAGCTTGAAGCCGGTCAGCTGGCGCATCAGCGCGTGTGACCCTTCCAGCTGCGCCTGCTGTTGCTCGGCCGCGCTGTATTCCGCGAGCGCCTCCTGCTGCCTGCGCCGGCCCGACATCAGCAGGCCCGTCCCCAGGTGCAGCAGCAGTCTCAGGCTGGGCCCGGTGTCGGTCTCCAGGGCGCGGGCGGCCCGGTCCAGCCAGCGTTCGGCTTCGTCGAACTCACCCGTCCAGATGAGGGTGCCGGCCAGGTTCACCAGGGCCGGTGAGATGACCGGCTCCGCGCCCCAGCCGTGCTGCTCGGCCGTGGCTATCGCCTCTTCGCACCGGCGCCGCGTCGTGGCGAAGGGCTCGATCTTCGAGGCGAAGGCGAGCTCGGCCAGGCAAGCCACTTCGAGATAGGGGCGCCCGATCCGGCGGGCAAGATCAGCGCCCTCGTGCAGATGCCGCTGGCTGTCCTGGTTGCCCAGCGACCACGCTTCGACGGTTCCGAGGTTCATGAGGGCCACCGCGCGCAGGTCGCTGTCGAGCGCGATGTCCTCGTCCGACCGCCCGGTCGCCGGCGAGGCCAGGAACGCGACCTGATCGACCACGCCTGCGAGGTGGCCGCGCTTCCGGGCCAGGGACAGTCTCAGCGCTGCCGTCGCCACTTCGAGCCGGTGCCGGCGGTCCACCGGAGTTGCCGCGATCATGGTTTCGGCCACGGTCAGGTGGGCGGCCGCCTCGTTGAGGCGTCCCCGGGCAAGATCGCTGGTGGCCCGGGCAAGCGGGAGATCCGGACCCTCGGTAACGGCCCCCGGCGGGAAGGCTCGCAGCAGCGTCTGAATCGTCTGGGCCTGACCGTCGAGCGTCATCCCGAACGAATGGTCGGCGAGCAGCCGGGCCGCGTCGGGCCAGTCCCCCGCGGCCTGGGTGTGCCGGATGGCGTCAACGATCTCGCCGTGCTCGCTGAGCCAGCCGGCGGCCAGCCGGTGCAGGGCCGGAAGTTGCCCCGGCAGGCGCCGGCGCAGCTCAAGCCGGAGCAAGTCAGCGAAGAGGTGGTGATACCGGAACCAGGTCCGGGCCGGATCGAGCGATACGACGAACGCGTTGGCGTCTTCCAGGTCCAGCAGGATCCCGCCGGCCCCCGGGTGACCGGTCAGCAGATCGGCCAGCTCGCCGTTGACGCGGTCGAGCAGGGAGGTACGCAGCAGCAGCTGCTGGACTTCGGGCGGCTGGCACTCCAGCATCTCGGCGAGCAGGTACTCGGCGACGGTCCGGTTGCTGCCGGAGAACTCGGCGACAAATCGCTCCGGGTCAGGGTGGCTGGCCAGTGAGATCGCCGCGAGCCGTAGGCCTGCGGCCCAGCCTTCCGTGCGCTGGTGCAGCTGAGCGGCGCCGGTCTCCGACAGGGCGACACCCGAAGCTTTCAGGAACTCGCGGGTTTCCCGCTCGGTGAAACGCAGATCGCCGGTACGGATCTCGGCCAGGTCGCCGGCCAGGCGAAGCTTGTGCAGCCGGAGCGGCAGATTACGGCGCGTCGCCAGGATCACGTGCACCTGCGGGGGCAGCGTCTCCAGTAGCCGGGTCAGCTGCGTGAGGCCTTCGGGCGCGGTCAGCTCGTGCAGATCGTCGATGATCAGAAAAGTGCGGCCACGATCCTGAGCGAGCTCGGAACGAACCCGGTCGAGAATCGCCCCTTGATTGAAGCCGGGCGTTGCGGCCAGCTTCTCGCCGTCGGCAGGCGTGCCATTGGCTTGGCGGATGGCGCTCAGGACGGCCAGCCAGAACTGCTGAGAGTCCTGTTGCCCGCGCTGCACCTGGACGACCGCCAGCCGATACCGCTGGCCTGGCCCATCCGCCCAGGTGTGCAGCAGTGAGGTCTTGCCGCTGCCCGCCGGGGCCGAGATGAGCGTTACCTTCGCTTCGGCCGCGCTATCGAGGGACGCGAGCAGTCCTCCGCGCTGAATCAGCCGCGGGGCTGCCGGACCCGGCTTTTGGTGATCTGCTCTGATTACCACGCCTGAACTCGACTTCCAGCGCGCCAGCCCGGCGCTCTCCGCCTCTTCGCTCCGGTCAAGACTATGTGCCAGATGGTCGGCGCGACAGTGGCGTGGGAGTGGCAGGGCTCAGAGACCATCTCGATTGCCGGCCTCAAGGCGGCGGACCTCGAGCAGGTCCAGGCCGAGCGCGTCGATCTCGGCCAGCACCCCGTACAGCGCCGAGCGGTCGAGCAGCCCGGTGAGCTCGGTTTCCGCGCCTTGCCACCGCGGGACCATGGCCGGGAACGCAGACAGCATCATCGCGCCGAGGTGCCCGTTGATCCGGATCGTGTACCGGGCAGGAGCCGGGTCCATGCCGCCATGGTGGGTGGCAGTTAGGTGAGCCGGCATCACCGGGATCGAGTGATGCCGGTCTACCCGGCCGGCTCGAAGGCGGCGGAGAACAGGTAGCTGGTGGCCAGGCTGCGATAGGGACGCCACTTCTCGGCGATGGCCAGGACCTCCTGCTGGGTGGGCAGGTGGTCGAGCTGGTAGGCGGCCCGGACGGCCTTGCGCAGCGCGAGGTCACCCGGCAGTACCACGTCTTCGCGCTGCAGGGCGACGATGAGGGCGCCCTGTACGGTCCACGGGCCGATGCCCGGAATGGCGGTGAGCTCGGCCATCAGTTCCTCGTCCGGCAGGCTGCTCAGTACGTCCGGGTTCAGCCGGCCGTCCGACATCCGCTGAGCGAGGTCCCGGAGCGTGCTGACCTTCCGCCACGAAAACCCGGCCGCACGGAGCTGGTCAGGTGCCACGCTCAGCAGCTCAGCGGGGGCTGGCAGGTGACCGCCGAACAAGTCCTGGACGCGCGCGATGGTCCGCCGGGTCGCGGCCACGGACAACTGCTGGCCCGCGACCTGGAACAGCAGGGCACCGAACAGATCCATCGGAGGTAGCTGGGAGATCCACGCCCGGGGATTGAAATCCGGTCGTTCGTCGATGAGCCGGGCCAGAACGGGATCGGCGGTGCGCAGATACGAGCGCGCCGCGGACAGCCGCACAGCACGGCTGGGGTCGTCGGTCACGTGTCCATGATGACCGGCCGCCGGGTGAACGGCGGTCACCTGAAGCTGGTGAATCACCGTGATCCGGTGATGGCTTTTCACCTGGGTGGCGGCGACGGTAAGGCGTGTTGCGAAAGCTGGCACGGCCGTCAGGGACGTGCCCTGGACAAGGGAGCTGCTGTGACCTCACCCGCCGACGGCGCCGACGGCGCCGCCATCCTGCCTGACTACGCACCGATCCCCCGGTCAGCCATGGGGCCGGCCCTCAACGATCAGGGGTACTACGTCGGGCGGGTCGAACGGAACCTGTACTGGGTCACCGACGGCGTCTACAACTCGGCCTTCCTGACCACCCGGGACGGCGTGGTGCTGTTCGACGCACCACCGAGCATCGGCCACAACCTGCGCCGGGCCGTGGACGAGATCGCCGCCGCCAACGGGGTCAGCAACACCGTGACCCACCTAGTCTACTCCCACCACCATGCCGACCACGGCGCCGCCGCCTCCCTGTTCGACGGGGATGTGGTCCACATCGGGCACGAGGAGACCAAGCGGCTGCTGCTCCGCGACGGCAATCCGGACCGGCCGGTACCCGAGGTGACGTTCGCCGACCGCTACACCCTGGAGGTCGGCGGGGAGCGGATCGAGCTGGCCTGGCACGGCCCCAACCACACGCCGGACAACATCTACATCCACTTCCCCGGCCACGACACCTTGATGTTCATCGACGTCGTCAACGCCGGCTGGGTGCCGATCTACAACCTCAACCTGTCCGAGGACGTCATCGGCTACATGGGCGCCCCCGACATCGCCTTGTCCTACCCGTGGACCCGCCTCATCTCCGGGCACCTGGGCCGTCTGGCCACCCGCGACGACGTCGCCATCCACCAGCAGTACATCGCCGACATCGAAGCCAGCTCCCGCGAGGCGCTGGCCTCGGTCAACCCGGTGCCCTACTACGTGGCCGGCGGCCAGAACGTCTGGGCCGGAGTCAAAGGCCACCTCGACGCCGTCACCGAACGCGCCGCCGCGCCCGTCATCGCCAAGTACACCGGCGTGCTGGCCGCGGCCGACATCGCGGAGTTCACCATGACCACGACGTTCCAGATCATGCAGTCGCTGCGCCTCGACCGCGGCCCCAGCGGCCCCGTCCACCCCTGAGTGCGGACGGACAGCCGACCCTTCCCGAGCTGGCCAGCCTGCTCCAAGACGACAAGCCCCTGGACCGGACCACGGTCAACTCCTGGGAAGACCTCGAGTTCGTCCAAGCCGTGCACGCCACCGGCCGCAGGAAGCTCATCGTCTGCGCGCTCTGGACCGAGATCTGCATGACCTTCACCGCCCTGGACGCGCTGCGCGAAGGCTACGAGGTCTACCTACCGGAATGGCTCGCTCGCCGGGCACCCGAGGGCCCGCAGGCTGGGCCTGGCGGGCGTTCAAGACGGCTACGACAGCCGCGCCTCGGGCAGGCCAGGCTCAAACAGCTCCACCGGGTTGCCGGATGGATCCTCGGCCAGGATCTGCCTGCCGCCGACGCCGGTGATGATCTGGTTCCGGAATCGCACGCCCTTGCCCTGCAGTTCGCTGACCATGGCGGTCAGGTCGGATACCTCGATCGCGAATCTGTTCCAGCCGCCTGGCTCGGGGACGCTGCCGTCGGGCATCGCCTGGCCTCCGCCCGGGCCGGTTCCCGGGGCGCTGAGCAGCAGGCGCAGGTCACCCCGCGACAGCATGGCAAACGCCGGTGCCGGGTGCATCACCTCAGCAAAACCCAGATTGTCCCGGTAGAAGGTGATCGCCGCATCGACGTCGTCGACGATGTAGCGCACGCTGACCGTAGACATCATCTTCCCTCCGCATCGCGTCAATAGAACGTAACCGTTTCACAGCGATACGTCAACGTTGCATAGATGTATGCTGTGCAGCGCTGACTTGACGATGACGCGGGACGGATCACTGTGCGGGCAGAGCGAGGTGTCGATCCCCGGATCGAGCGTTCCCGGCAGGTAATCCTGCGTGCAGCGCTCAGTGAGCTCGGCGAGGCCGGTTACGGCGCTTTCACCATCGAGTCGGTAGCCGCCCGGGCAGGCGTGGCCAAGTCCACCATCTACCGGCACTGGTCCGACAAGATCAGCCTGATAGCAGACGCATTCGAGGCCGCCCACGAGCATGCCGCACCGTCCGTAGAAGGCCTGACCACCCGTGAGGCCTTGCAGCGCCTGCTGGGTCACGTCGCGGAGGTGATCGTTGATTCCGTATTTTCGTCGTGCATTCCTGCCCTTATTGAGGGCGCTGAGCGCGACCCGCGGCTGCGGGAGTTCCGTCACCGGTACTCGGCGCTTCGCCGCCAGTCTCTGGCCGCCCTCATCGCGCGCGGTGTGGCTGAGGGGGAGTTCCGTGCCGCAGTGGACCCCGAGCTCGCAGCACAGGCACTTCTCGGCCCTATCTTTTACCAGCGGCTCATGACCAGCGAACCGCTCGACCCGAGCCGTGTCGGTGACCTGATCGATCTGGTTCTCGGGCCATAGGCCAGGGACTCCCGTGCCCGCCAAGGTGGCTCTGTTACCCTTCGCCCGCGCTGTGCGGCTTAGCCCGCTTCCATTCTTTGCCTGAGCGCGGCTACGTTTGCTGGCATCTCGTTGCGTGCTTCCCGGCGGACCATGAGCGGCACCAGGAGCTTGCCGATGCCGTGACCGGTGAAGTCGACGCTGATGGTCAGCCGGGAGCGGGAGTCGGTCAACGGCTCGACCAGGACCTCGACCGCAGCCCGGATAGGGCCGTCAATGCCCCGCACGCCCCAGGTCTTGGGCGGGTCGATGTGCGTAAGCTCCGAGGTGGATGGACGGTTGGAGCCGCCTATGCGCCGTGTGGTCACGCATTTTGCGCCCACGGCCGGTGTCTGGCCGGCGTTGGCCGGGTCGTCCATATACCCGTCCACCACGCCCTTCTGCCACTCAGCGAACCGGGCCGGGTCGGTGGCGTAGGCGAAGACCTCAGTGGCCGGGCACTGAATTTCGGTGCTGGTAACGAGCGGCGGCATGTCAGCGTCCTCCCTGCACCAGCGCGGCGTACCGGTCCAGGTACAGGGGCCAGCCCTCCGGTCCGTCGACGCCGTCGGTGATTGATCCCCAGCCGGGACCGTGCCGGTCGAGGTGCCGGTGCTCCAGCTCGACCCGCGTGCGGGTGGGCGATTCGGCGTAGAACCGCACCTCGACCTCGCTGGTCTGAGCCGGGTCGGTCTCGATCGTCCACCGCGGGCTGATGTCCCAGCTGAAGATCACCCGGTCGGGCGGGTCGAAGGCCAGGATCCGGGCCCACCGGCACTCGCTGCCGTCGGCGGCCCGGTCCACGATGGCGCCGCCGACGCGGGGCTCGAACACCGTCTCGGTGATCGGGGCCCCGAGCAGGTTGTGCTCGGGCGGCTTGAAGTCGCCGAACCGGCCGGTGAACACCGAAAAAGCATGGTCGATCGGCGTGTCCACCACGACTTGCTTGCGGACTGTCGTTGCCTCGGTCTGGGCCATCACGTCTCCTCGGTCGGCGCTTCCGCGGCCTCGGTGTACCCGGCCAGCGCCCGCTGCCAGTAGGTGTCGAGCTGATCCCGCAACGCCGCCAGCGCGACCGGGTTGAGCCGGTAGATGCGGCGCGTTCCCGCCGCAGTGTCCTCGACCAGGCCAGCGTCCTTGAGGATCTTCAGATGCTGAGACACCGCAGATCGGCTCACCGGCAGCCCAGCCGCCAGCCGCCCGACCGGCTGTGGCCCCTCGGCCAGGCACGCCACGATGGCCAGGCGCGTGCTGTCAGCCAGCGCCCCCCACCGGCCAGCATCTCGGTTAGAGTCCACTAACCGTTAGTATCTGCTAACCAATGCGCTGCGGTCAAGGCTGGTCGTTAGCCTGCTGCTGCACTGGGCCGCCAGCAGCGACGACGCCGACGTGGCCGACGCGCTGATCAGGGGCGGCGCCGACCTTGAGACGCCGGGCGGGTCGATCGGGACCCCGCTGGACAACGCGGTCGGCTACGGATGCTGGAACGTCGCCCGCCTGCTCGTCCAGCATGGCGCCCGGGTCGACAAGCTCTGGCAAGCCACCGCCCTCGGGGTGATGGCGCGCGTCGAGGAACTCCTGGCCGCCACCCCGCCCCCGTCAGCAGACAACATCAACGAGGCGTTCTGGCAAGCCTGCCACGGCGGCCAGCGCCGGACGGCCGAGCGCCTGTTGGCCAGCGGCGCCGACCTTAGCGCAAGACCCGGCTACAGCGACCAGGCCCCCGCCGAGGCAGCCGCGGACCTTGGCCTCCAACGAGAGAACCTCATCACCTGGCTGCACGGCCAAAAGCCAGATCAATAGCGGGCTGCGCAGCCACGGCCGTTCGCGGTGCCGGCCGGTCGGGCCAGGGCGTCGGCCAGGCTGGTGAAGCGGGGGATCATGCGATCCACGCCGGTGAGCGCGAAGACCCGCAGGACGAGGGCGCTGGGAACGACCAGCAGCACCTCACGGCCCTCGGCTTCGGCGCGCTTGTGCGCGGCGGCCAGGGCATGCGGCGCGGATGAATCGCAAAACTCAGTCCGGGTCATGTCCACCACGAGCGTGCCGGGGGCGCTCGCGGCCGCTTGGAGCAGAGCCGACCCCAGCGCCTCGGCGTTCGTGATGTCAATCTCCTCGGGCGCCACCACCACCGGTACCCCGCCGACCACATCAACCAGGAAACCGTCGTCAGGCATCTGCGCCTCCTGGGACTGTGACCACCGCTGCGCTGCCGCGCGTGGTCAGGACAGGGTGGGCCGCATCTCCGGACCCGGCAAAGGTGCTGGTTATCGCTACCCTGTCCAGCCGCAGGCCCGCCCTGATCGGGGTACTTCCAGAATCGGCGTTCCGCCGGTCACCCGTCAATACAGATACGAGAAAAATTTCGCGTGTTTTATCTCGCGATTATCCTCTCGCGAGTTGTAAACTCGGCGATTATGACCGATCCCGGCCAGAGCCGCAGCACCTGGACGCTGCTGACCGGGCACGGGCACGTGCTGGTGGAGATCGCCCGCCACCCCGAAGCCCGCATCCGGGACATCAGCCCGGTCGTCGGCTTGACCGAGCGCTCCGTCCAGGCCATCGTGGCCGACCTGGAAGCCGAGGGGTACCTCACCCGCACCCGCACGGGGCGGCGCGTTGTGTACAACGTGAACCGGGACAGCCTGTTCCGCCACTCCGCCCAGGAAGGACACCGGATCGGCTCGCTCCTCGACCTGCTCGCCGCCGACGGGACCGAGGCCACACCCGGACCGGGCGACGATTAAAGCCGGCTGGCTTCAGAGCACGAGCGGCCGGGGAACTCCGGCGCGGAAGGGAGCGACATCGTGGCCGATGACCCGTTCTGGGAAACCGAATTCATGATCCTGGAATTCGACCCGCGCACCGCCGGGGTTTCCGTGCACAACTCGGAGAGCGAAGGCGTGCAGTACAGCGGGTACGGCCGCCGCAACCGTGAGGAGGCGGTCCGGGACGCCGCGGCTGCCGCGACCAGCGCCCAGGAGCGAGGGCTGCCGCTGCGGTACGTCGTGGTCAAGATCGCGACCGAGGAAGTCTTCCCCGAGTAACCAGATCGCGGGCCGGGGGTCGGGGCGGGTGTTCAAACGCCGCGGCGGTGGAAGGTGCGCCGCAGGTCGCTCACCCAGGCGCCGGGGTTCTCCCAGGGGATGAAGTGGCCGCCGTGGTCGTGGGCGTTGACGTTGACGTGGTTGCACCAGCCGGCTTGTGGGCTGGTCTTGAACGCGCGGACGCGCTCGTCGGCGGTGTGGATGCCGGGCGGGTTCTCGTAGGTGACGAAGGTGAGGCCGACCGGGGCCTGCACGACCGGGGTGCGGTCGTGGGCCGGGGCCCAGGGGTAGCGGTTGGCGTTGGCGTAGTAGCGCATCGACGTGGCGATGGAGTTGTTGACCCAGTAGATCGTGGCGTGGGTGAGCATGTCGTCCTTGGTGAACACGGACTCGAGGTCACCGCCGTTGTCGCTCCAGGCGTTCCAGCGCTCCAGCAGCCAGGCCAGCAGTCCGGCGGGTGAGTCGCTCAGCCCGTGGGCCAAGGTGGCGCCGTCGAGCATGTGCACGGCGAGGTGGGACGCCGAACGGCGGTCCCGCTCGATGATGCGGGCGCGGACGTCTGCCGGCTGGTCGTCGGACAGGGGCGCCTTCTGGGCCAGGTCCCAGGCGCGGGGGCCGGTGAAGAAGTCGAGCGGCAGCCCGGAGGCGATGTGGATGCCGTACAGCTCGTCGGCGTACTTGTGGCCGAGCTGGCTGGAGATGAGCCCGCCGATGTCGCAACCCCCGGCCGCGTACTTCTCGTATCCCAGGGTCTCGGTCATCAGGACGTGCCAGAGATCGGCGACCTTCCAGAAGTTGACGTCAGGAAAGCCGGTGAGCGGGCCGGGGAACCCGAAGCCGGGCAGGGACGGCACGATGACGTCGAAACTGTCGGCCGGGTCGCCGCCGAACGCGGCCGGGTCGGCCAGCGGGTCGACCACCTTCGACCAGTGCCAGAACGTCCACGGCCAGCCGTGGGTGAGGATCAACGGGATCGGGCGGGGGCCGCGGCCAGGGTTGCGCATGAAGTGCACCGGGACGCCGGCCACGTCGACCTGGTAGTGCTCGTAGGCGTTGATGGCGGCCTCAGCCTTGCGCCAGTCATAGCCGTCCCGCCAGTAGGCCACCAGCCCACGGAGATAGCTGTCCGGCACGCCGTAGGACCAGTCCTCATTCCCCTCATCCAGCGGCGGACGAGTCAGCGCGAGCCGGGCGCGCAGGCCATCGAGCACATCGTCGGGCACATGAAGCGGGGCGGGTTCCAAGGGGAAGGCGAGCGGGGAAGTCATCCGTCGGTCCTCATTCTTCCCAGCTGACGGTAACGCGCAGGCTGACCGCCAGCGGACTAGCTGCGGGCGGCGGTGACGGGGTGGATGCGGCCGTCGGTGCTGGTCAGGGGCTGGCCGGTGCCGCCCCAGCGGAGCTGGATCAGTTCGGCGGCGATCGAGATGGCGGTCTCTTCCGGGGTCCGGGCACCCAGGTCCAGGCCGATCGGGGACCGCAGCCGGGCCAGTTCAGCCTCCGTCAGACCTGCGTCGCGCAGGCGGGCCAGGCGGTCTTCGTGGGTGCGGCGGCTGCCCATGGCCCCGATGTAGCCGGCCGGGGTGCGCAGGGCGACCTCCAGCAGCGGGACGTCGAACTTGGGGTCGTGGGTCAGCACGCAGATAACGGTCCGCTCATCGACGTCGGCGGCGGCCAGGTAGCGGTGCGGCCAGTCCACGACGACCTCGTCGGCGTCGCGGAAACGGGCGGTGGTGGCGAACACCGGGCGGGCGTCGCACACCGTCACCCGGTAGCCGAGGAACTTCCCGGCCCGCGCCACCGCGGCGGCGAAGTCGATCGCGCCGAACACCATCAGGTGCGGCGCCGGGGCGAAGCAGTTCACGAACACGGCCAGCTCGTCGTGGCGCCGTTCGCCGTCGGTGCCGTAGTGGCGCACGCCGGTCTGGCCTTGAGCCAGCATGCCGCGGACGTCGTCGTCTACGGCCTGGTCCAGCCGGTCACCGGCGCCCAGTGACCCGGCTGCGTCGCCGTCCCCGTAGATGATGCGGCGGGCCCCGAGCTGGCCGGGCCCGCTGATCACGGTGGCCACGGCCACCGGCTCGTCTCGCTCCACCGCGGCGGCCAGATCGCCCAGTTCGGGGAACAGCTCGCGGCTGACCGGCTCGACGAAGATGTCCAGGATCCCGCCGCAGGTCAAGCCGACCGCGAAGGCGTCGTCGTCGCTGACCCCGTAGGTTTGCAGCACCGGCTGGCCGCTGGCCACTACCTCGCCGCACAGCTCATAGACGGCGCCTTCGACGCAGCCGCCGGACACGCTGCCGACCACTTCGCCGTCCGCGGAGGTGGCCAGCGCCGCACCGGGCTCACGCGGTGCACTGCGATACGTCTGCACCACGGTGGCCAGGCCGAAGGTTTCGCCTGCATCCCACCACTTCATGATGTCGTTCAGGACGTCGCGCACATGACCACCCCAGCTTCGGTTACACGTTAACAACCGTACCTTGGACCTGATTATTCGACGATCTTCGAGACCGAGATGGCCAGGATGCGGGCCGGGGGCGTCTCGGTCCGGCTCAGCTGAGCGCGGCCAGCAGGTCGTCCAGGGCGTCCAGGTTGTGCGCGCTCACCACGGCGTCGCAGAAGGGCCACGCGGCGGCCATGCCACCCACCTCGGGCCGGTAGCGCGAGGACTGGGTGCGGGGGTTGGCCCATACGATCCGGTAGGCCAGCCGATCCAGCCGGGCCATCTGCTGCCGGAGCAGTTCAGGATCCCCGGTATCCCAGCCATCGGAGATGATCAGCACCACCGCGCCGCGGGCCATGCCGGGGGCGCCGTAGCGGTCGTTGAACTCCTTGAGGGCGCCGCCGATCCGGGTCCCGCCGGACCAGTCCGGGGCCGCCTCGCCCGCCTTGACCAGCATGGTGTCCGGGCTGGCCGCGGCCAGCGCCGGGGTGAGCCGGGTCAGGCGGGTGGCGAAGCTGAACAGCTCGGGCCTGCTCTGGGCACTGCGCGCCCGCGATTGCGTCCCCTGGGACTGGGCGCCGTAGAGCACGTACATGAGCATGAGCAAGGCCCGGGCGTAGGGCTCCATGGAGCCGGAGATGTCGCACAGCACGACCAGGCGGCGCGGCCGCACCACCCGGGCCTGGCGGGACAGCCGGATCACTTCACCGCCGTAGCGCTGGGCCTGGCGCATAGTCCGGCGCAGGTCAGGCCGTTTCCCCTTGCGCGGTCCCCGGTACCGGCGGGTTCGCCGCGGGGGGATGGCCAACGTGAGCTCCCGCATGAGCGAGACCAGCTGGTGGACCTCGGCTGGGGACAGCTCGCTGAAGTCGCGGCTGCGCAGCTGCTCGGCGGCCGACGCCAGCTGGCGCAGGCCCTGCCCTTCGGGCAGGTCATCGCCATCCTCGCCGGACCTCAGGCCGGCTTCGGCGAACTGCGTGCCGGACTCCAAGCGGCCAGGCTCGGCCGCCGATGAGCCCCCCGGCGCTGGCGACTCATCGGCGTTGGAGCCTGGAGATAGCGACGGCACGCCCGGCAGCTGGACCCCGAACGGCGAGCGGCCGCCGAAGATCGCCGTGAAGACCTGGTCGAAGGTGGGCAACTGGCTCGGGCTGGACACCATCGTGGCCAGGGCGCAGGCCCGGAACTCAGCCAGCGAGGAAGCGTTCATGACCGTCAGGGCCCGGGCCAGCCGCTCGCATCGGTCCGGGCCGACCGGCAGCCCCGCGGTGTGCAGGGCCACCCCGAACGCCGCCGCCGTGACGCCAATATCTGGCGTCACGGTCCCGGCCGGCTTCGGTGGCTCAGTCAATGGCGGCGACCACCGAAGCCAGCCCGGCCTGGCGCACGGTCTCCTCGTCCTCGGGATACTTCAGTACCGCGCTCAGCGTCTGGCTGGCCGCCGGCACGGTCAGGTCCTGCTCACCGAAGACGCTGATGGCGAAGGCCCAGGCGATGGCCTCGGAGATGCCGGGTGGCTTGGTCAGGTCCAGGGCCCGGAGCCGCTGCACCGCGGCCGCGACCTGGCCGGCCAGCCGTCCGGCCGAAGCCGGCACCCGGCGCCGGATGATCTCGGTCACCTGGGCCGTGTCCGGGTAGGCGATCCAGTGGTAGAGGCAGCGCCGCTTGAGCGCGTCGTGCAGGTCCCGGGTGCGGTTCGAGGTGAGCACGGTGACCGGAGGGAACACGGCCTTCTGGGTGCCGAGCTCGGGGATGGTGACCGCCGATTCGGCCAGCAGCTCGAACAAGAACGCCTCGAACTCGTCGTCGGCCCGGTCGACCTCATCGATGAGCAGCACCGCGGGCCGCGGGCCAGGATGCAGCAGCGCCGCCAGCAGCGGCCGGGACAGCAGGTACTCGTGGGTGAACAGGTCCTGATCCCGGATGTGCTCGCCGGCTGCTTCAGCCAGCCGGATGGCCAGCAGCTGGCGCGGATAGTTCCACTCGTACAGCGCTTCGGACGCGGTGATGCCTTCGTAGCACTGGAGCCGGACCAGGGGCGTATCCAGCGCGCTGGCCAGCGCCTTGGCTGCCTCCGTCTTCCCGACACCTGGTTCGCCCTCGAGCAGGATCGGCTGGCCCATCCGGACGGCCAGGAACAGCGCTGCGGACAGCTGGTCACCGGCCAGGTAGCCAACTTCCCCCAGGGCCTCGGTCAGCGCTCCGGCCTGAGGGAACCGGACGTCGAGATCATCAGTCACAAGGGCCGAGTCTATCTTCGCGGTCCTGCGCACCAGCGCGTGCTATCCCAGGTCAGGGCCTGGCTGGTAGTCTCAATGTGACGACCGACCTGCACCGGAAAGGCGCATATGACCGCCGAGACCACCGGTGCGCTGCCGTGGCCCGAGCTGGGGTTCCACGGTGTGCGGCGCTTGGTCCGGCCGGTGGTGGGGGTGCTGGCCGACGGGACTCCCTACTACGCCCCGATGGGCGAGATCGTCTCCGACGGCACCACCGTCACCTGTCATCTGTGCGGCCGCTCACTGAAGTCGGTGGCCGCTCACCTGCGCGTACATGGCTGGATCAAGGCGGCCTACTGCGAGACTTTCGGCTTGGAGCTAGGCCAGCCTCTGGAAGGCATGGACACCAGGAAGCGCCGGGCGGCGTCGTTCGCACCCCGGCTGATCTTCGACCCGGCCATCCGGGCGGGCAGCGCGGCGGGGCGCCAGCGCGCCGCCGCTGGTGAACTGGCCCGGGACGCGGCCCGGGCCAGCACCGGCCGCCCGAGGCCCGAGCAGCGCCGCCGCAAGGCCTCCCGGGCCGCGGCCGCTGCGTCCAGTGCGGCGGCGGTGCGGGCCAACCAGGAACGTGCCGCCCGGCACCGGGCCGAGGTGGCCGCCCGGGTGGCCAGTGAGCAGGGCTATCCCACCCTCGGCGCGTACGTGCAGGCCCGGGCGGCCTCGGGGGCCAGCCTGGCCGCGATCAGCCGGGAAGCCGGGCTGAACAAGGACTGGCTGCACCGGCACCTGGCCGAGGTGGACCCGATGGTCGCGGCGGCGGTCCGGCAGGCACCATCCGATCGGGACGGCCCCCGGTGGGTTCAGGCGGTGACGGCACTGGGCTTCGCCGACGTGCCCAGCTACCTGCGCGACCGGCACCTGGTCCGGCACCAGACGGTCAGCGCGATCGGCGGCGAGCTCGGCATGTCGAACCACGCGGTGACGGCCGCCCTGACCCGGCACGGCCTGGCCCGCACCGCGCACGCGGGCCAGCGGAACGCCGTCCAGGAACGGGCGGCGCAGCTGGCGGCCGTCCTCGGCGTGGACAGCGTGCCGGGTTACGTGGCTGAGCGCCGGGCCGCGGGCTGGACCTGGCAGGCCATCGCGGCTGAATGCGGCCAGCCTGCGTCGTGGCTCCGCCGCCAGTCCGCCCGGCCCGGCGCCTGACTACGGGGCTTACTTGCGCCGGCGGCGGCGCCAGATCAGGACGCCACCCAGTACCGCCAGCAGCGCCGCGGCCGGGGCCGCGATCCGCTTGAGTACCGGCAGACCGGCCACCTGGAGCAAGTTCAGCGAGTCATCGCCGGTCGCGGGGGCCGGCGCAGGCGCAGGCCTCGGCTTAGGCACCTCGGTGGGCGTGGTGCTGGCCGGGGCACTGGCGGTGCTGGTCGCCGGGCTGGAGTGAGCGGTGGCCTGCATCGCAGGCTCGGGCACCGCAGGCTCGGCCGCGGCCGAGCCGTTCCCGGTCGCCAGCATGTCGGCCAGGTTGTTGGCGAAGATGCCGATCAGCTTGGCGCTGACGTCGGCCATCACACCCCGCCCGAACTGGGCCGGGCGGCCGGTTACGTTCAGCGAGGTATGCACGGTCACCTCGGTCTGGTCGCCCTCGCCGTGCAGCTCGGAGCGGACCGTGGCCGAGGCGGTACCCGCACCCCGGGTCTCTTTGCCGGACGCCTCCAAGGTGACGACTCCGGCGTCCCGGTCCCGCTCAGTGAACCGCGCGGTGCCGGCGTAGGTCATCGAGACCGGGCCCAGCTTGACCTTGATCTTGCCCTTGATTTCGTCGCCCGCCACCGAGTCGAGGGTGGCGCCCGGCATACAGGGCGCCACCCGCTCGACATCCAGCAGCACATCCCACGCCTGATCCTCGGGGACCGGGACCGTGAACGAGTGCTCTAGCTCCATTCGTCAGATCCTAGCCGCCGCGGCCAGCGCCCTTCCGGTCAGGACCCGGGCCAGGTGCCGCCGGTAGTCCGGCGCCCCGTGCAGGTCGGCGGGCGGGTCGGTGCCTTCGGCGGCGTGGGCGGCAGCCTCGTTGAGCGCGGCCCGGCTGGCTTCGGCCCCGCGGGCGGCCTGCTCGGCGGCGGTGGCCCGGATCGGGACCGTGCCCATGTTGGTCAGCCCGATCCTGGCCTCGGCGACCGTGCCGTTGTCCCGCCGGACCAGCGCGGCCACGGCGACCGTGGCCCACGACTGGGCCGTGCGGTGGAACTTCTCGTACCGGTAGCCCCAGCGCGGCCCGAGCTTGGGGATCCGGATCGCGGTCAGGATCTCGTCCGGCTCCAGGTTGCTGGTCAGGTAGTCGACGAAGAAGTCCGCCGCCGCGATCTCCCGCTCACCGTTCGGGCCCTGCACGATCAGCGTGCCGTCCAGGGCCAGGATCACGGCCGGCAGGTCACCGGCCGGGTCGGCGTGGGCCAGGGCGCCGCCCAGCGTGCCGCGGTGCCGGACCGCCGGGTCCGCCACCACACTGGTGGCCTCGGCCACCAGGCCCGCGTGCTCGGCCACCAGCGGATCGCGCGTCAGCTGGTAGAGCGTGGTCCGCGCGCCGATCACGAGCGCGTCCCCGCTGTCCCGCACGCCGCGGAGCTCGTCGATGCCGCCCACGTCGACCAGCACCTCGGGGTAGGCCAGCCGCAACCGCAGCAGCGGCAGCAGGCTCTGGCCGCCCGCAATGATCTTCGCTTCGTCGCCGGCGTCGGCCAGCGCCCGCACCGCATCGTCCACGGTGTCCGGGCGCACGTAGTCGAACTTGCCCGGGATCATGAGGCACTCCCACTCTGGTCGATGTCGCCGATACCGGCCGGGCTGTTGCCCTGGGTCTGGTCGTTCTGCCGGGCCTCGTGCTGCTCGGCCGCGCTGGCCTGCTCGCCGCCCCGGGCGTCCTGGATGGCGCGCCACACCCGCTCGGGCGTGCACGGCATCGTGATGTCATGGATGCCGAACGGCCGCAGCGCGTCCACGATGGCGTTCACCACGGCCGGCGTGGAAGCGATGGTGCCCGCCTCGCCGACGCCCTTGGCCCCCAGCTCGGTGTCGGCCAGGCTTTCGGTGTGCCCGGTCACGTAGGACGGCAGGTCGCTCGCCGACGGGACCAGGTAGTCGGCCAGCGTGGTGGTGACCAGGTTGCCGTCGTCGTCGTAGACCGCTTCCTCGTACAGGGCCTGGGCGATGCCCTGGGCCAGGCCGCCGTGCACCTGGCCCTCGGCGATCAGCGGGTTGACCACCTTGCCGATGTCGTCCACGGCCACGTAGCTGTGGATCTTCACGAACCCGGTCTCGGTGTCGACCTCGGTCGCGCACAGGTGGGTGCCGTGCGGGAAGGAGAAGTTGTCCGGGTCGTAGGTGGCGTCGGCGTCGATGTTCGGCTCGACACCGTCCGGCAGCGCGTGCGCGGCGAACGTGGCCAGCGCGATCTCGCCGATGCTCACGCCCTTGTCCGGGTCGCCCTTGACCGTAAAGCGTCCCGGCGTCCATTCCAGGTCGTCGGCGGATACCTCGAGCATGCCGGCCGCGATCGGCTTGGCCTTGTCGATCACCTTGCCGCAGGCCGAGAGCAGGGCCATGCCGCCGACCGCCAGCGAGCGGGAGCCGTAGGTGTCCATGCCCTTGGGCGAGACCTGGGTGTCACCGTGCAGCACCCGGATGTCCTCGAACGGGACCCCGAGCTTGTCGGCCACGATCTGGCTCCAGGCCGTCTCGTGGCCCTGGCCGTGGGCGCTGGCCCCGGTGACGACCTCGACCTTGCCGGTGGGCAGCATCCGGATCGCGGCGTGTTCCCAGCCGCCCGCGCCGTAGGCCAGCGAGCCCAGCACCCGGGACGGGGCCAGGCCGCACATCTCGGTGAACGTGGACACGCCGATGCCAAGCTGGACCGGGTCTCCGCTGGCCCGGCGCTGCTCCTGCTCCCGGCGCAGGCCTGCGTAGTCGAACAGCCCCTGCGCCTTGGCCGTGGCCGCCTCGTAGTTACCCGAGTCGTAGGTCAGGCCGGCGATGGTGGTGAACGGGAACTCCTCGTGCTTGATCCAGTTCCGCTCGCGAACCTCGAACGGGTCCAGGCCCAGCTGGTCGGCCAGCTCGTCCATGATCCGCTCGATCGCGAACGTCGCCTCCGGCCGGCCGGCGCCGCGGTAGGCGTCGGTTGGCATCTTGGTCGTGAACACGCCCCGGCAGCGGAACGAGTAGCCGTCCATCTTGTAGATGCCGGGGAACATGAACGCGCCGAGCAGCGGCACGCCCGGGGTGACCAGCATCAGGTAGGCGCCCATGTCAGCCAGCAGGTCCACGTCCAGGCCGCGGATCCGGCCGTCGTTGTCCGCGGCCAGCTTGATGTACTGCCACTGGTCCCGCCCGTGGTGCACGGTCATGTTGCCTTCGGACCGGGACTCGGTCCACTTGACCGGCCGCCCCAGCTTGCGCGTGATCAGCAGGGCCAGCACCTCTTCCGCGGTGACCTGCAGCTTGGATCCGAACCCGCCGCCCACGTCGGGGGCGATGACGCGCAGGTTCTGCTCGGGAATGCCCGTCACCATGGCCAGCATGAGCCGCAGGATGTGCGGGATCTGCGTGGCCGACCACAGCGTGGCCTCCCCGCCCACGTCGGAGGCCACCACCGCGCGGGGCTCCATCGCGGCCGGGATCAGCCGTTGCTGACGGTAGGTGCGCTCCAGGATGACCGGGGCGTCGGTGAACGCCGCGTCCAGGTCGCCCTGCTGGAACAGGAAGTCGAAGCTCTGGTTGCCGGCCTCGTGCACCTTGGGCGAGCCGTCCTTGATGGCGTCCCTGATGTCCAGCACCGGCGGCAGCGGGTCGTAGTCGATCTCGATCGCGTTCAGCGCGTCCGCGGCTGCGTACCGGTCCCGGGCCACCACGCAGGCCACGGCCTCGCCCACGTAACGCACCTCGTCGGTGGCCATCGGCGGGTGGTCGGGGATGATGATGTCCGGGGTGACCGGCCAGGCGCAGGGCAGGCTGCCCTGCTCGGCCGCGAAGTCCGCGCCCGAGTAGGCGGCGATCACGCCGGGCTCGTCCCGCGCCGCGCTGACGTCCACGGACCTGATCCGTGCGTGCGCGAACGGGCTGCGCAGGAAGGCCACGTGCAGCATGCCGGGCAGCTTGATGTTGTCGGTCCAGTTGGTCTGGCCGGTGATCAGCCGCGCGTCCTCCTTGCGCAGCCGGGCCCGGCCCAGCTCGGCGACGGGCGCATCCTCGATCGCGGTCACTGGTTCACCCCCGTCTCCGCGGCGCTCCGCACGGCGCGGACGATGTTCTCGTAACCGGTGCAGCGGCACAGGTTGCCTTCCAGGCCTTCCCGGATCTCCTCGTCGGAGGGATGCGGGTTTTCCCGCAGCAGGTCCGCCGCCGCCATGATCATGCCGGGCGTGCAGTATCCGCACTGCAAGGCGTGCTTCTCGTGGAACGCCTGCTGCAGCGGGTGCAGCTGTCCGCCCTCGGCCATGCCTTCGATGGTGGTGATCTGGGCGCCATCGGCCTGGACGGCCAGCACCGCGCAGCTCTTGACCGACTCGCCGTCCATCAGGACCGTGCACGCGCCGCAGTTGGAGGTGTCGCATCCGATGGGGGTGCCGGTCTTCCCGACGGCTTCCCTGAGGTAGTGGACGAGCAGCAGGCGCGGCTCGACTTGGTCGACGTACTTGACGCCATCTACTGTGACGGCGATCTCTGCCATGTTGTGAGTCCCTCCCCAGGGATTTGGGCCTGAGAGTCAATTTAGGGCCGGCGGCCGCGTTACACCAGTATCGATCTGAGGCAGTCACCCAGCGGCGGCCGGGTCCGGCCCGGCGGCTAAGGCGGGCTCGGCACCAGGGCATCCAGAAAACGGATGGTGGCCGAGGCGGTCTCGTACCGCCACAGCAGCAGGGTGCGGTCGAACCCGGTAGCGGTGGCAATCCGGTCTTGGAGCGCGCTGGCGATGGGGACCAGCAGGGCACGCTGGGCGGTCAGCAGGTCATGCGGATCGGCGCCGGAGCGGTCCAGCAGGGCCAGCTTGACCAGCAATTCAGACCGGATGTCACGGGTGTGCTGAACCGGCCGGTGCTGCCAGGCCGCGGCGGCCGCCTGGCCCGCTTCGGTGGCTTCAACCAGCAAGCGGATCGGGCCCTGATGCGAGGGCTGTTCCCCGGCCGAGCGGATCAGGCCGAGGTCCGCGAGCCGGTCCAGGGAGCGGTAGACGACCCCTTTTTGCACGCGCCAGATCCGGCCCAGCTCGCCGTCCGGGCCGATCAGGCGGGCGACGGCGAGGCCGTGCGTCTGTCCTTCACAGACCACGCTCAGGGCCATCCACTCGGACCGCGACAGCGCTGGCTCGTTGGCCGGAAGCATCGTCACACATTATTGGTTGGCCAGAGCGGCGGCCAGCAGTGTCCACTTGTCCCGCTGAGACATCTGCTTTGCGCGCATAGTGTGAAAGAAGATGACCGAGTATCAACCTGGGCCGGAGGTGACGTGGTGCTGACCGACTCGTTCGGGCGGGTGGCCACCGACCTGCGGATCTCGCTGACCGACCGGTGCAACCTGCGCTGCACCTACTGCATGCCGGCCGAAGGACTGGACTGGCTGCCCCGGGCCGAGCTGCTCACCGACGACGAGATCATCCGGCTGGCCCGGATCGCGGTCGCTCGCCTGGGCGTTACCGAGGTCCGGCTCACCGGCGGCGAGCCGCTGCTGCGTCCCGGACTCCCCGGACTGGTGGCGCAGCTGGCGGCGCTGCGGCCCCGGCCCGACATCTCGCTGACCACCAACGGCATCGCCCTGGCCCGGCTGGCGCAGCCGCTGCACGCCGCCGGGCTGGACCGGCTGAACGTGTCCCTGGACACCCTGTCGCCACAGGTGTTCAAGCAGCTGACCCGGCGCGACCGGCTGGACGACGTCCTGGCCGGGCTGGCCGCCGCAGCCACCGCCGGGCTGAGCCCCGTCAAGGTCAACACGGTGCTGATGCGTGGCGTAAACGACCACGAGGCGCCGGCTCTGCTGGCGTTCTGCCTGGCCCACGGCTACCAGCTGCGGTTCATCGAGCAGATGCCGCTGGACGCCCAGCACGGCTGGGAGCGGTCCCAGATGGTGACCGCCGACGAGATCCTGGCCGCGCTGTCCGCAAACTACACGCTCACCCCGGACGACCCGGCGGCGCGAGGGGCCGCACCGGCCGAGACCTTCCTGATCGATGGTGGTCCAGCCAAGGTCGGCGTGATCGCCTCGGTGACCCGGCCGTTCTGCGGTACCTGCGACCGGGTCCGGCTGACCGCCGACGGCCAGATCCGCAACTGCCTGTTCGCCCGGACCGAATCCGATCTGCGCACGCCGCTACGAGGCGGGGCCAGCGACCAGGAGATCGCTGAGCAGTGGACCCGGGCCGTCGCGGGCAAGCTCCCTGG
Source organism: Streptosporangiaceae bacterium (assembly GCA_965277615.1). Taxonomy (GTDB): domain Bacteria; phylum Actinomycetota; class Actinomycetes; order Streptosporangiales; family Streptosporangiaceae; genus Bog-532. The sequence goes on along the minus strand of CBDIDG010000005.1, from coordinate 665,919 downwards.
CCACGGCATCAACGACCCCGGGTTCCTGCAGCCATCCCGGCCGATGTCCGCCATCGGCGGCTGACGCTAGGCCGGTGCGATCTCGACCCTGGTGTCGGAGAATGTCGGGGCGTTGCCCAGGTCGGCGAAGGCGAACGGGTTGACCGCGTTGACGGTGGAGTGGCCTTTGGCGTTCTTACGCCAGGCGCCCATCGGGGCCATGAGCACACCGGCGGCGATGTCGTCGGTGACCTTGGCCAGGGCGATGAACTGGCCGCGGTCGTTGAACACGCGGACGTCGTCGCCGTCGGTGATGCCGCGTTCGGCGGCGTCGCTTGGGTGCACGTACACCGCCTGCTCGCCCTGAACACGGCGCTGGGCGGGCTGGTCGGCGGCGCTGGAATTGAGGTAGGCGTGGGATTTGGGCGAGATGAGGCTCAGCCGGTAGCCGTTCTCGCCGGTCTCGCGCGGCGGCACATAGTGCGGCAGCGGATCGACGGTGCCCCCGGGCTGGTACTCATTGGAGCCCTGCCGGAACAGCGGGACCACGAAGTTACCCGCCTGCTCGGCCAGCGAGGAACGGAACTCGACCTTTCCGGACGGAGTCGGGAAGTTGCCTTCGGCGTGCGGGGCGTACTCGTCGGGCGATGGAAGGTTGAGCCGGGCCCAGCCGCTCTGGCGCAGCGAGTCCAGGGTGACGCCTTCCATGGCGGGGGCGGACCAGTCGAACGCTTCGGCCATCATCTGCTCATCGGTGCGGGTGAAGCAGTCCTCGGTGAACCCCATCCGGGCGGCCAGCTGCCGGAACAGCTCGGTGTTGGAGATGGCCTCGCCGACCGGTTCGACGGCGGGAGTGTTCAGCGTGACGTACAGGTGGCCCCAGCTGAACATGATGTCGTGCTGTTCGAGCTGAGTGGTGGCCGGCAGCACCAGGTCGGCGTAGCGGGCGGTGTCGGTCATGAAGTGGTCGCTGACCACGGTGAACAGGTCTTCCCGGGACAGGCCCGCGATCATCTTGTCCTGTTCCGGACAGACCACGACCGGGTTGGAGTTGTACACCATCAGCGCGGTGACGGGCGGGTCCAGCTCCATCTCCCCGGTCAGGACCCGGCCCAGCAGGTACTGGTTGACCACTCGCGTCCCAGGGGTGGCCAGCTCCGGGTGCATCATGGCGGGCCAGTTCACCGGGAACGCCCACAGCGGCAGTTGCAGCAGGCCGCCGCCGACCTTTCGCCAGGCCCCGGTCAGCGCGGGCAGGCAGGCGATCGAGCGGACCGTCTGCCCGCCTCCGGCCTGCCGCTCAATGGCCACCCCGATCCGGATCATCGACGGCTGGCTGGTGGCGTACTCCCGGGCCAGGGTGCGGATGTCCTCGGCCGGGATCCCGGTCTGCTCCGACGCCCATTCCGGCGTGTACTGGGTAACCCGCTCCGCCAGCTCCTCATAGCCGACCGTGTGGTCATGGACGTAGGTCTCATCCGTAAGCCCTTCGCCAATGATCACGTTCATCATGGCCAGCGCGAGCGCGCCGTCCGTGCCAGGCCGGATCGGGATGTACCAGTCCGCGCGGGCGGCCGTGCGATGCCGCATCGGGTCGATCACCACGACCTTGGCTCCGCGGCGCTGCGCCTCGGCCACGAACGGCCACAGGTGCAGGTTGGTCGAGATCATGTTGCAGGCCCAGATGACGATGTACCGGGAGTGCACCAGGCTTTCCGGGTCCACGCCTGCGGTCGCGCCGATCGTCATCGTGTAGGCGGTGCAGGCCCCGGAATCGCAGTAGGTCCGCTCGGTGATCGTGGCCCCGAGCTTGTTGAAGAACGGGTCGCCCACGTTGAGGCCGTTCAGGATGCCCTGGGTACCCAGGTAGCTGACCGGCATGATGGTCTCCGGGCCGTGCTCGGCGATCGAAGACCTGAATCGGCCGGCGATCTCATCCAGCGTCTCGTCCCAGGAGATGCGGGTGAACTGGCCGCTGCCCTTCGGGCCGGAGCGCCGCATCGGGTACAGCACCCGGTCCGGGCTGTAGGTCTTGTCGATGTAGTTGTTCACCTTCACGCACAAGCCACCCCGGGTGAACGGATGATCCGGGTCGCCCCGCATCTCCACCGCGCGGCCGTCGCTCACCTGGATCAGCGTCGCGCAAGTGTCCGGGCAATCATGCGGGCATGCCCCGCGTACGGTCGTTGTCGCCTGCTCATCCACGGTGGCAGTCATGAAGTCTCCTCGAGCCAGCCGTTATTGGCTTAAGCCCGCAGTATCCGCCGGATAAAGCCCTGCGACAATGCCACCGCGGTTCGATTTAACACATATTTAAAATTGGCCGATAAAGGCGTAACCCCAGGTCAGGCAGGCGAGGAGGTTGTCTCGCGGAGACAACCGGGGATGGTCAAGCAACGTGCTGTTACCTAATCTGGGCCAATGAATGAGGCCGTGGGCACCCTTGCCAATGCGATGCTCACGACCCCGGTGAGGCATCCACTGAACGCCACCGTCCGCGAGATCCGTGAGTTTTTCGATGACGATCATGTCCATGCCGCGCTGATCGTCGGACCGGCCGGATATCTGGCCGCCGTGGTGGAACGCGGCGACATCACCCGCAGCCAGGTCTCCGATGCCGCCGCCGCGCCGTTGGGACGACTCGCGGGCCGTACCGTGCTCGAAGACGCCAGCCTGGCTCAGGTACAGCGGGCCATGAACGCGGCCGGGCGGCGGCGGGCCGCGGTCATCAGCGAGGACGGGCGGCTTCTCGGCTTGCTGTGCCTGAAAGCCAGCCGGGCGGGATTCTGCTCCGAAGAAGACGTCCACGCTCGTGCCCTGGACGAATCCGGCCGCGCTATGAACAGCGCAGACGTCGGCTGACTGGGGTCTGCGCTTACAGCAGCTTGTCCAGGGTGATGGGCAGATCGCGGACGCGGGTACCGGTGGCGTTGTAGACCGCGTTGGCCACGGCGGCGCCGACGCCGGTGATGCCGATCTCCCCGACGCCGCGGGCGCCCATGGGGGCGTGCGGGTCGGGGATGTCGGTCCACATCACGCCGATCTGCGGCACGTCCAGGTGGACGGGCACGTGGTAGTCGGACAGGCTCGGGTTCATGATGCGCCCGTTGCGCTCGTCGAACAGTGTCTCCTCCATGAGCGCCAGGCCCAGGCCCATGATGATGCCGCCGCGGAACTGGCTGGCTGCCGTCTTGGCGTTGAGGATGCGCCCGCAGTCGTATGAGCCGAGGAACCGGCTGACCCGCGTCTCACCGGTGACCGCGTTGACGCGCACCTCGCAGAACACCGCGCCGTAGGAGTGCATCGACCAGTTCTCCGTTTCCACCGGCGGCGGCGCGGCGGCCTCGGCGCTCACCTCGTCGAGTCCGGCGCGGCTGAGGATTTCGGCGTAGCTCTCCCAGCCGGCCCCTTCGTCCAGGCCGGCCAGGCCGCCGTCCACCGCGCCGACTTCGTCGCGGCCGAGCCCGGCCAGCGGCGAGTCATCACCGGCCAGCTTGAGCAACTCGCCCACGAGCTCACGCTGAGCGGCGATCACGGAGCTGCCGATCGAGGCGGTCTGCTGCGATCCGCCGGCCAGGACGGCCCCGGGATACGACGACTCGCCGTAGGCGAAGGTTACCTGCTCCAGCGGCAGGCCGAGTCGCTCGGCCGTGACCTGGGTCTGCACGGTCGCGGTGCCCATGCCCATTTCCTGGGCCCCGATCTCGACCCGGGCGTGACCGCCCCGGGTCAGGATGATCCGGGCGGCGCCACCGGGCATGCGGAAGTAGGGATAGGTCGCGGCGGCGGTGCCCAGGCCGATCAGCCACTCACCGTCCCGGCGCGTCGCGGGCTTGCGGTCCCGCTGGTCCCACCCGAACCGCTCGGCTCCCGCCCGGTACGCCTCGGCCAGGTGACGGCCGGAGAAGGGCCGGCCCGACAGGGGATCGGAGGCCGGCTCGTTCCGGAGGCGCAGCTCGACCGGGTCCATGCCAATCTGGTCGGCGAGCTCGTCGATCGCGCTCTCCAGGGCGAAGCTGCCGACCGATTCCCCGGGTGCCCGCATGAAGCCGTTGGCCATCATGTTCATCTCCGCCACCTGCACGCCGAGCGTGAGGTTGGCCGCCCCGTACAGGCTCATGGTGGGCAAGATGAACGGCTCGGGCAGAAAGTTGTGCGCGGTCTTCACCGTCACGCCGGTGTGGATCAGCGCGTCGAAGCGCCCGTCGGCCCGGGCACCGATCGCCAGCCGCTGCTCGGTCGGGCTCCGCCCCCCGACCAGCCGGTAGACGCCCTCGCGGGACAGTGCCAACCGGACCGGTCGCCCGGCGATCTTGGCTGCCGCGGCGGCGAGGATCTGGTGCTGCCACAGCGATTTGCCGCCGAACCCGCCTCCCACGAACGGCGAAGAGACGTGCACCTGATCCGCCGGTATCCCGAAGACCTGCCCCAGCGACCAGGCCGTTTGCTGCACGCCCTTAGGGCTGTCGTGGAGGTACAGATCCTCGCCGTCCCAGGCCAGCGTGACCGCGTGCGGCTCGATCGCGTTGTGGTTGTGCCGCGGGGTCCGGTAGGTGAGGTCGACCTGGTACGGCGCGGTGGCCAGGGCCGCCTCGGCGTCTCCGTTCTGGGCGCTGAGCGGCTCCCCGGCGAAGCTGCCGGGCTGCAGTCCGCGTCCGGTCGCCTCCTGGAAGGAAGTGACGGCCTGCTCGGGCGCGTAGGTCACCCGGATCAGCGATGCCGCGTGGTCGGCCTGCTCGTGGGTATCCGCGAGCACCACGGCGATCGGCTGCCCGTTCCAGTGGATCTGGTCATCCTGCATCACGGGCAAGTCGTCGCCGGCCGTTGCCATGGGCGCCGTCAGTGCCGCCGGTGCCGGGTTCATGCGCGGCGCGTTCTCGTGCGTCATCACCAGCACGACACCCGGGGCGTCCTGCGCCCCGCTCGTGTCCAGCGTCGCGATGCGGCCCTTGGGAATCGTGCTGAAAGCCAGCGAAGCGTAAACCATGCCGTCCATCGGCACCTCGGCCGCGAACCGGGCGGCGCCCCGGACCTTAAGCGGCCCATCCAGACGCGACACCTGGGCGCCGATCAGCCCGTTCTTGCGGCCGGACAGCGGATCGGGCGAGCTGCCCGGTCCCCAGCTCTCCGGCCCGACGCCGACGGCTTCCCGTTCCACGGTCATGCCTGGTCTCCCGTCAGCTCACCGAGGACGGCGACCATGGTCCGTGTGGCCAGCTCAACCTTGAACCGGTTGCCCCGTAGCGGCCGGGCGGCGGCCAGTTCGGCCTCCGCCGCGGCGCGGAAGCTGTCCGGCGTGGCCGGCTGGCCCCGGAGCACGTCTTCGGCTCGCCACGCGCGCCACGGTTTGGTCGCGACGCCGCCGAGCCCGAGTCGTACGTCCCGGACGATGTCGCCGTCCAGGTCCAGTGCCGCCGCCACCGAGACCAGCGCGAAGGCGTAGCTGGCCCGGTCACGCACCTTGCGGTAGGCCGAGTGTGCGGCGAACCCCAATGGCGGCACCTCGACCGCGGTGATCAGCTCACCGGGCTGCAGCACCGTCTCGATCTCGGGATGATCCCCGGGCAGCCGGTGCAGGTCAGTGAGTGGCACAGTGCGCTCACCGTCCGCGCTGGCCAGGTGGACGACAGCGCCGAGCGCCGCCAGCGCGACACACATGTCCGATGGATGGGTGGCCACGCAGGAGGGCGAGGTGCCCAAGATGGCCAGCGAGCGATCGAAGCCGCCGACCGCATCGCAGCCCTGGCCGGGATCCCGTTTGTTGCAGCGGGATCCGTCGTGGTCGTAGAAGTAAGGGCACCGGGTGCGCTGAAGCAGGTTGCCGCCGACCGTGGCCATGTTGCGGATCTGGGCCGAGGCGCCAGCCACGATCGCGCGGGCCAGCACGGGATACCGCGTCCGCACCGCCCAGTGCTCGGCGACTGCGGTGTTGCGGGTGGCCGCGCCGATCAGCAGGCCCCCGTCTGCGGCTTGGGTGATGGTGTCCGGCAGGCCGGTGACATCGACCAACGCGGTGGGTTGCTCGATCGTCTCGCGCATCAGGTCGACCAGGTTGGTGCCACCCCCGAGGTACCGGGCGCCGTCGGCCGCGCCCCGGGTCAGGGCGTCCGCGGTGTCGGTGGCACGGGCATAGGTGACCGGGATCATTGCGCCGCCCCAGTGGCGGAGGCCTGCGGGGCGTAGGTCTGGCTGATCGCGGCGATGATGCCGTTGTGCGCACCGCAGCGGCACAGGTTGCCGCTCATCCGCTCGCGCAGCTCATCGTGGCTGAGCTCGATCGTCTCGGCCGACAGGTCGGCGGTGACGTGGCTCGGCACGCCACGCTCGATCTCCCCGGCCATGCCGACCGCGGAGCAGATCTGCCCCGGCGTGCAGTAGCCGCACTGGAATCCGTCGTCCTCGATGAACGCCCGCTGCAGCGGGTGCAGCGCACCGTCGGCCCCAAGCCCTTCGATAGTGGTGATCGAACGCCCGTCGTACTGGACCGCCAGGGCGAGACACGACAAGATCCGTTCGCCGTCGGCCAGCACTGTGCAGGCACCGCACGCGCCCTGGTCGCAGCCTTTCTTGGTGCCGTGCAGCCCGAGGTGCTCGCGGAGATAGTCGAGGAGCGAGACGCGCGGGTCGTCCGGTGGCTGTTCAGCCGCACCGTTGATGTTGATCGCCACGGGACCTCATCTCAGAAGCAGGTAGGTTTCGCGGCCGACCATCAGCCGGTCTGGTGCTGCAGGGCCCGCTCGGTGAGCACGCGGGCCAGGTGCTGCCGGTACTCCTGATCGGCGTGGATGTCCTCGCCCGGCTCGGTGCCTTCCGCGGCTAGCCCGGCGGCCTCAGCCACGGCCGCCCCGGATGCCAGCGCCTCTTCCACCGCCGAGGCCCGCAACGGGGTGCTGCCCATGTTGGCCAGCGCGACCCGTCCGGCCACGGCCGCGACGCCGACGATGGCCCAGTCGTTGGCCCGGCGGGTGAACTTCTGGTAGCCCCAGGGTTCGTCCGGGCGCCGGGGGATCCGGACCGCGGTGAGCATCTCGTCCGGCTCCATCGCGGTCTCGAAGTACCCCACGAAAAAGTCGTCCACTGACACGGTGCGATTCCCGGCCGGTCCCGTCAGCTCCATCGAGCCGCCCAGCGCGGTCAGGGCCAAGGGCAGATCGGCGGCCGGGTCGGCGTGCGCCAGGGAGCCGCCGATCGTCCCCCGGTGGCGGATCTGCGGGTCGCCGACCTGCCCCGCGGACCAGGCCAGCAGCGGGGCCTGGGCACGGACCAGCTCGGAGCCGGCCACGTCGGCGTGCCGGGTGGTGGCCCCGATGACCAGGTCGTCGCCGTCGATGGCGATACTGGCCAGCTCGGTCAGCTGGCCGATGTCGATCAGGACCGAGGGCACGGCCAGCCGCAGCTTCATCATCGGCAGCAGCGAGTGGCCCCCGGCCAGCAGCTTGGCCTCGTCACCGTGCTCAGCCAGCAGGTCCAGCGCGTGACCGGCCGAGGTGGCCAGCTCGTACTCGAACGGCGCCGGGATCACTTTGCCACCTCCGCCGAAGAATCCAGCATGTCCGCGGCGGCCAGCACGGCCCGGACGATGTTGTGATAGCCGGTGCAGCGGCAGAAGTTGCCTTCCAGCCCCTCCCGCACCTCGGTCTCGGTCGGATGCGGGTTCTCGGCCAGCAGGCCGGTGGCCGCCATGACCATGCCCGGGGTGCAGAACCCGCACTGCAGGCCGTGCTCCTGGCGAAACGCCGCCTGCACCGGGTGCAGCTCGCCGTCCCGGGCCAGGCCCTCGGCCGTGATCACGTCCTGCCCGGCCGCCTGCGCGGTGAGCACCGTGCAGGACTTGACCGACTGGCCGTTCAGCAGCACCGTGCAGGCCCCGCACGAGGTCGTGTCGCAGCCGACGTTGGCCGCCCGCAGGCCGAGCACGTCCCGCAAGTAGTGCACCAGCAGCAGCCGGGGCTCGACGTCGTCGGACCGTTCCTCGCCGTTGACCGTGAGCTGAACCTTCACCGGGTCTCCTTTGCTGCCTGCAGCGCCCGCCAGACCCGCTGCGGGGAGGTGGGCATGTCGATATGCCGGACGCCGAGATGACTGACCGCGTCCACGACCGCGCTCTGCACCGCGGGGGTGGACCCGATCGTGCCGGCCTCCCCGATGCCCTTGGCTCCCAGCGGGTTGTAGGGGGTGGGGGTGGCCATGTCGGCCAGCTGGAAGCTGGGCACCTCGGTCGCGGACAGGAACGGGTAGTCGGCGAACGTCGCGGTGAGCAGGTTGCCGTCGCCGTCGTAGACGACTTCCTCCAGGAACGCCTGCGCCGCGCCCTGGGCGATGCCGCCGTGCCGCTGGCCCTCGGCCAGCAGCGGGTTGACCACCGTACCGGCGTCGTCGACGGTGATCACCTGGCGCAACGACACCTTGCCGGTCCCGGTGTCCACCTCGACCACGGCCACGTGCGCGCCGAACGGGAACGTCGGCCCGGGCGCGCTGAACACCGACCGGACGAACAGCCGCTCGGTCTCGGCCAGGCCGGCCAGCGGCACCGCGGCGTCCGGGTCACCGGCCACGGCGAACTGGCTGTGGCTCACGTCGAAGACCAGGTCGTTCGCGCTCACCTCGAGCTTGTCCGCCGCGCGCTTCCTGGCCACCTCGATCAGCTCCAGCGAGGCCTGCCGGACCGCGGCGCCGCCCTGCTGCAGGCTGCGCGAGCCACCGGTGCCGCCGCCTTCGGGGATCAGGTCGGTGTCGCCCCACTTGACCGTGATCTTGTCGATGGGGATGCCCAGCTCTTCGCTGGCCAGCATGGCCCAGACGGTCTCGTGGCCCTGCCCGTGCGGGGAGGTCCCGGTCAAGATGGTGGCGGTGCCGTCCGGGTGCACCTCGACCGTGCCGTTCTCGTTCGGGGCGCCCGCCTCTGAGCCGCCGCCGGTGATCTCCACGTAGCAGGACACGCCTATGCCGAGCTGGGCGGTTTCACCGGCTGCGCGCCGCTTGGCCTGCTCGTCGCGCAGGCCGGCGTAGTCAGCCGCGTCCAGCACCTTGTCCAGGGCGGCCGCGTAGTCGCCGGTGTCGTAGACCGCGCCGAACGCGCTCGTGTGCGGTTCGGTGAACGGGGGCAGCAGGTTCTTCCGCCGCACCTCGGCCGGGTCCATCCCGATCTCGGCCGCGAACAGGTCCATGGCCCGTTCGATCGCGGCCGTGGCTTCCGGGCGTCCGGCGCCGCGGTAGGCGCCGATCGGGACGGTGTTGGTCAGCACCGCGACGGCGGCCGACTCGGCCCGCGGGATGTCGTACGGGCCCGGTGTCATCAAAATCGTCAGCGACGGCAGGATCGTGCCGATCTTGGGGTAGGCGCCGCAGTCCTGGATGATCTCCAGCCGGTAGGCCTGCACGGTCCCGTCCCGGGACCCGCCGATCGTCACCGTCTGCCGCTGCGCCCGGCCGTGGGTCATGCCGGCCAGGTTCTCGTTGCGGGTTTCCACCCAGCGGGCGGGCCGGCCCAGCTGCTTGGCCACCAGGCACACCAGCCCGTGCTCGGGATCGGCCCCGAACTTCGCGCCGAACCCGCCACCCACCGCCGGGGTGACGATCCGTACATCGGCCTGGTCCAGGCCCAGCATCGAGGCCAGGCTGGCCCGGGTGCCCTGCGCTCCCTGGTTGGGGATCCACGCGGTCACCCGCCCGTCCTCACCCCAGGCTGCCGCGCCGGCGCGGCCCTCCATCGGGGCGGGGGCGACGCGCTGGTTTTCGATCGTCCGTGAGACCACCGCCTCACACCCGTCGAACAAGCCGGGGTCGAACTTGGCCGCGTCACCGAAGGTGGCGGCCACGTTGGTGCCGACCGTGGGGAACAGCCGTTCGGCATCGTCGGCCAGTGCGTCCGACATGTCCACCGCGACCGGCAGCGGGTCGTAGTCTACGTCGGCCAGTTCGGCCGCGTCTTCACCCTGGTAGGGCTGCTCGGTGACGATGACCGCGACCGGCTCGCCCGCGAACCGCACCACGTCCCGGGCCAGCAGCGGCTGGGTCATGTCCTGGTTGATGATCGACATCATCGGTTTCAGGTCCGGCACGTCATCCAGCAGGTCGGCGGCCGCGTAGGCGGCGATCACGCCGGGAGCGTCCCGGACCGCGCTCAGGTCGACCGAGTTGACGCGAGCGTGCGCGATGGGGGACCGGACGAAGAACACGTAACAGGCGCCATCCAGCCGTTCGTCCTGCACGTCCTCGGTGTAGACCGCGCCCCGGGTCAGAAAAGCCGGGTCCTCTATCCGCACCACGCGGGTCCCGAGAATGCTCACGCTTTCTCCCTTCAGCCGATTGGTCCCAGCCTAACCAAGGCCACCGGCTATCTGGAGGCGGCTCCGCTATACCCGGCTATACCCGCCGGGCGTCACCCGGATTACCTCGCCCAGGGTGACCGCGGCCAGGTGCCACCATCTCCGCGCGGATCTGCTCGCGTGCCAGGATGAGTGTCCGGTCCAGGTCCGTGGCGCCGACGTCTCGGTGGAAGCACCGCACGGGTGCTCAGCCGAAGGAGAGCAATGAAGTACATGATTTTGATTAATGCGTCCCAGCAGGACTACGACGCGATGACGGGCCGGCCCAGCAATAGCGGGCCCGGCTGGACGCCGGACGACTTCGCGGCGCTGGGCGCGTTCATGGAGTCCTTCAACCGGGACCTGGCCGAATCCGGGGAACTGGTGGACACGCGGGGCCTGAGCGCCCCGGCCCATGCCCGGAGAATTCGGCTCCAGGAAGGCGTCCCGGTGGTGACCGACAGGCCGTACGCAGAAGCCGAGGAGGTGCTGGCCGGCTACTGGATCGTCGAATGTGACAGTTTCGACCGGGCGACCCAGATCGCCTCCCGGCTCACCGATGCTCCTGGACCGGAGCACCTCCGCTCCCGCGCGTTCGCGGATGTGCGGCCGCTGGCCGAGTCGCGGGACGAGCTGTAGGGCTGACCCATGCCGCCCGTGCCCGAGGACCTGCTGCGCCAGCTGGCCCCGCAGGTCCTCGGCGCGCTGGTGCGGCGCTTCGGGCACTTCGACACCGCCGAAGACGCGGTCCAGGAGGCCCTGCTGGCCGCGGCCACCCAGTGGCCCGCCGAGGGAATCCCCGCCAGCCCACGCGGCTGGCTGATCACGGTCGCCTCCCGGCGGCTGACCGATCTGCTCCGGGCCGAACAGGCCCGGCGGCGCCGGGAGGAAACCGCCGCCCGCCAGATCCCACCCGGCCAGTGGCAGTATCCGGACGCTGACGCCCTGGTCGCCGCGGCCGATGACACGCTGATTCTGCTGGTCTTGTGCTGTCACCCCGCACTGTCCCCGGCGTCACAGATCGCCCTCACCCTGCGGGCGGTGGGCGGCTTGTCCACCGTCGAGATCGCCCGGGCCTTCCTGGTGCCGGAGTCCACCATGACCCGGCGCATCACCCGGGCCAAGCAGACGGTCAGGGACAGCGGAGCCCCCTTCGCCCTGCCCGCCGGCCCGGAGCGAGCCCGCGGGCTGGCTACCGTCCGGCACGCGCTGTACCTGATCTTCACCGAGGGCTACGCCGCCACTTCCGGATCCGGGTTGATCCGCCCGGACCTGTCAGCCGAGGCGATCCGGCTGGCCCGGATCCTGCACGCGCTGCTGCCCGATGACCGCGAGGCGACCGGGCTGCTGGCCCTGATGTTGCTGACCGACGCCCGTCGCCCGGCCCGCACCGGTCCGGCCGGGGAGCCGATTCCCATGGCCGACCAGGACCGCAGCCGCTGGGACGCCGCACTGATCGACGAGGGGGTGGCGCTGGTCACCGGCGCGCTGCGCCAGGGGCCGCCCGGGCCCTACCAGCTGCAGGCGGCGATCGCGGCGATCCATGACGAAGCAGCGTCCGCGGCGGGCACGGACTGGCCGCAGATCGTCGCCCTCTATGAGCTGCTGCTGCAGGTCTCCGACAGTCCGGTGACGGCCCTGAACCACGCCGTCGCGGTGGCCATGACCCGCGGCCCCCGGGCCGGGCTGGACCTGCTCGCGGGCCTCGAAGGCGACCAGCGGATCGTGGCCGGGCACCGGTTCCACGCCGTCCGGGCCCACCTGCTGGAGATGGCCGGGGACCACGCGTCGGCCCGCGACAGCTACCTGGAGGCGGCCAGCCGCGCGGGCAGCCTGCCCCACCAGCGTTACCTGAACGCCCAGGCCACCCGGCTGAGCCAGCTGGACTACTGGGCGGAGTAGGGCAGGGCCGCGTAGGCCCGGTGCGGACGGATGCGGACGATGAGCCGGTGCGCCCCGGGCTCGGAGGGTGGCGTCGCGCCGCCCATGTGGAGGTCGTACATCACCTGGTGGAACGCGCCGTCCGGGTCGTCCATGACCTCGGCGGTGCCGTAGATCGTGGCGTAAGCGCTGTCGGTGGCCGCGGCGGTGAGGCTGTGCAGCAACAGGGTCACTCGCGGGTCGCGCAGCATGTTCGCTGTCTTGCGCCGGCCCTCGATCGTGCTGAACAGGATGTCACCACCGTCAGGTTTGACGAAGATCACCGACAGCTGCGCTGACTCGTCGGCGTTGGTCGTGGCCAGCACCGACAGGTGGGGACGGCCGAGGATCTGCCGGGCCGCTTCGAGGGCCCGGTCCGCAGGCAGTCCTGTCCTGAGGGGGTCCTCGTAGGCCGGTGCGGAGTCAGCGGGTGCGTCATTGTGTGGTGTAGTCATGCCGTATTGACCCGCGGACCACCTGCCGGGAATCGCGTGCGACGATTTTTTCTGGCCGCCCGAGTCAGAAGGGCTATGGTCATGCCCGAAGTGGACGCCGAGCAGTTCGCGGCGGCGACGTCGCCCTACCGAAGAGAGCTGTTCGCTCACTGCTACCGGATGACCGGGTCCGTCCAGGACGCAGAGGACGTCGTGCAGGAGACCTACGTCCGCGCCTGGCAAGCGTTCAGCCGCTTTGAGCGGCGGTCGTCCGTTCGGACCTGGCTCTACCGGATCGCCACCAACGCCTGCCTCACCGCGCTGCAGCGCCGGCCCCGGCGGCCATTGCCTTCGGGGCTCGGGCCGCCGTCACCTGACCCCTTGGCCCGGCTCCAGCCGGAGCCTCTGGGCGTGCGCTGGCTCGAACCGGTCCCGGATCACCTGGTGACCGGCGATACGGACGACCCGGCCCGCATCGTCACGGCCCGGGAGAACGTCCGGCTCGCTCTGGTGGCCGCGCATCAGGTCCTCCCGCCGCGCCAGCGGGCGGCCTTGATCCTCTGCGACGTGCTCGCTTTGACCCCGGCCGGTGCCGCTGAAGTGCTCGCCGTCTCGGTTCCGGCCTTGAAGAGCTTGCTACAGCGCGCCCGCGCCCGGCTGGCCCAAGTGCCGCTCAGCGATGAGGACCTGGCCGAGCCCACCGACCAGGGTGCCCGCCGCGTGCTCGACCGGTACATGGCCGCCTTCGCGCAATCGGATATGGCCGCCCTTGAGCGTTTGCTGGCCGACGACGCGGCGCTGGAAATGACCGGCACCACGACCTGGTTCTCGGGCAAAGCCACCTGCGTCCCGTATCTCGCCGCTTTTGCCATCGGTTCCCCCGGCGACTGGAAGATGGCCGCCCTGCGCGCCAACGGCCAGCTCGGCGCGGCCGCCTACCACCGCGGTGACGACGGGAGCTACCACCCGTTCGCGATCGTCGTCCTGGCCACCACGGCCGCTCACCTCAAACGCATCTCCCTGTTCACTGACCCAGCGCTGTTCGCTCACTTCGATCTGCCGGTTACGCTGCTGTGAATCGCAGTCGGCAAGGGAGAGGTCCGTGTCCGGAGCGTTCGAACGGCTCGGCCACGTCCTGCCGGAAGAGTCGGCCGTCAACGAGCGAGGGCAGCTCACGGTGGGCGGCATCCCGGTTGTGGACCTGGCGCGGCGTTACGGGACCCCGCTGCACGTCATCGACGAGGCGGGTCTGCGCCGTCAGATGCGGCGGTACGTGGACGGGCTGGCCGCACGGTGGCCGAACTCAGAGGTGCTGTTCGCGTCTAAATCCCTGCCGATCGTGGCCATGTACGCGGTCGCGGCGTCGGAGGGCATGAGCATCGACGTCGCCGGCCTCGGCGAGCTCATCATGGCCATCGAGGCGGGTGTCCCGGGCGGCCGCATCTACCAGCACGGGAACGCCAAATCCGATGAGGAGATCGGCCGCGCGGTCGAGTACGGCGTGGGCACGATCATCGTCGACGGCCGCGACGACCTGCACCGGATCGCCGCGGCCGTGCCGGAGGGCCGCCGCCAGAGCGTGCTCCTGCGCGTCATCCCGAACATCGACGCCGACACCCACGAGTCGCAGGCCACCGGCGGCGACACCGCCAAGTTCGGGGTCACGCTCGAGCAGGCGGTCGAACTGGCGGCGGAGCTGCGCACGAACGACAAGATCAGACTGGACGGGCTGCACGTCCATATCGGCTCCCAGATCGTGCAGACGGCCCCGTTCGGGGAGGCGGTGCGCCGGGTGTCGGCCGTCGGCGAATTTCCCGTCTACGACATCGGCGGCGGCCTCGGGGTGAACTACGTCGAGACCGACTCCGCTCCGAGCGTCGAGGCCTATCTCGACGAGGTGGTCGCCGCCGCCCAGGCGGTTCTCCCCGCGCAGGCCAAGCTGCTGATCGAGCCGGGCCGCTCGATCGTGGCCCGGGCCGGTATCACCGTCTACACGGTGACCACGGTCAAGACGACCGGACGCACGTTCGTCGCCGTCGACGGCGGCCTGGCCGACCACCTCGATACCGCGCTCACGGGCCAGCGCTACAGCCCGATCCTGGCCGATCGGGCCAACGCCGGACCGGACCGCACGGTGCAGCTGGTCGGGCGCCAGTGCGAGTCGGGCGACCTGCTCGTGGACCGGGCCGAGCTGAACGCTCCCGCCGTCGGCGACACGGTCGTCCTGGCCGCGACCGGGGCCTACTCGTACACCCTCACAAACAACTACAACGGTGCGCGCAAGCCGGCCATCGTCTTCGTCGCGGGTGGCCGCGACCGGCTCGCGGTCCGGCGCGAATCCTTCGCCGAGTTCCTGGCCCTCCACGACGTGGCCAAGGAACACGACTGGTCGTCGCCCAGCACGCAATCAGCCCCGCTCACCTAGGCACCCCGCTCAGCTAGGTACTCTGGGAATCTGTTACACATTCCTATAAAATCTTCTATGATTGTGTTATGGCCAGCGTGAGCGTTGCTGAGGCCGCGAAAAGCCTCGGCGTAGGAGTGTCGCGCATCCATCAAAGGATCGCGGATGGATCGCTGCGGGCCGAGCGCATCGGTTCGCAATGGGTCGTCGACGAGCTTTCGCTGCTCCGAGTGGCCGAGCGTCATAGGCCTGGTCGACCGCTTTCGGCCCGGTCGGCGTGGGCGATCATCGCGCTGGCCGAAGGAGACGAGGAGTCCCTTCGAGCGCTGGCGCCTGGGGAGCGAGCACGGGCTAAATCACGACTCGCTGCGCTGCTCGCACTCGCGAACGACGCCCCGAAGCACGAGCAGGATGTGCGGAGGTTGGCGTCGGTGTTGCGCGTGGGGCTACGCAATCGTGCTCGGCGGGAGCTACGCAAAGCGGCTAGTGCCGATCTGCCCGCGTTGCGCGAGGATCCGCGCTGGAAATCGATCATCAGCCCTGCGGCCAGTGGCATCGCCTCGACTGACGTCGATGGCTACGTCTCATCCCAGGATCTCAAGCCGCTGGCGGAAGAGTTCTTGTTGATGCCAGCCGACAGCGGCGCTAACGTCGTCGTCCACGTGCTCCCTCACGGGCAGAAGGCCTATCCCGGCTCAAGACTCCTGCTGGCCGCCGATCTCGCCGAGCAACGTGGCCCCCGCGAGGAACTGCGGGCCGCCGAGTTGCTGCATGAGGTGGCCCAGGAACGAGAGACAGCCAAGCGATGATCGTCATGCCGGCTATGCCGCCGGAGCAGACCGCCTCGTGGCTCGGCGTCCTCGACCTTTACGACCACCTGGGCGAGGGCTGGACCCTTATCGGTGGGCAGCTCGTCCATCTGTATTGCGCCGAGCGTGGCCAATTCCCGGTGCGACCGACCAACGACGTCGACGCCGTGATCGATGTGAGGGCCGACCCGAACATGTTGCGTACGTTTACCAGTGCGCTGACCGGCATCGGGTTCACGTCAGCGGGGATTTCAGCAGAGGGGCGCCAGCACCGCTGGGTGCGCGGCCAGGCGTCGATTGATGTGCTGCTACCCGACGGTGTGGGCCAGCGGGCCAGCGAACGCCAGGGCGTTACCGGCAGCCCGACGCTGCCAACCGCAGGCGGGACCCAGGCGCTGCAGCGCAGCGAGGTCGTGGCGGTGACCGTCGGCGGCCGGGAAGGAAGCGTCTGGCGGCCAAACCTCGTCGGTGCGCTCGTTGTGAAAGCAGCTGCACATGGCAACGCAGGCGATCCTGGCGTGGCTCGTCACCGTCGCGACTTTGTTGTCCTCGCTGGGCTGGTCACCACCGCCGATTTCGCGAACGAACAACTGACCAGGAAAGACCGCCAGCGACTGCGCTTGATCGTCACGGCCATCAAGAACGACCGGGAACTTCTCCTGGAAATCCCCGGCGCGACGGCAGTGATCGAGCGGCTGAAGGTCGCGGCCGAGCTCGACACCTGAGCCCCGGCGATTGGCCGGCTCGGGACGGAGCCCAGCGGTGCGGCACCGGGCCCCGTCCGAAGGCGATCCTCAGTAGCTGAAGGTGGTCGCTCCTTCGTCGCCGATCCATTCCCACAGCTGGACGGTGCCAGCCAGTTCGGCGTTGGGCAGCAGGCCGGCGTCGTCGAGTCGCTTGGCGTTGAAGCAGATCGGGCAGACCATGAACTGGCCGCCGGCCTTCTCATACCGGGCCAGCAGATCCTGCAGTGGTGGGCAACCATCGCAGGCGACGCCCGCCGCCACGCCGTCCAGCGCGAGCCGGACGGCCTCCTTCGTCTGGAACATCAGCGTCGGCCGCCCGGACTCGGCCGCGCCGACCGCGACGAGGAACGCCACGGTCACCTTTTCCGAATCCTCCAGGCCGGTGCTGAGACTGATCACTGCCTTGCCCGCCATCGTCTTCCCTCTCATCCCGGTGCCAGCCGCCGGGACGGTTGCCCTGCGACCTAGTTAGCACGATCGTTCGTTCTTAATGACAGTACGAACGATCGTGCTAAGTTGTCAACGATGATTCAGACTGCCGATCAGGCCCCGCGTGCCCCGCGCCGCCCGCGCGCCGACGGGGAGCGCACCCGCAGCGCGATCTTGCACGCCGCCGTGTCGCTGGCCACGGTGGACGGCCTGGAGGGCCTGTCGATCGGGCACCTGGCCGCCGCAATCGGGATGAGCAAGAGCGGCCTGTACGCGCACTTCGGCTCGAAGCAGGAACTGCAGCTGGCCACCGTGGAAGAGGCGGGGCGTAACTTCACCGACGAAGTCATCCGGCCCGCCCTGGCGGCACTGGCCGGCCAGGCCCAGCTCGAGGCCGTGTGCGAGGCATTCTTCGCGCACCTGCAACGCCGCACCTTCCCCGGCGGATGTTTCTTCGCCGGGGCCGTCCTGGAGATGGGCACCCGTCCCGGCCCGGTCAAGGAGGCCGTCGCTGACTTCCAGGCCGGATTCGTGGACCTAATCCGCGGCTTCGCCGCCACCGCCATCGAGCAGGACGAGCTTCCTTCCGACGACGATCCCAACCGGCTCGCGTTCGAGCTGAACGGCATCATCCTGGCCACCGACGCCAACTTCGTCCTGCGTGACGACCCCGCCGTCCTGGACCTGGCCCGCCAGATCGTGCGCCGCCGGCTGGGCCTGCTCGATAACGGCAACCCCGCCCGTCCATAGGCCACATAGCCCGGCAGACCCGGTCTAATCTGGTCATCAGGAGGCCGCATTGAGATGCTCCGGGTGTCTCTGTTCGGGGAACAGGCCATCACTGACGATGGGACCGGCCGAGTCCGGACCCGATCGGCGCGTTCGACTGCCCTGATCGGCTTCCTGGCCCTGCACGCCAAGGCGCCCCAGGCCCGGCAGCGTATCGCCGGCTTGTTCTGGCCGGACTCGACCGAAGCGCAGGCGCTGACCAACCTGCGCCGTGAACTGCATCAGCTGCGTCAGGTCCTGGGTGACGAACCCTGCCTCCTGGTGACCCCCAGGGACCTGTGCTGGCAGGACACCCCGGCGTGCCAAGTCGATGTGCGCATCTTTGACCTCGAGCGGCAGGCCACCCTGGCCGCAGGCCACAGCGAGCAGCAGGTCCTCACGCACGCGGCCCGAGCGGTCGCCCAGTACAAGGGCGACTTCCTGCCCGGCGCTTACGACGACTGGCTGCTGGAGGCCCGGGCTGAGCTCGAGCGCCAGTGCGTGGAGCTGTGCGACCTGCTGAGCCAGGCCCAGGCCGCCACCGGTGACCTGGCCGGAGCCGTGCAGTCCGCCCGGCGGCGGGTAGCGCTGCAGCCGCTGGAGGAGACCGGCTACCGGACCCTGATGCGGCTGCAAGCCGATCTTGGCGACCGGGCCGGCGCGCTGAGCACCTACCACCACTGTGCCTCGGTGCTGGAACGCGAGCTTGGTGTCACCCCGGACCCGGCCACCCGCCAGGCCGTGGCGGGCTTGCTGGCCCGCAGCGAACCGGCACCTACCGATGGCCAGCCAGTGATGGCCGCGGCCGGGCGCCCCGGCCGGGCCGCGGGGCAGCTCGTCGGCCGGCCCCGAGAGCTCAGCCTGCTGACGGGCCTGTGGCAGTCAACGGCCGTCGGCCGTCCGGCGCTGGTGCTGGTCCGCGGCGGGGCCGGGGTCGGGAAGACCAGGCTGATCGCAGAGATCGCCGGGATCGCGCAGCAGCAGGGCGCTGTGGTGGCCAGCACCCAGTGCTTCGGGACGTTCGGGCGGCTGGCCATGGCCCCGGTGGCGGATTGGCTACGGAACCCCGCCGTCCAGGTGGCGGCCGGGGAACTGGACCCAGCCTGGCGTACCGAAGTCGACCGGCTGATCCCGGCCCAGGGGCACGGCGAGCCCGCGGACGCGTCCCGGGTCATGGCCGATGCCTGGCAGCACCATCGCTTCTTCGAAGGTCTCGCCCGGGCGCTGCTCAGCGCGGGCCGCCCGCTGCTGCTGGTCCTGGAAAACCTCCAGTGGTGCGATCAGGAGACGCTCGCTTTCATCACCTTCTGCCTGGGCCTGGACCCGTCCGCCCCGGTCCTGGTGATCGGGTCGCTGCGCGACGACAGCCCCGACGAGGATCACGAGCTGGCGGGCTGGATCACGCGGATGCGAGCCTCCGGGCTGCTGACGGAGCTGTCCCTGAGCCCGCTGGAGTCGGCCGATACGGCCCGGCTGGCCGAGGCGATCTCTGGCCGTCCGCTGCCACAGGCCGACGTCCAGCTGCTCCAGGCGACCACCGGCGGCTTCCCGCTGTACATCACCGAGGCGGTGCGCGACGGCGTCGACCAGGGTGCTGCGCCGCTGCCCGCCGGGGACCTCGCGGCCGTGCTGCGCAGCCGCCTCAGCCATCCGAGCACCGCGGTGCAAGAGGTGACCGACCTCGCGGCCGCGGTGGGCACAAACTTCACTCTCGACCTGCTGACCGAGGCCAGCGACCTGGACGCCGACGTCGTGGTCGAGGCGGTCGACGAGCTGTGGCGGCGGCGGATCGTGCGGGAGTTCGGTGACGGTTACGACTTCTCCCACGACTTGCTGCGCGAGACCGCCTATTCGCAGATCAGCCCGCCGAAACGCTGGCTGCTGCACCGCCGCATTGCCCAGGGCCTGGAACTGCTGCACGCCGACGACGCTGACGCCGTGTCCGCCCAGCTGGCGGACCAGTACGCCCGGGGTGGCCGCCCGGGCCGGGCCGTGGCGTACTACCGGCGCGCCGCCGACATCGCTGCGGACCGGTTCGCGCACGCCGAGTCGATCCGGCTGCACCGCCGGGCGCTGTTGGTCGTGCTGGCGCAGCCGCCGGGCCGGGACCGCGATTCGCTCGAGCTCGAGCTGCTGGAAGCCATGGCTCCGCCACTGAACGCCAGATTCGGCTACGCCTCCCCCGACCTGGAACAGGTGTTGGAACGGGCCGTCGCCCTGGCGGAGCCGCTGGGCCGCAAGAACTCGACCCTGACGGCCATGGCGGCGCTCTCGGCGACGCGATTCGTCCAGGGGCGCATCGCCGACGGGTATCAGATAGCCACCCGCACCCTGGCCCTGTCCGGCCCGGACTCCGAGCAGAGTGGCCCCGCCCGCTTCGTCGTGGGGTGCTCCGGCGTCAGCCTCGGCAAGCCGGCTGAGGCAGTGCGGCACTTCGAGTTCGCGGCCGGGCTGGCCAGCGGGACCGTGCCCATGAGCACGGGCCAGCGGCCCGACGTGCACGCGACGGCGTATGCCGCCCATGCCCACTGGCTACTCGGCCATGACGGGGAAGCCCTGTCCTGCTGTCACCGCGCCCTGGCCCTGACCCGGTCCATCGATCATCCGTACATGCTGGCGATAGCCCTGGCCTACGCCAGCGTGCTGCACCAGATGCGCGGTGATCTGCCCGCGCTCCAGGAGGCCCGGACCGAGCTGCGGGAGCTGTGCGAGCGCTACGCGTTCGCCTACTACCGGGAGTGGGGGCTGATCCTGGACGGCTGGTCCCGCCGGGGCGAACCTGGCCTGCAGCTCGCCCGGCACGGCATCGACAACCTCAAGGCGTCCGGTTCGCTGACCCGCATGCCCTACTGGCTGTCGCTGCTCGCCGACCTCCAGGCCGGCAGCGGCCGGCCCGATGCCGCCCGGGCCACCCTCGACGCGGCGCTCACCATGGGGCGGGTCCACGACGATCTGTGGTGGCTGCCCGAGGTGATGCGGATGCGCGCCCGCTATGACGAGGGGGACGTCGCCATCGCACGGCTGCGTTCAGCCGCTGCGCTGGCCAGCGCCCACGGGAGCATCGCACTGGTCCAGCGCTGCGAGCAGGACCTGGCTGGGCGCAGCTGACCGTTGTTCATCAGCGTTCGGCCGGGTCGCCGGCCGTTGCGAACGGCACCGAACGCTGGGCGAACGGTCCGGGTCCTAGCTTCGTGATGCCCTGACCGCCAGGGCCGCGAATACGAGGGGGAATCCCCATGACCACCACTACGGCCACCCTGGCCACCGAGGACTACCAGCAGCTGGGTGCCGCTCTGCACGGTGAACTGATCACCCCGGCAGATCCCGGCTACGACGAGGCCCGCGCCGTCTACAACGCCATGATCGACAAGCACCCGGCGGCCATCGCCCGCTGCCGGGACACCGCCGACGTCATCACCTGCGTGCGATTCGCCCACGAGCACGGGATCGAGATCACCGTCCGGGGCGGCGGCCACAACGCGGCAGGCCTCGGCGTGGCGGACGGCGCCCTGGTCATCGACATGTCACTGATGCGCAGCACCACGGTCAATCCCGGTGACCACACGGTCCGGGCCGACGCGGGGTGCACCTGGTCTGACGTGGACCACGCGACGGTCGCCTTCGGCATGGCCACCCCGTCCGGCTTCATCGCCTCCACCGGGGTCGCCGGACTCACCCTGGGCGGTGGCATCGGCTACCTGGCCCGTCGCTTCGGCCTGACGGTCGACAACCTGCTCGCCGCGGACGTGGTCCTGGCCGACGGCACCTTCGTGACCGCCAGCGCGAACTCACACAGCGACCTGTTCTGGGCCCTGCGCGGGGGCGGGGGGAACTTCGGCGTGGTCACCTCGTTCACGTTCCGCTGCCACGACATCGGCGAGCACGGCACGGTGATCGGCGGCCCCGTTCTTTACGACATCGCCGATACGGCCGAGGTGATGCGCTGGTACCGGGAGCTGGTCCCGTCGCTGCCGGAGGAGCTGAACGGCTGGATCGCGCTGCTCACCATTCCGCCGGCTCCGCCCTTCCCCGAGGCGCTCTGGGGCCGCAAGGCGTGCGGCATCGTCTGGTGCTACACCGGCCCGCACGACCGGGCCGATGAGGTGCTGGAGCCGGTCCGGAGCTTCGGCTCGCCGCTGGTCGTGGGCCTGCAGCCCATGCCGTTCACCATGCTGCAGAGTGCGTTCGACGCCCTGTACCCGGCAGGCCTGCAGTGGTACTGGCGGGCCGACTTCTTCAACGAGATCTCCGACGCGGGCATCGAGGTCCACCTCAAGTACGGGGAGCTGCTGCCCACCGGCCACTCCACCATGCACCTGTACCCCATCGACGGCGCCGCCAGCCGGGTGGCGCCGGGCGAGACCGCCTTCGCCTACCGGGGCGGCGGCTGGGCCGGCGTCATCGTCGGCGTGGACCCGGACCCCGCGAACGCACCCCGCATCTCCCAGTGGGCCCGGGACTACTGGGAAGAACTGCACCCCACCTCGGCCGGAGGCGCCTACGTCAACTTCCTGATGGACGAGGGCCAGGACCGGGTCAAGGCCTCCTACCGCGGCAACTATGACCGGCTGGCTCAGGTCAAACGCCGCTATGACCCGGACAACTTCTTCCACATCAACCAGAACATCAAGCCCGGGTGATGTCGCGGCCTGGCATCGGCTCGGCCAGCGCGGCCCGCCAGGCTGGCGACCCGAACGGGTCGGCGAAGTACTGCGTCTCGTGCGCCACCTGCTCGTCCGCGAACTCCATGATGCTCACGGAGTAGGACGGTGCCCCGTCGTAGGTGATGATGCACTCGCTGACCCACAGGTTCCCGTGGCCGGTGATCCGCAGGACGGTGAAGTGCCGGCTGGCCGGGTGCCCGCCGCGCTGAGCCGAGATCGTGGCCCGGCCGCGGAACCGTTCGCCCGACTGGGGATAGTCGAGGATGGCGTCAGTGGCGTAGATGGCGTGCTCGGTTTCGCTGTCCCCGCGTTCGGAGGCCTGCCAGTGTTCCTCGATCGCGGCCCTGGTCCGGGTATCAGGATCCATCGCCTTGCCCTTCGTCCGACGAGCTGATGGCCGGCGCGCTATGTGCTCGCGCTACTGGCCGGCGCGCTGATCGCCGGCCCGCTGGCGGCGCGCGATGAGTTCGTTCTCGATGCGGCGCAGGGCCGCGTTGACGACGTCGATCGTCTCGGGGTCGTCCACGGTCCCCTCGAGCGTCCGGCTCCAGGCCTGGCGCAGATTCTGCCGGTTCTCCTCCGCCCGCCCGGTGGGGTAGAGCTGCACGCTCCGGGCGTCGCGGGTATCGACGTCGCGGCGCACGAGTCCCTTTTCTTCCAGGCCGCGCAGGGCCCGGCTGAAGTTGCTGGAGGGGAGCAGCGTCGCTTCCGAGGCCGCCCGCGCGGAGGTGCCCGGATTCCGGTCGATGAAGCGCATGACGGCGCTCTCCACCGGGGTGCACCAGTCGGGTGAGTAGCCGGGCGAAGCGCGGATCTGCCGCCCGACCGCGAGGATCAGGTCCGCGAGGTCGAAGAGGCGGTCGGCCTCGTCATCGTTCACGCACTGATCATAGCTTTGCTATCGAAAAATAGCTGTCTTATGATAGCTATCAAGCATAGTAATGGAGCGGTGAGGGAACCCGATGGGAGAAACCGCCATGGACATCGACGGAGCCGTGGTCTTCGTGACCGGAGCATCGTCAGGTATCGGAGCCGCTACCGCCCGGGCCGCGTCGCGGGCCGGCGCGTCTGGTCCTGGCCGCGCGCCGGGAGGAGCGCATCCGGCAGCTGGCCGGCCAGCTGGGCCTAGCGCTGCCCGTCGGCTGTGACGTCACGGATACCGGTCAGGTCGAGGCGGCGGTGCGGGCCGCGGCGGATGCGTTCGGGCGGATCGACGTCCTGGTCAACGTGGCCGGTCAGGGGCGACGGCATCGCGGTTTCCACCATGTACCCGTTCGTCACGGCCACCGAGTTCATCGACTCGGTCCGGGCCGGCCAGGAAGCCGCGTCGCAGCTGGAGGCCAGCCACGCGCCGCAGCCGCAAGCGCCCGAGCAGGTTGCCGACGCGATCCTCGACCTGATCAGGACCGGCGCCGAGCGGGCCGACCTGGTCCCGGAGCAGTTTGGCGGCAGCTTCAAGGGCTGACCGTCGTCGCTGGCCGGGAACCGGGCCCGGCGGCTTGCCCCCTGTGCGGCCTATGGGGGCAGAGTCCCCCGTCAGCGCTCCGGGGTGACCGGGGGTGAGGGGGACTGGCCGGCGGCCAGGCCGGCCGTCCAGCGGTCCTCGACCTTGCCGGCCCGCCAGTAGATGAGGGCGGCCGCCCAGACCAGGACGAACATCGCGGCGATGCAGAACCCGGCCACGTTGATGTTGAAGTTGGCCATCAGGTTCCAGAACGGGCCGTGCAGGTGAACCTCGCTGGTCAGGATGCCGAGGATCTCGATCGTGCCGATGATGAACGCGGCGCCGATGGACAGCCCGGTGATGACCAGGTTGTAGTAGACCTTGCGGACCGGGCGGGCGAAGGCCCAGCCGTAGGCGAAGTTCATGAACGCCCCGTCCAGGGTGTCGAACAGCATCATCCCGCCGGCGAACAGGAACGGCAGGGCCAGCACGGCGAAGTAGGGCAGGCCCTGGATGGCGGCGTAGGCGGTGGCGGACAGCAGCACCACTTCGGTGGCGGTGTCGAAACCGATCCCGAAGACCAGGCCGACGAAGTACAGCTGCCAGGTGTGGTTGATGGATTTCATGAACCGGCCGAAGAACCGGTACATCAGGCCGCGGGCCTGCAGCTGCGCCTCGAGCTGCTCTTCGTTATAGGTGCCGTTGCGCATCTCACGGAACACCTTGAAGATCCCGGCCAGCACGATCAGGTTGAGCAGGGCGATCAGGTACAGGAAGCTGGCCGACAGCACGGTGCCGATCGTGCCGCCGGCCGTCTCGTAGGCCGAGTTCGGGTTGACCACGGCGCCGAATACGGCCCGGGCCCCGAACGTGATCCCGACGCCGACCGCGACGATGACCGTGGAGTGGCCGAAGGAAAAGAGGAACCCGGTGCCCAGCGGGCGCTTCCCGTCGGCCATGAGCTTGCGGGTGGTGTTGTCGATGCAGGAGATGTGATCGGCGTCGAACGCATGCCGGAATCCCAGGAACCAGGCGGTGATGGCCACCCCGAGCCCGACGCCGAGACCCCGGCTGCCGCCTTCACCCTGGTAGTCGAAATGGTGGGGCATCACGTACAGGATGTAGATGCCCCAGCCCACGATGTTCAGGGCCACGATGAAGGCGAGCATCAAGCTCAGGCGGCCCCACTCACGCGCGGCCAGCGCCGTGCGGATGGCTTGCCAGCGCGACCTGGCACCCGAATCTGGCATGAACCGCCCTTCCTCCGAGGACTGGTGTTCACCGGACGGGTCAGGCCAGGCGACCGGACTCGTCCCCTCGAAGGGGCTTTACCGTTGCGGGACAGTGCCGGGCTCTCACCGGACTTCGCTGGCTGACCGCCAGTCCCGGGCAGTTCCGGGACCACCTGCAACGTACAAAGGGGGCGGGACGCAGTCAAGTCTCAGCAGATGATCAGATATTTATCCGGCTGCTTTAGCCCCGCCGGGGCTGCTGGGCTACGGCTGGGTCAGTAGGCCGGCCACCGGGCTGTCGGTGAGCCGGTAGCGGATGACCCGGCCGTCTCGTTCCGTGGTTACGACCTCGGTGGCCCGCAGGTATCGCAGGGCCTGGGACACGGTGGTGTCGTTGAAGCCGGTGGCGGCGGCCAGGTCCGACACGCTGATCAGGCCGGTGGCCTTGATACAGGTCAGCAGGGTGAGCCGGGTGGGGTCGCCGAGGATGGCGAACGCCCGGGCGCGGGCCTGGATCACCTCGGCCGGGCCGACGGCGGCGATCGCCTGGCACACACGTTCCTCATCGATGACCCGATGGCCGGATCGCTCAGCCGGAAGCAGATGCACGACCCCACTATGGCACGGGATGTGACACCTGATCATACAAGCAGTGGCTGATTCGATCAGGAGCAACGGGTTGACGAGGCGCTGGCCCACATGTGACGTACCCGCCAACCCGCCCGCGATCGGGCACGTCCACCATCGTCTACCCTGGCTTCGTGCCGCAGGCCCGAGCCCAGCCAGACATCCTGGACGAGCTGGCTACGCTCGGGCCTTTCTTCGCCGTCGAGGCTCATGGCCCGGGCGCTGAAGCTGAGCCGCCATGGCGGCCGCTGGCCGAGCTGACCCAGCCCCCGCGACTGGGGGCACGGGTCGGCCTGGTCCGCGGTGTGCTGGCCGCCCGGGCCGGCTGCCCCCCGTCGGGCATCGAGCTGCGGGTCGCTGTGTCCGTGACTCAGCTCGGTGTGGTGGCCCGCATCGTCGCACCGGCCCTGGCCGCGCTGACCACCGGGCAGCCGCTGGACATTCGGCTGAGCGGCCTGTGGTGGCAGGACACGGCGGGTGGCCCCGTTCCCCTGTCGGTGCCTGAGCCCGAGGGCGGCGGCGTCATGGCCAGTCCGGAACGGCTGCTCGACGAGGTGATCACGCCGATCACCGTGACCGCCGCGGCGCTGGCCCCGGTTTCACCCCGCGTGCTGTGGGGCAACGTCGCCTCGGCGGTCAACGGCGCGGCCCGCCAGATCGCTGCGGCCCGGCCCGAACTGGCCGCCGCGGCCTGGGTAGCCGCCGCGAGCTTCTTCCGCGACCCCCGGTTGAGGACGGAGCCCGGCCCGCCCGGGCCGTCGTTCCGCCGGTCCAGCTGCTGCCTCATCTACCGGCTGGCCCCGGGGGCGGCCCCTTCCGTCTGCGGCGACTGCGTCCTGGGCGGCCGCCGCTGACCTCCCTGGTCAGGGCGGGTGCTGGTCCAGGCAGGGGCGGCACGGCCTCCGGTATCGCGTCCGGGGCGACGGCGAGACCTCCGCCGGGTACCCGCCGATGCGGGAGAGCGACGTACGCTACGAGGCGTGTATGGGAAGGAAGTGCCGAAGACCGGCCTGCTGCGGTACCTGCGGGAGCAGCGGTGGGTCGCACCGGCCGTGGTGCTCATCGTGATCGGGGTGTTCACGCTGACCGCGCACGGCCCCGGGCACCACCCCGCGCTGGTCTGGGCCGGGATCCTGCTGTGCGCGGGCGGGGTGCTGACCGGCGTGATCGGCTACCTGAGCCAGCGGCCGGGCCGGGACAAGGACGAAGGCAGCCGTCCAGCCTGACGGGCCGCGGGACGCCAGGGCGGGACCAGCGGCCAGGCGTCGTTGCCTGAACCGCTGGCCGGTCAGGCGAGCGTGATTTTCCCGTTGGCGACCTTGATGTTCTTGGCCTGCAGCGGCTTCGGGGCCGGGCCGTGGACGACGTGGGCGTCCGTGACGCTGTACTTGCTGCCGTGGCAGGGGCAGTCGATCGTGCCGTCGGCGACCTTGTCCACGGTGCAACCCATGTGGGTGCAGATCGCGCTGAAGCCCTTGAACTCGCCCTTCGTGGGCTGGGTCACGACCACCTTTTCCGCGGTGAAGATCTTCCCGCCGCCGACCGGGATCTCGCTGGTGGTGCCGAGCGCCGTGCTGCCTCCAGAGCTGCCTCCAGAGCTGCCTCCAGAGCTGCCTCCCGAGGCGCCTCCCGAGCTGCCGCCCGAGCCTGAACTACCGGACCCCGACGTACCTCCGCTACCCCCGCCGCAGGCGGCCACGGCGGCGGCCATGCCCACCGCGCCGATGCCAGCCAGGGCGCCGCGCCGGGTAGTTTCCAGAGCCGTGCGGGATTCGTCCGTCACTGAATGACCTCCATAAACCTTGTGAGCTGCCGGTATGTCCCCGTACTACGGTCCACGGGCCGGATGGGATTGCCGTCGCCGGATCGAGCCCAGCTGGAGGATGTCACGTTTGCGGCCGGCCCGGTGTCAAGGTGGTGACACCGGCAACGAGGGAACGAGACCGATGAACGACACGGATGCGCTGGCCGCCGCCTTCGAGGATCACCGGGCCCATCTGCGCGGGGTGGCGTACCGGCTGCTCGGTTCGATGTCCGACGCCGACGACGCGGTGCAGGAGGCCTGGATCCGGCTGACCAGCGCCGACACCAGCGAGGTGGAGAACCTCGGCGGCTGGCTGACCACGGTGGTGGCCCGGGTGGCGCTGACCATGCTGCGGTCACGTCGGCGCCGGCCCGAGGAGATGACCGGGGCGGACTGGCCCGACACGGCCGACACGGCCGTCCCCGAGGACGAGGTGGTGCTGGCCGATTCGGTCGGCCTGGCCCTCCTGGTGGTGCTGGATACGCTCACGCCGGCCGAACGGCTGGCCTTCGTGCTGCATGACCTGTTCGCCATGCCGTTCACTGAGGTCGCGGCGGTGCTCGGCCGCACGCCGGAGGCGGCCCGGCAACTGGCCAGCCGGGGCCGGCGCCGGGTACGCGGGGCGCCCACTCCCGACCGGGCCGCCGACCTGGCCCGGCAGCGGGAGGTGGCCACGGCGTTCCTGGCCGCGTCCCGCGGCGGGGATCTCGGAGCCTTGGTCGCGGTGCTGGACGAGGACGTCACGCTGACCGCTGACGCGTTCGCCACCCCGGCCGGGAAGCCGGAGCGGCGGCAAGGCGCCCAGGCGGTGTCCCGGGGTGCGCTGGCCGCGGCTACCCGGGCCGGGTACTCGCGGCTCGCCCTGGTGGACGGGGACGTGGGTATCGTCTTCGCCCCCGCCGGGCAGCTCCGGGTCGTCCTCAAGCTGACCGTCAGCCGCGAGCGGAAGATCACCGTCATGGACATCATCGGCGACCCGGACGTGCTCCGCCGGCTGCGGCTGGCCGTCCTGCCGGAGTAAAGCGGCCGCGGCGCGGGGTTAGCTGTCCTGGGGGTCAGCTGACGCGGGTGTCGAACGCGTCGCGAGCCGTCGCGACGTCGGAGATGTGCTTCTCGGACCACACCACCAGGTCGTTGACCAGCCCGAGCAGGCTGCGGCCGAGGGCGGTCAGCTCGTAGTCGACCCGCGGCGGTATCACGGGGTAGACGGTCCGGCTGATCATGCCGTCGCGCTCCAGGGCCCGCAGGGTCTGGGTGAGCATCTTGGGGCTGATGCCGTCGATCCGCGCCGCCAGCTCGCTGTACCGGAGCGGCCCGTCGGCCAGCGAGGCCACGATGAGCACGCTCCAGGTGTCGCCGATCCGGTTCAGGACCTGACGGCTGGCGCAGTCCTTGGCGTAGACATTGGGTTCCACCTCTTAACTATCGCGCAGGTAAGTACGGTACTTCAAGGTGCCTACTCTCTTTTAGGAAGTAACCGCGGAGCAGGGCCGTTGCGGGATACATCGGCCGAACCGCGGCCGTGCCATCGCAAAGGAGTGACCCATGACCCTCGCCGTCACCGGCGCGACCGGACCCTTCGGGCGGCACGCCATCGAGGCCCTGCTGGCCCGCGGCGTCCCGGCCGGCCAGATCATCGCCGTCGGCCGCGACCAGGGCAAGCTCGGCCAGCTCCGGGAGCTCGGGGTCACGGTGCGGAGCGCCGACTACAACGACCCGGCGTCGCTGCGGGCCGCGTTCGCGGGTGCGGACCGGTTGCTGTTCGTCTCGGGCAGCGAGGTCGGCCAGCGCATCGCGCAGCACCAGGCCGTGGTGGACGCGGCCAAGGACGCCGGCCTCGGCCTGATCGCCTACACCAGCTTGCCCAAGGCCGACACCTCCGACATGATGCTGGCCGAGGAGCACCGGGCCACCGAGCAGGCGCTGATCGCCTCGGGGCTGCCGTACGTCTTCCTGCGCAACAGCTGGTACCTGGAGAACTACACCGGCCAGCTGCCGGTGGTGCTGGAGCACGGCCTGATCGGCGCGGCCGGGGACGGACGGATCAGCGCCGCGACCCGAGCCGACCTGGCCGAGGCGGCGGCCGCGGCGGTGGCGGGTGAAGGACACGAGAGCCGGGTCTACGAGCTGGGCGGCCCGGCGTTCACGCTGGCCGAGCTGGCGGCCGAGATCTCGCGGCAGTCGGGCCGCGACGTCCGCTACACCAACCTGTCCGAGGACGGCTACGCCAAGGCGCTGGTGGACGCGGGCCTACCCGCCGCGGTGGCGGCCGTGCTGGCCGACAGCGACCGGGCCGCGGCCCAGGGTGCCCTGTACGTCGAGGGGAACGACCTGGAAAACCTGCTCGGCCGCCCGGCGACGTCATGGCGCGAGGTGATCGGGCAGGCGCTGGCCGCGCTGGGCGTGGTGGCCACGCAGGCCTGACGCGAGGGTCGTCGCGGGGGTTAACCGCATGGTGAGCGCGGCCGGGGCGCGCGTACCGTGCTGTCATCGGGATTACCGCAACGATGTGGAGGCGGTCATGGCGGCACGGCACTGGAGCGATCTGTCCCCGCGGGCCCGGCGGCTGCTCATCGCCGGAGCGGGGGTGGAAGGCCTGCTCAAGCTGGCGGTGCTGGTCGACCTGAGGCGCCGGCCGGCCAGCGAGGTGCGCGGCCCGAAGCGGGCGTGGGCCCTGGCCATGGTGGTCAACACGGCCGGGGTGATACCGATCGCCTACTTCGCGCTCGGGCGACGCCGGCGCGGCTGACGGGCCGGCGTCTCCGCGGCCAGGTCGAGCGGGAGCCGGGACGGCGGCTTGACCTCGGACAGCCGCAGGTAGGTGACCAGCCGCTGGCCGCCCCGGGTGGCCAGGCCGGCCAGCACCTGCTGGAGTTCGGCCACGTCGCGGGCGACCACGCTGAGCAGGTAGTCGGTCTCGCCCGCCACGATGTCGGCCGAGATGATCTGCGGCACCGCGCGGACATGATCCTCGAAGATCCGTTCGGACCGGGCGTCATGCCGGGACAGAGTGGCCATCACGAACAGCTGCAGCGGGAAACCCGCCGCGGCCGGATCGAGTTGCGCGCTGATGACCCGGATGACCCCGGACTCCTTCAGCCAGCGGACCCGGTGCAGCGTAGCCGCGGGTGACAGCCCGACCAGCCGGGCCAGCTCCACGTTGGTGGAGTCGGCATCTTCCTGCAGCGCAGTCAGCAGCTTCACGTCAACTTCATCAAGTTCAACAGCCATAAGACCGAATCTTATTTGGCTGACAACGTTAGTCGGCCATCTTTGAGTTGGCGGTTGGCAAAATGTATGCATGAACAACAACCGCCGCTTCGCCGTCGCCGCCCTGGCCGCCGCCGGGATGCTGTGGGGCACCACCGTGCCGTTGTCCAAGCTCGCCCTGGGCTGGCTGCCGCCGGGCTGGCTGACCGTGGCCCGGTTCGGCCTGGCCGCCGCGGTCCTGCTCGTGATGGTCCGCCGGAACTCCCCGCGGTCCCAGGCCCAGAGCGCCGTGCGGGCCGGGGGTGGCCTGCGGGCCGCGGGCACGCCGCTGGTGCTGCTCTCCGGCGCGGCCGGTTACGGCGGGTCGGTGATCCTGCAGAACTACGGCGTCGCGCTGACCAGCGTGACCCACGCCGCGCTGCTGATCGGCGCGGTGCCGGTGCTGGTCGCGGTGATCGCCGCGGTCTGGCAGCGGGCCGTGGCCCGGCCGGTGGCCTGGCTCGGCTTCGGGGTGTCGCTGGCCGGGGTCGGCCTGGTCACCGGGGGCCACGGCGGCGGTGCCTCCGCGATCGGCGATGGCCTGGTGCTGCTGTCGGTCCTGGTGTCGGCCACGTTCACCGTGGGCCAGAACCTGCTGCTGCGGGACCGGGACCCGATCGCGGTCACCGCGGTGCAGTTCCTCGGGGCGGCCCTGGCCGCGCTGCTGTACGCCGTGATCGCGGAGGGGCTGCCGCCGGTGCCGGCCACCGCGGGCCCGGTGCTGGCCACGCTGGCGCTGGCCGTCTGCGGCACGCTGGTCCCGTTCACCCTGTTCGCCTACGGCCAGAAGCGGATCTCGGCCGAAGCGGCCGGGGCCTTCCTCAACCTCGAACCGCTGGTCGGCGCGCTGGCCGGAGTCGTCGTGTTCGGCGACCCGGTGGGCCCGGTGCAGGCGGCCGGGGGGGCCACGATCGTGATCGGCATAGCCTTGAGCTCCATTCCGCTGCTGGGCCTGCGGGGCGCGAGGAGGCGTAGTGCACCAGATCGCAGTGGGGCAACGGCGAGCCCGGCTCGGCCTGCGGCACCGGCTCGCGCCGGAGGCCCGGGCGGCCGACCCGCCCGCGGTGGCCCGCTCGCTGGTCGCGGTGCACAGCACCGACCCGTCGTCGGTCTACCTGGGCCTGCTCACCCGGATGGCGGACGGATCCCTGTCCGCCGTCGAGCACGCGCTCTACCAGGACCGGACGCTCATCCGGCTGCTGGGCATGCGCCGCACCGTGTTCGTCACCACGCTGGACGTCGCGGCGCTGATCCAGGCCGCGTGCGGGCGGCCGGTGGCGGCCCGGGAACGGTGCAAGGTCGTCGGCTGGCTGGCCGAATCCGGCGTCGGCGCGGACCCGGGCGGCCCAGACGGCCCGGGCCCAGACGGCCCGCCCGGCCCGGACCGCTGGCTGGCCGAGGTGGAACAGGTGGCGCTGCGGGCCCTGGTCGCCCGGGGTGAGGCCACCGCGGCCGAGCTGGCCGCCGACGATCCGCGGCTGAAGACCGAGATCGTGCTGTCCCGGGGCAAGAGCTACGAGGGCCGGCAGAACATCAGCAGCCGGGTGCTGTTCCTGCTGGCCGCGCAGGGTCTGGCCGTGCGGGGCCGCCCGCGCGGATCGTGGACCTCACACCAGTACCGCTGGTCGCCCCTGACGGCGTGGTGCCCGGACGGGCTGGCCGACTGGACCACCGAGGACGCCGAGGTCGAGCTGGCCCGCCGGTGGCTGCAGGCCTACGGGCCGGCCACCGCCGACGACCTGCAGTGGTGGATGGGCTGGACCAGGACGCAGACCCGGCGGGTGCTGACCAGGCTGGAGCCGGCCGAGGTCGACCTGGACGGCCAGCCCGGCATCGTGCTGCCCGATGACCTGGCCCCGGTACCGGAGCCGGAGCCCTGGGTCGCGCTGCTGCCCGGCCTGGACTCCACCCCGATGGGCTGGCAGCGCCGGGACTGGTATCTGGGCGGGCACGGGCCGCGGCTGTTCGACCGGACCGGGAACGTCGGGCCGACCTTGTGGTGGGACGGCCGGATCGTCGGCGGCTGGGCCCAGGACCGCGACGGCCAGGTCGTGTGCCGCTTCCTGGAGGACGTGGGCGCCGATGCGGTGACGGCGGCCGACGCGGCCGCGGCCCGGCTGACCACCGTGCTCGGTCCGGTCCGGCTCACCGCCCGGACCCGGGGCATGACCTGGCTGGAGCAGGAGCTGGCGGGCAAGTAGCCCCCGCCCCACTCAGAACTCGTGCCGGGTATGGGTGAACGTGCCCTGGCCGAACGCCAGTACCTTGGCCGGAGTGACCGAGTAGACCAGCACCGGGAAGTCCCCGCCCCGGTGGAAGAAGGACCCGTCCCGGACCTCGAAGTTCCAGCGGCCGTCCCACTTGGCCGTCCAGGCCTGGGCCAGCCTGCGCAGCGTCGCCTCGTCGCTGACCTGGACGGCTTCCCCCTCGACCACCACGTCCAGGCCATCCTCCCAGCGGCGGTCGGCCACGGTCAGCAGGACGTGGGAGTTGTGCCGCAGGTTGACCGCTTTCTGCTCCTCGGTGCCGGTGCAGAAGTACAGCGCGCCGTCCTGCCAAACGGTCACCAGCGGCGTCTGGTGCGGCCGCCCGTCGGCCCGGACCGTGGTGAGCCAAGTCAGCTGGGCTGCCTCCAGTACCTTGCGGCTCTCCTCCCAGCTGGTGGCGGTGGCCTTCGGTGCGCTGAACCGCTCGTCCAGGCTGGTGCGGGGCGTGGTCATCGGATGGTCCCTTCGCGAGTCGTGGGCCGGTCGTGAGCCTCTTACGGGTAGACGGCCGGGCGGGCGCCAACTCATCGCTGACGGACTACTGTGGGCCGGGTGCGGGTAGCGACGTGGAACGTGAACTCGGTCAAGCAGCGACTGCCCCGGCTGCTCCCCTGGCTGGACGAGCGGAAGCCGGATGTGGTCTGCCTGCAGGAGACCAAGCTGACCGATGAGGCCTTCACCGAGCTGCTCGGGGCCGAGCTGGCCCAGCGGGATTACCAGGTTGCGGTGCACGGCCAGGGCCAGTGGAACGGGGTGGCCATCTTGTCCCGGGCGGGCCTGGACGACGTGGTGACCGGGCTGGCTGGCGCCCCCGGGTTCCCGGGCCCGGAAGCCCGGGCGGTCGCGGCCACCTGCGGCGGGATCCGGGTCCACTCGGTGTACGTGCCCAACGGCCGGTCGCCCGGCTCGGACCACTACCAGTACAAGCTGGCCTGGCTGGCCGCGCTGACCGAGGTGGTCGCGGCCGGCCCGGACGCTGCGCTGATGTGCGGGGACATGAACATCGCGCCGGCCGACGCGGACGTGTTCGACCCGGCCGCCTACGTGGGCCAGACCCACGTCACCCCGCCGGAGCGGGAGGCCCTGGCCAAGCTCGAGGGCCTTGGCCTGCACGACGTGGTCCGGGACCGCTGGCCGTCCGAGCAGGTGTTCAGCTACTGGGACTACCGGGCCGGGATGTTTCACCAGAACCTGGGCATGCGGATCGACCTGGTCCTGGCCAGCGATCCGGTGGCGCCGCGGGTCCGGGCGGCCTGGGTCGACCGGCAGGCGCGCAAGGGCACCGGCCCCAGCGACCACGCCCCGGTCATCGTGGACCTGGACGAGGCCCCGGACGGGGACATCGGCCCGATGGTGCCGCCGCCGTCGGCCCGGAGGCCGAAGCGCCCGGTCAAGCTGCCGCAGTCACCCTGACCCGGGGACCGCACGCCTGGCCGCGGGGACCCCGCACCCTGAGGCGGGCCCCCGCGTGGACCGCCCCAGGGATCGCTGGCCGTGGCGGCCGGCCGGTCAGGGGCTGACCACCAGCTTGTTGAACTTGAAGCCGAGCCATGGCTTGCGCCCGCCCGCGCGGAGCTGGCCGCGCAGCATCGGCCCCCACTGCGAAATCCGGCCGTAGCCGACCAGCAGGAAGGCCACCGGGTCGGCCGTGACCACGCAGTCGGGCCGGCCGCTGGCGGGACCGACGGTGGCCGTGCCGTCGTCGATCACCAGCGAGTAGCGCAGGTCGCCGCCGAAGCGCAGCTCGTACCGGGCCTGCAGGCCGCGGGCCTGGGCGCGGTTGAGGTAGGCGGGCAGCATCTCCACCGCGCCCGGGATGACCAGCCGGGCGTCGGCCCGCCCGATGGGCCAGGGACGGCCGGCCGCGCGGGCCAGGTCCAGTCCGTGGATGAGCTGCTCGCCGAGCACGATGGCGGCGACCGTGGCCGGCGTCATGGCCACCCCGATCGGGCTGCCCACCTGGGCGCCGGGCGGTGCCGTCTCGGCGGCGGCGATGAAGGCGGGCATGGCCGTGGTCAGCTCGGCGGCCAGCCGGTCCAGGCTCCGCTCGGGATATTCCGCCAGCTGGCGCTGGTTTTCGGCCGTACCGAGTTCGGCGGCGGAGGTGGCGCCCGGCGCCGCGACCGGCCCCTGCCCGGCCACCACGCCGGTGTACGTCCGCAGGTCGGCCACCACGTGCGCGGCGAGCTCGGCCGCCGTCCAGCGCAGGCCGGGCACGGGTGCGTTCGGGTTGGTGACCTCGCGCATCAGCTGGGCCATGCGCTCCGCCGCCGCGGGCAGTGCGGCCGCGGCGGGGATGGTGTCGTGGGCTGTTCCGTGGTCAGGTGCAGTGACGTGATCGTTCATAACGTTGCCCCGTGATGTAGTATCGTTCACTGACATAACGACGTTATCTGAAATGATGAGCACACACAAGGCAGTTAAGACGGGATACACAGGGGAAGTGCCACCAGCCAATTCGTCTGCCGAGCCGTCCGGGTCGGCCGAGCCACCCTCGTCGCTGCGAGCCGAGCAGGTGGCGCAGACCCGGGCCGCGCTGGTCGCGGCGGGCCGCCGCCGGTTCGGGCGGCAGGGTTTCGCGGCCACGTCGGTGGACGACCTGGCCCGGGAGGCGCGCGTCACCACCGGCGCGCTCTATCACCACTTCCCGAACAAGACCAAACTGTTCGAGGCGGTCTTCGAGCAGGCGCACACTGAGCTGATGGAGGCGTCGGTGCAGGCCGCGATGGGTGCGCCGGACGAGGTGGAGCTGCTGGCCCGGGGGTTCGAGGCGTTCCTGGACAGCGCGCAGCAGCCGGAGCTGCGGCAGATCGTGATCGTCGACGCGCCGGCCGTGCTGGGCCTGGCCCGCTTCACCGAGCTGGACGAGAAGTTCGCCTACTCC
This sequence comes from Streptosporangiaceae bacterium, assembly GCA_965277615.1. Taxonomy (GTDB): domain Bacteria; phylum Actinomycetota; class Actinomycetes; order Streptosporangiales; family Streptosporangiaceae; genus Bog-532. The sequence goes on along the minus strand of CBDIDG010000005.1, from coordinate 629,952 downwards.
GAGATCGTCTTCGCCCTGGAGAGCGCGGTGAACGGGGGGCGGCTCGTGGTCGAGGACCCGCCCACGCTGACCCGGTTGCTGCTGGGCGCGCTCACCCGCGGGGCCATGCTGGTGGCGAATTCCGACGAGCCGGAGCGGACCCGCCAGTCCGTGGCCCGCACCATGCGCGTACTGCTTACCAGCTTCGCGCCGCGGCCGGATTAGCCCCTCGTGTCGGCCGGGTCAGGCAGGCTGCATGCCGCCCAGCGTGAGATCCAGGTCCCGCTGCTGGCGCAGCGGCGATAGCAGCAGCCACAGGCCGGATGAACAGCCGCCGATCACTGCCAGCCACAGCACCGCGTGTACGCCCATGGCGCTGCCAAGGGCCCCGGCGGCCAGCGCGCCGAGCGGCAGTGTGCCCCAGTTGATCCAGCGCTGGGCCGCGCTGACCCGCCCGCGCAGCAGCGGCGGGCAGGTGGCCTGCTGGTAGCTGACCAGATTGATGCTGCACAAGGTGGAGCCGAACGTCCAGGACACCCAGCCCACCGCGAACAGCAGCACCAGCCAGCCGGGACGGGCCAGCGGGATCAGCAGCCCTGGCAACGTGAAGACGGTGATGGACAGCCAGCTGAGCCGGGCCGAGCCGATCCGGCGGGTGAGCGGGCCCGACGCCAGGCCGCCGGCCACTCCTCCCACCGCGCCGAACGCCAGCAGTACCCCGACGTAGGCGGGTCGCAGGTGCACGGTGCGGACTAGGAAGACCGGCCCGAGCGTCTCGACCATGATCACGAAGAAGTTGGCCGTGCCGCTCCATACGGCGGCGCGCCACAGCACCGGCTCGCGCCGCACGTAACCCAGCCCCTGTCCCAGCTCAGCCCGGAGCCGCAGCCGGACCGGCCCGGGGACTGCCGCACCGGCATCCGCGGGCTCGGGGTCGGCCCTGGGCTCGATTCTGGGCTCGGGCTCGGCCCCGCGGATGAGCAGCAGGGTGGCCGCGGACAGGACGTAGGACACGGCGTCGCCGATCAGGGCCAGGGCCGGCCCGAGCAGCCCGACCAGCAAGGCCCCCAGGCCGGGCCCGGCGACCTGCGCCGCCGACTGGGTGGTGGTGAGCTTGGCGTTGCCTTCCAGCAGCTGACCGGGGCCGATCAGTTCGGGCAGGTAGCTGGTGTAGGCGACCAGGAAGATCGCCCCGCACGCACTGGAGGCCAGCGCGACCAGGTAGAGCTGGCCCAGGGTCAGGACGCCGGCGGCCTGGGCCGCCGGCACCGAGCCGATCGTGACAGCCAGAGCCAGGTCGCAGCCCAGCATCAGGCGGCGCTTGCGGACCCGGTCGGCCAGCACCCCGGCGGGTAGCGAGATGAGCAGGTAGGCACTCGTCGTGGCCGTGGCCAGCAGGCCCACCTGGAAGGTGCTGGCCTGGAGCAGGACGATGGCCACCAGCGGCAGCGCCACGATGGTGACCTGCGAGCCGGTCTGACTGGCCGTCTGGCCGCCCCACAGCAGCAGGAAATCCCGGTGTCGCCACAGGGTGCCCGTCATCCCGGCTCGTCGTCCAGCACGTCGGAGGGTTCGAGCCGCATCAGGTCGTCCCGGCCCCACAGCCGGTCCGGCTCGGCCGACAGCCGGAACGCGTGCCGCAGCCGGGCCCGGTCCAGGTCGTTGCGGACGCTGCGGGCGTTGGAGAAGCGAGGGTCATCCATCTGCCGGGACAACTGCTGTTTGAGTACGGCCTCGGCGTCCGGGGACAGGTAGTAGTTCGACTGGCTGAGCATGACCTCGCCGATCGACAGCAACTCGCCCAGTTCATAGTCAACGAAGTCGAGGTGGTGGGCGATCCGGGAGCTCATGCCGGGGTTGGAGCTGAAGAATTCGTCCATCCGGTCCTTGTAACCGGCCAGGATCACCACCAGCTTGTCCCGGTCGTTCTCCATCACCTGCAGCAGGATGCCGACCGCTTCCTGCCCGAAGTCGTTCGGGTCGTGCTTGTTGTACAGGTAGTAGGCCTCGTCGATGAACAGCACGCCACCCATCGCCTTGTCCAGGACCCGCTTGGTCCGCGGCGCGGTCTGCCCGATGAACTCACCGATCAGGTCGTTGCGCATGGCGTGCACCAGCTGGCCCTGCTCCAGGTAGCCCATCTGCTTCAACAGGCTGGCCATCCGCAGCGCCACCGTGGTCTTGCCGGTGCCCGGCGATCCGGTGAAGCACATGTGCAGGTTCGGCCGTTGCGCGTCCAGCCCGAACCGGCGCCGGGCCCGGTCGACCAGCAGCAGCGACGCGATCTCGTTGACCTTCTGCTTGATCGGCGCCAGGCCGATCAGGTCGTCCTCCAGCGCGGCCAGAATGCCGTCGATGCTGGTCGCCTCCCGTTCGGCGGCGAGGGCGATGCTTGCTTCCGGGGGGAGCAGGTTGTGGTCCTGGTCGCCGCTCCGGGCCCGGCGCTGGGCCCGTTTCCGGGCTTGTTTCGATCCGAACGAGAGGATACGGTCCATGTCTTTGGGCGGAATCATCCGTACGCCTTCCCCCGCGGTAACGCCCACTGCCGATAGGTCTGAGATTATGACCGGCTGTCAAGATTGGGCCGGCCCCGGCGGCGCCGGATCAGGCTGGCCGCCGAACCTCCGGCCAGCGTGAGCAGCCCGGCCACCAGGAACGATCCGATCGAGGCGGACATCCAGCTGGCTGGGGTGAAGCCGATCAGCCGCCGCACCCACTCCCAGGCCGAGACCCACCAGGACAGGTAGCCGGGGTTGATGAGCTGATAGGTGACGAACCCGGCGGCCCAGGGCACCAGCATCAGCCACCGCGACCGGGCGGTGGCCGACACATCCCACTGCCCCCGCGACAGCAGGTAGAAATCCACCGCCAGGACCGCGAACATCGGCACGAACACCGAGCCCAGCAGGGTCAGGAAGTTCTCGTAGTCGGCGATGTTCAGCAACAGCGCCAGCCCGGTCGCGAGCCCGGTGATCACTATGGCCAGGATCCGGCGGTCCCACAGCGGGCGCAGGTTCTGGGTCGAGACCGCGGTGGAGTAGATGTCGGCGAAGGACTGGTCGAGCTCGCGCGCGGCCAGGATCGCGAACGCCACCGTGCCCAGCGGCAGCGCGATGAACGCCCCGTAGATGTCGTCCGGGTTGCGGGCCACCGTGACCAGGGCCAGCAGCCCGATCACGTAGCAGAGTATCTGGGTGATGCTGTAGCCGATCATGACGCCGGCGAAGGCTGACCGTCCCGACCGGGAGTGCCGCAGGTAGTCCGCGGCCATCGGCGCGAACGAGATGGCCACCGCGACCACGGTGTCGGTGGCAGGCCAGAAGCCCGACCAGGAGCCGTGGGCCAGCGGCGGCAGCGGGTGCCGGGCCAGCTGGACCAGCAGGTACACCAGCACCGCGGCCACGACCACGGCGGCGTAGCGCCGCAGCACCCGGATCGCGCCCAGCGGGTACACGGTCAGCAGCGCGGTGATCAGGCCCGCGATCAGCACGTACCCCCATTGGGGCAGGGCCGGCGCGATGGTGTGGGCGGCGGTCGCGATCGTGACCAGCTCGAAGATGCCCCAGCCGACCAGCTGCAGGATGTTGATGCCCGTCGGCAGGTACGACAGCCGGGCCCCGAACAGCCCGCGCAGCAGCACCATGGCCGGCGCCCCGGTCCGCACCCCGGGCAGCCCGGACACGGCCACGCCGAGGGTCCCCAGCACCGTGCCCAGGACCAGCGCGGTGCCCGCCGCCACCAGGGACAGCTCGGGGGTGCCGGTGCCACCCGGCTGCAGCACGAACAGGGCGCCGGTGAAGCCGAGCAGGCTCACGCCCAGGTTGCCCCACAGCCCGAGCTGGTCGGCGAAGCTCAGCGCCTGTGGCACCGGTTCGGCCAGCGTGCGGGGGGCCTCGGATCGGCGGTCGCCCGGTACGGTGGTGAACTCCCCGGCCGCGGGCGGTGCGCTCTCGGTGGTGGGGCTGGGTACAGCGGTCACGACGCCTCCCTACGCCGGCATTACCCGGTCAGGTTCGGACGGTCGGTGGCGCCGTCGGATCAGCCACCCTCTCAGCCCGGTTGGCCCGAGCTCCCGTGTACTTGTCCGTTTGATGCTACGTGCTGCCTGCCGCGTTCACCGCAGGGCCCCAGCTCACACGTACAATCGGAGTATGCCTGAGCTGCCCGAAGTCGAGGCACTGGCCACGTTCCTGCGCGATCGGGCCAGCGGCCACGCGGTCGCTCACGCCTACGTCGCGGCGATCTCCGTGCTGAAGACCTACGACCCGCCGCCGGCCAGCCTGACCGGCCTGGTCGTGGGGGACGTGACCCGGCACGGCAAGTTCCTCGACCTCGCGCTGGCCCCGGCGGGCGGCGGCGACGCGGTGCACCTGATCGTCCACCTGGCCCGGGCCGGCTGGCTGCGGTGGCGGGAAGAGATCCCGCCCCAGCCGCCGCGGCCCGGCAAGGGACCGCTGGCGTTCCGGGTCATCCTGGACGACGAGTCCGGCTTCGACCTGACCGAGGCCGGCACGCAGAAGCGGCTGGCCGTGTACCTGGTCCGCGACCCGATGGATGTGCCCGGGGTGGCCTCCCTCGGCCCGGATCCGCTGGACCCCGCGTTCGCCGCCGAGTCGCTGGGTGAGCTGCTGGCCGGCCGGCGCACCCAGATCAAGGGTGTGCTCCGTGACCAGCACATCATCGCCGGGATCGGCAACGCCTACTCCGACGAGGTGCTGCACGCGGCGAAGATGTCCCCGTTCAAGATGGCGTCCACGCTGACCCCGGACCAGGTGACCAGCCTGTACGAGGCCATCATGACCACACTGAACGACGCCTCGAAGCGGGCGTCCGGGCTGGCCGCCGGCGACCTCAAGGCCGAGAAGAAGACCGGCCTGCGGGTGCACGGCAAGACCGGTGCGACCTGCCCGGTGTGCGGCGACACGATCCGCGAGGTCTCGTTCGCGGACTCGTCCCTGCAGTACTGCGCGACCTGCCAGACCGGCGGCAAGCCGCTGGCCGACCGGCGGCTGTCCCGGTTGCTGAAGTAAGGGCGGCCGCCCCGCGCGCCGGCGCGCCACCCCGTAGCATCGCGGGGTGAGCAGAACCGTGTTTGTGACCGGAGCCAGCGCCGGGTTCGGCGCGTCCATCACCCGCCGCTTTGCGGCCGACGGAGACCGGGTGGTGGTGTCCGCCCGGCGCGCCGACCGCATTGACGAGCTGGCCAAGGAGTTCGGCGATGCCGTGCTGCCGGTGACCTTCGACGTGCGGGACCGCGACGCCGTGGCCGCGGCGGTGGCCGGCCTGCCGGCCGAGTTCGCCGAGATTGACGTGCTGGTCAACAACGCCGGCCTGGCCCTGGGACTGAATCCGGCCCAGGAGGCGGACCTGGACCAGTGGGACCAGATGGTCGACACGAACTGCAAGGGGCTCACCTACTGCACCCGGGCCATCCTGCCCGGCATGGTGGGCCGCCGCCGCGGTCACGTGATCAACTTGGGTTCGATCGCCGGCACCTACCCCTATCCGGGCGGCAACGTCTACGGCGCGACCAAGGCCTTCGTGCATCAGTTCAGCCTGAACCTGCGGGCCGACCTGCACGGCACCGGCGTCCGGGTCACCAGTGTGGAGCCCGGCCTGTCCGGCGGCACCGAGTTCTCCATGGTCCGGTTCGACGGCGACCAGGCCCGGGCGGATCAGGTCTACCAGGGTGTCCACCCGCTGGGGCCGGACGACGTGGCCGAGGCCGTGCACTGGACCGCTTCGCTCCCGCCACACGTGAACATCAACGTGGTGGAGATGATGCCGGTGGCGCAGAGCTTCGGCCCGCTGCCGGTGGCCAAAGATCAGCAGTGAGCTTGCGGTCACGGGCCCGGCTCGTGGTCCCGGGTCGTGGGCCCGGGTCGTGGGCCCAGCTCAGGGGCGCTCCGCGGTGACCTCGTACTCGTAGAGGGCGAGGTTGCTGTTGCGCTTGCGGATGACGGTGGTCCGCACGCCGGTGAAGCCGGCCGCGCTCAGCAGGGCGGCGTACCAGCGCTCGGCCGGCACCACGTGCCCGTAGAACGTCGAGTTGCCGACGATGTAGCTGGCCGTGCCGCCGCTCCTGACGTGCTGGAATGCCGCACTGAAGTGCGCGGACATGTCGTGGAAGTACTTGGTCACGTAGGTGGCCAGCAGCGGACCGTGCTTGCCGCCGTCGCGGACGATCAGCGCGGCGACGGCCCGCAGTTCGTCGTCGATGGCCGGGGTGGCGGGGTCGGCGGGCGCCCAGTCGTGCAGCCGCGAGGTGGCGATGCCCCAGGTGCCGCCGATCGCGGTCCAGTCCAGCTCGCCGGCGTCGCTGGCCTGGTCCAGGAACCGCAGCCAGTACATGTAGGGCCGCAGCTCCCGGATGTAGGACATCCGGTTCACGTACGGGGGCGAAGTCAGCAGCAGGTCGCAGCGCGGTAGCCCGGCCGCGCCCAGGTCGCGGGCGTCGCCCGGGACGACCCGGCCCGATCCGGGCAGCCCGGTCGCCGCGTCGGCCAGGATCTCGGCCGCCTCGGCGGTGAACCGGCGGATGACGTGATCGTCGTCGGGCGCAGGGGCCGGCCCGGTCGCGAACGACATGCTCTGGTGGTTGAACGACGCGTTGCTCACCTTGATCGCGGTCCGGCAGAACGCGATGCTGACCAGATCGTGGGCCGGTCCGGGCAGTTCCGCCTGATCCAGCACGTACCGCAGGGCCTTGAGCGCGGCCAGCGAGCCAGGTGACCACCACCGGGCGATGTTGTGCAGGTTCGGGGCCCAGAGATCGGCCGCGTCGCGTGTGTACTCGGCCGCCTGATCGGCCAGGCCGGGGACCAAGGCGCGGGTCTCGGCCAGCAGCGCGGCCGGGTAGCTGGCCGCCTTGGCGTTGCCCAGCCAGACCAGGAACGGGTTGACGTCGACCGCCTGGCCCAGGCCGCCGTGCTCGGCGGCGGCCAGCACCGTGGTCCCGCTACCGGAGAAGGGATCGGTGACGACCGCGCCCGGCGGCAGATGAGCGGTCCGCTCCCGGACCAGGCGCACCGAATAGGCCGGCGTCAGCCGCAGCCAGCCGTGTCGCCCGGCGTCCGCGTTGGCCCGGTGCGTAAGATACGAGTTCTGCCGCGCGGCAGCCCGGTCGCGGGTATTCACCGGCCGGGCCACCACGGGGAGAGCGTAGCGGCTGGCCAGCCAGGATGGGGCGGTCTGACCCGTCGAGCCCGCCGCGATAGGCCGCGCCGGACCAGCTCGCGGAGCGGACCGGGCCGGCGGCCCACCCGCCATCAAGCGAACAATCGTCCGCTTGATGGCATTGTTACTTGCTTAGAAGCAAATTCCGCCCGAAGACGGGAACGTCCTTGGCAAGCTAGGCGTTGCAGCTGAGACGGCGGGCACCGCACCAGAACGGATCTCCGTCCGCCACGGGGCTCTTAGACACACACGTAACGTGAGTTATACCGGTTGAGGTGATCGTTCCATGTCCAACGTACGGCGGCCGTCGGCTCCGCTTGCTCGGCCCAATTGGGGCTGGCAGGACCAGGGTGAGTGCCGGAATGATGATCTGAGCCTCTTCTTCGGGCCGGACGGTGAGCGCCAGCCCGAGCGGGACATCCGCGAGCGGAAGGCCAAGTCCATCTGCGCCTCCTGCCCGGTGCGGATCGACTGCCTGAACTACGCGCTGACCCGGCCGGAGAAGTACGGCACCTGGGGCGGCCTGAACGAGGACGAGCGGTCGGCCGAGCGCCGCCGGCGGATGCGCCGGGCCAACGCGGCCTGAGGGTTCATCCCTTCCGCTGTTTCAGGTAGCGCCCTGTTTCAGGTAGCGCGGTGCTTTAGATAGCGCAGGGGCCACCGGCAGTCGGTGAACTCCTGATCCAGGTACCCGGCCAGCCGGGACTCGAAGTCGGCCGCGGTGGCGTTGGTCCCGATCACCCGCTCGACGGCTGACGGGGCGGCCAGCCCGAACGCCAGCGGGCGTACCGCGTCAGCGGCGTCCGGCGGGCTCTGCTCCTCCCACCCCGGCATCGTGTCGGCCTGGCCGGCCGCCCGGCGGGGCGCGGGGGCCAGCCACCTGGGCTCCTGCTCCGGGCACATCCACATCCCCTGAGTCACCCGGGCCCGCATCGCCGTGCCCACGTGGGACGCCAGGGCGGGTCCGCTGACCCGGGCCCGGATCAGCGGGGTCCGGGACGAGACGGCCGCGTCCACGGCGTGCGACAGGGCACAGTCCCGTAGCCGGGACGGCAGCTCCCGCAGCAGGCCGAGCAGGCTGGCCCGCGGGATCGGCATCGGCCACCCGGTCAGGTGGGCCAGCACGGAGAGCTCGGCCCACAGGGTGATCCCGGGATGGTGCTCGGCCGCGCGCTGCGCCGCCCGCATGTCGCGCAGCGTGCACGGGCTGGCCACGCACTCGGCGCCGCAGGTGGCACTGCGGACCGTGGCCACCGTGGCCGGGCTGGCCTGATGCCGCGGGCGGGCCCTGGCTTCGCGGGCCGTGCCGTCCGGCATCTGGACCAGGAGCGGATGGTCCATCCCGTCCGCGGCCACGGCCGCCTCCCCGGGCCGCAGCGTGACCAGGTACCGGGACTGGGCCGGGCTGAGGTTCATGGTCGCGCCCACCGCCTCGCGATCGTCGGCGGCAGGCAGCCGGTGCACGATCTTGATCGCCGTGTTCTTGGTGACGTCCTGTATGAGCCGGGCCGGAATCTGCTCGGCGATGACGATGCCCTCGCCGTAGGCGCGGACCTCGGCCAGCAGCCCGGCGAACAGCTCGACCGCGTGCGCGGCCGCGCCGCCCGCCGCCTCCGGCCGCCGGAGCAGCCGGTGCGCCTCCTCGAACACGGTCAGGTGCCGCAGGCCGTGCCCCGCGAGCCCGGTCAGCCTCAGGTGTTCCACCAGCCGCAGCAGCACCGTGCCCATCAGGAAGGCCTTGTCCCGGTCGTCGCCGACGTCCTCGATCTCCAGCACCACGTTCCGGCGCAGCAGTCGGCCGAAGTCGATCGGGTGGCCGCCGTCCAGGAACCGTCCCGTGGTGCCCAGCCGCAGGCTGGCCAGCCGCACCTTGATGAAACCGAGCACGTCGGCGCTCATCTCCGGGCCGTAGCCGATGCCCTGCACCACCTGCTCGGCCGTCCGCTGCAGGTCAGCCAGCCGGGGATAGGCGGGGGTCAGGCTCGGCGTGAGCGGCTCGCCCAGGGCCAGGTCCCATCCCGCGTCTTCGTACACCCTGGTCAGCGCGGCGCTGAGCACCTGGGGGAACGGCTCCTCGGACTGGAACGCGGCCAGGAACAGCGCCCGGACCAGATCGGCGTGGGTCTGCAGCGGGAACCGCCGCCCGTGGCCGTCGGCGGCCGGCTCCAGCGGGTTCAGCCCGGCCGCCACCGCGTCCGCCTCGCCCGGCCGGATCCGCACCACCTCTGCCCCCGATCCGGCCAGCCGCGCCGCCATCAGCCGGTACTCGGCCTTGGCCGGCTCCACCACCAGCCACGGCACCCCGGCCCGGCTGGCCGCCTCCAGCAGGCCGCGCACGGTCTGCGACTTGCCGCCCCCGGTCGCCCCGCACACGAACACGTGCCGGTTCAGCGAGTCCAGCGGGACCCGGAGTGACCCGGCAGCCATCCGCTGCCGGTCCAGCACCTGACCCAGCTGGATGCTGGCGCCCCCATCGGCTGGCCCTCCGCCGGCCGCTTCCTGGGTGACGTCGAAATCCGGCCGCAGCGTGAGCCGGAGGCCAGGTATCTCCCGCTCCGGGGTCCGGGCCAGCGCCGCCAGCAGCCCGGTGCTGGCGTGAAACGGTGACCGCGGCTCCACCTCCCCGTACAGATCAGCCAGGTCACCGGCCGGTTCCGCCGGGCCACCGGCCGGTGCCGCGTCCAGCAGCGCGCGGAAATCGCCCGCCGCGGGCCCGGCGGGGGTCAGCGAGTACGGCAGTCCCTGCAGGTCGGCCGAGGCACACACCAGCCCGGCGATCCGCGCCGCCGCGGCCGGGTCGGTGCCCCCGGCCAGCAGGTGCACCCGCCACATCCCGGTGGACCGCCCCTGACGCAGTTCGGCGTGCCGGTCCCGGTGCCGCCGCGCCTGCACGTCCTGCTCGGGGAACCGGTCGGCCAGCTTGGCGGCCAGCCGTTCCCGCCGGGCCTCGTCGTCGGCCAGCCCCTGCAGTTCACCGGCCATCACCGGTTCGGCCACCACCATCCAGCCGAACGGCCCACCCCAGGCCGGCAGCAGGCATTCCTCCAGCGAGGGCGCGGCCTGATCTCGGTCCCCGCCGCCGCTGCCGCCTGCGCCGGCGGCGGACACCACTAAGCCGTCGCTGATCCCGCCGATCGCCCGCCAGCAGGCCAGCCCGGCCATCGCCCCGGCCGCCGCACCGTGCCCCAGCACCCGGCCCCGGCCCCCGCCCGGCAGCGCCAGCACCACGTCCGATCCGGACACGCTCCCGGCCAACACCGGCCCCGCGGCCAAGACCCGCACGGCGTCGCCCGCCCGCTCACGCAGCCAGCCGAAGGCCACGCTTCCTCCGGCGTGGTAGGCCGCCACCAGCGCCGCCGTCCGCTGCGCCCGGCCCGGATCCCGTTCGCCTGCGGGCCCGTTCTCGCCCTCGTCCCGCCGCGGAATCTCCGTGATCTGGTACGTCTCCAGCCCGCACAAACGCCGCCAGGCCGAGGTCATGGCTACTCAGCCCACCGCTGCCGAAAGCGTTCCACCAGCACCGCCGCCTCCTCAGCGCTGATCTCCACCAAATCGGGCCCGAAGTTCTCACCCCGCTCGTCCTGGTAGATGGCGTTCGTGAATTGCCATGAGCACTCACGGGTGAATGACTCATCGACCAGGCCATCGGCGGTGTGGCGGCGGCGGGCCAGCCCGGAGGGATCTGCCGCCGTCCTGCCGGTGCCGACGACCGCGAAGTAGGTGATCTGCTCGGCCATTTATTCTTCCTGTTCTTTGAACGGACGGAAATCGAAGGCAGCCGGTGGAATCGGGACCTGAGCGGAGACGTGTCGCTGGTAATCGCGGAGGTTGGCGCGATCAGCCGGCGAGGTCTGGGGCGACTCGATTTTTTCGTAGGCATCGTGGGTCTTCTGCTTCGCTTCCCAGCTGTCCTGAGTATGGAACTGAACCTCGAACCGATAGCCGCTGGCCGTATCCCGCCATTGGCTGTTGATGCCCTTGTACTCGTCACTGGACCAGCTCGGCTTGAACGCGGTCTCGTCGTAGCCTTCCGCACCCAGCAGCCGACGTGCCTCGTCGACCTCGGCGCTGTAGTGCTCAAATTCGATGACGTAGGTGTAACGAATGCCGTCGTGGATTTCGCGGGCTAGATCGGCGGCGGGCCGATCGGGTTCTGTCCGCATCATCTTGGCTAGCTTTTCTTTGAAGCGGTCGGGGGATTTCAAGGCGAATCTCTCGGTGTCGGGGATCAGGGTGCCGTGGCCGAGCTGGGCTTCGACGCGGCGGAGGGCGGGCGTGAGGCCGCGGTCGTCGTAGGTTCCGTCGGGATGACGGCCTTCGGCGCTGCGGCGGGCGGCCAGTTGCTGGTCGGCGACGTGGTTGGCGGGAGGGTCGAGGCGGAGGCTCTTCCAGGCCCAGCCGCCGTCGGCGGTGGTGTGCGCCTCGTCCGCGGCCCGGGGGACGTCGGGTACGCGATCCGCGGCGCGGCCGGCGGCGTACAGCTCGGCGCGGGTACGGGGCTCGTCCGGCGGCGAACCGGGCGAGCCCACGGGATCATCGGCGGGGCTGGGTGCCTCGCCGGCGTCGGTGGGCCGGTCGGTTGCCATCGGGTGTGATGCTCCCGGAACGTTCGGGGGCAATGTGCGGCAGAAACAGTCATCCGCTCATTTCACGGATACCTTAGCCGCGCGGTTCGCCAGAAACCGGTCAGAGCCTCCCAGGAGAGCCTCTCAGACCTGGCCTCCAGACAGGGGCCGGCCAGCACCGGTCAGCGCCGGCGGCGGTCAGATCAGCGCGCGGGGGAGACCCTGACTGGGAGGGCGGTCGCGCCAGCCCCACCAGCCGCCGACGCACAGCGCGATGAAACCGACGGCGGCCAGCAGCCGCGCCCACGGCGACACGACCTCGCCGACGACGTTGATGGCGTCGTTGACCCAGACCGGGATGGGGCCGGGGACGCCGGGCAGGTAGACCGGCGCGGTCAGGATCAGGCGCCCGAGAACCAGCCAGTCCAGCCGGGACGCGGGGTACACGGCCAGCAGGCAGATCGCCATCACGTCGTACCAGGGCCGCTGGTAGGACCACACCAGCAGCCAGGCCAGGCTGAGGGCCAGGGCCGGGCTGAGCGCGGGCAGCTGTGGCGTGCCGTCAGGAAAGCGCAGGAACGCCAGGATGGCGACGGCCAGGAACGCGACCGCCGCGATGGCGGTGAGGTGGGGCGGTACCAGGAAGGCCCCGAACGCGGTGTAGCCGAACGGCCGGTAGAAGATCTGGTATATCGTGTCCCAGGTCGTGGCCGGACCCCGGTTGACCAGGACCGAGATGGCCGGCCGGCCCGCCACCGCGTAGACCGGAGCCAGCACGACCAAGAACCCGGCCGCCGCCGCGGCCAGCGGGGCGACCGACCGGCGCGAGTCCCTGACCACTTCCCCCAGCCCGGCCCTGTTTGCTCCGCCCAGGCCAGCCCAGATCACGCCCAGGCCGAAGGCTGCGTACGGGATCTTGATCGCCGCCGCCACCCCGATGCACAGCCCGGCCAGCAGGAAGCGAGTCAGCGCGGGCCTCTCGTCGGCAGAGCCGGTCCGGATGCGCAGCAGCAGGATCCCGAGCAGACCGAAAGCGGCGGCCAGGCCGTCGATGTGCCCGCTGGCCACGATCTCCCACAGCAGCAGCGGGTTGACCGTCCACAGCAGGTGCCCGCGCAGGCGGCGGGCCGGGTCCGACCGAAGCGTCCGGTCCAGCAGCAGCACCACCACGCCGAACGCGATCGAGTTCCACAGCTTCAGCCAGAACGTGATCCGCGCCATCGACGTGCCACCGAGCTCGGCGGCGGCCCATTCCTCGGCCGTGGCCACCGGGCCGTAGACCGACACGCTCGTTTCCCAGGTGGCCGGGATCCAGCGGCCGATCGGGTCGCCGGACTGCTTCAGCTGCAGCGGCGTCGTCACGTACGGGCTCTGCCCGGTCGTGGCCATCCGGCCGTTGGCCGCGTAGTCCAGGATGTCGGTCGACCCCGCGGTCGGCAGCACGGTGAGCAGGCCGACGACGATCACCGCGAAGGCCGCGAGGGCCCGGACCGATGGACGGGCTCCACGAGTCACGGCCATCAGCGCGGCGATGACCCCGATGCCGCCGGCCGCTACCGCGGCCCACAGGGCAAAGGTCACCCGCGCGGCCGACGGGTGCAGCCAGATCCACCACGGGGGACCGGCGGCAGGCCGGGGCATGGCGACCACCGACAGGCTGGGGCCAGCCAGCGAGACCGCCACCATAACCGCGACCGAGGCCACGATGCCGATCGCCGCGACCCAGCCCAGGATCAGCCGCAGCCGATCCGGGGCGGGCTGGCCGCGTTCCCGGGCGCCGGGTGGGATCGAGGTGGCGACGGGCGCGTCGTGCTGCGCCGGACGGGCCAGCCGATCGTCACCGTTCGCGCTGCTCAACTTGTCTGCCTGCCCGATCAAGATCGACGCGGATACGCAACGAACGTACCGGATCAGGCCGGCCGGGGAACGTCAGGGTGAGGAAGGGCGGCGGCAGGGCGGCCGGCGCGGATCGCCCCCTCCGGGATCCGCAGCCCGCCGTCGGCCCACCTCTACTGCCGCGCAGCCTGATCGAGGCGGGATTGCCTCGTCAGCTGAGCTCGCAGCGTCTCGGTGTCGTCCGCGTCGATCGTCATGACCCGGCCTGCGCCGAGGTCGTCGCGGTCGAGCACGGTCCCGGTCCGGGTCGCCCACCAGCGGCCCGCGCTGCTCGGCCAGACGTGCCAGCCGGGAAACTGTGCCTCCAGCTCCGCTGCCGCCTGTTTCCCGCCTGACATGACCGCTCCCTCCGGCACCACGGCTTCCCCACCCGGCTGCCTGCCGCCGATCAAGCAGGCGGTCAAGACGACGTCAGTGCCACCACCAGCCCCGGACATAACACATGTCACATGGATGACATGGGGCGGATTCGCTCTGTGACTTCCGTATACAAAATGGTGGGAGCTGCGGATCGTGTCAAGCTGAACGCATAATGTTCCCGGGGGGACGTCTGGGCCCGGAGGTGCACGACCGTGCAGGAACGCCCCGCCTACCTTCTTGTGTCGGATGAACTGCGTCAGCAGATTCAGTCCGGCCAGTATCCGCCGGGCGCGCGCCTGCCAACGATGGAGGAACTGCGCCGGTTCTACGGGGTGTCCGAGATCGTCATCCGGCACGCCGTATCGCTGCTGCGGCAGGAGGGCCTGGTCGAGACGCGCCGCGGGGGCGGCACGGTGGTGCGGGCCCGTCCTGTCGTCCGGCGGCGGGCGATGGAACGCTACGCGGTCGACGCGCGCCAGGCGCGGGAGCGTTACGCGGGCGGCCCGGGTACCTCGTTCACCGAGGATCGCGCCCTGAGCTGGCGGGACTACCGGCTCACGGCCCGGCATTCCGAGGTCGCGGCGGACGAGGAACTGGCCGCGTTGTTCGGGGCCGAGCCGGGCACGGCCCTGCTGCGCCGGGACTTCGTGTTCTACGCCCGCGGTGAGCCCGAGCAGATCAGCGTCAACTTTCTGCCGCTGGAGCTGGTGGCGGGCACCCCCGTGGCGGACCCGGCACGCGAGCCGTGGCCGGGGGGCACGCTGGCCCAGCTGGCCTACCTGGGCCATCCGGTGTCCCGGGTCGAGGAATCGGTCAGTGCCCGGATGCCGACCGAACCCGAGGCCCAGACCCTCCAGGTGGGTCAGGGAGTGCCGGTGTTTGCCGTCCTCCGCCGCCTGATCTCCGGCGACGACGTACTGGAAGTGTGCCGCCACATCGTGATTCCGGCCGACCGGGTCGTGCTGGAGTACGGCATCGACATCCCGCCAGCCGGCGACCCCACTGATTTAGCGCGCTCTCGTTGCTCCGCCCACGGAGTGACGCATCTCCTGCCGGTTCGCGGTGGTTACCAGGCCGCGGGTGATGAGGTTGCGGGTCCAAGTGACGGTTGGGGCCAGAGAGAAAGACCAAGACCGTGCCGGAGGCTCGTCAAATACCGTGTGCAAAAACTGTCGCCCCAATGACAGTTTTTGCACACGGTAACCGGACCACCCGGCAATCCCGGAATGACGCCGGGTGGATACAGCTGCAGCTGCCGAACTCCCTGACCCCGCTGGCGCCCGTCACGCGGGCCGGCGTCACCGCCGCTCAGCCGGTCCGCGGCAACCCTGGCGCGCTCGGCCGCCAGTCCGTTAGGCCCTGTTAAAATATTTAATAAAGTCGGCTGTACGGGGGCGGCCAGGTCAGCTGGACGCTCCCCGCGCAGGCCAGCCCAAGTCACGCCAGCCCAGGAGGCGCCGGCTCAGGGGACGCCAGCACAGCGCCGGGCCAGGGGACGCCAGTACGACGCACGCCAGCTAGGGCAATGCCAAAACGCGACGCGGCGCACCGAGCGTTTCGCTCGTGCGCCCGTGCGCCGCATCGCGCAGTGACCCCACTGGGGGTTAGGGCTGCACTGGGGGGTTAGGGCTGCTTGACCCGCCCGTTAGCCTCGGCGTCCACGGTGGTGGCCGTGTCCGCGGCGTCCTCGGCCTCCTCGCCCGGGTAGGGCGGCGGGGGCGGCGGCTGCCGTCGGCGCAACACGATGGCCACGGCCGCGCCACCCGCGGCCAGCACTACCAGCCCGACCGCACCCGGCCAGCCCAGCAGCCGCCGCTTCTTGGGCGGGTCGACCTTCTTGGCCGTGGCCTTGAGGGCGGCGGACACCTTGGGCGCCACCGTGTCGGTGACCGCCGCTGCGGCATCCTCCAGCTTCGGCGCAGCCCATACGCGAGCGTCGCGAACGCCCTGCTCGACGGTCTGGGCCGCTGTCGCCGCGACCTGCTTGCCGACCGGCACAACCTGAGCGCTGACCTGGGCGGCCACGTCCTTAGCCTTCGGTGTGACCTGGGCGGCCACGTCCTTGGCCTTCGGCCCGACCTGGGCCGCGGCGTCGCGGGCCTTGCTGCGGGCCGCCACCGCGGCGTCCTGGGCCCGGTATTTGGCTAGGTCAGCGGCGTCCTGCGCACGGTCGCGCGCCAGGCTCGCCGTGTCCTTGGCCCGGCTGCGAGCGGCGTCCTTGGCCGCCGCCGCGGCCTCCGAGGCCTGCGACGCGGCGTTTGACGCGGCGTTCTTGGCCTTCTTCGTCTTGATAAGCGACACAGTTGACCTCCTGCTTATATCTCGAGTCCATCAGTTCCCGTGACCAGCGACCTCAACCCTCTAACCACAATAGGCCTGCCGAGCCCGGCGGCCGACCACGCGATATTGCTTGTACCGTGGAACTGCGCGCCGGGCCAAGCCGGCTCGCGGAAAACGTAGGGACAAGTCAACCGGCCCAGTCGCCGGCTATGCGAGGATTCCCGGCATGACCAACACGCTTACCGCAACACTGAACACCAACCAGGGCCCGATCAAGGTGCGGCTTTTCCCGGACCAGGCTCCGGAGACGGTGCGTAACTTCGTGGAACTGGCCGAGGGCAGCCGCAAGTGGACCGACCCCCGTACCGGGGCGGAGACTAGCGACCGCCTCTACGACGGCACCATCTTCCACCGCGTGATCCCCGACTTCATGCTCCAGGGCGGTGACCCGCTCGGCACCGGTACCGGTGGTCCCGGCTACAAGTTCAAGGACGAGATCCACCCCGACCTGGCCTTCAACCGTCCCTACCTGCTAGCCATGGCCAACGCCGGCCCCGGCACCAACGGCTCCCAGTTCTTCATCACGGTGGCACCCACACCCTGGCTGACCGGCAAGCACACCATCTTCGGTGAGGTCACCGAGGGTGCCGACCTCGTGCAGCGCATCAGCCAGACCAGCACGGACCGGCGGGACCGTCCGACCCAGGACGTCGTGCTGGAGTCGGTGACCATCGAGCGCGACGGGGCCTGAGGCACCAACCGTGACCACTCCCGTTCCCGGGCAACCTGAGACCGGGCCCGAGGCCGGGCCTGGGACCGGGTTCGAAGCCGGCCGGCCGGCCGACGGCAGGTCAGGTGCCGGAGGCGTGCCGACCTGTTACCGGCACCCGGGCCGGGAGACGTACGTCTCATGCTCGCGCTGCGGGCGCCCCGCGTGCCCGGACTGCCTGCGGGCCGCCCCGGTGGGGCAGCAGTGCCTGGACTGCGTCCACGGCCGCAGCCCCGAGGCGGGCCCGCGGGCGCGGCAGCCGAGGACCGCGTTCGGCGGCCGGGTGACGACGGGGGCCGCCGTCACCTGGTCGCTGGTCGGCATCAACGTCCTGCTCTACCTGGCTGTGCTGGCCCGGCCCAGCATCGCCACGAACCTGGAGATGATCGGCTACGCCGGCGATGGCCGCGGCAACGCGATCGGGGTGGGCGCAGGCCAGTGGTACCGCCTGCTCACGTCGGCCTTCGTAGCCCCGTCCGGTGGCACCCTCGGCTTCGCCGACATTGTGTTCAACATGTGGGCGCTGATCGTGGTCGGGCCCCAGCTGGAGCACATGCTGGGCCGCCTCCGCTTCCTGGCCGTCTACCTGCTCAGCGCGATCGGCGGCGGGGTTTTCCTCTACTACCTGGTCCCGCCGAACCAGGCCGCGCTGGGCGCCTCCGGTGCGGTCTTCGGCCTGTTCGGGGCCTGGTTCGTGGTGGCACGCAAGCTGCACCTGGACAGCCGGGGGATCCTCTTCCTGATCGCCATCAACCTGGGCCTGGGCTTCGTGGTCAGCGGGATCGCTTGGCAGGACCACATCGGTGGCCTGATCACCGGCGCGCTGATCACGGCGGCGTACGTCTACGCTCCGAAGAACCACCGTGCCCTGATCCAGGGCGCGGCCACGGCGGGAATGCTGGCCATCCTCATCGCCGCGACGGCGCTATGGAGCGTCCATCTCGGCCTGCCCGCGTTCTGAGCCCGGCTACCGCGGCCTGCCCGCGTTCTGAGGCCGGCTACCGCCACTGGGTGGACAGGACCACCCCGGCGATGATCAGCACGAACCCGATCACCAGGTTCCAGAAGCCCAGCACGGACATCCCGGCCAGGTCGCCGTTGGTGATGTAGTACAGGGCGATCCAGACCAGCCCGATGACCAGGCACGCCACCATGGCCGGGGCCAGCCACGGCGGGCTGGCCTTGCGTCGCGCCGAGCGCGGCGGCGGCGTATACACCGGCTTTTTGCGGACGCGGGACTTCGGCACCGTCATCTCCTGAGCTGGATGGCTGTGGCGTCATCGTAGTAGGTCACGGGCGTTGGTGTTCCCGGGGCGGAGATGGTTACTGGACGCTAATATTTAGCGACGTTTAGTAATCATGTCCGTAAATCACCTCAGCGATGTGGGTCAACCGTGCGAACCATCATCCGCGGCATGGGTGAGCTTCTGGTCACCCTGGGCGCCGTCGTCCTGCTCTTCGTCGCGTACCTGATGTGGGGCACCGCGCTGAGGGCCAGCAGCGCGCAGCACCAGCTCAGCACCGAGCTGAACCAGCAGTGGGTCAGCGCCAATGCCGGTACCGGTGCCGGTGGCCGCGCGGCCCACCGGCCCGCCCAGCCGGAGCAGCTGGCCCTGGTCACCGGGCAGCCGTTCGCCTACATCCGGATCCCGGCCTTCGGCGCGCACTGGCAGTTCACCATCATCCAGGGCACCGCGCTGGCCCAGCTGAACATGAGTCCCGGCCACGTGCCGGGCACCCAGCACCCCGGGCAGCTCGGTAACTTCGCCGTCGCCGGGCACCGGGTCACGGCGGGCAACCCGTTCTGGAGCCTGCCCTCGCTGAAGAGCGGCGACCTGGTCTACATCGACACCAAGCTCAACACCTATACCTACCGGGTGACCGGCCAGCAGACGGTGCTGCCCACCGACACGGCCGTGGTCGACCCGGTCCCCGGCCATCCCGGCCAGCAGCCCACGCAGCGGCTGATCACGCTGATCACCTGCAACCCGGCCTGGACCGGCACGCACCGGGTGATCGTGAGCGGAAAGCTGATCTCGGCCGCGGCTCGCACCGCGGTGAGCGGTTAGGAGACGCAGATGTACGGATGGCTGTGGCGGTCACTGCCCGGACGGCCCGGGGTCAGGGCGGCCTGGATGCTGCTGCTCGTGCTGATCGCCGTGGCGGCGCTGTGGTTCGGGGTCTTCCCCTGGCTGCAGCTGCACGTCCCCGTGGACGGCAGCTCGATCAGCAACGGCTGACGGGCCAGCCAGGATCAACGGCTGACGAGCGGTCAGGCCCGTCAGCCCTTCTTGTTGTTGCCGCCGCCCCCACCGCCGTTGCCGTTTCCATTGCCGTTTCCATTGCCGTTGCCGTTTCCGCCGCCACCGAAGTTGAAGTCGCTCGCGCTCGGGCTCGGACTGCCGCCGAACGGCTGGCTGGCGCTGGGGCTGGGTGTCGGGCTGGCCGTCTGGGCCGCGACGTAGATCGTGACCTTGGCTCCCTGAGCCACCGAGCTGTTCGGGGCCGGCGTCTGCTGGAACACGTCGCCGGGCTGGGCACTGGACGGGCCGGTCACGGTCTTGGTGTCCACGGTGAACCCGTCACCCTGCAGGATCGTCTGCGCGGTGGAAGCCGAGTCACCGACCACGCTGGGCACCGTGACGGCTCCGCCCGAGACGTAGATGGTGACCGTGCTGCCCGGGCTCACCGTCGCGCTGGCGGTCGGGGACTGCTTGGTCACCGTGCCCTTGGCCGCGGTCGAGGTGGCGTCGGAGACCTGCTTGACGTTCAGGCCCTTGCCGGTCAGCGTGCTCTGGGCCGTGGCCGAGGTCTCACCGACCACGTTCGGCACCGTCACCTGCTGCGGGCCGGTCGACACGTACAGCGTGACCACGGTGTTCGCGGGCACGTTGTTACCCTCAGGCGGGCTGGACTTGATCACGAGGCCCTTGCCCACGGCCGAGTTGGCCTGGTCGACGACGCTGGGCTTCAGGTGGGCGCTGGTGATGGCATGCTCCGCCTTGGCCTGGGACAGCCCGTTCACCAGCGGCACGCTGTAGGTCTTGCCGCCCCCGCCGAACAGCAGGTACGCCAGCGCGCCGACCGCGCCCAGCACCACCAGCAGCCCCAGCACCCAGAGCAGGGCCCGGTAGCTGCGCCGCGGCGGCTCACCGCCGTCGGTCTGGTCTCCGTACTGGTAGGGCACGGCCGTGGTCGGGTTGGCCATCATGGTGGCGCCGCCCATGGCCTGCGTCCGGTTGTAGGCCTCCAGCCGGGTCGGGGCGGCGACGGCCATGCCGTTCATGGCGCGCTGCACGTCCATGCGCATCTCGGCTGCGCTCTGGTACCGGTCGCCCGGGTCCTTGGCCATCGCCTTGAGCACGATCGCGTCGGCCCAGGAGGGGATGTCCGGGTCCACCACCGACGGGGGGACCGGGTTCTCCCGCACGTGCTGGTAGGCGATCGCGACCGGGGAGTCGCCGGTGAACGGCGGCCGCCCGGTCAGCAGTTCATACATCAGGCAGCCGGTGGAGTACAGGTCGCTGCGGGCGTCCACCCGCTCGCCCCGGGCCTGCTCCGGCGACAGGTACTGCGCCGTCCCGATCACCTGCGCGGTCTGGGTCATCGTGGCCTGGTTGTCGCTCATGGCCCGGGCGATGCCGAAATCCATCACCTTGATGTCACCGTTGCGGGTGACCATCACGTTGCCGGGCTTAATGTCGCGGTGCACGATGCCGGACTGGTGGCTGTAGTCCAGCGCGCCCAGCACCCCGTCGATGATCTCCAGCGACCGTTCAGGCAGCAGCCGGTGATCGGACTGCAGCAGGTCGCGGACGGTCCGGCCGTCCACGAACTCCATGACGATGTACGGGACGGGGATACCGGTCGCCATGTCCTCGTCCTCGCCGGTGTCGTAGACCGCGACGATGGACGGGTTGTTCAGTGAGGCCGCGGACTGGGCCTCCCGGCGGAACCGGGCCTGGAACGTCTGATCCCGGGCCAGGTCGGTCCGGAGGGTCTTGATGGCGACGACGCGGTCGAGACGGATGTCGTGGGCCCGGTAGACCTCGGCCATGCCGCCACGCCCGACGACACCGTCGAGCTCATAGCGACCACCAAGCAGCCGTGGCTGTGTCATGTCTCGCACTGTGCCAAACCATCCCGCGTTGTCTCATCACTGGGCCCCACCATCGGGGCTAGGTCTTCCGTTGCGTGCTGTTGGTGCCGCCAGGGCCAGGGCCGCCACGACCCGGTTGCGACGGCGCGATCGTTGGTGTCTGCGTCGGAGTCGGCGAGGCCGGCGGCGAGGTCGGCGGTTTTTTGCTCGTCGGCGGGGCCGTCGGTTTCTTCGTCGGTTTCTTCGTTTTAATTGTGGACGGCAAGATCCTCGGAGACGGGCTCACCGTCCTACCCACCCCCACGCCACTCCCTAGAGTAGGCGCAGCGGTCGTGTTGCCGACCGGAACCCGAGACTGCGTGGGTGGCGGGCTGGCCTTCGCCGGCGCGCTGGTGTTCGAGGACGAGGTTGAGGAACTCGGTGGAGCCACCTCGCCGACGTTGCTCAGCGGCCGGTTGGACAGCAGGATCGCCGCCACCGTGCCGCCGATCGCGGCCACGGCCACACTCACGCCCGCGGCCAGCAGCGCGGACCGGCGCCGACGCCGGCGATTGCCGTTGCCGCCGTGGCTGGTGTGGGCGGGCGGCCGGGCCGGTGGAGTCGCCGCGGCGGCCAGGCCCATGTCGGCCCGGGTCAGTCCGGCACCCAGGCGCGGGTCGGTACTCTCCTCCGCGCCGGCCCGCCGCCCGCCGCCGTCGACCGCCGTGGCCGCCAATAGCGGATCGTCCAGCAGGGGATCATCCAGCGGCCCGGGCAGCTCGGGCGAGCTCGGCAGCGAGCTGCGCAGCTGCCGGGCCCGGTCTGCCACCCAGCGGGCACTCTGCGGCCGCTCCTCGGGCGCCTTGGCCAGCATGCTCGTGACCAGCTCGGCCACCGGTGCGGGCACGTCGTCCGGCAACGGCGGCACCGGCCGGTGCATGTGCGCCACCGCGATCGCGACCGGGGTCTCCGCGGTGAACGGCGGCTCGCCGACCAGGCATTCGTAGGCCACGACCCCGAGCGAATAGATGTCCGAGGCCGACGTGATCGTCCCGCCGGTGGCCTGCTCGGGTGAGACGTAGCTGGCCGTGCCCATGACCATGCCGGTCTGGGTCAGGTGGGATGCCTGCGCGGCCCACATGGCCCGGGCGATGCCGAAGTCGGTGATCTTCGTGGTGCCGTCGCTGGTGACCAGCAGGTTGCCCGGCTTGATGTCGCGGTGGACGATGCCCGCTTCGTGCGCCGCGGCCAGCGCGTCGGCCGACTGGCTCACGATGCGCAGGGTGTCACCGGGGGACAGCCGCTCCTGCCGGGCGATCACCGCGGACAGCGGTTCCCCCTGCACCAGCTCCATGATCAGGTAGGCGCCGCCGGAGGGCAGGCCGGCTGCGGCTTCCTCGTTACCGGTGGTCTCGCCGTAGTCGAAGACCTGGGCGATGTTCGGGTGGGACAGCGAGGCGGCGTACCGCGCCTCAGCCCGGAACCGGGCCCGGAACGCTTCGTCGGTGGCGTGCGCGGCCGACAGCAGCTTGACCGCCACCGCACGATCAAGCAGCTCGTCGGTGCCGCGCCACACCTCGCCCATGCCGCCCACCGCTATCCGGCCGCTCAGCCGGTAACGTCCGCCCAGCAGGTGATCGTTCACCCGTTCTCCAGGTACGCCTTGAGGACGCTGACGGCAATAGGGGCAGCCGCCGCAGCGCCGTAACCGCCACCCTGAATGATGACGCCCACCGCCATGGAACGGTTGCCGTTGCTGGCAAAACAGGTGAAAACCGCATCATTCAGGCCACTGTTGTTGACGCCGTTCTGCGCCGTTCCGGTCTTGCCCGCGATCTGGACCCCGGGGATGGCGTTGTTGATCGCGTTGGCCGTGCCGTCCGGCTGGCTGACCACGTGCACCATCATCGTCTTGATCTGACCGGCCACGCTGGCACTGACCGGCACGTTCTGCACCGTGGGCGAGGCCGAGTCGATGATGCTGAGGTCGGCCGCCTGGACCTGCTGGACCATGTACGGCCGCATCAGCTTGCCGCTGTTGGCGATCGTCGCGGACAGCATGGCCTCCTGCAGCGGGGTCACGGTGTCGTCCTTCTGGCCGATGGCGGACATGGCCGCGAAGGACAGGGCCGGCTCCAGCGGGAATCTGCTGGCCACCACCGGGAGAGGAATGGTCAGGTTCGGGTCGTTGAACCCGTACTTCTCGGCCTGGCTCTTCAGCGCGGCCGAGCCGAGTTGCATGCCGATGTTGGCGAACGCGGTGTTGCACGACTCGGTGAACGCGGTGTCGATCGTGGCCTTGCCGTTGCCCAGCGTGCCGCACGCCTCGCCGTTGTTGTTGATCAGCTTGGTGCTGCTCTGCGGCAGGGTCAGGCTGGTCGGCGCGTCCACCACCGTGCTCGGGGAGGCGTTGCCCTGGCTGAACAGGGCCGAGCTGGTGACGATCTTGAACGTCGACCCGGGCGGGTAGGTGGCGCTGGTGGCCCGGTTCAGCAGCGGCTGGTTCTGGTCCTTCAGCAGCGCCTGGTCGTTCTTGTTCAGCTGGGTGCCGTCCAGCACGGCCAGCTGGTTCGGGTCGAACGACGGGTAGGAGGCCAGGGCCAGGACCTTGCCGGTCGACGGGTCCAGGGCCACCACTGCGCCGGACTTGCCGAGCGACTTCAGCGCGCCCCAGGCTGCGTTCTGCGCCTTGGAGTTGACCGTGACCTGGACCGTGGCCCCCTTGCGGGGCTTGTTCGTGATCATGTCGATCACGTTGCGGACGGCCAGCGAGGAGGAGTTACCGGTCAGCACCGAGTTCTCGGTCTTCTCGATGCCGCTGGCCCCGTAGAGCGCGTCGTAGCCGGTGACCGGGGCGTACTCCTCCCCGTACGGGTAGACCCGCTGGTACTTGTAGATGCCGCCCACGGCTTTGGACTTGGCGATGACCACCCCATCCGATGTGGTGATCTCGCCCCGCTGGTACTGGAACTGCGCGGCGAAGGCCCGGGAGTTCCCCGGTTTGCTGCTCAGGGCGCTCGCCTCGAACCCCTGCAGGTAGTTCACGTTGGCCAGCAGCAGGACGAACATGATCAGGACGGCAATGGAGATCCGGCGCACCGCTCGGTTCACGAGAGGTTCACCACCTGGGTCATGCCCTCGTCCTGGATCGGCTGGGGCGGCGGCCGCCGGGCCGTGTCGCTCAGCCGCATCAGCAGCGCGATCAGCATCCAGCTGCCGAGCAGCGAGGAACCGCCCTGGGCCAGGAACGGGGTGGTGATGCCGGTCAGCGGGATCAGCCGGGTGACCCCGCCCACGATCACGAAGACCTGCAGGGCCAGCATGAAGGACAGGCCGCCGGCCAGGATCTTGGCGAACGGGTCCTTGACCGCGAGCGAGGTGGCCAGGCCACGCTGCACGATCAGGCCGTACAGCAGCAAGATCGCCATCAGGCCGGTCAGCCCGAGCTCTTCGCCGAACGCGGTGGTGATGAAGTCGCTCTGCACCAGCGGGGTCAGGTACGGCTGGCCGGCGCCCAGGCCCTTGCCCAGGATCCCGCCCGAGGCCATCCCGTACAGGCCCTGGACCAGCTGGTAGGCGTTCCCGTACGGGTTGTTCCCAGCGAACGGGTGCATCCAGATGGTGAACCGCTCGCCGACGTGAGCGAACAGCCTGCTGGCCGCGAACGCGCCGCCAACGAACAGCAGGAAGCCGATCAGCAGCCAGGACGTGCGCTGGGTGGCGATGTACAGCATGGCCACGAACAGGCCCATGAACAGGGCCGAGGTGCCGATGTCGCTCTCGAAGACCAGCACCAGCAGGCTCACGGCCCACACGCCGAGCACCGGACCCAGGTCGCGGGCCCGCGGCAGGTCGATGCCCAGCACCCGTCGGCCGGCCAGCGCCAGCACGTCTCGCTTGGCCACCAGGTAGCCGGCGAACGAGATGGCCAGGGCCAGCTTGGCAAACTCCTCCGGCTGCAGAGAGAAGCTGCCCAGCCGGACCTGGATCTTGGCTCCTTGCACCTCGCTGATGCTGGCGGGCAGCAGGGCGGGCAGCGCGAGCAGGATGATGCCGACCAGGCCGAAGAGATAGGTGTAGCGCTGCAGGACTCGGGGCTCGCGGAACAGGACCAGCACGGCCACGAAACAGCCGATGCCAACGGCCGAGTAGAAGACCTGCAAGGTCGCGGCCGACGAGCTCAGGGTGCTGATGATCTGGCCGGGGTTGCCGTTGCGGCCGGACTCTTGCAGCCGGTAGATCATCACGATGCCCAGGCCGTTCAGCGCGGCGGCCAGCGGCAGCAGCAGCGGATCGGCGTACGGGGCCCACCGCCGCACGGCGAGATGGGCGATGGCCAGCAGCACCACGAAGCCGACGATGTACTCGACGACGCCCGGCGGCACGGTGCCCTTGAACCCGAGCCCCACGTTCACATAGGCGAATGCGACCAGCAGCACCGAGAACACCAGCATGAGGATCTCGGTCCGGCGGCGTCCACGTGGCATCGCCACTTGAGGTTCAGGAACGCCGCCGAGCGCCGGAT
This sequence comes from Streptosporangiaceae bacterium, assembly GCA_965277615.1. Classification (GTDB taxonomy): domain Bacteria; phylum Actinomycetota; class Actinomycetes; order Streptosporangiales; family Streptosporangiaceae; genus Bog-532. Next base: position 604,324 of record CBDIDG010000005.1, on the reverse strand, counting down.
CATCCGACGTCGCGACGCTGCTCACGACGTACTCCTCGCCGTCGGGCTGGGCGACACCGGGTGCGTGGCGGATGGGGACACGGACGGAGCCGCGACGACCGACACGCCGAGCGCGGCCGCCCCGGGGCAGTCGGTCGGGACGGTCGGCTCGGGCGACGCGGACGGCTTGGGCTTCTTGCTGGCCTTGGCCGCCGCAGCCGCTGCGGCCTGCTGCGTCACCCAGTCGTTACGGCTGCCGTAGGCGGTCTTGCACACGTCGGCCTGGGACTGCAACTGGCCGACGATGCGATGGGCGTCGCTCAGGTTCGTGGCCGTGATCGTGCCCCGGACCATCTGCAGTTCCTGCGGCGGGACCTGTGCCTCGGTCAGGGAGCTCCGCGAGTACACGCTGGACAGGCTGACCCCGGCGATCCGCTGGTTGACCCCGCGGAAGATCGTCACGTGTCCCTGGCTGGTACCCACGTAGTACTGGTGCTGGGTGTACTCCCAGGCCCCGTAGCCGCCGCCGATCACCACCGCGGCCAGCACGACCAGCGCCATCGTCACGATCGGCCAGCGCCGCCGGTGTCGGCGGGCGCGGTGCCCGCTGCGGGACTCGCTGGCGGCCCAGTCGTCCGGGTCGTCGTCCTCCTGCTCGGCATCGGGCCAGCCGCCCTGCGCGGTCCGCCGCTCGTCCAGCATGACCGGGGCCTGCGGTGCGGTGTGGGCCAGCATCTGGGCCCGCCCGGCCGGGCTGTCGCTGCGCTCGAGCAGGCTGAGGTCGCCCGCGGTCCCGTGCGACGCCGCCCCGGCCATGATCGGCTGGGTGGTCAGGGGCCGGGACTCGGTTTCGTCGTCGACGACATCGGCCACCACCACGGTGATGTTGTCCGGGCCGCCGCCCCGGATGGCCAGCTCGATGAGCTGCACCGTCACGTCGTCCAGGTCCTCGATCGTGCTCAGCGTGTGGTGCAGCGTCTCCGCGCTGACCACGTCGGACAGGCCGTCGGAGCAGAGCAGATACCGGTCGCCGAGCATGGCCTTGCGCATGGACAGGTCCGGCTCGGCCTCACCGCGCCCGTCCAGCGCGCGCAGGATCAGCGAGCGCTGCGGGTGGGTGGCGGCCTCTTCCTGGCTGAGCCGCCCCTCGTCGACCAGCGACTGCACCAGCGAGTGGTCGTGGGTGATCTGGTAGAGTTCACCGTCGCGCAGCATGTAGCCGCGAGAGTCACCGATGTGGCACAGCGCATAACCCTGGCCCGCCCACAGCATCGCGGTCAGCGTGGTGCCCATACCCTCGACGGCCGGGTCGGCGGACGCCATCTGGTGCAGGGTGTCGCTGGCGGAGTGCACCGCTTCTTTGAGGGAACCAAGCAGGTCACCGCCGCGGACGGAGCCGTCCAGCGCCGCCACCGAGGCGATCGCCACGGCGCTCGCCACCTCGCCGGCCGCATGGCCGCCCATGCCGTCCGCGACGGCCAGCAGGCGGGGGCTCGCGTACGCCGAGTCTTCGTTCCCCTCGCGGAGAAGACCGACGTCGGAGCGTACCGCGTAGCGGAGTGCAAGTGTCATCTGCGAAGTTCCAGAACGGTCTTGCCGATACGGACCGGCACACCAGCCGGCACCGGAGTCGGTCGCGTCACTTTCTGGCGATCCAGGTACGTGCCGTTGGTTGAACCGAGATCCTCAACGATCCACTGCCCGTCCTGCGGGAAGATCCGGGCGTGTCGACTCGAAGCGTAGTCGTCGTTGAGGACGAGCGTGGCGTCATTTGCCCGGCCGAGCGTAATTTGCTGCTCGCTGAGATCTATGGTCGTTCCCTTGAGGGCGCCCCCGGTCACGACGAGCGTATGCAACTGCCCGCGGCGTGATTTCTGCGGCTTGCCGTTCGGCCGGGGCAGTGGCCGCGGCGCAGGCGCCTGCCGCCGGGCGGCCCGCGACCGGCCGGCCGAACTGCCGGAGAGGTCCGTGCGGACCACTCCGATCGCCGCGATCACGAACAGCCAGAGCACGGCGAGGAAGGCCACCCGGATAAGGGTGAGGGTGAGTTCAGTCATCCCAGTGAGATGTTCCTGCCTGAAGCGTCAGTAGCTGCTGTCCCTGCGGAAGACCAGGGTGGTACGCCCCAGGGTGATCTGCATGCCGTCGGTGAGGACCACATGCTTGATGGGTTGACCGTTGACGAACGTGCCATTGGTAGAGCCTAGGTCGACCAGGACGACTTCGCCCCCCTCAACCCGCAACTCCGCATGATGACGCGAAACGCCCGGATCGACGAGCCGGAGGTCACAGTCGGTGCCCCGGCCTAGCAGGGTGGTGGCCGTGACCAGATCGTAGTTACGCTGCTGGCGTCCGCCGCCGTTCGGGTCATCGGTCGAAACGATCAGCCGGGGCCGGCCGCCGAAGTCACCGCCGCGAGGCTGGGGCAGGTCGCTGGCGGGCTGGCGGATCTCGCCGCCTTCCACCGTGGAACCGCGGATGACGCCCGACCGGATCCGGAACGTGCCCGTGGTCAGGTCGTTCACACCCTCGAACCGCATCCGCACCGGCCCGACGAATGAGTAGCCCTGCTCCTTGGCGTAGTCGCGGGCCAGGTTGGCCAGCTCCACGCCCAGGCTGTCGGCGTACACGTCGAGGCGGTCATGGTCGCTGTCGGCCAGCTCGACCACGAAGTCGTTCGGCACCAGCGTTCGGCCCTGCGCCACGATCGCCGCCCGGTCATCCATCTCGCGCTGCACGGCGCTGGCCACTTCGACCGGCTGTAGCTCGGACTTGAAGGCCCGGGCGAAGGCCCCCTCGACCATGCCTTCGAGCCGTCGCTCGAAGCGCTGCAGAACTCCCACCGTGACACCTCCCTTCGGCAACTCGCCTCTGATCGTATCCGGGGCATGAGTGCACTCGGGGTCGTGCTAACCTTCTTTCTCGCACCCGGGCGGGTGGCGGAACGGCAGACGCGCACGGTTCAGGTCCGTGTGTCCGAAAGGACGTGAGGGTTCAAATCCCTCCTCGCCCACAGAGTGCCAATGGCCAGCGTATGAGCAAGCCCAGCTTGCTTGCCGCTGGCCATTCGCCTGTCCGGCCCGGGGCTGTCTTCTGATCAGGCGGCCGGCTTTGGCTCGCCTGTGCGCTCGTGCTTCCCCTTGCGCTCGGCCCGCTTTCCCTCCTGCTCGGCCTCGCTTTCCCTCGTGCTTTCCAGATTTCTGGAACTTCTCCGGCGGCTCGGCGGCCCGCGCCCCCGGCGGCTCGACGGCCCGTTGCCGGTAATAGGCTTGCGCATATTATAAGCAAGCACATACTTTTGTGAGAAAGCTGGATCACGAGGGGAGCGGACGGCCGATGGATGTCGATGAGCTGAACCGGGTACGGGACCTGGACCGGGCCGCGGTGCTGGCCGCGGCCGAGGTGGCGTGCCGGATCCGGCCCGCGGACCTGGACCGGGCGACGCCCTGCGACGGCTGGACGCTGGCGGACCTGCTGGCCCACCTAAGCGTCCAGCACCGCGGGTTCGCGGCCGCCGCCCGGGGCGAAGGCGGCGACCTGGCCCTTTGGGTCCCCCGGCCGCCCGCGCCCGACCCGGTGGCGGACTTCCTGGCCGCCACGGCCGAGGTACTGACCACGTTCGGTGCGGACGGGGTGGGAGCCGCCCCGTTCCGGCTGCCGGAGATCAGCACCACCGTGGAGTTCCCGGCCGCCCAGGCCATGAGGTTCCACTTCATCGACTACGTCGTGCACGCTTGGGACCTGGCCCGCTCGACCGGGACCACCCTGGACCTGGACCACTCGGTGCTGACCGCCGCCTGGGAAGTAGCCCAGCAGGTCCCCGACACCTCCCGTGGCCGCCCGGGCTCCCCGTTCGCGCCCAAGGTCGCCGTGCCGCCGGGCGCCTCTCTGCTGGACCGCATTGTCGCCACGCTGGGCCGCCCGCCAGCCTGGGAGCCACCCGTCGCCCGGGAGCCGATGACCCAGGAGCCGATTACCCGGGGATAACTACCCGAAGCCGCAGGGGTCGATCACCCGGTGACAAGGCCCCGAAGCCGCAGGGGGCGGCAAACGCCGCCATCGACTCCGCCCGCGCTGCGCCGCCATCGACTCCGCCCGCGCTGCGCCGCCATCGACTCCGCCCGCGCTGCGACGCCACGACTCCGCCCGCGCTGCGACGCCACGACTCCGCCCGCGCTGCGACGCCACGACTCCGCCCGCGCTGCGACGCCACGACTCCGCCCGCGCTGCGACGCCACGACTCCGCCCGCGCTGCGCCTCTCTCACCACATGCGTCATTTAAGTCACAGCAGGATCGTGGTCCCACGCTCGAGGGTGGGGAATGCGCCATTGCCCACACCCGGGTGTCAGGAATGGCGCATTGCCTACATAGGGACCCAGCGGGAGGCGGGGCTCGCGTGACGGCTGGGACGCTTGCGCTCACCGGCCAGGGCGCCCCGCTACCGTGTGCAAAAACTGTCACCGGGGCGACAGTTTTTGCACACGGTAATGAGCGAGCCCCCGCCAGCTGAGTCCAGCCGCGGGCGCTGGGTGGTGGCGCCAGCTTGCGGAGCGCCAGACGAAACTGTTACTCAGTGTGAGCAAGTCGACTCTTGACAGTTCGAATATTAATTCGATACTGGTTGATCTATGCGGGGTCAGATTGCGCAGGTCACGGGGCTTTTTCACGGGGGACGCGAGGGCTTCTCGCGTGGGGTCGAAGGGCTGCGCACTGGTAACTCTGCGTCTCCCGCCGGTACGGTGCCGGGTACCTCGGTCCTGCCCGTCCTGGCCGCCCTGGCTGGTCTGCTGCCAGGCGGCGGCCTGGCCCGCGGGTCGGTGCTGTCGGTGGAGCAGCCCGGCCTGCTGTGCCTGGCCCTGGTGGCCGGGGCGTCCGCCGCGGGGGCTTGGTGCGGTGTGGCTGGCCTGCCCAGCCTGGGCGTGGTCGCGGCGGCCGGGATGGGGGCCGAGGCCACCCGGCTGATGCTGGTGCCCGAGCCGGGCCCGGGATGGCCCCAGGTGGTGGCGTCGATGCTGGAAGCGTGCGAGGTCGTGGTGGTCCAGCCGCCCGCGCCCCCGTCGGCGCAGGCCCGGCGCCGGCTGGAGGGGGTGCTACGGCGTGGCGGCGGGGCGCTGATCGCGGCCGGGGCCTGGGACGGCGCACCGGTGCGGCTGCGGGTGGCCCAACGGTCCTGGGCTGGGATCGGCGACGGGTACGGGAGCCTGCGGGGCTGCCGGGCCGAAGTGGTGGCCGAGGGCCGCGGCGCCGCCCACCGCCCGCGGCGGCAATGGCTGTGGCTACCGGGCCCGGACGGCACGGTGACCGTGGACGAAACGGCGGCCGCCGCCCGCCCGGCCATACCCGCCTGGGCCGCGGGCGGCGTCGATCCCCAGGCCGGGGTGGACCTGCTCGCGGCCTCCGGCCCAGCCCTGGCCGGCCCAGCCCTGGCCGGCACTGTCTTGGCCGGAGTGGCCCGGTGAGGGCCGGGGGGGCCGCTCGTCCGGCCCGGATCCTGGCCGTCTGGTGCCCGGACTGGCCCGAGGAGACGACGGACAGTTCTGACGCCCGGGCCTTCGAGCAGGTCGTCACGGCGGTGGAGGACTTCTGCCCGGTGGTGGAGGTGGTGCGGCCCGGGCTGTGCCTGCTCAGCGCGCGCGGGCCGGCCCGGTACTTCGGCGGCGAGGAGGCCCTGGCCCGCAAGATCGCCGCCGCCGTGACGGCGCGCGGTTTCGCCTGCCACGCCGGGGTGGCCGACGGCCAGTTCGCGGCCTGCCTGGCGGCCCGGGCCGCCTGCCCGCAGCATGCGGCGGTGGTGGTGCCGCCCGGCGGCACGCGGTCGTTCCTCGCCCCGTACCCGGTCCACATCCTGGCCGCCCCGGACCAGTCCGGGCTGGCCCTATCCAGGCTGACCCAGCACAGTCTGGCCCAGTTCGGGTCGGCCCTGCCGGCCCAGCTGGTCCGGCTGGGCATCAGGACGCTGGGTGACTTCGCCGCGCTGCCGGCCCGGGATGTGGCCAGCCGGTTCGGGGCCGAGGGCAGCGCCGCGCAGCGGATCGCCCGGGGAGCCGAGGCTCGCCGCCCGGCCGCCGGGACGGTGCAGGCCGACCTGTCGGTCACCAGCGAGTTCGATCCGCCAGCCCTGGCCGAGCCGGTGGTGTTCGCGGCCAAGAACCTGGCCGACCAGTTGCTCGCCGGGCTGGCCGCCCGTGGTCTGTCCTGCGTCCGGATCCGGGTCGAGCTGACCGCCGGAGCGGGCCGGACCGAAGCCCGGCTGTGGCGTCACGACGGCCTGCTGTCCGCCCTGGCCATCGCGCAGCGGGTGCGCTGGCACCTGGACGGCTGGCGATCCGCCCCCCGCACCCCAACCCTGGCCACCCCAGAAACCCTGGCCACCCCGAAAACCTCAGAGCCCACACCAGACGGCGACGACGGTGGCGGGATCACCCGGCTGCGGCTCGTACCGGACCAGCTCGTCCGGTACGAGGGCCGCCAGCTCGCCTTGTGGGGCGACGACCTGGTCCGGGACCGGGTGGAACGGGCGGCGGTGCGGCTCCAGGCCATGCTCGGGCACGAATCGGTGACGCACCCGATGCTGGCCGGCGGCCGGAGCCCGGGCGACCGGGTCGTGCTGGTGCCGTTCGGCGACGTGCGCGAGGCCCGGCTGCCCGCGGACCGGCCGTGGCCTGCGGGCATCCCGCCGCCCGCTCCGGCCACGGTGTACCCGGCGCCGGTGCCGGCCCAGGTGATCGACGCTTCCGGGGCGCCGGTGACGGTCACCGGGCGGGCGGTGGTGTCCGCGTCCCCGGACGCGCTGACCACCGGGGACGGCCCGTGGCTGGCCATCACCGCCTGGGCCGGCCCGTGGCCGGTGACCGAACGCTGGTGGGACGAGGAGCACGCCAGCCGCCGGGCCCGGTTCCAGCTGGTCACCGGGGACGGCATCGGCTGGCTGGCCGCCGTCGAACAGGGGCGCTGGCAGATCGAGGCCCGCTACGACTTAGCCGAGGCCCGCTACGACTGAGCCGCGGAACCCTACGACTGAGCAGGGAACCCGCACGACTGAGCAGGGAAGAGGCCATGGGCTGGGAGAACCCTCCGGTCAGCTGGCGCGAGCTGGAGCGGCGGCTGTCCTGGAACGTGACCCGGCTGCCCCCCGGGCCGGAGCGAGACCGGGCCGCCCGCCGCGCCGGGGACGGAGCCCAGGACGGCCCGCCGCCCGGAGCCGACCTACCGCCCGGAGCCGACCTACCGCCCGGAGCCGACCTGCCGCCCGCCGAGCTCCCCTGGGCCGAACTGCACTGCCATTCCTCCTACAGCTTCCTGGACGGGGCGTCCAGCCCGGGCGAACTGGTGGCCGAGGCGGCCCGGCTCGGCCTGCGGGCGCTGGCCGTCACCGATCACGACGGCATGTACGGGGTGGCCCAGTTCGCCCAGGCCGCCGCGCGGATCCGCACTGAGTACCAGGCGGACCTGGCCACCGTCTTCGGCGCCGAACTGAGCCTGAATGGAGCCCGGAACGGCGGAGCCCGGAACGGCCCGGAACGGAACGGCCCGGAACGGAACGGCTCCCAGCAGAAAAGCCCGGAACGAGCCGGGTCCCCCGATCCCGGCGGGCCGCACCTGCTGGTGCTGGCCCGGGACGCCGAAGGCTACAAACGGCTGTCGGCGGTGATCAGCGCGGCGCAACTCGCCGGAGGTGGCAAGGGGCGGCCGGTCTATGATCTGGACGCGCTGGGCCAGGTCCACGACGGGCACTGGGTGGTGCTGACCGGGTGCCGGAAGGGCGCGGTGCCCGCCGCCCTGGCCACGGATGGCCCGGCCGCGGCCCTGGCCGAGCTGCGCGCGCTGACCGCCATGTTCGGCCCCGGCAACGTCTTCACCGAGCTGACCTTCCACGACCAGCCCGGCGATGACGAGCGGAACGACCTGCTGGCCGGGCTGGCCCGCGCGGCCGGGGTGGGCGTGGTCGCCACCGGCAACGTGCACTACGCCACGCCCGCCCGGGCCCGGCTGGCCGAGACGCTGGCCGCGATCCGGGCCCGGCGCAGCCTGACCGAGATGGACGGCTGGCTGCCCGCAGCCGGCGCCGCCTATCTCCGGTCCGGGGCGGAGATGGGCCGCCGGCTGCGCCGGTTCCCCGGCGTCCAGCAGCGGACCGTGGAGCTGGCTCAGGCCTGCGCGTTCGGCTTCGGGGACCTGGCCCCGAAGCTGCCCGACTTCCCGGTGCCCGCCGGGTACGACGAGATGTCCTGGCTGCGCGCGCTGGTCGCGGAACAGGCGCCGAAGCGCTACGGGCCACCGGAAGCGGAGTGGCAGCCCGGGGCGTACCGCCAGATCGAGCACGAGCTCGCCGTGATCGGCGAGCTCGGGTTCCCCGGCTACTTCCTGCTCGTCCACGACATCGTCCGGTTCTGCGAGAACCAGCACATCCTTTGCCAGGGTCGCGGTTCGGCCGCGAACTCGGCCGTCTGCTACGCGCTGGGGATCACCAGCGTGGACGCGGTCCGGCACGGTCTGCTGTTCGAGCGCTTCCTGTCGGCCGGGCGGGACGGGCCGCCCGACATCGACCTGGACATCGAGCACCGCCGCCGGGAAGAGGCGATCCAGTACGTCTACGACCGCTACGGCCGGGACCGGGCGGCCCAGGTGGCCAACGTGATCTCGTACCGGCCGCGGCTGGCGCTGCGGGACGCGGGCCGGGCGCTCGGCCACCCGCCGGAGGAACTGAACGCCTGGTCCCACCGGGCCGGGCCGGGCGAGGTGGCCGGCGACGACGCGGGCGTGCCCGATGACGTGGCCGCGCTGGCCGGGCAGCTGGCCCGGCTGCCGCGGCACCTGGGCATCCACTCCGGCGGGATGGTCATCTGCGACCGGCCGGTGAGCGACGTCTGCCCGGTGGAATGGGCCCGGATGCCCGGCCGCAGCGTGCTGCAGTGGGACAAGGACGATTGCGCCTACGCCGGCCTGGTCAAGTTCGATCTGCTCGGCCTGGGCATGCTGTCGGCCCTGCACGACTGCTTCGACCTGGTCGAGACGCACTACGGGCACCGCTGGACGCTGAACTCGATCCCGCAGGAAGACGCCGGCGTCTACCGGATGCTCCAGGCGGCGGACACGGTGGGGGTGTTCCAGGTCGAGTCGCGGGCCCAGATGTCGACCCTGCCCCGGCTGCGGCCGGAGAAGTTCTACGACCTGGTGGTGGAGGTGGCGCTGATCCGGCCCGGGCCCATCCAGGGCGGCTCGGTCCACCCCTACCTGCGCCGCCGCGCGGGGGCCGAGGAACGGCTGATCCCGCACGAGTCGATGAAGGCCGCCCTGGACAAGACCTACGGGGTGCCGCTGTTCCAGGAGCAGATGATGCAGCTGGCCATCGACTGCGCGGGCTTCACCCCGGCCGAGTCGGACAAGCTGCGGCAGGCGATGAGCTCCAAGCGGGCCCCGGAGCGCATCGAGGAGCTGCGCCAGCGGCTGCTGGGCGGGATGGCCGCCTGGGGTATTTCCGGCGAGGTGGCCGAGGACGTCTACCAGAAGATCCTGGCCTTCTCCAGCTACGGGTTCCCCGAGTCGCACGCGATCAGCTTCGCCTACCTGGTCTACGCCAGCGCGTGGCTGAAGCACTATTACCCGGCCGCGTTCACCGCCGCCCTGCTGCGCAATCAGCCCATGGGGTTCTACTCCCCGGCCAGCCTGATCAGCGACGTCCGGCGGCACGGGGTCGAAGTACGCGGCGTGGACGTCAACATCAGCAGCGACCTGGCCACCCTGGAAAGCAGCCGCGCGGGACAGCCGGCCATCCGGGTCGGCCTGCGCGGGGTCCGCCACCTGGGCGCGGACACCGCCGCGGCGGTGGCCGCGGGCCGGCCGTACCGGGACATGGAGGACTTCGCCCGCCGGACCCGGCTGTCGCCGCCGGCCCTGGAGGCCCTGGCCGCCGCGGGCGCGTTCGGCTGTTTCGGCCCGGGACGCCGGGAGGCGATGTGGGCCGCGGGGGCGGCGGCGGCCATCCGGCCGGCCCAGCTGCCGGGCAGCACACCCGGGCTGACCGCGCCGGCCCTGCCCGCCATGACCCCGGTGGAGGAGACCGTGGCCGACCTGTGGGCCACCGGGATCTACGGCACCCACCCGCTGGTGCACCTGCGCTCCGAGCTGGACGCCGACGGCGTGCTCACCGTGGCCGGCCTGGCCACCACCCCGGCCGGGGGCCGGGTCGTGGTCGGCGGCCTGGTCACCCACCGGCAGCGACCCGAGACCGCGGGCGGGGTGGTGTTCATGAGCCTGGAGGACGAGACCGGGATGGCCAACGTCATCTGCCCGCCGCACGTCTGGGCGCGTTACCGCCGGATCGGCGCGGAATCGGGCGCACTGCTGGTGCACGGCCGGGTCGAACGCACCGAAGGGGCCACCAACCTGGTCGCGTCCCGGCTGCAGCGGCTGCGGGTCGCCGCCGCGCCGCCCAGCCGGGATTTCCGCTGACTGATTTTTTCATTAATGGGGGTGTTACCGATGCGGGGTGAACGAGGTCGAGCAGCTACCCGCGTTGTGGCCCGAGACCAGCGGTTGACGTGATCAGGGCGCGGTGTTTTCAGGGCACCACGATGACCGGGCAGCTGGCGTGCCGGGCCAGCCAGCCCGGTACCGAGCCGCTGATGCGCCGCCAGCTCCGCGACGGAGCACCGATGACCAGCGCATCCGCGTCCTGCTCGGCGGCGATGGCGGCCAGCTCGCGGGCCGGGCTGCCCCGGCGGGTGCGCACGTGCACGTCGAGGCCGTCGGGGTCGGCGGTCTGTTCCAGCTCGGCCCGCAGCCACTTCTCCAGGTCGCCGCCGTGCTCGGGCAGGCCGATCACCTGGCCGGTCAGCGGTTCGCAGTACATGCCGGTGGACGACACGTGCACGATCAGGAGGGGGCGGCCGAGCCGGCGCGCCACCCCGGCCGCGTAGGCCAGCGCGTTGCGGCTGCAGGAGGAGCCGTCGTACCCCACCACGACCGGATGATCGAGCCGGGCATGGCCGTGCTGTTCCGGCCCACGCCGCCGTTCCGGCTGGCCCGGAGGGGGATAAGACTCTGCCTGGTCCAATGTCCGCATCCTTGCGGGAACCTGTCGCACGTTCGGTGGCCCCGGGTGGAGCCCTTGCTGATGACTCCCGGAGGAGCCCCTGGTGCCGGGCTCCCGAAGGAGCCCTTGATGCCGGACGCCCGGAGGAGCCCTTGTTACTGCAACGTATGCCCTCTAAACCGGCCAGTCATTCCTTCATTTATTTGGTATTAAACAAGCAAATACCTAGCCGGGCGTCTTCGGAGTCAGCGGCCGGGCTGAACCGGACGCCGGAGGAGCGATCGGTCATGCGGGCGATCAAGACGGCGCTCGACCCGTCCGGCCTGTTCAACCCGGGCGTGCTGTTCTCCTGTCGGGGGGCGGGCGGCCTCGCCTGGTGGCACCATGAGGGGGTGGTGACAGAGCCAGTGGAGGTCACGGGCCGGTTCGACGCGACGGCCCGGGCGGTGATCGAATGCGCGGCCGACGCGATCGTCGCGGTCGACACCGATCGCACCGTGCTGCTGTGGAACCCGGCGGCGGAGCGGATGTTCGGCTGGACCGCGCCCGAAGTGGTCGGCCTCGAACCGCCGATCATCCCCGAGGAGCTCAAGGCCGAGCACAACGCGGTGCTGGAGCGGGTCCGCGGCGGTGGCCAGATCTCGTTCGCGACCCGGCGCATCCGCAAGGACGGCAGCGCGATGGACGTCCGCATCGACACCAGCGCGCTCCTCGACGTGGGCGGCGACGTGACCGGCTGGGTCGCCGTCTGCCATCAGGGCGGCGAGGACGATGTGGCCCGGCACTACATGGCCGAGCGGGCCCGGGTGGTCCGCCGCCTCGGTGACGTGGTGGCCGACATGAACGCCCAGCGTGACCTGGGCTCGGTCCTGGACCGCATCGCGGCCAGCCTGCGCGAGCTGACCGGGGCCGACGCGGGCGGCTTCGTGATCATCGAAGACAACCAGCTGCGGCTGGTCAGCACGTCCGGGCTGCCGGAGCGGCTGCGCGGCCGCACCGCCGACCTGACCACCAGCCTGGTCGGCGACCTGATGCGGTCGGGCAAGACGGTCATGATGACCACCGGCGACTCCGGCGGCTTCGACGACCTGATCTGGTCCGCGCTGCCCGGCCTGCACACGATCGCGCTCAGCCTGTCGCACGTGGGGGAGCGTCCCTACGGCGCGCTGTACGCGCTGTACAGCCGGCGCAACCTGTCCCACGTTGAGCTGGAACTGCTCGAGCTGCTGGCCGGGCACGCCGGTGTCGCCCTGACCAACGCGATGGCGTTCGAGGAAGCCCTGCGCCAGCGGGCCCACGAACGCGCGGTCATCGACGGCAGCGCGGACGGCATCGCCGTGCTGGACGGCGCCGGCCTGGTCCGGCAGTGGAACCCGGCCGCGCACCGGCTCACCGGGGTGGCCGCCGACGCGGCGATGGGCAAGGCGCCGCCGTTCCCGCAACCGGAGCCGGGGGCCAAGCTCACCCACCGGCTGCCCAGCGGGCAGTGGCTCGACGTGCTGTGCACCGCGCTGTCCGGCAGCGACGAGCGCGTCATCGACTTCCGTGACGTGACCGCGGCCAAGGAGCTGGAGGAGGCCAAGGACCTGTTCCTGGCCACCACCAGCCACGAGCTGCGGACCCCGATCACCGTGGTGCAGGGCTTCGCCAGCACCCTGGCCCAGCGCTGGGACCAGCTGACCGATCCCGACCGGCGCGCGGCCGTGCAGACGATCGCCGAACGGGCCGGCTCACTCGGCCGCCTGGTCGAGCAGCTGCTGCTCGGCTCCCGGGCCGGCGCGGACCAGCTCCCGGTGCGCAACGGGTCTTTTGACCTGGCCGCGCTGCTGCAGGCGGCGGTGCTCGCGTTCCAGCCGCTGTCGGAAAAGCACACGCTGAGCGCCGACATCCCCGACGACCTGCCCGCCGCCTACGGCGACACCATGGCCACCGACATCATCGTGGGCCAGCTGCTGGAAAACGCGTTCAAGTACTCACCCCAGGGCGGTGAGATCGTGGTCCGGGCCCGGGCCGCGGGCGGCCGGATCGAGGTCACCGTGGAAGACCACGGCATCGGCATCGCCGACGGCGACCACGAGCGGATCTTCGAGCGCTTCTTCCAGGGCGAGGCCGGCGACCGCCGGCGCTTCGGCGGCATCGGCATCGGCCTGTTCATCGTCCGCCGCCTGGCCGTCGCGCAGGGCGGCGAGGTGGACGCCCGCTCCCGCGCCACCGGCGGCACGATCATGCGCCTGGTCCTCCAGGACGCCGCCACCGCGTAAGAAGGGGGGAGCGGTGGGGTCGGCCGGGGGATACTGTTCTGCAGATGTCTATTGAGCGACGGGAATTCTTGCTGCTGGCGGGCGGAGCCATAACCGGGGCGGGGCTGGCCGGGTGCTCGAGCGCGCGGCCGGGCGGCGCGCCGCCGGGCAGTGACGCTCATCGATCAGCCGTGCCGTCGCCGTCATCAACGCCGTCGCCGCCAGCGAGCACGCGCGGTGAGGGGAACATGCCCCTTGGCCCGCAGGTCGTGCACGGGTCACGGCGCCGTCCCCAGGTGGCGCTCACCTTCCACGGCCAGGGGCCAGTCTCAATGACCGACGCGCTGCTCGGCGAGGCAGAGCGCGCGGGAGCCCGGATCACAGTGCTCGCCGTCGGGACCTGGCTCGAACAGAATCCGCAGGTCGCGGAGCGGATCGTGCGCGGTGGCCACGATCTGGGCAATCACACCATGCATCACCTCGACATCAGGGCCATGGACGCTTCGGGCGCCTACGCGGAGATCGCGGGATGCGCGCAACAGCTGCGCACGCTGACCGGATCGGCGGGCCGCTGGTTTCGGCCCTCACAAACGCAGTACTCGACACCGCTGATCGAGCGGGAGGCCCGCAAGGCGGGCTATCAAACGTGCGTATCGTACGACGTGGATTCGCTCGACTACACCGATCCCGGACCAGACGCGATCGTGTCCACCGTGCTCGGATCGACGCGGCCGGGGTCGATCGTCAGCCTGCATCTCGGGCATCCCGGGACCGTGATCGCCTTGCCCGCGATCGTGCGGGGTCTGGCCAGCCGGCAACTGCGCCCGGTCACGCTTACCGGTCTGCTGTTGGGGTGAGGGCGACGGTGCGAGGCTGGCCAATCCTGCTTGCGGGGATGCTGGCCGCGTCCGTCCTGGCCGTCACCGCGTGCGGCAGGGGGCCAGGCGTCCCAGGTCCGCCGTCGGCCTATCTCGGTACGGTGGAGGACAGGCCGGTGCCGGCTGCGGTCGCGGATCTGCCGCTGACCACGGACACGGGCCAGACGACCAGCCTGGCCGCCTGGCACGGCCAGGTTGTGGTGCTTACCGACTTCCTCACCCTGTGCCAGGAGACCTGCCCGCTGACGACCGGCAACCTGCTGACGATGGACCGCGCGGTCACGGCGGCCGGGCTGGGCTCCCGGGTGCGGTTCGCTGAGCTCACCGTGGACCCGGGCCGGGACACGACGCCCCGGCTGCGCGCCTACCGGAAGCTGGCCGGGGCCCCGGCGAACTGGTCGCTGCTCACCGCCAGCCCGGCGGTCATCGGGCAAATCTGGCGGTACTTCCGGGTGCACTACCAGCGGGTCGCCGAGGACCGGCCGCCCGGAACCGACTGGCTGACCGGCAAGACGCTGACCTACGACGTCGATCATGAAGACGCACTGATCTACCTCGATGCCCAGGGACGGGAACGATTTGCCGTGCAGGGCAATCCCAACGCCCGGGGGGCGCCCATCACGCCGGCCCTGCGCCGCTTCCTGAGCCCGCAGGGCCGCGCCGACCTCAGCCATCCGGACGCGAGCACCTGGACGGCGGCCCAGGCGATCACTCCCATCGCCTGGCTGACCGGGAAGGCAATCCGGCCGCCGGCTGGTTAGGCCGGGCTGACGGGCAGGCGCAGAATCACCGAGCCGGCGCGCGCGAAGTACAAGGTGATGGCTACGGTCGCGCGGCCCGGCCGGGAGGCGTCCGGTAGCACGGTCAGGGTCGCGTCCGCAGGCGGCGCCGGGCCGCCGGAACGTCCGGGGACCAGAAGCGGGCCGTAGTGAAGCCAGTAACTCACGACCCCCGGTGGCGGAGGTTCGGTACCGCAGCCGGTGAGGTCCGAGATCTCCCCCACGCTGACCTGCTGGTGGTGGACCGCCACCGCTCCGCCGCCCGCGGCGATCGCGGCGTCCAGCTGATCAGAAGCTTGCCCGCTGGTGCTGACCTGCAGGTACGTGGTCAGCGTGCCGGCCGGTCCGGGACGCAGCGCGGTAGCGCTGACCCTCAGTGGACCCAGTCGGGCGCTGACGTCACCGGCGCCGCGAGCGGGGGCTGCTCCGGCCAGTCCGGCCAGCACCAGGAGCAGGCCGGTCAGCATCAGCCCGGCCCGGCGGGCGACGCGGCCAGGGTGGCTGAGCCGCAGTGCGTTCACCGGGTGATCCCGGTGTGGCCGAGGGAGTAGCGGCCCGGCTGCGGCCACACGCACAGCCCGTGCGGCTGCGACCCCACCGGGATCTTGGCCAGCAGGCGGCCATCGGTGGTGGAGATTTCGTACACCACGTTGTCGTAGCGCCCGGACACCCAGAACACCTTCCCGTCCGGGGACAGGTTGCCCATGTCCGGGCTGCCTCCGCCAGGGATCCGCCAGGTAGTGGCGACCTTCCTGGTCGCGAAGTTGATCAGGGTGATCGTGCCGTTGCCGCGGTTCGTGACGTACAGGTAGCGGGCGTCGCGACTGGGGTACAGGCCATGCGCGTCCGGGCCGGTGGGGATGAATCCGGTGACCTTGAAGGTCGCCGCGTCGATCAGCCACACGCCGGCGTGATTCTTGTCGGCGACGTAGAAGATACGCCCGGCCGGGTCTAGTTTGATGTCCTGCGGTGCGGAGCCTGGCACGTTCAGGTACCCGGCCACGGTCAGGTTGTGCAGGTCGATGCGGACCAGGCGCCCGGCGAACTCGCACGTGGCGATCAGGTAGGCGCCGTTGGCCGCAAAGTCGATGTGGTCCACGCCTGCGCAATTCACATGGATTCGGTGCCTGAGGGCGAAGGTGTGCGGGTCGCGGAAGTCCAGGTTCTGCTGGGATTCAGCCACCACGACGGCGTAGCGCCCGTCGGGGGTGAAGTACATGTTGTACGGGTCGGCCACGCCGATATTCGGGCCGGCTGGCCGGCCGGTGCCGGGATTGATCGGAGTGAGGCTGTTAGCCAGGTCATTCGTCACGTAGAGCGTGCGCATGTCGTAGCCGGGCACCACGTGCTGCGGGTTGCGCCCGGTCGGGTAGGTCGCGATCACCCGGCGGGTGGCAGGGTTGATGACGGTGACGGTGGACCCACCGCTGTCCGGCACGTAGATCCGGTAGGGCGCTCCGCGCACCGCCGGGCCGAGCATGTTCGCCCCTGCGTCGGCGTAGATGTTGGCTGGGTCAGCCACCGGAGGCATCCCTGCCAGCGGCATCGACAGGTCGGCAATCGGGCCCGCCACCTGCCACGTGGCGGGCGGAGGTGTGGCGGGCGGATGTGATGCCGGGCCGGCGACTGAGGCCTGCGCTGTGCTCCGGTGGGACGGCCGGGCCGACGCGGAATGGCGGCTGTCTGAACCCGGCCGGAAGAGCACCGCGAAGATCGCGACCACCGCCACCACGGTCACGCATGCGCCACCAAACCAGGCCAGGCGCCGGGTCCGCCGATCCACCACCAACCCCCTTCTCCAAGCCCATCCGCGCAGGCGGCAAGGGCGGGCTAGACGGGCTGGCGGGTGCGGCGGTCGCCGCCGGAGGCTTCGAGGTAGGCGTCGATGATGCCGGGCACGTCGTCGCCGTCCATGATGATCTCGCCGCGCTCGAGCCAGATGACGCGGTTACAGGTCTCCTCGACCTCGGACAGGTTGTGGGCGACCAGGAACACCGCGCCGGACTCCTGCCGCAGTTCTTCGATGCGCTTGTGGCTCTTGGCCCGGAACGGGGCGTCGCCGGTGGCCAGGGCCTCGTCGATGAGCAGCACGTCGTGGCTCTTGGCCGAGGCGATGGCGAAGCGCAGCCGGGAGCCCATGCCGCTGGAATAGGTGCGCATGGGCAGGTCGATGAAGTCGCCCACGCCGGAGAACTCCACGATGTCGCGGTACCGGTCCTTGACCTCCTGCGGGCTCATGCCCATGGCCAGGCAGCCCAGCACCACGTTCCGCTCGCCGGTGAGGTCGTCCAGCAGTGCGGCGTTGACGCCCAGCAGCGACGCCTCGCCGGTGGTATAGACGGCACCCTGCTCCGGGGGCAGCAGGCCCGCGATCGCGCGCAGCAGGGTCGACTTACCGGACCCGTTCCGGCCGATGATCCCGACCGCGTCGCCGCGGTTGGCCACGAAGGAGATGCCGCGGATGGCGTGCACCTCGCGCATTCCGGGCCGGTTCTGGCGGCGCAGCAGCCGCATCATCGCCGTCGCCGCGGTGCCCTTGCTGCCGCCTGCGCCGTAGACGCGATAGACGATGTGCAGGTCGTCAACGACGACCATTGGGTCAGCCACGGCCATACCTCGCTTTCGCGTCTCGGGATACCGCCAGCCTAAGGCTTTGACGGGACCGGAGTGTCACGGCGTCACCCGTCAGTATGAATACGAGCTGTCACATTATGTGGCCCATTTTGCGTGCGGGACCGAGACTGCGGCCGTTCTTTTCCCATGCTGGCTACAAAATGTGACCGTTACGGTTTCCAGAACTCTCCCGCGGGGCATTTCCGCCAGTACCGGGTTCGTTTGATCATGGGCGGAACAGGTGCACGAGGAGGTGAGGACGTCGGCCATCGTGCTGCTTCCGTACACCCCGTCCAGCGTCGCGGTGGCCCGTCGTGACCTCGTCTCCGACCTGGCCGCGGCGGGAATCCACGAGCAGGCGGTGGGTGACGCCGCCCTCGTGGTCAGTGAACTGCTCAGCAACGCGATCCGCCACGCGGCCCCGCTGACCGGCGCGCAGGTCCGGGTGACCTGGTCTCTCGACCATGACGCGCTGCGGATCGCGGTCAGTGACGCCGGCGACGGCCCGCTGCCGCGGGTCACCGAGCCCGCGCCGGGTGCGCCGGGCGGGCGCGGCCTCGGCATCGTGGAGAGCCTGTCCGATCGCTGGGGGGTGCTGCGGGAGGACGGGATGACCACGGTGTGGGCCCAGCTCACCGCTCCGCACCAGCCGTCCCGGCGGGTGGCCCGGGTCCCACCAGCAGAACATTCTGTAGTCGGAGAATAACTCTGCGTTAAAGTGGTGATAACTGTCCCCGAGTGCGCGCACGGGTTCCGATGCCCGGCGTAGGGCACCGCTGGGGGAGACCATGCCAGGTGGCCACGGGACAGACACGGAGGTCGGCCGGCTGCGCACGGTCCTGGTCCACCGGCCCGGCGCCGAGCTCAGCCGCATCACTCCCGGCACCGCCGCCGCATTCCCGTGCGGCCGGGTGCCCTGGCTGAGCCGGGCCCAGGCCGAACACGACGCCCTCACCAGGACCCTGCGCGATCAGGGCGTGGACGTGATGTACCTCACCGAGCTGCTGCAGGACGTGCTGGAGTACCAGCCGGCCCGGGACCAGGTGGCCGCGGCGGCATTGGACCCGGGCGCTGACCGGCTGGGCGAGAGCCTGCGTGGCCAGGTCCGGGCGCACCTGGACGGGCTGGACCCGGAGACGCTGTCCCGGGTGCTGATCACCGGCCTGACCCGGGACGAGTTCCGGGACGGCCGGGGGCCGGTGTACCAGCTCCTCGGCCCGCTGGACCACCTGATCGAGCCGCTGCCCGGCCTGATGTTCACCCGGGACACCAGTGTCTGGGTCGGAGACCGGGTGGCGGTGACCAGCCCGCCCGGCCCGGGGCGCCGCCGGGAGTCCAGCCTGGTGCAGGCGGTCTACGACCATCACCCCATGTTCACCGGGAGCAAGCCGCTGTACCGGGCCGGCCCGGAAGCGCTGGACGGCGGGGACGTGCTGCTGCTGGCCCCGGGCGTGATCGCGATCGGCACCGGCGGTCAGACATCCGCCGCCGCGGTGGAACGGCTGGCCCGCAGCGCCTTCGGGGGCGGGTTCGCCCACACCGTGCTGGCCGTGCCGATCGGCCCGCGGCCGGCCACTCAGGGCGGGGCCGGCCAGGGTGGGGCGACACACCTGGACACGATCTGCACGATGGTCGACACCGACGCGGTGGTCATGCACCCGGCCCTGGCCTACTCGATGACCGCGCGCAGTATCACCGTCCGGTACCCCAGCGGCGGCCCGTCGGCCCCGGGGGCCGATGAGCTGCGGGTGTCGCATCCGCGGCCGTTCCTGGAAGCGGCCGCGCTGGCCATCGGGATCGACCGGCTGCGGGTCATCGACTCTGGGCTCGGCCCGGCCGGGCTCGGCCCGGCCGTACCCGGCGGCCCGTGGGACGATGGCGGCAATACCCTGATCACCCGGGTCGGCCACGCCGTTTCGTTCGAGCGGCACGCCGCGATCGGCGCCCGGCTGGAACAGGCCGGGCTGGAGGTCACCCGGGTACCCGGCAGCGAGCTGGGCAGTGCCCGTGGCGGCCCGCGCAGCCTGACCTGCCCGGTGAGCCGGGAGCCGGTGACGTCCGGCCCTGGCGTCCCGATCAGCGCAGGTGTATAGCAGGGGGGCGCGGATGACGGTATGGTTCGCTCGTGGAACTCAACGTCTCGAGCCGGTCTGCCGATGATCACACCATTGTGATCGTGGCGGGCGAGATCGACCTGTACACCGCACCGCGGCTGCACCGCGAGCTGGTGGACGTGCTGGCCGACGACCGGCCCGCGCGGGTGATCGTCGACATGTCCGGCGTCGTGTTCTGCGACTCCACCGGCATGAACGTGCTGCTGTCGTCGCTGCGCCGGGCCAAGGAGCGCGGTGGCCAGCTCGAGCTCGCCGCCCCCCGCCCGGCCGTGCGTAAGAT
Source organism: Streptosporangiaceae bacterium (assembly GCA_965277615.1). GTDB lineage: Bacteria > Actinomycetota > Actinomycetes > Streptosporangiales > Streptosporangiaceae > Bog-532. Next base: position 584,405 of record CBDIDG010000005.1, on the reverse strand, counting down.
CCTCCAGGTCACCGGGCTCGACTCGGTGTTCACCGTGCTCGACGAGTCCGTCGTCGCCTCCGGCCAGTAGCCCGGCCCAATAGCTGGCGCCGCAGCCGGTGCCGGAGCCGATCCAGCAGGCGGTCCTGCGGTAAGTCCCAGTCCAGGCGGCGTGATGCCCTAGGATCGGGCCCATGCCGAACGGCGATGTAGCGGTCGTCATCCCCGCGAAAGACGAAGCTCAGCGGATCCGTGCCACCGTGCGCGCCGCCGCCGAGCTGCCTGGTGTGGACCTGGTCGTGGTCGTCGACGACGGCTCGGCCGACGGCACCGCCGCGGTCGCGCGCGACGCCGGCGCCGTGGTCACGCGGCACACCAGCAACCGGGGCAAGGCCGCGGCCATGGAGACCGGCGCGGAAGCGGTCCGCCTGCTCGACCAGCAAGAGGCCAGGAAGCTGCCGCGCCACCTGCTGTTCCTGGACGCGGATCTGGCCGACTCGGCCGCCTTCGCCGCCCCGCTGACCCAGCCCGTGCTCAGCGGCGAGGCCGACATGACCATCGCCGCCTTCTCGTCCACGGTCAAGCTGGGCGGACACGGCGTCGTGGTCGGCTTGTCCAGCGCGGGCACCCGCCGGGCCATCGGCTGGTCCCCGGCCCAGCCGCTGAACGGGCAGCGCTGCCTGACCCGGGCCGCGTTCGAGGCGGCCCGCCCGCTGGCCGCGGGGTTCGGGGTGGAAACCGCGCTCACCATCGACCTGGCCCGCCAGGGCCTGCGGATCACCGAGGTCGAGGTCCCGCTGGCGCACCGGGCCACCGGTACCGACCTGCGTTCCCAGCTGCACCGGGCCCGGCAGCTCGCCGACGTCGCGAGGGCGCTGGCTACGCGGCGATGAGCCAGCGGCCGGTCCCGGAGTCGCGCCCGGACAGTGCTGGCCGGGCCGGTCTCGTACTGACCGGCCTCAGCGTCGCGGCCACGTTCACCGTGGCGGTGACCGGGACTTCGGTCATGGAGCCGCCGTATCCCGGGCGGCCGGCCCAGCCGCCGTGGGCCTTCGACGCACACCTGTCGCCCTACCTGGCCATCGCGCTGGCCGCGGTCGGCCTGCTGGCCGGGACGGCCGGGCTGGCCCTCACGCTGGCCGCGACCCGGCGCGGCTGGCGGCTGCCGGTCCGGGCGCTACTGCTGGCCGGCCTGCTGGCCGCGCTGGCCCTGACGCTGGTCCCGCCGTTCGGCTCCTCGGACCCGCTCAGCTACGCCGCCTACGGCCGGATCCTGGTCACCGGGCACAACCCGTACGTCGTCGCGCCGGACGTGCTGGCCCGAATGGGCGACCCGGTGGCCCGGGCCGTCCAGGACTGGAAGACCACCCCGTCGGACTACGGCACGGTGGCCACCGCCGGGCAGGCGCTGGCCTCGCTCATCGGCGGCACCTCGGCCCGGCTCACCGTGTTCGTGCTGTCCGTGCTCAACCTGGCCGCGTTCGCCGGCACCGGGCTGATCCTGCACCGGCTGTTCCGCGGGGACCGGGCCCGGCAGGCGCGCGCCGCTCTGCTGTGGACGGCCAACCCGTTGCTGCTCCAGGTGCTGGTGGCCGGCCAGCACCTGGACAGCCAGGCCATCTTCTTCGGCGTGGCCGCGGTCGCGGTGTTCATCCGGCGGGTGGCCGGCCGCCCGGTGCGCCAGGCCGCCTGCTGGGCCGCCGCGGCCGGAGCGCTGGCCGGGCTGGGTTTCGCGGTCAAGATCACGCTGGCGCTGGTCGGCGGCGGCCTGGCCCTGGCCGTGCTGCAGTCCTGCTGGTCGCGCTGGGGGCGCCTGATCGCGATCGAGGCCGGCCTGGCCGTGGGCTTCGCGGTGGTGGCCGGGGCCGCGCTGGCGGCCGGCGGTGCGGCTGGCTTCCGCCAGACCGTCCAGGCCAGCAGCATGGTCTCCATCGGCTCACCGTGGCGGGTCATTCGCACGCTGCTGCACCTGGTCATGCACGAGTCCACCGCCGACGACCTGGTCAAGACCGGTGCTGCCCTGCTGGCCGTGGTGCTGGCCGTGTTGCTGTGGCGCGGGCTACCCGGAGGATCGGCGTGGACCGCCAGGCCATGGAACATCATTAATAAAAAGGTCCCATCGCCGGACGTACCGGCCGCTGCGGCGGTCACCGGAGCCGGCGCAGAGCCAGCCGCCGACGGCGCCGAGGCACCTGTCATGGCCGCTCTCGCGGGGCGCGGGGCGCTGGCGTTGTCGCTGGCCTGGCTGCTGGCCTGGCCTTACGTGCTGCCGTGGTACGACGGGCTGGCCTGGGCGCTGCTGCCGCTGATCGCCGCGTCCAGCCTGGACTGGCTGCTGCTGGCCCGGACCGCGGCCCTGGGCATCGGGTACCTGCCCGCGCGGGCGGCCGGGGTGGTCATACCGCCCGGCCTGGGCTGGCTGCAGTCGGTGGTCAGGACCGGGGTCACCCCGGCCATCCTGGCCATCGTGATCGTGTGGCTGATCGTTGACCTGCGGCGCGGGGCCTCCGGGACTGGTGGGCTGCCCGGGGCGGCCGGGACCGGCGGGAGCGCGCCGGAACCGGCGGCCGACGGGAGGCGGGGCCGATGACGCTCCCAGCCTGGATACACCGGCCGCCGAGGTGGCTGAGCGTGACGCTCGGCGTGCTGGCCTGGGCCGCGGCGCTGGCCGCGATCTTCCCCATCGTGCACGGCTACCTGACCAACCCGCCGGACCAGCGGCTGGTCGACCTGGACGTGTACCGGACCGGCGGCCTGGCGGTGCTGCGCGGCCAGCCGCTGTACAGCGTGCTGACCCAGGCACCGCAGCTGCTGCCGTTCACCTACCCGCCGCTGGCCGCGATCTTCGCCGCCCCGCTGGCCATGATGTCGTGGCCGGCCGCGCAGGTGGTCTGGGTGGCGTTCGTCTACGTGCCGTTCGCGGTGATCATCTGGTACTCGTTCCGCCCGCTGCTGACCCGGGCCGGACCCTGGCGCGCGGTGCTGTTCGCCGCGTTGTTCTGCGCCGGCGCCTACCTGTTCCCGATGCAGGACGAGATGCGGTTCGGCCAGGTTGACGCGGTACTGGCCGCGCTGGCCGTGGCCGACTGCGCGGCGGTGAAGCCCCGCTGGCCCCGGGGCGCCCTGGTCGGGCTGGCTACCGCGGTCAAGCTGGTGCCCGGGGTGTTCATCATCTACCTCTGGGTCAGCGGGCGACGGCGGGCGGCCCGGACCGCGACGCTGGCCGCACTGGCCTGGACGCTGGGCGCGTTCCTGCTGCTGCCCAAGGACTCGGTCACCTACTGGACCAGCGCCATCTTCAACTCCGGGCGGCTCGGGGACAACGCCGGCACCGAGAACCAGTCGCTGCGCGGGCTGCTGCTCCGGTTCTTCCTGCCCGGGCAGGCCCCCGGCGTGCTCTGGCTGCTGATCGCGGTCGCGATCGCGGTGCCCGGCTTCCTGCTGGCCCGGCGGCTGGCCCGGGAGCAGTGGCAGATCGCGGGCATCGCGGTCACCGCGCTGCTGTTGCTGCTGATCTCCCCGGTGGCCTGGATCCACTACTTCCTGCTGGTCGTCATCGCCATCGGCGCCCTGGTTGGGGATGGCCGGCGGATCCAGCGGGTGCTGGTCGCGGCGGGCACCGCCGTGTTCTTCGGGCTGACCGTGCCCTGGTGGGGGAACTCGCTGCTGGGCGACACCGCGGTGCCCCGCGTGATCAGCCGCCTGATCGAGGGGTCGTTCGGGCTCGCCGCGATTGCGCTGATGGTGATCATCGCGCGGACCAAGATGACCGGGGCGGATCGCGAGCCCACGGCCGGGGACGATGGGTCGCCCGGGTCGCCCGCCGAACCGGGGGACGTGGGCTCGTCGCCAGACCTAGACAGATTGTCATCGGTATAGTACGCAGCGTGACTAACGATGCACTCCTGGCGCTGGGTCCCCTAATCGGTGTGCTCGGCATTGCGCTGGCTGTGGGGGCTAGGCGGCGCGCGACCCGGGCTGTGGCCGAGTGCGCCGACCTGGTCCAGGGCAGCGTCGGATCACGCGGGACCGTGGACCCGTGCGCGCTGCGTGACCTGGCCATCGTGCGCTACGACGCGCTCAACGAGATGACCGGGCAGCTGTCGTTCTCGGTCGCGCTGCTCAACTCGGCCGGTGACGGCGTGGTGCTCAGCTCGATCAACAGCCGGTCCGAGACCCGCACCTACGCCAAGGTCGTGCTGGGCGGAGCCGGCACCCAGCCGCTGGCCCCGGAGGAAGAGCGGGCCGTCCGGACGGCGCGCCTGGGCACCGGGCTGCGCGCGACGGCCGGGCCGGAAGCGGCCGGGAACCCGGGCCGGGGCGCGATGTCCCGGGGGTCCGACGTCCGGATGGTGACTCGCCGTTAGCCGCGGCTGGCCTTTCCCGCCGCCACCACCGATGGGCCCCACCCGCTCACCCACCTCCGCTAGATCTTTCTAAGGCTTTATAGCGCTGACGCTAGGCGACCGAATAATTCGGCAGACCGCTAGCATCGGAGGCCTATGACCAAGCGCTACGCATACCTGGGCCCGGAGGGCACGTTCACCGAGGCGGCCCTGCGCACGCTGGCCGGGACCGAGCCGACCGAACCGGTACCGTGCGCCACGATCCAGGCCGCGCTGGCCGCGGTCCGGACCGGAGCGGCCGACCTGGCCGTGGTGCCCATCGAGAGCTCGGTCGAGGGCGTGGTCACCGCCACCCTGGACGACCTGAGTGCCGGCGGCGACCTGCTGATCCGGGCCGAGCTGCCGCTGCCGATCGCGTTCGCGCTGCTCGGCCGGCCCGGCACCCGGTTGTCCGACGTGCGTACGGTGGGCGGGCACCCGCAGGCTCAGCCCCAGTGCCGGCGCTGGCTGGCCGAGCACCTGCCCCAAGCCGAATGGCTCCCGGCCGCGTCCAACGCCGAAGCGGCCCGGCAGGCCTCCGAAGGCAAGATCGACGCCGCCCTGGCCGGCGCGTTCGCCGCCGCCCGGTACGGGCTGGACGTGCTGGCCCCCGACATCGGTGACCGGAAGAACGCGGTCACCCGGTTCGTGGTGGCCGGCCTGGCCGCCCCGCTGCCCGCCCCCACCGGCGCTGACCGCACCACGCTGGCCGCGTTCCTGGCCACCGACCATGCGGGCGCGCTGTCGGAGATCCTGACCGAGTTCGTGGTGCGCGGGGTCAACCTGACCACGATTCAGTCCCGGCCCACCGGCGACCGCCTGGGCCGGTACTACTTCTTCATCGACTGCGAGGGCCACGTGGCCGACGCCCGGGTCGGCGAGGCCCTGATGGGCCTGCGCCGGCTCTGCGCCGACGTCCGGTTCCTGGGCAGCTACCCCCGGGGCGACCACGGCCAGACCGAGGTGCCGCGGGGTACGTCGGATGCCGACTTCGCCGCCGCGGCGCAGTGGCTGACCCAACTCCGCAGTGGCTGACCCGGCTCCGCGGTCTGACCCGGCTCCGCGGTGATCACTGACCACCGCGGGACCGGGTCCCAGACGTAGCTACAGGTAGGGGCCGGAGGCGCCGCCGGGGCCAGGCGCGCCGGGGCGGCCCATGTCCTCGGCGGTACCGGGCATCATCTGCGGCATCCCGGGCGGCAGCGCGCGCCGCATCTGCTCCAGCTGGGCCCGCGCCGCCATCTGCTGCGCGAACAGCGTGGTCTGGATGCCGTGGAACAGCCCCTCCAGCCAGCCGACCAGCTGAGCCTGGGCCACCCGCAGCTCGGCCTCGCTGGGCACCTCGTTCTCGGCGAACGGCAGCGACAGCCGTTCCAGCTCGGTGACCAGCTCGGGCGCGAGCCCGTCCTCCAGCTCCTTGATCGAGCTCTCGTGAATTTCCCTCAGCCGGGCCCGGCTCTTCTCGTCCAGTGGCGCCGACCGCACCTCTTCCAGCAGCTGGCGGATCATGCTGCCGATCCGCATGACCTTGGCCGGCTGCTCCACCATCTCGGTGACCGGCCGCTCGTTGATCTCCTGCTCGTCGTTCTCGCCGACCGGAGAGGCGTCGATGGGTACCCCGTCCGGGCCGACCACCACCACGTTGGGGTGGTTTCCGGAGTCTGCGTTCATCCCGTCCATCTTCCTAGTGTCTCGGACTATGGAAGTGCTCTTGTCATTTCACCTCACCAGTAGAACCTTGCCGGTGTGGCCCCCCTCCTCTACGATCCGGTGCGCCTTGGCCGCGTCGGCCATGGGCACCGCCTCCTCGATGACCGGCCGCACCGTGCCCGCGCTGACCAGCGGCCACACCTGGTCGGTGACCGCGGCCACGATGGCTGACTTCTCCGCCACTGGCTGGTTGCGCAGGGTGGTGGCGTGGATGCTGGCCCGCTTGGACTGGAGCAGGCCGAGATCGAGCTCGGCCCGGTTGCCGCCTTGCCGGCCGATGATCACCAGCCGGCCCTCGGTGGCCAGCGCGGCCAGGTTACGGGCCAGGTAGCTGGCCCCCATGATGTCCAGGATGACGTCGGCGCCGTGGCCGTCGGTGACGTCCTTGACCACCTCGACGAAGTCCTCGTCCCGGTAGGAGATGGCCACGTCGGCGCCGAGGGCCCGGCAGAAGTCAAGCTTCTCGGCGGACCCGGCCGTGCAGATGACCCGGGCCCCGAACGCCTTACCCAGCTGGATCGCGGTCGTGCCGATGCCGCTCGCACCCCCGTGCACCAGCAGGGTCTCCCCGGCCCGCAGCTGGCCCACCTGGACCAGGTTGGAGTACACGGTGCAGGTCGTCTCGGGCAGCGCGGCCGCGTCGACCACGCTCAGGGCCGCCGGCACCGGCAGCACCTGGCCGGCCGGGACCGCGACCTTCTCGGCGTAGCCGCCCCCGGCCAGCAGCGCACACACCTCGTCGCCCGGCTGCCAGCCGGTGACGTCCGCCCCGGTGGCCGCGATCCGCCCGGAAACCTCCATCCCCGGGTAGGGCGGGGCGCCCGGCGGCGGCGGGTAGTGACCCTGCCGCTGGAGCAGGTCGGCCCGGTTCACCCCGGCCGCGGCCACGTCGATCAGCACCTCACCGGGGCCGGGCTCGGGATCGGGGACCTCCTCCCACTGCAGTACTTCCGGCCCTCCTGGCTCAGTGATGACCACGGCCCGCATATGAACTCCCGGTGTTGTCATTCCCCGTCCTGGGCAGAACGGTGGGTGATGAAGCACTAGCCCTGTGGCAACGGCTATCAGTGGCTTAGGCTTCCGCTGTAACAAACCGGACCAAGCATGACAACCGACCTGGTTCTTACCGGATCGGCCGCTTTCTACCCGCCGACATTGGGGGCTCGACCTGTGGCGACAGATGACCGCGACAAGCCTGCTGACGTGGCAGACGCTGCCGGCGCGGCGGCGGCTGCGCGTGATGACCTGGCCGCGGGAAGCACGGTGCCCAGCGAAAACGAGACCAACGGGCGGCCGCTGAACGGGACGGCCAACGGTGCGGCCTACGGCCCCGAGGGCGGCGCGGACGGCGGTGCCGAGGGTGGCTTGGAGGCTGGTGCCGGCGCCGAGGCGGGCGACGCCGACGATTACGAGCCGTATCTGCCGCCCGGGCCCAATCCGTTCTCCTCGGTTCACCCCCAGGGCACGCCCGCACCGTACCGGCCGCTGGGTGGCAACGGGTCGCTGGGCAGCGCCGGGCCGCCGGGCAGCGCCGGGCCGCTGGGTGGCAACGGTGCGTATCCGCCGCCGTTCGACCGGGACCCGTGGTCCGCCGACCGGGCCCCCGCCCCGCCGGAGGCGACCGGGGAGCGTGAGCCGGGCTCGGGGCATGAGCTGGAAGCGGAGCACGAGGCGGGCGAGTCGGCCGAGCCGCCGGCGCCGCCGCATCCCGGGGTGTCGCCCTACCCGCCGCTGCCAAGCGACGAGTCCGACGGCGGGCGGGGAAGCCAGCCCGGTTACGGCAGCGCCTCGCCCTACCCGACCTACACCCCCTACGGCCCGGACGACGAGATCGCCGACGACGCGCTGACCGACTACGGTCTGCCTTCGCCGCAGTCCTACGGCTACGCCCCGCCCCCGCCGCTGGCCGAACCGCTGCCGGACGTCGGGGTGCCGGAGCCGCGGTTCGGCCCGTCGGCCCCATCCACCCCATCGGCCCCGCCGGGCTCGTCAGCGCCTCAGGCGCCAACCCCCTCGTCAGGTTCTCCAGCCTTCCCGGACTCGCCAGCCCCGCAGTCCTCGCAGGCCCAGGCCGCCCCTTCGGCCCCGCAGGCCCCGCTAGCTTCCCAGGCCCCGCTAGCCCCGTCGGCCCCTCTGGACCCGGGGTACCGGGAGAACGGGCCCGACGACGGTGATTTCCAGGACCGGGCCTATCGCGACCGGGGCGATGACTTCCGGGACGATGACTTCCGGGTCGACCCGTTCCAGGTGGGCGAGCCCCGCGCCGAGGACACCGGTTACCGGGACGAGCCAGCGTCGCCCGGGAGCCCCGGCCAGCACCCGGTCTCCTCGGGTGATACGGGCCTGCGCGGTGCGCCGCCGCCCACCGGCCTGCCCCAGCCCGGTCTGCCTCAGCCCGGCGCGACGCCGTCAGGAGCTGCGCGGCCCGGAGTGGCTCCTGCGCGTAACCCGGCCGCGGCTCCGCCCCTCGGGCGGCCCGTAGCTCCGCCGGAGCGCTCCCAGCCCGGCTACCCGCCCGCCGGGCCACCTCAAGGAGGGGCCCAGCGCGGCCCGGTCCCCGGCATGACCGGGCCGGGTGGCCGGCCGCCACGCCCTGGCCTGGACGACGGGTACGACCAGCCCGCGCGTGATTCCGGGCCCGAGACGTCGGACAGCCTGACCGCCGAGGCGCTGCTGCACGGCAAGCGGATCGCGCCCGGCTCGGGCTGGCGGCGCACGGTCTACCGCGCCACCGGCGGCCTGGTCCGGGTGGGCGAGTCATCCGGCATGCAGCGCCGCCGCGAACTGGTCTGGCGCGCCCGCACCCCCGTGGCCGGCGGCCACCACCGGGTCGCGGTGATGAGCCTCAAGGGCGGCGTGGGCAAGACCACCACCACCGTCGGGCTCGGGGCGACGCTGGCCAGCCTGCGCGGCGACCGGGTCATCGCGGTGGACGCCAACCCCGACCGCGGCACGCTGTCGGACAAGGTGCGCCTGGAGACCTCGGCCACCGTTCGTGATCTGCTGAACGAGCGTCAGCAGGTGCACCGCTACGCCGACGTGCGGGCGTTCACCTCCCAGGCCTCCAGCCGCCTCGAGGTGCTGGCGTCCGACCGCGATCCCGGGGTGTCGGTGGCGTTCAGCGACACGGACTACCGCGACGTCGCGCGGGTGCTCGAGCACTACTACTCGATCTGCATCACCGACTGTGGCACCGGCCTGCTGCACTCGGCCATGACCGGCGTGCTCACCCTGGCCGACCAGATCATCCTGGTCAGTTCCCCCTCCGTGGACGGCGCCCGGTCGGCCAGCGCCACCCTCGACTGGCTGGACGCGCACGGCTACGGCGACCTGGTGCGCAACGCCGTCGTGGTGCTGTCCACCGTCCGCCCGCGCAGCAAGAGCACCGTGGACCTGGACCGGCTGGAACAGCACTTCGCCGCCCGCTGTCGCGACGTGGTGCGCGTCCCCTACGACGCCCACCTGGAAGAGGGGGCCGAGGTCGAACTGGAGCAGGTCAGCCCGGCCACCACCGAGGCCTACCTGCGCCTGGCCGCCACCGTCGGTGACGGTTTCGCCTGGCCCCGTCGTACCTTGAACCGCTCCGCCGCTCAGCAGCACTGATCCGGGCGCGCTAAGCCGCGGGCGGGTCACGAATACCTCGTTGCGGCCCTGGCCTGTGCAGTGGCAGCCTCGGAGGGAGGTGCTGAACTGGCTCAGCCCGATGGGAGTAGAGCGCGATGGCGCAGCAGTACGACGAGATCAGTGATCGACTGGCGGAGTTCATCGCGGCCCAGCACATGTTCTTTGTGGCCACGGCGGCGTGTGAGGGGCGGGTGAACGTCTCGCCGAAGGGCCTGGACGCCCTCCGTGTCCTCGGGCCCAACCGGGTGCTCTGGCTCAACGGCACCGGCAGCGGCAATGAGACCGCCGCGCATCTGCTGGACGTCAACCGGATGACCCTGATGTTCTGCTCGTTCGAGCGTAAGCCGTTGATCCTGCGGCTGTATGGCACCGCGACGGAGATCCAGCCCGGTCAGTCGGAGTGGGATGAGTTCATCGGGCTGTTCCCGCCCATGCTCGGCGCCCGGCAGATCTTCGACATGAGCGTCGATCTGGTCCAGACTTCGTGCGGCTACGGAGTGCCCCTCATGGAGTACACCGACGACCGGCCGCTGATGGCGCAGTGGGCCGAGAAGAAGGGGCCGGACGGCCTCGAGGAGTACCACCGGGCCAAGAACCTGACGAGCATCGACGGCTTCCCGACCGGGCTGTGCGTAACGGACGGGCAGCCCGCGCCCGCCCAGTAGCGCACTGCATCGCACGGGTCCTGCTCCCGTATCTGAACGGCCAGTGGCGGTAACCAGACGCTGTGACAGTTACGCCCTATCTTTAGGCTTTATGCACAAACCTGAATCCAATGCAGAATTCAGTGAGCAGCCCGGCTGCAATTGCTCCTAGGGGTGTCATTGTCCACGCAGCAATCCGTGCCCCTGGCGCGTGAGCCGGATGGGCAGAGCGCCGCTCGTAGGGTGCCGCCACCGCGCTGGATGTGGCTGGGCGGCTACACGGTGGCAGCGGTGCTGCTGTTCTTCTGCTACCTGCGGATCTCGGGCGTCGAGGCGGTCACCTCTGACGGCGCCTCGAACGCTTTGCAGGCGTGGGACATGCTCCACGGCAACTGGCTGCTCAAGGGCTGGATGCTGACCGACGTCTCGTTCTACACCACCGAGCTGCCCGAGTACGTGTTCGTCGAGGTCTTCCGCGGCCTCGGACCGGCCGACGTGCACACCGCTGCGGCCTTCACCTACACCCTTCTCGTGATCCTGGCCGGCTTGCTCGCCAAAGGAACCAAGACGGGCAAGGAAGGCCTGGCCCGCGTGCTGATCGCGTCCGGGATCATGATTGCGCCCCAGGTCTGGCAAGGCTCACTCCTGCTGCTGCTGTCGCCGGATCACACCGGCACCGGGGTGCCGCTGCTGCTGATCTTCCTCCTGCTCGACCGGGCACCACGCCGCCCTTGGGTCCCGGTGGCCGCCGGAGTAATGCTGGTCTGGGCGGAGATCGGGGACCGGCTCGTGCTGACGATCGGCGTGCTCCCGATCGTCGTGGTCTGTTCCGTGCGCGCCTACCGTGACCTCGTGCAACGCCGGGAGCCGGTCAAAGAGCACTGGCTCGACCTCGCGCTGGTGGCGGCGGCCATCGTGTCGGTCGGTGTGTCCGATGCGGTCGTGAGGATCATCAGGCATCTCGGCGGGGACGTAGTGGCCCCGCTGAACCTCACCTTCGCGCCCAGCGCCTCGTGGCCCGCGCACATCGCGCTGGCGGCCGAAGGCGTACTCGGTCTGTATGGTGCCGATTTCACGCACGGGTCGGTTGACCTCGCCACCACGATCGCCCTGGTCCACCTGGCCGGCCTGGCCCTGGCCGCCTGGGCGGTTGGCCGGGCCATCCGGGCATTCTTCGCCTGCGATGACCTGATCACCCAGGTGCTCACCGTGGCCATCCTGGTCAATTTGGCCACCTACGTATTCAGCCAGCTACCCGGCTCTTACTGGGGGAACCGCGAGATCGCGAACGTGCTGCCATTCGGGGCGGTCCTGGCCGGCCGCCTGCTCGCGGACCAGCTGATTCAGGCCCGGCTGCTGGCGGTGCTGACCGCGGTCGGATGCTGTTACCTGGCGGCACTCGGCTACGGCATGACCAGGCCTGAGCCACCCGCCAACGATCAGGCCCTGGCCGGCTGGCTCAGCGCGCACCACCTCACCGGCGGCCTGGGCAGCTACGCCGACGGCAACAGCGTCACACTGGACAGTCACGACAGCATCCTGCTGGTGGCTCCGACGTGGCGCGCGCATTCCATCCGGCCCGGCACCCACGAGGCCAAAGCCTCCGACTTCGATCCCCGGCAGCACTACGCGGACTTTGTCGTCACCACGGCACACAACGGCCCAGAGTTTTACATTCCGTCGGGCCGGATCATCAACCTGTTCGGACAGCCCGCGCACACCTACCACTACGGCACCTGGACGATCATGACCTGGAACAAAAACCTCCTGGCCAAGATCCGCTAAGTGCTTCGCGGCGCCTTGGGACACAGTGTTGCCATGCTGCTCAAGCGCTATGCCAACTGCCTCGACGGCCAGGAGACGACCGCCAGCGAACGGATGGCACAGGCGTTGGGGGAGGAGGTGATGTGAGAGGCTAGGAGCCGATGCCAGACCGCTGCGGCGGATCTAGCATTGACGCTGCGGACCAGTCACGGACCAGCGGGCAGCATCACAGCCCCGATCCTGGCGTTACCGCAGCCAGGAGGGCTCGCCTAGTGGCCGATGGCGGCGGTCTTGAAAACCGCTAACAGGGGTGACTCTGTTCGTGGGTTCGAATCCCACGCCCTCCGCTCTTGCCATCGGATCGTAACGGGCTGCTGGTGGCCACGAGCCAAGCCCAGCACCGTCATCGCCGCGAGTAGTGCTCAGCGGCCCAAGCGGATAGCCCGACCGGCCTAACCGGCCGTGGGTGCGGCGGGAATGTCCGGCGCCCGGCCGCTATCGGCAGGCGGCTGGCCTTGAGTCGCCTGACCGTCCACAGCCTGTGGTTCGGCGACCCACTGGGTGCCGGTTTCGTCGCGGAATGCGGCGGTGGCGGCGGTGATGGTGGGGAAGAAGTGGTGTGGGTCGATGGTGCGGGTGAGTCCATAGCGTTCGATCTTGGCCCGTACCGGGTCCTTGAGTTCGGCGAACACCAGGCTGATGCCTTGGTCGTTCAGCGCTTCGTCGAGTTCGGTCAGCATGTCGGCGGCGGTGGTGTCCACATCGGTCACCGGCTCGGCCGCGATGAGGATCCATGAGGGCTTCGGCTCCGCCTGGGCCAGCCGCCTGATCTCGTCGCGGAACCTGGTGGCGTTGGCGAAGAACAGCGGACCGTCGAACCGGTAGATCACCAGGCCAGGCAGATGCTCGGCCTCGGGGTAGAAGTGGATGTCGTGGTAGCCCTCCACTCCCTCGACGCGTCCGAGCACCGTGGCGTAGGGCCACCAGGCGCGCCGGAAGACGTTGAGGATGGACAGCACGACCGCGATCACGATGCCAGGCAGGACGCCGAGCAGGGCGACGCCGAGGAAGGCGGCGATGGACAGAAGGAACTCGGCTTTGCGCTGCCGCCACAGCCGCACTGTTGCGGGGATGTCGGCCAGGGACAGTGCTGCCGTGATCACGACCGCGGCGAGGGCTGGCTGGGGCAGGTTCCGGAACAGGTCCGGGACCAGAACGATCATAAGAATGATCAGGGCAGCCCCGGTCACGCCGGCGAGCTGCGTCTTCGCGCCGGATCGTTCTGCCACGGCGGTCCGCGACCCGCTGGTGCTGACCGGGAACCCCTGGAAGAGACCGGCAGCCAGGTTCGCCGCGCCAATGCCGATCATCTCGCCGTTGCCGCGGACTTCCTGCCCGGTGCGGGCCGCGAACGCCGACGCCGTGGAGATCGTGTCGGCCAGGGAGACCAGGGCGATCCCCAGTGCCCCGGCGAACAGGGGCCCGAGATCGGACAGGCGGACGGACGGGATCGTGAGGGGCGGGAAACCCTTGGGGAGCACCCCGACCAGGCTGACGCCGTGATCGGCCAGGTGAAAGACCGTGGTCGCCGCGATCGCCAGCACGACCGCGATCAGCACGGCCGGGACCTTCGGCAGCCACCGCTGCAGCACCACGATCAACACGACCGCGGCGATCCCGACGGTAGCCGCGGCCGGCACCGCGTCGCCATTGGCCAGGCCCTTGACGAACCCGGTAATCTCCTGAATCAGGTCATCAGCCTCGACTTTGAACCCGAGCAGTTTCGGCAGCTGCCCGATCAGGATGGTCAGCGCCAGGCCGTTCATATAGCCGATCATCGTCGGCTTGGAGATCAGGTCGGCGATGAAGCCGAGCTTCGCCACGGCGGCCAGGATCATGATCGCCGCGACCATGATCGCGAGGACCGACGCCAGCGCGACCGCCCGCTTGGCGTCGCCCTTGGCCGCCATCAGCGGCAGGATCGTCGCGGCGATCATCGGGCCCAGGGAGGAATCCGGGCCCAGCACCAGGATCCGTGACGGGCCGAACGCGGCGTAGCCGAGCAGGCACAAGATGGACGTGTACAAGCCGGTGATCGGCGGCAGGCCCGCGAGTTCGGCGTACGCCATGCCCTGCGGGACCAGCAGGGTGGTCAGCACCACCCCGGCAATGACGTCCTTCAGCAGCCACTGCCGACGGTAGGACGAGATCACCTGGAGCCCGGGCACCCATCGAAACACAGACACCCCCAAGGGCCCTGGTCGTAAGGCGTAATAGTAATTTCGCCCGCCTGAGCAAAATTGGCATCACCCCCACCGGGTGAAGGCGCGCGCGCCGGAGCAGGCGATCCTGGCTGAATGACTTCCCGCCCCAGGCCAGCCGTCAGGGCCGCCGGCCTAGGCCGCCCGAGGTAGGCGACATGGCCAAGCACAAGCAACACGCTTTGGCGGATCAGGTGTCACCGCGCGCAGTGCGGCCGGAGACCCGAACTGGCCCGCCTCCAAAGATGAAGCGCAAGGAATACGAGCGGGAGATGAAGCTCCTGCACGGTGAGCTGGTGGCCATGCAGGAGTGGGTCAAGGCGTCGGGCGCCAAGATCTGCATCGTGTTCGAGGGCCGCGACACCGCCGGGAAGGGGGGCACGATCAAGCGGATCACCGAGCGGGTGAGCCCGCGCGTGTTCCGTCTGGTTGCCCTGCCGGCTCCGACCGAGCGTGAGAAGTCGCAGATGTACGTCCAGCGGTACCTCCCGCACTTCCCGGCCGCCGGCGAGGTCGTGATCTTCGACCGCAGCTGGTACAACCGGGCGGGCGTTGAGCGGGTGATGGGCTTCTGCACGCCCGAGGAGACCGAGCGGTTCCTGGAACTCGCCCCCGGGGTTGAGAAAGCTATGGTCGATGACGGGATCCTGCTGCTGAAGTACTGGCTCGAGGTCAGCCCCCACGAGCAAATGCGGCGCCTCATGAGCCGCATGAACGACCCACGGAAGATCTGGAAGCTGTCGGACATGGACCTGAAGTCCTATCGCCGCTGGTACGACTACTCAAGGGCCCGGGACGCGATGCTCGCCGCGACTGACACCGCGTGGGCACCCTGGTACATCGCGCGGACCGACAACAAGAGGCGGGGCCGGCTCAACATCATCAGCCACTTGCTCAGCCAGGTCCCCTACGAGCCGCTTACCCCCCGGGACGTCACGCTGCCCCAGCGGCAGGCAGCCCACGGCTACGTGCAACCGGACCTGCCGCTGCGATACATCCCGGCACCGTTCTAGGCTCAGAAACCTCGTAGATACCGGGCGGAAGGTGACCGGTATTTGGCTTAGCGTCTTTCTCATCAGGGGTTACCACCGAGGAGGGCACTATGGAGTTCGTCTCGATCCGCATCATCACCGCGGACGTCCAGCGGCTGGCCGGTTTCTACCAGCAGGTCACCGGCCTGCCCGCCACCGTGGCCAACGAGAACTTCGCCGAGCTCAGGACCGCGGCCGGCACGCTGGCCATCGGCAGCGTGCGGACCGTGCCGGTGTTCGCGCCCGGTGCGGCCCGGGCGGCGGACAACCACTCGGTGATCATCGAGTTCCTGGTCGACGACGTGGACGCGGTATACGAGAAGCTGACCGGCCTGGTCGACGACTTCGTGAACCAGCCCACCACGATGCCGTGGGGCAACCGCTCGCTGCTGTTCCGCGACCCCGACGGCAACCTGGTCAACTTCTTCACCCCGGTCACTCCGGAGGCCAAGCAGAAGTTCGGCCGCTAACCGATCGTCAGCCGGCTACGCCGCGGCCGCTGAGGTCAGATGATCTGCCAGCCTTCGGTGAGGACGCCGATGGTCAGTTCACGGAGGGGGCCGAGGAGGTCGCCGTCGGCGATCTGGACGGCCCGGCCGTCGACGGCGATCTCGTAGACGGGTTCGCCGGGGTGGGGGCGGTAGGGCGGAGGAACGTCGAGATGAGCCTGGTCGGCCAGGCTCTCCCATCGCGCAGCGTCATGGCGGTTGGCGGTGTCCACCAGCGCCCGGCGAATACTACCGTCGCCGTTGACCTGCGTGACTTCGCATTTCATCGCCTCATTTTGCCTGAAATAGTTGGAACCGGGCCATCACCGGAGAGTAATCATTAGCCGGTTATGTTACGGACCGTGCCGCCACGTGCGGTTGTCTCCGGCCAGATCTGTCTGGCCTGCCCCCCGGCGGCAACGTCTGTGACGGACGGCAATCTCCTCGGGGCCGGAGCCCGTAACTAAGGGAAACACCTTGAAGCTCTGCGCAACCTCAGAAGGAAGTTTCTCTCGTGAGCAACACCGTCCGCCCCCATTCTGGCTCAACAGCACGCCGACTGCTGGGTGGTGGCGTAATTTTCGGCGCCGCTGTCGCCGTGGCCGCCTGTGGTGCCTCGGCCGGTACGTCAGCTTCCGGGTCCGGCTCGAGTGCCAGCCCGAGCTCGGCCGCCAGCAGTGCGTCGGCCGGAGCGGCCGGGGCTACGTCGTCCTCCGCCGTGACCGTGAGCACGAGGAACGTGTCCGGAGTCGGCACCGTGCTGGTCAACGGCAAGGGGCAGACCCTCTACCTGCTGACCTCGGAAAAGGGCGGCAAGATCACCTGTACGGCGAGCAACGGCTGCACCCAGGTCTGGCCTGAGACCACCCTGCCCAGCGGCACCACCGCGGCCAAGGCCGGCACCGGGGTTCAGTCCTCGCTGCTCGGCACGGTCAAGGGCGCCAGCGGTGCGATGGAAGTCACCTACAACGGCTGGCCGCTGTACACGTTCGCCGGCGACTCCGGTGCCGCCGGGGTGGCCCACGGCCAGGCGCAGACCAGTTTCGGCGGTACCTGGTACGTGCTGAACGCCGCCGGTAACCCGGTGACGGCCAAGGCGGCCAGGGCCAACTCCAATTCCGGCTCTAGCTCGAGCTCCGGTTCCGGTGGCTCCGGCAGATACGGGTACTGAGCCATGACCTCCGACACGAACCACGCGAAAGAGGATTCCGGTATGACCAGCACTAATCCGGCCAGCACGGGCCCGGCCAGCGCGTCGCACCCGGCGCCCGCCGGCCACGCGTCGCTCTCGCCCCGCCGGCTGCTCTGGGCCGCGAGCTGGGGCCCGGCCAAGGCGGCTCCGCCCGCGCTGCGGTGGGCGGCCAATGTCGTGGCGGTGGCCGGGGCGGTCCTGGTGCTGCTCTCGGCCCTCATCCACCTGAAGATCTACGGCAACTACGAGCACATCTCGGTCATCGGGCCGCTGTTCCTGGCTCAGGGGATCGTGGGCATCCTGCTCGCGCTGGCCCTCGGTGTGTTCCGTCGCCTGGGGCTGATCCTGGCGGGCGCCGCCTTCTGCATCGCCACCGCGGCCGGCCTGCTGCTCAGCGTGAACTTCGGCCTGTTCGGGTTCAAGGACAGTCTGCTCGTCCCCTACGCGAAATCATCGCTGATCGAGGAGTTCGTGGGCGGGGCCGTGCTGCTGATCGCGGCCGCGCTGGTGCTGGCCTCCCGGCCGTGGCGCCGGCTGCCGGCCGGCGACGCCGGGCGGGCATCACCGCCCCCGACCTGACCGCAGCGCCGGCCCGGGAAAAGTCTTCCGCGAGTACGGCAATCCCCTGGACCCGCCCGCGCGTATCAGACAGTGTGCAGAGGATGGGAATCCCAGCCGACCGGCTGCCGGACGAGACGCTCCTAGCGGGACTGGGCACTGGGGACGCCGAGCTGTCGCTGGCCTTCGTACGGCGCTTCCAGCGGGTGGTGTTCGGCGTCGCCGTGACCGTGCTCGGCGACCCGACCACGGCCGAGGACGTCGCCCAGCAGACGTTCGAACGAGCCTGGCGGCACGCGCAGGTCTTCGACACCCGGCGCGGGTCGGTACGAGCGTGGCTGTCCACCATCGCCCATAACCTGGCCGTCGACGTGCTACGGGCCCGCACGTCGACGCCGGTGGACCCCCAGGACCTGCCGGCTCTGCTGACCGCGATGACCGACACCCCCGAACGGTTCGCGGTGGCCCACGACAGCGCCCAGGGCCTGCGCCAGGCGCTGGCCGATCTGCCCCCCGGGCAGGCTCGGGCGGTCGCGATGGCGGGTATCTATGGCATGACGGCACGGCAGATCTCCGAGGCCGAGGGAATACCTCTCGGCACGGCGAAGACTCGGATCAGGGACGGGATGGAAAAACTCCGCTCCGCTTACCTCCGGGAGGATGTAGGCGATGAGTGAGCAGAACCAGATGAGCTGCGGCGAGTTTGCCGACGTGGCGGCCGAGCTGTCTCTCGGGGTGCTCACCGGCCGCGAGCGCGCTCAGGCCGTCGCGCACCTGGATGAGTGTGATTCCTGCCGCGAGTACGTCCGCCAGCTGTCGCTGACCGGGGAGGAGATGCTCGGGCTGCTGCCCAGCCGGGAGCCGGCCGAAGGTTTCGAGTCCCGGGTGATGGGCCGGCTCGGCCTGGCCACACCCAGTCAGGCCAGTCCGGGCGGCGAGCCGGCCCCGAAGGGCCAGCGCAGCCCGAAGCGCTGGACCCGCCGGATGCTGACCGTGGCCGCGGCCGCGCTGGCCGTGGTGGCCTGCGGTCTCGGCGGCTGGGGGCTGCGCGGGGCGGTGGCTCCGTCGGGTGGTGCTCGTGGCACCACCGCCGAGGCGCCGCTGCGGGAGGCTGCGCTGCTCACCGCCGCGCACCAGACCGAGGGGAAGGTCTACCTCTACGACGGCAGCCCGCGCTGGCTGTACATGGCCGTCGACACCCACGGCAGCAGCAACGACAGCGTCATCTGCCAGCTGGAGACGCGCGGTGGCGGCACCGTCACCATCGGCTCGTTCCGGCTGGAGGGCGGCTACGGAGCCTGGGGCAGCCCGGACCCGATCGCGGCGAGCCAGGTCACCGGGGCCCGGCTGACGACGTTGAGCGGGACGGTCCTGGCCACGGCCAGCTTCACCACCACCAGCAGCTGACCGGTCCGGGGCGCCGAGTAGTCTCGCCGGTATGGGAAGCGACGTGCTCCCGCCGTTCGGCGTCTCCGAGGCGCTCGGCCGGTGGCAGTGGGCCCCGGTCGTCACGGTGGCGGTGGTCCTGGTGGCCGCGGCCTACCTGTGGGGCGTGGTCCGGGTGGCCCGTCGTCATCCGGCCCGGCCGTGGCCCAAGTGGCGGACCGGGGTGTTCCTGGGCGGCCTGCTGATCATCGTGCTGGCTACCGAGAGCGGCGTCGGGACCTACGACGACGTGCTGTTCTGGGACCACATGATCCAGCATCTGCTGCTGATCATGGTCGCGCCCGCGCTGCTGGTCGTCGGGCGGCCGGTCACCCTGCTGCTGCACGCCAGCCGGAATCCGCTGCATGCGTGGGGGATACGGATCGTCCGGTCCCGGGTCGCCGCCGCGCTGACCTTCCCGGGGTTCGGGATCGCGGCCTACGCCGCCACGATCGTCGTCACCCACCTGACCGGGTTCATGAACCTGGTGCTGACCCACGAGAACGTGCACAACGCCGAGCACGGCCTGTATCTGGTGGTCGGTTACCTGTACCTGCTGCCGCTGATCGGCAGCGAGCCGATCCGCTGGCGGCTGTCCTACCCGATCCGGCTGATTTTCCTGTTCATCGCGATGCCGGTGGACGCCTTCACCGGGGTGGCGCTTGGTTCCTACTCCAGCGACCCGTTCCCGGTCACCTCGGGCATGCGCAGCCGGACCTGGGGCCCGAGCCCGGTGGACGACGTGCACATCGGCGGGGCGGTGATGTGGGTCGGCGGCTCGGCCATCATGTTCGTGCTGATCATGTTCACCTTCCTGGCCTGGACCCGGCAGAGCCAGAGCGTGGACAGCCGGGGCTGGCTGGAGACCGCGCGCCGGGTCAATCTGGAGCAGCTCACGGCATCGCACGAGGCGGTCACGGCCAGTGCACCCGGAGCCAGGCCCACCCGGCCTCCGTCCGACATCGACGAGGACGAGGACCAGTTGGCCGCCTACAACGCCTTTCTGGCCCGCATCAACCAGGGCGGCCACGAGCCGCCGTCCTGACGCGGACCTGGTTCGCCCACCCCGGCCCGATTCGGGCCGGTATGCGCGACACGCCGGTAGCGCTGTCTACGAAAATCTAAGGATTGCACTAGACCGCGTCATAGAGTCCGATGCGTGGACCCGGTAAGGAATCCCTACGCCCCTGGGGCGGGCCAGCGACCCCCCGAGCTGGCCGGGCGCGATCGCGAAATCAGCCAGTTCGAGGTGGTGCTGGAGCGCGTCGCCCGCGGCCGCCCCGAACGCAGCATGGTGCTCACCGGCCTGCGCGGTGTGGGCAAGACTGTACTGCTGAACACGTTCCGCTCGATGGCCATGCAGCGGCTGTGGGGGACCGGCAAGATCGAGGCCCGGCCCGAGCAGTCGGTCCGGCGCCCGGTGGCCGCGGCCCTGCACATGGCGGTGCGGGAGCTGGCCCCCCGGCACCGCGCGCCGGACCGGATCGAATACTTCCTGTCCGTACTCAAGGCGTTCGCGCTGCGCGATGCGCAGGCCCCGAAGGGCAGCTCGGTCACCACCCAGTTCGGCATCGACGTCCCGGCCGCGCGGGGCCGGGCTGACTCCGGTGACATCGAGATCGACCTGACCGAGCTGTTCACCGACGCCGCGTCGGTCGCCGCCGACCTGAGCGTGGGCGTCGCGCTGTTCATCGACGAGATGCAGGACGTGCCCGCACCCGATATCTCAGCCCTGTGCACGGCGTGCCACGAGCTGTCCCAGAACGGCGGGCCGCTCATCGTGGTCGGGGCCGGGCTGCCGCACCTGCCGTCGGTGCTGTCGGCCAGCAAGAGCTATTCGGAGCGGCTGTTCCGCTACGTCCGCATCGACCGGCTGGAGCGGACCGCGGCCGACCTGGCCCTGCTCGCGCCGGCCGAGCGGGAGGAAGTCACGTTCGAGCCGGGCGCGCTGGACGCGCTGTACGCGGCGGCGGACGGCTATCCGTACTTCGTGCAGGCCTACGGCAAGGTGACCTGGGACGTGGCCACCGGCAGCCCGGTCACGGCCAACGACGTCCGGGTGGCCGCGCCGGAGGCCGAGGGTGAGCTCGCGGTGGGCTTCTTCGGCAGCCGGTACGAGCGCGCCACCCCGGCCGAGCGAGAGTACATGCGGGCCATGGCCTCGCTGGGCGATGACCCGGTCCCCACCTCGGCGGTGGCCGATGAGCTGGGCCGCAAGCCGTCCAGCTTGTCGCCCGCCCGCGACGGCCTGATCAAAAAGGGCCTGATCTACAGCTCTGAGCGGGGCGTGATCGCGTTCACCGTGCCGCACTTCGGGAAGTTCCTGCGCGCCCAGCCGGTCTGAGCTTGCCTCTTCTTGGCTCCTCTAGGCGTTTATAGATTTTATTTAATAAAGCATTAGAACGGGGCAGAGCTTCGATGGCGCGCCTGGACACCGACCCGGGGCTGAGCGTCCAGCCGGGGCTGAGCCCCCGGGCGGTGCTGGCGGTCCAGGCCGCCCGTGGGGCGCAGGGCCCGCTCGTCCAGGCTGGCCCGGGCGCCCAGCCCGGCCATCGGGCGGCTGACGTCCAGGTCGGGCAGCGGACGCAGCTGGCCCGGCCCGGGCACCGGCAGGCCGGCGGTCCGCTCCGGGGCGGGGCTGGACGGCGGCGCGCCGGTGAGGACCTCGTCGGTCATCGCGTCCAGTATGGCCACCCGGATCTGGGGTCGGCGTGACCGCAGGCTGACCGCGAAAACGAGGTCGATGCGGCGGTCGCCGGTCTCGCCGGGGTAGAGCAGGTAGCGCCAGCAGCCCTCGCGCCAGATGTCGGCCGGCGCCGCCTCGGTGACGAAGCCCGCGTACCGGCGCCAGGGGGCGCTGCCGGTCAGGGCGGCCAGCGTCCGGTCTACGCTGATCCGCCGCACCTCACACGGCTCGGAGTAGCCGAGCCGGGCCATGACTTCGCCCAGTTCCGGCGACAGCGCGGCCAGCAGCAGCACCTCGGCCACCAGGGTCACGACCCACAGCGTCGCCGCCTGGCCGGAGGCCGGCATCTGCAGCGGCGGTCCGCCCACGGTCACGATGGCCGCCGCGGCCAGTAGCGCGGAGCGGGCGATCGTGCGGGCCCCGACCGGGGTCACGCTCAGGTCGCCGAAACAGCCGCAGCCCGCGTCGGGGCGGCGTTCCCGCAGCTCGATCAGTGCGCCCACCGCGATCAGGAACAGCAGGCTCACGCCGGTGCGCACGACCGTCGCCGGCAGCCCCCGCCCCAGCCTTCCGGCCGTCACGATCAGCCCGATGCCCAGCCCGAACTCGGTGGCGCACATGGCCATCGCGATCGGCCGGCGCAGCCGGAGCGGGAACAGGGCCGTCGGCCCCAGGGCCACGGACAGTTCCCGGCTCTTCAGCACCCGGATGCCCTTGGCCCCGCACCCACCCAGCAGCATCACCGCGAGCAGCGGGATCTGTACCTCCCGGATCGCACTGAGTACTAGGCCGGGTACCGCACTGGGCATCGTCAGCCGCCAATCGTGATCGTCGCGTTGAAGCATCCGCGGTCGAGGTCGCCGCCGAGGTCGACGAACGCGGACATGGTCAGGTCGGCCACCCGGCCTCGCGGGGACGTGCCACAGGTGACGCACCGGTCGCAGAACAGCCGGGCCGACGCCCCGCAGCTGGTCACCGGCAGGTCCCGGGCCCGCTGGGCGCAGTCGTTGCGGATCCGCAGCATGCTGCCGAGGGACAAGTACGGCAGCTGGACACAGCCCGGGCCCGCCAGGTGCGCGTCGACCGCGAACTGGTCGGCGTGGTATGCCTCGGAGCACTGCCCGTGGCCGCTGGCCACAGGCGGGTACCGGGGGTCAGGCTGGCCGGCCTGGAGGCGGGCCAGTGACGCCCGGGTGTGCCGTCCGATGTGGCCCCGCCCCGCCTCGGCCGCCAGGCCGAGGTCGTCCGTGGCCGGCGGCAGGCTGTGTCCTTCACACCCGGTCTCCGGGTCGAGCGCGGGGTAGGCCAGGCCGATCAGGTCCTCGGGCTCCTCGCCGGGTTCGTGCCAGGTCGCGGTGCCGCTGATCGTGTCCGGAATGTGGCCGCTGATCAGCGGCGGGCTCGGCGGATGGTCAGCCCGGTACGGTGGTTGCGAGGTGGCCGGGATCAGGCCCTCCAGGAACCCCGGGTGCCGCAGGCCGATGACGTCCACCAGGTAACCCGGCTGCAGGCGCGGGAACCGGACCTGGATCCGGCCGCTGGCCTGATCCGGGATGACCAGGATCTTGCGGCCCTGCTCGGTGCCCTCGTCCACCAGCAGCGTGCCGGCGTCGCGCTCCACGATCGTTCCGGTCACCCGGCCGATCTCCGCCCATATACGGTCAGCAACCGTGTTCCGGACATAATTGCGCTTAACAATTGCCCTATCGCCTTGCCTAAGCGCGGCTGGGGCAACCGGCCCCCCGCGCCAGGCGGCCGTGGAGGCAGCCAGGGTGAGCCGCTCTTCGCCGGCCGCAGTCTGAAGAACCAGGATATGTGGGCTAACGTCGAGCACTTTACCGGTAACTGCATGTGTCCCGCCGCTGTTCACGGCGTATGCGGCATCAGGCGTATGATCGTCATCAGGCGAGCCCGGCGAGCCGAAGACGGCCGCCTTGAGCAGCCGCCGACGGGCAAAACGTGCGGGACCAATAGCGTCCGTGGCACTATCAACGGACGGGCTATTTCCGCGCAGACTGCGCACTTGCCCCCCATGGGATTGCATCGACTCTCTTGACGATGCTTACTATCAGTGGCCTGCGTCAAGCGAATTTGCAACCTTTCTGGAACGTTCACGCAGAGGAACCACCGGGCATTTTCGAAAGTACGTCCGAACCTCGGCGAGCCACCGGTCTGTTCTCTGAGTGACGACGCAAGTGCGACGTGTGCAGGTGCACGGGCAGCTACTTTCGGTTACACACGGCCAGGGCCCGGTTTCGGTCACCGAGTTGCCGGAGCGGTCCGCGGCCGAGCTGGCCGGCGAGGCGGCCAGCCCGATGTGACGGACGCCGCATCCTGGCGTGGTGCCCTCGTCCGCGCTGTGGGAATATCAGCGAAATAGCCACGAGGAGGTGGGCCGTGCGCAGCACGATGATGGATGTCCCGCTGACGGTCACGTCGATCATGCGGTACGGCACCACGACGTTCGCCGGCAAAGAGGTCGTGACCAACACCGGGGACGGTGTCCGGCACCGGACGTACGGCGAGACCGGCCGCCGGTGTGCCCGGCTGGCCAACGCGCTGAGCCGGCTCGGTATCGACGGTGATCAGCGGGTTGCCACCTTCATGTGGAACAACGCCGAGCACCTCGAGGCCTACCTGGCCATTCCGTCCATGGGCGCGGTGCTGCACACGCTCAACATCCGCCTGGCCCCAGCCCAGGTCGGCTACATCGCCAACCACGCCGAAGACGCCGTGGTCATCGTGGATGCCTCCCTGGTCCCGCTGCTGGCCCAGGTGCTGCCGCATACCAAGACCATCCGGCACGTGCTCGTCACCGGGATCAGCGGCGAACTGCCGCCGGAGGCGGCCGAGCTGGCCGGCCCGGAGCGCGAGGTGCACTCGTATGAGGACCTGCTGGCCGCCGGGCCCGACTCCTATGAGTGGCCCGCGCTGGACGAGCTGTCCGCCGCCTCCATGTGCTACACCAGCGGCACGACCGGCAACCCGAAGGGCGTGGTCTACAGCCACCGGTCCCTCTACCTGCACGCGCTGGCGCCGTCCTTCGGCAACTCGTTTGCCCTGTCGGAGCAGGACCGGGTGCTGCCGATCGTGCCGATGTTCCACGTGAACTCGTGGGGCTTCCCGTTCGCGGCGTTGCTGTCCGGGGCCACCCTGATCATGCCGGACCGGCACATGCAGCCCGCGGCGATGGTCGGCCTGATCGAGGCCGAGCGGCCCACGGTCGCGGCCGGCGTCCCCACCATCTGGCAGGGCGTGCTCCAGCACGTCCGCCAGCACGGCGGTGACCTGTCGTCGCTGCGGCTGGTGGTGGCGGGGGGCTCGGCCGTGCCGCACGCGCTGATGAGCGCCTTCGACGACCTCGGGGTCAAGCTGGTCCAGGCCTGGGGCATGACCGAGACCTCGCCGCTGGGCAGCGTGGCCAACCCGCCCGCCGGCGTCACCGGCGCCGCGGCCTGGCCCTACCGGGACAGCGCGGGCCGCTTCTTCTGCACCGTGGAGGCCCGGCTGACCGGGGACAGCGGCGCCGTGCTGCCCCAGGACGGCGAGGCGGTAGGCGAGATCGAGGTCCGCGGCCCCTGGGTCACCGGGGCCTACTACAAGGACGACGACCCGCAGAAGTTCCACGACGGCTGGCTCCGCACCGGCGACGTGGGCACCATTGACTCCGAGGGGTTCCTGCGGATCAGCGACCGGAGCAAGGACGTCATCAAGTCCGGCGGCGAGTGGATCTCGTCGGTCGAGCTGGAGAACGCCCTGATGGCCCACCCCGACGTGCTGGAAGCCGCGGTCATCGGCGTGCCCGACGACCGCTGGGGCGAACGCCCCTTCGCCTGTGTGGTCATCCGCGAGGGCGCGGACCTGCCGGCCGAGCACCTGCGGGACCACCTGGCCGCCAGCGTGCCCCGCTGGCAGCTCCCCGAGCGCTGGGCCTACATCGACGAGGTGCCCAAGACCAGCGTGGGCAAGTTCTCCAAGCGCCTGATGCGCGAGGCCTACGCCCAGGGCGAGTACAAGGTCATCAAGCTGGCCTGACCGGCGCCGCAGCCCGGCTGGGACGGCCGACCGGAACAGCCAGACTGGCCCATCCCGGTTGGATGAGGTGGGCCCGGGCGATACGCTGGTTGGCGAACCGGCGGATCACGGTAAGCTGACGCGCACCGCCGTTGGAGGCTTCGCCTAGTCCGGTCTATGGCGCCGCACTGCTAATGCGGTTTGGGTTTACCGCCCATCCGGGGTTCAAATCCCCGAGCCTCCGCGCGACTCAGCAGCGGCTCTGCCCCTCTCGGGCAGAGCCGCTGCTGGTGTTTCCGCGTCACCGGGCTGCCGGGTCGCCTGAGTCCGACGGGGCCCACGGGGCCCACGGGGCCGATGGGCCAGCTGGGGCGGGCCGTACACTTGGTGAAAGCGCAGGTCAGGGGGACTCGTCGGGGGCGGCGGGGGAGCTGCGCTGACCGGGGGTTGGCGTGGGGAGCGATCCAGACGCGTACTGCTACGGGCGCAAGCTGCTCGAACGGGTGGGGTGGGAGATCTATCTCGGGGGTGACGAGCAGGGCCGCGATCGCTGGGAGCCGATCACGCGGGTCCGGATCGCCGGGGATCAGGTCCGCATCACGGCGGCGGACGGGCTGACGTACGTGGCCGGTTACGTGGACGCGGTGCGATGCCGCCGACCGGGGACGGCCGGGCCGGGCACCATCAGCGTGGGTCAGGCCGTGCGACCGCCACGGACCGGTTAGGACGCCTTCACCTGCTGGCCGCCGAGCTTGCTCGCGATGTTCTGGAGCATCGGGCCAACCGGCTCGCTGCCGCCGGGGGTGACGGTCGCGGCCCAAAGGTTGCCGGCCGCGCAGCAACTCGACGCGGGCTGGCTGGCGATCCAACCGTTCCGGTCGGTCGTGCTGCCGAAGGTCGCGATCTCGACGGCGGAGCCGCCGGGCAGGTCACAGTCGATGTCCTGCTGCGCGTTCGAGGTCTGCGGGGCCTGAGTCACGTTGCCGCAGCCGACTTTGGCCGCAAGAGAGGTAGCCGCCGGACCGCCGCCGCCACAGGCGGCGAGCCCGGCGGTGACGGCCAGCATGAGGGTCGGCATCGCGGCGAGCATGCGGAGCTTCATCGCCCCACCCTTCCGGGGAACATCTCTAGCCAGGCATAACGCATAATTCGCGCCCGCGGACAGTAAACGATCAAGTCCGTGGCGCCCTTTTTCGAAAAGAGCGGGTACGGCCACCGCGAGCGCCTGGCCGTACCCGATCCGTGGTCACGCCGCTAGGCCCGGCCGCGCCGGGCGGGAGGCTAGCTGGCCGCGGCCCAGCGCAGGGTGAAGCGGGCCAGCGTGTAGCCCAGCGCGTTGACCGTGGGCTGGATGAAGTTGTTCCTGATGATCTGGGACGCTTGGGATTCGGCCGTGCTGATCAGCGGCCGGGTCACCGACGACACGTGGCCGACGCGGTAGAACGCCTCCTGCTGAGCCTGGTCGTACACGACCGACGGGGCGAACTGGGGCTTGATAAGGGCCCCGCAGCCCAGGCCCGGGTAGGTCCAGCTGTGCGAGGTGCTCAGCGGCTTGGACAGCGTGTTGTCGATGGAGACGTCGTGCATGTTCTGCGGCAGCTGGGGCGGCGGCAGCACCATCACGATGCTGACCCGGCCCGGCTGCCCCCCGGCCGGGCGGCTGAGCACCTGGAGCTGGTAGTGCCCGGCGGCGGCCGTCCACCACGACGGCCCGGGGTTCAGGTTGACCGTCGCCGATGCGTGCCCGACCGCGTAGAACGTGCTCGAGTACCAGCAGGGCCAGGGGCCGATGTTCTTGGACACCTTGTGGGTGAACACGAAGTTGAAGTTCTCGGTGCCCAGGGCGGGCTTGGAGATGCCCTCGATCTTCTGCAGGACCCACGGGCCCAGCTCGACGTTCGAGGCGGTCGGGGCCGCGCTGACCGTCTGCCAGGGCCAGCCGAACCGGATGTGGGGCAGCTGCACGTTCAGGCCGACCAGGTGCAGCCCGGCCGACAGCGCCATCATGACCACCGAGGCCACCGCGCGCCGGAACACCAGCCCCACCAGCACGAGGAACACGCTCCACTTGACCCAGCGCGGGATCCAGGGCCGGCGCAGCCGGCCGGCCGGAGGGAGCTGGGGCGACGGCAGCACCTGGGTCCAGCCGTCCGGGGCGGCGCCGGCGGCCCAGCCCGGCGGGCGGCCGGCCTCCCTCGGCTCGGCCTGCGGAGCCGCCGTGGCCGCGGGCCCGTTCAGCCGGTACGTGCTGCCGGCTGAACGGTGCCGGGCAGTCGAACCACGCCAGTCGCCGCCGTGGGCGCCGGCCACGGCCGCCTCGTACTGGGCCAGCCGCCGCTGTCTCAGCGCGGTCAGCAGCAGGAAGATTCGGGCCATCGGGTCACCTGGGTTTCTGCTCGGCGCGGTCACAGGACGATGGCCGGGTAGTCCAGGCTCAGCACCACCGGCACGGCCCCGAAGGCCCGCCGGTACTTGCTACCGGGCTTGTCCGGCGCGTTCGGGTCGGCAATCTTCGGCCAGCGCATGTGCATGAACTGGTCCGTGAGGCCCTGCACGGAGTAGGGGAACTCCATGGCCGAGGTACTGTGCTGGCGCAGCAGGCCGCCCCAGCGGTAGGCCGCGAAGACGTTGGCCAGCTCTGGCACGGACAGCGGCACCGGGGCGGTCAGGTCGATGTCGTACACCGCTCCGGCCAGGGTGATCAGGTCGTGGGCGCTCTGGGTCAGCGCCTCGGACTTGGTGAAGAACACCGTGCCGTCCGGGTTCACCGTGCCGAGCTTTTCACCCCGCACCGGCGAGTACCGGGGATGCGCGTCGCACTGCATCCAGTCGCAGGCGGCCAGGATCTTCCACGACAGGCCGGCGCTGGCCGCCACGTCCCGGTAGACATATTCGGCCCGGCTCAGCGGCTTGCGGGCCGAGGACAGCAGGGCGTTCTTGACCGGCGTCGGCAGCTCCGGCTGGTAGCGCGGCGCGGCCCGCCGGGCCTTGGGGCCGGGAACCTTCCGCTTGGCCGCTTTCCTGGCCGCCGGGGCCTTGGGGGTCGGCTGGTAGACCGCGGTCAGCTCCGCGTCCGTGGCCGGGGCGGACGAGCTGACCGCGGCCGACGTGCTGGCCTCGGCCGGGAACCCCTGGGTCGCACCCGGGCCGCCCGCAGCGCTGGAACCCGTGCTGGCCCCGGCGGGGATACCCGGGATCTGGGCCTGGCCGGGCGAGGTAGCCGAGCCGCCCGACGTAGCCGAGCCGCCTGAGGCAGCCGACCCGCCCGAGGTGGCCGACCCGCCTGAGGTAGGCGCGCCTGAGGTGCCTGTGCCGCTCGGGGTGGTCGAGACGCCGGCGTGGCCCGCGGCGTTCCCACTGCCCGCGGCGTCCCCGTTACCTGAGGTGCCCGCGTTACCCGAGGTGCCCGCGTTGCCCAGGGTGCCGGCAGAGTTGCCGGTGCTCCCGGTGCTGGCGGGACCGGAGGTACCGGTCCCGTGGCTGGCGCCGGAGGCGTTCGCCGAGGCGACCGGGCGTGGCGCCGTGGCCGCCGGCGAACCTGCGTCCGGTGCCGTCGGTGCCCCGGACGACCCGGCGGATGAGCCGGAAGCCGATGTGGCCGGCGTAGGGGCCGTGCTGGCGGCGGCCGGAGCCGTCGTGGCCGGAGGCGCGCTGACCCGGGCCGAGGACGATCCCGAGGGTGCGAACAGGCTGGGCGACGTGGCCTTGGCCGTGGGCCGGTTCGTGGTTTTCGCCCGGCTGGCCGGGTGGGACTGGGTGGCGCCATGCGGCTGTGACTTGGGGCTGGCCGCCGCCGAAGCCGAGGCTGGGCTCGACCCGGCTGCACCCGATGCCGCCGGGGTCGAGCTGCTGGACGCGGCCGAGGCGTCGTACCGGTAGAGGTTGTACTTGCGCATCAGGTCGATCAGCTGAGACCCGTAGCCCGGGTCGGTGGCGTACACACCGGTCAGCGCGTTGGCGAACGAATTGGGGCTCTGCTTGCTGGCCATCGCGGCCGAGTACGAGCCACTCTCCGCCAGCAGCTTGCCGTGGTCGTCGATGCTCTCGGCCACGTCGTGGTAGACGCGGAAGGCGGCCGTGATGTTGACCGTCTGACCGTCGTACACCTCTTGGGTCGGCAGCGCGACGCTGCCCGCAGGGCCGGTGCCTTTGATGCCGAACAGGTTGTGGTCTTCACTGGCCAGCGAGCTCTGACCCCACGCGGACTCATCGATGGCCTGGGCGATGGTCACCGCCGCGGGCACGCCGTAGGTCTGCTGGGCCGCGATCGCACCCGGGGCGATCTGGTTGATGAACGCCCGCTGTGCGGCCGAGCCCGGCGTCGCCTCGGCCGAAATGGCCGTGGAACGGTGCCGGGCGTAAGACGACGAGCCGGCCGCGGCCGAGCTCGGGCTCTTGGCCTTCGGCGAGCTGGCCGCCGAGGCCTGGGGGATGGGCAGGCCGGGAATGGCGGCGGAGGGCTCGGACTTGGGCTGCGCGGACGCCTTGGCCCCGGCCCGGCTGGTGGACTTCGGCGTCGCCGGGCTCGATGTCGCCGGGCTCGATGCTCCGGAGCTGGAGGATGCCGGGCTGGAGGATGCCCGGCTGGAGGTCCCTGAGCTGGAGGACGCGGGGCTTGACGATGCCGGGCTTGACGATGTCGCACTCGGCTCAGCCGCGGCCGATGCTGCCGGGCTCGACGACCCACCGCTCGACGAAGCCGCCGCCGGCGCGGCCGAGCCCGATGACGCGCTACCCGACGCAGCCGAACCGGCCGGGACGCCCGGGATCGCGGCCCCCACCGACGACGCCGCGGCCGTAGCCGAGCCAGATCCCCCCGAGCCCGCCGAACGCGAGCCCTGCTGAGCGGCCAGGGTGCCCGGAATGGCGGCCAGCGCCTCCTCGGCCTGCTGGTCGTCCTGGGGCGTGGCCGGCGTGGCCTGCTTCCTGGCGGCGGCCGAACCGGCCGCCGTCCGCCCCCTGCTGGCCGAGCTCGCGCCCGCCGAGCTCGCGCCCGCCGAGCTCGCGCCCGCCGAGCTCGCGCCCGCGGACCGCGACTTCGCTGCGGCCGTGGCCGCCGCAGGCAGGTCACCGTTGCTCACGAAGCCTTGCACCCCCTCCGAGCTCAGCGAGCGGGAGTACTCGTGCGCGTTGACCGAGAAGTTGGGCAGCGAGTCGCCGCCGATGGTCGAGAGCACCCCACCCGAGTAGCCGGTGACCACCTCGACGTGGTTGTCGAACAGCACCCAGTCGCCCGGCAGCGGCTGGTAGCTATTGCCCAGCGGGTGCCAGCGCTGGTAGGCCTCGGCGTCCTGCACGATCGAGGTGATGCTCAGTGAGTCCGAATTGGGGTCGACGCGGGCGTCGACCCAGTCGTGCAGCGGCCACGGGTAGGTTGAGCCACCGGTGACCCAGCTCTCCTTCCCGGCCAGCTGGGCGCCAAGCTGCAGGGTCATGCTGGCGAACGCGGCGCAGGACTGGCCGTGGTCGGCGCCGTCCGTGCTGTCCTGTTGCCAGATCAGCGCCTCCATCTCGGCCGGCGTCTTGGTCTCGGCCAGCTTGGCGTAGTAGCTGGCCACCTTGACGATGGCCGAGCGGACGACCGACTCGTCCGACGCAGCCTGGCCGCTGGCCGGCTGAGCCACCTGGTCCAGCGCGGTGAGCGTCACCGGGACACTGGCTGGTGAGGCCAGGTGCGCCGGCGTCCCGTGGGCGAAGGCGAAGCCAGTGATCGCCCCGCCGGTGCCCAGGCTGACCAGCGCGGTCGCCTGCTGCCACCACGGCTTGCGAGGGGGTTGCACAGATTCACCTACTTCCGAAGTCGGGTCAACTGAGCGGCCGCCGCGGTGGCGACGGCCGCTCCTGGTGGGCCGGTCAGAGTCTGGTCCTGGACAGGTTCTTCAAAATGGCCTGGACCTGCTGGGACCCCGGGTTGCCGGAGTTCTCGTACAGCACCTCGGCCGCGTTCGCCTGCTGGGCGGTGGCGCCGACGGCCCACTTCTTGTAGACGTCGGCCACCAGCGCGCCTTCCTGCTGGCTGGTCTTGATCGGCTTGGCGCAGACGCTGGGGAAGCCGGCCCGTGAGGTCAGCTCGGCTGACCCCGTGTACCGCAGGCAGTTGGCCGGGTAGCTTTCCAGGCCGGGCTGGATGCTCGGAGCGCCGTTGGCGCCGATGGCCGAGGCGCCGCCGATGATGTTGTCGATGGCCCGCGCGGCCACCTGCAGGCTGTCGATCGGGTTCAGCGGGTTGTACGGGTGGTGCAGGTTCAGCGACCACGCAACCTCAGCGCCCTGGGTCGGTGTGATCGGCTCGAGCCCCTGCCGCCCGGTCGTGGTGTCGTTGAACTGCGAGTTGTTCTCGCTGGAGAGCAGGGAGAAGACCCACAGGACCTGCTGCGTCTGCTTGGCGCAAGCGAAGTTGACCTGGCCGGGCTCGGACATCACGTCGGGGTTGCCACAGGCCGTGGTGATCTCCGACTTGACCGTGGTCACGCTGGCGGGCCACGATGCCCCGCTGCTGAGCACGATCGTGACCACCACGATGATCACCACCAGCAGGGCTGCGCCCGCCCCGATGAGAAACTTGCGCTGCCGCCAGCGGCTCGGCCGGTAGGCGCTGCCGCGGCCCTGGTTGACCAGCAGCTCGGTCCGGTCCTGGCCTGCCGGGGCACGGGGTCCGTCCACCGCCGGGACCCGGAGCGGCCCCGTAGCGGGCCCGGGGCGCTCGGGGACGGTTCGCAGCGCGGCGGCCCGGGCCGGGTCCCGCAGCTCGTCCAGGCCCTCCAGGGTCAGCTGGCGGGTGTCGTACAGCCGGCTCAGCTCCGGATCGCGGGCCAGGGCGGCCGCGGCGAGCTTGCGCTCAAAGTCACGCACCATCTTCACAACGGCCTCCTCATCGGCTTGGCTGGGCAGGAGGTCACGGGCGGCGTTGTTGACGGTGACAGCGCCACCTGTATGCCCTCACTCATGAGGGTAATTAGAACACATGTGCGATAAAACCTCAATCAGAATGTCGGACCCAAGTGCTAGGGGAACACAAGTTCGACAGAAGTGCATTCCCTTCGGGCAAACCCACCTCTAACGGGCAGCTCACGGCGGTAGTCGCGGACCGTACCCGGCCGGTCGCAACGGGCGGCCCACGCGGCTCGGGCACGTCCGCGGCGCCCGGCTGGACGGCGCTGATCGGCTAACCTAGGAACCGCTCAGCGCGTTCGGTCGACGGGACGGGGAGAGCGCTCTCATGGGCACTGGCCCGCATCCGGCCCGGCGGCCGACGCTGGTACAGGTGGCCGAGGTGGCCGGGGTCTCGCGGGCCACCGTGTCGCGCGTGGTCAACGGGGTCGAGTCCGTCGACCCGGACATGCGCCAGGCCGTGGAGCGGGCCATCGCCGATACGGGCTACGTGCCCAACCGAGCGGCCCGGTCGCTGGTCACCGGCCGGACCGGGACCGTCGGCCTGGTCGTGTCCGAGCCACGCCGCGATTTGGCGGGCGGCGCGCTGGTCAGCACCGTGTACGCGGACCCCTTTTTCGGGCGGATCGTCGCCGGCATCCTGGGCGAGCTGGGACCGCGCCGGGTCCACCCGCTGCTCATCCACGTCGACTCGGTGGCGGCCCGGGACGAGCTGCTGACCCGGCTGCGCCAGGGCGACGTCGACGGCGTGGCCCTGGTGTCGGTCTGGCCGGACGATCCCTTGCCGGAGTTGCTGGCCAGGTCCGGTGCACCGGCCGTGCTGTTCACCCGGCCGGCACGTCCCGCGCCGGTCAGCTACGTGGACGTGGGGCACCGGCAGGGTGTTCGACTGGCCGCCGGTCACCTCCGCGCGCGTGGCTGCCGGCGGGTGGTGACCATCGGCGGGCCCGTTCACCTGCCCGCGAGCCAGGACCGGCTGGACGGCTTCCGGGACGCGATGGCCGAGCACGGGCAGCCCGGCGTGTCCAGCGTGGCGGGCAACTTCACCGTCACGGGCGGCCGGGCCGCGATGGCCCGGCTGCTGGCCGAGGTGCCCGACCTGGACGGCGTGTTTGCCGCCAACGACCTGATGGCCCAGGGTGCGCTGCTCGCGCTGGCCGAGCACGGGCGCGAGGTCCCCGGGGGCGTAGCGGTCATCGGCTTCGACGACAGCCCGGCCGCGCTGGCCTGCCGCCCCCCGTTGACCACAGTCCGGCAGCCGGTGGAGGACATGGCGGCCGAGATGGCCCGGATGCTGCTGGCCCAGGTGGACGACCCGAGCCTGCCCCCGAGTTCGGCCATCTTCGAGCCGGCTCTCGTCGTCCGGGAGTCGGCCTGACGCTCTGCCCTCAGCTAAGTGGGTGGCCGCCACTCGCGTAACCGGTGGAGGCTGACACTATGCGTGATTTCCGGTTCAGCTGCAACGTGTTCGGGGTCGGCTCCCGGGCGGAGTTCGTCCAGTACTGCCAGGACGCGGAACGGTTCGGGTACTCGACCCTGTTCACCGCCGACCATCTCGGGTCCCCGGCGCCGTTTAGCCCGTTGGTCCTGGCGGCCCAGGTCACCGAGCGACTGCGGGTCGGCACGATGGTGCTGAACGTGCCGTTCTGGAACGCTCACCTGCTGGCCCGGGAGGTGACCACGGCCGACGTCCTGACCGACGGCCGGTTCGAGCTGGGGCTGGGCGCGGGCCATATGAAGTGGGAGTTCGACGCCGCCGGCATCACCTGGCCGCCGCTGCGGGAGCGGGTCGGAGCGGTGGCCGACACCGTGGACGAGCTGGAGCAGATCTTCCGTCAGGCCGGTTACCCGCAGCGGCGGCCACTGGAGGCCGCCAGCGGCCGGACGCCGCTGACCCCGGTCCAGCGGAGCGGATTCAACGGCACCGGACCGCCGCTCATCATCGGCGGCACCGGCGACCGCATCCTGGCCCTGGCCGCGCGGCGGGCGAACACCGTCGCGCTCGTCGGCCTGATGCAGGCTCCGGGCCAGCCGCCGGGGACCTTCTTCCTGCAGAGTGCGGCCCAGACCGACGAACGGGTGGCCTACATCCGGGCCCAGGCTGGTGACCGGGCCGACGACCTGGAGCTCCATGCTCTGATTCAGATGGTGGTGGTGACCCCGGACCGGCGCGCGGCGGCCGAGCAGGTCCTGGCCGAGGATGACCTCAACCTGACCCTGGACGAGGTCCTCGAGACGCCGTTCCTGCTGTTCGGGACGGTGGCCGAGATCGCCGCGCAGTTGGAGGAGCGCCGGGAGCGCTTCGGCTTCAGCTACCTCACCGTGCACGCGCCGTACATGGCGGCCCTGGCGCCGGTCATCGAGCGGCTCGGCGCGGCCTGACCGCTCAGTTCTTATCCATCCGCGGGAACGTGACCTCGTTCAGGATCACCCGGAGGGCGGCCGCGACCGGGATCGCGACCAGCGCGCCGACGATGCCCAGCAGCACCCCGCCCAGCAGCACCGCGACCAGGCTGACCACGGCCGGGAGCTCGACGGTGCGGCCCATGACGCGGGGCACGATGAGGTAGTCCTCGGCCAGCCGGTAGCCGATGTAGAAGGCCAGCGTGTAGATAGCGACGGGCAGGGAGACGGTCAGTGCGACCAGGGTGACAATGAAGCCGCCGATGGTGGACCCCACGACCGGAATCAGGTCCAGGATGGCCACCAGCAGGCCCAGCAGTGCCGGGTAGGGGATGCCGAAAGCAAGCATCCAGAAAAACGTCCCCAGGCCGGCGATGGCCGACGTCAGCACGTTGCCCAGCACGTAACCGCCGACCTTGATCGTGATCTGGTCGGTGATCAGGATGACCCGGGGGCGGCGCGAGTGCGGGATCAGCCGGTAGAAGAACAGCTTGATGCTGGGCAGGCCGGCCAGGAAGTAGATGGTCAGCACGACCACGCCCAGCAGCTCCGAGAACGTGCCCAGGACCAGTTCGCCGGCGCCTAGGACCCCCCCGGCCAGTGACGACCCCTTGCTGGAGATCAGGGTGGTCAGCTTGCTCTGGATGTGGTACTTGTCGTTGAGCTTGCCGAGTTCAGAGTTATGGTTCTGCAGGTCTTTGATGTAGGTCGGCACCTTGTCGGCCAGCGCCGTCGTCTGGGAGGCCAGCGGCGGAATCGCCGCGAACAGGAACAGTCCGATCACCGCGGCCAACGCGAGCAGCACCACCACCACCGCGGCCCACCGGGGCCAGCCTCGCCGGGTCAGCCAGCTGACCACCGGATCCAGGCCGACGGCGATGAACAGCGCCAGCCCGACGACGATCAGGACGCCTTTCGACCGGAGGAACAGCTCGACCAGGCCAAAGGTCACCGCGACGCCGAACGCGCCGCTCATCCCGATCCAGAACGGCGATCGCCGGTT
Organism: Streptosporangiaceae bacterium; assembly: GCA_965277615.1. GTDB lineage: Bacteria > Actinomycetota > Actinomycetes > Streptosporangiales > Streptosporangiaceae > Bog-532. The sequence goes on along the minus strand of CBDIDG010000005.1, from coordinate 548,347 downwards.
CACCTGCCGGCCCGGTTGCCCCATGCCACCGCCGGACTGGTCGGCCATTTCGTGGGCGGCTTCGACCGCCTCCTGCACCCGGCTCTCGGCCTCGTCCGTCCGAGTGCCGGGCTGGTTGGCGGATCCGGTGGCCGACTCACCCAGGTCGGCCGCGACCTGCTCCGCCTCGCGCGCGCTGGCAGGCGGTTGGTCCCTGGTCCGGGCATCACCGGTCCTGGTGTTGCCCTGGTCCGGGTCGATCACGCTCATCGCACCTCAGCCAACACGGAAATCTCCCCTTGCCGGACCGCCGGCGGTATCGCTGCCATCGCTGGCAGGCATGCTCTCGGCCGTATCGGCCGCTTCGATGTCGGGCTCGGCGGGCACAGCCGCGTCCTCCGTCGTCGGTTTCCCCGTAGGAGCCGTTTTATCCGGCTTCTGGCCGTCCGGGTGTCCGGAAGCTCCATTATCCGGCTCTCCTCGTGACATCATGCCCGATACCGCGTGGCGCATGGCCCGCAGCCCGGCCCCGCGCGGCACCTTGAGCGAGGCGTAGGCCAGGGCCCCGGCCGGGATCGGCAGCCAGAAGTTGACCAGGCGCCAGGCCAGCACGCCCAGCGTGGCCACGTTCCTGGTCAGGCCGAAGCTGACCAGCAGCAGCGGAGTGACCGAATCGACCACGCCCAGCCCGGCCGGGGTGACCGGCAGCGCGCCCGCCACGTTGGCCACGCCGTAAGCGGCGAACAGCTCAACCGGGTTGACCAGCCCGCCGAACGCGGCGATAAAGCACCACAGCGAGGCGGCGTCCAGAATCCAGTTCATGGACGCCCACAGCAGCGAGTCCCTCAATACCCTGCGGTCTCGCGCCAGCGACTGGAAGTTGGCGCTGGCATCCTTGACCGCCTGCCCGAACCGGTCGCCCCAGCCGCGGGGGAGCCTGCGGCCGATCGCGTCCATGATGCGGGAGGCCCGGTCGGTGCCGCGGGTGACGCCCAGGATGAGCAGGCCCACCGCCAGCAGCACCAGGGCCCCGACGATCGCCACCGTGACGTAGATCGGATGGAAGCCTGCCAGCGGGATCGACACCACCAGCGCGAGCCACAGCAGCACGTTCAGCACCACGGTTGAGCCGATGCCCTTGGCCGCCATCATCACGCCGGCGTCACTGCCCGAGATCCCCTCGTTGGTGAAGAGCTTGTAACCGATGCCCGCGCTGCCCAGCGTGCCCGCCGGGATGACGTGCGCGACCGCCGCGGCCGCCAGGTCGATGCGGAACAGCGTGAACAGGCTCGGGCGCCCCTCCGGCCGCAGCAGGGCACGGGTCAGCAGGCCGTAGCAGAGCAGCGACAGCGCCTCGAGGACGAGGCCGGCCGCCATCCAGTAGCCGTTGACCCGGTGGAGCAGGTACAGGTCCTTGCGCGCCCCGGTCAGCTCGGGCACCACCAAGTACTCGACGATGAGCACGATGATGAACAGGATCACGCCGCGCCGCAGCGGTTTGACCAGCAGCGGAAGCCAGCCTCTCCAGCCGCGGCGCCGCCGCGGTGGCGTGGGCGACTTCAGGCCGTCATCATCCCTCGTCACATGACACGTCTACCCCAGAAAAGGTGCAGAACGCATTGGGGTTAGCCCCCGCCGTGCTGGCCGGCCCCGGCGGGGGCCGTTCGGTCCCGCTCAGGGCACCAGGGTGGCGTAAGCGATGATGTTGCTGAGGTAGTGCCCGGTGGTCGAGTCAAACGTGCCGCCGCAGGTGATCAGGCGCAGCTCGGCATCCGGCGTCGCTCCGTACACGATCGAGGTCGGGAAAGCGGCCTTCTGATACTCGTCCACCCTGGTCACATCGAAGACGGCCACTGACCCGTCGGCCCGCGTCACGTACACGCGGTTACCGGGCTTCAGGTCGCGCAGCCAGTAAAAGACGCCCGGTCCCTGGTACGAGTCGACGTGCCCGGCGATCACCGCCGAGCCGACCGACCCCGGTCGCGGGCTTTCGGTGTACCAGCCGGCCACGGCGGTGGTCGACGGCACCTGCAGGCTGCCGTTGGCCTGCAGCCCCAGGTGAATCAGCGAGGTCTTCACACCGATGGCCGGGACGGTCAGCGAGAGCGGCAGCGCAACCTGGTTGACGCCGGAAAGCCCGCCCGGCGCCTGTGCGGTCTGGTTGGGCACCGGAGTGAACCTGGGGGCGGCCGCCGTGGGCGCCGCCACCGTTGACGGTTTGGCCGGCAGGTGTTTATCTGGCGCCTGCCCGTGGCTCAGCGTCAGGCCTGTCACCCCGGCGCCCACGGCCAGCAAGCCGACCGTGAGCGCCGCGGCGGACAACAACCGCTTGCGCGGCATTTTCACTGGGCGGCCCCGGTGCGGGTGCCCCGGGTCCGGCGCAGGCTGGCCAAGCCGGCCAGGGCCAGCAGCACGCCGCCGGTCATGGTCAGCAGCCACGGCAGGGTGTCGGCCGGCCGGCGCGCGGTCCCGCCGAAGCCGGTGGCGGCGCCGCCCGACGCGGCGACCTGGCTGCCGGCCGCGTCGGTCAGGTTGTCCACCTCCAGGCCGTTGGACCCGTCCAGCACGACGATCGTGTGCACGGTGTCCGCCGCCAGCGAGGCCGGCGCGGACGTCTCCCCGCTGGACGAGCTCAGCTTGACCGTGTCACTGCCGGCCGGGAGGGTCTTGTAACCCGTGGCCGAGCCGAAGGCGAGCTCGCTGGCCAGCGTGTCCGACCCGTAAGTCACCGTGACCTTGTGTTCCTTGAGCGAGGCCTGGATGACCCGGACGAGCGACTTGCCCGCCGGGGCGCTCAGCTCGTCGTTGAACACCTGCAGCCGCAGCCCGGAGGCCGGCCCGACCCCAGCCACCGTGTAGGACTTGCCCGCCGTCACCGAGAAGCTGGTCGAGAGGACCGGCGCGCTCGAGGGCGCCGCGCCGGCGCCGCGCATGGCCACCGTGTACTGGCCCGCCTTGACCGACATGTAGTCCGAGACGTTGCCGTAGGACACGTGGCGCAGGATAACCGGGTTGGCCGTACTGCCGAAGGCATACATGTAGACGTCGACGGCGGGGGTGTTCGGCGACAGGTGGGCACACCGCACCCAGCCGGTCGCGGTGGCCGCGGTCGCACTAGGTGCCGCGGAGGCCGACACGGCCGGAGCCACGGCCGTCACCAGCGCGACCAGGCCCACAACCAAGCCGGTCAGCGCCGAGAATCTGAACATGCGCGCAAGAGATCTCACTAATCTCACCTCTCATTTTTCATGAAAATGCCCCCCCAGAGGGAGCAGGAAAGACGCCCGGGAGCCACGGTCCCACCCGCTACCGGGCGTCTTCAGATCAGGAATTGCCGTAAATCAGGAATTACCGCCGGATAGTAGTCCCGGCTGATCGGGCGCACCAAACTCGATGCGCAGAGCGGACTGGCCGTTGGCCAGGTGGACGAGTTCGGCGTTGGCCGGGAGGTACGGCTTGCTCTGCGCCTGCGCCTGCTTGAGGTCGGCGGTGAGCGCGGCGATACCGGTCTGGCCCGGGGCGTCGACGATGATGACCTGGCGGTACAGGACCGGCGCTCCTGGCCCGGTGTCACCGAACGAGCTCACGTCGAGCGTTCGCTGGGAGAGCAGCGCGGCCAGCGTGACCAGCAGACGGGAATCCACCTGGCCGGAATGGATCTGGCCGGCGCCCTCCGCTCCAATGTGGAAGCCGTTACGCAGCAGTTGCGCCCCGGCATTTTTGCGAGCCTTAAGGTCTTTCTGCTCCGCGGCCTTAAACGCCGCGGCGCCGAAGTTGGCTACGGTCCGCACGTCCACCCGGCTAGCGCCACTGCCGAAGCTGGCGATCAGCTCGGGGGCGTACTCGCTGACCAACTGGCTGCCGAACTGGCTGCGGATGGAGGAGGTGGCGACCACTACGTCCGCGCCGAGCGGATCTGTGGCGGTGGGGCGGATGCTCATCAGCCGCGACGCCGCGACTCCGTCGGCCTCCAGGGTGGAGCAGGTCAGCGGGTCGCAGGCGACGAGGTCACTCGCCGTGACCTGCTGGGCGACCCAGGTCGCGGCGTCCCCACGCGTGGCCTCAGCCGCCGACAGCCCGCCGCTGCTACCGGTCTGGCCGCTGGACCCGGTGGCGGTCTTTCCCTTGCTGGGGTGGCTCATGGCGGACAGCTGCAGGCCAGTCAGCGCCAGGACGATGAGGGCCAGCACGAAGACCACCAGCGGCCAGCGGATAACGGTCCGGCGCCGGCCCGGGGTGTCGGCGGCCTGGTTGCCGGGCCGGCCCCGGCCGGTCAGACGGCGGAGCCGGCGGCTGACCCACAGGCTGATCGTAGTGACCAGCACCTTGGCCCAGGACGGCTCGCGCGCGGGGGTGACGGCAACCCACCGGCGGCTTTCGGTAGCTGGCCGACCGGTGGAGGGCACGCCGGGGAGCGCGGGTTCAGCTCCGGCCGCGCTGCCGTCCGGGTCGGCGGGCGGCCCGGGCGGGGCCGGGCCAGGTGCTTCGGCCGACGTGCTTCCGCCGCTCGCGGGCGACCCGGCGGGCGTGGGACGGGGAGCGGCGGCGGACCCGTTGTCCGACGTGTCCGTGCTGGTGGCGAGCGGTTCCGTAGGCGTCACGGGGCCAGGTGCTGGCGACGAAGGTCGCGCCGTGGCCGCCTCGTCGGCCCGGCTTGGCTCACCCGCCTCGTCCTCAGTGGAAGTGGATCCGCGGGCCGGGGCGGGGCGATCATCGGAGTCGGGAAAGCGATCGCCGCGCGTGTTAGAGGCAGCGTTGACTGACGGCCGCGCGGTCTCTGGGCCAGCGGATTCTCCGCCGGCCACGAGAATGTTTCCGCGCGGTACGGGATCGCGCTCACCGTTGCGCATACCTGCTACCCCCACCACCGCCGGCAGCCAGTACGGCTATGTTCCGACATCTCAGCACACAGTGTTACGTCATTTCAACCAATATGGCCATTTGCGCACGGTTCGATACCCATCGTGACGATCCGGCCAGGGAGCATGCGTACGCTCCGAACGGGTTGCCCGACCGGTCGCCCGGTGCCGGCCGCGCTGGCATTGACGTCAATGTCAATGCTGGGAGAATGGGCCCCATGCCCGCGACACTGTGGTCGGTGCGGACCGGACGGGACCGGCTGGACAGCCAGACCCGGGCCGCCCTGATCACCGCGGCGAAGGACGCGTTCTCCGCGCTCGGTTACGCGCGCACCACGGTGGCCGACATCACCGACCGGGCCGAGGTCTCGCGCGCCACCTTCTACGTGTACTTCGCCTCCAAGGACGACGTGTTCCGGTTGCTGACCGAGCAGCTCAGGGACGAGTTCCTGGAGGCCCAGCGGGCCCGCGCGGCCGACCGAGACGACCCGGTCAGCGTGGCCACGGCCGCGGTCACCGACTTCGTAGACGTCTACGCGGCCAACCTGGCCTTCATCACCGTGCTGGAGCACCAGGCCCTGACCGATCCGCAGGTGCGGGCGCTGTGGCAGGGGATCAGGGAACGCCTGCTGAAGCGGGTGGTCCGGTTCGTCCGGACCCTGGTCGCCGATGGCGTGGCCCACCCGCTGGCCCCGCCGGACATGGTGGCCACGGCCGCGTCCGGCATGGCCGTGCGGTTCGCGCCGCTGATCGCCGCGCGGCCCGCGGACCGGGACCAGATCATGGGCCATCTGATGTGCTTGTACCTGCAGACGCTGGGCATTGACTCACAGCCCCGGATGGGGCGGACGGAGGAGCCATCGTGACCAGAGCGGCAATGGGTGCCGTGGTGACCGGGGGCGGCAACGGGATCGGGCGCGCCCTGGCCCGGCGGCTGGCCGCGGGCGGAGCCCGGGTGGTGGTCAATGACATCGACCCGGGCGCGGCCAAGGCGGTCGCGGATGAGATTGGCGGCCTGGCCGCCCCGGCTGACGTCGCCACCCGGGACGGGGTGGCCGGCCTGGTCGCGGCGGCCCGCGACCACCTGGGCGAGATCGACCTGTACTGCTCGAATGCCGGTATCGCGGTCGCCGGTGACGTCAATGGCGAGGGGCCGGCCGCGGCCGAAGCGGACTGGCAACGCTCCTGGGACATCAACGTCATGGCCCACGTGCGCGCGGCCGAGCAGTTGCTGCCGGGATGGCTGGCCCGGGGCGACGGCCGAATGGTCATCACCGCCTCGGCCGCGGGTCTGCTGACCATGCTCGGGACCGCGCCGTACTCGGTCACCAAGCACGGGGCGGTCAGTTACGCGGAGTGGCTGGCCGCGACCTACGGGCACCGCGGCCTCAAAGTGCACTGCCTCTGCCCGCAGGGGGTACGCACGAACATGCTGTCCGACGCCGGGCGGGCCGGCGATGTGGTGCTGCGGGAGTCCGCGATCGAGCCCGAGGCCGTGGCCGAGGCAGTGTGGTCGGGCATCGCGGACGGGCGCTTCCTGATCCTGCCCCACCCGGAAGTGGCCGGCTACTACGCGCTGCGGGCCGGCGACACCGACAAGTGGCTGCGCGGCATGAACCGGTTGCAGCAGCGCATCGATACGGAGCAGGGCTGATGAGCGAACTGGGAGGCACACGGTGAGGGCATGGCAGGTTCATCAGTTCGGTGAGCTGCGGGATGTGCTCACCCTCGCCGCCGACGTCCCCGATCCCGAGCCGGGCCCGGGCCAGATCTTCGTGCGCGTCCTGGCCGCACCGGCCAACTTCCCGGACATCCTGATGTGCCAGGGCGGCTACCAGGTCAAGCCGCCGCTGCCGTTCACCCCGGGGGTGGAACTGTGCAGCGAGGTGGTCGCGCTCGGCCCGGGGGTGACCGGGCTGGCCCCCGGTGACCGCGTGGTCGGCACGGCCGCCCTGCCCGCCGGCTCGTTCGGCGAGGTGGCGATCATGGACGCGGCGTCGGCCTACCCCGCGCCGGAAAGTTTCGATGACGCCGAGGCGGCCGCGTTCTTCATCAGCTACCAGACCGGCTGGTTCGGCCTGCATCGCCGGGCCCGGATCGCCCCGGGCGAGACCCTGCTCGTGCACGCGGCGGCGGGCGGGGTCGGCAGTGCCGCGGTCCAGCTGGGCAAGGCGGCCGGGGCCCGGGTGATCGGGGTGGCCGGTGGCGAGCACAAGGCGGCCGTGGCCCGCGAACTCGGCGCCGACGTGGTGATCGACCGGAACACCGAGGACTTCGTAGCGGTGGTCAAGGAGGTCACCGAGGGCCGCGGCGCCGACGTGGTCTACGACTCCGTGGGCGGGGACGCCTACGACCGGTCCACCAAGTGCATCGCCTTCGAGGGCCGCATCCTAGTCGTCGGCTTCGCTGGTGGCCGGGTGCCCACGCCGGCCCTCAACCACGCGCTGGTCAAGAACTACTCGATCGTGGGGCTGCACTGGGGGCTGTACGCCACCAAGGAACCCCAGTCGCTGCGTGACGCCCACGACGAGCTGCTCAAGCTGGCCGCCGCTGGTGCGATCAAGCCCCTGGTGAGCGAGCGGCTCGGACTGGCAGACGTCGCCGCGGGCCTAGAGCGGCTGGCCGCCGGCCAGACCACCGGCCGGCTGACGTTCCTGCCCTGACGCAAGGATACGAGTATGACGATGAGCGAGACGGACGTCCCGGGCCTGGATCTGGCTGGGTTCGCGACCTACTTCGGTACCGCCCGGCCCGGGGCGATCGGCGGGCCGCTCCGGGCCAGCGTGCTGCCCGGCGGCAAGTCGAACATCACCTACGACGTGACCGACGGCGAGCACCACTGGGTCGTCCGGCGGCCCCCGCTGGGCCACGTGCTGGCCACCGCGCACGACATGGGCCGCGAGTACCGGGTCATCAGCGCGCTGGCCGTCACCAACGTGCCGGTACCGGAGACGTGGCTGCTCTGCGAGGACCCGGCGGTGATCGGGGCGCCGTTCTACGTGATGTCCAAGGTGGCCGGCATGGCCTACCGGACCGCGGCCCAGCTTGAGGCGGTCGGGGCCGAGCGGACCCGGGTCATGGCCACCCGGATGATCAACACCCTGGCCGACCTGCACGCCGTCCAGCCCGCTGCGGTCGGGCTGGCCGACTTCGGCCGCCCGGAAGGCTTCCTCGCACGTCAGGTCCGCCGGTGGAAGCAGCAGCTGGACGCCTCGCGCAGCCGCGACCTGCCCGGCGCCGACGAGCTTCATGCGGCGCTGGCGGCGCGGGTCCCGGCCGGGTCCGACGCCGCGATCGTGCACGGCGACTACCGGCTGGACAACCTGCTGATCGGGGACGGCGACCGGGTGACCGCGGTGCTGGACTGGGAGATGGCCACCCTCGGCGATCCGCTCACTGACATCGGCTTGCTGCTGGTCTACCAGGCGCTGGCCCAGATGGAGACGGGCTACGCCGTGGCCGACGCGGCCATCGCGCCGGGCTTCCCCGATGCGGCCGAGATCACCGACGCCTACGCCCAGCGCAGTGGCCGGGACCTGTCCGATCTCGGCTTCTACCTGGGTCTGGCCTACTTCAAGATCGCGGTCATCTGCGAGGGCATCTACTACCGCTTCACCCAGGGCCAGACCCTGGGTGAAGGCTTCGGGGACGTCGGTGCCGCGCCCGAGCCGCTCATCCAGGCCGGCCTGGCCACGATGAAGGAGTACTCCTGATGGAATTCGGCTTCGACGACGTCACCCTTAAGCTGCGGGACAACCTGCTGGCCTTCATGGACGAGAAGATCTACCCGGCCGAGCCGGTGTTCGCCGAGCAGCTGGCCGGGCTGACTGACCATTGGGCCTGGACCCAGGCGCCCATCCTGGCCGAGCTCCGGGCCGAGGCGCAGGCCCGCGGGCTGTGGAACCTGTTCCTGCCGGGTGAGCACGGCGCCGGCCTGACCAACCTGCAGTACGCGCCGCTGGCCGAGATCACCGGCCGCAGCCTGACCCTGGCGCCCCCTGCGCTCAACTGCTCGGCGCCCGACACCGGGAACATGGAGGTGCTGGCCGGATTCGGCACTGAGGAGCAGCGCAAGACCTGGCTCCAGCCGCTGCTGGAAGGAGAGATCCGGTCGTCGTTCGCCATGACCGAGCCCGACGTGGCCTCCTCCGACGCGACCAACATCTCTACCCGTATCGAGCGCGACGGCGACTCCTACGTGATCAACGGGCGCAAGTGGTGGATCAGCGGGGCCATGAACCCGGACGCGAAGATCTTCATCGTGATGGGCAAGACCGACCCGGACGCGGCCCGGCACCGCCAGCAGTCGATGATTCTGGTTCCCCGTGAAACACCGGGCCTGACCATCAAGCGTGGCATGCACGTGCTTGGCTACGACGACCATGAGCACGGCGGCCACGCCGAGCTGGAGTTCCGCGATGTCCGCGTCCCGGCCACCAACCTGATTGCCGGGGAAGGGGATGGCTTTGCCATCGCCCAGGCCCGGCTGGGCCCGGGCCGTATCCACCACTGCATGCGCTCCATCGGCGTGGCCGAGCAGGCGGTGGAGTTGATGTGCCAGCGCGCCTTGGCCCGCACCGCGTTCGGCAAGCCGCTGGCCGAGCAGGGCGTGATCCGCAACTGGATCGCCGAGGCCCGGGTCAAGATCGAGCAGCTCCGCCTGCTGGTGCTGAAGACAGCCTGGCTGATGGACACGGTCGGCAACAAGGGCGCGCACGGGGAGATCCAGGCCATCAAGATCGCAACGCCGGAGACGGTGGAGTGGATCCTGGACAAGGCCATCCAGGTGCACGGGGCCGGTGGCCTGTCCCAGGACTTCCCGCTGGCCGCCGCCTTCGCGGGCATCCGCACCCTCCGCTTCGCCGACGGCCCGGACGAGGTGCACAAGAACTCGCTGGCCCGGGCCGAGCTGAAGCGCCACACCCCGCCCCCCGCCGGCTAACCCTGCCCGGGCAACCCCATGCCGTCCCGGCCCGTTCCGCCTGCCACCAGGCTGGGACGGCATGCTGCCCCCACCGCCCAGCGCTCGCGCCGCCGCCCGCCCTCCCCGGGCCGCCTGCCGCCCCCGCCAGCGCCACGTGCCGCCCTCGTCGGCGCCGCGTGCCACCTCCGCTCCGCGTGCCCCCGCCGGCGCCGCGTGCTTCCCGCCGGCTCCGCGTGCCAACCGCGCTGACGCCGCGTGCCACCGCGCCAGCTCGGCGTGTCACCCCGTCACCGCGGCGGCACACCGCATTGCCAGCCCCGCCCCGCGTCAGTTCCGTGCACCCGCGGCCGACCGCTACCGTGTGCAAAAACCGTCACCCCAGCGACATTTTTTGCACACGGTATTCAGTACTGCGCCCGGCGTCCTCGGGTCCCCGCGTCCCCGCGTCCCCGCGCCGCGCTCGCGCCCCGGCGACCTCGCGCCCCGGCGACCTCGCGTCCCCGCGTCCCCGCGTCCCCGCGTCCTACGCTGGGCCTCGCGTCCCGGCGTCCCCGCGCCCCACCGCGCGTCCCCACCCTGTGTCCGCGTCGCCGGGGTCCTGCGCTGGACCCGCGTCCCCGCGCTGCGCCGGGCTCTCGAGTGGGACCCGCCGCGAGCTGCGTCGATCTGCTCCAGCGGCCGGGCGGCGCCCACGCGTCGATGCCCGCTGGACATCCGGCGCCTGCGGGCTCTGTCTGGCGGCCCCGCAGGGGCCTACAATACGCGAATACGCTCTCGGCTAGAGCTATTAGGAGGCGTGATGCCAGGTCAGGACGGGTGGGTCGTCGTCGGCGTCGACAACGGGGGCACCGCCAACAACGGCACCGCCCTTGGTGCCAAGGGTCACTTCCTCATCGACCGCATGGCCGAGATCCCGAGTTACGTCCGCCAGGGACCCGATAAGGCGGTCCAGGCTCTCGTCGATTCGGTCGACCACGTCCTGGAGCTGGTGGGCCTGCCCCGGTCCGCCGTCCGGGCGGTGGGCCTGGACACCCCGGGGCCGGCCAGCGCCACCGGGGTGCTGTCCTCTCGCGGCGCGACCAACTTCCCCGCCCCGGAGTGGTGGGACTTTGACATCCGCGGCGCCCTGGAAGCGCGGCTGGGCCTGCCGGTGGTCTACAACAACGACGGCAACGCGGCCGCGCTGTACGCCCACCACGCGCGCTACGGCGACGAGTCGCACCAGCACAGTTCGGTCTCCGCGATCGTCGGGACCGGCCTGGGCGGCGGCGTGGTCGAGTCCGGCCGGGTCGTCGGCGGAGCGGCGGGGATGGCCGGCGAGCTCGGGCACGTCCCGATCCCGATGGAGGGGCTGCTGGAGGACGGGCAGCCGATCCCCGCCTGTAACTGCGGCCAGCTGGGCGACGTCGAGAGCGTCGCCTCCCTGACCGCGATCGAGCAGAACCTGCTCCCGTACTGGCTGACCCGGTACGAAGGGCACGATCTGACCCGGGACGTCCCGCTGGGCAAGGCGGCCAAGCTGGTCCGCGGCTACGGCGAGGACTCCGACGAGATGGCGCTGAAGATCTTCGAGCAGCAGGCCATGGCGCTGGGCCGGTTGTTCACCATCGCGGCCAATTTCACCGACCCCGACATCTACTTCGTCGGCGGGGGTGTGGTGGAGACGGCGCCCCGCTTCCGCGACTGGTTCCTGTCCCGGGTCCGCGAGCACTCCACCCTGCGCGTCGAGCAGTCCCTGGTCGCCGAGTTCGCCTTGGTCCCCGACCTCGACATGGCCGGCGCCCGAGGCTCGGCCGTCGCCGCCCGCAACTGGCTCCTGCGCGGCTGAGCTCCACCGCCCCGGTCCTTGGTGCCGGGTGACCCACGTGAGCTGGGGTACAGGTGCGGAGGCCCCCTAATCGATACGCGCCGGATGGCGCCTTTGGGCGTGCTCTAGCAACCCCAAAGGCGCCATTGGGCGTGCTGGAGGCGAGGCGTCAGCCGGGGCTGGGCGTGACGCCTGGCCGACTGGGCGCGACGCCTGGCCGACTGGGCGCGACGCCTGGCCGACTGGGGGCGGTCGATTGGCCGACGCCGACGCTGACGCCGCCGCCCGCGCCCGACGTCCTGCCCCGCCGCCCGCGCCCGACGCCCTGCGCCGACGCCCGCGCCCTGCGCCGACGCCCGCGCCCTGCGCCGACGCCCGCGCCCTGCGCCGACGCCCGCGCCCTGCGCCGACGCCCGCGCGCCCGACGCCCGCGCCGACTCGGGCGCAGCGCATTTGATCGGTCGCTCAAAGTGACGGACTGAGGTGGGACTCCTGCGGCCGGAAGAAGGAACTCCTCATCCGGTCGCACGAATCTCGGGGAAGGGGAAAACGGCGCCGCGACTCAGAGGTCGTCGTCGTCTTCTTTTTTGCCGGGGAAGATGAGCCCGCACACCTCGAGGTAGAGCTGCTCGGGGTACGGCAGATAATCCACCACCCGCAGCGCCTGCTCCTGGCCGGCCGACTCCAGGATGAACTCACCATACCCGAGCAGCCGTCCCAGCGTTGAGCGCTGGAAGCTCATGTCCGTCACCTTGACCAGCGGCATCATGGCCACCTTGCGGGTGATGACTCCGGTAGCCAGCAGCATCCGGCGCGAGGTCACGATGAAGTAGTCCTGCGACCACTCCCAGACCTTGAACACCAGCCAGATCAGCGGGATGGCCCAGGCAATCCACACGAAGCCGACCACCGCCGCCTGGTGGCGGCCGACGGTGGCGCTGATGACGGCCGCGATGACCAGGCCGATCAGCACGACGACGATGGGTCTGAGCAGGACGGCGGGGTGCTTGCGCACCGTAATCACCTGATGCTCGTGCGGCAAAAGGTATTTATTAACGGCGTTGGGAACGGTATCGGTACCCGGGACTAGCCTCATAATGCTGCCTGAACGTTAGCGGTAAGACGGCTCATAGGGAGCTCAGGAATTCGGAGAAGCCGCGCGCCACAGAAGAAAGGAAGTTACCAATGTTGTTGATAATGTGCGCAGCGCCCGTTGGGTCTTTAATCACGAAAAACAGGATGAAGGCAATCACGGCGTAGCCGAGAAGTTGCTTCGGTTTCACGCGCGCCTCCCTGGACGCTTGCCCAGTCCGCTTTTATCGCCACCATAGCTTAACCTACGGTGTGCCGCCTACCAATGATTACGGAAAGTAACCCTACAAGGCGCGTTAGCCTCGATCTTTCGCGCCGCTGATGTGCTGGCCTGAGGTGTCGGCTGGTGGGTGATTTTCAGGCTGGGTCGTGCCTGGCTGCCCGGTTGTCGCGCCGGGTAGGCGGGGTTCCACGGCCCCTGGTGTTTTCCTTCTTTGCCGTAGTGGCTGTTCCGGCTGTTCAGCCGGAGGGGAGGGCCTGCAGGCGGGTGACGGCGGCGGTGATGTCCGCAGCCCAGGCCCATCGTTCGGCGAGGCGGAGCCGCAGGCGGCGGCCTCCGCGCACGAGCCGGCCAGCGGCGGAGAACAGGCGCAGGCGGAGCCGTTTGGGTTCCCAGCGGCGGGCGGTCCCGGTGAGGGCGAGCAGCTGCGTCCAGGCCAGCAGGTCGCAGGCCAGGGCGACGATCTCGCACCAGACCTGGTTCTGCGCGAAGCCCTTGAGCGGGAGGTTCCGCAGCCCGGTGTCCTTCGCGCAGCGGATCCGGTCCTCGCACCGTGCCCGCCGCCGGTGGCGGAGTTCCAGGTCAGCGAGCTGGCCTTTGCGTGCATCGGTGGCGAAGGCGGTGAACCGGTGCCCGTCGATATCGGTGAAGCGCAGCTGCGCACCGGGGTGCGGGCGCTCTTTGCGGACGATGACCCGCATCCCGGCGGGCCAGCCGGACAGGTCCAGCAGCCCGGTGATGTCGGCGATCCAGGCGCCGTCGCGGATCTGCCCGTCACCGTCGTAAGCCGGCGTCCACGCGGACGCGGGCATTTTCAGGATCGCGGCCTGCATGTCCTCGGTGATCGTCATGCCGATGGAGTAGTGCAGCCGCCGCGACGGCGCGGTCAGCCAGGTCAGGAACTCGTGGGTGCCGCCGCCGGAGTCGGTGCGGACCAGGACCTTGCGCCGCTGGTGGCGGGGCAGTTGCGCCAGAGAGAGCCTGGCCGCCTCGATGTGGTCGGCGGCGGTGTTCGAGCCGGCGTTCCCGGCCCGCAGCGCGATGGCCAGCGGTTCCCCGTTCCCGCCGGCGCCGTGGTCGGCCCAGGCGGTCATCGGGTGGAACCCGAACGTCTTCTTCCAGGTCGCAGCCGCCTGCTCTTTCTCCGAGTGCGCGATCACGACGGTGGCGTCCAGATCTATCGTGACCAGGCCGTCCGCGCCGGGAGCGTTGTCCCCGGCCAGTGCCCAGGCCCGCTCCCGCGCGGCGGAACGGGCAGCGCGGATTGCCTTAAGCGACCGGGACAGGTCCCCGGCCAGCACGCTGACCAGCCGGGATACCACGGGGCCGGACGCGACCGGCCCGGCCAGTTCCGGCTGCTCCCGTAGCACCGCGATGTCGGCCAGGCAGTCCCCGCCGAGGGCGACGGCGGCGGCCAGGTCCGCGATGATCTTCCCGGGGTCGTGGACCGCCCGCGGTGCCCGCCACCGGGCCAGCCCGCCGGACAGGCCCCGGCTCAGGCCGGTGACCCGCATCGTTTCCCACAGCAGGACCGCCCCGGCCTGGGACACCAGGCCGGGGCCGTCAGCAGAGACGGTAACCCGGGCAGTGCGTGCGCTATTCTTCACCTGGAAAGTGCCTTTGACTCGGGACGGTCAGGACCTTAGACAAGCCCAATTGTCCCAGCTGAAGGCACTTTTTTCATACCTTTTTTCACATAAAGAACGGCAGGCCGATTAACCCCGGCGAAAGCCCGAGGTTAGTGCCGCGTCAGGGCGGGTCCCGTCAACCAGGGATTAACTACTTTGCCAGCATTGACCCTGATTCAGCCGTATCTCTTGGCCGGCGGCGTGGCGGTCGGCCGGGGGTCGGCCCCGTTGCGACGGCGCGGTCCGGGTGACCTTAAGGCTAACGAAGTGTGACCGTCCGGTGCGGTATCCGTAACCGGATGGGGCCGCCTCGGGGTGGGGCTTGCGGGCCCGCTCGCGACCAGGCCCACGGGCGGGCTTGCGCAGGGCGCTTCGAGGCCGGAAGCTGCGGTTATGCGGAATCGGCAGTTTGGCCGCCTGGGGACCCGCCATCTGGCAGCATTCCCTCCGTGCACAGAATGCTTGCGGAATGACGATGACCGAGAGCGCCACTGATTTCGCGGTCATCGCGTACCTCGAGGATGACCGCTGGGAAGCGGAAGTCCTCCCCGCGATCCTGACCGAAGACCTCAGTGGCCTCCTCCAAGCGTTGCGGCAGCAGCCCAGCGTGGGCAGCACGATCGGCTTCGTCGGGGTGGGCGACGACTTCTTCATCGCCATCCGGGTGACGGGCGGGGAGGCCTCGGTCTTCCTGTCCGACGTGACCGCGGCCGCGGACTGGCCGGTGGCCGCGCAGGTGCTGCACATGCTCGACATCCCGGTGCCGGAGGACGAGGACCTGGACCAGGTGCTGCCCGCCGGTGACCTGTCCATCTTCGCCGACATGGGCCTGGAGGAGTGGGAACTGTGCGCCATCGCCGGTGACCTCGACCTGTTCCCGGACGAGGCGGTGGCCAGCATCGCCGGGCGACTGAAGTTCCGCGAGCCGATGGAGCGGGCCCTCGAAGTCGCCCTCGGCCCCTGAGCCGGTTCCGGCCCCGCCCGATGAGCACGATCTGATGAGCACCGTCCGATGAGCACCGTCCGATGAGCACGGTTCGATGAGCAGGGACCGATGAGCGGGGACCGATGAACACCGGGTACGAGGCTGAGTTCGCGCCCGCGATGCGTCTGGCCCTGGCCGAAGCCGCCGAAGCCGCCCAAGCCGCCGGGCCAGCCGCGCCGGATCCCGGAGCCGCGGACGTGCCGGTCGGTGCGGTCGTGCTGGACCCGGCGGGGGTGGTCATCGGCCGGGCGGCCAACCGGCGCGAGGCGGACGGCGACCCGACCGCGCACGCCGAGCTGCTGGCCATCCGGGCGGCGGCCCGTCATCGGGGCGAGTGGCGGCTGACCGGCTGCACGCTGGTGGTGACGCTGGAGCCCTGCACGATGTGCGCGGGCGCGGTGACCCTGGCTCGGCTGGACCGGCTGGTGTACGGGGCCGACGACGCGAAGGCCGGTGCGGTGGGCTCGCTCTGGGACGTGGTCCGGGACCGGCGTCTGGCCCATCAGCCTGAGGTCATCCGGGGCGTGCTGGCCGCGGACTGCGCGGCCCTGCTGCGCGACTTCTTCGCCGGCCGCCGATGACCGGCCGGGGCGCCCGCCGATGACCGGCCGTGCCGCGTGCCGGGAGCCCGGCCGGGCCGCGTGCAGGGAGCGCTGCGGTCGGGTAAGCTCACCCGCGGTGGAGTCGCGTAGTGGCCGAGCGCGCACGCCTCGAAAGCGTGTGAGGGGGCAACCCCTCCGTGGGTTCAAATCCCACCTCCACCGCTGAGCAGAACCGACGGGGGCGTCGTGGCCCGGCTTCGACGCGTGCGCGGGCTCACACGCACCCCACCACACGATGGCCGGGCTCCTGCGAGGTGAACACATGTTTGAACCGCAGGGCATCGCATTCTTCGTGCTGCTGCTGCTGATTTTCGCGGGCCTGCTCGTGTGGCTGGCCGTTACCAAGCAAATTGCGTTTCGAGTTCTCGCGGCCTGCCTGGCCTTTATCCCGGCGATGCTGTTCGGTGTCGCGGCGGTCAACCGGTACTACAACTACTACCAAACCTGGAGTTCAATCAAAGCGGACTTCACCAACCAGGGAGTTGCTGCGCAGCCACAAGTTCCGCGCGCGGCGGGTAAAGACGGCAACACAATCTCCCGGCTCGACCTTTCCCCGCAGGCGCGGTCCGAGGCCACCCAGACCGGTTATTTGTTCGAGACCGTGGTGAAGGGCCGCCTGAGCGGGATCTCCCGCACGGTCTATATCTATCTGCCGCCGCAATACTTCCTGGCCCGTTACGCCACCTACCGGTTCCCGGCCATCGAGTTGCTGCACGGCTCGCCGGGCAACCCGGAGCAGTGGATCGACCCGATGAACATCCTGCCCACGCTGGACGGCATGACGGCCGTCCATAAGGCTGACCCGGTGGTGCTGGTCATGCCGGACACCAACGGCGGCCAGGACTACTCGCTGCAGTGCCTCAACGCGGTCGGCGGGGTCAAGGACGCCACCTACGTGGCGCAGGACGTGCCCAACTTCGTGGCTGCCAGCTACCGGGTGCAGCCGCCGGGGCGGGCCTGGGCCCTGGCCGGCCTGTCCGAGGGCGGATTCTGCGCGGCCAACCTGGCCCTCAACTACCCCACCCGGTTCGGCTTCGCCGGCGTGATGAGCGGGTACTACGCCCCGCTGGACAACCTGGTCCCGAAGGGCGGCCGGGCGGGAGCACCGCCCGTCTACGCGGTGCCGTTCCACGGCCAGCCGGCGCTGCGGCTCAAGAACACGCCGAACGAGTACATCACCAAGATGTCGCCCGGCACGATCATCCCGCGCTTCTTCCTGGCCGCAGGGGCGGACGACGGCCAGGACGTGCAGGCCGCACAGAGCTTCCGGCAGGAGCTCCAGCTCTACCAGGCCCAGGTCCCGCTATACCTGGTGCCCAACTCCTCCCACGACGCCAACGCCTGGCGCGGGGCCGAACGCCCGATGCTCAGCTGGATGACGCCCCAGCTGGCGCACGAGGCCGCGGCGGGCGACGCCGCAGCGGCGGCCGACCGGGAGCACGCCGAGGCCGAGGCCCGGGCCAAGGCCAGGGAACGGGACAAGGGGCCCGGCCGCAAGACCGGTGCCACCGCGCTCCCGACGACCCGCAAGTAAGCCGGTCGCTCAGGCCCGTCAACTGAGCCCCTCACCCGCCTTGTCGGCTGAGCCAGTCCCTGAGCCGGCCACAGCCGGGGTCCGCGGTCGCAGCCGCCGGTCCAGGGTGGCCGCCCCGGCCGCGATGCCGAGGAACAGCAGCGAGACCCAGAAGCAGTTGAGCACGGTCTTGCCGTAACCGAGCCGGGTCACGTCCACGAACGGATACGGGTACCAGTGGATGACCGCCCCCCGGATCAGCGTGAACGCCAGCCAGGCCAGCGGATAGATCGGGGACAGCCAGGCCGCCCTGGCCGTGGCCTGGCCACGCGGGCCGGCCAGCAGCCAGCCGACCACGGCCAGCACCGGCACCACCGTGTGCACCAGCTGGTTGGCCAGCTGGTGGTACCCAGCCAGCGTGAGCAGGCCGGACAGGGCCACGTGGTAGACGATGCCGGTCACGGTGATCGCGACCAGTGCGATCAGCCGGAACGTGCCGAACAGGAGCGAGGACCGGTCGAGCCGGATCGCCAGCAGCAGCGTCGTCGCCCCCACCAGCAGGTTGGCCTGGATGGTGAAGAACGCGAACGTGTTGAACCCGCGCTCGGTGCCGGTGGGGAAGTGTCCCTGGCTGTGGACGGCCGAGACCACGCTCAGCGCCACCCCCGCGACCACGCACAGGGCGGTCACTCCGAACCACGCCCGGGCCCATTTCGCTGGCATCCGGCGATCGTACCGGCCGGTGCCCTCTCAGCTGGTCAGGCGGGTGACGCTGGCCGGGACCGGGATACCGGCCCGCAGGCCCGGCGACGGCTCGGGGGCGCCGTAGGACGTGATGAAGGGGATGGCGCCGGCCCAGACGTCGAGCTCGGCGTCGGGGGAATCGTCGTCGTCCGGGCCGCCGGAGCGCGCCTTGACCGACGCTTCCGCGATGGGCAGGGCCAGGATGACGGTGGCGCTCAGCTCTTTGCGGCTCGGCCTGCGCGCCTCAGCCCAGCGGCCCGGCAGCAGCTTCTCGGTGAAGGCCTCGAACGCAGCCAGCCGCTCGGCCGGGTCCTCGACCGGGCGGAACCGGCCCAGCACCACCACGGACTCGTAGTTGGCGCTGTGCTCGAACACTGAGCGGGCCAGCACGATCCCGTCCAGCCGGCTCACGGTCAGGCAGGCCGGGACCCCGCGGGCCAGCGTGCGCACGGCCCGGCTCCCGGTCGACCCGTGGATGTAGACCACCGGCCCGGACCGGGTGTACAGCATCGGGATGCAGTACGGCTGGTCGCCGTCGGCGAAGGCCACGTGGGCCATCAGGCCGTGGTCCAGCGCCGCCTCGATCGTCGCGCGCTCGTAGTGTCCCTGCTCGGGGATGCGCCGCACCCGCACCCGGCTGGAGATCGGTTCGTCGGCCATACCGCCCACTATGCGGGGTCGGCGGGCAGCGGGCTAAGCGGGGTCGGCGATCAGCGTGGCCAGGCCGTCCAGCAGCCGCTGCAGGCCGAACTCGAAGATCCGGTCCAGGCTGAAGTCGTACTCCTGGCTGATCAGCTGCTCGAACATCGGGAACTGGCCCGGGGCCAGGATCGAGCGGAGCTGCGGCTCCTGCGTGTCCAGCCATTCCTCGCTGTTGAGCCCGCTGACCGCCTCGGCCTCCGCCTCGGACTCGAGGTTGACCGCGATGCCGCGCACGTAGTTGATCAGGGTCAGGTAGGCGGTGAACATCGCGTCCAGGTCCAGCCCGTGACCGTCCAGCGCGGCCAGTACCCACTCGGTGTAGGGCAGCGCGGCCGGCAGGGCCTGCGGCCGGGTCAGCGACAGGGCCGACGCCAGCCACGGGTGCTCGCCGAACATGGCCCACAGCGTGCGGGCGGCCAGCTCGAGCCGGGCGCGCCAGCCGTCGGGCGGGTCCGGCAGGTGCGACCGGGCGAACACTGTGTTCATCATCTGCAGGACCAGGTCGTCCTTGTCGGTCACGTGCCGGTACAGCGACATCGGCGCCGCGCCGCGCTCGGCCGCGACCCGGCGCATGGACAGGGCGGCCAGCCCCTCGGCGTCGGCCACGGTGATCGCCGCGGCCACGATGCGCTCGGCACCCCCCGGCCCGCGATCCGCGGCCGGCCGGACCGAACCTGGCGCCAGCCGGGCTGGGCCACCCGCCGGCCGGTCCGGCGGCGGATCCGGTGGTAGCGGATCTGCTGGCGGGTGGCCCGCTGGGGGCCGGATCGCGGCCGGTGGCTGGCGCGGGGGAGCCGCGGGGTGCGCGCTGACCACGGTGCCGACTCCCGGCTTCGGGTGGACCAGGCCCTCTTGCCGCAGCGTGGCCAGGACCCGGGTCGCGGTAGCCATGGCCACGCCCCACCGGGCGGTGATCTCCCGCGTCGACGGCACGCGCTGGCCCGGGAGCAGCTCCCCCCGCTCGATCTGGCCCCGCAGCTCGGCCGCGATCCGCGCGTACGGCGGTCCGCCGTCCATCCGCCCTCCTTGGCTCCAGGGCCAAGTGTACTAGTGCGCAGCCATTTCGAGGCGTACTAAGTACGCTTCGAGTCTGGAGAACCAGGGCATGGCTACGGGGTCCGGCGTAGGAACGTATGCGAACCGGTACGTATCCGAACCGGGACCGGGATTTGTCAGCTACCGCCGGTTCGGCCGGGGCCACGCCCCAGGACCGATGGCCTGGTGGCCGTGGCGGACCGCTGCTGGGATGCGGGCGCGGCGGCCTGCAGGGCAGCCTGCTTAGTGCCCTTGCTCAGCACCAACTCCCAGAGTGCGGCGCCAGCGATCGCCCCCGCTACCGGGCCGACGACGTAAATCCACCAGTAGGGGAACTTCGCGGCCACGATGTCAGGTCCCAGGGTGCGTGCGGGGTTGAGTGAACCGCCCGAGATCGGCAGGGCCAGGAAGATGGCCGCGCCCACCCACAGCCCGATCGCCACTCCCGACTCGACCGCTCCGCCCGGAGACCGCTGGTAGACGGCCGTGGCCATGACCACCACCATCAGGATCAGCGTGATGACGAACTCGGTGAAGCACGCCCGCCACCACACGACCCCGGGTCCCGGCTGGGTGGAGCCCAGAATGAGCGGTTCGCGCAGGTGCGGGAAGATGGCCCAGTTCGCCAGGGCGGCCAGCAGAGCACCGGTCAGCTGAGCGGCGACATACGCCGGGACCATCCGCCACGGGAACCGGCCGACGGCCGCCAGCCCCGCGGTGATGGCCGGGTTGATATGGGCGCCGGACAGATCCGCTACCGCGTACACCGCGGCAATCAAGGCGAAGGCGAACGCGATACTGACCGCGATCTGGCCGCTGCCGGTGAAGCCCGACGATGTCTTCTGCAGCTCGTGCACCGCGAGCACGGTCGCGGTGCCGGCAAAGGTGAGCATGAACGTGCCCACCGCTTCGGCGGTCAGCGCCCCGGACAGTGCCCCCGACAGTGCCCCCGACAGTGGGCTGAGGCGTCCCGTTGGTGATGTCACGTGGAGCCCTCCGGTGAGCGGCCGGTACCCGCAGCCTCGATCCGCGGCCGGGCCGGACCGGGCGCCGACGGCCCGGCCCGGCCTCCCGCCTCAGGGGCTGCCCGGGTAGCGGACCGGGTCAGCCAGCCTGGCCTGGGTGCAGGACGACCTTGGTCCAGCCCTGCTCGCGTGCGTCGAAGTGCTTATAGGCCTCAGGAGCCTGCGTGAGGGGCAGGTCGTGGGAGACGATCCAGGACGGCTTGACCTTGTTCTGGGCGATGAGGTTGCGCAGGTGGCGGTTGTAGCGCTTGACCGGGCACTGCCCGGTGCCCATGTGCTGTCCCTTGAACCAGAAGTTGCCGAACTCGAAGCGGGCTCTGCCCTCGCGGGACAGATCGTCGGGCCCTCCGGGGTCTTGCGGGACGTAGACGCCGACCGTTCCGATGCCCCCGGTGAAGCGGACCGACTCGACCAGATCGTTCAGGGTGAGGGAATTGTTCTCATGGCCCTCGGGGTCATGGGCCTGATAGCCCACGCACTCACAGCCGCGGTCCGCGCCCAGGCCCTTGGTCTCCTCCATCACCGCCTCGACCGGGTTGACCTTGGAGTCGTCGATCGTCATGGCGCCGATCTGCTCCGCGAGCTTGAGCCGGTCGGGATGGCGGTCGACCACCATCACCCTGGCCGCGCCTTTGGTGACGGCCGACAACGCGGCCATCTGCCCCACCGGGCCCCCACCGTAGATCACGATGGTTTCGCCCGGCAGCATGCCCGACATCTCCACCGCGTGCCAGCCGGTGGGGAAGATGTCGGAGAGCATGACGTAGTCGTCCTGGCGCTCGCGGGCGTCCTCGGGCAGACGCAGGGCATCGAAGTCAGCCCAGGGCACGCGGAGCAGCTCGGCCTGTCCGCCTGGCCAGGGGCCCATGTCGGCGAAGCCATAGGCCGCGCCAGCAATCTTGGGGTCGGGGTTGGCCACCAGGCAGTAGTTGGTCAGGCCGTGCTCACAGTTCTCACAATGCCCGCAGCTGACATTGAACGGGGCGGAGATCATGTCTCCGACCTTGATCTTCTCCACCGCATTGCCGACTTCGATGACTTCGCCGACGTTCTCGTGGCCGAAGATCCGGCCCTGTTCAAAGTCGGTGCGGCCTTCGTACATGTGCAGGTCAGAACCGCAGATGTTGGTGCTGGTGATCCGGACCAGCGCATCGGTGGGCTTCTCGATGCGGGCGTCGGGCACGTCGTCGACGCTAACGTTGCGGGGTCCGTGGTACACGACTGCTTTCATGGGCGATCTCCTGACGGTTCTCGGTTTACGCGATGAGCCGCAGCGAACTTCCGGCCCGGCGCACGGCCTGCGGTCTCAGCCGCTGGTGCTGCCCGGGATGGGAGCGTTCTGTTACAGCGGGAACCTTGCACCTGCAGAAGATTTGCCGAAACGGGGACCAGCCGTACCCCCCGAACGGGTAGTTTCGCCCCGGCTAATCGCGTTGCCGCTGGGCGGAGAGCAAGCCGTTCGGCGCCCGAGCCGATCCCCTGCTGGCAAGACGGATCTCATCGAAGGCGAGCCGGATGTAGCCGTCCCAGTCGAGGTAACGCACGATCAGCCGCAGCTCGCCGCCGGGGTCCAGGTGATGGTCGGAGGGGAACGGACGGGGCGCGAGGTGCCGCAGGCAGTCATGCAGCCGGTTGATCACCTGCACGGCCGTCGTGGCATCGTTTTGCGCCGTCCCGAGCGACCGCTGGGCCACGTCAACCAGCTTGCGGAATCCGTACGCTGGATCATCGCGGTGCGTCCGCTCGTCCCCCAGCCTGACCAGGCGCCGCGCCCGCTTGCGGTCGAGCCGCGACGGATCTCCGTGGATGCGGAACAGCGGTGCCCCCGCTATGACGAAGTCGCCCATCATCGGCACCAGCACCAGAACGCAGTCAGCTCGGTGTGCGGTGGCCACGAGCGCCTGCTCATCGACGTAGATCACGTTGCCCGAGTGGTCGGCCGCGACGACCGACGGATCGTTTTGGCCGGACAGTGGCGCCTGGGCCGGATAGCGCTTGGCCAGCTCCTTGCGGAGCTCATCGCCGACCAGATCAACCAGCCCCGCCACTCTGAGCCGGTAACCAGCATGGCTGATGAAAAAGAACAGGGCCACGCCGCTGGCAATCGCGAGCGCCAGCCCGGTCAGGACCGTAACCGCGGGATCGGAAGTGCCGCGGCCGGTAGCAACGGCCCGCAGTGACAGCAGCGCGAACGTGAACGTGGCCGCAAAGACGGCGATCGCGACCTGGTCGCTGCGGTCGTCCAGCAGCGCCCGCACGATCCGCGGCGAGAACTGCCCCATGGCCAGCTGGACAGCCACGAGCGTCACCGTCAGGACCGTCGTGGTCAGGGGCACCACTGCTCCAGCGATGGTCGTCAAGATGTACTGCGCGTCCGTTGCGCTGCTGATGGGGCTGCCGGGAAGCAGTCCGGACGGGTAGTGGCGATCGACGGCCACCGTCAGGAACGAAAGCCCAACCCCCGCCGCCACCCCCAACAACGGGATCACCCATGCCCGCCGTCCGGGCGCCTCCGCCATCCAGAATCGTCTCATCGCTCGTCCACCCGATTCTCACCGCTGGTCTGGCTGGGATTGCCGGGTGCCCTCGGCGGTCCGGGCGAAACGTAGGCCGATCGAATCGCCGCCACGTCGCGCGGTTCACCC
Organism: Streptosporangiaceae bacterium; assembly: GCA_965277615.1. GTDB lineage: Bacteria > Actinomycetota > Actinomycetes > Streptosporangiales > Streptosporangiaceae > Bog-532. The sequence goes on along the minus strand of CBDIDG010000005.1, from coordinate 524,587 downwards.
CGCTCGAGCTGGCCCCGAAGCTGGGCCGCGATCCGCGCATACGGCGATGTGCCGTCCCTCCGCTCTCCTCGGCTCGAAGTGACCCAGCGTACTAGTGCACCCTGGCTCCGGCCGCGTCGCAGGCCAGCTGGTCCCGGCCCTCGATGACCCGGGACTCCAGCTCTTCGGGAGTCGTAGCGCACTAGTACGGTAAACGTCTTTCACGTGCGAGTTTATTAATAATAAGGTTGCTATGGGCTGTGCGTACTAAGTACGCTGCGGGTTATGGAGAACCAAGACATCCTCATCTCGGGGGCCAGCATCGCCGGGCCCGCGCTCGCGTACTGGCTACGCAGGCGGGGCTTCAACCCCACCATGGTGGAACGCGCCCCGGCCCCACGCCCCGGCGGCCAGGCCGTCGACCTGCGCGGGGCCGGCCGCACCGTGGTCCAGCGGATGGACCTGCTGGACCGGATCCGCGAGCTCAGCCTGGACCAGCGCGGTCTGGCCGTGGTGAACACCAGGGGCCGGCTGGGCGCGCGCATGCCGGCTGACCTGTTCGGGGGCGAGGGCATCGTGTCCGAGATAGAGATCCTGCGCGGTGATCTCGGCCAGGTGCTGTACGAGGCGTCGCGACCCGGCACCGAGTACCTCTTCGACGACACGATCACCGGGCTCGACCAGGACGGGACCGGCGTGACGGTCAGGTTCGAGAAGTCCGCTCCCCGGCGGTTCGGCCTGGTGATCGGGGCCGACGGGCTGCACTCGGTGGTGCGGTCACTGGCCTTCGGGCCCGAGCCGGCCTGCGTCCAGCCGATCGGCTGCTACACGGCCTGGTTCACCGCCCCGGCCGGGATTGACCTGGACGGCTGGTTCCTGATGCACCGCGCCCCCGGTGGCCGGGTCGTCTCGGCCCGGCCCGGCCGCCGCCCGGACGAGATCAAGGCCGGTTTCTCCTTCCGCTCGCCCCCGATCACTTACGACCGGCGGGACATCACCGGGCAGCAGGATCTGCTGGCCCGGCGGTTTGCCGGGGTGGGCTGGGAGGCCCCGTGGCTGCTGGGCGCGATGCGAGCCGCGCCGGACTTCTTCTTCGACTCGATGGGTCAGGTCCGCCTGGACCATTGGTCGGCCGGGCGGACGGCGCTGGTCGGCGACGCCGGGTACTGCCCGACCCCGCTGACCGGCCTGGGCACCAGCCTGGCCCTGGTCGGCGCCTACGTGCTGGCCGGTGAGCTGGCCGCCGCCCGGGGCGACCACCGGACCGCGTTCACCAGGTACGAGGAGGTCATCCGGTCCTACGTGGCCCAGAGCCAGAAACTGCCGCCGGGCGGTGCGTCCGGGTACGCCCCCGGGTCCCGGATCGCGGTCACGCTCAGCAACGCGTCGATGGGCCTGATGAGCCGGTGGCCGGTCCGGCTCCTGCTGGCCAACCAGTTCAGCAAGGCAGGCGAGATCGACCTGCCGGACTACGAGGCGACTGGGGCGGCCGGGGCCAGTGGGGCGGCCGGGCCGGCCGGGGCCGGGTCAGGGCGCGGCGGTGGCCGAGGCGGTCGGCTCGCCGGGGACCGTCTCCAGTGACTGCCAGGGCGAGGCCGACGAATTGCTGGTCCCGCTCTGCGGCGTGGTCCCCTGGTTGTTCCACTTGGCCTGGTACGGCAGGCCGGCGTAGAAGACCCGGGCCCCGGCGTGGTACTCGGTCGTGATCGACCAGGCCGGGTAGGTCCCGGTGGCCGGCTTGGCCGTGACCGGGGCGTGGTCACCGGGCAGCACCGGTCCCAGCAGCTGCCAGGCCGACTGCCACGCGTACTGCATCTGCGTCTGCGGGTCGTCGCCGGTGTTGTACCACTTGGCCTGGTAGATCTCGCCGTCCTCGGTCACCTTGTAGCCGCTGGGGTAGTCGGCCGTGGCCGACCACTGCGGGAACGGCGCGTCGGCCGGGTTCGTGTTGGCCACCGCGGGCTGGACGTCGCCCGCGGCCGAGGTGGCGGTGGCGCTGCCCGCCAGGCCGCCCAGCACCTTGGAGAACTCCAGGCTCGACTGGGCGGTGCCACTGCACGTGTTGGACAGCAGCCCGGTCTGGGGGAAGGCCGAGCCGCACTGGCTGTCGCGGTTGACCGACCACATGGAGACCCGGCCCAGGTGCTGGGCCGCGGCGAAGGAGGCCAGCCCCTGGGCGTTGGCCACGGTGAAGTTCTCCCCCCGGATGTCGTTCTGGCCGATCATCACGGTGGCGCCCATCCGCTGCCAGATCTGCTCCGGCCGCAGTTTGATGCCGTACCGGGGATACAGGTCAGCCAGCTGGGCGTGGGTGGACTGCAGCGCGCGCTCGACCGGCTTCAGCATGCCGGTGCCGGCCGCGGGCACCGGGCTGAAGTCCATGGTCATCACGTTGATCCCGGTGATCGACACGTGCGCACGGAGCATGGCCTCGATCACCGACAGTGCGTTGCCCTGCAGCCCGGCCGGTTCCACCGGCAGGGTCAGCCAGACCGCGAGCTTACGGTGCGCGGTACGGGCGGTCTGCTCGAGCTGGGCGATCGCGTCCGCGCGGCGCTGCTCGGCGCCGAAGTTGTTCAGCGCGGTGCCCTCGATGTCCAGGTCGATCGTGGTCAGGTGGTAGCGGTCGATGACCGACTCGTAGGCCGCGCTCAGGCTGGCCGCGCTGGTGCAGGCCACGTCGAGGCTGGTGTGGGCCTGCCCGCCGAACGAGACGATGGGCTGGGCCCCGTCCTGCTGCACCTGGGCGATGCGTGAGCTCATGGCCAGGGACTGATCGGCCTGGGCCAGGCTGTAGGCCCCGCCCCAGCTGGGCGTGCAGCCCACGTGCGGCGCCGCGACCACGAACCCGAGGACCGTCTGCCGGGCCGCGTCGGCCGAGGCGCTCTGGAACTGGTAGGTCGGCGTGAGCGTGACGTCGGCGTAGGGCGCGAACCAGGTCTGGCGGGTGACCGTGGCCGCGGTGATGACCCGGTTCTGCACCGCGGTGTAACCGCCGTAGGCCACTGCGGCCAGCAGCACGATCGCCACCAGGACCCGCAGCAGCGAGAGCTTGCGTCCCGGCGTGGCCTCGGCGGGCTCGCGGGGCGGCGGCACGGTGCGGCCGGGCCCGCCGGTCCGCCGCCGGCCCCCGGCCCGCTGGTCCGGCTCCTCGAAGCCGACCTCCAGCACGGACCGCCAGTCGGCCTGCGGCGCGGCCTGCTGGTCCGCGTGGCGGCGCAGCCGCCGACGGCGCCGCGGCCCCTGCTTGTACAGCAGGGACGAGGCGTGGATGAACCCGTCCACCACCGAGTTGCGCAACCCGATGAAGGACTTGGCCGCGTAGCAGGCCAGCACCACGTTGAGCGCGGCGTAGGCCATGTTCTCGACCCGGTCGTGGCGGTAGGCGAAGTAGAACGTGGCCCCGGCCAGCGCGATCAGCAGGTAGGGCGCGATCACGAAGAACGGCGGCACCACGGTCCGGTTCCGGACCTTGGGCGTGCGAGCGAACACGGCCTTGGACGCGGTGATGCCCTGCACGATCGAGGACATCGTCCCGGCCAGGTTCACCGGCAGCAGCACCAGGTTGAAGCCGTAGATCCGGAGCACGTCGAGGCGCTTGTAGCCGCAGTAGCGCAGGTCGCTCGCCATGGCCAGGAAGTACGGCAGCGCCAGCAACCCGAGCAGCGGGCTGATCAGCGTGGCGCTGAACGGGAACGCGAGCAGGATCAGCAGGCTGGCCGAGCTCCAGCAGATCGAGGCCATGTAGTTCCAGCGCAGGAACAGCTCACCGAACCGGGTCCGCTGGCCTTTGGATTTCCGGACCCGGGATTGCCGGTGCAGCTTGGAAAGGATCAGCAGGCCGCCGTTGGCCCACCGGGCCCGCTGGATACAGAGGGAGCCGAAGTCGGGCGGGGTGGCGCTGTAGCTCAGCCGTTCCGGGTAGTTGTGCAGCCGCCAGCCGTGCACGCCCATGTCGATGGTGGACTCGGTGTCCTCGATGACCGTGCGGTCCCGGATGTAGTGCCGGATCTTCCAGTCGCCCACGTAGGACGTCTCGGCGATGTCGTCCAGGGCCCGCTTGCGGATCACGGCGTTGGCCCCGACCCAGAAGGTGGCGTCGTAGTAGGTCAGGCCCTGGTGGACGATGTGCTGCAGGTCGGTGGACGCGCCCGCGATCCGCTCCAGCCGGGTCGCGGACCCGGGGAACGCGCTGTACGGCGTCTGGGCGATGGCGACCTCGCGGTACTCGCTCTGCTCCATCAGGTGGACCAGCCGCAGGCAGTACTCCGGCAGCAGCACGCTGTCCGCGTCGAGGGTCACGACGTAGTCGGGGTCCGGGATGTTGACGTCGCTGTAGGCGGCGGGCGATCGGACCAGGGCCATCCCGGTCACCGTCCGCTTCTCCCGGTAGGTGCCGCCCATCAGGCCCATGTAGCTGTTGAGGTTCATGGCCTTGTTGGGCTCGTGCGACAGCGACACGTAGCGCTTGCGCTCGAAGCTGGAGAGATCGGCCCGGAAGGTCCACACCAGCCGCCGGAGCAGCCGCCGGAACATCAGCGGCTCGAGCACCACGCCCTCGCTGGCCGATTCGAGCAGCGCTTCCTTGATGGCCCGCAGCGACCGGGCCAGCCGCAGGATGACCTCGTTGACCAGGAAAACGTCGGTGTGGTCGACGATCTCCTGGTCTTCGGCCAGGTTCTCCAGCCAGGTCGCGGCCTCCTCGTAGTACCCGGTCAGGGTGGCCATGGCCGCGACGCCGAGGGGCGAGTCGCTCTCGGTGGCCAGCTCGAACGAATGCAGGGCGCGGGCGAACCGGGCGGCGGGCTCGGCCAGCAGTTGCTGGAGCTGCCGGGGCAGGGCCCGGGCCGCCTCGAGCTGATCCCGGGCCTGCTGGTTCTTCGGCAAGAAGGGGTCGTCGATGAGCAGGACGATCCGCTTGTCCGGGAACTCCTGCAGCGCGGCCGACAGCATGGTGCTGCGGATGACCCGTGCGTCCTCCTGATAGGAGGGGATGATCGTGGTCAGGCTGGGCGCGGCGGTGTCGTAGAACTGGTCGAGGATGGCCCGGCTGGACCGGTGGTGGGTCCGGGTCCGGTAGAAGAACCCGAGGCGGGCCAGCAGGTAGGCCAGCGCGGAGACGGTGAGCAGGCTCACGATGAGCAGGTAGAGGATCTCTTCCGCGCGGTCCACCGCGGTTTCGTGCCCGTGGGCGAAGAAGTCGTCGAAGAACCAGGTGACCAGGTAGCCCAGCCACGCGGCTACGGTCACGATGATGGCCAGCCGTCCCATGGCGACCCGGCGGTCGCTCACCGGCTTGGGCACCATCTCCATCGCCCGGGTGCGCCGGTCGCGGCCCCACTGCTGGCGACGGCGGGGGACCCCGCTGTTGGGGTCGTCGCGGTCGCCGCCGGGCGTGATGATGGGCAGATCGGCGGTGTCGGCCGCCGCGTTGGCGCGGTAGGCCGCAGGGATCCGCAGATCGGGCATGGTGTGCTCGATCCGGTAGACCGGGATTTCCGCGTCCGGGGTTGCCGAAGGCATCCCCACCACCCTCCTGGTTGAGACCGCCAGGCCCGCGTGAATGCCGGGCCCGCTGACCGGGCTGGGCGGTTCCCCCCACCTGCAACCCGATAGTTGACGCTTTGATCAAGGCGCGGGTTGTCCGGATAATAATTGACTACTTACGGTTACGCCGGAATTCTGCCCCGGTACCCGGAACGGGACGAAAGACCTGCTCGGCCCGGGCGCGGCCGACGGCCAGAAAGAGCCCGGAAAATATGTCGAATCAGGCCGGAACGTGACGCTGCGGAACAGAGTGCAGCGTCTGTGTAACATCGGTCACACTGGCCCGGGCCCGGCGGGCGATGGCCCGGGTCGGCGCCCGAGCGGGAGGTTATCGGCCAGTTAGCTGGCTGCGCGAGTGGCCCGGCTCATCCGGGATACGGAAAGTCGCTGAAAGAATTCGCGGCGATGGTGTCGGATCGGGGCGGGGGCGTTCGTAGCAGGGGTGAGCGGCCGCCCACGCGGAGCGCCCCAACCCACAGGAGATGATCTGCGATGCAGTACCTGGTTTCTGTGATCAACGACGCGGACGACCTGGCCACCTCGGAGGAGATGGCGGCCATCGACGTGTTCAACGACCGGCTCCAGGCGGAGGGCCACTGGGTCTTCGCCGGCGGACTCGGGTCACCTGGTTCGGCCACCGTCATCGACAACCGGGGCGGGGAGACGATGATCACCGACGGTCCCTTCCTGGAGTCGAAAGAACACATCGTCGGCTTCTGGGTCATGGAAGCCGCCGACTTGGACGTGGCGCTCAGGCTCGCCGCCGAGGGGTCGAAGGCCTGCAACCGGAAGGTCGAGGTGCGGCCGGTCCTGGCTGAACCGGCGTGACCGACGTCCGTGCGGCGATCACCCAGGCCCACCACCAGGAGTGGGCCCGGGTTGTCGCCTCCCTGACCAAGCGCTTCGGTGACCTCGACGTCGCCGAGGAAGCGGCGGCCGAGGCGTTCGCGACCGCGGTCGAGCGGTGGCCGGCCGACGGCGTGCCCCCCAACCCCGGCGCCTGGCTGACCACCACCGCCAACCGCAAGGCCATCGACCGGATCCGGCGCGAGAACAAGCGCGGGGGCAAGCACCAGGAGGCTCAGTTGCTGTACGACGACGCCGCGCCCGAGCCTCCCGGCGCCATCGGGGACGAGCGGCTCCGGCTGATCTTCACCTGCTGTCACCCGGCGCTCGCGCCGCAGACCCGCGTGGCGCTGACGCTGCGCATGGTCGGCGGTCTGACCGTGCCCGAGATCGCCCGGGCCTTCCTGGTGCAGGAGACCGCCATGGAGCGGCGGATCACCCGCGCGAAGGTCAAGATCAAGGAGGCTCGCATCCCTTACCGGGTGCCGTCCGCGGCGGACCTGCAGGGACGCGTCCGCGGCGTGCTGGCCGTCCTGTTCCTCGTGTTCAACGAGGGCTATCTGGCCACCGGCCCCGGCACCGATCCCATCCGGCACGACCTGACCACCGAGGCGATCCGGCTCACCCGCCTGATCCGGGCCCTGCTGCCGGAGGACGGTGAGGTGGCCGGGCTGCTGGCGCTGATGCTCCTCACCGAGGCCCGGCGCCCGGCCCGGGTGTCGGCCCGCGGCGAACTGGTCGCCCTGGCCGAGCAGGATCGTGGGGCCTGGGATCCGGCGCTGGTGGCCGAGGGGCACCGGCTGGTACGCGAGCGCCTGGCCGCCGGGGTGGCTCCGGGGCGCTACCAGATCCTGGCCGCGATCAACGCCGTGCACACCTCGGCCCGCGACGCAGGTGCCACCGACTGGTCGCAGGTCGTCGCCCTCTACGACCAGCTCGCCCGGCTCGACCCCTCGCCGGTCGTCGCCCTCAACCGGGCCATCGCGGTGGCCGAGCTGGACGGCCCGGAGGTGGCGCTGGCGGCCATCGGCCCGCTGGGGGAGAAGCTGGCCGGCTACCACGCCTACCACGCGGCCCGGGCCGAGCTGCTGCGGCGGCTGGGCCGCGACCTGGAATCGCGTGCGGCCTACGGCCGGGCCATCGAGCTGGCGGGCAACACGGCCGAGACCGCCTACCTGACCCAGCGCCGCGACCAGCTGGGGTAGGGCCCGCGTCAGGCGCCAGGCGGTGCTGGGGTGACGGCTTGGTCGCGTCGCGGGATGCGGACGGTAATGTCGAGGCCTCCAGCGGGCACCGCGGTGGCCCGCACGGTTCCGTTGTGGAGGCGGGCGATGGACGCCACCAGCGCGAGGCCAAGGCCGAACCCGTCGTGGCGGGTGCGTTCCTCGAGCCGGGTGAACGGCAGGAACAGGTGCTCGACCAGTTCGGCGGGTACCACCGCTCCGGTGTTGACCACGCGCAGCACGGATGTCGCGTCGCGGCTGGCCGTCGAGACCGTCACGGCGCCGCCCGCGATGTTGTAGCGCTCGGCGTTGTCGACCAGGTTGGCGACCAGCCGCTCGAGCAGCACTCCGTCGCCGGTGACCGGGGCTTCTTCGAGCTGGCTGGTCACCGCGATGCCGTTGGCCGTTCGTCCCTCGAGTGCGTCCTCCGCTACGGTGGCCAGATCGAGCGGGTCGGTGAGGGTACGCGCCTGATCGTTGCGCGCCAGCATCAGCAGGGCCTCGATGAGCCGCTCCGACTGATCGACGGCCTGGCGAACCTCGGTGGCCATCGAGGCCAGCTCCTCGCGGGTCGGGTCCGGCTTGGCCAGAACGACGTCCACTGCGGTGCGCATGACGGTGAGCGGCGTGCGGAGCTCGTGGCTCGCGTTGGCGATGAACTGTCGCTGGCTGGTGAACGCCCGGTCGAGCCGCTCGAGCATCGAATCGAACGTGTCGGCGAGCTCGCGGAGTTCGTCGCGCGGGCCCTGCAGGGCGATGCGGTGGGACAGGTTCTGCTCGCTAGCCGCGCGGGCAGCCGCGGTGAGGCGGTGCACCGGCCGCAGGATGCGCCCGGCGACGATCCAGCCCGCGGCCGCGGCGAGCAGCGTGGCTCCGGCCAGGCTGAGCAGCGAGTAGGTCAGCAAGTGGGTAAGCGTCGTGCTGCGCTGCGCCGAGGCTCCGGCCTGGACACCGGTGGCGTACACGGCCCCGCACTTCTGCAGGACGCTGGCCCCCCCGTTCTGCGCCGCTCCGAGGCACTTTCCGATCGCCTGCTGGACCCGCGGCGGGATCCTGGCGGTCGTCGCGGGGTGGAGGGTGCCCGCGACCAGCGCGTAGGTGATAAATACCAGCGCCGCACCGCCGAGCGCGAACAGCGAGGCGTAGAGCAGCGTCAGCCGCGACCGGGCGCTGAGGTACCTCCTCACAGCCGGTAGCCGACGCCGGTGACGGTCTCGATCAGCGGCGGGTCGCCGAGTTTGCGCCGCAACCGTCTGATGGTCACTGCGACTGTGTTGCTGAACGGGTCGGCGTGCGCGTCCCATACGTGTTCGAGTAGCTCCTCGGCGCTGACCGCAGCGCCGTCCGCGCCGGCCAGGCATTCCAGCACGCCGAACTCCTTGCGGGTCAGGGTCAGGGGGAGGCCGGCTCGGCTGGCGCGGTGCCGCGCATGATCGACCACCAGGTCGCCCCGCTGCACGATCGCGGGAGAGCCGGGTCCGCGCCGGCCCAGGGCGCGGATGCGCGCGATCAGTTCCTGAAACGCGAACGGCTTGCCCAGGTAGTCATCCGCGCCCAGCTCCAGCCCGTCCACCCGGTCCTCGACGTCGGCGGCCGCGGTGAGCATCAGGATGCGGCTGGGCGAGCCGTCGCGCACCAGCCGGCGACAGACGCGGTCACCGTGGATCGCCGGCAGGTCGCGGTCGAGGACGACCACGTCGTAGTCGTTGCTGGCCGTGCTGTCCAGGGCGGCGGCGCCGTCGTAGACCACGTCGACGGCAAACCCGGCGTCGCGCAGGCCCTCGCCGATCCGGTTGGCCAGCGCGACGTGATCCTCCACGACCAGGACTCGCACCTGCACATTGTGCGCCCGCCCCGATGACATTCGCTTAACAAACACTGTTCGGCTCGTGTCATCGGCTGCCGGTTAGGACTGGATGACCGCAGCGCCACCGGCCACCTCGAAAGGAACAGCCGATGAACCGGAAAGCAGCCAGCCGCGTCATGGCCGGCATCTTCGCGCTGGCCCTGGTGGGGGCGTGCAGCGGCAGCCCCTCCCTGGCCGGTTCCGGCGGCTCACCGGCCAGGGGAGGGTCAGTGAGCTCCTCCAGTGCGGGAGGGTCGGCGAATGCCCCGCTGGCCGCGTTCTCCCGCTGCGTGCGTACGCACGGCGTGGCCAACTTCCCCGACCCCCAGGCTGGCGCCAGCAACGCGAAGTTTGCCAGCGCGCAGCAACTCGGGGTCAGCAGCTCCCAGCTCAGCACCGCTGAGACCGCCTGCCAGCGACTGCTCCCCGTCGGCGTCGACGACCAGTTTCCTCAGGCTGAAGTGCCGCTTCTCCTGCGCAGCATGCTCCCTTTCGCCAGCTGCATGCGCTCCCACGGGGTCCCGAATTTCCCCGATCCCGCCATGGACTCCGAGGGACGCCCTGTTTTCCCGCTATCCACGCACGGCATCAGCCTGAATTATTCGCATTCACAATCGTTCAACGCCGCGATCAGCAAGTGCCAGAACCTGGCGCCCCGCCAGCTCGGAGGGATTCCCTTTGGCTAGCGGCAAAGGACCGCAGGCGGTCGCGGCGGCGGGAGGGACGGGCAGGCGCCGCCGGGGTCGCTGGGTCGCCGCTTGGGTCGCAGTGGTCGTCGCGGCTGCCGGTGTGATGTCGGCGTGGGCCGCCGGAGCTTTTTCTGCGGTCTCGCCGCCGGTGGCCGGCGGCCGCGGGGTGGTCGCCCCGGCGACGGCGGCCGTGGTGCGGGAGGATATCGCGGCGGTGACGCCGGTGGCGGCAACGCTGGGCTACGCCGGGTCCTGGACCGTGACCGGGCAGGGCAGCGGGACGCTGACCTTGCTGCCGCGGCCGGGGCAGGTGATCAGTCAGGGCCAGGTGCTGTACGGGCTGGACAATGGCCGCCCGGTGGTGCTGCTGTACGGCAGCACCCCGGACTGGCGGGAGATGTCGGAGGGAATCGCCGGCGCGGATGTGTCCCAGCTGAACCATGACCTGGTGGCCCTGGGCGACGCCGAACGCTCGGAGGTTGCGGCTACCGGCTGGGATTACTATTCCCCGGAGACGGCCTACGGGGTGCAGCGGCTGCAGGAGCACCTGGGGGTCTCCTACCCGCTGGGTTCGCTGGCGCTCGGGCAGCTTGTATTCGAGCCCGAGGCAATCCGGGTGACCCGGGTGACCGGCGTGCTGGGCGGTCCGGTGGCCGGGCCGGTGCTGCAGGCCACCTCGGACCTGCAGGTAGTGACGATCCAGCTGGATGTCACCCACGAGTCGCAGGTCAAGGCGGGCGACACGGTGGCCGTCACGCTGCCGGACAGGACGACCACGCCCGGCGTGGTATCCGCGGTCAGCCCGGTCGCGACTACCGCGTCCGGGCCGAACGGCACGGGCACGACGATCCCGGTGACGGTGCGGCTGACCGGCCCGGCCGCGGCGGGAACCCTGGACCAGGCGCCGGTGACGGTGAACATCACCACCGCGACCGCCCGCGACGCGCTGGCGGTGCCGGTGACCGCACTGCTGGCCCGGCCGGCCGGGTACGTCGTGGAGGTGGCCGGCCCGGGTGGCTCCCGGCGGTACGTGCCGGTGACGCCGGGGATCTTCGACGACAGCAACGGGATGGTGCAGGTAACCGGGAACCTCACTCCGGGCCAGCGCGTCGTGGTCCCAGCGTCGTGACTCCGCACTCGGCCTCTGGCCTGGTTCCCCCGCCGAGGCCGGCCGCGCCCCAGGGTGGCCCGGTTCCGGTGCTGGAGCTGGAGAACGTGTCCAAGGAGTACCGGGGGTCGCCACCGGTGCGGGCACTGGATCAGGTGAGCCTGGCGGTGCACACCGGGGAACTGGCCGCCATCGTGGGCCCATCCGGGTCGGGCAAGTCCACCCTGCTGCACCTGATGGGCACGCTGGACACGCCGTCCGCCGGGACCGTACGGGTCACCGGGCTCGACGTGGCGGCGATGACTGACCGGGAACTGTCCGCGCTGCGGGCGGCCAGGATCGGGTTCGTGTTCCAGCAGTTCTTCCTGGCCGAGCACCAGACCGTGGCGGGCAATGTCGCTGACGGGCTGCTCTACGCCGGCACCCGGCGCGCTGACCGGCGACTGCTGGCCGCGGCCGCGCTGGACCAGGTCGGGTTGGCCCACCGGGCCGCCGCCCGGCCGACCGAGCTGTCGGGCGGCGAACGCCAGCGGGTCGCCATCGCGCGGGCGATGGCTGGCAGCCCGCCCGTGCTGCTGGCGGATGAGCCCACCGGCAACCTGGATTCGGTCATCGGCGCCGCCATCCTGTCGCTGCTGGAAGAGCTCAACGCGGCCGGCACCACGGTCATCATCATCACCCACGACCACGCGGTCGCCGCCCGGACCCGGCGGCGCATCGAGATGCGCGATGGGCACATCATCGCCGACACCGGTCCCATCTCCGGCCACGCGGCCGGAGCGTCCCGGCCGCGCCCCAGGGAAGCCTCATGAGCACGACGGCGGATCGCCCGTCCGGGATGGCCGGACCGGTTCCGGGCCGGCTGCGGCCCGTCGACCTGGCCGCCCTGGCCAGCGTCGGGCTGATGACCCGCAAGCTGCGCGCCGGGCTCTCAGCGCTGGGCATCGCGATCGGCGTCGCCGCGATCGTGGCCGTGCTGGGCCTGGCCGCCTCATCGTCCGCCACCCTGCTGGACGAGATCCAGTCGCTGGGCACCAACTTGCTGACCGTCACCAACGGGCAGAGCCTCGGCGGCGCTCCCGCCGAGCTGCCGACGGCGGCGCCAGGCATGATCGCCCGGCTCCCCGGCGTCGCCACGGTGCAGTACACCGGCCTCGTCGGCGGCGTCAGCGCCTACAAGTCCCCGCTCATCCCCCCGGTCGAAACCAACGCGCTCAGCGTTGACGCCGCAAGCCTGGGCCTGCCCGCCGTGGTCGGCACCAGCCTCGCGCAAGGCCGGTTCCTGAACGCGGCCACGGCACGCGAGCCGGTTGCCGTGCTCGGCGCTACCACCGCGCAACTGCTCGGCATCGACCGGATCTGGCCCGGGGAACGGCTCTGGCTCGGGTCCAGCCCTGTGCGGGGCCAGTGGTTTTACGTCACCGGCATCCTCGGGCTGATACCAGCCAGCTATGCCCCGGAGATCAACTCAGCGGTCCTGGTCGGCTTTCCCGCGGCCGAGCACTACCTCGGCCTCGACGGCCACCCCTCAGAAATCTACGTTCGTACCGTCAGCGACCCAGCCGCCACCAACGCTACGGACAACCTGCTCGGCGCCCAGGCCAACCCGGAAAACCCCAGCCAGGTCAACGTCTCCCAGCCCTCGGACGCACTCACCGCTCAGGCTGACGCCAAGGGCGCGCTCGACACCTTGTTCCTCGGCCTCGGCGCCGTCGCGCTGCTCGTCGCCGCGATCGGGGTGGCGAACATCATGGTCATCTCGGTGCTGGAACGCCGCTCCGAGATCGGGCTGCGCCGGGCGCTGGGCGCCACCCGCGGCCAGATCCGGGCCCAGTTCCTGGCCGAAGCCATCCTACTGTCCCTGGCGGGCGCCGCCGCCGGAGTCATCCTTGGCGCGGCCGCCACCGCTGTCTACGCCCACGGCCACGGTGAGCCCACTGTGATCCCGCCCGAAGCCTGGGCCGGCGGCTTCGCCGCCGCCCTGCTGATCGGCACCGTCGCCGGGCTGCTGCCCGCGATCCGGGCCGCCCGGCTCTCTCCCACTCAGGCGCTGTGGACGGTCTGACCAGCTGTGAGCGGTCTGACCAGCTGTGAGCGGTCTGACCATCGGCGGAGGATGAGGGATTCGAACCCTCGAGGGGTTGCCCCCAACACGCTTTCCAAGCGTGCGCCATAGGCCACTAGGCGAATCCTCCGCGGGCTAGCTTACCGTGACCACGCGGCCGCCGGGCCGCATCGCGCGCGGATTTGCCGCGGCTTGCTGGGGGCAGTTCGGCGAGGACGGGCAAGGACGGTCCGGGGCGTGGCTAGACTGTCGAGAGTCCCCCGCGCGGCGTGCATCCTGCCAACCCCCCCAGGGCCGGAAGGCAGCAAGGGTACGCGGGCTCTGACGGGTGCGCGGGGGACCCTTCCCGTCCCAGGGGACGGTCGGCGAAACCCCGGGCTGGCGAGGATGGAGTCATGGCAGAAGCTCCCCCGAATCCGGCGCCGCCGGAGGCGGCCGGGACCGCCGCCCCGGTGACTCCCTCCGGAGCCGCCACTCAAGGCACCGGGCTGGCCCTGTACCGCAAGTACCGGCCGGCCACGTTTGCCGAGGTCAAGGGCCAGGAGCAGGTCACCGAGCCGCTCCGGCAGGCGCTGCGCAGCGGCCGGATCAACCATGCCTACCTGTTCAGCGGGCCGCGCGGCTGCGGCAAGACCTCCAGCGCGCGCATCCTGGCCCGTTCGCTCAACTGCGTGCAGGGCCCCACGCCGGACCCGTGCGGGGTCTGCGACTCCTGCATCGCGCTGGCGCCGTCCGGGCCGGGCAGCATCGACGTGATCGAGATCGACGCCGCCTCCCATGGTGGCGTCGACGATGCCCGTGACCTGCGGGAGCGCGCGTTCTACGCGCCGGTGGCCGGGCGGTTCAAGGTCTACATCATCGACGAGGCGCACATGGTGACCCAGCAGGGCTTCAACGCCCTGCTCAAGCTGGTGGAGGAGCCACCGCCGCACCTCAAGTTCATCTTCGCCACCACGGAGCCGGAAAAGGTCATCGCGACCATCCGGTCCCGGACGCATCACTACCCGTTCCGGCTGGTGCCACCGGCCACCCTGCGGCGGTTGCTGGAGGACATCCTGGTCAGCGAGGGGGTCAGCTTCGACCCCGCCGTGCTGCCGCTGGTGGTCCGGGCCGGGGCGGGCTCGGCCCGGGACTCGCTGTCCGTGCTCGACCAGCTGGTGGCGGGGTCGGACGAGGCCGGGCTGACCTACGAGCGGGCCATCGCCCTGCTCGGTTACACCGACGCCACCCTGCTGGACGAGACCGCCGACGCGTTCGCCGCGGGCGACGGCGCCGCGGTGTTCCGCGTGGTCAACCGGGTCATCGAGGGCGGCCACGAGCCACGCCGATTCGCGGCTGACCTGCTGGACCGCTTCCGCGACCTGATCGTGCTGGCCTCGGTGCCGGACGCGGGGGAGACCGGGCTGCTGGACGCGCCGCCGGACCGGCTGGACCTGATGGCCCGGCAGGCCGAGCGGTTCGGCATCGCCAGCCTGACCCGCGCGGCCGAGCTCGTCAGCGACGGCCTGGACCAGATGCGTGGCGCGACCTCGCCGCGCCTGCTGCTCGAGCTGATGTGCGCCCAGGTGCTGCTGCCCACGGCCAGCTCCGATGAGAAGGCGTTGCTGGCCCGGCTGGAACGGCTGGAGCGCGGCGGCACGTTGCTGGCCGGTTCGGCCCCGGCCGCGCCCATGGCTCCGGTAGCTCCGGCCGCGTCGGCTTCGGCCCCGGTGGCTTCGGCCCCGGTGGCTTCGGGTGTCCCGGCCGCGCCGCCCGCCGACGCGGGCCGCCCGGCTGACCCGGGTTCCTCCCGCGCCCCGGGCACCTACCGCATGCCAGGCACCTCCGCGACCTCCAGCGCGCCTGCCGCTACCGCATCCGCGTCCCCTCCCGCACCCGGGGCCCCGCCCGCACCCGCAGCTCCGCCCGCCCCGCGGGCCCCGGCCGCAGGTGCCGCTGGTGGCTCAGGCGGGTCGGAGAGTCCGGCGGGCTGGCCCGGGGCGGGGGCCGTCCCGCCGCCGGACGACGCGCCGCCCGCCGCAGCTCCGCCCGCACCGGCCGCCACCCCGGCCCCTGCGGTCGGCCTCGGCGCGGGGACGGGCGCCAGCGCCCGGGCGATCAGCAACCACTGGCAGGCCATCCTGGACGCCATCAAGCGCGAGCGCCGGGTGGCCTGGATGCTGCTCAGCAACGCCTCGGTGTTCTCGCTGGACGACAACATCCTCACCCTCCGGTTCGCCCGGGACGGCGACGTCAAGGGTTTCACCAGCAGCGGCTGCGACGCCGACCTGCAGCGGGTGCTGTCCGCTCAGTTCGGCCTGAACGTCAAGATCAGGGCGCTGTCGGGCAACGACCCGGCCCTCGCCTCGGGTGGCGGCCGGTCCGGGCCGGACGCGGGGCCGTCCCGCCCGGCCGCCGCCGGTGGGGCTCAGCCCGCATCCGGGGCCGGCTGGGGGGCGCCCGGGTCAGCCGACCAGGCGACTCGGAGTCAGGACCGCCCCGCGGGCCAGGGCGGCCCGGGCGGCCAGGACCGCGCCCCTGGTCAGGATCGATCTGGCGGCCAGGACCGTCCCTCCGCGCAGAACCGCCCGTCCGCGCAGAACCGTCCGTCCGCGCAGGACCGTCCGTCCCCGCAAGACCGTCCGTCCGCGCAGGACCGCGGGCCAGCTCGTCCCGTCGGCCAGGACGGATGGCCCGCCGCGGCCGTTCCCCCGGCCCCGCACGGCGCCGCTAGCCCGACCGTCCCGGGCGGCCCGACCGCCCCGGGCGGCAGCCCGGCGGGCCCAGGCCCAGTGGGCCCCGGAAACGGCCCCGGAAACTCAGCGGGCCCAGGCCGAGCGGGCCCAGGAAACTCAGCGGGCCCAGGCCGTTCAGCGGGCCCGGGCGGTCCCGGGCCTGGAGCCGCCGCCGCGCCCGCGCTGGCGGCCACCGACGCTTCGTGGCCGGCCGACCCCTGGCCGGCCGATGACTCGGCCCCGGACGGCCCGGACCTGGACATCTCCGGCGCCCGCAGTGCCCAGGGCGCACCGGGTGCCCCCCGGGGACAGGCGGCCCAGGCAACCCCACGGAGTCAGGCCAGCCCGAGCCCGAACGGCGGCCAGAACGGCCACCGCGACCAAGGTGGCCGCGGCGCGAACGGTGCCGCTTTCGCCGATGACTTCGACATACCCGACGCCGAAGACATGGCTTCACCCGGCCAGACCGAGATCACCGGGATGGACCTGATCCAGCGTGAGCTGGGCGGGAAGATCATCGGTGAGATCGAGGACTGAGCCCGCCGGGATCGGGGACTGACCTACCGACCGGTCTGGAGCCGGATCGGCCCGGGACGACCCCCATCGCACCGTACTTAGTGTTCGCCTCAGGCCGTAGGCTCTCCAATTGACGCTGACAACACCCAATGGGGGCAACGTGAACCCTGACGGCCAGCTTGATATGCAGCAGCTGCTCGCCGCAGCCCAGCAGATGCAGGAACAGCTGATCAACGCCCAGCAGGAACTGGCTGACACCGAGGTGTCGGGGACCGCCGGCGGCGGCCTCGTCACGGCCCGGGTCAACGGCCAGGGTGAGCTGGTGGACCTGACCATTAAGCCGGAAGCGATCGACGCGAACGATCTCGAGGAGACCGCGCAGACCATCGCCGACCTGGTGCTGGCCGCGGTGCGGGACGCGTACACCCGCGCCGGGGACCTGCAGCAGGAGAAGATGGGCCCGTTCGCCAACGCGCTCGGCGGCGGGATGCCGGGTCTGCCGGACATACCCGGTATGGGCGGCCTGGGTACCCCGGGCGCGGCCAGCTCGGGCGGCCTGGACCTGGGCAGCTTGGGACTACCCGGTACCGGTGAGCGACCGGACAGCGAGTGAGACGAGACCGCCGGCCTGGCGGCGCGATCGAGGGAAACAGGGACTGACGTGTACGAAGGGGTCATCCAGAACCTCATCGACGAGCTTGGCCGGTTGCCCGGGGTCGGGCCGAAGGGCGCCCAGCGGATCGCCTTTCATCTGCTGGCCGCGGACCCCGACGAGGCCCGCAAGCTCGCTGCGGCGCTGGTGGAGGTGACCGAGCGGGTGAAGTTCTGTCGCACCTGCGGGAACGTCGCGGAAGAGGACCAGTGCCGTATCTGCCTGGACCAGCGCCGCGATCCGTCCGTCATCTGCGTGGTCGAGGAGCCCAAGGACGTCGCGGCGGTGGAGAAGATCCGTGAGTTCCGCGGCCGCTACCACGTGCTGGGCGGGGCGATCAGCCCGATCGACGGTATCGGCCCGGAGGAACTGCGGATCAAGGAGCTGATGACCCGGCTGGCCGACGGCACGGTCACCGAGCTCATCCTGGCCACCGATCCCAACCTGGAGGGGGAGGCGACGGCCACCTATCTGGCCCGGCTGCTCAAGCCGATGGGGTTGCGGGTGACCCGGCCCGCCAGTGGCCTGCCCGTGGGCGGCGACCTGGAGTACGCGGACGAGGTCACGCTGGGGCGGGCCTTCGAGGGACGGAGGTTGCTGGATGTCTGACACGCCGGCCGGCTCAGCGGGGCCGGAAGCGGGCGCGCCAGGGCCGGACCTGAGCCCGCTCGCCGACCAGATCGCGGAGAACGTCCGGCTGTTCCTGGACGGGATCGAGCGGCTGGCCGCCGGCGACGCCGGCGACGAGGCCGTCCCGCTGCTGCTGCTCGAGGTCTCGCAGATCCTGCTGGCCGGAGCTCAGCTCGGCGCGACCACCGACGTGATCCTGGCCGGCAACCTGGAGCCGGAAGTCGGCGACGACCCGGATCTGGACGCGCTCCGGGCCGGGCTGGCCCGGCAGCTGCCGGACTGCGACGACTACGCCGAGCTGTTCGACCCGTACGCGGACACCCAGGCCACGCCGTTCCAGCTGTCGGACGACATCGCGGCGGTGGCGGCCGACCTCATCCACGGGCTCAAGCACTACCGGGCCAACCGCAAGCTCGAAGCCCTGTGGTGGTGGCAGTACTCCTACTTCAACCACTGGGGCACCCACGCCGGGGCGGCGCTGCGGGCGCTGCAGTCGGTGGTGGCGCACGCCCGGCTGGACGTGGCCGAGGAGCGCACGGTCCTGTAATTGGATTGTGATCGGCTGACCGGGGCTGGATAAACTCTGGGCGTCCCCCGCTCGCAAGCTCGTGAGGAGTGCGCTGCTCGTGGCCCTGGTCGTGCAGAAATACGGTGGCTCATCGGTAGCCGACGCAGATGGCATCAAGCGGGTGGCGCAGCGGATCGTGTCGACGCGGAAGGCCGGCGACCAGGTGGTCGTGGTGGTTTCCGCAATGGGCGACTCCACCGACGAGCTGATCGATCTGGCCAACCAGGTGAGCCCGCTCCCGCCCGGCCGTGAGCTGGACATGCTGCTCACTGCGGGCGAGCGGATCTCGATGGCCCTGCTGGCCATGGCCATCGCCAACCTCGGCTTCGAAGCCCAGTCCTTCACCGGCTCCCAAGCCGGCGTGATCACCGACTCGGTGCACGGGAAAGCCCGGATCATCGACGTGACTCCCGGCCGGATCTCGAGCGCCCTGGCCGGGGGCGCGATCCCGATCGTGGCCGGGTTCCAGGGCGTGTCGCAGACCACCAAGGACATCACCACTCTGGGCCGGGGCGGGACCGACACCACGGCCGTCGCGGTGGCCGCCGCGCTCGGCGCTGACGTGTGCGAGATCTACACCGACGTCGACGGGGTCTTCACCGCCGACCCGCGGATCGTTCGGACCGCGCGGAAGATTCTGCGGATCAGCTACGAGGAAATGCTGGAGATGGCCGCGTGCGGGGCGAAGGTGCTGGTGCTCCGGTCGGTGGAGTACGCCCGCCGGTACGACATGCCCATCCACGTCCGATCCTCCTTCAGCAACAAGACCGGCACCTGGGTCACCGGGCACGCGGGCGAGAAGATGGAAAGCAGCCAACTGAGCACGGTGCAAGCGGGTGCCGGGCAGAACGCGGAGGAGTCCGGAGTGGAGCAGGCGATTATCTCCGGGGTGGCGCACGACCGGAGCGAGGCGAAGATCACGGTGGTCGGCGTGCCGGACCGGATCGGCGAGGCGGCCGGGATCTTCCGCGTCATCGCCGACGCGGGCATCAACATCGACATGATCGTGCAGAACGTCTCGGCCGTGGCCACCGGCCGCACCGACATCTCGTTCACGTTGCCGCGTGACGATGGCCAGACCGCGATGACCGCGCTCCGCGGGCTGCAGGAGAAGATCGGCTTCGAGTCGCTGCTCTACGACGACAGCATCGGCAAGGTCTCGCTGATCGGCGCGGGCATGCGCTCCCACCCCGGCGTCACCGCGACCTTCTTCGGTGCGCTGGCCGAGGCCGGGGTCAACATCGAGATGATCTCGACCTCGGAGATCCGCATCTCGGTCGTGGTGGGCCAGAAGGACGTGGACGAGGCGGTCAACGCCACGCACAAGGCGTTCGACCTGGACGCCGGCGAGGTCGAGGCCGTGGTGTACGGGGGGACCGGGCGATGAGCGCCAAGCCGACTCTGGCCGTGGTGGGCGCCACCGGCGCCGTGGGCACGATCATGCTGGACCTGCTGTCCACCCGGCAGGACGTCTGGGGCGAGATCCGGCTGGTCGCGTCGCCGCGTTCGGCCGGGCGGACGCTGCGGGTCCGTGGCCAGGAGATCGAGGTCCTGCCACTGGCCGAGGACGTCTTCGACGGGGTCGACGTGGCCATGTTCGACGTGCCGGACGAGGTGTCCGGGCAGTGGGCGCCGGTGGCCGCCGCGCACGGCGCCGTGGCCGTGGACAACTCTGGCTCGTTCCGGCTGGATCCCGAGGTCCCGCTGGTCGTGCCCGAGGTCAACCCGGCCGAGGTGGCCAACCGGCCCAAGGGCATCATCGCCAACCCGAACTGCACCACGCTGTCGCTGATCGTGGCGGTGGCCGCGCTGCACCGGGAGTTCGGTCTGCGGGAGATGTCGGTGGCCTCCTACCAGGCCGCGTCCGGGGCGGGCCAGGCTGGCATCGACACGCTCTACGCCCAGCTCGACAAGGTGGGCGGGACCCACGCCCTGGGTCAGCGCCCCGGTGACGTCCGCGCCGCCGTGGGTGACCTGGGACCGTTCCCCGCCCCACTGGCCATGAACGTGGTGCCCTGGGCCGGGTCGGTCAAGGACGACGGCTGGTCCTCCGAAGAGCTGAAGGTCCGCAACGAGTCGCGCAAGATCCTCGGCCTGCCGGACCTGCGGGTCTCGGCCACCTGCGTCCGGGTGCCGGTGATCACCACCCACTCCGTCGCGGTGCACGCGGTCTTCGGGCGAGAGGTCGAGCGGGCGCAGGCCCAGCAGGTGCTGCGGGACGCGCCTGGTGTGGTGCTCATCGACGACCCCGAGCACGGTGAGTTCCCGACGCCCGCCGACGCGGTGGGGACCGACCCGACCTGGGTGGGCCGGGTGCGCCGTTCCCTGGACGACCCGAACGCGCTGGAGCTGTTCGTCTGCGGCGACAACCTGCGTAAGGGCGCCGCGCTGAACACGGCCCAGATCGCCGAGCTGGTCGCGACCGAGACCGTCGCTACCGCCTGATCGAGGGCGCCGGGCCCGCCGCAGAAGTTACCCATTCGGCGGATTTGGGCGGATCGTAACCGGTAATTTGGTTCCGGGCGGGGGACGCGGCGAAGGAGGGCGTGTCCCTATTTGCGGGTGAGTCCGGTCTGGGCCCGGGCCGGTGCTGGCCGAGCGGTGAAGGTGTCCCGTGGGCGATGATGCCGGCCGGGATCGTGGCGATGGGTCAGGGCTGACCTCGATGAGCGCGGTGCTGGAGCATCCGTGCGGATGAAACGGGCGAACACGATTTCACCGGATTTTAATATATCGATTCGTGCCCAACCCGTGATCAAACCTGCTACGGTGTCCATTCGAATGGCATAAGTGTCATATCCCGCTTTATCGCTCTGCCGTATTAACCGCACCAATCGTGCGTCGCCCTTGGTACTTCGATGGATCGTCACGGTCTTCAGGAGGACACGTCGTGGCAACGACCCGCACCCGCTCGCGGGACCGCAGGGACTCGCGTTCCTCGGCCGCTAGGGAGGGTGCAGAACGCAGGCCGGTCATCCTGGTGTCCGCAGCCACCGTCATTGTGCTGCTGGCATTTGGCTTGGCCGTGACGTCTGCCGGTCATGTCGTGCTGGCCGCATCGCAGCATTTCCTGCTCAAGTACAGCGGCGTATTCGCACTGCTCGCCCTCACCGGGTCGGTCTGCATGGGCGTGATCGCCGCCGACCGGATCGTGATGACGCCCGGGCACCGGGTGCTGGCCCAGGCCATCCACCGTGCGGTTTCGTTCGGCGCGCTGGCGTTCCTGGTCATCCACATCGTGATGGAGATAACGGCCAGGCACCTTGAGGAATCAACCACGCAGCATGTGCATATCCTCGATGCCTTTATCCCTTTCCTTTCTCAGTACCGCACTTTTTATATGGCCGAAGGCACCATTGCTTCGGACATTATTGTGCTGCTGGTCGTTACCGGCATTATCCGCCGGCGGTTTACGGCAGGCGGCCATGCCTGGAAATGGCGCGCCATCCACTACTCGTCCTACGCGGCCCTGATCCTCGGCGTCCTGCACGGTCTGCTGGCCGGCCGGCAGGCGATCGGCTCGTTCGTGTACTGGAGCTACGGCATCGTCATCGCGCTGGTCGCGCTGGCGGTGCTGGTCCGGATCCTGGCCGCCTCGCTGAGCTCGCGGGAAGCGGTGAAGTCCGCGTCCGCGCAATCGGACCTGAGCCGGGCGGGCGGCCAGTCCATGCCGGCCCGGGCCGCGGCCCTCGGCCTGATGGGCCAGCTGGCCGGGAACACCCCGGTGACCGGGGCCAGCTGGGCTCTGCCCGGGACCGGAGCGCCAGGTCTGGGCGCCGCCGGCGCCCTGACCGCTTCGCTGCCCGCGGCCGCCCCGTGGCCGCCCGCCGCCCCGTTCCCGCCCGCTGATCCCTTCCCCCCGGCCCCGCGGCCCATCGCGGCGCTGCCCGGCGCGGGCCCTGCTCCCGGTCGCCCGGGTCTTGGCCCCGGGCCCCAGCCGCCGTACGGGACCGGCCCGCAACCCGCGTACGGGACCGGCCCGCAGCCGGTCTACCCGCCAGGCCCGCAGCCGGTCTACCCGCCGGGCCCGCCGCCGGGTTACGGACCGGGGCCACGTCGTCCGGACGCCTCCGGCCCGATTCCGCGCCCCGGCACGGGCCCGATTCCGCGCCCCGGCACGGGCCCGATTCCGCGGACCGGCACGGGCCCGATTCCGCGGACCGGCACGGGCCCGATTCCGCGGACCGGCACGGGCCCGATTCCGCGCCCCGGCACGGGCCCGATTCCGCGGACCGGCACGGGCCCGATTCCGCGGACCGGCACGGGCCCGATTCCGCGCTCCGGCACGGGGCCGATTCCACGGACCGATACAGGCCCGATTCCGCGCCCGGGCACCGGCCCGCAGCCGGTCTACCCGCCAGGGCGGGACGGGTTCCGGCCCGGTCCGCCGGCCGGGCCCCCGCCGGGACCCCCGCCCGGGTACGGCCAGGACCCGCGCGAGGCCGCCTATCGCCGGGACCCCCGCGACCAGCAGCCGGAAGCCGGATACGGGCCGGCCCACGGTCCCGGACCGGCCCGGCCGCCGTACGAGACCAGCAGCCCCTACGAGACAGCGGGCTCGTACGAAACTAGCGACCTGTACGAGACCAGCAGCCCCTACGAGGCAGCGGGCTCGTACGAAACTAGCGACCTGTACGAGACCAGCAGCCCCTACGAGGCAGCGGGCTCGTACGAGACCA
Source organism: Streptosporangiaceae bacterium (assembly GCA_965277615.1). GTDB lineage: Bacteria > Actinomycetota > Actinomycetes > Streptosporangiales > Streptosporangiaceae > Bog-532. Next base: position 501,525 of record CBDIDG010000005.1, on the reverse strand, counting down.
GCGATCCGTACGCACCCAGCGATCCGTACGCAGCCGGCGCCCCGTATCCGCCGGCCGCGCCGTACGACCGCGACCCCTACCCCTACGCCTACGGGCCCGGCCCTGACCAGCCCGGCCCGCGCGGGGGCTACGACCCGGACGAGGATTACGGGGCACCGCCGCCCCGCCCCGCGGCCGAGTATCCGGGCGGGTACGCGGACCCGCCACGGCCGGGTCCGGCGGGTCCGCCTGGCCCGCCGCGGCCTGGACGCCGGCGGCGGCCCACCAGCTCGAATGTCCACGAACAGACGGGACCGGTGCCCCGGATCCCCTCCTACGGCGGTGACGAACGACGATGACCTCCAACTCCGGGATGCACCCGGGTGCGGCGCGACCGGCCGCCCCGGCGATCATGCGGATCGGGGCCGCCCGGCTGACGGCTGGGCTCGACCGCTACCCGCGGCTGGACCTGGAGGCCCACCGGGATTTGTTCGGCCGGCTGCCGAGATTGTCGGACGCCGACATCGTGGCCATGGGCCACCAGGTCGACCTGCGTGGCCACGGCGGTGCGGCGTTCCCGTTCGCCCGCAAGCTGAAGGCGGTCATCGACGCCGCGCACCGGAAGGACGAGCCGACGGTCGTGGTGGTCAACGCCACCGAAGGTGAGCCCGGCAGCTTCAAGGACAAGATGCTGCTGATGCGGTCGCCCTACCTGATCCTCAGCGGGGCCGCGCTCGCGGCCGAGGCCATCGGGGCGGAGGAGATCGTGATCGGGGTGGCCAGCAACGAACTGGCCAACCGGTCGCTGGAAGCGGCCGTGGCGGCAGAGCCGGGCCTGCGCGACCTGGTGCGGATCGTCGAGGTGCCGGAGCGGTTCATCTCGGGCGAGAGCGGGGCCCTGATCCGGGCCATCAACGGCAAGACACCGATCCCGCCGGGCCGCAAGGTGCTGGCCGCCGAGAGCGGGGTGGGCGGGCTGCCCACCCTGCTGTCCAACGCCGAAACCTACGCCCAGCTGGCTGTGCTGGCCCTGCTGGGTCCGGAGCGCTACGCCTCGGTCGGCATGCCCGAGGAGCCCGGCACGGTCCTGCTCAGCGTGAGCGGGTCGGCCGCGCGCCCGGCGGTGGTCGAAGTTCCCACCGGCGTGCCGCTCGGCTCGGTGCTGGACATCTGCCAGGCTCCGGCGGGCGACGGCGTCCTGGTCGGCGGCTACCACGGCATGTGGCTGACCGCGGACCACGCCTACGTGGTGCCGGTGTCCCGGGCCGGCCTGGAGGCAGTGGGCGGCACGCTCGGCGCCGGCATCGTGTTGCCGCTGGGCGACGGGACCTGCCCGCTGGGCGAGGTATCCCGGATCGCGAGCTACCTGGCCGGTGAGTCGGCCGGTCAGTGCGGGCCATGCAAGCTCGGCCTGCCCCGGATCGCGCGGGCGCTGGCCGCGATCGTGGACGGCTCGGGCGGCATCGAGGCCCTGGACGTGGCCCGGCGTTCGGCCGCCGCCGTGGCCGGGCGCGGCGCGTGCGCGCACCCGGACGGCACCACCCGCTTCGTGCTGTCCGCGCTGGATGTGTTCACCGAGGACCTGGCCGCGCACGTGTTTCACTCCTCCTGCGGCCGCCCGGTCCGCGGCGTGCTGCCGCTGCCCACCGGACCGGAGGTGCTGGCCCAGCAGCGGCTGGTCGTGGACTGGACCCGGTGCCAAGGCCACGGCCTGTGCGCCCACCTGGTCCCGGAGATCGTGCACCTGGACAGCAACGGGTTCCCGGTCATGCTCGACATCCCCGTGCCGGACTGGCTGGCCAAGGATGCCCAGCAGGCGGTGGACATGTGCCCGGCGCTAGCGCTGCGACTGGCCAGCGTGCCGCCCAAGCTGAGCCGGGCGTCCACGCCTGTCCCGCTGCCGATGCCGGTCGGGCGGACCGCGCTGATCGGCGGTGGCCCGCCTGACCCCGGTGGCCGGGGTGGCCCGCGTCAGATCACCGCGTAGGCCGGGTGGACACTGACGGTGTGGAACAGATCTTCAGCACCGGGCAGGCGCGCGACCTGATGCCGGCCGTGCTCGCGCGGGCCAGTCAGCTGGTGGCCGTGCGAGCCGACCTGGCCGAGTTGCAGGCCGACCTGCGCCGGGGCCTGCCGTCCCCGCTGGGCGGCCTGCCCGAGGCCAAGGGTCTGGAGGCCAGCCTGGGCGAGCTGGTGGCCTGGTTCCCGGATCAGGGCATCCAGATCAAGAGCTTCGCGCCGCTGCTGCTGGACTTCCCGGCCGTGTTCGGGGAGGAGCCGGTGCTGCTCTGCTGGCTGGAAGGTGAGACCGAGCTCGGCTGGTATCACCGGCTGGACTGTGGCTTCCCCGGCCGGCGGCTTATTCCGGCCGGCGCCTGACCCAAGCCCGGCCGGCACGGGTCAGGCGTCGGCCAGCTCAACGTCGATGGACAGCTCCGTCTCCGGGCCGGCCTCGAGCAGCAGGGTGTCCACGTGGCCCGCAGCCGCGATGTCGCGATGGGCGGCGCGCAGCACGTCCACCTCGGCGGCCGGGCCGTGCACGCGGACCGTGCGGACCGGGGCGCGCATGGACTGGCGGGCTTCGGACTTGGCCTTGCGGATGGCGCTGATCACGGCGGCCGCGGCGGCGATGACCCCGATACTCGCGTCCGCGCCGCCTGCCGCGGGCTGGTCACCGGCACTGGGAGCGGGCCACGGGCTGGTGTGCACGGAGTCGTCGTGCCACCAGGACCAGGCTTCCTCGGTGGCGAACGGCAGAAACGGGGCGAACAGCCGCAGCAGTACGGACAGCGCCTGGCGCAGGGCCAGCCGGGCCGACTGGGCGGCGGGATCGGGCCGCCCGTCCCCGTCGGCGTAGGCGCGCTGCTTGACCAGCTCCAGGTAGTCGTCGCAGAACGACCAGAAGAACCGCTCGGTGGCCTCGAGCGCGCTGGTGTACTCGAAGTCGCGCAGGGCGGTGGTGGCCCGGGCCACCACCTCGTCCAGGGACGCCAGCATGGCCCGGTCCAGGGCCTCGGTGACCTCGGCCCCGGGTCCGGGCTCGGGGAACCCGAGGACGAACCGGCTGGCGTTGAGCAGCTTGGTCGCCAGCCGCCGGCCGACCTTCATCTGGCCCTGGTCGAAGGCGGTGTCGGTGCCGGGCCGGCCGCTGGCGGCCCAGTACCGCACCGCGTCCGAACCGAACTCCTCCAGCAGGCCGATCGGGGTGACCACGTTCCCCTTGGACTTGCTCATCTTCTTACGGTCCGGGTCCAGGATCCAGCCGGACAGGGCCACGTGCCGCCAGGGCAGCGTCCCCGACGACAGCTCGGACCGCAGCACGGTGGAGAACAGCCAGGTGCGGATGATGTCGTGGGCCTGCGGGCGCAGGTCCATCGGGTAGGTCAGCGCGTAGCGTTCCTCGTCCTCGGCCCAGCCGCACACGATCTGCGGGGTCAGCGACGAGGTCGCCCAGGTGTCCATGACGTCGGGGTCGGCGGTGAAACCACCCGGCCGGCCACGCTGGTCCTCGGTGTAACCGGGCGGCGTGGCTGACGACGGGTCGATCGGCAGGGTGTCTGCGGCGGCCAGGATCGGCGCGGCGTAGTCCGGCTCGGCCGCCGCGTCCAGCGGATACCAGACCGGGAACGGCACGCCGAAGAACCGCTGCCGGCTGATCAGCCAGTCGCCGTTGAGGCCGCGCACCCAGTCGTCGTACCGGGCCTTCATGTAGGCCGGGTGCCACCGCAACTCGGCTCCACGGCGCAGCAGGGCGTCGGCGTGCGCGACCAAGTTGATGAACCACTGCCGGCTGGACACGATCTCCAGCGGCTTGTCGCCCTTCTCGTAGAACTTCACCGGCCGGGACACCGGCCGCGGGTCGCCCTCCAGGTCGCCGGACTCGCGCAGCAGACCCACCACCCGCTCCCGGGCGGTGAACACGGTCGCCCCGGCCAGCTCCTGGTAGGCGGCGCGGCCGTCCGGATCGTCCAGCCCGGCCGGCGGGTCGGCCAGGATCCGCCCGTCGCGCCCAATGACCGTGCGGGTGGGCAGCTTGAGCGCGCGCCACCACTGGACGTCGGCCAGGTCGCCGAACGTGCAGCACATGGCGATGCCCGCGCCGCGGTCACGCTCGGCCGCCGGGTGGGCCAGGATCGGCACCCGGACCCCGAACACCGGTGAGGTCGCGGTCTGGCCGAACAGCGGCTGGTACCGCTCGTCGTCAGGGTGCGCGATCAGGGCCACGCAGGCCGGCAGCAGCTCGGGCCGGGTCGTCTCGATATCGACTGCGCCCCCCATTGGGCCGCCCTCGGGCAGGTGGAACCGGATCCGGTGCCAGGCTCCGGCGTGCTCCCGGTCCTCCAGCTCGGCCTGGGCCACCGCCGTGCGGAACCCGACGTCCCACAGGGTGGGCGCCTCGGCCTGGTACGCCTCGCCCCGCTCCAGCAGCTGCAGGAACCCCAGCTGGGACAGCCGCTGGGCCTGCGGGCCGATCGTGGTGTAGGTCATCGACCAGTCGACCGACAGGCCGAGCCGCCGCCACAGCTGCTCGAAGGCCTGCTCGTCCTCGGCGGTCAGCGTCTCGCACAGCTCGACGAAGTTACGACGCGAGACGTCCACCGGCCGCTGGCCCTTGGCCGCGGCGGCCGGCACGGCAAAGCCCGGGTCGTAGGGCAGCGACGGATCGCAGCGGACGCCGTAGTAGTTCTGTACCCGGCGCTCGGTCGGCAGCCCGTTGTCGTCCCAGCCCATCGGGTAGAACACGTGCTTGCCGGACATCCGCTGGAAGCGGGCCACGATGTCGGTGTGGGTGTAGGAGAACACGTGCCCCACGTGCAGCGACCCGCTGACCGTCGGCGGGGGCGTGTCGATGGAGAACACCTCGGCCCGGTCGGCCGACTTGGGGAACCGGTACAGCCCCGCCTCGTCCCATACCTGCGCCCACTTCACGTCGGTGCCGTCCAAGGACGGCCGTTCCGGCATGCTGGGCGTGGTTTCTGGCACGGTCTCGACTCCTCACGGGGTGCAAAATGGGGGCGCAATGAGCTTCCACACTAGCGTCCCGGCCCAGGTCCCAGGCGGATCAATCACGGTCAGCGACCGAGTGTGACCCAGCCCCGATTGCGCGTCAGGCCGGCAAGTGTTCTCCTGGTAAGGGCCAGCTAGCTGCCACCTCGGAAACGGGGCACCTGAATGCCGATGTCAGAGTACGAGCAACGCCGCTGGCGTGAGCTGGAAGCACAGCTTCTCCAGGAGCGTCGGCTCGTCGCGCTGGCGCGCCGGCTGGGCTCGGTGCGCACCGAGCCTCGTCCCCCGGAGCCAGCCCGGACGCGCGCCAAGATCCCGCCGCGGACCTACGCCCTGTGGGGATTTGGCGGCACCATCGGCCTGATCCTGGTCCTGCTCGGCGCCGTGACCCACAACGCGATGATCAACACGGCCGGGGTCGTCGTCCTCACCGGCTCGCTGGTGCTGGTCGGCGTGGCCCTGATCGCAGTGGGTCTCACCCGCTCCCGCCGCGTGCACCAGGACGACCGCGAATGGCAGTCCCCGCCCCCGCGCCTGTGAGGTCCGCCGGCCCGGCATGAGTACCCAGCTGCGCAGGCTGCTGGCCAGCAACTTCGGCCAGCTGCGGTACGAGCCGACCGGGAAACGGATCCGGGCTGAGCTCGGGGGCCGGACCGTGGTCGACACCACCGGGGCCGCGCTGGTCTGGGAGCCGCGCCGGGTGGTGCCGTCCTACGCCGTGCCCCGCTCCGACGTGCACGGTGAGCTGGTGCCCGCCGCGGCCGACCCGGCCGACGGCCACGACGGTTCGGCCCGGCTGGCGAGCCGGCGCGTGCTCGACCCGCGGATCCCCTTCGCCGTCCACACCACCGAAGGCCTGGTCGTCGACCTGGACGCGGCCGGCCAGCACCGGCCCGCGGCCGGCTTCTTGCCCGGTGATCCCGACCTGGCGGGCCTGGTCGTGCTCGATTTCGGAGCGTTCGACGCCTGGTATGAGGAGGACGAACAGAACGTCTCCCACCCCCGCGACCCGTTCCACCGCATCGACGTGCTGCCCAGCTCGCGCCGGGTGCGCCTGGAGCTGGACGGTCAGGTGCTGGCCGAAAGCTCCCGGCCGGTCCTGCTGTTCGAGACCCTGCTGCCGACCCGGTACTACCTGCCCCGCGCCGACGTCGCGGCCGGGCTGGCCGCCAGCTCGACCCGGACCTGGTGCGCCTACAAGGGCCAGGCGTCGTATTTCTCGGTCACGGTGGCCGGACGGGCGGTGCCCGATCTGGCCTGGACCTATGAGGACCCGCGGCACGACGCCACCGGTGTCCGCGATCTGGTCGCGTTCTTCGACGAACGCATCGACGTCGTCCTGGACGGCAAGCCCCAGCCCCGCCCGGTCACCCCCTGGTCGGACGGCTGAGATGACCCCGACGATCCGGTACTGCGCGACACCGGCGGGCCGTATCGCCTACTCGACGCTGGGCAGTGGCCCCCGCTGCTGTGCGACGCAGGCTGGGTGACCCATCTGCGCCGGCAGCTGGACCTGTTCTCCTTCGGCCCCTTCATCGGCGGCCTGGCCGAGCGGTTTACCGTCATTCGCTACGACAAGCCCGGCTGCGGGCTATCGGACCGGGACGCGGCTGACCTGTCGTTCGACACGCAGGTGGCGGTGGCGCTGGCCGTCGCCGACGCGGCGGGCGCCCGCCGCTTCCGGCTGTTCGGGGCCTCTCAGGGCGGTCAGCTCGCCGCCACGATTGCGGCGCGGTTCCCCCAGCGCGTCGAGGCGCTGGCGCTCTTCGGGACGTGCGCCAGCGGGGCTGACCTGGCGCCGCGTGAGGTCAGGGACTCGATCGTGGCCCTGGTCCGGGCCCACTGGGGCCTGGGATCGAAGATGCTGACCGGCATCTTCCTGCCCGAACCCAGCCGCGAGGAGGTCGAGGCGTTCACCCGCGCTCAGCTGGCCTGCGCCTCGGCCACCGTCGCGGCCCGCATGCTCGAGGTCTACTACGAGACCGACATCAGGTCGCTGCTGCCCGCGATCACGGCGCCCACGGCCGTCCTGCACCGCGAGTCCGACCCGGCCGCGCGGTTCGCGCTGGGCCGCGAGATCGCTTCGCTGATCCCGGGGGCCGCGCTGATCCCGCTGCCCGGGACCAGCCACCTCTTCTACCACGGTCGCTGGCCGGAAGCCCTGGCGGCGACGCTCGATGTCCTGAGCGAGGCCGATGACCCGGAGCCGTGGCTCACCGAGCGGGAACTGGCGGTGGCCACGCTGGTCGCCGGCGGCCTGACCAACCAGGCCATCGCCACCCGCCTGGCCATCGCGCCCCGGACCGCGGAAGCGCACGTGGAGAACATCCGGCGCAAGCTGGAGGTCCGCTCCCGGGCCCAGATCGCGACCTGGGTGACCGAGCGCCGCCTGCGCCCCGGAGCGCCTAGGTAGTTCGCCCGATACCGGGGGCCCGGGCCCAGCGGCACGGGCCGGAAACACCGGCGCGGGGCCGGTAGTTCACCCGATGGCGGCGGCGGGGCGGCGATCCTAGCGTCGAGGTATGTCCTGCCCCGTAAAGCCAGACCGCCTGCGAGCGGCCAATCCGAGCCGTCAACCAGGCGGCCTGGCCGCCCCGCTCATCCTCGGGTACGCGGTCGCCGGGTACCTGTTCTTCCTGGCCGTGCTCGGCTACGCGGCCGGCTTCTTCGCCGACCTCGGCGTGCCGCGAGGCATCGACCAGGGGACCCGGTCGTCGCCGGCGGTCGCGGTGACGGTGGACGCGGCGCTGCTGCTGCTGTTCGCGGCCCAGCACACCGTGATGGCCCGGCCCTGGTTCAAGCGCCGCTGGAACCGGCTGGTCCCGGCCCCGGCCGAGCGGGCCACGTTCGTCCTGGCCGCGACCGTGGCCCTGGCCCTGCTGCTGTGGTGCTGGCAGCCGGTGGGTGGCACGCTCTGGCACCTGTCCGGCCCGGGCGCCGACGCCGTCCTGGCCGTCTACGCGGCGGGCTGGCTGATCGCCATCAGCTCCACGTTCGGCATCAGCCACTTCGATCTGTTCGGGCTGCGCCAGGCCTGGCGGCATGCGCGCGGGGCCAGCTACCAGCCGCCGCCCTTCACCGAACGAGGCCTGTACCGGCGCATCCGCCATCCGCTCATGACCGGGTTCGTGGTCCTGTTCTGGGCCGCGCCCACGATGACCGTCGGGCATCTGCTGTTCGCCGCCGCCGCGACGGGCTACATCCTGCTCGGCATCACCTTCGAGGAACGAGACCTGAAGCGCTCCCTCGGCCCGGACTACCAGGCCTACCTGGCCCGGGTCCCGGCGCTGATCCCCACTGTTCACAAGGAGAACCGATGACAACCCCAGCTGTCCGGGTGGGCGTGTTCCCGCCCATCGACCTGTTCGACCGGGATCCGGCGACGGCCCGGGCGTATCTGGCCCAGGTCAGCGACGCAGGCATCGACCATGTCTGCTGCGCGGATCACGTGAGCTTCTTCACTGGGGCCGGATTCGACGGGCTCGTCCAGGCCGCGGCGCTGACCCAGCTGCACCCCACGCTGGAGATCTACTGCGGCCTCTACCTGCTGCCGTTGCGCCACCCGGTGCTGGTCGCCCGCCAGCTGGCCGACATCGAGCGGCTCGCCCCCGGGCGCCTGGTCCTCGGCGTCGGCGTCGGCGGCGAGGACCGCCACGAAGTCTCGATCTGCGGGGTGGACCCGGCGACCCGCGGGCGGCGGATGAACGAGTCCCTGACCATCCTGCGTCAGCTCCTCACGGGCGCGGCGGTCACCTTCCACGGCCAGTTCTTCGACCTCGACGACGCGGTCATCGCGCCCCCCGCCGCGACGATCCCCATTACCGTCGGCGGCCGGTCCGACGCGGCGATCAGGCGGGCTGGCCGGCTGGGCGACGGCTGGCTGGGCATCTGGAACTCACCCCGGCGGTTCGCCGCCGCCGTCGAGCTGGCCGCGCAGGAGGCCGCCCGCGCGGGACGGAGCAACCCGCCGGAGCGCCACGCCATGCAGGTCTGGTGCGGGTTGGCCGACTCCCGGCCGGCCGCTCGTGATTGCCTGGCGTCGGCCATGCGGGGCTTCTACCAGCTCCCCTTCGAGCGCTTCGAGCGTTACTGCCCGTACGGCACCCCGGAGGACATAGCCGAATACCTCGCGCCCTACGTCGAGGCCGGCTGCACCGAGTTCAACCTCATCCCGCAGTCACCCGACCACGACCTGGCCGTAGCCGGCCCGGCCGCCGTCCGGAAGCTGCTCGGGCAGGTCTGACCCGGCTCCGCGCCGGCCGGCGCAGGCCGGGCGCGCGAGGGCGTGGGCGATGACGAACTCGATCCCCAGGGTCGAGGTGACGATGGCCATGATCAGCGGGAGGCTGACGTTGTTCGCGCTGAAGTCGTGCTGGGCCAGCATCTGGTAGATGTGCTCGGCCGGGGCGGCGTATCCGATGATCGAGGCGGCCAGAACGACGGCGAGCTTGCCGGCCAGGTCGGCCCGCTTGCCGTGGACGATGATGGCGGCGACGCCGATGGCCAGGCTGCCGAGGGCGAGTCCGGGCTGGAATGGGTGCAGCACGAAGGCGAGGATCTGCCCGATGCCGACCCCGTAGAGCAGGTAGTTGTCCAGCACGATGGCGCTGACGTCCGTCGTCGTGAACGGCCGTCGCAGCCGCCCGATCTGGGCGACCGCGACGATGAGCCCCACGATGAACGCGAGGGTGAGCAAGTTGTCCTTGGCGACGGCGATGATGTGGGCAGTCACTCGGTTCCCCCGGGTCGTGGCGCGGTCGGTTGGTGCTGATAGACCAACTGTCGCGTGAGCCGAGAGCACAATCCCTAGAGCAACTCCCTAGTTCACCTCCCCAGGGCCACCCCAGGAGGGTCACGTCGGCCCCGGTTCCAGCGCGCGCATGATTCCGGTGACGTCATCGCCGCTGTACATCGTTAAAAATAATTATTAAAAGGTTCCAGCTCCCGGCGTGGAACCGTCCTCCGAGCTGGGCGGCCATGGCCCTTCTGAGCTGGGCTTGTGGGCCCAGAAGAGGGCGTGGCCGCTGTCGCCCTCGGGCACGAACTCTTCCTGTTCCACCGTCAGCCCGGCCCGGGTGATCCACGACCGGTAGGTGCCGGCGTCCGCTTGGCTCCACCACATGGGCGCGCCACCGCCGAGCCAGTCTTCCTGCACGCCGGTCCAGGCCCAGTAGCCGGTCGTGGCCACGAACAGCCCGCCGGGCCGCAGCCAGCAGGCGATCCGGTCCAGCAGTGGTGGCTGATCCTCCAGCGGCAGGTGGATCAGGGCGTAGAACGACAGCACCGCGTCGAACGAGGCCGCGCCGAATTGGACGGTGCTGGCGTCGGCCCGGACGAACGTCGCACCCGGCACGAGGTCCCGGGCCCGGCGGACCTGCACCTCGCTGAGGTCAACGCCGGTGACGCGGTAGCCCGCCGCCGCCAGGTCACGGGCCACCGGCAGGCCGCTGCCGCAGCCCAGGTCCAGCACCGCGCCCCCCGATGGCAGCCGGTTGCGCAGCTGATCCAGCCAGGGCCGGTACTTGGCGCCGCCGCCGGAGGCCTGGTCGTAGCGGACCGAGACCGCGTCATAGCCGCGCCGCACGATGTCCTTGAATGTCTCACCGGCCACGCTGCTGGACGGTAACCGGCCCGGCCTGGTGACAGCAACGGCATTTAGGAGCGCGGTGCTGCGGTGGCCGGCCGCCGGGCGGCCATCAGATCGCGGTGGGCTGACGCCACTTCTCGACGAAATGCCGCAGCTGCTGGCGCCCGTGCAGCCCGCACTTGGCGTAGATATTGCCCAGGTGGTACTCCACGGCCTTACGGCTGATGAACAGCTCCGCGGCGACCTCGGGGTTGGACAGGCCCTTGCCGACCAGGTGGGCCACCTCGGTCTCCCGGCTGGTCAGCGCGAGCACAGTCTGTTCCTTGGCCCGCTCCGCCGGACGCTGGATGCCGTGCAGCCCGCACTCGGCCAGCTCCTGCTGGGTCCGGGCCAGGAACGGTTTGGCCCGCAGCGCCCGGTACACATCGTTGGCCCGCCGCAGGCGCTCGACCGCCACGCGCCGCTGGCCGGTCCGGCGCAGCAGCCGGCCGTGGGCCAGCAGCAGCCGGGCCACGTACACCGGGCTCTGCGGGTCGGCGGCCGACTCGCCATCGGAGTAGATCTCCCGGGCCCGGTCGGTGTCGCCCTGCTGCTCGGCTTGCCACCCTTGCAGCCAGGCCAGGGCCGGGGCCAGCCAGCTGGTCTGGCGGGCGTTCTCCCGCAGCTGGTCCAGGACGACGGCGGCCGGTTCGGCCTGGCCCGAACCGATCAGGCCCTCGGCCAGCAGCGGCCGCCAGAGCGCCGCCAGGGCCCGGGTTCTGGCATCGGTCGCCGCCTCGTCGGAGTAGGGCACCAGCGCGTCGGCCATCCCCAGGTAGTCACCAGCCGCCTGAGCAATCAGGGCCTTGGCCACCGCCGCGTACAGACTCTCGTGCGAGTAGTCCAGGCTGGCGGCGATCTCGCTGGCCAGCCCGGCGTGCCGGTCAGCTTCCTGGGTCTGGCCGCGGCCGGCCGGCACGCACGCCGCCGCCAGGTGCAGCAGCGGCAGCTGGGAGCGGCGGGCCCGAATCGCGGCGGCGGAGGAAGCCTGCTCGCTGGTCAGCAGGGCGTCGTCCCACTGTCCGGTCAGGTGCTGAGCCAGTACCAGGTAGGCGTAGGGCGTCAGGCCCAGCGTGAGCGGGGCGCCCGCGCGGGCCATCGCCAGTCCGGCGGTCATGTCGGTCACGGCTCGGCCCAGGTCTCCGGCCAGCATCCGCAGGAACCCGCGGAAAGCCAGGCCCTCGGCGTCGAGCGGACCGATACGCGCCGGGTCGGCATCCAGGTGGCCCAGCTCGGCCAGCGCCGCGGTGGGGCCGGTCACCTCCAGGACACCCAGCGCGACCTGGGTACGGGTGCGGCTGGTGGCGAGCGGGCCGAGGCATCCGGTGTCCAGCGCCCACCGTGCGGTGGCCAGCCCCTTCTCCCCGGCCCCCATGAGCAGGTAGGTGCCCCCCAGCGTGCCGGCGATCAGCGCGGCCAGCGGCCCGTCATCCGGGTCGGCCCGCGCTTGGGTCAGCGCCTCGGCCAGGTACCGTTCCGCCTCGGCGAAATGCCCCAGGCCGGACGCCATCCGCCCCAGTAGGAGGCCACGCAGCGGGGTCGGCTCCGCCGCCTCCACGGCCGGCCGCAAAGCCATCCCCCGGGACTCCTCCACCAACATCAGGCGCAGCGCCGCGGTCAGCAGCCGCCGTTCCCGGCCGGCCCGGTCCGGGGAGATATCCGAAGCCCACTGCAGGTGGGTGGCGGCCAGCGTCACCCGGCCGTTGTCCGCCTCATCGGCGGCCATGCGCTCCAGGTCAGCGGCCAGATCCTCATCCGGCTGCTCCAGGGCGGCCACCCGATGCGGCCAGGACGCCGACTCGCTGACCACCAACGCGGCCCGCCCGTGCAGCTCACGGCGCCGGGCCGCCGGAATGCCGGCGTAGATGGCGTCCCGGACCAGCAAGTGGCGCAGTCGTACCGGGCAGATCGGCTCCTCGGGCGACCAGTCCACCAGGCCCGCGGCCACCGCGGCCTCGATCGCCGCGCTGGGCGAATCGATCTGCGCGGCCTGTCCGAGCTGAGCCAGTGGTATCTGGACGTCCAGGACCGCCAGCATCTGCAGGATGCCGCGGGTCTCCGGCGGCAGCGCCCGCAACTGGTCACCGATGGCCGCGGCCAGCGACCGGGGGAGGGAGAGCCGCTCCAGAGCCCGGGGACCAAAGCTGGACCCCTCGGCCAGGACAGTGCGCAGGTACAGCGGGTGCCCGCCCGTCCCCAGGTGAAGCCGCCGCACGGCTTCGGAATCCAGCGGCTCCGCCATGGCGTCGGCCATCGCCGCGACATCGTCCAGGCCCAGCCCGCCCAGCGGGATTTCCAGGTAGTTGTCGATGCTGCGCAGCACCCGCTGAGCCGATTCGGCCAGCCGATCGCTTGGCCCGCGGTAGATCGCGACGGCGATGACCGGGTCGACCGACAGCCGCCGCAGCATGAACGACAGCGCCTCCACCGACCTGGGGTCGGCCCACTGCAGGTCATCGACGACAATCGCCACCGGTCCGGCGGCCCCGAGTTCCCCCACCGATTCGAGCAGGCGCGCGCCCACCGCGAACGATGAAGCGGAGGGGCTGCTGGCATCGGCCGCCAGAACTGTGCCCGAGACATCACCGGCCCGCTGCAGCAACTGGTCGACCAGCCCGAAATCCAGGTCGGCCTCGGCCTCAGCGGCGCGCGCCCACAACACCTTCAGGCCCATGGCCGCGGTCAGGCCCCGCCGCGCCAGTGCGGTCTTCCCGGTCCCCGGATCCCCGTGGATGCTCACCAGCCACGGCTGGCCGGTCGCCGCCAGGGCGGCGACCTCCGCCACCTGCGCCAGCTCGGCCACCCGGCCCACGAACACATCCAGCGGCACCTGCCGCTCCTGCACCCGCCCCGCCCCCACCCCGTTCTCGCCGCAAAGCCGAAAACCTGGACAAATAAGAGAGTAACGGCCAGGTGAGCAGCGGGCCAGCGCTAGCCGCCCAGGCCCTTGGCCAGCAGCGTCTCGCCGATCATGAAGTCGGCCGCGGCAATGAGTTCGGTGAACACGGGTTCGGCGGCGGCGTGCACGTCGCTCGCCCGGTGGGCGGCGAAGGCTTCGTCGTCGGCGTAGACCTCGGTGGTACAGAACACGTGCGGATCATCGGTGGAGCGGTGGACGGCATAGACGAGGGTGCCCGGCTCCCGCTCTGCTTGCTCGAGCAGGGGCGCGAACGCAGCGAGGTACTCGGCGGCCTTACCTTCCCTGACCGTGACGCGGGCGATGACGGCGACGTAAGCCACGGATCCTCCCGTTCGGAAATTCGGCTGATCGCCGGGGTGAGTTGTCCAGACGCGACGCTACAGCTACGGCGAAGGCATGGCCGACCGGGTCGGCAAACGATGGGGTCCGGTTCTCATCGCCCGTGGCGAAAAATGAGACCATGTCGAAGATCAGGGCCAGCTAGCTTCGTGGCACCGCTGCCAACAGGAGGGTTCCCGATGCCCAAGGGATACGTGATCTTCACCGAGGACATCGACGACCAGGATCAGATCGACGCCTACGCGCAAAAGGCCATCCCGACGATCGTGCAGGCGGGCGGCCAGATCATCGTGGTCGACGATGCCCCCCAGCAGATCGAGGGGGATTGGCACGGTACGCGGACCGTTGTTCTCGAGTTCGAATCCGTGGAGGCTGCCCGCAACTGGTACCAGTCGGCCGAGTATCAAGAACACGCACCCCTGCGCCACGCGGCCGCGGACAACAAGGCCGCGATCGTCGCGGGTTTCGAGATGCCGGCCGGCTGACCTGACGGCGGTTTCGGGGCGTCGGTGACTCTCAGAGCGTCGGTGACTCCCAGGGTGCCGGTGATTCCCGCGGGAACAGTGCCCTGACCTCCTCCGGGTCAGGCCCACCGGGCCCGATGACGACGACGGCGTCATCGAAGCCGGCCCGGGCGTAGCGGCGGAGGACCTCGCCGGTGGGTTCGAGGTCGTCCCGGCGGTTCAGCGAGATGGCGCACACGATCGCCCGCCGCCCGCCGGCCGCCCGGTAGCGCTCGTGGGCGGCGATGATCTGATCCGGCGTACGCCGGTACCCGGAGGCCAGCCAGCCGTCGAAGTCCCGCGCGGCCCGCTCGACGTTGGCGCCCCACGAGCCGAGCAGAAGGGCCGGCCTGCCGCCGGCCGGGGCGGCGGGGGTGAGGACGGCGTGTTCGTCCCGCCCGTGCGCCAGCAGGACCCGGAGCCGGCCGGTGTTGCGGTGGAAGGTCGCGAAGCGGGTGGTGTAGTCCCGGTCCAGCGTGGTGAAGTCGGTCTCGGTCGAGCCGGGGCTGACCCCCAGGGTCAGCCGGTCGCCGCACACCGACATCAGCGAGAGCACTCGATAGGCCAGGTCGGCCGGGTGGTAGAGCGGGACCTGCACGGTGGCCGTGCCCAGCTCGACGTCGTGGGTGGCCGTGGCCGCCGCCGCCAGCGTCACGAACGGGTCCGGAACCAGTGTCCCGCGCCCGATTATAAGGGGCGTCCACAGGCTCTCGAAGCCCGCCGTCACCAGGCGGTCGGCCCAGGGGGCGACCGCATACGGGGGGGCGTCGGACAGGTGGGCGAGCGTCGCACCCAGGCGCACGTGTTCTCCTCGGCCGCTCTTCTCGGCTCTTCTCGGCTGTTCTCCTCGGCCGGGATCAGGCCGGCGAGGTGAACCGGTCCGACCCGAACCGCTCGTACCATCGCAGGGCGTCGGGGTCGTCGACCG
Organism: Streptosporangiaceae bacterium; assembly: GCA_965277615.1. Lineage (GTDB taxonomy): Bacteria > Actinomycetota > Actinomycetes > Streptosporangiales > Streptosporangiaceae > Bog-532. Next base: position 486,223 of record CBDIDG010000005.1, on the reverse strand, counting down.
ACGCGATGTTGGCCGCCTTCTCCAGCGGGGTCCCGCGCAGCAGCTTCTTGATCGGGACCTCGAGCTTCTTGCCGCTCAGGGTGTGCGGCACCGCCGGCGCCTCGACGATCTCGTCCGGGACGTGCCGGGCGGTCAGCCGGGTGCGCAAGGTGGTGACGATCTCCTGCTTCAGCTCGTCATCCAGCGCGTGCCCCGGGGCCGGGACGACGAACAGGCCCAGCCAGTAGCCGTCGCCGGGCAGCTCCACGCCGATCACCAGCGTCTCGGAGATCTCCGGGATGGTCTCGAGCACGTCGTAGAAGTCGCTGCTGCCGAGGCGCACGCCCTGCCGGTTGAGCGTCGAGTCGCTGCGCCCGTGCATGGAGACGCTGCCATCGGAGTGCATCGTCACCCAGTCCCCGTGCCGCCACACACCGGGCCAGGTGTCGAAGTAGGACTCGGTGTAGCGCACTGCGTCCGGGTCGTTCCACAGGGATACCGGCATCGAGGGCATGGGCTGGGTGACGACGAGGTCCCCCACCGTGTCGATCACCGGGACGCCGTCGGAGTCCCAGGCCGCGCAGTCCACCCCCGCCAGCCGGCCGCCGATGCGCCCCGCCCGGACCGGGGCGTATTCGTTGGAGCCGACGAACGAGCCGCTGATGTCCGTCCCGCCGCTGGTCGAGTCGATCCGCAGGTCCGCGCCGACGTGCTCCATGACCCAGCGGTAGCCGTCGGCGGGCAGCGCTGACCCGCTGACCATGAGATGCCGCAGCCGGCTCAGGTCATGCTCTCGCCGGGGCGAGACGCCGGCGCTGGCTGAAGCGGTCACGACCGCGGCCCCCATCAGCATGACGTCGGCCCGGGTGCGGGCCGCGACCTCCCAGACCGCGCCGGCCGGGTAGCCCGGGCTTCCTTCGTACAGCACGATGCTGGCGCCCTGGGTGAGCGCGCCCAGCTGCATGTTCCACAACGCCCAGCCGGTGGACGAATAGGTGAACATGCGTTCCCCGGCCCGCAGCCCGCAGTACAGCCCGGACCATTTCGTGCCCTCCAGGGTGATCCCGCCCTGACTATGGACCAGGCCCTTGGGCAGCCCGGTGGTGCCCGAGCTGAACAGCACCCACAGCGGGTGGGAGAACTCGACCTGTTCGAAGACCAGCGGTTCGTCCTGGGCCAGCACCTTGTCCCACGCGGTCGCGCCCTCCGGATGCGGGCGGTCGCTGAAGGCGTAGGAGACGTGGACGAACCGCTGCAGCGTCGGGAGCTGGTCGCGCAGCTGCGCGACGACGTCGCCGCGGTCGATCACCTTGCCGTTCCAGTGGTACCCGTCCGCGGCGATCAGTACGGCCGGCTGGAGCTGGGCCAGCCGCCCGATGGTGCCGTCCGCGCCGAAGTCCGGGGAGCAGCACGCCCAGACCGCGCCGACGGCCGCAGCGGCCAGGCAGCCGATCACCGCGTGCTCGGTGTTCGGCAGGTAGGCCGCGACCCGGTCACCCGGGCGCACCCCGGCCGAGCGCAGCCAGGCCGCGGCCGCCGCCACCGACCGGCGCAGAGCCTCGCGGGCCGGCTGGCCGCCCTCCTGCACGCACACCAGCGCCGTGGCGTCGTCGGCCCCGTGGCGCAGGGCGTGCTGGGCCCAGTTCAGCCGGGCGCCGCTGAACCAGCGGACGTGCGGCATCGGATCGGCGGTGCGCACCTGCGTCCACGGCGCCGAGAACTCGACCTCGTAGTAGTCGACGATGGAGCTCCAGAACCGGTCCAGCTTCTCCACCGACCAGGCCCACAGGGCGTCGTGGTCGGGGAACGGGCGCCCAACCTGGCCTTCCAGCCAGTTCAGGTACTCGCGCAGCGCTGACTTGTCGATGCGGTCGGCGGTCGGGCTCCAGAGCACGTCGGGTGCCATGGGTTGACTGTAAAGGGGCCTGGTGGCGATAGGTACCGGCCGGGCGTCAGTTGATCGAACGTTGAGATGGGTGCGTCATAGTGATGGGCTAAACGGAGAACGCCGCCCTGCGATATCCAGGGGCGTCTCGAGGAGGCCGACCGATGAAGCTCGCTCTTTACCTTCCGAACTTCCGCGACGAGGTGACCGTCAAGGAACTCGAGGACCTCACCGCACTGGCTGAGGACCTCGATTTCGACTCCGTCTGGACCCTGGACCGGATCTGCGTTCCGGAGGCTTCTGACCGGGTGGAGCTGCAGTATCCCTTCGGCATGATGACCGACCTGCCAAAGGCCCTGCCGGTCATCTCACGGGGCAAGTGGTTCCAGGGCATGACGTTGATCCCCTGGCTGGCCGCGAAGACGACCAAGGTCCGGATCGGGATGAGCATCATCGACACCCCGTACCGGTCTCCGGGTGTGCTCGCGGCCGAGCTGGCTACGCAGGACCACCTGGCCAACGGACGGCTCAACGTCGGCGTCGGCTCCGGCTGGATGCCCGAGGAGTTCGCCGCGGCCAGCGCCACGGACCTGTTCCCGCGCCGGCACGCCCACGTGCGCGAGACGATCGAGATCATGCAGGGCATCTGGTCCAACGACCTGTTCGAGTACCACGGTGAGTTCGCGGACTTCCCGCTGGCCGGCTTCGGCCACAAGCCGCTCCAGCAGGGCGGCCCGCCGATCTACTTCTCCGGATTGAAGGACCCGGCGCGTTCGGCCAAGCGCATCGCCAAGTACGGCCTGCAGGGCTGGATCGGCATCCAGGACTCCCCGGAGGACATCAAGCGCTGGAAGGGCGAGATGGAGCGCGAGCTCAACGAGCTCGGCCGGACGTTCCCCGACAACTTCGACATGTGCAGCATGATCTGGTTCGTCATCACGGACGAGCCGATGGACCAGACCCCGGCGGGCAAGGCCACCAACCTGCTGGCCGGTAGCGCCCAGCAGATCGAGGACATCCTCAAGCGGTACAAGGAGGCCGGCCTGACGATGCCGCTCCTGTGGCCGCCCTTCCGCGACGTCCCGACGTCGAAGACCCTCGATGACCTGAAGCGCCTGACCGAAGAGATCATGCCCAAGGTCAACGCGGCCTGACCCGCGGGGCGCCTTCCCGCCACGGACTAGTGGCGGGAAGGCGACGGGCACGTGACGGTCAGTGTCCCGCTGGCGGGGGCGGTGACCGGCGAGTGGCTTCGGTGCTATCAGCAGCTAGCGCTGGCGTCGGAGATGTCCGCAGCTGTCCAGGCCCGTCAGGACCGGGCCTGGATGGTGGTCAGCGTGCCGGCCACCAGCGACCAGGGGGAAGTAGCGGCGGCGATGGACGCGGCCCGCGCCCTGATCGCCGAGGCCGACGCGGCTGAGCGGTCGCCCGCCAACGCCAAGGTGGAGGCGAGTGTCCGCGCTTGGTGGGCGGGCCGGAAAGGAAATGCTCCCTCCAGTCCCGTAGCCGAGCCCGGGATCGTGCCGGCCAGGGCAAAGGCCGAGCAGCGCTGGCCGATGGCCTGCACGCTGGTTTTGGCAATGGCCGTGCCGCTGCTGCTCCCGCCCAGGTTCAGCCTGGGTCCGCCCTGGGCGGTCCCGGCGCTGGAGGCAGTGCTGCTGCTGGCCATCATCGTCATCGATCGAGGTCGCATCGACCGCCGGTCCGCGGTTGGCCGGGCGCTGTCCCTGGTGCTGGCCTCGGTGCTGATCGTCGATGCGGTTGGGGTCAGCGGCCGGCTGGTCGTCGACCTCATCGAGGGTGGTCCGGAAACCAATTCGGCGGCGGATCTGCTCAAGACCGGCTTCCTGGTCTGGCTCTACACGATCATCGCCTTCACCCTCCTTTACTGGGTGCTGGACGGCGGGGGTCCGGAAGCGCGTTTCCTGGCTCCGCCCCAGTTTCCCGACCTCGCCTTCCCCCAGCACCTCAGCCCGCAGGCAGCTCGCCCGGGCTGGCACCCAGAATTCTTCGACTATCTCTACCTCGGCTTTACCGCTGCCACCGCGCTCAGCCCGACCGACGTGATGCCGCTGGCCCGGTGGGGCAAATTGGCCATGACCGTACAGGCGGTCGGCTCCCTCATGGTTCTGGGACTGATGATCGCCCGGGCCGTCAATATCCTGAAGTAGCCGCCTCCGAAGGCGCCATCACTTCAAGATCCATGGCCGCTTCAAGGTCACCTTGGCCCGTTCTCCCCGCCGCCGCACCCTGTGGTCATACCAGCCTGCACTGGCCACCATCACAACGATCACGCTCGCGACCACGATCAGAAAGATTATTGGCCACCGCCTTACGATGACGCCCCAGAGCCGAGACCGGCGTGCCCCGCCTACCTCACGTCACGGCGGCCCGGGTGCCCGCCGCCGTCTCCATTCCCTCGGTCGCAGCGGCCCCAGATTCCCAGTGTTTGGCCGCCGCCAGCCTGATACCGAGCGCCGCCAGCCCGGCGCTGAACGCCGCCACGCTGACGCTGGGGAACACCGAGAACTCCTCAGCCCGGCCCGTCAGCAGCAGCATCCTGCCCACCACACCGCGCGGCCCGGCCAGCAGCACGTCACCGCCCGCCAGCTGGGCCTGCTCCCGCGCACCCACCAGGACCCCGAGCGAACTGCAGTCAATGCAGGCCAGATCGGCCAGATCCGCGATCACCCACGGCCCGCACGACACCGCGGCCGCAAGCCGCGAAGACAATTCCGTCCTGTCGCTGAGATCCAGCTCGCCGCGCAGGGCCAGTACCGCACAGCCGGCGTAATCCCGGATGCTTACAAAAGAACACGCCACCGGGGCCATCCTCCACCACAACCACCAGGCGGGGTCTCGACCCGGACGGGAACGTAACTTTGCCAAGTATTTTACCTCCAGTGGCTCCCCGGCGTAATGAGCAAAAGCCACCTAATCGCGGCCGCAGACCTGGTCAGCTAGCGCAGATTCGCTCCGTGCGCGGGCTGCGGGATGCGGCGGAGCCGTTCGTGCAGAGCCTCCAGCAAACCGGGCAGATCGGGGGCCACGGCGAGGTCGTCCAGAGTGGATGCGGGGAGGAAGCCAGAGTCGGCGATGCCGCCCAGGGCTCCGAGCAGCGGCGTCCAGAAGCCCCCGGCGTCAAGGAAGCCGATGGGCTTGGCGTGGAATCCGAGCTGGCGCCAGGACCAGACCTCGAAGATCTCTTCCAGGGTGCCGAGACCGCCGGGCAGGGCGACGAAGGCGTCGGCAAGCTCGGCCATGAGCGACTTGCGCTCGTGCATCGAGTCGCACATGAGCAGTTCCGTCAACCCTTCGTGCGCCCACTCCCGTTCGACCATGTTGCGCGGCATGACCCCGATGATCTCGCCACCCGCTTGCAGCGCGCTGTCCGCCAGCACGCCCATCAGGCCCCGGCGGCCCCCGCCGTAGACGAGGCCGATTCCTTGCCGGGCCAGCCCTGTGCCAACGCTGGCGGCCACCGCGGCGTGCGCCGGGTCGTGTCCGTTGGACGAGGCGAGAAAGACGGCGAGACGGCGCATGAAGATCTCCGCAAACGATTGTGGCAGACCCTTCTGTCTACCACAGGCACTCCGGCGCTGACCAAGGCTTTTCGCGTGAGAAAGCGTCCGCGGGACCTTGGGTGCGGCGGTGAGCACGACTTGCTGACCCGGCGCAGCCATTTCATTGTCGGCGGGGCCGGGTAGCGTCGGGGTTACGGCGGGGGAAGGACGGTAGGCCATGTGCGGTCGGTACGTTTCGGTGGCTCGACTGAAAGAGCTGCAGGAGCACTACGAGGCCACCGGTCCCGGTGACGGCATGGAGCTGGCCCCATCGCATAACGTCGCCCCGACCAACAAGATCTACGCGGTTCTGCAGCGCGGCCAAGCCGACGGGGCCGCGGCGCAGCGGCAGGTGCGGGCCGTGCGGTGGGGTCTGGTGCCGGCCTGGTGGAAACCAGGCACCGACCCCAAGACCAGCAAGCAGAAGACGATGCCGGCCCTGCACAACGCCCGGGCCGACAAGGTGACCGCCGCTCCGTCGTGGCGCGGCCCGTTCGCCAAGCGCCGGGCGATCATCCCCGCCGCTGGCTACTACGAATGGCTGCCCACCCAGGACGGCGACGGGAAGCCGTTCAAGCAGCCGTACTACATCCACCCGCCCGCCGGGCTGCTGTCGTTCGCCGGGCTCTATGAGCTGTGGTCCGACCCGGCCAAGGACGAGGACGACCCGGACCGGTGGCTGTGGTCGGCCGCGATCATCACCCACCACGCCACCTGGCTGGCCGGGGTGATGAACGACCGCACCCCCGTGATCCTGCCCCCGCAGCGGATCGGCGCCTGGCTCGACCCGGACCTCACCGACAAGCACGCCGCCCTGGACCTCATCACCGGGATCGAGCACGAGCCCCTGCAGGTCCGGGCCGTGTCCACCGCGGTCAACAAGACCGGGCGCGGCGGATCCCGCGGACCCGAGCTGATCGACCCGATCGACCAGCACGGCGACCAGCCCCTCCAACTAGCCCCAGCCTGACCACCAACCCTGCACGGCGAAGCCGCGCTACTCGCCGCCAGCCAGACCCCGTTCGCCAGCTCCGTCTGCGGCGGAGCATCCACCACTCCGGCGTGGGAGACGATCCCCCCCTGGGCGGGTCATCAGCCGTCAGACAAAGTCATCCCACCCTTCGTCAGCCGCGGCCTGATGACCTTCGACTTTAAGGAGATCATCGACCTTTAGGCCAGCTTTTCCGTCTGCGCCAGGCCGACGCCGTGCCGGGGAACGGGCCGCCGGCGAACGTCAGGAACGAGGAAAGCGGGCGTACGACGGCCGCGTGTGACACGTAACCCTGAGGGCATCCCACGACGTCCGCGACCACCGCACCGGCATCAAGCTGCTGAGCGTTTCGGGGCCGCCAATGGTGTGGACCGAACTGTTGCGCTATGAACTCGTGGTCCTCATACCGATTCAGCAGGGAAATCCGGCCTGCCAGCGAGCCCGCTCGCTCCCATCTGGCTCCCAAAATCGGACACGGGAGGGGCGGAACAAGAAACGCAGGTCACCATCTAGTTGTACTGAGCCACCAGGTTGGTGACACGCCGGTGGTGGTGCTTGATCGTTAAGAAGACCTCCGAGTGAGGTGGAGATGCCGTCTTCACCCACTGGAGGTCTTCATGTCCCACGGTAATGCCCGGCTGACCTTTCATGGCCGGTGCCTGCTGGTCCGGCGTGTCCGTGTGGAGGGCCGGCCAGCCGCGCACGTCGCCCGGGAGCTGGGGGTCGGTCAAGTCCTTTGGCGTGGTGTTTGGCGGTTAGCGCGTGATCCTTTGTTGTGAGTTAGGCGCTGAGCGCCTGCAGGTCGCTGTCGGGGGTCACCTCCGTCCCGGTGCCGGCCGCCGGGGCCAGGGTGATGCGGGAGCGGGTGAGGATGTCCAGGCCGAGGTAGCGGCGTCCTTCGGCCCATTCGTCGTGCTGTTCGGCCAGGACGGCGCCGACGAGGCGGATCAGGGCGTCGCGGCTGGGGAAGATCCCGACGACGTCGGTGCGGCGGCGGATCTCGCGGTTGAGGCGCTCCTGGGGATTGTTCGACCAGATCTGCCGCCACAGTTCCTTCGGGAAGCTGGTGAACGCCAGGACGTCCGCGCGGGCGCCGTCCAGATGCTCAGCGACCTTGGGCAGCTTCTCGCTGATCGCGTCGATCAGCCGGTCGTACTGGGCGTGGACGGAGGCGGCGTCGGGCTGATCGTAGACCGAGTGCAGCAGGGTCTTGACCCACGGCCAGGACGCCTTCGGGGTGACGGACATCAGGTTCGCGGCGTAGTGGGTGCGGCACCGCTGCCAGGCCGCTCCGGGCAAGGTGGCGCCGATCGCCTCGGTCAGGCCGCGGTGCGCATCAGAGGTGACGAGCTGGACGCCGGTCAGGCCGCGGGCGGTCAGGTCCCGGAAGAATCCCAGCCACCCGGCGCCGTCCTCAGCCGAGGTGACCTGCAGGCCCAGGATCTCCCGGTGCCCGTCCGCGTTCACCCCGGTGGCCAGCAGCGCATGCACATTGACCACCCGGCCGCCCTCACGGACCTTCAGCACCAGCGCGTCCGCCGCGACGAACGTGTAGGGCCCGGCGTCCAGCGGGCGGGTCCGGAACGCTTCCACCTGCTCATCCAGGTCCCGGGCCATCTCGCTGACCTGGGACCGGGACAGCCGGGTGATCCCCAGGGACTCGACCAGCTTCTCCATCCGCCGCGTACTGACACCGAGCAGGTAACAGGTCGCCACCACCGAGGTCAGGGCCGCCTCGGCGCGGCGGCGGCGTTCCAGCAGCCAGTCCGGGAAGTACGACCCGGACCGCAGCTTGGGGATCGCCACGTCCAGCGTCCCCGCCCGGGTATCAAAGTCCCGGTGCCGGTACCCGTTGCGGACATTGACCCGGTCCAGTGACGGCGCCCCGTAGGGCGCACCGCAGACCGCGTCGGCCTCAGCGGACATGAGCGCGTTGATGAACGTGGCCAGCATCTGGCGCAGCAGATCCGGCGACGCGGACTCCAGCTGGTCGTGCAGGAAACGGGCAGGGTCGATACTGCTGGGAGCGGTCACCGCGAAATCTCCTTCAGAAGCACTGTGAGAGGTCTTCCAAAGGATCACGCGGTGGCCGCCCTACGCGTCTGCGCCACGCCCATCACCAGGGCCGTTCAACACACCACTCTGCCGGACGCCACTAGGGGGTCTCGCGGCAGTGTGCCTACCGGTGGGTCCGCCGGTTCGACGCGGAGGGCTGGGCGGGCCTGCACGACCGATCGTCCCGGCCGCACCGGGTCCCGGGCCGCACCCCCGCCGGGGCGGAGGACCGGGTGGTGGCCTGCCGCCGCCAGTTGCGGCGGGGCCCGGTGTTCATCGCCGAGGCGACCGGGGTCCCGGCCCGGACCGTTTCGCGGATCCTGGCCCGCCGCGGCGAGCCGCCCCTGGCCGCCTGCGACCCGCTGACCGGGCAGGTGATCCGGGCCAGCAAGGCCACCGCGGTCCGCTACGAGCGGGCCCGGCCCGGCGAGCTGGTCCACCTGGACGTCAAGAAGCTCGGCAAGATCCCTGATGGGGGCGGCTGGCGCACCCTGGGCCGGCCCGGCTACGTCACGAACCAGCGCAAGAACGCCCAGATCGGCTATGAGTACGTACACGTCGCCGTCGATGACCACTCCCGGCTGGCCTACGCCGAGATCTGCCCGGACGAGACCGGCGCCACCAGCGCGGCGTTCCTGGGCCGCGCAGCGGCCTACTTCGCCGGCCGCGGCATCACCCAGATCGAGCGCGTCATCACGACAACGCCTTCGCCTACCGCCGCAGCGCCGCCTTCGCCCAGGCCGTGGCCGCCCTGGGCGCCCGGCAGAAGTTCATCCGGCCGCACTGCCCCTGGCAGAACGGCAAAGCCGAACGGCTCAACCGCACCCTGGCCGCTGAATGGGCCTACCGGCAGCCCTTCACCAGCAGCACCGAACGCGCCCAGGCCCTCCCCGGCTGGCTAGAGTTCTACAACACCCAGCGACGGCACACCGCACTCGGCGGCAAGCCACCGATCACCCGGCTGTCACCAACGTCCTGACGCAGTACAGCTAGCTGGTGACCTGCGTATTTGTTGGTCGGGGTGGGGAGATTTGAACTTCCGGCCTCTTCGTCCCGAAGTAATTTGGTCACGATGATTAGCTGTAGCTGCGTGTCCTCGAACCTTGGAGCGCTGGTCCCTGGTGTGCCTCTGCCTCTGCATCCGCATCCGTCCGCTGTCATTGTCACGCAGTAAGTCACGCGGTGATCTTGGTGAGTTGGGTGCCACAGGACTATTCAAGTTGCACGAAGGCTCCAACGTAACGGCCTGAACGTTGGAAGTAGGGGCTGACGCTGCTACGAACGTTGGAGGTTTGGGCGGAACTTCCAACGTAACGGCCCGAACGTTGGAAGTAGGGGCTGACGCTGCTACGAACGTTGGAGGTTTGGGCGGAACTTCCAACGTAACGGCCCGAACGTTGGAAGTAGGGGCTGACGCTGCTACGAACGTTGGAGGTTTGGGCGGAACTTCCAACGTAACGGCCCGAACGTTGGAAGTTGGGGTACACGGTGAGGTAAGTTGCGCTTGTGGATCCCAGCAATTTCACTAGCCGCGATTTCGGCAAGCCTGCTCGACGCCCTGGTGACAAGTGGGCCTTCTGGTACTTCCAACCTCAACCGATACCCCGTGCGCTCGGACTTGATGCTGAAACCGTCTACGCACTCTCCGAGGCGGATAACGCCCTCGGCCTACTCCAGGGTCTTGGCAAGCTGATACAAGATCCTGAATTGTTGGTCGGGCCGTATCTAACGAGGGAAGCCCTCGCCAGTTCGCGTATCGAAGGAACTCAAGCGTCGCTGTCCGAAGTTCTGCAAGCGGAGGCGGGTGGCGGTGAACAGCAGCAGAGCGACGATATAGCCGAAGTAGCCCGCTACCTTCAGGCCACCCGCCAAGGCATCCGCCTTCTGAAAGAACTACCAATTACGGAAAGGTTGATAAAACAGGTACATGAAGTTCTCATGAGAGGTGTCCGTGGTGAGGAAAAGCTGCCTGGCGAGTTTCGCCGAACTCCAGTCTGGGTCGGATCACCTACTGACAGCCCCGAAAATGCGACCTATGTTCCGCCGCTTCCCGATGAAATAGCTGGATTGCTGACAGATTGGGAAAATTTTGTAAACGAGCGTAGCAGGCTGCCCGTTCTGATTCGCTGTGCTTTGATGCATTACCAGTTCGAGACCATCCACCCTTTTTTGGACGGCAATGGCCGCATGGGGCGTTTGCTAATTGTCCTTCTGCTGATGAACGAACATCGACTGACTGCTCCCATGCTTTACATTTCTGGTTACCTTGAAAATCATAGGGGCGAATATTATGATCGACTTGAAAGTGTTAGAGAAAAAGGAAGCATCCAACCATATCTGCAGTTCTTCCTCACGGCCGTCACGAAGTCCGTCGAAGATGCGGTTGATCGAGCAAGGAGACTGACAGAGCTACGCGATCAATATATGACAGAATCGATGCGGACCAGGTCACGCATAGGTGAAATCGTAAATCCACTCTTCACAAATCCGTTTGTAACGGTTGGCCGCATTCAGCAAGAGCTTAATCTAACTAATCAAGGTGCGCGAAATCTAATTAATGATGCAGTAAGGCGCGGATGGTTGATGGATTTTGGGGCACACGGTCGTGGCGGCAGACGCTACTGGCTGGCTGAGCAAGTCTTTCAGGTCATCGACGCTCCTGTTTCATATCTAGATGAGGAGGCAAATGATCAGTCGGTCGGTGAGCGAACGTATGACTCTCAGCAAGATACGGCAAACATCGGCCGAGTGGACTGAGGTTCAACCAGCTTCAGAGCCGCCGCCCTGGAGTCAGCAAGCCCGCGCTAGCTATCATCTGGCCCCGAAAGTTACTCGAGGGCAAACGACAGGTATAAAACGTAGGTCCCGAGCTGGTGTTTACCCATGCTTTTGCCGATGAGCGTCGGAGACTGAATTATGAGCTTATTCGGTGACCATCCACCTAATTACGTTCGTCGCGCACAGCTACCCTGAGGAATTGGTAATTGAGGTAAGCTATGAGGTTGAGTCGTTTGCCAGTAAACTGACAGCAGTCTGTCCTTCCGTCCAACCGACTGCGCCGCATCTATGGCTTAACAGGTGGATAACCTCGGGTGCCGACTAACCGCAAGCGATGCACCGTCCAGCCTAGGCCCTCTGGCGTGCAAAGCGTACTCAGCTGTTAACCGTGATGTTAATCGATACGTTTCCTCCCGAAGGGAGGGTGAAGAATATTTCGCCTCCACCATTACCGGGAATGTTAAGGAATCCCGGCGCCCAGCGTGTAACGTGTACAGTCACCCCTGTGTACGGCTGAAGGTCATTCTCTTGGAACCACGGTTTGTCACCCTTCTTCATATGGGGCGTCGTGATAATGTTCGATCCAGGTGGGTAATATTGATCCACCACGACGCTAACCCAATCCTGACTAGCCTGGTCGTAGATGTTCCATAGCAGCGTACCTGCCGCCACAGTAGGATCATCCACCGATCCATTTACCGCGAAGCAAGAGCCTTCTCGGGGTCTAACGTCGAACTGCAGTTCCTGCGGCATCATAACTCCCATTAGCCGTAAGCTACATGAGTAGATTCTTTGCAGCCAGATGGGCCTAGGTAAACTGGATGCTAACAGGACATGCTTTGACAAGGCAATAAAAATGAAAGATAAAACTATTGCCCCAGCATTCACAGCTTTCGCTATTGCAGCATCCATGTATCTGGCATCATAGAGCGCAATAGTTTCATCAACGCTCTGCATCAGCTCGTATTAATGAAAGCTATGTGATTCTTGGCTTGCATAGCTTCTAGCTAGAAAGGCGACAGCCTTAACGCGTTGAGGGTCTTTGGCCGAGATCTGCATGCCCAGTCACTTGCATACTGCAAGCTGTGAGGGCGCGTACTCGTTGAGCTACTTTCGTATCAATCGGGCTGTGTTTGCGCAGATGAGAACGATGCGCCAAGTAGACAACGCTGTTGGGTTGACATCTAAGTTGGGCAACGCCACGGACACCTGATGGTCTGTGGCTTCCTCGCCGCATCGAATATGACGATTCGCTCCCAACTGACTCCCAAGATCGGACAGTGTGGAGGAAAAATGCAGACCGCAGGTCACCGGGTACCGGGTGACCTGCGGTTTAGAGGGTCGGGGTGGGGAGATTTGAACTCCCGGCCTCTTCGTCCCGAACGAAGCGCGCTGCCAAGCTGCGCCACACCCCGCAAGCCGGGCGCTAGGCGTCCGACCGCTCGCAAAGTCTAGCGGATGACGGGAGCCGGTGCGTACGCCTGGCGACAAGGGCCAGGCAAGAGCCAGGCCGAGCCGGGCAAGAGCTAGCTGAGCGGCCGGAGCCCGGACAGGTCGCGGACCACGGTGTGGTCGAGATACTCCTTGGTCGCGCCGTCCTCGAGGAACTCGGGCGACGGGATCGGGTTCTGGCCGCCGTCGAGCAGGAAGGTCCGCTTGCTCCGGTGGGTGTGCCCGCCGTGAAGGAAAAACACGCCCGGCGTCCGCGCGTACAGGCGCTGCCGGGCGACCGCGGTCGGGCGGTCGATGTGAAACGAGGGACTGGCCTCGGTGATCGCGGCCGATTCGTAGGTGGCCTGCCGACGACTCGGGCCACAGCAGTTCATGGGGGCCAGCGTGGCGGAACCTGGTTAATTATCGAAAAAAATGACGCAACGGATTCGGGGCAGTTCTCTGGCCACTGACGCCCACGTGACGGACGCCCGCGACGGGCGCCCAGGTGCCGGGTGCCCACGTGACGGCGGCTGCGATGATGCCGGGCATGACGCTGCTGCTGTCCCGGTCGGACCTGGAGCAGATGCTGGACGTCCGGGCCTGTCTTGAGGTGCTCCGGCGGAGCTTCCTGGCCGGACCGTCCGCCATCGTGCCGCAGCGGATCCGTACCGACCTGCCCGGGCCGGGTACGGCCACGGTGCTGCTGCCCGGCCTGGTCCCGGATATCCCTGCCTACAGCGTGAAGGTCAACGCCAAATTCCCGCGGTCGCGGCCGGCCCTGCGCGGGCTGGTCGGCCTGCACGACACCGGCACCGGCGAGCTGCTGGCCGTGCTGGACTCGGCCACGGTGACCGCCTGGCGCACCGGTTTGGCCGCGGCCCTGGCCACCCACGAACTGGCCCGTCCCGAGGCGGGCACGGTGGCGGTCATCGGCGCGGGGGCCCAGGCGGAACTGGTGCTGCGGGGACTGTCCGCACTGCGCTCGTGGCAGCACCTGACCGTTTATGATCCGAACCCGGAATCGGCGGACCGGCTGGTCCGGCGGCATGGGGCCAGCACGGTCGCGCGGCCCGCCAGCGCGCCGGAGGCAGCCGGTGCGGCCGGCCTCGTGATCGTGGCCACCTGGTCCCGGGAGCCGCTGCTGGACGTGGCCGACGTGCCGCCGGGCAGCCACGTCACCTCACTGGGCGCTGACGAGCCGGGCAAGGCCGAACTGTCGCCCGGCCTGCTGGCCGCTTCCCGGGTCTTCGTGGACGACGTTCCGCTCGCGTTGACCAGCGGGGCGCTGGGTACCGCCGGGCTCCCGGCCGAGACGGCGGCCGGGACACTGAGCGAGGTCCTGCGGGGTGCGGTCCCCGGCCGCCGGACCGATGCCGAGCGCACCATCTACACGCCGGTCGGCCTGCCCGGCCAGGATCTGGCCCTGGCCTGGGCCGCCTATCAGCAGGCCCGCCGGGCCGGCCGCGGCCTCGAGTATGACTTCCTGGCCTGAACCAGCGCTAGGCCCGGGGTGCGTGCGGGCCGGGCCAAGTCATGATCGATGTACGTTTACTGCCCTTCTGAGGTGGGCTGTTACCAGATCCGATGATGTGAAGTCGGCCGATGCAACGAGGGCGCCCCTGAATCGCCTGCTGGCCGCCGCGCCGGGTCGGCTTGGCAGAGCCGCGCCTCCGGCCTGAAGCGCGGCGGGCCCGGCGCGCCTTGCGGTGGCGCGGCAGCCTGGCGGGGCTGTGCCGGTGGACCGGGCTGGTGTGCGGCACGATGGGCTGTGATGGCTGAGCACAGGACTGTGGCACTTGAGGCCCTCCGCCGATACGACATCGTGCCGCGAAGGGTCCGGCTGGCGGCGGAGTCGTTCAATAGCATTTTCCGGGTCACCACGGCCTCGGCGGTCTATGCCCTTCGGGTCGGGGCGGTGCTGCAGATTCATCCGGAGGGCACGGCTGCGGTGGAGGCGGCCTGGCACCGGCGGCTGCGGCAGCACGGCGTGCTGGTTCCCGATGTGCTGGCTAACGCCGATGGCGAGCCCGCGACGCTGGTCGCCGATCACCGTGCAGAGCATGGGACCCGGGTGTGCGTCGTGTTCGATTGGGTGGCCGGACGTTCCCTGCGGACCGGCATGAGCGGACGGCGGGCAGCGGCGCTGGGCACATTGTCCGCCCGGCTGCAGCAAGACGGCGCGGGCTGGTCGCCGCCCGGCGCAGATGCTGTGCTGCGGGCAGACCGTGTCTTGTACTGGCGGGTGCCGGATCAGCTGTCGGCGGCTGGATCGCGGTTTGGGTTCGGGACCTTGTTCACCGACGCCCAGGCCCGCGCGCAGGCGGTGCTGGATTCGCTGTGGGCAAGCCCGCCGCACCCGCCGCACCTGGTGCACGGGGACCTGACCCCGAACAACGTGATCGTGTCGCCGCGCGACGGCCTGGTGCCCATCGACTTCCAGGACACGGTGCTGGGCTTTGAGGTCCAGGACCTGGCCATCACCATTTCCGCCCTGCGACGCTGGCCCGACAGTGACCGGCTCATCGATGCGTTCCGCACCGGATACCGCGAACACCGGGCCTGGCCGGACGTCTCCCCGGCCCTGTTCGGCTCGCTTATCGCCGCCCGGGGCCTGCAGCAGCTGAACCTCACCCTGAACCTGGCCGGCCTCAATGAGCTGGACAGCTACCTAGCCAGCCATGCCAGGCGGGTCCGCGCCTGGATGCGGTCCCCCGCCGTCCTGTAACCCGGACGGGCAACCCGTGTGCGGGCCGGTGCAGCCCTGGGACCTGGGCCCGCTGTCCTTATCGGGGCGTGATCTAGCCGGGGTGGGGATGGTGCCCCGGTGGGGTCTGCTCAGGGTTCGCGCGGGCGGCACCAGATCATGACGGCTTGCACGGCGGGGTGCAGCAGGACATCATCGGTGCCGGGCTGCCGGCTCCAGAGATCCGGCGGCCAGTCCCAGCGCGCCTCTCGCCCGCTGACGCGGCTGGTCCAGAGCGGATCCGGGCCGAAGTGGTGGCTCACGTAGCGGCAGCAGTTAGTCGCATCATCGGGCTTAATACCTTTCAGGAGGGCCGGGTCGGGGCGCAGCGTCGCGTCCCACAGCCTGTCCCGGGCCGGCAACGGCGTAATGACGGGCTCACCGTGCAACGGCAGTTCCCGCCGCATCCGGGACAGCACCAGGCTGGTGATGGCCCGGGCCTCGGCCTCGCTGGCTGCCTCGCTGGCCAGCCGCAGCAACACGTCCCAGCGCCGTTCCTGCTCGCTGGGGGTCAATGTCTGGTCAGGGCTCGCGTCGCTCACGCTGGTTCCCCTTCCGGCCGATCGGGCATCAGCTTATGCGTCACGTCCGGCAGCGCGGTCGCGGATGCCCGGCGTTGGGACACGGCGGTGACCTGGCTGGGGCAGTGGGCCGGGTGAGCCGGTACTGCTCGCCGGTGCCGCTGCACCGTGCCTGGCGGCGGGGCCCGGGGACGAGTGCGGCGGCGCTCATCCCCGGCGGCACTCCGGATGGTGCTCTACCGCTGCGTGGTCTACCGTGATGGGAAACTGGTCACAGCTGGATCGTCTGTTCGATTACTAGCCGACGAATAGGGCATTCTTTTTCCCACTTATCCTCTTCCCCTCTATGGTGCGTAAAGCTCCATCGATCATGGAAAACCACCCAGCGCTTGTCCTGTCACGGGAGATGCTTGACGTCACAGTCCCAGCACATGGCTTACAGATGGCCGTGATCTGGCTTTCCTGATCTTCATCGTTTGCGGGCGGTGGGGTGTCGGGAGGCCGGGGTTGGCACTGGTCGAGTTGTCGGTTGTGGAGCAGCGGTATCGCGCTGTCCTGGAGGTCGCGTCCGGGGTTCCGGTCACTGAGGTCGCCGAGCGGTTCGGGGTCTCGCGGCAGAGTGTGCATGCCTGGGTCCGCCGCTATCAGCAGGGCGGCCTGGGTGCCTTGTCGGATCGGTCCCGGCGGCCGAAGTCCTCACCAGGGCAGGTCAGCGGCGAGGTTGAGGCGGTGGTGTGTGAGATGCGCCGGGAGCATCCCCGCTGGGGCCCGGTCCGGATGGCGCATGAGCTGACGCGGGCGGGGGTGAGCCCGGTGCCGTCGCGGATGAGTGTCTACCGGGTGCTGGTGCGGCATGGGCTGATCGAGCCGGGACCGCGCAAGCGGCCCAGGGACAGTTATGTGCGGTGGGAACGGGATGAGCCGATGGCGTTGTGGCAGCTGGACATCGTCGGCGGGGCGTTCCTGGCCGACGGGACCGAGGCCAAGATCGTGACCGGGGTTGATGATCATTCCCGGTACTGCGTGATCTGCCAGGTGGTGCCGCGGGCGACCGGGCGGGCTGTCTGCCTGGCCTTCGCCGCGGCGCTGCAGAAGTTCGGGGTGCCCGGTGAAGTGCTGTCGGATAACGGTAAGCAGTTCACTGACCGGTTCGGCAAGGGCGGGGAGGTGCTGTTCGACCGGATCTGCCGGGACAACGGGATCACCCACCGGCTGACCCAGCCCCGCTCGCCGACCACGACCGGCAAGATCGAGCGGTTTCACGGCAGCTTGCGCCGCGAGCTGCTCAACGACGCGGTCCCGTTCAGCGACCTGGCCGCGGCCCAGGCCGCGATCAGCACCTGGGTGGCCGGATACAACACCACCCGGCCGCACCAGTCACTGGGCATGGCCACCCCGGCGGACCGGTTCAGCACCGAGCGGGCCCAGGCGGAGGAGAAGCTGCTGCCGGTGCGGCTCCCGGCCGTGCTGGCCCTGTCCGCAGCCCCAGCCGCCAGCCCGGCATCGCAGGAGCCCGCCGCAGAACCGGTTGCCCCAGCGGCAGCACCGGTCTATGACGGCGGCCCGGTGGAGTTCGAGCGGGTCGTCCCGGCCAGCGGGAACATGATGGTGGCTCGCCGACAATTCTGGCTCGGCCCGGACCGGTCCGGGCTCACGGTCACGGTCTGGGCCAGCACCGAGGTCCTCCACCTGCTGATCGCCGGGGCCCGGATCAAGACTGTCCGCTCCCACCTGACCGCCGCCGACCTGACCGCGCTGGCCGCCGCCGGCGGCCGCCCGGCTGGGCCACCGCCACCGCCCCCCGCCGAGCCCGGCACCGCCATCGAGATCGACCGGGTGGTGACCAAGGACGGCAACATCAGCCTGGCCGGCCGCTACCTGCCCGCCGCGGAGATCCTGGCCGGCCGCCGGGTCAGCGTCCGGATCGAAGACACCACCATGATGATCTTCGACCCCGAAAGCCGCGAGCTGTTGCGGACCCGGCCCAGCCCGCTGACCTGGGACCAGGCCCGCAAGCTGCGCGGTGCTCGCCCCGCCGGGCCGCCCCCGCAGCCCTCCACCGCACCGGTCACCGCCCAGCGGGTGGCCAGCAACACCGGCAGCATCATGATCGCCGGGCAGACGATCGCCCTGGGCCGCATCCACGCCCATCGCATCGTCACCGTCCACGTCACCGCCCAGACCATCACCATCGACCTGGGCGGCGACGACACCCGCACCGTCCCCCGGACCACCACCGCACCGGTCCGGCGCATCAAAGCCCAGCAGCCCCGCAAGGCTGCCCATATTTCCTAGGCCAACTGGAAAGCATGTCCTGGGACTGATCCGTCAATCATCACGTGGGACTAGACAAAACCACCCAGCGCTGAGACCTGTGGGCCGCGTGGGACTCAGGGGATGCGAGTGACGGAGCTCTCGGGGCCGGCCGCGCCGTAACCTCGCTGGCGTTACCCGGCGCGGGGGACCAGGGTGAGCATGGTGGCTTCCGGGCGGCAGGCGAACCGGGCCGGGGCCCAGGGGGAAGTGCCCAGGCCGGCCGAGACGTGCAGCCAGGCCCGGTGGCCGTCCAGGGCGGGTTCGCCGGCCGGGGGGTGCTGGTGCAGGCCGCTGACCCGGTCCCGGTCGATCTCGCAGTTGGTGACCAGGGCGCCGTAGCCGGGGACCCGGAGCTGGCCGCCGTGGGTGTGGCCGGCGAACAGGATGTCGTAGCCGTCGGCGGTGAAGCGGTCGAGGACCCGGGGCTCGGGGGCGTGCATGATGCCCAGCCGCAGGTCGGCCGCGGGATCGGCCGGCCCCGCGACCCGGTCGTAGCGGTCGCGCTTGATGTGCGGGTCGTGCACGCCGGCCACGGCGATGTCCAGGCCGCCCGCCTTGACCCGGCCTCGGTGGTTGTTGGCGTCGAGCCAGCCCCGGTTGGCCATGGCGTCACCCAGCTTCTGCCAGGGCAGGTCCGGCTCGTTCCTGGGGTACCGGCGTGCGCTGGTCTCCCACAGGTAGCGGGCCGGGTTCTTGGGCGTTGGGCGGTACAGGTCGTTGGAGCCGTACACGAAGATGCCGGGCCGGTCGAGCAGCGGGCCAAGGCTGTCCACCAGGGTGCGGACCGCTTCGGGGTGGGCGATCGAATCCCCGGTGTTCACCACCAGATCTGGCTCGAGCCGGTCCAGGCCGGCCAGCCAGGACATGAGGCGCGTGCGCCTGGGCGTCAGGTGCACATCGGAGATGTGCAGGACGCGGATGGGCGTGGTGCCGGGGGCCAGCACAGGCACTTCGGCCTGGCGCAGCGTGAACCAGTTGCGCTCCACGACCGATGCGTAGGCCAGGGCGCCGGCGCCGGCCACGGCCGCGCCTGCAGGGAGGAAGACTCGTGCTCGCACCCACCCATGGTGCCATGTCAGGGAGGATGGTTCTCATGGCTGAACTGAAGGAACGGCTCCGGACCGACCTGAACGCGGCGATGCGGGCCCGGGACCAGGTCCGGATGCGGACGCTGCGCAGCGCGCTGACCGCCGTCACGAACGAGGAAGTGGCCGGTAAGGCCGCGCGCGAACTGTCCGACGACGAGGTGCTCAAGGTCCTGACCCGGGAGGCCAAGAAGCGCCGCGAGGCGGCTGAGGCGTTCGGCTCGGCGGGCCGGGATGAGCAGGCGGCGGCCGAGCGGGCCGAGGGCGAAGTGCTGGCCGGTTACCTGCCCGCTCAGCTCAGCGACGACGAGCTGACCCGGCTGGTGGCCGGGGTGATCACGCAGACCGGCGCGTCTGGGATGCCGGCCATGGGATCGGTCATGAAGGCGGTCAACCCGCAGGTGGCGGGCCGGGCCGAGGGGTCCCGGGTGGCGGCCGAGGTGCGCAAGCAGCTGACCGCCGGATCTTGATTGAGTGTCATCCGCCCAGGTCTGGGAACACTGTCGCTGGCTTCAATGACGTAGTCAGCGACGGAGGGAGATAAAGGCATGGCCGGAAAGTTTGTGCTCAAAAAGGGTTCCACCGGCAAATTCCACTTCAACCTGTTGGCGGGTAACGGCCAGGTGATCGCGACGAGCGAGGCCTACGAGAGCAAGTCGGCCGCGCTGAACGGGATCGAGTCCGTGCAGAAGAACGCGCCCGACGCCAAGATCGACGACCAGACCGCCAGCTAATCCGCGTCCGGTGTCACGTCGGCCCGCGCTCCCCGTCCGGGAGCGCGGGCCGACGTCTGTGCGGTGGATCAGGCTGGGTCGGGGTTGATGCGGCGGCGGCGGTGCGGCTGGCCCTTCTCCCCGTACGGGTAGTCGGGCGTGTCCGGCTCGCTCGCCTCATCCAGCAGCCGGGTCTCTTCGGCGTCCAGGGGCCTGGTCGCGGCGGCCAGGTTGTCGTTCAGCTGGGCCAGGGTGCGGGCGCCGAGGATGACCGAGGTCACCGCAGGCCGGCCCAGCAACCAGGCGATGGCGACCTGGCCCGGCGAGCTGCCGCGTTGCTCCGCGACCTTGCGCATCACGTCCAGCACCTGCCAGTTGCGCTCCAGGTGACCACGCTCATTCCATTTCTTCATGCCCTCGTCCGGCTCCTCCTTCAGCCGGGTCCCGTCGGCCGGGGCCTCGCCGCGCCGGTACTTGCCGGTCAGCCAGCCGCTGGCCAGCGGCGACCAGGGCAGCAGGCCCAGCCCGGCCGCCTGGCAGGCCGGGATGATCTCCCATTCGATAGCCCGGGCCAGCAGGTTGTACTGCGGCTGCACGGCGACCGGGCCTGACCACAAACCACCGGCCTCGGCCAGGTCGACGTACTTCTGGATCTGCCAGGCGGTGAAGTTGGACAGCCCGACGTAGTTGATCTTGCCCGCCCGCACCGCGTCATCCAGGAAGCGCAGCGTCTCCTCCACCCGGGTCAGCGGGTCCCAGCCGTGCAGCTGGTACAGGTCGATCGTGTCGACCTGCAGGCGCCGCAGCGAGCCGTCGAGGGCCCGGGCCAGGTGCTGCCGGGACAGGCCGTGGCCGTTCGGGCCGGGGCCCGCCGGGAAGCGGCCCTTGGTCGCGATCACCACCGAATCGCGGACACCGGGCCTGGTGCTCAGCCAGCGGCCGATGATCTCCTCGGACCGTCCGCCCACGTAGACATCGGCCGTGTCGATCAGCGACCCGCCGCCCTCGGTGAACCGGTCGAGCTGAGCGAACGACCCCTCCTCATCGGTCTCCTGGCCGAACGTGAGCGTGCCCAGGGCCAGGGCCGAAACGGCCAATCCACTGCTGCCCAGCAGCCGGTACTCCATCGTTCTCGTTCCTCCGCAGCTCGGAAAACCTTTTCTTTCATTATCCGGGGTGTGGACCACCAGTACCATCGGCAGGGCATCAGCACGCGGATGGAGGAGTTTGTCATGGCGTCCCAGCAGTTCGACCCCCCCTCTGGCACGAGGGATTTCCTCGCGGGCGATCTGCGGGTACGCGAGCATGTGTTCGCCGTCATCCGTGACGTCTTCGAGCGGTACGGGTTCGAGCCGCTGCAGACCCCGGCCTTCGAGCGACTGGACACGCTGACCGGCCGGTACGGCGACGAGGGCGACAAGCTCATCTTCAAGATCCTGCGCCGGGGCGAGCACGAGGCCAGCGGCGAGACCGACCTGGCCCTGCGCTACGACATGACCGTGCCACTGGCCCGGGTGGTGGCCGCGTACGGCTCCCAGCTGCCCATGCCGTACAAGCGGTACGTGATGGGCCCGGTCTGGCGGGCCGACCGTCCCGGCCGCGGCCGGTTCCGCGAGTTCGCCCAGTGCGACCTGGACATCGTCGGGTCCACTTCGGGGCTGGCCGACGCCGAGGTGGTGTGCGCGATCGCCGACGCGCTGGGTGCGGTCGGCGTCGGTGACTACACGATCCTGATCAACTCGCGCCGGGCCCTCAATGGGCTGCTGCACGTCTACCGGGTCCCGGCTGAGGTCGGCGCCCAGGTGCTGATCACCCTGGACAAGCTGGACAAGCTCAAGCCGGACGAAGTGGTCGGGGAGCTGGTGGAGGGCCGGTCCCTGGACCCGGCGACGGCGGAGGCCCTGGTCGCGGACCTGACCGCACCGGACTCGGTCGACCGGCTGCGCGCAGCCCTGGCCGGCGACGACGAAGGCCGGGCCGGGCTGGCCGAGGTGGACCGGGTCATCGAGTCCGCGACGCCGGTGGCCGGGGCCCACCGGCTCGCGTTCACCCCGCGCCTGGTGCGCGGGCTGGGCTACTACACCGGCATCATCTTCGAGGCCGTGGCCGACGGGATGCCCGGCTCGATCGCCGGCGGCGGGCGGTACGACCACCTGATCGAGTCCCTGGGCGGCCCCAGCATCCCGGCCGTCGGCGGTTCGCTGGGGGTGGAACGGATCATCGGGCTGCTCAGCGCCGAGGCCGTCACCGCCCCGCGGCTGGACGCCGCGATCACGGTCATGTCCGACGATGACGCGGGCGCCGCCCAGGCCGAGGCCGAGGCGATGGACTTCGCCGCGCGGCTGCGGCACGCGGGCCTGTCGGCCGAGGTCTACCTGGGCTCCAGCCGCAAGCTGGGACGGCAGCTGAGGTGGGCCGC
This sequence comes from Streptosporangiaceae bacterium, assembly GCA_965277615.1. Taxonomy (GTDB): domain Bacteria; phylum Actinomycetota; class Actinomycetes; order Streptosporangiales; family Streptosporangiaceae; genus Bog-532. Next base: position 463,741 of record CBDIDG010000005.1, on the reverse strand, counting down.
GGACCGGCGGGCCCGGTTCGCGCTGATCTACGGGCAGCAGGAGCGGGCCGCGGGCCTGGTCACCGTGCGGGACATGGACTCCGGCGACCAGCAGCCGGTCGCGCCGGACCAGCTGGCCGCCATCGTCGGGGCCGGGCGGCCTAAGGGCGGGCAGGCCTAAGGCCGGGCGGGCTCAGGGCCGGACGGCTCAGGGCCCGGCCTGGCCGCCCTGAGCGTCACTCCTCGCGGGCGAACAGGGCCAGGGGTGAGATCAGCCCGGTGGCGCCGGGGGCGACGAACGCCTTGGTGCTGGCGTTGGTCGGACCGTTGTTGGCCGGCCCGCCGTTGTTGCCGCCCCCGGTGCCCCCGGTGCCCCCGGTGCAGAAGTTGAAGATGCAGGTCGTGGTGCCCGTGGTGCCGGGGCCTCCGTTACCGCCCTTGCCTTTGCCTTTGCCCTTCCCCTTGCCCGAGTCCTTCTGCTTCACGGTCTGGCCGTTGCCCGCGCTGTTCAGCGGGCTGCTGTCCGGCACGCCGACGAAGCCCCGGTCCCGGCCCAGGTTGGCGTGCTCGAAGCTGAGCTGCCAGGTGTGGCCGGGCGCGTCGGCCCCGAACATTTCCGAGTCGCAGGCCTGGCCCTGTCCGGCGACGTGATAGCAGGCTCCGGCGCCGTTCATCGCCTCCGGCGGGTTGGGGTGGTACACCGACACGTAGGCGGCCAGGGTGGGCGTGTAACCGCCGAACGCGGCGTAGAAGGAGTTGTTCGCGGTGCCGGTCTTACCGGCCGCGACCTGGTTGAGCCCGAGCCCGGCACCGGTCGCGCCGGGGAAGTTCAGCACGCCCTGCAGGATGTAGTTGACCGCGTCCGCGATCTGCGGCGAGATGGCCTGCCGGCAGCCGGCCGACGGCACCGGCAGTGAGGCACCGGTCAGGCTGACGATCTTGCTGATCGCGATCGGCTTGCAGTACTTGCCGCGCGCGGCCATGGTCGCGTAGGCCCCGGCCATGTCCAGCGGGGAGGTGACGACCGAGCCGAGCGTGAACGAGGTGATGTTGTCAGCCGACACGCTGTGCCTGCCGTACGGCTCCGCGTCCAGCAGCGGGGCCCCGTTGGCCCAGGTGACACCCAGGTTGGCTGCCGTCTTGACCACGTTGCACAGCCCAACCTTCTGCTCCAGCTCGCCGTAGAACACGTTGATCGACAGGGCCGTTGCCGTGTAGAGCGAGTAGGTGGTCGACCCGCTGGAGGAGTTCTCGTCGTTCTGCACCGGGAATCCCTGGGTGAGGGCCTGCCCCTTGCAGTTGGTGAAACCCTGCACGGTGGTGTTGTCCGGCACGGTGGCCGTGTAGCCGAACGGCGTGTTCTGCTCCAGCGCGGTGACCAGCGTGAACAGCTTGGACGAGGAACCGGTCTGGATGCCCTGGCCCCCGCCGTAGTTGGTGTCCACGGCGTAGTTGATCGTGGTGCCGTCCGGGCCATAGGGCCGGTTCTCGGCCATGCCCTCGATCTTGCCCGTCCCCGGCTGGACCATGACCTCGGTGTCAGCCTCGTGGTAGGCGTTGTAGGTGTGGCTGTTGTTGGGCAGCGTGTAGTTCACCGCCTCGGCCGTCGCCTTCTGGTCCTCCGGATCCAGCGTGGTGTAGATCTTCAGGCCGCCGGTGGCGAGCAGCTTGGCCCGGGCCTGGGCGGTCTTGGCCACCGTCGTGTCCTGCAGGAAGACCTGCTCCACGTAGTTGCAGAAGAAGGCGGAGTCGCCCGCCACCTCCTGGTTGCACCCGGGCTCCGGCATTCCGTGCGTCACGCCCAGCGGCGTCTTCTCCGCCGCGGTGGCCTCGGCGCTGGTCAGCACGCCCGTCTGCACCATCCGGCCCAGCACGATGTTGCGCCGGGTGAGCGCATCCGTCGGGTGCAGGTACGGGTCGTAGCCGCTGGGATTCTCGACCATCCCGGCCAGCATCGCGGCCTGCGGCAGCGTGAGCTTGTCCGGCGAGGTGCCGAAGTAGGTCTGGGCGGCGACGTCGATGCCGTAGGCCAGGTTGCCGAAGTAGGCGTCGTTCAGGTACCCGGTCAGGATCTCCTGCTTGGACTGCTCGTGGGCCACGGTGATGGCCAGCCGCAGTTCGTGCAGCTTCCGGGACAGCGTCTCCTCGTAGGCCTGCTGGGCCGCCTGGGCGTTGGGCGCGGTCAGGATGAGCATGTTCTTGACGTACTGCTGGGTGATGCTGGAACCGCCCTGGACCGCCTTGTGCTGCAGGTCGTTGATCAGGGCCCGCAGGGTGCCCTTCGGGTCCAGCGCGCCCTCGCTCCAGTAGCGGTTGTCCTCGATCGCCACGACGGCCTTGCGCATATTCGGCGAGATCTGGTCGAAGGTCACCGGCTCCCGGTCGATGCCGGAGTAGGACGCACCCTTGCCGCCGTTCACGTCGTAGATATAGGCCAGCAGGTGCCCGCTGTTGTCGTCGATCTCCGAGCGCTGGGGCAGCACGCCGAACGTGGCCGAGGCCGGCGCGGCAGCCTTGTTGGCCTGGTCCCGCAGGACTATGCCCGTGGTCGCCACCACGGGCAGCGCCATGGCCGCCGCGATCAGGCCGCCCACCGCCGAGACGGCGATGAGGCGGCCCACGATGCCGGTCTTGCTCACGATGTTCCCAGTCAGCACGGCATCAGGGTACGTGCCGAACGGCGCATGCACCCTGCGGCTTGCGGAAACGGAACCTTACGGCGTGGCCTTCGGCCAACGGGACGATCTTGTACGATTCCTGCATATGGTGGCCAGACGGGCTTAAACGACGCCGAAGGTGACTAGCCGCCCCACCCGGCATGGCCCAAGAGGACTATTCCGTAAATGGGCACTGCGGGGCCTTGGCAGCGACCCCCGATCTTCCGTAGGTTGCTTTATCACGAACCGGTAACCCGGATCCGTGTCTGCGGATCTGGTCGCAAGACCTCGCCATCGAGCCATCGACCGTCCATGTACGCAGTACGCGACGATCAAGAGGAGTGGGCACACATGTGGATCACTGACTGGACCACACGCGCCGCCTGCAAAGGAACCGACCCGGACGAGCTGTTTGTCCAGGGCGCAGCGCAAAACCGAGCCAAGCTGATCTGCCGGGGCTGCCTCGTGCGGACCGAATGCCTGGCCGACGCACTGGACAACGGCATTGAGTTCGGTGTCTGGGGCGGCATGACCGAGCGGGAGCGGCGTGCGCTGCTACGCCGGCGCCCCGACGTGAAGTCCTGGCGCGAGCTGCTGGAGCAGGCTCGTGACAACTACGAGCAGGACGTGGACGACGTGGACGACTTGGTGGCGAGTTGATCCACTAGCCCGGTTCCGGTTTGTTGGCGAGGCTTGAACCGATCGTACGCAAGCCCTTGAGGTCGTGGACGTCCTCGGGCTGCGCGGCGACTTCGGTCACGGGGACGGTGGGGTGGGCCGCAGTGAAATGCTCGGCCACCCGCCGTTCCCTGGCCGCCAGTTGCATTCGCTCCGCGTGCAGCCGCAAAACCCCGGCGGCCAGCGCGTAGCGCGGCGGTCCGGCCTCCCCCGCCGGATCGGCCCCCGCTGCTCCGTTCCCGTTCTCCAGCGTCTCCGCGGCCGCCAGGCTGCCGGCCGCGGAGAGCCTGGTCGCTGCGGGCACGTGGACGCGGTTGAGAATCAGTCCCGCGAGCGGCATCCGTTCCCCGGCCAGCCGCTCGACGAAATACGACGCTTCGCGTAGGGCGTCGGGTTCGGGCGCGGCCACCACGAGGAACGAGGTGCCCGGCGTCTGCAGCAGCTGGTACGTCGAGTCGGCCCGCTCGCGAAAGCCGCCGAACATCGTGTCGAACGCGGTCACGAACGTCTGCATGTCCTTGAGCACCTGCGCGCCGAGCACCTTGGTCAGCGTGCTGGTCACCAGCGAGAACCCCGCGTTCAGCACCTTCATGTAGGACCGGCGGGGGGACGCGGGCGCGGTCAGCAGCCGGATCAGCTTGCCGTCCAGGAACCGGCCCAGCCGCTGCGGCGCGTCCAGGAAGTCCAGCGCGGACCGGCTCGGCGGCGTATCCACCACGATCAGGTCCCACTGGTCGGTGCGGTGCAGCTGGCCCAGTTTCTCCATGGCCATGTACTCCTGCGTGCCCGCGAAGCTGGACGACAGCGACTGGTAGAACGGGTTGGCCAGGATCTGCGCGGCCCGGTCCGGGTCGGAGTGGGCCTCGACGATCTCGTCGAAGGTCCGCTTCATGTCGAGCATCATGGCGTGCAGGCTGCCGCCGGAGGAGAAGTCCACGTCGACCGGCCGCGGGATGTTGTCCAGGTAGGTCAGGCCCATGGACTGGGCCAGCCGCCGGGCCGGGTCGACAGTGAGCACGACCACGTGCCGACCCCGTTCGGCCGCGCGCAGGCCCAGGGCGGCGGCGGCGGTGGTCTTGCCCACCCCACCGGAGCCGCAGCAGACGATGATCCGGGTCCGACGGTCGTCGATCAGCGCGTCGGTGTCCAGCCGGGCCGGCGCGGGTTGCGGCTGCGGGTTCATCAGGCCGCGCCCTGCTCGCGCAGCACCTCGGCCAGCCGGTAGAGGCCGCCCAGGTCGACGCCGTCGGTGAGGTCGGGGAGCTCATAGCGGGGCTGCCCAGCCGCGGCGAGCTCGCGGCGCTCGCGCTCCTGCAGGGCCACATTCCTGGCGTGCTCGGCCAGCTCGATGCTCAGCCCGGCCGCGAGGGTCTGGCTGTCGGCCAGCCCGGCCGCCTTGAGCCCGAGCGCGATCTCGGCCTCGTCCACGTGCCCGGCCGCCGCGGCCCTCAGGTCCGGCTCGGGCACCCCGCCCGGGCGGACCCGGTTGATGAAGACCCCGCCCAGCTGCAGGCCGCCCAGGGCGCGCAGCTCGGCGATGCCGTCCAGGGTCTCCTGGACCGGCATCTCCTCCAAGGTGGTGACGAAGTGCACCGCGGTCTGCGGCGAGCGGATGACCCGGGCTACGGTGTCGGCGTGCGCCCGCACCGGCCCGACCTTGGCCAGGCCGGACACCTCGACCGAGACGTTGAGGAAGCGGCCGATCCGGCCCGTCGGCGGTGCGTCCATCACCACCGCGTCGTAAACCTCGTGGCCTTCGGCTTTACGCCGGGCCGCCTCGGTGGCCTTGCCGGTCCGCAGCACGTCGGACAGCCCGGGGGCGATCGTGGTGGCGAAGTCAACCAGGCCCAGCCGGGTCAGGGCCTGACCGGTGTGCCGCATCCCGTAGAACATCTCCAGGTAGTCCAGGAGCGCGCCCTCCGGGTCGACGGCCAGCGCGTACAGGTCACCACCGGGACGGCCGCCCTCGGCGGGCCCGATCCCGACTTTGCGCTCCGCGTACGGCAGCGGCGGGCAGTCGAACAGCCGCGCGATCCCCTGGCGCCCCTCGACCTCAATGAGCAGGACCTTGCGCCCGCCGCGGGACAACGCCAGAGCAAGGGCAGCCGCCATCGTTGTCTTGCCGGTACCGCCCTTACCTGTGACGACGTGCAGCCGCACGCCTTCCCAGTCCGTGTCCCTGGCTCTCATCACTGCGAGGCTATCTCCGCCCAGTGATTGTTAACGACGCCCCCTGGGTGGCAGCGCGCGTATTCGTCACTAGTCTGGTGGGTAAGAGAGAGGTGATCCCAGTGGTCGCAGCACTCGTCGTCATCATCGTGCTCCTGATCATCGCCGGCCTGACCGCCGCCGGGCGGAGCATCCGCGTGGTCCAGCAGTACGAAAAAGGCATCATCTACCGCTTCGGGCGCGTGCTGCCGGAAGTGCGGGGCCCGGGGCTGCACATCATCCGCCCCATCGGCGATCGCATGCAGAAGGTCAACATGCAGATCGTGGCCATGGCCGTGCCCGCCCAGGACGGCATCACCCGGGACAACGTGAGTGTCCGGGTCGACGCGGTGGTCTACTTCCGGGTGGTCGACCCGATCAAGGCCACGGTGAACGTGCAGGACTACATGTTCGCCATCGCCCAGCAGGCCCAGACTTCGCTGCGGTCCATCATCGGCCAGTCCGAGATGGATCAGCTGCTGGCCGAGCGTGAGTCGGTCAACCGGGAGCTGCGCCGGGTCATCGACGAGCCGACCGAGGCCCCCTGGGGCATCCGGGTCGAGCGGGTCGAGGTCAAGGACGTGTCCCTGCCGGAGGGCATGAAGCGCTCCATGTCCCGCCAGGCCGAGGCCGAGCGGGAGCGGCGAGCCCGCATCATCACCGCCGACGGCGAGTACCAGGCTTCCAAGCGCCTCGCGGCCGCGGCCAACGTCATGGCCCGTGACCCCGCGGCCCTGCAGCTGCGCCTGCTGCAGACCGTGGTCGAGGTGGCGGGCGAGCGCAACAGCACGCTGGTCATGCCGGTCCCGGTCGAGCTGCTCCGGTTCTTCGACCGGATGACTCCCGGCGCCACCCAGCCCGCCGAGGCGCGGCCGGAGGAGCCCGAGGACCTGGGCGACGCCGAGGTGGCCGAGGCCGAAGCCGAGATCTCCATGGCCCACGTCCCGGCCCTGGAGGAGACCGCGGTTCCGCCGGTGCCTGAGGTCGAGCCCGTGCCCGATCTGGTCGCCGAGCTGCCGTCCGCGTCGGCCGAGCCGGACTTCGCGCCGCTGCCGGAGCCGGAGGGTCTGCCCAGCTCGGAGGTCCCGCGTGCCCCGGCCAGCCCCACCCCGGCCAGCCCCACCCCAGCCAGCCCCACCCCAGCCAGCAGTGCCCGGGCTGGTGCCACCGCACTCGGTGCCACTCCCGGCAGTGCTAGCTCAGACAATGGTGCTGTCTCAGACAATGGTGCCGTCTCGGGCAACGGCGCCGTCTCGGACAATGAGGCCACGGCCAGCATGCCGGTCGTCGACCCGGCCATCACCGACAGCGTGGCCAACGGCACCGCCGATGGGGCCATCGGCGGGGTGGCCGACGAGACGCCGGTCCCGCCGGCCCGCAAGCCCCGGTCCACCACGCCGCGTAAGCCGCGCACCCCGGCGGCCGAGCGCAAGCCCCGGACGACCGGGGAGCGCACGCCGAGTCAGCAGGCCGACCGCTAAGGTCATTCCCATGCAGAAGTGGGAGTACGCGACCGTGCCGCTGCTGGTGCACGCGACCAAGCAGATCCTCGACAACTGGGGCGACGACGGGTGGGAACTCGTCGCGCTCGTCCCGGGTCCCAACGGCGAGCAGCTCGTGGCCTACATGAAGCGGCCCAAGGGATGACCGCACCCGGAACGCCCGAGGAACGGCTGGCCGCCCTGGGCCTCACGCTGCCGGAGGTGGCCCCGCCCGGCGGTGCCTACGTGCCGGCCATACGGACCGGATCCTACGTCTACACCGCCGGGCAGCTGCCGTTCGTGGACGGCAAGCTGCCCGCCACCGGCAAAGTCGGCGCCGAGGTGACGGCCGAGCAGGCCCACGACCTGGCCCGGCTCTGCGCGCTCAACGCCCTGGCCGCGGCGGCGGCCGAGGCGGGCGGGCTGTCGGCCATCACCCGGATCGTCAAGGTGGTCGGGTTCGTGGCCAGCGCGCCCAGCTTCACGGCCCAGCCTCAGGTCATCAACGGGGCCAGCGAGCTGCTCACCGAGGTCTTCGGCGACGCGGGTAGGCACGCCCGCAGCGCGGTCGGCGTCGCCGTACTGCCGCTGGACACCCCGGTCGAGGTTGAGCTGATCGCTGAGGTGGCGAGCTCCTGAGCGAGTTTCGCGTCTCACCGGAGCTGGCCGGCCGGGCCCGGGACATCCGGGACGGCCGGGTCACGCCGTTGGTGCCGCGGGACGCCGCCACCGTGATCCTGCTCCGGGCCGCACCCGGCGATCCCGAGGTGTACCTGCTCCGGCGGCTGAGCTCGATGGCGTTCGCGCCGGGGGCGTACGTCTTCCCAGGTGGCAAGGTCGACGACCGTGACGCCGAGGGCGGTCACGGCTGGGCCGGCCCGCCACCGGAGCAGCTGGCCCAGGCGCTCGGTGTGCCCCCGGCCGGGGTGGCCGCGCTGGTCCGGGCGGCGGTCCGGGAGACGTTCGAAGAGTGCGGCGTGCTGCTGGCCGGCCCTTCGCCGGACACGGTGGTCACCGAGGTGACCGGCCCCGAGTGGGAGGCGGACCAGCAGGCCCTGTCGGACGGTTCGATCTCGTTGGCCGAGCTGCTCGTCCGGCGCGGGCTGGTGCTGCGCGGTGACCTGCTCCGGCCCTGGTCACGATGGGTCACCCCGGAAGCCGAGGCGCGCCGCTACGACACGCGGTTCTTTGTGGCCGTCATGCCCGCGGACCAGCACGCCGCGGGTGGCACCGGAGAGTCGGACCAGGCCACGTGGCTGTCTCCGGCCGCTGCCCTGGACGCGGTCGCAGCCGGGGAAATGACCATGCTCCCGCCGACCGCGGCCACCCTGAGCGAGCTGGAGGCCTGCGGCAGCATCGACGCCGTCATGGCGGCGGAGCGCCCGACCAAGCCGCGGCGTCCAGTCGTCCTGCTGGACGGCGACCGGGCCTGGCTGAGCATCCCGGATGGTAACGATGACGACTGACGGCCCCGGCGCGGGTACTGACGCCTCCATTGCTGGGACTGACGCCTCCAGTGGGGGGATTGACGGCTCGGGCTCGGTCCTGGCCCTGTGCGTACTGGCGCCCAACCCGTCCCCGATGACCCTGGACGGCACCAACACCTGGCTGATCGCCGCCCCGGACTCCACCGTGGCGCTGGTGGTCGATCCCGGCCCCGACGACGAAGGCCATCTGCGCCGGGTCGTCCAGCAGGCCGCGCAGGCCGGGCGGCGGATCGGCCAGATCCTGCTGACCCACGGCCACGACGACCATTCGGCCGGGGCCCGGCGGCTGGCCGGCCTGACCGGCGCGCCGGTCCGGGCGGCCGATCCGGCCCACCGGCTCGGCGCCGAGGGTCTGGGGGACGGGGACGTGATCGAGGCGGCTGGCAGCGAGCTGCGGGTCATCGGCACGCCGGGGCACTCCCCGGACTCGCTCAGCCTGCTGCTGCCCGAAGACGGTGCCCTGCTGACCGGCGACACGGTGCTGGGCCGGGGCACCACGGTCATCGCCGGCGGCGACGGTTCGCTGACCGACTACCTGCGCTCGCTCGACGCGATGAAGTCGCTGTCCGACCAGGGACTGCTGCGGGTGCTGCTGCCGGGGCACGGCCCGGTGCTGCCCGACCCGGCCGCGGTGCTGGAGTACTACATCGCGCACCGGGCCGAACGGCTGGACCAGGTCCGGGCGGCGCTGGCCGCCGGCGACCGGACGCCCGCCGAGATCGTGACCCGGGTCTACACGGAGATCACGCCGGCCGTCCGCCCGGCGGCTGAGCTGTCGGTCCAGGCCCAGCTGGACTACCTGGCCGACCGGGGAGAGCTACCCCCGTCTGCTTAGCGGGCGCGCTTGCGCAGCCGCTCGGGGTCGACGATCAGCACCGAGCGGGCCGAGATGGTCAGCCATTTTCGCGCCGCGAAGTCGGCCAGCGCCTTGTTGACCGTCTCCCGGGACGCCCCGACCAGCTGGGCCAGCTCCTCCTGGGTCAGGTCGTGGTGGACCTGCAGCCCTTCGTCCGTCTGCTGGCCGAACCGGTTGGCCAGGTCGAGCAGGGCCTTGGCCACCCGCCCGGGGACATCGGTGAACACGAGGTCGGCGGTCACGTCGTTGGCCCGCCGCAGCCGCTGGACCAGCGCGCGCATCATGTGCAGGGAGATCTCGGGCCGCTTGCGCAGCAGCGGCAGCAGCGCGTCGTGGGGCAGCACGGCCAGGACCACTTCGGTCACGGCGCTGGCACTCGACGTGCGGGGTCGCGGGTCGAACAGCGACAGCTCGCCGAACATCTCGGCCGGCCCGATCACGCTGAGCAGGTTCTCCCGGCCGTCACCGGCCGCCCGGGTCAGCTTCATCTTGCCGTCGAGCACGACGTAGAGGCTGTCCCCGCCGTCGCCTTCCTCGAACAGCCGCTCACCGCGGTGCAGCTTGAGCTGGCTCATCGTCTGCCGTAGTTCGCGCGTGCCATCTTCGTCCAGCGCCTCGAACAGCGGCGTCCGCCTGAGCACATCTCCGGCGTTCTCCACCGGTTCCTCCTCCTACTAGTGCCCTCTTAGTGTGGCCTATCCACCCGAGTTGATGCGCCGCGGGGGACTAAAGGGCGTCCAAGCAGGCCGACACAAGGTGCGCCACGAAGCGATGTTCGCTACTTTCCGGGGTCATCCGATTACATTAAGTCTCTCACAAGCGAATATCGGGGAAGAACGATCGATTCCGGGGGACGGGATGGCGGACGGACCAGGGGCTTTCATCAGCGTGCGCAAGGTGGTGTGGAGTGCGGCGGTGTGCGGTCTGGTGGCCGCGACCGGGCTCGCCGCTGAACCGGCGCAGATGACACTGGCTGGCCATCCGGTCCCCAGCGCGAGTCAGGTCCAGGCCGCTCAGCAAAAGGTCAACCAGCGTGCCGCCGCGCTGGGAAAGCAGGAGGAGCAGCTGGCCCAGGCCAACGCCAAGCTTACCGACCTGCAGAACCAGGCCGAAATCCTGACCGAAAACTACGACAAGGCCCAGGTTTCCGAGCAGCAGGCGCAGTCCGCCTACACCACCGCGGAGAAGAAGCTGGCCGCGGCCAAGGGGGCCCAGCTGAGCAGCCAGCGCGCGGTGGCAGCGCTGGCCGCAAACGAGTATGAGACCCAGGGCGGGTTCGACCCGATGGCCGCCATGCTGGGTGACGCGCACGGCGTGACGGCCTACCTCAACCAGGTCGGGCTGGGGGAGGTCTTCGCCACCCAGCGAACCGACATCCTGGCCAAGAACAACGCCGACAGCGTGGTGTCCAAGGTGTTCCGGTCCGAGGCCAGCACCGCGCTCAAGCAGCGCAAGGCGGCCACCCAGCAGGCGGCGCAGCTGAAGACGGCGGTCCAGGCCGCGGTGGCCAAACAGCTGACCGCGGTCCAGCAGACCAAAACCGTCACCAACCAGCTGTCCGGCGAGCTGGGCAGCGCCAAGAACCACGCGAACCACATAGCCAACCAGCGGGCCTCCGCTCTGGCCGCCGCGGCGGCCAAGGCAGCCGCGGCCGCGGCCGCGCGAGCCGCAGCGGCGGCCCGGGCCAGCGTCGGCTCGCCCAGCCCCATCTCGCCGGACTCCGGCCCGGCGGCCAACTCGTCCCAGGGCCAGATCGCGGCCGACTTCGCGCTCAGCCAGATCGGCAAGCCTTACCAGTGGGGCGCGGCCGGGCCCAGCACCTACGACTGCTCCGGGCTGGCCATGGTGGCCTGGGCCCACGCCGGGGTGTCGATCCTGCACTACACCGGGGACCAGTGGAACGAGGGTACGCACATCCCGCTGAACGACATGCAGCGCGGTGACCTGGTGTTTTACGCCACCAACAACGCCAACCCGGCCACCATCCACCACGTCGGCATCTACATCGGCGGGGGCGAGATGGTCGACGCCCCCTACACCGGCGTGGACGTCCGCATCGACAGCATCTACCAGCCCGGCGAGCCGATCGGCGCCGTCCGCCCCTGAGGCTCGTCGCTCAGGGCGCCTTCAGGGGTGGCCTTTGGATGCGGCCTTCAGGGGCGGCGGGTGAAGTACTGGATCGGGTGAGTCAGCCAGTAAAAGTTGAGGTCGTAGCCCCAGCCGTAGGCCTTCGGCGTGAACAGCCGCCGGTCGTCCCGGTTCCACATCCGCGCCTGAACCCGTTCGCCGGTCGGCTCGCGCAGGTCGTAGGGCATCTTCAGGAAACGGCCCTGTTCGGGCGGGACCGGCCCGGCCGGCTCGGGGTCCTGGCTGTGCTGAACTGAATCAGGCATCTTTCCTCCTCCAGGTCCAGGTCAAAGACCCGGGTTGGTGGGCGGCGGCCCGAACGACTGATGGTCGACCAGACCGCGGGGCAGGAACAGCAGGCCGGCCAGCCGCCCGTCGCGACGGTAGCTGATCCGGCCCATCCGCTCGCCGGCCTCGAAGAACAGCGGTGTGTCCACCACGGTCAGGTCGCCCGCCTGGTAGACCGATGGCTGCCCGTGCCGTTCGTACTGCCCGGCCAGGCCGATGACCTGGGCCCAAGCCTCAGCCAGCCCGGGTGGATCCAGCCTGGCCGCCACCGCGGCGCCGAACTGGGCGCACACGTCGGCCCAGCGCCCGGTGGTGAGGTCGGCCAGCAGCTGGCCGGCCCGTTCCTGCGCTCCGGGGAAGGCCGGCTCCATCGGGCGGCCGGTACGCGGGTCCGCGGGGCGGCCGAAACGCTGGAATGCGGCCTGCCGGCTGGTGCCGAGGATCTGGCCGATCTCGGCCCAGGTGTGCCCGGACTCGCGGGCCCGGGCCACGGTGGCCGCGAGTTGCTCCTCCGCGCTCCGGGCCAGTTCCTGAGCCACGGTGATCGCCTCCAGCGCGCCGTTGCCTGGTGTCTCCGGCACGTTGTCAACTATCCCTTTACGTCCGCGCTCTGTCAAGTTTGCATTTACGGACCGAGCGGCGCCGCGTGTGCCACCGGCCGGGTGCGGGGCAGCCGAGGGCAGCGTGGCCGAGGGCGGCGTGGCGGACTCGGTGCCCGACCCAGCGCCCGACTCGGTGCCCGAGGTAGATGCGGCGCGCCGACGTCGGGCCGAACTGCGGCAGGTAGCGTCGCAAAACCGCCGCTTCCGTCCCGGTCCCGGCCGGACCGGGAGCGCCCGCCCGCAGGCGTCACACCGCCCGGTCTGCTCCACCCCGGCCACCGCGCCTTCCGTATTACGTGCCACAGCACGAAATATTAACGCCCAAAACGTGCCGAAGTAACCAATATTTTTAATAAGGTCACCGAGCGGCCGGCGTCGCCATCCCGGTGCGCGGCCCCAGCCATCGGGGCCCCAGCCGTCACAGCCGCCTCGCGTACCCGTCACAGCGCACCTCGCACTCCAGCCCATCGGGTCCCAGCCGCCGCCACTGCCTCGTGCACCCCACACAGCGCACCTCCCGCTCCCGCCCCGGGCATCCGCGTCCCCGCGCGCCCCAGGCATCCGGGTCCCGTGCGTTCCCAGCGCCGCGCGTCCGGTTTCGAGTGCCGCGCGTCCGCGTCCGGGCCCTTCTGTCTCCGCGCCGGCATCCATGACGTACCCACCCCGCGACGTCGCTGCCTCCCGCCGCCCCCATTACCGTGTGCAAAAACTGTCACCATGACGACAGTTTTTGCACACGGTAATTAGTAGTCCCGCCATCCGCGTCCTGGGGTACCCGCGTCCTTACACCCCTAGCCTCACCAGCCACACTGCCTCCGCCAGTCGCAGAGGCCCCGCAGCTGCGGGAGCCCTTTGTGGCGGGCGAAGGGACGGGGGAGCGGGTCAGTAGCCGGTGGCCTCGGCCCGCTTGCGGGAGGCCTGGATCTCGGCTTCGGCCGCGCTGCGATCGGCCCAGGCCGCGCCCTCGACCGACTTGCCCGGCTCGAGGTCCTTGTAGACCTCGAAGAAGTGCTGGATCTCCAGCTTGTCGAACTCCGGGACGTGGTAGATGTCGCGGAGGTGCTCCCAGCGCGGGTCGCTGGCCGGGACGCAGAGGATCTTGTCGTCGCCGCCCTTCTCGTCGCGCATGCGGAACATGCCGATGGCCCGGCAGCTGATCACGCAGCCCGGGAACGTCGGCTCGTCCAGGATGACCAGCGCGTCGAGTGGGTCGCCGTCGTCGCCCAGGGTGCCCTCGATGAAGCCGTAGTCGTCGGGGTACCTGGTGGAGGTGAACAGCATCCGGTCCAGCCGGATCCGCCCGGTGGCGTGGTCCATCTCGTACTTGTTGCGCTGGCCCTTCGGGATCTCAATGATCACGTCGAAGTCCACGATGCTGCCCTCACGCCTCACGGGGTTGATGGTTGACTCGATTGTCCCCCGCCGCGCCGCACCTGGCGAGCCGGGCCTGATTCCTACCATCCTGCACTGTGAAAGGTGGACGTGTCGTGCTGCGCAGCACCCGGGGCGTGGCTTTGCTCACGCTGGCCCTGATCAACGTGTTCACGTTGGCCGCGGGCGTGACCCTGGTGCGCGTGCTGCCGAACCGGCTGGCCATGCTCAAGCCGGTTCAGGTGGCGGGCCGGGGCGACGTCCAGGCCAGCCCGGTCCTGAGCACCGCCAGCGCCGGCACGATGCCGACCAGCTCCGGTCTGGACGGCGCGCTGGGCAGCGTGCTGTCTTCGGCCGCGCTCGGCCCGGGGGTGGCGGCCGTGGTCGCGGACCAGTCCGGCCAGGTCCTGTGGTCCCGCAACGCCAGCCAGCCGGGCGCGCCGGCGTCGACCCAGAAGGTGGCCACGGCCGTGGCCGCGCTGGACGCCCTCGGGCCGGACGCCCGCTTCACCACCAAGGTCGTCAGCGGCCCGGGCGACCGCATCGTGCTGGTCGGCGGCGGTGACCCGACCCTGGCCGCGGGGTCCCCGCCAGAGTCGGACTATCCGCAGCCTGCGACCCTGCAGGCGCTGGCGGCCAGCACGGCCAAGGCCCTGAAGGCCGCGCATCGCACCCGGATCCAGCTTGACTACGACGCCTCGCTGTACACCGGGTCCGGACTGGCTCCCGGGTGGCCCGAGACCTACGTGACCATCGGCGACGTGACCTCGATTACCTCGCTCGAGGTGGACCAGGGGCGGCTGACCACCAGCGGCACCCCGCAGGACGCGGACGACCCGACCAACTACCGGGCCCGGTCCAGTGACCCGGCCGCGGTGGCGGCCGAGTCGTTCGGGGACTTCCTCACCGCCGACGGCATCACCGTCGCCGGGGGGCCGTACACCGGCACCGCTCCGTCGGGAGCGGCCACGGTCAGCTCGGTCAGCTCACCGCCGCTGGCGGCCATGGTTGAGCAGATGCTGCTGGAGAGCAACAACGTCATCGCCGAGAACCTGGCCCGGCATGTCGCGATCGCCACCGGTCATCCGGCCTCGTTCGCCGGGGCGGCGGCGGCCGAGACCACGGTGCTGAGCCGTCTCGGGGTCAAGACCGGCCTGACGCTGGTGGACGGCAGCGGCCTGTCGCCCGAGGACAAGATCGCGCCCGCGGCCCTGGTCCAGTTGCTGGCCCTGGCCGCCTCGCCGCAGCACCCGGGGCTGCGGGCCGCCGTCACTGGGCTGCCGGTGGCGGGCTTCGCCGGCACGTTGTCCCCGGGCCAGAGCGTGTTCGGGGACATCGGCGGATCGGCCCGCGGGGTGGTCAGGGCCAAGACCGGGAACCTGTCCACCGTGGCCGCTCTGGCCGGCCTGGCCGCCGACCACGACGGGCGGGTGCTGGTGTTCGCCTTCGACGCCCCGAGCGTGCCCGCCGCCGACCTGCAGACCGCCGCGGACGCCCTGAACGACGCGGCGGGCGCCCTCGCCTCCTGCGGCTGTCACTGAACGGCACCACCAACCACCAAACGGCCCCGGCCAGCGGGCGCTGACCGGCCCTTTCGCCACGGGGGCGGGCCAATTCGCCACCGGGCTCCGATCACGTCGCGCCACAACGTACGGTGGGAGGGTGAGCAACGGGCAGATCATCGACTGGGACGTAGCGGTATCCACCGGAACCCGCTTTGCGCGTCCAGGCCCGCAAGTGAGCCTGGCCGAAGCACGGCAGACGGTAGCGGAGCTGCGAGAGCTATCCGTGGCCGTGGAACGGCCGGTGCGCGAGGTGACCAAGCTGCAGAGCAAGGTCGCCCCGGGCAAGGTCGCGGTGGTGGACCGGGCCGGCTGGATCCGGGCCAACGTGGACGGGTTCCGCGTGGTGCTCGACCCGCTGGCCGAGCAGATGCGCCAGCGCACCCCGGCCGCGTCGGCCGGCGGCCTGGTCATGGGCGTCGGCTCCCGCATCAGCGGGGCCCAGGCGGGGCTGATCCTGTCCTATCTGTCGTCCCGGGTGCTCGGGCAGTACGAGCTGTTCCTGCCGCCCGCTTCGGGTGACAGCGGCGAGGAGCCGGTCGGCCGCCTCACGCTGGTCGCGCCCAACATCGTCATGGTGGAGCGGGAGCTGCAGGTCAACCCGCGGGACTTCCGCCGCTGGGTCTGCCTGCACGAAGAGACCCACCGGGTGCAGTTCACCTCGGTGCCGTGGCTGCGGGCCTACGTCCAGGACCAGATGAGCGAGTTCCTGCTCGCCTCCGACCTGGACCCGGGCGCGATCCTCAGCCGGCTCCGGGCCGCCGCCGACGCGGTGGCCGGCGCGGTGCGCGGCGGAGACAGCGAAAGCCTGGTCGAAGCCATCCAGACCCCGCGCCAAAAGGAGATCCTGGCCCGGCTGACCGCGCTGATGACGCTGGTCGAGGGGCACGGCGACTACGTGATGGACGCGGTCGGCCCGCAGGTCGTGCCGTCCGTGGCCGAAATCAGGGAGAAGTTCAACAGCCGCCGCCGTACGGCCGGCCGGGTGGAGCAGACCGTCCGGCGGCTGCTCGGCATCGACCTGAAGATGAAGCAGTACGCCGAGGGGTCCCGGTTCGTCACCGCGGTCGTGGACGAGATCGGCATGGACGGGTTCAACCAGATCTGGGAGTCGCCCGAGACCATCCCGACCATGGCCGAGATCCACAACCCCCGGGCCTGGATCACCCGGGTGGCCCCCGCCTACCTGCGGCCCGCCGCGCTGCCCGCGCCGGAAGGCCGGGAGACGGTGACCGGCACCGGCCCGGCCGGGTCGGCCACCCCGGCCAGCAGCAACGGCAGCACCCAAGCCCCGCCGCAGGCCGAGGACATCAGCCTGGAGGAGTACCTGCCTCCGGCGCCTCCGGCCGCTGCGCCGCCCGCCGCCACGCCCCCGTCGGCCGCGAGCACGCCCACCCCGCCGCAGGCCGAGGACATCAGCCTGGAGGAGTACCTGCCGCCGGCTGCCACCCCTCCGGCCGCGAGCACGCCGTCACCGGCCGAACCCCCGGCTCCGGCGCCCGCTGACCCGCCGGCCTCGGTGTTCACCGAACCGCCGGGCCCGGCGCCGGCCGAGCCACCAACGTCGGCGTCCGACGAGCCGCCGTCGGCGCCCGCCGACTCACCGGCTTCGGGTTTCACTGACCCGCCCGCTTCGGCCTTCACCGAACCGCCGTCGTCCGCAGCGGCCGAGCCGCCGATCGAGCCGAGCCCGTTCACCGAGCCGGGCCCGGTCACGCCGCCGGCCGACGACAGCGACTCGGCCGATGAGAGCGATCGGCCCAGCCACTAGCCGGGCTGCTACGTCACGGAGCCAGCCGGACAGGAGCCAGCCGGACATGGGGGGCCCGCACCCGGCCGTGGCGGAGATCCGCACCGCGGTCCGGGCCGGCCTGACCGGCCTGGCCGCGGGTGACCTGGTCCTAGCCGCCTGCTCGGGCGGGGCTGACTCGCTCGCGCTGGCCGCCGCGCTGGCCTTCACCGCGCCCCGGCTGCACCTGCGGGCCGGCGGCGTCACGGTGGACCACGGGCTGCAGCCCGGCTCGGCCGACCGGGCCCAGGCGGTGGCCGCTCGCCTGACCACGCTGGGCCTGGACCCGGTGGTGTGCACCACGGTGACGGTCCCCGGCTCCGGTGACGATCTGCACGCCGGACCGGAAGCCGCCGCCCGCACGGCCCGGTACCAGGCCCTGGACGCGGCGGCCGGACAGACCGGGGCGGTCGCGATCCTCCTCGGGCACACCCTGGACGACCAGGCCGAGACGGTCCTGCTCAGGCTGGCCCGCGGCTCCGGCGCCCGCTCGCTGGCCGGCATGGCCCGCCAGCGCGGCCGGTACCTGCGGCCGCTGCTGCCAGTGCGGCGGGCCACGACCCAGGCCGCCTGTGCCGCGCTGGACCTGCCGGTGTGGGACGACCCGCACAACGCCGACCCCCGGTTCACCCGGGTCCGGGTCCGGCACGAGGTACTGCCGGTGCTGGAATCCGTGCTCGGCCCGGGGGTGGCCGAGGCGCTGGCCCGCACCGCCGGGCAGCTGCGTGACGACGCCGACGCGCTGGACGCCCTGGCCAGCACGGAAGCCGAGGCCGGCCCCGACGGCGACGGCAGCCTGGAGGCCGATCGGCTGGCTGGCTTGCCGGCCGCCATCCGGAGCCGGGTGCTGCGCCGCGCCGCGGTCGCGGCGGGCTGCCCGGCCGGCTCGCTAACCTCGGGTCACGTGCAGCAACTCGGCGCGCTGGTGACAGGATGGCGCGGACAGCGGTGGGTCGACCTTCCCGGCGGCGTGCGTGGGTTCCGGCGGGACGGCCAGGTGCGGTTCACCCGAACGGATCGACCGGCCGGACCGCAGCAGATCGACTGACCGGACCGCAACAGGAGGGTGACCGTGGACGCGGGCGACCTGGGAACGGACCTGAAGGAAGTACTGATCAGCGAGGAGCGGCTGGCTCAGCGGATAAAGGAGCTCGCCGCCCAGATTGACGAGGATTACGCCGGCCGCGATCTGCTCATCGTCGGTGTGCTGAAGGGCGCCATCATGGTCATGGCGGACCTGGCCCGGGCCATGCACCTGCCGGTCCAGATGGACTGGATGGCGGTTTCCTCGTACGGATCGGGCACGCAGTCCTCCGGCGTGGTCCGCATCCTCAAGGACCTGGACACCGACATCTCCGGCCGGGACGTGCTGATCGTGGAGGACATCATCGACTCCGGACTGACCTTGTCCTGGCTGGTCGGGAACCTGCAGTCCCGCGGCCCGGCGTCGGTCCGGGTCTGCACCATGTTGCGCAAGCCGGGAGCGGCGCGGATGCGCGATGTCGAGGTCACCTACACCGGCTTCGACATTGGCGACGACTTCGTGATTGGATACGGGCTCGACTACGCCGAGCGGTATCGTAACCTGCCGTTTATCGGTACTCTCGCCCCCCACGTCTACGGGGGGAACAGAACCGAACCGCAGAAGCGTTGACCGGGCAAGGTTAAGGCAAGGCGGTCCCGCCGGCGGTCGGCGGGACGTGAGGCTGGTCAGGAGGGAACGGCCCCTCGCCAAGGGGGTCGCTCGTCGATGGATTCAAAGCGCTCATTCAGGATGCTGGGGCTCTTCGCCTTGGCCGTGCTGGTTGTCGTTGTGCTGTTCAACCTGGCCAACTCCGGAAGCTCGTACACGCAGACTGACACCTCGAACGTCGTCTCGCTCATCGACAAGGGCCAGGTCAAGTCGGCGAAGATCACCGACAAGAACCAGACGATTCAGGTGACGACCACCAGCGGCAAGCAGTACCAGGCCGACTGGGTCAGCGGGCAGGGCCTCGCCCTTCAGCAGGAACTGCAGAAGCAGTACAACGCGGGCAACCTCAAAGAGGGTTACACGGTTTCCATACCGTCCAGTGACTCGATCTGGAGCGTGCTGCTCTCGTTCATCCCGTACATCATCATCGCGCTGTTCTTCTTCCTGCTGCTCAGCCAGATGCAGGGTGGCGGCTCGCGGGTCATGAACTTCGGCAAGTCCAAGGCCAAGCTGATCACCAAGGACACGCCCAAGACGACGTTCGCGGACGTGGCCGGAGCCGACGAGGCCATCGAGGAGCTCCAGGAGATCAAGGAGTTCCTGCAGAACCCGGCCAAGTTCCAGGCCATCGGGGCCAAGATCCCCAAGGGTGTGCTGCTCTACGGCCCGCCCGGTACCGGTAAGACGCTGCTCGCCCGGGCCGTCGCCGGTGAGGCCGGCGTGCCGTTCTACTCGATCTCCGGCTCGGACTTCGTGGAGATGTTCGTCGGTGTCGGTGCCTCCCGCGTCCGTGACCTGTTCGAGCAGGCCAAGTCCAACGCCCCGGCCATCGTCTTCGTGGACGAGATCGACGCGGTCGGCCGGCACCGTGGCGCGGGCCTCGGCGGCGGTCACGACGAGCGCGAGCAGACCCTGAACCAGATGCTGGTCGAGCTGGACGGGTTCGACACCAAGGGCGGCGTGATCGTGATCGCCGCGACGAACCGGCCCGACATTCTGGACCCGGCCCTGCTGCGCCCCGGCCGCTTCGACCGGCAGATCATGGTGGGCCAGCCCGACCTGATCGGCCGCAAGGGCATCCTGCGGGTACACGCGCGGGGCAAGCCCATCGCCCCCGATGCCGACCTGGACGTCATCGCCCGCCGGACCCCGGGCTTCACCGGTGCCGACCTGGCCAACGTGATCAACGAGGCGGCGCTGCTGACCGCCCGGACCAACGGCAAGCAGATCAACATGGCGGCGATGGAAGAAGCGATCGACCGGGTCATGGCCGGCCCGCAGCGCAAGAACGCGATCCTGTCCGAGAAGGAACGGAAGATCATCGCCTACCACGAGGGCGGTCACGCCCTGGTCGGTCACGCGATGCCCAACGCCGACCCGGTGCACAAGATCACGATCATCCCGCGCGGCCGGGCCCTGGGTTACACGCAGGCCCTGCCGACCGAGGACAAGGTGCTGGTCACCCGGGCCGAGATGCGGGACCAGCTGGCCATGCTGCTCGGCGGCCGCACCGCCGAGGAGCTGGTGTTCCACGAGCCCACCACCGGGGCCGCGAACGACATCGAGAAGGCCAGCGAGGTCGCCCGCGGCATGGTGACCCAGTACGGGATGAGCGAGCGGCTGGGGGCGCGGAAGTTCGGCGCCGGCGACAGCGAGCCGTTCCTGGGTATGGAGCGGTCGCATTCCCGGGACTATTCCGAGGAGATCGCGTCGGCGATCGACGAGGAGGTGCGCGGGCTGCTCGAGTTCGCCCACGACGAGGCCTGGTCCGTGCTGGTCGAATACCGCGACGTGCTCGACAACCTGGTGCTGCAGCTGCTGGACAAGGAAACTCTGTCCCGCAAGGAAGTGCTCGAGGTCTTCGCCACCGTCCAGAAGCGGCCGCTGCGCGGCAGCTACACCGGCTACGGCAAGCGGCTCCCGTCGGACCGGCCGCCGGTCCTGACGCCCAAGGAGCTGACGCTGGCCGCCGCGTCGGAAAACGGCAGCGGGACCAACGGCTCGGCCATCAGCGGGAACGGCAACGGTCCGGCGCTCGGCTACAACCCGAACGGCGGGACCAGCGAGCTGCCGGGCTCGTCGTCGACGGGCGATGAGTAACGCCCTACCGCCGGAGGTCGACCAGCCCCGGATAGAACGGGCCGTACGGGAGATCCTGGTCGCCATCGGCGAGGACCCCGAGCGGGAGGGGTTGGCCGATACTCCAGCGCGGGTGGCCCGCGCCTACGCGGAACAATTCGCGGGGCTGCGGCAGCGGCCGGAAGACGTGCTGACCCGGGTCTTCGACGCCGATCACGACGAGATCGTGCTGGTGCGCGACATCGAGCTGTACGCGACCTGCGAGCACCACCTGGTGCCATTCTTTGGCGTGGCCCACATTGGCTACATCCCGAACGAGAAAGGCCAGATCACCGGCCTGTCCAAGCTGGCCCGGCTGGTGGACGTGTACGCGCGGCGGCCGCAGGTGCAGGAGCGGATGACCAGCCAGATCGCCAACGCGCTGGAGACCGTGCTGGAGCCGCGCGGCGTGATCGTGGTGATCGAGGCCGAGCACCTGTGCATGTCGATGCGCGGGGTGCGCAAGCCGGGCGCCCGGACCGTCACCTCCGCCGTGCGCGGGGTGTTCCGGGACAGCGCCCGGACCCGGGCCGAGGCCATGAGCCTGGTGCAGGGCCGGCGCTGACCAGCCGGTTCCCGGTGGTGTCGGTTCGCGGTGGAACGAAATCCGGCCGCCCGCCGTCTTTAGAGGTACGGTGGTTAAAGTCGCCGGATGGGAACTTGAACGGAAACCCCAGGCACAGGCGAATAATCATTCCGGGCGAACGAATTTATTATTTCAACGTTCGTGCGCGGAGTCCGATCGTCCGTGACTACGCTCCATTTACGTGAAACCGGGGCCTGGAACACTTTGTTATGAGTAAAAGCGACACGGCGGAGACCGTCGCGCAGGCCGCTGCTGACGACGGCCTGTCCGAGCATCCCTGGCTGGCCGCCCGCCGGGGGCAGCGGCGGTGGGTCCCTTCCATCGCCGCTCTGCTGTGTCTGCTGATCGGCCTGTCCGACGTCCTGGCCATCTTCTCGCCTGGCTTCCACGCCCGGCTGCACCGGATCAACACCTACGTTCCCGGCACGCTGACCAACGTGGCCCGCAGCGCCGACGTCATCGTCGGCCTGCTGTTGCTGCTGCTGTCGCACGGGCTGCGGCGGCGCAAGCGCCGGGCCTGGCAGGCCGTGCTGGCCCTGCTGGTCCTCGACATCACCATCCACGTCGTCCACTTCCGCACCATGCACATCCCGACCACCGCGGTGGCCGTGATCCTGCTGGGCACGCTGCTGTTTTTCCGCCGCGACTTCTCCGCGGTCGGTGACCGGCGGACCCGCTGGCTGGCGTTCTGGGTGTTCCTCGGCCTGGCCGTCGCCGACATCGCCATTGGCCTCGGCTATCTGTCGGTCAGCGCCCTGGCCAGCAGCTATTCCTTCCCGACCCGGCTGCTGGACGTGACCTCCGAGGTGTCCGGGGTCACCGGTCACATCCTGTTCCTCTCCGAGGCGAGGGCCGACCTCTACCACGCCATGACCACCGCGCTCGGCGTGTTCACCCTGGTCGTCACCGCCTACCTGTTTTTGCGCCCGGCCGAGCCCAAGGCCCGGCTCGCACCGGCGGACGCGGAGCGCATCCGGCAGCTGTTGGCCAAGTACGGCGACCGCGACTCGCTCGGCTACTTCGCGCTGCGCGACGACAAGAGCGTGATCTGGTCCCCGACCGGCAAGGCCTGTGTCTGCTACCGCGTGGTGTCCGGGGTGATGCTGGCCGGCGGCGATCCGCTCGGCGACCCTGAGGCGTGGCCGGGGGCCATCCAGGCCTTCCTGGACCAGGCGGCCATGCACGCCTGGGCGCCCGCCGTGATGGGCTGCAGCGAGCTGGGCGCCGAGGTCTGGTGCCGGGAGGGTGACCTGACCGCGCTGGAGCTCGGCGACGAGGGCATCGTCAACGTGGCCGACTTCAGCCTGTCCGGACGGCCGATGCGCAACGTGCGGCAGATGGTCTCCCGGGTGGCGCGCAACGGCTACACCGCCGAGGTGCGCCGGGTCGGTGACGTCCCCCAGGCCGAGATCGAGGCCATCCTCGGTGTCGCGGACTCCTGGCGGGGCAGCAACACCGAGCGCGGATTCTCCATGGCGCTGGGCCGCGTCGGCTCGCCGGGCGACGAGGATTGCGTGATCGCCACGGCCATGTGCGACGGCACGCTGCGGGCCGTGCTGCACTTCGTGCCCTGGGGCAGCGACGGGCTCTCCCTGGACCTCATGCGCCGGGACCGCAGCGCCCAGCCCGGCCTGAACGACTTCCTGATCGTGGAGGCCATCAAGGCCGCGCCCGATCTGGGTGTCAAGCGCATTTCGTTGAACTTTGCAGTATTCCGGGCGGCGCTTGAACGAGGTGAACGCATTGGTGCCGGGCCGGTGCTGCGGGCCTGGCGGTCAATTCTGCTTTTTCTGTCTAAATGGTTCCAAATCGAATCGCTGTATAAATTCAACGCGAAGTTCAATCCGGTCTGGCAGCCCCGTTTTTTTGTTTTCCCGACCGCGAAGGACGCCCCCCGTATCGCGCTGGCCGCGCTGGAGGCGGAAGCCTTCCTGGTCTGGCCGACGCTGGAGGTCCGGCGCCTCGCGCGCCAGCTGGGCCTGGGCCGGCTGCGGCGTCGGCTGCGGCCGTCCATCCGGCGACGGTGACGGCCGCTCACTAGGCCCGCTCGCTAGGCCGCACCAGGCCCCGCTCACTAGGCTCTGTGTCATGAGCAGCTCCGCCGCCTTGCCCCCCGTTCCGGGCTACCAGCTGGCCGGGCTGCCCAGCGAGCCGCGCTGCCTGGTCATGGGGGTCATCAACGTCACGCCGGATTCGTTCTCTGACGGCGGTGAGTGGCTGGGCGCCGAGGACGCGATCGCGCACGGGCTGGACCTGGCCGCCCAGGGCGCGGACATCGTCGACGTGGGCGGGGAGTCGACCCGTCCCGGCGCGCAGCGTATCCCGGCCGACGAAGAGGTCCGCCGGGTGCTCCCGGTCATCACCGAGCTGGCCCGGGCGGGTGTGCCGGTCAGCGTGGACACTATGCGGGCTTCGGTGGCCGAGCTGGCCCTGGAGGCCGGGGCCCGGCTGGTCAACGACGTCAGCGGTGGCCTGGCCGACCCGCACATGCCCCGGCTGGTGGCCAAGGCGGCCGTGCCCTACGTGGTCATGCACTGGCGTGGCCACAGCCACGACATGAACTCCCGTGCGATCTACCAGGACGTGGTGGCTGAGGTCCGCGATGAGCTGCGGCAGCGAGTGGACGCGGTGGTGGCCGAGGGCGTAGACCCGGCCATGATCATCCTCGATCCGGGCCTGGGCTTCAGCAAGCTCAGCGAGCACAACTGGCAGGTGCTGGCCGCGCTGCCCGAGATCGCCGGACTCGGCACGGCCGCCGGCCGGTCACACCCGTTCCCGGTGCTGGTCGGAGCCTCGCGCAAGCGCTTCCTGGGACGGCTGCTGGCCGGGCCGGACGGCACGCCCCGCCCGTTCGCCGGGAGCGACGACGCCACCGTGGCCACCACCGCGCTGGCGGCCGCCGCGGGCGCCTGGTGCGTGCGGGTCCACCGGGTCCCGGCCAACGCCGACGCGGTCCGGGTCGCGGCCGCCTGGCGAGCGGCAGGCCCAGTGGGAGAAAGCACCGATGGACCAGATTGAACTGCGCGGGCTGCGCGTCCGCGGCCGGCACGGCGTGCTGGCGTTCGAGCGCCGTGACGGCCAGGACTTCCTGGTCGACGCCGTGCTCAGCGTGGACACCCGGCCGGCCGCCGCCACCGACGACCTGACCCTGACCGTGGACTACGGCACGCTGAGCGAGCGGCTGGCCCAGATCGTGGCGGGCGAGCCGGTCCAGCTCATCGAGACGCTGGCCCAGCGGCTGGCCTCGGCTTGCCTGGACGAGCCCGCGGTCCAGCGGGTGCGGATTACCGTGCACAAGCCGCAGGCGCCGATCAGCCTCCCGTTCAGCGACGTCGCGGTGACCATCACCCGCGACCGCCCGGTGCAGGCCGTGCTGGCCCTGGGCAGCAACCTGGGCGACCGCCGGCAGGCGTTGCAGCAGGCCGTCGACCAGCTGGCGGCCACCCCCGGTCTGCGGGTCACCGCGGTCTCGCCGGTCTACGAGACCGACCCGGTGGGCGGCCCGGAACAGCCCGACTACCTGAACGCGGTGGTGCTGGCGCAGGCGTCGCTGCCGGCCGCGGACCTGCTGCGCCGGGTGCACGCGATCGAGTCGGCGGCCCGGCGGACCCGGGCGGTGCGCTGGGGCCCGCGCACCCTGGACGTGGACATCATCGCCTACGGGGACGAGCTGAGCGCGGACCCGGTGCTGACGCTGCCGCACCCGCGAGCCCGGGAGCGCGCCTTCGTGCTGGCGCCCTGGCGGGACGCGGATCCGGACGCCGAACTGCTGGGGTACGGGCCGGTCGGGGAGCTGCTGGCCGGGCTGTCCGGCCAGGACGTACGGCGGCGTGATGACATAACGCTGCGACGGTCGGCATAGCCTGGCTGCCGTGGCCGGACAATACGCGGCGGTGCGCCCATGACCCCAACCCGCCTGCGGACCCTGTTCCTGATCGCCGTGGTGGCGGCGGCGGTGAGCTGGCTGGTGCTGCACGCCGCCTACGGGTCGCTGCCGCCGTTGCCCTGGACCATGGTCCCGGCCCTCATCATCGCGGCCGGGGGAGAGGTCATCACCGGCCGCGGGCTGCAGGCCCGCATCTTGCGCCGTCCCGGGGCCAAGCCGGTGCCGCCGCTGCAGGTCGCGCGGATGGTGGCGCTGGCCAAGGCCAGCTCCCTGGCCGCAGCGGTGATCGGCGGGGCCGCGGCCGGCTTCGCCGGGGCGGCGGCCGGCTCGTGGCCGGCCCCGGCGGCCCGTCACGACGTGTTCGCGGCCAGCAGTACCTTCGTGGCCGCGGTGGTGCTGGCCGTGGCCGCGCTGTACCTGGAGCGCTGCTGCCGGGTCCCGGAGGACCCGGACGCCGCGCGCTACGTGCCGCCGCCAGCACCTCCCACCGACCCCTTCCACTGATGAAAGACCCTACTGATTCAAGACACTGACGAAAGAGCGCTGAGAACCAGACGTGATGGACGCTGAACATCCGGCCCGGCTGAAGGTCGGCATCATCGGGCCCGGCCGCGTGGGCGCGGCGCTGGGGGTCGCGCTCACCCGGGCCGGCCACGAAGTCGTGGCCGTGGCCGCGGTCTCCGACACCTCGGTGCAGCGAGCCCGCGAGCACTTCCCGGAGGCACCGCTGGCCGAGCCGGCCGGGGTGGTCGAAGCGGCCGACCTGGTCCTGCTCACCGTGCCCGACGACGCGCTGCCCGGCCTGGTCAACGGCCTGGTGACGCTGGGCGCCCCGGTCCAGGGCCGGCTGCTGGCCCACACCAGCGGCCGGTACGGGATCTCCGTGCTCGACCCGGCCACCCGGCAGGGAGCGCTGCCGCTGGCCCTGCACCCGGTGATGACGTTCACCGGGCGCAGCGACGACCTGCAGCGACTGCGCGGGATCAGCTACGGCGTCACCACCCTTGAGCAACTCCGGCCGGTGGCCGAGGTGTTGGTCATTGAGATGGACGGCGAGCCGGTGTTCATCGCCGAGGAGCAGCGCGACCTCTACCACGCCGCGCTGGCCAGCGCGGCCAATCACCTGGTCACGCTGGTCACCGAGGCGTGTGACCTGTTGCAGCTGGCCGGGGCGGCGAACCCGGCCCGGATGCTCAGCCCGCTGCTGTACGCCGCGCTCGACAACGCGCTACGGCTGGGCGACGCGGGCCTGACCGGTCCGGTGGCCCGCGGTGACGCCGGCACCGTGGCCGGTCACCTGGCCGCGCTGCGCCAGACCGCGCCGGAGGCCCTGCCCGTGTACGTGGCGCTGGCCCGGCTGACCGCGGACCGGGCCCTGGCGGCCGGGCTGCTGGCCCCGCCCGATGCCGAACGGCTGCTCGACGTGCTGGCCGGGGCGGACCGGTGACCGGCCCATCGGCTACGTCGGCCCCAACGGCGGCAGGCTCGGCCCTGGTCACCACCCGCGCTGAACTGGCCGCCGCGCGGGCCGGGCTCAGCGGGCCGGTCGTGCTCGTGCCGACCATGGGCGCCCTGCATTCCGGTCACCGTAGTCTGCTGAGCCATGCGTCCGAAATTGCCGGGCCATCGGGCTCGGTCGTGGTGTCGATCTTCGTCAATCCGCGCCAGTTCGGCCCGGCCGAGGACCTCGGCCGCTACCCGCGCACGCTCGGCGACGACCTGGCCCTGTGCGCTGGCGAGGGTGTCGCGCTGGTGTTCGCGCCCGCGGTCGCGGAGGTCTATCCGGCCGAGCCGATGGTGACCGTGGACCCCGGTCCGTTGGGCCGGGTGCTGGAGGGCGAGTTCCGGCCCGGCTTCTTCGGCGGCGTGCTGACCGTGGTGCTCAAGCTGTTCGAGCTGACCCGGCCGGACGTGGCGGTATTCGGCCAGAAGGATGCCCAGCAGCTGGCCCTGGTCCGGCAGATGTCGGCCGACCTCAACCTCGGCGTGGACGTGGTGCCGGTGCCCACGTTCCGCGACCCGGACGGCCTGGCCGCCTCCAGCCGCAACCGGTACCTGTCCGGCCCCGAACGCACGGTGGCGCTGACGCTGCCGGCCGCGCTCGAAGCGGGCCGGGCCCGGGCCGGGAACGGCCCGCAGGCGGTGCTCGCGGCCGCCCGCGCCGTGCTCGACCCAGCCCCGCTGACCGTCGACTACCTGGCCCTGGTCGACGCCCAGACGTTCGGGCCGGCCGGTCCCGGCTACACCGGGACGGCCCTCCTGCTGGTCGCGGCCCGGGTGGGGAGCACGCGCCTGATCGACAACGTGATCGTCGGGTTCGGGAAGTGAGGTAACAGATGCTGCTGGCGATCGACGTGGGCAACACCAACACGGTGCTCGGCGTCTTCGACGGTGACCAGGTGATCGAGCACTGGCGGATCGCCACCGTGCCCGACCGGACCGCCGACGAGATCGCCGTGGTCCTGCGGGGCCTGCTGGACCAGAGCGCGGTCATCAAGGAGCAGACCGACGGCGGCGGGGACGGCATCACCGGGATCGCGCTGTGCTCGACGGTGCCGTCCGTTCTGCATGAGATGCGGGAGATGTGCCGGCGCTACTACCGTGAGATCCCAGCGGTGATTGTGGAGCCGGGCGTGAAGACCGGGGTGCCGATCCGCATGGACAACCCCAAAGAGGTCGGCAGCGACCGGATCATGAACTCGCTGGCGGCCGTGCACCTGTTCGGCGGCCCGGCTATCGTGGTGGACTTTGGTACCTCGACCAACTTCGACGCGGTGAGCGCCCGGGGTGAGTTCGTGGGCGGGGCGCTGGCCCCCGGCATCGAGATCTCGGTCGACGCGCTTTCCCGCCGGGCGGCCCAGCTGCTGAAGGTCGAGCTGACCCGACCGCCCCGGGTGGTGGGCAAGAACACCGTGGAGGCGCTGCAGTCCGGGATCGTGTACGGGTTCGCGGGCCAGGTCGAGGGCATCGCCCGCCGGATGGCCCGCGAGCTCGCCCCGGACGACCCGGACTCGGTGACCATCATCGCCACCGGCGGCCTGGCCTCGCTGGTCATCAACGAGGTCAGCGTCATCGACGCGCACGAGCCGTGGCTGACCCTGATCGGCCTGCGGCTGGTATTCGAGCGCAACACCAGCCCGGAAATCGGTGTGCCTGCCACCGACCGGCCCCGGTAGCCTCAAGCGGGTGAGCGACAATCAGCCCCTTGGCCCCACCGACGACCGCGATCTACCGGAGCAGACGCGGGTCCGGATGGCTAAGCGGGAGGCCCTGCTGGCTGAGGGCCGCGACCCTTATCCGGTCGGCTACCCGCGCACGGCGACCATCGCCGAGATCCGGTCCCGGTACGAGGGGCTGCCGCCCGACACGTCCACCGGGGACGAGGTCGCGGTGGCCGGGCGGGTCATGCTGTCCCGCGTCGGCGGCAAGCTGTGCTTCGCCACCATCCGCGACGGCACCGGTGACCTTCAGGTCATGGTGTCGCTGGCCAAGGTGGGCGAGCAGGAGCTGGCCGCCTGGAAGCGGGACGTCGACCTCGGCGACCAGATCGGCGTGCACGGTGAGGTGATCACTTCCCGCAGCGGCGAGCTGTCGGTGCTGGCCGATTCGTTCGCCATCATCAGCAAGAGCCTGCGGCCGCTGCCGGAGAAGCACAAGGGACTCAGCGACGTCGAGTCGCGGGTCCGGCAGCGCTACGTCGACCTGATCATCAACCCCGAGGCGCGCCGGCTGGCCCGGCTGCGCAGCGACGTGGTCTGGTCGCTGCGGGACCAGATGCACGACCGCGGCTTCCTGGAGGTGGAGACGCCGGTCCTGCAGGCCATCCACGGCGGGGCCAACGCCCGGCCGTTCATCACCCACGGCAACGCCTACGACAGCGAGCTGTACCTGCGGATCGCGCTCGAGCTGTACCTGAAGCGGCTGATCGTGGGCGGGATCGAGAGCGTCTTCGAGATCGGCCGGGTGTTCCGCAATGAGGGCGTGGACGCCACCCACAACCCCGAGTTCACCATGCTCGAGGCGTACCAGGCCTACGGCGACTACGACACGATGGCCACGCTGACCCGGGAGCTGATCCAGGGCGCGGCCCGGCACGCGCTGGGCACGACCGTGCTGCACCGGGCCGACGGCACCGAGCTTGACATCGGCGGCGAGTGGCGCTCGATCCCGGTCTACACCGCGGTCTCGGCCGCGCTGGGCGAGGAGATCAGCCCGGACACCAGCATCGACGCGCTGCGCAAGCTGTGCGCCGCCGCTGACGTCCCGGTCGAGCCGGGCTGGAACCACGGCCAGATCGTGCTGGAGATGTACGAGCGGCTGGTGGAGAAGCAGACCATCGAGCCGACGTTCTACCGTGATTTCCCGGTCGAGGTGTCCCCGCTGACTCGCGCCCACCGCGACGACCCGCGGCTGGCCGAGCGCTGGGACCTGGTGGCGTTCGGGGCCGAGCTGGGCACGGCCTACTCGGAGCTGGCCGACCCGGTGGAGCAGCGCAAGCGGCTGACCGAGCAGTCCCTGCTGGCCGCGGGGGGTGACCCGGAAGCCATGCAGCTGGACGAGGACTTCCTGCGCGCGCTGGAGTACGGCATGCCCCCCACCGGCGGCGTCGGCGTCGGGGTCGACCGCATCATGATCATGTTCACCGGCCTGTCCATCCGGGAAACGGTCCTGTTCCCCTTCGTCAAGCCGGATGTGCCCGGTGCCGGCAAGGCCGCCGCGCCCGACGCCGAAGCCCCGGGAGAACCCACCCCATAAGCGCTCCACGCCTCCGCGCCCAAAGCCACGCCACGCGCCCCGCCCCGGGGCCCCGCGCCGCGCGCTCCCCGCTTCTGCGCCACGCCTCCGGGCTCCGCGCCCCGCCCCGCGCCTCCGCGCAACGCGCTCCCACGAGTCACAGGCACCCTCGGCTTTCCCTCCAGCCTCATGAGCCACAAGGGGCACTTGAGGTAATGGTGTCGCGGGGGTGGGGGGCGGCCCTTGTGGTGAATGGCACATTACCGACAGCGGGGTGTGGGCAGTGTGCCATTCACTACAGGCCGACCTGGGGCCGGAGTGAGGTGACGTAGCGAGTGGGGCGGGGGAGGCCCTGCGGGCTACTTGATGCGGACAGCGCCGACGAAGATGCCCCAGTTGATCTTCTGGACCATGACGTCCTGGCCGAAGGACGGAGCATCGACCATCAGGCCGTCGCCCAGGTACAGGCCGACGTGGCTGATGTCGGCGTAGAAGAACACCAGGTCACCGGGCTCGAGCTGGTCACGCGAGACGTGCGTGCCCTCGGTCCACTGGTCGCCGGTGTAGTGGTCGAGCTGGATGCCCTCCTGCTCGTAGGCCCACATGACCAGGCCGGAGCAGTCGAACTCGCTGGGACCCGACGCGCCCCAGATGTACGGGTCGCCCCGGCGGGTCAGGGCCGCGTCCAGAGCCTTGGCCCCCACGCTGCTGCCGCCGGGGATCGTGATGTTGGGGTAGCTGCCCGTCTGGTTAAAGACCGCCATGGCCTGGGTCATGGTCGAGCTGTTGACCTTGTTGATCTGGGCCTGGATCTGCTTGGTCTTCGCGTTCATGGAGGTTTCCAGCGCGGTGACCTTGGCGATCTGCTGCTGCGCGGTCTCGTTGGCCCGCTTGTCCGCCGCTTCGGCCTTGGACAGGTTGGCCACCCGGGTCCCGTTCGTCTGATCCAGCTGCTCCATGATCGAGGCCTGGTTCAGGTACTGGTCCGGGTTGTTGGTCGTGAGGATCTGCAGCGTCGGGTCGTAACCGGCGTTCTCGTAACTGGCCGCCGCGATCCGGCTCACCGTGGCCTGGCTCGCCTTGAGGGCGGCGCTGTCGGCTGCCGCCTGCTTCTGCGCCTTGGCCGCGGCCGTCTTGGCCGACGAGAGCTGGACCCGAAGTCCGTCGTACTGCTCGCTCAGCGCGTTGATCTGGTACGTGAGCTGCTTGGCCTGGGCCACCAGGGAGTTGAGCGAGGGCGACTTGGCCGCGTCGCTCGTGGCCGCCGGCGCCAGCAGGGCCAGTGCGGTGGTCGCGCCCGTGACCAGCGCCGCCGCACGCCAGGAGCGGGACACGGTGGCCCTCACCCGCTCGGGTGAGAATCTCCGGGTGCCCTGCACACCGTCGGCTGAACGCCGCACAGAAGGTCTCCTCTCGCGGACAGCTTGTGACATTGGTGCTATCCGGGTCAGTCATCGGCCAGCGGCTGCTGGCACGGCCATCTATCTGGGGCGACAGCGAAGCACATTATTGGATCTGTGATCAGCCTGCCAACCGAAACGGCGCAACTGTTCCCGTGTTTTTAGACACGCGGACAATTCCGCTCAACCCGGACCGCAAATCATCGGATCATGCCGGGCGGCGGCTATCGTGGACCCGCCATGGGATACACGGTGAGGCAGGCGCGTACCGCTGACGTACCGGGAATCCGGGCCCTGGTCGACGCGAACGTCTCCTCGGGACGGCTGCTCGGCAAGGCCAACGTCACGCTGTACGAGGACGTCCAGGAGTTCTGGGTCGCGGAGCGGGACTCGGACGGGCTGATCGCCGGCTGCGGGGCCCTGCACGTGCTGTGGGAGGACCTGGCCGAGATCCGCACCATCGCCGTCCGCGACGACTGCCAGGGCCACGGCCTCGGGCACCAGCTCGCCAACGTCCTGCTGGACCGGGCGCGCGAGGTCGGCGTGCAGCGGGTGTTCGTGCTCACCTTTGAGGTGCGGTTCTTCGCCAGCCTGGGCTTCACCGAGATCTTCGGCACTCCGGTCGCGCCGGACGTGTACCACGAACTGCTGCGTTCCTACGACGAGGGCGTGGCCGAGTTCCTCGGCCTGGACTGGGTCAAGCCCAACACCCTGGGCAACACCCGGATGCTGCTGCACCTCCGCTAGCTCACGGTGCTAGCTCAACGGTGCTAGCTCACCAGCGGTGCCAGCTCACAGGAGGCGGAGCTGCCGGTCCGGCGCCGGGCGCCGGGCCGTTTCGGCCCGGCTGAGCAGGCCCGGGTCGATCGAAGCCAGGAACGGTGATGCCCCCGTCGACCGCCCGCGGCCGGGGCCGTCCGGGCTGGCCGCACCGCCGCCGCGCCCGCGGGCGGCCGCGTAGCTGAGCAGCAGTCGGCTCCGGGCCCGGGTCATCCCGACGAACAGCAGCCGGCGTTCCTCGGCCGTGTCCGCGGACGGCGCGCTCCCGGGCCATTGCAGCGGGAGCAGGCCGCGCTCGCAGCCGGCGATGAACACCACCTCGAACTCCAGGCCCTTGGCCGCGTGCAGGGTGAGCAGGGTCACCGCGTCGGCCCGCGGGTCCTGCGCGTCGGCCTCGGCCCCGAGCGAGATCTCGGTCAGGAACTGCTCCAGGTCGTCGCCGCAGCGCCCGGCCAGCGGGGCCAGCACCTCCCCCGCGGTCAGGATGTCGACCGATCGGGCGCCGCGGGTCAGCGCGGTGAGCCGGCTGACCGCCGCGCGCAGCCGGCGAGCGACGTCCGCACCGGACGCCACCGGGTCGCCTGGAGCGGCCGTGTCGCCCGGAGTGGCCTGGTCGCCTGGGCCGGCCTGGTCGCCCGGAGCGGCCGGGTCGCCCAGGCCGGCCTGGTCGCCGGGCGTGGCCAGCCGCAGCTCGCGGACCAGTTCCCGCACGCCGGGGCGGCGGGCCAGCCGGTCGTGTGAGCCCTTCTGGGCGGGCAGCCCGGCCCGGTTCAGCGCCTGCAGCAGCGGCGCCGTCTGGGCGTCGGTCCGGTACAGCACGGCGATGTCGGACAGCCCGAGCGTGGTGTGCCGCTGCCGGGAGTCGGCCCGGCCGCTGTCCAGGGAGTGGAACGACGAGCCGCCGATCAGCCGGTCGATCTCGGCCGCGATCCAGGTCCCCTCGGCCTGTTCGTTGGCGGCCTCGTGCACCACCACCGGCGGGCCCGCGACGACCGGCGGCCCCGCGACCGCCGGGCCTGCGTCCGCAGCGGTCCCCGGGCGGCCGGTGCGCCCACGGGCGTCCAGCTTCCGGTCCGGCACCAGCGTGGCCGGGGCGATGGCCTGGACCGCGGCCTTGACCACGGTCGGGCTGGACCGGTAGTTGCGGGTGAGGTAGACCGTCCGCGCGCTGGGATAGTCCGTGCCGAATCGCAGGAAGAATCCCACGTCCGCGCCGCGGAAGCCGTAGATGGCCTGGTCCGGGTCGCCGATCACGGTCAGGCCGTCGCCCGGCCCGGCCAGCAGCCGGAGCAGCTCGTACTGCAGTTCGTCGACGTCCTGGTACTCGTCCACGCTGATCCGCGGCCAGCGTTCGCGCAGCGCCGCCAGCACGTCCGGATGGTCGCCTAGCAGCTGGACGGCCCGGACGATCAGCTCGTCCACGTCGAGCAGGCCATCGAGGGCCAGCTCGGCCCGGAACGCGGCCTGGCGGGCCACGAACTCCGGCCGCTGCCCGGTCTGGGCCGGTTCCCCGGCGGCCAGGGCGGTCAGCAGGCGGCGGCCGTCGCGGTCCGAGCCCGCCACCCGGATGGCCGCCTCGAGCCGGGCGGCCTCGTCCGCGACCCGCACGTCCTCGGGTAGCCCGGACTCCTGCGGGTACTCGGTCAGCAGCCGCAGCGCCAGCCCGTGGAACGTCGTCACGGTGGCCCCGGCCGGGTCCCCGCGCCCACCTAGGACGCCCGGCTCGCCGGGTCCGGTCAGCACGTCCGATCCGGCCCGCACCGCCAGGGCGGCCAGCCGGTCACGCATCTCCCCGGCCGCGCGCCGGGTGAAGGTGATGGCTAGGAACTGCGCGGCCGGCCTTCCCTCCGCCACGGCCTGGTAGGCGATCCGATGCGTTAGCGCCCGGGTCTTCCCGGTGCCGGGCCCGGCGATGACCATGAGCGGCGCCCCGGCCGGCGTGGTCACCGCGGCCCGCTGCTCGTCGTCCAGGCCGTCCAGCAGCGCCGGGGCGGTCGGCCTGACGCCACCGTCCGGCGTACCGGCCCTGGATACCCCTGGTGCTGCCGGGATCGTCGGGCTTGATGTGGTCACTGAGTCTGATGGGGTCAGTGATTTTGGTGTGGCTGGTGGGTCTAGTGGGGCCGTGCATGCGGCAGGGGCCGTGCCCCCGGGCACCTTAGCCGCGGCCGGCTTCTGGCCCGGGCCGGCGTGCGTCGGAGCTGGCTCAGGTAGGTCGAAGAGCGCCTCGGCGCGGTCGAGCTCGCCGGGCTGGAACAACCGGACGTGGCCGTACTCGCCGTCGTAACCCGCGTCCTTTATCACCTCACCGCGGCGGAGCCGGCCGATCGCCTCGCCCAGCGCGCTGCCGCCGACGCGGCCCAAATCATCGGTAGGAACTTGTTGCAGGATGGAAAGTTCCGGGCCAAACGCGGCCACCAGCCGGTCAATGAGGCGGTAAACGCTCTTGCTCTTAGGGCCTACCGAGAGGATCTCGCCAATAATTTCCGGTAGCTGGACGAGATTATTGAAGCCCGCGGCGCCGTCGGGCCGGTAGCCATCCGGGCGATCCGCGAGTTCGGCGACACGATGCAGGACCCCGACCGTAAGCGGTTTATGGCACTCGGGACAGACTCCGTCTCGCTCTCTTGTTTGCTGCGGATCAAAGCGGACTCCGCACTTACGGTGACCGTCCAGGTGATACTTGCCTTCTTCGGGATAGAACTCGATCGTTCCGGCCAGACCGTCTCCGGTGCGTAGGGCTTCGGCGATCGAGAAGTAGTCCATGGCGGCGGAGAAAGTAGTGGCCTCCCGGCCCAGCATGGGCGGGGAATGAGCGTCTGAGTTACTGACGAGGCGATAGCCGTCGAGCGACGAGCACATCCAGTTCATACCCGGATCGGACGACAAGCCCGTCTCTACCGCGAATATTTCGGCGGCCAGATCGCCGTAACAGTCGGCGACGGCGTCGAAGCCGGAACGCGAACCAAGAACGGCGAACCAAGGTGTCCAGATATGTGCCGGAACCAAGTAGCAGCCGGGCCCGCCTTCCAGCGTGATCTCGAGCAGGTCACGCGAGTCAAGACCGAGGATGGGCCGTCCGTCAGAAGCGAGGTTGCCGATCCTTGACAGCGCCGCGGTGATCCGGTCTGCGGCCTCGAAGCTGGGCGCGTAAATCAGGTGGTGCACTTTACGGGTTCGGTCACTACGCCGGTAGATTGTGGAGATCTCTACCGAGAGCATGAAACGCACCGGTTGGTCACACGCTGCAGGCACGCGCAGTCGCAGATCTCTTTCCAGATCGGGCCGCAGCCGGAGCAAGCCGGGCTCCGCAGGCGCCAGAGTTTCTTTCAGTTCTGCGGCCCAAGCGGGATGAGTGAAGTCGCCGGTGCCGACGACCGTGATGCCCTTGCGCCAGGCCCCGGCGGCCAGATGCGGGATGTCGCAGTCTTTACTGCACGCGCGGGAAAACTTCGAGTGGATGTGTAGATCGGCGTGGAACATTGCCGTTTCTCATTCCCCTCTCACCCGGCCGCCGGGGGGACGGCGGCCGCGTTCGATCCTGCCACGTCAGATCCGTGCCCCAGCCAGAACACCAGGAGGCACCGGGCCGCACCGGCACGTGCGACCGGCCCGGCCCGGACGTGGCCGGCCGCGACCTCCCGGTGGCAACCGCACTGACCTGCGCCGATGCTCCTAAGAGAGGGACAGGCCCATGGCGGGGCGGGGTGACGGGAAGGGGCAGCCGGCCATGCGCGACAATGGAACCGGGACGACACGGCGATGGATTCCGCCGGGTGGCGGGGATTTCCAGGGCCGTCCGTACCCGGGTGGCCAAGGCCCCGGCCCCGGGTGGCCGGGGTAGCGCCGGAAGTCGCAGTGCACCGGGCGGGTCGGCAAAACTGCATCTGGGCCGGGCGGATTAGGCCGGGCGGGAGTAGCGGTCCACATATGAGTACGTCACAATCGATTTCATACACTTGCGTTAAGCACATGCACGGTGGCAGAGCGCAGCGGTTCACCAGCGGATGTGTAAAACCGTAGAGAGGAAGCGTCTTGTTGAACGATCTAGCGGCGCTCACTCCACCAGCGGTTGTTTGCGCCGCGTTCATCGTCGGACTTGTCCTGTTGTTGCGCCGCGAGATGGCGCCGAAGCGTAGAGTGCGGGAAGGCACCCGCCGCGAAGCCGATATTTCCGGCAAGAACGGAATTATCGACGCCAACGAGGCGCCATCCGCCGTCCGCTCAGATGAGAACGCACTGGGGAAGCCAGCGGCAAACGGCGATGAGCGTGTTCAGGCAAGACGATCATCTGGCGATCACGGTTCGCCGCACTAAGTCTTTCCGGCCGGGAACTAGATCAGGGTGGCCCTGCGTTGATGCTGAGGCTGCACTTAGAATCGCCTCAAAGTCACCGAGATCACGCTCGGCACAGCAATCGGCATGGCGCTGTCGGTAATGCTAACTGCCTACTCAAGCCCTGATTACGGAGAGTTACATCGGGCGGTTAAGTGGTATCAGCCTCTTCTGGAACCGGACCACCGGAGTTCGCCGTAACACGCCAATCTTGTTGACCTACCTGAATTGGCAACGGCAACATGGTGGGTATATCTTCAGTATCTGAATATGCGTGATCCACAGAAGGGCTGGTTCCATGGCACAGAAGGTTCAGGTGCTTCTCGTTGACGATCTTGATGGCGGAGAGGCGACCGAGACCGTATCGTTTGGTCTTGATGGCAGCTCGTATGAGATCGACCTAAGTTCGGCCAACGCAGACAAGATCCGCAAAGAGCTGACCCTCTACATCGATAAGGCCCGCAAAGTAAGTGCACCGGCGCGCCGTCGCCGTCCGCGCACCGGGCCCGGCCGTCAGCGCAGCGCGGAAATCCGCGAGTGGGCGAAGCAGCGCGGTTACCACGTCAACGAGCGTGGCCGCATTCCCGCGTCGATCGTTTCTGAGTACGAGGCCTCGCACTAACCTCGATCTTTCGCGCCGCTGATGTGCTGGCCTGAGGTGTCGGCTGGTGGGTGATTTTCAGGCTGGGTCGTGCCTGGCTGCCCGGTTGTCGCGCCGGGTAGGCGGGGTTCCACGGCCCCTGGTGTTTTCCTTCTTTGCCGTAGTGGCTGTTCCGGCTGTTCAGCCGGAGGGGAGGGCCTGCAGGCGGGTGACGGCGGCGGTGATGTCCGCAGCCCAGGCCCATCGTTCGGCGAGGCGGAGCCGCAGGCGGCGGCCTCCGCGCACGAGCCGGCCAGCGGCGGAGAACAGGCGCAGGCGGAGCCGTTTGGGTTCCCAGCGGCGGGCGGTCCCGGTGAGGGCGAGCAGCTGCGTCCAGGCCAGCAGGTCGCAGGCCAGGGCGACGATCTCGCACCAGACCTGGTTCTGCGCGAAGCCCTTGAGCGGGAGGTTCCGCAGCCCGGTGTCCTTCGCGCAGCGGATCCGGTCCTCGCACCGTGCCCGCCGCCGGTGGCGGAGTTCCAGGTCAGCGAGCTGGCCTTTGCGTGCATCGGTGGCGAAGGCGGTGAACCGGTGCCCGTCGATATCGGTGAAGCGCAGCTGCGCACCGGGGTGCGGGCGCTCTTTGCGGACGATGACCCGCATCCCGGCGGGCCAGCCGGACAGGTCCAGCAGCCCGGTGATGTCGGCGATCCAGGCGCCGTCGCGGATCTGCCCGTCACCGTCGTAAGCCGGCGTCCACGCGGACGCGGGCATTTTCAGGATCGCGGCCTGCATGTCCTCGGTGATCGTCATGCCGATGGAGTAGTGCAGCCGCCGCGACGGCGCGGTCAGCCAGGTCAGGAACTCGTGGGTGCCGCCGCCGGAGTCGGTGCGGACCAGGACCTTGCGCCGCTGGTGGCGGGGCAGTTGCGCCAGAGAGAGCCTGGCCGCCTCGATGTGGTCGGCGGCGGTGTTCGAGCCGGCGTTCCCGGCCCGCAGCGCGATGGCCAGCGGTTCCCCGTTCCCGCCGGCGCCGTGGTCGGCCCAGGCGGTCATCGGGTGGAACCCGAACGTCTTCTTCCAGGTCGCAGCCGCCTGCTCTTTCTCCGAGTGCGCGATCACGACGGTGGCGTCCAGATCTATCGTGACCAGGCCGTCCGCGCCGGGAGCGTTGTCCCCGGCCAGTGCCCAGGCCCGCTCCCGCGCGGCGGAACGGGCAGCGCGGATTGCCTTAAGCGACCGGGACAGGTCCCCGGCCAGCACGCTGACCAGCCGGGATACCACGGGGCCGGACGCGACCGGCCCGGCCAGTTCCGGCTGCTCCCGTAGCACCGCGATGTCGGCCAGGCAGTCCCCGCCGAGGGCGACGGCGGCGGCCAGGTCCGCGATGATCTTCCCGGGGTCGTGGACCGCCCGCGGTGCCCGCCACCGGGCCAGCCCGCCGGACAGGCCCCGGCTCAGGCCGGTGACCCGCATCGTTTCCCACAGCAGGACCGCCCCGGCCTGGGACACCAGGCCGGGGCCGTCAGCAGAGACGGTAACCCGGGCAGTGCGTGCGCTATTCTTCACCTGGAAAGTGCCTTTGACTCGGGACGGTCAGGACCTTAGACAAGCCCAATTGTCCCAGCTGAAGGCACTTTTTTCATACCTTTTTTCACATAAAGAACGGCAGGCCGATTAACCCCGGCGAAAGCCCGAGGCTAAACGCAGCTTTAACGGGACGGACCTCCTGCCGCCCCGGCGGCCTTCCCCCTCGGGTGGCCGCTCCAGCTGGTCCTGGCCGTGGCATCGGGCGCCCTGCCGGCCCACCGGGCACCGCGCTCCGGCGAGCCCCAGCCCTTCACCTCACCGTCTCGGTGCCACCGTCTAGCACGGACCATCACCGGCTGCCTTGGGCAAGCTCTCCGCCCGCGCGGAGGGCTTGCCCCTTTTTGCTGCCGCGCCGCTGCGCGCCACTGCCGCGCCACGCCGCCCCACGCCGCCCCACTGAGGCCGCCGCTGAGGCGAACGGGGCCAGTGTGACCAGAGGGGCCAAAGTGGCAGAAGTGACCAGAGGGGCCAAGGTGGTCAATTGGGACTTGCCGGGCAGGAGCGTCCGGTGTGGCATCAGCCGGTCCGGAACGGCCGCGTCCGCCAGGCCCGGCCGTATTTCCCCGCCCGAGCTGGGGTAGCGCCGCAGCGTAGTTATCGCTGGCTGCGTCCGCAGTCCAGTCTGCCGTTCGCTTCCGGCGTAGCGGGAACACCACAAGGCGTTGACGGGGTTTGATGGGATGAACGTGTCCCATCCGGGGAACTTTTAACGTAGGACCTACGGCACAAAGGCGCACCGCTGGGCACGCGGCTACCATGCGGACAGGCAGGGCAATCGTTCGCGCACCTGCTTGGACCGCGCTGTGAGGAGAGCAACGATATGTTCGAGAGGTTTACCGACCGAGCGCGGCGGGTTGTGGTCTTGGCGCAAGAAGAGGCCAGGATGCTCAATCACAACTACATCGGTACCGAGCACATCCTGCTGGGCCTCATCCACGAGGGTGAAGGCGTGGCGGCGAAGGCCCTGGAATCTCTGGGGATCAGTCTCGAGGCCGTTCGCCAGCAGGTCGAGGAGATAATCGGCCAGGGACAGCAGGCACCCTCGGGTCACATCCCCTTCACCCCGCGGGCTAAGAAGGTGCTGGAGCTGTCGCTGCGCGAGGCGCTGCAGCTCGGGCACAACTACATCGGGACCGAGCACATCCTGCTGGGCCTGATCCGCGAGGGTGACGGGGTCGCAGCGCAGGTTCTGGTCAAGCTGGGTGCTGACCTGAACCGCGTTCGCCAGCAGGTGATCCAGCTGCTGCACGGGTACCAGGGCAAGGAGCCCGCGTCGGCCGGCACGTCGGCGGAGTCCGCTCCGTCCACGTCGCTGGTGCTGGACCAGTTCGGCCGCAACCTGACCGCCGCGGCGCGGGAGGGCAAGCTGGACCCGGTCATTGGGCGCGAGAAGGAAATCGAGCGCGTGATGCAGGTGCTTTCGCGCCGGACCAAGAACAACCCGGTCCTGGTGGGTGCGCCCGGTGTCGGCAAGACCGCCGTGGTCGAGGGCCTGGCCCAGAAGATCGTGCAGGGCGAGGTGCCCGAGACGATCAAGGACAAGCAGCTGTACACGCTGGACCTGGGCGCCCTGGTCGCCGGGTCGAGGTACCGCGGTGACTTCGAAGAGCGGCTGAAGAAGGTGCTCAAGGAGATCCGCACCCGCGGCGACATCATCCTGTTCATCGACGAGATCCACACGCTCGTCGGGGCCGGTGCCGCCGAGGGCGCGATCGACGCCGCCTCCATCCTGAAGCCCATGCTGGCCCGGGGTGAGCTGCAGACGATCGGCGCCACCACGCTGGACGAGTACCGCAAGTACCTGGAGAAGGACGCGGCGCTGGAGCGCCGGTTCCAGCCGATCCAGGTCGCGGAGCCGACGATCTCGCACACGATCGAGATCCTCAAGGGCCTGCGCGACCGGTACGAGGCGCACCACCGGGTGTCCATCACCGATGGGGCCCTGGTGGCCGCGGCCCAGCTGGCCGACCGCTACATCAGCGACCGGTTCCTGCCCGACAAGGCGATCGACCTGATCGACGAGGCCGGTTCGCGGATGCGCATCCGCCGGATGACCGCTCCGCCAGACCTGCGGGACTACGACGAGAAGATCGCTCAGGTCCGCCGGGAGAAGGAGTCGGCCATCGACTCCCAGGACTTCGAGAAGGCTGCAGCGCTGCGTGACAACGAGAAGCAGCTGCTGGCCAAGAAGGCCACCCGGGAGAAGGAGTGGAAGGCCGGCGACATGGACGTCGTGGCCGAGGTGAACGAGGAGCTGATCGCTGAGGTCCTCGCCACGGCCACCGGCATCCCGGTGTTCAAGCTGACCGAGGAAGAGTCTCAGCGGCTGCTGCGGATGGAAGATGAGCTGCACCGCCGGGTCATCGGCCAGAACGACGCGATCAGGGCGCTGTCTCAGGCCATCCGGCGGACCCGGGCCGGCCTGAAGGACCCGAAGCGTCCCGGCGGTTCGTTCATCTTCGCCGGCCCGTCCGGCGTCGGTAAGACCGAGCTGTCCAAGACGCTGGCCGAGTTCCTGTTCGGCGACGAGGACGCGCTGATCCAGCTCGACATGAGCGAGTACATGGAGAAGCACACCGTCTCGCGGCTGTTCGGCTCCCCGCCCGGCTACGTCGGGTACGAAGAGGGCGGCCAGCTGACCGAGAAGGTCCGCCGCCGGCCGTTCTCGGTGGTCCTGTTCGACGAGATCGAGAAGGCCCACCCGGACATCTTCAACTCGCTGCTGCAGATCCTGGAAGACGGTCGCCTGACCGACGCCCAGGGCAAGACGGTGGACTTCAAGAACACCGTGATCATCATGACCACGAACCTGGGTACCCGGGACATCTCCAAGGGTGTGTCGGTCGGGTTCGCCAAGGCCGATGAGTCGCACAGCTCGTACGAGCGGATGAAGAGCCGGGTGCAGGAAGAGCTCAAGCAGCACTTCCGGCCCGAGTTCCTCAACCGTGTCGACGACATCATCGTCTTCCACCAGCTGGCCCGCGACGAGATCTTCACGATCGTGGACCTGATGGTGGGCAAGGTCGATGAGCGGTTGAAGGACCGTGACATGGGTCTGGAGCTTCGTCCGGGCGCCAAGGCGCTGCTGTCGGAGCGCGGTTACGACCCGGTGCTGGGCGCGCGGCCGCTGCGCCGTACGATCCAGCGCGAGATCGAGGACTCGCTGTCGGAGAAGATCCTGTTCGGGGAGCTCCGTCCGGGTCAGATCGTGATCGTCGACGCTGATGGTGAGGGGCCGACGGCCAAGTTCACCTTCACCGGTGTGGCCAAGCCCGAATCGGTGCCCGACGCCCCGCCGGCCGAGATCGAGTCGGCCAGCAGCGGCGAAAGCACCCCGCAGGCCTAGCCAGCCAACCGGCCGGCTCACCCCGGCCGACAGCACGAAAGACGGCGCTCGGATCCCGCAGGGGTCCGGGCGCCGTTTTTATGCTCCGGCCCCACCCTGCCCTAACTCGGAGAGGATCACGCGGATGGCGAGGCCGCCCTCGGGCCGGCTGCGTACGTCCAGCTCGGCGCCGTGGGCGGTGCTGACCGCACGGGCGATGGACAAGCCCAGGCCGACGCCGTCCAGACCCTTGGGGCCGAGGCGGCGGAACGGCTCGGACAGCGTGGGCACCGCGTCGGCCGGGACCAGAGCGCCGCTGTTGGCGATGTGCAAGAAGGCTCCGCCCTCGGCGCGCCCGGTGGCGATCGTGATCCAGCCGCCCGGCTGGTTGTGCTGCACCGCGTTTTCGACGAGGTTCCACACCATCCGCTCGACGAGCTGCTGGTCGCCGGTGGTCTGGGCCGGGGCAAGCTCGGCCCGCACGGTCAGCCCGAGGCGGGCGATGCCAGAGGCGGCCATTTCCAGGGCGTCCTCGGCCACTGCCGACAGGTCGAGGAGCTCACGCTCGGCCCCGCACTGGTCGCTAACCGCCAGTACCAGCAGCGCCTCGATCATGGCCTCGGCCCGGTCGATGGCCCGGCGGACCCGGACGGCCATGTCCTCCAGCTGCTGGACGGTCTTGTGCGGCTTGGCCAGCGCGACATCGATGGCGGTCCGCATCACGGTCAACGGGGTGCGCAGCTCGTGTGAGGCGTCGGCGACGAACCGGCGCTGGGCGGCGAAGGCGGCGTCGAGGCGTGCCAGCATGTCATCGAATGTGTCGGCGAGCTCCTTGAACTCGTCCTGGGCGCCAGTCAGGGCCAGCCGCTCCCCTAGGTGCTGGTCGGAGGCGCGGCGGGCGGTCTCGGTGATGA
This sequence comes from Streptosporangiaceae bacterium, assembly GCA_965277615.1. Classification (GTDB taxonomy): domain Bacteria; phylum Actinomycetota; class Actinomycetes; order Streptosporangiales; family Streptosporangiaceae; genus Bog-532. The sequence continues at coordinate 420,715 of CBDIDG010000005.1, read as the reverse complement.
TCCGCACCGGGCGCAGCACCCGGCCGGAGACGTACCAGCCCAGACCGCCGGAGGCGACCGTCATCAAACCCAATCCAACCAGGGAGAAGATCACCAAGCTATCCAGGGCCCGCTGGCGCACGCTGTCGGCGGCGGCCGTGGCCCCGGCGTCGAAGGCACGCTTGCACTGGAGCACTGTGCTGGGATCGGGGTTCGACTGCTTGCAGGTGAGCTTCAGCGTGGACAGCTGCTTCTGGTTGAGGGCACTGCTCGAGTGGATCGCGGCAGAGCTCGCCGCGGGCAAGCTCGCGGCGACCAGTCCGTAGGTGAGCGCGAGCAGGATCGAGCCGGACGACAGGAACAGCGCGGCGTAGAGCAGGGCGAGCCTCGCCCTGACCTTCTGCGGCCTCCACGGCCACCTCAGGACACGGCTCATAGCAGGCGGTAGCCGACGCCGATGACGGTCTCGATCGGGTCCGGCGGGCCGAGCTTGCGCCGGAGCCGGGCGATGGTGACGGTCACGGTCCGCGAGAACAGGTCGGCGCTCTCGTCCCAGACCCGCTCGAACAAGTCCTCGGCGCTGCGAATGCCCCCGTCGGCGACCAGTAGTTCCTCTAGTATGCCCAGCTCCTTGCGGTTGAGCGGCACCGGGCGCCCGGCCCGGCTGGCCCGCCGTCTGGCCCGGTCCAGCACGATGTCACCGCGAGTCATCACCGGAGCGGCGGCCGGGCTGCGCCGGGCCAGCGAGCGGACCCGGGCGACCAGTTCGGCGAACGCGAACGGTTTGGCCAGGTAGTCGTCCGCGCCGAGGTTGAGGCCGTCGACCCGGTCGGTTACGGTGCCCGCCGCCGTCAGCATGAGGATGCGCGCCTGCGATGGCGAGCCGATCAGGGCGGCGCATACCGCGTCGCCGTGGATCCGGGGCAGGTCGCGGTCCAAAACGACCACGTCGTACGTGGTCAGCAGTGCCTTCTCCAAGGCGGCCGAGCCGTCGTAGGCCACGTCCGCGCCCATCCCGTGGTCGCGCAGGCCGTCGGCGATGTCGTCGGCCAGCTCGGCAAGATCTTCGACCACGAGCACCCGCATACCGTCATCGTGCCGCAGCCGGGGTCACACCACCATCACAAGCGGGTCAGCGGCGGCCGGGCTCCGTGCTGGACCGGGCCGAGGCGACCTCGTGCGACCGGACGGCCGGGGCCCGGACAAGGCGTGCGGCTGTGACCGGGGTGTGACAGCCGTCCGAGTACCACTGCTGGTGACCGGCGAGTGCCGGAGCGTTGGAGGTCTCATGCGTTATCGTCCGCAGTCCCTGGCCGGGGTGCTGCTGGCCGGGGTGCTCCTGGCCGGCTGCTCGTCGGGGAGCGGTCATGTCAGCTCGGCCGTGGCCAGCCTGCCCGGCCGCAGCGGCAGCGCCGCGCCGGGGCAGCCGCTCACCCAGCAGCAGAGCGACCAGGCCATGGTCGCCTTCACCCGGTGCATGCGCGGCCACGGGGTCCAGATGTCGGATCCGTACCACCGGCCCGGGCACGCAGGGCTCACCCTGGACCTGCCCACCCGGGACTCGTCCACCGCCGCGGCCTATGCGGCCTGCGACCATCTCATCGCGGCCATCGGGGAACAGAAGGCGGCCGCGGAGGCACCGCGGGTGGCCCCGGACCTGGCCGCGCTGACCAGGTACGCGCGGTGCATGCGCGACCACGACATCGGCATGCACGACCCGACGGCGACGGGCACGGTGAGCCTGGGCAACGTACCCGGCATCAGCAATGGCTTCGGCCGGTACTCGCCGCAGTTCCGCACCGCGGACCAGGCCTGCCGTCACTTCCTGCCTGGCGATGTGCACGACGACGGGACTGGCCCGTGAGGCGAGGGGCGCTGCCGGCCCTGCTGGCGGCGGCCGCTGTGACCGGTGTGGTCGCCACCCTGTCGGTCCGAGGTGGCCAGGCCGCGCCGACCGCCGCCGCGACCCAGCCGCGGCCGGCCACGGCCACGGTCGTGCGGACCGACCTGGTGGCCGCCGCGCTGACCGCAGGGACCCTCGGTTACGCGGGCGCGCGCCCGGTGGTCAACCAACTGCCGGGGACCTACACCTGGTTGCCGCGACCGGGTACCGCGATCCGGCCCGGGGACACGCTCTACCGAGTGGACGACACCCCGGTTACGCTGATGACCGGGGCCACGCCCGCGTGGCGGCCGTTCGGGCTCGGCATGACCGACGGCCCTGATGTCCGGCAGCTCCAGGCCGCGCTTATCGCGGGGCACTTCGCCGAGGGCCTGCCCACCGCCCCGACCGGACACTACGACCTGCTCACCGCGGACGCTGTGGAGCGCTGGCAGGCCGCCCGTGGCCTGCCCGTGACCGGGCTGATCCCGCTCGGCCAGGTGATCTTCCTGCCGGAAGCCGTCCTGATCGGCCGGATGAACGTCGCGGCCGGCGAGGATGCCACGGGCGGCCAACAGCCGTACCAGGTGATGACGGTCCAGCGAACCGTCACGGTGCCGGTCACCCCCGGCCTGCCGGCCGCCCGCGTCGGTGAAACCGTCTCGATCATCTTGCCGTCCCAGACCCGCACCCCCGGCCGGATCGCCGCGGTGGGACCGAGCCAGCTCTCGGTGACGCCTGAGCAGCCGCGGGCCACCGGCACCGGCGTTGACGTCCAGGTGCAGGTGTCCCTGGCCCTCCAGGCGGCGCGCGACGTGCTGGCCGTCCCGGTCACCGCCCTGCTCGCGCTGGCAGGCGGCGGTTACGGCCTGGAGGTGGTCACGCCGTCCGGAGCCCATCACCTCGTCAGCGTGACCACCGGCCTGTTCGCCGGAGGGCGAGTCCAGGTCGACGGGGCGGGCATCACGGTCGGCACGAAGGTAGTGACGGCCCAGTGAGCGGCGCCGTGAACGCCGCGCCGCCTGCGCTGGAGCTGATCGAGGTGAGCAAGGTACACCGTGGATCGCCGCCGGTAGCCGCGCTGAGCTCGGTGACGGTCACGATCGGGGCCGGTGAGTTCGCGGCGATTGTGGGCCCGTCCGGATCGGGCAAGTCGACCATGCTGGCCATTGCGGGCACGCTGGAACGCCCGACCACGGGCCGCGTCCGGGTGGCCGGGCTGGACGCCGACGGGCTGAGTGACCGGGCTCTGGCCGGTGTCCGGGCCACCCGCATCGGGTTCGTGTTCCAGCAGTTCTTTCTGATGCCGGGCCTGACCGCGCTCGACAATGTGGCGGCCGGCCTGCTGTATCGGGGCGTTTCCGCCGGTCGGCGGCATCAGGCGGCTGCCGCCGCGCTGGCCGACGTCGGATTGACCGACCGGGCCGGCCACCGGCCGGCCGAGCTGTCCGGAGGCGAGTGCCAGCGCGTGGCCATCGCCCGCGCTCTGGTCGGGCAACCGGCCGTCATCTTGGCCGACGAGCCGACGGGCAGCCTGGACTCGGCGACCGGGGACGGCATCCTCGCCTTGCTGGCCGCGCTGAACCGGCGCGGAACGACGATCCTCGTGGTGACCCACAACCTGGAGATAGCGCAGGCCGCGAACCGGGTGATCCGCCTGCGCGACGGGCGGATCGAGCACAACAGCGGGGCGGCGTGAGGGTGCGCCGCGCCGGGGAGGCGCAATCCGGCGGCCAGCCCGCACCGGATCCTGCGAACTGCCCGTCGGCGGATCCCGCGAGCCGCCTGCGGGTGGCGGACGTCTGGCCGCTCGCGGTCCTCGGCCTGGCCACCCGGCCCGCCCGGGCCGTGCTTTCCGCGATCGGTGTCGCCCTCGGCATCGCCACCATGGTGGCGGTGATCGGTATCTCGAGTTCCAGCCGGGCCCAGCTGGTGGCGCAGATCGACGCGCTCGGGACCAACCTGCTCACCGTGACCCCGGACCAGTCGGAAAGCGGGCAGGCGGCCACGCTGCCGCCCCAGGCGCCGGCCATGGCGGCCCGCATCGGCCCGGTTTCCGGCGTGTCGGCCATCGGCGATGTGAACGCGAACGTGTACCGGAACGACCGCATCTCCCCGGCGAACACCAACGCGATCACGGTCTACTCGGCCGACGCCGGCCTGCTGCGCACCCTGCAGGGCCAGATGGCGCAAGGCGCCTTCCTCGACGCCGCCACCGCGCGGTACCCGGCGGTGGTCCTGGGCGCGGACGCGGCGGCCGCGCTGGGCGTGGACCGCGCCGACGGCACGGCCCAGGTCTGGCTCGGTCAACGGTGGTTCACCGTCATCGGCATTATGCGGCCGGTTCCGCTGGTCCCCGATCTCGACCAGACGGCGCTGATCGGGTTCCCGGTGGCGCATCGGCTACTGGGCGCCACGGCGGCGCCGGTTCAGGTCTACGTGCGCGCAGCCCCGGCCAGCATCGCCGCGGTCGCCGCTGTCCTGCCCGCCACTGCGGATCCGGCCTCGCCGCAGAGCGTCTCGGTGGCCAACCCGGTCACCGCGCTGACCGCCCGAGCCGACGCTACGGCCGCGTTCAGCGGACTGTTCCTTGCCCTCGGCGGGGTCGCGCTGCTGGTCGGCGGCATCGGCATCGCCAATGTCATGGTCATCGCGGTGCTCGAGCGGCGCAGTGAGATTGGCTTGCGGCGGGCTCTCGGCGCTCGGCGGCTGCACGTGGCGGCCCAGTTCGCCACCGAAGCCATCGTTCTGGCCGGCTGCGGGGGCGTGGCCGGCGCGGTCCTCGGCCAGTTCGCGACCACGGTCTACGCCGCGACCCGGAGCTGGGACACGGTCGTGACGGTACCGGTGCTGCTCGCCGCGAGCGGCGTCGCGGTGGCAACCGGGGCGGTGGCGGGGCTGTACCCGGCGCTGCGCGCGGCCAGGCTGGTCCCGGCTGAGGCCCTCCGCCTCGGCTGAGGGCGCGTGGACGGGCGGGGCACCTGGTCCTGGCTAACTAACCCGGCAGCGCGTATTGCCCGTCGGGCCGGGCGTCGACCAGGCCGTCGGCGACCAGGCCGTCCAGGGCCCGGGCTCGCTGCAGTTCGACCGGCCAGACCGCGTCCAGGCGGCTGGCCGGGACCGGCCCGGTGGCGTCCCGCAGCACGGCCAGCAGGCGGCCCCGGCACTGCCGGTCGGTGCCCTCGTAGCGCTGGCCCACCGGCCGGACCGCCGCGGCCGGGCGGCCCGCCTGGAGCCAGCGGCAGTCCGCCGCCACCGGGCACACCTCGCACCGCGGCCGGGCCGCCGTGCACACCAGCGCGCCGAGCTCCATCACCCCGACGGCCCAGCGGGCGGCCACCTCGGGCTCGTCTGGCAGCAGCGTCTCGGCCAGCCGCCACTCGGCGGCCGACACCGCCCGGCCGGGAAACTCGGCTCCGGTGACCAGCCGGCTCAGCACCCGGCGCACGTTGGTGTCCAGGACCGGGTGCCGCTGCCGGTAAGCGAAGCTGGCGATGGCGGCCGCGGTGTAACGCCCGACCCCCGGCAGGGCCAGCAGCGTGTCGTAGGAGTCCGGGATGACCCCGCCGTGCCGCTCGGTCACGATCCGGGCCGCCTCGTGCAGCCGCAGGGCGCGGCGCGGGTAACCGAGCCGTCCCCACTGCCGCACCGCCGCTCCGGGCGGATCGGCGGCCAGCGCGGCCGGGGTGGGCCAGCGGGCCAGCCACTCCCGGTACGCGGGCAGCACCCGCGAAACCGGCGTCTGCTGCAGCATGATCTCGCTGACCATGACCGACCAGGCCGACGCGTCCGGGGCCCGCCAGGGCAGGTCGCGGGCGTGGTCCGCGTACCAGCCCAGCACCGGTTCGAGATAACGGCTTGTCATGACAAGGCTTGATTATCGCGCGCCCGCAGGCGGTTTGCGGCCCGGTCGGCCGGCATGTCGCCGCGCCGCAGGCGGGCCCGCGAAGAATACTGAACCTATGGATCCGAACGCGCAACGTGGCCGAGGTAACCGGACCCCCGGAGCCGACGCCTACTGGCAGCGCCGGTTCTTCACGCTGATCGGCGGACTGGCCGTGATCGGCCTGGTGGCCTGGGCGGTCTCCGGGGTAGCCAGCGGCGGGAAATCGTCCAATTCCGGCTCCGGCGGCCCGGCTGCGGCCGGCTACACCAGCGCCGCCGGCACGCCGTCACCGGCCGCGCCCGTGACGTCCGCCCCGGCCAGCCCGTCACCGAGCCCGTCCGCCTCGCCGTCGCCCTCGGCCTCGCCGTCCGCGTCGGCCACGAAGCCGGCTTCGGCCCAGGCGTCCGGGAAGGCATCGGCCAAGGCCACCCCGGCTCAGGCCGCGAGCGCCCCTACCGCGTGCCCAGCGGCCGACCTGGTGCTGACCCTGGTGGCCAGCCAGGGTAGTTACGGCCCCAGCGTCAACCCGTCCTTCCAGCTCGACATCGTCTCGACCAGCAGCGCGAACTGCCTGGTGGACACCGGCGCGGGCGCCCTGAAGCTGGTCGTCAGCCACGGCAGCGATACGGCCTACAACTCGGCCACCTGCGCGAGCGGGGCCAAGCGGCACGTGGTCAGCCTGCGCCGCGGTGTCCCCGTGGTCACGTCGCTGAGCTGGGACAAGCATGAGACGATCAGCGGCTGCTCGGCCACGGTGATGGCCGCGACCGGCCGCACCTACGGCGCGATGGCCCAGGCCGGCGGGGCCCAGAGCCCCCGGGTGTCGTTCAAGCTGGCCGCGGCGCCCGCGTCCAGCTCGACGAAGAAGGCGACGGCCAAGTCAACCTCGGGCGCCTGACCCGGGGCTGGGGCCTGCGCTAGGCCTGCCGGGGCTCTGGGTTGCGCTCAGTCGGCCAGGGCGGCGGCGATGGCGTGGCGGACGTCTTCGACCTCACGCACCTCCATCAGGCCCGTGAGGCCGGTCAGACCGTCGGGGCTGGGTACCGCGGCCAGCGGGCGGCCCGGCCGGTCGTGGTCGCGGGGCGGCCCGGTCGGGGTGAGGCCGCCGACCCCGGCCGGGACGATCGCGCGCCGGAAGCCCATCCGCTCGGCCTCGGCCAGCCGCCGGGGGATGCCGCTCACCCGGCGGACCTCACCGGCCAGCCCGACCTCGCCGACGGCGATGACGCCGGCCGGCACGCTCAGGTTCGACGTCGAGCTGGCCAGGGCCAGCGCCAGGGCCAGGTCGACGGACGGCTCGGTCAGCCGGACCCCGCCGACGGTGGCGGCGTAGACGTCCTGGCGGCCGAGACGGATCTCAGCGTGGCGCTGCAGCACGGCCAGCACCATGCCGACCCGCGATCCGTCCAGGCCCGAGACGACCCGGCGCGGCATGTCCAGCACGGACGGGCCGACCAGCGTCTGCACCTCAGCCACCAGCGGCCGCCGGCCCTCCAGGGTGACCGTCACGCAGGTGCCGGGCACCGGCTCGCTGCGCTGGGACAGGAACAGCCCGCTCGGGTCGGGCAGCCCGATCAGCCCGTACTCGCCCAGGTCGAAGCAGCCGACCTCGTCCGTGGGTCCGTAGCGGTTCTTCACCGCGCGGACCATGCGCAGCTGGGAGTGCCGGTCGCCCTCGAAGTGCAGCACCACGTCGACCATGTGCTCCAGCGTGCGCGGCCCGGCGATCGACCCGTCCTTGGTCACGTGGCCGACCAGGATGGTGGCCAGCGAGTGCTCCTTGGCCGTGGCCATCAGCGTGGCCGCGACCTCACGGACCTGGGTCACCCCGCCCGGCGCGCCGTCCACGCTGCCCGCGGAGATCGTCTGGACCGAGTCGATGACCAGCAGGTCCGGCTGGACGGTCTCGACGTGGCCCAGCACGGCGGACAGGTCGGTCTCGGCCGCCAGGTAGAGGTTGTCGCTGACCGCGCCGATCCGGTCGGCCCGCAGCCGCACCTGGGCCGCCGACTCCTCACCGGTGACGTACAGCACCCGGCGGGAACCGGCCACCAGCGCCGCCGCCTCCAGCAGCAGCGTCGACTTCCCGACCCCGGGCTCGCCCGCCAGCAGCAGCACCGCGCCCGGTACCAGGCCGCCGCCGAGGACCCGGTCCAGTTCGTCCATGCCGGTCGGCCGGGCGCTGGCCGCCTGAGCGTCCACGTGGCCGATGGGTACCGCCGGCGTGCTCACCGGACCCGGCCCGATCCCGCGGAGTCCGGCCCGGACCAGCCGCGGGACCCCGGCTTCCTCGATCGTCCCCCAGGCCTGGCATTCGCCGCAGCGCCCCACCCACTTCGGGGCCTGCCAGCCGCACTCCGAACAGCGGTACGCGCTGCCCGCCGATGACTTCGCCATGGCTGGCACATTAACGCCGGGCAGTGACAGTCTGGCCGTACGCGGGCCGCCGCGCCGGATGGAACAATCTGGCCCGGCATCGAACTAAGCTGGCTGCCCGGAGCCCGGTGCAGGGTTCCGTGGAGGGCAGGACATTGAGCGAGGCTGACCGGGTGGCCAGGACGCCCGTCGTGCTGTCGACTTCGTCCGTCTACCCGGACCGGACGCCCGACGCCTTTGAGGCCGCGACGCGGCTGGGCTACGACGGGCTCGAGGTCATGGTCTACACCGATCCGGTGAGCCAGGACGTCGACGTGATCAGCCGGCTCATCGACTACCACCAGCTCCCGGTGCTGGCCGTGCACGCCCCGAGCCTGCTGCTGACCCAGCGGGTCTGGGGCCGGGAGCCGTGGGAAAAGCTCCGGCGGTCCCAGGATCTGGCCCAGCGCCTCGGGGCCAAGGTCGTCGTGGTGCACCCGCCGTTCCGCTGGCAGCGGGACTACGCGGTGGACTTCGAAAGCCGGCTGGCCGAGATGGAAGCGGAGACCGATATCGCCTTCGCGGTGGAGAACATGTTCCCGCTGAAGGCCCGCGGCCGGGAGATCGTGCCGTACGCGCCGACCTGGGACCCGACCCAGATCGACTGCGCCCACGTGACCCTGGATTTTTCCCACGCCGCCGCGTCCGGCTCGGACTCGCTGGCCATGGCCGAGGCGCTGGGACCGCGCCTGACCCACGTGCACCTGACCGACGGCACCGGGGTGCAGACCGGCCCGTTCCCGGACCAGCACCTGGTCCCCGGGCGCGGCAGCCAGCCCTGTGCCGAGGTGCTGCACCGGCTGGCCGCGGACAACTACGCCGGCATGGTCGTGCTCGAGGTCAACACCCGCTCGCTCAGCCGCGACGAGCGCCTGGCCGACCTGGCCGAGTCGCTGGCCTTCGCCCGCGAGCACCTGTCTCACGTCCCCGCCCACTAGGCTCCACGCGCGGGACCCGGCCCACTGAACCGGGCCTCACCCCGGTGCTTGCTATGCGTTTGCAATTGCAAGCACTGTCGCCGATACTGGGGGTATGCCTCAGGTATCGATGAACTCGATCGGGGACTACATCCGCGAGCAGCGGGAGCAGGCGAAGATTTCGCTCCGCCAGCTTTCCCAGGCCGCGGGGGTCTCCAACCCTTATCTCAGCCAGATCGAGCGCGGGCTGCGCAAGCCCAGCGCCGAGATCCTGCAGCAGATCGCCAAGGGCCTGCGGATCTCGGCCGAGGCCCTGTACGTGCAGGCCGGCATCTTGGAGGACCAGCCCGCCGACTCCGGCGTGCGCTCCGCCCTGCTGGCCGACCCGGGTCTGTCCGAGCGCCAGAAGCAGGTGCTGATCGAGATCTACGAGTCGTTCCGCAAGGAGAACGCGGTGGCCGTAGACCAGGACGCCCCGGTCGCGGTGCTGCCCTACGCCGGGCCGGCCGGGATCGAGCCTGGCCTGGCCGAGGCCGAGGCCGAGCCCTGGCTGCCCCCGGCCGAGACCGAGCCGGAGCCAGAGCCGGCCGACGACCGCCCGGGCCGCACCGGCCGCGGCCGCCGCCGCGACGGCACCTGGGCCGCGGTGACGGACGACGCGACTGACACCGGCCACAACGGATAGCGTGGAGCCGTGATCCTAGGTGAGGCCTTGACGCCGCTGAACGTGTTCTTCGCCGTGCTCACGATCGCCGCGTTTCTGTTCGAGGCGTGGGCGTTCATCGACGCGATCCGCCGGCCAGCGTCGGCGTTCACGGCGGTGGGCAAGCAGACCAAGCCGATATGGCTGATCATCCTGGGTGTGGCCATGGTCGTCGGCCTGGGCTACGCCTTCTACGTGCGGGGCGCGTCGGTGACGTCGATCCTGCCGGTGGCCGCGTTCGTGGCCGCCGCGGTCTACATGGCCGATGTGCATCCCAAGGTCAAGGAGTTCAAGACCGGTAGCAGCCGCTCCGGTCCGTACGGACCCTGGTGACCGGCGACCTCATTAAAAATATTATTAATAGGGTCGGCCCGTGAGTACCCGCACCTAGTTCGGCAGGACGAGCAACGCCACCGGCACCACGACGATGAGGCTGGCGGCGCAGCAGATCCCGAACCGCGCCACCAGGGGCGGCGGCGGGATCGGGGTCATGATCCGGGTCACCCGGGCCGTCATCTCGCCTTCGTGGGCGGCGCCGGAGACCGCCAGGGCGCCGTCCGGGGCGCTGTCCGCACCGCCACAGCCAACCGTGCCGAACCGGGCCAGCGCCCCGGCGAGGGCCCGGGCAGGCCGGGCCCGGAGGGCCCGGTCGTCGGCCAGCATCTCGATCAGCAGGGCCACCGACTGGTGTGCATCGGCGCAGATCCGGGACCAGCCGAAGGCCCGGCACAGCGCGGTGAACGGCAGCACGACCAGGTCGTGGCGCTCGCGCAGGTGCGCCCGCTCGTGGGCCAGCACCGCGGCCAGCTCAGCCGGGCGCAGCAGGTCCAGGGCCCCGACGCTGACCACGATCCTGGAGCGCAGCCCGGGCAGGCAGTACGCGGCCGCGGCCGGGTGGTCGACGACCAGCGCACCGGGCGCCTTGGGGTCACCCCGGCCCAGCAACGCGAGCAGCTCCCGCTGCCGCCGCCGGGCCCGGAGCGCGATCATGGTGGACGCGAGCAGCACCCAGCACAGCTCAGCCAGCAGGGCCAGGCCCAGCACCAGGCTGGCCAGCCGCAGCAGCACGGGCAGCCCGGGCTGGCCCGCGGGGAACAGGTCGCCGCTGGCGGAGGTCCGCGCCACCCGCAGCACGCCATCGGCCACGCTGGAGGATCCGGCCGGCAAACCGATCTCGATCAGCGCGCCGACCGCGGCCAGCCCGCCACCCAGGCCGAGGGCCTGCCACAGCAGGATGGCAGCCGCTGGCGACCGCCGGGGCCACCGGGCCGCTCCCAGCGCGGCCGAGCCCCGCACGCAACCAAGGGCCACAGCGGCCAGCAGGGCCGCGTCGGCCGGTCCAGTCATCAGCCCCCGCCGTCACCTTCGATCTCGTCCAGAGCACCACGTAGTGCACTCGCTTCTGCCCCGGAGACCAGCTTGGCAAACCGGGCTAGCGCGGCCGACCGGTCACCGGTCTGGTCCAGCGCGGTCAGCATCAGCTCGGTCACGTACGCTTCCCTGGTCGCGGCGGGCCGGTAGCGCCAGGCGCGACCGTCACGCTCGCGCCGGGCGAAGCCCTTCTTGGCCAGCCGGTCCAGCACCGTCATGACGGTGGTGTGGGCCAGGTCGCGTTCGGTGAGCTGTGCGCTAACCTCACGGACGGTGAGTGACTGGGGCGTCCCCCAGAGTACGTCCATGATCGCGCGTTCGAGGTCGCCAAGCCGATTCACAATGGCCACTTTACCCACGGCCGTTGACGACGAACCGCCCATCGCGCGCAGACGAGCCGCCGCCGGGCCAGGGGCCGCGGAGTCAGCTTCGATCACGTTTCTTCCCGGAGATTCGCCGTCGGCTCTGGAAATGACCAGAACCGTGGGTGTGACTACCCAGCCGCCGCCGGCGCGGCAGTCAATGCGCGGAATTGTGCTCCGGATCGGCGAACCGGGCAAACGCCTGCAGGTTGGCCAGGCTTTCGCCGTTCTTGGCCCGCCAGGCCCACTCGCGCCGGATGGCGGAGGCGAAGCCCAGCTCCAGCGCGGCGTCGAAGTTCTCGTCGGAGTAGCTGAGCACGCAGCCGAGGATGCGGTCGACCTCGGCGGCCGAGATCGCGGCCAGCGGCAGCCGCCCGACCAGGTACACGTCCCCGACCTGGTCCACGGCAAAGTGCACGCCGTAGGTGCGGCCGTTGCGTTCCAGCAGGAACCGGTAGAACTGCGCGTGATTCTCATCCGGCCGCCGGCAGAAGAACGCCTCCACGTGCAGGCTGTGCCGGCCCGCGATCAGCCAGGTCATCGTGGCCAGCTTGTGCTCGCCGGCCAGCTTGACCAGGTAGGCGCCGGGGCTGGGCTGTTCAGACGGCAGGTCCAGTTCCTTCAGGGCCGCCTCGATGGCGGCCACCGCCGACGCGGTCTCCGCTGGGGTCTCGGTCACGCCTCCACCGTAGCCCGGGTCTCGTCCGCCCGGCTTTCGTCCATCGCCCCGGCGTAGACCCCCAGCAGCTGGTCGACCGAAGCCGACCAGCCGAACCCGGCGGCGTGCCGCAGCGCGCCAGCCGACATCCGGTCCAGCGTCGCCGGGGACGCGGCCAGCCGGCGCAGCACGTGGGCGTAGTCGGCCGGGTCGTGGCTCTCGACCAGCAGACCGGACGCGCCGTGCCGGACCGCGGTCCGCAGCCCGCCCACCGCGGCCGCCACCACCGGCGTGCCGCAGGCCTGCGCCTCCAGCGCGACCAGGCCGAACGATTCGGAGTAGGACGGCACGGTGACGACCGTTGCGGCGCGGTACCAGTCGGCCAGCTCGGACTGGGCGCACGGCGGCTCCAGCCGCACCACCCCCGATATGCCGAGCCGGGCGGCCAGCTGGGTCACCATGTCGGGGTCGTTGCGGCCCAGCCCGCTGGGGCCGCCCACGAACACCACCGCCAGCCGGCGGGCCAGCGCCGGATCGTCCTGGACCATCCGGGCCACCGCGTGTAGCAGGATGTCCGGGCCCTTGAGCGGCTGCATCCGCCCGGCGAACAGCAGCATCACGGCGTCCGCGGGCACGCCCAGCGCCCGGCGGGCGGCCTGCTGGTCGCCGGGCCGGAAGACGGACAGATCGACCCCGGGGTGGACGGTCTTGACCCGGGACGGATCGGCCCCGTAAAGCTCGATGAGCTGGCGCCGTTCCTCCGCGGTGTTGGCCACCAGCCGGTCCGCCGCCGCCACCACCTCGGCTTCACCCCGGATCCGGGTGTCCGGCTCGGCCGAGTCGCCGGTGGCCAGGGCGGCGTTCTTGACCTTGCCCAGGGTGTGCATGGACTGCACCAGCGGCACCCCCCAACGCTCCTTGGCCACCGCGCCCACCTGGCCCGACAGCCAGTAGTGAGCGTGCACGAGGTCGTACCGGCCGGGGGCGTAGGCCGCCTCGATGCGCAGCGCCTCGAATGTGAAGTGGCAGATCTGAGCCGGGATGTCGGCCTTGTCGAGCTCCTCGAACGGGCCCGCCGTCACGTGCCGGACCAGTACGCCCGGGGCCAGCTCGGTGACCGGCGGGGCGTCACGGGAGACCGCACGGGTGAAGATCTCGACCTCGGTGCCGCGGGCGGCCAGCCGCTTCGCCACTTCGACCACGTAGACGTTCAGACCTCCGGCGTCGCCGGTTCCTGGCTGGTCGAGCGGTGACGTGTGAATACTGATCGTCGCGATCCGCCTCGGGACGCTTCGCGGCACGGGCAAGCACCTCCGACTCTGCAACCCCGGCGTTCTGGCTGATGTTCCCACCCCACCTGGGCTCGTGCCCGGTGCAGTCCTTCGGGCAGGCTCCGTGCTGTCCCGGCCGATAAGCTCGCGCCATGGAAAATCTCGTGCTGCTCCGCCACGGTGAGAGCGATTGGAATTCCAAGGGACTTTTTACCGGATGGGTGGATGTGCCCCTGTCCGGGACCGGAGCTGACGAGGCCCGCACCGCCGGCGGGCTGCTGCGCGACGCGGGCATCCGCCCGGACGTGCTGTACACGTCGGTACTGACCCGGGCCATTCAGACGGCGAACATCGCGCTGGAGGTGGCCGGGCTGCTCTGGCTGCCGGTGCGCCGGACCTGGCGGCTCAACGAGCGCCACTACGGCGCGCTGCAGGGCAAGGACAAGGCCCAGACCCGGCAGGAGTTCGGCGACGAGCAGTTCATGACCTGGCGCCGGTCCTACGACGTGCCGCCGCCGCCGCTGGACGACAGCGATCCGCTCTCCCCGGCCAGTGACCCGCGGTACGCCTTGCTCCCGCCGGACCTGCTGCCCCGCACCGAGTGCCTGAAGGACGTCCAGGAGCGGATGCTGCCCTACTGGTACGAGTCGATCGTGCCCGAGCTGGCCGTGGGCAAGACGGTGCTGATCACCGCGCACGGCAACTCGCTGCGGGCGCTGGTCAAGCACCTGGACGGCATCAGCGACGACGACATCGCCGGGCTGAACATCCCCACTGGCATTCCGCTCGCCTACGAGCTGGACAGCGACTACCTGCCGGTGAAGCGGGGCGGCCGGTACCTGGACCCGCAGGCGGCCGTCGAGGCGGCCGAAGCGGTCAAGAACCAGGGCCGCTGACCTGCGCCCCTCCGCCAGGCGGCAATCAGGTGTGCGCGCAAGAAATCGTAAATGTCCGGATAATGGACGAGTGGGAAACAGTCCGGTAATAGTCGCACGTCACAGACCCCTCTTCATGGTGCCCGGCATGGGGCCGTTTACGATCAGGTGTGTGGGCCTGAGCTGTTCCGATGCAACGCCGCCGGTGACAGGCGGCGGGGTTCAGTCGTAGAGGGAGCAGCAATGCCGGTTAGCGCGCAGACGGTCGACGACGGGTGGCGGGAGACCGCCCGCCCGGCGGCCACCCCGTTGCCACCAGGCATCGCCTCGGTGCTGTCCGTGCTGTCCTCCTCGGCCGTCGTCCTGGATGCCGAGGACCGCGTCCTGCAGGCCAGCGACGCGGCTCGCTCGTTCGGCCTGGTCGAGGGCGAGCAGCTGATGGCGGGCGAGGTGCTGGCCCTGGCTCGCCAGGTCCGCCGGGACGGCGAGATCCGGGAAGGCGATTACGAGGTCACCCCGGGCGGTGGCATCGGCGGGGTGACCAGCTTCGCGGTCCGGGTCGCGCCGCTGGGCGGTGACGTCGGCTGCGACGGCCTCGTCCTGGTGCTGGCCGAGGACCAGAGCGAAAGCCGGCGGGTGGAGGAAGTCCGCCGGGACTTCGTGGCCAACGTCAGCCACGAGCTGAAGACCCCGGTCGGCGCGCTGGCCCTGCTGGCCGAGACGGTCGAAGACGCCGCCGACGACCCCGACGCCGTGCGCCGGTTTGCCGGGCGGATGCGCCAGGAGGCAGCCCGGCTGACCAACCTGGTGCAGGACATCATCACGCTGTCCCGCATCCAGGCGGCCGAGCCGGTGCCCGACCCCACGGCCGTGCCGCTGGACGCGGTGATCGCCGAGGCCCTCGACCGGTGCCGGATGAAGGCCAACGCCCGCGGGATCGCGCTGGCCGACGTGGGCGACCGCGGCCTCGGCGTGCACGGCGACGAGGACCTGCTGATCACGGCCATCCGCAACCTGCTGGAGAACGCCGTGGCCTACAGCCCGGAGCGGACCCGGGTGGTGGTCACCACCCGCCGGGCCGCGGACCGGGTGGAGATCAGCGTGGAGGACCAGGGGATCGGCATCCCGGCCCGGGACCTGCAGCGGATCTTCGAACGCTTCTACCGGGTCGATCCGGCCCGCTCGCGCGCCACCGGCGGCACCGGGCTCGGCCTCGCAATCGTCAAGCACGTGATGGCGGCGCACGGCGGGACCGTGACCGTCCGGAGCGTGGAAGGCGCCGGCTCCACCTTCACCATCTCACTGCCGTTGCGGAGTACCGATGCCAGCTCAGGCTCTGACCAGCACGCCTAGTGCGCGTACCAGTTCGTCGGGAGGCACCTCAGTGACACGTGTGCTCGTGGTCGAGGACGAGGAATCGTTCAGCGACGCGATCTCCTACCTGCTGCGGAAGGAGGGGTTCGAGGTCGCCGTCTGCGCCACCGGCCCGGACGCGCTCAGCGCCTTCGACCGCACCGGCGCGGATCTGGTCCTGCTCGACCTGATGCTCCCGGGCCTGCCCGGCAGCGAGGTGTGCCGGGCGCTGCGGTCCCGGTCCAACGTGCCGGTCATCATGCTGACGGCCAAGGACAGTGAGATCGACAAGGTCGTCGGCCTGGAACTGGGCGCGGACGACTACGTGACCAAGCCGTTCTCGTCGCGCGAGCTGGTGGCCCGGATGCGCGCGGTGCTGCGCCGGCGCGGCGAGCCGGACGAGGTGACGGTGTCGGCCATGGAGGCGGGTCCAGTCCGGATGGACGTGGACCGGCACGTGGTGACCGTGCGCGGCGGCCAGATCCAGCTCCCGCTCAAGGAGTTCGAGCTGCTGCAGGTGCTGCTGCGCAACGCCGACCGGGTGCTGACCCGGATGCAGCTCATCGACCGGGTCTGGGGCGCCGACTACGTGGGCGACACCAAGACCCTGGACGTGCACATCAAGCGGCTGCGGGCCAAGATCGAGGCCGACCCGGCCAACCCGCGGCACATCGTGACCGTCCGCGGGCTCGGCTACAAGTTCGACTCCGCCGCCGCGTAGGGGCCCGCTCAGCCCCGAGGGTTCGGCCCTGCGGCCTCGGGCCCTGCGGCTCGGGGGGCCCCGCGGGCTTCGGGCCCCAGTGGCGTGCCCGGGGCCCTCAGCCTGCGCTACGGGGTGGTGCTGGGGGTGGGGGTCGCGCTGGCCGACGCGGAGCCCGACGCCGACGGGCCCGGCGTGGTGGTGCCGGCCGGGCTGGTGGCCCCGCTGCTGACGGACTTGGTGGCGCTGGGCAGCGGCGCGGGCGGCGAGAAGGTCGAGTAGTACGTGGTACGGGCCTCGACCGGCACGCTCAGCTCGACCGATCCCGCATTGGAGAAGGTGAGCAGCACCGTCACCGTCTGGCCGCCGGTCAGCGCCTGGTTCAGATTGCGCAGGACGATTTTGGGCTTCGGGCCGCTCAGGTCGGCCGAGCTCTGGCTCGGGACCGCGATCGAGCCCCCGGCCAGCTGGACGGATTTGGCCACACTGGTCGCGTCGACGCTGATCAGTTTCTCCGCGCTGTCCCCGCCGTTGTACACGCTCAGGAACATGCCGGCCGAGCTGCCCTTGGCCAGCGGCGCGCTGTCCGGGCCGCCCAGGATGAAGGCGTCGGAGACGGTCACCGCGTCGGTGCTGCCGTAGGCGCCGGCCGCGGCCGGGTGGAACTCGAGCACGGGAGAGTCGTTCCCGGCCTCGCATCCGGCGAGGATGGGAACGACCAGAGCGACACCGCCGATCATCAGACGGCGCAGCAGTTTGCTGCCGTGGCTGCTGCGGATCACGGGCCGGCCTCCTCAAGGCTCGGGACAGTCAGTACTACGGGACGTCGGAAATCGTAGCGATCCCGGGCCCGGCACCGTCCAGCAGGGCGGCACCTATCGTCAGATCGGCCGATCAGGCCGGCCAGTCAGGTCAAACGGTCCGGTCAAACGGCCCGGCCAAGTCAATTCGAACGGTCAGGTCGAACGGTCAGGTCGGGGTCGGCACCACCGAGGCGGCCGAGCCCGGCTCGGGCGAGGCCCCCTGGCCCGTGGTCCCGAGCTGCCGGAGCTGGTCCTCGAGCTGGAACTGCCCGGCGACCAGGTGCCGCCGCACGGAGGTGGTGGCGTCCGCCTGAACCAGCACGATCGTCAGCCCGGCAGGATGGTACGCGGCGCCGAGCACGTTCGTGGCGTCTTTCACCGCTACGGCCGTGCCCAGCCCGGCCGTCCGGGTCAGCTGCGTGACGTCGGTCATGCGGTCGGCCGTGCCGACAAAGTACACCCGCCGGACCCCGGCCCGTGCGGCCTGCCTGGTGACCTGCTGCACCGCCTGCTGGCAGCGGCAGCTGCGCGGCACCAGTACCAGCACCGCGCGGACCAGGCCGCGGACCGCAGTGGCCTTGTCGCCGACGTAGACCGTGCCCAGGGGCAGGCGGCTGGACTCCGGGGCGGGCCTGGACGGGCTGGCCTGCGAGCTGGTCCCTGAGGTGGCGCCCGAGCTGGCCCCGGGGTTGGCCGAGTGCGGCAGCACGGGCGCGGCGGCGGGGCTGATGCTGAACACCGACAGCAACGTCCCGGCCAGCATCGACAGCGCGACACAGCTCGCGATCAGCGGCAGGATCGCGCCGTGCTGGTGCAGTGGGCCCAGCAGCCGGGCCCAGCGCGCCCGGCGCCGCAGCGCCCGCTGCTCGCGGTGGTACGCGAGCACTTCACGATCGAGATCCCGGGCGTCGTCCGGGATGTCGACGTCGACCGGGGGCAGGCCGCCCTCGTCCCGCCCGGGTTCTCCGCCAGGGTTCACACGCTCGCACCTCTCCAGCGTGGGTCTCCCACGTCACTACTAGTATGGAACTAAATAGTCGCTGTGGCCCACGAGCGCTGCCTGTTTGGGTGGATACCAGGTGCTGCCGGCTGGTGACGCATTGCTAAGGACGGGACCCTATCCGCGCCCCGGGCCTGGTCGTGAGGCAATTCCGGCCTGCCGAAATTGTCCTGATGACCTGGCCTTATAGGGTAAAGGCCATTCAATCAGGCTCCGCCGACGTGGTAAGATAGCCTTCAGCGGAAGGGGTACTTGCCACATGTCTTTCAAGGTCGGCGATACCGTCGTCTACCCCCATCATGGGGCTGCTCGCATCGAAGCGGTCGAGACTCGCACGATCAAGGGCGAGGATAAGACCTATCTGGTCCTCAAGGTCGACAAGGGTGACTTGACCGTACGCGTCCCCGCGGATAACACGGAGCTCGTCGGCGTTCGTGACGTTGTTGGCCAGGAAGGGCTCGAGCGCGTGCTCGAGGTGCTTCGCGCCCCGCACACCGAGGAACCTACCAACTGGTCGCGTCGTTACAAGGCCAACTTGGAGAAGCTCGCCTCTGGCGACGTCAACAAGGTGGCGGAGGTCGTCCGTGACCTCTGGCGCAGGGACAAGGAGCGCGGTCTGTCCGCCGGCGAGAAGCGCATGCTCGCCAAGGCGCGGCAGATCCTCGTCAGCGAACTGGCCCTGGCCGAGAAGACCAACGAGGACAAGGCCGAAGCGCTGCTGGACGAGATTCTCGCCTCTGGTCCGCCGCAGCCTGTGCCATAGCGACAACAGCGGCCGCCTGGGCGTTTAGGTCCGGATTACGGCCTGCGGGACATCTACAGCCCCGGAACCCGGCAGGGTTCCGGGGCTGAGTCTTTCCGGCTGCCATAATTGCGCCGTTGCATTCCGTGCCCCACCGGCTGCGGATAATCAATTAGGCGATCGGACACCGGTAATGACTGGATCAGGGCGCGGGGTGGGCCTGCCCCGGGTAGGTGTCGGCACCGACGTGCACCCGTTCGGCGCCGGCCGGGTGCTGAACCTGGCCGGTCTGACCTGGCCGGGTGAGACCGGCCTGACCGGCCACTCCGACGGCGACGTCGCCGCGCATGCCATGTGCGACGCCCTGCTGTCTGCAGCCAGTCTGGGGGACCTCGGGGCCCAGTTCGGCACGTCCCGCCCCGAGTGGGCCGGCGCGCGCGGTGTAGCGCTGCTGCAGGAGACGCTGCGGCTGGTAACCGAAGCCGGCTTCGCCATCGGCAACGTCTCCGTCCAGGTCATCGGCAACCGCCCCAAGATCGCCCCGCGCCGCGCCGAGGCCGAGAAAGTCCTGTCCGAGGCCCTGTCCGGCGCCCCCGTCAGCCTCTCCGGCACCACCACCGACGGCCTGGGCCTGACCGGCCGAGGTGAAGGCCTGGCCGCCATCGCCACGGCGCTAATAGTCCGGGGGGACGACCCAGTTGGCCCGGCCGGATGGGAAACGTGATCCTGTCCGGTAGGACCTGGCTGTGATGCCGCTTGGTTGTGGTCGGCGCGTGGGTCGAGGAGCAGGTCGCGGAGGGCTTGGGGGGTGGCGGGGGTGATGGTGGCGTGGATGGTGAGCTGGTGTTTGTCGCGGTTGTAGACGGCGCTGAGGTCGAAGATGGCCAGGAGCCGTTCGATCAGCGGGGTTGGGGCGTTCGTAACAATGTCGCCCAGGTAGGGCAGCTCGTCCAGCAGTGCCGGGTCGCTGGCTGGCTCATCCGGTGATGTGGTGAGGGTGTCGAGCTGGGCCTGGAGGCTGGTGCGCTGGGTGTAGAGCTCGGTGAACCGGGTGCGGAGCCGCTGCCGGTAGGCCGCGACAGCAGGTTCGGGCATCCCTTCGGGGGTGTTCTCCAGTTCGCTGACAAGCGCGGACTCGGACACGTCGATCTTGGCCAGCTTCTTCCGCAGCATCCCGGCACGGGCAGCATCACGGGCGGCCTGGGCGGCGGCAGTCCGGGGCAGGGTCGCATCGAGCATGCGGGCCCGGTCCGGGCCGAACACCCGTGCGGTGAAGAACTCGGCGATCGCGGTCATGAGGGGTTCTTCGCGGACCCAGACGTTGCGGTGCTCGGGGTAGGCGGCGACGTGGCGGGGGATGGCGGGGTCGTGGGGGCACCGGTAGTAGGTGAGGTGGCCTTTGGTGGTGGTGCGGCCTTGGCCGGCCATGCGGCGGTGGCAGATGGAGCAGAACAGCCGGGACCGCAGCGGATAGCGGCGGCCGACCCTAGTGGTGGGGGTGTCGGGGTCGCGGGCGCTGCCGTGCCGCTGCCCCATCTGCTGGGCCGCATCCCAGATTTCCCGGTTGACCAGGGCGATGTGGGTGGGTTCGGGGGTCCAGATCCATTCGCTGGCCGGGGTCCACTGCCGGGTGCCGCCTTTGGTTTTGCGGCGGCCCATGACCTGATGCCCGGTGTATTTGGGGTTGGACAAGATCTCATCGACCAGGGCCAGCGACCAGGCCCCCGACGGCGGGACCGGATACCGGTGCGGGTTGTCGGCCAGCCGCCGCCAGATGGTTGGCTTGCCGAGCCGGTCCACCACCCGCCACTGGTAGATCTGCGCCACCACCGGGGCGAAGACCGGGTCCGGGATCAGCCGCGTTTTGGTGCGGCCTTCCGCGGCCTTGATCGGGTTGGGATGCGGGTGCTTTTCTGCCAGATACCCGGTGGGGACTTTGCCGAGGTTCCAGCCGGCGAGGGAGTGTTCTCTCAGTCCGGCCCATACTTTTTCGCGGAGCTGGAACCGGTACCATTCCGCGACGCCCTGTTTCACCCGCCGGACCAGAATGGTCGTAGCATTGATCCCGGTGATATTGAACGGCTCGTCGGTGGCGAACAAAGGAATACCCTGGTCGGACAATGCGCGTTCGAGTTTCAGGGAGCTGAAGGTGTCCCGGGCGGATCGTTCGATGTCTTCGCAGACCATGAACGCGAATTTCGGGACTGGTGCTTTGGCCTCTTGCAGTAGGTCGGCGATGCCACCGTCGCGGGGGATGCCGGCGTCGGCGGCGATCTGCCAGGCGTCGGAGTGGCCGCGGGTGTCGAGGTCTTTGCCGCCGGATTCGACGTCCCAGTAGTAGGCGACGAACTGGCAGCCGGCCGGGAGCCAGGCGCGGGCGGTGCGGACCTGCCGCCGCAGCGAGGCGACCGGGTCCTGCAGGCGCTCACTGGAACACCGGCCTTCGAACGCGACCGGGACCAGGCCCTGGGGCCCGGCGGTGGCCGCCAGGGCCTGGGGAATGTCGTCAACTGCCGTGCTCATTGCCTTGCCTTTCCGCCGGATGAGCGCGGTACCGGCGCGCCCATTCCAGCAATTCCCGGATGATCTCGGCCTGGGCTTCGTCCAGTTCCCGCGCTTTCTGTCCGGTCTCGATGCGGATCTTGTACCGGACCTTCAGCCCATCCGGCCGTTCCCCCTCTCTCAAATTATAGGCGATAATGCCTGATTCCGGGATCGGTGGCATTGAATTATTGGCATTGTCTTCTGGTGGATCTGTGTGCATTTTCCGGCCTTTCATCAATGGTGCTTGCAGCGCACAATGCGGGCCGGCCTGGTCTATCCCGTCGCCGTCGTCCCGCCAGCCGATCAAGCGGGCCGGGCGGGCCGAGTCAAGCCGCGCTCTTTGCGGCTTGAGGCGGCACGGCCGGTCTGCTCGGCTGGAGGCGGGCCGGCGGCGGCAGCGGGATGGGGCTAGGCCCCCGGGGTTTGGGTTTTCTTCCATCCCAGAGTCCGGGGGTGCCCCCGCCGGAGGCATGGTTTTCACCGCTCCGGGGCCGGGACCAGGCCGCAGTGCCCGGCGGCGGTGGGCCACCCGGCGTGTCCTGCGGGTGGCCGCGGGCCCGCGCCGGTCCGGCTGCTCGTGGGCAGGCATGGCAGCCGTTGTAGCCTGCCGGATCATTTGCCGGTAAGCGGAGTGCGGTTTCTCCGGCAACAGGCTCCGGCCACCCCGGTGTTTCCCGGGCCGGAGCGGTGACGGTGGTGCGGGGCGGGCGGGACCGGTACCGGGGCGGGAACCGGAGTACGGGCGGGTGCTGGCCGGTCACGGGAAAAATAGCACCGGCACTAGTCAGCGGTGCATCGTTCGGGGCCATGGGCGCGAAGTTTCACCGGCGGGGGCGCAGGATCGGGATGATGAGGTCGATCAAGCCAGCGGGGTTCCCGCGGAATGCTGCCCGCAGGTCGCAGCGCCAGTCGAGGGCGGCGTCGTCGGCCAGGGTGATGGTGCCAAGCTGAGGCCGGACCCGGCTGGTGATGTCGATGCCGGTGGTGGCCTCGAAGGAGTCCCAGTCTTCGCTGACGCGGAGGGTGACGATCAGGCCGCGGTCTTGCAGGGACCGGCCGACCTGCCCTTTGAGGGGCAACGCGTGGTAAGGCTCCAGGCTGGGCAGGGCTGCTGGTTCGCCGAGCAGGTAGGCGATGATCGCGGTCAGGGTGGCCGGGTTCGTTAAGAGCCCGGCGGCGGGTTCGTAGTACCAGCGGGCCAGGCCGCTGGCATCCAGCTCCACGAGAGACTTCCCGCTGGTGACGCCCAGGATGGTCAGCTGGCAGGTGTCCCGGCGGGAGGAGACTTCCGCTCTCAGCCCGGCGGCGGCCAGGCGGCGGGCCAGCGGCCCGGCCGCGGTGCCGGGGCCGGCGGCCAGGGATGCGGGCTGGCGGGTGAGCTGGGCCATGGGCGTGCCTCCGTGAGGTGGTGGGCGTCCCGGGGGCCATACCGGGTGAGGGCACCTTCAGGCTAGTTGTTCTAAGATGTCTTAGGAAGACTTAGAACGTAGTATGTGAGTTAGAGCAGGTCAGGGGTCATCTATGGTCTGGGCATGTCTCTCGATGATCGCAGCGGCCGGATCCGCCGCGATTCGGCGACCTCGGTCGCCGGGCAGGTCGCCCGCGACATCGAAGCCGACATCGATTCCGGCGCGATCGCGCCGGACACCCGGCTGCCCAGCGAAGCCGAGCTGGCCCAGCAGTACGGCGTCGCCCGGATCACGGTCCGCACCGCGATCGCGATGCTCCGGGACGCCGGGAAAGTCGTCACTGTCCACGGCCGGGGCAGCTTCACCGCACCCTGACCAGCACAACAGCCACCGGGACATCGGCCGGGACATCCAGTGGTGTTCCCGCTGCCAGGCGCGAGTGCATTGCTGGCGGGACAGGCACCGGGACACCGGGCTACCCAAGCGGCGGGCCTGGATCACCTTCTGGTGCGGGAACTGCATCCCCGGCCACCACCGTGCCATCGGGCAGGATCGTAGCCACGGCCGGGCGCGGCTCTCGGGCCCGGCCCATCCGGGCGCCCTCATCGCCCTCGTACGAAAGTTCTGCCCTGATGGCGATCCGGGTCTGCGGGTCCAGGCCACGCAGATGATCCAGGGACACCGGCACCTCGCTCAGCTCAGCGGCCGCCAGCAGCTCCAGGTCGCCCGTCAGTTCCGCGGCTTCCCGGATGTTCTCACGCAGCCGCGGTGACAGCGGGGTTGTCGTCTCATAGACGCCGTCCGTCTGCCGCAACACGTCCCCCAGCAGGAGGCCCGGCGCGGCCGGGCAGGACCGCAAGCCCGCTTCGTAGACCCGCATCGCCGGGTCATCGGCGTCGAGCACCTTGGCATACGCCCGGAAGGTGGCCATCGGCTCCCCACCCGCCCTTTCGTCATCAGCCTGCCGTCATGCCAACGTAAGGACGCGACGGGGAGGCAGCAACACACCCGGAACCCGGCCGTCCGTATCCGCGCCACCCAGGGGCTCCCAGCGCCGTTGACCCTTGTTCTTGATTTTTAGTTCTTTTCATTGTTCAAATGCTCTTTCCTGGCTGGCTGCCGTTCTGTGGAGTGCTTCCTGACCTCGGCCGCACGAGGTGGGGGTGAGGTCAGGAAGCTGGGTACGAAGCGGGTAGAACGGCAGCCAGCCAGGTCAGCGGCGCAGCCGCTGTCATGCGGCTCCGGACAGGGGCCACGTGGAGTTGGAGGCTGGCATGCGGGTGATGCGTGACCCTTGAGTGCTTATCTAAGGACAGCCGGGCGGCCATTGTCAGGTGCGGGCGGCTGGGAGGACTATTGCCCAATGATTCCCTGGCCGATTCCTGTGACGGCCGGGTTCTGCTTGGTGACGAGTGTGATGATCGATCGCTGGGTGTACAGGGTGGGCATGTCGGTGGGCAAGCTGGTCTGCGGGGGACCGGGGACGTCGAGGGTGACGATGTAGGAGTCCGGGTCGAGTGGATCGTCACTGATCAGGAACGGGGATGCCGTGGAGGCGAAATCGGCGCTGGTGCCCAGCCCGGCAGCTTGCGCCGCCTTTTCGGCGGCGGTGATGTAGGGCTGGGCTGCTGGTTTGTCGGACAGTTTCATGTCGCAGGAGTACAAATCTGACTTGGATGCCTGGGCGTTGTAGCCGGCGGCGGATCGGAGGACACCGCTGGTGATGAGCGGTGCGAGGTCCGATTGCTGAAGCTGCCCCGGTGAGTCGGCGGGCGGGCGCTGCAGAATGAGGTAGGTCTTGCCTGTTGTGGTATCCGGGATGGCCGCCATGATGCTGATCTGGGCGTTCTGGACGGTGCCGGCCATGTGGCCGGGGGCCAGCAGCGCGATCCAGTTCCCGGTGGGGTGCGGGCCGCTGCAGGCGGAGGGGTTGCTGCCGGCGGCATCGCCGGGCGAGGGATGCCCAGCGGGCGCGGGATGCCCCGCTGGGTGGCTGCATGCGGTGAGCATGACGGCCAGGCCAATCAGGCCGGCGGCTGGGGTGATCATCCCGCCAGCTCGTCGTGGCCTCACCCTGCTTCGGGGTTTGCTGTGCTCAGGTGTCAGGTTGCCTGCTTGGCTGTCCAGGCGGTTCGCAGGACACGGCCGGCCGCCTGTTCGCACAATCGCCCTGCCGGTGGCGGTCATGACAGGAGTCTCCCCTCCCTGGTGCGCCCTTTCAAATCTCGTCGAGGGCGCCGTTTCCGTGGCCCGATAGGAGCGGCCGAGGACGAGTGCGCTCCGGTCCCAGTTCCTGGCTGCTGCCGGGCGGCCGCGGTTCGGGAGCTGCCATGTGGCTCACGTGCGGGCCGCGTGGCGGTGGTGTCCATGGCCCGGCCGGCGGTCAAGGCTCAGCGGCGCTTGTGGCCCGGGTCGTGTTACCGGGTGCTGCCGGGGCCTGCAGTTCTGATGGTCAGCGTGATGGTGGCACCGGGGTGGGCTGGGATGCCTGGTGCTGGCTGCTGGGCGATGACCACCGCGTGCAGGATGCCGCAGCCGGGCTGGGCTGGTGTGCTGGACGCGGTGATCGCGGCGGCCTGGTATCCGGCGTGGCGCAGCAGTCCGGCGGCGTCCTGGTAGTTGAGGCCGGTGACCATGGGCACGGTGTGGTCTGGATTTCCGGTGAGGGCGGCGCGGTCGACGCCGGCGCGCGCGCAGGCCTGGTCGATGAGATCGTCGTACGCGGCCGTCGGGCTATCGCCCCGGCCGATCAACAGTTCCTGGACGTGCGGCCTCTGCCAGAAGACCTGGCAGTCGCGTTCTTCGCCGTCCCAGTCACGCCACGATTCCTCGGTGAGCGACTGCGGGTGGACGGGGAAGCAGATCCACGGTGCGCCTTCATAGGTGCCTTGATAGCGGGCCGGGACGATCGTGACCGGGGTGATGGAAGGCTGCGCGCTGACGCCGTCCTTGGTGACGATGATGTCCCGGTGCAGCCAGGCGCTGCCCTCCATGGGGTAGCGGGACACTGGCCAGTCATCCGCCTGCGGTTCTTTCATCCGCGCCCGATCGATCGCCGAGGATGTCTTGATGGCGACCATAACAGCCGGCGCGAAAAGCCGGGATTACACCCAACCCGGGCGCCCCGAGGCCCAATCAGAACTGGCGATACGGCCGGTGACGGGAGCCAAGATCGGCTTTGGGAATGCGGCCGGCCGGAGTGGTCCAGCGGGCGTTCATCATGGCGCCGATCCGCTGTCCGGCGGTGGCGCTGGGGTGGCTGTAGAACCGGAGCGTGGTCTCGATTCAGGGAAAGGCCGAGGCTAGTGCAGACAGCAGGGAGCGGTCGTGGCCAATCACGTCTACAACGTGGTCTACCGGGGAAAAGAGCGAGGGGCTGCCCAGTACACGGAACCTCGCGTCATCTCCGGATCCCGGGCGCCGCTCACCTTATGGTGCCTTGCTGGCCAGTCTCGGCTACTGCGATAGTACCCATGGGTACTGGCGGCGGTGAGGAGGCCCTGCGGTGGGCTACCGGCTGCAGATGTCGGAGGAGATTCACGACTGGCTGGCCGGCCTGCGGGACAGCGATCCGCCGGGCGCCATACTGGTGGGCCAGGCGCTGACCGCACTGGCCGAAAACAACGGCGGTCTTCGGCCGCCGCTGGTGATCTCCCTGGCGGATTCGCCCGGACCAGCGGGGCTGCCCGAGGCTCTGGACCGGGCGTATCAGGAACGGCTGGACTCCCAGCAGATCCTGCGCCGCCGGGTGGCTGACGCGGCGACGCTGCGGAAGGACATCGAACGTCAGATCGCCAGCCTGCAGTCGCTGCAGGCCACGACGGAGGAACAGCCTCAGAGCCTGCCCGATGCGGACCCGGCGGCGGAGGCGGTGCCGACCGCGGCCGAGCGGGCTGCCGCAGCCGGCCTGATCGCCGAACTGAGGCGGCTGCTCACCGGAGTGATCAAGGCCGAGCCGCAGCTGACCGCGATGAGCCGACGGCAGCAGATGCAGGCCGATGCCTTCCGGACCAGGAAAGAAGCGCTGAGGGCGGCCTTTGGCGCGGCGCAAGCCAGCCAGCTGATCGAGCAGGCCTCGGGCCAGGACCTCGGCGGCATTGGCGCCGGGCCTGAGGGTTCCGGCTCGCGGGTCACCGGCGCGACGGCGTGGCTCCGGGAGATCACGGACCAGATCGAGCAGGAACTACGCCGTCAGCCATCGGCAGCGGCCTTGATGGAGCTGCGGCCCGGTGCGCCCTGCGACAGCGGCATCGGCATCCTGTTCGCCATCGAGCCCCCCGGCACCGCGCTGCTGATCGCCGTGCTGGAAGGACACGACGCGGTGCGCGATCATTACCGCGAAGCCGTCACCTTGGCCGCGGGAGTCCTGCAGCGCCTCCGGACGGGTCAGGCTCCCGAGGCGACGGCCCGCACATTCGGCGATGCGCAGTCATTTCTCGATGAGTTCTTCCCCGGGAACGCCGAGGAGGTTCACCTCGGCGCGGCCGCGCTGGCCGCCCGGAACCGGGCCCGGACGCTGACCGAGCAGCGCACCCGGCTGGGGCTGACCCAGGCGCAGGTGGCCCAGCGGATGGGCGTGCGGCAGGAACGAGTGTCGGCCATCGAACGCGCCGAGCCCGGCGCCACCGAGGTCCGCACCCTGGCCGGCTACGTGCAGGCGCTGGGCGGCCGGCTCGACATCACCGCAGACTTCGGTGAAGAGCGTGTCCTGCTCCGCTGAAGTCTCGCAGGGCCCTGGCTCGCGCCGCACCGGGTCAACCCCGGCCGCGGACGCCCGCCGAGCAGTTCTCAAGACCCCCGTGGAAGTCCGTCGGAGCTGGGCAGATACTCCGATCAGCTGGAAGCTGGGCACGTAACGGGCATGATCAAGCCGTTTGCCGGTCCTGCCGCATGCTCGGAGTCTCCCGCCGATGGAGCTCAGCTGGCGGAGCAGCCGTCTTGTAAACGGCAGGTCAGCGGTTCGAATCCGCTCATCGGCTCCCAGTTCACGCCGCAGTTTTCGAACACGGGACCCTGGCTCCGGTTGATGAGTGCAGCCATGCGGTGCAGCCAGCACCCGGCCGCGCTCAGCCGAAGATCGAGTCTGCCGCTGCGTCAACAGCCGTCCGTTCGAGGTCCGGCAGCACGTGCGCGTAGGTGTTCATCGTCAAGCCGATCTGGCTGTGCCCAAGCGTCTTCATCACCGTCCGGGGAGACGCCCCGGCCGCGAGCATGAACGACGCACATGAGTGACGGAGGTCATGGACGCGGACCGGGCCGAGCTCGGCCCGCTCACGGATCAGGTACCAGGACCGGCTGAGGTTGCGCGGATCGATCGGCCTGCCAATGTGCGTCGCGAAGACAAAACCCGACTGCACCCACGTGGGTCCCGCCGCGAGCTGCTCCGCATCCTGCTGTGCGCGCCGGGACCGCAGCGCCACCAGCGTCGCGGCGGGGACCGGCACCGTGCGACGATACAGCGACGTCTTCGGTTCGACCAGGACCAGGCGTCCGTCCACCCGCTGGAGCGCCTGGCGAACACGGAGCGTCCCGGCGTCGAAGTCGATATCGATCCAGCGGAGTCCCAGCAGCTAGCCCTTGCGCAGCCCCAGGGTGAGCGCGCACAGCCACAGCGCCTCGAAACGGTCACCCTTGATCACCGCAACCAGCCGCCGAGCCTCCTCCACCGTCAGCGCCCGGACCTCGGCGCGCTGCACACCCGGAGGCCGGACCAGCTTCGCCACATTGCGCTAGACCAGCTCCTCGCGCTCAGCATCGGCCAAGACGTTGCGGATCAGTCCTGCATCAGACGGACGCTCTGACCGGACAGCCCCGAGACCGACTTAGCCTCCACCAAGCGCCGGACATCTGTCGGGCTCAGCTTGTCCAGCGCTTACGGCCAAGGGTCGGCCGGATGTGCTCACGGATCAGCCAGCGATAGCCGCGCAGCGTCGTGCCCCGCGTTCCCTGCCGCTCCTTCATGCCAGCCACTCATCAAGGCGGCGCCTCGCGGCGCCGCTGGCCCGGCGCCAGCGCCCGGCCTCTGGCCTTGGCGGCCCCGGCCGGACGCGCGCCGGGCCACATGCATGAAGCGACGCAGATCATCGTGGCTCATCAGCTACGCGGACCCGGTGCAGCGCATGGCCGTCTTCCTCATGCCCGATAGTGGAAGCCGAAGGCGTGACCGCCTATGCAGGGTCGCTGCCCGGTTCGATGCCGTGGTCGCGCAAAACGGCCC
Organism: Streptosporangiaceae bacterium; assembly: GCA_965277615.1. Lineage (GTDB taxonomy): Bacteria > Actinomycetota > Actinomycetes > Streptosporangiales > Streptosporangiaceae > Bog-532. The sequence continues at coordinate 391,628 of CBDIDG010000005.1, read as the reverse complement.
GCAGCCTTTCCAGTTCGGCATTCATCCGGCCGACTTCCTGGGCCAGTGACAGGCGGCCAGCCACCGCATCTGTCCACCCCTCTTCCCGGGCCCGAGCCATCAGCTGCGACTCTTCGTCGCGCAGCGCGGCGGAGGCCTCGGAATCCTGCCTTTCGATCGCGGCTTCTTTCTGCCGACGGACCTGCGCGATATCTTCGTCGAGGTCGTCCAGGTCAGGCCGCATGCCCACCCAGCGTTCGATCGCTGCCAGACGACGGTTCAGCAAATCGGGCTGGCTGAGAGCATCCGCATCGTCCCAATCCTGCTGCCCGGGCAGCAGCTCGATCACCTGCTGGCGGACCCGGTTCAGGTCCGCGCCCAGCTTCACCAGCACCTGCGCAGCCACGCCGTCGCCCTCCTGGATGAGGCCGAGCAGGATGTGCTGGGTGCCGATGTAGTTGTGGCCCAGCTGCAGCGCCTCGCGCAGCGACAGCTCAAGCACCTTCTTGGCCCGCGGCGTGAATGGGACGTGCCCGGACGGCGGCTCCTGGCCCCGGCCGATGATCGCCTCGACCTCCCGCCGCGCCGCCTGCAGGCTGATCCCCAGCGACGTCAGCGCCGTAGCGGCTACACCGGTGCCCTCGTGCAGGAGGCCGAGCAGGATGTGCTCGGTGCCGATGTAGCTGTGATTGAGCATCCTGGCCTCTTCCTGCGCCAGCACCACCACCCGGCGGGACCGGTGGGTGAACCGCTCGAACATGCTCCGCGCCCTTCGTACCCTCATCCCGGCGATGCCTGATGACAATCACGATAAGCCGTACCGGCAGAGACCAGCGGAGCTGCGTTCCAGGAATGTTTGTGACCGGCACAGACAATGGAGCCCGGCCCGGCTTGACAACGACGCTCACGCCGACGATCTCCCAAGCAGGAGGTCGTGGCATTGCACCAGATCAACATCGCGCCTTACCCGGTCCGAAATCGTATTCCGCCGTCCACTCCGGTCAAGCAGCGGCTGAACGCATGATCCTTTGGCCTGCCCCCTCCACACGAGCACAGATCACTCGCGCGGAGCCTCTACCACTCCAAAGCATCAAGCAGCCGCAACTTGACCTCCACTCCCGGCTCCACCACCTCGGCACCTATCGGGTGAAGGCCCCAGGCCGTGACCCCCTCTGGCGGCCGAGGTGGAAGGAGCAGGCGATGGCCCCTCTCATGGCAGACCACGCGGCAGGTGCAGGCGAGCCGGGCAGACGATCCGATGTCAAGGCGAGGTTGACACCAAACCGGCGACGGCGGCGGGTCGAGAATGACGAGTACGCGTCCTTCATCCGCCGCGTGATACGCGCCCACGCCCGACGAGTGGCAGCCGGTGATGTTGAGGCCCTGGCCGACATGACCGGGCTCGCCATTGAGCTGGACGAGGCCATCGCCCATGCCGTCATCGGCCTACGGGAGGCCGGGTACTCATGGGCCGAGATCGCGGCCCGGCTCGGCGTCTCACGCCAGGCAGCACAGCAGCGATGGGGCCAGCGGCAGTAGCTATTGGCCAGCCGAGCCGTGCCCCTGTGGTGCCCCCGAACGGTCATCAACAGGCAACGATCACCGGCTGCGACACTCCGCGCCCCCAAGGCAGGCTGGCGTTCTTGCGTCCTCAGCTCATCAGGGGACAGGCTCGTAGTGCGTAGCTCACCGTGCAGCCAACAGTGCAGCCAAGAGACCGGACAACCCCGGACGGGCGCGGAACCGGCGCAGACACGCCCAGCACTGTGGAAGGTTAATCACCAAGGCGTTTCCGTGAACTTGTAAACGGCTAGACAGCGGAAGGTGCTGGGCTGCTGACCTGCCGAGATCCACTCAGTTGAAACCGGCTGCAGTGCATTTGGGCACGTATCCGGCATAGCTAAATCCCGACCGCACGCGCTCGCCGTAGAGCCGAGATTTATTGGTAGGGGCGCCGTCCGGGACAACTGCATCTGACAGTTCTCAAGCGTCTATCCGGCGCTCGGAGCGCTGTGGCGGTGCAACCGCGAATCCGGTCATGTCCGTATGGTCATGGTGTCATCTTGGTGGCCGCCACCGGACAGATCTGGATGGCACCAGCACTTGTGCTGTCCAGGCCGGGAAGGCTGGCCCGCAGGACGCGGCAGGAACTGGCGGGTGCGGGGGTGCCGGGGTTGCGGCGGTGGCCCGGTGGGTGGGTCATCCCTCGCCGTTGGTGCTGTTTCCGTGCCAGGCGGCGGGACCGGGGGCGAGCGCGGCGGTCCTCGTCCCCAGCGGCGCTCGGGGTGGTCCTTGCTGGCTGCGCGAGCTAAAGTAACGGAGAGCCGTTCAAAGCTGCATCGTTTGTTCGATTACTAGTCTGCGAACTGGGGTCGAGATTTCCCACTTGGGGTGGGATGACCCCCCTGGACCCCCCGCTGCCCGCGGCGGTACCTCGCCGTAGGACCGGCCGCTCGCCCGGGCCTCCGGCCCGGGACTCGCTGAGCCGGATCGATCGACTCGCCGTTCCCGCGCGCCGGGCCGTTAAGACCGGTCTCCGCGCTGGCGCCCCGGCTACTACTTACTCGGCCGGGGGGCGGGGCGTGCTGCGGACTCGCTCGAAGCGGGCAGGCGCGGGAGTTTCCGGGGGCGTGTTCGGCGCCGGCGCGGTTGGTTCCTGGTCGGGCTGGTCTTCGTGGGCCAGCTCGGCCTCGGCCACCGGCAGCTCGGTGCTGGCCGGCGGCTTGCCCTTGGCGGCCGGATCTGCGGCCACCGGTTCCGCCAGGTCGGCCGGTTCCGCCAGGTCGGCCGGTTCCGCCAGGTCGGCCGGTTCCGCCGGGTCCGCCATGTCGGCCGGGACCGGCGCGCCCAGCAGCGTGGGCATCCGGGGCCGCTCGCGGTCGACGTCCTGCTCGGTGACGACGGGGAACCCGTAAGCGGGCGTGTCGTCGTCGTCGGCCGCCTCGCCCGTCTCACCCGTCTCACCCGCTTCGGTGGTCTCGTGACCCATTGCGGTTCCTCCAGCCTCTTCGGGCTCCTCAGCCGGTGCCGCGTCCTCAGGGTCCACGGGCTCCTCGGCCTGTGCGGCGCCGACTTCTTCGGCTGGCTCAGTCCCCGCAGTCGCCCCCGTCTCTTCGCCCGGCTCAGGCTCTACGGCCTCTCCAGTCTCCTGAGTCAGCCCAGTCGCTGTGGCCTCTCCAGACCCTCGCGTCGGCCAAACTCTGGTCTCTTCAGGCTCTTGGGGCTCCCTAACCTCTTGTGACTCCACAGGCGCGGAAGGCATCGCTGGATCGTCGGCCGATTTGGCCGCCTCAGGCTGGCCGGCTTCTGCGGACTCCCCAGCTACGGGAGCCTCCGCAACTACGGGAGCCTCCGCAACTGCAGGAGCCTCTCCAACTACGGGCTCTTCAGCCGCGGGCGGCTCCGGGACCACGGGGGCCGCTTCAGCCATGGCAGGCTTCTCTACCCCTTCGGCCGCCTCGGTCGTCACGGCCTGCTCCGTACCTGCGGTCTCCTCGGCCCGGGCTGGCTCGGCTGGCTCTGCGGTCTTCGCGGCCTCCGCCGGTTCAGCCTGGGCCGGTTCAGCCGGGGCCGGTTCAGCGGGGGTCGGCTCGGCCTGGTTCGACTCGGCCTGCGTCTGCTCGGCTTGCGCTGGCTCGGCCGTCGTCGGCTCGGCCGGGGCCACCGCACGCGCTTCCGCTGGCTGGCCGAGGCCGACTTCGGCCAGTCCTCCGGTCCTGGCCGCCCGGCCGCCCGCCGCGACCGGCGGCGTAGCGGAAGCCTCGTCCGGCTGCGCCTCCGGAGCGGGCAACGCCACCCGCGCCGCCGGAGTGGCCTCGAGGGCCAGGACCGGCGCGTCCGGCGCCGACCGGTCGTCCGGCTCCGAGGTCCGGTCGTCCGGCTCCGGCGTCCGGGGGTCGCGGTCGGACTTCGTGTGCTGCAGCGTGGAGATCCACAGGCTGAAGGCCAGCAGGACCAAGGCCCACGGCAGAGCCCAGACGGTACCGTCCAGGGTTCGCCGCGGCAGCCGCAGTCCCGTCGCGTGATACACGCTGGCCGCGCCGATCAGCGCCCCGGTGACCAGCACCGAAAGCCAGGCGTACAACCGGGTCCACCAGCGCGCATTACGGAGCATCAGCGCGCAGGCACAGCAGATCAGGAACACCGCATCGAGGATGCCCGGGTAGATCCGCACCACCGGGCTGGCGACCCCGGCGTCCCGGGCGATGTCGCGCACCGGGGTGTAGGACAGCGCGAAGGCGCCCGCCATGGCGGCCAGGATGACGATGGCAACGGCGATGTTCCCGAGCATGCGGCCAACGTTCCGGCGTCGCGGGGCGGCCCGCTTGGTCGCCGGGGGCTGCTCGCTCATGGGGGGAAGCCGTTCATGGCAGATCCCGCGTCCTTCCCTGGCCGGGCACGAAAGCATCGGCTGATAAAGGCGGTAATTCGCGGTAATCCCGCGAAGATCACCAAAGATCCTACGCATATTGGCCGGGCCGCGCCCGACGCCGCGCCACGATGTGGTCACGGATTGCGCGCGGGTAAAGGCGGCGCGTTCAGGTCGTACAATCCCGTAGCCTGAGCAGCGTGACATTGCGCCTCCACGACACCGAGACTCGCGACGTACGCGAATTCACGCCCCTGGTTCCGGGGCAGGTATCGCTGTACGTCTGTGGAGCCACGGTCCAGGCGCCGCCGCATATCGGTCATCTGCGGGCTGCTCTCGCGTTCGACATTCTCGTGCGATGGCTGGAAGCCAGCGACTACCGGGTGATTTTCTGCCGCAATGTCACCGATATCGACGACAAGATAATTCGCGTCGCCGAGCAGGAGGACAACCCCTGGTGGGTGGTGTCCGAGCGCAACCAGCGCGCTTTCACCCAGGCCTATGAGTTGCTGGGCTGCCGGCCGCCGGATGTTGAGCCGCGCGCGACCGGGCACGTGCCCGAAATGATCTCGCTGATGCAGCGCCTGATCGACACCGGCCACGCCTACGCGGTCGGCGGTGACGTCTACTTCGAGGTCAAGACCGACCCGGAGTACGGCAAGCTGTCCGGCCAGCGGGTGGACCAGATGCGCGGCGCCGACGACGTGACCGACGTCGCCTTGAAGCGCGACCCGCGCGACTTCGCCCTGTGGAAGGCGGCCAAGCCCGGCGAGCCGTTCTGGGACACCCCGTGGGGCCCCGGCCGTCCCGGCTGGCACCTGGAGTGCTCGGCCATGTCGATGAAGTACCTGGGCGAGGCGTTCGACATCCACGGCGGCGGCATCGACCTGGTGTTCCCGCACCATGAGAACGAGATCGCCCAGTCCGAGTCGGCGGGCTTCCCGTTCGCTCAGTACTGGATGCACAACGCGCTGCTGGGCGTGGCCGGCGAGAAGATGAGCAAGTCGCTCGGCAACTCGCTGCGCATCGAGGAGATCCTCAGGCTGGCCCGCCCGGTCGAGCTGCGCTACTACCTGGGCGGGGCGCACTACCGTTCGGTGCTGGAGTTCTCGGAGGACGCGCTGGCCGAGGCGGTCGCCGCGTACAGACGCATCGAGGGGTTCGTGGACCGGGCCGCCGAGGCGCTGGGCGGCGCCGCGGACATGCCGCTGGTGGCGGGCCACCTGCCGCTGTCGTTCACCTCGGCCATGAACGATGACCTCGGGGTGCCGGCCGCGCTCGCGGCGGTCCACGCCGCCGTCCGGGACGGCAACACCGCCCTGCAGCAAGGTCAGCTGGACGACGTTCGAGACAGCCTGGCTCAGGTGCGGGCCATGCTCAGCGTGCTGGGCCTGGACCCGCTGTCGGAGCCGTGGACCAGCACGGACAACCAGGACGAGCGGATGCGCGAGATCGTCGGCGCGCTGGTTAAGGTCGCCCTGGACCAGCGGCAGGCGGCCCGGGCGCGCAAGGACTACGCCACCGCCGACGCGCTACGCGAAGGCTTGGAGAAGGCAGGGATCGCCGTCGAGGACACCCCGAACGGCCCGCGCTGGGAGATCCGCCGATGAGCGGGCGGGGTTCAGGCTCGGGCGGCTCGCGCTCATCGGGCGGCTCGCGCGCTTCGCGTTCCGCACGTTCTTCGGCCGGGCGGCCGGACAAGGGCACCACGGCCAAGTCGGGCAAGCCGCGCCCCGGCACGGGCGGCTACGGCCGCAAGAAGCTGGAGGGCAAGGGCCCCACGCCGCCCGCCTTCATGCGTCCGGGCCACCCAGCCCAGCGCAAGGCGTCTACCGGGTCGCGCTCGGCGTCGGACCGGGACACCGACGGGGCCAGGCCCGCGGATGGTGCGCGCGAAGGGGCCAGGCCGGGCGGCGGTGGCCGGTCCACGGCCGGCGTCCGGGGCAGCGGTGACGCGCCGGAGATGGTGGCCGGGCGCAACTCGGTGGTCGAGGCGCTCCGGGCCACCGTGCCCGCGATTGCTCTCTTCGTCGAGCACGCCCCCACCGACGAGAAGATCCGCGAGGCGGTTCAGCTGGCCGCGGATGCTGGTGTCCCGGTGCGCGAGGCCGGGCACGGCGAGCTGGCCCGGCTGACCGGTGGCGCCGTCCACCAGGGGGTTGCGCTCAGCGTCCGGCCCTATGACTACCTGCTGCCCGACGAGCTGACCGATCGCGCCATGGCTCAGGGTCAGCCGCCGCTGATCGTGGCTCTGGACGGGGTGACCGACCCGCGCAACCTGGGGGCGGTAGCCCGTTCCGTCGCCGCGTTCGGCGGCCACGGGGTGCTGATCCCCTCGCGCCGCACCGCCAGCGTCACCGCAGGCGCCTGGAAGGCCTCGGCCGGCGCGCTGGCCCGCGTCCCGGTGGCTCGCGCCCCGAACCTGGCCCAGACCCTAGCCGCCTATCAGGAGGCCGGGATCTTCGTGGCCGGTCTGGACGCTTCTGGTGATACCGCGGTGGCCGACCTGCCCGTGGCCGACTCTCCGCTGGTCCTGGTGGTCGGCTCCGAGGGCCGCGGCCTGTCGCGCCTGATCGCCGACCGCTGCGACGTCATCGTGCGCATCCCCATCGGGGCCAGCACCGAGTCCCTCAACGCCGGCGTCGCCGCCGGGATCGCCCTGTACGAAGTAGCCCGCCAGCGCGCCACCAGGTAGCCGCTCCCCCCGAGGGATGGGCGAAATCAGCTACCATGGCCGCTGCCCGCCGGTGTAGCTCAGTTGGCAGAGCAGCCGTCTTGTAAACGGCAGGTCAGCGGTTCGAATCCGCTCACCGGCTCCAGGCCAGGCCACGATTTCGAACGCGAGGCCACGGCCGCTATGTCGAGTGCAGCCACGCGGTGCAGCCAACATCCGGCCACACTCGCGATCCCGGGGCGATCAAGGTGTCTACTCGGGCCGGGGACCTCGACGACTCGGACGCCGCCACTGACGGTGGGACGAGGGAGGGCTGCTACCGCTTGTGGGCGCGCCGACCTCGGAGCCAGTACGGCGCGGCGGAGCTGAGTTGCCTCACAAGAGCACCCAGACGCGGCGGGGTCACCACGCCCAGCTGCAACATCGTGGCCAGGTCATCCCGGGTGGCCCAGTGCTCAGCCAATTTTCCGTCCTCAATGCGGAACCAGTGGCTTTGCTCGCTGGTGAACCGCTTGCCGCTCGGAGGCAAGAACCCGTTGAGCTTGCCCGAGTTGGTGCCTGTCGATCTGACCCGTACCGCAACCATGTCTTCGTCCGCAACGATCGACTCGATGCTCATGCTCAGGTCCGGAAACTGGTCCAGCAGCCACTCGACGGTCCCGCGCATGGCCGTTGGCCCGTGCACCTTTCCCGGCGCTGTTGCGGCAAACGGCGCAGGCGCATGCTCGGAAAAGTCGTCAGCCATGAGCTCGTCGCACGCAGCCATCTTCCGTTGATTCCAGATCTCTTCGAAGTGGCGTCGAACGAGGTTCTTGTTGGTATCTGACATCAGAGCCCCCAACTGTCTGCGCAAAGCGCATGGTCACAGTGACGTTACCCGGGAGCCGCTGGATTTCCCTGAGACAACTCGCGGACACTTCGCTGAGTGAGGCATCGCACGGTGTGGAGCATCTGTGACTCCCGGAACCCGTCAAGCCCGTCCGTGACCGCAGGGTTATCGCCGCCCGCTCGCGGAGTGCACGACTGGAGCCCGGGCGCCCGTGACGGCCCGAGCCCCAGTAGCGGCAGCGGCCCGGGCTAGCTGGACGGCTCCGAGTTCACGACAGCGGTGTGCAGGATCGCTATCGACTGCGCCCCGGCCACCGGGCTCATCGGCGTCATGATCAGCTCGGAGTTACTCGCATTCATCCCCTCCAGCTCGTACGTCACCGGATTGAAGATCAGCTGGACGTGGTCGGTGTCTCCGGCCTGGCTGATCCCGATTCCGGGCCGGCCGGCCGCGTCCGTAACGTGCCGCAAGGTGATCCGCGGCTGCTGCGAGGCCAGGGTGAAGACGGCCGCCGCGACCTTCGGCGGCAGCACTGGGACCCATTCCATCAGCGTGGTGAGCTGCTGCCAGATGGGAACGGAGTTGCTGGTACCGGTCAGAGCCGCCACCCGAAGCTGCTTCAGATAGGTGTCCAGCTGCCTCGCACTGGTGGGCAGAGTGCGCGCGGCGGCGTAGGTCGTCGGCAGGGTCGGGAGCAGCTTGGCCCCTTTCGGCAGCTTGACCGGGAAGGGCCCGCTGAATTCTCCTACGCGGCCGTTCGGGAGCCAGAAGGCCTGGGTAGTGCCGGACATCCTTTCGCTGCAGGACAGCGGGCCCAGCCCGTCCGGGCCGCCCGGCACCCGCTGGCACGGCTGCTGGTGAATCAGATCGCCCGCCTTCCCATCCACCGGCGACCAGGTCTGGGTGGTGTACCGGATGATCTTGTGATCGCCGGGCTGGAGGCTGGCCGGGCTGAGGCCGGTGGCTTCGGTGTAGATGTACTGGTCGTCGCGGGGCATCGGCGCAGCGGCGGACACGCGGGCGGCGCGAGCCAGCACGGCCATGGCGCTGGCCGGTGCGGTCAGGGGCGCCTTCCCGCCGCCCGTCAAGCTGAGCCCGGTGGACAAGCCCGCGGCCGTGACGATGACCAGGCCGCCAGCCAGGGCGAGCCGGGTTCGCTCCCGCGCTGGCCAGCGCACCCGGCCCAGCGGACTACGGCTTTCACCGGTTCCAGTGGCCTGCGGTGCCTCGGCCGCCGCCGCAGCCGCGTGGGTCAGTTGAGCACGGGCGCGGGCGAGCCGCTCGGGATCGGCCGGCGTCACCGCCGTACACAGCTCCTTCACCAGATCCAGCTCATTCATGACGCAGATCCTCCTTGCCCCCGACGAGGCCGTCGTTTCCATCGGTCGGATCCACCCCGCCGAGCGCCTTTCGTATCGTCCGCCGGGCCCGCGCGAGTCGCGACGACACCGTGCCGACCGGAATGCCCAGCGCGAGCGCGACCTCCTGGTAGCTGAAGTCAGCCGCGGCGACCAGCAGGAGCACGTCGCGGTCGGCCCGGTGCAGGCCGGCCAGGGCCGCGGCCAGCTGCTTGCGCACCCCTTCGGCCGCTACCCGCTCAGTGACCCGCTCGGCCAGCGGTTCGGCTGGCTGGAATGGGCTCGGCCCCAGCCCACCGAGAACGGCCGGATCGGCTCCGATGCGGGCGAAGGCCCGGAAGAACCGGATCTCCTGACGCCGATGACGTCCCAGCAGGTTGGTCGCGATGCCATAGAGCCAAGGACGGGCGTTCAGCCGGGACTCGTCGTAGCGGTCCCGCTGCCTGAACGCAATCAAGAACGTTTCTGCGACCAGGTCATCGGCACTGTCGTGCCCCACACGGCGGGCCAGATAGCGGTGGATCTCGGCGGCATGCCGGTCGAACAGGACCGCGAACCGCTCTGGATCACGGCGGGACTGCACGATTAAGGTGGCGTCGGCGATCCCCTCGTCGGTGTCCGGGCCGGCCACCGGTGGCCTCGTCATGCGCGTTGCGGTCTGCTCATGCCGGACCTCCGGTTCGGGTTATGGGTGGATACCCGTTATTGCCCGACCGGTCCCGGCGTGTTCTCGCGGCAGGGCGAGAACACGCCACTGCGGCGGCCGCTTTCTGGGTCGCCTGCGGCTAGCCCGCGGTTGGCACTTCGGCTCGCAGGCCGCGATCGATGAATCCCATCATGTAGTCGAAGGTGTCGCCGGGCTCTCCGCTCCAGTGGAAGCCGCCCTCCTCCGCCAGCGTGGCGAAACCGTGGATGGTGCAGCGGACGGTGCGGATCGCGTGCACCATGTCCGCGTCGCTGATGCCGTAGCCACGCAGCGCGGCGGAGATGGAGTCGATGACCCGGGTGGTCGCGGCCAGCAGCGGATCGTCCGGGCCGGTCAACCCCTCGCCGACGGTGGCGGCGTACCGGCCCGGGTGGGTGGTGGCGTAGGCCAGGAACGCGGTCAGCAGGCCGTTGAGAGCGTCCCGGCCGGACCGGCCCTGCAGGGCGTCCCGGATCGCCTCGCCCGCTTCGGCCATGGCCAGGGTGGCGACGCGATGCCTGAGGTCGGCCAGGTCGGTGACGTGCTTGTACAGCGACGGAGAACGGATCCCGAGCCGCTGGGCCAGCAAGCCCATGGTCAGCTCACGGAAGCCGACTTCGTCGGCCAGCTCGGCCGCGGCGGCGACCACGTCGTCACTGGTCAGCCCGGCTCTTGGCATGCCTGCTCCTCTCCGGCCTCAGCTGAGGTTGTGGTCCCGGACGAAACCGGTGATGAGCCCGGCGACCTCACCGGGGCGTTGCGCGTGCGGATAGTGGCCCGCGCCCTTGATCATCGCGACCGTGCCGACCCCGGCCGGCATCGCCGCGACGATCGCCTCGGCCTCGGCCTGAGGATCGGCGAAGTCGGGGTCCTCGTCGCCCATGATGATGAGCGCCGGGCAGGAGACGTGCGGCAGCTGGGCGCCTGCGTCGGCCGGGGTGGTCTTGCCGGTCTTGAGGAACTCGGCCCATCGGCCGGGCTCGGACAGCTTGGCCCGCAGGGCCGTCATGTAGGCGGCGTAGTCGGCCGGCTTTTCCGGGTAAGCGAGGTCCAGGTAACCCATCCAGGCGTTCAGGCTGCGCAGGAACTGCGCCCGGCCCAGCAGGAACGAACCGCGGCGGTAGCGGCGGACCCAGACCAAGCCGCCCAGGCTGATCTCCACCTTCTTGGTGAACGGGCCCACCTCGATGATGCCCTTGACCAGGTCGGGTGCCGTGGCGGCGGCGATGGTGGCCGCTCCGCCCGACAGGGAGTGCCCGACGATGATGGCGGGTCCGCCCAGGTGCCTGATCAGAGCGACCAGGTCACCGGCCACGTCGGTGCGGGAGATCGATGCCCAGCCCATGCTGGAATCGCCGTGCCCGCGCATGTCGGGCGCCGCCACCCGGAACCCGGCCTGCACCAGCTCGGGCGCCAGGAACCGGAACGCCTGCCTGCGGTCCCCGATGCCATGCGACAGCACGATCAGCGGGCCTTCCCCGGTCACGTCGTAAGCGATCCGGCCGCCATCGACGTCGAGATACTCAGTCATGCCGTCCTCCTTAGCTAGTTGATATAGCCATAAAGCTAATTAGATTAGCTATAGGAGTCAAGCGGTACTTCGCGGCCGGAGCGTGAGGCTCCTCTCATCTCCGCCACGGATGGGTCGTGATCACTCGAGCCCCGGACGTCCTGGGCCATACTTCTCATAGAGGGCAGGCCGGGGCTCTGATCCGCCTGCCGCTTCACCCCACAAGCGGATAGGTCAGCTCAGCGTGCGGCGAACCGTGAAGTACCGTCTCCTCCGGGTCGCCCTCGGGCCGGGCAACCGTGTTCTGCGCTGGCAGTTGCGGCACGGGCTGGCCCCCCCGGCGTTCGCGCTGCTGGAGACGATCGGCCGCCGGACCGGAAAGCCCCGGCCGGTCTGCGTCGCGAACGGGCTGGACGGCGACACGTTCTGGGTCATCGCGGCGCACGGGCACCAGGCGGACTGGGTGCGCAACATCGAGCACGATTCGCGGGTCCGTGTCCTGGCCGGACGCCGCTGGCGTACCGGGCGGGCCGTCATCCTGGCCGACGACGACACCGCCGAGCGGTCCCGCCAGCTGCCCTACCGGTGGGACGCCGCCATCGGCCGCGCCATCGCCACCACGCCGCTCACCGTCCGCATCGACCTGATCCCGGTGGTCTAGGGCATGGTCTCGGGACGATAACGGAGTTACGCTTTTCTGGCGCTGAGCTCACGAGGAGGCGCCGGTGACCAACTCACCCGGGAACGGCATGCCGCTGGTCGCGGCCGGTCAGGGGCTGCTGCGGACGTCACGCGCGGACCGGGAGCACGTGGTCGGTGTGCTGCAGGCGGCGTTCGTGCAGGGCCGGCTGACCCAGGATGAGTTCGTGGGCCGGGTCGGCCGGACACTGGCGTCCCGTACGTTCGCCGAGCTGGCCGCGATCACGGGCGATCTGCCGGCCCTACTGGTCGGCAGCCAGCTGCCGCGGATGCCTGCGGTCAGCTCGGACCGGCGGTCGATGAGCGCCGCGGCCAAGGTGGTGCTGGCCGGGTTCATCGGGCTGGCGGTGGCCGTCGCGGCGCTGGTCGTGTCGGTGGTCACCAATAATCCACTGGCCCTGGTGGGCGCGGCGCTGGCCGTGGTCGGGACGTCGGTGATCGCGGGGACCGCGATGGTCGAGTCGTGGGATCGTGAGCACGACCGGGGCCGGTTCCGCCTGACCGCCTGACCGGCCGTTTACCCAGGAGCCGACCAGTCAGGAGCCGACCAGCCCGGTCAGGCGTCGGCGGTCACACCGGACGCCAGCCCCGCCGCCAGCAGGGCCAGGCCGACGGAGATGACCAGGGCCAGGCGCAGCCCGCTGACCAGGTGCCCGGCGGCCAGCGAGCCGAACAGCCCGACCCCGATGACGCTGCCGGTCTGCCGGGCGGTGTTCAGCGTGCCGGACGCCACCCCGGAGTGACTACGGTCGACGCTGCCCAGCAGGGCCGACGTCATCACCGGGACGATCAGGCCGAGGGCGAACCCCACCACGACCAGCTGGGCCACGATGGCCAGGTAGCTGGGGCCGGCTCCGACGATGAGCAGGCCGCCCAGCCCCGCGGCCAGCAGCAGGGCCGCTCCGGCCAGCAGCGTCCGCGGGCCGGTCCGGCGGCCCAGCGACCCGGCCAGCAGGTTCGCCGCGAAGATCGCGGCCGTCATGGGGGCGAAGGCCAGTCCGGTGAGCAGGACCGAGTAGTGCCGGGCGTCCTGGAAGTACAGGCTGAGCACGAAGATCAGCCCGTAGAAGGCGACGTTGATGACGACCCCGATGGCCGAGGTGACCGAGAACGTCCGGGACGGGAACAGGCTCAGCGGCAGCATCGGCTGGCGTCGCCGCGACTCGATGAGAATGAACGCCGTCAGCGCCACCGCCGCGACCCCGAACCCGGTGAGGACGAGCCCGTCGGCGAAGCCGCGCTGACCCGCTTCGATCATGGCCGCGGCCAGCGCGACCAGGGCGGTGATCGCGGTCAGCTGCCCGGGCAGGTCGATGCCCCGGTCCGCCGCGCGCGGTGTCTCGGTGGCGAACCGCAGGGTGAGCAGGATGCCGGCCAGCCCGATCGGGGCGTTGATGAAGAAGATCGACCGCCAGCCCAGCGACGAGGTCAGCACGCCGCCGATGAGCGGGCCGGCCGACAAGGCCACCGAGGCGCCGGCGGCCCACAGGCCGACCGCGTGCGCGCGGGCCTGCTCGTCGCGGTAGGCGTGGTTGAGCAGGCTCAGCGAGGACGGTACCAGCACCGCGGCCCCGGCCCCCTGGACCGCCCGCGCGGCGATCAGGAAGCCCAGCGTCGGAGCCAGCCCGCAGGCGGCCGAGGCCACCGTGAACAGCGCGAACCCGGCGATGAACACCCGCTTGGCCCCGATCCGGTCACCCAGGGCCCCGGCCGACAGGATCAGCGCCGCGAAGGCGACGGTGTAGGCCCCGACCACCCACTGCAGCCCGCTGACCCCACCGCCGAGGTCCGCGCCGATCGGCTTGATGGCCACGTTGACCACGCTCACGTCCAGCTGGACGACCCCGAAGCCCAGGCTGGTGGCCAGCAGGGCCCACCCCCCGGACCGGCCGCCCGCTGCCTCGCTGGTCTGGTCGGCTGGTCTCCTTGGGCCAAGCCTGCTGGTTGCCATTACTCCAGGCTAGGCACGAGTTATTTTGACCACGATCGAATAAAGCCGTCGTCCAGCGGCCGATCCTGCCGACCCGCCCCCGCGTGCTGACAACGATGTCTCAGAATGAGAAAGGCCAGGCCGCAGGCCCCGGCGAGCCCGGCGGCCTCCGGCTCCGGACCGGAGGCCATCGAACCTGCCGGCACCCACGGAACCGGTCAGGTCTGGGCCGGGAGCAGGCCGGACTGACCGAGCATGGTGCGGGCCCGGTCGGCGGTGCCTTCCCGGGCGATCAGGTCGTAGCGGGTGGCGGACAGGGCCTGGACCGAGCTGAAGTCGCGCTGGCCGCGGGTGGCGGCGTGCGCGGCGAATCCGAACGCCGCGCCGAAGGCGGCCCCGATCGCGACGCCGGCCACGACCACACCGAGCCAGGCGCCGGTGCTGAACAGCCCGAGCAGGATGCCGATCATCAGTCCGGCCCAGGCTCCGCTGATGGCCCCGGCGCCGGCCGCGCGGGCCTTGGTCAGCCGCCCGGTCACCTGCTCGACCAAGCGCAGGTCGCTGCCCACGATGTCCAGCGTCTCGACCGGGAAGCCGTCGTCGGACAACCGGTCCACCGCGCGCTGGGCCGTCTCGTAGTCGTCGAACCGTGCCACCGTGTTCCAGGCGGCAAAGGCGGGGGTCATCATCAGCGGTGGCTTGTCGGTCAGCATGGCAGGTCCTTCTTCCCGACCAGGGTTTCCCGGTCCTGACCTCAGGTTCGGCGAGGCGTGTGCAAAACCGGCGGGCGCCCGGTGTAGATGGGATGAAGACCGGCATCCTGGGCGTCTCGCCGGCGCGGACGCCCTACTGTGTTTTCATGCGTACCGTCATGCGGTGGGCCGCCAGGCCGGTCTCCCGGTGCGCGGCCCGGCGGGCCCGGTGGTGAGCCGCCGGCACCTGACCGCGGCCACGCTGGCCACGACGGTCGGCCTGGCCGTTGCGGCCTGCGGTGGCTCTGGTGGCTCGGGTAGCCGGCCAACGTCGAATCCTTCGTTCGCATCGGCCGCGCCGTCGTCCGCTTCGCCTTCGCCCGCCGCCGCGAGCCCGTCCGGGTCCACGGCCCCACCGCCGGCGGCCGACACCCAGACCACGCTGCGCGTGCCCGCGGGCCAGCGGGGCGGCGCGATCTCGGGTTCCCGGACCCTGACCCTGCCGAAGGGCTGGACGGCCACGGTCTGGGCCCGGGTGCCGGACGCGCGCATGGAAGCCTGGACGCCCCAGGGTGATCTGCTGGTCAGCCAGCCCGACCACGGCACCGTGGTGGAGCTCAGCCCGGACCAGCAGGGCAAAGCCACCTCGCGCACCGTGCTGAGCGGGCTGACCACGCCGCAGGGGCTGGCCTTTGCCCGGCTCGGCGGGCGCTGGGTGCTCTACGTCGGGGAGTCCGATCAGATCGACCGCTACGCCTGGGCGGGCCACGGGGTCAGCGGCTCGCGCACCGTGGTGGCCGGCGGCCTGCCAGACCAGGACCCGTCCGGCGACGACGTGCACCGGGACAAGGACGTGGCCGTGACGGCCGACGGGACCATCTACTTCAACGTGGGCAGCGCGTCGAACGCCACTCCGGCCGACCGGACCATGAACCCGCCGCGAGCGACGATCGAGGCCGTCAGCCCCACCGGGAAAAACCTGCGGGTCATGGAGCAGGGGGTACGGAACGGCGAGGGCCTGGCCGTGGCCCCGGACGGCACGGTGTGGACCGCGATCAACAACCGGGACAACATCACCTACCCCGCGCACGCCTCGTTCGACGGGAACAGCAACCCGTTCGGCCAGGTGATCCAGAGCTACGTGAACGAGCATCCGGCGGACGAGGTGGCGCCGGTGACGGCGGGCCGGGACCTGGGCTGGCCCTACTGCAACCCCGACCAGGACAACAGTCACCCGGCCGGCTCGCTGGTGAACGTGCCGTTCGTGCCCGACGCGGTGACCAACCCGGGCGGCGGCCACCTGAACTGCGCCGCGCTGAAGCCGGTCGAGGTCGGGCTGCCCGCGCACAGCGCCCCACTGGGTCTGTCGTTCCTGGAGAACAGCCAGGTCGCCGCGCCGTGGTCCGGCGGCGCCGTGGTCGCGGTGCACGGCTCCTGGGACCGGAAGCCGCCGCGAGCGCCGGCGGTGCTGTGGATGCCCTGGAACAGCAGCACGCACACGCTGGGGGCCGCGGTGAATCTGGTCACCGGCTTCCAGGACGCGAACGGCGACCGGTGGGGACGCCCGGCGGACGCGGTGCCCGGCCCGGACGGGGCGCTGTACGTCAGCGACGACACCGCCGGAGCCGTCTACCGGCTGGTACCGCCGTCAAGCTGATTAATTAATAAAAGGGCACTACATCCATGGCTGACCGAGCAGGCGCGGCTGGACCGCACGGAAACACCCGCCGCAGCTACGACGCGGTGGCAGGGGCGTACGCCGACGGGCTGCGCGACGAGCTCAGCGGCAAGCCGCTGGACCGGGCCCTGCTGGCCGCGCTGCTCGAGCAGCGCCCGGCCGGGACACCGGTCGGTGACCTGGGCTGCGGACCGGGGCACATCACCGGGTGGCTGGCCGCCCAGGGTGCGGCCGCGGTCGGCATCGACCTGTCGCCCGGCATGATCGAGGTCGCCCGGCGTGAGCAGCCCGGGGCCGAGTTCCGCGTGGGCGACCTGCTGGGCCTGCCCGCGGCGGACGGGGAGTTCGGCGCGGTGATCGCGTTCTACTCGGTCATCCACCTGGACCCGGGCGAGCTGCCGGCCGCGCTGGCCGAGATGTACCGGGTGCTGCGGCCCGGCGGCCTGATCCTGCTCACGTTCCACGTGGGGACCGAGGTGCGGCACTTCGACGCCTGGCTGGGGCACGACGTCGATGTGGACTTCCGCTTCCACGAGCCCCGGGACGTGGCTGCGGCGCTGACCAGCGCCGAGTTCACCCTTCAGGCCCAGCTGGAGCGGCGGGCTTACCCGGCGGAGGTGGACACCCGCCGGGCCTACCTGCTGGCCGCCCGCCCGGCCTGACGCTTACCCCAGCCCGTCACACCTGCAGCCGCGGGCCGCCCGCCTCGGCCGCCTGGAACGCCTGGCTGACCAGGCCCTCGTCGGAGGGCAGGCCCAGGGCCAGCCGGACGAACCCGGTCGCGATCTGGTTCCAGACTGAGGCCCGGCGGAGCATGGCGTGGTCGCCGTGCCGCACCTCGATCGTGGCCACGGTGGTGACCGCGGCGGCCCGCGCGGCGAAGGCCCAGGTGTCGGCGGGCCGGGTGATGCGGTCGCCCGGGGCCTGGGCCAGCAGGACCCGCCGGCCGGCCAGCTGCTCGACCGGCTCGCCCGGCGGCAGCCACGGAGCCAGCCCGGCCACCGCGGTCACCTGCGGGTGACCCGCGACCCGCATCGCGGCCCGCGCTCCCATCGAGTGACCGACCAGCACGACCGGGATCGGCCCGAACCGCTCGCTGAGCTGGTCCAGCGCCTGGGTCAGGTCGGCCACCGGGGAGGCCAGGTCGCCGTTCCAGCCGCGCAGCCGGTACAGCGGCCGGTTCACCACGGTGGCGTTGCCGGGGAGGGCCCGGCGGATGGCCGCGGCCACCGGGATCATCCGCAGCACGGCCGGCTGATAGGGCGTGACCGGGGCGGTGCTCTGCGACCGGCCCCCGTGCGCGACCAGCACGGCCGCGCTGATCGCCGGGGCGCCACGGCCGGGGGACACTGTCTGATGGCTCATCCACACCTGCCCTTTCCGAGTTCCGGCAGCTTAACCCGGTCCCCGCCGCTGCCTGCCGCCCGGTGCGCCGGGCCACCCCGGCGGTTGATTGGATGGGAGCGGCCGTCGGGACCGTACGGCACAGGAAGGCAGGCACCTATGACTGACATCACCGGACCGCCGACCGCGGCGCAGCCGCTGTTCATCATGGCGATGGACCAGCGCGACTCGTTCGGCAGCCTGTTCGGCGTCGAGGGCGAGCCTACGCCGCAGCAGCTGGCGGACATGCGGGACGCCAAATCGCTGATCTTCGCCGCGGCCCAGCGGGTGCTCGGCGATACGCCGCTGGTGGCCGGGCGGCTCGGCATCCTGGTCGACGAGGAACTCGGGGCCGACGTGGCCCGGGCGGCCAAGCAGGCCGGCTTCGTCCTGGCCATGCCGGTAGAAGCCAGTGGGTCCAAGGAGTTCAAGTTCGAGTACGGCGACGATTTCCCCGCGCACATCGAGGCGTTCGACCCGGACTGGGTCAAGGTGCTGGTCCGGTTCAACCCGGAGGATCCGGCCGAGCTGCGGGAAAGGCAGACGAAGACCTTGAAGCGGCTCAACGACTACGCGCTGCACAGCCGCCGCCGCTGGATGCTCGAGCTGCTGGTCCCGCCGACCAGCGAGCAGTCGGAAAAGTACGAGGACGAGTCGCTCTACGATGAGCTGGCCCGGCCCCGCCTGACCGTCCAGGTCATCGAGGCGCTGACCGAGGCCGGGGTGCATCCCGGGATCTGGAAGCTGGAGGGGTACGAGGCCACCGGGGACGCCCGGGAGGTGCTGGCTGCGGTGCGGGAGGCGGGCGAGCCGGAAAGTTCCTGCATCGTGCTGGGCCGGAACGCCCCGCAGCGCCAGGTCGACCACTGGCTCCGGATCGCGGCGCCGCTGGAAGGCTACGTGGGCTTCGCCGTCGGCCGCAGCAACTGGCGGCAGCCGCTGGTCGACTTCCTGGCCGGCCGGGCCGACCGGGAGCAGACCGAGAGCCGCATCGCCCGGCACTACCGGCACTACATCCACACCTACCTGGAGGCCGACGAGGGCGAGTTCTTCACCCACCCGCGGCTGACCCCGGACCGGGAGGCGGCGATCAGGATCGCCGCCTCGGGCGCCCACCCCCGCGAGACCCTGCTGCCGGCCTGGATGACCCAGTCCCTGCTGGTCGAGGTCGATGCCCTGCGCGAAGCAGCTAGCCGCCCGGGGTGAGGCCGAACGTGATCCGGTAGCCGCATTCGCCGGTGCAGGTATAGGTGCTGGTGGCGTCGTCGTCGGCATAGGAGTAGGCGTACGGCTCGGCCTTCTTGAACACCGCGGCGTAGTCCACCGGCCACTGGGCCGGGTTGCAGGCCGCCCGGGACGCCCACGCGCCCCGGCAGCAGTACTGATCAGTGCCGAGCCGGGCGCAGGCCGACTCGCACGCGACCACCTTTGCGTCCGCCGTGACCTGGAGCGCGGCCGGGCAGTCGACCGCGGTCGTGCAGCCGGCCGCCACGCAGCCAGTGGAGCTCACCTTGTCCGGGGTGCGGCCCGAGGTGGTGTTGATCCACATCGGCAGGTTCGAGCCGTCGACCATGGACACGTCGTAGAAGTCCAGGCCGTCAAAGGAATTGAGGTTCTACTCGGCCAGCGTGGCCGGGATCGAGCCGTACCCGGTGCACTGGAACAGGCCGTTGCAGTCCCCGGTCTGGCAGTGGCCGTGCCCGCCGGAGAACACGCAGCCGGTCCGGCCCCAGAACCGGCCGTTGTAGTGGTCCGGCACGACGATGCTCACGCTCTGGCCGGCCGGCAGCACCCAGCCGGTGGCGGCCAGCGGGTGCGCAGCGTCGGGCGAGGCGGCGACCCAGATCGGCTGCGACACCCGGTTGACGAACGTGACCACCCGGCTCCCGGCCGGCGCGACGACGGACGGGCTGACGGCTTGCCCAGGGCCGGGCAGCGCAGCGGTCGTGGCGGAGGGGCGGCCGGAGAGCCGGGTGGAGTGTGCGGGGGACGCCGGGATCGACGCTGTCGCCGCCGGACGGGCCGTCAGCGGGGCGGCCGCGGCTGGCGCGGACGCCAGAGCCGATCCGCCGGCCGTCCCGCGGGCCGTCCCGCCGGCCGAGCCGGTGACCGGTGATCCGCCGGCCGCCGAGCACGCGGCCAGCAGCAGGGCCACCGTAGCCAGGCCCAGCGCGGCCAGCGCCCGGTCTGTCCGGTTGGTCCATTTTCGCAGCGTCATCCGGCTCCTTCCCCTACTGTGGTGCTCCCGTCTCGGAGACCGTGGCGAGACGTGCGGATAACAAAAATCTGCCGACCGGATTTTCTGTTATCCGCACCCCAGCCCCCGGGTCTCCTATCCGGCACGAACGATCTGTGACGGAGGTGAAGTGCGATGCGGACGCCAGCTGAGAACGAGCCCGGCACCGAGACGGTGATCGCCGCGCAACGCGGTGACCGGAAAGCGCTGGACGCGGTGGTGGCGGGATACTTGCCGCTGCTGTACAACATCGTGGGCCGGGCCATGTCCGGTCACGCTGACACCGACGACGTGGTCCAGGAGACCCTGATCCGGGCCATCCGGGGGCTGCCGGACCTGCGCGAACCCACGGCGTTCCGGTCCTGGCTGGTGGCGATCGCGATCCGGCAGGTGCGCGGGTACTACGCCACCCGGGCGATGGCTGTCCCGGACACTGCGGTGGTGCAGGAGGCTGCTCCGGAGTCGGACTTCGCCGACCTGACCATCTTGCAGCTCGGGCTGTCCGGCCAGCGGCGGGAGACGGCCGAGGCCACCCGCTGGCTCGACGAGGACGACCGGGATCTGCTCGCATTGTGGTGGCAGGAGACCGCGGGGCGCCTGGACCGCCGCGAAGTGGCCGAGGCCCTGGGGCTGCCGCCCCGGCACGCGGCGGTCCGCATCGCCCGGATGAAGGAGCAGCTGGCCACCGCCCGCATCGTGGTCCGGGCCCTGCACGAGGTGCCGCCCTGCCCCGAGCTGGCCGTGGTCACCGCGACCTGGGACCACCACCCCAGCCCGCTGTGGCGCAAGCGGGTGGCCCGGCACGCCCGCAACTGCTCCCAGTGTGGCGAGTGGCCCGAGGCCCTGGTCCCGGCCGAGCGGCTGCTGACCGGCCTGCCGCTGCTGCCGGTCCCGGCCGCGCTCAGCGGGCACCTGCTGGCGCACGGAGGCCCGGTGGCCCGGCTGCTGCGGCCCCGACTCCTACGACGCCGGTTGCCTGCGGGCCGGCACACCAGCACGCTGGGCCGGGCCCATGTGCGCACGCTGGGCAAGACGGCCGCCTACCTCCAGCCCAAGGTGGTGGCGGCCTCGGTCGCCCTGGTCACCTGTGCGGGCGGGGGCGCGTTCGCCGTCGTGCACGCGCACGCGGCCACCACCGCGGCGCTGACCGTGGCCAGCCCGTCGGCCACGGCCCGGCCGCCCGCCACGTTCGCGCCCGCCCCCAGCCCCCGGGTCACGGTGCGCAAGACGGTGGCGCGGCCCACCCCCACGCCATCGCGGCCGCGCGCGACCACCGCCTCGCCGACCCCGGCGGCTCCGGTGTCCAGCGCCAAGAAGGGCGTCGGGACGTGGTCGTTCAGTGCGTCGGCGGCGTCGCTGGCCGCCTCCGGGGCCTCCTGGTTCTACAACTGGGAGTCCAGCCCGGCCGGTGTGGCCAGCCCGCCCGGGGTGGCCTACGTCCCGATGATCTGGGGCGCGTCCAGCGTGACCAGCGCCACCCTGGCCCAGGTCAAAAGCGAGGGCAGCACCCTGCTCGGGTTCAACGAGCCGGACCTGGCCAGCCAGTCCAACATGACGGTGGCGCAGGCGCTGGGCCTGTGGCCCCAGCTGGAAGCGACCGGGATGACGCTGGGCAGCCCGGCCGTGGCCGCGAACGGCGCCACGCCGGGCAGCTGGCTGGATCAGTTCATGAGCGGGGCGGCCGCGCGCGGTGACCGGGTCGACTTCATCACCTTGCACTGGTACGGCAGCGATTTCAGCACCGGTCCGGCCGTCAGCCAGCTGGAAAGCTACCTGCAGGCCGTCTACGACCGCTACCACAAGCCGATCTGGCTCACCGAGTTCGGCCTGGCCAACTTCGGCACCGGCCAATTCCCGACCGGAGCGCAGCAGGCCGCCTTTGTCACGGCCGCGACCACGATGCTGGATGGCCTGCCGTACGTGCAGCGGTACGCATGGTTCGCCCTGCCCGCATCCAGCACCGACGGCAGCCTGGGCCTCTTCACCAGTACCGGGGCGGCGACCGAGACGGGCCGCGCGTTCGAAGCGGCGGGCCGGTCCTGATCAGGGGTTACCGATAAGGCAAAATAGTAGAAAGAATCCGTAATTCCCGGCAACTAACCGCTGCACCCGGGCGTCGTTTTTTATAGGAGTGTTTATCCGGGGCCTGGGAATGGTGATCTTCGCAGACCTCGGTAACCGGGTGGAGTAACACATGGGGAGTTCTATCCCGCCGGATGATTCCGGCGCGGGGGTAGCGTCGGCCGAGCCGCCGTCGGCCGACGAGCCGGGAGATCCGGCCCCTGATGCGCTTCCACCTGGTACAGCGCCACCTGATGATGGGCCGCCGCCGCGCCGCCGTGGCCGTCGCCGGAAGGTCCTGATCTGGACGGCCAGCATCACCGCCGGGGTGGTCGCGCTGGCCGCGGTCGGGGTCTTCCTGGTCTACCGCCACCTGAACGGCAACATCCAGCAGCGTGACGTCAGCGGGCTGCTGGGTTCCCAGCCGGTCGACTTGCACCCCCAGGCCGAGAACATCCTCATCATCGGGTCCGACAGCCGGTTCGGCCTGAGCGGCAGCTACGGCAGAAATCTGGTCACCGACCAGTCGGACACGACGATGATCATGCACATCGCGGCCAACCGGCAGTGGGCCGAGGTGATGTCGATCCCGCGTGACTCCTACGTCAGCATTCCGGCCTGCAAGATGGGCAACGGCCAGATGTCGGCGGCGCAGACGTTCAAGATCAATGAAGCGTTCGCCCTCGGCAACCTGGACGGGAACAACACCGCCCTGGGTGTGGCCTGCACGCTGAAGACCGTCGAGCAGGACACCGGCATCTACATCGACCACTTCGTGGTGGTCAACTTCACCGGCTTCCAGAACATGGTGTCCGCCCTCGGCGGCGTCCAGGAGTGCAACACCCGGGCGATCAACGACCCGCTGTCCGGCCTGAAGCTGACCGCGGGCCAGCACCTGCTGAACCCGAAGCAGGCCCTGGCCTACGTCCGGGCCCGCTACACGCTGGGCGACGGCAGTGACCTGGACCGGATCGCGCGTCAGCAGGCGTTCATGTCCTCCCTCGTCCAGCGGGTCAAGAGCAAGCTGCTCAACCCGGTGGCGATCTACAAGTTCCTCGACGCCGCGACGAAGTCGCTCACCATCGACACCAAGCTGGGCGGGGCGACCGGGCTGTACAACCTGGCCTCCAGCCTGCGGAGCCTGCCGTCCAACAAGGTGGCGTTCTTCACCCTGCCCACGTACCCGCGCTCGGAAGTGGTGCCGACGGATACGGCCAACGTGCTGTGGAACCAGCCGCAGGACAGCCAGATCTTCCGGTCCTTCCGCAACGATGTCCCGGCCAGCCGGTCGCTGTTCCACGCGGGCACGTCGGCCAGCGCATCGGCTACCCCGTCCGCCAGCACGCCGGGCTCGCCCCCCGCCACCGCGGTGACGCCTTCACCGGACATCAGCCCGTCCGGAGCCCAGGGCTCGTCCGGGGCCCGGGGCTCGTCCGGGACCGCGTCGTCCGGCACCGTGGCGGGGTCGGCTACGGCCAGCCCGCAGCCGACCGTCACCCCCTCGCTGCCGATCCCGTCGGCCCGGACCGCCAACCAGAACATCTGCACCGGTTAGGGCCCGGCGCTCTCGGCAGGTGTAAGACCGTTGACACGCGGCATGACTAGGGGCATGGCTTCCCCGCACAGCATGCCGACCCCCGACTCCGCCCCAGCCAGCGATCAGCGCGAGGCCGCCGGCCCGCTGGTTGCGGCCATCGAAGAGGCGGCCAGCTTCCTGGCCGCGTTCTGGAACCGGGAAACGGAGGATCTGCCGACCTCGGCCACCCAGCTGCACGTCCTGCTGATCGTGGAACGGCACCGCGACATCAACCTCAGCGGGCTGGCCACCCAGCTGGGGGCGCTGGTGTCGTCGGCCAGCCGGCTGTGCGGCCGGCTGGAAGCGGCCGGCTTTCTGCACCGCGTGCACGGGTCCAGCCGCCGGGCCGTCATCCTGCGCCTGTCGCCGGAGGGCCGGGCCCTGCTGGACGGGCTGCGGCGGCAGCGGCGCGAGGATCTGGCCCGGGTGCTGGCGCGGATGCCGCCCGCGGCCCGGACGGCGCTGGCCGCGGGGCTCAGCCAGTTCCGGTCGGCGGCCGGCCGGAACGCCCCCGCTCCTTCGCCTGAGAACCTGCTCGGACCGGCCTAAAACCCGGCGGGTTCCGTCACGGTCCACGGTGATCCGTCCGGGCCGGATACCGTTGACCCGTGAATCGGAGGCTCTGGCGCTGGGTGGTGGGCGGCGTGTGCGCGCTCGCGGCCGCCCTAGGCGTGGTGGGTGCGAACGCGGGCGCGGCCCGGGCCGGGGTGACGGCGGCGGGGCCCGCGGTGTCCGGGCCCGTCGTGGTCGTCGGGATTTCCGGGCTCCGCTGGACCGACGTGTCTGCGGCCGCGACCCCGGCGTTGTGGCGGGTGACCTCGGCCGGCTCGCCCGGCTCACTGGTCGACTACGCCATCCTGCCGCACACCTGCCCAGAGGACGCCTGGCTGACCATGAACGCCGGGAACCGGGCCCGGGCCCCGCACACCGAGAAGGGCCCGTGCCCGGTGCTGCCCGCGGTGACCGCCGACCCCAGCGGGGCGACGGCGAGCCCGGCCGGGACCACCCCGGCTCAGATCGCCGCGATGCCCGGGCTGACCCGCTTCAACCAGCAGTTCCACACCAGCCCGCAGTGGGGCCTGCTGGCCTCCGCCGCGGGCCGCGGGAGCTGTTCGGTCGCGGTCGGGCCCGGGGCCGCGCTCGCGCTGGCCAGCTCCGGCGGGCAGGTGAGCGGTTACCGGCCGGCGCTGCCCACCGCGGCGGGCGCCCAGCGGCAGCTGCTGGCCCGCTGCCCGCTGACCGTTGTCGACCTGGGGTCGCTGCCGGGTCCGGACGGAGCCCGCCGGACCGCGGCCGTCCGGCACGCCGACACCGAGCTGGCCGCCATCACCGCGGCGCTCCCGGCCGGGGCGACGCTGATGGTCACCGCGCCCGGGGCCGCCACCAACCCGCCGCACCTGCAGGTCGTGGCGGTCAGCGGCCCGGGCTACCGGACCGGCCTGCTGGACGCCGAATCGACCCGGCAGCCGGGGATGGTCGTGCTCACCGACCTAACCCCCACGGTGTTGGGCTGGCGCGGCCAGCCGGTCCCCTCGGACGTGGTGGGGTCGCAGATCACCCGGGCCGGCCGGGGCGCCGCCGCCCCCGCCGTGCGCAGCCTGATCGGCCAGGACACCGCGGCCCAGGTGTGGACGAGCACGCACACGATCTTCTTCTGGGCGTACGCCCTGCTGGACGCGGCCGCCTGTATCGGCATCGGCCTGCTCTGGTGGGGGGCGCAGCCCGCACGCCGCCGCGACCGGGCCACCCGGTGGCGGATCGCCGGGACCGTGCTGGCCGCGGTGCCGGCCGGCTCGTTCCTGGCCAACCTGGTGCCGTGGTGGGAGCTGTCGCACCCCGCCATCTGGCTGTACGGGCTCACCGCGGCCTGGACGGCCGTGATTGGCGTCATCGCGCTGGGCGGGCCGTGGCGCCGGGATCCGTTCGGGCCGCCGGGCGCGGTAGCAGCCCTGACGGTCGCCGTGATCGGCCTCGACGTGATCACCGGGTCGCGGCTGCAGATGGGAACGCCGTTCGGGCTGTCGGTCCTGGAAGCGGGCCGGTTCTACGGCATCGGCGGCGAAGCGGTGGGGCTGTACACGGTGTGCGGCATCCTCGCCGCCGCCTGGGCCGGGCGCGCCGTGCTGCGCCGGGATGGTGACCATGCCCCGGGTCGGGTGGGGGGGAGCAGGTCGGGCCGGGCGGTGCTGGCCGCCGGGGCCGTCGCGGTGTTCGCGGTGGTGGCCTGCGGCTGGCCGCAGTTCGGCGGCAAGGTGGGCGGCACCATAGCCATGGTGCCCGGCTTCATCCTGCTGCTCATGGCCCTGGCCCGGGTGCGGATCACCGCCCGCCGGGTGATCGTGATCCTGGGCAGCGGGCTCGCCCTGTTCGCGGTGTTCGCGCTGATCAACTACCTGGTCCCCGCGACCGGGCACTCCGACATCGGAGTGTTCGCCGGGAACCTGCTGCACGGCCGGGCCGGTGGCCTGCTGACCCGCAAGCTGTCCTCCATGCTCGGGTCGCTCTCGGTCAACACCTACAGCCCCGTGGTCCCGGTCGTGGTCCTGCTCATCGGCCTGCTGCTGCTGAAGCCGGGCTGGTTCCGGGTGCGCGCGGTGCCCCTCGGCTACGCCGCCGAGCCGCTGATGGCCATCACCTTGTCCATGATGTGGCTAGTTGCGGTCCTTGGCTGGTTCGCGGATGATTCGGGCATTATCGTCCCTGCTACAGCCCTGCCGCTGGCTCTGCCCCTCGGCATCGCGCTGCTGGCGGGTGTCCCGCTCTCCGACGACACGGCAGCCGGTCCTGGACCGGCCGTCACCGGCTCATCCATCGTGGGCCGGATCGGATAGCCGGGACCGGATTGTCGGGAGGACAAAGGGTGCAGTACCAGCTTTCTCGGCTCGTCGCCGGACCGTTCCTGCGCGGGCTGTGGCGGCCGGAGGTGACCGGAGCCGAGTACGTGCCGCAGACCGGCGGGGCCATCCTGGCCTCCAACCACCTGTCCATCCTGGACTCGGTCTTCCTTCCGTTCATGCTCAAGCGGCCGGTGACGTTCACGGCCAAGTCCGAGTACTTCACCAGCCGGCATCCCGCCATGCGGCTCATGGGCCGCTACCTGCGGTCGACCGGCCAGATCCCGGTGGACCGGGAGGGGGCCCGGGCCGCGCAGGCGACGCTGGAGGCTGCCCTGGACCTGCTGCGCCAGGGTGAGCTGTTCGGCATCTACCCCGAGGGCACCCGTTCCCCGGACGGCCGGCTGTACCGGGCCCGGCCCGGGGTCGGCTGGCTGGCGATGAACTCCGGTCTGCCGGTGATCCCGGTCGCCATGTTCGGCACGGACCGGGTCCTGCCGCCCGGCCACTCGGTGCCGCGCCTGGGCAAGGTCCGGATCAAGATCGGCAAGCCGATGACGTTCGGGGCCGAAGCCGACGGCCAGGCCGGAGGCAAACCCGAAGCGCCGGGCAAGGTCCGGCGGGCCATCGCCGATGAGGTGGTGCGGGCCATCCACGAGCTGTCCGGCCAGGAGTACGTGCCCATGTACGCCTCGGTCCGTAAGGAGCAACTGGCTGCGGAAGCAGCCAGCCGGCGTTCCTGAGCCTGCCTAGGCCCGGTGGTGGTGCGGGCCCGTGTCGTCATCCGTGTCCGGCCTGGGTGGTGCCGCTGGTGGCGTCGACGAGGACGGGAACGGTTCGGTCAGCGCGGCCGGATTCCAGATGTACAGCGGGCCGGACGGCGATTCCTCGGTCCAGCCGCCGGCCGGCTCCGCGGCGGCCGGCGGCCCATCCGGAGCCGGCCCGGGCTCGGGCTCGTCGTCCGGGGCGGGCCGCCCGGCGTACGGCGGCAGGAACTCACCGGCCCGGCTGAGCCGTCCGGTGTGGCCCGGGTATCCGTCCCGCGACGAGCCCGGAGCTGCGGGCTCTGACCCGGGCGGTGCCGGACTCTCCTGGCCCGCTCCGGGGAAGCGGCCACTGCTCCCCGGGATCCGCCACGGTGGCGGCGGTCCAGCGGGAGCTGGTGGTGGCGCCAGCGGCGCGGCCGGACGGAGGTCAGCCGGTTCCTCCAGGGGCAGCCGGTCCCGGGGCGAGATCGGGCGCGGGCCGCCGGGTTCGCCCGCCGGATCCGGGCCAGCCTGCCACGCCGGCACCGCGGGGAAACCCGTCGGAGGTGTCGGGGTACTCATGCCCGGGCCGGAAAGGCCGGGCGGGGGCGGGATCGCGGGCCGCGGCTGCGGGCCGGGTGGGATCGGCCGCCAGGCCACGGGCGGACGCTCGCCCGCGGCTGGCCCGGTGGCCGGCCAGCCGGCGGCCCCAGCCGTGGGTGCAGCAGGCCCAGCAGGCCGGTCGATGGGCCCGGTGATGGGGCCGGCCCCGAGCGGATCGAGTCCGAGTGGATCGGCCGCCCGCGGGTCGGCGGCGAGCGGGTCGGCGCCCGCCAGCCCGGGACCCCGGTGGGGTAGCTCGGGCTGGTCCGGCGGCACGGACGGACCGCGGCCCGACGTGTCCCAGGGCGCGGGCGGGACGGACGCGGGCCGTGCGGCCAGGCTGAACGGGTCGGGCGCCCGGCCCCACGGTCCCGGCAGCAGCTCGTCCCCGGGAGCAGGCGCGGGAGCTGGCTCCCAGGGTGGGCCGCCGGGAGGGGGCGCCTGCTCCTGGGCCACGGTGCGCGCCGCCGCGGCCCGCCCGGCCCGGCCTTTCCTTGGCCGGCCACGGCCCGCGGCCGGTTCACCGGGGCCGTCGGGGGCCGGCGTGGGATCGGCGGTGCGTCCCAGCGCATCGTCCAGGAGGTCTGACTCCATCGGCATGCCGCCGGGGGGCGCGAAGCGCGGCGACATCGTGTCCGGGCCGCGATGGATGCCCCGGGGGGCAGTGGCCGCACCGACGGGCGGGGTCGGGATCTGCACGGCCGGGACGGCGGCCGCCACGGGCCTGGCCGCCGGAGCCGGCGGGACCGGGGCGCCGGGAGCACCGGGGGCAAAGGCGAACTGTTCCCCGGCCCGCGCGTGCCGGGCACTGCTGGCCTGGATCGGCTGGGGGCCGGACGGCGGCCCGGAGGGAGCGTCCAGCAGTGTCCGGGGCTCAGCGGCGGACTGGGGCTCCTGGCCGGACCGGCGGCGCCACAGCCGGAACCCGAGCAGCAGGCCCAGCAGCAAGACGATCAGGCCTCCGGCCGCGCAGGCCGCGTACCGGAGCGCGGACTTGGCCATGCCCACCGTGCTCGGCTTGGGCCGCGTGGTCAGCGGCGCGACCACTGCGGGCTTCGGAGTGGCCGGCGCGCTGGGGCGGGCCGTCGGCGGCGGGGGGCTGGCGATGGCCGCCGCGGCCTGCATGGCCTTCAGCGCGTCCACGGTGCCCGCTCCGGTGCCCGCCTGGGTACCCGCGGCGGCGGACCGCGCGCTGCCGGTGATCAGCGCCTGGCGCACCTGGCTGCTGGTCAGCCCGGGATACCGGGACCGGATCAGGGCCGTTATCCCGGCCACCATGGCGCTGGCCGCGTCGGTCGTGCTCATGTTCCGGTATCCGGACGGCCGGCTGGCGGCGGTGACGCCCGACCCGGGCGCGGTCAGGGCCACGTAGGGCTCGCGGGTGGAGAAGATCGCCAGGGCACCGTGCTGATCGACCGCCCCGGCGGCGATGACGCCCGGGTAGGACGCGGGGAAGGTGGACGTGTTGCCGTCATCGCCGTTGTCGCCGGCCGGGGCGACGAGGACGACGCCCTTGCTCACCGCGTAGCTGACCGCGGACCGTTCCGCTGCGCTGCCCCCGGCCGCGGCGGACAGGCCGCCCGTGGCCGCGCCGTCCGAGGCCAGCGTGGACGGATCGAGCGGCAGGTCGATGACCTTCGCGCCCTGGGCGACGGCGTACCGGATGCCCTGAGCGATCGCGTCCGGGAGCCGCCCGACGGCGGTGGCGCTCTCGTTCAGCCCGTCCGCGGCGTCGAAGGCCACCCGGACGGACAGGATCTTCGCCGCCGGGGCGACCCCGATGATGCCCGCGGCGTCGCCGATGTTGTCCCCGTGGCCGGCGATGATGCTCGCGGCCGAGGTGCCTTCGATGCCCCAGGTGTTGCTGGCGGACGTCTCGCCCGAGCTGGTGTAATCGGGGCCGGTGGTGACCGAATCGATCAGGTCGGGGTGGGACGTGAGCACGCCGGTGCTGAGCAGCGCGACGGTGACCCCGCTGCCGCGGGAGGACGGCCAGACCGAGGTCACGTGCATGCTCGACAGCCACCACTCGGACTTGCGGATCTTGTCCGCCTGGCCCGCGGACCCGGAGCGCGCGGAGGGGGCCGCATGCGTCAGCAGGCCGGCGGTGGCTGGAGCCGCCAGCAGGGCCGTGCTGGCCGCCGTCACCAGCACGGATAGCGCTAGCAGGGTGCCGCGCGGCAATCGGGGTGACACGGGGTCACGTCTCCTCTGAGCGGGGGACCTGCGACGCGTGGCCCGTGCCCGAGATTGCGGATAGCCGATGCTGCCGGCACCCGTGATCCCGCCCCGTCCGTACGGTCTCCTCGCCGCAGCACCATCGTGCCATGCGGCCCGGCGCCCCGTGAATCGTTCCCCCCAACCGGGGCATGAAGATCGATTTTAATTAACTTTAAGCGTCTGGCTGGATACGTGATGTGCGCGTGGTCAGGAGGCGGGGCTCACCGAGACGTGCGCGCCGGGCGGCAGGCCGAGCCGCTGGGCCGCGTCACCGGAATTGACCGCCAGTGACACCATGCCCGACCCGTCGGCGAAGGCGACGAGTTCGCCCGGCGCGACCGAGCCGAACGTCTCCCGGTACGGCACGGTCAGCACGCGCCGCCCGCACCGGATGACCACGTTGCGCCCGTACCGGATGCCGATGGTGCTCGCGTCGGACGCGGAGATGGACAGCTGCACGTTGCCGAACGTGTCGACCGTGAGCACTTCGCCTTCGGCCTTGCCGTCCACCACTCGGCTGGCCGGCGCGGGCAGGGTCACCAGGTCGCTGATCTTGATCTCGGTACCGGCCGTGGCCAGGTCCGCGCCGGCCGCCAGCCGCGCCGCGACCGGCATGAAGATGTCCCGGCCGTGGAACGTCGGCGATGCTTCGGCGTCGAGCCACAGTTCCTTGTTCGTCAGGCTGATCGCCGTCCGCGGGCCGCCCGCAACCGACGCCGCCCAGGACAGCAGGCCGTTGTCCGGGCCGACCAGGATGGCGTCGCCCGCAGCCACGGCTATGCCCCGCCGGTCGGTCCCGACCCCCGGATCGACCACGGCCACGTGCACGGCCGGCGGGAAGTAGGGAATCGTCTGGGCCAGCACGGCCGCGCCGCGCCGTACGTCGCCGCCGGGGATCAGGTGCGTGATATCGACCACGGGGATCTGCGGGGCGATCTGGGCGGCGACTCCGTGGCAGGCGGCGGTGAACCCGTCCTCCAGCCCGTAGTCGGTCAGGAAGGTCAGACAGCGAAAGGGGGCCACGAACGGTGAGCGTACGTCGCGCGGGCCCGCCGGTACAGAACCGGCCAGGAAGCAACGTCGGGCGGGATTTTTCCGCGTGCCGGGCCCGCGCCTACGATGAGCGTGTCCGGGAGGAGGGCGAAATGGCCGAGCTGTCCGAACGGGACGCATCGATCCTGGCCTTCGAAGCGCGGTCCTGGCGGCATCCCGGCGCGAAAGAGCAGGCCATCCACGACGCGCTCAACCTGGCGCCCACCCGGTATTACCAGATTCTCAACGAGCTGATCGACACGCCCGAGGCCCTGCGGTTCGACCCGGTGCTCATCAAGCGGCTGCGCCGCCAGCGTGCGCGCCGGCAGCGGATGCGCTCGCCGCGGCCGGAGTAGGCCCGACTAGAACGGGATGAGGCGAGAAGTCACCGGTGCCCATGAACGATGACCTGGAACGGCATGACCCGGAACGGGCCCTGCCGCCCCCGGCGGCCACCCCGGAGGGGCGAGCCGCCCTGGAGGCGCTGCTGGCCGCGCCGGGTGACGCCCTGATCGCCTCGGACTTCGACGGCACCTTGTCGCCGATCGTGGCCGACCCGGGGGCGGCCCACGCCCACCCCGGGGCCATCGCCGCGCTGCGCCGGCTGGCCACGCCGATCGGCACGCTCGCGATCATCACCGGGCGCCCGGTCGCTCAGGCCGTCCAGCTGGGCGCGCTGGCCGGCGTGCCGGGCATCATCGTGCTCGGTCACTACGGCTGGGAGCGCTGGCAGGACGGCCAGATCACGTCCCCGCCCTCCCCGCCTGGGGTCAACGAGGCCCACGCGGAACTGCCCGCGGTGCTGGCCGCGGCCCACGCGCCGGACGGGGTCTGGGTCGAGGACAAGGGGCACG
The DNA here is from genome assembly GCA_965277615.1 of Streptosporangiaceae bacterium. Lineage (GTDB taxonomy): Bacteria > Actinomycetota > Actinomycetes > Streptosporangiales > Streptosporangiaceae > Bog-532. The sequence continues at coordinate 359,680 of CBDIDG010000005.1, read as the reverse complement.
CGCTGGCGGTGCACACCCGGCGGTCGGCCGACCCGGACGCCGCCCTGGCCGGGCTGCGCGCCCCGCTGGAGGAGCTAGCCCACCGGACCGGCCTGGCCCTGGAACCGGGCCGCCGGGTCATCGAGCTCAGGCCCCCCGGAATGGACAAGGGGGTCGCGCTGACCGAGCTGGCCCGGGAGCGGGGCGCCCGTTCGATCCTGTTCTTCGGCGACGACCTGGGCGACCTGGCCGCGTTCGCCGCCGTCCGAGCGCTGCGCGCCGACGGCATCCCCGGCGCCACCATCGTCAGCGCCGCCCCCGAATCAGAGCTGTCCCCCGACGAAGGCGACCTGAGAGTCGACGGCCCCGACGGCGTCGCAGGGTTCTTGGGCAGTCTGGCGGACGTCCTGGACGCGGGTATCGGCGAGTCGATCTAACCGGCTAGCGAGTCCCGGGCCTTGCGCCCGGGCGAGCGGCCGGTCCTACGGCAAGTACCGCCGCGGGAATCGGGGGGTCCAGGGGGGTCGTCCCCCCGGACGGTACCGCCTAACTTAGGGCGTCTAGCTGCGCGGTCAGCCAGGTGCTGGGGGAGTGGCTGGCGGCGGCCTTGGCCAGGGCTACGCGGCGGCGGCGGCGTTCGTCGTCGGGCATGATCAGGGCCTGGTGCAGGGCGCTGGCCGTGGCGCCGATGTCGTACGGGTTCACCAGCAGGGCATCCGAGCCGAGCAGCGAGGCGGCCCCGGCTTCCCGCGACAGCACCAGGGCGCAGTCCCGGTCCGACAGCACCGGCCCCTCCTCGGCTACCAGGTTCATGCCGTCCCGGATCGGGTTCACCACCAGGACGTCGGCCACCCGGCAGGCGGCCAGGGAGCGCGAGTAGTCGTCCTTGACCTCCAGCACCAGCGGCTGCCAGTCCGGGGTGGCGAACTCGGCGTTGATCTCCGCCGCCAGCCGCTCGACCTGCTCGGTGTACTCGCGGTAGCCGGGCACGCTGCTCCGGGACGGGTACGCGAACGCGATGTGCACGACCTTGCCGTGCCACTCGGGCCGGGTGGCCAGCAGTTCCCGGTAGGCGGCCAGGCCGCGCAGGATGTTCTTGGACAGTTCGGTCCGGTCGACCCGCACGATGATCTTGCGATTCCCGGCCAGTTCGGTCAGCGCATCTACGCCGGCCTGCACGTCGGCGGCGTGGGCCCGCTCACGCAGGGCCGGGGCGTCCACGCCGAGGGGGTGCACGCCCACGCTGGTGACGTGCCCGCGGTGGATGACCCGCTGCGCGTCCCGGTCCACCTGGGCCCCGAGCAGCGCCTCGCAGCAGTCGAGAAACGCGCTGGCCCACCGCTGGCTGAGGAACCCGGCGTGGTCGGCGCCCAGGATGCCGTCCAGGACGGCGCGGCCGTTCTCGTCGGGCAGGATCCGGTAGTAGTCGACCGGGGCCCACGGGGTGTGCGAGAAGTGCGCGATCCGGACCCCGGGCACCCGGTCCCGCAGCATCCGGGGCACCAGGGCCAGGTGATAGTCCTGGACCAGCACCCGGGCCTGGTCCGGGGCCGTGATCACGCCCTGCTCCAGGGCCTGGGCGAAGGCGTCGTTGTAGGTCTCGTACGACTGCCAGTCCTGGCGGAAGGACGGCCCGAACCAGGGCTGGACCGGGGTGTCGAACATCATGTGCTGGACGAACCAGAGGGTGGCGTTGGCCACCGCGTTGTAGGCGCCCTCGAAGATGCCGGCCGGGATGTCGAGCGTCCGCACCGCGGTCCGGGCGCCGGACGGGCTGGTCCCCGGGCTGGCCCCGTCGATGCCGAACCGGCGCCCGTCCGGGTCCTGGCGCGCAGCGGCCCGGTCGGCGTCGCTGAGCGCGGCGCAGATCCACACCACCTCGGCCTGCCTGGCCAGGGCCGATAGGCCGGGCATCAGGCCGGAGACCAGCCCGCCGCTACCCCGGCGCGCGGACAGGCTGCCGTCGGGGGCCATGGCGAACGACAGCGGCCCGCGGTTGGAGGCGACCAGCAGCCGTCCCCGGGCCGTCGGGACGGGTGCGGGGGAGGCTTCCCCGGAGCCGGCCTGCTGGCTCAGGCTGGAGTTGTCACCCATATCCCGGCAGGCTAGCGGAGGAAGTTTACGGTCCGGTGGCCAACCTCCGACCCGGGACCACCCGCCCGGCCGGCTGGTGCAGCATGCTGCTTGATCGGTTAAGGTTCAGACGAGGCATGTATCCGTCAGGAAACAGCCCGGTTGCGGGAGCGCATCGCCGCCCCGCGATCACAACTGAATATTGCTCATCAAGAGGGGTGGAGGGACCGGCCCGGTGAAGCCCCGGCAACCGTCACGATGACGTATGCCCGCGTGCACGACGCGAGGCCATGTCGTGAGAGGTGCCAACTCCGGCCTGAGGTCAAGGTGACCCGGGAAAGATGAGGAGGAAGGGCCTCGCCACGTGAGCACATCTGCCACAGATCACACCAATGTTTCCAGTACCGGCGTTTCCAGCACCGGCTCGCCGGTGTCCCGGTTCGGTTACGCCACCCACCTGTCCTGCCGGGAATGCGGTCGCACCCGCGAACTCGGCCCGTTCTACGCCTGCGAAGACTGTTTCGGGCCGCTCGAGGTCGCTTACGACTTCCCCGCGCTGACCCGGGCCGACATCGAGGCCGGCCCGCAGAACATGTGGCGCTACGCCAAGCTGCTGCCGGTGCCGTCGGACATCGCCAGCCGGCAGACGCTCGATCCGGGCTACACCCGGCTGATCCGGGCCGACAACCTGGCCCACGCGCTTGGTATGCGCCGGCTGTGGATCAAGGACGACCGGGACAACCCGACCCACTCGTTCAAGGACCGGGTGGTGGCGGTCGCGCTGGCCGCCTCGCTGGAGATGGGGTTCAAGGTCTTGGCCTGCCCGTCGACCGGCAACCTGGCCAACGCGGTGGCCGCGGCCGCGGCCCGGGCCGGCATCCGCTCGGTGGTGCTGGTCCCGTCCGACCTCGAGCAGCAGAAGATCCTCACCACCGCGGTCTACGGCGGCACGTTCGTCCTCGTCGACGGCAACTACGACGACGTGAACCGGCTGGCGTCCGAGCTGGCCGGCGAGCACGAGGACTGGGCGTTCGTCAACGTCAACGTCCGGCCCTACTACGCCGAGGGCTCTAAGACCCTCGGCTTCGAGATCGCCGAGCAGCTCGGCTGGCGGCTGCCCGAGCAGGTCGTGGTGCCCATCGCCTCCGGAGCTCAGCTCACCAAGATCGACAAGGGGTTCCGTGAGCTGACCGGGCTGGGGCTGGTCGAGGACACCGGCTGGAAGGTGTACGGGGCCCAGGCCACCGGCTGCTCGCCGGTGTCGGCCGCGTTCGCGGCCGGCCACGACGTGGTGCGGCCGGTCCGGCCCGCCACCATCGCCAAGTCGCTGGCCATCGGCAACCCGGCCGACGGCCCGTACGTGCTGGACGCGGTGCGCCGGACCGGGGGTGTGGTGGCCGACGTGAGCGACGAGGAGATCGTCGACTCGATCAAGCTGCTCGCCGCGACCGAGGGCATCTTCGCCGAGACGGCCGGCGGCGTGACGGTCGGCGTGCTGCGCAAGCTGCTCGCCTCCGGGCAGCTCGACCCGGCCGCGGAAACAGTGATCATCAACTCCGGAGACGGCCTGAAGACGCTGGACGCGGTGGCGAGTTCGCTGCCCGAACTGCCCGTGGTGCGGCCGACCCTGGAGTCGTTCCGAGCGGCGGGCGTGGAATGAGCGTGTCGGTGCGGATCCCCACCATCCTGCGGACCTACACCGGCGGCGTGGCCGAAGTAAGCGCGGATCACGGCACTCTGCGTGAGGTCATCGCCGGGCTCGACGCCAGCTACCCGGGTATCGCGGGCCGGATCGTGGACGACGGCGGGAAGCTCCGCCGGTTCGTCAACGTGTACGTGGGAGAGGAAGACGTACGGTTCGCCCAGGGTCTGGACACCCTGGTCCCCTCCGGGTCCCAGGTTTCGGTCATTCCGGCCGTGGCGGGCGGCTGAACGGGCCGGACGCCGGGCCGGCCGGGTGCCCGCCAGCCGTTTGCTAGCGGGCTGTCCCGGCTTATCACCGGAGATCAGTCCCGTCCGGTTCGTGTACACGGTAGGGTCGTGTCTGGTCATCGTTGCCCGGACCCGCCTATTGGCGTGGGCCGGGCAAAGTGATCAAACGGGTTCCGCGTAGCAAGGGCGGGGCCTGCAAGCCCGAGCGCAGTTAGGGAGTTGTGTGGAATGGCTCAGGGCACCGTCAAGTGGTTCAACGCGGAGAAAGGCTATGGCTTCATCGCCGTTGACCAAGGTAAAGACGTGTTTGTCCACTTCTCGGCCATCCAGGCCGACGGGTACCGCTCGCTTGAAGAAGGCCAGCGGGTTGAGTTCGAAATCACGCGGAGTGACCGAGGGGACCAGGCTGAGGCCGTCCGCTTGATCTGAAGCTCTGCCGTCAGCCGGCCCGGTCTCCCCGCGCGGGGGACCGGGCCGGTTTTGTCGGTCGATCCAGCAGGTGCTCCAGAGGCCGGCTCGTTTGCACTCTCTGGGTGAGAGTGCTAAAAATTGAGTTGGCACTCTAGCTATGAGAGTGACAGCTAAATAGGCGGGATCGGGCGATGAGGCCTGTGTTCGCGACAGGAAGTGACTGTTCGCGGCCAGGTCGGCCGTCGCGGGCGTCGGCTCGTTCCGCTAGCAAGCCACGGAGGACTGGAGCCTATGGCAGCGAAGATGATCGCGTTCGACGAGGAAGCCCGGCGCGGCCTCGAGCGCGGCATGAACCAGCTCGCCGACGCCGTGAAGGTAACCCTCGGCCCCAAGGGCCGGAACGTGGTACTCGAGAAGAAGTGGGGAGCCCCCACGATCACCAACGATGGCGTGTCCATCGCTAAGGAGATCGAGCTCGAGGACCCGTGGGAGAAGATCGGCGCGGAGCTCGTCAAGGAAGTTGCGAAGAAGACTGACGACGTTGCGGGTGACGGCACCACCACCGCCACCGTGCTCGCTCAGGCCCTCGTGCGCGAGGGTCTGCGTAACGTCGCCGCCGGCGCCAACCCGATGTCGCTCAAGCGCGGCATCGACGCGGCGGTCGAGCGGGTGAGTGAGGAACTGTCCAAGGCGGCCAAGGACGTGGAGACGAAGGAGCAGATCGCTTCTACCGCCTCCATCTCCGCGGGCGACCCGGCGATCGGCGAGATGATCGCCGAGGCCATGGACAAGGTGGGCAAGGAAGGCGTCATCACCGTCGAGGAGAGCAACACCTTCGGGCTCGAGCTTGAGCTGACCGAGGGCATGCGCTTCGACAAGGGCTACATCGCGCCTTACTTTGTCACCGACCCGGAGCGCCTCGAGGCCGTACTGGACGACCCGTACATCCTCGTGGTCAACTCCAAGGTCTCGGCCAACAAGGACATGCTGCCGCTGCTGGACAAGGTGGTGCAGTCGGGCAAGCCGCTGGTCATCATCGCGGAGGACGTGGAGGGCGAAGCCCTCGCCACGCTCATCGTGAACAAGATGCGCGGCCTGTTCAAGTCCGTCGCGGTGAAGGCCCCCGGTTTCGGTGACCGCCGCAAGGCCATGCTGGGTGACATCGCCATCCTGACCGGCGCTCAGGTCATCAGCGAGGAGCTGGGCCTGAAGCTGGAGAACGCGGACCTGGACGTGCTGGGCCGCGCTCGCCGGGTGAACGTCACCAAGGACGAGACGACGATCGTCGACGGTGCCGGTGACGCGGACCAGATTTCTGGCCGGGTCAACCAGATCCGTACCGAGATCGAGAACACCGACTCGGACTACGACCGCGAGAAGCTGCAGGAGCGGCTGGCCAAGCTGGCTGGCGGCGTGGCCGTCATCAAGGCCGGCGCGGCGACCGAGGTCGAGCTCAAGGAGCGCAAGCACCGCATCGAGGACGCCGTGCGTAACGCCAAGGCGGCCGTCGAGGAGGGCATCGTGCCCGGCGGTGGTGTCGCGCTGATCCAGGCCGGCAACAGCGCGTTCCAGAAGCTGGAGCTGGTGGGCGACGAGGCCACCGGTGCGGCGATCGTTCGCCGTGCCCTGGAGGAGCCGCTCAAGCAGATCGCGGTGAACGCCGGCCTTGAGGGCGGCGTCGTGGTGGAGAAGGTCAAGAACCTGCCTTCGGGCCAGGGTCTGAACGCCGCCACCGGTGAGTACGTGGACATGCTGAAGACCGGGATCAATGACCCCACCAAGGTCACCCGGTCGGCGCTGCAGAACGCATCGTCGATCGCCGGCCTGTTCCTTACCACCGAGGCCGTCATCGCCGAGAAGCCGGAGAAGGCACAGGCTCCCGCTGCCCCCGGCGGCGGAGAGATGGACTTCTAGTCCAGCCTTTCTGCGAACGGACAAGGGCCCGGGGGATTCCCCCGGGCCCTTGCTTCTGGTCGCTAGCACAGCCTGGCCGGCGGGGTCGGCTTGTCCGCGTTGAGCGAAAGCGAATCGGCGGCCGGCCCGACGCGGTCTGGTCTGCGTGGCGGCTAGCCTAGAAGTACCCGTAGCATCGGCTCGGTCACGATTTTTTCTGTTTGTCAGCTTTCTATACCCGTGAGGTCTTGCGTGCCTACCGGCAAGGTCAAGTGGTACGACTCCGAAAAGGGGTTCGGCTTCCTCTCCCGCGATGATGGCGGCGAGGTTTTCGTGCATTCTTCCGCGCTGCCCTCCGGGCCCTCCGGGCCCGTCTCGCTGCGTCCCGGCCAGCGGGTGGAGTTCGGCGTGGCCGAGGGCCGTAAGGGCGCCCAGGCCCTTCAGGTCCGGCTGCTCGAGCCCCCGCCCACGGTGGTACCGAAGGTGGCTCGCAAGAAGCCGGACGAGATGGTCCTGATCGTCGAGGATCTGATCAAGCTGCTTGACGGGGTCTCGAACACCTACCGCCGCGGCAAGCACCCGGACGGCAAGGACGCGAAGAAGATCGGCGCCGTCCTCCGCGCTGTCGCCGACGACATCGAAGCCGGCTAGCTCGTCTGCGGGTGCGGGACCGCGTGAGCGCGGGTGGACTGCTCCCGGCGCCGCCGGCGGCGGGACAGGATCAGCAGGACCAGCGCGGCGGCCAGGACGGCCGTGGCGATGCCCAGGCCGGCCGGCCCGCTGCCGATGATCGAGATCAGCACCCCGGCCAGCCCGCCAGCCACCCAGGACACCTGGTGGACGGTCTCTGACACGGCGAAGGTCGAGGTCCGGACGTCCTCCGGGATCTCCCGCTGAATGGTGGAATCCAGCGCCAGCTTGGCCAGCACGGTGCCGACCGAGGCCACGAAGGCCACGATGAGCGCGGTGCCGAGGTTGAACACCACCGCGCTGAAGGCGCAGGCGGCGATCGAGATCACCAGCACGCCGAACGCCATCGATTGAGGTATCCGGGACCGGAACAGCGCGCCCGCGCCGGTGCCGATCAGCCCGCCCGCGGCGGCGGCGAACACCAGCGCGCCCAGCGCCTCGTTCTGCGAGAAACCGTGGAAGTGGGAGCCCCGCAGCAGGAAGGCCAGAAAGAACACCGTGAAGCCGGCAAACATCCGGACCGCGGCATTGGTCCATACGGCCTCGCCCACCACTGGGCCCAGGGACCGCAGGCCACGCCGGGACTTGCGGGCCGCCGGAGCGGGACGCTCCGGGGCGGTATCGGCGCCCAGCTGATCGCCCATATCCGCGGACGTATCGGCGTCCGGCGGGGTCAGGTAAGGCGCCTCCGGCACGGTGTGTGGTTCGCCTGGACCGCTCCGGCCCGGCCCGGGGGCGGCGGTCGCGGGAGTCGCCGCGACCGTCACGGTGTCGTCTACGTGGTCGGGGACGCGGGTCCCGAGCACGGTCGCCCCCAGATAGACCAGGGTGCCGATGCGCAGCACCCAGGCCGCTCCGATGTAGTGCTGGATGCCGAAGGCCACCGGCGCGGCGATCGTGGAGGCTACGGTGGCGGCGAGCCCGTTCCGGGCGTTGGCGGTGACCAGGCTGAGCGAGGGGGGCAGCAGCCGCGGGGTCACCGAACTGCGGGTGATCGAATACGCCTTCTGCAGCACCAGCACGCCGAAGGCGGCCGGGAACAAGGTGACCGGATCGCCGGTGACCGCGCCGGACATGGCCCAGCACAGCAGGCCGCGGGCCAGCAACGTGCCCATCAGGATGTACCGGCGGCCTTGCCGCACCCGGTCCAGCATGGGCCCGATGAACGGGGCCAGCAGCGCGAACGGCGCCATGGTCAGGACCAGGTAGAGCACCACCTGGCTGCGGGCCTCGTGCAGGGAAGTGTTGAAGAACACCGTCCCGGCCAGCGCCACCGCCACGAAGGCGTCTCCAGCGCTGCCCGCCGCGGTCAGCTCGATCAGGGAGGCCAGGCCGGTCTCTCTGGCCCCGGAAGCGCCGCTGAGCCGGTGCACGAAGCCGCCGACCCGCCCGGTGGCGGAACGGGCCACCCGGGTGGTCGCCCGCCCCGCCTCCGACAGTCCCATATCTGAATTATCGAGCGCGGCAGCGGCTGCGACGACCACCCATGGCGGAAATTTCGCTGATAGCTGGCTCAGGTACCCGGGTTGATGAGCGACAATAGCTATTTGTGAGCCCAGTCCGAGTCCGCAGCAAAGAGCCCGATCAGGCCTGCGCGGAAGCCGTCGACCTAGCGCGTGCCGCGCTGACCGACGTCGTCGGCGCCGACCAGGTTGGCCAGCACCTCGGCCTGGAAGCCGTCGGCGACCGGGTCGTCAGCCATTTCTTCGAGTGCCTGGACCCGGCGTACCCGGGCTGGCACTGGGCGGTGACCGTGACCCGGGCCTCTCGGGCCAAGGCGGTGACGGTCGACGACAGCGCCCTGCTGCCCGGGCCCGATGCGCTGATGGCGCCCGCCTGGGTGCCCTGGGTTGACCGGCTGCAGCCCGGTGACCTGGGCGTGGGGGACTTGCTCCCGGCGGGTGAAGACGATGAGCGGCTGGTCCCGATGGTCATGCTGGCCGGGGACGACGCCGTGGTCGACTGGTACGCCGACGGTCCGGCCGAGGTGCCGGACCCCGCCGGGGCCCGACAGGCCCCGACCCCGGTCTTCCCGGGCCGGGTCCGGGTGCTGTCCCCGGTCGGCCGGGACGACACCGCCGAGCGCTGGTATGACGGTGAGCGCGGCCCGCACGCCCCGGTGGCCCGGGCCGCCCCCGCCACGTGCGCGAGCTGCGGTTTCTTTGTGCCACTGAGCGGCGTGCTCGGCCAGGTGTTCGGCGGCTGCGCCAACGCCTACGCCCCCGACGACGGCCGGATCGTGTCCGGCGACCACGGCTGCGGCGCCCATTCTGAGTACACCCTCACCGAGCCTCAGGGGCAGACCATCTTGCCGGTGGTCGACGAGTTCGGCTACGACTTCGTCGATCTGCCTGGGGTTGCGCTGGACGAGACCGTGTTCGAGTCGTTCTCCAGCGAGTCCTGAGGGCCGGTTTCCTCAGGCTCCGGTCCCGTTCTGCCCGGGCCGGGCCGCGCGCTGGGCGGCCGCTTCGGCCCGCCGCCGCTGCAGGTGCGGCACGTACCAGAGCCCGAAGAACCCGAGCACCAGGCCGGTTACGCACGTCCAGACCCACCAGCGCTCGCCCGCGGGCAGGCTGGTGCGCACGATCAGCACGACCACCAGGGCCACCGCCCAGCCCGCGGTGATGACGGCGGTGATCAGCCGGTCGTTGCCCTCCAGCGGGGGCGGCGGGGTACGGCGCGTGGCAGCCACCCGGTCAGGTTACTTGGCCGACCATGATCAGCGGTGCGGTGGCCCGGCCGCGTGGTGTACTTGGTCCGTTACGTCACCGCTGCTCTCTGGCCAGTTGGTGCTCTCGAGTTGCGGAAATAGCGGCGGTCCGCATATCGTTAGCAAAAGTAATGACTCAGGCTAAAGATGATGACACTGACCCAGGCAAGCACCTCGCAGACCAGGTCCGACGTGGGCCTGGCCACGGCATTGCGGATTTCGATCGCCCGGCTGGCGCGACGGCTAAGGGTCGAGCGCACGGCGCAGGGCACGCCGGAGTCCGAGCTGTCCGACACGCAGTTCGCCGCCCTCTCGGTGCTGGAACGCCATACGGGCATGACTCCGGAACGCCACGGCATGACTCCGGGCGAGCTGGCCGAGCACGAGAAGGTGCAGCCGCCCTCGATGACCCGCGTGATCGCGGCGTTGGAGGAGCGCGGCCTGGTCATGCGGGTCCCGCACTCGACCGACCGGCGTCAGGTGGTGCTGACCGTGACCGAGGAAGGCCGGACGGCGGTGCAGCGGGTACGCCGTCGCCGGGAAGCCTGGCTGGCCAAGCGGCTGAAGGAGCTCACCCCGCAGGAGCGGGCGACGCTGCGCGCGGCCGCGCCGATTCTGGAGAAGCTCAGCCAGTCCTGACCCCGGCCGCGCCGGAGCCTAAGCGCCGCGGCCGGATGTTCACCTCGCTGCAGAACCGCAACTACCGGTTGTTCGCGGCTGGGCAGGTCGTGTCCAACAGCGGGACGTGGATGCAGCGGACCGCCCAGGACTGGCTGGTGCTGCAGCTCTCGCACAACAGCGGTTCCGCCCTCGGCATCGCCGCCGGACTGCAGTTCCTGCCGATGCTGCTGTTCAGCCTGTGGGGCGGCGCGATCGCCGACCGGTTCCCGAAGCGTCGCGTCCTGCTCCTGACCCAGGGCCTGATGGGTGGCCTCGCGCTGATCCTCGGCCTGCTGGCCCTCACCGGCACCGTCCGGCTGTGGCACGTGTACCTGCTGTGCCTGGCGCTCGGCATGGTGACGGTGGTGGACAACCCGACCCGGCAGTCGTTCGTCACCGAGATGGTCGGGCAGGACGACATGTCCAACGCGATCGCGCTGAACAGCGCCATCTTCAACCTGGCCCGCATCGCCGGGCCGGCCGTGGCCGGGATCGTGATCAGCCTGGTCGGCACCCCCACCGCGTTCCTGCTCAACGCCGCCTCCTACGGAGCGGTCATCACCGGCCTGCTGCTGATGCGTACCGCGGACCTGAACCCGGTCAAGCGGATGGCCCGGCACAAAGGCCAGCTGCGGGAGGCGCTCACCTACCTCAGGGGCGAGCCGCGGATCTGGCTGCCGTTGACGATGCTGTTCTTCGTGGCCACGTTCGGCATGAACTTCCAGGTCACCACGGCCCTGATGTCCCGGGGAACCTTTCACACCGGGGCGGGCGCGTTCGGCCTGGCCTCGACCGCGTTCGCGGCCGGGGCCCTGGCCGGGGCGCTGATCGCGGCCCGGCGCCGCCGGCCGTCGGTCCGGCTCCAGGTCGTGGCCGCCCTGGCCTTCGGCCTCCTGGAGGTCGCGGCCGGCCTGATGCCCCTCTACTGGTCGTTCTTGTTCCTGCTCGTCCCCACCGGCCTGGCGCTGGTGCTCTACACCACGGCCGCGAACTCGGCCATCCAGCTCGGTACCAAGCCGCAGATGCGTGGCCGGGTCATGGGCGTGTACATGCTGGTGTTCCTGGGCGGCGCGCCGATCGGCTCGCCGCTGGTCGGCTGGATTGCCGAGCAGTACGGCCCCCGGATGAGCCTGATCGCCGGCGGCGTGGTCTCGGCCCTCGCGGCCGTGGTCGTCGGCTTGGTCCTCAGCCGGATCACCGGGACCTCGGTGCGCGACGGGCTGCGGCCGCTGACCCAGCTCCGCCCCAGTCTGCACCGTCCGGTGGCTCTCGCTCCGGAGGCCGACAGCGAAGCGGCTTGACCGCTTGACCGCCTGCTGACAATGACCGCATGAGACTGTTCGTCGCCGTCGTGCCGCCGCCCGAGGTGCTCACCGATCTGGGTGCCGCGGTGGCACCACACCAGGCTGAGCACGCCGCTCACCGTGACCTGCGCTGGACCGGCCCGGAGGACTGGCACGTCACGCTGGCGTTCCTGGGCGACGTGCCGGGCCGGGCGGCTACTGAGCTCGCGCCTGCTCTGGAGCGGGCCGCCGCCGGGCACCGGCCGTTCCCGCTGGCCCTGGCCGGAGCCGGCGCCTTCCCCGCCGCGCCGCACGCCCGGGTGTTGTGGTGCGGTCTGGACGGCGACCACCCGGCCCTGGCCGCGCTGGCCGCCTCGGTAGCTGACGCCGTGACCCGCGCCGGGGCGGCGCCGCCCGACGCGGGCCGGCCGTTCCGCCCCCACCTCACCCTGGCCCGCACCCGCGGCCGTACCCCAGCCGACGTCCGGGACCTGGTGACCGTCCTGAGCGGGGTACGCGAGCCCGTCGTGGCCGGTGGATCGCATCCAGCTGATCGACAGTCATCCCGGCGGCCGGCCCCGCTACTCACCGATCGGCCGCTGGCCCCTCAACGGCGATACCCTCGGAGGATGACCCGTGTCCCCCGGTGGCTACTGCCCGCAGTGCTCGCGCTGCTCGTGCTCACCGTGGTGGTCGGCTCGATCGTGCACTGAGCCGCCCCGCCCGCAGGCCGGCCCGGTCAGGGCCCCCAGTGGGCGACTCAATACGGCGACGGCGTGTTGTGCAGGACTACGAGGCTGATGATCTTGCCGTCCCGGATGCTGAAGTAGTTCGACAGGATCAGCGGGTCGGGCACGTTCGTCTTGTCGTACTCGCCGTCGTAGGCGGCCCGCACGATGATGTCGCCGTGGTGATCCACGACCTCCTGCACGTCCATGGTCACCTTGTCACCCACCAGCTCCTTGGCCACCCAGCCCCGGATCGCGTCGACCCCGGCGATCTCGCGGTGTACGTCGTTGACGTAGGCGTCGCCGGCGAAGGTGGCCACGATCGCGTCGGTGTCGAAGGCGTTGACGGCGGCGACGTGCTCCGCGACGACCCCGGTCAGTTCGGTGCTCATGGTTCGCGCCCTTTCTGGTGTTCAGCCGGCTCGTCCGGCCGGTGATTTCACTCTCGCCGCTCCCGTCGCCGGAGAGTCAACGGCCGGGTGGCGGCGCGACTCTCCCGCAGGGGGAGGCTTGACCGCGCTGGCCGGAAGCAGGCCGGCCGCGATCGATACGATCGGCTGGTGGACGCAGTCGAGCTCGCCTACGACGAGGCCGGGACCGGGCCGGTCGTGGTCCTCATCCACGGTCACCCGTTCAACCGGTCGATGTGGGCCCCGCAGCTGGCCGCGCTGGCCGGCGGCTACCGCGTGATCGCGCCCGACCTGCGCGGGTACGGCGGCAGCCCGGTCACCCCGGGCACGGTCCCGATGAGCCAGCTGGCCGCGGACGTGACCGGCTTGCTGGACCGCCTGGGCGTATCCCGCGCCGCCCCCGTCGGCTTGAGCATGGGCGGCCTGGTCGCCATGGAACTGGCCCTCGCCGACCCGGCCCGCTGGTGGGCCCTCGGCCTGGTCGCCACCACCGCCCGTCCGGTGACCGAGGCCGAGCAGGCCGATCGCCGGGCCGCCGCGGACCGGGCCGAACACGACGGCATCCGCTCCATGGCGCAGGACATGGCCGCCCGGCTGTTCGGCCCCGACGTGGACCAGGCCCTGGCCAGCCAGGTCATGGCCATGATGCTGGCCACCGACCCGCGCGGTGCCGCGGCCGCTCTCCGCGGTCGCGCCGAGCGCCCCGACTACCGTCCGCTGCTGGCCGAGCTGGATCTCCCGGCCTTCGTCTGCACCGGCGACCACGACCTCTACTCCACCGCCGCGATCACCGACGAGCTCACCGGCTGCCTGCGCCGGCCGCACCGCGTCACCCTGGCCGGCGCCGGGCACCTGCCGAACCTGGAGCTCCCGGACCGCTTCAACGCTGAGCTGCTCGCGTTCCTCGGGCCGGCCACGGCCCGCTGACCCGGTACGCCGGTCACGCTCAGCGCGACCGGGCCGGTGGCGGCCTACAGGCGCTCGACCACGTAATCGATGCAGGTGGTGAGGGCTTCCACGTCGGCCGGGTCGATGGCCGGGAACATGGCGATGCGGAGCTGGTTGCGGCCCAGCTTGCGGTACGGCTCGGTGTCCACGATGCCGTTGGCCCGCAAGGTGGCCGCCACGGCGGCGGCGTCGACGCTGTCGGCGAAGTCGACGGTGCCCACCACCGCCGACCGCTGGGCTGGGTCGGCCACGAACGGGGTGGTGTAGGAGGTCTTCTCGGCCCAGCCGTACAGGTGGGCGGCGGACTCGGCGCTGCGCGCCGTGGTCCACGGCAGGCCGCCTTGGGCCAGCATCCACTCGATCTGGTCCGCGAGCAGGAACAAGGTGGCCACGGCCGGGGTGTTCAGGGTCTGGTTCTTGGCCGAGTTGTCGATGGCCAGCGGCAGCGACAGGAAGTCGGGCACGTACCGGCCGCTGGCCGCGATCGCGGCCACCCGGTCCAGGGCCGCGGGGGACATCAGCGCCAGCCACAGGCCGCCGTCGGAGGCGAACGACTTCTGCGGGGCGAAGTAGTACACGTCGAACTGGCCCGGGTCGACGTCCAGGCCACCCGCGCCGCTGGTCGCGTCGACCAGGAGCAGGGCGTCCGGGTCCGCGCCCGGGATGCGGCGGACCGGCATGGCCACACCGGTCGAGGTCTCGTTGTGGGTCAGCGCGCAGACGTCCGCGCCGGGCGCGGCGACCGCGGCCGGGTGGGTGCCCGGCTCGGACTGGACCACCATCGGCTCTGACAGCCACGGCGCCCGGTCGGTCACTTGTGCGAACTTCGAGGAGAACTCACCGAACACGAAGTGCTGGGAGCGCTGGCGGATCAGGTTGAAGGCCGCGATGTCCCAGAACGCGTTGGTACCGCCGTTGCCGAGCACGACCTGGTAGCCGTCGGGCAGACCGAACAGCCCGGCCAGCCCAGCCCGGATCCGGCCCACCAGCGAGCGGACCGGCGCCTGCCGGTGCGAGGTGCCCAGGTACCGGGGACCGGAGCGGCTGAGCGCCTCGAGCTGTTCCGCCCGTACCTTGGACGGCCCGCTGCCGAACCGGCCGTCGGCGGGCTTGATCTGCGGAGGGATGACGAGGCTGGTCACCGGGCCAGCCTATCCGGGCGGGGCAACGCATTTTGGCGGCTGCCGCGCCCGGACCAGCTGGGTTACCGGAGTCAGACGTCCTTGTCGAGCACCTGGTCGGCGCCTTCAACGTCCCGCACCGGGCGGGGTGCCGGGCCGACGTAGCGCGCGCTCGGCCGGATCAGTCGGCCGGTGCGCTTCTCCTCCAGTATGTGCGCCGACCAGCCCGCCGTGCGGGCGCAGGTGAACATCGAGGTGAACATGTTCGGCGGGATCTCGGCGAAGTCGAGCACCAGCGCGGCCCAGTACTCCACGTTGGTCTCGAGTACCCGGTCCGGACGGCGGGCCCGCAGCTCGGCCAGGGCCGCGTTCTCCAGGGCCAGGGCCACCTCGTAGCGGGGCGACCCGAGCTCTTTGGCCGTCCGCCGCAGCACCCGGGCCCGCGGGTCCTCGGCCCGGTACACCCGGTGCCCGAAGCCCATCAGCCGCTCGTGCTTGTCCAGGGCCTGCTTGACCCAGGCCTCGGCGTCGCCACTCCGCTCGACTTCCGAGATCATGCCCAGCACCCGGGCCGGCGCCCCGCCGTGCAGGGGGCCGGACATCGCGCCGATGGCCCCGGACATCGCGGCGGCCACGTCGGCACCGGTGGAGGCGATGACCCGGCTGGTGAACGTCGAGGCGTTCATGCCGTGCTCCGCGGCCGAGGTCCAGTAGGCGTCCACCGCCTTGACGTGCCGCGGGTCGGGCTCGCCGCGCCAGCGGATCATGAACTGCTCGGCCGCCGTCTTGCCCTCGTCGACCTGGCTCTGCGGGACGGCGGGCAGGCCGAGCCCGCGCGCCGACTGAGCCACGAAGGACAGCGCGGTGGCCGTCAGCCGGGCCAGGTTGTCGCGCGCCTCCTTGTCGTCGCTGTCGAGCAGCTGCTTGATGCCCCAGATCGGGGCCAGCGTGGCCAGGGCGGCCTGCACGTCGACGCGAATGTCACCGGAGTGCACCGGCAGGTTGAACGCTTCGGCCGCAGGCAGGCCCGGGGTGAACGAGTTGTCCACCAGCAGGCCCCACACGTGGCCGAACGAAACATGGCCCACCAGCTCTTCGATATCAACTCCGCGGTAACGGAGTGAGCCGCCATCCTTGTCAGGTTCGGCGATCTCTGACTCGAACGCGATCACGCCCTCGAGTCCTGGTTTGAAGTCGGACATCGGTGTCTCCTCTTCCTGGCTATGGCGCGACGGCTCGTGCGCCAAGGCGGGCTCGCGCGCCAGGATCGCGCGGACCAGGCCGCGCTAGATCTCGGTTCTCTTATTCAATATCTCCAGCCCTACCTTGCGATACCCACGAGCGATGTGAGGATCGTTACTTATGGAAACGACCGCGGTTCTTTACCAGCCGTAAACATGCTCAATACTTGCTGCGGACGTACCCCAAAAGCACGGCGCTTCTTCGCTAACGGTGAACAAGCTCGCTACTTGATGGCGTGACGGCCGCATCGTCGCCGGCGTGCGATGATTCGTCTGCCCCGCTCACCGCGATTGGAAGCGTCGTCATGGAAACGCCCAGGCGCAATGCTGATTCGCCGGACCGCGCCAGCGGTGCCCGGACCCTGTTCGAGGACGAGCTGGCGGCCAACCCGGTCGACCAGTTCTCCGGCTGGTTCGCCCAGGCGGTCGACGCCGGTCTGCCCGAACCCAACGCCATGGTGCTGGCCACCACCTCGGCCGAAGGCCACACGCGGTGCCGCACCGTCCTGCTCAAGGCCCATGACGACGCGGGCTTCGTGTTCTACAGCAACCGCACGTCCCGCAAGGGCACCGACCTGGCCGGGAATTCGTGGGCGTGCGTGCTGTTCCCCTGGTATGGCCTCGGACGTCAGGTGACCATCGAAGGACCGGTCAGTCCGTTGTCTATGGAGCAGAGCGAGCCCTACTTCCGCTCGCGGGCGCGGGGCTCGCAGATCGGCGCGTGGGCTAGCCGGCAGTCCCGGGTGATCACTTCCCGCGCGGACCTCGACGAGCGGGTGGCCGAGCTCGAACGCCGGTGGCCGGCGGGCACGGAGGTGCCGATGCCCGATTTCTGGGGCGGTTACCGGCTCGAACCGCAAATAATCGAATTCTGGCAGTCGCGGGAAAGCCGGCTCCACGACCGGCTTCGGTATCGCAAAGCTGCAGGTGGGTGGGCCATTGAACGGGTTTCGCCCTGAACGGCCCGATTCGGCCGGCCGGGGTGTCGCGGCGCCGGGTTCGACTGGGCGCCGATGCGGCATAGCATCACAGCAGGAGGAGTGACCAGGTGACCGCCCAGGGACTTATCGACACGACCGAAATGTATCTCCGTACCGTCTTCGAACTCGAAGAGGAGGGGATCGTCCCGCTGCGTGCCCGGATCGCCGAGCGGCTCGGCCAGAGCGGGCCGACCGTCAGCCAGACCGTGGCCAGGATGGAACGGGACGGCCTGCTGCACGTGGCGGGCGACCGCCAGCTGTCGCTCAGTGAGCACGGCCGGACGCTGGCCACCAGGGTCATGCGCAAGCACCGGCTGGCCGAATGCCTGCTGGTGAGCGTGATCGAGCTGCCCTGGGAAGAGGTCCACATCGAGGCGTGCCGGTGGGAGCACGTCATCTCCGAACACGTCGAGCGCCGCCTGTTCGAGATGCTCGGCCACCCGGACCGCTGCCCGCACGGCAACGTCATCCCCGGCCTCGACGAGCTCGGCCTGCCGCCCGAGTCCCCGGACCAGATCGACGAGAAGGCCAACGGTATCGCCGACGAAGCAATGACAAATGCCGCGTCCCGGGAGCCAGCGCCCGTGGTCGTGCAGCGGATTAGCGAACAGATCCAAAGCGACCTCGCTCTGATGCTTAAACTCAAGCGCACCGGGATACAACCGGGACGTGAGGTAATGCTTGCGGCAAGCGACGATGGCGTGCGAGTGACGTGTGACGACAGCGCTGATGGAGCCGAGGCCGAGCTGCCCCGCGAGATCGCCGCGCACGTTTTCGTGTCCCGGCCGTGACCGCGGTGCCGCCGCCTGCCTGACGGCCAACTGCGGGGCGGCAGCATGAATCCCTGGCCGGACGCGGGTGAGTCCTTCCTGCCCGCGGCGATGCTGCTCGACCAGGCCGAGATGGCGGTCATCGTCACCGACCGGCGCAGCAACCTGCTCTACGTCAACGCCTACGCGCTGCGGCTGTTCGAGGTCCCGGGCGACGCCGGGCCGTTCATCGGCCAGTCCGTGCTCGCCGTCGCGTTCGGCGAGGAGCGGGACAAGGTAGCCGACCTGACCGGCAACGTGCTGCGCGGCCGGACCTGGGAGGGGACGTTCGTCAGCTCCGGCCGGGACGGTTCCGGACGGCTGATCCGGGCCTACGCCGTCCCGCTGCGGCACCCGTCCGGCGCCATCGACGGCGTCTGTATCTTCGCCCGCGCGGCTGGCCGGGGCTCGCTGGCCGAGCGGAACCGGATCGGCTTGCTGGAGCGGATCGGGGAGAAGCTGGGCGGCTCGCTCGAACTGGACGCCACGCTGCGGCACGTGACCGAGATGCTGGTCCCGCAGTTCGCCGATCATTGTTTCATTGACCTGTTCCAGGGCGACAAACTGGTCCGCCGGGTGCAGACCCACGCCCACGGGTGGCAGCCCCCGCCGGGGGGCTGGGCTGAAGTCGGCGAGCAGGTCCGCTACCCGGAGGGTCACTTCTGCCAGCAGGCCATGGCCCGGACCGAGATCGTCGTCGTGGGCGACCTGACCGAAGAGGACTACCCGGCGCCCAGCGCGGACAGCATGCGGGTCGGGCGCGAGATCAACCTGGTGTCGGTGGTGGCCCTGCCGCTGTACGCCCGGGGTGAGCTGCTGGGCGTGATGAGCCTGGCCTTGTCCGGGCTGACCGACCGGAGCGGCCGCCGCTACGGCCCCGATGACCGGGACCTGTTCGGCGCCATCGCCAGCCGGATCGCGATCGCGATCGACAACGCGATGCTGTTCGAGGCCGAACGTAAGACCGCGCTGGCGTTCCAGGAGAGCCTGCTGCCCCAGGAGCTGCCCCGGCTGGACGGTCTGGAAGTGGCCTGCCGCTACGTGCCCGCCGAACCGCTGGAGACCCACGGCCAGGGCATCCAGACCCAGGTCGGCGGGGACTGGTACGACGTCATCCCGCTGGCGGCCGGGCGGGTCGGCATCGTCATCGGCGACGTCGAGGGCCGGGGAGCCAGGGCCGCGGCGGTGATGGGGCAGCTGCGGGCCGCGCTGCGGGCGTTCGCCCAGGACGAGAAGGCCCCGGCCGACATCCTGCGCAAGCTGGACGAATGGTGCCGCGGCATGGCCCCGGCCAGCGGCGACCCGCTGGCCCCGGGCCCGCCCACGGTGAGCTGCACCTATTTCGTCTACGACCCGTGGTCGCGCGAGCTGACCTACGCCAACGCGGGCCACGACGCGCCGCTGCTGGTGGTCGACGGCCAGGCCACCCAGCTGGACCTGGGCGACAAGGGCGTGCTGCTCGGTGTCCGCGGCCAGGGCA
Source organism: Streptosporangiaceae bacterium (assembly GCA_965277615.1). Classification (GTDB taxonomy): domain Bacteria; phylum Actinomycetota; class Actinomycetes; order Streptosporangiales; family Streptosporangiaceae; genus Bog-532. The sequence continues at coordinate 340,332 of CBDIDG010000005.1, read as the reverse complement.
TCCGCGGGCTGCCCACCTACAAGGAAGACAGCCTGATCCTGCCCGCGGGGGCCACGCTGGTGCTCTACACCGACGGGCTGACCGACCGCCGGGCCCGGGCCGACGGCACCGGCCACTACACCGAGGACGAGTCGCTGGCCATGCTGTGCCAGGCGGTCAGCGAGGCGGCCGGCGGCAGCGCCGACGCCATCGCCCGCGCGGCCCAGGAGTCGGTGCCAGGTGACATCGACGACGACATGGCCATCGTCGTCGTCCGTTCCCTGACGGCCGAGCTGGACGCCCGCGAACGGATGTTCCCGGCCGAGCCGGTCATGGTGTCGGAAGCCCGCCGGATGGCCCTGGAGACGTTCCGGGACTGGGGCATGGACAGCGCTCAGGCCGAGCTGGCCTGCCTGCTGGTGTCGGAAGTGGTGACCAACGCGGTGCTGCACACGGCGGCCGCGGCCCGCCCCCGCCGGGAACTGGCCGACTTCGACCTGGACCCGGCCCCGGCCGAGCCGGTCGCGGCCGGCGCGGTCGCGTCGTCCGCCCCGGCCTCGTCGTGGGACGCCCCGCAGCCGGTCATGATCCCGGGCCGGCCGCCGTTCAGCACGGCCAAGGACTTCGCCATGCGGCTACGGCGCGGTTCGTCGGCGGTCTGGGTCGAGGTGTTCGACGCGGACATGCGGCTGCCGCGGATCCGGTCGGCCGAGGAGAGCGACGAAGGCGGCCGCGGGCTCTACCTGGTGGAGCAGCTGGCGACCCGCTGGGGCTCCCGGCCGACCCGCAACGGCAAGGCCGTGTGGTTCGAAGTGCCCATGGACGGGCAGCGAAACTAGCGCACCTAGTGGCTGTGGCCGTTCGCGTACATCAGCGCCACCACGATGACGAAGACCACGATGACGCTCAGCCAGGTCTTGGACGAGACACCCAGGCCCGCTCGCTTGCGCAGCTTCTGCCAGAAAAAGGCGACGATGACCGCCAGGAAGAGCAGCAGGATGATGCCGGTCATGTTCGCCTCCTCAACGACGCAATCTCTTCGTCAGAGTACGCCACCGGGCCCGCGGGCAGCCATACGCGGACCTGGGTGCCCTGCCCTGGCGCGGAGGCCAGGTCGGTGTGACCGTTGTGCGCGACCGCGATGGCCTGCACGATCGACAATCCCAGGCCGCTGCCGCCGTCTTTTCTGGCCCCAGGCTCACCAGCCCCGTGCTCACCAGCTCCATCCCTTGTGCCCCCGCCCTCACCGGCCCCATCGTTCTGGGTGCCCCGGTGGAAGCGGTCGAAGGCGCGGGCCGCGTCGGCCGGACTCATGCCGGGGCCGGCGTCGGCCACCTCGATGAGGGCGCCGTCGGTGGCCGCGCTCAGCCGGAGCGCGACCGGCGTGCCGGCCGGGGTGTGCTCGCGCACGTTGGCCAGCAGGTTGGCCAGCACCTGGCGGATCCGCGGTTCGTCCGCCGCCACGACCAGCTCCGCCGGTGCCTGGACCGAGATCGGGCGGTCCGGCTCCACCGCGGCGGCGTCGGCCGCGGCGTCCCGGACGAGCAGGGCCAGGTCGGCCCGGGTCAGGCTGAGCGAGGAGCCGCGGTCCAGCCGGGCCAGCTCCAGCAGCTCCGCCACCAGCCGGCTCATCCGCTGGGATTCCTCGTCGATCCGGCGCATCGCGGTGGTCAGCTGGTCCGGGTCGAGCGCGCCCTGGCCGTACAGCTCGGCGTAGCCGCGGATCGTGGTCAGCGGCGTGCGCAGCTCGTGTGAGGCGTCGGCCGCGAACTGACGGACCTTCTGCTCCGACCGCAGCCGGGCGCTGAACGCCTGCTGGATACGGTCCAGCATGGTGTTGATCGCGTCGGCCAGCCCGCCGACCTCGGCGTGGTCGCCGGGATCCGGCATCCGCGCGGTCAGGTCGCCTTGCGCGGTGATGCGCTGGGCCGTGGTCGCCATCTGGTTGAGCGGGGCGAGCCCCCGGCCGATCAGCCATCGCCCGCCGGCCGCCAGCAACGCGAGCAGCGCGAAACCGGTGATCAGCTCGGCCACGACCAGGCTGCGCACCCCGTCGGCCACCCGTCCGTGCGGCTCGGCCACGACGAGGAAACCGGTCCGGCCGCTGACCGTGACCCGCCGGCCGGCCGCGGCCAGGCCACTGCTGCCCGGGACGCTGAACACGGTGTGGGCCCGGACGCTGGCCCGGAGCTGGGCCAGCGGGATCGCGCTGAGGCCGGCGCTGAGCGCGCTGGTGTCCGGGGAGCCGTTGCCGTACGGGACCACCCGGCCCAGCGGGCCCACGAACGCGACCGCGTAGGCCGGGCTGGCCTGGAGCTGGGCCGGCGTCTCGCCCAGCGTGGCCAGCAGGCTGTCGTCGAACTGGGCTTCCAGGTGACCGCCGATCACGAACGCGCTGACCGTGCCCATGATGACCAGGAACAGGGCCGTCACCGCGATCAGGCCGGCCAGCAGCCGGGCGCGCAGCGACAGCCGGGCCGAACGCGTCATGGCCTGGACGGCACGGCATGATCCGGGGCGGGCTGTGGAGGCCGCAACGTGTAGCCCACGCCCCGTTGCGTGTGGATCAGCGGCGGCCCGAGCGGGTCGAGCTTCCGCCTGAGGTAGCTGACGTAGGTCTCCACGATCTGGGACTGCCCGGCGTAGTCCCAGCCCCACACGTTCTCCAGCAGCTGGGCCCGGCTCAGCACCCGGCCCTGGTGCCGCATCAGGTAGGCCAGCAGCCGGAACTCGGTTGGGGACAGCTCGACCGGGGTCCCGGCCCGCTGGACCGTCCAGCGGGACTCATCCAGCTCCAGGTCCCCGGCCTGCAACGTCGCCGCCGCATCGGTCCCGGTCTCACCGGCCCGGGCCGCCCGGCGGAGCACGGCCCGGATCCGGGCCACCAGGGCCTCGACCGAGAACGGCTTGGTCACGTAGTCGTCGCCGCCGAGGGCCAGGCCCTGCACGGTGTCGGAGGAGGTGTCGCGGGCGGTGAGGAAGATGATCGGCACCTCGTCGCCGCGGGCCCGCAGCCGGCGGCACACCTCGAACCCGTCCAGGTCGGGCAGGACCACGTCCAGCACGACCAGGTCGGGTTCGCTCGCCGCCGCCTCCCGCAGCGCGGCCTGGCCGGAGGCGGCCGTCACCACCGTGCAGCCGTGGAAGGTCAGCGCGACCTGCACGAGCTCACGGATGTTCGGCTCGTCGTCGACGACGAGCACCGTCGGGATGTGCTTGTTCTCAGCCATGGCGTCCAAGCTCCATCTTCTCCCACTGCGCCCGTGACCAAGTGGCTGACCTAGCCAATTGCCGCCGGGCCGCCCGTTGTGGACGGGCGGCCCGGCGGGGTGTCAGCGGATCAGGAGTGCGTACCTCCGGTTCCGGGGGACACGCTGGTGGTCACGGAGGGCGTCGGGGTGACGCCCACCGTCGGTGTGCTGGTCGGTGCGACGGTGGTGCTCGGCGTCGCGGTGGGTGCGGGGGTCGTGGCTGCCTTCTCGATCAGCACGACCTTGGCGTGCAGGGTCCGGTCGGCCCGGGTGCCGGCGATGAACACCAGTTCGCCGCGCTGCAGTCCGGCCGCTGAAGTGGTGGCGGGCTGCCGCCACTTCGTCTGGCCCTGCTGAACGGTGGCCATGTTGCTGGTCACCGTGACCGTGACCGTGACCCCGGTGCCCGCGATGTTCACCGACACGGTGGTGGCGGTCGGTGCGAGCACCTTCTGCGCCGCGGCCGTGCTGCCGGACACCGTGGCCGTGGCCGCGGTCATCTGGCCCGCCATCGCGGCGGTGGCGGCCCGGTGGCTACCGGTCAGCGCGGTCGTGCCGGCCTGGCTCGCGGCCACGTTCGTGACCTTCGTGCCGTGGGACAGGAACCACACGTTGAACGTGCCGTTGGCCGCCCGGATCAGCACGAACTGTTTGGTGGCCAGCACCACCCGGCCGCGCTCGAATGCGAGCTTGGCCCGGCCATGCCACATCTCCGTCTCGCTCCTGGTATTGGCCAGCCTGGCGAATTGCGTGAACGCGCGGGCGTGCGACCACGAATAATCGGCCAGCGCCGCATTGAGGATGTTTCCCTGATTGCCGGCATGTGAATAACTCCTGCTGTAGCCGGCGGACGCGGCCGTGGTCACGGCGGGGTGGCTCGCGCTGGCCACCGCCACCGCCCCGATCGCGCCCCCGCCGACCACCACCGCGGCTCCGATGCCCACGCTTGCCTTGAGCTTGTTACCCCGGCGGCCAGCCGGACTGCGCCGATTGCGGCCCATCATCCCTGCCTTCCTGCCTGGGTCCTGCGCCCGCAACGCTGACCCGACGATTGGTTATCCGAGTGACTTGCTGGACAGCCGAAGGACCTCTCGTACGTATCCATGGCAGTCAGCGTGCACTCGAATCGCCGCAATGGCGTGTGGTAGCAAGGCTCCGTAAGCACTCTGTTCCAGAGTTCACATTTCGCTTACGGGGATTTGCGGAACTGGCTGGGGTGATCGGCTAAAAACCTAGCGACGCCTTTCGTAAGCAATGCGTTCCTGAATTCACATTCTTAAAATGAGCGTTCCCGGCGGCCCCCTCGGACGCCGGGAATACTCAGCTCAGGAGCGCGGATCAGCTGGAACTGGTACCTCCCGTGGAGGAGGGGGCCGGGGTGGGCGTGTTGCCCTTCGGCGCGGCGACGATGATCACCCGGGCGTCCCGGTTCCCCGACGAGATAGGCCCGGCCACCAGCACGTGCTCGCCCTTGGTCACGTCGGCAATGCTGGCCTTCTGACCGCCCTTGCGCACGGTCGTGCTGGACTCGTACTTCCAGGTAAAGGTGGTGCCATTGGCTGCCTTGACCACCGCGCTGCCGGTGCTCTGGCTGCCGTCGGCCGAGACCACGGTGCCGCGTTCGTAGGCGAGCGTGCGGGTGGTGCCGTCTTTCCCGTGGAAGGAGGCCTGGCCGTACATGCCGCCCAGCCGCCGGAGCCGGCGCAGGGCGCCGGCTCGCTTGGCCTTGGCCGCCGGAGTGGTTGCGGTGGCGCTGGGCGAGCTGCTCAGCGCGGCGTTGAGGGTCGCGGCGGTGCCCGACGAACCAGAGGGGCTGGAGCCGCCGGTCAGGGCCGTCGCGGCCAGCGCCCCGCCGGCGCCCAAGAGCACCACCATGACCAGCCCGGCCACCACATACAGGGTCCGGTGGCGGCGGGGGGAATGCTGCGTTGTTGCGTTCATACCGTGAGTATCGGCGGCGAGTCTGGGATACCGGCCCGCCGTTCCTGGGAGCAGCCTGGGAACGTTCCAGGCGTTCCCTGGTAAACCCGAGCTACATCCGCTCCGGCCCCGGGACGCCGAGCAGGTCGAGCCCGCGCACCAGCACCCGCAGCGTGAGCGCGCACAGCGCCAGCCGGGAATCCCGCACCGCGGGGTCCTCGGCCTTCAGCACCGGGCACAGCTCGTAGAACGCGGTGAACTGGCTGGCCAGCTCGAACAGGTAGCTGCACAGCCGGTGCGGCTCCCCGGTGCCAGCCACGGCCCAGACGGCCGGCCCGAAGCCGAGCAGCTTCAGGGCCAGGTCGCGCTCGGCCTTCTCCCCGATCGCGATCGGGCCCGCGACGCCATCCGGGTCGAGCCCGGCCCGGCGGAAGATCGACCGGAGCCGGGCCGCCGCGTACTGCAGGTAGGGGCCAGTGTTCCCCTTGAACGAGATCATCCGGTCCCAGTCGAAGACGTACTCGCTGTCCCGGGCGGTGGACAGGTCGGCGTACTTCACCGCGCCGATACCGACCGCTTCGGCGATGCCGGCCAGCGTGGCCTCGTCGAACTGCGAGCTGGCCTCCAGCTCGTTGAGGATGCCCCGGGCCCGGTCCACCCCCTCCTGCAGCAGCGCGCTCAGCTTGATCGTGTCGCCGCTCCTGGTGCGCAGGATCTTGCCGTCGGTACCCAGCACGTTGCCGATCTGGGCGTGCTCGAAGCTGACCCCGTCCGGGATCCAGCCCGCCTGCCGGGCCACCGCGAAGACCATGCGGAAGTGCAGGGCCTGGGCCGAGCCGACTACGTAGATGGCCCGGTCCACGTGCAGGTCGCCGACCCGGTACCGGATCGTGGCCAGGTCTGTGCTGGCGTAGTTGTAGCCGCCGTCGCTCTTGCGCACGATGACCGGCAGCGGGCTGCCGTCACGGCCGGTGAACCCGGGCGGGAACACGCACAGCGCGCCCTCGTCGAGTACCGCGAGCCCGGCCGTCTCCAGGTCGGCCACCACCCCAGGCAGCAGCGCGTTGTAGAAGCTCTCGCCCCGGATGTCGTCGTCGGTCAGCGTGACCCGCAGCGTGCTGTAGATCCGGTGCAGGTAGTCCTTGAACAGCTCGATCAGTTCCTGCCACAGCCGCAGCGTGGCCGGGTCGCCGCCCTGCAGCAGCACCACCCGCTGCCGGGATCGGTCGGCGAAGACCGGATCGCGGTCGAACGTGGCCCGGGCCGCCTGGTAGAAGGTGTTCGGGTCGGTCCGCAGCGTGGCCGCTTCCGATGAGCCCTCACCCACGTCGAGCAGGTGCTCGATCAGCATGCCGAACGGCGTGCCCCAGTCGCCGACGTGGTTGTCCCGGATCACGTCGTGCCCGGCGAAGTCCAGCACCCGCGCGATCGCGTCCCCCACGATCGTGGTCCGCAGGTGAGCGACGTGCATCTCCTTGGCGATGTTGGGCGAGGAGTACTCGACCACCACGGTCTGCGGGTCGGCGGCCGTGTCGGTGCCGAGCCGGTCGTCGGCCCGCATCCCGTCGGCCTGGCTGGCGATCCAGTCGTCCCGCAGCGTCAGGTTGATGAACCCGGGGCCGCTGACTTCCGGCGCCAGGCAGATGTCCGCCACCTCGAGGGCACCAGCCAGCTCGGCGGCCACCTCCCGCGGCGGCCGGCTCAGCTGGCGGCCCAGCGACAGGGCCACGTTGGCCTGGAAGTCGGCGTGCTGGGACGGGCGGATCAGCGGGTCGGTGTCCCGGTAGGCCTCGCCGAACGCCACGGCGAGGCCATCCTGCACCCGGCGCGCGAGCAATTCCTGCGGATTGGCCATGCCTCAAGCCTATCGGCGGTGCGGAACGCGCCGCCCCCCGTTATCGCGCCCGGCCGCCGGGTAACTGCGGGCCCGGGGCCTGGTCGCGACGGCGCCGGAAGTGGCCGGGCCGCCCGGGGCCCAGCCGTTCCCTGATCTTGTCCACGATCTGGCCCTGGGCCAGATCGCGGGCCAGCACGCAGGCCGACGCCACGCCGCGGGCCGTGCTGGCGCCGTGCGCGATCACCACCGTCCCGCCCAGCCCGAGCAGGGCCGCGCCGCCGTAGGTCTCGGAGTCCAGCCGTTCGGCCAGCTCACGGAACGCGCGGCGCTGCAGCACGGCCCCGACTCGAGCGACCCGGTTCGCGGTTACCGTGTCCCGCAGCTGCGCGGCGGCGAAGCGGACCGAGCCCTCCAGCGTCTTCAGCGCGACGTTCCCGGTGAAGCCGTCGGTGACGATGACGTCCACCTTGCCCGCCATCAGGTCACCGCCCTCGATGTTGCCGGCGAAGCTCAGCGGCCAGCCGCCGTGCACTGGGGCGTCCGCGAGCAGCTCATAGGTCTCCCGGGCCAGCTTGTTGCCCTTGCCCGCCTCGGCCCCGATCGTCAGCAGCCCCACCCGGGGGTCCTGGATGCCCAGCGTGACCTCCGCGTAGGCCACGCCGAGCTGGGCGAACTGGAACAGCATCTCGGGCTTGGGATCCGCGGTGGCGCCCACGTCGATCAGCACGGTCGGGCGCGGCCGGGTCGGCAGCACCGCGGCCAGCGCCGGCCGCACCCCGCCCAGTGGCTTGAGCCGCAACCGGGCGGTGGCCACGATCCCGCCGGTCGAGCCGGCCGACACCACCGCTGCCGCCTGGCCCCGCCGCACCAGCTGGCAGGCCACGGCGATGCTGGACCGGGTCCGGCGCCGGATGGCCAGCGCGCCCTCGTCCACGCCCAGGGCGTCCTCGGCCGGGGCGATGGGGATCTCGTCCAGGGTGGCTCCGTGCGTGGCCAGTTCCCGGCTCAGCGGGCCGGGCTGGCCGGCCAGGACGATCTGGACCCCGGACTCGCGGTGGGCCGCGACCGCTCCGGCGACGATCGCCGCGGGTGCGTAGTCGCCGCCCATGGCGTCGACCGCCACGGTGAGGCCAGCGCCAGCTTCAATGCCGTCGCCAGGGCCCGGGCCGGGATCGGCGAGGGTCTGGTCGGCCACGGGCGCCTCTCATTTCATTTCGTGCGTGTTACAGCCGCAGCGAGGGGCCCCGGCCGTATCATGCTCTGCGGCATCTGACCCTATCGACTGCCTTCCGCCAACCACGGACGGCATGGGCCAGGCCACGGGGAGAAGAACCGGCGCGAGCCGGTACGGGGAGATTCGGCAACCTTTTGGCGTTCGGATGCGTCTGGAAGTGTGCCGTCGACTGATCATCAGTAAAGGAGCTGTATGACTTCAGTCCAGCAGGTAATTCCGTTCCAGCCGGCCCCGCCGGCCGAGGGACGCCGCTTCCGCGCTTACACCGCCAAGCACCTGGACATGCTGACCGAGCGGGCCGGGCTGCCGGCCGACGCCCGGCTGGCCGTGCGCGCGGTCGCCTCGGTGCTGCCGTTCCGCACCAACACCTACGTGACCGAGCAGCTGATCGACTGGAGTAACGCCCCCGACGACCCGATCTACCGGCTCGTGTTCCCGCAGCCGGACATGCTCCCGGCTGATGACGTGGACCGGCTGTCGGCCGCGCTCGCGTCCGGTAACGGGGACGCGGAGGTCCGCCGGCTGGCGCACGAGGTGCGGATGCGCCTCAACCCGCACCCGGCTGGCCAGCTGGCGCTGAACACGCCGGCCCTGGACGAGGAGCCGCTGCCCGGGCTGCAGCACAAGTACCCGGAGACGGTGCTGTTCTTCCCCCGCCAGGGGCAGACGTGCCACTCGTACTGCACCTACTGCTTCCGCTGGGCGCAATTTGTTGACGAGCCGGAGCTGAAGATGGCCTCGGACAACGTTGGCTCGCTGGTCACCTACCTGCAGGCCCATCCCGAGGTGACCAGCGTCCTGATCACCGGCGGGGATCCGATGATCATGGGTGAGCCGGTGCTGCGGCGTTACCTCGAGCCGCTCCTCGACCCCTCGCTTGAGCACCTCGAGTCGATCCGCATCGGCACCAAGTCCCTGGCCTACTGGCCGCAGCGGTTCGTCACCGACCCGGACGCGGCCGCCACCCTGCGGCTGTTCGAGGAGGTCCGCGCGGCGGGCCGGACGCTCGCGTTCATGGCGCACTTCTCCCACCCGCGGGAGCTCGAACCGCCGATCGTCGGGCAAGCGGTGCGCCAGATCCGGGACGCGGGGGCGGTCATCCGGACCCAGGCGCCGCTGATCCGCTCGATCAACGACGATCCGGGCACCTGGGCCAGCATGTGGCGGACGCAGGCCCAGCTGGGCATGGTCCCGTACTACATGTTCGTGGAACGCGACACCGGCCCGCAGGACTACTTCGCGGTGCCGCTGGCCCGGGCGCACGAGATCTTTCGTGACGCCTACGCCGGGGTGTCCGGGCTGTGCCGCACGGTGCGCGGGCCGTCCATGTCGGCCACACCGGGCAAGGTGTGCGTGGACGGGGTGGCCGAGGTGCACGGGCAGAAGGTGTTCGTGCTGCACCTGATCCAGGCCCGGCAGCCGGAACTGGTCGGGCGGCCGTTCTTCGCGCGCTACGACCCGGCGGCCACCTGGCTGTCCGATTTGCGGCCGGCCTTCGCGGAGCAGTTCCCGTGGGCTCCCATATCCTCCCAGTCATGGAACTGAACGCAGTCACGGCAATCGTGTCCGGCGGTGCGAGTGGCCTCGGTGAGGCCACCGCCCGCGAATTGGCCGCCGCGGGCGCCTTCGTGGTCGTCGCCGATCTGGCCGAAGATCGCGGCAAGGCTGTCGCCGGTGAGATCGGCGGCCAGTTCGCCCGGACGGACGTGTCCGACGAGGCCTCGGTCGCCGAAGCGGTGGCGGCGGCCGAGGCCAGCGGCCATCCGCTGCGAGTGGTGGTGAACTGCGCGGGCATCGGCTACGCGCAGCGGACCGTCGGCCGCGACGGCAGCCCGCACGACCTGGGCTCCTACCAGAAGGTCATCGCGGTCAACCTGATCGGCACGTTCAACCTGATGCGCCTGGGCGCGGCGGCCATGGCCAAGACCGAGCCGGCCGACGCCGACGGCCAGCGCGGGGTGGTGATCAACACGTCCTCGGTGGCCGGCATCGAAGGCCAGGTGGGCCAGATCGCCTACTCGGCGTCCAAGGGCGGCATCATCGGCATGACCGTGCCGGCCGCGCGTGACCTGGCCGCGATCGGCGTTCGGGTCAACACGATCGCCCCGGGCATCATCGACACCCCGATCTACGGCTCGATCTCCGGTGACGACGCGGCGGCCGAGGCGTTCAAGGCCAAGCTGGTCGCGCCGGTCGCGTTCCCCAAGCGGATGGGCCAGGCGTCCGAGTTCGGCCACCTGGTCCGCTCCCTGATCGAGAACGACTACATGAACGCCGAGGTAATCCGCTTCGACGGCGGCATCCGCTTCCAGGCAAAGTAGCCCGTGGGGACGACCCCCCGGAACCCCCCGCTGCGCTTCGCGCCCCGCTGCGGTGAGTGGCCGTACTACCGGCCACTCACCGGGCCTGGCGGCCCGGATCGCTGGGCCGGTTAGATCAGCTCGCCGTAACCCGCGGTGGTGGCCGGCAAACCCGCGGTGGTGGCCACCGAAACCTGCGGTGGCCGGGGCTCAGGCACCGTCCCCGGACGGTGCCGGCCCTCGGTACCTCTCAGGCTTGGGTGATGGCTTCGCGGATGCGGCGGCGGCCGCGGTGGAGGCGGGACATCACGGTGCCGATCGGGGTGCCCATCATTTCGGCGATCTCGCGGTAGGGGTAGCCCTCGATGTCGGCCAGGTAGACGGCCGTGCGGAACTCATTCGGCAGGTCGCGCAGGGCGCGCAGCAGGTCCGAGTCGGTGATCCGGTCCAGGGCCTCGGCCTCAGCCGAAGGCGACGGCGGGGCCAGGCGGTCGGCCGACATCTGCCAGTCCTGCAGGTCACCGCCGAGGGCCTGCTGCGGCTCGCGCTTGCGCTTGCGGTAGACGTTGATGAACGTCGTGGTCAGGATGCGGTTGAGCCAGGCCCGGAGGTTGGTGCCGGTCTGGAACTGGTGAAAGGCGGCGTAGGCCTTAACCGAGGTCTCCTGCACCAGGTCCTCGGCGTCGGTCGGGTTGCGGGTCATGCGCAGGGCCGCCGGATAGAGCTGGCCGAGCTGAGGCACGACATCACGCTCGAACCGGGCGCGGCTCTCTTCGGCCTCGTTGCTGGCGCTCATGGTGTTCTCCGGGCTCGTTCTTTACGTTGCTACTAACAAGTAGACGTTCGAGACGGCCAAATGGCTTGCCAATGTAGCGGAGATCACAAACATCCATCGTCTTAAGACCCCGTAACGACAAGTACCCCGTCTTGACGTCAACTGTCCAATGAGATTCGGCTTATGCCAAGTCCGCACGGCTGGATCGGGGTACCAGCAAAATCTTAATTAATATTAAAAAAGTACCCGATGGCCCGGACCTCAGATCCAGCCGTGGTACCACATGCGGGAGAACCAGGCTGCGTACGGGATGACCTTGCCCGCCAGGATCGGGTACAGGTACACGAAGTTCAGCAGCACGACCAGCAGGTAGGCCCCGGTGACCGCGGCGCCGATGGATCTCCGGGCCACGCTGGCCTGGGCCGCCCCGAGGATCAGCCCGATACACAGCACGATGGCCAGGATGAGGAACGGCTCGAACTCGAGCGCGTAGTAGTAGAACTTCGTCCGGGACACGAACGGGAACCAGGTCAGCCAGCCCGTTGCCACGGCCAGGACCACCGCGCCGGCCCGCCAGTCACGGTGCAGCAGCCACCAGACCAGGCAGAAGATCAGCGCGGGTATCGACGCCCACCAGATCGCCGGGGTGCCCATGGCCAGCACTTCCTGCGAGCAGTGCGGCGCGACACTGCAGGCCGCGCCGGTCTTGGGCCCGGTGTAGTAGAAGGCCACCGGGCGGGTGATGAGCAGCCAGTCCCAGGGCTGCGACTCGTACGGGTGGTGGGTGTGCAGGCCCACGCCGAACTGCAGCATCTGCTTGTGGTACTCGTACAGCGAGTACAGCGCGGACAGCACCGGGGTGTGCACGCCCTGGGTGGCCGCGTACTGCCGGTCCCAGCCGAAGGACGAGGCGAACCAGCCGCTCCACGAGGCGATGTACACCGCCAGCGGCACCAGCCCGAAGCTCAGCGGCAGCCACTTGGCGTCCCGGAGCAGCGCGCTGCGCCAGAACCGGCCGATGCCAGCCGCCCGCCGCGCGCCCACGTCCCAGGCGATGGCCAGCGCGGCGAACCCGAGGATGTACCAGGCGCCGAACTGCTTGCTGGCGCAGGCGCAGCCGAGGAAGAACCCGGCCGCCACGCGCCACCAGTGGATGCCGAGGCCCGGCCCGAGACCGCTGGTGCCCTTGGCCGCCACCGCCGCGGCCAGCCGGGACCGGGACACGTCCCGGTCGATGACCAGGCAGCCGAACGCGGCCAGGATGAAGAACATCAGGAAGATGTCCAGCAGGCCGGCCCGGCTCATCACGAACTCGAGGCCGTCCAGCGACATCAGCAGGCCGGCAATGCAGCCCAGCAGGGTGGACCGGGTCATCCGCCGGGCGATCCGGCAGATGAGCAGGATCGACAGCGTGCCGAACACGGCGGCCGAGAACCGCCAGCCGAGGGAGTTCAGGCCGAAGAGCCACTCCCCGCCGGCGATCATCCACTTGCCCAGCGGCGGCTGGACCACGAACTCGGGCTGGTGGCGCACGAAGATGTTGGTGTGCCCGGCCTGGACGAGCGCGTTGACGTTGTTGACCCATTTGGCCTCGACGCCGTACTGCACGTAGCTGTAGGCGTCCTTGGCGTAGTACGTCTCGTCGAAGATCAGCGTGCGCGGGACCCGTAGCCGGTCGAACCTCAGGTAACCGCCGAACGCGGTGACGAGCAGCGAGCCAACCCAGCCCCAGACCCGGTCCGCGGGGAGCGCTCCGACCAGCCGGTCGCGCAGCGCTGACGACCGGGTCGCCGCCCCGTCCGCCGTTTCAGTAGCCGGCGCGCCGGCTTCGGTTGCCGCCATCGCTGCATATCGTACGGGATGAACAAGCGGCCGTTGATGGGATGGGAATGCCGGGCGAAGAAGCGATTCCAGGCACGCTGATGCTGGCCGCCACGCCCATCGGCCGCCCGGAAGACGCGTCGGCCCGGCTGGTCGCGGCGCTGGCCTCCGCGTCGGTGATCGCGGCCGAGGACACCCGGCGGCTGCGGCGGCTGGCCGATCAGCTCGGCGTGGCCCTGACCGGAGCCGTGGTGTCGTACTACGACGGGGTCGAAGAGCAGCGCGGGCCGCGACTGCTGGCCGATCTGCGGGCCGGCCGGAACGTGCTGCTGGTCACCGACGCCGGCATGCCCACCGTCAGCGACCCGGGGTACCGGCTGACCGCGGTGGCCGCGGCCGAGGGAATTCCCGTCACCGTGCTGCCCGGGCCGTCCGCGGTGACCGCGGCCCTGGCCGTCTCCGGGCTGCCGAGCGACCGGTTCTGCTTCGAGGGGTTCCCGCCGCGGGGCAAGGGGGAGCGGGCCCGCCGGTTCGCCGACCTGGCCGGCGAGCGGCGGACCATGGTGTTCTTCGAATCACCCCGGCGGACCGGGGCCACCCTGCGCGACCTGGCCGCCGCGTTCGGCGGCGAGCGGCCCGCCGTGGTCTGCCGGGAGCTGACCAAGACGCACGAGGAGATCCGGCGCGGCACGCTGGACGAGCTGGCCGCCTGGGCGGCCGGTGACCCGCTCGGTGAGATCACCATCGTGGTGGCGGGGGCATCTGCTCCCGCGTTTGGCCCGGCCGACGTGGACGCGGCCGTGGCCGAGGTGTCCCGTCGGGTGGCGGCCGGGAAATCGCGGCGGAACGCAGCCGAGGAGGTAGCCGCCGAGGCCGGCTTGCCCTGGCGGGTGCTCTATAAGGCGGTGCTTTCGCCCGGCGTCAGATCCTGACCCCCCGGGCTGTCCACCACACCCGGGGTCTCGACGTCCCCGGCGCCAGGATCGGCCGCCGGGCCGCCCTTGCGGGCCTTCCAGGCCATCCCCTTGGCCGTCAGCCAGTCCCCCATCTTGGTGTTCTGGCCGAACGCCATGGCCGCGGCCAGGCAGGCGAACGGCACGGCGGGCAGCACGTACCGGTAGTCGAACTCGGCCGTCATGGCTGGGGCCACGATCAGCGCGACCGAGATCAGCCAGGGCACCGTGGCCGGGCCACCGGCCCGTCGCCATTTCAGCACCATCCCGGCCAGGCCGACGGCCAGGATCCCGCCGTAGACCGAGCCGGGCAGCCAGATCCACCGCTGCCAGACCCGCATCACCCCGGCGAACGGCTCGACCACGTCGGTCAGCGGGTTGCCGCGGATGTAGTAGGCCACGGGTGAGCTGAACGACCCGACCTTCCCGTGGGCCCAGCCGGGGATGGCCAGTGACTTGTAGCCGAACAGGTACTCGTCATAGGTGGCCGCGTTCGGGAACACGTACCGCTTCCACTCGAACACCCGGATCGTGTCGTAGGCCACGATCTGGGCGTAGCCCAGCGGCTGGGCCAGGATGGCCCGCTTGGCGAAGTCCTCGCCCAGCTGGTTCGGCAGCACGGAGAACTTGGACGGCGGGAATCGGTCCAGCGGGGACAGCGGGGTCCACAGGTAGTCCTGCGATATCGGCCGCTGGCTCGGCGGGGTGGTGATGCACAGCGACAGCTCGTCGGCCGGGAGATTGTGGATCTTGGAGCAGTCGGCGAAGGCCATCACCCGCGAGTACAGGATCGACCCGGTGCTCTCGGTCATCGCGAACTGCCCATAGAACGAGTAGAACCAGGTGCAGTAGAGCAGGATCGGGGTCAGGCAGGCGACCAGCGCGCCGACCGCAGCCCGCCAGCCGATGCGGCGCAGGAGGATGTAGATCGCGAAGATGGGCAGCAGCGGCAGGGCCACCGACCGGACGGTGTCGGCCACGCCGAGGATCAGGCCGATCAGCGTGCACCGCTGCCAGGACGGCTTGCGGTCCCACAGCAGCAGCGTGGTGGCCAGCACGATCAGGAATTCGAACGGGACGTCGCTCAGGATCAGGTGCTCGAGCTGGATCTGGAACCCGTCGAACAGGACCGGCAGGGTGGCCAGCGTGGCGATCCAGCGCGGCGCGCCGAACCGGTACCGGGCCAGCGCGTAGATCATGACCGCGATGGCCAGGCCCATAAGGTGTTGCAGGATCGTTACCACGGCGTAACTGTGCAGTGGCTCCAGGATCTTCAGGAAAATCGGGTAACCGGCCGGCCGGGTCGTGTCCGGGTGCAGGTTGATCACGTCGCTGACGTACGTGAACGAGTCGTTGAACCAGGCCTGCCACTGGTAGCCGAGCTCGGTGTCGATGCGCAGCAGCAGGCCCCCGGTCAGGGCCAGCGCAAAGAACTTGTTGTCCCTGATCCAGGCGCGCATCGCGGCACGGGAGAACCGCGACCGGAAGCGGCGTCGCCCGCCGTCGTTGGCCATGTCCTGGCCACGGCGGGACGTGCCGGGCCGGCGGAGCAGCATGGCCCGCCGCGTACCCGAGGCCGGTCCTGTCAACCCGGACCCTCCTTGTGATGTGTACTGTTTTGATGCGGTGTTTCAACGCACTGTCGCACGTGGCTTATTAAGGCTTGGCTAAGACGGGCCGCTCCGCAGCATTCTTTCGCCTACGGTATTACGGTGCAGCCGCGGACAGGGATGGCGGGCTGCCCTGGCCTGGCGCCTCCCCAACGCTACCTGGCGCGTACTTCAGCGGGATGGTGAAACCGTGAGCAGTAAGGGAGATGACGTGGAACTGACCGTGGTCATGCCATGTCTGAACGAGGCTGAGACGGTCGCCACGTGCGTCCGCAAAGCCGTCGGGTTCCTGCGGGAGCATGACATCGACGGTGAAGTTCTCGTGGCGGACAACGGCAGCACCGACGGCAGCCAGCAGCTGGCCATCGACGCCGGCGCCCGGGTGGTGCCCGTGTCGGAGAAGGGTTACGGCAACGCCCTGATGGGCGGGATCGTGGCCGCACGGGGCCAGTTCATCATCATGGGCGACGCGGACGACAGCTACGACTTCACCAACCTGATGCCGTTCGTCGAGCAGCTGCGCGACGGCGCGGACCTGGTGATGGGCAACCGCTTCAAGGGCGGGATCGAGCCCGGCGCCATGCCGCCGCTGCACCGTTACCTGGGCAACCCGGTGCTCAGCTTCATCGGCCGGCTGTTCTTCGGCAGCAAGATCGGCGACTTCCACTGCGGCCTGCGCGGGTTCCGCCGGGACAGCGTGATGAAGCTCGGCCTGCAGGCCACCGGCATGGAGTTCGCCAGTGAGCTGGTGGTCAAGGCGACCATCAACTCCCAGCGCATCACCGAGGTGCCCACCACCCTGGCCAAGGACGGCCGCAGCCGTCCCCCGCACCTGCACACCTGGCGGGACGGCTGGCGCCACCTGCGCTTCCTGCTGCTGTTCAGCCCGCGCTGGCTGTTCCTGTACCCCGGCCTGGCCCTGCTGGCGCTCGGCATCGTGATCGGCGCGCTGGTCATCCCGCGGCCGCTGAGCCTGGGTGCGATCACGCTGGACGTGGACACCCTGGTCGTAGCGTCGGCCATGGTGGTGATCGGCTTCCAGGCGGTGCTGTTCGCCTTGTTCACCCAGGTCTACGCCAGTGCCGAGGGCTTCCTGCCCGAGGAACAGCGGGTCCGGCGCATCCTCAAGACGCTCAGCCTGGAGCGCGGCCTGGTCGTCGCGGCCGTGCTGTTCATCGTGGGCATCGTCGGCCTGGCCTTTTCGCTGTCCTACTGGGGCAGCGCCAGCTTCGGCTCGCTCGACTACAACCACGCGCTGCGCCTGGTCGTGCCCTCGGTGACCGCCCTGATCGTCAGCTTCCAGATCTTCCTCGGCACGTTCTTCCTGTCCATCCTGGGCATCCGGCACACCCGGCACCCGGCCATCGGCGCGCTGGAGACGGCCGAAGACGAGCGTGAGGCCGCACCGGGCAAGCTCGCCCGGACCCGGCCCGACGCCACCGGCACGGTCGGCGTGGACGCCGGCGCCCCGCCCGCCGCCACCGGGGTGGCGGCCCCGCCGGAGGTCCCCGGGACCGGCGACAAGGCCGCCGTGCCGGCCACCGCGGGCACCGACGCCCACGCGGGCCGGTCCGAGCAGGCGTAAAAACCGCTCCAGAGCAGCCCGCGGGTGGCTCTAGGCTTGAGCCATGTCCTCGCCAACTCAGCCCGGCCGGCACATCCTGGCCGCCCCGGCCTGGCCGTACGCCAACGGCCCCCGTCATATCGGCCACGTCTCAGGGTTCGCGCTGCCCTGTGACATGTTCAGCCGGTACCAGCGGATGGCGGGCAACCAGGTGCTGATGGTGAGCGGCACCGACGAGCACGGCACGCCGATCCAGGTCCAGGCCGACGCCGAAGGCGTGTCCGCGCGCGAGCTGGCGGACCGCTACAACCGGGTCATCGCCGAGGACCTGAACGCGCTCGGCATGTCGTACGACCTGTTCACCCGGACCACGACGCGTAACCACTACGCGGTCACCCAGGAGATCTTCCAGGGCCTGTTCCGTAACGGCTACATCTTCCCCAAGACGCAGATGGGCGCGATCTCACCGTCGACCGGGCGGACGCTGCCCGACCGGTACATCGAGGGCACCTGCCCGATCTGCGGCTACGACAGCGCCCGTGGCGACCAGTGCGACAACTGCGGCAACCAGCTCGACCCGGTGGACCTGATCCAGCCGCGATCCCGGATCAACGGGGAGACGCCCGAGTTCGTCGAGGAGGAGCACTTCTTCTTCGACCTGCCCGCCTTCACCGAGGTGCTGGGCAGCTGGCTGCAGAGCAAGCGCGGCCAGTGGCGGCCAAACGTGCTCAAGTTCTCGCTCAACCTGCTGGACGAGCTGCAGCCGCGGGCCATCACCCGGGACCTCGACTGGGGCGTGCCGATCCCGCTGGACGGCTGGCGGGACCGGCCGGACAAGCGGATCTACGTCTGGTTCGACGCGGTCATCGGCTACCTGTCGGCCTCGGTCGAGTGGGCCCGGCGGTCCGGCGACCCGGACGCCTGGCGGGCCTGGTGGCAGTCGCCCGACGCCGAGTCGTACTACTTCATGGGCAAGGACAACATCGTCTTCCACTCCGAGATTTGGCCCGCCATGCTGTTCGGCTACAACGGGCAGGGGTCGAAGGGCGGGGAGCCGGGGGCGCTGGGCCGCCTCGGCCTGCCGTCGGAGATCGTGTCCAGCGAGTACCTGACCATGGAGGGCCGCAAGTTCTCCTCCTCGCGCAACGTGGTCATCTACGTCCGCGACTTCCTGGCCCGGTACGACGTGGACGCGCTGCGGTACTACGTGGCCGTGGCCGGCCCGGAGAACCAGGACACCGACTTCACCTGGAGCGAGTTCGTCCGCCGCAACAACGACGAGCTGGTCGCCACCTGGGGCAACCTGGTCAACCGCTCGGTCTCGTTCGCGGCCCGCAACATCGGCTCGATCCCGAAGCCGGGGCAGCTCACCCCTCCGGACCTGGAGCTGATGGAGCACTCACGGAACTCGTTCGCCGCTGTGGGCGCGAACCTGGGCCGGTCCCGGTTCAAGCTGGCCATCGGCGACGCCATGCGGACGGTGTCCGAGGCCAACAAGTACCTGTCCGAGCAGGCGCCGTGGAAGCTGCGCGAGACCGACCCGGCCCGGATGGAGACCATCCTGCACACCGCGCTGCAGGTGGTGGACGACGCCAAGACGCTGCTGACCCCGTTCCTGCCTAATTCGTCCCAGCAGGTCTTCGAGATGCTGGGCGGCCAGGGCACCTGGTCCGGCATGCCGGAGATCAGGGAAGTGGACGAGGACGGCGGCCCGTCCTACCCGGTGATCACCGGCCAGTACGACGAGACCGTCCGCTGGCAGTCCCGCCCGATCCTGCCCGGCACGCCACTGGAGGTGCCGAAGCCGCTGTTCACCAAGCTGGACCCGAAGGTGGCCGACGAGGAAGTGGCCCGCCTCCAGCAGGAGTCCGAAGGCTGATGGCCTCGCGAGGCGAGCCCGTCGTCACCGACCCGCTGCCCCGGCCGGCGTTCGACGGCCACACCCACCTGGACATCATGGACCGGCCGGTGCCCGGGGTGCTGGCCGCGGCGCGGGACGCGGGCATCGCGCGGGTCATCACGGTCGGCACCGACCTGGAGTCGTCCCGCTGGTCCGCGCGGTGCGCCGCCGAGTACGACCACGTGTACGCGGCGGTGGCCATCCACCCCAACGACACCGAGGCCGCAGCGGGCGGCGACCCGTCCCGCACGGACGAGGTGCTGGCCGAGATCGAGACGCTGGCCGGGCTGCCGCAGGTCCGCGCGGTCGGCGAGACCGGGCTGGACTACTACCGGGATCACGCTGAGCCGGCCGTGCAGCGGGACTGGTTCCGGGCCCACATCGCCATCGCCAAGCGCACCGGCAAGGTGCTGATGATCCACGACCGGGAGGCGCACGAGGACGTGCTGCGCATCCTGGCCGACGAGGGCGCACCGGACCGGGTGGTGTTCCACTGCTTCTCTGGCGACGGGGAGATGGCCAAGCGCTGCGCCGACGCGGGGTACGTGATGAGCTTCGCCGGCAACCTCACCTTCTCCAGCGCGCAGAACCTGCGTGACGCCGCCGCCGTGGCCCCGGCCGACCTGGTGCTGGTGGAGACCGACGCGCCGTTCCTCACCCCGGTGCCGTGGCGGGGCAGGCCGAACTCGCCCGCCCTGGCCGCCTACACCGCGCGCTGCCTGGCGCAGGTGAAGAACATGGACGTGGCCGAGCTCTGCGACCAGGTCACGGCGACCGGGGAGCGCCTGTACGGCCCATGGTGAGCCCGTGGTGACCGGCCCGACGACCCCGGAGGTTCGGCTGCTCGGGCCGGTGGAGATCCGGCAGCTGGCCGACCGGCTGGAGCTGCGGCCGACCAAGAAGCTCGGCCAGAACTTCGTCATCGACCACGGCACGGTCCGGCGGATCGCCGCGCTGGCCGGGCTGCGGCCCGAGGACGTGGTGCTCGAGGTCGGCCCGGGCTTCGGCTCGCTGACGCTGCCGTTGCTGGCCGCGGCGGGGCGGGTCATCGCGGTGGAGATGGACCCGGTGCTGGCCGGTGAACTGCCCGCCACGGTGACCGCGCAGGCGCCGGGACTGGCCGGGCGGCTGGAGGTGGTGACCGCCGACGCGGCCCAGGTCCGGGAGCTGCCGGGCCCGCCGCCGACGGTCATGGTGGCCAACCTGCCCTACAACGCGACCGTTCCGGTGCTGCTGAACATCCTGGACCGGCTGCCGTCGCTGCAACGTGGCCTGGTCATGGTCCAGGCCGAGGTCGGGCAGCGGATGTGCGCCGGGCCCGGCAGCCGGGTGTACGGGGTGTCGTCGGCCAAGCTGGCCTGGTTCGCCCGGATGCGGCTGGCCGGGCCGGTGCCGCGCAGCGTGTTCTGGCCGGTGCCGGGGGTCGACTCGGTGCTGGTGGCGTTCGACCGGACCAGGCCGCCGGCGGTCCGGGCCAGCCGCGAGGAGGTGTTCGCCGTCATCGACGCTGCGTTCGGCCAGCGCCGCAAGACGCTGCGGGCCGCGCTGGCCGGGTGGGCCGGCTCCGCGGCCGCGGCCGAGGAGGTGATCCGGCGGGCCGCGCTGGATCCGGGCGCCCGGGGCGAGGCGCTGAGTGTGGCCGAGTTCGCCCGCATCGCCGAGGCCCACGATGAGCCCCGGCCCGTTTCTCCGCGTACCATCGGTGAACCGTGACTGGTGTGACCGTGCGGGCTCCCGCCAAAATCAACCTCCAGCTGGCCGTCGGGCCGCTCCGTGATGACGGCTACCACGATCTGGTGACCGTGTTCCAGGCCGTTTCCCTGTACGACGAGGTCACCGCGGCCACCGTCGACAGGCCCGGTGACGACCAGGTGCTGGTCAGCGGGGAAGGGGCCGATTCGGTGCCGGCCGGCCCGGACAACCTGGCCCTCAAGGCGGCCACCGCCCTGGCCCAGGTGGCCGGGTTGTCCCCCGATCCGGGGCGGCACCTGGAGATCATCATCCGCAAGCGCATCCCGGTGGCCGCCGGGCTGGCCGGTGGCAGCGCCGACGCCGCGGCCGCCCTGGTCGCGTGCAACGAGCTGTGGCAGGCCGGGCTGAGCCTCGAGCAGCTGTCCGGCATCGCAGCCGGCGTCGGCAGCGACGTGGCGTTCTCGCTCCTGGGCGGGACCGCCGTCGGCCAGGGACGGGGCGAGCAGCTGAGCCCGGCGCTGGCCTCCGGCGAGTACCACTGGGTGCTGGCCCTGGCCGACGGGCAGCTGTCGACCCCGGAGGTGTACCGGACGCTGGACCGGCTGCGGGAGTCCGGATCGGTCCCGGCCGCCGGGGCCCCCGGGGCTAGCGGGGCTGGGTCCGGCGGGGCTGCTGGGGCCGACGCTCCGGGCTGGACGGACGGGCCGGGCGCACTGGACCACGACCTGATGGCCGCGCTGCGTTCGGGTGAGGCCGCCGCCGTCGGCCGGACGCTCAGCAACGACCTGCAGGCCGCGGCGCTGTCGCTGTTCCCGGCGCTGCGCAAGACCCTGAACGCCGGTCAGGAGCTGGGCGCACTGGGCGCGATCGTGGCCGGGTCCGGCCCGACCTGTGTCTTCCTGGCCGCGAACGCCGAGCGGGCGGTCGACCTGGCCGTCGCGCTGTCCGGCGCCGGGGTGTGCCGGGCGGTGGCCCGGGCGGCGGGCCCGGTGCCGGGCGTGACCATCGTGACCTCCGGGTCGTCGTGACGTGAGCCGCTCATGGTGAATCTGATCAGCGTGGAGAAGGTCAGCAAGGCGTTCAGCGAGCGCCCGCTGCTGGACTCGGTGTCACTGGGCGTCTCGACCGGGGACCGCATCGGGGTCGTCGGCCGCAACGGGGCCGGCAAGTCCACCCTGCTGTCGCTGCTGGCCGGGACCGGGCGGGCGGCCCAGCCGGACTCGGGCCGGATCGCCCGCAGCGCCGGGCTGCGCATCGGCTACCTGCGCCAGCAGGACGACCTGTCCGGCACCGTGCGGCAGGCGGTGTTCGGCGCCGGCGCCACCGCCGCCACCGACCACGAGTGGGCGGCCGACGCGCGGGCCCGCGCGGTCACCGCGGAACTGCTCGGCGGCATCGACCTGGACGCCGACGCGACCCGGCTGTCCGGCGGGGAACGCCGCCGGACCGCGCTGGCCGCCCTGCTGGCCAGCGACTTCGACGTGCTGCTGCTGGACGAGCCCACCAACCACCTGGACCTGGAGGCGATCGACTGGCTCGGCCGTCACCTGCGTGACCGCAGCTCCGCCCTGGTCGTGGTCAGCCACGACCGCTGGCTGCTGGACGAGGCCTGCGAGCAGATGTGGGAGGTCGAGTCGGGCCAGGTGCACGCCTACGACGGCGGGTACTCGGCCTACGTGCTGGCCCAGGCCGAGCGGGCCCGGAACGCCGAGGCGACCGAGCGGCGCCGGCTGAACCTGGCCCGCAAGGAGCTGGCCTGGCTGCGCCGCGGGCCGCAGGCCCGGTCGACCAAGCCCAAGTTCCGGGTCCAGGCTGCGAACGCGCTCATCGCCAACGAGCCGCCGGTCCGCGACTCGGTCGAGCTGACCAGCCTGGCCACCGCGCGGCTGGGCAAGACCGTGCTCGACGTCGAGGACGTCTCGCTGTGGGCCGGCCCGCGCCAGCTGCTGGACCACATCACCTGGCAGCTGGCCCCGGGGGAGCGGGCCGGCCTGGTCGGGGTCAACGGCAGCGGCAAGACCTCGTTCCTGCGCCTGCTGGACGGGCTGCTCGTGCCCGGCGGGCAGGGGGCAGACGGCGCGGACGAGGTACGGGCCGAAGGCCGGGTCGTGCAGGGCCGGACGGTCCGGATCGCCTACCTCAGCCAGGAACTGGCCGAGCTCGACCCGGACCAGCGGGTGCTGGAGTCGGTGCAGGAGATCCGTTCTTTCGTCCAGCTCGGGAAGCGGGATCTGTCCGCCAGCCAGATGCTGGAACGATTCGGCTTCAGCGCCACCCAGCAGTGGACCCCGATCGGTGAGCTGTCCGGCGGCGAGCGCCGGCGGCTGCAGCTGCTCCGGCTGCTGATGGACGAGCCGAACGTGCTCCTGCTGGACGAGCCCACCAACGACCTGGACATCGAGACCCTGACCGAGCTGGAGGACCTGCTGGACGGGTGGCCCGGTTCGATGACCGTGGTCAGCCACGACCGGTACTTCCTGGAACGGATCACGGACCACGTGGTCGCGCTGCTCGGCGACGGCAAGCTGTCGTTCCTGCCCGGCGGGGTGGAACAGTACCTGGAACGGGTGCGTGGCACCCGCGAGGCCTCGCTGCCCATGCTGGCTGGTGCTCCGGTGGCCACCGCTCCCGGCACCGGGGGTGGCGGCCCGGATCTGGCCCAGGAACGGACGGCCCGCAAGGAATTGCAGCGGCTGGAGCGGCAGATCGAGCGGCTGACCCAGCGCGAGGCCGCGCTGGGAGTGGAGATGGCCGAACACGCCGCCGACTACGAACAGCTGACCAAGCTGGGCGCCGACCTGCGCTCGGTCCAGGCTGCCCAGGCCGACCTGGAGGAACGCTGGCTGACCGTGGCCGGGGAGCTGGACGGGTGACCCGCGTCCGGGGAGCCGGACGGGTGACCCTGGGACGGGGAGCTGGGCGATGACCCCGGCCCGGGGGACCGTCCCGTTCTGCTTCGTGGACGTCTTCGCCAGCCGCCCGCTGACCGGCAACCCGCTGTCGCTGATTCCCGACGCCGACGGCCTGGCCGAGTCGCAGCTGCAGGCCATCGCGCGTGAGTTCAACCAGTCGGAGACGACCTTCGTGCTCAGACCGTCGAAACCGGATGCCACCTGGCGACTGCGGTCATTCACCCCGATCGGGGCCGAGGTGTTCGGGGCCGGGCACAACGCGCTCGGCGCCTGGCTGTGGCTGGCGCACGCCGGTCGGCTCCCGGCGGTGGGCCCCTTGACCCAGGAGATCGGCGACGAGGTGCTGCCGGTCGAGGTTAGCCGGGGTCACGACGGACTGGTTTCGGTGACGATGGCGCAGTCGGCACCGCGGTTCGGGGGAGTGGCCGGGGACCGGGTCGAGCTGGCTGCCTCGCTGGGCCTGGCCGATGCGGACCTGGTGCCGGACCAGGCCGCCCAGGTGGTGGACACCGGGGCCGGGCACCTGCTGGTGCCGGTGCGCGACCGGGCTGCGGTGGACCGGGCCGTCCCGGCGACCGAGCGGCTGGCCGCGGTGCTGCGCCAGGCCGGCGGCGAGGGCTGCTACCTCTACAGCCGGGACACAGTCGAGCCTGGGGACGCTGTCGAGCCTGGGGACGCGGTCGCGTACACGCGGTTCTTCAATCCGACCATGGGCATCGCCGAGGACCCGGCCACCGGGACCGCGGCCGGACCGCTGGTGGCCCGGCTCGCGGCCGAGGGCCAGGTCCCCGCCGACGGACGTCCGGTGATCGTGGAGCAGGGATACAAGCTCGGGCGGCCCAGCCGGATCCAGGTCTCCGTGGCGGGGCCGCAGGTCCGGGTGGGTGGTTCGGGCCTGGTCGTGGCCGAGGGCGCGCTGGCCCTGTAGCGGGGTCGGCGGCCGGGGGTGGCCAGCCTGCGGCGCGTCCATCCGGTCCGGCCGGACCCGCAGGCCGGCCTCCAGGGCCAGCCAGATCCACGACGTGATGTCGACGGCGAGGTTCATCGCGCGCTCCTGACGCTCGGGCGGACTGCCGGGCCGTCTGCCGAACGGCACAGTGCTACCGCGCGCTCCGGCCGTTGGCCAGCAGGGCCACACCGAGCATCAGCAGACCGCAGACGGACTCTCGATCTTGAGCCACACCGGGAACGTCCGGGGCAGCGCCACGATCACCACGATGGCCACCGTGGTCACGATCGAGATGATGCGCAGCCGCAGGAACGCGCCCCGCGAGCCCCGGGCGGCCAGGGTCGCCGCCGACAGCCAGTCTTCGGAATTGAGGTCCCCGCCACATCGAGCGATGCGTCCGCCTGAGCTGCCTCTTCGGCCCGCTCGCCCATCCTCCAATCGGAGGATGGGTCACTCTGCGATGGGGGTGCAGGGGTCCAGGGGCGGGGGTGATCCACGGCCGGGTGGCGTTCTCAGCGAATACGGCTGGGTGGTTTCAAGGGGTGGTTGCAACGGCTTGATTGTGGAGGGGTCGTTGTGGTGCTGAAGGCGGGTTCGCGGGGTGTGCCGCGGGTGGTGCGGGTGGAGTTCTGGGAGCTGGTGCGGGCGGGGGTGGGCTGGCGGCAGGCGGGGCCGCGGTGCGGGGTGCCGCGGCAGACGGCTGAGGTGTGGTTCCGGCAGGCTGGCGGGGTGATAAGTAACGGGGCGCAGCGGGTGGGCGGCCGGTATCTGGGGGTGGCTGAGCGGGAGGAGATCGCGGTGGGCCTGGCGGCGGGCCGGTCGCTGCGGGCGATCGCGGCGGGGCTGGGCCGGCCTGCGAGCACGGTGTGCCGGGAGGTGGCCCGGAACCGGACCAGCCGGGGCCGGTACCGGGCGCTGGGTGCCCAGGTCACGGCGGAGGGGCGGGCCCGGCGGCCGAAGGTCGCCAAGCTGGCGGGCGATCCGGTGCTGCGGGCGCAGGTGGAACACTGGCTGGAACGCGAGCAGTGGTCACCGCGGCAGATCAGCCACGCCCTGGCCGCGAGGTTCCCGGACCAGAGCGAGATGCGGGTGTCCCACGAGACCATCTACCAGTCCCTGTATGTCCAGGGCCGTGGTGCCCTGCGCCGTGAGCTGGCCTCGGCCCTGCGGACCGGGCGGGCGGTGCGCCGGCCCCGCCGGGCCCGGCATTCCGGCGCCGGGAAGCTCAAGGACATGGTGATGATCAGCGAACGGCCCGCCGAGGCGGCGGACCGGGCGGTGCCGGGGCATTGGGAAGGGGACCTGATCGTGGGCAAGGACGGCGGCTCGGCGATCGGCACCCTGGTCGAGCGGTCCACCCGGTACTGCCTGCTGCTGCATCTGCCCGGCCGCCGCGACGCCGTCACCGTCGCCGCCGCGATGACCGCGGCCATGGGCGGCCTGCCGGCGCATCTGTGGCGGTCACTGACCTGGGACCAGGGCAGCGAAATGGGCCGCCACGCCGACATCACCCTGGCCACCGGCCTGGACATCTACTTCTGCGTGAGGTGCCCCGAGGCTTCCGGACAGTCCATCAATTAAGATGGACTATCTGGAAAGGTGAGGTTTTTGCCCCGACCGAAGAAGAGCTTCTCTCCGGAATTCAAAGAAGAAGCCGTGAAGATGGTGATCGAGACGTCGCGTCCGATTGCCCGCGTGGCGAAGGAGCTCGGTATTAATGAGGGCACCCTGGGTAACTGGGTGAACGTCTACCGCCGCGAGCACGCCGGCGAGGAACCGCCGCTATCAGCGGGTGAGCGCGCACGGCTGCGTGAACTTGAGCGGGAAACCCGGGAACTGAAGATGGAAAACGAGTTCCTGAAAAAAGCCGCCGCGTACTTTGCCAAAGATCATCGGTGACCGAGAAATTCGAGTTTATCGACGCGGAGTACGCGATCTACCGGGAATTGGGCGTGCAGTACTTGCCGTCGATCGTGAAGATGTGCATCTGGATGGAGGTATCGCGTTCGGGGTTTTATGACTGGCGGGCCAGGCCGGAATCGGCCACGGCTAAAAGGCGCGGGATACTCGCGCTGTACGTGCAGAAGTCATTCGGGGATTCCGATGACACCTACGGGTACCGGCGTGTCCACGCGGACTTGGCGGCCTGGGGCGTGCCGGCCGGGCCGGAGCTGGTGCGATCACTGATGCGTGAGCTGGGCCTGGAGGCCTGCCAGCCGCGGCCCTGGCGGGCCAGCCTCACCGAGGGCGACGGCCAGGAGCACGACATCCCCGACCTGGTGGCCCGGGACTTCACCGCCGCGGCGCCCGGACAGAAAATGGTCGGCGATATCACCTATATTCCGACCTGGGAGGGCTGGCTTTACCTGGCCACCGTCATTGATTGCCATACGAAAGCCGTGATCGGCTGGGCGGCGGACGATAACTACAAGACCCCGCTCATCGAGCAGGCCATCGAGATGGCCGCCCGCAATTACTCGCTCGCCCAGAAGGCCATCTTCCATTCCGACCGCGGCAGCAATTACACGTCCTGCCAGTTCGCGGCCACACTGAAGAGGCATAACCTCCGCCAGTCCGCCGGCCGCACCGGGATCTGCTACGACAATGCGATGGCAGAGTCATTCTTCGCCGCACTGAAAAACGAGCGGGTTCACCGCACCCAGTATCCGACCCGGAATCATGCACGCCGCGACATTGTGAGGTACATCGAATTCCGGTACAATACCAGACGCAGGCACTCCGGGCTTCAGTACCGGACCCCGCAGCAAGTCCACGATGAGTACCTGGAACGGCAGTCCGCAGCGTGAATTAACCACAAATCCGCTGTCCGGAAAGCTCGGGGCAGATCAGCGACCCCCACAGCCCCTGGCAGCGGGGCAGCAACGAGAACACCAACGGGCTGCTGCGCCAGTACTTCCCCAAAGGGACCGTCCTGTCCAGCCACAGCAAAGCCCACCTGGACGGCATCGCCGCCAAACTCAACCGGCGCCCCCGGCAAACCCTCGGCTGGCGGACCCCCGCCGAAGCCCTCAACGACCTACTGTTGAACCCGCCAGATACCAGCAGCGTTGCAACCACCCCCTGACCCCAAGCTGACTTCGCTGCCGGGCAATGGATCTTGAGAACGGGCGGGAACGCCGGGGCTGTTGTGGCAGATGCCGCGGCGCCGACCACTCCCGGTCGCCGGTGCTGGCTAGGGTGGTACTGGTGACCGACGATGCGATCAGCTATCCCACTCAAGGCCAGCCGGTCGGGGCGTGGCTGGACGAGCTGGGGTCGGCCGCGCCGGCTCCGGGCGGGGGCGCGGTGGCGGCGATGAGTACCGCGACGGCCGCCGCGCTGGTGGAGATGGTCGGCAACCTGACCGTCGGCCGGGCCGCCTACGCCGATCATGAGGAACAGGTGACCGCGGTCCGCGACGCCGCGCACGGGCTGCGCCGGCGGGCCCTGGAGCAGCTCGACGAGGACGCCACGGCGTTCCGCGCGCTGATGACCGCCTACCGGCTGCCCCGGCAGACCGGCGAGGAACAGGCCGCCCGCCAAACGGCGATCCAGGCTGCCACCCGGCGAGCCGCGGCGGTGCCACTGGACGTCGCGGCCACCGCAGCCGAGGTGATCGACCTGGCCGGGCAGTTGCCGGGCCGGTCGAACCCCAACGTGCTGTCCGACGTCGGTGTGGCCGCCGTCACCGCGGCCGCCGCGATCGAGGCCGCCGCGGTCAACGTGGACGTCAACCTGGCCTCGCTGGCCGACGCGGAGGTCAAAGCGGCGCTGACGGCGGAGCTGGACCGCCACCTGGCCGCGGCCGAGCAGGGCCGCCAGCTCGCCGCCCGCGTCCGGGACCAGGTCGCCCGGTGAGCCCCACCGAGGGGAGCTCCGGCCGGAGGAGCCCCAGCCGAGGGCGTCCCCGCCCGGTCAGGGCAGCCCGATGAGCACCGCGCGGATCATCGATGGGCGGGCCATCGCCGCAGCCATCAACGAGCAGACGGCCCGCGACGCCGCCACGCTCCGGGCACGCGGCGTCACCCCGGTGCTGGCCATCGTGGTCCCGACCGACGATCCCGGCGCGGCCTGGTACGTGCGCTCGCTGCAGCGGCTGGCGGCCCGGGTCGGGGCCGAATGCCGGCCGCACCAGTGGCCCGGCCCCGCTCCAGCGGCCGACGTGCTGAACAAACTCACCGAGCTGTCGGCCGACCCGGCCGTGCACGGGATCATCTGCCCGGCGCCGCTACCGGACGGCTTGACCTCCGCCGCGGCCGGGGCCCGGATCGCGGTGGCCAAGGACGTGGACGGGGCCAACCCGGCCTCGCTCGGCGGGCTGGCCGCCGGGGTGCCCGGCGTGTTCGCCCCGGCCACGGCGGCCGCGGTGATGGAGATCCTGACCGCCGAGCGCGTCGACCCGGATAGCCGGCCGGCCGTCGTGGTGGGCCGGTCCACGGTGGTGGGCAAGCCGGCCGCGCTGTTGCTGCTGGCGGCCAGCGCCACCGTGACCGTGTGCCACTCCCGGACGCGGAACCTGGCCCAGGTGTGCCGGACGGCCGAGATCCTGGTCGTGGCGGCGGGCCGGCCGCAGCTGATCGGCCCGGACCACGTGGCGCCGGGGGCGGTCGTGATCGACGTGGGCACGAACGCGACCGCGGACGGCGGCCTGACCGGCGACGTGGACACCGCGGCGGTCGAGCCGATCGCGGCCGCGGTGACTCCGGTGCCCGGTGGCGTCGGCCCGGTCACCACCGCGCAGCTCATGCGGCACACGGTCCGCGCCGCCCTGGCCGCCAGCGCCGGGAGTGAGGACTGCGGGTGACCGCCCTGGCCGCCACCGAAGGCCGCTCCGCCGGTTGACCAAGTGCTCCTATTCGGGCGGTACAGCGTCGAACGGGGCCAGCAACGTCCGCAGCAGGCTGGCCAGCGTCTCCTGGTCACCGGGTCCGAGCGAGGCGAGCAGGGCCCGTTCCCGGCCCAGCAGGTCGGCCAGTGCGTCGTCGGCCTTGGACCGGCCCAGGTCGGTCAGCGTGACCAGCACGCCGCGCCGATCCCGGGGATCGGGCTGCCGCCGGACCAGCCCGGCCTCGGCCAGCCGGTCGATCCGGTTGGTCATCGTGCCCGAGGTGACCAGCGTGGCCCGCAGCAGCGCCCCCGGGGTCATCTGGTACGGCGCCCCCTGCCGGCGCAGCGCGGAGAGCACGTCCCACTCCCAGGTCTCCAGCCCATGACTGGTGAACGAAGCACGGCGGGCCAGGTCGAGATGGCGGGCCAGCCGGGACACCCGGCTCAGCACCTGCAGCGGCGCCACGTCCAGGTCGGGCCGTTCCGCGTGCCAGGCCGCGACCAGGTCATCGACCTCGTCGCGCACCTCGGCGGGCGGGAGAAGGTTCTCCATCGGTTCAGGATATCTCTTGACGTCAAGATGCCTCGGCCGGTAAACACGGCGGTAGGCAAAAGTATCTCGATGTCGAGACAAAGGGGCAAGCGTGACAGAGACCTCACGTGCATCAGAAACCTCAGATCAACCAAAAACCTCAGATCAACCAAAAACCTCAGATCAACCAAAAACCTCAGATCAACCAAAAACCTCAGACGTAACACAGACCTCAGGCCCAGCAGAGAACTCAGGCGTAACAGAACGCTCAGGGATGTGGGATCCGGGCCAGTACCGGCGGTTCGCCGACGAGCGGGGACGGCCGTTCGCCGACCTGGTCGCCCGGATCGGCGCCGGTGATCCCGGCACGGTCGTCGACCTGGGCTGCGGCCCGGGGAACCTGACCGCCGACCTGACCCGGCGCTGGCCGGGTGCGGTGGTGCACGGGATCGACAGCTCGCCGTCCATGATCGAGGCCGCGCACCAGCTTGAGGATCCGCCCCGGCTCACCTTCGAGGTGGCTGACCTGCGCGCCTGGACGCCGGCCGCTCCGGTCGACGTGATCACCTGCAACGCCGTCCTGCAGTGGGTCCCCGATCACCTGGAACTGCTGCCCCGGTGGGTGGACGGGCTGGCCCCGGGCGGCTGGCTGGCGTTCCAGTTGCCCGGCAACTTCGATCAGCCGCCGCACGTGGCCATCAGCGAGATGGCCGCGTCGCCGCGATGGCAGCCGCTGCTGAGGGACCGTGAGTTCACCCGGCAGGCCGGCGACCTGACCGGCTACCTGGACGTGCTGGCCGGCGCGGGCTGCCGGGTCGACGCCTGGGAGACGACCTACCTGCACATCCTGACCGGGGCGAACCCGGTGGTGGAGTGGGTCAAGGGCACGGCGCTGCGGCCGGTGCTGTCGGTCCTGGACGAGACGCAGACGGCCGAGTTCCTGGCCGAGTACGCGGACCGCATGGCGCGCGCGTACGCGGCCCGCCCGTTCGGTACCGTGTTGCCGTTCCGCCGCGTGTTCGTGGTGGCCCAGCGGCCAAGCTGACCAAGAGAACCAAACTGGCCACGAGGCCAAACTGGCCACGAGGCCAAACTGGCCACGAGGCCAAACTGGCCACGAGGCGAAACTGGCCACGAGGCCAAACGGGCCACTAGGCCCGCCTCACCGCAAGCCCAGCCTGGCCGAAAACTGGGTGAAATCGGGTCGTTACCTGACCGGCTTAGTTTCTAGATTGAACTCCCAGCGCCTTTACCTACTTTCCAAATTGATTTAGTAGGTAATCGCTGACATGATCGTTCCGTGCCCAGCGGAAACCGCCACTACCACCAGCGTCTTCACGTGGATCTACGTCGCCAGGCGAGTGCCTTGTGTCCGGCCGCTTAACCCCGCGGCCCACCGCCGGCGCCGGCCGGCCAGCAACCACAAGGTAAGGAGAGACGCCCCGATGACCACGATCATTCCCGCCGCACTCACCCCCCGCCAGCTCGCCGAGGAGGTCCGTAAGGTCACCACCTCGCCCCGCAAGTGGATGGCCCGGGTCCGGCTCAGCGCCGACGGCCGCTGGTACGAGCGCGTCCACATGGACGGCCAGTACGAGATCTGGCTGATCAGCTGGCTGCCCGGCCAGGCCACCGGCTTCCACGACCACGGCGGTTCGTCCGGCGCGTTCGGGGTGGTGTTCGGCACGCTGGAGGAACACCAGGCCGGCACGCCCCAGCAGCGGCACCCGGTGACGGCTGCCCCCGTCAACGCCGGCCGGATCCGGTCCTTTGGGCCGGAGTACATTCACGATGTGCGCAACACCTCGGAGGCGGTTGCGGTCAGCGTGCACGCCTACTCGCCGCCGCTGCCGGAGATGACCCGCTACGACCTGATCGAAGGTCAGCTGGTCCGCCTCGACACCGAAGACGCCGAGCAGTGGTGAGCCCAGTAATGAGCACGGAACGCCCGGCCAGCGCCCGGAGCATCGACCAGATCCTGGCCGAAGCGCGCACGCGGCTGGACCGGCTGAGCCCAGCCGAGGCGTTCGCGGCGTTCTCCCGCGGCGCCGTCCTGGTCGACATCCGCCCGGAGGCCCAGCGGGCCCGGGAAGGCGGGATCCCCGGCGCGCTGATCATCGAGCGCAACGTGCTGGAGTGGCGGTTCGACCCGGCCAGCGACGCGCGGCTGCCGTGGGTGCGCGACTACGACCACCAGGTCATCGTGTTCTGTTCGGAGGGTTACACGTCGAGCCTGGCCGCGGCCGCGCTGCAGGATCTGGGCCTGGCCCGGGCCACCGATCTGGACGGCGGGTACCTGGCCTGGGCGGCCGACGGCCTGCCCACTTGCCCGCCCGTCACCGCCGTGAGCGCCGGCCGCGCCTGCTAGACGGCCCGCCTGCTAAGACGAAGGGGCCCGCTCGGACGATTCCGGCGGGTCCAGATGCTGGGCGATCACCTCGGCTGAGATGTGCGGTTGGGCGTCCAGCCGGGACAGGCCGTTCCAGGCCAGGTTGATCAGCTGGGCGGCGACGTCCTCCAGCTCCGGCTTGCGTGCGTCCAGCCACCACTGGCCGGCGAACGCCACCATGCCCACCAGCATCTGCGCGTACATCGGGGCCAGCTTGCGGTCCTGGCCCCGGGACGACAGGAAGTCACCGACGATGTACTCAACCTGCCCGGCGATGTCAGACAGCAGGGTCCCGAACGTGCCGTTCCCCGAGCCTGGCGGCGAGTCCCGGACCAGGATCCGGAACCCGTCCGCGTTGTCATCGATGTACTTGAGCAACCGCACCGCGGCGCCCTCGAACTTCGTCACCGTGTTGTCGCCGTCGAGCAGGGTGGTGGCCATGGTCAGCAACCGGTCCACCTCGCGGTCGACCACCACGGCGTACAGCCCCTCCTTGCCGCCGAAGTGCTCGTAGACCACCGGCTTGGACACGCCGGCCTGGGCCGCGATCTCCTCGATCGAGGTGCCCTCGAAACCACGCTCGGCGAACAGGCGCCGGCCGACGTCGAGCAGCTGCTCCCGGCGCTCTTTCCCGGTCATCCGGCGGCGATTGGATCTGAGGGGCTGGTCGGTCACTTATCCATCATCGCGGTCAGCCGGCCGTTTCGTCACTGATCCGGACGGACCGGGCACTCATTGAGTCCAGCCTGTGACGTGTCATCGAGCCGAGCTTGCGGGTCGCGTTGGCCGGGCGCTTGGCCTCCAGCCGGCGCGCGTCCGGCCAGCGCACGTCGTAGGCCCAGCCCAGCTTCTCCAGCGCCCAGATCACCCGGGCGCTCGGGTCGAGTTGGCCCTTGAGCACGCCGTGCCGGGCGCAGGTCGGGTCGGCGTGGTGCAGGTTGTGCCAGGACTCGCCGAATGAGGCGATGGCCAGCCAGGAC
The DNA here is from genome assembly GCA_965277615.1 of Streptosporangiaceae bacterium. GTDB lineage: Bacteria > Actinomycetota > Actinomycetes > Streptosporangiales > Streptosporangiaceae > Bog-532. The sequence continues at coordinate 306,907 of CBDIDG010000005.1, read as the reverse complement.
ACGTTGCGGGCCTTGTCCCGGACCTCGAACTCCTCGTCACCGAACGTGTGGCAGATCGAGTTGATCGACCAGGTGACGTGGTGCAGCAGCGAGATCCGGACCAGGCTGGCCCAGAAGAACGCGGTCAGCGCGCCGTGCCAGGACAGCCCCCACAGGCCGCCGATCAGGGCCGGCAGCAGCAGCGAAGTGGCCACCAGCACCGGGAACAGCTTGTGCACGATCCGGAGCTTGCGGTCGGCCAGCAGGTCAGGGATGAACTTCTCCTGCGACGTCTTGTTCGGGTCGAACAGCCAGATCATGTGCGCGTACACCAGGCCCTTGGTCAGCGCCTTGGTGTCGTCCCCGTACCGCCAGGGGGAGTGCGGGTCGCCTTCTTTGTCGCTGTACTTGTGGTGTCGCCGATGATCCGCGACCCAGTTGAACACCGGGCCCTGGATGGCCATGGTCCCGAATACCGCCAGCGCGACCCGCAGGCCGGTCTTGGCCTTGAACGAGCCGTGGGTGAAGTACCGGTGGAAGCCGACGGTGATGCCGAGCCCGGTCAGGTAGTAGAAGACCAGCGCTATGACCACGTCGTGCCAGCCGAGGAAGCCCCAGCCCCAGGCCAGCGGGATGGCGGCGATCAGGGCCAGCAGCGGGACGGCGACGAAGACCCCGACCAGCACGCGCTGGGTTACGGTGGCCGGTTCTTCCGCGAAATCGGAGCGCGTCGGCGGCCGGGTCGCGGCGGGGGCCGGAGAGCTCGTTACGTCGTTGACGGGGGTTTTAGCCCGTTCGGTGGAGGTGGTCATCGTGCTCCTCGCTGGTCGGGGCCCTGAGGCGGGGGGTTCGGACACAGCGTGCTTGACGCTTACGTAACCGTAACCTACGAAACCGTAAGTTGGGCAAGGTCTACGGTCATATTTTTGGGAATTCTTAACTTTTGCCCAGTTCACGCGGCGACGCCGACAGGCCGGGATCGCCGGCCGGAGCCCGGTAAAGTGATGGGCGACGATCCCGGGTCGTCTAGCCAGGCAGGACAGCGGACTTTGAATCCGTCAACGAAGGTTCGAATCCTTCCCCGGGAGCCGCAGGTCTAACTGCTGGGGCGGCGGTTACGACCGCTTCGTGCCTGTTTATTCTTTTAATGACGTTGCCGCGGTCCGGCTCCCCGGCCCGATGGCCCCTGACAACGGGGAATGCGGTCGGCGTTGATATCGTTAGTTGACATTTAGCAAGTTAATTTGGTGTCTCTAGCTGGTGGGGAGCTCGTTCATCTATGGCGGTGAAATCCGGCGGGACCGGCTCAGGCTCCGCCGCGCACGCGAAGCGCGGCGGCAGGGAGCTGAGCCCGCACTACAAGTGGATCGCGCTGTCGAACACCACACTCGGCCTGCTGATTGTCACGATCAACCAGTCGATCGTGCTCATTGCGCTGCCCGACATCTTCCGCGGGATCAACGTCAACCCGCTGGCGGCGGGTAACACCGGTTACCTGCTGTGGATGTTCATGGGCTTCCTGGTCGTGTCCGCCGTGCTGGTGGTCTCGTTCGGGCGGCTGGGCGACATGTTCGGCCGGGTACGCATGTACAACCTCGGCTTCGCGATCTTCACGATCGCGTCCATCTTCCTGGCCGTGACCTGGATGAGCGGCACCAACGCCGCGCTCTGGCTGATCATCTGGCGGATCGTGCAAGGGATCGGCGGCGCGTTCCTGTTCGCCAACTCGACCGCGATCCTGACCGACGCCTTCCCGGCCAACCAGCGCGGCACCGCGCTCGGTATCAACGCCATCGCCGCCATCTGCGGATCGTTCCTCGGCCTGCTGATCGGCGGCGTGCTCGCCCCCATCGAGTGGCGCCTGGTGTTCCTGGTCTCGGTGCCGGTCGGCGTGTTCGCGACGTTCTGGGCCTACTTCATGCTGCACGACCTGAGCGAGCGGCGCCCAGCCAAGATCGACTGGTGGGGCAACGTCATGTTCGCCGTCGGCCTGGTCGCCGTCCTGATCGGCATCACCTACGGCCTGGAGCCCTACGGCGGCCACCCCATGGGCTGGACCAGCCCGTTCGTGCTCTCGATGATCATCGGCGGCTTGATCGTCCTGGTCGCCTTCGGCGTCGTCGAGACCAAGGTCGCCGAGCCGATGTTCCGGCTGTCGCTGTTCAAGATCCGCGCCTTCGCCGCGGGCAACCTGGCCAACCTGATGATGGGCCTCGGCCGCGGCGGCATGCAGTTCACCCTGATCATCTGGCTGCAGGGCATCTGGCTGCCCCGGCACGGTTACAGCTTCTCCCAGACCCCGCTCTGGGCCGGCATCTACCTGGTCCCGCTGACCATCGGGTTCCTGGTCTCGGCCCCGCTGTCCGGGTTCCTGTCCGACCGGTTCGGCGCCCGGGGCTTCACCGTGGGCGGCGCGCTGCTGACCGCGGGCAGCTTCGTCTGCCTGATGTTCCTGCCGGTGGACTTCAGCTACTGGGTGTTCGCGCTGATCCTCGTGCTCAACGGTTTTGGCTCCGGGCTGTTCGCCTCGCCCAACCGGGCCGAGATCATGAACTCGGTGCCGGCCAACCAGCGCGGTGCGGCCGGCGGCACGATCGCCACGTTCCAGAACGCCTCGTTCGTGCTGTCCATCGGGATCTTCTTCTCGCTGATCGTGGTCGGCCTGTCCAGCAAGCTGCCGGCCTCCCTGTCGGGCGGCCTGATCAGCAACGGGGTCCCCGCCGCCACCGCGAACGCGATCGGCCACCTGCCCCCGATCGGGGTGCTGTTCGCCGCCTTCCTGGGCTACAACCCGATCAAGCAGCTGCTCGGCTCGGGGCTTGGCCACCTGTCTGCGGCGCACGCCTCCTACCTGACCGGCCGGGACTTCTTCCCGACCGTCATCACCCAGCCGTTCAAGGACGGCCTGACCATCGCGTTCTGGTTCGCCATTGCCGCCAGCGTGATCGCCGCCATCGCATCGCTGCTCACCACGCGGAGCAAGCGCTCCCAGGCGGCCGTTCCCGAGCAGCACCACGCCGAATCGGTCGGCGCGGAGCTGGCCGCGGTGGGCGCCGAGGGCGACTGGGAGCCGGCCGAGCTGGTCATCCCGGCCGCGGACCTGGCCGACCCGTCGTCCGGGGCACCCCGGCAGACCGCGGTCCCACCGGCCGCCGGGCCCGGGCTCACCGGGACCGTGCGTGACCCCGGTGGCCGTCCGGTGGCCGGGGCCAACATCACCGTGACGTCGGCCGAAGGCCGCCAGGTGACCCGGGCCGTGACCGCACCGGGCGGTGCGTACACGCTGGCCGGGCTGCCCACCACGGCCATCACCGTGATCGTCACCGCACCGGGGCACGAGCCCGCCGCGGCCGCGCTGCTGCCCCAGCCGGGCGCCGTGCTGGAGCGCGACTTCACGCTGGCCGGCAGCGGGGCGCTGAGCGGTGTCGTGCGGTCGGCGGCCCAGGGCGGCGTGCCGCTGGCCGGGGCCAAGGTCGTCGTGAGCGACCCGGCTGGCCACGTGGTGGCCAGCGCGGTGACCAGCGGCGACGGCGCCTTCTCGGTCCAGGGCGCCCCCGCCGGGACGTACGCGCTCACCGCCACGGCCTCCGGTCACCTGCCCGCCAGCCAGCAGGTCCAGCTGAACGGCAGGGCCGAGACGGCTCAGCTGACGCTGCCGCTGGAGCGCGAGGTGCACGGCTTCGTCCGGACCCCGGGCGGTGCCCCGGTGCCGGGTATCAGCGTCACCGCGGCCAGCGCCAGCGGCGAGATCGTGGCCAGCGGGATCACCGACGCCGACGGCTGGTACCGGCTGACCGGCCTGAACGAGGGTGAGCACGTGCTGGTGGCCGGCGGCCACGAGCCCGTGTCGGCCGCGGTGGAGGTGACCAGCGGGGAGACCACCTCGGTCACCATCCGGGTCGGCGGCATGGCCGCCCCAGCCACCTCGTCCACATCAGCCACCCCGTCCACACCAGCCGCCCCAACCACGCCGGCCCCGCCGGGCGGCGCGCCGCCGGAAGGCACCCCGGACGGCGTAAGCTCGCCGCTCGGCATCGGACCCGGGGAATGAGCGCCATGGGCCAGTCTGAGCCGGTAGCGGTGATTGGCCGCGTGCGCACGGCCGACGGCGGCTCCATCACCGGCGCGGCCGTGACCCTGGCCGATCTGTCCGGCCGGCAGGTGGCGGTGGCGCAGACCGACACGGCCGGCCAGTACCGGCTGAGCGCGCCCGGTCCGGGCTCGTACCTGGTGATCGTGTCCGCTCCGGGGCATCAGCCCACCGCCTCGGTGCTGGCCGCCCCGGGCGCCGGCACCAGCCACGACATCGTGCTGCGCGGCGGCAGCGGCCTGGCCGGCACGGTCCGGGCTGGTGGCTCGGGCCAGCCGGTCAGCGGGGCCACCGTGACCGTGGCCAACGGCCGGGGTGAGATCGCCGGCGCGGTGACCACCGGGGCCGACGGCAGCTACCGCCTCAGCCAGCTGGCCGAAGGCCAGTACACCCTGGTCGTGGCGGCAGCCGCGTACGCGCCGCTCGCGGTGCAGGTGACCGTGGAAGAGAGCGAGCTGGTCCAGCACGACGTCGAGCTGCCCGCGTCCGGCGCCGTGGCCGGCACGGTGCTGACCGCCGACGGCACCCAGCCGTTCCCCGCGGCCCAGGTGACGTTGACCAACGAGGTCGGCACCGAGGTCGCCTCCGCCGCCGCGGACGCCGACGGGCGCTTCATGCTGAGCGACGTCCCGTCGGGCCGTTACACGCTCGTCGCGAGCGGTTACCGGCCCGGCGTGGCCTCGCTGGCCGCGGGTAACGGGCGCACCCGGCAGGCGGACATTACGCTCGCGCGGCCGGAGTGATCGTGCTCCGGGTTGTGCGACCTGGCGGTATCCTCCCAGTGAGGGGCACGTAAACAGGTACGTCACGGCCCCGGCGTACCGGTAGCGATCCGAGGAGCCCTGCGGAGTGACCGCCAGCCGCCCGGCCGCCGTCATCATCCTCGCCGCAGGCGAGGGCACCCGAATGAAGTCCACCCTCCCGAAGGTGCTGCACCCGTTGTGCGGGCGCAGCATGCTCGGGCACGCCATCGCCGCCGCCCGGGACCTGGATCCCGAGCGGCTGATCGTGGTCGTGGGCCATGCCCGTGACCAGGTGGGCGCGCACGCCACCGGCGAGGCGCCCGACGCCAGGATCGTGATCCAGGACCACCAGGGCGGCACCGGGCACGCGGTGCGCTCGGTCATCGAGACCCTCGGCCTCATCCCGGGCCAGGTGATCGTGACCTACGGCGACATGCCGCTGCTGCGCGCCGACACCCTGGCCGCGCTGGCCCGCGAGCACGACCAGGCCGGCAACGCGGTGACCGTGCTGACCGCCCGGATGCCGGACCCCACCGGCTACGGCCGCATCGTGCGGGATGCCGTCGGCGCCCTGACCGGGATCGTGGAGCAGGCCGACGCCACCGCGGCCGAGCAGCTCATCGACGAGATCAACTCGGGCTGCTACGCCTTCGACGGGGCGCTGCTCGCGGACGCGATCAAGCGGGTGTCGTCGGCCAACGCCCAGGGCCAGGAGTACCTCACCGACGTGGTCGGCATCCTGCGCGGTGACGGCCACCCGGTCGGCACCCTGGTGGCGGCCGACGCCACCGAGATCCAGGGCGTGAACGACCGGGTGCAGCTGGCCCAGGCCCGGCGGGTGTTCAACGACCGGCTGCTCGAGCACTGGATGCGGGCCGGGGTGACGATCATCGATCCGGCCAGCACCTGGCTGGACGTCCAGGTCACACTGGCGCCCGACGTGGAGATCGGCCCGTCCACCCAGCTCGAGGGACAGACCACGGTCCACGCCGGGGCGCAGGTGGGCCCGGGGGTGGTGCTCAGGGACACCGTGGTCGGTGCCGGGGCCAGCGTCATCCACGCCGTCTGCGAGCAGTCCGAGATCGGCCCGCAGGCGACCGTCGGCCCCTACACCCGGCTGCGGCCGGGGTCGCGGCTGGGCCGCGGGGCCCGGGCGGGCAGCTTCGTGGAGATGAAGAACGCGGTCGTGGGTGAGGGGACCAAGGTGCCGCACCTGACCTACGTGGGCGACGCCGACATCGGCGCGGGCTCCAACATCGGCGCGGCCACCGTGTTCGTCAACTACGACGGCGTGGCCAAGCACCGCACCCGGGTGGGTGACCAGGTCCGGATCGGCAGCGACACGATGCTGGTGGCGCCGGTCGAGATCGGCGACGGCGCCTACACCGCCGCGGGCTCGGTCATCACCCAGGACGTGCCGCCCGGCGCGCTCGGTATCGGCCGGGCCGGGCAGCGGAACATACCCGGCTGGGTGACCCGGCGCCGGCCGGGCACGGCCCCCGCGGCCGCGGCCGAGGCCGCCCTGTCCGAGGGGGCCCAGTCCGACGGGGCCCAGTCCGACGGGGCCCAGTCCGACGGGGCGCCAGTGGAAAAAGACGCGACCGAGCAGGAGGGGCGAGCCGAATGAGCGGCATCCAGGCGGCCAGCGAGAAGCGGATGATCCTCGTCTCCGGACGGGCGTTTCCCGAGCTGGCCGAGGAGGTGGCGTCCTGCCTCGGCATCGAGCCCACGCCGAGCAAGCTGTTCGACTTCGCCAACGGCGAGATCTTCGTCCGCTTCCTGGACTCGGTGCGCGGCTGCGACGTGTTCGTGCTGCAGAGCCACACCGCGCCGATCAACCAGTGGATCATGGAGCACCTGATCATGGTCGACGCGCTCAAACGGGCGTCGGCCAAGCGGATCACGGTGGTCACCCCGTTCTTCGGCTACGCCCGCCAGGACAAGAAGAGCCGGGGCCGCGAGCCGGTCTCGGCCCGGCTGATGGCCGACCTGTTCCTGACCGCCGGAGCGCACCGGATCATGGCCGTGGACCTGCACACGGCCCAGATCCAGGGCTTCTTCGACGGCCCGGTGGACCACCTGTTCGCGCTGCCCATCCTGGCCGACTACATCGAGGACAAGCTGGACCTGAGCCAGGTCACGGTGGTGGCCCCGGATGCGGGCCGGGTGCGGATGTGTGAGCGCTGGACCGACCGGCTCGGCGCCCCGCTGGCCATCATCCACAAGCGCCGGGACCCGGACGTGGCCAATCAGGTCAAGATGTTCGAGGTCGTCGGCCAGGTCGCCGGACGGACCTGCATGCTGGTCGACGACATGATCGACACCGGCGCGACCATCACCAAGGCGGCGGAGGCCCTGTTCGACCAGGGGGCGGCCAAGGTGATCGTGGTGGCCACCCACGGTGTGCTGTCCGGCCCGGCCGTGGACAACCTCAAGAACTCCCAGATCAGCGAAGTCGTGATCACGAACACGCTGCCGGTCCCGCCGGAGCGCCAGTTCGACAAGCTCACCGTGCTGTCCATCGCGCCGTTGATCGCCCGGGCGATCAACGAGGTGTTCAGCGACGGCTCGGTCACCAGCCTGTTCGACGGCCAGAGCTGACCCGAGTGGCCTGACCTGAGCTGCAGGTCCAGGCCTCACGGCGGCGGGCGCGGTGGGCCCAGGGTGACCGCCGCGCCGAAGTCCCCGCGGCTACGACGGCCACCCCTTCTGTTCCCCCCGGCGACGCGCTACGGCTGTCTCCGGCCGCACCCTGCCCGCCGGGTGGCCCGCCGCTCCCCTCGGCGGACCACCGGCCTGCGCGCGGCCCACTCGCGCCTTGCCCCGTCTACGCGAGCGGGCCGCCGTCCCCTGCTAGAGGCCGCAGGGGACGCCTCCCGGCCAGCTGCCTAGCCTGGCCAGGAAGTGAACTGATCCGGGTGGGGCCAGTGGCCCGATCACCGCCGACCGCGCCCCTGTCAGCGGTCCCCGGTGATCGGGCCGGCCCCTTCCGTTCCTTCCGGCCCCCGCCGGAATTGATCTGATCGTGCCAGCGGCCTCTTGCGCCCCGATTGCGCCCCGATTACGTCCCTTTGGCCCAGGTCAGCCGCCTGGCGGCCGAGTCCGTGATTTACCTTCCGGCTGATTCATGAGAAAGTGACTGTGTTGTCCGGCTCCGGGTAGCGCTGTAGACCGTTGCGGTCGATGGGGGCGCGGATACGTTCGCCGGACCGGGCGGTGGTTGTCACTGAACCCCAGAGGCAGATGAGATCGTGAACCCGGGCGGATCAGGCTTATGCGTTTCCGGATACTGGGACCCCTCGAGGTCCAGACCGGAGCGGACTGGACCTCCATCGGGGCCCCCAAGTGGCGCGCGGTGCTCGCCCGGCTGCTGCTGGCCGCGGGGCAGATCGTCCCGACCGACACCCTGATCGACGAGGTGTGGGGGGATGACCCGCCGGCCCGGGCCAGCAACATGATCAGCATCTACGTCCTGCGGCTGCGCCGGTTCATCGGCGACCACGAAGGACGGTTGCTGCGCACCCAGGCGCCGGGTTACCAGCTCCGGATCGGCCGCGACGACCTGGACACGCAGCAGTTCACCGCGCTGCTGCGCCAAGGACAGCAGGCCCTCGCGGGCGGCGCACCGGAGACTGCCGCCCAGCTGCTCACCGAGGCGGAGGAACTGTGGCGGGGCAACGCCCTGGCCGACGTCCCGCGGTCGGCCTTCATCGAGGCGGAAGCCGAGCGGCTGGACGAGCTGCGGCTGACCGCCACCGAGCTGCGCCTCGAAGCCGGTGTGGCCTGCGGCCGGTACCGGGACGCCATCCCCGAGCTGCGCCGGCTGCTGGCCGACCAGCCGCTCAAGGAAGAGCTCTGGCTGCTCCTGCTGCGCGCGCTGGACGGCGCCGGCCGTCGCACCCAGGCGCTGGCCGCCTACGACCAGGCCCGCGCGGTTCTGTCCGACCAGCTCGGCGTGGATCCCGGCCCGGAGCTGCGCGACCTGTTCCGCCGTCTGCTGCGGGAGGAGCCGCTGGACCCGGCCACGAGCGCGCCGCCCGCGGCGAGCGCCCGGGCCGAAGCGACCCGGACCACCCTCGAGTCCAGCGCCGCGGCCACCCCGCCGCCCGCGCCGGCCTCGGCCCGGCGCCGCGGCCCGGACCGGGCCGAGACCGGGGACCGGGGCCGCGAGCCCGGTCGCCCCCCGTCGGGCGAGGCCGTACCGGGCCACCCGGTGTCCGACGGCGCCGGCCCGCCCGGCTCCATCGCCCTGGGCCGGATCGAAACCGAGGTGACGGCGGGCGAGGTCCCGGCTGAACCAGTCCCGGTCGAGACCCGGCCGATGCAGCTGCCCGCTGACATCGTCGACTTCACCGGCCGCGAACTGCATGTGCAGCAGGTGTGTGACCTGCTGTCTCCCGGGGACAGCCGGGACAACCCCGGGGCTCTGCCCGTCGGCCTGGTCGCGGGCGCCGGTGGCCTGGGCAAAACCACCTTGGCCATCCACGCCGCGCACCGGCTGCGTTCGAAGTACCCCGACGGCCAGCTGTACGTGGACCTGCAGGGCGCTGCCGCTCAGCCGCTGGCGCCCGCCGAGGTGCTGGCCCGCTTCCTGCGGGACCTCGGCGTCAACGGCGCGCAGATCCCGGCCGGTCCGGAGGAGCGGTCGGCCCAGTACCGGACCCGGCTCAACGGGCGGCGGATGCTGGTCTTGCTGGACAACGCGCGCGACGCGGCTCAGGTCCGGCCGCTGCTGCCCGGCACCGCGTCCTGCGCGGTGATGGTGACCAGCCGCAGCCGCCTGCCCGACCTGGTCGGCGGCAGCCTGGTCCACCTCGAGGTACTGGAGGACACCGAGGCGCTGACCATGTTCAGCCGCATCGTGGGCACGGCACGGGCCGCCGCCGAGCCGGACGCCACGGCTGAGGTCCTGGTCGCCTGCGCCGGCCTGCCACTGGCCATCCGGATCTGCGCCGCCCGGCTGGCCGCCCGGCAGACCTGGAGCATCCGGTCACTGGCCGACCGGCTGCACGACGAGCACCGGCGGCTGGACGAGCTGAAGGTCGGTGACCTGGCCGTCCGGGCCAGCTTCGAGGTCAGCTTCGCCAGCCTCCCACCGGTGGTGGCCGGCAGCCGGGTGCCGCCCGCCCACACGCTCCGGATGCTGGGTCTGTGGCCGGGGTCGACGATCAGCCTGCCCGCGGCGGCCGCCCTGCTCGGCGAGCCGGAGGCCGAGGTGGCCGACACGCTGGAGTTCCTGGTGGACGCCCACCTGCTGGAGTCGCCGGCGCCCGACTGCTACAGCTTTCACGACCTGGTGCGGGTGTACGCCGCGGAACGGGCCCTGGCCGACGAGCCGGATCAGGACCGGCGGGACGCGATCCACCGGCTGACCGCCTGGTACCTGTTCACCGCCAGCGCGGCCGACGCGGTCGTGGCCCCCCAGCGGGACAAGGTGGCCCTGGAACCGCTACCGGCCGGGTGCCGCCCGCTGACGTTCGCCGGCATCGGCCCGGCGCTGGAGTGGAGCCAGCGGGAGCGCTTCAACCTGGTCACCGCCACGCGGCAAGCCGCGGCATGGGGCTTGAACGCCATCGCCTGGAAGCTGCCCGTCGCCGTCCTCGGCTGCTTCAACACCCTGAGCTTCCGCGCCGAATGGCTGGCGGCCCATCTGGTCGCGCTGGACAGCGCCCGGATCGCCGGCGACCGGCAGGGCGAGGCCTGGGTGCTGAACAACCTGGGCATGGTGTCGATCCAGCAGCACCAGGACGAGGCCATCGGCTACTTCGAGCAGGCCCAGGCCATCCATCGGGAGATCGGTGACCTGCGGGGCGAGGCGCAGACGGCCAACAACCTGGCCGACGCCTACCTGCGGCTGGGCCGACCCGAGGACGCACTGGAGCCGCTCAAGCGGGCCCTGGTGCTGCAGATCGAGGTGGGCCACCGGTACGGCGAAGGCGTCACGCTGAACAACATGGGCGAGGCCTACCTGGACCTGGGCCGCCTGGACGAGGCGATCTCGAGCATCGAGGCCGCCCGGCAGATCTTCATCGAGGTGGGGACCTTGCGCGGCGAGGGCTACGCCGCCCACAACCTGGGCCGCGGCTACCTCGGGCTCGGGCGGGCGGGCCAAGCCGTGACCTTCTTCGGCCAGGCCCTCGATATCCGGCAGCGAGCGGGCGACCGGCACAGCCAGGCGACGAGCCTGCTCTACCTGGGACGGGCCCAGCGCCACGCCGGTCAGGTGGAGAACGCCCGCAAGTCCTGGACCGAGGCCCTCACCATCTTCACGGAGCTGGAAGACGAGGAAGGCGTGGCCCAGGTCCGCCCGGAGCTGGCCGTGATCTGAATCCACAAAAGTCTTACTTTGCGGTTACATCAAATAGTCAGCCGCCGATTGTCTGCTCTCGCTAGCCTGCTGCCCGTACGGGGCTTTTTCGCTCGTTCTGGCTCCCGGGGGTCAGGAACGGAGAGGACGACGATCATGGGAAGCGAACAGGAATTCCGGCCGGAGATGCAGCAGGACGCCGAGCCGGCCATGCAGCAGGATGCTGATCCCGCGATGCAGCAGGATGACCAGCCGGCCATGCAGCAGGACGACCGGCCTGGCATGCAGCAGGACGGCCAGCCGGCCATGCAGCAGGACGGCCAGCCGGCCATGCAGCAGGACGGCCAGCCGGCCATGCAGCAGGACGGCCAGCCGGCCATGCAGCAGGACGGCCAGCCGGCCATGCAGCAGGACGACCGGCCTGGCATGCAGCAGGACGGCCAGCCGGCCATGCAGCAGGACACGGACCCGGCCATGCAGCAGGATGCTGATCCCGCGATGCAGCAGGACACGGACCCGGCCATGCAGCAGGATGCTGATCCCGCGATGCAGCAGGACACGGACCCGGCCATGCAGCAGGATGCTGATCCCGCGATGCAGCAGGATGACCGGCCGGCCATGCAGCAGGACGACCGGCCTGGCATGCAGCAGGACGGCCAGCACTAGCTACAGCCGGTACCGGATACCGTCATCGGGCGGGGCAGCCAGGCGCTGTCCCGCCCGAAACGCTGTGCGCGGCAGTTCTCGGCTACACTGCAAGACGCGCGGTCTTGAGCCCTGGTGTCGCCGACGGCGGACGCCGCCTCTGGCCGGCCTTCACAGGCTGAGTTGCCGTGCTGAGCTTTCCCCCATTTGCTTCGAGGAGTGACCACCGTGCCTGAGGTCCGCATCGCCGCCGAGCCGCGCACCGAGTTCGGCAAGGGCGCCGCCCGCCGTACGCGCCGTGCGGGCCAGGTGCCTGCCGTGCTCTACGGCCACGGCGAGGAGACGCGCCACGTCGTGCTGCCCGGCCACGAGCTGATGCTCGCGCTGAAGACGCCGAACGTGCTGATCCGGCTGGACGGCGTGCCCGGCGTGACCGGCTTGGCCCTGCCCAAGTCGGTGGACCGGGACCCGATCCGGGGCAACATCGAGCACGCCGACCTGATCCTGGTCCGCCGGGGCGAGAAGGTCGGCGTCGAGATCTCGGTCCGGGTTACCGGCGAGGTGTCCCCGGACGGCATGCTCAACCAGCAGGTCGTCCAGCTCCCGGTCGAGGCCGACGCCACGAACATCCCGAACGGGATCGATGTGGACGTCGAAGGCTTCGAGGTCGGCCGGGCGCTGCACGCCAGCGACCTGACCCTGCCCGAGGGCACGACCCTCGCGGTCGACCCGGAGACGCTGATCCTGCACGTGCTGGCGGCGCCGACGGCCGAGCAGATCGAGGCTGAGATCGGCGGGACCGAGGGTGCCGAGACGCCGGAGCCGGTCGGTGAGACCGAGCCGGCCGCCGACGGCGACGAGAGCTGACCCGCTTCCTGAATGCGGGCCCCGTGGGCGAAGAAGGACCCGGCGATGGCGGACGACGACCGTTGGATCATCGCCGGGCTCGGCAACCCGGGCCCGGAATACGCCGGTAACCGGCACAACGCCGGGCACATGGTGGTGGACCTGCTGGCCGAGCGGATCGGCAGCCGGTTCAAAGCGCACCGGACCCGCAACGAGGTCGCCGACGGGCGGCTGGCCGGGATCCCGGTCACGCTGGCCAAGCCGCGCACGTACATGAACACCTCCGGCCCGCCGGTGGCCGCGCTAGCCTCCTTCTACAAGGTGCCGCCGGAGCGGGTGGTGGTCGTCCACGACGAGCTGGACATCCCGTTCGGGGCCATCCGGCTCAAGCTCGGCGGCGGCGACAACGGTCATAACGGCCTGCGCTCCATCACCCAGTCCCTTGGCACCAACGCCTACAACCGGGCCCGGTTCGGCATCGGCCGGCCACCGGGACGGATGGACGCGGCCACGTTCGTGCTGCGTGATTTCTCCGCCGCCGAGCGCAAAGAGCTGCCGCTGCTCATCGACCGCTGCGCCGACGCCGTGGAGACCCTGCTGTCCAAGGGAATTGCGGTCGCGCAGAACACGTTCCACGCTGACTGAGCGCGAACTCCGCGCACCAAGGAGCCCCCGATGGCATCGGACGATGACCACCTCGCCCGGGATCTCGCCGTAGTGGCGGGACACCGCCTGGTTGAGCTGCGGGCCGGTGGTGGCACGCCGGATGAGCTGCGTCACGCGGGCGACGATCTGGCCCACGACTTCCTCACCACCGAACTGGCCCGGCTGCGGCCGGGCGACTTTGTGCTGTCCGAGGAGGGTGCGGACGACCCGGCCCGGATGGGCGCGGACCGGGTCTGGATCGTCGACCCGCTGGACGGCACCCGCGAGTTCGGTGAGGCGGGGCGGACCGACTGGGCCGTCCACGTGGCCCTGTGGGAGCGGCCCCAGGGCGGCCTGACCGCCGGGGCCGTGGCCCTGCCCGCCCAGGGCGAGTGCCTGAGCACCGTGTACCCGCCGCCCCTGCCGGTCGACCCGCCGGACCAGCCGTTCCGGATCGTGGTCAGCCGGTCCCGGCCCGCGTCGTTCCTGCCCCGGATGGCCGAGCTGGCCGGTGCGGACCTGGTACCGCTGGGGTCGGCCGGGGCCAAGGTGGCCGCGGTCCTGCTGGGCGAGGCGGACGCCTACGTGCACGCGGGCGGCCAGTACGAATGGGACTCGGCCGCGCCGGTGGCGGTAGCCCGGGCGGCGGGCTTCCATGCGTCCCGGATCGACGGCAGCGAGCTTTCCTACAATCAGGCTGACCTGCTCATGCCGGATATCCTGGTCTGTCCGCCGGTCCTGACCAGCCTGCTGCTGGACGCGATCCATTCCGCTCAATCCTGATCCCGACGCCCTCTGGAACCTGTGATGCGCACCGACTACACGCTGTCTCAGCTCGACGTGCTGGAAGCCGAATCGATCCACGTGATCCGCGAGGTCGCGGCCGAGTTCGAGCGGCCCGCGCTGCTGTTCTCCGGGGGCAAGGACTCGATCGTCATGCTCGCGCTGGCGGAAAAGGCGTTCAAGCCGGCCAACATCCCGTTCCCGGTCATGCACGTGGACACCGGGCACAACTTCTCCGAGGTCCTCGAGTATCGCGACAAGCGGGTTGCGGAGCTCGGAGTCCGGCTGATCGTGGCCAGCGTCCAGGACTCGATCGACTCCGGCCGGGCGGTCGAGGAGACCGGCCGCTGGGTGAGCCGGAACCGGCTGCAGACGGTCACGCTGCTCGACGCGATCGAGGACAACCGGTTCGACGCGCTGTTCGGCGGGGCCCGGCGGGACGAGGAGAAGGCCCGGGCCAAGGAGCGGGTGTTCTCGTTCCGCGACGACTTCGGCCAGTGGGACCCGAAGAACCAGCGGCCCGAGCTGTGGAACCTCTACAACACCCGGCTCAAGCGGGGCGAGCACATCCGGGTGTTCCCCATGTCGAACTGGACCGAGCTTGACGTCTGGTCCTACATCGAGCGGGAGAACCTCGAGATCCCGTCGATCTACTACGCCCACGAGCGCGAGGTCTTCGAGCGGGACGGCATCCTGCTCGCGGTGAACGAATACCTGACGCTGGCCGAAGACGAGTCGCCGTTCACGGCCACGGTCCGGTACCGGACGGTAGGCGACATGACGATCACCGGGGCGGTGCTGTCCACCGCGGCCACCGTCGGTGAGGTGATCACCGAGGTCGCGGCCACCCGGGTCACCGAGCGCGGCGCGACCCGGGCCGACGACCGGACCAGCGAGGCGGCGATGGAAGACCGTAAGAAGGAAGGCTACTTCTGATGGACATCTTGCGGTTCGCCACCGCGGGCTCGGTCGACGACGGTAAGTCCACCCTGATCGGGCGGCTGCTGTACGACTCCAAGGCCATCTTCGAGGACCAGCTCGAGGCGGTCGAGCGGACCTCACGGGACCGCGGCGAGGAGACGCCCAACCTCGCGCTGCTGACCGACGGCCTGCGGGCCGAGCGGGAGCAGGGCATCACGATCGACGTCGCCTACCGCTACTTCGCCACCCCGCGGCGGAAGTTCATCATCGCCGACACCCCCGGGCACATCCAGTACACCCGCAACATGGTCACCGGAGCCTCCACCGCCGACCTGGCCGTGGTGCTGGTCGACGCGCGCAACGGGCTGACCGAGCAGAGCCGGCGGCACGCCTTCCTGGCCACCCTGCTCCAGGTCCCGCACCTGGTGCTGGCGGTCAACAAGATGGACCTGGTCGGCTACGACCAGGCCGTGTTCGAGAAGATCGCGGCTGAGTTCTCCGCCTTCGCGGCCAAGCTGCACATCGGGGACCTGACCTTCATCCCGATCTCGGCCCTGCTCGGCGACAACGTGGTCCAGCGCTCGGCCAACATGCCCTGGTACGACGGGCCCTCGCTCCTGCACCACCTGGAGCACGTGCACATCGCGTCCGACCGCAACCTGATCGACGTGCGGTTCCCGGTCCAGTACGTGATCCGGCCGCACCAGGCCACCGACCCCGGGCTGCACGACTACCGGGGGTACGCGGGCGAGGTGGCCGGCGGGGTGATCCGGCCCGGGGACGAGGTGATGCACCTGCCGTCCGGGTTCACCACCACCGTGCGTGGGGTCGAGGTCGGGGGCCAGGCGGTGGACGAGGCGTTCCCGCCGATGTCGGTCACGCTGCTGCTGGACGACGACGTGGACATCTCCCGGGGCGACATGATCTGCCGCCCCAATAACAAACCGGCCGTGACCCAGGACGTCGAGGCCATGGTCTGCTGGATGGTGGGCGACAAGCCGCTCACCCCCCGCAGCCGCCTGGTGGTCAAGCACACCACCCGCACGGTGAAGGCGATCGTGCGCGACCTGCACTACCGGATCGACGTGAACACGCTGCACCGGGACGAGACCGCCACCGAGCTGGGGCTGAACGAGGTCGGCCGGGTCACGCTGCGGCTGACCCAGCCCATCTTCACCGACCCGTACAGCCGCAACCGGCAGACCGGTGGCCTGATCCTCATCGACGAGGCGACCAACGCCACCGCCGGCGCGGCCATGATCACCGACGCACGGTGAGCGAGACCAGCGAGGTGGGGCCGGGCGAGGCGGCGCCGGGCGAGGCGGCGCCGGAAGAGCCGACCACGCCGTTCGGCGACCTGGCCCGCTACGTCGAGATTCCCCGGGTCGGCGGGCTGCGGCTGGCCCCGGACGGCACCTGGCTGGCCGCCGTGGTCCAGACGCTCAGCGACGACCGGAAGAAGTACGTCAGCAGCATCTGGCGGCTGCCCGCGCACCCGGGCGACGACACGCCGCCGCGCCGCCTCACCTGGTCCGCCGACGGGGAGAAGAACCCCAGGTTCGGCCCGGACGGTTCGCTGTTCTATCTCTCCAAGCGCCCGGGCCAGCAGGCCAGCTCCGATGACGGGAAGGCCGCCGACCAGGCCGCCCTGTGGCGCCTGCCCGCCGGCGGCGGTGAAGCCGTCCGCGTGGCCGCGCTGCCGGGCGGGGTGAGCGCCGCCGAGACCGCCACCGCCAGCGACCAGGTGGTGCTGGCCGCTCCGGTCCTGCCCGGGCCGGCCGCCGGAGCCGGGTCGGAGGGCGACGCCGAGCGGCGCCAGGCCCGCGAGGACGCCGGCGTCACCGCGATCCTGCACGAGTCGGTCCCGGTCCGGTACTGGGACCACGACCTGGGGCCGGCCGAGTTGCGCCTGTTCGCCCTGGCCCCGGGCGGCGCGGCAGACGAGGCGGCCGCTCCACACGACCTGACCCCGGTCCCGGGCCGGGCGCTGGACCAGCAGGCGTTCACCGTGACCCCGGACGGTGGCACGGTCGTGACCAGCTGGCGCCGCTGGGACTCCCCGGCCGAGATCCGGTCCGAGCTGGTGGCGATCGACGCGGACGGCCGTGACCCGCGCCCCCTGCTGTCGGCCGAGGGCTTCGACTTCGAGAGCCCGGAAGTGGCCCCGGACGGCGCACAGGTCGCCTGCATCCGGACCGACCACCACACCCCCGAAGCCCCCGGCGACGTCACCATCGTCCTGACTCCGCTGGCCGGCGGCTCGGATGGGCGGGACCTGCTGGGCGGGTTCGATCGGCGGCCCGTCGAGCTGGCCTGGGCCCCGGACTCGGCCGCGGTCTACTTCACCGCCGACGACCAGGGCCGCCGGCCGGTGTACCGGGTCGACGTAGCCTCCGGCGAGGTCACCCGGATCACCGCCGACGACGGCGCTTACACCGACCTCAGCCCGTCGCCCGACGGCCGTTTCCTGTACGCGCTGCGCTCGTCGGTGGACGAGCCCCCCACCCCGGTCCGGCTGGAGGCGGCCGAGGGCCAGAAGCCCGCCCGGTTGGCCCACCCCGGCGGCCCGCTGACCCTGCCCGGCCACCTGACCGAGATCGAGGCGGCGGCCGACGACGGCACCCCGATCCGGAGCTGGCTGGTGCTGCCCCATTCGGCGTCCGTGCATAGCCCGGCCCCGCTCCTGCTGTGGGTCCACGGCGGCCCGATGTCCAGCTGGAACTCCTGGTCGTGGCGCTGGAACCCGTGGCTGATGGCCGCGCGCGGCTACGCGGTGCTGCTGCCCGACCCGGCCCTGTCCACCGGGTACGGCCAGGACTTCATTGCCCGGGCCTACCACCAGTGGGGCGACCGCCCGTACGCCGACGTCATGGCGGCGACCGACGCGGCGCTGGCCCGCCCGGACATCGACGGCTCCCGCACAGCCATGATGGGCGGCTCCTACGGCGGCTACATGGCCAACTGGATCGCCGGGCACACCGACCGGTTCGACGCCATCGTCAGTCACGCGGGCCTGTGGATGATGGACCAGATGTTCGGCACCACCGACGCGCCCATGTTCTGGCGGCCACAGTTCGGCGACCCGCTGATCACGCCGGAGCGCTACGAGCGAGACTCACCACACCGGCACGTCGCCCGCATCCGTACGCCGATGCTGGTCATCCACGGCAACCAAGACTTCCGCGTCCCGGTGGGCGAGGCGCTCCGGCTGTGGTGGGACCTGAACGAGCACGGCGCCGAAGCCAAGTTCCTGTACTTCCCGGACGAGAACCACTGGATCCTCACCCCCGGTCACGCCACCGTCTGGTACGAGACCGTCTTCGCGTTCCTGGCCCAGCACGTCCTGGGCCAGCCCTGGCGCCGGCCCGGTCTCCTCTGACCGACGTCAGCGCCCGCTAGCCCGCCCGCCCGTCAGCCTCACCCCACCAACCTCTCTGGCCCCACGGGTTCCGAGCCGGGGGGTTGGCTTCGGGCCCCGAGCATGCCCCTAGGCTGATGGCATGGCCCGCGCTGATCTGGACAAGCGCCCCGGAGACGTCGCCGCGATGTTCGACGCGCTCGCTGGGCGCTACGACCTGATGAACGACCTGCTCTCGGCGGGCCAGGTTCGGCTCTGGCGCCGGGTGGTGGCCCGGGCCGTGGCCGCCCGCGCGGGGGAGCGGATCCTGGACCTGGCCGCGGGTACCGGCACCTCGACCGTGACGTTCGCCGCGTCCGGCGCCGACTGCGTGGCCTGCGACTTCTCCATCGGCATGCTGCGAGCCGGGAGCACCCGGGTGCGAGCCCACCCGGACGGCCCGCAGCCCGCGTTCGTCGGCGGCGACGCGCTCCGGCTGCCGTTCGGCGACGAGCTGTTCGACGCGGTGACGATCTCGTTCGGCCTGCGCAACGTGGCCGACACGCAGCAGGCCCTGACCGAGATGCTCCGGGTGACCCGTCCCGGCGGCCGGCTGGTCATTTGCGAGTTCTCCCAGCTGTCCGCCCGCCCGCTGCGCATCCTGTACGAGCGTTACCTGGCCCGCGCGCTGCCCGCGGTGGCCCGTCGCGTCTCCCGCAACCCCGCCGCCTACGACTACCTGGCCGAGTCCATCGTCAACTGGCCCGCCCAGGCCGAGCTGGCCCGCATGCTCCGCGCGGCCGGCTGGTCCGCGGTCGAGTGGCACAACCTCACCCTGGGCATCGTCGCGGTCCACGTGGCCCGCCGCCCCAAGCCCGACCCCGCCTCCTGACCCCCACGCTCACACCTCACGTGGCACGTGGGGTTTCTGGAATCTGTGGGGTGGGCGGGTGCCGCGCTCAGGACGCATGGGCTAAATACCGTGTGCAATTTCTGCTGCCATAGCGACAGTTTTTGCACACGCAAGCCGGCCTCCGCGGCAAGTAACCCCGCCAGCCCCGTCATCGAAACTCTGCCTCCCCGGCAAAGAAACCCCGCCAGCGCCGCCATGGAACCCCGCCAGCCCCGTCATGGAACCCCGCCAGCCCCGCCATCGAAACCCGGCCTCCCCGGAGAAGAAGCCCCGCCAGCCCTGGCATGAAACCCCGCCAGCCCCGTCATCGAAACCCTGCCACGCCCGGCAACGGAACCCCACCGGCCCCAGCGAGTATCAGGCCTGGCAAAAACCCTCGCTCGCCCCATCGGCCACGCCCGGTGTCGAACCTGAGTGCACGGGTAGCGAGGGCGGCCGTTAGGGTGCAGGTGGCCACTTGAAGAGGTAGGCCCGTGGTGCGGCCTGACGGCCGGCCGGCTACGTTCCCAGTGCGGGCCGGGATTAAACTACAGGCAAAGAACTTGTGAAGGGGTTCACAAGCCGCCCCCCGGCACGAACCTCCTGTTAGGGCCACTCCGTGCCAGGCGCGGCCCGCACAACGCTCCGAGCAGCACAACGCACCAAGTACCAAGCAACGGCAAAGTCAGGAATCTGTCCCGTGACCGAGCAGGCTACCCCCCAGGCCTCAGCTGGTCCCGCCCAGGCCACACCGCAGGGCGCGGCCGGCGAGGCTGACGTCATCGTGGTCGGCGCCGGGCCGTCCGGGTCGACCACCGCTTATTACCTGGCCCAGGCCGGGCTGAACGTGCTGCTGCTGGAGAAGAGCCGGTTCCCGCGGGAGAAGGTGTGCGGCGACGGCCTCACCCCGCGCGCGGTCAAGGCCCTGGTGGCCATGGGCGTGCCGATCAGCGAGGAAGACGGCTGGCTGCGGAACAAGGGCCTGCGCGTCATCGGCAGCGGCATGCGGCTCGAGTTGCCCTGGCCCGATCTGACCACCTATCCCGGCTACGGCCTGGTCCGGACCCGGATGGACTTCGACCAGCGGCTGGCCCGGCGGGCCGAGCAGGCTGGGGCGCGCCTGATCGAGGGCGTCAACGTGACTGGGCCGGTACTCGACGACCGGACCGGCCGCCTTGTCGGCGTCACCGCGCGGCCGGACGGCGGCGAACAGCAGGTGTACCGGGCCCGGCTGGTGATCGCCGCGGACGGGAACTCTTCCCGGCTGTCGGTGTCCATGGGGCTGCGCAAGCGGGACGACCGGCCGATCGGGGTGGCGGTCCGGGCCTACTACACCAGCCCGCGGACCGACGACGACTGGCTGGAGTCCTGGCTCGACCTGTGGGACGAGGACCGGCAGCTACCCGGGTACGGCTGGATCTTCGGCATGGGCGACGGCACCAGCAACATCGGGCTGGGCCTGCTGAACACCTCGGGCGCGTTCGGCAACACCGACTACCGTGCGCTGCTGAAGCGCTGGCTGGCCGGGATGCCCGAGGAGTGGGGGTTCACCGAAGAGAACCGGGTCGGTCCCGTCCGCGGCGCCGCGCTGCCCATGGCCTTCAACCGGACGCCGACCTACACCAACGGCCTGCTATTGGTGGGTGACGCGGCCGGGATGGTCAACCCGTTCAACGGCGAAGGCATCGCCTACGCCATGGAATCGGGCGAGATCGCGGCCCGCGTCGTGACCCAGGCGCTGGCCTGGCCGGACGCCGCGGGCGCCGAACGGGTGCTGCATGGTTACCCCCGCGTGCTCGCGGACGCGTACGGGGGCTACTACGCTCTCGGGCGGGCCTTCGTGAGAGCGATCGGCCGGCCGGAGCTGATGCGGTTCGCCACGCGGCACGCCATGTCGCGCCCGGCGCTGATGCGCTTCGCCCTGAAACTGCTCGGCAACCTGACCGACCCGCGGGGCGGGGATGCCTCCGACCGGCTGATCAGCGCCTTGATCAGGCTGGCGCCCGCGCGCTAGCTACGCCCGATAAGAAGCGAATGTGGATACCGTGCCTAGGAAGAAATCGCAGGAAGGGACCGGGGACCGATGAGCCTTTATGTGCCCATCCTCATTCTGGCTGTGCTGGCGGCCGTGTTCGCGATCTTCTCGGTCGTCATCGGCACGCTGACCGGCCCCAAGCGGTGGAACCGGGCCAAGCTGCAGGCCTACGAGAGCGGCATCGAGCCCACCCCCCAGCCACCGGGCGGCGGTCGCTTCCCGGTCAAGTACTACCTGACCGCGATGTTGTTCATCCTGTTCGACATCGAGATCGTCTTCCTCTATCCGTGGGCCGTCACGTTCGACAAGCTCGGGGCCTTCGGCCTCGTTGAGATGGTCACGTTCGTCGTTACCGTGCTGATCGCGTACGCCTACGTCTGGCGACGCGGCGGCCTGGAGTGGGATTAGCCATGGGTCTTGAAGAAATGCTGCCGAGCGGTCTGCTCCTGACCTCGGTGGAAAAGGTGGCCGGCTGGGCCCGTCGCAGCTCGGTGTGGCCGGCCACATTCGGCCTCGCCTGCTGCGCCATCGAGCTGATGCAGACCGGCGGTCCGCGGCACGACCTGGCCCGGTTCGGCATGGAGCGGGCGTCCAACACCCCCCGCCAGGCCGACCTGATGATCGTGGCCGGCCGGGTGAGCCAGAAGATGGCGCCGGTGCTGCGCCAGGTCTACGACCAGATGTCCGCGCCCAAGTGGGTCATCTCGATGGGGGTCTGCGCCTCCAGCGGCGGGATGTTCAACAACTACGCGATCGTCCAGGGCGTGGACCACATCGTGCCGGTCGACATCTACCTGCCCGGCTGCCCGCCGCGGCCGGAGATGCTGATCGACGCGATCGTCAAGCTGCACGACCGGATCGAGAACATGAAGCTGGGCAAGAACCGGGAGCGCCAGATCGAGGAGCTGGAGCAGGCCCGGCTGGCCCGGCTGCCGCTGCACACCCAGGCGCTGCCGTCGCAGCAGCTGCTCCAGGTCGGCGGCCGGCCCGCTGCCCTGGGTGCGGCCGGGGAACCGGAGGCGCACTGATGAGCGATAGCGGCGCCGGCGAGCCCGAGGGCACCGAGGGCAGCACCAACCTGCCCGCGCAGGCCGGCCAGGAACGGCTCAGCGAGCCGATCGCCCGGCGCGGCATGTTCGGGGGCAGCACCGGCGGCGACACCTCCGGCTACGGATTGCTGCTGGTCCGGGTGCCGCCCGAGGTCGCCAGCCCACGGCCGTACGGTTCGTACTTCGACGAGCTCGCCGACGAGCTGGCCCGGGTGCTGGAAGCCGACGGCACGGGATTCGGCGACGCGGTCGAGCGGGTCATCGCCGACCGTGGTGAGCTGACCTTCCACGTGCGACGGGCCCGCTTGCCGGAGGTCGCGGCCAAGCTCCGCGACGAGCCCACGCTGGCCTTCGAGCTGTGCACCGGGGTTTCCGGGGTTCACTACCCGGCCGAGCCCGGGCGCGAGCTGCGGGCCGTCTACCACTTGCTTTCGATCACCCACAACCGCCGGGTACGGCTGGAAGTGGCGGCGCCGGACGATGACCCGCACATCCCGTCGCTGGTCGACGTCTACCCGGCGCTTGACTGGCACGAGCGGGAGACCTGGGACTTCTTCGGCATCATCTTCGACGGGCACCCATCGCTGACCCGGATCGAGATGCCGGACGACTGGAAGGGTCACCCGCAGCGCAAGGACTACCCGCTCGGCGGTATCCCCGTCGAGTACCGCGGCACCAAAGTGCCGCCGCCGGATGAGCGGAGGTCGTACGCATGACGAGCCAGTCGGCACCGCCGCGCGCCTCGGGGCTGGATGACGGCGCGGCCGAAGGCCGCGTGTACAACGTCTCCGGCCAGGACTGGGACGAGCTGGTCGCGGCGGCGGACCAGGCCACGGACTCCTCGGGGACCGGGCACATGGTCATCAACATGGGCCCGCAGCACCCGTCCACGCACGGGGTGCTGCGGCTGATCCTGACCCTGGACGGCGAGACCGTCACCGAGTGCCGGGTGGGCATCGGCTACCTGCACACCGGCATCGAGAAAAACATGGAGTACCGGACCTGGACGCAGGGCGTCACGTTCTGCACCCGGGCGGACTACCTGATGCCGATCTTCAACGAGATGTCGTACTGCCTGTCGGTGGAGCGGCTGCTCGGCATCGAGGACCGCATTCCGGACCGGGCCAACATCATCCGCGTGCTGATGATGGAGCTCAACCGGATCGGCTCGCACCTGGGCGGGCTCGGGCCGTTCGGCTTGGAGCTGGGCGCGACCACGATCTTCCTGCAGGGCGTCCGCATGCGGGAGAACGTGCTCGACCTGATGGAGCTGATCACCGGGCTCCGGATGAACCACGCCTACATCCGGCCCGGTGGCGTGGCCCAAGACCTGCCGCCGGGCGCGCTGGAGAAGATCCGCGAGTTCCTCCGCAATGCCCCGCGCTGGACCGGTGACCTGCACAAGCTGATGGACTCCAACCCGGTCTTCACCGGCCGGACCAAGAACATCGCCTACCTCGACCTCGAGGGCTGCATGGCGCTGGCCGTGACCGGGCCGATGCTGCGCAGCGCCGGGCTGCCGTGGGACCTGCGCAAGAGCCAGCCCTACAGCGGGTACGAGACGTACGACTTCGAGGTGCCCACCCGGACCACCTGTGACACCTACGGGCGTTACCAGATCCGGATGGACGAGGTCGACCAGAGCCTGCGGATCATCGAGCAGTGCGTGGACCGGCTGGCCGGGACCCGCCCGGAGCAGGACCCATGGATGATCCCGGACGCCAAGGTCGGCTGGCCGGCCCGGCTGTCGCTCGGCCCGGACGGGATGGGGCCGTCGCCCGAGCACATCGCGCACATCATGGGCCAGTCCATGGAAGCGCTCATCCACCACTTCAAGCTGGTCACCGAGGGGTTCCGGGTGCCCGCGGGCCAGGCCTACGTGCCGATCGAGTCGCCCAAGGGCGAGCTGGGCTGCCACGTCGTCTCCGACGGCGGCACCCGGCCCTACCGGGCGCACCTGCGGGACCCTTCGTTCCACCATCTGCAGGCGCTGGCCGCGCTCTGCGAAGGCGCGATGCTCGCGGACGTCATCCCGGCCATCGCCAGCATCGACCCGGTTATTGGAGGGGTGGACAGGTAATGCCGTTCAGCGAGGAGGTCGTGGCGAGGCTGGAGCCGGAGGTGGCCGAGATCATCGGCCGCTACCCCAAGCCGCGCTCGGCCCTGATGCCGCTGCTCCACCTGCTGCAGTCGGAGGAGGGCTACATCTCCAACGACGCGATCAGGTTCTGCGCGCACCGGCTGGGCATCACCGAGACCGAGGTCACCGGCGTGGCCAGCTTCTACTCGATGTACAAGCGGCAGCCGGTGGGCGAGTACCACGTCGGCGTGTGCACCAACACGCTGTGCGCGATCATGGGCGGTGACCAGATCCTGGCCACGCTGGAGGAGCACCTCGGCGTGGAGCCGGACGAGCCGACCGAGGACGGCCGGGTCAGCATCGAGCACGTCGAGTGCAACGCGGCCTGCGACTACGCCCCCGTGGTCATGGTCAACTGGGAGTTCTTCGACAACCAGACGCCGGAGTCCGCGGTCGCGCTGGTCGACGACCTGCGGGCCGGACGGCCGGTCACCCCGACCCGTGGGCCTTCCCGGCTGTGCACCTGGCGGCAGGCGTCGCGGGTCCTGGCCGGCTACAACGACGGCCTGGCCGCGGAAGGCCCGGTGGCCGGCCCGGCCAGCCTGGTCGGGCTGAACATCGCCAAGGAACACGGCTGGACCGCGCCGGAGCCGCCGGACGGGCCGGACAGCAGCCCCGCCACCAAGGGAGCGTCGCGTTGACCGACACGCTGACCCCCGTGCTCACCGCCCACTGGGATGAGCCGGACCTTTTCACGATCGAGGGGTACCGCCGCACCGGCGGCTACCGGGCGCTGGCCCAGGCGCTGACCACCCCCCCGGATGATCTGATCGCCGCGGTCAAGGAGGCCGGACTGCGCGGCCGCGGCGGCGCGGGCTTCCCGACCGGCATGAAGTGGGGCTTCATCCCCCAAGGCGACGGCCGGCCGCACTACCTGGTGGTCAACGCGGACGAGTCCGAGCCGGGTACCTGCAAAGACGTCCCGCTGATGATGGCCAACCCGCACGCGCTGGTCGAGGGCGTCATCATCGCCGCCTACGCGATCCGGGCCCGGCACGCCTTCATCTACGTGCGCGGCGAAGTCGTGCACGTGGTCCGGCGGGTCCAGCAGGCCGTGGCCGACGCCTACGCGGCCGGCTACATCGGGCTGGACATCCTTGACTCCGGCTACGACCTGGACGTCGTGGTGCACTCGGGCGCGGGGGCCTACATCTGCGGTGAGGAAACCGCGCTGCTGGACTCGCTCGAGGGCTACCGGGGACTGCCCCGGCTCAAGCCGCCGTTCCCGGCCGTGGCCGGCCTGTACGCCAGCCCCACGGTCATCAACAACGTCGAGTCGATCGCCAGCGTCCCGTCCATCGTGGCCAACAGCGCCCGCTGGTTCGCCGACCTCGGCACCGAGAAGTCCAAGGGTTACGGCATCTTCTCGCTGTCCGGGCACGTCACCACCCCGGGCCAGTACGAGGCGCCGCTCGGCATCACGCTGCGCGAGCTGCTGGAGCTGGCGGGCGGCATCCGGGCCGGCCACCGGCTGAAGTTCTGGACGCCCGGCGGCTCGTCGGTGCCACTGCTGACCGACGAGCACCTGGACGTCCCGCTGGACTTCGAGTCGGTGCAGGCGGCCGGCTCCCAGCTCGGCACCCGGGCCCTGCAGATGTTCGACGACACCACCTGCGTCGTCCGTGCGGTGCTCCGGTGGAACCAGTTCTACCAGCACGAATCGTGCGGCAAATGCACCCCGTGCCGCGAGGGCACGTACTGGATGACCCAGGTGCTGCAGCGGCTGGAGAACGGCCACGGCACCGACGAGGACCTGGACAAGCTGCTGGACATCTGCGACAACATCCTGGGCCGTGCGTTCTGTGCCCTGGGCGACGGCGCGACCAGCCCCATTACTTCGTCGATCCAGTACTTCCGTGACGAGTACATCGAGCACCAGAAGCACGGCGGCTGCCCGTTTGACCCGGCCGCTTCGACCTTGTTCGGGAGCCGATAAAGCATGACCGTGCAGGCAACCAGCGATCCAGGCGCGCCCGCGCCGGTCGAGACCGTGACCGTCACCATCGACAGCTTCGAGATCGCCGTACCCAAGGGCACGCTGGTCATCCGGGCCGCCGAGCAGCTCGGGATCCAGATCCCGCGGTTCTGTGATCACCCCTTGCTGGACCCGATCGGGGCCTGCCGCCAGTGCCTGGTGGACGTTGAGGGCCAGCGCAAGCCGCTGGCCTCCTGCACCACCGTGTGCACCGAGGGCATGGTGGTCCGCACCCAGCTCAGCTCGCCGGTGGCGGAGAAGGCCCAGCGCGGCGTGATGGAGCTGCTGCTGGTCAACCACCCGCTCGACTGCCCCATGTGCGACAAGGGCGGCGAGTGCCCGCTGCAGAACCAGGCCATGTCCACCGGCCAGGGCGAGACCCGGTTCACCGACGAAAAGCGGACCTTCGAGAAGCCGGTCCCGATCTCGTCGGAGGTGCTGCTGGACCGCGAGCGCTGCATCTCCTGCACCCGGTGCACCCGGTTCTCCGAGGAGATCGCGGGCGACCCGTTCATCGAGTTCGTCGACCGCGGGCCCAACCAGATGATCGCCACCGCCGCGGGTGAGCCGTTCAACTCCTACTTCTCCGGCAACACGGTGCAGATCTGCCCGGTGGGCGCGCTCACCGGCGCGGCCTACCGGTTCCGGGCCCGCCCGTTCGACCTGGTGTCCGAGCCCAGCGTGTGCGAGCACTGCGCGGCCGGCTGCCGCCAGCGCACCGATCACCGCCGAGGCCGGGTCACGCGGCGGCTGGCCGCCGACGACCCGCAGGTCAACGAGGAGTGGAACTGTGACAAGGGCCGGTGGGCGTTCACCTACATCACCGAGCCCGACCGGCTGAACACGCCGCTGGTCCGTAACGACGAGGGCGTCCTGGTCCCCGCTTCCTGGCCAGAGGCGATCCGGGTCGCGGCCCAGGGCCTGCTGGCCGCCCGCCGTGGCCCGCTGCTGGCCGACGCCGGACCGGTCAGCGACCCGGTTGATGGCCAGGCTCTGGCGCTGCCCCCCAGGGGCCCGCGCGGGGCCGCGGTGCTGACCGGCGGCCGGCTGACGCTGGAAGAGTCCTACGCCTACGCCAAGTTCGCCCGGGTCGCGCTGGGCACCAACGATATCGACATGCGGGCCCGCCCGCACTCGGCCGAAGAGGCCCGGTTCCTGTCCGCGCTCGTGGCCGGCCAGGGCATCCAGGTCAGCTACGACGACCTGGAGCACGCGCCCACCGTGCTGCTGGCCGGCCTGGAGCCAGAGGAAGAATCGCCAATCGTGCTGCTGCGGCTGCGCAAGGCGGCGCGGCGCGGCCAGACCAGCGTGTTCTCCATCGCCCCGTTCGCTGCTCGCGGGCTGGCCAAGATGTCCGGTGTGCTGCTGGCCACCGCCCCGGGCGAGGAGGCCCGGGCGCTGACCCGGCTGGGCGACGCGGCCCCGCCCCGGTCCCGGTCCTCCCGGGCCCAGGAGGCGGACCCCGCGGACCAGGTGTGGCGGGACGCGACGCAGGCGCTGGCCGCCCCCGGCGCGATCATCCTGGTCGGCGAGCGCCTGGCCGAGACGCCCGGCGCGCTGTCGGCTGCGGCCCGGCTGGCCGAGACCACCGGGGCCCGGCTGGCCTGGATCCCGCGCCGGGCCGGGGAACGCGGCGCGATCGAAGCCGGCGCCATGCCCGGGCTGCTGCCGGTCGGACGCCCGGTCACCGACCCGGACGCCCGGGCCGAGGTGGCCCGGGCCTGGGGCGTCGCCTCGCTGCCGGCCGAGCCCGGCCGTGACACCAGCGCCATCCTGGCCGCGGCGGCCGCCGGTGAACTGGGCGCGCTGGTCGTGGCCGGTGTCGACCCGGCCGACCTGCCCGACCCGGCCGCCGCGCTGGCCGCACTGGACGCCACCCCGTTCATCGTCAGCCTGGAGATCCGGGTCAGCGCGGTGACCGACCGCGCCGACGTCGTGCTGCCGGTGGCGGCGGTCTCCGAGAAGGGCGGCACGTTCGTCAACTGGGAAGGCCGCGGCGGCACGTTCACCGAAGTGCTGCCCGTGCCCGGGATCCGTACCGAGCTGTACGCCCTGGGCGAGGTCGCCGACGAGATGGACGTGCACCTCGGCCTGCCTGACGCCGAGGCGGCCCGGGCCGAGATCGCCCGGATCGGCACCTGGCGAGGCGGCCGGGAGACCGCACCTGTCGTCCCGGCCGAGGTCCTGATGGCGCCGGAGCCCGGCCAGGCCGCCCTGGCCACCTGGAGCCTGTTGCTCGACAACGGGCGGCTGCAGGACGGTGAGCCGTACCTGGCCGGAACGGCCCAGGCGGCCTGCGCACGGATGTCAGCGGGGACCGCGGCTGAAGCCGGGGTGTCCGACGGCGATAAGGTCACCGTGGCCACCGAACGCGGAGCGCTGACGCTGCCCGTCGAGGTGACCGACATGCCCGACCGGGTGGTGTGGCTGCCCGCCAACTCCGCCGGCTGCGCGGTCCGCGCGCAACTGGCGGCGGGGCACGGCACCCGGGTCACGCTGAGGAGCCCAGAATGAGCAAGCTGGCCGCGTTGCGCGCGCCGGACCCCACGCTGGCGAGCTTCATCCCGCTGGTCTGGTGGATCATCATCATCAAGGTGCTGGTGATCTTCCTGTTCCTGCTGCTGTGGCAGATCCTGATGATCTGGGCCGAGCGGCGGATCATCGGGCGGATGCAGAACCGGCCTGGCCCGAACCGCTGGGGCCCGTTCGGGCTGCTGCAGCCGGTCGCGGACGCGCTCAAGCTGCCGCTCAAGGAAGACATCGTGCCGCGGCAGGTCGACAAGCTGCTGTTTACGCTGGCCCCGATCCTGTCCGCGGCCCCGGCCCTGATCAGCTTCGCCATCATCCCGGTGGGGCCGATAGTCTCGATCTTCGGTGTGCACACCCCGTTGCAGCTGACCGACCTCCCGGTCGCGGTGTTGCTGGTGCTGGCCATGAGCTCGATCGGCATCTACGGCATCGTGCTGGCCGGCTGGGCGTCAGAAGGGCCGTACTCGCTGCTCGGCGCGCTGCGGTCTTCGGCCCAGCTGATCAGCTACGAGATCGCTATGGGCCTGTCCTTCGTGGCCGTGTTCCTGTACGCGGGGACGCTGTCGACCACCGGCATCGTCAACGCCCAGGCCCACGGCTGGTACGTGTGGGAGCTGCTGCCCTCATTCCTGATCTACGTGATCACGATGGTCGGGGAGACCAACCGGCTGCCGTTCGACCTGCCGGAAGGCGAAGGCGAACTGGTCGCCGGGTACCACACGGAGTACTCCTCGATGAAGTTCACGCTGTTCTACCTGGCCGAGTACGTGAACATGCTCACCGTCTCGGCCTTGGCCACCACGCTGTTCCTGGGTGGCTGGCGGGCCCCGTGGCCGATCTCTCTGTGGGCCGGGGCCAATCAGGGCTGGTACCCGATCATCTGGTTCCTGATCAAGGTCGCGCTGTTCGAGTTCTTCTTCATCTGGCTGCGCGGCTCGCTGCCCCGGGTCCGCTACGACCAGCTGATGAGGCTCGGCTGGAAGGTACTGATCCCGATCTCGATCGTCTGGCTGCTGCTGATCGCCACCGTCCGGGCCTGGCGGCTGGACAGGCACAGCGCGGCGGTCTACGTGGCCGGCGGCATCGTGCTGGCCATCATCATCGTCATCGCAGTGTCCTGGGACATCGCCGCCGAACGGCGAGCCCGTGATACCGCCACCGTCGAGTCCGGGGCCGACGAAGCCGAACCCGAACCCGGCGTCACCACTGCGGCCGGCGGGGCCTCGCGAGTCCGCAGCCGCGCCACCTACCGGGTCCCCCCGATGGACCTGCCCCACTACCACGGCATCGGGCTCTCCGGCCCGGCCGGCGCCGTCCAGGCCCCGCCCGGCTCGGTGACCGAGGCCGATGACGCGAACGGCACCAAGGAGGTCACCGGTGCTTGACTTCCTCAACCCCGTCAAGGGGTTCGGGGTCACCTTCCACGAGATGTTCCGGAAGGTCGACACCGTCCAGTACCCGGAGGAGAAACGGCCCACCGCGCCACGCTTCCACGGTCACCACCAGCTCAACCGGTGGCCCGACGGGCTGGAGAAGTGCATCGGCTGCGAGCTGTGCGCTTGGGCCTGCCCGGCCGACGCCATCTACGTCGAGGGCCGGGACAACGTGGCCGGGGAGCGCTACTCACCGGGCGAGCGGTACGGGCACGTCTACCAGATCAACTACCTGCGCTGCATCCTGTGCGGGCTGTGCATCGAGGCCTGCCCGACCCGGGCGCTCACGATGACCAACGAGTACGAGCTGGCCGACGACAGCCGCGAGAACCTGATCTGGACCAAAGAACAGCTGCTGGCCCCGCTCCAGTCCGGTATGGAGGCGCCTCCGCACCCGATGCGGCTCGGCGACGACGAGAAGGACTACTACCGGCTCGGCGCGGCCGGGATCGCCCCCACCTGGGATCCGGTGCCCACGTCCGAGGCGCCGGCCACCACCCCGGCTGACCCCGGCGGCGAGGCGGCCGGGGAAGCGGCCTCGGTCGGCGGAGGGATGACCCCGCTGAGCGTCCGGCCGGAGGACGACGAGGACGCCGCCAGCGTGCACCGCGGGGAGGAAGGATGACCCACGCCCTGGCCAGCGCCGGCTCTACCGCCGCCGCCACCAGCCAGTCGGTCATCTTCTGGCTGCTCGCGGTGATCTCGGTGGGCTCGGCCGTCGGCATGGTGGTCGCGCGCCGCGCCGTGCACTGCGCCCTGTTCCTGGCCGCGATCATGATCTCGCTGGCCGTCTACTACGCCATGCAGAGCGCGCCGTTCCTGGCTTTCGTCCAGGTCATCGTCTACACCGGCGCCGTCCTCATGCTGTTCCTGTTCGTGATGATGCTGATCGGCGTCAGCTCGCGCGAGTCGCTGGTGGAGACGATCCGGGGGCAGCGGCTGGCCGCGGCCATCGCCGGCATCGCCCTGGTGGTGCTGCTGATCGTGGCCATCGGCCACGCCGCCCTCGGCCCAGCCGCCCAGAGTGTGACCAACGGCAGCACCGGCAACATAACCGGGATCGCCACGCTGATCTTCACCACCTACGTGTTCCCGTTCGAAGTGACCAGCGCCCTGCTCATCACCGCGGCGCTCGGCGCCATGGTGCTGGCGCACCGCGAGCTCCTCAGCCCCAAGCCGACCCAGCGCGACCTGGCCAAGCAGCGGGTGGCCAGCGGGCGGCCGACCCCGCTCCCGTCGCCGGGGGTGTTCGCGCTGCACAACGCGGTCGACCTGCCGGCCCTGCTGCCCGACGGCAGCCCGTCCGAGCTGTCGGTCAGCTCCATGCTGACCCGCCGGGAGCTCGGCGACGACGGCACGCCGGCGCTGCCGCCCGTGCCCGAAGAGTCCGGCGGGCCCGATTTTGACAACCCGGCTGGTCGGCAGGCCAGTGACAACGAGCCCGTCGAGGCCTCCACCCAGGGAGGGGCTGACGCATGAGCCCGTCGGCGTACGTGACGCTGTCTGTGATCCTGTTCGCCATCGGCGGGGTCGGCGTCCTGGTGCGGCGCAACGCCATCATCGTGTTCATGTGCATCGAGCTGATGCTGAACGCGGCCAACCTGGCCTTCGTGGCGTTCTCCCGTATGCACGGCAACCTGGATGGCCAGGTAATCGCGTTCTTCGTCATGGTGGTGGCCGCGGCTGAGGTCGTGGTCGGTCTGGCCATCCTGATGACGATCTTCCGGACCCGCAGGTCGACGTCGGTGGACGACGCCAGCCTGCTGAAGAACTAGAAGGGGTGGAGGGGTGACCAGCTCAGCGGCTGCTGGCGTGCACATGACCGCCGCGACCATGAATACCGTGCCCGCGGTCGGCTTCCAGCACTACGCCTGGCTGATGCTGGCGTTCCCGGTGTTCGGCGCTCTGGTGCTGATCTTCGGCGGCCGCCGCACCAACCGGTGGGGGCACCTGCTCGGCGTCGCGATGCCGATCGGCTCGTTCGTGGTCGGCCTGATCTGTTTCTTCGACCTGCTCGGGTACACCGACCGCAGCCGCGACGTGCACATGTTCACCTGGATCGCGGTGGCCGACTTCCACGTCAACGTGGGCCTGCTGCTGGACCCGCTGTCGATGACGTTCGTGCTGCTGATCACCGGGGTGGGCTCGCTCATCCACATCTACTCGATCGGCTACATGGCGCACGACCCGGAACGGCGCCGGTTCTTCGGCTACCTGAACCTGTTCATCGCGGCCATGCTGCTCCTGGTGCTGGCGGACAACTACCTGGTGCTGTACGGCGGCTGGGAGGGCGTCGGCCTGGCGTCCTACCTGCTGATCGGGTTCTGGCAGTACAAGCCGTCCGCGGCGGTCGCGGCCAAGAAGGCGTTCATCGTGAACCGGGTCGGTGACGCCGGCCTGACCGTCGCGATCTTCCTGATGTTCTCCACCTTCGGCACGGTCACCTTCACCGGCGTGTTCGGCGGCGCCAAGGCCGCGGGCACCGGCGTGGACACCGCGCTGGGCCTGCTGCTCCTGCTCGGGGCCTGCGGTAAGTCGGCTCAGTTGCCGCTGCAGTCCTGGCTGCTGGACGCGATGGAAGGCCCCACCCCGGTGTCGGCGCTGATCCATGCGGCGACGATGGTCACGGCCGGCGTCTACCTGCTGGTGCGGTCCAACCCGATCCTGTTCTACTCCTCGACCGCCCGGCTGGCGATCACGGTGGTCGGCGCGACCACCCTGCTGTTCGGGGCGATCATCGGCTGCGCCAAGGACGACATCAAGAAGTCCCTGGCCGGATCCACGATGAGCCAGATCGGGTACATGTTCCTCGGCGCGGGCCTCGGCCCGATCGGCTACGTGTTCGCCATCGCCCACCTGGTCGCGCACGGCTTCTTCAAGGCCGACCTGTTCCTCGGGGCCGGCTCGATCATGCACGGCATGAACGACGAGGTGAACATGCGCCGGTACGGCGCGCTGCGCCGGTTCCTGCCGGCCACCTTCGGCTGCTTCCTGGTCGGTTACCTGGCCATCATCGGCATCCCGCCGTTCTCCGGGTTCTTCACCAAGGACGGCATCATCGAGGCGGCCTGGGACAAGGGCGGCACGTCCGGCGCCATCCTGGCCACGGCCGCGCTGATCGGCGCCGGGCTGACCGCGTTCTACATGACGCGGATGGTGCTGATGACGTTCTTCGGCAAGGCCCGCTGGGAGGACGAGGTGCCGGCCGACCGGCGCGAGACGCCCGAGACCGGCACGGCCGGCCACGGGCAGCACCCGCACGAATCGCCGTGGGTGATGATCTGGCCGATGATCGTGCTGTCCATTGGCTCGATCGTGACCGGCGGGTTCCTGATCATCAACGGCCGGTTCGACCACTTCCTGGAGCCGGTGGTCGGCCCGGCGCCGGACAAGAACGGCATCTTCACCCTGCCGGGGGACATCGCCCTGGCCCTGGTGGTCGTGGGGGTCGGCCTGGCCTGGCTGATGTACGGGCGGGCCGAGGTGCCCGCGGTCGCCCCGGCCGGCAGCCCGCTGACCAAGGCCGCCCGGCAGGACCTGTACGGCGACGCCTTCAACGAGTCGGTGCTGATGCGGCCGGGCCAGTGGCTGACCCGCCTCTCGGTGTACTTCGACAACCGCGGGGTGGACGGCGTGGTCAATACGGCGGCCGCGGTGGTCGGCGGCTCGTCCGGGCGGCTCCGCCGGATACAGACCGGCTTCGTGCGTTCCTATGCCCTGTCGATGTTCTTCGGCGCCGCGCTACTGGTCGCGGCCCTCCTCGCGGTGAGGCTGTAGACGAATGAGTAGTGTTCCCTGGCTGACCATCGCCGGCGCCATCCCGCTTGCCGGGGCGCTGGTCATCGCGGCCATCCCCAGCCTGCCGGCCAACGGCGCCGACGCCGATCGCGAGGCCCGCAACCTGCTGTCCAAGCGGCTTGCGCTCGGCTTCTCGGTCCTCACCCTGGCCTGGTTCATCGCCATGGCCGTGCAGTTCAAGCCGAACGGCCCGAACTTCCAGTTCAACCAGTCCGTGTCCTGGATCCCGCAGTTCGGGGTGCACTACGCGGTCGGGGTGGACGGGATCGCGCTGGTCCTGATCGGCATGTCGGTCGTGCTGATGCCGGCCGTCATCCTGGCCTCGTGGCACGACGCCGAGGGCGGGGCCCGCAGCGTGAAGACGTACTTCGCGCTGATGCTGGTCCTGGAGACGATGATGATCGGCGTCTTCGCGGCGACCGACGTCTTCCTGTTCTACCTCTTCTTCGAAGCCATGCTGATCCCGATGTACTTCATGATCGGGAGCTACGGCACCGGCAAACGGCAGTACGCGGCGGTCAAGTTCCTGCTCTACAGCCTGGCCGGCGGCCTGCTCATGCTGGTCGCCGTCATCGCGCTGTACATCTACTCGGCCAGGAGCGGGGTCACCGGCCATCAGGGCACGTTCTTGTTCAGCCAGCTGGAGCGGGTCACGTTCAGCCCGGACGCGCAGAAGTGGATGTTCCTCGGGTTCTTCGTCGCGTTCGCGATCAAGGCGCCACTGTTCCCGTTCCACACCTGGCTGCCCGACGCGGCCGCGTCGGCCCAGCCCGGCGGCGCGGTGCTGCTGGTCGGCGTGCTGGACAAGGTCGGCACGTTCGGCATGATCCGGTACTGCCTGGAGCTGTTCCCGTCCGCGTCCAGGTACTTCACCCCGCTGGTCATCACGCTGGCGGTGATCGGCATCTTGTACGGCGCGATCGTGGCCATCGGCCAGGCCGACATCAAACGGCTGATCGCCTACACCTCGGTGTCCCACTTCGGCTTCATCGCGCTGGGTATCTTCGCCATGACCAGCCAGGGCCAGTCCGGGGCGACCTTCTACATGGTCAACCACGGGTTCGCCACCGGCGCGCTGTTCATCCTGGCCGGGTTCATGATCAGCCGCCGCGGCTCGTCCCGGATCGCCGACTACGGCGGCATGCAGCGGGTCGCCCCCGTGCTGGCCGGGCTGTTCCTGATCTCCGGTCTGGCCACGCTCTCCCTGCCCGGCCTGTCCACCTTCGTCAGCGAGTTCCTGGTCCTGGTGGGCACGTTCAGCCGGTACAAGGTCCCGGCGATCATCGCCACCGTGGGCATCATCCTGGCCGCCATCTACATCCTGTGGATGTACCAGCGCACGATGAACGGGCCCACCGCTCCCGAGGTCGAGAGCCTGCCGGATCTGCGGCCGCGTGAGCTGTGGGCCGCGGTGCCGCTGGTCGCGCTGATCATCGCGATGGGGATCTACCCCAAGCCGGTGCTGGACGTGATCAACCCGGCCGTGCACCAGACCATGGTGCAGATCCACATGACCGATCCCAAGCCGGCGCACCCGGCCACGGCGCAGCTGACCA
The DNA here is from genome assembly GCA_965277615.1 of Streptosporangiaceae bacterium. Classification (GTDB taxonomy): domain Bacteria; phylum Actinomycetota; class Actinomycetes; order Streptosporangiales; family Streptosporangiaceae; genus Bog-532. The sequence continues at coordinate 271,204 of CBDIDG010000005.1, read as the reverse complement.
ATGCGCAGAAGGGAACCACACCGTGACCGGCCTTACGAGCTCGGTGGGCCTCGCCAACTCGGTGGGCTTCGCGAGCCACTCCGGCGTGCTGGCGGCTTCGACGATCAAGGCACCGAGCATCGAGTACAGCCAGCTCGCGCCGATGCTGGTCGTGTTCGGGGCGGCGCTGGCCGGCGTGCTGGTCGAGGCGTTCGCGCCCCGGGCGGCCCGCCGCGGCCTGCACCTGGTGCTGACGCTGGGCGGCCTCGGTGCGGCCTTCGTCCTCACGATCATCATCGCCGCCACCAGCAGCGCGTTCGACCAGGGCAGCTCCGGCCACGTGGCGGCCATGGGCGCGGTCGCGGTGGACCGGCCCACCCTGTTCATCCAGGGCACGATCTTGGTCCTGGCCCTGGTCAGCGTGCTGATCATCGCGGACAACTCGCACGGCCTGAGCCCATTCGTGGCCCAGGCGGCCGTGGTCCCGGGTAGCTCGGAGGAGCGTGAGGTCCAGCTCCAGGGGGCCGCGCACACCGAGATCTACCCGCTGACCCTGTTCGCCATCGGCGGCATGCTGCTGTTCCCGGCGGCCAACGACCTGCTGACCATGTTCATCGCGCTGGAAACCCTCTCGCTCCCGCTGTACCTGCTGTGCGGCCTGGCCCGGCGCCGCCGCCTGCTGTCGCAGGAAGCGGCGATGAAGTACTTCCTGCTCGGCGCCTTCTCCTCGGCCTTCTTCCTGTTCGGCATCGCCCTGGTGTACGGGTTCGCCGGCTCGGTCCGGCTGTCGGCCATCGCCACCGCCGTCTCCACCAACACGGCCAACGAGACCCTGCTGCTGGGCGGGATGGCCCTGATCGGGCTGGGCCTGCTGTTCAAGATCGGCGCGGTGCCGTTCCAGGGCTGGAAGCCCGACGTCTACCAGGGCGCGCCCACCCCGATCACCGCGCTGATGGCCTCCTGCACGCTGGTGTCCGCGTTCGGCGCGCTGCTGCGGGTGTTCTACGTGGCCTTCGGCGGGCTGACCTGGGACTGGCGGCCGGTCATGTGGGCCATCTCCATCCTGACCATGGTCGTCGGGGCGGTCATCGCCATCACCCAGACCGACGTCAAGCGGCTGCTGGCTTACTCCTCGATCACGCACGCGGGCTACATCCTGGTCGGCGTCATCGCGGCCACCACCCTGGGCCTGTCCAGCAGCCTGTTCTACCTGGTCATCTACGGCTTCAGCACGGTCGGGGCGTTCGCCCTGATCACCTTGGTCCGGGACCCGGCCGGCGAGGCCAGCCACCTGTCCCGCTGGGCAGGCCTGGGCCGGACGTCCCCGCTGATCGCGGGCACGTTCGCGTTCTTCCTGCTCGCCTTCGCGGGCATCCCGCTGACCAGCGGGTTCACCGGGAAGTTCGCGGTGTTCCAGGCCGCCGAAGCGGGCGGGGCCACCCCGCTGGTCATCATCGGCGTGCTGAGCAGCGCGGTGGCCGCGTTCTTCTACGTCCGGGTCATCGTGCTGATGTTCTTCAGCGATCCCGTGCCCGACGGCCCGGCCGTGGTCGTGCCCAGCGTGCTCACCGGCACCGCGGTGGCCATCGGCGCTGCGGTGACGCTGTTCCTGGGCATCGTGCCGGGGCCGGTCCTCGATCTGGCGAACCATGCCGCGACACATCTGTTCGTTCGGTAGAGACATGGCTACGCTCCGTTCGGCCTGGCCCGGGCGGATTGTCGGCCGTACCGATAACGGGCATACTCGGGAATCCCGGACGGGCCTGTCCGCCTTGACCATGGGAGGGGCAGCGCACCGCCGAGGCCGGCCGATACTGGCAGCAGCACCCTCGCCTGGATCGGGTACCGAGAACTTGGAGCCTGCGTGACCACTGCCGTACCGCTCGACTTCCCCGACCCCGCCGTCGAGGCGGGCGTGTCCGAGGGGCTGACCCGCGTCGAGTCCGTCATCCGTGCGACCGCCCAGGCCGAAGAGTCCCTGCTCACCCAGGCGGCCCTGCATCTGGTCGACGCGGGGGGCAAGCGGTTCCGGGCCATGCTGGTCCTGCTCTCGGCCCAGTTCGGCGACCCGGACAACGACCAGGTCATCCTGGCCGCGGCCGCCATCGAGCTGACCCACCTGGCCACCCTGTTCCACGACGACGTGATGGACGAGGCCGTCATCCGGCGCGGCTCGGAGTCGGCCAACTCGCGCTGGGACAACACGGTCGCCATCTTGACCGGGGACTTCCTGTTCGCACGGGCCTCCCGCATCCTGGCCGACCTCGGCCCGGAGGCGATCCGGATCCAGACCGAGACGTTCGCCCGCCTGGTCAGCGGCCAGGTAGCCGAGACCATCGGCCCGCGGCCGGGCGAGGACCCGCTGGACCACTACTGGCGCGTGGTGGCGGAGAAGACCGCGTCGCTGATCGCCACGTCCGGCCGGTTCGGGGCGATGTTCTCCGGCGCTCCGGAAAAGATCGTGACCGCGATCGAGGTGGCCTGCGACGCCCTGGGCATGGCCTTCCAGGTCTCCGACGACATCCTCGACGTCTGCAGCGAGACCGGCCAGTCCGGCAAGACCCCCGGCACCGACCTGCGCGAGGGGGTGAAGTCGCTGCCGGTGCTGTACGCGCTGCGCTCCACCGACCCGGCCGACGAACGGCTCCGGGTCCTGCTGCTTTCCGGCCCGCTCACCGACGACGCCGAGCACGCCGAGGCGCTGGCCCTGCTGCGCGCCCACCCCGCGATCAAGGCCGCCCACGCCGAGCTGGGCCGCTGGGCCGAGCGGGCCCGCCAGCAGGTGCTGACCCTCCCGGCCGGCGCCGCCCAGACCGCGTTCGAGGGGCTCTGCGACTACGTCGTCGAACGAACCGGCTGACCTGGAGGCCGACGGCGGTCACCCGCCCGTGGCGCCGGCGGGCACCCGGCCGTGGCGCCGGGCCGTCACTCGGCCCGGAGGGTGACCGCGGGCTGGATGCGGGCGGCCAGGGCCGCCGGGAGGGCCGCGAGCAGGTTCCCGGCCAACACGAGCGCGGCCAGCAGGCCCACGACCACGAGGACCGGGACCTCGGTCACCGGAGCCACCCCCAGTGATCCGGCGAACGCCCGCCAGGCCCACCGGCCCGCCACCACGCCCAGCGGACCGCCGATCACGGCCGCGATCACCAGCGTCAGCGTGGTCTGCCAGGCGATCACGGCCCGGACCTGACCCCGGGTCATGCCCAGGGTCTTCAGCAGCGCCAGCTCGCGGCGGCGCCGGCGGACCAGGCCCAGCACGGTCAGCGCGAGCGAGATCGCGGCCGCGGCGGCGATGCCGAGCGCCAGCGCCAGCGGCTGCCCGCGCAGGTGGCCGGCGTTGACCACAGCGGACGCCTGAGCCCCATCCCGGGTCAGCTGGTAGGTGTAGCCGGGGATCCCGGACGGGTTGGCCGCCACGATCCGGTTCACCAGGCCGTCGCGCTGCGCCGGGGTGGTGCCCGGGGCCAGGTCGATGGCGACCGCCGATGGGAAGACCGCCCCGACCGCGGCCGGGCCGCCGGCCTGACCGTTACCCTGGCCCACGGCCGCGGCCAGCGTGGCGAAGGGCAGCATCGCGCCCCGGCCCAGGGACACGTGGTCCGCGGTGGCCAGGCCGAACGACGGCAGCGTCACGGTCCCGGTGATCGTGACCCGCCGCGCGGTGGCGCCCGTGCCGATCTGCACGGAATCCCCGGCCTTCTTGCCCAGCTGGGCCAGGGTCTGCGTGCCGAGCTCGACCTGATTGCCGCTGGTTAGGGGCTGACCGCTGATGGTCGGGGGCTGCACCGAGCCGGCCTGCCGCTGCACGCCGAGCACCGGGATCAGCTGCCCGTCGATGGACAGCTGGGTGAAGGCGTACTCCGACCAGCCCGCGACGATGGCCTGCCCGGCCAGCTGCTGATGCAAAATCTTCTGATTAAAGGGGGCGTAACCTCCCGCGGACTGGACCACCACGTCCGAGTTCCAGCCGTACCGGGCCGGGTGGGAGGCCAGCCCGGCCAGGCTGGCATCGAAGATCACCGCGGTGACCACGGCGGTCACCGCGGCCACCGCCCCCAGCAGGGCCGACCGGACCGGGACGGCCTGCGATCCCGCCCCCGGTTCGACCGCGTCCCTGGTGCCGACCACCGCCACCGCGGGCAGGCCGGCCTGCGCCGCCAGGCCCGCGATGGTCCGGGACGAGACCGGCGGCCGGTACGGGCGGGGCCGCACCCGCCGCGCGGCCACCGCGGCCAGCATGATCAGCAGCAGGACGGCCAGCAGCACGGCCCCCGGCCCCAGGATCGGCCAGTCGGCCCGGAATCCGCGCTCCGGGTCGAACCGGGCCACCGGCCCGACCGGCGCCAGCGGCGACAGCGCCAGTGCCCCGGCCACCGCCAGTACGGTGCTCGCCCAGCACGGGAGCCAGTCCCGTCCCGGCCGCCGTGAGCGTGGCCTGGAAGCGGGTGGCGCCCAAGGCGCGGATCGTGGTCACGTCCGGCGCCGACCGGGCCACCAGCTGAGCCAGACCTTGACCGGCCAGGACGATCAAGCCCGCCAGCGCGGCCAGGGCGACACCCCCCAGCGCGGCCGATTCCGGCCGGATGGCCTGCTGGACCTGCCGGTGCACAACGTCGGGACGGTCGATCGCGAACGAGGGCCGGACCGCAGGCTGGTGGGTCCGGGCCCGCTGCTGTCGCTGCAGGTCCACGGCCAGCTGGGACAGGTGCGTCTCCAGGGCCGGGATGGCCGCCGAGCCCCCCGCCAGCCGCAGCCCGACCCAGGCGTAGAGGTACTCGGCCAGCAGTTGCCGGGTTGCGCCGGGCGGCAGCACAGCCCCTTCGGCGTGGTCGGAGTTGTCGACCAGCGCCGGTGGTATCTCGGCCAGCGCCGCCACCCGGTACGAGCGGGTAAAGGACCGGCCGATGGGATTACCCTCCAGGTTCACCGGCTGCAGCGCGTAGGTCACGCGGCCGCCGACCCCGGTGTGGAACAGCCGCGCCACCCCTGGGGTGAGCACGATCTGGCCGGTCGCGGCCACTGGCGGCAGCCGCCCGGCGGTGACCGTCACCCGGTCCTGCCGGAACCACTCACCGTCGAGGCTGCCGTTCAGGCCAGAGGTCAGGAAGGCCGGGTCGGGATGACCGCCGATCACCGGGACCCCGTTCAGCCCGATGTAGGTGGCGTGGGACCGTACTCCCGGCAGGTCCGAGATCAACGTGATGGGCGCGGTCAGCGACAGCCCCGGCAGCCGCCCGGACACGTTGACGAACGCGTCGCTGACCCGGCTGGCGTTCAGGTAACGCCCGTAGGCGGTCGACGTGCGCTGGGCCCCGGCCAGCGCGCCCAGGGCCACCGCCCCGAGCAGGCCGATGAGCATGGCCAGGGCCGCCGCCGGGCGCCACGACCGCCGGCCGGTCACCCGCCACCAGTACCAGGCCGTCATGGCCTACCCCCCTCCACCCCCGGTCCCTAATGATGACGTCTGAGCTGATCAGCGGACAGGGGTGCTGCCATGACAGTCCGGCCGGCGTTACCACCAACGTGGCCTTTTCCGGAGCTCCACGGTCGAACTCGGTAACTGTGTGGTTAAACTACGTCACCTGTTGTAGTGTCCTACCTTGCGAATAAGGCCGATGGCGGACACCGGACGGCCGGAATTTATCCGCCGGGAGAGCAGTCCGCCGGGAGAGCAGAAGGAAGCAGTCGGGCATGAGTAAGCGCGCGCTCCGGATAGCGATACCGGTGTTCGTGGTCTGCCTGGTGGCCGGGTCGGCCGCCGCGTTCTTCGCCGGCAGCGGCTCGCTGGGCGGCGGGGAGTGGAAGACCGCGTCCGGCGTCTCCCTCCAGGTGCCGACGGCCGGGGCGCCGAAGCTCGTGTTCACCGCGCAGCCCGCGCCCGGAACCGCGTTCCAGGCCGCGGCCGGGGTGTTCAGCGTGGCGGTGACCATCGAGGACAGCCACGGCACCCCGCTGAGCGACAACACCGACACGGTGACGCTGCTCCTGCAGGGCGATCCGGGTGGCGGGACGCTGAGCTGCACCAATGCGGGCGCCCTGACCGTCACCGTGACCGCGGGCCAGGCCACCTTCAGCGGCTGCTCGATCAGCAAGCCCGGTACCGGCTATCAGCTCACCGCGTCCAGTTCGGTCAAGCCCGCCCTGGCGCCCCCGGCCAACGCTCACACCTTCGACATCATGTCGGCGGCGGCAGCCAAGGCGGCCAACGCAGCCAACGCGGCCAAGGCGGCCAAGGCGGCCAAGGCGGCCAACGCGACCAAGGCGGCCAGGACCGCCGCGCTCAAGGCCAGGAAGGCCGGGCCGAACCAGGTCACCGCGGAACCGGGCCAGCAGGCCGCCCCGGCGTCCGGCGCGGTGGACCCCGGGGACCCGGATGCCGGGGTGACCGGCACCGCGGCGACGATCACTTCCCCGGCCGTCAACGAGGCGGCCACGGCCAACCCGGTCCTGGGCCCGATCACGGTCCAGCTGACCACCACCGCCGGGACGCCGGTGACCACCGGCGCGACCGTCGAGCTGTCGTCCAGCTCGCCCGGGCACAGCGAGTTCGCGGCCAGTTCCGGCGGGCGGGCCGTCACCTCGGTCGTCATCGCGCCCGGAACGTCGTCCACCAGCTTCTACTATGGCGACGAACTGACCGGCCGCCCGGTCATCACCGCGGCCGTGGCCGGAGCCCAGCCCGCGACCCAGACCGAGACGGTCACCGCGGGCCGGGCGGTCGGCCTGAGCTTCACCAGTGCGTCGGCCGGGAACGGTAAGGGCAGCCGCCCGGCCCGCGTGACCTGCTCCGGCCCGGCCGGCTCGCTCAGCTGCACGCTCAGCCCGGCCCCGGGCCGCGGCGACTCGCGGTCCATGACCGCTTCGGTGCAGCTGGTCGACCAGTTCCAGAACGTGGTGGCCAACTCCGGGCCGGCCATCGACGTGGCCCTGACCCAGAGCGGCGGCTCGTCGGTCAGCGCCAGCTCGGCGTCGATCGCCGCGGGGGCGTCCTCGTCGGCCCCGTTCACCGAGCAGCTGGCCAAGGGAACGGCCCAGGGTACGGTGTCGGCGACCGCCACGGTGGGGTCGTCGTCGGTCTCGGCCACCCTGACGTCCTGAGTGCCGGCGTCGCCCGGCATCACCGGGCTAGACTCGCCGCGTGGGCAACGCGGTTGCGGAGCGTTTCCACGTTCCGCTCCGCTGGTGGTGGGCTCGCGGGGTCCTGATGCAGGACGCCGTGCTCGTGGCCGCCTTCACCGTGCTCGGGTTCCTGCCGGCGCTGGCCGCCAACGGTGTCCAGCTGGGCCAGCTGCCGGGACACCAGGCCGGCCCGCTGGCCGTGGTGCTGGCGCTGGCGCAGTGCCTGCCGCTGGTCATCCGCCGGCGCTGGCCCACGCTGTGCCTGGCCATCGTGGCCTGCGCCTTCGCCGCCTACCAACTGCTCGGGTACCCAGCCTCGTTCACCAGCGTCGGCCTGCTGCTGGCCGTGCAGGCGGCCGGAGCCCACGAGACCAGCTTCCGGCGCGAGCTGGCCGCCGGGGCCACCGCCTCCTACGTGCTGCTGGCCATCGCGCTGGAGGGTCTGGGCTCCCCGCGGCGGCCGGTCGGCTACGTGCTCTTCTACCTGGCCATGACGGCCTGCTGGGGCATCGGAGCGCATGTCCGGGCCCGGCGGGGTGACGGCGCCGAACCGGCCCGGAGCTAGCCGATGGTCCAGCTGTCTCCACCGGACAGCAGGGCGGCGAGGTCCCCCTCGCCCTGCTTGTTCTTGGCCTCGGTCAGCTGGTCGGTCATCAGGGCGTCGTAGCTGGGCCGCTCGACCTTGCGGAACACCCCGATCGGGGTGGCCGGGATATCGCTGTTGTCCAGGCGGGACATGGCGAAGGCGTACGACGGGTCCACCTGGCCGGCGTCGTGCGTGAGCAGCGAGGCCGGGTCGGTCCCCTCGACGTCGGTGGCCTCGAGGGCGCCGTAGCGGCCCACGCGCAGCCCGCGGCCGCCGCCGGCGCCGAACCGGATCGGCTCGCCGTCGGTCAGCCGGATCAGCTGGTCGTCGCGGGAGGAGGCGTCCTTCAGCGGCGCGAAGGCGTCGTCATTGAAGATCGGGCAGTTCTGGTAGATCTCGATGAACGCCGCCCCGCGGTGGTCGGCCGCCGCGCGCAGCACGCTGGTCAGGTGCTGGCGGTCGGAGTCGATGCTGCGGGCCACGAAGCTGGCCTCGGCCCCCAGCGCCAGCGACACCGGGTTGAACGGGGTATCCAGGCTGCCGAAGGGGCTGGACTTGGTGATCTTCCCGCGTTCGGAGGTGGGGGAGTACTGGCCTTTGGTGAGGCCGTAGATCTGGTTGTTGAACAGCAGGATCTTGATGTTGACGTTGCGGCGCAGCGCGTGGATCAGGTGGTTACCGCCGATGGACAGCGAGTCGCCGTCGCCGGTGATGACCCAGACCGACAGGTCCGGCCGGGAGGAGGCCAGCCCGGTGGCGATGGCCGGGGCCCGGCCGTGGATGGAGTGCATCCCGTAGGTGTCCATGTAGTACGGCAGCCGGGAAGAGCAGCCGATGCCGGACACCACGACCACGTTCTCCCGCGGCACCTGCAGCTCGGGCAGGAACGCCTGGAACGCGGCCAGGATCGCGTAGTCGCCGCACCCGGGGCACCAGCGCACTTCCTGGTCGGACTTGAAGTCCTTGGTGGACTGCTTGTCCGTGGCCTTGGGCACCAGGGTCAGCGCGGCCGGGCGGTGGCCGTTGCCGTTCACCGGCACCGCGGCGTCAGACATTGTCGATCACATCCTTGATCACACCGGCCAGCTCGGCCGCGCCGAATGGCAGGCCGCGGACCCGGTTGTAGGAGATCACGTCGACCAGATAGCGGCCGCGAAGTAGCAGGGCCAGCTGGCCCAGGTTGATCTCAGGGACCAGCACCTTCTCGTAGCGGTTCAGCACGTCACCCAGGTTGGCCGGGAACGGGTTGAGGTGCCGCAGGTGGGCCTGGGCTACCGAGCGGCCCGCCAGCCGGACCCGGCGGCAGCCGGCCCCGATCGCGCCGAACGTCGAGCCCCAGCCGAGCACGAGCACCCGCGCGTCGCCGTCCGGGTCGTCGATCTCCAGGGCCGGTATGTCGTTCGCGATCCCGTCGATCTTGGCCTGGCGGAGCCGGACCATCCGGTCGTGGTTGTCCGGGTCGTAGGAGATCGTCCCGGTCAGGTCGGCCTTCTCGATGCCGCCGATCCGGTGCTCCAGGCCGGCCGTGCCCGGGACCGCCCAGGGGCGGGCCATGGTGGCCGGGTCTCGCTGGTAAGGGCGGAAGTCGATCTTTCCTTCGTCGTCACGCCAGTCGTCGGCGGTGGCGAACTTGACGTCCTGGGTCAGGTCGGGCAGCGTCTCGACGTCCGGGATGCGCCACGGCTCGGAGCCGTTGGCCAGGTACCCGTCCGACAGCACGATGACCGGCGTGCGGTACTTGACCGCCAGCCGGGTGGCCTCGATCGCGGTCGCGAAGCAGTCGGACGGGCTGGCCGGGGCGACCACCGGCAGCGGCGACTCGCCGTTGCGGCCGAACAGGGCCTGCAGCAGGTCAGCCTGCTCGGTCTTGGTCGGCATGCCGGTGGACGGGCCGGCCCGCTGGATGTCGCACACGATCAGCGGCAGCTCGAGGGAGACGCCCAGGCCGATCGTCTCTTCCTTCAGCAGGATGCCCGGTCCCGACGTGGTGGTGACGCCCAGGGCGCCGCCGAACGAGGCCCCCAGCGCCGCGCCGACGCCGGCGATCTCGTCCTCGGCCTGGAACGTGCGCACGCCGAACCGCTTCTGCTTGGCCAGCTCGTGCAGAATGTCCGAGGCCGGGGTGATCGGGTAGGAGCCGAGGAACAGCGGCAGCCCGGACAGCTGGGAGCCGGCGATTAGCCCGTAGGACAGGGCGGTGTTCCCGGTGATGTTCCGGTACGTGCCCGGGTCCAGGGTGGCCGGCTTGACCTCGTACCGGACCGAGAAGGCCTCGGTCGTCTCACCGAAGTTCCAGCCGGCGTGGAAGGCCGCGATGTTGGCCTTCATGATCTCGGGCTTGGTCGCGAACCGGGACCGCAGGAACTTCAGCGTGCCCTCTTGCGGCCGGTCGTACAGCCAGGACAGCAGCCCGAGGGCGAACATGTTCTTGGCCCGCTCGGCGTCCTTGCGGCTGACCTCGAACTCCTCCAGCGCCTTGACCGTCATCGAGGTGATCGGCATGGCGTGCAGGTTGTACTCCGTCAGCGAGCCGTCCTCGATGGGGCTGGCCGGGTAGCCCACCTTGGCCAGGTTCCGCTTGGTGAACTCGTCGGTGTTGACGATCAGGTCCGCGCCGCGGGGCAGGTCGCGCAAGTTGGCCTTGAGCGCAGCCGGGTTCATGGCCACGAGGACGTTCGGCGCGTCGCCCGGCGTCAGGATGTCGTGGTCAGCGAAGTGCACCTGGAAGCTCGATACGCCGGGCAGTGTGCCGGCCGGCGCGCGGATCTCGGCCGGGAAGTTCGGCAGCGTGGAAAGGTCGTTGCCGAAGACCGCGGTCTCCTGGGTGAACCGGTCACCCGCGAGCTGCATGCCGTCGCCAGAGTCCCCTGCGAACCGGATGATGACACGATCGAGCTGCTGGACCTGTTTGGTCACAGTGAGAGGACCTCCTCCGCACGCCGCGGCCGGGCGCTCTACGGGGCGCCACCCCACAGCCGGGGGCGTGAGTACGGACGGGAATCAAGTTTACGCTGCAAATGGACCAGAGCGTCTGGTTCATGCCGTCTGGTGTGACGGCGGCACCAGACCGCACCCTGGCGGTAGCCGGACTGAGCATACGCGGCCCGCCCCGCCTGCGGTTATTTCCGTGTGACACCTGCGTCATCGTGTCGTCCAGCATGTGGACACCCCAGCAGGTAGACACCGTCCCGGTCTCGTTTCGCGGCGGGAACGGACCCCGTGGGGCGGTTCGTTGGACGGCTGTGAACCGGAACTGGCTGCGGGTCGGGGCCGTCGCCGTAGTCCCGGCCGCCGCCGCGCTGGCCGCGGGCGCGGTCCTCGGCGGCGCGGCGGGCGCGGTGCTCGCGCTCGCGCTGGTGACGTCGGTACCGCCGCTGGCGCTGTTCCTGGCCGGCCGGGTGGCGCTGTCGGCTCTGCGGGCCCGCCCGGTCGGCGAGGTCGAGTACCCGCAGCTCTACCGGGTGGTCCGGGAGCTGAGCAAGGCCGCCCGGCTGCCGGTGCCCCGCATCTACGTCTCCCCGGCCCGGCAGCCCAGCTCGCTGGCGATCGGCCGCAGCCGGCGCGCGGCCCGGGTGTGCTGCACCGAGGGACTGCTCCAGCTGCTCACCGCGGACGAACTGCGCGGTGTCCTCGGCCACGAGCTGGCCCACGTCCGCGAGCGCGACACCGTGGCCACCTCGTTCTGCGCCGGCCTGACCGCCGCGATCACCTCGCTGGCCAGCCCGGCCTGGCTGGCGCGGCCCGGCACCGGGCTGAACTTCCTCGGGGCGGCGGCCGATCCCGGGCCGGCCCGGGAACGGGCTAACCGGTTGGCCCTGCCGGTGGTGGGCCCGGTCGCCGCGGCGCTGCTCCAGCTCTCACTCAGCCGCGGCCGCGAGTACCGGGCCGATGCCGTGGGCGCCACCCTGGCCGGGGACCCGCTGGCCCTGGCCCGGGCGCTGCGGAAGATCGAGGCCCGCACGGTGGAGCTGCCGCTCGCCCTGACCGGCCCGCACGCGTCGGCCAGCCCGCTGATGATCGTGGACCCGTTCACCGGCGAGGGGCTGACCCGCTGGTTCGCGACCCACCCCCCAACCACCGAGCGGGTCTTCCGCCTGGAGGCCCTGGCCGGCTATCCCCGCTGACTGGTTACGCGAGACCCGGGCCAGCGGGACAATTGGGGCATGAGTGAGGCTGACGCAAGGTTTTACTTCGATCCGGTGTGCCCGTTCGCGTGGATGACCAGCAAGTGGGTGCGGGTCGTGCAGGAGCAGCGCGGTTACGCGGTGGACTGGCGCTTCATCTCGTTGCGTATGGTCAACGCCGATGTGGACTACGACACCCACTTCCCGCCGGGGCACGTGGCCGGCCACACCGCAGGGCTGCGGCTGCTGCGGGTGGCCGCGGCGGCGCGGGACCGGTCCGGGCCCGACGCCGTCGGGCGCTTCTACGCCGCCCGGGGGGCGGATCTTCGACTCCGCGCCCGACCCGGAGCGGGCCGGATCCGACGGTGGTTACCGGGGGACGAGGGAGTTTGTTAAATCAATATTGGCTGACGCCGACCTCGCCGCCGACCTGGCCGACGCGCTGGACGACGAGGCCTTCGACGCGCAGATCCAGCGCGAGACCGACGAGGCGCTGGCGCTGACCGGTAAGGACGTCGGGACGCCGATCATCCAGTTCGGGCCGCCGGACGGGATGGCGTTCTTCGGGCCGGTGATCAGCCGCCTGCCGTCGGCCGCCGACGCGGTCCGGCTGTGGGACCACGTGGCCGGGCTGGCCGCCTTCCCGGGCTTCGCCGAGCTGAAGCGGAGCCTGCGCGAGATGCCCCAGTTGCGCGCCTTCGGCGCGGAACCCGGCCGCCAGCCGTAGCTGGCGTCCTGGCCGTCGCCATCATCACCGCCGTAGGCTGGGGCAGCGTCGCGTGCCGATGGCGGACCGCGTCAGGCATGGAGGCGCCGGACCCGGAAGGCGGTCACGATGACCCTTTCCCTGACCCGCATCCGTACGTGAGGGCGAACCGCACCGGCTGATCGCCTGGGACCGTGAGCTGGCCGCCGCTCATCAGCGGCTACGGCAGGCGTTGCGCCTGGCCCGCGACGCCCTCGATACCGGAGACACCGGGGGCGTTCAGTCCGCCCGCGCCGACCTCACGCTGTACTGCCACGGGTTCTGCGCCGCCCTCGGCGGGCACCACGGCCGCGAGGACGCCGCCCTGTTCCCCCGGCTGTCCGCGCACGACCCGGCGCTGCGGCCCGCGCTGGCCAAGCTCCGGCAGGACCACGAGCTGATCGCGTCGCTGCTCACCCAGTTCGATCAGGCCGTCAGCTCGGACGCCCCGTCCGCTGAGCTGTCGCTCCAGCTGGACGGCCTGGCCGCGATCATGGAGTCGCACTTCCGCTACGAGGAGCGCCAGTTGCTCGGCCCCCTGTCGGCGCTCGAACTCGACGCCGACCCGCACACGGTCCTGGGGCCGCTCTGACGCTTTGCGCTGATGGCTTGAACGGGCGGCTTGCGCTGACGGTTTGCGCTGGCCCGTTCAGCGGTAGTTGACGAACTGGAGGGCGAAGTCGAACTCCTTGCCCTTCAGCAGGGCGATGACCTGCTGCAGGTCGTCCTTCTTCTTGGACGAGACCCGCAGCTCCTCCCCTTGGACCTGGGCCTTGATGCCCTTCGGGCCCTCGTCCCGGATGATCTTGCCGAGCTTCTTGGCGTCGTCCTGGCTGATGCCTTCCTTGAGGCTGATCGCCAGCCGGTACTCCTTGCCCGACAGCTTGGGCTCGCTGGCGTCCAGCACCTTGAGCGAGACCCCCCGCCGGACCAGTTTGTCCTTGAACACGTCGAGGACCGCGGCGGCCCGTTCCTCGCTGTTGGCCCGGATCTCCACCCCCTGCTCCCCGGACCAGGCGATCGACGCGCCGACGTTACGGAAATCGAAGCGGGTGCTGATCTCCTTGCCCGCCTGGTTCAGCGCGTTGTCGACCTCCTGCCGGTCGAGCTTGGACACGATGTCGAATGAAGAGTCTGCAGGCATCTCACTACTCCCGGGCGGCCATGGTCGTCTGAAGCCACGGACAAGGCTAGACGCCCGCCCAGCCTGCGTCACATCGACACCGGCCGCGACCTGCTTCCACGCTGGCTGGGACCCGCTACGCTCCGCGCCGGCACCTGCTTCCCCGTCCGAGTTCGCGCTAGCGTCATCGTCCGCTATCCTCATCTGTGCCGCCGAGGGTTCGGTGGTCTTCCTGGCAGGTTGCCCGAGCGGCCAAAGGGAGCGGTCTGTAAAACCGTCGGCTACGCCTTCAATGGTTCGAATCCATTACCTGCCACTGCCTGCGTAAATGGCCCGTTAGCTGGGATTTCTCGGCTATACGGGCCATTTTGCTCTGTATCGGCGTGTGTCAACATGTGGCGTTTCGGATCGGCGTGTCGCGTCGTCCACGGACACATAGCGGACGGGCGCAGGTGCCTGTGGCGCGGTCGGTGTAACCGTCGGCACCGCTGGTTTGCGCGGTCGGGGTGCACCGTCGGTTTTCCACGGACCTCTACGGACTGGCCGATGCGCGGCGTCTGGCTTGACGCGCGCCGCACAGTCAAGCGTGCATCGCTGTGCGCTCGTCCGCGGCCCATCGGCGGTCATCAGCACTTGGACGGGCGGAAGGGCGGTGCGCAGATGACCGGGACAGGAATGAGGGAGAGCATGACAGTGGCCGGGCGGGCGGAGAGCGCGCGGACCGTCCGCCAGTTCGTGGGCGGCGTTCTCGGCCCGGGGCACCCGGGCCGAGATGACGCCGTCTTGCTGGTCAGCGAACTATTCGGCAATAGCGTGCGGCACAGCCGGTCCGGTGAGCCCGGGGGGACGGTCATGGTGGCGGTGACCGCTGGCGGCGGCGTGGTCCGGGTGCAGGTCGCCGACCGCAGCGGCACAAAAGTGCCCAAGCTGAACCTCGCTGGCAGTAACGGCGAAGACGGGCGGGGGCTCGGGCTCGTGGCAGCCGTGGCTCGCGCTGGGGATGGCGGCGGTGCGGCAGCCAGACAGTGACCTGGTTCGAGCTGCGGCAGCACTGATGTTCCTGCCGTGTACCTAACACATACCTGACATATATCCCGTATGTACCTGCGGTGGTCCGGGTACGTCCCCGAGCATTTCGGTATGCAGGTCGTGCTCGCAGTATCCCGTGCTGACCGAACCTGCGGATTAAGAGTCCGCTGCTCTGCCGCTCTGGCTGTGCCAGATCGTGCCGGAAATGCTGTGACCTGCCAGTTCGTGCGGCGAGCTGGCAAACCGGGTGCCGTATAGTGCCGACCGCTACCGGGCCGTACCGGGGCATCCGAGCAACCATGGAGCAACCACCACGCCGACAGGTCTAGACCACTATGGCCGGGGCCGCCTGGTCCGCGGCTGGCAGCCGCCTGGACAATGACGTGGCCACGATTGAGCTCCTGCAGGAACGGGCGATCCGTCAGCAGGAGGTCATCGCCGGGCAGTTGCAGGTGGCGCTGAACAGTCGTGTCATGATCGAGCAGGCGAAGGGCATTCTCGCTGAGCGGCTCCGGACCAGCCCCAACGATGCCTTCATCATCCTGCGCCGCTACGCCCGTGACCATAACCGCCCCCTGACCCAGCTGGCCGGCGACGTCATCCAGGGGATCACCACCATCAACCGCGCCCGCTAGGCCGCTAGGCAATCTGCTGCTGCTGTGCAGGTTATGCCGACGTCGGCATAACCTGCAGAACGGTGGTTGCTCCATCGGGCGTCCGCCGGAGCCCTGATCCGCCGATGGGAGTTTTCTATATCCGGACGCGGGATTCGTTGCGGGCTTCCTTGGCGCGGAAGGCGTCTTCGAGGTTGATTCCGCACCGGTTGACGATCGACATCAGCAGGATCAGCGCGTCGGCGGCTTCGTCGCCGACGTCGGCGGTTCGCCCGCCCGGGTCCTGTGGTTGTCCCTGGAGCTTGCGGACGGCCCGGTAGAGCTCGCCGACCTCTTCGCCGAGTTTGAGGCACCGGGAGGGCAGGTCTTGCTTGCCCAGGCCCCGTTCGGCTCCATCGTGGCGACGTAGTCCTGGATTCCCGATAGGGAGACGCCTGGGCTCAGTGGCTCCATCCGCTGGTCACCTCGCGCACTCGACGGCGAGCAGGGGTTGTGAGGCTAGCAGCCCGCCACCCCGCCGCGGCCCTGTTCGCGGGAGACGGCTGCGAGCAGGCTGCGTTTAGCCGGCGAGGACGCGCCGTGATGGCGGCCCGGGTTCTCATGCCGAGCGGAGCATCTCGGTTAGTGCGGCGGCGCGGGCGTTGACCTGGCGCCGGACCGGCAGGGGGGATCAGCTTGGCGTGGACGCTGGCGGTGCGGGTATCCATAACCGCCGGGCCGCTGGCCCGACTCTGGCGCGACGTACACGTCGCCGCCGTCCCCCCCGGCCCTGCAGCCCGAGCCTTCCGCACCGCAGTGGGCCGCCTGCGTCCTGGACGCCCGCCGGGCTCGCGGCCGCCGTGACCTGCCGGGCGGTTCAGGCCGGCGTGGTGTCGACTGGCCGGTCCCGTAGCTGCACCTCCGCCGTAGCCTGTACGGCAGAGGCCGGTGAGACCGCCGTTAGCACGGCCCTCTCGGGGAAGCCCCGCAGGGTGTGGCGCCGCAGCTGACCATCGTGGCCTTCAGCTTCGCTACCGTCACGGCCACGGTGTCAGCCAGGGGTCCCACGAAGGGCACCAGCCCGTCGACCCCTCGGGGAACGCGATGTCCTGCTCGTGCTGGCCGTAGCGGGCCGCGTTCCGCGCCCGCTTCGACCCCTCGCCCCAGGACTCCTTGTACGCCTGCCCGCCGATGGTGATCTTGGGGGACGGGCTTTCTGCAAACCGGGCGAAGTACCGGCCTAGCATGATGAAGTCCGCGCCCATCGCCAGGGCGATCGCCATGTCCCGGTCGGACAAGATCCCCCCGTCGCAGCACACGGCACGTACACGCCGGTTTCCGCGGCGTAGGCGTCCCGCTCCCGGGCCACGTGCAGCAGCGCGCTGGCCTGCCCGCGCCCCATCCCTTCTGGTCGCGGGTGATCTCAGACGGGGCCGCCGATCACGATCGGCAGGAAGCTGTTATGCCGCCGAAAGCGGTCACCGACGGAGTGACGGGCGGCCGGATCCCAGGCACTGGCCCAGGTCACGTCCCGTTCAAGAGGATGCCGCGGATGGCCGGAACGAGGCATGCTTCGAGTTCGGCGTGGCTCGCGGCGGCCAGGGGGCCTTCACGCAGCACGTAGCGGCTGAAGGTGACGCCGATCAGGTACGCACCGAGCGAGGCGACCCGTATCTCGATGTCATCCGCGGGCAGGACCGCACGGTAGCTCTCGGTACTGTGCTGCCCCATGGCATCAGCAGGTTCTTCGCCGCGTCCTGGTCGGAGGCGGCGCTGCGGATGAGGGCTAGGAACGGATCCGCGCTGCTCGCGCTTTCCATCCGCTGTACGTAGGCACGCGCGATCCGGTCCGGCAGGGTCTCGAGGTCACCCTCGACAAACGAGCCGAGATCTCCCGACCCGGGCATCGCGGCCACGAAGAGCTGCTCTTTCGTACTGAAAGGCACTGTTGCGTTAGCTGATCGCAGCGGGCGGGAGACTGGTTCGGTGACGTCGTCAGGTTCGTCCTCAGCGTTCGCTGGTTTCCGGTTTCCGCGTGAGGTGATCGCCGTGGCGGTCCGCTGGTACCTGCGGTACGGCCTGTCCTACCGCGACGCCGAGGAGCTTCTTGCTGAGCGTGGCATCACCGTACACCACGTCACCATCTACCGCTGGGTGCAGCGTTTCACCCCGGAGTTCATCGAAGCGGCGCGGCCGTGCCGCCATGCTCCTGGAGATCGATGGTTCGTCGATGAGACCTATGTCAAGGTCGCCGGTACATGGACCTATCTCTACCGGGCGGTGGACCAGTATGGCCAGGTCATCGACGTCCTGCTGTCGGCAAGACGTGACCTGGCGGCAGCGCGGCGCTTCTTTATCCGGGCCCTGCGCGCCGGCACAGTCCCGGTCGAGGTCACGACCGATCGGGCGTCCGTGTATCCGCGGGTGCTCGATGAGCTAGTCTCCTCGGCGCTGCACACCGTCGAGCAGTACGCGAACAACCCGGTCGAGGCAGACCATGGACGGCTGAAAGCCCGGCTCCGGCCGATGCGGGGACTGAAGCGCCACCGCTCAGCGTGGACTCTCGCCGCCGGTCATGCCTTCGTGCAGAATCTCCGCCGCGGCCACTATGAAATCGCTACCGAAGCTCCTAGCCGCCACCGGTTGCGCGTCGTGTTCAACGACCTCGTGCCTGCCATCTGAACCCAGCTAAGCATCCCGATCATGCTCGACGCTGTTCAGGGAAGGCTCAACGCAACAGTGCCGGCACCATCCCCTGCTGCTCGACATGTCCGTCGCGACCGTCGCCGGCGGCAAGGTGCTCGCTGCCCGTGAGCGCGGTCAGCCCATCCCTCTCGGCTGGCTCCTCGACGACCGTGGCCAGCCCACCGGCGTTGCCGAGGGGTACCCCCAGCACGCCACACTCACGCCCGCCGCTGGGCACAAGGGTTACGGGCTGGCCCTGCTGATCGAGAGCCTGTCCGCCGCCCTGACCGGTGCCGCCATGACATGGGGCGTCCGGAGCTGGCTCGATGACGACCCCGCCCTGCCTACAGGGCACGGGGCAGCGTTCCTGGCGCTCGACTCGCAGGCCCTCGCGCCAGAGCTGCCGTCCCGTGTCGCGGACCTCATCGATGAGGTTCATGCGTCGCCCTGCGCGGACGGCGCTAATCGCATCTACGTCCCGGGCGAGATGGAATGGGCCCGGCAAGAAGCCGCCCGCCAGCACGGCGTCGCGTTGCCACCCGACGTCCTCGCCAGCCTGCGTGAGGGCACCGCTCTGGTGGGACTCGATCTCGACGACTACCTGCTGGCGGCCACGGCTGCACAGGACACGACAGAAAAGTAACCGGGCCGGCGTCGCCCTGCGGGACATCAGGAACCAGGGGGCTACCAGTCGACGCTGGCGCCGGCGTTCATCGCCAGGTTGCCGCCGTCGACCGGCAACATGACGCCGGTGACCATGGACGCGGCCGCCGAGGCGAGGAACAGCACTGGCCCCACTATCTCCGGTGGCTCGCCCAGGCGGCCAAGGGGGATGCCGGAGAGCGAGCGGGCCACCGGCGCGCGGCGCGCCGGATCGGCTATCTGAGCCGCCCACCAGTCATTGACGAACTGGCAGGGCAGCACCGCATTGACGCGGATGCCGTGCTGCGCCCAGACGTAGGCGTGCTCGCGGGTTAGCTGCACGACCCCTCCCTTGGCCGCGCTGTAGGCGAGGTTGCCCCTGCCCATGGCGGTGAGCCCGGCGATCGAGGCGAAGTTCACGATGCTGCCGCCACGGCCTGCCGCGATCATCCGCGTGGCCGCAGCCCGCGAACAGAGGAAATAACTGGTTAGGTTCACCGCCAGCATGTGGTTCCACGTCTCCAGCGGAAAGTCTTCTGCCGCGAAGCGGTCCACGGGCGCCGACACCGCGTTGACCAGCACGTCGACGCGGCCGAACGTCGCGTCCACCTCCGCAAACACCCGCCCGACGTCAGCCTCAGAGCTCAGGTCAGCGGCAAGCCCGACGGCCCGGCCGCCTGCGGCGACGATGGCCTGACTGACCCGCTCGGCGTTGGGCTGGCGCAGGTCGACGACCACCACCGAGGCGCCAGCGGCCGCCAACCCCTCGGCCACGATCGCGCCCAGCGCGCCTCCGCCGCCGGTGACAACGGCAGTCTGCCCGGACATTCCGAACAAGGCGGGAAGGTCAGCCACGACATGACTCCATCGTCTTGTGACTCCCCAGCCCGGAGTGTCCGGGGTCCTACAGGAAGCCCGCTCGAACGAGACGAACAATAATATGATATTCCATCATTAGAGGGTTGGCGTCCGTTGTCAATGCGCAGTCCTCGAAACTGGACCCCGGTACGGCATGCCCGCGCTCCTCGCTCGTCCCATCAGCGGAGGTTGCCGTGACTGCCGACCTCGATCTCGTCAGCCCTGGCCAGGCCGCAGGACCTGGCCTGGCTGAAGCGGTATGGGTCAGCCGACTGGGCCGAAGTAGGGTGCGACCATCTCGTGGGTCAGCCGGGAACGGTTCAGCCTGCCGATCTCGTCACGGTAGGTGCGGACATGCTCGGCGGCAGCGTCGGCGTCCCCATCCTTAATGTGCTCGTACCGGCCTACGGCCAGCGCGAGCATGAGGTCGAAGGTGTCCTCGAAGTTGTCCACGAATACGCGGTCATAGCGCAGGCCGGCCGGTCCGAGAAGGATCGTGATGAAGCGGTCCAGCCGCGAATAACCCACCGACGCGAACAGCATCGCGTGAGACGTGGCGGCCAGACGCCGAAAGGTCGGCCCGTCGTTTTTCGCCCGCGCTCGCTTCATCTGCCGGACCATCTTGCCGAGCTCGCTGAGTTCCTGCTTGGTGATGCGCTCGACGACAAGAGGGAACGCGGGCAGTTCGATAGCGTCGATGAGGAAGCGCTGCTCTTCCATTTCCGGGGCCGACAGCCAGCGGACCGTCGCACCGCGGTAGGGCGTGAAATCGACCAGGGCGTCTGCCTCCAGAAGCGCGATGGCCTCTCGGACCGGGGTTTTGGAGACATTCAGCCGGGCGGCGAGATCGTTCTCGATCAGCCGCGCCCCCGGCAGGATCTCCAGTTCGACGATCATCTCGCGGACCGCTAGGTAGGCGGCCCGCTTGACGGTCGAAACCGACAGGTTCGAAGTCTCGCCAGTGATCACACCCACGACCTTTCGCGCACAGTACCCCTAGCCGGATGGCCTGCCGCGGAGCCGCGATCGGCCTCGCCGAGCCCGCAAACGGTTAGCAGCGAAGTGGTAGAACGCAGCCTAGCGCAGTGCTGGAATCTCGTATTCGATGTACTCACAGGAGGCTTGCCAGCCCTCCATGTTTGGAATATGTTATACGAGATTTGACTCCTTCCTATTCCGAGAGGCGGGGCTTCGCTTGCCAGAGGTAACGATCTCCGCTTCCGGAACCCCGACCCTCGGCGAGACCGAGACGGACGGCGAAACGCCGACGTGGCGGGGCGGAAGGCCCAAGCCCGGCCGCGTCCGGCCCCGCCCGGTTGACGGCAGGCGGCGGCCTCGCCATCCGGTGATGTTCGACCGCGAGTTCCCCGCCTTCCGCGCCTCGGCTGGAGGAGGCTACGCATGATCTACCAGGGGACCGACGTCCAGGGCACGACCGGGACGGACCAGGTAGCCGCCGAGGAGCTGCGGCGGTGGCTTGGCGAGATGCTGCTCATCCGGCGGTTCGAGACCGAATCCGTGCGGTTGTCCCACGCGAACAAGATCCCGGGCGGCATCCACTCCTCTGAGGGCCAGGAGGCCGTCGCGGTCGGCTCGATCCACGCCCTCGGGCCGGCCGACGTGGTGGCAGGAACGCACCGCAGTCACCACCACGCCATCGCCAAGGGCCTGGAACCCCGCATCGTCATGGCTGAGCTGTACGGCAAGGCTGACGGCTGCGCCGGCGGCCGGGGAGGCAGCATGCACCTGGTCGACGTGAGCCGGAATTTTCTGGGCTCCAATGGGATCGTCGGCGCCGGCCTCGGTGTCGCACTGGGGTCGGCCTTGGGCATGCACCTGCGCAAGCAGCGTCGCGTCGCCGTCGGCTACGTGGGAGACGGCGGGGCAAACACCGGCCGCACCTGGGAGTTCATCAACCTGGCTGCGGTGTGGAAGCTGCCCTTCATCGCCATCTGCGAGAACAACCTGTACGCCGTCCAAACCCATATCAGCACGTCCCTCGCCGGCGGCTCGATTGCCGGACGGGCCGCGGGATTCGGTCTTCCGACGATGGTCGTGGATGGGCAGGATGTCCTCGCCGTGCACGCGGCAACGCGTGCGGCCCGCCAGCGCGCCCTCGATGGCGAGGGCCCGACATTTATCGAGGCCCGCACATACCGCTATGACGGCCACAACGTAGGCGATGTGCAGAACTACCGGGAGAAGTCCGAGGTCACGTTCTGGCGCGACGGCAAGGACCCGATCGACCGGCTGTGGCGCCTGCTGGCCGAGCAGGGGGACCTCAACGACGCCGGCTACGCCGCGCTGCGGCAGCAGGCGGAAGACGACGTCGCCGACGCGATTGACTTTGCCGAGAAGTCCCCGTGGCCCGACACCTCGACCGTGAACCAGTCCTGGCCCGCCCCGCAGCCGATCGGAGCGAGCCGATGAGCCCCCTGACGTACAGCCAGGCCTACCGCACCGGACTGGCGGAGGAGATGGCCGAGAACGACGGCATATTCGTCATGGGCACAGACATCTTGGCTCGTGGCGGGCACTTCGCGCAGGTGCTGGGTCTGGGCGCGCAGTTCGGCGAGGAGCGGATCCGCGACGTGCCCATTTCCGAGGCCGCCATGGTGGCCGCCGGTGTGGGCGCCGCGATCCAGGGCATGCGGCCTGTGGTGGACCTGAACTTCCAGGACTTCGCCTACGGCGCGATGGACGAACTGTGCAATCAAGCGGCCAAGATTCACTACATGTTCGGTATCCCCGTGCCGCTCGTCATCCGGGCCACGAACGGCATAGCTTACGGTGGTGCGCAGCACAACAGCGTCATTGAATCGTGGTTCGCTGAGATGCCAGGATTCAACGTTGCTGTGCCCGCGACCCCTGCCGACGTCAAAGGGCTGATCAAGACCGCGCTGCACCTCGAAGACCCCGTGCTGTTCGTTATGCACAAGGTGCTGACCGGCGTCCGCGGCGAGACCGGCGGCCCGGACGTGCGCGTGCCGTTCGGGCGGGCCGACGTCGTACGCTCCGGCGATCAGGTGACACTCGTGGCGTACGGTGTGACGGTTCGCACCTGCCTCCAGGCGGCCGAGCACCTTGCCTCTGAAGGAATCTCGGCTGAGGTCATCAACCTGCGCACGCTCTATCCCCTCGACGTCGAGACCGTGGCGGCCTCGCTGAGCAAGACCGGCCGCGCGGTGATGGTCGACGAGAGCCACGGATACGGGGGGGTCAGCGCCGAAGTCGCGGCCACACTGCAAGAGGAGGCGTTCGAATACCTGGACGCTCCCATCCTCCGGGTCCACGCGCCGCACTCTCCCGTGCCGCAGAGCCCCCAGTTGCTCCAGAACTATCTGCCCCACAGCGGCTCGGTTGTGCAGGCCGTGCAAGCGCAGCTGGGCCGCTCGCCGGCAGGCGCGACCAGAACGCGGGGCGGCCGCCGATCGCCCTGCGGCGGAGCCCGCGCTTACCGTTATGAGGGAGCTGTTGAAGAACCAGCGCTGCTGCCCGGCCGTGACCGCGCCCTGTCGGCCATCTCGTCACATGTGCCGAACTCTCCGTCCAGCTGACGGTCGCGCGTCAATGGCGCGGGTCGCCCCGGCTTCCGGGTGGTTTGCCCACGTCATCATCTGGTTCACCTGGAGTGTCCGCTCGGGTTCGGGGCCGGGGGACGTGCGACAAATGCTCGGCCATGTGCACACGGGCTCGCTCCGGGCTGTGATCAATGATCGCCTCCAGCAGGGCGTGGTGGTCGGCGTCGCTGCGTCTGCGCGTCGTGGCGCTGCGGGCGCTGCTTTGCCTGCTCTTCGCGGCCAGCATGGACACCGTCGACAGCATGCTGGCCAGGATGGGCGACCTGGCCGCTGCGGCCACCTCTCGGTGCAGGCGCTCGTCCAGCTCAACGCACAGGGCCACGTTCGACAGATGGCGGCTGTATTCGTTGACAGTAGCGGTGAGCCGCGCGATGTCTTCGTCGGTGGCCCGAACCGCGGCCAGCGCCGCGAGTCCTGTCTCCAGTACCTCGCGTGTCTCAGTCAGCAGCCGGGTGCCCTCGGCGTCGACTCTCAGCAGGAAATCGATTGGCTCAGCGAGCAGCTCGGGCGCCAGCGAGGTGACGTAGGTGCCGTCGCCGTGCCTGGCTTCGAGGATGTTGAGGGCGACCAGGGCGCGGGTGGCTTCCCGCATGGTCGGACGGCTCACCTGCAGCGCCGCCGCAAGGTCGTGCTCGGACGGCATGCGGTCATGCGGGCCGAGGCGGCCGTCGATGATCATCGACTTGATGGTCGCGATCGCGTCCTCGGCCGCACCGCGGCGTCTTTCCCGTGCTGGGCCGACGTTAAATTGCGCCGCCGCAGCAGCCGATACTGAATCGGCCATGTTGGTGCCTCCCATGGTGCTAGGTGTCGGGCTCTTCGGTGTCATCCGCGATGCATAGCGCGGATTTCGTGGTTAACTGCGGGTCATTGCGGATTCCTTCCGGCGTCGTCGCTCAATTCGGCCGAGGGCGTGGCCCGAAGATGATTCCCGTTGGCGGCGGGAAGGATGCCGCTCGGGCCGCCATTCCATTGTCGGCCGCCAGCACGTGCCCGTTCACGGCGACTGCGGCCGGGCTGAGCAGGAACGCGACCATCGCGGCGATTTCGGCCGGTTCGCTGATCCGTCCCATCGGGGACAGTTGCCGGGTCGCGGCAAATTCCGCTTCAGGGTCACTGGCTTGCTCACTCAGCCGGATACTTGCCGGAGTCAGTACCGCCCCGGGGGCAACCGCATTGCAGCGAATACCGAGATGGCCGTACTCGACGCAGACATAGCGGGTGAGTGACTCAACCCCGCCTTTGCACGTATCGTACAGAGCGTAACCAGGAAATGCCGCTTTGGCGTGTATCGACGATATGTTGACAATTGAGCCTGCCGTACCTGACTGCAGGAAAGACCGTACGGCCTCCTGTGTCCCCGACACCACCGCTCGCAGGTTGACCGACAGCATCTCGTCGATTTCTTGTGGTTGCACCTCGTGGAGCGCGCCCAGCTTCATGATCGCGGCGTTGTTGACCCACGCCGTGACCTGCCCCTTCTGCTCGCCGGCCTGCCGGCACGCGGCCGCCGCGCCTGGGTCGGTCAGATCAATGATGAAGGGTTCCGCCCCTGGTATGTCCCGGCTGAGGTCGGCGAGTCTTTCGGCGTCGCGATCGACGGCCAGCACGCAGAATCCGCGGTCGGCCAGGGCTTGGGTGATCGCACGCCCGATGCCCTGGGCAGCTCCTGTCACTACTGCGACTTGAGATGGCCCCGTCGAGCCGGTTTCCCGGTGCTGGGTCACCGTTACGTCCTCTCGCTGTGGTGTGCTCCGGATGGCGGTCCTCCTGATGATGCGGCCTCGCGGTCCAGGCCTCGATCACACCGCTGTATGGCCGCCGTCGATGATCAACGACGTCCCGTTCATGCCACGACCGGCGCGAGGGATGCGGACCCATGACCCGGCTCGGCCGCCGCGCCCGCTGAGGTGGTGTTCGTGCTGACCCCGCTGCCGGTCCCAGTCATCTGCGGCAGGGCGAGCTGGCGGGCGCGGAACGTGCCGGAACGGTTGACCGCGGCTCGCGGAAGGCACCCACCCCGTCCGGGTCCCGGTCGTGATCACGTCTCCTGCTTCCCGGGTGATGTTGGTGCTGATGTAGGCGATGAGCTCAGCGACGGGCAAGATCATATGCTTGGTGTTGCTGTCTTGCAGCAGCGAGCCGTTGAGCCGGCACGTGCGGGCTATCGCTGACGTCATCTCAGCGCCGAGCGGCGTAGGCTGGCGTCGGCCCGGGACCGGACGTCGGGGCGCAGGCGCGTTCCCAGCCCGCCGCCTTCCGGGGGGCGGATCTGGCCGTGCTCGATGATCGGCAGGTCGGTCACGAGCTCGCCGTACCAGCCTCGGTGAAAGGCCCGGACGGTTTCCTGCAGCAGCGCGTTCGGCGCCGCCAGGCACAGATGCGTTCCGGCGGTCAGGACGACCGGTCCGGTGCAGTCGTGCGGCGCGACCGGGATGCCCCGGGTGTCGGCCAGGGCCGACACCCGGACCGCCTCGGTTATCCCGCCCACCCAGCCGATGTCGAACATCGCGACCCCGATGCCGCCCGACTCCAGCAGGCGGCCGAAATTGTGCGCGTTGGCGACGGTCTCCCCGGCGGCGATGGGCGCCCGGACCGCGGCCGCGGCGCGCGACAGCAGGCCCAGGTCGTCGGCCTTGACGGGATCCTCGATCCAGTAGGGAGCGAATTCGTCCAGGGCGCGCACGACGTCCAGCACCGCGGGCATCCGCCACAGCGCGTGCAGGTCGATCATGATGGACATCTGATCACCCACCGCGTCGCGTATCGCGGCTAGTGGTGCGACGGCCGCCCGCAACTGCCCGGTGGTGATGCGCCGCCCTTCCCCGGCCAGGGCCGCCCCGTCCAGTGGCCAGAACTTCATCCCCGTGATGCCCTCGGCCAGTAGTTCGGCGGCCAGTTCACCGGGGCGGGTGCGCACCGCGTCCAGGTCTTCGTATTCGGCCCGCGGCCGGGCGTCGTCCCAGTTCCCGGCCCGGTCCACGTTCGGGCTGGTGGCGCCGTAACCGGGTCCCGCGCACGTGTTGTAGACGGGGATGGAGCTGCGGTAGGCGCCGCCGAGAAGCTGGTAGATCGGCTGTCCGCTGATCTGCCCCAGCAGGTCCCACAGCGCGATGTCCAGCGCCGACCGCGCGCGGGTGGCCACGCCGGTGTCGGCGAAGCCGACGAAGTCGTCGTACTGGGCGCGGTTGTGGAAGCTGATCCGCAGCGGATCCTGGCCGAGCACGGCCGGCGCCACCGCTTCGTGCAGGTGGGCCTCGACCGCCTCGGCACCCAGGCAGGTTTCCCCCAGCCCGGTCAGCCCCTCGTCGGTGCCCACCTCGGCGAACAGCAGCGCCGGGAACGATCCGACCCGCAAGGTCTCGATGCTGGTGATCTTCACCTCAGCCCATCCTCCTGGTGCGGCCGCTCAACTCGTTCCTGCTTCGCTGAACGTCGCGAAGCTGCGCTGCACCGCATCGAGAATGTCCTGCTGGGTGGGCAGCACCGCCTCGATCAGCGGCGGGCTGGCACCGATCGGCTGACGGGCGGCGCCGACCCGCAGCACGGGCGCGTCGAGGTACTCGAAGGAGCTTTCCTGGATCGCCGCCGCGATCTCCGCCGGGAAGGTCGCGAAGCCTGGCGCCTCGTCCACCACCACGGCATGCCCGGTCTTGCGCACCGATTCAGTGAGCGTACCCAGATCCAACGGTGCGAGCGTGCGCAGGTCGATTACCTCGGTGTCGATACCTTGCCCGGCGAGCGCTCCGGCCGCCTCCATCGAGCTCGCCACCATGCCGCCGTAGCTGATCAATGTCAGGTCCGTCCCGGCCCGGACGATCGCCGCCCGGCCGAACGAGACCAGCTCGTCCGCGTCACCGACCGGACCGCGCAGCGCGGACAGCCGCTTGTGCATGAGCATGATGACCGGGTCGTCACCGCGCAAGGCGGTTTTGATCATGCCCTTGGCGTCGAAGGGTGTCGCCGGGTACACCACGGTCAAGCCGGGCACGGCGGCGAACCAGCCCTCGAGGCAGTTGTTGTGCTGAGCCCCGCCGAGGGCGACTCCGGCCGACGCGCGGACGACCAGCGGGACCGGCCGGCCGGTCATGTACCTCGTCTTCGCAGCCTGGTTGACGAGCTCGTCCATGGCGCCGAAGGCGAAGTCAGCGAAGTTGAGGTCGACCAGCGGGCGCATGCCGTTCAGGGCGGCGCCAACTCCAGCCGCTACCATCGCCGCTTCGGAGATCGGCGCATCTCTGATGCGCTCGCGGCCGAATTGCTCGCCCAGCCCTAGGACCTGGGCGAAGTGACCGCCCCGGTGAAACAGGTCCGTCCCGATCACGAAGACGCGTTCGTCTCGGGCCATCTCCTCCCGCATGCCTTCGCGGAACGCGGCGGAGTACGTGACGTCCTCGGTCATCGCTGCGCGTCCTTTACTGTGTCTTGAGCCAGTGCGGCGTCCTCGGCCAGTACTGCGGCGCGGTGCAGATCACCAAAGGCGTCCTCGGGGCGGGGCCACGCCGACGCCTCGGCGAACCGCAGCGCGTCTGCGACAGTGGCGGCGGCCCGGCGGTTCAGTTCCTGGTATTCCTCGGCCGGCAGCCGGCCACTGACCTGAAGCTGACCCGCGAGCCGGTCGATGGGATCTCGGCTGGACCGCCACTCGGCGATCTCCTCCGCAGTCCGGTACGCGGCTTTGTCGCCGGTCTCGTGGCCGAAGTAACGGTAGGTCTTTGCTTCCAGGAACGTCGGGCCCTCTCCGGCCAGCGCACGGTCGCGAGCCGCCTTGACGTGCTGGTAGACGGCTTCGGCATCCTGCCCGTCGAGGGCGAACGCGGGCAGCCCGAATCCTTCGGCGCGCCGTGCGATGTCCCGGCCGCCGGTGACCCGGTCGGTGTGCGTCTCCACGGCGTACAGGTTGTTCTCGCAGACCACAATGAGCGGGAGTTTCCAGATCACGGCCATGTTGACGAACTCCCAGGTCCGGCCGGTGTTCACCGCGCCGTCTCCGATGTAGCTGACCGCGACCTGGTCGAGGCGGCGCAGCTTCGCCGCCAGGGCGGCGCCCATCGCTACACCAGCGGGGGCGCCGACGATCCCGTTCGCGCCATAGTAGGACTGGGCGTAGTCGGACAGGTGCATGGAACCCGAACGGCCGCCGGCCAGGCCGCCGGCCCGGCCGAATAGTTCTGCCATGAGCCGGCGCGGCTCGACGCCGCGGGCGAGCGCGTGGTGATGCGGCCGGTGGCCGCTGGTCACGATGTCGTCCGGGCCGAGCGCCGCGGCACCCCCCACGGCCACGGCCTCCTGGCCGATCGCGGGATGCAGGCCACCCGGCACCTTCCCGCGCAGCGACGCCTTTTCGGCTGCCTCCTCGAACTGCCTGATCAGCAGCATGCTCCATAGCCACTGCTGGCGATCGTCCGAATGCACCCATCCGGTGCGGGATTCGACACCGAGGCCGGTCACATCATTCTCCTAATGGGTCGGGCGGGCAGAAGAACCGGCCAGGACGGCCGGGTCGGCGGCGAGCTCGGCCATCCGGGCGAGCACCCCCGCCCCGTGTGCGCCGTCGTAGTAGCGGTGGTCGAGGTTGAGAGTGGCATCGAATACGCGCCGGCGGCTGATCCCGTGATCATCAAACACAGCGCGGTCGTCCACCATCCCTGTGGTGAGCAGGATGCGCTGACCGATTGGGATGATGCCGGTGAAGGCGCGCACTCCCATGGACCCGAGGTTGGACAGGGTCGCCACTGGGCTTAGGGCGTCGTCGGGCCCGGCGCGCCCGGTGCGGGCCCGCTCGGCCGCGGACGCCCGGGCGCCGGCTAGATCAGCGAGGCCGCGACCACCCGGGTCCGGCAGCACCGAGATCACCACGCCACCGCCGGTGGCGACGGCTAGCCCCAGCGGGGGGGCGTCCAGATCGAGTGCCTGGGCCAGCGCCAAGGCAAATACCTTGAGCAGCAGGTCGGTGAACGTAACCGGGACACCGGCCGCGCGCTGGTCAGCCTGCAGTCTCAGTAGCCCGTCCGCCGGGATGTCGCGACTGACCGTGAAGTGCGGGATGGTCGTCCAGGAGCGCAGCACGCTCTCGGCCACGGCCGCCCGCTGGCGAGCTGCGGGCGCCGATCCATTCGTTCCGACGCCTGGCCGGGTCGCGGGCCGGGTCGCGGGCCCGTCCGCCATAGCGGCGGCCTCCGCTTCCTGCTGAAGGCGCCGTGCCCGGGGACTGGCCATCCGGCGGCGCGCCAGGGGAGAGGATCGCCGCTCGGCAGTGGGAACGCCCGAGGTGGTCGCGGGGCCAGCGGCGCCCGGCGTCTCATGCGGTCCCGGTGCTGGGGCGTCTGGTATTTCGTGCGGTTCGGGCCCCGGGCCGTCCGGTAGGTTGCCGGATTCCGCCGCTACGCCGCTGGCCCCTGCGCCGCTGGCCCCTGCGCCGCTGGCCCCTGCGCCGTCGGGTTCGTGCTCGCCTTCCAGCAGCACGTACGCGATCACCTCGCCTACTGGCACGTGCGCGCCCGCGCCATAACGATGACGGCCCAGACGCCCGGCGCTGGGTGCGGTCAGCTCCATCGTCGACTTGTCCGTCTCGATCGTGGCGACTTCCTGCCCCTCGGCCACCGCGGTGCCGGGCGGGACAAGCCAATCCACCAGCACGCATTCCTCCATCGCGTGACCGAGAGCAGGCACGAATATGTCGTCCACTTTCTCCTCAATCTCCGACGGGATGGAACCATCAGGGCGAGCGGCGGCAGAGGGCCGAGATGCTAAGTCACCTGACACCTTAAGCCTGGCATGGGGCGCGGAACTCGTCAAGGAACGGAGAGACTGTTCCGTCGGGGACGGGCGCGTCCGGCCGTGGACGCAACCGGGGTAGGCATGCGGCGGCCGGCGGCGTCCTGCGCGGGGACGATCAGCCCGCCCCGCATACTCCTCCTGAATCAGGTTCGCGGGGTTGTGGACGGACACGGCGGTAGCTCAGACCTTGCTGTAGACGACGTTGACCGCGTACGGACGGGGGACGGGGGCCACGCTGATGCCGCTGCCGGCGGTCATGAGCTGGCTGCCGGTAAAGGTGCTTACGCTGCTGGGATGGTCCACGTCGTACGCCTTGTAGGTGGCCGTGGGGTCCAGGCCACGCAGGGCCACAGCGAGAGGTGAGCCTGGAGTGTTCGTGCGGGCGAAGCACTGGACCAGGCCTGTGCCGAGGTCGGGCCGGTGGTATTGATAGGCGAGCCAGCTGCTCTGGTCGTAACTCCAGGCCGTGAGGGGATAGAACTCGCCGAGGTAACTGTCGCAGAACGTGGACCACTCGTCCGTCGCGGCCTTCAGCGTTCCCCACTGGCCGCTGGAGGGCGGCGAGCTGATGATGTTGTCGAAGTGCGCTTCGAAGCACCAGTTCATCGCGCTGCGCAGGGAGTAGAGGCTCTCGGTGTTCGCGGACGTGCCGTGGCAAACGATCCACAGGCTCAGCCCGTAGAACTGGGCCTGGGCGGCCTCCGGATCGCGGATGTAGTCGCTTTCGGACAAGACGATGCAGCGGCGGAGCGTCTCCAGGTCCAGCCGGCGGCCGCCGGAAGCACAGGTGTCGATGAGCATTCCCGGATGGTTGGCGCGCAGCGTGTCCCAGAAGTCGAGCAGGCCCATGACGTAGTGGATCTGGGTCGCACCCTGCCGCCCGGCCGGATCGGTGGCGTTCCAGTACGGCAGCGGCCCGGTGTAGTTGAAGTCCTGCCGGAACAGATCGGCCCCGTTGGAGGTGATGAGGCCGTCGAACGTCGATTTCATCCAGGCCAGCGCGTCCGGGTTGCCGACGTCGACGTAGCGCATGGTGGAGTCCCCGCCGCTGGGCACCGTGAGCAGCCAGTCCGGATGATTGTTATACAAGTCCGTCCCGGGCCGGCACCGTTCCGGTTCATGCCACACGATGGCCTTCATGCCCTCGGCCCGGGCCTGGTTGGTCACCTCGATGATGCCGTTCGGGTAGCGGGTCAGGTCCGGTGACCACGTACCGGTATAGGTCCAGGCCGCCGGGTCAGTGGGGGACACCGTAGACGGTACGGGGTACCAGCCGGCGTCCATCCACCACCAGTTCATCTGGCCGCCCGCGGCCGGGGTGAGCCCGTTGTCGTGGTAAGCGGCCATGAAGGTCAGTTCGGTTTCGGTGGTGTCGTTGACGAAGTTGTACGAGTCGTCCACGGACCCGGTAGGGCAGACCGGCGGCGGGGGGCTACCATTGGGCCGCGGGCAGTTATGCAGCAGGAACCAGGAGCGCCACACGTTCTGCGCGTCAATCCAGTCTCCGCCCGCCCAGGTCATGGTGACGATGAGCGGGGTCCGGATCTGCTCACCCGGGGTCAGGTACATGTCGGTCGGATTCAGGTCGTACAGCGTTGGTGTGCCGTTGAACGGTCCGTCGTAGTTGGTCATCCCGCCGATGATGGGCGCATTTCCCTGTGGATCGAGGCCTACCTGCAGGCCCCACTGACCGGGCCACGCGATCGACACGATCGCACCGGCCCCGTTCCAGTCCAGGTTGTAGTACGGCCATGCACCGCCGGGGGCCTTGACGTCCTGGGACAGGTTGCCGGACGTGGGCCGTCCGCCGCCGGTGGAGAACAGCTTGTACAGGCCGGGAGTGGTGCTGAGTGTGATGTCGGTCGGCTCGAAGTCGGTGGCCAGCGTGTCGCTCCCGCTCGCGGTGTGGATGGTCCAGTCTTGCCCCCCCGTGCCGGAGATCAGCGTGTCGATGGCCAGAACCTCGGCCAGCGCTGGTGTATTGGCCGAGCCCGTATTGGTGAAATTGACCGTCCACTCGACCACGGGGTAGTCGGAGTAGGTCACCGAGACACACTGGACCTGCAGGCCGGTATGCGGGTCTGTCCACGTCACGGTCTGCTGCGTTCTGTTCGCGTCCAGCGCCACGGTGTTTGACGAAGGTGACCATGCGGGGAGAACCGATGGGTCACGGGAAGACGTCCCGCCGTAAGTGAACGAGAACGGCGGGTCGTTAACGAAGTCAAACGACAGCGGCGGAGGGCCGCCCGCCGCAGCAGCGCGGGGCGCGCGGGGCCCGGCGAGTACCGGCTGCGCGGCCACCACGGCCGCGGTCACCACCCCGGCTTTAAGCACGCTTCGCCGCGTGATGCCCGGGCGGCCGGGAAACGTGCCGGCGTCACCGGAGCCGGCGGCGGAGACTTCACGGGCGGGATCTGGACTGGGCACAGACGGCTTCATCGCCACCTCCACGGAACGGCTTGGCTCGGAAAGAACGGTCGCCACCGGGACTACCGAGTAAATGCCAAGCAACTTGGCATTTGATGCTAACTGGGAGATTTTGGTCTGTCTAGACCCTCGCGTCAGCCGTCCCGCGCAGGCCCGAGCAATTCCTCGGCGGCAGCCCCAAAGCCTTGTCTGATCAGCTCTTTCGTGTTATTCCGGGAGCAAGAGCCTGTTGCTGGATCCGCAGGGGGGAGCCGGTTCCCGGTCACCCGCCGGGTAGCGCCGCCGAAGCGTTACCTTACCGGTATTGACCGGCAAGGGCCGCAGATGAAATTGTCTGGCCACTAGATGTCTGGCAACCGTCCCGACAGAGCACCTCCGAGGAGAATCTCATGGTCGAGCCTCCTAACAGTGGGCGCAACGGCACCTCGTCCGCGCTAAGACGGCGCAAATTCCTTCAGCTTCTCGGCGGGGCCACGGCCGCCGGTATCGCGGCCCCTGCCCTGGCGGCCTGTTCCAGCTCGTCAGGTCCGGCGAAGCAGTCCACCGCGGGGAGCGGCGGGAAGAAAACCATCACTATCATTTCGTCGATCGCCGCACAGAACCCGAAGCTAGTCCCGATGTGGCAGCGAGTCGTGGCCGATCCGCTCAAGCTCACCATCAAGATCGTCAACGTCGACGACGCGCAGCTCCCGGCCCAGGTCGCGGCGGCGGAGCAGTCCGGCAACCCGCCGGACGTCATCTGGTATTCCAACCAGGGTGTGCCCGGGGTGCTATCCGGGGGCACCAAACTGGTGCCGCTGAACTCCTACATCAATGCACAGTCCGACAAGAGCGCCTTCTACCAGCAGGATCTGGACGCCGGCAAGGTCGACGGGCAGATTTACTCCCTGGGCATCGGGGTCGATCTCCGCGGCATCGTGTACCGGGATGATTACGTCCGGGCGGCCGGCCTCACCGTGCCGTCCAGCTGGACCACCGACCAGTTCGGCCAGTGGACCGCGCAGCTCACGCCCAAGCTGAAGAGCCCGGGACGGTACGGCTTCGGGTTCGAGGCCAAGGTCGGCGACGGCCGGTTCTCGGCGACGTTCCTGCCGCTGGTCTGGTCGACCGGCACGCCGTTCGTGGTCAAAGAAGGCGGCAAGTGGAAGATCGGCTACCAGCACGAGCAGATGCAGCAGGTCATGCAGTTCCTGTCCAACACCGTGCATAAGTGGCACTCGGTGCCGTCGGAGGCCGCCAACTGGGGGTATGCGGACACCGACGGCAACTACGCCAAGGGGGTCCTCGGCTCCTACACCGCCGGTCCCTTCGTCAAGGGCACCGCCGCCCAGTACCCCAGCACGCTGGCCAACACCAAGATCGCGCCGATGCCGTACGTCAGCAAGCAGACCACGAGCTTCGCGGAATGGGCGGTCATGATCCCGCAGAACGCGCCGGATCACGAGAAGTCGTGGAGCTTCGTCGAAGGCATCCGCAGCGAGCAGGCGCAGACCGCGATGGTCGCGCAGGACACCTGTACGTTGCTGTCGGTGCGCAAGAGCGTGAACGCGGGCATCAAGGACCCGATTCTCGGTGGCTTCAAATCGTTCCTGGACACGTCGACGAACTTCGAACTGATCGATATCAACCCCATCATGACCGCCGCCGTCTTCCCGGCCATCGACTCGATGCTGCTGCAGAACACCAGTCCGGCCGACGCCACCACCGCGCTGATGAAGAACATGAACGGCGCGCTGGCCCAGATCAACGGAAGCTGAATGGGACTAGAACTGCGGGACCGGTCGCGCCGGGTCCCGGTCCTCTCCCCGCGAGCTCTCTCCTCGCGGGGAGGGGGCCGGGGCTGGCGTCGGCGCGACCGCCTGCTGCTGCTCGGTTTCGCGGTGCCCGCCTTCGCGCTCGTGGGCGGCCTGGTGGTCTACCCGATCTATGTGAGCGCGGTGCTGAGCCTGCATTCATCGAGCACATTCAGTGCGGCGGGCGGCCCGTTCGTGGGACTGGCCAACTACCGGCGTCTGCTCGCCGACCCGCAGATCGCCGCGATGATCGCCCACACCTACCTGCGCGCCGTGGGCGGCATCGTCCCCAGCTACCTGATCGGCGTGGTCGCCGCCCTCGCGCTGAACCGTCGGCTCCGGTTCGGGACCGGCTTCCGGGCGCTCGCCCTGCTGCCGTTCGTCATCACCTCACCGGTCGCGCTGAATACGTGGCTACTCCTGCTCAACCCGTTGTTCGGGGCACCAGCCGGCTTCGGCTGGCACATCAGCGATCCTCTGATCAACCCCACGGCGGTCTGGCCGACGCTGCTGGGCATCAACGCGTGGGCGTCGTTCACCTTCTACACGATCCTGTTGCTGGCCGCGCTGCAGCGGATCCCCACTGAGCTGTACGAGGCCGCGTCCGTGGACGGCGCGTCGGACTGGAAGCGCTTCTGGCACGTGACGCTGCCCGGCATCCGGTCCATCAGCTTGGTGGCGCTGACGGTGCACTTCATCCTGAGCTTCCAGGAATTCAACCTGGTCTACATCATGACCGGGGGCGGCCCGCTCGGCGTCACGCAGACGCTACCGGTCTTCGCCTACCAGCAGGCGTTCGGGGGCGGTTACGCCGTCGGGTACGCCGCCGCGATCTCGATGTTCAGCGCCCTGCTCATGCTCGCGACCCTCGCCTTCGCCCTGGCCGTCTTCTGGGTGAGCCGGGCCGTGCTGCGCGCCTACGCCGCCCGGCCGCGGGCGATGGCACCGGCTCCCGCCCCGGGATCAACACGGCCACAGCGGCGGTGGTTGGTGGCGCCGAAGTGGATATCCGCACTGGCCCCGTTCCGGTTCCGCGCCCGGCCCCCCGGCCGTCGGCGCTTCAGACGGATCCGCACCTACGTTGCGCCCGTGGTTCTCTGCCTGTTCGCGGTCGGGCCCATGCTGTTCATCCTTGCGCGGTCGTTCGACGGCGAGAAACCCGGGGCGCAAGCGGTGTCGCTGCTGCCGCACCACCCGACCCTGGCCAACTACGGCGCGGTCCTGAAGAGCCCTGACCTGTGGAACGCCAGCAGCTCGGTGGTCCCGCCGCTCGGGCTGAATTTCGTCAACAGCATCCTGGTCACCGCGGCCGTCACCGTTATCGTCGTTGCGGTCTGCGCGTTCGCCGGCTACGGCCTGAGCCGGGCCGGGGGCCGGATCGGCAACGGCCTGGCCGGCGTCCTGATCTGCGCCCAGCTCGTGCCGCAGATCCTGCTTGTGTTCCCGCTGTACGAGCTTCTCGCCCAGGTCCATCTGATCAATACCCGAACCGGGCAGATCGTGACCACCGCCGCCCTGTTCGTCCCGCTCGGCACGCTGCTCTTCAAGGTGTTCTTCGACCGCTCGCCCCGCGAACTCGAGGACGCGGCCATGCTGGACGGCGCCGGCCTGCTGCGCCGGTTCTGGTCGGTGGCGCTGCGGCTGGCCCGCCCGGCGATCGGGGCCGTGGCCGCGTTCACCCTCATAAATTCCTGGAACGAATTCCTCTACTCGTTGACGTTTATCACCACCAACGGGAAACGGACGCTGCCCGGGGCCCTGCAGCTATTCGTCAACTCCGTCGGTTATACAGAATCAACCACCCCGGCCATGCAGGCGGTATACATCGTCCTGCCGATCGTGATCACGGCCCTGCTGCTGGCGACCACTCAGCGAAACATCATGGCCGCCTACGAGGGGGGCGCCCTGAAGTGACCCACGGCATCGAGCGAAAGCCTCCGGGGCCTCGTGGTTCGCTGTCCTAGTCAGCTACTCTTCCTGCGCTGACTCACCTGGTGACTTGGTTACCTGCCCGAAACTGCGTGTCGGATGTGTATGTGCGGCTATCCGCACGGACGTACCGGTGGGTGAAGAGAGGCCGAGATGCCATTGAACGAAACGGTGACTTTGCAGGCGATCGACGACTCCCTGCTGTCCGACGACTTCCTCCGCAATCCGTACCCAACCATGGACAGGTTGCGCGAGGTCGATCCCGTGCACTGGAGTGACGCGATCGGTGGCTGGGTACTGACCCGCTACGCCGACATTCGCGCCACGTTCAAGGACACGGCCGACTACTCCAATGAGGGGCGCCTGGGCCGGGCGTCTGCGTACCTGCCGTCCGAGTCGCGCCGCAAGCTGGAAACGTTCGAGGCTCACTACCGGACGAAGGGCCTGCTGCATTCCGATCCGCCCGACCACACCCGGCTGCGCCGTCTGGTGCTGCGTGCATTCTCGCCTCGGGTGATTGAGGCGATGCGTCCGCGCATCCAGTCGATTGTCGACGGCCTGATCGATCGCGTCGAGCCCGCCGGCGAGATGGAAGTGATAGGGGACCTGGCTTTCGCGCTGCCGGTCACGGTGCTGGCCAACCTCCTCGGCGTCCCGGTGTCGCACGGGTCCAAGTTCGGGACGTGGGCCGATGCCCTGCTCGCATTCCAGGGTGTCAACAAGCCGGATGAATCGGTGCTGCTCGCGGCGCAGCAGGCACTGCTGGAGGCACGTGCGTATCTGGCCGGACTGATCGGGCAGCGCCGCCGTGAGCCCGGCGAGGACCTGATCAGCCTCATGACCGGTTCGGCGAGCGATGGGGAATCGCTGACCGACGACGAAATCATCAACACCGGCATCACGCTGCTCACCGCAGGCCACGAAACTACGACCTCGCTGATCGGCAATGGCCTGTTCACGTTGCTGAGGCACCCGGAGCAGTGGGAACGGCTGAGAGCTGACCCCGCGCTGGTGAAGCCGGCGATCGAGGAGGCGCTGCGCTATGAGAGCCCGGTGGCGCGCCAGCCAAGACTGCTCCGCCACGACGTGGAGCTGGGCGGCAAGACTTTGCGGGCCGGCCAGATGGCCTTTCAGATGCTGGGCGCGGCCAATCGCGACCCGGAGAAGTTCGCCGAGCCGGACACATTCGACATCAGACGCCAGCCCAACCCGCATATCGCCTTCGGGCAGGGCATCCACTTCTGCATCGGTGCGCCGCTGTCGCGGACCGAGGGCGAGATCGTCTTCACCACGATCCTGCGCCGGCTGCCCGGCATCGAGCTGGCCGCTCGCGAGCCGGACTGGGACGTCCACAAGCCCAATTCGCGCGTGCTCAAGTCGCTGCCCGTCGTCTGGTGACCCTCATCCTCCGGCACCGGCGTCCGCCAGCGGGGAAGTGACCGGCTATTCACTACATTGATCACTGCAGGCATCTCGCCGGTACGGGTAAAGACCAGCGCTGGAGACCTCGGTCCGGTGGGGCTGGAGCAGCGGCTCAAGTGAACGAAAGTTAACCTCGGGGGCGGCTACCTCGCCGTCGGCCGACCGGTCCCGGTTGGTTCACCGTCGGCCTACGGCCCCCGCCCGTAGCCGTCCCCGAGGGGGTCTGGTGCCCGTCCTGCGATCGGCGGGACACAGCCAGCGAGGCCTACCTGGGCAACAGGGAAGGTCAGCTGGCCGCCCTCGCAGACCTCAACGAGCAGCTGGAGCTCACGCGGGCGGGAGGTGGCCCGACGTACGCCCAGCGTCACCGTGACCGCGGCCGGCTGCTCGCCCGCGAGCGTATCGAGCTGCTGATAGACCGCGCCTCCCCCCTGCTCGAACTGTCCGCGCTGGCCGTCTTGGGTACCGAGTTCGCCGTCATAGGCGACGAGGCCTCTTGCGCGGACGATTTCCTCGATCTCTGCCACCAGGCCATCAACGTCCATCGTCTCGGGGTAACCCAGCGAAGAGGCGCCCAGAACCCGACGCCCTTGATGAACTGTCTGTCCAGGCCAGGCTCGACTGGCGTATCGGCCTTGAAGGGACCATCGCGTTGAGGCACATTAATGTCATCGATCTCCGTCGGATGCCATCCAGGGGTGTAGCTGGCCACGAGCTCAGTATCGTGCCAGTAAGCCATCCGGTCTTCCAGTTTCAGCCTGTTGGCGACACGCTCCGAACAATGCCACCGCAAGAGGACGGCTTTCGCGTCGCCGGGCCCCGGAGACCATGACCTCGACGGACTGGCTGGCCTTGCGCAGGAACTCAAGCCGATTTCCGGGAGGGCGTGAAAAAGGGCCCAGAAATCCGGATTTCTGTAATAGCGGACAGTGCGGCACGCGGGACCAGCCCGCCCATGACAGGCCCTTCTGACAATGCAGCGCGCTGCCGGCCGGCGGGCGTGCCCCTTGCGCAGTGCCCGGCCTGCGGCCGGCTCGTGCCCGAGGCTGTTCGTTCGATCTTGCGGGGCGGCCATCGGGCTGCGCCGCCCGTGGCGCCGGGTTTGAAGCCAAGGCTGTCCCGTTGAGGGCCAGGGCAGACTTGAAAGGGCAAGGAGAGCCACGGGTGGATGCCGGTGGTCCCGGGCAGGATCTCGCCCCTGGTCCTGTCGGCTTTCGCCACCGGCCGGTCCGAGCCGACCACCTGTAAGGTTCCAGAACTCGGCCACCGGTCCTGACCTGTGCTTTCTATGCGGCTCGATCGTACTCGTTGATGAGGCCGCCGAGGACGGGCCTGCGCTTTATCCGCTTCCGGGAGAGGTCGGCGGCAGGGTGATCGGGCCGGGGCGGGCGGAGTTGACGGCCGCGATGAGGGCGCCGTCCGTTGTAATGGCCCTCGTACTCGGTCAGGATCGCCCGCAGATGCCGTTCGCCGAAGACCAGCATCCGGTCGGTGATCTCCGTCCGCACTGTGAGCACGAACCGTTCCGCATAAGCATTCGCGCGAGGGCTCCGCGGCGGGATCTTCGCAACCTCTATGCCGGCGTCTGCCAGGACTGCGTCGAACGCCGCGGTGAACTGCCCGGCCCGGTCGCGGATCAGGAACCGGGAGCCGGCACGATCACCCAGATCCATCAGCAGGTTGCGGATCTGCTGTGTGGTCCATGGCCCGTCCGGGTTCGCGGTGATCCCGAGGATATGCACGTACCGGCTGCCGACCTCCATGACGAACAGGCAGTACAGGCGCTGCAGGGTCACCGCGCAATCCACGTGGAAGAAATCAGTGGCGAGCATCGTCGCGGCCTGGCTGTGCAGGAACGTCCGCCACGTCATGTCGGAGCGCCGCTGCGGTGCCGGAGGGATCTTCAACGCCTTGAGGACCCGCCGGATGGTGGATGCGCTGACCTGGTGGCCGAGTTTAGCAGTTCGCCTTGGATCCGCTTGTATCCCCAGGCGTTGTTTTCGGTGGCGAGCCGTTCGATCAGCGCGGTGATCTCGGCGCTGACCGGCGGCCGTCCGGTTCGGCGCAGGTAGGTCCAGTGGCGGGTGATCAGGCGGCGGTGCCAGCGCAGGACGGTGCCGGGGGTGACCAGCCGGTGCTTCCGTAGCCTCGGGGGCAGGAGCCGGATCAGCGCGGCGAGGACCGCCCGGTCGGCCCAGTCGAGCCGGGGCCGTGGATTAGCGCGGCGCAGCACGGCGACCTCGTGCCGCAGCACGAGCAGCTCGGCGTCCTTGGAGGCCGATGACCGGCCGAGCAGGATCAGCCAGCCGCAGAGCCGGACGAAGATGAGGTAGAGCAGGCGTAAGGACACGAATGATCATGATGCCCCCTACGGCTAACCATCGTCATCACTGCAGGTCAAAGGCGTGGCGCAGATTTGGCACCCCACAGGCCAGGATCGTGGCCCCGGGATCTCCGACCTGCCGGTCACAGGAAGTCGCGCACGTCGTCCGGCAGCACCGCCGACAGGTCGCGCCGGCTGATCGTGCGCGACTCCGGCGCTGTCAGTACGTGCGCCGCCGCGGTGGTGCCGGGCTCGAACGGGTCAACCGGGTCGTCCTGGGCCGACCCGACGTAGCCCAGCACCTGACCGCACAGCTCGTCGGCGTGGAAGTTGAAGAACGCAGCCGAGAACCAGAACGCGCCGATCCCCTGCAAGAACTGCAGGACGGCGGAGCCCTGCGGATCGATCTGGATGGCGTCGTTGATGACGCCGGTGAACCACTCGCGGCCGAGCCAGCCCGCCGTCAAGGTCGTGCCGTTCAGGGGCCCGGCCATGCGGGTGATCCGCGCCTGCAGGTTCCGCCCGCCGGCCGTACCGGTCTGGTCGGCTTGGGTCATCGCATCGAGCCTCGCTTGCAGCGCAGCCTTGCGCTGGGCGTTGAACGCGGACAGCGCCGGGACGCCGAGCTTGGTCAGCTGCGCGGGGGTGAGGATTTCCAGGCCCAGGTTCGGAGAGGTGATCGGGCGGTCTTCCGGGTTGAGCGACTTGCCGGACAACTGCGCACCCAGGTGGAACTCGAACAGGGCGATCGGTTCATGGCCGGCCTGATTCGGGCCCTCGGCGGGCTGAGTCCCGGGCGGCGGCGGGCTGTTGCCGGCGAAGTAGCTGTTCGGTCCCAGGTCAACCGGCAGCCCGAGCACCGGGTCCCCGGCGGTGAACCGTTCGTCCTGGCCGCCCGTCAGCTTCCCGGAGACGGCGGTGACCGCCACGCCGATCGGCGGCACCTCCGGCCGCAGATCGACCGGATCGTGGAAGCGGATCTGGCGGCCGACCGGCTTGTCGATGCGGTCGGCAACGCTGTCCGAAGGCACGAAGTCGGCCTCCCCCTCCATGGCGAACGTCCAGCCATTTGTGCCGCGCGGCGAGTTGTAGGGATCGTTATCGGTGGCAAAACGGGCCTGGAAACGGCCTTGGAACCACACCTTGACGTCGGTTACGGCGCTAAGCGCGCAGTTGCCCTGGGCCGCGCCGTTCACCAGGGCCTGGACGGTCGTGTCCCCCCGCTGGCCGCTGGCCGTTGTCGCGTGCACGCTCACGAACGTCTCGGCCGGTCCCACAGTCACCTCGGTCTGATCGAGTTGCAGGGTGGCACCGCCCGGCAGCACCTGGAGGCTGGCGCTGACCGTGCTGCCGTCATCGGTCCGCAAGCCCAGCTGGGCCGGGAAATTGTGATTCTGATCCGGAGCGATCAGGAAAGCCTGGTCACCAGCCGCGCCGTTCACCGTCAGCACTATTGACATGCCGCTCAACCCCGCTCACTCAGGGAAACCATTGTCGATCCACGATTTGAAGAGCTGAATCCGCTGATCGGTCCACGGGCCGAGCGGCGTGGCGGGCATGTCCTTCTGGCTCACCTTGTCCCAGATGGCCGATCCTTCGTTGCCCCCGCCCGCCTGGCTTTTGACCGTCTGATAGTCCCCGAGGTCGAGGCCGAGGCCGCCCATGTGGGCGACGTCCATCGGCGAAAACAGCTGGCTGATGCCATTGGCCCAGGTCAAGCCGTTGGGCTGCGATGAGATCGGGTAGGCGATCCGCCGCAGGGCGGCGGACGCCGCGGTCAGCGCGGTCTGGAGAGGCTGGCTGGCGGCCGGCGGCCCGGCGGCCAGCGAATCGCAGGCGGCCGCGATCTCGGTCAGCCGCTCCCGGAAATAGACCCAGGCACTAGTCAGG
The DNA here is from genome assembly GCA_965277615.1 of Streptosporangiaceae bacterium. Lineage (GTDB taxonomy): Bacteria > Actinomycetota > Actinomycetes > Streptosporangiales > Streptosporangiaceae > Bog-532. Next base: position 229,576 of record CBDIDG010000005.1, on the reverse strand, counting down.
TGCGGCAGCAGGGCCACGTCGGAAAAGACTTCGAAGCTGGGACCAGCGGTCTTGCCGGCGAAGGTGGCCCCGGCCGGAAGCTGGGTGATCGCCGTGCCGATCGGCGCGAGAACGAACGACATCAGGTTCAGAAAGGCACTCTTCAGGACGTAGAGCTGATCTTCGTCTTCGTCGGTGTGCGCGAAATACCGGGTCAGGATCTGCAGCATCACCTCGTAGACGGCCGCGAAGATCTCCATCACATCGCGGGCGGGCGAATCGTTGATGACGTTGGCGCCCAGGCTGACGGCGTCGGGCTGGTCGCGCTGCAGGTCCAGCAGCGGATTGCCGACGACCGGCCGGGCGGGCTGGAATGCCGAATCACTCTGGACTTCGGCCCGGTACTCGCCGAGGATGCCGACGAACGTGCGGAAGTGGTTGTGTGTCTGGTCGGTGGGCGTCCCCTCTCCCTGCGCGATGATCAGGTCGATGACCGTCTGCGCGGACGTGACATCGGTGACCGCCGCCAGTTCCGGCCAGATACCGGTCGCCTGCGCGTCGGGCGGCCCGATGAACAGCGTCTGATCGCTGGCCTGCAGGCTGGCCTCGATCTGGGCGAAGCCCGTGCGGATGAGGCCATAAAGCTCACCGATCGAATGGAAGTCGAGCTTTTTCGGCAGTAGAGGCGGGGCCACCAGGAACGCGTGGCTGGTCTTGACCAGCGAGCAGACGTTGTTCCAGTCGGTTTCACCCGGAGCGGCCTCGAAGTCCTCCGGCAGTTCGAAACAGACATATCGCTGCAAAGTGTCGTCGCTGAACGGGGCGAGCTCGAAGCGCAGGCTCAGCGAGGTGTAGGTCTTGCTCTGCGGAAAGTTGGCTCGGCGGAAATAGGGTGCTCCGCCGATCGCCGTCAGCAGGTTACTGGCCAGCGCGAGGTGCAGCATTTCCTGGACGGCGACGCCAATAATCTCGTTCTGCCAGTTGGTGATCTTGCGCAGCTGCAGGACCGTGACCCCTTCGCTGGGCTGCTCTTTCAAGCTGAATGCAGTGAAGAGGTATTGGCAAGCCAGGGAATGTTCCAGTTCAGCAGCCTGTGCGAGCAGGTAGAGCAGATCGCGACGGGTGGTTGGTTCACCGTCGGACGAGGGTCCAGCCGACTGCATTTCAATGCCCCCCACGCGCAATTACGGTGCGTCGGGACCGAGCCGCAAGAGGTGGATAAAATGCGTGCACCGCTCACAACAGTGCTTGCGCGCCGACTTTATCGGGCATGGCTGCAGGAAGTGCCGAGGCCAAAGGCCGCCCAGCCGTATTAACCCCCCATGAGGCCCTATGCCCCTTGGTCCTTATGCCCATCAGTGTGGACAGGCCTGAGCATATCGTCAACCCCGGGCAATGAAATTTATCGGGCCAATCGATTGCGGACTAATTTTATTACCGACCGATTTACCGGCCGAGGGTGAGCAGGTCGGTCCGGCCGAAGCGGGGGCCGGCCGCGGTCGACAGCGACGCCCGGCGGTAGACCCTGCTGGCTGCGGCCAGATCGGCCGGCCGCCCGAGCCGCACCACTGGTCCCGCGCCGATTCTGGCCGTCACGGCCGCCTCCCTCGGGCCGGCCGGGGGCATTCGTTACCCGCAGCGAGTTCGCCGATCAGGTCAGACGCCCCGCGACGATTGACGAGCGCCGGCGATCGCATCACGATGAGGGCAACTCGGTCGCTGTAGGAGGGGACTCATGATCCTGATCAACATCAAAATGCAGATCCGGCCGGAGAAGGAAGCCGAGTGGCTGGCGCTGGCCGACTCTTACGCCAAGGATGTGAATACCGAGGACGGCTGCTTGTTCTTCCAGTTCTCCCGGAGCCTCAACGACGAGAACGAGTTCATCTGCATCGAGGGCTTCAAGGATGCCGAGGCGGGCTCCACGCACGTCAAGCAGCCCTACGTGAAGCGGTTCTTCGACACCGCACCCGACTTGGTGGCCACGCAGCCGCAGATCATCTACATGGACGCCCCGCATGACGGCTTCGGCCCGATGGGGGAGATCCAGCCTCGTTGACTGCCGACGGCGGCGGTACCGTACCGGGATGGCGATGCACTGGACGCTCGGCGGTGACGCAACGGACCCGCATCGGCTCGCTGCTTTCTGGGCGGCCGCGCTCGGGTATGTGGCCGAGCCGGGCTACGAGGATCCGGACGGCGCATCCATCATCGACCCGGACGGCGTCGGCGCAGCCATCGGCCTTCTCAGGGTGCCCGAGGCCAAGACGGCCAAGAACCGACTGCACCTCGACATCCGGGTCGGGGGCAAGCCGCCCTGGGACATGGCCCGGCGCGAGAGCCTGATCCGCGCGAAGGCGGCTGAACTGGCCGCCGTCGGAGCCACGGCTGTCCGCGAGGAGTCTTACGGCGAGCACCTCGACCACATCGTGATGCTCGATCCGGAAGGTAACGAGTTCTGCATCGCGTGAGAACGGCTGGTGCGGCCGGTCATGAGTCGGCGATGCGGCTGAGCAGGGCCGCCGCGCGGGCAATGACGGCGCGGTCTTCCGCGCTCAGGGCCTGCAGTCGCTGGTCGAGCCAGGCATTGCGCTGGGCCCGGGCCGCGCATACCTAACGAAGTCTTTCTTATACCTAAACAGTGAGAGCGGGTTCCGCGCTCACGGCGCAGCGCCCGTGCAGATACAAGGAGTCGGAGTCATGCCCGCAAACCCCCTGGGCGTCGCCCTGCGCAACCGGCGTGCCGGCCACGACACCCTGGTCTGGGCCCGTCCCGACCTGCAGGCCCCGGAGAACTTCACCCTGACCAGCCCGGCCTTCGATCACCAGGCCCCCATCCCGGAAAAGCACCGTGGCCGGATCCGCGGGGCGAACATCTCACCCGCCCTCGACTGGACGCAGCCCCCGGCCGGCACGGCCGAGCTCGTGCTCATCGTGCAGGATCCCGACGTCCCGTTCGGGAAGCCCGCCACCCACGCGCTCGCGCTGGGCATCGACCCCTCGCTCAGCGGCATCCCTGAGAATGCCCTGGCCAACCCAGCCCCATCACCGGGATCCGGCACGGGAAAGGCCCGCTCGGGCGGCGCGGCTACGCCGGCCCCATGCCGATCCGGTCCCACGGACCCCACGCCTACGTGTTCCAGCTCTTCGCCCTCGACCAGGCCCTCGACCAGGCCCCAGAGCTGCCCGCCAGCTTCACCCTCGACGACGTGATCGCCGCCATCAAAGGCCACGTCATCGGCCGCGCCCGCCTGGACGGAACCTACGAAATCCGCTAGTCCCAACACGACGCGACCATGACGCGCCGGCATCCGGGGCTTGGCCCAGGCTGACGGAGAACCGCCGATTACCGTGTGCAAAAACTGCTGCCCTGGCGACAGTTATTGCACACGCTATTTCGATCATGATGGAGCTCTGAGCTTTCGCGCCGAGGAGCGGGTCTGGGGCGCCGGCCGGCGGCCCCACCAGCAAAAACGCCCTCTGACCGGGTACTACCCGGTCAGAGGGCGTTGTCGTCGCCTGGCGGCGCGAGGTCAGGCTGTGTCGGCGCCCTGGACGGTCTCCCCGGCGACCAGCCCGTCTTCAGGTGTCGCGCTGACCGCTGGAGCGGCAGCGGGAGCGGTGGCAGCGGGAGCGGGAGCGGGAGTGGCGGTGGCCGCGGGAGTGCCAGTGGCAGTGGCAGCGGGAGCCTGGGCCGCGGCCCGCAGCTCCTCCAGACGGCGCCGGGACGGCACCAGCAGAGCGGCCACCACCGCGCCGACGCCGAACAGGATCGCCGACACCGTGAACGCCACGCTGTAACCGTGCACCGCAGCCGTGGCCGGGGCCAGCCGGCTGGTGTGATGCGCGGTCAGGTAGCTGGCCGTGGCGGTGAGCGCCACCGTGCTCAGGGCCGCGGTCCCGATCGAGCCGCCGACCTGCTGCATGGTGTTGACCAAGGCCGATGCCACGCCTGAATCCTTGCGTTCGACTCCGGCGGTGGCGGTGTTGATGGCCGGGGAGAAGATCATGCCGAAGCCCAGGCCCATGGCCACGAGGGCCGGCACGACGTGCGTCGCATAGCTGGAGGTGACGGTCAGGGTGGTCAGGTAGCCCATCGCGAGGCCGCCGAGGACCATGCCGGTCACGATCAGGTTCCGCGGGCCGACGCGGGGCAGCAGCACGATGCTGGAGGTGTTCGAGGAGAGCAGGATGCAGGCGATCATCGGCAGGAACGCCAGCCCGCTGATCACCGGGCTGTAGCCCTTGATCTGCTGGAGGTAGTACGTGAGGAACAGGAAGACGCCGAAGACCGCGATGCCGGTCAGCCCGACCGAGATGTAGGAGCCGCCCCGGGCCCGGTCCAGGACCACCCGCAGCGGCAGCAGCGGGTGGCTGACCCGGCTCTCGGCGAAGGTGAACGCGGCGAGCAGGATCACCCCGGCGACGAGCGAGCCGATGGTCAGGGCGGCGCCCCAGCCCGCCGTCTCCGCGTGGGAAAACCCGAAGACGATCAGGAACAGGCCGGCCGAGGCGAGGACTGCGCCGGCCCAGTCCATCCGCGGACGGGTGCCGGGCCGGTTGCTCTCCATGTAAATCAGCGCGCCGGCCACCGCGACGGCGGCGAAGAACAGGTTGACGTACAGGGTCCAGCGCCAGGAGGCGTACTCGGTGAGCACGCCGCCGAGGATGAGGCCCACGGCGCCGCCGCCACCGGCCACCGACCCGAACACGCCGAACGCCCGGCCGCGCTCGCGTGGGTCGCGGAACGTGCTGACCAGCGTGCCGAGGGCGGCGGGGGCGAGGATCGCGCCGAAGGCGCCCTGCAGCGTGCGGGCGGCCACCAGCATGCCGAACGACACGGCGGCGCCGCCGAGCGCCGAGGAGAGGGCGAAACCGATCAGGCCGATGATGAAGACCCGCTTACGGCTGAACATGTCCCCCAGCCGGCCGCCGACCAGCAGCAGGCTGCCGAACGCCAGCGCGTAGGCGGTCACCACCCACTGGCGGTCACTGTTCGGGAAGTCCAGCGCGCGCTGGGCCGAGGGCAGGGCGATGTTCACGACGGTCGAGTCGAGGATCACCATCAGCTGGGCGATCGCCACGATGACCAGGATGAGCCAGCGATGGTCTTTGGCCGCGGTCGGCTGGCCGCCGGCATCCGATGTGACAGAGGACATGACGGGCTATACCCCCGGTTGAAGAATGTGGCTGTGCGTGGTGGCGGGGCGGGACGGAGCGATCATGCCGGGATCGCCGCCGCGCCCGGGGCGGGCGAGGTCGCGGTCACCTGCTGGACGGCCTCGTCCAGGCGGCCGAGCAGGCGGAACAGCGTGGCCCGGTCGGCCTCAGTCAGCCCGCCGAAGATCTGGGTGAGCAGCCGTTCGCGGGTGACGTTGGCTACGTCCAGAGCGGACTGGCCGGCCTCGGTGATCGCGACGAGCTTGGCTCGCCGGTCCGCGGGGTCTGGCCGGCGCTCGGCCAGGCCGATGCGCTCCAGCCCATCGACGATGTCGGTGATGGAGCGCGGCGACAACTCGAAATCGGCCGCGAGCACGCTCTGCCGGGTCGGTCCCTGCTCGTGCAGGCGCCGGAGCATCTTGGTCCGGGTCATCGACAGGCCGGATGCGCTCATCTCGTCGTTGACGGCTCGGAACATCCGATGGTGGACGGCGAGGTATCGCTCACCCAACAACTCGGGTGTAATCGGCGCTGAATGCTGCACGTCCACATAATGAGGAGCCTCACGAATCTATTCCGCCCCGTAGGTGGTTAGCTTCGGCTGATCCCTCAATCCAATTTTTAACAGGACCCCACAGCCCCGGTGGACGGTTCTTCCGGCGGGGCCGTTTCCCGGCGAAAGTCACCTCCCGGCCACCGGCCCGGTCACGCTGCTCCCGAGCGCGCGTCCGCGGCGCACAAGGGCGGCCCGGTCTTCTTGGGCGGGCGCCCCCGGGGTCTTTTCATCGCGATGACCAGGCCCTGCTCGAAGATCTCGCCGCCCCAGACCCCGTGGGGTTCCTGGCGTTCGGCCGCGCCGGCCAGGCACAGCGCACGGACCGGGCAGGGCTGGCAGAAGGCCTTGGCCCGCTCCAGGTCGGCCGGCCGCTCGGCGAACCACAGCCGTGGGTCTTCGTGCTGGCAAGGCAGCGCGCCGGAGCCCGGCGCCCGGACCTGCCAGGAGATCGTGAGGAGATCTTGGATAGTCATGACGGAGGCTTCCCTTCCGCGTCGTCCGCGTCGTCGTCCGCGTCGAGCGGGCGTACCGAGACCAGGCGCATCCCGAGGTCACGCACCTTGGCCAGGACACCGTGCAGCGCTGACTGATCGGCCAGCTCGCCGCTGAGCACGGTCTGGGTGCCGTCGGCGCTGACCCGGAGACCCTCGAACCAGGTGGACCAGCCCGCGTGCAGAACTCCCTCGAGCCGGATCTCGTAGTACTCGGGCATTTCGCTCCTGCCGGTTTCGGTTTTCCTAGCTCTGCACGCTAGGAAAACCGGGCCAGCCAAGGCGTCACCCGAAAGTGCCAGGGAGGTGGAATCTTCCCCGGCCGCTGCCGTCAAAGGTGGGTGCGGTCAGAAGGGGTGCGGTCAGAGCTCGGCGGCGCGCATCTTCGCCACCAGCCGGTCGAACATGGGGTAGGTCGCGGTGCCGCCGATGGCCTCGATCGATGGCTGCCACATCTCCCACCGGTCGATCAGCCGCCGGCCGAGCATGGCCCTGATGAGCTCGAAGTCGAAGCCGCCGTGCTGCTCGAGCGCGCCGAGCTGCTCGAAGTAGTCGAGCTCCCGGTACAGGACGTACGCCTCGGCCGAGTTCTCGGCCACGAACACGGGCAGTGCGTCCCGCAGCGCCTCGGGTGTGTCGAACTCGGCCACGAGGCGGCGCGTCTCCAGCATCGGGCCTTCGCTCCAGCGCCGGAAGAACTCGATCGCCGTCTCCGCCTGGCGGCCGACCCGGGCTTCTCGGGCCTGCTGGGCCGCGTAGACCACCAGGGCGATCGCGCTGAGGATGCCAATGGCGTTGACCGCGGTCGCGATGGCCGTGACCTGCTCGGCCCAGTCCGGCATGGGGCAGCCCTCCTGTCGACGGCCTGAGCCGGCGCAGCACTCGTCCGGGAGGCGTGGACGAAACCGCCGCGATCATAAGACGAGCGGCCGCCGCGGCGACACTGCATTAATCGTGGCCATCAGGTCGGCCGCGCGCTGAGGGTCGACGAGCCAGGGGGCGTGTCCGCCGGGCACCTCATGCAGCGTGGCCCCCGGGATCTGGTCGATCGACGGCCGGGCCCACTCGACGGACAGGTACGGGTCGCCGGATCCGAGGATGAAGGTCGTGGGGATCGTGATCGCGCCAAGCTCGGCGCGGGTGAGGACGCTTTCGCGCCGCGGCCGGCGGAACCGGTCGATCGCGTGCATCAGCGTCGCCACGGTTCGCGCGTTCTCCGGCCGGTGCGCCGACAAGCGCAGCACCTCGATCAGCGAGTCCGGCGCGGCCGCCACGTCGGCCGGGCCCAACCCCTGGGCCAGCAGCTGGCGGTAGACCCGAGGTGGGCTGGGGAAGCGCAGGACGGCGAGGCCCAGCCCGCGGACGGTCATCAGCGAGAGCGGCATGCGCACCCGGACACCCGGGAGCGCGACAGCGGGCTCCCCGATCGCGACCACCTCGCAGATCCGCCCGGAACCGGCGGCCGCGTGCCACAGGGCGAACATGCCACCCAGCGAGTGGCCGATCACCGGCACTTCGTCGAGCCCGAGTGCGTCGAAGATGTCATCGAGCAACCGGCGGGTGTGCTGGCGCACCTGCCCGCGGCGGTAGATGACCGGGTCCGACAGACCGTGGCCGGGGAGGTCCACGGCCAGCAGCCGCAGATCGGGCAGCTTGGTCAGCAACGGCGCCCAGATGGCGGCGCTTTCCGAGACACCGTGGAGCAGGACCACCGCCGGGCCGTGTCCGTGCGAGAGCACCCGTACCCGCAGGCCGGTCTGCGCGAGTTCGAGGACGGATTCGCTGACGTCCGCGCCGGTGGCGGCGAACAGCTCCCGCTCCGCGTCGTGGATGCGCTGCTCGAGCTTCCCGGTGGCCCGGGTCGGATCGTTCATGACCTCTCCTGCTGCTTGACCTCGACGTTCTCAGGGTTTGCCGTCATGGCCGCCACGCTGGCCAGCCACGTTCGTACGGTTTGCTCGTCCCCGCAGCTGAGCTGGGCCAGCGCGGCGCGTTCCACCTGGCGCACCCGGAGCGTTGCTGCCGCCAGGCGCTCGTGGCCTTGCTTGGTCAGGCGCAGCAGCACGACCCGCTGATTTCTCGCTTCGCGCTCCACCAGGCCGGCCCCTTCGAGGCTGAGGGTGGACGTGTGCATCGTCTGCCTCGTGACCTGCGAGATGCGGGCCAGCTCGGCGGTGGAGAGCTCGGGCCTGGTCTCGAACACGCTCAAGATCCCGTACTCCTGCGCGGACAGCCCCAGGTCCGTCAGCTCGCTCTCCAGCAGCGCCCGGAAGCGCTGGTGCGCGAGCCGGAACAGGTAGCCGAGGTTCGCGTCCGGTTGGGGCCGCGGCTGCGCTGATGTTGTCAGCTTTTCTGACATAACCGGAACTGTAAGAGTTGTCAGTAAGGCTGTCAACGTTTTTACCGGACGACCCCTGTATCAGCGGGCGAAGCTGGCTCCTCCGGGCTTTGACCGATAACTTGCTGGGCCAGGCGAGGGAAGGAACGGCCATGGATTCGTCCGCTGAACCACCCGAGGGTGTCAGCTCGTCCGATGTGCCCGACCGGCCTGGCCTGGTCCAGCGCCTGTACGACGAGATCACGGACAAGGTGTCACGCCAGCACCCGTGGTACACGCTGCCGAAAGTCGCTGGCCTGGCTGAGCTGATCGGCATTCGCGACACGCTCCGGCAGCAGAACCTGTTCGATACCTCCCGCCTCCTGTCAATTGACCCGGTCGAGCCGCCGCCGTACGACGAGTCGTACCTGACCGCACGGACCGCGGATGGCAGCTGGAACGACCTGGAGCACCCCGAGATGGGAATGGCCGGCACGCGCTTCGGGCGCAACGTGCCGCTGGATGAGACCTGGCCCGACCAGGACCGGATGATGACGCCGAATCCGCGCGAAATCAGCCGCAGGCTGATGACCCGTGACACGTTCAACCCGGCCCCGGCGGGCAATGCGCTGATCACGGCGTGGCTGCAGTTCATGCTGCACGACTGGGTCAAGCACGGCACGAGTCCCAAGGACAACCCCTGGCTCCTGCCGGAGGTCCAGGGCGACGACTGGCCCGCGCCCCCGGTCGTGGTCATGCGCATCCAGCCCGACCCCACCGCTCCCGCTGATTCGGCCCTGCCCCCGACCCACCTCAACGTGAACACGCACTGGTGGGACGGATCATCGATCTACGGCAACGATCTGGCCCAGCAGCGGTTCCTGCGCGAGGGCGCGGGCGGGCGGCTGCGGCTGGCCGACGGATTGCCCCCGGTCCCACCCGACCCGCAGGACAACCCGGCCCAGGTGCCAGGCTTCTGGCTTGGCCTGGGCATGATGCAGACGCTGTTCTCGCTGGAGCACAACAGCATCGCCGCCATGCTGGCCGCGGCCCACCCCGATTTCGACGACGAGACGCTGTTCGCCAAGGCCCGGCTGACCACGTGCGCGCTCATCGCCAAGATCCACACGGTCGAATGGACGCCCGCGGTCACCGCGCATCCCACCGCGGTCGAGGGGCTGTACGCGAACTGGTGGGGGCTGGCCGGGCCGAAGCTGCACAATTTCGTGGCCAGGATTTCCAAGAACGAGGCGCTGCGTGGCATCCCCGGCACCGACACCGCCGACTTTGGCGTGCCGTACGCCCTCACCGAAGAATTCGTCGCCATCTACCGGATGCACCCGCTGGTGCCGGACGACTTCGACTTCCGGTCGGCCCGCGACGATGCGCCAACGCTCGGGCCACGGTCCTTCAGCGAGCTGACCGGGCCGCAGGCCGTCCCCATCATGCGGGACCAGCGGCTGACCGACATCATCTACACCTTCGCCACCATGAACCCCGGCCTGGTCACGCTGCACAACTTCCCGCGCGGGCTGCAGACGTTCCGGCGGCCCGACAACGGCGCCTACATGGATATGGCGGCGCTCGACATCGTGCGCTGCCGTGAGCTCGGGGTGCCGCGGTACTGCGAGTTCCGCCGCCTGCTGCACCTGCCCGTGCCGCAAACCTTTGAGGAAGTGACCAGCAACAAGGTCTGGGCCCAGGAACTGCACGACGTGTACGGCGGCAAGATCGACGACCTCGACCTCATCCCCGGCGTCATGGCCGAAGACCTGCCCGAGGGCTTCGCCTTCAGCGACACGGCGTTCCGCATCTTCATCCTGATGGCCTCGCGGCGGCTCAACAGCGACCGGTTCTTCACCGACTCCTTCACCGATGAGATCTACACCCCCGAGGGCATGACCTGGATCACGGACAACACGATGCGCTCGGTGCTGGCCCGGCACTGCCCGGACCTGGAGCCGACAGTGACGAAGCTGCCCAACGCCTTCGGGATCTGGGACCGGACCACCCCGAAATGACCGCGGCGCTGCCGGTGGCGCCCAAGTGACGTACAAGGCCGGCCAGTGCTGCCCTTGGCCGCTGGCCGCGCAGGGTCTAAGGTGCGGGATCATGGCCGAGATCGTGCTGCGCGTCCGCCTCATCGGCGGCGAACACCTGGACGTCTCCTACGACGAGCCAGGAGGCACAGCCGATGATGCGCTGGAAAACGTCGTCGCGATCCTGGCCCAAGCTGACGGCGCGCTGCGCTGCCGGCACGGGGGCCGGCTCCTGGTCCTCTACAGCCGGGGTGTCGCCACCCTGGAGGCGGCCCCGCGCGGCGCCGTTCTGTAACCAGCCGGAGCTGGGCTACTCGGCGGCCTCGTCCTCGCGCGGGTCGTCCTGGCCTTCCTGCCGGCGCTGATCCTCGATGACCGAGGCGACGTGCCGCACGCACACCTCGAACGCGAGCGGGTCGGTCCGGTGCATGGCCTGCAGCTTCTCCATGAAACCCAGCATGTGCTGCACGGTGGCCTTGGGCAGGCCAGCCACGCTCATGAAATGCCCGGAGCCGCTTTCGGCGAAGCCCGGAATGGCCCCCGGCGCGATCCCGTAGAAGTCACTCATGATCATCCTCCGGTCGGTCAGGGGCGCTGGGTCAGAGCTTGGTCATCCTCGGGCATGGCAGCCGGATACGGGTCACCCGCGAGCCGAAGTCGACGATTAGGGAGGACTCGTCCTCGAGGGCCACGACCCGGCCGAGGCCGTACCGGTCGTGGGTCACCCGGTCCGCAACGGCGTACTCCTCGGCGGGAGGCTCGTCTACGGCCGGCTTGTTGAACGGGCTTCCAGCGATGAAGCGCCGGGGGCGGGCGCGGTCAGCCATGGCGCATCACCGGCGCCGGCCGCGGAAACCGGCGGACAGCGCTGCGGCGCCGCGACCGGTGGCCTGGACGGGTGCGGCGGCCACCGGGTGGACGGCGCGCGCTGGCCGCTGCACCGGCGTAACGGGGTCACCGGCGATCGAACGCAGCAGGGCTGATTGCGGGGTGACGGTGGCGGCCAGCGGGACCACATGGGCCTTGCGCATCATGGCTCGCACCTCACCGGCCTGGGCCGGATTCTGCAGCGTGATCACCACTCCGTCGGCGCCGGCCCGGGCGGTCCGCCCGGCCCGGTGCAGATAGGCCTTGTGTTCGGTGGGCGGGTCGGCGTGGACGACCAGGTCGATGCCGTCCACGTGGATGCCCCGGGCGGCGATGTCGGTCGCGACCATGACCCGGACTTCCCCGGCCGCGAAGGCCGCGAGGTTGCGTTCGCGAGAACTCTGAGTCAGATTGCCGTGCAGCTCACCGGCGGGGATGCCCGCCCGGGTCAGCTGCCGGGCGAGGTGGTGCGCGCCATCCTTGGTCCGGGTGAAGACCAGTGAGCGGCCCGCGCCCCCAGTGATGGCGGCCAGCACGCCGATGCGGTCGGCCGGCGTGACCGTGAGCAGGTGGTGGATAATCGCGGCTGGCGCTTCGGCCGGGTCGGCGTTGTGCCGGGCCGGGTCGTTCATGAAGCGCCGGACGAGGACGTCCACGGCGTGGTCGAGGGTCGCGGAGAACAGCATCCGCTGGCCCTCGGCCGGGGTCGCATCCAGCAGCCGGCGGACCACGGGCAGGAACCCGAGATCGGCCATGTGGTCGGCCTCGTCCACCACGGTGATCTCTACGTCACCGAGGTGGCAGTGGCCCTGCTCGATCAGGTCGGCCAGGCGTCCCGGGCAGGCGATGACGATGTCGGCCCGGTTGCGCAGCGCCGCGACCTGAGGATTCTGCGGCACACCGCCGTAGATCGCGGCGACGGCCAGCCCGGCCGCCTCGGCCAGTGGCACGAGGACGGCCTGGACCTGGCTGGCCAGCTCGCGCGTCGGCACCAGCACGAGGCCGCGCGGGCGGCAGGCGCTGGTGAAGCCGTCGGCCAGCCGGGCCGCGAGCGGGATCGAGAAGCCGAGCGTCTTGCCGGAACCGGTCTGCGCCCGCCCCAGGATGTCCCGGCCAGCCAGCGCGTCCGGCAGGGTGGCCGCCTGGATCGGGAACGGTGTGACGATGCCCGTCTCGGCCAGCGCCGCCACCAGCTTCGGAGGCACGCCCGCAGAGGCGAAGGTGACCACGGGCGGGACGGCGCGCGGTTTACCGCCGGTTCGGCCGCGACGTACTGGGGCCGATTGCTCGGCCGGCAGAACGGTCATAGAGGTTTCTCCTGGATTCGGGTGGCCGCATATGGGCCGCCACGTCCGTGGAAACCGGCTCGCCAGGGAGCAGTGCGACCGGCGCGTTGTGCTGGCTGCGCCTTAAATCGTGTAGTTCACGTTCAGGCTGCCGGGCCAGGTGCGTCGGCAGGTAAGAAGAAAAAGAGGGTGGTGTCCCCGGCCGCAGAGCGGCTCAGGGGCACCCGCGTTCCTGGCATCCGGCGGAATCCGGATGCCGCTCCCTCAGTAGTTCAGGCTTAGAGAGGCCGGACTCGCTCGGCCTGGGGGCCCTTCGGACCCTGGGTGATGTCGAACTCCACCCGCTGGTCCTCGTTCAGGCTGCGGTAACCGCTGGACTCGATCGCGGAGAAGTGAACGAACACGTCCGCGCTGTTGTCATCGTTGCTGATGAAACCAAAGCCCTTGTCGGCGTTGAACCACTTCACAGTTCCCTGTGCCATGACATATCTCCTTGAAACATGTCCCCGCACCGTGCGGGGAAGCCGCCGCGGGCAGCAGCCTCACCAGTTCGGTGTGCCGGGACCTGCCCGCAAGTACATCCGCGAGCGCGGCACCAGCCACGTACACAGAAAAACTACGACCGTTGAATTTAACCACAGATCGGGTGGTGCGGTTCGCGCAACGCTGCCGTGATGTCAACGGCGTTGCCGCACTGCCCGTGCTGATCGAGGAAGAGGCGGACCAGCGATCCGTACCGCTGCTCGCTCGTGTCGAACTGGGTCGCAGTCCCGCAGCCACCGCAATGGAAGGACGTGGGGCCACCTCAGTTCTGGTTCGCGATGAGCAGGCCGACAACCCGCCTCGCTCCTCTCTTTTCACGTTATACCGGAAGAAAGAAACTAGCAAAATATTTCTAGAATTGGGGCTATGCTCACGGTATGGGCAGTTGGGGTTTCCTCACCAACCACGCCCGGGTGCTGCTGTGTATCGCGGAGGACCCGGGCGCCCGCCTGCGCGATATATCGGCCACCCTGGGCATCACCGAGCGCAGCGCCCACACCATCGTTACTGACCTCATCCACGACGGCTACGTCAGCAAGGTCAAAGACGGCCGCCGTAACCGCTACCAGATCCGGGCCGAGCGCCCGCTGCGGGAGCCCGCCAGCCGCCAGCCCACCATCGGCGAGCTGGTCGCCCTGCTCGGCCACACCAGCACGGTGCCGGAACAGGGCCGCGATTGATCCCGTTTGTCCTGCGGGACAGCGAGCGGCGCCCTGCCCGTGTGTCTTCTTTGACCTGGCCATACCCGACGACCTCGAGGAGTCCATCGGTGTCCACCCCTCTCGCTCTCGGCACTGACCCGAGCCCCAATTCCCCGCCCGACGGGCCGTCCGGCAGTGAGTACGCGGCATTGTCGCGGCTGGTACGGAAGGCCGGGCTGCTGGAGCGGCGGCGGGCCTGGTACGGGTGGCGGATCGCCGCCACGTTCCTGGCGCTGGTGGGGGGCTGGGTCCTGTTCGTGCTGGTGGGCAACTCCTGGTGGCAGCTGGCGGTGGCGGTCTTCCTGGCGGTGGTGTTCGCCCAGCTCGGTTTCCTCGGCCATGACGCCGGGCACCGGCAGATCTTCGCCTCCCGTCAGTGGAACTACGTGCTCGGGGTGGCCTGCGGCAACCTGGCCATCGGGCTCAGCTACGGCTGGTGGGTGTCCAAGCACAACCGGCACCACGCCCACCCCAACACCGAAGACGAAGACCCCGACATCATGATCGGCGTGCTGGCCTTCTCCGGGGGCCGGGCCCGGGCCGCGGCCGGGCTGCGGCGCATCATCTTCCGCTACCAGGCCTGGCTGCTGGCCCCGATGCTGCTGGCCGAGGGGCTGTCCCTGCACGCCTCCAGCATCCGGGCCCTGTCCCGGCGCCGGTCGGCCCGGGCGATCCGCAGCCGCGCCGCTGAGACCGCGCTGCTGGCCCTGCACTTCGCGGCCTACCTGAGCGTGGTGTTCCTGGTCCTGCCGCCGGTCAAGGCGGTGGTGTTCATCCTCGTCCAGCAGGGCCTGTTCGGGTTCTACCTGGGCTGCTCGTTCGCCCCCAACCACAAGGGCATGCCGGTGCTGGCGCCCGGGGACAAGGTGGGCTTCCTGCAGCGGCAGGTGCTGACCTCCCGCAACGTCCGCGGCGGCTGGCTGACCGATAACGCCCTGGGCGGCCTGAACTACCAGATCGAGCACCACCTGTTCCCGTCGATGCCCCGGCCCAGCTTGCGCCGGGCCCAGCCCCTGATCGCCGCGTTCTGCGTCGACCACGGGCTGACCTACACCGAAACCAGCCTGTTCGTCTCCTACGCTCAGGCCCTGACCTACCTCAACCAGGTCGGCAAGGCCACCCGCGCGGCCCCCGCGCCAGCCTGACTAGCCTGGGGCGGGCAAGATCCTCAAGCGGACGCTGCGGGCGCGGTACCTGTGAGCCGGGCCCGGCCGGATCGGGACGGCCCGGGGTGGCGGGCGGCGACCCAGAAGCTAAGACCGGCCAGCGGAAGCTCGACGCAGGCCATGGCCATCGCCTCGTAGAAGGCCGCCCCGGTGGCGGGGACGATGTTGATCCAGGCGTCGCAGACGAGCAGGGTGCCGGTGATCGTCGCCGGTACGGCGGTAAGGGCCGATCGGCGCTGCAGGGCCCATCCCGTGGCGGCCAGGGCCAGCACCTCGAACACGTCGAGGCCAGTCCAGGCGATCTTGAGGTGGTGAGCCGTCTGGGCCTCCGGCACTACGGTCAGCACGACGACGAGGGTGGGGACCAGGGCGAGCGCCGCGACGGCCAGCACGATCGGCAGCCAGCGCGCCGCAGCGCTGGCCGAGAAGTCGCGCCGTATCGCCAGGACGCACAGCCCGACGATGATGACGACCATGGCCAGGAACAACGGAATCGCGCCGGCCCAGTGCGAACCGCCCGTCTGGGTCAGAGCCCGGAACCAGGCCGAGATGAAGGTGGCCGCGGCGGTGAACGAGGCGGCCATGACCGACCGCGGGGAGCCCCGGTAGTACGTCCATGCCGTCAGCAGAAGGCCTGCCATGATGGCCAGGATCAGGCCGACGGCCAGCGGGCCGATCTGATGTGCCTCGGCCCGCGGCACCTGGGTCACAAAGAGAAAGGCGACCCAGGGCGTCAGCGCCGCCGCGCAGGCCCAGAACAGCCACATGAGATGGCGCTCCGCCCAGGCCACCCGGCCCGGACGCCCGCCCGGCAGGCCCCGCACAGCTGGAGCCTACCGACGATGCCCCCCGGCGGAACTACCCGCGACATCCACCTCGCCCCGGGTTTCCGCAATAGCGTGTGCAAAAACTGCTGCCCTGACGACAGTTTTTGCACACGATATTCACGACGGCGCGGCGTCTTGGTGGTGTTTTCGAAATGTTGCGTGACCGGGCGGTCCGGCGGGCGTAGGTTGCCTACGTCGCAACTAGTTCGCATCGACGGGAAGCGCCGTGGGCCGCGAGATCACCTCCGCGCATGCGCAGCAGGCCGCCCTGGCCCTGCAGAACCTGCTGCTGCGTGACTACCGCGACCGGTGGGTCCGGTTCCAGCGGGAACGGGAGCGCTCGGGCGAGGTGCACCAGCGCGCGGTGACCGAGGTCCTGAAGCGGTTTGTCGACCTCAACCGGGCCCAGCTGCGGTACCAGGGCGTCAGCCTCGACTCGCTGCCGCAGCGGGTGTCGCGGGCCCTCCGGGGTGACACGCTGAGCCGGGCCACCCTGGAGCTGTTCATCGACGCCTTCGGGTTCAGCCCGACCGACAGCAGCCGGCTCCGGCGGATCCACGACGGTACGGACAAGATCCGTGTGCTGACCGGCCCGAGCGCGCTGCCGCCGGAGGCCGCCGCGGCCCTCGGCCCGGCCCGGCACCGCACCACCTCGGTGCACGAGCACCACTACGTGGGCCAGGACGGGCGGCCGGCCTGGCATCGCACCCAGCAGGTCATCGAGGCGACCGAGGCCCGGCTCGACCGGTATCCCTACCGCTGTGACACCAGCGCCCTGGCCGTCGAGGTCGAGGAGGGCGGCCGGCTGGGTGGCCCCCTCTACCCGTTGGACGGCGGGCTGTTCGCGCTGGACATCGTGCTGGATGAGCCGCTGGCGCTGGGGGACGAGACCTCGCTGACCTACGTCACGCTGTTCCAGTACGACGCGCCGCCGCCGCCGGAGATGCGCCGGGCATCCCGCCGGGTCATGCACAACGTGTCCATGCGGGTCGAATTCCATCCGGACAAGATCCCGCGGCATGTGTGGTGGGCCGTGTGGGACGGCATGAACGGGGAGATCATCGAGCGGGACGAGTGCGGGCTGCGCGCGTCGTGCTACGTGTTCAAGCGGCTGGACGCGATCGAGCAGTCCGTGGTCGGGTTCACCTGGCAGTGGTGACGGCCCTGGATCCGGCCGGGCCGGGCTGGACTGGACTAGGCCGAGCCTGGCCCGGGGCGTGCGGCCCCCGCCCGCCGCACGCCCGCGTCCCAAGCTGGCTTCGAAAGCCAGCTGAAGCATAAAACGCCTAAATCACAACAAAATCGGACTTCCGACCAGTGCAGGCGCAGGCTAACCGGGTGCCCGGTCCTGTTACAGCGTGGTGGGCGTGGGCACACCGTCCGGCATGACCGACAAAGCCGTCAGCGACCTGTGGTGGAAAGACGCCGTCGTGTACTGCGCCGACGTCGCGACGTGGCTGGACTCCGACGGGGACGGCATCGGCGACCTGGCCGGCCTGACCCGCAGGCTCGACTACGTGGCCCGGCTCGGCGCCACCACCGTGTGGCTGATGCCGTTCTACCCGTCGCCGCTCGGCGACGACGGGTACGACATCACCGATTACTACGCGGTCGATCCCCGGTTCGGGACGCTGGGTGACTTCGTGGAGCTGATCCGTACCGCGGACAACCTGGGCCTGCGGGTGCTGGTCGACCTGGTGCTGAGCCACACCAGCAACCAGCACCCCTGGTTCCAGCAGGCCCGGCAGAGCCGCGACTCCCGCTACCGGCACTACTACCGCTGGAGCGACGAGAAGCAGAAAGAGCCCAGCGAGGTGGCGTTTCCCGGCGAGCAGGACAGCACCTGGACCTACGACGAGACCGCCGGGCAGTGGTACATGCACCGCTACTACGACTTCATGCCCGACCTCAACGTCACCGAGCCCGACGTGCGGGACGAGATGGACAAGGTCCTGGGCTTCTGGCTGGAGCTGGGGGTGGCGGGCTTCCGGGTCGACTCCCTGCAGTTCATGATCGAGACGATCGGCACCCCGGCCCGCGACAAGCCCGTCTCCTACCTGCAGTCGCTGGTCGAGTTCCTGCAGCGGCGGCGAGGCGACGCCATCCTGCTGGGCGAGGCCAACGTCAGCCCGGAGGAGCAGGAACGCTACTTCGCCATCGACGACGGTGACGGCGTGCAGATGCTGTTCGACTTCCGCACCTGCGCCGCCCAGTGGCTGGCCCACGCCCGCGGCCGGGCCCAGCCGCTGATCGACGCGCTCGGCCACCGCCCGGACATCCCGCTGCACGCCCAGTTCGCCAACTTCTGCCGGCATCACGACGAGCTGAACCTGGGCATGCTCAGCGACGACGAGCGCGAGGAGGTGTTCGCGGCCTTCGCCCCCGAGCCGGAACACCGGGAGTACGGCCGGGGCATCCGCCGGCGGCTGGCACCCATGCTCGGCAACGATCCGCACCGGATCCGGCTCGCGCTCGCGCTGACCATGGCGCTGCCCGGCACGCCGGTTCTGATGTACGGGGACGAGCTCGGCATGGGCGAGGACCTGTCCCTGCCCGGGCGGCTCGCCGTCCGCAACCCGATGCAGTGGTCCGACCGCGCGGCCGGTGGCTTCTCCACCGCGGACCAGACGTACCGGCCGGCCCGGCCCGACGGCCCGTTCGGCTACCAGACCGTCAACGCAGCCGCCCAGCGGCAGCAGCCCGATTCGCTGCACACCTGGGTGACGAACACGATCCGGGTCCGCCGCGAGTGCCCGGAATTCGGCTGGGGCCAGTGGCGGACGCTCCCGGTCGGTGACCCGCGCGTGCTGGCCATCGAGTACCACTGGCGGGATGGGTGTGTCGTCACCCTGCACAACCTGTCGGCCGAGCCCGCCACGGCTCAATTGCCCGATGACCTGAGCATCTCGCCCTGCAGCCGGGACGTGGTGGAGGTCCTGGGCGACGGGGTATCGCCGACCGCCATCGGTCCGGAGATCAAGCTGGCTGGGTACGGCTACCGCTGGCTGCGGCTATCCGACGACAGCTCCCCGGTCTGACCCCGGTTACTGAGTGCTGACTTCGCTGACCATGTACCAGGCCGAAGACGAGCCGCCACCGGGGAAGGTGGCCTTGACCCCGGTGACCTGGGCGCCGGACGGCAGGGTGAGGCTGGCGCAGGCGCCCGGGCCGCAGTTCGCCTTCGGGGTGACGGCGGTGCCGGCCTGCCACACCCCGCTGGCGTTCCGCCACGCAATCGTGACCGAGGCGGGCAGCACGACGCCGTAGGTGCTGTTCGGCGTGCTCATCCAGATGGTGGCGGTACTAGCCCCGGTTGAGCTAGCCCCGGTTGAGCTAGCCCCGGTTGAACTAGCCCCGGTTGAACTAGCACTGTGGGCGCCGGTCCAGGTGGCCTGAACCGAGCCGCCGGAGTTCCCCGGGATGCCGTCGACCGCGTTCGCGAACTGCGGTCCGTAGACCGGGACGACCGCGCCGTCGGTGAGCTTGTAGTCGTCGTCACCGAAGGTGGTGCCGCCGCCGGGCCCGTTGGTCGGCGTCGGGACGACGGTGTAGGTGGCGCCGGTCGACAGCACCGAGCCGCTCGGGCTGAGCACCTTGATCTCGTCGAACAGGCACCAGCCGGAGCAGGTCCCGGTGACCGTGACGTACTGCCCGGACACCGACGACATCGGCAGCGTGATCGTCCCGGCGGTGTCGTCGGCGTCGGATCCGCCGCTGACCGCCTGCGAGGCCAGGGACACCTGGCCGGAGGTGCCGGCCGGGGCGCAGCTCTGGCCGGTGATGCCGGTGTCTTGGGGCGGGCAGGCGGCCGCGGCCGCGCTGACGTTGTTGGGCCAGTTGATGCCGGCCGTCTGGTCTTGGTGCGTGACCAGCGCGACCGAGCCGACGGCGGCGGATTTGCCCAGGTTGATCATGACCTGGAACGGGCCGCCCTCGGAATTCCAGCCCATGACCCCGCTCCAGTCCCAGGTGCCGGACAGGGACACCTGCCCATCGGTGAGCTTGCCCGCGGAATAACCGGTGCTGGTCGGCTGGGAGTCGGCGTACTGGCCGGCCTGGGCCACCCGTGGCGCGGCGGTGCTGGTGGCGCCGCTGTTCCCGTTGGCGATCGTCGGGGGGTCGTCCTGGCTGCCGACCACGCGCAGCACGGTCGGCCACGGACTGCCGGTCTCCCGGCTGAGGGTGATGGTGGCGCTGGTGACCGTGTTGTTGCCGCTGGCCGCGGCGGGCAGCGGCACCAAGACCGCGTTGTACGCGGGGTTGACCGCGTCGCTGCCGCCGCGGACGGCGTAGGACGTGCGGGTCCCGCCGGGGCCGGTGACGCTCACGCTGACCTGGCCGCGCCACGGGCTGGTCGCGGTGGCGTCGCTGAAGTCGACCCGGATCGAGGTGAGGATGACCGCCGTGGCCGGGGTCCAGGTCGTCTGCTGGGAGCTGCCGGCCGCCGTGGCGGACGGCGACCACGGGATGGCCAGGTCGGTGTTGCTGATCGTCTGGCCGGCCAGGTAGCTGGTCAGGTCGGTGTAGGTCCGCCATTCGCTGGCGTCCACCGCGCTCTGGCCCGACACCTGGTCGAACAGGTCGCTGGACAGGCCGGTGAAGAAGACCTGGGGGTACGCGGCCGCACCGGTGGCCTGGGCCACGGCCAGGTACTGGTGGGCGACCTGCTCCTCGGTCACCGAGTTGCCCTGGCCGGACAGTTCGTACTCGTAGCTCTGGTCTTGCCCGGCGGCCTTGGTCCCGGCGCTGTACAGCCGGGAGTCGTTGACCGTGCCCTCGTACTGGGCGTCGCGGAACGAGTACTCGGGCTGGACGCTGGTGACGTCGAAGCCCAGGCTGGCTCCGCTGAAACTGCCGGGCCCGTCGTAGTACGGCACCCAGACCGTGTTCAGGCCGAGCGCGTGCGCCTTGCTGTTCATGGCCTGCAGGTAGGACGGGTCACCCCAGCCGGGCGAGGCGTCCTCGCGCTGGCTGTAGACCCCGTACAGGCTCAGCTCGGACCAGTTCGCGGCCTGGGCCCTCGACTGGACCTGCTGCAGGTACCAGTCGGCCGCGTCCACCCGGTCCGACGCATTGCTTAGGTTGAACGTTCGATCAGGCACAGCGATGCTGGTGTCCTGCGGGTCCAGCCAGGGCAGGGCCAGCGCGACCTGGATCGGCTTGGGTGGCGCGCCGTACTGCTGGGCCAGGGCCGCGGCCGCGCTGTCCAGCGCGGCCGCGTCGGCGAACTCCTGGTTGAGCAGGTCGGTGAGGTCGGCCCCGGTCAAGCTGGCGTCCATGATGTCCGAGCCGTCGATGGTCTGCGTGGTGACAATGGCCGCGTCGAACAGCCATTTGCCGGTGAACTGACCGGCCGCGTTCACCGCCATCAGGTGCTGCTCCCACTGCTGCTGGGTCCGGCTGGCCGAGTGGTAGATCAGCACGGCGTGCTGCCAGCTGGTGGCCGCGCCTGCCGCGCCCGCCGCGCCTGCCGCGCCTGCCGCGCCCGCCGCGCCAGCCGCGCTGGCGGTGGCGGCCTTATCGACGGTTACGGCCGCCGTAGCAGTGGTGGCCGGCACGGTGAGCAGGACGGTGGTGGCCGCGATACTGGCGGCGGAGAGGCGGCCGATCATGCGAATCCCCCCGGATTGACCGATACCCGAAATCCGAGTTTGCCCGGGAACTCACTGTCGTAACCTAGAGTGACAAAATCCGCTCATTAAGTAGTCAAGCGGCACCGTCAGGCGGTTAGGACCTCGGTGAACAGGGTCGTCACCCGCGTCCAGTGCCGCCCGGCCGCGGCGTCGTTGTAGGACGGATTGCCGGGCACGGTGAACCCGTGCCCGGCGCCCGGGTACAGCTCGAGCTGGTAGCCGACGTGGGCCTGGCTGAGCGCGGTGACCAGCTGGGCCTGGCTCTCGGGCGAGCAGGACGGGTCGGCGTCGGCCACGCCGAAGTACAGCCGGGCCCGGATGCGGTCAGCCTGGCGGTGCGGGCTGGCCGGGTCGTCGGTGGCCAGGTTGCCGCCGTGGAAGGACGCGGCCGCGGCGATCCGGTCCGGGTGCGCCCCGGCGGTACGGAAGGCCCAGTTGCCGCCCATGCAGTAGCCCACGCACCCGACCAGCTCACCTCGGCGCCCCGGGTGACCGGCCAGCGCGTCCAGCAGCGCACCGGTGTCACGGTCCAGCCCGTGCTGGCCGGCCAGGGCGATAATGGCTCCCATCCGCTCCCGCTCGCCCGGGACGGTGAACAGCGTGGTGATGTCGAACGGTTCGTACGAGCCGGCCCGGTAGTACAGGTTGGGCACCGCCACCAGGTAACCGGCCGACGCCAGCCGCGACGCCATCTCCTGCATGACCGGCCGCACCCCGCCCGCGTCGGAGAAGAAGATCACCGCCGGCGCCGGGCCGCCCTCCGGCTCGTGCAGGGTCACGTCCATCACCCCGTCGGGTGTGGTCACGTCGACTGTGGTCACGGGCACCGGTGCCTCTCCTTCTATTGAGTTCTATTGAGTTCAGCTACGGAGCTGGGGTCAGCTCGAACACGGCGATCTCGCCCAGGTGCGGCCGGATCTGCCCGGGCGGCGCGTCGCGCGGGAACGGCCACGCGCTGCTGGGGCTGCGGCGCTGCAGGCTGTTCAGGTAGCTGGCTACCGCCTCGGCCGCCTCGGGCGTCTCGACCAGCGTGGTCTCATGCCGCTCGGGCTGTTCGCCTTCCACCGTGCACCAGCCCGCCGCGAGCAGGTTACGCACCCAGTCCCGGCGCCGGTTCGGGGCGCACACGTAGTGGTGCCCCTGCCACTGGATGACGGCGATCGGCCACGTCCGCGGCTCGCCGGTCCGGCGTCCGGGGGTGGACAGGACCCGCAGCACATGACCGCCCTCGCGATGAGGCTGGAGCGGCCCGCCCCGGATCCGGGCCAGCATGGCGTCCTTGCGTTCCCGCGGGGTCATCTCGGCTGGTGAGCTCATTGGGCTCAAAATTAGTTCATCGTGTAGCCGAGCTTCCGCTCGGGCACGGTCTCAGCCACGGGTACGGTCTCAGCCACGGGCACCGCGGTCTCGGCGGCCGGCTGCGGGCGCAGCACGACCAGGGTGACCCCAGCGGCCGCGACGACCAGGCCGCAGGCAATCCAGAAGGCCAGGTGGTAACCGCCGGTCAGCGCGACCGCCGCGGGCTGGTGCCGGGCGGCCAGGGCGCTGGTCCGGGACGCGGACACGGTGGCCAGCACGGCCAGGCCGACCGCGCCGCCGATCTGCCCGGTCGTGTTGACCAGCCCGGAAGCCAGGCCCGCGTCCTCGGCGGTGGCACCGGACATGGCCAGCGTCATCAGCGCCGGGAAGCACAGGCCCGAGCCGGCGCCGACCAGCACCGCGACCGGGAAGACGTGGGGCAGGTAGGCCCCGCCACTGGCCGGGGCCAGCGCGAACAGCGCCAGCCCGGCGGCGATGAGGGCCAGGCCGGTCAGCATGGTCGGCCGGGCGCCGAAGCGCAGCGCCAGCCGGTCGGTGTAACGGACCGACAGGGTGCCCATGATCACCGCGACCGGCAGGAAGGCCAGCCCGATCTGCAACGGGTCGTAGTGCACGATCTGGCGCAGGTAGAGCGAGCCGAGGAAGAACATCCCGAACATGCCCGCCGTCCCGAACACCTGGACCAGATTGGCCCCGATCACCGCGCGGGAGGCGAACACCCGCAGCGGCATCAGCGGGTGCCGGGCCGTGTGCTGGCGGAGCACGAACCCGGCCAGCAGCGCCAGGGTGGCCGCGCCCAGGCCGAGCGTCTCGGCGGCCAGCCAGCCCTGCTGGGCCGCCGGGCCGACGATCGTGTAGACGCCGAGCATCATGGCCCCGGTGACCAGCCCGGCGCCGGGCACGTCGGCCCCGGCCCGCAGGCCCGCGCCCTGGTCGGGCTCGATCATCCGCCGGGCCGCGACGGCGGTGAATACGCCGATGGGCAGGTTGATGAAGAAGATCCAGTGCCAGCTCAGCAGCTGGGTGATGACCCCGCCGGCCAGCAGTCCCACGGCCGCGCCCGCCGAGGCCACGAAGGCGAACACCCCGATGGCCCGGGCCCTCTCCCGCGGGTCGGTGAACATCGTGACGATCATGCCCAGGATCACCGCCGAGGTGAGCGCGCCACCCGCCCCCTGGGCGAACCGGGCCGCGATCAGCATGACCTGGCTGGTGGCCAGCCCGCACAGCAGCGAGGCCACGGTGAAGACCCCCAGACCGGTCAGGAAGACGTTCCGCCGCCCAGCCAGGTCGCCCAGCCGCCCGGCCAGCAGCAGCAGCCCGGCGAACGCGATCAGGTAGGCGTTCACCACCCAGGCCAGGCCCGACTGGCTGAAGCCCAGGTCCCCCTGGATGGACGGCAGGGCCACGTTCACGACCGTCATGTCCAGGACGATCATCAGCATGCCGGTGCACAGCACCACCAGCGCGATCCAGCGCGAACGCTCGTTCATGGTTCCTCCCGTGTCCCATCCGGTCACAGGTAAGGACGGAACCTGGGGCGGAAACTAATCGCCCGGCGCTGGGCCGGGCCGCCGCGAAGTTACTGCCCCAGGCGGCGGTAGCGCCGGGTGCGGGCGGCCAGCCGGCGTTCGGGGTTCTGCCGGGCCAGCTCGGCCAGGGCCCGTTGCACAGCGTGGCCCAGACCCTGGACCAGCTCCGGGGCCAGATCCGCTCCCGGCGGCCCAGTCCCGGTGATCACCTCGTCGACGACGCCCGCCGTGGCCAGGTCGGCGGCCCGGATGCCCTGCTGTTCAGCCAGGTCGGCGGCGTGATCGGTGTCGCGGCACATGATCGCGCTGGCCCCCTCGGGCGCCAGCGGGGCCAGCCAGCCGTCGGCGGCGGCCACCGTGCGGTCGGCGGGCAGCAGGGCCAGCGCCGCCCCGCCGGTGCCCTGACCCAGCAGCACCGACACCGTGGGGGACGGCGTGGTCAGCAGGTCGGACAGGGTGTGCGCGATCTGCGCGGCCAGGCCGTCCTGCTCGGCCTGCGGGGACAGCTCACCGCCGGTCGTGTCGATCACCGTGACCAGCGGCAGCCCCAGGTCCGCGGCCAGCCGGACCCCGCGCCGGGCCACCCGGAGCGCGCCCGGCCCGGGCGGCGGAGCGTGCCGGTCCTGGGCCGCCAGCACCACCGGCATACCGCCGATCCGGGCCAGGGCCAGGATCACGCTCCCATCGCGCACGGTCACCACGTCGGTCGCGGCCGCCGCGATCAGCGCGCGCGCGTCCGGGTAGTCCGGCTGCCGGGTGCGCAGCACCGAAGCCCACGCGCCCCCGCCCCCCGTCTCGCCCACCCCGGCCCCACCAGCCCGGCCAGCCGACCCAGCCCCACCAGCCACCCCAGTCTCATCAAACTCGTCGGCCTCAAGGGCCACCCCAGCCCCACTAGTCACCTGCGCCTCGGAAGCCGGCGTCAGCGCGTCTAGTATCCGGGCGACCAGGCCGCCGAGCCGGTCCGGGGCGATGACCGCGTCGATCAGCCCGTGCGCGGCCAGGTTCTCCGCGGTCTGTATCCCCTCAGGGAACGCGCGGCCCGTCAGCGCCTCGTACACGCGCGGGCCGAGGAAACCAATCAGCGCCCCGGGCTGGGCCAGCGTCAGGTGCCCGACCGAGGCCCAGGACGCGAACACCCCGCCGGTACTGGGGTGCCGCAGGTAGACCAGGTACGGCAGCCGGGCCCGCCGGTGCGCGGTGACCGCGCCGGTGATCTTCACCATCTGCAAAAAGGCCAGCGTGCCCTCCTGCATCCGGGTCCCGCCCGAGGCCGGCAGGGTGATCAGCGGCAGCCGGGCGGCGGTGGCCCGTTCCACCGCCCGGGTCAGCCGTTCCCCGGCGGCCAGCCCGATCGACCCGCCCAGGAAGCCGAACTCGCTCGCGGCCACGGCCACCGGGTGGCCGCCGATCCGGCCCTCCCCGGTGATGACCGATTCGTGCACCCCAGTCCGGGCCCGCGCCGCGGCCAGCTCGGCCGCGTAAGCCGGCCCGGCCGCGACGTCGACCGGCAGAACGTCCCAGGATCGGAACGACCCTGGCTCCAGCAGCGCGGCCAGCACCTCGCGCGCGGTCAGCGAGCCCGGGGTCATCCCGTCATTATCACTGGTCAGTCCCGGGAGTTGCCGGTGAGGGCGCTGGCCAGCGTGATGGTGCGCGGTTCAGTCAATAACCAGCATTTAACAAACTCCTACGACCCTGAAGCCCTGGGTCAGCCGTGCCTAAGGCGCGTTTCATAGGCCGAAGGGCAGACATGGTCTTGATCGATGGCGCTTTACTACCCCTCTATGGTGGGTAAATCGCCATCGATCTTGGTGTGTCTTGAAGCAGTGCTGCCTATGGGGTGTGTGGGACTCATAGGGCGTGGGACATGGGTCTTGGGAGCAGGTCGGCCACGCCGCATCAAACACTTTGAACGGGCCTAGGCGTGCAGGGCGCGGATGTCTTCGTCTGGGGAGCGGGCGAAGGCGCTGCCCAGGCTGACCGCCGCCGCGCCGGCCTTGAGGAACGCGGCGGCGTTCTCCGTGCTGACGCCGCCGGTGGCGACGAACTTGACCTGGCGGAACGGCTCTCGCTGGGCGGTGAACCAGCCCGGCCCGAGCGACGATGCCGGGAACGCCTTCTGCCAGGGCAGGCCCAGCCGCAGGGCGCGCTGGATCTCGGTCGCGGTGGCGACGCCGGGCAGGTGCGCCATTCCCAGTTCCGCGCTGGCCGCGGCGACCTCTTCGTCCAGGCCGGGGGCGACGGTGAACGCGGCGCCCAGCCTGGCGACCTGGCGGGCCAGCTCGGGCGAGGTGATCGTGCCCGCGCCGACCGGGTGACCGGTGCGGCGGCCTGCTTCCGCCGCGGCGGCGAGCAGGTCCAGGTCACCGTCGGCACGGATGGGGACCTCGACCAGGGTGACGCCGAGAGACCAGGCCCGCTCGCACCAGCGGACGGTCTCGGCCGGGGTGGCGCCGTGCAGGATGGCCAGCACCCTGGTCTGCTCCAGCTCGTCGAACAGCAGCTTGTCGGACAGCACTGACGGTGGTCCTTTCCCGGGAGGCGCAGGCCGCATCCCTAGGGTAAGGAGGGCAGCCGGACCCAGGGTAGGGAGATGCCGTGACCGAGGCGCCGTACTGGGAGCAGTTCCACCCGTGGGCCGGTGCGGAGCCGCCCCGAGCCTGGTTCCGGTCCAGTGCGCCGGGGCTGGACCTGTCCGGGGACTGGAAGTTCCGCTGGTCGCCGCGGGCCGATGGGCCGGCTGATTTCGCCCAGCCGTCGGCGGGCGACGGGGACTGGGCCACGCTGCCGGTCCCGTCGCACTGGCAGCTGCACGGCTACGGCGCCCCGGCCTACACCAACATCCGGTACCCGTTCCCGGTGGACCCGCCCCGGGTGCCGACGGACAACCCGACCGGGGATTACCGGGTCCGGTTCAGCGTGCCGCCCGGCTGGCCTGCGGGCCGGGTCGTGCTCCGCTTCGACGGGGTGGACTCGTGCGCCCGGGTCTGGCTGAACGGAACCGAGCTCGGAGTCATCTCCGGCAGCCGGCTGCCGGCCGAGTTCGACGTGACCGGTGTGCTCGGCCCGGCGGGCGAGGGAAACCTGCTCGCGGTCCGGGTGCACCAGTGGTCGTCCGGCAGCTACCTGGAGGACCAGGACATGTGGTGGCTGTCCGGCATCTTCCGCCGGGTGATGCTGCTGGCCCGGCCCGAGGGCGGCGTCCGCGACTACTTCGTGCACGCGGACTACGACCACGGCACCGGCTCGGGCACGCTGCGCGTCGAGGTGGACGCGCCGTATGATCCTGCTGGCCCGGCCCGGGTCACCGTGCCGGAGCTGGACATCGACGCGGCGGCCGGGGAAACCGTGACCGTGCCCGCGGTCGAGCCCTGGTCGGCCGAATCGCCCCGGCGCTACCACGGCGCGCTCGTCACCGCCGCGGAGACCGTGCCGCTGCGGATCGGCTTCCGCACCGTGGCCATCCGCGACGGGATCCTGACCGTGAACGGGCGGCGGGTGCTGTTCCGTGGGGTGAACCGGCACGAGTTCGATCCCGACCGCGGCCGGGCCCTCACCGAGACACCTATGCGCCAGGACGTGCTGCTCATGAAGCAGCACAACATCAACAGCGTCCGGACCAGCCACTACCCGCCCGATCCGCGGTTCCTGGAGCTGTGCGACGAGTACGGGCTCTACGTCATCGACGAGTGCGACCTGGAAACCCACGGGTTCCTGGGCCAGAGCCCGGAGCCAGCGCCGGACAACCCGGCCGGCCAGCCGGACTGGCGGCAGGCCCTGGTCAGCCGGATGCAGCGGATGGTCGAGCGGGACAAGAACCACCCCAGCATCGTGCTGTGGTCGCTCGGCAACGAGAGCGGCAGCGGCCAGAACCTGTCCGCCATGGCCGGCTGGGCCCGCCGCCGCGACCCGTCCCGGCCGCTGCACTACGAACGCGACTTCACCGCCCGCGACGTCGACGTGTACAGCCGGATGTACACCCCGCACGCGGAGGTCGAGCTGATCGGCCAGGGCCGGGAGGAGCCGCTGGACGACCCGGAGCTGGACGCGCGCCGCCGCGCCATGCCGTTCCTGCTGTGCGAGTACGGCCACGCCATGGGCAACGGCCCGGGTGGCCTGAGCGAGTACCAGGAGCTGTTCGACCGGTACCCGCGCTGCCAGGGCGGGTTCATCTGGGAATGGATCGACCACGGCCTGCGGACCCGGGACGAGCGGGGTGAGTTCTACGGCTACGGCGGCGACTTCGGCGAGCCGCTGCACGACGGCAACTTCGTCGCCGACGGGCTGCTGTTCCCGGATCGGACGCCGTCCCCGGGCCTGCTGGAGTACCAGAAGGTCATCGAGCCGGTGCGGATCAGCCGCGACGGCGACCGGCTGCGGATCTCCAACCGCTACGACTTCCTGGGCCTGAGCCATCTGAACTTCACCTGGTCGGCAGAGGTGGAGGGCGAGCCGGTCGCGGCCGGTTCGCTGGACGTCCCCGACGTCGGGCCCGGCGAGTCGGTGACCGTGCCGCTTCCCGCCGTCCCGCCCGTTGGCCAAGACGGCGGGGAGATCTGGCTGACCGTGCGGGCGGCGCTGGCCAACTGGTGTCCGTGGGCGGCCGCGGGCCACGAGGTTGGCTGGGGCCAGTTCCGGGTGGACGGTACACCGCCGCCGGCGCCGGCCGCGGTCGCTATCGCGCCCACCCCCGTGACGGTCACGGCCGGAGCGATCTGGGTCGGCCCGGGGGTCTTCGACCCGGGCGACGGAACGCTGACCAGCCTGGGCTCGCTGGCCGTCGACGGGCCCCGCCTCGACCTGTGGCGGGCGCCGATCGACAATGACCGCTGGTTCTCGGGCGAGCAGAACGAGCTGGCCTGGCGCGAGCTGGGCCTGCACCGGATGGAACACCGGGTGGGGGAGGTCACCGCTGGCCCGGACGAGCTACTGGTGCGGACCCGGGTCGCGCCGGCCGCCAGCCGTCTCGGCCTGCGGGCTACCTACCGCTGGGCCGCCACCGGGCCGGTGCTGGGCCTGACCGTCCACGTCGAACTCGACGGGCCCGACGGGACCTGGCCGGTGCCGCTGCCCCGGCTTGGGTTGCTGATGGCGTTGCCGGCCGAACTGGACCAGGTGGAGTGGTTCGGTCTCGGCCCGGGTGAGGCCTACCGTGACTCGCGCCGCGCGGCCCGGGTGGGCCGGTTCCGGGCCACCGTGGCCGAGCTGCAGACGCCGTACGTGTTCCCGCAGGAGAACGGGAACCGGGCCGACGTGCGCTGGGCTCAGGTCACCGACGATGCCGGGGCGGGGTTGCGCGTCACCGCCGACCCGGTGGCCAACATCAGCGTGCACCGCTGGACGGCCGGTGACCTGGATGCGGCGCGGCATCCCAGCGAGCTCACGCCCCGGGACCACCTTTTTATAAATATTGATCACGCCCACAACGGGCTCGGCACCGGTTCGTGCGGACCCGGGGTCTTGCCCGCCCATCGTCTGGACGCGGGGCCCGCCACGTTCAGCGTGACGTTCGAGCCGCTGGAGCGTATGTAGCCGGCGGCGACCAGCAGTGAGCGCCATCTCTTGACAAGCGGCAGCGCTCGGGCTAATTTACAGCCAACGACTTGTACAAGTAAATGTTTGTAGATGCTAGAGGAGCTCACGATGACCAGCACGACCAGCGCGCGGACCGAGGACTTCACCGCGGTCCTGAACCTCCCGGCCAGCCCGGCCACCGTGTTGGCCCTTTTCACCTCCGCCGTCGGCGTCAGTCGCTGGTGGGGCCCAACCGCGGGTGACGGAGCGGTCGGCGGCACGCTCACCACGAGCTTCGGCGAGCACGGCGTCAATACGATGCGCGTCCTCGAGTCCGGCCCCACCCGCGTGGTCTGGGAGTCGATTGCGCCCGACGGGATCACACCCACCGGACACACTCAGGAGTGGCTCGGAACGACCATGGAGTTCGACATCGTCCCCGCTGGGACCGGCACCGAGCTCCGCTTCCGGCACGTCGGCATGACCCCGCAGCTCGAGTGCTGGGGCGACTGCTTCGCCGCCTGGACGTACTTCATGGCGAGCATCGAGACCTTCGCCGAAACCGGCACCGGCACCCCGTTTGGGGCCTGAGACACCATGAAGGGTGTGTCGGCTGGATCCCTGGACGAGTCGAAGCCGCCCGCGTCTGCGGCACCCGACGCGGTGCTGCGGGCGCTCGCCGACCCGCACCGCCGGCAGATCCTGCGCCTGGTCCAGCACACCGAGCTGCCCGCGGGCCGGATCGCGGCGCACTTCACCCTCACCCAGCAGGCGGTCAGCCAGCACATCGGCGTGCTCAAGCAGGCCGGCCTCCTTGTCGAGCGCCGTGAGGGAACCCGCCGTCTCTACACACTGCACCACGAGTCGCTTGAGCCGGTGCGCGAGCTGCTCTCCGAGTTCTGGCCCGATGCCCTCAGCCGCCTCAAGAAGGCTGTCGAGACGGCCCATCCCCGGCCACCGGAGAGCCAGTCGTGACCGCCGAGATCCGCAACGACGTCATCGTCGCCACCGAGCACATCAAGGCATCGCCCGAGGTTGTGTTCCCGTACTTCACCGACCCCGCCCTCATCGTCACCTGGATCGGCAACCGGGCCGAGCTCGACCCGCAACCCGGCGGCGTGTTCTCGCTCGACATGGGCGACGCCCTCGCCCGCGGTGCCTACATCACCGTCGACCCGCCGTACCGCGTCGTGTTCAGCTGGGGCATCCCCGGCAGCGACACGCTGCCGCCCGGCGGTTCGACCGTAGAGGTCGTGCTGACCCCGGACGGCAGCGACACGATGGTCGTGCTGACGCACCGGGGCTTGCCGTCCACCCACATCGACGGCCACCGCGCCGGCTGGGAGCACCAGCTCGGGCGCCTGCCCGCTGCGGCCAGCTCTTAAGCGGTGGCCACGTCCTGGTCGGCCGAGGGGGCGAAGGCGGCCATCTTCTCCAGACGGCTCACGATGTCGTGGTGGACCTCGTCCGGGGACCGGGTGCCGTCCACGGCGAACATCCACTCCCGGTTCGCGTAGTAGTCCAGCAGCGGGATGGTCATCTCGCGGTAGACCTGCAGCCGGTGCGCGATGACGTCCTCGGTGTCGTCCGAGCCGCGGCTGCGGGCCAGCAGCCGCCGGATCAGCTCCTCGTCCGGCACGTCTAGGTGCACCGCGGCCTGGACCTCGACGCCAAGCTCGCGCGCGGTCTCGAACGCGGCCTTGGCCTGGTCGACCGTGCGCGGGAAGCCGTCCAGCACGTAACCGCCGGCCTCGGACGCGGTGACCACGGGCTTGCGCAGCATGTCCATGACCAGCGCGTCCGGCACCAGGTCACCGGCGTCGACGTATTCCTTGATCCGCTGCCCCAGCGTGGTCTGGTCCTTCACGTGCTGGCGCAGCAGGTCACCACTGGAGATATGAGCGAGGTTGAACCGTTTGGACAGCAGATCAGCCTGCGTTCCTTTGCCGGCTCCCGGCGCTCCGATCAGCAGCAGGCGCATCGGCCACCTCGTCTTTCCGTCACGGCAGGGTAAGCAATGGCGCCGCTGCCGCTGCCTGTGGTGACCGTAACCATTTCTGGATCGTCCTACATTCCGTCGTCATTAAGCAATATCGCGCTGGTCACGCTCGCGTTGGTTCGTGGTCATCCGGGCCACGGTTACTCGGGCAGGGGGCGGTCCGGGAGCGGCCCCAGGCTGGCGAACACCGACAGGTAGGGGTCGACCGTGCCGGCCGTGCTCCACTGCCGCAGCTGGTCCGCGGTCCGGCGGGTCATCAGCGCCCGGGCCAGGTCGAAGTCGGGTGCGAACAGCTCCAGGCCCGGGTCGCCGTCGCCGGTGCTGAAGATCCAGGCCGGGCTGCGCAGCTCGACCGGGGCCAGGTGCGCCGCCCGGACCCGGGTCGCGAACCGCTCCGCCATCGCCTCACGGACCGCGGCCAGGCCGTCGGTGTCCCGGGCACCGGGCCGGCCGACCGCGCCGCGCATGTCCTGCTCGTGGATGACCGCGTCGTGGAGCGGCCGGGTGCCGTGCTCCTGCATCCAGTCCTGCATGGGCTGGGTCAGGGCCAGCCACTCGGCCACCAGGTCCGTGGGCTCGCGGCCCGCCCGGCGGTCGACCTGTCGCTGCGTCCAGGTGCGGTTGTGGTCGTCGGGCTCGTCGCCCGCCAGCACGTCGGCGTTGAGGCCGACCATGTGGGCCAGCAACTGGGTCACGGTCCAGTCCGGGCAGGCCGGCACGCTGCGCTCTGCTTCTTCTGCGTCTAGTGACTCAACCAGCTCGGCAACCCGGCGCTGAGTGTTCGTCCATTCGGTGATCGCGTCCACGTCCCGACGTTAACCAATGCGGGCGGGCCGCCCGCACGGGCACTCACCTGTTGACAAGGAAATAACCGCTTCTTGAGCGGCGCGGACGTAGAGCCGATAAGGCGCTCCGGACGCTCTTGCCGGCCTTGTTACGCGCCAGTAACGTACGCGCTGACCGCGGGGGATCCGAATCCTCACCAGGAAGTGATGACCATGAACAAGCGGCTCGCCGGAATCCTGCTCACTTCCGCGGCGGTGGCCGGCGCGGTGGGCCTGGGGATCAGCCCCGCCTCGGCCGACACCAGCGTCAGCCTGACCTACCCGGTCAGCGGCAGCACCTACATCAACGCCATCCACTCCTCGATCCCGCTCGGCCCGGGCACGCTGGCCGCCTCGGCCGACCTGACCACCAGTGCGATCACCGGCAGCATCAACCTCCCCGCCGCCACCGGCTCGTTCAGCGAACTGGGGTTCGTCCCGGTCACCGCCACGACCGAGTTCGTCCCGAGCGGGCCGACCACCGGCACCCTGGAAAGTGACGGCGGCATTCAGGCCACCTCGAAGATCACCCTGAAGCTGACCAGCCTGAAGGTGGCCGGTATCCCGCTCCCGGTGGGCAACGCCTGCCAGACCGTCACCCCGGCCACCATCACGCTGAGCTCGCAGGCCGGGTTCAACGCCCTGAGCGGCGGCACGGTCAGCGGCACCTACACCATCCCCAGGTTCACCCACTGCCTGCTGGCCACGGCGCTGATCAACCTCACGCTGCCCGGCCCGGGCAACACCATCACCCTCACGCTGGGCGCACCCACCGGCAGCTGACCGTCTCAGCTGATCGGGTGGAAGGCCGTCTCACCCGATTTGGCCGAAGGCCGTCTCAGCTGATTCGGCCGAAGGCCGTGGCGGAACCGCTCTCCCTCCCCGGTGGCTCGTATCATGTCAGCGTTTTAGCTGATAGAAGCCCATCCGGGCATCCGCTCCCAACCTGGGCGTGCGGTATCCGGTGGGAAGGGGGACCGATGAGCGCGTACGTCCATGACCGGGCCCGGCCCGGAAACTCCCGGCCCGGGGCGGGCGGGGATGGCTGACGCTATCGTCCCGCCGGGCTCGTCGGCCATCCTCGTCGGTGTGTCGGCCTATGAGTATGCGGAACTGCCGCCGATCCGCGCCGCGCGCAACAGCCTGCAGGCCATGCGATCGATGCTCGCGGACCCGGAATTGTGCGGCTGGCCCCCCGGCCAGCTCCGGGTCATCGCCAACCCGCTGTCGGCCGAGGAACTGAACGCCGAGATCGCCGAGGTGGCCGCGGCCACCACCGGCGTGCTGCTGCTCTACTACGTCGGGCACGGCGTGCTTTCGGCCGGCGGCGAGCTGTGCCTGAGCGTGACCGCCACCCATCCGGACCGGCCCGAGACCAGCGGCCTGCCCTGGCGGGCCCTGGTCGGCACGTTGCGCGGCGGCCCCGCGCACACCCGGCTGTCCATCCTGGACTGCTGCTTCGGCGGCCAGGCCACCACGGCCGGCGGCGGCGGACCTGAATCGCTCGCACCGATGGCTGGCGGCTACACCCTGGCGGCCACCGGCCGGGACGAGCCCGCCGCCGTCCCGGACCGGGACGGCCAGGACTTGGCGTGCACCTCGTTCACCGCCGAGCTGCGCGATCTGGTCGCGACCGGTCTGCCCGGCCGCGCGCCCTGGCTCACCTTCGGCGACCTCTACCCCGCGCTGCGCGAGCGCCTGCTGGCCAAGGGCCTGCCCGCCCCCAGCGAGCAGGGCTCCGGCTCGGCCCGCGAGTTCGCCTTCACCGCCAACGCCGCGCTGCCGGGGCGCTCACGATCACGGATTCCGGCCGCCAGCCTCGGTGTCCGGACGGCACCGCCGCCCGCGGGGCTCCCGCCGGCCCGGCTCCCGTCCGTGGGGCGGTCGACAGCGTTGACCAGGGCAGCGGCTCCGGCCGCGCTGGAGGTCGCTCCGGCCGTGGCGGCGGTTCCCGCCCCGGTAGCTCCGGTCCGCCCGGACGTGGACCGCGCGCAGGTCGACCGCTTGGTCTCCGAAGCGCTGCGGGTGGCTAATTCGGTCCCCGAGAGCCAGTCCAAGGCCCAGGCCCTGCTGGCGGTGGCCTCGGCCGTGCGCTCGGATGACCCGGGCCGGGCGGCCCGGCTGGTGGCCGACGCCCGCCGGGTGGCCGAGTCGATCCGCGACGCCGAGCCCCGGGCCCGGGCGCTGGCCGCGGTGAGCGGCCCGCTAGCCATCACCGACGCCCACGCCGCCGAAACCGTGGCCCAGTCGCTGCCCGAACCCGCCTGGAAGGCGTCTGCGCTGGCCTGGGTGGCCGCGACCGTGGCTGCTGGTGACGCCGGGCGGGCCAGCCAGCTGATCGCCGACGCTGAACGCGACGCCCGGTCGGTGCCCGGCGGCGACCAGCAGGCGTCTGCGCTGGCCGACGTGACCGCCGCGCTGGCGGTCATCGACCCCGACCACGCCGAACAGGTCGCCCAGTCGATTCCCGCCCCCGACCAGAAGGCGTCGGCGCTGGCGGCGCTGGCCGAGGCGGTCCTCGGCGCCGACCCCGACCGGGCCAGCCGCCTGATCGCCGACGCCGAACGGCTCGCCCGCCCGCTGCCCGGCGCCAGCGCCCGGGCCCCCGCCATGGCCGCCGTAGGTAAGGTCATGGCCGCCCTCGACGTCACCCGCGCCACCCGGGTCATCGCCGACGCCGAACGGAGCGCCATGTCCATCCCCGGTACCGACCGCCGGGCCTCGGCGCTGGCCGCGGTGGCCGGCGCCCTGGCCGCCGTCGACCCCAGCCACGCCGAGCAGTTGGCCCGCTCCATCACCTCGGCCGCCTGGCAGGCCGCCGCCCTGGCTGGCGTAGCCGCCGCGCTGGCCACCGCATGATCGTCCCGCCGCAGGGATCAGACTCGGTCCGCGTCGCCCTGGTGGGATGCGGGGCGATCGGCGAACTGGTGGCCCGGCACGTGTACGCCAACGCCACCGGCGGCTTCCGGCTGGTGGCGGCGATCGACCCGCAGGCCGAGCGGAGCCAGGCGGTGGCCAGTGCCCTCGCAGTGCCGGCTTATCCCTCGGTTCAGGCGGCGGTGGACGACGGGGTGATCATCGACGCCGCGGACATCCGGACCCCGCACGCCGCACACGCGGACTCCGCCTGCGACGCCCTCGCCCGTGGCTGGCACGTGCTGGTCGAGAAGCCGCTGGCCACCACGCTGGCCGAGGGCGAGCGCATCCGGCGCGCCGCCGCCACGGCCGGGCGGGTGGCGGCCGTCGCGGAGAACTACCCGCACATCAAGGCGGTACGGGCGGCCCGGGATGCGATGGCCGCGGGAGCGGTCGGCGACGTGCTCACGCTGCGGTCCACCCGCGCGTTCACCCTGGACGGGGTGTGGCTGCGGGACGGGTGGCGCCGCGGTGGCGGCCCGTCCGGGGGCCTCCTGCTGGACCAGGGCACCCACCACACCAGCCTGCTCCGTTACCTGGGCGGCCCGATCAGCCAGGTGTCGGCGATCGCCAGCCGGGCGCAGGCGGGCGAGACGGGGGCCGGTCAGGCCGGGGCGGATCCGGCGGGGGCGGCCTCGGGGGACACGCTGCTGCTCACCGTCCGGTTCGCGTCCGGGCTGGCGGCCCAGTCGCTGTACGCCTGGACGGCGTTCCCGCTGGCGGCCGAGGCCGAGGGGACGGTGGTCGGATCCCGGGGACGGATCGAGATCCGGGTCGACTACGACACCGATCAGGGCGGTGCTGCCCTCTGGGACGAGCAGACCCCGGGGGGACGGGCCATCTCCCCGCCGGAGAACTACTACGACAGCCACCGGTCTATCGTCAAGGACTGGGCGGCGGCCATCCGTTCCGGCCGGAAGCCGGTGGTCACCGTGGACGACGGGCTGGCCGACCTGGCCGTGGTGCTGGCCGCGGCCCGGTCGCTGGAAACGGGAGGACATCCTGTCGACGTCGCCGAGGAGAAGCGTGGCTGATTCCCGAGGAGAAGCGTGGCTGATTCGCCCTTCGACCTGACCGGACGGCGCGCCGTGGTCACCGGGTCCACCCGGGGGATCGGCGCGGCCATCGCGGCCGGGCTGGCCCGCGCGGGCGCGACCGTGGTGTTGCACGGCCGGGACCCGGCCCGGGCCGACCAGGCCCGCGAGCAGCTGTCGGCCGAAGTGGCGGGGGCCGACGTCCGGAGTTGCGCGTTCGACGTGGCCGACCACGCCGCGGTCGTCGAACAGGCTCGCCGCCTCGAGGGCGAGCTGGGCGGGATCGACGTGCTGGTCAACAACGCCGGGATCCAGTCTCGGTCGCCGCTGACCGAGTTCCCGCTGGACGCCTGGAACCAGGTCATCTCGGTCAACCTGACCAGCTGTTTCGTGCTGGCTCAGCAGCTGGCCCACGGCATGCTGGACCGCGGCCACGGCAAGATCATCAACGTCTGCTCGCTGCAGACCCAGCTGGTCCGGGCCAGCACCTCGGCCTACGCCGCGGCCAAGGCCGGGCTGGGCTCGCTGACCCGGACCATGTGCGCGGAGTGGGCCGCGGGCGGCATCCAGGCCAACGGCCTGGCCCCCGGCTACATTGGCACCGACCTGAACGCCACCCTGGTCGCGGACGAGGAGTTCAGCGCCTGGGTCCTGGGCCGCACTCCAGCCCGGCGCTGGGGTGTCGCAGCCGACCTGGCCGGGCCCGCGGTCTGGCTGGCCTCGCCCGCCTCTGACTTCGTCAACGGCCAGGTCATCTACGTCGACGGCGGCATCACCGCGGTGCTGTGAGCCGAGGTTTTGTGAGCCGGAGTTCTGTGCTGTGAATGGGGATTCTGTGAGCGGAGTCCCTCGAGGAGGAGACGGCGTGCCTGGTCAGGCTGACATCCGTGCGCTGCGCGTGCACGGCCGCGACGACCTGCGCCTGGACCACGACCCGCCGCCCGCGGCCGGCCCGGATGAGGCCCTGGTCGACGTGGCCTACGGCGGGGTGTGCGGCTCCGACCTGCACTACTGGCACGACGGTGCGGTCGGCACGTCCGTGCTCCAGGCCCCGATGGTCCTCGGGCACGAGGTGGTCGGCCGGGTCGCCGTTCCTGCCGCGGACGGTTCCGGGCCGGCTGCCGGGCAGGCGGTGGCGATTCACCCGGCCCGCAGCTGCGGGCACTGCCGCTGGTGCGCCGGCGGCACCCCTAACCTTTGCCCCGAAACCCGTTACCTGGGCAGCGCGGCCCAGGTGCCACACACCGACGGCGGCTTCGCCGACCAGATTGCCGTGCCCGCGGCCCGGCTCATCCCGCTCCCGGACACCCTGGACCTGCGCCGGGCCAGCCTGGCCGAGCCAGCCGGCATCGCCTGGCACGCCCTGGACCGCGCGGAGGCGGTCGGCGCCCCCATCGCCGGCGCCCACATCCTCGTGGTCGGCGGCGGCCCGATCGGCTTGCTGGTCGCGGCGGTGGCCCGCTACCGCGACGCCGCCTCCGTCACCGTGGCCGACGTGCAGGACCGCCCGCTGGCCGTGGCCCGCGAGCTGGGCGTCCAAGCCATCCACGCCCGCGACCTGGCCGACGGGGCCGCGGCCGCCACCCGATCCAGTCCCGCCCCGCCCGACATCGTGGTCGAATCGTCCGGCACGGTGGCCGGGCTGGGCAGCGCGATCCGGGCCGCCCGCCCCGGCGGCACCGTGGTGGCGGTGGGCCAGGTCCCGGCCGGAGACATCGCCGTGCCCGCCAGCCTGTGCATCGCGCGCGAGCTGACGCTGACCGGATCGCTGCGGCTGATCGAGCTCGAACACGCCGTGGCCTTCCTAGCCGACCCACGCGCGGTGGTCGACCCGATCGTCAGCGACGTGTTCCCGGCCGACCAAGCGGCCGAGGCGTTCGCGGTGGCCGCGGACCCGGCTCGGTCGAGCAAAGTGCTGCTGGACTTCTCCCGGTGAGCGCGCGATGACCGTGCTGCTGGCCGGGGAGGTCATGGCCGTGCTGCGGGCGCGGCAGCCGCTGCGCCTCGGCGGCCAGGTCAACCTGTCCGTGGCCGGTTCCGAAGGCAACGTGGCCATCGGCCTGGCCCGGCTGGGCGTGCCGGTTCGTTTCGCCGGGC
Source organism: Streptosporangiaceae bacterium (assembly GCA_965277615.1). GTDB lineage: Bacteria > Actinomycetota > Actinomycetes > Streptosporangiales > Streptosporangiaceae > Bog-532. The sequence continues at coordinate 190,772 of CBDIDG010000005.1, read as the reverse complement.
GGGTCGGAGCCGACGAACTGGGCACACTCGTGCTCCGCACGCTGCGGGCCGAAGCGGTGGACGTGTCCGCGTGCCCCACCGACCCGGACGCCCCGACCGGGTTGTTCCTGCTCGAACCGGGTCCGGGTGGCCGCAGCCGCGCCATCTACCACCGGCGCGGCTCGGCCGGGTCGAGGTTCAGCACCGCCGACGCCGACACGGCCTGGGCTCCGGACGTGGACCTGCTGGTGGTCAGCGGGATCACCCCCGCCCTCAGCCCGGAGGCCCGGCGGGCCACCGAATGGCTGATCGGCCTGGCCCGGGACGCCAGTGTGCCGGTGGCGTTCCTGGTCAACCACCGGAACGCGCTGTGGGCCGACGCGGAAGAAGCCGCCCGCGCGCTCTGGCCGCTGGCCGCCCAGGCCACCGTGGTGCTGGCCTCGGAATCCGAGCTGGCCCTGATCGGCGCCCCGGGCGCGACCGAGGACGAGACGGCGGCGTCGCTCCAGGCCGAGGGGGTGGCCGAGGTGGTCGTCACCCGCGGCGCGGCCGGCGCGACCTGCTGGGCCGGGGAGGAGAAACTTAAGCAAAATGCCGTACCGGTCACCGCCGTCGACACCGTCGGTGCGGGTGACGCCTTCGCCGCGGGCTACCTGACCTCGCGCCGTCTCGGCCGGCCGGTCTCGGAACGGCTGGCCACCGGGGCCCGCGTGGCCGCCTTCGCCGTCGCCACCTCCGGCGACTGGGAGGGGCTGCCCACCCGGACCGACGTCGCGCTGCTCGACCTCGAGGACGGCGGTTCCCTCCGCTGAGCCACCGGGGGCGCCGCCCTGCGCCGAGCCGCCCGGGGTGTCGCCCTCAGTCGGTGGATTCGCGCATGATCAGCTGGGCCGGAACCTTCTCCAGGCCTTGGACCGGCTGGCCATCGATCGCGGCCAGTAGGTGCTGCGCTGCCCGTCGGCCCACCTCGTGCAGGCTCAGGTCGATCGTGGTCAGCGAGGGACGGCGGCCTTCCACCATTACGTCCCAGTTGTCGGTGCCGACCAGGGCCACGTCGCCGGGCACCGTGCGCCCGGCGGCCAGCAGGGCTTCGGCCGCGCCGCGGGCGATCTGGTCGCTGCCGCAGTAGATGCTGTCGAACGCCGTCTGCGATCGCAGCAGGCTCTGCGCGGCCCGGCGCCCCCAGGCCTCCGACCATTCGCCGTACAGCACCGGCCCGGTCAGCTCCAGGCCGTGCTTGGCCAGGGCGGCGTTCAGGCCCTTTTCGCGGCGGCCGACGGCCTCGAACCGGTCCGGTCCGGTGATGTAGGCGATGGCCCGCCGGCCGGTGGCGATGAGATGCTCACCGGCCAGGAAACCGGCATGCTCGTCGTCGCCCACCACCGAGCAGTCGGCCGGGTCGCTGGACGGGGTGAGCGCGTACACCATGGGAACCGGCAGGTCGCGGGCCAGCGGTGGCCGGGGGTCGGACCGGCGGCCGGTGACGATGAAGCCGTCGACGCGGCGGCTGAGCAGTGTGTCCACATAGTGCCGTTCCCGGATCGGGTCATCCCGGGTGTCACACAGAAATACCGAGATCGTGCCGGCGTCCAGCGCATCCTCCGCGCCGAGCAGCACCGGGATGCTGAACCGGCCGATGCTGTCGGTGGTGATCAGCCCGACCGTGAACGTCCGCTCGCTGGCCAGGCTGCGGGCGGCCTCGTTGGGGCGGAACTTCAGCTGCTCGGCCGCGGCCAGCACCCGGTCACGGGTTTCCTGCCGCAGCTGGCCCTGGCCGTTGAGCGCCTTGGAGGCGGTGCCGACGGAAACGCCGGCAAGCGCGGCAACGTTACGGATCGTCACGGGCCGCGGCCTCGGCTGATTCATGTATCGCCCCCCTTTCCGGTGCATGGTACCCGGCCTCGCGGCCCCTGGAGCGCAGTCGGCTCTTGACCGCATTCAGGGCCAGGGTTACATTCAGGAAAATTAAGGAATACGGTTTCTGTATTTTCCGAGTACGGATGGAGGGCCGGTGGGCCAGAGCGAGAGCGGCGCGGTGACTCCGAGCGGTGAGCAGTTCGTGCGGCGGGTGGGACCGGTGGACCCGACCGCCGCGGCGCGGACGGTATTGCGGCCCCTGCCACTGGGCGACGCGGCGATCACCGGGGGCCTGTGGGCCGAGCGGCAGCGGGTGAACCGGGAGACCACGATCCCGCTGGGCGCTGAGCAGCTGGAGGCGGCGGGCGGCTTCGAGAACTTCAAGGCGGCCAGCACCCGGCAGCGCGGCGACTACCACGGGCCGGTCTACCAGGACGGTGAGGTCTACAAGTGGCTGGAGGCGCTGGCCTGGGAGCAGGCTCGCGAGCCGGACTCCCAGCTCGCCGCCTGGCAGCGCGAGGTCACCGGCCTGGTCCGGGACGCGCAGGAGCCGGACGGCTACCTCAACACCTTCGAGCAGGTCACCGGGGACGAGGCGGGCCGCTTCCGGGACCTGCCCTTCAACCATGAGATCTTCAACGTCGGGGCGCTGACCCAGGCCGCGATCGCTCAGGTCCGGACCGGGCATGACGACGGGCTGGTCACCACCGCTCAGCGGGCCGTGGCCCAGCTAAGCCAGACGTTCGGGCCGGGCCGCCGGGACGGCGTGTGCGGGCACCCGCTGATCGAGATGGCCGTGACCGAGCTGTTCCGGCTCACCGGTGACCCGGACGACCTGGCCCTGGCCCGTTACTTCGTGGACGCCCGCGGGCATGGCATTCTGGCTTCCCTCGGCACGGGCCGGTTCGCGGGGAGCGCTTACTACTCCGACCGGGTGCCGGTGCGCGAGACCACGGTCCCGGAGGGACACGCGGTGCGGGCGGTCTACCTGGCGGCCGGCGCGACCGACCTGGCCACCGAGACCGGCGACCCGGAGCTGCTCACGGCGTTGCGGGGCCAGTGGCAGGCCATGACCGGCACCAAGATGTACCTGACCGGCGGCCTGGGCGCTCGGTGGGAGGGCGAGTCGTTCGGCGACCCGTACGAGCTGCCGAGCGATCGCGCCTACGCCGAGACCTGCGCCGCGGTGGCCAGCGTGCAGTGGGCCTGGCGGCTGCTGCTGGCCACTGGCGACGCCGCGTATGCCGACCTGATCGAGCGGACCCTGTACAACGCGGTGCTGCCGGGCATCTCGCTGTCCGGCGACCGGTTCTTCTACGTCAACGCGCTCCAGTTGCGCGCGGGCGTCCCGGCCGCCGAGGACTCGCGGGTCGTGTCCAACGGGCGGCAGCCGTGGTTCGGGACCTCCTGCTGCCCGACTAACGCCATGCGCACCCTGTCCTCACTGGAGCACTACCTCACCACCAGCTCGGGCGACGGCCTTCAGCTGCACCAGTACGCGCCGATGCGGGTGCGCACGGTGCTGAGCGGCCAGCCGGTAGAGCTGGATGTGGCTACTGAGTACCCGTGGGACGGAAGGGTCGAGGTGGAGGTCCGGGCCGGCGGCGAGGCCCCGTGGACGCTGACCCTGCGCGTCCCGGCCTGGGCCGCCAGGGCCGAGCTAGCGATCAACGGCCAGTCGGCCGGCGTGGCGGCCGAGCCCGGCACCTACGCCGCCATCCGCCGCCGCTGGAACCGCGGCGACGTGGTCACGCTGACCTTGCCCATGTCGCCCCGGCTGACCCGCGCCGACGAGCGGATCGACGCGGTCCGCGACTGCGCGGCCATCGAGCGGGGCCCGCTGGTGTATTGCCTCGAGCAGGCCGACCAGCCGGTCGGCGCTGCCGTGGACCACGTCCGAATCGAGAAGGGGACGATGATGTCCAGTAAGCAGCCTGATCTGCTGAGCGGGATCACGACCGTTGACGCCCCCGGCCGGGTGTCACGCCGCCCGGCCGCTGGCCCCTACCCACCCGCCGGCGGCCGTGATCCCGGGCCGGGTGATCCGGTCACGCTGCGGGCAGTGCCCTACTTCACCTGGGCCAACCGGGGCGCCGGGGCCATGCGCGTCTGGATCCCGCGGTCATGAGGGCCGGGAGGGCGCGTGGCTCGCGCCGGCCGGCTCGCCGGGCCGGTGGGCTGGCCTTGGCCGCCCTGCTGACCGCGCTGGTCACCGCGGCCTGTTCCGGGACCAGCCCGGTCGGCGGCTCGGGTTCGGGCTCGGGCGGTAGTTCCTCGTCGGGCAAGTCGCTGAACGGCAACGCCACCGGCACCGTGACCGTCTGGTACCGCTCCGGCTTCGCGCCGCTGTTCAAGCAACTGGCTAAGAACTTCAACGCCAGCCACAAGAACCTCAAGGTGAACGTGGTGCCGGTGGCCGACGCTGACTACATCACCAAGCTGGCCACATCCATCCGGGCCGGCACCGAGCCCGACCTGGCCTCCCTGGACGACGTGGATTCGGAGATCTTCATCTCCAAGAACGAGTTCCTGAACATCACCAGCGAAGTCAACGCGCTGCCCTACAAGGACAAGCTCAGCCCGGGTGCGCTCAAGCTGGCCACCAGCGGCGGCAAGTACTACGGCGTCCCGGACTTCGCCGACATGTCGGTGCTCTGGTACAACAAGACGCTGTTCAAGCAGGCCGGCCTGAACCCGGCCCAGCCCCCGAGCACGTTCGCGCAGATCCTGACCGACGCCAAGAAGATCAAGGCCCTGGGCGGCAACGACTACGGGTTCTCGTTCGCGGGCGACTGCCCCGGCTGTCTCACCTTCACCCTGATGCCCAACGTGTACGCGGGCGGGGATGACGTGCTCAAGGGCCAGCCCGGGGACGAGACGGCCACGGTGGCCGGCAACAAGTCGCTGCAGGCCACCCTGCAGCTCTACCGCGATCTGTGGGTGGGCAAGGTGGTCCCGGCCAACGACCAGAGCCAGAACGGCACCACCTGGGGCAAGGACTTCCAGGCTGGCCACATCGGCATGCTGCCCGGCGGCTACGGCGCGGCCGCGTCGGCCCCGGCCACGATGCTGTCCCAGTTCGCCATCGCCCCGCTGCCCGGACCGACCGGCAACTACAGCACCTACGACGGCGGGGCCAACTTTGGCATCCCGGCCGGGGCCAAGAACCCGGCCGGCGCCTGGGAGTTCGTGAAGTACGCGCTGAGTCTGCCGGCCCAGCAGCTCACCCCGATCGGCGGGGTCGAACCAATCCGGTCCGATGCGGTCACGGCCTCGTTCAAGGCCAAGTACCCGATGGTGGCCCAGATCGTGGGTTACCTGCCGCACGGGCAGGCCCCCTACACGGTGGCCCACGACGCGCTGTTCAACCTGGTCAGCCAGCCCTGGCAGGAGATGTTCAACACGGCGGTCTACAACGGCAACGTCTCCGGCGCGCTGAAGCAGGGGCAGTCCGGGTTCACCTCCGTGCTCAGCGACCTGCGAAGCTGAGGGGCGGGAGCACCGTGGCTGCCAAGAACATCACCAAGCCGGGCCGGCTCGGGTTCGCCCTCACCGTGCCATCGCTACTGCTGGTGCTGGCCCTGGTCATCCTGCCGCTGATCTACGCGGTGTACATCTCCATGACCAACTTCCCGCTGGTCGGCGCCTACCACTTTGTCGGCCTGGCCAACTACAAGGCGCTGGCGGGCAACAGCCAGTTCCTGCACGCCATCCTGCTCACGGTCATCTACACCGCGATCGTGACCGGGCCAATCTTCGTCATCGGCTACGGGCTGGCCATGCTGACCCGAAGCAACCGGCGCGGCTCGACCGTGTTCCGCACGCTGTTCTTCCTGCCCTACGTCGTCGGGCTGACCGTGGAGAGCTTCATCTTCTACGTCGAGCTCCAGCCCAACAGCGGCGCGGTCAACTTTGCGCTCAAGGAGGTGGGCCTGACCAACGGGGCCACCGCCTGGCTGGTGCACACCATCCCCGGCATGACCGCGATCTGCCTGCTGGTCATCTGGTTCGGCTCCGGCCTGACCATGGTGCTGCTGCTGGGCGGCATGCAGGGCATCCCGCGGGAGCTGTACGAGGCGGCCAACATCGACGGCGCGTCCCGGTGGCGAGCCGAACTGCGGGTCACGCTGCCGCTGCTGCGCCAGTCGATCGCGCTCAGCCTGATCCTGTCGGTCATCGGGTCGTTCCTGGCCTTTAACCAGTTCCAGATCCTGACCCAGGGCGGACCGGGGACCAGCACCACCCCGATCGTGCTGTGGATCTACCAGGTCGCGTTCGAGCAGGGCCTGATCGGCAAGGCCACCGCGGGCGCCATGCTGCTGGTCGTGGTGGTGGCGATCATCAGCGCGGGCCAGTTCCTGCTGCTCCGCGACCGGAACCCGCAGACGTCATGACGAACACGGTGGCGCCTGCGGGCGCGCACGACGCGGCGCGGCGTTCCGGGACGCGGCGTTCCGGGGTGGGCGGCCCGTCCGGCGGGCGCAGCCTGGGCGGCTCGCGGGAGCGCCGCCCCGGGCGCTCGCTGGCCTACGCGACGGCCGGGATCCTGCTCAGCCTGGTGTTCGTGCTCCCGCTGGCCTGGGCGCTGATTCAGTCCTTCGAACCGGGCGCGGACATCGCCGCCGTCCCGTCGGCCAAGGACTTTGGCCACCTGACCTTCGCCAACTACACCGGACTGTTCGGCCACGGCAACAGCATCGGGCACTACGTGCTGAACAGCTTTCTGGTCGCGCTGGGCACGGCCGTAGTGACCGCGGTCGTGGCCCTGCTGGCCGGGTACGGGTTCGGCCGGTTCCGCTTCCGCGGCCAGGGCGTCGTGTTCGGGGTCATCCTGGTCACGCTGATGATTCCGTTCCAGGCCATCTTGACCCCGCTGTTCCTAGAGCTGAACCAGGTGCACCTGACCAACTCGCTGGTCGGGCTGGCGCTGTTCTACGTGACGTTCAACCTGCCGTTCGGCGTGTTCATCATGCGGAACACCTTCCTGCAGATCCCGGCGGAGCTCGAGGACGCCGCGTTCGTCGACGGCGCCGGGCACTGGGTCATGGTGACGCGGGTGCTTCGGCCGCTGGTGCTGCCAGGCGTGGCCACCACCGTGCTGTACGCGTTCCTGTTCTCATGGACCGAGTTCCTGGGCTCGCTGACGTTCATCACGTCGCAGAAGTCATTCACGCTGCCGGTGGAGTTGTTCAACTTGGAGGTGGGCACGTACGGGCAGGTGAACCTCGGCTACCTGGTGGCCGGGGCGGTCATTGCCATGATCCCCTGCGTGGTGTTGTACGTGTCGCTGCAGCGTTACTACGTCCAGGGCCTGATGTCCGGCTCGCTCAAGGGCTGACCGGCCCTATCGCTCGGCCACGGAGGCGGGGATAGGTTCGCGTCATGGCCTCTGACGACCTGCCTGTACTCGAGCTGGCTTTCCCTGGGCCAGAGCGAGATAGCGGGGTGGCTGCCATCCTTGCCGGGGAGAAGACCGCCCTGACCGGGTTGCTGCAGATCTACGAGCATGAGGGTGAACCCGTCCCGCAGCCCGGGCAACGCTTCTCGGTGCTCGACTCGGCCGGACAGCCGGCCGCCGTCATCGAGCTCACCGAGGTGAGCGTGGTTCCGATCAGCACGGTCGATGATGACTATGCGCGCGCCGAGGGCCGCGGCTACGCCGATGCCGCCCAATGGCGCACGGCGCACGAAGACTTCTTCTGCAGCGAGGGCGTGGCCCGATTCCTCGGCGCTACGCTCGTGATCGGCGACGACACCCTCGTGGTGACCGAGCGGTTCCGCCTGGTCTGGCCGGTCAGCGACGGCACCTGACCGGGAACGGGTAGCGACCTCCGCTCGGCCAAGGAATAGGGTTTCCTTTGGTGTGCCCGGCAGCGATGCGGAGGTCCCATGCGGGAGCAAAGGTCAGGACCAGTCGATCCCACGGAGACCGCGCGGACCGTCTTGCGGCCGCTACCGCTGGGGGACGCGCCCATCACCGGCGGCCTCTGGGCCGAGCGGCAACGGGTCAACCGGGAGACGACGATCCCGGTCGGCGCCCAGCAGCTGGAGGCGGCGGGCAGCTTCGAGAACTTCAAGGCCGCCGCGGCCGGGCAGCACGGGACCTACCACGGCCGGGTCTTCCAGGACGGTGAGGTCTACAAATGGCTGGAGGCCCTGGCCTGGGAACAGGCCCGCGAGGAGGATCCTCAGTTCGCCGCCTGGCAGCGCGAGACCACCGAACTGATCCGGGGCGCCCAGGAACCTGACGGTTACCTCAACACCTTCGAACAGGTCACCGGAAACGTCGGCGATCGCTTCCGGGACCTGGCCGTCAACCACGAGATCTACAACGTCGGGACGCTGACCCAGGCCGCGGTGGCGCAGGTCCGGACGGGCCACGACGACGGGCTGATCACTATCGCTCAGCGCGCCGTCGCGCAATTGGGCCAGACATTCGGGCCGGGCCAGCGGGAGGGTGTGTGCGGGCACCCGCAGATCGAGATGGCCCTGACCGAGCTGTTCCGGGTCACCGGCGACCCGGACGACCTTGCCCGGGCCCGCTACTTCACCGAGGCCCGCGGCCACGGGCTGCTCGGCCCGGCCGGCCGGGACCGGTTCCGCGGCAGCACGTTCTACTCCGACCGGATCCCCGTCCGCGACACCACGGTCCCGGAGGGCCACGCGGTCCGGGCCGTCTACCTGGCCGCCGGCGCCACCGACCTGGCCATCGAGACTGGCGACAACGAGCTGCTGGCGGCGCTGCGGGGCCAGTGGCAGGCCATGACCGAGACCAAGATGTACGTGACCGGCGGCCTGGGGGCCCGCTGGGAGGGCGAGTCGTTCGGTGACCCGTTCGAGCTGCCCCCCGACCGGGCCTACGCCGAGACCTGCGCCGCGGTGGCCAGCGTGCAATGGGCCTGGCGGCTGCTGCTGGCTACCGGGGAGGCCCGGTACGCCGACCTGATCGAGCGGACCCTGTTCAACGCGGTGCTGCCCGGCGTCTCGCTGTCCGGCGACCGGTTCTTCTACGTCAACGCGCTCCAGCTCCGCGGGGACGCCCCGGAAGCCGAGGACGAACGGGTGGTGTCGAACGGGCGGCAGCCGTGGTTCGGCACGTCCTGCTGCCCGACCAACCTGATGCGCACACTGTCGTCGCTGGAGCACTACTTCACCACCAGCTCGGCCGATGGCCTGCAGCTCCACCAGTACGCGCCCATGCAGGTGCGCACATCGGTGGCTGACCAGTCCGTCGAGCTGGACGTGGCCACCGAGTACCCATGGGACGGGACGGTCGAGTTCGAGGTCCGCGCCACCGGCGAGGCGCCCTGGACGCTGGCCCTGCGCATCCCGGCCTGGGCGCCGGACGCTGATCTGGCCGTCAACGGCCGTCCGGTGGGGGAGCGGGCCCAGCCGGGCGAATACGCCAAGATCCGCCGCCGGTGGGCTCGCGGTGACGTGGTGACCCTGAAGCTGCCCATGCCGCCCCGCCTGACCCGGCCCGACGAGCGCATCGACGCGGTCCGCGGCTGTACGGCGATCGAGCGGGGTCCCCTGGTGTACTGCGTTGAGCAGGTCGACCAGCCCCCCGACGCGTTGGTCGACCAGGTGCGGATCGATGACGGGCCGCTGACGGCGGCGGCCCGGCCCGGCCTGCTGGGTGGGACCACGGTGGTGGAAGCGCCGGGCCGGGTGCCCGCGAGCGGTGTCGCAGCCACGCTTCGTGCCGTCCCCTACTTCATGTGGGCCAACCGGGGATTGGGGGCCACGCGGGTCTGGATTCCGCTCGCCTGGCCGCTACGGTAAAGGCGGAGCGGTAGCGACAGGAGCCAACATGGGCGTTGAGTTCCCGGTGGCCCCCGACGGCCGGCGCAGTACGTCGGCGCTGGGGCGAGCGGTCGTCGCCGACGCGTTGCGCCCGGTCGATCCGGACGGTGCGGCCGCGGCCGAGCACGAGCGCGACTGGCGCCGCGGCTACCTGCGCCATTTCCGCCGCCTGATCGAGGCTGGTCTCCCGTCGCCCGACGCCGCCCTGTCCGTGGCCCGCGAGGGGCTCAGTTCGCTGTACCGCCAGATGCGTCTGGTAGCTGCGGACCAGTCCGAGCTGGGTCTGGAACATGTAATAAAAACGCCGGCAGCGGGCCCAGCCCCGACGACCGTGACCGTCGCGGGTGCGGCGGCGCCCGAACGCGAGCTGGTCATCCCCTACCGCGACCAGCAGCTGAGCGGCGACGCGCTGCTCCGCCAGCTGGACGATTGGGTGGGCCGCGGCATTATCGAGCCGTCCTGCGTCGAGGCGATCCGGGCCGTCGCCACCCATCCGGAGTGGCTGGCCCTTCCCGGTCAGACCGTGGTGGTGCTCGGCGCCGGGGCCGAGGTGGGTCCGCTGTCGGTCCTGCTCAGCTGGGGCGTCCACGCGATCGGCGTCGATCTCCCCAGCGCACCGCTCTGGGCGCGGATACTGGATGCCGCCCGCCGAAGTGCTGGGACGCTGGAAGTCCCCGTTGGGTCACCTGATTCCGGATGGCCGCCCGGGGTCGCGGGCTCGCTGGGGTTCACAGATCCCCCCTGGGAAGCCGGCGCTGACCTCGCGCAGCGCGCCGGCCTCGACCTGGCCGCGGACATCGCCGGGGTCGCTGACTGGCTCACCACGATCGAAGGTCCCCTGGTCCTGGGCAACTACGTCTACGCCGACGGCGCCGCCAACGTCCGCGTGGCCAGCGCGGTCGACGCCCTCACCGTCCGCCTGCAGGCCAGCCGACCTGACGTGGCCCTCGCCTTTTTGGCCACCCCGACGGATGTCTTCGCCGTCCCGCCCGAGGCGGTCGCGGAGTCCCGCCGCCGGTTCGCGACCCGGCCGATGTCGGCCAAACTGGCCCGCACCGCCACGGGCGGCCGCTTGTTCAAGCAGGCCTATGGGCCCGGGGCGGAAGCGGCCTCGGACGGTACGCCGGGCATCAACGACAGCTTCATCGCCCAACAGGGTCCCAACTACGCCCTGGCCAAACGCCTCCAGCGCTGGCGCGCCACGGTGGCCCGCCACGACGGCACGAAGGTTTCCCTCAACGTGGCCCCGCCAACCAAGACCAGATCGGTCACCAAGAACCGCGCCCTGGCCGCCGCCTACGAGGGCGCGCCCCACTTCGGGGTGGAAGCCTTCGCCCCCGCGACGACCCGCGCCCTGATGGCCGCACTCCTGGTCCACGACCTCTGCGCCGGCGACAACGCGGCGAGGGCTCACCCCTGGCAGGACGAAGCCCACGCCGCCGCCCACGGTGGCCTGTGGCGCATCCCCTACGCCCCGCGCAGTGCCCTGCCCGTCGCGGCCATGCTCGGCTATCCCGCTTCCCCCCGCGCATAACCGGCTTTCCGCGGCCGCGACGATGAACGCGCCCCGGCGATGAACCAGCGCCGCGCATAACCAGCTTCCGCCGCCCCGCGATGAACCCGCGCCCCTGAGTAAGCGTTCTATCAGCGGGAACCTGTTGATCGCCGACCGGTTCCCCGGCGCCGGGGTCGCCCGCCAGTGGCCCCGGCGCCGAGCCTTTCCTTGTGCCGCAAGTCCCCAGTACGGCCCGAGTCCCGGGGCTCCGCTTAGTCCGCCGGCTTGTCCGCCGGGAACTCGGCCGGGTACGGCTCGGAGAAGTCAGCCGACCGGCTAACGTCCTCCCAGGCCGTGGCCTCATCCAGCTGCCGCCGCGAGTAATCAAGCGCCATGTCGGCCGCGTTGACCCCTAGCAGCAGGTGCGACGGCACATTCTCCCGCTTGACCACCTGGACCAGGATCTCGGCCGCCCGGACCGGGTCGCCCGCGGCGCCAGAGGTGTTGGCCCGCATCCGCCGGTGCATGGCTCCAATCGTGCTGTCGTAGTCGGCCGGGATGTCGTGGATCGTCATCGAGGACCCGGCCCAGTCGGTGGCGAACCCGCTCGGCTCCACCACCATGACCTTGATGCTGAACGGCGCCGTCTCGACCGCGAGCACCCGGCTGAACCCGTCCACCGCGAACTTGGCCGCCTGGTAGCTGGCGATTCCCGGCGACCCGCCCACCCGGCCGCCAACCGAGGAAAATTGAACGATCGTCCCGCCGCCCTGTTCCCGCAGCTGCGCGATAACCGCCCGGGACACGTTGTAGACGCCCCAGAAGTTAGTCTCAAACTGCGTCCGGAAGTCGCCGGTGTCGCCCGTCTCAATCGGCGCTAGGTTCGCGTACCCCGCATTGTTGACCACGACATCTAGCCGTCCGAACCGTTCGACGCCGGCACTAACTGCGGCGTTGACGGCCCCGACGTCAGTAACGTCCAGCGCGAGCGCCAGCACCCGGTCGCCGTACTTGTCGCTGAACTCGGCCAGCTGCTCCGGCCGCCGCGCGGTAGCCACGACCTGATCGCCCGCGTCAAGCGCGGCCTGAACCAGCGCCCGCCCGAATCCCCGTGAAGAACCAGTGATGAACCATGTCTGCATGCCAGTTAGTAAACCATCGTTGCGTTAATAACGCAACACAGTTTTGCTATACTGGCCACGTGACGACGACGCCCGAGGTTCAGCGAGCCCGCTCCGCCGCAGCGAAGCAACAGCGCGAACAAGCCATCCTCGACGCCGCGGCCCAGCTAGGCACCGAGCGGGGCATCCGCACCGTAACCCTCACCGACATAGCCCAGGCCGTAGGCCTGCATAAATCCGCCATGCTCCGCTACTTCGAAACCCGCGAGCAAATCTTCCTGAAGCTCACCGCCGCAGGCTGGCGCGACTGGTCCGCGGCCTTGCGGGAGAAGCTGGGCCAGCTGGAGCCGGGCGCCCCGGCGGCCACGGTTGCGGAGGCCTTCGCCGACACCCTCGTGGCTCGCCCCATGTTCTGCGACCTCCTAGCCCAGGCCCCGCTCAACCTCGAACGCAACGTGTCTATTGACTCCGTCCGAGCGTTCAAGCTCGTCACGCTCGAGGAAGTCGCTGCCATCAGCGCAGCGCTCGAGCGTCTGCTCGGCCTGGCAGAGCTGCAAGCGGTAGACGTGATAGCCACAGCCGCCAGCCTGGCTGGCGCCCTCTGGCAGATGGCGACGCCCGGTTCCGAGGTCCAGCAGCTGTATCGCAGTGATCCTCGGCTCGCGCACGCTGTGGTAGAAGTCAGCCCTCGCCTGACCCGCGTCCTGACCGCCCTCCTGACGGGCCTTCCTCGCGACGCGACGCTTGCACCAGAATGATACCATTACGGTATGGCTATGACTCTCCGCCTGCCGCCCGAGGTAGAAGCCCAGCTCAAGCAGCTGGCCGAGAACGAGCATCGCAGCGTGCAGCAGACCGTGCTGGTCGCGATCGAGGAATACCTCTCCGCGCGAGAGACCGCCGAGATCCTGGCTGATCCGGCCGCCCTCCGCGGCCTAGCCGAAGCCCGCGAGTCCGAGCAGGCTGGCGACATCACTTATGGCGGAGACGCGGCTCGCGCATTGCTGGCCGAACGTAAACGGTGAACACCGAGCCGTACGAGCTCGGCTTGACCCGTCCCGCCCGTCGCGCGATCTCTGAGCTGCTACCGGAGGATGTGGCCGCTGCGGCGGTCGAGTTCATCACCGGTCCGTTGCTCGCTGCGCCGCATCGGGTGGGCAAGCCGCTTCGTGACACGCTGACCGGTTTCTATAGTGCACGCCTCGGCACCGTGTGGCGTGTCCTCTACCGAATCGACGAAGCCGAACACGCCGTGATCGTGCAGGACATCCAGCATCGCGCTACCGCCTACCGTCCACGGTAGGACTGGGTCACCGGCGGAGACCCTCCAGCAGCAGGTCGACGATGGCTTCTTCGTGCACGACGACATTGGCCGACACCATAGCCAGGCCCAATCCGGGCTCCCACGGAGTGGCTTCGGCGCGGCCGGTCAGGGCGAGCCTGCGGCCGACGGCGAGCCGTTCCACCGCAGCGCGGTAGTCCGCGCGGCTGAGCTGCCACGGCTGGGCGCCCCGCTCGATAATGCGGCGGGCAATGGCGATCCCCGGCCAGTCGAAGTCACCGTGGTAACGCACCACGGTCCGGTCGAGCAGCATCATCCCGGCTGCGGCCGGGTTGCCGGAGGCGCAGGCCAGCGGGCGGTCGACCCCGGCTGCGGCCAGCCGCTGCAACACCTGCGGGTTCTCGCACACATGGACGACCTCCCCGGGACAGGTCACGTCTCCGGCGCGCCGCAGCTCATGGACGGTGAGGTGGGTGATCAGCCCCAGGTCGGCGCGTTCGCACATCATCCCGGCCCAGCGGCCCGTTCCCGGTGGCCGCAGTCCGTAGGTAATGACCGTGCCGGAGATCTCGTCGGTGCTGACCCCGACCCGCTGCCACAGCAACCGGCGTTCCGCGGCCGAGGCGGCGGGCTTCGCATCGAGCGCGAACGCCAGAGCCCTCAGGACCAGGGCGGCGGCCGGCGTGCCGTCGTCCAAGCCATGCGCGTCACCGGTCACCTCACTGGCCAGCTCGGCCAGGCCGGTCGGAGTCCGCCCACTGTCCAGCGTTATCGCCAGCGTCCGCGTGGCGACGGCCAGTGCGGGCCAGGCCTCCCCCGCCGGGAGCCGGGAGAGCACACCGCCCCGGTGCAGCCAGTCAGTCCACGGCCGGGCCCAGTCCTGGCCGGCGAGCCCGTCGGTGACCAGCAGCCGCTCCAGCTCGGCCCATAGTTCCTCGCGCCGTGTCTGCGCAGCGTCCCGTTCTGCGGGCCGGTCTCGCAGCGAGCCTCCGGTCAGCTCAGCGACCACCGCGACCAGGCCGCGGTCGGCCGGGCTCGACCGCAAGGCCGTGTCGAGGTCGGTCAGCTTCACTCGGGTAGCTTCGGCGCGCACACGCTGACCCAGTAGTCCACTCAGCCGGTCGGCGCCATCGTCGTCCAGGCTCACCGTGATCGTTCCGCGGACCGCGTGCCCGGTGCGCTCCAGCCGGTCGCGCAGGATCTGCCACAGCGGCCGCAGCGATGGTGCCGACAGGTAGGTGCGCAGGTTGGGCGGGATGGCGTTCATGCGGTGCTGCGCAGATGCCGGCTGTGACCATCCCAGTGCACATGGGTGGTGACGGCCGAGCTGCCGTTGCTGCGCCGCACCTCGTACACGTCCAGCCGCGGGACCTGCGGGAAGCACCCCCACAGCGCGTGGCCGGTCATCACGAAGTCCAGGTCCAGGCCGACCAGCAGGCCCATCAGCTCGGCCACGGTGCCCTCGTCAACCTTGGCGAAGGCGTCGTCGAGCAGGATCATGCGCAGCGCCCGGCCATCATCGCCCAGGCTGGACAGATAGCCGTCGGCGGCCGCGAACAGCGTCACATAAGAGACGAACCGGGTCTCGCCCTGGGACAGCTTGGCCCGCCGGGACAGTCGACGCGTTTGGCCCTCTTCCGGCCCGAGGATGGTCACGTTCACCTCGTGCCACTGCCGGTAGTCCAGCGCGGCGGCTAGGTGGGCGGCGTAACCGCTGCTCGGATCGGCGGCGTGGAACTCCTCGACCCGCTGCCGCAGCAGTTCGGTCAGCTCGGTGTTCTGGGCTTCGGAACGGACCGCGTCCGAGGTCGCCACCAGTTCCAGGATCCGGCCCAGCGCCGCGTGCTCCTCGCGCAGGCCCCAGCCCAGCCGGACACCGATCCCGTTGCTGGTCCGGATGCCCTTCAGGCTAGTGTTCATGGCGTCGACCAGCTGGTCGGCCTGGTTGACCCGGCGGCGCAGCTCCTCGGCCACTCCGCCCAGGACGAAACGGGTGAACACCTCCCGCTCCCGTTCGCTCAGCGCCGCCCGTCCGCTTTCCACTCGCGCTGCGAGGGCCCGGGCCGCGCCGGCCAGGGTGCGCTCGTCGCCGACCCCGGCCACCTCGATCAGGAAGACGTTGTCCTCGCTGGTGTAGCCCACATCGAGCTGCCCCGAGACTTCCCGGTCGAACTCACGGAACGCATTCATGACCATGGTCTGGCTGGCCGCCGGCCGGGCCGCAGGCACCTGTCCCAGGACCGCCTTGGCCGCCACCTTGACCTGGTCCAGCTGGTCGGGCTGGACAATCGTGGCCAGGATGGCAGTGGTGGCCGCCGTGGCCAAGCCCGGTAGGGACACCGACCGGTTGAACCGGTAACCCATCGCGGCCATCCGGCCCAGCTGCTCGTCGGCATCCTCGGCCGCCCGCCGGCTCTCCGTCCGGGCCGCACCGAGCTTCGGTCCCAGCGTGCTTACGGCCTTGGTCGCGTTCTCCCAGTCCCGGTTGGCCTCGGTCTGTGCCTTCTGAGCGGCAGCCAGGTCCGCTTTTGCCTGCTCGTGCGACAGATCGATCGCGTCGTGCTGGGCCGCGAGCGCGCTGGCTTCGGCGTGCCACCGGGACCAGGTCTCGTCGGCATCCCCTTCGGTCCGGTCGCGCAACTCTTCGGCCTCCGCCACCCGCTTCAGCTGCTCCCCGTGCCGGCGTGCACCGCTGGCCAGCCGGTTCAGCTCCTTTCTCAGTCGCGTGCTGCCGTCCCGTGCCCGCGTCGCGGCGGCCGTGACACCGGCCAGGGCCTCCTTCCCGGACGGCAGCCCGAGATGAGTGCACGTGGCTTGGTGGGTGCTCAGCTCGCCGGCCCACGTCGCCCGCTGCTTTCGGGCGCGCTCGGACTCGCGCGCGGCCCGGCCGGCGCTGCGCCCGGCGCGGCTCGCGCTCTCGGCCGCGACCCGGCGGGCCGCGAACAGCTCGGCGGTGAGCGGTCTGGCTTCGACCAGCTCATCCAGCGCGCGGACGGTGCCGTCCAGCTCGGCCCGCCGCCGTTCCCGCTGCTCGGCCCGGCCCGCCAGCTTGCTTAGCTCGGCGTCGATGGCAGCGATCCGTTCGTGCCGGTGCGCAGCGCGGGCGGCCGCGCCTATGTGCCGGGCCTTGGCGGCGACGTGACGTCCGCGGAGCGGGCCGTTCCGCCAGCGTCCGTCGGCGGACACGGCCGTTGTTGCGCCGGGGTCTTCGAACCCGACAGTGGCCAGCACCGACGTGATCGTCGGCGCGGGCAGGACGGCGGCCGGGTCGGGACGCAACGGCCCGAGCAGGGATCGTTTCGGCCGGGCCGCGCCGGGGCCGATGAGCAGTTCACCGTCGGCGGCCAGCACCGTCCCGTCGGGCTGGATGACCGCGCTGAGCAGGCCCGCGGCCAGCAGCGCCCCTTCCAGGCCGGCCCGCTGCCCGTCGTCGAGGTGACCGGCGAAGTCCACGCACCGCCATAGTGGTTCCCCGGGCCGCCCGCTGTCCAGCCAGGTCGGCTCGTCCGGCTTCGGGTCCCGCTCAGCGGCCAGGTCCGCGCGTTCGGCCCGCAGCGCGGCTTCGCCGGCGCGGTCGTCGGACGCCGCCCGGTCCAGCTCGGCGCGGGCGGTCGTCACCGCCGCCCGCGCCGGTCGGGCCGCCACGTCGGCCACCTCGTCCAGCCCGTCCAGGGCCGGCCCGTCGTCCCCGGCCAGCGCTTCGGCGTCCCGGACGAGCGGGCCGAGCCGCGGATGCGCGGCCCAGTCGGTCTCGCCCAGCAGTTCGGTGGTCTGCGGGTCGCGGCACCAGGCGCGCCAGCCCTCGGCCAGGGCGACGGCGGCGGTGTCCCGTTCGCGGGCGTGGCCGTCCGCCGTCGCCGCGTCCTCTTCGGCCGCGTCGCGCAGCTGCCCGGCCTCGGCCTCCGCCTGCAGCACCTGCCGTTCGGCCTGCTCCAGGCGCTGGGCCTCATCGAGCCGGCGCTGGGCCAGGCCCAGCCGCTCGCCGGCGCCGGCCGCCGCAGCCCGGGCCAGCTCCTGCGCGGCGTCCAGGTCGACCGGGATCACGTCCGCCTGGGCCGCCGCCGGGCGGGTGACCGGCTGCGGGTCACCGTCGCGCTGGGTGCGGACCAGGGCCGAGCCGGGCTCGGCCACGTGCTCGGCCAGCCGGATCTCCTCGGGCAGCCCGGCGGCGGGCAGGCCTGCGTCGGCGAGCGCGTCCCGGGTCTCGGCCAGGGCCGCGGCGGCGTCACCGGCCACATCCTGCAGTTCGTCCAGGGCCCGCCCGGCGTCGCCGACCGCCTGGCCGTGCTGGTCCCGGCTGCGCCCGGCCTCGGCCAGCGCCCGGTCCGCGGAACGAGCGAGCTCGGCGACCTTCTGATCGCGCTGCACCAGGTCGTCGGCGGTCTTGAAGATCTCGCGCTTCTCGATGGCCCGCAGCGCGGCGTCGATCTCGGACCGTTCTTCGGCCAGCTGCTGGACGGCCGCCTCGCGCCGGTCCGACTCTTCCTCCAGGGCAGCCAGATCCTTAGCGAGCTGGGTGGCCCGGCTCCGGGCTTCGGTCACGGCCGCGGTGGCGGTCAGCGTCTCCTGAGCCCGGGCGCGCAGCGTGTCGGCCGCGTAACGCCGGTAGACCCCGAGGAACTTGTCCACCTCCCGGGCCGAATCCTCCAGCCGCTGCTGAGCCAGCCGGGTCTCGGTGAGCCCGTCGAGCTGCTCGCCGGCCCGGGACAGTGCGTCCTCCTGCAGCGGCGGCAGCGATTCGAGCAGGATCTGCGGCAGCCGCCCTTCATCGATGCGGTTGCCGACATCCGGGGCCCGGAGCGTGTGCAGCAGCTGCAGCAGGCCGTCGTAGCGGTCCCGCCCCGCATCACCGTGCAGCCCGAAAACCAGGGTGCGGACATGGTCGCGGTGGGCGTGAGCCGACTCCGTGATCCGCTCCGCACCGATCAGCTCGGTCAGCGCATCCCGGGACAATGGCTCTCGCGAGGCCGACATCAGCGGCAGGCCCTCGCCGACGCGCAGCGGCGTGGTGAAGTACCAGACCTTCGTGTTGCTGGCCGACTGGCTGTGCCGGGCCAGCGCCCCCACCGTGAGGTACTCGCCGGGGCGGGCCAGCTCCAGCCACAGGTAGCCGATCCGGTTGGATTGGCCCTGCGCGCCGGTGCGCATCAGCTCGTCCAGGCTGACCCGGGCCGCGCCGGTGGCGTCCATCCGGCGCCGGTCCGCGTCCAGCAGGAACGGCAGCAGCATCTCCAGCGCGCGGGACTTCCCGGAGCCGTTGGTGCCGCGCAGGATCAGCCGTCCGCCGCTCAGGTCGAACTCGTTATCTAGGTAGAACCAGACGTTGACGATGCCGGCCCGGGACAGCCGCCAGCGCTGGTCGAACCGGCGGGGCGGGCGCGCCTGGTGTGGCTGCCGTGACTGGCTCATTCGATGTCCTCTCCGGCCTGTTCAGTGGCTTGCTCAGTGGTTTGCTCAGCGGCGGAGCGGATAGTCACCTGCGGCTGGTACCGGGCCGCGAACGGGAAGACGGCCAGGCCGTCGTCGGTGGGCTCGGCCAGCCGGAGCGCGGTCAGCAACGCCACCACCTCGGTTCGGAGGATGTCCGGCGATTCGCGGTAGGCATCCTTCCAGGCGCGCTGGTGTCGCGTGACCAGCTCGCCGAGCACCGTGTCGATCCGCGTCCAGGGCACGAGGATGGCCGGGATCGTGCGACCGCCGATGACGACCGTGCTGTCCGGTGGCGGGGCGGTCGCGCCCAGCTCGTCGAGCAGCAGCAGGGCGGCCTGCTTGGCGCTGCCACCACCGGGGAAGTCGATGTCGGTGAGCCCCCCGGTCCCGCTGGCCGGGTCGTAGGCCAGCGCCCCTTCGGCCCGGACCTCCAGTACCAGCCCGAAGTTCTCGTCCAGGTGCCGGGCCAGCTCGGTGCGTTCCCGGGACAGCACATCCAGTTCGTCGTCGGGCAGCTCGGCCCGGAACACCGCCGGGCTCTCCACCAGCCGCTGGCGGAGTCGCCGTCGGGGTGGCTCGGCGTTGAGGCGCGCCCAGGTCTCTTCGGCCGTGTGGTACTGGTGCAGCGGGCTGGGCAGCAGGTGGATGAGCAGCGCCCGGTTGATGCTGAGCAGGGCCTCGTCCTCGGGGCGCTCGCCCCAGCCGGTCAGCGTCCCGTCGGTCTCGGTCACTACGCCCCAGGCCACCAGGAGCTTGAGCGCGGCCACCAGCTGACGCCGGTCGCCGATGCCGTCGGTCACGGTGACCGCCTGCTCGGCGGCGTCGACCCGCATCTGGTCGACCAGGGCCGAGATCAGGATCTGCTCGCCCACCCCCGGCGCGAGCAGAGCGCCGCAGGCCAGCGAGAGCAGGACGTAGGTACGGGCCGTGAACGGAGTCTCGCCGGTACCGCGCCGGGCCGCGCGCACCGGCGCGGCCGCAGGCAGCGGTGCCTTGACCAGGCGCGCGAACGTCGACTCGACCACCAGTGCGTAACCGAGCTGGCTGTTGAACATCGACTTCAGCGCGGTGGCGTGCCGGCGTACGAGGTCCAGTTCGGCCGGGTTGCGGACGGCGGTCAGGATCGGCGAGGCGAGCAGGTGCCGGGCGGCGATCCGGCGCTGCCCAGCGTCGATCCCGGCCGTGGACACCCGCGGCGTGCTCACTGTGTTGCCTTCACTGGGCCATCTCACTGTGCCATTGCATTGGGCGCGTCCGGCCAGCCCTCGTCCGTGGCTGCGGCCACGGACAGCCGGAGCCGGACGAACGTGGTGGTGCCGTCCGAGCTGTAGACCACGGTGTCCGGCCCGTCCACCGCCCGCAGCCGCAGTCCGGCGTCGTGGTCGACGATCTCTTCCCCCTGCTGGGCCAGCAGCGCGGCGACCAGGTCGAGCAGCAGATCCCGCGCCGCGGGCGAGATGGTAGTCCCGTGCAGCGCCCCGGCCAGGGCCAGCTCCGCCGCCGCGGCCCGCCGCTGCTCGGCCTCCCGCTCCGCCTCGGCGGTCAGCCGCAACCGGTCCGCGGTCGGGTCCGGCACCCGGGACGTGCGGCCCCGCATGGCCCGATCCCCGCGCTCCCGCAGCGACGTCGGGACCGGCACCGGCTCCGCCTGCCACCACGACGTCGTCGGTCCCACCCGCGGGTCGGGTTCCTCCGGCCCGAGCAGCAAATGCCGCGCGGGATAGGCCCCGAACGCCGCATCATAGAGCCGGTGCGCCTGCTCGTCGTCGGCGGTAGCGAACCAGCGGGCCAGCCGCAGGAAGTCGGCTCGGCGGGAAAATCCCGTCCCGGACGAGTCGAGCAGCCGCTTGGCGTTGGTAATCAGCTGGCCGAGCGCCTGCCCCGCGGCCCCGCGGAGCTGCTCCGGGCCGGACGCGCCGCGGCTGGCGTCGTACCAGGCGGCCAGCTCTTCCCAGTCCTCGTGGGTGCGGCCCTGCGCCCGCTCGATGGGGGTACCGTCCGGCAGCGTGAGGCCGGGCAGCGTGGCTAGCGCGGCCAGCAGCAGATGGGCCCGCTCCAGGACCAGCGCCGCCCGGTGGGCGACCGCCGGGGCGTGCCGGTTGACGTCAGCGGTGATCAGTTCGATGTAGAGCAGCAAGAGCTCTTTGAACTGGGCGTACTCTTCGCCGCCCAGGTCATAGCGGCTGAGGATCGCAGCCAGGTAGGCGTAGAAGTCACGGACGCTGTCCGTGAATACCCGCTGGTTGCTGAACACGGTGGTGACCTCGCCGGCCAGCACCTCCGCGTCGATCCCGACGCTGGCGCGACCGCCGTCCAGCATGGCCAGGATGCGGTCCAGTGACTGCACGATCTGGCCGAGCAGCTCCCGCGCCACCTCGCGAGCCCCGTCGGTGGTGTGCAGTATCTCGACCGCCTGCCGGTGCAGCCGCCCGCCAAGTTTCGAGACCTGGTACCGGGACCGCGACCGGATGTATTCGGCCACTGTGGCTACCCGCGCATCCCGGATGGAGGGAACGAGGTTGCCCCAGTCTGCGAGCTGCTTGCACCGCGCTTCGACCGTGTCCCGGGACAACGGCACGCTACGTTCACCGAGCTGCGCCGCCACCTCAGAGGCGGACAGATCGGTGAGCAAGGTCGCCGTGAACAGGTCCATGATCGCGATGTAATCCGCCGCCGTTTCGTCAGCGGTCAGGTACCGGAAGAGATCACGCCGCTCCCCGTCCACCGGTGTGGGATCGCTTAAAGGGGCCACGCGGTCAGGCTAGGGGAGGGTGCCGACATTCCTGGGCTGAACTCCCAGAACGGTCAGCCGCGGCGGTGCCCAGTACCTTATGAGACGCCCAGTTACGTCGCAGCAGTAATCGCGGCCATGATCTTTTACGAATGGTCACGTCAGGCAGACGGTGCCTGAGCATCACGTACGAGCGAGTCGTACGTCTGGTCCGTTCGCGTCATCTCCGCGCCGAGAGAAGCCGCGAATACGGCCAGCTCTTCTTGCACTGGCCCGGCCGCCACAGTGTCGGCTACCAGGCGTTCGAGCTCGAGGAAGCAACCGACTCCCTCAAGCGCGTCGAGACACAGAGATAGGTCGCCGAAAGTTGCGCTGCGACGGGTCTTCGCCACCCGGACGGTGCGGCGATAGCCCATCTGGGTGATAGCGCCATCCATCTGACCGCGATCAGCGACTTCGGTCTCGTACTCCAGGCAAGCCTGAGCGTTCTCGCCCGGCTGCTTGAGCGCAAAGTAGTGGCGGCCGCCAACGGTACGCAGCCGGAAGAAGGAGACGCCAAGCTTGCTATCGCCGAAATCCCAGCCGATCGGGGCATATGCCTGATCATCTTGGTGGACCGGATCCCCCAGTGCGATATCGGCGTCCTTGAGGGCTACGAGCAGAGCATCTGGATCATGGACCCGGTACTTGACCTCGATCTCGCGCATCATGTCTTCCTCCCGGTGCCACGACGCAGGCCACTGGTTCAGTGATCGCAAGCGCCCGGGAGCCAGATCGTCTAGCTCCGGAGGACTGCGCCGGGGGTCGCCCGCCAGTGGCCCCGGCGCGCCGGACCAGCTCAGAGATTAAGCCGCTGACTTGTCCGCTGGGAGCTCGGCCGGGTACGGCTCGGAGTAGTCGGCCGATCGGCTCACGTGCTCCCAGGCGGTGGCCTCGTCCAGTTGCCGCGGGAGTAGTCGAGCGCCATGGTGGCCGCGTTGACCCCGAGCAGCAGGTGGGACGGCACGTTGTCCCGCTTGACCACCTGGACCAGGATTTCCCGCCGCCCGGACTGGGTCGCCCGCAGTGCCAGAGGTGCTGGCCCGCATCCGCCGGTGCATGGCCCCGATCGTAGCGTCGTAGTCGTCCGGGATGTCGTGGATCGTCCTCGACGATCCGGCCCAGTCGGTGGCGAACCCGCTCGGCTCGACCACCATGACCTTGATCCCGAACGGCGCGGTCTCGGCCGCGAGTACCCGGCTGACCCGTCCACCGTGAACTTGGCCGCCTGGTAGCTGGCGATGGCCACCAGCCTGGCCGGTGCCCTCTGGCAGATGGCCACCCCTGGCCCTGAAGTCCAAACCCTCTACCGCAGCGATCCCCGGTTGGCGCACGCGGTAGTCGAGGTCGTGCCCCGTCTCACCCGCGTCCTGACGGCGCTCCTGCGAGGTCTTCGGATGTCATAGTGGACCGGATGATCGATCAAGAGGAACACTCTTCCGCCGACAAGACGGCTGAAATCCTGGCCGATCCGGTGGCTCAGCGTGGACAGCGCCGGGTGATCGACTTCTTCGTCGAGGTCCGGCTTTACCCGCGCCCGCTCGGCAAGAAGACGTTCGACCCGGAGACCGTGCAGGTCACCCCGAGGGGACAGCGGTGACCGACGACGAAGGCGCGGAGCAGCCCACTGGACACGCTGGGAACGAGGAACGCATCGAGCCCACCCCCCGAGGAGGCGGAGAACCTACGCCACGCGATGGCGAGCCTCCAGCAGTCATTGATCCCGAAGATCAACATTCCGACATTCACACTCCCCGAGTCCGTCCTCAAGAACTTCGCCGCCACAGTTGAGATCCAAGCACGGCTGGACATGATCGCCAACGCGATCAAGCCGATGATCGACGCCCAGGCGGTGTGGCAGACGCAGGTCTCAGGCGTAACCGCCACTGACGCCTTCAAGGACCTGGCGGCACACCAGGCGAACCTCGGCAGGATCTCCGAACAGGTCACCCGGAACATCGACTTCGGTGGTATCGCGCAGTCGTTGGACGTCGTGGCGAAGGTCGGCGCGACCTTCGCCGATCAGCAGTTCGCCCTCTTCAAGAACCTCGGGCCGGCGCTCGAGGCGATGCGCGCGAGCTTCTACCCGCCGAACCTGCGCGCGATCGAGGATCTGAGGTACGAAGGGGTGGAGCAGGTCGTCATGGCCGACGGCATCCCGCTCTACGGCGTGCCTCGCACCGACATCGTGGAGGCGCTGATCCGTGCCGACAGCCTGAGCAAGCGCCGGGAGATCATCGGCCGGCGATGGAAAGCCGTCTCGGCAGACTGCCGCGAGGTGGTCCTGAGGTGCTCATCGGGCGCAGTCGCGCCTTATCAACCGGTCGCCGTCGCCGCGCTCGAAGCATTGGGCGCCGGGCACGCAGCGGCGGCGCAGGCGCTGGCAGGTTCGCTGGTCGACGCCATCGTCACGGCTTACTTCGGCGACGATCGCTACAAGTACACGCCGAACAAGAAGACGCGCACGACGGACTCCTACGACGAGTTCACCATCCGTGAGTTCATCGCCTTTGCGCCGATCTGGCGGGCCTACCAGCAATTCTTCGTCGCCAACGGCGACAAGGTGCCGACGACGTTCAGCCGCAATGCCACCGCGCACACGGTGAGCCCGCGCCAGTTCAACCGGCGCAACGCGGTTCAGGGTCTCATGCTGGTGTGCAGCATGCTGTACCGCCTGGACGAGGAAGCCGTCGCGCTCGAGGCGCGCACGTAACCGTCGGGCGGGACTTCGCCGGGCTGGGGCTATCGGCCACGTTCAACGAGCCTCTGCGCCTTGGTGTCGTAAACCCAGCCGACGATGTCTCCGGAGGCGATCAGGTCAATCGCCTGGTCGATAACATCCCGCGGAACGACGAACCACTCGGACGGGTCGTAGCCGCGCCCCTTGCGGTCGGCCTGGGTGACGCCCAGGCGAACGTCCGCGAAGACCCGGTGGAGCAGGTTCTCCAGGGCGGATGCCTTCAGGTTGTACGTGCGATAGCTCGCCACCACATCGACAGGCGCCATCAGGTAGGTCGGCGACTTCTCGGCGTTCTTGATCCGCTTCTCGACGGAGTCGCGGGTGAAGCCGATCTTGTGTAGGTCCTTAATGCCAGCGATCTGTGGGTCTTCGCTGCGAGACCGCAGCACGTATATGTAGCCGCTGACCTCGTCATCGGTGAGGATCTCTGGGATCTCGGTCTGGACGACGATCTGGCCGTCTTCATCGCTCAGCCTGATCGCAAGAGACTGGCGGTACATCGACGACTCGGTCCCGTTCTCGAACACACACCTCAGACGTTCTCGCCGGTTCTCGCCGGTCGTCGTCTTCTTGTACTCGCTCTCGCCCACTTCGGCGACGAACAGCATGACCCCGTTGAGGACGAAGAACGCTCCCTCGACTATGTGTGTGAGACCTGGGTATGGGACAAGCTTGCTCGCGCCCGCTCGCAGTTCCGCGTGCTTCTGCTTGAACAGCGGCTCAAACTGTTCGAAATCCTGTGCCTTCTCTCGCCGGGCAGCCTCACTGCTGTCGTGGACCTGGCGGCGCACCGGCAGGTCCGAGATGTCGAGCAGCCCCGACTCGTCGCCGAGCAGATCGAAGTCGTCGACTCCGAGCAGGTCGTCGATCGACGCCGGTGCCGCGGCCGTCTCCAGCAGGCCGAACACATCGAGCGCCTTCAGCGCCGCGATCTTGTCGTCGCTCGCGAGGATGCCATCCAGACGCGCGCCGAGCTTGCGCTCGGCGATCTCCCGCGTCGTCGAGCTCGGGACCCGACCGTGAGCACGCCGAAACGCCACGATCTCCAGGAAAGCCTGCTCGAGTCGGTCACTGGCGGTAACCTTCGCCGGCTTCTCCTGGACGTCCAGGAGGCCATCGAAGTCAGAGTCGAGGATGGCCTCGATGCTGGTCGGAAAGACCACGTCGACGGGTCCGATGTCCTCGCTGGCGCTCACGACTCCTCCGCCATCTGCGTCGCCCGCGCCGCCGCGTCCCGTTCCTGCTTCTTCCGCTGCAGGAACAGCAGGACCTCGGCGTACCGCTTCTCCGTCGGCTCTTCGGACCGAACGTTCGGCTTGCGGCCGTTGACCTTGGCCCACTGCTGGATCTTTGGCCATGCCTCCAGCGCCTCCTCTTCGGTGATCTCGACCCGGGTCGCGGTGATCGCGTCGGAGATGATCCGGAGCACCGACGGCGTGACGGACTTGGAGATGACCTCGAAGGCGCGCTGGAACGGGTTGACCGAGTCGATCAGGTTGATGTTGATGTCGTCGATGTCGACAAACTTCTCCGACATCTTGATGAACCGCTTGTCCCCGACCTCGCGGACCTCGCCGTTCTTGATCACCGAGTCCACGACAACCTGCTGGCGCAGCTCCTCGACCTGCGACTCGTCCAGGTCGGGGTACCGCTCCCGGATGATCTTCGGGATCAGCACCTTGTTGTTCGTCTCCGCGTCGAGCGAGCCGGCGGCGGCCTTGGCGAAGGTGTCGTCCTGCAGGATTGTGGCCTTGAGGTCGTTGAGGTCGGTCTCGACGATCTGCTTGACCCGCTCCGTCGACGGCTCTTTGAAGCCCTTGATCTTGATGACACCGGGCGGGGTCGGCTCATCGTCGCCAGTGCGCTTGGTCTTGAACTCGAAGTTCTGCGCGAGCACCTGCTCCATCAGCAGCGACGCGGTGATGGCCTTGAGCATGTTGTTCACCGACACCTTCACCTCACTCTGCGAGGCATCAGGCTCGGCGATCAGATTGGTGAACTGGGCATGCTCTTTGCCCGGGCTATCGCGGGTCACGCGTCCGATGATCTGGATCACCTCGGTCAGCGAGGCCCGGTAGCCCACGGTGAGGGCGTGCTCGGCGAACGGCCAGTCAAAGCCCTCCTTCGCCATGCCGAGCGCGAGGATCACGTCCACCGCGTCCCGGTCGTTCGAGGCGACCGTGGAGAGGTAGTGGAGGGTGCCGGCGCGCTTCTTCTGGTCCGTGTCGTCGACGAGGTCGGCCAGGCGCAGCATCACCCCGGTGTCGGAGCGGCGGATGCTGATGATTCCCGTGTCGGGGTCGGTGGACTCGACGTGGCCGATGGAGTCGATGATGAACCCGACCTCCTCGATCTTGTCCTTGGTGGACTCGCCCGAGTTCACGTTCGGGATGTGGAGGATCGTCTTCTTGTCCAGGTCGAGGACCTCGCCGATCGCATCGGTGTACCGGCCCTGGTAGAAGTGATGGCCGATGCCGAGGGAGTGCAGGTACTCGTACCCGTTGAGCTGGTCGTAGTAGTTGAACGTGACCGGCGTGAACCGGGCTTCGTCCTCGGCCGACAGCACCGGTACCGAGTCCCCGCGGAAGTACGAGCCCGTCATCGCGACAATGTGCACATCCGAGCCGTTCATGACCTCGCGCAGCAGCGCACCGAGGCGGCTCGCCTCGACATCGGCGGACACGTGATGGAACTCGTCGATCGCCAGCACCGTGCCGTTGAACGCATCCGGGGCAAGCTTCTCGAACGCGAACCGCAGCGTCGCATGGGTGCAGATCAGGACAGCGTCGGAACCATTCAGGAATTCGATGAACGCGCCGACCTTGCCCTGCGAGGAGCCGGGGTCGCAAAGGTTGTGCTCCGGCTTGACCTCCCAGTCTGCGAAGAAGCCGAACTCCGAGAGCTCGGTGGAGGCGAACGACGCCCCGATAGATCGCTCCGGCACCGCGACGATGACTTTCTTGCGCTCTTGGTTGTAGAGCTTGTCGAGGGCGACGAACATCAGCGCACGCGACTTGCCCGAGGCCGGCGGAGCCTTGACCAGCAAATGCTGTGCATTGCGCTTGGAGAAGACCCGCTGCTGCATCTCGCGCATGCCCATCGCGTCGGTATGTACCGACCCGCCCGTGCGGGCGTAGGTCACGTCGACGATGTTGACCGGCTTCTTAATCCCGTTCACTTGCGCCCACCCCTCGTGTTCCTCGCCGGAGCCTTCGCAGCCTCCGCAGTAGTCATCGCCTCATACATGGCGAACAGGTCCGACAACCGCTGCTCATCGGTCTCGTAGCCCCGTTTGGAGTAGATCGAGTCCACCAGCGTGTCGACCGCCGCATGCGCTACCCGCAGGTCCTCCGGCATCAGGTCCGGGTCGTACAACTCAGCCAGCGTCTTCTCGCAGTGATACTCACGGACGTCCAGCACCCGAAGCGCCGCGATTGTGAGCTTCTCTTTCGCCGCCTCGGTCAGCGGCGGGACCGGGAAGTTGTTGTAGACGATCGTGTTCGAGTAGCGGTAGTCCGTCTTCATTTGACCTCCGACGGCGCGGGTCCAAGTCATGTGCATCGCTGATGTCAGCAGGGCGAACACCCACGGCTCGGCGTCGTAGACGGCGAAAGCAAGATCTGAGACGACGGTGCTTGTGTCTAGGTATCCCACCGGGATGTAGTCGCGCCTCGCGGATGACACCTTCGGGACAATGATCGAGTCTGTGGGCCGGTAGCGCACCTCACCGAACCGGTACGGTATCGCCGCGAGCTTCGTCGTTGCGGCCCGGTCGCTCTTAAGGCGGTGTTCGCGGACTCGCTCGATGCGCGCTTCGACCTCGGGGATCGCGAGAGCGGTCTGTAGATCATCCGGCTCGATCCAGAGGACGTAACGATCCGTGCCGCCGATAAACTCACTCGCCCCCAGGAACCGCTTGATCAGGCCGTCGGCCGTTGGTGCCGTACTGATCAGTCGCTCGCGGTCTGCGGCAGTCAGGATGAGCGCACCACCATCATTCGGCATGCTTCCGAAGGCCATGGTGGGTATGTCTGAGATCGGTTTGCTGCGCTTTGCGACGAACACGTTGTCGCCGTCCGCGAGGTAGCCGTTGATGTTCTTCGCCGCGATCTGGAGGTCGTCGGTGTAGAGAGACTTCGCGCCCGGTCGAGACACTCGGAGGCCGATGACGGCAACCGTCACTCCGGCATTGCGCTTGGCGTTGTTTTCCCACTTGAAGGACGTGTAGGCGAATCCGATCTCGATGCCCTTCGCGAAGATCATCGGGAACATCAGCCCAACGTGCTCGCCCTGGGCAACAGAGTTGGTCGTGACAAACGCCAACTCGGCTCGTGTGCCCTCGATGTAGTCAGCGCCCTTTACGAACCACAGCGCGATGTAGTCGAGGTTCTTTGAGTACGCGCGTCGTCCAAAGACGAAGTCGTAGTCTGCCTTCTGATCCCTCGTCTGTGTCTTCGACCCGGCGTACGGGGGGTTGCCAATCAGGTAGACCTCGCCGCCATCGTTGGGACAGGCCTCGTTCCAGTCGACGCGAGTCGCATCGCCCTGCTGGATCTGGCCTGTCTCCTTGAGCGGGATCAGCGGGATGGAGACGTTGAACTTCTCTTTGAACTCGGTGTTCATCTGGTGCTTGGCGATCCAAAGCGACAAGATCGCGACCTCGGTTGCGAAGTCGGCGAGTTCGATGCCATAGAAGTTCTCGATGCTGATCTTCGACTCGGCGAACAGCACCTGGTGCTTTAGGTCGAGGTCAGCGAGACGCTCCAGGATCGCATGCTCGAGCTTGCGCAGCTCCTTGTACGCGATGACAAGGAAGTTGCCCGAGCCGCAGGCGGGGTCGAACACCTTGATCTTGCTGATTCGCTCAAGCAGAGCCTCGAGCTTGCGGACGGAGTCGAAGCCGGCATCAAGCTGCTCGCGGAGCCCGTCGAGGAAGAGCGGCTCGATCGTCTTGAGGATGTTAGGCACCGAGGTGTAGTGCTGGCCGAGGTGGCTGCGCTCGTCCGGGTTGACGACCGCTTGGAACATCGACCCGAAGATGTCCGGGTTGATCTCGCTCCAGTCGAGCGTCCCCAGTGCAATCAGCAGATCGCGGGCTGCCTTGGTGAAGGCCGGCACCGTCTGCTCAGACCCCATGGTGAACAGCCGACCGTTGACGTACGGAAAAGATGCCAGATGCGTCGGCTTGTCGGCTGCGCCTTCGGTGTCCAGAGCCTTGAACATCGCTGCCAGGAACTCGTCGACATCCGACCCATCAGCCTGGGTGTGCGAGCCGACGACGTTCGTGAATTGGCTCTTGGCGAAGATGCCGGTGTCCTCAGCAAAGAAGCAGAACAGCAGCCGGGTGAAGAAGATGTTGAGGGTGTGGCGTCCGCGCGGTAGCTCGAGCAGGCCCGGGTTGGCGGCCAGCAGCTCGTCGAAGAGCTTGCCCATCCGCTCGGCAGCCTTTACGTCCGCATGGGCCTCGGAGACGTACTGGGCCTTCTCCATGCCCGCCCACGGCAGGAAGAACGTGAAGTGCTTGTTGATGTCCCGAATCGGGATCATCAGGTTCTCGCCAGTCTTGGTGTCGGCCGCGAGCAGCTCGCTGTAGTCGGTGACGATCACGAAGCGCGTGCGGTACCGCACCACCGTCGGCGACGACTTCAGCTCGTCGATCACGGCAAGCGGGTCGTCGGTCGTCTCCTTGAAGTAGACGACGTTCTTCTGCCCGACCTCGGTGGTCTTGTCGTTGGCGACGCTCAGCGAGCCGTTGCGCAGGCGCGTGACGTTGCTCTGAGGCTTCCCGTACGCCAGGAGCAGCTCGAAGATGAACTCGCGGTCGTACGACTCGCGACCCCCGAGCGGAGCGACACGGCCTTCGACGGCCCTCAGGTTGAGCCTCACCATGGCAGATCTTCTTTCATGAATGTGATCCCATCATGGGCCACGCGCATCTAGAGCGAGTGCTGGCCCAGATGCTGATCATTGCTGAGTTAGTCGGCCGCGCGGCCTGAGGCGTCGGGCTCGGCCGGCCCGATATCGGTTCGTCCCGATTCAGGCGATTAGGTCAGGCCCGAAGCCCTACCCCGCCGATCCGCTCCACCGAGTACCGCACGATGTAGCCGGGGCCCATGGGAGCCGGGAACTCAGCCTCCGGCGAGACGTAGATCTTGGCGAGCTGATTCAGCAGATCCCAGGCCTGTCCGGTCGGCTCGACCGTGGCACGCGCGTTCAACACGCCATACGGCACCATGACGACGCCTGGCTCCCGCGGCACTTCAAAAGGGAGAAACGTAAGCGACGCATACTTAGCGAGGTCGTCCTACTTGAACTTTCGTGCGGCGAGCAAAGGCTTTCCAGCTATGGCGAGCGAAGGCCAACATGGCGTCATCGGGGTTCTTGCTGTCGCGGACGGCGATGGCCTGGGCGGTGGCGGCGACCTCGATGCAGTTTCCGCCGTTGCTGGTGCTGTAGCTAGACGTGCGCCAGGTCAAGGGGTCTGCCGTCTCCATGTCGTTGCCACTTCCTCTACAAGATCAAGAGAGGCGCTCCGGGGCAGTGCCTCTAGCCTCAACGTATCCCAGGTCGTGGCTAGAGCTTCTACTTGATTTGCGTCTTCTACGATCTGCCCTGTCAGGGCTGTGTCCTGGTAGCCCAGGCTCGGATTCTCCGCGAAGTCCGCGATGACAAATGGTCCGCCCCGCATGCCTTCGTGTGCTCCAGCGGACAGTGGGATGACCTGCAAGACGATGTGTGGTCGCCTGGCGGCCTCGGCCAGGAACGCCATCTGCTCAGCCATGATCCCCACGCTGCCGACTGGGCGCCTGAGGACCGCCTCGTCGAATAGCGCCCACAATTCAGGCGGCTGCTCACGGTCCAGAATGTGCTGCCGACCCAATCGCGCGGCGACAGCTTCGTCAAGTTCTTCGTCGGTGGCGCCGACGCGAGTGCTGAGGATGGCCCGGGCATAGGCCTCGGTCTGTAGCAGCCCTGGTATCACGGCGAGCTCGAAGTCGCGCAGGCGGCTGGCGTGGGACTCGTGGTCGGGCCACGCCTGGAACCAGCCGGGGTAGGCGCGGTGGCGGAGGTGGTCCTTCAGGATTTCGCGGAGTGTGGTGAGGGCACCGTTGGAGTTCAGCTCGGGGAGGGCTTCGCAGGCTTGGGTCAGGGCCTCGGTCGGCGTCCTGGTGCCTTCCTCGACTTTGCGGATCTGGGAGGCGGACAGGTAGATGCGGGCGCCCAGTTCTTCTGGGGTCAGGCCTGCGGCGGTGCGGTAGTGGCGGAGCATGGCGCCGAACACGCGGAGGGGGCTCTCGGCGGTGGCGTCTCGCTGCATTCTCTAACCCTCTCAGGACTGGAGGGAACCGTTCCGCCACGGCATTGGACAGGTGTTGGACGGATTGTCACAGCTCGTGGACACGGAACGGTTTGCTCTTTATGACGGTAACTCGATGGAGGCAGGCTGTCATAAAGACACGCAACTGACTCAGCAGAGGAAGTAATCGATGATGGGCGCGTATCGGCAGGCTGAGCTGGATGAACTCGACGAGCATTGGGGCGAGGATTACGATCTTGCGGTTACTTCGGCTGGGTGGGTGGCTAAGCGGCTTGATAATGGCCGGGCGCTGGTGGCAGCTAATCCAGGAAAATTGCAGACGTTAATTGCAGCGGATAGCGGGGCTTCGCGGGCCAGGGATGATTCTGGCGAGACGGCGAGGATCGCGTGAGGGGCGGACCGTCGCTGGCGTCGACTTCATCCGCCCTGGCTCAGGCAGCCGCTCTGCGCGCCGCCTTCCCCGGCTACGAGGTCACCGTGCGGGTGGATCGGCGGGACAGGCCTCGGTTCGAAGCAGTCAGCCGGGAGGGTGGTGACCCGTACTGCCTGATCTCCAGTGACGTGCAGGAGATCTGGCGGGAGCTGCGGGGAACGGTCAACCGACGCAGAACTCGTTGCCTTCCGGGTCGTGCATGACCACGAAGTAGACCGGGTCTTCGGGGTCGTCCTCCCGCTCTCGGCGCTCTACGGTGGCGCCCAGCTGGACCAGTTCGGCCACCTTGGCCTCGACGATTTCCATGAGGCGGTCCATGGGCAGAGAGTTGTCGCGACCGGTGGGGTAGAGGTCGAGGTGAAGGCGGTTCTTGCCTACTTTGGACTCCGGGACCTGCTGGAACCAGATGGGCGGCTGCAGGCCGTTTGGGTCGAAGAGGCGGTCATCGAAGGATGCATCCTCGCTCAGGCGGGCGCGATAGTGCCTGTGCCAGGTCGTGTCGGGCGCATCTGGCGGCGTTGGCTGGTAGCCGAGCGCCTGGGCCCAGAAGCGTGCCAGCTTGGCTGGGTCGTTCGCGTCGATGGTGAGCTGCCAGAAGACCATGGCCAGAGGGTAGACCTGGGTAACGACATTTGGGCTGGGCTAGTTAGCGACCTCGTCTAGGGCGTCGAGAGTGGTCGCGTCTAGGACCGTGACTGGCTCGGTGCTCAGGTGGTCGCGCCAGGTTTTCTGCAACACTGAAGAACCGCCGAGGTCGATGAAGCCGGCTTCAGTGGTTTGGCCACCGCCGCGTTCGAACATGACGAGGATCGGCTCAAAAGGGTCTTCCAGGTGGGCGGGTATCGAGACGCCAGCGTCGAGCATCGCGGCCCACCGGAGTGCGGCTCGGCTGGGGACCGCATCCCATGAATTGATATGAGGGCCGATCTGCTTTTCCAGCTCCTCCGCGACCTCCGTGGGTACGTCGACGTCAGGCGCCCAGCGGCCAGCGATGTCGTAGAACGGCCACCTGGTGGTGCCGCCCAGTTCTTGAGCCCATAGCGCAGCACGACGCAGGTATTCGTGCATCAACGTGGCGCGGGAACGGGCGTGGGCCAGGCTGACGTCGAAGCCGGGTTCCCAGTCGACCGCTTTGAGGCGGCCCAGAGTCGCGTTGCTGTGGCTGGGCTGATTCACAGCTTAAGTCCTTTGCGTGCGGCGTTGACGACATCGTCGAGGTTGGAGAGGTCAGACGCAATCGGATTGACGGGTGGCGTCAAGCCGAGCCCCTTCCAATGACTCATGGAACCGGTGGATGCCTTGGGAGCTACCTCGTGAGCCCCGAAGTACTGGGTGCTGTATATCTGATCTTTTTTATTCCATGCTGCTGGGTCGGCTGAACGGTAGGGCATGCCGAGCGCCATGAGTCGGCTCTCCACATATTCGTGCGACATGAGCGACCGAAAGTCGTTCAGTTCGTCGTCCGACAGGGTCCCCGCATCTGCCTTGTCCCATAGTTCAGCGGTCGTTTCCATGGCGGTGAAGTAGCCATGAGTTATCTGGTTGGGGCCTATGGGGACGTCGTGTGTAGTAAGGAACACGTGGGTCTTGGCTTGGGCCAGGACTTCCTCGTTGATGCCGGTGTTGGCCGTGATCCTGGCTACGTCGTCTGGGTTGGCTCGGATAGCGGCGTAAGCGGCTTCCGCCTCCTGGGTTGACGCCTGGACATGCTCGGCGCCACCCCAGCCACCTGTCCCGCCACAGACGGATTCGACGGCCCTGACCGTCTCCGCATCGGCCGCTAAAGTCCGGGGCGACGTTGGCTTCTTCGGTATCGGCCGTAGCCATGGTGAACCGGGAGATAGCCGCCGCCATGGCACCGGCTGCCTCACCGGTGTCGTCGGCCAGGGAACGGAAAATCGCGGCCAACTCGCCGGGCATCAGAAGCTCAGCCCCTGCACACCCTGCTGAAAAGCCATCGCGTGCCCGCGCAAGGATGCCGCGTGCCCGCGGAGCACCGCCGTTTCCGCCCGGACCGCGGCGGGATCCAGTACCACGCTGGTCGGCGTCGCGCCCACCGCACCCGACTGGGACCAGTCCAGCCCGGCCAGCGCCTCCTCCACCGTGGCGAACAGGGGCCGTGCGGTCCTCGTCACCACCATGCCGAGCAGGTACTGCTCGATGTCGGCGGCCAACGACCTGACCACCGCCTCGGCCCCGGCCACGATCGCAGGCATCGCCGCCTCGGCCAGCCCGAACGTGACCACCGAGGCGGCCTGGTCGGCCGCGAAGGCCGCGGCCATGCCGGCCAGGACGCCGATCGCCTCGGCCTTCTGGGCGACGATGTAGCCTGCGGCCACCTCGAGCGCATCGGCCAGAACTGTGCACCCAGCTGTGAGCTCATCGACGTGGCGGGCGGTCAGGGAAGTCCAGCCCGACTGCATGACCTCGGTCGACACCGACTGGTGCGCCCGTGTGATGGCCGAGACCGCCTCGGTGGCGTTTTCGTGCGTCGTGGCGACCGCGGCCCGGAACTGGCGGACCAGCCCCGCGAACTCCGAGACCGTGTCCTCGTTGAGGTAGGGCCAGGGGACGCCGATCACGTTGAGGAAGTTGACTACCGGAAGCGGCAGGTCGTCGATCGCCACGCTCTTAACACGCAGGGTGGGGCCGGGCCGTTCGACCCTGGACGCTGATGCCCTCGACGCTCAGTGGATCTGCCGCTGGTTGCCGGGCCAGTACTGGCTGCGGAGAACCTTCTTGTCGATCTTCCCGGCCGGGGTCTTCGGCAGGCCGGGAAGGACGTGGACCGCCTTGGGTGTCTGGTGCGGCCCCTTCTGCCCGCGCACGGTCTTGGTGATCTCCTCGGGGTCGATGTGCGCGCCGGGGCGGACGGTGACGAACGCGGTGACGGCCTCGCCCCACTTGTCGTCGGGCAGGCCGATGACCGCGACAGCGGACACCCCGGCGCAGGTGGCGATCACGTCCTCGATCTCCTTCGGGTACACGTTGAAGGCACCCGAGACGATCACGTCTTTCTTCCGGTCGACAAGGTGAAAGAAGCCGTCCTCGTCGCGGACGGCGAGATCGCCGGTGTGCAGCCAGCCATGCTCCAGCGCCGCCGCCGTCTGCGCGGGCTGGTTACGGTACCCGGTCATGACCACCCCGGACCGTATGCAGATCTCGCCGGTTTCGCCGTACGGCCGGACTGCCCCGTCGTCGCCGAGGATCTCGGCCCGGACACCGGCGACCGCCCGCCCGGCCGAGGCAAGCAGATCCGGCCGCCGCACTGGGTCGTGTTCGTCCTTACGCAGGCTGGTGCACATGCCCAGGCATTCGGTCTGCCCGTACCCCTGCATCAGGATCGGCCCGAAGACCTCGAGCGCCTCGGCGATCCGTGCGGGCGTCATCGGCGCGGCCCCGTACAGGATGGTCTCCAGCGACGACAGATCATGCCGGTGCGGCGACCCGTGGTCGAGCAGCGCGTACAGCATGGTCGGCACGACGAACGTGTAATTAACTCTTTCCCGCTGCACCGCGTCCAGCCACGCCGCGGGGTCGAACGACTGCTGGAGCACGACCGTCCCGCCACGGCACAGGGTCGGCAGGATGGGCAGTTGCCCAGCGTGCGTGATCGGTGAGGACAGCAGGAACCGGGGTGTTTCCGGCAGCCCCCACGAGATGGTCAGCGAATGCGTCTGCTCGACCAGGGCCCGGTGCGGCACCATCACGCCTTTGGGTACCCCGGTCGTGCCGCCGGTGTACTGCAGCCACGCGGTGTCTTCCGAGCCTGCCGGGCCCCGCCCGAGGCGGCCAGCCGGAGCCTGCTCGCACAGACTCAGCAGGTCCTCGCCCACTTCGGCCGGCCCCAGGGTCAGCAGATGCTGGATGCCCGCGCACCCGACGGCGAGCTGGGCGCCGGTCTCCGCGAACTTGCGGTGGACGATGAGGAGGGAGATGCCGGCGTCGTCGCACACGTAGGTGTGGTCGCTGAGCGAGCCCAGCGGATGCAGGCCGGTGTAGGTGGCGCCGAGCAGGTACGCCGCGACCTGGGCCAGCCACACTTCCGGCAGGTTAGGGCTCAGCGCGCCGACCGCGCCGCCGGGGCCGATCCCGCGGGTGGCCAGCAGCCGTACCATCCGGCTGATCATCGCGGCCGCTTCGGCGTAGCTGATGCGCCGGTCCCCGAGCACGAACGCCTCACGCTGCGGGAAGCGTTCCAGTGCCTCGACGATCAGGTCGGCTGCGGTCAGTCCCGCAGAGCTGTGCTGAGCCATTGTGTTCCCTCCTGGCCTGCCCTCGGTCCCTGTCGTTCCAGGGCCGGTGCACTCTGGAACATCACCCGGTCGGCGATGCCCTCATAGCGGCGCCCGGCGACCTCGATCGCCTCGTCCCAGGTCCGTGCGGTCACGCAGAACGCGTCGAGGATCTCGTCCGGCACCTGCGCGGCCATCGCATCTTGCTCACCGCGCCGAACCAGCTCGCGCAGGCGGTCCCCGAGGCTTTCCCAGCCGTGCAGCTCCAGCACTGGCCGGTACGCGGGGGTGGAGGCGTAGAAAGCGAACTGGCGGCGGACCGCCTCCCGGCTGGCCTCGCCATCGTCCTCGTCGACGATGCACAACACGGTGGCCGACAGGATGAAGTCGCCCCGGGACCGGCCGGTCTGTTCCAGGCCGCGGGCGATCGCGGGCTCGGCCACGGTGCGCAGATAGTCACGGGTGTGGATGGGGTGGATCAGTGCGCCGTCGGCGACCGCCCCAGCGGCCTGGAACATCAGCGGGCCGAGGGCGGCCAGGTAGACGGGCGGTGGCCCAGCGGCCAGCGGCCCAGGGTTCATCGCGGCGGGCAGGTAGTCCAGTGTGTAGTAGTCCCCGTGGAAGCCGAGCGCGTGCTCGCCCTGGAAGGCTCCCCAGATATGGCGGACGGCTCGCACGTACTCGCGCAGCCGGGGCATGGGCGGGCCGAACGGTGCGGAGAACCGCCGTTCGACGTGTCGCCGCACCTGCGAGCCGAGCCCGAGGATGAAGCGGCCGGAGGCCGCCCGCTGCAGATCCCACGCCGCGACCGCGGTCAGCATCGGGCTGCGCGGGAACGCCAGCGCGACAGACGTGCCCAACGCCACCCGGCTGGTGTGCTGGCTGGCGACGGCCAGGCACTGAAACGGGTCCGACGTGGACTCCGCGACGAACAGCCCGTCGAAACCGTCCCGCTCGGCCTGCCCGGCCCGGGCGCCCATCTCCTCCAGCCGGGGCCGGTGCACGTACAGGTCGGTCTTCACCGTGCTCGCTCCCTCAGACGGCAAAGGAGTAGCCGCCGTTGACTGGATAGGTCTGCCCGGTGATCCATCCGGCCGCATCGGAGGCCAGGAACAGAATCAAATTGGCGGCATCGCTGGGCTCGCCGAGCCGCCGGATGACGTAGCTGCGCAACATGGCCTTCACCAGGTCCGCGTTGTCGGTCGCGGTGGCCACGCCGGCAGTGCGGATCGGTCCCAGGGCTACGCAGTTGACCGTGACGTTGTACCGGCCGGCTGCTTTGGCCAGCGCACGGGAGAAGCCCGCCGCCCCGGCTTTCGCGCCGCTGTAGACGGCCAGATCCGGCTCGCCGACGCGGCCGGCGTCGGAGATCACGGTGACGATCCGGCCGGCGCCGCGTTCCACCATCCCGGGCAGGGCGGCGCGGGAGCAGTTGAGGACACCGTAGAAGTTGGTGCCCAGCCACGGCTCCCAGTCCTTGGGGTGCAGCTCCCAGAACGGGGGCGACGGCTGCATGGGGTCCTGGACCGGCCCCGCGTTACCGGCGTTGTTGACCAGGACGTCGATGCTGCCCAGCTCCTGCTCGGCGCGGGACACCATGTCCATGACGTCGTTGAAGTCGGTGACGTCGCACCGGCTGGCCAGCGCGGTGCCGCCCGCCGCACCGATCTCGCCCGCCACGGCGTCGGCGCGGTCCAAGTGGAAGTCGTTGACGATGACGCGGGCGCCATGGCCGGCGCAGTGCAGGGCGACTTGCCG
Source organism: Streptosporangiaceae bacterium (assembly GCA_965277615.1). Classification (GTDB taxonomy): domain Bacteria; phylum Actinomycetota; class Actinomycetes; order Streptosporangiales; family Streptosporangiaceae; genus Bog-532. Next base: position 152,548 of record CBDIDG010000005.1, on the reverse strand, counting down.
CCCGACTCCCTGGCCGGCGCCGGTGACCAGGACGGTCTTGCCGTCCAGGCGAAGCAGGTTCTCCACGATGCCTTCCTTCTTTGGGCTGCCGTCAGCTGCCGGGCTGCCGTCAATGCCCGGTGAAGCGCGGCGTGCGCTTCTCGGCGAAGGCGCGCACGCCTTCCTGAAAGTCGTCCGACCGGGTGTGCGTTGCGGCCCGCTGCCGTTCCATCCGCAGGCCGGCGTCCGGGCTGACCTGGAGGCCGTCGGCGACGAGAGCCTTCATGGCCGCGATCCCGAGCGGGCTCTTGCTGGCAATGGCCGCGGCCAGCGCGTCCACCTCAGCGGTGAGCTGGCCGTCGTTGACCAGCGAGGTGATCAGGTCGGTGCCGGCCAATTGCGCGGCAGGCACGGTCGCGCCGGTGAACATCAGGTATTTAGCCTGCGACGGCCCGACCCGGCGAGGCAGCCGGATCGAGGCGCCGCCCGCCGGCAGCAGGCCGTAGTTCGCGTGCCCGTCACCGAAGCTGGCCGACTCGGTGGCCACGACCAGGTCGCAGCACAGCACAAGCTCGAGGCCACCGGCTACTGTCAGGCCGTGCACGGCGGCGATGACGGGTTTCGGGCAGGCCTCGATCCGGTCGAACACCGCGCGGGCCTGCTCCAGGAAGCTGTCTTCAGCGCCTGGCCCGGCGCCGTTCCCGGTCCGGGCGAGTACCTGCCCGAGGTCGGCGCCGGCGCAGAATGCCCGCCCCTCGCCGGCGATCACCACGGCCCTGATGTCGTCCTCTGCGGTAGCCAGGTCCAGGCCGTGGTGCAGGCCGTGGATGATCTCCATGGTCAGGCTGTTCAGCGCGTGCGGCCGGTTCAGCCGAAGCCACAGCGCGGCGCCACGGCGCTCGGCCCGGACCTCAGTACCAGCATCACCAGGGTCAGTGCCGGCCTGGCCGGTCATCGCCGGGCGCTCAATTCCGGCTCAGGATCGTGACGACACAGGCCGCGGCGTCCGGGTGCAGGTATCCGCCGGCGTTCTCGGCCAGCCCGATCCGGGCGCCGGGCACCTGCCGGGCGCCGGCCCGGCCGCGCAGCTGGGTGACCAGCTCAACGAGCTGGGCACAACCGGTCGCGCCGACCGGATGGCCCCGGGAGACGAGCCCCCCGTCCGGATTGACGGGGACCCGGCCGCCGAGAGCCGTGGCCCCGGAGGCGAGCATCTTCGGGCCGTCGCCGACCCCGCAGAGCCCCAGCTGCTCGTACATGATCAGCTCGTTGGGGGATGCGGCGTCGTGCACCTCCACGACGTCGAGGTCTTCCGGCCCCAGGGCCGCCTGCTCGTAGGCGACGGCGGCCGTACGCTGCTCCAGCGGGACTGCCGGGCGACCCGTCTGACCGGCCCCGAGCGCGCAGCCGCAGATCCGGACCGTGCCTTCCTCTGACCCGCTGCGGTCGGCGGCCCGTAGGACCAGGGCGGCAGCGCCGTCCGCGATGGGGGAGCACATCAGCTTGGTCAGCGGGCCGGCCACCACCCGGCTGGCCAGGACCTCGGCCTGGGTGAGGGCTCGCTGGTACTGGGCGTTCGGGTTGAGAGCGCCGTTGCCGGAGTTCTTCACCGCGACGTCGGCGAAGTCCTCAGCGGTCGCCCCGGAGCGGGCCTGGTAGTCGCCGGTGATCCGGGCGTAGACGTCCATGAAGAAGGAGACGGGAGGCTGGTCGCTGCCGGTGAGCTCGCGCGAGATCTCGCTGATCCGCGTGATGTCCGCGCCGCTGGTCATGGCGGCCAGGACGTCGGCGGGGGGACGTCCGGTCATCTTCTCGGTGCCGCAGACGACCGCGGTGTCGTACATCCCGGACCGGATCGCGGCCAGTGCGACATGCAGCGCGGTGGAGGAGGTGGCGCAGGCGTTCTCGACGTTGACGACGGGCACCCCGGCGAGCCCGGCCGGGCCCGCGGCAAGCTGGCCGCGGATCATCTCCTGCCCGTCGAGCACCCCGGCCATGGCGTTGCCGTGGACGAGCAGATCCACGTCGGCGGCGGCCAGGCCCGCGTCGGCCAAGGCGGCGCCGACCGCCGTGGCCCCGAGGGAGCTGACGGTGGCGCCCGGGTGCTTCCCGAACGGCGTCAGTCCGGCCCCCACGATGTCAACGTCGCGCATGCATCCTCCCGGTCCATGAATTATTTCTTAACTGTCCCGTAAAGAAATATGCCTCCAGTTATTTAGCCCCGTCAAGCCCCGATGCGAGAGAATCTGGTAAGAAGCTGTGCGCCGGGAATCGTTTGCCAACCAGTCGGTTCAGATACGATGGCGGGTCGACGAGAGGATGCGATGGGCAGGCGCCGCGCGATCGAGACCCAGGAGCTGGTCGCTGCGGCGGCTCGTGTATTCGAGCGGCGGGGCTACGCGGATGCGACCCTGGACGACATCGCCGCCGAGGCCGGGGTCAGCAAACCGACCGTCTACCAGTACGTGTCGTCCAAGCAGCGCCTGCTGGAGATCATCGTCGAGCAGGCGATCTACCCCCTGCGCGATGGTATCGAGCAGATCGTCGAGAGCAGCGGGGCGGCAGGTGAGAAGCTCGAGGCCTACGTCCGCCTGCACGTCAACGCGGCGGCCCGCTACAAGGCGTACTACGTGGTGCTCATGACCGACCAGCATCAGCTCTCGCCCCAGGGACTGCGCGCCTACCAGTCCTGGGCCCGCCAGGTGAACCACTCCGCCGAGCAGCTCCTGCGCCAGGGCATCGACGAGGGCCTGGTGCGCCACGACATCGACGTCCCGATCGCGGTTAACCTGCTGAACAGCGCCCTGACGTCCATCGCCCGCTGGTACCGCCCCACCGACCGGCTCAAGCCTGAGCAGATCCATGACCAGGTCATGAAGCTCCTGCACGGCGTGCTGCTACCGCCGCCCGCTGGCGTGGCGCCCTAGGGTCACACATCCGCTACATGACCGTCCCGAGGTGCCAGGGGACGAACTCTTCCTCGCCGTAGTCGAGGGACTCGCTCTTGGTCTCCTGCCCGGAAGCGACGGACAGGACCGCCTGGTAGATCTCCGCACCGACTTCTTCGACCGTCGCCGACCCGTCCACAATGCGCCCCGCGTTGATGTCCATGTCGTCGTTCATGTGCTCGAACAGAGCTGAGTTGGTCGCGACCTTGATGCTCGGCACCGGGGTACACCCGAACGCCGACCCGCGTCCCGTCGTGAAGCACACGACGTTCGCTCCACCAGCCACGATCCCTGTCACCGAGACCGGGTCATACCCGGGAGTGTCCATGAACACGAAGCCCGGCGAACGCACCGGCTCCGCGTACTCGACCACGTCGGCCAAGGCCGTCGTGCCGCCCTTGGCTACCGCACCTAGCGACTTCTCCAAGATGGTGGTGATGCCGCCGGCCTTGTTGCCGGGGGAGGGGTTGGCGTCCATGGTGGCGCCGTTCTTAGCCGTGTATTCGCGCCACCAGTCGATGCGCTCCAGCAACCGACGGCCGACCTCCTCGGTGACGGCCCGCTTCGTCAGCAGGTGCTCGGCCCCATAGATCTCGGGAGTCTCGCCGACGATGCCAGTGCCGCCCTGCCGGACCAGCCGGTCCACCGCGTTCCCGAGAGCCGGGTTGGCCGTCAGCCCCGAGTACGAGTCCGACCCTCCGCAGTTGGTCCCGAGCACAATCCGGCTGGCCGGCACCGAAACCCGTCGGGCCTGGTCAGCAACGGACAGCATGGCAGTCAGCCGCTCCATCCCCGCGGCCACCGTCTTCTTCGTGCCGCCGATCTCCTGGATGATCCCGGTGGCCAGTTGCAGGTCGGCCCGCGGATCGAGGCCACCCGTTAGCGCCTTGACCTGGTTGTCTTCGCAACCCAGGCCGAGGATCAGGAAGCCAGCGAAGTTCGGGTGGGTCAGGTAACCGCGCATCACCCGGCGCAGCACCTCGATGCCTTCCCCGTGCGGATCCATCCCGCAGCCCAGGCCGTGGGTGAGTGCGACCACGCCGTCCACGTTCTCGAAGTCGTCCAGGATGCCGGAGTAGCGCATCCGGTTGGCGATCTGCCGGGCCGCGGTGGCCGAGCAGTTGACCGTGGTCATGATGCCGAGGAAGTTGCGGGTGCCGACCGAGCCGTCGGCCCGGACGTAGCCGGCGAACGTGTCCTGGTCCGCCTCGGCCAGCACGCCGGCCGGCCCCGAGGACCCTTCGACTGAGAACTCGTACTCGCGCTCGAACTCCCGGTACTCCAGGTTGTGCAGGTGAACGTGTTCACGCGCCCGCCGCGACCGGCCCGCGCGTGAACCCGATGACCTGCCCGTAACGGCGCACCGGCGCCCCGGCCGCGAGATCCCGTACGGCCAGCTTGTGCCCCCGCGAAACGTTCTGCCGCACCGTGACCAGCCCGCCGCCCACGTCCACCGGCGTACCGGCGGCCACGTCGGCCGTGGTGATGGCCACGTCGTCATCGGCCTGGAGCCGGATCCCACGGGCGGCAGCGGTAACAGTCACGGTCAACCTCGGTTCTTTGCGCGCGGAGACAACCACTTCGTCCTATTAAGGAAAACCTATGCCGGGCCCTCCACCTGCGCCAACGGGCCATCCTGGCCCCGGCCCAGTCGGGCGGAGATCCGCGTGGCCGACTCGATGGCGACCACGACGGCCACGCTGGCCAGGACGAACACGGCCGACAGGGCTGTTGGCCCGTTATGCAGGGCCAGCCCGTAGTACAGCCAGAACACCTGGGACCCACCGCGCATCAGCCAGGACGGGATGGAGACCGCCGATCCCTCAGCCTGCCGCCGCCGCACCGACGTGACCACCTGGGGCGTGGCCGCGACCAGCGTGAGCGCGAAGGCCAGGTACCCGAGAACCTCCGGCCGGGCCAGCACGGCCACCAGGATCAGGACTCCGGCCGTAGCGGCGAGCAGGCCGGCCCGCCGGACCACGGTCAGACGATCGGGCACAGCCAGCACGATCGCGGCCGCGCCGGGGACGATGAGCGCGTTGCCGGGGATCTGCGGCCACACGTGGCCTTTGATCCCGTAGAGCAGCCAGGTCGAGCAGCAGGCCGCAGTGATCAGCCACGACATGGCCGACACGCCACCCAGGCTGGGATGACGCAACGTCCGGATCAGCTGGGGGACCACCATGCCGACGCTGAGCGCGGCGCCGATGTACCCAGCCGCGTTGGCGAACCCGTTCACCGCTGGGACCTGCTCTGGTCAGCTATATCGATAAAGTCGAGGATTCTTTAACGATACAGCGGCTGTGCTGACGACGGAAGGGCAGCGATCGTGGTTAAGTCGGCTGAACCCGCTCTGGCGGGTACGAAACCGTGAGGGGTGAGGTCAACGTGGACCGCCCGACGATGCAGACTGTGGCCACCGCGGCCGGGGTGTCCCGGATGACGGTCTCCAACGCCTACAACCGCCCGGATCAGCTGACCGCCGAGACCCGGGAGCGGATCCTTCAGCTCGCCCGTGACCTGGGTTATCCCGGGCCGGACCCGGCGGCCCAGTCGCTCCGGCGGCGGAGCACCGGCGCCATCGCGGTCGTGCTCACCTCACGGTTGACCGACGCCTTCACCGACCCGGGGCTGGTCATGATCCTGCACGGCATCGCCGGCCAGCTCAGCGACGCCGGCCGGGCGCTGCTGCTGGTCCCGACCAGCGCGGCGGCTACATTCCCGGTCCGGCACGCCATCGCCGACGCCTTCATCCTGTGCGACCTGGCCGCCGACGACCCGGCCGTGACCGACGCCCTGGACCGGCACATCCCGGTGGTCACCATCGGCCATCCGCGGCTGCCGGGGACCCCGACGGTCGGGATCGACAATCAGCGGTCGGCCGCCATGGCCGCCAGCTACCTGCTCGAGCTGGGCCACCGCCGGTTCGGCCTGCTCTCCTGGCCGCCGGACGAGGCCGGACCGGCTGGCCCCCGGCCCCAGCCTCACCCCCGGCCGAGCATCCCGCTCCGGTCGGCCGGGTTCATCGGTGCCCTGCGCCGGGGCGGCATCGAACCCGCGTCGATCGTGCGCCGGGAAACGGCCAACACGGTCGAGGCCGCCACCGCGGCCATGGCCGACGTCCTGGCCCTGCCGCCCGGCCAGCGCCCGACGGCCGTGTTCGCGGTCACCGACGTGCTCGCGCTCGGCGTCTTGGCCGCGGCTCAGTCCGCGGGGATAGCGGTCCCGGCCGAGCTGTCCGTTGTGGGGTTCGACAACATCGGCGCGGCGGCCAGCAGCTCGCCCCCGCTGACCACGGTGGACCAGCCGCTGGTCCAGCTGGGCCAGGACGCGGCCCGCCTGGCGCTAGCCCAGCTCGACGGTCAGCCCGCCCGGCCGCGTCGGCTGAGGACTGAGCTGCTGATCCGGGCCAGCACCGGACCGGCACCGTCCTTCACACCAGAGTGACCTGCCCGCCGTATCGGTGCGGGCGCGGCTGTCATTCCGGCTGCGGCAGCATCTGCGGCTGCCGTTGCTGCTGCAGTTGCCGCGCCTGTCGCGTCATCGGGGTGTAGAGGTTGATCAGCCCCCCATCGGGGTCGCGAATCAGGACCGACAGATTTCCCCACGGCATCATGGCCGGGGCCTGGACGACTTCGAGTTCGTCGCCGTACTCGGCCTGGAGCCGGGCGAAGAGGGCTTCTGCGTCGTCGACCAGAAACTCGACGATGGCACTGTTGTTGGCCGCTGGGCGGGGAGCGTCCTTGCTGATGAAGGCGACCCGGCGGGGGTGGCTCAGCGCGAAAGTGGCGGACGGCGTCACCAGTTCGGCGAAGTCGTCGGTCAGGTACTGGGCCGTGGCTCCGGTCACGCTTTCGTAGAACCGCACGAGGCTCGGAAGGTCGTCCGTGATGACGCGGACCGAGGCCAGCTGGACGGTGTTGGTGGTGGTCATGAAGTCAAACTAGAACGCATTCCGGGCATTATCCGCCCGGAATGCGCGGCACAATTGGTGATATGGGGCGGCCGACCGCGCGAGTGCTGGCGGTACTGGAGTTGCTGCAAGCCGGCGGCACGCACACCGTCGCCGGACTGGCGGAGCGGCTCGCCGTCGACGAGCGCACCGTACGCCGCTACATCGAGCACCTGCGGGACCTGGATATTCCGGTCGACGGGACGCGTGGCCGGTACGGCGGGTACCGGCTGGCCCGTCACTACCGCATGCCGCCGCTCATGCTGACCGACGAGGAAGCGCTCGCCGTGGTGTGGGCGCTGCTGCTCAGCGGACGGTCGCGGACCGGACCAGCCTCGGCCCTGGCGGTAGACAGCGCGGCCGCCAAAGTACGCCGGGTGCTGCCCGCAACGCTGGCCCGGCGTATCGGCGCCGTCGTGGAAACCGTCGACTTCACCACCTCGCGGGAACGTGACCAGGCCGGGGACGAGAGTGCTGACGATAGCGTGGCCACCGTGCTGCTGCCACTGGCCGAAGCGGCGCGGGACCGGCGCCCGGTAACTTTCGGGTACACCGCCCGGCAGGGCCAGACGGCGCAACGCTCCGTGCAGCCCCACGGCGTCGTGGCCCACCGCGGCCGGCTCTACCTGACCGGGTTCGACGTCACGCGGCAGGCGATGCGGACCTTCCGCCTCGACCGCATCACCGGCGTCCGCGTGCTCCAGGGCACCTTCACCGTGCGAGCCGACACCGACCCGGTGCAGCAGGTCATCGGCCCGCTGGCGCCGTCACCGCTACTGCACGACGTGTCCCTCCGCATCCGCGCGGACATCGCACACGTCCGGTCCCGGATACCTGAGACACTGGCGTCGGTAACCCCCGCAGGTCCCGACCCTGAAAAGGCCGATGGCTGGCTCCGGGTGTTCCTGCGCGCCGAACGGCTCGAATGGGTCGCCGGCACCCTGGCCATGCTGGACAGCCCGTTCGTCATCGAACACCCCGAGGCGCTGCGGGACGTGGTGACCGCCCTGGGCCAGCGGCTGATCATGGCGGCCGACTCATCAGACACTGGGCACTCGAATTAGCCGGCTACCTGGTCATGGCCGGCCGGCGCCGGGTACGGAGACCGGGAGGGTCAGGATCTCTCCGGTGCGCGGCCCGTTGGTCAGCCGATCGAGGTTGACGACGTGGTCGTCGGCCACCCGCCATTCTGCGGTGCAGATAAACAGGGTTCGCCGGTCTGGTCCACCGAGCATCAGCGCGAACGGGGCCCGGCCCTCGGGCAGTCCGACACGCTGAAGGACTTCGCCGCCCTCGGCGACGCGGGCGACCGAGAATCCGGTGCCGACCCAGATCGCGCCCTCGGCATCCAGGCAGATACCGTCCGGAGCGACTCCCCCTGCGAAGACCCGGCGGTTGGACAGCCCTCCGTCAGCGTCGATGTCGAACGCGGTGAGCTGGCCGACGAAGGACTCGGAGATGATCAGCGTCCGGTTGCCGGGCGTGATGACCATGCCGTTGGGGAACTGGATGTCGCCGGCGACCTGGCGTAGCTGGCCGTCTGGGGTGATGAGCTTGATATAGCCGGGCTTGGGCGGCGCTCCTGCGACGAAGCTGAAGTCTGCGCCGTTGAGGTAGACGTTGCCGCGGCCGTCCACCACGATCTCGTTTGCGTGCTGCTCGGCGTGAACGACCATCGACCCGTCGGGCTCCTGGCGCCGCACCTTGTCGCCGGTCACCAGCAGCCTGCCGTCGGGCAGCCAGTCGATGGAATAGCCCATCGGATGGCTGTCGGGATCTCGTCTGGCCATGACCTCGGCCTTGCCGTCCAGGCCGACCGCCATGACCTGCCGTTCGATCCAGTTGCAGAACCACAATCTGCCCTCATGCCACCGTGGTGACTCGGGAATACCCAGGCCAGTCAGCAGGACCTTCAGCTCAGACATGGATGTCTCCTCGCTTCGCCGGGCTTCGCCGGCTGCCGGCCGGCTCCTCTGCCTCCTATACGAACGCCAGCCCGGCCGATCGACACCGTGGCCGCCTAAGGCAGCGTTCCAAGGTGACGTGGCCGCCGACCACTAAGTCACACCAGAGTGACCTGCACGCCGCTATCGGTGAGGGCACGGACCGCCCCCGGATCCGCCCCCCGGTCGGTGATCAGCTCATCGACGTCGCGGGCCGGGCAGATGCGGGCAAACGTGACCTGGCCGATCTTGGAGCTGTCCGCGACCAGCACCGCGCGCTGGGCGTGCTGGATCATGACCTGGTTGGTGTGGGCTTCGACTTCTTCGTGGGTGGTGCAGCCTGCCTTGGCATCGACCCCGTCTACACCGATGAAGGCGACGTCCAGGGTCAGGCCGGCCAGGCTGGCCTCGGCGATCGGGCCGGACAGCTCGTAGGTCTGGCTCCGGGCCAGGCCGCCGGTCACGATCAGCTTGATGTTGGGCCGGACACCCAGCTCGGCCGCGATGTTGAGCGCGTTGGTCACGATCGTCAGCCGCGGCCGGCCGGCCAGCGCGCGGGCCACCTCAGTGGCGGTGGTGCCGCCGGTCAGCCCGACCGCCATGCCCTCGGTCACCCGGTCGGCCGCCGCGGCGGCGATCCGCCGCTTCTCCTCGGCGAAGCGCACGCCCTTGTAGCGCAGGGGCAGCTCGTAGCTGACCGCGTGGGCGACCGCGCCGCCGTGGGTCCGCTCCAGCAGACGCTGCCGCTCCAGCGTGGCCAGGTCGCGCCGGATAGTGGCGGGGGAGGCGCCCAGCTCCTTGGCCAGACCGCCGACGTCTACGGCGTTCCCGGTGGCCAGCTGCTCCAGGATCGCGCTCAGCCGCGCCGATTTGTGCATAGCAGGCTCATCCTAGCCCGGGTGATGAAGCCCCATTAATCAAAATTATCCCTATTAATATGCTCACAGGTGATCTAAAGTAGCCGGAATGAGCACAAGTGAGCAATCCGGTGCTCCGGAGGTCACCACGAACCGCGGGTTCATCCGCGCCCTGGGGCTGTTCCCGGCCACCGCGCTGAACATGGCTCAGATGGTGGGTATCGGGCCGTTCATCACGATCCCGCTGATCATCGCGGCCATGGGCGGTCCGCAGGCCATCCTGGGCTGGGTCGTCGGCGCGATCATCGCCCTGCTGGACGGGCTGGTCTGGGCCGAGCTCGGGGCAGCCATGCCGCGCTCCGGAGGCACCTACACGTTCCTGCGCGAGGCCTACCAGTACTCCACCGGCCGTCTCATGCCGTTCATGTTCGTGTGGACGACGCTGCTGGTCACGCCGCTGATCATGTCCACCGGCATGATCGGGATGACCGACTACCTGGGCTACTTCTTCCACATGACCAGCCTGCAGAGCCACTTCATCGCGGTGGGCTTCACCGTCATCACGGTGGCGCTGCTGTACCGGCGGATCGAGTCGGTGTCCAAGCTGACCACCCTGCTCTGGGGCGCCATGATCGTCACCGTCCTGCTGGTGCTCGTGGCTGCTTACACCCACTTCCACGCTTCGCTGGCCTTCACCTACCCGGCCGGCGCGTGGACGCCGAACGCCAAGTTCTTCGGCGGTCTCGGCGCGGGCCTGGTCCTGGCCATCTACGACTACTTCGGCTACTACACGGTGACCTACGTCGGCGACGAGGTGAAGAACCCCGGCCGCGTCATCCCGTGGGCGATCATCTTCTCCATCCTCGGCGTGCTGGTCATCGACCTGGGCATGAACATCGGCATCATCGGCGTGCTGCCCTGGCAGCAGGCCGAGAAGTCGACCTCGATCGGCACCGACTTCATGCAGGCGGTCTGGGGCCACGGCGCCGCCGACGTGGTCGCGGTGCTGATCATCATCTGCGCGTTCGCGTCGGTCTACACCGGCCTGCTCGGCGCCTCCCGGCTGCCCTACAACGCGGCCCGGGAGAAGCTGTTCTTCAAGCCGTTCGGCCTGCTCCATCCGCGGCTGCGCTTCCCGCACATCTCGCTGCTGGTCATGGGCCTGGTCACCGCGATCGCCTGCTTCCTGCCGCTGACCACGGTCATCAACGCGCTGATCGCGCTGACCCTGTTCACCCAGTTCATCGCCCAGATCGCCGCGCTGACCATCCTGCGGCACAAGCAGCCGGGGCTGAAGCGCCCGTACAAGCAGTGGCTCTACCCGGTGCCGAGCATCCTGGCCCTGGCCGGCTGGGTGTACATCTTCCAGGCCTCGGGCTGGGCCGCGATCCGCATCGCCATCGGCTGGACCGTGCTGGGCATCATCGCGTTCCTGATCTGGGCCCGTCGGGAGCACGTGTGGCCGTTCGGGCCCAAGGAGGTCCGGGAGGAGTTCCTGGACGCGCAGGCTGAGGAGAAGGTGGCGACGTAAGCCGCCGGAACCGGACGGTGCCGGCTGCGCCACCCTCAGGTCAGCGCTAGTGCATCGGCCACAGTGCCGACCACGGGCATCACCTCATCGGCCCCCGCCAGCGCCAGCACCCGGGCCACCACCGGCTGGGCCCCGGCCAGCACCAGCAGGCCGCCCCCGGCCATGACCTGGTTATTGACACTGACCAGCACGTGAATGGCTGACGTATCCATGAACTGCAGCCCGGACAGGTCCACCACCACCCGCCGGCGCGCGGCCGGGACCTGCTGCATCAGCTCATCCCGGAACTGTTGCACCGTCACGGCATCGAGTTCACCGGCCACCGCCACCACCACATGGCGCAGCCCGACAGCGGCCGAAACGGCCAGCCGCTCAGCCACCGGTGTACGTCCGCGCCGCGTAGGTGGCGCCGTCGTCGTCGTGGGATCGTCGGTCAGGATGCTTAAGCCGCAAGGGTCTCTCCGGATAGGCCGCGCTGCTGGGACATGCCGTTGGTTACGGCAGGCAGCCAGGCCGGCCCGGCAGCGTGCTCCGGGCCGGCCTGGCTCCCCCTCCACTGCTGAAACGGCGGAAGACGACCTGCGTTACGTACTTTGTTGCGTGGCTCGAGAGCGCCTGGGGTGGCTCAGCCGTCCCTGGCCGGTCGCTGGGCCGCAGCAGGACCAGCGGCACCGGCAGCTGAGCCGGAAACGACGCCGTAAGCCGCCGACGCCTGGCCCGCGAGAGGTCAGCCGGGCACATAGGTGAGGATCACCGACCCGTTCTCCAGCCTCCTCTGGTCGGTGAGCCTGAGGCGGAGCCCGGACGTGTCCACGTGCTGGAACAGCCGTTGCCCTGAGCCGGCCACGACAGGCATGATCCAGAAGCGGAACTCGTCGATCAGGTGGTCTCGCACCAGCATGTCGTCGAGACGGCTGGTGCCGTACTTGATGAGGTTCTTGCCGGGCTGGTCCTTCAGCTGGGCGATCGCGCTGGACGGGCTGGGCCCGAGGAAGGTGGCGTTCCATCCCGTCCAGGTCAGGGATCGGGATGCGACGTACTTGGGCATCGCGTTGATCCGGTCGATGTAGGGGTTGCCGGCGGTCTGGCCCCAGTTCGCAAAGAGCTGCTCGTAGGTGACCCGGCCCATGACGAACGCGTCGTAGTGACCCAGCTCCTTGAGGGAGTACGCAGTGGCTTCGGCGTCGAAGTTGGCCCACCGTTCGGGCTCTTCGATGACGCCGTCCAGTGAGACGAGGGTCGATTCGATCAGTTTGCGCATTGTCGTTCTCCTTCTCGGGTCGTTGAGGTCGTGGTCACAGGACGGCTTCGGACGGGCTGGGCGGCAGGGGTTCTGCGCCTGGTGCGCCGATCGGTGCACGGCCCGCCCCCGATGGGGTGACGAGGGTGGTGGCTGGGTTAAACGTCGGCAGGTGCTGACCGGGGCTTCTGGGAAGTACGGGCCACGGCCGCGGCCAGCTCGTTGCGGCGGACCAGGAGATAGGTCACCGGGACCCCGGCCAGGCCGATCAGGCCGCAGACCCAGAACGCCCAGTGGAAGCCGCTGGTGAGGGCCGTGGCTGGGGCGGTGCCGTGGCGCAGCAAGGTGCCGGCGTGGGTGGCGGCGACGGTGGACGCGATCGCGACGCCGACCGCCCCGCCGAGCTGCTGGGAGGTGTTGATCAGCCCGGAGGCCAGGCCGGCTTCGTGCTCGCCGACGCCGGCCAGCCCGGCGATCGAAACCGGGATGAAGGCAAACGCGGTGCCGATCCCGACGATGATGAATGGCCCGGCCAGGCTGGCCCAGAAGTGCCCGTGCACCGGCACCTGGGTGGACCACAAGATGCCGCCGCCGATCATGGCCATGCCAGCCGCCATCACGAGCCTGGCCGACCCCCGGGTGACCAGCGCCTGGGACAGGCCGGCGAACGCGACCGAACTGAGTGCCATCACCAGCCAGGCGAAGCCGGCCTTTAGCGCCGAGTAGCCGAGCACCTGCTGCATGTACAGGGTGCCGATGAAGATGTACGCGAAGAAGCCGCCGCCGAGCAGCACGCCGACCGCGTTCGCGCCCGCCAGCGTCTTCAACCGGAAGATCCGCAGCGGCATCAGCGGCGCCTCCACGCGCGTCTCGACGACCACGAACGCGGCCAGCAGAGCGGCGGACGCCGCGAGCAGCGACACCGTCCTGGCGGTAGCCCAGCCGACCTGCGGGGCAGTGGAGACGGCGTAGACCAGCAGCGACAGGCCGCCGGTCACCGTGACCGCGCCGAACGGGTCATAGCGCCGCCGCTCGGTGGCGAGCCGGCTCTCCGGCACCACGCGCGGGGCCAGCGCCAGCGCCGCCGCACCGATCGGGACGTTGAGGAAGAAGATGTACTGCCAGCCGACGTAGCGGGTGAGCAGCCCGCCGGCCATCACCCCGACGGCCGCGCCGCTGGCCCCGACGGCTCCCCACACGCCCAGGGCCTTGTTGCGCTCGGCGCCCTCCGGGAACATGTTCATCACGATCGACAGCGCCGCCGGCAGCACGATCGCCGCGCCGAGTCCTTGCAGGAAACGCATCGCGATCAGGAATCCCTCCGCGGTCGCCAGCCCGCAGCCCAACGAGGCCCCGGTGAATACGGCCAGGCCGACCATCAGGATGCGGCGGCGCCCCAGCAGGTCCGCGGCGCGGCCACCGAGCAACAGGAAGCCGCCGAAGGTGAGCGCGTAGCCGGTGACGACCCACTGCAAGGCCGACTCGGGCATGTGCAGCTTGCGGCCGATGGTCGGCAGCGCGACGTTGACGATCGCGAGGTCCGCGACCGTCATGAAGAACGAAACCACCAGCACCGCGAACGCGCGCCAGCGATGAACCTGATTCAAACCTTGACCCTCCGGCCGGCGATAGCCGGTCGCGCCGGAAAGCTGCTGCCTTGACATACGGGCTCCCTGATGTGTGTGAGGCGGCCCCAGCCGCGTTCACCTCTACAGATCCGGGACGCACGGAAAACTGACCGGGAACCCGTGGGCCAGAAAATTCACTGCCGGCCGGTCAGTTTCGCGGCCGGGCAGGATCTGTACCAGTGATGGCGCAGCACGCAACGCCCGGAGGGAGCAGCCATGGCAGTCAGCGAGGATTTCGCGCGTCTCACCGACCCGTTCCGGCCTGAGTTGCTGGCGCACTGCTACCGGATGCTGGGCTCGGTCCACGAGGCCGAGGACCAGGTGCAGGAGACCATGATCCGGGCCTGGCGGTCCTACGGGGAATTCGAGGGGCGGGCGTCGCTACGGACCTGGCTGTATCGGATCGCCACCAACGCCTGCCTGCGTGCGCTGGAAAACAGCAACCGCCGGCCGTTGCCGTCCGGCCTTGGCGCCCCCGGCGAGTACCCGGAAGCCCCGCTGGCCGCAGCGCAGCCGGAGATTCCGTGGCTGCAGCCTATTCCCGACGCGCTGATCACCGCCGGGTCCGCTGATCCAGCCGAGATCGTCGGGTCGCGGCAGAGCATGCGGCTGGCCCTGATCGCCGCCTTGCAGTACCTGCCCGCCCGCCAGCGTGCCGTGCTGATCCTGCGCGACGTGCTGCGCTGGCGGGCCGCGGAGGTCGCCGACCTGCTCGGCACCACCACCACCGCGGTGAACGGCATGCTGCAGCGCGCCCGGGCGCGGCTCGAGCAGGCGGCTCCCGCCCAGGACCAGATGCACGAGCCCGCCGACCCGGCCGACCGTGCCCTGCTCGACCGGTACGCCACGGCGTTCCAGAACGCCGACATCCCGGCGGTCCTGCAACTGTTGCGCGAGGACGCGGTGTTCGAGATGCCGCCGGCGGTGATCTGGTTCACCGGCCGGGAGCTGATCGGGCGCTTCCTGAAGGCCCGGGTCCTCACCGAACCCGGCCGCTTCCAGATGATTCCGGTGGCCGCCAACGGCCAGCCCGCGCTCGCTGCCTACCTGCGCGACCACCACGGCGGGTACCGGGCGCACTCGATATGCGTGCTCACCATCGCCGCCTCGCGCGTCGCCCGGGTCACCTCGTTCAACGACCCGGGCCTGTTCGCGGCCTTCGGCCTGCCGCAAACCGCCCTGGCTGCCGCAATCCCCGTCCCGGGCCGGTGAACCCGGCCACCCCGGGGGGATGGCCGCCCGACGGTGCCCGGCTGCTTGAACCGTCGATCAGCTACGCGCTCGGCGCGGCTTTGGCCGTCACGCCGGAACTGCTGTCCCGCCCGACGCCATGTCGGGAATGGGACCTGCGGATGCTGCTACGGCATGCCTGTGAATCCCTGGCCGCGTTCGGTGAGGGCATCCAAGCCGGACGCGTTGGTTTGGGTCCCGCTGTCGAGGACGGCGATCTGGCGGCTGACCCCGCCCGCGCGTTCCGCGATCGCGCCGGCCAGTTGCTGGATGCCTGGACCAGCCCCGGCCGCCAGCGCCAGGTCGTCGAGATCGCCGACTGCCCGCTGGCAGCTAGCGTCATGGCCGCTATGGCGGCCCTCGAGGTCGCCGTGCACGGGTGGGACATATCCCGGGCTTGCGGGCAGCGCCAGCCAATCCCGCACGCGCTGGCCACCGACCTGCTGGCGATATCTCCGATACTCGTGCCCCGCACCGGGCGGCAGCCACTGTTTGCGGCGCCGGTCGCCGTGGCGGCTACGGCCGGCCCCAGCGACCGGCTCGCCGCCTTCCTCGGCCGCCCGCCGGGCATAGCGCCCATGCCGGGCTACTGATCGGCCAGCCGCTCTTCTGACCGGGAACCGTCCGGAGGCATCGACCTCACCGCAGATTCCACGGGAGGTAACCATGAACGGTCGTAAGTCCACTGTCCTGGCCGCACTGGCCCGGACCCAGGCCACCCTCCGCCCCAGGGGCATCCCAGCGCCACCACGGAACTGAACTGCGGCAACACGCCGCCAAATCACGCTCCGCAGTCCACGCAGCGAACGAGCCGGTTCATATGGCGTGCGCGGTGACTAGCCAGGCGGCGCCGGGCATGATCAGGCCATCTGGTGAGGCGTACGCCACCAGGCGGTCCCGGACCTGTCTGGTCAGCTCAGCGGCTTGTGCCGGGCTGAGCCCGATCAGGATCTCGGTGGCGGTAGGCGAGGCGCGCTCGTACGCAAGCACGTCGTCCACGTCGCGGCCGATCAGCATCGGCTCGTCCGCCCGCGCGAACTCGATGCCGCCGAACCCCGCGCTGCTCAGCAACGCACCCACCTGGCCGGTGTCGGCGAGGGAGAACGCAGCCGACGGCCCGGGCTTCTCACGCAGGCCGAGCACCGCCGCGGCCTCGGCGAACCCGGTGCTGAAGACGGGGTTTTCCGCGCGGGTGCGCCAGCAGAGGAAGGCCAGCCTGCCGCCGCGCTGCAGCGCTTTGCGCAGGTTGGCGAACGCCGCCGCCGGGTCATCGAAGAACATCACACCGAGACTGCTCAGCACCACGTCAAAGACCCCGGCCCCGAACGGGTGCACCTGGGCGTCGGCGACCTCGAACCGGACGTTGGAGACGCCAGCCGCGGCGGCGAGCCGGCGCGCTTCGGCCACCTGGATCCGGGAGAAGTCGGCGCCCAGAGCCTGCCCGCTGCGCGTGGCGCGGGCCGCGAGGATGGTCATCTCACCGCAGCCGCATCCGACGTCGAGAACGTTCTGCCCGTCCTGGATCTGCGCCGCGGCGAGCAACCGCGCCCTCAGCCGGCCCAGCATCTGCTCATGCCGCCCGCGCTGCTCGATGAACTCGCGCCCGCTGGCCCCGTTCCAGTCCTCGGCCTGCTCCGCATTCACCGCCACGGACGCCACGCTACTTCGCCCGTAACCATGCCTGGACCAGTGCCGATGCGCCGCCCGGTCCGCCATTGCCGGGGATCGTGACGGTGGAGCTACACCGCCGCCGAGATCACCACGGACCAGACCGGGCTCCCCCGGGACGCCGGGCTACGGCACCAGCACGACCTTTCCGTGCGGCGCTCCCGACAGGCTGAGTTCGGCGGCGGCGCGCCACTCGGCGAGCGGGAAGCTCTTCGCCACGGGGATGGTGAACTGGCCTGCGGCGGCGAGCGTCGCGTAATCGGCCAGGAAGTCGGAGCTCGGGAAACCGCCTGCGGCTATCAGCTCGTCAATGTTGACGCGGGCGCCCTGGCTGCGCGCCTCGTCGTGGTTGCTGATCGTGACGATACGCGCCGGATCTCCCGCAATCTCGATGAGCGCCGCGATCGCGCCCGCGTTCGGGCGCGATGCGTCGAGCACGTGATCGATCGGCCCGTCGGCGAGTGACCGGACTCGCTCGACCATGCCCTCGCCGTACGGTGTCACGATGGCCCCAAACCCCTCGAGGTCGCTGGCGAACGTTGGCCCGGCGGTGGCAATAACGCGGGCGCCGCGACGTACGGCAATCTGCACTGCGGCGTAGCCGACCATGCCGCCCGCCCCGTGGATCAGTACGGTCTCACCTGATTTCACGTTCATCAGGTCAAGGGTCCAGTGCGCAGTCTGCAGCACCATCGGCAGCACGGCCGCGTGAACGGCATCAAGCCCCGCCGGGACCGCGAACCACAGGTTCAGGATCGCGAAGTCGGCCGCGCCCGCACTCGGCTGTGCGGCGAAGTCCGACGAGCCGAACACGAGATCGCCGACCGCCACGTCAGCGACGCCATCGCCAATCGCGTCGACCGTGCCGGAGACGTCGTAGCCGATGCCCCGCGGCAGGGCGCCAGGCATGAAACCACGACAGAGCTCCCAGTCGGCGGGGTTCAGCCCGGTGGCGGCCACGCGAACCCGGATCTTGCCCTCACCCGGGTCGGGGATCTGCGTCTGCTCCTCCTGCAGGACGTCGAGGGGTTCGCCGACCTCGTGGAACCGGATGGCCCGTGACTCGACTGCGCTCATGACGCTGTCTCTCCTTCATGACTCGCCCGTGATGCTTCGTAGTGTCAGTTGCAGACACTACCTTGTTGCGACAGTGACTGTCACTACGTGCGCTAGACTCGTCTTATGCCGAGAAGCGGGAAGGAAGCACGCGAGCGCTTGGTGAGGGCGGCGCTCGAGCTCTTCCTCGAGCGCGGATTCGATGCCGTGACCGCGGCCGAGATCGCCGCTCGCGCCGGCGTGACCGAGCGCACCTATTTCCGGCACTTCCCCGACAAGCGCGAGGTGCTCTTCGACGGCGAGCGGGCACTCACCGAGTGGGTGACCGAGGCGCTCGCGTCGGTGCCCGCCGACGTTCCGCTCTGGCCGGCCATCCGTCGCACCGTTGACCTCATCGTTCCGCCCCTTGAGGCGAACCGGCCCGACAGCGACCGCCTCGCGGCCATCGTCGCGGCGACGCCGGCTCTACGCGAGCGTGCGGTCTCGAAGGAGGCGCGCCTCGTCGCCATGATCACCGACCTGCTGGTCGGCCGCGGCGCCTCCGCCGACGAAGCGGCTCTCGTCGCCCGCACCGCCTGGGGCGTTCTCGCCCACGCGATCGGAGCCTGGCGAGCCGCCCCTGGCACCCCGCTGCAGCAGCACGTCGACCGCGGCTTCACGTTGCTCAGCGGTCTCGTCAGCGCCTGAAGCCCCACCTGCAATCAGACGATGTCAGTGACCGGAGTTTGCCAAGGTAAAGCCTGACGGCGCCGCGAATTGATCACATCACTGCCTGTCAGAGCCTGCCTTGGTCGCTGACGTTTGGCAAGATCATACGTGTGACCGAGTCGACGCCAGATCCCAAGATGCTGCTTCGCGAGGATCTGTCCAAGGAGTATTACGCGATCCTGGGTGTCGTCTCCAGTTACGACGGTTGGCTCCTCATCGTCAAAGGATGGTCCGTCACCTTGTCGCTCGCCGCTCTCGGACTGGGGTTCCAGCAGCGGCACTTCGCACTGTTCGCCTTGGCCGCGGTGACCGCAGCTGCCTTCTGGTATCTAGACGGGCTCATGAAGGGATACCAGTACCGCTACTACGTCCGAATGCGGGAGATCGAGTACAGCGTTTATCTAATCAACCGGGTTGTCCTTGGCGGCGAGTATGGCGACAAAGGAATTTCAGCCCCGCGCATCGATATGACCTGGGCTTTCCGCGGCTACCCTGTCGACACCAACAACAATCCGCTGCCGCTGCCCCCGGCGTGGTGGCGGCGCTTTGCTAAAGGCGGCCAGGCACCTGAACCAGCCGACGACTGGCGGGCTGACGAACCTGAGCGGCGATCGGCGCAGCATATCTACTCACAGTTGCGGGTCCGCTTCTGGTGGGCGAACGTCGCGCTTCCGCATGCCATCGCAGTGATTCTGGGAGTCGCACTGTTCATCGCTGCGGTGTCAAAGGCTCCTGGCCTCCAGCGGTTGCATCTGTGATCGCTGTCTACACTCACGATGGGCGGAGGCGGCCGTGGCCAGCGGGCTGTCAGCCCGGTCTGCGTTCGGCCTCGGCCTTGAGCCCTGCCGCAAGGATGATGGCGGCGCTGGGCGCAGAGCCCCAGCTCAGAGTCCGAAGGAAGTCCTCAGGCCGGACCAGGCGGCGCTCGTCGATCTCGTGCTGCGGGTCCCATAGCAGGAGCTCGGCCCGGGCCCAGAAGCGGGCCTGGTAGTAGCGCCAGGGCCCAGTCGGGTGGTCAGGATCATCAACGCGCTGGCAGCCGATATAGCGGCTCTCGACAACGCGCGCGCAGCCTTCCTCCATTACTTCCCGCACCAGGCAGTCCTCCAGCGTCTCACCGGGCTCCACCCCGCCGCCGAGCAGGTTCCAGTACCGCTGGCCATCACCATCGCAGGCGCCCAGAACGATCATCCCGGCCTCGGTGAAGCAAAGGCCGTATGCCTGATTGCAGTGCGGCGGTTCCGGACGGAAAGGGGGATCGAACCAGGTAAAGGTCACCCGGTGGCCCCGGTCGGAGATCTCCTGGACAGATCGCGCCTCAGGTTCGGCCAGGCCCCTTGAGTAGCCGCCCGGCGGCATAACGCGATCCACAGGCTCTGACTTTATTTGCATGCAGTCGCCGGGGAAAGACAAGACCTAGACCCAGCAGACGAATGCGCCGCGAAAGATCCGCCGATCTGGTCGCTGGCTTCCAGGCACGCGAAACTCACGTCTGCCGCTCAGGAATGGATGTTCTGCCGCTTCCAGTTGTGGTCGGCGCCGGTGTTGCTCAGTCCTGGTTGCCGCGGGCGGGCGCGTGGTCAGGTGGCAGCTCTCCGACGGGCTCGGCCTCGATTGCCGGCTGACCGCTGGCCGCGGGCCGCTGGCATCATGTGGCTATGACTTCCTCCCGCCAGCTGGTGAGTTCGGGCTCGCCGCTTGAGCCAGAAATCGGCCTGTCCCGCGCCGTGCGCTCAGGATCTTACGTCTGCGTCGCTGGCACGGCGCCGATCGCCGCGGGCGGTGGCGTCACTGCCCCCGGTGATGTCTACGGCCAATCGGTCCGCTGCCTCGATATCGCCGAACAGGCGCTGCAGGAGGCAGGCGCGTCGGTGGCCGACGTGGTCCGGACCCGGGTCATGCTCACCGACATCGGGCAATGGCGGGACGCGGCCCGTGCCCATGCGCAGCGATTTGCTCAGGTGCGGCCGGCCTGCACCTTCGTCGAGGTGTCACGCTTCATCGACCCGGGGTGGCTGGTGGAATTTGAGCTGGACGCGATCATCTCGGACTAGCGCACCACCAGGCTTACGCACCGGGACTGGCTGGGACTTCCGATCGTCTAGACCAGTGAGGCGGCCGCGACGCTCCGACGGCTGACATCGGAGACGCGATGTCACCGCCCTCCCATGGCGCCAGCGCGCATTGCCGCCGTTAGGGGCGATGATCTTCGTTGCAATAGTTGAATCGCGTCCGCGCATGAATGGATGATCTGCGCAGTCTGGACTGCCGATTCCTGGCGGGCTCGCTGTACGAAGGCAGGCACTGTCAGGGCTTATCGGGCCGCCCGGTGCCGCCGTGTTTTTCGTCGTGGATCGCTTCGCCGGGCTGGATGGCCTCGGAGTCTTCGATCAGGTCACCGAACTCGCTGTCGCCGTCCTCGCCGAGCGGGGTGTGCAGTGAGATCGGCTCCCGGCCGTACTTCTGGACCTCGATGACCTTTTCCGGGGTCATGTCCAGCTCGGCGGCCAGCTCCTCGGGCGTCGGCTCCCGCCCCAGGTCCTGGAGCATCTGCCGCTGGACACGGGCCAGCTTGTTGATGACTTCGACCATGTGCACCGGGATCCGGATGGTGCGGGCCTGGTCGGCCATGGCCCGGGTGATCGCCTGCCGGATCCACCAGGTGGCGTACGTGGAGAACTTGTAGCCCTTGGTGTAGTCGAACTTCTCGACCGCGCGGATCAGGCCCAGGTTGCCCTCCTGGATCAGGTCCAGGAACAGCATGCCGCGGCCGGTGTAGCGCTTGGCCAGCGAGACGACCAGCCGCAGGTTGGCCTCGAGCAGGTGGTTCTTGGCCCGCCGGCCGTCCTCAGCGATCCACTCCAGGTCCAACCGCTGGTCGTCGTTCAGCCGATTGCCGTCAGCAAGCTTCTCCTCGGCGGACAAGCCCGCTTCGATCCGCTTGGCCAGCTCAACTTCCTGCTCAGCGTTGAGGAACGGCACCTTGCCGATCTGCTTCAGGTAGTCCTTGACCGGGTCGACCGTGGCTCCCGCCACCTGCACCTGGGCGGTCGGCAGGTCCTCGTCGTCGTCATCACCTAGAACGAGGATCTCCTTAGGCACGGCCCTTACTTCGCCGGCTTCCGCGACGGCTCTCTCTTTCGCGTGGGCAAGGAGCCAGGCACGGAACCGGGTACGGCCGGCGTGGGCGTCATATCTCGCGGCGCATTGCTCAGCAAGGTATTCGCCAAGCTCGGGGTAGAAGTCTGCCAAGAACAGGTGCTCATGATCCTGACCTGTGTCAGAGGTCACGCCGGCGCTCCTTTCCGTCGTCAATCCCGAACGGGTAATACGGCTCCAGCCCCGCGACCAGCTTGCCTCGGGCTGTGTGCAGATGAGCGTGCACAGTGCTCTCTGCGATGCCTAGCTCGGCGGCGATCTCTGAGGCCTTCATGTGGTCCTGCCACCGCATCAGGGCGACCTTTTTCTGTCTTGGCGGCATGTCCTGGATGATCTTCCGCGCCTGCTCCAGCGCTATCGAGTTGAGTGCCCGAGCCGCGGTATCAGACGTGGCGCCCTGGTACATGGCCACGATGGCGGGCTGCTTGCGGCGGAAGGTCTCCCTGCGCCGGAAGTCGCTGATGTCCTTATTAGCCAGCGTGCCGAGCAGCCAGGCTCGTTGCTGGCCTCCACCAAGTCTGCGCAACCTCGTCCATGTCCTTGCCGCCGCCTCAAACGTGTCCTGGACCAGATCTGCGGCAAGCTCGCGATCGCCCCGAGTGCGCAGGAACGCGTGGCCGAACAACCACCGGTCATGAGCTGCAAAGAACAAGCTCAACTCAGTGACGTGACGCTGCGGGAGCCGCACCTCACCGCTACCGTCCATGCCGCACCTCCGGCGGTCTCCGCCCGGCCTGGCTCAGCCTGGAGTGCAGTGAGGTCATCATGCCTATGTAGTCGCACGGATGCCACTAAACCTTTAGTGCCGTGAGGGGCCGTTCGCCATCGCCACGACAAGCACACGGAACCGGCCGTTCTGTAGGCCCGAATGCGGGGAGCCCGAGAGCGGCTACAGGCCGGATCGGCCCCATACCGCTTGCACAGCCGGTTGTGCCGGCGCGATCACGACTCACTCCCCGTGCCGACTAAGATGCCGAGCCGGTGCGTGTGGTCCGCGCCATTGGAAAGTCAGGACGGATGCTGATCGATACATCATTCGACTTCCGGGTCGACGCGGGCGGGAAGGACCCGGATAGTCACAGTCCCACGCTCCGGAAGTACCACCGGCGCCTGTGGAGCCGGCCCCTCCCGGGCGGAGCTGCCTTCAAACTGCTCGACACCACTCCCGGCGTCTACCTGCACCACCGTTCCGGCCTGGGAGAGTTCCAGCTCTCCAGCGACGCCGTGATCGCGACGTTCATCAGGTACGCGGCAACAGCCCGGATTATCGGGCAGATCCCCCAGGCGGAGCACGATGAGTTCGACCGGCTCGGATACACGATGGGCGGCATGATGGTCTTCCCCAGCAACCGGGTGGACGGCAAGCTGACGCTCAACGCAGCGCGGGGGCTCAACCGCAAGATCTCCGACCGGATGGACCTGACCCTGGAGTGCATCCGCCGCTACTACCGGCACGAGGACAGCCCCCTCGCCCCAGACCTCGCCCGGTACGCCGGCTGAGCAATGCTTGAAACCTGTGGTTGAGCCGGAAGGGGCGTACCCTCCCGGATGCCATGTCAGGTCTTAAGCAAGGCTGGCGGTGCAACGCCGGCCGGGAAGGTACGCCCGTGCTCACGGTAGTGCAGGAGGGATCGGCGGGAGAGGAACCGGGTCGGCCGGGGTCGCTGATCGATGAGATCGTGCGGGAGGGTGCCCGGCGGATGCTGGCCGAGGCGCTGCAGGCCGAGGTGGATGCCTACATCGCGGCGCACGCCGCTGAGCGGGACGCGGACGGCCGCCGGCTGGTGGTCCGCAACGGCTCTCATCACAGCCGGGAGGTGCTGACCAGCGCGGGTGCTGTGCAGGTGACGGTGCCGCGGGTCAATGACAAGCGCACCGACCCGGACACGGGTGAGCGGCAGCGGTTCTCCTCGGCGATCTTGCCGCCGTGGGCGCGCAAGACCCCGAAGGTCACCGAGGTGCTGCCGCTGCTGTATCTGCACGGGTTGTCCAGCGGGGACTTCGTACCCGCTCTCGGCCAGTTCCTGGGCAGCTCAGCGGGGCTGTCGGCGGCGGTGATCACCCGGCTGACCGAGCAGTGGCAGGCCGAGCAGCGGGCGTTCGCGGCCCGGGACCTGCCCGGGGTGGACTACGTGTACTTGTGGGCGGACGGGATCCACGTGAACATCCGGCTGGAGGAGCACAAGCTGTGCCTGCTGGTGCTGATCGGGGTCCGCGCGGACGGCCGCAAGGAGCTGATCGCCCTGGCGGACGGATACCGGGAGTCCGCGGAGTCGTGGGCGGACCTGCTGCGGGACTGCGCCCGCCGCGGCATGCGCGCGCCGGTCCTGGCCGCCGGGGACGGCGCGCTGGGGTTCTGGGGCGCGCTGCGCGAGGTGTTCCCCGAGACCAGGGAACAGCGCTGCTGGTTCCACAAAACGGCGAACGTCCTGGCCACGCTGCCCAAGTCCGCGCACCCGGGCGCGAAGAAGGCCCTGGCGGAGATCTGGGGCGCGGAGGACAAGGATCATGCCCGGGCGGCGGTCAAGGCCTTCGATGCCGCCTACGGGGCCAAGTTCCCCAAGGCCACCGCGAAGATCACCGGCGACGCTGACCAGCTGCTGGCCTTCTTCGACTATCCGTGCGAGCACTGGGTGCATCTGCGGACCACCAACCCGATCGAGTCGACATTCGCCACGGTCCGGCACCGCACCAAGGTCACCAAGGGCCCGGGATCGCGGGCGGCCGGGCTGGCCATGGCCTTCAAGCTCATCGAGTCGGCACAAGACCGGTGGCGCGCCGTCAACGCACCCCATCTCGTCGCCCTGGTCCGCGCGGGCGCGACCTTCACCGGCGGCAAGCTCGTCGAACGACCCGGCGACAAAGCCGCCTAAAGGAACTTCACCCACAGGTCTTGACTATTGCTCCGCCGGCTTCTTCGCCCTGTTTGAAGACTTCCAGGGCTACGTTGATTTCTTCCTGCTGCAGGACCTCGTCAGCAGTGACTACCAAGCTGTCAGCTTCTTCATGCCCTTCAACGACTTCAACCCCCCGGCGATCCCCAGGGACCTGGACACCTACCTCGAGTTCCGGCACCTGAGCATCGAGTTCACTAAGGCCAGGAACCGGCGCATCGATCAACTGGCGCTGGACGTGGACTGACCACCTGGGCCGTGGCCGTGGCCTGCCTGGCGCCCTCGCCCGACCGGACGCCGACGTTGAGCCGGCCCGACAGGCAGGCACGCCGCAGGCCGTAGGTGCGCCCGGCTAGCGGGGACGTTCCCCGAGTCCGGGTAATCACCGTCACTGACTTGCTAGAGGCTGGCGGTGAGCGGTGCCTTACTGGACGATCTGCGCGCAGCTTAACCATCCAGCAGGCCAACCTGGCCAGCGGAAATATTCGGCGATCTGCGCCTTGAGCCCTGCGGCAGGGCGCACGCTCATCGCGGCATGAGAGTGCACCACACAGAGCAATTCTCCAAGCTGATAACTGGGGCGTCGGCCCGCGACAGATCGCCGAATATTCGCTTGCTCCCGGGTTGCAGTATCGGCCCGGTGCGGGCACAGATTAGCCGGTTAGGCGCGCTGTTCTGGGCTGGCGCCCCGGCTCAGGTCGTTGAAGAAGGCTGCGATGTCGCGGCTGAGCAGGCCGGGTTCCTCGGCGGATGGGAAGTGGCCGCCGCTGGGCATGGGCGTCCACCGGCGGATGTTGTACAGACGCTCGGCCCACTCGCGGGGCGGCGTCCCGTCGTCAATGAACTGGTGACCGAAGACAGCTACTGCGGTGGGCACGGTAACCGCGTCGGCGGGACCCAGTTCGGCGGCCAGCCACCGGTTGTCCGCGTAGTCCTGGATGGAGGACGCGATCGTCTGGGTGGCCCAGTACAGGGTCACCACGGTGAGCAGGAAGTCGCGGGAGAAGGCGGCGTCGATGTCCCCGCCGGAATCGGCCCAGCCCCGCCACTTTTCCAGCACCCAGGCCGCCAGGCCAGCGGGCGAGTCGTTGAGGCCGTAGCTGACCGTCTGAGGCCGCGTCGACTGGATCGCGCCGTAGCCGCGGTCCTCCTCGCGCCACCGCTGGTACTGGGCCAGGTAGGCGCGCTCGGCGGCGGACAGCGGCCGTGACCCTGGCCCGGTATAGGGCGCGAGGTCCAGGTTGGACAGGTGAATGCCGAGCATGGGAGCTGGGTCATCCAGCGCCATAAATGTCGTGACGGCGGACCCGAAATCGCCGCCGTGCGCCCCGTACCGCTGGTATCCCAGGCCGCGCATCAGGCGGTGCCACAGGCCCGCGGTATAGCGGCAGGTCACCCCCGCCCGGGCCGGCCTCTCGGAGAATCCGTCGCCAGGCAGGGAGGGGATCACCACGTCAAAGCCGGGCCCGCCGATGCCATGCGCGGCCGGGTCGGTCAGCCGCGGCACCAGCAGCAGGAACTCCGCGAAGCAACTCGGCCAGCCATTCGTCAAGATCAGCGGGATTCCCCGGCCGCTGCGGGCCCGCTCGTGCACAAAATGCACCCGGACACCATCGATCTCGGCCCGGAAGTGACCGAACCCGTTCAGCCAGCGCTCCTGCGCGCGCCAGTCGAAGCCATCTGCCCAGTACCCCAGCATGCTCCGCAGGTAACCGAGGTCCGTGCCGCGCTCCCACGGCGCACCCGGTGCCGCCCCCGGCCACCGCGTGCTCCAGATCCGCTCCCTCAGGTCGGCGAGGACCTCATCGCCCACCCTGATATTGAACGGCTCCGCCCGGAAGGTAGTCACCCCGTCAGTTTCGCATTTGCCCCGGCACCACAGAGCGCCCGCGACAGCCAGCCGACCCAACGGCGCCCCCACCCGCCGCGCGCAGCTCATCTGCACAGCGCCAGCCAACAGTTGATCACGCCAGTTAAGAACACAGAACGGCGATTTCCGCGTCCGAGTGAGCAGGTCGGGTTCGCCTGCGGTCAGGTGGGTTTCCGGGTTCACTGGTGTTCGGCATCGGCCAAGTGCAGCGCCAGCGGCCGCCCGGGGCACGCGTGCAAACGCCTGGGTGCACGCGGGAACATCGAAGGCCGCCGACGCGCTTACCTAGATAACGTAGGACTTCGACCTCACGGCCGACGGTGCGCCTGCTGCGGTTCAAGGAACGTGGCGGTGGCCCGGCCCAGGGCGAGAAGCAGTTCGGCCGAGATGCCCAGACCCGCCCATGCATGGCTGGTTCTGGGGACAACGGCTTCCCCCGGGGGATCCCAGGTCTTGCGCATGTCCTGCGATGCTTCCAGGGACGCGGGACAACCAGTGCGCGCTCGCGCGGCAAGCTGTGCGACGCCGAAGCCATAGCAATGAGGAGAATCACTAAGTGCCAAGAGCTGACTTCATCGAGACCGAGGGCACCATTGCCCGGCTGCGCGGGCACGGCTTCTACACCGTGGTACTCGCCAACGGGCACGAGGTCCTCGCGAGGATGTCGGGACGGATGACGAAGAACCACATCCGCGTAATCCAAGACGACCGCGTGCTGCTGGAGATCAGCCCGGCGGACTGGTCGCAGGGCCGCATCGTTTACCGCTATAAGTGATTCACGCCCTTAGCCGGGGAACAAGGCCCGCTAAGCCACTCACTTTCCCGCGGGCGGCAGCGCCGCCCGCGGCGCGGGCCTGAGCGCCCTCTCCCATCTGCATTACGTTCGATTCGGTGCGGCACTGACTAGCCTCTTGAGGGCCAGCCCGCCCGACCATATCGGCGGCTCCGGTGCAGCTTTAACGCACTCTCATGCCGCGATGAGCGTGCGCCCTGCCGCAGGGCTCAAGGCGCAGATCGCCGATTCGGGTTGGTCTGTTGCTGCGTCGGTCAGACGAGCGGCTGCGCGCAGAATTCGCCGCTCTGGCGTGCCGCCGCTACCGTCACGATCCCCGGCAATGGCGGACCGGGCGGCGCATCGGCACTGGTCCAGGCATGGTTACGGGCGAAGTAGCGTGGCGTCCGTGGCGGTGAATGCGGAGCAGGCCGAGGACTGGAACGGGGCCAGCGGGCGCGAGTTCATCGAGCAGCGCGGGCGGCATGAGCAGATGCTGGGCCGGCTGAGGGCGCGGTTGCTCGCCGCGGCGCAGATCCAGGACGGGCAGAACGTTCTCGACGTCGGATGCGGCTGCGGTGAGATGACCATCCTCGCGGCCCGCGCCACGCGCAGCGGGCAGGCTCTGGGCGCCGACTTCTCCCGGATCCAGGTGGCCGAAGCGCGCCGGCTCGCCGCCGCGGCTGGCGTCTCCAACGTCCGGTTCGAGGTCGCCGACGCCCAGGTGCACCCGTTCGGGACCGGGGTCTTTGACGTGGTGCTGAGCAGTCTCGGTGTGATGTTCTTCGATGACCCGGCGGCGGCGTTCGCCAACCTGCGCAAAGCGCTGCAGCGCGGCGGCAGGCTGGCCTTCCTCTGCTGGCGCACCCGCGCGGAAAACCCCGTCTTCAGCACCGGGTTCGCCGAGGCCGCGGCGGTGCTCGGCCTCCGTGAGAAGCCCGGGCCGTCGGCTGCGTTCTCCCTCGCCGACACCGGCCAGGTCGATGCGTTGCTGAACAGTGCGGGGTTCGGCGGCATCGAGTTCGCGCGGGCGGACGAGCCGATGCTGATCGGCCGCGACGTGGACGACGTGCTTGCGTACGAGCGCGCCTCGCCCACCGCCACCGAGATCCTGATCGGGCTCAGCCCGGCACAAGCCGCTGAGCTGACCAGACAGGTCCGGGACCGCCTGGTGGCGTACGCCTCACCAGATGGCCTGATCATGCCCGGCGCCGCCTGGCTAGTCACCGCGCACGCCATATAAACCGGTCCCCAAACTGCGCCCCTCCGCCTCGGCCTACACGAGCAGAGGCACACAGATCAGCTTGACCTGCGCGGTGTCCATGACGGCTTCGCATAGACCGCGAGCCGCGCCTATCGGCGGCTCGGTGCGCGGCTGTCGCAGAAGCTGCCAGTCACGCTATGCGACCGGGATCGCGTTACCGCGGCTTGCAGGGAACCGCTGCTACGGTCAGCGGCCACGATGCGAGAGTCGTTGGCCGCTCGGCTTTCCAGTAACTCACCGACGTTGGCCCAATGGACGCTCATCGCGGCAGATGAGGACGTTCCCGCGGGAACGTTAACCGCTTCGACCTGGGTCACCAGAAGGACGGCAACCTGACGGAGTCGCCCGGTCGGCGGCATGACCGAACGTCTCAGAAGGCCGGTCGCGATGCATGGTCTTGCAGGCTGAGGCTGGCCCGGCTCCCTGGCTCTCCCGAGGGAGATTGACTCGGGAACAGACGCGTGATGTTGTCGTCTCCGCCCGCGGGCCAGGCACGCGCCGGGCTGGCCAGAGGCTACTCGAGCCAGTCGGTGACGAAGCGGGGGCTGGCATGGATGTGCACGGCTTCGTAACCGCCGGGTCCGGTCGAGAACTTATGCGGTGTCTCAGCCGGGGCAACGAGTACCTGGCCGGCACGGCCGGTCACCTGGCTGGAACCGATGGTGAAGGTCGCGCTGCCGCGTCTGATGATGAACGTCTCCGCGTAGGGATGCTTGTGCAGCCGGGGCCCGCGATTGGGCTGGGAGGTGGACTCCAGGATGATTGATATGCCCGCATCGCCCGGAAGCTGCTGGAAGTCCTCGGTCCAGTCCTCACCGTCGCTTTGCCCGTCTGCGCGGCTGATGACCAGTTCGTGGGCATCTGGCGTGGTCATGGTAGAGATTCTCCGTGATTATCGTTCGGCGGGGCAGTCGGGTGGCCGTCAGCCTTGCCGCCCCGGCCCGGCGGCGGATTCAGATTCTGCCGGCTCTTTGAGGCTCCAGTACCGGCGGTCACCGCACGGCGTCACGCTGAATGTTAAACCCCACACCGGCCACTGACAGCGCGCCTGTTCGAGGGGAACGGTCCTCTGCTCCCTCTGCAGTGGAAGGCCACCGTCTGCTGGTTCTAGGTCATCAGCCTGCCACGGAAGGCCAAAGAATCCGGCATAGACCGCGCACGCCGTCCGCCCGAACCCGGTCGGCGGCCATGAGAGTGTGCTGAAACCGCGACAGATCCGCCGTTCGGCGCGGCGAGCCGGCCATTACGCCGTCGCGTGTGATGGGCGCAGATTTGAATGTTCTGCGCGTCGATGAGCCAATGGGCGAAACGGGCGGTAACTGCCATCAGGTCGGAGCTCTTCGAAGACAAGGTACTGACCGCCGGTTGATCGCGGTCGTGCGCGGGAGCAGCGGCGTCACCAGCGTGCTCACCACCACTTCCTTGACGGGCCGGACGGCTCGGCGGGTTTGTTGCCCGGCGGGCTAGCGGTGCTGCAGGCTGGGTCGTGAGTTTTCGCGCCGTACCTGCCGGCCCGGGCTGGGTCGCGGTGCAGCCAGGCGATGGTGATAGCGGCCAGGATGGCTTCGGCGGCCAGGGCGATCAGGGCGCGGGCGGTGAAGCCGGCGGGGCTGGTGAGGGCCAGTCCGCCGGTGAGGGCGCCGGCGCCTTGAATGGCCGCGGCGGCGAGCAGGCCGATGCCCCAGGCGGCGGTCAGGCCGGTGAGGGCGCGGCGCGATAGCTGAGCCGCCGGGCGGCCGGTGAGCCAGGGCCAGCGCCGGGCGGCGACGGTGATCAGGGGCCGCCGGGCGGCCAGCGAGATCAGGAAGGCCAGGCCCGCAGCGGCCGGAATCACAGCGCTGACGAGGGCGCCAGCGCCGAGCCCGGCCAGCGTCGTGGCGGGCGGCCGGTTACCGGAAGCGGGGGTGGGATGCATGGCAGTTCTCCTTGCGGGCGGCCGTCAGGCGGAGTGCCTGTCCGCCGGGGTGTCGAGACCGATGAGGCGGGCCACGGCCTGGTCGGCCATCTGCTCGAGTGGGCCGGGCCAGGGGAAGCCGGGGGCGTTGAGCCGCAGCAGCGCCAGGCCGTGCAGCGCGGCCCAGACCTGGGCGGCCAGCCAGTGCGGGTCCTCGCCGGCCAGGGACAGGCCGGCCTGCTGGCAGCGGCTGATCGACTCGGCCAGGGCCTGGAAGACGGGCAGGTCCACCGCCGGCCGGGCCGGGTCACCGGTGGGCGCGTGCTGGCTGAACAGGTACCTGTAGGGGCCGGGGTTGGCCAGCGCGAACCGGGTGTAGGCGCGGCAGCGGGCCAGCAGGCGCGCGGCCGGTTCGTCACCGTCGGGGCTGGCGGCGTCGCGGCCCCGGGCGAATTCGGCGAAGCTGCGCTCGACCACCGCCATCTTCAGCTCGTCGACGTCGGTGAAGTGCCGGTATATGGAGGGGGCGGCGATCCCGACCTGGCGGGCCACCCCGCGCAGCGTCAGCGCGCTGTCGTCGCCGGCCTCGCCGATCATCTGGCTGGCCGCGGTGATGATTTCCTCCCGCAGCCGCTCGCCCTCGCCGCGCCGGTTCCGCCGCCGGGCCGGGGGCGGCGTGGCCTGGACGGCCGACGCCATCACGCCACCTCCCCGGCCGCCGGGCCGGGGAGGCAGGCCCTGGCGGCGGGGCGGCTGGCAGCGACGCGCGGCAGTCGGCGGGTGACGGCCCGGCGTGTCATGGCCGACGCAGGAGCAATCACTCCGGCCTCCTTCTGCTAACGTTGTAAACTTACGATGTAAGCTAACGGCATTTGGCCAAGTTTTCAACTCTGTTCTCCGGCGAGCTCCCGCGCGCCTCAGGGTGCGGGAAGCGACTCACCCCAGATGCGGATCACTTCGTGCCCCTGCGGCACGGCGCCGCGGAGTCAGGGGAGATCAACCGCAGCGGGGCAGCGGCGCGCGCCGCCGAGCCCAGCAAGCTGCCCCCTGTCTCGCGCTACGTGATCGGCGGTGGGTGCCGACGCGGCGCGCTTACCCGCCTTTAGGCGTTAGCCGCCGACCAGTTCGATGATGCCGAGGGCCAGGCGGTGGCTGATCTCCTCGCGCAGATCCGGCTCGGGTTGCTGGCTCAGCCGGGTCGAGCTTGACCCGGTATCTCCGTTGTCGCCGGTCCTCTGGACTACAAGCGTGCCGGACGTGAGCCGGCCGGGGCGTTTCAGCGATGCCCGCAGCGTGCCGCGGGAGGTGGTGACGGTGGCCTGCCCGCTGGCCAGGAGCTGGCCGGCCGCCTGCTCGGCGCGTGCGGTGACCCAGGCTTCGATCCCGGCCAGCTCGTCATCAGGCGCGGCGGGCAGGGCTTCGATCCGCGTATCGGCCAGCAGCTGGCCGATCAGCCCGGCCGGGCCGCCGACATAGGTCCAGGCCAGGTCGATCTCGCTGGCCACGAACCAGGCCCGGTCCTGCGGCCACCACAAGTTCGCGACCTGATGCCCGACCCCGAGCCCCACGGTGGCCAGGGCTGCTTCCACTGGGCCGCGATACAGCAGGTAGTCCCGGTACGGCAGCTCGACCCGGCGTCCGTCCCGCACATGTGCGGGAACTGGATCAGGCCGGCGGCCAGAGCCCGGTTTCACCGCGGATGCCCCGTCAGATATGAACAGATACACCGTGCGATCCCACCCGTAACCGTCCCACACGCAGAACCAGCACTGCTGCGGCGTCGTCGTCCAGTGCCGCAAGATCCCGGCGAGGATCACCGCGTCCGGCGGGTACAGGCTGCCCTGATCCGGCCCCTGACCGATCCAGGGTGCCTCACCCCGCGGCCGCACCCGCGGCAGCGCGATCGAATGGAACTGCGAACCGGGCCGAAGCGGCAGCCCGCTCCAGGCGGCGACCTCGGCCCAGCGCACCGCCCGGCCGCCGTCGTGCAACGGTTCCTGGGCCGGGTGCAGCACCCGGGCGTAGGCCTCAAAACCGCTCGGGACCACCGAGGTCACCACGGAGCCGAACGGTGCCAGCCGCTCACCGATCCAGCTAGCCTGCCCGATCTGATCACTCCAAGCCGGCTCCGCATCGCTCACCAAACCATCATCGCGGTCCCACCGGCAGCCGGGCGACCCCATTATCTAGCGAGCCAGCCAGGCACGAGCCGACCGCCTATCCCTGGCCGCCACTCGCCGACCGGGCGCACCACCGGCCATTCTTCGTGCTCAAGACCCGGCTGCCCATCGCTCACGAGGCGTCGAGCGCACCGACGGGCGCAACGAACCGGACGATCTGGACCGCCTGCCCCATCTGCCACCAAACTCGTCACCCGCGCCGAATCGGCGATCTGCGCCTTGAGCCCTGCGGCAGGGCGCACGCTCATCGCGGCAGATGAGTGCGCTGCGAGGGCCGAGTCCGTGGGTTACCAGCCGAGTTCGCGGAGCCGGTTGTCGTCGATGCCGAAGTGGTGGCCGATCTCGTGGATGACGGTCCGGCGGACCTGGTCGGCAACCTCCTGCTCGGTGCCGCAGATCGCGCAGATGGCCTGGCGGTAGATGGTGATGCGATCGGGCAGGACCCCGGCGTACTGAGATGTGCGGCTGGTGAGCGGGATGCCCTCGTACAGCCCGAGCAGGCCGGGTGGTCCCGCGCCGTGCTCGACCGTGACCGCGACATTGCGCATAAGCTGGCCGAGATCCTCGGGCAGCCCATCCAGCGCGGTGGCGACCATTTCCTCGAAACGGCCGGGATCGACCTCGATCATCAGCCCATTGTCCAGCGTAGCGATGCCGCGCCAGTCAGCCTCTGAGCGCAGGTCGCCTGGCATCTCACTGCGCTACCAGCGGCAGATGAAGATGGGGTTAGGTGGTCTTGGCGGCGGTGTCGAGATGAGCCTTAGTTAGGGCGGACTTCACGGCGATTCCGTCGTCTGCCAGACTGCTCGCGCCGGATGCGGATCGGTCGATTGCGCAGACGACCGTGGTCACAGTGGCTCCGAGTTCGCGAAGCGCCCGGGCGGCGCTGATGACCGCGCCACCAGTGGTGATCACGTCTTCGACCAAAGTCACGGTGCGGCCCACGGGATCGTCGCCCTCGGCAAGCCGTTGCGTGCCGTAGCTTTTGGCCTGCTTGCGCACGAACAGCGCGGGGATGCCGGTCATCTGGCTGAGCATGGTGGCCAGCGGGACGCCGCCGAGCTCAAGGCCACCGAGCAACTCAGTGTCCGCTGGGACCAACTCGGCCATGGCCTCGGTCACCCGCCGCAGCAGCGCTGGGTCAGATTCGAAGAGGTACTTGTCGAAGTACTCGTTGCTGACCTGCCCAGAGCGCAGCGTAAAGCTGCCTCGCAGGCGGCACTGTGCATCAATCTCATGCGCCAACTGGGGCAAGTCGTACCCGGACACGTCGATGATCCTGCCAGACGTCTCCGGGTACGCCCAGAGGCCGCCGCTCACACAGGCGCCGTAGGAACGTCCGCCGAGCGGCAGATGAGTGCAAAGCACAGGTGCGGTGTTGGGATTTGCTGGGTTAACGGGCACGATAGATCAATGGCGGAGTCCGGCGATGCGGCCGAGCGGGCGCGGCAGCGAGCCCTTGTCCGGCGTGGCTATGACGCCATCTCGCTGGCGTATCGCAGCGATGATGGCACTGCGGCTGCTTCTTCCGCCGAGGACGTCAGCCGTTACGCGGGCTGGACGGCGGAATTGGCGGGGCGGCTGCCACCGGCTGCCCGGGTCGTGGACCTGGGCTGCGGAGCGGGGATTCCGGCGACCCGTGACCTGGCCGGCCACGGCTTGCAGGTGCTCGGCGTGGACTTCTCAGCCGTCCAGCTCCGCCGTGCTCACCAGCTTGTCCCCGCGGCCCGGTTCGTCCAGGCTGACATGACCGCGTTCAGTCTCCGGCCAGCCACCGTGGACGCCGTGGTTTCCTTCTATGCCTTGATCCATGTTCCGCTTGCCGACCAGCAGGCACTGTTTCCCCGCGTGCGTGAATGGATCCGCCCGGGCGGCTACTTCCTGGCTATTGTCCGGGCCGGCCGATGGACCGGAACCGAGGAGTATCTCGGCACCGAAATGTTCTGGGACCACGCGGACATTGACACCTACCGACGCTGGTTCGCGGCAGCTCAGCTCGCGCCCATCTGGGATCGCTACGTCGCTGAAGGTGACAGCGGGCATAGCCTCATCCTCGCCCAGGCAAGCTAAAGAGCCGGGACTCCCTGCTCGCGGCAGATGCGGACGTCTGAGCCGCCCCGGGTTTCTTGGAGGCCATGACTTCTGGGAAAGTTGGGGCTCATGGTGTCACGGAAGCAGCACCCCGCTGAGCTGCGGGAACGTGCGGTGGCGATGGTCTTCGAGCTGCGGGCGGAGTCGGGGAATTCCCGCGGGACGCTTGCCCGGGTGGGCGAGCGTCTCGGCATAAATCCCGAGACTTTGCGGAACTGGGTCGAGCGGGCGGAAATCGACGGCGGTCAGCGTCCGGGCACGACGACTGATGACAAGAAGCGGATCGCGGAGCTGGAAAGGGAGAACCGCGAGCTGCGGCGGGCGAATGAGATCCTGAAGGCGGCGAGTGCTTATTTCGCCCGGGAACTCGACCCCCGGTATCCGCGCTAGTCGAGTTCATCGATTCGCATAAGGACCGGTTCGGAGTGGAACCGGCCTGCGCGGTCCTGGAGATTGCGCCGTCCACTTATTATGCGGCGAAAAAGAGAGAGGAGAGGCCGCCGGCGCGAGATGCCCGGGATGACGAGCTGAAGAAGGAGATCGTGCGCGTCTGGAAGGGGAAAGGCCGCGGGGTTTACGGTGCGCGGAAAGTATGGCGCGAATTGATCCGGGAGGGAGTTGACGTGGCGAGGTGCACGGTCGAGCGGCTGATGCGCGAGCTTGGGATTGCCGGTGTGTCGGCCAGGCGGAAGAGGCCGCGGACGACGGTCCCGGCCGGGCCGGGGCATGAGCGGCCGTCTGACCTGCTGGAGCGGGACTTTACCGCGCCCGCGCCGAACCGGCGCTGGGTTGCCGATATTACCTATGTTGAGACGGCCGGCGGTTTCGTGTATGCCTCGTTCATTCTCGATTTGTTCTCGCGGAAGATTGTCGGCTGGCAGGTTTCGGATTCGCTCCGGGCGGAGCTTGCCCTCGACGCGCTGGAAATGGCGATCTGGTCGCGTGGTGACCGGATCGGCGGGAACCTTGTTCATCATTCCGACCGCGGCGTGCAGTACACGTCGATCCGGTATGCCGAGCGGCTCGGCGAGATCAGAGCGGTCCGCTCGGTAGGCCGCAAGGGAGATTCCTATGACAATTCAGCTGCGGAGGCACTGAACAGTCTTTACAAGAAAGAGCTAATCGAGCGGGAAGGTCCGTGGGCAGGGATGGCCGATGTCATGCTCGCGACCCTGGAATGGGTGGCCTGGTATAACCGGGAAAGGCTGCACTCTACCTGCGGGTACGTTCCGCCCGAAGAATTCGAGGAAAGCTACTACTCGCATCAGGAAAACCTGGTAAATTAATCATACCGGCAAGAAAGTGCCTCCAAATTTGCCGGGGCGGTCCAGTCGGCCGGGTCGCTGCCGCGTGCGGACTCAGCCTGCTTGAGCCGTTTGCCGCAGACTGGAGGAATGATCCGCCTGGGAACATCTGCCGACCTGGCCGCCGCGAGAAGCGTCTACCGTCGCGCGTCGCTGTCGAATGCGGGGGATCGCGACAATCTGCTCGCTCATCCGGAATACCTGATCCTGGGGCCAGAAGGGCTAGCCGAAGGCCGCACACATGTCGCGGAACAGGACGGCTCGGTGGTCGGCTTCGCCACCTGGGCCGAGGCCGCTGGCACCATCGAACTGGAAGACCTGTTCGTGGACCCGGGCTATCTGAGGCGTGGCATTGCCACCGCGCTCGTCCGCTGCATCGCCGAGGTCCTGCGGGCGCGGGGGGAAGAACAGCTGGAGGTCACCGCTAATCCTCACGCGCTGGGGTTTTACCGCGCCGTCGGTTTCATCGACTGCGGGGTCGTAGAAACAAAGTTCAGCGCAGCACCTCGCATGGAGCTCGCGATCCCCTGACCGCCGACACCATCAGATTCGGTGCGCAATGCAGGAAACCTGACAGCTCGCCCCATCAGCGGCAGAAGAGTGACCATGTGGAGGGGCGCCTAGTTAGCTCGCGATGCCGTGCCGGTTGTCAGCATTCGAACCGGGTCAAGTCCTTTGGCGTGGTGTTTGGCGGTTAGCGCGTGATCCTTTGTTGTGAGTTAGGCGCTGAGCGCCTGCAGGTCGCTGTCGGGGGTCACCTCCGTCCCGGTGCCGGCCGCCGGGGCCAGGGTGATGCGGGAGCGGGTGAGGATGTCCAGGCCGAGGTAGCGGCGTCCTTCGGCCCATTCGTCGTGCTGTTCGGCCAGGACGGCGCCGACGAGGCGGATCAGGGCGTCGCGGCTGGGGAAGATCCCGACGACGTCGGTGCGGCGGCGGATCTCGCGGTTGAGGCGCTCCTGGGGATTGTTCGACCAGATCTGCCGCCACAGTTCCTTCGGGAAGCTGGTGAACGCCAGGACGTCCGCGCGGGCGCCGTCCAGATGCTCAGCGACCTTGGGCAGCTTCTCGCTGATCGCGTCGATCAGCCGGTCGTACTGGGCGTGGACGGAGGCGGCGTCGGGCTGATCGTAGACCGAGTGCAGCAGGGTCTTGACCCACGGCCAGGACGCCTTCGGGGTGACGGACATCAGGTTCGCGGCGTAGTGGGTGCGGCACCGCTGCCAGGCCGCTCCGGGCAAGGTGGCGCCGATCGCCTCGGTCAGGCCGCGGTGCGCATCAGAGGTGACGAGCTGGACGCCGGTCAGGCCGCGGGCGGTCAGGTCCCGGAAGAATCCCAGCCACCCGGCGCCGTCCTCAGCCGAGGTGACCTGCAGGCCCAGGATCTCCCGGTGCCCGTCCGCGTTCACCCCGGTGGCCAGCAGCGCATGCACATTGACCACCCGGCCGCCCTCACGGACCTTCAGCACCAGCGCGTCCGCCGCGACGAACGTGTAGGGCCCGGCGTCCAGCGGGCGGGTCCGGAACGCTTCCACCTGCTCATCCAGGTCCCGGGCCATCTCGCTGACCTGGGACCGGGACAGCCGGGTGATCCCCAGGGACTCGACCAGCTTCTCCATCCGCCGCGTACTGACACCGAGCAGGTAACAGGTCGCCACCACCGAGGTCAGGGCCGCCTCGGCGCGGCGGCGGCGTTCCAGCAGCCAGTCCGGGAAGTACGACCCGGACCGCAGCTTGGGGATCGCCACGTCCAGCGTCCCCGCCCGGGTATCAAAGTCCCGGTGCCGGTACCCGTTGCGGACATTGACCCGGTCCAGTGACGGCGCCCCGTAGGGCGCACCGCAGACCGCGTCGGCCTCAGCGGACATGAGCGCGTTGATGAACGTGGCCAGCATCTGGCGCAGCAGATCCGGCGACGCGGACTCCAGCTGGTCGTGCAGGAAACGGGCAGGGTCGATACTGCTGGGAGCGGTCACCGCGAAATCTCCTTCAGAAGCACTGTGAGAGGTCTTCCAAAGGATCACGCGGTGGCCGCCCTACGCGTCTGCGCCACGCCCATCACCAGGGCCGTTCAACACACCACTCTGCCGGACGCCACTTCGAACCGGTTGCGGAACCTGTCCACATGCAATGTCTCCCCACGGAGCAGGCACGTCTCGATCTCGGCGGGATATGCGGTGCCATCCTCATACAGCAGATGTCCGAAATAAAAGGTGCCGGGTGTTGCGGCCGCTTCCCGTTCCAATGCCCGGAACCGTTTGCCCTGGCTCGACCAGCCGCGGTTCAAGTCTCGGCGCTGCCGGAAGATGTTCGGGCCAAACTCGCCTCCGGAAAGATGGGGGATGAGATGTCCCCGGTCTACCAACGTGCCATCAGGGTCGGGCGGCAGCGGGAATCCGCGCTGGTAGGACACGTCACGTTGGCCGACTGTGGCTGGTGTTATGGCCCAAGCCGCCACTGTGCGATCCTCTTGCTCTGCCCCCACGGCGCTTGCCAGGTCAAACAAGTAAGTGGCCCCAGATTGGGGGAATCGCAGCAGCGAACAATCCGGGAACTGATGTTCATAGCGCTCCGCCACCGCGTCGAGCAGCGCCGTACCAAGATCGGCAGGCGTCAGCTGCATCCGCAGACCAGCCACCAGCCCTGCGTAGTCGACCGACAACTGGGTCACCCAGCTGTTCTACCCGGTAGTTGTGGGTGACACGAAGCGCCGGTTCGCTGGTGCAACGGCGATCATCCAGCGAACGGCGTCAACTCGGCACCCCTAAGCGCTGATTGCGGCATGTGAGTGCATCGCACAGAGCAATTCTCCGAGCTGATATATGGGGCGTCGGCCCGCGACAGATCGCCGATTACGAGCGCAAAGCAAACCCGCTGGAGTGCTCAGGTCGAGTACGCAGATCATCGTTCTCGTGCGCTGTCTCCTGTGCTCAGCTCGCTTAGCGGGCATGCGATGGTGATGATGGGCGGCTCAGCGGGCTGTTGGGGCGGGGGCAGTGGCCGTGCCGCCGGGGGGCGCGAGGGCGGCGGGGAGCTGCTCGCGGGAGGTGATCGCGAGTTTCTCGTAGGCGTGGGTGAGGTGCCCTTCGACGGTGCGGGCGGTGATGAACAGGTTCTGGGCGATCTCGCGGTTGGACAGGCCGTCGGCGGCGAGTTGGGCGACGCGGCGTTCGCTGGGCGTCAGTGAGTCGAGCCCGCTGAGGACGAGCCGACGGGGTCGCCCGCCGGCGGCGGCGAGTTCGGTGCGGGTTCGTTCCGTCAGCGCGATGGCCCCGCGGCGGTGGGCCAGGTCGAGTGCAACCCGGAGGACTTCGCGGCTCTCTGCTCGTTGTCCCGCGCGCCGGAGGGCAGCCCCCAGGTCGGCCATGGCACGGGCGTGTTCCAGTCGTGCGCCGGAGCCCTCGAGCACACGTACTGCCTGGCGGAGCAGCTCGATACCGCGTCTTCCGCCGTCGGTCAGGCCGGCCGCGCGCAGCGCTATCCCGAGCGTGCGCGGGCCCTTGCAGGCCCGGGCGAGCGTGACCTCTTCGGCCGCGAGCGCTCTGGCCTCGGTGTGTGCGCCGAGCGCGAGCTGGGCGAGCGCGGCGTCGGAGCGCCACGGCGCGATGGACGGGGTAGAGATACGCAGACGAGCGAAGAGGTCGCCGGCAGCGAGGAGGTCGCCGAGGGCCGCCGCCGGGCGGCGCTCGGCCAGCCGAAGCCGGCCGCGGGCCGCGATCAGCCATCCTGCCTGCATCGTCGTCGGGAACTGCTCGGCGAGACGGTAGCGCCCATTGGCCGCCTCGGCCGCCTCGGATTCCCCGCGCTCGGCGAGCGTCTCGAGCAGGGCGGCGAGGGCGACGGCGGCGTGCAGGCCGGGCAGGCGAGGTCCGGTCTCAAGCGCCACGCGTGCGTCGGCCTCGGCGTCGGCGAGGTTGCCGGTGCGCAGGTGATGCAGGGCGCGGTAGCACGAGAGCCCAAGCACGTGCGGCAGGGACCCAAGCCGGCGGGCGTCCGCCAGCGCTTCGCCGAATCGCGGCAGAGCCTCCTGGTAGCGTTCGGCGAACGCGAGCGCGTTGCAGGCATGGTAAAAGAACGGGGGCCGGTCGACCGCCTCCGGCAGCAGCTTCGGCGCTCCCTCCAGTGCGCGGAGCGCGAGCCACGCGACTACGTCCGCCGGCTCGTTCGCGTTCACGGCCGCGACCGCCAGCGTGCCGAACACGCTCGGCGGCACGTCGGGCTCTTCCTCAGCCAGCCGGCGGAGACGGGCGATCCGCTGTGCGGCATCGTCCGCGGTCTCCGCGTCGAACTGGGCCGCTCCGAGGGCGGCACCTTCGAGCGTGAGGGCCGCGCGCCGGTCGGTGGCGCCGAGGCGGGCACGCGTCCGGTCGAAGACCTGCAGCGACTCCCGGTTGCGGCCGCTGATCTGCAGCATGCGTCCCAGCGCGAGAGTGATCGAGACCTGAGCGGTCGTGGCCGGCGCGATGTCGAGCGCGGCCTGGAGATGAGCCACCGCCTGCGGGTCCCCCGCGTACGACTCGGCGAAGCCGAGTTCGAGCAGGACGTCGGGGCAGAGCCGCCCGGACGGCGGTTCCGACACGGCCCGGCGCAGGTAGGCGACGGCCGAGTCCGGAGCGCCATTCGCGATCGCGGCCCGGGCGGCCGACAACAGTGAATCGACGACCCAATCGTCCCCGGCCGGGTCGGTGGCCAGCAGGTGGGCCGCGATGCGGTACGCAGACGCGCCCTCGTTCGCGAGGCAGCCCGCCGCCGCCGCATGCAGGCCGGCCCGCTCACCCGGCGCGAGGTCAGCCTCGACCGCCGCCCGGACGATCGGGTGGACGAACCGCAGCGGCCGGCCCTCCTCGAGGATCCCGGCGGCGGCGAGGTCGTCGGCCGCGGTCGCGGCGGCGGCGGGATCCACCCCGGCAAGGCCGGCTGCGAGCCGAAGGTCCCCCTCGCCCAGCACGGCCGCCCCCCGGGCAAGCTTGCGAGCGGAGCCGGACAGGCGACTCAGCCGCTGCACGACCGAGTGCGCGACCGCGCGCGGCGCCAGGCCCGCGACGCGGGACGAGGCCGCCGCCGTCGGCTCGATGCCCTGGGCGGCGATCGCGCGGATCAGTTCGCGGACGAGGAACGGAACGCCGCCGGTCACCTCGTGGCACGCGGCCGCGAAGGCCGGCTCCACCTCGGTGCCGAACGCCAGCCGCATGAGTTCGGCCACCGCCCGCTGGCTCAGCGGCGCGAGCTCGAGGACCTCCGCAGACGGGTCGGCGGCGAGCGCCGCGAGCAGCGGCGAGCCGTCAGCCGACCGGGCTGGCCGTGTCGCGGCGACGACCGCGATCGGCAATTCCTGGAGCCGTCGCCCGAGGTAATGCAGGAAACGCAGCGAGGCCCGATCAGCCCAGTGGACGTCATCGACACACAGCAGCAGCGGCGATCGCCGCCCCAGGTTCGCGGACAGCCAGTACAGGCCGTGCAAGATCGCGAACGAGGGGTCGAGCAGCGCGTCGGCGAAATCCTGCCGCGCCGCCGCGAGGCCGAACAGCCTCGCCGCGTGCCCGGCCGCGCCGGACAGGAGCTCGGCCCGTTCCGGCGGCGACGCCGCGACCAGCGGCGCCTCGAACAGCTGGCGGACCAGGCCATACGCAAAGTCTCGCTCGAGTTCCGAACCGCGCGCGTTCAGCGTCGTCAGGCCAAGCTCGCGGCCATGCCGTCCGGCCGCCAGTACCAGGCGGGTCTTGCCGATGCCCGCCGGGCCCTCAACCACGAGCAGCGAACCGCGCCCGGCGATCGCCTCACGCAGGCGCCGGTCGATCAGGGCAAGAGCGGCGTCTCGTTCGAGAAACGCTTGCCCGCTATCCACCGCAGGCACAGGCGCCATCGTACCGCCGCAAAATTCCTCGGTCCATCTCCGCAAAAGCACGTGGTCTGCCACGGTGCGGCATTGACCTGGCCGCGGCGATCCTGGCCGCACAACGACAGCACACAGAACCGGGCCAAGGAGGACCGATGATCGACCGCAGCCCGCCGCCGGGAACAAGCCTGCCCGGCACGCTGCTCCTGCGGACCGCAGGCGCGTGCCATCTTGATCTGCCGCACCTAGTCGACGTGTTCGGCGAGCAGCGGCAGCGCTTCGTCTCGATACTGCAGGGATTCGGCCCAGGCGACTGGGCCGCCCCCACCCGATGCGCTGACTGGTCCGCGCATGATGTCGTCCGCCACCTGTGCGACGGCACCGCATTCGCGATCGCCGCCGGCGCCGATGACCGCACCCTCGACATCGCCGCCGGCTTCGACCCGAGAACGTCCCCGCGCCGATGGCTGACCGCATCGGCCCACGAGTCACCCGCCGGCACCCTCGGCCGCCTCGTGGCGACGACCAGCGAACTGCTCGCCTGCGCCCGCGGTCGGCTGGCCCGCGGGAGCAGGTTCGACGTCCACCTGCCATACGGGCCGATGGACTGGACAGTCCTCATGCTGCACGTCTTCTGGGACTCGTGGATCCATGAACGCGACGTGCTCCTCGCCCGCAGCGCCGAACACCCCACCAGCGACGATGCGACCAGCTACGCGGCGGCCTACGGATTGTTCATCTCCGCTGCGGTGGCGTCCCTTTTCGGCGACCCAGTGCGGGACACGCTGACGCTAGGCGGCAATGGCGGTGGCATCTTCGATCTCGATAGCCGCGGTGCCGTCACCCTGACCGTCAGCCGGGAGCACGCTCCAGGGCCGCCCGCAGACGAGGTCACCGACACACTCGCCGGCCGCGCCCCAGCCGCCACCGTACTCGGCGCACTGCCAGCCAGCACCCGAACCGCCCTGTCGCACCTCGCCGACTTCTTCAGCACACCCGTCGACCAGAGCCCCGCCTGAGAAACCGCGAACCGATCAACGATGACCGCCTCACCCGCGCGCCACGGAAACACTCAGCTGGAACCAGACGCCCACGCCCGCCATCTCCCGGCCACACCCGAGGAAGAACAGCGGGCCTGACTGACCGAGCACGCGGCCCACACAGATCACCCCAATCTCTGCATCGCCAGCGCCGACTCCGACGATCGGCGGAGCCGCCCGGAACGGCGGATCCGCGCGCGGCCGCCGTAGGCAGTTCCGCTACACGTTGTGAGCCTCGAGGCAAGGTGCCGTTCGCCTGCCTCGTCAGCGTCCGCCGCAGCCGTGACTGGCCGCCGAGGACCGGGGCGGCTACTTGTGCTCCCTGCCGACCGAACTCCGACAGCGCCAGCCGAAGATCTTGGACCTACCTCATCGCGGCATAAGAGTGCGTTGAAGCCGCACCAGATCCCGCCGCTATGTGCGATTGCAGGGAAATCGGGCGATCTCCCAGGACGCGCTCCGAACAGCCATTCTGGTACGCGGCCTCTGCAACTTAGAAGGGTGTGGCAGGCCGGCGGGCCAGCAGTTGCTGGCAAAGGTGCAGGCGACGGTTTTTTTCGGACCGCCGTCATCGGTGGTCTGGACTGCCTATGTGTGGCTGGCTGCCGAACTCTGCCGCATATTCCCCAAGTGATCGCGCTCACCCGAGGCGGCGACGGGGTCGGTTACCGGGCTTCGAGGAAGGTGATGACGGCGAGGACGCGCCGGTGGGTGTCCGGGGTGGCGGGGATATCGAGCTTGCGAAAAAGGTGCCTGATGTGCTTCTCGACCGCGCCGTGGGTTACCCACAGGGTCTTGGCGATCCCGGTGTTGGATTGTCCTTCGGCCATAAGCGCCAGTACCTCTCCTTCTCGTGGCGTGAGCGCATCAAGGGGATCGGTTTGCCGTGTGCGGCCGAGCAGTTCGACGACGAGCTTGGGGTCGAAGACCGTGCCGCCCTCGCTGATCCTGGTGAGCGCGCCGGTGAGTTCGCCGAGGTCGGCTACCGAGTCCTTGAGCAGGTAGCCGACGCGGCTAGCAGTGGCCGTGAAGAGCTCGACCGCTTCGTCGATCTCGGTGAAGGTGGACAGCAGCAAGATCCCCACGGCCGGGAACCGATCGCGGATCTGGAGTGCGGCGCGGATGCCTTCGGTGGTTTGGGTTGGGGGCATGCGGATGTCCACGATGGCGACGTCGGGCTGGTGTGCCTCGACGGCGCGCAGGAGCGAGGGTGCGTTGCCGGCCTGCGCGACGACTTGAACGCCGGCCCGCTCAAGTAGCTCAGCGAGTGCCTGGCGGATCAGGGCCGCATCGTCGGCTAGGACCACGCGTAGCGACATGGCGCAGTTATCTCCCGGCGGCTTGGTGGCCGGGAACGGGGAGAACGGCCGTCAGAACGGTCGGCCCGCCGACTGGGCTGTCAAGGGTCAGGTGGCCGCCGTACGCGTCGGCGCGGTCGCGAAGACCCTGCAGTCCGGTGCCCTCGGCGAAGGCCGCTCCTCCGGCGCCATCGTCCGTGATGATGAGCCGGAGTGCGTCGGATGTGAAGGCGAGCGCGATCTGGATGTGGCCGGCGTTGCCGTGCTTAGCGGCGTTGGCGGTCGTCTCGGCGGCGATGTAGTAGGCCGTGGCCTCGATCTCGGGTGGTAGCCGCCCGGGGTCTTCGGCCGTCAGTTCGACGGGGATCGCGGTGCGTCGTGCGAGCGTCCGCAGGGCGGCTGCGAGTCCGCGCCGTGACAGTTCCGCTGGATGGATGCCGTGGGCTAGCCGCCGCAGTTCAGCTATTGCCTCGAGCAGGTCGGCGTGCGCGGCATCAACGAGCGGGGCGGCGTCGGCCGGCGCGGTCCCGATCAGGTGCCGGGCG
Source organism: Streptosporangiaceae bacterium (assembly GCA_965277615.1). Taxonomy (GTDB): domain Bacteria; phylum Actinomycetota; class Actinomycetes; order Streptosporangiales; family Streptosporangiaceae; genus Bog-532. The sequence goes on along the minus strand of CBDIDG010000005.1, from coordinate 107,664 downwards.
CTTTCCAGCCGCATCGCGACGGCGACGAATTGCTGCTGAGCGCCGTCGTGCAGGGCGCGTTCGATCGTCTTGCGGGCATCATCGGCCGCTTGGGCGATACGCGCGCGGGATGCTTCGACCTCGCCGAGCCGCAGCCGGGCCGAGATGTCCCGGAATGCTATGACCACGCCGCGGCCGCCGGCAAGCTTCACTGGCGCGGAGGAGTACGAGACCGCGACCTGCGTGCCGTCTTTGCGGACGAGGGAGTCTTGGTCCAGGTAGACGGTTTCGCCGGTCCGGCTGGGCCTGAGCAGGGGGCATTCTGCTACCGGGAACAAGGAGCCATCCGGGCGCAGGTAGTGGATCGTGTCGTGACTGGGCCGGCCAAGCAGTTCGGCCGCATCGGCGTATCCGAGGATCTTCAGCGCGGCTGGGTTAAGGAAGGCGATACGTCCGGCTGCATCGGCGACGTAAAGGGCGTCCGCGGCGGCCGCGACGGCCTGGAAGAGCGTTTCTGTGGTGGCTGGCAGCCCGGATCCGGCGATCACGTGTTCATTGTCATCCGCCGGCGGTCCGGCGTCACCTGCCGGATAGACCTGCTAGCCCTACCCCCATCAGACTGCTGGCAGCAGCGACACGAGCTCCATCGGCGCGGATGGTAGCAACCATCCCTGGATGCAGGTCCAGACCGCGCAGGTGGGGGACTCAGTGAGCATCACCGACTACGTGATCGACATCCTGCTCGTCCTGGTTATCTTCCAGGTCCGCCCGCATGAGCTGACGCTTCGGACGGTGGTGCTTCCGCTGATCCTGCTCGCCGTCGCGGGGATCGTCTACCTGCGGCCCTTCACCGTGCGCGGCAACGACCTGGCCCTCATCGTGATCCTGACCGCCGCCGGCATTGTGCTCGGCGGCCTCAGCGGCTTGGCTGACAGTATCTGGCGCGACGGTCGGCGGCTGATGTTCCGGGTCGGCGCCGTCTCGGTCATCACCTGGGTGGCTGGCATGGGATTCCGGTTCGGGTTCGCGTTTTACGCCTACCACGGTGGCGCCGCTTCGGTCGCCAGCTTCTCGGCCCGTCATGACATTACCGGTGCCAATATCTGGACAACCGCGCTGGTCCTGATGGCCTTCGGGCAGGTGCTGGCCCGGCTGGGTGTTCTGCAGGGCCGCCGGGTCCGGGCGGTCAGCCAGCCGGCCGCATCGCAGCATGTGCCGACCGCCCCGCCCGAACCGGGCGCCGGTTGGCGCGTGCACCAGTTACGGAGGGATACCCAATGCCTGATTCTGCCCCGAGCCGTTTCCTGCAAGGCTCGTTCGCCCCGGTGGCCAAGGAGATCACTGCGTTCGACTTGCCAGTCACTGGCCGGATTCCGGCCGAGCTCAGCGGACGGTACCTGCGTAACGGGCCCAACCCGCTGGGCCTGGACGACCCCAATTACCACTGGTTTCTCGGCGCGGGCATGGTGCATGGCGTGCGGCTGCGGGACGGCCGCGCCGAGTGGTACCGCAACCGCTGGGTCCGTTCCCAGGCCGTCGCGGAGAAGCTGGGCGAGAAATGGCCGGGCGGCCCGGTGCACGAGAACATGGACTTCGCCGCGAACACGCACATCATCAGGCACGCCGGGCGCATCCTCGCCACCGTGGAGGCTGGGCCGCTGCCGTACCAGCTCTCCGATGAGCTCGACACTCAGGGGCCGTGCGACTTCGGCGGGACGCTGCCGGGCGGGTTCGCCGCGCACACCAAGCTCGATCAGCGGACCGGTGAACTGCACGCCATCGCGTACTACTGGGCCTGGGATCATGTCCAGCACGTGGTCGTCGGCGCCGACGGCCGGGTTAGCCGGACCACTGACATCCCAGTGTCTGACGGGCCGATGATGCACGATTTCGCGCTCACCGAAAAGTACGTGGTCTTTTTCGACCTCCCGGTCACGTTCAGCCTGGACGCGGTCTCTGCCGGGAAGGAACTGCCCTACACGTGGAACCCGGCGCATCAGGCCCGGGTCGGCCTGTTGCCCCGGGACGGCAGCGCCGCCGCTGTCCGCTGGGTGGAGATCAGCCCCTGCTGGGTGTTCCACACGCTCAACGCCTACGACGACGGCGGGCAAGTCGTGGTCGACCTGTGCCAGTACCCGCAGCCGTTCGACGTGGCCACGCTGTGGGACGGGCACGGGCCGGCCACCCTTGACCGGTGGGTCATCGACCCGGCTGCGGGCACGGTGGCCCAGCAGACTCTCAACGACCGGGCGCAGGAATTCCCGCGGGTCGACGACCGGGTCCTCTCGCTCCCGCACCGGTACGGCTACAGCGCGGTGATCGGCGAGGTCGGGCAGGCTGTGTCACCGCTGACCGGCGACTTCGCCGACCAGGCCTTCACCAATGCCCTGCTCAAGCACGACCTGGTACACGGCACCGCCGAGACGCACGACTTCGGCCAGGACGCCACCGCCGGCGAAGCCGTGTTCACCCCCGCTGCGCCAGGCGCGGCCGAAGACGACGGTTACGTCCTCGCGTTCGTGCACAACCCCGACCGCAGCGCCTCCGACCTGGTCATCCTGGCCGCCCAGGACTTCACCGGCGACCCGGTCACCCGCATTCACCTGCCCGCCCGGATCCCGCTCGGATTCCACGGCAGCTGGCTCGCCGATCAGGATCATGGGCGTGATCGGTAGAGGCAGGGCCGGCGCCAGGGACCACCACCGTAAGCGACAGGCCGACGCCGCTGGGACCATCCAAGGTCACCAGCACACATCAAAGGAGAAATCTGATGGGAAGCATCACCACTAGGGACGGGACCGAGATCTTCTACAAGGACTGGGGCAGCGGCCGCCCGGTCGTGTTCAGCCACGGCTGGCCGCTCACCGCCGACGCGTGGGACGACCAGTTGTTCCTCGTGGCCTCGAACGGCTACCGGGCCATCGCCCATGACCGCCGCGGTGGCGGGCGGTCCGGCCAGCCCTGGAACGGCAACGACCTGGACACCTACGCGGATGACCTGGCCGAGCTTATCGAGTCACTCGACCTGCACGACGCGGTCCTCGTCGGTCACTCCACCGGCGGTGGCGAGGTGACCCGCTACATCGGCCGCCACGGCACCTCCCGCGTCGCCAAGACCGTCCTCGTCAGCGCGATCCCGCCGCTGATGCTCAAGACCGACGCCAATCCCGGCGGTCTGCCAATGGAGGTGTTCGACGGTCTCCGGGCCGGCCTTTCTGCCGACCGGTCGCAGTTCTATGAGGACCTCAGCGCCCCCTTCTACGGCGCCAACCGGCCCGGTAACACCGTCTCGCAGGGCCTGCGTGACTCGTTCTGGCTGATGAGCATGACTGTCGGGGTGAAGGGCGCCTACGACTGCATCAAGGCCTTTTCCGAGACCGATCTCACCGAGGACCTCAAGAAGATCGACGTCCCGACCCTGATCATCCACGGGGATGACGACCAGATCGTGCCGATCGGCGCCGCCGCCCTCCAGTCGTCGAAGATCGTCAAGGACGCGACCCTTGAGGTCTACCCTGGCGCCCCGCATGGCCTCGCGCAGACCACCGCCTATAAGGACACCTTCAACACCGACCTGCTCAGCTTCATAAGGGTATAAACCCCGAGAGCGCGCCGCGTAGCCTGGCAGTGCTGGATAGCCAGGCAACAGCGCAGCGGCGGCCTCCTTGCCAGCACCCGACTCCGCCGTGCATACCGCACTGCTCGTTGAGGATGTCATCACCACCGGCGGCGTCGTGCCAGGGTGCAGCGCCGGGCCAGTCCGCACCAAAGAACTTCTGGCCTCTCTCCATCTTCATGACTCTGCCGAAAAGAACCCATTGGCATGCCGCCTGGGCCGACGACAGATCAACCTGATATTGGCGCCGCGCATGACGCTTGCAGCTGAGAGTCCTCGAGCGCCGAGTCGGCGATCTGTGCACCTTAAGCGCCCGCGATGGGACGCACGCTCATCGGCATGTCAGTGCGTTGTGGCGGGGTGACGTCGGCCTTTGCAGGCGGCGTCCTAGTCCTGCTCGGGGACGCCGTTGGTCAGGTCACGGCCGCGGCGGCTCAGGTGGCCGCGCAGGTTGGCGCTCATCACGTCCAGCGCGGCCAGTTCGGAGAACGCGCGATCGTGCCGCTGCAGGGCCGCGTGCACCTGGGCCACGGTCACCCCGGCCGGCCGCCGCATATCTGGCCGCCGTCCCGGGTCGGCCGGGTGTCGGTCGGGTCGGCGAGACGGCCGTGGCCGCACATGTACGCGGACGATCACTGAATGCGTTGACAGTCTCCGTGTTAGCGCTCACAATGACGGCACTCTTTCAACTTTGTGCGCTGATGCCGCTAAGTGAAGGATTGTTAGCGCTAACAAGTTGGGAGGGGTTCCGCTGGGAGACCAACGAAGGCTCCCCTAGAAGAAGGGCAGGTCAACGATGACGCTCAGATCAGTGTCACGGCGGGTGCGGAGATCGCTGCTGGCCACAGCCACCGCCGCGGCGGCGACCGGGCTGGCCACGACCGGGCTCGTCGTCGGCATGCTGGTGGCCGGCGGGGCCGCCCCGGCCTCGGCGGCCTCGCTCCCGTGCGACATCTACGCGTCGGGAGGTACCCCGTGCGTCGCCGCGCACAGCACCACACGGGCCCTGTACGCGTCCTACAGCGGACCGCTCTACCAGGTCAAACGGTCCTCCGACGGTGCCACTACGAACATCTCGCCGCTGGGCGCGGGCGGGGTGGCCAACGCCGCCGCCCAGGACTCGTTCTGCGCCGGCACGACCTGCGTCATCTCCGAGATCTACGACCAGTCCGGGCGGGGCAACAACCTCACCGACGCCCCGGCGGGCGGGGCGGCGGGCGGCCCGGACGCGCTGGCCAACGCCACTGCGGCCCCGGTCACGGTGGGCGGCCACAAGGCCTACGGCGTCTACGTGTCAGCCGGCACCGGGTACCGCGACGACCACACCTCCGGTATCGCGACCGGAGACGCGGCCGAGGGCGAGTACGCGATCTTCGACGGCACCCACTACAACGGCGGCTGCTGCTTCGACTACGGCAACGCCGAGACCAGCAACGACGACACCGGCGCCGGGCACATGGAAGCCATCTACTTCGGCAACATCAAGGTCTGGGGTTACGGCAGCGGCAACGGGCCATGGATCATGGCCGACATGGAGAACGGCCTGTTCTCCGGGGCGAATGCGGGCTACAACCCGGGCGACCCGACCACCAGCTACCGGTTCACCACGGCCATGATTGAGGGTGAATCGAACCAGTGGGCCATCCTGGGCGGCAACGCCCAGTCCGGTGGCCTGGCCACGGACTACAGCGGCGTCCGCCCGTCCGGTTACAACCCGATGCACAAGGAAGGCGCGATCATCCTCGGCATCGGCGGCGACAACAGCAAGGGCTCGGCCGGCACCTTCTACGAGGGCGTGCTGACCTCGGGTTATCCGTCCGCGTCGACCGAGAGCTCGGTCCAGGCCAGCATCGTCGCAGCCGGTTATGCCCCCTACACCGGCAGCGCCAACGGCGCGACCGGCACGATCGTGGCCGGCGACAACGGCGCCAAGTGCGTGGACAACAACAACGCCAGCGCCACCAACGGCAACAAGGTACAGATGTGGGACTGCGACGGCAACACCGCGGCCCAGAACTGGACCGTGAACAGCAACGGCACCCTCACCATCGACGGCGGGTGCATGGACATCACCGGGGCCAACTACGCCAACAGCACCCCAGTTGAGTGGTGGACCTGCAACGGCGGGGCTAACCAGCAGTGGACCGCCTCCAGCGGCGAGCTGGTCAACCCGGCGTCCGGCAAGTGCCTGGACGATCCCGGTGCCAACACCGCCAACGGGACCCAGCTGATCATCTACACCTGCAACGGCGGCAGCAACCAGAAGTGGACGCTGCCCTGACCGCCTGAATCGCCCCGCGGCCGGCCGCACCCCGCGGCCGACCGCTAGGCGTTTCGTCCTCCCCGGCGTGACGATCGCAGCCACCGGGACCATCAGGCAGCTCGGGACCGTCAGGCAGGACCGGACCGTCAGCCCGCCATAACCGGCGCCGTCAGCACCCGGAGCAGCCGGGCCGCTTCCCCGGTTACCGCGTCGCGGGCTGGGCCCAGGTACTTCCGCGAGTCGACCAGGTCCGGGCGGGCGGCCAACACGTCGCGGACGGTCGCGGTGAACACCGAGACCAGGTGCGTAGAGATGTTGATCTTGGTCATGCCGGCCGCGACGGCGCGGCGGATCTCCTCGTCGGGCACACCGGAGGAGCCGTGCAGGACCAGCGGCACCGGCAGCGTCGTGTGCAGGGCAGCGATCAGGTCTTTGTCCAGCTCGATGGTGCGCTCGGTCATGGCGTGCGAGGAGCCGACCGCGACCGCGAGCGCGTCCACCCCGGTGGTCTGGACGAACTTCAAGGCCTCAGCCGGGTCGGTGCGCGCACCCGAGGCGTGCACGCCGTCCTTGCCCCCGACCTCGCCCAGCTCGGCCTCGACGTAGACGCCGCGAGCGTGGCACCAGGTGGCCAGGTCCGTGGTGACGGCCACGTTCCGGTCGTAGGGCAGCGCGGAGGCGTCGATCATCACCGAGCTGACCCCGGCCGCGACCCCTGCACGGATCAGGACCGGGTCGGTGATGTGGTCCAGGTGCACGGAAAGCTCGGCCGCCGACGCCTCAGCGACGGCCAGCGTGGCCTGGACCAGCGGCCGCAACCCGCCGTGGTAGCGGATGCAGTTCTCGCTGATGCTCAGGATCAGCGGCACCCGAGTCTGCTCGGCCGCCGCGGCCAGGGCCTCGGCCGTTTCCAGGTGCAGCACGTTGAACGCGACCGCTGCGGTGCCCGACCGCACCGCCCGGGCCACGATCTCCCCGGTGGGCACGACCGCCATCAGCCTGGTCCCTGCATCGCAACACCGGCCTGCCGCCAGGCCAGCAGGGCCGCCCCCAGCAGGCCGGCCTGCTCCCCGAGCATGGCCTGGACCAGCTTCGGGTGCCGTTGCGGTGGGGTCACCCTGGCGGCCACGCCCCGGCGCAACGGCTCCAGCAGCACATCACCGGCCCCGGACAGCCCGCCGCCGATAATGATCAACTCCGGTGCGGTCACCGCGGCCGTCACTGCGAGCACAAAGGCCAGCGCGTCGACCGCCTCGTCCCAGACCGCGCGGGCGTCCGCGTCCCCGCCGCCCGGCCGCCCGTCACCGCTATCTGCCCCTAGGCGCCCGGCCACGTCGAGCGCCCCAGCCACCGGCCTGCCGGTCCGCTCGGTATACCGGCGGGCGATGGCCGCGGCCGAGGCCACCGTCTCCAGGCAGCCCCGGCTGCCACACGGGCAGGGCAGCCCGCTGCCCACGTCGATGTGGCCGATCTCGCCCGCCCAGCCGCCGCCGGCGTAGGGCCGGCCGTCCAGCATCAGCGCGGCCGCGATCCCGGTCCCGATGGGGACGAAGGCCACGTCCCGGTGACCCCGGCCCGCGCCGAGCTGTTGTTCGGCCGCCCCGGCCGCGCGCACGTCGTGGTCGAACGCGACTGGCAGGCCAGTAATCTCACCCAGCCGGGCCCCGAATGGCACGTCCCGCCAGCCCAGGTTCTCGGCGTACCGGGCCACCCCGGCCGCCGCGTCGACCAGGCCCGGCACCACCACCCCGATCCCGGCCGGGCCGTCCCAGCTGCCCTCCCCGGCGGCCCAGCGCAGGTCGTCGACCAGCCCGGCCACCTGATCCAGGATCGCCTTGGCGGTGGCGTCACCGTCCCCGTCCACCACCGGCGTCGGCACGGTGAGGGCCCGGTGGACCCGGCCGGCCGCGTCCACCAGCCCAGCCTTGATCCCGGTGCCGCCCACGTCGCAAGCGACCACGACCCCCGCGGCTGCCCCACCCAGAGAACTCATCGCGCCCCGAGGACCACCGAGCGGGTCAGGTGCCGCGGGTTGTCCGGGTCGAGGCCGCGGGCCCGGGCCCGCTCCAGCGCGACCCGCTGCACCAGCACCAGGTCGGCCACCGGGTCGCCGTCGTGCTGGACGAAACGCGCCCCGGTCTCCTCGACGTCCTCCCGCAGTCCGGCGGGCGCCGCCCCGAACATCCAGGTCACTCGGCCCGGCGCGGCGATCGAGATCGGCCCGTGCCGGTACTCCATGGCCGGGTAGGACTCGGTCCAGCTCTGCGAGGCCTCACGCATCTTTAGCGCGGCCTCGTTGGCCAGGCCGCAGGTCCAGCCCCGGCCCAGGAACGCGAACTGCTCGGCCTCGATCCACTCCGTCTCCACCGGCCGGCTCAAGGCGCCCTCGGCGTCGGCGACCGCAGCGGAAACGTCCTCACCCAGGTGGGCCCGCAGCATGATCAGGGCGGTGGTGGCGAACCGGGTCTGCACCACCGAATGCTCGTCCGCGAACGGCATGGCCACCACCTGGTCGGCCAGCCGGGCGATCGGTGTGTCCGGGCCGCCGACGATGGCCGTCGTCCGGGTCCGGCCCCGCGCCCGGTCCAGCAGCTGCAGCACCTCGGTGGTGGTGCCGGAACGGCTGATGACCACCAGCGCGTCGTAATCCCGCGTGGCCAGCGGCGCCTCGGACGCGGCGAAGGCGTCGGTGACGCCGTGCCCGGCCCCCTCGCGCAGGGCGGCGTAGGACTGGGCCATGAACCAGGAGGTCCCGCAGCCGGCCACGGCCACCCGCTGCCCGGCGGCCGGCAGTATGCCGTCCAGGCTGGCCGCGAGCCGGGCGCCGCGCCGCCAGGTTTCGGGCTGGCTCTCGATCTCCTCGGCCATGAACTCGGTGTAACTCACGTGCACCTCATGCTCTCGATCGTCGGGGCCGGTCAGCGGTCCAGTCAACGGGCCAGGCCCGGCGGCAGCAGGTCCCGGTGCGCCTCCAGCAGCTCGTCGCACATGGTGACGGTCTGCGCGGTGGTCAGCGTGGCCGCGGTGTTGGGGTCCAGCAGTGCCGCCTGGTACACGTGGTCGCGGGACTCCTCCAGCGCGGCCGCGACGGTCAGCTCGACCACGTTCAGGAACGTCCGGTTCAGCGCGGCCAGCTGGGGCGGCAGCGCGCCGATCGCCACCGGCTTGGGCCCGTCCGCGCCGACCAGGCACGGCACCTCGACGCAGCACTCGTCGGGCAGGCTGGAGATCAGGCCGCCGTTGCGGATGTTGACGTGCAGCTCACGCTCGGTGCCGGTCTCCAGCGCGTGGATGAACTCCGAGGCCAGCTCGCTGGTGGGTTCCAGGTCCAGCGGTGTGCCCGCAGCCAGGTCCCGCTCGAGTGACTCCAGCTCGCGCAGGTTCTCCTCGGACCGCTCCAGGTAGTCACCGACGAAGATCCGGTAATGCTCGATCTGGTCGTCGTGCCGCATGAACCAGGGCACGTATTCGGCTGAGTGCTCGCTCGATTCGGTCGGGAAGTAGCCGAACCGGCGGAAGATCTCGACCCGGACCCGCCGCTGTAGCTCGGGCGAGCCGTCGATGACCTCGGTCAGCTTGGGGTACAGGGACTGGCCGTCCTGCTCGAAGCGCAGCACGAAGGCCTGGTGGTTGAAGCCCGCGGTGGTGAACTTCACCCGCTCCGGGTCGGCCCCGGTCAGCTCGGTCAGGAACGCCTGGGTGTCCCGGACCGAGTGGCACAGCCCGTACACCCGGCTGAAGCCGGTGCCCGCGTACACGGACCAGGGCAGCATGGCCATCGGGTTGCTGTAGCTGAGCAGGTAGGCGTCCGAGCAGACCTGCTGCATGTCCGCGGCCAGCGCGGTCGTCACCGGGATGGTCCGCAAACCCCGGAAGATGCCGCCGATGCCGATGGTGTCACCGATCGTCTGGCGCACGCCGTACCGGGCCGGGATGTCGAAGTCGGCCCGGGTCGACTTGTACCCGCCCACCTGGACCTCGTTGATGACGTAGGCGCCGCCGTCCAGTGCCTCACGCCGGTCCCGGGTCGCGGTCACCGTGGCCGCCGCGCCGGTCTGGGTCACGATCTGCCGGGCCAGGCTGGCCGCGAACTCCAGCCGCTCGGCGCTGATGTCGTAGAGCGAGAGGTGCAGGCCGCCCCGGAACTCGGGGTAGCTGCACAGGTCTGTCACCACGTTGCGGGTGAACTCAACACTGCCCGCGCCGACGAAGGTCACCTTGATCACGGTTCAGTAGTGTTACATCTGCGCTAATTTCGCGCAAGAGTGAGCATCAGAGGCAGATCCGGCTGAGCAGCGGGCTTACCGTAGCCGTGGTCATTTAGGCCGATCAGTAACGATTTGACACCCTTGACACCCGCATCAAGCGTGATCACTATTGCTAAAAACTTGCACGCTTCGAGCAGGAGCCAGCAGAAGCCAGAAGGAAGTGGGACGGCATGGCGAGGCATCGGCTGTACGTCACGATGGCGGCCCTGCTCGGCGTGGGAGCCGTGGCGCTGTCCGCCTGCGGCACCGACAGCCAGAGCGGCAGCGGCGGCGGCAGTAACGGCGGTAAGAGCAGCACTGCCTCGATCCAGATCTGGGAGGGCTGGACCGGCGCCGAGGCCAAGACCTTCACCAAGCTGGTCAACGAGTACGAGAAGCAGAACCCGGGCGACAAGATCAGCAGCCTGTACGTCGACAACGACGACACGCTGCAGAAGGTGACGACCGCGGTCCGGGGCGGCAGCCCGCCCGACATCGCCTACCTCTACGGTTCCTGGGCCCCCAACGTGGCCACGATCCCGCAGGTCGTCGACCTGACCCAGGTGGTCAAGCGGTCCGGCGTGAACTGGAACGACTTCTACGTCGGTGAGCGCGACGTAGCCACGGTCAACGGCAAGGTCATCGGCATCCCGGCCCTGGTCGACAACCTGGCCGTGGTCTACAACAAGAAGCTGTTCGCGGCGGCGGGCCTGCAGCCGCCCAGCGCCAACTGGACCTGGGACGACTTCGTGGCCGACGCCCAGAAGCTGACCGTGGCCTCGAGGAAACAGTACGGCACGGCCTACGTGACCCCCGGCACCGAGGACACGGTGTGGCACTGGGAGGCGCTGCTGTGGGAGGCCGGCGGCCAGATCCTCAACTCCGGTAACACCAAGGCGGCGTTCAACTCCCCGGCCGGCCTGACCTCGCTCAACACGCTGAAGACCCTGGCCGCCAACAAGTCGATGTACTTCGACCCGACCGACCAGGCCTACGAGAACGTGTTCAACTCGGGCAAGATCGGGATGCTGGTCACCGGCCCGTGGGACCTGTCCACGTTCCCCAACGTGCAGTACGGCGTCCAGGTCATGCCGACCTACCCCGGCAGCAGTGGCGGCCACCAGACCATCTCCGGCCCGGACAACTGGGTGGTGTTCAACAACGGCTCGGCCAAGACCGCGGCGGCCGAGAAGTTCCTGCTCTGGCTGACCGCGCCGGCCCAGGTCAAGACCTGGTCGCTGGCCACCGGCGACCTGCCCACCCGGACCTCGGTGGCCAGCACCCCCGGGTTCGTGCCGAAGATGAACGCCACCCTGCCCGGGGTGAGCACGTTCATCGCCAACCTGAGCAACGTCAAGCAGGCCCGGCCCCAGATCACCCAGTACCCGAAGATCTCCACCGTTCTGGGCAACATGGTCCTGTCCGTGCTGCTGAACAAGAGCACGCCCCAGGCCGCCCTGAAGTCGGCCGAACAGCAGGTCAACCAGGACCTGGCCGGGAGCTGACGTGGCGGTTTCCGTCCTTCCGCCGCGGCGCCAGGATCAGCCGCGGAACCGGGCCGGCCGGCCCCCGGTCCACCGCCGGATCCTGTCGTCCGAGCACCTGACCGGATGGGCCTTCGTCACCCCGGGCGCCGCCATCATCCTGCTGTTCGGGGCGGTCCCCATCGTCTGGTCGGCGGTGATGTCATTCCAGAACGCGCACCTGCAGGGCGGCCCCAGCCCGTTCGTCGGGCTGAAGAACTACCGGCAGATGGTGCACGATCCGGTCGTAGGTCAGGCCATCGGGCACACGCTCATCTACACCGTGCTGTTCGTGCCCGGGGCGATGGTCGTCGGCCTGTTCCTGGCCGTGGCCATGAACCGGAAGATCCGCTTCATCTCGCTCTACCGGACTGCGGCCTACGCCACCATGGCCATCTCCACCATCAGCGAGGCGATCGTCTTCATCTGGCTGTTCGACCCGTCCTACGGCATCGTCAACTACGCCTTCAGCCTGGTCGGCATCCCGCAGCAGCAGTTCCTGAACAACCCGTCCGAGGCCCTGTACGTGATCGTGGCCATGACGATCTGGGGCTGGACCGGATTCGCGGTCATCATCTACCTGGCCGCGCTGCAGGGCGTCCCGACCACGCTGCTGGAGGCGGCCGCGCTGGACGGGGCCGGCCCGTGGAAGACGTTCCGCAAGGTGACGCTGCCGCTGCTCAGCCCGGCCTCCCTGTTCCTGGCGGTCTGGCTGACGATCAACGCCTTGCAGTTGTTCGACGAGGTCTACCTCAGCACCAAGGGCGGACCGCTCAACGCCACCACCGTGCTGGTCTACTACCTCTACGAGCAGGCGTTCCAGAACTTCAACTTCGGTTACGCCTCGGCCATCGCCTACTTCCTGTTCCTCGTCATCCTCGTGGTCACCGCGATCCAGTTCCGGATCGGCCGGCGATACACGCACTACCGGTCATGACCGCGATCCCGGCCGGCCCCCCCGCTTCCGGGGCCGCTTCTAGGGCCGCTTCTGGGGCCGGCGGCTCTGGAACTGGCCCGCAGGCTCCGGCCCGGCGGCGCTGGCGGCTGCCGTTCAGCCCCTGGCACCTGGTGCTGATCCCGGCCACCATCATCTTGATCTTCCCGTTCCTGTGGCTGCTGCTGACCTCGGTCGAGACCCAGGCCGAGGCGCTGCACTTCCCGCCGCTGCTGACCCCGCACGTGCTGAAGTTCGGCAACTACCTGGACGCGCTGCGGAGCGGCCCGTTCGGCACCTGGTTCCTGAACAGCCTGATCGTCGCGGTGGCCACCGTGCTGGCCAACCTGGTGCTGTGCTCGCTGGCCGGCTACGCCTTCGCCCGGTTCCGCTTCCTCGGCCGGACCGCCCTGTTCGCGGTCATCCTGGGCACGCTCATGGTCCCGTTCCAGGTCACGATGATCCCGCAGTTCATCATCACCAAGTGGCTGGGCGTGCACGTCCTGGCCGGGGTCGGGATCAACCACATCGGCGCGCTCATCCTGCCCAACGCGGCCACCGCGTTCGGCATCTTCTTCCTGCGCCAGTTCTTCCGCACCCTGCCGCTGGAGTACGAGGAATCGGCCCGGGTCGACGGAGCCAGCCGGCTCACCGTGCTGTTCCGGATCGTGCTGCCGCTGGCCAAACCGGCCCTGGCCACGCTGACCGCGCTGACCCTGCTCGACTCCTGGAACAACTTCCTCTGGCCCCTGATCGCGGTCACCTCGACCAGCCAGATGACGCTGCCGCTCGGGCTGGCCACGTTCCAGGGCTCGCACGAAACCGAGTGGACGCTGCTGATGGCGGCCAACGTCATGAGCCTGCTGCCGATGCTGGTCGTGTTCATCGTGGCCCAGCGGTTCTTCATCCGGTCGGTGGCTGCCACCGGCCTGGCCGGCACGTGAAGCGGCCCGGCCCGTGATCGGTGTCGTCTGCCTCAACCCGGCGCTGGACATCACGCACCACGTGCCGGTGGTCGACTGGGCCGGCGTCAACCGGCCGCGCGAGGTCGCCACCCGCCCCGGCGGCAAGGGCGTCAACGTGGCCCGCGCGCTGCTCACCCTGGGCGCGGAGGTGCTGGTCATCGGGCTGGCCGGCGGCGCCACCGGCGAAGCGCTGACGGCCGGGCTGGCCGCCCACGGCGTGCTGTCCGAACTGACTCCCATCGCCGCGGAGACCCGCCGCACCTTCGCCGTCCGGGACGAGGCGCGCCAGACGGTGGCCATGTTCAACGAGGCCGGCCCGCAGGTCCGGGCGGCCGAGTTCGATGAGTTCCTTATTTCTTTTAAAAGGTTGCTGACGGCGAGCGAGGCCCTCGTCCTGTCGGGCAGCCTCCCCCCAGGCCTGCCCGCCGACACCTACGCCACCCTGATAAAAATGGCCGGCGCCGACGTGCCGGTCGTGCTGGATGCGCACGGTGAGGCGCTGCGGCTGGGCACCGCCGCGGGGCCGGCCGTGGTCAAGCCCAACCTGGCCGAGCTGGAGGACCTGGCCGCCGGGCCGCTCAGCCTGGCCAGGGAGGGTACCGGCCGGCCCACCGTGGCCTCGGCCACGGCCGAACTGCGAGCGGCCGGCGCGGGGTCGGTCGTAGTCTCGCTCGGCCCGGCCGGCCTGTACGCCGACACCCCGGCCGGTAGCTGGCGGGCCGTTGCGGCTCCGGTGGAGGCGGCCAACCCGACCGGCGCCGGGGACGCGGTCACGGCCGGCCTGGCCCTCGGGCTGGTCCGCGGCCAGCCCTGGCCGGACCGGCTGCGGGACGCGGTCGCACTGGGTACCGCGGCGGTCCTGGCCCCGGTGGCCGGGGAGTTCCGCCCCGACGACTACCGCCGGATTGCGGCCGGTGTGACGCTCACCGAGGTAACGCCCGCGCGGTACGGTTCGGCGGGGCGGGCCGAGCGCGGCGGCCACGCAGGTCAGGGGAACGGAGACGCCGGGTGAGCCGTTATCGACGCTGGAACGAGCTGCTGGAGCTGCTGGCCACGGCCGGCCAGCTGCAGGTCGAGGAGGCGGCCAAGGCGCTCGGGGTGTCCGCGGCCACGGTGCGCCGCGACTTCGACGAACTGGCCGGCCAGCAGATGCTGACCCGGATCCGCGGCGGCGCGGTGGCGCAGGGCGTCACCTACGACCTGCCGCTGCGCTACAAAAGTGAGAAGCACCCGTCGGAGAAGCAGCGCATCGCCGCGGTGGCCGCCGCCCTGGTCCGGCCGGGCCAGGTGGTCGGCCTGAACGGCGGCACCACCACCACCGAGGTGGCCCGCGCCCTGGCCACCCGGGCTGACCTCAGCTCGGAAACACCAGCGCCGGCGGTGACGATCGTGACCAACGCCCTCAACATCGCCACCGAGCTGGCCGTCCGCCAGCACATCAAGATCGTGGCTACCGGCGGGGTGGCCCGGCCGCAGTCCTACGAGCTGACCGGCCCGCTGGCCACCGGCGTGCTCGAGCAGGTTGCCCTGGACATCGCGTTCATCGGCGTCGACGGGATCGACGCCGCGGCCGGCGCCACCGCCCATCACGAAGGCGAAGCGAGCATCAACCAGCTCATGTCCAAGCGGGCGGCCCGGGTCATCATCGTGGCCGACAGCTCTAAGGCCGGCCGCCGCGCGTTCGCCCGCATCTGCACCGCGCGGGAGATCGACACCCTCGTCACCGACACTGGGATCCCCGACGACGAAGCCGCCCGCCTCCAAGACGCCGGCCTCAACGTCATCCTGGCCTGAGCATTACCGGGCGGTGATCCGCCCAGCTGCCACGCAGGTCGTCACTGCGACGCGTCTGAGTACAGGCTCAGCCGCTTGCCGTCGGGGTCGGTGCAGCCGAAGTAGTCCACCGCGCCCGCAACGTGCTCCAGCGGCCCGACCGCGACCCCGAGCCGAGCCAGCCGGGCACGCTCGGCTCCCGC
Source organism: Streptosporangiaceae bacterium (assembly GCA_965277615.1). Classification (GTDB taxonomy): domain Bacteria; phylum Actinomycetota; class Actinomycetes; order Streptosporangiales; family Streptosporangiaceae; genus Bog-532. Next base: position 92,161 of record CBDIDG010000005.1, on the reverse strand, counting down.
GTCTGCCACCCCGAACCGCGCCCCGGCCCCCATCATCGCCGGACCTAGGATCCCGCCGCTCCGCCTGTCTGATGACCCCGCCTGACCCACTGATCGCACCCGCCTCCTGAGCGTGGAGGTGGACCGGATGTCAGGGACTCGTTAAATACCGTGTGCAAAAACTGTCGCCATAGTGACAGTTTTTGCACACGGTAGCGGGGCCGCCACCGGACCCGAGCCGGGTAGCGACCGGCGACCGGGGTCAGCGGTAGGTGAAGGTGGCCCAGACGACCTTGCCGGCCGCGTCGGGGGTGGTGTAACCCCAGGTGTCGCTCAGGGCCCGGATGATGTGCAGGCCCCGGCCGGTCTCGGCGAACGAGCCGGGCGAGCGCGGAACGGGGACGGACCGGCTCGGGTCGGCGACCGCGCAGAGGACCCAGGGGCCGGTCTGCCGCAGGCCGAACCGGATCGGGCTCCGCAACGGCACGTCAGCCAATTCGGGCAGCCGGGGCAGGGCGTGCCGCAGGGCGTTGGTCAGCAATTCCGACACGACGATGGCGACGTCGTCGACCCGGGCGCCGGCTCCCCACCGGTACAAGGTGGCCACGGTGAACTCCCGCGCCGCGCAGACCAGCCCCGTGCCGGTGCCAGCGCCCAGGCCGCGCGAGAACTCCGGCAGGCACGACCAGCCGAGCGGCCCGGGATCGGCCGCCGACCGCCAGTCGCCGCTGGCCAGGTCGGTCATGGCCGCGGCCAGCGTTGCCCCTTCGGAGATCATTAAATCGGTACCTGTACTCATCATCGTGGGTAGAACGCTGGCCGCGGATACTGATAATTACCCTGCCGCGCGGCCTCGCGGGCGGCCCTGGTCAGGGCGTAGGCCCGGTTCCACAGCACGACCTGCTGGGTCGCGCGGAAGATGGCCGAACGCTGCTGGCACTGCGGGCACGTGAGCCGTCCCAGCGCGTCGATGCGCCAGCCCGCCGCGATGGCCCGGGCCCGGACGTCGGCCATCCCGAGCGCCTCCCGGTCGCCGTGCCACGAGACACAGGATCCGGGCTCCAGCTCACACCAGACCATCGGGGTCCGGAGGTCGGCCCCGATCAGCGCGCCGACGATCGGCTCAGGCCCGGCCGGCGGAGCAGGGGCCGGAGCCGCGGGGGCAGGAGTCGCGCGGGGAGGAGCGGCGGCGGCGGGAGTGGCTGCTCTGGGCGCCGTCGGCTGGGCCGCAAACGCGGGAGCCGCAGGAACACCGGGAGCCACGGGAGCCATCCAGGCCTCGGGAGTCACCGGCCCGGCCACATACGGCGAAGCCACTAGAGTCACTGGAGCCCAGGAAGTCCCGGAGGTCCTAGGAGCCGCAGGAGTCACTGGACCAGCACTGCCGCCGGTCACAGGCGCCCCGCCCGTCACACCCGCATCGGGTGTCTCGAGCAGCTCGGCCGCCGCTCCCGACCGCACCCCGTTAGAGTCCGGTGCCACATCGGTCACAGCGGCCTCAGCGGTGTCGCCGGGCTCAGTGGTCACATCAGGCTCGGCCGTATCGGCCGCGTGGAGCCCGGGGTGGCCGTCGTCAAGGTCGTAGTCGCCGTAGTGCCCGTGGAACCCGTCGCCCTCGTCCAGCGCCGCGGCACCGTAGGGCTCGTCCACCACGTACGCCTGGCTGGCCCTGTAAGCCTCAGCGGTGCCACGGTCGGCCTGGGGCTCGGCCGCGTCTTGGGGCTGGGCCGGGCCGAAGGGCTGGGCCTCCGCCGCGCCGTCAGGCTCGGGGACCGACGCGCTCAGCGGCTGGGCCGCGCTCGCCACGGCCTGGGGCTCGGCCGGCCCGCCGGTCGCCTGCCAGCTCTGGGCCGTGCCCGAGTCGCTGGGCCCCCAGCTCTGGGACGTGGGCCGTTCGCCGGTCGTGGCCCCGTCGTGGGGCTCGGCCGGGGCCGGGACATCCGCCCAGCGCTGGGGCTCGGCGGTGCTGCTGGGCCCGGGGTCGGCGGCTGGCTCGGCATCGGCGTCTTCGCGCAGGTTCGCCAGCCAGTCGTTCATCTCGGACCATTCGGTGGGACCGGGCGGGCCAGAATCGTCCGACCGCAGTTTGATCTTCATTAGAGAGCCTCCCGTTGAGTCAGGCCCGCGTCGTGCCGGTGGTGAGGCACGTGCGCCGCCGGGTGGGCTGGCCTCCTTCTGTATCGGCCGCTGGCCATCTCGCCGCGTGAGCTTTTTACAGTCCTGATGTTTAATAACAGACTAATAAAGTTCTGGTAGCCATTTAATTTACTTACAAAACGTAACGGTATGGTACCTGGACAGTCCCGGTCTTTGTCTCATCCACAGGGTTGTGGAGAATAATTGCCGATTAGCCGACGAACTGGAGATTGCCGAAGTGCTCAATCCCCAGAAATTGTGGTCACATACACAGGTCTAGCGTGCTTTTACACAAGTCGTCCACAGGCTTGTGCACAGCCTGATGTGATTTTCATCAATGATCATTTCTGCGAGCTTCGGCAAATCAGACCAACGGCGACAGATCCAGACCGAGGTCCAGGGCCGGAGCGGAATGGGTGAGCGCCCCCACGGCGACGTAGTCGACCCCGGTGGCGGCGACGTCGCGGGCGTGCTCCAGCCGCAGGCCGCCGCTGGCCTCCAGCTTGACCGACGGATACCCGGCGGTCAGGGCCACGGCCGCGCGCAGGTCGGCCAGCGCCATGTTGTCCAGCAGGATCAGGCCGGCCCCGGCGTCGAGCGCCTCGCCGACCTGGTCCAGGGTGTCGCACTCGACCTCCAGCGGCAGACCGGGTGCGGCCGCCCGGACGGCCTCGATCGCCTTGGTGATGCTGCCCGCGGCGACCACGTGGTTGTCCTTGATCAGAGCGGCGTCGCCCAGACCCATCCGGTGGTTCTGGCCGCCGCCGCAGCGCACCGCGTACTTCTCCAGGACGCGCAGGCCGGGCAGCGTCTTGCGGGTGTCGCGGACCACGCACCCGGTGCCGGCCATGGCGTCGGCCCAGGCCCGGGTCGCGCTGGCCACGCCGGACAGGTGGGTGAGGAAGTTCAGCAGCGTCCGTTCCGCGCCGAGCAGCTCGCGCAGCGGGGCCTGGATGCGCAGTACCTCGGTCCCGGGGCCGATCCGGTCCCCGTCGGCCCGGACCGGCGTGACCGACTCCGGCGGCAGGTCGGCCCGGTCGAGCACGGCCCGGGCGAACGGCAGGCCGGCCAGCACGCCGGGCTGCCGGGCCACCACCGCGGCCACCGCCACCGCCCCGGGCGGTGCGGTGGCGGCCGAGGTGACGTCGGGACCGTAGCGCAGGTCCTCGTCCAGGGCGGTCTGGACGACCTGCTCGACCCCGGCCGGGTCCAGGCCGGCGGCCAGCAGGTCTTGGTTAACCAGGTGGTGCAGCATCAGGCGGCTCCTGCCTCGCGAAGTTCGGGATGGGTGGCCACGGCCAGCTCGGGCCCGAGGTGCAGCACCGAGTGGCGGGCACGTTGTTCAAAATGATCAATGTGATCCGCGGCGTGCCACCGATGGCAGCCACGGCTCTCGGCGCGGGCCAGGGCGGCCACCGTGAGCAGGACGGACACCAGGTGCAGGTTCGTCGCCTCCACGGTGTCCAGGTCCAGGGCGCCGGGCGCCAGGTCAGGGCCAGCCAGAGCTGGCCTGGCCGGGGGTGCCTGGTCCAGCCGGTCGCGCAGCTGTTCCAGGCCGGCCCGGTCGCGCAGCACACCGGCGTACCGGGACATGGCCGCGGCCAAGGCAGGCCGGACCGCCGGGTCGACGCCGGGCCCAGTCGGCGGCCGGTGCAGCGGGCCGGCCGCCGCGGGCAGTTCCCGGCTGAGCCGCTCCCCGGCCCGGCGCCCGGTGATCAGCGCCTCGGTCACCGAGTTGGAGGCCAGCCGGTTGGCCCCGTGCACGCCGGTCGACGCGATCTCGCCCACCGCGAACAGGCCCGGAAGCGAAGTACGCCCGTCCATGTCGGCCTGGACACCGCCGCACGTGTAATGCGCCCCCGGTGCGACCGGGATTGGTTCGGTCACCGGGTCGATGCCGCGGGCCCGGCACAGGCCGAGCACGGTGGGGAAGTCGCGCTCCAGCGTGGCGCGGCCGAGGCGGGTGGCGTCCAGCCACAGGTGACCGGGGCCGCCGGCCGCGTCCAGTTCCTCCGCCATCACGGCCGACACCACGTCGCGCGGGGCCAGGTCGCCCAGCGGGTGGCGGCCCGCCATCACCGCGCGGCCTGTCCTGTCGACCAGCGCCGCCCCGGCGCCGCGCAAGGCCTCGGTGACCAGCGGGCACTGGCCGCGCGCACCGGGCTGCCACAGCACGGTCGGGTGGAACTGCACGAACTCCACGTCCTGCAGCGCCGCTCCGGCCCGGGCCGCCAGGGCCAGCCCGTCGCCGGTCACCCCGGGCGGGCTGGTGGTGGTGGCGTAGGCCTGGCCGAAGCCACCCGTGGCCAGTACCACCGCCCGCGCGGTCACCGTCCCGATCCGGAGCTCCCCGGCGGGCCCAGACACCCCGGCCAGCACGCCGCCCACCCCGCCTCGGTCGTCGGTCAGCGCGTCCAGGGCCACGCACCGGGTCAGCAGCCGCACCGGGCTGGCCCGCAGTGCGGCCTGCAGGACCCGGTTAACCTCGGCCCCGATCGCGTCGCCGCCCGCGTGCACGATCCGGGACTGGTGATGGCCGCCCTCCCGGTGCAAGGTGGCGGTGTTCAGCTCGGCGCCCAGCCGGGCCAGCCGCACGATCTCGCCCGGCGCCTCGTTGACCAGGGTGGCCACGGCCTCGGGCTCGCACAGCCCGGCGCCCGCGGTGAGCGTGTCGCGCTGGTGCTGGGCCGGGGTGTCGCCCGGCCCGAGCGCGGCGGCCAGGCCGCCCTGGGCCAGCGGGGTGGCCCCGCCGCCCAGATCGTCCTTGCTGACCAGCAGCACGTCCCGGCCGGAGTGCGCCGCAGCCAGGGCGGTGGCCATGCCCGCGGCGCCCGACCCCACCACAACCACGTCGGCCCGCAGTTCCCACTCGGTCGGCGGCGCAGGCAGCCGGCGCGGCGCGATCCCGCTCATTCGGCCACCCCGGCGGGGAGGGAAGCGGCGGCCGCCCCGGCCGGGACCGGCGCAGCCCCCGACGGTGCGCCGGTCCCGATCATGGCCTGGACCGCTTGCCGGGCCCGCGCCGCGATCTCGGGCGGCACGTGCACCTCGGTGGTGCCGTCGCGCAGGCAGCGCAGCAGCGAGTCCGGGGTGGTCATCTTCATGAACCGGCACACCGCATCCGGGTTGACCGGCTCCCACTGCACCCGGGGGTTGGCCCGCCGCAGCTGGTGCAGCATGCCGGTCTCGGTCGCGACCAGCACGGTCCCGGCCGTGGTGGACCGGGCCGCGTCGAGCATGCCCCCGGTGGACAGGATCTTGGTGCGCTCGGCCGGCAGGTCGCCCTGCTCGGTCTGCCACAGGGCGGCGGTCGAGCAGCCGCACTCGGGGTGGATGAACAGCTCGGCCTCGGGCGTGCTCGCGGCCTTGCGGCGCAGTTCGCCGGGGCTGATGCCGGCGTGCACGTGGCACTCGCCCATCCAGACGTGGACGTTGTCCCGGCCGGTGACCCGCTGGACGTAGGCGCCGAGGAACTGGTCCGGCAGGAACAGCACCTCGCGGTCGGCCGGGACTGAGGCCACGATGTCGGCCGCGTTCGATGACGTGCAGCACAGGTCAGCCTCGGCTTTGACCTCGGCCGACGTGTTCACGTAGGCGACCACCGCGGCCCCCGGGTGCTCGGCCTTCCAGGCCCGTAGCTGGTCCGCCGTGATCGTGTCCGCGAGCGAGCAGCCGGCCTGCCGTTCCGGGATCAGGACGGTCTTGCCCGGGGCCAGGATCTTGGCCGTCTCGGCCATGAAGTAGACCCCGGCGAACACGATCGTCTGCTCGGTGCTGGCCGCGGCCAGCCGGGACAGCGCCAGCGAATCGCCCACGTGGTCCGCCACGTCCTGGATCTCGGGGGACTGGTAGTTGTGCGCCAGGATCACCGCGTCCCGTTCCCGGGCCAGCCGCTTGACCTCACGAGCCCACTCGTCCACGGGGAACTCCTCTCGCCGTTCGCCTCAACGACCTCGTTGGCCTCGCCGCACTGCCGCCGTGGCCGCTGTCGCTGCCCTTGCCGTCCTGGCCGACGTCGACGAGGTTTTAGACTCGGAGTGTAAAACTGTTTTCGTCTCCAAGTCAAAAACCGATGGCGACGGCCGATGACGGTGACCGATGGCGGGGGAGCCGGATGGATACCATGCCTGCGTGCCCAGTGATCAGCCCAGTGATCAGCCCCAGGATCAGCCCAGTGATCAGCCCCGGTTTGCCCACGACGTGCTGGCCGTGGTGCTCCAGGTCCGCCCGGGCGGCCTGCAGGTCCTGCTGTGGCAGCGGGCCGAGCCGCCGTTCGAGGGCCGGTGGGCGCTGCCCGGTGGTCCGCTGGCCGGCGGCGAACGGCTCGGCACCTCATTGAGCCGGCACCTGGCCACCAAGGTCGACCTGACCGACATCGCGCATCTGGAACAGCTGGAGACCCGGTCCGACCCCGAGCGTGACCCGCGCGGGCGGGTGCTGGCCACCGCCTATCTGGCCCTGGTCTCCGCCGACCACGAACCGCAGCTGCCGCCGGACACCGCGTGGCATCCCGTGGCCGGGCTGCCGCCGACCGCGTTCGACCACGGGTCGCTGGCCGAGTCGGGCCGGGACCGGCTGCGGGCCAAGCTCTCCTACACCAACATCGGCTTCGCCCTGGCCCCGGAGACGTTCACCATCGCCCAGCTCCGGGACATCTACGCCGCCTCGGTGGGCCACTCGATCTCGGCCACCAACCTGCAGCGCATCCTGACCCGCCGCGGCGTCATCGAGCCGACCGAGGAGGCCGCCCGCCCCACCTCGGCCGGCGGCCGGCCCGCCACGCTGTACCGCTTCGTGCAGCGGCACCTGGTGGTGACCAACCCGTTCGCCGCCTTCCGCCCGCCGGCCGCCTAGGCGGAGAGTCTCACGGCCGCTACCACCCGGCCGCGGCCTGAAGGCATCCGGTCGTGATCAGCGGGGAATGCCGCCCGCGCCCGGCGTGTTGCCAGCGACAATGAGCGCTTTTGAGGAAACACTGCCGCCCGGGGAGACACTGCCGCTGGGCGTGCTGGACTTCGTCGGGATCGAGTACGGCGAGAGCGCGTCGGAGTCCATCGCCGGCGCGGTGCGGATCGCCCAGGCCGTCGAGGCCGCCGGTTACCGGCGCTACTGGGTGTCCGAGCACCACAACATGAACAGCCTGGCCTGCAGTGCGCCGGAATTGTTGACCGCGCATATCGGCGCGCAGACGGACAGGATCCGGGTCGGCGCGGCCGGCATCATGCTGCCGAACCACGCGCCGCTCAAGGTGGCGGAGATGTTCCGGACCCTGCTGGCCATGTACCCGGGCCGGATCGACCTGGCCCTGGGCCGGGCGCCGGGCACCGACCCGATCACCGCGCACGCGCTGCGCCGGGGCATCAACAACGATCCGGCGGCTGAGTTCCCCGGCCAGGTCGGTCAGCTGCTGGCCTTCCTCGGTGAGGGCTTTCCCGAGGGGCACCCGTACCGGGGCATGGTGGCGGCGCCGGTCATCGACGAACAGCCCGAGATGTTCGTGCTCGGCTCCAGCGCCTACGGGCCGAAGTTCGCCGCGGTCAACGGCATGAGCGCCGCGTTCGCGCACCACATGAGCCCGGAGCTGGCCTTCGAGGCGCTGCGGCAGTACCGGCGGGAATTCACCCCGACCACCCTGAGCCAGGAGCCGTACTCGGCCATGTCGGTGCTGGCCTTCGCGAGCCCGGACGAAGAGGCGGTCCTGGACTTCGAGGCGGCCTGGACGCTGACCATGCAGAACCTGCGGCGCAACATCCGTGAGCCGCTGCGGCCGGAGCAGGTGCTCGAGGTGTCCCGGTCGGCCGAGTTCCGGGCCGGGCGGCGGGACGACGGGCGGATGGTCACCGGCGAGCCCAAGGCCGTGGCCGAACGGCTGCTGGAGATGAAGGCCGGGGCCGAGGCGGACGAGATCGTGATCGTCACGCCCAGCCTGGACCGGGACCGGCGTATCGGCAGCTATGCGTCCATCGCCGACGCCTGGCGCAAGGCCGCTTGATCAGGGCTTATCGAGCTGATCTGGCCCAGGCTCGGAGCGGGCTTTCAGCTGGACCTGGTAGACCTGAGGACGTGAGCGATCGACGGCAGCCAGCACGGCAGCCAGCCCTGGCCGGGACCGGTCAGTTCGCGGACCCGGGGCTGCTGGACACCCTGGAGTCCGTCTCGCTCGACCTCATCGACGACTTCGGCTTCGGCCTGATCGTGATGGACCGGGACGGCCGCGTGCTCGGTTACAACCAGGCCGAGTCCAAGCTGTCCGGGCTGCCGGCCGGTGAGGTGATCGGGCGCAACTTCTTCGTCGAGATCGGCCCCTGCACCAACAATTATCTGATCGCCCAGCGCTACCAGGACAGTGCCAGCGAAGGGCTCAGCCTGGACGAGCAATTGGACTACGTCTTCACGTACCGGATGGCGCCGACGCCGGTGCGGCTGCGGCTGCTGGCCCGCCGGGGTTCGCCTCGGCAGTATCTGGTGGTGCAGCTGCGATGAGCAGACGCATCGCCGGCCCGGACCCGCTGGCCGAGGCCCCGGAGCAGGTGCTGGCACCCGAGCATCAGGAGCTGCTGTACCTGCGGCAGTTCTTCTACCAGTGCCCGGCAGGCCTGTTCGAGACCGACGACACCGGCATCGTGCGGATGGTCAACCCGGCCGCGGTGCGGCTGCTGGCCCCGATCATCGGCGACGGTGACCTGTCCCAGCTGTTCCCGCTGCTGCGCCGGGTGGCGCCGGAGATGGTCGGCGTGATCACCCGGGATCCGGGCCAGCTCGGGCCGCTGGCGGCCGGGCGCCGGATGCTGATCCCGGCCGGCGCGGACCGGGACGCGTGGCTGGAGATGCAGGCCGTCCGGGTCGCCCCGGACCGGGTGATGATCGTGGTACAGGACGTCTCGGCCGAGCGACGGCTGGCCATCCGCGAGCACCAGACCGCGGTGGAGCTCCAGCTGACCATGCTGGGCCACGCCGACGAAATACCGGGCCTGGCCACGGGCGTGACCTACCGGGCCGCCGCGGCCGAGCTCCAGGTCGGCGGCGACTGGTACGACGTGATCGGCCTGGACGACGGCCGGGCCATGTTCGTGGTCGGGGACGCGGTCGGCCACAACCTGAGCGCGACCACGGCCATGGGCCAGCTGCGCAGCGCCGTCGCGGCCACCGCCCCGTACGTGCCCGATCCGGCGGCCCTGCTGACCCGGGCCGACGTGCTGGCCGGGCAGATCAGCGGGGCCGAATGCGCCACCGTGGCCTGCGCGCTGCTGGACCCGGCCACCGGCCAGCTCAGTTACGCCACCGCCGGGCACCCGCCGATCCTGGTCGTACACGCCGCGGGTGGCACCACCTACCTGGACGGCGGCCGGGGCCTGCCGCTCGGCGTGGCCCGGGCCACCCGGCGCCGCGCCCCCCGGGACAGTGCTAACCAGAGCGCTGCCACCCAGAGCGCTGCTGCCCAGAGCGCCAGCCGGAGCAGCGCCAGGACCCAGCTGGCCCCCGGTGACCTGCTGGTCCTGTACACCGACGGCCTGTACGAGCGGCGCCGCGAGTCTCTGGACGTGGGCCTGGCCCGGCTGGCCCGCCTGGCCGCGGAGGCTCGCGGCCTGCCGCCGTCCGAGCTGAGTCACGCCCTGGCCGACGGCATGCTGGCCGGGGCGGCTCCGGAAGACGACATCTGCGTCCTGGTCGCCGCCCCGGAGCTGGCCGTTCGTTAGGCGACGTTCGGTCAGCCGGTGCGCTCCACCGTGTAACGGACGGTCTGCGCCCGGATCAGGCCGTCACGGAAGACGAACGTGTCGATGCCGTCATCGGCCCGGGTGGCCGTGGAGACCGCGGCCCACTCCAGGAAGAGCAGGTCGTCCTCAAAAATCGTGGTCTTCAGGGTCCAGTCGGCGCTGGGCAGGTCGGCCAGCAACTGAACGAACGCCGCCCGGATACCGTCCTTGCCGCGTATCGGGCCGGCCGGCGTGATGAGGATGGCGTCGTCGGAGTAATCCACGACGATCTCATCGAGGTCCCCGGCCCCGAGTGCCTGGACGTGGTGGTCGAACACTTCTTGCGGCGTGCGGGCCATACGCTCCTCCATCGCAGCGGTTAACTGATCATCAGCTTCGCGGTTCGCAGGCGTTGACGTCCACCCTCCGGAACGCCAAAGCTGACCTGGACAGCCACGGCCCACCCCCGGCCTCCCTCCGAAGAACGGAACGCGCATGACCGGAAGCTTTCTGAACGAACCTCCGCTGTCCGCTCAGGCGCAGGCGCTCTACGACGAGGACCTGACCGAAGACGGCTTCGTCTGGAACGTGTCCCGGTTGTGGGCGCACCAGCCAGAGACCATGGAGCAGCTGTTCGGACTGATGTCCGGGGCGTTCAAGGCGAGCGGGCTGACCTTCCGCCAGCGCGGGATCCTGGTCACCGCGGCGGCCTCGGCCCTCGGTGACTCCTACTGCTCGCTGGCCTGGGGCGGGAAGCTGAGCAAGGCCTCGGACGCCGGGGTCGCGGCCGGGGTCCTGAACGGCAGCGACGGCGAGCTGACCGACCAGGAGAAGGCCATGGCCGCGTGGGCCCGCAAGGTGGCCCGGGACCCGAACGCGACGACACCGGCCGACGTCCAGGCCCTGCGCGACGCCGGGCTCGATGACGAGCAGATCTTCGCCATCACCACCTTCGTGGCCCTGCGCCTGGCCTTTTCCACGGTCAACGACGCGCTCGGCGCCCAGCCCGACGCGCAGCTGGCCCAGTCGCTGCCGCCGGAGGTGCGCGACGCCGTCACCTAGGGCCGGCCGATAGCTCAGGCCCCACCCGGGTAACGACTCCGTTACTGGCCGATCTGCAGAACGATCTTGCCGCGGGTGTGGCCGCCGGCGACCCGGACCAGTGCTTCGCGGGCCTGCTCCAGGGGCAACACCGCCTCGACCTGGGGGCGCAGGGTGCCTGCCTCGACCAGGTGGGCCAGGGTCTCCAGCCGGGCCCGGTCGCCCCGAGCGGCGAACGCCTCGCCGATGATGCCGCGCTCCAACGGGGGGAGCGGAGTGCCCAGGACGATGGAGATCACCCGGCCGCCGTCGCGGACCGCGCCGATGGCCTGGTCGCGAGCCTCGCCGCCGGAGCAGTCCAGCAGCAGGTCAACGCCGCCGGGAACCGTGGCCCGCACCTGCTGCACCCAGTCGGCGTCGTGGTAGTCGAACACCGCGCTGGCGCCCAGCTTCCGCAGGTAGTCGTGGTTGCCCGGGCTGGCCACGCCCAGCGGGACCGCCCCCAGGCCCGCCGCGATCTGGACCGCGACGCTGCCCACGCCGCCCGCGGCCGCGGTGATGAGCACGGTTTCGCCCGGCTGCAGGTGGCCCCGGTCGACCAGGCCCTCGTAAGCGGTCCCGGCTCCGATCACCAATCCGGCCGCTTCGGGAAAGCTCACCCCGTCGGGCATGGGGGCCAGCCGCTCCGCGGGCGCTACCGCCAGTTCGGCGAACCCGCCACCGGCCGGGAACAAGACTCCGTACACGCGCTCGCCCGGCCGGAGGTCGGCCCCGTCGCCGGCCGCTTCGACGACGCCGGCGATTTCCTGGCCCGGGACGAACGGCAGCGTGAGCCCAGGGAAGCCACCGCTGACGAACCCGACGTCCCACGGGCCGGCCCCGGCCCCGTGCACCCGGACCAGCACCTGTCCCGCCGCCGGGGCCGGATCGGGCAGCTCACCCAACTCCACCCGATCAACCCCGCCCAGCTCCCTGGCCAGCGCTACCCGCATCACGTGCCTTCCCAAGTGGCCGTCGCCGTCGCCTCCTGAGGGTAGACGTCTCGCCGCAACCGGGCGACGCTGGTCAGAGCGCGCACCGCACCCCCTCAGCGACGATGGGAGCCTGGCCCGATGACGACCACCACGCAGCCGACCGAAGCCACGACGGCCGTGCAGACCTGGCTCGGACGATTCGACCAGGCCCTGACCTCCGGTAACGCGGAGGCGGCGGCGGACCTGTTCACCGAGGACTGCTTCTGGCGCGACCTGGTCGCGTTCACCTGGAACATCGCCACGTTCGAGGGCCGGGCCGACGTGACCGCGATGCTGGCGGCCAACCTGGACCGGGTCCAGCCCAGCGGGTGGCAGATCACCGAGGGCGAGGAGCCGGCCGAGGCCGACGGCGTGACCGAGGCGTGGATCGAGTTCGAGACGGCGGTCGGCCGGGGCCGGGGGCACCTGCGGCTCCGCTCCGGACCGGGAGGGCAAGAGGCGCAGGCCTGGACCCTGCTGACCACGCTCTACGAGCTCAAGGGCTACGAAGAACCGCGCGGCCTGAACCGGCCCAAGGGGGCCCAGCACGGGGCCAGCCGGGACCGGACCAGCTGGCTGGAGGACCGCCAGCGGGAGGCGACCGAGCTGGGCTACACCGAGCAGCCGTACGTGCTGATCGTCGGCGGCGGCCAGGCCGGCATCGGGCTGGCCGCCCGGCTGCGTCAGCTCAACGTCCCGGCCATCGTCATCGACAAGCGCGGCCGCCCCGGCGACCAGTGGCGCAGCCGGTACAAGAGCCTGAGCCTGCATGACCCGGTCTGGTACGACCACATGCCGTACCTGAAGTTCCCCGACAACTGGCCGGTGTTCTCGCCCAAGGACAAGATCGCCGACTGGCTCGAGTCGTACACCCAGGTCATGGAGCTGAACTACTGGCCCAGCACCGAGGCCAAGAGCGCCTCCTATAACGAGCAGACCGGGGAGTGGACGGTCAACGTCGAACGCGACGGGCAACCCCTGGTGCTCCGGCCGAAGCAACTGGTCCTGGCCACCGGGATGTCGGGCCGGCCCAACGTGCCCAGCTTCCCGGGCATGGACGTCTTCCGCGGCGACCAGCAGCACTCCTCGGTGCACCCCGGCCCGGACGCCTACAAGGGCAAGACCTGTGTCGTCATCGGGTCCAACAACTCGGCCTTCGACATCTGCGGCGCCCTGTGGGAGGCCGGCGCGGACGTGACCATGGTGCAGCGGTCCTCGACCCACATCGCCCGCTCGGATTCGCTGATGGAGATCGGGCTCAAGGCGCTGTACTCCGAAGAGGCCGTGGCCAGCGGGATCAGCACTGAGAAGGCCGACCTGATCTTCGCCTCCATCCCGTACCGCATCATGCACGTGTTCCAGATCCCGGCCTACGAGGCGATGGCCGAGCGGGACAAGGACTTCTACGACCGGCTGGCGGCGGCCGGGTTCGACCACGACTGGGGCGAGGACGGCTCCGGCCTGTTCATGAAGTACCTGCGGCGCGGGTCGGGCTACTACATCGACGTCGGCGCGGCCGACCTGGTGGCCAACGGTGAGGTCAAGCTGGCCAAGGGCCAGGTCGACCACCTGACCGAGCACGCCGTGGTGCTCGAGGACGGCACCGAACTGCCCGCCGACCTGGTCGTCTACGCCACCGGCTACAGCTCCATGAACGGCTGGGCCGCCGAGCTGATCTCCCCGGAGGTGGCGGACGCGGTCGGCAAGTGCTGGGGGCTGGGTTCGGACACGGCCAAGGACCCCGGCCCCTGGGAGGGCGAGGAGCGGAACATGTGGAAGCCGACCCAGCAGGAAGCCCTCTGGTTCACCGGCGGGAACCTGGCCCAGTCCCGGTTCTACTCGCTGTTCCTGGGCCTTCAGCTCAAGGCGCGCCAGGCTGGGCTGGACACCCCGGTCTACGCCCTGCAGGAGGTGCACCACCGCAGCTGAGCGGCGGAACGCCGTCGGTTAGGTTGGGGTGATGGCCCTGGTCACCAAGCCGCTGGACCCGACCACCTGGCCGGACTTCGCCCAGCTGGCCGAAGATCACCACGGCGTGTGGTCCGGCTGCTGGTGCCTGGGCTTCCACGAGGAAGGCAAGAACGGGGTCCATGCGCCCGAGCGGCGGCGCGAGCTGAAGGAGGCCAGGGTGGCCGACGGCCGGGCCCACGCCGCGCTGGTCTACGACGGCCCGCGCTGCGTCGGCTGGTGCCAGTTCGGGTCGGCGGGCGAGCTGCCGCGGATCAAGTTCCAGAAGGCTTACCACGCGGGCCCCAGCCGGCCGCCGGACTGGCGGATCACCTGTTTCTTCACCGGCCGGACCCATCGACACCAGGGGGTGGCCGACGCCGGACTGGCCGGCGCCCTGGCCGAGATCACCCGGCTCGGCGGCGGCCGGGTGGAGAGCTACCCCGAGGACACCACCGGGCGGAAGGTGTCGGGCTCGTTCCTCAACAACGCCACGCTGTCGCTGTTCGAGCGGCACGGTTTCAGCCGCGAGCGCCGGCTGGGCCAGCACCACTGGCTCGTCAGTCGCGAGATAGCCGGGTGATAGGAGTGGGGCATGGCTGACACCTCGCTCGACACCTCGTTCGCAGACCTGGCCGTGACGCTGACCGGGCCCGTGGCCACGGTCGAGATCCAGCGCCCTCCCGCCAACTACTTCGACCTGGCCCTGATCGACGCGCTGGCCTCCGCCTATGAGTACCTGGAGGGCGAGCGGGACTGCCGGGCCATCGTGCTCTGCTCGGACGGGCGGCACTTCTGCGCCGGGGCCAAGTTCGGCGGGCCGACCGGGGACGCGGCCCGGGACGCCGACCCGGTCGACACCGACGCCCTGTACACAAGGTCGCTAGCCTTGTTCTCGCTGTCCAAGCCGGTGGTGGCGGCGGTGCAGGGCGGCGCGGTCGGCGGCGGCGCGGGCCTGGCCCTCAGTGCCGACTTCCGGGTCGGCGAGCCGGCCTCGTGGTTCGCGTTCAACTTCGCCCGGCTCGGCATCCACCAGGGCTTCGGTATCTCGGCCACGCTGCCCCGGGTCACCGGGCAGCAGCGGGCGCTCGACTTCCTCTACACCGGCCGGCGGATCAAGGGCGAGGAAGCCCGGGCGGCCGGGCTGTTCGACCGGCTGGCCGAGCCGGGCACGCTCCGGGAGGTGGCCACCGCGCTGGCGGCCGAGATCGCCGCCAACGCCCCGCTGGCCGTGCAGTCCATCCGGCGGACCATGCGCCGGGCCCTGGCCGAGGAGGTGCGGGCGGCCCATCCGGTCGAGGCCCGGGAGCAGCGCGAACTTTTCGGCACGGCCGACTTCCGCCGCGGGGTGGACGCCGCCGCCCGGCGCGAGGAACCCGCCTTCGAAGGCGACTGATCGCTGGCGGCCCGGAACGGCCCGGGGCCTACTTCTCGCGGTCGCGGCGGAGCTGGTCCAAGACCGGGGCCGGGTCGTCGCCCGCGATCCGGATCATGGCCCGGACCGCGTCGGCCAGCGCCACCCGGGGCACGTCCAGCTCGACGGCGGCCTCGTCGGCCCAGCGGGTGAGCTGGCGGTACAGCTCCGGGCTCAGGTCCAGGGTGATCCGGACTGGCTTGGACCGGATCGCCGTCCGGCCCGCCGGCTTGGCGGCCGGCTCGGTGCGCCGCGCGGCCGCCGCCGCCATCTGCGCCTTGCGCTGCTCGCGTTCGCTGGTCACGTACGCACCGACGACAGCGGGGCGCCCCGGCTGATCAGCTCGCGGGCCACCCGGCGCCACACGTCGTGCTCGGAGACCTTGAGCGGCAACCCGAAGCTCTGGGCGTACAGCTCCAGCCGGGGCACCGCCGTCTCGAGCACGTCGTACCCCAGGTCCTGCAGGGCCTCGCGGGCGTCGGTGGTGGAGTGGGCCCGGGCGATGCACCGGTTGAGCAGGATGGCCGACCGGGCCGGGGTGGTGCGGACCGCGGAGATCTCGGCGATCTCCTCCCGCACCGGTGACGTGCGGTTGATCTCGATCGGGCTGGGCGCGCACGGGATCAGCACCTCGTCCGCGTAGCGCAGCGCGGACCGGGCGATCCCGGCGTGGTCCTCGATCTGGGGCGTGTCGATGATCACGACGTCGTCGTCCTGGGCGATCTCCGGTACCCGCCGGTGCAGCTCGCGGGACGGCAGGGCGACGATCCGGAACGGGAACGACGCCTGCGGATCCACCCCCGGGTCCATGGCCGCGAGGTCGGACCATTCCAGCGCGCTGCCGGAGGGGTCCGCGTCGACCAGCAGCACGCGGTTCCCGGCCTGAGCGAAAACGTGCGCCAGCCATACCGCTGAGGTGGT
The DNA here is from genome assembly GCA_965277615.1 of Streptosporangiaceae bacterium. Taxonomy (GTDB): domain Bacteria; phylum Actinomycetota; class Actinomycetes; order Streptosporangiales; family Streptosporangiaceae; genus Bog-532. The sequence goes on along the minus strand of CBDIDG010000005.1, from coordinate 76,013 downwards.
CTTGCCGGTGCCTGGCTTGAGGTTCACCAGGGCGAGGCTAAGACCAGTCATCCAGGCATTATCGCAGCGTCCGCGGACTAACGGTAGTTGACCGACAGTAGCCTGACACAGCGTACGCACCCTAGAACCATGGGCGACGAAAGTCCGCCTTGGTAAAGCAGTAACACAGTACTTACTGCATCACTGTAAGAATTGAACCAAGTGGCAGGCCCGGCCGGAGCATGGCTCAGAACCAGCTCCCAGGCCCGGATTATTTTTAATGACGTCGCCGCGAATGCCGGGTCCGTAACCCGGTGCACCTCGTTATCCACAGGGGTAACCGGCGAACCTCCCATAAGCCATCGAGCCGGGCTTTCCCACAGGGGATGTGGACATAGAGTCCCTTTCCACCCTGAGAAACGGCGGGTTATCCACAGCCTGTGGATGAGCTTGTGTGTAAATCACAGCTGTGTAATTCGGGGGCCTGACGGCTGCGGACAGGTCACGGTCCGGCCCGGCCGCTTGCCCGCTGAGCGGACCGGCAACAATAATGCGCGTAAACATCTGACGGCATTGGGGCGAGACCTCCCGCTTTTCCTGATGCTCTCGGAGCGGGGCTCTCCGGGGGGCAGGCCCAGGGCTCAAGGCGGGTGGGGGAGGAACTGTGGGCGGGGGCGACTACCCAGGTTCTGGGGGGTACTCGGTCGGTTCTGAGGTGGCCGGCTACCGGCTCGAGGAGCAGATCGGCCAGGGCGGCATGGCCCTCGTTTACCGTGCCCGCGACGTCCAGCTGGGCCGGAACGTGGCGCTGAAGCTGCTGTCCCCGACGCTGGGATCGGACGAGTCATTCCGTGAGCGGTTCATCCGTGAGTCGCGGGCCGCGGCCGCGGTGGACCATCCGAACATCATCCCGATCTTCGCCGCCGGGCAGAGCGACGGCGTGCTGTACATCGCCATGCGCTTCGTCCAGGGCGGCGACGTGCGCCAGCTGGTCGACCAGCTGGGCCCGCTGCCCGGCGACCGGGCCGCCGGCATCATCACCCAGGTCGCGTCCGCGCTCGACGCGGCCCACCTGCACGGCCTGGTGCACCGTGACATCAAGCCGGCCAACATGCTGCTCGACTCCAGCGGCGGCAACGGCGAGCAGGACCACGTGTACCTGGCCGACTTCGGGCTGAGCAAGCGCTCTCTGTCGGTGACCGGCCTGACCTCGATGGGGCAGTTCCTCGGCACCCCGGCCTACGTGGCCCCCGAACAGGTCGAAGGCCACACCGTCGACGGCCGCACCGACCAGTACGCGCTGGCCTGCACGGCGTTCGAGATGCTCACCGGCTCGCCGCCGTTCCAGCGCGACGACGACCTGGCCATCATGTGGGCCCAGGTGTCGGCGCCGCCACCCGCCCTGTCCGAGCAGCGCCCGGACCTGCCGCCCGCGGTCGACGGGGTGCTGCGCCGGGCGCTGGCCAAGTCTCCGGCCGACCGCTACCCGAGCTGCCTGGCCTTCGCGGCCGCGCTGCGGGCGGCGCTGGCCCGGCCCGGCCAGCCGGCCGCCCGGCCGGAGCCGACGGCGGGCCCGGGCTCGACCATGGTCTCCGGCGCGCCGGGCCGGCTCCGGGACACCCCGCAGCACCCGCCGACCCAGATCTCCCACCCCGGTGCGGCCGCTGCGGCGGGAGCGGGCCAGGCCGCGTTTGCCGACGACGAGCCGAGCCGGGCGGGTGAGTTCACTCCGCCGACCACTGAGGGACCGGTGCCGTGGCCTGGCGCGGCGGCGCCGGCGTCTCCCGGATCCGGGTCGGCAGGTGCGCCGGTCAGCGATCCGGGGGCCCGGGTGTTCCCGCCGACCGAGGACTGGGAGAGCCCGGGGCGGGTGCAGCCCCCGTCACCCGCGGCCCCTCCGTACCAGCCCTCCCTTCCCTCCCAGCAGTCACCCCAGTACCCGCAGACCCAGGAGTCACGGCAACCGGCGCCGCGCCAGCCCGCGTACCCGCCCCCGGGCGGGCCGGCCGGCCGGGGCCCATCGGGTCCGTCGGGGCCGGCTGACCGCGGGCCCGGACGGGCACCGCGGCGGAAGTCGCTGTGGTGGCCGCGCGGGGCCATCGCGGTCGGCTGCGTGGCGGTGGTGGGCGTGGCCCTCGGGGTGTTCGCCGCGCTGCACGGCGGCGGGGGCAAGAACGAGGCCGCCTCGGGCGCGGCCGACAACAACCCCACCCAGGGGGCGGCGGCGCCGGCAGCCGCGGCGCTGACCGCGCCGGGCTGCCGGACGGTGGTGGCCCGGGCTGCGGCCGTGGCCAGGGTGCGGACGGACTCGGTCGCGGTGGGCGACCAGCCGTTCGCCGTGACCACCACATCCGACGGCAGGTACACGTTCGTGAGCCGCAAGGACGCGATCGTGGTGCTGGCCAGCCACGGCGGCCTGGCTCCGGCCGTGGACCACGTGATCAGCGTGCCCGGGGTGGGCCACGGGGCGGTGCTGACCCACGACGGGAAATACCTGATCACCGCGCTGAACAGCGGCGCCGTCGTGCTCGACGTGGCCGCGGCCGAGCAGGGCAGCAGCGGCGCGGTCGTGGGCACGCTGAGCAGCTCGTACGGCAGCGGAGCGTTCGGGGTGGCGATCTCGCCGGACGACCAGTTCGCGTTCGTCACCCTGCAGAACAACGCGGCCCTGGCCGTGTTCAACCTGAAGACCGCGCTGAGCCGCGGGTTCGGGTCGGCCGACGTGGTGGGCAAGATCGGCCTGGGCCAGCAGCCGGCCGGGCTGGGTCTGTCCACCGACAACCGCTGGCTCTACGCGGCCAGCTACAACACCAACGCCACCTTGACCGCGACCAATGGGATGGTGACGGTGATCGACCTGGCCCGGGCCGAGACCGACCCGGCCAAGGCGGTGAAGGCCACGGTGCCGGCCGGGTGCGCTCCGGTCCGGGTCATCGCGTCGGCCGACGGGCAGACGATCTGGGTCACCAGCCGGGACAGTGACGCCCTGCTCGGCTTCTCCGCCGCCAAGATGGTCAGCGACCCAACCCACGCGCTGGAGGCCCAGGTCGACGTGGGGACGGCGCCGATCGGCGAGACGTTCGCCAACACAAGAGGCCACATCCGCATCCTGGTGGCCGACTCCAACCTGAACAGTGTCTCCGGGGCCGTGGCCAACGTGGCCGTGATCGACCCGGCCAAGGCGCTGCGCCGGGTCCCCTCGCTGCTCGGTTACGTCAGCACCGGGAAGATCCCGCGCCAGTTCACCATCCAGCCGGGCGGGAAAACCGCCCTCGTCACCAACACCGGATCGGGTCAGCTCCAGGCCATCGACCTGGGCACGTTGCCCTGACCGGGGCACCGCGCCCGATCATCGCCATCCAGGGTCCGGCATGATTTCCGATATGACTGAGTTTCCGCCCGCCTACTACCTGCCCCTGGGTCCGGACCAGTTCGAGCCGACCGAGGCGACCACCAGCCCCTGGGACGACCGGGCCCAGCACGGCGGGCCGCCGACCGCGCTGCTGGCCGACTGCCTGGACCAGGCCTTCGGGCGGCCGAAGCTGCGGGTGGCCCGGATCAGCATGGACTTCCTCGGCCCGGTGCCGCGGACGCCGCTGCGGGTGCAGACCGAACTGCTGCGGCCGGGGCGGCGCACGCAGCTCAGCCAGGCCAGCCTGTGGGCGGGCGACCGCCAGGTGGCCACCGCCCGGGTCTGGCACCTGGCCGCCACCCCGGTCGAAGGGGGAGGGGAAGCCGCCGATCAGCTGCCCGCCGATCTGCCCGGGCCCCAGCAGCAGACGTTCTTCGACGGGGACGAGAACTGGGGCTACGGCAAGGCCACCGAGTGGCGGATCCTGTCCGGCGGCTACGCCTCCAGCAGCGGCGCGGTCGATGTGTGGACGCGGGTCCGCATCCCGCTGGTGGCCGGGCGCCCGCTGAACGGGCTGGCCCGGTTCGCGATCGTGGCCGACTCGGCCAACGGGCTGAGTGCGCCGCTGAGCTTCAGGGAGTGGCTGTTCATCCCGCCCGGGGTCACCATGCACCTGCATCGGTACCCGGTGGGGGACTGGGTCCGGCTCACCGCGGCGTCCGACGCCGGCCGGGACGGGATCGGGCTGACCGAGGGCACGATGTCCGACGCCACCGGCCGCTGCGGCACGGTGACCCAGCCGCTGCTGGTCGCGCCCCGATGAACCGCGTATACCCTGATCGCAGCGGGTAGATCACCATGCGTACCAGACGATCAGCTCACCGGCCGGGCGCGGGTACCAAACGCCAGAAGGGCCGCTGACCACGTGACCCTTTCCGGGAAGACCAGGAGCGCACCGGGCGCGACCGGCACGCCGCCGGCTCCCCCGGAGGCCGCACGCGTCCGCCGGCCGACCGACCTGCTGTTCGCGCTGCTGTCGCTGGTGGCCATCCTGATCGTGCTGGGCTCGATCCGTGCGCTGCCGCTGGGCAGCACCGAGGTCGCCAACGACGTCTCGCACTGGCTAACGCACATCCCGCGCTTCCTGTCCTCGGCCGCCGCGGTGGTCTCCGGCATCGGCTGTTTCCTGTTCGCGGGGCTGGCCGTGGGCGTGCTGATCCGCAACCAGTGGCGGGACGCGCGTAACGCCGGCATCGCCGCGCTGGTGGCCGTGGGCCTCGCGCTCGGCACCTGGACCGTGTGGCGTACTCAGGGTGGCCCGGTTGCGGTCGCGGTCATCCACGATCGCATCCCGACCCAGTTCGTCTTCGACGTCGCGTTCGTCGCGTTCGTGGTCGTCACCGACCTGGCCCGGCGCGCGCGCTGGTCCCGCTGGTGTGTCGGCCTGACCGCGGCGCTGCTCATCAGCGGGCTGGCCACCGACGCGCTGACCCCGTTCTCCATGGTCATCGCGCTGTTCGGCGGCCTGATGATCGGCTGGCTGATGCGCTGGGTGCTGGGGGCCACGTCGGCCCGGCCGGATATCAGCCAGCTGACCACCTGGCTCACCGAGCACGACGTCCCGGTGGCCGAGCTGACCCTGGGTGATCAGCAGGACCAGAGCCGGCTGGCGGGCCGGCTGGCCGACGGCACCCTGGTCGACGTGCTCCTGGCCAACCGGGACACCCGCGGCTCGGGCATCGTGCGGCGGGTGTGGGCGCTGATCCGGCTCCGCCCGGTCGTCGTCGGGCACGTCCCGCTCAGCTCCCGGTCCCAGCTGACGCTGCTCGCGCTGGCCAGCACGCTGGCCGAGCGGGCCGCCGTGCTCAGCCCGACGGTGCTGCTGCTGGAGGAGACGACCAGCGAGACGCTGGTGCTGGTCATGGCCCGGCCCGCCGGCGAACCGCTGGACGGCACGGTGAGCCCGGAGCAGGGCACCGAGCTGTTCGCGGCGTTGCAATCGCTGCACCACATCGGCATCGCCCACCGTGACCTGGAGGCGCCCAACCTCATCCTGACGGAGGACGACGCCGGCTTCGCCTCGCTGGACTCGGCGCTGCCGGGGGCCAGCGAGCTGACCCGGCGCCTGGATGTGGCCCAGCTGCTGACCACGCTGGGCCACATCGCCGGCCCCGCGGTCGCGGTCCGCGCGCTGCGGACCGGATACGGGCCGGTGGACGAGCGGGCGCTGGCCGCGGTCATGCAGCCGGTCGCGCTCGCGTCGTGGGGCTGGTCGTCCATGCGTGATTCGCGCAACTGCATGACCGAGGTCCGCAAGGTGCTGCTGGGCCCGGATGCGGTCGTCCCGGCGGCCCGGCTGGAACGCTTCCGGCTCCGCACCGTGATCAGCGCGGCCCTGCTGACCGCGGCCGCCTACCTGCTCATCGGCCAGATTTCCAAGGTCAACCTGGCCAGCACGCTGGCCCACACCAACCTGGCCTGGTTCGCGGTCGCGGTGGTGGCGTCGGCCCTGACCTACTTCGCGGCCGCGGCCAACCTGGCCGCGTTCGTGCCCAAGCACCTGTCCCCGATCCGCGGCTTCCTGGTCCAGCTGTCGTCGGCGTTCGTGGGCCTGGCCCTGCCGCCCACCGTGGGCCACGTGGCGGTCAACGCCCGCTACCTGCACAAGCAGGACGTGGACGAGGGGACTATCGCCGCCGCCGTCACCCTGTCCCAGCTGGTGAACGTGGTCACCACCGTGCTCTTGCTGGTGACGCTGGGCCTGCTCACCGGGACCGGGCTGAGCCGGTTCAAGATCGTGCCCGGCGCCGACGTGCTGATCGCGGTGGCCGTGATCGCGGCGGTGATCGCGATCGTGGTCGCCATCCCGCAGACCCGGGCCAAGCTGCGCGATTGGGTGTGGCCGCACCTGCGCGGTGTCTGGCCCCGGCTGCTGGACGCGGCTACGCACCCGGCCCGGCTCGCGGTCAGCGCCGCGGCCAACCTGCTGCTCACCGCCTCCTACCTGCTGGCCTTCTTCGCTTCGCTGTACGCGGTCGGCGCGCACCCGGCCATCCTGCCCGCCGCCGTGGTCTACCTGGCCGGTAACGCGGTCGGCTCGGCCGCCCCGACGCCCGGTGGCATCGGCGGGGTGGAAGCCGTGCTGGTGGCCGGCCTGGCCGGCATCGGGATCCCGGCCGACCAGGCCATCCCGGCTGTGCTGGTATTCCGGGTGGCCACGTTCTGGCTGCCGATCCCGGCGGGCTGGCTGTGCTACCTCGGCCTGGAGCACCACGGCACGCTGTAGGCCTGTGGCGCCCCGGGGCCGGCGGCTAGTTCTGGCTGGCCTTGCGGCTGATGCCGACCTGGGCGTTCGGGTGATCGCGCCAGGTGGCGGCGCCGGACGCGGCCGCCGTCTTAGCCTGCTCCCACTTCAGCTTGGCCAGCTCGCTGGGCGGGGTCTCCAGCTCGTTCACCCACTGGCGGGTCGCGGAGACCAGATGCGCTCCCGCGACCGCCAGCCCCACGGCCGCGATGGCCGCCCCGATCCCGATCAAGGAACCGCCGATGATCAGCGGCCCGGCCTGCACGGTCGGCCAGTTCCGGCTCTGCGATGAGTCCAGCTCGGCACTGCTCATGACATCCGCCTCAGGTGAGCTTGTTAAATATGGAATCGAGCGCGCCCGGGATCGATCTTCACCGGACGCCTGCCGTTATCCCCATTCCACCCGAATCCGACACCCTCGCCGGGCCTGGATCGCGGCCGGTTTCAGCCAACGTCCCGGGTGCGGATGACGCGCGCCGGGACACCCACGGCGACGGCGTTCTCCGGGATCTCGCCCCGGACCACGGCGTTCGCGCCGATGATCGCTCCCGGGCCGATATCCGCGCCCTTGAGCACGGCCGTCCCCTGGCCGACCCAGGCGTCTTCCCCCGAAGGCCACGGGCGAGGTCTGGCGTAATCAGGCGGCAGGGTGTGAGCTGGAAACAGGAAGCAGCCTGGTGCGAGGCCGCCGAGGGGGGGTAGGGACCGGCTGATGAGCATCTACGACGAACGGCCGTGGCTAGCCCGTTATGACCCGGGGCAGCCGACTGACCTCGGCGTCGAGCACGAGACCGCGCTGGCCATGTTCACGGCCTGCGTGCGGCAGGATCCGGGCGCGCCGATGATCCGGTACTTCGACGGCATGCTGACCCGGCGTGACCTGGACGGGGCGGCTGGCGCGTTCGCCGCAGCCCTGACCGCCTCGGGTTTCCGCCGGGGCGAGCGGGTCGCGCTCTACCTGCAGAACGTCCCGCAGTTCCTGATCGCGATGATCGGCACCTGGAAGGCGGGCGGCATCGCGGTCGCGGTCAACCCGATGAACCGGCAGCGCGAGCTGGAAATGATCCTGGAGGACTCCGGGGCCAGCGTGCTGGTCGCCCTGGAGGACCTGTACCAGAACGTGGCCGTGCACGTGGTCGGCCGGACCAGCGTGCGGCAGGTCATCACCACCTCGGCCCTGGAGTACCAGACTCGCAACGACCGCCGGGTGCTCGGCGGCCTGAGCTGGCACCGGGCCGAGGGCACGGACGACATGGCCTCGCTGATCCGGCAGTTCCGCGGCCAGGTCCCACCGGACCCCGGGCTGGGCGCCGACGACGTGGCCTTCCTGACCTACACGTCCGGCACCACCGGCCCCCCGAAGGGGGCCATGACCACGCACCGCAACGTCGTGTTCAACGCCCAGACCTACCGGAACTGGATCGGCATCAGCCGGGCCGACGTGATCCTGGGCGTGGCCCCGCTGTTCCACATCACCGGGTCGATCGGGCACGTGGCCCTGTCCCTGCTGACCGGGGCGATGCTGGTCCTCACCTACCGGTTCGACCCGGTGGTGGCGCTGGAGACCATCCGGGACGAGCAGGTCACGTTCACCATCGGCTCGATCACCGTGTTCATCGCGCTGATGAACGCGCCCGGCGCCGACTCGGCCGCGCTGGCCTCGCTGTCCAAGATCTACTCCGGCGGGGCCCCGATCCCGCCCAGCACGGTCATCGCGTTCGAGAAGATGTTCGGCCAGTACATCCACAACATCTACGGGCTGACCGAGACTACGTCGCCGTCGCACGCGACGCCGATGAACGGCCGGGCCCCGGTCGACCCGGCCTCGGGCGCGCTGTCGGTGGGCGTGCCGGTCTACAACACCGTCGTGCGCATCATCGGCGAGGACGGCCGCGAGCTGCCGGCCGGCGAGATCGGCGAGCTGGTCACCGAGGGCCCGCAGATCGTGGCCGGGTACTGGAACAAGCCCGCGGAGACGGCCCAGGCCCTGCCCCGGGGCGCGCTGCACACCGGCGACGTCGGCTACATGGACGCCGGCGGCTGGTTCTACATCGTGGACCGGAAGAAGGACCAGATCAACGTGGCCGGCTACAAGGTCTGGCCGCGCGAAGTCGAAGACGTCCTGTACGAGCACGCTGCGGTGCGGGAGGCGGCCGTGGTCGGGGTGCCGGATTCGTACCGGGGCGAGACGGTCAAGGCCTACGTCAGCGTCAAGCCCGGGCACGGTCACGGCTACGAGGGCACCCTGGAGGGGCTGCCGGACGAGCTGATCGTGCACTGCAAGGAGCGGCTGGCCGCCTACAAGTACCCCCGGCAGGTGGAAATCCTGACCGAGCTGCCCAAGACCGCGACCGGGAAGATCCTCCGCCGCGAGCTGCGGGACATGGCCCGGCAGGGCGACGTGATCACCGTGATCGACCAGCGCTAGCCCTGATAGCCCCGATACCCCTCGATTCAACGGAGAGTCAGCATGGGCCAAGATCTCAGCGTCACGATCATTCCCTGCGGTGCGATGACCGCCGACATCACCTGGCTGCTGCTGGCGCCGGGCCGGGCGATGCGCACCCGGCAGAACAAGACCGCCCCGGCGGAGTGGACCGACGTGCCCAGCCACTGCGTGCTGGTCGACACCCCGGAGGGCCGGCTGCTGTGGGACACCAGCTGCCCCCGGGACTGGGAGCAGCGCTGGGCCCCGACCGGGCTGCACGACTTCTTCCCCTACGACCACGTCTCCGAGGAGGAGTACCTCGACTCACGACTGAAGCAGCTCGGCCTGGCTCCGGCCGACCTGGATTACGTCGCCTTCTCGCACCTGCACTTCGACCATGCGGGTAACGCCCAGCTGTTCAAGGACTCCGGGGCCCGGCTGATCTGCAGCGACAAGGAGAAGGAGTTCGCGTTCGGGTTCGACGGCCCGTTCACCGGCGCGCACATCAAGGACGACTACGCCGGCCTGGACTTCGAGACGGTCTCCGGTGACGCCGAGTTCCTGCCCGGGGTCAGCTTCATCCAGACCCCGGGCCACACGCCGGGGAGCATGTCGATGCGGATCGACCTGCCCGAATCGGGCACGATGATCTTCACCGCGGACGCGGTCTACATGGGGGCCAGTTACGGGCCGCCCGCCGTGCCCGCGGCCATCGTCAACAACCTGGAGCAGTTCTACTCCTCGGTGCAGAAGCTGCGCGGGATCGCCACCGAGTCCGACGCCACGCTGGTCTTCGGGCACGACCCGGAGCAGATCCGGCAGCTGCGGACCGCGCCGGACGGGAGCTACCGCTGATGAGCGAGTCGCAGATCGAAGCTCATGCCGATGCCCTGACTGATGAGACCATCTTCACCTGGGGCGCGCCGCCGCTGAAGTTCGGCGCCGGCGCGGTGGACGAGACCGGGTTCGAGATGGCCCAGTTCGGGGCCAAGCGGGTGCTGATCCTCACTGACCCGAGCATCAACGCGCTCGGCATCCCGGCCCGGATCGCCGACTCGCTGACCCGGTACGGGATCACCTCCGAGATCTTCGACGGCGTGCACGTCGAGCCGACCGACGACAGCATGGACAAGGCGGCCGGTTATGCCCGGCAGCAGGGGCCGTGGGACGGCTTCATCGCGGTCGGCGGCGGCTCGTCCATCGACACGGCCAAGGCGGTGAACCTGCTCACCACCGACGGCGGCGAGCTGATGGACTACCTCAACGCCCCGATCGGCGAGGGCCGCGCCCCGCAGCGTCAGCTGAAGCCGCTGATCGCGGTGCCGACCACGGCGGGAACCGGCTCGGAGAGCACGGCCATGTGCGTGCTCGACGTCCTGTCCATGCGGGTCAAGACCGGCATCAGCCACTGGCGGCTGCGACCCACGCTGGCGATCATCGACCCGCTGGTGTCGCTCTCGCTGCCGCCGGAGGTCACCGCGTCGGCGGGCATGGACATCGTCTGCCACGCGGTGGAGTCCTACACCGCCCGCTGGTACACCAGCTTCGACCGGAAGAAGCCCGAGCAGCGGGTCACCTACTGCGGGTCCAACCCGATCTCGGACCTGTGGAGCGAGCGGTCGCTGGGGCTGATCGCCCGGTCGTTCCGCACCGCGGTGCGGGAGGGCAACGACCTGGCCGCGCGCAGCGACATGATGATGGCCGCGACGTTCGCCGGCATGGGCTTCGGCAACTCCGGCGTGCACATCCCGCACGCCAACGCCTACCCGATCGCCGGCATGGTCAAGGACTTCCGGCCCGCGGGCTACCCGCAGCAGGAGCCGATGGTGCCGCACGGCATGTCGGTCTCGCTGACCGCACCGGAGGCGTTCCGGTTCAGCTTCTCCAGCGCCCCGGAGCGGCACCTGCGCGCGGCGGCCATGCTGGCGCCGGACGCGGGCCAGCTCAACGACGCCAGTGAGCAGCTGCCGTCCGCGCTGGTCGAGCTGATGCGGGACATCGGCATCCCGAACGGCATCGGCGCGGTCGGCTACACCGAGTCCGACGTGCCGGACCTGGTCCCGGGCACGATGAAGCAGCAGCGGCTGCTGGCCACCTGCCCGCGCCCGGTCGACGCGGACGACATCGCCGGGATCTTGACCCGGTCGATCGAGAACTGGTGATCGCGATGCCGCTGTACGACTACCGCTGCCCGCAGGGGCACCACTTCGAGCGGATGGCCCCGATGAGCGGCGGGGACGCGGCCGACTGCCCGCGCTGCGGCGTGGCCGCAGCCAAGGTGCCGTCCCGGGTCGCGCTCGGCGGGCAGGCCAGCCCGGGACCCAGCCGGGAGCAGATGCCGCAGACCTGGCGCGGCACCTACGAGGGCAACCCGGAGTACGTCGGCCAGCTGCGCCGCCAGTGGGAGGGGCGGGCCAAGCTGGAGGAGAAATACCCGGAGCTGCGCGGTGACCAGCGGCCGGTGCTGGCCCACGAGGGCCAGTACCATGACCACCCGCTCCGGGCCGGCGACCCCGTCCCGCAGGCCCAGGCACCGGAGCCGCCGACTACGCTTTCACACCATGACGAAGGCGCCGCAGGGGCTAGCGGCTGACCTGGCCCGGGAAGTTCGGGGCGAGGTCCGGTTCGACTCGGCCAGCCGGGGCGCGTTTGCCGCCGACGCCTCCAACTACCGGCACGTCCCGGTCGGGGTCGTGCAGCCGGTGAGCACCGACGACGTGCTGGCCACGATCGCGATCTGCCGGCGGCACGACGTGCCGGTGCTGCCGCGCGGCGCCGCGACCAGCATCGGCGGCCAGGCCGTCAGCGAGGCCGTGGTCATCGACTTCTCCCGGCACCTGCGGTCGGTGCTGAGCATCGATCCCGAGGCCAGGACGGCCCGGGTCCAGCCCGGGGTGGTGCTGGACGACCTGCGCGCGGCCGCCGCCGCCCACGGCCTGACCTTCGGCCCCGACCCGTCCACGCACAACCGGTGCACGCTCGGCGGCATGATCGGCAACAACGCGTGCGGGTCGCACTCGGTGGCCTGGGGCAAGACCGTGGACAACGTGCGGGACCTGACCGTCGTCACCTACGACGGCCTGCGGCTGGTGGCCGGCCCGACCAGCCCGGACGAGCTGCTCCGCCTGCGCCGGCAAGCCGGACGCATCGGCGAGTTCTACCGGGGCCTGGGTGACCTGGCGCAGCGGCACGAGACCGCGATCCGCACCCAATTCCCGCAGCTCACCCGGCGGGTGTCCGGCTACAACCTGGACCAGCTGCTGCCCGAGAACGGCTTCAACCTGGCCCGGGCCCTGGTCGGCACCGAGGGCACCTGCGCGACCATGCTCGAGGCCACCGTCGAGCTGGTCCCCACCCCGGCGGTCCGGGTGCTGACCGTGGTCGGCTATCCGGGCGCGTTCGGGGCGGCGGACAACGCCCCCGGGTTCCTGGAGCTGGCTCCGCTGACCATCGAGGGCATGGACGTGGCGCTGATCGCCGCGCTACGGGCGGCCCGGCCCGCCGACCAGCGCTACCAGCTGCTGCCGGACGGCGAGGGCTGGCTGTTCATCGAGACCGGCGGGGCCACCGCGGACGAGGCCCGCGCGGCCGCCCAGGCCGTCGCCGACCGGGCCGCGCAGACCGGCGGGACCAGCCGGATCGTGACCGATCCGGCCCAGGCGCGGACGCTGTGGGGCATCCGCGAGGCCGGGGCCGGCATCCTCACCCGGGGCGCCGACGGCCGGGAGGCCTGGCCCGGCTGGGAAGACACCGCGGTCCCGCCCGAGCAGCTCGGCCCGTACCTGCGCGAGTTCCGCAAGCTGATGGACGACCACGGCCGGCGGGGGGCCTACTACGGCCACTTCGGCGACGGCTGTGTGCACATCCGGATCGACTTCGACCTGGTCACCAAACCAGGGATCGCCGACTTCCGCCGCTTCATCGAGGAAGCGGCCGACCTGGTCACCGCGCGCGGCGGCTCGCTGTCCGGCGAGCACGGGGACGGTCAGGCCCGGGCCGAACTGCTGCCGCGGATGTACCCGCCGGAGCTGATCGACGCCTTCGCCGAGTTCAAGGCGATCTGGGACCCGGTCGACCGGATGAACCCGGGGACCATCGTCCGGCCGCGCAAGCTCGACGCTGATCTGCGGGTGTTCGTGGCCGGCCCGCGTCCCGCGGGCCGGCCCCAGCTGGCCCTGGCCCACGACCACGGCAGCCTGGAGGCGGCCACCCGCCGCTGCGTCGGGGTCGGCGCCTGCCTGTCCGCGTCCGGTGGCGTGATGTGCCCCAGCTTCCGGGCCACCGGGGACGAGCAGCATTCCACCCGCGGCCGGGCCCGGTTGCTGTTCGAGTTCGCCAGCGGCCGGGCCGGGGTGGACGCCGCCCACGCCGACGACGTGGCCGGCGCGCTCGACCTGTGCCTGTCCTGCAAGGGCTGCAAGCGGGACTGCCCGGTCGGCGTGGACATGGCCGCCTACAAGAGCGAGTTCCTGGCCCAGCGGTACGCCGGCCGGCGGCGGCCGGTGACGCACTACTCGCTGGGCTGGCTGCCCCGCTGGCTCCGGCTGGTGCACCGGACCCGGAGCGCGGCGGTGCTGAACCGGGCCGCCCGCATCCGCCCGCTGGCCGCGCTGGCCAAGCGGCTCGGCGGGGTGACCCCGGAACGGGACATCCCGCCGCTGGCCGGCGAGTCGTTCCAGGCCTGGTTCGCGGGGCGCGGGGCGCGGGGCCCGGCCGACGGTCCTCGGCTGCTGGTGTGGCCGGACACGTTCACCAACTACCTGGAGCCCGCCATCGGGCGGGACGCGGTGGCCGCGCTGGAGGCGCTCGGTTACCGGGTCGAGGTCCCGTCGGCCCCGGTGTGCTGCGGGCTGACTTGGCACAGCACCGGGCAGCTAGGCCAGGCCAAGAAGGTGCTGGCCGCGACGCTGGCGGTGCTGAAGCCCTGGCTGGACGACGAGGTGCCGATCGTCGGCCTGGAACCAAGCTGCCTGGCCGCGCTGAAGACCGACGCCGTCGAGTTGCTGCCGGACGACCCGGCGGCCAAGCAGGCCAGCGTGTCGGTCCGGTCCCTGGCCGAAGTCCTCCGCCCCCACCTGGCCGAACTCCGCGCCCGCGCGGCCGCGTCCCCCGCCGTCGGCGCCCCCACCGCGCCACCGCCCCCCACGGCCACAGCTGCCCCAGCCACCTCAACCACGCCCAACACCCCGACTGCCCCAGAAGCCACAGCCGCCCCAGCCACGTCGGCCATCCCGGACGCCCCAGCCTCCGAGGCCCCAGCCGCCCCGGGGACCCCAGCCGCCCCAGGGATCCCGGTCTCCTCAGAAACCACAGACGCCCCAGCCACGTCGGCTACCCCCAACACCCCGGCCGCCCCAGCCTCTAAGCCCCCGGTCGCCCCGGAGGCCTCAGCCGCCCCAGAGGGCCCAGCCAGCCCGGAGGCCCCGACCGCACCACCGGTGCGGGCGTTGGTTCAGGTGCACTGCCACCAGCACGCCGACCTCGGCTTTGAGGCCGACCGCGAGGTGCTGGCCGCGCTAGGGGTCGAGGCGGACGTGCTCGACTCCGGTTGCTGCGGGCTGGCCGGGAACTTCGGCTTCGAACAGGGCCACTACGAGGTGTCCCAGGCCTGCGCCGAGCGGGTGCTCTACCCCGCGCTCCGCGCCGACCAGGAGGCCCAGGTCGTGGCGGATGGCTACAGCTGCCGGACCCAGATCCGCCAGGGCGTCGACCGCGACCCCGTGCACCTGGCCCACCTGGCCGCCGCCGTCCTCACCTCCAGCGACTCCCAGGTCACCTCAGCCCCATAGCTCCCGGCGGTGCAGGCCCGCTGAATACCGTGTGCAAAAACTGTCGCTATGGTGACAGTTTTTGCACACGATAATCGGGCGCCCGGTTCCCGCCCCAAGAAAGGAGCCCCCGGAGCGGAGCTCCGGGGGCTTTACCTACCTAGCTAGCTGAGTGGCGGGTTACGCCTCGGGGAGCTCGGTGAGCAGGTCGTCCGAGGTCTCCATGCCGGCCCGCCAGACCGAACGCGCGATGATCTTCGTCAGGTCGGCCCGGCTCTTGTACTTGGCCGCGATCTGCGTGCACTCCTCCAGCAGCCCCTCGGACAGCGTCGTGGGCTGCAGCCCGAGGGCGAGGAACTGGTCGTTGCGCACCACGAGGTCGTTCTCTTCGGCTTCGCGCCGCGGGTTGGGCAGGTAGGCGATCTCGACCCCCACCGTGTCGCCGACCAGCTTGGCCAGCTCGAGCACCTGGTGCGTCTCGGTGATCTGGTTCAGCACCTGCACCCGGGAGCCACTTTCCGGCGGGTTGGTGATGGCCAGCTCGATACAGCGCACGGTGTCCCGGATGTGGATGAACGCGCGCGTCTGGCCGCCCGTCCCGTGCACGGTCAGCGGGTGCCCGATGGCGGCCTGCATGAGGAACCGGTTGAGCACGGTCCCGTAGTCGCCGTCGTAGTCGAACCGGTTGATCAGCCGCTCGTCCAGGCCGGTCTGATCGGTCTGCGTGCCCCAGACGATGCCCTGGTGCAGGTCGGTGATCCGCAGGCCGTCGTTCTTGGCGTAGAACGCAAACAGCAGCTGGTCCAGCGTCTTGGTCATGTGGTAGACCGAGCCCGGGTTGGCCGGGTGCAGGATCTCCCGCTCCAGCTCACCATCCGGGGTCGGCACCTTGACCGTCAGGTAGCCCTCGGGGATCGGCGCGCTGCCCGACCAGCCGTAGCCGTAGACGCCCATCGTGCCCAGGTGGGCGAGCGCGGCGTCGATCCCGGTGTCGACCAGGGCGGTCAGCAGGTTGTGCGTGGCCCGGACGTTGTTGTCCACGGTGTACCGCTTGGCCTGCGGGCTGCGCATCGAGTACGGCGCGGCGCGCTGCTCGGCGAAGTGCACGATGGCCTCCGGCCGCAGCTCCAGCAGCAGGGCGGTCAGCCGGTCGTACTCCTCGGCCAGGTCCAGGTTCACGAAGCCGATCTCGCGGCCGGTCACTTCCTGCCAGACCCGGATGCGCTCGCCAATCGGCCGGATCGGGGTCAGCGATTGGACCTCGAGGTCGATATCGATCTTGCGGCGGCTCAGGTTGTCAACAATGGTGACGTCGTGACCACGTTCCGACAGATACAGCGACGTCGGCCACCCGCAGAACCCGTCGCCACCCAACACCAGAACGCGCACGTCAACTCCCATCTGGGTACAAGATGCCGGTCTTGGTGAGCGTAGCATGCACCCCGTTACACGTTTCCCTAATGTATATATGTAAGTTTCCTGTGGGATTGATGCGAAATTCCTTAGATTAACCATTCACGTTCAGGCATTCCAATTTGCCGGTGGCGTGCACCCGGCGCCGTCAGCCGGTCCCACCAGCCCGAGCCGGCTTCGTCGGCCTGAGCCCAGCCCGCGCCGTCCCGGCCGCCAGTGGAGATACTGGTGCCCCGAGCGTCCGAAATGGGAGGGAACCGTGAGGCTGACCAGCCCGAGCGTGGAAACGATCCTGGAGGGGTACCGGCTGGGGACCGATCAGGGCGATATCGCGTTCTGCTCGGTGAACCTGGTGCAGGGCATCGACGAGCAGGGGTCGCTGAAGCGGATCCTGATCGACACGGGGCACGTCGGCCGGCGGTCGTCCCTGGACCAGTCACTGCGGCAGCGGGGCCTGACCCGGGACAGCATCGACGTGCTGTTTCTGACCCACGCGCACTGGGACCACATGCAGAACCTGGACATGTTCCCCCGGGCCGAGGTGGTGATGCACCCGGACGAGCGGCGCTACATCCGGCAGCCGCATCACAACGACACAGGCTGCCCGCAGTGGACCGAATCCGTGGTCAGCCGGTACGAGGACCAGGTCCGGGTGGTGGAGGAAGGCACCCGGCTGCTGCCGGGCGTGGAGGTGGTGGCGGCGCCCGGCCACAGCGCGGGCACGATCGCGCTCGCGGTGGCTACCACGGACGGGATCGCGATCATCGCCGGCGACTCCATCCAGAACAGCACCGTGGCCCAGGAGCGGCGCAACGCGCTGGTGTTCTGGAACGAGCAGCAGGCCAACCAGAGCGTAGACAAGCTGCTGGCCATCGGCGACATCATCTATCCCGGGCACGACCTGCCGTTCCGGATGAACCCGGACGGGACGGCCGAGTACCTTCACGACTTCGAGCTGACGATCACCGGCGTCACCGCGGGCATGCCCGGTCTCACCCTGGCCGAACGCGAGTTCGCGCCGCAGATCATGGCGGGCATCGCCGAGCAGAAGCTCCCGAACTGACCGTAAGGCGCCGCCGGCCACGGCTAGCGGCGCGGTCACCAGGCGGTCAGGCCCGTCAGACGACCACGAGTTAATGCATATTGCCGCCGAGAATGTTTGCATTCCACGAAATGGCATTATTAAGGCCGGTTTAGATGTGCTCGACGCAAGCGATCGCGCCGTAGAAGTTGATCGTCGTCTCGCCGCCGATACCCCACCGGGGAGTGCTGACATAGCGGAGCGGCGGCTCCCGTACTGGCCGGGAGCCGCCGTTCCGCCCGGGGGCCCCGCGGCGGGGAGCGCCGCAGGGAGCTTGGGGTCAGGGACGCAGGCCGCGGGACGGGCGGAAGATGCGGATCACCATGATCAGCGTCTGCAGTGCGGTGATCACGGCCAGCGCGCCCCAGCCCACGGTCAGCGTGCGCTGCTGGACGAACAGCGGTGCGTGCGTCCAGCCCAGCACCACCCCGGCCGCGAGCACGGCCACCAGCAGCACGGCCGCAAGCACCTTGACCGGGCCGTTGGAGGCGCCCTGCTCGGCGCGGGCCTGACTGGCCCAGCCGTCCCGTTTGATGCCGGCCAGCACGTTGACCCACGAGGCGGTGGCGCAAGCGACCCGCATGACCAGGTAGATCTCCACCGGCACCAGCAGCACCGCGGCGATCAGGTCGGCCGGGGAACGGTTGGGCACCCGCCAGGCGAGCTTGAGGTTCAGCAGCGCGGCCACCGCGGGTGGCACCGCCCACCACCAGCTCCACACGTACTGGTGCACGATCAGCGACGCCGACAGCATGAACAGGAACGCGGCCCGGGTCACCCCGTTGGCGAACAGGCTGAGCTGCTGGCGCCACAGCGTGGCCGTCCACTTGTTCACCATCGAGCTGACCAGCAGCCGGATCATGCCCTCGTCCCACTTGCGGCGCTGGTGCCAGAGCGAGCGGACGGTCACCATCGGCCCGGCGTAGGCGCGGGCGCTGGGCGACACCTTGGTCGCGTACCGCATGGCCTGCAGGTCCCCGGTGAGCTGCATGTCCTCAACCATGGTGCTGGTGTCCCAGGGCTCCCGGGTCCGGTTGCGCTCGGCCACGGCCCGGAGGGCCTCGGCGTTGAACAAGGTGCATTGGCCGCCGAGCACGTAGGTCTTGCGCTTGCGGTGCAGCGCGTCCGCGGTCCAGGACGCGAACTCCAGCCGCTGCATGCGGATCAGCATCCGGGCCATGGCCGAGGAGCCGGCCTGCTGGTCGAAGGTGTAGCGGGCCATCACGCCACCGGCGCGGGGCGTGGCCACCAGCTCCTCCTCCAGGCGCTGCAGGCAGTCCGGGGCGATCACGGTGTCGGCGTCGACGCCGGCGATGTAGTCATAACTGGCCTGCCAGCGCAGGTAGCCCTGGTTCAGCGCGCCCACCTTGCGCTCGGTGTTGCCCACGGTCCGCATGACCGTGACCCCGCGGTATCGCCGCGCGATCTCCTCGGTCCGGTCGGTGCAGTTGTCCGCGATGACCACGATCCGGTCCGGGACCCGGCTCTGGGTCAGCAGCGCGTGCAGGTTCCGGCCGATGGTGGCTTCCTCGTTGTGCGCCGGGATCAGCACCAGCATCTTGGCCGTGCGGCGGCGCGGCGGCCGGTACCGCAGGTCGTGCAGGACCCGGGACAACCCCCGTCTCGCTTCGCCCGCCCGGCTCGCGGCGCGAATGAGGGCGGTGTCCTTGCCGCCAGACTGGCCGGGCTGCGGCGGGTAATCGAGCACCGTCACCGCTTTCGACGCGATGACCAGTTCTTTCGTCGGCATGCGTCCTCCGTGATTCGGTATGCCGACAGCCTGACCGGGCCGGGGAGCGATCCCAGGTGCCTTCCGGTTGCGCCCCGGTAGCGCAGTATCCTTACCGTCAGTAGTTAATTGATCACATTGATAAACGGGGCTCTCGGGGGCTCACGGGGGGAACGCGGCATGGGGGCACCTCCAACCGGGACGGAAACCGAAGCGGAAACCGAGGCGGAAACCGAGACGGGTACGGTCGCCGGGATCGAGGTCAGGGCCGACACTCCGTTTGGGGCCCTGGCCGCGCTGGCCCCGGTCGCCATCGTGCAGAGCGACACGGCCGGGCGGGCCGTGTTCGTCAACGAGCGCTGGTGCGCGCTGACCGGGCTGTCGCCGAGCCAGGCCGCCGGCTCGAACTGGCTGGATCTCCTGGGCCCGGCCGACCGCAGCCGCATCGAGCGGAAGATGACCGCGCAGTACCAGCCGGCCACCGGCCAGCCGGAGATCGCGATCGACGTGCGGCTGCGCCCGGTGGCCGGTCCCGGAGCCGCTCCCGGGCCCGGAGCCGGGGTCCGGGTCCGGGGTTCGGTGGTGGCGCTGCGCGAGGACGGCCGCCCCGCGGGCACCCTGGCCACGTTCGCCGTGGCCGAGTCCGGCCCGGCGGCTGCGGCCGGCCCGGCGCCCGCGGCCGACCCGCCCGACAACACCCCGCAGTTTGTCGCCACCGTGTCCCACGAGCTGCGCACCCCGCTGACCTCGATCATCTCGTTCCTCGAGCTGATCAGGGCCGAGGACCACAACCTCAGCCCGGATGGCGTGCACTTCCTGGACATCATCCAGCGCAACGCGAACCGGCTGCTCCGCCTGGTCGGCAACCTGCTGCTGCTCAGCCGGATCGAGTCCGGGATCAGCTCGCCCGAGCTGGCTCCGGTGTCCGTGCCCGAGCTGGCCCGCGAGGCGGTGCGGGACGCGTCCCCCGCCGCGGCCAGCTTCGGCGTGACGCTGGAGGCTGCGGCAGGGGACGGCCCGGACGTGCTGGGCGACCACCTGGGCCTGACCCAGGTGCTGGAGAACCTGATCGGCAACGCGGTCAAGTTCTCCCACCCCGGCGACACCGTCCGCGTCCAGGCCACCTGGTCGGAGTTCCAGCCCGCAAACCAGCCCGCAGACCAGCCGGCTGGCCAGTGGCGGGTCGACGTCGCGGACCAGGGCATCGGCATCCCGCCAGATGAGATGGACCGGCTCTTCCACCGGTTCGTCCGGGCCTCCAACGCCCGCACCTCGGGCCGTCCCGGTACCGGCCTGGGCCTGTCGGTGGTCAAAGCCATCGTCGAGCTGCACGGGGGCCGGGTCACCGTGGCCAGCGAGCTGGGCCAGGGCACCACGTTCAGCATCTACCTGCCGGCTGGCCCCGGCCCGGAGCGGCCGGCATGAAGGCCCGGGTGCTGATCATCGAGGACGACGCCGACATCGCGCTCAGCGTCCAGACCGTGCTGAGCCGTAACGGCTTCGACGTGGCCAGCTCGGCCGACGGGCGGCAGGGTCTGCGTGACTTCCACGCCGGCCGCCCGGACCTGGTCGTGCTGGACATCGGGCTGCCGTCGCTGGACGGCTGGGAGGTGCTGGAGCGCATCCGGGACATGAGCGACGTCCCGGTGCTGCTGCTGACCGCGCGCGGGCACGAAGGGGACAAGGTCCGCGGGCTGCACGGCGGCGCCGACGACTACCTGACCAAGCCGTTCGGCAACTCCGAGCTCGCGGCCCGGGTGCACGCGCTGCTGCGGCGGCCACGGACCCAGCGCGAGCAGGCCGACGCCTACGACGACGGCACCGTGCTGATGAAGTTCGCCTCGCACGAGGTGAGCGTGAACGGCCGCCCGGTCGACCTCACCCCGACCGAGTTCCGGCTGCTGGCCGCGCTGGTCAAGCACCACGGCCAGACGCTGTCGGCCGAGCAACTGCTCGAGCTGGCCTGGAACGACCCGTTCGGGGTGGGCCCGGAACGGGTGAAGTTCGGCGTCATGCGGCTGCGCCGCAAGCTCGGGCAGCCGCCCTCGGCCGCGCTGCCCATCGAAGCCGTGCGCGGCTTCGGCTACCGCTATGTCCCGCCTGCGGCGGATATGCCACCTTTGGGGTAGAGCGCAACTGTCCTGCACCTGACCGGCAACTGAGCCAGGCGGGTCCGTCCCGCAGACTGCGCTCATGACCACCGCAGCTCCAGCCCGGCGTGGGCGCATTCTGCTCGTCGAGGACGACCAGGAAGCGGCCTACTTCGCGGTCCACGTGCTCACCACGATGGGCCGGTTCGACGTGACCCACACGGCGGACCCGCGCGTCGCGCTGGACCGGGCCCGGTCCGAGCCGTGGGATCTGGTGCTGACCGACCTCGACCTGCCCACCATGACCGGCCTGGACCTGCTCGGCGCGCTGCGCCGGGCGGTTCCGGGCCTGCCCGTGGCGGTGATCACCGCGGACGCCGGACCTGGGCCGGGCGCGAACGCGGCCCGCCGTCAGGCCGACGCCTTCCTGCAGAAGCCGGTACCGGCGGCCCAGCTCGTCGCCGTCGCCACCGCCCTGATCGGCACGCTCTTACTTAACTTCAGGTCATTCGCGCGGTTGCCCCATCCGCGCGGCGCCTCGACGATCGGTCGCTAGCGGGTCGGCGCTGGCGGGGCCTGAGGGGTTGGTGAGGCCGGCGGGGGCGGCGAGGCCCGGGGCAGTACGACCTCGGGGAGGTCGCCAGCGGCTGGGAGGTCGCCGGCCGCGGCGCGCATATCACGAAGCGCGGCGGTGACGCCGGCCGCCTGTTCGGGGGTGATGCCGGGGAGCCCGAACGAGGCCTGATTGAGGGCGGTGGTGGCCTCGCGGACCACGGACTGGCCGGCCGCCGTGATCGTGGCCAGGACCACCCGGCGATCGTCGGGGGACAGGCGGCGCTCGACCAGGCCGCGCTGCTCGAGCCGGGAGATGGCGTTGGTCACCGAGGCCGGGTGGACCATCAGGCGCTCGCCCATCTTGCCCATGGGCAGCGATCCCCGGCGGCTGAACGCCAGCAGCCGCAGGGCCTCGTAAGCGGCGAAGGTCAGCCCGTACGGCTTGAGCGTGTCCTCGATCCGGCTCAGCAGCAGCTGCTGGACCCGCATGACCGAGGTGACCGCGGCCATGTGGTCGGCCTGCTCCGGCCAGCGTTCGCTCCACTGCCGATGCGCCTCGGCGATCGGATCAAAAGGAGCGGGCATGCGCCCACCGTACTGGACAGTAATCAGCCCAGCCACGATCTGCCGCCCAGCGGGCGACTCCGCCCCGGCCTGGCACCACTTACCGCCCGCCTGGCCGACCGTCCGCACCCCTGGTACCGTTTACTTTAACGTCCAAATGTTGGTCGTCCAAGGATCTGGTCTCACCGGCCGATCCGGGGGAGGGTTCCCATGACCGCTGCCGGCTCCAGCCCGCTGCACGCTCCGGAACATCCAGTGCGCTTCGTCACCGCGGCCGCCCTGTTCGACGGGCACGACGCCGCGATCAACATCATGCGGCGGATCCTGCAGTCCCAGGGGGCTGAGGTCATCCACCTAGGCCACGACCGGTCGGTCCGCGAGGTGGTCGACGCGGTGCTGGAGGAGGACGCGCAGGGGGTGGCGATCAGCTCCTACCAGGGCGGCCACGTCGAGTACTTCGAGTTCCTGGCTCAGCAGCTGGCCGAGGCCGGGGCCGACGACGTGAAGGTCTTCGGCGGTGGCGGCGGGGTCATCGTCCCCGAGGAGATCAAGCGGCTGTCCGACGCCGGGGTGCGCATCTTCTCGCCCGAGGACGGCCAGCGCCTGGGCCTACCCCTCATGATCAACGAGCTGATCCGGGACTGCGACGTCGACCTGACCGCCGACCCGGCCCCGGTCGAGGCCGTCCTGGCCGGCGAGCGGCGGGCGCTGGCCCGCACGATCACCTGCCTGCAGGGCGGCCGCCTCCCCGACGACGTCCGCACGACCCTGGTCGAGGCCGCGGCCAGCCGGACGGTGCCCGTGCTCGGCATCACCGGCACCGGCGGCTCGGGGAAGTCGTCGCTGACCGACGAGCTGATCCGGCGGCTGCGCACCGACCAGCACGACAAGCTGCGGGTGGCGGTGCTCGCGGCCGACCCGACCCGGCGGCGCAGCGGCGGCGCGCTGCTGGGCGACCGGATCCGGATGAACGCGCTCGACGGCGGGCACGTGTTCTTCCGCTCGCTGGCCACCCGGGGCGCGGGCGAGCTGCCCGATCACATCGAGGACATCATCGCGGCCTGCCGGGCCGCCGGGTACGACCTGATCGTGCTGGAGACGCCGGGCATCGGCCAGGGCGACGCCGCCGTGATCGACCTGGCCGACATCTCGATGTACGTGATGACGCCCGAGTTCGGTGCGGCCACGCAGCTCGAGAAGATCGACATGCTCGACCTGGCCGATGTGGTGGCGATCAACAAGTTCGAGCGCCGGGGCGGGGCCGATGCCCTCCGCGACGTGTCCCGCCAGCTGGTCCGCAACCGGGAGGCGTTCGGGGCCCGGCCGGAGGACATGCCCGTGTTCGGGACCAGCGCCGCCACCTTCAACGACAACGGCGTCACCGCGCTCTACCAGCACCTGGCCGGGCTGCTCAGGGAGAAGGGCCTGCCGCTGGGTGAGGGCGTGCTCCCCGCCGCGACCGGCCGCACGTCGACCGAGGTCCGCGCGGTCATCCCGCCGGCCCGGATCGGTTACCTGGCCGAGATCGCCGCCACCGTGCGCGGCTACCACGAGCAGACCGCGCGCGAGGCCGAGGCCGCCCGCCGCCTGCAGCGGCTCACCGCCGTCGCGGGCGAGCTCGAGGGTGACCCCCGGCAGGCCGTGGCCGATCTGGCCGACCAGGCTCGCGAGGACCTCGGCCGGGACAGCCAGCGGCTGCTGGAGGGGTGGCCCGCCACGGTCGAGGCCTACTCCGGCGACGAGCAGGTGGTCCGGATCCGGGACCGGGAACTGCACACCAGGCTGACCCGCGAGACGCTGTCCGGGAGCCGGGTGCCGCGGGTGGCGCTGCCCCGGTTCACCGACCATGGCGAGCTGCTGCGGTTCCTGCGCGAGGAGAACCTGCCCGGGCGCTTCCCCTTCACCGCCGGGGTGTTCCCGTTCAAGCGCGAGGGGGAGGACCCGGCCCGGATGTTCGCCGGGGAAGGCGACCCGTTTCGCACCAACCGCCGGTTCAAGCTGCTGGCCGAGGGCAATGAGGCCACCCGGCTGTCCACCGCGTTCGACTCGGTCACGCTGTACGGCCGGGACCCCGACGAGCGCCCCGACGTGTACGGCAAGGTCGGTACCTCCGGGGTGTCGATCGCCACGCTGGACGACATGAAGGCGCTGTACGCCGGGTTCGACCTGGCCTCACCGACCACCTCGGTGTCGATGACGATCAACGGGCCCGCTCCGACGATCCTGGCCTTCTTCCTCAACACCGCCATCGACCAGGGCGCCGAGCAGGGCCTCTCGCGCGAGGAAGTGCTGCAGGCGGTGCGGGGCACGGTGCAGGCCGACATCCTCAAGGAAGACCAGGGCCAGAACACCTGCATCTTCTCCACCGAGTTCAGCCTGCGGATGATGGCCGACATCCAGGAGTGGTTCATCGCCAACCAGGTGCGGAACTTCTACTCGGTGTCGATCTCCGGCTACCACATCGCCGAGGCCGGGGCCAACCCGATCAGCCAGCTGGCCTTCACCCTGACCAACGGGTTCACCTACGTGGAGTCCTACCTGGCCCGGGGCATGAAGATCGACGACTTCGCGCCCAACCTGTCGTTCTTCTTCTCCAACGGCATGGATGCCGAGTACACCGTGATCGGCCGGGTCGCCCGGCGGATCTGGGCCACGGCCATGCGGGACCGCTACGGCGCCGGCGAGCGCTCCCAGAAGCTGAAGTACCACGTGCAGACGTCCGGGCGGTCGCTGCACGCCCAGGAGATGAGCTTCAACGACATCCGGACCACGCTGCAGGCGCTGACCGCGATCTACGACAACTGCAACAGCCTGCACACCAACGCCTACGACGAGGCCGTCACCACCCCCAGCGAGGAGTCGGTCCGCCGCGCCCTGGCCATCCAGCTCATCATCAACCGCGAGTGGGGGCTGGCCATGAACGAGAACCCGCTCCAGGGGTCGTTCATCGTCGACGAGCTCACCGACCTGGTGGAAGAGGCGGTACTGGCCGAGTTCGAGGCGATCAGCGAGCGGGGCGGGGTCCTCGGCGCGATGGAGACCGGCTACCAGCGGGGCCGCATCCAGGACGAGTCGATGCTGTACGAGCAGCGCAAGCACGACGGCAGCCTGCCCATCATCGGGGTGAACACCTTCCGTAATCCGCACGGCACCGAGTCCGTCGCGGTCGAGCTGGCCCGGGGCACCGATCAGGAGAAAAGGTCACAGCTGGACCGCGTGCGCTCGTTCACCGAAGATAATCGGGAAGCGGCGCACGAGGCGCTGGCCGCGCTCAAGGAAACGGCCCGGTCCGGTGGCAACGTGTTCGCGGTGCTGATGGACGCCGCCCGGGTGTGCAGCCTGCAGCAGATCACCGAGGCGTTCTTCGAGGTCGGCGGCCAGTACCGACGCAACGTCTAAGGAGTACTGATGAACGAGGAATACCCCGCCTACGCGCCCTCTGAAGAACACGAGCTGCTCCGGGCCACGGTCCGCGAGCTGGCCGAGGCCAAGATCGCCCCGGCCGCCGCCGACGTCGACGAGAACTCCCGCTTCCCCCAGGAGGCGCTGGACGCGCTGACCGGGGCCGGGCTGCACGCGGTGCACATCCCGCAGGCCTACGGCGGTGAAGGCGCCGACGCCCTGGCCACCGTGATCGTGATCGAGGAGGTCGCGCGGGTCTGCGGCTCTTCGTCGCTGATCCCGGCGGTGAACAAGCTCGGCACGGTGCCGGTGCTGCTGTCCGGCTCAGAGGAGCTGAAGCAGCGGTTCCTGGCTCCGGTGGCCCGCGGTGACGCGATGTTCTCCTACGCGCTGTCCGAGGCCGGGGCGGGCTCGGACGCGGCCGCCATGAAGACCCGGGCCGTGCGCGACGGCGACTCCTGGGTGCTGAACGGCACCAAGATGTGGATCACCAACGCGGGCGTTTCCCAGTACTACACGGTGATGGCGGTGACCGACCCGGACCAGGGCGCCCGCGGCATCTCCGCGTTCGTGGTCGACAAGGATGACCCCGGCGTGAGCTTCGGCGCGCCGGAGAAGAAGCTCGGCATCAAGGGCTCGCCCACCCGGACGGTCATCCTGGAGGACGCCCGCATCCCGGCCGACCGCATCATCGGCGAGCCGGGCACCGGGTTCAAGACGGCGCTGGCCACCCTGGACCACACCCGGATCACGATCGCCGCGCAGGCGCTCGGCCTGGCCCAGGGCGCCCTGGACTATGCCACCGGCTACGTGCAGCAGCGCGAGCAGTTCGGCCACCCGGTCAGCGAGTTCCAGGGCGTGCAGTTCATGCTGGCCGACATGGCCATGCGGCTCGAGGCCGCGCGCCAGCTCACCTATCACGCCGCGATCCAGTCCGAGCAGGCCATGAACGGCGTCAAGATGCCCGGCCTGACCTTCGCCTCGTCCGCCGCCAAGTGCTTCGCCTCCGACGCCGCCATGGACATCACCACCGACGCGGTCCAGTTGCTCGGCGGCTACGGCTACGTCAAGGACTACCCGGTCGAGCGCATGATGCGCGACGCCAAGATCACCCAGATCTACGAAGGCACCAACCAGGTCCAGCGCATGGTCATGGCCCGGCAACTCCTCAAAGGCTGACTGCGGGCCGCTGAGCTGCGGTTACATCAAGACACCTGATCCATGGCGCGTCGCCCACCGGGCGAGCGGCGCACTCCCTATCGCGCGGCTTTTGTACGGTTAGTACCGGCTGTTTCCCGTCGTTTCCGGACCCCGTGCTGAATCCGTGCTGATACCTGGGCCCGTTTGGTCTAGACCAATCGGAGCGGCGAAACCATTACTGTGTGGGCATTACTGACCCTCAACCCGATCGCAATTCTGGTCTTCGTGCTTGACGCGCCGGGCTCGAATAAGTATTGCCCAATGCATTACAGCCCCGACTTGATCGAAGCCGCTATGGGGGTTCATGTCGGTGGGGGGACTTGAACCATTCGCGCATGTACTCGACACCGCACTGGCCACGGAGTTCGCGCTTGGGTCACGGTGACCAGGCGAGCGGACCGGTCGAACCCCCATGGCCCGTACGAGACTGAACAGCAGGCCCGAGCTGATGTGGCTCACATCCACGAGCGGGCCCGGCGCTCCATATGTCGGGGTGTCTTGGCCGAAGCGAACCATGCATGGTTGATGGATGCATGCCAGGGCGCTGGCGTGACGCTGGGCGCGTACGACGCCAAAATTCTGGCCTGGCTGCTAAGTGCCTGCTTGAGAACTTAGGTGGCCCGGGCGAGGCGGCGGGTCATGACGATGATCATGGCCCAGTAGATGTAGGTCTCGTGGTGGGCGGCGAGCCGTTCGTAGTCGCGGACGGTGCGCCGGTGGCACGTGATCCACGCCAGGGTCTCCCGACCACCCAGCGGGGGGCAGGACCTTGAAGGTGTGCAGGTCATCGGGGCGTTTGACGATTTCCAGGGTGAGTTTGAGGCGGATGGCGGCCCAGGTGACCAGCTTGCCGGCGTAGCCGCCGCCGGCCCAGGTGAGGCTGACAGAGGGAAACGCCTTTTTCAGGTTCCACAGCAGCGGTTTGGCGGCGTCGCGGTCCTGGACGGATGCGGCGGTGACCAGGACCGTGAGCAGCAGGCCCAGGGTGTCAACGGCGATGTGCCGTTTGGTGCCGTTGATCTTCTTGCCGGCGTCGTAGCCGCGGCGGGTGCAAGCGATCATCTCCGAGCCCTTCACCGACTGGGAATCGATGATCGCCGTGCTGGGCCGCGCGCTGCGCCCGGCTGCGGCACGGACGCGTTCGCGCAGGTCACCGTGCATCCGCTCGGTGGATCCATCGGCCTGCCACTTGCCGGCCGACCAGTAGACAGTGCCCGCGGGCGGGAAGTCCGCGGGCAGCGCCCGCCACACCGGCCCGTTGTGGGTCAGGTAGCGGATCGCGTCCACGATGTCGCGCATGCAGTGCCGGGCGGGGCGGCCGCCGCGCCCGGCCAGCCACGCCGGGGCCGGCAGCAGCGGCTCGCACACCGCCCACTCTGTGCTGCTCATGTCAGAGGGGTAGTGGCGGGCGCGGGTACTTCGCGATGCCCCGCCCGGGCAGCACCGGCAGGTCACCGCGCCGGGAACAGGGGCCGGCTGGACATCACGATCGGCGGCAGGATAGAACGGCACGCAAGGCTCCTGGCATCGCGCTGGATTCGACACCCATGCGATTACCAGGGGCCTCTTGCGTCACCTCAGCGCCACGCCGCACCTTGCCCAGGAAGATCCAGAAACGTCCCAGCTCGCAGCAAGCCGGTTCTCAAGCAGGCACTGAGACACGTGTCAGCCCGGGAGCACTGCGACAGACTGCGTCGGCCCTCAGGCCGTCTCGCTTCCAAGGATGTGAGACGACGCCACCCGCAAGAGCCCCGACCCTCTTTCCGCGCAGAGCACGTCGCTGCTCGCGGTGGCGCCGATGCGCGTCGTCGAGCAAAGCAGGTCCCGTCGTGCGGTGCTTCGGGGTTCGGTCCCAAGCAGCAGGCCCGCGCCGCCCGCCGCCCCGCCCGCCGCAGAGAGTGCCTCTGCTTCATGAGAGCAGCTTCTGTGCTAACCGTTGGGGACGAGTGCCCGGGTGACGAGTTCGCGCAGAACCTGGCGGCGCGTGCGGTGCTCGGCCGCCGGGTCGGTGGGCGAGGCGGTGTAAGTCGGCGAGATGGGCGACCATGTTCCCGCGATCGCGATCAGCAGGCTGTAGACGGCCGCTGGCGGGATGCCGGCGACGATTTTGCCGTCCTTTTGGGCGTGGGCGATGGCCTGGTGTTTGTCGTTCCAGCGGCCGGAGTGTTGCGCGAGCAAGTCACCGGTTGGTTCTCGCTCAAGGCGGTACCAGCTGGCGAGGCGCACGGTCTCGGGTTCGGTGAGGTAGGAGTCATAGAGCGCGACGACGTAGCCCGGGAGGTCCTCGGGTGTGAAGGGGACAACGTCGATGATGTGGTCAAGACTTCGGGCGAAGACCGCGTCAAAAAGGCCGTCCTTGGATCCGAACCACTCATACATCTGCGCCTTGTTGACCGCTGCTGCGTGAGCGATGCGATCCACGCGTGCACCGGCGATGCCGACCGCGGCAAATTCCGCGGTTGCGGCGTCAAGCAGGCGCCGGCGGCTCTGCGCTCCGTCTCGCATGCCCCTAGCCTAGACTAACTAACTAGATAGTTGGTATGGTGAGACCATGACTTCCATCACCACAGCCTTCGACGACACGACGACCGCGCTTGAGGTCGTGGAGAACATCGACCTCTCTGGGAAGCGGGCCGTGGTCACCGGCGCAGCGTCCGGAATCGGCGTGGAAACCGCGCGAGCGCTTGCTCACGCCGGCGCGCAAGTCACCCTCGCGGTGCGCGATCTGGACGCCGGTAAACGGACCGCCGAGCAGATCGCAACCACGAGCGGGCGCGAGGACCTCTGCGCTCGTCGGCTTGACCTCGCCGACCTCACCTCGATCGACGCGTTCACGTCCGACTAGCAGGGACCACTGCACATCCTTGTCAACAACGCGGGCGTCATGGACACCCCGCAGGGCAAGACACGGCAGGGGTTCGAGCTGCAGTTTGGGACCAACCACCTCGGACACTTCGCGCTCACCACCGGTCTGCACGCCGCTCTCGCCGTCGCCGACGACGCTCGCGTGGTCGTCGTCTCCTCAAGCGGTCATGGCCAGTCGCCTGTGATTTTCGAGGACCTGTTCTTCGAGCGTCGCGAGTACACCCCCGGCCTCGCTTACGGCCAATCAAAGACAGCGAACGTCCTGTTCGCCGTAGAGGCCAGCCGACGCTGGCACAGCCAGGGGATCACCGCCAACGCGCTGACGCCCGGCGGCATCTGGACCCCACTGCAACGCCACTGGAGTGCGGAACAACGCGCCGCGGCTGAGGCCCAGGCCGCACAGGCCGAAGCCAGCGGCGCGTTCCGCATGAAGACCCCGGAACAAGGCGCAGCGACCTCGGTGCTGCTTGCCACCTCGCCCGAGCTGACCAGCATCGGCGGACGCTACTTCGAAGACTGCCGCGAAGCGGCGATCGTCGACCGCTTTGACGGCATCCACGGCGTCCGCCCCTACGCACTGGACCCCGAAGCAGCTCGCCGCCTTTGGAAGTCTCCGCAGCGCTCATCACCTCCGCCCGAAGCTGAAGCCATGGCACGGAGCCAACCAAG
Organism: Streptosporangiaceae bacterium; assembly: GCA_965277615.1. Lineage (GTDB taxonomy): Bacteria > Actinomycetota > Actinomycetes > Streptosporangiales > Streptosporangiaceae > Bog-532. The sequence goes on along the minus strand of CBDIDG010000005.1, from coordinate 45,614 downwards.
CGCTGGCGCGCAGGGCCTGTAGTAATCAAGGGCACGCCTGAGCCAGCCAAGAATGTCCGAACCGAACACTCTTCCCTGGTCGCCCATGCGGGAGCCTCGCCCAGAGTGCCGCTTCTCGCCGCTATCAGGCGCGACACGAGGCGAAAGCAGGGGCGTGCGATCAGCCCGGTCGCGTCCCTCGTTCTCGCCACAAGCGGGAGAAGCGACGCCACGAATGACCGCATAGTGCTGAAGAATAGCTGTGCCCTGCTGAGGCCTGCGCGGGAGGCGGGCGGGGGCCATGACCATCCTGGCCGCGACCACACGGGGATGCTGTGGGTGCCGGCACCCACAGGGCGCGTGTCTAACCTGGAAGATCAGGAGAGGACGAGGAGGGTTGCCATCCCTCCTCGTCCCGTATGGCTCGTATTATTCGCCGACTGATTTCGCGTAGTTGTCGGGTCTGAAGCTGCGTTAGCGGGTTGAGAATCAGCCTATTGACGGTGTGCACGTGGCCAGGAGTGGCTTGATCGAATTCCTCCAGTCCGAGGGTGGTCAGGGTGGCCAGGGTGTAGCGCCCGTCGTCGGGATCGGGTGCGCGTCCTACCCACCCCTTCGTCTCGAGACGCGACACGGCACGGGAGAGCCGGGTCAGCGAGCTGTTGGCATAGCTGGCCAAGACGCTCATGCGCAGAGTGCGGTCGGGGGCGTCGGCTAGTGCGAACAAGATGCCGTACTCGAAGTGTGTCAGGTTGGAGTCGCGTTGCAGTTGGGCATCCAGCGCGGGAGGCAGCCACTCCAGCACGGTAGCCAGGGCGGCCCAAGTTTCGAGGTCATCACCAGTGAGGGCCACGTGGCTATCGAAGTCCGGCATGGCTGCAGAGTACGCGATCGCGACGGGCCCTGTCGTCACCGTGACTTGACTGGGAAAGTCAATGAAGCTACTATTAACTTGACTGAGCAAGTGAGTGCTGCCGGTGCAGCACCATCTGAGTGAGCGGGCGTAGGAGAGATATGGATCTGCAGTTGAAGGGCAAACGTGCCTTCGTCAGTGGTTCTACGCAGGGCATCGGCTACGCGATTGCGCGGTCCCTTCTCGGCGAGGGCGCCACGGTGGTCATCAACGGCAGAAGTGACAGCAGGGTTGAGGAGGCGTTGCAGAAGCTGCGGATTGAGGTTCCGGGTGCGGCGGTCTCTGGAATCGTCGCGGACTTCGAACAGTCCGATCAGGTCGGACAGCTTCTGGTGTCCCTGGGTGATCTCGACATCTTGGTGAACAACGTCGGCCTTTTTGAGCTTAAGCCCTTTGACGATATCTCCGACGGCGACTGGCAACGCTACTTCGATGTCAACGTCATGAGCGGCGTCCGGCTGTCGCGGCACGCTCTGAACAGCATGCTCGCAAGGAGATGGGGAAGGATCATCTTCATTGGCAGCGAGGCGGGGGTGAACATCCCTGCCGACATGGCGCATTACGGCGTGACCAAGGCTGGGATGCTCGCGCTGAGCAATGGTCTCGCCAAGCTCACCCGGGGCACTGAAGTGACGGTGAATACGATTCTCGGCGGGCCAACGTATTCCGACGGCGTCGCTCACACCGTCAATCAGATTTCGCAGGCGCAGGCAGTGACCGCAGACGAGTTGAAAGCTGTCATCATTAGCGGAAATCAAACGTCCCTTCTGCGGCGGTTCATCGAACCTAACGAGATCGCCAATCTCGCGCTCTACCTGGCCAGTCCGCTCTCATCCGCTACGAACGGTGCTGCCGTACGTGCCGACGGCGGAGTCCTGACCGCAATGATCTGAGATACGCACGGCCGGCCACTACTTGACCGACACCATTGCCCGGACTTATTCGCCATTGGCAACTACGTAACTTCGGATCTCGGCGTGGCGTGGGCGTGAGGAGGACCCGGCGCTGCACGACGCAAGTCACCCTGGCATTGCATCAAGTCAGCGGGGGACCGACGAGTCGGTCGGGCGGCTTGACCCTCACCGTCCTCATCGAGATCGGCGCCGGGCAGGGTGCGTGGGCGTTGCTGTCGGCCGAGCAGCTGCTTGGGTTCGCCGCACGCCGGGTTCGCGCGCTTGCCGCTTGACTCGCCGTTGAGCATCGACGGGCACGGTGTCGCCGCGCTGGCGGCTCCGGACGTTCACCGGCGAACCTCACCAACGCGCGAACAGGGGCACGTCCGCTCTGCCTGTCACAGCATCCGCATGCGCGTCTGCGCCTCGATCCTAGCCGCCGTCCCTACGACCTGTAGCATGCGGCGGTGTCGCGGTGGCTGAACTCTGGACGTCCGCGACCGAGGTCGCCCACCGCGACGGGCACGGCGTCGCTGGCCCCGACGGGGAAGTGGACATGACAGCGAGCAGGCATCCTGAAATGGGCAGGTCAGCAGCCACGCGTCGGACCGGCCCGCTGGCCAGCTGAGCATCCCCGAATGTCGGCGCCCGCTGGCATGATCTGAACCAGCAGCACGCAGGCACGAGCGACCAGATGCGCAACAATCTAAAACGCCACGGCAAGGATGGGCAGTATGAAGTCACCGTCCCGGCCATCGCGGGCCGATTGGTCCAGGCCGCGCTGGAACTCGTGCTGGAGCCCCTCTTCGAGGCAGATTTCCAGCCGTTCTCGTACGGGTTCCGCCCCGGCCGCCGCCAGCACGACGCGATCGCCGAGATCCACCACCTGGCATCAGAACCCCGCAACTACTGCTGGGTACTGGGGGCGGACATCAGGGCGTGCTTCGATGAAATCGGGCATGTCCCCCTGATGGACCGGGTGCGCGCTAGGATCAACGATAAGCGGGTACTGGCGCTGGTCAAGGCGTTCCTCAAGGCCGGGATCATGACCCCGGACGGCGAGGAAGAAAGCCACTCCGGCACCCCTCAGGGCGGGATACTCACGCCCCCAACGCAACAGCGAACTATTGCGCATGTCACCCTCCGTGTCGGTGGTGTCGTGGTGGCCGCCGCCGCTGGATGGTTCCCGGACCGGGATGCGGCGGCGGATGGTGAGTTTCTCGGGTCCGATGAGGACGTCCTGGACGAGGGCGCGCAGGACGCGCTGCCTGTCCTGGTCGCTGGCGGCGGCCGAGTTCTCGCGGAGTCGTCCCAGGAAGCCTTCGAGGTCGTCGGCGAGCTTGAGGTAGGCGTCGCGGTCGGCTGCCTGGGCGTCGAGGGCGGCGATCTGGTTCCTGAGGTTCGCCTCGCGGGCGCGGATGTCCGGCATGCGGGCGCGGAGCTCGTCGATGGTGACGAGCTACTCGGAGAACGCGCTGATCATCGAGGTGATCGAGGTCTCCGTCTTGGCGAGGGCCTGCCCGAGCTGGCCGCGTTTGCGGGTGACCGGTTCCGACGTGCGTGCCCTCTCCAGCATTTGCCGATTTCGGCGCGGATGAGGGCGGGATCGGCGAGCAGGCCGGCGACGTGGTTCCAGACGACCCCATCGACGTAGTCGGCGCGGACGGGCTTGTTCTGGCAGACGCGGCCGCCTTCGTAGCGGTAGTCGTCGGAGCCGAGGCAGCGGTAGTAGTAGATCTTTTTCCCGGAGCTGGTCGTGGTGCTGGTGCTGGTGCGGTAGTAGCCGTAGCCGCAGGAGGCGCAGGCGGCCAGCCCCTGCGGCAGGGACGGGACCTTCGTGCTGCAGGCGGTGAACCGCTTGTTGTCTGCGAGCCGCTGCTGGGCGCGGCCGAACGTCTCCTCGACGAGGGCGGGGACCGGGATCGCGGTCCACTCCTCTTTCGGCCGGTCGGCCACCCGGACCTGCCGGGGGACGGTGCGCCCGGCCAGGCGGGCGGTCCGGTTCAGCCCGGCGGGCTCGTGGACGGCCTGGGTCTTGCCGAACAAGGCGGTGCCGGCGTAGGCGGGGTTGCGGAGCATGCCCCAGATCACCGACCGGTCCCAGCGGTCCTTCCCGGTGCGGGTGCGGACGCCTTCCGCGGTGAGCCAGCGGACGATGTCGGCGATGGCGGCGTCGTCGTCGGCGTAGCGGCGGAACATCTCCCTCACCAGGGCGGCCTCGTACTCGGCGACCTCGTAGCGGGTCCGGTTTTGGGGGTCTTGCGGACGTAGTGGTAGCCGAACGGGGCGCCGGACAGCACGTTCACGCTGCCGGTCTTCGCCCGCTAGGCCCTGCCGCGCCGGTACCGCTCGGCGAGCTGGGCTTTCTCGTACTCGGCTTGAACGGATCCTGCTCGATGACTGGCCAGGTCCGGACACCGGAAGCTGCCGGGACGGCCAGGCTCTCAATCGCAGACCAGATCGCCACAGGTACCGGAGCGGGCACTCGGCAGCCGCACAGGACCCCCGGGAACTGGCCTTTTTCAGCAGGCTCCTAGCCGTGCCGGTGGAGGACCACGACCTGGCGGCGGGTGACTTCGAGGGCGTGCATGAGGGCCAGTCCCGGGGCAGCGGCGCCGTGATCATCTGGGACGAGGGCAGCGCCGAGATTGTCTGCGATGAGCCTGCTCACCTGTCCGTGGTGCTGCACGGCCGGAAGCTGTCGGGCCGGTTCGGACTGACGCGCACCGGCCCGCGGCGCTGGATTCTGGTCAAGGCCAGCGACGCGGACGCCCGGCCCGGCTCCGACATTGCCGCGGAGCAGCCTGCGAGTGTCCGCAGATCCGCGACATCCAGAGGCGCACCTGGGAGAACAAGGTCGCCAGGGGCTTTAACACCACTGACGTCGCCCTGGAGTTCGGCCTTCTCACCGCCGAGGTCAGCGAGGCGTTCACCGCCTGGCGCAGAAGCTGCCGGACTTCGGCGAGGAGCTGGCCGACGTTTTCCTCTACCTGGCGGCTCTCGCCGAGATGAACGGCGTCGATCTCGTCACCGAGGTCGAGCGCAAGCTGGCCAAGAACGAGCGGCGTGTCTATCAGCGGAATGATCGGAGTTCAGGTCCGCGTGAGCGATTCCTGACCGGCGCGCCAGGTCGAGCGAGACAGCAGAGCGTAGAGGGCGCACATGGCCAGGCTGAGCAGGAGCAGCGCCCGGGCCAGGACTCCGGCGTGGAGAGCGCCGATGGCCAGGCCCAACGCGGCGGGCAGCGCGGCGCTGCCGGCGGTTGATGCCGCTACCTGCAGGCTTACCGTGTGCGTGGTCTGCGCGGTGGTGGTGGGACCGGCTCGCTGGGCGGTCGTGATGGTCAGCAGGGGGAAGATCGGGGCGGCCGCGAGGCCGACCGCCATCAGGCCGATCACGGCCACGAAGCCCGGAGCCGGCAGCGACATGCCGGCAGCGACATGACGGCGGCGCCGAGGGCCACGCCCGCGACCGCGGCGGACAGGACCCGGGTCGGGCCGGCGCGCTCGGCGACCGGGCTGAGGACGGCCCGGCCCGCGAACATCGTGGCCCAGTACGCGGCTACGGCCACTTCCGCGGCGGCCGGGGACAGGGCGCGGCCGGAGGTGAGGAACACGTAGCCCCAGATGCCGGCGCCGGCCTCGATGCCAGACTCGACGCCGGTGAAGAGCAGGGTGGCTACGATAACCGCTGGCAGCCTCGGTTGCCGCGGAACGGCTCTGGCCGGGGCGGGACTGGGTGAGGTCGTCAGACGCGGGGGCGGGGGCCAGCTGCGGCGGGACAGCAGGAAGACGACGGCGAGGGCGACGAGACCCGCGCCGTGATCCCGTACGTGCGGCGCTAGCCGAGGCCGTCGCTCAGCAGGACGGTGACCAGCAGCGGGCCCAGGGCGGACCCCAGGCCGAAGCTGGCGTGCATCCAGTTGACGTCGCGGGCGCCGAAGTGGCTCGCGGCATGCGCGTTCAGGGCGGAGTCGATGGCGCCGAAGCCTGCTCCGAAGACCATCGTTCCGGCCGTGAAGACCCAGAGTGACGGGGCGACGGATTCGATGCCCAGGGCCAGGGCGATCAGCAGGGTGCCGATGGGCAGGAGCGGGCCCACGGTCAGGCGGGACAGGATGCGGCCAGTGGCGGCGCTGGAGATTACCGAGGCGGCCGTGCCGAAGATCAGCAGGAGTCCCAGGGCGCCGACGGGGTGTGGAAGCTGAGCGGCATCGACGGCCACAGCAGGCCGAGCATGGAACTGGGGAGGGCGACGGTCAGGTAGGCCAGGCAGGAAAGGAGAAGGGGAGGCACGACGAGGACATCCTTGGCGTCGCTGGATGGCGATGTCCGCCTGGGAAAGCCCAGGGGCGAGTTCGCGGTGCCGCACGTCGGGGCAGCACGCGATGACAGGTCGGTGACCTAATGCGTCAGCGCGTGCTCGATTTTCCGGGCACTCCAGCTCCTCGGGGACCTCTGTTGCCTGGGCATCAATCTAGTGGGTGCGCCTGTTAATTCGTCGGGGGCCGGGTGATCCAGGCGGTGTGGTCACCGAGGTAGAGGCCGCAGGCACAGTCAAGGGCTTCCTGGGGACTCCCGGCCGGCCAGCCGCTGGGCAGGACTGATTGCTCGTAGTCGTCATGGCTGGCCCGGTAGATCGCGAATCCCCAGGTGGAAGCCGAGTCGGCGTAGCGGAGCCGCATCAGGGGCAGGCTAGTGCCGTCCGGGAGCCGGCCGCTGACGTAAGCGAACTGGCCGCGCCAGCGGACGTCAACGCCGGCGAGGTGCGGCCACCGCTCGGCCGCCCGGGCTGCCAGCTTCTGGCGGAGCGAGGTCTTGGTCGACTCGGGAGGCTTGGCCATGGCACCATCCTGCCCCAGCGCAGCTGCCTCACCATGGAGGCCGCAGCTCTGAGCGAAGGAGACGCCCGTGGCCGCCGGCCCTTACGTGATCAGCCTGGACGACGCGGCCCGAGCGGAGCTGGAGGCAGTGTCCCGGCGCGCGACGGCGCCTTTCCGGCTGGTGCAGCGCGCGCGGATCGTCCTGCTGGCCGGCGGAGGGGTGCAGAACCGGGCGATCGCGGAGCGCCTGGGTATCTGCGAGGACACGGCCCGCAAGTGGCGGCGCCGGTACTGCCAGGGCGGCCTCGCCGGGCTGGCCGACGCACCACGGCCGGGCCGGCCGCGGACGTTCCCGGCCCGGGTCGTCGCCGAGGTCAGGGCCCTGGCCTGCGAGCCGCCCGCTGCCAGAGGAAAGCCGCTGGCCCGCTGGACCTGCCCCGAGCTGGCCCGGCAGGCGGCTGCCTCAGGGATCGTCGCGTCGGTCTCGGCGTCGACGGTGCGCCGCTGGCTCGCCAACGACGCGATCAAGCCCTGGCAGCACCGGTCGTGGATCTTCCCCCGCGACCCGCACTTTTCCCTCAAGGGCAGCCGTGTCCTGGACCTCTACCAGCGGCAATGGGAGGGCGAGCCCCCGAGCGAGGACGAGTACGTCCTGTCTGCCGATGAGAAGCCCGGTGTCCAGGCGCGCTCCCGCGTCCACCTGCCGCTCCCGCCCGGGCCGCGGCGAGCGATGCGCACCGAGAGCGAGTACGCCCGCGGCGGCACCCTCGCCTACCTGGCCGCCTACGACGTCCACCAGGCGAAAGTCATGGGGCGCTGCGAGCCGACCACCGGGATAAAGCCATTCACCGCGCTGGTCGACCAGGTTATGACAACCGAGCCCTACGCCTCCGCGGAACGTGTCTTCTGGGTCGTGGACAACGGAGCCTCGCACCGCAACTGGGCCGCCGCGGACCGCATGCGAAAGGCCTACCCGAACGCGCAAATGGTCCACCTGCCCGTTCACGCCTCCTGGCTCAATCAGGTCGAAATCTACTTCTCCGTCATCCAGCGCAAGCTGCTCACCCCCGACGACTTCGGAGACCTCGACGGCCTCGCCGAGGAAATCCTCGCCTTCGAACGGCACTACAACGCCACCGCCCGGCCATTTGGCTGGAAATTCACCCGCGCCGACCTCAACCAGCTCCTGGCCCGCATCAGCCGCCACGACCCGTTCACACCACAGCCACTAGCTGCATAACCCCGACGAATTAGCCTCGATCTTTCGCGCCGCTGATGTGCTGGCCTGAGGTGTCGGCTGGTGGGTGATTTTCAGGCTGGGTCGTGCCTGGCTGCCCGGTTGTCGCGCCGGGTAGGCGGGGTTCCACGGCCCCTGGTGTTTTCCTTCTTTGCCGTAGTGGCTGTTCCGGCTGTTCAGCCGGAGGGGAGGGCCTGCAGGCGGGTGACGGCGGCGGTGATGTCCGCAGCCCAGGCCCATCGTTCGGCGAGGCGGAGCCGCAGGCGGCGGCCTCCGCGCACGAGCCGGCCAGCGGCGGAGAACAGGCGCAGGCGGAGCCGTTTGGGTTCCCAGCGGCGGGCGGTCCCGGTGAGGGCGAGCAGCTGCGTCCAGGCCAGCAGGTCGCAGGCCAGGGCGACGATCTCGCACCAGACCTGGTTCTGCGCGAAGCCCTTGAGCGGGAGGTTCCGCAGCCCGGTGTCCTTCGCGCAGCGGATCCGGTCCTCGCACCGTGCCCGCCGCCGGTGGCGGAGTTCCAGGTCAGCGAGCTGGCCTTTGCGTGCATCGGTGGCGAAGGCGGTGAACCGGTGCCCGTCGATATCGGTGAAGCGCAGCTGCGCACCGGGGTGCGGGCGCTCTTTGCGGACGATGACCCGCATCCCGGCGGGCCAGCCGGACAGGTCCAGCAGCCCGGTGATGTCGGCGATCCAGGCGCCGTCGCGGATCTGCCCGTCACCGTCGTAAGCCGGCGTCCACGCGGACGCGGGCATTTTCAGGATCGCGGCCTGCATGTCCTCGGTGATCGTCATGCCGATGGAGTAGTGCAGCCGCCGCGACGGCGCGGTCAGCCAGGTCAGGAACTCGTGGGTGCCGCCGCCGGAGTCGGTGCGGACCAGGACCTTGCGCCGCTGGTGGCGGGGCAGTTGCGCCAGAGAGAGCCTGGCCGCCTCGATGTGGTCGGCGGCGGTGTTCGAGCCGGCGTTCCCGGCCCGCAGCGCGATGGCCAGCGGTTCCCCGTTCCCGCCGGCGCCGTGGTCGGCCCAGGCGGTCATCGGGTGGAACCCGAACGTCTTCTTCCAGGTCGCAGCCGCCTGCTCTTTCTCCGAGTGCGCGATCACGACGGTGGCGTCCAGATCTATCGTGACCAGGCCGTCCGCGCCGGGAGCGTTGTCCCCGGCCAGTGCCCAGGCCCGCTCCCGCGCGGCGGAACGGGCAGCGCGGATTGCCTTAAGCGACCGGGACAGGTCCCCGGCCAGCACGCTGACCAGCCGGGATACCACGGGGCCGGACGCGACCGGCCCGGCCAGTTCCGGCTGCTCCCGTAGCACCGCGATGTCGGCCAGGCAGTCCCCGCCGAGGGCGACGGCGGCGGCCAGGTCCGCGATGATCTTCCCGGGGTCGTGGACCGCCCGCGGTGCCCGCCACCGGGCCAGCCCGCCGGACAGGCCCCGGCTCAGGCCGGTGACCCGCATCGTTTCCCACAGCAGGACCGCCCCGGCCTGGGACACCAGGCCGGGGCCGTCAGCAGAGACGGTAACCCGGGCAGTGCGTGCGCTATTCTTCACCTGGAAAGTGCCTTTGACTCGGGACGGTCAGGACCTTAGACAAGCCCAATTGTCCCAGCTGAAGGCACTTTTTTCATACCTTTTTTCACATAAAGAACGGCAGGCCGATTAACCCCGGCGAAAGCCCGAGGTTAACAGGCGCACCCACTAGTTGCCCCGCGATCTGAGGGCGAGACGATTTTCGCGTTCATTCTGCGGGCTCGCGGCAGAAGCCCGCGCTGGCGCAGGCGCGCTGGAGGTCGGCGAGCCCGAAGGCCTCGGCCGGGCCGAGCGCGCCGGCCGGCCGGACGCCGTCCGCGGCCGCCCGGGCCGCGGCCCAGGCCAGCATCGGCGCGGTGAACGAGTAGGGGTCGCCGCCAGTCAGGCGCACGGTCGCGAGTTCCGCGCCGCTCGCGTCGCCGGCCACGGCCACCACGGCCGACCGGAGGCGCTGCGCGGCGCTGGGCTGGGCGCGGGTGCGCTGGATCCGGCGGACCTGCGCGTCCAGGGCCGGGCGGACGCCCGGCAGGCGTTCCAGCGGTCCGGCCAGCGCGGAGGCGTAGTGGACGAGCCTGGTCGCGCGGCCGAACCAGCCCAGGTAGACGCCCACATCGGTCAGGGGCGCCTGCTCCGGGCTACCGCCTGGCTCGGCGGCCCGCGGCCGGAGCCTGGGCAGGGCGAAATGCTCCGATGAGCCGATCGAGAAGGCCTCCCGGGCGGTGCCATCGACCCGGAACGAGCTGACGTGCGCGGCGGTCCGCTCGGACACGATGCGGCCGCCGCGGAAGGCGTATCCGCCTTCGAGCAGAATGCCGGCGGCTGACGCGCGGGTGCCCGCGCTGGTGGCCTGGCGGAGGTTGCCGTGGGCGAAGTAGCCGATCCGGACCCAGGTCGCGGCGGGGCCGGCGGCGTCCAGGGCCAGGGCGCCGGCCAGGTTTCCGGGCACGTAGTCGTAACCGAGGGCGGGCAGCAGCGTGGCGCCGGCGCGTTCGGCGCGGGGGCCGAATTCCTCGAAGACCTGGCGGATGAATGGTGGTTCACCGGTGGAGTCCAGGTAGATCGCGCCAGTGTCGACCGCAGCTTCGACGGCGGGGCGGCCGATTTTCAAGAAGGGGCCGGCGGTGGACACGAGGACGTCACCGGGTCCGATGAGGTCCCCGAGCGGGGCCGATGACGGCGTTCCGGCTACGGCCGTCTCAAGCTGTTTGCCGTCGGCGGCCGGGGCCAGCCGGGCGGCCTGCGCGGTCAGGCGGGCCTGATTACGGCCGACGAGGACCGGGCGGGTCCCGCTGGCGACCATCGCCTGGGCGGTCAGGGTGCCCATGAAGCCGGTGGCGCCGTAGAGGACGATCTTGCCGGGCATCAGCCGGCCGCCGCGGGCGTGTTCATGATGATCTCCCTCCCGCCGCTTACGGCTTGCGAATCAGGACTGGCCGTGATCCAGCACGATAAGCTGTACCCGGATCGCCTGGGGTATAACGGAGAGTGATGGGACGGACCGGCCGCCCCGGATGCGGGAGGGAGCGGCTTGATCATGGACCGGTGGATGACCCGGGTGGCGGCTGGCGCTATCGGCGCGGGCAGCGTGGGCGTGGGCGCGTTCCAGTATGTGGTCCCGGACCGGGCGGCTCGGCGGTTCGGCATGCCGCCCGGAGGCGACCCGGCGTCGATGATCATGATGCGCGGAGCCGGCGCCCGCGACTGCTTCGTGGGGTCGGCGCTGCTGTGTGCGGCCGTCCGGGGTGGCGACTACCGGCCGTGGCTGGCGATGCGCGCCGCCGCCGACGCCGCGGACGGCATCGCCGGCCTGCTGGCGCTCAGGGCGGGCACCAAGTGCGCCGGGCAGGCGAGCACCACGCGCTCGGCGCTCGCGCTATCCGGCGTGGAGACGCTGCTCTGGTGCATCTCGGGCAGCGCCCGCCGCAAGCCGGGCGGGGTGGTGACGTAGGGCTTGGCCACGTTCGTCGTAGTTCATGGGGCCATGCACGGTGGCTGGTGCTGGCGCGAAGTGCGGCGGATTCTGTCCGGGAACGGGCATGAGGTCTATACGCCGACCCTCACGGGCCAGGGTGATCGCCGTCAGGGACGTGGGGATCGCCGCGCACGTCGCCGACCTCACCGAGCTCATCTGGTTCGAGGACCTGCGCGATGTGCACCTGGTGCTGCACAGCTATGCCGGCGTCCTGGCCGGGCCGGTCGCCGAGCAGGCGGCAGGCCGGCTGGCCTCGGTGACCTTCCTGGCCGCCTTCATCGCGCGGCCGGGCCAGTGCCTGCTGGACGTCGAGCCCCTGACGTGGCGCGGCGTTACCGCGACCTGGCCGCATCGGCCGGGGAGGGCTGGTTTGTGCCCGCTTCGCCGCAGTTCCTCGACCAGTGGGGCCTGACCGACGGGGCCGTGCGGGCCCAGGTAGCTCCCCGGCTGACCGCTTTTCCGCTGCGCTGCCTGACCGAACCGGTCATGTTCGATCCGGTCGCCATCGACCGGATACGCAAGACTTACGTCAATCACACCCGGCCCCCGCTGGCCAGCCTGCAGGCATCATTTGACCTGGCGGTCGCCGCCGGGTGGGAGACCCACCAGCTTCCCTGCGGGCACGACCTGATGCTCGCCGCGCCCGCGGAGACAGCCGCGCTCCTGGCCGCGGTGGCCCGGCCGCCACGCTGACCAGGCGACCTGACCTTGCCCCCGCTTCCCGGCCACCTTCTCTGAGGTGGCTTCGGCTGCCTGGAAGGATGTCCGCATGCCCCTGCCTCACCCTCCGGAGTTCCGCCGGCGGGCGGTCGAGCTTGCGCGCGAGGGCGCCAAGCCGGTCGCCCTGCTCGCGAAGGACCTCGGGATCAGCGAGTCGTGCCTGCGCAACTGGATGGCCCAGGCCGACGCCGACGACAATGGCGCGTCGCTGACCAGTAAAGAGAAGAAAGAACTGACGGAGCTGCGGCGGAAGAACCGGCAGCTTGAGATGGAGAACGACATCCTCAAGCGCGCCGCAGCCTATTTCGCGCGCGAGAGCGTCCTCCCAAAGTAATTTTCCGGCTGGTCACAGAACTCGCCGGGGCGGGAATTCCCGTCGCGGTGGCCTGCCGGGTCCTGAGTGTCTCCAAGTCCGGGTACTACGAGTGGCGCGGCCGCCCCGGAATCGCCCCGGGAAATGCGCAATAAGGAGCTGGGAAAGCTGATTGCCCGGATCCACGAAGAGTCTCGGGGCACCTACGGTGGCCGCGGGTCCACGCAGAGCTGGTGCTCGGCCTGGGCGAGACGGTCAACCGCAAGCGCGTCGCCCGGCTCATGCGCGAGGCCGGCCTGCAGGGCATCCTCGGCGGAATCTGGCGGATACCATTCCGAGGCACTACCAGTCATGAATTCAGTATCGCGTAACGGACGGGACGCGACGGCCGGCTTCGGCGGTGCGCTCCCCGTCGCGGCTGATGGCACGCTGGTGGCGGCCTGGCCGCTGCACACCGAGGGCTCCTGCTGGTCGATGCGCCTGCTGGCACCCCAACTGGAGGGCCGGGATGATCAGCCGGGCAGCACGGCCGGGACAGCGCGGCAACTGAGGAGCGGGATGCCGGTACCGGATTTGACCGTTGTCGCTGAGGGCGAAACGGCCCGCGGCGAACGGTGGTCTCTCAAGGCGGGGGGATCGGCGCAAGATTATTACACCCTGCTGGAAACCATCTATCCCGACGGGCACCACGACGAAGGCGGCATGGGCGGTCCCGCGATCTACCCCAGGAGTCTGTTCAACGTCTACACGGGACGAGCTGACGAGGGTCCTCTCCGGGTGATTGTCCGGGCCGACCGGCGGGTACGGCGGCTAAGGTTCCAGTCGGGGCAGGATGAGCGATGTGACCTGCTGCCGGCCGCGGATGCTCCCGCCATGGGCGTGACGCTGTTCGCCGTCCCGCTGCCCTGGACCACGGGAATCGCTTCGATGCAGGGCCTGGACGACGACGGCCAGGTGGTATCGCCGTGAAACCCGCCACTGTGGATGTTAGGCGATCGCCCCCACGGACCGATTAGTTTCGTCGTGCGCTGATTTCCCGGAAGATCGGCTGTTGTAGCAAACTAGCCTTACCCGGGTCCTCCTCTGCCGGCTATCCGCTGTCGCGGGCCGCACTGGCCCGCAACCCGCACCAGCCGTAGCGCCGGTGGGGCCGTTCCGGGCGCATAGCCTCCGTGCGGGCGGGACCACGGCAAGGGTCGGCCACAGCCGGTCCCGGGCGCCGGGGCCGCCTGTGGCCGCCCTTGTCCCCGCTCGGCCGGGGCAGCTACTAGGGCGGGCGGCCTCAGATCGAAGGCGAGAGTACCCCGAGCGGATTTGCGGTTGCCGCGGAGCCAGGCGCCCGCACTGCTGGCCAGGAAATACCTCGCGACCACCATGCGCCTGCCCGGCAGACGGCCAGCGCGCCGGACCGGCAGCACCCGGGACGTATCACCGCAGAAGTACTGCTTACCAGCGTGTATCACGTTGCGTGACGGCATTCGTAGGGCCGCACTCCGGGCTCTGAGATAGAGGTCCAGACCAATGGTCTAGCGGAGGGCAGGCTCCATCGGTCGGCCGGACGGTCCAGCGCCGTGGGCACATGGCGCAGATCTGGCACCGGACGGGCCACATCTGACAGGCCCCTAATTGCTGGGTCGGTGCGCGCGAGCAACCACCGAGCAACCACGGGGACAAAACGGCCACACTAAAAATGACCCGTAGTCGCATAATTCTAGGTCATTACGTGTGCGCCGCCAGGGACTCGAACCCGAACCCGCGGATTAAGAGTCTGCTGCTCTGCCGCTCTGGCTGTGCCAGATCGTGCCGGAAAATGCTGTGACCTGCCAGTTCGTGCGGCGAGCTGGCAAACCGGGTGCCGTATAGTGCCGGCTGCTACCGGGCCGTACCGGGGCATCCGAGCAACCATGGAGCAACCACCGATGCTTACAGGTCTAGACCACTGTGGCCGGGCTGACTGGGCTACGTCTGACGGCCACCTGGACCACGGCTGGCAGAGGTATAGCTGGTTCATATCAGTCGTGTCCGGAGTCCGACGAAGAGCGCCATCACGATTCGTGATCCCTGCTGGCAATGCCTGATTTTGCAAGGGCACGCCGACCGCGAGTGCCCGGAACACCGACACGGCCGATGTGCCCACGGTAGATTCCGGCCCGGTGAAGGGGGTCCGTGCCAGGTGGGTGCTCAGCGTGGCAGACGCCGGGCAGGAGCCGACAGAGATCGTGATCCACTTGCCATTTCCTGTCCCGAACTGCGTCGTGGTCCCCCTAACCCCAGGGCTAAGCGGCCTCGCCCGGGCCGCCCTGCGCGACCTCGTCCCCCAGGTTCCCGCACCCGTCGTCGCCGCCCTTAGCTTTCGCGCCACCACCACCCGGCGCCAGCGCGCCGCCGCCGGACAACCTGGAGCCGTTACATTACGCGGTCACCCGGCGATTGGCGCTGGATATGAGCTGCGGCGCTTCACCAGTTCCGCGTCCGCCGCTTCCCGCCATCTTGGCTGAGGTCAAACATGGGCGGTCAGCTGCCGATCCCATTGCCCTCCTGTACAAGCTCATCGGCACAGGCCGAAAGGTACCTGCGGGTGATGAGAATGTCGGGATGGTGGGGGCCGAGGACCCGCTCCCTGTCGCGTTTCGGTTACCGCCGAAAACGCGACAGAGCTGGTTGTCATGTCGGCGAGCTGCGCGGCTACGGTGCCCGCGCGCAGACCCGCTCCGATCATCTGGGTGACGTGGCGGCCTACCTCGGCTGGCGCCAGGTCGACGAACCGCACCGGAAGGACTCTGAGCACCGCCATCCGATCGCCGTTGGTGACCCCATCTGCCCGCAGGGCCCCCGGTCCTGGCTGGAGCCTGCAGCTCGGTCCCGTTCAAGTCGGCTCGGCTGGAAGGACGGGCCGCTGATTGTGCCGTCAGCGGCGGCGGGCGGACCCGCCGCCGCTGGCGACCATAGGTGACGTCCCCGCCGGTTACGGGCCGGTCCATTGCTGGCTGGCGCCGCCGTTGCAGGTCCACAGCTCGGCCAGGGCACCATCAGTGGTGCTGGCGTGGGTGACGTCCAGGCACAGCCCGGACTGCACCCCGGTGATTGTGCCGTTGGAGTTCAGCGACCATTGCTGGCTGGCGCCGCCGTTGCAGGGCCGGATGCCGACCGCGGTGCCGGGCGTGGTGCCCTGCCCGGAGGCGTTCAGGCAATCGCCGCCCGAGTACACCGTCAGCTGGCCTGAGGAGGTGGAGGTCCATTCCTGGTTCGACCCGCCGTTGCAGTTCCAGATATCTGCCTGGGTGCCCTCGGTGTGTGTGATGTTCGGCACGTCCAGGCACTTGCCGGCCCCTGCCGCATGGATCTCACCGGTCGCGCTGCCGCAGGCCTGATCGAGGTAGACGCTGGCCTTCCCGGAGCCTTCCGGCCCGGCGACCTGGACCAGGACACCGCCTGCTGACAGCGAGAATGTGCGGGTGTGGTAGATGCCGGTGGAGCCGCCTACGTAGCCGAGTTCAGTGTTATTGACGTAGGTGTCAAAATACGCGCTACCGGTGATGTCGTACTCGATGGAGTAAGTCCCGGCGCTGGGTGCACTGGCCTCCAGGTATCCAGGCGAGCTGACCGTGCCGATCAGCTGCCGGTAGCACCCGTTCTGGTGCTGAGCCGGATGAATGCCTGTTAGCGCGGACGCGCTGCCGGTTCCGGGAGTTAATGCGACCATGGCCGTCATGACTAGCGCAGGGACGGCCACGCCAACAGCGGCGCGGAAGAACTTAGCGGGTCTCATGGAGTTGCCTTCCCTGGTAGCAGTTCGGAAACCATCATGATGACTAAAGTGCCGCCCCTTTCCGGGGTTCTGGTCGCTGGCCTGTGCGAATGCCTCTAGCTAGGTCAGTCGATTTGGGGTTCGGGGGATTGATCTTCCCCCGTAGCACGGACACCGGCGGCGTGGGATTAGGCGCCGTGCGTCTCCAATATCGGAGACGCACCCTGACAGTGTTATCGAGGCGTGCTTTTCATGGCCGACCCGTCTGCTGGTTAGCAGAAAGCAGGGGAACCGAATGGATTAACTCGTCGCCGCATCGTCCGCTTGCGCTGCCTTGCAGGTTGCTCAGGCTTACCTCAGTGCAAGGTCCACCGGAGTTGCTTTTCCCGGCCCTGCGACGGGACGGTTGCGGTCTTAGTTGAGCCATGCTGTTATGGATCCGCCGGCTGCTACTACGACGTAGTCGGCGCGGCCGTCGCCGTTGAGGTCGGCGAGGTGCACCCGTGAGGTGCTGGGGGCCCCCACTCCGCTGGCGAATCCGGCGTGAGGATACCATATCCAGCTGCCGGGGGCGGCGGGGTTGGGGCCGCCGTTGATATAACCTTGTATGGCACCGGTTGTCTGATCAACTTGCAGGTAGTCCGCTCTGCCAGTGCAGGTTATGTCGGCGAAGTCGATGAGGTTACTGGCAGCGTTCCCGGAGTTGAGCGTTCCGCTGGCAATCTGGCCCTGCGGCAGCCAGATGGGGCCGCCGACCTGGTTAGGGCCGCCGTTGAGCCACGCGGTAACAGCCCCGGTCGCTTTATCGACTACGAGGTAGTCAGCCCTGTGGTCACCGTTGATGTCAGCGAATCGCACATAGCTGGAGCTGTTGCTTTCCCCGGAAGCTATCTCGCCCAGCGGCAGCCAGTTGGGGCCGCCGACCTGGTTGGGGCCGCCGTTGAGCCACGCGGTAGTAGCTCCGTTCGCGTCATTGACTACGAGGTAGTCGGCCCGGCCGTCGCCGTTGATGTCGGCGAAGACGACATGACTGGAGCTGTTGCTTTCCCCGGAAGCTATCTGGCCCAGCGGGTACCAGATCCAGCCGCCGGCGGGGTTAGGGCCGCCGTTGAGATACGCGCTGACCGCGCCGTTAGCCGGGTTAACACCCAGGAAGTCAGCCCGGCCGTCACCGTTGATATCAGCGAACTGGATGTCGGCGCCCGCATATCCCGCTCCGTTCGCGATTACGCCGGTAGGGTACCAGATTGGGTCGCGGGTACCGCCGGCGCAGGTACCAGCGCTCGCTACCGGAGCGTTGACCCACCCGGCGCCGATGGCCTCTTCCACTCCGTCGTTGAAGACGTCCCCTATGATCTTGTACCCGGCGTCATTGGGGTGTATTCCGTCATTGTTCAAGTCTGCGTTGGTCACACCGTCCATGTTGACGTATAGGACGTGCTTGCCGGCCGCGGCCAGCGTGTCGACTACTCCGGGGACGGCAGCATTGTAGGTCTGAACCCTGGCTTCGGTGTCCGGGTTGCCGCTGGGAACGAGCGAGGCGACCACTACCGTGGCGTCTGGGGCCGCGGCCAGGACCTGGTTGATCAGCGATTCGAGTCGATCCGGTGCGGTGGCCGGGAGGACATTCCTGCCCATGTCGTTGGTGCCGATCATCAGCGTCACGATGTTGGGGCGGTAGGCGGCGGGGTCGGCCGTGCCGATCGACGGATTCTCGAGGTCACTGATGATGTCGCCAGAGTGTCCCTCGTTGGCCGGGTCGGCCATGGTTCCGCTATTCTGGGAACCCACGAAGTCAAGTACTGTGTGCCCCTCATTGACCAGGTCGGTGTAAAGCTCCAGGCGGTAGCCGTTGCCGGTGGTGCTCTGAAAGCCGGCTGTGATGGAGTCGCCCAGCGGCATCAGCCGGATGTTCGATGCTGCCGTCCTGACCCCTAGCCGTTCGCCGGCCTCGATGCACTTCTGCACGATCCACCGGCTGGTGGTGGCGATCGTCGCGGCCACGTAGTCGGCCGCAGTCGCCGCTGCCCCCCCCAGCCAGGACCCGAGGGTCTTCAACGTGCCGGACACTGCGTTGCCGATGGCTATCAGCAGTGGGCGCATGTGCGCCGTGGCCCACGGCAAGCCATATGCGCTCCATCCCGCGGCGCCCAGGCCGCCGACGAGACCGGCGGCGAGTGCGGTTGCCCAGGCCTCCCCGGAATACAGGGTCCCGCCGGTGAGGACGCCGCCGACCAGAGTCCAGACGAACGCCGTTACGAACCCCTGGACGAGCGGGCAGACTGGTGCTGCGCCTGGCGTGGCGATGCAGAGTGCGGCGGCAATGGCCCCCGCCATGACGCCGACGACCGCGGCGATCGCTGTGGCGACCCAGCCCGGGATATTCGCGTGGACATCCGAGCAGGGAATGTCGGCGGTCAGCGTTTTTGTGCCGCCACTGGTAGCTAGCCCGATGTTTCCGCTGAACGTCGACCAGTTTGTGCCGTTCGTCCCCGGCGCGGGGGCCAGCAGCGGAGAGTCGTCAATCATGGTCAGTATGGTGTCGCTGAGCACCGAGCCCTTGTTGATTGAATCGACGAGGAGCTTGAGATGGTCGTACCCTGCGCCACTCGCGTCCATGCTCACTGTCAGGTCCTGGCAGGCGACCAGATCCGCCCCCACTCGCGGGACAAGCTTCCAGTGCGCGCTCGGCGCGGCCGCCAGGAAAGAACACCGGGCCGCGGTCTCGGGAGAGGGCCCCGCTGAGGGCGGCCCTGGAGCGCACTTCTCAGCCCCGGCAGCGGCGCTGCCCGCCGGGAGGCCGGAGATGGCCGTTCCGCGCTGCGATGCCGTCGAGGCCATGGTGGCCGTAAGGGCTGCCCGCACGTGGCCGGACGGGACAGCGGCCGCCTGGATTCCTGAGGCTGTCATCACCATGGCGGTGATACTTGCGAGGAGGACGAGGACGGATCTACGCGGTCTCATGCGTTGGGGCTCCTTCGGCCGGCGCAGCGGACAGGCATCTTGCGAACCGCGCCATTGGGTGCGGCCCGGTCACGAGCCGTGCAGGTACCCAGCTCCTCGTGCGTCGGCCGGGGCACCGCTAGCGATACGGCCGGGCCGAGGCCAGCCATTCCAGCGTCGCCCGTGCGCCGCGCCGGCGATGAGGTCAGCGCGGGCCGGCACGCGGCCCGGAATCGTCCGTCGTCGGCCCGGTCGCCGGGTACGGTGCGATGGCTGATCAGCGCGACAGGTTCCGTGCCACAGCGCCGGACGGGTGCGGCGAGGGTGTTCCGGAGCCGGCCGGCCGCCTCGATGGGCTCGCCGTCGCCTGCAGAGCCTCCGGCGGAAACGGCGCCGCGCGAATTTCCGGATCTCACAGCGATCCTCCTCTGATCACAATCGTGTTCCGCTCATTTGAGCGGGCTTGCACTCATATGATCATTTTTTAAGAGTGAAGCAGCCACGAAGTAAAGTCAAGAAAACCTGCCAATATAAAACTTGATCGCTCAAAAGAGCGGCTGTCCTGACGGCCCGGAAGGCGCGGCAGTTCGATCGCGAGGGCATCTTCAAAATCGACCCGCTGAGCAGCTGGGCATCAGCCAGCGCCAGGTCACGTCGATGGCGGTGCGGGCCCAGCGCCGCCATTCCCGCCCCAGAATGCCCCGCTGGCCGAATTTCCTGATTCGGCCTCACCCGATCCGCCGTTGCCCGGCCGTGATGCTAATCGTTGGATTTCCGCTGAATGATCCGAGTCGGCCCTTAGCTGGCACGGCGGCGGCGAGGCGCCCCAGAGCGAAGCCTGCCGGCGAGAGGGCCCGCAACAATCCATATGCGCGCATTCTGCCGCGGTCTGGTGAATGTGCGGAATACCAAGACGGAGGTGAGAGCAACGTTCAGGTGAGCGGTGAGCGTCACTCGCCGGATAGCGGCAGTTTGCAGCCGGTCTGCAGGCGGTGTGCCAGCGCCGTGTGGCGGCGGCCGGCGCCCGCCGTGCGGACGGCTGCGGCGAGCGCGCGGCGTGAGCCGGCGAGGACGACGAGCTTCTTCGCGCGCGTGATGCCGGTGTAGAGCAGGTTGCGCTGCAGCATCATCCACGCGCTGGTGGTCAGCGGGATCACGACGGCCGGGTATTCAGACCCTTGCGACCGGTGGATGGTGACCGCGTAGGCGTGCGCGAGCTCGTCCAGTTCGTCGAAGTCGTAGGCGAGTTCCTCGTCCTCGTCGGTCCGGACGGTGAGCGAGTGGTCCTCCAGCGACATGCCGGTCACCACCCCGGTCGTGCCGTTGAAGACGCCGGCCGCGCCTTTGTCATAGTTGTTGCGCAGCTGGGTGACCTTGTCGCCGACCCGGAACACGCGCCCGCCGTACCGCCGTTCGGGCGCTCCCTCGCGGTAGGGGGTCAGCGCTTCCTGGAGCAGCAGGTTCAGGCTGCCCGCGCCGGCCGGCCCGCGGTGCATGGGGCACAGCACCTGGACGTCGCGGCGCGCGTCGAGCCCGAACTTGGCCGGTATCCGGCGCGCCACGATGTCGGTCACCAGTTCCGCGGTAGCCTCCGTCTCATCCGAATTGAACCAGTAGAAGTCTGGAAAAGCCTTGGCTGCTGCGCCGGGCGGTGCGGGGGCTGGCGGGTACGGTGGGCGCCCGGCGTTGACCCGGTGGGCGTTGATCACGATCCCTGACTGCTGCGCTTGCCGGAAGATCTTGGTCAGCCGGACGACGGGTAGTGCCTGCGCCCGGATCAGGTCTTGCAGCACTTGCCCGGCACCCACCGACGGCAACTGGTCCACGTCCCCGACCAGCAGCAGGTGGGCCCCCGGCGCAACCGCCCTGGCCAGCTTGTTGGCCAGGATCACGTCGACCATCGAGGTTTCGTCGATCACGACCAGGTCGGCGTCCAGCGGGTTGCTCGCGCCGTATTCGGGGTCACCGCCGGGCTGGAGCTTCAGCAGGCGGTGGATGGTTCCGGCTTCGTGGCCGGTCAGTTCGGCCAGCCGCTTAGCGGCGCGGCCGGTCGGGGCGGCGAGCACCACCTTGGCCTTCCGTGCCCGCGCCAGTTCCACCACCGAGCGCACCGTGAAGCTCTTCCCGCACCCCGGCCCGCCCGTCAGCACCGCGACCTTCTCGGTCAGGGCCAGCTTGACCGCGTCGGCCTGCCCGGGGGCGAGGTCGGCGCCGGTGCGCGTCGTGAGCCAGCCGAGGGCCTTGTCCCAGTCCACGCACTGGAAGGCGGGCAGCCGGTCCTGGCCGGCCGCGAGCAGGTTGCGGAGGACGGTGGCGAGGGACCGTTCCGCGTGGAAAAACGGCGGCAGGTAGACGGCCCGCAGCGGCTCGGCGGCCGCGGCGCCGCCGGTGGGCAGGGTTTCGATGACCGCGCCTTCTTCGGCCGCGAGGTCGGCGACCCGCGGGGCGATCAGGCCTGCGGGGACTTCGAGGATTTTGGCGGCGTCGGTGACGAGCCTGGGCTCGGGGAGATAGCAGTGGCCGTCGTCGGCGGCCTGCGACAGCGTGTAGGCGAGGCCGGCCTTGAGGCGCTCGGGGCTGTCTTTGGCGATGCCGACGGACGCGGCGATCGTGTCGGCGGTCTTGAAGCCGATGCCCCATACGTCGGAGGCGAGTTTGTACGGCTGCTGCCGGACGGTCTGTTCCGATTCGTCGCCGTACTTCTTGTAGATCTTCACCGCGAGGGACGTGGACACGCCGACGCCCTGCAGGAAGATCATGACCTGCTTGATCGCCTTCTGCTCGGCCCAGGCGTCCTTGATGCGCGTGCTGCGCTTCGCGCCGAGGCCAGGGACTTCGATGAGGCGGCCGGGCTCGTCGTCGATGATGTGCATGATGCCGGCGCCGAAGTGGCTGACCATCCGTTCGGCCATGACGGGGCCGATGCCTTTGATCAGGCCTGATCCGAGGTACCTTCTGATGCCTTGCTCGGTCGCCGGGAGCACGGTGGTGTAGGAGCTGACGTCGAACTGGCGGCCGTACTTCATGTGTGAGGTCCACCGGCCGCGTAGCCGCAGTGACTCGCCGATCTGCGCGCCGAGCAGCGGGCCGACCGCGGTGACCAGCTCCGTGCTGGCGCTGACCGGGCCGCGGCCGGTGCCCCGGTCCGGGGCGATGCGGGCGATCGTGTAACCGGTCTCCGGGTTGCTGAACGTAACCCGTTCGAGCACGCCGTCCAAGGTCGCCACGTCCCGCCGCGGCACGTGCTGCTGCGGCATCGGCTGTTGCGCTGTTCGGGGAACGGACGGCGGCATAACACTATTTTGCCGGCATTCGCGCGCGAATGCGCCGCTCGGCGCGGATCAGCGCCGCGTACGCCCCGCGCGGGGCCGAGCGGATCGGTGCCGCGCCCGGCGACGAACGCACGCGCACCGGCATAACCGAGCAGAACAGCAGCCGGCAACGGGCAGCATCCTGGCCGAAGCAGCGGCCAGAGCCCCAATTGGCCCCAGCGCAATCCCCGGCCAGTTCGACTGGTCACCGTTGGCACAGGCCGGCCAGGATAGCCACGGACCCGCCGGTCGCAACCATCATGCCGTAACAGCCGGTGACCGCGAAACCGCCAGTGCTCAAGTACCCCGCTCGCTGCTCATGTAGTGCTCAAGTAGGACGTCGAATGCTCATCTAGATCGGTTTCCTAAAGACCCGTGTAGGGATCGCGTGAACTTGAACATCATGAGCTGGGCATTTCGTTGTAGTTGAACAGCTCTCGCCGGCCTGGTTGCCGGGTAAGTGAACAATCCCGGGCGGCGCGCGGGATGACGTTCTGTGATTGTCGTCTTTGCTCAAGACCGGCATAACACGAAACCCTAAAAATCACAAAGTGCTGCTTGAGTATTAACCGAGTTGCAGGGAACGGCCGATGATTTCTTTCATGATCTCTGTGGTGCCTCCGTAGATCCGCGAGATCCGTGAGTCACCCCAGGCCCGGGCGATCGGATACTCAAGGATGTAGCCGTAGCCGCCGTGCAGCTGGACGCACGTGTCCATCACGCGTCCTTGTAGCTCGGTGATCCACCATTTCGCCTTCGCCGCGTCGACTGGGCTCAGCGCGCCGGCGTTGAGTTCCAGGGTGCACCGGTCCAGGAACTGCTGGGCGATGTCGATCTCTGTGACGAGTTCGGCGAGGCGGAACCGGGTGTTCTGCAGGGCGCCGATCGGCTGGCCGAAGGCGGTGCGGGCCCGGACGTAGCCGATGGTGGCTTTCACCGCGGCGGCGGACTGTGCGAGGGCGGCCGTGGCGATCGAGACCCGTTCCTGGGGCAGGTTGTGGGTCAGGGTGTGGAAGCCTTCGCCCTGAACGCCGAGGAGGTTCCGGGCCGGCACGCGCGCGTTGGTGAACGACAGCTCGGCGGTGTCTTGCACGTGCATGCCGACCTTGTCCAGATTGCGGCCTCGATCAAAACCGGCCGCGCCCCGCTCGATCACCAGCAGGCTGAGGCCCTTGTGAGGGTGCTCGCCCGTGCGTACCGCGGTGATGACCAGGTCCGCGTTAATCCCGTTGGTGATAAAGGTTTTGGCCCCGTTGACGATGTAGTCGCTGCCGTCGCGTACGGCGCTGGTGCGGATGCCGGACAGGTCTGATCCGGTTCCGGGTTCGGTCATGGCGATGGCGGTGATCAGCTCGCCTGCGGCGATGCCGGGCAGCCAGCGCCGTTTCTGCTCGTCGCTGGCCAGGCCGAGGAGGTAGGGCAGGCACACGTCGGATTGCAAGGTCAGCCCGAGCGCGGCCGGGACCACCCAGGCGCGGGCTGCTTCCTCGGCGAACACGGTGCTGTACCGGAAGTCGGGCACTCCGGCGCCGCCGTACTCCTCGGGGACGGCAGCGAACAGCCCGAGTTCGCCGGCCAGGGTGAACAGTTCGCGCGGGACGATCCCGGCGCGCTCCCATTCCTGGTAGTGCGGAGTGATTTCCTTCGCGATGAAGCTCCGCGCGCTGTCGCGGAAGGCTTCATGGTCGGGTTCGAACAGGGTGCGCTGCATGACCGCCTCACAGGGAAAAGCCGCCGCCGCAGACCAGAGTCTGCGCGCTGATGTAGTCGGATTCGGGAATGCACAGCAGGTACACGGCGCCGGCGGCCTCGGCGGGGGTGCCGGGCCGGCCGAGCGGGATCGTCTGCTCCATCGCCGCGAGCAGCCCGGGGCTGACGCCGACCTTGACTTCCCTGCCCTGCACGGCGATGGTCGCGTCACCGCCGGCGGTGGCCTGGGTGAGTCTGGTCGTGATCAGCCCGAACGCGACGGCGTTGACGGTGACGTTGTAGCGTCCCCATTCCCTGGCCAGCGTCTTGGTCAGGCCGGTGATGCCCGCCTTCGCGGCGGCGTAGTTGGCCTGTCCCGGGTTGCCGCCGAGTCCTGCGATCGAGGAGATGTTGACGACCTTGCGGCAAGGGACCGGCTCGCCGCTGGCGGCGGCGCGCTTGACGAGCCCGGAGATCACTGGCTGGGCTGCTCGCAGGATTCGGAACGGCGCCGTCAGGTGGACGTCGAGGATGGCGTCCCACTGGTCGTCGGTCATCTTCTGGATGACCGAGTCCCAGGTGTAGCCGGCGTTGTTGACGATGATGTCGAGTCCGCCGAATGAGTCCACGGCCGCTTGGGTGAACCGCTCGGCGAAGCCGGCGTCGGTGACGCTGCCCGGGCAGGCGACCGCCGTGCCGCCGGCGTTCTCGATCGCGGCCACCGTTTCCTTGGCCGGCTGCTCGTCCAGGTCGTTGACCACGACGGCGGCGCCGTCAGCGGCGAGCTTGACCGCGACTTCGGCACCGATGCCGCGGCCGGAGCCGGTGACGATGGCGACCTTGCCGTCCAGCTTTCCCATGGGGTTTGCGCTGCCTTTCAGGTGCGGATGTCAGGTGAGTGCGATGACGGCGTCACCGGTGAGGGTGACGGTCCCGTCCGGAAGGGTGACTTGCAGTTCCAGTGCCGCCAGGCCGCCGGTGACGGACACGACCCGTGCGGTGCAGGCGGGCGAGGCGTGCACCGGGGTGACCGCTGCGAAGCGGACTCGCCAGGATCGCAGGCGTTCCTGCGGCACCCAGCTGGTGAGCAGCTGGCCGAGGTAGGCCATCGCCAGCATGCCCGGGGCGAACACGTCGTCCAGGCCGGCCGACCTGGCCACGTCGAGATCGATGTGTATCGGGTTGTGGTCGCCCGACGCCCCGGCGAACAGGGCCAGCGTGGCACGTGAGATGGGCCCGGCGGCCAGCGGCGGCAGCTCGGTGCCGGCCTCGATGCCCGGCGCCGTCATCAGCCCTCACCCGCGGCGGCGTTGCGCACGATGATCACGCTGACGGCCTCGGTAACGGGCTGCCCGCCGCGCGTCACGCTGGTCTGCTTGGTCAGCAGGTCAAGCGTGCCGCCCTTCTTGACAGCCACGTCCGTGACGCGTGAGCGCAGCGTCAGGACGTCCCCGGCGTGGGCCATGGCGTGGTAGGTGAACGACTGCTCACCGTGCAGCACCCGGCGCAAGTCGATGCCGAGCGCGGTCAGCCAGCCGAGCGGGTCGGGACGCTCCATCTCCAGGCTGAAGTAGAAGCTCGGCGGTACGGGCAGGTCGGGGTGACCCGCGGCCCTGGCGGCGTCTAGGTCGGCGTAGACCGGGTCGCGCTGCCCGCTGGCCCGGGCGAAGAACGCGAGCCTGCCTCGCTCCACGGTCACGGCCAGCGGCTCGAACTTGTAGGCCAGGGCCTTGAGTGCGTCGACGGCCACGCTCAGCCGGCCTTCTCGTACACGGTCACCACGGCGGCGCCGCCGAGGCCGATGTTGTGCTGCAAGGCGAGCGAGGCGCTTTCGACCTGCCGCGCGCCGGCCTCGCCGCGCAGCTGCCAGACCAGCTCGGCGCACTGGGCCAGCCCAGTGGCGCCGAGGGGATGCCCCTTGGACAGCAGCCCGCCGGACGGGTTGGTCACCACCCGGCCGCCGTAGGTGTTGTCACCGTCAGCGATGAACTTTTCCGCGGTGCCCTCCTCGGTCAGCCCGAGCGCCTCATAACTGATCACCTCGTTGGTGGTGAAGCAGTCGTGCAGTTCCGCGACCGGGATGTCACGCGGGCCCACCCCCGAGGCCTCGTACACCTGACGCGCCGCAGCGGCGGTCATGTCATAGCCGACGAGCCGCATCAGGTCCCCGCCGAACGAGCCGGGCGTGTCGGTGGTCATCGCCTGCGCGGCGATCGCCACGTCGGCCCGCAGCCCGCGGGCACGGGCGAATTCCTCGCTGACCACGACGGCGGCGGCGGCGCCGCAGGTGGGCGGGCAGCACTGGAGCCGGGTCAGCGGCCCGAAGATCCGCGGCGAGGCGAGAACCTCCTCGGCCGTGACCGGGGCGGTGAACACCGCGTAGGGGTTGGCGGCAGCGTGTCTGCGGGACTTTACCGAGATCTGGGCGAACACGGCCGGGTCCATGCCGTACTTGTCGCAGTAGGCCGCGCCGGCGCCGCCGAAGTACCGCGGCGCCAGCGGAGCGTCCCCGGTATCACCCTGCACCTGGCTGAGCGCTTCGTCGAACCGCGCGAACGGGCTTGGCCGGTCGTCCCAGTGCTCGGTGAGCGCACCCCGCTGCATCTGCTCGAACCCGAGCGCCAGCACGCAGTCGGCAGCTCCGGAGGCCACCGCCTGCCGGGCGAGGAACAGTGCCGAGGATCCTGTTGAGCAGTTGTTGTTCACGTTGATCACCGGCACGCCGGTCATGCCGATGCGGTACAGGGCGTTTTGCCCGCTGGTGGAGTCACCGTACACGTAGCCGGCGTACACCTGCTGCACCTGGGCCAGGCCGACCCGCGCGTCGGCGAGCGCCGCCCGCACCGCGCCCTCCGCGAGGACGTCATAACTGCCGCTCCTGCTCGGCGTGGCGAACGGCACCATCCCCACGCCGGCGACGAGCACCTTCTCCGTCATCGTGACTCCTAACTATCGAATATTCACTTAGTACATCTTTATCCCTTGACACGCAAGGAAAATATAGCGAGTGTGTCCCGTGGCACACTCACTTAAATTCACAATGAGGTGGGTCCATGTACCTGACCCAGGGCCTGCACCGCGCCGTCCAGCAGCAGCCGGACGAGATCATGACGGTGTTCGGCGAGCGCAGGCGCACTGTCCGCGAGGTCGTCGGCCGCGTGGCCCGGCTGGCGGGCGCGCTGCGCGAGACCGGCGTCCGCGGCGGCGACCGGGTGGCGATGCTGTCGCTCAACTCCGACCGCTACCACGAGTACCTGCTCGCCGTCCCATGGGCGGATGCCGTGCTCAACCCGGTGAACACCCGCTGGAGCGCGGCGGAGATCAGCTACTCGCTGCGCGACTCCGGCTCGCGGGCACTGCTGGTGGACGACGCGTTCGCGCCGCTGGTGCCCGAGCTGCGCGAGGCGTGCCCCGAGCTGGCCACCGTGATCCACGCGGGCGACAGCCCCGCCCCGGAAGGCATCCCCGGTTATGAGGACCTGGTCGCGGCAGCCGATCCCGTGCGAGACGCCCGCCGCGGCGGCAGCGACCTCGCCGGGCTGTTTTACACCGGCGGCACCACCGGCTTCCCCCGGGGGGTCATGCTCTCGCACGACAACCTCGGCGTCTCCTGGCTCGGGTCGGCCGCCTCGGGTACCCTGGTCCGGCCCGGCTCGCGCACCCTGCACGTCGCGCCCATGTTCCACCTCGCCGACCTGCTCTCGTGGGGCGCCACCGTGCTCGTCGGCGGCAGTCACGTGATGCTGCCGGCCTTCGACCCGGTCGCCGTTTTCTCAGCGGTCGCGGAGCACCGCGTCTCCTACACGCTGCTCGTGCCGACGATGATCCAGCTCCTGGTCGATCACCCCGAGGTCACCCGCTACGACCTCACCAGCCTCCAGGCCGTGCTCTACGGAGCCTCGCCCATCCCGCAGGCCGTCCTGGAGCGGGCGATGAAGGCGCTGCCCGCCGCGTCCTTCACCCAGGCCTACGGGATGACCGAGCTGTCGCCGGTGGCCACGCTGCTCAGCCCCGCCGATCACGAGGCTGGTGACGTGCTGCGCTCAGCGGGCCGGGCGGCACCGCACGCCGAGGTCCGCGTCGTGGACAGCGACGACGCCGAGGTCCCCTCCGGCACCGTGGGGGAGATCGCCGTCCGGGGCGGCCACGTCATGCTGGGCTACTGGAACAAGCCCGAGGAGACTGCGGCCGCCATCCGGGACGGCTGGATGCACACCGGTGACGGCGGCTACCTGGACGAGCGCGGCTACCTCTACATCGTCGACCGGCTCAAGGACATGATCATCAGCGGCGGCGAGAACGTGTACTCCGCCGAGGTCGAGAACGCCATCGCCTCCCACCCCGCCGTGGCCCAGTGCGCCGTCATCGGCGTCCCCGATCCCCACTGGGGCGAGCGCGTGCACGCCGTCATCGTCCCCAAGCCGGACGCCACCGTAACCCTCGATGACCTGCGCGACCACGTCAAGGGGCGGATCGCCGGCTACAAGGCACCGCGCAGCCTCGAGATCGCCGGCACCCTTCCCGTGTCGGGCGCAGGAAAGATCCTCAAGCGCGAGCTGCGCAAGGGGCACTGGACCGGCCAAGACCGCCAAGTTCGCTGACGAACGCACAGGAGAGGCAATGTTTCCCAAACGCAGATCCGCGGCCAGGCTGGCCTGCCTGGCCGCCGCAGGGGCAGCCGCGCTCGCGGTGCTCGGCTTCGCACCGGGCGCACAGGCGCTGACCAAGGAGCAGCCCGCGCCGCGGCTGTCGATCATCTCAGTCTCCAACCCGCACCCGGACCTGGTGAGCGGCGGCGAAACACTGCTGCGGATCACCGGCCCGGCCGGCCTGACCGCCAGCCGCGTCCAGGTCTTCCTGAACTCGGATAACGTGACCGCCGACTTCGCGGCCCAGCCGGACGGCAGTCTGCTGGGGCTAGTCAAGGGCCTGCGCGAGGGGAAGAATGTGGTCGCCGCGACGGCGCACCGCCAGCATGCCCGGATGGTGCTGGTGGATCACCCCAGCACCGGGCCGGTCTTCTCCGGCCCGCAGCAAGAACCCTTCTACTGTCAGACGACCAGCTTCGGGCTGGCGCCGACGAGGCAGCCCGGCTGCTCAGCTCCGACCCAGGTCTCCTATCAGTACATGTCGGCGAGCGGGACCTACAAGCCGTGGCCGTCCGCCGGCCCCCCGGCCACGCCCTACCCTGCCGACCTGGCCACCACGACGGTCGGCGGACGGAAGGTCCCCTACATCGTGCGCCTGGAGCAGGGCACGATCGACCGCGGCGTCTACCAGATAGCCGCACTGTACGACGGGCACAACCCGAGCCCCTACACCCGCGACACCAGCTGGAACGGGCGGCTGATCTACACCTTCGGCGGCGGTTACAACTCCGGCTACCACCAGGGCACCACGACCGGCGGCGTCATCAACGCGGCCGCTGGCCCCGGCGGCACGGACCTGTTCCTGGGCCAGGGGTACGCCGTTGCGTCCAACAGCCTGAACGTACTGGGCCAGAACGCCAGCATCGTCATCTCCGCCGAGGCGGCGATGATGACCAAAGAGCACTTCATCGACGAGTACAGCTCTCCCGCCTACACGATCGGGTGGGGCGGGTCCGGGGGCGCCGTCCAGCAGTACGGCATCGCGGACGCATACCCGGGGATCGTGAACGGGATCATCCCGCTCATCTCACTTCCCAATGCCGAGGGCACCACCCAGGACTACGTCAGCGATTGCCGGCTCACCTACAACTATTTCGCTGACCATCCGGGCTACACCGAGGTGCAGAAGACGGCGATCTCCGGGTTCCGCAGCTACCAGACCTGCGATGCCCTCGAGCTGCCGCTCACGGCCAGTGTCGGGTCACTCAAGCCAAACACCTGCGACCCGAGCATCCCCGCGACCGTGCCCGGCGACCCCGCCACCGTCTGGAACGCCTCCACCAACCCTGACGGCGTGAAATGCGGGGTGCTGCAGCAGATCGTCAACCAGCTAGGGGTCAACCCGGCGACAGGGTTCGCGAACAGCTACGTTGACAACGTCGGCGTCCAGTACGGTCTCACCGCGCTTGCCTCCGGGGCGATCACGCCCGCGCAGTTCGCCAGCCTGAACGCCAAGATCGGCGGCTGGAACTACCTGGGGAGCCCGACTTCGCAGCGCAGCCAGGCCAGCCCGGCCGCGTTGCGCGTGATGTACGCCGATGGCCTCAACAACTGCGGTTGCCAGGGCCTCAGGGCAACAGCGGTCATCGACCAGCGAGACGACCTGGACCTGGCCACGCTGCCCGGGTATGCCATCCACCCCTCAGTGGAGTCATTCATCATCCGCGCCCGCATGCAGGCCGCGGGTGACGCGGCCAACCAGGTGATCATCGAGGAGAAAGACTTCACGACCGACCCGGCGCAGTGGCACAACGCCAGCGCCTACGAGCTGGTGGCCATGAACCAGTGGCTGGCCAACGTCAGCAACGACACCTCCCGCCGGCCACTCGAGGCAAAGATCGGCACCAGCAAACCGGCTGGGCTTGCCGACGGGTGCTTCCTCACCGATCAGCAGACCTCGCCGACCCTCCAGCCGGGCGGCCTGACCGCCACCGGGCGCAGCGGCCCCTGCGAATCTGCATACCCGGTCTACGCCGATCCCCGGATGGCCGCGGGCCAGCCACTGGCCCAGTACGCCCTTAAGTGCGCACTCGCCCCGATCAACTGGAGCTCATACCCCGCCAGGTTCACCGCGGCAGAAAAGGGCGAGCTCGAAAGTGCCTTCCCGGACGGCGTGTGCGACTACACCAGGCCCGGGCCGCGGGAGCAGCCACCTGTCGGCACCTGGCTGAACTACAGCAACGGCACGACACCGTTCCGGAGCTAGGCACTCGCATACAGGTCGCCCGGGCCAGGCGGCCGCGGCCGCCTGGCCCGGGCACGGCAGTACGCTGGTAGTCCCTGCCCGGCCAGAACAAAGAACGGCCAATAAGCAAATGACAGGCTGACAGGCCCGTCGTATCAGTCCTAGGAGGAACGGCCGTGGCTTCCTCCCCGCCGCGCGAGCGCAGAACCCGCCCCGCAAACCGGCGGGAGCTGATCCTGTCCGCGGCAACGGAACTGTTCGCTGCGCGCGGCTTTGAACATGTCGGCATGAGCGAGATCGCCGAGGCGGTCGCCGTGCAGCCGTCGGCTCTCTACCGGCACTTCCCCAGCAAAGAGCAACTGCTCACCGACATCCTTTACCAAGGCATCGCGAGCCTGCAATCGGCGATTTCAGCCCTCGACCTCGGCCGCCCGGACGGACTGCCCGGCCTCGCCGGATTCATCATCGACAACCGGCACATCGCCGCACTGACCGGGCGCGAAGCGCCTCACCTGCCCGATCCTCCGCGTGCTGGCCTGCGGTCCGCCCTGGGCAAGGCCGGGCAGCTCCTCGCCGGGAAAATCCTCTCGTCACGCCCGGACCTGCATCCCGAGGCCGCCGGGCTTCTCGCCTGGAGCACGCTGGCCGTCCTGCAAAGCCCGGCCTTCCACCACGCCGAGCTAGCCCGGGACGAGTACTGCACCGAAGTCGCGGAACTAGCCAGGCGGGTGATCTCCGCGCGGCTGCCCGAAGAGTTCACCGGCCAGCCGGTCCCGCCACGCCCGCCAGGACTGCTGCCGTACTCCCGCCGTGAAGCACTGCTCGCGCGGGCGGTCACGCTGTTCGCTGAGCGCACCTATGCGAGCGTGCGCATCACCGACGTCGCTACCTCGCTCGGCATCGCCGGGCCGAGCGTCTACAACCACTTCCGCAGCAAGACCGACATCCTCGTCACAGCACTCAGCCGCGGCTCAGCCTGCCTGTCCATGCAGCTTTCCGACACCCTCGCCACGGCACAGACACCCGCATCCGCCCTCGGCGCCCTGATCGCGTCATACGCCAGCTTCACCACCGAGCACCCGGCCGTCATCGACCTGCTGATTTCAGAGGCCCGGAGCCTGCCCGGGCCAGACCGCGAGGCAACCATGACCGCGCAACGCGATTACGTCGCCGAACTCGTCCACCTGCTCCGCCAGGTCCACCCCGAGCTATCCCCCGCACTCGCCCACGTCCAGATCCAGGCATCGCTGATGATCGCGAACGACGTAGCCCGCATCGCGCACCTTCGCGACCAGGCCGGAAGCGCCCAGGCTGTCGCCTCGCTCGGCGAGCAGGTCCTCACCCTCTGACTAGCTATGGGACTGCCAACTTAACGGCTGACCCGAAAATCCTGCCCGGTGCGGGTAGGTCTAGTGGCGGGTGACCAGGCGGCGGTGCCAGTGCAGGACGGTGCCGGGGGTGACCAGCCGGTGTATCCGCAGCTGTGCGGGCAGGAGCCGGATGAGCGCCGCGAGGACTGCCCCGTCGGCCCAGTCCAGCCGAGGCCGCGGAGTGAGACGGCGCAGAATCACGACTTCGTGCCGCAGCACGAGCAGTTCGGCGTCCTCCGATGCCGATGACCGGCCGAGCAGGATCAGCCAGCCGGAGAGCCGGATGAAGATGAGGTAGAGCAGGGCGCAAGGACACGAAAGATCATGATGCCGTACGGTCGGACCCGGATATCGGTGCAGCTCACAGGGGCTTTCGAGTCTGCGAGAGTGATCCCAGGGCGGGGCGGACGTCGCGGGCGAATCGCTCGCCGTAGGCGGTCAGCATGAGTCCCCCGTCTGGTCCGGTGCGCAGGAGTGCGGTGCCGACGGCAGTCTCGAGCTGGCGGATCTGGCCGGTGAGGATGGCGTTCCTGATGCCGAGCTGGCGGGCTGCGTGGTTGAGGCCGGGCTGGCCGGGGAGGGCGAGGAGCCTGCGGATGCGCTGCTCGGCGCCTGGGCGGGTGAAGATGTTCCAGACGTCCGGGGTGAACGCGCCTGGCCCGCCGAGGGCGGCGAGGGGTGGGCGCGGGCGTTGATGCCGTGCCGGACGCGGATGCCGGCCTTGCGGGCTGCGTCGGCGAGGGCCTCGACCGGGGTGCCGGTCTCGGCGGCGATGTCCTTGAGGCTGCGCTGGCGGTCCTGGTACTGCTCGCGGAGCCAGTGCGGGTCGGTGCCGCCGCCGGGGGCGGGGCCGGATGGCAGAGTCCGGCGCTGGTGAGGAGCTGCCTGATGGCGTGCTCGCTGCATCCGGTGATGCGGGCGATCTTGCGCGCGCCGTATCCCTGGCTGGTGAGGTCGCGGAGCTGGTCATCGCCTGGTGGTTCCGGCTCGGCCAGAGGCGGTGCGGGGCTGCCGGCCGCGAGCTGGGGCGCCGGGTGGCGGGCCGCCGTCAGCCGGACATGGTCGGCGGTGGTCGCGAGCCGGGCGGCGATGGCGCGGACGGGCAGGCCTGAGCGGATGAGCGGGTGCAGGTCTTCGGGGCTGATGCCGTCGGGATCTGGGCCGGGCCAGGTGATGCCGGCGGCCCAGGCGAACGGCGGTTCCCAGGTGACGGGCTCGCGGACTCCGGCGTGGGCGAGCAGCGCACGGGCCTGCTGGTGCAGGCAGCGGGCCATCGGCCCGGGCAGGGTGAACACGAACTCCGCAGCACCAGATCCGCGGCCAGTTTCGCGCACTTGGGCCGCCGGGCCCGGGCCGCCGCGGCGGCATGGGCGGTCAGCGCACGGTAATGGCCTCTGGTGGTGCGGTTACGGGCCACCTCCCGGCACACCGTCGACGGCGAGCGCCCGATCCGGGCCGCGATCACCCGCAGCGAATCCCCCGCCGCCAGCCCCACCGCGATCTCCTCCCGCTCGGCCACACCCAGATACCGGCGCCCCACCGGATACGTCCCGTTGGCTTTCACCCCGCCAGCCTGGCGGAACCACACCTCCGCCGTCTGATGCGGCAGCCCGCACCGGCCCGCCGCCACCCGCCACGGACCAGTCCCCAAAACTGCTCCCGCACCACCCGCGGCACACCCCGCCGGCCCGCCTTCAGCCCCATCACGGCTCCTAAACGATCAAGCCGTTGCAACCACCACTAGAAACCACCCCGCTTGAGTTCCATCGGTGGTTGCGAACGTTCCGGGAAGGGATGTTCGGATGCCTCGCTGGGCTCACAACAAGATGCCGTCTGCGGTCAAGGAGCGATACTTCGAGTTGATCCGGGAGGGATACAAGGGCGCGGCAGCCGCCCGCGTTGTCGGCGTGCCGACGAGCTGCGGATCGTTGTGGTTCCTCGATGCTGGCGGGATGATCATTCCCGGCCCCGGACCGATATCCCCGCGGTTCCTGACCCAGGATGACCGGATCGCCATCGCCGATGGCCTGCAGGCAGGGCAGCCGGTCAAGCAGATCGCCGCGGGCATCGGCAGGAGTTTCCAGACCGTCTACCGGGAGATCAGCCGCAACAGCAAGCCGGACGGCCGCTACCAGCCCTGGTGGGCCCACAACCAGGCGCTTTTCCGCCGGGGCCGTCCCCGGAAGGAGAAGCTCGGCAGCAAGCCGCTGCGTGCCCTCGTGCACGGCAAGCTCACCGAGAAGTGGTCACCCCAGCAGATCTCCCGGTTCCTCACGCGCACCTATCCCGGCCGGCCGGGAATGCAGGTCTGCGCGGAAACCATCTACGGCGGGCTGTTCAAGGGGCTACTGGGCCGCAAATCCAGCAAGCTCCGCACGGGGCGTTCGCGCCGCAAGCCGCACCGGCGGGGCGTTGCCGTCCCGAACAAGATCAAGAACATGACGCTGCTGGCTCAGCGCCCAGCCGAGGTCACCGAACGGCGGGTCCCGGGGCACTGGGAAGGTGACCTCATCATCGGTCAGTACGGGTCCGCAGCAGGCCCCTCGGCCATCGGCACCCTGGTCGAGCGGGTCACCAAGTTCCTCGTCCTGGTGCACCTGCCGGACGGTTACAAAGCCCCGCAGCTGCGCGACGCGCTGATCACCCAGACCCAGATCATCCCCGGGACCTGGCGCAAGACGCTGACCTGGGACCAGGGCCGCGAGATGTCGATGCACGAGCAGACCGCCGCCGCGACCGGCTTCGACATCTACTTCTGCGACCCGCATTCCCCCTGGCAACGGGGCCTGAATGAGAACACCAACGGCCTGATCCGCCAGTACTTCCCCAAGCACAGCGACCTATCGGTCCACACCGTTCAAGACCTCCGGCGCGTCGCCGCGGAACTCAACCAGCGGCCGCGTCTCACCCTCGGCGACAAGACACCCGAGGAAGCCATGAAAGCATTGCTCATCAGCTAGTTCGCAACCACCACTGGAAATCGCCCCGGGTCCAGCGGCCGGGACTGCCATTCAGCCAGCCCCTCCAGGACCCGGTCGGTGATCGCCGAGATGGTGTCCCGGGAGACCTCGGTGCCGTAGATCTCGGCCAGGTGGGCTTGCACCTCCCCGGTGGTCAGGCCCTTGGCTACCAGCGAGATGACCATGTCATCGATCCCGCCCAGCCGTCTGGCCCGCTTGGGCACGATCTGGGGGGCAAAGGAACTGTCCCGGTCCCGGGGCACCTCGATGCCCACCGGCCCGGCCTGGGTCAGCACCGTCTTGTCCCGGTGCCCGTTACGGGAGTTCCCGCTCCCGGAGCCGGCCGGATCGTGCTTGCGGTAACCGAGATGATCGTCCATCTCGGCTTCCAGGGCGGACTCCAGCACCACCTTGGTCAGCCGCCCCAGCAGCCCGCCCGGCCCAGTCAGTGGGATCCCCTCAGCCCGGGCCTGCTCGGCCAGCTGCCGGGCCAGCTCCTCATCGGATGCATCCACCCGGCCATCATTTACCGCAGGGCCGGCCGGTCCAGCGGTCCCCGCCACATCCACGTGCGCTGTGCTCATGGTGTCTCCTCTCAGACGGACCATCTGCCCGTCCTGTCACAGGAGTTACACCGTTGTTCTTACAGTCCCCGATGAGCCGACGCCTGCGCCGTCTGCATTGGCAGAACGGCTGCGTCAGCTCATCGAGGATGGCGACACGCTGGTCTTGCTTGCCGGTGACGGACCAGATGGGCTGGCCGTGCTCCGTTTCCGCGCCGCCATCTGGAGCACCGGTTCGGAGTGTTACCTGGCCGAGCTGTACGTCACTCCAGCCAGGCGAGGGCAAGGCTTGGGGCGAGCGCTCATGGAGGCGGCTCTCCGCGAAGCCCGTATGCGGGGTGCCGACACGATGGACATCGGCGTAGACGAGCCGGACCTTGCCGCTCGTCACCTTTACGAGAGCCTCGGCTTCACCAACCGGGCGGGAGGAGCAGGCGGTCCCTTGATGTATGTCTACGAGCGCGAACTGTGACGCTAGTTGATCTGCCCCGAGCTTTCCGGACAGCGGATTTGTGGTTAATTCACGCTGCGGACTGCCGTTCCAGGTACTCATCGTGGACTTGCTGCGGGGTCCGGTACTGAAGCCCGGAGTGCCTGCGTCTGGTATTGTACCGGAATTCGATGTACCTCACAATGTCGCGGCGTGCATGATTCCGGGTCGGATACTGGGTGCGGTGAACCCGCTCGTTTTTCAGTGCGGCGAAGAATGACTCTGCCATCGCATTGTCGTAGCAGATCCCGGTGCGGCCGGCGGACTGGCGGAGGTTATGCCTCTTCAGTGTGGCCGCGAACTGGCAGGACGTGTAATTGCTGCCGCGGTCGGAATGGAAGATGGCCTTCTGGGCGAGCGAGTAATTGCGGGCGGCCATCTCGATGGCCTGCTCGATGAGCGGGGTCTTGTAGTTATCGTCCGCCGCCCAGCCGATCACGGCTTTCGTATGGCAATCAATGACGGTGGCCAGGTAAAGCCAGCCCTCCCAGGTCGGAATATAGGTGATATCGCCGACCATTTTCTGTCCGGGCGCCGCGGCGGTGAAGTCCCGGGCCACCAGGTCGGGGATGTCGTGCTCCTGGCCGTCGCCCTCGGTGAGGCTGGCCCGCCAGGGCCGCGGCTGGCAGGCCTCCAGGCCCAGCTCACGCATCAGTGATCGCACCAGCTCCGGCCCGGCCGGCACGCCCCAGGCCGCCAAGTCCGCGTGGACACGCCGGTACCCGTAGGTGTCATCGGAATCCCCGAATGACTTCTGCACGTACAGCGCGAGTATCCCGCGCCTTTTAGCCGTGGCCGATTCCGGCCTGGCCCGCCAGTCATAAAACCCCGAACGCGATACCTCCATCCAGATGCACATCTTCACGATCGACGGCAAGTACTGCACGCCCAATTCCCGGTAGATCGCGTACTCCGCGTCGATAAACTCGAATTTCTCGGTCACCGATGATCTTTGGCAAAGTACGCGGCGGCTTTTTCAGGAACTCGTTTTCCATCTTCAGTTCCCGGGTTTCCCGCTCAAGTTCACGCAGCCGTGCGCGCTCACCCGCTGATAGCGGCGGTTCCTCGCCGGCGTGCTCGCGGCGGTAGACGTTCACCCAGTTACCCAGGGTGCCCTCATTAATACCGAGCTCCTTCGCCACGCGGGCAATCGGACGCGACGTCTCGATCACCATCTTCACGGCTTCTTCTTTGAATTCCGGAGAGAAGCTCTTCTTCGGTCGGGGCAAAAACCTCACCTTTCCAGATAGTCCATCTTAATTGATGGACTGTCCGGAAGCCTCGGGGCACCTCAAGTGCCGCTTAGGCTACGTTGGCCCGGTCGGCGATGCGGCGCAGGCGTTCGTCGTAGGCGTGGTTGTTGCGCCAGATGATGGACCGGCGGATCATGCTGGCCTGTTCCTCGTGGCTGGCGTGGTCGGTGCCGTCGAGCGCGAAGTGGCGCAGCGCGGTGAACTGGGCTTCGATGCGGTTTAACCAGGACGAATTCGTCGGCGTGTAGGCGATCTCGGCGTTATTGGCCGTCGCCCAGGTCCCCACCCTGGCATCCCGGCTGGTGGTCAGGTGCGGGCTGAAGTTGTCGCAGATGATCGCGATCGGGGTAGATGGCGGGTAGAGCGAGCGCAGGTAGCGGCAGAACTCCAGGAACCGGGCCCGGGTCTTGCGCGGCTTGACGTGCCCGAACAGCTTGTCTTCGCCCAGCTCATAGGCGGCGAGCAGGTGCCGGACCCGGCGGTGCGCCGGTACGTCGCGCGCATCCGCGGCCGCGGCGTGCGTCCGGGTTCTTTGGTCTTGCCGCTGATCGCGGCCCATTGCCGCCCGGGATGGGGCTGCAAGTTCAGCGGCCCGAACTCATCGACGCAGAAGATTACCTCCGGATCGCCAGGCTGGGGCGTAACTTCCCGGTCGGCGATCGCGTACAGGTGCTCGATCCGTGCCTTCTTCGCCGCGTAGCGCGGGTCCGTGGAGGCCTTCCAGGTTTTCAGGCGCTGAAAGGTGACGCCCTCCTCGCGGAGCAGCGTGCGCAGGCCCTCGTGGCTGATGTCGCCCCCACCCCCTCGGCCACCAGGAAGTCCGCCAGCTTGGACAGGCTCCAGGTGGAAAACGGCAGGTCGTATTCGGCCGGCTTGGCCTTGGCGATCTTCTTGATCTCCCGCCGCTGGCCCAGTGTGAACTTCGGCGGGCGGCCGCCTTTGTATTTCGGGTACAGCGACCCGAACCCGTCGGTATTGAAGTTGCGGATCACATCCCGCACCCGGTCCTCGCTGGTGAACGCGACCCTCGCGATGGCAGCCACGTCCATCCCCTGCGCGGACAGCAGCACCATCTGCGCCCGCCGCCAGGTCACCACCGACCCGCTGCCCCGGCGGATGATCCGCACCAGCCGACGGCCCTCGTCATCGTCGATCTCACGGACTCGCAGCCGTCCACTCACCGGCCCAGTCTCAGCGATCAGCACCCGCCAGAAAGCCCCGGCTGGGGCAAACGTGACCTGCTACGGCACTAGGTCGTGGCAACCCGGTGGTCCCATCACGCTGGCTAGCGACAGGTATCTCACCGTGAGAACCGGTGAGCAAGCCCAATAGGACACAGTCGAATCCGGCAGCTCAGCGGTAACTACCCGGGCGCTCGCCAGGGGGGCCACCTCAAGGCCAGCAGGCTGTGGACGTTACCGCTGGGACGACTAACGGGAAGTTGCTGGCCGTAGAATGCAAGCGGCAGAAGACCTCGGTGCAGCCGGCTGACGGCCAAGCTGGCGGTGGCGGTGGCGGTGGCGGTGGCGGTGCTGGGCTGCGCGTCCATCGTGCTCGCGGTGACTTTCCAGGTGGCTGGCAGCCCGCGCTCTGTGGCAGCAGTACCTGTCCATCATCCAGCGGTGCCTACGCCATCCTTGGTTGTGCGGGAGTATTCGCGGCGATCAGCCGACATGACTGGCGGCAGGTATAGCAGCTCGGGGTCAAAATCTCGGGTCCGGACCGTATGCCTCTTACACCGGGATGGTTTCCGGCTACCGGCTCACCCAGCGCGACGTGCTGACTGCCCCGCACATCAGCAGGCTATCGGTCACGGGACGTTTCCTGGCCTATGAGACCACAGGGCCGTCCAGATCTACGGCTTCCGCTTCGCCATCCAGGCCGGGACGATAACCGCCGGTCATCAGACCCTGTTCGCGGCCAGCGAGCCCCATGGCTGAGGGCTGGGCACCGGGTCCTGCTGTAGCCCGATCTTGGGATGTTATCGCTGGTTAGCGTCCCGGCCACGCGGTCAACCAGGATGCGGACGTTGTACCTTCCGTGGACCTGCTATATACCTCCCGTGGACTTTCTGTAGACCCCGCGGGCGCGCGGCCACCGGCTTGCGGAACCGGGCGCTGCAGATCCGGCAAACTGAGGACGGGAGCGAAGCCCGGCTCCGGGTACGACGCCGGGCGGCACGAAGCAGCCACTGATTCAGGACCGCTGCAAGTGAGCCAGCCGAGCATCCGAGCCGGTGCCCAGCGCACCCGAGAGAATGGTGCTGTCCGGCCATGCCGCTTGCCTGCACTCCTTACGGTCCGTAACGCGCCCGCTGGGCACAGATCGGAGTGGTCTAGACCAATCGCAGGCGCTAAACGCCCGCTCAGGCTGGCTCGAAGCGGCCGGGCATGACGATTGCTGCCGGCCTGGGCCGGCCGGGGTCGCGCCGTACCGGAACATTCGAGCCAGCTCGGAGCCAGCACCAGCAACGATTGGTTTAGACCAATCAGTGCCGCACGCTCCTGGTTGCCATTGCTGGCGTGCTCGATGTCGAGGCAGTGGCGCCACAGGCGAGGACGGCCCGTCCGCCGAGATTGGCGAGGGGCGTCAGGCGCGCCGTCCTTCTGCTTGCCTGGCGGTGTGCAGGCTCTCGACGGTCAGGGTGAGATGCCCCACCAGCAGGCTCGCGGCGCGGTCGGTGTCTCGGGCGAGCGTTGCGGCTTCGAGTTCGGCGTGCTCACGGGCCGCGTCGCGGTTCGGAACGGCGCTGCCGGCCCAGTGGCGGGCAAGCTCGCTAGCCGTCCACATCCGGTCGAAGGTGTCCAACAACGGCTTGTTTTCGCAGCCGTCTAGCAGGGCGCGGTGGAACTCGCGGTGAGCCTTAGACCATTCCCCGGAGTAGTAGGCGCTCTCCTGCGGCCGGATCGGTGTGCGGGTCAGGCGGTAGTGGGCGGCGTGCAGCCGCACCTCCCAGTCGACGTCGCCGCGGGCGATCGAAAGCCGCAGAATCGCCGGTTCGATCGCGATCCGCGCTTCCTGCCAGCGCTCCGCTTCCATGGCGGGCACTACGAAGCCGCGATTTGGTACCCGGACAGCCAGCCCCTCGCCGACCAGCCGCGAGAGCGACTCCCGCGCGACACTGAGGCTTACGCCCTCTTCGTCGGCCAGATGTTGGGGCTTCAGTGCCTGCCCTGGAGCAACGTCGCCGCGTAGGATCGCCATGCGGACTGCGTTGTAGAGACGTTCGGATGGCGAACGATGCCCTAGGTC
This sequence comes from Streptosporangiaceae bacterium, assembly GCA_965277615.1. Taxonomy (GTDB): domain Bacteria; phylum Actinomycetota; class Actinomycetes; order Streptosporangiales; family Streptosporangiaceae; genus Bog-532. The sequence continues at coordinate 4,829 of CBDIDG010000005.1, read as the reverse complement.
CGCTGCAACCACGTCTCCCATATTGCTACGGTAGCATAATCGATTACCGGGAATAATTTCAGTTAGCAGGCAAGTGGCCAATTATTGACGAGACACACGGATAACAGCAATGACCTCTTCGCTGGGCTACCGGCGGCAGCTTCCTTCACGTTGACCAGTACGAGCGTGCGCCACGGCGCGGCCTTGGCCACTTCTCCGGCGCGTTCGGCATGCCTGGCGGCTAGGATCTGTCTCAGCAGCTGAGCGGGGAGGACGCACCGGAAGGCAGCAAAAGCTTCGCTGTGACTGTTTACGACGCAGACGCGCCGACGATGTCCGGGTTCTGGCGCTGGGCGGTCGCGAACATCTTCGCTGACGTGACCTCGCTGCCAGAGGGCGTCGGTGACGACTCCGGCTCGGGGCACTCCAATTGCCGAATGACGCCCGAGCGCGCGCTTCTTCGGTGCCACGCCGCCGGGCCTGCGGCTGCACCATAACTGACGACCCAGCGACCGAATCTCACGGATTATCTGCGTTCAGCGCAGTTGCCCGAACGTCCCGGCTGCAGTGAACGCGTCGTTGATCGGCGTGATGAGCCAGGCGAGGCGGCGGGCGCCCGCGTCGCCGATCGGCGCCCACAGCGCGGTGCAGTGCTCGTCGGTCTCGACCTCGATCTGCTCGCGTGCCGCGGTGCCGGCATCGGTCACGGTGCCGTCGGCGTTGAGCCAGCCGCGCGCGACGAGGCGTGCTGTCGCCGCGGCCCACTCCTCGTCGTTCCACCCGCGGGTCGCACGCACGATCGCCGCCGGGAGGCGACCCGTCGCGGTGTGAATGACGTTGCAGTCGCACGGCCCGAGGCGGTTGTCGGCGAGCACGGCGAGATGCGCGTCGCCGCGCCACTCGCGCAGCACCGTGATCTGCTGCCACAGCGCGACGATCGGATCGGACGGGAGCGCGACCGACGCGTTCGCGGCCGCCAGCGTCTTGCCGGCGTAGTCGGCACCGGCAACGACCGGGTCGATCAGCGACCGTGCCTCCGCGATCTGATTGGCCGTGAGACTCACGCCGACTCGTTGCAAGGCACGACTGGCGACCACGTAGCGGGCGGCTTGCCACTGCTCGGCCGAGGCGGCGTCCCACACGCCCATCATCGGCTGGACCGCTCGCGGGCTCCAGTTGTAGAAGGTCGCCAGGACGACCCTCCACGGGACTGCACCCATTGCGGCCGACCGGTATGCGAAGTACGCCGGTCCCGCCGGTCGGCGGTCGGTCACGCCGAACGCGGCGGCTTCCTCCGCGGCCTCGGGGACGAGGTAGATGAACCGGTGGGTCAGGTTGATGGCGAGGCTGACCTCGCGAACGGCGTCCAGGTTCACTGGTGGGTCCTTTCAAAGAGATTAACGAGAAGCAGCATTACGGTCGCTCCCATTACGAATTTTCTGAAACAAGTTGAGGATCGTCGTCGGGTGAGAGCGCGGCGGCGGTGAGAGTCACGTGCCGATCAAGAATCTCGGCGGCAGAGTTAGCGTCTCGCGCGAGCGCGGCTTCCTCGAGTTGGCGGTGCTCGCCGAGGGTGTCACGATCAGGTGTGCGCTGGCCGGACCAGCGGCGCGCCAATTCGCTCGCGATCCATAGCCGATCGAAGGTCTCGAGCAGCTCGAGATTTCCGCAGCCCTCTAGCAGCGCGCGGTGAAAGCCGTCGTGCACCGAAGACCACGCGGCGCTGTAGTAACGGCCCTCTCCTGCGGCATAAACGGGCGTGCGGGCCAGACGGTGATGGGCGGCCCGCACGCGAGCTTCCCAATTCAAGTCACCCCGCTTGATCGACATGCGCAGCATGGCCGGCTCGACGACGCCCCGCGCTTCGGCAAGCTGCTGCCACCGCTGATCGGAGAACGACGGAAAGGCGAACCCGCGATTCGTCAGTCTGTCCGCCAACCCTTCGCCAACGAGACGGAGCAACGCCTCCCGTACTACAGCGAGGCTGACACCCGCCGAAGTGGCCAGCTCCTGTGGCCTCAGCGGATCGCCAGGTCCGAACGCGCCACGCAGGATCTCCGTCCTCACGTGCTCGTAGACCTGGTCCGAGAGCATCTGCCTGGTCGAAGTGATCCTCTCGGTTTCCCGGCTCATGACGCCATCATAGATCATAAACTTAAAAATATATTATTTGCCTTCTCTCCGAATGATACCCCGCGGCATCTAGCGTTCTCGGTAACAATCGATTATGATGCAGATCATCGATGTACGTCCGTGGGATTCATCGCCGATGGCCTTCGCTATCCCGCGGCGCACGTCGACAACTGAAAGTCGTCACATGGCCGCTGAGGGGACGATGACCATGGAGCGGTGGAAGGTCGGGTCAATCTCGATCACCAAGGTCGAGGAGACCGATAGCTGGCAACCCTTTGAAACCTGGCTGCACATCATGCCGAGATGCACGCCTGAAGAGATCGAGAGGATGCAGTGGCTCAAGCCGGCCTATCTGCGGGATGAAGGTGTCAACCTCTTCGTTCACTCTCTTCTGGTCGAGACGCCCACACGGAAGATCGTCATCGACACAGGCATCGGTAACGGCAAGAAGCGCGTCTCGCCGCTACTCGACAACCTCGACTCGGATTTCCTTGAGAGGTTCGAGCAAGTCTGGTCAGTAGCGGATGTCGACGGAGTCGTCCCCACTCACCTTCATCTCGATCACGTCGGTTGGAACACCCGCCTCGAAGCTGGGAAGTGGGTGCCAACCTTTCCCAACGCTCGGTACTACTTCGTGCGAGCCGAGTTCGAGCACTGGCGGGCCTATGCGCAAAACCCGCTCGCAGCGAACGCGTTCTCTGAGTTCGCGCAAGCCATGATGGAGCAATGCTTGAAACCTGTGGTTGAGCCGGAAGGGGCGTACCCTCCCGGATGCCATGTCAGGTCTTAAGCAAGGCTGGCGGTGCAACGCCGGCCGGGAAGGTACGCCCGTGCTCACGGTAGTGCAGGAGGGATCGGCGGGAGAGGAACCGGGTCGGCCGGGGTCGCTGATCGATGAGATCGTGCGGGAGGGTGCCCGGCGGATGCTGGCCGAGGCGCTGCAGGCCGAGGTGGATGCCTACATCGCGGCGCACGCCGCTGAGCGGGACGCGGACGGCCGCCGGCTGGTGGTCCGCAACGGCTCTCATCACAGCCGGGAGGTGCTGACCAGCGCGGGTGCTGTGCAGGTGACGGTGCCGCGGGTCAATGACAAGCGCACCGACCCGGACACGGGTGAGCGGCAGCGGTTCTCCTCGGCGATCTTGCCGCCGTGGGCGCGCAAGACCCCGAAGGTCACCGAGGTGCTGCCGCTGCTGTATCTGCACGGGTTGTCCAGCGGGGACTTCGTACCCGCTCTCGGCCAGTTCCTGGGCAGCTCAGCGGGGCTGTCGGCGGCGGTGATCACCCGGCTGACCGAGCAGTGGCAGGCCGAGCAGCGGGCGTTCGCGGCCCGGGACCTGTCCGGGGTGGACTACGTGTACTTGTGGGCGGACGGGATCCACGTGAACATCCGGCTGGAGGAGCACAAGCTGTGCCTGCTGGTGCTGATCGGGGTCCGCGCGGACGGCCGCAAGGAGCTGATCGCCCTGGCGGACGGATACCGGGAGTCCGCGGAGTCGTGGGCGGACCTGCTGCGGGACTGCGCCCGCCGCGGCATGCGCGCGCCGGTCCTGGCCGCCGGGGACGGCGCGCTGGGGTTCTGGGGCGCGCTGCGCGAGGTGTTCCCCGAGACCAGGGAACAGCGCTGCTGGTTCCACAAAACGGCGAACGTCCTGGCCACGCTGCCCAAGTCCGCGCACCCGGGCGCGAAGAAGGCCCTGGCGGAGATCTGGGGCGCGGAGGACAAGGATCATGCCCGGGCGGCGGTCAAGGCCTTCGATGCCGCCTACGGGGCCAAGTTCCCCAAGGCCACCGCGAAGATCACCGGCGACGCTGACCAGCTGCTGGCCTTCTTCGACTATCCGTGCGAGCACTGGGTGCATCTGCGGACCACCAACCCGATCGAGTCGACATTCGCCACGGTCCGGCACCGCACCAAGGTCACCAAGGGCCCGGGATCGCGGGCGGCCGGGCTGGCCATGGCCTTCAAGCTCATCGAGTCGGCACAAGACCGGTGGCGCGCCGTCAACGCACCCCATCTCGTCGCCCTGGTCCGCGCGGGCGCGACCTTCACCGGCGGCAAGCTCGTCGAACGACCCGGCGACAAAGCCGCCTAAAGGAACTTCACCCACAGGTCTTGACTATTGCTCCCATGATGGACGGCGCCGCGGTGTTCGAGGATTCCCTGAAGCCGATCGAGGAGGCAGGGCGCATCGACTGGGTCGAGCCCGGCCAGGAGATGACCGATGGAATCACCCTATTGAGTACGCCGGGTCACACTCCGGGCCACGTATCGATTCTCATCGAGTCCGCCGGGGAGAGCGCGGTCGTCACCGGCGACCTCTTTCACTCGCAAGCCCAGGTCGGCCGCCCGGATTGGGGCGCAGCGATGGACGCGGACCCGGCTGCCGCGGAGCGTGCCCGGCGGGCCTTCGTCGAGCGATTCGCCGATACGTCGACCCTCGTACTGGGGACGCACTTCGGAACCCCGACCGGCAGCCACATCGTCCGAGATGGAGCGTCGTACAAGCTCGTCCCCGTGCATGTATGACGCGGGGCAACGGCTTCAAGACCGCCATGTGTCCCTCGGCATACACGGCTGCCGCCGCGGGGCGGCGCAGTCCGGACGGATGACACGTGGTGAGTCATGACCTGTAGACCGATCGGGCGACCGATTGCACGACCGAGTATTGGAGCTGTTGCACGGTGAGCCAGGACGTTGTTCTAGTAGAGAAGGC
>CBDIDG010000004.1:0-1198588 GCA_965277615.1 Streptosporangiaceae bacterium | reverse complement strand
CCGACATCTCTGGAGCAATAGGCCACCCGGCCTGGCAATAGCGGCATTCACGGCCATGCAAGTTCTCTCCAGCGTCATCGCCGCAGGTATCGCAAATTTGCTGCTGAGCCCGTGCCATTGCGAGTACTTCTAGCTGCTTGGGGCTGCATGACCGTTTCGGCCGAGCACTAGCCAGATCGTACAAAGCGGTGACTGCCCACTTGTGCGGGCCGCCACGATAGCCGAGGCCGCCCACTGCGGTACCACAACCACCCTGACGGCAGTTGTCCCGCACCGCGCCGAAGACCCTTCAAGTCCAGTTGATGTTGAGTGACCAGGTTGTCTGGAGCCGTGTGGCTGTAGTACGCCAGCAATCCATCGATCATCCTCGCCGCGTTAACGTACGGCTCCTGCGGACGATGGACGCGATCCCGGCCCATCACATATCACTCCTCCGATCAGCACTTACTGAGATCCGATGGTAAGGAGAAAGTCCAGAGACCGCCATTGACGCTTAAGCGTCAGAAGTTGACTGCATATACGGCAGCAAAGTACAGCAACCTCGACGAACGCCACCGACCCTATCTGACCGGTAACGGCTATGACCTGCGACAACGATCAACACCGACCCCGTGCCACTCGTTCACACCGAGGAGGTCACTAGTTCGATCCCAGTATCGCCCACCCAGTTCAGAGGGCGGTTCCGGACAGCGCGCTGCCTTTTGTGATCTTGGTGCAGCAGCAAAATGCAGCAGTTACGCCGGACGTCAGGTGCCCCCAGCCACTGGCCGAGCTTGCGGAGTGCATCGCGGGTAGGAGCAATGCTTGAAACCTGTGGTTGAGCCGGAAGGGGCGTACCCTCCCGGATGCCATGTCAGGTCTTAAGCAAGGCTGGCGGTGCAACGCCGGCCGGGAAGGTACGCCCGTGCTCACGGTAGTGCAGGAGGGATCGGCGGGAGAGGAACCGGGTCGGCCGGGGTCGCTGATCGATGAGATCGTGCGGGAGGGTGCCCGGCGGATGCTGGCCGAGGCGCTGCAGGCCGAGGTGGATGCCTACATCGCGGCGCACGCCGCTGAGCGGGACGCGGACGGCCGCCGGCTGGTGGTCCGCAACGGCTCTCATCACAGCCGGGAGGTGCTGACCAGCGCGGGTGCTGTGCAGGTGACGGTGCCGCGGGTCAATGACAAGCGCACCGACCCGGACACGGGTGAGCGGCAGCGGTTCTCCTCGGCGATCTTGCCGCCGTGGGCGCGCAAGACCCCGAAGGTCACCGAGGTGCTGCCGCTGCTGTATCTGCACGGGTTGTCCAGCGGGGACTTCGTACCCGCTCTCGGCCAGTTCCTGGGCAGCTCAGCGGGGCTGTCGGCGGCGGTGATCACCCGGCTGACCGAGCAGTGGCAGGCCGAGCAGCGGGCGTTCGCGGCCCGGGACCTGCCCGGGGTGGACTACGTGTACTTGTGGGCGGACGGGATCCACGTGAACATCCGGCTGGAGGAGCACAAGCTGTGCCTGCTGGTGCTGATCGGGGTCCGCGCGGACGGCCGCAAGGAGCTGATCGCCCTGGCGGACGGATACCGGGAGTCCGCGGAGTCGTGGGCGGACCTGCTGCGGGACTGCGCCCGCCGCGGCATGCGCGCGCCGGTCCTGGCCGCCGGGGACGGCGCGCTGGGGTTCTGGGGCGCGCTGCGCGAGGTGTTCCCCGAGACCAGGGAACAGCGCTGCTGGTTCCACAAAACGGCGAACGTCCTGGCCACGCTGCCCAAGTCCGCGCACCCGGGCGCGAAGAAGGCCCTGGCGGAGATCTGGGGCGCGGAGGACAAGGATCATGCCCGGGCGGCGGTCAAGGCCTTCGATGCCGCCTACGGGGCCAAGTTCCCCAAGGCCACCGCGAAGATCACCGGCGACGCTGACCAGCTGCTGGCCTTCTTCGACTATCCGTGCGAGCACTGGGTGCATCTGCAGACCACCAACCCGATCGAGTCGACATTCGCCACGGTCCGGCACCGCACCAAGGTCACCAAGGGCCCGGGATCGCGGGCGGCCGGGCTGGCCATGGCCTTCAAGCTCATCGAGTCGGCACAAGACCGGTGGCGCGCCGTCAACGCACCCCATCTCGTCGCCCTGGTCCGCGCGGGCGCGACCTTCACCGGCGGCAAGCTCGTCGAACGACCCGGCGACAAAGCCGCCTAAAGGAACTTCACCCACAGGTCTTGACTATTGCTCCGCGGGTAGCGGCCAAGGGCACTGCGGTGTAGATCTCCATCGTGGCCACGATCTTGCTGTGCCGTAGACGACCTTGGCCAGCTAGGTCTGGACACATCAGGAGCAGGGCTAACCGGTCTCTAAGAGACACGCTAAAGCGAGACGATCAAATCCTGCGAATTTCTGAAGTGACCTGTTAGGCTCTGCGCGATGCTCACATCGAGAGGAGCCCTTGTGGAAGACGGTCGTCGCTGGGCAATCAAGATTTTTGGCGGACCTGGCGTGTCTATCCGCAACCAGGTGCCGCAACTGGTCCACGACGAGCACCTAGCTTCGGCGGACGCGCAGGAGGCCTCCGGTCACCGCAGTAGGGGCGTATACGGCGAGTTCTGGCGCGGGATCCTGGAAAGGTTCGAGCAGTTCGGCAAGTTGCCGGGCGCCACACTGATCCACCCTGGCCGGGCGTCGTACAGCATCCCCGTCATCAATGGAGTGGCGCTTTTCCCGTGGCGTTACAGCCGAAAGCGCGACGGTGATCTCGCCGCGACACGGTTCGTAACGTCCGAGGCACGTGCCGCCATGTTTGACCTTAGCAACGTGGTGATGCAGCCCGAGCTGAACCTTGGCCTGCCGCGGCCGGAGCTGACGGCGGAAGAGCAGGAGCTAGCTGAGATCGTCGAGGCAGCCATGAGCGACGCACAGGTGACCTCAGGGAAGCTCGTTGTGGTGGCCATATCCAGCTCCGCAATCGGACTGCACGACATGATGTGGGGGGAGGTCACGCTCAACGACGACGGAAGTCTCGAGTGGGGCTTCCACGAAAATCTGATGGGAATGCAGTCCACCAAGCCGTCCGCCGTTCCTGATGGGAACAAGACCTTTACCAGTGGCGAACCGCCGGCGAAGCAGATCGGCCTCCATGACGAGGACAAGGCTGCGGGCGACGACGACCCCAGCGATGTCTGACGACGTCCAGGGCGAGTTTGAACTTCTCCCGCATGGAGGACGGCGCAGTTATCACGGCATTGCGAAGGCGTTCGAGCCAGCTCGGCTCACACAGGCTCGCGTGCTTGCCGAACTTACAAAGGCCGAACTGGCTGACGCTGTCCATGTTTCGGCCGCCGCAGTTGGCCAGTATGAAGCGGGAGTAACCGCCCCTCGCCCGGAGCTCTTGCCGGTGCTCGGGCGAGAGCTTAAGGTGCCGGTGGAGTTTTTCGCAGCCGGTCGACCGCTTGGCCGACTTGACGCGGCCGACGCCCACTTTAGGAGTCTGAGATCAACCCGCGCTAAGGATCGGGCCAAGGCAGCAACCCACGCTGAGCAAGTCTGGGAACTTGCGCATGCGCTGGAAATACGCGTACGTTTCCCGGAGGTCAAGCTGCCGGAAGTACCGGCGGGTACCTTGCCAGCTGACGCTGCGCAGATCCTTCGCCAGGCCTGGGGTGTCAGTCCGGGACCGCTGGCCCACCTCGTCGCAACAATCGAGGCGCACGGCGTCATTGTCACGCTGATCCCGCTCACGAACGAGGCGATCACGCGGGTGAGTGCTTATTCCACGGACGCTCTCGGCAGGCCCATGATCATCGTTACCCCGGAACGCGCTGCCTCGATTTATCGGTATCGCTTTACGTGCGCGCACGAACTCGGCCACTTGCTGCTCCACCCCAACCCACTTCCAGGGGACCGGCAACAAGAACGAGAAGCCGACGAATTCGCAGCTGAGCTGCTGACCCCCCAAGCCCAGATCGAGGCGCTGCTGCCACGAACGATGCGCATAGCCGCGCTCGAGAACCTCAGTAATTCATGGGGTGTATCGGTCGAGTCCCTGATCCGCCGCATGGGCGAGCTTCGCGTCGTGTCCGACCTCTCGGTGCGCCGGGCGCACCAGCGACTGCATGAAATGGCCGAGTTCCGCCGGGACGAGCCGATCGCTACATACCGGGGAGAGGTTCCTTCGCTGCTCCGAGAAGCACTGGGGCTCGGGGAGCAACATGGGCTCAGCCGTGGCGAGCTCGCATCCGAACTGTGCTGGTCAACCAAACATCTGGGTGAGGTGCTAGGGGAGGCCGACTCGCGGCCGGAACTGCACATCGTCAGGTAGGGCAGCAGCGCGGGTGAGCCTGGCCGCGCAGTGATTGATAATCAGTTGCCGCCTGCATCTGCCTGCTCTAGCCTCACCCGTGCGCTGATGGCTGGACCGATACGGCGTGGGGCACAGGAGGCAGCATGGAGCGTACGGTTCGTACTCCGGACGGCCGGACGCTGGCGGTCGAGGAATCCGGTGATCCGGCTGGCCGGCCGGTCCTGGTCCACATGGGCACGCCAAACTCCAGGCACCTGTACGGCCCGAACGTGCGGGACGCCGCCGCCCGTGGGCTGCGGCTCATCAGCTACGACAGGCCGGGCTACGGAGGGTCCTCGCCGCAGCCGGGGCGCACCGTCGCCGACTGCGCCGGCGATGTCCGCACGATCTGCGCTGAGCTCGGCATCGATCGGCTGGCCACGTGGGGCATCTCGGGCGGCGGCCCCCACGTGCTCGCGTGCGCTGCCCTGCTCCCGGACCTGGTGACCGCCGCCGCCTCGCTCGCCTCGCCGGCTCCATACGGAGCTGAAGGCCTTGACTATTTCGCCGGCATGGGCCGAGAGAACGTCGATGACACTCGCCTGTTCCTCACGGATGAGGCATCAGCCAGGGCAAAGATGGACCAGGACCGGGAGGAAATCCTGACCACGTCGCCCGAGGATGCGGCCAAGGGGATTGAATCACTCCTCACGCCGACAGATGCCGCGGCCCTGCGCGGCGAGCTGGCTGAATACCTGACCGCCTCCGAGCAGGACGGGCTGGCGCCTGGCAGTCAGGGATGGTGGGACGACAACTGCCTGGTCAGGCCGTGGGGATTCGACCTGGCCGGCATCACTGTCCCGGTCCTGTTGCTGCACGGCAGGCAGGACATGTTCGTGCCGTTCGGCCACGGCGAATGGCTGGCCGCGCGCATCCCCGGCGTCGAAGCCCGGCTGCTCGACGACGACGGGCACCTGACGCTCATGAACAATCGCGTACCCGAAGTGCATGCCTGGCTATCAGAACACCTAGAGCGCGCAGCTTGAGCCCCTGCCTTGTCCCCAATCAGTCACCTACCTGGCAGGTTTTGCACTGCCGCCGGCGGCCCTTCGTGGGCCGGTCCCCAGGTGTGCGGGACGGAATTTCCTCAGAGCACAGACAGATCAGGCTGTCTCACGCGTCCAGGACGAACGCAGCGGTTTTGTCTCCGGCGGAGCATCCGCGTGGTCCTTTCTCACTGCATGGTCTATCGTGATGAGGAGCCGGTCAAAGCTGGATGTCTTGTTCGATTATTAGCTTTCGGCCAGGGAAATCTTTTTCCCATTAAGCCTCCTGCCTCTTTGGTTTGTCGTGCTCGTCCAATGTTTGATTTCTGCTCCGTACCGGCTGGTGGGCCGGGGATAAGTGCGGTGTCGCTGCTTCTCGGCCGAGCCTGAGTGGTCCCATCTTGCTGCTTGGGTGGATCGGGCGTGGCTATCGTGGGCACGGTGAAATCTGTGCCGGTGCTGTATGGCAGGTTCCGGGATTTGATCCACGAGGCAGCCCGGTTCGGCGTAGTTGGGCTGGCCGCCCTGGCGGTGACGGATGGCGGGGCTAACCTGCTCCACTACGACGCCGGGGTGGACAAGTTCAGCGCGGTCGCGGTTGCGACGATCGTTGCTACCGTGCTCAGCTTTGCAGCGAGCCGTTACTGGACGTTCCGGCACCGCGACCGTCGTGGTGCGCGCAAGGAGACGGTCCTGTTTTTCCTGGTGAACGGAGTTGGCGTGGCCATCTCCGAAGGATGCATCGGGTTGGCCTCCGCGCTCGGGCTGACCGGGAAGATCTCCTACAACGTCGCCTTGAACGGCGGTATCGCCCTGGCGACCCTGTTCCGCTACTGGTCCTACCGCAGATGGGTGTGGCCAGCTGCTACCGCCGCATCCGGCCGGGCTGGCCAGGCAGGTTCGCGGCTGAAAGTTAAGGTCACGCTGAAGCAGCTCCCGGTTGGTGAGCTGGCGAAGTTCAGCGTGGTCGGTGTGTTCGCGCTCGTGTGCGGCAACGGGGGTGCTTTCCTGCTGCATACCCAGCCGGGTGCTACGCCGCTGGCATCCGGTGCCGCCGGGATCGTCGTGGCGACGGCCATCTCCTATGCAGGGAACCGCTACTGGACGTTCCGGCACCGGCAGCGCACCAGCTTTCGCCGGGAAAGCGTCCGCTACGCAATTTTGTACAGCACCGGTCTGCTCATTCAGCTCTTGTGTGTGGTGCTCACCGCCGGCGTGCTGGGCCGGCACGGCATGCTCTCTGGCGAAGCTGAGCTGTTTATCGGCATCGGGCTGGCCGTTGCCTTCCGGTTTTGGTGCTGCCGGGAATGGGTGTGGCCGAGGCAGCATCCGGTGCCTGCGGCCACGTCGCCGATCATGAACTGAACTCATCCGCTGGCCCCGAAGGACGCTGTCGGCTGGGGCCGCTGCCCTCTTGCTGGCTCTGGGCGAGGGGTATGCCAGCCATCCAGTCAGGTGGTGAGCCCGCGCAGAGCCGTTGATGACACAACCGCCAGCTCGGGCTGTGCGGGCAGGAGCATCGTGGTGATGTCCATGGTCTGGTTCATGGACGCCAGCTGATATTCGTCAAGCAGGTCGGATCGGTTGCGCACACCGCGGATGATCACGCCGGCGCCATGGTGGCGGCAAAATTCGGCGGTCAGCCCGGCCCATGCAGTGGCCGAGACGTTGTTCCAGTCTGCGGGAAGTTCCCGGCGCACCTGGATCGCCCGTTCCGATGGGGTGGTGGCGGGCTGCTTGTCACTGTTAACGGCCACCAGCACGGTGACCCGGACGAAAAGATGACGGGCCCGGTCGATGATGTCGAGATGGCCAGGTGTGACGGGGTCGAAGGTGCCGGGATAGACCGCATGCTCCCCCAGCCGACTCCCACCGGGCAGATCAGGCACCGGCCCAGATTACCGCCGACAGCCTGGATGACCATGCTGGCAAGTAAACCCGCCAAACGCAGCCGATCTAAATCGTGCGACGGTCGAGTTCGGCGCCGAGATCTGCGGCGACCAGAACGGAGACAACCATGACCATGGACACGCTGAGAACAGCAGCGCAGAAGCTGCCTCATGACCGGGGAGCTGGCCGCAGAGCATCGGACACTGTGAACCTCACACCCCACCATTAACGCTCACGTGCTCAGCGACGGTGTCGGGAACGAGTGCGGTGGCGCTCATCCCCGGCCGTGCTTCGAGTGGTGTTTCCTTGCTGCGCGGCCTACTGTGATAACAACCCAATCAAAGCTGGATCGCTTGTTCGATTATCAGCTTGTGGGCAGCGCATCTTTCTTCCCATTCAGCCTCCTCCCCTCTAGGGGACGCTCAGGGCCAACGTCCGTGACCGGTTTAACCGCCGGTTCCGATCTTTCCTGCTACCGGCATTCGGCTGAACGGTGATAGGGGAGGCCGTTACGGGCCGAGAGGCTTAATTCGCTGGCCGTTCGTTATTTCTTTCCGCCGCCTGTCTTGGTGGCGTGTCGGTACAGGGCGTGCTCGTGAGCGGTGTAATTCGCAGGAGCCGGGCGGCAGGTCCGGGGAGCCACCAGTTGTAGCGGCCGAGCAGGGCGACGAGCGCGGGGGCGAGGACGCCGCGGATGATGGTGGCGTCGATGATGATGCCGGCGGCCAGGCCGGTGGAGAGGATCTTGACGTCGGTCACCGGCACGCCGCCCAGGGCAATGAAAGCCAGGCAGAGGATCAGAGCACCGGAGGTGACCAGCCGGCCAGTATGGCCGAGTCCGCGGATGACGGCCTGCCCGGTGTCACCAGTGGTTTCGTATTCCTCGTTGATGCGGGTGAGGATGAATACCTCGTAGTCCATGGACAGGCCGAACAGTAGAGCGAAAACGGCCAGTGGTACCCACAGCGTGACGGCGCCGGTCGGCGGGCTGGAAAATAGCGCGGAGGTGCCGTGTCCCTCCTGCCAGACAAAGGTGAGGACGCCGAACGCGGCGCCCAGGGAGATCAGGTTGAGCAGCAGTGCCTTGACCGGCAGCCAGAGGGATCGCAGGGCGCGGGTCAGCAGAATCAGCGTGACGATCACGATGGCGCTAACAATGATAATGAGGTTCCGGCCGTAAAGGGCGGTGATGAAGTCGGCGTCCTGAGCGGGGGACCCGCCGACGCGAGCGCCGGGCACCTGGGCCGCGGCGGCCTGGATTTGTCGCAGCGCGGCCTTGCCGCTGCTGGTCGATGGATCGGCCGGTGACCAGGCGTTGGCGACCTTGAGGCCGTTGCGGGACCATGCGGTGGGTGTGACCACACTGATCGGATGCCCGGGCCGTGGTACAAGGCTGCCGGCGGGCAGCAGCATCTCGGTCGGCCGCAGCACACCAGGCCCGATACCGGAGGAGGTCAAGGCGTCCAGGCCCGCGCGGGCGGCGGCCGGGGCAGTGGCTGCGGTGGCGGTAGCCTGCGGCTCGCCGAGGTTGAGCGAGAAGACGGGAACGATCAGCACGGCCAGGATGGCCAGTGCTCCAGCGGCCGACCAGGCACGATGGGCGACGACAGCCTGAGCGATGCGGGTCCACAGCGGGCTGACCGTTCGCGCGGGCTTGCGGCGCGGCCATTCCAGCTGAGGGCCGAGCGTGTCGAGGATGACCGGCAGGAGCGTGGCCGATACGCCGATGCTGACCAGCGGGATGAGAAGCCCGGCCAGGCCGATGCTGCGCAGGAACGGGACGGTGGTCAGCGCGAGCGCGGCCAGGCTCACGGTGACGGTGAGGCCGGAAAAAAGCACCGATCTGCCCGCAGTGGCGGATGCGCGCAGCACCGCAGCCCGGTTCGCCAGGCCGTTTCCCCGTTCCTCGCGCCAGCGGGTCACGATGAGCAGCGCATAATCGATGGCCACGCCCAGCCCGACCAGGGCGACGATGTTCTGCACCAGGGTAGACATCGTGGTCACGTAGGTCAGGGCGTAAATGAACACGAAAGCCGTGGGGATCGCCACCGCGGCGATAATTAGCGGCGTGATCGCGATGAATGACCCGAAGACGACGGCCAGGATCACCAGCGCGCCCAGCCCGGCCAGGAGGGTTTCGGCCAGGACGCTGTTGCCGCCGCCCTGGCCGCCGGAGGACAGAATGGTGGCGCCGGTGACACGCACGGGCGCTCCGTGCACGTGCTGGCCCGAAATGGCCCGGGTCAGCCGGGGCAGCGCGGTGCTGTACGGGTCGCTGCTGGCGAAATTGGCCACGGGGTAGAGCAGCTCGAAAGTGGTCCGGCCGTCGGCGGAGACGAAGGCCCGGTCGCCGGTCGAAATCCACGAAGCGGTACGCGCACCGGGCAGCGCCGCGGACGCCTTCCCGAAGACCGCCCTGATCTCGCCCTTGACGCCGGGAGAGTCGACGGTGGTGCCGGGAGGCAGCCGGACGACGGCCACCAGCGGCGGATTATCGCCGCCGGACCCGAACGTTTTGACGATCGCCGTGTTCGCCTCGTAGGCGGGCTGTCCCGGAAGATCAAAGGTGAAGCTCAGGCGGCTACTGGATCGGGCCGCCGCCAAGCCGCCGACTATGGCCAGGATTATCCACCCTGCTATTACTATCCACCGGTGGGTGACTGACCACCGGGCGGCGCGCGGCACACCCCGGACGGGAAAATCCTCACTCAATGAATGATTCACCCGATGAGCATATCCTGGACGGGACGGGAGGAGGCGAGCAGGTGAGTGATTTCTATCCCGCTGAAGACGGGTCCCGCATCAGGTGGGACATCGTCGATGCGCTGCGCCGGTACGGCACGGACTCGGCGCGGCTCGGCCACGCCTTCGCAGCACTGCACCACCTGCAGCCCGCCGACCTTCAGGCGCTGGTCGCGATCATGAGCGCCGAGGGCAACGGCACACCGCTGACCGCCGGACAGCTGCGCGGGCAGCTCGGCCTGTCCTCAGGAGGCACCAGCCTCGTCATCGACCGCCTCCAGGAAGCAGGCCACATCCGGCGGGCCCGCGATCATCCCACCGACAACCGCGTCGTCCACCTCCGCTACACCGACGAGGGCATGGCCACCGGACTAGCGTTCTTCGGATCCCTCGGCGACCGGGCCAACTCCATCCTCGACCAGTTCGGCTACGACGAACTAACGATCATCCACACGTTCATCAGCGCCATGGCCGACTCAATGCACGAACAAGTAAAGGACCTCGAAGCCAGGTCATAGCGCTCCGCCTGGCCCGTAGGGCCGGGTGAGGTCATGGTAGCTCCGGGAACGGGAGAGGGGTCAGGGCTGACGTTCTTGCGGGCGCGCAGGCGAACGTACGGTGCGGATCAGCGCCGGGTTGGGGCTGAGCTGGGGAACGCTCAGGGAACGTGGCTGGCGGACAGTTCGCGCCACAGTTCGGCGGGGTCGGTGCTGATCAGCGCGTACAGGCCGTCGCCGTGCGGGTTCACGGCCTCGATGCGGGCGCGGTCACCGTGCCGTGGCTGCACGGCGATGGACCACGCGGGGAACGCGCGCCGCAGCGCCTCGGCCTGGAGGTAGAGGCTGATCATGCGCTGCCCCACGCTCACAACCGGGCGGGCCGCACCCCCCGATTCCTCGCTGATCTCCATGTACCTCACTCCTTTCCAGGGCCCGGGCCGGGCGAAGTGGACGCTGCGGCGGGACACGGCCTTGGTGTGGGCCCGGCCCGGGCAGAGGCGCGCCCGGGAGGCCCAAGCTTCCCGGGCGCGCATGACAAGCCTCGGCCCCTGGGCGTATCGTCCGCATCAGGTCACAGCCGCCCGTAGCGGGGCAGACACGCGAACGCCTCGCGCTGCCGGGACGGATGGCACGCTGAGCGCGGTCAGTGGCCTGGCCGAGGCCGGTAGGCACGGTGGGCAAAGTATGCGGGCCGGTGCATCCATACTGAGACCGCGGCGAGCCAGGTAACCAGGTAAGGAACTGATTCCCCATCTGCCTGTCAGCTCCAAGTTGTCGCCCTGTGTCCTCAGACGCACAAGCTAGAGCATCGAGTACAGCCGCTTCGACGCCCAGGGGCGGGTCCGGGGACGACTGCGTCGGCGCTTATCCCCGGCTGGTCTTTCCTTGCCGCATGGTTTATCGTGGCGGCAAGCCGGTCAGAGCTGGATCGTTTGTTCGATTAACATCCTTCGAGCAGCGCATCCTTTTTCCCATTTAGCCTCCGCCTCTCTAAGGCGGGGAAAGTTACCTTTGCCACTGATGGGCCGCCCGCCGCGAAGCTTCCCGTCGGCCAAGGGGTCACTCCCGCAGTAGGACGTCCCAGCAGCCCCGGCCGCCCCAGGCCCGGGTGTAGGCAATGGCGCATTGCCCACACCCCGCTGTAGGTAATGCCACATTGCCAACCCACGAGCCGCCCTCATGGCCCGCCCCATGGCCCGCGCCCACGGCCCGCCCGAATGGCCCGCCCGAATGGCCCGCCCGGAATGGCCCGCCTCCCCGGGCTGCCTCCAGGGTTTGCTCCCCGCCCCGTCCGCGAGGGCCGCCCGCCCGCGGGTAAGAAGCTTCCGCCCGACCCGATGCCACCTCGAGTGCTGGGTCTACCCGTTTCCCATGCGCCGCTCTGGTCCCGAGAGTCACTCCGATCCCGCTAGACATTCTGGTCCCACGGGCTTGCTCGCACCGGCCGGGCATCGGCTCCACCTCGCCGCGGGCCGGTCTGCGCCGCGCCCTCCTGGTTCTAGCGCTCTGAGCTGGCCTTTTGTATGGATGACGGGCTCGCTGGGTCCTTCCCGGTGACCGCGCTTACCGGCTCGCCATTAACCCCAGCGAGATACCTCCGTGATGTCCGTGTGATCGCTGTTAAAGTTGGCCAATTTCAACGTTAAATGACCGATTTCGATGTGATCTCGATTACATAATTGGCCGGTAATTTCACTAAACGCCTGATTTGCCGTGGTTGACGTGTACACCATGCTCCGGATGCCTCAACCAAGGAGCAAACATGTCAATTCGACATAAAGCAGGCACCATCGCCGGATCGATGGCCGTGCTTTCCCTCGCCTTCACAGGACTCTCGGGTGTCGCCAGCGCGAAGACCCAGTCGTTCAATCAGAAGGTGGCCGGAGACGCGGTGACCTTCGTCGGCAAGGTTCCATACGTCTATGGCGGCAGCTCGCCGAGGACCGGATTCGACTGCAGTGGCCTCACGAGCTACGTGTACGGTCACTACGGCAAGTCGATCCCGCGCACCGCCGAAGCGCAATTCGAGAGATTCCATCGCATCAGCGAAAGCAAGGCCTGGGGCGGCGACCTCGTGTTCTTCCACGAGACGTCCAGCCCGACCAGCTACGTCTACCACGTCGCTGTTTACGAGGGCAACGGCCGCATCGTGTCCGCCTCCACCCCGTCCGAGGGCATCGTCCGGGAGAAGATCTACTCGTCCCATGTCACGTTTGGGACGATCACCCACTAGGGCTTGAGGCCGACCCCGCCCCACATGGCTGCCGCGGCCCCGGCTTCCGCCTCGGTAGCGGGCCGCCACTCCTGAATCGGTACCACTCCGGGTGAGACCAGGTCCAGCCCGTCGAAGAAGCGGGTGACCTGTTCCTTGCTCCGGTACGTGCTGCGCTGCGCGAGTAGCCGGTTCAGCCGCTCACCCATGGCCTTCATGGCGGTGGCGTGCATGTCACTGGGGACATGCGAGATCGTCAGTGAGCTGCCCGGCGGCAGGTCGGCCATCAACCGGGAAACGATCTCCTGCGGGCCCTCGTCCTCGCTCACAAAGTGCAGGACGGCGACCAGCATGACCGCGACCGGCCGGCTGAAGTCCAGCTGGCCGGCCGCGGCCCGCAGGATCTCGCCCGGGTCGCGCACGTCGGCGTCCAGGTAGGCCGTGGCCCCCTCGGGGGCGCTGCGCAGCAGGGCCCGGGCGTGGGCCAGCACCATCGGGTCGTTGTCGGCGTAGACCACGCGGGACTCCGGCGCGATGGCCTGGGCCACCTCGTGGGTGTTGCTGGCCGTGGGGATGCCGGTGCCGATGTCCAGGAACTGCCGGATGCCGACCTCGCCCGCCAGGTAACGCACGGTGCGGGCCAGGAACGCGCGGTTGGCCCGGACCGAGGACACCAGCTGCGGGTAGGCCGCGATGGCCTCGTCGCCGGCTTCCCGGTCGGGCGCGAAGTTGTCCTTGCCGCCCAGCCAGTAGTCGTACACCCGGGCGATGTGGGCCACGCTGGTGTCGACGTCAATGTGCGCGTCCTCGCTCTCGGGGACCACGCTCTGGAAGAAGCCGTCGGCCACGGGGGAGTCCCTTCTCGCGGCGCCCGCAGGCATGCGGGCAGCGCACATCAAGCGATCCCCCCGCCAGTCCCCGACAATACCGCTGTTGCCCCGGCCTCGGCGCCCGCCGCCGCCACCGCGGACCGGCCCGGCAGCTGATCCAGTCCCCAGTCCAGCCGCTGCCGCAGCACCCGGGTGTCGCGCGCCAGCGCGGTGACCAGCACTCCCGGCCCCGCCAGCGGCATCACCGCCACCCACGGCTCAATCGGTCCACCAGCATCGTAAGCCCCACCAATCACGCCAGCCCCACCAGCACCAGAAGCCCCATCAACCATGCCAGCCCCACTAGCCACGCCAGCCCCGCCAGTCGCATCAACCCCACCAGCCGCATCAGCCTCAACGGAAAGCAACGTACCGGCGGCCCGGTGGCCGGCCAGCACGGCCGGGCCGCAACCGGCCGCGTCGGTCCCGCTGACGTCGAGCTCGTGCCGCAGCAACGGCCGCCAGCCCCGGGCACCGTCCCGGTCAACGGCCAGGCGGGTGCGGCAGGCCCCGCCGCGCTCGCCGTGCCGGCCGAGCAGGACCTCGTCCCGGAGCAGCAGCGTGGCGTCGGCGGCCAGGCGGACCGTCACCTCGGTCCGGTGCCGGGCGCCGTCCGCGGCCACGGTGGGCTCGGGCAGGTACTCCAGGCGGGCGCCCGGGCCGACCGTGGCCGTCACGGTGAGCCGGGATTCTTCGCCGTAACGGCCGGGCAGGGCCACCGCCGCCGCGACCGTGCGCAGCCGCAGGGTGGCCCCGGCCCGGACCTCGATCCGCAGTTCCAGCGTGTCCCCGCCGAGCGGGCCGGCCGCCCCGCTGACCAGGTACACCGCGTCGGCGGTGCGGCGCAGGACCAGCGGGGCCTGGGACCGCTGGACCGGCAGCCGGAGGGAGCCGCCGGGGCCGGCCTCGGCCACCAGCTCGGCCGCTGCTCTCACGACAGCGCCATTCTCATGACGGCGCCATTCTCACGACAGCGCCATTCTCACGACAACACTGCTCTCAAGAAGCCGTGGCCCGTTCGGCCAGGGCGGCGCGCACCCAGGCGGTGACCGCGCTGGCCTGCGGGTCTTCCCGCAGCGAGCTGAAGATCACCGGTCGGCCCTGGCGTACCGCGGCCGCGTCTCGGTCCATCACCTCCAGGCTCGCCCCGACCAGCGGGGCCAGGTCGATCTTGTTGATCAGCAACAGGTCCGAGGTGGTGACCCCGGGACCGCCCTTGCGCGGCACCTTGTCCCCGCCCGACACGTCCAGCACGAAGATCTGCCGGTCGACCAGGCCGTGGCTGAACGTAGCGGTCAGGTTGTCGCCCCCGCTCTCGACCAGCACCAGGTCCAGCGGCCCGAACGTGTCCTCCAGGTCCTCCACCGCGTCCAGGTTGGCCGCGATGTCGTCCCGGATCGCGGTGTGCGGGCAGCACCCGGTCTGCACGGCCTGGATCCGCGCCGGGTCCAGCACTCCGGCCCGGCGCAGGAAGTCGGCGTCCTCGGTGGTGTAGATGTCGTTCGTCACCACGGCCAGCCGGACGCTCTCGCCCAGCGCCCGGCACAGCGCGGCGACCAGCGCGGTCTTGCCGCTGCCGACCGGGCCGCCGACGCCGATCCGCAGGGCCCGCCCTGAACCGTGCCGGTCCGGGGCCAGGGCCGCGTGCGGATCGGCCCCATGGGGATCGGGACGGTCGTGGTCATGGTCGTGTTGGTCAGGATGCAAACAGACGCACCTCTTCTCTCGCGTGGGCTTCGGCGTACAGGTCGAGCGCGGGCGCCGAGGGGTAGGGCAGGTCGTTGGCCGCGATGGCGTCGGCGCCGCGCGCCGCGGCGCCTTCGATCGCGCCCGCCAGGCGGGCGATGGCCGCGCTGACATGGATCGGGTCCAGGGCCAGCAGCCGGACCGCCGCGCTGGCCGGCCCGGTCACGGTGAGGTAGGCGGCGATCAGGCCCGCCTCGCCCGGGGTGCAGCCAGCCGCCGCGGCCGCCGCGCCGAGGACCAGAGCGTGGTGCGGCGCCCGGCCCAACGCGTCGAGGGCGGCCGACGGCCAGGCCGCCCGGGCCGCCCGCAGCAGCGCCCGGCCCTGCCGCCGTGACGCCTCCCGCTGGGCGGGGGAGGGTGTCCGCGCATCCGTCTCCGCGTCCAGCCCGCTCCACACCTCCCACACCCCCTCCGTCTCCTCAGCCCCACTGGCCCCACCAGCTGCTGCGGCGCAGGCCGCCGCGGCCAGCCCCGCGGCGACCACGCCCGCCGTGGCCAGCCGCCCCCGCAGGAACAGCTCCAGCGACCCTACGTCGGTCACCATGCCGGCGGTCACCGCGCCCTCGAGCCCGCCCGAGTGCGCATGCCCGCCCGCCGGAAACCGCGCGTCAGCCAGCATCAATACCGTGGCCAGGGAGCCCCCCAGAGCCCCCATCGCGGCCAGGCCGCCGGCCTGGTCCTCCTCCTCGATGCGGCTGGTGTCCGGCCCCTTCCCGGTGTCGGGCCCCTTCCCGGTATCCGGCCCGCGCCCGACCTCAGGCCCCTTCCCGGTGTCCGGCCGGGGGCCCACCTCAGGTCCGCGGCCCACGTCCGGGCCCTTCCCCGTGTCCGGCCTGGGGCCTACTTCCGGGCCCTTCCCGGTGTCCGGCCTGGGCCCGACCTCGGGCCCCTTCCCGGTGTCCGGTCGCTCGCCCACCTCTGGTCCCTTGCCGGTGTCCGGTCGCTCACCGACCTCCGGGCCCCGGCCGGTGTCCGGCGCGCGGTGGTCAGACTTCTTGGCCGGCCGATCCGGGGGACTCATCAGAAGGAACTCATCGCCAAAGGGCTTATCAGAACAGGAAGTAGCGCTGGGCCATGGGCAGTTCGGTGGCCGGGGCACCCTCGACCACCTCACCGTCGATCCGCACGGTGAACGTGTCCGGCTCGACGCTGATGTCGGGCAGTGCGTCGTTGTTGGCCATGTCCGCCTTGCCCAGGGCCGACACGTCACCCACCGGGACCAGCGCCCGGTTCAGGTTCAGCCGCCCGGCCAGGTCGTTCTCCAGGGCCAGCTCCGACACGAACGACAGGGACGTGGCCCGGGCCACCTGCGGTGCGGCGCCCCACATCGGGCGGGGCAGAATCGGCTGCGGGGTGGGGATCGAGGCGTTGGCGTCGCCCATCGCGGCCCAGGCCACGAAGCCGCCCTTGAGCACAGCGTGCGGCCGGACCCCGAAGAACGCGGGCTGCCACAGCACCAGGTCGGCCAGTTTGCCCGGCTCGACCGAGCCGATCTCGCGGTCCAGGCCGTGCGCGACGGCCGGGCAGATCGTGTACTTGGCCACGTACCGGCGGGCCCGCAGGTTGTCGGCCCCGTTGTCGGCCCCCCTTTGACCAACACTGCCGTCACCGGGCAGAGCGCCCCGGCGCTTTTTCATCACGTGTGCGGTCTGCCAGGTCCGGATAATGACCTCACCGATCCGCCCCATGGCCTGAGAGTCCGAGCCGATCATCGAGATCGCGCCCAGGTCGTGCAGGATGTCCTCGGCCGCGATGGTGGACGGGCGGATCCGGCTCTCGGCGAAGGCCAGGTCCTCGGGCACGGCCGGGTTGAGGTGGTGGCACACCATCAGCATGTCCAGGTGCTCGTCCACCGTGTTGACCGTGTGCGGGCGGGTGGGGTTGGTCGACGAGGGCAGGATGTTCGGCTGCCCGGCCACGGTGATGATGTCCGGGGCGTGACCGCCGCCGGCGCCTTCGGTGTGGTAGGCGTGGATGGGCCGCCCGGCGATCGCGGCCAGCGTGTCCTCCACGAACCCGGCCTCGTTCAGCGTGTCGGTGTGCAGCGCGGCTTGGACCCCGGCCTCCTGGCAGACCCGCAGGCAGGCGTCGATCGCGGCCGGGGTGGAGCCCCAGTCTTCGTGCAGCTTGAACCCGGATGCCCCGGCTCGCAGCTGCTCCCACAGGGCTTCTTCGGACACGGTGTTGCCCTTGCCCAGCAGGACCACGTTGAGCGGCCAGTCGGCGGTGGCTTCCAGCATCCGGGCCAGGTTCCACGCGCCCGGGGTCACGGTGGTGGCCTTGGTGCCCTCGGCCGGGCCGGTGCCGCCGCCGATGACGGTGGTGATCCCGCTGCCGACGGCCTCGGTCAGCAGCTGGGGGCAGATCAGGTGCACGTGGCAGTCGACGCCGCCCGCGGTCAGGATCAGCCCGTTGCCCGCCATGATCTCGGTGGACGGGCCGATGACCAGGTCGGGGTGGACGCCGTCCATGATGTCGGGGTTGCCGGCCTTGCCTAGGGCCACGATCCGGCCGTCCCGGATGCCGACGTCGGCCTTGATGATCCCCCAGTGGTCCAGCACCACCGCGCCGGTGATGACCAGGTCCGGTGCCCCGTCCGCCCGGGTGGCCCGGGACTGGCCCATCGACTCCCGGATGACCTTGCCCCCGCCGAACACGGCCTCGTCGCCGGCCAGGTCCGGGCCGCCGCACAGGTCCTGCTCGACCTCGATGAACAGGTCGGTGTCGGCCAGCCGGACCCGGTCGCCCGCGGTCGGCCCGTACAGCAGGGCGTACCGCGACCGGCTCAGCTCAGCCATCCAGCTCCTCCGCTCCGTTGATGGCCCCGTTGATGGCTCCGTCCAGGCGCAGGCCCGGCACGATGCGGGCCCCGGCCAGCGGGACCAGCTCGACTTCCCGCTGCAGGCCCGGCTCGAACCGGACCGCGGTCCCGGCCGGGATGCCCAGCCGGTGTCCCTGGGCCGCGTCGCGATCGAACAGCAGCGCCGGGTTGGCCTGGGCGAAGTGGTAGTGCGAACCGACCTGGACCGGCCGGTCCCCGGTGTTGACCACAACCAGCGTGCGCACCGGGCGGCCCTCGTTCAGCACCACCGGCCCGTCGCCCGGGATGATCTCACCTGGAATCACAAAATCACCGGCTCACGGGATCGGCTCGTGCACGGTGACCAGCTTCGTCCCGTCCGGGAAGGTGGCCTCGACCTGGACCTCGGTCAGCATCTCCGGCACCCCGTCCATGACGTCGTCCCGGGCCAGCACGGTCCGCCCCGCCTGCATCAGCTCGGCCACGCCCAGCCCGTCCCGCGCCGCCTCCAGCAGGAACGAGGTGATCACCGCCGTGGCTTCCGGGTAATTCAGCTGGAGCCCGCGCGCCCGCCGGTCCCGGGCCAGGCTCGCGGCCACGTGAATCAGCAGCCGCTCCTGCTCGTGCGGCGAAATCAGCATGGCCGAACCTTAACCCGGGCGTGTTAAACAGAGGTAACTACGGATCACGCGAGGTTTCCCCGGTCCGGGTTATCCCTTTCCTTAACGATGTCTAACGACGCCCCGTGTGACCGAAATCTGCGTTCTCAGGTCTCTAACGTGTAACACAACCTGCGCGCAGCGGGACCCGAAGGGAGCTCGCGGAGCCGTGAGACAGCGGAGAAACCGACGGATCAAGAGCCGCGTGTGGCTGGCCGCGGCGGGGGCCTTTGTTCCGGTGGCCGCCGTCGCCGTCCTGATCACTTCAGCCGGGACGCACCCGGCGGCCTCGCCCGGGGCCAAGCCCCTCAGTTACGGCACCACCGGCTCGGCCGGCCCCGCAGCCACGTCCACCAACTGGGCCGGGTACGCCGCGGCCGGCCAGGTCGGCACGTTCACCAGCGTGTCCTCGTCCTGGACCCAGCCCGCGGTCACCTGCGGCCCGCAGCAGACGTTTTCCAACTTCTGGGTCGGCCTGGACGGCGACGGCACCCAGGGCGTGGAGCGGACCGGCACCGAGGCCGACTGCAGCCGCGGCGCCGCCGCCTACCAGGGCTGGGAGGAGATGCTGCCGGCCGCGCCGGTCTTCTACAACGAGCCGGTCAAGCCGGGTGACGCCATGAGCGCCTCGGTCACCGCCAACGGCGGCGGCGCGTTCACCCTGACCCTGAGCGACCAGACCGAAAACTGGAGCCAGACCAGCCAGCAGACCTCGCAGACGGCCCAGCTCGGCTCGGCCGAGGTCATCGCCGAGGCGCCCAGCAGCCAGGACGGTCTGCTCCCGCTGTCCAACTTCGGCACGGTGAACTTCACCAATGCCGAGGCCGACTACGCGCCGATCGGCAATGCCGACCCGGCCTCGCTGACCATGGTGGCGGCCAACCACACCACCAAGGCCACCCCGTCCGCCCTGACCGGCGGTAATGCCTTTGCGGTCACGTTCGGCGCTGGTGGCGCCGCTACCAGCGGTGGATCGCTCGCCCCTAGCGGCAGCACCGCCCCGAGCGGCCCCTCACCAGCCAGCACCGCACCAGCCACTCCGGGCAGCCCGTCACCCAACCCCACGGCCACGGGGCACCGTCATCACCACCATTGGTCCTGGTAGCCGGTTAACGGCCGACCACGGTCAAGGGAGGCAGGGGGCAGTCGCCGGCGGCGGTTGTCCCCTGTTCCTGTCCGGGCACCGGGACGGCCGGCAGCGCGTGCGACTGCGCCACCAGGGTCAGCAGCACGGCGGCGTCGGTCCAGGCCAGCGGGGCCACCGAGCCCGGCCGGCCGTCGGCGTTGACCTGCTCGGGTAGCTCGCCCAGCGCGGTGCGGTGCGCGGCCAGCCAGTTCAGCAGGGTCGCGGCCGCGGCGTGCTGGCCCGTTTCGGCGTCCGACAGGGCGAAGAATGCGGTTTCCGGGGTCCAGGCCGTGGTCAGGTTCCCCGGCCAGTCGGTGCCGGGCAGCAAGCCACCACTGGGCAGCGTGAGCGCCTGCTGGGCCGCCTGCTCGTCGCGTTCCAGGGCCGGGGTGGCCGGGCCGAACGGGGGGCCGAGCCAGGTGATCGCGGCGTCCGGGCCGGCCGAGTCGCGCGGCAGCCGGTTGTCGCCGTAACAGCCGAACGACGCCTGCATGGCCGTGGCCAGCCGGTTCGCGGCCGTCGCCCAGCGCGCGCTGGCCGAGGTCTGGCCCAGCGTGGTCGCGATGTCCGCCGCCGCCCGCAACCCGGTCAGCAGGGGAGCGGCGGTACCCAGCGTCACCTGGCTGCCGTGCTCCCAGTAGTCGGTGGCCGGCTCGGGCAGGCCGTCGGGGGTCAGCGACCGCTCGGCCGCGCCGGCCGCGGCGTTGACCATCGGCCACAGCCCGGCCAGCTCCGCCCGGGCCGCGGCCCCGGCCCCGGCGGTCTGGTACCAGGACCACGCCGCCCACGGCACCCAGCCCACCGCGTCCAGTTCGGCCGGCCGTCCGTCCACGACCGGGCCGCTGCCGTTGGTCTCATAGCGCGCGGCCCAGGTGCCGTCGGCGTTCTGCTGCTGGCCCAGGAAGCGGAGCACCCGCAGCGCATCCGGGCCGTGGCCGGTCTCGGCCAGCGCGGCCGCGACCCAGCTTGAGTCGCGCGGCCAGGCGTAGTCCCAGCCGTGGTAGTAACCCGCCACCACCGCCCCGTCCGGCTGGACCGACAGGTAGAGGTCCAGCAGCGACCGTTCCGCCATCGACTGCAGCACCGGGCCGGTGCCGGGGACCGTGCCCGAGGCCAGCCACTTCCCGGCGGCACTGTTGCCTGCTGAGGTGCCGTCTGCGCACTGGCCGGCCAGCCGCACGCTGTTGTGGCCGGCGTAGCTCGCGTCCTGGTCAGCGGGCACCACGATGACCGGTTGCGATCCGCACGAGCCCGCGGCGATGCCCTCGGTCAGCGAGATCGGCGCGGGGGCACTGTGCACCGCGCCACGAAAACCCGCCCCGGTCAGGCCGGTGGCGGCCACGGCCGCGAGCACGGCCACGGCCACGAGTGCCCGCGCCAGGGACGGGATACCGGGCATGCCTGGATCTTACCGCTGGCAGGCGCCGATGACGGATTAGGCCTTGACAGGTACGTCACCGTAACCATCTAATGTGCTAGGAGCCTAGATGAATAGAGGTTATAGGTGATCGAGTTTCACCTGGACGCCCGTTCCGGCGTGGCCCCGTACCTGCAGCTCATCCACCAGGTGCGGCACGCGCTGCGGCTGGACGTGCTGCGCGAGGGCGACCAGCTGCCGACGGTCAAGGACGTGGCCGCCGGGCTGGCCATCAACCCCAACACGGTGCTCAAGGCCTACCGCGAATTGGAGTACCAGGGGCTGGCCGCAGCCCGGCCCGGCCGCGGCACGTTCATCACCGGGACATTGAGTGGGGCCTCGGTCGCGGCCCAGGAGCCACTGCGCCGGGAACTAAATCGCTGGCTCGGTAAGGCGCGCCGCTCCGGGATGGACGAGGAAAGCATCGAGGCGCTGTTCCTCACCACCTTTCGTTCCACAGCTTCATCCGAGGAGGACATAGCATGACCGCCCTGCACGCCAGCGGGCTCGGCAAGCGCTATCGGCAACGGTGGGCGCTGAGCGATTGCACGCTGGAGATCCCCGAAGGCCGGGTCGCCGGCCTGGTCGGCCCGAACGGGGCCGGCAAGTCAACCCTGCTCAACCTGGCCGTGGGCCTGCTGACCCCGGACGCCGGCACGATCACCGTGCTGGACGGCCGGCCCGACGGCGGGCCGGATCAGCTGGCCCAGGTCGGTTTCGTGGCTCAGGACACCCCGGTCTACGCCGGCCTGAGCGTGGCCGATCATCTGCGCTTCGGCGCTCACCTCAACCCCGGCTGGGACGCCGCCTACGCCGAGCACCGCATCGAGCGGCTCGACCTGGATCCCGGCCAGCGGGCGGGCAAGCTGTCCGGGGGACAGCGGGCCCAGCTCGCCCTGACCCTGGCCCTGGCCAAGCGGCCTCGGCTGCTGATCCTGGACGAGCCGGTGGCCAGCCTGGACCCGCTGGCCCGACGTGAGTTCCTGCAGGACCTGATGGAAGCGGTGGCCGAGTGGGAGGTCAGCGTGATCCTCTCCTCCCACCTGGTCAATGACCTGGAACGGGTCTGTGACTACCTCGTCGTGCTCGCGGCCTCACGGGTGCAGATCGCGGGCGACGTGGACGGGCTGATCGCCAGCCACCACCGGCTGATCGGACCGCGCCGGGACCCCGCCTCGCTGCCCAGCGACCAGCAGGTCATCCAGGCCAGCCACACCGACCGGCAGAGCACGATGATCGTGCAGAGCCGTCATCCCGTGCTCGATCCGGCCTGGACCGTCGAGCAGCTCAACCTGGAGGACCTGGTGCTGGCCTACATGAGCCAGGCCAGCGACGCGGCCCGTGGCCGCCGGCCTGTGCTGGAGGTACAGCGATGATCTGGCTCACCTGGCGCCAGGCCCGGACCCAGACCGTGGTGATGGCGGCCATCCTGGCCGTCTTCGGCCTGATCCTGGCCATCACCGGCCCGCACCTGGTCACGTTGTACCGGGCCAGCACGTTCGCCGCCTGCCAGCGCAACTGCAGCGGGGACGCCGGCAACTTCCTCAACCAGCTGGCCGGAGACCCGCCTTACCATCTGGTCTACCTGCTCGGGGCGCTGCTCATCGTGCTGCTGCCCGCGGTGATCGGCCTGTTCTGGGGCGCGCCGCTGATCGCCCGCGAGCTGGAGACCGGCACGTTCCGGCTGGCCTGGAACCAGACCGTCACCCGCGAGCACTGGCTGACGGTCAAACTCGGGATTCTCGGCCTGACCAGCATGGCCATGGCCGGCCTGCTCAGCCTGATCCTGGGCTGGTGGGCCAGCCCGATCGACCGTGCCGCCGATCTCCAGGGGGCTGGGGGTTTCCAAAGCCGGTTCTTCCCGCTGGACTTCGGCACCCGGGGGATCGCGCCCATCGGCTACGCGGCGTTCGCGTTCGCGTTCGGCGTGCTGGTCGGGCTGATGGTCCGGCGCACCGTCCCGGCCATGGGGATCACCCTGGCTGTGATCATCGCGGTCCAGATCGCCTTCCCGCTGGTGATCCGCCCGAACCTGATCACCCCGGTTCGTACCACCAGCACGGTCACCGCCGCCGCCATCGACGGCCTCACTACGAATCAGAACGGCACCAACGTCCGGGTGGACGCGCAGTCGCCGAACATGCCCGGCGCCTGGGTCTACTCCAGCGATGTCTTCAACCAGGCCGGGTCCGCCAACCTTGGCACGCTGCCGTCGAGCTGCCCCGGGCCGAACGGCGGCGGCAACGGTGGCGGCCCCCAGGAATGCTTTCAGGCGCTGGCCGCCAAGCACCTGAAGCAGGTGACCGTCTACCAGCCGGCCAACCGGTACTGGGCCTTCCAGGCCCTGGAGTTCGGCATCTACCTCACCGCCGCCATCCTCCTGGCCTGGGCCTGCTTCTGGTGGACCCGCCGGCGTCTTGGCTGACCCTCGCTCAGCCGAGCGCCGGGTACAGCGCGGCCACGCCACCGGCCAGGCCGCGCTGTACCTGCTGGCTGACCTCGTCCGCCACTACCTCGAACTGCCCGGCGGCCACGCCGTCCAGGGCCAGCTTGGCCACCAAGGCCGGGTCGGTCTTGGGCGCGGTGACGTGCCGGGCCATGTCGGTGTCCATGTACCCGACGTGCAGCCCGGTGACCTGGGTGCCCTGGCCGGCCAGCTCCTGCCGCAGCGCGTTGGTCAGCGACCACTCCGCCGCCTTGGCCGCGGAGTAGGCCCCGATGGCCGGGAAGCTGACCCAGGACAGCACAGACAGCACGTTCAGCACCGCGCCGCCGCCCGCCGCCGCCAGCTGGGGGGCGAACGCCCGGGTCACCGCGAGCGTGCCGAAGAAGTGCGTGTCCAGCTCCAGCTTGATGTCGTCCAGCGAGCCGTCGAGCAGCCCGGCCCCGGTGGCCGACCCGGCGTTGTTGATCAGCAGGCTGACGTCGCCGGTGGCCGCGGCGGCCGCTTCAACCGATGCCGGGTCGGTGATGTCCAGCGCGATCGGCGTCACCCCGGCCAGGTCGACCGACTCTGGGTTGCGGGCCCCGGCGTAGACCTTGGCCCCGCGCGCCACCAGCTCCTCGGCGAACCGCCGCCCGAGCCCGCGGTTGGCCCCCGTCACCAGCGCCGTACTTCCCTCGATCTGCATGCTGACCTCCGGCTTGCTCAATCATCGCCCAGCGTTCCTCGCTGAGTTGGTAAAACCAACCTAGCTGGCTGAGTTGGAAATGGCAACTCAGGGGTAGGATGGGATCATGCCGATGGAGTCACCGCGCAGGCCGGCCAGGACCTCCCCGCAGAAGGCGACGGTGGAATCACTGCTGGAGCCGGCTGCGGCCACACCGCCCGAGCTGATGTGCTCGATCGCGCGCAGCTTGTGTGTGCTCGGCGAGCGCTGGACGTTCCTGATCCTGCGGGAGGCGTTTTTCGGCGTGACCCGGTTCTCCGAGTTTCGCGACCGGCTGGGCGTCGCCCCGGACGTGCTCACCGAGCGGTTGGCCACGCTGACCGAGGCCGGCGTGCTGACCCGCGAGCCCTACCAGGAGCCGGGTCGCCGGGCCCGGTACGCCTACCAGCTCACCCCGGCCGGCCGGGAGCTCCAGGTCGTGCTGGGCTCGCTGCAGCAGTGGGGGGACGAGCACCTGCCGCCGCCCGGCGGCCCCACCGTGGACCGGCGCGCCCGTGACTCGGGCCGGCCGCTGCACGTCGGCTTCGTCGACGACCAGGGCCGCGAGGTCGCCCTGCCCGACGTCGAGTTCGCCCGGACCGCGAACTACCCGGCCTGACCAGCCGGCGTTGACAAGTCGCGGGGCCGCCGTCAGCCTCGTATAAGAACTAGAGCATGATTCCAGAAATAGAGTCAGACCCAGTAAGACGGACCCAGTAAGACGAACGCAGAAAGGTCGTCAGGCCGATGGTTGACTTCTCGCTCAGCGACGAGGAACGGCAGATCCGCGACACCGTGCGCTCCTTCATCGAGAAGGAAGTCATGCCGCTGGAGCCGGAAGTGCTGCGCAACGAGCGCGCCGGGCAGCCCGGGCTCGACCGGTCCGTGCTGCGCGACCTGCAGGCCAAGGCCCGGCGCAGCGGGTTCTGGGGCGTGAACACGCCCGAGGAGTACGGCGGCATGAACCTCGGCGCGGTCATGTCCGCGATCTTGATGATGGAGACCGGCCGGACGTTCGTGCCGTTCTCGTTCGGCGGCTACGCCGACAACATCCTCTACGCGGCCAACGAAGAACAGAAGCAGCGCTATCTCATCCCCACCATCGAGGGCGACCGGCGCTCCTGCTTCGCCATCACCGAGCCGGGCGCAGGCTCGGACGCGCGGAACATCCGCGCCTCGGCCAAGCCTGACGGCGGCGACTACGTCATCAATGGCGAGAAGACGTTCATCACCAACGGCAACGAGGCCGACTTCGTGATGGTGTTCGCGGTCGTGCCGGACGCCGGCATCACTTGCTTCATCGTCGACCGCGACATGGGCTGGAAGTCCGAGCCGATCCCGACCATGGGGGAGTGGGGGCCGGCCGCGCTGGTCTTCGAAGACGTCCGGGTGCCGGCGTCGGCCATGCTCGGTGAGCCGGGTAAGGGCTTCGAGCTGGCCATGCAGTGGATCCGGCAGGGCCGCTACCTGATCCCGGCCCGGGCCATCGGCGCGGCCGAACGGCTGCTCCAGATGGCCATCGACTACGCCAAGATCCGGGTCTCGATGGGCCACCCGATCGCCGACTACCAGGCCATTCAGTGGCAGATCGCCGACTCCGCGGTGGACATCGAGAGCACCAAGTGGCTCACGCTGCTGGCGGCCTGGCGGGTCGAGCACGGCCTGGACGGCCGGCACGCCTCCTCCATCGCCAAGCTGGACGGCGCGATCATGGCCAACCAGGTCGTCGACCGGGTCATGCAGATCCACGGCGGCATGGGCTACACCAAGGAACTGCCGGTCGAGCGCTGGTACCGCGAGCTGCGACTGCTGCGCATCTACGAGGGCACGGACGAGATCCAGCGGCGCACCATCGCCCGCAACCTGCTCAAGGGTCACGTCAAGCTGGGCGGCATCGGGGAGTGAGCCCCCCGCCGCCGGGGGGCAACGATGCCACCGGCCTGAGGTCGCTCTTTCACCCGCGCTCGATCGCCCTGGTCGGTGCGACCGACAAGTCCGGCTGGTCGGCCAACACGCACGCCAATCTGCGGCTGCACGAGTTCGGCGGGCCGGTGTACCTGGTCAACCCGCGGACCGAGGTGGTGCACGGCGAGCGGGCCCACCGGACCCTGGCCGGCCTGCCGGGCCCGGTGGACCTGGCCTACGTCATGGTGCCCACCGGCGTGGTGCTGGACGTCCTGCGGGAGGGCGCCGACGCCGGCGTGCGGGCCTTCGTCATCCTGACCGCCGGGTTCGGCGAGACCGGCCCGGAAGGGGCCCGGCGGGAGGCCGAGATCGTCGCCTTCGCCCGCGAGCGCGGGCTGACCGTGCTCGGCCCTAACGGCAACGGCTATATCAACGCGGCCGCCGGGATCACGCCTTACGGGCTGCCGATCCCGGTGCCGCTGCTGCGCGGCCCGGTCGGGGTGGTGCTGCAGAGCGGCGGCCTGGCCAGCGCCGTGCTCAGCTTCGCCCAGGCCCGCAACCTGGGCATCAGCCTGCTGGTGTCGATGGGCAACGAGTCCCTGCTGTCGGTGACCGACCTGGTGGATTACCTGGTCGACGACCCGGCCACCCAGGTCATCGCGCTGTTCCTGGAGTCCATCCGGCAGCCGGCCGAATTCGCCGCGGTGGCCCGCCGGGCGCTGGCCGCGGGTAAGCCGATCGTGGCCCTCAAGGTCGGCCGCAGCGTCACCGCCCAGCACACCGCCCAGGCCCACACCGGCGCGCTGACTGGCGACGACGCGGTGATCGACAGCGTGTTCCGGCGGCTGGGCGTGGCCCGGGTCCGGTCCCTGGAGGACCTGATCATCACGGCCGGGGTGCTGGCCGAGCTGACCCGGGACGGGCGGGCCGCCCAGGCCGGGCTGCTGCGCGGGAACCGGCTGGGCGTGGTCACCCCGTCCGGCGGCGCGTCCGAGATCATCGCCGACCGGGCCGACGACGAGGGCCTGGCCCTGCCGCCGTTCGCGCCCGCCACCACGGCCGCGCTCAAGGCCATGCTGCCCGCGTTCGCCGACGTGGCCAACCCGCTCGACGTCACCGGCTACGTCGTGGTGGACCGGACGCTGCTGGGCCGGGCGCTGGAGATCGTGGTCGCCGACCCCGGCCTGGACGTGGTGCTGCTGCTGGCCGACCCGGTGCGGGACGAACCGGCCGACCCGGCCCTGTTCCGGGCCGTGCTCGAGGCCAACGCGCGCCGGATCGCCGCTTCCCCGCGGCCGGTGGTGGTGGTCAGTAATGCGCTGACCGACATCACCCCGGTCGGCCGCCGGATGCTGGCCGAGGCCGGGTACCCGCCAGTGGCCGGTGGCATCGAGCACGGGCTGACCGCCATCGGCGCCGCCGTCCGGTGGTTCCGGGCCTACCGTGCGGCGGCGCCCCCGCCTGCCTACGCACCGGCCGGTATCAGCGGGACCGAGGCCCCTGAAATCGAGGTCCCTGAGATCGAGGCCGGGATCGAGCCGGGCGGGATCTGGGCCGAGGATCGCGCCGCGGGCTTGCTGGGCCGCTGCGGCGTGCCGGTGGTGCCGCACCGCCCGGCCGGTGACGAAGCGGCCGCGGCGGCCGCCGCGGCCGAGCTGGGCTACCCGGTGGTGGTCAAGGCGGGCGGTCTGGCCCACAAGAGCGACACCGGCGGGGTCCGGCTCAACCTGGGGGATGAAGCCGCGGTCCGGGCCGCCTACCGCGAGGTCGCAGCGGTCGCGGACGGTGGCCCGGTGCTGGTCCAGCCGTACCGGACCGGCGGGGTCGAGCTGATCACCGGGATCGTCCGCGACCCGGCCTGGGGCCTGATGCTGGCGGTGGGCCTGGGCGGGATCTGGGTCGAGGTCCTGCGGGACGCTGCCCTGCTCCCGCTGCCGGTGAGCCCGGGCGAGGTGATCGGCGCCCTGCGGGAACTGCGCGGCCTGCCCGTCCTGCGCGGCGCCCGCGGCACGCCTCCGGCCGACCTGGCCCGGGTGGCCGAGGTGATTGCGGACATCGCCGCGGTCGCCGTGTCCCTGGGTGACCGGCTGGAGTCGCTGGAGGTCAACCCGCTGCTGGTCCGCGGTGATCAGGTCGAGGCGCTGGACGCCCTGATCACCTGGCGGTCTCCGTGACGCTGATGCCGGCGGCGGGGCCGGGCCCGCTCGGCCAGGGCTGACCGGTCATGACGGCCAGATGCAGCGCGACCAGCGTGTCCTCCAGGGCCGGGACGGCGCTGATCTGCCCGGCCCGGACCCGGCCCCGGACCAGTTCCGCGGTCGCACCGGCCAGGGCCAGGTAGGCGTCGTACGGCAACGCGGGCCAGCCGGGGTGCCGGATACGGGCCCGCTCGTGCCAGGTCTGGTTCAGCTCGGCGTACCGGTGCTGGGCCCGGGCCAGCTGCTCGGTGGCGTGCGGCCCGGCTGCGGGCATGTCGACGTAGAAGATCTTGGCGAACTCCGGCTCCCCGGTGACGAAGGTCAGGAACCCGCGGACCGCGACCCGCAGCACCGCCTCGTCCGCGGTGCCCGTCTCGGCCCCCCGGGTTGCCGCCACGATCTGCTCGTCCATCAGCCGGCCACCTTCGCGCGCGGCGGCCAGGAAGCAGGCTTCCTTGTCGGCAAAGTGGGTGTAGAACGCCGCGCGCGAGACCCGCGCCCGCCGGACGATGTCGGCCACCGTCACCACCGCGTAGTCCGACGCGGCCACCGCCGCCACCACCGCCCGCACCAGCCGCTCGCGCTGCGACGCCTGCACCTCGGGGGCCGGCAGCCGGCTGCGGCCGCGGGGCAGCCCGGGCTTGCCCTCATGCGTGTCGGCCAGGGTGCCGCCGGTGCCGCCGGTGGCCTCTGGCCTGGTGTGAACCACGCGCTTAGCGTATCCGTCCCAAGCCTTAAGTACATAGACGTACTTTTGCGCTCAGGCGGAACTGGCGTCCCGGCGTAAGTACGGTCAGCCGGGCGCTTCGCCCCGCAGAAACTGGATGTAGCGCTCGGCCGAGGCTTCCAGCTTCGGCCGAGCGCCCTCCCGGATGGTGGGGGCCCAGCCGCCGTAGATCCGGTCGAACGGGAACGGCCGCACCGCGTCCAGGATGCCCCGGATCAGCGGCTCGGACAGCGGCAGCCGGTTCGGCGCGCTCCAGATGAACGACAGCCGGTCCTCGCCCGGCGTGACGAAGATCGTGTCCCCGGTCAGCAGGGCCCCGGCCCCGCCCGCGCCCGCCGCCCAGTGCACCACCGCGCTGCCGGGGAAGTGCCCGCCGCACTGCACCAGCGTCACGCCGGGCAGCACGGTCAGCTGCCCGGCCCAGGTCCGGATGGCCGGGTCGGGCTGGGTCACCCAGGATGTGTCAACCTCGGGTACCAGCACCTGGGCGTCGAACGCGCGAGCCCACTCGGCCTGGGCGCCGTAGAAGTGCGGGTGGCTGGCGGTCACCGCGACCAGGCCACCGGCCTCCCGGACCCGTTTGATGGCGTCGTCGTCGACGAAGCCGGGCGGGTCCCAGAGCAGGTTGCCCTGGTCGGTGCGCACCAGCAGGGCCCGCTGCCCGATCCCCACCGACGGCGAGACCCCGATCCCGATCAGGCCGGGTTCCTCGTCCCAGAATTCACAGTGCCGTCTATGGGGATGCCCCTCGGCGGCCAGCTCGTCGTGGGTGGTCCAGCGCTGGCCGGACTTGGGCACCCACTGCCGTTCGTCGGCGCAGATCAGGCAGGACGCCGGCGGCTCCTCGGTGTCCGGGTAGTGGTTACCGCAGGTGGCGCAGATCCACTTCGGCAACGGGCCCCCTCGTCGCTGAGGTCAATTGAAGTCTTCCGGGGTGAACGACCGCGGCTCCACCAGCACCAGCCAGTTGCCGGTGTTGTCGCGCATCACCGCCTCAATACCGTACGGCCGTTCCGCCGGTTCCTGCAGGAACGTGACGCCCTTGGCCGACAGTTCCTGGTACGTCTTCCGGCAGTCGTCCACCTTGAGGCCGAGCCCGCCCATCTGGCCCTTCTCCAGCTGGCCGCGGATGAACCGGGCCGCCTCGTCGTCCAGCGGCGGGCCCGGCAGCATCAGCGTCACCTCGAGCTCCGGCTGGCTCGGGTGCCCGATCGTCAGCCAGCGGTAGCCCTCGCCCATGGTGATGTCGGTGCGGGTCTCGAAGTTGAGGTTCTCGACGTAGAAGTCGCGGGCCTGGTCCTGGTCGAGGCAGTACACCGTGACCAGCGAGATGTTGGAAATCATGGCCCAGACTCTAGGGCCGCCCGCTCACCGAGGTCTTCTCTCAGATTGCGCACCTGCTGGCCCGGGCTTCAGCCGCCCGGGACCGTGCATGAACAGGTAGCAGCCGGGCACGTGGGGCCCGCCCCGCGCGGCCCACCGGTCCCGGTACGCCGTCGGCGTCTCGCCCACCAGCCGGGTGAACAGCGACGAGAACGAGCCGAGGCTGCTGAACCCGACAAGGAAGCAGATCTCGGTCACGGTCAGGTTGGCTGAACGCAGCAGGTCCTGCGCCCGTTCCACCCGGCGCAGGGTCAGGTACCTGATCGGGGTCAGCCCGTACGCCGCCTCGAAGCTCCGGGCGAAGTGGAACTTGGACACCCCCGCCACCCCGGCCAGCTCGTCCAGGTCGATAGGCCGGGCGTAGTGCCGGTCGATGTGGTCGTGCGCCCGCCGCAGGTGCGGCAGCAGCTCCAGCGCCACTGCCTGCTTCACCCCGGCCCGCCCCATGCCAGCAGGCTAAGCGGTCCCGCCCGGCCGCCGCCACCGCGTCCGCCCCGCCACCGCTCACCACCTCAAGCGCTCCGTCTCCCTAAACATCTTGCCTAGCCGCCTGTATACCCAGTATTATCCTCAGCATGATACGGGCCAAGGTACAGCGATGAGCGTCCGGCACGCGCTGCTGGCGCTGCTGAGCGAGGGGCCCAGGTACGGGCTCCAGCTGCGGGAAGAGTTCGAGGCCAGGACCGGTGAAGTGTGGCCGCTGAACGTGGGCCAGGTCTACACGACGCTGCAGCGGCTCGAACGCGACGGGCTGGTCGAGTCGGATGAGACCGGGGACGACGGGCCGCAGAAGGGTTTCCGGATCACCGAGGCCGGGACGGCCGAGCTGGCCGGCTGGCTGCGGACCCCGCCCGACCTGTCCTCGCCGCCCCGGGACGAGCTGGTCATGAAGATCCTGGTCGCCACGCAGGTGCCCGGGGTCGACGTGCACGAGGTCATTCAGGCCCACCGCCGCTACCTGGTGCAGCTGATGCAGCAGTGGACGCGGATCAAAGAGGACGAGGCCGGGTCCGACCTGAACCTGGCCCTGGTCGTCGACGCCGAGTTGTTCCGGCTCGACGCCGTCGTCCGGTGGCTGGACAGCGCCGACGGCCGGCTCAAGCGGGCCGCCGCCGATCCGCCACCGCCACCAGCCACGCCGGCGCCGGCTCCGCTGCCACGACGCCGAGCGGGGACGCGGCGATGACCCAGCACACGGGGGATCCACATAAGGAGACGGGGATGGCCATACTGGAGCTACAGGGCGTATCGAAGACCTACGGCGAGGGCGCGGCCCGGGTCAAGGCGCTGGTCGAGGTCGACCTGAGCGTCGCGGCCGGTCAGATGGTGGCGGTGAT
Organism: Streptosporangiaceae bacterium; assembly: GCA_965277615.1. GTDB lineage: Bacteria > Actinomycetota > Actinomycetes > Streptosporangiales > Streptosporangiaceae > Bog-532. The sequence continues at coordinate 1,166,638 of CBDIDG010000004.1, read as the reverse complement.
GGGCCCGAGCGGTTCGGGCAAGTCCACTCTGCTCACCATCGCCGGCAGCCTGGAGGAGCCCGACGGCGGCGAGGTCCTGGTCGCTGGCGCGGAGCTGTCCGGCCTGTCCCGTGGGGCCAAGGCCCGGCTGCGCCGGCGGACGGTCGGGTACGTATTCCAGGACTTCAACCTGCTGCCCGGGCTGACCGCGGCCGAGAACGTCGCGCTGCCGCTGGAACTGGACGGCACCCCAGCCCGCACCGCGCGGGCGGCCGGGCTGCGAGCGCTGGAGGACGTAGGACTCACCGGCCAGGCCAGCCGGTTCCCGGACCAGCTGTCCGGCGGCGAGCGGCAGCGGGTGGCCATCGCCCGCGCGGTGGCGGGGGAGCGGCGGCTGTTGCTGGCCGACGAGCCGTCCGGCGCACTGGACTCGGCCAACGCCGAAGCGGTCATGCGGCTGATCCACAACGCCTGCAAGCGCGGGGTGGCCGCGGTGGTGGTCACCCACGATGCCCAGCTGGCCTCCTGGGCCGACCGGGTGGTGTTCCTGCGCGACGGGCGGATCGTCGATCAGACCCTGCCCCCGCCCGGGCCGGAGTCGCTGCTGAGCCAGGGCCAGACCCCGTGAGCACCACCGTCCAGGAACGGCCGGCCGCGCCGGGGACCGGGAACGGGGGCGTTCCCGCGCGGCGGGCGGTGATCCGCTGGGCCTGGCGGCTGTTCCGCCGCGAGTGGCGCCAGCAGCTGCTGGTGCTGGCCCTGATCACGGTGGCGGTGGCCGCGACGTTCGTCGGCGCGGCCGTGGCCACCAGCACGCCGGCTCGGCCCAGCGGCCAGTTTGGCACGGCCCAGGACCTGGCCACCTTCCCGGGCCGCGACCCGCACCTGGCCACCGAGATCGCCTCGCTGCAGCACCGCTTCGGGCGCACCGACGTGATCGAGAACCAGGTCCTCCAGGTGCCCGGCTCGACCACGACCTACGACCTGCGGGCCCAGGACGTCCATGGCGCGTTCGGCCGCCCGATGCTCTCCCTCCTCCAGGGGCACTATCCCGCCGGGCCGGGCCAGGTCGCGGTGACCCCGGGCGTGGCCCGCCAGTTCGATCTCGCGGTCGGTCACGTCTGGCACCTGGGCGGCGTGACCCGGACCGTGACCGGCATCGTGCAGAACCCGCAGAGCCTGCTGGACGAGTTCGCCCTGCTAGTGCCGGGCCAGGTGCGCGCGCCGACCTCGGTCACCGTGCTGTTCGACGCGCCCTCCGTTCCGCCCGGCAGGATCGGCCCGAACGTGGTGACACCGCAGACCACGGCGGCCAACGCCATCAACCCGGACACCATCGTGCTCACACTGGCCACGGTGGGCATGCTGCTCATCGCCCTGGTGTCGGTGGGCGGCTTCACCGTGCTGGCTCAGCGGCGGCTGCGGGCGCTGGGCATGCTGGGCGCGCTCGGCGCCACCGACCGCAACGTCCGGCTGGTCGTCCGGGCCAACGGCTTGGTCGTGGGCGTGGCCGGGACGCTGCTCGGGGCCGTGCTCGGCCTGGCCGCCTGGCTGGCCTACCGGCCCCGCGTCGTGAGCAGCTCGCATCACGTGATCGCCCCGTTCGCGCTGCCGTGGGGCGTGATCGGCCCGGCCATGGGCCTGGCCGTGCTGGCCACCTACCTGGCTGCCTCGCGGCCAGCCCGGGCGGTGACCAAGATCCCGGTGGTGGCGGCGCTGGCCGGGCGGCCGGCCCCGCCCAAGCGTGTCCGCCGGTCGGCCCTGCCCGGTGTGGTGGTGCTGGCGGTGGCGTTCGGCCTGCTGACCTTCGCGGGCAGCCGGCCCAGCGGTAGCGGTCAGGGTACGGCCATGCTGTGCGTAGTCGGCGGCTTCATCGCGCTGGTCGCGGCGGTGGTGCTGCTGGCGCCGATGTGCCTGGCCCTGCTGGGCCGTCTCGCCCGGCACACCCCGGTCTCGGCCCGGCTGGCCCTACGGGACCTGGCCCGCTACCGGGCCCGGTCGGGCTCGGCGCTGGCTGCGATCAGCCTGGGCGTGCTGATTGCGGTGATGATCTCGATCGTGTCGGCGGCCCGCTACGCCAACGTGCTCGACTACGCCGGCCCCAACCTGACCTCCAGCCAGCTGATCGTCTACACGCCCAACGGGGCGTACGGGCCGGGGCCGGGCGGCCCCGGCCAATCGGCTTCCGGGCCGGTCACCGGCGGGCAGATCCGGTCCATGCGCACGGCCGCGAACCAGCTGGCGTCCGCGCTGGGCTCGCACCAGGTGACCGAGCTGGACACCACCACCGCTTCCCTGCAGCACGCGGCGCAGGGCCGGAACTGGTCCGGTCCGGTGTACGTGGCCACCCCGGCCCTGCTGAAGTCGTTCGGGATCGCGCCGGGCACGGTCCGGTCCGGCACGGACCTCCTCACCATGCGGCCTGGCCTGTCCGGGTTGTCGAAGATGCAGCTGGTTTACGGCAGCTACTTCAGCAAGCTGCCGGGGCCGGACTCGTTCCCCTGCCCGCCGGGCAGCTGCCTGGCCGGTCCGGTCATGCAGCAGGTCACCGCGCTGCCGTCCGGCACGTCCGCGCCGAACACGGTGATCACCGAGCACGCCGTGGGCCAGCTCGGCCTGAGCCCGGTGGTGTCCGGCTGGCTGATCCAGACCCCCCACCCGCTCACGGTCACCCAGATCAAGAGCGCTCAGCTGGCCGCGGCCGGAGCCAACATGACCGTCGAGACCAGGTCGAGCGTCCCGTCGGTGAATCAGATCATCGACTGGGCCACGGTGTTCGGCGTGCTGCTCGCGCTCGGGGTGCTGGCCATGAGCGTGGGCCTGATCCGCAGCGAGACCGCGTCCGACCTGCGCACCCTGACCGCCACCGGGGCCAGCGGCCGGACCCGTCGCGCGCTGACCGCGGTGACCGCGGGTGCGCTCGGCCTGCTCGGCGCGGTGCTGGGCGTGGCCGCCGGGTACGTGGCCGCGGTCGGCTACTTCCGGGGCGACACGCTGGAAGGTGGCCTGTCCGCACTGTCCGCGGTGCCGGTGACCAACCTGCTGGTGCTGCTGATCGGCATGCCGCTGCTGGCCGCGGCCGGCGGCTGGCTGTTCGCGGGCCGCGAGCCGCCCGTCCTGGGCCGCCAGCCCATCGGCTGACCGGGGCCGGTAACCCCGGGGCTGGTGACCCCGGGGGCCGGTAACCCCGGGGCCGGTAACACCGCCCGGCGCGGCACCGGGACGCGGTCCAGGTCGGCCGCCACCACGATCTCGCCGCCGAACTCCGCGCCTGCTTCGTCGGCGAACCGGCGCGGGTCCTGGTGGGTGTACCGCTGGGAGAAGTGGCTCAGCACCAGCGTGCGGACCCCGCACTCGGCCGCGATCTGGCCCGCCTGCCGCGCGGTCAGGTGCCCGAAGGCCGGGGCCAGCTCGGCCTCGTCGTCCAGGAACGTCGCCTCACACACGGCCAGGTCGGCCCCCTCCGCCAGCGCGAACGCGCCGTCGCAGAGCCGGGTGTCCATCACGAACGCGAACCGCTGCCCGGCCCGGGGCTCGCTCACCTCGTCCAGGCTGACTCGCCGGCCCGCCACGTCCAGGCCACCGTCGCGGGCCAGCCGTCCCACGTCCGGCCCGCTGATGCCGAGGGCGGCCAGCCGGTCCGGCCGCATCCGGCGCCCGTCCGGCTCGGCCAGCTGGTAGCCCACGGTCGGCACCCGGTGCGACAGCGGCCGGGCCAGCAGCCGCCAGGCGTTCGTCTCCGCCAGCACGTCCGGGTCGCCCGCGACCGCGCGTTCGGTGACGGTGGCTACGTCGTGGAAGTAGGCGGCGTGCCGCAGATGGCTGAAGTATTCCTGCCCTCCGGCCGGATAGTGGCACACGACGTCATGGGCCACCCGGTCCAGGGCCATCCGCTGCAGTACGCCCGGCAGCCCCAGGCAGTGGTCGCCGTGGAAGTGGGTGACGCAGATCCGGTTGATCTCGCTGGCCCGGACCCCAGCCAGCAGCATCTGCCGCTGGGTGCCCTCACCCGGGTCGAACAGCAGGCCCTCGCCGTCCCACCGCAGCAGGTAACCATTGTGGTTGCGGGTCCGCGTGGGCGCCTGGCTCGCGGTCCCGAGGATCACCAGCTCCCGCCCTGACATGGAAACCGACCTTACGCCGGCGGTGACCAGGAGAGCGGCTCGCGGGGGCCCGGACCCGGTTCCCCCAGCGAACGCTGCCACCAGCCCACGTCCCGCCAGGCGCCGTGTTTGTAACCGACGTCGCGGAACACCCCGACCGGGTGGAAGCCGAGCGCCTCGTGCAGGCCCACGCTGGCCGGGTTCGGTAGCGCGATCCCGGCGAACAGCGACCGGTAGCCCAGCCCTCCGACCTCGGGGATCAGCTGCTGGTACAGCCGCCGGCCCAGCCCCTGCCCCCGGTAGTCCGGGTCCAGGTACACCGAGCAGTCCGCCGACCAGCGGTACGCGGGCCGGGCCCGGTGCGCCGAGGCGTAGGCGTAACCCGCGACCCGCCCTCCGTCGTCGGCCACCAGCCAGGGCAGCCGCGGCCGGGCCGTCATCCGGCGGCCGATCTCGTCCGCCGACGGGGGCTGCTCCTCGAACGAGATGGCCGTGCCGGTGACCACCGGCGCGTAGATCGCCGCCACCGCAGCCGCGTCGGCTGCGGTGGCGGCCCGTACCGTGATCGTCATTCAGCCATGATGCCCGGCAGCCAGACCCGCATGGGCTGGCCGTCCCGGTTGTCCCACTGGAAGTAGGGCACCGCCGTGGCCCGCTGCACCGGCCCGGGGTCCGTGGTCGGCGCCGTGGCCGTGAACGGCAGCTCATCCGGCAGGCCCGCCCGGACGGGGCGCGCATCCAGCTCGACCAGCACCGTGCGGCCGATCTCGGCCAGCGTGGCCGGGCTCTCGGTCAGGCCCGAGCCGGCCACCAGCGCCAGGTCGTCCAGGTCGGTTCCGTCGGCTTGGTCTACGTGCTCGAAGCAGTAGACCAGCGGGCCGCGCTCGACCGCGGCGCAGCCCCGGACCGCGTCGATCCGCGGGTGCGGGTACACCCAGCGCGGGGTCAGGTCGAACGTCGCAGCCAGCACGTCGCCCGGCTGCCAGGTCCGGGTCACGGTCAGGTAGCCCTGGGCCGCGGTGGCCTGGACCGGCTCCCCGTTGACCAGCAGCTGCGGCGATCCGCTCCAGGCCGGGACGCGCAGGGCCAGCCCGCACGGGCCGGCTGGCGCCTGCGTGACCCGCACCGTGACCTCACCCGACCACGGCAGGTCGGCCGACACCGCCACGTCCAGGGTGCCGCCGGCCAGCGGCGCCGTCACCGTCGCCCCGGTGAACTGGTGCAGGTACAGGGTGTCGCCGGCCGTGCTGGCCAGGTAGTGCTGCACCGAAGCCAGCAGCCGCATGATGTTCGGCGGGCAGCAGGCGCAGGAGAACCACTCGTGCCGGCGTCCGGGATCGTCAACTTCGAAGTGGTCATAACGGCGCTGCAGCGGGTTGACGTAGAAGAACCGCTGCCCGTCGGTGGAGATCGAAGCGCCGAACGCGTTGTACAGCAGCCGTTCCATCAGGTCGGCGTAACGGGCGTCGCCGGTGGCCAGCAGCAGCCGCCAGGACCAGTGGAAGCTGGCGATCGCGGCGCAGGTCTCGGTGTAAGCCCGGTCCGGCGGCAGCTCGAACCGGTCACCGAACGCCTCGGTTGAGTGGCGGGACCCGTTGCCGCCGGTCAGGTAGGTCTTGGTCGCGACCATGTCCTCCCAGCGGCGGATCGAGCCGGCCAGCAGGTCGGCGTCGCCGGTCTCGCTGGCCACGTCGGTCACCCCGGCCTCCAGGTACAGGGCCCGGACCGCGTGCCCCTCCAGGGTCACGGTGTCCCGGATCGGCAGGTGGTCCTGCAGGTACCGGTGCCCCCGGCCGGAGTCGCCGGCCAGCCCGTGCCCGCGCTGCTCCACGAACTGGCTGGCCAGGTCCAGGTAGGCCCGCTGGCCCGTCTCCCGGTACAGCTCGGCCAGCGCGGTCTCGACCTCGGGGTGGCCGTCCAGGCCCCGTTCCTGGCCGCCGAACGTGGCCACCAGGTGATCGGCCAAGCGCTGGGCCACGCCCAGCAGCCGCTGGGCCAGTTCCTCGTGGCCTCCAGGGCCCTGGCCTGCGGTCCGGCTCAGCGCCACCGCGGCCTGGATGAGGTGGCCCGCGCAGTACATTTCGTGGCTGGACGCCAGCCGCCCGTACCGGGGCTCGCCGCTGACCTGGATGTAGGAGTCCAGGTAGCCGTCCGGGCGCTGAGCCTGCTCCAGCAGGGTGATCGCGGCGTCGGCGAAGCTGGCCAGGATCTGCCCGGTGCCGCTGTCCGGATCCCGGGCCAGCTCCCAGCCGATGGCCTCCAGCGTCTTGTAGACGTCGGAATCCATGAACACCGGCCCGTGGTAGCTGGCCGCGCCCGGCCCGGCCGAGTCCCCGGCGGCGGCGGCCGCCCGCAGGTTGTCCAGGTTGCCCGCCACCTCCAGCTGGCGCAGGGCCAGCGGCAGGCTGGCCTCCCGGTTGCGGCTCTGCCAGTCGTGCAGCAGGCCCTCGGTCAGCGCCGCGCCGGGCCCGGTCAGCGGCCGGTGCGCGGTCTGCGCCGCCGCGGTCGGGGTCGCGGGGCCAGCCTGCACCCGGGTGGGGGTGGCGGCGCGCGGGGTTGCGTCCAGATCAGTCACGTAGGCCTCGCGAAGTCAGGAGGAATACCTTTTCCTGGCGAGGCTAGGTCCCGCCTGGCGCGAGCGTCAAGACCAGCTCCGCCCGGTCGGCCACCGGGATCTGCTCCAGCACCGATCCGAGCACCACCGTGCCCTTAATGAGGCCGCATGGGGTGGTAACGTTCACGTCCGGATGGCGCTGCCCGCGGCCAAAGAATGAGCTGCGGGCGGGATGGCGGCGCAAAAGCTGGGCAGAAGGGCTGCGTTGGGGCCCGCTCAGCTTGGGCCCCGGCTGTCGTAGCTGGCGTGACCGGTGTTCAGGGTAGGTGGGGGAGTGAAGGACGGCTCGCCGCGGCGCGTGCGGGGATCGTCGCGTCCCACACCGCCCGGCCCGCTGGACATGACGTTCCGGGCCGGAGATCTGCCCTTGGTCCGCCGCAGCACCGCGTCCTGGGCGCTCCGGGCCGGGATGGCCGCCGACACCGCCGACGACTTCGTGATCGCGGTCAACGAGATCGCCACCAACGCGGTCCGGCACGGATCACCGGAAGCCAGCCTGCGGCTGTGGGTGGACGGGCGGGCTGGGCTGGCCGAGATCCGCGACCAGGGGCAATGGCCGGGCGCGATGGCCCCTACCCCGCTGCCCCGCCGGTCCGCCGAGCATGGCGGGATGGGTCTGGAGGTGGCCCGGATGGTCTGCGACGGAATGCAGATCAACGCGACCGAGGCCGGCACCGCCGTACTGCTGCGGATGAGCCTGGGCTGACGGGGCCGTCCGGGCGGTATCGTGGTCGGTGACCTCAGGGCCATGATCGAAGGGGTGCAGGTCACATGCTGTCCCTGTCATCAGAGCAGCGCGGCGCGTTCACTGTGGTCCGGGTGTCAGGGAACCTTGACCTGACCTCACGCGACCAGTTCGACCAGTACCTGACCCAGGCCCGCCGCCACAGCCACCGGCTGATCATAGACATGTCCGACGTCACGTTCATGGACACCGGCTGCCTCGCCGTGATCATGGGTCACTACAAGCGCCTGTCCGCCTCGGGCGGCCTGATCCTGGCCGGGGCCCAGTACCGCCCGGCCAAGGCGCTGTGGATCACCGGGCTGGCCTACCGGCTGCCGTTGTACGACAGCGTGGACGAGGCCATCGCCGGCGTTGGCGAGGAGCCCCCGGCCTCCTCGGCCGACCAGGAGCTGCCCGCCCCGTCCTAGCGCCCCCCTCTGGTCAGCCTCGTCTGGTCAGCCTGGTCTGGTCAGCCCACGTCTGGTTAGCCCACGTCTGGCTAGCACTGCCTTCAGCGGATCCGCACCGTCACCAGGCAGGCGTCGTCGCCGGTGTCGGAGGCCGCGTGGGCCAGCACGTGGTCGGCCAGTTCGGCCGCCGACGGCTGGGCCACGGTCTGGAAGGGCTGGGCCGCCCGCCGGGCGAACTCGTCCAGCGCCTCGTTGATCGGCGCGCCCCGGCGCTCGACCATCCCGTCGGTGAACAGCAGCATCGTGTCCCCCAGCGCCAGCGGGGTGGTCAGCTCCTCGTACCGGGCGTCCGGGTCGCTGCCCAGCAGTACGCCCTGCGGCAGCGGCAGCATGGTCGCCTGCCCGTCGCGGATGACGACCGGCGGCAGGTGCCCGGCCCGGGCCCAGCGCAGGGTCCGCTCGGACGGCCGGTACAGGCCGCACACCACCGTGCCCACCACCCCGTCGATCAGGTGGCAGACCGCGCTGTTGAGGTAGGCCAGCAGCTCGCCCGGGCCGGCTCCGGTGATGGCCAGCCCGCGCAGGCAGTTGCGCGCCGCGACCATGCCGGTCACCGCGTCGATGCCGTGCCCGGCGATGTCTCCCACCACCAGCAGCACGTCCTTGCTTGGCAGCAGGAGCGTGTCGTACCAGTCCCCGCCGACCAGGTGACCGGGGCCGGCCGGCCGGTAGCGCACCGCGACCTCGATGCCGGCCGCCTCGACCGGCTGAGCCGTGGGGGGCAGGATGGCCCGCTGCAGCCGGACCGCCAGCAGGTGCTCTTCCTCGGCCCGCTGCTCGCTGTCGGCCAGCTGGTCCCGGGTCGCGGCCAGCACCACCCGGGTCTGGTACTCCGCGGTGATGTCCTGGAACGCGCCGCGCACCGACTCGGCCGTGCCCGCCGGGCCGAGCACCGGCTCGGCGAACACCCGGATCTGCCGCACGCTGCCGTCGTCAGCCCGGACGATACGGAACGTCGTGCTCGCGGGCCGCCCGGTCCGTAGCAGCGTGTCACGGAACTCGCGCAACGCGGGCACATCCGCCCCGGTCACGTAGCTGTGCAGGTCGCCCAGCGAGATGGCGGTGCCCGCCCGGGCCGGCAGGCCGAACAGGGAGAACGCGGCGTCGGTCCAGTCCGGCCGGCCGGTGAGCAGGTTCTCCTGCCAGCCGCCGATCCGGCCCAGCCGCTGGATCTGCCCCAGCAGCGCGGTGAGCCGGTCCGCCTCGGTGGCGATCTGCCAGGTGATCACCACCCCGTCGAAGAACCGGGCGATCCGGACGTCGGCGATCGCGCCGTCCATGGCCCCGGCCGGGCTGTTGCTGACCGGGCCGGGCAGGTACTGGGGCTCGCCGGTGGCCAGCGCCTGCACGGCCCGGTCCAGCACCTCGCCCGCCATGGCCGGATAGGCCTCGGCCAGCGTGCGCCCGGTCGGGTCGGCGGCATCGCGCCGGCCCGGGTGCGGGCTGCCCGGGTGCTGGCTGTTCGCGGGCTGGCCCCCGGGGTGCCGGCCGGCCGGGCTGGCGGCGTAGTCGATACGGAAGTCGGTCACGGTGCCGGTGTCGTCGCGCACGGCCGAGGCCAGCAGCACGGTCTCCAGCAGCCCGCCGAGCAGGCCGCGCAGGGCGGGCCGGGACCGCACCAGGGTCAGCTCGCCCCGCGCCACCCGGGCGCTGAGCAGCTGCGCGCACGCCCGCGTCAGGTCGCCGACCTGCTGCCGCAGCGCGGCCGGGAAGTCCGCCTGCGGCCGCGGCCAGCAGATCTCCATCACGCCCAGCAGGGCGGAGGCGTGGTCGTGCAGCGCGATCACCGTCCGGGCGCCGTCCGGCCAGTGGCCGGCCAGGGGCAGCGCGGGCTCGGGCGGCTCGCCCGCACCGGGACCGGGCCACCACAGGTCCGGCCCGCCGCCCGCGACCCGTTGTTCCAGGCAGTCCATCTGGGGCGGGATCCAGCGCCAGCGGCTGGCCTCGGCCGGGCCCAGCCCCGCCTCCCCCAGCAGGCCCAGGCTGCCGTCCGCTCCGATCAGCCACAGCGCCACCGCGGCCGCGCCGAGCGGGGCCAGCGCCTGGTCCAGCACCGCGGCCGCGAACTCCCCGCCGTCGGCGGCCAGGGCCGCCGCCCCGGCCAGCTGGTTACGCAGCACCGCGCTGGCCGTCCGCGCCGCGTCGCCCGCGGCCGGCGCCCCGGCGGCGGGCCCGGTGACGGGCCCGATGATGGGCAGGGCCTGATCCTGGTTGATGATGGCGGCGGCCATCTCGGTCACCGGAGTGCTGGCCTCCCGGGCCAGCGCGGTCAGCTGGCTGGCGGCCTCGGCCGGTGAGCAGCCGAGCCGCTCGATCAGGACGCCGGTGGCCATGTCGGCCACGGACCGGGCCGCGGCCGCCAGCCGCGCCTGGTCCAGCTCCTGCCGCTGGCGGTCGATGACCGCGGCCAGCCGCAGGACCTCTTCAGCCGTGCCGCCAGAAGTGCCACTGCTACCAGGAGTACCAGTGCCGTCAGGAGCGTCAGCGGAGGGCACCGCTCACCCACCTTTCGTTGTCCCCGGGGATTAATACCCCGGCTCGCGCGCCACTGCTGCCTGGCCTGGCCGACTATCTTCTCCGGCCTGCCGCCCTATGGGAACATGAGAGCGATGGACGCGCGCGCGAGCTGGTTCCGGCCCTGCTTAATGTTGCCATGCGGCAAACGTTCTGGCGGCGCGCTGGCTTGCGTCATGTGTCACGATCTGCCCACACCCGGCGCCGTGGCCCGTGGGGGACCGATAGGGAGCACCGATGACCGACCTCGTGTCCGCCGGCCGTCAGCTTGACGAGTACGGCCTGGAGCAACTGCTGGCTGGGCTGACCGCGGTGCGGGGCGGCGACTTCAGCATCCGGCTGCGGGAGAACGGCGACCCGCTGATGGACCAGATCGCCACCGTGTTCAATGGGATGGCCGATCAGCTCGGCGCGTTCACCTCTGAGGTGACCCGGGTCGCCCGCGAGGTCGGTACCGAAGGCAAGCTCGGTGGCCAGGCCGCGATCCCCAACGTGTCCGGCACCTGGAAGGACCTCACCGAGTCGGTCAACGCCATGGCGGACAACCTGACCGACCAGGTCCGCAACATCGCTCAGGTCACCACGGCTGTGGCCGGAGGCGACCTGAGCCAGAAGATCACCGTGGACGCGCGGGGCGAGATCCTCGAGCTCAAGAACACCGTCAACACCATGGTCGACCAGCTGTCCGCGTTCGCCGACGAGGTGACCCGGGTGGCCCGCGAGGTCGGCAGCGAGGGCCGGCTGGGCGGCCAGGCCCACGTCCGCGGGGCCTCCGGCACCTGGAAGGACCTGACCGACAACGTCAACGTGATGGCGTCCAACCTGACCGACCAGGTCCGCTCGATCGCCGCGGTGGCCACGGCGGTGGCCCGCGGTGACCTGAGCCAGCAGATCACCGTCGAGGCCAAGGGCGAGGTCGCCGAGCTGGCCCAGGCCATCAACGCCATGGTCGGCACGCTGTCCGCGTTCGCCGGTGAAGTCACCCGGGTGGCCAGTGAGGTCGGTACCGAGGGCATCCTCGGCGGCCAGGCCAACGTACCCAACAAGGCCGGCACCTGGAAGGACCTGACCGACAGCGTCAACTCGATGGCCACCAACCTGACCAACCAGGTGCGGAACATCGCCCAGGTCACCACGGCCGTGGCCCAGGGCGACCTGTCCCGCAAGATCGACGTGGACGCCCGCGGCGAGATCCTCGAGCTCAAGACCACGATCAACACGATGGTCGACCAGCTGTCCTCCTTCGCGGCCGAGGTCACCCGGGTGGCCCGTGAGGTCGGGAGCGAGGGCCGGCTGGGTGGCCAGGCCGAGGTCGAGGGCGTGTCCGGCACCTGGAAGCGGCTGACCGAGAACGTCAACGAGCTGGCCAGCAACCTGACCACCCAGGTTCGCGCGATCGCCGAGGTGACCAGCGCGGTCGCGTCCGGCGACCTGACCCGGTCGATCGCGGTCGAGGCCCAGGGCGAAGTGGCCGAGCTCAAGGACAACATCAACGCCATGGTCCAGTCGCTGCGCGAGACGACCTCGGCCAACCAGCAGCAGGACTGGCTGAAGTCCAACCTGGCCCGGTTGTCCGGCCTGATGCAGGGTCACCGGGACCTCACCGCCGTGGCCGACCTGATCATGGACGAGCTGGCCCCGCTGGCCGGCGCCCAGCACGGCACGTTCTTCCTGGCCGATACGGTCAGCGGCGAAACCCGGCTGCGGCTGATCGCGGGGTACGGGCTGCGGGCCGACAAGGACGCACCCCTGCAGTACCGGCTGGGCCAGTCGCTGATCGGCCAGGTGGCCAAGAGCAAGCGGTCGATCGTGGTCGCCGACCTGCCCGAGGGCTACGTCAAGATCTCCTCCGGCCTGGGCGAGGCCTCCCCGGCCAACCTGGCCGTGCTGCCCATCTTGTTCGAAGACCAGGTGCTCGGGGTCATCGAGCTAGCCTCGTTCACCATGTTCACCCCGGTCCAGACCGATTTCCTGGAGCAGTTCACCGAGATGCTCGGGGTCAACGTGAACACGATCGTGGCCAACGCCCGCACCGACGCGCTGCTCAAAGAGTCGCAACGGCTCACCGGTGAGCTGCAGGCCCAGCAGGACGAGCTGCAGCGGTCCAACGCCGACCTGGAGGACAAGGCCGAGCAGCTGGCCCGGCAGAACAGCGACATCGAGACCAAGAACGCCGAGATCGAGCAGGCCCGGCAGGAGATCGAGGAGCGGGCCCAGCAGCTCGCGCTGGCGTCGAGGTACAAGTCGCAGTTCCTGGCCAACATGTCGCACGAGCTGCGTACCCCGCTGAACAGCCTGCTGATCCTGGCCCGGCTGCTGACCCAGAACCCCGGCGGCAACCTGACCACCAAGCAGGTCGAGTACGCCAACGTCATCCACTCCGCGGGCTCGGACCTGCTGCAGCTGATCAACGACATCCTGGACCTGTCCAAGGTCGAGGTCGGCCGGATGGACATCTACCCGGAGCGGTTCACCCTGCATGCCCTGCTGGACGACATCCAGGCCACGTTCCAGCCGCTGACCGCGGAGAAGGGCCTGACCTTCGCGGTCGACCTGGCCTCGGACGCGCCGGGGGAGATGTTCACCGACCGGCAGCGGCTGCGCCAGGTGCTGGGCAACCTGCTGTCCAACGCGGTCAAGTTCACCTCGGCCGGCCAGGTCACGCTCCGGATCGGGCCGGCCGCCGGGCTCCCGGGCGAGGCAGCCGTCACGTTCTCGGTCACCGACACCGGGATCGGGATCGCGCCGGAGAACCTGGACGCCATCTTCGGGGTGTTCGAGCAGGGGGACGGCACGCTCAGCCGGCGGTACGGCGGCACCGGGCTCGGCCTGTCCATCGCGCGCGAGGTCGGCGCGCTGCTCGGCGGCGACATCACCGCCGACAGCGAGCTCGGCCGGGGCAGCACGTTCACCCTGTACGTGCCGTGCACGCTGCCGCAGACCACCGGGGACCAGGTCGCCCTGCTGCCGTCCCAGCTGTCGCCGACGGCCTCGTCCTGCTCCGCGGGCGGCCTATCCCCGGCTCCGCACCCATCCCCGCTCCCTGAGCAGTCCCCCCGGCCTGAGCGCCCGGCGGCCCCCGCCCCTGCTCCCGGCTCGGCCCAGCCGCTGCCGTCCTCACCGCCGCCCGCCCTGTCTCCGCCGCCTCTGGAGCCCCAGCAAGGCGCGCACCGGCTGCTGGTGCTGGAGAGCGCCCCGGGCGGCCTGCTCACGCTGCTGGCCTACAGCGCCGCCTCCGACCTGGCCGACGTGAGCCGGCCGGTCCAGGTGCAGACCGTCACCCGCCCGGACGAGGCGGTGGACCAGCTCCGCTCGGCGCCGCACCAGTGCGTCGTGCTCGACCTGGGCCTGCCCGGCGCGGCGGCCTTCACGTTCCTGGACCAGCTCCGGGATGAGCCGGCCCTGTCCGGCCTGCCCGTGCTGGCCCACACCCGGGACGACCAGGCCGGCGCCCAGGCCCGGCTGGCCCACTATCAGCTGGCCGAGCACCAGCTGACCGGCTCAGAGCTGGGGGAGGGGCCGGTGCAGCTGCTGCCGTCCCTGGACGACCTGCGCGAGCGCATCGCACTGTACCTGTCGGCCGGGCCCACCGGTCAGGCCGATGACCTGGTCAGCCGGACCGGCCCGCACCCGATCGCCCGCCCGGCGCCGCCGGTGGCCGAGCATCAGGGCCTGGCCGGCAAGAAGGTCCTGGTCGTCGACGACGACATCCGCAACGTGTACGCGATCACCAGCTCGCTGGAGGAGCACGGGGTCACCGTGCTGCGGGCCTCCGACGGCCGCGAGGGCATCGCCGTGCTGGCGGCCGAGCCGGACGTGGACCTGATCCTGATGGACGTGATGATGCCGGAGATGGACGGCTACGCCACCATGGCGGCCATCCGCCGGATGCCCGCCTTCGCCGCGCTGCCGATCATCGCCGTCACCGCCCGGGCCATGCCTGGCGACCGGGAGAAGAGCCTGGGCGCCGGAGCCAGCGACTACGTGACCAAGCCGGTCGACACCGAGGAGCTCCTGTCCCGAATGGAACGCTGGCTCACCGGCCAGGCCTGACCCTCCGGCTCACCGCCAACGCCGCCAGCCGCCCAGCCCCGCCCGTCACACGCGCCCCTCAGCCCCCAGCCGTCACAGGCACCTCACCGGGGGTTCGGCTCACCGTGTGCCCCGCCTTCCGGGCCGCGGCCGCGAACCCCACCGCGTCGTGGATCGCCGCCCCGCCCGGGTCGTTGTTGAAGTACACGTACACGTCGGCACTGTTTGAGCTAGCCCTGTTTGAGCTAGCACTGTTTGAGTTAACACTGTCTGAGCTAGCCCTGGTTGGGCTAGCACCGTCGGGCCAGCCGTCCGCCAGCCGCTTGACCCAGGCCCGCAGCCCGGCCGGCCGGTAGCGCGGCCACGGCTGGGCCGCGCCCTCGTGCAGCCGCAGGTAACCCCAGTCCGCGGTCCGCCACTGTGGCTCCTGCGGGGACTCGTGCCGGTCCGTCCACACCAGCGCCGCTCCCCGGGCGGTCAGCACCTCCCGGATCTCGTCGGTCCAGCAGGATTCGTGCCGCATCTCCACCGCCACCCGGAGCCCGCGCGGTCCCCGCCGCCCGAACTCGGCCAGGCAGTCGTCCAGCAGCCGCGGATCACCCTTCCACGTCGGCGGAAGCTGCAGCAGGATCGGCCCCAGCCGGTCACCGAGTCCGGTAGCCGCGTCGAGCAGGCGCTGGACCGGCTCGGCCGGATCCTTCAGCCGCCGGATGTGGGTCAGGTAGCGGCTGGCCTTCACCGCCATCACGAACCCGTCCGGCGTCCGCCCGGCCCACGCCGCGAACATCTCCCGGGTCGGCAGCCGGTAGAACGAGTTGTTGTTCTCCACCGTCGCGAACTGCTCGGCGTAGGTTTCCAGCCACAGCCGCTGCGGCACCCCGGCCGGGTACAGCACGCCACGCCAGTCCCGGTACTGCCACCCCGACGTACCGACCAGCCACGGCATGCGGCCTCACCTTCGGCTCAGTACCCGATGCCCACCGTGTGGCCGATGGTCGCCGGGTCGGCCAGGGCGGCCAGGATCGCGTCGGCCACGTCGGCCCGTGCGATGCTCCTCCCCACGTTGCTGTCGATCATGCGGCGGTAGCGGCCGCGGCCCGGCCGGTTGGTCAGCTGCGGCGGGCGCATCAGCGTCCAGTCGCTGGCGCTGGCCCAGATTTCTCCCTCCATCCGCCGGGTGTCGGCCATCCCGTCGTGCAGGATGCGCTGCAACAGCGGCTTGGCTATCACCCGGGTCACGAACGGGTCGCTCGGCTCGATGAAGGCCCCGCTCGCGCTGACCGCGACCAGCCGCCGTACCCCGGTGTCGGCCATGGCGGTCAGGATGCTCCGCACCCCGTCGGTCAGCACCGCGGGCGGCCCGCCCTTCCGCGGCCCCAGCGCCGACACCACCGCGTCGGACCCCTTGACCGCCGGCCCGATCTGCGCCGGGTCCATCACGTCCGCCGTGACCACGCCCAGCCCCGACCCCGCCGGCACCGTAAGCCGGGCCGGGTCCCGCACCACCGCCACCACGTCGTGCCCGGCCGCCAGCCCCTGCCGCACCACCTCGGACCCGATTCCACCCGTCGCCCCGAACACCGTCAGCCTCATCGAACTCTCCCGTCTGCCGCCCGGCCCGCCGGTCATCCGACCGCGCCCGGCTCGGTGAGTGAATGCTCACTAACCCTTATGATGGGTAAGCACTCACTAACCTGTCAACGTATTTAAGAGGGCGCATGCCAGGCACCCGGGACCGCATCCTCGACGCGGCCGCCCACGTGATGCGGACGCGCGGCTTCGCCCGCACCACCACCAAGGAGATCGCCCGCGCCGCCGGTTACTCCGAAGCCACCCTTTACAAGCACTTCCAGGACAAGACCGACCTGTTCCTGGCCGTGCTCAAGGAACGCCTGCCCGGCCTGAGCCCGTTCGTGCGCAACCTGTCGGCCGACGCCGGGCAGGGCTCGCTACCGGACCGGCTGAACGCCATCGCCCGCGGCGCGATCGGTTTCTACGAGGCCAGCTTCCCGATCAGCGCGTCCGTCTTCTCCGAGCCGGACCTGCTGGCCGCGCACCACGCCGCGGTCACCCGCCAAGGCGCGGGCCCACAGTCCCCGCTGGAGGCGCTGGCCCGCTATCTGCGCCTGGAACAGGAGCACGGCCGCGTGCGGCCCGGGGCCGACTGCGACGCCGCCGCGTCCCTGCTGCTCGGATCCTGCTTCCAGTACGCCTTTCTGCGCTGCTTCGCCCAGCTGCCGCCCGACCCGGCCGCGGCGGCCGCACACGCCGCCGCCATCGCCGCCACCCTGCTGGCGGGCCTGGAACCTCGCTGACCGGTCGTCACTCTGCTTCCCGCCGCGGCCCGGACGGTACCGGGGCGGCCCGTTCGAAGATGTAGTAAACGCCCACCAGCCCGGTGATGACCAGCGTGGCCCAGGCACTGATGAACGCCACGCCGATGGCGATCAGGTAGGGGATCTGGCCGCTGTAGAAACGCAGCCGGGCAGCGTTCTTGGCCGTGGCGGGCAGCGGCTGGCGCAGGTATTCGTCGTGCCGCAGCATCCACTCGAAGACGAGCGCGAAGGCCAGCCAGCCCCATCAGCTCGAAGACCCCGGCGTACAGGGCCGCCGCCACATGCGCGTCCTGCACGTGCTTACCCCCCTGGGTCAGGTAGTCGGCCATGGTCGAGGTGGCGAACGGAATGGCCACCACCACGGCCAGCAGCACCAGGTTGAGGTACAGCAGCGGCCGGGTGACGGTCAGCACGTTGTTCATCAGCGCGTGGTGGTTGACCCAGATGATGCCGATGCCGAAGAAGCTGATCAGGTAGGCCACGAAGGCCGGCCAGTGGTGCCCGAGCTTGGCCAGCAGCGGTGGGCCGCCCGGGCCCGCCACGGCGAGGTTCAGCGCCAGTAGCGTGATCGCGACGGAGAACACGCCGTCGCTGAACGACTCGAGCCGAGACCGGTCCACCAGCTACCTCCTCAGGCGCCGAGCAGCTCGGCTACGGCCGCGCCGAATACCTCAGTGTGCCGGTCCACGTCGGCCGGGCTGGTGGCCGGGCACATCAGCGCCATGTTGTGGAACGGGGTGAGCAGGATGCCCCGGTTGGCCAGGTAGGTGTGCAGGTAGTCGTCGAGCTCGGGATCGGACGCGGCCGCGGCCTCGGTGCCGGTGCGCGGCGCCGGGGAAGCGAACCGGTACTCGGCCCGGGCTCCCAGCCGGCTCACCGACCAGGGCAGGCCGTGCCGGCTGATGACCCCGTCCACGCCGGCCGCGAACTGCTCGGCCAGCGCCGACATTTCCCCGAACACCTCGTCCCGCAGCACCTCGCGCAGGGTCGCGCACACTGCGGTGATCGACAGCGGGTTCCCGGCCAGGGTGCCGCCGACCCCGCCCATGTCCACCAGGTCCAGGTCGCGGCGGCCCAGCAGCCGGTCGGCCAGCTCGGCCGTCAGCCCGAAGGCGGCCGCGGGGATGCCGCCGCCGATGGCCTTGCCCACCGTCAGCATGTCCGGCTCGAGGCCCCAGGCCGCGGTGGCCCCGCCCGGGCCGGCGCAGAACGTGTGCGTCTCGTCGTTGATCAGCAGCGTGCCGTGCCGCCGGGTCAGCTCCCGGACCCCGTCCAGGTAGCCGGGCTCGGGCAGCACGATACCGATGTTGGTCAGGGCCGGCTCCATCAGTACCGCGGCCACGTCGCCGTGGGCCAGCTCGCGCTCCAGGCCGTCCAGGTCGTTGTACTCGGCCACCCGGCTGGTCGCGACGACGTCGACCGGCGCCCCGACGTTGCCCGGCCGCGGTCGCGCTCCGGTCGGGCTGGTGACGATCAGCGACTCGTCCACCGTGCCGTGGTAGCAGTAGCTGTGAAAACCGATCTTGCCCCGGCCGGTCAGCGCCCGGGCCAGCCGGATGGCCCACCGGTTGGCGTCGGTCGCGGTCAGGGCGAACGACCAGCGGGCCAGGCCGAACCGCCGGGCCAGCTCGGCCCCGGCCTCGGCCGCCTCCTCGGTCGGCATCATCACCGACAACCCGCCCCGCCCGGCCGCCCGGCGCTCGATGGCCCGCAGCACCGGCGCGGGGGAGTGGCCGGCCATGGCCGCGGTGTCACCCAGCGAGAAGTCCGCGTAATCCAGCCCGTCGACATCGGTGACCCGGGCCCCTGACGCCCGGTCCAGGTAGAGCGGGAACCCGCCCGCCGCCATGTTCATCCAGGTCATCGGCACCCGGCCGAACAGCGATCCGGCCTGCTGGTAGGCCCGCGCCGACCCGGGATGACGGCCGGCGAACGTGGCCCGCTCCCGCGCCAGCAGTTCGGCCAGACGACTCCGGTCCACGACTGACCCCCTTGCCTGGCTCCGGTCAGGCCGGCGGACGCTGGCCGTAGCCGGAAAGCTTACGCACCACGGTCTCGATCTCTTCGGGCGGCAGCAGCCGGGGCCGGCCCGCCGCGGCCGCGCGCAGGTACACGTCGCACACCCACTCCAGCGCCTGGGCCCGGGTGACCGCGGTCCGCAGGTCCGGCCCGGTGGTGACCGCACCATGGTTGGCCATCAGGCAGGCCGAGCGCCCAGCCAGCGCGGTGACCACGTTGGCCGCGAGTTCGTCGGTGCCGTAGGTCGCGTACGGCGCCACCGCCACCGGCCCGCCGAACGACGCCACCTGGTAGTGGATGGCCAGCACCTCGTCCACCAGTGCCGACAACGCGGTCGCCGCCGGAGCATGGGTGTGCACGATCGCCGCCACCCCAGCCCCAGCTCCAGCCGCCTCAGCGGCCGCGTACACCGCCAGGTGCAGCGGCAGCTCGCTCGACGGCTGCAACGGGGCCTCGACCGGGGTGCCGTCCATCCGGTGCACCCCCACCAGTTCGGCCGTGATCGCCGCGTAGTCCAGCCCGCTCGGCGTCACCGCGATCAGCTCCCCGGCCCGGGCGCTCACGTTGCCCGCCGTCCCCACCACCAGCCCGGCCGCGGCCAGCCTGGTGCAGACCGCGGCGATCTCGGCCCGCAGCTCACCGAGCAGCATCGGGCCCGCCTACGGCAAATCGGGCAGGTAGCGTCACCGTATGAGCTCCGACGCCGAGCTGGAGGTCCTGGGCTGGCGCGATGGGCACATCGTCGCCCTCGACCAGACCGCGCTCCCGCACGAGATCCGCATGCTTCATCTCACCACGGTCCCCGAGCTGGTGGACGCGATCGGGCGGCTGGCCATCCGCGGCGCCCCGGTGCTGGGCGCGGCGGGCGCGCTGGGGGTGGCGCTGGCGGCCCGGCTGGCCGAGCGGGACGGCTGGGATGCGGCCCGGCTCGACGCGGCGGTCAAGCAGCTCGCCGAGGCCCGGCCGACCGCGGTCAACCTGCGCCGGGAGACCGAGGCTGCCGCCGCGGTCATCCCGCGGGGCGCGGCCGCGGTCGAGGCCGCCGCGCTGGCCATCGTGGCTAAGACCGTGACCGTCAGCCACCAGATGAGCGAACGCGGTGCCCGCTACCTGCGCGGGGTCTGCGGGCCGGCCCCGCTGCGGGTGGAGACGCACTGCAACACCGGCAGCCTGGCCTGCCTGGGCTGGGGCAGCGCGCTGGGCGTGATCCGGGCCCTGAACAACGACCAGGCCCTGGCCCACGTGCTGGTTGACGAGACCCGGCCGCTGCTCCAGGGGGCCCGGCTGACCTGCTGGGAGCTGGACCAGCTGGCCATCGAGCACTACCTGATCGCCGACGCGGCCGGCCCGTTCCTGATCAAAGAGGGCCTGGTCGACGCGGTGGTGGTGGGTGCGGACCGGGTGGCGGCCAACGGTGACGTGGCCAACAAGATCGGCACCTACAGCCTGGCCCTGGCCGCCGGGCAGGCCGGCATCCCGTTCGTGGTCGTGGTGCCGGAGTCGACCATCGACCCGGCCACGCCGGACGGCCGCCGGATCACGGTCGAGCGCCGGGCCGAGGACGAGGTCACCCAGGTGCTCGGCGTCCCCATCGCCCCCGACGGCACCCGCGCCCTCAACTACGCCTTCGACGTCACCCCGGCCGCCCTGGTCACCGCGGTGGTGACCGAGGACCGCGTCATCACCGCCCGGCCGAGCCACAATCAGCCTTTTTAATAAACTCACGCGCCCCGCGGTCACACCAGACGCCACCGTCAGGGCTGAGCGAGCTGAAGCCCCGACGCCGCATGCCGGAACGCGGTCACCGCGGACGGGTTGTCCTCCAGGTGCCAGTCCTGGTGATAGACGCCGTCGTTTTGGGCGATGTCGAACCACACCAGCCCGAGCGTCCCGTACTGGCGCATGCCCGTGAACAGGCCGGGGATCTTGGCGGCCTGGCCGGCGGCCGGCCCGACCGCCGCCTCGGACAGCAGGATCGGCTTGCCGGTGAACAGCCGCACCTGGGCCACGGTCGCCCCGAACACGCTGAAGAACGAATCGGTCGGCCGGTAGTAGTACCCGTCGATACCGACCCAGGTCACGTAGCTGGCCCCGGGCCACCACGACACATCCGGCCCGGTGCCCTTCTCGTCCGCCTGCAGGGTCCACAGCCAGGTCACGTTGGTCGCGCCCTGCTGCCGGAACAGCGTGACGATGTGCCGCCATGCCGCCACGAACGCTGTCGGCGACGCCTGCCCGTAACCCCACGAGTACCAGTTGGCGTTCATCTCGTGCCCGAAGCCGATCACCACTGGGTGGCCGAAGTCCCGCACGCTGGCCGCGAACGAGCGCAGATACCTGTCGTAGCGGCCGGCCGCGATGGCCGCTACCGATACGCCGGTCGGGTCCCACTGCAGCATCGTGACGGCTCGGTGCTGGTGCACGGTCCGGGCGAACGCCGTCTTGAATGGCTCGCCCCAGCCACCGTAGTAGCCGGCCAGGTTGGGCGTCCGGCCCGCGACGTGGCTGAACGCGGCCACCGGCTGGTAGCTGGCGGGTGGCCCCTTCTCGTAAACGCCGAGGTAGGAGGCGGGTGAGGTGGGCAGCGGAGCACGGCCGCTGGCGGCCCCGCTCCGGGCGGAGGTCAGGCTGGCGATCGTGGCCGCGACGGCGGCCGCGGTGATGAGGACAGCCACCATGATTACGACGCGTGTTCGCGTGCTGGCCATTGCGCTCGTCCTGTTCGCCCCAGCTGTATGACCGAGTTCTTACGCATGTTCCGGAAATGTCCAAAGGGCCCACTTTTTGATCGATCCACCAGTACCTTTCCGTTATATATGTCTTAGTTGCGCGAATAACTACGGCTCGTGATGCGGTCAGCACCTCGTGTGGTGCGGGCTGAATACGAGATAGGTACTACCAATGGACCAGGAACGGCGGTGGCCAGGCCATGCCGATCCGAACTACCGGCCTGAGACCTATTGAGTTAGGTCATTATTTTATAAATTTGGGGGGAGGCACGTGTCGATGCCCTCAGTTTCTGTTGTAATCTCAGCGGTCAACGAAGAACGAAATATACCGCGCCTCTTTGCCCGGTTGCCCGTCGATATCCATGAGGTCATTCTGGTCGATGGATGCTCGGTCGACGCGACCGTGGCGACCGCCCGGGCCCTGCGGCCTGATGTTCGCGTCGTGGCCCAGCCCGGGACGGGCAGAAGGCAAGCACTGACGTTTGGGTTTGCCGCCGCCACCGGCGACATAATCGCGACGATCGACGCCGACGGGTCCGTCGACCCGGCTGAGATCCCGCGCTTTATCGAGGCGCTGACCGCTGGCGCCGATCTGGCCAAGGGGACGCGCTACGCAAGCGGCGGGGGCAGCAGTGAAAGCACCCGGTTGCGGACTTTCGGCAATCTCATCCTGACTAAGCTGTTCAACGCTCTTTACAATCGGCACTATTCAGACCTGTGCTGCGGGTTCACTGCTTTCTGGCGGCGGCACGTGCCGGTCCTGTGCCTCGATGAGGTGCCCGGCGATCGCGACCGGCCGCACGTCGACGCTTCTGAGGTCACGAGCCTCATCCACGTGCGCGCCGCCCAGGCGGGCCTGGTCGTGGCGGAGGTGCCGAGCCACGGGCGCCAGCGGCGTCGCGGGGTCAGCAACCTGACCGCGATCGAGGAGGGGCGCCGGGTGCTGCGCGCCATTCTCCGCGAGCGACGCAGGGCCCGCCGTCCGGTGGCACCGGGCGCAGTGGAGACCGTCTCATCGCTGGTTCCGGCCCAGCGGCCGGCCCCCGATCAGCTTGGGCCGGCCACCGCTGGTGACGTCGCCCCGCAGCCTACGGTGTCGGTCATCATCGCCGCCTACGCCCTGCAACGCTGGGACGACCTGCGCGGGGCCATCGCCTCGGTACAGGAGCAGACGGTTCCGGTGCTGGAGACGATCGTGGTCATCGATCATCAACCGGAGTTGCTGGCCCGGGCGCGCCGGGAACTGCATGGCGTCACCGTCATCGCCAACCAGGGAGTTCCCGGGGCGTCGGCCGCCCGGAACACCGGGGTGGCCGCGAGCCGGGGCGAGATCGTCGCGTTCCTCGATGACGACGCGGTGGCCTCGCCGAACTGGCTGGCCGCGCTGTTGGGCTACTTCACCGATCCGTGCGTGGTCGGTGTGGGCGGCCGGATGGATCCCCTGTGGGCGACCTCACGGCCCTACTGGTTTCCGCCCGAGTTCGACTGGGCCGTTGGTGCGTCCTATACCGGGATGCCGACTCGCCCGGCGGTCGTGCGGAACGTCTGGAGTAACAACATGGCCATCCGGCGGCAGGTCTTCGACCTGGCCGGCCGATTCCGGGACGACATGGCCAAGGTGGGTAAGCGCTCGCGGCCTGAGGACACTGATCTGTGCCTGCGGGCCACTGAGGTCTGCCCGTCCGGCGTCTGGATGTACGAGCCAGCGGCCGCTGCGGGCCATCGGGTGCCGGCCGAACGCGCCACTGTCCGGTACTTCGTCTACCGCTGTTTCTACGAAGGCCAGGGAAAGGCCGCGCTGGCCGCGCTGAACGGCGTAGGTAAGAGCACCTCCACCGAACAGCGCTACGCGCGAGAGGTGCTGCCCGCGGGAGTACTCCGTGGCCTGGCCGACGTGTTCCGGGGCGATCTCTCCGGCGGCCTGCGGAGCGCGGCCATCGTGGCCGGCTTCACGATGGTGCTGATCGGCTTCCTCGCTGGCCAGCTGCCGCTCCTGGCCCGCGCCCTGAAACCCGCGGCTAACGCCTCACCTGCGGCTAACGCTTCGTCTGCGGCTCATCCCCCGCTTGCGGGCCGCCGTTTGCCCGTAACCGAGCCCGCGTCCGCGACCGAGCCTTCGTCCGCGGGCCCCGTATGAGGATCGCCCAGGTCGTCGCCTCCTACCATCCGGCCGTCGGCGGCCTGGAGACGCACGTCAAGGCGCTGGCTGACGGCTGCGCCGCCGCCGGTGATCAGGTGACCGTCCTGACCCATCAGACCGGCGATGATCTGGCGGCGGACGATTGGGCCGGGGCGGTCCGGGTCCTCCGGTTCCCGCTGACCATCCGGGCCCACCACTACCCGGTCGCCCGCGACCTGTTCCGCTACCTGCGCGAGCACGCCGGCGATTTCGACCTCATCCACGCGCACAACTATCACAACCTCACCGGCCAGGCCGCGCTCAGCCGGGGCCGGGGCCGGCGGCCCCTCGTCTTCACGCCCCACTACCACGGCACCGGCCACACCCGGCTGGCCGCCGTTTTGCATCAGCTGTACCGCCCGGTGGGCGCTCGGCTGTTCCGCGGCGCGGACGCGGTGGTCTGTGTGTCTTCGGCCGAGCGCGACCTGGTCGTCGCGAAGTTCCCCGCCGCCGCGGGCAAGGTGACGGTCATCCCGAACGGCATCGCCCCGGCCCGGGAAGTACCGGCGGGCGGTCACGCCGGAGAGCGCGAGCCGGTGGTGCTGGCCATCGGGCGGCTGGAGCGCTACAAGAACGTGGACCTGATCATCAAGGCGTTCGGGGAGCTCCCTGGCCCGGCCCGGCTGGTGATCGTGGGCGACGGACCGGATCGCCCCCGGCTCGAGCGGTACCGCCAGGCCGGGCCGGCCGGCCGCCCGGTCCAGTTCACCGGGCGGGTGCCGGACGAGGTCCTCGGCCAGCTGCTCGCTCAGGCCGCCGTGGTCGTCTCGGCCAGCGATCACGAAGCGTTCGGGCTGACCCTGGCCGAGGGCTTGAGGTCCGGCGCCCGCGTGGTGGCGTCGGCCATTCCGGCGCACGCCTGCCTGGCCGAGATGGCCGGACCCGCGGCCCCGGTGATCCTGGCTGACCCCCGGGACACCGGCCGGTTCAGCGCGGCCATCGCGGCCTCGCTGGCCGCCGAGCGTATCCCGCCCGGGACCGTCGCGCTGCCGTCGTGGGCGGATGTCACGGCGACGACCCGCGAGCTGTACGCCGGCCTGTGCTCGCAGGCGGCACCGAGGGCTCAGGCGGCACCGCGCGCTCAGACGGCACCGCGTTCCCAGTCGGCATCGCGCTCCCGGGATCCGGTGCTTTCGGAGCCAGATTGACCGGCACGTCATATCATCAGCGCGAGATGGATGCAGCGTTCGGTCCCGAGTCATCCGTCCCGCACCGCCGCCGGACCCCGGACGGCCGTTGGCCGGTCGTTTTGGTCGTGGCCCTGCTGGCCGGCCTGATCGCGGGTGTCGCGGCTCTGGTCCGCAGCTATGAGATCGCCCAGACCACGGTCAGCAGCGAGTCAGAGTTCATCTGGTTCTGGGCCGGCGTGTTCCTGATCGAGCTGCCGCTGACGATGATGCTGACCCGCCGCGCGACCTCGCCGGCGTTGCGGGCCGCGCTGCTGGTGGTCTACGGGCTGACCAGCTACGCCCCCAAGCTGCTGCGTACTCCTTCGGCGCCGATCTACCACGACGAATACGCGCACTGGCGCGAGACGCACGAAATTCTCACTACGGGCAAGCTCTTCCAGCCGAACCCGATCATCACCATCATCGCCCGGTATCCGGGTCTGCATGCCGCCACCGCCGCCCTCGTCCAGACCACCGGGCTCAGCATCTGGCAGGCAGGGGTCGTGCTGCTGGTGCTGTTCCACGTCACGCTGGTGCTGGGGATCGCCGTGCTGGCCCAGAGCCTGGGGTTCGGCAACCGGACCGCCGCCGTCATCGCGGTCCTTTACGGCCTCAACTCCTCGTTCCTCTACTTCGACACGCAGTTCGGCTACGAGTCGATGGCCATCACGCTGGTCGTGTGGACCCTGATCGGCTACGTGCGCGCGATCCGGTCACCGCCGGGACGCGGGCGGACTGCGTGGGCCGGTCTCACGCTCTTTCTCGCCGCCGGCACCGTGGTCACTCATCACCTGTCCACGATGACCCTGGTCCTGATCATGGCGCTGGTGGCGCTGGCCCTCAGCATCCCGTGGCTGTCCTGGTCCGAGGGCTGGGCCCGCACCGCCGGGATCGCGTGGGGCCTGACGCTGGCGACGGCGCTGATGGCAGGGGCCTGGTTTACTCTCGTCGCCCCGGCCACCTTGTCGTACCTGTCGCCCTTCCTGGGCGAAGGACTCACCCAGCTGATCCAGGCCGTGCGGGGCAGTGGCTCGGCTCGACAGCTGTTCGGGGCGTCGCTGTCGCCCTGGTGGGAGCAGCGGTTCGCCTACCTGGTCCCCGTGTTCGCCTTCGGCTTGGTCGTGGGCGGCGCGCTCATCATCAGGGCGCGGGTCCGGGACGGTTTGCTGCCGCGGGGTCGCCGCCGGGCCCTGATCTTCGCGTTCGCAGCGCTCGGCGTGGTGTATTTTCCCTCGACCATCTTTATTCTCTCTCCCGCCGGGGCGGAGGGTGCCCGCCGGTCCTGGGCCTTTACCTGGATAGGCCTGTGCATGCTCGGCGGCCCGGCCGCAGTCTGGCTGGTCAACTGGGCTGCCCAGCGGGGCCGCCGGTTGTCCCGCGTGACCCTGCGGGCGGCGCTGACGGTGGCTCTGGCCCTTACGTTGATCGGCGGGACGGCGGCGGGCCTGGACGCGTCGTACCGGTTCCCCGGCCCGTTCCTGTACGGTTCCGACGCGCGCTCGGTCACCCCCGAGCTGCTGGCTGCGAGTAAGTGGTTCTCCGCCCAGTCCGGCGTGGGCAACAACATCGTCACCGACCGGTACACCGGGCTCGTCTTCGGCTCCTTCGGGTTGCAGAACCCCGACCGGCCGTCGGCCGGCTTCCCCGTATGGAACCTGTACCTGGCCAAGCCGGGTGCTTCCATCCAGCCGCAGTCGCTGCTGTTCGATCTGAGCCTGTCGAACTACACCTATCTGATCGTCGACCAGCACATGGCCTACGAGCTGCCCCAGCTCAACGTCTACTTCGCGTCCAGCGAGCCTGCCTACCTGGACGGTTCCCAGGACGGTAAGCCGCTGTTCTACGGGCGCCTGCAGAAGTTCGACCTGACCAGCTGGCTGGTCAAGGTGTTCCAGTCCGACAGCTACTCGATCTATCGCTTGCGCCTCCCGCAGCCCTCGGGACAGTCGAAGTACCGGGACAAGCCGCCCACCTCAGGCGGCCGGGTGCCGCAGGGCAAGCTGGTGGTGACCCCGTGACCGGGCGCCTGGGCGCTAGGCGCCGGATCAGGGACCTGTGGCTGGCGGCCTGGCCGCTCTGGGCGGTCCTGCTCTTCGCCCTGCTGGCCGCCACCCGGCTGCTGCCCGGCGGCCCGGCCCGGGCCGTGCTGGCCACCCCGATCCTGCTCACGGTGCCGGGGGCGCTCACCCTGGGGGCGGTGTTCGGCCGGCGCCGGCGGCCGGAGGGTGTCGCCTTCGCTTCGTACACGGTGCTGCTGAGCGTGATCTGGACGGTCTTGGCCGCGCTCGCGCTCTACGTAGGCCACATCCTTATCACCGCCGTGCACCTGTACTGGTGCCTGCTGGTCATCTCGGTCCTGCTCGCCGCCGCCGCCGGGGCCCGGCTCGTGCTCGACTGGCAGGGAAGTGGCCGGCGGGTGGCTGCCCGGCCGGAGGAGGCCGACCCGGACCTGTCGGGTGCTGAGGTGCTGGCGGCGGAAGAACCGCCGGCCCGGGCCGGAGCACTGCCGGTCGCGCTGGCCGCAGTGGTGGGTGTCGGTCTGCTCGGGGGTGCCGTCTATGCCTACGAGCATCACCGGGGCCCGGCCGCGCCCGGCTACACCTGGCTGGCCTGGACCGGCCCGCGGACGGCGGGTGACATCGCGCTGCCCAGCCACGGCGCCCAGCTCCCGTTCGAGATCGTTCACCATCAGGGCCGCGCCACCAGTTTCCGGCTGACCGCCACGTGGCTGGGGAGCCCGTCGCGGACGGCGGCCCCGCCGGTCACGTTCACGGTCGGGCCGGATCAGACGTACCACGGGTCGCTGACGGTCCCCGCGCTGCCCGATCGCTGCACCTACCGGCTCCGGCTGGTCCTGACCGCGGGTCATCAGATCGACCCGCTGACCAAGGGCACGCCGACCTGGACGATCAACGCCGACGTGTACCAGCCGGGACAGGCGCCGAGAAGCTGCACGTCATGATGACCCGGCCTCCCGTTCCCGTCCGGAACGCGCCCAGTTTCCTGCGGCGCTACCTGCGCGGCGTCGGCACCGACAGCCTGGTCCGTAACAGCCTCTACCTGATGGCGTCGACGGTCGTGACCGCGGCGCTGGGGTACGCGTTCTGGGTCCTGGCCGCTCATACGTTCAGCAGCCGGGAGGTGGGCACCGCCAGCGCGGTGATCTCACTCTGCTCGACGGTGGCGCTGCTGACCTACCTGGGCTCCTCGGCCACGCTGATCGAGCGCTTGCCCTCCCGCGAGCACTCACCGGAATGGACCAAGTTCCTGACCCGGGTCTGTGCCCTGACCGTGGCCATCACCGCCGCGGTGACCGCGGCCGTGGTGCCGGTGCTGAGCGCCTCTGCGCAGTACCAGGCGTTTTTCGGCTCGGTGCGGGCGGTTCTGGCCGCCGTACTCGGGGCCGCGGCCTGGACCCTGGTCAACCTGCTCGGGTCCGCATTCATCGCCGCCCGCCGGGCCGGCCGGCTGCTGTTCCTCCAGACCTTGGTCAGCCTGGCCAAGCTGCTGTTCGTCGTGCCCCTGGCCGCCGCCGGTGCCGGCGTGATCGGCCTGGTCGGAGCCTGGGTGGCCGCCGCTCTGCTCGGAGCCGGGGCCGGGGTCCTGTGGCTGATCCCGCAGCTGAGGCTCGGCCGCCGCCCTGGGCCGCGGGCCCACCGCCGGCCCGAGTCCGTGGCCGAAGCCCGAGTGCGGGCCCGCCGCCGCGCGCGGCACAAGCGGCCGGCTGAAATGCCTGACGCCCGTTCCGTGCGCCGCCTGCTGGGCCAGCACCTGACCAGCGTAGGCGGGGCGGTGACGCCGCTCGTGTTGCCGGTCCTGGTCTCCATCCGGCTGGGCGTCGTCCAGAACGCCTATTTCTACATCACCTGGATGGTGGGGTCCGCGTTCTTCATGGTCAGCCCCTCGGTAGCCCAGGCCGTCTTCGCCGAAGGGGTCCGGGCCCAGTCCAACCTGGGCCGGCTGGTGGTCAAGGCGCTCCGGGTGATCGCGGCGCTGCTGATCCCGGCGATGGTCGTGGTGGTCGCCGCGGGCCAGCTCGTGCTGCGGCTGTTCGGGTCCTCCTATGCCACCGCCGGGTACGGGCTGCTGGTCATCCTGGCCATCTCGGCGCTGCCCGATGCGGTGTCCAACGTCGCGGTGGTGGTGTGCCGGGTGACGCTGCGGCTTGGTTATTCGTCCGCACTCAACCTCGCCATTCTGATCATGACGCTGGGCGGTTCGTGGTTCCTCATGCCGCAGCTGGGCATCACGGGCGCGGGCGCGGCCTGGCTCGGCGCGCAGGTGGTCGGCGCGATCGCCAGCCTGCCGCTGTACGCCAGGATCCGGGGCACGGTCGCCCCGCCCCAACCTGTCCTCGACCCCGGCATCGCGCTGCTGATCGAGATCGCCGAGCAGCAGTCCCTGGACCGGCTCACCGGCTACCTGCCCTGACCGCGGTGGCCCTGCCCCGGCTGGCCCTGTCCCGGCTAGCACTGTCCCGGTCGGCTACGGCCTCGGCCAGGACCTCGGCCACCCTCGGTACCACCGACGCGGCCTCGAACCGCCGGGCCCGCAGCCGGCCCGCGGTTCCCATCGCCAACTGGGTCTGCCGATCGGCCAGCAGGCCATCCAGGGCATCGGCCAGCGCACCGGGCTGGCCGGGGGGAACGAGCCGCCCGGTCACACCGTTCTCGACCACATCGCGCAGGCCGCCCACGTCCGAGGCGACGACAGGCCGCCCGGTCAGCATCGCTTCCACCGCGACCTGCCCCATCGGCTCGTTCCAGACGGACGGCACGGCCGCCACCGAGGCGTGGGCCCAGGCCGCCATCACCTGCGCCGACGGGACGTTGTGCTGGATGAAGACGCCGGCGCCGTCGAGCGGGGGAGTATCCGCCTGGGGAGTGCCGAGCAGCACCAGCGGAGGCCGCTCACGCATCCGGTGCCAGGCCTCCAGCAGCACGTCGACTCCCTTGTGCGGGCCCAGCGCGCCGACGAACATGAGGTAACCGTCCTCGGGAGGCAGGAAGCCCGGCCGCGGGGTGCGCCTGGCGAGCTGCGGCAGGTGGTCGGGCACCAGGGTCGGGATGATGATGACCTCGGTCTTGGCCGGCAGGGCCGGGCGGCAGCCGTCGGCGACGGCGTTGCTGATGGCGATGTACCGATCGGCCCGCCCGTGCAGGTTCCAGCTGGCTCGCAGCCCGGCGGCCACGGCGGTCCCCTTGACCGTGCCGTACTGGCTGGGCGCGCAGGCCAGGCACTTGGCCAGCCCCGGCCCGGAACAGGGTTGCGCCCGTGCCGCGGGACCGGCCACCCGGCGAGGGGAGTACTGCAGGGTCTTCTTGGCGCAGGCCAGCCCGTAATCATGCAGGGTGACGACGTGGGCCGGGCCCTTTCGGGTCCGGTGCCAGGGAAAGTAGGAGTACTGGAGCCAGCTGTGACTGTGCACCACGTCGGGCCGTTCGCTCTGCACCACCCGGTGCACGGCGGCCATGGCGCCGGGGTCGGGGAACGTCGGGTGGAACGGGCGTCCGGCGTCAGCGTGCAGAGCGGTCAGGGCGCTGCTCCAGCCACGGATCCGGACGACCCGGACCCCGTCCAGGACCTCCTCGGCCGGGTCGTCGCCGGTCTGCAGGGTGACGACCGTGACCGTATGGCCGAGTCCTGACAGCCCCCGGGACAACGTCTCGACGTGCCGTTCCAGGCCGCCGATAACGGGGCGGTAAAAGTCGGTCAGCTCCACGATGTGCATCGGCTGCTCCTGCCGGACCGGGATCAGGGCGCGCTGGCCGGCGGCCGGAAGAGCGCCCGCGCGTCTCGCTGGTAGGCGCCGAAGGCGCTCGGGCTGGTGATACTCCACGAGTGGCCTTCGGTGTCCTCGTCGAACCAGATGAAGCCGAGCAGCCCGTAGGTGCGAACGCCGGCGAACAGGTCGGCAATCTTGGCCGCCTGGCCCACGCTCCGCTCCGCCCCCGTCTCGGCGATGAGGATCGGATCGCTGGTCAGTTTGCGCACGTCGACCAGTGTGGGGCCGAACAACGACGAGAACTGGGTGCTGGAGTTGTAGTAGTAACCGTCCACCCCGACCCAGTTCACGTACGACCGGCCGGGCCACCAGGGAGCCGGGTCCGGAATGGGCACGCTCAGGTCGCGGTCGACGATGTTGACCGTCCACAGCCAGGTCACGTTGCGCGCGCCCGCCTGCCGGACCACATCGACGATATGCCGCCAGGCTGCCACGAACGTGGCCGGGGACGTGTGCGTGTGGCCCCACGACGACCAGTTGCCGTTCATCTCGTGCCCAAACGAGATGACCACCGAAGAGCCGAACGACTTGACCGCCGTACCGAAGTCGCGCAGGTAGGCGTCGTATTGGCCGTGGGCGATGGCGGCCAGGGAGACGTTCGTGGGGTCCATCTGTACCAGCGGCACGGCGCCGTGCTGGACGGCCTGCTGGGCGAAGCTGGCCTGGAATGGCTCCAGCCAGTCGCCGTAGTAGGAGACGATGTTCGGCTGCACCCCGATGCTGTCGGCGAACTGGCTGATGCCCGCGTACGTTCCCGGTGCGGTCTTCACGTGCACGCCGAGGTAGCGCACGGAGGTCACCGGCGGCGGCGGCGGTGTCGTGTCCCACGGCTGGACCACCAGCACCGTCACCCCGCCGGCCAGCAAGACCACGGCGCAGACCAGCAGTGTCACGTAGGTTCGCAGCGTCCGCCTCTTCCGTTTCGGTGGATGGGAGATGGCCGGGGCTGTCCTCACGAGGCGGGCCGGCGATTGGCCGCGGCGACCCGGCGGAAGGTGGCGATCGCGGCGGGGCTGGCCAGACTCCAGTCGTGATCGGTGTTGGCGTTGAACCACACGAATCCCAGCAGCCCGTACAGCCGCAGGCCGGCGAACAGGTCGGTGATCTTCGTGGACTGGTTGGCCGCGGGTACCGCCGAGGTCTCGGCGATGAGGATCGGTTTCTTGGTCCACGTTCGTACCGTGGCGATGGTCGGGCCGAACAACGAAGCGAACTCCGATGACGAATTGTAGTAGTAGCCGTCGATACCGACCCACGTTACGTAGGAGCCGCCGGGCCACCAGGCCCCCGGGGACGCG
Source organism: Streptosporangiaceae bacterium (assembly GCA_965277615.1). Taxonomy (GTDB): domain Bacteria; phylum Actinomycetota; class Actinomycetes; order Streptosporangiales; family Streptosporangiaceae; genus Bog-532. The sequence continues at coordinate 1,134,687 of CBDIDG010000004.1, read as the reverse complement.
ACCCCCGGCTGTGAATTGATGGCGTTGACCGTCCATAGCCAGGTCACGTTGTGGGTGCGCCGAGTCCGGAAGACGGTGACGATATGCCGCCAGGCCGCCACGAATGTGGCCGGGGAGGTGTGCGTGCTGGCCCAGGAATACCAGTCGCCGTTCATCTCGTGCCCGAAGCTCAGCACGACCGGGTGCCCGTAGGCGGCCACGGCCCGGGCGTACGTGTTCAGGTAGCTGTCGTAGTGCCCGGACGCGATCGCGGCCAGGCTGACGCCGGACGGGTTGATCTGCACCAGCGGTACCGCGCCGGAACTGGACGCCGTGTGCGCGAAACGGGTCTTGAATGGTTCGAGCCAGCCGCTGTAGTAGACGACCAAGCGTGGCGTGACCCCGGTCGCGCTGGCGAACGCCGTCGCCCCGGCGTACGAGGCCGGTACTCCGTGCGGGTAGACGCCGATGTAATAACCGGGCGTGGCCGGCAGCGCGATCTTTCCGTTCTGCAGCGCGGGTGAGCCCGGCCGGGCCGGGCCCGGTTCGTCACGGAGCACCAGCGCGACCGCGACGGCCAGTACCACAGCGGCGGCCACCCCCGCACCGACCGCGGCTCTCCCCCGGCGTCGGCGTGGCCGTGGGCTCGGCTGGTACTGGTGGTGCCGTCCCAGCGGCTGGGTATCGGCCAAAATCGAAGTTCCCCCCTCGATGTTGTGGTCGTCATCGGCCTCGGGAACGAGGCCGGTGACCTCAGGAGTCGGGCCGGTGATAGGTGCTCGATCCCTTCCGGTACGCGGCGATGGCCGACGGCGAAGTGAGCCCGAACTGCTGCCCGGTGGAAGTGGTGGTGTCGAAGTAGACGAAGCCGAGCAACCCGTACGACTTGACCCCAGCGAACAGGTCGGCCAGCTTGGCCGTCTGGCCCGCGGCGGGCTCCGCCCCTGTCTCGGCGATGAGGATCGGGGCGCTGGTGAACGAGCGCACGTCACCGATGGTCGGCCCGAACAGCGGCGCGAACTGCCAGTTCGGCTTCAGGTAGTAACCGTCGATCCCGACCCAGTTGACGTACGCGCTCCCCGGCCACCAGGCGTTGGGCCGGGGGATCGTTCCCTTCTGGGTGTCGTTGATGACGTTCACCGTCCACAGCCAGGTCACGTTGTCCGCGCCCAGGGCCCGGAAGAGGGTGACGATGTGCCGCCACGCGGCCACGAACGCCACGGGTGAAGTGTGCTGGTAGCCCCACGAGTACCAGTTGCCGTTCATTTCGTGTCCGAAGCTCAAGATCACCGGGTGGTGGTAGGCCCGCACCGCCTCGGCGTACGCGCTCAGATATCCGTCGTAGTGCCCGGCCGCGATCTGGCTGATGTTGATGCTGTCCGGATCCATCTGGACCAGCGGCGCCGCACCCTCGCTGGCGACGGTGCCCGCGAACTTGGTCGGGAACGGCACATACCAGCCGCTGTAGTACATGACCACGTCAGGCGTGGTCCCGGTGGTTTTCTTGAACGCCGTCACCCCGGCGTACGAGGCCGGCAGGTTCTTGGTGTAGACCCCCAGGTACGAGCCGGAGGCGGCGGGCAGGTGAGTCGGGAGCGGGCCGCCCTGGTCGCTGGACCGGTTGTAGGCGACGACGCCGCCGGCGATCGCCACCGCCGCGAGCACCGACACGCCGACGGTCAGCAGCCGCCGATGACGGCGGCGCTGGCTTCGCCGCCCCTGTCTCACCTCATCCCGCCCGGGAGCCCGGTCGGGCGGGGCGGTCCGTGGTTCTGTCATGCCGTGTTCTCCTTCGCGGTACGCCCCCAGATGCCTTTCCCGGGGGTGATCAGCGGTGCGATCATGTAAAGCTGCACGCCGGCCAGGAGCTCGGTCGCCCAGTAGGGGTGCCAGCCGTACTGGTGGACCCGGAGGGCCAAGCCCGACCAGAGCAGCAGCTGGGTCGCCACGATCCAGGTGCGGAGGATCCGGTTGACCATCCTGGGCACCTCACCCTGTTCCGGTGATGCGCCGGTCGGCACCCATTCCGCGACCCGGTCGCGCAGCGCGAACCACACCGAATACAGGTGACAGCAGGAATTGATCACGCACACCCGGTAAATCGTCGGCCGCCACCCCCGGCTCAGTAGCGGGAAGGCGAACAGCGTGGCGGCCAGCGCCGGCAGCAGCGGCAGGTAGTTGTGCGGGTGGACCAGGCCCGGATAGAACCAGATCATCGTCAGCGTCGGGAACGGCCCGGTCAGCAGCAGCGCCGCCGACGACATGTAGTAGAGGAACGCGGCCCAGAAGGCGGTTCGCTGCCGCCAGTCGAAGGGCGCCTTCTGGAAGTGGTCGTCGATCATGAGCAGCATCGAGGACCGGCACCAGCGGACCTGCTGGTTGGCCAGTGACGGGAAGTCGGTGGGGGCCACGCCCCTGGCCAGGCACAGCGGCAGGTAACGGGTCTCCTGGCCGGCGGCCCACAACTTCACGCCCGTGTGGACGTCTTCGCCGATCGGGACCTGCGCGAAACCGCCCGCGGCGTCCACCGACGCACGCCGGTACACCAGGTTCGTGCCCGCGCAGATCGCGGCCCGGTAGCGGTCCCTGGCCGGCTGGATGAAGCGGAAGAAGATCTCCTGCAGGGTGCCTGCGTAACGCTGGATGTACGTGTGTTCCGGGTTGCTGACGTCAAAGACCTGGGCGGTCTGTACGATCCCGACCGCGGGGTCGGCGAAGTAGGGCATGGTCTCGTAGAGGAAATCCGGGCGCACGGCGAAGTCGGCGTCGATGACGACGATGAAGTCGCCGCCGCTGATGCTCAGCGCGTGGGTCAGGTTGCCGGCCTTCTTCAGCTCGCCTGGATGCGGCCGCACGACGTACTGCAGCCGGTACCTGGCGGCCAGGTCCCGGACCTCGGGCCGGGCCGAGTCGTCCAGCACGTAAACGGTCAGCGGGCCGTCCCAGCGCAGCTCGCTCGCGTACCGCAGGGTGTTGTCCAGCAGGGCCAGCGGCTCACCGGCACTGGGCAGGAAGACGTCGACCGTCTCGCCGCCGGGCCGGTAACCGGCCACGAAGGCCTGATGTTCGGCCAGGGTCAGCCGGGGCCGTCCGGCCCGCAGCCAGAAGTTCACCACCACCGGGGGCACCATGACCATCAGCAGCAGCCACATGAACGGGGACACCAGCCAGGCCCGGGCGGCCACGTGCACGTACCCGTAGAGCACGCCGGCCGACGCGATCAGCAGCCAGGCGAACACCAGCTGGCGGGGCTGGCCGAAGTACTGGTACTTCTCGTCTTCGCCGGGGGGCTGGGGCAGATAGCCGTCGGTCTGCTCGGCCACCGGTCGATCAGTGATCGACATGGCGCTCCTCCCCGGCCTGGTCCCGCACCCATACGGTGAAGCGGCCCGCGCGGGGCAGTTCGCGATAGCCGCCGATGTGCCGCAGGTCCGCGACGATTAGGGCGTCGGTCGCAGCCGTGTCTCCGTCGTCGAGGATGACGAGGTCGAAGTAGTGGCGGCCGATCGCGGCCGCATACGACGGTGCGCCGGGCAACTGACCGGGGTAGCGGAAGTAGTAGGTGCTGGACCAGTCCTGCCAGCGCGTCTCGGTCCGCAGATAGTAGGCCTCGACGTCGTCGTCTTCGGCCAGGTAGTTCCCGGGCTGAGCGCGGACCGCCGGGCGCAGCACCTTGACCAGTGCGGTGGCATCCGGCCAGTCCCGGTGCAGGAAGTGCGCCTGCCCCAGCGAGCCGAACAACGTCGCCGCGGCGATGGGCAGCGCCATCACCGGCGCCCAGCCGTACCCGCGGTCGACCCGGCTCAGCCGGGCCAGCCCGTAACCCGCCGCGATGGCGGCGAACCACGCGCCGAATACGACGTGTTTCTGCAAGCTGACCGTGGTGTGCAGCCGGGCCTGCTCGGCCGGGGCCAGCAGCGCGGCCGCCAGCAGCACCGCGGGCAGGAGCCGGCCGCGCCCACGGCTCCGCGCGGCCAGCCATACCCCGAGGGCGGCGACCACCAGGATCAGGCTGGTCCACACGTAGGCATCCTTGAGCACCAGGGGCACCGGCGAATCCGCGACCGGCCGGGCCAGCGTTGTGGACCTGATGCCCTGCCAGTAGTCACTGCGGCCCGCCGCGATGGCCGCGGTCACCGGGATCGCCCATGCGACCAGCACTATCAGCGAACTCGTCAGCCAGCCCCAGCCCGGGCCAGCCTGCCGCCAGACCGCCAGCGCCACCACGACGATCACTACCGGGGTGTACAGCGCGGTGGCGTACTTGGTCGCGTCGGCCGCCGCCAGCACCAGCCCGGCCCCGGCCAGTAGCGCCACCCGGGTTAGGGTCGCCCGGGTTAGGGTCGATTGCGCCGGCGTGGTGACGGCCCGCACCCCCAGCCAGGTCGCCAGGGCCAGCAGGAACACCGCCGGCGCGTCGAAGGTGGCCAGGCTGCCCAGGAACTGGGTCCCGGCCAGGGTGGCGAACAGCCCGCAGGCCAGCAGCGCGGCCCGTCGCCCGTAGAGCCGGGTGGTCGTGGCCCACAGCAGCGCGGTGGTCCCGAGCATGAAGGCCAGCGACAGCAGCCGGGCCGCGGCCAGTCCGCCCGCGCCGTCGGCCAGGGCCCCCAGCAGCGGGTAGGCCACCGGCGCACCGGAGAAGTAGGCCGGGAAGTCCGGGATCTGCGCGTGGTGCAGCCAGTGGGCCCACTCCAGGTGCCCGGCCCGCAGGTACAGGGCTTCATCCTGGAAGGCGGTGTCGGTCCAGACCAGCCGGGCCGACAGCCCAGCCTGGATCAGCAGGACCACGCCCAGCGCCCCGCGCGGCCCGGCGGCGCGCCGGATGCCGCCCACCGGGACCGGACTGGCCGCGGGGGGCGCCACTTGGGGGACGGCGAACGACATGATCGCTATCCCGTCGGGGTGACCGGCGTGATGTCGTCCTTGACGCCGAGCCGGAAGGATTCTTCGGCCAGGCCGTTGTCTTCCAGCCGCCAGTCCTGGTGGTAGAGGTCGCCCGTCTGCTTCCGGTCGAACCACACGAGCCCGAGCGTGTCGTAGCTCGTTATCCCGTGGAACAGGTCCTGGATCTTCGGGAACGGGTTGGCCGCGGGGCCGACGCCGGTCTCTGACAGCAGCACCGGGTCCTTGGTGAACGTCCGCACCTGGTCGATGGTCTTCCCGAAGACCGACGCGAACGTATCGGTCGGCCGGTAGTAGTAGCCGTCGACGCCGACCCAGGTCACGTAGCTGGACCCTGGCCACCAGTCCTGCACCGGGCCCGTGTGCGGGCCGTCCGCCTGCACCGTCCACAGCCAGGTCACGTTGTCCGCGCCCTGCTGCCGGAACACCTTGACCAGGTGCTTCCAGGCCGCGATGAACGTCGACGGCGCCAGGTGCCGGTACCCCCACGAGTACCAGTTGGCGTTCATCTCGTGCCCGAAGCCGATGACTACGGCGTCCTTGAAGTTGCGCACGCCGTCGGCGTAGGAGCGCAGGTACTCGTCGTAGGTCCCAGCGGCGATGGCCGACACCGACGCGTCGGTCGGGTCGATCTGCACGTACGGGATGACGCCGTGGCTGCGGAGCGTGTTTGCGAACCTCACGTTGAACGGTTCGGCCCAGCCGCTGTAGTACCCGATCAGGTTCGGCACCTGGCCTGCGGCCCGGGCGAAGCTCGCCACCGGCGCGTAGTCCGGCGGGGCGCCCGGCTCGAAGGCACCTAGGTAGGCGGCCAGCCGGGGGTTCAGGGCGGCGTGGGCCGCCGGTGGCTTGGACGGGGCCGAGCTCACCACGCGGCTGACCGCACCGGTCACCGAGGCCACGGCCAGCGCCATGGCTACCGCTACCACCAGGCGGGACTTCATTCGGGCCTGCTTCCGGGGACGATGACGCGGCTCACCACGGCCAGGTTGAGCAAGCCGAAGAACAACAGCACGGCGAACTGCCACGACCCGGCGGCCATCGTCCGCCAGGCCGCCAGCGCGACCCAGGCCACGGCTGCGCCGCCGCTCCACCAGGTCACCCCGAGCCGGAACCGCCGTAGCGAGCCGCCCGGGGTCCGGGTCGGATGCCAGCTCATCGACGTGCCCCGCAGGCCGTCCCAGATCGCGAACACGTGGGCCCAGCCCCGGGCGATGCCCAGCGGCCAGATGCCCGGCCCGTACCGGGCCCGGTGCCACAGCGGGTAGAGCACGAACCCGGTGAACATGGCCGGGAGCAGCACCACGAAGTTGCGCAGCCGGATCTGGTCCGGCAGGAACGCCAGCATGACGAGGGGGATCAGCGGCCCGAAGAACACCAGCAGCGCGGTGTAGGCGTAGTAGAGGAACCCGGAGATGTAGGTCAGCCGGGCCGGGATGCTCATCCGGATGTGCCACAGCCGCCGGGTGAACACGATGCCGACGTTGCCCGAGCACCACCGGTACTGCTGCCGCACGAAGCTGTCCAGGTTGTCCGGGCAGATCCCGGTCGACAGCAGGATCGGCACGTAGGCCACCGACCAGCCGTCGCTACGCACGTCCAGCCCGGTGTGCACGTCTTCGGCGTAGGGGATGAGCGTCGGACCGCCGAACGGCTCCAGCGCCCGCCGCCGGTACACCGCCGACGTCCCGCAGCACACGGCCGCGTCCAGCCGGTTCCTGGCCACCTGGACCGTCCGGTAGAAGACCTCCTGGATCGGGCCCGCGGCCCGCTCGATCCAGGTCTGCCCGGCGTGGCTGCGAAAGTACTGCGGGGTCTGCACGATCGCGATCCGCGGGTCGTCCAGGTAGGGCAGCGTCTCGGCCAGAAAGTCCGGCCGCGGCGCGAAGTCCGAGTCGAAGATCACGAACAGCTCGGCGCTGGTCTGGCCGAAGGCGTGGCGTAGGTTGCCCGCCTTCTTGCCCGCTGGCCAGTCCGGCCGGTGCAGGTACCGGTAGCCGAACTCGGCCGCCATCACCCGGGCGTCCTCGTCCGGCCCGTCGTCCAGCACGTGCGCCTGGGCCTGGCCCGGGTAGGCCTCGATCAGCGCGGCCACCGCGGTCCAGGTGTTGCGCAGCAGCTCGGTCGGCTCGCCGCAGATGGGCAGGTAGATATCGATGTCGGGATAGGCCGCGGGCCGCCAGCCCTGGACTCGTTCGGTGTGCGCGGCCAGGTCGAACCCGGCCCCGGCGAAGTTCACCGGCAAGCTGATGGCCTGGTAGATGACGTAGAGCGCGGTGAAGATGGCGAACGGGGCCAGCACCAGGTCGTGCAGCTCGAACCGCAGCTGGCTGATGATCACGCACACCGAGCCGAGCAGGATGACCGTGGTCAGGTAGGGCAGGTTGCGCTGGACGTAGCTGTACTTCTCATCGTCGTCCGGTGGCTGCGGCGGCAGCAGCCGGTGCGGCTGGGGCCGGGCGTCGGTGGTCGTCATCGAGGTGTCGATCACGGCGTTTGCTCGTATCGCCAGATGATGTAGGTACCGGGCGTCGATCCGGCCGGCCCCACCCCGTACGGCACCACATCGATCACCTTGTAGTGCTTGTTCTTCTTGATGTCGGCCGCGATGACCTTGTCCAGCCCGGCCGTGTCGGCGAAGTTCAGCGCGATCAGCGAAAAGTAGCCCGCCTCGATCTTCGTGCCGAACGTGCCGGCGTTCCCCGGGCCGACGACCCCGGCCTTGTCAGTCGGGCCGCCGGTCGGGTTACCGTTCGGCAGCACGATGTTCCGGGTACTGGACCAGCGCTGCCACTGCGTCCCGGACGGCAGGTAGTACTCGCCGATGGACGGGTCCTCCACCAGCATCCGCCCGCTGCTGTTGTCGGCCAGCGGGCGCAGGATGTCCACGAACGCCTTCGAGTTCGGCCAATCGGTCGCGAACACCCGCGCCTGAGTCGCACCCACCGCGGCCGGGAAGCACAGCGCGACCACGCAGGCCACGCCGGTGATCAGGCGCATCCGGCCGGCCTGGGCGGCGGTGATGAATTTGTCCACCGCGTACCCGGCGGCGATCGCGGCGAACCACGCGCCCATGTCGCCGTGCTTGTTCAGCGAGGCCACGCTGTGCAGGCTGGCTTGCTCGGCCGGCACCAGGACGATGGCCGCGGCCAGCAGCGTTACCAGCCACGCCCGCGCCGTTCCTGGCCGGCTGACCCAGGCGTAGAGCACTCCGCACACGGCAGTCACCGCGATGAACCCCGTCCAGGCGACGGAATTCTGCACCACAGTGAGCGGTGAGTCCTGGGCGGGTGCCCGGGTCAGCGTGGTCACGTCGGCCCCGTGGACGTACCGGCTGCCGCCGAGCAGCAGGGCCCCGCTAACCAGGACGGCCACGATGGCCAGCAGGATCAGCGCCCGGCTGGCCGCCAGCCGGCCACCCGGCCTGGGGAGCGCCACCAACAGGGCCAGCAGGATCACCACCGGGTCGAACAGGGCCGAGGGATAGGAGGTGAGGTTGGCCAGCGCCAGCACCACCCCCGCCCCGGCCATCCAGAGCGTCGCGTCCACCCGGTCCCCGGCCCGCACCACCAACCAGGCCGCCAGCGCCACCAGGAACAGCGCCATGGCGTCGTAGGTCGCGAACGAGCCCAGGTGCAGCGTGGGCCCGAGCACCGCGAACAGCCCGGCCGCGAAGAACGCGGCCCACCGGCCCGCCAGCCGCCCGGCCGTGGCGTAGAGCAGCGCGGTAGCGCCCAGCATGAACACCAGCGAGAGCACCCGGGCCCCGTCCAGGCCCCCCGCGGTGTCGGCCAGCGCGGCCAGCGGTGGGTAGATCACCGGGGCGCCGGAGAAGAAGGAGGGGAACGGCGGCAGCGAAGCGCCGTGCAACAGGCTGGCCCACTCCAGGTGACCGGCCCACAGGTACAGGGCCTCGTCCTGGAAGGCGGTGTCGGCCCGGATCAGCCGCAGTGACAACACGGCCTGCAGGATCAGCACCAAGATCAGCGGCAAGGCCGCCGGCACCCGGAACCGGGTCGCCGGGTCCACGGCCGGCGGCGTCGGTTGCGACGCTATCTGTGGCGCGGCTGGGCCATGGTCCATGAGTCCTACCTGTTGCATCACGGCATACAGGGGTGCTCAGGCTGACCCACCCCCCACGGGGCCCGTGTCCGGTCGGCCGCGGGCCAGAAGCCGAAAGCCGCCGCGGCCACGGGTACCGCAAACCAGACCGTAACGTTTGCCCTGCAATCGAGAGGGCGTTTCGGTAAATTTCCGTCCAGAATGTGACGCTCGCTGACGTTCTACGGAAAGGACTATCCGTTAAACCAGACCTACTGTGGGTATCCGGCCCGGTAAGCGCCAAAACTCGTGGCCGACCTCCGGTTTCCCCGCGGTTTACCCGGGAAGCAATCGTCCCGCTGTGGCATCAAGTCGGACGAAATCTGATGCCATAGCGTTACGATTCATCAGCAGGCTTGAATTGGCGGTCCGTCGTATGCTGCGCTGTACTGTGCGGTTCGCGTCATCCCGTTGTGCGGATCGCTGGGGGGCCAGATGACCGACGAAAGTCGCGGCAGCCCGCTGCCGCAACGCGAGCGAGGTGCCACCGAGGCCGGGGCCAAACCTGCCCCGGCGCACGTTGGCGCGCCTGCGCTCCCGGACGACCTGCGTCAGCGCATGCAGGCCTCGGTCGATGCCGAGCGGGCCCAGAACCGCGAGCGGGCCGCCGAGATGCTGCGTCACCCGCCCCAGCGGCTGGTCGGCGGCGAACGCCCGGACCGCCCTCGCGGCGAAACCCAGGACCGCAAGCCCAACCCCCTGCGCAAGCGTTTCGGAAAAGGTGACCGGACCCGCATCCCCGAAACGACGCCAGATAACCAAGCGCCCATTGTTGATAATGGGCCGCCAGTTAATTCACCCCCGGCTGAATTGCCTTCACACACCACCTTTCCTCCGTCCGCGCCTCCCCTCTCCGCCCCCGCCGCCCGCGACACACCTCCCACTGGCAACACCGGCCTCGCCAGCCCCACCGGTAACGCACCCAGCGGCCCCGCCAGCCCCGCCAGCCACGTGAGCCCATCGGGCAACACCGGTCTCGCCAACCTTGGCCGCGCCCAACCCGTCGGCCCGTTGCCCCCCAGCAGCAGCCGCCGCCCGCCCGCCGCCGGGGTCAACCTGTTCACGCCGCCCACTGGCTCGCCGTCCGCCCCGGCCTCGGCGCCCGGCCCCGATGAACTGCCGTCCGGTCACCCGTCCGGCCCCTCGGCCACCTCGTCGGCCCAGGCCCCGCCCGCCCCAGCCACCCCGCCCGCCCCACAAGCCCAGGCTGTCCCGCCGACCCCGGCAGTCCAGGACACCTGGGCCGTCACCCCAACCACGCGGGGGAGCCGCCGGCGCTGGGCCACGGTGGGGCTGGTGGTCGGCGTGCTGGCCGTGCTCGCCGCCGGTGCGGTCGGCCTGATCGTGGCCAAGTCCGATGGCAGACGCGCCCCGGCCGTCGTGGTAGGTCCGGTGCAGCAGGCGACGGTCGCGGCCTGGGTTGACGGCCAGATCGACCCGGCGACGGTGGTTTCCTGCGACCCGTCCATGTGCGCGGCGCTGGTGGCCCATCACTTCCCGTCCAAGAACGTGCGTGACCTCAGTTCGCCGACCGCGCTCAAGGCCTCCGGCGTCGTGGTCGTGACACCGGTCGCGCTGCAGTTGTTCGGCAGCAGCCTGGTCACCGCGTGGGCGCCTGCCGCCCTGGCCACGTTCGGGTCGGGCAGTTCGACCGTCAGCGTCCGGATCGTCGCGCCGGATGGTGCCACCGCCTACGAGCGGGCCGCCCGCGAGGACCAGGCCGTCCGGGCCTCGTCCGAAGCATCGCTGACCGGAGCCAAGAGCATCACGGTGAAGGGGGCTGCCGCCCAGGAGCTCGATTCCGGCCAGGTCGACGGGCGGCTGTTCGAGGCTCTCGCCGCCGCGGCCGTGGTCCAGCCGATCGACATCGTGGACTTCGGCAACACCGGTTCCGGGGCCAGTGCCGACGTGCCGCTCCGGTACGCCGACCTGGCGGCCAGCAACTCCGCAGTCGGCCTGAGCGGCCCGGCCTACCTCCAGATGCTGCGCATCAGCATGCGCGGTAGCCCTGGCCCTCGTCCGGCCCGCACTCAGCTCCTCACGCTGCCCGGCGGCCAGCAGGTGCTGAGGGTGGAGTATCTGGCCCCCGGCCAGTTCGGCGTCCTGAACCCCTGATCCAGCGGGGCAGTGCCCGCGGGATCAGGGGTTCAGCCCTCGCGTCAGTCGGCCTGCCTGCCGCCATCCCGGCTTCAACAAGAAGCGTCCGTCCCGCTCGGTGGCGGCGGCCCGGCGACGGGCGTTGGCCGCCGCCACGACCTCGGCCGTGGCGCGTCCCTGGGTGACCACCCTGCCGCACCAGTATTCGATCGGTCCTATACCACCCGTCAGTCCGCCACTCCCGCCCAGGCCACAGAGTTCTCAAGCGAGCACTAACCTCGGGCTTTCGCCGGGGTTAATCGGCCTGCCGTTCTTTATGTGAAAAAAGGTATGAAAAAAGTGCCTTCAGCTGGGACAATTGGGCTTGTCTAAGGTCCTGACCGTCCCGAGTCAAAGGCACTTTCCAGGTGAAGAATAGCGCACGCACTGCCCGGGTTACCGTCTCTGCTGACGGCCCCGGCCTGGTGTCCCAGGCCGGGGCGGTCCTGCTGTGGGAAACGATGCGGGTCACCGGCCTGAGCCGGGGCCTGTCCGGCGGGCTGGCCCGGTGGCGGGCACCGCGGGCGGTCCACGACCCCGGGAAGATCATCGCGGACCTGGCCGCCGCCGTCGCCCTCGGCGGGGACTGCCTGGCCGACATCGCGGTGCTACGGGAGCAGCCGGAACTGGCCGGGCCGGTCGCGTCCGGCCCCGTGGTATCCCGGCTGGTCAGCGTGCTGGCCGGGGACCTGTCCCGGTCGCTTAAGGCAATCCGCGCTGCCCGTTCCGCCGCGCGGGAGCGGGCCTGGGCACTGGCCGGGGACAACGCTCCCGGCGCGGACGGCCTGGTCACGATAGATCTGGACGCCACCGTCGTGATCGCGCACTCGGAGAAAGAGCAGGCGGCTGCGACCTGGAAGAAGACGTTCGGGTTCCACCCGATGACCGCCTGGGCCGACCACGGCGCCGGCGGGAACGGGGAACCGCTGGCCATCGCGCTGCGGGCCGGGAACGCCGGCTCGAACACCGCCGCCGACCACATCGAGGCGGCCAGGCTCTCTCTGGCGCAACTGCCCCGCCACCAGCGGCGCAAGGTCCTGGTCCGCACCGACTCCGGCGGCGGCACCCACGAGTTCCTGACCTGGCTGACCGCGCCGTCGCGGCGGCTGCACTACTCCATCGGCATGACGATCACCGAGGACATGCAGGCCGCGATCCTGAAAATGCCCGCGTCCGCGTGGACGCCGGCTTACGACGGTGACGGGCAGATCCGCGACGGCGCCTGGATCGCCGACATCACCGGGCTGCTGGACCTGTCCGGCTGGCCCGCCGGGATGCGGGTCATCGTCCGCAAAGAGCGCCCGCACCCCGGTGCGCAGCTGCGCTTCACCGATATCGACGGGCACCGGTTCACCGCCTTCGCCACCGATGCACGCAAAGGCCAGCTCGCTGACCTGGAACTCCGCCACCGGCGGCGGGCACGGTGCGAGGACCGGATCCGCTGCGCGAAGGACACCGGGCTGCGGAACCTCCCGCTCAAGGGCTTCGCGCAGAACCAGGTCTGGTGCGAGATCGTCGCCCTGGCCTGCGACCTGCTGGCCTGGACGCAGCTGCTCGCCCTCACCGGGACCGCCCGCCGCTGGGAACCCAAACGGCTCCGCCTGCGCCTGTTCTCCGCCGCTGGCCGGCTCGTGCGCGGAGGCCGCCGCCTGCGGCTCCGCCTCGCCGAACGATGGGCCTGGGCTGCGGACATCACCGCCGCCGTCACCCGCCTGCAGGCCCTCCCCTCCGGCTGAACAGCCGGAACAGCCACTACGGCAAAGAAGGAAAACACCAGGGGCCGTGGAACCCCGCCTACCCGGCGCGACAACCGGGCAGCCAGGCACGACCCAGCCTGAAAATCACCCACCAGCCGACACCTCAGGCCAGCACATCAGCGGCGCGAAAGATCGAGGCTAAGATCTGCCGGCATGAACATCGAACGAGTGCGGTTCGCGGGCAGACTGGCACGACGTGATCCCGCTCTTCTAGCCGATTACCTTCGTTGGTTCATTGAAGGCCGCAAGCTCAAGCCAGCCTCGACGCGTCAGCAGCAGCCTGACGCGGTAACGATGGACCAGGCTCGCAGCCTGCTTGCTGAGCGGTTTGGCGACTGGACGGATGGTCCGGCACTCGGCGAGCTCCGGGCCCACCACTTGAGCGATGAGGCCCGACGCGGAGGAACTGCGAACATGGCCGGCGATAGTGCCTTGGGGCTGCTCGCATACTGGACTGTCCGCGCTGCGCGACCACAGACAGTGGTTGAAACGGGGGTTGCGACGGGTGTCACATCGGCCCACGTGCTTGCCGCAATTCGCGACAACGGTCACGGCGCGCTGCGAAGCATCGACTTGCCACCGATGGACATGATAACAAAGCGAACGGTCGGCGCGGCAATACCAGAATCATGGAAGGGCAACTGGGACTACCGCTGGGGCGCTGCAAAACGGCTTTTGCCGACTGCGTTGCAGGCCACACCACCGATGGTGTTCCTTCACGACTCAGATCACAGCTACAGCCATATGACCTGGGAACTAAGAACGGCCTGGCAGGCGCTCAGCCCAGGAGCTGCGATCCTGTGCGACGATACAGATTTTCACAGCGCGTTCCGCGATGCAGCCGGTACTTTTGGTGTCACCCCACATTTGGTTGCCCAAGCCGAGAAGCGCGGGACAACGGGCCTACTGTTCCGTTAATCGTGCCGCTGGACTAACCGGATTGAACTCGCAGTGCATGGGCCACAAGGGATCGATTATCAGGCCGGTCCCTTCCCGGGAGTATCTGGCCCCCGGCCAGTTCGGCGTCAGCCTGCCTGCCTGCCTGCCGCCAGCCCGGCTTCAACGAGAAGCGTCCGTCCCGCCGGAGCGCCCCCGTCCAGCTCAGCCGCGTCAAACACCCGATCTGCCCGCCAGCCCGCGCGGGCCAGCAGGGCGATCTGCTCGTCCCGGGGCAGGATCGTCCGCCAGGGCTCGGTGGCGGCGGCCCGGCGACGGGCGTTGGCCGCCGCCACGACCTCGGCCGTGGCCCGTCCCTGGGCGTGGACGGCCAGGCTGGCGGCCAGCGTGCTGCCCGGGGCGGCCGCCGAGGCGAGGCCGGACAGCAGGCCGGTCAGCGTGGGCTCGTCCAGGTAGACCAGCAGTCCCTCGCACAGGAACAACGTTGCCGCCTCCCGGTCGTGCCCGCTCGCCGCCAGCACCGCCGCCACGTCGCCGTGCCGGAAGTCGGCCGTGGCCAGGGTCAGCCCGCTCAGGTCGGTGTCCAGGCCGCGCAGGCGCCGGGCCTTGTCGGCCTGGGTCGGGCCCTGGTCCAGCTCGAAGAACCGCACCCGCGGCGTCCGGAACCGCAGCGCCCGGTCGTCGTAGCCCGCCCCGCAGATGACCACCTGACCGACCCCGGCGGCCAACGCGGTCAGCACGGCCTGATCGAAGAACCCGGTGCGGGCGGCCAGCATCGGCCGCAGCCGCTCGATCGGCGCGGGCCGCATGCCCTCGCACAGCCGGGCCTGGGCCCGTGGGTCGCCCGCCGGACTGTGCGGCCGCTCCAGCGTGGCCCGGGTCAGCGCCACCGCCTGGCTGGTCCGCGAGATGCCATTCCCGCTCACCGTCGGCGCATTCGCGTCCGCCGTCGGCGGAGTGTCCCCAGCAGGCTCAGCCGCACGCCGCCCACGACGCCAGAACGTAAAATTCATACGCCGAGCGTACTAAATACCGACCCGGTAAATCCAAACGATTTTATTTAAAAGGCCAATCACTGGCCTGTCTCCCGCCGATATGTTACGTGTAACTTAATACCGTGCCCACTGTCACCGCCACCGACGACGCCACCGCCCAGGGCGCGCTGACCGCGGCCACCGCCGTCCGCCGGGGCGTGATCCGGCTGGGACGCCGCCTGCGCGCCGAACGGCCTGCGCACGACATCACCCTGCTGCAGCTCGCTGTGCTGGCCGAGCTGAACGACGCGGGCCCGATGACCCCGGGCCAGCTAGCCGCCGCGCAGCGGGTCCAGCCCCAGTCACTGACCCGGGTGCTGGCCACGCTGGAGGCCCGGGGCCTGCTCGGCCGCCAGGCCGACCCAGGCGACGGCCGCCGGGCCCTGCTGGCCATCACCGCAGACGGCCGGCAAATCCTGCGCCGCGACGTGGACCAGCGCGACAGCTGGCTGGCCCAGGCCATGGCGGCCAAGCTCACCCCGACCGAGCGGGAACTGCTCCGCCTGGCCGGAGAACTCATGGACCGCCTGGCCGAACCCGCACCCAGCCGCTAACCCCAGCCTGGCCGGACGAGCTGATCAACGTGGCCCGGCGCAATTTCAGCCGCGGCCCAGCGGGAGCCGCTGGCCCTCACCGGCCAGGCCGAGGGCGAGCAGCCCCACCAGGCCCCTAAGCCGCGTCGTGAAACAGCAGGCCCAGCGTGTGCCGCTGACCGGACCGGATGACCGAGACCCCATGCCGGACCGGCGCCGCCGACCAGCCCCGGGCCGAGCGCACCGGCCGGTCCCGGGTGGTGAACACCAGCCCGTGGCCGTGCGGCACCAGCCGGGCCGAACCACGTGACTGCGCCCGCGGCCGCTCCTCCAGCAGCAGGAACTCGCCGCCGGTGTGGTCGCGTCCCGGGTCGTTCAGGTTGATCACCACCTGCAGCGGGAACACCTTGTCGCCGTACAGGTCGCGGTGCAGCGCGTTCCAGTCGCCCGGGCCGTAACGCAGCAGCAACGGCGTGGGCCGGGTCTGCCCGGCCCGGTGACACAGCTCCAGCCACTCGTCCAGCGACTCGGGCCACTCGGCTGGCCGGCCCAGCTTGGCGTACCAGTCCTGGGCGATGGGCCGCAGCCGGGGGTAGAGCGCCTGCCGCAGCCGTTCGACCGGCTCGGGCAGGGGCGCGGCGAAGTACTTGTACGAACCCGACCCGAACCGGTGCCGGGCCATGTCCACGGTGGCCCGAAAGCGGCCCGGCCCCTCGGCGTCGTACAGGCCGGCCAGCTCGGCGCACTCGGCCGGGGTCAGCAGCTGCGGCAGCAGCGCCCCGCCCTCGTCGTCCAGTTCCCGGCCCACCGCGGCCCAGTCCGCCGCGCCGACCCGTTCCTCGAAGGTGCTCACGCCGCTCCCTCCAGGTGCAGCAGGATCTCCTTGGCCGCCGCCCCGCCGGCGTACCGGCCGAGCGTCCCGTCCGAGCGGATCACCCGGTGGCAGGGCACCACCACCGGCAGCGGGTTCCGGGCGCAGGCCGTGCCGACCGCCCGCACCGCGCGGGGGCTGCCCGCCGCCGTGGCGACCTGGGCGTAGCTCTCGGTGTGCCCGTAGCCGATGTCGGGCAGGTGGCGCAGCACGCTGCGCCGGAACCCGTCGGCCAGCCGGAAGTCCAGCGGGACATCGAACCGCTGCCGCCCGCCGCCGAAGTACTCCTCCAGCTGCCGGGCCACCGGGTCCAGCCGGGCCGGGGCCCGCAGGATGCGCGGGCTCACCGTCTGCGCCAGCGAGGCCAGCACCTGATCGTGG
Organism: Streptosporangiaceae bacterium; assembly: GCA_965277615.1. Lineage (GTDB taxonomy): Bacteria > Actinomycetota > Actinomycetes > Streptosporangiales > Streptosporangiaceae > Bog-532. The sequence continues at coordinate 1,118,096 of CBDIDG010000004.1, read as the reverse complement.
TCCTGGACCTCGTAGGCCACCCGGACCAGCCCCCGCTCGGTCGCGGCCAGCAGCAGCGATCCGACCGGGGTGTCCAGCCCGCGGTAGGCCACGTCCAGCAGGCCGTCCCGGGCCGCGGCCTGGGCCAGCCGGTCGTGCAGCCGCGCATTCGCGGCCTCGTCGCTCACCGGCAGTGCCTCGAAAACCTGGGCCTCGAACCGGCCTGCCGTCTCGTCAAGCTCGGGTGCGTTCATGGCGTCGCTCCCTCCAGATACGTACGTCGCAAATTCCTGATGCCGTCGGCGGCCGCGCGCCGGGAGGCGTCCGCGGTTCCGCCGACGATGGCGGCGATCTCGGCGTAGGGCAGGCCGGCCAGGTAGTGGTAGGCCACCACCTGGCGCTGCTTGTCCGGCAGCTCCCGTAGGGCCGCCCACAGCTCGCCGTCCCAGCTGCCGGGCTGGCCCGCCGCGTCGGCGGCGGGCCTTTCCGGCAACTCACCGGCCACGACCGGCCGGCGGGCCCGGGACCGGGTCGCGTCGATCGCCTTACGGTGCGCGATCGTGACCAGCCAGGCTTCGACGTTCGCGGTCTCGTCCAGCCGCGGGTAGGCGGTCAGGGCGGACAGGAACGTTTCCGACCAGGCGTCATCGGCGTCCACCGGACCGAGGATGGCGCGGCAGACCCGCAGCACCATCGGCCCGTACTCGGTCACGATCTGCTCGAACGGCCTCATCGTCACACCGGGTAGACGCCGGGCCGGGCCGGAACGTGAGGCCGGCCAGTGAAACTTCGCGAAAGCCCTTTGTGGCCTGGGGTTTCGGTCGTTAGGTCTGGCTCATGTCGGGTAGGTAGGCCCCACGCCGGAACAAAGGTGCAGGTAGCAGGCCCGCAGCTGATCGAGGAGGGGCAGTGTTCTCGCGAACGAAGAAGAAAGAAGCCGCCGCGGACAACACCGCCGCCGCGGCCGACACCGCCACCGCGGACGACACGGTGCCCGCGCAGCGTGACGCGCAGGACAACCCGTCCGACGAGACCAGCAGCGGCGAGGCCATCCCCCCGATCCGCAACATGGAGGGCGGCCCGGACAACCCGCTGGAGATCGGCCCCACCGGCTGGAAGAACACCCTGAAGCGGTCGGTCAAGAAGTTCTCCCTGGACCGCTGCACGATGGCCGCGGGCAGCCTGGCCTACCACTGGTTCTTCGCCCTGTTCCCGGCGGTGGTGGCGGCGATCGGCGTCATCAGCCTGGTCAAGCTGGACCAAGCCCAGCTCGAACACCTGATCAATGGCCTGGGCCAGGCGCTGCCCGGGGGTGCGTCCGAGGTGTTCAAGACCGCCATCACGCAGGCGGGCAAGAAGTCGTCCGGCGCGCTGACCACGGTCATATTGGGCATCGTGCTGGCCATCTGGAGCGCCTCCGGTGGCATGGTCGCGCTGGAGACCGCGCTCGACGTGGCCTACGAGGTGCCCAAGAGCGCGAAGTTCGTCAAGAAGCGGCTCAAGGCGTTCGTCCTGATCCTGTGCACGGTGGTGTTCGGCGGCCTCTCCTCGATCTTCATCGTGGAAGGCGCCCCGCTGGGCAACAGCCTGTCCAACCTGATCGGCTTTCACGGGATCGGGTTCACGATCATCTGGACCGTCGTCCGCTGGGTGCTCACCATCATCCTGGTCTCGCTGCTGTTTTCCTGTTACTACTACTTCGGCCCAAACCGGGAGATACCGAGTTGGAAGTGGGTCAGCCCGGGCGGCGTGGTCGGCACGATCATCTTCCTGGTCGCCTCCCTGGCCTTCTCGTTCTACGTCACCAAGTTCGGCAACAGCTCCTACAGCAAGACCTACGGCTCGCTGGCCGGCGTGGCCCTGCTGATCTTCTGGCTGTACCTGGCCGGGATCGCGGTCCTGCTCGGCGGCGAGATCAACGCCGAGTCCGAGCGCCAGGCCGCCGCCGAAGCCGGGCACCCCGGCGCCCGGCAAACAGCCGAGAACATCGAGCAGGGCGACGCCTCGCCCAGCGCCAACACCGCATCGAAGTAGCCAAATTAAGAATATTTAACAAACTCATACGGCTGAGGGTCCCGGCTCGCCGGGGGTTCTTACCGCTCATCAGCACGGGGGCCGTGCGGGGCCTGGCTCGCCGGGACCCGCACCGCTCGTCAGCACGGGGGCGGCAACTCGGCCGGCCCCTCACCGTCCCGGTGGGTGAACGGGCTGGCCAGCTCGAACACGTCGCCGACGACCCCGTCCCGGTCCCCGTCCCCGTCGCCCGCCCGGGTCGGGATCTCGGCCGAGTCGGTCAGCCGCAGCTTGCGCCGGGCCCGCTGGTAGAACGTGGTCCGGCCGAGCCGGACGACCTTGGCCGCCTGCGGGCGGGCCCGCATCGTGATCTGATCGCCCGGCTCGGTGTGGCCCTCGACGATGCCGTCCACCTCGACCGCGAGCCGGCCGCTGCTCGGCAGCATGACCAGCTCGACCGTCTCGGTGACCGAGAGCACGAAGCCCCGGTTGTAGGCCGAGTGCGGCGCGGCCGGCGTGACCAGCAGCGCCTCCACCGCGGGCTGCACGATCGGGCCCCCGGCCGAGAAGCTGTAGGCGGTGGAGCCGGTGGGGGTGGCCACGATGACCGCGTCGGCCGCGTAGCTGACGAACTGCTCCTCGCTGACGTTCACCGACACCACCGCGGACGGGTTACCTGGCACCCGGACCACGGCTACGTCGTTGAACGCGGTCACGGTCCGGCCCCCGAACGTGGCGTCGATGGCCAGCCGGGCCTCGATGGTGAAGGCCTGGGCGTCGATGGCCGACAGCGCGGCGGGCAGGTCGGGCACGTCGACCTCGGCCAGGAAGCCGAGCTTGCCCAGGTTGACCCCGAGCACCGGGGCGCGCTGCCGGTCGGCCAGCCGCATGGCCCGCAGCATGGTGCCGTCGCCGCCCAGGCTGACCAGCAGGTCGACCTGGCGGCCGAGTTCCTCCTCGGACAGCGGCAGCGCGGCACACTTCAGCCGGGTCAGCTCGCTGGCGTTGCCGTAGACCTTGATGCCGCGCTGACTGGCCCAGGCCAGCACGGCCTCGACCGCTTCCAAGGAGTCCCGTTTCGGGTGCAGGACCAGCCCCACCGAATGCATGTCACAAACCGTACGCCTCCAGCAGGCGGAGCCAGATCTCGCTCATGGTCGGATAGGACGGCACCGCGTGCCAGAGCCGGTCCAGCGGCACCTCCCCGGCCACGGCCACGGTGGCCGCGTGGATGAGCTCGCCCGCCCCCGGTCCGGCCAGCGTGGCGCCGATCATCGTCCGGCGGTCCTCGTCCACCACCATCCGGGCCTGGCCGGTGTAGCCGTCGGCGAACAGCTTGGACCCGGCCACCGCGCCGAGGTCGTAGTCGACCACCCGCATGTTCCGGCCCGCCGCCTGCGCCTGGGCCGCGGTCGGCCCGACCGACGCCACCTCGGGCTGGGTGAAGATGACCTGGGGCACGGCGCTGTGGTCGGCCCAGGCGGTGACGGCCGGCTCCTGCCCGCGGGCCCGGGCCGCGATCGCGTCGCCGCAGATCCGGGCCTGGTACTTGCCCATGTGGGTCAGCAGCGAGAGGTGGTTGACGTCCCCGGCCGCGTACAGCCAGCCGCCGTCCACCCCGGTGACCCGGAGCGTGTCGTCCACGTCCAGCCAGGAATCCGGCGCCAGGCCCACGGTCTCCAGGCCGAGGTCACCGGTGCGCGGGGTCCGGCCGGTCGCGGCCAGCACCTCGTCGGCCTGCACCGTGGTCCCGTCGTCCAGCTCCAGCGTGACGGTGCCCTTCCCTGGGCCGCCCTCGGTCGGGCGCTGGACCGACGTGGTGCCGACCCCGAGCCGGACGTCCACTCCAGCCTGGCCCAGACCGTCCGCGACCAGTTCCCCGGCGAACTCCTCGGTGTGGTCGAGCAGCCGTTCCTCCCGGGCGATCAGCGTGACCTGGGTGCCGAGCGCCTGCCAGGCCGTGGCCAGCTCGCAGCCGACCACGCCGCCGCCGATCACGGCCAGGCGACGCGGTGCTTCCTTGGCGCTGGTCGCCTCCCGGCTGGTCCACGGCCGGGCCTCGGCCAGCCCCGGGATGGGCGGGATCAGCGCCCCGCTCCCGGTGGCGATGGCCACCGCGTGCCGGGCCCTCAGCTCGGTCCCGTCCGCTCCGCCCACGGTCACGGTTTTTGGCCCGGTGATACGGCCCTGGCCCCGGAACAGCTCGATGTGCGCGCCCGCCAGCCAGCTGACCTGCCCGTCGTCCTTCCAGCGCGAGGCAAAGCCGTCGCGCCGGTCCAGTACCCCGGGCGGATCGAGGGCAGCGCCGAAGACCCCCTCCACGTGCTGGGCGTCGTCCACCGCCGCCACCGGCCGCAGCAGCGCCTTGCTCGGCATGCAGGCCCAGTACGAGCATTCGCCGCCGACCAGCTCCGACTCGACGATCGCCGCGGTCAGCCCCTTCCTGACCGCCCGGTCGGCGATGTTCTCCCCGGCCGGCCCGGCCCCGATCACCACCACGTCGTATGCCTGGGTCACCGACACATGCTCCCCCTCAGTTGTTTTCCCAATCTTCCCAGTCCTCGCTCTTCGATCTCGGCCGCCGGATGTGATGAGCTAGGCAGATGACCAGCGACACCGTTCCCGAGCCGACTGCCCCGCCGGTGGGGCTGCCGCACCCCGGGTCCAACGACCCCGACGACCTGGCCCTGCTGGCCGGGCTGCGGGTCGAGGACAACGACGATGACGATCCGGTCCTGATCCGCCCGGACGGCCGGGCAGTGGACACCTGGCGCCAGGACTACCCGTACGACGAGCGGATGCCGCGGCACGAGTACGAGCTGACCAAGCGGCTGCTCCAGATCGAGCTGGTCAAGCTGCAGAACTGGATGAAGGACACCGGCGAGAAGCTCATCATCGTCAACGAGGGCCGGGACGCGGCGGGCAAGGGCGGCACGATCAAGCGGTTCATGGAGCACCTGAACCCGCGCGGCGCGGTCGTGGTCGCCCTGGAGAAGCCGAGCGAGCGCGAGAGCACCCAGTGGTACTTCCAGCGCTACATCACCCACCTGCCGGCCGACGGCGAGATGGTGTTCTTCGACCGGTCCTGGTACAACCGGGCCGGCGTGGAACGGGTCATGGGGTTCTGCAGCCACGAGGAGTACCTGGAGTTCATGCGGCAGGCCCCGGATCTGGAGCGCATGATCGTCCGGTCGGATATCCACCTGGTCAAGTTCTGGTTCTCGGTGTCCCAGAACGAGCAGCTGACCCGGTTCATCATCCGCCAGGTCGACCCGGTCCGGCAGTGGAAGCTCAGCCCGATGGACATCGAGTCGCTGGACAAGTGGGACGAGTACACCGAGGCCAAAGAGGCCATGTTCCACTACACGGACACGCCCTACGCGCCGTGGACCGTGGTCAAGAGCAACGACAAGAAGCGGGCCCGGCTGGAGGCCATGCGGCACGTGCTGGCCCTGTTCGACTACCCGAACAAGGACGACGAGCTGGTCGGCTCACCCGACAACAAGATCATCGGCCCCCCGGACCTGCTCTCCGAGCGCAAGTTCACCGCCCCCTTCCCCCAGCTCTAACCGAGCCGCTGGCGTCCCAAAGACCCTCACGCCCCGAAAACCTCCCGCGCCCCACGGGCCCAAAAAACCTCTCAAACCCCACGGGCCCCAAAAACCTCCCGCGCCCCACCCGTCACGCGGACCCCGGGGGTCCCGTGAGGTCGGTCCGGAGCTGGGCCAGCCGCTCCAGCACCTGGGCCTTGCGCGGCGGGTCCGCGCCCGGCCGCTCCACGGTCAGCGCGGCCACGATGCCCGCGCTGGTCAGCAGCCGGGCCAGCTGAGCCGGGCTGAGCTCGGCCAGCGCCGCGATGCCGTCCCGGCCGAGCAGGCCCTCTTCGGCCATGGCGTCGACCAGCCCGGCCGAGAACGCGTCGCCGGCCCCGATCGTGTCCACCACCTCGGCCGGCACCGGGGGCACGGTCAGCTCGGTGCCGTCCCGGCTCAGCCCGAACGCGCCGTCGGCGCCCATGGTCACCACGACCAGGTCCGGCCCGATGCGCTGCCAGCGGCGGGCCACTTCGCGGATGGTCTGGTCCGGATACAGCCAGTCCAGGTCCTCGGCGCTGGCCTTGGCCACGTGCACCTGGCGCAGCTGCCGTTCGACCCGCAGCCGCTCGGCGTCCCGGTCCGGGGTCGCGGTGGGCCGCAGGTTCGGGTCGTAGACGATGACGACCTTGCCCGCGGACCGCACCAGCTGGGTGAACGACTCGATGTAAGCCGCGCCGGGCGGCAGCGCCGCCGCCAGCGAGCCCAGGTAGAGCGCGTCGACGTCGGGCGGGAGTGGCCCCAGGTCGGTGGGCCGCCAGGCCCAGTCGGCGGTGCCGTTGGCGTAGAAGCTGTAGGAGGCCTGGCCGTCGTCGCTCAGCGTCGCGATGGCCAGCGTGCTCTGCTGCGGGGCGTCCACGAAGTCTCGTGGGCTGATGCCGTTGCGGGTCAGGTGCTCGCGCAGCATGGTCCCGAACCCGTCACCGGACAGCCGGGCCCGCAGCGACACGTCCCGGCCCAGCCGGGCCAGGGCCAGGGCCACGTTGGCGGGGGCCCCGCCGGGCGCGGCGTGACAGCCCCAGTCCGGGGACACCACGAGGTCGACGAGGGCCTCGCCGATGACTGTGATCACGAGTAGAGACTCTAGGGCCCGGCCCCGGCCGCCAATAAGGCACCGCGGTTTTACCTGGCCGAAACTTGACGTCACCTGCCGTCTACGACCGCGGCATAGGATCGTCTTTCCGCCTTCTGCTGGGGCCTTGGGCGGCACGGGGCGTAGTGCGACGTACGAAAAGTCAGGTCAGATCGAGTCTCCCCGCAGGACTTCATGATCCGCGGGCCTGAACGAAAGTCGTACATCTACATGGACATCACTGTGTGGGAATGGTTCGAGAAGCGCTCGTTCCATTTCCGGGACTTCCGCGGCCTCACCGAAGGCGCGGACCGGCTTCCGCTCACCACCACCCTGGTGCTGCCGACCAGGAACACGGCCGACACGATCGGCCCCATCCTCGACACCGTCGCCCAGCTGAACGAGCGCACGGGGCTCATCGAACAGGTCGTGGTCGTCGACGCCGACTCGCCCGACGGCACGGCGGACATCGCCCGTGCCCACGGCGCGGAGGTGTACTCCGAGAACGAGCTGCTGCCCGATTACGGCCGCGCGCACGGCAAGGGCGACGCCATGTGGCGCAGCCTGTCCGTGGCCCGCGGTGACATCGTCATGTTCGCCGACTCCGACTCGACCGACTTCCGTGAGCACTTCGTCTACGGCACGCTCGGGCCGCTGCTGACCAACCCCGAGATCCAGTTCAGCAAGGCGGCGTTCCGGCGGCCGTTCAGCCAGGACGGCAAGGCCGTCGTGGACGGCGGTGGCCGGGTCACCGAGCTGATGGCCAAGCCGCTGCTGAACTTCTTCTACCCCGAGCTGACCGGGTTCGTGCAGCCGCTGGCGGGCGAGTTCGCCGCCCGCCGTGAGCTGCTGTGCGGCATCCCGTTCGCCTCCGGGTACGGGGTCGAGATCGCGATGATGGTCGACGTGCTGAACGAGGCGGGCCTGTCGGCCATGGCCCAGGTCGACCTGGAAACCCGGCAGAACCGGCACCAGCCACTGTTCGACCTGACCCGGATGAGCTCGGCCGTGCTGCGCGCCCTGGGCCGCCGGGTCCACCTGGCCGGGCGCGGCGCGGTGGCCCACGATCCGTCCGAAATGCTGGCACTGCCCCAGCGGGACGTCTACCTGCACGCGGTGGGCACCCGGGACGGGCTGCGGCTGGACGAGCACCTGGTCGAGCTGCTGGAGCGGCCGCCGCTGACCCACGTACTGGCCACCAGCGAGGAACGCGAGACCGTGGCCTGACCGTGTTGGCCAAAGCGACGTGCTAGCTAAGCGACCGTGTTGGCCAAACCGGCGCGGCCGGTTACGCCTGGGCCCACGTCCAGGCGTAACCGGCGTCGTCGGACGCGCTGCCGCCTTCGCCCAGCTCCAGCGGCCGGAACGTGTCCACCATCACCGCCAGCTCGTCGAAGAACTCCGCCCCGATGCTGCGCTGGACCGCGGCCGGCTGCGGCCCGTGGCTGTGCCCGCCGGGGTGCAGGCTCACCGAGCCCGGGCCGATCCCGGAGCCCTTGCGGGCCTCGTAGTTGCCGCCGCAGTAGAACATCACCTCGTCGGAGTCCACGTTCGAGTGGTAGTACGGTACCGGGATCGACAGCGGGTGATAGTCGACCTTGCGCGGCACGAAGTTGCAGATCACGAAGCCGCTGCCCTCGAACACCTGGTGCACCGGCGGTGGCTGGTGGATCCGGCCGGTGATCGGCTCGAAGTCGGCCACGTTGAACGTGTACGGGTACAGGCAGCCGTCCCAGCCCACCACGTCGAACGGGTGGCTGGCGTAGGTGTACCGGGTGCCGACGATCTCGCCCCGGGACGACCGGTGCTTGACCAGCACCGGCACGTCGGCCCCGGTCTCGGTCAGCGGCTCGGCTGGCCCGCGCAGGTCGCGCTCGCAATACGGGGCGTGCTCCAGGAACTGGCCGTAGCGGGACAGGTAGCGCTTCGGCGGGGCGATGTGCGCGTTGGCCTCGATCGCGTAGCAGCGCAGCGGGCCGGTCCCGGCCGGGATCCAGCGCTGGGTGGTGGACCGGGGGAGGATCACGTAGTCGCCCGCCCGGACCGGCAGCGCGCCGAACGTGGTCTGCACGGTGCCCTCGCCCGCCTCGATGTAGACGCACTCGTCGCCCGCGGCGTTGCGGTACAGCGGCGAGGCCTCACCCGCGGCCACGTAGGAGATGCGCACGTCGGCGTTGCCGAGGATCAGCCGCCGCCCGGTCACCGGGTCGATGGCCTTCCAGTCCTCGCCGCCGAACAGGTCGTGCAGCCGCAGATGCCGCGGCTTGAGCGGGTGGTTCGGCGTGGTGGCCAGGTCACCGGGGTCCCAGGTGGTCGCGTCCACGATGGCCGACGGGATCCCGGTGTGGTACAGCAGCGCGGAGTCGGAGCTGAAGCCTTCCTCGCCCATCAGCTCCTCGGCGTAGAGCGAGCCGTCCGGCTGGCGGTGCTGGGTGTGCCGCTTGGGCGGGATGTCGCCCACGGCGCGGTAGTGGGCCATTACAGGTTGCCTCGCTTCTCCTGCTCCCGCTCGATCGCCTCGAACAGGGCCTGGAAATTGCCTTTACCGAAGCCCAGGGAGCCGTGCCGCTCGATGAACTCGAAAAACACCGTGGGCCGGTCGCCGACCGGCTTGCCGAAGATCTGCAGCAGGTAGCCGTCCTCGTCCCGGTCGACCAGGATGCCGCGGGACTGGAGCTCGCCGACCGGGACCCGGACGTGGCCGATCCGGGCTCGCAGCTCCGGGTCGGTGTAGTAGGAGTCCGGGGTGTCCAGGAACTCCACCCCGTTGGCTCGCAGGCCGTCCACGGTGGCGATGATGTCGTTCGTGGCCAGGGCCAGGTGCTGGGCCCCCGCGCCGCGGTAGAACTCCAGGTACTCGTCGATCTGGGACTTGCGCTTGCCCACCGCGGGCTCGTTCAGCGGGAACTTGACCCGGTGGTTGCCGTTCGCCACCACCTTGCTCATCAGGGCCGAGTACTCGGTGGCGATGTCGTCGCCCACGAACTCGGCCATGTTCGTAAAGCCCATGACCCGGTTGTAGAACGCCACCCACTCGTCCATGTGGCCCAGCTCGACGTTGCCGACCACGTGGTCCAGGGCCTGGAAGTAGCGCTTGGGCGCCCCGGCCGGCCGGACCACGCTGCCGCTCCGGTAGACAAAGCCGGGCCGGTAGGGCCCGGAGTACCGGGACCGGTCGATGAGGCTGTGCCGGGTCTCGCCGTAGGCCGCGATCGCCGCCATCCTGACCGTGCCGTAACGGTCGCTGACGTCGTGCGGTTCCTCCAGCACCGTGGCCCCCTGGGCCCGGGCGTGCGTGACGCACCGGTCCACGTCCGGCACCTCCAGCGCGATGTCGCTGATGCCGTCGCCGTGCCGCCGCTGGTGGTCGGCCACCGGGCTGTCCGGGTCGACCGCACCCTGGAGCACGAACCGGACCGCCCCGCTGCGCAGCACGTAGGCGTGATGGTCCCGGTTGCCGGTCTCCGGCCCGGAGTAGGCCACCAGCTCCATGCCGTAGGCCAGCTGGTAGACCAGCGCGGCCTGGGTGGCGTTGCCCACGGCCCACACCACCGCGTCCCACCCGGTGACCGGGAACGGGTCCCGTTCGGCGTCGTAATCAACCAGCCCGACGAGCTGGCGTAGCTGGTCGGCGCTCAGATCAGCGAGCTGCTCCTGCTGAGTCAGGCCAGTACTGGTCAAGATCTGGTCGATGGTCATGATCGCACCTCTCTCGTCCACGTCCGCCGGTTCACGGCCGGCCCCCCACACCGTTGGGAGGGGCCGCACCGTGAGGCCATCAGAACGCGCTGGTCTATAGCTGCGCAACGACGCAATTCCGGGCTGACTAGGTTGAACAATTTGACCGGATGAGAGGCACAATAGCTGTGCAAATTGACTAGCTGTTTGATCTGGAGATGGCCATGGCCGACGAACCCGTGCTCGACCCGCTGGACCTGGCTCTGCTGACCGCCCTGCGGCGCAGCCCGCGGGCCGGGATCCTGGAGCTGTCCCGGCTCGTCCGGGTGGCCCGGGCCACCGTGCAGTCCCGGCTGGAGCGGCTGGAGCGGGCCGGCGTGGTCACCGGGTACGGCCCGGACATCGACATCGCCGCGGCCGGCTACCCGGTGCAGGCCTTCGTCACCCTGGAGATCGCCCAGGGCTCGCTGGACAAGCTGCACCGCGATCTGTCCTCGATCCCGGGCGTGCTGGAGGCCTACGCCACCACCGGTACCGCCGACGTGCTGTGCCGGGTGGCGGCTTCCTCCAACACCGAGCTGCAGCAGATCCTGCTCCAGCTCAACGCATCAGCCTGGGTGGCCCGGTCCACCAGCGCCGTGCTGCTGTCCACGGTGATCGAGCCGCGGGTGATGCCGTTGCTGTCGTCCCGGCCCCGGGCGTCGTCCACCCGCGCCCCCGCTTTCCGCCGGGCGCAGGGCGGCAATTAGGCCGCTAACGTACGCCGGGCTTCCCCGGGGAGAGTCTCTAGCTCCTGCACCGGGCCACCGCCACGGGAGGCTGAGTCGAAGTCGCCGGTGCCGTCCGGGACCGCGTGGGCGGCATCCGAGTACGACTTGGCCCCCTCAGCCGGGACCGCCTCCGGATGACCGGAGCTGATGAACTTGATTTGTGCGTACCGCTTGGCGTCCTGCCACTGCAGCGCGACCGCCACGCCCAGCGCCACCGGCACCACGTACTTCAGCACTTTGCCGATCATCTTGGCCCTCCTCATCCGAGGGGTCGGTTCACTCCTTCCCTGCTGGGGCAGAAGTTAAGCTTGATCAGCCCGTTGTGTTGCCGGCGCGAACCGGAAAGGACGTGTATGACCGAGTCGCGGATCCCGGCCGTCCGGCAGATCGGGGCCACGCTCTGGGCTCGCGAGGTCACGCCGCTGCGCCGGTTCCTGCGCACCGAGACCGGCAGCGCCGCGTTCCTGCTCGGCGCAACCGTGGCCGCGCTGGTCTGGGTCAACATCAGCGCCCGGTCGTACGAGTCGTTCTGGCACACCACGCTGTCGATCCACCTCGGCCACCTCGACCTGTCCCAGGACCTGCACGGCTGGGTCAACTCCGGCCTGATGACGTTCTTCTTCCTGGTCGTGGCGGTGGAGGCCCGGCGCGAGTTCGACATGGGCGAGCTGCGCGAACGCAGCCGCCTCGCGCTGCCCCTGGCGGCCGGGCTGGGCGGCATGATCGTCCCGGTGCTGATCTACCTGGCCTTCACCGCCGGCCAGCCGTCGGCGCATGGCTGGGGCGTGGCGATGTCCACCGACACCGCGTTCGCGCTGGGCGCGCTGGCCCTGGTCGGCCCGAACCTGCCGGACCGGGTGCGCACCTACCTGCTCACGTTCTCGGTCGTCGACGACGTGGCCAGCATCGTGGTCATCGCCGTGGTCTACAGCGGCCAGGTGCACGCGATGCCGCTGGTCATCGGCGTGCTGCTGCTGGCCTTCGAGGCGCTGCTGCGGTTCCGCGGCGTCCGGTTCGGGGCCCTGCACCTGCTGATCGGGGTGGCGGCCTGGATCGCGGTCTACGAATCAGGCCTGGACCCGGTCACCGTCGGCCTGGTCATGGGCCTGCTGGCCTACGCCCGGCCCGCCGCCCGCTCGGACCTGGAGCAGGCCACCGACCTGTTCCGGCTGTTCCGCGAGCAGCCCACGGCCGAGCTGGCCCGGTCCGCGTCCGAGGGCGTGCAGGCCGCGCTGTCGCCCAACGACACGCTGGAGGCCAGGTTCCACCCCTGGACCAGCTACGTCATCGTCCCGTTGTTCGCGCTGGCCAACGCGGACATCGTGATCACCGGCAGCTTCCTGGCCAAGGCTTACACCTCCGCCGTCACGCTCGGCATCCTGATCGGCTACGTGGTCGGCAAGCCGCTCGGGACCGGGCTCGGGGCCCTCGTGGTGACCAAGCTCAGCCACGGCCGGGTGCGGCCGCCGATCGGCTGGGCCGCGGTGGCCGGCACCGGGGCCATCGCCGGCGTTGGTTTCACCGTCTCGCTCCTCATCGCCTCGCTGGCATTTTCCGGCGACGTGCTGCAGGAGGCCAAGCTCGGGGTGCTGTCCGCCGTGCTGGTGGCCTCCGGGCTGAGCTGGGCCGTGTTCAAGGTCGTGGCCAGGCTGCCCAAGCGGCTGAAGCTCCTGGCCCTGCTGGGCACATCCGACAGCATCACCGACCTGGCCGTGGCGGTGGACCCGCGCCGGGACCACCTGCGCGGCCCGGCCACCTCGCCGGTGACGGTGGTCGAGTACGGCGACTTCGAGTGCCCCTACTGCGGCCAGGCCGAGCCGGTGGTGCGCAAGCTGCTGGGCAACTTCGGTGACGTTCGCTACGTGTGGCGGCACCTGCCGCTGACCGACGTGCACCCGCACGCCCAGCTCGCGGCCGAGGGAGCCGAGGCCGCCGCCGCCCAGGGGGCGTTCTGGCCCATGCACGACCTGCTGCTGGACCATCAGGGTGCGCTGACCGCCCGGGACCTGCTCGAGTACGCCGGCCAGCTCGGCCTGGACCTGAACCAGTTCCGTTCCGCCCTGCGGACCCACACCGGGGCGGGCCACGTGGCCGAGGACGTGGACTCGGCCGACCTGTCCGGGGTGTCCGGCACGCCGACGTTCTTCATCAACGGCATGCGGCACTATGGCGCGTACGACATCGACTCGCTGACCGCCGCGGTCCGCACGGCCCGGGGCCGGGCCCTGCTGGGGGAGCCCCCCGTGGCCAGCCACGCCGAAGAGCCGGTCGTGGCCGAACCCCTACCGGCGGGCCAGCCGGAGCCGGTGCCCGAGCCGGAGTGATCCGGCCCGGGCTCCCTGGTCAGCTAGCACTGGTCAGCTAGCCCGCGTCGCCGTCAGTTGTAGCGGCGCTCGGCTTCGTCTTCGCTCTCGACGTGCACCGCGGCCTCTTCGGCTCCGGCCGCGCCCGCGTCGATGCCGACGTCGCCCGCGACCAGGTCCGGCTCGCTGTCGGGGTGCGCGCCCTCGTCCTCCGCGACCAGCCGCCCCGCCCGGGGATCGGGCTCGTCGGTCTCCTCGAGGTACTCGTCCTCGGTCTCGGCCTCCTCGTCCTCGGCTTGCGCCTTGGCGTAGGGGTCGGCTTCCGGTTCCTCCTCGGCGAGGAGCTGGTCGAGGGACTCGCCCTCTTCTTCCTCTTCCTCGGTGGTGCCGAACCGGTCCGCACCGTAGTAGCGATCGGTCGGGATGATGCCGGTGTCGAGCGGATCCCCGGTGGGGCCGTCCTCCAGCGAATCCGATCCCTCGATGACGCCGTCGTTCTCGGCGCCGATCGTCATTTCGTCGGCCTGATCCAGACCCGTCGGGTCATCAGGCCCGTTGTACGACTCCGACATAACGGGTGATATCTCCCTCGTACCGGGATGTTGGTTGCCCTAGCCCTGCCTAGACAGTGCTGGTTTAGACAGTGCTGCCTGAAGCGGTACTGCCTGAAGCGGTACTGCCTGAAGCGGTACTGCCTAAGACAGGCAAGGCTATACCCGGTGCGGTCAGGCCTCTTTGAGGCGCTGGCTCAGGTCCTGCAGCCGGTCGATCAGCTCCGAGGCCTCGGCCTTGGACAGACCCTCAGGTACGTCCTCGTTGGCCTCGCGCGCCAGGGTGTGCAGGTAGGACTCCTGCGGCCCGGTCATCGGCTCGTCGCCGGTGGTCCAGGTCTCCGGGTCCTTCTCCACTGGTCCGTTGCTCATAAGCAGTCCCTTCTCGAACGTATATTCGAGCTTACTCACACTCTGTCGGCCTACCCGCATCGGCCGAGGTCAATCCCGATGTTTCCGGACGTCGGTACTGGCGATACCGCAGGCAGCGGTCCACACGTGCGGATCGCCCGGCGACGGAGGAGATCGATGCGGACCTTTGGGGTCGAGGAAGAGCTGCTGCTCGTCGACGTGGATACCGGGGTTCCTGTGGCGCTGGCTGACCTGGTGACCCAGCCCGAGACTGACGGCGATTCCCCTGCCCCCTCCGGCCCGTCCACGGTGCCCGCCGTCACCTCCCCGGGCGGCGCCATGAGCGTCGGGGTCGGGGTCCGAGACGCGCCGGCCCAGGCCAGCGACGAACGGTTCGACGACCGGCCCGTGCACGAAATGCAGCGGGAGCAGATCGAGACCGGCACGTCGGTCTGCTCCTCGCTGGACGAGCTGTTCGGCCAGCTGGTCGACCGACGCAGCGTGGCGGCCCAGGCCGCGCACCGCATCGGCGCCGAAGTGGCCGCCCTGGCCACCTCGCCGCTGCCCATCGAGCCCTCGGTCACGCGCGAAGACCGGTACGAACGGATGACCGAGCTGTACGCCATGACGGCCCAGGAGCAGCTCACCTGCGGCTGCCACGTGCACGTCAGTATCGAGTCGGAGGAGGAGGGGGTGGCCGTGCTGGACCGGATCCGGCCCTGGCTGCCGCCGCTGCTGGCGCTGACGGCCAACTCCCCGTTCTGGCACGGCCGCGATACCGGCTACGACAGCTACCGGCGGCAGGTGTGGGGCCGCTGGCCGTCGTCCGGGCCGACCGAGCTGTTCGGCACGCCGGAGGCCTACCACGCCACGGTGGACACCATGCTGGGCACGGGCACCCTGATCGACGAGGGCATGGTCTACTTCGACGTCCGGCTGTCCCGGCACTACCCGACGGTGGAGGTCCGGGTGGCCGACGTCTGCCTGCGGGTCAACGACGCGGTGCTGCTGGCTTCCCTGGTCCGGGCGCTGGTGGAGACGGCGGCCCGCGAGTGGCGGCTGGGCCAGTCCCCGGCCGCGGTCCGGCTGGAGACGCTGAACCTGGCCTACTGGCGGGCCAGCCGGTCCGGGCTGGAGGACCAGCTGATCCACCCGGTCACCGGCCGGGCCGCGCCGGCCGAGGACGTGCTGCGAGCCCTGCTGCGGCACATCAGCGGCGCGCTGGACGAGGCCGAGGCCGTCACCGACCGCCCGGGCCTCACCACCGACCTGCTGCAGACCCTGCTGGCCCGGGGCAACGGGGCCAGCCAGCAGCGCCGGGTCTTCGCCGAGTCCGGCGACCTGCCCACCGTGGTCCGCAACGCCGTCGCGCACACCCTGACCATGGAGTAACCCGCCCGCCCCGCGAACCCCAAAGGACCCGCCAGTCCCCGCGAACCCAAGAGCACCGCGGACCCAAAGGCCCGCGGACCCCAAAAGCGCCGCGGACCCCAAAAGCCCCGCCAGCCCCCACGGACCCAAGAGCCCCGCGGACTCAAAGGCCCGCGGACCCCAAAAGCCCCGCGGACCCCAAAAGCCCCGCGGACCCCAAAAGCCCCGCCAGCCCCGCGAACCCCAAAGGTTCCGCCGAGCCTCGCCAGCCCCGCGAACCCCGAAGGACCCGCCAGCCCCAGCCGCCCGACCAGCCTTAGTCGACAGCCAGGATCAAATCGGACGCCTTGACCACCACGGTGACCTCGGTGCCCTCCGTCAACTCGAGCTCGCGGGCCGCCTCGACCGTGATCGACGCGACCAGCCGGGTGCCGCCCGCGTCCAGCTCCACGTTGGCCGTGGCCTCGCCGGAGTTGATGCCCGTGACCCGGGCCGGGATCTTGTTCCTGGCGCTCAGCTTCATCTCGGTCCCCTCGCTAAGTGGCCTGCGCTATTTGGGCAGGCCGACCACGCCGAGGCTATCGCCGCGCTCCAGGATCTCGGCCGCACCGCGAATGACGCAGCGCAGCGGGTCCTCCACCACCACGGCCCCGATGTCGGCCGACGACTCGATCCGGGCCACCAGACCCGGCAGCAGGGCCCCGCCGCCCGCCAGCCGGATCCGGCCGCGCACCACGTCTTCGGCGATGCCGGGCGGGATGTCGGACAGGGTCTCCGAGATGGCCGAGATGATCGCCGCCACCGTGTGCTCCAGCGCGGTCGCGACCAGTTTGCCCGGCACCCGCTCCACCCGGGGCGTGCGCGTGGCGGCGTCGATGCCGACGGCCTCGGCCCAGCCCACCTCGCCGCCGGTCAGGCCGAGCTCCATCTTCAGCATGCCGGCCGCCTTCCGGCCCAGGATCAGCCCCAGGTCGGTCCGGGCCAGGTGCATGATCGCGTCGTCCATGGCGTTGCCCGCCACCCGCAGCGACTGGGCCCGGACCACCCGGCCGCCGGAGACCACCGCGATCTCGGTCGTCCCGCCGCCCAGGTCGACCACGAACGCCCCGGCCCCGCTGGCCAAGTCCACCCCGGAGCCGGCCGCGGCCGCCACCGGTTCGTCCACCAGCCGGACCTGGGCCCGCGGCCGCCGCGCCTCCAGCGCCGCCGCCACCGAACGCCGCTCCACCCAGGTGGCCCGGCTGGGCACGCAGACCAGCGCCCGGGGCCGCAGCGGCCCGGAGTGCCGGTAGGACCGCTTGAGGAACCCGTTCAGCATCAGCGCGGTCGCGTTCAGGTCGGCGATCACGCCGTCCCGCAGCGGGTAGATGATCTCGATGTCCTCCGGCTCCTTGCCGGCCAGGGCGTCGGCCTGCTCGCCGACCGCCGCGACCTTGCCCGTGGACACGTCAAGAGCGATTGCGGAGGGCTCGTCGAGCACCAGGCCCCGGCCCGCAACCCAGATGAGCGTGCTCGACGTGCCCAGGTCGATCGCGATGCTTCCCCGCAAGCCCATGTTTGGAGTCCCTACATCCGATAACGCAGTATGCCTCCATAAGTATGGAGCGTCAGTTGAAGGGCTGACGTGCCGGATTGGCGAACCTGTGACCTGCGATCTCGCTGGCAGGCCTCACCGGACCCGGCCCGAGCGGCGCTCCGGGTGGCCCAGGAATGTTTGACCAGTGACCACTGTTCGGGTATATAGTTAAAGCAGGCGTGGAGCCTTATGGCATATACCGCCAGCTCCGCCGGATTCTTTTGACCACTCCGCCCATTGGGTGTCGAGCAACATTCGAGTTCATCGGCCTTCAGGCATGTCTTGCCTGCTCCGCCTGGCTTTCCGCCTTCTCTGCCCGTCGGCGCACTATGCGCCGCATGGCCATTCCGTGCTGCCCGCAGTCGGCACTTTCCGCACTTAACATCCTTTTAGAAAAGAGAAATTATGACCACCGCAACCCAGACCAGAAAACAGAATTCCCCGCCACCCTCGGACACCGAAAAGGCCTCACTGAGCCCCGTTTCGGGCCTGCTGGACATCACCGGCCGGGGGAGTGCGTTCGTTCGCGTGGCCGGCTTCCACGCCAGCCCGGACGACGTGTCCGTCCCGGCCGGCCTGATCAAGCAGTACGGCCTGCGCCGGGGTGACCAGCTCACCGGACGGGCCCGCACCGGGTCGGCCCGTAACGGCCCAGCCAAAAATCCCGCCCTGGCCACCGTCGGCACCATCAACGGCGTCCCCGTGTCCGCGGACCTCGCGTCCCCGGCCCACCGGCGCCCGCACTTCGACCAGCTCACCCCGGTCTACGCCGACGAGCGCCTCCGGCTCGAAGCCGGCTCGGCCGCAGCCACGGCCCGGATTATCGACCTGGTCGCTCCGATCGGCAAGGGCCAGCGCGGACTGATCGTGGCCCCGCCCAAGGCGGGCAAGACCCTGCTGCTCAAGACCGTCGCTAACGCCATCACCGCGGGCCAGCCCGACGTGCACCTGATGATGGTGCTGGTCGGCGAGCGGCCCGAGGAAGTTACCGACCTGCGCCGCTCGATCGACGGTGAGGTTATCTCCTCCACCTTCGACCACAGCCCCGAGGATCACGTGCTGGTGGCCGAGCTGGCCATCGAGCGGGCCAAGCGCCTGGTCGAGACCGGCCAGGACGTCGTGGTCCTGCTCGACTCCATCACCCGGCTGGCCCGGGCCTACAACCTGCTCGCCCCGTCCACCAGCCGGATCCTGGCCGGCGGTGTGGCCACCTCCGCCCTGCAGCCACCGCGCACGTTCCTGGGCGCCGCCCGCAACGTCGAAGGCGGCGGCTCGCTCACCATCTTGTCCACCGCGCTGGTCGACACCGGCTCGCGGATGGACGACGTGTTCTTCGAGGAGTTCAAGGGCACCGGCAACCTGGAACTGCGGCTCCGCCGCGACCTGGCCGAGAAGCGCCTCTACCCCGCGATCGACGTGGCCGCCTCGGGCACCCGCCGCGATGACCTGCTGCTGGTCCCGGACGAGTACGAGGCCGTCGCCCGCCTGCGCCGCGGCCTGTCCGGCCTGGAGGCCCAGCAGGCCCTGGAGCTGCTGCTGGAACGCACCCGCCAGACGTCCACCAACGCCGAGTTCCTGCGCCAGATCCAGCTCGCTGCCTAGCGCACGCCCCGCGGCCGGAACTGCACGCTGATCCGCGGCCCCACCGGCTTGGCCGTCTTCGGCACGGCGTGCTCCCAGGTCCGCTGGCAACTGCCGCCCATCACGATCAGGTCCCCGTGCCCCAGCTCGTACCGCTGGGCCCGGCCGCCCCCGCGCGGACGCAGGGTCAGCGCCCGCGGCGACCCCAGCGACACGATCGCCACCACGGTGTCCTCGCTGCTGCCGCGTCCGGTCGTGTCCCCGTGCCAGGCCACGCTGTCCCGCCCATCCCGGTAGAGGCACAGGCCCGCGGTCACGAACGGCTCGCCCAGCTCCGGCCCGTAGTGCGCGTTCAGCGCCGACCGGCACGCCTCCAGCGCCGGGTCGGGCAGCACCTCGTCCTCGCCGTAGAAACACAGCAGCCGCGGCACGTCGACCACCCGGTCGTACATCTTCCGCTTCTCGGCCCGCCACGGCACCTCGTCCACCAGCCGGGCGAACAGGTCCACCGCCCCGGTCAGCCAGCCCGGCCGGACGTCCACCCACGCGCCGCGGGTCAACGGCACCCGCCGCACCGCGTCCAGCGAGCCGGGCCGCGCCTCCGTGGGCTGCTCGTCCATGAAGTCCAGCAGCGATTCCTGGAAGTCAACGGTCATACGCCGATTATAGCCACCTTTTCAAAATCCTGTTCGACTACATGACTAGCTTGCTCGGGTCACCGACCATGGCGGACGGGTCCATGATGCGGTCAAACTCCTCCGCGCTGATCTCGCCCGTGTCCACCGCGGCCTCCCGCAGCGTGGTGCCCTCCTGGCTGGCCCGGTGCGCGATCTCGGCCGCCTTGTCGTAGCCCAGCACCGGCGACAGCGCGGTGACCAGCATCAGTGACCGGTCCACGTCTTCGTCGATCTGGCTCCGGTTCAGCTCGGTGCCCTCGATGCAGAACTCGCGCAGCTTGGCGCAGGCGTCGGCCAGGATCGTGGCCGAGTGCAGGAAGTTGCTGATGATCACCGGGCGCATCGTGTTCAGCTCGAAGTTGCCCTGCGACGCGGCCATCGCGATCGCGTTGTCGTCCGCCAGCACCTGCACGCACACCATCAGCGTGGCTTCGCACTGCGTCGGGTTGACCTTGCCCGGCATGATCGAGCTGCCCGGCTCGTTGTCCGGCAGGATCAGCTCACCCAGCCCGCAGCGCGGCCCGGACGCCAGCCAGCGCAGGTCGTTGGCGATCTTCATCAGCGGCACCGCCACCCCGCGCAGCCCGGCCGAGGCGCCCGCCATCGCGTCCAGCCCGCCCAGCGCCGAGAACTTGTTGTCCGCACTACGGAACGGCTCCCCGGTGGCCGTGGCGATCTCGGCCGCGACCGCGTCCCCGAATCCGGGCGGCGCGTTCAGGCCGGTGCCCACCGCGGTCCCCCCGATGGCCAGCTCGTACAGGCCGGCCACCGAATCGTCGAGCCGTTCGATGGCCTGGGTCAGCTGGTGGGCGTACCCGGACCACTCCTGGCCCACGGTCAGCGGCACCGCGTCCTGCAGGTGCGTCCGGCCGGTCTTGACCACGTCCCGCCACTGGACGGCCTTGGCCGCGATGGCCTGCTGCAGGGCCTGGACGCTGGGCCGCAGCCGCTGGCGCACCACCTGCACCGCCGCGACGTGCATGGCGGCCGGGAACGTGTCGTTGGACGACTGGCCCAGGTTGACGTGGTCGTTGGGGTGGACCGGCGTCTTGCTGCCCAGCTCGCCGCCGGTGAGCTGGATGGCCCGGTTGCTGATGACCTCGTTGACGTTCATGTTGGACTGGGTCCCGGACCCGGTCTGCCACACGAACAGCGGGAAATGCTCGTCTAGTTGCCCGTCGATGACCTCACCGGCCACCCGCCCGATCAGGTCCGCCATCCACCCGGGCAGCCGTCCCGCCCGCCCGTTGACCGTGGCCGCGGCCTGCTTGACGTACCCGAGCGCCTGGCACACCGCCACCGGCATCCGGTCGTCCCCAATGGAAAAATGCACCAGCGACCGCTGG
This sequence comes from Streptosporangiaceae bacterium, assembly GCA_965277615.1. Taxonomy (GTDB): domain Bacteria; phylum Actinomycetota; class Actinomycetes; order Streptosporangiales; family Streptosporangiaceae; genus Bog-532. The sequence continues at coordinate 1,097,235 of CBDIDG010000004.1, read as the reverse complement.
GTCTGCGCCCCCCAGTAGCGGTCGGCCGGCACCTCGATCGCCCCCATCGAGTCCGTCTCCCGCCGGGTTTCGCCCGCCTGGGCGTCCAGTCCCACCGGCAGTTCCAGCACCTTCGGGCCTTCGTCGCTCACCGCAAACCTCCGCTCGTCGACGCCTACCCTCTACCCAAGCCTGGGCGCTTACCCGCCACCCTGGCCAGCCGGCCCGGCCTCCCCAGCCGGCCCGGCCTCCCCAGCCGGCCCGGCGTCCGCAGCCGGCCCGGCGTCCGGGCCTCCCCAGCCGGCCCGGCCTCCGCGCCTCCCGCTGATAACAGCAAGAAGTTCCTTCGCTGCGCCGGCCGCTCAGCCCACCAACCCCGGCAACAACAAAGGCCCCGGCGCCATCACGGCGCCGGGACCTTTCCCATCGCGCTCGCAGTCCCAGTGCCCCCGCTGGTTCTGGCGAGCGCGGTGTGCTTACCAGTCGTCGCGGGGACCGCGCCACTGCGAGCCGCGGCCGCCGGGACCACCCCAGCTCTGACCCTGCCACTGACCGGCCCGGTCACGGAAGAACTGGCGCGCCTTGTGCCGGAATACCAGTCCCGCGATCATCCCGGCCACCGCCACCAGGAGCCAGAACAGCAGGAACACCTTCAGCAGGGCGAAGAACACCCAGCCACCCGGCAACAGGATCGCCGCTATGAAGAGCAGCAGCAGGATCGGCAGCAGCCGCGGCCCGCGTCGGCGGCCCCGGTTCCGGCCCGCCCACGGTGGCGCCCCGTACGCCCGCGCCCCGTACGCCCGTGCCCCGTACGACGGGGCACCCGGACCGCCCGCGGCCGGCACCGGGCTGGGCAGGTCGGCCATCAGCCGCCGCAGGTCGCTCGCGGTCTGCGCTTGCAGCGCGGCGGTCACCCGCTCGTCCAGTTCCTCGGTGGTCAGCCGGCCTTCGGCGTAGTAGTCGCGCAACTGGGCCGCCGCGCGGTCACGGTCGCTGTCCGAAATTCGTATCCGGTCGTTCAGGTTCATCGCGGACCCCGTTTCTTCCTTCTTGCCGCAGGCTACTCGTGCGCCCGGCCGGCCTCGTCCTGGCCGTCGGCTTCGTCCTCGGTGTCGTCGTCGCCCGCCAGGACCTCGTACATTTCCCGCCGGGTGCGCTTGATCAGCCGCTCGGCCGCCCGAATCTGGTCTGGCGTGCCCGCGTGGGCGAGCTGGGCGATGGCCGCGCCCAGCCGGGCCGCCTCGCCGAACAGCCGGGGCAGGTCGCCGGGCCCGAACTCGTCGGTGCCCGCCATCGACTCCCACGCGCCGCGAGCCATCTCCGGGTTGGCCGTCACGTACTGCTGGCCCACCTCGGTCAGCCGGTAGGTGCGCCGCCCGCCGGCCTCGTCCCCGATGACCAGCCCCTCGTCCGCGAGCAGCTGCAGGGCCGGGTAGACCGCGCCCGGGCTGGGCCGCCACGCGCCCCGGCTCCGCTCCTCGGCGTCGGACATGATCTGGTAGCCCGTGCGTGGACCCTCGTTCAGCAGAGCCAGGATCGTGGCCCGCACATCCCCGCGGGAAGCCTTGGGCCGCCGCGGCCCGCCGGGACCGCCCGGCCCACGTCCGCCCGGACCACCCGGGCGTCCGGGTCCGCCCCAGCCGCGCCGCGGACCTGGTCCCGGCGCGCCCGGCCACCAGCCGCCGCGTGGCCCGCCGAAGAACCCGGCCCAGTCCTTACCGGAGAACCCGGTGGACCAGCTGCCGCCCCAGGGGCCACCCCAGCCGCCACCTTCGCCCGGCTCGTCGTCCGGGCCCGGCTCCGAGTGCGCGCTCCGGCCGGCCGCGTGCGCCTCCGCGTGCTCGTGGTGCTCGTGGTGCCCGGGGTGCTCATGCGCGAACGGCCCCCCAGCCGGCCGCGTCATGCTCTCCGAGCCCAGGTTGTGCAGGTTCCGCAGCAGGCCCCGAGCCCGGTCGACCGCCTCGGACAGCTTGTCCTCGAGCTGGCCGTCGTCAAACTCTTCCCCGAATCCGAACGCTGTCATCGCGCTCCTCCACCCGTCAATATTGAGATACAGTCTCGATATATCTGAACTGTACGTCAGCTGCTCCTCATTGACAAGATATTACGTGTTTCGCGATACGCGACCTAGTAAGCCGCCGGATGCTTGAGCCCACAGCGAAACCGTTCCGGTCGTTGCCTCCGGCGGGGGCACTTCTGGCTCCGGGATGGAAGAAGCCCTTTGGGCCTGGGCCCTTCCCGCGCTCGCCGTCGTCCGGCCCGTCAGCCGAGCAGACCTCCCGGGCCGCCTCAAGCGGCGGTAGATCGTTGCCGCTTGACCCGTCCCGTCCGGCCCGCTATTTCGGCCGCCGGGACGACGGCGACGAGATGGGCCAGGCCGCCACTCCTGTGCGCGGCGCACCCCAACCAGTTCCCCACCCAGTACGCCCCACCCCGCACTCGGGTCACGTTCGCCGCGTGAGCCTCAGACGTCACTGGCAACCGCTCGGACGGGGTGCCCGTTGGCGCCAAAGGGCACACCATGCTGTGCCCTTTGGCGCCAACGGGCACCTGCCCCGGGCCCCCGCCTGGCGGACTTCCGCCCGCCGGTGCCTGGCGGACTGCGAGCCGCCGACCGCCACCGGCCGCGCCCCGCCACCTCATGCGTCTCAACCTGTCGGTATCTGTCGGGAGTTCTCACGAAAGTGTTACGGACTCGGTTAATTTAGGCTCTGTAAAAACAGAACTGATCTATTGACGACATATGCGGAGGGCGATACGTTCGTAACGCCCAATAGGAAACTTTCCTTTTAAATACCGAGAAAGTGGGCGCCGATGATTGGCTGGCTACGACTAGTACGGGGGGAACGACCACAACCTAGGCCCCTCATCCGCACCGACCGCGCAGGGCTGGACCCGCTGACCAGCCACTTCGCCCCCGGTGCCGATGAAGCCGCCTCGCCCGACGGGGCGACCCGCCGCGCAGACACCGCACGCACCGCACGCACCGCCCGGGCCGCGCGCACCACCCACACGACGCGCAGCACCCGGGCCGCCCGCACCATCCGCATCGCCCGGCGCACGGCCATCACCGTGGCCGCGGCTGCGCTGCCCGTGTTCGCGCTGACCGCCCCGGCTGCTTCCGGCGCCGTCACCGCCCCGGCCCACACCACGGCCACCACGGCCCAGACCGCCACTACGGCCCAGGCCGCCACCGCCGCCACCACGACCCAGACGGCCCAGACGGCCCAGATGGCCAACACCATCCCCGCCAACGCCCAGACCCGGGCGTCAGCGGCGGACGTCCCGGCACCACCGTCCGGCTGGACCACCCAGTTCAGCGACGACTTCAACGGGTCGTCTGGATCCGGCGCGGACGGCAACTGGATCTACGACACCGGTCCCGGCTCAAACTTCGGCACCGGCGAGATCGAGACCATGACCAACTCGACCAGCAACGTCCACCTGGACGGGAACGGCGACCTGGACATCACCGCCAACGGCTCCGGCAGCAACTGGACGTCGGGCCGGATCCAGACCTCGAGCGCTAACGTCGGCGCGCCGGCCGGCGGCGAGCTTGAGGTGACCGCCTCGATCGAGCAGCCCAACCCGGGTAACGGTCTCGGCTACTGGCCGGCCTTCTGGATGCTCGGTCCGGGCCAGTGGCCCGAGAACGGCGAGATCGACATCATGGAGGACGTCAACGCCCTGTCCGAGCTCTCCGGCACCGTGCACTGCGGGGTAGACCCGGGCGGCCCGTGTAACGAGACGAACGGCATCGGCAGCGGCCTGCGGGCCTGCTCCGGCTGCCAGACCGGCTACCACACGTACACGATGATCGAGAACCGCACCAACGCCGCGGACGAGTCGATCACGTTCTACCTGGACGGGAACCAGTACTTCACGGTGTCCGAGAGCCAGGTCGGCACCTCGACCTGGCAGGCCGCGTTCGACCACAACATGTCGATCATCTTCGACCTGGCCATGGGCGGTGGATACCCGAACGGCGTCTGCAACTGCACGTCGCCCAGCAGTTCCACCACGTCAGGCGGCACGATGAGCGTGCAGTACGTCGCGGCCTACACCACCTCGGGCTCCGGCAGCACCGGCGGCGGCGCCCCTCCGCCTCCGCCTCCGCCCACCGGGACCACCGGCCCGATCGTCGGGTACGGCGGCCTGTGCGTCGACGTCCGCGGCGCGAACCCGGCCGACTTCACTCCGGTGCAGGTCTACACCTGCAACGGGAGCAACGCCCAGCAGTGGTCGGTGGTCCAGGCCGGCAGCACGCTGCACGCCCTCGGGAAGTGCCTGGATATCAACGGCGGCGGGACCGCCGACGGGACCACGGTGGACCTGTACGACTGCAACAACACCGGCGCGCAGGTCTTCATCCCCGAGTCCAACGGCGAGCTGTACAACCCGCAATCCAACAAGTGCCTCGACGACGCGGGCTGGTCGACGACCCCCGGCACGCAGCTCCAGATCTGGGACTGCACCGGCGGCGCCAACCAGCAGTGGTCCCTGCCGTAACGATCGGGCCCAGATCGGGCCCAGATCGGGCCCAGATGATGTGACCCCGACACGGTCATGACCGGCGGCCAGCCTCCCACGAAGGAGGCTGGCCGCCACGCGTTAAGGTCGCCTGTAAGCGAGCGGACCGCCTGAACCGGGAGTGACCACATGACTGAGCAAGGCAGCAAGGCCGACATCGGCGTCACCGGCCTGGCCGTGATGGGCCGCAATCTGGCCCGGAACCTGGCCCGCCACGGCCACACGGTCGCGCTGCACAACCGGTCGCCGGAACGGACCCGGAGCCTGGTCAGGGAGCACGGCGACGAGGGCACGTTCCTGCCCAGCGAGTCGCTGGCGGACTTCGTGGCCAGCCTGAAGCGGCCGCGGGCCATCATCATCATGGTCCAGGCCGGCCCGGCCACCGACGCGGTGATCAACGAGCTCGTCCCGCTGCTGGACGAGGGCGACATCGTGGTCGACTGCGGCAACGCGCACTTCATGGACACCCGGCGGCGCGAGCACGCGCTGCGCGAGCAGAACCTGAACTTCGTGGGCTGCGGCGTGTCCGGGGGAGAAGAAGGCGCGCTCAACGGGCCCAGCATCATGCCCGGCGGGTCCAAGGAGGCCTACCAGAAGCTGGGCCCGATCCTGGAGTCGATCGCGGCCCAGGTCGACGGCACGCCGTGCTGCGTGCACGTCGGGCCGGACGGGGCCGGGCACTTCGTGAAGATGGTGCATAACGGCATCGAGTACGCCGACATGCAGCTCATCGCCGAGGCCTACGACCTGCTGCGGGCCGGGCTGGGCGCCACCCCGGCCGAGATCGCGGACATCTTCCGCACCTGGAACGAGGGCGACCTGGACTCCTACCTGATCCAGATCACCGCCGAGGTGCTCGGCCACAACGACGCCGAGACCGGGAAGCCGTTCATCGACGTGGTGCTGGACCAGGCCGAGCAGAAGGGCACCGGCCGCTGGACCGTCCAGAGCGCGCTGGACCTGGGCATCCCGATCACCGGCATCGCCGAGGCCACGTTCGCCCGGTCCCTGTCCGGCCACGCCGACCAGCGCGAGGCTGCCCGCGACGCCTTCGGCACCGAGCACAATCCGCTGGACATCAAGGACCGGGACGCGTTCATCGAAGACGTGCGCCGGGCCCTGTACGCCTCCAAGGTGGTCGCCTACGCCCAGGGCTTCGACCAGATCGCGGCGGGCAGCGACGAGTACGACTGGAACATCGACCGCGGCGCGATGGCCACCATCTGGCGCGGCGGCTGCATCATCCGGGCCCGTTTCCTGAACCGCATCCGGGAGGCCTACGACGAGAACCCGGCCCTGGCCAGCTTGCTGGTCGCGCCGTACTTCGCCGACGCGGTGCGCAACGGGGTGGACAGCTGGCGCCGGGTGGTGGGCCAGGCCGCCGCGGCCGGCATCCCGTCGCCCGCGTTTTCCTCCTCGCTGGCCTACTACGACGGCCTGCGGGCCGAGCGCCTGCCCGCCGCGCTCATCCAGGGCCTGCGCGACTTCTTCGGCGCCCACACCTACCGCCGCGTCGACAAGGAAGGCACGTTCCACACCGAGTGGTCCGGCGACCGCCAGGAGCACCCCGCCTGACTCCGCTGCCTAACCGCCCGGCCTGGCCCGGCGGCGGGTCACTACCGCCGCGCCGGTCACCGCGGCGGCCACGGCCAACGGCCAGCCGGAGAACGCCAGCACTACCAGCACCGCCAGCGCGGATACCACCGCGGCCCCGCGCGTCCACCGCCGCAACGTCCGCGCCGCCGACACCGTGCAGCCCAGGTACACCACCAGGAACAGGGTGGTCGGCAGCCCGATCAGCTGCGTGGTCCCGACCAGTCCCGCCGCGTACAGGCCGATCACGACCAGCCCGGCCAGGGCGCTGGCGGCCAGGAACGGCCACGTCCCGGCCCGCCCGCGCCCCGCCCCACTCGCCTCGTCGGCCCCACCCGCCTCGGCGACCCCACCCGCCAGCTGCCGGGCCAGCGCGGCTGCCCCGGACAGGTAGGCGTTGACCGCGCCCAGCGTGAGCACCACCGCTGCCACCGCGGCCGCCACCCGGCCGGTCTCGCCCGCCGCCCGGACCAGCAGGTCGGCCAGCGGCACGTCGGTGGCCGCGGCCGGGCCCAGCACCGCGATCGTGGTCACGGCCAGGGAGAGGTAGAGCACGGCGGTCACGCCGAACGCCGCCCCGATGACCCGGGGCAACTGCCGGCCCGGGTCCCGGAACCGGGCCGTCAGCGGGGCCACCGCCTCCCAGCCCGCGAACGACAGCATGAGCACGGCCGCGGCCCGCCCGATCGCGCCCCAGCCGTGCGGGGCGAACGGCGTCCAGTTACCGGCCCGGGCGGCCGGCGCCGACCCGGCCACGGCCACGGCGATGATCCCGATCAGCAGCGTGACCAGGACCAGCTGAGCCGTGCTGCTGGCCCGCACGCCACCCAGCGTCAGCGCCAGCGTGACCAGCAGCAGCGCGGCCCCGACCATGCAGCGGGCCAGCAGGCCGCCCCCGGTCAGGCCGGTCACGTAGCTGGCGCCGATCAGGCACACCACCGGCGCGCCGCCCACCACCCCGGCCAGGAAGCACCAGCTCACGACCCGACCGGCGGCCGGGCCGAGCCCGGCGGCGGTGTACCCGGCCACGCCGCGCGCGTCCGGGTGGGCCCGGCCCAGCGTGGCGAACACCACCGCCAGCAGCGCTGACACCACCAGCAGGCCGGCCCAGGCCAGGATCGAGGCGGGCCCAGCGGCGCGGGCGGCCAGCCCGGGCAGCAGCAGCAGCCCCGGCCCGAGCAGCGCGCCCACGTACAGCGCGGTGCCGCGGAACACCGACAGCGGAACCGGCTCGCCGGGCAGATCCATCTCCGTAGGCGGGCTGGTGCGAAGCATGCCTTCAGGGTGGCAAAAAAGCCGCGGCACGCGATGGCAAGTTCAGCGCCGGATCAGTGTCTTCACGCAACATCGTTCGATTAATATTTTTTAATGAGGTCGAACGTTGCCCAGCATCACGCAGACCGGGTTGATCGTGCCATCGTGAGTCGGCTCCAGGTCGACGGGCGGCTACCCAACGTGGACCTGGCCGAGGCCATCTCGCTGTCCCCGTCGGCCTGCCTGCGCCGGGTCAAAGCCCTGGAGTCGAGCGGGATCATCGCCGGCTACCGGGCCGAGGTCGACCGGGTGCGGGCCGGGCTGGGCCTGACCGTGTTCATCGAGCTCAAGGTCGAAAGTCACTCCCAGGAGACGTCGGCTCAGCTGGAGGCGGCGCTGACCGCCATCCCGGCCGTGGTGGCCTGCTACCTGATCTCCGGCACGGCCGACTTCTTCGTCGAGGTCGTCGTGCCCGACCTGGCCGCCTACGAGCAACTCCTGCTGGGCCAGATTCTGGCCATCCCTCAGGTCGTCAGCGCCCAGAGCAACTTCGCGATCAGGACGGTGCTGAACCGCGGCCCGCTTCCGCTCGACCACTGGAAGTGAAGGGAAAAATAGCGGAGGGTTCCAAAATGCCCGGATGGGAGGCTACGGTGAGGCAACCTTTTCCGCGGCCGGTCCTACGGCAGCTACCGTCGCGGGGATCGGGGGTCCAGGGGGTCATCCCCGGGACGAAGTCCGGGGTCATCGCCCCGGACAAATACCGTTTATGGGATCGTGCGCTAGCTGGTTAGGCCAGAATGGGCCTGTCGCTGGGACAGACGGGAGTCGACACATGGTGAGTCTGCGATGGCCATGGTCATGAACGCGATCGTCGTGAGCGACGGTGCCGCCGGGAACCCCCCGGCCGGGCGCGACCATGAGGAGATCGGCCTCGGGCTGGTGGCGGCGGCTAGTGACCGCGGGCTCCGGCACGAGCGGAACGAGGATGCGGTCGCGCTGGCCACGGTGGATACCGCCGACGGCCCGGTGGTGATCTCGGTGGTCTGTGACGGCGTGTCCAGCGCGGACCGCCCGGACGAGGCCTCACTGGCCGCGGCCAACGCCGCGGTGCAGACGCTGGTCGCCGCCGCGCAGGCCGGGGTTGACCCGGCCGAGAGCGCCGAGCAGGCCGTAGCCGCGGCCCGGGCGGCGGTGGACGAGCTGGCCAGCGAGACCGACGACACCCCGGCCGCCACCTACGTGTCCGCGGTCATCGCCGGGGACACGATCACCTTGTGCTGGATGGGGGACAGCCGCGCCTACTGGCTGGACTCCACCCCCGATCCCGAGGCGCACCTGCTGACCCGGGACGATTCGCTGGCCGAGGAGATGGTGGCCCAGGGCCTGCTGCATGAGTCCGAGGCGCTGGAATCGCCTCAGGCCCATGTGGTCACCCGCTGGATCGGCGCCGGCGCCCGCGAGGCCTATCCGCACATCGGGCAGTTCACCCCGCCCGGCCCGGGCGCGCTGATGCTCTGCTCGGACGGCCTGTGGAACTACGACCCCGACGGGGCCAAGCTGGCCGTCATCGCGCTGCCGGGCGCGATGGACGAGCCGGACGTCGCGTCGGCGGCGCTGGTCCGGTACGCGGTGGAGGCGGGTGGCCTGGACAACATCACCGTGGCCATCACCCCATATCCGCCGAGCCAGCCGGAGTAGCCCGCCGGAGTAAGCCGCCGGGCTAGTTCGACCCGAACGTGACCGAGACCTGCTGGAAGCCCAGCGACTTGAGCATGCTGGTCAGCATGGACTGGGTGTTCTTCTGCGCCTGGGAGACCAGCGAGCTGCTCTTGGCCGCGTTCTGGATCTTGGTCTGCGCGGCTTCGTAGACCTTCTGCTGGTTGTTCGGGTTGCCGGAGAAGAAGTTCCCGATCCGGTTGGCCAGGCCCTCCTGCTGGGCGTACACGTACGACTGGTGCACGTTCAGCACCGCGGGCTCCAGCTGGGCCTTGGGCAATTTCACGGTGACCGCGGTCCGGTTCGCGGAAACGGAAATGGCCTGGCCTTTCAGCTGGGAAAAGTCCACGTAGGCGATATCGCTGCCCTGGCCGACAAACAACGTGTCGTTGCCTTCGATAAACGACGGCAGGAAAGAATGGCTCTTCAGGTCGACCACGACTTCGAACGAGCCGGTGGCCGCCTCATAGCGGCTGAGCTGGCTGATTGATTTCAGCACCACCGGCTGGCTGCGGTCGGTGGTGGTCTCGGCGAACGGGTTCCGCAACTGAGGCAGCAGGTGTACGGCCGACAGGACCAGCGCCAGCACCACCAAACCGGCGATCACGCCGACGATCGCGCCCAGCCGGCCGAGCAGGGAGCCACGTTTCTGCAGGACCACGGTGGTCTGTTCCCGGGGTCCTGCGTCGGTCGCGTCGCGGGAAGATCCGGTCATTAGCTACCTCACGCCGTCTCGGCAGTTCCATTTCTCGGTCCGTGCATATTTGACTATGCCCGGGCATAACCGAGATATGTTCCGGACGCCCTGGCGAGTGAAGGCTGCTGGTGCCGGGCAACGCCGTCTAGATGGGCCGTTAGCCTTTCACGTAGGCGGCCTGGCTCGCGGCTTTCAGGCCAGGGCGGGCTCGGCGTCCTGCAGACCGCCGCGGAGCATCTCCCGGAGTTCGGGTGTGTCCTGGTGGCCGTGCTTGGCGACGGCATGCGCGGCCGCGGCGTCGATGACTTCTTCCTCGCCGCCGGCGATGGTGAGCGTGCAGCCGATCTCGTTGGGTACCTGGCGGCAGTCGATCATCTTTCGGGACATGACGGTTCCTTTCCTTGGGCCGGGGGCGATCCCGGCCGGGTTCCTTAGGCCGGGGCTGATCCCGGCCGGGTTCCTTGGCTCGGTGGTTCCTAGCTTGGGTGCGGCTGGCTACCTGGCGTAGGTGCCCGCGCCGAACCAGTCGATGGTGACGACCGGCTCGTCGCCGACGACCCAGGCGTCGTGGCCGCTGGGCAGCGCGGTGACGTCTCCGGGTCCGGCGGTGAACTCGGCGCCGTCGTCCATCCGGATCGCCAGCCGCCCGCTGAGGTGGTACTGGAAGTGCGGCGCCTCACAGCTGACGGTGCCCGCGATCGGCCTCACGTCGTTCGACCAGCGCCAGCCGGGCTCGAAGACCAGCCGGCCGACCTGCCCACCGCCTACGTTCAGGATCTCGGCGCGGCCGTGCGGGAACGCGCGGGTCTCGTCGGGTGCCTGGAAGCTTTTGTGCTCGGTTTTGTCCATGTCGCCCTCCAGCGCTGCAGGGACATCCAGGTACACTTACTTACCGATAGGTCAGAGTCTGACTTACTGGTAGGTCAGGCGTCAAGAGTATGGAGGGCTTTATGGTCGCCAGGCGCGCGCGCGATGATGCCGGCACGGCCTCGCGGATCCTGGACGTGGCCGGGCGGCTGGTCCAGACCTGCGGGTTCAACGGCTTCAGCTACGCTGACATCGCAGCCGAGCTGCAGATCAGCAAGGCCGCCCTGCACTACCACTTCGCCAGCAAGGCCGCCCTCGGCGAGGCCCTCATCGCCCGTTACGCCAGCCGTTTTATGGCCGCTCTGGCGAGTCTGGATACTGCGGGCGGCTCCGCCCCGGCCCGGCTGGACTCCTACGTGGGCCTGTACCTGCAGGTGCTGCGCAACGGCCAGATGTGCCTGTGCGGCATGCTCGCCGCCGAGTACCAGACCCTTCCGCAGCCGATGCAAGACGCGGTGATCGGGTTCTTCGACCAGAACGAGAGCTGGCTGGAAGACGTCCTGGAGCAGGGCCGCGCCGACGGCAGCGTGCGCTTCGCCGGCTCCGCCCGGGACAGCGCCCGCATGATCGTGGCAGGCCTGGAAGGGGCGATGCTCGTCGCCCGCCCCTACGGCGACACCGCGCGATTCCAGGCTGCGGCGACCAGCCTGCTGGCCGGCCTGACCCCCCGGGCCAGCGAGCCGGCGCTGTCAAGCCCGGGCCCGGTTGGCTAGGCCGGTCAGATCGGCTCGCCGTTCCGTCAGGCGTGCTTGGCCTCGGCCGCGTCCTCCAGACCCAGCAGGCCGATCGACTTCTCGCGCATCTCGATCTTGCGGACCTTCCCGGTCACGGTCATCGGGAACTCCTCGGTCACGTGGACGTACCGGGGGATCTTGTACCGGGCGATCTGGCCGGTGCAGAACTCGCGCACCGCGTCGACCGTGAGCGGGTCGGCCCCGTCCCGCATCCGCACCCACACCATCAGCTCTTCGCCGTACTTCTCGTCCGGTACCCCGATGACCTGCGCATCCAGCACGTCCGGGTGGGTGTACAGCAGCTCTTCGACCTCGCGCGGGTAGATGTTCTCCCCGCCGCGGATCACCATGTCCTTGATCCGGCCGGTGATGTTGACGTAGCCCTCGTCGTCCATCACGCCCAGGTCGCCGGTGTGCATCCAGCGGGCCGCGTCGATGGCCTCGGCCGTCTTGTCCGGCTCTTCCCAGTAGCCGAGCATGACCGAGTAGCCCCGGGTGCACAGTTCGCCCGGCTGGCCACGCGGCACGGTCCGCCCGGTCTCCGGGTCGACGATCTTGACCTCCAGGTGCGGGCCCACCCGGCCCACGGTGGACACCCGGCGGTCGATCGAATCGTCCGCGCGGGTCTGGGTCGACACCGGCGAGGTCTCGGTCATGCCGTAGCAGATGCTCACCTCGTCCATGTGCATCCGCTCCACGACCTGCTTCATCACCTCGACCGGGCAGGGGGAGCCGGCCATGATGCCGGTGCGCAGGCTGGTCAGGTCGTAGTCGGCGAAGCCGGGCAGGGCCAGTTCGGCGATGAACATCGTCGGCACGCCGTAGAGCGAGGTGCAGCGCTCGGCTGCGACCGCGCTCAGCGTGGCCGCCGGGTCGAAGGCCGGCGCGGGGATGACCATGGCCGCGCCGTGGCTGGTGGCCGCCAGGTTGCCCATGACCATGCCGAAGCAGTGGTAGAAGGGCACCGGGATGCAGATCCGGTCGGCCTCGGTGTACTGGCACAGCTCGCCCACGAAGAACCCGTTGTTGAGGATGTTGTGGTGGGACAGCGTCGCGCCCTTGGGGAATCCCGTGGTGCCCGAGGTGTACTGGATGTTGATCGGGTCGTCTGCGCTCAGCGTGGTGCTGATCGCGGCCAGCGCGGCCGGATCGGCGCCGCGTTCGGCGCTGGCCACCTCGTCCCACTCCGCGCTGCCGAGCAGGACGACCTGCTCCAGGTCCGGGCAGGACGGGCGGACCTCGTCGATCATCGCCGCGTAGTCGGACGAGCGGTGGGCCCGGGCGGCGATCAGCAGCCGGACCCCGGACTGGCGTAGCACGTACGCCAGTTCCCGGGCTCCGTACGCGGGGTTGATGTTGACCAGGATCGCGCCGATCTTGGCCGTGGCGTACTGGGTCAGCGTCCACTCGGCGCAGTTGGGCGCCCAGATCCCGACCCGGTCGCCCAGGCCGATCTCGCGGCCGAGCAGCCCGCGGGCCAGCGCGTCCACGTCCGCGGCCAGCTCGCGGTAGTTCCACCGGCGGCCGGCCGCCACGTCGACCAGCGCTTCCCGGTCGGCGAACCTGCTCGCCGTGGCGTCGAAGTTGTCCCCGATCGTGTCGCCGAGGAGGGCCACCGGGTAGGTGCCGGAGGCGTAACTGCGCCCTGCGGGCAGGCTGGTCTGAGGCATCGACGTCGTTCCCTCGTCCTGATGGGATACCACAGCTTGTTACTGGCTGGTTAGCACGATCACATCAGCGGGCGAGGGTGTCAACGACGGGCGGGAACTTACTCCGCGGTACCCGGGGCTTCGCTCGTGCTGCCGGCCTGCTGCTTGGCCACCTCGGCCCGGACCTCTTCCATGTCCAGGTCCTGGACGGCCTTGATGACCTGCTCGAGCGCGGGGGCGGGCAGCGCACCGGGCTGGGAGAAGACCAGGATGCCGTCGCGGAACGCCATCAGCGTCGGGATCGAGGTGATCCGGGCGGCGGCGGCCAGCTCCTGCTGGTCCTCGGTGTCGATCTTGCCGAACCGGACGTCCTGGTGCTCCTCGCTCGCGGCCTGGAACACCGGCCCGAACTGCTTGCACGGCCCGCACCATTCGGCCCACCAGTCGACCAGCGTGATGCCGGGCTGGGTCACGGTTTCCTCGAAGGTGTCCTTCGTCAGTTCAATTGTGCTCATGCCGCTATAACGCGCCCAGGCCGCCCAAATTCCATCCCGGCGGAGGTCCGGGCCGGTCCTGGGGAAGGGCCTGGCGGGCTGGCGCGTTACTGTGCCTGCGAGAAGTTCGCCTGCCGGAGGAGATGAGGAAGCGATGGCGCTACCCAACGATGATGCGGCCAAGTTCGGCGATTACGCGCACCCGGAAAAGCTCGTATCCACCGACTGGCTGGCCGCGCACCTCGACGACCCCGGCCTGGTCGTCGCCGAGTCCGACGAGGACGTACTGCTCTACGAGACCGGCCACATTCCCGGCGCGGTCAAGCTGGACTGGCACACCGAGCTGAACGACCCGGACACCCGCGACTACGTGGACGGCCAGGGCTTCGCCGCTCTGATGTCGGCCAAGGGCATCTCCCGCGACACCACGCTGGTGCTGTACGGCGACCGGAACAACTGGTGGGCCGCCTACGCGCTCTGGGTCGCCACCCTGTTCGGTCACCCGGACGTGCGCCTGCTCGACGGCGGCCGGGCCAAGTGGATGGCCGAGGATCGCCCGCTGACCAGGGACGCCCCGGACCGCCCGCGCACCGACTACCCGGTGGTCGAGCGGGACGACAGCGGCGTCCGCGCGTTCCGCGAGCAGGTCGTGGACCACCTGGGCCAGCCGATGATCGACGTCCGCTCGCCCGGGGAGTACAGCGGTGAACTGCTGCACATGCCGGACTACCCGCAGGAAGGCGCGGTGCGCGGCGGGCACATCCCCGGCGCCCGTAACGTCCCGTGGGCCCGGGCGGCCGCCGAGGACGGCACGTTCCGCGGCCGCAAGGAGCTCGAGGCCATCTACGGCGGTGAGGCCGGCCTGGACTCCGGTGACGACGTGATCGTCTACTGCCGGATCGGCGAGCGGTCCAGCCACACCTGGTTCGTGCTGACCCACCTGCTCGGCTTCGGCCAGGTCCGTAACTACGACGGATCCTGGACCGAGTGGGGCAACAGCGTCCGCGTCCCCATCACCCGCGGCGAACAGCCGTGACCACCGACACGCTCAACCCGCGGCTGGCCGAGATCGTCGAGGACTTCAACGCGCTGCCCGGCCAGCAGCGGCTGCAGCTGCTGCTGGAGTTCTCCGACGACCTGCCGCCGCTGCCGGAGCGGTACGCCGGCCACCGGGACCTGCTGGAGCAGGTCCCGGAGTGCCAGTCGCCGCTGTTCCTGGCGGTGGAGGTGGCCCCGGACGACACCGTGCACCTGTTCTTCGACGCCCCGCCGCAGGCGCCGACCACCCGCGGCTTCGCCGGCATCCTGCAGACCGGCCTGGACGGCCTGAACGCCGACGAGGTGCTGGCCACCCCGTCCGAGTTCACCAGCCAGCTCGGCCTGACCGACCTGGTCAGCCCGCTGCGGCTGCGGGGCATGGCCGCCATGCTGGCCCGGATCAAGCGCCAGATCCGCGACCGGCGGGCCGCCTCAGCCTGATCGTGGCCGGACAGGCTGACTTGTGCTTACCTAAGCCAGCCCCGTACGGTCTAGCTATGGCAGAGCACAGTCAGGGGTCCGGGCGCGGCCGGCCGGGCGAGGTCCTGATCATCGTCTGCGCCGGCGTCGTGCTGGCCAGCCTGGACCTCTTCATCGTCAACGTGGCCCTGCCCGCCATCGCGCGGGACCTGGGCAGCCGCAGCCTGGGCAACCTGTCCTGGGTGCTCAACGGCTACGCGATCGTCTACGCCTCGCTGCTCGTGCTGATGGGCCGGCTGGCCGACCGGCACCGGCGCAAGTACGGCTTCCTGCTCGGCGTGGCCGTGTTCACCGCCGCCTCCGCCGCCTGCGGCGCGGCCACCAGCGTGGCCATGCTGATCGCGTTCCGGCTGGTGCAGGCGGCCGGCGCGGCCCTGCTCACGCCCACCTCCCTCAGCCTGGTGCTGGCCAGCTTCTCGCCGGACCGGCGCAGCGGCGCAGTCAGGACCTGGACCGCCACCGGTGGCATGGCCGCCGCGCTCGGGCCGGTCATCGGCGGCCTGCTGGTCGCGGTCAGCTGGCGCTGGGTGTTCCTGGTCAACGTGCCGATCGGGCTGGTGGCCCTGGTGGTTGGCTGGTTCCGGCTGCCGGACGCGCCCGGCCATCCGGTGCCACGGCCGGACGCGCTGGGCGCCGTCCTGGTCACCGCCGGGGTAGGGGCGCTCAGCCTCGGCCTGGTCGAGGGGGGCGACTGGGGCTGGTCGTCGGCTAGCACGGTGCTGGTGCTGGCCGCCGCCGCGGTGCTGCTGGCCTCGTTCGTGCTGCATTGCCTGCGGTCCAGCAACCCGCTGGTCGATCCGGCCCTGTTCCGGGCGCGCAGCTTCGCCGGTGCGGTCACCGTGATGCTGCTGTTCTCGATGTCGTTCGGGGCCATGCTGCTGTCGATCGTGCTCTGGGCCCAGGACGACTGGGGCTGGTCCGCGCTGCAAACCGGGCTGGCCGTGGCCCCTGGCCCGCTCATGGTCCCGTTGTTCTCGTTCCTGGTCGCGGGCCGGCTGATCGCGCGCTTCGGCCCCGCCGTGGTGGTGGCGGCCGGATCTTTGGTGCTGGCCGCGGGCGTGGCCTGGTGGGCCCTGGCCATCGGCCTGCAGCCCGACTATGTGGGCGGGATGCTCGGCGGCATGCTGCTGACCGGGGTGGGCGTGGGGCTCACCCTGCCCACCCTCATGGCCACCGCGGCGGCCTCGCTGCCCGCGCCCAGCTTCGCCAGTGGCTCCGGCGTGGTGAACATGGTCCGCCAGGTCGGCATGGCCATCGGGGTCGCCATCCTGGTCGCCGTGCTCGGCGCCCCGGACACATTTGTCGGCCGCCTGGACGCCTTCCGGCACGGCTGGTGGGTCATCTCCGCGATCGCCGGAATCGGGGCGGTCGCCGCCGTCCTCCTTCGCCGTCCGCCCGCGAGCGCGTCCTCGGCCGCCGCCCCGGTTGCCACCCCGGCCGCCGCCCCGGTTGCGTCTCCGGCCGCCGCCCCGGTTGCGGACGCGGAGACGGCCAGCCCCAGGCTCGCCGTTTCCCCGGTGCCGAACCTCGGGAAAGAACCGCGATAAAACCGGCTCTAATAACCGAGCCCGAGGATAAAACGCCATTGTCCTGCCCTGACAAGGCGAGACAACGCGCCCGGCTCTGGTCAAAAAGGAGAAAAGCCACACTCGGCCGACCAGCGGAAATACGGCTATCCCGGCCCATTCACGCATCCCGTACAACTGTGTCGGGTCATCTCTGACCTGGGTTTTTGCACACAATGCCTGCTGGTTCGGCGCTATGCTCATGCCGTTCGCGATACCCGGCGGGTCGGCATGGCCCGTTTTTCGGTATAGCCGGTGGCGCGGAGGGGAACGCAGGCCATCGGTGGGGGAGGGGCTAGGTGTACGTCATTGAGCTGGGTCAGTCGGCACGACAACAGGCGAGCGGGCCGCTGGTGAGCCCGGACGCGGAAGAGCCGGTGCCCGGGGTGGTGTGGAGCGGGCTGACCGTCCCTGCGCAGGCCGGTCCGCCCGAAACCGAAGAACCCGGGGACGGCCCCAGGGACGGTGTGGTGTGGTCGGATCACCGGCCCCGGGTTTCGCCCGTCGAGGCCGGGTTCTTCAGCTGGGACCTGGCCTCGGGCGAGGTGACGCTGGAGGCGGGCACCCGCCGGCGGCACGGCCTGCCCGGGGACGGGCCGGTCACGCTGGCGGAGCTACTGGACCGCGTACCCGCGGAGGACGCCCCGGGCCTGGCCGCGGTCATCCGTGAGCTGGCCAGCGCCTGCGGTACTTACCAGATCGAGTACCGGGTGCTGGACGCCGGCGGCACTCTGCGCTCGATGGAGGCGCGCGGCCGGGTGGTACCCGGCCGCGACGGCCTACCCGGCCGGATGACCGGGTTCGTCATGGACGCCACCACGATCTGGGCCAGCCGGGAGGCCGAGCGCCGCCGGCTGCACGAAGGCGCCGAGCGCACCGCGCTGACCCAGGAGTTCACCGCGGCGCTGGCCCTGGCCGTGAGCGTCGGGGACATCACCGCCGCGGCCCAGGCCGGCCTGGCCACCTACGGCGCGATCAGCCTGGTCATCGTGGCGGATCAGGACGGCCGCCGGGAGACGGTGGCCAGGTACGGGTTTGCTCCGGGGGTCGCCACCGCGCTGGCGTCGCCGTCCGGGTCGCCGATGGCCGACGTGCTCGCGACCGGGCAGCCGCTGTTCATCCGGTCGCCCGCCCAGCTCGCCCGCTACTACCCGCGGCTGGCCGCGCTGACCCGCAAGTCCGCTCAGCGGGCCTGGGCCGTGGTGCCGGTCCCGGTTGGCAAGGACCTGCTGGTCGTGTGCCTGATGGGGTTCGCCTCCGTCCGCGACTTCGAGACCCAGGAGCGGGCTTTGCTGGTCGCGGCGGCCGGGCTGCTGGCCCAGTCGCTGCAGCGGGCCCGGATGCAGGAGTCCGAGCACGAGCTCGCCCGCGACCTGCAGCGCGGGTTGCTGCCCCGCGGGCAGCTGTCCGCGCCCGGGGTGACGATCGCGGCCCGGTACCGGCCGGTGACCTCCGGCCTGGAGATCGGCGGGGACTTCTACGACGCCATCGATCTCGCCGATGGCCGGGTCGCCCTGGTGATCGGGGACGTGCAGGGGCACAACCCGATCGCCGCGTCCCTGATGGGCCGGCTCCGGATGGTGGTGCAGGCCTACGCCCGGGAGGAGCAGGGACCGGCTGAGGTGATGACCCGGGCCAATCGCTGGCTGGCCGATCTCAACACCGACGTCGACCTGGCCATGTTCGCGACCTGCTGCTTCGTGATCCTCGACCCGGCCCGCGGCGAGCTGGAGATGTGCCGGGCCGGTCACCCCGGGCCGGCCCTGGCCGCGCCGGGCCGGCCGCCGATCCTGCTCGAGCACGGCACCGACCTGCTGCTGGGGGTCAACGCGGATGAGAAGTACAGTACGGTCACGCTGCCCATGCCCCCGGGGTCGGTGCTGGTCCTGGCCACCGACGGGCTGCTGGACGACGACGGCGCCGACCCCGGCTGCAACGTGCGGGCCCTGCTCGGCGTGCTCGGCGACGGCCTGGCCGACGAGCCCGAACCGCTGGCCGACCGGCTGCTGGCCAGCCCGCAACGGCCGACCCGGCACGGCGACGACATCGCGCTGATGGTGGCCCGGCTGGACTGGCCGCGCCTGCTCGCCGTGCCCGCCTCTTGAGTCAGTCCTCCGGGCCGTCGCCCTCCAGCGACAGATAGGAACCGCGCCAGAACAGCAGCGGGGCCCCGCCGTCGCCGGACGTCTCCGCGTACTGGACCCGGCCCACGATGATCTCGTGGTCGCCGCCCGGCAGGCTGTGTTCCACGGTGCACTCCAGTGCGGCCAGCGTGCCCGCCAGGCGCGGGCTGCCGGTCGGGCCGGGCTGGTGCTCGACGCCGTCCCAGGCCGCGGACAGCCCCCGGCGGGCGAAGTTGGCCGACAGCTCCTGCTGCGGCGCGGACAGCACGTTCACCACGAACGCGCCGTGCTGGTGGATCGCGTCCAGCGTCAGGCTGGACCGGTCGAAGCAGACCAGGATGAGGGGAGGGTCGAGCGACAGCGAGCTGACGGCGTTGGCGGTGGTACCCACCGGCTCGCCGTCAGCATCGATCGAGGTGACGACGGTGACACCGGTGGCGAAGTGCCCCACCGCGTGCCGGAACTCATCACTGGAGATGTCGCTGTCAGCGTCGGTGGATGCTGTCATCGTCATTTCTGTCCATGGTTCGGCGAGGCCACACTAGGGAGCAAGCGCTTTTCTGCCCGTCGTTATTTCCGATCGGCACATATACCCATAAAACCGATCGGCTAACTCGAGTGTGGCAGGCCGCACCCGCCGGAACCGGAGCCCGCACCCGCCGGAGCCGGAGCCCGCCGGAGCCGGAGCCCGCGCCCGCCCCGACCTCAGCCGAGGCCGAGCCAGCCCAGCACGGTTGACCCGAGCAGCAGCACCGACATGATGCTGATCCCGACCACGACCACCGTAGCCACGACCCGGATGACCGGGCCGTTGGCGTGGCTGCCCAGCACCTCGCGCCGGTTGGCCAGGATCAAGATGTAGATCAGCACGATCGGGGTGACGATGCCCTGCAGCACCTGGGTGCCGATCAGCAGGGTGATCAGGTTCACCGGGGTCAGCGCGACCGCGGCCCCGAGCGCTATCTGGAAGGTGAACAGGCCAAGGAACAGGGGGGCTTCGGCGAACCGGCGGGACACCGAGCGTTCCACCCCCACCGCCTCGCTGATCGCGTAGCTGCTGGACAGCGGGACCACGGCGCCGGCCAGTGCGCTCGCCCCCAGCAGGCCGAACGCGAACAGCAGCTCGGCCCCGTTCCCGGCCACTGGCCGGAGCGCCTCGGCCGCTTCTTTGGCCGAGCTGAGCGGCCCGCGGCCGCCGATAGTGGCCCCCGTGGCGATGATGATCGTGATGCTGATCATGCAGGCGAACAGCGCCCCGGAGATCGCATCCAGCCGCGCGTTGCGGTAGTTGGCCGGTCCGGCGCCCCGGTCGACCACGCCGGCCGCCGCGTACAGCTGCATGTAGGGGCTGACCGTGGTGCCGATCAGGGCCACTCCGAGCAGCAGGTAGCTCTTGGACAGCAGGAAGTGCGGGATGACCAGGTTGGTGCCGACCGTGGCCCAGTCCGGATGGCCCAGGATGGCGGCCGCCGGGTAGGCGAAGAACGCCAGCGACAAGATCAGGAAGATGCGTTCGGCGTACCGGTAGGAGCCGAACAGCACCAGCCCCCAGATCAGGATCGCGGCGGGCGGGATGACCCAGTACCGGCTGACGCCGAGCAACTCGAACGCCGCCCCGATCCCGGCGAACTCGCTGACCACCAGGCCGGTGTTGGCCAGCAGCACGCAGAACAGGGCCACCCCGGTCAGCCGCAGGCTGAACTGCTCCCGGATCAGGGCGGCCAGGCCCTTGCCGGTGAAGATGCCCAGCCGGACCGCCATCTCCTGGACGATGACCAGCGCAATCGTCACCAGCAGCATGAAGAACAGCGTCCGGTAGATGAACTGGGAACCCGCACTGGAATAGGTAGCAATACCGGCCGCGTCGTTGCCGGCGTTGGCCGCGACCAGCCCGGGCCCGGCGATGGCCAGATAGGCCAGCGTCCAGCGGCCGCCGGGAATCCGCCGGATCAGCGCGGCCGTGTGCCCGCGCAGTGCGGTCCCGCCCGGGCCGGGGCGGGACGGGGCCTCCCCGGTCATTTCGTCCGGGCGGGGCGCTTCGTCCTGGCGCGTCACTTCGTCCGGGCGCGTCACTGCAGCAGCCTCGGGAAGTGCAGCCGCCCGCGTTCGGGCAGCAGCGCGTCGAGTACGTCGTCGGCCAGGATCCGGCCCAGGGCCTGGCCTTGCTCGTCTACCACCAGCAGCGAGGAGCGCCGGGTGCGGACCAGTTGGTCGGCCACTTCGGCCACGGACGCATCCGGGGCCACGGTCAGTGGTTCCGGATGGCCGTCCGCAGTCAGTACGTCGCTGACCGTCACGTCGTCGGCGTGGGTGACCAGGTCGAACAGGGGCAGGTCGGCCACGAGGTCGCCGTCGTCGCGGCAGATCACCACCGCGTCGATCTCTTCCCGGTGCTGGCCGAGCGCGGCCACCGCCTGCTTGACCTCGCCGATCGTGCTGCCCGGCCGGGCCTGCACCAGCGTGGTGGTCATGAACCCGCCCGCTTCACGTTCGGGGTAGCTGAGCAGCGCGGACAGTTCGCCCGCCGTGTCCGGGGACATCTTGGCCAAGATGGCGTGCCGTTCGGCGTCGGACAGGTCACGCAGCGCGTCCACCGCCTCGTCCGGCTCCATCGCGGTCAGCAGGCCCGCGGCCTGCTCGGGCCGCACCTCCCGCAGCAGCGCCTCCAGCTCGTCCGGGTCCATCTCCTCCAGCGCGTCCGCGGCGGTGTCGTTCTCCAGCCGGGACAGCAGGTCCTGCCGGGCCGGGCGGCCCAGGTCCTCCAGCAGGTCGGCCAGGTCGGCCGGGGCCATCCGGCGCAGCTGCTCATCGCTGGACCGCAGCTGCACCGCCGGGGGTGAGCTGGTCAGGTCGCCGGAGAACGGGGCGACCGCATCCCAGTCGATGACCCGCTCCGGGGTGGGCCGGCCGCGGAACCGCTTGGGGCCGAGCCGGCGCAGCAGCGTGTTCAGGCTGACGTCCAGCCCGACCAGGAGGAACTGCCCGGCCACGGGAGCCAGGTACAGGTCCGCGGCCCGGATGACCTGCCGGCCGTCCAGGTCCACCACCTGGTGGTCGAGCATGTCCTTGGCCAGCATCACCTCACCGGGCCGGCGCATGAACTCGCGCAGGTCGAGCCGGGCCGTCCGCAGGTGCACGGACTGGTGGTTGATGCCGTCCACCGCTTCGATGGGCAGGAAGCTGTTGCGGGATCCGATCCGCAGCAGCAGGCCGGTCAGCGGCGGGTAACGGTCCTGGCCCTGCATCCGGGCCACCAGGTCGACGAGCTTGCCGACCCGCTGCCCGCGCTGGTTGAACACGGGCGCTCCGACCAGGCTGGCCACGCTGACGATGGCCTGCTGGACCGCCCGGCGGGTGGTCAGGCGGGTATTACGGCGACGCAGGGCATCGGCGGCCGGTGCCATCAGCCGGCGCGGCGAAGGAGAAACCATCGCGGGCTCCACAGCATGAGGACACCCGCGTGCGGCTCAGTTCATCGAACGACGGGAGCCTGGCAGGCGGGTGGCGAGGGCGGTCGGGGACGGGACGGTACTAGGAGGTTGACTCGACACGGTCACCACCTCCATCCCTCGCCTCCGGCGTCTGGCTGCGTCGCAACGCCTGGCTGCCCTCACGGATTGTACGACATCCGTTGAGCCACAATAGAGCCCGGGTACATGCGCTCAGCATGACCAGGGTCAGGGAGGGAGGCGGTCACCGCGATGGCATCCAGGCAGGTGTTCACGTCACGACTGCGGGGCCGCCCGCTGCTGGACGACGAGCAGACCGCGATCGGCCGGATCCGGGACGTGGTCATCCTGCCCACCGCCCGGGGCGCGGCCCCGCGTGCGCTGGGACTGGTGGTGACGCTGCAGCGGCGCCGCATCTTCGTGAACTTCGGCCGGATCTCGGAGATCTCGGTCGACGGCGCGCACCTGCGCGGCGGGGCCGTGGACCTGGGCCGGTTCACCGGCCGCACCGGCGAGATCCTGGCCTCTGACCTGGTCGGCAAGGTGGTCGACGGCGGCACCGTGTCCGACGTGGCCATCTCCCCGTCCGAGGCCCGGCGGGACGGCTGGGAGGTCTCCGCGCTGGCCATCCGGGGCCGGGGCCTGCGGCTCCGCTCTACGCAGATCGTGCCCTGGGACAAGTACCCCGAGCTGTTCCAGACCGGGGCGCTGGCCGAGCAGCTGGCCGGCCTGCGCGAGCTGCACCCGACCGACCTGGCCACCGCGGTCGAGAACATGACGCCGGACCGGCGCAACCAGATCGCGGCCGCGCTCGAGGACGACGAGCTGGCCGACGTGCTGGAGGAGATGCCCGAGCAGGACCAGATCCGGCTGCTGGCCAGCCTCAACCCGGAACGCACGGCCGACGTCGTGGAGGAGATGGAGCCCGACGACGCGGCCGACCTGCTGGCCGAGATGGCGCCCGAGCAGCGCGAGCGGCTGCTGGCCGCGATGGAGCCGGCCCAGGCCGCGGACCTGCGCCGGCTGCTCCGGTACGGGAGCCGGACCGCGGGTGGCCTGATGACCTCGCAGCCGCTGATCTTCGCCCCCGACGTGCCCGTGGCCGAGATGCTGGCCCGCATCCGGGAATCGGAAACCCGGGCCACGGCCGCGGCTCAGGTCTTCGTGTGCGCGCCGCCCACCGTGACCCCGACCGGGCGTTTCCTGGGTACGATCGGGTTCCAGCGGCTGCTCCGCCGGCCGCCGGCCATGCTGGCCGGTGACTGCGTGCAGGAAAGCACCTTCGTCCGGCCCGAGCTGCCCGAACGGGAACTGGCGGCCCGGCTCGCGGCCTACAACCTGATCAGCGTGGCCGTCTGTGACGAGGCCGGCCGGCTGCTCGGCGCGGTCACCGTGGACGATGTCCTTGACCATCTGCTGCCCGCCGACTGGCGCAGGACCGGAGGCTGACGATGGCGCGCTTGAAGGAACTTCTCCCGTCCCGGCTCAACGAACGCTCGGACCTGTCCGTGCCCCGCGGCGCCGGGCCGCGGATGGGAGCGCGCTACGACTCCGACGCCTTCGGCCGGTTCGCCGAGGGGCTGGCCCGGTTCCTCGGCACCGGCCGCTTCCTGGTCGCCCAGACCGTCCTGGTCTTCGGCTGGATCGTCCTGAACGTCGTCGGCCTGGTCCACCACTGGGACCCGTACCCGTTCATCCTGCTCAACCTGGCCTTCTCCACCCAGGCCGCCTACGCTGCCCCGCTGATCCTGCTGGCCCAGAACCGGCAGGACGACCGGGACCGGGCCAACATCGAACGCGACCGCGAGGTGGCGTCCCGCACCCAGGCTGATACCGAGTTCCTGGCCCGCGAGCTGGCCGCGGTCCGGCTGGCCCTGTCCGACGTGGTGACCAACGAAGACCTGAACGATTCATTGGGCAGGCTGACCAAGCTGATCACCGACGGGAACGCGGCCTGCGACCCGGCCGATTCCGCCAACGGCACCGCGCCGCCCGCCCTGGACGGGCAGAACCGCGGCGGGAAATGACGCCTGCTCGCCACCTCGGTGGGGTACAAGGGACCCGTGACGAACGCGGAGCAGGAGCGGGTCCAGGGGTTCGGGGGGCTCGAGAACGGCCTGCGGCAGGCCAGCGACTGGTACCTGTGGGGGCCGTACGTCAGCGAACGGCAGTGGGGCACGGTCCGGGAGGACTACAGCGCGGACGGGTCGGCCTGGGACTACTTCCCGCACGACCACGCCCGGTCCCGGGCCTACCGGTGGGGCGAGGACGGCCTGGCCGGGTTCAGCGACATCGAGCAGCGGCTCTGCCTGGGCCTGGCTTTGTGGAACGGTAAGGACCCGATCCTGAAGGAGCGGCCGTTCGGGCTGACCGGGCCGGAGGGCAACCACGGCGAGGACGTCAAGGAGTACTGGTGGTACCTGGACAGCGTGCCCAGCCACGCCTGGAACCGCTGGCGTTACCACTACCCGCAGGGCCCGTTCCCGTACCACGACCTGGTCCAGACGAACGCGGGCCGGAACCGCTACCAGCCCGAATACGAGCTGCTCGACACGGGCGCGTTCGACGGCGACCGGTACTGGATCGTGGACGTCAGCTACGCCAAGGCCGACCCGGCCGACCTGCTGATGACCGTCCGGGTCACCAACGCCGGTCCGGACGCCGCCACCGTGCACGTGCTGCCAACCGCCTGGTTCCGCAACACCTGGTCCTGGGACGCGGGCGCGCCGAAGCCGGCCATGACCGCCCGCACCGGCACCGGCACTGCCTCACCGGCCGTGGACGTACCGCACCCGTTCCTGGGCGACCTGGAGCTGATCGCCGGGGACGGCCCGGACGGCACCGCGCCCGAGCTGCTGTTCTGCGAGAACGAGACCAACCTGGCCCGGCTGTACGGGGCCACCCCGATCACGGCCTATCCCAAGGACGGCATCAACGACCACGTGGTCGCGGGGGCGGCCACGGTCAACCCGGAGCAGCGCGGCACCAAGTGCTCGTTCTGGTACCGGCTCACGGTCCCGGCCGGCGGCACGGCCGAACTGCGGGTCCGGCTGCGCCCAGCCAAGACCAGCCCGGCCGCCGATACCGCGCAGGCTGACCCACTCGGGGACGAGTTCACCTCAGTTAATAAGCAGCGCCAGACCGAAGCAGACCAGTTCTACGCCGACCTCAGCCCCGAGGCCGCCCCGGCCGACGCCGCCCACGTGATGCGCCAGGCCTTCGCGGGCCTGCTCTGGTGCAAGCAGTTCTACTACTTCGACGTGACCCGGTGGCTGAACGGCGACCCGGCCCAGCCCGCGCCACCGCCCGGCCGCGAGCTGGGCCGCAACAACCGGTGGGACAACTTCAACGCCTTCGACATCATGTCGATGCCGGACAAGTGGGAGTACCCCTGGTTCGCGGCCTGGGACCTCGGCTTCCACTGCGTGGCCCTGGCCCACCTCGACCCGGCCTTTGCCAAGTACCAGCTCATCCTGCTGTGCCGGGAGTGGTTCCAGAACCCGAACGGTGCCCTGCCCGCCTACGAGTGGGACTTCGGTGACGTGAACCCGCCGGTGCAGGCCTGGGCCGCGTTCGAGGTGTTCATCCTGGACGGCGGCCGTGACCTGGACTTCCTGTCCCGGATCTTCGACAAACTGCTGATCAACTTCACCTGGTGGGTCAACCGCGAGGACGCGAACGGCAACAACGTGTTCCAGGGCGGTTTCCTCGGCTTGGACAACATCGGCCCCATCGACCGGTCACACCTGCCGGTGGGCGGCACGCTGGAGCAGTCCGACGCCACCGGCTGGATGGGGTTCTACGCCATCAGCATGGCCGGCATCGCCACCGTGCTGTACCGCAGCGGGCGCCGCCCCAGCGAGGACATCGTGCTGAAGTTCCTGGAGCACTTCGCGTCCATTACCAAGGCGATCAACAGCCAGGGCCTGTGGGACGAGAACGACGGCCTGTACTACGACAAGCTGCTCACCCCGGACGGCACCGCGATCTCGGTCCGGACCCGGTCCATGGTCGGGGTGATCCCGATCCTGGCCGTGGCCCTGATCAACCAGGACCTGATCGACCAGGCGCTGCGGCTGGGCAAGCAGTTCGCCGACTTCCTGCGCCGGGCCAACTTCGACGACATCAGCAAGCTGACCGACCAGGGCCTGGTCCGGGGCGAGCCCGGTGACCGGCGGGTCCTGCTCACCCTGACTGGCGTGGATCAGCTGGAGAAGATCTGCCGGCGCCTGTTCGACGAGGGCGAGTTCCTGTCCCCCTACGGCCTGCGCGCCCTGTCGGCCTACCACCGCGACCACCCCTACGTGCTCGACGTCGAGGGCCAGCAGTCCACCATCGACTACGAGCCGGCCGAGTCCACCACGGCCATGTTCGGCGGCAACTCCAACTGGCGCGGGCCGATCTGGTTCCCGCTCAACTACCTGATCGTCAGCGTGCTGGAGCGCTACTACCTGTTCTTCGGCGACGACGTGACCGTGGAGTACCCGGTCGGCTCCGGCCACCAGCTCAACTTTGACCAGATCACCTGTGACCTCCGGGACCGGCTGATCTCGATCTTCCTGGTCGGACCGGACGGCCGCCGGCCCTGCTTCGGCGGGGTCGACAAGCTGCAGCACGACCCGGCCTGGAAGGACAACCTGCTGTTCAACGAGTACTTCCACGGCGACAACGCGGCCGGCCTGGGCGCCTCGCACCAGACCGGCTGGACCGGCGTGGTCGCCGACCTGATCCGCCGCCGCTGGGGCACCGTCCCCTCGCTGCGGGACCTGCGCGCGACGCAGGCCGCCCGGCCTGCCCCAGATCAATCACTGCCCGCCCCGGGTCCATCACAGGAGGACAAGTGACCACCGGCCTGCCCGGCTTCCCGTTCCCGCTCGGTGCCACGGTCACCGGCGGCGGGACCAACTTCGCCGTGGCCTCCGAGGTCGCCGCCGGTCTCACGCTGTGCCTGTTCGACCAGTCCGACCGAGAGACCCAGGTCCCGATGCTGGACTACGACGCCGGCGTCTGGCACACGTTCGTGCCCGGGGTGGGCGCCGGGCAAGCCTACGGCTTCCGGGCCCAGGGCCCCTACGACCCGGCCCAGGGCATCCGCTGCAATCCGGCCAAGCTGCTGCTCGATCCGTACGCCCGGGCGGTCAGCGGCACCGTGGCCAACAACCCGGACGTGCTGGGCTACCTGGGCGGCAACCCCGATACCCCCAGCGACGCCGACTCCGCCCCCGACGTGCCCCGCAGCCTGGTGGTGGACCCGTCGGCCTACGGCTGGCGCGACTCCGGCCCGCTACGCCGCCCGTACGCCGACACCGTGATCTACGAGGTGCACGTCAAGGGCTTCACCATGCAGCACCCGGACGTACCGCCCGCGCTGCGCGGCACCTACGCCGGGCTGGGCCACGAGGCGGCGGTCGGCCACCTGAAGGACCTGGGCGTCACCGCGGTCGAACTGCTGCCGGTGCACGAGTTCGTCCCGGAGGGCCCTCTGGTCGGCCGGGGCCTGACCAACTACTGGGGCTACAACACGATCGGCTTCTTCGCCCCCAGCCAGAAGTACTCGGCCGAAGTGCGAGCCGGGCGTCCCGGCGGCCAGGTCGATGAGTTCAAGGCCATGGTCGACGCGCTGCACGCGGCCGGGCTCGAGGTCATCCTGGACGTGGTGTTCAACCACTCGGCCGAGGGCAACGAGCTCGGCCCGACGTTGTGCTTCCGCGGCCTGGACAACCCGGCCTACTACCGGCTGGACGACGGTGACCCGCGGCACTACTTCGACACCACCGGCACCGGCAACTCGCTCAACACCGGCCACCCGCGCACGCTGCAGCTGATCATGGACTCGCTGCGCTACTGGCTGACCGAGATGCACGTGGACGGCTTCCGCTTCGACCTGGCCGCCACCCTGGCCCGCCAGGGGGGCGGCTTCGACACCACGTCCGCGTTCTTCGACCTGGTCTCCCAGGACCCGGTGGTATCCGGCGCCAAGCTGATCGCCGAGCCGTGGGACGTGGGCCAGATCGACAGCTACGACCTGGGCCGGTTCCCCCCGCTGTGGAGCGAGTGGAACGGCCGCTACCGCGACTCGATGCGGGACTTCTGGCGCAGCCACCCGATCGGGCTGGGCGAGTTCGCTACCCGGTTCGCGGGCTCGTCCGACCTGTACAGCGGGTCCCGGCGGCGGCCGACCGCGTCGGTCAACCTGATCACCGTGCACGACGGCTTTACGCTCCGCGACCTGGTCTCCTACAACGACAAGCACAACGAGGCCAACGGCGAGAACAATCAGGACGGCAGCACCGACAACCGGTCCTGGAACTGCGGCGCCGAGGGCCCCACCAGCGACCCGGGCATCCTGGCCCTGCGCGCGCGCCAGAGCCGGGCCCTGCTCACCACGCTGCTGCTGTCGGCCGGGATACCGATGCTGCTGGGCGGCGACGAGCTGGGCCGGACCCAGCAGGGCAACAACAACGCCTACTGCCAGGACAACGAGATCTCCTGGTTCGACTGGGCCCGCGCCGACTCCGACCTGCTCGCCTTCACCCGCCAGCTGATCGCGCTGCGCCGCCGCCACCCGGTATTCCGCCGCCGCCGCTTCCTGTCCGGCGCCGACGCTCACGAGCTGGGCTGGTTCGTCCCGGCGGGCACGCCGATGACCGACGTGGACTGGAAGGACGACAGCGCGCTGGCGCTGGCCGTCTACCTGGACGGCTCGGACAGCCCCGACCGGGCCGCGGACGGGACCCCGCTGCTCGACGACGACTTCCTCATCCTGGTCAACGCCTGGTGGGAGTTGCTCGACTTCACCTTGCCGGTCACCCGGGGACCGGCCGACGACCGGGTCTGGCAGGTGGAGGTCAACACGTTCGAGGGCACCAACCCGTCCCCGGTGCGCCCGCTGCGGACGGGGGATCTGTTCACGGTCAGTCCCCGTTCCGTTGTCGTGCTGCGCACCCCGCGCTAAGCGGGCCGGGCCACGACGTTGACGATCCGCCCGGGCACGACGATGATCCGCTGCACGGCGCCGCCGTCCACCCACCGGCCGAACTCCTCGCTCCCGGTGACCAGGGCCCGCACGTCCTCCTCGCTGGCCCCGGCCGGCACCTCCACCGTGAACCGCACCTTCCCGTTGACCTGGACCGGCAGCTCCACCGTGGCCTCCGCCACCAGCGCCGGGTCGGCCACCGGGAACGGCGTGTAGGCCAGCGAGTCCGGGTGCCCGAGCCGGGACCACAGCTCCTCGGCGATGTGCGGGGCCAGCGGCGCGGTCATCAGCACCAGCGGCTCGGCCAGGGCGCGGGGGAGCGGGCCCTCCGCCCCGGCTAGACGGGCCGCGTGTGAGGTGAGCTCCATCAGCCGGGCGATGGCCGTGTTGTAGTGCAGCGCCTCGAGGTCGGCCCGGACCACGGTGATCGTCTGGTGCAGCCGGCGCGCGGTCTCGCCGTCGAGCGGGTCGTCGCTGATCCGGACCTCGCCGCTGGCCTCGTCGATGATGGCGCGCCACAGCCGCTGCAGGAACCGGTGCACGCCGATGATGTCGCCGGTGTGCCAGGGCCGGTCGGCGTCCAGCGGGCCGGTGGCCATCTCGTACAGCCGCAGCGTGTCCGCGCCGTAGCTGTCGTAGATGTCGTCCGGGCTGACGCTGTTCTTCAGGCTCTTGCCCATCTTCCCCGACCGCCGGGTCACCGGCCGGCCGCGGAACGTGTAGCCGTCCGCCTCGTGTTCCACTTCGGCCGCGGCCACGTACATGCCGCGTTCGTCGGTGAACGAGTCGGCCAGGATGTAGCCCTGGTTGACCAGCCGCCGGAACGGCTCCCGGGTGGCCACGTGGCCCAGGTCGTACAGCACCTTGTGCCAGAACCGCGCGTACAGCAGGTGCAGCACCCCGTGCTCGACCCCGCCGACGTAGAGGCCCACCCCGCCGTCGCCGGCCCCGCCGCTGCCCTCGTCCGGCACCATCCAGTACCGGTCGATTATTGGATTAACAAACTCCTGGTCGTTCGTGGGGTCCAGGTAGCGCAGGTAATACCAGCAGGAGCCGGCCCATTGGGGCATGGTGTTCAGCTCCCGCCGGTACTCCCGCGGCCCGTCGCCCAGGTCCAGCACGACATCGCCCCAGCCGGCCGCGCGGGCCAGCGGCGGCACCGGGTCGCTGTCCTCGGTCGCCGGCTCCGGCTTGAACTCGGTCATCTCCGGCAGCAGGACCGGCAGCTGCGACTCCGGCAGCGCCACCGGCCCGTGCTCGTCGTAGACGATCGGGAACGGCTCGCCCCAGTACCGCTGCCGGGAGAACTGCCAGTCCCGCAGCCGGTAGGTCCGGGCCCCCCGCCCGTTCCCGGTCTCCTCCAGCCACCTGACCGCGCTCGCTATGTCACCCAGCCGAGCCGGATCGACCTCCCGGACCGGCAGCCCCATGACCTCGGCAAACTCCCGGTCCCGCGCGTCGTGGGCCGGGACCGCCATGATCGCGCCGGTCCCGTACCCGGCCAGCACGTAGTCCGCGAGATAGATCGGGATCGGTTCCCCGGTGGCCGGATTGATCGCCGCCCGCCCGGTCGCCACCCCGGTCTTGGCCCCAATGCCGGCCGTCCGCTGCCGGTCACTGAGCCGCGACGCCGCCTCCTGGTAGGCCCGCACCGCCGCCCGCACGCCCTCCGGCACATCCGCGATCAGCTCGCCGACCAGCGGATGTTCCGGCGCCAGCACCAGATAGGTCGCCCCGGTCAGCGTGTCCGGCCGCGTCGTGAACACCTCAATCGAACGGCCCACCCCAGCTACCCCCGCCGCCCCACCAGTCCCAGCAGCCCCACTGGCACCATCGGTCGCATCGGCCACGGGGAACGTCACGTAGGCCCCGTCGCTGGGCCCGATCCAGTTCCGCTGCCGCCGCTTGATCGACTCGGGCCAGTCCAGCCCGTCCAGGTCGGCCAGCAGCCGTTCCGCAAACGCGGTGATCCGCAGCATCCACTGCTGCAGCGGCCGCCGGTAGACCGGGTAGTTGCCGATGTCGCTGCGGCCGTCCGGGGTGACCTCCTCGTTGGCCAGCACCGTGCCCAGCCCGGGGCACCAGTTGACCAGCTCCTGCGACCGGTAGGCCAGCCGGTACCCGTCCACCAGCTCCCGGCGCCGGGCCGGGTCCAGCTCGGCCCAGCCGGCGTCGCCTGGCACCGGACGCGCCCCCGACTCGAACTCGGCCACCAGCTCGGCGATGGGCCGGGCCCGCCCGGTCCGCTCGTCCATCCAGCTGTTGAAGATCTGCAGGAAGATCCACTGCGTCCAGCGATAGAACGCCGGGTCGGTGGTGGCCACCTCGCGCCGCTCATCGTGGCCCAGCCCCAGCCGGCGCAGCTGCCGCCGCATGGCCGACACGTTGGCCTCGGTCGTGAGCTGCGGGTGCTGGCCGGTGTCGATCGCGTACTGCTCGGCCGGCAGCCCGAAGGCGTCGTAGCCCAGCGCGTGCATCACGTGCCGGCCGTTCATCCGCTGGTACCGGGCCAGAACGTCGGTACCGATGTAGCCCAGCGGGTGGCCGACGTGCAGCCCGGCCCCGCTCGGGTACGGGAACATGTCCAGCACGTAGAACGGGGTCCGCCCGGGCACGAACCCGTCGGCCAGCGGCCCCACCGGGTTCGGGGTGTGGAACGTGCCCTCGGCCGCCCAGCGATCCTGCCAGTACCGCTCGATCTCGCCGGCCAGCCGCGGCCCGTAGCGGAACGGAAGCTCGCCCGCGGCCGAGGCCTCCTCAGTCATCTGCGCCGGCCCCGGTCCCGGTCAGCCCCTCCAGCAGGCCGTTCAGCCGAGTCACGAACGTGGCCGGGTCATCGATCCGCGCGCCCAGGGTCAGCACGGCCTGGCTGTACAGCACGTGGGCCCAGTCACCGAGCTGCGGGTCGTCCAGCCGCGCGTTCAGCCGTTCCACCAGCGGGTGCTGCGGGTTGATCTCCAGCACCGGCTGGCTCGGCACGCCGGAGCCGCGCAGCCGCCGGGCCAGGTTCATCTCGATGTCCGGCTCGTTGGCCACGATGCACGCCGGCGAGCTGGTCAGCCGGCTCGTGGTCCGCACGTCGAACACCGCCTCGCCCAGGATCTCCTTGAGCTTGCCGGTGAGCCCGGCGAACTCGGTGCTGGCCTGCTCCTGAGCCTGCTTCTCGGCCTCGTCGGCCAGACCGCCCAGGTCGGCCACGCCCTGGGCCACCGACTGCAGCCGCTTGCCGTCGAACTCGGGCAGGTTGGCCACCACCCAGCTGTCCACCGGCTCGCTCAGCAGCAGCACCTCCACGCCCTTGCTCCGGAACGCCTCCAGGTGCGGGCTGCTGGCCGCGGCCGGCCCGGGCGCCAGCAGGTAGTAGATCTTGTCCTGGCCGTCCTTCATCCGGGCCACGTACTCCGGCAGCGACACGTCCGGCCCGCCGGCCGAGGCGGTGGTGCTAAACCGCAGCAGCTTGGCGATCTCGTCCCGGTTGGCGTAGTCCTCGGCCACCCCCTCCTTGAGCACCGCGCCGAACAGCGACCAGAACGTGGCGTAGGTCTCCGGCTCGTGCTCGGCCAGGTCGGCCAGCTGCTTGAGGATCCGCTTGACCGCGGTGGACCGGATGTGGCTGACCGCCCGGCTGCCCTGGAGCAGCTCACGGGACACGTTCAGCGGCAGGTCGGACGAGTCGATGATGCCGCGGATGAACCGCAGGTACTGCGGCATCAGCTGGCCGTTCCCGTCCTCCAGGATGAACACCCGGCGGACGTGCAGCTTGACCCCGCGCCCGGAGTCCGGGATCCACAGGTCGTACGGCGCGGCCCCCGGGATGAACAGCAGCAGGGTGTACTCGTAGGTGCCCTCGATCTTGCTGTGCAGCCAGGCCAGCGGGTCACTGAAGTCGCCGGTGATGTGCTTGTAGAAGTCCCGATACTCCTGGTCGCTGATCTCGCTCTTGGACCGCGCCCACAGCGCCGATGCCTGGTTGACCGGCTCGTCCCCGTCACCGAGCAGGATGGGCAGACTGATGTGGTCGGAGTACTTGCTGATGATCGAGCGCAGCCGGTACTCGTTCAGCAGCTCGTCCTCGCCGTCCCGCAGGTGCAGCTCGATCGTGGTACCCCGGACCGGGACGCTGACGGCCTGCAGCGTGTACGCGCCCCGGCCGTCGGACTCCCAGCGCACGCCCTGATCGGCCGCCAGCCCCGTCCGCCGGGTGGTCAGTACCACCCGGTCGGCCACGATGAACGCCGAGTAGAAGCCCACCCCGAACTGGCCGATCAGTGACGCGTCGCGCTGCTGGTCCCCGGTCAGCCCGTGCAGGAACTCCCGGGTCCCGGACTTGGCGATGGTGCCGATGTGCTCGACGACCTCGTCCCGGCTCATCCCGATGCCGTTGTCGGCGATGGTGATCGTCCTTGTGTCGGCGTCGTAGCTGACCCGGATCCGCAGCGGCCCGGCGGCATCCGGCGACTCGCCGTGGCCCATCAGCTCCAGCCGGAGCCGGTCGATGGCGTCCGAGGCGTTGGAGATCAGCTCCCGCAGGAAGATCTCCTTGTTGCTGTACAGCGAGTGGACCATCAGATCGAGGATCTGGACCACCTCGGCCTGGAAGCTGTAGCTCTCCTGATCCGCCTGCGCCGTCATCGAATATTCCGCCTCTCCAGCAGTCCCGGTCCCCCCGGAACCGGCCTCAGCGTACTCACCATTAATGATGTCAAGAAGCCCATCTCAACCGCGACAAAGACGATTGTTTCACCCGCGTAAGCCTCCCTTTCCCGCGCCAATTGCTAATCCGCGCCAAGGCGAAGTCGTCCCCCCGGCGGCAACCCCACCCGGCCCAACTGGATCTCCACTGAAGGCTCAGTGCTCGGGCCAGCGACGTAGCGTTGGGCGGACAGGATCAGGCTTCGGTTTCAGGTGGCGAGCCCATGACGTACTCGGACGGAACGACCCCCCAGACTCCCGGCGACCGGCTGCGCGCGCTGCTGGCGACCGGCGAGCTGATCGTGGCCCCGGGGGTGTTCGACGGCATCTCTGCCCACCTGGTCCGGCAAACGGGGTTCAAGGCGGCCTACCTGACCGGGGCCGGCGCCGCCGCCTCCGGTTTCGGGCTGCCGGACATTGGGCTGGTTACCGGGTCGGAGATGGCCGAGCGGGCCGGCATGATCGCCGACGCCGTGGGCGATCTGCCGCTCATCGCCGACGCCGACACCGGCTATGGGGCCGCGATCAACGTGGTCCGCACCGTGCGCGCCTACGAGCGGGCCGGCGTGGCCGCCATCCAGCTGGAGGATCAGACCTTCCCCAAGCGCTGCGGCCACCTGCCGGACAAGGAGGTCATCAGCCAGGCCGAGTTCTGCGCCAAGCTGAGCGCCGCCGTGGACGCGCGGACCGACGCGCTCATCGTGGCCCGGACCGACGCGCGGGCCGTGCTCGGCCTGGACGCGGCCATCGACCGGGCCAACGCCTACGCCCAGGCCGGGGCCGACGTCATCTTCGTGGAGGCGCCCCGCACCGCGGCCGAGGTGGAGCGGATCGCCAAGGAGGTCGACGCCCTGCTGCTGATCAACCTGGTCCTGGACGGCCTGACCCCCGACGCCGGCCCGGAGTACCTCCAGGATCTGGGCTACGCCATCGCCATCCACCCCGTCGACCTGTTCGCCGCCGCCGCCCACGCCATGATCGCCGCCCTGGCTGAGCTCGGCGGCACCCCGCTCGGCCAGGTCGGCCGCGACCCGAAATCCCTGTTCCAGCTGGTCGGCCTGACCGAATGGCAGACCCTCGGGGACGCCTTCACCGCCCAAGACTGAACCTCGCCGTACGCCGCCAGCGGCCGCCACCCTCCGCTTGGCTACTCCTGCCCGCACCGCGGTTGGCGAAAAATACTTGCTTTAGGTAAACTAAATATCCATGAGCTTCCTGGCCTGCGTGAACCGGTGACCGCGGCCCCCATCCTGCACCACGAGAGTGCACCTTCGTACGGGGCCAAGCACGCGCCCGTCCGCCACGAGCGGGCCTGGCTCGGCTGGCTGGCCGGTTCCGACCCGGGCCTGATGCGGCTGCGGATGGCGGCCGAGATCGTCATCACGATCGGGGTCGTCATCGCGGCCGAATGGATCTTCGTCCGTACCACCGGCGCGCTCCAGACCCCCATTCCGGCCGGAGCCAAGCCCGCGGTCGCGGCCGAACTGTGGACGCTGAACCACGCCCTGATGGTCATCGCGCTGATGCTCGGCGCGATCCTCGCCCTGATCAGCGGGTTCGGGGTGAGCATGGAGGCCACCGCGCGGGGTCAGCTCATCACCCTGCTCTTCCTGCCGCTGCCGCTGATCGCCACCCTGGCCGGCGGCCTGGCGCTGCACGTCCGGCTGGCCTCGCTCGCCTCCCTGGCTGTGGTGCTGGCCATCGGCACCTACTGCCGCCGGTTCGGCCCGCGCGGCTTCAACGGCGGCGCACTCGCGTTCATGGGCGCGTTCCTCGGCTTCTTCATCCAGGACTACGTCAAGCTGGGCAACTTCGGCTGGCTCGTGGCCGAGATCTGGCTGGCCATGGCGGTCATCATCGCGGTGCATTTCGCGTTCTTCTGGCCCCGCCCGGGTGCGGCGTTGCGCCGGATGCAGCGTTCCTACGCCGCCCGCGCCGGCCAGGTCGCGAGTGAGATCGCCGAGCAATACCAGGCCACCGTCCGGTCCGGGAGCGACCCGGCCCGCCAGGAGCGGGCCAACCGCTCCCTGCAGCGCCAGCTGCTGCGGCTGAATGAGGCCGCGCTGCTCATCGACGCGCGGCTGGACGATCCGACCGCGGTCCCGGCGGGCTGGAGTGCGGCCACGCTGCACCAGCGCCTGTTCGACGCCGAGGTGGGGCTGAGCAACGTGGCCCGGTTCGCGCTGGCGATCGCCCCGCGCGGGCTGCCCGAGCGCTTCACTACGCCGGTGGGGCACGCGCTCCAGCGCATTCGCGAGGACCGCTTCACCGCGGCCGCCGACGCCGCCGCCGTCCTCGAGCAGCGTCTGGCCTCCGGCGACCTGGACCCCGACGACCCGGGCCACCGGGTGACCGGGACGGACCGCATCCTGCTGCACCGCTTCGCGATGTCGATCGCCGAGTTCTCGGCCGCGATCGATAGTTTCCGCCAGTACCCGCCCGCCCCGGCACCCGACGACTTGCCCACCTCAGCCGACCCGGCCCCGGCCGACCCCGCCTCAGCCGACCCGGCCCCGGCCGACCCCGCCCCGGCCGAGTTCCGGAACCAGGTGCCGATGTTCGGCGGCTGGCTGCCCGGTTCGGCCTTCATCGCGGGAATCGCGTCCAAGGAGCGGGGCGGTCCCGGGCTGGCCGAGCGGATCCGGCTGGCCCCGTACGCGCGGACCTCGATCCAGATGGGCATCGCGGTCGGCGGCGCCCTCCTCGCGGGCGACGCCCTGTCCGGGCGTCGGTTCTACTGGGCCGTGATCGCCGCCTTCATCACGTTCATGGGGGCCAATACGGCCGGGGAGCAGCTCCGCAAGAGCGGGTTCCGGATCGTGGGCACGATCGTCGGGGTCATCGCCGGGTCGGTCCTGGCCCACCTGGCCGGGGACCGGGTCTGGCTGCAGATCCTCATCGTGCTGGTCGCGCTCTTCTGCGGCCTGTACCTGTTCCGGGTCAACTACACGTTCATGACCATCGGCATCACGGTCATGGTCTCCCAGCTGTACGTGGAGCTCGGCGAGTTCTCCAACAGCCTGCTGCTGCTCCGGCTGGAGGAGACGGCGATCGGCGCCGGGGTGGCCATGGCCACCGTGCTGCTTGTGTTGCCGCTGCACATCGGCCGGGTGGCCCGGGTCGCTGCGCGCCAGCAGCTGGCCGAGCTGGCCGACCTGATCGACCGCTGCCTGGACCGGCTGGCCGACCCGGCCAGCGCGTGCGGCTCGGATCTGGAGCTGCGGGCCGCGGCCCGCCGGGTCGACACCGCCTACCAGGCGCTGGTGGCCACGGTGTACCCGCTGCGGACCCCGGTCCTGGGCCGCCTAGCCGAGCGGATCCGGGGCTTCCTGGCCACCACGGTCGCAGCCCGGAACTATGCCCGCAACCTGCTGCTCGACGCCTCCACCCGATACCCGGACCTCGACCCCGCCGCCCGGGCCGAGCTGGCCCTGGCCCGGCGCCAGCTGGCTGACTCCATCGCCGCCATCACCACCGCCCTCACCGGGCCCACCGACGACGCACCGGCCGCGGCGCCCAGCTACGTCCGCTCGGCCTCGCGCTTCGCCCGCATCGCCGACACCCTGCCCGCCTCGTCCCCGGTCAGCCGCCCCCGCCTGGCCCTGCGCGACCTGCAGCTCCTCGACGGCGCCCTGGCCGAGGCCGCCGCCCGCGCCGGCGTCCGCGTCACCGACCTGGACACCACCCCGGCCGACCTGGACACCACCCCGGCCGCCCAGGACGCCGCTTCCGTCAGCTGCTGACCGGGCGCAGGTGGGTCCGCTGGCCGTCGTGGTCGAAGATGCCGATGATCTCGGCCGGGCCCCCGAGCGCGCCGAACCCGTGCGGGATCATCGTTGAGAACTCGGCCGCCTGGCCGGGCTCGACGGTGACCGTGCGCTCGCCCAGGAACAGCACCACCGTGCCGGACAGCACGGTGAACCAGTCCCGGCCAGGGTGAGCCCGTAGCTCGGCCCGGCTGACCTGGCCCGGCGGCCGGGTGACCCGCATCTTGGCCACGGTCATGCCGTGCGGGCCGTCCTCGTGGTTGAGCGTCCAGGTGGTGATGCCCCGGGTCTCGTCGTGCTGGGGCCGGATCACCACGTCGTCGTCGGCCGACTCGACCAGCTGATCGATGCTGGTGCCCAGGGCCCGGGCAATCGCGGTCAGCTGATCGAGGCTGATCCGGCGGTGACCGGTCTCGATCCGGCTCAGGGTGGATGGGCTCAGGTAGCACTGGGCCGCCAGATCATCCAGGGACCAGCCCAGCGCCAGCCGGAGCCCCCGGGTCCGGGCCCGGACCAGCCGGTCGAGTTCCCCGTCTTGCGTCATACGCAAGAGAGTATGTCACCAGCGCAATACGGACCTACAGTGGCCGATATGGGTCACCCGCACGGACACGATCACGCCGCCCACCATCACACCGCCCCCGGTCACCGCGAACACGATCACGCCGCCGGGCACGGCGAACACGATCACGACGAAGAAGCCCTGACCGAACTGCTCGACCTGGACGGCGAGGTCCTGGCCGGGTACCTGGACCAGGCCACCGCCTGGATCGCCGCCACCGCCGACCCGCCGGTGAACCGCGTCGTCGACCTGGGCGCCGGAACCGGGACCGGTACGTTCGCCCTGCTGCGCCGGTTCCCCGAGGCCCGGGTGACCGCGGTCGACCTGGCCCCGGACCGGCTGACCCGGCTGCGCCACCGGGCCTGCGAACTGGGCGTGGCCGGCCGGGTCGACGTCGTACCGGCCGACCTGGACCAGCCCTGGCCCGAGCTCGGCCCGGCCGACCTGGTCTGGGCCTCGATGGCCCTGCACCACGTGGCCGACCCCGATCGGGCCCTGACCGAGATCTTCGGCCTGCTCCGCCCGGGCGGCGCCCTGGTCGTGGCCGAGACCAGCGCGCTGGAGTCCTTCCCCCGCTTCCTGCCCGCCGGGGCCGAGCCGGGCCTGGAGGACCGGCTGCACTACCTCCTGGCCCAGCTGCTGAGCGAACAGGTGCCGGACCTGGGCGCCGACTGGGGTCCCCGGCTGACCGCGGCCGGCTTCGATCTCGCCGCCAGCAGGATCTTCGCCGTCACCCTGGAGCCACCGCTCCCGCCCCAGACGGGCCGCTACGCCCAGCTCACCCTGGACCGCCTGCGCTCCGGCCTCGGCGACCGCCTGGACCCGGCCGACCAGCAGGCGCTGGCCGCTCTGGTCGCCGACGAGGGCCCGGACAGCGTGCGCCACCGCGGCGACCTCACCGTCCGTGCTACCCGCATGGCCTGGCTGGCCCGCCGCCCCTGACGTTCGCCCCGGCCGAGTGGCAAGACGCATCCAGCGTCACCGCCGCGCTCACCGAACATCGCGGGTCCTATCATGGCCGCGTGCCCGTCACCCTGCGCACTCGCCCGGCCGAAACGACCCGCGAAATTGAGCTGTCGGTCGCGATGACCTGTGCGGCCTGCGCCGTCCGGGTGCAGAAGAAGCTGAGCAAG
Organism: Streptosporangiaceae bacterium; assembly: GCA_965277615.1. Lineage (GTDB taxonomy): Bacteria > Actinomycetota > Actinomycetes > Streptosporangiales > Streptosporangiaceae > Bog-532. The sequence goes on along the minus strand of CBDIDG010000004.1, from coordinate 1,057,934 downwards.
CTGGACGGGGTCACGGCCAGCGTCAACTACGCCACCGGCACGGCCCGGGTCATCGCCCCGGCCGAGGTCCCGGTCGAGACGCTGACCGGAGCGGTCGAGGCGGCCGGCTACTCGGCCCGCCCGGCTGAGCTGCTGACTGGCGCCGACGAGGACGCCGACTCCGAGGCCCGCCGGCACGCCAGCTACCTGTGGCACCGGCTGATCGTGGCCCTGGTGTTCTTCGTCCCGCTGACCGACCTGTCGCTCACGCTGTCGCTGATCCCGTCGGTGCGCTTCCCCGGCTGGCCCTGGGTCCTCATCGGGTGCGCCGCCCCGGTGGCGCTCTGGTCGGCCTGGCCGTTCCACCAGGCCGCGCTGAAGAACGCGCGCCACGGGACCTTCACCGTGGACACGCTGGTCTCGCTGGGCATCACCGCGGCCTGCGCCTGGTCGATCTGGGCCATGTTCACGCTGGACCAGCGCACCGCTGGCCGCAGCGGGCTGGGCGAGCTGCTGCACGGCTCCGGCGGCATCTACCTCGAAGTGGCCGCCACGGTGACCACGTTCCTGCTGGCCGGGCGGCTGTATGAGGCCCGGGCCCGGCGCAACGCGGGCGCGGCCATGCGCGAGCTGGCCGGCTCCGGCGCCCGGGACGTCTGCCTGCTGGCCACCGACGGCACGCAGCGGCACGTGCCCGTGGCCCAGCTCCAGCCCGGAGACATGTTCGTGGTCCGCCCGGGCGAGACGATCGCGGCCGACGGCGAGGTGCTGTTCGGCTCGACCGCGGTCGACCGCAGCATGATGACCGGGGAGTCGGTGCCGGCCGAGACCACCGAGGGCGACCCCGTGATCGGCGGGACCGTGGTGCTGACCGGCCGCCTGGTCGTCCGGGCCACCCGAGTCGGCGCCGACACCCAGCTGGCCCAGCTGATCCGGCTGGTCGAACAGGCTCAGGCGGGCAAGGCGGCCATCCAGCGGCTGGCCGACCGGATCTGCGGCGTGTTCGTGCCCGCCGTGCTGGCCGCCTGCGTGCTCACGCTGGGCGGCTGGCTGCTGGCCGGCGCATCCACCGGGCACGCGGTCAGCGCCGGCCTGGCCGTGCTGATCATCGCCTGCCCGTGCGCGCTCGGCCTGGCCACCCCGGCCGCCCTGGTTGCGGCCTGCGGCCGGGGCGCCCAGCTCGGCATGTTCATCAAGGGCTACCAGGCCCTGGAGTCGTCCCAGACCATCGACACCGTGGTCCTGGACAAGACCGGGACCGTCACCACCGGCCGAATGAGCCTCACGCACACCCGGACGGTCGCCGGCGTGACCCAGGCCGAGCTGCTCCGCTACGCCGGCGCCGTAGAACAAGCCTCCGAGCACGCCGTAGCGGCGGCCATCACCGCCGCGGCCATCACCGCCACCCCCACCAAAGCCACCTCCGTCAAAGCCACCTCCGTCAAAGCCATCTCCGTCCCCGCAGCCACAGCCGTCACCCAAACCACCCTGGCCACCCAAGCCCCAGGCGTCACTCAAGCCACTGAAACCACAGGATTGCCCTCGGCCGAACGGTTCCGGGCCCTGCCCGGCCTGGGCGCCAGCGGCCTGGTCGACGGCCACAAGGTCATCGTTGGCCGGGCCAAACTGCTCACCGACCGCGGCCTGGCCATCCCCGCCGACCTGACCGGGGCCTGCCAGGCCTGGGAGGCCGGCGGCTGCACCACGGTCCTGGTGGCCTGGGACGGCCAGGTCCGCGGGGCCCTGGCCGTGACCGACACGGTCAAGCCCTCGGCCCGCCCGGCCGTGGCCGCGCTGCGCGCCCTCGGCCTGCGCCCGGTCCTGCTCACCGGGGACAACGAGGCCACCGCCCGTGCCGTGGCCGCCGCGGTCGGGATCGACGAGGTCATCGCGGAGACGCTGCCCGCGGGCAAAGCCGAAGTGATCACCAGCCTGCAGGCCCGCGGCCACGCGGTGGCCATGGTCGGCGACGGCGTGAACGACGCGCCCGCCCTGGCCGCGGCGACCATCGGGCTGGCCATGGGCTCCGGGACCGACGTGGCCATGAGCGCGGCCGACCTGATCCTGCTGCGCGACGACCTGACCGTGGCCGCCGACGCCATCCGGCTGTCCCGGGCCACGTTCCGCACCATCCGCCGCAACCTGGCCTGGGCCTTCGGCTACAACCTGGCCGCCCTGCCGCTGGCCGCACTCGGGTTCCTCAACCCGATCGTGGCCTCGGCCGCCATGACGCTGTCCTCGGTCTTCGTGGTCTGGAACAGCCTGCGCCTCAGGAAGTTCAGCGCTGGGTCATACTGAAGGTGACCTGCTACGCCGGAGGGGCAGCATGCACGGGTATACGCACGACAAGGACAACTACCTCAGGCGGCTGCGCCGGATCGAGGGCCAGGTCCGCGGCCTGGAGCGGATGGTCGAGGAAGACAAGTACTGCATCGACATCCTGACCCAGGTGTCGGCGGCGACCAAGGCCCTGCAGTCGGTCGCCCTGGGCCTGCTCGAGGAGCACCTCAGCCACTGCGTGGCCCAGGCCGTGGCCGAGGGCGGCGACAACGCGAACGAGAAGGTCCGCGAGGCCTCCGACGCCATCGCCCGTCTGGTCCGTTCCTGACCCCGTAGTCTCCTGCCATGGCCACCACGACCTACCCCGTCACCGGCATGACCTGCGAGCACTGCGTCAACGCGGTGACCAGCGAGCTCGGTAGCCTCGACGGTGTCTCCGCCGTCACCGTCGACCTGGTCCCGGACGGGATCTCGCTCGTCACCGTGGCCAGCGACGCGCCGCTGCCCGAGCCCGCCGTGGCCGAGGCCCTCGATGAGGCCGGCGGCTACCTGATCAAGGCGCCCTGACTAATACCCCGGCAGGGTTTACCCGATACCCCTACCAGGTTTCCCTAATATCGGGCAAGGCCCCTCTGAGCTGGTCTTTAGCCGCCATAAATGGCCGATCGAAATCGACTTGCCCAGCAATTATCCGGCCCCCTAACATTTTTAATTAAATGGTCACAGGCGGCCCGGGATCGGGGCGCCGCCGACGTCTTCGCTCCCCGGCCGAAAGCAGCTCCATGACCGCCACCTGGACGGCCCCGCCGGAGACGGTGGACGCCACCCGTGCGGCCATGGACGGTCGTCGCGCCCTGCAGCTCGGGCTGGCCGCGGTCTGGCTGCTGGACGGGGTGCTGCAGTACCAGTCGTGGATGTTCACCAAGGCGTTCGGCCAGCTGCTGGCCGGGGCGGCCAGCGGCAACCCGGCCGTGATCGCCCGCCCGATCACCTGGGACGCCCACCTGGTCGGGCACTACCCGGTCCTGCTCAACGCGGTGTTCGCCACCATCCAGCTGCTGCTCGGCCTGGGCATTGCCTGGCGGCCCACGGTCCGGGTCGCGCTCGGCGCGTCGATCGCCTGGTCGCTGGCGGTGTGGTGGCTCGGCGAGGGCCTGGGCGGGGTGCTGGCCACCCCGGACAGCGCGGTGGCCGGCGGCCCCGGCGCGGTCATCCTCTACGCCCTGCTGGCCGTGCTGCTGTGGCCCGCAAGTCGGCCCAGCCCGTTGACACCGCCGTTCGTGGCCGCCCGCGCGGTCGGGGCCCCGGTGGCCCGGGCCCTGTGGCTGGTGTTGTGGGGGAGCATGGCCGTGCTCCAGCTGCTGCCGGTCAACCGAGCCCCGCAGGCCACCCACGACGACATCACCGCCATGGCCGCCGGTGAGCCCCGGTGGCTGGCCGCCCTGGTCAACGGGACCGGGTCGCTGACCGCCCATCGTGGCCTGGCCTTCTCCATCGGCCTCGCGGTGGTGTTCTGTCTGCTGGCCGTGGGCGTCTACCTGCCCGCCCCGGCCGTCCGCGTCACGGTGGTCGCGGCGGTGGTGGCGGGATTGCTGATCTGGATTCCCGGCCAGGCCTTCGGCGGGATCCTGGCCGGGGGCATGACCGATCCCAACTCCGGCCCGCTGCTGGTCCTGATCGCGCTGGCCTACTGGCGCCCGAGACAAGCCCCAGGACCGGCCCCGACGGAGAGCCCCATGGAGGGCGCCGTATGAGCGTCCCGGCCTGGCTCCTGGACATCTTCGCCGCCGTCATGCTCGCAGTGGCCGCGGTCAGCGCCGCCCGCCTGGCCATCGCCTGGCGGGCCGGTCGCCGGTCCGACCCGGACGCCGACATCGACGTCTCCCACCTGCTCATGGGCCTGGCCATGGCCGGCACCCTGGCCGCCAGCCTCAGCACGCTCCCGTCGGGCGCCTGGGAAGTGATCTTCGGTGCCCTGACCGCCTGGTTCGCTTACCGCGTCGCCCGCGAGTACCACGGCCGCGGCCTGCGCGCCCTGGTCAGCGAGCACCACGCCCCCCACCTCCTGCACAGCGCGGCCATGCTCTACATGTTCCTGGCCCTGCGCGCCTCGGCCAGTGACGCCGGCGCCCCCGCCGTGCCTGCCATGCCGGGGATGTCCGCCACCGGCCTGCGCCTCCCCACCCTGGCCCTCCTGTTCGCCTTCCTCCTCTGCGCCTACGTAGTAGCCGACCTGGACCGCGTGCCTGCCCCGCCCGCCTTCACCCGCCTCCACCTGGCGAGCCCGGCCCCAGCCGCAGCCCCCTCAATGGCCCTAGCCAGCGCCCCAGCCTCACCCGCCGTCCCGGCCCTCGCAACCGCAGCCCTCGCAACCCCAGCAATCACTCCAGCCTCGCCCGGCGTGGCAACCTCATCAGCCACGCCAGACGCGGCAACCACTCCAGCCTCACCAGCCCCAGTGGCCCCAGCGCTCGCGCGCCTCCTGAGCCCCGGGGTAGCCCGAGGCTGCCGGATCGCCATGGGCGTCACGATGGCCTTCATGCTCATCACCATGATCTGATCTCGCACCGCGCCAGCCCCAGGCGGCGAAGCATTACCGTGTGCAATTTCTGTCGTCAGGGCAGCAGTTTTTGCACACGATAATTGGGCGCCCTCACCTAGCCGCCCGGCCACCCGGAGCAGGACTCCGCGTTCCTCTGCGGAGAGGCGCCCCGTGAGGTGCTCCCTCACCGCCGCCGTTACGACGCGATCGCCGAGGCCGTCGCGTACCTGGTCAGCCCGGGTGCGTCCTGGGTCAGCGGCCAGATCCTCCGCGTCAACGGCGGCGCCGCGTAGCGACCCAGTTGCGTAAGGCATGTTATTGCGACTAATTCGCAATTACCTCTAGACTGGGCCGGTCCAGAAAGCTGCGGGAGGCGGGAGGCGGGGCTGATGGCTGATCCGTTTCTCCGCCTGGCCAAGATCCGCCAAGGTCTCAGCCCGGCCGAGTGGACGCGGATCGGCGGCATGACCGCCACTGTGGTTGGCCTGCACCTCGTGGGCTGGGCCATGCTGGCCGCGGCGCTGGGCGGCCACTACCAGATCAGCAAGACGACGGTCTTCGGCGTCGGCACCGGCGCGCTGGCCTACACGCTCGGCATGCGGCACGCCTTCGACGCCGACCACATCGCCGCCATCGACAACACCACCCGCAAGCTGGTCGGCGAGGGCAAGCGGCCCCTGTCGACCGGGTTCTTCTTCTCGCTCGGGCACTCCAGCGTGGTGTTCGTGCTGGCCGTCCTGCTGAACTTCGGCATCCGCGGCCTGGGCGAGCAGCTCAAGAACGACAACTCGCACCTGCAGCAGACCACGAACATCATCGGGACCTGCGTCTCTGGCTTCTTCCTGCTGCTGATCGCGGCGTTCAACCTGGCCGTGCTGGCCGGCATCCTCCGGGTCTTCCGCGAGATGCGGTCCGGAGCCTACGACGACGAGGAGCTGGAAGAGCAGCTCAACAAGCGCGGGCTGATGAACCGCTTCCTCGGTCCGCTGGCCCGCCGGGTGGACACCCCGTGGAAGATGTACCCGATCGGGTTCCTGTTCGGCCTGGGCTTCGACACCGCCACCGAGGTCGCCCTGCTCGTGCTGGCGGGCACGGCCGTGGTCGGCGGCCTGCCGTTCTACGCGATCTTGTCGCTGCCGATCCTGTTCGCGGCCGGGATGAGCCTGTTCGACACGATCGACGGCTGCTTCATGAACTTCGCCTACGACTGGGCCTTCTCCAACCCGGTGCGCAAGGTCTACTACAACCTGACCATCACCGGCCTGTCGGTGTTCGTCGCGGTGTTCATCGGCGCCACCGAGCTGCTCGGGCTGCTGGCCCAGGACAGCAGCCTGAACGGCTCGTTCTGGTCGTTCATGCAGAACTTCAACATCAACACGGCCGGCTTCATCATCGTCGGCGTCTTCATCGTCACCTGGATCATCGCCCTGGCTATCTGGCGCTTCGGCCGTATCGAGCACCGGTGGCAGGCTCGCCCGGCGGACAACCGGGACTAGCGCCGGGCCCGGGTCGTCCAGGTGGCGGCGGGCGGGAGGTCCGTACCGCCGGCGTCCCGGCGGCTGGACAGGATCCGGTCCACCGCGGAGTTCAGGCTGCCGTCGTCGTCGATGATGCGGCGGGCCACCACGATCAGGCAGGGGATGGCCCAGAAGTCCCCGCAGACCCAGAGGATTCCGGCCCCGATCTGCTGGTCGGCGAACGGGGGCAGCGTGACCCCGGCGATGTGGTGGTAGACCGGGTACCAGGAGGCCTGGGTGAGGATGCCCATCGACATGGCCAGAATCCACATGATCACGTTCGTGGCCACCAGCGCCAGCGCTTGCGAGAGTGGCGGCATCCGCATCCGGAACGGGGGCGAGGGGATGAACTGCAGCCAGAACAGCACCCCCGCCAGCAGGAAGCTCGAGTGCATCAGCCAGACGTGCACCAGCTGGTTATTCTCGGCCAGATCGAACAGCGCCGGGACGTGCCAGGCCAGCATGACCACGTTGAACGCCGCCACCGAGACCCACGGCCGCAGCAGCCAGCCGGCCACCGTGCGCAGCGGCCGTGACCAGCCGCCGCGCATCACTCCGGCGGTCGCGCTGCGGCCGGCGTGTCCGGGCAGCGCGTCGAGCAGCGGCTGCCATGGGGCTCCGGCCACGATCAGGGTCGGGGCCGCGAACATCAGCAGCAGATGCTGGATCATGTGGACGAAAAAGTAGTCGTCGGCCCAGTAGTCGACGGGTGACTCCACGGCGAGCAGCAGGATCACCAGCCCGCCGTAGAACCAGAACGACCGGCGCCTGCGCTGCCGGGTCCGCTCCGGGCGGGAACGCCGGGCCAGCCGGGCCAGGCCGATCTCGTGCCAGGCCATCAGCACTATCGCCACGATGAGGAACGGGTCGAAGGACCAGTGCGCGGTCAGATACCTCATGGCGGCCCTAGCCCGACGAACCATAGGGAATGCTGACGGGCACCGACTGGGCCAGGCCCCAGCCCTCGCCGGCCCCGAGCCGCCAGTCGGCGAACGTGCCGGCGTGCACGGTCAGCGCGTCCACCCGGCCGCCAGTCCCCAAGGCGAGCGCGGCGGTGGCGGCGGGCAGCCGGGGGAGTGCGCGCCACGACGATCCCGGTCCGGTCAGGGTCTCGCCGCGGCTCCCGGGCAGCAGGACGGCCACCGCCGCCCCCGGCCCGAACGACTCCGATCGCGGGCCGCCGGCCCCGGCGGCCAGCGGCGCCGACACGACCCATCCGCCTGCCCGGGACCAGGCCGAGAACAGGCTGGCCTTCGGGCCCGACCCGGCCTGCAGCAGCGCCACGACGCCGTTGCCGGTCGCGGTCATTCCGAGCACGTCGACGTCCTGGCCGGCCAGGGAGCCGGGCACGGCCGGGCCAGCCGCCTGCCAGCTTCCGCTGTGCTCGGTAAAGATCCCCGCGGTTCCAGGTCGGCTGCAGTCGCCGGCCAGCATCGGAACTCCGGCCGGGCCGAACGCGGCGGCCGTGAAGCCGGTCAGCCCGCAGGCCTGGCCCGCGGCGGTGCGCGTCACCGCCCGCACGCTGGCCAGCCGGGTCCACCTGGCCCCGGTGCCCGCGCCCAGCTCGGCGATCCCGCCGCTGGTCAGGGCGATGAGCCGTCCGCCGGGGCCGGAGGCCAGCGCGTCCGGCGCCTCGGCCAGGCCGGGGCTGACCGGGCCGGCCTGAGACCAGCTGGTCCCGTCGTCACTGGTGGCCGCCAGCGGCGAAAACGTCAGATCCTGACTCGGCCGGAACCCGGCGGTCAGCGACCCAGCCGTGCCGGTGACCTCGATGCCGCCGTTGTCGGCCACGCCGGGCGGGGTGGCCAGCCGCCAGGTGGTGCTCCCGGCCGGCCGCACGAACAGCTCCCAGAAGTTGTCTTCCTGGCCCGCTGCTCCGCCCATCTCCACCACGGCCCACCCGGCCCCGGAGGTCCCGGTGGTGGCGGTGACCAGCGGCGGCGGCGTCGCCGCGACGGCGCTCTCCCGTACCGTCCCGGCCGGCGTGCTGCCGCAGCCCGTGGCCAGGGCGCAGGCCAGCAAACCAGCTACGGCGCCGGCCACGGTGCCAGCTCCCAGCGTCCTCATGACGGCTTCGACAGGTGGTCGGCCGCGCTGGTCAGCTCGGCGGCGAACGACGACTCGGTGCTGGACGTCCCCGGTCCCGGATCGAAGTTCAGCTCGGTCCGGGTGTGCCCGCTCGCGTCGATGACGAAGACCAGGTCGCTGTGAGCGATCATCCCGCCGGCCGGCAGAACCTCCGCCGCGACGCCGTAGTTCTTCCAGGTCTGCCGCAGCTGGCCCAGGGTGCCGGTCAGGAAGAGCCAGTTCCGCAGCCCGGTCAGCCGCTCCTGCTGGTCGAAGGCTCGCGTGTAGACGACGGACCAGTAGATCGGGTTGGCCACGATCGCCACCATTTCGACCTGCCGGGCGGTCCTGCCGAGCATCTGATCGGCCTGGCGGAACTCCTGCGCGATGAGCGGGCAGTCGCTGGTGCAGACCGGGTCGAGGAAGGTGAGCAGCACCACCTTGCCCCGCAGCCCGGCCAGGCTGGCGGGCCGGCCGTACTGGTTGGTCAGCGTGAAGGAAGGCGCCGGGACGTTGAGCGGGGCGGCGTCCCCGTCGACCGCCTGGGCCAGGATCGGGTCAGCGTTGTCGCTGGCCTGGGCCATCGCCATCGGGGCCGCGCCGACCAGGACGATCGCCACCGCCCAGGTGGGAAGGACCGCCCGGATGCCCGCCCCCCCGAACGTCCGTACCAGCCGGGCCGGCCCGAACCGCGCCGCCGGTGCGGCGCCCGCGGCGGTCACCGGGCCGGCCGCCGGGACCGTCACCGGATCCGGGGCCCGGGTCAGCGCCAGGTAACCGGCCACCCCCAGCAGGGCCAACGGGATCATGCTGTTGGGATCGGTGCCCAGGCCGCCGAAGAAGCCGAAGTCCTCGACCAGCACCCAGTCCGCCAGGCAGAGCACCACCATCGCGATGACGGTCGCCCGGAGTACCTCCGGCCGCCCGCTCCCCGCGGTCAGCAGGCCGACGCCGATCGCCGCCAGCGCGATCACCGCGAACAGGTTCACCGCGAAGCCGTGCGCCGCGGTGAACGACGCGAAGCTCTGGACCCAGCCGGCGAACAGTGCCGGTTGGGGGGTGGCCGTCATGGATTTGACCATGCCGGCCAGCGTGCCGCTGCCACCGTGCAGCGTGCCCTGCCAGAAGCCGCGGCCGGGCCAGGCCTGCAGGAGAGCCATGCCGATGAAGAAAACGCCCAGCCCGCTCAGCGCCGTCCGTCCCAGCTGTGGTGTCCGCCAGCTGCGCTGCGGTGCGGCGATCAGCAGGCCTGCGGCCAGGTAGAACACTGCGGCCCCGGGCGCGCCGAACAGCCAGGTCAGGCCGGGCGCGAAGATACCGCCGAAGGCCTCTCCGAACACCCAGACCACCAGCGCCCAGCCGGCGCTGGCCAGCCCGGCCAACCGGGACCACGGCCCCCGCGACGCGGTGATCAGCCAGACCCCGAGACCGATCTGGATCCAGACGGCCGCGGCGCCGGCCTGGACCGGATGGTAGGACCAGCTGGTGCCCGCCCAGTTCACGATGTGCTGGACCCAGCCGGGCGAGTTCGCCGCAGCCGGCTGGATAACCTGCGAGGGCAGGCCCACGGCCATGGACGGCTGGGCCTGGAGCAGTCCGTCGAAGATCCAGATGACGCCGAAGCCGATCCGCAGCAGCTGCCGCCATCCGGGCTCAGCCGCGGTGCCTGCGCCGGGGGCGGCGGGCGTCCCCGGCGGGCGCAGCCATTCATGGATGATGATCCAGGCCAGCGCCAGCACCGCGAACACGACCAGCACGATCAGCCCCTGATGCAGCAACGCGCTGCGGAACGCGGCCACCACGGTCGGGTTGTTGCTGTTGAGGCCAGAGTTCATGCCGGGCATCGCCGACCACCAATCCTCATCCGGGCAGCTTCGGCGGTGCGGCGTGCGCGGACAGCGACCTGATCGCGTGCTCCATGACCGTGTCCACCGCGGCTCGCTGCGCGTCCAGCACACGCAGCGCGCCGTGCAGTTGGGCGGTGGCTTGGTTCCGGGCCTGCGGGGTGGGGGCCCTGATCACGTCCGCGATGTCGGTCTGCACCCGCACGGCGTCCGGGTCGGCCCAGGTCACCAGCCCCTGAACCACGGAAACCAGGTGATAGCCGGCCAGCGACTCGGTGACCTGGTACGAGGTCAGGTCATCGAGCGGCATGCTGTAGGCCAGCGTGCAGTTGGTCGAACCGTCCGTGGCGACCTTGGCCCCGTCGGCCACGTCGTCGCTGGCCCCGGACTCGATCCCCTGCATCGCGGTCAGCGACTCGCTGACCCCGCCGGCGCACGATTCGATGGCGGTGTTCATGTCGCTCAGGAACCCGCGCAGGTCGGACGCGCGCTCGCTCGGCGAGGGCCGGTGCACGAGCGCCACGGCCAGAGCGACGGCCAGTACGACCGCCCCCGCGACCCAGAGCAGCCAGGGTGAGCGGCGGGTCGGCCACGCCGTTCGCCGGATCGGTGTGTACGGGGACCCGGTCTGCGGAGGTGATTGCACGGCTCAGCCTCGATCCTCATAGTCGTCGGCGGCGGCCACTGAGTGGGCCGGCCTGGCGTGCTGGCCGTCCATCAGGGCGGTGTCCGCGACGAGTTCGGCCATCGTCACATCGCCGAGGATCCGTTTGACGATGTGGTGGCTGGCGTTCAGGAAGAAGGTCTCCGGGATGCCGGCCGCGCTCACGCCATAGGCGTTCGCCACCCCTGGGGTGGACTCGAAGCCGATCGGATAGCCCACCCGCTCATTGGTGACAAAGTGGCGGGCCGCCGAGGCGCTGTCGTCCGCGTCCACGCCGATGATCATGGTCTTGCCGTCCGTCGTGCGGTAGAAGCTGGCCAGGGTGGGCGTTTCCCGCTGGCAGGGACCACACCAGGACGCGAAGAAGTTCACGATCACCGGGTGGCCGCGGTAGGCGGCCAGCGACACCAGCTGCGCCGGATCGCGCAGCGACGGCAGCGCGAAGGCGGGGGCGGCGGGCGCGGTGGCGGGTGCGCCTCGGTGGCTGGCGCTGTCGACGGCAATGACCGAGGCCAGCACCAGGGCGCACACCGCGGTCACGGCCACCACGGCCGGGCGCAGCCGCCTCCGTACCCGCCCCAGCCTGACCCGCCCCAGCCGGGCCGGCTTCCCGGTCTGGAACCGGGCGTACCGGCGGGGCAGCACGGTGACGGGGAGGGCCAGCTCGAAGCGGCTGCCCGTCCCGGGCGCGCTGCGCACGCTCACCTCACCGGCGTGGCCGAGGGCGACCGCGCGGACCAGGGCCAGTCCGAGTCCAGTGCCGTGGGGACCGCCCCGGGCCGGCCCGGTCCAGAATCGCTCGAAGACGTGATCGACCTCAGACGGCTCGATGCCCTCACCGGAATCCTCGACGATGAGCCGGGCGGTCGCGGCCTCGTCGTCGCGGGCCACCGAGAGCTTGATCGTGTCGCCCACGCCGGTGTGCTGGACGGCGTTCTCCAGCAGGGCATCCAGGGCCAGCTCGAGGCGCTCCCGGTCGGCGGGCACGGTCACCGGGTCCAGCTGGCCGGTCGCCCAGACCCGGCGGGCGGTGGGGTGCCAGCGCTGCAGCGCGTCGATGAGGAGGCGGTCCAGCGCGACCGGGGACAGGAGCAGAAATTCGGGATCCTCGGACACGGCGATCAGCAGCAACCGCTCGCTCAGGCTTTTCAGCCGGGTCAGCTCGCCCACCACCACGTGGATGTCCTGCTGCTCGCGGCGGCCGTCCAGCTCGGCGGCCAGCAGCTCGGCGTGGCCCAGCGCGATGGTGATCGGGGTCCGCAGCTGGTGCGCGGCGTCCTGGAGAAAGGTGCGTTGGTGGGCCAGCAGCCGGCCGGTCTCTTTGGCCGTCCCGAGCGCGGCTCCGGGCCTATCCCGGCGCAAGCTGGTATCCCGCACCGCGCACCGTCCTGATCAGTTCGAATCCGAGCTTCGACCGGAGCCGCCGCACGCAGACATCGACCACGTTGGAGCCCGGGTCGAAGTCGTAACCCCAGATCGACGCGAGCAACTGCTCCTTCGGCACCGAATGACCGGCGTGCTCCATGAGCTCTCTGAGGAACAGGAACTCCAGCCGGGTCAGCGCGATCGGGCCCTGCCCGGTATCGGCCTGCATCCGCCCCACGTCGAGGCGCAGCTCACCGGATCTGAGGACCTCGTGGCGGGGCACGCCGCGCAGCTGGACCCGCACCCGGGCGAGCAGCTCCTCCAGGACGAATGGCTTGGTCAGGTAGTCGTCTGCCCCCAGGTCCAGGCAGGCGGCCTTCGTCGTCGCGTCGTCCACGCAGGACAGCATGAGCACGGGCTGCTCGGGGTGGGCCCGGAGCAGCCCGGCCAGCACCGCGCGCCCGTCCATGTCCGGCATGACCAGATCCAGGATGACCAGGCTGTACTCGCCCGTACTGGCCAGCCGGACCGCGTCCGCGCCATCGGACGCGCAGACGGTCGTGTAGCCGACCTGGATCAGGGCGCGGCTGATCATGCTCTGGATGCGCGGTTCGTCATCGACAACGAGGATGCCCGAGCTGGGACCCGGGCGAGCCAATCGATTTGCGCTCATTGCAGGCACTTCGTTTCGCACCTGGGCCACATCGCAGGGTGTGGCGTTCAAACCGCTACTCGGTTACGAGCTTGTTTCAAGTGACTTTCTTGAAGCAGACGATCTACTCATTTCGGTCGTTCAGTCAAGCCTCGTGACCTGAATGCAATCCGTTGCGCTCGCCGTGGTTCCGGGCGGCCGGGTTTTGGGCGAAAGTGACGAGCTACACCGCTTGCAGTGACGAAATCGAAGCTCGGTCCAGCGAACAATGACAATTTCGTCATACAGACACATGATCCTTGCCGTCCCGGCGACGCCGGAGCCAAGCTCTGGTCACGAAGTCCCGTCCCGGAGTGAGGGGGTGGCTGGTGTCACTGCCGGCCCGGTTGACCACCCTGATTGTGGCGTTCCTCGCCGTGGTCGGCGCCATCATCTTCGTCGTCGCCCACTACCTGCTGGGCGGCCCGCCGACGGTGGACTTCGCGGCGTCCGGCGGCCAGGTCAACGTGGTCATGCAGACCGACGCGTCGTCGAGTCCGACATCGGTGCCGGACCATCCGACCTGGGTCAGCTACTTCATCAAGAGCCCGGTCACCGGGGCCTGGGTGCACACCACGCTGTTCCAGGTCCCCGCGCACACCCGGGTCCACGTGACGATCCTCGGCTACGACGGCTCGACGCCGGTCCGCAATCAGGTCTGGGGTCAGGTCAGCGGGACGGTCGGCAATGTCGCTTACTACAGCGGCAAGCCGGTGCAGACGGTCAACGGCTGGAACGGCCCCTACCTGATCCAGCACACGTTCGCGATCCCCGGCCTGAACCTCAACGTGCCGGTCCAGGCCGGGCCCGGCACCTGCAGCACCGGGCCCTGCACGAACAAGGCCCATTCGACGACGACGTTCAGCTTCGAGGCGCCGGCCCAGACCGGCGCCTACCGATGGCAGTGCTTCGTGCCCTGCGGGCTCTCCTTCCTGAACGGCAACGGCGGTCCCATGCAGACGATCGGCTACATGATGGGCAACATGCAGGTGGTGTCGTGATGGCCGCGGCGGACGGCACGGCCCCGGACGGCATAGCCCCGGACCATCGGCGGGAGCCGAACCACGGACTGCGGATCTTCCTCATCTGGCTGCCGGTCGCGCTGGTGGCGGACCTGCTCATCTGGTTCGTCTGGGGCCCGCACATGCCGCCGGGGGCCATGTCCTCGTCCGCGGCCAGCCAGCAGTTCGACATCAACGTGATGGCGGTGATGGCCGCCCCGGTCATGGCGCTCGTGCTCATCTACGGTGTCTACGCCATGATCGTGTGGCGGTACCGGGAGGGGGACGAGGAAGACGGGCCGCCGATCCACGGCAACACCCGGATCTCCGTGACCTGGATCGCGGTCACCTCGGCCATCGTGCTGGGCCTAGCCGTGTTCGGCACGGTGGAACTGGTGAAGCCGGCCGGGGCGGGCGCCGGCGAGGGGAACACGCCGATCTGGAGGCCTAGCGGCGGTAGCCCGCTGCAGGTGCAGGTCATCGCCCAGCAGTGGCGGTTCACCTACCGCTACCCGCAGTTCGGCGGGTTCGAGACGACCAGCCTGATGCTCCCGGTCGGCCAGAACGTCCAGTTCAACGTGACCTCGCTGGACGTGATCCACAGCTTCTGGGCCTACCAGTTCGGGGTCAAGGCGGACGCCAACCCGGGCGTCAACAACGTCGCCTACACCAAGCCCGAGCACACCGGAAAAGTCCAGGTGCGCTGTGCCGAGCTGTGCGGCCTGTGGCACGCCGACATGACGACCGTCGGTCACGTGGTCAGCGTGTCCGCGTTCAAGGCCTGGGCGGCGTTGACCAAAACCCAGCTCGCGACCCTGACCAAGAACCTCCCGCCCTACTCGCTGACCTACAACCCGGACTTGGTCCCGCAGCTCGGCAAGGCATTCCACCAGGCCGGTCTGTCGGGTGCGGGTGGCGGCTACTACGGCACGCAGTACCCGGTCCAGCCGTGAGCAGGCGTCGGGCCGCTGACCCCTCAGCCCCTTCTGTGAAGAGGTAACCGGATGGCGATCGAAATCCCGGAGAATCCCCAGTTGCCGGGCGGCCGCGCACCGGGCGGCCGGGCGCCGGAAGCGAATGCCTCGCGGCCACGGCGCCCATGGTGGCGGCGCCCGGCGATCCACACCGGGATCATCGGCGCGGTGCTGGGCTACTTCCTGGGCCACTGGCTCGGCAACCTCATCGCCGGCGGCTATGTCCAGGTCCAGAACTCCGGCCAGAACGACTTCGCCATCATCCTCGGCTATGTGTTCGGGACGGTCGGCTGGCTGGCCGGGCTGGGCGTGTTCAACGACCTGCTGCTCCAGATGGCCGGCCGCCCGGTGCACGCCGACGAGGAGGCCCAGGCGGCGGCCGCCGGCGTGGCCCGGTTCTTCCGCTACTCGCTGGACCACAAGGTGGTCGGCATCCAGTACCTAGTCGGCATGATCGGCTACTTCCTGACCGGCGGCCTGCTGGCCATCGCGATCCGGACCGAACTGCTGTCCCCCTCCTACCACGTCTTCAGCTCGGCGACCTACACCGCGATCGTCGGCGAGCACGGCACGATGATGATGATGATGATGAGTTCGATCATCCTCGGGCCGCTCGGCAACTACCTGGTCCCGCTGATGATCGGCTCCAAGCGCATGGCGTTCCCGCGGATTGAGGCGCTGTCCTTCTGGCTCACGCCGGCCGCCTACCTGGTGCTGCTGTCCGGGCTGCTGTTCGGCGGGTTCCCGTTCGGCTGGACCGGTTACGCCCCGTTGTCGATCCAGGCCACTCAGGGCGCGGACGCCTACGCGGTGGCGTTCGGGCTCATGGGGCTCTCGCTGATCCTGCTCGGCTTCAACCTCATCGTCACGATCATCTGCTACCGGGCGCCCGGGATGCGCTGGAGCCGGCTGCCGATCTTCGTCTGGGCCATCCTGACCACCTCGTTCCTGATGGTGCTGGCCGCGCCGGTCCTGGTCGGGGCGATGTACATGCTGATCACCGACCGCACGGTGCAGACCGCGTTCTTCACCGACGATCTGGGCGGCAGCAGCTACCTGTGGGAGAACCTGTTCTGGTTCTTCGGCCATCCGGAGGTGTACATCCTGGCCCTGCCGGGCTTCGGGATCGTGTGCGAGATTCTGCCGGTGTTCTGCCGCAAGCCGCTGTTCGGCTACAAGGTCGCGGCGGCGGGGATGGTCGGCGTGACCCTGCTCAGCTTCTTCGTCTGGCAGCATCACCTGTTCGTCAGCGGGATCAACCCCGACATGCGGCCGGTGTTCATGCTGACCACCGAGCTGATCTCGATCCCGACCGGGTTCATCTTCCTGGTCGCCATGGGCACGTTCTGGAAGGCGAAGATCCGCTTCACGGTGCCGATGCTGTTCGCGCTCGGGTTCTTCTTCAACTTCCTGATCGGCGGGATCTCCGGGGTGTTCCTGTCTGATGTGCCCGCCGACACCACCGAGCACGGCACCTTCTTCGTGATGGCGCACTTCCACTACACGATCATGGGCGGGCTGATCTTCGCCTTCATGGGCGGCCTTTACTACTGGCTGCCCAAGATCATGGGCATCCGGCTGAACCAGAGGCTGGGCAAGATCCACTTCTGGACGATGTTCGTCTTCTTCAACTCGACGTTCCTGCCGCTGTTCGCGGTGGGAATGGACGGCCAGCCCCGCCGGGTGTACACCTACGCCCGCAGCCTGACCACGCTGAACGACTGGGTCTCGATCTCCGCCTTCCTGCTCGGGGGATCAATCCTGATCTTCGTGATCAACTTCGTGTACTCGACCGTGATCGCGCGGGTGCCGGAATCGGGCAACCCCTGGCGCTCTCGTGGCCTGGAGTGGCAGACCGCCTCACCGCCGCCGCCCGGCAACTTCGCCCGGGTGCCTGTGGTTCTTTCCGGTCCGTACGAGTACGGCGTGCCGGGCGCGCCGCCGGTGGCCGACCTGGATCCGCCGCTGGGCGTCCTCAGCCACGCCTACCTGGCCGCCGAGACCGAACCCGCGGAGGCGGACCGATGACCGATACCGTGAGCCCGCCGCCTCCTCCGCCGGTCCCGGAGGGCGTGACCCGGGCGTCCGAAGAGGCCGGTTTCTACCACGAGGCGGCGCTGAACGCGACGTGGACCGGGGTGCGGCTGGCCCTGGGCGGCCTGTCTTTCGCTTTCGGCTGCTTCGTGTTCGCTTACTTCTACCTGCGCTCGCTGAACTCCCACGGGATGTGGTACCCGCGGGGGTTCAAGGGCCCGCAGCCCTGGGCGGGCGCGGTGATCATGGCCCTGGTCGTGCTGAGCGCGGTGGTCCAGCACATCGGGCTGGCCCGGATCAAGCGCGGCCGCAAGAGCGCCTGGCAGCGGGCCGCGGTGGCGGCTCTGGTCCTGGGCCTGGCCGCGGTCGGGCTGCAGGTGTGGGAGCTGATGAACCTGCCGTTCCAGCCCGGCCGGGCCGGCTTCGCCAGCGTCTTCGTGGGGGCCACCCCGGTCTTCCTCATCGTGCTGCTGGCCGCCATGATCTGGCTGGAAACGCTGACCATGCGGGTGCGGGTCATTCCGGAGATCTCTTTCGTGGAGCAGCCGCCAACCTACGCCGAGGCATTCGCCGTGCAGCGGTTTCAGTCTGGCCTGAGTGCCTTCACTGTGCTCTGGAACTACCTGGCTGTGGTCGCGGTCGTGTTCTGGGTGCTGTTCTACCTGACGGCCTAGGAGGCTGGCGTGCCTGGAGCGATTCTCGCCGCGGTGCCGGACAACACCGAAGGCGGGGCCTACCTGACCATCGCGTTCCCGCTGCTGCTGTTCATCATCATCGCGGCGGTCCTGTTCATCGTGCTGTTCGCCCGCCCGCACGCCCGGGTCCCGCGCCGCCGGGTCGCCGCCGTGGCCAACGTCGGTCCCCCCAGTCCGGAGGCGGCCGAGGCGGCGGCGATCGCGGCCGGGCTCCCGCTGGCCGAGGGCGGCGGATCGGCCGAGTCCGGCGTCGAGGCCGCCGGAGCGGTGTCGGCTGCGCTGACCGAGGACCCGGCCGCGCTGCCCGAATTCGCTTCGGACGAGGCCGCTGAGGGCACGCCATCCGCTGAGGGCACGCCACCCGCCGGGGAAACGCCACCTGCCGGGGAAACGCCACCCGGTGAGGACACGCCACCGGCCGACGGCACGGGGGCCAGTTCATGACGCACGCCACCGGACTGCTGCCCGGAACGGTGCAGGTGCCCGCGCCCGGCCGCACGCGGCGCCCGGCCCGCCTGGTGGCCCGGTCACTGGTGGCCCTGACCAAGCCCCGCATCATCGAGTTGCTGCTGGTGACGACGCTGCCGACCATGATGCTGGCCCAGCGCGGCCTGCCCCCGGTGTGGCTCATGGCCGCCACGCTGGCCGGGGGCGCCCTGGCCGCGGGCAGCGCCAACACGCTGAACTGCTTCATCGACCGGGACATCGACGCCCTGATGCGCCGCACGTCGCGGCGTCCGCTGGCGCTGCCCAAGGCCGTGATCAGGCCGGCCGAGGCGCTCGTGTCCGGAATCGTGCTCGGGACCGCCGCGACCCTGCTGCTTGGCCTGGCCGTGAACTGGCTGGCCGCGGCGCTGGCCGACGGGGCGATCCTGTTCTACGTCTTCGTCTACACCCTCGGCCTGAAGCGCCGGACGGCCTCCAACATCGTGATCGGCGGGGCCGCCGGCTGCTTCCCGGTGCTGGTGGGCTGGGCCGCCGTGACCGGGCGGGTGGGCCTAGCCCCGGTCGTGCTCTTCGCGGTGATCTTCTTCTGGACCCCGCCGCACTTCTGGGCGCTGGCCATGAAGTTCCGCGACGACTACGCCGCCGCGGGCGTGCCGATGCTGCCGGTGGTGGCGCCGCCGGCCGTGGTGGCGCGGAAGATCGTCTTCTACTCCTACGCGATGGTGGCGGCGACGCTGGTCCTGATCCCGTACGCGGGCTGGCTGTACGGCGGCTGCGCGGCCGGGCTCGGGGTCTGGTTCCTGGCCGGGGCGCATCAGCTGCGGGCGGGGGTCGCCGACGGCACCCCGCCGGCCGGCCACCGGGCCGCGATGCGGCTGTTCCACCAGTCGATCGCCTACCTGACCCTGCTGTTCGCGGTGATGGCCGTGACCGCGTTGCTGCCCTGGGGCCGCTGATGGTCCAGTCCAGCCCCGCGCCCGGGTGGCGGTTCCTCATCTCGCCCCGGTGGCTGGCCTGGCATGCGTTCGCGGTCGTGGCCTTCTGGGGCATGTGCTGGCTGGGTGACTGGCAGCTGCACCGGGCGCTCGGCGGCAACAGCCTGAGCTGGGCTTACACGTTCGAATGGCCATTGTTCGCGGTTATGGGGGCCTTCTTCTGGGCCAAGACGATCCGCGACGAGCTGCAGCAGCGCCGCGCTGCGGCCACCGCCGAAGCCGCCCCGCCCGTGGACGCCGCGCCCGTGGACGCCGCGCCCGTGGACGCCGCGCCCGTCGCCGCCCGGGCCGCCCACCTGGCCCGGCTGCACCAGGAGGTCAGCGGTCACGGCCGCTGGCACGGCCTGCGCTGAGCCGGGCCTAGGATGCCGGCATGACTGACCAAGCCATTTCCTACCAGGCCGTCCCGGCCGGGGTCCCGGTGCTCACCGCCACCGGCCGCGAGATCGGCACCCTCGAGCACGTCCTCCAGATCCCCGAGGAAGACCTCTTCGACGGCCTCGTCGTGGCGACCAAGGACGGCCTCCGCTTCGTCGACGCCGACCAGGTGCAGGTCATTACCACCAGCTACGTTCGTTCCACCCTGGACGACGACGCCGCCGGCCACCTCCCAGCCCCCGACGGCCCGCCGGTCTACCGCGTCGACGCGATCGAGGACACCGGCCAGAGCCTGCACGACCGCCTCGGCCGCCTGTTCCGCCGCGCCCACTGGATCCGGGACTCCGACGGCTCCTGACCGGCCCGTCATCGGATAACGACGCTCCGTCGCCGGGGCTGCGCTACGATCTCCCGGCTAAGTACGGCTTACCCAAAATTAATGGGAGCGTGGGAGATCGCGCCGTGACCACCGAGCCCGGGCTGGCCACCGAGCCGGAGCCGGTCCCAGAGCTGGCCGCCGAGCAGGATCTGGCCGCCGACATCCTCGACGCCCTGCTCCGGGAGAACTTCGCCGGCCTGTCCGACCGAGTCGACCTGGACGGCCCGGACGGGGCCGCCCTGCGTCTGCCCGGTCAGCCCGCGCTCCCGCTGGAGCCCGACGGCTTCCTGGCCGACCTCAAGCTGCGGCGTCCCACCCGCCTCACCCTGGCCGACGTGGACACCGCGCTGCGGGCCCTGGCCGACCCGGCCGACGCGGCGGGGGTCGGCGACTTCGCCGAGGAGTGCCGCCAGGCCCTGGCCGCCCTGCAGCTGCGCCAGCGCGAAGCGTCGCGGCTGGCCCGGCGCCCATCCGGTCAGCTGGCCGCCCGGCGGGGACACGACGGCCAGCTCGGCTACGAGGCCCTGGCCGCCACCCAGTCCCACCCCGCCTATCCCACCGCCGCGGCCCGGCCCGGTTTCACCGACGCCGACGCGCTGGCCTACGCGCCCGAGTGGCGGCCCGAGTTCGCCCTGCGCTGGGTGGCCATCCCGCGCGCCGCGCTCACCCGGGCCGGCCACCTGCCGTCCTGGTGGCCCCGCCCCTCCGACGTCGGGCTCCCAGCGGCGCTGGACCCGGGACACGAACTGCTCCCGGTCCACCCGCTGACCGCGGAGCGAGCCCTGGCCGAGGCGCTGGCCAGCAGCGGGCTGCCCGCCGCTCAGCTCATCGCCCCGGGCACCCACCTGAAGGTGACCCCGACCCTGTCCACCCGGACCCTGGCCGTGAAGAGCCGGCCCGGTGTCCACCTCAAGCTGCCCCTGTCCACCAGCACTCTCGGCGGCCTGAACCGCCGCTCGATCGTGCCCGGCACGCTGCCGGACGGCGCCCTGGTCCGCGCGGTCCTGGCCGAAGCCGCCTGGGCCAGCCCGCCCCTGCACGACCTGCTGCTGGCCGACGAGAGCCATTACGCCCACGCCGGCCATCCCTTCCTCGGCTACCTGATGCGCCAGCTGCCGGACGGCCTGGACCGCTGTCACCTGGTCCCGCTGGCCGCCCTGCTCGCCCCCGCGCCGGACGGCCGGGCCCTGGTCATCGAAGAACTGGCCCGCCAGCACGGCGACGGCACGGTCACCGGCTTGTTCCAGGCCTACCTGGACGTCTTGTTCGGCGTCCACGTCGACCTGTTCGTCCGCTTCGGGATCGCCCTGGAGTCTCATCAGCAGAACGCCGCCCTCGTCCTGGACCCAGACCAGCCCGACACCGGGCTCCGGCTGCTGATCAAGGACTTCGGCGGCGCGCTCATCCACTACGAGCGGCTCGCGGCGGGACCCATCCCGGTACCCGAGCCGGAAAACTTCGCCGACCCGCGCCTCCTGACCAGGTCGGACGACGCGCTGGCCGACGTGTTCATCACGATCACCGTGCACCTGTGCGCGGGCGCGCTGGCCTTCGGCCTGGCTGACCGCGATCAGGCCCCGCGGCCCCTCCTGCTGGACCTGATCCGCCAGTCGCTGACCCGGGCGCTGGACCGTTACCCCGGCCACCCCGCAGCCGCGCTGCTCCGCGCGCGCGTGCTGACCGCGGACCGGCTGCCGGGCCAGACCATGCTCACCGCGGGCCCGCTGATGACCAAGGCCCGCAGCGGGGCCAGCGACATCAACAAGTGCTACGGCACCACCGGGCCCAACTACCTGAAGGCGCCGGAGGGGCGCCCGTGAACCCGGCCAGCCTGACCTGACAGGATCGACGCCATGACCAGCGAGCAGGAGAGCAGCGAACCGGAGACCAGCCCGCAGGCCGAGCGGTTCGAGGTCGCCCGGCAGATCGCGGCCCCGCCGGCCGCCGTCTTCGCGGTGCTGACCGACCCGCGCGGCCACGTGATCATCGACAGCTCGGGCATGCTCCAGTCCGCCGACGGGGAGCCGGTGCGGCAGGCGGGGGACACGTTCGTGGTCCACATGGACCGCGAGGCGCTGGGTGACCTGCCGATGGGCAAGTACGACGTGACCGTGATCATCACCCGGCTGGAGCCGGACACCGAGATCGAGTGGACGATCTCGGGCACGATCCAGCCGCCGATCAAGCACCTGTACGGGTACCGGCTGGAGCCGCGGGACGGCGGCACCCTGGTCACGTCGTACTACGACTGGAGCCAGATCGACGAGCGCTACCGCGGCCGGGTCAACTTCCCGATCATCCCCGAGACCGCGCTCAAGGCCACCCTCGGCATCCTGGCCCGCACCGTCGAAAACGCGCCCGCCAGGTAGTCCCAGGGTCAGGTGACCCCACGGTCAGGTGACGGCCGGCCGGACCTGGAACCGAGGCTCCCGGTACCGGCCCGAGGACAGCACCTCACCCAGGATCTCCAGCGCCCGGCCTAGCTCGCCGAATGAGTTGTACAGCGCGTTGAACCCGAACCGGAGCAGGTCGGGTGGCCGGACGTCGCCGATCACCCCGGCCCCGATCAGCGCCGCCATCACCGGCAGCGCGTCCGGGTGCCGCAGCGTCACGTGGCTGCCCCGCCGCTCCGGCGCCCGCGGCGTGATCACCTCGAAGCCCGCCTCGTCCGCGCCGGCCATGAAGAACTCACCCAGCCGCAGGCTCTTGGCCCGGACCAGGTCCAGGTCCACGTCGTCGAATACGTCCAGCGCCGCGTCCAGGGCCAGCAGGGAGAGCATCGGCGGCGTCCCGATCCGGGCCCGCCCGATCCCGTCCGCACCCCGGTAGCCGGGCTCCATCGCGAACGGCTGGGAATGCCCGTGCCAGCCGGTCAGCGGCTGGTCCAGGGCCGCCTGGTGCCGCCGGGCCACGTAGCAGAACGCGGGGGAGCCGGGTCCGCCGGACAGGTACTTGTAGGTGCAGCCCACGGCCAGGTCCACCCCGTCCGTGTCGACCTGCAGGGGCAGCGCGCCCACCGCGTGGCATAGGTCCCACACCACCACCGCGCCCGCCTCGTGCGCCGCCGCGGTCAGCCCGGCCATGTCCCACAGCCGTCCGGTGCGGAAGTCCACCGTGGACCAGGCCAGTACCGCGACCCCGTCCCGGCCCAGCGCCGCGTACGGGTCGTCGGTCCTGACCACCTCGCGGCCCAGCAGCCGTCCGACCGAGTCGGCCAGGTAACCGTCGGTCGGGAACTGCCCGGCGTCGGTGACGATGGCCCCACCCTGGCCATCTTGCCGCCGGTCATCGTGCAGCCGGATGGCCGCGCTCAGCATGTTGAACAACTGCACCGAGGTGGAGTCCCCGGCCACGGTCTGGCCCGGCGCCGCCCCGATCAACGCCCCGATCCGGTCCCCGATCCGCTCCGGTGCCTGCCACCAGCCGTCGTCGTTCCAGGCCCGGACCAGGTCCTGGCCCCACTGGCGGCCCACCACGTCGCCCAGCCGGTCGCCGAGCCCGGCTGACAGCGCGCCGAGCGAGTTACCGTCCAGGTAGATCACCCCGTCTGGCAGCACGAACCGGGCCCGGACCGGGGCCAGCGGGTCGGCCGCGTCCAACTCGGTGGCGTCCATGCCCCGAAGCTACCCGTTGGATCAGCGCGTCGACGGCAGGGCGGGACGGGGGCTGAGCAGATCGGTCGTGTTGTGCTCGCCGATCAGCCGCAGGGCCTCAGCCCGATCCCGCTCGCCGATGGCCTCGACCAGGCGGGCGTGCAGCCGGTACCGCTCGGACACGTACTCCAGCAGCGGCTGCTCGGTGACCGGCAGCACGGACAGCGTGTGCGCCTCGATCAGGTCGAGCAGGCTGGTGTACAGCGAGCGCAGCATGACGTTCGGGCTGAGGGCGGCGATCCGCGCGTGCAGTCCCCAGTTGGCCCGGATGAAGCCGATCGGGTCCAGCGCCTCGGCCGCCTCGCGCATCCGCCCGACCTGGGCCCGCAGGCCGGCCAGGTCGGCCGGGGAGGCGTGCCACAGCGCGTCCTCGATGATCAGCGGGTCCAGCCCCTCCCGGATCCGGACCGCGTCCGCGACCGAGGTCTCCTCGGCATCCAGCGCCAGCACCGAGTTGCCCAGCCGCACCATGGGCGACGGCTCGGCCGCGAACAGGCCGCCGCCGGGGCCGGGGCGCACCGTGACCAGCTTGCGCGCCTGCAGCAGGCGGATGGCCTCGTTGAACGTGCCGACCGAGACGCCGCACTGGGCCCGCAGCTCGTCCTTGGAACCCAGCCGGTCCCCGGGCATGGCCGCGGCCGCGATCGCGCCCAGCCGTGCCGCGGCCAGTTCGGTGCGGGTCTGCCGCGCCCCGCCATCCGCCCGCCCGGCCGCGGCCCGCTCCCAGTCCCCGCGCCGCCAGGCCGGCTCATCCACGGTCCCGGCGCTCCGGCCCAGGCCCCCGCCAGCCCCATTAGCCCCATTGGCCCCCGGGGTGTAGGGCACCCCGGTGGTCTCGTCCAGCTCCGGCGCCTCGGGCACGGCCAGACGGCGATCGGCGGGGCCGAGCGGTCGGTCAGCCATCACGCCTCCTAGGCGGTTAATTAATCATGATGAATGTAATGCATTGTCTTGACAAGGGCAGCGACCGCACCGAGCATCATATTCATCATGATTGTTTCGCGGTCATGACGAGCCTGGTTGCGGGCGGGAGGACACGACGCTGTGGTCACCGACGATGAGTTCCGGTCCCTGATGGCCGGCGTGGTCGCGCCGGTCACCGTGGTGACCGCGGCGGCCCCGGACGGGCCGGCCGGCACCACGGTCAGCGCGTTCGCGTCCCTGTCCCTGCATCCGCCGCTGGTCAGCGTGGCCTTCGCCCGCGATTCCAGCCTGCTCGGCCAGATCCAGCGCACCGGCCGGTTCGGCATCAACATCCTGGCCCACGGCCAGGAAGCCATCGCCGCCTTGTTCGCCCGGCGCGGCGTGGACCGGTTCGGGTCCGTCCCCTGGCACGACGACCATGGCCTGCCCCGCCTGGCCGCGGCGTCCGGCTGGGCCGTCTGCGAGCTTTACAAAGACGTCGAAGCCGGTGACCACCGGCTGCTGTTCGGGCTGGTCACCCAGGCCAGCCGCCGGGACGACACGGCGCCGCTGGTGTACGCCGACCAGACCTACGGCACACATTCCCGTTTCGCGGTGCGGTCCCCCCGGCCGATCACCGACCAGATCGCCGCGTTCATGCGCTGAGGAGGCCCCATGACCGTCACCGCCCCGTCCAATAACCAGGCCGGTAACCAGGCCGCTGACCACCAGGCTGCCGACGGGCTGCTCGACCGCATCGCCGGGCTGCACGACCTGCTGGCCAAGAACGCGGCCCAGGGCGAAGCCGACCGCCGCGTACCCGCCG
This sequence comes from Streptosporangiaceae bacterium, assembly GCA_965277615.1. GTDB lineage: Bacteria > Actinomycetota > Actinomycetes > Streptosporangiales > Streptosporangiaceae > Bog-532. Next base: position 1,032,700 of record CBDIDG010000004.1, on the reverse strand, counting down.
GCAGCATCGACGCCCTGCGCGAGGCCGGCGCGTTCAAGGTCGCCACCCCGCGCCGCTACGGCGGCTACGAGACCTCGATGCGGACCATGCTCGACGTGTCGGCCGCGGTCGGCGAGGCCGACGGCGGCACGGCCTGGGTCGTCACCCTGCTCAACGTGTGCTCCTGGCTCACCGGCCTGTTCCCCGAGCAAGCTCAGGATGACGTGTTCAAGGCCGACCCGGACGCGCTGGTCTCCGGCGTGCTGGCCCCGACGGCCCAGGCGGTCAAGGTGGACGGCGGCTGGCGGATCACCGGCCGCTGGTACTACAACTCCGGCTCCTGGCACGCCACCTGGGCCGTGCTCGGGATCCCCGTCACCGATGAGTCTGGCGAGGTCAAGGACCAAGGGGTGGCCCTGATCCCGGCGGCCGACATGGTGGTCGAGGACACCTGGTTCGTGGCGGGCATGAAGTCCTCCGGCAGCAACTGCCTGGTCGCCACCGACGTGTTCGTTCCCGAGCACCGGGTGCTGTCGGTGCCGGCCGCGATCGAGGGCCACTACGGCACCGAGCACACCGACGAGGTGTTCTATCGCTCCGCGCTGGTGCCGATCCTGGCCCTGGTCCTGATCGGCCCGCAGCTCGGCCTGGGCCGCGCCGCGCTGAACCTGGTGCGCAGCAAGGCGGGCAAGAAGCCGATCTCGTACACGTTCTTCGAGGCCCAGGCCGACTCGGTCGGGTTCCAGCTGCAGGTGGCCGAGGCCGCGATGCTGATCGACACCGCGCACCTGCACGCCTACCGCGCGGCCGACGACATCGACCGGGCCGCGGCCAGCGGTGAGTACCTGGACTACCTGGGCCGGGCCCGGGTCCGGGCCGACACCGGGTACGTGGCCGAGAAGATCACCCGGGCCATCGACATCCTGCTGTCGGCCCACGGCGCGGGCAGCTTCGCCGACGTCAACCCGCTCCAGCGCATCTGGCGCGACTCGGCCACCGCGGCCCGGCACGCGGTCGTGTCGCCCATCGTCGGGTACGAGGTCTACGGCAAGGCCCTGCTCGGCGTGGAAGAGAAGATCACCCCGCTGGTCTGACCGCGCCCACAGCCGTCCGCGCGAAGAACGCGAAGAAAGGGTCAACGATGAGCTTGCACCGCCTGACCTCGGTCACCATGGGCGTCCCCAACGTGGCCGCGACCACCGGCTACTACACCGAGTTCGGCCTGGCCCCGGTGGGCGACGGCTGGTTCACCACCCGGGACGGTGGCCGCCAGCTCCGGGTCGTGCCCGCCGCCACGCGCCGACTGGTCGAGCTGCACGTGGGCGTGGACGACCCCGACGACCTGGACCGGGTGGCGGCCAGCCTGGCCCGGCTGGGCGTGGCCACCGACCGCACCGGGACTCACCTGAGCGCGGTGGAGAAGGCCACCGGCGTCCGGGCCACGCTGGAGGTGGCGGACCGGCTCACCCAGCCCCCGGTGCCCGCCACCCCGTACAACGGGCCCGGCCGGATCGAGCGCCACGATGACCGGGCGCCCGGCATCCTGCGGTCCGGCCCGGTGCGGCCGCGCAAGCTCGGTCACGCCGTCGTCGGCACCACCGACCTCGAGGCCACCACGACGTTCTTCGCCGACGGCCTGGGTTTCAAGGCCAGCGACTACATCAAGGGCGCGGGCGCGTTCCTGCGCTGCTCCACCGACCATCACAACCTGCTCGCCCTGAACGCGCCGGTCAGCTTCCTGCACCACACGTCCTGGCAGGTCGACGACATCGACGAGGTCGGCCGGGGCGCGGCCACGATGCTGGCCGACCACCCGGAGCGGCACATCTGGGGCATGGGCCGCCACCACGCCGGGTCGAACTTCTTCTGGTACCTGAAGGACCCGGCCGGCAACTTCTCCGAGTACTACTCCGACATGGACTGCATCATCGACGACCAGCTGTGGAAGCCCGAGGTCCTGGAGGGTGCCCGCGGCCTGTTCAGCTGGGGCCCGCCGCCTCCGCCGTCGTTCCTGGCCCCGGAGGACCTGGCCGCCCTGATGACCGGCGCCCACAGTGCCAGCTGAATACCTCTCTGTCCTGGGGTAATAGAGTCCGAAGTGAGGACCGACCCCAACGAGAGGTAGCAACGATGCCAACCCGTACCGCCCGCACCGCCTGGAACGGTACCCTGGAGCAGGGCTCGGGCCAGGTCGAGCTGACCAGTTCCAAGCTCGGCACCTACGAGATGTCCTTCCCGAAGCGGGCCGCCGAGGACGCCAACGGTGCGACCAGCCCGGAGGAGCTCATCGCCGCCGCCCACTCGGCCTGCTTCGCCATGCAGCTGTCGGCGCTGATCGCCCAGGCCGGCGGCACCCCCGAAGCCCTCGATGTCCAGGCCGACGTCTCCCTCGGCCCCGACCCGGCGGGCGGCTTCAAGCTGACCGGCATCAAGCTCACCGTCCGCGGTGAGGTCGAGGGCCTCAGTGACGACCAGTTCGCCCAGGCCGCCGCCGACGCCAAGGCCGGCTGCCCGGTCAGCAAGGCCCTCACCGGCGTTGACATCACCCTGGACGCCGCCCTCGAGCACTGAGCAAGCGGACCCAGTCACTCAGGGTTCATACACTGAGCAGATGGCGTGGGGGCGTGAGCGGCAAGTCACGGCGAGCCGCCCGCCCCGCCCGCTGCTCGCGGCGGGCCACCGGCGCGCGGCGGCCGTGGTCATCGCGGTCTGCGTGGCCGTGGTCGCCGCCTTCGCGATCAGGTACGCGGGCCACACCCAGGCCGGCCCGTTCGACGCCTCGGTCGACCGCTGGTTCCAGAGCCAGCTGGGCCTGACCTCACCCGTACTCACCGTGCTGACCTGGCTGGGCGACCCGCTCCTGGTCACGTCTATTACCGCCCTGATCGCGCTGGGCTGTGCCTGGGCCCGCTGGTGGCGCGGCGTCGCGCTGGCCGTGCTCGCCGTCCCGGTCGCGTCCGGTCTGACCGAAGGCATCCTCAAGCCCCTCATCGGCCGGACCATCGACGGCTCACTCAGCCTGCCCAGCGGCCACACCACGGCCGTCTTCGCCATGGCCACCCTGGGCGCGGTCCTGCTCGCCAGCACCCCCGCCCGTCCCACCCAGGCCCCCGCCCGCCGCGCTCGCCGCCTGGTCATCCTGGCCGCCTACGTGCTGGCGACCGCGGTCGCCGTGGGCATGGTGGCCCAGGGTTTCCACTACTTCACCGACACGATCCCCGGCGTGGGCGTCGGCGTCGGCACCGTCCTGCTCGTCGCTCTCCTCATCGACGCGGTGGCCGCCCGCCTGGCCGCCCGCCGGGGCCGCCGCCGCTCGGCGGAGGCGACAATGGCGGCATGCCCAGCCGCCTCGCCGCCATCGTCATCGACGCCGTCCACCCGGAACTGATCGCCGGCTTCTGGTGTCAGGTCCTCGGCTGGCAGGTGGTCGAGGAGGAGGAAGGCGTGATCACCATCGCGGCCGCCGACGGTTCCTGGCCGACGATCGACGTGGCCCCCGTGCCGGAGAGCAAGACGATCAAGGACCGGCTGCACCTCGACCTGCGCGCCGACGGGACCTCCACGGCGGCCGAGCTGGACCGGCTGTACAGCCTCGGCGCCCGGCCCGCCGACGTCGGGCAGCCCGCCGACGCCAGCTGGGTCGTGCTGGCCGACCCCGAGGGCAACGAGTTCTGCCTCCTCTCCCGCCCGGTCCAGGACCTCTAGAGCTCTCCGATGGTGGGGCTGGCCTCACCGGCCGGGGGCAGCAGGCATCCTTGCCCCGCGGGCCGGCTCGCGATCTGATGGCCCGGTGAGCGCGATCTGGCTGGGGGTATGCGCCGAGGCCCGGCGGCGGTGGCGTACCTGGCTGGGCCTGGCCCTGCTGGTCGGCCTGTTCGGGGGAGTGGTGACCGCGGCCGCGGCCGGGGCCCGGCGCACCGACGACGCCTACATCAGGTTCGTGCAGGCCAATCACGGGGCCAGCTACCTGGTCCTGGACTTCGTCCCCAACTCCGAGGTCGCCGTCTTGGCGCCCGCCGCCGTCGCCGCCCAGCCGTCGGTGGCCGAGGCCGATTCTTTCCGCGTGTTCGGGCCGGCCGCCAACGTCGACTACGGCCTCGTCGCCTCTCCGGACGGACGGGCCTTCGGTACCGGGCTGAATCGGCCGAAGCTGCTGAAAGGGCGGCTGCCCGACCCGGCCCGGGCCGACGAGGCCGTCGTGGACTTCACCATGCCCCACAGCCAGATCGGCCAGCGCATCCGCGTCCCGCTGGTGGCATCCACCCACGGCGACACGCACACCCCGGACCTGACCGGCCGCCCGGTCTGGGCGGCCTTCACCATCGTCGGCATCGTTGCCGCGCCCGGCCAGTTCCCGCCCTGGACCAGCAACAGCTACGCCAGCGCACCGTACTACTACCTCACCCCGGCGTTTTACCAGGCCCACCGGACCTCGCTGGCCGCCTACGACTTCACCCTGGTCCGGCCGCGCCCCGGCCAGGCCGCCAGTGCTCAGCGCCAGCTCGAAGCCCTCGGCCGCGGGCAGCACGTCGGCGTGGACGAATTCGCGAGCCAGGCTCGCGACGTCAACCGTTCCAATCACCTGGTGGCGGTGAGCCTGTGGCTGCTGGCCGGGCTGCTCGCGGTGGTGGCCGTGCTGGTCCTCGGGCAGCTGCTGGCCCGGCAGATCGCCCTCGACGCCACCGGCTACCCGGTGCTGCACGCCCTCGGCCTGACCCGGCGCCAGCTGGCCGTCCTGTCCGTCCTGCGCTGCACGATCATCGGGGCCGCCGGGGCCGTGCTGGCGGTGGGCGTGGCGATCGCCTTTTCGCCCTTCACGCCCATCGGTGTGGCCCGTACGGCCGAGCCGGACCCCGGGGTCGCCTTCGACGTCCCGGTTCTCCTCATCGCCGTGGCCGCGACGACCGCCCTCGCCGCGCTCCTGGCCCTGTGGCCGGCCTGGCGCACGGCCCGGGCGGCTTCGGCCATGCTGAGCGCCAGGGATGAGCCCGGCCTGGCCCGGCGTTCGATCACGGCCGACGCCAGCGCGCGGGCCGGGCTCCCGGTCACCGCCATGGCCGGGGTGCGGATGGCCCTGGAACGGGGCCGTGGACCGGCCAGCGTGCCCGTCCGCACCAGCATCGGCGGCGCCGTGGTCGGGCTCACCGCGACGGTGGCGGCGCTCGTCTTCGGGGCCAGCCTCAGCCATCTGCTTGGATCGCCGCCGCTGTACGGCGTCACCTGGGACACCGAGATCTGGAACAACAACGGCCCCGGCGCCATGCGCGCGGCCGGGCCCGTGGCCCGGGCCGACCCGGACGTCGCCACCGCGGCCTTCATCCAGACCGGCGTCGACTTTCAGTTCCGCGGCCGGGCCCTGCCGGGGTTCGTCTTCGCGCCGGTGAAGGGGACTTTCGGGGCCGCCATGCTGGCCGGCCGGGTGCCGGCCGGGGCCGACGAGGTGGCGTTCGGCGCCAACACGGCCGCGCAGCTCGGCGTCCGGGCCGGAACCACCCTGACCGGCAGCGCCAAAGACGTCGGAGACCAGTACGGGCCCCAGGTGCCGGTGCGGGTGGTCGGGACCGCGGTCGTGCCGCCGGGTGACGCCAGTGCCCATCTCGGCGACGGCGTGATGGTCACCCGCCAGGCTCTGCTCCGGCTGGCCGGCGGCCGGGCCCAGTCGCCGTACGTGGTCGCGGTGACCTTCCGCCCCGGCATCGGCATCGCCGGCGCGGAGGCCCGGCTGGACCGCCGGCTGGCCGCGGCTGACTCTAACTTCTACACCCAGCCGCCGGCCACCCCCACCGACCTGGTGAACTTCGACCAAATCCAGGACCTGCCGGTCATCCTCGGCTTGCTGCTGGCCGTCATGGCCCTGCTGACCGTGGCTCAGCTGCTGGCCACGTCCGTCCGCCGCCGCCGCCGCGACGTCGCCCTGCTCAAGGCGCTGGGCTTCACCCCGGGCGACGTGGGCCGGGCCGTGGCCTGGCAGGCCATCACCCTGGCGGTGGTGACGCTGGTGGTGGGCATCCCCCTTGGCGTCGTGACCGGCCGGGTCGTCTGGCGCCTGTTCGCCGGGCAGCTCGGGGTGGTGTCCGATGTCTCGACGCCCACCGCCCTGCTGGCCCTGATCGTCCTGGCCGCCATCGCGCTCGTGGTCCTTGTTTCCATCGGCCCGGCCGTGACCGCGATGCGGACCCGCCCCGCCCCGACCCTGCGCGCCGAGTGACCGGCCGCCGCCAACCCGCCAGCCCGTCAGCCCGCCGTCCCGTCAGCCCGCCAACGCGCGCCAAACTTCTGACCCGTCTGGCCCCTCTGACCGCCCTCAGGCGGTAGTCAACGACAGTTCACTACCGCCTGAAGGTCGCTCTGGCGGCTGCGGGGGCCCGCCCTCGGGCCGGGCCACCGGCGTCGTCCCCAGGCACCCGTGCACCATTTCCTCCAGCCGGGCCGCCAGCTGCCCCCGGGGCAGCCCGCTACGGAAGAACAACGTCGACTGGATCGCCCCGATGGCCGCGTGCACGGCCAGCCGCAGCTCCCCGTCGGTCAGGTCGCGCCGCAACGGCGCCAGCAGGTGGACCCAGTCCTCGATGTAATGCCGCTGCCGGCGCCGGAGCCGGCGCCGGTCCTCCTCCGGCAGCGTGTGGATCTCCCGGTGGTAGACGGCCAGCACCTCCCGGTGCTCGATGGCCGTGGCGATGTGGTCACGGACCAGTTCCGACAGCACGAAGCCGTCACTGCCCCCGGCCGCCATGACCTCGGCCCCGCCGGTGGCGATCCGGTCCATCACCTGATCGAGCATGGCCACCAGGATCGACGCCTTGCTGCCGAAGTGCCGGTAGATGCCGGAACCGACGATGCCGGCCTCCGCGCCGATGTCGGCCATCGAGATCGCGTGGAAGCCGCGCCGGGCCCCGAGGGCGGCCGCAGCGGCAAGAATCCGCTGCTTGCGCCCGGGATCGCGGACCCGCATCCTGGCCGGCTGTCCTGATGGTGCCATCTAGCCAGTGTCGCAGCTTGCCGTTAGAGTCGCTAGTGAAGGGGCCTTCACTAATCTCCCCTTCGCCATGTGCAGGGACTCGCCGTGTACAGGGAGCAGGCAGGGAGCAGCCGTGGACTTCGCGGAAACCGACGAACACCGGGCCCTGCGCGCGGCGGTGGCCGAGATCGCCCGGGACTTCGGCCCGGCCTACTACGCCGACCACGCCGCGCGCCGCGAGCCGTGCACGGAGCTGTGGCAGGCGCTGGGTCAGGCCGGGTTCCTCGGCGTGAACATCGGTGAGGAGTACGGCGGCGGCGGAGGCGGCCTGGTCGAGCTGGAGATCGTCTGCGAGGAAATCGCCGCTCAGGGCACGCCGTTGCTCCTGCTGTTGGTCTCGGCGGCCATCTCGGCCGAGGTGATCGCCGAGTTCGGCACCGACGAGCAGCGCAAGCGCTACCTGCCCGGGCTGGCCGACGGCAGCTCCAAGGTGGTGTTCGCCATCACCGAGCCGGACGCCGGATCGAACACCCACAAGCTGTCCACCACCGCGGTCCGCGACGGCGACGACTGGCTGATCACCGGGACCAAGTACTACATCTCCGGGGTGGAAGAGGCCGAGGCCCTGCTGGTCGTGGCCCGCACCAGGCCCGCCACTGATAACAGCAAGGAAGAGCTCTCCCTGTTCGTGGTGCCCACCGACGCTCCCGGCTTCGAAAAGAACCTGCTGCCGGTCGACATCATGCTCCCCGAGCGTCAGTACACCCTCCACTTCGACCAGGTGAGAGTGGGCCCGGATGCCCTCGTCGGCGCGGCCGGGGACGGGTTCCGCCAGGTGTTCCACGGGCTAAACCCGGAACGGATCACCGGCGCCGCGCTCGGCGTCGGCCTCGCCCGGCACGTGCTCACCACGGCCAGCCAGTACGCCAGCGACCGGCAGATCTGGTCCGCGCCGATGGGTGCGCTGCAGGGGGTCTCCCACCCGCTGGCCAAGGCCAAGATCGAGACCGAGCTGGCCGCGCTGATGACCCGCCAGGCCGCCTGGCAGCACGACCACGGCGTCCCCGCGGGTGAGGCCTCGAACATGGCCAAGTACGCCGCGGCCGAAGCCGCCCTGGCCGCCTGCGATGCGGCCATCCAGACCCACGGCGGCAACGGGGTGGCCACCGAGTACGGGCTGATCCCGTACTGGGGCCTGGCCCGGCTGCTGCGCATCGCGCCGGTCAACCGCGAGATGATCCTGAACTACGTGGCCCAGCACAGCCTGGGCCTGCCGCGCTCCTACTGACCTGCCGCGCTCCTACTGAGCGGCCCGCCCGACCAGCCAAGCCAGCTTCGACGAGGAGGCGCCATGGACCTCGCGCGCAACCTGATCCAGCGCGTCAACATCGGCGACACGCTGACCCGCAGCGCCGCCGCCCGCCCGGACCACCCGGCCATCGTGGACGGCGACCGGCACTGGACCTACGCCCAGTTCAACCGGCTGGTCAACCGGCTGGCTCACGGCCTGGCCGGGCTCGGTTACGACCACGGCGACGCCCTCGGCATCGCCTCGGGCAACAGTGCCGAGTTCCTGGCCCTCTACTACGCCTGCGCCAAGCTGGGCGTGGTCGCGGTGCCGATCAACCTGGGCTGGCGCCCCGACGAGGTGGCCTACGTCCTGGACCACTCCCGGGCCCGCGGGCTGGCCATCGAGACCCAGCTGGTCAAGCCGCTGCAGGACGCGATCGGCAAGGTGGCCGGGGTGGCCGAGGTCATCGTCATGCCCGGGCTGGCTGCCGCCTACGAGCAGGAGCCGTCCGACCGGCACTGGACCACGACCGAGGCCCTGGCCGAAAGCGGCGGCAGCGACACCGAGCCGGAGTGCGTCGTCGACGACCGGGACGCGATCAGCTACCTCTACACCTCGGGCACCACCTCGTTCCCCAAGGGCGTGGTCGGCACCCACCTGTCCATCTACCTCGAGTCGATGTCGGCCGCGCTCGATTCCGGCTGGCGGCCCGACGACCGGTTCGTGGCCATGATGCCGATGTTCCACACCGCTCAGCTGAACGCGTTCTGCACCCCGGCCATCCTGGTCGGCGCGACCACCTACGTGCTGCGCGCCTTCGACCCGGCCGCCTGGCTCGACCTGATCGAGCGGGAGAAGATCAGCCAGGTCTTCGGCCTGCCGATGATGTTCCGCGCCGCACTGGACGATCCCAGCTTCGACGGCCGCGACCTGACCAGCCTGCGCCGGGCCGTGTACGCGATGGCCCCGATGCCGGACGAGCTGATCCGCCGCTGCCTGGCCGCCTACCGCTGCGATTTCGCCCTGCTGTTCGGGCAGACCGAGATGTCGCCCTGCGCCACGCTGTTCCGGCCCGAGCACCAGCTGTCCCACATCGGCGCGGTCGGCACCCCGATCACCGGCGTCCAGGTCGCCATCATGGCCCCGGACGGTGCGCTGCTGGCGCCGGGGGAGCTGGGCGAGATCGTCTACCGGGGCCCGTCCACCATGCAGGGCTACCTGGACAACCCGGACGCGACCGGGGCGGCGTTCGCGCACGGCTGGTTCCACTCCGGCGACGTGGGCCGCCTCGGCGACGACGGCGTGCTCTGGTTCGCCGACCGCTACAAGGACGTGATCAAGACCGGCGGCGAGAACGTGGCCTCGATCGAGGTCGAGAAGGCCGTGTACGCGGCCGAGCCCGGCGTGGCCGAGGCCGTGGTCGTGGGCCTGCCCCACGAGCGCTGGACCGAGGCCATCACCGCGGTCGTGGTGCCCCGGCCCGGTGCGACGATCGACGCGGACGCGCTGATCGGCCGGGTCCGCGAGCACCTGGCCGGGTTCAAGGCCCCTAAGAGCGTTATCGTCGTCGATGAGCTGCCCAAGACCAGTACCGGCAAGATCCAGAAAAACCTGGTCCGGGAGCAGCACGCGGATCACTACCGAAGCTGAGCCCGACCGAGCTGAGCATTACCGAAGCTGAGCAGGAGACCCACCCAGATGCCCGAAGCCACTCGCGGTTTCGCGGTGCTGCGCGGCGGCGTGACCGAGGCGGCCCAGGTGGCCGCCGAGGCCGAACGGCGCGGCTACCAGACCGCCTGGAGTCCGGAGTTCTACACCCGGTCCGGGATCGTCACCCTGGCCGCCATGTCCCAGGCCACCAGCCAGGCCCGGATCGGGAGCGCGATCGCCTACGCCGTCGGCCGGACCCCGCTGGTACTGGCCACCGAGGCCCGCAGCCTGGATGAGCTGTCCGGAGGCCGGCTGGTCTACGGGCTGGGCACCGGCACGACCAAGATGATGGCCAACTGGCACGGCGTCGACCCATCCGGCCCCGCCTCCCGGATGGAGGAGCTGATCCCGCTGCTGCGCCGGCTGTGGCGGCTGCACGAGGGCCCGGTCCAGCACGACGGCCGCTTCTACCACGTCGACATCGCCCCGACCGCGGAGATGACCGCCCCGCTGCGGACCGAGATCCCGGTCTTCACCGCCGGCGTGAACCGGCGCATGATCGAGGTGGCCGGCCGGGTCGGCGACGGCTTCATCGGCCACACCCTGTTCACCCCGGCCTACTTCACCGAGGTGGTCCGGCCGATCATCGCGGCCGGCGCGGACAAGACCGGGCGCGATGCGTCCCAGGTCGAGATCGCGGCCATGGTCATCTGCTCGGTCTCCGACGACGAGGAACAGGCCCGCCAGGAGGCCGCCGCCCAGCTCGCGTTCTACGCCGCCCCGCGCACCTACGGCACGGTCGTCGAAGCAGCCGGTTTCGCCGCGGCCGGCGAGAAGATCCGCGCCGCCTTCGCCGGCCGCGACATCCCGGCCATGATCGCCGCCGTCCCGGACGAGATGGTCGACGCGATGACCGCCGCGGGCACGCCCAAGCAGGTCCAGGCCAAGCTGGCCGAGTTCGGCCGCCACGTCGACCACGTCATCGTCTACCCGGTCAGCTTCGGCCTGACCGAGGAGCGCAGCCGCCAGATCACCACCGACCTGGTGGCCGCGGGCGCCCCGTGACCGGTTCCCCAGCCGATTCCCCGGCCGATCCGCCCGAGTGGTTCACCAAGGCCCTGGCCACGGCACCGCAGGAGCGCCGGGTCGACGTGGACGGCACCACGATCAGCTACCTGGCCTGGGGCGATCCCGGCCCCCGCGGCCTCGTCCTGGTCCACGGCGGCGGCGCGCACGCGCACTGGTGGGACCACATCGCCCCGCTGCTGGCCCTGGACCGCCGAGTGCTGGCGCTGGACCTGTCCGGTCACGGCGACAGCGGCCGCCGCGATACCTACACGCTCGACGCCTGGGCCACCGAGGTCCTGGCCGTCGCGGCCGACGCCGGCCTGACCGAGCCGCCCACCGTGATCGGGCACAGCATGGGCGGCCTGGTCACGCTGCGCCTGGCCAGCCTGTTCGGCGCCCGGCTGGCCGGCGCGGTGGTCATCGACTCGCCGGTCCGCAACCGGGACCTGACCCCCGAGGAAATGGCGGCCCGCGAGCGCCGCGCGTTCGGCCCGCTCCGCGTCTACCCGTCCCGCGAGGATGCCATCGCGCATTTCCGGACCATCCCGCCCCAGGAGACGCTCCCGTACGCGGCCGCCCACGTCGCCGCCACCTCGGTCCGCCCCGCCCCCGCCGCTGCAGGCGGCCCGGTTGGCCCCGCCGCTGCAGGCGGCCCGGCTGGCACTGCCGACGGCTGGACCTGGAAGTTCGACCCCCGGATCTTCGGCCGCGAACCCTTCGGCGCCGCCGCCGCGACCCTGAACCGCCTGGACTGCCGGATCGCCCTGTTCCGGGCCGAGCACGGCATCATGTCCGCCCAGATGAGCCAGATCCTGTACGACCGCCTCGGCCGCGTCGCCCCTGTCATCGAGATCCCCGCCGCCGCGCACCACATCATGCTGGACCAGCCGGTCGCCCTGATCGCCGCCCTCCGCACGCTGCTGTCAGACTGGGACCACTCCCGCCCCCATTCCATTTAACAAACTCCCACGACGCTGGCCCGTCCGCGCGCCACCCCGTCACCCCGCGATCAAGCCAACGCCCCGCCTCCGCAGCTCCGCGCAGGCCCGGCCGGCGCCCCTCCTGCGGCTCAAACCAATGCCCCGCCTCCGCAGCTCCCCTCCAGCCCCACCCGTCGCCGCGCCGGCGCGGACAGGGCACCCGTTGACGCCTCTGGGGCCGGCGCCCCACCTGATGACCCTCCCCGCCCCCGGACCCGCCCGTCCCAACCACCATGAGTGGCAAGAGCCGGCCTGGCGATTGCCTCCGGCGGGGGCACTCAGGCTCCGGGAGGGAGGAAGACCATTGGCCTGGCCGTCCCGGGGCGCCGTCGTCCGGCCCGTCAGCCGAGCAGACCTCCCGGGCCGCCTCAAGCGGCAGAAGATCGCCGCCGCTTGACCCGTCCCGTCCGGCCCGCTTGATCGGCCGCCGGGACGACGGCGACGGGATGGGCCAGGCCGCCACCCCTGTGCGCGTGGCGCGCATCACTTGGCCCTCAGCTGTCGCACCGGCCCCGTGGGCCCGGAGTCACTGCCCGCCCGATGGCGTCATTGGGTGCGCTACAGCACGCCCGATGGCGCCATTGGGCGGGTTGCCCGGCGCGGCCCGGCGACGTGACGCCCAACCTCTACGTCACACCCGCCCGAGGGCCTCGACGCTTGGGGTCGTTACCGTGCCCGATGGCGCCAAAGGGCACACCATGGTGTGCCCTTTGGCACCAACGGTGTTCCTCGGCCCAACCGCCGCCCCGCTGATAACAGCAAGGTGGTCCTGCCTCCGCCGTGTCCCACCAGCGCCACCCGCGCCGCACCCCATCAACGCCCGCGCCGTACCCCACCAGCGTCACCCGCCGCACCCGACCCTCGTCTGATAACAGCAAGAGGCGCCAGCCTCCGTCGCGCTCAGCCACGCGCGTCGCGATCAGGCTGGCCGGGGCACGCCGATCGGGCTCGGGTAGGGGACCACCTCGGCACAGGCGACCGCCAACGGGGCCAGCACCTCCGCCAGCTCGGCCACGCCGGCGTCCCCGAGCCGCGCCCACGGCCGTTCCGCCGCCCGGTCTGTCTCCCGCTCCATCGTCACGCGCAGCTCCCGCCCTGCGTCGGTGATCGCTCCGTCCGCGTCGACTAGCCCCCGGTCCACCAGCCGCGCCCGGGCCGCGTCCCACTCCTCGTCACTCCAGCCCCGGATCGGCTGCATGATGCCGCGGTCCATGTCCAGGCCGCAGCGCAGCACCAGCACTTCGCACCCATCCAGGCCCGCCGCCAGCACGGCCGCGAAGTGCCCGTCGCCCCGGTGCTCCCGCAGTGTGGTGGCCGCCTGCCACAACCGCCCCAGGTCATCGTCGGCCGCCGGCAGGCCCGCGTTGGCCGCACCCAGCACCCGCCCCGGGTAGTCCAGCCCGTCCAGCGTCCGCTCCAGCAACCCGGCCGCCGCCTTGACCTCGGTCTCCCGCCCGGCCAGCAGCCCGCTCAGCGCCGCCACCGCGCCCTCCCGCCGCACCCGCAGCGCGTCGGCCGGCGAGATCAGCTCCCACACCGACGGCAGCGCGCGAGCCACGAACGACGGCGCGAAGTTGTAGAAGGACGCGGTCACCACCTCGGGCCCAGCCGGCCCCAGCGGCCCGCCACGGCCCGCGAAGTACCCGCGCCAGAACCCGCGCAGCCCGGCCGCCTTCCAGGCGTCCAGGGCCTCGGGCGCGAAGTACGTCACCGCGTGCACCGGCTCGAACAACGTCCACATCTGCCGTGAATGGCTCATGTCAGTCATTCTCGACGACAACGCCCCCTTGGCCACGATGGGGGTGCCGTCGGGAGCCCAGTGCGGCCAGCCGGCGTCTTGGGCCGGATGCTTGGATGAGCCCATGACGAGGGAGCCGGAAGCGCCGCGCGTGGTCAGCGCCAGCCTCGAGATCGCGGCCGAGCCCGAGCGGATCTTCGAACTGATCGCGGATCCGGCTCAGCAGCCACGCTGGGACGGCAACCACAATCTGGCCGGGACTCCGGGCGGGCAGCGGATCCACCGCGTCGGCGAAGTGTTCCCGATGACGCTCACCACCGGCGCCGTCCGGGAAAACCACGTCGTCGAGTTCGAGGAGGGCCGCCGGATGGCCTGGTTGCCGGCCGAACCGGGGCAGGAGCCACCGGGGCACCTGTGGCGATGGGAACTCGAGCCAGTCGGCGCGGCACGCACGCGGGTCACCTGCACCTACGACTGGACCCAGCTGACTGATGAGAAACGCCTGCCGCGAGCCCAGGCGACCACGGCCAGCAAGCTGCGGGCCTCACTGGACCAGCTCGCAGCCTTGGCCGAACGATCATGACCATCCGCCCGGCGGACCGGGCCCAGCCGCGTCGCCGTCAGTCGTTCTCGACGACGAAGTCCCACTTGGCCACGATGTCGTGACCGTCGGGAGCCCAGCGCATGAGGCCCTCCCCGGTAGCTTCCACCGCGCGTAGCTCGAAGCTGACCTTCTGGCCGGGCTTCAGCACGGTGGGCGGCTTCGGCTGGCCCGGCACGAAGGCGGGTTTGTAGACGTTGTTCTGGTCGTCGATCGCGGTGAAATCCGCCGCGGAGATATGCACTGATCTAGTGGCCCCGGACAGCGTCACCACCCAGGTGCAGGTGTCCGCGCTGGCCTGGAACGGCAGGCCCTCGCCGGGGATCTGGGGGCCGGTGACCGTGGCCAGCACCGAGAAACCCGGTGTCTTGACCCGCACCGCGTCACCCTCGTTGGCCAGCGCGGGCCGCTGCGCGGTGCCGGTCAGCACGCTGTCCGTGGGCTGGTGCAGCGTGCTGGCGGGCAGGAACGACGGATAACTGCCCAGGGGAGTGGCGCCGCCCGCCGCGGGGGCCTTCTTGGCCCCTGAACTGGCCCCTGAACTGGCCCCCGAACCGGAACCAGACCCAGACCCGCAGCCGGCCACGGCCGTCACGGCGGCCACCGTCAAGGTGACCGCCGTGACCGCGACACGCGTGGGCAGCTTCACAGCCGCCCGAGGGCGAACCCGCGCCGGCGGGCCCACAGGTACCCACCTACCGCCAGCACCGCGACCAGCGGCGCACCGACGGCCAGCGAGATCGCGGCCGAGGAGGCCCCCGCCGAGCCAGACGCCCCCGATGACCCGGTGCCTGGAACGGTCAGCGCAGTCAGGTGACCCTGCCCGCCCTGCCTGCCTTGCCCGTAGCCGGCCGGGTGGTTGAACACGTCCCGCCCGAAGCCCCGCAACCCTAGCTGGGCCGCGTAACCGAGGTGACCCTTCCTGTCCAGGCCGCCGGACACGGTACCGGCCGGCAGCTTGGTGTGGTCGTGCCCGGCCGACACGCTGAAGATGTCCTCCATCGTCCGCAGCCAGCTGTAGTGGTTGTAGTAGACCGTCGACACCGTGCCCGGCTTGATGAACGGGCTGATCAGCACGCTGCCCGTGTCACCGCCGCCGGTGGTGGGGTCGGTGGCGTCCCACAGCGGGTCCGCTGTCTGGCCCGGAGCCAGGTCGGTCGGGTCGCCCTCGGCGCTGAGCGTGATGGTGCCCAGGGGCCCGGTGGGCGTGACCGGGGTGCCGTCCTGGCTGACCAGCTGGAACGATCCGGTCGTCACCGGGCTGGTGGGGGTGGCCGCGGTCAGCGGGCCGGTGTTGACCACCGCGCCGACATAGGAGTTCGCCGGGATGTTGGTGCCGGTCACCGCGCGCCCGGTGTCGTCGGACACGATCGTGGGGTCGGTGATCATGCTGGACGTGGTCGTGCCGGTCACGGTGTCGGTCCGCGCCCCGGGCGGGCTGCCCGCGCCACCCCGCACGATGCCCGGCACACAGTCCGCTGGCACCAGCGTCGGGCTGGTCTGGGTACAGACCGGCGGCCGGTCGACGAAGGCGTTGTTACCGGGGCCCGGGTACAGCTCGTCACCCTTGTTGTTCTTGCCCAGAGTCGAGTTCGGGCCGGTCGGCTCGTAGTGCACGTTCCGCCCGTACAGGTTCTCGGCCGCCGTGTCGTTCTTGATCGAGTCGGCCGCGTTCGGCTTGTTGTCCGCGGTCGGCGGGTAGTTGTTGGCGTCGTTGAAGCTGTTCCCGGTGTAGGTGAACGGCGGGAATCCTTCGTCGAAGGTGACGTCGATCAGGCCGCCCTGCTTAAACGCCTGGGACTGCTCGATCAGCGGGATGTAGTACTTCAGGAACAGGTCGGAGGCGTACAGGCCGCCGGTGAAGTTCTTCGGCGTGGTCGAGTCGGGCACGAACGGGTCCGGCGAGTTGTAGTTCGGCGTGCCGTTGCTGTTGAACGCACCAGACAGGTTGTTGCCCTTGCACACCGCGTCGTGGGCGTCGCTGCAGTTGTTCGGCGTGATCCAGCTGAACGACGGGGTCCTCTTGACGTTCTGAAGGTCGTGAACCAGGCCGGTCTGCGGGTTCTCCAGGTTCGCGATGTGGTTGGCGTCGCAGTTGGTGCCGCCGTCGGACGGCTGGTTCAGCGCTGCGCCGTTGACCGAGGAACCGGTCAGTGACTGGAACCACGGGAACGGGAAGTGCTTGGCCACGTACTGGTCATTCGGCTGCGTCCCGGTTAGCGAGGTAACGCCGGGCGGCAGGTTGGCCGACATCGAGGTCGGATTGGTGTCCGGGTTGTTGGCTGATGTGCCCGGGCCCGCGCACACCGCTGCCTCCCGGTCCGGCACCGTGTTGGCCTGGAACGAGGTCGATCCGGGAGCCTGCGCCCCGCCGATGTCCTGGGCGTAGCCCTTCCAGGTCTTACCAGCCGCGTTGAGCTGGTTGAACAGCGTCGGCACGTCGGTCGGGTAGGTGCAGCCGTTCTTGCCGTTGGGCGCGTTCGCCCCGCTGGGCTGGGCGGCGTTGGCTGGGGAGCTCACCTGGCCGTAGTTCCGGTTGGTGAACAGCGAGCCCTTGCTGTCGATCGTGGAGTTCGGGCCGACGGTGAAGTTGGAGACGCTGCAGTCTTCCTGGGTGTCCTGGTTGGGGGACTGGCCGGACACCATGGACACGTAGTTGTCCATGCTGAAGTGGCCGGTGCCGTAGTAGTTCTTGAGCAGGACACCCTGCTTGGGCAGCGTCTTCCACAGGTAGCTGTTCTGGTTCAGCCCGGTGAACGTGGCGTCGTAGGACTTGTTCTCCAAGATGATCAGCCACACGTGCTTGATGGCGCCGGACTTGAGCCCGGTGCTGCTGATCGTGACCCCTTTGGACGGGGCCGCCGGGTGTGCGGGGGAGGCGGAGGCGATGGAGGCTGGTACCGCGACGCCCGCAACGGATAGCAGTCCTACCCCACACGCGACGGCGGCCCGCGCGAGGCGATGACCGGTGCGCGACATTGTCATAATCCATGTGATTAGTGGTGAGGCCAGGCCAACTGACCACGCAAAAGTAGCGCAGAGGCGACCTGCAGGTAAACACTTATCTACGCGTAACGACAGAATGGCGCCAAGATAACAATGCCAACTCAGTCCGGACTCCGAGCAACCGAACCGGCCTGCGCTGCGAAAAGATTTTGAGGGCTTCTAGCGCCGTGGCCCGGATCGGCTCGGCCTCGACGGTCGGCGCGGCCAGCGGCTGCCCGTGGGTCTCGGTGATGAACGGCGCATACCGGACCTTGACCACCACCCGGACCGCGAGCCGCGGGCCGGACGCTCCGGCCTCCGGCTCGGCCCCGGCCAGCTCGGCGGCCACGGTCTCCGCCAGCCGGGCCACCTCGGCCGTGACCTGATCCCAGTCCGTGAGGTCCTGCTGATACGTGACCTCCCGGCCGTGCGAACGGGCCCGGTACGGCGTGTCGTCCACGGTGGTCTCGCCGTGGCCGCGGGCCAGCAGGATCAGCCACGGCCCGGTGGCGGGCCCGAACGCGCGGGCCAGTTCGCCCGGGTCGGCCGCGGCCAGTTCCCGCACCGTGCGCAGGCCCAGGCCAGCTAGCTTCTGCGCGGTCTTGGCCCCGATGCCCCACAGTGCGTCGGTGGGCCGGTCGCCCAGCACCTGATCCCAGTTCTGGTAGGTCAGCCGGAACACTCCGGCGGGCTTGCCGAACCCAGTGGCCAGCTTGGCCTGCAGCTTGTTCTGGCCGATCCCGACCGAGCAGTCCAGCTGGGTCGCTTCCTTGACCCGCTGCTGCAGGCCGCGGGCGAAACCCTCCGGGTCGTCGGTGTCCACCCCGAGGAACGCCTCGTCCCAGCCCATCACCTGGACCACGGCGCCGGACGCCCGCAGCGCGGCCATCACCTCGGCCGAGACCTCTTCGTAGGCGGCCCGGTCCACCGGCAGGAACACCGCGTCCGGGCAGAGGCGCGCGGCCCGGCGCAGCGGCTGGCCCGAGTGCACGCCGAACTCGCGCGCCTCGTACGACGCCGTGCTCACCACCCCGCGCTTGGCCGGGTCGCCGTCGCCGCCGACCACGACCGGCCGCCCGCGCAGCTCAGGACGGCGCAGCACCTCGACCGCCGCGATGAACTGGTCGAGGTCGACGTGCAGAACCCAGGCCACCACGCCCTGGTGTTACCCCGAGCGGGGGATATTACCCCAGGTCAGGGTCATCGACCCACAGGTGCAGGCGCCGGGAGATCAGGCCCTGGCCGATGTCGTGCCCGAGCCAGAGCGCGAACGTGTCCCCGGCCTCGAGGTAATCGCTGACGTCCTCACCGTGCACGGTCATGGTTAGCTGCATGCTGTGATCCCCAGCCCGTACCGGCTCGTCGTGCACCCCGGCGATCAGGGCGCTGAACATCTTGCTCCGGTGGGTGTGGTGATGCTTGGCCCGGATCACGACCCGGCCTCCCGTGTGCGGGAGCGAGTTACCAGCGGTGTCCGGGTCGAGATGAACCAGCGCGCGGTATTTGTTCTGCCGGGACTTGTACTGTCTGGCCACGATGATCGCCTCCAGGCGCAGGCTGACAGCCGAGATTGATATCTCGTGACGCTACAGAAAACGTACCGCCCGGGCCAGAGGTTCCCGGCCCGCTCAGGCCGGATGAAATTCCACCCGGTACAGCAGAGTGTCGTCGTGGATCGGGCCCGCGTGCGCGGCCCGGCGCCGCAGCGCTTCCCGGTCCGGTTCCCCGGCTTCCCGCACGTCGGCTTCGGTGATGGAAGCGAACGGGACCAGCTCGATCGAGTCCACCTCGATCCGGCCGCGGCCCGGGCCCACCGGGTACTGGCCGCCCGCCTTGACCTTGGGCCGCTTCCACAACCGGAACGACACGGTGATGGCGCCGGCCAGCACGTCGTCGTGCAGTTCCTTGCTGAAGATCACCCACTGAGCGTAAGCGAGCGCGCCTGAACGCGAACGGCCGCCCGGACCAGCCGGGCGGCCGTGTCGTACCGCGATGGAGCTGCGTCGTACCGAGCTAACGCATTGGTCAGGCGCTGGTGTGCAGCTGGCCGTTGACGCCGTCGGGGTAGAAGCCGCCCTTGTTGGCCACCTTGGGGGTCAGGTACACGATGTTCAGCACCTGGCCCGGGGTGCGGCCGAAGGCCAGCCCGTTGCCGTCGGCCGGCACGATGTTGGCCTGGCCCTTCCGGGTGATGCCCTGGTCGAGGTTGGTCGGGCCGTCCAGGCTGTCGCGGGCCCTGGAAATGGCGTTGGCCGCGCTGGCCAGGCCCCGGTCGTACAGGACGGTGCGGATGTTGGCCGCATGGTAGGCCTCGACCGCGAGGATGCCTGCGGCCGCGCCCAGGTAGGTCTTGTTGCTGATCAGCGGGGCGGCGCCCTTGTAGGCGGTCACGCCCACGTCCTCGAAGATGAACGCGCCCAGCAGGAAGTCGTTCTCGTTGTCGAACGGGCTGAACGTCTGGTGCGACCCGATCAGGCCGGCCGCCCGCGCCGCGGCGGTGAAGCTGGTGGACAGGTTGATCTCCGGCTGCGACACCTTGGCCCCGCCGAGCGCGCTACGCAGGAACGCCACGTGCTCGTACTCGTCCTTGGCGATCTCGGTCGCGAACTGGCGGATCGAGCTGGTCTTGAACGGCACGCGGTGGCCGCCCGTTACGCCACCGTGGTTGCCGGAGCCGCCGGTCATGCTGGACGGCAGGCCGTTGCCGTAGACCGCGTAGTGGTAGAACTGCGCCTCGAGGTACTCCAGGTTCAGCGCGAAGTTCAGGATCGCGCTGTCCGAGATCGCGTCGGACGATGCATCCTTCTCCGAGGCGCCCGCAGCCGGCATCCCGGCCAGCAGACCCGCGCCCACCACGCCCAGGCCCGCCGCGCTGGCGCTCTTGAGGAACCGGCGACGGTCCGCCTCGTTCTCCGCACTGCGGTTGATGAGCTGGCCGACGTAATTCTTTCCGAACACTTTTATCCCCCTCCGGGATTACCCATCCGTACGTAGCTATTCGGAGCGACCCGCTGGCCAGATCGGTCTGTGATCAATATGTGACCGATAGTAGTCATCCCCGGGCAGAGGATGACCCCGACGTTGTCCTGCAGCGGAGTGCCCGGTAACGCGACCGGATGACCCGGCCTTGTAAATAGACGTTTTTGCTGGTCAAGCGCTCAGTAAATACTGAGCGTAGCCAGATGATAGCGCAAGGTGACCATCGATGATGGCCTAAGCCCGGATGTGGTGCGGCGCCGGGCGGCCGGGGCTATTAGCGGCCCTTCAGGCTGCCCACGCTGAGCGATCCGTCCCCGTCGGCCAGGGCCTGCTCCTCCGCCTCGACGTAGGCCTGCGGGTCCTTGTCGACCGGATCCACGCCGGCGTAGTGCCGGGCCTCGAAGTCGGCGAACCGGACGGCCAACTCGTGGCGGCGCTGCAGGCTGGCCAGCCGCCGGAAGTCGGTCAGGCCCTCGCGCTCTTCCTCACCCATGTGGTCGCTGTTGGCCTCGTTGGCCCCGGCCACGGCCTCGAACCACTCATCCGTGCCGACGTCGTGCCGGGCCACCTCGGCCACCGAGTCCCGGATCTCGTTGTGGTCCTTGATGGCGTCCAGCGTCTCATCCTCCACACCGCCCTGCCGGTGCGCGGCGATGCCCACCCGGAGCAGTTCGGGGTAGAAGATCTCTTCTTCGGCCGCCGCGTGCAGCTCCAGGAACGAGGCCAGCCGGTCCCAGACGGCCGACAGGACCGAGGTGTTACCCCGGTCGATCTGCTCCAGGATCGCGAACAGCCGCCGCTGCTCGGCATGGTCGTCGAGGATCAGCTGGGTAATGTCCACACCCCAACGCTACGGCAACCTCAGGCGCGCGGTGCGCCAGGCCGGGTCAGATCTCCTTGACGTGCTCGAACGGCTCCGAACAGGCACAGCAGCTGTAGACCGAGCGGCAGGCCGTGGCACCGAAGTACGAGACCAGGCCGGTATCCGCTGATCCGCAGTGCGGGCAGTGCACGTGGCGGCTGGGCAGGGACAGGGTCAGTGGCACCGGACCGCCGGCCCGGTGCTGCGGTGCCGTCCCGGGCGGTGCGATCCCGGCCGCGGCCAGCTTGCGGCGGCCCGCGGTGCTGATCCAGTCGGTGCTCCATGGCGGCGACAGCACCGTACGCACCTCGACCGCGCCGTATCCGGCCCGGCGCAGCGCGTGCACCAGATCGTCCCGCATGGCGTCCAGGGCCGGGCAGCCGCTGTAAGTAGGCGTGATGGCCACGATCACGGCGTCGCCGTCCTCGCGCACCTCACGGAGAACCCCCAGGTCAGCCAGGGTCAACATGGGCAGCTCGGGGTCGGTTACCGCCTCGGCTACGGCCCGGGCGCTGCGTCTTTCCCCGCCCGTCATCACGTCGCCATCGGTCACGACGGTCACCTCCGGTCAGCCGCTTGCCTTTATCAGTTCGTTATATAGGGGTATCACGTCGGCCGTATCGGCGTTCCGGCAACCTCCGGTAATCCGGCGGCCCGGGCCTGATTACCAACCGATCGTTCGGAAAATAATTATTTAATCTTAACTTTCCTGGCCGGGTGGCGGAAGGATAGATTAATGACCGTCCGTTCGGTCAGTCGAAAGAGAGGGGCGGCGGCATGGCCCCCCAGGCCCAGGCGATGTTCGCCGACGACGCCGCCTCCCG
This sequence comes from Streptosporangiaceae bacterium, assembly GCA_965277615.1. Taxonomy (GTDB): domain Bacteria; phylum Actinomycetota; class Actinomycetes; order Streptosporangiales; family Streptosporangiaceae; genus Bog-532. The sequence continues at coordinate 1,010,785 of CBDIDG010000004.1, read as the reverse complement.
GTCTCTCGGCATGGAGCTGGTGCGGGCGGCCGAGGGCACGGCGGTGGTCCGGATGCGGGTCACCGGCCAGATGGTCAACGGGTACGACATTGCCCACGGCGGTTACCTGTTCATGCTGGCCGACACCGCGTTCGCCTGCGCCTGCAACAGCCATGGCGCGGTGACGGTGGCGGCCGGGGCCGAGATCTCGTTCGTGGCCAGCGCCCGGCTCGGCGACGAGCTGGTGGCCACGGCCACGATGCGGACCCGGTACGGCCGCAACGGCATCTACGACGTCACCGTTCAGCGCGGTGACGAGATCATCGCCGAGTTCCGCGGCCGCAGCCGGGCCGTCACCGCGGCGGCGTCGTGACCACCTCTGCCGGTTCGGTGGCCCAGCCTGCGGCTCGGCGCGGGCGCCCCGGCTACGACCTGGAGTCGCTGCTGGCCGTGGCGGCCAAGCTGTTCAACGAGCGGGGCTACGACGGCACCTCGATGGAGGACCTGTCCCGCCGCCTGGGCATCACCAAGTCGGCCATCTACCACCACGTGCCCAGCAAGCAGGAGCTGCTCCGGCTGGCCATCAACCGGGCCCTGGACGCGCTGTTCGCCGAGGCGGCCAAGCTGGAGCAGGTCGACGGCCGGGCCATCGACCGGCTCGAGCACCTGGTCCGCGGCAGTGTCGTGGTCCTAACCGGGGACCTGCCGTTCGTCACCCTGCTGCTGCGGGTCCGGGGCAACACCAAGGTGGAGCGGGAGGCGCTGGCCCGCCGCCGGGAGTTCGACCACCTGGTCGCCGACCTGGTGGCTCAGGCCGCGGCCGAGGGCGACCTGCGGGCCGACATCGACTCCGCGGTGACCGCCCGGCTGCTGTTCGGCCTGGTCAACTCGCTGATCGAGTGGTACCGCCCCCGTGGCGCCGCGGCTGCCGGGCAGCTGGCCGACACCGTGGTCGCGGTGGCCTTCGACGGCCTCAGGGTCCGCCCGCCCGCTTAGGGCGGAGCGATCACCCTGGGCGCAGGGCGTCCATCACCACGTCGAGCAGGTGGGTCGTGCGTCGTTCCCAATCGTCGTTGTCGATGCGCCACAGGAAGCCCACCAGCAGCAGCACCTCCTCGGCGTCGATGTCGGGCCGGATCTGGCCCGCGGCCTGGCCGGCCTGCAGCAACAGCGTGATCGCGTCGGTCACCGGCCGGTAGTAGGCGCTGGACAGGTCGGCCCGGGTCGCCGCCTCCACCGCCTGGGCCACCCCGTGCTTGATCCGCCCGTAGCTGGCCAGCCGGCCGAACCACCGGCGCAGCGCCTCGGCCGGCGGGTACTCCGCCAGCAGCGCCGGGGCCGCGTCGATCACCGCCTGCACGTCCTGCCGGTACACCGCCAGCAGCAGCGCCTCCCGGCTGGGGAAATGCCGGTACATCGTGCCCTGCCCGACCCCGGCCCGTTTGGCGATCGAGTTCAGGGTCGCGTCACTGGAGGTCGCCAGCGCGGCCACGGCCGCCTCGATGATCCGGGCCCGGTTCAGCTCGGCATCGGACCGCCGTGGCGCCCGCCCCTCGCTGTCCAGCTGTTCTCCGGCCGTCACGCGCCCAGCCTAACCCCGCCGTTGGCTAACCGGACACCTGTCCGGTAGCGTCAATGAAGAACCGGACATGTGTCCGGTTATTCGGGAGGCAGGCATGGCGGGCATCGAGGGCAAGGTCGTGGCCATCACCGGGGCGAGCAGCGGGATCGGGGCGGCCACGGCCGAGCTGCTGGCCGGGCAGGGCGCCAGGGTTGTCCTGGGCGCCCGGCGGCTGGAGCGGCTGGCGGCCGTGGCCGGCCGCATCGCCGATCGCGGCGGACAGGCCGCTTACCAGCCCACCGACGTGCGGCGCCGGGCCGACGTGGCCGGGCTGGCCGTGCTGGCGCAGGAGCGCTTCGGCCGTCTGGACGTCATGGTCAGCAACGTCGGCGTGGGCCTGGTCTCGCCGCTGGACGCGCTGCGGGTCGACGACTGGGACGAGATGATCGACACCAACATCAAGGGCGTGCTGTACGGGATCGCGGCCGCGCTGCCGGTGTTCCGGCGGCAGCAAGCCGGGCAGTTCGTGCACGTCGCGTCCACCGCGGCCTACAAGACCTCGCCCGCTCAGGCGGTCTACTCCGGGACCAAGTTCGCGGTCCGCGCGATCTCCGAGGGCCTGCGCCAGGAGGCGGGCGAGCACCTGCGGGTGACGATCGTCTCGCCCGGGTTCACCCGCACCGACTTCGTGCACGGGGCGGCCGACCCCGGCGTGCGGGCCCAGTTCATCGAGGCCCGGGACCGGATGGCCATCGCGCCCGAAGCCGTGGCCCGCGCCATCGCCTTTGCCATCAGCCAGCCCGCCGACGTCGACGTCAACGAGATCGTGGTCCGTCCCACCGCCCAGGCCTGAGTCGGCCACCCAGTACTCAGGGCGTCAGCACGAGGGCCAGGAAGGTGTCCAGCGCGGTCTCCAGCGGCCGCGGGTCTCGCTCGACCTGGGCCAGCAGCAGCCCGCCCTGCAGGCTGGCCAGCAGGGTCACCGCGAGGGCGTCCGGGTCCATCCCCGGCCGCAGGCGGCCGGCCGCGTCCAGCTCTCGCAGGCCGGACCGCAAGGCCTTCGACCAGCGGCCGAACCCCTCGGCGACCTGGCCGCGTGCCCGGACGTCGGTCTCGGCCAGCTGGCCGCCGAGGGAGCCCAGCGGGCAGCCCCCCTGGCCAGAACTGCGGGCGGCCTGCGTCACCACCAGCTCACGCCAGGCCCGCAGTCCTTCCGGCGTGCCCAGCCCGGCCTGTTCGGTGGTGCCCACGATGGTGTCGGCCTGATAGCCGATGACCGCCTGCACCAGGGCTTCCTTGTCGGCGAAGTAGTGGTAGAGCTGCGAGCTGCTGACCCCGGCCGCCGCCTTCACGTCCTCGATCGTCGTCTCGGCCACGCCGCCCTCATGCATCAGCCGCGCCGCGGCCGCCACGATCCGCCCCCGCGTCCGTTCCCCCTTAGCCGTCAGCCGCCCCGCCTGCCCGGTCTGCCCCGCCTGCCCGGTCTGCCCCTCCTGCCCGGTCCGCCCCTCCTGCCCGGTCCGCCCCTCCTGCCCGGTCCGCCCCACTCCAGTCCCCACCGCCGCGCTCGCCGCCACCCCCGCGCCCATCTCCGCCGCGCCCCCTCCGGCCGTCGCCTGCTCTCCGCTACTCGCCACGCCCCCACCTTACTCGTTTTCTGGATTTGACAATCCAGTATCTGTCGGCCATGGTAACCACAAATGGATTACACAATCCAATCGAAGGAGACGGGCATGATTCTGGTCACCGGAGCGACCGGCAAGGTGGGCTCGGAAGCGGTGCGCCTGCTCCGCCAGCAAGACGTCCCCGTCCGGGCCATGGTGCGCGACCCGGGGAAAGCGGCCGCGCTGACCACCGCGGGCGCCGAGCTGGCCCGGGCCGACTTCGACGATCCCGGCGCCATCGACACCGCTCTGGCCGGCGTGGACGCGGTGATCCTGGTCAGCCCGGGGGTGCCCGCGCAGGAGCTGAACGTCGTGGCCAGCGCGGTCCGCCAGGGGGTCAAGCACGTGATCAAGGTGACCAGCAACGCCTCGGCCGACTCGCCCATCGCCCGGCGCCGGGCCGCGGCCGAGATCGAGGCCGGGCTGGCCGCGTCGGGGCTGGCCCACACCTTGCTGCGGGCCAACGCGTTCATGCAGAACACGCTGGCTCTGGCCCCCGCGATCCAGCGGACCGGCGGCTTCGGGTCGTCCGCGGGCCTGGGCCAGGTCGGCATGGTCGACGCGCGCGACGTGGCCGCGGTGGCGGCCGAGGTCGCCACGGCGCCCCAGGCCCACGCGGGCCGGACCTACTGGCTGACCGGGCCGGCCCTGATCACCTACGCCGACGTGGCCGCGGTGCTGTCCGAGGTGCTGGGCCGACCGGTCGGGTACCGGACCCTCAGCTTCGAAGAAGATCGCGCCGTCATGGTCGCGGCCGGGCTGCCCGAGCCGGTGGCCGAGATGAACGCGCAGGCCTTCAGCCTGATCGCCGCGGGCGACGCCGCCTGGCTCAGCCAGGACATCCCGGCCTTGCTCGGCCGCCCGGCGCGCTCGTTCGCACAGTTCGCGGCCGACTTCGCCCCCGCTTTCGGCTGATTCTGGTACGTGAAGGCTCAACGACTTGACACCGCTGGCCCGGCCACAGGAGGGTGGCGCTTACCGCAGAGCGGACAACTGTACGGGTGGGAGGCTGCCGATGACGCCAGCGCCGGGCGAGGGCCCAGTGGTGGAGATCGACGTTCTCGTGGTGGGTTCGGGTCCGGCGGGCGCCGCCGCGACCCTGTTCCTGGCCAGCTACGGGACCCGGACCTTGATGGTGACCAAGTACAGTCGGCTGTCCGACAGCCCCCGGGCCCACATCACCAATCAGCGCACCATGGAAACCCTGCGCGACATTGGTCTGGAAGACGCCCTCATGCGCGAGGCGACCCCGTGGGAGTCGATGGGCAACACCACGTTCTGCCTGAGCCTGGCGGGTGAGGAGCTGGGCCGGATCCCGTCCTGGGGCACCGACACCGAGCGGCACGCCAACTACGAGCTGCAGAGCCCGTGCACGATGCTGGACGCCCCGCAGACCGTCACCGAGCCGATCCTGGTCAAGGGCGCGCAGGAGCGCGGGGCCAAGGTCCGCTTCGACACCGAGTACCTCAGCCACACCCAGGACGACGGCGGCGTCACCACCCGGGTCAAGGACCGGCTGACCGGGGCCGAGTACACGATCCGGTCGAAGTACCTGATCGGCGGGGACGGCGCCCGCAGCAAGGTCGCGGCCGACGCGGGCCTGCCCTTCGAAGGACCCGGCGCCGTCGCGGGCGCGATGAACATCGTGTTCGAGGCCGACCTGTCCCGCTTCGTCGAGCACCGGCCCTCGGTCCTGTACTGGATGCTCCAGCCCGGGGCTGAGCGGGAAGGCGTCGGCCTGGGCGTGCTGCGGATGATCAAGCCGTGGCACGAGTGGATGCTGATGTGGGGTTACGAGGTGGCCGCCGGGCCGCCCGAGTTCACCGACGAGTTCGTCCGCGAGCTGGCGGTCAAGCTGGTCGGCACCGAGGACTTCGAGATGCGGGTCAAGTCCGCCTCGCCCTGGACGGTCAACCACCAGTTCGCGACCACGATCGCCCGCGGCCGGGTGTTCTGCGCCGGCGACGCCGTGCACCGGCACCCGCCGACCAACGGCCTGGGCTCCAACACCTCGATCCAGGACTCCTACAACCTGGCCTGGAAGCTGGCCATGGTCGTGGCCGGCACCGCCGCCCCGTCGCTGCTCGACACCTACAACGTGGAGCGGGCCCCGGTGGCCCGGCAGATCGTGGAACGGGCCAACCAGTCCATCCTCGATACCGGCAAGATCCTGACCGCGCTGGACCTGACCGACACCACCGACGTGGCCCGGCTGGAGCGCCAGCTACAGGCGCGCAAGGAGCCCGGCCCCGAGGGGGAGAAGATCCGCGCCGCGCTGCGGGAGGCCATTGCCTACAAGGCCTACGAGTTCGACGCGCACGGCGTCGAGCACAACCACCGCTACGCCTCGTCCGCCGTGGTACCGGACGGCACGCCGGCACCGGAGTTCCGCCGCGACCCGGAGCTGTTCGCCCAGCCCACCACCTGGCCCGGGGCCAAGCTGCCGCACACCTGGGTCACCGTCGGCGGCCACCGGATCTCCACCCTGGACCTGGCCGGGAAGGGCCGGTTCACCCTGGTGACCGGGATCGGCGGCCAGCCCTGGCTGGACGCCGCGGCCGAGCTGGGCGCCAAGCGGGGCCTGGAGATCACGCCGGTGTCGATCGGCCCGGGCCAGCCCTACGAGGACCCCTACGGGACCTGGGCCGGGCTGCGGGAGATTGACGACGGGGGAGTGCTGCTGGTCCGGCCCGACCTGTACATCGCGGCCCGGCAGCTGGCCGCGCCGGCCGATGCGGCCCAGGCCCGCGACTGGCTGGCCGGCGTGCTGGACCAGGTTCTCGGCGCGCCCGACTAGCAAGCCTGGGGATGTGCCGGCCCTGCTGTCCGGGCAGGCTCGCCTAGGTGAGCCCAGCCAGAAAGCGAAGGGGAGACCATGGCACGTGATCTAGACGGCATGCGCGTGGCAATCCTGGCCACCGACGGGGTCGAGCGCGTGGAGCTCGAGATGCCCCGCGGGGCCCTGTACGGCGCCGGGGCCAGCAGCGATCTGCTGTCGATCCATCCCGGTGAGATCCAGGCCCGGCAGTTCGACCTGGTGTCGGCGGGCACCTTTGCGGTGGACCGGCAGGTCGGCGAGGCGCAGCCCAGCCAGTACGACGCGCTGCTGCTTCCCGGCGGCACGGTCAACCCCGACATGCTGCGGATCAAGCCGGAAGCGGTCAGCTTCGTCCGCGAGTTCGCGGACAGTGGCAAGCCGATCGCCGCGATCTGTCACGGGCCGTGGACGCTGATCGAGGCCGATAAGGTGCGCGGGCACCGGATGACCTCCTGGCCGAGCCTGTGGACCGACCTACGGTTGGCGGGTGCCGAGGCGGTCGATGAGGAGGTTGTCGTGGACGGGCGGTTCACCACCAGCCGGTCCCCGGCTGATCTGCCCGCTTTCTGTCCGGCGATCGTCGAGCAGTTCGCCCGTAGCCGCGTCGCCAGCTGAGCACGCGTGTTACCGCCCGGAGGAGACCGCCGCTAACTGGAGGAGACCACCGAATGGGCCTGCGGCGATGGGTCAGCTCGTGGCCGGTGTACCGCCAGCTGACCGGGCCGGACACGCTGGGCCGGGGCCGGGCCGCCGAATCTCCGCGATCGGCGTCGCTCGCGCCCCGGACCAGCGTCACGGACCGGGCCGTCGATTCGGTCTGCCCCTACTGCGCGGTCGGCTGCGCGCAGCTGGTGTACGCCACCGGCGGGCAGGTCATCCAGATCGAAGGCAACCCGGCCAGCCCCATTTCCCGCGGCCGGCTGTGCCCCAAGGGCTCGGCCAGCAAGCAGCTGGTCACCGGACCGCAGCGGGCCCAGCAAGTGCTCTACCGGCCACCGTACGGCACGCAGTGGCAGGAACTCGGCCTGGACCAGGCCATGGACATGATCGCCGACCGGGTGCTGGACGCGCGGCGCAAGGGCTGGCAGGACACCGACGACGCGGGGAACGCGCTGCGCCGCACCATGGGCATCGCCAGCCTGGGCGGCGCGACCCTGGACAACGAAGAGAACTACCTGCTCAAGAAGCTGTTCACCGCGATGGGCGCCATCCAGATCGAGAACCAGGCCCGGATTTGACACTCCGCCACCGTTCCCGGTCTGGGAGCTTCGTTCGGGCGTGGCGGCGCCACCGATTACCTGCAGGACCTGACCAACACCGACTGCATCATCATCATGGGCTCGAACATGGCCGAAGCCCATCCGGTCGGGTTCCAGTGGGTGATGGAAGCCAAGGCGCGCGGTGCCCGGGTCATCCACATCGACCCGCGGTTCACCCGCACCAGCGCGCTTGCCGACCAGTACGTCAGCCTGCGCGCCGGGACCGACATCGCGTTCCTGGGCGGGGTGATCAACTACCTCCTCGGCCACGGGCTGGAGTTCCGCGAGTACATTCAGTCCTACACGAACGCGTCATTCCTGCTCAGCGACCGGTACCAGGACACCGAAGACCTGGACGGGCTGTTCAGCGGCTACGACCCGGTGACCGCCTCCTACGACCCGTCCAGCTGGGCCTACGACAGCATCGCGGCCGAAGAGCACAGCGGTGGCCGGGACAAGGAGCAGTCCGCGCCCTACCAGCACGGCGCCGGCGGCCCGGTCATCGAAGGCGCTTCCGGCGAGATCGCCGCCGACCCCACGCTGGAAGATCCGCGCTGCGTGTTCCAGGTGCTCAAGCGGCACTTCGCCCGCTACACCCCGGAGATGGTCGAGCGGGTGTGCGGGGTGCCGCAGCAGGCGTTCGAGAAGGTGTGCCGGGCCTGGACCGGAGCCTCGGGACGGGAGCGCACCGGCGCGCTGGTCTACAGCGTCGGCTGGACTCAGCACACCGTGGGCCCGCAGTACATCCGGGCCGGCTCGATCATCCAGCTGCTGCTGGGCAACATCGGCCGCCCGGGCGGCGGCATCTACGCGCTGCGCGGCCACGCCAGCATCCAGGGATCGACCGACATCCCGACCCTGTTCAACCTGCTGCCCGGCTACCTGCCGATGGCCGACACCACGCACAGCGACCTGCGGCGCTACCTGGACACCGTGGCCGCCGACCAGCAGAAGGGGTTCTGGCGCAACGCCGACACGTACTTCATCTCGCTGCTCAAGGAGTACTGGGGCGACGCCGCGACCGCGGACAACGACTACTGCTTTGACTACCTGCCCCGGATCAACGGGGACCACGGCACGTACCGCACCGTGATGGACATGGTCGACGGGAAGGTGTTCGGGTACTTTCTGCTCGGCCAGAACCCGGCGGTCGGGTCGGCGCACGGCCGGCTGCAGCGGCTCGGCCTGGCCAAACTGGACTGGCTGGTGGTCCGCGACCTGACCATGATCGAGAGCGCCACGTTCTGGCAGGACGCCCCGGAGATCGAGACCGGCGAGATCGTGCCCGAGCAGTGCGCGACCGAGGTGTTCTTCCTGCCCGCCGCCGCCCACACCGAGAAGTCGGGCACGTTCACCCAGACCCAGCGGATGCTGCAGTGGCGCGACCAGGCGGTGGCCCCGGCTGGCGACCAGCGTTCGGACCTGTGGTTCGCCTACCACCTCGGCCGCCGGCTCAGGCAGAAGCTGGCCGGCTCGGCCGACGACCGGGACCGGCCTCTGCTCGACCTGGCCTGGGACTACCGCACCGACGGGGACGAGCCGTCCGCCGCGGACGTGCTCCGCCGGATCAGCGGCGTAGACCTGAGCACCGGCCGCGCGGTCAGCGGGTACCTGGACCTGCGGGCGGACGGCAGCACGATGTGCGGCTGCTGGATCTACAGCGGCGTGTACGCCGACGAGGTGAACCAGGCCCGGCGGCGCAAGCCGCACTGGGAGCAGGGCCCGTACGACGCCGAATGGGGCTGGACCTGGCCGCTCAACCGGCGGGTGCTGTACAACCGGGCCTCCGCCGACCCGCAGGGCCGGCCCTGGAGCGAGCGCAAGGCCCTGGTCTGGTGGGACGCCGGGCAGCGGAAGTGGACCGGCCACGACATCCCCGACTTCGAAGCGGCCAAACCCCCGGATTACCAGCCGCCGGAGGGCGCGGTCGGCCCGGCGGCGCTGGCCGGCGACGACCCGTTCATCATGATGTCGGACGGGAAGGCCTGGCTGTTCGCTCCCACCGGCCTGGCCGACGGGCCGCTGCCCGCGCACTATGAGCCACACGAGTCGCCGTTTCCCAACCTGCTCTACGGCCAGCAGGCCAGCCCGGTCCGGAAGGTGTACGGCCGGCCCGACAACCCGTCCAACCCGTCCTGGCCCGAGGCGCACCGCGACGTGTTCCCGTACGTGTTCACCGCGGCCCGGCTCACCGAGCACCACACCGCGGGCGGGATGAGCCGGACCCTACCGCACCTGTCCGAGCTGCAGCCGGCGCTGTTCGTCGAGGTCTCGCCGGAACTGGCCCGTGAGCGCGGCCTGCACCACCTCGACTGGGCCCACGTCATCACCAGCCGCACCGCGGTGGAGGCCCGGGTGCTCGTCACCGACCGGATGATGCCGCTGCGCGTGGACGGCCAGGTCGTGCACCAGGTGTGGATGCCCTACCACTGGGGGCAATCCGGCCTGACCAGCGGCGACGTGGTCAACGACCTGATCGGCGTGGTCGTCGACCCGAACGTCTTCATCCAGGAAAGCAAGGTCCTGACCTGCGACGTCCAGCCCGGCCGGCGTCCGAGGGGACCGGCCCTGCTGGATTACGTAGCGGAGTACCGGCGCCGGGCCGGCGTCACCCCGGAGACCGGCACGCGGATCAGGACGGCCGGCGGCACAACAGGCCCGCCGCACACCGAACCGCCCGGCCCGGACGGCCCGCCCAGAAAGGAGAACCGGCATGACCTCTGAGCGCCGCAAGCCCAGCGAGCACAGCTTCTACGGCCCGCTGGATGACCCCGCCGCGGACGCCGGCTACCCCGAGCACCCGTCCCGGGTGGGCTTCTTCACCGACACCTCGGTCTGCATCGGCTGCAAGGCCTGCGAGGTGGCCTGCAAGGAGTGGAACAACGTGCCCGAGGACGGGCTCAACCTGCTGGGCATGTCGTTCGACAACACCGGCATGCTCGGCGCCAACTCCTGGCGGCACGTGGCGTTTATCGAGCAGGACCGCCGGCTGGGTGTACAGGATGTGGGGCTGGCCGGCCTGCCCACCGGGCCGCCGGCCAGCGACCAGGACGCCGCCGTAGTGGCCGAGGCCCTGCGGCACACCAAGCGGGGCGGTGGTCAGCTCGGCACCAGCCCGGCCGACCTCCCGTTCCCCTCGCTCCCGGTCGTGGACGGTGACGGCGAGCCGGGCAGCCGCGACGGGCTGAGCTGGCTGATGGCCTCGGACGTATGCAAGCACTGCACGCACGCGGGCTGCCTGGATGTATGCCCCACCGGGGCGCTGTTCCGCACCGAGTTCGGCACCGTCGTCGTGCAGCAGGACATCTGCAACGGCTGCGGCTACTGCGTGTCCGCCTGCCCGTACGGGGTCATCGACCGGCGGCCATACGACGGCCGGGCGGCCAAGTGCACGCTCTGCTACGACCGGCTGCACGGCGGCCTGGAGCCCGCCTGCGCCAAGGCCTGCCCCACCCAGTCCATCCAGTTCGGTCCCCTGGACGAGCTGCGGGAACGGGCGGGCGAGCGGCTGGCTGACCTGCACGCCGAGGGAGTGCCGGAGGCCCGGTTGTACGGCGAGGACCCGGACAACGGGGTGGGCGGCGACGGCGCGTTCTTCCTGCTGCTGGACGAGCCAGAAGCGTACGGCCTGCCGCCGGACCCGGTGGTGCCCACCCGGAACCTGGCCGCCACCTGGAAAGCCACCGGGGTGGCCGCCGCCGCGCTGCTGGCCGCCGCCGCGTCGGTGTTCGTGAGCCGCCCGGGGCGGGCGCGGCGGTGAAGGCCCGCGAGGAACTGGCCGTCCCTAAGGCCGAATTCCGCTCGTACTACGGCCGGCCGGTGCTGAAGCCCCCAGTCTGGGAGTGGAAGATCCCGGCCTACCTGTTCACCGGCGGCCTGGCCGCCGGATCCGCCCTGCTCGCGGCGGGCGCGGACCTGACCGGCCGCCCGGCCCTGCGCCGGGCCGGCCGCCTGGGCAGCTTCGGGGCGCTGCTGGCCAGCCTGGGCCTGCTCGTCGCCGACCTGGGCCGGCCGGAACGCTTCCACCACATGCTGCGGGTGGCCAAGCCGACCTCGCCGATGAGCGTCGGCACCTGGATCCTCACCGCGTTCGGTCCCGGCAGCGCGGTCGCGGCCGCCGCCGAACTGCTCCCACAGCGCTGGCGGACGCGGTGGCCAGGCCGGGTCCTGGTGGTGGCTGCCCGCCCGGCAGGCCTGTCCGCCGCCGCCTTCGCCCCCGGCGTGGCTTCCTACACGGCGGCGCTGTTGTCCCAGACCGCCGTCCCGGCCTGGAACGAGGCCCGCCACGAGCTGCCGTTCATCTTCGTCGGATCGGCTGCGGCCAGCGGAGGTGGCCTGGGCCTCCTGGCCACCCCGGTGTCCGAAGCGGCCCCGGCCCGCCGGCTGGCGGTGGCGGGTGCCGCGAGCGAGATGACCGCCTCGTTCCTGATCGAGCGGCGAACGAGTCTGCCTGCCCGCGCTTACACGGCGGGGCGGCCCGGGCGGCTACGCCGTTGGTCGGAGGTCCTCACCGTGGGCGGTGCCGTCCTCGCGCTGACCGGGGCCCGGCGCAGCCGGACGGTCGCGGCCGCGGCCGGCCTGGCTCTGCTGAGCGGAAGCGCGCTGCAGCGTTTCAGCACCTTCGCGGCGGGAGTCGAATCCACCCTTGACCCGAAGTACGTCGTCGTCCCGCAGCGCAAGCGCCTCCGGGAGCAGCAGGCCGCCGACGGCACGGACGGCACGGGCCGCGCCCCGGAAGAGGAATAACCCAGCCGGCCGGCCGATTGTCCGGGATATGACGGTTCAGGATCTGGCCACCACGGCCTATGCCGGCCAGTGGCAGCAGTGGCACCGCGAGCACGAGGCCCAGCTGGCCGCTCCGCACGGCTTCCTGGCCATCACCGGCCTGCACTGGCTCGACGCCGAACCCCAGCGCTGGCCCGACGCCCCCGGTACTTGGCGCAGCGCGGACGACCGGGTCACGGTCGTGCTGGACGAGGGTGAGGACCTGTCCGTGGACGGCGTCCCCGTGCGCGGCGAGTACACGTTCGCCCCCATCCCCGAGCGCGGCGGCATCAACGCTAAGGCCGGCCACGCGGTGATCGAGGTGGCCAAGCGCGGCGGCAACCTCATCGTCCGGCCCCGGCATCCGGACCACCCGCTGCGTACCGGCTTCACCGGCACCCCGGCCTACGACCCGGACCCGCGCTGGGTGCTGACCGGCCGATATCTTCCCTTCGCCCAGCCGCAGGACGTCACGGTGGGCGCCGTGGTCGAGGGCCTGCAGCACGTCTACGAGGCGCCCGGCGAGGTTGAGTTCGAGGCTGACGGCCAGACGCTGCGGCTGACCGCGTTCAACGGCCAGACCCCCGGCGCCCTGAACATCCTGTTCACCGACGCTACCTCGGGAGTCACCACCTACCCGGCCAACCGCTCGCTGCGGGTGGCGGCGCCCGACCCCGACGGCCGGGTCACGCTGGACTTCAACCACGCGGTCAACCTGCCCTGCGCCTACACCGAATTCGCCACCTGCCCGCTGCCGCCGGCCGGGAACCACCTGCCGGTCGCGGTCGAAGCCGGGGAGAAGACCCCCGCCTGACCCGCGGGTTACCGTGGGGCATGCCTCCCGTCGCGAGCATGCTGGCCTTCGCGGTGGCGTCGGTCATCCTGATCGTCATACCGGGCCCCAGTGTGCTGTTCACCGTGGGGCGTGCCCTGGCCTACGGCCGCCGCACCGCGCTGGCCACGGTGTGCGGTAACGCGGCCGGCAACTACCTGGTCGCATCCTGTGTGGCGGTGGGCCTGGGCACGGTGGTCCAGCGCTCGGCCCAGGTGTTCCTGGCCGTCCGGCTGGCCGGAGCCCTTTATCTGATCTGGCTTGGCGTGCAGGCGTTCCGCAGGCGGGCCAGCCTGGCCGGAGCGTTCGCCGCCGATGCCCCGGGCCGCAGCGACCGCCGCGCGGTCCGCGAGGGTTTCGTGGTCGGGGTGACCAACCCCAAGGCCTACATCTTGTTCGGTGCCGTCCTCCCGCAGTTCGTCGACCGCGCCGCCGGGCACGTCCCGGTGCAGATGCTGCTGCTGGCCCTGATCTCCATCGCGATCGGCTTGGTCTCCGACACCACCTGGGCCCTGGCCGCGGGCGGCCTGCGGGCCTGGTTCGCCCGTTCCCCGCGCCGCTTCGCGCTGGTTGGCGGGGCCGGCGGCCTGGCCATGATCGGTGTCGGGATTTCGGTCGCCGTCGCCGGCCGGAGCAGCTAGGCGCATCGTCCCGGCCTCACCCCGCCGCTCAGCCCCGGGATCGCCGGCGTCCTGGCCACCATCGGCGGCGACGACCTGCTCACCGTGCTGCCGTTCCTGGACCCCGAAGTGGTGGTGGCCAGCCCTAAGCCGTACGACGGCCCGCCCGCCGCATCACCGCCCACTACTGACCCGCCTGACCCGCACGCTCAGGCCGCCGACGTCGAATCTTCGTCACCACTCGGGTGGCAAGGCCATGACCCGGTCAGCCCCAAGCGCGGCCGATTACCTCAGGGTCGTCAAGATCTACGAACGTACTTGCGAACCACTCCAGGTCCGCCGGAGTCACCATCGATCCGGGACTTATTTCGTTCTGATCCGAATCACCCATCTCCACCTCCCCGGCCGCCGTCCAGCGACAGATAACTCTGCGCTGGGCCCAGCTTTGTGCAGTATGTGCCCAAAACCAGGCCCGGTCTCCTCGGAACCTTCGCGGTCCCATCAGCCAGTCGCTCTGCTTCCCCAAGCGTCCCACCCGCCTCGTGGATCTCTACGCGTCTGGCTTCCTACGCACCCGATGGCGCCATTGGGCGTGTCCTAGCACGCCCAATGGCGCCATCGGGCGTGCTGCCCGGACGCGACGAGACGAGACGCCCGCGGACGCCCTCGCCTCCCCAGTCATACGAGGCACAGAAGCGGCGCCCGCCTGAACAACGGAGAGGCCCAGGTCCCACGGGAACCTGGGCCTCCCGCCCCTTGACCGCCCGGCGTAATTGGGGGGCCAGGCGCGTTAGGAGCTCTTGGGCTGGGTGAGGTCATAGACGGTGGTGCCGCCGACGGTCTCCTTCTTGTAGTGGGCGACGACCCAGGTGGTGATGGCCGAGGAGCTGTTACCGCCGCCGAAGCTCTGGCTGTTGGCGCCCAGGTAGTAGTGGATCTCGCCCTGGGCCACCATGGCCTTGAACTGGGCCAGCGTGGGCGACGGGTCGGTCCCGTTGAAGCCGCCGATGGCCATGACCGCCGCGCCGCCGGTGGCCAGCTCCAGCGGCGCCGCCTCCTGCGAGCCGACGGTGGCGGCGACCCACTTGTAGCCCGACGCCCCCTTCTCCAGGAGTTTCACCAGGGCGCTGCTGACCTGAGTGTTGCCGCTCAGACCGCCCGCACCACCTGCACCACCTGCACCGCCCGCGGCTATCCCGCCCGCGGCCGCCCCGGTTCCGGTCCGGGTTCCGCCCGGAGCGGTCCCGGTGCCCGTCCCCGTCGAGCTGCCCGTGCCGGTGCTGCCCGTGCCACTACCGCCCGGGCGAGTGCCACCCATTCCCGTGCCCGTCGGCGGCGTCCCGGTCCGCGAGCCAGTCCCGCCAGTAGCCCCAGCCGAGCCAGTCCCGCCAGCAGCGCCAGTCCCACCAGCAGCTCCAGCCGAACCAGTCACACCAGCCTTACCGGGCGCACCAGCACCGAAGCCACGCCCACCAGCCCCGCCGCCTCCACCGGGCGCGCCGCCCATGCCGCCCGCCGAAGCCGGTCCGGCACTCGGAATCGACCCGGTGTGCGTAGTCGCCACGGTCTCGGCTGCATAAGCGGCGGGCCCGGCCAGCCCGGCCACCAGGGCCAGCACGACCGGCACTCCGGCCAGGCCCAGCCGCCCCGTCCGGCCCCGGCCCAGCCGCGCCAGCCGTGGTCCGGCCAGGATGCCCAGCACGGCCAGTCCGGCCGCGACGACGATGGCCCACCGCAGCCACGGGAACCAGGCCGGCGTCCGGTCGAGCAGGACGAACGCCCACCCCGCGGTCACCGCCACGGCGGCCGACACCGCCAGCCGCCCCAGCCAGCCCAGCCCCCGATCCCAGAGGCCAACGGCCCCGATGCCGACCAGCGCCGCGATCGCGGGGGCCAGCGCCACCATGTAGTACGGGTGGATGATGCCGCTCATGTAGCTGAACGTCAGGCCGGTGACGATAAGCCAGCCGCCCCACAGCAGGGCCGCGGCCCGGGTCCGGTCGGTCCGGATCGCCCGCCGGGACACCCACACCATGGCGGCCAACGCGATCAGCGCGGCCGGGAGCAGCCAGCTGATCTGGCCGCCGAACTCCGAGGCGAACAGCCGGGTGATGCCGGTGGACCCGCCAAAGGCCGAGCCGCCGCCACCCCGGCCACCCGCTCCGCCGCCGATCGAGCCGGTCTCGCTGCCGTCCAGCCGGCCGAGGCCGTTGTAGCCGATGGCCAGCTGCAGGATGTTGTTGTTGGTCGAGCCACCGAAGTAGGGCCGGTCCGCCGCCGGGACCAGCTCGGCGATCAGAAGCCACCAGCCGGCCCCGACGATGATGCCCAGCCCGGACAGCAGCAGCTGCCCGATGCGTTTACGTAGCCGCGGCGGCCCGGCCCACAGGTAGGCCAGCGCGAACCCGGGCACGACCAGGAATGCCTGCAGCATCTTGGCCAGGAACGCGAACCCGATCAGCGCACCGGCCAGCACCAGCCAGCGGGAGCGGCCGTTCTCCAGTGCGCGGACCATCGTGTACGCGGCCATCGTGAGCAGCAGTACCAGCAGCGCGTCCGGGTTGTTGAACCGGAACATCAGCGCGGCCACCGGGGTCAGCGCCAGGGCCAGCCCGGCCACCAGCCCAGCCGCCGGGCCGAACCAGCGCCGCACCGCCGCGTACAGCACGCCGACGCAGGCCACCCCCTCCAGGGCCTGCGGGACCAGCATGCTCCAGGAGTTGACCCCGAAGATCCGGCCCGACAGCTCCATCACCCACAGCGAGGCCGGGGTCTTGTCCACGGTGATGAAGTTGGAGGCGTCGAACGAGCCGAAGAAGAACGCCTTCCAGCTCTTGGTCCCGGCCAGCACGGCGGCGGAGTAGAAGTCGTTGCCCCAGCCGTTACGGCTGAGGTCGATCAGGTACAGCAAGGCCGTCAGGGCCAGCAGCCCGAGCAGGGCCGGGCGGACCCAGCGCGGGTCGGTGGCCGGCCCGGACACCAGCCGTCTCATCCGGCCGCGCGGCGGCTCGTGCCGGCCGCGGCCCGAGACCTCGGCCCGGGTAGTGATGGCGGTCAAGACAGGCTCCCGTCAGACGAAATCGATGAGACAGCAGCGGCAGGGGCCGGGGCTTGTGATGGCGCCCCCCGGCCGAACACCCAGCTCCGGTAGAGCACGAACCGCGCCGCGGTGGCGACCAGGTTGGCCACCACCAGCACCGCGACCTCGGCCCCCCGGCTCGGGGCCGCGGTGGCCGCGTGCAGCCCGGCCAGCGCCCCGGTGGTCAGCCCGAAGCTGATGCCGAACGCGATCAGGCCCTTGATCTGGTGCTGCGCCGCCTGGGCCCGGCCCCGGATGCCGAACGTCAGCCGCCGGTTGGCGGCCGTGTTGGCGATCGCGGTGACCAGCAGGCTGAGCGCGTTGGCGGCCAGCGCGGGCATGACATTGCGCAGCAGCAGGAACAGCAGCAGGTAGGCCACGGTGCTGGCCACGCCGATGGCCGCGAACCCGGCGATCTGCCAGCCCAGCTCGGCCCGGCCCTGACGCCCCCGCGGATAACCGGCCGCGAACGCCCCGGCGGCCGAGTCCCGCAACGTCGGCACCTTGATCGTGCCGCGGAGCAAGCCGACGCTGAGCCGGACGATGCCGCGCAGGTCGGCCAGGGCGGTGGCCACGATGTCGACCCGCGAGTCGGTGTCGTCGATCCAGTCGACCGGCACTTCGTGGATGCGCAGCCCGGCCCGTTCGGCCAGCACCAGCAGCTCGGTGTCGAAGAACCACCCGGTGTCCTCGGTCAGCGGCAGCAGCGCGCGGGCCTGGTCGCGCCGGATGGCCTTGAACCCGCACTGGGCGTCGCTGAACTCCGCCCCGAGCGAGGCCCGCAGCAGCAGGTTGTAGCTGCGTGAGATGACCTCCCGGCGCGGCCCGCGGACCACCCGGGAGCCGCGGGCCAGCCGGGTGCCGATGGCCAGGTCGCTGTGCCCGGACAGCAGCGGGGCGACCAGCGGCAGCAGCGCGTTCAGGTCGGTGGAGAGGTCGACGTCCATGTAGGCCAGCACGTCGGCGTCGCTGCCGGACCAGATGGTCCGCAGCGCCCGGCCCCGCCCCGGCTGCTCCATGTGCACCGCGGTCACCGCGGGGAACTCCCGGCTCAGGCCGGTGGCCACGGCCCAGGTGTGGTCGGTGCTGCCGTTGTCGGCGATCGTGATACGGGCCGAGAAAGGGAATTCGTCGCGCAGAAAGGCGCACAGCCGCCGGACGCTCGGGCCCAGATCGCGTTCCTCGTCTTTGACCGGGACGACAATGTCCACCTGTGGCGGCGAGAATACGCGATCAGCCAGGCCCGGTCCGGGTTCTGCGACGGTTTCGAGTGGCTTCATGTCCATCATCGTGCCCGGCCGATTTTCGGCGTTACTGAAGGTTTTTTCTGCGGCGCATATGAGCTAATTCAATGAACCGGCTCTCAAAATTCTGGATTTTTAATGAACCGCCCGCGGGGCGCGCGTACCAGCGCGCTAGCAGCCCGGAAGCACCCGGGCCCGGGAAGTCACGCCGCCGCGGCTGAGGCCGAGGGTAGGAATAGCGCGCGCTCCACCGCCAATTCTGGCCGACGGCTGCCCGAGCCCCATAGCCATCACAACATACTTATTGCCAGCGGGGCATATTAACCGGATGCATGGTCTTTTACTGGGTGCTCCATGAGCATTTCCTCTGCCCTTTCCGGATTCGTTGACCCGGACGTGGGGGTGAATGCTATGAGGTCTTTTTCTGTATTCGTTCTCACCGGCGTCCGCAGTTGCCGAGGGTCCCGCGGCGGTCCGAGGCCCGCCGCAGCTCGCTCGCGGCGGCTGCCGAAACCGCCCTGAGCTGGGCGTCCGCAACTTCCAGGTGTCTGGAAGAAGGCTCGTTTTCGTTGACGCGCGCGTCTACGGCGGGCATGCTCCACATCCGTAATGCAGCAATCGGCGTGCGGACCGCCCAGGTTCCGTGCACGGTAGAGATAGCGAATCCATAACGAGGGGTGTCGATGAGCGAGCAGGGTGGGGCGGTGCGCCGGGCGCGGGCTTCTTTTCCGTCGCGGAACCGCAGGCGGTGGAAGATCGTGGCCGCCGTCGTGGTGTGCTGGGTTCTCCTGCTGCTGATCACCGGCTCGGCCCTGGGGGCCACCATCTTCCTGCTCGTGATCGCGGCCTTGGTCGTCGCGGCCGTGTTCGGGCTGCGCGCGCTGGGCGTGACCCGCGACCACCCCTGGGTGCAGCGGATGTCGTCCCGCCCCTGGCGCGACGGCCAGGACGTGCTGCAGCAGGCGCTGCGGCACGTGTCCGAGGTGTTCGTGGTCACGCCGTCCGGGACGCTGCTGGCCCCGGACGTGGTCGACCTGCGCATGAACCCGCAGGACCTGGCCGTGCTGGGGGAGCGGATGGAGCCCAGCGTGGTCATGGAGTCGGCCACCGAGGTCTACCTGGAGCAGGTCCAGGCCCAGGGGGCCCGGCTGGCCCGCCGGGTGCCGACCGAGGTCCGCATCATCGCCGACCCCTCAATCCCGGAGGGCCGGTACCGGCTCAAGCCGGGCCAGCCGGTCAACTCCTACGCCGCCTCCGACGCTGCAGTGCAGGCCCCGGGGCAGGCCCCCGGGCAGGTCCCGGGGCAGGCCCCCGGGCAGGTCCCGGGACAGGCCCCCGGGCAGGCTCAGGAACAGGCCGCCGAACCGGCCCAGGCACCCGCGCCGGACCCGGTTCAGGCCCCGCCCGCCGCCCCGGCCCCGTACCAGCGGCCGCGCCTGGTCCCGGACTACGGGACGAACGACGGCTACACCCAGGCGCAGGCCCCCTCCGGCGGCGCCACCGTCAGCGGGCTGCCCACGGTGCTGGAGCGCAATCAGCACGCCGCCCCGCCGCTGCGCCTGATCACCGGGGGCGCGGTGGCCGAGACCACCGTGTCCGGCGCCCGGGCCGGCCGCGGCCACGCCGTGGAGCTGGGCCTGCCCGAGGTGCCCACCGTGTCCCGGGAGCACGCCAAGTTCACCTACTCCGACGGCCAGTGGTACGTCACCAACCTGGGCATGAACGGGATCACCCTCAACGGCCGCGCGGTCACCGGCGAGCACGCGGTCAGCACCGGCGACTCGATCCGCTGGGGCACCCGGCCCGACGCGCTGCTGTCTGAGGTTCAGATCGGCTGACTCCGTTCGGCCGGAGGACGACCGATTGGCACTGTGGGCCCAAGGACGACTGACTGGCACTGTCGGCCGGAGGACCACCAGCCGATATTGTCGTCCCGTGACGACCGGCCAGCTCTTCCTGTGGGCGGCGGCGCGCGGGGAGTGGACGCGCTGCCCGCCGGACGAGATCACCTGGCTGGACCGCGGTCTGCTCAGCGACAACGAGGATCTCACCCTGCACCGCGCGCCCCGCTGTGCCGGCCTGCGCTACGTGCACCACCGCTGGGAGTTGTTCAGCCGGGACAGCACCCACCGGGTGTACCTGGCCCCGGACCCGGGTGGCGACGCTCCACCCGCGGCCCAAGCCGTGCAGCGGGCGGCCCGGCACGTGCTCCCGATGGCCCCGGCCCACTACGAGGCCCTCCCGGTGGTGCTGGAGGAGGGCTCCTGGCTGGTCTGCGTGACCGAATGGGTGCTGCGCCTGCGCCTCGAGGTCGCCGCCGAGCCGGTCGCCCCGCTGGCCGGCCCCTCTGACACCCAGCCCGTCACCCAGGACGGCCGGGTGCTGCGTCAGGCCGGCGACCCAGCCGATGGCCCGCCCGGCGAGGAGGCGGTGGCCCGGGTCCGGGCCTGGTTCGACCGCAACAACACCGCCCGGCTGGCCACGGCCTTCTACTACCAGGAGTACATCCTCGGCCTGCCCGCCCCGGCCACCGTGCCCATGATGGACGTGGTGGTGGCCCTGGACCTGTCGGGCGAGGGCGCGATCTCGGATTACAAGAAGCTGCTCCAGGGCCTGATCTGGAACGAGCGCGGCCACTCCCGCAACCTGGCCAGCTTCCTGCTGGCCAACGGCCTGCTCACCCCAGTCGACCTGGACCAGGCCCGCCAGCTGGCCGCCCGCAACGAGCGCACCGGTGTCACCGAAACCGCCCGCAAGCGCCTGCAGTACCGCCCGAAAGGTGCCGAATAACCGCTACCGCCCCAAAACCGCTACCGCCCCAAAGCCGCCCCATAGTGTGCGCGCTGGCGCCAAAGGGCACCCCATAGTGTGCCCAATGGCGCCATCGCGCACCCTTGACCGGTGCCGGTGCCCCTAGCTCCGGGCGTGCGCGTCCAGCAGGTGCGCGACCGCCTCGGTGATCTGCTGGGCGAACGGGATGTGGAGCCACTCGTTGGGCACGTGGGCGTTGGAGTCGGCCCCGAGCGCGCCGGTGACCACGATCTGGGCCTGCGGGTACCGCCGGCTCAGCATCTCCATGAACGGGATCGAGCCGCCGATGCCCAGGCTGCCGTACTCCTTCCCGAACACGCGGTCGCTGGCTGACTCCATCGCCGCGGTCAGCCAGGGCGCGAACGCGGGCGCGTTCCAGCCGCTCTCGGCCGCGTAGTCGCTGATCTCGACGGTGGCGCCGTAGGGCACGTCGGTGGTGAGCGCCTGCACCACGGCGGCGCCCGCCGCTTTCGCGTCGGCCAGCGGCGAGGTGCGGAAGCTCAGCGTCAGCGACGTGGCCGCCCGCAGCACGTTCCCGGCCTGGGCCGGTTCGGGCAGCCCGGCCGCCCCGGTCACCGACAGCGTGGCCCGCCAGGTGTTGTTCAAGATCAGCTCGACGTCATCCTCCGACACCGGCCGCGTGCCGTCCAGCAGCGGGTACAGGCGCTTCGGGCCGTCCGGGTCCAGCGCGGCCGTGGCCTTGGCCGCGGCGCGGCGGTCGGCCGGGATCGGCGCGTTGAACTCGGGCAGCTTGATCTCCCCGGTCGCGGCGTCCTCCACCCGGTCCAGCAGCTGCCGCAGGATCCGGAACGAGCTCGGCACGATGCCACTGGCCATCCCGGAGTGCTGGGCGGTCTCCAGCACCTTGACCGTGACCGTGAGCTTGACCAGCCCGCGCAGGCTGCTCATCAGCCACATGCGCTCGTAGTCGCCGCCCCCGCCGTCCAGGCACACCACGAACGTCACGTCCCCCAGCCGCGCGGCCAGGTGCTCGACGTAGGCGGGCAGGTCGGGGCTGCCCGACTCCTCGCCCGTCTCCAGCAGCAGCACCGCCCGCGCGTGCTCGCCCCCGGCCGCCCGCACCGCCTCCAGCGCCGTGGTCGCGGCGTAGGCCGCGTAACCGTCGTCAGCCGCGCCCCGGCCGAACAGCTTGCCGTCCCGGAACACCGGGGTCCACGGCCCGAGCCCGTCGGCCCAGCCCCCCACCGGCGGCTGCTTGTCCAGGTGCCCGTACAGCAGCACGGTGCCCCGATCTTCGCCAGCACCGTCCCCGGGTCAGCACCAGCCGCTCCGGCCGTGGCGGGCACGTCCACCAGCAGCAGCGGCGACCGCCCCGGCAGCTCGATCACCTCGCTGGTGACTCCGGGCAGACCGCGGGTCCCGATCCAGGCCTGCACGTGGTCCACCGCCGCCCGCAGCTGCCCGTGCTCGGGCCACTGCGCGTCGAAGGCCGGCGACAGCGCCGGGATCGTGACCAGCCCGGCCAGGCTGGGCAGCACCTCATCGGTCCAGCTTCGTTCCACGCTTGCGCGCACTATGTCCTGTTCCACGGTTCCTCATCCTGCCACCGGTACGCTGGCGCCCAGAAACGGAGGGGAGATCAGGTGCGAGCGGTCGTACAGCGGGTGAGCCAGGCCAGCGTGAGCGTGGACGGGCGGGTGACCGGGGCCATCGACGAGCCGGGGCTGATGGTCCTGGTCGGCGTGACCCACACCGACACCCCCGAACAGGCGGCCAAGCTGGCGGCCAAGCTGTGGGGCCTGCGCATCCTGGAGGGGGAGAAGTCCTGCTCCGACGTGGCCGCCCCGCTCCTGGTCATCAGCCAGTTCACGCTGTACGCGGACACCCGCAAGGGCCGCCGCCCGTCCTGGCTGGCGGCCGCGCCCGGCCCGGTGGCCGAACCGCTGGTGGACGCGGTGGTCGAGGCCCTGCGCGGCCTCGGCGCGCACGTGGAGACCGGCGTGTTCGGCGCCAACATGAAGGTCCAGCTGACCAACGACGGGCCGGTCACGATCGTCCTGGACCTCTAGGCCTCGCGACCTCCAGCCATCGCGGCCTGTCGGCGTCGCGACCGCTAGGGCTTGCGGGCCACGCCCCCGTAGGTGTCCACGTGCCGCACTCCGGCCGGGTCCGGGTCGGGCCGCCACTGCGACACCGGCACCACCCCGGGCTCGAGCAGCTCCAGGCCATCGAAGTACGCGGTGATCTGCTCGGGGCTGCGCAGCTGGTAGGGGACCGCGCCGGTCTCGCGGTACCGGTCGTGGGCCTGGGAGCGGGTCGCGCTGGTGTTGGCGCCGTCGCTGAGGGTCAGGTAGCTGCCGCTGGGCAGCGCGGCGGTCAGCTGGTGCACGATCGACCGGGCCTCGTCGTCGTCCTGGATGTGGCCCATGATGCCGAGCATCATCAGCGCCACCGGCTGGCTGAAGTCCAGCGTGGCCCGGGCCGCCTCGATGATCGCCGCCGGTTCCCGCACATCGGCGTCGACGTAGGCGCAGGAGCCTTCGGGCCGGGACGTCAGCAGCGCGCGGGCGTGCACCAGGACCAACGGGTCGTTGTCGACGTAGACGATCCGGGACTCCGGCGCGACCCGCTGCGCGACCTCGTGGGTGTTGTCGACCGTGGGCAGCCCGGTGCCGACGTCGAGGAACTGGCGCACGCCGGCCTCGCCGGCCAGGTAACGGACCGCGCGCGCCAGGAAGTACCGGACCGAGCGGGCCACGTGCGACATGTCCGGGTAGACCTCGAGGAACCGGTCGCCGGCCTCCCGGTCCACCGGGTAGTTGTCCTTGCCACCGAGCCAGTAGTTCCAGATCCGGGCCGAGTGCGGCACGGTCGTGTCGATCTGATCGCTGGCCATCCTGTCTCCCTCGGCTTCCGTCAGGGCTTCCGGCCCAGGGCGGCGTACGCGCCGGCCTCGGCCGCTGCGGGCCGTGGCTGGGATTCCCCTTCGGCCCGCCATTCGACCATCGGCACCAGCCCCGGCGGGACCAGCTCCAGGCCGGCCACGAACCGCTCGAACTCGGCCCGGGTCCGGTACTGGAACGGGATGCCGGCGTTGCGGTAGCTGCCCTGCGCGCCCACCCCTTCCGGGTAGAAATCCCCGGTCGGGTGCTGGACGCCCAGGTAGCTCCCGCTGGGCAGCGCGGCCAGCAGCCGGGCCACGATGCCGTAGGGGTCGTCCTCGTCCGGGATGAAGTGCAGCACGCCGAACAGCGTCAGCGCGACCGGCTCGGACAGATCCAGGGTCTCCGCCAGCCGGGGATCGCTGAGGATCTGCTCCGGCTGGCGCAGGTCGGCGTGGATGTAGGCCGTGGACCCCTCGCGGTTGCTGGTCAGCAGGGCCCGCGCATGGGTCAGCACGATCGGGTCGTTGTCGACGTACAGGACCCGGCTGTCCGGACGCAGCGACTGCGCGATCTCGTGCATGTTCGGGCTGGTCGGCAGCCCGGTGCCGATGTCCAGGAACTGGCGGATGCCCGCCTCGCCCGCCAGGTACGCCGTCATCCGCCGCATCAGGGCCCGGTTTTCCCGCATGCCGGTCGCCAGGTGCGGGTTGGCGCCGAGCGCCTTGGCCGCGGCCTGCCGGTCGGCGGCGAAGTTGTCCTTGCCGCCCAGGATGTAGTCGTAGATGCGGGCCGAGTGGGGCACGGACGTGTCGATGTCCGGCAGCTCTTCGCCCGGATCGACGCCGAGGAAGTTCCAGCCGCTGGTCAACGCGTTCTCGCCGGTGCCGTCGCGGGAAACAGCCTGGATTCCATGAGCATCATTATGGGGCGTCGCCACCACCGCTGGGACCCGGCCTCATTGACATCGCCCCGGCCCATAGGAATAGGTTTTCCTCATGCGGGTGGTCGTGGTCGGACTGGAGTTCGGGGCTGAGTTCGTACCCATCTACTCCGATCACCCCGGGGTGACCAGCATCGGGATCGCCGACCTGCGGGCCGATCTGGCCGCCCGGGTCGCGAGCCGCTTCGGCATCGAGCGCGTCTATCCGGACCTGGACGCGGTGCTGGCCGACCCGGCCGTGGACGCGGTGCACCTCGTCACCGGCCTGACCGCGCACGCGGACCAGGTGGTGCGCGCGCTGCAGGCGGGCAAGCACGTCGCCTGCACGGTGCCGATGGCGCTGACCATGGGGGACCTGGCCCGCATCGTGGCGGCACGCCGGGCCGCCGGAACCATTTACATGATGATGGAGACCGCGGTCTACACCCGCGAGTTCCTCTGGGCCCGCGACCTGGCCGCCGCCGGGGCGCTGGGGCGGGTCAGCTACGCCCGCGGCACCCACTTCCAGGACATGACCGGCTGGCCGTCCTACTGGCGCGGCCTGCCGCCGATGTACTACGCGACCCACGCGGTCGCGCCCATCCTCGCCCTGCTCGGCACCCGGGCCACCGCGGTCCGCGCCCTCGGCGGGGGACGGCTGGACCCGGCCCACGAGGGCGCCTACGGCAACCCGTTCCCGGTGCAGAGCGCCCTGATCGAGGTGGCGGGCCAGGACGCGGTGGTCGAGGTGACCCGGTCGCTGTTCCAGCTGGCCCGTTCCTACACCGAGTCCTTCTCCATCTACGGCGACCGGCAGGCCATCGAGTGGCCGCAGCTCGAAGGCGCCGGTGAGCATCCCGTGCTGTTCACCCTGGGGGAGCCCGCTGGCGAAGGGCGGGGGCGGCCGGTCACCACCACCCGGGTCAAGGTGCCAGACCGGGCCGACCTGCTGCCCGAGCCGATCCGCAAGTACACCCGCGAATTCACCCACGCTGACTCAGCTGGGAGCCCGGGTCACCGGTCTTTCGTTCAGGGCGGCGGGCACGGCGGGTCCCACCCGCACCTGGTGCACGAGTTCGTGTCCAGCGTGCTGGCCGGCCGGACCCCGCTGGTGGACGACCTGACCGCGGCAAACTGGACCGCGACCGGACTGGCCGCGCACGAGTCGGCCCTGCGTGGTGGCGAGCGGGTTCCCGTCCCCGATTTCGATTGAAGGGATCAGCCCCGCGACTCCGACCCATCCTATAGATCCCAAAAGCCCCGCTGATACCAAACAACGCCGACCGGAAAACCAGGCCGACCCCATGTGTCCCACCGGATCCACCAGCCCCACCGGTGACCCGCCGGTCTCGGTCCCCGCCCTGGCCGTCGCGCACCGCGCCATGCCCGCGGCCGAGGCCGAGCAGCTGGCCCGGGAGCGGTACGGGCTCGACACCGCCGCCACCCCGCTGGCGACCGAGAAAGATGACACGTTCCGGCTGGAGGGGCCGGACGGGCGCCGCTGGATCCTCAAGGTCGCCCACCCTGCCGAGCCCCCGGCCGAGATTGACTTTCAGGTCGAACTGCTCAAGCACGTGGCCCGGGCCGACCCTGCCCTGCCGGTGCCGCACGTGCTCCCGGACCTGCACCAACGAAGCTGGGCCCCGGTCACCGACCAGGCCGGCCAGGTCCGGGCCGTGCGGCTGATGACCTGGTGCCCCGGAATCCCGCTGGACCGCATCCCGTCCACCCGAGCCCAGCGCCGGGCCACCGGCGAACTGCTCGCCCGGCTGCGCCGGGCCACGGCCGGGTTCGCCCACCCGGCCGACTCGCCCGTGGTGGCCTGGGACGTGCAGCACCTGCCACGGCTGCGGCCGCTGCTGGACAGCATCCCGGACCCCGGCCGCCGGGCTCAGCTGGCCCGCGGCCTGGACCGGTTCGCGCTGATCGAGGAGCAGGTGGCCGCGCTGCGCCGCCAGGTCCTGCACAACGACTTCAACAAGTCGAACCTGCTGGCCGACCCGGCCCGCCCCGACGTCATCACCGGCATCATCGACTTCGGCGACGTGACCCGCACCGCGATCGCGATCGACGTGGCCACCGCGCTGCTCAACCAGCTACCCCGGGACGGCGTGCTGATTGGCGACATTTTCGCCGACGGCCGCGACCTGCTCGACGGCTACCGGTCCCGGGCCGACCTCACCCTTGGTGAGCTACGGCTGATCCCGCATCTGGTCATGGCCCGGGTGGTGGCCCGGGCGCTGATCAGCACCCACCGGGCGGCCCAGTTCCCGGCCAACGCGGCCTACCTGCTGCGCAACACCGAGCCCGGGTGGGCCCAGCTCGACTGGTTCCTGGAACACTCCGTGCCGGAGGTGACCGAATGGCTGACGTAACTCACGGGGCCCACGGGGCCCGCGGCAAGATGAACAACGCCTTCGACCCCGCCACCGCGGCCGGCCTGGACGACGGGACCCGGGCCCTGGTCGAACGGCGGCAGCGGCTGCTCAGCCCCGCGTACCGGCTGTTCTACACCCACCCGGTCGAGGTCGTCCGGGCCCGTGGCGTGCTGCTCTACGACGCGGACGGCCGCGACTACCTGGACGCCTACAACAACGTCGTCTCGGTCGGGCACGCCCACCCCCGGGTCACCGAGGCCATCGCCGCGCAGCTCGGCGCGCTCTGCACCCACACCCGCTACCTGCAGCCGGGCATCCTCGACTACGCCGAGGACCTGCTGGGCACGCACAGCGGCCGGATCGGCCGGGCCGGGCAGGCCATGTTCACCTGTACCGGCTCCGAGGCCAACGACCTGGCCCTGCGGATGGCCCGGCACCACACCGGCCGCCGCGGCATCATCGTCACCGCCGAGGCCTACCACGGCAACTCGGACCTGACCGCGGGCATCTCGCCGTCGCTGGGGGAGGGGTCACCCCTCAGCCCGTGGGTGCGGCGGGTGCCCGCCCCGGACTCCTACCGCCGCCCGGTGCCGGGCCTGGGCGCCTGGCTGGCCGGCCAGGTCGAGACCCAGATCCGCGACCTGGAGCGGCGCGGCGACGGGGTGGCCGCGTTCATCGCCGACTCGCTGTTCTCCTCCGACGGCATCTTCGCCCAGCCCACCGACGTGCTCGGCCCGGTGGCCGAGGTGGTGCGCCGGGCCGGCGGCCTGTTCGTGGCGGACGAGGTGCAGAGCGGCTTCGCCCGCTCCGGCGAACGGATGTGGGGCTACCAGCGGCACGGCCTCGACCCGGACATCGTCACCATGGGCAAGCCGATGGGCAACGGCTACCCGGTGGCCGGCGTCCTGGTGGTGCCCGAGGTGGTGGCCGCCTTCGGCCGCGACACCCGGTACTTCAACACCTTCGGCGGCAACACCGTGGCCATGGCCGCGGCTCAGGTCACGCTGGATGTGATCCGGGACGAGGACCTGCTGGCCGCCTCGGGCCGGGTGGGTGCGTTCCTGCGGCGCGAGCTGGCCGGACTGGCCGCCCGGTACGAGCCGGTCGGGGACGTCCGCGGCGCCGGCCTTTACGTCGGCATCGAGCTGGTCCGGGACCGGGCCTCGCGGACCCCGGATCCGGCCGCGGCCACCGCCGTGGTCAACGGCCTGCGCGAACGCCGGGTGCTGATCTCGGCCACCGGCGAGCACGGCAACGTGCTGAAGATCCGCCCCCCGCTGGTCTTTGCCGAAGCCGACGCGAGCCGCCTGCTCACCGAGCTCGGCGCGGTGCTGGGGTCGCTACCGGTCTGACCGGGTTGCTACCCTCCTGGCAGGAGAGGCGGGCGCATGATCGACTACATCATCTCGGGGATTCTGGTCATCTTCATCATCACGGTGCTGGTCTACCTGCGCCGCCGGGAGCGGACCGACCCGCCCGCGCCGTTCACCGGGCCGGGAGGATCAGCCCAGCGTCGTAAGCGGGCCGAGAACACCAAGCCCTGACCGCACTGCGGGCTACCCGAGGTCGAGCAGCTCCTCGTAGAAGCCGCCGATCTGCCGGTCCCGGTCGACCAGGTGCACTTCGAGGATCCAGTGGCAGGCCAGCCCGCTGCGGTCGGCCCGGCGCATGGGCTGGTCCGAGCCGGGTGCGATGTAGGACTCGATCTTGTCGCCCGCGATCTTCTCGTGCGGGAACTGCCCGACCAGGTGGCCCGCGATCTCGCCGCCGAACTCCCAGGCCGCCTGGTCGGCCAGGCCGACCATGTGCGCGTACAGCTGTTCCCCGGTGACGTCCGGCTGGCCGCGGAAGTACTCCCGCCCAGCCTGCCACACCACCGGCAGGTCGTCGCGCAGTCGCTGTTTGACCGGGTCGCTGCCCAGTACGTACGTGCGGCCGAAATCCGCTTCCCAGGCCTCGAAGATCGGCCCGAAGTCCGCGAACGCGATGTCGTCGGCCGCGATCTCGCGGTCGGGCGGGTTCTTCTGGTACGGCTGCAAGGTGTTCGGTCCGGCCCGGACGATCCGCTTGTGCCAGTGCCGCTCCACCCCGAACATGTCCGCCGCCAAGTCCCGGATGGCGTCGCTGGCCTGGACCTCGGTGACCCCGGGCCGGATGATGCCCCGGGTCCCGATCTCGGCGAACAGCTGCGCCGCCTTGTCCTGCGCGTCCAGCAGTTTGGTCGCCCGGACGTCCTCGTCGTCGATGCGTCTCGCCATGCTCACACCCTAATCGGGCGAATCGCCAGACCCGCCAGACCCGCCAGCCTCGGCGGACCCGGCGTCCGGGTCGTTCAGCGCCCGTTCGTGCCCGGTGGCCAGCACCATGAGCGAGGCCCAGATGCCGGTGTCCCGGTCGCCGACGAACTCCCAGGCCCGGGCCACGCCGATGAACAACGAGGCGGTGATCAGGTTGCCCAGGGTGTCCAGCGCGTTGTGGTTGTGCCAGTGCACGATCAGCTCGGCACCGAAGATGATCTCGCTGATGAACACGGCCAGCAACCCGGCGATCAACGAGATCTGAGCCAGGAACCTGGTTCGCGCCCTGGTGTCGGCCAGGATCGAGCGGACGCTGGCCAAGGTGAACAGCGTGCCGATGATGCCGAACGCGGCCGCCGGGTAGCCGGCGTTGTTGTTGGGCACCAGGCCGAACAGCGCGATGCCGAGCGCGTTGGTGAAGGCCAGCAGGGCCGCGGCCGATCGCACCTGATGGATCACCCCGCGCGGGCGGCCACCGACCGGGCGCGGAGTCACGGTGACGGCCACGAACAGCAGGCCGGTCAGCGCGGCCGCCGCGCTGGCCACGGCCACGAACAGATCCCGCGCGTCTCCGGTCACCATGGCGGCCATGAGACCATAGGCCGACCATGCGGACCAACCCGGGGGCCGGACGATGATCAGCGGCGTGATTCCGGTGGCGCCGACCACGTTCCACGACGACGAGACCCTGGACCTGGACAGTCAGAGCCGGGTCATGGACTTTCTTGTTGACGCTCAGGTGGACGCGGTCTGCATCCTGGCCAACTACTCCGAGCAGTTCTCGCTCACCGACGCCGAGCGGGACCGGGTGGCCGACCACGTGCTCGGCCACGTCGGGGGGCGCATTCCGGTGGCCGTGACGACCAGCCACTACAGCGCCCGGGTCGCGGCCCAGCGCAGCCGGCGGGCTGAGCAGCTCGGCGCGGACCTGGTCATGCTGATGCCGCCGTTCTTCGGGGCCACGCTCAGCGCTGACGCGGGCGCGGTGGCGGACTACTTCGGCACCGTGGCCGCCGCCATCGACATCCCGATCATGATCCAGGACGCGCCGATGAGCAGCACCCGGCTGTCCGCGGCGCAGCTGGCCGAGCTGGCCCGTGACATCCCGAACGTGCAGTACGTCAAGGTGGAGATGCCCGGTACGGCGGCCAAGCTGCGCGAGGTGATCGCGCTGGCCGGGTCGGCGCTGCCCGGCCCGTTCGACGGCGAGGAGTCGGTCACGCTGCTGCCGGACCTGGACGCCGGTGCCCGCGGCACCATGCCCAGCTGCAGCGTCCCCGACGTGCTGGCCGAGGTGGTCCGGGCCTACCAGGCCGGCGACCGGGAGCGGGCCACGGCCCGGTGGGAGGAGTACCTCCCGCTCATCCACTTCGAGAACCGCCAGTGCGGCCTGCGCGCGGCCAAGGTGCTGCTGCACGAGGGCGGCATCATCACCAGCGAGGCCACCCGCGCCCCGCTCGGCCCGCTGCCCCATCCCACCCGCGACGGCCTGCTCGAACTGGCCCGCCGCCGCGACCCCCTCGCCCTCCGCTGGGCCCGCGGCTAGCAGATCGGGGAGAGGTGCTCCTTGACGGTGCCAGCTACGGCTGGGTCGCTGAGGCCGTCACCGTCCAGCAGGGCCAGCGCCTGGCGCAGCCGGAACGCCGTCTCCAGCGGCGCCGGGTCCGGGTCGATTCCGCGCTCCGCAGCGTACTCCCGCCAGGCCGTGGCCCACAGCTTGGAAAACCTGGCTCGTTGCTGACGCCACAGCCCGGTGCCCCATTCACCGAGATCAAAATCCCAGAACGGGTGATCGAGGCGGGCCGTCTCCCAGTCCAGGATCCCGGTGATCTCGCCCTCGGTGACCAGCAGCTGGTGCTCGTGAATATCGCCGTGGACCAGCACGTGCCGGTGGGCGGCGGCCACGCCCAGGCGTTGCCGCCAGACCGCCAGCTGGCCCGGGCGGTCCAGCCGCCGGGCCGCTTCGACGGCGGCGTCACCGCTGGTGGCCGGGTCCAGCGCCCGGTGCAGCCAGCGGTAGGCCGGCCGCTGGTGGCGGGCGATGCGCCGTGGCCAGGGCAGGTCCGGCGGCGGGACCTGGTGAATCCGGGCCAGCACCGCGCCCAGCGGTCCGAACAGCGCCGCCGGGTCAGCGGGCCGCGTCCCGGTCAGCCGGGTCACCTCGGCGAACGGGAACGGGTAGACCTCTTCGTCCCGCCATCGGCCGCGTACCTGCGGGGCCAGTGTGAACCCACCGGCGCTCAGCGCCCGGTACACAGCCAGCTCGTGCTCGAACCACTCGAGGTTGGCCGGCTCGCGCGGGAACAGGAACACCCGGTCCCCGGCCAGCAGCACGAACTTGTTCCACCCGGTGAAGTCGGCCGTCAGCGCGGCGTCACCCAGCCCGGTGAGCGCACGGAAGCGCTCCAGCCGGGGCGGGATCAGCACCGCCCACAGTGGATCACCTATCAGGTCTGCGGGCACGGGCCATGAGCATAGTGATGGAAATTCCCCGCCATCGGCGCCAAAGCCACGGGCGTCCCTTGGTCGCACAGCACCGAAGGCGCCAACGGTGTCACCATAGGTGGCTTGATCAAGTCGCACCTGGGCGCTGGTTATCTTCGCCGACTGAGGGTCGAAGCCCCCTACTCGCTCTGATTTATGGCCAGTTTGACGCTTAGTACTACAGCAGCATTTCGTTATGTAGTGCTTGTCTTTGCTGATAGTGACTGGTTCTGGCCTGGTGCTGGTGGTGTCGTCGCCAGGTGGACCAGGCCCAGGCGGCAGTACGGCAGGGAGTGACGGTGATCAGGTGTGCCAGAAGACGGCGGACCTCCGCGAGCGTGACCGGGATGAGGCCGCTGCCAGGACTTTTGGGGCGTTCGCAGCGGTAACGGCGAGGTAGGCGTGAGCAAGAACGGCGAGGGTGGCGTGCCGGTACCAGGCGTCGTAGCGGCGGACCTGGTAGTGGTCAAGGCCAGTCTCGTTTTTGGCGCTCTGGAAGCATTCCTCGATGGCCCAGCGAGACCCGGCGACGCGGATCAGCTCCTCGTCCTGTGTGCCGGCCGGGGCGGCGCACAGGTAGTAGGCGAGTTCCAGCTCGCCCTTGCCGTTCGGGGTCAGCGAGCGGCGGACCAGCAAGAACCGGGACCAGCCGGGTGGCTCGGTGCCGTCTTCGGGCAAGGTGGCGGCCGCCCATTCATAGACCCGCGGCCCTTTGGCGCCGTTCCCGCAGCTGCGGCGCTTCCAGGCCTGGCCCGGGGCGTGCGCGGTCAGCACGTCAGCGCGGGACTTCCCGGCGTCGCCGGCGACGGCCTGGCTCTTCGGGACGGCGGCGACGTAGCCGACCCGGCGCTGCTCCAGCCAGCCCCGGAAGCTGCCGTCCTTGCCGTAGGCCTCATCCGCAGTGACCCACGCGGCCGGTACTCCGGCGTCCAGAGCCCGGCCCAGCATCAGCCGGGCAAGATCGGTCTTCGAGGCAAACTCCACGTCGTCGGGCACGCCCGCCTCGCGGCAGCGGTCCCGGTCGTCCGTCCACGATTTCGGCAGGTAAAGCTCCCGGTCAACCAGCGCCCGGCCCTTCGGCGAGGCGTAGGCCAGGAACACGCCCAGCTGACAGTTCTCCACCCGCCCGGCGGTGCCCGAGTACTGCCGCTGCACCCCCGCTGAACTGGTGCCCTTCTTGATGAAGCCGGTCTCGTCGACGACCAGTACCCCATCGGCGTCACCGAGGTAGCGGGCCACGTAGCCGCGCACGTCGTCACGGACCCCGCCGGCATCCCAGGCGGTCCGGTTCAGCAGCCGCTGCATCCCGTCCGGCGTCTTGTTCCCGGCCGCCTCGGCCAGCGTCCAGCTGTTCTTGGCCGCCAGTGGCGCCAGCAGCCCCCGCACATAGGCGCGGGCCTGCAGCCGCGGCTCAACCCGCGGAAACCGCCCCGCCACCAGCGCGAACAGGTCATCCAGCCCAGCGACCCACACAGCCAGGTCATCGTCGTCCAGCACACACCAACACTACTGCTGGCAAAGAGTAACAAAGTACTGCTGTAGTACTAAACGTGCGTCAGCTCCGTGAGACAACGCCATCCGCCGGAATGGCTTTTGCGCCCGGCCTCGACGAACCACTCGCGGCCGAACACTAGCCGGAACGCCGGAGGGGGCAGTCGCAGAAACCGCGCCAACATCCGTTCGCCGTCATCGGCGCCGGCCTGGCTGACATGCGCGCTCATCGCGGCTCGTTTGACGTCGATGACGGCGCCGACGTCGACGCGGTGCGTGATCAGCTCATGGGCGGTGAACAGCCGCTCGTAACGGCCGGGACGCAGCTCGGGGACATCGGGGCGGATGAAGCTCAGCATCCGCAGCGCCCGCTGCAGCGCGCGGCGGTCGACCGTCGCTTGCAGCACGACTGGCGTCCTGGCCAGTTCAGCCGCGGCCAGCCCGATCCGGTGCACCTGCACGTGGTCGGGATGGCCGTAACCACCGGCTGGGTCGTAGCAGCACACAGCGTCCGCCTGCTCCTCGCAGAGCAGCTCGGCCAGCCGTCGCGCCGGGACGTGCACAGGTTGCCGCGCGAACGCGTCCGGACGAGCGACCGGGTGCTCCCGCATACCCGAGTCGGGATAGCCGAGCAGCACGGTACGCGCGCAGCCCAGGAGAGCCGCCGCGCGAGCGAGCTCGTCGGCCCGGCGCCGCCCGAGGTCGGGCGTCGCCGTCTCGGCAAGACCGGCCTCCCCCGCCGTGGCGGTGGCGAGCACCACGCGATGCCCCGCCCGGGCGAGCAGTGCCATCGTCCCGCCGGTCAGCAGCGCCTCGTCGTCGGGGTGGGCATGGATGAAGACGATCGTGCTCATTCAGCGCCCACAACCGAGCCCGGCGAGCGAGTGGCCGGGGCGACAGGCGCATAGATCTCCTCGGTGCGGTCTAGCACCTCCGCCCAGCTCACTGGCGGAGGGTGGCAGGCGTTGTGCGAGCGGATGGCGGCCAGCCGGCCAGGCGACGTCGCGGCGGCCGTGAGCGCATCGACCATCGCGGCGTCGTCGTCGACGAGCAGCCCATCACGCCCGTCGACGATGTAGTCTGCGACCCCGGTGCGGGCATAAGCGATCACAGGCAGTCCCGCGCAGCGGGCCTCCAACGCGGCGATGCCGAAGGACTCCAGCTTGGCCGGGGCAACGTAGAGGTCGGCGTCCCGGTAGATCTCGCGGATCCGGGAGTGCGGGCAGCCACCGAGCAGCCGCGCCCAGTCGGACATGCCGTGCCGCGCGAGATCGCGCCGCAGCGACGCGTACAGCGGGCCGTCGCCGATGATCCGCGCCTGCACGTCCACATGCGGCGGGATGCGAGCGCGCGCCTCGCGAAGCATCCGCAGCAGCTGGTGCGGGCGTTTGCGCCGCGCCAGCCGGCCCACGCTGACGATCACGAGCCGGCCTGGGGCGCGCGGCGCGCAGTCTTGCCGCCAGGCTGCGACGTTCACCCCGTTGGGCAGCACGCTGACCGCCTGGCGGCCATCCAAGGCGCGGCGCAGGTCGGCCGCGCAACGATCGCTCACGGCAGTCCACGTGACCTGCCGGGCGAGCCCGGGCGAGAGGAGATCGACGAACTGGCCGAGAGGCGCCGCGCCGAGCAGCGAATGCATCGTGATCACTGTCGGCACGCCCGCCCGCGCCGCCGCGGCCGCGTTGAGCAGGGCCAGCGGCGAAAATGTCGACAAATGCGCGTGGACGACGTCGTAGCGGCCCGCCAGCACAGCACGGCGGGCCGCCACCGAGTGCCCGTAGCGGATGCGTCCGGCAGCGCCCCCGCCGCGCGCGGCGGGGCGCAGCACCGGGACGTCGTCGGCCAGGCCGTCCGCCTCGACGCCGACCGACGTGATCACCTGCACGTGGTGGCCCCGACGCTGCTGACGCAAGGCGAGCCCATGCACCTGCATCTCGATGCCGCCCACACGAGGCAGGTAGCAGTCGCTCACATGCGCGATCCTAAGCATCGACGACATGCCTGTCCGCTCTGAGCCACGACACTCCCAACGCAGGACCTAGATTTGAGCTGGCCACACCCGGCCGCCGTCTGACGATAGCCCAATCAAGATGACGGCATCAGGCGGCCGGCGGCGACAGGAGGGGTCACGGTGGGCAACGACTGGCTGGTGACGGCGCTAGCCCTCGGCGCGGCGGCCGCCTATGCCGTTTCCAGCAGCCTCAAGCACGTCAGCGCTGGACGAGTGTCCGACGCCCGGGCCCTGCACCGGCGTTCGCTAGCCCGATTCGTCCGAGCCACGCTCGCCCACCCGCTCTGGCTGGGCGGGATCGCCTGCGACACGGTGGGATTGGGCTTGCAGGTGGCAGCGCTGCACCTCGGCGCGCTGGCGATCGTGCAGCCGCTGCTGACCACCGGCTTGTTGTTCGCGCTCGTAGCGCGGCGCGTACACGACCACAGTCAGGTCAGCCCCGTCCAGCTACTGTGGGCCGTGCTGTTCTGCGCCGCGCTGGGCGGGTTCGTCTGGCTCGCCGCCGCGGGCGGCGACGCGACGCGGGAGACTGCCGACCGGCTGCCGGCGGTGATAGCCGGCGTGATCGGGGCAATGCTTGCCGCGGCCTGCGTCGAGGTCGGACGACGGCAGAAGACAACCGGCCGCGGTGCAGCCCTGCTTGGTGTGGCGGTCGGCGTCATCTACGCGGGCACAGCCGCGCTGATCAAGGCTGTCACCGACATCGGAGTAGCCCACCCGCTGCGCGTGCTGATCAGCTGGCAGCTCTACCTCGCGCTCGCCGCCGGCGCGGCCGGCCTGTTGCTCAGCCAGCTCGCCTTCCAGGCCGCGCCGCTGACCGCGAGCCTGCCCGCCAGCGCGAGTGTCGACCCGCTGCTGAGCATCGTGGTCGGCGTCGCCGTCTACGACGAGCATATTCGCCGCGGCCCCGGCGCCGGGGCCGTCTTGTTCGCCCTCCTGCTCGTGTTGGGCGTGGCGGTCGTGCAACTGGCGCGCGAGCCGGACGCCGGCCCGGGCGCCGAGCCGTGAGGCGGCACCATCGCGGTCACCGTGGCCACCACCGCCCAGACCTTCGCCCGCGGGAACCGGGCCTCGATCGCCTCCCATATTTGGCCGCCCGCACCTCGTCTTCGCTGCCCATTCGAACCCTGGTGCACGATGAAGCTTGCGTGGACCAGGGCATGGCCCTTCCAGCGCCACTGCGCCGAGTCCGCCGTATAGCAGCACCGAAGGCGCCAACGGTGCGGCCCCGCCACGAATGGGCAACCCTTTTCCTCGCTGCGGCCGGGTGAGGAGCATGATGGTCCCGGACGTTTTGCGACAACGGGAGAGACGATGCCAAAGAAGATCTGTGTCACCGGAGCGGCGGGCAAGGCCGGGCGGGTCGCCGTGCGCGAACTGCTTGATCAGGGCTACGAGGTGCTCGCGACCGACATTGTGCCGCATCCGCCCACCCTGCCCGCGACCAACTCCCGGCCGGACTTCGGCTACATCCGCGGCGACCTGACCGACTACGGCGACGCGGTGGAACTGCTGTCCGGGGTGGAGGCGGTGGTCCACCTGGCCAACATCCCGGCCCCGCGGCTGTTCCCCCCGGCCCGCACCTTCACCGTCAACACCGCGATGAACAGCAACGTGTTCCTGGCCGCGATCCAGAACAAGCTGGCCAAGGTGGTGTGGGCCTCCAGCGAGACCACGCTCGGCCTGGACTTCGAGAAGCCGCCCTGGTATGCGCCGCTGGACGAAGACCACTACCCGCGGCCGACCACGACCTACTCACTGTCCAAGGTCGTCGGCGAGACCGAGGCCACCCACCTGGCGGAGTGGAGCGGCATCCCGTTCATCGCCCTGCGGCTGTCCAACGTCCTCTACCCCGAGGACTACCAGGAGTTGTTCCCCCCGGCCTGGGCCGACCCGAACCTGCGCAAGTGGAACCTGTGGAGCTACATCGACGCCCGGGACGCGGCCCAGGGCATGTGGCGCGCGCTGGAGGCCGACGTGACCGGGGCCCGCAGCTACATCATCGCCAACGCCGACACCGTGATGACCACGCCGTCGGCCGAGCTGATGGCCCAGGTGTGGCCCGAGGTCAAGCTCACCCGCGAGGTCGGTGAGTTCGAGACGCTGATGAGCATCGACAAGGCCCGGCGCGAGCTCGGTTACGAGCCCCGCCACAGCTGGCGGGACCACGTCCAGCCGCCCGCCTAACGGGACGAGGCTCAGGCCTGTCCGTGCCGCTGCGCCCGGCACCGGCAGGCCAGCACGGCCTGCAGTGACGCCGGCACCTCGTCCAGCGAGCTGACCGGTCCGTCCGGGAACGACAGCCGGACCGCGGCCACCCCGGACGCGGTGATCACGGCCAGCTCCAGGCCGAACCGGTCCAGGCCGCGCGGCACCACCCACTCGGCCTGGTGCATCCCGTGCGCCCGGACGCAGCCCATCAGCTCGGCCATGTGCCCGCGCTCGAGGTGACGGACGGCGCCGGCGGCCACCCGCCACAGCGGGTCCGGCTCCGCCGCCTCGTACTCCGCCAGCGGGACCTGGGTCCTCCCGGGCCCCGCGAACCGCAGCGCGCGCACGTCCAGCAGGTGCCCGACCCGGCCGTCGGCCTCCGGCCGGGCCTGCACCGCCCCGCTCAGCGCCAGCGACCGCAGCGGCGCCGGCGCGGCTACGGTCACCGTCACCCGCGGGCTGGTGGCTAGCGCCTGGGTCACGGTCTCCTGCGGCGGCAACAGCAGCAGCGGCCGGCCCAGCCGGTCCACCCGGATCGCCGCCGTCGCGGTCACCCGGTCCGGGAAACCGGGCGCCACCTCGGGGTCACCCCAGGTCACGGTGGCCAGCCGGGCCTGGGCGATCGCTGTCCGCGCCCGTTCGGCCAGCGACGGCCCGGGCAGCACCTCTACGTCCATGCTTCTATTTATTAGGTAAGCCTTACCTAAGTCAAGGTCTCCGTGGCGGGTGGGCGCTAGTGCTTGACCTTGCGGCCGAACACGAACGTCTCCACCGGCGCCGACGGCAGCGTGGTCGTGCCGTCGTGGGCCGTGCCCGCCTCGTTGCTGACCGCCGGGATGGCGAAGTACTGCAGCGTGATGGTGGTCTGGCCGCGCCCGTGGCCCGGGTCCACGTCGAAGATCGCGTACCCGTAGGCGTCGGTCACGTTGCGGGACGCCGACCAGGGCGCGTCCTCGACCGAGTCGGCCGCGTTGCGGGTGAAGCCCGCCGCCTCCGAGCCGGTGATCGCGTTCCGCTCGGTGATCACCTTGGCCTGGGGCAGCCCGTCCGCGCTGTCCTCGCCGTAGGTGTTGGTCGGCCCGTTGGTGCCGCCCCCGCCCAGGACCAGGAACACCGTGCCCTCGGCCGTGTTCCAGGCCGGAAGGCCGCTGACCTTGCCCGGCGTGGTGCTGGCCACGGCCGGGCGCCGGGTGTCTACCGCCGCGCCCTTGGTCTGATCCGGGTTGGGCGAGACCACCGTGCCGTGGGCGCCCTTGTCGTAACCGCGGACCGGGTAGCTGCGCTCGTAGTCGTGGTCGTGGCCGGACAGCACCAGGTCGACCTCGTACTTGTCGAACAGCGGCAGCCAGGCCCGGCGGATGCCCAGGTCGGAACCGTTGCCGGGGGCTGAGGTGGACAGCGCGCACTGGTGCATGAACACCACGATCATGTCCACGTCGCGGTCGCGGCGGTACTCGGCCAGGGTCCGCTCTACCCACAGCAACTGCAGGTTCGGCTTGCCGTGGCTGAAATCGGGCACGGCCGAGTTGTTCCGCTTGTCGATGGCCAGGTCGCCGGTGTAGCCGTGGTTGTAGGTGACCGTGCCGTTGGGGATCGACACGCCGGACGAGGTGACCTCGGGGCCGGCGTTAGGGGTGGCGTTCAGGTAGGCCGAGGCGCCGTCCTGGTAGATGACGTCGTCGGCGTCCAGCGAGACGAACGCCACCGTGCCGACTTTGAAGCTGTAGAAGTTGCCCCGCAGGTGGTTGCCGTCGTAGTTGGTCACGTGGTTGTCCGGCAGCAGGAACCGGGTCAGGTAGTGGCCGTAGCCGTACGGGCCGTTCCAGTAGTTACCCGCGGCGGCCTGGGCCGCGATCCCGCCCGGCGCGGTGCCCGGGTGGCCGGCGTGGTCGCAGGTGCCGAACTCGGTCTCGTGGTTGCCCAGGGCCGGCATCCAGGGCCGGTTGGCCGACGACCGGGCCACGTTGATGCCGAAGTCCCGCCACACCCCGGGCGCGTTGAAGATGTCCAGGTTGGCGTAGCACAGGTCGCCGTTGAGCAGGTGGAACAGCGGGGCGCCGCGGCCGTCGCCGGGGTTCTCGATCGCGCTCACCGCGTAGTAGGAGTTGTCGCACGACTCGTGCCAGATGTTGCCCGAGGCGTTCTTGTCCCAGGACGGGGTGGCCAGGTCACCGTAGCTGGAGAACCGGTACCGGGCCCGGCCCGCGGGCGCGGTCTCGAACGAGGCGCCAGCCGAGGCGGGCGTGCTCGACCCGTCGCTGATCTCGTAGTGGTACCGGGTGCCAGGACGCAGGCCGGTCAGCTGCGCGTGGTAGGCGTAGGTGGTCTGGCCGTTCAGCCCGTCGGTGAAGCTGACCGAGGAAGCCTCGGCGTACCGCTCGGTCACGTCCAGCGGTTTCGGGTCCGGCAGCTTGACCAGGTGCCCGGGGTTGGCCTCGGTGATCGGCTGGGTCGAGTACCGCAGCGTGGGCGCGGGCTGGGCCACCGTCCCGGGCGCCCACCATGACACGGTGACCGACGTGGCGGGATCGCCACCCCAGGTCAGCAGCAGTTGCTCGGGCCGGTCGTGGTCGGCAGCGGCAGCGTGTTGGTCGGCGGCCCGCTGGGCGCGGTGGCGGCCGCGGCTGAGAGGCCGGCGCCGGCTCGGCTGGTGGTGGTGGCCGCGCTGGCCGCCTGCGGCCGCGGCACGCTCTGGCCCGTCCGGGCCAGCCCGGCCGCGGCGCCGAGGCCGGCCACGCCGCCCAGGAAGATGCGCCGCGAGACTCGCGGATGATCTGGCTTGTGCTCGTTCGGTTCGTCCATGTGCCGAAACGGTAGAAAACGTAGATGAACGTTAAACGGCTACCGGTCGGCTACGGCCCGGCCGCAGCGGTGAACGTCGGGTTGAGTTTCGCTCGATCCTGCCCCCGTTATCGTGTGCAAAAACTGTCACCATAGCGACAGTTTTTGCACACGATATTTGGCGACCCGCCGCCAGGCGCCGCTGCGGCTACCTGAGGTCGGAGCCGCCGGCGCCCTTCTCGCCGCCGGTGGCGTTCTCGTCCAGCGCCGGGTCGTAGGAGACGTCCGCTTCGGCCTTGTTGCCGCCCAGGCCGATCGCGGCCAGGAACTTGTTCATCAATCCCGCCATGGCCGCCCGCTACCCGCCAGGCGCCGCTGAAACTGCCCGCCTAAACCCCAGCCTGCCTAAACCCGAGCCTGCCTAAACCCCAGCCCGCCTAAACCCCAGCCCGCCTAGACCCTGACCGCCCCTAACCCGGCCAGGTACTTGGCCAGGTCGCCGATGACGTCGCGGGCGTCGTCTTCGATGCCGTAGATGAACGTGGACTTACGGCGCCGGAGCACCGGCAGGCCGAGCGCGAACAGGCCCGGGCTGTCGGTGACGACCCCGCCGTCGTGCTCGAGCTGGCCCTTGGCGTCGACCACCGCGACGTCCAGCCAGGAGTAGTCGGGCCGGAAACCCGTGGCCCACACGATCGTGCGTATCTCGCCGCGGGTCAGGTCGAGCTGCAGCCGCGAGGTGGCGGGCACCTGGGTCGGTTCGGCGCGCTCGGGCGCGGTGAACTCCCCGTCCCGCCCGCTGGTCAAGGCCCA
Source organism: Streptosporangiaceae bacterium (assembly GCA_965277615.1). Classification (GTDB taxonomy): domain Bacteria; phylum Actinomycetota; class Actinomycetes; order Streptosporangiales; family Streptosporangiaceae; genus Bog-532. The sequence continues at coordinate 969,923 of CBDIDG010000004.1, read as the reverse complement.
CTCGTCGAACGTGTCCAGCAGCCGGGCCAGCTTCAGATCGGCCAGCGAGAACACGTTCCGCAGTCCGCCCGAGAACAGCGCCCGGCCGTCCCGGATGGCGGCCCAGCGGCCCACCAGCTCGACGCCCAGCGCGGTCAGCGCGTTGAGGTCGAGCGTGGCCCGCTCGGGGGTGCCGACCAGCTGGGGTGACGGCAGCCGCCGGGCCCGGGTCAGGTCCTCGAGCTCGTCGTAGCGCTGGTCCCACACGCCGGCGTTGTCCATCCACCACAGCACGTCGTGGCCGCGGTAGGTGCGGGGGAGCCGGGTGTGCTCGCCGACCGAGAGGGTGACCGGCCGCCCCGACCGGGCCAGCTCGGCCGCCAGCTGGACGCCGGTGGCCGACGCCCCGATCACGAGGACGCCGCCGTCGGGCAGCCCGTCCGGGTCGCGGTAGTCGAACGTGGTCACCTGCTGCACCGACGTCGGCACCCCGGTGCTGAGGGCCGGGACCGAGGGCTGGTTGCAGGCGCCGCTGGCGATGACCACTGTCCGGCAGGCGAACTCGCCCCGGCTGGTGCTCACCTGGTACCCGTCGCCGGTACGCCGCACCGACGTCACGGTGGTGCTGGTCTGCACCGGGGCGCGGCTGGCCGCGGCGAAGCGCTCGATGAACTCGGTCACTTCCCCGACCGTCATGTAGCCGTCCGGATCCGGGCCCTCGTAACGAAGGCCCGGGACCCGGCTCTGCCAGTTGGGGGTGAGCAGCCGCAGCGAATCCCAGCGTTCGTGCCGCCAGGAGTTCGCCACTTCGCCGCGCTCCAGCACGACGTGATCGATCGACCGGTCGGTCAGGAAGTGGCTGGCGGCCAGGCCGGCGTGCCCCGCCCCGATGACGACCGTGGTGACATGCTCGATGGCAGGCGCCTCAGGCCACTTCGACGGTGACGTTGGTCGGGTTGGTCAGGGCGTCGTAGACCGCGGAGCGCTTCGTGGACTGGGCCACCAGCGCCTCGATCTCCTCCTTCGACGCGTCGGCGTCGATGTCGAAGGTGACCTTGATGTCGTTGTAGCCGTTGCGGACGTCGCTGTCGGCCCCGAGGATGCCGCGGATGTCGTGCGCGCCCTCCACCGTCGACTCGACCGAGCGCAGCTGGATGCCGCGGTTCTCCGCCACCGAGGCGATACCGCCGGTCAGGCAGCTGGCCAGGCCGACCAGGAGGTACTCGATCGGCGTGATGCCGCCGTCCTCGGCCGCGAAGACCTCGGGGTGGTCGGCCTCGAACGTCCACTCCTGCTTGTGGGTCTGCTCTTCGCCCAGGCCGAAGAAGCTCTGCACCTTGATCTGGCTGTGCACGCCGCTCTGCCACTTGGCCGACGCGCGCCAGGTGAACTGGGCCGCCTCCGGTGCGCCCTTCAGCACCTCGCGCGCGTCTAGCAGCGCCTGAACGTTAACCCCGTTGGTAACGGTAGTCATGATGGCCCCTCTCGAAGGTCTCCCCCAAATTCCCTATGGGGACGATCGACAATATACCGGCAGGGACCAGCTAAGATAGCCCCATGCCGGAGCCAGGCTCGACGCTCGCGGCCGGTGCGGTGGGCTCGGCCGGTACCGTCGAGACCCAGTACCTGGACCTGCCGGAGCCGGTGCGGCTGGACTGCGGCCGGGAGCTGTTCCCGGTCCGGGTCGCGTACGAGACTTACGGCAGTCTCTCACCCCAGCGCGACAACGTCATCCTCGTGTGCCACGCACTGAGTGGCGACGCCCACGCCGCGGGCTTCGCTAAGACCCCGGGCGCGGCGAGCACCCGCGACGGTTTCGCGGCCGACGATCGCGACGGGGCGGCGGGCAAGGCGCTCGGCTGGTGGGACGGGATGATCGGCCCGGGCAAGGCCTTCGACACCAGCCGCTACTTCGTCGTGGCCACGAACCTGCTCGGCGGCTGCCGCGGCACCACCGGGCCGTCCTCACCCGACCCGGCCACCGGCGCGCCGTACGGGACGGACTTCCCGGTCATCACGGTGGCGGACATGGTGCGCACCGAGCGCGCGTTCCTGAACGCGCTCGGGATCGAGCGGCTGGCCGCGGTGGCCGGTGGCTCCCTCGGCGGCATGCAGGCCTTCGAATGGGCCATCTTGTACCCCGACCAGGTCGACGCCGTGGTCGCGATCGCCAGCACGCATGCGCTGCACCCGCAGGGCATGGCCTGGAACGCGATCGCCCGCGAGGCGATCATGCGCGACCCGGACTGGCAGGGCGGCCACTACTACGGCACCGGCCGGGCGCCGCAGGCCGGGCTGGGGGTGGCCCGCATGGTCGGCCACGTCACGTACCTGTCCGGCGAGGCGCTGGACACCAAGTTCGGCCGCCGCCTGCAGGACTCCGATGATCTCCGCTACACCCTGACGGAACCGGAGTTCCAGGTCGAGAGCTACCTGCGCCACCAGGCCAGCTCGTTCGTCCGGCGGTTCGACGCCAACACCTACCTCTACACCTCGCGCGCGCTGACCTACTTCGACCTCGCCCGCCAGCACGGCCACGGGTCGCTGACTCAGGCCCTGAAGGGCGTCGCGGCCCGGACGCTGCTGATCGCGTTCAGCTCGGACTGGCTGTATCCGCCGTCAGGATCGGAAGAGATCGCGGGGGCCTTGCGTTCGCTGGATAAGCCGGTCGAGTTCGCGGTGATCGACGCGCCGTACGGGCACGACTGCTTCCTGCTGGAGGAAGCCCGGCAGACCCCCATCATCCAGCGTTTCCTGAGGAGCTCTTCGTGACCGACCAGCCGCCCCGGACCGAAGAGGACCGGGCGTTCGGATTCGAGACCCGGCAGCTGCACGCCGGGCAGCGCCCCGACCCGAACACCGGGGCCCGGGCGGTGCCGATCTTCCAGACGTCCAGCTACGTGTTCGAGGACCCGGAGTCGGCCGCCGCCTACTTCAACCTGCAGGAGTACGGCAACACCTACTCGCGGATCATGAACCCGACCGTCGCGGTGTTCGAGGAACGGGTGGCCAACCTGGAGGGCGGCGCCGGTGCGGTCGGGTTCGCCAGCGGGCTCGCGGCCCAGATGGCCGCGCTGTTCACGCTGCTGGAGCCGGGGGACCACGTTGTCTCGTCCTCGGCCCTGTACGGCGGCACGGTCAACCAGTTCAAGCACGTGCTGCGCAAGATGAACGTCGAGTTCACCTGGGTCGACCCCGACGACCCGGACGCCTGGCGGGCGGCCGTCCGCCCCAGCACCAAGGCGTTCTTCGCCGAGACCATCGGCAACCCGGCCGGGAACGTGCTCGACATCGAGACCGTGGCCGGAATCGCGCACGAGCACGGCCTGCCGCTGCTGATCGACAACACGTTCGCCACCCCCTACCTGTGCCGCCCGATCGACTGGGGCGCCGACATCGTGATCCACTCGGCCACCAAGTTCATCGGCGGCCACGGCACGTCCATCGGCGGCGTGGTGGTCGAGAGCGGGCTGTTCGACTGGTCCAACGGGCGCTTCCCCGTGGTCGCGGATCCCTCGCCCGCCTACCACGGCCTGCAGTTCCACGAGACCTTCGGCACCTATGGCTACCTGATGAAGCTCCGGGCCGAGACCCTGCGTGACCTGGGCGCGGCCATGTCGCCGTTCAACGCCTTCTTGTTCCTGCAGGGACTGGAGACGCTGTCGCTGCGGATGGAACGGCACGTCACCAACGCCCTCGAGATCGCCTCGTTCCTCGAGTCCCACCCGCTGGCCTCGAACGTGACCTACCCGGGCCTGCCGTCCAGCCGGTTCCAGCCGCTGGTACAGAAGTACCTGCCCCGCGGGGCCGGCGCGGTGTTCTCGTTCGACTGCGCCGGCGGCCGGGCCGGCGGGCAGGACCTGATCCGCGGCCTGTCGCTGTGGTCGCACCTGGCCAACGTGGGTGACGCCAAGAGCCTGGTCATCCACCCGGCCAGCACCACGCACCGGCAGCTCAGCGATGAGGAGCTGGCCGCGGCCGGCGTCGGCCCGGGCACGGTCCGGCTGTCGGTCGGGCTGGAAACCGCGGCCGACCTGACCTGGGACCTGGAGCAGGGTTTCGCCCTGGTCGCCGCGACCGTCGGCAAAGAAGGAGCCTCGGCATGAGTACGGACCTGGCGACCAACGACTTCGACCTGGCGCCGTACCAGGACGTGGCGGCGATCCAGCGGGTGCTGCACCACGCGGGCACGATCGCGATCGTGGGCCTGTCCAACAACCCGCTGCGGGCCAGCTACTTCGTCGGCTACTACCTCAAGCGGCACGGCTACACGGTCATCCCGGTGAACCCGCGGGAGCAGGAGATCCTGGGGGAGACCTCCTACCCCAGCCTCAAGGACATCCCGGTTCCGGTGGACGTGGTCAACGTGTTCCGGGCCCCGGCCGCCTTGCCCGGCATCGCCGAGGACGCGGTGGCCATCGGGGCCGGCGCCCTGTGGTGCCAGTTCGGCGTGATCAACGAAGAGGGCGCCAAGATCGCCGCCGAGGGCGGCCTGACCGTGATCATGGACCGCTGCCTCAAGGTCGAGCACGCCCGCTACGTGGGTCGGATGAACTGGCTCGGCTTCAACACCCAGCGCATCACGTCGGTCCGGGGCGGCCTCCAGTAGCGCTAGGCGTCGCCCAGGGCGGCCCGGGTCAGCGTGGTCGCCGTGTGTACGATGCTGGCGATGGCGTCCTCGGGCGCCAGCCCGTGCAGGTCGGTCAGGCTGAACAGGGCTTCGGCGCTGACCACCACGGCCAGGTCGCGCTTGAGCTGGGCCAGGACCGCGGGCTGGGTCGTCCCCAGCGTGCCCTCCAGCGGGGCCAGCGCGTTGTCGATCAGGCCGAACCGCAGGCCGGGACGGGCCTGGGCCTGGCCGGGCCGGGTGATCGTGGCCGCGATCAGCGCCCGGACCGCCCCCTGCCGGGCCAGCACGTGCCGCAGCAGGAACTCGGTCACGGCAGCGATCCGGGCCACCGGGTCGTCCCGGCCCGCCAGCGGGGCCAGCGCCTCGTCCGCGGTCGGCAGCAAACCGGCGATGGCCTCCTGCAGCAGGCTGGCCAGGTCGGGGAAGTAGCGGTAGGCCGTCGCCTCGGAGACGAGCGCGGTCCGGGCCACCTCGGGCATGGTCACCTCGCGCCCGGTCCGGCTCAGCTCGGCCGCCGCCGCGACGATCGCGTTGCGGGTCCGGAGTTTCTGGTTGACCCGGCCCGTCGTGCCCGTGACGCCCATCGGTCGCCCCCTGCCTGCCCGCTCTCAGACGAAACCCCGCACAGGGTGAGAGTCAGCTATCATGATGCATTATTAATATCATTATTAACAAACTCCGACCGCGCGGCGTCCGCAGGTCATGTCGGTTTCCAGGGTGCCGGGGCCAAGGTCAGTCCGCCGCGGGCAGCACCTGCAGGCCGGTCTCGACGATCCGGGCCGCCCGCCGGACGTCCGCGGTCACCAGCTCGTGCAGCCGGGCCGGCGTGGCCGCGTGGTCCAGGTGCTTGCGCAGGCTGTCGGCCTGGACCCGCCACAGCCCGAGCAACGCCCGGGCCGCGATCTGCGGTTCGGGGTCGTCCGGGGTCAGCCCGGCCCGGGCGGCCAGGATCCCGGTCGCCACCGAGATGGACCGTTCCATCATGTCGGCCTGATAAGCGCGCAGCGCAGGCGTGGCCCGGATCAGGTCGCCGAACCGCCGGATGGCCTGGCGCCGAACGGCTTCCTCCGCCCCGGCCCCCCGCCCAGCCCCGGCGTCCCACGCGCCGGCGTCCCGAGAGCCGGCGTTCTCCGCCCCCGCGTCCCCGCCAACGCCGGCGTCCCCGGGGCCGGCGTCTGACGCGCCGGCCTCCCGCGGCCCACGCAGGAGCCCGGTCATACCCCCGAGCTCGCCCGCCAAGATGGCCAGCACCGCCTCGACCGGGCTCCGCCCCCGGTCGCCCAGCCCAGTCCGCAGCGCGGCCAGCGTGCCCTCCAGCCGGTCCATGATCAGGGCTTCCTTGACCGGGAAGTAGTTGAACACCGTCTTCTCCGACACCCCACACACGTCCGCGACCTCGGCCACCCGCACCGCGTCGAACCCGCGCTCCAGGAACATCCTCGTCGCGGTGTCGGACAGCTGCTGGCGCATCAGCCGCTTCTTGCGCTCCCGCAACCCGTCGCTCACACCGCTACCTTAACATTTTTTACAGTTGCAAAAAAAATTCTGTGACTGTACGTTCGAGTCATACGTGCGGGACAAGCTTGGGAGGGCCTGATGGCCGAGATCCATATCGTCCGCGACTACCCATATCCGGTGCCCGTGGTCTGGCGGGCGCTGACCGAGCCGGCGCTGATCCCGCAGTGGATCGTGACCGGCGCGGGCGCGCACCCGGAAGGGTTCGCCCCGGTCCCCGGGACCAGGTTCCGGTTCGTGGCCAAGCCCCGGCCGGGCTGGAGCGGCGTCGTCGACTGCGAGGTCCTGGCGGCCCACGAGCCGGACCTGCTCCGCTACACCTGGGCCGACGCCGGCGGCGGCGCGCAGACCGAGGTCACCTACCACCTCGAGCCCACCGGCGACGGCACCCGCTTCAGCTTCGAGCACACCGGCTTCACCGGCGTCGGCGGCTGGTTCATGGCCCAGTTCCTGGGCCGCGTCCGCCGCACGATGCTGACCGAGGGCCTGCCCGCCGTGCTCGCCCGCCTCAACCAGGAAACGCCTGCGGGATAGCGTGGGAGCCATGGCGATCACGACACGAACCCTGGGACGCACCGGCGCGGACGTGACCATCCTCAGTTACGGGGCCATGGAGCTGCGGGGCCAGCCGCGCGGGCCCGAGATTGCCGACGAGGACGCGGGCCGGCTGCTCAACCGCGTCCTCGACGGCGGCATCAACCTGATCGACACCTCGCCGGACTACGGCCGCAGCGAGGAGCTGATCGGCACCTACCTCAGCGGCCGCCGTGACGAGTTCTTCCTCGCCTCCAAGTGCGGCTGCCCCCTGATCCCGCCGCCGGACGCGCAGCCGCCCTACCAGCACGACTACAGCCCGGCCAACGTGCGGGCCGACGTCGAGCAGTCGCTGCGGCGCCTGCGTACCGACCGGCTCGACCTGGTCCAGGTGCACATGTCCCCGAGTCGGGCCACCCTGGCCGAGAACCACACCGTCGAGACGCTGCAGGAGCTGCAGGCCGAGGGCAAGATCCGCTTCATCGGGATGTCGGGCATCCTGCCCAACCTGCCCGATCACCTGGCCATGGGCGTGTTCGACGTGTTCCAGATCCCCTACTCGGCCGTCCAGCGCGATCACGAAGAGCTCATCACCGAAGCCGCCGACACGGGGGCGGGCACGTTCATCCGCGGCGGCGCGGCCCGCGGGGCGGCCTCGGAGGACAAGAACTGGCAGGTCGGGCCGCTCAGCCAGCAGGCTGGTCTCGGCCAGCGGAACTGGGAGACCTCCGGCATCGCCAGCCTCGTGCGCGAGGCGGGCCTGACCAGCATGGAGTTCGTGCTGCGTTTCACGCTCAGCCACCCCGGCCTGTCGACCACGATCGTCGGCTCCGCGAACCCGACCCACCTGGCCGGCAACATCGCCGTCGCCGAGCAGGGCCCGCTCCCGGCCGACCTCTACGACCAGGCCAAGAAGCTCCTGCCGATCGACTAAGCGGATTGGCCACATCCGGAGGGCCAGGTCGCTAGCCGAGGAGCCAGATAATCAGACTCCATCCAGTGGGGCGGCCATCAGGCGGAGCAACTCGTCGGCGAAGCCGGGTACCCCCGCCCGGCCGAGGATGGTGGCCAAGTCTCGCGGGTCGAGCGACGGGTTTCTGGTTCGGGCCGCTTGTTCACGGATGACCTGCAGGACGGTCTGCGGGCTGAGGTCAAGCTGGTCGAGCAGGAAGTCGTCGGATGTACCGCCTCGAGCATGAGCGGATCGAGCGCTGCGGCCGGGAAGTCAGCCCGGTTCATGGTGACGATGGCGTCCGCTCTGCCACAGACCCCTGCGGCGACGACATGCCGGTCGTCTTGGTCAGGTAGCCGGATGCCCGGTTCGAGTGCTTCCCAGCCGGTGACCATCGCGTCGCCGAAGGCTTCCCGCATGCTGGCGAAGCGCTTGCCCACATCGATACCCGGGTGGATCTCTTCGATGGCCGTCTGCGCTTCGAGGAGAATCCGGCTCGACCAGAGCGGGCGGAACAGCCCCCTCTCGGCCACACGCAGCAATGTATCGGCCAGCGCGATGGGCACTAAAACGCACGCATCGAGGACTGCCGTGTAGCGCGACATCGTCAAGAGGGGTCAGTATGCCGGGCGGCTTTTCTGCGAGCTCTTTTCAGGGCCGAGGCGTAGTCCTCGGGGGTGCCGTCGTACTGGCCAGCTTCGCTAGCATCCTCGGTCATCCGGTCCAGGACTGCGCGGCGCCCCGCATGCTGCTGCTCCTGGTACGCGAGCAGGTCGGTGAACAGGATTCGGCGGTGCCTGCCGGGCTGCTCGTAGGAAATCTTCCCTTCCTCAAGCAGCTTGACGAGCGTCGGCCGGCTGACGCCGAGGATGTCGGCGGCCTCCTGCGTGGTGAGCCGCTGAGTGTGCGGGACGAGGGTGATCGCCTTGCCCTGGCGCATGGTTTCCACCACATCGGCCAGCACCCGATAGATCTCCTCCGGCAACGGCACCTGCTCGCCGTCCGGGCCCAGCAGAAGTCCCGGCTCGGTGTGCTGCTCTAGGAACCGGCCCAGATCTAGCAGTGCGGTGAGATCTCGCGGCGGGAACACCACATCCGCGCGCGTGGGCGTCTTCGCCATCACGCCTCCTCGCCTCTCCAGCACTCAGTTTACCTGAATTCGAAAGAAACGAAACGAACGGCGTCGACCGGAGACAGCAAGTCCGCGTAGGGATCAGTGTTGGGTACTGACCGCAACCGTCCCCTGGCTGGCCTGGTAGGAGGCCAGCAGGGCCAGCTTCTCGGCGTCGGCGCTGCCGGCGTCGGCGTGGTAGATGGCCAGGATCTGGCCGCCGGACCCGTTGATGGCCAGCTTCTCCCGGTTCAGGGTGATCAGGCCGACCTGGGGGTGGTCGAGCGTGACGCCGGCGCCTTGGTACAGACCGACGTCGTGGCGGGCCCACAGCGCCCGGAACCGGTCGCTGGCCAGCGACAGCTCACCGACCAGCTCGATAGCCCGGGGATCGTCGGTGTCGGTGCCGACCGACTTGCGGAACCCGGCCACCACGTTGGCTGTGGCCCGGTCCCAGTCGGGGTACAGGGCCTGCTCGGCCGGGTCGAGGAACACGTCGCGCAGCCGGTTCCGGCCCGCCACCAGGCGGGGCGAGATCGCGGCCGCCAGCGGGTTGGCCGCGAGCACGTCGAAGTAGCGGCCTTCCACGAAGGCGGGCAGGTCGATCGAGCCGAGCAGCTTGCCGATGCCGGGCGCCACGGTCTCCTTGCGGGGCCGGCGGCGGGCCCGGCGCGGCTTCTCGCGCCCCAGGCTGAGCAGGTAGGCGGTGCCGGCGTCGTCGAGCTGGAGCACCCGGGCCAGCGAGTCGAGCACCTGGACCGAGGGGTTGCGATCCCGGCCCTGCTCCAGGCGCAGGTAGTAGTCGGCGCTGATGCCGGCCAGCATCGCCACCTCTTCCCGGCGTAGGCCCGGCACCCGGCGCACCCCGAACTGGGGCAGACCGGCGTCGGCCGGCGTGACCAGCTCGCGCCGGGCCCGCAGGTATTCGCCCAGCGTGTTCGGGTCGCTGCTGCTCATGCAAAAAGCCTACGCGCGGGCCGTCCGGCCCGGCCATCACGTCCCTGTCCCTGTCACTCCCAGGATGAGCGGGGCCTACCCGCTGATCCGGCCCGGCCACCACCATGGATAACGGAACAGCCGATCGAGTGATAACGGAACAGCCGATCGAGCGACCAAGCTAGAACAGGCAGCCAAGCTAGAACAAGCAAGGAGTGTCATGTCCATCGCACTGATCACCGGCGGCAACAAGGGCATCGGGAAGGCGACCGCGCGCCGTCTGGTCGAGCTGGGGCACACCGTGTACATCGGGGCCCGGGACGCCGAGCGCGGCCAGGCGGCGGCCAAGGAAGTGGGCGCGCAGTGGCTGGCCCTCGACGTCATCAGCGACGCCTCGGCCGCCGCGGCCGCGGCCGAGCTCACCGGGCGGGAAGGCCGGCTCGACATCCTGGTCAACAACGCCGGCGTGACCGGGGCCCACGCGACGATCGAGACCCTCACCGCCGAGGCCATGCGCGAGGCCTACGACGTCAACGTGTTCGGGATCGTCCGGGTGACGCAGGCCTTCCTGCCGTTGCTGCGGGCGTCGCAGGCCCCGGTCATCGTGAACGTGGGCAGCCTGCTCGGCTCGTTCGGCGCCGTGGCCAACCCGTACGGCCAGCAGTACGCGATCTTCGCGCCGATCTACGGCTCGGCCAAGTCGGCGGTGCACATGCTCACCGTCCAGTACGCCAAGGAGCTGCCCGGGATGCGCGTCAACGTGGTCGAGCCCGGTTACACCGCGACCGACCTGACCGGCGGGCACGGGCTGCAGACCGTCGAGGAAGCCGGGGCCAACGTCGCCCGCTGGGCCACCATCGGCCCCGACGGCCCCACCGGTGCCTTCTGCTACAAGGAGACCCTGGCTCCCTGGTAGGCCAGGGTCGGGCCCGCCCCGTAATGAGCCAGCTCGGGGCCGGTCCGTCAGCTGGAGGTCTCGAGCCAGGGATCGATGATCTCGATGCCGGTGCCCTCGAAGTCGGCCACGTTCCGGGTCGCCAGCGCGGCGCCCCGGGAGCGGCAGACCGCCGCGATCACCGCGTCGAATCCCGCGATCGGTTTCCCGGCGCGCGCACGGCTGCTGGCGATGGCCGCGTAGTGCTCCGCGGCCGCGATGTCCACCGGCAGAAGCTGATCGGCGAAGGCCGCGAAGATGTCGTCGGCCGCGGTGAGCAGGAGCTGCTTCCTGCGTCCGTCCGGCAGCCGGGCAATGCCGTAGCGGACCTCGGCCAGCGTGATGGTGGTCGTGCGCAGCTCGCGCCGATCCCGTTCGCGGACCCAGTTTGCGACGCCGGGCGCGGGCTCGGCCCGCATCAGCTCGGACACCACGTTCGTGTCGAGGACGATCATTCGGAGAAGTCCGCGGACCGCGCGGGCTCGTCGCGCTCGGGCAACTGGAGGTCGGCCCCGCCGAGCGTGCCGAACTGGTCGAGGAGCGCGGTGAACAGCCCGGCGGAATCGGCGGGCTCGCGGACGGCTTCCGCCAGAATCTCCCGCACCTCGGCCTCCATTGACCGGCCGTGCCGGGCCGCGCGGACCTGAAGGCGCCGCTTCACCGTCTCATCGAGGTTCCGGATATTCAACGCTGCCATTGATAGCACCTCCTGCTATCAATGATACCGGCGGTTGGGGATCCGGAACAGCAGCAGGCCTCTTCTGGTTGTCATAACCACAGAGAGGAGGCACGAACAATGAACCGCAACATGAGCCCGCTGGCTCGTATGGGCCGCCGCGTCGCCGCGATCGTCGCCGAGATGAACGACGCCGGTAGCCGCCTGGCCAGCCCGCAGCACACCCCGGAGCGTTTCTGACCTCTCGAGGTCCGCTCCCACGCATCAGCCGCTAGCCGACAGGTGTCCACTCCCTGCCGGCTAGCGCCGTCTCAGGCCAGGGTTGGCTCCGGCCGGTGCTATCTCAGGCCAGCGCCTTCTCCCCGGCGTCCCGCTTGGCCACCTCGTGCGCCTTGTCCCGGGCTATTTCCTCGCCTCCGGTCTGAACCAGCCCCCGCGTCCCCGGCCTAAGCCGGTCTCCAGGCGGCCTAAGAGGGGTCTTGGCTGGGAAATAAGGCTTTCTCCCGATGCCCTGAGGGGGGTCTTACGACGAGACTCAATAGTGACCGGCAAGGAGATGGCCGGAAAAACGAGGAGGAACGATGAACACCACCGCCACGCACAGCACCCGGGGTCCGCTCGCCCGCTTCGGCCGCCGCATCGCCGCGATCGTCGCCGAGATGAACGACGCTGGCAGCCGGCTGGCCAGCCCGCAGCACACCCCGGAGCGTTACTGACCCAGCTGGGCCAGCCCCCGGGGCCGGACGAACTGAACCAGACGCACAGCGCTAGCCGGTAGAGGCCTCGAGCCTCGCCGGCTAGCGCTGTTTCTGGCCCTACCCGCCAGCGACGACCCTGGGCGATCCAGCCACCCTGAGGCCATAGGCTTGAATAGTGGCAGGTGACGGCCGGAAGGTCTCGTACGTTTCCCGGGCGATGGTGGCGGGCGGCTCCTGGGCGGTAGCGGGCGGCTTTGCCGCGTGGGCGGCGGCCAGGATCGCCGCGGCTGATCGCGTGCAACGCACCGAAGGCCCGGTCGTGCCGTTCATATCGTTCACCCCTCAGGTGGCCAAGGCCGCGCCGTGGGCCGCGCTCGGGCTGGAGCTGGCCGGGCAGCGGCGGCCAGCCGCGACCACCGCGGCGGCCGCGGCGGCGCTCCGGCTGGTGGTGCGCTCGCGCGCGATGTTCCGGATGCAGCCCGGGGCCACCGGGCCGATGCTGCGGGTCCTCACGTTCAACATGTTCTTCGGCCGGGGCGACGCCGAGGTGCTCGTGGCCCGGGTCCGTCAGCTCAGCCCGGATGTGCTGTTCCTGCAGGAGCTCACCGCGGATGCGGTGACCCGCCTCAAGCAGGCCGGGCTGGAAGAGCTGCTGCCGCACACCCAGGTCGAGCTCCGGGGCGGCCCGCGCGGTTCGGGGATCTACAGCCGGTTCCCGCTCGGCGAGGGCGTCGCGGTGCCGCCGGCCCACGCGGCCCAGCCGGCCGCGCTGCTGGAGCTGCCCGGCGGCCACCGGGTCGAGCTGATCTGCGTGCATTCGGCCACGCCCGCGTCGGAGCACGGTGGTGCCGCCGCCCGGTGGCGAGCCGACCTGGCCGCGCTGCCCGCGCCAGGTGACCGGCCGAGAATCATGGCCGGAGACTTCAACGCCACCCTCGATCACGCCGCGTTCCGCGGCGTGCTGGGCCGCGGCTACGCCGACTCCGGGCAGCAGGCCGCGGGCGGGCTGACCCCCACCTGGGGCATGCCGCCGGGCAAGCGCGCGGTGCTCACCCTGGACCACGTGCTGGTCGACCGCGGCTGCGCGGTGCTGGCCTACTCCGTGCACATCATCCCGGGCAGCGACCACCGCGCCGTCTACGCCGAGGTCCAGCTGCCCGAGCTCGGCGCCGAGTCATAACCGCCGAGTCATAACCGCCCAGTCGTAGCCGCTGAGTCGTAACCGCCGTGCTGTCACGGCGGAGTGTCCTGGCCGGGCACGTCGCGGAGCTGGTGGCGGTCGGTGATCCCCAGCTTGGGGAAGGACCGGTACAGGTGGGAGCCGACCGTGCGCGGTGAGAGCGACAGCCGGTCGCCGATCTCGCGGTTGGTCAGGCCGTCGCGGGCCAGGCGGACGATCTGGCGCTGCTGTGGGGTCAGCTCCATCAGCGCGTCGGCCACCCCGGCCGCGCCGGTGACGACGACCCCGCTCGCTCTGAGCTCCGCCTCGGTGCGCTGGGCCAGCGACCGGGCCCCCAGCCGCCGGAAGGTTTCCAGCGCGTTGACCAGTTCCGGCTTGGCTTCGTTGATCCGGCGCCGCCGCCGCAGCCATTCGGCGTAGTCGAGGCGAAGCTGGGCCCGCTCGAACGGCCACTGCTCACCGGCGGGGTCGCGGAGCGCCCCGGCCAAATGGGCTCCGGCACTGGCCGGGTCGTCCAGGATGCCGCAGGCTCGGGCGACGAGCTGCTCCAGCCGGGGCGAATGCGTCCCGCCCGGGTGCCCGAGCGCGCGCTCCACGATGATCCGGCCTTCGCGCCGCCGGTCGGCCCGCACCGCGGCGGTGGCCAGATCGGCCACGCCCAAGTAGGAGAAGATGTTGTGCACCGGCGCGCCCTCCTCGGAGAACAGCCGGCGGAGCAGGGTGAACGCCAGCAGGTGGTCGCCCTCGGCCAGGGCCGCGACCCCGAGCGCCCGCCAGCCCCGCACCGCGATCAGCCCGTTTTCCGCCGGGTCGACCCCGGCCAGGGCCCGGTCCGCGTGGGTGCGGGCGGCCTGCCCGTCCGCCCGCAGGGCCAGGACGGTGGCCGCGAGCACGTCCGCGGTGGCGGCCACGATGCCCATCTGGTTGGCCTCGGCCCAGTCCGCGGCCTCCGCCGCGGCTTCGAGCGCCTGATCCCAGCGTCCGGTGTCGACGTAGAGCCAGCCGAGCGCGGTCAGGCCGCCGCCGCTGGTGCCCTGCGTACCGGGCGCCCGCAGCTGGTACATGGCGTCCTGCAGCAACTGCAGCCCCAGGCCGGATTCGTCCAGCAGCCAGGCCGCGGAACCGATCCGCCACTTCGCCGATTCCGCCAGCGGCGAGCCGGCCGTCTGCCGCAGGTAGGCCACGAGCTCGCCCCGGCTGCCGAACGGGTCGGTGCAGGCCCGTATCCAGGCCTGCTGCGGCCCGGCATCACCGGACGGCCCGGCATCATCGGACGGCCCCATCCGCGTCAGCAGGCGGTCGACGGCCGCACGGCCGCCCGCCGCGCCCGACTGGTACGCGACGGTGGCCGCATCGGCCAGGGCTTCCCAGGCCAGGGCGGGAAAGTCACGGGCCGCTTCTTCGGCCACGGAGATGAGCGCCGGGAGCGCGGCCGACCGGCGGCCCGAATAGGCCAGCGCCCAGCCGGCGCTGCTCCGGGCCAGCAGCCGCAGCTCGGGGTCGGCCGTCACCGCCAGCGCCCGGGTCGCGAGATCGGCCACCCAGGCCGTCTGGCCGGTGGATACGGCGGTGGCGGCGGCCGAGACCAGCCGGCGCGCCTGGTCCGACGGGTCCGGGCTGAGTTCCGCGGCGCGCTCCATCGCGGCCGAGGCCGCGGTCACGCCACCCCGGTGCCGCGCCTGGTCCGCCGTGGTCTCCAGCCGCGAGGCCAGCTCCTCGTCCGGCTGCAGCGTTGCCGCGGCCAGGTGCCAGGCTTGCCGGTCGGGCTGGTCCGGCAGGGCCGCCGCCAGTTGCCGGTGCGCCGCGGCGCGCTGGGCGAAGGGCGCGCCGTGGTAGATCGCGGACCGGACCAGGGGGTGCGAAAACCGCAGGCCGGTCCGGTCCATCGTGACCAGGCCCAGCCGTTCGGCCGGCGCCAGGGTCTGCGGGTCAGGGCCGCCCGCGCCCGGTGTCCTGAGGTCAGGGCCGTCAGCCACCGCGGCCACGAGCAGCGCCCGCCGCGTCGGCTCCGGTAGCGCGGTGAGGCGGGCGGCGATGACGGCCAGCAGCCGGTCACCGGGGGGCAGCGGCTCGGCCGCCCAGCGGCGGCTGGCGGCGGGATCGCTGGCGATCACCTTGGCCAGCTCGATCAGGGCCATCGGGTTGCCGGCCGCCTGGGCCAGCACCTGGGCCCGGGCGGCGCCTCGTGGCGGCTGGGGCTGCCGGTCGAGCAGCAGGCCGGCGTCCGTCGCGGGCAGCGCCTCGACCGGTAGCTCGGTGAAGCCCCGGTCGAAGCCGGCCGGCGGGGCGTGTCCCCGGGCCGCCAGCAGCAGGACGACCCGTTCGGTTTCCAGGCGGCTGGCCACGAAGGCCAGGATGTCCAGCGTGCTGCGGTCGAGCCAGTGGGCGTCGTCGACGATGGCCAGCACCGGGGCCAGGGCCGAGCTGTCCGATAGCAGGGTCAGGGTGGCCAGCCCGGTGCCGAGCAGGTCGGCGGCCGCGGGTTCCCCGGCCAGGCCGAGCGCCCCGAGCAGAGCCCGGGCCTGCCGCCGCTCGAGGTCCGCCGCCGCCCCGAGCACGGGTGACAGCAACTGGTGCAGGCCGGCGAAGGCGATGTTCGTCTCCGACTCCCGGCCGGTGGCCCACAGCACCCGCATGCCCGCGGCCCGCGCCTCCTGCGCCGCGCTGGCCAGCAGCGTGGTCTTGCCGATACCCGCCTCGCCCAGCAGCACGAGGACCTGGCCCTGCACCGGGACACGGTCGATGAGGGTCCTGAGCCGGGCGAGCTGGCTGTGGCGGCCCACGACCCCGGTGTTCACGACGCCGCTGCTGACGACGCTGCTGACAACGCTGGGCCTACGGCGGTCACGTGGTCCAGTGTCCCAGATGTGCAGTCACGCGTCGGATACCCGGCCCGGGCCAGATCCTGAACAATCGGCCCCATGACAGCTGAAGAGCGAGACCTCGAAGGCCTGAGCGTGCTGGTCACGGGCGCGACCTCCGGCATCGGCCAGGCCGCGGCCCGGCAACTGGCCCGGCACGGCGCCGAGGTCATCGTGCACGGGCGCGACGCCGGCCGGGGCGGGGCCGTGGTCGACGCCATCGCGGCCGAGGGCGGGAAGGCCCGCTTCGTCGCGGCCGACCTCAGCGATCCTGCCGGGGCCGGGGCCGACGACCTGATCCAGCAGGCTGGCCCGGTTGATGTGCTGGTCAACAACGCCGGGGTCTCCTGGTTCGGGCCCACCCCGGACATCGACGTGGCCACCTTCACCCGGCTCTTCGTAGCCAACGTGCAGGCGCCCTACTTCCTGGTCGCCGCGCTGGCCCCGCAGATGGCGGCCCGGGGGAGCGGGGTCATCATCAACGTCGGCAGCATGGCCGGTGAGGTCGGCATGCCCGGCGGGGCCGCGTACGGCGCCACGAAGGCCGCGCTGGACTCGATGACCCGTTCCTGGGCCGCCGAGTACAGCCTGGCCGGTGTCCGCATCAACACCGTGGCTTCGGGCCCGGTGTACACCGGTATCCAGCCCGCGGAGGTCACCCAGGGGGTCGGTGACACCACCATCATGAAGCGGGCCGCCCAGCCCGACGAGATCGCCAACGTGATCGTCTTCCTGGCCTCGCCGAAGGCCAGCTACATCACCGGCGCCGTCATCGCCGCCGATGGCGGCCGTTCCGCCATTTGAGACCGGCCCCGGCCAGGATACGGAGCAGCTTCGCCATGCCCCCCTCGCTCGCCCTCACCGCGCCCACCCAGTTCCTCGAGGCCGGTGGCATTCGTTTCGCTTACCGCCGCTTCGGCACCCCGGCCGCGACCCCGCTGGTCTTCACCCAGCACTTCATGGGCAATCTCGACAACTTCGACCCCGCCATCGCCGACGCGCTGGCCCCGGGACGCGAGATCATCCTGTTCGACAACGCCGGGGTCGGCCGCAGCACCGGCACCGCGCCGGACACCATCGACGGCATGGCCGCCGACGCTCTTCGCTTCATCGACGGCCTCGGCCTGACGGCCATCGACCTGCTCGGGCACTCCATGGGCGGTGAGACCGCGCAGCTGATCACGCTCAACCGCCCTGACCTGGTTCGCAGGCTGATCCTGGTGGGCACCGGCCCACGCGGGGGTTTCTCCATCGCCCGGCCGCCCGCCACGACTGCACCCCTGTTCGGAAAGCGGGACGAACTCGGCGACGACATGTGGCTGCCGATCCTGTTCGCCCCGTCCAAGGAGAGCCAGGCCGCCGGTCGCGCCTTTGTCGCCCGCATCCAGGCCCGGACCGAAGACGGGGACACCCCGGTCAGCGCCGAGACCATCGCCGCCTACCGCGCCGCGGCCAACGGGTGGGGCTCAGCCCCGCCGGACGATTTCGCCTACCTCAGCCACATCGCCCAGCCAACGCTGGTCGTCAACGGCAGTACCGACGTCGTCATCCCGACGATCAACTCCTACTACCTGTACCAGCACCTGCCCGAGGCCGAGCTGTGGCTGCTGCCCGACTCCGGCCACGGCGCCCACTTCCAGTACCCCGCGCTTTTCGCCCGCCAGGTCGCTGGCTTCCTCGACCGGTCAGGCTGACTTGTTATTTACATAGCCAGGCTAGGATGGGGCTATGGCAGCGACACGGTCCGTCGAGGACGAGCTGATCACCCCCACGGGCCGCCTGGCCGGCCGGGCTACGGCGGCCCGCGAAGGCTGGTGCCCGATCGAGCGCGCGCTGGAACGGGTCGGCACCCGGTCGGCGATGATTCTGCTGCGCGAGGTCTTCTACGGCGGGCGGCGCTTCGATGACCTGGCCCGGAGCACCGGGCTGAGCGACGCCGTAGCGGCCAAGCGGCTCAAGCAGCTGGTCCAGGACGGGCTGCTGGCTCAGCAGCCGTACCGGGAGCCGGGCGCGCGGACCCGGTACGAATACGTGCTGACCGGCCGCAGCCGGGAGCTGTTCGCGCTGCTCGTCGCGCTGGCGGACTGGGGCCAGCAGTTCGACTCCGGCCACAGCTCCGGCCCCGAATCCGGCCCTGGGGCCGATCACGGCAGCGTCGAGTTCGTGCACGCCGGCTGCGGCGCCCGGCTCAGCGTGGCCGTGCGCTGCGAGGCCGGCCACGACGTGGCCCCCGGCCAGGCCGAAGCCCGAGTGACCGGCGGGTCTTAACCCAGGTCGGACAGGTCCAGCACGAAGCGGTAGCGGACGTCACCCCGGTCCAGCCGGTCCAGCGCCTCGCCGGCCTTGGCCGAGGGCAGCAGCTCGATGTCCGCGGTGATGCCGTGCTCGGCGCTGAAGGCCAGCATCTCGGCCGTGCCGCGGCGGCCGCCGGTGCCCGATGAGCTCAGGTTCTTGCGCCCGAAGGTCAGGTCCATCACCCGCAGCGGGATCTCGCCGATGGGGAAACCGACCACGCTGAGCGTGCCGTCCAGAGCCAGCAGGCCCAGCAGCGGCGAGAGGTCGTGCGGGGCCGAGATGGTGTCCAGGATCAGGTCGAACCGGCCGCGGGCCCGTTCCAGCTGCCCGGCATCGGTGCTGACCAGCAGGTCGGTGGCGCCGAGCGCGCGGGCGTCGTCGGCCTTGTCCGGCGTCCGGCTCAGCACGGTGACCTCGGCCCCGAGCGCGACGGCGAGCTTGACCCCGAGGTGCCCGAGCCCGCCCAGGCCGGCCACGGCCACCCGGCTCCCCGGACCGGCCCCGGCCGCGCGCAACGGCTCCCACATGGTGATCCCGGCGCACATCAGCGGGGCGGCGGCGGCGGCGTCGAGCCCGTCCGGCAGCCGGTAGGCGAACTTGTCCCGCAGCACGTACTCGCGGCTGTAGCCACCCTGCGTCGGCGTGCCGTCGATGCGGTCGGTCCCGCCGTAGGTGCTGGTGGCGTCCTGGTAGCAGTAGTTCTCCTGCCCGGCCTGGCACATCGCGCAGTCCCCGCAGGAGTCGACGATGGTCCCGACCGCGACCCGGTCGCCCGGGGCGAAGCCATCCACCGCGGGGCCGGCCGCGGTCACCGTGCCGGTGAACTCGTGCCCGGTGACCGGTGTCCCGCCGCCCCCGAAGGCGCCGTGGATCCGGTGCAGGTCACTGTGGCAGACGCCGCAGTAGTCAACCCGCACCGCGATGTCGTCGTCGCGCAGTTCCCGGCGCTCGATCGGCACCCGCTGCAGCGCGGTGGAACCATCGGTGCTCTGCCATCCGGTCGTGGTACGCATGATTCCTCCAGGACAGACTATTCGGTCTGTTTCACGGTAGCCAGCTCCGCCCGGAAAAGCAAACCAACTGTTCTGTCTGCTAAAGTGAGCCCATGCCCGAACTGCCGACCACGACCCGGGGCGCCGCGACCAGCCAGCGCATCCTCGACGCGGCCGCGGCGGAGTTCGCGGACCGCGGCATCGCCGGCGCCCGGATCGACCGCATCATCGCCGCCGCGCGCACGAACAAGGCCCAGCTCTACGGCTACTTCGGCAGCAAGGACGGCCTGTTCGACGCGGTCATCGCTGACCGCTCGGACCGCCTGCTCAGCGTCATCCCGTTCGACGCCAACGACCTGCCCGGCTGGGCTGTCGGGGTGTACGACGAGAACCTGCGCCATCCCGAGCTGGTCCGCCTCATCACCTGGCTCCGGCTGGAGCGGCACCCGGAAGGCCGGCTGTCCAGCGACGCCGCCGACGACGAGGCGAAGCTCGCCGCCATCGCCCGGGCCCAGGCCGCGGGCCGGGTTCGCGCTGGTGACCCGTTCGACCTGTTCGCCATGGTCCTGGCCATGGCCTGCACCTGGTCGCCGGCCAGCAGCTTCTACGCCGCCACCGCCGCCGAGCCCGCGAGCGACCACGACCGCCGCCGGGCCCTGCTCCGCGACTGCGTCCGGCGCGCGGTGACCCCGGCCTGACCGCCTGGGGCACACCTGCTTTCCGGTAAGAACCCAGGTTGTGCGATGCTCTGACGGATGGTTCCGAACCCCGTCCGACCGCCTCGGTTGCTCGCGCTCAGCGACCTGCACGTCGGTTACCGGGAGAACCGGGCCATCATCGAGAACCTGCGTCCCGGATCCGGAGACGACTGGCTGATCGTGGCCGGTGACGTCGGGGAACTGTTCGCGGACATCGAATGGGCTCTCGGCCTGCTGCGGGACCGGTTCGCTCAGGTCATCTGGGTCCCCGGCAACCATGAGCTGTGGACCCACGGCCGGGAAACGATCCCGTGGCGCGGCGAAGAGCGCTACCGGCACCTGGTCGAGCTGGCCCAGCGTCTCGGCGTGGTCACGCCCGAGGACCCTTACCCGGTCTGGACCGGCCCGGGCGGCCCGGTCACGATCGCGCCGATGTTCTTGCTGTACGACTACTCGTGGCTGCCCGAGAACGCCCCGACCAGGGCAGAAGCGCTCGACTACGCCTACCAGACCGGCGTGGTCTGCAGCGACGAGAGGATCCTGTACCCCGATCCCTTCCCGAGCCGGGAGGCATGGTGCTGGGCCCGGGTCGAGGCGACCGAACGGCGCCTGGCCGGGCTCGACCCCGCCCGGCCTGCGGTGCTAATCAACCACTGGCCGCTGATCCGGGAACCGACCCGGATCCTGCGTTACCCGCAGTTCGCCCAGTGGTGCGGGACCGATCGCACCGCCGGCTGGCACACCAGGTTCAACGCCGTCGCGATCGTCTACGGTCACATCCACATTCCCCGCACGACCTGGTACGACGGGGTCCGGTTCGAGGAGGTCTCCGTCGGCTACCCGCGGGAGTGGCGCCGGCGGACCGAGCGTCCCGGCATCCCGGATCAGCCCGGGATCCCGCGCCAGATCCTGCCCGTGCCGGACACCCCCGAGCCGAGCACCGACGGCGTGTTCCGGTGATCGAGACCATCCTGCCGACCGAAGCGGCCACGGCCGAGGCCTTCGACGACCCGCCCGGCCTGGCCCTGTTCCCCGAGGAAGAGGCGGTCATCGCCCGGGCCGTCGGCAAGCGGCGCCGCGAGTTCACCACCACCCGGGCCTGCGCCCGGACCGCCCTGGCCCGGCTGGGGCTGCCGCCCGTCCCGATCGTGCCCGGGCCGCGGGGCGCTCCGCAGTGGCCGGCCGGCGTGGTCGGCAGCATGACGCACTGCGCCGGGTACCGGGCCTGCGCCGTGGCCCGCGACCGGGATCTGCTCACCATCGGCCTGGACGCGGAGCCGCACGGCCAGCTGCCTGAGGGCGTCCTGGAAGCGGTGTCGCTGCCGGAGGAACGCGAGCGGCTGGCCGCCCTGGCCGCCACCGTGCCCAGCACGCACTGGGACCGGATGCTGTTCAGCGCCAAGGAATCCGTCTACAAGGCGTGGTTCCCGCTGACCCTGCGCTGGCTCGGCTTCGCGGACGCGTTGGTCACCATTGATCCGGGCCGCGGGACGTTCACCGCCCGGTTGCTGGTCGACGGGCCCGAACTCGGGGACGGGCCGCTCACCGGCTTCACCGGACGCTGGCTGGTCGATGCCGGCCTGGTCGTCACGGCCATCGCCGTGCCTCGTACGTCGGGAACAGGTGGCCCAGCCGGGCCTGGCACATCCGCAGCCAGTGATGCTCGCTGCGGGCGCCCAGCAGCACCTGGGCCACGGCCAGGCACACCAGCTCGGCGTCGGAGAGCCGCTTGGGATGACCGGGCCGGCGCCGGCCCGGTTCGATGACGTGATCGTCGATCGCACATACAGTGCCGTCAGGAGGGCTTCCAGGTTTGCAGTCACGAGCGACCCGGAAGCTCTTCGCTCCTGGCTGCTAGCCAGGAGCGAGCGGCTCGTTGGACCAGTCGGGTGCGAGAACGTTCGTGGCGACATCATCGATGAGTTGCGGATCGCCGGTGTTCATGGCCTCATAGAGGCGTTCTACCAGGTCAGCAGGGTTCGGTATGACAGTCATGGTTACTCTGTATCGATGTTTCCAGTGGTATGAATTTCGGTGGGCTGATCAGGCGTGGACGTGCCGATGTTCGTGCTCAGCCACCGCCTCGAACAATTCGATGAGGACCCCGTCGGGATCGGTGAAGAAGCAGAATTTCTCGCCGTCGGAATCTGGTACGTCCATGACGTCACTGATGAAGAAGACGCCCCGCTGCTCCAACTCGCGACGTGCGGCCGGCAGGTCATCGACCCCGAAGGCGACGTGCTTGAGACCCTGCACGGTCAGATAGCGGCCGAAGTCGAGCTGGTCTTCGTCCGGCGGCCGCGACTCTGACATCTGAAAGACTTCGAGACGAAAATCCTCAAGCGTGAGAAACGCCGCTTGCAGACCCATCTCCGGGATCGCGTACCGGTACTCTTCGGTGAAATCCAGCTTTTCGCGATACCAGGCCGCTGTCGTTTCGAGATCTGGTGCGGAAACGGCAAAGTGGTGTACTCGCGGAGAGAATGTGGTCGACACGCTCAACACTCCTTCGTGGATCAATCTGCAGGAAGTGAATTGCTCACCCATCCAGAGTCGCGTAGCGCCGGCACGTCAACCAGGGACGCTGCCGCGGTAGGACCTTGAGTCCTACCTAATCGCTGCATCGCAGCGGCGAGTCCTGAGCTCGTCGGGGCGGGATCAGATCACATCGCACGATTGGCCGAGAACACCCGAACGAACTAAGGCCGAATGCTAGACGTCACCGGCGAGATGACTCGACGATCCCCGATACGACCGCCAGTTGGAACTTCGTGTAGTCCTCGGTGTCGGGCGCGGCCGAGAGCATGACTACTTTCCGCTCCGCGTCACCATCGACTACGACATCGCACTGCACGGTGAGTGGCCCCACGGCGGGATGGTCGATAACTTTGTCGTCTTCACGATGCGAGCCGACTGCACCGGCCGACCACAGCTCGGCGAATCTTTCGTTTGCGGTGAGGTCTCGGACAAGCGTAATGATTCTCGTGCTGTCCGGAAATCGTCCGCTGGCGCGCCGCAAGTCAGCGACGACGGCTGCCTCCACCATGCCCTGGTCAAGCGATCTCACCGACCATTGAGAAAGGTGCGGACCGCCGGCCGAGGTCGGAAACGTGTCACGTGCGAAATTGCGCAGTCGACCCGCTACGCCGGACGGGTCACCGAGAAGGGAAGCCCAGGCGCGATTCCACCAGATCAGTTGCCAGTCAGCGGCGAAGACGGCGATGGCCGCGGAGTCTGCGAGGCGGTTCAGGAGTCGACCAAGCCCCGGCGGGATGCGGTCGGACACCTCCGCAACGCTCGGTGGTGCGAGGTGGGCAAGCCGGTAGAGGTGATCCCGCTCGTGGTCGGTCAGTTGCAGCGCGCGAGCGAGCGCTTCGAGTACCTGCGCCGATGGGTTGGTGGCGCGACCTTGCTCGAGGCGGACCACATAGTCGACCGAGATGCCGGCGAGCTCGGCCAGGTCCTCCCGCCGAAGTCCCTTCGCGCGGCGGACGCGTCCGCTCGGCAATCCGGCAGAGGCGGGCGAGACACGGTCGCGCCACGCCCGCACGGTCGCACCGAGTGATAGTTCGTCGAAGGGCATGACGTCATTCTGCGCGCGAATCCGGCAGCCAGCCTGGTACCAGCTTTCCTACCGTCGAGCCGTCTCTGGTGTGCGCCCCACGCAGGACGCACCGTAGGCAAGCAGTCCGCTCGATTCGCAGGGACGCAGAGGAGCGCCATGCCTACGGCAGAGATCAACGGGATAACGCAGTACTACGAGCTCCACGCACGCTCCAGACGGCTACTCGACGCGACAACTGGCGACGGACATGTCCGAACTCATTGCCCACCTGGGACTCAAGTCTGTGCACTACGTTGGCGCCTCGACAGGAGCAGCGATAGGCCAGCACCTGGCCCTTGACCGCCCCGACATGGTGCGGACCCTCACCATGGCCGGCGCCTTCGCCAAGTTTGATGTCTTCGCCGCTCGCGAAAACGCAGTCCGGCGCGCCCTAGTGGCCAAGTTCGACAGAACCACGCGCTACAACGCGTACGCGACGCTCCTGTTCTCGCAGGCCTACACCCGAAGCCACCCCGAGCAGGTCCAGCAATGGATCAACGAGGTCTTGGCAGCACCCGAGACTCCCGCCGACCGTGACGTACTCCTGCAACGCGTGGACATGATCGGGGCCCACGACACTCTCGACCGCCTGCCCAACATCTCGACGCCATGCCTTGTCCTGTGCGGTGACCACGACGTCGCAGTGGGCATGCCCCTCGCGCAAGAACTCGCGGCAGCCGTACCCGACGCAACGCTCGTGATCCTTCGCGACGCAGGACACCTCATCGAGCGTGAGCGAGCCGAAGATTTCTACCGAATCGTCAGCGACTTCATCGACGGACACGAAACGCCCGCAACGACCGGCACACCGGGCGCCGTCCGCCCCTCGTCGTCGCCCTGAGCATCGGCCTCGGCGGCCTGGCCACCTGGGCGTCAAGTTCGCTAAGGCACTCAGGGCCGAGGTGGCGCTGTTCACTACCTCGCCGGGCAAGGAGACAGCCGCGCGCGATCTCGGCGCCGACGACGTCATCGTCTCGCGCGACGACGACGCACTACAGCGACCCCGGCAGGCGCCGTCTCGCCGATGCCGCCCGCGCATGGGCCGCCACCCACGCACAAGAACGGGGAGAAGATTGAACCGGATCACCGCGGCCAACCCCGGATTCACAACAGCCACGCACATCACCGAAGACACACTCGTTGCGTCCACGCCGGCACAGCCGGGAGTCTGACATGCCCGACCTGAACGTCCGGGTCTTCGAGGTCAACCGAGCCAGCCCCTACGACGATGTGCGGATCGTCGGTCGCCCGGTACCCGAGCCGGGCGCGGGCGAGATCCTGCTCGAAATGGAGCATCTCGGCGTGGCCACAAACAACCTGGCCTATGTACTACTCGGCGACCGTCTTGGGCACGGGCGCGCGTTCCCGGCACAGCCCGGATGGGGCAGACCACCGACGTGAGCCTCGGCGCGGGTAATCGGGGGTGATCCCGCCGTCGCGTCGGTCGGCCGTCGCGTCGGTCGGCCGTCGCGTCACAGGCTACCTGCCCTTGGCCACCCACCTACTGATGCGCGCTGAGGCCACGAACTCGGGAGTGATCGTGGTCGACGAGCACCGCGCCGACGCCCTACCCCTCTACCGGCGTCTGACTTTCGCCCCGCACGACCGCCGTGTCTCAGAGGAACACGCGGACATCGACGCCGGGAAGAAGATCAACGGGACCAAGCGGCACATCGCCGTCGATGCGCTCGGCCTGCTGCTCACCGTCCTGGTCACCGCCGCCTCCGTCCAGGACTGCGACGCCGCCAGACCGCTGCTATGGAACCTGCGCCGCGCCTTCCCGTCCATCAAGCTCACCTGGGCCGATGGCGGCTACGCCGGAAAACTGGTCACCGGGCAAAGATCCAGCTGCGCCTGACCCTCCAGATCGTGAAACGGCCCGATGACCTGTACACCTTCAAGGTGCTGTCCCGCCGGTGGGTGGCCGAAAGGACGCTAGCGTGGATCACCCGCCACCGGCGCACCGTCCGCGACTACGAGCGGCTCCGCGCCCACCACGAGACCTACATCTACTGGGCCATGATCATCGTCATGACCCGCCGCCTCGCCCGGACCCCACCGCAGGTCACCTAAGTTCTCAAGCAGCAGAGCGGGATCGTCATCGGCAATGCCGGCCGCGATCAGGAGAGCTTTACGCCACCGATCAGCCGGGGATGGAATGCTGACCCGCCCGCCGGACCCGGGGCGCTCCAAGATGATCATGCCGCGGCGGGCACGGGCGCGAAGACCCGGTATACCCCGGACTTCGCCCTCGCCGGTCAGCAACATCGGCATCACGGTGCTGATGATGTCGGGCAGATATCCTTGGGGATGCGGACTGCAGGACAGCAACCAACCGCCGCCCGCCACGACCAACAGGCCAACATCATGGCGTCCCGGACCGGCGTCGCACCCTGGGCGACTATCGCCACAAGGCGCGGAACGCGCCACGGCGCCACGTCGTGGGTGACGAGGCCGTGCGGCAACCTGGCCGGTAAAGGCGGAGATGGCCTCGAGTACCGCCGCCTGAGGCCTAGCCGCCAGCTGCAGGCGTCAGTACCTGGGTTCCTGGCCGGCTCTCACCGGCGTAGCCACCCGGGAAGGGAACGTCACCAGCACCTCTTACGCTGCGTGACGCCATCAGTAAGGGTGGTTGGGGACCGGGTCCGGCTGACGTGTCAATGGTATAGACCAATGGTCTATTTAGATAAGGACACCTGAGTGGCACGGTTTCCCGGGAACGACCCGCCGGCAAGCCATTTCTGACAAGCCCGCCACACCCGGCCATGACTTATGAGCTAACACGGAGCCAACATGGGGACAAACGGACACACCAAAAAATGGCCTGGAGCGATATAACTCCAGGCCACTACAGGGGCGCCGCCAGGGACTTGAACCCCGTACCCGCAGATTAAGACCGCGGGGACCGAAATGGAATGAGCCACGCGGTCAGCCGGACCGTTTACCGATGTCGTCGATGAGCTGGGGGACGACCTGGAACAGGTCGCCGACCACGCCGAAGTCGGCGAGTTCGAAGATGGGGGCTTCGGGGTCTTTGTTGACCGCGATGATCGTCTTCGAGGTTTGCATGCCGGCCCGGTGCTGGATGGCGCCGGAGATGCCGATGGCCATGTAGAGCTGGGGGGAGACGGTGGTGCCGGTCTGGCCGACCTGGAACTTGTGCGGGTACCAGCCGGCGTCGGTGACCGCCCGGGAGGCGCCCACAGCCGCCCCCAGGGAGTCGGCCAGCTTCTCGATGACCTCGAAGCCGTCGGCGGAGCCGACGCCGCGGCCGCCGGAGACCACGATCGCGGCCTCGGCCAGCTCGGGGCGTTCCCCGGTTTCCTGGACGATCTTCTCGGTGACCCTGGCCCCCTTCGCCGCGTCGCTGACCGTCACGTCGACGGTCTGCAGTTCGGCGGCGGCCGGAGCGGGCTCAGCCGCGACCGAGTTCGGCCGGACGGTGATGATCGGGGTGCCGGTCTTGACCGCGGAGTGGACGACGGTGGCGCCGCCGAACACCGACTGCTCGGCGACCAGCTTGCCGTCTTGGTCAGCGAGGCCAACCGCGTCGCAGAGCATCCCGGAGTTCGTCTTGACCGCGAGCCGGCCGGCGACTTCCTTGTTCTGCCCGGTGGAAGCCATCAGCACCGCGGCCGGGGAGACCTGCTCAACCAGTTGGGCCAGGACGTCGGCCTCGGGACCGGTCACGTAGTCGTTGACGTCGGCACCGGTCGCGACGTAGACCTTGGTCGCGCCGTACTCGGCCAGCCGCGGCTGGCCCTGCTCGGCGCCGTCGCCGACCCACACTGCGGCGGGCTCACCGAACTGGCGGGCCAGCGTCAGCAGCTCACCGGTGACCTTCTTGACGTCGCCGTCGGAGTGCTCGGCGAGGACGAGAACTTCAGCCATCTCAGACCACCCCTTCTCAGATGAACTTCTGGGTGACGAGGAACTCGGCGGCCTTGTCGCCGCCGTCGCCTTCGTCCTTGACGATGGTCCCCGCCTGCCGCGGCGGCCGCTCCGCGAAATCAACCACCTCGGTCGCGGCGTTACCCAAGCCAACCAGCGAGGGGTCGATCCCGGCGTCCGCGCAGGACATCACCTGCATCGGCTTCTTCTTCGCCGCCATGATCCCCTTGAACGACGGGTACCGCGGCTCGTTGATCTTCTCCACCACGCTGATCACCGCAGGCATATCGCCCTGGACCGTCCAGAACCCGTCCTCAGACTGGCGGTGGATCCTCACCTGCGAGCGGTCGACCTCGACCTTGGACGCCAGCGACAGCTGCGGCACCCCGAGCCGCTCAGCCAGCATCGCCGCCATCGACCCCATCCGCGCATCGGTCGACTCGGCGCCCACGATCACCAGATCAAACCCGACCTGGCCCAGCACCTGCGCCAGAGCATACGAAGTCTGCAGCACATCCGACCCAGCCAAAGCGTCATCGAGCAGGTGCACGGCCTTGTCCGCACCCATCGACAGGGCCTTGCGGATCGACTCCGTCGCTCTGTCCGGGCCCATGGTCAGTACTGTGACCTCGCTGCCGTCATGGGCTTCCTTGATCTGCAGCGCTTCCTCGATCGCGTACTCATCCAGCTCATTAATGAGCCCATCCACCGACTCACGGTCCAAGGTCGCGTCGCCGGGCTTCAGCTTGCGCTCGGCCCACGTATCCGGGACCTGCTTAACGCAGACGACAATGTTCATGCGACGCACATCCTTCTGTGAAAAAGGTTTAATAAGTAATCTATATTGGATACCTTAAGACGGTACCCAGTTCCAGAGGTAATGACACGCAGTACCTCGTTGAAGGATGGTCACGTGGCGGAAGTAAGCGGAACAGGAGTAACCCGGCTGGCGCTGCGCTCGGCGGTGGGTGGCACAATGGTGGCCCATGGCATCCGGCACGGTCGTTCCCTGGACGGTACGGCCGGCTGGTTCGCCTCGATCGGCTTCCGCCAGCCGCGGATGCAGGCCATCGCCAGTGCGGTGGTCGAGATCGGCGCCGGGGGAGCGCTGATCGCCGGGCTGGCGACTCCGCTGGCGGCGGCGGCGGTGGTAGGGACCATGGCGGTGGCGGCCCGCACCGTGCACGTGCCGAACGGGTTCTTCATCACCGGTGAGGGGTACGAATACGTCCTCAATCTCTCGACTGCCTCGGTGGCGCTGGCCGCCCTTGGGCCAGGCGCGCTCAGCGTCGATCACCTCCTCGGCGTTCACGACAAGCTCACTCCGGGTCAGCGTGCGATCCTGGCGGGTGGCCTGGGTCTGGGCGCCGCCGCGGCTCAGCTCGCGGCGTTCTGGCGGCCCCCGGCCTGGGTTACCGAAGCCGCCGACCGCGAGCCTTCCACGCCTGAAGGGGCAGCCCAGCAGTGACTATGGAGGACGGCACCGAGGCCTGGTTCCGGCGGCAGACGTCACACTGGCGGGACTGGCCGATCGAGCAGCTCATGCGCTGGAAGCGCAGCTCGAATACCCGCATCAGCGTGGTCATCCCAGCTCGTAACGAGCAGGCGACGGTCGGAGCCGTCGCGGGCGCCGTAGCCCGGGCGTCCATGCGGGAGCGGTGCTTGGTCGACGAGTTGGTGGTAATGGATTCCGACTCCACCGACGGGACCGCCGAGGCGGCAGCGCGCGCTGGCGCGACCGTGTACGGGTGCCGTGATGTGGCGCCAGGTCTCGGCGCACACCCCGGCCAGGGAGAAGCGCTATACAAGATCAGCGGCGGCCAGGCCGGCGGCGGCCGGGTCACGGAGCTGGTAGCACGTCCGCTGCTGAATTTGTGGTGGCCGCAGCTCGCGGCCCGCCAAGGCGGAACTATGCCAGTTCGCCCGCCAAGACGGGGTGCTGCGCCCGGTGCTACGGCTGGTACCGTCCGAAGAGCGGGATCCGGCGCGCTTTCTGACTAGTTTCGGCTCAGCCGGTAGTTGACCAAACTGTTAGGCGCCGGCCCGGGTGGGCTGCTTCGACCAGACAGGAGACCCGATAGTGCATGTGGTAGCCGGTCAGACGCTCAGCAGCGTCACGGACACAACCTCGGTCATTGTCGTGCGCGCCGCCGGTGAGGATGTGCAGATCACCTGCGGAGGCCAGCCGATGGCCGCCGGAACGGTCACGCCGTCGGCCGGAGCCCCCGCGGTCCCGGCGCCCGCGGTCGGCACGCAGCTCGGCAAGCGTTATGAGAACGCGGCGGCCACCATCGAGCTGCTGTGCATCAAAGCGGGCCCCAGCTCCTTGGCCGTCGACGGCGAGACCCTCAAGATCAAGGCCGCCAAGCCTCTTCCCGCCTCCGACTGATCCGGTTACGGAGGGCCGCCGCGGTCAGGTGACCGCGCCGGCGATCTTGAGCTGGATCGCTTCCTCGTCGGAGATCCCGAGTTCCTTGAGTATCTCGTCGGTATGCTCGGCGAACTGCGGCGCTCGGCTCAGTTGCTGCGGTACCTCGTCAAACTGCACCGGGCTGGTGACTAGTTCACGCTCCTTGCCGTCGGAGTCGACGAGCTTGGAGATGAAGCCGTTGGCGCGCAGCATCTTGTCCTGGCTCACGTCCCAGGCATCCTGCACCGGAGCCCACGGACCGCTCATGGTCTCAAGCAGAGTGGTCCACTCCTTGTAGGTGCGGGTACGCAGTACCTCCGCCAGGATCTCGCCTGCCACGGGAGCATTGGCCATGAGCTTCTCGGTGGTGTCGAAACGCGGATCTGTCACCAGGTCGGGCCGCCCGATCAGCGTCACGAACTCCGCCCAGAACCGGCCTGGCTGCAGCATCGTGAGCATGATCCAGCGGTCATCGGAGGTCTTGTAGGTGCCGCTGAGCGGGTTCCGGGAGGCGCCGTGCTTCGGCGAGCCTGCCTCCGGCAGGGGGCCGCCGGTCATCATCGCCAGGTTGATGCCGAACTGCATCGCCCACGCACCGACGCTGAGCAGCGACACGTCGACGATCGATGACTCGCCGGTCGTCGCCCGCCGGTACAGCGCGGCGGAGACTCCGCCGGCGATCGTCATCCCGCCCAGTGAGTCGCCGTAGGCACCGGTCGGCATGTGGCACATCTGATCGGCGTCCGGCGGCGTCACGTGCGCCGCACTCCCGGCCCTGGCCCAGAACGCCGTGGAGTCGTAACCGCCCTTGTCCGCGTCTTCACCGCGTACTCCGTACCCACTGCCCCGCACGTAGACGATATCGGGGTTGATGCTGCGGACGTCCTCGACGTCGATGCCGAGCTTCCTGCGGGCGCTCGGCAGGTAGTTGGTCAGGAAGACGTCGGACTTCTTGATCAGCGCCTTCAGCACCGGACGCACCTCTGGCTTATCCAGCGCCAGGCCGATACTCCGCTTGCCGCGGTTGGGACCCTCCATGATCGGATAGAACGAGCTGCCCGGGCTCACGGCGTCAAGGCCGAGGACACTTACCAAGCCACGCTGCGCGTCACCGGTGACCGCGTGCTCGACCTTGATAACCTCCGCGCCCCAGTCACGCAGGACCGCTGACGCCGCGGGCACGAAAGTGAACTGCGCGACCTCGAGGATACGGACGCCTTCCATCGGCTGATGCATACGCTGACTCGCTCTCTCGAAATCGTTGGTCTCGCTCAGCCCTGCCGCCAGTCGGGGAAGAGGTTGCGCTGCAGAGCAAGGTCCCTGCGCCTCTATGTTCTGCCGCTGCAGGACATCGGCCTCAGGTGAGGTGACCAGCCAGGCCACCGTGGCGGCCACGGCCTGTGGCGGGCAGGCGTACCGCTGGTCGAACCCGAACTCGTCGGCGTCGAGCGAGTTGCGCTCAGTGAGCGTGAAACCAGGGTTGACGTTGAATGCGCGTACGCCTTTGCTGCCGTACTCGGCCTGGATGCTGCCGACCAGCGTGTGCCCGGCGGCCTTGCCGATCCGGTAGCCCAGGCCCGGCCGCGGGCTGTCCGGGTACCAGGTGTAGCCAGCGTCCGACGAAACCGTGACGAACGTGCCGCCACCGCGTTCGAGCATGCCCGGAAGAAGCATCTGGGTGATGCGGATCGGAGCGACGCCGTGCGCGGTCAGGAACAGCGGGTACTGCTCGATCGGGCTGTCAAGGATGGTGTCCATCAGCCCAGGACCGATATGCCGGCCGTTGTTGACGACCACGTTCACGCCGCCCCAGCGGTCGACCAGCGTCTTCATCGCCGACTCGACGGAGTCCAGGTTGGTCAGGTCGAGCTTCAGCGGCAGGGCTTCGCGCCCGAGCTGGCCGATCTCGGCCGCGGTTTCCTCGATACTGCCGGGCAGCGGGCGGGTGTCCTTCTTGTGCACGGTCTGGCTGTGCTCCGCGGTCGGGTCGCCGGCCCGGAGCGTACGCGCGGCCACGGCCACGTCATAGCCCTGTTCGGCCAGTGCCACCGCGATTGCCCGGCCGATGCCGCGGCTCGCCCCAGTGACCAGCGCCTTATCGGCCATGTGGGTCGCTTCCCGCGGTGAACGTCGGCCCCGATGGCCGGGTGATGAACTCCAGCACGGCTTGCGCACGCTCGATGTGCCGCTCCAGCTGTGGAACCCGCTCGGGCTCCGACACCCGGGCCCGCTCGAGCTCGCCCTTGGTCACCTGGATCGTCTGCTCGATCCGCAGCCGGGCTTCGTCCTTGGTCAAGAGGTCCTGGTCGGCCCAGTCGTCTGTCTCGGATTCGGGACGGTCCGCGCCGAACAGATCGTCGCCGTAGAACGGTGAGGTCACTGCCCGGCTCCGGAGAAAGGGTCACCTGGCTTGCTGGCCTCGTCCTCGCGGAAGTGGTACAGCCGTCGCACGTTCAGCTCGGTGATCTTGTGCACCTCATCGTCCGGGACGTCGCGGAAGACCTCCTCGGCGATCTTGCGGCTGTGCGGCCAGTTCGAGTCCGAGTGCGGGTAGTCCGCCTCCCAGGTGATGTTGCTGATGCCGATGTCGTGGCGGACCTTCACGCCGTGCTCGTCGCTGATGAAGCAGCCGTGAACATGCCGGCGGAACAGGTCGGACGGACGGGTCGTCTGATCGATGTTCTGGTAGTAACGATGCCGCTCCCAGACATAGTCGGCCCGTTCGAGGATGTACGGCATCCAGCCGATGCCGCCTTCGGAAAGACCGACCTTGAGCTTCGGATGACGGTGGAAGACCGGCGAGAAGATCAGATCGGTGAGCGTCGCCATCGAGTTCGTGCCGAACATGGTGATGACGGTGGCGAGCGGCGCTCCCGGGCTGGCGTCGGGCGAGCGGCCGCCGCCGCCGAAGTGCATCGCCAGCGGCAGGTCGACTTCTTCCAAGGTGGAAAACAGGCGGTCCCAGCCGTCCTGGAAGAAGGACGGCAGGCCGAGATTGTGCGGTCCCTCCGGGAACATGTACGCCTTGGCGCCCTTTGCGGCGGTACGGCGTACCTCTTGCACGCACAGGTCCTCGTCCCAGAGCGGCAGGCCCATCAGCGGGATGTAGCGATCCGGTGCGGTGGTGCACCACTCGTCCAGCATGAAGTCGTTATAGGCCCGCAGGCCGAGCAGGGACAGCTCCCGGTCCTGGCCGTCGAGAAAGACGGTGCAGGCGAAGCGGGCGAAGCTGGGAAAATTGAGCGCGCCCCACACGCCGTCGAGATCCATGTCGGCCAGACGCGCGACCGGGTCGTAGCAGCCGGGCAGCATCTCGTCGTACCGCACCGGGTCGATGCCGTAGTCCTCGCGCGCCTTTCCGGCGACGGCGTTGAGGCCGATGTTGGGGTAGAGCCGGTCCTCGTACTTCCATTGCTGATTCGGCTTGGCGGACGGCTTCTGCTTCACGTCCATGCCGGCGACGTTGACGGAGTCCGCCTCATCGGGGCTGATCTCGACGATGCGCGGCCCTGCTTCCTGATACCTCGCCGGAAGGCGATCCGCCCAGACCCGTGGATGCTCGATGACATGGTCGTCGGTGGACAGGAGCTTCATCCAAGGCTGCAGAGGCATGGCATCTCCGAATGCGTATAGCTAGATCAGTTATCTATTTTTGAGCAATCTATCATCCGGCATGTTCTTCACAAAGTGCTCGAGTGCCTCGCTCATCCCGCGGCGGTCCAGCGACGGCGAGAGCCGCAGCACGAGCCGGCCGACCCCGATCTCGGCCATCCGGCCGACGTAGGTGGCCCCGTCCGCCAATCCGATGCCGGCCGTGACCATGAACGGCAGGTGGTCGCGTCCCGCCTCGGCACGGGCGGTCATGACGGTGCGCAACCGTTCCGCCAGCTGATCCGCGCTGCCGCTGCCAATCTCGATCCAGCCGTCGCCCAGCGTCCCGGCCCGCCGCAGCGCTCTCGGCGACGAGCCGCCAATCTCGATCGGGATGGGCTTCTGGAATGGCTTGGGCTCGAAGCGGACCGGCGGGATGTCGTAGTAGTCGCCGCGATGCTCAACCACCTCCTCGGTCCACAAGCGCCGCAGCAGGAGGATGATCTCGTCGGTCCGCCTGCCCCGGGTCGAGGAGTCCAGCCCGACGATGCCGAACTCCTCCTTGAGCCATCCGACGCCCGCCCCGAGCGTTACCCGGCCGCGGGAGAGGCGATCAACGGTGAGAACGCTGCGAGCGGTCACGATGGGATGACGTAGCGGAAGTACGTACACGTTGGTCCCGAAGCGGATCGTCTCCGTCGCCGACGACATCGCGCCGAGCAATACCCATGGGTCATACACGGCGGTGGACGCCGAGATCGGTGCCCGGCCGTCGTCGCTGTAGAGGTAGGTGGCGGGCATCGACTCGGGGAAGACCAGATGGTCGGGAATCCAGACCGACTCGAAGCCGAGGTCCTCGGCCTCCTTGGCCAGCGAAGGATAATGCCGTGGGCTGAGCCCGCTCAGCGACAGCCCGAACTTCACGAGGCCGTCTCCTGGTGGCTGAGCGACCGGGCGATCGAGGCGCCGTCGGAGACGGTCGCGAGCAGGGGCAGGTGCATGGTGACCTGGATCTGATGGGTCTCGGCGGTGCCGCCCGCGGTGCAGTCCTCGGCGAGCACGACGCTGTAGCCCAGTGCGACTGCCTCGGTTGCCGCGCCCTGCAGGGCGATGTTGGTGGAGACGCCGCACAGGACGATCGTGTCGATGCCGTAGCGCCGTAGAGTCGCATCGAGGCCGGTCCCGGTGAACGGGGCCATGCCGTGATGCCGTTGGCTGATGACGTCGGCCGGCGAGACCGCGAGGTCGTGGTGCAGGGCGGCGTGCTCGGTGCCGTCGATGAGGCGGCCGTCACGGCGCAGCGAAGCAGCGAGGGCGCAGTTCACCGTGAAGTGGGACCAGCCCGCGGAGGGCGCGGCGATCGTGCAGAAGATGACCGGCAGTCCCGCCGATCTGAACTGGGCGGCCAGGTCATTGATTTTGCCGACGATGCCACGGGCCACCACCTGACGGGCCAGCGGGGTGTCGTCGTAGGCCGGATCGGTGATGCCGTTCTGGACCTCGGACACGAGCAGGGCTGCTTTCCTGCCGCCTTCGAGTCCGCGCACGCCGTGAGCCACCCGACCACCCCTGTCTGGGCCTTCCTCCCGGCATGGCCCCGTCTAAACAAGCGACTGAGCTAACTCTTTCAGAAAGCTAATCGCTGAGCTAGCCTACTCAGTGACCTGATGGCAACCTACGACGGAGGCCGGGATGTCAGACCTCGCCTACAAGCTCTTCATCGACGGTGAGTACGTCGACGCGTCCGGCGACACGACGGTCACGGTCATCAATCCGGCGACCGAGAAACAGCTCGGCACGGTACCCGAGGGCACCGTGGCCGACGCGCAGAAGGCCGTCGCCGCGGCCCGCAAGGCCTTCGACGAGGGTCCCTGGGGCCGGTCGACGCCGCGCGAGCGCGCCAAGGTGCTGGGCGCGATGGCCGACATCATGACGCGGCGCTACGCTGAACTGGTCGACCTCAACATCGCCGAGGCTGGATCCATCCGCCCGCTCGCCGAGTTCCTCCAGGTTGGCGTGCCGATCGAGCACCTGCGCGACTTCGCCGACCGGGTGCTCTACAAGTACGACTTCGAGACCCCGCAGGTGCCGTACATCGGCGCGGGCGGCCTTGCGGGCATCGGCCAGGGCATCGTGCAGCGGGAAGCGGTCGGGGTGGCTACGCTGATCACGGCCTACAACTTCCCGCTGTTCCTGAACGTGTTCAAGCTGGCGCCCGCGCTGGCGGCCGGTTGCACCGTCATTCTCAAGCCGGCGCCCAACACCCCGCTGGAAGCGCTGATCCTGGGCGAGATCGCGGATGAGGCGGGCCTGCCGCCGGGCGTACTCAACATCGTCACGGGTGGCATCGAGGCGAGCGCCGAACTGACCACCAACGCCGGCGTCGACATGGTCAGCTTCACCGGCTCCGATGCGGTCGGGCGACAGGTGTACTCGCAGGCCAGTGGGAGCCTCAAGCGGGTCGTGCTGGAGCTGGGGGGCAAGTCGGCCAACATCGTCCTCGGGGACACCGACATCGAGAAGGTGCTCCCGGACATCATCATGAACTTCACGACGCACGCGGGCCAGGGCTGCTCCTTGCAGACCCGGACCCTCGTGCAGGAGTCGATCTTCGACGACGTGGTCAGCGGACTGAAGACCGCGCTGGATCACATCAAGGTCGGTAACCCGGCGGACCCGGGGGTGACGATGGGGCCGCTGATCAGTGAGGCACAGCGCGGCCGGGTCGAGGCTCTGATCAAGGCCGGCCTCGACGAAGGCGGCCAGATCGCCTACGGCGGCGGACGCCCGGCCGGCCTGGACAAGGGCTTCTACGTCGAGCCGACGGTGTTCGTCGACCTGGACAACACCAAGACTCTGGCTCGCCGCGAGGTTTTCGGCCCGGTCAGCGTGCTCCTCCCGTTCTCCGACGACGAGGAAGCCATCAAGATCGCCAACGACAGCGACTTCGGGCTCGGCGGCGGCGTCTGGTCCAAGGACCCCGTGCGCGCCCTCAACGTGGCCCGGCGCATCCGCACCGGCCAGGTCTCGATCAACGGCGGAGGTGGCGGCGGCCTGAGCCCCTACTCGCCGTTCGGTGGGTACAAGCACAGTGGCCTCGGCCGCGAGTGGGGCGCTGCGGGCATGGAGGAATACCTGCAGACCAAGTCGATCAACTGGGGCGTCGCGGGCGCCTGAGGTCCTCCCGGCCCGCCATCACCGCCCGTACCAAGGAGTGCCATGAAGATCGAGGTTGACACCGCCCTGTGTTCCGGGCACGCGCGATGCAACGCGGTCGCGCCGGAAATTTACGAGCTGGACGACAGCGGCTTCTGCGCGATCACGACGCTCGACGTCGCGGCGGAGCAGGAGGCAGCGGCGCTCCGGGGCGCCGAGGCCTGCCCCGAGCGTGCGATCACCATCGTCTCGTCGTGACCGAGCTCTGGGAGCTCAGCGCCCGAGAGCAGATCCGGCATACGGTCTGGTCCTACGCGGTCGCCGGTGATTCCGGGCGGGTCGAGGATCTCGCCGCTCAGTTCACGCCCGACGGCGTGCTCGAAGTGCACGGGAAGGAACGCGCGGAGGGGCGCGCGGAAATCGTCGGCATGCTCACCCGGCACGCGGCCGGGGGTGCCCCGCCGCCCGGCTCCGTGCCGTTCTTCATCCGGCACTTCGTCACGAACATCATGATCGGTTCGCTGGCCCCGGACGAGGCGCACGCGGTGGCGTATTTCGCTGTGCTCACTCCCGAAGGGCTGGACCACTGGGGTCGATACCGCGACGTGTTCGTGCCGGACGGCGATCGATGGCTGCTCAAGCGCCGCACCGTCCGGGTGGACAGCTCGGTGGAGGGTGGCTGGTACCGCAGGACGTTCGCCGCGTTCGCGTGACGACCCTGCCTCGCAACACGATCGCCGCGCGCGGGCGCTGCCCGGATATCGCGCGCTTAGGTGTTGTCGTTTTTGCGGGGGAGGTAGGTGGGTTTTTGGTGGTGGCGGGTGGCGGTGAGGGCGGTGGTGAAGTCGGGTTGGGTGATCATGTGGTTCATGTCGGTGACGGCGCGGGTGTAGGCGGTTTCGAGGTCGGTCCAGGCGTCTTGCCAGAGCTGGCGTTTGATGGTTTTGAGGCTGGCGGGTGAGCTGTGGCGGGCGAGGTTGCGGGCGAAGTGGTGGACGTGGAGGGGGAAGTGGGGGGCGGGGACGCTGGAGCGGGCGAAGCCGAGTTCTTTGGCCTGGTCGCCGGTCATGACGGGGTTGGCGAGGAGGATTTCCAGGGCGTTCTGCTGGCCGACGATGCGGGTCAGGGTCCAGGCCAGGCCGTATTCGGCGGGCAGGCCGAGGGCGGCGAAGGAGGGGGTGATTTTGTTGTCGGCCACGGTGATGCGGAAGTCGGTGAAGCAGGCCAGGACGAAGCCGGCGCCGGCGCAGGGGCCGTTGAGGGCGGCGATGGTGGGTTTGGACAGGGCGAGCGGGTAGGTGTGGTTGTGGCGCAGGGCGGGCGGGGCGTCGTCGGGGTAGGGGGGCAGGTCGGCGGCCTGCCGGGTGTAGGTGCCGGTGGCGGAGACGCCGGCCAGGATGTCGCGGTCGGCGCCGACGCTGAAGAAGTCCCCGGCGCCGGTGATGACGATGGCGCCGGCGTCGGGGTCGTGCTCGGCGGTGTGCAGGGCCCAGCGGTATTCGGTGGCCATCTGCCCGGTCCAGGCGTTGCGGCGGCGGGGGCGGTTCAAGGTGATGGTGGCGACGTTCTCAAAGACGGTGTAGGTGATCTGCTCGAACTCGGCGGGCGTCATCTGGTCACCTTCGCTGCGGCGGGCCGGTCGCCGGCGGCGGGCACCGGGGGGACCGTAACAGATTACTCAGTGAACTGTTTACTGTACACTAGGCCGGTCCCGGGGGCCGGGTGCGGGCCGCGGGCAAGAGGCAGATCAGTGATCTGTGTGTACGATAAAGGACCAATCATCATGGACCCGAGGGAAGTGCAGATGGCGCCCACGGCCCGGTCACCGCGCAGCCAGCAGATCCGCGCGCCCAAGACCGCCGAGCTGATCGCGGCCAAGATCCGCGGCCAGATCGTCCGCCGCGAGCTGCAGCCCGGCATGACGCTGCCGACCGAGGGGGAGCTCATGGCCGAGCTGGGGGTCTCCCGCCCCACCTTGCGCGAGGCCTACCGCATCCTGGAAACCGAATCGCTGATCAGCGTGCGCCGCGGGGTCGGCGGCGGGGCCCTGGTACTGGCCCCCGACGTCACCGTCGGCGCCCGGTACGTGGGCCTGCTGCTGCAGCTGGACGGGGCCACCATCGCCGACGTGTACGAGGCCCGGATGGCCCTGGAACCGGTCTGCGCCGGGATGATGGCCGCCCGCCACGACCCCGCCGACCTGGCCCGGCTCACCGGCTGCTGCGAGCAGGTCGCCGAGCTGATCGCGGCCAGCCCGGACCGCATCCCCGAACCCCACCGCTGGTCCCGCACCACCTACCGGTTCCACGAACTGGTCCTGCAGGGCAGCGGCAACACCACCTTGGCCCTGCAAGGCGCCCTGCTCCAGGAAGTCGTCGCCACCCACTACGCCGCCACCGTCCCGCAAAAATTCGACGGCAACCCCCAGCGGTTCCGCCGCGTCCTGCTGTCCTTCCGCAAACTCGCCGCCTACGTCGCCGACGGCGACCGCGAAGCCGCCCACAAACACTGGCTCAAGCACATGCAAACCGCCGCCGTCACCCTCCTCGGCGACGACCTCAAAAACAAGAAAATCGTCGACCTCTTCAACTAACACCCCACGCACCAGTCAGGCCCCGGCCGCGCAACCTGGCCGGGGCCTGACTATCACCAGCTGACCTTGATCGTATGTCGCAGGCTGGATCGGGCGTTGCGCGCTACGCCGCGGGTTTGATCGTCAACCCACTGATGATCTGTCCGCAGAGTGGTGAGGCGCCGCTCTCGGGAACGAACTTCGAACCGTCGAAACGAACGAAGTACAGGCAGCGCCCCTGGTCCTGTCCGCCCATGGTCGGTTTGATGTCGGCGAAGTCGGTCGGGGTCTCCAGACCGGCGCCGTCCCACGTACTCGCCCGGAGCTTCTCGATGAACTGCTGGCTGGATGCCTTGGCCCCGGCCTTTTCGAGGCCGTAGATCATCAGGTCGGTCGTCAGCCAGCCGATGTAAGCGCCGAACGAAGGAATGCCGCTGACGCCTGCGTACTTCGTCATCGCGCTGCTGAACTTCTCGGTCCCGGCGGTCTTGGTTTCGATCGGCGCGATGATGGTACCGAAGTCGATGCCGGCGGCGGCGCTCCTCGTGGCCGCGTCGGAGATGACGTCCTGGCCGTAGCCGGTCGCCAGCACCAGTGCTTTGTACTTCACGCCGGCCGCCTTGAGCGCCTGGGCCATCGCGTAGCCCGTGCTCTGCACCGTGGACAGGTAGATCGCGTTGGCGCCCTCCGACTTGATCTTCTGCACCAGCGGGCCCACGTCCGTGCTCCCGAACGCCAGCGAGTTGTCGTAGAAGGCCTGCAGGCCCTCGTGCTGGCTGCCCTCGGCGACCGCCTCGGCGTTCTGGGCCGACGACGGGCTGCTGCCGTAGCCGATCGCCGCGACCTTCGTCGCGCCCTTCAGCTTGAAGAACTTCGGGTACGTGGTCGAGACGAGTGTGTAGTTGCCGTAGCCGTAGGCGTCGAAGAGGTTCGTATAACTCTTGTCGAACCACTCCGGGCCGCCGTCGAACGACACCCCGGTCACCGGAATGCCTGCCTTGGCCGTCGTGGCCGCGGCCGCCGAGAAGAATGAGCTGTTCTCCATGATCCCGTAGACGTGATCCTGCTCGATCAGCTGCTGCGCGCCCGACACCGCCCCGGGCCCGGAGGACGTGTCGTCCGCCGTGACGTACTCCAGCTTGTGCCCGTCCACGCCGCCTTGGGCATTCTGCAGTCCGATCCGGGCCTTCACCCCTTGCTCCACGGTGGTGAAGCTCGACGACGCGACGCCGGTCAGCGACGTCAGCACGCCCAGCTTGATCGGCGCTCC
This sequence comes from Streptosporangiaceae bacterium, assembly GCA_965277615.1. Classification (GTDB taxonomy): domain Bacteria; phylum Actinomycetota; class Actinomycetes; order Streptosporangiales; family Streptosporangiaceae; genus Bog-532. The sequence continues at coordinate 929,438 of CBDIDG010000004.1, read as the reverse complement.
ACTGGCCGCGGTGTTGTTGGCCTTCGGCGCGGAGGCCACGCTCCCCGAGTTGTTGGACTTGCTGCAGGCGCTCAGCGCCAATCCTCCGGCAAGGACGACCGCGACGGCGGCCGTCGTGCGTTTGCGCATAACGTTCTCCTTCGTAACGTGAGGCGCTGTGGCTAAAAAAGGTAACCTATCTATCTGTTTTAAAACAGAAGCCGCAGCTAGAGTTGTTAAACCGAGATCTCGGACGTGGCCAAATGAGGCATATACCGCCCGCGACGTACCCCCTTGGCCCCGGATTTCTGGCTCGGCCTGCTGAACAGGTACTTCCAGCGGATGTCGGTGCCGGGCCCGGCACTTCGGCCGTTACCCGGCCCAGCGCTTCGCCGGTGCTGGCCCGGATCTCACCTGATCGGGACGGCCAAGGGTGTGGGTGGTGGGGGGCGGGGGAAAATGCTGGCGGGTGGTAGTTGTCTTAATTAGGTAACTGTTCTACTGTGAACCACACCGCTGGCGTGACCTGCGCTGCAGGCTCCCTGGGACACGGAAGGTACCGCTATGACAGCGATCACCGGTTCTTCGAAAGACAGCGGGCGGCGGGAGGCTGGGCCGGCGGTGGACTTCGCCGAGCTGATGCAGTGCCCGGTGGCCCGGGCGCCGTTCGAGCATTTCCGCCGGATCGACGCGCTGCGCGAGGCCGGCGGCATTCATTTCGGGGACGCCTCGGGGCACCCGTTCTGGGCGGTCACGGCGATGGAGCCGATCCGGGAGGCGTTCCAGGACCCGCAGACCTTCTCCAGCGCCGCGGTCGTGCCCGATGCCCCCGAGCCGCCGTACTACTGGATCCCGGAAATGCTGGACGCGCCGCTGCACAACAAGTGGCGCAAACTGCTCGGCCCGCTGTTTTCCCCGGGCGCGGTCGCCGCCCTGGCCCCCAGGATCGAGCAGCGGTTCGCCGCCATCCTCGCCGAGGCCGCCCCCCGCGGGCACTGCGACTTCGTCGCCGACGTGGCGCTGCGGTTCCCCAACCAGATCTTCATGGACCTGATGGGCCTGCCGGTCACCGACGCGGCCCGGTTCCAGGACTGGGAGACCGCGATCTTGCACGAAGGCTCCTCCGCCTCCGGCCCGGCCATGCAGGCCGCCGCCGACGTCCACGCCTACTTCACCAGCGTGATCGCCGCCCGCCGCCGCGACCCCCGCGACGACATCATCAGCAAGGCCATGTCCTGGCGGATCGACGGCCAGCCCATCACCGACGCCGACATGATGGCGTTCTGCCTGCTGATGTTCATGGCCGGGCTGGACACCGTCTCCACCCAGCTGACCTACTCGGTGCTGCACCTGGCCACCCACCCCGGCGACCGCGCCCGCCTCAACGCCGACCCCGCCCTGACCGGCCCCGCGATCGAGGAATTCCTGCGCTACTACGCCTTCGTCACCCCCGGCCGCAAAGTCACCCGCGACACCGAACTGGCCGGCCAGCCCATCAAAGCCGGCGAAATGGTCTTCCTGCCGATCGTGGCCGCCAACCGCGACGAAACCGAATTCCCCCACGCCGGCCAGGTCATCATCGACCGCCCCGGCAACCGCCACATCGCCTTCGGCGCCGGCCCCCACCGCTGCCTCGGCGCCCACCTGGCCCGCCTCGAACTGTCCATCGCCCTGACCCAATGGCAGCACACCATCCCCGACTACCACATCGACCCCACCACCCCCATCCGCGAACACGGCGGCCAAATCGGCCTGTCCAACCTCCCCCTGACCTGGACCCCCTGACCCGCCCGGCCAGCACCTCGGCACCCCACCCCGAGAAAGCAGACCGACATGCTGTCCTATATCTTCATCGGGCTGGCGCTCGGCTCCATTTACGCGCTGGCCGCCGCCAGTCTGGTCGTCACCTACGAATCCGCCGGCATCCTGAACTTCGCCTTTGGCTCGATGGCGTTCTTCAGCGCGAAGTTCTTCTACTGGGCGAACCAGATCCAGCGGTGGAATCTCGCGGTGGCGGCCGTCGTTGCCCTGGCCGGAGTCGCCCCGGCGGTGGGGGTCGTTCTCTATCTGACCGTGTTCAGGTTCCTGCGCACCCGGTCGGCTCTGGTCAAGATCGTGGCGAGCATCGGCGTGTCGGTGGCGCTGGCCGCCGTGGCACTGATGCTGTTCGGCAACGGCGCCATCAACCAGGCGCCAGGGCTCGCACCCGTCCCGGTCAGGCACTGGACCGTTTTCGGCGCGTCCGTCACGCTCGACCAGATCATCATCTACGCCTTCCTGGTCGTGGTGGTGATCGCCGGGACGGCCATCATGCGGTTCACCGATGCTGGTCTGCGGATCCGGGCCGTCGTCAACAGCGAGGCGCTGACGTCGCTGTCGGGCACGAATCCGAGCCGGGTGGCGCTGGGGGTCTGGGCGGTGAGCGGGCTCCTCGCGGGCGCGGCCGGCATCATGGCCGCCCCCACCATCAGCGTCAGCATCAGCTCGATGACGTTCCTGATGGCGAGCGCTTTCGCGGCGGTCGTCGCCGCCCGGCTGCGTAACCTCGGCGCGGCCGTCCTCATTGCGTTGCTCATCGGTGTGGTCACCGACGTCCTCCAGGACTGGCTGCCGAGCAACGCGACCTGGGGCACCGACCTGATCCAGAGCGTCCCGTTCATCGTGCTGGTGCTGTTCCTGCTCTATTACCTGCTGCGCGGCGGGACCCTGGGCCAGGAACGGACCGGCGGCGGAGCCCTGGACGCCGCCATCCGCGCGGAGGGCGGGGAGAACGCCTCGGCATCGGCGAAGTTCGGTGCGATCACCCAGCAGTTGCGGTGGTATTCGCCGCGTTCGGTCACCGCACTGGTGCCGCTGGTCATCGTGGCCTTGCTACCCGAGCTGTTCGGCGGGTACTGGCAGGGCCTGATCGCCCGTGGCATCGCGCTGGCGGTGATCTTCCTGTCGTTCAGCCTGGTGACCGGCGACGGCGGCATGATCTGGCTGTGCCAGATCACGTTCGCCGGCGGTGGCGGCTTGATCGCCGCCGAGCTCTGGACCAGCCAGGGCATGTCCCCGATCGTGGCCGCCCTCATCGGCGCGCTGATCATGGTTCCCGTCGGCGTGCTGATCGGAGCGCTCACGATCCGGTTGGGTGATCTGTACGTCGCCCTGGTGACACTCTCGTTCGGGCTGCTCGTCGACCAGGTCGTGTTCAGCCAGACCCGGTTCAAGCCCGGACTGGGCGGCATCACGATGGGGCGCCCATCCTTCGCGGCGAGCAACCTCAGCTTCGCGTACTTCGCGCTGGCGGTGTTCCTGATCGTCGGGATCGTGGTGGTGAACCTGCGCCGGTCATCATCGGGTCTGGCGGTGAGCGCGATTCGCTGGAGCCCGCCGGCCGCCCGCACGCTGGGTATCCAGGCCGTGCAGATGAAGCTGGTCCTGTCCGGTGCCGCGGCCTTCGTCGCCGGGCTCGGTGGCGCCGTGCTGTCGATGTACGACCAGGCCAACGACCCGAGCACCTATGCGACGTTCAACGGCCTGGTGTGGCTGGCGGTGCTGGTGACGATCGGAGTCCGCTCGCTGACCGCGGCCCTGCTCGCCGGTGTCTCCTTCGAGGTGCTGCCCGCCGTGTTCCAGACCTACCTGCCCGGCAACGCCTGGCTGCAGGTGCCCTCGGTGCTGTTCGGCCTCGGCGCGATCGGCCTGGCCACCAACCCGGAGGGCGTGGTGGCGATGTACGCGCGAGGCCTGCAGACGCTGATCTTCACCAAGCTGCTGCGGGGCTACGGCGGTGCCGCCGAGACGCCGGACCAACTGGGCGACGTGGATACCCAGTCGGTGCTGCAGGGCGGCCAGGACCAGGACGCGGGCACCGGCGGCGGCGCCACCGCGGCCGTGGCCGATGGCCTGGGAGCGGAGGTCAACCGATGAGCGCGCCCGAGCCGAGCGAGCCCCCGGTCCTGGAAGCACGCGGCGTCACCGTCAAGTTCGGCGGGCTGACCGCGGTGAACAACATGGGCATGAAGGTTCCCCCCGGCAAGATCGTCGGGCTGATCGGCCCCAACGGAGCGGGCAAGAGCACACTGTTCAGCGTGCTGTCGGGCCTGCTTACGCCGAACAGCGGCCAGGTCTTCATCAGCGGCATCGATGTCACCCGGGCCACGCCGCAGGAGCGGGCCAAGCGCGGTATGGCCCGGACGTTTCAGCATCCGGAGCTGTTCCTCGGCCTGACCGTGCGCGAGCATGTCACCCTGGCCTACCGCCTGGCCCGGACACCGAAGCGCATCTGGACCGATATGGTGACCGGCGGCGGGTTCCGCAGGCCGTCGGCGGCCGAGACGCAGCGAGTCGACATGATCATCGAAGGACTGCACCTCACCGAGATCCAGTACCGGCCGGTGATGGGTCTTCCGCTGGGCCTGGCCCGCCTGGTCGAACTGGCCCGGTCTTTCGCCCGGGAGCCGCGCTTCCTGCTGCTCGATGAGGCATCTTCCGGGCTGGACGCCGCCGAGACGTCCGAGCTGCAGGGCGTCTTGCAGCAGATGGTCGACCAGCGTGGCGTTTCGTTGCTGATGGTCGAGCACGACGTCGAGATGGTCCTCGGCATGGCCGATTATCTGTACGTTCTCGACTTCGGCTCCCTCATCGCTGAGGGAACACCGGAGCAGATCCGCAACAGCCCAGAGGTCCGCGCGGCCTATCTCGGCGAGCACATCGAGGGCATACCCGAGCCGGCGAGTGACGCGCAGGTGCCGACCCTTTGAGGCGTTAGGACACCCGTGGCAGGCCTGACGTTCAGTCCCGAGCTGGAGGAGTTCCGGCAGCGGGTACGCGCGCACGTCGCCGCCCACGACCCGGGGCTCCCGCGCCTCGCGGGCACCCGCAGCCCGGAGGCCGGCACCATGCCCCGGTATCGCGCCTGGTGCGCGTCGCTGTTCGAGGCCGGCCTGCTCGGCAGCGACTGGTCGGTCGAGTGGGGCGGTGGCGGTGCGTACGACCCGCTGCGTGAGTACATCGTCGACCAGGAACTCGCGGCCGCGAAGGTGCCCCGGCCGGTCGGGGCCTGGAACCTGGTCTGCGGCGCGCTGTTCGAGTACGGCAGCCACCAGCAGCGGGCGCACTATCTTCCGCGTATCCGCCGCTTCGATGACCTGTGGTGCCAGCTGTTCAGCGAACCCGACGCGGGCAGCGATCTCGCCTCGCTGCGCACCAGCGCCCTATGGCAGGCCGACGACGCCCGGCCCGGCGGCGGGCAGTGGGTGATCAGCGGGCAGAAGGTGTGGACGACTCACGGCCACGTCGCCGACCTCGGCTTCCTGCTCGCACGCACCGATCCCCGGGCCCCCAAGCACGAGGGCATCAGCGCCTTCATCGTGGATATGAACACGCCCGGGATATCGGTGCGGCCGCTTCGGGAGATGACCGGCTCCAGCGACTTCAACGAGGTCTTCTTCGACGACGTGCGGCTGCCCGCCGACGCGGTGATCGGCGGCCCTGGTGATGGCTGGCCGATCGCGCGGGTGGCGCTGGCCCACGAACGGGGACAGAGCCTGCGCGAGGACAGCGCCACCGCACGCGTCCGGCGCTTGATGGAGATCATGGCCGGACCGGACGGCGCCGGACTGGGCGACGCCGGTGCGCGCCGCGACCTCGGCCGCCTGTACGCCCGATCCTCGGTCGCCGACCTGCTCGGCCTGGAAGGCGTCCTCAAGGATGCCGCCGGTCGGACCGCCAGCTACGACGCGCCGGTGGTGAAGGTGCTGTTCAGCGAGACCAACCTGGAGATCAACACCTACGCGCTGGAGCTTTTCGGGGCGCGTGGGGTGATTTCGGCCCCGGCGCCCGACGCGGTCGCCGACGGCATGTTTCAGGATGCCTTCCTCTGGGCGCGCGGCTTCACGATCTCGGCCGGCTCGAACGAGATCTTGCGCAACGTCATCGCCGAGCGCGGTCTCGGGCTGCCGAAGGGATGAGCTGATGCGCCTACCCACCGACGACGAACTCGCGCTGCGCGACGCGTGCCGCGAGGTGCTGACCAAGCACACCACCTCGGCCCGGATCCGGCTGATAGCCGAGTCCGAAGCCGGTTTCGACCAGGACTTCTGGAAGCTCGCGGCCGGTCTCGGCTGGACCGCGCTGCCGCTGCCGGAGCGCGCCGGTGGCCTGGACGGCACGGTCGCCATGCTCGCGGTGGTCGCCGAGGAACTCGGGCGGGCGCTGCAGCCCGGCCCGCTCGTCCAGACGCTGGCCGTCGCGTACGTCCTGGGCCGGCATACGCCGGACACCGGCGTTCGGGACCTGCTGGCCGCGATCGTCGCGGGCACGGCCGTCGTGACCTGGGCTGGTCTCGGGCCTGACAGCCCCGAACCGGTCGTGGAACGAGACGGGGCGCTATACGGAACGGTGGAGTTCGTGCCCGACGCGGGCGCGGCGACCCACCTCGCGGTGCCGGTGCGGACCACCGCCGGCCTCCGGCTGGACGTCGTGGACCTGGGTGCGGCGAGGGTCGAAGCCGTGCCGGCGCTCGATCTCACCCGCCGCTACGACCGGGTGTGGCTGGACGGCGTCCCGCCCCCCGCCGTGCAGTTGCCCGCCGAGGCCTGCGCGCTGCTCTTCGATCTCGGCCTGGTGCTGCAGTGCGCGGAGAGCACCGGCATCGCGGACCGCCTGCTGGGCATGACCGTCACCTACGCCCGGCAACGAGAGCAGTTCGGCCGGCCGATCGGGAGCTTCCAGGCGCTCAAGCACCGCATGGCTGACATGCTGGTCGAGGCGGAGGGTGGCCGGGTCGCGACGCGGGAGGCAGCCGACGCACTCGATGGCGGCGCCGCGCCCGGCGGCGAGGCGGTGAGCATCGCCAAGTCCTGGGCTGGCCGCGCGGCCAGCTTCGTGGCCAGCCACGCGCTGCAGATCCACGGCGGCATCGGCTTCAGCTGGGATCACGACCTGCACCTGTTCCTCCGCCGGGCCAAGGCGAACGAGCTGCTGCTCGGCCCGCCCGGATGGCATGAAGAGCTGCTGTACCGATCGGTGCTGGCGACCGGGAAATCCGGTGAGTAGCCGCCCGGTCGGCCTGGTGCTGCCGAGCAACGAGCCCGGCGGTGCCGCGGTGCTGGCCGATCTGCCCGCGCAGGCCGAGCAGTGGGGGTACCAGTCGCTGTGGTTCACCGATCACGTCGTCGGGGTGCGGGCGATGGCCGGTGTCTACGGCAGCTATTGGCTCGACCCGCTCGTCGCGATGACCTGGGTCGCGGCGCGGACCTCCACGATCCGCCTTGGTACGGGCGTTCTCGTCCTGCCGCACCGTGACGCGGTGCTCACGGCCAAGATGATCGCCTCCATCGACGTGTTCAGCGGAGGCCGGGTCGACCTGGGCGTCGGCACCGGCTGGAGCCGGGCGGAATTTCGCGCGCTGGGCATGGGCGACCGGTACGAGCCGCGCGGTGCGGTGACCAACGAGTGCATCGAAGTGCTGCGGGCGTGCTGGGCCGGGGGAGAGGTCGAGCACCACGGGGAATTCTTTGACTTCCGGCACGTCGAGTTCGAGCCCGTTCCCGTGCAGCCGCAGCTGCCCATCTGGGTCGGAGGCGACTCCGGGCCCGCCCTGCGCCGCGCGGCGAAGTACGCGGACGTCTGGCACCCGCACGACCTCGCCCCCGGTGAGCTCAGGGCGAAAGCCGAGCAGATCGACGAACGCGCTGGAAGATCTGTCACCCGGTCGGTCCGCGTCGCCCTCACCGGCGCCGACCTCGGCCGACTCACCGACATCGTCGATGAATACGTTTCCGTGGGGTGCGCGAGCGTAGTGATCGACTTCCGATCGCAGGCCGCCCGGGACGTTGCCCTGCAAGCGGAGAAGGCGGCCTCGCTGCTGCTGCGCTGATCACCATCCGTGGAGGATCCGTGACGACTCTCGGCTATTCGCACCTGGCGATATGTGTCGCTGATCTCGATCGTGGGGTCGAGTTCTACACGCAGGTTTTCGGGTTCACCGCCGGGGCACCGTACAAGTCCGCGGGCCGCCGGGTGGCCGCGCTGATGGAGTCCGGGGCGCAAAGCTTCGGCGGAACCTTCCTGCGGCTTGGCGACGACCTGGTGGAGCTGCTCGCCTACAGTCCGGTGTGCCTGCCCGACTCGGCGCCGCGCCGCGCCGACGAGGTCGGGTACGCCCACATCAGCCTGCTCGTGGACGACATCGACGCCGCCGTCACCGCCGTCGAGCAGCATGGCGGGACGCGGCGCACCCGATTCGAGATCGCCTTCGCCGACGGCTCCACCGTCATCGTCTTCGTGACCGACCCCGACGGGAACCGCGTGGAGCTGATCTGGCACTCCACCGATGCCGAGCGGCGTGGTCACGCCGCCTATCTGGGCCTGACCGGCCCGGGCTGGCCTGCGGCCGGGCTGGGGGCCGCCGGCGTGACGGGGCCGGCGTGACCGGACCGCCCGCCGCTGACCTCTCCGGCCGCCGGGCGCTGGTCACCGGCGCCGGGCAGGGCGTCGGACGGGCCACGGCGCTCGCGCTGGCCGCCCTCGGCGCCACCGTGGCCGTCAACGACCACGCCGGGCCGCGGGCCGAGTCCGTCGCGGCGGAGATCCGGGCGGCGGGGGGCGAAGCCTCCGCGTTGCCTTTCGACGTCGGCGACCTGGCCGGCGTCGAAGCCGCGGTGGCGCAGGCTGGTCCGTTCGAGGTACTGGTCAACAACGCCGGTAACGGCGGAGCAGCGGGCTGGGCCGCGTTCGTCCCGTTCGCCGACACCGACCCCCGTGACTGGGCCGGGACGATCAGCGTCAACTTCTTCGGCGTGCTGCACTGCACGCACAGCGTGCTGCCGGGAATGATCACCGCGGGCTGGGGGCGGATCATCACGATCGTCTCCGACGCCGGCCGGGTGGGCGAGCCCAACCTCGCCGTTTACGGCGCCGCCAAGGCTGGCGCGGCCGGGCTCACCCGGACCGTCGCCCGCGAGGTCGGCCGGTACGGGATCACCGCGAACAACGTGGCCCTGGCCAGCATCCAGCGGCCCGGCACGCCGGAGCCGCCCGACGCCGCGGCGCGGCTGAAGAAGTACGTGATCCGCCGCTTCGGCACGGCCGAGGACGTCGCCGCACTGGTGGCCTTCCTGGCCGGTCCCGCGTCGGGCTGGATCACCGGCCAGACCTACGCCGTCAACGGCGGCTACAGCCTGAGCCTCTAGCGAGCTGTGCCGGACCTCACTCGACGGATCGTCGTGGTTTTGGCAGACTACGATTCTGAAAATAGATAGCTTAATGAGAGGAATTCCGGTGCCGTCCGGTACGCCCAGCCTCGCGTCGCGCTCCGCGCACGCCGCCCGCTGGGAGCGTGCGTTCGCCGCTCCCGGCGTCCGGGCACATGCACAACTTCGCGTCGAGTCGGCGACGGCTCTGGCCGCGCATCGAGCGTTGGGCTGGCACGGTGACGCCGTGATTGGGCCCCTGCTTGTCGATGGCGGGTTCGGGCTGAGGAAAGGAAAACGATGGATCTCGGATTGTCCGGCGCGGCGGTGTGCGTGCAGGGTGGCACACAGGGGATGGGCCGTGCGGTGGCGCAGGTGTTCGCTAGGGAGGGCGCGCGGGTGGCGGTGCTCGCCCGCGACCGGGGCCGGTTGGACGAGACCGTCGGCGAACTCGGCGGTCTCGGCGCAGCCGATGCGGTCGGCCTACCCGCCGACACGACCGACACCGTCGCCGTCAACGCCGCGTTCGCCACGCTCGGGCAGCGCTGGGGTGAGCTGAACGCACTGGTGTGCGCGGCCGGGCCGCCGGTTTCCGACATCCCCTGGACCGACGTGACCGACGACCAGTGGCGGCACGCGTTCGACATCGGCGCGTTGGGAACAGTGCGCTGCGCCCGTGCTGCGCTGCCGTTGCTGCGCGCGGCGCGGTGGGCGCGCATCGTGAGCCTGTCGGCGATGTCGTCGCGCAGCCAGGGTTACGGTCTGGCCGAGTACACCGCGGCGAAGGCTGCTCTCAACAGCATCACGAAGAACCTCTCGCTCGAGCTGGCACCGGATGGAATCCTCGCCAACGTGGTGTCTCCCGGCACGTTCGTCACCGAGCAACTGCGGCGGCACCTGGACACGATGGAGTCCGCGCGCGGAGTCGACGCCGCTGATCTGGCTGGGGTGATGGCGTGGATCCAGCGGCAGTACGCGGTGCGGGCCGATCTCGGCCGCGCTGGCGACCCGGCCGAGATCGCGGCGGTGATCTGCTTCCTCGCCTCGGCGCGCAACACCTACACGACCGGCGCGAACGTCAACGTCGACGGCGGCTCCGCGTTCTTCACCTGAACGTGCCGCTGGAGTGGGTCCGCTGGTCATGAATCGGGCGCCGGGCTATTGAGGCGCCGGGCTATTGAAGAGCCTGCGAAGATGGTCCTTCGGCTCGCCCAGCATCGCCGCGTACACCTGCGCGCGCTTGAGGAACAGGTGGGCGTCGTGCTGCGCGGTGAATCCGATGGCGCCGTGGTTCTGGATGTTGTCGCGGCCGTTCAGCACGGCGGCCTCGGCCGCGACCACCTTCGCCGCCGAGATCTGAATGCCTGCGTCCGCCGTCCCCGCCCCGCACCGCAGCAGGGCCAGGATGGTCTGGCACCATGCGGACTCGGCGCGGACGGCTGAGTCGGCGGCCCGGTGCTTGACGGCCTGGAAGCTGCCGATCGGATGGCCGAACTGGACGCGCCGGGTCACGTATTCCGCGTTCATGTCCCGCTCGGCCTCGGCGATCCCGCAGAGCATCGCCGCCAGCAGCCCGGTCATGCTCAGGACGATCGGCCACGTCTGCGCGCGGTACAGCGGCTCGGGCAGCCTGGCACGCGGCATGACCCCGATTCGGTAGGCCGGGTCGATGGAGGGACCGGCCTCGCTGACGGCGATGCCGCGCAGGTCGAACAGCTCGGCAGTGCCCGTGACGGAGTCGATGACGACCAGCAGTCCGGCTTCCCCAGCGTGCCAGACCAGCACCTTGTCCAGCCCGGTGGGGCTGTACCCGAGGTTGGCCCGCAGCCTGCCGTCGAGCAGCCCGGCCAGCAGTTCGTCCTGCCCCCCGGCGGCTGCGGCCAGGTGCGCGGCGGCTACGGTACCCAGGATGGGGCCTGGCGTCAGCTGGCGGCCGAGCTCCCGGAACATCAGGGCCTGCTCGGCCAGCCCGTAACCGGTACCGCCGACCTCCTGCGGCAGGCCCAGGCCGAACCAGCCCTGCGCCGCACATCGGCGCCAGGTACTGACGCTGACTCCGTGGCCGGATGCGGTCAGCTCCCGGACGCGCTTGACCGGTAGCTCCTGGCTGAGGAAGGCGGCCACGGCGTCCGTGAGGGCCTGCTGTTCTTCAGTTGGCAGGAGATCGATCATGAGTGCCTCAGCTCCTGGGAAGGCCGAGCAGCCGCTCGCCGATGATGTTTCGCTGGATGTCCTTGGCTTGTTCTTTAACCTGTCTGGTCGTTGACCTGGTTCTTTGTGTGTTTTGGGTCGCTTAGCCCGGCGTGTCGTGGTGCGTGAGTGCGGCCTTCGGATGATCATGTGTTCTCGCCAAAGGGCCATGATCACCAGCGAAGGCCGTGATGAACAGATTGCCAGAGGTTGCCGGTACCGGGCCAGCCGCCGTGCTGTCGCGATTCCGCCAGGATTTTCATGCCTGCCTGACCGCCCGGGGTGATGAGCTGTGCGAGCTGGCTGATGCGGTGCTGTGCGCGGGCGGGCCGGTGCGGAATCTGGCCGGCTTGTCGCTGGCGCCCGGGCACCGGCGTGGCCACGGCGCCTTGTATGACGCGGTGAACCAGGGCAGGATCAGCATCGGCCGGCTGCGGCGGGTGGTGGCGGGGCTGCCGTTACCGCGGGCCGCCGATGGCCGCCTGATGCTGGCCGTGGATGTGAGCAACTGGCTGCGGCCGGAGGCGGCGACCAGCCCGGACCGGCTGTTCTGCCATGTCTATGGGCGGGGCAGGGGCCAGGCGCAGATGATCCCGGGCTGGCCATACTCGGTGGTCGCCGCCCTGGAGCCGGGCCGCACGTCCTGGACCGCGGTGCTGGACGCGGTGCGGCTGAGCCCTGATGATGACGGCATCGCGGTGACCGCCGCCCAGGTCCGCGGCGTGATCACCCGGCTGATCGATGCTGGGCAATGGCACGAGGGCGACCCGGCCATCTGGATCATCTTTGACGCCGGATACGACCTGGCCCGGCTGGCTTATCTGCTGGCGGGCCTGCCCGCCCAGGTGCTGGGCCGGCTGCGCAGCGACCGGGTGATGCAGCTGCCGGCGCCGCCGCGCCAGCCCGGCACCATGGGACGGCCCCGCAAACATGGCGGCGAGCTGGCGCTGTCCGATCCCGGGACCTGGCCAGCCCCGGCCGTTACCACCAGCATGCTGACCACCCGTTACGGGACCGCGGTGGCGGCTGCCTGGGACCGGGTGCACGCCCGGCTGACCCACCGGGCCGCCTGGCTGGACGATGACGGCTCGCTGCCCGTGATCGACGGCACCTTGATCCGCCTGCAGGTGGACCACCTGCCCGGAGACCGCACGCCCAAGCCGCTGTGGCTGTGGTGGTCCGGCACCGGCGCGGAACCGGCCGAGGTGGACCGGTGCTGGCAGGCGTTCTTGCGCCGCTTCGACCTGGAGACGAGCAAGCCGCAGTGCTGTCATAGGCGCGGCTTGTCGGCATTGTCGTTGGCTCCTTCCCGTTCGGTGTTCATGCTGGCTGCCTGATCGTTCAGCCAGGGGCGGCGGTTGTGCTGGCCGCGGGGCACCTGGTGCAGAGTCCGCAGCCGTTCTATCTCGGCGGGGTCCGCGCGGACCACGAGCAGCCGGGCGTGGGGATGCAGGTAGCCGGCGGCCCAGCCGCGGCGGACCCAGGAGTCGAGGGTGACCTGGGACATGCCCAGGTTTTCGGCCAGGTCGCGTAGCCACCACTCATGCTGGTCCAGGACCGGGCGGTTGCGGCGGCCCGGGGTGCGGGAGCGCTGGATGCCCAGGGCCCGCAGCAGGTCAGTGACCGCGTTCGGGGTGAAGACCGGGCTGCGCTTGGGCGGGCGGAAGCCCTCGGCGTTGAGCCGCTGCGCGATCTGTGCGGTGGTGCATCCGCTGCCGGCAAGTTCGCGGGCCCGGGCGGCCAGCTGAGGGTAGTAGCTGAGCTGGGTCAGGCAGGCCACCGGGCGGGTGATCTGCGTGGCGGTGCGGTGCCCGCCTGCCCAGATGACTTCCACGTCCGCCTTTTCGCTGGTCCCGGCCACCGCGACGCGGACCTGCTCGACCAGGTGCCGGATCAGCTGCTTGCGGTCCGCGTCGGTGGTGGTGGCAGCGTCCCAGACCGCGGGCAGATCCGCGGCCAGGGCCCGGATCTGGCCGCGTTCGGCGGCGGTCAGCGTCCGGGGGCGGGCGGCGGTGAACCGGTCGTACTCCTCGCCGAGGCGCTGCCGCTCGGCCAGCGCGGCCTCCCAGTCCTTTTCCAGCTGCCGGACGACCAGGCGGTTCTCCGGCTCGGCGAGCTGGTACTGGCGGCGGGCCCGGCCGGCGGCGAGCTCGGCGCGTTCCAGCCGCCGCCGCCAGATCCGGTCCACCTGCTCGCGCTGGGCCCTGGCCTGCCCGGCCGCGGCCAGGGAGACCTCCAGCGCGGCGGGTGCCATCGCAGCCAGCAGCAGTCCGCTAACGTGCGTGTCCAGACACGGGCCGGCCAGCTGCTGGCACTGGCTCTCGGCGTAATCGGACTTGGCGCGGCCGCACACGTAGACCGGGTGCAGCTTGCCGCCCGGGCCGCGCTGGTAGCGCACCGTCATTTTCTTGCCGCACCGGCCGCAGGCCACCAGGCCGGCTAGCAGGGCCGGGCCGTCGCGCACCGCGCCCAGGCTGCCGGCGCGGGACCGGTTGGCGTCCATCCGCTGCATGTTCCGCTCGTACTGCTCGATGCTGATATAGGCCGGCAGCACCCCGGGCAGGTAGACCAGCCAGCCATCCCGCCCGACCCGGACCCGGCCGGTGCAGGGCCGCCCCGGCTGGCGCCGCCTGGGATCTAGTGTGCTGCGGCCATAGGCGTAGATGCCAGCGTAAGCCGGGTTGCGCAGCATGTTCGTCACCCCGGCGCGGCTGGGACGGCGCCAGGCAAGCTCCCCGCGCCCGGGTCCTTCCCGCAACCGGATTCCCAGCTGGATGCGGTTGTCTGCGAGGAACCCCAGCACGGCGCCCACCGTGCCGAGCCGCTCGAACAGGCCGAAGACCAGCCGGATCACGCTGCGGACCTGCTCATCGGGGTCTAGCACCACCTCACCGGAGCCGCGGCGGGCGAACCCGGCCGGCAGCGGCACCGCCAGCTCGCCGCGGCGGGCCTTAGCGACCCGCCCGGACCACATCCGCTGCCTGATCAAGTGCAGCTCCGCCTCGCTGATCGTGCCCTTGAGGCCCAGCAGCAGCCGGTCGTTGTGCTCGGCCGGGTCATAGACCCCGTCCAGATCGCCCAGCAGCGTCCCGGACAGCGCGCACAGCTCCAGCAGCTGATGCCATTCGCGGCCGGACCGGGCCAGCCGGGACATCTCGATGCCCAGTACGAGGCCCACATGATCTAGCCCCACCTCGGCGACCAGCCGCGCGAAGCCCGGCCGCGCGTCAGCCCCGGAGGCCGAATGCCCCAGGTCCTCATCGATCACCAGCACCCGCGACGGCGCCCAGCCCAGCGTGACCGCCCGCTCGGCCAGCCCGTACTGCAGCCGGGTGGACTCGGCGTGATCGGCCACCTGAGCCGGGGTGGACTGGCGGACATAGACCGCTGCCAGCCGGTCACGATGCCAGGGCTGGACCTTGCCCTCAGCCCGCTCCCAGGGCAGCCTCGCCGTCATGCTCACCGCGCTCACCCCCGTCCCCGCGGCCCGCTGCCTGCACCATCCGCTCGACCAGCAGACCCGCCAGACGGCTTGCGAGTCCCCGGTTCACCTCCGGGAACGTTTCCCATACCGGCACGGTCGCCCGCGCCTGCCGGCTCAAGGGGGCACGGCAGCGTCTCCAGGCACCGCTCACCTCCCGCGGTCGCCTCCGCCTGCAGCTCGCGCAGCCGCCAGACATCCGCGACCACCGCCAGCAGGCCGTCAATTCCTATAACAGGAGGATTCCCGCGGCCCGATCCGCCTATGTATGCAGTCTGGCTTGCTCCTTGAGCACACGTTCCGCCTGTTCAAGCAGGTCCTCGGCTGGACCACCCCCAAAATCCGCGACCCGGCCGCCGCGGACCGCTGGACCTGGCTGATCATCACCGCTCACACCCAGCTCCGCCTCGCCCGGCCCCTGGCCGCCGATCTGCGGCTGCCCTGGGAACGGCCCGCCCCGCCCGGCCGGCTGACCCCAGCCCGGGTCCGGCGCGATTTTAAGAACATCCGCCAGACCATGCCCTGCCTGGCCGGTGCACCAAAACCCGGCAAGCCCGGCCCCGGCCGGCCACCCGGCTCTAAGAACCGCCACCCCGCACCCCGCCACGACGTCGGTAAATGAGGTGCCCCGAGGCTTCCGGACAGTCCATCAATTAAGATGGACTATCTGGAAAGGTGAGGTTTTTGCCCCGACCGAAGAAGAGCTTCTCTCCGGAATTCAAAGAAGAAGCCGTGAAGATGGTGATCGAGACGTCGCGTCCGATTGCCCGCGTGGCGAAGGAGCTCGGTATTAATGAGGGCACCCTGGGTAACTGGGTGAACGTCTACCGCCGCGAGCACGCCGGCGAGGAACCGCCGCTATCAGCGGGTGAGCGCGCACGGCTGCGTGAACTTGAGCGGGAAACCCGGGAACTGAAGATGGAAAACGAGTTCCTGAAAAAAGCCGCCGCGTACTTTGCCAAAGATCATCGGTGACCGAGAAATTCGAGTTTATCGACGCGGAGTACGCGATCTACCGGGAATTGGGCGTGCAGTACTTGCCATCGATCGTGAAGATGTGCATCTGGATGGAGGTATCGCGTTCGGGGTTTTATGACTGGCGGGCCAGGCCGGAATCGGCCACGGCTAAAAGGCGCGGGATACTCGCGCTGTACGTGCAGAAGTCATTCGGGGATTCCGATGACACCTACGGGTACCGGCGTGTCCACGCGGACTTGGCGGCCTGGGGCGTGCCGGCCGGGCCGGAGCTGGTGCGATCACTGATGCGTGAGCTGGGCCTGGAGGCCTGCCAGCCGCGGCCCTGGCGGGCCAGCCTCACCGAGGGCGACGGCCAGGAGCACGACATCCCCGACCTGGTGGCCCGGGACTTCACCGCCGCGGCGCCCGGACAGAAAATGGTCGGCGATATCACCTATATTCCGACCTGGGAGGGCTGGCTTTACCTGGCCACCGTCATTGATTGCCATACGAAAGCCGTGATCGGCTGGGCGGCGGACGATAACTACAAGACCCCGCTCATCGAGCAGGCCATCGAGATGGCCGCCCGCAATTACTCGCTCGCCCAGAAGGCCATCTTCCATTCCGACCGCGGCAGCAATTACACGTCCTGCCAGTTCGCGGCCACACTGAAGAGGCATAACCTCCGCCAGTCCGCCGGCCGCACCGGGATCTGCTACGACAATGCGATGGCAGAGTCATTCTTCGCCGCACTGAAAAACGAGCGGGTTCACCGCACCCAGTATCCGACCCGGAATCATGCACGCCGCGACATTGTGAGGTACATCGAATTCCGGTACAATACCAGACGCAGGCACTCCGGGCTTCAGTACCGGACCCCGCAGCAAGTCCACGATGAGTACCTGGAACGGCAGTCCGCAGCGTGAATTAACCACAAATCCGCTGTCCGGAAAGCTCGGGGCAGATCAAAAACAACCAGACGGGAACGCAGCCTCAAAGCCAGGCACGAACGCGCAGGTTAAACGACAAGCTTGGTGCCGGCACTGATGGTCCGGGAGAAGCCGAACAGGTAGTCGTTGCTCCAATTGCCGCGATGGTGCAGCGGCGGCGTCCACCGCAGACCGTCGGCGCCCATCACGTCGAGCGCTGCCTGGCTGACGCGCTGCATCAGCTCACCCACGCGCAGCCGAAGCATCGACCCCTCGACGCCGGGTACGTCTCGCCGCTGGTTGCGCGAGACTCCCATGTAGGTCATCGCGTGCAAGGCGGCGACCTCCGCGCGCAGGCCCGCCAGGCGCTGCGCGAGTTCGTCATCGGGACCCACCCGGCTGTACGTTCCTTCTTTGGCCAGGGCAATCAGCGTGTCGACCTTTCGCGCCAGTGCGACGCACTCGGCGATGAAGGCCGTGCCGCGTTCGAACGACAGCGTCGTCATCGCTACGCCCCACCCGTGGCCGAGGCCGCCGACCACGTTCTCGATCGGGATCTCCACGTCGTCGTAGAACACCTCGCACAGCTCGCGGGCGCCGTCCATGCTCTCGATCGGGCGCACCTCGATCCCCGGCGTCCGCATGTCGCAGATCACCCAGCTGAGGCCCTGGTGGCGAGGCGCGTCACGATCGGTTCGCACGAGCAGTTCCTGGAAGTCGGCGACGTGGGCGAAGCTCGTCCATATCTTCTGCCCGTTCACCACGAGCTTGCCGCCGTCAACGACGGCGCGCGTACGGATGCCGGCCAGGTCGGACCCGGCCTCGGGCTCGGAGAAGCCCTGGCACCAGATCTCCTCGCCGCTCAGTATCCGCGGCAGGTGCCGCGCTCGCTGCTCGTCGGTGCCGCGCATGATCAGGGTCGGGCCGCCGTGATTGATCCCGACGAAGCACGAGCGGATGTACGGGGCGCCGGCGCGGGCGTACTCCTCGTACCAGATCAGCTGCTCGACCAGGCCCATGCCCCGGCCGCCGTGCTCGGCTGGCCAGGAGATCCCGGCCCAGCCGCCGTCGAACTGCCGGCGCTGCCACGCGGCGTCGAACCGGCGCATCTCCTCAGCCGGGTCGACCGGCGGAACCTCGTCGGGTACGTTTTCCACCAGCCACGCGCGGATCTCACCGCGCAGATCATCTTGCTCGCGGGTGAACGTCAGTTCCATCGTCCGGCACCTCCGGTCCGGTCGCCCCGCTCGCTGGAGTCGGGTACCCGGAACGACCGGGCGAGTGTTGCCACGTTCGGCAGCTCCTCCAGCGAGCTGATCAGCTGCATGACTACCCGGGCCCGCCTGGGTCCCATCGGAGCCACGTTGCCGAGAAACTTGTCCGCTGCCTCGCCGGGGGCCAGCGGGTCGCGCGGGTGCCCGCGCGGATGCTTCACCGACCGGCGTATCTGGGCACCGCCAGCCGTCGTGACCGTGACCTGATGCTCCCAGCATTCCGGAGCCGCGACCCCGGGCCCGTGCGGGCGGGCCCTGACCCGGGCGAGCGCGGCGTGTCTCCTGGGGTCCGCCAGGGCTTTGGCGGTAAAGCTGCCGAGTGCTGGCCAGCCGTCGACCAGGCAGCTGGCCAGGTTGTACTGCAGTGAGAAGCGGGCCCGCTCGACGGTCGTCGGCGCCGGGTCATCGAGGAAACCCGCGCTCGCCGGGTACACGAGGTCCACCAGCCGGACGTCGGCTGGATCCAGCGCGGATGCCGCGAGGATCTCCCGCAGCGCGTCGACACTCCAGTGCGCCCCGTAGCAGCTCGGGTAGCGCTTGAGCGCGACTCCCACTTCGCCGAGATGAGCCGGTCCGCCCAGACGCTGCAGTGACGCTGCGAGTTCGCCGGGGTCGGCCCGCAGGAAGACCTGGGCAAAACCGCCCGGCGCTTCGACCGCATCCGCGGGCCCGGTGAAGCCGCGTATCGCGAGCTGCACCGCCTGAACCGCGGTGCGTGCCGAGTGGCCGGCGCCGAGCGGCTTGGCCGAGGTACCGTTGCCCAGGTTGAGCTGCCCGCACAGGTGAGCTGCCAGTCCCAGCGCGTGTACCGCCTGTGCGTGGGTGAGGCCCGTCAGCCGCGCCGCCCCGGCGGTGGCGGCGACCAGCCCGGCCGTCCCGATCGGCAGCCAGGTGTCGGCCGAGGACCAGAGCGCAGGCTGGGCGAGCCCGAGCCTCGCGTGGACCTCCAGTGCGATGAGATAGGCCGCCAGCAGCTCACCGCCGTGGCACGCCCCGGCCTCGCCGAGGGCCAGCAGCGCGGGCAGGATCGTCGCGGTCGGGTGCCCCACCGGGCGCAGGGTGGAGTCGTCGAATTCCTCGAGGTGTGCCGCGTACCCGTTCACGAATGCGGCGTCTGCGGCCGCCGCGGTGGCCGGGGTGCCGAGCACGGTCGCCCGGCCACCGGGATGGGCCACCAGCCCGGCGAGTTGCCGGACGCTGCCGTCGTCACCACGCCCGGCGGCGTATGCCACTCCCAGGCAGTCGAGCAGCAGCGTCTTGGCTGCGCCGGCGACGGCCGGGTCCTCGTCCGCCAGGCGATATCCGGCTACGTAATCGGCGAGTGCCTCGGTGGCGCGGAATCCGCTCATCGAAGGGCCAGCGGGTTGAGGGGCGAGCCGACCGCGTTCACCAGCGGCAGCGGCGCGGCGGTGAACAGGAACTCATAACGGCCATCATCGGCACAAGCCTGGGCCAGCGCGTCCAGGTCGAACAGCTCGCCGATCAGCAGGCCGAGGTCGCGAAGCGCGGCTATATGGAACGGCAGCGCGCCGCGGCCGCCAGCCGGGTCGGGCACTACCTCGACCGTGCGGTTGTCCGCAGCGACCATGGCGACGTCGGCCTCAGCAAGCCAATCGACGGTGTCCCCCGTCAAGCCGGACTGGCGCTGGCGCCGGCGCTCCCCTGGTACCGCGAGCCAGCGGCCGAGGTATCCGGTCCGCACCAGCAGTATGTCCCCGGCTCCGACCTGGACCCCGTGTGCGGTCGCGGTGCTCGTCAGCATGGCGGCGTCGATGGCTGTCTCGAACGGGTCGATGCCATGCACGCTGGCCACGTCGAGCAGCACGCCCCGTCCCACGATCCCGGGGCCCTGGTGGTGGATGCCGAGACGGCGCGCACCGGACCGTGCGGTCACCAGTCCGGCCCAGAAGCCGTTGTAGAGGACGTCACCATCCGCGACATGCGCGTGCCCGTCCAGCTGCGTGCTGGCCTGCAGGGGCAGCACGACGAGGTCGTCGGCACTCTGGACGTCCGCCGGGCCCGGGTCGCCGAGCAGGTGATCGCCGGCGGTGCGCAGGAAAAGATGCTGGACCTGCGGGCGGCTGCCCTGCAGGTCGAAGCCGCGGCCGATGGGCAGCCCGAGCGCAATGACCTCGCCGGTGCGGACCAGGGCCGCGGCCCGCCGCACTCGCTCGGCGGTCAGCAGGTTGGCGGTGCCGCGCTGATCGAACGCACCCCACCGGCCCCAGTTGTTCGGCGTGCCGGGCCGGGCCCCGGTCACCTTGCCGTGGGCATCGACCGTGTAGGCCGGCGGCGACCAGCCCGTGAAGCCGCTCTCCTCCACCTCACGCATCGCCGGTTCCCCCCATCACCCGATGGCCAGTCCGAGCAGCGGAATGAACTGCTGTGTGCCGTCGAAGTCCGTCTCGGCGACACCACCGTCGGCCACCGTACGGGGCAACGTCACCTTGATCGTCTGGATCTCGTCGCAGTGGTAGACCGCAACCTGCTCCGGCCCGACCGCGTAGAGTGCCGCGATCGAGAGCGCCGTCAGGGCCGGCGCGCGGGTCGCCCGCCGGTACGAGGCACGGTCGGAGAACCCGATGTCCAGCGTCAACCAGGTGGCTCCGGCGTTGGCGCTCTTGACCACCTCGGCCAGCTCGCCGAGCGCGATCACAGCTCCACCAGCTCGACGCGGAACGGATCGCGCTCGTCGGCGACGTCCATCACATGCCAGATGCTCCACTCGTAGACTGCGCCGCCGCGCAGGACATTGGGCGAGAAAGGGTAGGCGAAGTTACCGCCACCGCCGAGCCGCCCGGTGATATCCAGCCGTGAGCCGGTGGCTGCCGACCGCGAGGCGATCGCGACCGCCATGGCCTCCGTCTCCGCCACGACGTCAACCACCAGGCCCACTTCCTGCGGCACCGCCGACGGGTCCGGTTCGAGCGGCCCCATCACGGCGCCGTGGCCGTAGGGCCGTAGCCGGACGCTCCACGCGCCGGGCTCGATGCCCATGCTCGCGACCACCCGGCCGAGCAGCGCCCGGTATTCGGCGAGGAACTCGTCCAGGCGGGCCAGAAGCCGCGGGTCACGGATACCCGCGATCATGACCGCGCGGTGCCCGACCCAGCGGGCGCCCTCCAGCTTGATTGAGGGCCGGACGGCCGTGTCAAACTTGCTGCCGGTGACGCGCACGCCGCCGTTCCCGTCCTGGCGGTACCTGGCCTCACTGACCACCAGGGTGCCGCTGGGCAGGTCGATCCGGAACGGATTCGGGTTCTCGTGCATGGTGACGCGGGCGACGCTGTCCGGAGTGCAGACGCTGTCCGGCAGCATTGCCTCGACCGTGAAGCCGTTGTCGTCGACGGAAGCGAGCACCGGCGAGCCGAGCTGCGGTTTGGTGGTCGCGAGGTACCCCTTGTCGATGCTCTTCGCGGCGTGCCACGACAGGCCGGCCTCGATGCCCCGCAGCAGCGGGAGCCCGGCGTAGATGGCCGGGTCGCAGCATCGGCCGGCGAGGACGACGTCCGGCTTCGCCTCCAGCGCTGTCATGAACGCGCCCGCGCCCATCATCCCGACGATGCGGGCGGAGCCGTCTACGAGCTGCGGCGTGAGCGGACGAGCCTGCCCCAGCGGCCGGACCCGGCCCGCCGCCAGCGCCTCAGTGACCGTGTGCTTATCGAGCTCGGCATGGATGAGAGCGACCTTCAGCCGACGGCCTGCCTCCTGCGCGATCTCGGCCACGATGGCGCGGAAGCTGTCCAGGTGCGGCGCGGCGCCCGCCCCCCCGCAGCTGCCGATGACCAGGGGAACCCCCAGCCGGGTGGCACCCTCGATCATGATGGCGAGATCACGCTTGACCGACACCGTCGCTTTCGCGCCCCTCCCGCTGCCGAGGAAGCTGGGGCCGAAGTCAGCGCTGCCCGCGTCGCAGCCGATGAGGTCCGGCTCGCGGGCCAAGCCGAGCTCGAAGCCACGACGGGAGAACCCGAGGCCCACGACACAGTTGGCGAGCAGCCGGACCGCGGTCATTTTGTGGTGGCTCCGGTCTCCGTGACTCCGGCCGGTCCGAAAGCGCCCTGGAGCGCCAGCTCCTGGTAACGCCCGTCATCGATGCCGAGCAGTTGCCCGAGCACATCGCGCGCACCCTCGCCGATGCGCGGGACCTTGCTGAGCGGCCGATCGAAGCCCATCGGGCTGGCCGGGGCCACGACCGTCCCGCCGACCCCGTCGTCCACCACGCGCATCAGGCCGAGCTCTTGGTATTCGCGGTTGCGCGAAGCCTGGCCCGGCGTCGGTACCTGGCCGCACGGCACCCCCTGGCGGGACACGGCTTCGATGATCCCCGCCGCCGTACGCGGGAGCGCCCACGCCGCGATGATGTCATTGATCTCGCCCGGATCGCGGTCGCGATCGACGTAGCTCGCGTAGCGCGGATCGTCGGCGAGTTCGGGGCGCCCGATGGCCCGCGCGAGCTTGCGGAAGAGGGTATCGGTGTTCACGCCGATCGTCACCCAGCCGTCCGCGCAGCGGTACAGGCCGTAGCCGGCGGGGCGTGGATCGTACAGATCCACGCCCCCGATCTGCGCCGATGTGAGGAGCGTCGAGTTGAGCCCCAGCAGGGTCTTCACCATCGACAGGTCGACATGCTGCCCCTTTCCGGTCCGCTCCCGCTGCAACAGGGCCGTGACGATGGCTCCGTAGGAGGCCATGCCCGTAGCCATGTCGCCCAGCGGCATGCCCAGGAGCACCGGGTCGCCGGCCCGGTCCCGCGTCACGCTGGTCACGGCGCTCTCACCCTCGGCGACGATCGCGAGCCCACTGCGGTGTCCCAAGGTGGTGCCCCGCGCAGCATCGCCGAAGAGGCTGATCGACGCCGTGACCAGTCGCGGGTATTGCTCGTGCAGGCAGGCGAAGTCGACGCCCAGCCGGGCGAGCACACCCGGCCCGTAGTTCTCGATGGCGACGTCGGCCTGAGCGATCAGGTCGAGAGCGACGGCAAGGCCCGCCGGGCTCTTGAGGTCCAGGGCCAGGCTTTTCTTGCCGCGATTGACCGCGACGTTGTAGGCGCTGACCATCACACCGTCGTCGCCGATCCGGCGCGCCCCGCGGATCCGGGCGTACTCTCCTTCAGGTCGCTCGACCTTGATGACGTCGGCGCCGGCATCGGCCAGCATCTGCGTGCAGAACGGCCCGGCCAGCACGTGCGTGAAGTCCACGACGATGGTGCCGGCCAGTGGCAGGGCCGCCAGCGTATCCGGGGCGGCCTGGTGTTCGGTGTCTTCGCGCGGTATGTCCATCGCTCGGGCGAACTCTCCTCTGCTGCCCCGGGGGGCCAGGCGGCTACGGCGTTGACTTCTCAGGAACGGGCCTGGTCATGGCTGGCCTCCGGGCCTCGTTGAGTCCCGATGTACGCGGCGATGACCGCCTTATCGGCCAGAACCTGGTCCGGTGTCCCTTCGGCAAGCTTGGCCCCCAGGTTGAGGACCAGGGTGCGGTCACACGTGTCGGAGATGAAGCTGACGTCGTGGTCCACGACCACCGTCGCGATCTGGCGGGCCTTCGCCTCGGTCAGCGCGCGCCGCAGGGCGAGGCGGTCGGCGCTCGACGTGCCGGAGGTCGGCTCGTCCAGCAGCAGTATGACCGGGTCGGCGATGAGGGCCCGGAGAATATCGACCACCTTGCGCTGCCCGTACCCGATCGAGTGCAGCGGCTGCCCAGCCAGGTGCCCAAGCTCGAACTCGGCCAGCGTGTCGTCGGCGAGCCGCCGTTCAGCGCGCTCGCTGCGCCGCACGGCAGGCGCGCTGACCGCGGAGCCCAAAATCGAGTGCTTCTGCCAGCGAAGCCGGCTGACCAGAAGATAGTCACGCACCGTGAAATCGTTGAATACCTCAACCGCCTGGAATGTGCGGGAGACACCCTGGTGGGCGACCGCATGCGGGGAGAGCTTGTCGAGCCGTGTGCCGCGCAGGGCGATCTGGCCTGAGGCCAGCGGGACGAGCCCGGAGATGCCGTTGAGCAGCGTCGTCTTCCCCGCGCCGTTGGGGCCGATGACGCCGTACAGCTCCGATTCGCCCACCCGGAAACTGACGCCGTCAACGGCCCGCAGGCCGCCGAAGGCGATCGACAGGCCGGACACCTCCAGCACTGGACCCGGCTGTTCATCAGGCGCCGCGGAGCCGCTCCGCTCCGGACTCACAGCGAGACCCCCAGCAGGCGCCGGCCCAGCTCGTCGGCGTCCATATCGGCGCGTGCACCGTTCAGCACCGGTTCCCCGTGGTCCAGCAGGTAGACGTAGTCCGAAATCTCCAGCGCGTTGACGACCTCCTGCTCGACGATGACCACCGCCGTCTGCTGTTCGACCGCGGCCCGCCGGACCCGTGTCATCAGATCCTTGACGATCACCGGTGCCAGGCCGAGCGACATCTCGTCGACCAGCAGGATGCGTGGCTGCTGCCGCAGGGCCATCTCCAGGGCGACCATCTGCCGCTCGCCGCCGCTGAGCAGTCCCGCGCGGCGGTCGCGCAGCGCCTCCAGGTTCTGGAAAGCACAGCCTGCGCGGGCGCCCGTCTTGCCGGAGACCAGGCGCAGGTGCTCCTCGACCGTAAGGTTGGGGAACACTTTGTCCCGTTCCAGGACGAGGGCGACGCCGGCCTGGTGCGTCCGGCCCGGCGTCTTGCTCCGCACCGGCTTGCCGTCGATCAATACGCTGCCGCCGATGCGGGCCCGCTCGCTGTGCGGAATTCCGGCGATACCGCGCAGCGAGCTGGTCTTGCCTGCACCGTTGCGGCCGAGAACGGATACCACCTGTCCCGGGCGGACCGATAGCGAAAACCCGCTCACGCCCCGGGCGCCGTTGCTGTAGGTCACCGACAGCGACTCGACCACCAGCACGCACCCGTCCGAGCGGTTGCCATCAGCGTGCTCCCCGGCCGCGGCCAGGTCACTTCGCGCGACGCCGTTGTTCATTTCCGGACCAGCTCCCATCGACGCCGTCCCACGATGAACAGCCGCAGCAGGCCTCCGACGATGCCGCCCCGCTCGTATAGCAGGACGAGCACGAGCAGCAGGCCATAGATGCCCAGCTCGATGAACGATTCGTGACTGGACAGATAGCTGTAGGCCCCGCCGCCGGCCGGGAAACGGCCGGCCAGGTCACCTACCCAGGTCGGGAGCAGAGCGACGAAGAACGCGCCGACCAGCGGGCCCACCAGCCAGCCGACGCCGCCGATGAAGACCATCACGAGCAGGGTGAGGCTGAGGTCGAGCGAAAAGCTGTTGTAGTCGACGCTGGCCAGGGAATATGCGTACAGGGAGCCGGCCACCGCCGCAACCGCCGAACTCCCGATGAAGGCCACCAGCTTCCACCGGACGACGGGGATCCCCAGCGTCGCCGCGGCCACCTCATTCTGCCGGATGGCGCTCCAGGCCCGGCCCGGTGCCGTGCGGTACAGACCGCTCAGGCCGAGCATGGTCAGGCCCAGGACCACCATGCAGACCACCAGGAACGGTCGCCCGGTAGACAAGTTGACCGAACCCCACGCTGGAGCCTTCACCACGAAGCCGGAAGCGTGCGATTGGCCCTGAATCTGTTCCCCGGCGAAGCTGACGATGAATTGCAGGGCCAGGGTGGTGAGCAGGAGGTACAGGCCGCTGAAACGGAGTCCCGGCACGCCGATCAGGACGCCGACCACCGCGCCGGCCAGGCCGGCGACGACCAGAGGCAGCGGGAAGGGCAGCCAGGACATCGTTGAGGCCCAAGCGGTCGTGTACGCTCCGACGGCGAGCAGGGCGGCGGCACCGAGGGTCACCTGCCCGGCCCGGCCGAACATCCATTCCTGGCTCAGCCCGACGATGCCGTAGATGGCGATCAGGGCCGTCTCGTAGATCCAGAACGAGCTGGCCTGCAGCACCAGGGCGCAGACGACGATGAACACCGCCGAGAGGACCAGCCGGGACCTCGCCACCCGGGCCAGGCGCGAACCGGATGGCGGCAACAGTGCGGTCATGTGCATCTCCGCGTCCTCATAGCCGCCTCGCATCGATCCGCCCGAACAAGCCCTGCGGTCGCACCAGCAGCAAGAGCAGCAGGGCCACGTAGGCGGCGACATCCTGATACTGGCCACCCCACCAGGTGGCGATGGCCGACTGCACGAGCGCGATGAGCAGGCCGCCGACGAGACACCCGCCGATCGAGTCGATGCCGCCCAGCAGGATGGCGGGGAAGGCCGCGAGGCCCAGGGAATATACGGTTTCCGGGTCGGGCTGCGAGCCGATGAGGAAGACGACCCCGGCGAGCGCTCCCGTCGCTGCGGCCACCGCCCACGCGGCACTGGAGAGCCGGACCACGTGCAGCCCGGTGTAGCTGGCGAGCCCCGGGTTGTCGGCGCTCGCCCGCATACGCACGCCGAGCGGTGACTTCTGCAGGCCGAGGATGACCAGGACGAAGACCACCGCGGTGACAGCCAGGGTGAATATTCCTATGTTGCTGATGACGAACGGGCCGCCGAGATGGTGATTCCCGCCGCTGAAGATCGACTTTATGGTGATGATCGACGGACCCCAGATGAGCAGGACGATGGCCTCGATGAG
This sequence comes from Streptosporangiaceae bacterium, assembly GCA_965277615.1. Taxonomy (GTDB): domain Bacteria; phylum Actinomycetota; class Actinomycetes; order Streptosporangiales; family Streptosporangiaceae; genus Bog-532. Next base: position 902,872 of record CBDIDG010000004.1, on the reverse strand, counting down.
GGTCCCCACCCCGATCGTGGCGATCGCGCCCACGAACGACTCCAGGCCGGCCAGCCGGCCGAAAACGAGGACGAACGTCACTGTGCCCAGAGCGGCCAGCGCCGCCACCGTGATGACCAGCGCCGCCCACACCGGCACCGAGTGGTTGATCAGCGTGGCGAACAGCAGGGCGCCCGTCATCATGAACGCGCCCTGCGCGAAGCTGATGACCCCGGTCGAGCGGAACACGATCACGAATCCCAGGCCGATCAGGCCATAAGTACAGCCCAGAGTGATGGCGTTCAGCAGGATGCTGGCGAACTCCTGCATGTCCACCTCCGTCTCGTCGCTTCGCCGCTGAGCGAGCCGGCGGGGGCAGCCGCCTCGGCCGTGCGGTTGCCCCCGGCCCTCGCTAGGGCTGCCCCAAGGGCAGATCCGCAGCCTTCAGCACCGGCAGGTTCGTCGCCGGGTCGTACACGTAGAAGCTGATGCCGTGCAGCGGGTAATGGCTGGCCGGGGTCCACCCGTAGTCCGACACGAACCCCTTGTAGTTGAGCGCGACCTTCTCCAGGCTGGTCGCAAGCTGCGGACCCGTACAGCTGCTGCCGCATATCTTCAGCCCGTCGACCAGTCCGAGCACGGGCAGCGCAGCGTTTGGGCCCTGCGCACCGTTCAGGTTGTTCACACCGGTCAGCCCGCCCTTCGCCAGCATCTTCTCGATCTGCGCGACGCCGGGCTGAGAATCGGTCTGGCTGTCGACGAAGTTTGCCGCGCCGTCACCGTAGAGGTGGGTGTCCTTGATCGTCTGATAGAGCCCCAGCGTGAGCGGATAGTCGACGTCCATCACCGGCGCCTCGTTGCCAGCGGCCCGCAGCGCCTGGATCAGCGGCTGGATCTGGCTCCCGACCGGCTCGATGAACACCACGTCGGGCTTCGCGGCCACCACCCGGGAGATCTCTGGGCCTGCGCTGACCGAGGTGAGCGGTACGACCTCGGCGGCGACTTTCTTGTAGCCCGCCGCCTCAGCGGCCTTCGCGGCGTCGCTCGCATACTCTTCGGCACCGAGCGAACCGGCCACCAACGTGGCGAATTTAGCGCCCGGGGGCACCTTCAGTTCCTTCGCCAGTTGGACCACCGCGGGCCCCTCGGTCGGCTCGGCCACCTGGCCGGCGAAGACATACTTCTGCACTGGCTTGAGGAGACTGATCGGCGTGGAGACGCAGATCATGGGGATCTGGGCCTGGGCCACGACCGATGCTTCGGCCCCGCAGTCGTCGCTGAGGTTGTTGCCGTAGATGGCGATCGGGTGATCCTGGGAGAGGATCTGCTTGACGGCGGAAACGCCCGTGGCGCCAGCGGCCGCAGCGTCGACGGACGCCACGGTCAGCTTGTGACCGTCCACGCCCCCGCTGGCGTTGGTCGCCTTCACGATGGCCTGCAGGAACGAAAGGGTGTACTGGCCGTAGACCGAAATCGGCCCGGACAGGTCATTGACGTAACCGATGGTGTACGGGGACTTACTGCTTGTTCCGCTGGCAGTAGTGCCAGAGCTCGACCCGCATGCGGCCAGCGCGAGCGCTCCAGCAGCAACAAGCACCGCCGCCGACGCCTGGTGAAGACGCTGCACTGCGTTCTCCTATTCATGGGACCCGTGGTCTGGCGGGACTGGACTCGCAATGAGGCCGTCACCCACAGAGAAGCAACGAGGAGACCAGAGTAACGGGTTATTCAGTTAACTGAGTTTAACTTTAATTAAGATCGGAAGGCAATGATCAACAGGTCTGTAACGAAGTTGTGATCGCTGGTCAAACGCCACGACCAGGGGCGGAGCTGGCCGAGACGTCTCGTACGCGTCGGCCGCAGCGAGCACCCGGCCGGCCGGACGCGATCAGCCCGGCTGGCCCGAATGATCTAACTCTTGGATTAGTTTCCTGAATTAACTACTGTTAGGCGCGCCATGTCGAGGTGCCGAGGGGCGGAGATGTCACAGCCGGTCGGGTGCGGGCGGCCGGATCCGTGGGGAGGCCGCGCGGGTGCGGACTGGTTCGTCCGCTCCGCCTTCCCGGGCACCGGCTCGCGGTGACGGCTCGCAACCGGTCGGGCCCCCGGTTCAAGGCCGAGGATGCCGAGCGGTACCGGCTTGCCGGTGTCGAACCGGACGCCTCGGTGTCGGGCCGACTCGACCGCGCCGCGCAGCGTTGGCCCGGCGAGATCGCGCTCTCGGCCGACGGCGTCGCCGTGTCTTTCTCCGGGCTCGCGTCCGCCGCCCGGCGGTATGCGGCGCTGCTCGCCGACGGCGGCGTGCGCCCGGGCGATGCCGTCCTGATCCAGCTGCCCAACGGCGGTGAACTGGTTGCACTCGTCCACGCGGCGTGGCGGCTGGGTGCGGTACCGGTGCCGATCGTCGCGCTGTACCGGGAACGCGAACTCGCGAGTGTCGTGGCGGACTGCCGGCCTGCGGCGGCGATCGGCCTTGCCCGCCGGGGCGAACGTTGCCCCACGGCGGAGCTGGACGCCGCCCTTGAACGCTCGGCGGTGGCACCGCCGGCGCGGTACAGCCTCGGCGCGGCCGCCGGGTGGCGGCCGCTGCCCGCGCTTGTCGACGCGGCGGCCGTGGCCGGTGCCGTCGCACCGGACGCACCCTCGGCGGCACCGATCGCGCCGGGCCGTTGCGCGCTAGTGCTCTACACCTCGGGGACGACGTCCGAGCCGAAAGGCGTTCGGCACGACTCGCGCTCGTTGCTCGCCACCGTGCAGACCTACCGGCGGGTCGCTGGCCTGCGCGCCGGGAACGTCGTCGGCGTACCCGCGCCGATGGCGCACATCGGCGCCTTCGTGTGCGGCACGCTTCTGCCGGTCGACCTGGGCGTCCGGGTCACGCTTTTCTCACGATGGCAGCCGGCTGCGGCCGCCGAGATGATCGCGACCGAGCAGGTCGTTTTCGCCGCGGGCGCGACCATAATGCTTGCCGATCTGGTCGCCGTCTATGAGACCGGTGCGCATCCGGGTGCGAGGGTGACAGCGTTCCAAACCGGTGCGGCGGCGGTGACGCCCGAGTTGGTGGAGCGAGCGCAGGCGGTGGGCGTAACGGCCTGGCGCGCCTGGGGCATGACGGAGTGTCCGTCCATCTCGACCGGTGCCGTCGCGACGCCGCTGGCGCAACGCGCCCGCACCGACGGCCGCGTCGAGCCGGGCATCGAGGTCCGCGCGGTCGACCCGCAGGGCGTGCCGGTGGCGGACGGCGTCGAGGGCGAGCTGTGCGTGCGGGGCGCGAAACTTATGCTTGGCTACACTCGGCCCGAGCTCACGGCCGCGCAGGTGGACGCGGCCGGCTGGTTCCACACCGGCGATCTGGGCGCCGTCCGCGATGGTTGGGTCACCGTCACAGGCCGGCTCAAGGACCTGATCAACCGCGGCGGGGAGAAGTTCTCCGCTCGCGACATCGAGGATGCCATCTGCACGCACCCGGCGATCGCAGCCGCCGCGGTCATCGGAGTACCGGACGAGCGGCTCGGTGAGAACGTGGTCGCCTACTTGACGACGCCGCCTGGTCAGGCCTACCCGGGCGATGAGCAGCTCTGCTCGCACCTCGCCGCGGCCGGGCTGGCCCGGCAGAAATTCCCGGTCGCATGGCGACACGTCGCGGCGCTGCCGTACACGGCCACCGGCAAGGTCGAGAAGCGCGAACTGCTCGAACAGTGGGAAGCCGAAAACTGACTCGTCACAGCAGGCTAGATGCGCTCGGAGGTCAGCAGCATGGCTCCGGCGATCGGGCCGCCGCCGTTGCCGACCGCGGCCACCTTCACGTCGGGCACCTGACGTCCCTCGGCTTTTCCCCGCAGCTGCACGGTGGCCTCGTGGATGAAGCTGAACCCGTGCAGGCGGCCGGCTGAGAGCTGGCCGCCGTGGGTGTTCAACGGCAGTTCGCCGTCCAGCGCGATGCGGCGGCCGCCCGCGATGAAGGCCCCGGCCTCACCCTTCTTGCAGAAACCCAGTGCCTCGATCCAGGCCAGCGCCAGGATGCTGAACCCGTCGTAGAGCTCGGCGACGTCCACGTCGGCCGGCGTCAGCGACGTCCGGGACCACATGTGTTCAGCGGCACCGGTCGACGCCATCGCCGTCAGGTCGGCCTGCTGGTCCCATGAGAAGCGCTGGGTGAGGGCCGAGCCGACCGCCTCGATGTAGACGGGCTGGTTGGGCATCGACGCCGCGTGATCGGCCGCTGAGACGATGAACGCCGTAGAGCCGTCGACCGGCACGTCGCAGTCGAACAGGCATAGCGGAGTGGAGATCATCCGGGCGCCGAGGTAATCGTCCATCGTCAGCGGGTCGCGGTAGATGGCGCGCGGATTACGGCCGGCGTTGGCCCGGCAGGTCAGCGCGATCTGCCCGAGCTGCTCGCGCGTGGTGCCGTATTCATGGAAGTGCCGGCTGGCCAGCATGGCCAGCCAGTTCACGGCCGACGGCGCCCCGAACGTGCCGATGAAGCCCGCCATCGTCGGGGCCGCGATGCCGTCCGGGTCGTAGATCGCGCCGCGTCCGCCACTGCCCTGGCCGAGGGTTTCGGTCACGGTCCGGTAGACCAGCACGTGCCGCGCCAGACCGCAGGAGACGGCCATCATCGCCTGGACGACGGCCCCGAGCTGGCCGGGTAGTTCGGCCGAGCCGCTGAACCATTTCGGCTGCAGCCGCAGCGCCTCCATCATCGCGTACGGGGACGGGCCGCCGTAACCATGCGTGCTGAATGAGTCGCCACCGGGATAGGTGGTGAGGCCGTCGATCTGCTCTCGGGTGAGGCCCGCATCGGCGATCGCGCTGAGCGCCGCCTCGACGGTCAGGTCGGTGGCGGACCGGCCGAGCCGGCGGCCGACGGCCGACTGGCCGATCCCGGAAACAATGCTGTCGTGCTCGAAGCGCGCGGGCATCAGTCGTCCTCCACCGGTCGGAACAGCGGGTAGTAGTAGCCGTGGCGCGGCAGGAACGTGACCCGCACCCGGTCGCCGATCTGCACCGCGTACGGATCGGTGCCGATGACGTTGGTCGTCACGCGCAGGTCGTCCTGCTCGTCGAGCCCGATGATGGCGATCGAATACGGTTCCTGGCCGGAGTTCCATTGCTGCACGTTCACGGTGCACGCCAGGACCGTGCCCCGACCAGAAACCGGCTGCGGCGTCACGTTCCCGCTCAGGCAGCGCGCGCACACCGCCCCCGCCGGGTGGGTGCGGTAGCCGCAATCCCCGCAGGTGAGAAACCGTAGCTGGCCATCGCCGCCGCTCTGCCAGTACCAGTCGGTGGCCGGATCCGGCGGCGGCTGCATCCGGTGCAGGAGCGGATCGGACGTGACGGAGTCTGTCGTGGCCGCGATGGCGAGCCTCCTGGGATCAGAGCCTTGGACCCGGTTTTCAGATCGCTTATTAAGTTAGATAATAACTATCTGATTTGTCGACGGCCTGGAGGGCGCATGGAGTTCGGCTGGTCGGTCGCCGACCTGGAGTTCCGCCAGCAATTGCGGGCCTTCATCGCCGATGTCGTGCCGCCTGAGTGGGCGACGCTGATCCCCGGCGAGCACGTGGCGACCGATTTCACCCGTGACTTTTGCCGGCACCTCGGGGACCAGGAGATGTTCGCCCCGCACTGGCCCTCCCGGTACGGCGGCCGCGACGCCTCACCGTGGCAGTTCATCATCTCGGGCGAGGAGTTGTGGGCCGCGGGTGAGCCCCGCGGCTCGCAGTACATGAACGTGAACTGGATCGGGCCGGCGATCTTCACCTCGGGCACCCCCGGGCAGAAGGACGAGCATCTGGGGCGCATCGCCAGCGGCGACGTGACCTGGTGCCAGGGCTTCTCCGAACCGGGCGCCGGCACCGACCTGGCCGCATTGTCGACCTCGGCGGTGCGCGATGGCGACGACTACGTGATCAACGGGGAGAAAGTCTGGACCTCCTACGCGCAGGAGGCCGAGTACTGTTTCCTGCTCGCCCGGACCAGCGCCGGGTCCGCCGGTACGACCGGTATCTCGATCTTCCTCGTGCCCACCTCGACGCCGGGCTTCCGGGCCGAGGTGATCCCGAGCGTTCTCAGCATCCACGAATACAACCGGCTGACCTTCGACAACGTCCGGGTGCCGGAGTCCACGCGGCTCGGGCCCGAGAACGAGGGCTGGTCGGTGATCCGCAGCGCGCTGGCCCACGAGCGCATAGGCGGACCGCGGTACGCGCGCGCGGCGCTGGTCGCCGAGCGTATCGCCGCCCAGGCCGACGCCAGCGGCTGGTGGAAGCGCGATGGCTTCGGCACCCGGCTGGCCGCCGCCCGGGCCGCCTGCGCCGCCGCGCGGATCCTGGTCTACCAGGCGATCGACGCCCGGGCGAAGGGCCGTCCCGAAGACCTGGCGGTGAGCTTGGCCCGGGTCGCGATCGTCCGCTGCGAGCGGATCGTGGCCGAGCTCGCCCTTGACCTGCGGGGCGAGGAGTCCCTGCTGGTCGGCTCGGTGGGCCACGGCCAGATCAAGACCTCGATGATCGCCGGCCTCGGCGGCGGCAGCGCCGAGGTGCAGCTCAACCAGATCGCGCGGCTACGCCTCGGATCGGGACGGTAGGCCATGGACTTCGATCCCGACGACCGTCAGCGAGCCCTGCTCGACCGGGTCGAGCAGGTTGTCACGGCCTCGGGCCGCGAGCGTGCCTACGGCGTATCCGCGGTGAACGGGTACGACGCCGGCCTCGACACCGCCCTGCGGGCCGCGCTGCCCACCGAGCCCGGCGCGCTGGACCTGCTCGACCGGGTCCTGGTCGCCGAGCGCCTCGGCGAACTTGGCGTCGCCACGACCGTGGGGGTCGCGCTCGCGGTCGGCGCCGCCACCGACGCCGCCCTGCCGCCCGGCGGGGTCACCGTCATCGGACCCACCGGCCTGGCCCGCTTCGGCCAGGCGGCGGCCAGTGCGGTCGCGGCCGACGCGGCCCGGGTCCACCTGGTGGACCTGGCCGCGGCCGGGACTGAGGCGGTGGACAGCGGCTTCGGCTACCCGTACGCGCGGATCGACGCCACCGGTGCCGCGCGGCTGGCCATGCTCGACGCCGTCCGCTGGCACGACGCGATCACGCTCATCCGGGCCGCCGAGGTCGCCGGCGTGGCCGAGGCCGCCGTAGAGCGCACGGCCCAGCACCTGCAGACCCGCGAACAGTTCGGCCGGCCGCTGGCCCGGCTGCAGGCTCTGCGCCACCGTTTCGCCGAGGCGGCGGTGAGCGCGCAGGCCACGCGATGGCTGGCCCGCGAGGCGGCGTACGGGCGTACGCCGCGCGCCATCGCGGTCGCGGCGCAGTATGCACAGCAGACGGCGGCGGCCCTCACCCCCGAACTGGTCCAGCTCGGTGGGGCACGCAGCTTCGCGCGCGAGTACGGCCTGCACGTGCACACCATGCGCCTTGAGGCGCTGCGCCTCGAACTCGGCGCCCCCGACCGGCTCGCGGCTGTGCTCAACGCGACACCCTACCCGGTGGAGGCCGGTAATGGCCGCTGACCGGGACGGGGGAGGGGTCGTCATCGTCGGTGCCTCGGTGGGTGGCCTGCACGCGGCCGAGCAGTTGCGCGCGCGGGGCTTCACCGGATCGATCACACTGGTCGGGGCCGAGCCGCACCTGCCGTACGACCGGCCGCCGCTGTCGAAGCAGCTGCTGCTCGGCATCCACACCCGCGATGACGTCATGTTCCGCACGCGTGCGGAGCTGGCGGAGCTGGACGTACAGCTGCGCCTCGGCTGGCCAGCCGTCCGCTGGGACGGCCAGCGGCTGACGCTGGCCGACGGCTCGACGCTCGGGGCCGGTCGGCTGATCGTCGCGACCGGCGTGCTGGCCCGTACTCTGCCGGGCCAGCCGCGGCACCCGGCCATCGGCACCCTCCGTACCCTGGACGACGCCGAGTGGCTGGCCGCGCGGCTGCGGCGCGGCGGCACCGTAGCCGTGATCGGCGGCGGCTTCATCGGCGCCGAGGTCGCCTCCGCCGCCCGGGCACTCGGCAACGACGTGGTGATGTTCGAAGCCACCGACCTGCCCATGCAGGGGGTGCTGGGCGCCGACGCCGGCGTGCTCATGGCCGAGGTGCTGACCGCAGCGGGCGTCGACTACCGCGGGGGTACCACGGTCGGTGCGCTCGTCCCGGACGGCGAGAAGATCCTGGTCGGCCCGGCCGGGACCGGCGTGAACCAGCTGCGTGCCGGCACCGTGGTCGTCGGCATCGGCTCGGTCCCGCAGTCCGCGTGGCTCGGCGTCGAGGGCCCGGACGGGGTTCGCTGCGACGAGCGCGGCCGCGCGCTCGGCTTCGCCCGGACGTACGTGATCGGCGACGTCGCGGCGTGGCCCGACCCCTGGACCGGCCGGCCGCGTCGCAGCGAGCACTGGACCAGCACCCGCCACCAGGCGGCCGTTGTCGCCGCCGACATCGCCGGCGCCGAACCGCCGCCGCCGGAGCCGCCGTATTTCTGGACGGACCAGTTCGGCCTGAAGATCCAGGTCGTCGGCCGCCCCGACCTGGCCGACCGGACCGTGGTCATCCGTCCCGAGGAGGGCGGCGTCAAGAAGAGCGTCGTGCTCTACCTGGCGAACGATCGGCTCGTCGGCGTCGCACTGTTCTCCGCGGCCCGTCACCTGGGCCGGTTCACCAGTCTCATCGGGGCGGGCGCGGACGAGGCGAGCGCGCTGGCCGGGCTGACCTCATGACGATGGTCGGCAGCTCGCCCGCGGGCATGATCGCCGTAGGTGACCTGCCCGTTCAGCGGCTCGGGTTCGGGGCCATGCGGATCTCGGTGGCCCGCGACGCCGCCGGAGTACGGGATCCCGCGATGGGGCGTGCCCTCGTCCGGCACGCGGTCGATCGCGGCGTGACGTTCCTTGACACCGCGAACATCTACGGTTTGGGCCGGTCCGAGGAGCTGATCGCCGCCGGGAGCCTGGGGGCGCTGCTGGAACTGCGTGAGTCCGAGCCGCTGCTGGAGATGTGCGAGCGCCACGGCGTCGCCTTCATCCCGTGGCAGCCGCTCGTACGGGACCAGGTGCGGCTGCGGATGGCCGAGGAGATCGCGCGGGCGCACCGGGCGACGGCCCAGCAGGTCGTACTGGCTTGGCTGCTGCACCGGTCACCGGTGATGCTGCCGATTCCGGGAACGACCAGCCTCGCCCACCTCGACGCCAACATCGACGCGGCCTGGATCGAGCTGACCGATGACGAGTTCGCGCGGCTCGGCGCGGACGCTCCCTGAGGCCGCCGATGCCCGCCATCGCCCTATCTGACGCGCTGCGCGACTGCGCGGCCCGCGAGCCGCACCGGGTGGCGATCACCGACGGCTCCCGGCAGTTCACCCGGGGCCAGGTCGTCGAGCTCGTCGACCTCGCCGCCGGGCGGTTGCTTGACGCCGGTGTGACGCCGGCCTCGGTGGTCGCGCTTTGCGGTACGAACTCCGCCGAACTGCTGATGACGGTCTTCGCGGTCTGGCGGCTCGGCGCGGTACCGCTACCGCTGCATCCCCGTAAGGAACGCGGTGAACTCGTCGAGCTGGTCCGCCGGGCACAGGCGACGGTCGCCGTCGGTTTCCCGCCCGGGTGCGCCGAGGGCTGGCCCGGGCGGCGCTGCCTGCAGCTCGGGGACCTGTTCGGGCCCGGTCCGGGCCGCGCGCTGCCGCGGGTGCCGGTGTCGCCGCGGCTGCGGATCGGCTCCAGCGGCGGGAGTACGGGGCCGCCCAAGCTGATCTCCGTCGACGTCCCCGCGATCGTCAACCCAGCCCGTCCATGGCACTACGGGTTGCAGGCCGACGGCACCCACGTCGTGCCGCTGGACATCTGTGACGGCACCGGCTTCGTCGCGACGACCTGCGCCCTGGCCATGGGCTGCCATCAGGTCCTGATGCGGAGCTTCGGCGCCCGGCAGCTGCTGCAGCTGGTCCAGCAGCACCGGGCCGACTGGCTGGCCATGACCCAGCCGTCGATGCTGGCGACGATCAAGCTGCCTGCTGACGTGCGCGCGGCCTACGACGTTTCCTCGCTGCGTTACGTCACCCAGTACTCCGGCGGGATCCCGGCGTGGGCCAAGCGGGCCTGGATCGACTGGCTCGGCCCAGAGCGGATCGCGGAGAGCTACGGCGCCACCGACGCCCGCGGCAGCACCTGGATCAACGGCACCGACTGGCTGGCCCGGCCGGGCTCCGTCGGCCGGGCCGCGAGCGGTTGCGAGATCGCGATCTTCGATGCCGCGGGCGGGCGGTTCGCGCCGGGCGAGCTGGGCCTGGTCTACCTGCGGGATCTCACCGGGCGGCGCAACTTCCATTATCTCGGCGCCCAGATCGAGGCCCCGGCCGGGGGATGGGAGACGTTCGGCGACATGGGCTGGCTTGACCAGGAGGGCTGGCTCTACCTCGCCGACCGGGTGCAGGACATGATCCACACCGCGGCCGGGCCGGTCGCGCCCCTGCCGATCGAAGGGGCGATCGAGTTCCACCCTGCGGTACGGTCGGCGATCGTCGTCGGCCTGCCGGACGCGGACGGCACCGAGCGGGTGCACGCCCTGGTCGATGCGTCATCCGGTGTCCTGGTGGACGAGCTGGTCTGCGTCCTGGCCGAGCGGTTCCCGTCGGTTCCGATGCCGGACAGCTGGGAGTTCGTCGCCGGCCCGCTGCGCGACAACGCGGGTAAGGCGGCCCGGGCGGGGCTGCGCGCGCAGAGGCTACCGGACTAGGAAACGGAGATGATGGTACCGGTGACGTATCTCGCCGCCTTACTGGCGAGGTAGACGCAGGTCCCGACCAGGTCCTCCGGCTGGCCCACCCGGTCACGGCCGGTTGATCATGGTTCGGTACCATCGCGTCCTCGTCCGCCCGGCACGCGGAGTCAGCGGCGACCGCATCCAGCGCCGCGAGAAGGTCAGCGACGAGGTTGTCGTTGATCGCGTTGAGGCGGTCCGGCCGATTGAGGGTGACGACCGCGAACTCGGCCTATTGCAGGCCGGCGGCCAGCCAGTTGCCGGTCATGGCCGGTGCCCGGCTGGTGTACTCGGAGACGACCGGCCCGACCAGTCATATCGGTCCCTACTTCGGTTCGCGTGGCAGGCCCAGAACCCGTTCACCGAGCAGGTTCCGCAGTACTTCGTCGGTACCACCCGCGATCCGGTACCCGAGCGAGCCCATCAGCCACTTGTTCCAGTTGTAAGTGCCCCATTCGCCGGTGTCGGCGGCGAACGAGGGGCCCAGTAGCTCCAGGGCCAGGGCGCCGACGGCGCGCAGGTTCCCGACGAGGAACAATTTGTCCATGGCCCGTTCCGCTCCGGTGAGCGCATGCTCGGGCGTCTGCTGCATCCGCTCCTGCTGGAACCGGGCCGCCCGGACGTTCGAGTAGAGCTTGGCCCAGGCGTCACGGATCAGCGGGTCGGCGTCCCGGCCTTTGCGCTGGGCGAGGATCCAGAGCAGTTCGGTCGCCCGCGCCACCAGTTCGTGCGAGCGGTCACCGGTAGCCTGCCGTTCATGGGCCAGCGTGGTCATGGCGGCGGACCAGCCGCTGCCGGGCTCGCCGATGCACAATGAGTCGGGAACGACGACGCTGTCCAGGAAGACTTCGCAGAAACTGGCGCCGCCGGTCATCTGGCGCAGCTTGCGCACTTCGATACCGGGGGTGTGCATCGGGACGATGAACATCGTCAGTCCCTTGTGCTTGGCCACGTCCGGGTCGGTCCGGGTCAGGGCGAGGCCGATGTCGGCGAAGTTGCCGTTGGACGTCCACACCTTCTGCCCGTCCAGCCGCCAGCCGTCGCCCACCCGCGTGGCCCGCGTGCGCACCCCGGCCAGGTCCGAGCCGGCCTCTGGTTCCGAGAACAGCTGGCAGGCGACCTTGTCGCCCTTCATCAGCGCCACCGCGTACTCGGCCAGCTGCTCCTGGCTGCCGTGGTAGCGGATACACGACTGCACGGTGCCCAGCCCGATACGCAGCGGGCTGGTGTCCACGGTGTCGAAGGCGCCCTCGATCATGCGGTAGAGGCGGTCGTAGGCGTCGGGCAGCCCGCGGCCGCCGTGTTCGGCCGGCCCGGTGATCCAGCCGAATCCGGCGTCCCAGCGTTTGCGCTGCCAGGTGCGCGCCGCCTCGACCTCGGCCATTTCCTGCTGGCCGGAGGTCTCGTGGAACAGCGCCAGCCTCTCCTCGCCGACGCCCCACTGCACCGCCGCTTCGGTTCGCCGGGGCGCGTTGTCGGTGAGGAAGCCGATCGCTTCGGCGGCGAAGGCCCGCTCCTGCTCGTTGTCGGCCAGTTCCAGCAGATCCTTGCTGATCCCCATGGCTTGGGCTCACCGCCCCATCGCGGTCAGCAGCGCTGCGCGCTGAGCGGTGGGGGAGCCCAGCAGGGCAGTGCCGGCGATCGCCCGTTTGTAATACAACTGCGCCGAGGCCTCCCAGGTGAACCCGATGCCCCCGTGTACCTCGATGTTCTCGGTCACCGCGTAGACGTATGACTCGGACGCCAGGCCAAGGGCCAGATAGGCCAGCGCCACGTACTCCTCGCTGTGCGCGTCGATCGCCTCGGCGGCCGCACGGGCCGCAGAGGTCGCCGCCTCGACTGACAGCAGCACGTCAGCGCACTTCTGCTTGATCGCCTGGAAAGAGCCGATGACCCGGCCGAACTGCTCGCGCACCTTCGCGTACTCGACGGCGATCTCCAGCGCCCGGCGGGCCCCGCCGGTCTGCTCGCCCGCCAGTGCCACCGCGCTCAGGACCAGAGCACGCTGCAGGATCTCCGCGCCACGCCCGGCCGGCCCGATCAGCTGTGCGACGGCGCTGGTGAACTCGACCGTACCCTGCTTACGTGTCTCGTCGACGGTCACCAGCGGCTGCCGGCCGACACCCGCGGCCGCTGCTTTGACGCCGAACACGCTCGGCCCGTCCGGCGACTGCGCCGTGACCAGCAGCAAGCCGGCCGCGAGCGCGTCTGGCACGAACGTCTTGCGGCCGGTGATCGTCCATCCTTCACCGTCCGGGGTGGCCACGGACTCCCAGACGTCGGGGGCATCCCACGCACCGCTGGCGCCGGTGGCCGCGACGGAGGCGATCACCGACCCGTCGCTGAGGCCGGGCAGCACCTGCTGGCAGGCGGCGGTGTCTCCGGAGGACAGCAGCAGGTTTGTGGCGAGCACCGCCGAGGCGAAGAACGGTGCGCAGACCAGCGCGCGTCCCATCTCCTCCATGACGATTTGCAGGTCGGCCGCGCCGAAGCCGCTCCCGCCGAACTGCTCCGGCACAGCCATGCCCTGCAGGCCGAGCTCATTCGCCATGTGCCGCCACACCGCGGGGTCGTAGCCCTCGCGCGTGGCCATCAGGCGGCGCACCTCAGCCTCCGGGGAGTACCTGGCGAAGAAGGACCGCAGGCTCGCGCGCAATGCCTCCCGCTCTTCGTAGGAGGTGCCAGCCGTGCCCATGGCGCTCCGTCTCTGCTTGGCGACAGGAATTAATCATTATGCTATATGCACTATTTAAGACGGCAAGAGTGGTCGGCAATGAGGAGGTGGCCTGTGGAGGATGTCGTCCTGCGCACAGACGACGGCGGGGTGACGACCCTGACGCTCAACCGTCCCGGTAAGCGCAATGCCCTGAACATCGAGGTTTTCCAGGCGCTTGAGGCCTGCTTCGACGACATCGCGGCCCGCACCGGCGAGATCGGCGCGGTCGTGCTGCGCGGGGCCGGCGGCTGCTTCAGCGCCGGCGCTGACATCTCCAAGCCGACCCGGGCGCCGCGCCACCACTATCAGGCGTCGGTGATCGAGAAGCTCGCCGGCCTGCCCCAGCCGACCGTAGCGGCCGTGCACGGTCACTGCGTCACCGGCGGCCTCGAGCTGGCGCTCGCGGCTGACCTGATCGTCGCGGCTGAATCCGCGCGCTTCGCGGACACGCACGCGCGCTTCTCCCTCGTCGCCGGCTGGGGGATGACGCAGCGCCTGCCGCGGCGGGTCGGTGCGTACCGGGCGCGCGAGATGATGTTCACCGCCCGCGAGTACGACGGCCGGGCGGCGCACGACATGGGGCTGGCGTCGCTGTGCGTGACCGACGATCAGCTCGACGCCGCGGTCGCCGGCCTGGTCGAGACGATCGTGGCGGGGTCGTGGTTCAGCCATCGGGAACACAAGCGGCTGCTGTTGCGCACCGACGGCATGAGGCTGGCCGACGGGCTCGCCGACGAGGCGTACCGGGTGCCGGCCCGCGTCGGCCCCGATTTCCGTGAACGAGCCGGAGGCCGCTTCGGTCTCGACGGCGCGAAGGGGGCGCAATGAGCTACGAGACGATCCTGTTCGATCTCGCCGGTCACGTCGCGACCGTGACGCTCAACCGGCCCGATCGGCTGAACGCGTTCAACCAGCAGATGTGCGAGGAGTTCGGCGACGTCTGGAAGCGGATCCGGGAGGACGACGACATCCACGTGAGCGTCGTGCGGGCCAGCGGCGAGCGCGCGTTCAGCACCGGCGTGGACGTCGTGAAGGGCATCGACAAGCCGCCGAACTTCTGGGCCTGGGACGACCCGGGCAAGTTCCTCGGCCCGAAAGCCAACGACTGCTGGAAGCCGATGGTGATCGCGATCAACGGCATGTGTGCCGGTGGCGCGTTCTACTGGGTGAACGAGGCCGACATCGTGATCTGCGACGAATCGGCGACCTTCTTCGATCCCCACGTGAGCTACGGCATGACCTCCGCGCTGGAGCCGATGGGCCTGGCCCGGCGCATCCCGGTGGGGGAGGTGCTGCGGTGGGCGCTGCTGGGCCTGGACGAACGCATGTCGGCCAGCCGGGCGCTGCAGATCGGGCTCGTCTCGGAGATTGTGCCGGACGATCAGTTGTGGGCGCGCGCCGGCGAACTGGCGGCCACGATCGCCGCCAAGCCGACGGTGGCGACCCAGGGCACCGTCCGGGCGATCTGGGAGTCGCTGGACATGACGCGCACCGGGGCCCAGGCGACCGGCCTGATGTACACGCAGCTGGCGAATCCGGTCGGGCAGCGGCAGGTGGACCGGGCGAGCTTCGTCCAGCCCCGATGGCGGCTGCGCTGAACCCGCCCGCGGACGGCCTGGAGGCGCAGCGCACGGCCCGGGTCCGGTCCGGCATGGTGGTCGACGGCGCGATCGACCTGCACTGCCACTTCGGCCCGGAACCGCTGATCGCTCGCGCTGTCGGCACACCGCACTCGGTGGACCCGTTCGAGGCGGCCCAGGACGCCGCCGCGTTCGGTATGGGGGCGATCGTGCTCAAGGGGCACGAGTTCCCGACCGGCCTGCTCGCCCGCCTGGTCGGCGAGCGGGTGCCCGGGGTGCGCGTCTTCGGGGCGATCTGCTGTGACACCCACGTCGGCGGGGTGAATCCGGCTGCGGTTGAAGTCGCGCTTAATTCCGGCGCGGCCGTGGTCTGGCTGCCGACCATCTCCGCGGCGGACAACAACCCGTTCCTGCGCCGGGTGGGCGGCACCGGCATCAGGACCACCGGCCCGGAGGGCCAGCTGCGCCCGGAGGTGCTGGACATCATGGCGCTGGTGGCCGAGCACGACGCGGTGCTCGCGACCGGCCACATCTCCGCCGCCGAGCACGTTGCCGTGGCCCGTGAGTTCGGCCACCGCGGCAAGCTCGTGGTCACCCACGCGATGCAGCAGGTCGCCGGCCCACAGCTGACCGTGGCCCAGTGCGCCGAGCTCGCTGAGCTTGGCGCCGTCGTCGAGTTCTCCGCGCACAGCTGCGTAGGTCGCCCGGCGGTGTTCGGGCAGGTGCTGGCGGCGCTGGGCCAGCTGGATCCGCGGCGCGTGGTTCTCTCGACCGACTACGGCTGGACGACCGAGTCGCCCCGTCCGGCCGCTGGGCTCCGCGGCTACCTGGACATGCTCTGGGATGCGGGGGTCGCTGAAAAATTGCTGACTCGCTTCGTCCGTGAGAACCCCGCGCGACTGCTCGGCCTGGCCGGATGAGACCTCGTGTGTAGTCGAAATTAGTGTATTTTATTACCTGTTTACGAGACGAGAGCGAGAGCGATGGCAGCGTCTGACGACGAGATCGAGCAGCTCCGCGCCTCGGTCCGCGCCTTCCTGGCCGACGCATTGCCCAGCGCAACGGTGCGGGCCGCCGCGGACGGGAAGGGCTTCGACGGCGCGGCCTGGAGCACTGCCAGCGCGTCGCTCGGGTTCACCGGGATCGGTATCCCGGAGTCGTACGGCGGAGCGGGTTACTCGTTCGGGGAACTGGGGGTGGTGCTGGAGGAGTTCGGGGCGGCGCTCGCGCCGGTGCCGCTGCTGAGCACCGCGGTCGCCGCGGCCGTGGTCGTGGCGGGCGGCCAGGAAGAGCCCAGGCGGACGCTGCTGCCGGGACTAGCTGGCGGCCAGACCATCGCCACCGTGATCCTCGGCGGCACGCTGGCGGCCAGCTCCGCCGACAGCGGCTGGACGGTCGGCGGCTCGGCCGGGCACGTCCCCGACGCGACCCACGCCGCCCTATTCGTGGTCGCAGCCGCCGTCGGCGCCGGCCCGGAGGTCGTGCTGCTCGCGGTGGATGCGACCGCACCGGGCGTGACGGTGCGCCCTCGCGAAGCCCTGGACGGCACGCGCCCGGTGGCCGCTGTCGAACTGGCCGGCGTGCCGGCCGTCCTGCTCGGCCGTGGGCCGGACCTGCTCGATCGTGCGCGCTGCTTGCTGCTGGCCGCAGTGGCCTGCGAGCAGGTCGGCGCGGCGGCGCGCTGCCTGGAGATGATCGTCGGCTACGCGAAGACCCGCGTGCAGTTCGGCGTGCCCATCGGCTCGTTTCAGGCCATCAAGCACCGGTGCGCGGACCTGCTCGTCGAGCTGGAAGCCGCCCGCTCCATCGCCTACCAGGCCCGCGACCAGCTGGCGGTCGGCGTCACGGATATGGCAATGGCTTCGGCCGCCGCCTCCTGGTGCGCCGAGACGTACGTACACATCGCCCAGGAAACCATTCAGCTGCATGGCGGCATCGGCTTCACCTGGGAGCACGACGCGCACCTGCATCTGCGCCGGGCCCGGGCCGACCAGCTCCTGTACGGCACCCCGCGCGAGCACCGGCGGACACTTGCGGATCGGGTGGGGATCTGACTTGACCGGGGCGGAGAGCACCGAGCAGTTTCGTCAGCGGCTGAGGAGCTTCCTGGACGCCAATCATCCGGGGCGGAGCCCCAAAGGTTCGCGTCAGGAGCGCACCCGCTGGCAGCAGGCCTGGGCGGCGACGCTGTTCGATCACGGGTTCGCCGGTCCCGCCTGGCCACGGGAGTACGGCGGCTGTGACCTCGACCTGGACAAACAGATCAGCTACTACGAGGAGGTCGCCCGGGCGCGGGTGCCGGGGCATCCAGGCAATGGCCCCAACATCGCCGGTCCGACCATCATCCGGTTCGGCACGGACCGGCAGCGGGAGCGGTTTCTGCGCCCGATGCTGCGGGGCGACGTGGTGTGGGCCCAGGGCTTCTCCGAACCGGAGGCTGGCTCGGATCTGCCCGCTCTGCGCACCACGGCGCGTCGTGAGCGCGACGAGTACGTGCTCAACGGCCAGAAGGTATGGAGCAGCAACGCTGACGTCGCGGACTGGCTCTACGCGCTGGTCCGTACCGGGACGCAACAGTCGCGCTCGGCGGGCATCACATATCTGCTGATCGACCTCACCACCCCGGGCATCACGCTGCGCCCGATCAGGGACATGTCGGGTGGTACCCATTTCTGCGAGATTTTCTTCGACGAGGTACGGGTACCGGTCACCAACCGGATCGGCGAGCAGGATAAGGGCTGGGGCGTAGCCCGCACCAGCCTGGGCCACGAACGGGCGACCCGCGCGCTGAGCCAGGCTGCGTTGTTCCGCCGGGTGTGGGACGAACTCGTCTCGCTGCTGAAAGAGCGCGGTGCGCTGGCCGACGAGGTGGCGCGGGACCGGGTGGCCCAGCTGGAAATCCGGGTGCGGATCATGCAACTCACCGCCCAGCGCACCATCAGCGAGATCCGCCGGACCGGTGAACCAGGCGCGGCGTCTTCAACTTCACGCCTCTACCAGAGCCTGCTGGAGCAGAGTCTCTATGAGCTGGCCATGGAACTGCTCGGGCCCGACGCGCTGTTGCTGGACCCGGCGACCGGTGCGGTACAGGGAGGTCGATGGGTGCGCAACTACCTGCGTAGCCGCGCCGCCACGATCGGCACGGGCACGGCGGAAATTCAGCGAAATACGATCGCCGAACGCGTCCTGGGCCTGCCGCAGATCTTCGACAAGGCGGACTGAGAAGCGTGGCGGTCACACCAGCGCCGGTCACGGTCCACAATGCTGCGGTGGCCCTCGCGGCGGACGAGTTCCACGTCGACCGGGCCCGGGGCAACGTGCTGCTCTGGCACGGCGGCGGACAGACCCGGCACTCGTGGAAGTCGACCGCCGAACGCGTCGCCGGGTTGGGCTGGACGTCGGTCTCGTTCGACACCCGTGGCCATGGCGACAGCGACTGGGCCCCGGACGGCGACTACTCGATGGACGCGCTCGTCGGGGACGTGGCGGCCGCCGTGCAACGGTATCCGGATCCGGTGCTCGTCGGCGCCTCCCTCGGCGGGCTGATGTCGCTGATGGCGGTGGGCAGCGGTCGCGTGCGGGCCCGGGGCCTCGTGCTCGTCGACGTCGCCCCGCGCATCGAACGGGACGGCACCCGGCGCATCGGCGAGTTCATGCGCGCGCACGCTGAGACGGGCTTCGCCAGCTTGAGCGAGGTCGCCGACGCGGTGGCCGCTTACAACCCGCACCGCCCGCGTCCGGCGAACCTGGACGGTCTGCGCAAGAACGTGCGGCAGCGTCAGGACGGCCGGTGGTACTGGCACTGGGATCCGCGAACGATGCCGCGGGACGTGGACGAGCCGACCCGGCGCGTGGCCGTGGAGTCGCTGCGCGCGGCGGCCCGGGCCGTGACGGTGCCGACGCTGCTGGTGCGTGGGCGCCAGTCCGACGTGCTGAGCCCCGAGGGCGTGCGCGACTTCCGCGAACTCGTGCCCCACGCCCGGTTCGTGGCCGTTGGCCACGCGGGGCACATGGTCGCCGGGGACGACAACGACGCCTTCGCGGGCGTGGTCAGGCTATTCCTGGACGGGCTCTGATCGGCTGCGCTGACGCCGTTCACTGATCCGGATCCGGGTCGCGGCGATGCCGCACCCGGTCGTGGAAGCCGGCGAAGTCCGCGGCCGACACCGAGCTGAACTCGGCGAAGATCTCCTGCTCCCGGACGAGCCCGGGGCCAAAGGTCAGCCGCTCGGCCTCGTCGTACATTCGTTTGATCGCCCGCAGCGCCGGGCGGGGCAGGGCGGCCACGCGACCGGCTAGTTCGAGGACGGCGTCCAGCAGTCGCTCGTGCGGGTAGACGGCGTTGACCAATCCGGCGCGCAGCGCGGTGGCGGCGTCCACGTACTGGCCCGTGTAGCTCATCTGGCGGGCGAAGCCGGCGCTGGTCCGTTCGGCCAGCCGTACGGTGATCCCGCCGCCCGGGACCGCGCCGACCAGCCCGTGGGTGTCGGCGAACTGCGCCCGGTCGGAGGCAAGGATGAAGTCGCAAGCCAGGGCGATCTCCAGCCCGGCTGTGATCGCCGGGCCGTTCACGGCGGCGATCACGGGAACCTCGGAGTCGAGAAACGTGCGTTCCAGCCAGCTCGGCTCCAGGTACCCCAACTGCGCTGCCTCAGCCAGGTCGAGCCCGGCGCAGAACGCGGGATCGGCCCCGGTGAGCACCATGACCTGCGCGTCCTGGGCCGCCCGGACCGAGGCCGTGAGGGCGCTGGCCAGTCCGCGGCTGAGGGCGTTGCGTTTTTCGGCGCGGTTCATGGTCAGCAGGGCGACGTTACCGTGCCGTTTTGTCAGCACCAGGTCAGCCGTCACGGTTACCCTCACCACCCGCCACGGCCGCGGCGACGTCGGCCATGTCCGGCACGCGGCACGCCGCCACGTACTCGGCCCGCAACCGGGCCACGAGTTCGCTCACCGGAGGTGCGTCGTCGATGAGGTCGATGCCCTGGCCGGCGGACCAGATGGTCTTCCAGGGGTGGGCGTTCGGCGGCAGGTGGTCGTAGGTTCGTCCGGGCCCGTTCGGCTTCGGCAGGTCGTCCGGGTCCAGACCGGTCGATCGCATCGACTCCACCATCCAGTTCGCCGGCACCCCGGCGATGTCGGGCGTGAACCGCAAGCTGGTCGCGCTGCCCTCAAGAATCAGCCGTTTGTAGTCGGCCGGGGCGCGCGACTCCTCGGTGGCGATGAACCGGGTGCCCATGTAGGCGAGGTCGGCCCCGAGAATCTCGGCCGCCCGGATGGCCGCCCCCGTGGAGATCGACCCGGCCATCGCGATCGTCCCGTCGAACATGGTCCGGATCTTCGGTACGAGGACGAGATGGCCGATGGGACCCGAGTGGCCCCCGCCGCCAGCGCCGATGCAGGTGAGCCCGTCGACGCCCGCCGTGATCGCCTTTTCCGCGAAGCGCAGCGACGTCACGTCGTGCCAGATCAGCATCCCGTGCTGGTGCACACGGGCGGCCATCTCCGCCGGGTCGCCACCGGCCGTGATGATCAGCCGGACGCCATGTCGCTCACACAGCGACAGATGGTTCTCGATGACGTCGGCCGGCAGCCGCATCCGCAGGTTGACCCCCAGCGGTGCGATCCGGCGCCCCGGCTCCCGCTCGGCGAGTTCGGTCAGCTCGTCATCGATCGAGGCCACCCAGGCCGCGAACGTGGCGTCGTCGCCAGCATTGCTGCGGGGGATGACGCCCAGCACACCGGCGGCACAGGCGGCGCGAGCCAGTTCCGGCCCGGTGACGGTGTACATCGGCGCGCAGACCGCGGGCAGGGTGAGCCGGTCGCGGATCGCCGGCGGGAGGCTCATCGGAAACGGTGTCCTCTCCGTGCCTGTTTAACAGATATCTCAGTTTACTCATTAGGCGACCATCGGCCAACGGCCGGGCCGTCTGAGAGACTGCGCTGTACCCTGCCACCGACACGATCGATCGGCAGCCGTCGCGGGAGAACGCATGTCGCCAGCAATCCCGGACCCCGTCCCAGGACCGAGGCCGGATACGTTCGCCGCCCGGATGCGGCTGCAACGCATCCCCAAGCTGGCCGAGATCATCGCGGCCGAGCTCCGGGCCAAGATCCTCGGCGGCGAGCTGACCCCGGGGGAGTCGCTGCTCAGTGAGGCGACCCTGATGGAGCAGTATCAGGTGTCCCGGCCGACCTTGCGCGAGGCACTGCGGCTACTGGAGGCCCAGGACCTGATCACGGTCCGCCGTGGCTCGCACCGCGGTCCGGTCGTCGCGCATCCGGACGTCGACGTCGTGGCGCGTGCGGTCGCCATCCAGCTGCAGCTCCGGGGCACCACCCTGGCCGACGTGTACCAGTTCCGGATGATCTACGAGCCGGTGGCCGCCCGGATGGCGGCCGAGAACGCGACCGCTGAGGGCATCGCCGCGTTGCGGGAGTTGGTGGCGGCCGAACGGGACGCGCTCGGCGACTCCGGCGCGTTCGCCAACGCCTCGTGGCGCTTCCACTCCGTGCTCATCGGTATGGCCGGAAACGCGACGATGGATGTTGTCACCGAGAGCCTGCGGCACATCAGCGAGCAGAACGCCGTTCGGGCGATGGCCGCGGCACCGGACCGGGCGTCCTGGCCCGAACGCAGCCTCAGGGCGCACCGCAAGCTGGTGACGCTCATCGGCAAGGGGGCCGCCGCCGAGGCCGAGCGGTTCTGGACCAGGCACATGGCGGCCGTGGCCGAACTACAGCGCAGCTGGTCGTCCGAGCACAAGATCACCGAGTTGCTCCAGCCGTAGCCGGCTCTCGGCTCATAGGTTTCAAAGCTAAATTCGCTAAACAATAGGCCCAAGATGATTGTCCGGGTGGTCAAGCCTTACTAACGTAAACAGTTAGCGGAATCCGACCGGTGGTTCCGGCTGATCCTGACACGGAGGCGTCGCGCATGGTTCGCATCTCGGTCGACCAGAGCAAGTGCGCGGGGCACGCGAGGTGCTTTGCCACGGCGCCTGAGGTGTACCCGATTGACGACGACGGCTACACGGCCCTCGGCGGGATCATCGAGATCGACGACGAGCTGGCCGCCCACGCCCGCCTCGGTGCCGCCGCCTGCCCGGAAAGGGCCATCACGCTGCTGAGCTAGGAGGAGTCCGTGACCGAGGTCAAGCCCGGACGGCCTGGCGCCTGCCCCGTCCTGCATTTCGAGTACGCGCCGGCCGCCCCGGCCAGGCCGGGGAGTTCGTTCTTTGGCGATCTGGACGAACTGCGCCGTGAGCACGCGGTGTTCAGGAGCGACGAGGCCCAGGGGTACTGGGTGTTCACCCGCAAGGACATGATCGTCGATGCCCTGCAGCATCCCGAGCTGTTCTCCAGCGTCGCGACGATCCCATCGATCCCTGATCCGCCGTACCGCTGGATCCCGCTGATGGTCGATCCACCGTTGCACACAAAATGGCGCGGGCTGCTCGGAGGGTGGTTCTCTCCCGGCCGGGTCGCCTCGATGGAGACGCGGGCCCGGGAGCTGTGCACGAGGCTCATCGACGATCTCGCTGCCCGGGACGGCTGCGATTTCGTCACGGACTTCGCGTCGCAGTTCCCGACGACGATTTTCCTGCAGATCATCGGCCTGCCGGTCGAGCAATTGCCGCAGTTCATGGTGTGGGAGGACAAGATCCTGCACCTCGACAGCGAGACCGACCCGGACTACTCGCAGATGCAGGCGGCGATGGACGAGGTAACCGGTATGTTCCGCGGGCTGATCGGGGCCCGCCGGGCGGACCCGTCGCTGCGGGCGGACGACATCATCAGCGCGGCCCTGGACTGGACCATCGATGGCGAGCCGATCCCCGACGGCGACCTGCTGTCCTGCCTGCTGCTGCTGTTCATGGCGGGCCTGGACACGGTGGCCTCGCAGCTGTCGTTCGTCTTCCGGCACCTCGCCACCGTGCCCGCTGATCGGGCGGCCCTGCTGGCCGACCCGGACAAAATCGCCGGCGCCGTCGAGGAACTGCTGCGCGTTTATTCGATCGTGCGGGTTGGGCGCAAGGTCGTGCGGGACACCGAGTTCCACGGCTGCCCGCTCAAGGCCGGGGACATGGTGGCGATGCCGCTCGCCTTCGCCAGCCGCGATGATGAGGCTTACGAGGACGCCGCCGCAGTAAACATCGACCGTCCGGTCTTCGCGAACCTCGCGTTCGGGGCCGGGCCGCACCGCTGCCTGGGGTCGCATCTGGCCCGTCGTGAGCTGATCATCGCGGTGCAGGAGTGGCACAAGCGAATCCCGGATTACCAGATCCCGGAGGGACTGGAGGCCAGTGAGCACGCCGGCAGCGGGGTGTACGGCCTTGACACGCTGCCGCTGCACTGGGCTTGACGGCCGCCGACGGTCATAGACAGGTTAACCAGGCAACTGAACCACTCGGTGACACGTGGTGGTACTAGGAGGTCCAGATGGCTATGCGTGATGCCGTGATCGTCGATGCGGTCCGGACGCCGGTCGGGAAACGCAACGGGTCCCTGTCGGGCTGGCACCCGGTGGAGCTGTCAGCGCACGTGCTCCGCGCTCTCACCGCCCGTAACGACGTTGACCCCGCAGATATCGACGACGTGATCTGGGGCTGCGTGCAGCAGGCCGGTGAGCAGGCCAACAACATCGGCCGTAACGCGGTGCTGGCGGCCGGCTGGCCCGAGGCCGTGCCGGCCACGACGGTCGACCGGCAGTGCGGCTCGTCGCAGCAGTCCGTTCATTTCGCCGCCGCCGGGCTGATCTCCGGACAGTACGACTTCGTCGTGGCCGGCGGTGTCGAGGTGATGAGCCGCATCCCGATCGGCTCCAGCGTCTCCAACCCGGACCTTGGCTCCCCGAACAGTCCCGCTATCCACCAGCGGTACGGCGGTGACTTCAATCAGGGTGTCGGCGCGGAGATGATGGCCAGGAAATGGGGCCTCTCGCGCTGGCAACTGGACGAGTTCTCCGCCCGGTCACACGCGAAGCTGGCCGACGCGATCGACAGCGGCCGTCTCGTGGGGCAGATCGCGCCGGTCACCCAGGCCGACGGCAGCGTTTTCGCCGTGGACGAAGGGCTGCGCCGCGGCACGTCGCCCGAGACGCTGGCCGGTCTCAAACCAGCCTTCGTCGAAGACGGCCTCATCCATGCCGGTAACTCCTCGCAAATCAGCGACGGCGCCGCGGCATTGCTGATGACCACGTCGGAAAACGCCAGGGCGGTCGGGCTCAAGCCCCTCGCGCGGGCTCACACTGCGGTCGTCGCCGGTGACGACCCGGTAATGATGCTCAGTGCACCGATCCCCGCGACCGCCAAGGCGCTGAAGAAGTCCGGACTGTCGATCGACGACATCGGCACGTTCGAGGTCAACGAGGCGTTCGCACCGGTGCCGATGGCCTGGCTGGCCGAGACCGGTGCGGATGAGCAGCGTCTGAATCCGGGCGGCGGCGCGATCGCCATCGGCCACCCGCTCGGCGGCTCGGGTGCGCGGCTGATGACCAGCCTCGTGCACCACATGGCGGGGAACGGTATCCGTTACGGCCTGCAGACGATGTGCGAGGGCGGCGGCCTGGCCAACGCCACGATCCTCGAACTGCTTTAGCCGCCATGACCGCGGCGTTGAGAGTAGGCATCATCGGCACCGGCTGGGGCTCACTGGTCCACGGGCCCGCGTACCGGGTCGTAAACGGATACGACCTGGTGGCGATCTGTGCGCGCAATCCGGATCGGCTGGCCGCCGCCGCCGCGACGCTCGGGGTCGCGGACACGGCGACCGACTGGGAATCGTTCGTGCGCCGCGACGACCTGGACGTCATCTCCATCGCCGCGCCGGTGGAACTGCACCACACGATGACCCTGGCGGCGCTGGCGGCCGGCAAGCACGTGCTCTGTGAGAAGCCGCTCGCGCTCACTGCGGCGCAGGCCGAGGAGATGGTCCGGGCCGCCGAAGCCAGTGGCCGGGCCACCGCGACCTGCTTCGAACTGCGCTGGGCACCGGACCGCCTGCCGATCGGGGATCTGGTCCGCGACGGTTACCTCGGTACCGCGTACTTCAGCAGGCTAGTCCAGAGCGCAAGTTACTGGCACCCGAGCCACAAGCCCCAGTCGCCCTGGATGTACGACCTCACCCAGGGCGGCGGTTACCTGGCCGGCATGCTCGCGCACGACATCGACTGGGTCTGCGCCATGTTCGGCCAGCCCGTCGAAGTCTGCGCCGATGTGCACACGACGATCCCGCGCGTCGCGCTGCCGGACGGCACCGAGCTGGAGGTGACCGCCGACGACACGACCACGCTGATCCTGCGGCTAGCGACCGGCGCCCGGGCCGAGATCAGCGCTTCGGTGGTCGGCGCGCACACCGCCGGGTGGCGGTTCGAGGCGTTCGGTGCGGACGGCACCGTCGTCTCGTCCGGGGGCCCGCGCGAGGCCGAGATCATGATCGCGAAGGCCTCGGGCGAGGGCCTCCGGCCATGGAACGGGCCGGTCCGCGAGCCGCTCACCCGGCCGCAGTTGCCGGCCCGCGGCGCGCGGGCCATGATCCTGGGGATGGCGCTCATGCTGGAGGACTGGCTGCCCGCGTTCTCCGGACGCCCCTCGCCCGCTCCCACGTTTCGCGATGGCTGGCGGGCACAGGCCGTGATCGAGGCAGCTCGCGCCTCCTCCGCCGGTGCGGGCTGGGTGCGGATACCTTGACGCACAACGGGCTTTTCGATCTCGGCGGTCAGGTGGCGGTCGTGACCGGTGGTAGCCGCGGCCTGGGTGAGCAGATGGCCAGGGCGTTCGCCGGAGCGGGAGCGCAGGTGGTGATCGCCAGCCGCAAGATCGAGAATTGTGCGGCGGTGGCGGCCCGGATCGAGCGTGCCACCGGCAGGCGGGCGATGCCTTACCAGCTGCACGCGGGCCGCTGGGAGCAGGCCGAGCCGTTCGTCGAGGCGGTCTACCGCGAGTTCGGCCGGTGCGACGTTCTCGTCAACAACGCGGGCATGTCGCCGCTGTACGACCGCATCGCCGACGTCACCGAGGCGATGTTCGACTCGGTGGTGAACCTCTGCTTCAAGGGTCCGTTCCGGCTGGCCGTACTGTTCGGGGAGCGTATGCGGGCCGCGGGCGGGGGCTCGATCATCAACGTGAGTTCCACCGGGTCGCTGCGCCCGCCGCCTCAGGCCATCCCCTATGCCGGCGCCAAGGCCGCGCTCAACGCGATGACCGAGGGGCTGGCGATGGTGTACGGACCCGAGGTCCGGGTGAACACCTTGATGCCCGGGTCGATGCGGACCGACGTCTCGAAGGCGTGGGACATGGCAGCGGCGGAGGCTGACGCGACGCGCATCGCCCTGCGGCGGATCGGCGAGCCGCCCGAGATCGTCGGTGCGGCGCTGTTCCTCGCGTCGCAGGCGTCCAGTTACGTGAGCGGATCCATCGTCCGGGTGGACGGCGGTATCCCCTGATCGAACAGAGAGGACGAGGCTGTGGCTTTCGACTTCAGCGTGGAGCCCCAGTTCCAGGAACTGCTGGACTGGGCTCGCGAGTTCGTCGTCACCAATGTGTACGCGCTCGACGTGTTGTGGCCCCACGACCGTTACGCTCCGCTCGACGCGGAGCGGAAGGCTGTGGTCGGCGACCTCAAGCGGCAGGTGCGGGACCGGGGGATGTGGGCCTGCCACCTCGGGCCCGAACTCGGCGGTCAAGGCTACGGCCAGCTCAAGCTGGCCCTGCTCAACGAAATACTCGGCAGCTCGGTCTGGGCGCCGCGCATCTTCGGCACCCAGGCACCGGACACCGGCAACGCTGAGATCCTCGCGCACTACGGCAGCCCCGAGCAGAAGGCCGATTATCTGAAGCCACTGCTCGAAGGCGACATCGTGTCCTGTTTCTCGATGACCGAGCCGCAGGGGGGCGCCGACCCTGGCGTATTCACCACCCATGCCGAGCAAGTGAAGGGGGAGGGGGAGGCGGGTGGGGACTGGGTCATCAACGGCCAGAAGTTCTTCTCGTCCAACGCGCGCTGGGCCTCGTTCTTCATCGTCATGGCCGTCACCGACCCCGGCCGGCCGGTGCGCGAGCGAATGTCGATGTTCCTCGTGCCCGCGGACGCCCCGGGCATCGTGATCGACCGCAACCTGTCGCACCTCACCGAACCCGAGGACGACGGCTCCGAGGCGCTGATCAGCTACCACGACGTGCGAGTGCCGGCCAGCGCCATGCTCGGCGCGCGCGGCGACGCCTTCGGCGTCGCGCAGACCCGGCTTGGCGGCGGCCGGGTGCACCACGCAATGCGCTCGATCGGCGCCGCTCAGCGATGCCTCGACATGATGTCCGAACGGGCCTTGTCGCGGCGCACCAAGGGCGAACTGCTCGCCGACAAGCAAGCCGTGCAGAACATGATCACCGAGTCCTACCTCGACATCCAGCAGTTCCGGCTGCTGGTCCTCTACACGGCCTGGCAGATCGACGCCTACCACGACTACAACCGGGTGCGGAAGGACATCGCCGCGATCAAGGTCCTCACTCCCCGGGTGCTCGAAGGGGTCGCCCGGCGGGCCATCCAGGTCCACGGCGCGCTCGGCACCACCTATGATCTGCCGCTGACCAGCTTTCTCGGCCACGGCATCCTGCTGGCGCTGGCCGACGGCCCGACCGAGGTGCACCAGACCACCGTGGCCCGGCAGGTGCTGCGCGGGTACACGCCCGCCGCTGGCCAGTGGCCTTCCGAGCACGTGCCCACCCGCCGCGCAGCCGCCCAGGAGTGGCTCAAGGGCCAGCTCGCGGCGGTACGGTCGTGACCGCCCCACCTCAAGCGTCCGGCGCCCCGGCGATCGACGTCCGGCGGCTCACCGCCTGGATGGACGGCAACGACCTGCCCGGGACGGGAGCGACCGTGCAGGTCCGTTACGTCTCGGGCGGCAGCCAGAACGAGATTTTCGAGATCCGACGCGGCCACAACCGGATGGCGCTGCGCAAACCACCTCTCGCGGCGGTGCCAGCACGCGACGATGGCATACGGCGCGAGTGGCGGGTCATCTCGGCGCTCGGCGGGATGGACGTGCCGCACGCGGAAGCGATCGCGCTGTGTGATGACGCCAGCGTCCTGGGACGCCCGTTCTACCTGATGAGCTTCCTGGACGGATGGTCGCCAATGGGATACGAGGACGGCCTCGCCGAGCCGTTCCGCGCCGACATCGGGGCGCGGGCCGATCTGGCGTACGAGCTCATCGGGGGAGCGGCTCGCCTCGCCCGGGTGGACTGGCGGGCCGCCGGCCTCGGTGACTTCGGGCGCCCGGACGGATTTCACGACCGGCAGGTCGACCGCTGGCTGAGGTTCTGGGACAAGACCGGCGGCCGGGACGACATCGAGGCGATGGACGTCGCCACCGCCTGGCTGCGCGAGCACCGGCCGCTTGATTTCATCCCGGGCATCATGCACGGCGACTACCAGTTCGCCAACGTCATGTTCGCCCACGGTTCCCCGGGGCGGCTGGCCGCCATCGTCGACTGGGAGATGACCACCATCGGTGACCCGAAACTGGATCTGGCCTGGGCTCTTCGCGACTGGCCGGCGGCCGGGGCGCCGGAGTCCGCCGGTTACATCTCGCTGGTCGGCATGCCGGAGCGCGACAAGCTGGTGGAGCACTACGCCGGGATTTCCGGCCGCCAGATCGACGACTTCGATTATTACCTGGTGCTGGCGCGGTGGAAACTCGCGATCGTCCTCGAACAGGGCTACCAGCACGCCGGCGACGACCCGCTGCTGCGCAGTTTCGGCCAGACCGTCCGCGACCTGATGGGGTCCGCGGCGGAGCTGGCCGAGAGCACGGACTACGGCCGGGGCTCCCGCCGTCCCCGGCCGGTGTGACGTCGGCCGGGGACGGATGCGGGTCGCGTCCGGCGCTACTGCCGCGGGCCGAAGCGCACCGCACCGTCGATGCGGATGCACTCGCCGTTGAGGTAGTCGTTCTCGGCGATCTGCCGGCACAGCAGGCCGTACTCATCCGCGCGGCCCATGCGCTTGGGGTTCGGGACCGTGCCGCCCCACTTGGCCTGAGCCTCCGATTCCTCCATCCTGAACGCCGGCGTGAAGAACGTGCCCGGGGCGATCGTCATGACGCGGATGCCGAACGGGGCCAGGTCGCGCGCGGCGACGAGGCCCAGGCCCACCACGCCCCCCTTGGCGGCCGAATAATCGGACTGGCCGATCTGCCCCTCGAACGCCGCGATGCTCGCGGTGTTGATGATGACGCCGCGCTGGTCGCTCTCCAGCGGCTCAGTCCTGGCCATCGCCGCAGCCGTGAGCCGGGTGACGTTGAAGGTACCGGTGAGGTAGAGGTCCACCGTACGGCGAAACAGGTCGAGGGCGTATGGCGTGCCCTCCCGGTCGAGAATGCGGCTGACGGCCGCGCCGCCGCCGTGCGCGGCGACCGAGACGCGCAGCGGGCCGAGCGAGCTCGCGGTGTCGATCGCGGCCTGCAGCGAATCGTCATCGAGGACGTTGGTCTTGACGAACTCGACGTCGCCGCCGAGTTCGGTCGCGAGGGTCTTACCGTTCTCCTCGGAGAAGTCGGCAATCACGACCTTCATCCCGGCGGCGACAAGGTTGCGCACGGCTCCCGCGCCGAGCCCGCCACCGCCGCCGGTGACGAGCGCGCTTGCGGCCCTGAGATCCATCTCGGCTCCCGTTTCTGGTGTCTTCGATAGTCTTCTATTACAGTTAAATAAGTTACCCTAAAGGACCTCTCGTGCCGAGGGGCATTTCGAGCCACGAGGTGACCCAACATGACCACTGCACTCGTCGTCGACGCTGTGCGTACGCCGATCGGAACGTCCGTCAAGGGCTCGCTCACTCACGTGCTCCCCGAGGAACTCGCCCGTGTCGTCGTCTCCGCGGCGGTGAGCCGGTCGGGCCTCGATCCCCGGCTCTTCGACGACGTCGTCCTGGCCGAGTCGAACTACGGCGGCGGGGCGCTCGCGCGTCACGCCGCCGTGGAGGCCGGGCTCATCCACGTTCCCGGCACGGCCGTCAACCGTCACTGCGCGGGCAGCCTCACCTCGGTGCAGATGGCGGCGGGGTCGATCGCCGCGGGCATGGACCGCGCGGTGATCGCCGGCGGCGCGCACTCGCACTCGATGAACCCGCAGCAGCGACGCCGCGTCCCCGGCACCGCGGATGAGTGGATCGAGGGCTGGCAGAGCCCCGCCCACCCGGATAGCCCCGAGGCACCGAACCGCGATATGACGATCACCGTCGGCTGGAACACGGCCGCTGAAGCGGGCATCTCACGCCAGGAGATGGACGAATGGGCGCTGCGCTCGCACGAGCGCGCGATCGCGGCCATCGACGGGGGGCGGTTCGACGACGAGATCGTGACGCTCAAGGCGCTGCAGCAGGACGGAAGTTACCAGGACTTCGCGGTGGACGAGCACCCGCGGCGCGGCACCTCGCTGGAGAAGCTGGCCAGCCTCAAACCGGTTCATCCCGAGATTCCCGGCTTCTCCATCACCGCGGGCAACTCCAGCGGTATCAACGACGCCGCGGCCGCACTCACCCTGGTCGCGGACGACCTCGCCCGCGCCGAAGGCCTGAACCAGCTCGCCGTGGTCCGTGCGTGGGCGAACGTCGGGGTGGAGCCGCGGCGTAACGGCATGGCCGTCATCGACGTGATCCAGCGGGTGCTCGCCCGGTCCGGCCGTGGCGTCGGCGACATCGCGCTCTGGGAGATCAACGAGGCGTTCGCGTCCGTGCCGATCGCGGCGGTCCGCGCTCTGGCCATCGACGACACCTACGTCAACGCGAGCGGTAGCGGCTGCAGCCTCGGCCACCCGATCGCCGCCTCCGGTGCCCGCATGCTCACCACGCTCGTGCACGACCTTCGCCGTCGTGGTGGCGGCCTGGGCGTGGCGGCGATGTGCGCCGGCGGCGGCCAGGCCGGTGCCGTCCTGGTCGAGGTCTGACCGGCGCACCGCCGGCTCCGGTTCGCGACCAGTTAGGACGAACGTGATCACAACCCGCTTCACGCGGGAGTTCGGTATCGAGCACCCGATCGTCTGTGGCGGCATGACCGCGGTGGGCACCGCCGATCTCATCGCGGCGGTCGCCAACGCGGGCGCGCTCGGTTTCATCACCGCGCTCACCGCTGGCTCGCCCGAGAACCTGGCCAAGGAGATCGCGCGCTGTCAGGCGATGACGGACCGGCCGTTCGGCGTGAACCTGACGATTCTGCCCACGATCACCCCGGTGCCGTACGACGAGTACCGCGAAGCGATCATCGACTCGGGGGTGCGGATCGTCGAGACGGCGGGCCGCGATCCGACGCCGCACCTGCCGTCGTTCAAGGCGGCCGGGGTCAAGGTCGTGCACAAGTGCGTGGCGGTACGGCACGCGCGCAGTGCCGAGCGCAAGGGGGTCGACGCGATCAGCATCGACGGCTTCGAGTGCGCCGGCCACCCCGGCGAGGACGACACCCCGGGCCTGGTGCTGATACCGGCCGCGGCGGACGAGGTTTCGGTACCGCTCATCGCCAGTGGCGGATTCGCCGACGCCCGAGGCCTCGTCGCCGCTCTGGCTCTGGGGGCGGATGCGGTGAACATGGGCACCCGGTTCATGGCGACGGTCGAGGCACCGGTTCACGGCAACGTGAAGCGACGGCTCGTCGACGGGACCGAGCGCGACACCGCGTTGCTGTACCGCAAGTTCCACAACACGGCCCGGGTCGCGCGCAACGCGATCACCGACGAGATCCTCCACATCTCCGCCCGGCCGGAGTCGGTCTTCGAGGACATCGCCCACCTGGCTTCCGGCGCCCGGGGGCGCACCACCGTCTACGACGAGGGCGACGTGGACGGCGGTGTGTGGACGGCGGGCATGTCACAGGGACTCATCCACGACATCCCCACCGTTGGTGAGCTCGTCAGCCGTATGGTCGACGGCGCCCAGGAGCTCATCAGCGCCCGTTTGAGGTCCTTCATCGTCTGAGAGGAACCCAGTGCCCGCAGCAGACGGCAATAACGGCCGGTACGGTGTCCACTTCCTCGGAGACCTGCGCGAGGGGCAGAAGTTCATCTCGCAGTCGCGGACGATCACCGAGACGGACGTCGTCAGCTTCGCCGGGCTGAGCGGCGATTACAACCAGATCCACACCGACGCCGAGTTCGCCAGCAGCAGCGTTTACGGGCAGCGGGTGGTCTACGGCCTGCTCGGCCTGTCCGTCGCTACAGGCCTGCTCGATCGCTGCGGGGTCTTCTCCGGCAGCGCGATAGCGATGCTCGGCATCAGCAGCTGGAAGTTCGCCGCTCCCGTGTTCATCGGGGACACGCTGACGCTCGAGCTGACGATCCTCGCCGTTCGCCCGTCACGATCGAAGCCGGATCGCGGCGTGGTCGAGCGGCTGTTCGAGCTGAAGAACCAGCACGATGAGGTAGTACAGACCGGGCGTATCGACATTCTCGTCCGGACGTCTGACGCCGGGGCCTGAGGGATGACCGGCGCGGCGGTTCAGCGGGCCACGCTGGGCTCATGGGTGTCGACCAGCAGCGGAATGAGCGCCCGATGGAACTCGGGCGAAAGCACACACCCCTTGCCCGTCCGCCCGTCGCGGACGGCGACGGTCGAATCGGAGACGGCGACCAGCCGGGCATCCTGGAACAGCGCCGCGGCGCACGAGAAGGACGTGCGGCCCGCTCCGGTCACGCCAATGCTGACGTCGACTGTGCCGGGGTACCAGACCGGTTCGAGGATGTCGATGCGCACGCGGGCGAGGACGAACCTGATGCCGGGGTCGCGGGCCTCGGGCGCGTCGAGGGCGGAACGCACCGTGAAGCGCGCCTCCTCGAAGAAACGGCCGATCGCGATGCCGTTGACGCCGCCCGACGGGTCCTGGTCGGCGTACTTGATGGAAATGCGCCGCTGCCGGGGGTAGTTCCCGGCGATCGTGCGGGCCGGGGGGATGACGGGCTTCACCGGCCGGCCGCCGACGCCACGGTCCTTAGCACGCCGAGCTTTTCCTCGATCGAGCGGCCGGACGGCGCGATCGAGAAAATGTCGATGCCCGCGGCCTCGTAGGCAGCCAGCCGCTCTCGGACCCGGCTTTCGTTACCGACCAGGCCGACGCCGTCGATGAGATCGTCCGGGGTGAGCGCCTGCGCCTGCGCCACCTTGCCCGCCAGATAAAGGTCGGTGATCTCCTCGGCGATCTCGCCGTACCCGTACTCGGTCATGAGGTTCCGGTAGAAGTTCTGTTCCCGGGTCCCCATGCCGCCCATCAGGAGGGTGACGTACGGGCGGTAGACGTTGCGCGCGACGATCGGATCTTCGTTGATCACGGCTCCGGTCGAGGCGGCGATCACGACCTCCTCGCGTTTGCGTCCCGCTGCTCTCAGGGCGTTCGTGAACTGCTGTCGTAGCGGACCGAAGCGCTCGGGAAAGACCAGCGCCGGCAGCCAGCCATCGCACACCTCGGCGGCGAGGGCGATGTTGCGCGGCCCGATCGCGGCGAGGTAGATCGGGACGTGCGTCTCGTTCCTCAGCAACAGCTTCAACGGCCGGTAGTCGTCCCGCCCGGGCAGGTCGAGGTGCTTGCCGTGGTACTGCACGCGCTCGCGGGCCAGGGCCAACTTAACGACCTCGACGTACTCCCTGGTGCGGCCGATCGGGTCGGACCACGGTACGCCGTACCAGCCCGCGGAGACCTGTGGCCCGGAGACACCAAGACCGATGACGATGCGGTCACCGTAGAGCGCGACGAGCGAGGCCGCCGTCATGGCCGTCGTTGTCGCGGGGCGCGCCGGTATCTGCATGACCGCCGAACCGATCTTGATGGTCGACGTGCTGGCCGCCAGCCACGACATCACGCTCACCGCGTCGGCGCCGTACAGCTCGGGAACCCACGCGATCGTGTAGCCGAGGCGCTCGGCCTCCTGCACGGTGCGCAGGATGTCGCCGGCCTCGGCCCGGGAGCCGTTCCAGGTGCCGAGAATAACTCCCAGTTCCATCAGTGCCCTCCGGTGCTGGGGACGCCCGCCGTGCGGGCGGCGACCAGTGCGCTGCGGCGTACCTTGCCGCCCTCGTCGCGCAGCGGCCCCTCGACGATCTCGAACGTCCGCGGTGTCTTGTAGCGTACGAGCACGTCCTGGAGGTGGCCGCGCAGCACGTCCCCGGTCAGTGTCTCGCGCGCCGAGGCGATCGGCTCGATGACCGCGTGCACGCGCTGGCCGAGGTCGGGGTCGGGCAGGCCGATCACCGCTGCGGCCCGCACGTCCGGGTGCGCCTCGAGCGCCGCCTCGACCTCGGCCGGGTAGACGTTGGCGCCGCCGCTGAGGATCATGTCGGTGCGCCGGTCGATGATGTAGACGTAGCCGTCGGCGTCGACCCAGCCAATGTCACCGAGCGACTCCCAGCCGTCATGCGTGCGAGCCGCCGCCCCGACGTAGCGGTAGGCCCGCGGCGTGCCTTCCGGTGGGCGCATGTAGATCTCACCGACCTCACCGGGCGGCAGCTGATGGCCAGCCTCGTCGAACGCCCGCATCTGTGCACCGGCGACCGGGCGTCCGGCCGAGCCCGGGTGCTCGAGCCACTGGTCGCCGCGGATCCAGGTGGTGGCCTGGCCCTCGGTGCCGGCGTAGAGCTCGAGGATCTTCCTGGCCCCGAGCCAGTCGATCCACTCTCGCTTCAGCGCGGGCGGGCAGCTGGCTCCCAGGTGCAGCACCGACCGCAGCGACGACACGTCGTAGCTGTCGCGGACCGGCCGTGGCAGCTTCGAAATGCGGTTCATCATCGTCGGCACGAGCAGGACGTAATCGGCGCTGGTCTGTTCGATGAGGCCGAGCGTCTTCTCCGCGTCGAACTTCGGCAGCAAGCCGACGTGCTTGCCGCGCATGAGCCCGAACGTCATGAACATGAACGGGGCACCGTGATAGAGCGGTCCCGGCACGGCGACCGCGCCACCGTGGTCGAGATACAGCGTCGCCTCCCGGGGGTCGGCACTGCCCGGGCGGGTGGAGTAGATCAGCTTGGGGCGGCCCGTGCTGCCACCGGAGGTCGATGCGCGCCAGTTGGGTGGAGTGCGGTCGGGCAGCTCGCCGGACGATTCACCGTGCCAGGTGCCGTCGGGCGCGTCGACCACCAGCTGCGGCGAACCCAGCTCGAGGATCGGTGACCGTTCGGCGACGGGCATCGCCGTCGGCAGGACGAGCGGGACCGCGCCGAGCTTCCAGGTGGCGACGATGCCTTCGACCAGTTCCGCCGAGTTGGGCAGCTGGAGGACGACGAGCGAGCCTTCGCCGACGCCAGCCTTCGCGTAGTACCGTGCCCGCTGGTTGGTCCTCAGGTGCAGTTCACCCCGGCTGAGGGTGATCTTGTCGCAGGTGAGCGCCGGTGCACCGGGATCCGCAGCGGCCAGGTCGGCGATCAGGGCGCCGAAGGACTTCACCTCGTTCATGCCCTGAAAGTATAATAGGTTAACTATTTAGGCGAGTATTGGGCGCGTTGTTACCGACAGGGTGAGCGATGGATCTGTCCTACGGGGCCGAGTACGAGCGATTCCGTGCCCATGTGCGCACGTTCCTGGCCCAGAACTGGGACATCGGACGGGGCGAGGACCGGGAATACATCGCCCGCTTCCGCCGCGCGGCGACGAGCGCGGGACTGCTCTACCGCACCGTGCCGGCCGAGTACGGCGGCGCTGGCCAGGAACCGGACGCGATGCGCGCTCAGGTGGTTCGTGAGGAGTTCGGCGAGGCTCGCGCGCCCCGCGAGGTCGGCGGCGTCGGCACCGCCCTGCTCGTCCCGACGCTACTGCGCTGGGGTACGCCGGAGCAGAAGCGGCGCTTCGTGCCGCCGACGGTCGCCGGTGAGCTGCGCTGGTGCCAGGGTTACAGCGAGCCGGATGCCGGCAGTGACCTGGAGTCGCTGCGCACGGCGGCGGTGAGCGACGGCGACGAGTGGGTCATCAGCGGGCAGAAGGTGTGGACATCGGACGCCGCCCGCGCGGACTGGATGTTCCTGCTCGCCCGGACCGAACTGAACCAGCCGCGGCGGGCCGGCCTGTCGTACCTGCTGCTGGAGATGCGCCAGCCCGGCGTGGAGATGCGCCCGCTGCGGCAGATCACCGGCTCCTCCGAGTTCAGTGAGGTGTTCCTGACCGGCGCGCGCACGCCGCTGGACATGCTGGTCGGCGAGCGAGGCCAGGGCTGGGCCGTCTCCCGGACCACGCTCGCCGCTGAACGCACCACACTCGCCGCCCCGGACACATCGGCGGCCCTCTACGCCAGCCTGGTGAAGCTGGCCCGCCGCGCAGACGCCGACGGTGGGCGCGGCCTGTCCGACCCAGGTGTGCGCAGCGAGCTGATGAAGCTGCGCGGCTGGATCGAGGCGCAGCGCTACTCGGCGATGATCCAGGCCTCGCGCGACGATGCTGCGTTGGCGACCTCCGGAGGCAGCGCCGATGCCACGGCCATCTTGCAGTTGCTCAACAAGCTCGTGCACACCGAGGTCGCGATGCGTGTCTCGCGCATCGCGCTCGACCTGCTGGGTCCGGCGAGCTACCTCGATCCGAGCCTGTCGTCCCGGCCTGGCAACGAACGCTGGCTCAACCAGTTCTTCGGCTCGCTCGGTGTGGCCATCGCCGGTGGCACGTCCAACATCCAGCGCAACATCGTCGCCGAGCGAGGTCTCGGCCTGCCGCGTGACGAGGCGGTGACGCCGTGAAGTTCGACCTCAGCCCGGAGCAGTACCTGTTCGAGGAGACGATCGGGGCCTATCTGCGGGCCGAGTGCCCGGTGGCGGGCACTCTCGCGCGGGCGGAGGCCGCCGGGCGCCATCCCGGCTGGGACGCCGGCGCCTGGAAAGGGCTGGCCGGCCTCGGGCTGCCTGGCGTCGCGGTGCCCGCCGAGTACGGCGGCCTCGGATTGGGTGTACTGGACCTGGCCGTAGCCGCCCAGGCCCTCGGGCACGGCGCGGCCCCCGGACCCTGGCTCGCGCACTGGCTGGCGGAACTGGCCCTGCTGCGGGCCGGATCGGACGAGCAGCGGTCCCGCTGGCTGCCCGGCCTCGCCGACGGTTCGGTGCGGGCCACCCTGGTCTGGACCGGGCGCGGCACACCCGCGCTCGGCGCACGGTCGGCGGATGTGGCCGTCGTCCGTGACGGTGATTCGCTCGGCCTGGTCGCGGCCGACGGTATCAGAGCCGAGCCGCTGCCGGGCGCCGACTACACGCGCCCTGTCGACGCGGTGGAACTGCTGCGACCGCCAGAGCCGCTACCGGCCGCTGGCGCCGGTACCATCACCTGGTTGCGGGCGGCGGGGCACACACTGGTGGCCGCGGACTGTTTCGGCGGCTCGCTGCGGGCGCTGGAAGAGAGCGTGGCCTACGCCAAGACCCGCCGCCAGTTCGGTCAGCTCATCGGCAGCTTCCAGGCCGTGAAGCATCAGGTCGCCAACCTCGCGCTGCTCGTGGAACCGGGGCGCGGGCTGTCCTGGTTCGCCGCCTACGCGATCGACGAGTCGCTGCCGGACGCGGCGAGCGCGGCCGCGCTCGCGAAGGCGCACATGTCCGAGGGGTACGTGCAGGCGGTGCGGGAAGCGATCGAGCTGCACGGCGGCTTCGGCTACACCTGGGAGTGTGACCTGCACGTCTACCTCAAGCGAGCGCTGCTGAACCGCGAATTCCTGGGCGACCCCGAGACACTGCGCCAGGAGCTGGCCCGGGCGGAGTTCGGGCCCGCCGCGAAACCGGAGGTAAGCGCGCAGTGATCGATCTGGCTGAGGACGAGGACCAGCTGGTCATCGCCGAGACGGCGGCTGCGGTCCTGAGCGGGCCGTCGCCGGCCGGGCGGTGGAAGCAGTGCGCCAGCTTGGGCTGGCTCGGGCTCGCACTGCCGGAGCAGTCGGGCGGCGTGGGTTACGGCGTCACCGCGCAGCTCGTGCTGTTCCGCGAATTGGGGCGCGCCCTGGCCGACGGGCCGTTCCTGGCCAACTCCCTGGCGGCCCACGCGGCCCTGGGGTCAGGGCGGGACGATCTGGTCGGGCCGCTGACCACGGGCGATGTCCGCGCGGCCTGGGCCGAGCCACACGGCACGGATACGATCCGGTACTGGGGTGACGGCGAGCCCGCCGATGTGGTGCTCGCCCGGGATCAGGCCGGCGAGATGCGGCTGCTCGAGGCCGGAGCGGTGACCGTGGTCGAGACCGTATGCGGCGTCGATCCGGCCTATCAGCTGGTGACCGCCACCGTGGGCCGCGGAGTCCGGCTCGGCGCCGCGCTGCGGGACTACCTGACCAACGCGGCCCAGGCGCTCACCGCGGCGATGCTGACGGGGATCGCCGAGCAGACCCGCGACGCATCCGTCCAATATGCGATCGATCGCGTCCAGTACGGGCGGCAGATCGGCTCGTTCCAGGCGGTGAAGCACCGTTGCGCGGACATGGCCGTGCGGGCGGAGGCGGCGTGGGCGGTGACGAGCCTGGCCGCCGTCGGCCTGCAGGAGTCGCTGCCCGCGGC
This sequence comes from Streptosporangiaceae bacterium, assembly GCA_965277615.1. Lineage (GTDB taxonomy): Bacteria > Actinomycetota > Actinomycetes > Streptosporangiales > Streptosporangiaceae > Bog-532. Next base: position 864,373 of record CBDIDG010000004.1, on the reverse strand, counting down.
CGGTTTCGACGCGACCGCGGCCCTGTCCGTGGCCGGCCACGCGGCCTTGGTCAACGCCCGGGACAACATCCAGAATCACGGCGCGATCGGTTTTACCGAGGAGCACAGTGCGCAGCGTTACGTCAAGCGCGCACACGTCCTGATCGGGTCGTTCGGCACGGCGGCCACGCGGCGCGAATCGTTGCTGGGCGCCGTCAGCCCGTGGTAGGGGAGGCATGGCTATGCAACTGACCGGGGCGGAAAGCGATGCCGAGTTCCGCGCCCGGGTGCGCGACTGGCTGCACGACAACGTGCCGCGTGAGCCGCGTCCCGTGGGCGACCGCCGGGCGGGGCGGACATTCGACCTGGCCTGGCAGCGCACTCAGTACGAGGGCGGATACGCTGGAGTCAGCTGGCCCGCCGAATACGGCGGCGTTGGCATGGGGCTGAGCCAGCAGCTGATCTGGTACGAGGAGTATGTGCGGGCGAACGCACCCGACATCGGTTGCTGCTTCGTCGGTATCAACCACGCCGGCCCTACGCTCATCGCTCGCGCGGACGACGAACAGAAGGCGCTCCACCTGCCGCGGATCCTGCGCGGGGAATCGGTATGGTGCCAGGGCTTCTCCGAGCCGGGAGCCGGCAGCGACCTGGCCGCGCTGACCACCCGCGGCGTAGTTGATGGCGACCAAATCGTGGTCACCGGGCAGAAGATCTGGACCAGCGAGGCCGACCTGGCCGATCGCCAGGAACTGCTGGTTCGCACCGACCCCGGCGCGCAGCGGCACCACGGTCTGACCTGGATCATCTGCGATATGGCCCTGCCCGGCGTCGATGTACGGCCGATCAAGACGATGGCGGGGACCACCGAGTTCAGCGAAGTCTTCTACGACGAGGTCCGGATTCCGCTGACCAACGTCGTCGGAGGGCTGGGCCAGGGCTGGAGCGTGGCGATGTCGACGCTCGGTTTCGAGCGCGGCACCGGCTTCCTGCGCGAGCAGTTGGAGCTGGCGCGCTACATCGAGGAGCGCCTCGGTGAACGGGGACACCGCGACGACGCGGTAACCGCCGGGCTCGCCCAGGCCCGTGCCGACGCGCGCGCGATGTACGCGATGACATTGCGGATGGTCTCGCGCAGCGCGCACGGCGCCGAGCTCGGCGCCAGCGCCTCGATGATCCGCCTTTTCTATTCTGAGCTCCGGCAGCATGTGGATCGCCTGGTGGTTGACGGGGCCGCCGCCGACGGCGTGATCTTCGGCACGGATGCCGCCGTGCTCGACCGGTACCTTGACGGCTACAAGGTGACGATCGGTGCGGGGACCAAGGACGTGCAGCGCAACATCATCGGGGAGCGCGGCCTGGGCCTGCCCCGGTCCTGATCACCGTGTGTCGATTCCAGCCTGGACTGCGCGGCCGGGCACTAGTCGATCGCGAACTTCTTCAGCTCGGACTGGACACAGCCGCCCAGAGTGTCCGCTGGCGGTTGCGGCAGCCTGATCGGACCTTTAACCCGGCTGGGCAGGATGACCGTCGCCGTTCCCGGCGTCGTTTCCTCGCCGCGCTGATTGGTGCACGCCAATTCCAGATCGACGACATGATGCTCGCCGTCGATCCGCTTGCCGGTGACCTTGCCGCTGATCCACGTCGTATCACCGATGTAGTTGAACTTTCGGTGCTCGCACCGCAGCAGGTAGAGCCAGGCGTCGTCGCCCATCCAGTCGGCGATCGCGTGGGTCAGCCAGATCTCGCGCATCGCGCCGTAATCGTATGACGTGGCCAGGCCCAGATCCTGGGCCCGCTCCGGCTCCCAGTGCAGGCGTTGCACGGTGTCCGGGATGTTCAGGTGGTTCGGCGGATACAGACCCGGTGCCTTCCTGCGTGTGCGGTACGAGATGCCGAACGCGCCGGGCGGGGTCAGCTGCATACCCCAGCCGATGTGCCACACGACCACGTCCGTCGTCGTCAGCGGGCCCTTGACCCGCGGTTGCAGAGTGTCACCGACGTTGGTGTCCTCCCAGAACCGGGGCTCCGCGCCGCGGCGTGTCTCGGCCTCGTAGCAGGCGTCGATCTCCGCGAGCATCTCGGGCGTGTAGGGTTCGGGCTCGACCCGCGGCTTCTTCTCGCCGTTGGCCTTCGTGGCCGAACGCTCGGCGTTGATCCACGTGCCGCGGCGGATAGCGACCGGCTCGCCGTTTCCGTTGGCGTAGAGAAAATCGCGGGTCAGATGCGCGGTGCGGCCGCCGAACCTGCTGCCCTTCTCCTGTACACCAACCTCGGTGAGCAGCATCTTGCACGTGTCGCCGAGGACGAGCGGGCGGTACCACTCGAAATCCATGACGGCCTGATACGAGCCGAGCCCGGCGAAGGGGTCACCCTTGAGGATCGCCTTGGTCTCCGCGTCTGCGGGCGGTGCGGCGTCCTCGCCCATCGTGTAGCAGAATCCGGGCGGGGCGATCAGCGTGCGCCATCGTGAGTTCTTGCCGTATTCGGGGTCGCAGTAGAGCGGGTTGTCGTCGCCGTAACCGAAGGCGAAGTGGCGTGTTCCGTCGCGGGTCACTTCGAGGTTGTGGCACTTGCGGACGAGAGGCTGCGGCACCCCCAGGCGGCGGCGCGCACGGGCGAACGCCTCATCGGTCAGCTTGCCGAAGTCATCGGGCGCGCGCTGCGGCTTGTCGCTGCTCGTCCGGGTATCGGTCACGTCGGCCTCCTAAACAACACTAACAGTTAACTATTTTAGCTGACAACGACCGCACCTCGGAAGCTAACCGCAGGGACGAATGTCGCGGGCTGACGGTGACTGCTCTTCTCATCTGTTCACCTCTCCTGAGAGCGGGCCTCGCCGGGCCCCGGCCGGGCAGCGGCCAGGGCCTCACGGTGGCCCGGGTGGGCGACGCCGAGCAGGCGCTTACGGCGCTGGGACAGCGTCAGTCCCCGCAGATCGACGGCGCCGTACTCGGTGACGATCCACCCAACCTCGCTGCGCGGGATCGCGACCGGGCCTGCGAGCTCGGCGACGATCGTCGAACGGCTACCCGCGGTCGAGCGCAGCGCGGTGATCGGCACGCCGCCCGGGGACAGCGCCGCACCGCGGGCGAAGTCCAGTGAGCCGCCCACGGCGCCTACATAGCGGCCGCCCGCCACCTCGGTGTTGATCTGGCCGGTCAGGTCGACCTCGATGGCGGCGTTGATGGTGGTCAGTTTCGGTAGCCGCGCGAGAACCGCCGGGCTGTGCGTGTACGTCGTGCCGCGCAGTGCGATGCCGGGGTTGCCGTCGGCGAGGTCGAAAAGCCGGGCCGTGCCGATCAGCACCCCGGCGACCGAAACACCGCGATCGCGCGGTTTGCGCGCGTTGGTGACGGCACCTGACTCGATGAGGCCGGCGATCGAGTCGCCGATCGCCCCCGAGTGGACGCCGAGGTCCCGGTGGTGGAGCAGCCCGCGCACGATGGCCTCCGGCAGGGTCCCGATACCCATCTGCAGGGTGGCGCCGTCCTCGACGATCCCGGCCACCTGGGCGGCGATACGCAGGTCAACCTCGTTCGCGGGTGGCCCGGTGACCTCGGCCGGGTGATAGTCGGCGGTGACCACCGCGGCGATCTGGTCGGCGCGCAGCACTGGCGCGTCCGGGGTGTGCGGCGCACCATGGTTCAGCTCCGCGATCACCACCCGGGCCGAGCGGGCGGCGGCCACGAGGTAGTCGGCGGCCAGGGCGAAGTGGTACGTGCCGGGCTCGGTACCCGCAGTGACCTGGACCAGGGCCACGTCGACCCGGAAACGCCCGTCCGCGAAGAGCCGGGGCAGGTCGCTGTAACGGCTGGGCAGGATCTCGAGCAGACCGGCGGAGTCGAGGCGGCGCGTGGTCCCGCCTCCGCCGTACGCGGTGAAGTGGAGCCCGCCGACGCCGGCCAGCGTCGTGCGGCCAGCGCCGATGCCGAGCAGGCAACGGATCGGCCCAAGGGTGCTGGCCTGCTCGGCCAGCGCGTGCGTCAGGCTGAGCGGTTCGGCGCAGGCCTGGCCCCAGATGACGGTGTCACCGGGACGGAGAAACGCTCCGAAGCTGATCGGCGCGACCGGTTCGGGCACGCTCTCGGTCATCTAGCTCCCATCAATTACAGTTAACTGATTTGAACATATTCCCGTCCATCGGAGACGAAGGAGTCCGCATGGCCAGACTGAGCGCCGAAGAGCGTGACTACGTACTCGCTGTGCGTGAATGGGTCAAGCGCGAGGTGCTTCCGGTCGTACGTGACCTCGAGCACGCGAACACTTACCCCGAAAAGCTCATCGACCAGATGAAGCACCTGGGCATTTTCGGGCTCGCTGTCCCCGAGCAGTATGGCGGTGCGCCGGTGTCCATGCCCTGCTATGCGAACATCACCGAGGAGCTGGCCCGAGGCTGGATGAGCCTGGCCGGCGCGATGGGCGGCCACACCGTGGTCGCGAAGCTGCTGCTGAAGTACGGCACGGATGAGCAGAAGAACGCCTGCCTGCCGCTCATGGCCACCGGTGAGCTGCGTGCCACCATGGCGCTCACCGAACCTGGAGGTGGCTCCGATCTGCAGGCGATCACCACGGTCGCGCGCCGTGAAGGTGGCGGCGGCCCCACCGGTGGCGACGAGACATACCTGGTCAACGGGGCCAAGACGTGGATCACCAATGCCCGGCGCTCCGGCCTGATCGCCCTGCTGGTGAAGACCGATCCGGACGCCGTGCCCCGGCACATGGGCATGAGCGTACTGCTGGTCCCGAACCCGACGCCTGGCCTGACGGTGTCCCGCGACCTGCCCAAGCTCGGCTACAAGGGCGTCGAGAGCTGTGAGCTCAGCTTCGCGGACTGCCGGGTGCCCGCCGGGGCACTGCTGGGTGGTACCGAGGGCAACGGCTTCACCCAGTTCATGAAGGGCCTGGAGACCGGCCGCATCCAGGTCGCGTCGCGCGCCCTCGGGGTGGCCCGCGCGGCTCTCGAGGATTCGATGAAGTACGCGCAGGAGCGCGAGACCTTCGGCAAGCCGATCTGGCAGCACCAGTCGATCGGCAACTATCTGGCCGACATGGCCACGAAATTCATGGCGGCCAGGAACCTCGTAGCGTACGCGGCAGACCTGTACGATCGCGGCGAGCGTTGCGACATGGAGGCCGGCATGGCCAAGCTTTTCGCCAGCGAGGTGGCCATGGAGGTCGCGCTCGACGGCGTGCGCATCCACGGCGGCTACGGCTACTCCACCGAGTACGACGCTGAGCGCTACTTCCGGGACGCCCCGCTGATGATCGTCGGCGAGGGCACCAATGAGATCCAGCGCAATGTGATCGCCGGCCAGCTGATCAGCCGCGGGCTCGGCCTGTGACCACTGCTGGCCGGCCGCCGATCGTGGTTTTCTTGATGGACAACTGATATAACTATTTAATCGACTCAATGCAGCGCCCGAACACGCGCAGCTGGTTCGGTTCCAGGACTGGAGGCACCATGGACCAGATCGACCTCCTTCAGGCGAAGATCGATATTCAGGAGCTGGCGGCCAGGTACGGCCACTACTGCGACCATCCGGGCTGGGACGGCGTTCTCGACCTCTACACCGACGACGGCGTTTTCGACGCTGCGACCGTCTACGGGCAGGTGTTCAACGGCAAAGAGGAACTGCGCAGCTTCTACGAGACCGCGCCCGATGCCGTCGCTCATCACCCGACCGCGATGTTCACCACCGTGCACGAGGACGGCAGCGCGACATGCCTGTGTAAGTTCATCGTCTTCTTCCACCGCCAGGTGTTCTCGGTCGACTACAGCTGGCAGCTGGTGAACACCGGCGCCGGCTGGAAGATCAGGAAGCAGACGATAGAGACCGTCGGCAAGGCCAGACTCGGCGCCGACAAGGCCAAGATCTAAGCCCGGAGGACTTCGCGTGGCGAGCGAGACCATCACTCCCGGGGTCGGCGAGCTGCGGGCCCGAGTCGGCAGCGGCTCCTTGTCGTCCCTTCTGGCCTGGCGGGCCGCCGAAGACCCGGGGCACGGCTTTCTCTTCGTCGAGGACGACCCGGTGTGGAGCTTCGGCGAGCTCGCGGTGGCGGCAGCCGAGCTGAACGCCCGGCTCGCCGCAGCGGGTATCGGCTCGGGAGCGCGGGTGCTGATCCGCGTGGGCAACGACGAGCGCTTTCTGCCCGCTCTCACGGCCGCGTGGCTGCGTGGCGCGGCCGGCCTGCCGATGCACCCCGCCGCGCCGGCCGATGAAGCAGCGCGCGTGGTCGGCGCCTTGAAGGTGTCCGCGGTCGTGTGCGACCCGGACGATGCCGCTGCGGGGATGGATCTGCCGATCCCGGTGCTGCCGTTCGCTCGTCTCGAACGCATCCCGGTGGCCGGTCCGGTCGCGCTGCCGATACCGGCTGGCGTGAGCGATGACGACCCGGCGCTGATCCTGCTGACCTCCGGTTCGACCGGCACCCCGAAGGGAGTACTGCTCACGCACGAAAACGCCTGGGCGAACCTGCGGGCGACCGTATCGGCGTTCCGTTCGGACACCAGTCCGAGCCCGCTGCCTGCTGGCGTCAAGCCACCGAACCTCATCGCCAACCCGCTGTCGCATACGGCCGGGGTGGTGCGCTTGCTGTTCGCGCTCTACGTCGGGCGCAACGTCGTGCTGCTGCGGAAGTTCAGCGGTGCCCTGGCCAAGAAGCTGATCGATGAGCACGGCATCGACAACCTGACGCTGAACCCGGCCATGCTGCGCATGCTGCTGGACGAGACCCAGCCGGGCGACAAGCTCGGCAAGGTGCGCTACGCCTCCTCGGGTACCGCGCCGCTCACGCCGGCGCTGCGCGAGGCGTTCGAAGAGCGCTTCGGCATCCCGGTGCTCCAGGCGTACGGCCAGACCGAGGCTTTCGGCGGCATCGCGATCGAGAACGTCAAGGACGTGCTCTCGGGCCACCGGCGCCCCGGATCGGTCGGCAGGCCGCTGCCCGGTGTCGAGCTGCGCCTCGTCGACGCCGACGGTGAGGACGTGCCGCCGGGCGAGGCGGGCGAGATCTGGGTTCGGTCCAAGTCGGCGATGAAAGGTTACCTGACCGGGAACGGAGTGGACTCGAGCCCCACCGGCGAGTGGCTGCACACCGGTGACCTGGGCCGGCTGGATGCGGACGGTTACCTTTACATCACCGGGCGGCTGAAGAACATCATCATCTGTGGCGGCTTCAACATCACCCCCGAGGAGGTCGAGGCCGCGCTGGAGAGGGACGACCGGGTCACCGAGGCCGTCGTGATCTCCTGGCCCGACGAGCGGCTGGGCGAGATCCCGGTCGCGGTCGTTGAGTCGGACGCCGCCGAGGAGGAAATTCTCGCGAGCGTGGCCCCGAAGCTGACCGCGTACAAGAGGCCACGCAGACTGCTTCGGGTGGACAAGCTGCCGCGGGTGCCCAACGGCAAGGTCGACCGGCCCGCCGTGGACCGGCTGGTGAGGGAGAGCTTGTCGTCCTGACCACCGCGGCCGCGGCACGAACGTGAGAGGACACCGAACCAGATGACAGCCACGAGGCCGGCCCCGGTCGACGAGGCCACCGCGCGGGACCTGCTGCCTCCGGCGACGGTCTACATCGACGGGCAGTTCGTGCCGGGTGCCTCGGGCGAGGCGCACGAGCACATCCATCCCGGTGACGGCAAGCCGCTCGGTACCTGGAACCTCGCCGGCGCTGAAGATGTCGACCGGGCCGTGCAGACCGCCCGTGACGCGCAGCGGACCTGGATGGCCATGTCGCCCGGGCAGCGGCGGGACGCGCTGTTCGGGGTGGCCACCGCCATCCGCGCGCACCACCTGGAACTGGCCGCGGTGGCCACGCTGGAGATGGGCATGCCGATCCGCACGGCGGTCGCCGGCACGCTCGGCGCGGTGGAGTGGTTCGCGTACTACGCCGGATGGGCGGACAAGATCGAAGGTCTCGTCGCGCCGGTCCCGGGTGCCCACGACTACGGCGTCTACCAGCCGTACGGCGTGGTCGGCGGGATCATCCCGTGGAACGGGCCGGCGATGGGGCTGTGCGTGAAGGTGGCGGCCGCCCTCGCGGCCGGCAATGCGATCGTCCTCAAGCCGTCGGACCTCGCGCCGTTGTCCGGGGGCATGTTCGCGCAGATCGCCACCGAGGCTGGCCTGCCGCCCGGGCTGTTCAACGTCGTCGCCGGCGGGCCGAGCGTCGGCCAGGCGGTCTGCGCACACCCCGGTGTGGGCATCATCAGCTTCACCGGCGGTAATGTCGCGGCCCGCTCCATCGGCACGGTCGCCGCACAGCGGCAGGTGCCGACGGTCTTCGAACTCGGCGGGAAGTCAGCGTCGTTGATCTTCGACGACGCCGATGTGCCCCGCGCGGCCAAGCTCGCCGCCGTGCTGGCGGTGGCGCAGAACAGCGGCCAGGGTTGCTTCCTGCCCACGCGGCTGCTGGTGCACCGTCCGGTCTACGAGCAGGTTCTGGAGATCATCAGCAAAACCGCCGCTGGCTTCGCGATCGGCCGTCCGTTCGAACCTGGGACGACGATGGGACCGGTCGCCAGCCGGCCATCGTTCGACCGCATCCTCGGCGTCCTCGACCGCGTGGCCGCCGACCAGGAGGGGCTGCTGCTGACCGGCGGCCACGCGGTCGGCGGCGAGCTTTCCGGTGGCTTCTACATTCAGCCGACGGTCTATTACGACGTCGAGCCAGCCAGCCGTCTCGCCCGCGAGGAGGTCTTCGGCCCGGTGCTGACGGTGATCCCGTTCGATGACGAGGACCAGGCCATCGCGATCGCCAACGACATCGACTTCGGCCTGGCCGGGTACGTGTGGACCGAGAACCTGCGCCGGGCGCACCGCGTCGCCGCGCGCCTCGAGGCCGGCTACGTCTCGGTCAACAGCCTGGCCGGCCTGCCGCCGGCCGCGCCGTTCGGTGGCTGGAAGGCCAGCGGCCACGGTAAGGAAGGCGGTCGTGAGGGGCTGCTGCAACTGATGCGCCTGAAGAACGTGCACGTCGCGGTGTAACGAGACGAGAGAGATCATGAGCGATTCCCACTACGAGACAGTGCTCTTCGAGATGAGCGACCACGTGGCGACGATCACGCTGAATCGTCCCGAAGTCATGAACGCGTTCAACCAGGACATGCTCGACGAGTTCGCTCGGATCTGGCGCCGCTGCCGCACCGACGACGACATCCGCGCCGTGGTGCTCCGCGCCGCGGGGGAGCGTGCCTTCTGTACCGGCGTCGACCGGAAGGACGGGCGGTTTCGTCACGATAATCCGTTCAGCGCGGACGACCCCGGCCAGTTTCTCGGCGCCAAACAGAACCGGGTGTGGAAGCCACTGATCTGCGCGGTACACGGCATGTGCGCGGGCGGGGCCATGTACTGGCTGAACGAGGCCGACGTGATCATCTGCTCGGAGGAGACGACCTTCTTCGACCCGCACACGACCTACGGCATGGTCTCGGCGCTGGAGCCGGTCGGCATGATGCGCCGGATTCCGATGGGCGAGGCCATCCGGTGGGCCCTGTTCGGCTTGGACGAACGGATGGGCGCGCAACGCGCGTACAACATTGGGCTGGTCAGTGAGGTCGTTTCGCGCGAGGAGCTGTGGGAGCGGGCGAATGTGCTCGCCGGGCGGCTGGCGGGCAAGCCGCCACTGGCGGTGCAGGGCACGGTCAAGGCGATGTGGGACGCACTGTCCATGTCCCCAGGTGCCGGCCGCGAGGTGCCCCTGCACTACACACAGCTCGGCAACCCGGGCAGCCAGATCGATATGGGCTCGGCCACGCGACCCAAGTGGGAACTTCGCTGAGCTTCCCGGCGGTCGGGGCTGGCACGGACAGGAGTAACGAGATGGGTCTGCTGGATGGACGTACCGCTGTCGTCACCGGTGCCGCGCAGGGGATCGGCCTGGAAATCGCGCGGGCGCTGGCGCAGAATGGCGCCCGGCTGGTGCTTGGCGACGTCGATGCCGCCGCCGTCGACAAGGCGGCGGCCGAACTCGGCGGGCCCGGCGTCGCGGTCGGGTCGGTGTGCGACGTGCGCCGCGCCGCCGACATCGAGAAGCTGCTGGACCTGGCCGAGAGTGCGGGTGAACCGCTGCACATCATGGTCAACAACGCGGGGATCACCCGCGACGCCACCATGCGCACAATGACCGAGGAGCAGTTCGACGCGGTCATCGAGGTGAACCTGAAGGGCGTCTGGCTCGGCACCAAGGCGGCGGCCGCCCGTATGCGGGAGGCGCGGCGCGGCTCGATCGTGAACATCTCCTCGCTGTCCGGCAAGGTCGGCATGGCGGGCCAGACGAACTACTCCGCGGCCAAGGCCGGCGTGGTCGGCCTGACCAAGGCGGCCGCGAAGGAACTGGCGCACCTGGGCGTGCGCGTCAACGCGGTCCAGCCTGGCCTGATCCGGACACCGATGACCGAGGCGATGCCCCGGAAGGCCTGGGACCAGAAGATGAACGAGATCCCCATGGGGCGCCCCGGCGAGCCACACGAGGTGGCCACGGTCGTCACCTTCCTGGCCTCGGACTGGTCGAGCTACTTGACGGGCACGGTTCAGGAGGTCACGGGCGGCCGGTTCATGTAGCCCGGCGCCACGCGCCATCACAGAAAGAGAAGGCAGTATGCGCAGGATGATTCTGGAAACCGAGCATGAGCAACTGCGCGATGTCGCGCACGACTTCTTCGTCAAGTACGCCGTGCCGCACCGCGAGGAGTGGGAAGCACAGGGGCACGTCGGCCGCGAGATCTGGAAACAGGCCGGCGCACACGGCCTGCTCGGCCTGGAGATCCCGGAGGAGTACGGTGGCCCCGGCATCCACGATTACCGGTTCAACGCGGTCATCATCGAAGAAGCCACCCGCACCCGCGCCGGTGTGGCGCTGACCCTGCAGAACGAGATCGTCGGGCCCTACCTGACCAGCCTGGGCACCGGCGAGCAGAAGAAGCGCTGGTTGCCGGGTATGGTCACCGGCGACATGCTCGGCGCGATCGCGATGTCCGAGCCGGGGGCGGGATCTGACCTCGCCGGGATCCGCACCCGAGCCCGGCGCGATGGGGACGACTGGATCATCAACGGCAGCAAGACGTTCATCAGCGGCGGCTACCTCGCCGACTTCGTGATCGTGGTGGCCCGCACCGATCCCGAGGCGGGGCACCGGGGTTTCACCCTGCTCATAGTGGAAGACGGCATGCCGGGCTTCGAGCGGGGCAAGAAGCTCGACAAGGTCGGCCAGCGCACGTCCGACACGATGGAATTGTTCTTCAGCGACGTGCGCGTACCTGACAGCAACCGGCTGGGTGAAGAGGGCCGTGGCTTCTACGCGCTGATGCGCAATCTGCCCCAGGAGCGGATGGGTATCGCCGTCGGCGGTCTGGCCAGCGCGGAGCACGCCTTCGACATCACCAAGGAGTACGCGTCGACGCGCGAGGCGTTCGGCCAGCCGATCGGCAAGTTCCAGGTCAACCGGCACGCGCTCGCCGAGATGCATACGAAGTTGCAGGTCGCGCGTACGTACATTGACCAGTGCATCCTCGGCGTGACCAACGGCGAGCTGAGCGCGGAGGACGCGGCCGGCGCCAAATGGTGGATCACTGAGATGGAGTGGGAGATCATCGACCGCTGCATGCAGATGTTCGGTGGCTACGGCTACATCAACGAGTACGAGATCGCCCAGGTCTGGCGCGACGCGCGCATCCAGCGTCTCTACGGCGGAACGACGGAGATCATGAAGGACCTCATCGGTCGCAAGCTCGGCTTCTGACGAACCAGGAGAGGGACGCATGATCGCCAACCGGCTGTCAGGCAAGGTCGCCTTCGTGACGGGCGCGGCCCGCGGCCAGGGCCGCAGTCACGCCGTACGGCTGGCCGCCGAGGGCGCCGACATCATCGCGGTGGACGCGCTCGAGCAGTTTTCCTCGGTCAGGTACCCCCTCGCGACCAAGGCCGATCTGGACGAGACCGTCTCCCAGATCCAGGCCCTGGATCGGCGCGTCATCGCACGCCAGGCCGATGTCCGCGACCTCGCCGCCCTCACCGCGGTCGTCGAGGAGGGCGTCACCGAGCTCGGCCGCCTCGACGTCGTCGTGGCCAACGCCGGCATCGCCACCTACGCCCCGGCTCTTGAGCTCACCGAGCAGGAGTGGGACGAGATGGTCGGCATAAATCTCGGCGGCGTGTGGCGGACGATCCGCGCTTCGGTTCACCACATCAAAGAGCGCGGCGAAGGTGGCTCAGTGATCATCACCAGTTCGGCGTCCGGACTGAGAGCGATCCCCAACGCCAGCCACTACGCGGCGGCCAAGCACGGCCTGGTTGGCTTCACCAAGGTCCTCGCCCTCGAGCTGGGACGAGATCGCATCCGGGCGAACACGATCCACCCGACCACGGTGGACACGCCAATGGTCCAGAACCAGGCGACTCTGGACTTGTTCCTGCCCGGGCAGGCCGACCAGTCGCAGGAGGCATTCGTCCGCATTGCCCGCCGCCTCAACCCGATTCCCATTCCCTGGATCCAGCCCAGCACCGTCAGCGACCTGGTGGCGTTCCTGGCTTCGGACGAGGCGGAGTTCATCACCGGCGCGGCCATTCCCGTCGACGCGGGCATGGCTGTCCGATGGTGACGCGGGTCAGCCGCGTCCGCCCTGGCCGGTTCGGCCGGTGGGGTGTTAGTTGAAGAGGTCGACGATTTTCTTGTTTTTGAGGTCGTCGCCGAGGAGGGTGACGGCGGCGGTTTGCATGTGCTTGAGCCAGTGTTTGTGGGCGGCTTCGCGGTCGCCGTCGGCGACGTAGGCGGCGAGTTTGCGGAAGGACAGCAGGACGCGGCGGAACCGCTGGGGGTTGCCGTCGAATTTTTGCGGGACGGTGGCGGCGTAGTGGGTGGCGACGACTTCCTGGAGCAGGGCGCCTTGCAGGGCCAAGGTGGTGTTGCCGCTGCCCTGCAGGACCAGTTCGTGGAACCGGTAGGTGGTGCGGGACCAGCGGTGGGGTTCGGGGATGCGGTCCGGGCTGGCCGCGATCAGCTCGGCGACCTGCTCGCAGCAGCCGGTGAGCCGGGCCAGGTCGGCGGGGTCGTGGCGGGCGGCCATCATCCCGGCGCAGACCGGTTCCAGGGCCATCCGGGCCTCGTACACGTCGGCGATGGTGGCCCCGTCCAGCTGCAGCAGCAGGCCCACGTACCGGGCGCCGACGGTGACGTCGGGGGCCAGTACCAGGGCCCCGCCGCCGACCCCGCGGCGCACGCTGATCAGCGATTCGGTTTCCAGGATGCGGTAGGCCTCGCGCAAGGTGGGGCGGGAGACCCCCAGCTCGGCCATGAGCTCCCCCTCGGTCGGCAGCGTCATGCCGGGCTGCAGCTCGCGGCGGACGATCTGGCCGCGGATCTTGGCCGCGATCAGCTCGGCGGTCTTGGGCGCGCGGATCTGCTGGCTGCGCGGTGACCGGGCCGTGGGCGCCATCTGCACTTCCCTCGGGTCCATGATGATTGGTCCTTTATCGTACACACAGATCACTGATCTGCCTCTTGCCCGCGGCCCGCACCCGGCCCCCGGGACCGGCCTAGTGTACAGTAAACAGTTCACTGAGTAATCTGTTACGGTCCCCCCGGTGCCCGCCGCCGGCGACCGGCCCGCCGCAGCGAAGGTGACCAGATGACGCCCGCCGAGTTCGAGCAGATCACCTACACCGTCTTTGAGAACGTCGCCACCATCACCTTGAACCGCCCCCGCCGCCGCAACGCCTGGACCGGGCAGATGGCCACCGAATACCGCTGGGCCCTGCACACCGCCGAGCACGACCCCGACGCCGGCGCCATCGTCATCACCGGCGCCGGGGACTTCTTCAGCGTCGGCGCCGACCGCGACATCCTGGCCGGCGTCTCCGCCACCGGCACCTACACCCGGCAGGCCGCCGACCTGCCCCCCTACCCCGACGACGCCCCGCCCGCCCTGCGCCACAACCACACCTACCCGCTCGCCCTGTCCAAACCCACCATCGCCGCCCTCAACGGCCCCTGCGCCGGCGCCGGCTTCGTCCTGGCCTGCTTCACCGACTTCCGCATCACCGTGGCCGACAACAAAATCACCCCCTCCTTCGCCGCCCTCGGCCTGCCCGCCGAATACGGCCTGGCCTGGACCCTGACCCGCATCGTCGGCCAGCAGAACGCCCTGGAAATCCTCCTCGCCAACCCCGTCATGACCGGCGACCAGGCCAAAGAACTCGGCTTCGCCCGCTCCAGCGTCCCCGCCCCCCACTTCCCCCTCCACGTCCACCACTTCGCCCGCAACCTCGCCCGCCACAGCTCACCCGCCAGCCTCAAAACCATCAAACGCCAGCTCTGGCAAGACGCCTGGACCGACCTCGAAACCGCCTACACCCGCGCCGTCACCGACATGAACCACATGATCACCCAACCCGACTTCACCACCGCCCTCTGAGGTGCCCCGAGGCTTCCGGACAGTCCATCAATTAAGATGGACTATCTGGAAAGGTGAGGTTTTTGCCCCGACCGAAGAAGAGCTTCTCTCCGGAATTCAAAGAAGAAGCCGTGAAGATGGTGATCGAGACGTCGCGTCCGATTGCCCGCGTGGCGAAGGAGCTCGGTATTAATGAGGGCACCCTGGGTAACTGGGTGAACGTCTACCGCCGCGAGCACGCCGGCGAGGAACCGCCGCTATCAGCGGGTGAGCGCGCACGGCTGCGTGAACTTGAGCGGGAAACCCGGGAACTGAAGATGGAAAACGAGTTCCTGAAAAAAGCCGCCGCGTACTTTGCCAAAGATCATCGGTGACCGAGAAATTCGAGTTTATCGACGCGGAGTACGCGATCTACCGGGAATTGGGCGTGCAGTACTTGCCGTCGATCGTGAAGATGTGCATCTGGATGGAGGTATCGCGTTCGGGGTTTTATGACTGGCGGGCCAGGCCGGAATCGGCCACGGCTAAAAGGCGCGGGATACTCGCGCTGTACGTGCAGAAGTCATTCGGGGATTCCGATGACACCTACGGGTACCGGCGTGTCCACGCGGACTTGGCGGCCTGGGGCGTGCCGGCCGGGCCGGAGCTGGTGCGATCACTGATGCGTGAGCTGGGCCTGGAGGCCTGCCAGCCGCGGCCCTGGCGGGCCAGCCTCACCGAGGGCGACGGCCAGGAGCACGACATCCCCGACCTGGTGGCCCGGGACTTCACCGCCGCGGCGCCCGGACAGAAAATGGTCGGCGATATCACCTATATTCCGACCTGGGAGGGCTGGCTTTACCTGGCCACCGTCATTGATTGCCATACGAAAGCCGTGATCGGCTGGGCGGCGGACGATAACTACAAGACCCCGCTCATCGAGCAGGCCATCGAGATGGCCGCCCGCAATTACTCGCTCGCCCAGAAGGCCATCTTCCATTCCGACCGCGGCAGCAATTACACGTCCTGCCAGTTCGCGGCCACACTGAAGAGGCATAACCTCCGCCAGTCCGCCGGCCGCACCGGGATCTGCTACGACAATGCGATGGCAGAGTCATTCTTCGCCGCACTGAAAAACGAGCGGGTTCACCGCACCCAGTATCCGACCCGGAATCATGCACGCCGCGACATTGTGAGGTACATCGAATTCCGGTACAATACCAGACGCAGGCACTCCGGGCTTCAGTACCGGACCCCGCAGCAAGTCCACGATGAGTACCTGGAACGGCAGTCCGCAGCGTGAATTAACCACAAATCCGCTGTCCGGAAAGCTCGGGGCAGATCACTCACCGCCACCCGCCACCACCAAAAACCCACCTACCTCCCCCGCAAAAACGACAACACCTAAGCAGAGCCTGCCGACTAACCAGAGCCAACGGAAAGGACGTGTGATGGGGCGCGTAGCCGGCAAGGTTGTCCTGATCACCGGTGCGGCGCGCGGCCAGGGCCGCAACCACGCCGTTCGGTTGGCGGCCGAAGGTGCCGACATCGTCGCGGTCGACCTGTGCCAGGACATTCCGACGGTCAGTTACCCGATGGCGACGCCGGGTGATCTGGCTGAGACGGTCAAGCTGGTCGAGGCGCAGGACCGTCGTTGCCTGTCCATTCAGGCCGACGTGCGCGGCTCTGACGCGATGAACGACGCGGCGGCACGATGCTTCGCCGAGTTCGGCCGGCTCGACGTCGTCATCGCCAACGCCGCGGTCAGCGCGCTGGGCCAGGAGATCGGCAACCAGGCCTGGATCGACACGGTCGGCATCAACCTGATCGGTGCGATGAACATCATCCAGGCCTCGTACCCGTATCTCAAAGCCGGCGCCTCGATCATCGCGATCGGCTCCCTGGTCGCCATCCGGCCCCGGCGCGCGTATGACGGCGCTGGCCCGGGCTCGGCCGGCTACAAGTACGCCAAGCTCGCGCTGGCCAATTACATCCACGAACTGGCCACCACGCTCGCCCCGGACATGATCCGCGCCAACGTTATCCACCCCACGAACGTCAACAGCCCGATGCTGCAGAACGACATGACGTACCACGCGTTCCGGCCGGATCTGGACCAGCCGACCCGCGAGGACGCCGAGCAGCATTTCCCGATCGTGCACGCGATGCCAATCCCGTACGTCGACCCGGACGACATCAGCCACGCCGTGGTTTACCTCGCCTCGGACGAGTCCCGTTACCTGACCGGCAACCAGCTGCGCGTCGACGCCGCGGGCTATCTCAAAGTGAACGCGTTCCGCCCGTGAGGACCGGGATCTCGGCGCATGAGCAGATCCGCCAGCTCGCCTGCCAGTATGCCGAAGCGGTCGACTCGCGTGACCTCGATGCGCTGGTGGCCTGTTTCGTGGAGGACGTTCAGGTCGGGCGGGACAAGTTCGGCCGGGACGAGCTGCGGCAGTGGTTCGCCAACGTGCTCCGCACCTTCGGGGTGAGTATCCACTTCATCGGCAACCACCGGATCACGGTTCTCGACGACGACCATGCCGAGGGGGTCGTCTACTGCCGGGCCGAGCACGGTGTGGGCGATGACTGGCTCGTGATGATGATCCAGTACTGGGACACCTACGAGCGGGTGGACGGGCAATGGTACTTCCGGCGTCGCCAGGAAAAGGTGTGGTACGGCATCGACCAGCGGCCCAGCCCGGGCGGCGCGTTGATGGATCGCTGGCCCGGGCGCGAGCCCAAGGTGGCGGCACTACCGGCCGAGTGGCCCAGCTGGGCCGCCTTCTGGACCGAACAGGAGTAGCTCAGCCCGCCAGCTCGGGACGCCTGCCGCTGCCGGGCGGCACCGCGGCCGTGCCGCCGATGGCTCCGTTCACCGTGAACGCGGCCAGCGCCTCGCGTTCGCGCGCGGTGAGCGGCTGGCTGGCGGCGCGGCCGGCGTTGCGGCGTGCGTGGGTGGCCCAGCTCAGCGCGGCGCACTCCCCGTTCTGGAACAGGGCCGCCACGTTGTCGAAGGAGCTGGTCCCGACCCGGCCGGTGCCGATGGCCACCTCCACCGGTCCGGGGTAGGAGACCTCGCGCAGGTAGTGCAGCTCGAAGCCGGCCAGCACGACCTCCGCGAATTCGCCCGGGCATCGCTTCTCCATCGCCCGCTGCCACGCCGCGCGCCCCTCCTCGAAGAAGCGGGCGATCGCGACGTTGTTCACGTGCCGATGGATGTCCATGTCCGAGAACATCGTCTCGAGCACGCGGACGACCGGGTAATTCGGTTTGCTCAGCAAGTGCGGCTCGTGCTTCACGCTGCTTCTCCCAGCTAACTGATCAAGCGTGGGCTCTTTGCACAAAGTAAATTGAGTTATATGTTTGGTCTCACCGTGCGAGGAGGTTATCAGGGATGCCGCTGCAGGACGACATGAAGATCATCTCGGTCGACGATCACGTTGTCGAGCACCCGAAGGTGTGGCAGGACCGGCTACCGGACCGGTTCAAGGAGCGCGGGCCGCAGATCATCGAGGACGAACAGGGCCACCACGTCTGGCAGTACGACGGGGAGATCTATCCGCAGATCGGCCTCAACGCGGTCGCCGGCAAAGACCCCCATGACTATGGGATGGAGCCGGTGCGCTACGACGACATGATCCCAGGCTGCTACGACCCGGGTGAACGGGTCAAGGACATGGACATCGACGGTGTGCACGCCGCCCTCAGCTTCCCGTCCTTCCCGGGCTTTGCCGGCGGCGTCTTCCAGCGCGCGAAGGACAAGCAGCTCGCCCTGGAGTGCGTGCGGGCGTGGAACGACTTCCAGCTGGACGAATGGGCCGCCGCGGCGCCCGACCGCCTGGTGCCGCTCGGCTTGCTGCCGACCTGGGACCCGATCGCGTCGGCACGGGAGATCGAGCGTCTGGCCGATCGTGGGACCAAAGCCATCAGCTTCCCCGACAGCCCGGTGCCGCTGGGCCTGCCGTCCTTCCACCACCCCGAGCACTGGGAGCCGTTCTGGGACGCCGCCGAAGCGGCGGGTCTGCCGCTGTGCCTGCACTTCGGGTCGGGCAGCTTCGTGCCGGGCTTCCCCTTCTACGACAAGAGTGTCGTCGACCCGAATGCCCCGTTCGCCGTGGCCATCGCCGTCTTCGCCACCAACTCGATGTGGTCCACGGTCGACCTGCTGTTCTCGGGGGTCCTGCAGCGGCACCCCAAGCTGAGGTTCGCCCTGTCCGAGGGTGGCATCGGCTGGATCCCCTATTTGCTCGAGCGGACCGACTACACCTGGGAACGGCACCGCTGGTATCAGAACATCGACAAGACGGCGCGGCCGTCGGAGCTGTTTGCCAAGCACTTCTGGGGCTGCTTCATCGACGACTATCACGGCATCGATAACCGCTACTCGATCGGTGTCGAGAAGATTCTGGTCGAGGTGGACTACCCGCATTCGGACTCGAACTGGCCCAACAGCCGCAAGAAAGTCGCTGAAAACCTCGCCAAAGTGCCCGATGACGAATGCCGGATGATGGTCGAGACGAACGCGCGTGAGCTACTGAACTTCCACACGTGAGCTCGCCCGGGCAGCATCGGCTCGCTGGCCGGCGTGATCGCCCTGGGCGAGGCATGCGTCCCCTCGGCCTGGCCCGCACGGCGGCGGACTTCACGCTCAGCGAGCTGCTGGAACTGGAACCGATCGAGACCAGCTTGTTCCGCTCGGTCGCGACCTTCCAGGACCCGGAGGCGCTCTACGGCGGCCAGGTGCTGGCGCAGTCGTTGCGAGCGGCGTCGCGGACCGTGGGGGAAGGGTTCCTCGCGCACTCCCTGCACGCATACTTCGTCCGTCCCGGCGACCCGCTGCGCCGGGTCTTCTTCACCGTGCACCGCGACCGCGATGGCCGGTCGTACGCGGCCCGGCGCGTGATCGCGGTCCAGGACGGCAAGGTGCTGCTGAACCTGTCCGCCTCATTCCACCTACCCGAAGGGGGTCCCGACGAGCAGGGCCCGCGGCTGCCCAGCGTGCCATCGCCCCGCGAAGTGGCCGGCCACAAGGTGCTGACCAGGACCGCGGGTGTGGAGTTCCTCGATGCCGAGCCGGACTCGGCCCTGCCGACCCCGGCCTGGGTCTGGGCGCGGGTGACCGACGAGGCGATCGACGATGACCCGAACCTCTGGGCGTGCATGATCACCTACATCTCGGACATGTGTACCGGGCTGTTCACGCTGGTCGACTTCGACTGGCGGGTGAGGCTGACCAGCCTCGATCACGCGCTGTGGCTGTTCCGCCCGGCCCGGCCGCGCTGGCTGCTACTGCAGCTGGCGGGGGAGTCGGTGAGCAACGGGCGTGGCTTCTACCGCGGCAACATCTTCGACCAGGACGGCGCGCTGGTAGCGGGGCTGGCCCAGGAATCCCTTTACCGCACCATGGATCATCTGCGCCCGCAGACGATCCGGAGACTGACGGAGGATGTGTGAACGTCGCCGAACTCATGGTTCGTGCCCGCGCGGCGGACCGTACCGAGCTGAGGCCACAGGACATCCTGCTGGAGGACCGGGCGGTTCTGGTGACCGGCGGCGGTGGCGGCATCGGCCTCGGTACGGCGCTCGCCGCGGCCCGCTTCGGCGCCGACGTGGCCATTCTCGACGCCGACCCCGACCGCTGCGCCGATGCCGAGCGCGCCATCGCCCACTACGGCCGCCGGGCGGTGGCCGTCCAGTGCGACGTACGCGACACGAGCGCGCTGCGGGCCGCGATCGACCGGGCCGCGGACGAGTTCGGCCGGCTGGACGTCCTGGTCAACAACGCCGGCGGCACCCGCAGCGGCTCCTTCCTGACCCAGCCCGAGAAGAGCATGCGCAACCACATCGACATCAACCTGGTGTCGATGCTGGCCGCCTCGCAGCACGCCGCGAACCGGATGATCGGGTTCGGCCACGGCGGCTCGATCGTCAGCGTGGCCAGTATCGAGGGCATGCGCGCCGCCCCGATGTACGCGGTCTACGCCGCCTGCAAGGCCGCAATGATCAACTTCACCCGTACCGCCGCGGTCGAGCTGGCGGAGCATGGCATCCGGGTCAACTGCATCGCACCCGACCACACCATCACCCCCGGCATGCGCGCGAACATGTCCGGCCCGGTGACCCCGGAGACCTGGGCCGACTCTGACGAGAGCTGGGGGCTGCTGGTCCCGGCCGGGCGCGAAGGCCTGGTCGACGAGTGCGCGAGCGTGATCATCTGGCTGAGCTCACCGATGGCCAGCTACGTGACCGGCGTGACGATCAACGTCGACGGGGGTACCTGGGCGTCCAGCGGCTGGCTGCGTGATGGCCGGGGTGGCTGGACGCTCAATCCCAGCGGTTCGGAGATCCTGATCTGATCCGGGAGTCGTCTGCCTTCGAGGCTATATCGATATCCCGGTTAAATGAGTACACTCTTTAAGTCCGGCTGGTGCCCATGTTCGGCTGGCGCCGCGAACCGCGTACAAGGAGGTATGGAGCGATGGCAGGACGCCTTGAGGGCAAAGTAGCCTTCATCACCGGGATCGGCCGTGGTCAGGGCCGCAGCCACGCCGTTCGGTTCGCGGAGGAAGGTGCCGACATCATCGGTGTCGACATCTGCGCCGACGTGCCCAACATGCCGTACGGAATGTCCACCCAGTCAGACCTGGACGAGACTGTAAGTATGGTCGAGAAACTCGACCGGCGCATTGTCACCCACGTCGCCGACGTCGGCGACCGCCCGGCGCTGCAGGCTGCGGTCGACGACGGCGTCGCCCAGCTCGGGCACCTGGACATCGTCTTCGCCAACGCCGGCGTCTGCGCGCTCGGCGACTTCCCGATCGAGACCTTCTTTCAGACCTTCGACACGCTGCTGGTCGGCGTCCAGAACGCCTTCTGGGCGGCCTACCCGCACCTGCGGGACGGCGCGTCGATGATCGCCACCGGCTCGGTCGCCGCGCTTATCCCTGGTGCAGCCGACGGCCCCTCGACCGGTCCCGGTGGCCGTGGCTACAGCCTGGCCAAGCGGATGATCGCCCAGTACGTCAAGGAGCTCTCGCTGACGATGGCGCCGCGCATGATCCGCGTGAACGCCGTGCATCCGACCAACTGCAACACGCACCTGCTGCACAACGAGCCGATGTACCAGCTGTTCCGCCCGGACATCGAGCACCCCACCCGGGAGGAGGCCGAGCAGGCCTTCCCGGCCATGCAGGCGCTGCCGATCCCGTACGTGGAGCCGGCCGACATCAGCAACGCGGCGGTTTTCCTTGCCTCTGACGAGTCCCGTTACGTCACCGGCCTGCAGCTGCGCGTCGACGCTGGTTCGGTGATCAAGCAGCTACCGGACTCGCTCTGACCAGTCTGGGATCCGCCCCCGCCCGGGTCACGGCCGGGGAGCTGGCGGCGGTCCGCTTGCGGCGCCGCCGCGCCTGGTACGAGCTGGGCCTGCATCAGCCGGACGACCTCGGCACCGTCATCGGCCGCTCACTGAAGGCCAAGCCTGGCGTCACGCTCACGTTCATGACCGGCGGCGCGCGGCAGGTGCTTTCCTTCGCCGAGCTGGATCGCCGTAGTGCCGCCGTCGCCGCGGGCCTGGTCCGGCTTGGGCAGGGCCCGGGCGACCGGCTGGTGCTCCAGTTGCCGACCTGCGCCGAACTCGTCGTCGCCATGGTTGCCGCCCTGCGCGCCGGCGTCGTGGTGGTACCGCTGCCGACCGTGGCCGGCAGCGGCCATCTCGAGGCCGCGCTGGCCGACTCCGGTGCCCGGGTGCTGATCGTCCCGGACCAGTGGCGTGGCGTCGGCCATGCGGATCGGCTCGTCGCCACCGCGAACGCGGCCAAGCTGGAACATGTCCTCGTCACCGGGCCGGACGCCCCGGCCGACCTGGCATTTTCCCTGGTTGAGGCGGGTCCGCCGGACTTCTCCGCCGGCCCGCGCGATCCAGACGCCGTCTGCGCGCAGATTTACACTTCCGGCAGCAGCGGTCGTCCCAAGGGCGTGCAGCACAGCCACAACAGCCTGCTCGCCGAGGTCCGGACCGGCTGGGCGAGCCAGTCCGGCGAGGACGTGCGGCACACGTTCGTCCCGCTTCCGCCCGGCCACATCGGCGGCCTGATCAGCACCCTCATCCCGCTGGTCACCGGCAGGCCTGCGGCGTTCCTCGAACCCTGGGACCGATCGGCCGCACTGGAGCTCATCGGTGAGGTCGGCGCCACGATCATGGGTTCGGTGCCGTTCTTCCTCATCGAACTGCTGGATGCCGTCGACTCCGGCGCCGCCGGCCCATCGGGTTTGGCGCCGCTCGCCTTCAGCAGCCAGGGCGGTGCGGGCGTGCCACCGGTACTAGTGGAGCGGGCCGAGGTGGCCGGGCTGTGCGTCGCGCGCTCGTATGGCCTCACCGAGCACCCGACCGTCACGTCAGGGACGGCCGCCGACGGGCTCTGGGTGCGCGCGCACACCGATGGCGTGCCCACCCGGGGCAACCGGGTGCGGATCGTCGACGAGGCCGGCCGTGAGCGGCCCGTGGGCGAGGTCGGCGAGATCGTCACCGTCGGCCCGGAGCTGATGCTCGGCTACACCGACCCCGAGCAGGATCTCGCCGCCCACCTGCCCGGAGGCTGGTTCCGCACCGGTGACCTGGGGCGGGTCGAGCCCGGCAGCGGTGCGCTGACGGTCACCGGCCGGCTGAAGGAGATCATCATCCGCGGTGGTGAGAACATCGCCGCGAGCGAGGTGGAGAACGTACTGATGCGGCACCCGGGCGTAGCCGAGGCGGCGGTGCTCGGCGTCCCCGACGAGCGGTACGGCGAGCGCCTGCTCGCCGTCGTGGTGCTGCGGCGCGGCGCGGTCCTCGACCTCGAGTCGGTGCGGGCTCACTTCGCGGCCGCGGGCACCGGGCGGCTGCTCGTTCCCGAGCTGCTGGACGTGGTGCCGGCGCTGCCCCGCGGTGCGACCGGCAAGGTGCAGCGCGCCCAGCTGCGCGCCGCATGGCAGGACAGAGTGGCCTCAGACGTCGGCCGGTTCGCAGGACCCTAGCCGGGCGAGTCCTGCCTGCTCCTCATTTCCGGCTCCGCGGAGTGAGCCCGAACCGCTCCATGAACATCTCAGCGGTGATGGCCTGCTTCTCGTACCGCTCACGTCCCTCAACCAGCTGGACGATCCGGGCCTGCTGGGCTTCGATCGCCGCGGTGTCCGGCGGTTCCGCCGCCTGCATGCGGGCCAGCTGCTCACGCTCCTCCGCCAGCACTTCGGTGAGCCGGGCCGCGACCTCGTTGTACGTCAAGAGGTCATAGTCATCCTCATCTTCCGAACGCTGCCCGAGTCCCGGGTCGTCTGCACTCATGGTGAAACCTCCTTCAGCACGGACGCTGGTTCAGCGTCCGGTCCACACCGGCGGGCGCTTCTCGGCGAATGCGCGCGCCCCCTCCTTGGCATCGTCCGACTGGAACACCGGAGCGTAGATCTTCTCCTGCGCATCCCAGGCCTCGTCCATTGTCCAGTCGGTGGCCTTGAGCACGATCTCGCGCGTCGCCGCGACCGCCAGTGGGCCATTCGGCGTGATGCGCGCGGCGAGGCCCAAGGCACCGTCCAGCGCGCCGCCCTTAGCCGTGATCGAGTTGATCAGGCCGTAGCGCAGCGCGTCCTGCGCGGAGATCGGGTCGCCGGTCAGCGCGAGTTCCATGGCCAGGGCCTGAGGGAGCCGGCGGGGCAGGCGCAGCAGGCCTCCGCCCCCGGCGACCAGGCCACGTTTCACCTCCGGAACGCCGAACTTGGCGTCCTCGGCGGCGACGACCAGGTCGCAGGCCAGTGCGATCTCGCAGCCACCAGCCAGAGCCGGCCCCTCGACCGCGGCGATCAGTGGCTTCGTCGGCGGCTGCCGGGTGAAGCCGAGCATTCCGCGCTCATTGGCGACGGTCTCGCCGGCCAGGAAGGCCTTGAGATCCATGCCCGCGCTGAAGAACCCGCCGGCTCCGGTGATGATGCCGACGCTCAGGTCAGCCCGCCTTTCGAGTTCGTCGATCGCGGCGCTCGCCGCCTCGGTCACCGCGCGGTTGACCGCGTTGCGGGCCTGCGGACGGTTGATGGTGATGATCGCGGCACCGTCGCGGTGCTCGACGAGGACGACATCGTCCACTCTTTCTCCCACTGGCCTGTTTCTCCCACTGATCTGGGCGGCGACCGCCGTTGGCGCGGAGGCCAAACCGTTGCCCGATGTCGTAAACTTAGTAAGCTAATTCTATGCTAGTGCCTGAACCCTCGATGGTGGGAGCCCTGGCGGTCGACCAGGTTAGCGAGCTGTCGTTCCGGGCCTCCGCGCCACGCGCGGCGAGGCCGCGTCGCGTATTCGGCGGTCAGGTCATGGCGCAGGCGCTGCTCGCCGCGGGCCGCACGGTGGCGTCGGCCCTCAGCCCGAACCTGCTGCATGCGCGCTTCTTCCGCATGGGCGACGCCGCACTGGACGTGGACTACCGGATCGACGCCTTCGCCGACCACGGCGCGTTCGCCCACCGCCGGGTGACCGCGTTCCAGGGCGATACCCAGATCCTGGACCTTACGACCTCTTTCCACCGGGCCGCCGACGGGCCCGAGCATCAGTTCCCGCCGTCGTCGCCCGGTGACCCGGAACAGCTGCCGACCGTCCGTGACCTTGCTGGCGCCGACGAGGACACCCACCAGTGGTGGGCCCGCCTGTCGCCGTGGCTGCCGGTCGAGGTCCGTGCGCCGCGGGTGCCCGGCCGGTGGGTCCCCGCGCCGGGAGATGAGTTCGTCCCGTGCCAGCACGTCTGGTTCAAGAGCAACGGTGAACTGGGTGACGAGCCGCTCGTCCACGCCGCCGCCGCGGCCTACACGTCGGACCTGTTCCTGCTCACCGCCGCGATGGTGCGGCACGGATTGCGTCATGGCGACGCGGGCGTGCTCGCGGTGACCCTCAACCACACGGTGTGGTTCCACCGGCCGTTCCGGGCTGATGAGTGGTGGCGGTACGAACAGGAAGGCAGCTGGAGCGGGGCCGGCCGGCTGCTGTGCCGCGGTCAGATGTTCAACCGCACCGGACAGCTCGTCGCGACCACCATGCAGGAGGGCCTGCTGCGGGTCAACGAAGAGAGCCTGCTCATCGGCCAGCAGCGCGTGACCAGGTAGCTACAGAAGTGTCCTGGTCCGGCCGCCGTCGACGGCGATGGTCTCACCGGTCACGAACGCCGCACCCGGCGAGCACAGGAAGTCCACGACCGCGGCCGGCTCGTCGGGCGAGCCGAACCGGCCGACCGGCACGTGCCGGGTGTTGGCGTTGCCGACGTCCTCGACGTTTAGTCCGCGTTCCCGCGCGAACCGCTCGTGGAACTCGATCCGGTTGTCGGTGAGGATCGCGCC
Source organism: Streptosporangiaceae bacterium (assembly GCA_965277615.1). Taxonomy (GTDB): domain Bacteria; phylum Actinomycetota; class Actinomycetes; order Streptosporangiales; family Streptosporangiaceae; genus Bog-532. The sequence continues at coordinate 838,668 of CBDIDG010000004.1, read as the reverse complement.
CACGGCCACAGTGTTCACCGTGACCCCGTACGGTGCGTACTCGTCAGCCAGCGTCTTGTGCAGCCCTAGCGCGGCCGGGCGGAAAGTGTTGGCCAGCACCAGCGGAACTTCGCGATGGGCGTCGCGCACGCAGTCCGAGCCGATGTTGACCAGCCTGCCCCAGCCCCGCTCGCGCATCCCGGGCAGTACGGCGCGGGCCAGCCACACCACGCTCATCACCAGCGACCGGAAGGCGGTCTCGAAGTCGTCGTCCGGGGTGCTGGCGAAGGTCAGGGACTTCGGGCCGGCCACATTGGACACGGCGATGTCAATCCGGCCGAACCGGGCCACCGCCGCCTCCGCCGCGCGGGCGACGCCGTCCGGTGTGGTCATGTCGGCCGCCAGCGGCAGGACGCCGGCGCCGGTTCCCGCACTCACTCGGGCCGCGGCATCCGCGAGCGCAGCCTCGCCGCGTGCCACCATGACCACGGCCGCGCCGCCCGCCGCGAGCCGCTGCGCGACCGCGAAACCTATTCCCCGGCTGGCCCCCGAGACCAGGGCGACTCTGCCTTCGGACATCCGCGGCCCGGCCATCTCAGATCTTGGCGGGCCGGGGCGGGGGTGACTGGGGGGCGGCCGTGATGCGTTTTACGGCGTCACGGCGGACGAGCTTGCCGGTCTCGGTGCGGGGCAGTTCGTCCCAGATGTGAATGCGATCGGGGGTCTTGACGGTACGCAACCGTGAACGCACGTGTTCGCGCAGGGCCTGGCTGGTGGCCGTGGCCCCGGCTCGGAGGGCTACGGCTGCCTCCAGGTGCTGGCCCCACTCCTCATCCGGGATGCCGACGACGATGGCGTCGATGACCTCAGGGTGGGCGAGCAGCACGTTCTCGATTTCGGCCGGGGCGATATTCTCCCCACCCCGGATGATCGTGTCGTCAGCCCGGCCGTGAATGAACAGGTAGCCGTGAGCGTCGAGGTGACCGAGGTCCTTGGTGTCGAAGAAACCGTCGGGGCCCAGAACGGAGCCCGAGCCGGTGTAGTGGCCCGAGACCTGGTCGCCGCGCACGAAAACACGGCCGGGGTGGCTGTCGGTAACGAAGGCACCGTCCTCGTCGCGGATCTGCAGTTCGATGGATGGGACCACGTGCCCGACGGAGGTGAGCCGGGCCCGGACGGCCGGGTCGTCCGCGGCGATGGCGGTCCGGTGATCTTCCGGGCTCAAGATCGCGATGGTCGAGCTGGTCTCGGTAAGCCCGTAGGCGTTCACGAAGTCGACAGTGGGCCAGGCCCGCAGCGCGCGTTCGATGACCGGCAGGGGCATCGCCGCGCCGCCGTAGGCCACCGTGCGCAGCGACGGCACCCGCAGGTCGCCCGGTGTCGACATGATCCGGGCCAGCATCGTGGGAACGACCATGGCGTTGGTGATCTGTTCGTCCCGGGCGGTGCTGAGCCACTGCTCGGGGGTGAACTGCCCCATGGGCACCGTGCGCCGGCCCGCGTACAGGTTGGTGATCGCGTTGGCCACCGCCGCGATGTGGTACGGCGGGACACTGACCAGGGCCGCCTCGGTCGCGTCGGCGCCACCGAACTCCACCGAGCCGAAGACGTAGGACAGCAGGTTTGAGTGCTTGATGACGACGCCTTTGGGCGCTGAGGTGGTGCCGCTCGTATAGATGATGATCGCGGTTTCGGGCTGGGTTTCCGGCGGGCCGATCGCCTCGCCGGCCAGCTCCGCGGTCCGGGCGAGCCACTGTCCGGTCGTGATCGTGTCGACGCCGGTTCGCCGTACCCGCTGCCGCTGCCCGGGGTCGGTGACCGCGAGCGCCCCGGGGTGGTGCCGGATCAGCTGGCTGAGCTGCTCGTCGCCCAGCCGGTAGTTCAGCGGCACGAGCGGGACGCCGGCCCGGGCCGCGGCGAACATGGCGACGGGGAAAGCGGCCGCGTTCGCGCCGACGTAGATCACCGCGGTCACCCCGCCCTGCCGGAGCGCCCTCGCCCCGCCGACGCTGCGCCGGTGCAGGTCCTCACCGCTGATGCCGTCGTGACGTGAACCGAGCAGGATGCGGTCGCCGAAGCCGTCACGGGTCATGTCCAGCAGGAGAGAAAGGTTCATCGTCGGTATCCGATCATCCGGCCGAAATCAGTCCACACGCCAAGCCTTAACAGCTTAATCAGTTATCGGTTCTTGGCCAAGGGTGTGGGTGGTGGGGGGCGGGGGAAAATGCTGGCGGGTGGTAGTTGTCTTAATTAGGTAACTGTTCTACTGTGAACCACACCGCTGGCGTGACCTGCGCTGCAGGCTCCCTGGGACACGGAAGGTACCGCTATGACAGCGATCACCGGTTCTTCGAAAGACAGCGGGCGGCGGGAGGCTGGGCCGGCGGTGGACTTCGCCGAGCTGATGCAGTGCCCGGTGGCCCGGGCGCCGTTCGAGCATTTCCGCCGGATCGACGCGCTGCGCGAGGCCGGCGGCATTCATTTCGGGGACGCCTCGGGGCACCCGTTCTGGGCGGTCACGGCGATGGAGCCGATCCGGGAGGCGTTCCAGGACCCGCAGACCTTCTCCAGCGCCGCGGTCGTGCCCGATGCCCCCGAGCCGCCGTACTACTGGATCCCGGAAATGCTGGACGCGCCGCTGCACAACAAGTGGCGCAAACTGCTCGGCCCGCTGTTTTCCCCGGGCGCGGTCGCCGCCCTGGCCCCCAGGATCGAGCAGCGGTTCGCCGCCATCCTCGCCGAGGCCGCCCCCCGCGGGCACTGCGACTTCGTCGCCGACGTGGCGCTGCGGTTCCCCAACCAGATCTTCATGGACCTGATGGGCCTGCCGGTCACCGACGCGGCCCGGTTCCAGGACTGGGAGACCGCGATCTTGCACGAAGGCTCCTCCGCCTCCGGCCCGGCCATGCAGGCCGCCGCCGACGTCCACGCCTACTTCACCAGCGTGATCGCCGCCCGCCGCCGCGACCCCCGCGACGACATCATCAGCAAGGCCATGTCCTGGCGGATCGACGGCCAGCCCATCACCGACGCCGACATGATGGCGTTCTGCCTGCTGATGTTCATGGCCGGGCTGGACACCGTCTCCACCCAGCTGACCTACTCGGTGCTGCACCTGGCCACCCACCCCGGCGACCGCGCCCGCCTCAACGCCGACCCCGCCCTGACCGGCCCCGCGATCGAGGAATTCCTGCGCTACTACGCCTTCGTCACCCCCGGCCGCAAAGTCACCCGCGACACCGAACTGGCCGGCCAGCCCATCAAAGCCGGCGAAATGGTCTTCCTGCCGATCGTGGCCGCCAACCGCGACGAAACCGAATTCCCCCACGCCGGCCAGGTCATCATCGACCGCCCCGGCAACCGCCACATCGCCTTCGGCGCCGGCCCCCACCGCTGCCTCGGCGCCCACCTGGCCCGCCTCGAACTGTCCATCGCCCTGACCCAATGGCAGCACACCATCCCCGACTACCACATCGACCCCACCACCCCCATCCGCGAACACGGCGGCCAAATCGGCCTGTCCAACCTCCCCCTGACCTGGACGCCATGAGCGTCGCGGATCCGATTCTGAAGGTGACCGACGTAGAGGTGCGCTACGGCGCGGCCCTCGCGCTGTCACACCTCTCGCTCGACGTGGGCCGGGGCAAGGTTCTGGCCGTGCTGGGTCCCAACGGCGCCGGCAAGAGCACCATCGCCCGCGCCGTCAGTGGCCTGGTTCCGGTGAAGGACGGCTCGATCGAGTTCGACGGTCAGGACATCACCAGGAAAAGGCCGGATCAGATCCGGCGCCGCGGTCTCGTGCACCTGCCTGAGGGACGCGGTGTCTTCACCGGCCTGACCGTCTCGGAGAACCTGCGCATGGCGGCGGCGATGCTGCCCCGGTCACAGCGCAAAGACGCCGTCGACAAGGCGTACAGCCTGTTCGAGGTCCTCGGCCAGCGGCGCAAGCAGATCGCGGGCACCCTTTCCGGCGGGGAGCAGCAGATGGTGTCCCTCGCCCGGGCCCTGATCCTGGACCCGACGATGGTCGTGGCCGACGAGATGTCGCTCGGGCTGGCGCCGCTGATGGTCGACATCGTCTTCGAGGGTCTGGAGCGGGCCCGCGACGCCGGGGTCACCATCGTCATCATCGAGCAGTTCGTGCACCGCGCGCTGGCCTTCGCCGACGACTGCGTGGTCATCTCGCGCGGGCAGGCAGTGTGGCACGGATCGGCCAAGGACGCCAAGGACGAGGTGCTGCAGCGCTATCTCGGCACCGCTGCGTGAGCCCGGTGGCAGTACCGGCCCTCGACGGGCGCCGGATCGGCTTCATCGGCGCTGGCCGGATCGGGGCGCCCATGGCTCAGGCGCTGGCGGCGCGCGGTGCCCAGGTGTCCGTCTGCGCCCGGCGCGCGCCGGTGCGGGATCAACTGGCCGCCCAGGGCTGCCGGGCGGTCGCGGACATCACCGACCTTGGGCATGACAACGACCTGGTGATCTCCTGCGTCTTCTCGGACGGGCAGTTCGAGTCGATCGCGGACCAGCTCGCGGCGATCCTGGCGCCCGGATCGGTCTTCGCGTCGCACACGACCGGCTCGCCGGCCACCTTGCAGGGCTTCGCGAGGCGGCTGGCCGGCGAGGGGAAGGGGGCCCAGGTTGTGGACGCGCCGTTCAGCGGCACCCCGGATGACATCCGGGCGGCGACGCTGACCGTGATGCTCGGAGGCGCGAAGGACGGGATCGACCGGGTCGAGGAAGCGGTCCGTGCCTACGCGGGGACGGTCATCCGCACTGGCGACCTGGGTTCGGCGCTGGTCCTGAAGCTGGTCAACAACATCGTCTTCGCGGCCAACGTCCAGCTGGGACTGGAGGTGGCCCGCCTCGCCGAACAGGCAGGTATCACGATGTCCTCGGTCTACGAGGTCTTCGCCGCCTGCAGCGGCGGCACCCGGGCGATCGGGGTCATGGAGCAGTTCAGCTCGCCGCAGGCGTACGCCGACCAGGTACGGCCGTTCATGGTCAAGGACGTGGCCGCGTGTGAGCAGGTCGCCGCCCAGCTGGGTATCGACCTGGGGCTGCTCGGCTACGTCGCTGGCCACGGCCGGCTGGATGTCAGCCCACACTGACCCCGGTGGCTCCGGCCGCACGACGCGGCCGCGCCGGCAGGCCAGTCAGTCGCGGACCGGGACCAGCAGGTGCTTCTGGACCTTGCCCAGGCCGCTGCGCGGGAACTCGGCCACCTCGCGTACCCACTCGGGAGTCTTGTGCCGGGCGACACCGAGACGCACGAAATGCCCGCGCACGGCGTCCAGGTCGACCGGCGGTGCGCCCTCCGCGCGCACCACGAATGCGTACACTCGCTCGCCGTACCGCTCATCCGGCACGCCGACCACCGCCGCCTCGGCCACCCCGGGGAAAGACGCCAGCAACTGCTCGACCTCGACCACCGATATGTTCTCGCCGCCGCGGATCACGATGTCCTTCTGGCGCCCGGTGATCGTCAGTCGGCCGCCGCGCATCCGGCCGAGGTCACCGGTGCGAAACCAGCCGCCGTCGGCCAGCTCGGAGGTGCCGTCCGACAGGTATCCGAGGAACTGCTCGGTTCCGCGCAGCCACACCTCGCCGTCCATGCCGTCCGGGACGGCACGTCCCTGCACATCGACGATCAGGATCTCGGTGTCGCCGGTGGGTCGCCCGTCGGTCTCGGCCCGGTCGCCGAGCGCCTCGAAGGTGCGGCAGCTGGTCGCCGAGGGGTGCTCGGTCGAGCCGTACGCGCGGATCATGGTGATGCCGTACTTTTCCGCGCGGCGCACCAGGTGGGCGCCCACGACGCCTCCGCCGGACTGCAGCGAGACGAGCGTGGTCGACGTGGTACCGCGCCGGTCGAACTCGTCGAAGAGCGTCGAGGCGTAGAACGGTGACGAACCACCGCCCGTGGCGCCGTAGCGTTCGAGCGCGTCAGCCGCTACCGCGGCATCCCACGAGGCCAGCATCGTGAGCTCGCGCCCGAGGCAGATGGAGGTCAGCAGGCTGTCCAGGCCGGCCACGTGGCCGAGCGGGAACGCATTGAAGACGTGGCCGGAGTCGGCCACGTCGACCGCCGTGCCCCAGTCGTGCACTTCGGCCATGATCGAGCCGTAGCCGTGCAGGACACCCTTGGGGACGCCGGTCGTTCCCGAAGTGAACAGCAGGAAGGCTGGCGCCGCGGTGTCGGCCGGGAAGCGGTCGGCGCCCCACCGTCCCGTGACGCCCGGCAGCTCCACGGCCCCGGTGACCGGCGCGCCCTGGTCAAGCAGGGCGAGCTCGGGGCGGCGGGCCGGCGCGATCGTACGGAGGTGCTCGAGCAGGGGCCGCTTGGGCCCGCGTCGTTCCGACAGCAGCAGCCGCGCACCGGACAGCGCCAGCGCCTGCTCGACGTCGGCGTCGCCGAGCAGTGATACGAGCGGCAGTGTGATCACTCCGGCGAGGATGCAGCCGAGCACGGCGCGGCTGTAGGGCAGCGAGTTGGCGCCGCGGACCGCCACCACGTCGCCGCTCCGCAGGCCATGGGCGCGCAATGCCGCGGCCATTCGCAGCGCGTCGTCGATCAGGTCCGCGACGACGGTCTCGGCCACGGTGCCGTCGAGCGCGACGAAGTGCAACGGGGTGTCTCCGGCGTCCGCCGCGCGGTCGAGGATCGCTTGCACGAGCGCCGGCCGCCGCCCGGTACCGGTGTCCCGTGGCTCAGCCACGGTGCCGGTAGGCGATCGTGAGCTCCTCGGGACCGTACAGCATGGCGGTGGGCACGGTCATCGCGGGCGACCCGTGCGCCACGATACCGGTGAGCCGCCGGGACAGCACGCCGAGCGCTTCCTGTATCTCGGCGCGAGCCAGCCCGGCTCCCAGGCAGTAATGATCGCCCAGACCGAAGGGCACGTCGAACGATTCCGCGTGCCGGCCCGTCGGCCGTGGGCAGAACGCGTCGGGGTTGCTGAATTGCCCCGGGTCGCGCGACGCCGACTGCACGTTGAGGATGACCCGCCGGCCCTTCTCGACGTGAATGCCGCCCGGACCGCCGTAGTCAAAGTCCTCCTGGGCAATACGCACGACGAAATTCACCACGGGCTCGACGCGCAGCGTCTCCTCGGCGACGTCAGCCACGATCGAGGGCTCTTCGTACATCTGCTCCCACAGGCCGTCCTGGCTGAGCACGGCGCGCAGCGCGGAGGCGAGCTGGTACCGGGTGGTGTCCTGCCCGGCGAAGATCAGATTAGCGACGTTCCAGGCCAGCTCATCGTCGCTTATCTTCCCCTCGCTGACCTGCGCCCGGATCAGGCCGCTGATGATGTCGTCCCGCGGGTCCCTGGTCCGGGCCTCGACGAGAGCCAGGCTGTATTCGCGCAGGGTGGTCAGCGCCTGTTCTATCTCGGGGAAGCCGGGTTCGATCGGCGTGGCGGCGAGCAGATGCAGCTCGGTGGCCGCGGCGGTGAAAGCGGAGATGTCGCCGACCGGGATACCGATCAGGCGGCAGAGTACCTGCATCGGATAAGGGCTGCTGAACGCCTCGACGAAATCCACGGCTGAGCCGTCCGTCGGCAGCATGGCGATGAGGCTCTCGGCCACTTCTCGCATCATCGGGCGCGCTTCGTGGACCATCCGGGCGCGGAACGAGCCGAGGAAGACGCGCCGGATGCGGTCGTGCTTCTCGCCGTGCAGCGCGACGAGCAAGCCGTGCTCGGCGAAGGACGAGAGCATTGGCTGTGCCCCGTACCTGCGGTAGACGTGAGCATCCTGCGTCTCCAGCCGGGGATCGGTGAGGAGGAGCTGGACGTCCTCGTGCCGCAGGACCTCGATACCGCGACGGCTGCGGTGAAAGGGCCCGGCCTCTCGCGCCGCCCGCAGCGCTGCCCGGGTGTCGGTGCGGAACAGCTCGGAATCGACGTCGAGCCGGGGGAGTTCGGCTTCGGTCAGCGGGATGGTCGGACGGAGGGCGGCCACAGTGACTCCCGAAGATTCGCACCGATTTATAAAAAGTAAATTTAACTAGCGATATCAAGTGTGAAGCACCGATCTCAGGCCACCGGCTGGCCCGGCCACCGCGTCGGCCTGGGTCACCAGAGGGTGCGGACCTGGCCACCGTCCACGACCAGGAACTGGCCGGTGATGAAGCTGGCTCGCGCCGAGCAGAGGAAGGTGACCGCCGCCGACATCTCGGCCGGCCAGCCGATCCGCCCGACCGGGATGACGTCGCTCTGCATGGCGTCGAACTCGTCGTAGGGCACGCCGCGCTCTTCGGCCTGCCGCCGCATGTACGTGCTGAACCGGTCGGTCAGGAAGCTGCCGGTGCCCATGGTGTTGACGGTGATGCCGAACGGGGCGACCTCGGCCGACAGCGTCTTGTTGAACGACACGGCGGCCACCCGGGTGAGGTTCGCACTGAACAGCGGCAGGTCACGGTGCACCTCCTTGGCCGAGATGGAGTTCAGCGTGATCAAGCGGCCCCACTTGTTCGCCTTCATGTCCGGCAGGACGGCCTGCGTGAGCCAGTGCAGCGCCATCACCATGTCGTTGTAGGCCGAGTTCAGCGCGTCGTCGGTCACCTCCTCGTACCGTCCGTGCGTGGGGCCGTAGACGTTGAATACCGCGATCTCCACCGGCCCGGACTGGTCCCGGGCGACGGCCACCGCCCGCTGGATGTCAGCCTTGTCCGTCAGGTCGGCCGTCACGCCGATGGCGGTACCGCCATCGGCGCGGATGGCGGCCACCGTCTCGTCCAGAGCATCCTTGCCGCGGGCCACGACCACCACCCGCGCACCCTCGGCGGCGAGCTCTTCCGCGACCGCCCGCCCCAGCCCCTTGCTGCCGCCGGAGACCAGCGCCGTCTTGCCGGTAATCCCGAGATCCACACCACCAAGATACAGATAGATTATTTAGCTATTCAAGATGGTCCCACCGGACGTCCGGGTCGCCGATAATGAGACGTGCAGGAACGGTGTCCGGTGCTGGATTGGGCCGCGTCTGGAGCGATGGCACTGACCGGGCTGCCGGACGGTGTACCGGTGGCGTCTCCGGCGACGGTGATGACCATGCTCGGCGCGGTGACCGAGCAGCTCGCTGAGGTGACGCGCGCGACGGGTCGGCCGGTTCACGCCGATCCGTCGGAGCTGATCACCGTCCGCGCGGCGCTGGCTGGCTTCAGCCGGCGCGGACGGGTTTCCGCCGGGGGTGGGAGTTACCTGCTGCCGGCGGCGGATGGCTGGTGCGCTGTCACGCTGAGCAGGCCAGATGACCTGGCCGCCGTCCCCGCCATCCTCGGCGTGCTCGGCTTGGACGCAGACGGCCTGGCCTCCGGGGCGGTGAGCGCGCTCGCGGCAGCGGCGCTGGTCCGCACGGCGGAAGATATGGCGTCGGCTGCGCAGCTGCTCGGTGTTCCCGCCGCCGCCCTGCCGGCCGCCGCCCGGCCGGCCGCCGGTGGCCTGGGGGTGCCCTCGGGCTGGCCGCCGTGGCAGACCACGCGTATCGCGCGGCCATCGTTCGGCTCGCCGCTCGCGGGTGCGGTGGTCGCTGATCTGTCGTCGATGTGGGCGGGGCCGATGTGCGCACGCCTTCTGGGCCTGGCCGGTGCGCACGTGATCAAGGCGGAATCAGCTGATCGGCCGGACGGCGGGCGTTCGGGTCAGCGCGAGTTCTTCGACTGGCTCCACGCCGGGCACCGCAGCGTGACGGTCGACTTGCGGACCAGGGACGGCCGATCAGCCCTCCGGACGCTGATCGAAGCGGCGGACGTCGTGATCGAGGCGTCCCGGCCGCGTGCCCTGGCGGCTTGGGGACTGGCCCCGGAGACGATGCCGCATCGGGACGGGCAGGTCTGGCTCAGCATCACCGGGTACGGCCGGACCATACCGGACCGGGTGGCATTCGGCGACGATGCCGCGGTGGCTGGCGGGCTCGTCGGCTGGGTCACCGGCGGGTCAGCCCCCCAGCCGGTGTTTTGTGCCGACGCGATCGCGGACCCGCTGACCGGAGTGTGCGGTGCCCTCGCGGTCGCCCGCTCGCTGGCCGCCGGCGGCGGCGAACTGATCGGTCTGTCCATGCGCGAGGTCGCCGGTGTCTTCGCCGCCGCGGGTGTGCCGGATCATGGCCCGCACGAGATCCGGCCGGATGGGTCAGTGAGCTGCCCATCCTCGGGCCGCGAACAGGCCGTGCGGCCGCCGCGGCGCCCCGCGCGGCTCGATGGTGTCCGGACCGCAGCCGAACCCGGCGCTGACACCGCTGCGGTGTTCGCCTGGCTGGCCGGGCGGCGGGCCACGTGCTGATCCGCAACGCGCGTGTGTGGCCGGGCGGCACCCACAAGATCGATCCAGCGACCCTGGTCAACCTTCCGCTCACCGACATACGCCTGGTCGGCCCCCGCGTCGCCGAATGCGCGCCGGGCCTTCGGCCAGCCCGGGGCGAAGACGATCTCGACGCCGGCGGCGGAACCCTCCTACCCGGCCTGCACGACCACCACGTGCATCTGCGCGCGCTGGCCGCCGCCCGGGCCAGCGTCACCCTCGGGCCGCCCCAGGTACACACCGCCGTCGACCTGGCGGCACGGCTGCGTGCGGCCGACGCGGAACTTGCGCCCGGCGCCTGGCTGCGGGCGGTCGGGTATCACGAGTCGGTCGCTGGCCGCTTGGACCGGCGAGAGCTTGACCGCATCCTCCCGCACCGCCTGGTCCGGGTCCAGCATCGGACCGGCGCGCTCTGGATGGTCAATTCGCCGGCCATCGCGCGGCTGGGGCTCGACGCGTGTCGGCTTGACGGCGTGGAGCGGGACGAAGCCGGCCACCCGACCGGGCGTTTGTGGCGCATGGACCGCTGGCTGGCGGAGCAGGCCGGCACCGTGACCGCGGACCTGGCGGGCGTCAGCATGCGGGCCGCCGCGTCCGGGGTCACGGGTTTCACGGACGCGACACCGGGAGCCACCGAGCAGGATCTGGCGTCCCTGGCCGAGAGCCCGATAGCCCAGCGCCTGCACTGCATGGCCCCTCCGGGGGTGCGCCCGCCGCCGGGGAAGATCACCCTCGGGGCCGCCAAGATCCTGCTCGACGACGCAACGTTGCCCTCGCTGCCTGAACTCGCCGATGTCATCCGTCGCGCGCATGCCGCCGGGCGCCCATCCGCCGTCCACTGCGTGACCCGCGTCCAGCTGGTGCTGACGCTGGCCGCGCTGGACCTCGCGGGCCATCTGCCCGGCGACCGGATCGAGCACGGCGCGGTCGTCCCGGCCGAGTCCTTGCCCGGCCTGCGCCAGCTGACCGTCGTCACCCAGCCGCACTTCGTCGCTGAACGGGGCCAGCAGTACGCACGTGATGTGACTCCGGACGATCTACTGGACCTGTGGCGGCTGCGATCCCTCATCGATGCGGGAGTGCCGGTCGCGGCTGGCACCGACGCGCCCTTCGGGGGTGAGGACGTGTGGGCCGTGATGCGCGCCGCGGTCCACCGTCCGCGGCTGTTTCGCACGGACGAGGCGGTCTCCCCAGTTCGGGCCCTGTCGCTGTTCCTGGGCGAGCCCGCCGCGCCGGGCAGGCCACGCCTGGTCGCGCCCGGCCGTCCGGGTGACCTCACCCTGCTCCACGCCAAGCCGCTGGAGGTGCTCGACCGTCTGGAATCCGGCCTGGTCGCGGCGACGTTCGTGGCTGGACAGCTGATCTACGGAGGAGGATGACGTGACCAGCGTGGCGGACCTGGCGGCCGAGCTGGAATCCGGCCTCACGGCCGGCGGCGTGCCGGCCCGGCCCCTGGTCGTCATCCCGCTCGAGTTCTGGCGGAACATGCCGCCGCCGGACGTCGCCCGCGCGGCGCGGCTCGTGGCCGGGTCGGTCGCGCTGACGGCGGCGATCCTCGAAGGACCACCGGCACCAGCGCTGGCGCCGCTCATCGATGCCGCCACCCTGACGCTCGCCACCACCTCGCAGGCGGCCCCGCCCGGTGCCTCGCTCGCGCCGATCGTTCCCGTGGAGGATCTTGGCTGCGGTCTCGGTCAGGCCGTTGCGCGACTGAGGGCCGCCGTGGCCCACTCGCCACGGGCGGCGGTCATGTGCGGGCAGCTGGTGCGGCAGACAGTTGCTCTGGCGCCGCAGCCAGGTTCCGGCACGACAGCCGCCCTGGCCGCCGAAGCGGCCGCGTACTCGCTGCTGCTCGGCGGCCCGGAGTTTGCCCGCTGGCTCGCCGGACGCGGCCCGTCACGCCGCCGGCCGCCACCTCCTGAGCCGGTGCGCGTCAGCCGGGACGGCCGGCGTCTGTCGATCGTCCTCAGCGACCCGGCCCGCCGTAACGCGTTCGGTGCCCGGATGCGCGAAGCGCTGGCCGAGGCGGTGGAACTCGCCGAGTTCGATGACACCATCGCCTCGGTCGATCTGCGGGGCGAGGGGCCGGCGTTTTGCGCGGGCGGTGACCTGGATGAATTCGGGACCGCTGAAGACCTGGTAGCGGCGTACATGGTCCGGCTGGACCGGGCTCCCTGGCGCGTGATCGACCGGATCGCGCCGAAGGTGACCGTGCACGCGCACGGTGCCTGCGTCGGGGCAGGCACGGAGATGCTGGCTTACGCCGGCACGGTCATCGCCGCGCCCGGCGCGTTCTTCGCGCTTCCCGAGGTCCGGATGGGCCTGGTTCCTGGGGCTGGCGGCTCGGTCAGCGTGCCGCGCCGGATCGGCCGCTGGCGTGCCGCCTGGCTGATGCTGACCGGGGACCGGCTACCGGCCACGACCGCGTTGCGCTGGGGACTCGTCGACCGCATCGGCAGCCTCTCGCGCGCATAGCGTGTGACCCGGATGGTTCCAGCGCCGTCCTACGAGTTCAGGTAGTCGTGCTATCGCCCCCGCAGGCGCGCCCGCAGAAGCTCCTTCTTGACCTTCCCGCTGGCGGTTCTGGGGAGTTCGGTGACAACGTGCAGTCGCTCGGGCGTCTTCTGCCTGGCCGCGCCGGCGGCCGCGAAATGTCGGCCGATCTCCGCCAGGTCGATGCAGCGTCCGGGGCGCAGTACGACGAAGGCGCCTACGCGCTCGCCCAGCTCGAGGTCGGGAACAGCGATGACCGCTGCCTCCGCGATGTCTGGATGTTCTGTCAGCACGTCCTCGATGGCTTTGGAGGACAATGTCTCCCCGCCGCGGATAATGACGTCCTTGAGCCGATCGGTGATCGTCAGGTACCCCCGCGCGTCCATCCGGGCCACGTCCCCCGTGCGGAACCACCCGTCCGCGTCGTAGGCGTCCCGGTTCAACTGCGAGTCCGTGTACCCGAGGCACTGCTGCGGCCCGCGGCAGAGGAGTTCACCTTCCATACCAGGCTGGACGTCCGCTCCGGCACGATCGACAATGCGGATCTCGCTTCCGGGGGCGACTCGCCCGTCCGTAGCGGCCCGGAGATCAACGGGATCGCTAGGCGAGCCGTTGCTGAGCACCGGGTGCTCACTCGAGCCGTACGAACGGTAGGCCGCGATGCCGGCCGCGCTGGCGGCTTCGATCACACCGGACGAGATCGCGGAGGCGCCGGCCAGGTAGGCGCTGAGCGTAGAGATGTTCCGATGGCTCTGCCTGGCCGCTTCCAGGAGCGTCGTCAGGTGAACCTGGGCTCCCGAAGACGTCGTGACGGCGTACCGCTCGATGAGTGCGGCAGCCCGTTCCGCATCCCACCGGTCCATCCAGACTGTCGGGCGGCCGCCGACTGTCGCTCGCAGCAGCTCCAGCGCGCCCGCCACATGGCCGGCCGGGAAAGCGGCCAAGCTGACCGGATTCGGGGCCGCATCAATGAAGCTGAGGCTCCAGCGGATCTCGGCCAGGAGCGTGTTATGGCTGTGGGCCACGCCCTTGGGATCGGCACTGGTTCCCGAGGTGTAAGCAATCATGGCGACCGAGTCGGGATGACCCGCGAAGATACGGTCGATGCCCGGCGATTTTTCTAGCCGGGACCACGGCACCATCCCCGCGGGCACGTCTTTGCCGATGACAATGACCGTTTCCAGCGTCGGCACGCTGGGCAGCGCCGCAAGGCGGCTGAGGTAGTCGATCCGGCCCCACCGGTCGGGTATCACCAACGCACGGGCGGCGGACTGGCGCAGGATGAACTCCAGCTCCCGTGGCCCGTAGATGTGCACGACAGGCACGACCACGGCACCCAGGTACCACAGGGCGTGCGTGGCCACCACGCCCTCGATCCGGTTGGGAACCTGGACGGCAACCCTGTCACCTGACTTGATCCCGTGGCGTGACAGCCCCGCCGCCACCCGCCGTGCCCGCTGGTCGATGGTGGCCAGATCCGTGGTCGCCGCTCGGTGCTCCCCGGCAAAGACCATGCTGGCGAGTGGACGGCGGGCCGCCGTCTCGGCAATTCGCTCGGCGATTGACTTGGGCTGGTAGTAGCCGCCCGTGTACCAGCGGGCCCGCAGGACCGGATCACTGTTGCCCTGACGAGAGAGCCGCAGATCTTCATCCGGTCGGGACATCTTCACCTCACGTGCGGATCGCTAGCATGACCGGGACCGGGAGTATGCGCTCGCGGATGCGGGTCATAAAGAGACCGAGGATGGAGCAGAGCCCTGAGCATCGGCGGACTCTCCAAGGTAGGCCTGGACGACCGCCGGATCCTCGCGGACGGCCCGGGCCGGGCCGTGGGAGATGACGCGCCCGAAGTTCAGGACATAGACGTCGTCGCAGATGTCCATGATCAGCTCGACGTTATGCTCGACGATCAGGACAGCGACCTGCCACTCGTCGGCCATGGACCGCACCAGCCTGCCAAGTTCCGCCGTCTCCTGGTCACTGAGCCCGGCGGCCGGCTCGTCGAGCAGCAGCACGTTAGCTCCCGTCGCGACGGCCCGCGCGATGCCGACTAGCCTCCGGGTGCCGTAGGAGACATCCTGCGGCTTTTTGAGCAGCTCGGATTCCAGGCCGAAGTCCCTGACCGCGGCCGCGGCGGTCGTGGTCAGGGCAAGTTTGCGCGGCCAGATCATGTCCAGCAGGTAGGACCACGGGTCTCTCGGGTCGCACGCCACGCGGAGGTTGTCCAGGACGGTCATGTCCTCGAACAGCTCAAGCGACTGAAAGGATCGGGTAACCCCGGCGCGAGCGATGCGCGCCGGGGAGAAGCCGGTGACGTCTTTCCCGCCCAGCACCAGCCTGCCGGAGCGCAGCCGCACGTATCCGGTAATCACGTCGATCATGGTTGTCTTCCCGGCGCCGTTAGGCCCGATGAGGCCGACCACTTCGCCGGGGCGCACGGTCAGGCTGACGCCGTCAGCGGCGAGCGTCCCGCCAAAGGCCACCCTGACGTCGGACACCTCGAGCACTGAGCCGTCCCGCGGTTCCCGGGCGAGCGAGGCAAGGGGCGCGACGGGCTTGGCCGGCCGGCTTGGGCGGGCACGCCGGATAATGCTCAGGAGCCGTCCCAGTTCGCGTCGCTGCTGCGCGCTAAAGCCGTCGGGGGCGATGAGGATCGTCAGCACGACGAGGGCTCCGCCGATGGCCGGGAGATAACCGGCCCACGTGGTCCCGAGATCGTTCAGCAGCCTGCTCGCCAGCGATCCGGTCTGCAGCATGCCGCCGTTGATCCCTCCGGCTATCCATCCGACGCCGCCGACGACGGCCTGGGGACACGACCTGGATGGACTGGAGCGGGCTGTAGGTGGAGAAGATGATCGTGGGTACCTCGAACGCGATCAGGATGCCGCCCACCGCTGCGATCGCGGAAGCGAGCACGAACGCGTACAGGCGGGCCGTCACCGTACCGATGCCGAGCGAGGCGGCGGCCCGGTCGTTGGCCCGCACCGCGAGCAGCCGCCGCCCCGACCGGCCCCGCCGGACGTTCGCGACGACCAGCCCGCATAGCAGGAAGGCCACGATAGCCACGATGGCGTATCTCCCCGGCTGGTTGACGCTGTCGACGTCGATGCCCAGGATGTGCGCTGCGGGCACTGTGATGCCCAGGGTCCCCCCGGTCAGGCCGGGACTGTTGAAGATAAGCGCCTGGACCCCTGTCCCGAAGCCCAGGGACGCGATGGCCACATAGACACCCCGTGTCCGGAGGCAGAGGATGCCGACGAGGAGACCGAGCGGAACGGTCAGGGCTACCCCTACGAGTAGCGTCGGCAGGAAGGACAACCCGGTCGCCGAGGCGAACCGGCTAGCCACCCACGCGCCCCAGCCGGCGAAGGCGTACTGCGCGAGTGACAGCTGGCCGCTGTAGCCGGTGACGACCACCACCGAGAGTATGACTATTCCGGCCAACATGGTGACCATCGTGGCCGACTGCCATGTCTGGCCGATCAGCTCGACGAACGCAATGGCGGCCACCAAGAGCGGCAGCACGATACGCCACCTGATGCGGCCGGAGCCGACTGCGGGAAGGCGTTCAGCCACCCGGGAGCGGAACGTGCGGTCATTGCCCCGGACCACCAGGACCGCGGCGATCAGCAGGAACGGCGCCGCGTCGGCCCATCCCGGCTGGCTCACGTATCTCGAAATTTCTGACTGGGCCACACCCAGGATCAGGGCGCCGGCGAAGGTGAGGGGCAGCGACGACAGCCGCCCCACGACAGCGGCCGCGAGAGCGGGAACGATCAGCAGCGTGTACTGGTCGACCTGGAGCTGCAGGATGGGAGCGAGCAGGATGCCGGCCACCCCGGCCAGGGCTCCGCCGATGACCCAGTTGCCCAGGCCCAGCCGGTCCGGTGAATAGCCGAGGGCCGAGATGGCGAGGGGGTTCTCGGCTGCCGCGGTAGTCGCCCGGCCGAAGTTGGTGAACCGGGTCAGGGCCCCCAGTCCCAGGGTCAAGATGATCGTTATCCCCAGGATCCACAGGTTGTCGGCACCCACGCTGGTGCCAAGGACCCTGACCGGGCCGACCGGCAACTCCGACGGCACAAGAATGGTCCCCCCAGTCCAGATATGGGAGGCGGCCTGCTCGATCAGGGTCAGGACCCCGAGGGTCGCGACCATGCGGGTCAGCGGTGCCTGGTCTCGCAGCGGGCGCATCAGGGTCTGTTGGACGATGCCCGACAGCACCGCGCAGGTCGCTACCCCGGCCAGCGCGGCCAGCGCAAACGGCACCTGGTGGTTCTGGTTGAGGTCCCAGAACACGAAGGTTCCGAACATCCCCACGGCCCCGTGGGCGAAGTTGACCACGCCCGAAGCGCGATTGGTGATGACCAGTCCCATCGCGAACAAGGCGTACAGGGCCCCGGACGCGAGACCCAGGATGGCGAACTGCAGAACCTGACTCATTCGCCCCCCAGATAAAGGGCTTCGATGCGCGGCGTGTCCTTGAGCAGTTCCCTGGACGGCCCGCTGAGCACGATCCGACCTTGTCGCATCACGCAGGCCCTGTCCGAGGCAGCCAGTGCGTGCCGCATCTGCTGTTCGATCAGCACGACGCCGGCGCCCCGGTCGGCGGCGGCGCGGACGGCATCGAGGAGCCGCCGGACCACAAGGGGCGCGAGCCCGAGCGACAGCTCGTCAACTAGCAGCACGGCCGGATCGCTGGCGAGTGCCCGCGACAGGGTGAGCATCTGCTGCTCGCCGCCCGACAGCAGGCCCGCGCGCCGGTTCAGGACCGCCTTCAGCTCCGGGAACAGCTCCAGACAGGGTCCGATGTTGCGGCGGGCCAGCTTCAGGTTTTCGCTGGCCGTAAGCCCCATGAAGACGGACCGACCCTCGGCGACCAGGCGCATGCCTCGTCGTACCCGCTGGTGCAGCGGTGCAGTAGTGTCCTGGCCGCCGAACCGGACCGCGCCGCCGAGCACGGGAATCGCTCCGGCCAGCGCCAGGACGGAGGACGTCTTGCCGGCCCCGTTAGCCCCGAGGATAGCTAGCACTTCTCCCGCCCGGACCCTCATGCTGATGTCGTGGATGACAGGTACCTTGTGGTACCCGGCACTGAGGTTCGTGGCCTCCAGTATCGTGCCGTCCTCGGTTGGAGTTGCCCTGGGCGCGGTCCTTAGGTTCACGAGGCGACACTCTTGGCGATATTGACAAACCCGCTCGTGAAGTGATCCGGAATGCCGTTTTCTACTTTCCAGAAGGTAACGCCGTAATTGAGCAGGCGCGGGTAGGCGGCGATGGCCGGGGCAGTGCTTCCGGTGTAGGACGGCGTGACGCCCGTACTGAAATTCTTCAGCGCCTTGATGCCCTGGATAACCTTGGCCGCCGTCACCGGGCCGTGAATCCCCGGGATGACTTTGGTGAACAGAAACTCCGCATCGGACCACGCCACTGTCGCGAAGCTGCTGGTGATAGTCGTCCCGCTCGGGTCGTACTCCTTCGCGACCGCCAGCATGTTCCTGATCGCTGGATTGCCAGTGTCCGAAGGCAGCAGCTGCGCTCCGTCCAGGAGCAGGCCATTCGCGGCTGCCCCCATGCTTTTCAGCAGGGAGTTCGGGAAACTCGCGGTCAGGCCGGACATCGTCAGCTTCTGGCCACTCTGGTTGACCGCCTGCACGATCGGCGGGCCCTGGTTGGGGTTCACGCCGATGGCCAGGCATGTCGCCCCGGCCTGCTCGATCTGCGCAATCTGCGCACTCGGGTCGACGGACGTCACCGGGATCGTCTCGGTGGACACGATCTGAGCGCCGTTGGTCACCGCGGCATGCGTGATGTAGGGGACGGCGTCCTCATAGGAGGTGGTCACGAGGATGCCGATCTTCTTGCAGCCGCGGGTGGCCAGAATGTATCCCTCAGCGCCGTAGTCAATCGGGACTCCGCCGGCGATGGGCAGCGAGATGGGGTTCGTGTAGTCGCCCGGTGAGATCGGGACTTCACCGAAGTAAGGAATCCCCGCCTGCTGCAGGATGGGGGTCACCTGGTCACTGGTTATGATCAACGGCGCGATGACGGCGATGTCGCCATCGCTCACGGCCGTTCGCGCGCATCCGGCCGCGAGATTGGGGTTGCCCTGGTCATAGCAAAAATTCACCACGATCTTGTGGCCGGACGCCCCGCCGTGGGCGTTGACGTCGGTGGCCTCCGCTTCGATCGCGGTATTGACGTCCAGGAACTCCAGGGATGAGTAGGCCGATGGTGCTGCCGGCCCGAGGCCCATGACCATGATCTTGACGGGCGACCCGGTGGCGGTCGATTTCGTCGATACCGGCCCGGCGCCTGAAGCTGATGACGAGGGCGAAGGCGAGCTGCTGCAGCCGGCCAGCGCCAGCCCGGCCAGGCCGACGCCGGCGAGGACCCTGGCTGCGGCAGAACTCCGGTTGCGGGTGATTGAGCCGGGCCGAACCGTCTTTCGCATGAGTTTGCCCCATGGTTCTCTGAGTGTTGTCTTGCTGGCCAGTCATCGTCACGTCGATCCATTCGCGCCTTATCGTTACATGATGCGCCGGTCTAGTCAACGGGCCCTGAGCTGAACTAAGATCCTGTTCTGTCGTCGAAGCAGGCACGCGCTTCGTTAAGCCGTATCCGGGCTGGCCGCAGATAACACCACGTAAGACGATGTTCATTCAAAATCGTTACATTAAGCGTCGAACTGTTGACAGGGGATGGTGCGCCATGGGCAGAGTAGATGGCGAGGTGGCCTTCATCACCGGGGCCGCCAGGGGGCAGGGGCGGGCGCATGCGATCCGCCTGGCCGAGGAGGGCGCGGACATCGTCGGCGTCGACCTGTTGGACGACATCGGAACGGTGCCCTTCGGGCTGGGCACCCAAGCTGACCTGGATGAAACCGCTGCGCTGGTGCGCGCTACCGGACGCGCTATGGTGGCCTGCCAGGTAGATGTACGGAACCTGGCGTCGGTCGAAGCAGCCGTCGCGGACGGGCTCGCCGCGTTCGGATTCATCAGCATCGTGTCGGCCAATGCCGGGATCATCTCCTATCAGCCCGGGCATCTGCTTTCCCCTGGAGCCTGGAAGGACGTTATTGACGTCAACCTGACCGGTGCCTGGCACACCGTCCGCGCCGTCGTGCCGTCCATGATCGCCGCCAGGCGGGGCGGCTCAATCGTGCTCACCAGCTCGATGGCCGGCGTGCGGGGCGTGCCCAATGCCGTCCACTACACCGCCGCCAAGCACGGTGTCATCGGCTTGATGCGGGCGTTCGCGGCTGAGTTGGCCCCGCATGCCATCCGCGTCAACTGCGTCCTTCCGTCGTCGGTGAACACGCCGATGGTGCACAACGAGACCGTTTACGGGCTCTTCAACCCGGAGGTAACGCCAGCTACCCTGGCCGACGCCATGCCGGCGTTCGTGCGCAGGCATCCACTGCGCGTACCGTGGATGGAGCCGGCCGATATCGCTCAAGCGGTACTGTGGCTGGCTTCTGGCGAGGCGCGCTACGTGACCGGAGTGACGCTGCCGGTCGACGCCGGTTTCCTTCTGACCTGACGAACTGGCCAGGCCAGGGGCTGGCGTAGTTCCTCCTGCGGGCCCATCGCGATCCGGAACGCGATGGTGAACATGCCCTCGGTCCTGTCATCAAGGCTCGGACGGCGCCCATGCCCTGTTTTCCTGGCCGCGTCTTTGCCTATGTCAACGTGGAGCGATAATTGATTCAACGGATTGAGGCAGATAGCGCGGGGTAGGCGGTTGCGCGCGGCGCAGGCGAGGGAACTCCCGGCGTCAGTGGCGCGCCCGTCGGCATCGCCTCGATCTAGCGCAAACCCCGCTCTCGCCGGCAGCCGGCTTCGCAGGTTCGGTTACCGGAAGGGGTTTGGGTTCTCGTCATGCACAGCGTCGATCTCCTTGACCACGGCCGGCGGAAGCTCGAGATCCGCGCTCGCGAGGTTGTTCTCGAGCTGGCTCAGCCTGCTGGCGCCGATAAGCACCGACGTGGTGAACGGTCGGCTACGGGCGAAGGCGAGCGCCATCGCGGCCGCGTCCAATCCGTGCCTGCGGGCAATCTCGGCGTAGGCCGCGGTCGCCCGGTGCACCCGTGCCCCCTTCGTCCTGTTCTCGAGGCCTGGGAAGAGGCGCAGCCTGGAGTCCTCCGGGGCCTGTGCAGAGGCCAGGTGCTTGCCGGTCAGCAGCCCCACGGCCAAGGGCGAGTAGGCGATCAGGCCTACTTGCTCGCGCATGGCCACTTCGGCGAGGGCGAGCTCGAAGGTTCGGTTCAGGAGGCTGTAGCCATTCTGGACGGAGACGACCCGGGCCAGTCCTTCGGTTTCGGCCAGCCGTAGATAGGTCATCACACCCCAGGGCGTCTCGTTCGCGACGCCGACCTGGCGCACTTTGCCCTCGGCAACGAGGTCGTCCATGATCGCGAGTGTTTCCGCGATCGGCACCGTGCCGGGAGCGTCGTCGCGGTGCACGAACCGGGGCCGCGAGGCGGTGGTGATCAGCCGCTCCGGCCAATGGATCTGGTACAGATCAATGTGGCTGACCCGCAATCGGCGCAGACTGGCCTCGATCGCGGCAGTGATGTTAGCCCGGTCAAGCTTGCGATCACTGCCGCGGATATGAGCCATGTCCCGCGGCCCGGTGACCTTGGTGGCGATCACGATCTGGTCCCGGACACCCCGCGAACTCAGCCACGCGCCAAGAATCTCCTCTGACCTGCCCTGGGTCTCGGCAACGGTCGGAGCCGGGTAGTTCTCGGCCGCGTCGTACAGCGTGACCCCCGACGCCAACGCCAGGTTCAGCTGAGCAAAGGCCTCATCCTGGCCGGTCTGAGCGCCGAACGTCATCACGCCGAGGCCGAGTGCGCTGACCTCGACGCCGGAGCGTCCTAGCGGATGGCTCTGCATTCTCAGCCCTTGCTCGGATCTATCTCGACAAACTCGGACACCGCAAACCGGACGCATCCGGCATCACCTGTAGTTTCAGGCGTGGCCGGTCAGGCTCCGGAGAGCAGAACTGTGGCGGTACCGCCGGTCGCGGTACTCCCGTCGGGTTTCACACACGACACCTCAGCGGTGAGCCGTGTGCGCCCGGATACGGCGTCTGGTTCGGCGCCTGTGATACGGATGATGACCTCGATCGTCTCGTCCTCAAAGATCGGTTTGACGTAGCGCGTCTTGAGCGAGCCGTGGGCGAGGTAATCGTCGCCGAAGGTATCGGCGAGATAAGTCGAGATCCAATTGGTCGACACCATGCCGTCGGCGACCCGGCCGGCCAGCCCGTTCTCTCGTGCGATGTCATCGCTGGTGTGGATATTCAGCGGCGCGATGACCGCCACGCCGTCATCGCTGGTGCATGTCTCGAGCGCGTCGGCGTACCATCGCATGCGTTCAGCGGTCATGACACGGCGCAGCGCGGTTACTGTCGTGCCTGGCACCCATGAGTCGGCCGATGCTGTCGGGGGCATCGTTCTCAGCCCTCGGCCTTGAAGCTGACGAGCGAGGTGTCGTTGTACCTCGTGTAGAGCACGCCGCTGTCCTTGTCGCGGATCTCGAATGAGATGGTCACCCGTTCCTGGCCCTTGCGTTCGTACCGGTCGGTCACCGAACCAGCGATGACGACGGTGACACCGGCGGGCATGACAGCGTGTTGCGTCGCGTCGTACTCCAGGTGCATCCGCGCGTGCGGGCCGACACCTGCGGGACAGGCCTGTTCGAGCAGCTGCTTCTTATGCGCGTGCAGCAGTGTCGGCGGTGCGATCAGGCCGTCTATTTGCTGGTGCCGATCCGCGTCGTCCTCGATTGAATGTGAGTACTCCCGGATCATGAAAGGGGTGATCGTGCGTTCGATCGGTCCGAGCGTGTCGCCCTTCTCCAGATCCGACATCCAATGTCCTAGCATTCGTGGCTCCCCTCTGCGAAACGGAGCGTCGATGAGCTACGCGAGGCGGTAGCTACCCTGATCGGCCCGGCGTGCGCATCTGGCGTCTGGGCGAAGGCATACGCGATCGCGGTGCCGAATAGGGCGCCTCTTCAGGCCGCGTAGACCGCTTTGGTCGTCGAGTGTCCTGCCTTATAGTGTTCTATCTTAAAACGAATACTGCCTGGAAGCCCAGACTGCCTAGCGATGGACTCGAGAAGCTGGCTGGCCAACTCATAATCGGGAGAAAACGATGGCCGAGATCTCCGAACCGACGCCGCCCGGTGAGCCCGAGCGGTTGGAGACAGCGCTGGACACCGTGCGCGAGCTGTTCGGAGTCGACTATCCGGTCGAGCCGCAGGCCGGCGAGCCCGAGAACATGCTCGACCTCAACCGGCTCATGCTAGAGCACGCCTTCACCGATTCCTGGGCGCGTCCCGGCCTAGACAGACGTACCAAAAGCTTCCTGACGATGGCGTTCGTGATCGCTATGGGTGGTCAGTCCCGCGAGTTGCGTAACCACATCGGCGGGGCCTTGATGCTGGGCATCACTCAGGAGGAGATCATCGAGGTTTTGATTCACGCCAACGCCTACTGTGGCGCACCCCGCACGAGCGACGCCCTGATTCAGGCGCACAAGGTCTTCGCCAGGGTCAACGGCACGACGTGAGCTGCAACATCTGAAGATGCCCTGACCAGCGCGGACACGTACTTCCCGGCCTGCAGCCACGTCTGGGTCCGGGCGAAGCACGACCGCAGCAGGCCGGTCAGGGCAGATCGCTCCTGCAGGGGCTGGCGTGGGAGGCGATCTTGTTGACTACAGCGCTCTGCCGCTGATCCCAGCCCGGACGCCGCTTGACACCGTTGTTGACCGTGTCGATGAAACCGGGATCCATCTCCGGCAGTGCCGCGTAGAGCCGGCGGCTTTGCGTGTGCGGCAGAATCACCTCGGTGCCGTCCACGATGCGGGCGCAGATCTCGGCGGCGACTTCGGCGATGACGTCGGTGCTCGCGCCGCCGCCGCCGCCCACCTCGAGATCCTGGGCCAGGTTGGTCGGCAGCCCAGGCGGGAACACCTCGATCACGTCGACGGGGGTGGCCCGCAGCTGGCGTCTCAACGTCTGCGTGAACATGTGCAGGCCGACTTTGGTCGCGCAATAAAGTGGTTTGCGCTTCCAGCGGGATGAGCGCGCCGGGGGTTCCGACGTTCACGAGCGACCCGGAAACGTTTTCTTGCCCGTTCCGGCGCCGTGCTGCCAGGTAGATGCGGCAGAGCTCGATCGGTGCCGCGAAGTTGATCTCCAGCTCCTGGCGGACCTGATCCGAACTCAACGTAGCATCGTTTGTGTAGTCATGCGGACGGGTGATCGCGGCGTTGTTGACGAGTATGTCGACGGTATGCCCGTCGGGCTCAATCACATCCCACAGCCGCTGCCGGTCTTCGGGCTTTGTCACGTCGGCGACGATCGTGTTGAGACCAGTCACCTCGGCAGCTGCCTTGGCCAGGCCGACTTCGCCGCGGGCGCACACGTAGACCCGGCTGCCGTAACCAATGAACTGCTTGGCCAGCGCGAGGCCCAGACCCACCGAACCGCCGGTGATGAGCACTGTCCGCTGCCCGGTTTCGGTGCCAGCGTGTGACACGGATAATCCCAACCCAGTGAGGTGACGCAGCAACGGTCAGCAGCTGCCGCACCGCTGAACTCATGAGCTTCATTCGCGCCTGCCTCGGCCAACGGGACACGCAGGCCTTCCAGCGGCCGAACGGGAAATGCACAAACTCCGCTCCCTGGTGACGCCGGGCGTCAGTAAGCGATTCCCCGTCATCACAGCGTTGCCTCCCCAACCCGAGCGCCCCGGACTCCGGCGTCGACGGACAGGATGCAGCCTCCGAGCTCGGGCTGCCGGGAGTTGTCCATGGTTACTATGATCAGGTTAGTAAGGCCGGGACCGCCGAAACAGACGCTGAGCGGATTGGCCGCAGGCACGTCCATCTGGCGGTCGATCTGGCCGTCGGGCATCAAGCGGGCCACGGCGCCACCTTGGTAAAGTGCTGTCCAGATGCCGGAGTCCTCGTCGATGGCCATTCCGTCGGGGCCGCCGGGAAGGCCGACGGTGGATAGTTGGCCGGCAACTTCGGGTCGCGCCACGCCATCCGCGAGGTCGATGACCGTAATAAGTTTCCTTTCAGTGTCTGCATGATAAAGCAGTTTTCCGTCCGGTGACGTGGCAACGCCGTTTGGCATGCCGATGCCGGAGTAGATCACTTCGGCCTGACCTCGCCTGTCGATCATCACCAGATCGCCGCCGTGCAGCGTGCCGTCTGGGTTAAGGCGAGTGGTGCCTACGAAGATCCGGCCGAAGCGGTCCGCGCCCAGATCATTGAAACCCGAGACCGGCCCTGGCCCCCCGGTCACATCGCCCGGGCGGAGCAGGATCTCGCTCGCACCGTTGCGCACGTGGTTGACGTCCCGGCCCGCGATGACGATTCCCCCGCTGGCGTGCAGGCAGATTCCGCCAACGAACTTGCGCCGAGGAACCACGGTTTCGATGACGCCAGGACCGGCGAGACGGTAAACCCCTCCGCCGTAGACATCACTGAAATACAGCGAGCCATCGTGCCCGACGGTCGGTCCTTCGATCGCACGGTATCCGGACGCAAGCATGGTGAACTCTGGCATGACCAGTACTCGCACCTTTCTTTCTGCTACAGTCCGGCCGGTCGGCCATCTAGAATAACTGTCTTCGCCTCAAGGAATGGCAGCATTCCTTCACGGCCCCCTTCGCGCCCGATTCCGGACTGCTTGAATCCCCCGAAACCAATCCGAAAGTCCAGGCGCACCGCATTATGTCCCACTGTTCCTGAACGCAACTGACGCGCGACGTCGTAGGCCCGATCCAGGTCTGGCGTGAAAACCGATGCGTTGAGACCGTAGATAGTGTCATTGGCGACAGCAATCGCATGCTGCTCATCTTCGGCTGGCACCACGCACAGGACCGGCCCGAAGATTTCTTCGCGGGCAATGGTAGAGGCGTTGTCCACATTAGCGAAGACAGTAGGCTCTATGTACCATCCGCGATCGAGTTTCTCCGGGCGCCCGCCGCCGGCGAGGAGGGTTGCGCCCTCCGCCACGCCATTCGCGATATAGCCCTCCACGATGTCGCGCTGACGACTCGTGGCCAGCGGCCCCATCTGTGTTCGCCCGTCGAAAGGATCGCCGACGCGGACCCGCGAGAAGGCTTCGGCGATGGCCTGCGCGAACTCGTCGTGGCGCGTACGGGTCACGACGATCCTGGTCAGAGAGGCGCAGGCTTGGCCCGTGAGGTAGCGTTCGGCCCAGGCCAGCGTGCCTGCCGCGGAAGCGATGTCCACGTCGTCGAGGATGACCGCTGCGGACTTGCCGCCGAGTTCGAGCGTGCAGCGCGCGATGCGCGCGCCGCAGAGCTCGGCAATCCTCCGTCCGGCCGCCGTTGACCCGGTAAACGTGATCTTGTCCACCCGGGAGTCCGTGACGAGCAACTCGGAGACTTCGCGGTTGGCCGTGACAACATTCAGTGTGCCGGGGGGGAGGCCGGCGCGCCGGGCTGCCTCGGCCATGAGGTAGCCCTCGGCCGGAGCCTCCGGGGACGACTTGACGATCACGCAGCAGCCAGCAAGCAGTGCAGGCGCGATCTTGTAGCTCATGAGCGCCATCGGCGCGTTCCACGGAATGATCGCACCGACCACGCCAACCGGCTCGCGAACGATAAGCCCGAACTTGCCGGCGCTGGGACGGGCCACCTCCGTGAACGGGAACGAGTCCGCCAACCCGGCATAATACTCGAACGTGGCGGCAGCGTCCGAGGCGGAGGCCTGGGCGATGCGCTGCAGAGCGCCGGATTCCCGCGGCCAGACCTGGCCAAGGTCCGCCGCCTGCTCCTGGAGCCCGGCCCCAAGGGCACGGAGATATTCTGCCCGGTCGGCATGCCTCATCCGCGGCCAGGGGCCAGCGTCGAATGCCTCCCGCGCGGCGGCGACCGCCCGTGAGACGTCTTCTGCCTGCGCCTCCGCTACGCGGAGAAAGACCTCCTCGGTGCCCGAGTCGACGACATCAATCGATGCCGCGGAGGACGGCTTCACCCATTCGCCCCCGATGAAGAGGCGGTCTGTGCCGGGCACGCGGACCGCCGGGCCTTGGGCTAGTCCCATTTGTCCAGTGGTCCTCTCGTGTCAGTGCTGACGCGGCTCGCACGGTCCGGTCGCGGATACGGAACGCTGGTCGCGTCTTTGCCTGAAGTTAACATGGAGCGATTATTGATGCAACGGATTGAGTTAGGTTGAAGATGTGGACCACCAGCTCGGAGTCGGCCGTCATCAGGCCAGGCGGACCAGTATCTTGCCCATGCCCGCACCCTGGAACAGCGCGGTAAGAGCTTCCGGCGCTGCTGCGAGTCCGTCAAATACCGTCTCGCGCCACGTTATGCGCCCGTCGGCTACCCAGCCGTGCAGCTCCTCCCGGAACTCGGCCAGGAGACCGGGGTTCTGCCGGAGATTCGCCGTGATACTGAAGCCTTCCAGCCTGAGGCCCTTCGTAATGACCTGGAACAGGTTGCGCGGTCCCCGGTTCTCGTCCGGGTCGTTGTAGGTCGACGTCAGCCCGCAAAGCGCGAAGCGGGCCGCCGGGCGCGCGGCTTCGATGGCTGCCTCAAGATGAGCGCCGCCCACATTCTCGAAATATACGTCTATCCCATCGGGCGCGGCACGGAGCACCGCGCTGGACAGGTCATCGACCTTCTTGTAGTCGATGACCTGTTCCACTCCGATCTCCTTGAGAAAGGCGCCCTTGGCAGGGCCGCCCGCCGAGGCGATCACATGACTTCCTTTGAGCCGCGCGATCTGGCATGCCACGGATCCGACCACGCCAGCCCCGCCGGAAACGAAAACAACATCATCTTTGCGGAGGTTGGCGACGCGCAGTATTCCGAAATAGGCTGTTAGTCCGGGAGTCCCCGCGACGCCGAGAAAAGCCTGCGGAGGCAGTCTGGAGACGTCAAGCTTCCGCACTGATGAGATCGGCGCGGTAAACGACTCGCGCCACCCGAGCTGGGACTCGACGATATCGCCGGGCAGAAATGCGGGGTCTCGGGATATCCGGACCTCGCCGACGGCACCGCCGACGAGGGGCTGCCCGAGTCGTACCGGCCGAGCGTATCCTTTTGTTTCGGTCATAAGCAGTCGCATGTACGGGTCTATGGCCATCCACAGGTTCTGCACGGTCACTTCACCGGGGGCTGGTTCGGCGAGAGTCGTCTCGACTATCTCGAAGTTGTCCCGCGCCGGCAGGCCGACCGGCCGGCTCTTGAGGTGGATCTCGCGAGTCTTGTCCACCGGATCCCTTCGCTGTCTACGGGCGATGCCTTCGGCCCGCTGGCGCGATGGCATACCAGCGGACACGACCGGGTTCGTTACGAGCCGATTGACACTACGGTGCGCACGCCGTGCCCGGCCCTGATGTCATCAAGGCCCCGATTGACGCCGTCCAGGCCGGTGCGGGCCGTCACCATGGTCTCGAGGTCAAGCTGGCCGCTGCGCCAGAACCTGACGAGCTTGGGAATGTCCCGGGCGGAGTAAGACGACCCGTGCATGCATCCCAGCAGGCGCTTCTCCTGGACGACCAGCTGGCCGGCGCTGATCGCGTCGAGGCGGGCCGAGCCGTCGTGCGCTCCGACCAGGACAACGGCTCCGCCCGGCACGGTTGCGATGACGCCCGCGGCGATCAGCGCGGGCGAGCCCGCCGCCTCGAAGGCGAAGTCCACTCCGCCCCCGCTCAGGCGCCGGGCCGCCTTGGCCCCGTCATCGGCCGCGGGGTCGATCAGGTCGGTGGCCCCCATCGCGGCCGCCATGTCTCGCCGGGCGGGAACCGGGTCGCTCGCGATGATCTGCGAAGCGCCGGCTATCCGGGCTCCCTGCACAATCGACAGTCCCACCGCGCCCAGTCCCATGACCAGGACCGACGCGCCGGGATGCACGGCGGCGGTATTGAGGACCGCGCCTACTCCCGTCTGCACCGCGCAGCCGATCAGGCAGGCCAGATCCAGCGGCACGTCGTTGTCGATGCGCACGGCGGCATCGGCGGACACCACGACGAGCTCGGTGAAGGCGCCAACCCCATTGCCGCGGAATACGTCTTCGCCCTTACGCGTGAAGGGCGCGCGGCCGTCTGCGTACCGGCCGGTCATCCACCCTTTATTCTGGATGCATACTGACGGGTGGCGGGAAATGCACCGGGCGCATTTCCCGCAGGACGGCATGGGCGTGATGACCACTTTGTCGCCGACGGCGTGGCCAGTTATGCCAGAGCCTATCGCCTCGATCTCGCCGGCCGCCTCATGCCCGGCGATAAGCGGAAGGGGCGTCAGGCGACCGCCCATGTGAATATCTGAGTGACAGACTCCGCAGAAAGCGACCCTGACCCGGACCTGATGTGGCCCCAGGTGAGCTGGCTCGATGTTATCGACGATTTCTGTCGGCCGATCGTACTCGACGGTAAGCGCAGCACGCACGTGAGTCTCCTCCTACCTGGCCTGTGCGGAGCACGGCATATTGAGCGCCGCACCGGCTGGCCGCGAGAAAGCCGTCGCCAGCATCTCGGATCGGGCCTGCGTAACTCTCGGAACTGCGCTGCTGCCCACGACCTAGTCATAACATAAAACGAGCTATCATGCAACGATTCGGTTAGTTCAGAGGAAGAGGACAGGCTGCCCGGCGTCGTGGTCACTGAGCATGGCGTCGCGGACCTGCCCCAGATGTTCGGTCCACAAGCGGGAAGCGCCGTCTTCGTCACCAGACCTGATGAGCTCGACGACGCGCAGGTGCTCCTTGTTCCTGTCCACGGCGCGGTGAGCGCGGTCTGGAAGCGGCCGTTGCCGGTCCGGCAGGTGCTTCTCGATGGTGCCGAAGATCATGTACCCGAAAACGTCGAGCGTCTTGTTGCCGCACATCGCCAGCAGCGCCCGGTGGAATTCCAGGGCTTGCAGGCTGAGGGCTCGCGGGTCCTCGAACAGCGATCGCTCCAGCTCTGCCATGGCGGAGAGGCGGTCGGACTGCTCCGGATCGGCCCGCTGGGCCAGCAGGCGCACCGCGGGCGGCTCGATGAACAGCCGGGCGCGCTGCACCTCGTCCAGGGCGACCTGGTGGTACTGCATGTAGACGCCGGCCCGGTGGGTGAGGGCGGCGGGCTGGGGTGCATTCACCCATGCGCCGCCACGCGAGCCGCGGCGGACTGTGATCAGCTCTTCTGACTCCAGTATCCGCAACGCGGCCCGGAGGGTCGGCCTGGATACGCCGTACTCCTCGATCAGCAGGCTCTCGGCCGGCAGTGATCCCTGAACCGGTATCTCGCCCTCGATGATCTTGCGCCGGAGTTCATTGGCGATAACGACGGCTGCCTTGAGGCCTTCGGCGCCGGCCGATTGTG
Organism: Streptosporangiaceae bacterium; assembly: GCA_965277615.1. Classification (GTDB taxonomy): domain Bacteria; phylum Actinomycetota; class Actinomycetes; order Streptosporangiales; family Streptosporangiaceae; genus Bog-532. The sequence continues at coordinate 808,538 of CBDIDG010000004.1, read as the reverse complement.
AAGTAGCCATACATTATGAGTCTGCCACGTGTCGGCCGCGGCCTGGCTCCCGGTCGGCGCCTTCCGGCCGATGATGCCGTCAGGCATACTGGTGTACTGTGAAGCGAGATGCGGGCAGCGGGCCCGATAGCGAACAGATCCGCATACCCAAGGTCGCGGAAGTCGTGGGCGTGACCCTCCGGCGCAGGATCGTGACCGGCGAGTACGCCGACGGTGAGATGCTCCCGCATGAGGGGGCCTTGATGGTCTCCTTCGACGTGGCCAGGACCACGGTGCGGGATGCCTTCCGCATCCTGGAGACAGAAGGACTCCTGGAGGTTCGGCGAGGTGCCAGCGGGGGCGCCCGGGTGCGAGCCCCGGGGATCTCGTTCGTGGCCTCTTACGCGGCACTGCTCTTGCAGTCAGAACGAGCAACGTTGCATGACGTGCATACCGCCAGGGCCATGATCGAGGCTCCAGCCGCAGGAATGCTGGCCCGTCAGGCTTCTGACGGGACGACGGCGGACCAGTTGCGCCGGGCCCTTGCCCAGGAAGCGGAAGCGGAGGACGAGGTGGCGCTGACCCAGGCGGAATTCTGGTTTCACCGTCAAGTCGTCGACCTTACGGGCAATCGGGTGCTCACGATGATGAGCGCCGTGGCCAACCGGCTGATCGCCCAGCAGCTCGCTCGGATCCAGCAGGACGAGCCTCGGCGGCGCCGCCCCCGTTCGGGGTTCACCGATGCGCACTTTGCCCACGGACGTCTCGTCGCGCTGATCGCCGCCGGGCGCGACCAGGATGCGGAGGACTTCTGGCGCGTCCATCTGGAGGCGAGCCAGGAGGCGGCCATGAAGAGCACGCGCAGCGCGAACGCGACGGTCAACCTCATTCCTTAACAGGCTGCAGGTTCGTTGGCCGGCTGGCACCAGCCGCGGTTATCCGCGTGTCTCCCCTATCATCGCTGCCGGTGGTGTGCCCGGGCTTGCCCTTACCGCGACCGGGCCCCGTCGGCGCCGTGCGCTGACACTCCAACCTCGCCTTGCGTCGTGGATCTAAATCGTTCTATGATGCATTGAAAGGAAGCTGTACCCGCTGGTTTCGCCAGGCCGGACGAATACATTCGCGAGGGAGTACCGAGTGCAGCGTGTATATGACGCGGAGCTGGCGGACTGGGCCCCTCCCTCGTATCGAGTTGACGCCAAGGGAAAGCTGGAGGGGGCTCAGCCAGGCGGGCGGTCGAACTGGGGCCGGTGGGGCGAAGACGACCAGCGCGGAACAGCCAACCTCCTGACCGCTGAGCGAATCGTGAAGGCGGCCGGGCTGATCACCACAGGGGAACGTTTCTCGCTGGCGCTGCCGATCGGCCAGGGCGCCCCGGTACTCGGCACGCGAGCAGCCCCGCTGCATTTCTTCGGCCGCTGCACCGGGGACTCGATCCTCGGCGCACCTGCGCCGCACGGCCTGCAGACGTCTGACGACATGGTCGTCCTTCCCCTCCAGGTCAGCACCCAGCTCGACGGGCACGCTCACTTTGCCCGCAACGACACGCTTTATAACGGCTTCTGGGCCGGGCTGGTCACAGCGACGGGCGGCGCGCGGCGGCTGGGCGTTCATAACCAGAGTGCCGGCATCGTCGGACGCGGAGTCCTGCTCGACGCCGTGCGGTTCGCCGGCTGCGATCCATTCGACACGAGCATCAGCTCGTCGGCGCTTGACGCTGTCGTTGCCGAGCAAGGGGTGGACGTTCTTCCAGGGGACATCGTGCTCGTCCGCACCGGCTGGGTCGGCGCGAAGCTGGCTGAACCGGATAACCCTCGCAGGAAGCACAGTGGCCTCGCGCTCGATACGATCGACTGGCTCGCGGACCACGACGTAGCCATGGTGGCGGCCGACAATCCGACCGTGGAGGCAACTCCGTCACCGGCCGGATACCCGCTGCTGCCGTTCCATGCTGCCGCGCTGTGTGACCTGGGGTTGCTGATCGGTGAGCTTTTTGACCTGGATGAGCTTGCGGATGCCTGCGCCGCCGACCGGAACTGGCAGTTCTTCTTCACCGCTGCTCCGATGCCTCTCGTCAACGGAGTCGGGTCGCCGCTCAATCCGCTGGCCATCCGATGACGACCGCCACGGGAGGCACCCGGCTCCTGGCCAACACGGTGGTCGGCTTGGGCTTCTCGGCCAGGGGATTCCAGCTCGGCCTGGAAATGGAACCCGATCTCATCGGGTGTGACGCTGGATCGGCCGACTTCGGACCTTATTACCTGGGCTCGGGCACCGACCCCAAGGGCCGGCCGACCGTCAGGCGAGATCTGGCCCTGATGCTCGAGGGGGCCCGGGCGCGTGGCATTCCGCTGGTCATCGGCTCCTGCGGAGGTACTGGAGCGGCCCCTCAGCTCGAGGGGTACCGGCAGATCGTGCGTGAGATCGCCGCGGAGAAGGGGTTCGAGTTCACGCTGGCTACCATCCCGGCCGACCAGCCAGCCGACTTCATCGCCGCCAAGGTGCGATCGGGTGAGATCGAGCCGCTCGGACCGGTCCCCGCGCTCAGCCTGGGCGACCTCGACGGCACGACCAGGATCGTGGGCATGATGGGGGTTACTCCGCTCGTCCAGGCACTCGCCAGCGGAGCCGATGTCATTCTCGCCGGCCGTTGCGTGGATCCCGCCATCTTTGCCTGCCTGCCGCTCCTGCGCGGCGTCGATCCGGGCCTGGCCTGGCACGCGGCCAAGAGCATCGACAAAGGCTACCTGGCGACCGCGTACCCGTCCGGCGGCTCGCCCGTCATGGCGACGATCGGAACCGCCGGCTTTACCGTCGAGCCGACGCGCCCGCAGGACGCCTGCACGGTGCGCAGCGTCTCAGCTATGACCGCGTACGAGAATCCCAACCCGTTCACCATCGTGCAGCCTGAGGGAGTCATAGACACCAGGGAGACTGTCTACACCGCCCTGGACGAGCGGAGAGTGCACGTAGCCGGCTCGAAGTTCCAGCGCGCAGAGCAGCTAACGGTGAAACTGGAAGGGGCGGCACCTATCGGGCACCGTTCGATCTTGATCGCCGGCATCCGCAACCCGGCCGTCCTGCGGGTCTTCCCAAAGTTCCTGGCCGAATATAAGGCCCTGGCTGGCCGGGTGGCCCGCAGCCTCCGGCTGGCGCCAGAGGACTACCGGCTGACATTCCGGTCGTACGGATTCGACGCCGTACTCGGCGACTTGGAGGACACGTCCCCGTATACGCCCCGCGAGGTCGGCCTGATCGTCGATGTGGTGGCACGGACGGAGGAGATCTCCCGGACACTGGCGGCGCGGCTGGGACCCACCGGGTCCAGGCTCGACATTACCGGCAAGCTCGGGGGCGGGGGGAACTTCGCCTACCCGTTTTCTCCCGCCGTCGTCTCGATGGGAACGGCGTACCGGTGGAGCGTCTGGCACCGCGCCCGGGTGACGACGGACGAGATGACCGCAATGTTTCCCGTGCACCTCGAGCGCGTTTCCGGGCCGAGCCTCGCGGAGGTGGCTGGTGCCTGAAACGCTCGCATCGCTCGCTGATGCCATCAAGAGCGGTAACGCGGGCGCGTCGCTGCTTACGTTCGACATCTTCTTCAACAGCCTGGCGGACTTGAACCGAGCCCGTCGCAGCGTGACCGCATCCGCCGTGGCTTTGCTGTACCGGGTGCCGGCCGAGCAGGTGAAGATCTACCCCTTCGAGGCCGCGATCTGCCTCAAGGTCACGATACCAAGACCATCCATGTTCGCCTCCCTCGACGAGCGAGACTTCGACGGGGTCCAGCAGCACGTGCTGCTCGCCGCGCTGGCAGTGACATGAGTGACGGAGGAGCCACCGAGCAGCTGGTCTCGTTCGCGGTCGGCTACCGGCTGGACCGCAGGGACGACGATCTGATCATGGCCGCGACCGGCCTGCTCGCGGACTACGTTGCCGTCGCCATCGCCGGGCTGTCGGGGCCGGTCGCCGGGGCGGTGCACAACCGGGTCAGCGGCGGCTCGGGCCGGTCAACGGCGATCGGTGCGCAGGCCCGGTCATCGGCGCACGACGCGGCGATGATCAACGGCATGCTGGCGCACAGCCTCGAGTTCGACGACACCACTCTTCGGCCCATCGGCCACCCGAGCTGCACCATCCTCCCCGCGATCATCGCGCTGGCGGAGCGAGAGGGTCTGACTGGCCACGACCTGCTGGAAGCGTACGTGGTCGGCCTCGAAGTGCACGCCCGCCTGGGCCAGGCTCAATCAGGCAACTGGGACTCCAGCGACAACTGGCTTCCGCTCGGATCAATCGGGCAGGTGGGGGGCGCCGCCGCGGCGGCACGGCTGCTCGGCCTCAGCGCGGAGCAGACCAGGCAGTGCATCGCGATTTCCGCCCACCTCGGTGGACAGCTCTCCGTCAGCGTCGGGACCGCCGCCAAGGCCGTCGGCGCGGGTGCAGCCGCCTGGGCGGCCGTGCAGTCCGCCGATCTGGCCCGGCTCGGCATCAGCGGAGCGACCGCGGTCATCGAACGGCCCAGGGGCTTTGCCGATGCGTTCTTCGGCGCGGGAGGGCATCAACTCGACGCGGCGCTTTCTGCCCTGGGACGCCCGCACCATCTGCTGGAGCAGGGGATCGCGGTCAAGAAGTACCCGGCGGTGTTCGCGTGCCAGTGGCCCAACGACGCCCTGCGCCAGCTGATGCAGACCGGTCGGCTGAACGCCGGGGATATCGATGACATCGAGCTTTTCCGGCCCGACGCCGGGGCATTCTGCGACTGCCCCGAGCCGGCTTCCCCGGAGGAGGCGAGATCCTCCTTCGAGTTCAACCTGGCCGCCATCGCCCTGACCGGCGCCGCCGGGCTGGATGCCTTCACCGAGGATCGCCTCAGAAACCCGGAACAGCTGGCCATGCAGCGGCGCGTCCGGGTACGCAGCCATTCCGCGGGAACGGAGTTCCGCCAGACCTGGCGCTACCTCGTCCGCGTCCGGACCAGGTCCGGCGACGTGCTTGAGCACTGGGTCAGGTACCCGAGCGGGCACCCGAAGCTTCCGCTCAGCCCGGACGAGGCCCAGGCCAAATTCCGCGAGTGCACCAAGGGCCACCTGCCCTCCGGCGTGTCGGAGCAGCTGGCCACGGCCATCCGCGAGCTTGACCGGCAGCCGTCCCTCGATGACTTCGGCAAGCTACTGCGTGCAGCCCGGTGAGCTCGCCGATGTCATCATCCAGCCCGACGGCGTTCCGCGGGGGGCACAGCCGTAGGCTGCCCCTGCTCCCCGATTGGCTGCGAACGATCGCCGCCGCGGACAGCGAACGAATCGCGGTATCGGATCCGTGGACGTCCCTGACCTACGCGGAACTTGTCGCGCTGGCCGACGATGTGGGCGCTGGCATTCTGGCCAGCGGCATCGAGCCCGGTGATCGGGTGCTGCTGGCGATGGAGCCTGCGGTTCCCTACCTGCTTTCCTTCCTCGGCGCGGCGGCCGCGGGAGTCGTGCCCGCCCCCGTCAATACGCGGCTGGCGCCGCCCGAGGTCGCCGCTTACGCCCGGGTTGTGGGCGGATCCGTGGTCGTCGCCGACCAGGCCAATGCGGGACTGGCCAGGGCGTGCGGGACGCCGGTCATCAATGTCGGGCCAGTGAACTCACCCGGACCTATCCGGGAGCGGATGTCGGCCTTGCTGCCACGCCGCCCGCGGTCGGCGTCCCCGGCCATCGACGCAGCGGCTCCAGCCCTGATCTTTCCCACCGGCGGGACGACAGGCAGCCCCAAGGCGGGATTCTGGGAGCACGCCGGCCTGTGGCAGTATCTCAACGCCGTGGCCTCGGCGCTGCCTCGCCGGCCCGATGATATCGAGGTGTACGCCTCGCCGTTCTTCCACGTGACGCTGGGAACCGGCCTGCTCTCTGTCTTGCTGCGCGGCGGGACCGTGGTCATCCTGCCCCGGTTCGAGCCAGGAGCCGTGCTCGCGTCGGTTCACCGCGGCGGGACCAGGATCATGGCGGCGCCATCCATGCTGCAAGCGCTGGCTGCGCATCCAGACTTCGCCGCTACGGACAGGTCGAGGGTGACCTGCGTCATGACGGGCGCGAGCGCGGTATCGGCGGAGCTCAGCCGAGCCTTGCTGCGCGACTATCCGGCCGCAGAACTCTGCCGTGCCTACGGTGCCACAGAATTCCCCTGGGTGGTCCAGTCATTCGGGCGTGCTGAATTCCGGGATCGTCCGGACGGGCTTGGCCGGCCGATCCCCGGTGCCCGTGTCCGGTTGCTCGGCCCTGACGGCGCGGAGGTTCCGCCGGGTGAGATCGGGGAGTTCGTTGTGTCGGCGCCGTGGCAGGCATCGGGCTACTGGGGTAATGAGGACGCCACGCGGGAGACGTTCACGGTCGAGGGAGTACGCAGTGGTGATCTCGGCTGGGCCGAGGCCGACGGCTGGCTGCACTTCGCTGGGCGGAGCAAGGATGTCATCATCTCCGGCGGGGAGAACGTCTTCCCGGTCGAGGTCGAGGGAGCACTTCGCAGCCTGCCGTGGGTAGCGGACGCGGTGGCCTACGGTGTCCCCGATGAGGTGTGGGGCGAGCGAGTCGAAGCGGCGGTGGTGCTGCGAAGCGGCCGGCCCGCCGACGAGGCTGAGATCCGGGCCGCACTCCGGCCCACAATCGCGGGCTATAAGGTTCCCAAGCGTGTCCGGCTCGTAGCCGGCATCCCGCTGACACCGAACAACAAGCCGGACCGGGCTCGCCTGATCCGCGACGCCGCAGGAGATTGAAAGGACAAGTCGTTACAGCATGGTTCGATTCGGGGCCACAGCTACGGTCACTGTCGGAATGCTGCTAGGGAGGACCTAATTCGTGGACGGCCGGTACAGCGCGGATGATCTCGCGTTCAAGGAGCGGGCTCGCACATGGCTCCGGGAGAACGTTCCCGCGGACAAGCGTCCGGTGAGCCCCGTCGAGGCCCGCGCCTTCGATCTGGCCTGGCAGCGAACGCTCTTCGAGGCCGGGTGGGCGGGCATCTCATGGCCGTCGGAGTTCGGCGGACGCGGGTGGCCGCTGCTGTGGCAGATGATCTGGCACGAGGAGTACGCGCGGGCCCGGGCCCCGCACGTCGGCGTGTGCTTCGTCGGGCTCAACCACGGGGGCCCCACGCTGATCGCGCAGGGAACGGAAGCCCAGAAGGCCGAGCACCTGCCGAAGATCCTGGCCGGCGACGTGGTGTGGTGCCAAGGTTTCTCCGAACCAGAAGCTGGCTCGGATCTCGCGAGCCTGCGGACCCGTGCGGTGCTAAATGGCGACGAGTTCGTGGTCAACGGCCAGAAGATCTGGACCAGCTACGCGAACGTAGCCGATTACCAGGAACTGCTGGTCCGAACAGACCCGGCTGCACCCAAGCACCGGGGCATCTCGTGGCTCATCTGCGATATGCGCTCGCCCGGCATCGAAATCCGCCCGATCAAGACCATGGCGGGCGAGGGGGACTTCTGCGAAGTCTTCTACGACGATGTCCGCATCCCGCGGCACAACCTCGTAGGGGACCTTAACGACGGCTGGCGCGTCGCGGGGTCAACTCTGTCCTTCGAGCGGGGGACGGCGTTTGTCTCCCAGCAGATCGAGCTGGCGCAGATGGTCGAGGATCTCATCGCATTCGCGCGGGAGCAGCCCCGTCCCGGCCGCAGCGGCTACCTGATCGACGACGATGAGGTGGGCCGCCGCCTCGCCGCCTTGCGGGCCGAGGTCACGGCCATGCGGGCCTTCACCCATCTCATCGTCTCCCAGGCTCAGGCCAACGGGGAGCCGGGACCCCGGGGGTCCATGGTTCGCCTGTTCTTCACGCAGCTCCAGCAGCGGGTGTACCACGCTGCCGCCGATCTGCTCGGGCACCGCGCGCTGGCGGACGTCCAGCCGGGCTCGTGGACGTACTACTACCTCTGGTCCTTCTCCCGGACTATCGCCGGGGGGACCAAAGAGATCCAGCGGAACATTATCGGGGAACGAGTTCTCGGACTTCCCAGAATGAATTGAGGGATTGTCATTATTCTCCTCCCAAGCGCGGAACAGGCCGAGCTAGGAGCTACGGCCGGCCGCTTTATCACTTCCATCATGACACCGGGCCAGCTCCGCGCGGATGGGGGCGCTCCGCCGGTGGAGGCCGCGCGCTGGCGGCAGGCTGCGGAACTCGGATTGTTCTGCCTGGGTCTTCCGCCAGAGATTGGCGGTGCCGGCGGGACCTGCACCGACGAAGTGGTGGCGTTCCACCAGATGGGCCGCAGCCTGGCGCCGCTGAGCTTTGCCGCTACCCTCCTGGCCGCCCATGCCGCCTATGCCGCGGGTTCGGATCTGGTGGGCCGCCTCATCGAGGGTAACTTCTGCGCTGGGCTCGGCGCCGAAGAGTACGCGGGGAGCCTGGAGATCAGCGCTAAGGCCGTCACGGGTGATGCCGTGCTGTTCAGGACGAGAGATACCGACGTCATCTTGGTTACAGCTGGCAGTCGCTTCGCCGCGATCGCCCCGGAAGAACTGCCGGAACTGGCCTGGAGGCCAGGCCTGGACGCTTCGGCCGATGTAACTACCGTGCGGCTGAACTCGGTTCCTGCGCTATTCGACGGCGATAGCCCGGCGGTAGTCCAGCGCGGACGGCTCCTCGTGGCGGCCATGATGGCCGGCGTGGCCGAGCTGAGCACCGAGATGTCCGTTTCCTATACGAGCGATCGGCGCCAGTTTGACCGGTCGCTGGCCTCGTTCCAGGTGATCAAGCACAGGTGCGCTGATATGGCGACCCGAGCGGAATCCGCACTGGCCACGGTGTTCTACGGGGCCGTGCTTCTCGACGAGAACGACGTGACGGGGTGGGTCGTGGCGCTCGCGGCCAAGCACATGGCCGCTGAGGCTGCGCTCGAGAACGCGCGGGATAACATTCAGAACCACGGGGGAATTGGGTTCACCTTCGAATATGACGCGCACCTTCTTCTCCGCAGAGCCCATCTTCTCGAGGAGATCTTCGGTGCGCGCACCGAGAATCTGCGCTTGATCCTGGCCGCACGATCGCCATTGGCAGAGGACTGAACCCGCGCACGGCTCAGCTAATCACTCGTCCATGATGCGAGGTACCGTTTTCGCTGCTTGAGGAGCGTGACGACGCATCCCGGGACGAGAACGTACTGCCGCCGCCGCGGATGCGATCAATGTGCCCCAGGCGTCCGGGGCCGGCATTGCAGCGAGTCCTGGTCACGGCGGGCTACCGTCGGTCCGGGACGATTCCCATCGTGTACCCGCATGCCTGGAGGAGCCGGAGGGCGGTGGTGACATTCGGTTCCCGGGCACCGGTCTCATGGGCGTGAATGGCTGCCCGTGAAGTCTGCGCGCACCGTGCCATCATGCTCACCGACAGCCCGGCCTCTTCTCTCGCCTGCCGCAGCGCCTCGGCGAAAGGCATGTCGCTTAGGTCAGGTCACTCAGGTTGCATTCAGTCAGCAACCTGGCGCGTGAGACCCTCGAACCGGCAGTTCACCTCAGCGGGATCGTACCGGAGCACGGGCGCGTCCGCGCTGAACACGTCGAGCGCGTGCATCCAGCGATGGGACCCGAGGAATCGGCCGATCATCATCCCGAGCTCGACGATCTCCGCGACAGTGAACACCTCACCCAGTGAACGCAAGACCTCGTCGTTGATGGCATGGTGGTTCGTGCACATCAGGCGGGTGAAGGTCAGCGCGCGACGCTCTCGCTCTGAGTAGGTCGGGTCATCGACGTTCGCGGCCAGACACGCGACATCAGCATCCCCGATACTGGCGTCCTTGCGAGATGAGCTGCAAGGTCCGCACCCGTTGAAGGTGGCGCTGGCGATGCGGACCAGCTCTTCGAGCCTGGGGCCTAGCAGGCCCTGCTTGAAGGTCCGGCGGTAGGCCTCGTCGTTCGCGATCGCTTCGCTCTTCGCGTACGCGAAGATCTGTAGCGGTACCGTCATGGTGTACATGCCGGTCGCCAAGCCGGACTCGTACCGATCTCGAAGTTCGGGATCGAGGTCCTCGTACGGGATGGGCTCGATGCGCATTACTGTGCCTCTTTCCTGGTGTCCGCTTCGTGAGCATCGGCGTGTGACGAGAGTGTCGCGGCGGGGAAAAGGGTGGCGGGCAAGGCTGAACGCAGCTCCGCCTGAGTCCACGGTCCAAGGCGCGGGTCCTTCATGACGCGAGCTCGGACCTCCGGACGGTTGTACGCGCCAATCGAGCCGGCGATCGTTTCGAACACTTGACCTGTCACCTCAGCGGCGTCATCTGATGCCAGGTAGATCGCCATCGGGGGCACGTACTCGGGACCTAGCGGGGCGGGGCCGCGGGACCGGGGGCCACCGGTATGCCGGCCGCACGGACGCGATCCAGCCAGCGGACACCGTGCAAACGCCGGTACTCGGTAAGCGCACCCGGCGCGACCGCGTTGACCGTGATCCCCAGGTGGCGGTATTCCTCGGCGAGGTCGTAGGTGAGAGAGGCGATGGCGCCCTTTACTGCCGCGTATCCTGCGTACCCTGTCCCGGTGTACCAAGCGCTTGAGGTGGTGTTGATGATGCGGCCCCAGCGTTGGGCCACCATCGGCTCGAGGGCGGTCTTGCACATGTTGAACGTGCCGACCAGGTGTACGTCGACATCAGCCGAGAAGTCAGCGGCCGTCATCTCGGCGAAGGGCCCGTCGCGGAACACGCTGGCGTTATTGATCAGGATGTCAATGTGGCCGAACGTCTCGACAGCAACCGCGACGATCCGTCTGGCTGAGTCGTAGCTGGCGACCGACTCCGCATTGCTGATCGCCGTGCCGCCCCGCGCCCGGATCTCCTCGGCCACCTCTGCCGCCCGCTGGCGGGTGGCACCGCTACCGTCGGCGCCATCGAGATCTACGCCGAGGTCGTTCACCACCACCTTGGCGCCTTCAGCGGCAAGCGCCAGCGCATGTGCACGCCCGATCCCGCCTCCAGCGCCGGTCACCACTGCCACTTTCCCGTTCAGGTGTCCTGGCATCGGTTCTCCTCATGCTCCGCCGATCCGCTCATCGAACGGTTTACAGGCCACAGGAAATAGTGTACTAAACTAAACAATTAATCTCAATCTCCACAGAGGTGCCGGGTGTGCAGAGGTGCCGGGTGGAGTGCGCCGTGCCCGGCGTTACGGCGGTTCGGGACGAGAAGCAGTCGATGTCCGCGCCGCGATCGCATGAGTGCGGACGCTGACGACTACGTAGCGTTCGGGATGCTGGGCTGATGGACCTCGTCCTTCGCGGCGGCGGGCGAAGGACGATGGGGACTTGGACGGGCGGGCACGGTGCCAGTCTCGGCCGACGACGTCCCGGTATTTCCCGATCTCGCTGGTCACGGCCTATGGGAGGTGTTCCCGGTGCGGATCGCGGACAGGACCGCCCGGAGGGACCGGGACACTAGCCGGGGACGCCGGCCGGCCAGGTGATCGCCTTGGTCTGCAGGAATTCCTCGAGTCCGGTCGCGCCCCACTCGCGTCCGAGGCCGCTCTGCTTGTAGCCGCCGAAAGGCGCGTCCGGGTTGAGCCCGCCACCGCCTCCGCCGTTGATGATCACGTTGCCGGTGCGCATCCGGCGGGCCACGCCGTAGGCGCGGACCGGATCGGCCGACCAGACTCCGCCACCGAGGCCATAATCGCTGTCATTGGCCAGCCGGATGCCGTGCTCGTCGTCGTCGAACGGGATAATCACGCTGACCGGGCCGAAAACCTCGCGACGCGAGTCAAACGCCCGCCGGGCCGCGGCAATGGCGTTCCGGGCATCCTGGACGCCGCCCTCGGGCACTTCGGCGAGTAGCTCCTGGGTGGCCGGATTGATCACGGCCAGGCCCTGACGGCCGCTGCCATCAGTCCATCGCCCGTCGATGTACATGCGGGAGCACGGGAAAGGCATCGGCTTCAATCCCCTTGCGTCGTGACACGGCTGCGCTTTTGCCTGGGGGTCGGCCAGCGGTCGCCGCTGATTATACCATAACAGTTAGCTTAGTATACCATTAAGGCCGAGCAGAGCGACAGAAGACAACACCGGCTGGAGGAGCGGGCATGACCGAGCCGACCGGGTTCCTGCGCGTCGAGGACGGCGGGGGCATCCGGACCATAACCATCGATCGTCACGAGGCCCGCAATGCCATGACGCCGCCGATGCGACTGGAGTTGGCCGAGTTGCTCCAGCGGGCTGACCAGGATCCTTCCGTGCGGGCCGTGATCCTCACGGGCGCCGATCCCGCGTTCTCCGGGGGCGTGGACTTCAAGGTCATCGCCCCCGACGATGACCGCTACCGCAAGCAGTTCGCCGCCAACCCTGGCCGGGCCTTGCGGGCGATGCGCACTCCGGCAATCGCAGCGGTCAATGGTGCGTGCGTATCGGGGGCACTGGAGATCGCGCTGAGCTGCTCGTTCATCGTGGCATCCAACCGGGCCCGCTTCGCCGATACCCATGCGCGCCTCGGCGAGATCGCGACCTGGGGCCTGACCGCCCTGCTTCCCCGCGCAGTCGGCCTCCGCAAGGCTCGGGAGATGTCGATAACCGGTAACTTCCTGACGGCCGAGGAGGCACTGCGATTGCGCCTGGTGAACCACGTCGTCGACCATGACGACCTGCTCCCCTTCACCCGGCGCCTGGCCGGTGAGATCGCCGAGACCTCGGCCGTGGGCGAGGTGCTCGATCTCTACAACCGCGGTGAGGACCTGGGCCTGAGCGGTGCTTTCGCCGCGGAGACGGCCCACGTCACCGGGCGCCATTTCGACCGGGCCGAATTCACCCGCCTAGGTGGACTCACCGCAGCCCGCCAGCACGACGGAAGTGTCGGGTGAGTCTCGATCCGGCCCGGTGCGCTCGCCAGGCGGAGCGACCGTGAACTGGAACGTTGCCGCTGTCGCGTATGCGCGTCACCGGGTGCGCCGGAGTCGTATCTACCAGAGCTGGCGCACCCACGGCCGCCCCGACGGTGACGTCGACCTCACCTTCTACTTCTGGTTCGCCCGCTGGCAGGACGAGGTCGTGCTCATCGACACCGGCTTCGAGAGCGACTGGTTCTCCCGCCACGGGGCCGATACCGCCTGGACCGAACCTCCCCGGGAGCTGCTGGCCCGTCTCGGCATCGACCCAGCGGCGGTGCGTACCGTCGTGCTGACCCATCTGCACTTCGACCACATCGGCAACCTCGGGCTGTTCCCCCGGGCGCAATTCGTCGTCCAGCGGGCTGAGTACGCCTTCTGGACCGGTCCTTATGCCGGCTCGCCTCCAGTCAGTGCGCTGACCGACTCCGGTGCACTGGCCAGGTTGCACCAGGCCGACCAGGAAGGCCGGCTGCTGCTGGTGGACGGGGACTTCGAGCTGCGGCCCGGGATGAGGCTGCTGGGCCTGCCCGGCCATTCGCCCGGTCAGCAAGGCGTGCTCATCGATGACGCGGTCCTCCTCGCCTCGGACGCCGCGCACTTCAGCGAGGAGTACGAGAACGACCTGCTCTTCGCCACCTACACCGACCTGCCGGCCCAGCTCGCGGGCTACCGTACGCTGCGCCAGCACGCGGCTGCCGGGCGTCTGATCGTCCCGGGCCACGACCCGGCCATCCTGAGCCGATTCGCGCCCCTCGATGCCGCACAGCCGCACCTCGCCGTCCAGCTGGGCGGGCCCATCGTGTCCCAGACCGCGGCGAGCCGATGAGCGGGTCGCCGTGGGTAATTGTCTTATTTAACTGACTGTTTTAGACTCTGGGCCAATAGTCTGCCTGCGACGGAGGTCCTTGGATGGCGGCCACCGATACACCCTCAGCAGAGAGCCGCAGCGATGGAGAGGGCACCTTGCGCCTCAGTGACATCCTGCTCGGCCACGCGAACCCCCCGTGCTCCTACTTCGAGCGGCTCGATCAGTGGCGCGAGTCCGGACCTGTCCACGAGGGTGACAGCGGGAACCGATTCTGGCTCCTGACCGAGATGAGCGACATCCGCGCCGCCTACCAGCATCCCGGGATCTTCTCGAGTTCCGCGATCCAGTGCGATACCCCCAATCCTGACTATCACCTCATACCCGAGATGCTCGATCCGCCTGAGCACGGAACGTGGCGCAAGCTCATGGGTCCTCTGTTCTCCCCCGGTGCCGTCGAAGCGATGGAGACTCACATCCGGGAGCGTTTCGAGGAGATCCTCGATGACGTCGCCCCGCGCGGGCGCTGCGACTTCGTCGCGGACGTCGCGCTGCGCTTCCCGAACACGATCTTCCTCGAACTGATGGGGATGCCGCTGGCGGATGCCGACCGCTTCCAGCGGTGGGAGACCGCGATCCTGCACGAGGGCTCACAGTCCACCCCCGCCGCGATGGCCGCGATCGGCGAGGTGTACGGCTACTTCAGCGAGCTCATCAGCGATCGACGGGCCAATCCCGGTTCTGACATCGTCAGCAAGGCTCTCACCTGGAAGATCGACGGTGAACCGGTCAAGCACGAGGATCTCCTCTCGTTCTGCCTGCTCCTGTTCCAAGCTGGCCTGGACACGGTCGCCTCCCAGCTCAGCTACGCGTTCTACCATCTGGCGACTACTCCAGCCGACCGGCAGCGCATCGTCGACGACCCGGCCATCATCCCGAGCGCGAACGAGGAACTCCTGCGCTACTACGCGATCGTGGCACCGGGCCGGAAGGTCATGCAGGACACCGAGATCACCGGCTGCCCGATGCAGGCGGGAGACATGGTGCTGCTTCCTATCGCCTCGGCCAATCGCGATCCGCGGGAGTTCGAGCGGGCCCATGAGGTGATCCTGGATCGCCCGAACAACCGGCATATCGCCTTCGGCGCGGGCCCGCACCGATGCCTTGGTTCACATCTCGCCCGGCTCGAGTTGCAGGTGGCGGTGGAAGCGTGGCACGCCCGGATCCCGCAGTACGAAATCGATCCGGACGTCCCGATCGAGGAGCACTCGGCCGGTTTGATCGGGCTGAACAACCTGCCTCTGCGCTGGGACCTCTGACCGTTTCAGCCCAGCCATGGCCGAGTGGAATGGGCGGCTCCTGGTCCAGCGTCCTACCCGGGCACCGATGCTCAATGGGCGGCGATGCCGGCCAGCAGAGCGCTCAGCGCACTGCCCACCTGGGCGCGGGCGGCCCGCCGGTCGCCAGCGTGGGCGATGAACAGCGCTGCCTCGTCGATGGCGGACAGCAGCAGGTGGGCCATGGCGCCGACGTCGACGTCGACGTCGCGGATGCTGCCGTCAGCCTGGCCCTGGTCGAGGATCGTGCGGATCGCGCCGAGACCGAAGCGTTCCTCAACCTCGCGCCAGGCCTGCCAGCCGAGAACCGCGGGTCCGTCGATGAGCAGGATCTGGCGGACCTCACCCTCCAGCGATGCGTCCAGGAACGCGGCCAGCCCCGCCTCCAGCACCTCGAAGCCGGTCTCGCCGATCACCGCGGCCCCGGTCTTCGCGGACAGATCCATCTCGACCTGTTCGAACACCGCGAGAAACAACTGCTGCTTGTCGGCGAAGTGGTGATAGAGCGCCCCGCGTGTACCGACGCCCGCGGCACTGACGATCTCGCCGGTGCCGGTGGCGTGGTAGCCACGCTCGGCGAACAGCGCGCGGGCCGCGGCGAGTACACGCTCGCGTGTCTGCTGCGCCCGCTCCGTTCGGATACCGGCCACGATGGCAGCCTACTGGCCCGAGAAGATCCTCCGCCCGGTTGACATACAGGTTGCATGTCAGTGAGAGTGGGGCATCGCCCATCCGATGGAGGTTGCCGCCGTGACCAGTCCCACCGAGATCGTCCAGTCATTCTGCGACGCCATGGCCGGGCGTGACGCCGAGGCGCTCCGCCCCTACTTCGCCGACGATGCGGTCTACCAGAACACCGGCATGCCGGCCGCGGTCGGCGTCGACGACATCGTCGCCAACCTGGCCGGACAGTTCGCGACGTTCAGTGACTCCTACGAGTACATCGTGAAGAACATCGCCGCGAGCGGCGACACCGTCCTCACCGAACGCCTGGATCTCATCCGCACGCCGAGCGGGATCCGGGCGGTGCCGGTCATGGGCGCGTTCACTTTCTGCGGCGGCAAGATCACGCGGTGGACTGATTACTGGGACACCTCGCTGCCCGCGAAGATGATGCGGGGCGAGGATGTCAGCTCGCTCGTGCCGGCCTCGTACTAATGTCCGGCGACGACCCCGTCGACTGGACGCCGCGGAGCAGGGGACGGCGATGACCGAGTTGCCGGTCGTGTTTGTCACCGGGGGCGCGGCCGGCTTCGGGCGGGCGTTCGCCCGGTCGTGGGCGGCCGACGGCGCGACCGTCGTCATCGCCGACATCGACATCGATACCGGGGAACGTACGGCGGCCGAGCTGCGAACCGCCGGCGCAGCGGTCGTCGCCGTGCAGTGCGACGTCGCCGACGAGGACAGCGTCGAGCGGGCGGTGGACGAGGCGGTCCGGCGGGCCGGCGGCGTCGACATCCTGGTCAACAACGCCGGTTTGCACCTCACCAGGTACAACCAGCCGTTCGGGACGCTGCCGCGCGCCGACCTGCGCCGGCTGCTGGACGTGAACGTCGTCGGGGTCGTCAACTGCGCACTCGCCTGCCGAGACTCGATGCGCGAGCGCGGCGGCGGCGCGGTCGTCAGCATCGCCTCGATCGCTGGGTACTCCAGCGTTTCCCCGTACGGCATCTCGAAGCTGGCGGTGCGCGGACTGACCATCGCTCTCGCGACGGAGTTCGCCCCCGATCGGATCCGCGTCAACGCGATCGCCCCCGGGCTGATGGCGACCGATAACGCGATCGACGACCTGCCCGCGGAGTTGTTCGCCGACTTCCGTGACGCCAGGCAACTCGTCCACCGCACGGGGACGATCGACGATGTCGTCGCCACGGCGCGCTACCTTTGCTCGGAGGCCGCCTCGTTCGTCACCGGCGAGACGCTGCGGGTCAGCGGCGGATTCCCGCTCGGATTGTGAGCGCGATGCCGCCCGCTCAGAGGGCCCGGAACGCGCGCACCGCAGCGGTCGACGACGCGTCGACGACCCGGTCCCCGTGGCGCTGAAGCACGAGCCGCTGCGTCGCGCGCAAGTGCGCGCGGACCTGGCGGGTGGTGCCGGCCCGGTCGCCGACCGCCACCAGGTCGGCCATCCGGCGGTGCGCCTTGAGCGCCCGCGCTTGCTCGGCGCGGCTCGGATACCCGCCCGACTCCTGCATCACCGCGGCCCACGTCTCTTCCTGCACCGACCACACGGCCACCAGGCTGCGCACCGACAGCCGGGTGGTGTCGTTCGGGACGAAGTCCACGAACAGCTCGTGGAACGTGCGCGCCACCCGGGTGAACTCGGCGCCGCGGCCCAGGGAACCCTCGGCGCGTTCGAGGTTGTCGTGCAGCGCCGGCACCACCGTCGTCGCGCGGTCGGGCCGGGCCGCGCACGCGGCGACGCACATCGGCTCCAGCGTCAGCAGGCAATCGGCGAGGTCGTGCATGGTGACGCCCTGCCCCTGCAGCGTGAGCCCGACGGCGTAGGCCGCCGACCGCCAGTCCGGCTTGTGGACGTATCCGCCGCCGAGCCGGCCCCGGCGGATCGTGATGAAGCCTTCGCTCTCGAGGATGCGCAGCGCCTCGCGCAGCGACGGTCCGCTCACCTGGTATTGCGCGATCAGCTCCTCCTGCTTGGGCAGCGGGCCCTCGGTGAGGTCGCTGCTCAGGATGCGCTGCCGCAGGTCGCCGGCGATCGACTCGGCCAGGCGGGTCGAGGCGTTGAGATGGCTACCCCGCCGAGTGATGGTCACGTCTCTCCGGCTGCTGCTGGTGATGGCGGCTTGGAACCTACGGCTAGCGGGCGGTCCAGCCGCCGTCGACGGTGATCACTTGGCCGGTGACGTACGCGCTGGCCTCACTGGCCAGGAACAGGAGGGCACCGTCGAAGTCGTCGGGTCGGCCGGCGCGGGGGATCAGCGTGTTGCGCCCGATCCACTCGGCTACGTTCGGGCGGTGGATGACGTCCTGGGTGATCTCGGTTTCGATGAAGCCGGGCGCGATCGCGTTGACGCGGATGCCGTAGCGGCTCCACTGCGCCGCCCACTCGCGGGTGATCGCGTTCAGGCCCCCCTTCGACGCGGCGTACGCCGCTTGCGGGAAGCGGCCGATTCCGACCGACGCCACCATCGAGGAGACGTTGACGATACTGCCCGCCCCGCGTTCCTTCATCGCCGGGAACAACGCCTGGACGAGCCGGATCGGCGTGATCAGGTTGACCCGCAGCGTCTGCTCGATCTGCTCCGGTGTCTCGTCCTCGGCCCGCACCCCGGACGCGATGTAGGCGGCGTTGTTGACCACGATGTCGATCGGCCCGACCCGCTCGACGGCCGCGGCCGCCACCCGTTCGGCAGCGTCCGGGTCGGCCAGGTCGGCCGCCACCGTCGCGACGCCGAACTGCTCCTCGAGCTCGCGCAGCCGGTCGGCGCGCCGGGCGACGACGACGGTGCGCGCGCCGGCGGCGGCGAGCACCTGGGCCATGCGCCGGCCGATACCGGCGGTGCCGCCGGTCAGCAGCGCGGAGCGGCCGGCCAGCGAGAACTGGTCGAGGACGTCGGTCATGCGGTTGCCTCCCCGATCGGGAATTCCACGAGTCGTGGCACGGTGCGGGTCGCGATCAGGCCGGCGCCCGCGGCGGCGAGGACGCGGCCGGGGGCGGCGAACAGCTCGCTGCGTAGCACCGCGCGGCGCACGAACCGGGCCAGCGGGAACTCCTCGGCGAACCCCATGCCGCCGCACACCTGCATCGCCTGCCCGATCGTGACGTCGGCGGCCCGGACGGCGAGGGCGTAGGCCAGGGCGACGGCGGTGCCCTCGTCGTCTGCGGCGGCGAGCGCGCTCGCCGCGAGCGCGGCGGTGGCGGCGACGACCGCAACGTGCGCCTCGGCGAGCCGATGCTGCACGGCCTGGAAGCTGCCGATCGGGCGGCCGAACTGCTCGCGGGTGCGCACGTGCTCGACCGCAACGTCGAGCATGCCCGCACACAGGCCGAGCTGCTCCCAGGCGAGCGCGCGGTGGATCTCGGCCGCCACGGCGGCGCCGTCCAGTTCGGCGCGCACGACCGCGGTGGCGCGGAGCGTGCGCACCCCGGCCGCCGGGTCGATCCCGGCCGCGTCGTTCAGCTGCGGGCAGTCGGCGTCGAGCAGAGCGGCCCGCGGTGCCCCCGGATCGTCGACGAACGCGACGAGCTGCCGCGGTGCGTCCAGCGTGCACGTGACGTGGCCGCTGACTGGCCCGCCCGAGGCCGGCGGCAGATCCGCGTCCTCCGCCGCGACGATCAGGAGCGTGGCCGGCGCGTCGGCGACGCCGGTGTGCCGGCGCTGGACGAGCACGTCGAGCGCGTCACTGCGCGCGGCCGCCCGGCCCAGCTCAGCGAAAGCCACCGAGACGGCGAGGGCGGGATCGGCGTCCAGCAGATCGGACCAGCCGAACTCGTCGAGGTCGCCGGCGCTGATCGGGCCAGCGGCCGACGCGATGAATGCGCGCATGGCCAGCCGCAGCTCGGCCGCGAGGTCGTCAGCCATCGCCGCGCTCGGCCGGCAGACCGAGTACCCGGGTCGCGAGGATGTTCTTCTGGATCTCCACCGACCCGCCGTACACCGAGGCGGCCCGGCTGTAGAACCATTCGCGCCGGACCGCGGCCACGGACCGGCCGTCGGACGTCGCGAAGCCGCCGGTCAGCGTCCGGACGATGTCGTTGACCTGGTGCTCGGCCTGGCTCAGGAGGATCTTGTCGGCCGAGACCTCGGGGCCGAGCTGCTCGCCGCGGGCCAGTCGCTCGACGGTGCGCAGGCACTTGCTGCGCAGCGCGTAGAGCACCGCGAACGCGGACCCGATCGCCTCGGCGTGCGCGGGCGCGTCCGACGCGGCCGTCACGGCGTCTTCGAGCCGCCCGAACATGATCGCCTGGCGTTGCCACGCCCACATGCCCCGCTCGAACTGCAGCAGGTGCATCGCGATCTCCCAGCCCTGCCCGAGAGCACCGACGAGGTGGGTCGCCGGCACGAACGCGCCGTCGAAGAACACCTCAGCGAAGTCGGGTTCGCCGGTCAGCGTCGCGAGCGGGCGCACGGTCACGCCGTCCTGGTGCATGTCCAGCCAGAACAGGCTCAGCCCGCGGTGCCGCGTCTCGGGGCGGTCGGTGCGGGCGAGGACGGCGCACCAGTCGGCGCGGTGGGCGAGCGACGTCCAGATCTTGTGGCCGTTGATGCGCCAGCCGCCGTTCACCGCGACGGCCCGGGTGCGCAGGCTGGCCAGGTCGCTGCCGGCATCCGGTTCGGAAAAGCCCTGGCACCACAGCGTGCGGCCGGAGAACATCGGCGGCAGCTGCGTGCGCGCGAGCGCGGGCGCGAACGTGGTGATCGCCGAGCCGAGCACCTCGATGCCGGCCGCCGACTCCGGCATCGCGAAGCCGGTGCGCACGAGCGCGTCGTAGAGCACGGCCCGGTCGGTGGCCGTCCCGCCGCTGCCGCCGCACTCGGTCGGCCAGCCGTGGCCGGCGATGCCATGGGCGTCGAGGTAACGCAGCAGCTCGCAGCCCTTGTCGATCCGGCGATCCAGGTCGTCGGCCGGATCGGCGAACCAGCGTTCGACCTCCCCGCGGCGCCCGGCGAACCAGTGCTGCAGGCCGGCCCGCGTCCATGTATCGGGGGCGGTGGTGGTGCTCATGCGCCGACGGGGGACGCGGCGAGGTGCTCGGCCGCCGCGGTGACGCCAGTGAACCCGTGCCGCCGCACACGGTCGGCCAGCAGCGCGGTGGTACGGCTGTACCCCTCGGGCAGCCGGCGCATCGGCTGGCTGGCCCGGGACAGCCAGGACACGTCGACCTCGTCGGTGAACCCCATCGCGCCGTGGAGTTGATGCGCGCCGCGCAGCACGGTGTTCGCCGCCTCGAGGGCGGCCACCCGCAGGGCGAGCGCGTCCACCGACGCGACCGGGGGCGGCTGCCCGCCGGCGACCGACCACAGCGTGTACTTCGCGAGTTCCTCCAGCGATCGCAGCGCGACCGTGATGTCGGCGAGCCGGAAACCCGCGGCCTGGAAGGCGGTCAGCGGACGGCCGAACTGCTGCCGCTCGCCGGTGTACCGCGTGGTGTCGCGGACGGCCGCGTGCAGCAGGCCCAGCAGCCACCAGCCCTGCAGCACGTGCAGGACGCTGCCGGTCGCGGTATTGTCTGCGCCGGTCGGCTCGGCCCGCACCGGCGCGCAGAACGGCGCGAGCCGCACCGACCGAAGGGCCGGCGACGTATCCGTGATGGTGTAGCCCCGGCCGGACAGGTCGACCGCGGTCCACTTGAACGGCAGGTCGGCGTGGTTGACCAGCCGGTACCCGGGGTCGGTGGCGACGAACGCGGTCGCATCGGCGCCGCTGGTGCGAGCGAGGCGTTCGGCCACCGGGTACGGCAGCGCCACCTCGCCGGCGGCGCGGCACAGGGCTGCGGCGGCCTCGAACTGGAGCTGGTCCTCATACACCGCGATGTCCCACGCGCCGACCGCGTCGAGCAGGCTCGCGACCTCGGCCGCGCGCAGGTCCGGGGCGGCGGCGGCCCGGCGGAGCAGGTCGACGCCGCCCGCGGCCTGCAGGGCCCGGCGCAGCGCGTCGCCGACGGCGACGGCATCGGCGGCAAGTTCGGTGGTCACGATGCGATGCCCCCCGACGTGCTGGGCCCGCGACGTGATGCTGCGGACGAGCAGTTGCTGCTGCATCTCCAGCGCACCCGAGGCGACGGTCGAGGCCTGGGCGTAGCGCCAGTGGTCCTCGACCGCTCGGGCCAGAGGGTGCGCGAGGTCCGGGGTGCCGAGCGACCAGTTGTCGAGCAGGTCCATCAGCACCTCGGCCGACTCCTGGTCGGCCAGCGTGACGACGATCCGGTAGGCTGCGGCGTCCGCGGGATCGAGGTCGCCGACGTCCTGGGTGGTCAGCACCCGGTAGGCGAGCAGCCGGGACTGGCGAGTATGCAGCAGCGCGGTAGCCCAGCGGCTGCGCAGACCGTCGGGCAGGGCGTCCCAGCGGGGGCCGAGCTCGGCCGCCGCGAGGTTCAGCAGTCGTTCGCAGCGGGCGTAGCGGGCGATGCCGACGCGCTCGAACGCCAGCACGTCGGACACGATCGACCAGCCGTCGTCCACATCGCCGAGCACTTCGGTGCCGGGCACCCACACGTCATCGAAGAACACCTCGTTGAGGTGGTGGGGCCCGACCATGCTGGCGATCGGGCGGACCTGGACGCCGGGCTGGTCCATGTCGACGAGAAAGACGGTGATCCCGGCCTTGCGCCCGCCCTCGGGTCCGGTGCGCGCCAGCAGGAAGCAGCGTTGTGCCATGCTCGCGTAGGACGTCCAGACCTTCTGCCCGGTGATCCGCCAGCCGCTGCCGTCCCGCACCGCGCGGGTGCGGAGGGCGGGCAGGTCCGAGCCGGCGCCGGGCTCGCTGAAGCCCTGGCACCAGATGACTTCGCCGGCGGAGATCGGGGGCAGGTGCCGGCGGTGCTGATCGGGCGTCCCGTAGCGCATGATCACCGGGCCGACCCAGTTGAGGCCCATGTACTGCGCGCCGCGCGGTTCGTGCACCGCCCACATCTCCTCACGCAGCGCGGTCTGCTGCCAGATGTCGGCCCCGGCCCCGCCGAACTCGGCCGGCCAGGCCAGCGCGAGCAGGCGTTCGGCGCCGAGGCGCTGGCAGAACCGCTCGGCGACCGCCAGGTCGGCGGGATCGTCGGTGAACGCCCCCAGGAACGACGGCGGGATCGCGTCGGCCACGAGGTCGCGCAGTCGCGTGCGCAGGTGCGTCACCGCGGTCGGCTCGCGGTAGTCCAGCATCGGTCTCCTCCGAGCGGTTCGGGCATGAATCGGAAGCGGCGGGGAACCTTGAAGTTCGCGAGTTCGCCGGGCTCGGTCCGCGTTCGGCTCACGACGTGCGCAGCACGGTGACCGGTTCGAAGACGACCGTGCTCTTGTGCCGTTCGAGCGCCGGGCTCAGGTACATGCCGTCGGCCACCGCGCGGCCGAGTTCGGCTAGTCCGGCGGCCGGGTGGCCGGCGAACTCGTAGAGCGCGAGCGAGCGGTACGGGTAGGCCGCGGCGCGCTCGTCCGGCTGGGTGGCCGAGAGCACGTAACGGCGGGCCCGGGCGAAGCCGTCCAGTGCCAGCACGTCGCCGAGGTGCTGCCCGTCGTACCAGCGGTCGAACTCTTCCTCCCGCCCCGGTACGGCATTGGTCTGGACGACGTACAGCGCACTCATTGCCACCCTCGCAAAACTTTGAAAAGGTTTAACTGTTTAAACTCAGTAGACCACCTCAGGACCGGAGCGTCCATGCCGATTCATCACGTCGTGCTGCTGAAGTTCCGCGCCGACGCCGAGCCTGACGCGGTGGCGCGGTACGTCGAGGGGCTCGCGGCCCTGCCGCCCTCGAATCCGGATATCACCGCCTGGACGAGCGGGCCGACGGTCTCGCCGCCGTTCCACAACGGTGACTTCGACTTCGGCATGGCCTGCGACCTCGCCGACGAAGCCGCGTTGGGGCGGTACATGACGCATCCGGCCCATCGACGGCTGGCTCCGTTCCTCGCGCCGATCCTGGACCGGCAGATCGCGTTTGACTACACCGTCCAGCCGGTGGCCGCCGGCCCGGCTCCGGCCGAGCCGGAGGGCGACCCGCTGGCGATCGACGGCCTGCGGGTCGAGAGCGCGCTGGACCGGCTGCGCGCGGACGGGTTGCGGCCGGGCCGGATCCGCGAGCGGGTGAATCCCTACTGGGCCGAGGGTTTCGTACTGGCCCACCGGCGGGTCGCCGGCACCCGCGAGGTCGAACTCGTCGTGTCGGCGCCGAGCCGTATCGGGGCCACCGACGCGTTCGTGCCGGCCCCGGCCGATGAAGGGACGAGCCGGTGAGCCGGGCCAGCCGTGAGGTACACCTGGCCGCGCGCCCGGCGGCGGTGCCCGAGCCGGGCGACTTCGCGGTCGTGAGCCGGGCCGTGGATCCTCCGGCCGACGGCGCGTTCCTCGTCCGCAACGACTTCCTCGCCGTCGACCCCTACCTGCTGCTGCACATGGGCGAGCACGCGGCGACGGCGTTCGCGCTGGGCAAGGCGGTACCAGCGTTCGCCGTCGGCACGGTGGAGGACTCACGGCACCCGGGCTTCCCGGTCGGCGCAACCGTCGTCGGCCCATTCGGCTGGCGTGAGTACGCCCTGTCGAAGGGCCGCGGCGTGCGCCGCATTGACGTCACCGGCGTGGCCCGGTCGGCCGCGCTGCACGGGCTGGGCATGCCCGGATTCACCGCCTGGATCGGCATCCGGCGCATCGCCAGGCCCCGGTCCGGCCAGACGGTGCTCGTCTCGGCCGCGGCGGGCGCGGTCGGCAGCATCGCGGGCCAGCTGGCGGCGGCTGACGGCGCCCGGGTCATCGGCAGCGCCGGTTCGGCGGAGAAGCTAGCGTGGCTGCGCGCCGCCGGTTTCCACGGCGCGATCGACTATCACGCCGGCGATCTCGCCGCGCAGGTACGGGCGCTCGCGCCGGACGGCATCGACATCTACTTCGACAACGTCGGGGCGGCTCAGCTGGCCGCCGCGCTCGACCTGCTCGTGCCGCACGGCGTGGTGGTCAGCTGCGGCACCATCGCGTCCTACAATCGGCCCACGGTGCCGGGGCCGGCCAACCTTGATCTCGTCGCGCAGAAGGCGCTGACGATCCGCGGCTTCCGCTACCTCGACTATGAGGCCGAGCGCGACGAGTTCGAACGCGAGCTGCGGGGGCGCCTGGCCGCCGGCGAGATCGTCGCCGCCGAGCGGGTGTTCCACGGCATCGAGGCGGTGCCGGAGGCGTTCCGGTCGGTGTTCACCGACAGCCCGCTCGGCAAACCGGTGGTCGCGCTCGCGCACTGACCGAGCGCCGCCTCACTGCTCTTGACAATGAGTTAACTGTTTGACA
The DNA here is from genome assembly GCA_965277615.1 of Streptosporangiaceae bacterium. Classification (GTDB taxonomy): domain Bacteria; phylum Actinomycetota; class Actinomycetes; order Streptosporangiales; family Streptosporangiaceae; genus Bog-532. The sequence goes on along the minus strand of CBDIDG010000004.1, from coordinate 783,628 downwards.
TGTTTCGTCCTGGTGATCCGTGTGGTTTCTGTTGCCGTGAGGAGTTGGCGATGCTGCCAATACGCAAATACATGGCGCTATTTTTTTCCCTTGGTTTGATCGCGGCTTTTGTGACCGCGATCGGAGGGGCGGGAGCGGCGGCCGGAGCGACCACGAGGGTGGCCTCCCCGAGCTCGCACGCTGCGATTGCTGCTGCCGGGCCGAGTCCCTCTGCGGCGATTCCCGCTATTACCGGACCGATCACCGGGCCTGGCCGCCCCTCCTTGCAGATCGCTAACTATCCGCTAGCGAAGGTGGGCTACTCGGAGTCGGAGTTCTTCTACTCGGGTACCGCCGCTTCTTACGCCAATACGTCGCCGCTCGCGTCGGACGGAAAATGGACGGTCAAGCCCGCATCCACGGCCGCGTACAAGTCGCGGCTGGTCGTGGTGATGCCGAAAAATCCGGCCAAGTTCAGCGGCACGGTGGTAGTGGAATGGCTGAACGTGTCCGGAGGTTTCGACTACGCGGTGGACTGGCTGAACGGCCACGACGAAATGATCCGCAGCGGCGACGCCTACGTAGGTGTATCGGCGCAAGCGGTCGGGATAAACCAGCTGAAATCCTCCGATCCGGCTCGCTACGGGTCGCTGGTGAGTCCCGGGGACAGCTACTCCTACGACATGTTCTCCCAGGCCGGGATGGCGGTCCGCGCCGATGCCTCGATCCTGCTGCCCGGCTTGCGGCCGAAGATCGTCATCGCCGACGGCCAATCGCAGTCCGCCGGCCGGCTGACCACTTACGTCGATGCCGTCGCACCCCTGGTCAACGTCTTCGACTCGTATCTGATCCACAGCAGGTCCGCGGGCAGTGCCCCGTTGTCCCAGTCTCCCCAGGCCACCATCAACACCCCGTCGGTGGTGTTCATCCGAACCGACCTACGACGGCCGGTGCTCACCTTCCAAAGCGAGACCGACGTCCTGTATTTCGACTATTATCTCGCCACCCAGCCGGACAGTCGCTTCTTCAGCCTGTGGGAGGTCGCCGGAACTTCTCACGGCGACACGTACCTGGTCACCCAGGCCGCCGACGATGACACCAGCTGGCCGTCGGGCCTTGACCAGTTCGCGTCACTGACGTCTCCACCCTCGTCGACCAAGGTCGCGTCGGTCACTGTGTCGTGCCCGGTGCCGTTCAACGCCGGCGAGCTGCACTATGTCTACAACACGGCCCTCCATGATCTGGTCTTCTGGACACGGACCGGCGTACCACCCCGCAAAATGCCCCTCTTGCAGGTAAACGCCTCGACGAACCCGGCTTCCTACCGTCTCGATCGGAACGGGAACGTACTGGGTGGCATCCGGACCCCCGCGGTGGATACCCCCCTCGCGACCCTGTCCGGGCTTCCACCCGCCGGAGCCCCCGATTTCTGCGTCCTGTTCGGGCAGACACACCCCTTCACGCCCAGCCAGACGGCCGCTCTCTATCCGACCCACGCCGACTTCGTGCGGCAATGGCAACGCTCGGCCTACCGCGATGAAGCCGAGGGCTACCTGCTTCCCCAGGACGCGAAGCGGCTGGCGGACGTCGTGTCGGTCACTTCCCCCTGAGTTCGCCGGGAGGCCGGGTGTCCCGCTCGCTCGGCCGCCCCAGCTCGGGCAGCATCGGGGCGAACGCGATGGCGCCGTCCCGGCTGATCTGGGCGCCACCGGCCAGTCGCGGAGCCGGGCGAAGATCAAGCACGGCAGGACGCGCTTAATACGCCACCAGTGCTTGCGTGGCGCATCACACGGCGGACAATGAGGACATGGTGGCGGAGGAACTGAATTTCACTGATCCTCGGTTCTGGCGCCTGCCGCTGAGTGCCCGGATGGCCGGTTTCGCCGCGATGCGGGAGCGGGACCCATTCACCAGGGCGCGGGTGGTGGACTCGCTGACCGGGGAGGAGGTTGAGTTCCACGCGGTGACGCGCTACGCCGACGTGGTGGAGATCTCCCGGCGTCCCCGGGATTTTGTTTCTGGCCGTGGTTCGATCGCCATCGCCGACATCCCGGCGGACGCCATGGAGTTCTTCGGGTCGTTCATCGTGATGGACGACCCGCGGCACGCCCGCCAGCGCGGGATCGTGTCGCGGGCGTTCACCCCGCGCCGGCTCCAGCAGGTGATGGCCTCGGTCGAGGCGGTCTGCGCCGAGGTCATCGACGGTTTCTGCGAAGCAGGTGAGACCGACCTGGTGCAGAGCCTGTCGGTGCCGTTCCCGCTGCTGGTGATCTGCGACATGATGGGCATTCCCCGCAGCGAATACCAGACGGTGCTGGATGCGACCAACACCATCCTCGGGGCTGGTGACCCCGACACCACCGGCGGGCGGCAGGATGTGCTGGGTGCGTTGCTGGATGCGGGTGTCCAGCTGAGCGAGCTGATGAACGAGCTGGCCGGAAAGCGGCGCGCCGAGCCGGGCGATGATCTGACCAGTGCTCTGGTCCATGCGGACGTGGGGGAGGAGGTGCTGGCGCCGCATGAGCTCGGTGCCTTCTTCATCCTGCTGGCCGTGGCCGGTAACGACACCACCCGCACGGCGATCAGCCTGGGCATGCATCTGCTGGGCGAAAATCCCGGCCAGCGGGCCGCCTGGCAGTCCGCGCCGGAGCAGCTGACCGCTTCCGCCGTCGAGGAGATCATCCGGGTCGCCTCCCCCGTCACCTTCATGCGCCGGACCGCGGCCCGCCCGGCCGTGATCGCCGGCCATCAGTTCAGCGAGGGCGACCGGGTCGCCCTGTTCTACGGGGCGGCCAACCGTGACCCCGGCGTGTTTCCCGATCCGGACCGGTTCGACATAGGGCGCCAGCCCAATCCGCACGTGGGCTTCGGCGGCCCGGGACCGCACTACTGCCTCGGCGCCCACCTGGCCCGTCGGGAGCTGTCGGTGGCCTTCCGCCAGCTCTTCCAGCGCCTGCCCGACATCGAGGTCGCCGGCGACCCCACGTTCTTGGAAGCGGCCGGAATTCCGCTGGTCGGCGGAGTCAAGCACCTGCCCGTACGCTTCACCCCCCGCCCGCGGGCCAGCCGCCCCTGACCATCGCGCAGGTCCCGGCCAGCGTCGAGGGGAATGTTCGGGCGCGGCGTCCGGATAGTTTTAGTCGAAGTAGAAGCGCCGGAGGCTGGCGAGGGCGGCGCTGGTTTTCCCGAGGTCGCCGTGGGCGAGCATGGGCAGGATGCGGTAGGCGATGTAGGGCAGGTAGCCGCCGGCGTGGGAGAGGATGACGCGGAGGTCGGGGTAGCGGTCCATGGTTCCCGATAGCACGAGCTTGGTGGCGGCCCGGGTGGTGTCGCAGACGAAGTTCGCGGCGAACGGCGGGATCCCGGGAACGGCGGACCATACCGCTAACCTGCGAGCCCAGCGCGAACGGCAGTGATCGTGCTTGAAAAACCTAACACTGTATGACAATATGCGGTCATGCAATACACCCGTACGCCGTACCTCGTCGTCAGCCGCGAACACCAGGCCCGCAAGGACGTCTACGGTAGCGTCGACGACGCCGTCGTCCGCAACGCGCAGCTGCTACGGGGCGAGGCAGACTCGGCCACCGTGATCGTGGCGATGCACCCGATCGGCTCTCCCGCTTATCTGCCCGCGTTCTCGCACCTGGCCCGGCGAGGCTTGCACGTCATCGCCTGCGGCACGCGGTACACGACCGGCGACGCCGGACTGCAGATGGAGAACGCGCTGCTGGACCTCGCGGCGTGCGTCCGCGACGCGAAGGAACGTCTCGGCTACGAGAAGATCGTGCTCGTGGGCTGGAGCGGGGGCGGATCCCTGATCGCGACCTACCAGGCCGAAGCGGAGCGCAAGACGATCGTCCGCACAGCTGCCGGCGAGCCCTCACCGATTGCCGACACGGAGTTCCTCCCGGCCGATGGCGTGACGCTAATGGCTGCCCACCGCAGTCGACACCACCTGATCACCGACTTTCTCGATCCATCGATCAGTGACGAGGACTATCCGGACACCCGCGATGTCGAGCTGGACATCTACGATTCGCGCAATCCGAACCAGCCGCCCTACCCGCAGGAGTACGTGCAGCGGTACCGGCAGGCCCAGCGAGCGCGCAACGCGCGGATTACCCGCCGGGCGGCGGAGCGTCTTGCGCAACTAAAGGCGAGGGGGCGGCTGGATGACGAGTTCTGCTTCGTCGTGCACGGCACGATGGCCGATCTGCGATGGGTGGACCCCACAGTGGACCCGAACGACCGGCGGCCGAACTGGTCTTATCTCGGCGACCCCCAGGTCGCGAACAACTCGCCGTCTGGTCTCGCGAGGTTCTGCACCACCCGAGGCTGGCTGTCGCAGTGGAGCCTGGACTACGCACAGGTCGACGCGGTTGACGCCGCCCCGCGCATCAGCATCCCGGCCCTGGTGGTCGCCAACAGCGCGGACGACGCGTGTCCCGCGGAGCACCAGGTCGCGTTCTACAACGCACTTGCGAGTACGAACAAGCGCTTTCACCTGATCAAGGGGGCCAACCATTATTTCAGCGGCGGCGGCGAGCAGCGCGCTTACCTGGACGAGGCCGCCGACCAGGTGATCGGCTGGGCTACCGACACCCAGCTGCTAGCGACCCGATGACGGCGGCGCCCAGGCCGTTGATGACACCCTCGCGGCCTGCCCGGACCGCTTCCCGACACGGCGTCAGGACCGGCGGCTTGCGGATTAATCAAACGGTGTTTGCTAATATGATGGAATGATAAGCGCTGCTTCGGATGCCAGTCTGTCCGGGATGAGAGTCCTGGAGCTCGGGCACATCATCGGCGGTCCGTTCTGCGGGCACCTGTTCGCCGATCACGGTGCCGAGGTCATCAAGGTGGAGCCTCCTGGCACGGGTGATCCGATGCGCGAGTGGGGCGGGCGCTACAAGGGGGTCGGCTTGTACTGGTCGATCATCGCCCGGGGCAAAAAGTCGGTGACGCTGGATCTGCGGACCGAGCCGGGACGCGAGGCGCTACTGCAGCTGGCCGCGAGGGCCGATGTCCTGGTCGAGAACTTCCGCCCAGGAACTCTCGAGAGGTGGGGCCTGGGGTGGGACGCCCTGGAGGCGGTCAACCCGGGGCTGGTCATGGTGCGCATCAGCGGGTTCGGGCAGGACGGTCCGTATCGTGAGCGGGCCGGCTTCGGCTCGGTCGCGGAGGCGATGAGTGGATTCCGGTACCTGAGTGGCGAGCCCGGGCGGCCGCCGGTGCGGGTCGGCATCTCGATCGGTGACGCGCTGGCCGGGACCCAGGGCTTCGTCGGGGCGCTGCTGGCCCTGCTCGCCCGCGACCGGGTCGGCGGCAGCAGAACCGGTCAGGTGGTCGACGTTGCCCTGTATGAGGCCATGTGGATGTACATGGAGTCGACGCTGGCCGAGTTCCAGAAGCTGGGCCAGGTCCGTCAGCCGACCGGTCCGGTGCTGCCAGGCATCGCGCCGTCGAACGTTTACCCGACCCGCGACGGCGACTGGATCATCATCGGCGCGAACCAGGACTCGGTATTCCGGCGGCTGGCCGCGGCGCTCGGCCGACCCGAGTGGGTGGTCGAGGGAGCCGAGTACGCGACACATCTTGGCCGGGCGCGGCACCAGGCCAGGCTCGACGAGCAGATCGCGGCCTGGACGGCCGGCCGTGCCGCCGACGAGGCGCTGCCCGCGCTCCAGAAGGCGGGCGTCCCGTCCGGGCGCATCTACACAGCGCGCGACATCGTCGGCGACCCGCATTTCGCGGCGCGGGAGATGATCCTCGAAGTTCCCGAGCCCGGCCTGGACGGCGAACCCGTCGCCATGCCCGGGGTGGTTCCGAAGCTGAGTGCCACCCCGGGCTGTGTCACGCGAGGGGGGCCGCTGCTCGGAGAGCACAACCGCGAGATCCTCGGTTCGTTCCTCCGCCCGGAGACGCTCGCGGCACTCAGCGACCAGCTGCGGGATGGCGTGGACGATGTGGTGACGACCCGGTGACGGCCCTGGGGGAGGGCTCGGCCGTCGAGCCCGAGCTGTTCAGTTTCCGCGGTGCGGGCGTGACGCTCGTCGGGGACCGCTGGGTTCCGGCCGACCCCGCCGGAACGGTCGTGCTGCTGCATGGGGGCGGGCAGACCCGCCACGCATGGGACACGACGGCGCGGGGTCTAGCCCGGGTCGGATGGTGCGCGATCACCTACGACGCGCGCGGCCATGGCGACAGTGAGTGGTCCGCCGAGGGCGACTACGGCCTTGCGGCGGGAGTGGCCGATCTGCAGGCACTGACCGCCACCCTCGATACGGTGCCTGTCCTGGTCGGCGCCTCGTTGGGCGGCATGGTGTCATTGATCGTGGCGGGCACCGCACCCGGTCTCACCCAGGCCGTGGTCTTGGTCGATGTTGTGGCGCGCATCGAGCCAGCGGGCTCGGAGCGCATCCGGGCCTTCATGACCAGTCGCCCTGATGGTTTCGCCGATCTGGACGAGGTCGCCGACGTGGTCGCGTCCTACAGCGCGCACCGCCGCCGGCCGCGCAACCTCGACGGGCTGCGCAAGAACGTCCGGCAGCGCGGCGACGGCCGCTGGTACTGGCACTGGGATCCGGCATTCCTTGCCAGCCGCCCTGAGGCGCAGCGCGACTCAATCAGCGCCGAGGCCGCCACCGCGGCCGCTGCCTTGCGGGTTCCCGCGCTGATCGTGCGCGGATTGCACTCTGACATTGTCAGCGACGAGGGGGTGCGCCAGATGCGTGAGCTGGTGCCGCAGGCTCAATATGTCGAGGTGCGGGCCGGGCACATGGTTGCCGGCGACGACAACCTGGTCTTCACCCGGGAGCTCGACCGGTTCCTGTCGGCAGTGGCCGGCCGGCCGGGCTACCGTTGAGCGGGATCGCCGTCGGCCTCGGTGCCCGTGGGCGCGCCCGCTTGTCGCCCGGCCGGGTCAGGGTGTCCCGGCCTCGGCTGCTTCGGCGCAGGGGATTTCGGGTTCGGCTTGGCGTTCTTCGGGCCTTTACCCGCCGCGGCGGCGCTCCGGCGCCGCGGTGCCGCCTTCCGGCCCGATGCGGACCCGGAACTCGATGCGGCGCCCGGCTTGGCGGTCCGCACGGACTCGATGATCCCCAGGACAACGCAGTCGAACAGCTCGTCTTCGGACAGGTCCCGGGCTGTAGCCACGCTGTGCAGGCTCGGATGCGTGGTGCGGTCGTAGGTTCGATCGGCGAGCGAGTCGCCGGAATCGACATCGCGTGTGACGCTGCCGACAACGTAGCGCTCCAGAGCGTCGAAGATCGACAAGATGCGCTTACGGGGCACGCCGTACTCGATCAGGCGGCCGGTGATGTGTTCGAGCGCCTTGGCGTGAACTCCGAGTGTCCGGAGCTGGACAATGATCGGCAGCAGTCCGGGGTGGGCTCGCAGGACATCACGAAGTTGGCGAGCACCGTCCAGTAGCCAGTCCTGCCAGTTGCTGTGAGGCTCTGGACGGACTCCGATCGGAGTCTTTTCCAGGGCAAGCTCGGCCGCCCCGACGAGGATGGCCTCCTTGTTCTTGAAGTGGTGATAAAGCGAGACGCCGTTCACGTTGAGTTCAGAACCAAGACGCCGGATACTCAGCGCATCGATGCCTTCGCGATCGATGATCGTCAAGGCGGCCTCGAGGGCAGAATCCCGCGATATGAGTGGAACTTTGGGACGTGCCATGCTGTATCAACCCCTCGGGGAATAGTGCGATGACGTCGTTACGATGCGCTCCGGTCGACTCCGGCTATCCGTCCCGACAGGTCTCCAAGCGCGAGATGCAGCGATCGATATTATAAGCAGTCCTAACCAAACGGCGTTGTGTCAAATAATAGTATTACCCCGCACAGCGCACGGAAAACTGCGCTCAGCAGGCAGGACCGCACGCGGCAGCGTCACTCTCGACCCACCAAGACCCCGTGTTTCGTCAACGTGGCTGCGTGGCCTCGCCAGCTCGGATGCCCAAGACTCTGCGTGCATGCGCCCCCACCACGTCGCGGGACCGGCGCATGCGTCAAATCGCCGAGCCGGCGTGTCCGTCGACCTGCGGAGCGGATTCGGCAGCCTTTCTCGCCGCATAATTCGGTGACCTGTGGAGGACGCCCTCGTAATCAGGAATGGTCGCAGGCGCGTTGTCGACCAGCAATTCGTTCGCTTCGTCGATGTCACCTTGTCCCAGTGGCTGCGTGTCATAGGTGAACTCGACGAGTGTGCCGTCCGGGTCCCGCGTGTAGATCGAGTGGATGAACTCGTGCTTGACCTCGGTGACGTGATAGCCGTGCTCGAGCCAGCGCTGCGTCGCCTCCTCAAGGCCGCCGATATCCCGGCAGTCGAAGGCGATGTGGTTGATCCAGTAGGGCAGGCCCGCCCCCGTGGACAGCCCCCCGCGCCACTGCTCGTCTTCGAGAACCGCGCCGGTGAGACCGCGAAGATCCCAGATGGCGAACAATTCGCCGTCGCCGGTGTCGTAGAAGATGTGCTTCGTCCACCCGCCTTCGGGAGTCTGGCGCTTCACGATCTTGACCAGCCGGAAACCCATGGCCTGGGTATAGAACGTGTGCGCACGGTCGGCGTTCTTAACGGCGACCGCGACGTGATGGAAGGGCATCCAGACTCCTTGTCGAGTGTCCGTGCGATACCTAACATTGTATGTTTATTTGTGGCGGCGGGCAAACCGCCAGCCACGATGTTCCGCACTGGATCGACCAGGGCAGCGGGTCGGCCATTGGGCCAATGACCAGCCCCGGTCGGCGCTGTGGGACGTGCGGACCTAGCACAGGCCCAGCTCGCGCACGGGGGCTAAGCATTGGCTTTGTGACGGCGGCAACGCGGGAGAGGCGATTGTGAGATGACTGACGCTGATGAGTGCCGACCCGGCGGTCCGGCCGTCTTCGAGTCACCCCAGGAACTGCTCACGGCGGTTGGCCGTGAGCTGGGACCAACGCCGGGTGTCCTTGTTGACCAGGCGAGGATCGACATGTTCGCTGATGCCACGGGGGACCATCAGTGGATTCACGTGGATCGGGAGCGCGCCGCTCTCGGGCCATACGCCTCCACTGTTGCGCATGGCTACTTGACGCTAGGGCTTGCCGGTACGTTCGTGCCGGAGCTGATCGTGGTGGTCAGCGCATCCTCAGTCATCAACTATGGCATCGATCGGCTACGGTTCCTGTCCCCGGTGCGGGCTGGGTCGGTGCTCTGCGGCCACGCCGTCATCGCGGCTGCGAGCCCTGTTCGCGGCGGCGTGCAGGTCGCCCTGGACCTCACTGTGGACATCGTCGGCGCCGATCGGCCGGCTTGCGTGGCTCGCAACCTGCTGCGTTACCTGGACTAGGCCCCGAACCTGGTCGTTGCCGATCGCGTACTTGAGGTTGCCGAGGTAAGGCTGCCGGGGTGCCACGGTCCATCGATCACAGACCTCCGCCGGAGGTCTGGAGCAGTTCACCGCCGTCGACCGGAACGGTGACGCCAGTGAGAAAGCTCGCTCGTGTGCTTATCAGAAACGCGACCAGCTCTGCGACCTCGCTGGGGTCGCCGATGCGGCCCATCGGGTTCAGTGCAAGGTTGCGCTTGGCTGCCCAAGCTTTGATCGGTTCGAGCATGTCGGTGTCGATCTTGCCGGGAGCCACGGCGAGGACGCGGATGCCGTCGCCGGCCCACTCCACCGCCAGTACTCGGGTAAGCATGACCAGGCCGGCCTTGCTGACGTTGTAGGCGACTAGTCCCCGGGACGGATAGTAGGCGGCGCTGCTGGTCATGTTCACGATCACCGAACCGGCCGGCATCATCGGTTTGATCCGCGTCGCGAGGTACCACGCGGACGTAAGGTTTATTTCCAACGTGGCGTCCCAGGCCTCGCGGTCGACCGTTTCGGCCAGCTCTGCCTGGGGCAGGACGCCGGCGTTGTTGACGAGAGCGTCGACGCGCCCGAACTTTTCGGCCATCGAGTCGATGAGCGCCTGGGCGCTCCCTCGGTCGCCCACATCACACACGAGACCTGACGCCGAACCGCCGACCTGCCTCAATTCGCGGACGGCTTCCTGTACGCCGTCTTTGTGCCTCGCGGCGACGACGACATGGAAGTCCGCTGACAGTCGCCGGGCGATCGCCCGCCCTATACCGCGGCTGGCCCCGGTGACCAGGGCAATTCGTCGCTGAGATTCGCTGTTGCAATCCACGTACAAATCAAACACTATATGGTTTGGCGGGTCTACCCCGGGTCGCCATACCGGTTGCAGGCGTGGAGGGCGTGCCTATGGGCGTTATGCCTGATCGTGAGGTCGAGGAGCTTCGCTCTTACCTTCGGACCTTCCTGGACAAGGAGGCGAGCGAGACCCGACTGCGGCGGTTGATTGAGGAGGCGATCGGCTACGACACCGAGCTGTGGGCCCACGCCGCCGGGCTCGGGTTGCAGGCGATGGCGGTTCCGGAACGATTCGGTGGCGGCGGCCTTTCGCTCCCGGCCTTGGGCATGGTTTTCGAAGAGCTGGGGCGCACGCTGGCTTGTGCGCCGTTCCTGCCCACCCTCGGGCTCGCGGTCCCGGCGCTGGTTTGTGCCGCGCCCGACGTGGCCCAGGGGTGGCTGCGGGAGATCGCGGAGGGCAGCGCCAGCGCGACGTTGGTGTGGGGCGGCCCCCGCCCCTCGGAGACGGCTTTGCGCGTGACCGGAGGCGCGCTGAGCGGTGAGGTGGCGCTCGCGCTCGATGCCGCCGAGGTGGACTACGTGCTGGTCGCGGCCCGCGAGCCGGACGGTGCCGTCGGCCTCTTCGTGGTCCGGCGCGATGCTCCCGGCTACGCCGTAACAGCGCTAGTGGCCCTCGATACGACACGTCGGCTCAGCAGCCTCAGCCTGGCCAACGTGCCGGCGGAGCAACTGGGCGCAGACGTGGGGGGCCGTCTCGACGAGGCGGTGGACCTGGCGGCTCTGCTGCTTGCGGCCGAGCAACTCGGCGGCGCCGGCCGGGTGCTCGAGAGCGCGGTCGACTACGCTAAGACGCGCGTGCAGTTCGGCCGTCGCATCGGCTCGTTTCAGGCCATCAAGCACCGCTGCGCCGACATGCTGATGGATGTTGAGCTGTCCCGCTCACTGGTATACAACGCGTTGGCCGAGGTCGAGCTGGACCGGAGCCAGCTGCCGCTGCAATCCTCGCTGGCGCGGGGATACGTCAGCGAGGCGTATGTGCGGGCGGCCGCGGCTAACCTGCAGATCCACGGCGGCATCGGTTTCACCTGGGAGCACAGCGCCCACTTGTACCTAAAGCGGGCCAAGTCCTCGCAGTTGCTGCTCGGGCGCCCGGAGGCCGCCCGCCGCCGCGCCGCCGAGCTGCTCGGGATCGCGGGGGCCGGGCGATGACGGCACCTGGCGATGGCTCCTCAGCGGTCGGCGACGCCCGCGGCCTGCTCGCTGCCCACCCCGTCGCCGCGACGGCCGACCGTGAGTTGCGGGGGCTGCGCTTCGACGCCGGCCTGGCATTCGTCCACTTCGACAACGATTACGGCGGCCGGGGCCTGGCCCCCGGTCTGCAGTCCGCCGTGGAGCAGGTATTCGACGAGGCCGGATGCGAGGACTGGAGCGCCCGCAACGTCATCGGGCTCGGCATGGCGGCTCCGACCATCCACGCCTTCGGCAGCGCCGAGCAGAAGCGCCGCCTGCTCCGGCCGATGTTCACCGGCGAGGAGATCTGGTGCCAGCTCTTCTCCGAACCCGGCGCCGGCTCTGACCTCGCGGGCCTGGCCACGAGGGCGCGGCGCGACAACGGTGGCTGGCGAGTCAACGGCCAGAAACTCTGGACCACCCTGGCCCACGTCGCGCGCTGGGGCCTGCTGCTGGCCCGTACCGATCCCGAGCAGCCCAAGCACCGCGGGCTCACCTATTTCCTGCTGGACATGCGCGAGGTCGGCGTCGATGTGCGGCCGCTGCGTCAGCTCACCGGCGAGGCCGAGTTCAACGAGGTTTACCTCGACGAGGCGTTCGTGCCTGACGACATGGTCCTGGGCGAGATTGGCGGCGGCTGGACGGTCGCCACCGCTACGTTGATGAACGAACGGGTCTCGCTCGGCGGGCGGATCGGTGCCCGCGGCACCGGGCCAATCGCGCAGGCCGTCGCGGCATACCGCGACTGCGTGGCCGGCGGCCGCGCGGAGGCTGGCGATCTGGACCGGCTCATGCAGCTGTGGCTGCGGGCTGAAGCCGCCCGCCTGACGAACCTGCGGGCCGCCGAAGCCGCCCAGCGCGGCACGCCGGGTCCTGAGGGCTCGATCGCCAAACTGCAGATGGCCGAGCTGAACAAGGCGGTCTACGACCTCGCGATGGACCTTACCGGCCCGTATGCGCTGCTGTTCACCAGCTACGCGCAGACCCGGCCGGACTTCGCCGCGGTCCACGGCGGCAGCGGCGACGTGCGCTACGACTACCTGCGTTCACTGGCCAACTCGATCGAAGGCGGGACGTCGGAGGTCCTGCGCAACGTGCTGGGGGAGCGGGTGCTGGCCCTGCCGCCCGAACCCCGTGAGGACAAGGACATCCCCTGGACGAGGGTGCTCAAGTCGTGAATCTCTCCTTCGATTTCCTCGGCCGCACCGTAATCGTCACTGGCGCCGCCCAGGGCATCGGGCGCGCGCTGGCCGGGCACTTCCACTCCTCCGGGGCCCGTGTCGTCGCGATTGACCGGGACCCGGCGGCGCTCGCTGCGGCGTGGCCCGACGGCGATAGCCAGACGATGCGCATCGTCACGGTCGACGTCGTCGATGCAGCGGCGGTGACCGCGACCGTGGCGGCGGCCGCGGAGGCGTTCGGCTCGGTCGACATCGTGATCAACAACGCCGGAATCACTCGGGACAGCGTGGTATGGAAGCTGACCGATCAGGCCTGGCAGGCCGTGCTCGGCGTGCACTTGGGCGGGACGTTCAACTTCACCCGGGCCGCCATCCCGCACATGCGCGCCGCCGGCTACGGCCGCATCGTCAACGTGACCTCCTACACGGGCCTGCACGGCAATGTCGGTCAGGCGAACTACGCCGCCGCGAAGGCCGGGATCATCGGCTTCACCAAGACCGTCGCCAAGGAGGTCGCGCGGTTCGGCGTCACCGTCAACGCTATCTCCCCCAATGCGGCCACGGCGATGGTCGCGGGCGTGCCCGAGGAGAAACTCGCCCAACTGACCGAGGCGATCCCGATGGGCCGCTTCGCCGAGCCGTCCGAGATGGCGGCCGCCGTGGCGTTCCTGGCCTCGGAGGAGGCGGCCTACGTCACCGGCGTTGTGCTGCCGGTCGACGGAGGAATGTCGATGTGAGCGGGGCGCACCGTCGACCCACAGTGCGGCTCGACCAGCATTGACCACGGCCGGGCGACTAACTAGGAATAATCGAACGTCACTAGATTGGATGTGTCATGTCGATCACGGCAGGTGACGCGCTGCCGCGCAACGTTCAGATCCGTGAGGTCGGCCTGCGCGACGGGCTTCAGCTGGAGGCGCCGATTACCTTCGCGGACAAGTGCAGACTCATCGAGGCTCTCGCCTGGACTGGCGTGGGACGCATCGAGGCGACGGCCTTCGTGTCACCGCGCGCGGTCCCGGCGATGGCGGACTCTGAACAGGTCGCGGCCACCGTCGCGGGCTGGGCCGGGCCGACCTGGTCGGCGCTGGTCGCCAGCCCGAACGGCGCCCGGCGGGCCGTAGCGGCGGGCTTCTCCGACCTTGAGTACGTGGTGTCAGCCTCCGACGGCCACAGCCTGGCCAACGTCGGCCGGCCGACCGAGTCCGCCCTGGAAGCAGTGGCCGAGGTCGCCGATGCCGTGCACGGAACCGGGGGGCGGCTCGAAGTCATCATCGCGACGGCTTGGGACTGCCCGTTCGATGGCCGCACGGATACGGCTCGCACGGCAGGAATCGCTGCCCGCGCGGTCGAACTCGGGGCGGACGAGCTCTGCCTGGGCGACACGATCGGGACAGTAGCGCCGGGTCGGGTCATCGCACTGCTGGACGCGGTGCGCGGCGCGGCGCCTGGCACTGAGATTGGCGTGCATATGCACGACACGCGCGGCGCCGGGTTGGCGAGCGCGTGGGCGGCGATTGAGGGCGGCGTGACCCGGCTGGACTCCTCGATCGGCGGCCTGGGTGGTTGCCCGTTCGCGCCCGGCGCAACCGGCAATATTGCCACTGAAGACCTTGTGTATCTGCTTGAGGAGTCAGGCATCTCGACTGGCATCGACCTGGACCAGTTGATCGTAGCGGCCGGTCTGATCGAGTCGATCGTCGGGCATCCCGTGCCGAGTCACATCCTCCGGGTCGGCGGGCGTTCCGTACCGCTTGGGCGAACCGAGGCACGCTGCGCCGCCTCGGGTCCTTGACGGGACCATAGCCAACGTGGCAAGGTCAAAACCAATCACCACTAGATTTAGAGGGAGCGGCGTGGACCTGTGCGTTGCCGCGTCGCAGTCAGCGGGCACGCTGGACCGCAGGCACGCGTACATGACGCGCGAACGCATGGTGGCCTTCTGGCTGGCTCGCGCGACTTCCGGGTCGCCCCGAGTGACAGTCGATCAGGCCCCGGTCGATGAGCTGCCATCTCACCATCCACCCGCTAGTCAGGGGAGAGCACTATGAGCCAGGCGTACATCGTCGACGCCCTCCGCACCGCCTCGGGCAAGGGCAAGCCCGGTGGAGCCCTATCCGGTGTGCATCCGGTGGATCTCCTGGCCACGGTACTGGAGAGGCTCGCGGCGCGAAACGGCCTCGATCCGGCGCGGATCGATGACGTCATCGCCGGCTGTGTCACCCAGGCTGGGGAGCAGGCGGTGAACATTGCCCGTAATGCCGTCTTCGCAGCCGGGTTCCCTGAGTCGGTCCCGGCCACCACGGTCGACCGTCAGTGTGGTTCGAGCCAGCAGGCCGCCGCCTTCGCCGCCCAGGGGGTGCTGGCCGGCTATTACGACATCGTGGTCGCCTGCGGGGTCGAGTCGATGAGCCGGGCCCCGATGTTCTCCGCCGTCCAGGGCCGCGATCCCTACGGCGAGCGCGTCGCGGCCCGTTATCCGGGCGGACTGGTCACCCAGGGCATCTCGGCCGAGATCATCGCGGCCCGGTGGAAGCTCGACCGTGAGACGCTGGATGAGTTCGCGGCCACCTCGCACGGGCGAGCCGCGGCGGCAGCCGAGCGAGGCGACTTCGACGGTGAGATCGTGCCGGTGCCAGTCGCCGCCGGCGCCCACACCAGGGACGAGACGGTGCGCCCGGGCACCACGGCCGAGGGGCTGGCCGGCCTGCGCCCGGCCTTCGCTGATGATCCTGCGGGAGGGCGCTTCTCTGAGATTGGGTGGTCGATCACCGCGGGCAACTCCTCGCCGCTGACCGACGGCGCCTCGGCGGTCCTGATCATGAGCGAGCGGGCGGTCCAGGAACTCGGGGTCACCCCACGGGCCCGATTCCACTCGTTCTCGGTTACTGGCGACGATCCGGTTCTGATGCTGACCGGAATCATCCCCGCGACCCGCAAGGTGCTCGAGCGGACCGGCCTGACGATCGAGGGTATCGATGCTTACGAGGTGAATGAGGCCTTCGCGCCCGTGCCGCTGGCTTGGGCGAACGACCTGGGTGCCGACCCGGCGAAGCTGAACCCGCGCGGTGGGGCGATCGCGCTCGGGCACGCCCTGGGTGCGTCAGGCGCGCGGTTGCTGACGACGCTGCTGAACACCCTGGAGTCGAGTGGCGGCCGGTACGGGTTGCAGACGATGTGCGAGGGCGGCGGCATGGCCAACGCAACCGTTATCGAGCGGCTCTGAGGGCCGGGATGGACATCAACGGCGCTTCGGCGCTGGTCACCGGCGGTGTCTCCGGTCTGGGCCGGGCGACTGCGGTCCGGCTGGCCGCGCTGGGCGCGAAAGTGGTTGCGCTTGATCTTCCCGCTGCGGACGGCGCGCCCCGTCGGCCTGTGGCGGACGGGGTGAGCTTCGCCGGGGGCGACGTCACTTCTGCGGCGGATGTCCAGCGGGCCCTGGACTTCGCTGCCGGGCAGGGGCCGCTGCGCGTGCTGGTCAACTGTGCTGGTGTCGGTGACCCGATCAAGGTGCTGAGCCGCCGGGGCGTCCACCCCCTGGACGCCTTCGTCCGCATTATCACGATCAACCTGGTCGGCACGTTCAACGCCATCAGGCTGGCCACCCCGGTCATGCTCGCCAACGAACCGGTGGACGGTGATCGCGGGGTGATAGTCAACACCGCCTCGGTAGCGGCCTTCGACGGGCAGATAGGGCAAGCGGCCTACGCGGCATCCAAGGCCGGCATCGCCGGCATGACCTTGCCGGTGGCCCGGGAACTTGCCGAGTACCTCATCCGGGTGGTCACGCTGGCGCCGGGCACGTTCAGCACGCCGCTCCTAGACGGCCTGCCCGAAGCGGCCCGGGAGTCGCTGGCCCAGCAGGTCCCGCACCCGAAACGGCTGGGAGACCCGGCCGAGTTTGCCGACCTGGTCGCCCACATTGTTTCTAACGGGATGATCAACGGGGAAACCATCCGGATCGATGGGGCGATCCGGATGGCGCCGCGCTGATGGCAGGGCGGTCAGCCGCTCGACCACGAGCGCCTTGTTGCCCGCCAGGTACCCAGGAGCGTGGGCCGGCCAGTCACGTCGTTCATCCTTCGCCGCGATGATCCCTGGCGCGTCGTGGCGCTGCGGCCCGCTCGCGGCGCGCGGCGGCCAGGCTGGCCACGTCATCGGCGATCTTGCGCAGCCGCGCAGTCGCCGCGGCGATCTCGCTGCCGCTCAGCGGCCCGGGGAACCCCCAGATCGACATCAGCAGGCGCGTGCACCCGCCCTCGGCGACGACCGGGACGCTGATCATCTGCACCGCGTACTGGTCATCCGGCGCAATGTCCGGCTCGTAGCAGCCCGCAGCGCGCTCGCTCAGCTTCGTGATCAGGCTGGCTCCAGCCTGATCGGCGCGGACCCCCACATGCGCGTACAGCGCCCGCTCCAATTCCGACTGGGCGTCACTGGCCAGCGTGAGCATCCACCGCCGGGTACGGACCCGTTCCAGCATCGCCCCGTAGGCGGCCCGCTGGGCATCGCTTACTGGATGACCGGCAGCGTCCATCCAGGCCTGGACTTCGCCGTCGCCTGCTCCGACCAGGAACAGTGAGCCCAGCGGGGCGGCAAACGGGCCGCGCCACCCGATTCGGCTGCCGCTACCAGCCGGCGCGCCCGCCGCGGCAACCACCACCAGTTCTGTCCCCACCCGAGCGATCGCGACGCACTCGGCACCGAATTCAGCCGACGCCCGTTCCATATGCCCGCGGGCCAGGTCGGCCAGCTTGAGCTGCTCGAACAGGTCCGGCTCCGGCATCGTGATGAACGACGCAGGCGAGAACCGCCCGTAGCCGCCCTGGAAGAAGATAAGGGGCAGCGCATCGGGGTCGGAGTCGAGACTAGTCACCCGGCCAAGCACGAGAAAGTGATCACCCGCAGGGATGACCTGCTCCAGGTCGCAGTCGACCCAGGCGGCGGCGCCCGGTATCCGCGGCACCCCGGAGGGCGCGAGCTCCCAGGAGAAGCCGGCAAACTTATCGGCAGCCGACGACGCGAAGGCACGGCACAGCGCCTCCTGGCGATGGCTGACAACGTTAACGCAGAACGAGGCCGAAGACCGCATCCGCGCAAAGCTCTTCGAGCTCGACGCGGCACAGAAGGAAACCAGCGGCGGATCCAGGGAGACGGAGCTGAACGAACCGATAACCATGCCGCACGGCAGACCCGCCGAATCGACGGCAGTCACGATCACAACCCCCGTCGGATAGCTACCCAGAACCGTGCGGAAGCGCCGTGAGTCAAAGTTCATGTACGTATTCACCGCCGGTCGCGGACCGTTCCGCCGTCAACCGTGGGTCGGTCACTGCACTCCCGTCCTGACCCTCACGATGCCAGACTAACAGTGTCTGGTTTAACGCTAACTCTCACCGGCTCCTACGTCAATCGGTTTCGTCAACCGGTCGACGTCGCTACCCGGGCGACACCCCCGAGTCAGCGACCGAGACCAACCGGCCAAGTTCCTGACTGGCACAGGAGCAACAGGAGCTGACCTGTTACCGGCGGTCGCTCTTCGAAATCACGAGCTGCAACTGTTCGAAGTCCCAGGTATCGGCCGTGACACCTTCAGCGCGAAGGATGTGTTTCTGCACGCGGTCCGTTGCCGCCGTAGTGGGCAGGCTCTTACGCAGCTGGACGTAACGGGGTATGGCGAAGTACGGCAGGTACAGCTTGAAGAACTCGAAAAGCTCTTCGGCCGCCAGCTCGACTCCGGGTGCCGGGACGATGCAAGCCTTGATATCGTCCCCTCCCAACGACGACGGCACCGCACAGACCGCCACCCGCTCAACTCCAGGGTGCCCAGAGATGGCGGTCTCCAGCTCGAAGGACGAGACGTTCTCGCCGCGGCGACGAAGCGCGTCCTTCTTACGGTCCAGGAAGTGGTAAAAGCCATCCTGGTCGACCTTGAAGTAGTCACCGGAGTGGTGCCAAAGGTTGGTCCAAGCCGACAACGTCGCTTCTGGCTTACCCCAGTAGCCGGAGAACATGGCATGCGGTATGCGCGGTCGGTAGACGAGTTCGCCGACCTCACCGTTTGCTACCTCCTGATCGTTGTCATCGACCAGGCGGACGTCGAGCTTGTTCCAGGGCTTACCGTTTCCACCGCGACGGCGTTCCTCGTGCACCGAATCGATGGTGATGAGGGTGCACTCGGTCTGCCCGATGCCCTCGGCGATGACCGGGGTGCCGAAGCGGTGCTCGAACTCCTCCTGCGCGTCCGGCGGCATGGGTGGGAAACAAGCGAGCCGGAACGGGTGCTCGCCATCCTCCGCGGTGACTGGCTGGGCCAGGATCGCCATCGCCATTGACCCGACACCGAAGAGCATCGTGCACTCGTCTGCCGCCGCCCGCGTCAGGAAACGCGACGCCGAGAACTCGGTCTCGTACGAGGTCGATGTGCCCGGTAGGGTCAGCGCGAACATCAGCATGAGGTGTCCGCCCGTATGGAACAGCGTGAATCCGGTGTAGACCCGATCCCCTGGCACGACCCACCCGGCATCGACCCAGGGGTCGGTCATCGATAGGTAATACCCATGGCTCATCATGCACCCTTTGGAAGGCCCCGTGGTGCCTGACGTGTACATGATCGTAATTAGGTCGCCTGGCTCGATATGAACGCTCGGCGCTGCGGAATCCGACGCAGCTACGTCGGAGTAGCGCAACACCAGCACCGGACACGACGGCGGGGGCGCACCCTGAGTCAAGAGCAGATGGGTGACCTCGCACCGATCGAGCACGGTGGTGGCGGCGGCGGCCCCGGGCTCGTCCGTGACCAGCACCTTGGCGCCGCTGTCGACCAGTTGATACGCCAGAAATTCGCCACGCAGGTAGGGGTTGTACGGGACCAGGATCGCGCCGAGCTTAGCGCAGGCGAAGAAGAGTTCGATGATCTCCTGCCGGCTCGGCAAGAAGACCCCCACTCGATCCCCTTTGCCCACACCGAGTTCGTGCAGGCCTCCGGCGAGGCTCTCCGACACGCGATCCATATCCGCCACGGTGAACCACTCGTTGCCACAGCGAGTCAACGGCTCATCGGGGCCGTAGGACAAGCGGGTTCGGAGAGCATCGTGGAGCGTCTTCGCCGTCAAGAGAGCCTGCGATACATCTGCATTGACCGTCACTTCTCGCCTCCCGGCGGAACACTCATGGAACGTCGCGATGCACACGCCGTCACATGCGACGGACCGCATTACCCTACAGTGTTAGGTTACACGCGATTGTCCCGATTGTACGTTTTATCGACCGTGACACTCAGGATCATCGTCCAAACCCTGACACCGAAGGCGCCAGGGGCTGGACGTCCCGATCTTTGCGAACCTGCCCGCGCGTGGTTCGGTCAGGAGACCTTCCAGAGCTTGAGGAATTGCTGAGGGTACCCAGCTGGCGCCTGGAAATTAACGGCGTCGTTGACGTTGAAGTCGGTGCCGCTTACGAACAGCTGGCTGGGTACCTCGCCGTCGGCTG
This sequence comes from Streptosporangiaceae bacterium, assembly GCA_965277615.1. GTDB lineage: Bacteria > Actinomycetota > Actinomycetes > Streptosporangiales > Streptosporangiaceae > Bog-532. The sequence continues at coordinate 763,603 of CBDIDG010000004.1, read as the reverse complement.
GCTTGAACGAAATTCCCTGCTGGTCGCGCAGAATCATGTCAGTGGCTAGCCATCCGCCATACGTGCCGTTCCAGGCCGTATAGGCGGCGTACTGGCCAGCCTTGACCCCCGCGAACTCCTCCGCGCCACCGGTATACCCGGCCACTCGGACCTGGTGAGTAAGCCCGGCGGCTGCGAGCGCTCCGGAGAGCCCGGATAGCTGTGGCCCGTAACCGTTGAGAATGTAGTTGATCGAGGGATCTTTCTGCAGAGACGAGACGACAGCAGTGGTTGCAGCGGTACTACCAGCTAGCTGGGCCGTCGTCAGGTCGAGGTCGGTCACTTTGCAACTGCTGCAGCTCGGTAGTGACGTCTTGATGTCGTCGCCCAAGAGCTTCTCGGTCGGGACGTCCGGGGCTGTGACGAGCAGGGCGTGGATCTTATTACCCTTCGAGTCGGCGATCATCCAATTGAACAGATCGGCCGCCTGCTCCTTGACGCTGATCGGGCCTGCGACATTGCCGAGGATCGGGGACGGCGGCGTGGCTACCGACTCTCCGAAGGTGACGATCTTTATACCGGCTGCGGTCAGCTTGGGGATCATGCTTTGCCACACTGCGATCGGCGCGCTAGGTACGACGACAGCTGTTGGCTTGTAGTTGATGGCCTGGGTCATCGCGGCGATGAGCGTCTGCGGGTTCGCGTACTGCCAGGTCAGGGCGCGATAGCTCCAGCCTATGGCCTTGGTTGCCGCCTGGATCCCTTCCCCGGGTGGCTTGCACGTCACGACGTCGCACAGAAAGTAGATGATCGAGCCACCGCGCGAGGGAGCGGTCTTGAGGGGCTCGGTGACACCGATGGTCGCCGGCGGATTGATCGCCTGATCGACGGACTTCTGCGCGGCGGCGACCGCTGGGTCAGCAGCGCCGCTCGAGCCCGATGCGCTCGCGGTACTAGAGCCCGTACCGCCAGTACCGCTCCCCAAGCTGGAGCAGCCTGCCAAAACCAGCCCGCACACGGCAAGCGCCGCTGCCCACCCTGCGATCATACGCACACGAATGTCAGACCTCATTGCCCGCTCCGTCGTTTATCGATCGGTGATTGGTTTGCCTAAGGTAGATGCAGGCGTTGAGCATGTCAAGGATGTTTCGATTACCACGTCGGTACTTGCGATGGCCTCGGACCTGGGTATTCACGTCCAATCTCGCCGTCGGCACTGAGCCACCACTCGGTAGGCTCGGCGTTCGGAGATCTTGCGCCAGCAGGCCAGGAAGGCCATCGCATCACTTGGCCGCCACCTCAAACGGTGTCACCTCCTCACGTGCGGCAGTGCACTGGCCGACCCCGACCAGGATGCTGACTTCGACCACACGGCGGGGTCTCTGGTCAGCGCAGCCTGCAGTTTCATGGCCTTGACATTCCGGCTGCGTCGGCATTGACTAACACTGATAGTTTTGTGGCCTTGAACGCAGCCTTTCGAGCGGCCGGGCATATTTGGGTGCCTGCGCGCGAGATGTCTCCGCTCATTCGCTTCGAACGAGAGGATGATCGCCATGGGGATCCAGACCCTCACCCTCGACGCGCCCGTCGCCGACGAAATCGTCTCCCGGGCGCGAGAGATCGCGGCCGGGCTCATTGCGCGGCAGGCCGAGACAGAGGAACGCCGGAGCTATGCACCGGACACCCATGAGGCATTCAAGGCCGCCGGGCTGTACAAGATCATGGTTCCGAAGCGCTACGGCGGCCTTGAGCTCGGCGTGCATCCTTTCTATGAGGTCGTCATGGAATTGTGCCGAGCGTGTCCTTCGACTGGCTGGCAGTTCTGTCTCGGCGCGTCCCACTGCGTGACCTTCACCAGCCTCTACCCCGAAGCCGTCCAGTCGGAGGTGTACGGCGACGGTCATTTTCTCTGCGCCGCCACCGCCCGCCCGCAGGGTGAAGCCCGACGAGCCGAGGGCGGGTGGATCATCAGCGGTACCTGGAACTACGCGTCGGGTATCCCGTACTCGACCCACTTCATGGGCCACACCCGGCCCCGACAGGAAGACGGCTCACTTGGCGCGCCGATGATCTTCATCGCCCCAGCGAGCAGCTGGACGATGCTAGACGATTGGGGCGCCCAAATCGGCCGCAAGGGCAGCGGATCGAACAGCGTGCGTCTCGACGAGGTTTTCATCGCTGAACGATTCGTGCGCGAGGACACCAACCTTCTGACCTATCAGGTCGACGGATCCTGGCCGGCCGACCGGCGTCCGGCCGAGAGCAGCCCCATCTACTTTGGCGGAACCCGCAGTTTCCTGACGCTCGAGGGCGCTTCACTGGCCATCGGTACCGCGTGGGGTGCGGTTGATGTTTATGGCGACTACATGCTCAGTAAGCCGACTGCACGCCCGCCGATCGGTCCGCGTTCTGAGGATCCGGACTACCTCATGTGGTACGGCCAGGCGCTCGGGAAGCTCGAGACGGCCAAGGCTGTCTTCGCGAATCTGCTGGATCAGTGGGTAGAGGCCGCCCGCCGCAATATGGAGGGCATCGCTGCGATCAGCTATTACGACGAGTGGAAGTTCGCCGCCATGCGAGCCGAGATTGAAAAGCTGTCGTGGGAGGCGTGCGCCGACAACCTGTTCCGGACCGCCGGATCGTCGGCTATGAATGACGGCGAGCGCTTCCAGCGCATCTACCGGGATATGAGCATGGCTCGGGCACACGCTGTCCAGACGTGGTTCGAGGGCACGGCGCGAGACCTGGCGCGTGAGGCGCTCGAAGCACGGCGGCGGGGAGCCTCGGCAAACCACTCGGAGAGTCGCGCCTAGCACAGACTGGTGCAGGTTTATTGGTCGCTGACTGAATGAGAGACAGTGCTCGTCCCCGCCTGTAGACCATCTTGAGGAGGATGTCATGGCCGAAGAGGCAGACTTCATGAGTCGTTATGACATGTACGAGCCTGACCACGAGGCATCGAAGTGGCAGCTGTTCGCGTGGGCCAGACGAGAGTGCCCTGTTGCTCATACCAGTGCCGACGGCGGCGGACAGTACATCGTGACTCGGTATGAGGACGTGCGTTACATCCTTGAGCATCCAGAACTCTTTTCCTCGAGTGGCAACTCCCCTCGCCCCGTGCCAATCAATCTCAATCCGCTCGATGCCGATCCGCCCTATCAGCCCGACCTCCGCAAGATCCTGAACCCACTCTTCTCGCGCACCTACCTCAGAAGGTTCGAGCCTCAGATGCGCGATGCCGCCTCTGCGCTCATCGACGGCTGGATCAATGAGGGAAGGGTAGAACTGATCCGGCAGTTTGCTGCCCCCTTCGTCGGTGCCGTGCTGGCTGCCGTTGTGTTCAACGAGCCCGACCACGCCAAGATGGAACATGCGAGCAACCTCGTGAAAAGGGCAGCGGAGCAGCCCACACCAGAGACGTTTTTCGAGCTCGCAAACCTTGCGGATGAATACCTGACTGACCGCGAGAAAAATCCGATTGAACGTGACGACGTCTTCAACGCCGTCATCAACGGTACCGTGCTTAACGGTCAGCCCTTGACCAGGGAACAGCGGTTGGGCGTCGTGACCGTGCTGTTCTTGGGGGGTTTGGACACCACCCGAGGTGCCATCGCTTCTATCGCATATCACCTAGCGACAAATTTGAAACTAGAGGAGCGGCTACGCGATCCGAAGTGGATCCGTTATGACATGGATGAGTTCATCAGACTGGAGTCGCCAGTTGGATGCCTGGGTCGCCGTGTACTCGAGGACGTCGAGATTGGCGGCGTAGCAATCGCTGCCGGCGAGCAGGTCTTGCTCCGGTTCGACTCAGCCAACCGTGACGAAGCGCGATTTGCGAATCCCGATCAGCTTGTCTTGGACGATATGCGAGGCGGTCACGCAGGATTTGGCCTGGGTATTCACCGTTGCCTGGGTGTGCACCTAGCGCGCATTCAGATCGAAATAGCTTTCGATGAACTGCTCAAGCGCGCCACTAATTTCCGCCTTGCTGGCGACAAAGCTGACGTGCACTGGATGGCGGGCATTGCGAACGGGCCGGAGAATCTGGATCTTCTCTTCGACCGTATCTGACCGCCGCCGCGCGGCAATCGTTATCAGATACCGCGGACGACACCAGGATCGGGGACGTTCAAGCGCACGAGCAGTCCCGACAGATGCGCCGAACAGCAAATCGGCTCGTTGCCGGTTCTTCTTGCTGGCTAACTTTTGCAGGATTCTGCGGTCAAGGGGAGCGGAAGACGCGGTCGAACTCTGCTGTGTTGCAGTAGTGACGCAGGGAGACGATCTGACCGTCGCGAACGATGTAGCGGAGGTGGTACACATTGTTGTACTCCAACCCGTTCTTGCGGCGCATGTGACCAGTTGCCTCAACCGCCACCCGCTCGCCGTCGACGGTCCACGCGACTGGGGTTAGAACGTAAGGTTCCGCGGCGTCTTCTACGAGCTTGCGCCCGATCCGCTTCCAATCGGACTTCGTCTGCTGCCCCCAGGCGGAGATAATCTCATTGCCGTCGTCGTCGAAGGTGAGTCCGTTGGACCAGATCTCGGCATCAGCGGCCACCAAGCGGAGGTTGCCTTTCAGGAATTCTTCGACGATTGCCCTACTCGCCTTGGATGCCTCGGCGTGCTGCTCGAGTTCGTCCGCGCTGTGGGACATCAGAACCTCGCTCTCACTCATATCCAACGCCGTTAGAATATCATGAGGTTTGACGTTCGACCGTTGCGATTGGAGAGTTGCCGCTGTGCCCAACGCTGTTGCCCCGGCCGCACGTCCGCTCGATGGCCTCAAGGTCGTCGAGCTCAGTTCGCTGGCCCCCGGCGCCATTCGCAGCTATGGTCTTGGCCGACTTCGGGGCTGACGTGGTCCTTGTCGCGGCCCGCGGGCTCGGCGCGGGATTGAAATCGAAGGCCGCCTCTGTTCTCTCGCGGCAAGCGCTCGGTTCTCGCGGAGCGCGGTGTGCGGCGCACGTGAGTCGACGATCGCACACGACTGACTTACTCCCCGGTAGTCAAGGTCATGATGTCCGTTCGGTCGGGATTTCGGATGATGGTCACGGGACTCGCGCACGGCGGTTGAGGTGCCTGGACGAGGCGCTCAGGTAAGCATTGATACCCATATAGAACGGTGATAGGTTTTCGGTGTATCGCCTTTCAAGGCGGAATTCGACGCGGGCCAGGCCGGTCTTCCGCTGGGCATGACAGGCAAGGAGTCCGGACATGCTGTCCGCTTCACCGCACTCACCGCGCGACGCGCGACGCGCGACCAACAAGAGGCGGCCGTGCGGCCGGACCGGTCGCGGCCTGCGGCCCGCCTTCACCGGATGACGAGCAAATGAGCGAGGCCGCCGGCCTCGACGTCCGGGACTTCGACGAGGGCGCGTCGTTGTACGCCGCTTACGCCGATCAGCGCGCCCGCTGTCCGGTGGCCTACCACCCGGCTGAGGGCGGCCACTACCTGCTCACCGGCTACGAGGACGTCAAGGCCAGCGTCCAGGATTGGGCGACCTTCTCCTCGGCCACCGGGATCTGGTTCCCGCAGGACCCCCGCCCGATGGCGCCGCCAATCGAGTTCGACCCTCCGGAGCACGACTTCTGGCGCAGCGTGTTCCGCGACCTGCTGACACGTCACACTCGCCGGCTGCTGGAGGCAGGTGTGGTGGAGCAGGCGGATCGCCTGATCTCTGCGTTTGCCGGCGCCGGCCAGGCCGATCTGGTCGCCGAGTTCGCGGAGCCGATTCCGCTGCTCGCCATCGCTGCGCTCATCGGGCTGGACTTCGAGATGGCCACGGAGATGCGCCGCCTGGGGCTGGCCCTGACCGACACCCGGGGCACACCCGACTACCCGGGCGCGCTAGCTGGCTTCGGTGGCTTCGCACTGGCCCAGGTGGAGCAGCGGCGGCAACGACCGCGCAAGGACTTCCTGACCACGGTAGGCACCGAAAAGTTCAACGGTGTCCGGCTCGGTGACGACCAGATCGTCGCCGTGCTCATGTCACTGATGGTGGCCGGACACACGAGCACGGTGTCTGCCCTGTCCAGCCTGCTGTTCCGGCTATTGTCCGAGCCCGGGCTCAAACCGGCCGTTGTGGCCCGGCCAGGGCTGCTGACCCGGGCGATCGAGGAGACGGTGCGCCTGGACACCCCATTGCACCAGTTCCGGCGGCGGACCACGACCGAGGTCCGGGTCCGGGACGTGGTCATCCCGGCCGGCCGCGACGTGCTACTGAACTACGCCGCGGCCAACCGGGATCCCGTGGTCTACGCCGATCCGGACACCTTCGCCGCGGACCGCCAGGCCCGGCCGCACCTGGGATTCGGGGTCGGCATCCACACCTGCATCGGGGCCGCACTGGCCCGGGCCGAGCTCCGACTGGCGGTGCAGCGGCTGCTGGACCGGCTGCCGGACGTCGAGCTGGCGGCCGGCGCGGCCCCCAGGCACCACTTCCACGGGAACCTGCTTCTGCTCGATCGGCTCCAGGTCACCTTCGCGCCGCGCGGAGCACCCTGACTCAGCCCGCTTTGGTCAGCATGCCGGCCCCTTGAATTGGTCGTCCATCACGGCGAGCAGAAACGTATCGCCGGAGGCCACGCGCCCGCAGAAGCTCGTGGGGTTCGACCGGCAGGATGCGATGCCGTCAAGTGCAGCCGTACTCAAGCAGCCAGGCACGATACGGGATTTGAACGGGAGTCATAGAGCGCCTTGCGATTCTGGCGAAGCTTTCCGTCCGGACGGTGAGACCCCAGGATCTCGCTGACACTTCGCGCACGAATCAAGCGATGTTAGAATATTCTCATGTTGCGTCCTGCAAGCTCGGCGATGCCTGAGGTGGGAACGGCCGAACTCGCGGCGCTTCCGGTTTCTCCGGTCGAGCTCGTTCGGCAGGCCGCCGAAGCCAGCCCGCAGCGCCCGCTAGTCCACTTCGACGATGGCCGGTCCTGGTCCTGCGCCCAGGCCTGGGAGCGGACCCGCGCGACAGCGGCGGCCCTGCGGGCCGCCGGCCTTGGGCCCGGTGACCGGTTGGCCCTGTTCATGCCCAACGGTCCGGAGTTCCTAGCGGCATGGTGGGCCGGCGTCGCGCTCGGCTCCGTCATCGTCCCGATCAACACGGCCTACCGCGGCCGAGTGTTGGAACGGCTACTGGAGCTGGCCCGGCCGCGGCTGCTGATCTGTGCGGACGCTCTGCGGCCGCGGCTGGCCGACGTCACCGTTGCGCCGGGACCGGAGGTGCTGGGGCCCGAGCAGCTGGACGGCGACCCCCGCGATGCGCCGGTGCCGGTCGAGGTGCGGCCTTGGGATACCGAGGCGTGGATTATGACGTCGGGTACGACGGGGCCGTCGAAGCTGGCCACCGTCACCTACTTGCACACCTACGTCGGGGCGCGCGCCCTCGGGGTCGGCGAGGCCGGCGGACCGGAGGTGGTCCTGATCGACACTCCCCTGTTCCACATGGCCTCGCAGTACACGGCTCTGGCCGGATTGCTGGTGGGCGGCCGGCTGGTCGTGCAGGCCCGGCCCGCCCTCGACGGCTACTGGGAGCGAATGGCCGCGAGCGGGGCGACGTTCGCCTGCGTCCTCAGCACCGTGCTTCCCTACCTGCTGAGGCAGGAGCCGACGCCCGCCGAGCGGTCACATCACTTGAATCGGATGTTGGTGGTGCCGCTGCCAGGTGACGTCCCGAGCTTCTGCCGCCGGGTCGGACTCGGGCAAATCACAGCGATCTACGGCTCCACCGAGGTGCCTGGCCTCCTGGCCGCATCAGTGTCGACCAGCCAGGCCCCGGGCTACGCGGGCTTCGTCCGGCCGGGCTACGAGGTGCGCCTGGTCGACGAACACGAACTGGAGGTGCCGGCCGGATCAGTGGGGGAGGCATTGGTGCGCCATATCTGGCCATGGGTCATCACGACCGACTACGTCGATGATGGCGCGGCCACCGCTCGGGCTTGGCGCAACGGGTGGTTCCACACCGGCGACCTCTTCCGGGCCGAGCCGTCCGGCGCGCTGGTCTTCGTCGACCGAGCCAAGGACGCGCTTCGACGCAGGGCCGAGATGGTGTCGGCCTGGGAGGTCGAGCGGGCCGTGGCCGAGCATGAGGGAGTCTTGGAGGTGGCCGTTGTCGCCTTCCCGAGCGACGACGGCGTCGACGACGATGTGAAAGCGTGGGTGGTGCCGATCGACGGACTGACTCTCGACTATCGCGACCTGCTCGAGCACTGCGTGCGGCGTCTGCCGCACTTCATGGTGCCGCGATACTTCGAGCTGGTCGATCGGCTGCCCAAGACGGTATCGGCGAAGGTCCTGAAGCACGAGCTCCGGAGCCGCGGCAATTCGGCCACCACCTGGGACCGCCAGGCCCATGGGCTGGATGTGACCCGTCGCGGCCTGGAGTCAGTAGATCCAGCTTCACGGTCGTCCTAGTGTTCGGGCCGCCAGCGGGGATGGTCGGTGAATTCCAAGATCACGACCGGAGTGCGGTCCCGCGTTCGGCCGAACGGTTCAGATCGCGGAGCCCGCATGTTCGTCGACGTCGCCGCCCGTCGCGGCCTCGCGCTCGGCCACCTCGCGCTTCTTTCGCTCCTCATAGTGTGGCGATCGGTGCAGGACTCCCTGGTAGTCGGGCTCGGTCGCCGGGGTGTTGTCGGCCAGGAGCTCGATGGCCTCGTCGATGTCGGCCTGATTCAGCGGCTGGGTGTTGTACGTGAACTCGACGAGCGTGCCATCGGGATCGCGTGTGTAAATCGAGTGAATGAACTCGTGCTTGACCTCGGTCACGTGGTAGCCGTGGTCGAGCCACCGCTGCATGGCGTGCTTCAGCCCACCAATGTCCTTGCAGTCGAAAGCGACGTGATTGATCCAGTAGGGGAGTCCGACCCCGGTGGACATGCCGCCGTGCCAGTCCTCGTCCTCCAGAACCTCCCCGCGCAGGCCGCGCAGGTCCCAGATGGCGAACAGCTCACCGTCATCTGCGTTGGTCTTATAGAAAATGTGCTTCGTCCAGCCGCCCTCCGGCGTCTGGCGCTTCACAACCTTGACGATTTCGAAGCCCATCGCCTTGGTGTAGAAGTTGTGCGCCCGCTCGGCGTCCTTAACTGCGATGGCGACGTGGTGGAAGGCCATGACCGCCCCTCTCTGCTCGTTGCCAACACTGTGTATTCATTGCCAAACACTGTATGATTTCATGTCATGCTGGTCAAGACGTGACCTCGCCCCTAGGCTGTGATCGGCGTGCCGCCCCCGGCCTTCCCGGATCTCGACAGTTACCTGCACGGATATCACGATCGGACCGATGCAACGTGCCAACCTCCGCGGTCGGAACATCCGGATGGACCTCGGTTTATTTCGAGACGGACGGCATTGTAAATACCAAACGTCGTTTGCTAACCTGTTCGCACGGTCACACGCGACCGCCACAGTCGAACGCTTAGGGGAAAGCATGAGGTCGAGCGCAGCCATCCTCTGGGAGGTCAATACGCCATGGAGTGTTGAGGAGACAGAACTCGACGACCCGCACGTCGGCGAGGTCCGGATCAAGCTCGCTTCCTCTGGTATGTGCCATTCCGACGACCATGGCGTGAAAGGAGACCTTCCGACCGGGCTACCGATCATCGGTGGGCACGAGGGCGCGGGCGTGGTCGAGGCTGTTGGCCCTGGCGTCCGTCGGCTGAAGGAAGGCGACCACGTCGTCATGGCTTTCATGCCAGCCTGTGGTCACTGTCGCTGGTGTGCCCAGGGGCTGTCGATGCTGTGCGACCACGGGGCAATCATCATGGAGGGTCTGCCGATCTCCGACCAGGTCCCCCGAGTCCGGGCACGCGGCGAGGGCTTGCGCCAGTACTCGATGCTTGGGACGTTCGCGCCGTACACGGTGGTGCATGAGGACTCGTGCGTGAAGATCGACGACGACATTCCGCTCGAGATCGCGTCTTTGGTCGGATGCGGCGTCACTACGGGTTTCGGGGCCGCAGTCAACCGAGCGAAGGTCGAGCCTGGGGACACAGTGGTTGTCGTTGGCACCGGCGGCGTCGGCTCGAGCGCGGTGCAGGGCGCCCGGATCGCTGGTGCCGAGACCATTGTCGCGGTCGACCCGTTCAAGTACCGCCGCGAGCAGGCCAAACTGCTGGGTGCGACGCACGCGGTCGCCTCCATGGAGGAGGCGATGCCGCTCGTCACTGAACTGACCCGCGGTGTGATGGCCGACAAGACGATAATGACCGCCAGCCTGATGACCGGCGAGATGCTGATGCCGCTGATGCTGCTGACCCGCAAGGGTGGCCGGGCGTGCCTGACCTCGGTCGCGAACCCGTCGGTCCTGAACGCCGACATCGTGCTGGTCGACCTCATCCTCTCTCAGAAGGAGGTCGTCGGAAACGTCTTTGGCGGCTCCAACGCCTTCGCCGATATCCCGAAGCTGCTCAGCCTGTACACACATGGGCTGCTCAAGCTCGATGAACTAGTGACCAAGACCTACCCACTGGATCAGGTGAACGAGGGTTACGACGACCTCCTTAACGGTCGCATCATGCGCGGAATGCTCACCTTCGACTGAATTCCTCGGCCACTCCTGAATCAGGTAAACGACGGATGATTGACATCCAGCCCGGCCTGAAACCTTCGCGCTCGACCTGCGGATTTCGACTACGTGAACCGCAGTCCGACTCTCTCAATGCGTGGCGACCGGCGTGCCGCCGACTCGGCTGACGCCGAGGACCACGTCAGGCCTTTGCCTGGTGGACAACCTGCGGTTGGGTGAACGCCAGTAGGCCTGGTACGCCGTTCTCCAACCCAAGGCCGCTGGACTTCGCTCCGCCGAACTGCACGCTCGGCAGCAGTGCCGCGTGGGTGTTGGTGAACGTCGTGCCGACGTCCAGACGCTCGGCGATCGCCGTCGCCCGCTGCGGGTCGGAGGACCACACCGAGCCGCACAGCCCGTACTCGGTGTCGTTGGCGCGCGCAACCGCGTTCTCGACGTCGTCATACTTCAAGATCGGCAGTGCACAGCCGAACTGCTCCTCGTCGACGATCCTGGTTCCCTCGGAGATATCTGCGAGCACCGTCGGCTGGAAGAAGTATCCGTCGCCGTCGAGGGGCCCGCCACCGGCGACGATCCGAGCGCCGTCAGCGATCGCGGCGCTCACCAGCTCCGACACCCGGTCGAATTGCGGCTTGGTCGCGAGCGGCCCGAGGTCCGTGCCCTCGGCGGTTGGGTCTCCGACCACCACCGCGGACGCGGCGGCGGCGAAGGCGTCGACCACCTCGTCGTACCTGCTGGCCGACGCGAAGATCCGCTTTGGCAAGGCGCAGGCTTGCCCGGTATTGAAGAACGCCACCTGCAGTAGCGCTGCGGCGGTGCTCGCGATATCGGCGTCGTCGAGAATGATCGCTGCGTCGTTGCCGCCAAGCTCGAGCGTCACGTGCTTGAGGTCCGCCGCAGCAGACACCGCGACCTTCTTGCCCGCCGCGACCGAACCTGTGAATGAGACCTTCCGGGGCACGGGGTGGCTGGTCATCGCGGCGCCTAGCTGGTCGCCACCAGACAGCGTATTCACTACCCCGGGCGGAAGAACTTCGCCCATGATCTGGCCAAGCTTGAGTGCGGCCAGTGGGGTGAAGGGGGATGACTTGACGACGACGGTGTTGCCGGCGAGCAGTGCCGGCGCCACCTTCCATATCTCAAGACTGAGCGGGAAGTTCCAGGGGGTGATTGCCGCGACGACGCCGAGCGGGCGGTAGGCGACCTCGATCAACGCCGCGTCGTCGTTCTGCAGCGTCTCCCGCGGGATCGGTAGCGACGCGTAGTAAGCGAGCCAGGCCGCGCAGATGCTCGGCTCGGACGCGGCAACGGGCGTCGGCTTGCCCGTTTCAAGCTGCAGCACGTGGGACAGCTCGTCGGCGTTGGCTTTTATGGCTTCGGCGAGTGACAACATCGCCTTACGCCGCACGTCCTCCTCGGTTCGCCAGGACGTGAAGGCGCGTTGTGCCGACGACATCGCGGTGTCGAGTTGATCGGATGTGCAGTCGGGGGCTTGTGCCTGGATCTTGCCGGTCGCTGGGTTCCGGACCCCGAAGGTGGAGACCGTCTCAACGGCCTTGCCGTCGATCGTCATGGTGTACACGGGCGCCCCTTCTTTCCAGGAAAATGTGTTGTGATAGTAACCGGACACCGTTAGATTAGGCAAGTGTGTGGTCAAGCGACTTGGAGTGTGGCGCGCGGCGAGGAGCGTATCCGGCGCCACGCCATCGCGGCGGGATGGTCGAGAGGCCTGGCAGGCGCGAGACGGTCGACGCCGAGTACCTCCCTGTTGGAGCAGCACGCCTCACTCCTCGCCCGGCCAGCCAGCAGGAGATCGTCGCCGCGGTGGCCTACCTCTCTTCGGACAGTGCGTGGCTCATCACGAGTCAGACCCTCATGATCGACGGCGGCCCGTCCGGCCATGTGCTTGCGCCAGCGCGGCCCGTGACGATGACGAACGACCCGGAGGATGAACTCGCATGAAGTTGACGATCGACATCGACAAGTGCCAGGGGCATGGCCGCTGCGCGCTCATCAACATGGAGCTCTTCGACGTCGACGACAATGGCCAGGGAGCCGTGCTCGTCGATGAGCCCGATGCGGCGCAGGAGAAAGATGCAAGGACGGCGGTCATCAGCTGCCCGGAGCGGGCGATTAGCCTCCAGTGACGGTCACCGTCGTCGAGTCGGTGGCCGATTTCGGTTCCATGGTTGGAACCGTCCTCGGACCGACCCCGGAGGCCTCAGCAGAACAACCCGAGGGTTGTGCGCCGAGCCGAGCCGTGCCATTCCCTGCCTGAGTTCCGCTCAGCAGGGCTGCGGGCCCGATGGCCGTCCGTTGCCCGCTCCATCATGCGGGTAGCCGACCCGTACCTGTAACGGCCGGATGAGGTCGCTGTTACGGGATCGTGATCAGGCCCGGGCAGGCGTCTATTGACACTAGGGCAGGCGGGAGATACCGTCCCTAGAATCGTTAAACTAGCGGTGTTTGTTTATTTTTGTGCCGTCGATACGGCTGAGAGAGGAGGCTCGTTTGAAACGCTTGCGTTGGGTGCTTGCGGCGACGACGGGGCTTGGCGCGGCGGGGCTTGGCGCGGCGGGGCTGATCGGCTGCTTGAGCTCAGCCTCGTCTGGCGGGTCCGGGGTACCTCGCAGGCGAATACTGCGCTGGGTGGCTGGCGACCATCGCCACGCTGCGCAACCTAGAAGGATCCAGTCTGATCCCCATATGGACAGCGGCGCCCCGGCTCAGCTGTTGACTGAAGCCCATATCGGCGATCCGGCGACGCTACCAGCTTTACCAATCGAGCTGCTATCCGGACCAGTTCAAGAAAGCCGTGGAAAGTCCCATGACAGTTGCTGAATTCGGCGAGGAGCACACAGATGCCTTGGTCGCCGAAGGAGTGGCCAAGGCATTCGCCGGTGCCTTTGCCCTAGCTGACTTTGACATGACAATCGGTAAGGGTGAGATCCACGCGCTGATCGGCGAGAACGGCTCGGGAAAGTCGACTTTTATCAAGATCCTGTCGGGCTTTCATGCGCCTGAGCACGGCAGCCGGGTTCTGGTTGGCGGACAGTATCTGGAGTTCGGCTCAGCGCAGTCGTCGTCGGCCCTGGGTTGTCGTTTCGTCCACCAGGATCTTGGGTTGATCGGGGTCTCGTCCGTCATGGACAACATCCTGCTAACGCAGGGCTTCCCGCAGCGCTTCGGCAACCTGAGGCTGCGAGCAGCGCGGCGGAATGCGGCGGTGGCGCTCGAGCGAGTGGGGCTCTCTGTCGATCCCCGCCAGCCGCTGGAGGCGCTGGCGCCGGCCGAGAAGACCGGTGTCGCCGTCGCCCGCGCCCTCTACGACGGCGAGGGCGCCAGGTCTGCGCGACTGCTGGTACTGGACGAGCCCACCGCGACACTCCCGGACGCGGACATCGAAAGATTGCTCGGCATAGTCCGGTCGGTGGCCGACTCAGGCATGGGGGTGCTGTACGTGTCGCACCGCTTGGAGGAGGTGTTGACGCTTGCGGACCGGGTCACAGTTCTGCGCGATGGCCGGAAGGTCGCTACCCGTCCCAGCCGCGAGCTTGATCGTGCCCGGATGGTCACCTTGCTGGTGGGGCACGAGATCGACGACGTTCGGGCGATGGCGGCAGAGCTGCCTGCTGTGGCTGAAGTAGCGCCAGCGCTTGAGGTGGAAGGACTCGTCGCCCCGTCGATCGCGGGAGTATCGCTAGCGTGCCCCCCCGGCGAGATCCTTGGCGTCGCAGGAATTACCGGATCCGGTCGTGATGCACTGCTCGGGGCGATCTTCGGCGTGTTGCGCAGGTTCAGCGGCACTGTTCGCATCGACGATCACGAGGTCCCGATCGGCCGGCCGGATCGCGCCATCGACCTCGGCTTGGCCTACCTCCCCCCGGACCGGCGCCAACAGAGCGGGATCATGAGCATGAACGTGCCGGAGAACTTGACACTTGCCAATCTCGCTCCTGTGTGGGGCAGGCTTGGATGGCGCCGGGGCGCTGCTCTGCGGGAAGTGAGGTCCTGGTTCTCCCGGCTGCGGGTGAATCCGCCGGGGGCCTATCGCGCGGATCTTCAAACGTTCAGCGGCGGGAATCAGCAGAAGATCCTTCTGGCGAAATGGCTGCGGCTACGGCCGCGCGTGCTGCTGCTGGACGAGCCGACCCAGGGCGTCGACATCGGCGCCCGCGCTGTCCTGCACGCGGAGCTGATCGATGCCGCTCGTGCCGGAACCATCATCGTGTGCAGTTCGACCGATGTCGACGAGCTTGCGGCGCTGTGCCGCCGGGTGCTGATCATGAGCAAAGGCAAGATAGCCACGATCTTGGAGGGCTCAGAAGTGACCACGGGCAACATAACCCGAGCCTGTCACATGGCCGAGGCGGCGTGATGGCTCGGGTGTCTACCTCGCGGCTGGGCTTGGACAAGTGCAGCGGCCTGTACATTCTGGTGCTATTCATCGTGGTATTCGGAAGCCTGAAGCCACATCTGTTCCTGACGCAGGCGACACTGCACTCGGTCGCTTCGCAGCAGGCCGTCGTGGCGATGATCGCGATGGCCGTACTCGTGCCGCTGGCCACGGGCGTATACGACCTCTCGGTCGGCGCAACGGTGAACCTCTCCACGGTCGTGGTGTGCGTCCTGCAGGAGACGCAGCACTGGGCTATGTGGCCCTCGATCGGCGTCGCGGTCTTGTGCGGCATCGCAGTGGGAATCGTCAACGGCTTGGTTGTAGTCGTGTTTCGCGTTAACTCTTTCATCGCCACGCTGGGAACGGCAACGATCATCGGGGCGTCCCAGAGCATCGTTAGCGGTCAGACCCAGCCGCTGCCCCCGACCTCCTCGGCCTGGCTGCACCTGACGCAGACCAAGGTAGGCGGCTTCCAGATCGTGGTCATCTACATGGTGGTGGTGGCCCTAATCGCCTGGCGTCTGCTCGACCACACACCGGCCGGCCGATACATGTACGCGGTCGGTGGGAACGAGGAGGCTTCCCGTCTTTCCGGCGTCCGAACCGGAAAGTGGCAGTGGTGGTCGCTGATCTGGTCAGGTGCCGTCTGCGGTATCGCCGGCGTCTTGTATGCATCGCTGGTCGGGCCGTCGCTGACGTTCGGCAACTCGCTGTTGCTGCCGGCATTCGCGGCGGTATTCCTCGGTGCCACCCAGTTCAGGCCAGGGCGTTTCAACATTTGGGGCACAGTCCTGGCCGTGTACCTGCTGGCCGTAGGTGTCGAGGGCTTGCAGTTCCTGACGTCGGTGCAGTGGCTCAGCGACATGTTCAACGGCTCCGCGCTCGTTGTCGCAGTGGCCTTCGCCGGCTGGCGGCAACGCCGTGCGACGCGCCCCACCCCGCCTCCCAACGCGGTTCCGAGCCAGTCTGGTCCAGGCGGGGGCCTAGCGCAGGTCCTGGTGGCCGATGCGCCCGAGGGCCCCGACTGACTCGGCCGTGAGCTAAGGCCCGGTTCTCGGACTCGTCCTGGCTTAGTGCAAGGCCCCGCTCACCCGGAGTTCCTCGATCTCGTGGTCTGTCAGCTCTCGCGAGCGCAGCAGTGCGCGCGTTGACGTGCGATTGACAGGGCTGCTCCCATTGGATCCTTGTCCGGAAACGGGGGGCCTCAACCGATCCTCCGTCATCGACTTACCAATCACCATTTGGTAAAGTTCAGCGCGTAGACACCGGCCGCGATGGGAAGGGGCGCAGTCCATGTGGCGGACACTGATCCAGCACAACCGGGGGCGGACGAGCCGTCAGGCTCATCGCGACATCGGTGAGCTGCGCGACGACGAGTTGACGCGGGACGGTTTCGACGGCCGCGAGGCGGTCCTCTACCGCCGCAACGACCCGACGGTGTTCCGGTCGGACGGGCGGTTCCGGTCGACGGCGGTTACCGCGGACGCGCTGACCCCGTCGGACATGACCGATCCGCAGGGCAGCCCCCAGCGCTTGTACTACAACGACGACTGCCAGGTGTGGGTGTCGCGGCGGTCGGAGTCGATGCCGTTCTTCCGGCGCAACGTCGACGGCGACGAGTGTTGGTTCGTGCACCGCGGCACCGGCCGAGTGGAGACGGAGTTCGGCCCCCTGCCCTTCGAGCCCGGTGACTTCGTGGTGCTGCCCAAGGCGGTGACGCACCGGTGGGTCGTCGAGTCGGGCGAGTCCGTGCTGTTCGGCATCGAGTCGGTCGGCGAGATGCACGCGCCGAACTACGTCGGCCTGGGCCGGCACGCGCCCTTCGACCCGGACGTGGTCGTGGTGCCCGAGCCGGCGCCGGTTCCGGTGGAGGAGGCGACCGGGGAGTTCCAGATCCGGGTCAGGTACGACGGCGAGTACTCGTCGATCTGGACCGACCAGCACCCGCTGGACGTGGAGGGGTGGAAGGGCGACTACTTCCCGTTCGCGTTCAACATCCGAGACTGGAACGTCATCATGTCCGACTCGCTGCACCTGCCGCCGTCGATGCACGTGTTCCTGGTCGCCGACGGCGTCAACGTCATCAACCTGCTGCCACGGCCGTTCGAGTCGGTGGAGGGCACCGAGCGGATCCCGTGGTATCACCGCAACGCCGACTACGACGAGATCGCCTTCATCCATGGCGGCGACTCGCTGGGACGGCCGCTCAAGCCGGGCCTGATCAGTCACGATCCGCAGGGGATTCACCACGGGTTCCCACAGCGGGCCCGGGACAAGGCCCGCCGGGAGTGGGACCAGCACGAGCGGATCAACTGGCAGATCATCATGGTCGAGGCCCGCAAGCCGCTGAAGCTCGACCCCGGGATCGTCGACCGCACCATCGGCTGACGCGACCCGCGTCAGCATCGGCAAGGCACGAGTAGGAGCGTGAGTGGTGAGTCTGCGCGATGTGGCCGTCGTGGGCGTCGGTGCGACGAAGCAGGCCCGGCGGCTCGGAGGTGACCACACCTCAGCGGGCCTGACGATCGAAGTCATGGACCGGGCTCTGGCAGATGCCGGTCTGACCAGGAGCGACGTCGACGGTGTGGCCCTCGAGTGGCCCGGCCCCGGGGCGCCCACGCTGGGGAAGACGGGTGACTCGGCCAACTGGGCCCGACTGCTGGGGCATGACCTGGCCTGGGTGTCCGACGGCTTCATGGACACCGCGGGCATCCGCGGCGTGCTGAAGGCGGCCTCGGCGATCGCCGCTGGGCTGTGCGACGTGGCGGTGGTGGGCGGCGCCCAGGCCGGTATGTTCTCGGGCGGACCCGTCGCCCTCCCCGACGTCCTGGAGTTCACCGACATCTGGGACGCCGGGATCGTGCCGCTGTTCGCGTTGGTCGCGCAGCGGCACATGACCGAGTTCGGCACGACCCCCGAGCAACTGGCCGCCGTCGCGTCGTCCATCCGCAACTACGGGTACACCAATCCCGAGGCCGTGATGTACGGCAAGCCCGCGGTGACCGTCGACGACGTCCTCGCGTCGAGGATCGTGGCGTCGCCGTTCCACCTGCTCGACCTGTGCGTCAACGCCGAGGGCGGTGGGGCGGTCGTGCTCACCTCCGTCGAGCGGGCCCGCGACCTCGCCGCGCCGGTCGTGCGCATCCTCGGCGGGGGGATGCAGATGCACGACGCCCCGTACAAGAATCCGCCCCTGTACCGCGAGGTCGGCCGCATGGGCGTCCAGGCGGCGGCTCGTGCGCTGGGGGTGGCCGGGGTCTCGGTCGACGATCTCGACGTCCTCGCCCTGTACGACCCCAACTCATTCGAGGTCATCCGGACCCTCGAGGTGCTCGGCGCGTGTACGGAGGGGGAGGGCGGGACCTACGTCGAGGACGTCGGCATCGGACTCGACTCGCCGCTGCCGGTGAACGTCGACGGCGGCCTGCTCTCCTACGCCTGGAACGGGCTGCAGCACCAGACCCTCCGCGTCGTCGAGATCGTCCGCCAGCTGCGGCGCACCGCTGTGCACCAGGTCCCCGAAGCGGAGGTCGGGCTGGCGGCCAACGCCGGGTCCGCTCCGGGCCACCAGGAGTTCGTCGTCCTCGGGAAGGACTGAGATGCCTGTCAAGCCGACGCCGACGGCCCTGACCCGCCCGTTCTGGGAGGCGCTGCGGGAGGGGCGGCTGACCGTCCCGCGGTGCGGATCGTGCTCCCGCCGCTTCTTCGTGCCCGAGCCGGTGTGCCCGCACTGCGGCTCGGCCGACTGGACGTGGGCCGACAGCGCGGGGACGGGGTCGGTCTACTCGGTCACGGTCGTCCACCAGACGCCCAGCCCCGACCAGCCCACCCCCTTCGCGCTCGCGATCGTCGAACTGGACGAGGGCTGGACGCTTCTGACCCACATCGTCAACACCGCCCCCGAGAGCGTCGCGATCGGCGCGCACGTGGTGTTCGCCCCGACGAAGATCGACGGCGACCTCACCTTGCCGACCTTCGAGCCGGCGTAGCCCACTACGACGCCAGAGAGGACGCCACGGTGAGCCAAGCAGCCCCACGCGACTACGACATCCTGGACTCCGACCAGCACTACTACGAGCCGCACGACGCCTACACCCGGCACCTGGACAAGAAGTTCAAGGACGCCTTCCGCTGGGTCAAGACCGAGGAGGGACACTCCCACATCCTGATGGGAGGGCACCGGTACTCGATGATCCCGAACCCCACGTTCGACCCCGTCGCGAAGCCCGGCGCGCTGCTCGCCTACCTCAAGGCCCAGAACTCCCGGGGCGCCTCGGGCAAGGAGATCGCGGGTGAGCTCGGCCCGCTGCTGCCGGAGTACGTCGAGCGGGCCGCCCGGCTGAAGGCGATGGAATCGCACGGTGTGAAGTCCGCGCTGGTGCTGCCCACGCTCCCGCTCGGTTTCGAGGAACTGCTGTGGGACAACCCGCCCGCGCTCTCCGCGCTGGTGCAGGCCGGCCTGAAGTGGCTGGACGAGGACTGGGGATTCGATCGGGACGGCCGGCTGATCTGCGCCCCGATGCTGTGCCTGGTCGACGCTGAGGCCGCCGAGCGCGACCTGCGGTTCGTCATCGACCGGGGCGGCAAGGCGATCACCCTGCGCCCGGGCCCCGTCCGGACGCCGAGCGGGAACCGCTCGCCTGGGGACCCCGCGCACGACCGCTTCTTCTCGATGGCGGAGGAGGCCGGCGTGGTGATCTGCCTGCACGCCTCCGATTCGGGCTACGGCCGCTACGCCGTCGATTACGGCGAGAAGTCGTTCATCTCGACGTTCGCGGGCAGCGCATTCCCGGAGGTGCTCTCCCTGCACCTGGAGCGGCCGATCTACGACACGCTCGCCGCCTACCTCTGCCACGGCGTCTTCGACCGGCACCCGCGGCTGAAGGTCGCGGCTATCGAGCTGGGCGCCGCCTGGGTGCCGGAACTGCTGCGGCGCCTCAAGATGGCGTGGGGGCGCGTGCCGTACCTGTTCGGCAAGGACCCGGTAGAGGCCTTCCACGAGAACGTCTGGGTCACGCCGTTCCACGAGCAGAGCATCCCGGAGACACTCGAGCACATGCGTGTCGAGCGCGTGCTGTTCGGCTCTGATTGGCCGCATCCGGAGGGCATCGTCGAGCCGATCGACTTCCTCGACGAGCTGGAGGGCGTCGCGGAGGAGGGCAAGCGGCTGATCATGGGCGAGAACATGCGGCAGATGCTCGGCCTGCCGTGAGAGGCCGGCCGGGGGTACTCAGGTGCCCGCGACCGCCTGTCGCTCCTTTGTCATCCCCACGACAGCGGAGAGATCGTCACTGACCTGGACGCCGTACACCGAGGCAGCGCGGGCTGGGCTGATGAGGGCGTCCTGGACATCGCGGAGAACGAGCTCCGCCGGCCGCTCCAGAGGGTCTCCGTAGCCCCCGCCCGACGTCGAGTACGACACGAGCCGTTCGCCTGGATTGATGGTGACCGGTCCGAACCCCGGCGTCGGCTGCATCGTCCCGTCGGTCCGCAGTACACCCTGCCGGGCAGGCTGGCCTGCCCGGCCCCCCGACACGCCTTGCGCAGCGTGCACTGATCCGTCGCTGAACAGGAACATGTTGAGGGCATGTCCGGCATGCAGCCCTATTTCGACGTGGCCCGCGGGTGCGCCGCGGGTGCGCCCCGCGCCTTCGCTGTCCGGTTCCAGCTCGTCGATCCAGACATACAGCGGGTGAGCGAGCTCGAGGATTTCGGCGACGCCTCGTCCGACGGTGCCGTTGACGCCTGCGGTGACGGCGGTCAGCCAGCCATCCACATGCGGCGTGGCGGCCCCGCCCGTCGCTCCGAGCAGGCACGCGCCGAGGCTGGGCGCCGAGGGGTGCTCCAGGGCCGAGATCGCGAACGGTCCGACCGACGCCGGTACCGCACCGCCGATCTCGGCCATGCCCAGGCCGTCACTGATGCGTCCCAGCGCCAGCTGCACGGCGTTGACCGCCCGGTCGGCAACGTTGGTAGTCGCCGCCGAGCAGCTCGTCGGGTGCTTTGGTATCCCGACGATACAGCCCTCGCGGATCAGTACTTCGACCGTGCGCATGCTCCCGGAGTTCGCGGGAACAATGTCTGGAAGGCCCATGAAAACGCCGACCATGCCGGCGGTCAGCGAGCTCGCTTCGCTCAGATTCATGCCGTTCGGGAGACAGTCGATGTTGTCGCGGAAATCGACAGTGATCTTCGGAGCCACCGGGTCCACGGTTACGGTCGCAGTGACCGGGATCTCCGGGCATCCTTCGAATGCGTCGTGTACCGAGGTCGCCGTGGCGGTACCCGCGGGCAGCTGACTGATCATCTGCCGCATCTGGCCGTCGGAGTAATCCAGCCACTGCCCGACAAGGTCGTCCACGGTGTCCCAGCCAAGCTCCTCGCCCAGCAAACGCATTTCCCGCGCGCCGATGCGGGCACTTCCGATGAGCGCTGCGAAGTCACCTCGCCAGACCTCCGGCTGCCGCAGTCGCGCTTCGCAGGTTCGGACGAAGTCTTCATTCGTCTTGTTATCGTCCTGCACCTTGACGAAGGGGAAAATAAGGGCCCCTTCGGCGTAGACGTCCTGGCAAAACGGGTTGATCGTCGTTGGCGCCGCGTTCCCGATGTCGTCCAGGTGGGCCTTTGAGAGCACGGTGAACCGATGCCTGCCCCCCGGGTCGAGGACTGGCACGAAGATGACCCAGTCCGCAGCGTGGTTGTTTCCGTGGTACGGGGAATTGTTGAGATAGGCATCGCCGTCCCGCATGACCGGGTGAAGCTCCACCAGCTGCCGATGCATCATGTCAGCGCCGCGAAACACGTGGATTGGCAGGCTCTCCGCGGCGGAAATTAGCCGGCTGTCGGCGGTGAGCAGGCAGCAGGAGAAGTCGTTGGCGGTGTTAAGAGAGGGGGAGCGGGCGGTCCGGACCAGGGTATTGGCCGTCTTGCGGACGATGGTATCCAGCCGGCTGCTCAGCAGCGCGAGGGCGACGCCGTCGGTTCCGGAAGCTGATCCCACGCCGTGAGTCATACAGACTCCTCTGCTCGTCCTGGCCGCGAGTTGCCGTCAGGGGAGAGGTCAATTACAAGATCACCGGATGGAGTGCGCCAGGCCGTGATACCTGGGTCCACGACCACAGTGGTCATCCGGCCCTCGATGATGGCCGGACCTGGAACGGCCTGATCCACTGGCAGCCGGTCGAGCTGCTCGACGCTCAGCTCGACCTCGCCCTGCTGCGGGAAATACGCGCTCCGCTTCCGCGGCTCGGGCGCGGCCACGTGAGCGGGAATCTCGTCGGCCGCAGGGCGGAGTCTGCAGTCCACCCGCGCTCGCACCTGCGTGATCAGGACGGGCGACCCCTCGTCGGCGATGGCGAAGTGCTCGGTGTGGAGCTGATGGAATGCGGTGGTGAAGGGCGACAGGTCGTCGGAAAGGAACCAATGGGGCTCGAAGGGCACGTCGAGGTCCCACACCTGGTTCTCGTACCGTGCAACCGCGTAATAGGAGATCGTCCGCGTCTCCTGGGCGGCGCCCGCTGATTCCGCGAAGGTGTCGCATTGCTCGGTGAGCGCCTGGACAACCTTCCGGGCCGCCTGCATGTCGAAGCTTGATGTAGAGAGCGCCGTGGCCGTCGTGTACTCGCGGGACAGGTCAGACAGCAGCGCTCCCGCCGCGCTCAGGGTGGAGGAGGTCTGCGGGACGATCACGCGTGAGCAGCCGAGACGGCGGCCTATAGCCGCCGCGTTGAGTCCGGCCGCGCCGCCTCCGGCCACCAGGACGGCCGAGCGGGTGTCGATCCCCTGGGCGAGGGTCACGTCCTGGATTGCGCCCACCATGAGCTCTGTCGTCACGCGCAGGATGGCGTATGCCGCCTCGGTTGTGCTCACGCCCAGCGGTTCTGCGACGTGCCGCAGGACCGCATTGCGCGCTGCTTCGAGATCCGGCCGGATCGCGTCGTCGGCCAGGCTCTGCGGGTTGAGATAACCGAGGCATAGGCAGGCATCGGTTACGGTCGAGCGCTCACCGCCACGCCCGTAGCAGGCTGGGCCCGGAACAGCACCCGCGCTCTGCGGCCCGACGTGGAGCAGCCCGCCATCATCAACCCAGGCGAGGCTTCCGCCCCCGGCCCCGATGCTCTTGACGTCGATCGAAGGGAATCCCGTGATGTGGCCCGAGAATCGGCCGCCGAGCCAGGTTTCGGCAGATCGCGGGATTCGCCCCGACCGGACCAGACTGACGTCGTAGCTGGTCCCTCCAGCGTCGGCCACGATCACTGTTGGGTCAAGATCGCCTAGCCGGGAGGCGTAGTGCCGGGCCGCGACTGGGGCGACGGAAGGGCCCGAGTTGAGACAGTGGATCGGAGCCCGGGCGATGTCGTTCACGTCGAGCACGCCGCCGATCGAGGACACGACGAATATCCGTCCGCTGAACCCGTGCGCGGCCAGTCCGTCCGTGAGTTCGGACAGGTGCTTGGTCATCTCCGGTTTGAGCGAGGCGTCGATGGCTGCCGATGAGGCTCGTCGATATTCGCGGATGATGGGGTTGACCTGGTGTGACAGTGTGTAGGGGCTGCCGGGAAGGTGCTGCTCGATCAGCTGCCCGATCCGCAGCTCGTGCGCAGGGTTGAGAATTGACCAGAGCAGGCACACCGCTACAGCCTCGACGCCTGCTTCAGCAAAGGTGCGCAGCGCAGCCACCGCGCTGTTCTCATCGAGAGGCCTGAGCACCTCGCCCTGCGCAGTCATCCGCTCGCCCACACCCAGGGTCAGCCCCCGGGGAATATAAGGTGCCGGATAGGGCACCGTGCCATCGAACGGGTTGGCGCGCTTGCCCTCCCGAAGTAGTAGCACGTCCCGGTGCCCGGCCGTGACGAGCAGGCCGGTCTTCGCTGTCCTCCCCGTCAGCACCGCGTTGATCGCGTGGGTCGTCGCGTACATGAACAGCGATGTCCTGTCGAGCAGCTCGCTGCTGCTGATCCCGAGCTTCAGCGCCGCCAACTCGACCACGTCCAGGACACCCCTGACCGGCTGGTCAGGAGTGGTCGGGCTCTTGAAGATGCTCAGATTCCCTGCTGAGTCCTCCACGACAAGGTCAGTGAAGGTTCCGCCGGTGTCGACCGCCAGGCGATAACGACGGTGGGAATTCTCGGCATGCATCGCTGCCCCCTCCTCGCCCCTGCTTCCGCATTCTGCGTCGGGCCTGGATAGTCTGTCAAACACTGATTGATTATGTCCAGAGCCTATCGTTGACGCACATTAACAATCGCCGTATGGTTTTTTTGCCACTGGTCTGCGGAGTGAGGGAGCAGCCACCACGGCACATCGTGACGCAACGCGGAATAGGAGGCCCCATGGAGCCGGCCCGGACACCTGATCAGTGGAACGATGATGGGTGGGATCGCGTCGCTGATGTGGTCGTCGTCGGGACTGGGGTGGCCGGCGGCGCTGCAGCGGTGGCGGCTTCCCGTTCGGGCACGTCGGTTCTGGTGCTGGAGAAGGCGGCGACCCCTGGGGGTACCACGGCGCTGTCCGGGGGCGCGATCTGGATTCCGAACAACTTCTCGCTCCGGTCCCGGGGGATCGAGGACGACCGGGACATGCTGATCCGGTACATGGCTCGGAGCGCCTACCCCGCTGCATACATCAGTGATCACCCGACACTGGGGCTCTGTGATCGGGACTACCGGCTGATCGAGACGTTCTTCGACAGGTCAGCAGCTGCTGTGGACGAGCTGAGCGCCGATGGTGCGCTTCGGCTCGACGGTTTCGAGATGCCCGACTATTACTCCGACCTGCCAGAGGCGGCGGCGTGGGGCCACGCACTCGCACCTAGGCTGCCCGCCGACTGGCGGCCCGGAGGGCCGTCAGGCGGCGAGCTTCTGGTCCAGCAGCTACTTACTGCTGCCGAGGACCGAGGTGCTCAAGTCTTGACCCGCCATCAGGTCGTCGACCTTCTGACCGATGCCGACGGCGCAGTCATGGGGGTCGAGGTGCGACGGGGCCGTGAGACCCGGCTGATCGGCGCACGCAAGGGCGTCGTCTTCGCCACCGGAGGCTTCCTGCATAACGAGCGGCTCGTCCAGGACTTCCTGCCTCTGCCGGTGCTGGGCGGGGTCGGTGCGCCCACAAGCACCGGCGACTTTGTGGCCATCGCGGCGCGCATCGGGGCCCAGTTGTCGGCCATGAACCGCGCTTGGTGGGACCAAGTCGTCGTTGAGATGGCGGCGCGCAGCCGCCAGACCGCCCGGGATGTCTTCAACGTTTACGGCGACTCGATGGTGATAGTCAACAATCGCGGCGACCGCGTACTCAACGAAAAGTCACCGTATTCGGAACGGGGCCAGGCTCATTTCTTCTGGGACTCGGGTCGGCACGAGTTTCCTAACCGCATCCTGTTCATGGTCTTCGATGAAGCGGTGCGGCGATCGGTGTCCCGTGGCCTGCCCGTACCGGCCGGGACCAGGACTGGACGCTTCCCCGTCCCGCACCCTGACGAGTCGCCCGATTACCTGATCTCGGCGAGCACCTGGGAGGAACTGACGGGCGAGATCCGCGTGCGGCTACGCAAGCTCGCCCCGCGGATCGGAGATGTCCGTCTCGCTACGGACTTTCCGGCTCGCCTGCAATACACCGTCGCCCGGTTCAACGAGTTCGCCGTCACCGGTCATGATCCTGACTTCATGCGCGGTGAGACCGCGATCGAGAAGGCTTGGGACGTGGCCGGATCGAACTGGCCGAACGCCTCCATGGCACCGTTTAGCCAAGACGGGCCGTACTATTGCATCCTTCTCGGGCCCGGTGCCTTCGACACCAAGGGCGGTCCGAGCATCGATCCTCAGGCCCGGGTGGTCAGGTGGTCTGGCGAGCCGATACCCAGGCTTTTTGCCGCGGGAAACTGCGCGAGCACGATTTCAGGCCAGGCGTACTGGGGCCCGGGGGCAACGCTGGGGCAGGGCCTGACCTTTGGTTATATCGCAGGCAAGAGTGCGGCCGGGGAGACAGCCCGGTCGTCGTTGACGTCGTGATGGGAGGCGCAGGGTGGCCAGCTTCGGTCCAGACGGTTTCATGGTGTGGGTTGAGTTCGAGGTCAGCGACGCGGACCAGTTCGAGACGGCTAGCCGCGCGATACGAGACAGTGTGGCGCGCAACGAGCCCGGCATCACAGGCTATGACTGGTATTTCGACGAAGAGCGACGCCGCTGCCATGTCCTTGAGGTTTACTCCAGTTCGCAGGCCTTCATCCAACACGTCAAAGGCGAAGCGGCGATCGACTTGCTGCCCGCCCTCGACGCTCACGCGAAGATGCTCCGTGTCGAAGTTCACGGACGTCCTTCCGAAAAGGCGGAGAGGGTTCTCATCCGTAATGGGGGCCAACTGTTCCGGCGCTTCTAACGATCTTTAATAGCGGGGGTTTACAAGGTCTGGTAAGTCGGCGGCCCAACGCTGTAGTAGCCCGGGAGATCGGCCGGGTCAGCGCCGCTGCGAGCGATCGATAGACAACCCAAGCGCCTCGAAGTCCCACATCGAGTCGCTCACGCCCTCCTTGCGCAGCACATACTTCTGCACTCGCCCAGTCGCCTCGGTCAATGGCATTGAGGGCCGGATGTCGACGTAACGCGGGATGGCGAAGTAAGGCAGCCGTGCCTTAAAAAACTCAAATATCTCCGCAGGCGTAGTCGTCCGGCCCGGCTTCAGCACGATAGACGCCTTGATATCGTCCTCCCCGAGAGCCGAGGACACGGCGCTGACCGCGACCTGGTCCACCTTCTCGAGCTGGCTGATGGACGCCTCGAGCTCGAACGACGACACGTTCTCACCACGCCGGCGCAGGGAGTCCTTCTTCCGGTCGACGAAGGAGAACACGCCGTCCCCGTCGACCACGACCAGGTCTCCAGTGTGATGCCAAAGGTTGCGCCACGCAGTCAGCGTGGCCTGCGCATTGCTCCAGTAGCCGGAGTAGATGCTGTGCGGGATCAGCGGGCGCACAACGATCTCGCCGATCTCGCCGGCCGGCACGTCACGATCCTCGTCGTCGACGACCCTCACCTCGAGGTGCGGCCCCGGACGACCCGCAGTGCCTGGCCGGCGCTCTCCGGTAGGCGACCCGAGGGTCACACCGAGGCACTCGGTCTGACCGTACATTTCGGCGCCGACGTGGCCGCCGAACCGCCGCTCGAACTCCAGCTGCGCGGGCAGCGACAGGCCGGGGCATACGGTGAGCCGCAACGATATCAACGGCTCGGCCGCCCCCTGGGCCGCCTGGGCGGCTAGCGCAGCCATCGCCATCGGCGGCAGCAGCCACAGCATCGTCGCCGACTCCTCCCCGGCCCGGCGTATCAGGGAACTGGCCGAGAAGGATGGTTCGAAGCACACCGAGCCTCGTCGGGCGACGATCGCCTGCATCAGCACGCTGTGAGCCGAGCCGTGGAAGAGCTGGAAGGGGGTGAAAACGCGATCGCCAACGGTCACCCACTCGCGCTCCAGCAGCATCTGGGCCGACACCGTGTAATACGCGTTGCTCAGCATGCAGCCCTTCGACGGGCCGGTCGTCCCCGAAGTGTAGAGGATGGACACCAAGTCCTCGCCAGACACCTCGACCGCAGGTGCCTCACCCGCAGCGTCTCGAAGGTCCGAATACGGCGTGACCCTGACCGTCGTGGTGGAATCCGATTCGTCGGCTGAATCCAGAAGAACGACCTGCTCGATCGACGTCGAGTCGAGCAGCGGAGCCACCAACTGAAATGCAGCACGATCCACGATCGCCACGCGACATTGGCTGTCAAGCAGCTGATACCTCAGAAAGTCGCCTTTGAGGAAGATGTTCACAGGTACCTGCACTGCACCCATCCGAGCGCAGGCGAAGAAGACCTCGATCACCTCCTGCCGGTTCGGAAGCATGATCATCACGCGATCGCCCTTGCGGATCCCCAGCTCATGGAGACCGGCGGCGACGGCGGCGGAAGCCTGCTCTACGTCACACGGAGTCAGCCACTCTCCGCCGCACTTGATCATCTCGCCGCCGGGATCGTCAGCCAGCCGGGTTCGAAGGACATCGGCGACCGTGTTGCTCATCCTCTGCGCCATCCTCGCCGCCGGACCGCGCTTGTAGGCACGTCCAAAGCCGTAGGCTCCGCCACCGCCTTCCGTGCATTAATCTAACGGTGATTGTTCAAGGTGGCAAGGCAGGCTGTTTTGGGGGAAATTTGCGCCGAATCTGTTTCTACGGCCGGGCGACAGGGTGAAGGTGAGCGCTGGGTGCGGTGACGGGGCGGGCGGCAGGCCGTTGACAGTCACGTACCGACGAGCTTAGTTTGGGTCAAACCAACCAGTGTTTGTTATCCGCCCTCTGGAGTACGCGGTGGAGTGGGAGTGCCATGAGGGGCCTGTCGGGCAAGGCTGTCCTGATCGCTGGCGGCGGCAGGGGTATCGGTGCCGCCACTGCTTGCCGCCTCGCCAGCGAGGGCGTCCGGGTAGCCGTCGGCGACATTGACCTGGGGGCAGCCGAGAAAGTAGCAGCGGAGATCCAGGCGGCCGAAGGCACCGCCGTGGCGCTGGGTTATGACCAGTCTGACGAGGACTCGATCGTGTCCCTGGTTCGCCGCGCGGTGGCGCAATTGGGAGGCCTCGATGGGCTGCACGCCAACGCCGCCGACCTGTCCCCGGATACGGTCGGCCGCGACCGGCAGATTCTCAAGATGGATGTCAGCGTTTGGGAACGGACGCTTGGTGTCAACCTCATCGGCTATGCCCTGCTCATCCGTGAGGTCCTGCCACACTTGATCGACCGCAGCGGGGGCGCCATCGTCTGCACCTCATCGGCCGGTTCTGAGCTTGGCCAGCCCTCCCAGCCCGCCTATGCATCGTCGAAGGCCGGAGTGAACGCCCTGGTGCGCCACGTGGCCCGGCGGTGGGGGCCGAGTGGCATTCGGGCCAATGCCATCTCGCCCGGGATGGTGCTGTCGGATGCAGGGAAGCAAGCACAGACCGAGCAGAGCATGGAAGAAATGCGGTCAGCCACGCCCAGCTCCCGGCTTGGGGAACCCGGCGATATCGCCAGCGCCGTCGCCTTCCTGCTCTCCGACGACGGCGAATGGGTCAACGGGCAGGTATGGAGCGTCAATGGCGGACTCGTTACCCGTGGCTGACATGAGATCTCCCGACATAGGCAAGGACGCCAGATCATGACCGGAATCGAGCCCCGCTCCCGCACCGTCGCCGCCGCCTTGCGTATCCGCGTGGCTGAGGACCCGGATACTCCCTTCCTCAAGTGCGGCGGTGAGTGGCTGACCGCCGCACAGCTGGATCAGTTCTCCGACCGCATCGCGGCGGGCCTGACCGGACTGGGCATCGAGCGCGGTGACCGAGTGGCGATGCTGTGCGCGAACCGGCAGGAGTACTTCGAGCTGATTTTCGCCATAGCCAAGCTCGGTGCCATCCTGGTGCCCCTGAATCCTTACCTGCGCGGGGATTTCCTGTCTTACCAACTGGCGGACTCGGGAGCGAAGGTAGCCGTGACCGATGCCGCGGGATACCGGGAGATTGCTTCCCTGACGACAGTGGACACGCTCCGTCACGTCGTACTCCTGGACGACGGGCCCTCGTCCGCCGAAGACGTCCTTACCTGGGGCAGCCTCCGAGCGTCCGTGGGGCCGGTTCCAGCTGTTGACGTCAGGCCAGCCGACCTCGTGGCCATCGTGTACACATCCGGGACGACCGGACCGGCCAAGGGCTGCATGCTCAGCCACGGTTACTACACCTACTACGCCGCACCGTGGGCCGAGCGCGGCTGGGTCCTGCCCGGGGATCGCGTGTTCAGCGCGATGCCGCTCTTCCACACCGGCGGCCACCTGGTGGTCATGTTCGCGCTGATGCTCGACGGGACCTCGGCCTGCATCGAGCCCTCCTTCTCGGCCTCCACCTACATGGAGCGGGCCGCCGAGGAAGATGCCACCTGCCTTTTCGGCATCGGCGTTCAGGCGACAGCGATCCTGCAGCAGCCGGAGAAGACGACCGACGGTGCACACCGTTTCCGGGTGGCGGGCTTCCCCCCGCTGCACCCTGACGACCAGGACCGGTTCGAGAAGCGGTTCGCGGCGCCGGTGGTCGCCGAGGGCATGGGGATGACGGAGATGACACCCAGCCTGCTCGACCATGTCGACGGACCCCGCAAACGCGGTGCCAACGGCAAGCCCTGCTACCAGGTCGACACCGACTTGGTCGATGAACACGGGGAGTCGGTTGGCGTGGGGCAGATTGGTGAACTCGTCATTAGATCCAAGACGCCGGAAGGGTTGTTCTCCGGGTACTGGAACAAGCCCGAGTCCACAGCGGATACGTGGCGCGGCTTGTGGCATCACACGGGCGACTACTTCACGCGCGACGCGGAGGGTTTCCACTACTTCGTCGACCGCAAGGCCGATTCGCTACGTCGGCGCGGCGAAAACATTTCGTCGTTCCAGGTGGAAGGGGCCATCGCCCAGCATCCGCAGATCGCCCGGGTCGCGGTCTGCGCGGTGCCCTCGGAACTGGCCGACATTGAGATCAAGGCCTGCATCATCCCGGTAGCGGGGGAGGATATTGATCCTGGGGAGCTTTTTGAGTTCTTTAAGGAGCGACTGCCTTACTTCGCGGTGCCAAGGTACGTCGAGATCCGCGAGCACCTTCCGTTGACGAACGCGACCGGCCGTGTTCAGAAGGCCGTGCTGCGGGCTGAGGGAATCACCGCGAGAACCTGGGACCTGCAGGCACTTGGATTTGTTATTGGGCGAGAAGAGCGGCGACGGTAGCACGCCTTCACCCTCGACGTTCACTCCTGGTCAGATGGAACCCCAGCGTCTCGAGGTCCCACGCCGATTCTGTAACTCCGGCCGCGCGAAGCCTGTCCTTCATCACGCGCCGCATGGCGTTGAGCGGCAGCTCCTGACGAATCTCGACGTACCGCGGAATCGCAAAGTAGGGAAGTTCGGCGCGAGCGAACTCGAAGAACTCGGCGGGGGTCAGCTCAGCCTGGGGCTTGAGGACCAACGCGACCATGATCTCGTCCTCCGTCATCTCCGACGGCACAGCGTAGGCAGCGACGACATCGATCTTGGGATGCTGCGCTAGGGACATCTCCAGCTCATAGGATGAGACGTTCATGCCTCCCCGTCGCCGGATCGCGTCCTTGATACGATCCACGAAGATGAGGTATCCCTCTGCGTCGAGGCGACCCGAGTCGCCCGTGTGATGCCACAGGGAACGCCAGGTGGCGAGGGTGTCCGCAGGTCGGCCCCAGTAGCCGGAAAAGGTGGACAGCGGCCCACGAGGGCGAACGACGATCTCCCCGACCGCCCCGTCCGGCACTAGTTCATCGTGCTCGTCCACGACCGCCACCTCAAGGCTCGACACCACCCGTCCGCAGGTCTCCGGCCGATGGGACGCGACCGGAGCCACCGTGACCGGCACCACCTCGGTCTGCCCGTAGCTCCCCTCGAGCACCGTCACGTTGAAGCGCTGAGCGAACTCCTGCTGCTTGGCTGGTGGCAGCGGCATGAACGACGCGCACCGCAGCGGGTTGTCGGCGTCATCGGGCCGGGGGGCTTGCGCGAGCATCGCCATCCCAGGCAGGCCCGTGCCGAACAGGAACGAGATGTTGTCCTTGCGGGCGAGGTCGAGGTAAGTGGAGGCGTGGAATTCGGCATAGCTCACCGCGATACCGCCCATGAGCCCGATCATGTTGAGCAGAGCGTGCCCGCCCGCGTTGATGACCGGGGTAGAAGTCATCAGCCGTTCGGAGCCCAGCTCAAACCAGCCCGCCTCGAAGAACGCCGCCGGCATCGACGTGTAGTAGCCGTGGCTGAGCATGCAGCCCTTGGGCATCCCGGTGGTGCCGGAGGTATAGCTGATTGCGAGCAGGTCAGACGGCTCGATGCTGGCATCGGGGCTGTCCTCGTCCAGCCGGATCTCATCGATCGCATGGACATTTCCCGCCGGAACCGAGTTCAGCGCATCGACCACGACCACGTGCTCGACTCCGGCCTCGGCCAGATGGGGCATGCAGGCCTGGAGCCCTGCGTCGTCGCAGAACACGACCTTGGGCAAGCAGTCAACCAGCTGGTACCGGAGGAACTGCCCCTTGAGGTAGGCGTTGATGGGGACGACGACTGCGCCCAGTCGCGCGGCTGCGTAGAAGACGTCCACGAACTCTGACCTGCTCGGCATCACGGTGGCGATCCGGTCCCCCCGGCCGACCCCGAGTGCGGCCAGGCCGGCGGCCAGGCGGCGGCTGCGGTCATCCACCGCACCGAAGGTCATCCACTCGCCGCCGCACCTGATGAACTCCTGGTCAGGCCGGGCAGCGATCTGACGACGAAGGACGGCGGGCACGACGCGTTCCGTCGGGGCGGGGGGCGCCTCGCCTCGCCCAGGGGCCCGGCGCCAGCCGTCCGCGGTCGACCCTGCGGTGTCACCGATCTTCATGCTCGGGATCCTCTTTCTGTGGTGTGCCGTTGTCCCGACCGCCATCGAGGGTGATGACCGACCCCGTAAGGTAGTCGGCCGCGCCGCTGGCCAGGAAGGCGACGAGAGCGGCGACCTCGTCGGGCCGTCCCAGCCGGCCGAGTGACGTGGTCGAAGCCCAGGTGCTGGTCATCTCGGCGGGGTATTTCGTGGCAATGACCTCGGTCTCGATCCCGTAGACCGCGATCGCGGCGATCGAGATTCCGAAGCGCCCCCACTCCAGGCTCAAGGTCCGCGTCATGTTGTCGACCCCTGCCCGAGCGGCCGCGGTGTGCACCATGCCCGGCACGCCGTTGTGTGGCGAGGCCGTGATGCTGATGATCCTTCCTGACCGCTGCGGGATGAAGGCACGAGTCGCCGCCGCATGCGTCATCGCGAAGGTGCCGACTAGGTTCAGGTCCACCACCGTGCGGAAGCCCTTGGGTGACATCTGCTCGGCGGGGGCGAAGAACTGCCCGCCTGCGTTGTTGACGAGGAGGTCGATTCGCCCGTGTTCAGTCATGATCCAGTCGAAGAAGGTGTCGACGGCTTCCTGGTCCCGGATGTCGCAGGCGCGGCCAAAGGCGGTGCCGCCACTCTCGGCGATGGCCCCGACAACGTCGTCGAGCAGTTCCTGACGCCGCCCGCAGCCGACGACCACCGCCCCGAGAGACGCAAGCTCGACCGCGATGGCCTTTCCGATGCCCGTTCCCATGCCGGACACCACGCAGGTCTGGCCTTTCAGAAGGTTCGGTGCGAACACGTTCATGATGACTCACCTGAGTTCGGGCCCGCACCGTTGACGGCCAGCCGCTGTAGCCAGACGGCTGAGGTTGTGGCCCCTCTCGGCAAGGAGACGAGAGCCCGGCCGATCGACAGTTCTTCCCCGTCGAACGTGGTGGCCGACATCCGGATCGTGATCTGCCCTTCGTTCTCCGTGCTCGTGCCCAGCGCGTCGACCGTGCCGCGGATCCAGGCCGTCTCGGTCAGGAACAGCGGACGGTGGAACCAGACATCCAGCTCGTCGATCCAGCCGTGGTCGCCTATCCAGTCGGTCAGGAGATGAGCGAACCAGGCCACGCGCTGGCTGCCGACATCGAACCCCTCGGGCATGCCGAGCTGGCGTGCCATATAGGGGTGCCAGTGCATCTCCTCAGGCAGCACCCACATGCCTGAGACGTCATCCCACTTCACCGACTCCGGGAATCTCACCGCAAAGTTCGCAAGTACGCGATCGGTGAGGTTGAAGAAGGCCGGGGCACCTGCGAAGAACGCGGTATAGCTCAGAATTGACAGGGGACCCTTCACCAGGGCCGGCAGTTCGTCACCCACGCGAACGTTTTCCCAGGTTCGCGGGGTCGGGCCTCTGCGGTGAGCCGCCTCGTGCAGGTAGTGGTTGCTGATCACCGCCATCTCCTCGGGCGAATAGCGCCTCGGTCGGAAGCCGGCGTAACGACCCTCACGTGGATCGACAGCCTCTGGCTCAACGCGGCACGCGATCTCGATGAGATCACCGATCAGCGCGCCGGTCTCATCTTCGCGACACGTGTGACTCTCGATCTGGAAGACCCGGGGTGACGCCGTCTCGGGCGCGTAGCGCTCCATCGCCGCCAGCGCATGGCCGAGATCGACCCGCGGCTCCGTGAGGTCACCGGCCATCCGTTCGAGGGGGTCGAGCAGTCCGCGGCGAACGCTTGTGGCCCGCAGTTTGTCCCCTACCTGGATCGGGCGGTGGAAACGGAACTGACACCCGGCGAAGAGCGCCTGGATACCTGGCAGGCCTCCGCCCGTGCTGGAAGCCTTCGATTCACTGGGGAAGAACAGGGGCGACATGAAGGCCGTCCACAAGAAGGTGGGCGGGGCGATGCTCGGCTGATTGGCACCATCACGAGGGCCCTTGGTCCACAGCGGGTTGTCATCCCCGACCCCCAGGGCGAAGTGGCGCACGGCATCTGCCGTCACGCGGGTGAAGTGGCCTCGGGCTGGTCGGACGCGGTCGATCTCGGCTCGCGCCGCGGCCTTCATCTCGTCGGTGATCTGGATCGATCCCATCAAGACTCCCTCCTGACCGTCTGTCGGCATTCGGGAGTTCCTTGAATTCTCACTCTTGGTGAGCGCCGCCGGGTCATCGTTGCAGCGCCCGCGCAAACTCCCAGGCGTTGCCTTCCGGGTCGCAGATATAGGCGGTGTGGCTTCCCCAGGGCCGGTCCTGGGCGGCAGAAAGCACCGAGCCGCCGGCTTTCTCGACCAGCTCCAGCGCGCTGGCCAGTGCCTCGGAGGAGGGAAAGACCACCGCCGGTGTCACCCCTCCGTACCCACTGCCGCGGACGCTGGCCGCGCCCACCTGCTGCTCGAGGGCATCGAGGGCGAACAACACCAAGGCGGCCCCGTCCAGCTTGAACCGGGCGAAGAGGTCGTTCTCCGGAGAGCCTCTCCATCCCAGATACTCGTAGAAGGCGCGAACCCGGGACAGGTCCGTGACGCCGATGATGAGCGTCTTGAGTTCCCCAGGCACAACCGCGGGCTCGTCGCCGGTCGGCTCTGACGTGGACATGACGGATCTCCGATGCTGGTACTTGTTCGGTGATGGCGTGGGTGTGGTCTCAGTCGGCTGCTGTCTGAGCATCTGCTCGGCCGCTGAGAAACTCTTGGAACTGTGCCTTGCGTTCAGCGGCCATGCTGATCGCGATTCGTGACTCGTGGTCACTGAAGTCTCCGAACTGCATGCGCTCCGCCGCGACGTAGTGGGACTTGAGCAGTCGCACTGCCTCGGGATCAAAGCCGCGCAAAGCCGCCACATACTCTTCGACTCGATCCGCGAACTCGTGATCGTCGAAGACATCGCTGACGAGTCCTATGGCCTTTGCCTCCTCGGCCCCCACAAGTCTCGGCAGGAACGACAGTTCACGAGCCTTTGCCGGACCGACGATCCGCGGCAGGGACCACGGGAGTGCCATGTCGCCGGGGATCCCCCGCTCAAGGAAGGACGCGCCGAATCGGGCCGAGGATGCCGCGATGCGTAGGTCACAACCACAAGCCCAGCCGAGGCCGGCTGTTACGCAGGCACCGTTGATGGCAGCGACCGTCAGCTGAGGCATCTCATGGAGCATCACCGGGATGCGGAAGGTCACCGGGTTGAACCCAGCCGCGATCTCGGCGTCAGCCTCGCCATTGGACATCGCTTTGATGTCTCCGCCGGGGCAGAAGAATTCTCCCGAGGCTCCGAGGACGACAACGTGGATGTCGCTGCGGTGGGAAAGGGTGACAAGCGCCTCGTACAGCTCCCGCATCATCTTGAAGCTGATGGCATTGCGACGGTCCGGACGATGGAGCGTGACGTGGGCAACGCCCCGCTCGACAGTGACGATGATCGTTTCGTAGTCAGGAAGCTCGGCCAACCCGAAGGGGTCCGTGCGACGACCGCTCTCGATGCTCACGACTCGGGCTGCTCCTGATCTGGCGACTCGTAAGGCCAGCCCGACGTGCTGAACAGGCGGGCCGTGTGCTGACCGGGTTCCGGCCTCGCGCCGGCCCGGGCGGGCGTGTCCAGGAGTCGCGGCGCAGGGGCGGGCTCGAGCACGCCCCGGGACCCCACGAGAAACAACTCCCGGGCGGCCAGATGGCGATTCGTCAGAAGTTCGTCAAGGTCAACGACAGGGGCTGCACAAGCATCCGTCACGCCGAACACGCCCTCCCACTCAGCGCTGGTGCGGCTGGCGAACACCGCGCCGATCCGGGCCCGGAGCGCGGGCCAACGCTCTCGGTCGAGCTGTTGCTCGGTCGGCTCGTCCTCCAGACCCAGTGTGTCCAGAAGTCTCCGGTAGAAGATGGGCTCAATCGCACCGACTGAGAACCATCGACCGTCGCTGCACTGGTAGCACCGGTAGTACGGTGCCAGGCCGTCCATGGAGTTCTCACCTCGGGGAGCGAGCAGCCCTCTGGCCTGCATTTCCAGCAGGCCAACCATGAGCTGGGCGGAGCCATCGACCATGGCCGCATCGACGACCTGACCCAGTTTGCTCGTGGCACGCCCATGGAGGGCCAGCAAGATGCCGATGACCGCATGGAGCGCACCGGAGGCGAAGTCTCCCACGAATGAGGACGGCGGCACAGGCTCGTCGACGCCCACGTGCGCGAGCGGCCCGCCGACTGCGATGTAGTTAATGTCGTGGCCCGCCAGGTGGGCGTAGGGACCGTCTTGTCCCCAACCCGTGACCCGGGCGTAGATGAGTCCCGGGTTACGTTTCATCAAGGCGTCAGGGCCCAGTCCCAGACGCTCCATGACTCCCGGTCGGTTGCCTTCGATGAGAACGTCAGTCTCGTCGA
This sequence comes from Streptosporangiaceae bacterium, assembly GCA_965277615.1. GTDB lineage: Bacteria > Actinomycetota > Actinomycetes > Streptosporangiales > Streptosporangiaceae > Bog-532. Next base: position 726,910 of record CBDIDG010000004.1, on the reverse strand, counting down.
TCAGCTCACGGATCCGCTCCAGATGCGCGGCGTTCTTGAGATCAGCCACCATGGACCGCTTCCCTCGGCTGAACATGCTGCCGGGTGCAATCACCCCCGGGCTCGCCTCACCCGGCCGCTCAATCAGCACGACGTCCGCGCCGAAGTCCGCCAAGATCATCGCACACAGCGGTCCGGGGGCCAGCGAGCTGAACTCCGCCACCTTCAGTCCCGCGAGTGGGCGACTGTCGGCCCCGGCCGGCCTGCCCAGTGCATTCACTTCGCATCACCACTCTCTGTGCGGTCCGGTCACCGACCATGGCGTGGCGACCGGCAAGGGACCGGATCAGTTGAAGAAGGACCGCTCGAAGAGCGCGGTGTCGAAGTAGTGATGGCACTTCACGATGTGCTCACCTTCGACGACGTAGGCCAGATGGTAGAAGTTCTCGTACTGCGCGCCGTTCTCGAGGATCGTGTGCCCTCTCGCTTCGACAGCGACGCGGTTACCATCCACCGTCCACTCGGTGGGCTTGATCCGATAGGGACTGGGTGCGCTTGCGAACTGTCCGAGGAGGGCGAGGATGCCCTGCTTGGTCTGCGGCCCCCACGGACGGACGGACATCTTCCCCGACTCATCCTCGTACAGACCGATCGACCAGATCTCGGCGTCATCGGCGAGTGCCTCGATATCGCCTCTGAGCCAGCGCTTGACCACTTCACGGCTATGCGCGGACAACTCTTCATGACTCACTGGTTTTCCTTCCTGGTCAGAAATAACAGGTGCGTGGGTTACCGGGCACATGCCTTCAGGGCGCCGGGCCTACAGGTAGAGCTCGGTGATCGAGTCGACATTCCTGCTTAGGTCAGACGAACTTCCGCTCAGGGCGACGCGTCCTCGTTGCATGACATACGCGCGATCGGAGAACTGGAGTGCCTTGTGGACGTACTGCTCGACAATGGCCACTGCGACACCTCGCTCGCTCGCCGCCGACGACAAGACTCCAAGTAGGCGATCAACGACTTGGGGCCCGAGTCCGAGCGACACCTCGTCAGCCAGGACCAGCCGCGGACGGCTGGCGAGCGCTCGCGCGACAGCAAGCATCTGCTGCTGTCCACCCGAGAGGCTCGCGACGCGGCGGTCGGCGTGTGGCTCCAGTTCTGGGAACATCTCCAGCGCCTCGTCCAATGGACATCTCGCGAGCCGTAGGTTCTGGCGCACGGTCAGCGTCATGAAGACACAACGCTCCTGAGTGATGAGGGCGATGCGTTCATCCCGCACGCGACGCTCCAGACCTGACCGCACGACGTGACCGTCGATCCGCAGTTCACCCTGGCGGGCGCGCAGGTGCCCAGCGAGAGTCATGATCAGGGTGGTCTTGCCGGCGCCGTTGGCGCCGAGCACGGCGACTACCTCACCATGCCCGATCTCGAAGTCGACGGCCGAGAGATAAGGCCGCCGCGCGAAGCCGGCACTCAGGCCGCGCGCGCTGAGCGCCGGGTGGTCGGGTAGCGCGGCCACGGCCAGTCCGGTGCCTCGGTTTTTCTGCTGGGTCATCACCGCTCTCCTGCCTTGAGGTCCCCGCGCTCGCTCTGACGTAGCTGCGTGGACCCGATGTAAGCCTCGATGACTTCGGGTAGGGCCCGCACCATTTCGGGCTCGCCGGCGGCCAGGACCGCTCCTTCGTGCAGAACCGTGACCCGATCGCACACGCCCATCACCAGGTTGACGTCGTGTTCGACCACCACGACGCCGATGCCTCGCTCTCGCGCCAACCGGCGCAACAGCGTCGACAGTTCGGCGCGCTGAACCTCGTCCAGGCCAGCTGCTGGTTCGTCGAGCAGGACCACGGAGGGATTGGCCGAGAGTGCCCGGGCGATGGAAACCAGCTGTCGCGTTGCGTGCGGCAGGGCATCGACCTCAGCGGTGAGGGCCGGCTCCAGTTCCAGCGCGTGGACGACGTTCACGGCACTTTCATCGAGGCGCGCCGCGCTCGGCCGCGCCACGCCCGCCAGATGCCGCCGCAGGGAGCGGGGGTCTGCAGCGACCCTGACGTTCTCGTGGACACTCAATGCGGGAAACAGCTGAACACCCTGGAACGAGCGCCCAAGACCCATGCGCGCCCGTCGCCACGGCGCTACACCGGTGATCTCTCGCGAGCCGAGGTGGATCGAACCCTCGTTCGGCCTGACGAAGCCGCTGATGACATCGAGCAACGTGGTCTTGCCCGCCCCGTTGGAGCCGATGAGTCCGTGCACTTCGCCGGGAGCGACTTCCATGGAGACACCTCGAAGCGCCCGCACGCCACCGAACGAGACCGCGACGTCCGAGATCTTCAAGGTCGGGATATCGCCGTCGCGGCGGCGGAACGCAGTCGCCGTGACGGCGAGGCCTTCCGCCCCGGTGGGCACGGCTGCGCGCGCGCCTGCCCGCGCAGCTCGCTTCACGCGCCGGTGGACGAAGGCCCGCTTGACCTGGTCTCCCAGCGACGCTACGCCGTCAGGATGGTTGAGGAGCGTCAGGATGATGAGAATGCCTCCGACCAGGGCGACCACTGACGAGTTGTTATAGATCGCATTTCCCAACTCGGTTCCCAGGCTGCCCTGAACGAAGAAGGACCCGACCAACGGCCCAGCCAGGTAGCCGATTCCCCCCAACGTCGCCCAGCCGAGAACAAAGGCCGAACTCAGTGGGTCGAAGCCCGCCAAGGTGTTGACCGGACTCTGGAATGCGATCAGGACTCCCGCAATACCGGCGACCGCTCCGGAGATCCCGTAGGCCGAAACCTTGACCGCCGATACATTGATTCCGAGGGACGCCGCTGCGCGCTCGTCACCGCGTACCGCGAGGATCTGCCGGCCACCCGAACTGCGCCGCACGTTGGCGACCAGCACCATCAGCCCAACCAGGAGAATCAGCGCCAGGGCGAGGTAGCGCTGGGGGTGCAGCAGCATGGAAACGTCCCAGCCGAACAATGTCGGGTTGCCGACCGGAACCGTCTGGTCCTTGATGAACAGCGTCGAGTAGAGCGCGACACTGATGGCCATCGTGAGAACCGCCAAGGGCACGCCGCGCACTCGCAGCGACAAGCTGCCGACCAGGACGGCGAAGAGAGCGCACAGGACGGTAGCCACGATGAGTGTCGGAAGAAATCCCCACTGCGAACCGCCGGCTAGTCGGCTGGAGAAATAGGCACCGAGACCGGCCACCGCCAGCTGAGCCAACGACAACTGGCCCCCGTAGCCAGAGATCACCAACGCCGACAGGAGCACGATGGCCATCGTCACATTCACGAGGATTGGCGAGTAGAGCGAATCAGGGATCCAGGTGTACAAAGAAACGAAGGTCGCGACCAGTATCACCGTCACGGTCGATACTCGGATCCGGCCGCTCCCGACCCTGGGGAGCCTGATACCCGGCTCGTTGCGCATCGGCAGGTTCTTCCCCACGATGATCACGATGATCACGATGATCACGAGCGGCACGATGTCTGCTGCGCCCTGGACACTGGTGTGTGCCGTGGTGAGAGCCTGAGCGATAGCCACCACGAGCCCTCCGACCAGAGTCAGCGGGTACGATCGCAGCGAACCCAGGAGCGCTATGGCGAGGACGGGCACGATGAGGCTCATGAGCTGAGCCGAGCTCAGTCCGGTGATGGGCGCGAGTAGGGCCCCCGCTCCACCGGCGAGCGTGCCGGCCACGAACCAGTTGCCGATCGCGACCCGCTGCATACGTAGGCCGAAGACGGAGCCCATGAAGCTGTTCTCGGCCGATGCAGCCGTTGCCAGCCCGAAGCGGGTGTAGCGGTAGGCCGCCCAGAGCGCGGCCGTCACCAGCGTGGCAATCAGCAGTAGCAGAAGGCGGTCAGCCCCGACGGTCACGCCCAGGACGCGGATGGGCTCGTGCGGAAGCATGCCGGGCGCGTTATAAAACTGAGCGCCATAACGCATCTGCAGCACGGACTGGATGACCACGAGAACACCGATCGACGCCACCAGCTTGGTAAGCGGCGAGGTATTGACAAGTCGTCGGAACACGAGGACGTAGATGACGACAGAGACCAGTCCAATCGTCGGGCAGACGATCAAGAACGCCCAAACCGGTGTCAGGCCTGACGATACGGTCAGCTCGTAGTAGAGGTAGGCGCCCAAGGTCGCCGTGGCTGCGTGCGCCAGGTTGAGCACGTTGGTGCTGCGATAGATGCAGACCAGACCGAGGCCGAGGAGCCCGAGCATCGCCCCCGGCCCGAGAGCAAGGATGATCGTGGTGAGGTTGCCGTTCATGATCGACCCGACCCAACGGGGCTGAACCGCATGCGCATCATGCGCCTCCACTCGTGTGAGCCCGGCTCAGGGGATCCGGTCGTTGATGTGGCGAACGCTGAAACTGGCTTCGCCTCAAGCAAGATAACCGAGCACCGTCTGATTCACAATGGCCGAACCACATCTTGAGCGCCGAAGTTGGGTGATGACGGCGTCGCGCAGCTCAGGGTGCATGCGTTCGGTGGACCCATCGGCCACTTAACGAACCTTGCCCACCCTGACCGTGGTCTTGCGAACCACGCACTGTTCGGTTAGGTTCAGTCCGCTATAAGCACTCGCAACACTCCAGTCGCTGCGTGCAGCCCCGCGTGCCCGTGTCACAGCTACGACCTCCGTCGCGTCCGAAGCGACCCGCATCGCCATGCACCTACGTCTGCCGAGGGATTCGGCATCCGAATCCGAGTCGTTCATCAACCAAAATCGCGAGAGGTTCCCGGACCGGCGTATAACACGTAAGAGAAAGAGAAGCAAATGCAAATCAGACGATCACGGTTCATGGCGGTATCGGCGTGCGCGCTCAGCCTGCTGATTCTTTCCGCATGTGGTTCTCACGGCAATAACACGTCCGCGGGCACTGGCGGGACCATTCAGCTCACCCAGATAGTTCCTATTGATAGTTCCATCGTTTCATTCCCGCAGTACAAGAACGGCGCTCAGCTGGCGGTGACGGCCATCAACGCGGAGGGCGGGGTAAAAGGAAAGAAAATCGAGCTTACTGACTGTGACGACAAGAACGACCCCAACCTGTCCGCGCAGTGCGCTCAAGATGCCGCACGTTCGAAGTCGGTTGCCACGGTCTCGTCGCTGACGCTCGCGAGTGCCCTGGTCGATCCAGTTCTGGAAGCCGCGAAGATGCCGATGTTCGGCCTCTCTCCGACGGCCACGATCGACACCCAGAGCAAGTACACGTTCCCTCTGACGCCTGGGCAGTTCTACTACGGCGCCGAGGGACCGTTGATGGCGAAGGCCCTCAGGGCCAAGACAGCGGTGGTCCTTGTGTCTTCGGTCGCCGGCTCCGACTACCGCACGGCTGTCCTCAAGTATGGTGCGAAGGAAGCTGGCATCAAGGTGGCAAAGACCATCCTGATTCCGCCCAATACCACCGACATGTCTTCCATCGTGCAGCAGATCGCCGCGGCCCATCCCGACGTAGTTCTCGCGGGAGCCTCGACCGCTGACCAGATCGAGATCTGGAAGGCCATGAATTCCCAGCGCGTTGATATCCCGATCGTGAACAATGAGTCTGGCTTCACCAACAGCGTCATCGCGGCTGCAGGAGCGGTCGCGAACGACGACTACTTCATCGACTTCACTCCGGACGCCAGCAGCAATGACCCGAGCGCTCAACAGTACCGGTCCGACGTCCAGAAGTATGGAGCGGGCATGCCGGTCACGGGCGATGGATTCCGTGCGTGGGCATCGGTGAAACTTCTGGCGCACATCATGGGGAGCACCCAGGGGAGTATCACCCGCGACTCCTTGTACAAGACGCTCAACGCGGTGGACAACCTCAACTACCTCTTCTTTACGGATCTCAACTTTGCAAAGCCCGGGCCCATCGCCGCGGCGCCTCGGGTCTTTGTTACCAAGGTCTATCTCGCGAAGACCGCGGGCGGAAAGATCGTGGGGACCGACCTGACTGACAACGTCACCTCAGCACCAGCTTCGTGACTAACGAGCACGTGCGTCTATATCCCGGCAACGGTCCCTGTATTGGGACGATGGGTGTGCGGAGGGTCGCGGTTGTCCGGCGATAAGGAGGTTCAAGACGGCCAGCGGTGCCGCCGGCGGGCGGTGCCGCTCCGCCTTAGGTGCGGTTCCCGGGCCCGTCCCGGCCCTAGTGCAAGGCCCCGCTCACCCGGAGTTCCTCGATCTCGTGGTCTGTCAGTCCTCGCGAGCGCAGCAGTGCGTGCGTCGACGTGCGATTGACAGGCTGACCCGCGCGTCCCGGTGTCCCGCTGAGCCGCGGTGCGGGCGCCACCAGCCCGCTCACGTTGACGGTGTGGCGTGCGGCGACATGCGAATCGCCCGCGACCTCGTCGGGTTCAAGCACCGGATAGGCGCACGCATCCGAGCCGGACAAAACCCCGGCCCAGTGGTCCCGGGTTCGTGACCGGAAGGCCGCGGCGACAATTGCACGCGCCCGTGGCCAGTCGCTTCTGTCGTGCTGTGTGTCAGCCAGTGCCGGATCGATGCCGAGCTTGCGCAGCGCCTCCCGGTAAAATCGCGCCTCGATAGCGCCTAGCGACATCCAGCCGTCGTCGGCGCAGCGGTAGACGCCGTAGAAAGGCGCCGCGCCCGAGAGCATGCCCGTGCCCCGGCCGCTCCACTGGCCGGCCGCCGCGCCCGCGAGCTGCGATGACAGCAGGTACGCGGCGCCGTCGACCATCGCCGCGTCCACGATCTGTCCGGAGCCTGTCTTGGTGCGGGCCAACAGGGCCATGACGATGCCGAGCACGACTGACATCGAGCCGCCCGCTAGGTCGCCGATAAGATTTAGCGGAACAGCTGGCCGGTCATCACCCGGAACGCCAATCGCGCCCAGCACACCTGCGATCGCCACGTAGTTGATGTCATGGCCAGCGGTTTGCGCGTACGGGCCGTCCTGCCCCCATCCCGTGAGACGCGCGTACACCAGCCGGGGGTTGCGCCTCATCAGGTCGTCCGGGCCCAGCCCGCGGCGCTCCATGGCGCCGGGACGATAGCCCTCCAGGAAGACGTCGGCGGCATCGGCGAGTCGCGCGACCAGCTCTGGGCCGCCAGGCGAGGCTAGGTCGACGGTGAGGGACTTCTTGCCTCGTGCGAAGTGGTCTGCCGCGTCGGCTTCGGCACGCTGCGGGCGGCGGATCTCGATCACGTCGGCACCGAAGTCGGCGAGGATCATCGAGGCGAACGGACCGGGGCCGAGCGCGCTCACGTCAACTACCTGTACGCCGGTCAACGGGCCGGCCTGCACTGCTGTGCCAGGACTTCCGAGGGCTTTCATCTGGTCTCCGAACGCTGTCGAGGGGACGGCGGCCAGGGCGAGGGTAGTGTATAGACTATGCGTTCACGTGGGCGACAGGGATTAGTGCATGACGAGAAGTGAAACGCGACAGTCCATCCGCGTGAGCGGACTGACGCATGGTGACTCGCCCTTTCCGGTTGCCGCGCGCAAGGGCAGTCACGTGTACACCAGCGCCATTCATGGCCTTGACCCGGACACCGGCCTGGTCCCCGAGTCGGTCGAGGACGAGATCGCGGTTGTCTTCGCCAACATCCGCCGTGTGATCGAGGCAGCCGGGGGCACACCCGGCGACATCATGCAGGTCACGGTGTTCGCCCGCAGCCGCGACATCCGGGAGAACTTGAACACGCACTGGCTCGGACTGTTCCCCGACCCGGACAGCCGGCCGGTACGGCACCTGATGGTGTGCGACCTGCCCGCAAGCCTTCGCGTCCAGGCGGAGTTTGTCGCGGTGCTCTCGCCGGGCAGCACGCCGTGACCGCCGAACTGGAGCGGCTGCAGCGTATTGACGCGTGTGCGCTGTCGGATGCGCTCGACGCGCTCGAACTGCCCGGCGCCGTCCTCGGCCTGGCACCGCTCACCGTCCGCCGCAAGGTCGTCGGGCGGGTGATGACCGTCGACCTGGGCCCCGCCTCGGGCCCGATGGCAGGCTCGCGCCACCTGGGCACGGCGGCCATCGAGGCCTGCGGGCGGGGTGATGTCATCGTGGTCGCGGCGCACGGACGCCTGGACGCTGGCGCCTGGGGCGGCGTGCTGTCGGTGGCGGCCGCGACCAACGGCATCGAGGGCATCGTCCTCGACGGTGCGTGCCGTGACATCGACGAATGCACCGACCTCGAGCTGCCTGTCTTCGGCCGGGCCGGTGTTACTCGCACCGCGCGGGGGCGCGTCGTCGAGGTGGGATGGAACTGCGCCGTTGATGTCTGCGGCGTCGAGGTCCGGCCGGGCGACTGGGTGCTGGCCGACGGCAGCGGAGTGGTTTTCGTCCCGTCCGCGCAACTGCAATACGTACTTGTGAAGGCGGAGCAGATCACCGAGCGCGAGGCCGTGATGTCCGCTCGAATCCGAGCGGGAGAGCCGGTTTCGCAGGTGCTGTCAGGCAGCTACGAGACCATGCTGACGGGAACGCAGGAATGACCGGCTCCTCACCCGGCGCTTTCGCGGCGGGAAGCAACCGATGACCGCGCTCGCCGAGGCGGAGTCATCGCCAGCCCCCACATCGTGAGCGCGCTCATGCCGTTGACCAGTCGCCCCGGGTCGACTGGGCCATCGTCCAGCTGCAGCGTCAGCGGCCCCATGGTGGTGGCCCCTGCGACGAGGGTCACAACCAGGCGGATGAGCAGCTCCACATCCGCGACCTGGACTCTGCGACGTTCGGCCTCCTCCGCGGCGATGGCCGTTATCTCCCGGAACAAGAGCGACATAGCCTCCTGAATATCCGCGACGACGGCAGGATCGAGTTGGTCACCCGCGCTGATGAAAGCGCTCAGTCCCTGACGGTGCCTGGAGAAGCTGCGGTGAAGATCGTTGACGAAGGCCAGCCACATCTGCTCTGGCGGATAAGGGCTGCTCCGCTGGCGCGACCACTCGGAACGGAAGTCTTCGATGGCCTCCAGCAGAGGCGAGATGACCGCTGCCTTGAAGACGTCAGCCTTGCTGGGAAAATGGCGGTACAGCACGCTGGGCGCCACCTGGGCCCGCTGCGCGATTTCGGTGACCGTGGCACCGGCATAGCCCTTGGTCGCGAACTCCTCGGTAGCGGCGCGAATGAGAAGCGGACGGATTTCGGCGGATCGCCGCCGGTCAGTGGACGTCATCGGAGCCGCACCGGTGCCGCCATGCTCATCGGATCACCAACGGCAGGCTGGCCAGACGCCGAGTGACGTTGTTGAGCTGGAAGACCGCAGGACCGATGTCGAACCGGGATACCCGGCGCGCCAGCGAGGCCAGCACGCTCTGGCCCTCGATCCGGGCCAGGAACTGCCCGGCACAGCCATGCAGCCCGTAACCGAAGGCCAGATGCGTGGCCGGGTTGCGGCGAACGTCGAAGCGTTCGGGATCTGGATACCTGCGCTCGTCCCTGTTCGCGCATCCGTAGAGCACGAGCAGACGGCTGCCGGCCGGGGCCACGATGCCGTCAACTTCGTAATCTGTCGTGGCCACGCGGGTGAAACGCTGGACCGGTGACTCCATACGGAGCGCCTCGCTGAAGGCTGAGGAGATCAGGCGAGGGTCATCGCGCACCGCCGCCCACTCACCGGGGTACTGGCCAAAGAGCAGGATCGAGCTGGCCAGCGCGCTGATCGTGGTGTCCATGCCCGCGCCGACGTAAGCCGCGAGCAGGCTCGCCGCGACGCGTTCAGAAATCTCGCCGCGGTCGGCTGCGTCGTACGCGGCCATTCCCCAGCCATCAGGACGCAGCCTTTCCCGCGTCGCGTGCTCAGCACAGAACCCGAGGAACGCCTCGAATTCTGGCAAGTGTGCGCGGGTGCGCTCGTTCATGGGGCCAAAGCAGGTGAACGCGGCCTCCGCGAAGGGGAGCAGCTTGGGCCAGTCCTCCTCGGGCAAGCCAATGAGCTCTGCCACGACGGAAACGGGGAACACCTCCGTCAACTCGGTGACCGCGTCGAAGGAGCCCCGCTCGACCAGCGACGCCACGAGCGTGTCCGCGCTGGCCTCGAGCTGCCCGGTAAGGCCCCGGATCCCGCGCGGCGACAGCTGCGCCGACAGCACACCGCGCATGATGCCGTGGAGCGGGGGATCCACGCCAAGGACGCCTTTGGCGTTATTGGCGACCGGGTTCATCCCGACTCCCTGGGTCGACGTGAACCGCTGCCAGTCGCCGAGGACCTCGCGGACCTGCTCGTATCGCGTCACCGCCCAGACATCGTGGGAGGGGAGGTAGACCAGGGCTCCCGCCGACCGGAGCGTGTCGTAGGCGGCATAGGGGCTGGCGATGACCTCGTCTGACCATAGGTCGATATCAGACGTGGGACCGAGGAGCGCTGTCACGCGGGATACCTCTCATCCACATTGCGCGCTCTGCGCTGGCCACTATCGATCCCGAGGCGCGCGGAACAGCGCACCCGGTACCTGCGGTGGCACATAACCTGGCCCGCCGCTGTCCCGTGCCCGATCCGGGTCAGGAGGTTGTTTTCCTTGGCCAACATGTAAACCTCGTCCTGTTGCGCACCGCCGTCGGCGGCCTGGCGGGCCACATGGGCGCGCAAGCCGCCGGATGTAATGGCCATAGTCCAGGAGTCTCCGTCACCTCGTCAAGGGAGAAGCTCTCCCCTTGTACTAACGAAGTCCTGCTTATATGTTCATTCTCGAGTCCCGACCTGGACGGAGCGACCGATGACCAGCGGCCAACTGCAGCTCCCACCCCGCGATGAGGTGGTCGTTCGCTACGTCCTGCAGCGCAATGCGGTGCAGGCACCGCAGGAGAGGTGCGTGATCTTCGAGGACGGCACCAGCTGGACGCGGCGCGAGTCACTGGACCATGCCTGTGCCTCAGCGAACGTGCTGCAGTCTGTCGGGGTGGGTCAGGACGACCGCGTGGCGGTGTTCCTGCCGAACGGACCGGACTTCCTGCGTGCCTGGTGGGGGGCGGCCCTCCTGGGCGCGACCATCGTGCCCATTAACCTGGCCTTCCGCGGGGCTATGCTCGCTCACCTGCTCGAGCTGGCCGAGCCCGTGGTGATCATCGCCGACGGCGAGTACGTCTCGCGCCTGGAATCCGTCGGCGCAGGGACGGCGAAACTGCTGCGGCCAGCTGACCTGCATGGGCACGACCTGACGTTGCCGGAGCTGGACCGGGAGCTGGGCGTCTGGGACGCCGCTGCGCTCCTGCTCACCTCCGGGACCACCGGGCCGTCAAAGCTGTCGCAGACCTCGTATCTCCAGTTGTTCGTGGCGGGTTCGGCGCTGGTCCATACCTGGGGCGGATCGGTCAGCGACGTCTGCCTCATCGACTTGCCGCTCTTCCACCTTGCTGCCATGTTCAGCACCGTGGGCAGTCTCAGCGCTCGGGCGGGTCTGGTCCTGCGCTCGGCGCCCGCACTCAGCCGGTACTGGGAGGTCGCCTGTGAGACCGGCGCGACGATGGCGATGATCCTGAGCAGCATGGTGACTTACCTCCTCGCCCAGGAGCCGCGCCCGGCCGAGCATGAGCACCGGCTGCGGCTGATGATGGCCGCCCCGCTGCCAGACAACGTAGCGGCCTTCCAGGAGCGCTTCCGCATTGCCGAATTCACGACCGCGTACGGCATGACCGAGGTTCCCGGGGCGCTCGGCAGGCAACCCGGCCAGCCGCTGGCCGCGGGCTACTGCGGGCGCTTGCGACCAGGCTTCGAGGTGCGGCTGGTCGACGACCACGACCTCGAGGTTCCCGTGGGCGAGGTCGGGCAGGCGATCGTGCGCACCGCGCTGCCGTGGATGCTCACTGGCGGATACGTAAAGGACCCGGCCGCCACCGCTGCCGCCTGGCGTAACGGCTGGTTTCACACCGGCGATCTGCTGCGGCGTGACGCCGACGGCAACCATTTCTTCGTTGACCGCCAGAAGGACGCGCTGCGTCGGCGAGGCGAGAATATTTCTACCTACGAGGTGGAGCGTGAGGTGCTCGCCCACCCGGACGTTGCCGAGGTCGCGTGCGTGGCGGAGCGTTCCGGCGCCGCGGTTGATGACGAGGTGAAGGTATGGCTGGTCCCGCGCGCCGGGGCCCGGATCGTCCCGGAGGACCTGCTGCGCTTCTGCGTCGCGCGCATGCCGCACTTCATGGTGCCTCGTTATTTCGAGGTCATCGACGAGCTGCCGAAGACGGCTAGCGCCCGGGTGAAGAAATACCAGCTGCGCGAGCGCGGCAGCGGCCAGCACACCTGGGATCGCGAGATGCACGGCTGGAAGGTGACTCGAGGCGGGCTGGAGCGGGTCGTGAACGCCGCTCCGGAATGGGAGAGGACCGGGGAACCCAGGACGTGACCGGTGCGCCGCTCCAGGCGTTGCTCCCGACAGTCGATAAAATATACAGTAGCGGAAGGCAGGGTAGGCCGCATGAACGATCGCAGCCGGATCTCGATGTCCCCCGCCGAAATTGCCGCCTTCCTCAGCGAGCAGCGAACGATCAATCTCGGCACGCTCGGCCGAGACGGAGCGATCCATATCGTCGCGATGTGGTTCACGCTGATCGACGGCGACCCGGCAATGTGGGCCTACCAGACGAGCCAGAAGGTGAGGAACCTTGAGCGCGACCGCCGCTTGTCCGGTCTCGTCGAGGCGGGGGAGACCTATCTGAGCCTGCGCGGCGTCGAACTCATCGGCCAGGCTGAACTCGTTGATTCACCGGAGGCGGTAGGCGGCATCGGCGCGCGGCTTCACGCGAAGTACGGCGGCGACTCGCCTGGCTCGGACATTGCCGTGGCGGCGGCCAAGCGAGTGGGCATCGTGCTGCGGCCAACCCGCGTGATCTCGTGGGATCACCGTAAGCTGGCCTGACCGGCGCTGGTCCTCCCGTGGCCGTCAGGATGATTTCGTGCTCCTATTTTCTATAGGATATCGTCCAGTCTGGAGTACCGCGCGACTGAAGGGCGGGCCGCCGTGGCCGAGATCGTCATCGGGATTGCAAGCTCTCATTCGCCGATGCTGAACACGGGCGTTGACGTATGGCAGCAGCACGCTGCCCGGGATCGGCACAACGATGCGCTGCGCGGGCGTGGCGGGGCGATCAGGTCCTATGACGAGCTGGTGTCAGCTGCACCCGGGGACCTCGAGCGCCAGCTGTCGGCGGAGGTCTTCCAGACCAAATACGCCGCCATGCAAGCCGGCATTGAGGCTTGCCGCGAGAAACTGGAGAACTCTGGTGCGACCGTTGCCGTCATCATCGGCAATGACCACAAGGAGCTGTTCGGCGACGACGGCATGCCCGCGTTCGCCGTGTACCTCGGCGAGACGATCACCGATATCCCCAACCCGGCCGAGCGCCTGGCCGCCATGCCTGAGGGCCTGCGCGTCGGTCAGTGGGCCTATCACGGCGACGAGCCGGAGATCTACCCTGTCGCCGCCGGCCTGGCCCGGCACCTCGTCAGCACCCTCATGACGGCTGGCTTCGACCCGGCCCAGCTAACGAAGCAACCCGCGGGCCGGGTGATGGGGCACGCCTGGACATTCCCCCGGCGCCGCCTGATGGGCGAGCAGCCGCTCATCATGGTTCCCGTGCATCTCAACACGATGTACCCGCCGAACCAGCCGTCGCCGGCCCGCTGCTATCGGTTCGGCCAAGCGCTGGCCGACGGCATCCGCTCCTGGCCAGGTGCCGAACGCGTCGCGATCATCACGAGCGGAGGGCTGAGCCACTTCGTGGTGGACGAGGAACTCGACCGGCGCGTCCTGCGCGCCCTGCAAGCGAATGACGTAGCCACCATCGACGCACTGCCAGCCGAGCTGCTCCAGGACGGCAGCTCCGAGATCCTGAACTGGATCACCGCCGCGGGCGCGCTCACGGACCTGCACATGACGGTCATCGACTACATCGCCGGGTACCGCTCGGAGGCTGGCACCGGTGTCGGCGTCGCCTACGCCGCGTGGCAGTGACCAGGCCTGCGATGGCGGCACCGGCCCGCTCCAGTCCCGCGCGCGAATCTACTTCCTCCGGCGCGGCCCGCGTTGCCCTGAGTCAGGAAGTTCGCGAGTTCATCGCCGAGCAGCGGGATGCCGGCGCCTTCACGCCGCAGTGCGATGCCTGGCAGATGGGATGGGACGAGCAGTTCAGCCGGGCGCTCGGCGCACGGGGCTGGATCGGCATGACCTGGCCGACCGAGTACGGCGGTCACGGGCGCTCGGCTCTTGACCGGTTCGCCGTGGTCGAGGAGCTGCTCGCCGTCGGCGCACCGATCGCAGCACATTGGGTCGCCGACCGGCAGATGGGGCCGTCGATCCTGCGCTACGGAACCGAAGCTCAGAAGCAGCGCTTCCTGCCGGCGATGGCGCGCGGTGAATATTACTTCGGCATCGGCATGAGTGAGCCGGACTCAGGATCGGACCTGGCCTCGATCCGCACCCGGGCCGACCGGGCCGATGGCGGCTGGCGACTGTCGGGACACAAGCTCTGGACCAGCGGTGCACACCACGCCCACGCTCTCGTCGTGCTCACCCGTACCTCGCCCGGCGACGCATCGCACCGCCACGAGGGCATGTCGCAGTTCATCGTGGCTACCGATTCGGCTGGCCTCGAAGTGCGACCGGTGCCGCTGCTCACCGGCGAGGTCCACTTCAGCGAGGTCATCTTCGATGGCGTATTCGTGCCCGACGACCTGGTACTGGGGACCATCGGCTCGGGCTGGCAGCAAGTGACCTCCGAGCTCGCCTTCGAACGCAGCGGCCCGGAGCGCTTCCTGTCGGTATACCCACTCGTCCCGCACATCGTCGAAGCGGTGCGCCAGCGGGGAGAGTCGGCTCAGCTCGCCCAGCTGGGCAGTATCCTGGCCCGGCTGTGGAGCGTGCGGCAGATGTCCCTGTCGGTCGCCGCCGACCTCGCGGCAGGCGTGCCCGTCGACGTACGGGCGGCCACCGTGAAGGATCTGGGCACCCGCTTCGAGAACGAACTTGTTGACCTGGCGCGACAGCTGCTGGACGCCGAACCCGATCCCGGTGGCGGTGACGCCGCAGCGCGACTGCTCGCTGCGGCCATCTCGCACGCCCCCTCGTTCACGCTGCGTGGTGGGACCAGCGAGATCTTGCGCGGAGTCGTCGCGCGAGCACTGGGGTTGCGGTGAACGCCGAACTGGACGAGTTCGAGCGGGCCGTGACCGCGATGCTGCGGGCGCGCTGCA
The DNA here is from genome assembly GCA_965277615.1 of Streptosporangiaceae bacterium. Classification (GTDB taxonomy): domain Bacteria; phylum Actinomycetota; class Actinomycetes; order Streptosporangiales; family Streptosporangiaceae; genus Bog-532. The sequence goes on along the minus strand of CBDIDG010000004.1, from coordinate 711,775 downwards.
CACCCCAGCACCTGACGGATTGTGAGGGCGGTCTCGATACCAGCCTGTGGACCGAGCTCGCCGACGGCGGCTTCACCCGGGTAGGCACGCCGGAGGACGCCGGCGGCAGCGGTGGCACGCTGGCCGAAGCCGCGACCATCGTGCGGCAGGCCGGAGCCTTCAGCGCGCAGGTGCCGGTCGCCGAGGCCGCCATCATCGCGGGACCGCTCCTGGCCGACGCTGGCCTGGAGATACCCGACGGCGTGATAACCGCAGGATTTGGCCAGGTCGAGGCGGCGCGAGCGGGTTCGCAATGGCAGCTTCGCGGAGAGCTGCCCCGGGTGGCCTACGGCCGGTGTGCCAGTCACGTCGTCGGCGTAGCGAGCGCTGGCCACGCCGCGGCGGTGTTTGTCACGCCAGCCGCTACGGTGACGCTCGGGCAGAACCTCGCCGGGGAGCCGCGCGACGAGCTCGACGTGCACTGCACTGCGAATGCCACCTCTGTGGCCGAGGTAGGGCCCGCGGCCGAGATCCAGCTCATGCGCCGCGGCGCGCTGTCCCGGGCGATCCTGCTGTCCGGAGCGCTGGAGGCGCTGTTGCCGATGACCGTTCGCTACGCCGGCGAGCGCGTGCAGTTCGGGCGTCCGCTCTCGGCATTCCAGGCCATTCAGCAGCAGCTCGCGATGCTCGCGGCTGAGGTGTCCGCCGCGCGTGCCGCGACCGACCGGGCGGTCGAGGTCTGCGCCGACGGTTTCACCGGCCCGGCGGCGGCCTTCGCCGTCGCGGCAGCAAAGGTTCGCACGGCGCAGGCCGCTGGCGCTGTGGCTGCCATAGCCCATCAGGTGCACGGCGCGATCGGCATGACGCGCGAGCACGCGCTGCACTTGGCCACGACGCGTCTGTGGTCGTGGCGCGCGGAGTGGCGTGGCGAACGCGTTTGGTCCGAGGAGCTGGGGCGGGCCGCCGTCGCAGCGGACGACCTGGGCCTTTGGCAGTTGCTCGTCGGCGGCTGACCCGTACTGCCCGGCCAGCCGCGCCAGCGTCAGCACGACACGGCGAGCCGCATCTCCCGAGCAGTCAGCGTGCCCCGGGCGCTGACCCGAGCGGGTCCGGCAGCCGACTGTACACGGTGCGGGCGTTCTGCTCGAAGATGGCGGCACGGTCACTGTCTGTGAGTCCAGGCAGCGCATCGATCAGGGGCTTGACGTCTTCGAGTCCGTAACCACTTCCCGGCCGCTCGGTGCCGAACAGGACACGGTCTGCGCCGACCACCTGGCACAGCAGCCCGAGCGCCTCGGTCGTATACAGGCACGTGTCGAACCAGAACTTGCGCAGGCGCCCGGTGAACACTTCTTTGGCCTGGGCGGGCGTCCGGCTCGTGAACTTGCCCTCGTGCGCGATCCATCGTCCGATCTGATAGGGCACCGACCCGCCACCGTGCGGAACGACCAGCTTCAGCGCGGGGAACCGCTCGAAGACGTCGCTGCGGATGATCGAACCGATCGCCAGGCTTTCCTCGCTGATGAAGTGCTCGCTGTAGTTTTCCCGGCCGTAGCAGGCCGCGCAGTGCAGGAGCGCGGGTACGTCGAGGTCGACGAGCTTCTCGTAGAGCGGGTACCAGTACGGGTCGCCCATCACCGGCGTAGTGCCGTCTCCCTCGCCTGGATCCGGGTTGACGAGCACGCCCACGAAGCCCAGCTCGTGTATGCACCGCTCCAGCTCGTCGAAGGCCACCGATACGGGTTCGCGGGCGATCTGCGGGAGTGCGCCGATGCCCTGGATGCGTTCCGGCCGCGCCTTGACCTGCACGCTCACCGCATCGTTGTTGTTCTGGATCCACCAGTGCACCGCCTCGACCGGGGTGCGCGAGTGCTTGAGCGTGTACGGGCGCGGGGAGGTCAGCTGCAGGTCAGTGCCGACGGCATCCATAAGAGCGATCTGCCGGTCCGCGCCGGCGATCAGCTCCTCCTCGGTCACGAGGTTGCGCTGCCGTCCCCCGTACGTGCCCGCCGCCTCCATGGTGGTCCACGTCGCGTTGAACACCGGCGGGGCGACCAGGTGAGAGTGCGAGTCGATTATCACGGTGACGTCCTCGGGAAGTCGGAGCGGGCGGGAAGGCGGCGAGGTCATCCTCTGGGATAAGGGGCGCCCAGCCGAGACAGGGGTCACGTTGCTGGCCTGCCCCGCTTCAGATAGTCTATATTATGTGTGTCTCTAGTCCGACGCGCTGCGGCCGATCAACGTGCTGGGAGCTGCCGATGATCTACCTGGTCCCGTCCACCGGCACATGCTCTTGAGCGCCCTGAATGATGTCAAGCCGGCGTCGCTCGACGGCCTGATCGCAGACCTTGTCACGCCGTACATCGGACGACTCGGCCCGTGGCGCTGGTCTCGTTCGGCGATTAACACCACCGAAATCTGGAATTTCTGCGAAGCGGTGGAAGACGGCAATCCGGTGTACTGGGACGAGGGGATCGCGCGCTCATCGCGCTTCGGACGGCTCATCTCGCCGCCGCATGCCCTTCTCACCTACATGGTCGGCCGGTCATGGGCACCGGCGTTCGTCGAGGAGCGCGAGCGCGCTGCGGTAGCCGCTCAAGGCCGGGATCCCGAGGACCGGGTGCGCGCGATCCTGGCCGAGCACGGCTTCTCCACGGCCACCGCGGTGACGCGCAAGGAGGAGTACCTCGAGCCGTACGGGCCGGGTGACGGCCGGATCCGCCAGGCGGTGCTCGTCGAATCGGTCAGCCCGGTCAAGCAGACAAAGGTCGGCGCGGGCGTCTTCGTCGCGACGGTCGCCGAGTATCGCAGCGAGAATGCTGGCGTGCTCATCGCCCGGGCCACTCAGGTGATCCTCCGCTACGACGGCACGGCCGGGCGGTCCGCATGATGGGGCTGGGCAACCTCGAGTGGAACGCCGTCACCGAGGGACAGGTGCTGCCGGAACTCGTCATCGAGGTCACGCGCACGACACTGGCGCGAGACGTTCTGGGTACCCGGGATCTGTATCCCATCCACCACGATCATGAGTTCGCAAAGGCCAACGGTGCGCGGGACATCTTCCTCAACACGATGTGGTACCAGGGCATCTTCGGCCGCTACGTGACGGACTGGGCCGGACACGAGTCGTTCCTGCGCGCGCTGGCCGTGCGGATGCACGCGCCGAACTGCCCGGGTGACACCCTCACCGTGCGGGGCGTCGTCACGCGGCGGACGACGCAGGCAGGCCGTCGGCTCGTCGAGCTCGACCTGGCGATTGATAATCAGCTACAGGAAAAGTCAGTGACAGCAACCGTCGCCGTGGAACTCGCGCCGGTGTCATGCACGTAGCGTGGTCGGCGGACCAGCAGGCGCTCCAGGCCCAGCTGCGCGCGTACTTCGCCGACGTCATTTCCCCTGAGCTGCGTGAGCGCTTCGAGTCAGAGGGCCGCGGCGGTGACGCCTACCAGAGCACCCGGCGCAAGATCGGCGCCGACGGCTGGCTGGGCGTCAGCTGGCCCGCCGAGTACGGCGGGCGCGGCATGTCGGCGCTGGAGCAGTGCATCTTCCGCGAGGAGGCCGAGCGCGCCGGGGCGCCGATCCCGTTCATCACCGTCGATACCGTCGCCCCGACCCTGATCCGCTTGGGCAGTGACCGGCAGAAGGAGCACTACCTGCCGCGCGTCGCGGCGGGGGAGATCGAGTTCGCGATCGGCTATACCGAGGCCTCGGCCGGCAGTGACCTGGCCGCACTCAGGACACGGGCGGTACGCGAAGGCGGCGACTACGTCATCAACGGAAGCAAGGTGTTCACGACGCACGGCCAGGTCGCCGACTACATCTGGCTGGCGGCGCGCACGGGCCCAGCCGAGGACCGGCACCGGGGCATCTCTATCTTCATCGTTCCGACCGACGCGCCTGGTTTCAGCGTCACGCCGCTGGAGACGATGGGTGGGGACGACACCACGGCCACCTACTACGACAATGTGCGGCTCTCGCCCGATCATCTCGTGCTGGGTGAGAACGAGGGCTGGCGGCTGATCACCAGCCAGCTCAACAGCGAGCGCACCGGCGTCGCCGGCTTCGTCGCCCGCTACGCCGTTCTGTTTGACGAGCTGGTGGCCTGGGCCCGGTCGAGCGACGGCCCGCACGGCGGTCGCGTCATCGACTCGCCGTGGGTGCAGCAGGCGCTGGCCCGGGCGCATACCCGGCTCGAGACGGTGCGGCTGCACAACTGGCGCCTCGCGTCGTCCGCCGACGCGGGAACGCTGGAACCGCCGGACGCGTCGATGGTCAAGGTGTTCGGCAGCGAGTCCGTGCAGGAAGTCGTCCGCCTGATGCTGGAGGTGCTCGGCACGGCGGGACCGCTGCGTGCCGGATCGCCCGGTGCGGTGCTGCAAGGGCGAATCGAGACACTGTTTCGCAGTGGCATTCACTACACGTTCGGCGGAGGCACCAACGAGGTCCAGCGCGAGATCGTCGCCTGGAAGGCGCTCGGCTTGCCGCGGAGCCGGCGATGAGCACACCATCCACCGCCGTCCCGGTGCCGCCCGGGAACGCCGCCGCCGTACTGCGTCCCGCCATCAACGACGACAATGCGTACTTCTGGGCGGGTGTATCAGCCGGCGAGTTGCGCATCCAGCGCTGCGCGTCCTGCGGTGCGCTGCGGCACCCGAGCAGCCCGGCATGCGCGGTATGCCGATCGCTGACGTGGGATTATGTCGTGTCTTCGGGTGCTGGCCGCGTTCACAGTACGGCCCGCGTGCATCATCCGCTGCTGCCGCCGTTCGGCGAGCCGTACTGGATAGCGGTGATCGATCTCCCCGAGGGCGTGCGGATGGCCGCCCAGCTCGGCGGGTACGGCGCGTGCGGTCCGCCGATCGGTGAGCCTGTCCGCGCGCAGTTCGTCGTGGTCGCCGACGATCTGACCCTTCCCGTCTTCGTCCCGGACACTCGATGACCCACACCACAGACGACACGCCGATGGATTTCCGTTTCAGCGAACAGCAGAAAGCAGCCCGCGACGTTGCGGTGTCGGTGTTCGCCGGCCGCGCGGCAGTGGCGTCCGGCATGGACTCCACCTCATGGAAGCTGCTGGGCGAGACCGCACTGACCGGGCTCGGCGTCGCCGAGGACGCTGGCGGCGCCGGCTGTGACGTGCTGGAGCTGTGTGCCCTGCTCGTAGAGCAGGGACGCGCGGTGACTCCGGTGCCCGCCGCGGAGTCGATGCTCGTCGGCGCACCCGCGATCGACCGCTTCGGCACGGCTGCGCAGCGTCGCGAGCTACTGCCTGGCCTGGTGACCGGCCGACACATTGCTGTCCCGGCGCTGCACGGCGGCCGCGGCGCCGACGGCCAGTTCGGCGTTCGGCTGGTTCCCGACGGTAACGACTGGTGTCTTGAGGGCCTCATGACCTGCGTACCCTACGGGGCGGAGGCCGATCTGGTGCTAGTGCCCGTGCAACGCGGCGACGGCGTGGCCGTTGTCGTCCTGGACCCGCGCCGCGACGGCGTGCGGCTCGATGCGCAGGCAACGGCCAGCGGGCAGCCGCAAGTGCAGCTGACGCTGCGGGGTGTCCGCTGTCCGCCGGATGCTGTACTCGGCACCGACGGTCGTCTGGTCCGCCAGTTCCTGATCGACCGCTCGGTCGTCGGGCTCTGCGCCCAGCAGGTCGGGGTGCTCGACGAGGCGCTCAGGCTGACCGTCGCCTACACCGCGCAACGCGAGCAATTCGGCCAGGTGATCGGCTCGTTCCAGGCCGTCGCGATGCGTGCCGCTGACATGTACACCGCGGTCGAGAACTGCCGGGTAACCATGTGGCGCGCGGCATGGCTACTGCACGCGGGCAAGCCAGCCCGCGCGGCGCTGGCGCACGCCAAGTACTGGGCCGCCGAAGCGGGCTTCACCGTCAGCTCGGCGGCACAGCACCTGCACGGTGGCATGGGTGTGGTCACGGACTATCCGCTGTACCGCCACACGCTGTGGGCTCGCCAGAACGAACTCGCCTTCGGCGGGGCGACCGAGCAACTTGCCCTGCTCGGCGCCCAGCTCGCCGGACAGGGGCCGGACTCATGACCGTGCGCGACGCGGCCGCGGTCGTCGGCATCGGGCAGACCGAGTTCTCCAAGAAGTCCGGACGCACCGAGTTGCGCCTCGCGGTTGAGGCGGTCTCGGCCGCGCTCGCTGATGCCGGGCTCGGGCCCGACGCCGTCGACGGCCTGACTACCTTCACTTACGACACCAGTCCGGAGATCCAGGTCAGCCGCGCGCTCGGCCTGGGCGAGCTGACGTTCTTCAGCCGCGTCCCCTACGGCGGCGGCGCGGCTTGCGGGGTGTTGCACCAGGCCGTCATGGCGGTGGCCACCGGCGCCGCTACGGTGGTGGTGGTCTATCGCGCGCTCAACATGCGCTCCGGCTCGCGCGCTGGCACCAAGGCCGGAGCCGTCACGGGCCCGGCCCACGCCGAGGAAGTCGGACGCAGCTGGTACGCGCCGCTGGGCATTCGCACGCCCGCCGCGTACGCGGCGCTGTTCGCCAGCCGGTACATGCACGAGTACGGCGCGACAAGTACGGACTTCGGCCTCGTGAGCGTGCTCTCGCGGCAGCACGCGGCGAACAACCCGCGCGCCTGGTTCTACCAGCAGCCGATCACGCTCGAGGAACACCAGAGTTCACGTTGGATCGTCGAGCCGCTGCGCCTGCTCGACTGCTGCCAGGAGAGCGATGGCGGTGTCGCGGTCGTGGTGACGACGCCGGAGCGCGCCCGTGACCTGAGGCGGCCGCCGGTGCTGATCCGCGCCGCAGCGCAGGGCTCGGCGGCCGATCAGCATGAGATGACGAGCTTCTACCGCCCGTCACCCCTCGACGCCCAGCTTCCGGAGGCGGCGGCCGTCGCTCGGCAGCTCTATGGGGTGGCTGAGCTTCAGCCGGCGGACATCGGCGCCGCTATGATCTATGACCACTTCACCCCGTACGTGCTGCCGCAGTTGGAGGCGTTCGGGTTCTGCGGCCCGGGACAGGCGGCGGACTTCATCCGGGCCGGCGAGATCGCCATGAAGGGGAGCCTGCCACTGAACACGCACGGCGGCCAGCTCGGCGAGGGGTACCTGCACGGCATGAACGGCATCACCGAGGCGGTCCGCCAGGTTCGCGGCGACTCCGTCAATCAGGTCGACGGCATTGAACACGTGCTGGTGACGGCGGGCGCCGGCGTGCCGACCAGCGCGGCGATCCTCGGAAGGATGCGGTTATCACGTGAGCGGCGACCTCCCAGAACCCGGGAACGCGATCATCCGGTACCTGCTTGAGCGTAACGCGAGCGAGGCACCTGACGAGGTGGCGATCACCTTCGAGGACGGGCTGTGCTGGACCAGGCAGCAGGTAGTGCACGAGGTGTACGCGGCGGCCAACTCCCTTCGCCGCGCCGGAGTGAGGCAGGGCGATCGAGTCGCGATCTTCCTGCCGAACGGCCCGGATTTCGTGCGCGCCTGGTGGGGCGTGAACGCGCTCGGTGCCGTGCTTGTGCCGATCAACCTGGCCTTTCACGGCGCTTCGCTCGCCCACGTCCTCGCCGTCGGTCAACCCGTGGCGATTATCTCCGATGCGGCTCACGGCCGGCCACTCGAGGCGGTCGATCTCTGCGGTGCCCGGTTGCTGGCCGTTGACGTTCTGCACGGCACCGACACCGGCGCTCCAGACCTCGACCGCCCGATCCAGCTCTGGGATCCCTTTGCGCTGATCCTGACATCCGGCACGACCGGCCCGTCGAAGCTCTCGGCCAACAGCTATCACCAGGTCTACGTCTCTGGCACCGGGCTGGTCGGCGCCTGGGGCGGCACGGTCGGCGACGTCGCCCTGCTGGACCTGCCGTTGTTCCACTACGCCGCCATGTACTTCATGGTGGGTGCCGTCGCGGCGCGGGCTGGCATCGCGGTGCGCGCCCGCCCGGCGCTGGACAAATATTGGGAGGTCGCGCGGGACACCGGCGCCACCTTCGCGTTCCTGCTCAGCACCATGGTGCCCTACCTGCTGCGGCAGCCGGCCCGGCCGGCCGACAGAGAGCACCGCGTACGGCTGATGATGGCCGCACCGCTGCCGGCCGACATCACAGCTTTCCAGGAGCGTTTCGGCATCCCGGAGATCACTACTGGCTACGGCGCCACCGAGGTGCCCGGGCCGCTCTGCCGCGTGCCAGGTCAGCCGCTCGTCCCCGGCTACTGCGGCCGTCCCAGGGAGGGCTTCGAGATCCGGCTCGTCGATGAGAATGACGTGGAGGTACCGGTCGGCGAAGTTGGTCAGATCATGGTGCGTACCAGCAAGCCGTGGATGATCAGCCTCGGTTACGTCAACGACCCCGCCGCGACCGCCACGGCCTGGCGCAACGGCTGGTTTCACACCGGCGACCTGCTGCGCCGAGACGCGGACGGTAACTATTTCTACGTCGACCGGGTCAAGGACTCCTTGCGGCGGCGGGGAGAGAACATCTCCTCCTTCGAGGTGGAGTCCCAGGTGGCAGTGTTTCCCGGCGTGGCCGAGGCCGCATGCGTACCCGACCGGTCAGACGCCGACGTGGACGACGACGTGAAGGTCTGGATCGTTCCCAAGCCCGGCGCCCAGATTGACTTCACGGCCCTGCTGCGCCACTGCGCCGAGAACCTGCCGCACTTCGCCGTCCCGCGGTACTTCGAGCTCGTCGAGGCACTCCCCAAGACCGCGAGCACGCGCGTGCAGAAGTACCAGTTGCGTGAGCGCGGGAACGGGTCGGGGACGTGGGATCGCGAGAGGCACGGGCTGACGGTCACGCGCGCCGGTCTGGTCACGGCGGCCGCCAGTGCCTGAGGGGAAGCGGCTAACTTGACCAAAGTCTATAATCCATACAGTTCGTTTACCGCGGTCAGAACGTATGACCGTGGTGTGCGCGCCTGATCGGAGGGCCGGATGCTCAACAAGGAAGACAACGAACTGCTCACCCGGGTCGAGAACGGTGCACCGATGGGTGCTCTGATGCGGCAATACTGGCTACCGCTGTTCCGCAGCCAGGATCTCGTGGCCGACGGCGCGCCGCGCCGGGCGCAGCTCCTGGGCGAGCGGCTCGTCGCATTCCGGGACAGTAACGGCGCCGTCGGGGTGCTTGACGAGTTCTGCCCGCACCGCGGTGCCTCGCTGGCCCTGGCTCGCAACGATAACTGTGCTCTGCAGTGCATTTATCACGGCTGGCGGATCGATACTGCGGGCAGGATCGTCGATACTCCGTCAGAGCCCGATGACAGCACGTTCAAGGACCACATCCGGCACGTCGCATTTCCCGTCCGCGAGGCCGGCGGCCTCATCTGGACCTACATCGGCGACCCGGGCAAGGAGCCTCGTTTCCCCGACTTCGACTGGACCCGCAAGCGGCCTGAGCAGGTTTTCACACTGCGTGTGCTGGAGCGCTGCAATTGGGCGCAGGCCCTGGAGGGCGTCCTCGACTCGGCGCATATCGGCTTCCTGCACCGAGACCTCGTCGGCCGGCTTGCCGTCGACAACGAGGCCTACACCGGCGGCGGCGGCCTGCTCTCGGAGATCGTTGTCGACGGGCACCCGAAGCTGGAGATCCAGAACACGCCTTACGGCTTCTGGTACGCAGCGGTCCGCAAAGCCACTCACCACGGCGACCAGGTTACATTCGTGCGCAGCTCCCATTTCGTCGCACCGATGTGGGGACTCTTTCCTGCGCCGGAGGGCTGGTACTTCCAGCAGGCATTCGTGCCAATCGACGATTACCACACGATGTTCTACTTCGTGCACCACCGCAGCGGCGACGCCGTGATCACCGACGCCGAGCGTCTGCAGATCGCCGAATGGGCCGGCGTCGAGAACCTCGATGAAGAGGGCGGGATCGCCGGCCGCACGTTCGGCACCTGGTGGAAGCAGGACCGCGCGGCGATGATGGACGGTACTTCCTTCACCGGCTTGTACGGCAAGGCGCAGCTTGAAGACTTTGCCGTGCAGGAAAGCATGGGCCCGCTGTTCGACCGGTCCCGCGAGCATCTTGGCTCGTCTGACCTGGCCTGCATCCGAATGCGGCGGATAATGCTCGACGCCGCGCGGAACACCGGCAGCGAGAAAATCCCGCCCGCCCTGAACGCCGACTTCGCCTACGACGAGATCCGGGCCGAGGAGCGCCTCATTGATGTCGGTACTCCGGCGAGCACCGTTGGCTTCGCCCAGAAGTCCAGTAAGCCGTAAGCGGGGCCCAACATGGCATCACTCGCGATTCTCCTGGACAACGCGCGCGGCGCTCTCGCCGCGGCCCATGCGGCTGGACTGGAAACTCCTGCCCTGTTCATTAGCGTCGCCGACTACGACCAGGTGCGGCGAACCAAGAGCCGCGAGGTCGGCTACGGCCTGCCGGCCCTCGTTCTCGGTGTGGAGGTGCGCCCCGTCGACTACCTCGCCGAGGGTGAGGTGCAGTTGGCCGAACATTCAGAACTCTGAGCCCGTCGCCTGGATCGCTCGGCGCCCGCCTGACGGCCTGGCGCCGCATCCCCGGTATTACCTCGGCCCGCAGGAGGCTGCGTCTTGCGTTACCGCGAGCTTGGCACGACCGGTGTGTGTTTGTCCGAAGTCACGTTCGGCACCGGCGACACGGCCGGCGCGCTGGTGTATGGCAATGCCGCCGAGCAGCGGGCCGTGGTGGGCCGCGCGCTCGAGTTCGGCGTGAACCTCTTCGATACCTCGCCGGACTACGGCAAGGGACTGGCTGAGGTCAACCTCGGACGTGTGCTACGTGAGCTCGGCGACGGCGCGGACGCGCTGATCATGACCAAGGTCGAGATCATGCCGGAAGACCTGGACCTCTACCTCGACCGTGTTGCGGACCGTGTGGTGGAAAGCGTCGAGGACAGCCTCACCAGACTGCGCCGCGATCATATCGACATCCTGGTGCTGCATAATCCGTGCCGTCCGGCCCGCAGCCCCAAAGTCCGGATGCCCTGGACGCCGCTGACCCCCGACGATGTCCTCGGTGATGTCCTCGACGGGCTCATGCGCGTCCGGGAGGCCGGGAAGGTACGGTACCTGGGCGCTGCGTGCGAGCGGGCAACACCCGGGTCCGTCGCGACGGTGCTCGACAGCGGCCAGTTCAGTTTGATCAACGTGTGGTACAACCTCGCGAATCCTACTGCGGGGCTAGCTGAGCCGGTCCCGGGCGTGCCTGCTGAAGAGTCCTACACCGGCCTTATCGACTCCGCCGCTGTTCGCGGGGTCGCAGTCGCGGCAATCCGGCCGCTGGCCGGTGGCGCCCTATCGGCCGCGGTCCTGAATAAGGGCGCCGCGGGCAGGCATCCGCTCTCCGGCGGCTACTTCACCTGGCACCCGAACCTGTTCGAGCCGGAACGGCTGCGCGGCCGGCGCTTCGCGTTCCTCGGCCGGCCCGGTCAGCCGATCGAGGAGGCGGCATACCGTTATGTGCTCGGCCTCCCGGCGGTCACCACGGTGATCGGCGGGTTCTCCGAGGCGGCGCACGTCGAGCAGGCAGCGCGAGCCTCTGATGCCGGACAGCTGGACGAGAACGACATCACGGCGATCGCGCGGATCCACCATGCGGGCTTCCCTGACCCTGCCGAAGCCGCCCCGTCGATCTACGAGCCGACCTGACACGGCGAGATGACGGGCAAACCTTCGGGTCATCGGTAAGAAAAACTGAAGTCCGCCTATCGTATAGTCAATATTGTGACTGTTCCGGATGGTAGATCCGCCGCAATCGTGCCGAGCACCTGGTCGACCAAGGCGGACGCGGCCTATAACGGGCTGCGGGACCGCGTGCTCAGCGGCAGCCTGAAGCCCGGCTCGCGGCTGGCCCAGGAAGCGCTAGCCGCGGAGCTCGGGCTCTCGACGACGCCAGTGCGCGAGGCTGTCCGCCGACTTGAGACCGAGGGCCTGGTGGTTCAGGAGAAGCACCACGTAGTCCGGGTGCCGGAGCTGTCCTCGAGGGAACTGACCGAGTTGTATGCGGTGCGTATCGTCTTGGACCCTATGGCAGCGCGTCTGGGGGCGAAACTTGCCACCGAGGCGGACAAGCAGGCCGCGCGCGAGCTTGCCTGGGACGACCCTGGCCTCAGCCATCTTGAGCAGGTCGAGCGAAATCGCAGGTTGCACCGCATCATTTACGCCGCGTCAGGCAACAAGGTACTCGTGCGCCTGCTGGACGGGCTGTGGGCGCATTCGGATCGCTACCGCGCTGTCCTGACGTCCGATGAGAGCGTGGCCGCGGCGGCCGCGCGGGAGCATCTGCACATCGTCGATGCTTTCTGCACCGGCGATCTGGAGCGCCTGGGCGAGCTTCTCGAGCAGCATCTCACTGCCTCACGCGATTACCTGTTGCAGCTGACCGAGTAGCCCTGCCCGAGCCGTTTCGACCCCGCTCCCAGCGGGCCGATCACCCCGCCTGCCCTTCGAGGGACACCGCCTGCGGGCTTGCTCCGCACTTTCGATAGACTATACACTGCTCCAAATGGCGGACCATCGGCTGGCGACGCTCTTTTCGCCACGCTCTGTCGCAGTAATCGGCGCTTCGGCCGATGTCGGCAAGCCTGGCGGCCGAATGGTCAGGAACCTGCTCAGGCTCGGCTATGACGGCGCCGTGTATCCGGTCAGCCGATCGAGTGGGATCATCTGCGGCGTTTCTGCCATCCCGCGCATCGGCGATATCGGGCACCCGGTCGACCTCGCGATAATCTCGCTCGGCGCAGCCGCGGTTCCAGCCGCGTTGGATGAGTGCACAGCTGCAGGTGCACGTGCGGCGCTGGTTATCGCGGCCGGTTTCGCCGAAGACAGCGCCGCCGGCCCGCTGCAGGCCGACCTGGCCCGCGCGGTCGCCGAGTTCGGCGCGCCGGTTCTGGGACCGAACACGAACGGGTTCGTGAACCTGCGGCGCTCAGTGGCTGCGTGTTTCAGCCCGGTGCTGGAACCCGTGCGATGGCCGAAGGGCCTGTCACCGGGGCCGGTCGCTGTTGTCGCGCAGAGTGGGGGGCTGGGGCTGGCGCTTCTCGACGACCTGCACCGTCGCGGTCTCGAGTGCGGGCACGTCATCTCGACCGGCAACGAGGTGGACGTCGATGTCCTCCAATGCGCTGACTATCTGCTCGACGACGACGAGACGGCCGTCGTTCTGCTGCTCGTCGAGGGCTTCTCCCGGCCGGACCGGCTCGCCGAGCTCGCCCGCGCCGCCGCCGCCCGCGGCAAAACGCTCGTGGTGTCCAAGATCGGCAAGTCCGACGCCGGGCGTCGTGCCGCGATGACTCACACCGCTCACCTGGCCGGCGACGCCGCCCGCTACAGCGCACTGTTCAAGCACCTGGGCATCCTTGAGGCCGAGGACCAGCAGGAACTGGTCGATATCGGCGCCGCTTTCGCTCGTCGCACCGAGCCCGGCGGAAACCGGGTGGCGATCCTCACGACGTCGGGCGGCGCGGGCATCTGGATGGCGGACGCCGTTCAGCAGTACGGAATGACCGTGCCCCAGCTCAGCGCCGGACTGCAGCGGCAACTGCGTCCGCTGCTTCCAGCGCTCGCCATACCGGTAAATCCCGTTGACACCACGGCGCAGATTCTCCAGGGACCGGCCAGCTTGATCGCGCCCCTCACCACGCTGCTCGGCAGCGACGAGACCGATGCCGTGGTGGTGGTCAGCACCCTGGGCGCGACGGACCGGTTTCTCGGCGCGTCCGGCGAGCTGAACGCGGCGCTGGCGGTGTCGGGCAAACCGGTTGTCGTCTACGCTTACACGGACCCGACGCCGGAGAACCGCCGACTGCTGGGCGCTGCCGGGGTGCCTTGGTATCCCAGCAGCCGGCGGGCTGCGCAGGTGCTTGGCCGTCTGCTGCGGCGGCGCGCCGCGCCGGTGACGGGCGGGGTGACCGATGCCGTCGCCCGGCCATCCGGTACCCGCCTGCCCACGGTCACCGCCGGGTCGGCCGGGCTGTCGGAATTCCAGGCCAAGCAGCTGCTGGCCGCATGGTCGATCCCGGTCCCGCGGGGCCGGGTCGTCACCACGCCCCGGGAGGTCGCCGAGTCGGCCAGGGAGATTGGATGCCCGGTGGCCGTCAAGGCACAGGCGCCCGACCTCATCCACAAGACCGATGCGGGAGGGGTGGCCCTCGGCTGCGTATCCCCGCTTGAGGCTGCGGCCGCGGCCGAGGAGATGCTGCGCAAGAAGGGCATGCCGGATCTCACTGGCTTCCTCGTCGAGGAGATGCGCCCGGCCGGCGTGGAGATGATCATGGGTGGCATTGTCGACGAGCAGCTCGGGCCCATGGTCATGATCGGCATGGGCGGCATCTTCGCCGAACTCATGCAAGACAGCGTGCTCGCGCCCGCACCGCTGCTCCCGGCGGCAGCGTCCGAGCTGATCGGGTCGCTGCGCGGCGCTGCCGTACTCGACGGCCAGCGCGGCCGGCCGGCGGCAGACCGGGAGGCCTTGGCCGACGCGCTCGCCGCGCTGTCCCGCCTCGTCGCGGCGCATCGGGATGTCATCGCGGCGCTCGACGTCAATCCGGTGATCGTCGGCCCCCTCGGCGAGGGCGTGTGCGCCGTCGACGCCGTGATTCAGCTCACCGCTGCCGGGCCGCGGACGACCGTGCCCGCCGCGATCAAGGAGCCGACGTGACGAAGGCGCCGGGAACCCCTGACGGGTCGCTCTCCAGCATATTCACGGTGATGCTGTCGAGTGCCACGCCGCACGAGGCTGCGGGCCGGACGGGAGCTCGAGAATGACTAAACCGGACCCGGCGCGCCTGATCGCCACTCTGCGGGAACTGGACACCTCTCATGTCAGCGACGCTCTTGACCGGTTGCGCATCGTCGGCCAGTGCCACGGCATCGCCCCCTTGGACCGCGCATTCCGGCTCGTCGGCCGCGCCTTCACCGTGCGTTATGTGCCGGTCGGAGTCGATGGCGGCACCGTCGGCGACTACATCGACGACGTTGATCACGACCAGGTGGTGGTGCTCGACAACGCAGGCCGGCTGGATGCCACCGTGTGGGGCGATCTTCTCACTGCGACCGCCCACGCCCGCGGCGTGGCAGGCACCGTCATTGACGGGGTCTGCCGAGACAGCGATCGCAGCCTCACCCTCGGCTACCCGATCTACAGCAGGGGCTCGTGGATGCGCACCGGCAAGGACCGGGTGCGCGTCGACGGCTATCAGTTGCCCGTGTCGATCGGTGGCGTTCGGGTCGAGCCCGACGACCTGCTGCTCGGCGACGGCGACGGCATCGTGTGTGTCCCTGCGGCTCGCGCCGCAGAGGTGATCGATGCGGCGCAGCTGATCCGTGACGCCGAGAAGAGGATCCGGGCCGCCGTCGAGGCGGGGCAGTCACTCAAGGACGCACGAGCGCAGATGAGGTACCACGACCTGCAGTCAGCCCCGTCTGCGGCCGCCCAGCACGCGAGGGAGACGACATGAGCGCGTTCAGTGAGGCCACGGCGCCGGTGCGCAACGCCGGCCGGTTCTGCGACGGCCTGGAGACCAGGACCGTGATCCTCAATGGCAGTCCGCAGGTACCTGTCCTGCAAGATCGGCGGACAACCCCCGGCCGCTCCGGCGACGCCCTGCGGGCCCTGCCCCAGTCCTTCACCGCCATCCGGTGGCACCTCAAGATCCCAGGGCGGGGGACACCACCAGAGAAACTGCATGGCCAGGGCGATGGCAACCGGCTATCAGCCCGGAACCCGCACGGTAGCCCTCAGAGAGATTGAATCGGCGTTCCTGGCCGGGCGGCATACGACCCCGGGCCAGCCGTACCGCCAGCGGGCCCAGGCCGCAGCCGAGCGTACCCCGAGCGGATCTGCGGTCTAGCGGAGGACGGACGCATCGGCCGACCGTAATGGCCCGGCGCCAGGAGCAAATACCCCGGATCTGAGACTGATGGGCCATATCTGACCAGCCCCGGATTGCTGGGGTCAAACCCACGAGCGAACATGGGGGCAACCGGGACTGTGGGAAATGACCTGAAGCCGTATAACTCCAGTTCAAACGGTGCGCCGCCAGGGACTTGAACCCCGAACCCGCAGATTAAGAGTCTGCTGCTCTGCCAATTGAGCTAGCGGCGCTTGGAACGTGGCCAATGGTAGCAAGGCGCCGCCCGCTGCGCGAATCGCCGTACGCCAGCGCTCCACCGTCTTTGGTCCCGGTCCTTTTGTTTTAACAGGGTCTTCACTCCCGGACAAGAACCCACACCTCCTTACTCTGTGTTTAGGGGCCGTCACGTCTTGAGTAATCTGGACCTGGGTCGGCCGGCGCAGCGCGGCGGAAAACCCCACGAAACACACAATTCCAAACAGACTCAGTTAATCTTGAGTCAAGTTCAGGTCAAGACACGCCATCCGAGCATTGCGGAATGGGTGAAACCGCGCTGGGATGAGACCTGAGCGGTGGTGCGTCGGCTGTCGGCGCCCCGTGCCGATGAGGAGCACCATGCTGCCGAGCCTTCGCGGGCTTGGCCCACGCCGTCTGCCGACGCCGGGGCCTGGGCATCGGCTTGCCCCCCACCGGCTGCTCCTGCCCGTGCTCGCCCTGCTGGTCCTGGCCGCCGCTTTCCTGCCGGCCGCAGCACCCGCCCCGGCCAGCTCCACCCCGGCCAGCTCCACCCCGGCCAGCTCGGCCCGCCCGGCGTTCACGTACCGGACCATGGCCAGCCCGGCCGCGTTCGCCGCCGCGGCCGGGGACACCGCCGCCCCGATCCCGTCGCTGGCGGGGGACTGGGCCGTCCAGTTGCAGTCGCCGAACCCGCTCAGCACGGCCAAGTGCCTGGCCACGATCAAGCTGCGCTGCTACAGCCCGCTGCAGTACCGGGTGGCCTACGACCTGGCCCCGCTGTACGCCGCCAAAGTCACCGGCAAGGGCCAGACGATCATGATCGTCGACTCGTTCGGCTCGCCCACGATCCGCCATGACCTGGCTTACTTCGACCGGCAGTGGGGCCTGCCGGACCCGACCCTCAACGTGTTCAAGCTGGGCAAGCTGCCGCCGTTCGACAAGTCCAGCGCGACCATGGACGGCTGGGCCGAAGAGGCCACCCTGGACGTCGAGTACGCACACGCGGTCGCGCCCCAGGCCGCCATCGACCTGGTCGAGACGCCGGTCGCGGAGACCGAGGGCGTGACCGGCTTCCCGCAGATAATGGCGGCCGAGAAGGCGCTGATCGACCGGGGCGGCATCGACGTCATCAGCCAGAGCTTCGGCGCCACCGAGGACACCTTCCCCGGCTTCGCCAAGCATTCGTTCGCCAGCCTGCAGAGCCTGCGCTACGCCTTCGAGGACGCGGCCCAGCACGACGTCACCGTGCTCGCGGCCGCCGGGGATACCGGCGCCACCGACGACGAGCCCGACGGCGTCAGCCTCTACCCGTACCCCGCGGTGGCCTGGCCATCGTCTGACCCGCTGGTCACCTCGGTGGGCGGCACCCAGCTGCTGCTGGCCCAGGACGGCAACAAGATTCAGCCCGACCAGGTGTGGAATGACGACTACGGCGCGGGCGGCGGCGGCCGGTCCGCCGTCTTCCCCCAGCCCGCCTTCCAGAAGGACGTGGGTGCCGTGGTCCAGGGCCGCCGCGGCACCCCGGACATCTCGATGTCGGCCGCGGTCAGCGGCGGCGCCTGGGTCTACCAGAGCTTCGAGCCCGGCGGCGCCGGCTGGGAGATCCTCGGCGGCACCAGCGAGGCCACTCCGCTGTTCGCCGGCGTGGTCGCCCTGGCCAGCCAGAAGGCCGGCCACCCGCTCGGCAACATCGACACCGCCCTGTACACGCTGGGCGCCGAAAGCCGGCTCAAGGCCGACACGCTGAAAACCGGCATCCTGGACGTCACCACCGGTGACAACACGTTCGGCGACGCCACCGGCTTCAAGGCCAGCCCGGGCTACGACCTGGCCAGCGGCTGGGGCACGATCGACGCCGCCCGCTTCGTCCCCGCCCTCGCCCGCACCGCCAAGCTCACCCCCTGACCCGCACCCGCCCGTCACCGGGCGAGAACCGCCAGAGAGTTTTCAGAACATACTCAGAATTGCTCACTAGCGTTCCATTTCGTGTCTGCTGTCGCCGTGACTTTGAGAACGTCTTCCCCGCCCGCTACTCCCGCGGGCCGGCGGCTGGCCTGGCTGGACGCGCTGCGCGGATTCGCCGCCCTGTTCGTGGTGTTCGACCACCTCAGCTACTACGTGCTGCAGCACGTCCGGGCCGACGTCTACCAGTACTTCGACCCGGGCTCGTACGGCGTGTTCGTCTTCTTCATGGTCAGCGGCTACATCGTGCCGGCCTCGCTGGAGCGCAGGGGAAGCGTCCGCGGGTTCTGGGTCAGCCGGGTGTTCCGGCTCTACCCGCTCTACCTCGTTGCCCTGGTCGCGGCGGTGGTGCTCTGGAAGGTGCACCTGGGCCTGATCGCTAACACGAACACCGACGTCCAGACCGCGCTGCTGACCCACGGGCTGATGCTGTCCAACGTGCTGGGCACCCAGAATGCGATCG
Source organism: Streptosporangiaceae bacterium (assembly GCA_965277615.1). Taxonomy (GTDB): domain Bacteria; phylum Actinomycetota; class Actinomycetes; order Streptosporangiales; family Streptosporangiaceae; genus Bog-532. Next base: position 693,313 of record CBDIDG010000004.1, on the reverse strand, counting down.
ACGTCATCTGGACCCTGTCCTACGAGATGGCGTTCTACCTGCTGGTCACCGCGCTGTTCGTGACCGGGAAGCACCAGCGCAGCGGCCGCTGGGCGCTACTGTTCGCGGTGGCCGCGGTGGCCCTCGGGGGCGTGCTGCCGATGACCGCGCTCTCCCGGACCTTCCTCGGCACTCAGCTGGTGGCCGAGATCGCCGACCTGCTCATCGTGGCCGGGGTCGCGCTGGCCGTCACCCGCGCCCGGCTGCCCAAGCGGATCGGCGCCCTCCTGGCCGGGGGCACCGCGCTGGTCCTGGTGTGCCTCAACGGCAACTGGGTGCACCCGTTCGAGGCGCTGACCATCATGGCCCTGATGTTCACCGGCACCATGCTCTACCGGGCCGAGCGGGGCGACTACCCCTGGCGCCGCGCCATCCCGATCGCGGTGGCGGTGATCGCGGCGGCCATCGTGGCCGGCCGGTGGAGCATCTCGAGCTGGAACCTGTGGTCCGCCGTCGTGCACCAGGCCGCGTACCGGCAGTGGCTGACCTCGGTCGGGGGAGCGGGCCTGACCTTCGCCGTCGGCCTGGCCTGCCGCAACAAGAAGGTGCCAGCCGTGTTCGCCTGGCTCGGGCTGGTCAGCTTCTCGGTCTACCTGGTGCACCCGCTGATGGTCGAGGTGTTCCGGCGGCTCTCGATCACCCAGGGGCCGCACCCGTTCCCGGAGCAACTCCTGATGGTTGGGGTGTTCCTGGCCATACTGCTGGTCCTGTGCTGGCTGTCCCACCGCTTCGTGGAGTCGACCATGCAGCGCCAGGGCCGCCGTGTGGCCGGCTGGCTCGACACCTGGTTCGGCCCAGACACCATCCCCGCCCTCCCCGGCTCGTCCCGGGCAGCCCCGTCCCGGGCAGCCCCGTCCCACCAGCCCATTTCGTCCCACGAGCCGACCCCGGCCCAGGAGTCCCCGAAGATCGCCATGGCCGAGCCTGGGGTGCGCATCGGGCATCCTTGAGGCATGTCCGTCCCTACCGCGGCACTGCCGCCGCCCCACCAGCCTGACCCGCCGTACACCGTCTGCCTGGTGTGCCTGGGCAACATCTGCCGATCACCCATGGCCGAGGTCGTGCTCCGGGCCGAACTGGCCGAGGCCGGTCTGGCCGACGCCGTCACCGTGGACAGTGCGGGTACGGGTGACTGGCACATCGGGCATCCGATGGACACCCGGGCCCGGGCCGAACTGGAACGGCGCGGGTACGACGGGTCCGCGCACCGGGCCCGGCAGATCGACGCCTCGTGGCTGCCCGGCCGGGACCTGTTCCTGGCCATGGACCACCGCAACTTGGCCGATCTGCGCCTGATGGCGACCCAGGCCGGCGTCCCCGCCGACCGGGTCCGGCTGTTCGGCGAGGCCAGCGGCCTCCGGCCGTCCGGCGGCGCCGGTGACTACCTGGACATCCCCGACCCCTACGGCGGCGGCGCGGACGACTTCAGCGCCACGCTGGACCTCATCCAGGCGGGGGCCCGGGACCTGGTCGCCCAGCTCGCGGTCCTGCTGGCCGGCCACGCCCCGGCCTGAACCGGGCGTGCCACCCGACCCGGTCGCCGCCCAGATCAGCGCACTTACCGGTACCGCAGTGCGGGATCTGCGCCCGGCCGGTGCCCAGCACGGCACCGCGCACTACCGCGCCACCCTCACCGACGGCCGCGAAGTCTTCGCCAAACTCACCACCACCCCCCGCACCCCCGCCCAGCCCAGCAACCCCGCCAAGTACGCCACCCCCAGCACCCCCAGCACCCCCAGCAGCCCCGTCGGGGCCGAGGCCCGGGGCCTGAACTGGCTGGCCGCGCCCGGCGCCGTACCGATCCCCGAGGTCCTGGGCTGGGACGACCAGGCCCTGGTCCTGACCTGGCTCCCGCCTAGCCCGGCCACGCCCACCGCAGCCGCCGCGTTCGGCCGTGACCTGGCCCGCCTGCACGCTGCGGGGGCCGCAGCGTTCGGCGCCCCCTGGCCCGGGTTCATCGCCAGCCTGCCGCTGGACAACACCCCCTGGCCCGCGGCCGACGGCTGGCCGGGCTGGTACGCCGAGCGCCGCCTGCTGCCCTACCTGCGCCGCGCCGCCGACGACGGCACGCTGGGCCCCGGCGACGTCACCCTGGTCGAGCAGGTCATGGCGCGGGTCGACGCGCTGGCCGGGCCGGCCGAGCCGCCCAGCCGTATCCACGGCGACTGCTGGTCCGGCAACGTGCTGTGGTCCGGGGGCCGCGGCTGGCTCATCGACCCGGCCGCGCACGGCGGTCACCGGGAGACCGACCTGGCCATGCTGGCCCTGTTCGGCGCGCCGCACCACGAGCACATCATGCGTGGTTACCAGGCCGCCGTCCCGCTGGCGGCCGGCTGGGCCGCCCGGGTGCCGCTGCACCAGCTGCACCCGCTGCTGGTGCACGTCTGCCTGTTCGGCGCCGGGTACCGCCAGCAGGCTCTGGCCGCGGCTCGCGCCGCGCTGGCTGGGTTATTTGAGGAACGAAACCGGGGGCGGGGCCGCGGAGTCGGCTGGATCCACCGGGTCGCCCTGGTTCTCCAGCTCCTTGTCCCTGGCCGATGTGGCCTCCGCCGCCAGCGGCAGCGTGATGCGGAACGTCGCTCCCTGCCCGGGGGCCGATTCCACCGTGGCCGTGCCGCCGTGCGCCGCGACCAGCGCGCTGACGATGGCCAGCCCCAGGCCGTTGCCGCCGTTCTTGCGGTTACGGGCCTGGTCGGCCCGGTAGAAGCGCTCGAACACGTGCTGGGCCTGCTCGGCGGTGAGGCCCTCCCCGTGGTCCACGACCTCCACCACCGCGGCCGGGACCGACACCGCCGGGGCGCCGGGATAGGGCGGGGGACCGGGCAGGAGCCCGGGCCGCAGCCGCACGTCGATCGCGGTGCCGTCCGGCGTGTGGGCCAGCGCGTTGGACATCAGGTTGCCGATGACCTGGCGCAGCCGGGCCTCGTCCCCGTTGATCAGGAAGGCCTGGCCTGGCTCCACATCCAGCTGCACCGGCCGGCCCGGGGCGATCATCGTGGTGTCCTGGACCGCGTCCGCCGCCAGCACCAGCAGGTCCACCGGCCGGTGCTCGATCGGGCGCTGCTGGTCCAGCCGGGCCAGCAGCAGCAGGTCCTCCACCAGGATGCCCATCCGGGACGCCTCGGCCTCGACTCGCTGCATGATCCGGTTCAGGTCCTCGGCGGGCAGGCTGCCGCCGCTGCCCTCAGCTCCGCCCCGCTGGCGGTAGTACTCGGCGAAGCCGCGGATCGCGGTCAGCGGGGTGCGTAGCTCATGGCTGGCGTCAGCGACGAACCGGCGCATTCGCTCCTCAGACTGCACCGCTGCCGCTTCGGACTCCTGCTGGGCCCGGAACGCCGTCTCGATCTGGGCCAGCATGGTGTTGATCGACTGGCCGAGCCGGCCCACCTCGGTGCGCGGGTCCCGGTCCGGGACCCGGCGGTCCAGGTGCCCGGCCGCGATGTCGTGGGCCGTCTCCTCGATGTCGTCCAGCGGCCGCAGGTTGGTCCGCACCACCGCCACGCTGACCACGCCCAGCCCCAGCATGATGGCCAAGCTGACCACCAGATCCAGCCAGCTCAGGTAGCCAATCGGCCGGTCGATGTTGCCGATCTGCTCGCCCACGATGAGCGTGACGGTCTCGCTCTGGGTCTGCCCGGTATCAGGATTGAGGATGTTGATGCGCGGGACCTGCTCGTAGATCACCCGCCAGCTGCTCCGGCCGTCCTGCGAAGGGACCGTGAACGCCTTGCCGGCGTGCTCGAGCATTGAAGACGAACCCCGGGACAGTGCGGGTGGTGATCCGCCAACGCGATTCACGTTGCCGAACTGGATCAGGTCACCTTGCTGGTCGATTCCCTCGACCAGATATCCCGGCGGAATGGCCAGATGGGTGTAGCTACCCGCCGCCCCGGCGTCCCCGTTCATGGCGCGGAGCGTGGTCTGGGCATTGCTCAGAAGACCGCTCAGCTGGCTGTCGGCCTGATCCACCAGATACCGCTGGAACACGGCCGTGCTCGTAAAGCTGATCACGGCCAGCGCCAGCGCGACCAGCGCCAGCAACGCGGTGATCAGCTTCACCCGCAGCGGGGTGCGCTGCGACAGCCGGCTCATCGCCAGTAGGGGATGCCGGAACACGCCCTGCGCGTCCCGGCCTGCTCCGTTGCGAGCCATTGCCAGTCAGTCCTAAGAGGAGGGCAGCCTGAGCACGTAGCCGACCCCGCGCAGGGTGTGGATGAGCCGCGGCTCAACCGTGTCGATCTTCCGGCGCAGCACGGACACGTAGGATTCCACGATGCCGGTGTCGCCGCGGAAGTCGTAGTCCCACACGTGGTCCAGGATCTGCATCTTGGACAGCACCCGGTTGGCGTTGCTCATGAAGTACCGGAGCAGCTTGAACTCGGTCGGGGAGAGCTGGATCTGCTGGCCCGACCGCCACACCTCGTGGCTCTCCTCGTCCAGCTCCAGGTCGGCGAACGTGAGCCGCGGCGTCGGCTCGCCGCCCTCACCGCTGGTACGCCGCAGCACGGCGCGGATCCGCGCGATGACCTCTTCCAGGCTGAACGGCTTGGTCACGTAGTCGTCGCCGCCGAGGGTCAGGCCGCGGATCTTGTCCTCGGTGGCGTCGCGCGCGGTCAGGAAGACCACAGGTACCCGGGCCCCGCCGCTGCGGAGCCGCCGGACGACGTCGAAGCCGTCCATATCCGGCAGCATGACGTCGAGAACGATCAGGTCGGGACGGTGCCGCTGGGCCGCCTGCACGGCTTCGGTCCCGGCGGCTGCGGTGACCACGTCGAAGCCGGCGTACCGCAAGCTGGCGGACAGTAGCTCCAGAATGTTGGGCTCGTCTTCGACAACCAGCAACCTGGTGTCTGTCCGCTGCCCCTCGTCCTCAGTGGTCAGCATTTCCATGCTCCGTAGTGTCGCCCGCTAGGCTGAAGGAAACCTGAACGCCGTCTGGGTCGTAGCTGTGCAATTCAGCATAGACGCTGGACAGAGCGGTGTTGCTGGAGCCCGCAGGGCCTCTGCGGAGGTTTACCCGGAGCCCTCGCGGATCAACCGCCGACCGTCTCCTGGCCCCGCCACTGGGAGATCGCCGCACCCCGTGAGCCCACGCCGAGCTTGGAGTAGATCCGGTTGACGTGGTTCTTCACCGTTTTCTCGGCCAGGAACAGCCGGGTGGCGATTTCACCGTTGGTGTGGCCGCCAGCGATCAGGGACATGATCTCGGCCTCCCGGGCGGACAAGCCGAGGTCTGGAGCATCATCGGGCGTGTCGCCAGTGCTCATCAGACCTCCGGCCGTCGCCGTCAGCACCCCTGCTGGCATGGGATGTTACCAAACAAGCCTCTGATAACGGGCAAATGACGCGACGGCCCTTAGCGGGTCCGGCGGATCCCGTACAGGTGGGCCGGGCCGGCGTCGCCCGGGTCGTCCGAGTCGAGCTGGCCGCTCCACCAGCGGGTGTACCCGGCCCGTTCCAGCGCTCGCCAGGACGCCACGTTGGCCTGCTGCGGGACGGCCACCACCGCGTCGGCCTGCGGGTACCGGGCGAACGTGAGCGGGGTGAACGCGGCGATCGCCGCCGTGCCGTAGCCCTGGCCGGTCAGCGCCGGATCGCCGATCAGGTAGTCGATACCGGCCGCGCAGCCGCTGACGGCCCCGGTTAGCTCGATGGTCCGGGCCCAGCTGGGATCGTCGTCGATCAGGTACCGCTGAATCAGGCCGGCCGCGCGGCCCGCCACCTCGATAATGAACACTTCGGTCGGGTCGTCGCCGTCGATGCTGGGTTGGTACTCGGCCTGGACGGACTGCAGGTCGGATGGGTCCCGCCACCACTGGGTCACGTGCGGCGCGACCAGCCACCGGGACAGCTGGACCAGATCCGCTCCGGTCAGCGGCCGCATCGTCACCGGGGGACGGCCGGGCGAGGTCACACCCGCATTATGACCTTGAGACCGTGATGTCCGCCGCTCATTAATCGCCGCCCGATGGCGGGGACCTTCGGCCCGGCGGCGGGTCCCCGGGTCAGCCCGGGGACCCGCCCGGCTCCACCAGCTGCCGGGCGTAGTTCGACACCGACACCTGGTACCGGTTCAGGTGCGGCGCCAGCGCGGCCAGGGCGACCGAGACCGCCTCCCGCTCGCGCCCGGTGTCGGTCAGGGCCAGCGCCAGGAATGCTATGACCGCGTCGTCCAGCTGGTCCGATGTCGCGTCGAGCTCGGCGGTGAGCAGGTCGACGCTCTCCTGCGCCCGCCCGGCCAGCCGCAGCGAGCTGGCCAGCTGGATGACCGCCTGGCGGCGGCGGCTGCCCGGCAGGCCCGCGGTCAGCGCCTGCTCGTACAGCGGAATGGCCACGTCCGGGTGATCGGTCGCGTCCAGAGACGACGCCCGCTCGAAGAACCCGGCGCTGTCGCCCGCCGGCCGTTCGGCGGCCAGTTTCTCGATCAGGGCCAGAAATTCGGTCTCGTCAAGCTCGTCGAACGACTCCCAGGCTGTTGCGACCCGGTCTTCCCACTCTGTTTCGTCCACCGGTTAACCGTATATATAACAAGGACCAACAGGGACCCTGCCTTGGTCAGTGCGGACGGCTTACGCCGGAGGGGCCGATGGATGAGACGGTGTGGAGTGCCTACCTGCGCCGCATCGCGGTGCCGCGCCCGCTGACCGCCGACACGGTCACCCTGCACGTGCTGCACCGGGCGCACCAGCTGACGGTGCCGTTCGAGAACCTGAGCATTCATCTGGCCGAGCCGATCACCCTGGCCGCCGAGGCCCTGATCGACAAGATCGTGCACCGTGGCCGGGGCGGTATCTGCTACGAGCTCAACGGGGCGTTCGCGCTCCTGCTGGAGAGCCTCGACGCCCAGGTGACCCGGGTCGCGGCCCGGGTCTACGGCGCTGACGGCCGGCTCGGCGTCCCCTTTGACCATATGGCGCTGATCGTGCGTTCGTCCGAGGGCAGCGGACCGTGGCTGGCCGACATCGGCTTCGGCCGCAACAGCGTCTACCCGCTGCTGTTCGACAGCCGGGCCGAGCAGGACGACCCTGGCGGCCGGTTCCTCCTCGCCGACACCGACGACGGCGACGTCGACCTCCTCCGCGACGGTCAGCCGCAGTACCGCATCGAACGCCGCGAGCGGGCCCAGTCCGACTTCGCCCCCACCTGCTGGTGGCAGCGGTCCTCGCCGGACTCGCACTTCACCCACGCCACGATCTGCTCCCGCCTCACCGAGACCGGCCGCGTCTCCCTCAGCGACCGCACCCTCATCGTCACCACCGACGGCGCCCGCTCCGAGCAGCACCTCCCCACCGACGAAGCCGTCCTGGCCGCCTACCGCGACCACTTCGGCATCACCCTCGACCGCATCCCCGGGGTCCTCTTCCCGCCCCCGCCCGAAGCGGCCCCCGCACCCCCTGCGGTGACCTCAGCTCAGGGCGTCCAGACGGCGTGATCGTGCGCGAACACCACCCGGGCCGGGTCGAGGACCATGATGCGGTCCATCCAGGCCGGCGGCAGCGGCACCCCGTCGGCGTGACCTTCTTGCCGGGCCCGCCAGGTCAGCGCGTCGGCGCTGTACTCGGTGGCCGTGTCGTGGGCCTGGCCGGCCACGACCACGGTCCCGTCCGCCCGGCGCACGACCAGGGACTGGTGCCCGTCGGTGTGCCCGGGGGTCGGGACGACGAATACCCCGGGCAGGATCTCGGTCTCCCCATCGAGTAGCTCGTACTCGATCCCCGGCGCGTCGACCAGCCACGGCAGTGTGTAGTCATCCCGCGAGGTCGCGGTGTCCAGCTCGGTCCGCTGTGTGAACACCGGCCGCCCGGCCAGCGCCGGGTTGCCCCCGCAGTGGTCGAAGTGCAGGTGGCAGTTGACCACGAACCGGACCTCGTCCACCGTCGCCCCCGCCCGGCCCAGCGCCGGTGCCAGGGCCTGCCGCCGTGGCCGGTAGTGCGCGTCCACGTCGGGGTCCGAACCCATCCCGGTGTCCAGCAGCACCAGCCCGTCCGGATGCCCGACCAGATAACCCAGACACGGTTCCACCCGGGCCAGCCCGGTCCCGGTCTCCTCGCCCGGCCGCACGAAGTACCCGAAGTCCACCCGTCGTACCGTCAGCTCACCCATCCCCGCAGTCTGCCCTCCCGGCCTCTCACCCGCTCCCGGGTTTTCGCCCGGTACCCCCGCGAACCCAGGCCCTGAACCCTCCAGCCCGACAATTTGCTAAGCGCAAACTTATAAGGCTAGGCTTAGCATATGACGAGAGAGCCGGACGTGAGCGACGTGGCCGTCGCGCTGCGGGACAGCATCGGGCTGCTGTTGCGGCGGATGCGCCAGCAGCAGCCGGACGGCGCGCTCACGCTGCCGGAGAGCGCCGCGATGACGCGGCTGAACCGGGGCGGCCCGACCACGTCGAGCGCGCTGGCCAAGCTCGAGCAGATCAGCCCGCAGTCGATGGGGGCCACGCTGGCCGGACTGGAGGCCCGCGGGCTGGTGGCCCGGCATCCCGACCCGGCGGACGGCCGCCGCGTGGTGCTCTCCGTCACCGAGGCGGGCCAGCGGATCCTGCAGGACAAGCGGAACGCCCGGACCGATCAGCTGGCCCAGGCCCTGTCGGCCCGGTTCACGGCGGACGAGATCCGCCAGCTGGCGGTGGCCGCGCCGCTGCTCGAGCGCCTCGCCCAGACCATCTAGCCCAGACCATCTAACCCCGGGCGCCCGACGGCTCAGCGGCCGGCCGGCGGCCCGAATCAGGGGGTCAAACTCAGTGACCAGCAAGATGACCGCCACCGACACCGGTGGGCGGACCCCAGACGACCGTTACAAATGGGTCGCCCTGGCCAACACGACCGCCGCCATGTTCATGGCCACCCTGGACGGGTCGATCGTGATCATCGCGCTTCCGGCGATTTTCCGCGGGATCCACCTGGACCCGCTGGCGCCGGGCAACATCAGCTACCTGCTGTGGATGATCATGGGCTACCGGCTGGTGCAGGCCGTGCTGGTGGTGGCCGTGGGCCGGCTGGGCGATATATTCGGCCGGGTCAAGATCTACAACGCCGGCTTCGTGGTCTTCACCATCGCCTCGATCCTGCTGTCCTTCGACCCGTTCCTGGGCCCGCGCGGCGCGTTGTGGCTGATCGGCTGGCGGATCCTGCAGGCCGTCGGCGGATCCATGCTGATGGCCAACTCGGCCGCCATCTTGACCGACGCCTTCCCGGCCGAACAGCGCGGCTTCGCCCTCGGCACCAACCAGGTCGCCGGCCTGGCCGGCATGTTCGTCGGCCTGGTCGCCGGTGGGCTGCTGGCCGCGATCGACTGGCGGGCGGTGTTCTGGGTCAACGTCCCGGTGGGGATCTACGGCACGATCTGGGCCTACCTGCGCCTCCGGGACAACGGGGAACGGCACCCGGCCCGCATCGACTGGTGGGGCAACATCACCTTCGCCGTGGGTCTGAGCGCGGTGCTGATCGCCGTCACCTACGGCATCCAGCCCTACGGGGGCGACACCATGGGCTGGACGAACCCCTGGGTCCTGGCCGGCCTTATCGGCGGCGTGGCGCTGCTGGCGGTGTTCGGGGTCATCGAATCCCGGATCGCCGAGCCCATGTTCCAGCTCAGCCTCTTCCGGATCCGCGCCTTCACGTTCGGCAACCTGGCCGGCTTCCTGGTGTCGATCGCCCGCGGCGGTTTCCAGTTCGTCCTCATCATCTGGCTGCAGGGCATCTGGCTCCCGCTGCACGGCTACAGCTACAGCGACACCCCCCTGTGGGCCGGGATCTTCCTGCTCCCGCTGACCGCGGGCTTCCTCGTCTCCGGCCCGGTGTCGGGCTACCTGTCCGACAAATTCGGTTCCCGGGGCATCGCCACCAGCGGGATGGCCGTCTTCGCGGGCAGCTTCATCGGCCTGATGCTGCTGCCGGTGAACTTCCCGTACTGGGCGTTCGCGCTGCTCATCGCGGCCAACGGCATCGGCAGTGGGATGTTCGCCGCGCCGAACTCGTCCTCCATCATGGGCAGTGTCCCGGCCCGGCAGCGCGGCGCGGCGTCGGGCATGCGGTCCACGTTCCAGAACTCCGGCACGGCCCTGTCCATCGGGGTCGTCTTCTCGCTGATGATCGCCGGCCTGGCCAGCTCGCTGCCGAAGACGCTCACCAGTGGGCTGCAGGCCCAGGGCGTCGCCCACGGCATCGCCCACCAGGTCGGGTCGCTGCCGCCGGTGTCGTCGCTGTTCGCGGCGGTGCTGGGGGTCAACCCGGTGGAACACCTGCTGTCCGCCGCCCACGCCCTGGCGGCCCTGTCCGCCGCGCACCGCGCCGTGCTCACCGGCAGTGAGTTCTTCCCGCAGCTGATCTCCGGGCCGTTCCATCAGGGCCTGGTCGTGGTGTTCATCGTGGCCGCAGCCCTGTCGGTGCTGGCCGCCCTGGCCTCCCTGTTCCGCGGCGGCCGTACCCTCCCGTCCACCGCGGCCGTCCCGGACATCACCACCACTGCGCCGACCCGGGAAGCGGCCCACGCCGCGGCCCGGGAAGCAACCGATGAAGTGCCCGATGAAGCGAGAAGAAAGAGGACCCCATGACCGACCCGTCCACCGCCCTCGACCCCAGCCGGACCGCGTTGCTCGTGATGGACTACCAGAACGGGATCGTCGGCCGGCTGGAGGATCCCGAGGCGCTGCTGGGGCGGATGACCCACGCCATCGCCCTCGTCCGTCAGGCCGGGGGCCACATCGGTTACGTGCGGGTGGCCTTCGACGACGCCGACTTCGAGGCGATCCCGCCGACCAGCAGGTTCGCCGATTTGGTCGCGCAGAGCGGGCGGACCATGCACGCCGACTCGCCCGCCACCGCGGTCCACGAATCGGTGGCCCCCGAGCCCGGTGACCTGCTCGTGCGCAAGACCCGCGTCGGCGCCTTCTCCACCACCGACCTGGACGACCAGCTTCGCGCCCACCAGGTCGACACGCTGATTCTGGCCGGGATCAGCACCAGCGGTGTGGTCCTGTCCACCGTGCGGGACGCGGCCGACCGGGATTACCGTGTCCTCGTGCTGGCCGACGCCAGCGCCGATCCCATGCCCGGCGTGCATGAGTTCCTGACCGAGAAGATCTTCCCGCGCCAGGGCCGGGTGATCACCCTGGCCGACTTGGAGCAGCTGCTGCCTAAGTAGGCGCGCGCACTGATGAGGCCCGCACCACGAAACAGGCCCGGGACTCCCCTGAGAGTCCCGGGCCTGCTGACGTCAGGCTGCTGGTGTCAGTGTTTCGCGATCAGCAGCCCGAGGAAGAAGGCCGGGCCGTTGGGCGTGCCGACCCCGGTCTCGTCGTCGTAGCCAGGCGTGTCGTGCAGCGTGGTCTGCTGCACATCGATCGTGCCCAGCTCGTACGTGTACCCCGCCGACGCATCCACGCTGTTGGCGTAGTTGGTCCTGACCTGGGCCACCGGGGAGGTCGGCGCCTTGATGTCGTGCAGCGCCGGCGTCCCGAGCAGCTTGTAGTACAGCGGGTTGATGAACCCGAGCGACTTGTGGGTGAACTGGTCAGCCACCGCGACCACCCCGGCCACCAACGGCGAGGACAGGCTCGTCCCGCCGATCCGGTACTGGTCCCAGTAGGTGCCGTCCGGGAACACCTGCGTCTCACCGACTTCAAAGCCGGTGTTCGGGTCACCAGCGGCCGAGATGTCCGGCACCGCACGCATCGGTGTGCTGCCGTAGTACTCGGAGATGCTGGTCGGTACCTTGCCCGCCTGATACCACGGCTGCTTGAACAGCACGCTGGTACCGCCACCACCGCCGGAGCTGTACGTCCCGGGCGGCGGAGGCGTCCAGGCGCCGTTGGTCAGCTGAGAGTAGTCGGTCTGCCAGCCGTACTCGGCCAGGTGCTGGCCGTAGCTGCCGATCAGCACGCTGGTGCCGCCGACGCCGGTCACATACGGCAGGTCGGCTGGGAACTCCACCGTCTTGGCAGCCAGGTCGGTCCCACCGGCGGTGTGGTCGCCGGAGTCACCGGAGGAGAAGTTGACCGTGATGCCGGTCATCGCCGCTTCCAGCGAGTACTGCTCGTAGAACTGCACGTAGGACGTGCCCAGCAGGGTCAGGTCGTCCGTGCCGTCGGTCCACGAGTTGGTGATGACGTTGGCCACGTGGTTGTCGATCGCGCTGGCCCAGGCGTCGTCCAGACCGCTCAAACAGTCGGACCCTCCGACATAGACGATCTTCGCGCCGGGCGCCATCGCGTGCACGGCCTCGACGTCGAGGGTCTCCTCGCCGTACCAGCCCTGCGCGTCGCACTCGGCCACGTTGGCGTAGCCGTCGGCGGCCGGGGTGATCTGGGTGAACTGCCCCGGCTTGAACAACGGCTGCTTGTGCACCTGGTTGTACTTCTGGGCGTCGGCCAGGATCGTCGGCGCCGCGTAGGCGTCGGTGATCGCGACCGTGACACCCTTGCCGGTGACACCGGAGCGCAGGAGCGCGGACTCGCCGTAGGCCGACTGGTACTGCTGCGGCACGTAGCCGCAGACCGTGTACGGCTGCTTCTTGCCGTAAGCCGGCGGCTTGTCCGTAGCGATCTTCTGGGCGTAGTAGGCCGAGCAGGGCTGCACGCCGTAGCGTGCCCCCGGCGGCGGGCCGGGCAGCGTGTCGGCGGGCGACTTCAGCGCGGTGCCCTGGTCGACGCCGACGATCCCGGTGACGGCCCCGGTGACCGCGGCTGGAGTGCTGGCCGGCAGCGACAGCTCGCTGGAGTTCGCCCGCACCGTCTTGCCCTGGTAGGAGTAGTTGTTCAGCTTGCTGCCGAACACCTTCTCGACCTGGGCCGCGGTCCCGCTGGCCTCCACGTACATGCCGCTGGGCAGGGTCGTCGTGACCTTGAAGCCCTGCGTCCGGAGCCAGTCCTGCACAGCGGTCACGTTGCTCTTGGCCGGCGCGTACTGCTCGTCGAACGCCTGGTTCGTCAGCCACTTGCCGTAGCTGGCGCTGGCCGGGTCGGAGATCGCCTTGAGCGTCGCTTCCGCGCCCGCCTCGTTGCGCATGCTGAGGAGCACGCCGAAGCCGACCTGCTCCGACGATGCTGTCGTGCCCACGCTCTTGGCCTTGCTCAGCCACTTGGGCGTGCTGCCCGCAAGGTAGTGCCTTTGGGGGCCGGACGCGGACGCAGTGCCCGCCGCCGCAGCCAGTCCGCCGAAGACGGTCGCGCCGCTGATCACAACGGCCAGCGCCGATCGCCGGACAAATCGCATAGATGCCATTCAGGTACCAGATTCTGTGAGAACCGCACCGAAACCAACTTCAACAGCAAATCCTGCCGCGCAGGACCGGTCAAGGGGATCAGCCCACTAGAAACCGTCATGAAACATAACGACTTGGCTCATGATGACGCTGCGTGCTGGTGGAATCAGTGCACTTCACCGCCTGTGCCGGCCCGGCCCGGCTGGGCCCGGCGGGTGGCCGGGCCCAGGATCAGACGGCCGGGCCGGGTTATCGTGGTGGGGCGGGACTCGTCGTGCCCCACCACGGCCCGTCTTGCACCCGCCAGCCGGCCGGGACCTGTGGGGGGTTGGCACGTGGTTGTCTCCTTTACCGGCGTGCTCGTGGTGGGCATCGTGTCGGTGCTGGTGCCGGTGATTCTCGGCTTCGTGCCCGCGCTGACCGTGCCGGGAGCGGTCCTCGAGGTGATCGCGGGCATCGTGATCGGCCCGTCCGGGCTGGGCTGGGTGCACATCGATGTGGCCATCACGGTCCTGGCTGACCTGGGCCTGGGCATGCTGCTGTTCCTGGCCGGCCTGGAGATCGACCTGGCCGGGCTGCGCGGGTCGCTGGGACGGCTGGCCGGTATGGGGTTCGCCGCCTCGGTCGTACTCGGGATCGGCGCCGGCTTCGCGCTGACCGGCGCCGGCCTCGGCGGCCGCCCGCTGTTCCTGGCCGTGGTGCTGATGTCGACCTCCGCCGGGCTGCTGCTGCCGTTGCTGAAAGACGCCGGGGAAGAGGCCACCCGCTTCGGGCAGCTGGTCATGGCGGAGGCCGCGCTGGCCGAGGTGGCTACCATCTTGCTGCTGTCGCTGCTGTTCTCCGCGGCGTCCCGCACCACCGCCAGCCGGCTGGCCTCGCTGGCCATCTTTCTGTGCCTGCTGGGCGCGCTGGCCCTTGCCCTGAGCCGGGTCCGGCGGCTCGACGCCCTCGAACGCCTGCTGGACCGGCTGGAGAACCGCAGCGCCCAGCTGCGGGTGCGGGTCACGCTGACGCTGGCGCTGGCCTTCGGCGTGCTGGCCTACCAGTTCGGGTTCGCGTCCATCCTGGGCGCGTTCGCCGCCGGCCTGCTGGTGCGCGCGACCGACCTGACCGGCCCGCATCCGCACCCGCAGTTCGAGCTCAAGCTGCAGGGGATCGGCTTCGGCTTCCTGATCCCCATCTTCTTCATCGCCACCGGCATCAAGTTCGACCTCCGGGCGCTGGTCAGCCACCCGTCGGCGCTGGTTGAGGTGCCGGTGTTCCTGCTCGCCCTGCTGGTCGTGCGGGGCCTGCCCGCCGTGGCCTTCGTCCGCATGTTCGGCCGCCGCCGCGCGGTCGTGGCGGGCCTGATGGAGGCGACCACGCTCACCTTCGTCATCGTCGCCACCGAGATCGGCGTGGCCGCCCGCCTCATCTCCACCGCGACCAGCGCTTCGCTGCTGGCGGCCGGCCTGCTGTCCGCGGCCATCTTCCCCACTGTGGCCCTGCGCCTGCTGGGCCGGCCCCAGGCCGACCCCGCCGCGCCGCTGCCCGCCGCGCCCCAGCCCACCGAGCCCGCCGCGCCCGAGCCGCAACCCCAGGCCGAGCCCGCTCAGGACATCCCCGAGAATGGGCAAAGCCCCGGCCATCGTCATGACCGGGGCTTCTTTCCGCCATTTCACCGGGGTGGATGATGGGATTCGAACCCACGGCCCCCAGGACCACAACAGAGCACATCGCAGGACAGGCGGCCTGATAGCGGACGTTAGCGCAGGTCGGCGCCTTGCGTTCGGGCATGATGACCGCATTTTGGCGCACCCGCCCCTGGCCTACGGCTCCCATCCCACTCCCAGAATCGGACACCTAGATCCCTCGCGGCTTCCGTTCTTCATGGAATAGAGCGTTCACGCCTGACCAGGCGCGATCCAGCATGGCGGGTCGACCTTGGCACGTATGAAGCATGATCAAGCACTCAGAGCTAATCTGAGCGCCCTGGCAGCGCCTCTAACCATCAATCGCGCCCATGCCCGAAGCCCGAACGGGCCAGCGGCCCAAACCGCTACCTTCGCCCCATGACCAACTGGGAGCTCGTCATCCTCACCGCTCTCGGTAGTGGCGTTTTCAGCTCCATCGTCACCACCTATGGCACTCAGACTCGCGAGCGACGCCAAGCACGCGCCCAAGCTCGCGAAGCTATCCGGCAAGTGCAAACCCTCGCGCGTGACGTACCTACGCACGAACAATTGACCATAGCCCTAGACAACCTCGAAACCAGTGCCATGCTGGCCCGGCTTCCGGAGAAACTAACTGGCCTCAACCGTGATGCGCTTTACATCCGCAGGAATCTTCTCTCTGACGTCGTTGAGACGCGCTCACCTGGCGACTCAGAGTCTGCTAGCTCTCCCAGCGACCTAGCTTTCGCCGTCGACTACATCGCTGGCGAAACCCTCGAGCTACTTATAAGCGCCACTTGGCACCCAATCATCAGCGCGCCTTACCGCTGGTGGCGGACGCGCCAACTTCTCCGCGTCACAGTGATATACCCTCGATTTGGGCCTCGCTCGCGCGATAAGCGTCGCTGGGAACGCGAGACCATTAGACGAGCCAACCGGGAGCGGATGCGCGGCCAACGGACCTCATGAAGGAAGTTTTACCTACTGCTCTACGACTCTTCCTTTATCAACGCACGTCGGTTGCTGTACGCACCGCTGCACGGGACGACTTGTACCAGTGAGAACATAGTCAAGTCCGTCTTGACATCGGATTATCCGCTTGGGAACTGGCTAGTCATGCATCGCTGACCGCATGTTGCAGGTTAGCCGCCATCATCGGTTTTGGACGAGTGCCCGTCGAGCACCGATCCCGACCGCCGCATCGGGCATGTAGCAGGCACGCTGGCCCCTTCGTCCCGAAGCAATCCGAAGGCCATGCTTATCTCTGGCTGAGCGGTTTCCCAGCTCGGCTAACGGCTCCCTGGCATACGCGGCTGTCCGTCCACGTCCGTCCTGATTGTCACGCAGTCTGTCACTCGGCGAGTCGAAAACCAGGTCGCCTACCTCCGATTGCTCTTGTCAGGCAAGACGATGGGATTTCTAACGCGACACCCAGACCACAATAGAGTTCGAGATCGAGCTAAGGCTCGTGGTGAAGGCCGTCTGGCCAGGCCAGCCAATGAGTGGAGAGGTACTGTCACATTGGATGTAAGCGTCTAAACGCCGGTCTTCGCTCCCGCCTCGCTCCCAGAACCAGATATCTAGCTAACTAAGTTAGTCTCTGGTCCTGAACGCGCAGGCGAAGCTCTACTGGCCCAAGAGCCACGGTCCCGGAGGAACCCCGACCCCGAGAAGGTGCGAAATGCCATGGAGTACGCCCGTGAAGATGTGCTGTGCCACGTCCGGAGGGATTGCGTCGTTGATTATCATGCTAAAGACGCCTCCGTAGAACACTGACTTCCAGTCCTTACGGCCAAGTCGCCTGCTAGCATCCTCCGCCTCCTGCATACGTTGGTCGATCGCCGATAGTTGATCGGCCGAAAGTTGGTAATTCATTCGCACCGACTGACGAATTGCCCTGAGCTGCTTGGCGATTTCCGCGCTCTCGGCCGGTGTAAATGGCGTATTGCCCGCTGCCCGCCCAGCCGTTGGCTGCTCCGGTTTTGGCCCGCTGTCACGCGGTTGCTGGTGTGGCTTATCGTCTTTTAGCTTTGTGACCCAATCCTTGGCAATAGAGTGATAATTGGCCGAGTCAACGGGCCCAAATCCCGCACGATTTCCATCGAGTTGCGTCTTTAGAACATAAGCCCTGTCCGAAATATCAACGAGAGATGCTGACGCATACAAGGCCTGCCCGGTCGGCCGGTAGGTTAGCTTCCATGCGTAACCTCGCAACTCGCTCGCGTCGACTTGAAAGTCGTCGGCATTCAGTCCCTTGATCGCGATCACACGCCACAGCTCAGCTGCCCAGGCATCGCCCAAGAAGTCACTTATGTCCCTTTTTCTGCGGAGCGGCACCATATGATCCTAGGCCTAGTGCTGGACTGGACTCCTTCTGCCAGCCGAAAATTCTTCTCAGCAGACTGATTGGATCAGACCTCTCCGTGCAACACCCGCGGACCAGCCACCCGAAATGCCGCAGATAGGGCGGCTCGCGTGGTAGCCATTAGCCATGGATTCCTCACTGGCTGCCAGGATTGATCCTGGACATCGACAACGGCTCGCGTGGTTCGAAGATCACGAGGGTGAAGTCTGGCCGTTTCCGCCGCCATTGCAGGGTGAGCTGCGCCTGGCAGCGAGAGCCAAGGGGATCTACAAGCCCGCAGAGTTGGAACATGCCGTCAGCATCCGTATCAACGAGGGCAGCCCGTACGCTGATGGCGTCCCGATTCCCACCGATGGCGGCGGTTGGCTGCTGTCGTACCACCAGGAAGGCAACGACCCGGCCGACCGGGATAGGCAGTACACCAACCGAGCTCTGATGCTCTGCATTGCAGATCGGGTACCCGTGGGTGTCCTCCGTGAAGTAGAGGCCGCCAGGGGCCGCACCCAATACGAAGTACTAGGGCTGGCAATGCCCGTCACCTGGTCTGACGGATACTTCTTCCTCGAAAGCGTCAACCCCCCGGCGGCAGCTACTGGCGATATCGTCTCCGATGTCCTGGAAGCCACCGCCCGGGCCGAGCTGGACGATGCGGAGACTCCAGTTCCGGCCGATGACTACGACTCAAGGCTGAGGACCATCCGCCAACTAGTTGCGCGGCAAGGCCAATCGGCGTTCCGAAACGGGCTCATGGCCGCGTACCGCGGCCGTTGCGCAGTCACCGGATGCGACGTTCCCGCTGCGCTCGAAGCCGCGCACCTGCGTCCATACCGCGGGCCAGACTCAAACATCATGGCCAACGGGCTACTGCTGCGGGCCGACATCCATAACCTGCTGGATCTCCAGCTGCTTGCCTTCGACCCGTCAAGCAGGCAGCTAGTCCTGTCAAAGCAGCTAGCTGGCACGCACTACGAGGCGCTTTCTGGCACCGCGCTAGATGCTCCTGTTGAACGTTCACACCGCCCTAGCCAAGACGCGATCGAGCGTTCCTGGCAGAACTTTGTAGAGAGCGAAAGACTCGCTTAAGGCAGCTGCGGCGGCCTAGCAGCTGCTCGCTGCACGGCAGACGGTTTTACAGACCGAGCCGGTCTCGCGCTTGACGTGCATGTTCTTGCGCCGCGCTGGGATCTTGGGGCCTATTTGGGAACTAATCGCGATCTTGGTCTGACTGGGGTGCTTTGGTCGCTGCATCAAGAAGCCGACGGATACCGGACGTGATTGCAGACGGACCCATGAACATCACCCCCGCCACAATGGCCGCCACCCCAGACCCGATGAGCGCCACCCCGAGCAGCACCACTCCGGCAGCCATTAGGGCCGCCCCGCCCCCAGCAAACCCCACCCCGCCCCCGATGAACGCCGCCCCCACCACTACGTCCCCGGCAGCAGCCATCATGGCTACCCCGACCACGGCGAGCGCCACCCCAACCCCGAGGAGCGCCACCCCGATCAGCGCCAGCCCAGCATCCACAAGAACCGCCCCGAGCCCGGCGAGCGCCACTCCGCCCCCGATGACCGCCGCCCCGAACACCACGTCTCCGGCAGCAGCTATCACGGCTACCCCGACCACGGCGAGCGCCACCCCGCCCCCGATGACCGCCACCCCGAGCAGCACCACCCCAGCATCCACAATGACCGCCCCGAGCCCGGCGAGCGCCACTCCGCCCGCGATGAGCGCCACCCCAAACACCTTGTCCCCGGCAGCCATAAGGGCCGCCCCGAGCCCGATGGCAGCCGCGCTGAGCCCGACGAGCGCTACCCCGATCGCCACGTCCCCGGCAGCTATGGAGGTCGCCCCGAGCCCGGCGAGCGCCACCCCGCCCCCGATGATCGAGATCCCTAATAGGAGTATTGCAGCGGCTTCCAGGCCTGTGACTGAAAGAACGGCTCCCGTCGTCATGATTACAGCCGCAACTGTTGCGAGCCCAGCGCTTGGCCCCGAGGTGAATGCAGCCGCTCCGGCCGCAACGGCCGCAGGCCCCAGGAAAAGCCAGGGGGCATATCGGGGCAGCCATGCGCGAGCATCCAGCCTCCGCAACCAAGCCGCTGCGGCTACCACCCCCGAGATCGCGATTAATCCCCCTAGCCCCGAATAGCCCAGCGTGTTGCTGAAATCGTTGATCGCTACTCCCCCTGCGGCTGCCACGAGCCAGCTGGCCAGCATGCCTCGCCATCCAAGCTTCTGCAGACGGTTGCCCCGGTTATCGCCCATCGGCAGATCCCCCCAATCGGACAGCATGCCTTGAGACGACCCAGGCGGACCCAGCTTGCCTCGCGTGTTCGTAGGGTAACGGCCAAGGTGCAAGTCGGCGATGACTTGTTATCGCCAGCAGGCTGATCGGGCGGCAAATGGCTTCTTAGTCCCGAAGCAATCCAGGTCGCCGCGGGACCTGCCGTGGTGGAGGCTGCCTTCTTGGCGCTTGTGGTCTGAGGTACACCGACATCCGGGCAGATCCACCACCGTTGTCACTCAGTAAGTCACTCAGCGGGTCTGCAGGGGACGTCGATGGCTCTATAGGATCAAATTCATAAGAAAAGTCCGAAAAGTACCTCTATAGGTGATAAGCGCGATATATCTTAATTAAAAAAATCGTGCGGGTTGTGCGTTCGCATCTCAAAGGCGTTTGGTACACGCTAGGATGTCCTCCGCATACTGTAAGCCCCCAGTCGTACGATCCAGAACGCTCCGATGCCGCCACTGTACTTATTCGGGATTAGCCGTGCACATAGGTGATTGGCTTAGCCTGGTCGGGTTGGCCATCGCCATATGGCAAATTTGGCGAACAGGCAGAATCGCTAGCGCAACTAAGGACGCTGTAGAAGAGGCGACAAAGCGAGTTGGCATCTATAACGTTTTGCTGGTGATACCAGAACTGTCAAGGCTGGAGAAAGAGATAGAGGACGCTGCAGAGGCAAATCAAGGGCCCACTCTTCGGCGCCTGCTGAAGGATTGGCGAGAACTGGCGACCGACTTTCGGGGGTCGCTCGCAAATGAAAACGTCAGCAGTGCGTCATTGGAACGGCAGATCAGGGAATCCGTGAGCCTCGCAATGGTCGCTAAGCAGGCAACCATGAATGATCAGGGGCCGAGCTTGTTTCAGGCGACGAAAAGGGTTCGTCGTTCAATTGAGGAAGTTTGCGTTGAGGCGAGGTTGCTTGCAGCGCAGCTGAGATCAACTGCCACTCCTCTCGGAATTAAAGCTCCCATTTTTATGCAAGAAGAGCGCGCAGAAAGCAATGAGGAAAGTCGTCCTCTTCGAGCTGTGAAGGAAGGAGCCTAATGGCTGGTTACGCGGGATCGCAGCACCTCGAATTGATGAAGCGGCTGAACGCTTCGACCAAGAATGGCAATACTGACTGGAGTGAGACTGATCGGCCTTACAGCTACATTTGCGCTCTAGCCGGCGCTCAAATCCTTGTCTCGTCTCGAGATGACGATGGAGCTGCCCCGTTTGTCCTCGAAATTCTTGACAGTGACGGCGTAATTGTGGATAGCGTTCATCCCGACGATAATACGCAGGGTATGGCTCTGCTGGAGCTATATGAAAGAGCGCGGCGCAGCGCGACAAAAGCAGATGAAATTCTTGGAAGGATTCTGAACGAGTTGCCGCCGGTGCCGTCCCAAGGATTTTCGGATGAACCGCCATTTTGACATTAGCGTTTCCCTCGAAGACAGTAGCTCTTGGGCATTACGTGGGAACTGTGTATCGAAGAATCAGTGAGTCCCCAGGAACTATCGCGATCATCACCCGTACAGCTCTGTCGTTCGCTGTATATCCAGTCCGCGTAAATTCGGCTACTGGCTGGCCAGCCTCCAGCGCTAGGCGCTTCGCCTCGTCGGGAGTCGGCATGCGGGTTACAATCTCGTCGACATCATAAGTTTGCTCATACCCGGCTTCTTTAAGAATGTCTTCCCGCGTAGTGTCGTCCGGCGCTGCTAGCTCTGTACTCCGAACGATTTCTTCGTCGAAGTAATCGTCGGAGATGATGCCAGGCTTACCGTCAATAAAACGAACGTGCCGCCTGACGATGCAAGAATCAGTATTCGGGTCAATGTCCAGAATTTCCGCGATCTTACGCGGAGGCCGAATTCTCTCTACCTCCAGGTCTTGACGCGACGGGTCATGGCCCTGGCGTTCGATGTCCGTCTCCCATGCATCGGAAGACGCAAGTCCTGTGTTCTCTGGTAGCTCAAATTCCGAGAGATGCCATACCAGGCGTTGATTACTGCGCACAATACGGCCGCGCCGAGGGCGGACGACGACCAGGCCCTCGCGCTCTAGGAGCTGGAGCGCAGCCCGCGCCGTCTGGCGGCTTACCCCGTGGCTGCGCGCCAGCTCGGGCTCTGATGGCAGCAGAGCGCCCGGGCCGAGGGTGCCGCTTTCGATCTGCTGCCGTAGCTCGTCTGCGATCTGCCGCAGACGTGGTTCCTGTGCCACGCACGTCCTTCCGAAACTGCGTTTCGCCTTGTCGGACAAGCTTATGCGCTCAAGAGATGCCCGAACATGCTCGGGCCTCTTGCGTCTTGTCGGTACAAGCTTGTACGGTCAAGACGCAAGCAAGTAACTAGCCAAGACACAGGCGCCCCGGGGCGGACCCACCGCCAAGCAGATCGCCCCGGGGCTACCTCCCAGCGAAGGAAGGCACTCCGATCATGACATGGGACCAACGCGTCCACAGTGAGCCGACTGCGGCTGATCTGGCCGCGATCGAGGCCGAGTGGCCGCTGATTGAAGCGGAGCTGGCCGTCGTCGAGGCCGAGGCCCGCATGCTGCGCCCCGGCGGCCCGGTACCGCTGGACTGGCGCCGTCTGCGCCATGCGGAGCGCCAGGTGCTGGCCGCCTGGCTGCGCCTGATGGTGGGCCGCCAGGCCGCCGCGGGCACCTGGGGGGCGGCGTCATGACTGCCGCTGACCGCGAGTTCGCCACGGCCAGGATCGGCGCTATGGACGTCGCACGGTCTGAGCCGGACATCCCCGCCGACCCGGGGTTGTTCGCTGCCCTAACCCACGGTGAGCAGGACATCCTCTGTGCGCACCTGACCTCGGGCTGGTACAAGCAGGCCGCCGTCTACCCGGTGCTGGCCGTGGCCTGGTGGGAGACCGGCGCGCTCCTGACCGATATCCACCAGGCCCACGAGGCCATCACTGAGGGGCGGTCATGACCGCCGCCACCGGGACCGTGTACCTGCTGCATTTCGATCAGCCTTACAAGCACGCCCGCCACTACGTCGGCTGGGCGCGCAACGTGCCGCGGCGCCTGGCCGAGCATGCCGCCGGGCGCGGCGCCCGCTTGATGGCCGTGGTGCGGGAGGCCGGGATCGGCTGGCAGCTGGCCCGCCTGTGGCCCGGCTCTCGTGCCCGGGAACGGCAGATCAAGCGTCAGGGCGGCCACGCCCGCCACTGCCCGCTGTGCGGCGTCAAACCCCGCACCCTGCCCCGCAACCGGGACGGCTCGCTGTCCCGCTCCCGCACCACCGACGCCCAGAAGGCCGCCGCCGGGGTGATGACCGCGGCCCAGCTCGCCGAGCACACCGCCCTGAGACGGGGCCTGGTCACCGGCAAACCGGCCCGGGCCGCCGACCGCGGCCCCCTGGCCAATGACCCGTGGGCGATCCACCCCGCCCCGTCCGTCCCCGCTGAGGGAGTGAGGTCCCGATGAACCTCTCCGCCGAGTTCGACACGCGCTCTGACCGGCGTGCTTACGCCCTGGTAGCGACGGGGGCCGCCCTGCTCTCGTACTGGCACGCCCGTGCGTTCTTCCTGCCGTTCATGGGACCGGCCGGGGCGTTGGTCACCCCGCTGATGATGGACGCCGTTGTCTACTGGCTCGCGTCCGCGAACGTCCGGCAGGCCCGCGCCGGCCGGCCGCTGCCGATGCTGCGGGCCGGGGCCTACGGCCTGCTGGCCCTGACCATCACCGCGAACGCTCTCGGGGGTGCGTCGTGGGCGGAGCGGGTGTTCCTGGCCTTGCCCGCGGCCCTGTTCGGGTTCCTGGTGGAGGCCCGCACCCGGCTGGCGCTCTACCACCACCGGGCCGCCCACGGCGATGACCGGCTCCGCGCCCGGTTGTGGCTCCGCCATCCCGCACGGGCGTTCGCCGCGTGGCTGTGGCTGGCCCGCCAGTCCGCCCCCGCCTTCGACCGCGCCAGCGCCGAGCGGGACCAGCTCCGCGCCGCCCGCGACGCCGTCCGCCTGGCCCTGCCCGGCCGGTCCCGGGCGATCCGCCGGGCACGGGCTGGGGTGCTGCGGGAACTGAACGCGGGCCGTCTCCCGGCCGCCGCCGCGGTGACCGCCTCCGGCCTGCTCACGAAGCCAGGTGTGCCCGAGCTGCACCGGGCCGCCCTGGCCGCCTCCCTCGGCGCCGACCTCGCCACCCTGCCAGCCCCATCGGCCACGGATACGGCCACCCGTACCCGTGGCCCACGCCAGCGGGCACCGCGCCGCACCGGCACCGCCGCCAAGGTGGCCCGGCTCCGCGCCCGGCATCCCGATATGCCCACAACCGACATCGCCGCCCGCCTCGGTGTCAGTGACCGCACGGTCCGCCGCCACCTCGCCACCCTCACCCCCGACTCTCAGCTTTCCCCGGCCGCTGCGGCCTGATTCGAAGGAGCACCCCGTCATGAAGAAAGCCCTCCGTTACCTGCTGATCGCCATCGTCGTGGTGTGGGTGATGAACGACCCCACCGGGGCCGCCGCCCTCGTCCACTGGGCCATCGGCGCCATCCAGTCCATGGCCCGTTCGCTGTCCACCCTCGCCTCCGGCATTAGCAGCCACTGACCCGGAAGGAGCACCCGTCATGACCGAACTGAACACCCCCGGGCCAGAGGACACCGAGGACGCCCGCGTCGTCCCGTTCGCCGTCCCGCGGCCCCGCCGCGCCCCGGACGACGGCCCGGCCGCAACCTCGGACACCGGCCCGGACATCCCGCCGGACGGTCCCGTGCTGGAAGGCAACGTGGTCCGGGTGGACCAGCCCGGCCACGACCGCCCGGACTGGCTGACCGACCTGGCCGCCCGGACCAGGGACCGGCGCCCGATCATCCACCCGGCGCTGCGGTCCCGCCGCGAGGCCCTGGCCACCGCGAAGTGGCTGGGGGAGCACTACCGGCACGTGTGGCTCTACCACCTGGCCCGGGTCCCGAAGTACGCGGGCAAGCTAGCCGCCCGCGCCCCGCGGGGCTTCACCCGCACGGTGTCCGGGCTGACCCGGTGGGCGTTCGACCTGGAGGGGTACCCGGTCCGGGCGGCCACCGTGCTGAAGGCCGACCCCGAGGCCTACCTGAAGCTGTCCCGCCAGCGGGATTCCCGCGTCCGCCTCCGCGTCCCCCTCTTCATCCTGGCTGCGATCACCGCGGTCGTGGCCCTGGTCCTGGTCCTGGCCGCCCCCGGGCCGGTCAAGCTGGCCGTGCTGGCCGCCGCGGTGGCCATCTTCGGCAAGCTCGGTGCCCCCGCCGACCAGCCGCTCATTGACCGGGCGGTGTCCGGGAGCAAGGCGGAGAAGCTGACCAGCGACGTGGTGGTCCGCGCCCTATGCTCCCTCGGGATTGCCGCGATCAACCAGGCCATGGGCAAGGACCCGAAGACCGCGATCGACTTCAAGGACCCGATCAGCCGGGATGGCCCCGGCTGGCGCGCCGACCTCGACCTGCCCTACGGCGTGACGGTCACGGCCATCATGGACAAGCGCAAGGAACTGGCCTCCGGGCTGCGCCGCCAGCTCGGATGTGTGTGGCCCGAGGCCGACCACAAGCAGCACCCCGGCCGCCTGATCTTGTGGGTGGGGGACCAGGACATGTCCACCGCCCGCCAGCCCGCGTTCCCGCTGGCCAAGTCCGGGACGGCGGACCTGTTCAAGCCGGTCCCGTTCGGCACCGACCAGCGCGGCCGCCCGGTCAACGTCACCTTGATGTTCGTGTCGGTGATCATCGGGGCTATCCCGCGGATGGGCAAGACGTTCCTGCTGCGGCTGCTGGCCCTGATCGCCGCCCTGGACCCCCGCGCTGAGCTGCATCTGTATGACTTCAAGGGCACCGGTGACCTGTCCCCGCTGGAGTCGGTGGCCTACCGGTACCGGGCTGGTGATGATGATGAGGACCTGGCCTACGCGCTGGCTGACTTCCGTGCCCTGCGGGAGGAGCTGCGGCGCCGGACCAAGGTGATCCGCGGGTTGCCGCGGGACCTGTGCCCGGAGAACAAGGTCACCCCGGAGCTGGCGTCCAAGCGGTCGCTGCGGCTGCACCCCATCGTGATCGCCGCCGATGAGTGCCAGGTCATGTTCGAGCACCCCACCCACGGGTCGGAGTTCGAGGACATCTGCACCGACCTAGTCAAGCGCGGCCCGGCTACCGGCATCGTGCTGACCCTGGCCACCCAGCGTCCGGACGCCAAGTCCCTGCCCACGGGCATCTCCGCTAACGCGGTGCTGCGGATGTGCCTGAAGGTGATGGGCCAGGTGGAAAACGACATGGTGCTCGGCACGTCCGCGTACAAGAACGGCGTCCGCGCCACCATGTTCTCCTTCGCTGACAAGGGCATCTTTTACTTCGCAGGCGAAGGTGAGGCACCTCGGATCGTGCGCGGCTTCTACCTCGACGCCCCCGCGGTGGAGAAGATCGCCGCCCGCGCCCGGCTGGCCCGGGAGCGGGCCGGGACGCTGGCCGGGCACGCCCTGGGGGAGACCCCCGACACCGGCCCGGCGTTCGATCTGCTGGCCGACCTGGCCGCCGTCATCACCGAACCCAAGGTCTGGTCCGAAGAGGCGGTCATGCGGCTGGCGGCGCTGCGGCCCGGCGCGTACCAGGCGTGGGCCGGCCTCGAGCCCGACGCGCGCGCGGCCCAGCTCACCGCCGCCCTCAAGCCCTACGGGCTGCGCACCGGCCAGGTGTGGGGCACCACCGAGGACGGCAAGGGCGCGAACCGGCGCGGCATCACCCGCGACGACCTCACCAAAGCAATCACCGAACGTAACCACTAGACCGGTCCGGGCATGCCCGGCTGACCGCCCGGCGGGCGCTAGGTCTAGCACCGCACCCCGCTAGACCTAGCGCCCCCGCTAGCACCCCATCTAGCCCCTGGCCTGCGAACTAACGACTAGCAACCCGCCTGCGCAAACGTCTCTTCACCCCTCCTGGAGTAGCTGTGACCCCGCTCATTGCCCTGCTAGGACTCTGCCTACTCGCTGTCACTCTCGGTTACATCGTCATGTGCTCGTCCTCGCCGTGGGGGACGTGCTGGCGATGCCGCCCCGGCGGCACCAACCGCACCTGCCGCGCTTGCAACGGCACCGGCATGCGGCCCCGCCTGCCGATCCAGCTCTACGCCTACCTGCGGCGCCTGCACCGGGACGGCACCCGATGACCGGCGACCTGCCCTACGATGGCCTGGTCCGTGCCTACATCGACGGCTGCCTGACCATGCACGGTCAGCTTGACCCGGCCTACCACCCCACCGCCGACGGCGCCGTCAAGCTCATCCCGCATCGCGGCGACCCCGCCGCCGCCGAGGCCATCCGGGCCACGTTCACCGCCCTGACCAGCCCCGTGCTCCTGCACGGCCAGCCCGGCGCCCCAGCCCTGGCCGACCTGCCCGCCCTCCTGGCCCGGCGTGCCGGCCCCGACCCCGACCCCGGTCCTGGCACCGAGCCCGAGCCCGAGCCCGAGCCCGAAGAACCTACGAGCGGAAAGGTCCCTGCGGGGCTCACTGCCGAAGCTGCCGCCCGCCGGTACATGGCTCTCGGCTGGCCCGTGTTCGTGCTGGGCCGGTCCAAGCGGCCCGTGGCCAACTGCCACCCCTGCCACAAGGCCGGGCGGGACCACGACAAGGCCGCGTGTGAGTGCCTGACCTGCCATGGCTTCTACGCCGCCACCCTCGACCCCGCCCGGCTGGCCGCCATGCTCCGCAAGGTGCCCGGGGGACTGCTGGCCATCCGCACCGGCCGTGTGTCCGGGCTGTGCGTGGTGGATATCGACCCGCGTAACGGCGGCCAGCTCGACCACGCCCTCATGGCCCCGACCGCCACTGTGGCGACTGGCGGGGGTGGCTGGCACCTGTACTACCGCCACCCCGGGCACGCCACCGTGCCCGCGCTGCCCGGCGCCGCGGGCGTAGACATCAAGGCAGACGGCGGGTACGTCGCCGCCCCGCCCTCGATCCACCCGGGCACCGGGCGCCCGTACCGGTGGGTGGGCGGCCGGGGTGTGGCTGAGATGCCCCCCGCGCTGCGCGCGGCCCTGCTTCCGCCCTCGCTGCCCGCAGCGCCTGCTGTGGCTCTGCATGGCCCTGTGAGGCTCCGCGGAGCAGGGGGCATCTCATCACCCCCCGCCCTCCTGGCCGCGCTGCTACGGGCGGTCCAGAGCGCCCCCGAAGGCCGCCGCCGCGCGACCCTCTACGGGGCCGCCCGCGGCGCCGCCCGCATGGTCACCGCGGGCGCTCTCACCGACGCCGACGCCCGCGCCGCGCTCACCGCGGCCGGGACCGCCGCTCAGCAAACCCCCCGTGAAATCCGCGCCGCCATCGACGGCGCGTTCACTGCCGAAGGAGTTGCCGCCGCATGATGACCCCCGACGAAGGCATCATCACCGACCGCCTGGCCCGCGGGGAGGCTGTGCCCGGTGGGCCGGGCGCCTGCGGCCGGGACGGGTGCTGGCACCAGCTGCTGTGGCACGACCGGCACGGCGAAAAGGCCTGCCGCCGCTGCGGCTGCCCCGGCTACGAGCCGCACACCGGCCCCGCGGCCAGTGAAGGCGCCGACCTCTTGGCCCAGCTGCACACCGCCCTGACCCGGTACGTGATCCTGCCGTCCGCTGAGGCCGCGGTGGCGGTCGCGCTGTGGATCGCTGCCAGCCACGCTCAAGCCGCCTGGCAACACGCCCCCCGGCTGGTGATCCGTGCCCCGGAGAAGCGGTGCGGTAAGTCCCGCCTGCTGGACATCGTGGAAGGCACCTGCCACGCCCCGCTCATCACCGTGAACGCCTCCCCGGCCGCGGTGTACCGGGCAATCGGGACCGCTACCCCGCCCACGCTCCTGGTGGATGAGGCCGACACGATTTTCGGCGGGAAGAACGCCGAAGCCAACGAGGACCTGCGGGGCCTGCTCAACGCCGGGCATCAGCGGAACCGGCCCGCGATCCGGTGGGACAACGCCACCCGCAGCCTGGAAACCATCCCCACCTTCGCCATGGCCGCCCTGGCCGGGATCGGGGCCATGCCCGACACCATCGAGGACCGCGCCGTCGTGGTCCGCATGCGCCGCCGCGCCCCGGGCGAATCGGTGGCCCCGTTCCGGCACCGCCGGGACCGGCCCGCCCTCACCGCCCTGGCCGAAAGCCTCGCCGCCTGGCTCGGTGGCCACGTGGCCGAGCTGGAGCACGCCGAGCCCGGCATGCCGCTGGAGGACCGGGCCGCCGACACCTGGGAACCCCTCATCGCCGTGGCCGACCTAGCCGCCGGGGAGTGGCCCGAACTGGCCCGGCACGCCGCCGTCGCGCTGACCGAGGACCGCGACCAGGCCGCCAGCGTCTCGGACCGCATCCGCCTGCTAGCCGACTGCCGCTCCGCCTTCGGCGCTGCCGACGCCTTGCCGACCACGACCCTGGTCACCCGGCTGCGGTCCGACCCCGAAGCCCCCTGGTCCGACCACGGCCCCGGCGGGATCACGCCCATGCGGCTGGCCGCCATGCTCCGCGACTACGACATCCGCTCGGTCAACATCCGGTTCGGGGAACCCATCGGCCAGGCCAAGGGCTACTACCGGGCCGATTTCACCGACGCATGGGCACGCTACTGCCCCTCCCCGGCGGGGGAGCCGTCCCAGCCGTCCCAAGCGTCCCCGCCCAGCTCAGCCCCGGGACGACCTGAAACCTGGGACGACCTGAGCCGTCCCACCAAAACAGCCGTCCCGGGGCTGACCTGCGAAGGGACGACTGGGACGACCGGGACGACCACCCCCCGTCTAGGTGTCATCAAAGGCGGCGGTGGCCGATGACCCTAGCCGTCCACACACTCGACGAGGCCGCCGCCATCCTCCGCGTCAAGCCGAGCTGGCTCGAACGGCAGGCCGCCGCCCGCAAAATCCCCTTCACCCTGCTCGGCGGTAGCTACCGATTCACCGCCGACCACCTGGCCGCGATCGTCGCTCTGCACGAATACCGGCCCGCCCCACTCAGTGACTTCGCATTCGAGCCCCGCCGACGTCAGCCGCGCGAGGCACCACGCCGAAACGACATGCCCGCTAATGCGCTTCGGCCCCGGCCTGTAGCTAGCCGACGTCCGGACGCCGCCTGACGGCAAACGAGGGAGATACGAACAATGGCGTACGCAGAAAAGCGCGGGAACCTGTGGCGTGCCCGCTGGCGCGCCCCGGATGGCAAGCTGGATTCCAAACCCGGATTCACGACCCGCAAGGCCGCTGAGAATTACGGCAATGACCAAGAAGCCGCGATACGGAATCACACGTACGTTGATCCCCGGGCCGGGCTGATCACGCTTACCGAATGGGTCAATCTATGGTTCCCTGCTCAAGATTTGGAGCTGAACACCCTCAGCACTTACAAATATACGATTGAGGTGCTGATCCTTCCGGCGTTCGGTCACCGGGAACTCACGTCCCTGGAGACACACGAAATTGCAGCATGGGAAATGCAGCTCATCTCGCGGGGGTACGAGCGGCGCACCGCCCGAGAGGCCCGCGCGACGCTTACCACGGTTCTCGGTGACGCCATCCCACGCTATATTCAGGCCAATCCAGCCGCCCGGAAACGCGGCAAGGGCCGGAAAGGGCAACGCAGGATAGAGCGGGCCGAGAAGGCGGAGAAGTCATGGGCTACTCCGCTGGAGGTGCTGTTGTTCGCTGAACGATGCGCCGTCCTGTCCGGCCGGGATGCCGATTTCGTGCTCGCTGTCACGATGGCTTACACCGGCATTCGCTGGAGTGAAGCAATCGGCCTGCCGCCGGGATGCGTGCACAAAACGACGCTGGGCATCAATTGGAAGCTGTACGAGCTGAACAGCCGTTTCTACCGGGGCCGCCCGAAGGACGGGTCAATCCGCACCGCCGATCTGCCGCCGTTCCTGGCTGACCTGCTGGCCTGGCATCTGGACACCACGCCTCAGCGGAAATGCACCTGCCGGAACACTGAAGCGCCATGGTGCGCGGGAGACGAGTTCGTGTTCCTCAGCGAGCGGAACACGCACTACCGGCGCTCGAACTACGCAACGCGGATCGTGCGGCCCGCTGCGGACGGTTGGTATACGAAGCGGCAAGGACCGCACGGCCGCACGGCTGCACCTGTCCTGGTGGACTCAAGCGCGCCCTGGCCAGGATTGCCCCTGTCGCCCTGGCCGCCAGCTGCTCCAAACGAGCCGTACACCCCACCAACTGGCCGTGGGATAACTCGACTCGCTGGGAAAGACGGCTGCGGCCGATGCTCCGTGTGCAACCGCACTATTCAGCTTCAGCAGGGTGGCATGCTCATCAGGCACAAGGTAGGCGCAGACCGGTGCCCCGGGTCGGAGCGGCCACCCGTTGAGCCGGTCTCGCTGGCGAGCTGGCTGCCGCTCCGGCCCGGCCTGACCCCGCACGGCCTGCGTCACGGTCACCAGACATGGCTCGACGACCTCGGCGTGCGGTACGTACTCCAGTCCGAACGCATGGGCCACGAGGTGCCCGGCATGCGTGGCGTCTATAGCCACATCACGCCGCGGATGCGGGCAGAGCTTCGAGATGGCCTGCAAGGTCTTTGGAAGACATCAATCTACGAACGCGCGCAGCTCTCGGAGAGATCAGCGGTTGTCATTCTTGATAAGTTGCTCGCAGCTCGTGTACGGCGAATCTTATTTTTTTTCCCGAGCGGTGCAGAAATATCTTCTATAAGAGCGCTTAGGATTTTTGCTTGCTGAGCAGTGGTTAGGCCATCCGACGCAGATAGAAGACGCTCGGCAGCCAAGTACTTGGAGAATTCGAGCGGCTGGTCGAAATAGGCACGAAGATGTGACGCCGCTGATTCTTGGGAACGTACAAATGTCCGGCCAATATATCCGGCGAATGCTGCTGCTACGGCACCCAAGCTACCCGTGGTAATGGCGGACGCAGTAGTGTGAACACGAGTGGCAAGAATTGCAAAACCAATTAGTAGCGCGAAGCCGACAATCATAGCAATCTGAGCGGTAATAAAACTGCGTCTCGCTTGTCCGGTAGCGATGCGGTGGTATAGATCCAAGCGTTCATGGGTCACTGTCCATAGAGCAGCCAGCGCTAGGCGATCGTCGTCTGGCTCGGTTCTCGATTGCGCATCGGGAGTCGTCGACTCGGACTCGGGAGTCGATGTGCCCATGAGTATGCGATTTCCATGTGAAACCGAACCCAGCGTTTCAGCCACGCTGAGGTCAGCTTTTCGCAAACGAGCATAACCGCGATCTTCTGCCCGGATCTGGTTGTTGATGAGAACAAAAGAGCCTATTAGGGCGCCAACGAGGAAGAGTGCGCTGATTATTACTACGATTAACCACCACGACATTATGACATCCACACTGTGGGGGGAAGGCTAAGGCAGCGACTTAGAGCCTCGTGCTCGCGTCGAAGGGCTGCGCGGTCACCAGCGGCTCGTCGGTACGTACGAATCGACGCAGGCGAATCCAGTTCCAAGATCGGCTCCCAGGGAACTCCCAAAAACGGACATCGAAACGGTGGGAGCCTCGGCCGTTACTGTTGCCGAGGCTCCTGGCCTGCTCTTTCACCGGGGTGGATGATGGGATTCGAACCCACGGCCCCCAGGACCACAACCTGGTGCTCTAACCAACTGAGCTACACCCACCATGGCCGCGCACCGTGCACGCGCGGCAAGGAGAACTTACCAGCTACCGGGAGTTCGGGCGAAACAAGACGGCTACTCCGGGGCGGGCGCTTCGCTCGTGTGCCGGGCCGCGATCTCCCGGGCGGTGGCCGAGTCCGGGCCGGGCTGGGGCACGAACACCGCCTCGCGGTAGTAACGAAGCTCCTGCACGCTCTCGGTGATGTCGGCCAGCGCGCGGTGGCCGCCATGCTTGGGCGGGCTGGCGTAGTAGGCCCGCGGGTACCAGCGGCGGGACAGCTCCTTGATGCTGGAAACGTCGACCATCCGGTAGTGCAGGTACTGGTCGAGCTGGGGCATGTCGCGGGCGATGAACCACCGGTCGGTCGCGATCGAGTTACCACACAGGGGGACCCGGCGCGGCTCCTTGATGTGCATCTGTACGTAGCTGAGCACGATCTCCTGGGCCTCGTCCACCGTCACGCCCCCGGCCAGCTCCTCCAGCAGGCCGGAAGTGGTGTGCATGGTGCGAACCACGTCGCCCATCTGGTCGATGGCCTCGGGCGGCGGCTTGATGATGACGTCCACACCTTCGTCGAGGATGTTGAGCTCGCCGTCGGTCACCAGGCACGCGATTTCGATGAGGGCGTCCCGCTCAATGTCGAGGCCCGTCATCTCGCAGTCGATCCACACCAACCGTTCGTTCATTGTCCCAGGTTAGGCCCTTATCTGAGCACTAGCGGCCAGGCTCGAAATCATTTGGACATGTTTCGTTCACCGTCGGTGGCTGTCCGGGTCGCCGGGAAACTCCTGATGTGCGCGGGAATGGTGATGTCCGGGCGCAGCGCCGGATCGGGGACCGGCGCGTCGAACGTCACCGTCGCGGGCAGCACGCCGGCCCATACATCCAGGTCCAGATCGTCGGGCTCGTCGGCCGGCGGCCCCGTCCGCACCTTCACCGACGCCTCGGCCAGCGGCAGGGCCAGCACCGCGGTGGCCGCCATCTCCTTGTTCGTCGGCGAGCGGGCCGCGTCCCACTGGCCGGGCACCAAGTGCTCCACGATGGCCCGCAGCGCGTGCCGCCGCTCGTCCTCGTTCCGGACCACGGTCGCCGTCCCGAGCACGAGCGCGCTGCGGTAGTTCACCGAATGGCTGAACACCGACCGGGCCAGCACCAGCCCGTCGAAGTGCGTCACGGTCACGCAGACCTCGTGACCGTCGGCCGCGACGAACCCGGCGTTGGCCGAGGAGCCATGCAGGTACAGCGTCTCGCCGTCGCGGGCGTAGGTGGTGGGCAGCACCCGCGGGGCGCCGTTGACTACCACACCGAGGTGGCAGATGAGGCCGGCGTCCAGCACCTCGTACAGGTCGGTGCGGTCGGAGCGGCCGCGCTCGCGGTGCCGCCGCAGCCGCGTGCGCTCCGTCGCCGACAGTTCTCCGGACGGGACTGCTTCAGTGCTCATGGCCCTAATCTGGCCCGATGCCCCCGCGGCCTGTCAAAGCTAATAAGGCGCGCTGCCGGGCCAGGCGGCTGCCGGCCGGAGCCCGGTCGGCGTCCATCTCCGGGCCGAGCATGTCGGTCAGGGCCACCCGCAGCGTGTGGGTCAGCGCCTCGGACCGCCCCGCGTGAGCGTCGGGCCGCCCGGCGTGAACGGCATGGACCGGCCGGGGGGAGCGCGACCCGTTGATCGGCACGCACGGCGCCGTGGCCGGCGCGCTCAGCAGGCCGATGTCGATGGCCCCTGGGCCGACCGCGTCGCAGCCCGGTACCTGCGACGCGCCGAAGTGCCCGCCCAGCGCCCACTGCGCGCAACTGCGCGCGGCCGTCTGGGCGTGCGTGAACGAGGCCGGCGGCCCGGCGGGCCAGCGCGACGGTACCCCCCAGGACGCCAGCCAGCTCAGCAGGGCCTCGGCCCCGTGCATGGGGCCGTCGGTGAACGGCTCCCAGGCCCAGGCCAGCACGCCGACCTGGGCGCACAGCCGGCCCTGGCGGTTGGCCGGCGCGGCCTCGGGCGTGCTCGTCCAGCAGTCGAGGCCTTCCGGGGCGCCGAGCGAACAGGCCGCCCGGACCACCGGGATCAGCTGCACGATGTCACCGGACAGCGGATTCCAGACCAGGTGCGGCGGCCGTCCCTGCTGCACCAGGCGTTCCGCGGCCGAAGTAGCCGAGATCAAGCGTGGATCCGCGCCCAGTGCCTGCCAGACCACGCGCGGTGCGCCACCTCGTAGCGTCCCGCCGTCTGTCTGGACTCGAAGGCACCGCGCGCCAGGCATCCATGCGTCAACCACAGGCCACTCTCCCAAGGTCTAGACCTCCTTAATTGCTTACGTCACCGGGGACGAATAGTCCATAGGGGCGCGTAGGTAATATTGCCGACGAGCTGTCCCGAGTAGGGCAATGAGCTAGCGAACTTGGGCAAAACGTATGGATTGGACGGGCGAATCGACACTGCTGGCGTAAATCCGGAGACTGAAGCCGTGGCATGTTTCACGCACGTTTCCGATCCCCGCGATCCTCGGCTTACCGACTACCTGAGCCTGACTGATGTCGAACTGCGCAAGAGCCTGGAAGCCGAGCACGGGCTATTCGTGGCCGAGGGGGAGAAGGTGATCCGGCGGGCCGTCGCGGCGGGCTACCGGGTCCGGTCGCTGCTGGCCACCGAGCAGAAGGCGGCCGGCCTGGCCGACCTGGCCGCGGTGTGTGGCGGGCCGGCCTACGTCCTGCCCGCGCCGGCGGCCGAGCAACTGACCGGGTACCACGTCCACCGCGGCGCGCTGGCCGCCATGGACCGCCGCCCGCTGCCCGCGGTGGCCGAGGTCCTGGCGGGCGCGGCTGGTAAAGGGCCAGCTAGCAGGGTCTTGGTGCTGGAGGACATTGTTGATCACGGCAACGTCGGGGGTATCTTCCGCTGCGCGGCGGCCCTCGGTGTGGACGGCGTTATCTTGTCGCCCAGGTGCGCGGATCCCCTCTACCGGCGCGCGGTGAAGGTGGCCATGGGGGCCGTCTTCGCGGTCCCGTATGCCCGCATGACCGACTGGTATGGGGGCCTGGCTGAGTTGCGCGCGGCAGGCTTCCGCCTGCTCGCCCTGACTCCCGACCAGTCCGCCACCGCGATCGAGGCGGCCTCGCAGGGGGAGCGGGTCGCCCTCATGCTCGGCACCGAGGGCGACGGACTGTCGTCTCGATGGCTGCACGAGGCCGACGAGCCCGTATGTATTCCGATGGACCTTTCCGCAATGGCGGCTGGCGTTGACTCACTCAATGTCGTGGCCGCCGCCGCGATCGCCTGCCACTCCCTGACGCGATAAACGGCTGGTTTCCTGACGGCTTGCTGCTATTCGCCAGAATAGTCAGACCATTAGCTGTTTATGGTTAATGTGCGACTGGGCCACGGTAAAAGCGGTCGGCCCATGGCTGCGAGCCTGTGGTCTGCGGCGCTGCCGTCGGTCGGTCAGCCTGCCGTCGGTCAGCCTGCCGTCGGTCAGCCTGCCGTCCGTCAGCCTGACCGAGCCGCAGCCCGGCCCGGAGGACTGCTGAGTCACGCCGCCCGGTCACCCGGAACGAACGCCTGCCGGAATCTGCCCCTCATCGTGGTACTCGGCGAGTAATACGCCGGCCTTATTTCGGTTAGCGGTATCGTGTCCGCAAATGACGCCTCATCCGGTGAATCCTCCCTGGAGCTCAGCGCTTCGGTAAGCCATGCGTTCGACCAGAGCAGGCCGGGCATTCCACCGCGACCGGTCAGAGCTTCCGTGGTCACCGCCATGACCGCACCTTGGTCGGCGGCCCACCGATCGGGGTGCCGGGCGTCCTTCCGGCGATATCGGCGAAGAAGCGAATAAGTCACCGGGTCACGGTCCAGATAACTACATGAATCGTGGCGTAACCGCGCGTGTTGACGTACCAAGAAGCCGCTATCACGCCGGTTTGCTCGGAAAGCTTCACGTACCTCTTCTCACGTCTCAGGTATTAAAGCGAGGAACGAATAAGGGAAGCGTAGTGCCCGGTCAAGGGCTGCCCGGGGCTCCGGCGCTCGTGACAGTTGTCATAGGGCAAATTTTCGGTACGCGTCAACCGGCAGCATGATCGTTTCGTCGGCGTGGACCACAAGCCGCATACTGCCATCTTGGGATGCCCAGGTCACAGACCTGACGGTATTCTCAATCCGCGCAACGCGGTGCGGAAGCCCCGCCGGCGCCTCGTGGTCCCGCTGCTGTCATCCCGGGGTGCAATCCCCGTGTTAGCGGCGGATTCCACGTTAATCAAAGAATTTATAGTTCCGCCGGGTTGCGTCGCGGGCGGTGATGGCACCTATTGCCAAAACAATGTTAAAAATTATATCGATGGCGCATATGATCGCTTTGGCCCAGTATTTAAGAAAGAATAGAAACGGCGGCGCCGGGTGGCAACGTGAGCTATACCTGTGGCGTGGCCCCGTGCCTTCGCCGCTGGCGGGCGGGCGAGAGAATCTCTGCCCCCGCAATGCGAACTTATTTCCGCAATGAAGCAGCAGTCAAGGCGGGTGGTAACCGCCTTCGGCTCGGGTCCAAACCGCCGATCACCAGGTTTAAAACGCCGGTTCTTCGGCGTGGAAGTAACTGCTCGATTCGCGCCGCCACAACATGATCGTGGCCCCCAGCCCGACCAGCCAGGTCACAATGGCAAACACGGTGGAGACGCCGCTGGCGGACCGCGCCGCCACCAGGATCAGGTCCAGCGTGTAGAGGGCGAAGAACACCGTGCCGGTGATCCGGGCCCAGTTCTTGCCGCGATTGTTGGCCCACGCCATCCACAGCCACAGGCCCACTCCGATGACGCCGGCCACGACGACGATGGCGATCTCGGCGTTCACCAGCGAGCTGATCTTGGACGCCGAGAAGGTCGGGTTCTGCTTTTCCAGCGTGCGCCGGACGCTGCCGATGGTGACCAGGCCCAGGATGAAGCTGATCGCGCTGATCCCGGCGCCGGCGTACATCAGCCGGACAGCGGTCTGTACCGAGGTCGGCAGCGGCCGTACATCCGGCGTTTCCGGAAGCTGCCCGCCTGCCCCGGTCGACGGATAATTTTCGTACATTATTGCTCCAAGCATGTGTCTGGGCTCGGCCTGCGGGCGGGGCCCGCACGGTCGTGGCCCCTTCATATCGCCCCGAGCCTAGTAGCATGCCGGGCCAGTCGCCAGAAGCGGCGAGCGGGCAAGTGCAAACGATATCTACCGGATATTTGGTCACGATGTGCACCGCGCAGGCCAATGCAAAGGCGCTAAGGTCGTGCAATTGTGCGCGTGGGCGGTATCATGCCGAGTACTCCTTGCAGCGGCAAGGGACGATGCACGTGCACGTGCACGGTAGCAAAACTACGGCACTGCAGCTAAAGCACTGCAAGCTGAGGTTGGGGTGGTGAGCATCATGTCGGCGTGGGGGAGCGCCCGACGGTGTCTCGTCCTGAGCCCTGCAGTTCGGGGACAGGAAGTGGCGGGGTGATTCCCAGCCACCCGGGAAGTGGCCCGACTGTCCTGCGCATATTGCTGGGCTCCCAACTGCGCAAGCTGCGCGAAGCCCAGGGCATCTCCCGTGACGAGGCCGGTTACCGGATCCGCGCGTCCGGGTCCAAGATCAGCCGCCTCGAGCTGGGCCGGGTCAGCTTCAAGGAGCGCGACGTCGTCGACCTGCTCGACCTGTACGGCGTCACCGACTCCGACGAGCGCACCCAGCTCGTCTCGCTGGCCCGCGAGGCCAACTCGCCGGCCTGGTGGCAGAAGTACTCCGACGTGGTGCCGGACTGGTTCCAGATCTATGTCGGCCTGGAAGAGGCAGCCGAGCTCATCCGGGTGTACGAGGTGCAGTTCGTCCCCGGCCTGCTGCAGACCGAGGAGTACGCCCGGGCCGTGGTCAAGCAGGGCCAGCCGGCCGCGGCCGCGGACGAGGTCGACCGCCGGGTCGCGCTGCGCACCCGGCGCCAGCAGTTGCTGACCCGTGAGAACCCGCCCCGGCTATGGGCCATGGTCGACGAGGGCGCACTGCGCCGGCCGATGGGCGGCAAGGCCGTCATGCAGGGCCAGATCGAGCGGCTGATGGCCGCGACCCGGGAGCCGAACATCACGCTGCAGGTACTGCCGTTCACGTTCGGCGGGCACGCGGCCGAGGGCGGCGCGTTCACCGTGATGCGGTTCCCCGAGCCGGACATGACCGACATCGTCTACATCGAACAGCTCACCGGCG
Organism: Streptosporangiaceae bacterium; assembly: GCA_965277615.1. GTDB lineage: Bacteria > Actinomycetota > Actinomycetes > Streptosporangiales > Streptosporangiaceae > Bog-532. The sequence goes on along the minus strand of CBDIDG010000004.1, from coordinate 654,987 downwards.
CGTTGTACCTCGACAAGCGGGAAGAAGTGGAGCGGTACAGCGAAGTCATGGAGCGGCTCAGCGTCAAGGGCACCTCACCCGATCGGACGCAGGACATTCTGGCCGCGATTCTGAAAGAACTCTGAACGTAAGGAATCCCCCGCCAATGACCACGGCTCATGGTCCAGACCACGCCGGTAAGCCGTACAACGGAATTCCAGCTACCCAGCTTTCTGGCCTTGACTGGCAGCCCACCACCCCCGACGGCACCGGCGTCGAGCTGGCCAAGCTGCCGGACGGCGGCGTCGCGGTGCGGAACGCCAGCGACCCGGACGGCCCGGCCCTGATCTACACCCGGGCCGAGATCGAGGCGCTCATCGGCGGCGCGGCCGACGGAGACTTTGACGATCTACTCAGGTAGTTCCTTAGGTTTCTGCCGCTAGAGTGCGTCCGATGAGTGACGGCCAGGACCTCCCGGGCGCCCCCCTAGCCGGGGCGTCCTCTGCCTCCGCGTCCACTCCCGCCCCAAGCGAAGCTCCCGCCCCAAGCGACGCCTCTGCCTCAGCCGCCCCATCGGCCCCAAGCGTCGCTCCCGCCCCAGGCGTCATTCCAGCCCCCGTCGGCCGCTGGGTCTTGCCCACCCGCAGGCTGCTCTGGTGGGAGGTCATCGCCGTCTTCGCCGTCTCGCTCGGCGGCAGCGGCCTGTACGCCTTTGTGGACCTGATCGGCTCGCTCACCGCCAGCAAATCCCTGGGCAAGCAGACCGCGACCCTGAACGGCTCACTCGCTCCCGGCCGCCCCATCCTGGACCTGTTCCTCCAGCTCACCAACACCCTGCTCGGCGTGGCCCCGGTGGTGCTGGCGCTGTACCTGATCGCCCGCGAGGGCGAGTCGCCGTCGGTCATCGGGCTGGACGGCAAGCGCCCAGTGCAGGACCTGCTGCGCGGCGCGATCGTGGCCGCGGTCATCGGCGGCTTCGGGCTCGGCTGGGTCATAACCGCCTTCCATCTGGGCTTCAACCTCAACGTGGTCGCGGAAAGCCTGCCCGACGTCTGGTGGCGCATCCCGGTGCTGATCCTGTCGGCCTTGCAGAATGGCCTGGTGGAAGAGGTCCTGGTCATCGGCTTCCTGCTGCGTCGCCTGGACCAGCTCGGCTTCCGGAATTCCCGGGCCATCGCGATCAGCGCCACCCTGCGCGGCTCCTACCACCTGTACCAGGGCTTCGGCGGGTTCATCGGCAACGCGGTGATGGGCGTGATCTTCGCGATCCTGTACCGCCGCTGGGGCCGGGTCACCCCGCTGGTCATCGCGCACACGCTGATCGACATGGGCGCGTTCATCGGCTACGCCGAACTGCACGGACACGTGGCCTGGCTGCCGTGACCACGCTGGCGCACTTCTGGGACCGGGTCACGGCCACCGGGCCGGTCCTGGCCACCTGGCTGGTCGCGCTGACCGCGGCGGTGGCCTTCGCGGTGGTCGCCAGCCACCGTGTCTGGCACGTGTCCCGCAACATGGTCACCCTGGCCCACGAGGGCGGGCACGCCGTGGTCTCGATTGCCACCGGCCGCCGCCTCGATGGCATCCGGCTGCACTCCGACACCTCCGGCGTGACGTCCTCGCGCGGTAAGAGCCACGGTGCCGGGCTGGTCCTGACCACCGCCGCGGGCTACGTGACCCCATCGCTGCTCGGCCTGGCCGCGGCCTGGCTGGTCGCGGCCCGGCACGCCACGTTCCTGCTCTGGCTGGTCCTGCTGCTGCTGGCCGCGGCGTTCGTGGCCATCCGCAACGCCTACGGTTTCCTGGCTGTCCTGGCCACCGCGCTCGTGGTCTTCCTGATCAGCCGGTTCGCCTCGCTCCGGGCCCAGGAGGTGTTCGCCTACCTGTTCGCCTGGTTCCTGCTGTTCGGCGGCATCCGGCCCATCTTTGAGCTGCAGCGCCGGCGTCGTCGCGGCGGTGCCCTGACCTCAGGGGCCCGGACCCCTGCGGCCCGGACCTCAGGCGCACTGGCCTCCGACGCCGACCAGCTGGCGCTGCTGACCGGCGTCCCCGGCGGGGCCTGGGTCTTCGGCTTCGCCGTGGTCGCTTTCGTGGCCCTGATCGCGGGCAGCCTCTGGCTCCTCCCCGGCCTCAGCCACTGGCTCCTCTCCGCCCGCACCTGACCCACTAGGACCGCCACCTGTTACCCCCGGATCTAGACGCATTTTGTGACCAGAACGCCTAGTGACCGGAACGCCCGAATTAGTTATCCTGCCCGCATGCCGGAGCCCCCCGTCACGCACGGATCAGCGTCGGTTGGCGGCCTCCAGCGCGCCATGTCCGCCGGGACCCTCACCTCGGCCGACGCCACCGCCTTCTACCTGGACCGGATCGACCGGCTGAACCCGGCCCTGCACGCGGTGATCACGGTCAACCGTGCGGCCGTGGCCGAGGCCCGCGCCAGCGACGCGGTCCGCGCCCGCGGCGGTGCCCGCGGCCCGCTCGAGGGCATCCCGGTACTGGTCAAGGACAACGTCGAGGTGGCCGGCATGCCGACCACGGCCGGGTCGCCCGCGCTCCTGGGCGAGCCGGGCAGCCACGACCGCGACGCCTTCATCGTGTCCCGGCTGCGCGCTGCGGGCGCGGTCATCGTCGGCAAGGCCAACCTGTCCGAATGGGCCAACTTCCGGTCCACTCACGGGACCAGCGGCTGGTCGACGCTCGGGGGCCAGACGGCCAACCCGTTCGCGCTCGAACGCAACCCGTCCGGGTCCAGCTCCGGCTCGGCCGTCGGGGTCGCTGCGGGCCTGGCCCCGATCGCGGTCGGCACCGAGACCGACGGCTCGATCGTCTGCCCGTCCAGTGCCTGCGGGGTGGTCGGCATCAAGCCGACCCTGGGCCTGGTCAGCCGGTCCGGCATCGTGCCGATCTCCGCCGCCCAGGACACGGCCGGCCCGATTGCGCGCTCCGTCGCCGACGCTGCGGCCATGCTCAGCATCCTGGCCGCCGCCGACCCCGATGATCCCGCCGTCCACTGTTCCGGTTCTGATTATTCAACTGGTTCCCGCCCCGCTGACTACACCGCTTACTGCGACCCGGCCGGGTTGCAGGGCGCCCGGATCGGGGTGTGGCGGACGGGTTCCGCGCTGGCCGGCCCGGCCACCGCCGCCGTGCTGGACCGTGCGGTGGCCCGGCTGCGCGACCAGGGTGCGCAGGTCATCGACCCGGTGGAGCTGCCGGACACGGAGAAGATCGCGCTGGCCGAGGTCGGTGCGCTGCTGCCCGAGTTCAAGCACGACCTCGAGGCTTACCTGGCGGGACTGCCGGGGGCCCGGCACCGCACGCTGGCCGACCTGATCCGCTTCAACCAGCGGAACGCCGGGCTGGTGCTGGCCCGGTTCGGCCAGGAGGTGTTCGAACGGGCCGCGGCCACCTCGAGCGACCTGACCGATCCCGGGTACCGGACGCTGCGGGCCGACGCCACCCGGCTGGCCCGGACCGCGATCGAGACACCGCTGGTCAAGCACCGGCTGGACGCGGTCTTCGCGCTCACCGCCAGCCCGGCCTGGCTGACCGACTACACGCTCGGCGACCACGACGTGTTCCACACCTCGGGGCCGGCCGCCGTCGGGGGTTTCCCCGCGGTGACGCTGCCGTTCGGCTACGTCTGGGGGCTGCCGGTCGGGGTGTCGTTCATGGGCCCGCGCTGGAGCGAGCCGCGGCTGATCGCCTTGGCCTACGCCTTTGAACAGGCCGCGGAACAGGCCGCGGAACAAGCCGCCGAACAGGCGGCCACCGCCATCAGCACCCCGTCGGTGCCGTCTCCGCCCCACGTCACCACCGGTCCACCGCCGCAGCTGGCGCAGACCCTGGCCTCATTACCGGTTCCGGCCGTCCCCGGGTTGGCAAGATAGCCTGACCTCATGGATTCCTGGCGTCGTCCTCCCGTCCCCCAGCTGCCCGGGCGCGGCCCGGAACCGAGGCTACGGGACACGGCGAGCGGGAAGCTGCTCCCGGCGGCGGCCGGCCCTCCCGCGGGCCCCGCCTCGATCTACGCCTGCGGGATCACCCCGTACGACGCCACCCACATCGGGCACGCGGCCACATTCACCGCCTGGGACCTGCTCGTCCGGGCCTGGCTGGATGCGGGGCACCCGGTCACCTACATCCAGAACGTGACCGACGTGGACGACCCGCTGCTGGAACGGGCCGAGCGGGACGGCGAGGACTGGCGTGAGCTGGCCCAGCGCGAGACCCAGCGCTACCGCGGCGACATGGAGGCACTCCGGGTGCTGCCGCCCACCCACCTGATCGGTGCGGTGGAGGCCATCCCGGTCATCGACCGGTTCGCGGGCCGCCTGGCCGACCGGGGCTCGCTCTACGACCTGGACGGCGACGTCTACTTCGCCCGGGGAGCCGACCCGGAGTTCGGTGAGCTGTCCGGTCTCGGCACGCCGACTGGGCTCGACCCGGCCCAGATGCGGGAGGTCTCGGCCGAACGCGGTGGCGACCCGGACCGGCCCGGCAAGAAGGACCCGCTCGATGTGCTGGTGTGGCGGGCCGAGCGCCCGGGGGAGCCGGCCTGGGAGTCCCGGTTCGGCCGCGGCCGGCCCGGCTGGCACGTGGAGTGCGCGGCCATCGCCACCGAGCAGCTGGGGTCGGTCTTCGACGTCCAGGCCGGCGGGTCTGACCTGGTGTTCCCGCACCACGAGATGAGCGCCTCGCACACCCGGGTGGCCTACGCCGACCAGCCCGCCCCGGTCTTCGCCCGGGTCTACGCCCACGCCGGCATGGTCGGCCTGGACGGCGAGAAAATGTCCAAGTCTCTGGGCAACCTGGTCTTCGTCTCCCGGCTGGTGGCCGGCGGCGAGGATCCCATGGCCGTCCGCCTGGCGCTGCTGGCTCACCACTACCGCGACGACTGGGAGTGGACCGAGCCCGGCCTGGCCGCCGCCCGCACCCGCCTGACCCGCTGGCGCACCGCCACTGACACCCCGGCCACAGGCGCCTCTTCAGCCCCGGCCGCCCCGTCAAACCCCCCAGCCCCACCGGCCCCCGGCGTCTCACCGGCCGAGTCCGTCCTGGCCCGCGTCCGTGAACGGCTGGCCGACGACCTCGACGCCCCCGGCGCGCTCACCGTGGTCGATCGCTGGGCCGCCGCCGCCATCGCCGACCCGGCCGCCGTCACCCCGGCCGACCGCCAGCTGGTGCGCGACCTGACCGACGCCCTGCTCGGTGTGGCCCTCTGACGTAGGCCCGACGTAACCCACCCCGCCCCCCTCGTCAAGACCCTCCTCCCGCCCTGGGCACGCCCATGCCCTTATCCACAGCCCGCCCCCGCCAGCTGGCCCCTCCAGCACCCGCCCAATGACCCTGGCCCCATGACAAAAAATCCCCCGCCAGGGCCCCGCTCCCCGCACCCGCACCCCGGCCCACCCCGCCCGGACGACCCACCCGGCCCGCCGCAGACGGTCCAGGTCGGCTCCCCGGCCGCCATCCTGGCCGTCGTGCCCCACCTGCTCGGCTTCGTCCCCAGTAAGAGCCTGATCGTCATCGGAGCCGGCCCGCCACTGGACCGGGTCAACGTGACCCTCCGCTTCGACCTCCCCGACCCGCCGGACACCCGGACGGCCCGGGACATCGCCCAGCACGCCGTCTCGGTCCTCACCGGCCAGCAGCAGGCCCTGGCCGTCGCGATCGGCTACGGCCCAGGATCGCTGGTCACCCCGGTCGCCGACGCGATCAGGAAAGCAGCCCGGCGCGCCGGGCTCGAGCTGCGGGACGTGCTCCGGGTCGAGGATGGCCGCTATTGGTCCTACCAGTGCCGCAACCCGGCCTGCTGCCCGCCGCAGGGCGTCCCGCTCGAGGCCGGCCATCCGGCCGGCGCGGCCATGGACGCGGCCGGGATGCCGGTGCTGCCGGACCGGGCCGCGCTGACCGCCTCGATTGGCCCGCTCGGCGGCATCACCCGCACCTCCATGCGGGACGCCACCCGCCGGGCCGAGACCCACGCCCTCAGCCTGGTCAGCCAGGCGTCGCGCTCCGGACGGTCCCAGGACGCAAGGCGGCTGCTGCTGCTGGAGGGGCTCAGCGCGGTCACCGACGCGCTGGCCACCTACCGCCAGGGGGGCAGGTTCGTCACCGACGATCAGGTCGCCTGGCTGGCCCTGGCCCTGACCAGCCTGCGGGTGCGCGATGACGCCTGGGCCCGGATGGACCCGGACTTCCGGGACGCCCACACCCGGCTGTGGACCGATGTGGTCCGCCGGGCCGAGCCCGCCTACCTGCCCTCTCCCGCCTGCCTGCTCGCCTTCACCGCCTGGCAGTCCGGGAACGGCGCGCTAGCCAACGTGGCCCTGGACCGCGCGCTGGCCGTCGATCCGGGCTACTCGATGGCCCTGCTGCTGCGGGACACGATCGACGCCGGCGCACCACCGTCCCTGGCCCGGCTGCCGATGACGCCGGAGGAGGTCGCGGCCAGCTACGGCACCGAGGACGGGTTCCCCGAGCTGCCGCCCGTCCGCCCGCAGTGGCCAGCTGAGACCGGTTGATGGCTGGCTGCGTCGGTGACCTGCGGCAACCCGGCGTCCCCCGAACCTGGCCCTCTAGACGGCCGCCCGCGAACAGATAAACTGCCTGAGGTTTTTGCCCGGTTTGGCCGGGCTGGCCTGTCCCGATCCCGGGCCAGGCCGGAGCGAGAGGAGCAGCGCATGACGGAAGTCGTCCGCAGGGGCCCGCCGTCAGCCGCCCTGGCCGGGCACCGGGCGGCCGTGGCCGAGCTGCGCCGCGCGTACGAAGCGATCCCGCCCGGAGCGCCGGTGCGGCTGGCCAAGCGCACGTCGAACCTGTTCCGGTTCCGGGACGCGAACGCTCGTCCCGGCGACGGCAGCTACGCCGGGCTCGACGTGTCCGCCTTCGACCACGTGCTCAGCGTCGACCCGGACACCAGGGTTGCCGTCGTCGGCGGCATGACCACCTACGAGGCCCTCTGCGACGCGACCCTGGAGTACGGCCTGATGCCGCTGGTCGTCCCGCAGCTCAAGACGATCACGCTCGGCGGCGCGGTGTCCGGGCTGGGCATCGAGTCCACCTCGCTGCGTAACGGCATGCCGCACGAATCGGTGCTGGCCATGGAGATCCTGACCGGCGACGGACGAGTGGTCACCGCCACCGCCGATGGGGAGCACGCCGACCTGTTCGCCGGCTTCCCCAACTCCTACGGCACCCTCGGGTACGCGCTGTCCCTCACCATCGAGCTGGAGCCGGTCCACCCGTTCGTGCACCTGCGGCACTTCCCGTTCGCCGACCCCGGGGCCTGCACGGACGCCATCGCCGAGATCGCGGCCGAGGGCAGCTACGCCGGGCACCGGGCCGACTTCGTGGACGGGGTGGCGTTCGGCCCGGACGAGCTGTACCTGACCGTCGGCGCCTACAGCGACATCGCGCCCTGGCGCAGCGACTACACCGGCAAAGACATCTACTACACCTCGATCCGCGGGCCGCACGAGGACTTCCTGGCCATCCGCGACTACCTGTGGCGGTGGGACACCGACTGGTTCTGGTGCTCCCGGCCGTTCGGCGTGCAGAACCCGCTGATCCGGTCGCTGTGGCCGCGGCGGTACCGCCGCAGCGACGTCTACCGGAAGCTGGTCGCGCTGGACCACCGGCTCGGCCTGACCGCCGCGCTGAACGAGGGCCGGCAGCGGCCGGCCCGCGAGGACGTCATCCAGGACGTGGAGATCCCGGTCGAACGCGGCGCGGACTTCCTGGCGTTCTTCGCCGGCCAGGTTGGCATGAGCCCGGTCTGGCTGTGCCCACTGCGGCTGCGCGGCGAGCGGGAGTGGACCCTGTACCCGCTCAAGCCGGGCGAGGTGTACGTCAACTTCGGCTTCTGGGGTCAGGTCCCGCTGCCCTCCGGCCGGGCCGACGGCTACTACAACCGGCTGATCGAGGACGAGGTCGGGGCGCTCGGCGGCCACAAGTCGCTTTATTCGACGTCGTTCTACACCGAGGATGACTTCAACCAGCTCTACAACGGCGCGGCCCAGGAGAAGCTCAAGCGGGAGTACGACCCGTCGGGGCGGCTGCCTGGTCTGTACGACAAGTGCGTCCGCGGACGCTGACCCCAGACCCTGGTTAGATTCGACGGAAGCGAGACAGGCATGGCGCTGGCGCAAATCTTCGAGAACTTTGTGGGCCCTGATGCCCCGGTGGAGTTTCTGGCCTACGACGGCAGCCGGGCGGGAGCGGAAGGCTCTCCCGTCCGGATCACGGTGCGGTCCCCGGCCGCCGTGTCCTACCTGGCCCAGGCGCCCGGTGCGCTCGGGCTGGCTCGCGCCTACGTCTCCGGCCACCTCGACGTGGACGGCGACATGTACACCGCACTGGCCCGGCTGTCCAACGCGCAGACCATGGACGTCGGCCTGCCCGAGCGGATCCAGCTGTTCCGTGACCTCGGCGGACCCAAGGTGCTGATCCCGCGGCTGGCCCCGCCGCCCCAGGAGGTGCAGATCAGCTCGCGGTTGCTGAGCGGCCTGCGTCACTCCAAGAACCGTGACGCTCGCGCGATCTCGCACCACTACGACGTCTCGAACCGGTTCTACGAGTGGGTGCTCGGCCCGTCCATGGCCTACACCTGCGCCGTGTACCCGACCGCGGACTCCACCCTGGAAGAGGCCCAGGCGGCCAAGTTCGACCTGGTGGCCCGCAAGCTCGGCCTACACCAGGGCATGCGCCTGCTCGACGTGGGCTGCGGCTGGGGCGGCATGGTCATGCACGCCGCCCGTGAGTACGGCGTGCAGGCTCTCGGGGTCACGCTGTCGGAGCAGCAGGCCAGCTGGGGCCAGCAAGCCATCGAGAAGGCCGGCCTGTCCGGCCTGGCCGAGGTCCGCCACCTCGACTACCGGGACGTGCCCGAGACCGGCTTCGACGCGGTCAGCTCGATCGGCCTGACCGAGCACATCGGCAAACGCCAGCTGCCCGGCTACTTCGAGTTCCTGCTGGGCAAGCTCCAGCCGGAGGGCCGCCTGCTCAACCACTGCATCACCCGCCCGGACAACATCGAGCCCGCGGTGCGCCAGCGCGGCTTCATCAACCGCTACGTGTTCCCCGACGGTGAGCTCGAGGGACCCGGCTACCTGATCTCGCTCATGCACGACACCGGTTTCGAGGTCCGGCACGAAGAGAACCTGCGCGAGCACTACGCCAAGACCCTGGCCACCTGGGGCGACAACCTGGACGCGCACTGGAAGGAAGCCGTGGCCGAGGTGGGCGAGGGCACGGCCCGGGTGTGGCGGCTGTACATGGCCGGATCCCGGCTCGGGTTCGACCGCAACCACATCCAGCTCCACCAGGTGCTGGGGGCCAAGCTCACCGAGAGCGGGGTGTCCGGCATGCCGCTCCGGCCGGACTGGGAGGTCGCGGCCGTGACCAACGTGACCGCCGCCCCGGACTCCGGGAACGGCCACCACGCCGCCGCGGGCCGGGACAGCGCGCTGACCTGAGGCACCGGCCGCCGGGCCGGCCCGGGCTGGCGCAAGCTGGCTCGGGCTGGCTCGGGCTGGCTCGGGCTGGCCAGCCAGGCCGACCTGGGCCGGCCGGCCTGGCCAGCCCGGCGGCTCAGGCCAGTCGGCGCAGCGGGTCCGCGGACGGGGCCGGGGGAGCGGCCGGCATCGTGGACAGCGGGCCGCTCTGTGGCCGCTGGTCCCGCGCCGCGGTCCGGCCCCGGCGGGACGGCAGTGGCCCCGCGTCGCGCATCCGCAGCCCGGTCCAGGCCACCATGAGCTGGCCGGCGCCGTCGTAGCCGTGGATGTCCCACACGTAGTCGGTGGGCGCTGTCCCGGCCTCGCCCGCGGCCGGCCGGCTGGGCGGGCCCGAGATGAGGTACACCCGGAGCTCTACCGCCCCCTGGACCTGGGCCCCGGTCACGGCTAGCGAGTCACATCCGCCCGGCCGCAGCACGCGGCCCGGCACGCAGGCCTGCGCCACCTGCAGTGCGGCGTCGTTCAGCCCGGGGCTGCCCAGGACCAGCTCCTGGGCGACGTCTGGGAGCTGCTCGAACCATGGCGCGTCGTCGTGGCCGCGGACGATGGCGCGGCAGGATCGCGGTGGCCGCCCAGACACGATCGCCACCCGGCGGAACCGGCCGGTCTGGAAGCACACCGTGTTGTACAGGTCCACCCCGTCGACCAGGGATGCGGGCGGAACTGCCTCCGCGTCGTCACCGGCCGGCGCCGCACCCGCGCCCGGCTCGGCCACTTCGCGGGACTCGGGGGCGCCGAGGAAGACCGCCCGCGCGCATTCAGCGAACTGCAGGCCCGAGCCGGAGTGCAGGAACGTCTCCACCCCGTCGGCACGGACCCGGGCCCGGACGCGCAGCAGGGTCTCGCCGTCGGCGGCCACCCGGACCAGGTTGCCCAGCACCACCTGCCGGGCGCCGCGCATCGGCTGCTGCGTCAGGGTGGACGCGGCCTGCGCCATCGCCTCCAGGGCCATCGCCGCCGGGAACACCGGCTGGCCGTCGACGAGGTAGTCGGTCAGGTACGGGTCGGTCTGCGGTGACAGCCGCACCTCGGCCCGCAGCTCCTCCCCGGCCCGCAGCATCGTGATCTTCTCCACGAACCGCCCGCGCGCGCTGGCCACCCCCGGTACCCCGGGCCCGGCCGTGCCCGGCCGGACCAGCGGGATGACCGCGGCCGACGGTCCCGTGGCCGGCTCCGTGGTGTGCGCGGCCGGCGGGCGGGCCATCTGCGCCGCCGCCCCGGTGACCGCCGATGCGGCCGCCGGTGCTGCCGTCTGGGTCGCCGGCTCGGCCGCCGTCAGGGGCGACTGGACCGTCCCGGCCCGCACGGCCGCGATCTGGGCCACGGTCCCGTGCCCGGCCGGCTGGGCCGGCGCGGCCAGGTCCGGCAGCGCGCCCGCCGCGAACAGGGCGGCCGTGCACGCCCCGGGGTCCTGCCCGGACGCCGGGACGCTGGTCACCGGCAGGCCCGAACAGGCTGCGGCGGCGGCCAGGGCCTCGTCCGGCGCGGCCAGCATCAGCAGGTCGGCGCCGTCCGCCACCACCGCGAGGGCTTCACGGAACCGCACCGGCGTGGTGAGCTGGGCGCACAGCAGGGCCGCGATATCTTCCTGCCCCGTCAGTACCCGCCCGGTCACGGTGGACGCCAGCCGGCGCCGCGGCGGCCCGAACCGGACCTGGGACAGCACGCTGCGCAGCGGCGCCACCGAAGGTGCCATCATCGGGGTGTGCAGCGCGTGGTCGGCCGCCAGCACCTCGGCGGCCAGGCCGAGCGAGTCGGCCTGGCGGGCCAGTTCCCGCACCGCCGTGGCCGGGCCGCCCAGCACGTGCGAGTGCGGCCCCTCGTAGCAGGCGACGAACAGCCCGCACGACACGGCCAGCTTGGTCGTCGTGCGGTAGCAGGCCGCGATCCGGCTCAGCCCGGTCCGGGCCAGCCCCGCGCCACCGCGCAGCTCGCCGTGCGCAGTGATCAGCCGGGCCGCCTCCGAGGCGGTCAGGCTGCCCGCCCACACCAGCCCGGCGATCTCGCCCAGGCCGGCGCCAACCCCCGCGGCCGCCGTTACCCGGCACCGTTCCAGCCAGCGCAGGGTGCGCACCGACGCGGCCAGCGCGGCCGCTTCAGCCGCGGGGACGCCATCCCCGCCGGGGAAGATCAGCACGGTACGACCGCGGGCGGCGCAGGACAGGTAGACCCCGGCCTCGCTCAGCACCGGGCCGGGCCGCACGGTGCTGACCAGGTCCGCCGCCAGCCGAGCCCGTGTCACCAGCTGCTCGTTGCTCTCGGCCAGAAACGCGACCCGGATCTCGCCGTCCTCCTCAACGGGCGAGCGACCCGACGGCGATGCGCCCGACGGCGATGCGCCCGACGGCGATGCGCCCGACGGCGATGCGCCCGACGGCGACGTACCGGACGGTGACCCGCCGGCCGCCGGTGACGGCGTGGCGGCCCGGCGCGACGGTCCGGAGGCGGCCTGACGGCACCAGTCGGCGGCCAGCTGCTGCCGCTCGGGCCCGGACAGCCGCGGAGCCAGCAGGGCCAGCCGCTCCAACGTCGCGGCCAGCGCCCGCCGGTCGCGGCCGCGCAGCGCGAAAAGCCCGGGGGTGACGGGCCCGGTGGCCGGCCTGCTCTCTGTCTTTCTCCAGATGCCCATTTTTCACCGAACCGGAATAATTACGCCCCAAGCCGCGCTGGCCTTTTTCTAGCAAAAAATGCATTCCGCGGCGTCTTGAAAACGGGCTGATTCGCCCATCACGACCGCGATCACCGGGCCTGGGACTGGCCGACATGCTGGCTGTGTGACGTAACCGGACTGCCGATGAGGTGCCGGTCAAGCCGTCGTACCGGGCCGGCTGACGGTACTGGCGTGGGCCGGCGAGGCCTCACTGTATTGATCCCCGTTATTGCCGGTCAAGGGACATTGAAATGACTCTCCGATTCCCGGGGCAAATTCATTTCTGCGGTGCAATGTCTGTTATGAATGCCGCTTAGCCGCTATTGGCGACATGACGCCGATGCCGCGATGCGGGTGCGGCGCCCGGCTGCGGGCCGAGCCGGTTACCGAGCCGGTTGCCCAGCCTGTTACGGTGCCCGTTCCCGTGCCGCCCATGGTGCCGGTACGCATGCGCTATCCTCTGGCCATGCGTGCTGTCCGGCTGCTCCTTAGCTAGCCACGCCAATCCCGTTTCGTTGGCGTGGCCGCCCCTCGTGCAACGAGGGGCCTTTTCATTGCCGTACGCAGAACGCCGGACCAGACAGGTGAGGACACGATGACAGCGGCGGACAGCGCCGAGGCGCAGCGCTATGACCCACGGGCCATCCAGGAGAAGTGGCAGTCCCGGTGGGCCGAGCTGGATCCGTTCCGGGCCAGCGACGATCCAGCGGATCCCCGCGAGCGGGCCTACCTGCTGGACATGTTCCCGTACCCGTCGGGTGACCTGCACATGGGACATGCCGAGGCGTACGCGATCGGCGATGCCATGGCCCGCTACTGGTTCCAGCTGGGCCGCAACGTGCTGCACCCGATCGGCTGGGACGCGTTCGGGCTGCCCGCCGAGAACGCGGCGATCAGGAACAACGCCCACCCCGCCGACTGGACCTACGCCAACATCGAGACGCAGGCCGAGTCGTTCAAGCGGTACGCGGTGTCGTTCGACTGGTCCCGCCGCCTGGCCACCTGCGACCCGGACTACTACCGCTGGAACCAGTGGCTGTTCCTGCGCTTCTACGAGCGGGAGCTGGCCTACCGCAAGGACGGCTACGTCAACTGGTGCCCCAAGGACCAGACCGTGCTGGCCAACGAGCAGGTCGTCAACGGCCGCTGTGAACGGTGCGGGACCGAAGTCATCCGGCGGACGCTGACCCAGTGGTACTTCCGCATCACCTCCTACGCCGACCAGCTGCTGGCCGATGCGGCCGAGCTGGAAGGCAAATGGCCGGAGCGGGTGCTGCTGATGCAGCGCAACTGGATCGGCCGGTCCGAGGGCGCCGAGGTCGAGTTCCAGATCGAGGGCCGGGACGAGCCGGTGACGGTGTTCACCACCCGCCCCGACACCCTCTACGGCGCGACGTTCTTCGTGGTCGCGGCCGACTCGCCGCTGGCCGCCGAGCTGGCCGCGCCGCAACAGCGCGACGAGCTGCAGGCCTACGTCGATGACGTCCGCAAGCTGACCGACATCGAGCGGCAGGCCACCGGCCGGGACAAGACTGGCGTGTTCCTGGGCGTGCACGCGATCAACCCGGTCAACGACGAGCCGATCCCGGTCTGGGCCGCGGACTACGTGCTGCCCGACTACGGCACCGGCGCGATCATGGCGGTGCCCGCGCACGACCAGCGCGACCTGGACTTCGCCCTGGCCTTCGGGCTGCCGGTGCGGGTCGTGGTGTCCACCGGCCAGGCCGACCCGGCCGAGACCGGTATCGCCACCCCGGGCCAGGGTGAGCTGGTCAATTCCGGCCCGCTCGACGGCCTGACCAAGGGCCAGGCCATCGCCAAGATCGTGGACATCCTGGCCGGGAAGCAGCTGGGCCGGACCGCGGTGAACTACCGGCTGCGGGACTGGCTGCTGTCCCGGCAGCGGTTCTGGGGCACCCCGATCCCGATCATCCACTGCCCGGCCTGCGGCGAGGTCCCAGTGCCGGAAGAGGACCTGCCCGTGGTCCTGCCGGACCTGCGCGGCCAGGACCTCGTGCCCAAGGGCGTGTCGCCGCTGGCCGCCGCCACCGACTGGGTCAACGTGACCTGCCCCAAGTGCGGCGGCCCGGCCAAGCGGGACACCGACACCATGGACACGTTCGTCGACTCGTCCTGGTACTTCCTGCGCTACTGCTCGCCGCACGACGAGGACGCGCCGTTCGACCCGGCCCAGCTGCGCGAGTGGGCCCCGGTCGATCTGTACGTGGGGGGCGTCGAGCACGCCATCTTGCACCTGCTGTACAGCCGGTTCTTCGTCAAAGTGCTGCACGACATGGGCCTGGTCGAGTTCCGCGAGCCGTTCACCCGGATGCTCAACCAGGGCCAGGTCATCAACGGCGGCAAGGCCATGTCCAAGTCGCTGGGCAACGGCGTCGACCTGGGCCAGCAGCTGGCCGCGCACGGTGTCGACGCGATCCGGCTGACCATGATCTTCGCCAGCCCGCCGGAAGACGACATCGACTGGGCCGACGTGCGGCCCGAGGCGATGGTGAAGTTCCTCGGCCGGGCCTACCGGCTGGCCACCGACGTGGCCGCCGCGGGCGCGCCGGCCGCGGGGACGGTGGGCGACGGTGATCTGGAGCTGCGCCGCGTCACCCACCACACCATCGACGAGGTGACCCGGCTGGTCGAGGCCTACCGGCTGAACGTGGCCGTCGCCCGGCTGATGGAGCTGGTCACGGCCACGCGCCGCGCCATCGATCACGGCCCCGGCGCCGCCGACCCGGCCGTGCGCGAGGCGGCCGAGACGCTGGTCCTGCTGCTGTCGCTGTTCGCCCCGTACACGGCCGAAGAGTGCTGGGAGCTGCTGGGCCGGGAGGCGTCGGTGGCCCGGGCCGGATGGCCGCAGGCCGACCCCGCGCTGCTGGTCACCGAGTCCGTGACCTGCGTGGTTCAGGTGAACGGCAAGGTACGCGACCGGCTCGACGTCGCGCCCAGCATCAGCGAGGACGAGCTGCGGGAGCAGGCGCTGTCCGCGGCGGGCGTCATCCGCGCGCTGGGCGGCCAGTCCATCCGCAAGGTCATCGTGCGCGCGCCCAAGCTGGTCAACATCGTCGCAGGCTGAAATCGGGCCGGCCGGCCCTCAGGACGGCCGGCCCGCGGTCACACCCGGCGCAGGACGGCGACGACCTTACCCAAGATGGTCGCCTCGTCGCCCAGGATCGGCGCGTAGACGGGGTTGTGCGGCATCAGCCAGACATGCCCATCGCTCTTCTTGAACGTCTTGACGGTGGCCTCGCCCTCGGGCCCCTCGCCTTCGACCATGGCCGCGACGATCTCGCCGTTCTCCGCGTCGGGCTGGGACCGGACCACAACCCAGTCGCCGTCGGTGATCGCCGCGTTGATCATCGAGTCACCGCTGACCTTGAGCAGGAAGTGCTCACCCTCACCGACCAATTGCTTGGGCAGCGGGAACACGTCCTCCACCCGCTGCTCGGCCAGGATCGGCCCACCAGCGGCGATCCGCCCGACCAGCGGCACGTACGCGGCCTCCTGGGACGGGATATCCAGCGAGCCACCAGCCGGCTCGGCCGACTCTTCTTCCGGCTCCAGGTCGGGCCGCACCGCGGGATGCCCGGGCAGCCTTACCTCCACCGTGCGCGGGCGGCCCGCGTCGCGGTGCAGATATCCCTTCTGCTGCAGAGTCGAAAGCTGGTACGAAACGCTCGAGGTGCTCGTCAGCCCGACCGCTTCGCCGATTTCCCGCATTGAGGGCGGATATCCGCGCCGCTGCACAGAATCCCGGATCACCTGGAGCACTTTCCGCTGCCGCCAGGTCAGAACGTGACCGGGTTCCGGCTTGTCCGGGGTCACCGTCACGACCGGCGGAACGCTGCCCTTTGGCTTCCGCCCGGGTTTTCCCTTCGGCCGCGGCGCGTCGCCGGCACCCGTGGCGGCGTTCTCCGTACTGCCGTTGTCCATCAGTCGACCTTCCAATCCGGTTATTGCCTATCTGAAGCCGAGAGTAACCGCTGCGCCCCGCTAGCTCAAACATCTGTTCGACGTGTCGGCAAATTGTCAGACCCGCCCGGTACAAAGATGTCGTAGGTTCGTTCGATCGAACAGGTATACGATCGAACAGCCGCTTATCGAAAGAACGTTTGATAGAGGAGGTCGGCATGAGCGCTCTTCCCATCGAGCAGCCGCCGTCGGGGGACCACCGGACCACCACACCCCGGAGGGCGCGCCGCACCACGCCGGTACGGCAGCTTTTCCCTGACCGCGCCGCAGTACTGCCCGACGGGGACTGGACGTTCCCCGGTGGCGGCCAGAGCTTCTCCGGCGACGAGAACCGTCGGGCGCTACCGCCTCAGGCCGCGGCGTGGGCCGGTGCGCCGGTCACCGCCCTGCCGCCCCGGCCGGGCGCGTCCCGCCCGACCGCGGCCGAGCTCAGCCTGGCCAGCGCGGCCGACGAGGCCTGGCTGGCCAGCGCGGCCGGGGCCCGCTTCGCTCCTGACCCGGCGCCCGCCGCCGAGGCCCTCGTCCCGCGCTCGGTGCGCCTGACCCGCCGCGGTCGCCTGGTACTGGCCGTCGTCGCGGCCGTGGTGGTGGCGGGCCTGGTCGTGGCCGGGGCCACTGCCGCGCAGGCCAGCGGCCCGGCTGCGGCCCACGGCGGCGACTCGCGGGTGTTCGTGCAGCCCGGCGACACGCTCTGGTCGATCGCCCAGCGCACCGACCCGGGCGCCGACCCGCAGGCGGTGGTGGCGGGCATCCTGCGGGCCAACCATCTACCCACCTCCTCCGTGACTGTCGGTCAGCGGCTCTGGGTGCCTCGCGGCTGACGCCGTTCTCACCCAAATCGGCATCACGCGCCACCGGCCCGCCGATCCCGGGCGTGTCGCGAGCCGACCGTGCCACCCTTGGACCTGCGGAAATAGCTCGTCCCGGCCGAGCGGCCCGGGCGGCGGCGCCTGCGCGACACGCCGGGCGGTCCGCGCAGACCCGATAGGCACAGGGTTTTCTGGCAACACGCCGGCTGCGCTTGCGACCACTAGGGGCTGTGGTCTAGCGTGACCACAACATCTAGTAGTTACACCGATGTGTTTTAGCCACAGCTTGTGTCCACAGGTTGGGCATAAGCCGGTTCGCCGTTCGCCAGTTCGCTCACCGGAGGTGATCGCATGCACTGTCCCTTCTGCCGGCATCCGGACAGTCGCGTGATCGACAGCCGCACGGCTGACGACGGCGTGGCTATCCGCCGCCGCCGGGCATGTCCGGAGTGCGGAAAGCGTTTTACCACTCAGGAGACGGTCACCGTGATGGTGGCCAAGCGGAGTGGGGTGACCGAGCCGTTCGTCCGGGACAAGATCGTGCGCGGCGTGCGCCGCGCCTGTCAGGGCCGCCCGGTCGACGAGGACCAGCTGGCCGTCCTGGCCCAGCAGGTCGAGGAGACGGTCAGGTCCCGGGGCTGCGCCGAGATCCCCTCGCACGAGGTGGGTCTGGCCATCCTGGGCCCGCTCCGGGAGCTGGACGAGGTGGCTTACCTGCGCTTCGCCTCCGTCTACCGGGGGTTCGAGTCGCTCGTGGACTTTGAGAAAGAGATCGAGGCTTTGCGCGAGGAGCGCGACCGAAGTTGAGTAACGACCTGAAACGGCACGAGTGGCCGGTTGGCTGCAGAAGGGGGCTTGTGGCATGACGGAGACGGTGAACGGGACCACTGCTTCGAAGGGCAAGAGCACGCGCAAGGGACTCCGGGTCAACCGGATCAACACCACCAAGGGCGTGCACCCCTACGACCAGGTGACCTGGGAACGGCGCGACGTCGTCATGACGAACTGGCGCGACGGCACGGTCAACTTCGAGCAGCGTGGCGTGGAGTACCCCGAGTTCTGGTCGGTCAACGCGGCCAACATCGTGACCACCAAGTACTTCCGTGGTGCGGTGGGGACCCCGCAGCGCGAGTGGAGCCTCAAGCAGCTGGTTGACCGGGTCGTCGGGGTGTACGTGGCCGCCGGCCGGGAGCACGGCTACTTCGCCACCGACGCCGACGCCGAGGTCTTCGACCACGAGCTCAAGTACGCCCTCATCCACCAGATCTTCAGCTTCAACTCGCCGGTCTGGTTCAACGTCGGCACCGCGTCGCCGCAGCAGGTCTCGGCCTGCTTCATCTTGGCCGTGGACGACACCATGGACTCGATCCTGGACTGGTACCGCGAGGAGGGCCTGATCTTCAAGGGCGGCTCCGGCGCGGGCGTGAACCTGTCCCGGCTGCGCTCCAGCAAGGAGCTGCTGTCCTCGGGCGGCACGGCCAGCGGCCCAGTCTCGTTCATGCGCGGAGCGGACGCGTCGGCGGGCACGATCAAGTCCGGCGGCGCCACCCGGCGGGCGGCCAAGATGGTCGTCCTTGACGTCGATCACCCCGACATCGAGGAGTTCGTCGAGACCAAGGCGCGCGAGGAGGAGAAGGTCCGGGCCCTCCGCGACGCCGGGTTCGACATGGACCTGGGTGGCAAGGACATCGTCAGCGTCCAGTACCAGAACGCCAACAACTCGGTCCGGGTGTCGGACGAGTTCATGCGGGCCGTCGAGGACGACCGCGACTTCGACCTGCTCGGCCGCCAGACCGGCGAGGTGATCAGCAAGGTCGGGGCCAAGGGCCTGCTGCGCAAGATCGCCCACGCCGCGTGGGAGTGCGCCGACCCCGGCATCCAGTACGACGGCACGATCAACGACTGGCACACCTGCCCCGAGTCGGGCCGGATCACGGCCAGCAACCCCTGCTCGGAGTACGTCCACCTGGACAACTCCTCGTGCAACCTGGCCAGCATCAACCTGCTGAAGTTCCTCCGCCCGGACGACACGTTCGACGTGGAGCGCTTCCGCCAGATGTCCGAGCTGATCATCACCGCGATGGACATCTCGATCTCGTTCGCGGACTTCCCGACCGAGAAGATCGGTGAGACCACCCGGGCCTACCGTCAGCTCGGCATCGGCTACGCCAACCTGGGCGCACTGCTGATGGCGACCGGCCACGCCTACGACTCCGAGGGCGGCCGGGCCATCGCCGCGGCGATCACCGCGCTGATGACCGGCACCGCCTACAAGCGCTCCGCCGAGCTGGCCGCCGTGGTCGGTCCCTACGACGGCTACGAGCGCAACGCGACCGCGCACAAGCGGGTCATGCGCAAGCACGCCGACGCCACCGACCGGGTGCGGATGATCGGCGCGATGGACCGTGAGCTGCTGGGCGCCGCGTCAACGGTGTGGCAGGAGGCGCTGCGCCTGGGCGAGGCCAACGGCTACCGCAACGCTCAGGCCAGTCTGCTCGCGCCGACCGGCACCATCGGGCTGATGATGGACTGCGACACCACCGGCGTCGAGCCCGACCTGGCCCTGGTCAAGTTCAAGAAGCTGGTCGGCGGCGGCTCCATGCAGATCGTCAACCAGACCGTGCCGCGGGCCCTGAAGAACCTCGGCTACCAGGGCGAGCAGATCGAGGCCATCACCGAGTACATCGCCGAGCACGGCCACGTCGTGGACGCCCCCGGCCTGCGGCCGGACCACTACGAGGTGTTCGACTGCGCGATGGGGGAGCGGGCCATCAGCCCGATGGGCCACGTCCGGATGATGGCCGCGGTCCAGCCGCACCTGTCCGGCGCCATCAGCAAGACCGTCAACATGCCCGAGAGCGCGACGGTCGAGGACATCGAGAAGATCTACTTCGAGGGCTGGAAGCTCGGCCTCAAGGCGCTGGCCATCTACCGCGACAACTGCAAGGTCGGCCAGCCGCTGTCCGCCTCCAAGAACAAGGCCGCCGACGCGAGCCCGTCGGCCGAGGTGGCCGCGGTCCAGCCGGCCGAAGCGCACCGTCCGGTCCGCCGCAAGCTGCCCCGGCAGCGCCCGGCCACGGTGACCAAGTTCTCCGTGGCTGGCGCCGAGGGCTACATGACCGTCTCCAAGTACCCGGACGACGGCGTGGGTGAGGTGTTCCTCAAGCTCGGCAAGCAGGGCTCGACCCTGGCCGGCGTGATGGACGCCTTCTCGATCGCGATCTCGGTCGGCCTGCAGTACGGCATCCCGCTCGAGTCGTACGTGGGCAAGTTCACCAACATGCGGTTCGAGCCGGCCGGCCTGACCGACGATCCGGACGTCCGGATCGCCAGCTCGGTGATGGACTACATCTTCCGGCGCCTGGCCCTGGACAACCTGCCTTACGACGAGCGGGCCGAGATGAGCATCCTGTCCGCCGCCGAGCGCAGCGCCCAGCTCGCCGGTGAGGACCCGAGCCTGCTCACCGAGCCGGAGGACGTGGACCCGGAGGCCCTGGCCCAGTCCGCTCCGGTCGAGCAGCCGGTGCACAACGCCCGCGAGGGTCACGACGGCCACGAGGGTCACGACGCTCCGCTCGAGCTGGCCACCCCAGCCCCCAGCGGCGCGCACACCACCACCGAGCTGATCGAGTCCCACCAGGGCCGCACCGCCGACGCGCCGCTCTGCCTCACCTGCGGCACCAAGATGCGCCCGGCCGGCAGTTGCTACGTCTGCGAAGGCTGCGGCTCCACCAGCGGCTGCAGCTGACCAGGGCACCGCAGCACCACGTTTAACCGCTCAGGCGGGGGACGCCCAACGTCCCCCGCCTGACGCGTCAGCCTTTTGAAGATCCCTTACCCGGCAGCGAAGTCAGTCGTATTCGCTGAAACCGCTGCCGCGTAATGGATCACCACCCTTACCGTCGGGGGAGTGCAAAGGGGCGGGCGGTGCGGAGGTCATGGCCGCTGCTGGCCGTACTGGCCGTCCAGGCGGCGATCTCGGCCAGCATGGTCCGGGCCAGCACCGCGTTCGGGGACGAGGCGCTGTACCTGTCGGCCGGGCATCTCGAGTGGTCACACTGGTGGCACGGCACCCGGACCCCGGACTACCCCACCTGGTTTTCCGGCGCTCCGGTCATCTACCCGCCGATCGGAGCCATCGCCGATCGCCTCGGCGGGCTGGCCGCGGCCCGGCTGCTGTCCCTGGCCTGCATGCTCGGCGTGACCGCTGTCGTCTGGGCCACGGCGAACCGGTTGTTTGAGGACCAGCGCATCTCCTTCTTCGCCGCCGCGCCGTTCGCCGCGCTCGCGCCGACGTTGCACCTGGGCTCGTACGCCACCTACGATGCCCTGGCGTTGCTGCTCCTGGCCCTGGCGACCTGGTGTGCCGCCGGAGCCCGGAGCGGTCAGCACGCGATCCGGCGGATGGTCGCGGCCGGGATCCTCCTCGCCCTGGCCAACGCGACCAAGTACGCCACGGTGCTCTACGACCCCACCGTCCTCGGCGTCACGGTCTTGAGCGCCTGGCCGCACGTCGGCTGGAAGGTGGCGCTCCGGCGTACGGCCTGGCTTGCCGGCGCCGCGGCGGTGGTCTTGGCCGTTCTGCTCGCCCTGGGTGGCCCCGGCTATCTCACCGGGATCCGCGTGACCACGACCGGGCGCGCGCACGGAACCGACCCCGTCGCCCTGGTGCTGGCCGATGCGTGGTCGTGGTCCGCCGTCGTCCTGGTCCCGGCGGTCGCCGCGGCGGTCGTCTGCGCGGTGCGCCGCCGGTGGCCGCAGTCGTTGCTACTGGCCGTGCTCGCGCTCACGGCGCTGCTGGCGCCGGCCGACCAGGCGCACCTTCAGACCGCGACGTCGCTGAGCAAGCACGTCGACTTCGGCGCCTGGTTCGCCGCCATCGCGGCCGGGTACCTGCTGGCCAACCTGTCCCGGCGGCCGGTGGTGACGGCGGTCCTGCTCGCCGCCCTGATCCCGGTTACCTCAGTGGGCACGGCCCAGGCCGACGCCATGATCAACTGGCCGGACGTGACCGGGCTGGTCAAGGTCGTCCGGCCGATGACGGCCCACGGCGGGCACTTTCTCGTGGAGACCACCTATGTCCTTCAGTACTACCTGCCCAGCACGACCTGGCGGCAGTGGTCGAACACCGAGACCGGCACTCCGGAGTACTACCAGCGGGCGATCACGCGGCACTACTTCTCGGTCGTGATCCTCAGCTTCACCCAGACCCCGGCGGTGGACTATGCCATCACCCTTGAGCTGCCCGCCGCCGGGTACCGGCTGGCCGCGAAGGTGCGCTCCGGCCCGACGGTCTTCTACGTGTGGGAGGACGCAGGCCGAGTGTGACCACTCCCGCCTCCCGGCAGCCCCGCTTGCCCGGCCACCCCCAGCCGCCGACCACCCCAGCCGCCCGGGTTCAGCGCAGGCCGTGACGGTCGGCCCAGGCCGAGAGGGCCGCGGCGATCTCGGCCGGCCGGTCCTCGGATACTTCGGCGCCTCGATCGGGCTGCTGGCCTTCCTGCTGTGGGCCTGGATCCAGCTCAGAGACCGGGACGAGCTCAGAGACCGTAGTCGGCCCTGCAACCGAGGCCAGCGATAATGAGGCGGTGCCCAATCCCGCGTTGCAAGCGGCCGAAGCCTCCGGCGTCTCCCATCGGGTGATCCGGCACGGCCCGGTCGCCAGCCTGGCCGAGGCGGCCCGGGTGCGCGGCGTCACCCCGGCCGATGTGGTGAAGACCCTGGTGGTCCGGCGGGCCGACGACGACTTCGTGTTCGTCCTGGTCCCGGGCGGCCGCACGATCTCCTGGCCCAAGCTGCGCCAGCTGCTCGGGGTCAGCCGCCTGTCCATGCCCAGCGCCGAGGTGGCCCGGCAGGTGACCGGCTATGAGCGCGGCACGATCACCCCGTTCGGGGCCACCACGGCCTGGCCGGTCATCGCCGACGAGCGGATCCGCGGCCGCGAGATCACGCTCGGCGCCGGGGAGCACGGCGTGGCACTGGCCGTCGACGCCGACCAGGCGCTGCAATCCCTCGGCGCCGCCGTGGCCGACATCTCCGACCCCGAGCCCTGAGCTACGGTGAACCGACCTAACCGGCCCAGCGAGTCCGGGCCGAAGGCTCGGGCGAGTACCCGGTAATGCGGCAGGTACCGCAACGCGGGTTCCAGGGGGGTCCAGGGGGGTCGTCCCCCCGGGCGGAACTGCTAGGGCTCGTAGTGGCTGGGCGGGAACTGCTGCCGTTCGCCCTCGATGAGGATCTCGTCCTTCTCTTCCTCGCGCCGGATCTCGGCCCGCTCCTCCTGGTACTGCTCGGTGTCACGGATGTCGGTGTCGAGCGGCTCGGTGTCGGTCGCCGGCGGGACGTCATCCGGGTCGTAGGGGTCGAGGCCGACCTCGACGCGCTCCTCTTCGGCCTCGTGCGCCAGCTTGTCGTCGTCCAGGTGCTGCGGCGCGCCACCGTGCTCGTGCCTGTCCCGGTGGAACTCCTGCTCGGGCTCGAACGCGGAGTCGGAACTCTGGGATGTCATGACGCCTCCCGTACCCCTGCGTGCGGGGCGTATTCGTCGTAGGTGTGCTCTGGGGCAACGATGCCACACCACCCCAAAGCGCCGGTGCCGCCCCGGCCCGCCATGGCGCGAAAGCGAACAACAGTCACATAGGTCACAGGCATGCCCGGTCCCGGACCGTAATCCCCGTCATACTGGCCAGGTGCAGCAGCCGGAGATCCGGGTCAGGCCCGTCGGCGATGGCGACCGCCCGATGATCGCCTGGCTCATGCTGGAGCTGTGGGGCTCCGCCCTCCAGGTTGTGCACCAGACCGTATACCGGCCGGCCGACCTGCCCGGGCTGATCGCCGAGCGCGGCGGCCGGGTGGTCGGACTGCTCACCTTCCAGGTCGACGGCAGCGTGCTCGAGGTGGTCACGCTCAACGCCCTGGAACGCCGGGCCGGCGTGGGCACGCTGCTGATGGAAGCGGTCGCGGCCGAGGCCCGGCAGCGACGCTGCCAGGAGATTCACCTCACCACGACCAACGACAATCTCGACGCGATCCGCTTCTACCAGCGGCGCGGGCTGCGCCTGGTGGCGCTGCGGCCGGGCGCGGTCGACCGGGCCCGGGTCGAATGGCCGGAAATTCCGCGGATTGGCGATTATGGAATTCCCCTCCGGGACGAAATCGATCTCGCCCGCCCCGTCTGAAACGGCCGTCCACCCCGTCTGAAACGGCCGTCCACCCCGTCTGAAACGGCGTGCTGCCCCGGCTGAATCGGGGCTGATAAACGCATTCGGCAAGATCTTTAATGGCGCTCCGTAAGTCAGACTTGACGGCCCCGCCGAGCGGTGGTCCATCATGGGGGTGCAGCTACGGCCCCGTCCCTGACTGAACGTGTAAGTATGGAGAAGCAACCTCACCCGCCGTGTCCGGCCGTGTGCTGACGAGAACGGCGGTTATGCGCTATACAGGGGACCAGGTGCGAGGAAGCGAGATGCTGCCAAACGACAGAGCTCAGTCCGCAGCGCCGGCCGTTCCTAATCGGCTCGCGCGCGTATTTGGCGTCTTCCGGCAAGCTCCGCTGCCGCTGAAAATCGGTCTCATCGTCCTGGCCATAATTCTGGCTGGCCCCGAGGCCGGGATCCTGCTGCTGGCTGGCATGGCCTACGGCGTCTACGCGGTGATCAAAGGCCGTCGCACCGTCCTGGCCTCGCTGGCCGTCGCCCTGTGGGGGGTGGTGGGCGCGGTGGTCGGCCGCACCCACGGCTCCTGGTTCTTCCTGCTGCTCTTGCTGCCGTTCGTGGTCGCCGCGGTGGCCCACATCGGCCCGCTGGCCCGCTGGCACGTGCCCTGCCGCACGGTGGCCTGGGCCCTGATCTGGTCGATACCGGTCGGGGTGGCCGCGCTGCGCGGCTGGCCCAGCCAGCCGTTCATCGGCATCGCCGCGGCCTGGGTCATCGCCTGCATCGTGCTGGTCTGGCGGCTGGCCAAGGGGTCGCAGGAAGCCCACCTGTACGGCGCGGAGAACAGCCGCCCCGGCACCGGGCCACCGCCTGGGATGGGCGGATCCGGCCCCGGGATGCCGCACGCCGGCTACGGGGTCCGGGCCCAGGCCGCCGCGGCCACGCACCTCGACCCCGGTGGCCGCGAGCAACCTATGCCCGAGCCGCTGCCGGACATCTCGGTGGCCGAGGCCATGGCCGAGCTGGAGCGCATGATCGGGCTGGCCCCGGTCAAGGAGCAGGTCCGGTCGATCGCCGCCTCGATCGAGGCCGCCCGCCGCCGCGCCATCGCCGGCGTGGTGACCGAAAAGCCGATGCGGCACTTCGTGTTCCTCGGCCCGCCCGGCACCGGCAAGACCACCGTGGCCCGGGTCGTGGCCAAGATCTTCTACGCCTTCGGCCTGCTGGACAAGCCGACCGTGGTCGAGGCGCACCGTGCCGACCTGGTGGGGGAGTACCTCGGCGCGACCGCGATCAAGACCAACGAGCTGGTGGATTCGGCCCTGGGCGGTGTGCTGTTCATCGATGAGGCCTACAGCCTGGTCAATGAGGGCGACGGGCAGAGCGACCGGTTCGGCATCGAGGCCGTGCAGACGCTGCTCAAGCGGGCCGAGGATGACCGGGAGAACCTGATCATCATCCTGGCCGGCTACGAGGAGCAGATGGAGAAGTTCCTCGGCACCAACCCCGGCCTGGCCTCCCGCTTCGCCACCCGGATCAAGTTCTCCAGCTACGCCCCGGCCGAGCTGCTGGCGCTGGCCGAGTCGGTGCTCGAACGGCGCAGCGAGAACCTGGACGTCGACGCCCGGCCCGCGCTCTGGCGGATGCTGGAGGACGTGGGCCGCCGCCGGCTCACCGACGAGCTGGGCAACGGCCGGTTCATCCGCTCGCTGCTCGAGAAAGCCGGACAGGCCCGCGACGTCCGGGTCATGACCGGCGGCACCGAGCCCGGTCCCGAGGACCTGGTCACGATCGAGGCGGGGGACCTGACCCGGGCCTTCGCCGAGCTGACCTCGCGCCTGCGGGGCTACACGGACACGCCCACGGTGGAGAGCGCCCTGGCCGAGCTCACCCAGCTGATCGGCCTGGAGCCGGTCAAGGCGCAGGTGCGGGCGATCGCGGCCCAGCTCGAGGTGGCCAAGATGCGCGGCGGCCGGGGCCTGATCAGCCAGCCGCCGACCCGGCACTTCGTGTTCCTGGGGCCGCCCGGCACCGGCAAGACCACGGTGGCCCGCATCCTCGGGCGCATCTTCGCGGCCCAGGGCCTGCTGGTCCGGCCCGAGGTGGTCGAGGCGCAACGCGGTGACCTGGTCGGCGAGCACCTCGGGGCGACCGCGATCAAGACCAGCAAGCTGGTCGACTCGGCCCTGGGCGGCGTGCTGTTCGTCGACGAGGCCTACTCGCTGCACAACGAGGGCTACTCCGGCGGCGACGCCTTCGGCAACGAGGCCGTGCAGACGTTGCTCAAGCGGGCCGAAGACGACCGCGACCGGCTGGTCATCGTGCTGGCCGGCTACCCCGCGGACATGGACCGGTTCCTGCGCAGCAACCCCGGCCTCTCGTCCCGGTTCAGCACCCGGATCGAGTTCCCCAGCTACACCCCGGACGACCTGGTCCGGATCACCGGCCTGCTCAGCCAGCAGGCCGGCGACAGCTTCGACCTCGACGCCGAGGACATGCTCGAGCGGATCTTCGAGCACGCCGGCCGCGACCACCGCATCGACGAGCTGGGTAACGGCCGGTTCGCCCGCTCGCTGTTCGAACGGGCCTGCGCCCACCGCGACGTCCGCGTCGTGCGCCTGGGTGAGACGGCCACGGCTGAGGACCTGACCACGGTTACCGGCGACGACCTCCGCGCCGCCTACCAGGAGCTCGCAGGCGACCACGCCGCCGACTTCTTCTAGCCTGCCCCGCCCCCGGCGTCAGCTCATTCTTTAATGACGTCCCCACGTCGCTCAAAGCCCCACCCCGGCCGCGCCTCACCACCCCACCCAGCCCAGGCATAGCCCCCGCCCCGGCACCCCCCAGCCCCGACGCCCCACGCACCACCCCGCCAGACGTCACACGCACCGCGCTAACCCACCCAGCCTCAGCCCCACACCCATCACCCGGTCCAGCCCAGGCGCCGCACTGCTTCTCCTCGTCACCCGGCCCGACTCCCAGATGTCACCCCAGGCGTCGCTCATGCCCCGGCCCGCCGCTCCCAGACGTCACCCGCGCCCGTCGCCCCACCCAGCCCCGACGTCACACGTACCGCCCTAGCCCACCCAGCCTCAGCCACACCCACACCCATCGCATGGTCCGGCCCCAGGCGTGACTCATGTCCCGGCACCACCCAGTCCCCGGGCGTCGCTCCCGCCCCGGCATGCACCCGGCTCCCAGACGTCACCCGCGCCCGTCGCCCCACCCAGCCCCGTCGCCCCACCCAGCCCCGTCGCCCCACCCGCCTCATGGGCCTCTCCGCTCCGGGTTCCCTGCCGCGTCCCTCGTTACCGTGTGCAAAAACTGTCGTCAGGGTGACAGTTTTTGCACACTGTATTTAGTCAGACCCGGCTCAGGCGAGCGGCGACGGGACCAGCCGGAACCGGATCGTGTCGCCCGGGCGCAGCTGGGCGGCCCGGGCGATGTCGGCCGCGGCCACCACGGCGATGACCGGGTAGCCGCCGGTGACCGGATGATCGGCCAGGAACAGGATGGGCTGGCCGCTGGGCGGCACCTGCAGCGCGCCCAGCGGCATGCCCTCACTCGGCAGCTCGTCCCGGCGGGCCCGGGGCAGGTCCGGGCCCGACAGTCGCAGCCCGGACCGGTTGCTGTCGCTGGTCACCTCGTACACGGCGGCGCGCAGCCGGTCCATCGCGGCCGGGGCGAACCAGTCGTCCCGCGGACCGGCCACCACCCGGAGCTCGGTCGGCTCGGACCCGCCGGTCAGTGACCCGCCCGCCAGGGACCCCGGAGCCAGACACCCGGCCGCTCGCGGCGCGACGTCGGCCACAATCGGCCCGCAGGCCGCCGTGCCGCCCACCGGCAGCCGGTCCCCGGCCCGCAGCGGCGACGGCCCGATCCCGGACAGCGTGTCCGCCGAACGGCTGCCCAGCACCGGGGCAACAGTCACGCCGCCCCGGACGGCCAGATAGCTGCGCACCGCCGTGGCCGGCGTTCCCACCGTGAGCGTGGCCCCGTTCGGCACCGCGAACGGCACTCCCAGCCCGCTGTCGTCGGCTAGGCGCGCTCCCGCTGCCTGGCCGGGACCCGGAGCCGGGCCTGGGCCGAGCCGGACCGATGCGGCCGCGCCGGTCACCGCGACCCAGGCCGGGGCGCTCCCGGCCCGGCCGGCGAACCGCAGCGTGGCCCCGCCCAGGGTCAGCTCCACGACGGCGGCGTCCTCGGGGTTGCCGACCAGCCGATTGGCCAGCCGCAGGCTGTCCGGGTCCGCGGCACCGGAACGCGGCACGCCCAGGTGGCCGTAGCCAGGACGGCCGAGGTCGGCCACGATCGCGAACGGGCCTGGCCGCACCACCTCGATGAACCGCTCCGCGGCCGGCTCCGGCTCGTCGCTGGTCCGGGTGCCGGGCGGGAACAGGTCGCCCGGATCGCCCAACTCGTCCACCGGCCGGAACCGGACCCGCTGGCCGGGCGCCAGCACCGCGGGCGGCTCGCGACGGGCGTCCCACAGCCGGGCCGCGGTCCGCCCCAGCAGCCGCCACCCACCCGGTGACGCCGACGGGTAGACGGCCGCCAGCGAGCCGGCGATGGCCACCGAACCGGCCGGTACCGAGGTGCGGGGGGAGTCCCGGCGCGGCACGTGCAGCTCCGGGTCCAGCCCGGTCAGGTAGCCGAAGCCGGGGGAGAAGCCCAGCCAGCCGACCAGGTACTCCGCCGCCGCGTGCCGCTCCATGACCTGTTCCCGGCTCAGCCCGGTGAGCCCGGCCACCTCGTCCAGATCCGGCCCGTCGTACACCACCGGGATCTCAACGACCCGACCCTCAGCCCCCGGCACCTCCTCAGCTCCCGGCACCTCCCCGGCCCCCGGCACCTCCCCGGCCCCAGCTGACACTCCGGCACCAGGAGTCCCCGCCGCCTCATCCTCCCCACCAGACTCATCAACCCCGCCGACCACACGAGCCCCACTGGCCACGATCACTTGCAGCCGCCCCGCCAGCCCCCTGAGCCCCAGACCGCCCGATCCCAGGATGACCAAAACTGTCTCCGCGCCCGGAATGACGTCGGCAATGCCGGGAAAATTCTGCTCCAGGATTACGGCCCGCAGCCGGGCCGCGGCGCCCGGCTCGGCCCCGGCCTCAACCAGCAGCGCGGCATCGCCGGCCGCCCGTACGCTCACGTGAACGACGCGATCCGCACGCCGGCCGTCTCCAGTCCGCGGCGGACCGACCGGGCCAGTTCCACCGCCCCCGGGGTGTCCCCGTGTACGCAGATCGACTCGGGCCGGACCGTGACCTCGTGGCCGTCGGCCGACCGGACCCGGCCGCGGGTGGCCATGGTGACCGCGCGCTCGGCCACTTCGGCTGGATCGCTGAGCACCGACCCCGGCTCCCGGCGGGACACCAGCGTGCCCTCGGCGGTGTAGGCCCGGTCGGCGAACGCCTCAGCCGCGGCCCGCAGCCCGGCGTCGGCGGCGGCCTGTGCCGCGACGCTGCCGGGCAGCGTCAGCAGCGGCAGCGTCCGGTCGTACGCGGCCACCGCGGCCGCCACCGCCTGGGCCTGCACCGGGTCCCGGGCGATCCGGTTGTACAGGGCGCCGTGCGGCTTGACGTAGCGCACCCGGCCGCCCTCGGCCCGGGCGATCCCGTCCAACGCGGCCAGCTGGTACAGCACCTCGGCGGTCAGTTCGTCCGACGGTACGTCCATCTCCCGCCGCCCGAACCCGGCCAGGTCGCGATAGGACACCTGGGCTCCGATGGCCACCCCGCGGGCGACCGCGGCCGCGCAGCACCGGCGCAGGATCAGCGGGTCACCCGCGTGGAACCCGCAGGCGATGTTGGCGCTGGTCACCACGGCCAGCAAGGCCTCGTCGTCACCCAGCCGCCAAGCCCCGAACCCCTCGCCCAGATCGGCGTTGAGGTCGACAGCCGGCGACCCGGCGGCCGGTGACCCGGCGGCCGGTGACCCGGCGGCCGGTGACCCGGCGGCCGGTGACCCGGCGGCCGCCGACCCAACGGCCGGCGGCTCCGGGGTCGCCGGCCCGGTGGTCACTCGTTGGGCTCCGGGCCCAGCTCCCGCAGGGCCGCGTCGAGCGAGCCCCGGTTGTCTCCGGCCGCCTGGATCGCGTCCATCAGCACGTGCAGCACCACGTGCCGATCCTGGTCCGCGTCCAGGAACCGCTGAGCGGCGGCCCACAGGCTGGGCGGCTCACCGCGCCACAGCCGGTCCGCGAGGTCCAGGTGCTGCGCCAAGTGCTGTTCGTCGTCCGGGCCGGTCCCGCCGGCTTCGGCTTCGGCCTCGTGCGCGCCGGCCAGCAACGCCCGCCGGTCGTCGGCGTCCGCCGGGCTCAGCGCGGACAGATCGGTCCCGCCCACCTGGCCGTGCAGCATCGGGAACGCGAACGCGCGCCGCGGCAGCGCCTCCAGATCGCCGTCCGGCAGCAGCCGCGCCACCAGCGCCGAGTCCAAGCCGAACTCGGTTGGATCGCGGTAGGCGCGAGTGAACGCGCCCATCACGTTGAACACCGCGTCGAGGGTGTCGGTGATCTCTCGTTCGCCTTGGCCGCGGCGGCGGCCGGCCCAGCGCACCCAGGCCAGCAGTACGTGCGGCATGGCCTCCTGCTCGGGGGCGGACAGCATGACCTTGCGCGGCAGCCAGGTGATCAGGAACGTCTCGACCTTGACCGGGCTCATCCGCAGCGGGCGGCCGAAGTCCTGATCGCAGCCGTAGTCGATGATCCGGTCGGCGCAATGGCTGGCCGAACTGCGGTCGGACAGGTCCTCGGCCTCGTCCGAGGCGAGGAACTCCGCCGCCAGCATGGCCCGCCGGTCCTTGCCCCACGGCCGTCGCTTGCTCGTGCTGCCGCCCGGCGCGACCGGGCCAGCCGGGCCCCGGGACGGCGGCAGCGCCCGGATCCGGGCCCGGATGAAGGCGTGGTACGACGGGAACGACTCGCTGACCGGCGGATTTTCCGCGGCGTCGGTCTCGGCCAGGGCCGCTTCCAGCAGCCGCCGCGCCACCGGCGGGTCCAGGGGCTTGAAGCCGTGGTCGTCGGCCGGTGGCTTGCGGCACAGGTCCAGCAGCTTGCTCACCTGTGAGGTGACCCAGCCGTCCCTGATCATCCCGTCCGCGTTGTAGTCCACCACCATGACCAGCGCGTGCGGCTCGGTGCCGTCGTAGCTGAAGAAGCAGACCACCTCGTCGGTGTCGCCGTAGGCGTCGCTGTTGACGTAGCAGTCCGAACCGGTCACCGCGCCCAGGTGCTGAGCCCAGTTGGGACTGCGCACCCCCCGCTCCATCAGCTCCAGCGCCGCCTCTTCGGCCTTGGACGCCTGCCGCGGCGTGCCCAGGCAGGCGATGCCGGACAGCAGAGCCAGCGCGGCCGGGCTGCTGCGGCGGGCGGCGTAGTCGACCAGGCTCTCGCCCACCAGCCGCTCGACGTCAGAGCCGGGCGCGCTGTCGCTGCGCTGCCCCCACCAGGTGCCGAGCAGTTCGCTGACCATCAACTCTGCATCCAGCGGGCTGCGTACGGCCAAGAGCTCACGTGCGGCGCGCAGAAGTTCGTCAAAGAGCGCGTTCGGGGGCGGGGCGGCCGCCGTGGCACGTTGCGGGCCGCCGCTGCCTCCGCCTGGATCTTGTCTGCGTCGGCTCTGCGGACTCACCTTGATAGCCTCTCAGATCTATTCATGTGGACGCTACGCTACGGTGCAATGCCCACTGTAGTTTCGGGCAGAATCGGCGTGTTGCGCCGAAAGCCCGGAACGAAAGCGCAAGCTTCCTGGTCAGACGGGAAAGTGAGCTGCCCGTTGTGTCCTGCGCCGTCACGTAGCCTTCGTCGGCACTAGGTATCGCCACCTGGCCACAACGGTGCCGGGAATGTGGCACGCTTGTCTGAATAACTGCTGCGAAATGCCGCCCACGCTGGCGGCCGTCCAGGGACGATAGAACAAACGGCTGCGGCGCGGGTGTCAACCCCGCACGCCGCGACCGCGTCCAATGAGCGCGGGCCGATGCGGGCCGCGCGGTAGGCGTAGAGGGAGCAGGAAGGAGCCGCCGATGGCAAGTCGGTGCATGTGGCACCGGTGCCCGCGGTGAGCCCAGACATCATGAGCCCAGATATCGCCGGCCCAGTGGACGGGCCGGACGCTTCCGTGCCGTTGCCGCGCCCGTCCGAGCTGGACACCACTGACGCCGCGCTGCTCGACACGCTGCTGCGCGAGGCGCCAGTGGGCTTCGCCCTGCTCGGTCCCGACTTTCGCTTCCGGCGGATCAATCAGACGCTGGCCCGGGTGTACGAGCACAGCCCAGAGGAGCATATCGGGCGATCTCCGGCCGAAATGTGGCCGGCCGACGTTGCCGTCCGGGCCGAGTCTGCGGCTCGGCGGGTGCTGGCCGACGGCCAGCCCGTCTTCGAGTCCGAACCGGACGCGGACCGGGCCCTGTCCTGGTTCCCCTGCCACGATCAGCAGGGCAAGGTCAGCGGTGTGGTGCTGATCGTGGCCGACGTGGCCGGCCACCCCCACACTGAGGAGACGATCCGGCGCAGCGAGGAGCGGTACCGGTCGCTGGTCCAGGGCGGCGCCCAGATGGTGTGGGTGGCCGACGCGGACGGCGGCCTGATCGAGGACTGCCCGGAATGGCGCTGGGTCACCGGCCAGACCTCGGAGCAGTACCTGGGCCGGGGCTGGCTGGACGCCGTCCACCCCGAGGACCGGGACCGGGTGGAGCGCGACTGGCAGGGCTGCGTGAAGTCCGGCAAGACGTTTGACGACCGGTACCGGGTCCGCACCCGGGCCGGCTCCTATCGGCACTACGACGTGCGCGCGGTCCCGATCGAGCGGGCCGGCAAGATCGTCGAGTGGGTCGGCGCCAGCACCGATGTCACCGGCCAGCGCGAGGCCGAGGAGATGCGCGGCCGGCTCACCGAGCAGCTGTCCGCCGCGGCGTTGCGCACCGCCCGGCTGCAGCAGGCCACCTCGATGCTGGCCGAGGCGCTCACCGTCGAGCAGGTGGTCGAGGTGATCACCGAGGTTGGCCGGACCGCGATCGGCGCGCAGCGGTCGGCGGTGGCGCTGCTGGACGGCGCCCGGTTGCAGGTCATCAACCCGGCCGGCATGCCGCCGGGGCAGTCCGCCGCCACCCGCGACATCCTGCTGGACAGCCCGGGCCTGATGACCCGGGCCATCGCCA
This sequence comes from Streptosporangiaceae bacterium, assembly GCA_965277615.1. GTDB lineage: Bacteria > Actinomycetota > Actinomycetes > Streptosporangiales > Streptosporangiaceae > Bog-532. The sequence goes on along the minus strand of CBDIDG010000004.1, from coordinate 621,725 downwards.
CCCGCCGCCCGGTGCTGGCCGAGGACCCCGACGCCCTGCGCCTGCTGCTGGAGGATGCCCCGATCGAGATCGTCGCGGGCGAAGACGAGCGGTCCTGGGTCGGGCTGCCGCTGCTGGCCGCGGGCGCGCCGCTGGGCGCGCTGCGGTTCTCGTTCGGCCGCCCGCGCAAGATCACCGAGGAGGAGCGGGTCTTCCTGGAGGCGCTGGCCGGCCAGTGCGCGCTGGCGGTCGAGCGGGCCGCGATGTACGAGCGGGAGCACACCACCGCGGAGACGCTGCAGCGCAGCCTGCTCCCCGATCAGCTGCCGATCGTGCCCGGGCTGGTCATGGAGGCCCGGTACCTGCCGGTGGCCCGCAACATGGAGATCGGCGGCGACTGGTACGACAGCTTCCGGCTGCCGGATGGACGGCTGGCCATCGCGGTCGGCGACGTCATGGGCAAGGGGCTGACCGCCGCGGCCGGCATGGGCCGGGTCCGCAACGCGCTGCGCGCGCTGGCGCTGACCGACCCGCGGCCCTCGGCCGTGCTGACCGGCCTGGACCGGCTGTTCAGCGCGACCGAGCTGGAAGAGCAGGTCACCACCGTCGCCTACCTGGTCATCGACCCGCAGACCGGGGAAGGGCTGATGGGCAACGCCGGTCACCTGCCCGTGCTGCGACTGGGCCTCGACATCGATCCGTACCTGGAGGAGACGGCCGAGGCCGGGACGCCGCTGGGCTGGCCGAGCCCGCGGCAGGAGCAGCCGTTCCGGCTGCCGCCCGGCAGCACCGCGGTGCTGTACTCAGACGGCCTGGTCGAAAACCGCATCCGTGGTCTCGACTCCGGCCTCAACGAGCTGGTCTCGGTGGCCGCCCGCGCCCGCAGCAGCGTCGTGGGCCACCCGGAGCGGTTGCTCAGCTACCTCGTGGACGCGATGCTCGCGGGCCACAAGCAGGACGACGACGTGACGGTGCTGGTGCTGCACGTCCCCGAACGCGACCGGGAAGACAACGAATGAGGCACACCGGGAATAGTGCACGGGCGCTATGCGTCGCAAATGTGCAGGCGTGCGCAGGTAGGTTTTCGTGCGCCGTCGTGTACAAGTCATCCTCGGCTGCCACCTATGGTGGTGTGAGTAGGGAGGCAGGTGGGCAGCATTCGCGTTTCGCACGGCTGTCCCCAGCGCACGCTGGTTCTGCTTCCCGGCTCGGTGCATGCATCCGGACCCGCGCGGGAGGAACCGATTCTCGCAACACGCACGCAGGAAAGGCGCCGGTACCGGTCGCCAATCCGGCATGCCGGCCGCGTTTCGCGGCCGTACATGCTGCAAGCCAGCGAAGGAAGGGGTGACCGTGGTGGTACGCGCTGACTCTGCGGCGCGGAAGCGCGCCCGGCCGTCGGCAGGTCAGGCTCCCGCGAACGGGCCCTCCGGCTCGGGCCCGGCGGGCGTGGTCGGCGGTCACGTCAACGGCAACGGTGAGGGCCCGGGTGACGCTCCAGCCGGCGATGTCGCTGTCGTGGACATCGACGACGCGGAGGACCTCGGTGACGACGCCGACTTCGACCCGCTGTCGGTCGACGAGGCGGAGATCCACGAGTCGCTCTCGGTCGTCGAAGTCGAGCTGGAGGACGACGAGTCCGACACCCCGGCCGAGCCTGACACCCCGGACGAGCCCGAGGGCGCGGACGACTCCGACAGCCCGGACGGCCCGGTGGCCGTGACCAAGGTGCCCAGCCCGCTGGTCGCCGCGGCAGCCAACGGTGCCGCGGCCAAGGTGGCCGCCCCCGCGGACGGTACGGCCAAGCCGGCCACCGAGGGCGAGGACGAGACGTTCGTCTTCGGCGACGACGATGACGACCTGCCCGCGGCCCAGGTCGCGGTGGCCGGCGCCACCGCCGACCCGGTCAAGGACTACCTCAAGCAGATCGGCAAGGTCCCGCTGCTCAACGCCGAGCAGGAAGTTGAGCTGGCCAAGCGGATCGAAGCGGGCCTGTTTGCCGAGGAGAAGCTGGCCGAGGACCTGCGGCTGGCCTCCGACCAGCGCATCGACCTGGAGTGGATCGCTGAGGACGGCCGGCGGGCCAAGAACCACCTGCTCGAGGCCAACCTGCGGCTGGTCGTCTCGCTGGCCAAGCGCTACACCGGCCGCGGCATGCTGTTCCTGGACCTGATCCAGGAGGGCAACCTGGGGCTGATCCGCGCGGTCGAGAAGTTCGACTACACCAAGGGCTACAAGTTCTCCACCTACGCCACCTGGTGGATCCGGCAGGCGATCACCCGGGCCATGGCCGACCAGGCCCGCACCATCCGGATCCCGGTGCACATGGTCGAAGTCATCAACAAGCTGGCCCGTGTCCAGCGGCAGATGCTCCAGGACCTGGGGCGGGAGCCGACGCCCGAGGAGCTGGCTGCCGAGCTGGACATGACCCCGGAAAAGGTCATCGAGGTCCAGAAGTACGGCCGGGAGCCGATCTCACTGCACACCCCGCTCGGCGAGGACGGCGACAGCGAGTTCGGTGACCTGATCGAGGACTCCGAGGCCATCCAGCCCGGTGAAGCGGTCAGCTTCACGCTGCTGCAGGAGCAGCTGCACTCGGTGCTGGACACGCTGTCCGAGCGGGAGGCCGGGGTGGTCTCCATGCGGTTCGGGCTCACCGACGGTCAGCCCAAGACCCTGGACGAGATCGGCAAGGTCTACGGGGTCACGCGGGAGCGTATCCGCCAGATCGAGTCCAAGACCATGTCCAAGCTGCGGCACCCCTCCCGGTCCCAGGTCCTGCGCGACTACCTGGACTAGGACCGGCGCGGCCGCGCATGAACGGCCGCGCATGAAAGACAGCATGTGAAAGACAGGGCATGAAGGACAAGGGGCCGGATCCGAGCAGCTGCTCGGATCCGGCCCCTTCGCCTTGTCCTATGCCCGCGCGCTCGGGGCGCGCGGATATTGTCGCTCTCGGTTGCGTCTCAGTTGGACGGTTCCGAGAGCCGCTGGGTCTCGTCCTGAATTTCGCTGGCCACCTTCGCGAGCGCTTCGGCGTGTTCGCGACTGTGGTGCGCGCAAAACAGTAGCTCGAGAGAGTTCGGGAGCATGACTCGGACGTACGCCTGGGCGCCGCAGCGGTCGCACACGTCCAATGCCGTAAGCGGCTGGGTGGGGGCTAGAGCTCCGGTCAACGTAGCCTTCCTCGCCTCGGGCCTCCGGCTTCTACATCCGGCTGGCTAGTGAGATCTGTTCTTCCTTTACAGCTCACCACAACACTTACCCGATCAGGAGTCTTCCCCCCCTGGCGCCGCGTACGCCGACAGCGAAAGACCAGTTCCGCAGATCACACTGAACCTGACCGCCAGCTGACCGACTGAGCCCCGTCTGAGCCCCGTGCGCCCTTTGCCGCAAGGGTTCCGGCGTGCCTGGGGGACAGCAGTCGCCAGGGCGGGCTACGCTGCGATCTGGACCCGCAACTTTGTTCTAAGGAGATCCGGCCCCCGTGACCACGCTTGCCGCCGCCCCTGACCCGTCCGCGGCAGCCGCCCGGGAGGGACGCCAGGCGGATGCGTACACCGCCCGGCACCTGTCCGTCCTGGAAGGCCTGGACGCGGTGCGCAAGCGTCCCGGCATGTACATCGGCTCGACCGACGGCCGCGGCCTGCAGCACTGCCTGTGGGAGATCTTCGACAACTCGGTAGACGAGGCGCTGGGCGGCTACTGCAGCCGGATCGAAGTCGTGCTGTACGCCGACGGGTCGGCCGAGGTCCGCGACAACGGCCGCGGCATCCCGGTCGACATCGAGCCGAAGAGCAAGCTCACCGGCGTTGAGCTGGTCATGACCCGGCTGCACGCGGGCGGGAAGTTCGGCGGCGGCTCCTACACCGCTTCCGGTGGCCTGCACGGGGTGGGCGCGTCCGTGGTCAACGCGCTGGCCTCGCGGCTGGACGTGGAAGTGGACCGGGGCGGCCACACCTGGGCGGCCAGCTTCCGGCGTGGTGTCACCGGCGAGTTCGCCGACAGCGGCGAGCCGACCCCGAGCGCGAGCTTCACCCGCCGGGCCGGGCTGCGCCAGCTCCGCCGGGTGGCCAAGAAGGTCACCGGCACCCGCACCCGGTTCTGGCCGGACAAGCAGGTCTTCGTGCGGGGCGCCCGGTTCAGCTTTACCGCCATCACCGAGCGGGCCCGGCAGACCGCCTACCTGGTCCCGGGGCTGGCCATCTACGTCCGCGACGAGCGCCCGCCGGCCCAGTCCGACGCCCCGCTGACCACTCAAGTCGTCGCCGCTCCCGCCGTTACCACCGATCCCACCGCGACCACCGACCCCGACAGCCCCACCAGCCCCGAAAACCTCAAAAGCACCGAAAGCCCTGAGACCACCCTCAGCCTCACGGAGCCCGCCACCCCCGGCGGCCCCCGCGAGGTCGAGTTCCGGTTCGACGGCGGCATCAGCGAGTTCTGCGAGCACCTGTCGTCCGGCGAGGCCGTGACCGACGTGCTGCGGCTGGAGGGCTCGGGCAGCTTCACCGAGACCGTGCCGGTCCTGGACGACCGGGGCCACATGACCCCGACCGAGGTCGAGCGGCTGCTCGAGGTCGACATAGCCGTCCAGTGGACCAGCGGTTACGACACCATCACCCGGTCGTTCGTCAACGTCATCGCCACCCCGCACGGCGGCACCCACGTGTCCGGCTTCGAACGCGCCATGATCCGCACGCTGAACGACCAGCTCCGCGCGGCCCGTCTGCTCAAAACCGGCGACGAGGCGGTGACCAAGGAGGACGTGCTGGAGGGCATGACCGCGATCATCACCGTCCGGCTGCCCGAGCCGCAGTTCGAAGGGCAGACCAAGGAGGTGCTCGGCACCCCGGCTGTGTCCCGCATCGTGGCCCAGGTCGTCTCGGCCAAGCTCAAGGCGTTCTTCGAGGCCCGCGGCCGCAACGACAAGCAGCAGTCCCGATCTTTGCTGGAAAAGGTCATCTCGGCGGCCAAGGCCCGGATCGCCGCCCGTGAACACCGGGACAACCAGCGCCGCAAGTCCGCGCTGGCCAGCTCGACGCTGCCGGCCAAGCTGGTGGACTGCCGGACCAGCGACGACCGCAGCGAGCTGTTCATCGTCGAGGGCGACTCGGCCCTCGGCACGGCCAAGCTGGCCCGCAACTCGGAGTTCCAGGCCCTGCTGCCCATCCGCGGCAAGATCCTCAACGTGCAGAAGGCCTCCCTAGCCGACATGCTGAAGAACGCCGAATGCGCCTCGATCATCCAGGTCATCGGGGCCGGCTCCGGGTCCGCGTTCAACCTGGACGCCGCCCGGTACCAGCGGGTCATCTTCATGTCCGACGCGGACGTGGACGGCGCGCACATCCGGACCCTGCTGCTCACGCTGTTCTACCGGTACCTGCGCCCGCTGCTGGACGCGGGCCGCGTGTGCGCCGCCGTGCCACCGCTGCACCGCATCGAGCTGTCCAACCCGCGTAAGGGCCAGCAGAAGTACGTCTACACCTACTCCGACGCCGAGCTGCGCCGGGTGCTGCTGGACATGGAGCGGCGCGGGCAGCGGTGGAAGGAGCCGATCCAGCGCTACAAGGGCCTGGGTGAGATGGACGCCTCGCAGCTGGCCGAGACGACCATGGACCCGCAGCACCGGACGCTGCGCCGGATCAGGATCGAGGACGCCGCGGTCGCCGGCGACGTCTTCAGCCTGTTGATGGGCTCGGAAGTGGCCCCGCGCCGCGAGTTCATCGTCGGCGGTGCGGCCGAGCTGGACATGTCCCGCATCGACACCTGAGCGGCCCGCCGCCCGGCCGAAAACGCATCGACGCTGCGTAACCCGGCTTGCTAGCGTGCCGCCGTGAGCGACCCGTGACCGTCTCCTGGCTGCGGATGGACCTGTCTCCACTGGCCAGCCGCGACTTCCGGGTGCTGTTCGGCAGCTCGACGGTCACCCTGCTCGGCACCGAGGCCACCGACGTCGCCCTGGTCGTCCAGGTCAAGCAGCTCACCGGTTCCACCCTGGCCGTCGGCCTGCTCGGCGCGGCCGAACTGGTCCCGCTGGTGGTGTTCGCCCTGTACGGCGGGGTCCTGGCCGACCGGCTGGACCGCCGTCAGGTCATCCGCTGGTGTGAGGCGGCGCTGGGCGGCTGCTCCGTGCTGCTGCTGGCCGACTCGCTGCTGTCCCGGCCACTGCTGTGGCCGCTCTACGTCGTCGTGGCGGCGATGAACGCGCTGGCGTCGCTGCAGCGTCCCTCGGTCGAGGCCACGATCCCGCGCATCGTGCCCCCCAGCCAGCTCACCGCGGCCGTGACCCTGAGTTCCGGCAGCCAGAACCTGAGTGTGATCGTGGGCAGCTCGCTCGGCGGCGTGCTGGCCGCCGGGGCCGGGCCGGCCGTGGTCTACGCGCTCGACGCGGCGACCTTTGTCGTCTCTTCCGGCCTGCTGTTCCTGCTCCGCCCGGTGCCCGCGCCCGAGCCGCCGGCGCTGGCATCAGGCGCGCCCTCGCCCGAGAACGGCCTGCGCAGCGTGCTTGCCGGGCTGCGCTACGCCCGGAGCCGCCCCGAGTTGCTGGGTTCCTACCTGGCCGACCTGGCCGCGATGACGCTGTCCTACCCGGCCGCCCTGTTCCCGTTCCTGGCTGCCGGGCTGCACGCCAGCTGGGCCGTCGGCCTGATGTTCGCCTGCCCGTCGATCGGCGCGTTCGCGATCACCGTGTCGAGCGGCTGGATGGCCCGGGTACGGCGGCATGGCCTGGCCATCGCACTGGCCGCCTGCGCCTGGGGGCTGGCCATCGTCGCGTTCGGCCTGGCCCCGGACATCGCCGTGGCCCTGGTGGCCCTGGTCCTGGCCGGTGCGGCCGACATGGTGAGCGGCATCTTCCGCGACCTGCTGTGGAAGCAGACCGTCCCCGATGCCCTGCGGGGCCGCCTGGCCGGTGTCGAGCTGCTCAGCTACGCCCTGGGGCCGTCTGCGGGCCAACTACGGGCGGGCACGGTGGCCAGCCTGACCACGCCGAGAGTTTCTCTCACCTCCGGCGGCCTGCTCTGCGTGGCCGCCGTCGGCCTGGTCTGCCTGGCCTTTCCCGGGTTCACGGCCTATCGATCACCGGTGACTACTGACAGTGAAAATGAAAGCGAGTCACTGTCACTCTAGGTATTGGGTGCGATCACTCCTCGTGACGAGGAAGACGATGGTGGTTCAGTACATCCGCGAACAAGCCTGGTGGCGGCTGGACAGTCCCGGCCCGAACCCGATCCGCGTGGCCCGCAGCGTGGTGGCGCTGCTGGACGCGGCGGCGTGTATCGCCGAGATCCCCGAAAATCACCCTGACCTTGAGGAACTCGACCGGGCGGGCTGCTTCGAGTCCGGGCTGTTCAACCCCGGCGACACCGGTGTCGCGGTCGTCCGCGGCTGGGAGCTGGCCGACCAGCCCACCGGCACCGAGCAGGACCTGCTCGGCGCGCTGGCCGTCACCGTGAGTGCTGACCGCGGCGTGCCCAGTCTCCGGGCCCGGCGCGCCGCCGAAGCCAGCGGGGCCATCCCGGCCGCGCCGCTGCCGGGCGGCTACTCCCTGCCGGGCCGTCCTCGTTCCGGCCACCCGCTCCCGGACCACACCGTGCCGCAGCCTGCGCGGGCTGCGGACCCGGCACGCTCCTACGCCAAGCCGCGCTCCTAGGGCACTGCCCTCTTCCTGAAACACCGGCCCCCGCAATACCGACGTCCTAGGGCACTGGGGCTCCTAGGACGCCGGCGTCCCTGGCGGGGTCGCGAGCCGGCCGTCTGATTCTTCATTATATGAAATTCTCTTCAGACTCTGGACAGGCTGTCATTTCGAGGATTACGCTCTGGCGCAAACACGGGACAAGCGAGAGCGATTGTTGTAATGGCGCACAATCCGGACGTCCTTGACCTCTATCGCCGTATGAGTGTCATCCGGCAGTTTGAGCAGCGGTGCCTTGAGCTCAGCCGGGCCGGCTTCATCAAGGGATCCATCCATCTGTGCCTCGGCCAGGAAGCGATTCCGGTCGGCGTCTGCGCGGCCCTGGAGCCCAGCGACCGGGTCATCGCGACGTACCGGGGCCATGGCTGGGCGATCTCGCGCGGCGTGCCACTTGAACCCCTCCTCGGCGAGATCTGCCAACGGGCGGGCGGCCTGAATGGCGGCCGCTGCGGCTCCCCGCTACTGTCCGCGCCGGAGTACGGCTTCCTCGGCGAGAACTCGATCGTCGGGGCCGGCCTGCCGGTAGCCGACGGCGTCGCCATGGCCGCGCAGTACCAGCAGAGCGGCCGGGTCGTCGTCGTGTCGGTCGGCGACGGGGCGATGAGCCAGGGCTCGCTGCACGAGGGCTTGGTCTTCGCGGCAGCCAAGAACTTGCCGCTGGTCATCGTGTGTGAGAACAACGGCTGGTCGGAGCTGACGCCCACCGCCTCATTCCTGCGCACCGAGAACCTGGTTGACCGCGTCGCCGGCTACCGCATCCCGGCCGAGGTCGTCGACGGCTGCGATGCAGAGGCGGTCTTCGACGCGGCGACCTGGGCCGTCGCCGAGGCGCGGGCGGGTCGCGGGCCGGTCTTCCTGGAGTGCAAGACCGTCCGCCTCGGCGGCCATTACAACGGTGACGTCGAGCAGTACCGGCCGCGCGAGGATGCCGACGAGGCCAAGCACGGCGAGCCGCTCGTCCGGCTGCGCCGGCAGCTGGCGGACGAGCGAGACGACACGGCGTCGGTACTGGGAGCCATCGACGCCGAGGTGGGGCAGCAGATCGACGCGGTCACCTCGGCCGTCCAGGCCATGGACGAGCCGGCCGCCGCGACGGCCGCAGCCCACATCGTGGCTGACCCGCTGGACGCTGCCGCGCTGGACGGCGCGTCGCCGTCGGGTAATTCGGAGGCAACCGAGCTCACCTACCAGCGTGCCATCAACCGGGCGCTGCGGGACGAGCTGGCCAGCCGCCCGGAGGTCGTGCTGTACGGCGAGGATGTCGGGAAGGCCGGGGGGATCTTCGGGGTGTCGCGCGGCCTGCAACGGGACTTTGGGGCGGCTCGCGTCTTCGACACCCCGATCTCGGAGAGCGCGATACTCGGCTCCGCGGTGGGCGCGGCGATGGAAGGCATGAAGCCGATCGTCGAGGTCATGTGGGGCGACTTCCTGCTCGTCGCACTGGACCAGCTCATCAACCAGGCCGCCAACGTCCGGTTTATCAACCGCTCCCGGCTGCACGCCCCGATGGTCGTCCGCTTCCAGCAGGGAGCGACCCCGGGTGCCTGCGCCCAGCACTCCCAGAGCCTGGAAGCCTTCCTCGCGCACATCCCCGGTCTGAAGGTCGGCGTCCCAGCGACTCCCGCCGACGGGTACGCCATGACCAGGGCGGCGGTGGCCGACCCGGATCCGGTCCTGCTGGCCGAGGCCCGGGAGCTGTACCAGAAGTCAGGCCCGGTCCGCCTCGACGACCCGCCGCAGGCCGCCCAGGGCGCGCGAATCCACCGCGAAGGCTCGGACATCGCCATCTTCACCTGGGGACCGATGCTGCACCGCGCCCTCGACGCGGCCCACCGCCTGGCCGACGCGGGGCACGAAGCGTGCGTGGTCGACCTCCGGTGGCTGCGCCCTCTCGACGACGACACCATCGACGCCGTCGTCCGCCAGTGCCATGGCCGCGTCATCGTCGCTCACGAGGCGAACCTGACCGGAGGCTTCGGCGCCGAGGTGGCGGCCCGGATCGGCGAGCGGCACTTCGGCTCCTTGACGGCGCCCGTGCGCCGGGTGGGCGCCCCCGACGTGCGGATCCCGGCCGCGCCGGCCCTCCAGCAAGCCGTGCTGCCATCGGCGGACTGGCTGATGGATGCAGCCGAGGAAATGCTGAGCAATTCGCTGTACGCCACCAACGAATAGGCAGAAGGTGCGCAGATGGAACGGCTGTGCTTCGTCATGGAGCTCAATCCAGGACAAGAAGAGAAATACGACCGGGTCCACCGGGAGATGTTTCCCGAGATGCACGACGCGCTAGTCGAAGCCGGCTACGAGAACTACACGATCTTCCGGCTGAGGACGACCGTCGTCGGCTACGCCGAGTGCGTTCCCGACGTGGCCGCGGTCCTGGACAAGATGGCCGCCAACCCGGTGAGCGCCCGCTGGGCCGAGGCGCTGGCCGGAGTGCCGAAGGACCAGCTGGAGCTGGCCGAGCAGGTCTGGCGGCTGTGATGGCGGTCCACTCGATCTTCCACGTCGGCTTCGTCGTCCGGGACCTCAACGCCAGCATCCGCTTCTACACCGAGGGGCTCGGGCTCCGGCTCCGCCTTCGGCAGAACCAAGACAACGACTACACCCGGTCGCTGGTCGGCTATCACGACGCTAGCCTGCGCGTCGCCCAGTTCCTGCTGCCCGAAGGTGAGCCCCCCGCGTCCGGTCACATCCTCGAACTCGTCGAATACGTGGCGCCGGAAGGCGGCCCGGCGGACCTGGAGCGCAACACCATCGGTGCCGGGCACCTCGCCTTCCTGGTCGATGACATCGAGGCCATGACGGCCAGCCTCGCCGCGCTGGGAGCGACGCCGCTGAGCGAGCCCAACGAGATCACCGCAGGCATCAACAAAGGCGGCAAGGCCCTTTACCTGCACGACCCCGACGGCGTCACGCTCGAGCTGCTCCAGCCCGCGAACAAGCCCGCCCCCGTCGACAAGCCTGCCCCCGTGAACAAGGCTGCCCCCGTGGACGCGCCTGCCCCCGTGGACGCGCCAGCAAAGGCCGTCTCATGAGCGGCCAGGGTGCCGGGAGTTACCGGCCACCCGACTTCGCCGGCACCGTCGCCGTGGTCACCGGCGGCGGCCAGGGCATCGGCGCGGCGGTGGCGCAGGCGCTGGCCGTCGCCGGGGCCCGCGTGGTCATCAGCGGCCGGCACGAGGACACCCTGAAGGCGGTCGCCGACGAGATCGCGGCGAGCGGCGGCTCCTGCGACTGGGTGGCCGGGAGCGTCACCGACCCCGAGCACGTCACCCAGCTGATGGCCACGGCCGCCGGCCGCGACGGCGTGATCCACGCCCTGGTCAACAACGCGGGCATCGCCGGGCCCACCACTGCCCTGGCCGACCTCAGCCTGGAGGACTGGAACGAGACGATCGCGGTCAACCTGACCGGGGTCTTCCTGTGCTGCCGCGAGGCCATCCCGTATCTGCGGGCCACACACCGCGGCAAGATCGTCAACATCGGCTCGGCCACGGGCAAACGGCCGCTGCCGAATCGCACGCCCTATTCCGCCGCCAAGCTCGGCGTCGTGGGCCTGACCCGCACCCTGGCCCACGAACTGGGCCCAGACAACATCAGCGTCAACACCATCTCCCCGTTTGCGGTGGCCAACGCCCGCCTGGACCGGGTGATCTCGAAAGCGGCGGAGGTCAGTGGCCGCAGCCCGGCCGAAGTGCGCGACGAGCTGACCGCCGGGACCGCGTTCGGCCGCGGGGTGACCGAGGAGGACGTGGCCCGCCTGACCCTCATGCTGTGCTCCTCCGTCGCGGACGACATGACCGGTCAGGACATCAACATGACCGCCGGCCTGGTCATGTACTGACGGCCGCACCCGACGATCTGCCCGCTGCCAACAGGAGGCAACCCGAATGGACCCGATAGCGATCGCACTGATCGGATGCGGCGGCATGGGGCGGCGCCATCTGCGCGCCTACGCCGCGGTCGCCGACGTCAGCCCGGGTGAGTTTGACCTCGTTGCCGTCTGTGACCCGCGCGCTGAGGCCGCCGAACAGGCCGCTGAGCTGGCTGAGCAGCTGCTCGGCACCCGGCCGCGGGTGTTCAGCTCGCACCAGGAGCTGATCGGGAGCGGGATCGCCGAAGCCGTTGACGTGGTGACCGACCCGTCCGTGCATCACCTCGTGGCCGGCCCGGCGCTGGCGTCGGGCATCCATGTGACGTGCGAGAAGCCGCTCGGAATAACGGTCAGGGCCTGCCGGGAAATCATGAACGCCGTCCGGCCGGGCGTCGTGCTGTCGGTGGCGGAGAACTACCGCAGGGACGGCCCCAACCGGCTCGCCCGCCGGGTTCTGGACTCGGGTCTCCTCGGCCATGTGCACGCGATGGTCGAGACGAGCATCGGCGGCAGCGACCAGGTCCTCATCAGCCCCTGGCGCCACATCCGCGAGTCGGGTCCGATGGCCCTGGACATGGGCGTGCACTTCCTGGACATCTTCAACTACTTCCTCGGCGACCTGAAGACGGCCTACGGATCCGCCTTCATCGCCGAGCCGATCCGGCGCAGCGCCCCGGACGCACCGCCCGCGCCCGGGATCGACTACCTCGAGCCCGGCGTCTTCCGTGCGACCGGCAACGACTCGCTGGTCGGGCTCTACCAGAGCGAGTCCGGCGTGTTCGTGCAGCTGACCTACATCCCGTCGGGACCGGGCACGCATTTCCGGCAGCGCACGATCCACGGCCGGAACGGCTCCATGTCGGTGCCCAGGGACCGGACCGGCGAACCGGTGACCGTCCAGCTCGGCAGCGAGCAGCTGTCCGGCGCTGCGCTGCGCGAGGCCGTCGGGGGCTTCGTGCTCGAGGGCATCGCGGCCGCCTTGTTCGGGCCGGAGGGGACGGAATACCAGCGTTCCTTCGAGTACATCGACGCCGCCAACATCGGCATCGAGCTGGACGACTTTGCGCAGGCCGTCCGGGCCGGCAAGCCGGTCGAGATCGACGGCAGCGGCGGGCTCGCGGCGGTCGCGGGCGTGTGGGCGCTGGCCGAATCGGAGCTGCAGGGCAACGCCGTCGTCGTCGCCGACATCGCCTCGGGCACGCTGCGGGCCGCGCAGGCAGAACTAGACGCCTCTTTGGGACTGGAGCCATGACCGACCTGACACCTTTTCTCGCCTCCCCCTTCAAGCAGGTCGCGCTCGTCGTCGAGGACCTGGACGCCTCGGTCCGCGCCTGGCATCAGCAGCTGGGCATCGGGCCCTGGACGGCCTGGCACCTCGGGCCCAAGGTCCTGCAGGACATGACGTACTTCGGCCAGCCGGTCGAGTTCGAGTTCCGGCACGCGCTGGCCTGGCAGGCCGAGGTCCAGTTCGAGCTGGTGCAGCCGATCGGCGGTCCCAGCATCTTCGCCGATCATCTGCGTGATCACGGGCCTGGCCTGCACCACGTCGGCAAGTACGTGACCGACCACCCGGCCGCCGTCCAGGCGGTACTGGCCGACGGGTTCACGCCGATCCAGAGCGCCCACGGTTTCGGCGCCAACGGCGACGGTGCCTTTGCCTACTTCACCCCGCCCGGAGCCACCGGGCTGATCGTGGAACTGATCGAGGCCCCGAAGGTCCGGATCGAGCCCGAGTTCGTGTACCCCCAGGCAGCGGGTTAGGGAGGTGAATGCCGTGCGCATCGCATCAGTGGAGGCCATTCCCGCGGGAACGGCCTGCTACGTCAGGGTCACCACCGAGGACGGCACGACGGGCGTAGGAGAGTCGACTTACTTCGGCTGGCCGACGGCGGTCGCCGAGATCGTCCGGTCGTTCGAGCCGTTCCTGAAGGGCAAGGACGCAACGGACGTCGAGCACCTCTGGCTTTCGCTCTACCGGGCCCTGAGTTTCCGCGGGATGGCGATCTCGGGCGCGATCAGCGCCGTCGACCAGGCCCTGTGGGACCTGCGCGGCCAGCACTTCGAGGTTCCCGTCTGGCAACTCCTGGGCGGGCGCGCCCGCCGGGCGGTCCGGGCCATGCGGGTGGTCGACACCGGGACCCTCGAGGAGGTCGTGGCGGCCGCGCGCACGGCGGTCGAGGACGACGGTTACACGGCGCTTAAGATCCTGCTGTTCCAGGAAGAGCACCACCGGATGCGCCAGGCCGAGCGGATCGATGATCTCGTCGAGCGCTTCGCCGCCATTCGTGAAGCGGTCGGCTGGCACATCGATCTCGGCGTCGAGCTGCACCGCAACATGTCAGCCGGCAACGCCGTGCTGCTGTGCGCCGAGCTGGCCCGCTTTCGGCCGCTGTTCGTGGAGGATCCCATCCCTCCCGACAGCGTCTCCGCCTTCCGGGCGTTCGCCGCCAAGGTGGGCGTGCCGGTGGCCGCAGGCGAACGCAACACCACCATGTGGGAGTTTGCCGAATACCTGGAGCGGCCGGGGGTGGACTTCGTCCGCCCGGACGTGGGCATCGCCGGGGGCATCACCCACGTCAAGAAGATATGCGCGCTGGCCGAGGCGTTCCACGCCGACATCCTGCCGCACGCGGTGCCGTCCGGCCCGGTCGCGGTCGCGGCTCACGTTCAGCTCGGCATGTGCACTCCCAACTGGGAGCTCCAGGAGCACCGGCCGCAGGCCGCGGGCTGGACCGACCTGGTCGACGAGGTGATCCCGTTGCGCGACGGCTATCTCGTCCCCCCCGACCGGCCCGGCCTCGGCATCAGCCTCGACGACGCCGGCCTGGCCAAACACCCGCCCCGCAGCGCCGACGTCTCGCACGCCCCGCTGCGCGAAGACGACTCGGTGGCGATCAGATGAGCGACAACCGCCCGAAGGTCGGACTCGCCTGCAGCGAGCCGATCTTCCGCACCTACATCGACCCGGCCGACGTCAGGCGGCTGGAAACCCGAGCGGACTTCGTCTTCCAGCCCTTCAGCCTGGATAGCAGCGGCCTGCAGCCCGTGCCCAGGGACCCGGCGGCCGAGGCCGAGCTGGCCCGCTTCGCCTCTGATCTGGACGCCCTGGTGGTCTGCCACGGATCGCCATTCGTCAGCGACGACGTCCTCAGCGGCGCGAACCGGCTCAGCCTGCTCGGCGACCTGGAAGGCGATCGGTTCGCTTACCACTTCAGCGTGGACGCGGCGGCGGCGCGGGGTCTGACGGTCATCGACACCTCGCACGGGTCGTCGTGGCCGACGGCTGAGTGGGCTCTGGCCCTGGCTCTCATCGGGTTGCGCAACGCGGGAGCACTGTTCCGGCGGATCATCGCTCATCAGCCGGCCTTCCCCGCCGGTGTCCGGCCGAGATCAGGCCCGGGCTACGACGGGGCCGAGCTCAGTGGCAAGCGGGTCGGCATGATCGGTTTCGGCCACCTCGCCCGGCGGCTGACCGAACTGCTCCGGCCCTTCGGAACCGAAATCGTCGCCTTCGATCCGTTCGCACCCCGGGATCTGGCCCAGGCCTACGGCGTAACGTTCGGCCCGCTGGCCGCGGTCATGGACAGAGACGTGGTCTTCTCGCTGGTCCCGCTGACGCCCGGCACGACCGGGATGATCGGGGTGAAGGAGCTCGGCCTGCTCCGGCCGGGCAGCGTGTTCGTCAACGTATCCCGGGGCGCCGTGGTCGACCGCGACGCACTTCAGGCCCGGCTGGCCGACGGCGACGTCATCGCCTGCCTGGATGTGTTCGACCCGGAACCGATCCCGGTCGATTCCCCCGTCATCGATTTCCCCAATGTTTTCTTGTCACCGCACGTGGCGGGGGTCACCGAGGAGAGCCGGCGCCGGTTCTTCGAGCTGATGGTCGGCGAGATCATCCGGCATCTGGATGGCCTCGAACCACTTGCGGAGCTGACGCCCAACGTCGTCTCGCTCCGGCTGAGCAAATAATTCCGCACCCGATTAAAACCCCGATTAAAACTCCGTACCGATCCATTCGTCCGGGCCAGCAAAGGCGCGGCCGCCAGCGAAGGGAAACGATAATGAGATCGAGAGCCACAGGCAACGGATCAGCATCAGGGCCGGGCGGCAGAGGCAGCCCGGGGAGACGGGCCCGCCGAGTCGCCGCCGCCGGAGTTGCTGTCGCCCTGGTGGGCGCGGCCGCTGCCTGCAGCAGCGGCTCCGGCAAAAACGTTAATGCGGCAGCGACCAGCGGGTCGGGCAAGCTGACCGGCAACCTCACCATATCGGTGCAGGTTTTTGGGGCGCCGATCATCGACCCCGTCATCAAGGCGTTCAAGAAGGCCAACCCCGGGCTTCATGTCCAGGAGTCCGTGGCTGCCTCGGCCGCCGGGACCGCCTACCAGACGAGCCTGCTGACCGAGAAACTGGCCGGCAACCTGCCGGACATCGTGAACCCCCAGGACGTGCTGTCACCGACGCTGAGCACGGACGGGATCACCCAGAGCCTCAGCCCGTACCTGGCCAAGGGCGTGCCCTACAAGCAGGACTACTGGCTGCCGAACATCCTCGCCTCCTACATCCCGACCATCGGCGCGCAAAAAGGCCAGGTGTTCGCGCTCCCCAACGAGGCCGACGCCGTCGTCGTCTACTACAACAAGGACGAGTTCAAGAAGGCCGGAGTTCCGCTTCCGACCGACAACTGGACGTGGTCCCAGATGATGGCCGACGCGGCCAAGCTCAAGGTGACCAAGGGCAGCACTCAGACGCAGTGGGGGATCTGCGACACACCCGACTGGCAGGCGCTGTACAACCCGCTGATGAAGGCCTTCGGCGTGACCTCCCTGTCCGAGACCAAGGCCGACCTGGCCTCGCCCGGGGCCCTCAAGGCGTGGCAGATGCTGGTGGCGCCCACCATGAACGGCGAGGCCGTACCCTACGCGACCTACCTGTCGGCGTCGGCGAACTGCTCGACGCTCTTCGACTCCGGCCAGGCCGCGATGTTCTTCGGCGTCCGCGGCAACCTGCCGACGGTACGGAGCGGGACCCAGGGCAAGTTCAGCTGGGACGTCGCGCCGATGCCGTTTGTGCAGGGCGTGAACGGCCAGACCCGGCCCACCGGCGCCGGGAGCATCGCCTGGGCGCTGTCGAGCCAGGCCAAGGACGTCACCAACGCCATGGCCTTCTTCCATTACCTGTTCTCGCCGACCGGCCAGTCGATCGCGGAGGCGAACTACGGTGTCGTCCCGGCCATTCCATCGGCGCTGACCTCGGGCGCGGCCTGGCAGAAGCTGCCTGGCCCGCCGGACAACGTCGGGGCTTTCAGCACCGCCGCCAAGACCGGCACGATTGCCCCGCAAACCCCCAACACGGTGTACAACCTCACCCAGACTGCCATCCCCAAGGCCATCGAGGGGGTCGTGGACAGCCACGAGTCCTACTCCCAGGCCTTCTCATCCATGAACGCGGCGGTCAACGCCGCATACCCCAAGGGCTAGGGCCGGCGCTGGCGGGGGCCGTTCGCGGCCCCCGCCCGCACTGGAATGAGGCGGAAGGAAAGGCCAATGGCGGTCGCGATCCGCGCGAAATCAAGAAATAAGCGAACCCGGGGGGCAGGTGATCCAGCGGGCGGGGGGGCCGAGCCCGCTGCCGTCAGTTGGGCCAGCCGGGACCGCGCCGCCGCAGCCGGCCTGCTGGCACCCAACCTCATCCTGTACTCGGTGTTCATCCTCATCCCCGTGGTCCTGGCGCTGGCCCTGAGCTTCACCAGCTGGAACCTGGTCGGCGCCCCGCAGTGGGTCGGCCTGGCCAACTACCGGGCCATGGTGAACGACCCGGCCGTGCCGCAGGCCATCGAGACCACGATGATCTTCCTGGTGTTCGGCGTGGTGCCCACGGTCGTGCTCGGGCTCCTGCTGGCCATGCTGGTGAACGTCCAGTTCCGGTTCGTCGGCGTGGTGCGCACCCTGTACTTCGTGCCCGCGGTCGTCTCCTTCGCCGCGTCGGCCATCTTGTGGCAGTGGATCTACCGGCCCGGTCAGGGGTTCCTCGACTTCGCGCTGCAGAAGGTGTTCGGCATCACCGGCCCGGCGTGGCTCAGCAACACTCACACGGCGCTGATCGCGCTCGACATCATCGGGATCTGGCTGTCTCTTCCCGTCGCCATCCTGCTCTACCTGGCCGCCCTGCAGCGGATACCACCGCAGGTCATCGAGGCGGCGATGCTCGACGGGGCCGGCGCCTTCACCCGGCTGCGGAAGATCATCTGGCCGGGCGTGCGGAACATGACGATCATCGTCGTGATCGTCGCCATTCTCGCCTTCACGAACAGCTCGTTCGACCTGGTCAACATCCTCACCCAGGGTGGCCCGGTCAACGCGACGAGCACGCTCATTTACTACATTTATTATGCCGCGTTCAATAATGTCCAGCTCGGGTACGCCGCGACATTGTCGGTCCTTCAGATTGCGCTATTCGCGGTGATACTGGGTCTGCTGGCCCTGGCGAGGAGGTTGGCGCCATGATAACGCTGAGTGCAAGAATCCGCCGGGACATCCGGATCGTCATTATCGTGATCGTCGGCCTGATCCTGGCCTTCCCGCTCATCTACCTGGTCTTCGGCTCCGTAATGAGCAACGCGCAGCTGACGTCGTTCCCGCCGGCGTTCTTCCCGCACAGCCTCCATCTCGGGAATTACTCCGCGGCCTGGAATTACATGAAAGGCCGGGCGGTCATCAATTCGGTGATCTTCACCGTCGTGACCGTCACCCTGCAATGGGCCTTGTGTATTTCCGGCGGGTTCGTCCTGGCCAAGCTTCGCTTCCGCGGCTCCAACGCGATCACCGCGCTGCTCGGGATATCGCTGTTCATTCCGGCGATCACCACTTTGGTCCCGACCTTCATCGTGGCCGAGAAACTGCACATGGTGAACAGCTACCAGGGGCTGATCCTCCCGATCGTCGCCCAGACCGGTTTCGGCACCCTGCTGTTCCGGCAGTACCTCGTCAGCCTGCCCGGCGAGCTCATCGACGCGGCCCGGGTGGACGGCAGCAGCTGGTTCACCATCCTGCGACGGCTCATCGTCCCGCTGGCCGCCCCGGCGACCGGTGCGTATGTGGCGATCTCCGTCCTGACGGCGTGGAACATGTACCTGTGGCCGCTGGTGGTGGCGACCAGTCCCAGCGTCCAGGTCATGACGGAAACGCTCGCCCCGCTGGCCTCGTCTCAGTACGGGACCGTTCCGGAGAACGTCGCGTTCGCGGCGACCGCGCTCACCACGCTGCCGATGGTGGTGGCGTTCCTCCTCGCGCAGCGGGCGTTTGTGCGCGGCCTGTCGGGATCCGGAGTTGAGTAGCAGCCGGCCAGTGCGGACCGGCTCAGCGGCTCAGAATGCGCTGCAGGGTGCCGCCGAGGATTTGCGCCAAGCCGTCGGAGCCAAGGAACGTGCAGTGCGTGCGGAACGCCTCCAGGGACTGGCGGTACGTGGTGTGCCGGGTGGAGGCAGGAAAGTCCGACGCCCAGCACAGCCGTTCCGGGCCGAACACCTCGAAGATCTGCCGGAACACTTCGATGGCGTCGGTCCAGGGATAGTCCCATCCTCTGGATGAGGCGTAGTGGAACCCGGAGGCCTTGATGTAGATATTCGGGCACGACACCGACTCCAGCAGGGTCCGGAGCAGGGCTGGGTCGGCCCCGGCCGACGCTCCGCCGAGATGATGGCAGAGGATGGGCACGTCCGGGTGGCGTCGCGCCAGGACGCGCAGATCTTCCTGCCACAGCGGGCTCGCGGCCAGGCTGAACAGCAGGCGGCGCTCACCGGCCACGGTGAGAAGCTCGTCCGCCACCTCGCTGGTGAGCCAGCCGTCGTTCTCCGCCCCCACGTAGTGCGTAAAACCGGTGAGCTCATAGCGGTCGGCCAGCGCCCGCAGCCGGTCTGCGCTGCCAGCCTGGTGATAAGTCTCGTGCCAAGTGCAGTCCAGATCTGCGATGACATGGAGCCGGCCCGGATAGCGGGCCTGAGCGAATGAAACGTACTCGACGTTGTCCGGATTGTTCTCGATGGCGGCGCAGACGACCGTGGCCTGCTCCACGCCGTGAACGTCCATTTCGTAAATGAGCTGGTCGATCGTGCCCCGGCTCGTCTCATCCGGCACTAGAGGTGGATACGGCCATACTCGCCAGGCATGACAGTGGCTGTCGAGGATTGTTTGGCTCACAGTCCTCAGTCTCCTCACGCCCGCTGAACCGAGTCAATATCTGTAATCCGTTTAAGATAGTGAAATTGTCGTCGGCAACTGCGACTAAGGTGATGCTGTGAAGTCCCCTTCAGATAATGAAAAAGCCCCGACGACGCTCCAGACGGTTGAGCGTGCGCTGGCGTTTATGGAGGCAGTGGCCGAAGCCCGCCAACCGCCTCGGCTGCGGGATGTCGCTCAGACGCTGGGTATCAACGTCACTAGCAGCTACCACCTGCTGAACACGCTTCAGCTGGCTGGTTACGTGACGCGCGACCCCGACGGCACCCTCAGGATCGGCGGCCGGGCGGCGATCCTCTACCGTGGGCTGCTCCGGAATTTTGAGCTCGGGCGCGAGCTTTCGCCTGTCGTCGCCGAGCTATCGGCGGCTACCGGGGAGACCGCCTACATCGCCGCCCTGAACCGCGACAGGGTGATCATCCAGGCTCTGGTGGAAGGCGACCAGGCGGTCCGCGTCACCGGCCTGTACGTCGGTTTCAGCGGTTCGGAGCACATCCGTGCCTCCGGCAAGGCGGTCCTGGCCCATCTGCCCGATCAGCAGCGGGACAGCATACTCAGGCGCTGTCTGCCCAGCGCCACGGCGGAAGAGCTGGACGCCATCCTCGATGAGCTGCGCATGGTCCGGCAGCAGGGCTGGGCGCTGGATGACGGCTCATTCCAGGAGGGCGCGTGCTGCATCGCCGCCCCATTTTTCCGCCCCGCCGGTTTCGTAGCTGGCTCGCTGGCCGTATCGGTGCCGGCCGCCCGGTTCACCGCGGCTCGCGGGCACATCACCGCCGCCGTACTGAGCTCAGCTCAGCAAGCCTCACAAATCGTCGGGCCCGACCCCGCCAGCGTCAGCGCTGCGGGTCATTGGGATGCCGGCTGAGCGGGCTCAGAACGCGGTCGGCGTTGTCTCCCTAGGACGTCGGCGTCCCGCCGATCGCCGCCAGCGGCTGCAGCAGCGGGATCCCGGAGCCGTCCCGGCGGCCGAGTTCGGTGGGCAGATCCACCGGCACCCCCGCCTCGGTCGCGCCGAGCGCGGGCGGTGCCCCGGCCCAGGCCAGCACCAGGGCGTCCTCGCCCTTGACGAAGCGGTGGCAGCGCACGCCGCCGGTGGCCCGGCCCTTGGCCGGGAACTCGGTGTACTCGCTGACCTTGACCGAGCTCACCCCGGTCCCGGGCAGCGCGCCGTCGCTGCCGGCCACGGTGACCACGACCGCACCCGACGGGCGGGCCGGGTCGACGGCGCCGAACCAGATCGCGCTGGCCCCAGCGGCCAGCCGGATTCCGGCCATCCCGCCCGCGCTGCGACCCTGCGGGCGCACGGCCGACGCCGGGAAGTGCAGTAGCTGGGCGTCGCTGCTGATGAACACCAGGTCCTGGTCCTCGCTGGCTAGCTGGACCGCGCCGACCACCCGGTCCTGGTCCTTCAGGGTGACGATCTCGAACTCGTCGCGGTTCTGCGGGTAGTCCGGCAGCACGCGCTTGACCACGCCGCTCGCCGTGCCCAGCGCGATCCCGGCCTCCGGGTTATCCAGCGAGGCCAGCGCGACCACGCTCTCGCCGTCCTCCAGGTCGGTGAACTCGCCGACCGGGGTGCCGCCAGACAGGCCGGGGAAGGCCGCGCTGGGCGGCAGCGCCGGGAACTCCAGCACGCTCAGCTTGATCATCCGCCCGGCCGAGGTGACCACGCCGATCGTGCCGCGCACGGTGGCGGGCGCGGACGAGATGATCGCGTCGTGCGCGGTCCGGCCCGCCTGCTCCGGCTCACTTTCCCCGGCCGGTGCGTCCTCGCCCGAGGCCGCGGGGTTGGTCCGGGCCAGCAGGCCGGCCGACGACAGCAGCACCGTGCACGGGTCGTCGGCCACCTCGAGCGGCACGGCGGCGGTCAGCGCCGCGCCGTTGCCCTCCAGCAGCACAGTCCGCCGCGGCGTGCCGAACCGCTTGGCGATGTCGGCCAGCTCGCTCGACACCACCTCGCGCAGCCGCTCGTCCGAGGACAGGATCTCGGTCAGCGCGGCGATCTCCGCACGCAGCTGCTCCCGCTCGCGCTCCAGCTCCAGCCGGTCGTAACGGGTTAGCCGGCGCAGCGGGGTGTCCAGGATGTACTGCGCCTGGATGTCGGACAAGTCGAACACGGCGATCAGCCGCTGCTTGGCCGCGGCGGAGTCGTCGCTGGACCGGATCACACCGATGACCTCGTCGATGTCCAGCAGCGCGATCATCAGGCCGTCGACCAGGTGCAGCCGGTCCTCGCGCTTGCGCCGCCGGAACTCGCTGCGCCGCCGGACGACCTCGATCCGGTGGTCGAGGTAGATGCTGAGCAGCTCGCGCAGCCCCAGCACCCGGGGCTGGCCGTCGAGCAGGGCTACGTTGTTGATCCCGAAGGTCTCTTCCATCGGGGTCAGCCGGTACAGCTCGGCCAGCACCGCCTCGGGGTGGAAGCCGCTACGGATCTCGATCACCAGCTGCAGGCCCCGGTGCCGGTCGGTCAGGTCCTTGACGTCGGTGATCCCGGTCAGCTTCTTGGCCTGCACCAGGTCCTTGATCCGGGCGATGACCTTCTCCGGCCCGACGCCGTACGGCAGCTCGGTGACCACGATGCCACTCCGCCGCGGCGTGATCTGCTCGACCCGGCAGGTGGCCCGGGTGCGGAAGATGCCGCGGCCGGTCTCGTAGGCCTCCCGGATGCCCTCCAGCCCGACGATCTTCCCGCCGGTCGGCAGGTCCGGCCCGGGCACGTACCGCATCAGCGCGTCCAGGCTGGCGTCCGGGTGCTTGATCAGGTACCGCACCGCGGCGATGACCTCGCCCAGGTTGTGCGGGGCCATGTTCGTGGCCATCCCGACCGCGATGCCGGACGCCCCGTTGACCAGCAGGTTCGGCAGCGCCGCGGGCAGCACCGACGGCTCGGTCTCCTGGCCGTCGTAGTTCGGCTGGAAGTCGACGGTGTCCTCGTCGATCGAGCCGACCAGCTCCATGGCCGCGGCCGTCAGCCGGGCTTCGGTGTACCGCATGGCCGCGGGCGGGTCGTCGCCGCCCTGGGAGCCGAAGTTGCCGTGCCCGTCCACCAGCGGCAGCCGCATCGCGAACGGCTGCGCCAGCCGGACCAGCGCGTCGTAGATGGCACTGTCCCCGTGCGGGTGCAGCCGCCCCATCACCTCGCCGACGACGCGGGCACACTTGACGTGCCCGCGATCGGGCCGCAGCCCCATCTGGTTCATCTGGTACAGGATCCGCCGCTGCACCGGCTTCAGCCCGTCCCGGGCGTCGGGCAGTGCCCGCTGGTAGATAACCGAGTAGGCGTACTCGAGGTAGCTCCCGCGCATCTCCTCGGCAACATCGATATCAACGATGTTCTCTACGAAGTCCGGCGGGGGAGGTGGGGCTGCAGAACGTCGGGCCATGTCGCCATTGTGCCGTCCGCCGCGACCAAACACGCCCACCGCCACGGCTTTTGACCACCACCCAGCTCAGCCCCGCCCACGAGCCTGGCCCATCCCGCCCCGGGACCCGCCCACCCTCCAGCTCGTGAAAACTTTCACAAGCCAGGATTGTTTTAACGACGTCGCTGGGTGGCCGGACGTGGCTGGGCGAGCTCCCCACCGCGCTGGCCAGCGCCGCTCCCCGCGCCCGGCCCAGCTGCGGACCTGGTACTGGTGACGCTGGGGGAGGGATCCCCCAGACCCCCTCAGCGCTGGCCAGCAGGGATCTCGCCCCGCCCCGATGGCCCTCCCCACCCCCCGAGCCCAGCGAGCTCTAACCCCAGGTGCCTCCCACAGCCCAGACGTCCCGCCCCCGCCACCTCACCCGTGTGCCCGATGGCGCCATTGGGCACACCATGGTGTGCCCAATGGCGCCATCGGGCACGCAACTTCCGGAGCGGCCCGCACAGTACTGGGGTTCCCGGGGTCGACGGCGCTCATGGGGCGGCCGGGACGCCGGCGTCACCCAGCAGCCGCCCAGTTGAGGCGCCGGCGCCTCAGGTGGCGGAGAAGCCGCCGTCTACGTACAGCGTCTGCGCGGTCACGAAGCCCGACGCGGAACTGGCCAGGAACACCGCGGCCCCGGCGAAGTCCTCCGGCGCCCCGTTGCGGCCGACCATCGTCCGCGCGACCATGGCCGCCGACCGCTCCGGGTCCCGCGCTATCACCGCGTTCAGCGCCGTTGGCACGAATCCGGGGCACAGCGAGTTGCAGGTCACCCCGGACCGGGACCAGGCCTCGGACTGCGAACGGGTCAGCGCGGCCAGGCCGCCCTTGGACGCGCCGTAGCCGCCGCTGTTACCGAACGCCCGGTGATACTGCTGCGAGGTCACGTTGATGATCCGGCCCCAGCCGCGCGCGGCCATGCCGGGACCGAACCGCTGGCCGAGCAGGAACGGCGCGGTCAGGTTGACCGCCATGGTCGTGTCCCACTGCTCGGCCGACAACTCGGGCAGCGGCGGCCGCAGGTTGACCCCGGCGCAGTTGACCAGGATGTCGGGCTCGCCGAACACGGCCGCGGCCTCGTCGGCGCCCCGGGCCACCGCCGCGCGGTTGGCCAGGTCCGCACTGACCCAGGCGGCCTGGCCGCCGTCGGCCGACAGCGACGCGACGGCCTTTTCCAGCGCGGGCCGCCCACGGGCGATGATCACCACCCGGGCTCCCGCGCCGGCCAGCGCCGCGGCCATGGCCTGGCCGATGCCGGAGCTTCCGCCGGTGACCACCGCGACCCGACCGTCCTGCCCGAACAGCCCGCGCAAGAACCCCGCCGAGCCGAACCCCGAGCCAGGCCCCGAGCCAGGCGCTGAGCCGGGCCCCGGACCAGGCCGCGAGCCGAACCCCGAGCCAGGCACTAAAGAACCGGTCGCGCGCCGACCAGGCCCAGCGCGTGCGCGGCCAGGCGGCAGCCACCGTCCAGCGCCTCGCCGGGCGGCTTCTTGTCCAGCCAGGAGGCCAGGAACCCGGCGCAGAACGCGTCGCCCGCGCCGGTGCCGTCGACGATCCGGTCCACCGGCGGGGCCGGGACCCGGACCGGCGGGCGGCCGTTGGCGTAGAACAGCGCGCCGTCCCCGCCCATCTTGACCACGACCTGCGGGTACCAGGCGGTGAGCACCCGGGCCGCCTGCTCGGCGTCGTCCCGGCCGGTGAGCACCTGGCTTTCGGCCTCGTTCACGAACAGCAGGGTGGCCCCGTTGCTGAGCTCGAGGAACGGCTCGGCCCCGGCCCGTTCCAGCGGGGCAGCCGACGCCGCGTCGACCGAGACCGACATGCCGGCCCGGATGCTGTACTGGATGGCGGCCAGCGCGGCCGGCCGGGCCCCCTCGCTCAGCAGCGTGTAGCCGGAGACGTGCATGTGATTGCCCGCCGCGAACAGGTCGCGCGGCAGGTCGTCGGGGGACAGCGCCGAGTTGGCCCCCGGGTCGGACAGCATGGTGTGCTCACCCTTGTGGGTGATCATGACGACGCAAGTGCCGGTGGGCCGCTCCGGGTCCATGACCAGGCGGGCGTCTACGCCGTAGCCCATCAGCTCCATGTCGCGGTTCCGGCCGGCGATGTCGGCCCCGCGGCGGCCCACGAAGGCGACATCGTTGCCGTCCACGGCGAGCCACGCGGCGATGTTGGCCCCGGAGCCGCCTCCGTGCATGGAGACGGTGGCCGCCGTGTCGCTGCCGCGGGCCAGCGGGTAGAGGGCGTGGGCGACGGCGTCGGTCATGAGGTCACCGACGACAACGACGCGCGTCATGGGGTTCTCACCTCGTCCCGGAAGCACACGACGACATTGCCTCCGTTTTACCTGTCCGATGCGGGGCGGGGGAAGAGCACATAACAGCCTCAGTGCTTTTACGGCAGTCTGGCTTGTTTGTCACGCACGACTCCCCGGAAGCCCCTTTTCTTTGCCTAAAGGTAGCTGTCGCCGGCCATACCGTGCTAGCCGAGCGGACGTGCGGACGCCCGTATCGTTATCGCAGCGTAAATGGAGGCCCCGCTGGCCGCAAGAGTGGCCGTAAGAGCGGCCGCGGCGACCCGGGCCGGTAACGCCGTCAGTCGGCCGTCAGCAGCGGCCGGCCCGCCACGACCACGGTGAAGTCGTCCGCCTCCGCGGCCAGCCGCTGGTTGAGACGTCCCAGCTCATCGCGGAACAACCGGCCCGCATGAGTGTCCGGAACCACCCCCAGCCCGGTTTCGTCGCTCACCGCCACCACGTACCCGGCCGCCTGCCGCCAGGCCGCCACCAGTGCGTCGGTCCGCTCCGCCAGCCGCGCCGCCGGGCCGGCCCGGTCCGGGGCCGCCCCATCCGCCCCGGCCGCCGCCCAGATACCGCAGTCGTCCATGGCCGCGGCCAGCCAGGCCGTCACGCTGTCGACCAGAACCGCGCCGTGGCCCGTCCCCGGCCCCCCGAACCGCGCACCGGTCAGCATCCCGGCCAGGTCGGTGGTCTCGAGCGTGTGCCACCAGGACGGCCGCCGGGCCTGGTGCGCCGTGATCCGGGCCGTCCACTCCGGGTCGGCTGGGTCGGTCCGGCCGGTGGCGACGTAGGTCACCTCCGGCTCGGCTGCCAGCCGCAGTTCGGCCTCGGCCGACTTGCCCGAACCGGCCCCGCCCAGCACCAGCACCCGCCACGGCCGGCGTAGCCGAGCGGCGTCCCCCGCGAACCCGCTGGCCCCGCCCGGCCCAGTGGCCTCAGTGGCCCCGACTGCCACGGTAGCCCCAGCGGCCTCAGCGGGCTCATCTGTCTCAGCGGCCCCGACTGCCCCAGTAGCCGGCACGGTCCAGACGTCACCGTCCCGGGTCGGCGTCGCGCCCCAGAACGCGCAGC
Source organism: Streptosporangiaceae bacterium (assembly GCA_965277615.1). Taxonomy (GTDB): domain Bacteria; phylum Actinomycetota; class Actinomycetes; order Streptosporangiales; family Streptosporangiaceae; genus Bog-532. The sequence continues at coordinate 595,153 of CBDIDG010000004.1, read as the reverse complement.
GCCGGGTCAGCTCCCGCTCGGACCGGACCCGGTGGTCGGCGAACCCGGCCAGCACCAGCGTGCCCCCGGTCACCAAGCCCTGCGCCCGCAGCAGACCGAGCTGGGCCGCGTCCCCGGCCAGGTCGAGCACGGCGGCGTCGTACCGAAGTACCCCCGCGGGTACCTCCGGCCGCGGCCCGGCCAGCAGCCGGGTCCCGTCCGGCGCGGTCACGTCCCACCCCTCGGCCAGCGCCCGCACCTGGTACCCCGCAGCACCCCCAGCCCCAGCCCCACCGACCACAACGGCCTCGCCGACCCCAACAGCCCCATCAGCCCCAGACCAGGACAGCTCGAGCACCCCGTCCACCAGGACCCGGAACGGCGCCCGAATCCGCCCGTCGGCCGCGGCCCGCCGGCATGAGGCGCACCGGCACCCGGGCGCAGGCCAGCCCTCCGCTCCGCCGCTACCCCGTACCTCGATGTTCACCGGCCGCACGATACCTTTGCGCAACATTTGTCGAGTGGCAAATGTACCGGTGTCGTGTTTGAATGGAGCTGCGTCTAGTGCCGCTGCAGACCCCAGCGGGTGACGCGGAGGACTTCTTTGCTGATCGACGATCTGGCCCGCGATGCTGCCGACCTGCTCAGCGTGGGCAACTCCGGCCCGATGAAGTCGCTGAGCCGGCTGGCCGACCTGGCCGTCCGCGAGGTGACGGGCTGCTGCGGCGCCACCGCGATGCTGTGGCACGACCGCGAGCTGGTCGGCCTGACCTCGACCCACCCCGACTTGGCTGAGCTGGCCGAATGCCAGCTGCGAGCCGGTTACGGGCCGTCGATTCAGGCCCTGCGGGAGCGGCAGCCGGTCGCGGTGCGGGACACGCTGCGGGACACCCGGTGGCCGGACTACATGACCGAGGCGCTCTGCCGGGGCGTCCGCTCGACGCTGGCCCTGGTGCACGAGTTCCCGCCGATGACCGTGGTCTTGTCGATCGCCAGCGTGCGCAAGGCGGCGTTCGAGAGCGAGCAGGTCCCGTTCGCCGAGACGCTGGCCGCGTTCGGCGGGGCGGTGCTGGCCAACGCCTCGGCCTACGGGGACGCCCAGCGCGAGGCCGTCCAGCTGCGCAACGCGGTCGAGAGCCGGGCCGTGGTCGACCAGGCCAAGGGCATCTTGATGCACGCGCTGGGCTGCTCGGCCGCCGACGCCCTGGACCGGATGCGCCGCGTGTCCCAGACCCAGCACGTCAAGGTGACCGACGTGGCCAAGGAGATCGTCCAGAACGGCGCCCCCGCCGCCTGAAGCAGCCGCCTGAATCAGGCTCGTCCTGGTAGAGGCCCGATTTTCCGGGCACGAAGGGATTATGGACAGCCCCGCACGAGACCTCGCGACCCGATTTGAGGATGAAGCCGTCCCGTACGCCACTCAGTTGTACCCGGCCGCCGTCCGGATGACCCGGAGCCACCAGGACGCCGAGGACCTGGTCCAGGAGACGATGACCAAGGCCTGGGCCGCATTCGGGGGCTTCGAATCCGGGACGAACGTCCGCGCCTGGCTCTACCGCATCATGACCAACACGTTCATCAGCGGTTACCGGCGCCGGGACCGGGTTCCGCTGCTGCTCCAGGACGACCTGGTCGACCGGGTGGCCCTGCCGATGTGGCCGAGCACGCTGCCGGCCGGGCGCTCGGCCGAGGCCGAAGCGCTGGACCGGATGCCGGCCGAGCAGCTCCGGCAGGCCCTGCGCGAGCTGCCCGCCGACTTCCGCACCGTGGTCTACCTGGCCGACGTGGAGGGCTACACCTACCACGAGACCGCGACGATGATGGGCACCCCGATCGGGACCGTGATGTCACGGCTGCACCGCGCCCGCCGCGCGCTCCGGTCCAAGCTCGGCCGCCTCCCCACCGCCGCCTGAGCCAGAGCTAACTGAGCCCCGAGCCACCTGAGCCAGAGCAACCTGAGCCATAGCCAACGGAACGACCGGGCCCCCCGCAGGGGACCCGGCCGTTCCGTCGGAACGAGCGAGCTTAAGTAACGGATGTCAGGCCGCGGCGGACCCGGCCACCTCTTCCATCTCTTCCATGACCTCGTCGAGCTCCTCCGCGAGCTCCACCGGAGCCACGGCGGGCTGCTGCGTCTTGGTGTAGAGCGCGATCGTCTCGCGGCCGATCCGCTCCCAGGAGTACCGGGCCTGGGCCCGGTCGGCGGCGGCGATGCCGAACCCATCCAGCAGCATCGGGTTGCCGAGCAGCTTCCGGACCCGGCGGGCCAGCATCTTGGGCTGACCCGGGGCGACCAGCAGGCCGGTGGTGCCGTCGACCACGGTGTCGAGGTGGCCGCCGATGGCCGACGCGATCACCGGGGTGCCGCAGGCCATGGCCTCCAGGCTGGCCATGCCGAACGGCTCGTACCAGGACACGTCGATCATCAGGTCGGCCGACCGCAGCAGGGCGGGCATGTCGCCCTGGCTGACCTGGCCCGCGAACTTGACCCGGTCCGCGACACCGAGGCGGCCGGCCAGCCGGGCCAGGTCGCAGCAGTCTTCGTCGCGGCGCAGCATCGGCCGGGCCGGGCCGCCCACGATGATCAGCTCGGCGTCCGGGATCTCGGGCAGCGCCCGGACCACGGTCTCCAGGCCGTCCCGCTTCAGGTGGGTGGCCACCGCGATCAGCCGCGGGCGCTCACCGCGCGGGGCGATCGGGCCTTCCGGGGCAAAGTGCGCCGAGTCCACGCCGAACGGCAGCACGCTGATGCCGGACCGGGGCACGCCCAGGCTGGCCAGGTCGGACACTTCGTCTTCGTTGGTCGCGATGACCAGGTCGGCGCTGCGGGCCACGGCTCGCTCCAGCCGGTCCCGGGCCCCGTTGTCGGCCGCGGCGTGCTCGGCCAGCGTGCTGCCGTCGCTGCCGATGTGGTGCCGGCGCTCGGCCGCGCGCAGCGAGTGGAAGGTCTGCACCACGGGGATGCTGCGGTCGCGGGTGGCGGCCAGCGCGGCCAAGCCACCGGTCCAGCCGATCGCGTGCACGACATCGGGCTTGTCGTCGTGCCACAGCTCGGCCAGGCCGTCCGCGAACGAGCGGATGTGAGGCAGGGTGTCCTCGTCGGCCAGCGGCTCGGCCGGGCCGGCCGTGACGTAACGAACGCTGGCGCCGCCGGGCAGTTCGGCCTGGGCGGGCAGGGTCGCCGCGTCCTTGCGGGCGTACACCGTGACGTCGTGCCGCTGCCGGGCCAGCTCGCCGGCCAGCGTGGCCACTCGGGTCTCTTCGGTGGCCGGTTCGCCGGTGGTGGCGCGGGACAGGGCGGTGGCGTCTTCGCAAACAAGTGCGATCTTCATGAGGTTCGGGCTCCTCGCGGCAGGTGACTTTCGCAACGTCCGCAGTCACAGCGACTCGCCAGAACGTGAATAAGACCTGAATGCCGGGGGAGAAGGAGAAAGTCGGCGGTGCCGACGCCTAGCCCCAGCACCCGCACGTAGCGAGTGCGCCGGACGGCGCGTGTGTGCCTGCGTCGTAGGCACCGCTACGGAGAATCATATCCCTTCTTGCCGTACGACAAACATCCGCCTGGTCACAGCCCGGTCTCAGACAGGTGTAGCCGCGCCGCCAGCGGGTAGCCCTGGTGCCTCTGTTTGCAGGTCAGAAGGGAGCCCGCGTGGCCCGGTACGGTTATTTTCTTTCTTCCGAGGAGTACGACCCGGCCGAGCTGGTCCGGCAGGCCAAGCTGGCCGAGGCCGCCGGTTTCGAGTCGCTGGCCATCTCCGACCACTTCCACCCCTGGCTGGACGAGCAGGGGGAGTCCGGCCTGGTCTGGTCGGTGATCGGGGCGATCTCCCAGGTCACCTCGCTCCCCATCACCACGTTCGTCACCTGCCCGACGGTGCGGATCCACCCGGCCATCCTGGCCCAGGCCGCGGCCACGTCCGCCATCTTGACCGGCGGCCGGTTCGTGTTCGGGGTGGGCAGCGGCGAGGCGCTGAACGAGCACATCATCGGTCAGCGCTGGCCGTCGGCCGAGGTCCGGCTGGAGATGCTGGAAGAGGCCGTCTCGGTGATCAGGGAGCTGTTCACCGGCCGGCTCATCACCCACCACGGTCCCCACTTCACGGTCGAGACGGCTCGGCTCTACTCGCTGCCGGCCGAGCCGCCGCCCATTTACGTGTCCGGCTTCGGCGACAAGGCCAGCCGGCTGGCCGGCCAGATCGGCGACGGCTACATCAACGTGGAGCCTTCCGCCGAGCTGGTTCAGGTGTTCCGCGAGAACGGCGGCGGCGCCAAGGCCGCCCTGGGTGGCCTCAAGGTCTGCTGGGACACCGACGCGGACCGCGCCCGCAAGACGATGCACCGGCTGTGGCCGAGCGACTCCATTCCCGGCGAGGCCATGCAACTGCTCGAACTGCCGCGGCACTTCGGCGACCTGTCCACGCTGGTCACCGAGGACCAGGTCACCGCGCCCTGTGGCCCGGACGCCGGGGTGCACCGCGACGCGATCAAGGAGTACACCGACGCGGGCTTCGACGAGGTCTTCGTCCAGCAGGTGGGCGGGTCGGTCGAGGGTTTCTTCGAGTTCTACGCTGAGGAGGTACTGCCGCAACTGGGCCCCCTGGCCCGTTGACCCCGATCGCCGGGAGACGTGATGGAACGCGGAAATACCAAGCACGGACCGCTGCGCGACGACGAACTGGCGCGGGAAACCCAGGACATGGTCCGCGCCGACCCCCAGCCCGGCCGGGTGGAGGAGGATCGGGAGCCCGAGCCGCTTGACGACCCGCGCGAGCTGTTCGAGGCGGAGACCGCCCTGACCGAGGAAGAGGCCATCGAGCTGCGCAGCGAGCTGGCCCGGCTGCTGACCCGGGACGAGTTCCCGCTGACCCGGCACGCGCTGCTGGCCATCCTGGACGAGAAGGGTGCCTCGCCCGCGCTGGCCGACCGGGTCTCCACGCTGCCCGGCCGGGCGCACTACCAGAGCACGCACGACCTGCTTGAGGCGCTGAGCCTGGCCCATCCCGAGGAGGATGCAGGCCAAGGGAGTTAATTAAAAAATCGATATTTAATGAGCGATCCTGTCCCGGGCTCCTCCGCCGCGTGCGATGTGGCGAGGGGCCCGGTGCGTTCCGGGGACCGGTCTGGTCAGCCGTTCCGCCGCATGTGCATCCGCAGCACCGTGCCGGCGTCCCCGGACGTCACGTCGACCTGGTCGCAGGCCTGGTGGATGATCCACAGACCCTGGCCTCCCCGGGTGCCCGCGGCCGGCGGCCGCCGCCCCGCCTGCGGGTCTTTCATGGAGCCGCCGTCGCGGACTTCGCACACGATCTCGGTCTCGTCCTGCCAGATCCGCAGCGTCCCGGCGCCACCAGCGTGGCGGACCGTGTTCGCGGTGGCCTCACCGACGGCCAGCACGAGGTCGACCACCCGGTGCGGCGGCAGCCCCGCCGCCCGGGCCCGGGCCCGCACGATCTCGCGCAGCGGGGCCAGGTCGAGGTGAAACGGGTACGACTCCACCCGCCCGGGCGGTGTGCCGGGCGCCGAGCCGGGCCCACCGGCCACTTCAGGCACGCGGACGACCTCGGTCACGTTCTCCCCTCCACCTGATCATCGTACGGGCCCCCCGGCCCCGATGGCCGACGGTCAGCCCCCGGGTCCCCGGCTCCGGCCGCCGGACGGCCCCCACTGGTTCTGGCTCCAGCCGCCACCCTGGTCGTAGCCGCCCTGGTTGCCACCCTGGTTGTACGGGACCTGCTGGTTGTAGTCGTCCCGGGGCGGCACCCGGCGCTGCCGGACGGCCCGGGCGGCGACGCCGTTGGTCAGCGACCCGATAGCGAACCCGATCACCAGGGTGACCAGGGCGGTGGCGATCTTCTGCGAGATCGGGGCCGACGTGCTGAACGGGTACAGCACCAGCAGCAGCGTGACCAGCCCGACGATCCAGTCGAAGAACGTCATCGGCCGCGGCGCGGCGACCAGCAGCAGGTGCGCCAGCCCGGTCGCGACCAGCGCGGCCGCGGCCGCTACCAGCACCACGTCCGTGGTGTGCGCATCGCCGTAGGTGCCCTGGCTCTGCGGGGACAGCAGCGGAATGTTGAACAGCCACCGGCACACCAGCACGCCCAGCAGTGCGACGAGTGCGGCGACGATGGCGGTGAAGATCCCGCCCACCCAGAGCTGTTTTGCGTCCACCACCGGCCGGGTCTGCGGCGGCCCGTCATCCGGCATGATCGGCCTGGTCATCAGCCACCTCGTCGTTGGTTTTAGACGGCTACCTCACGGCTAGCCGTTCACTGCACTGCGTTACCCGCCCTGCCCTACCGCAAACGACGCCCACGCCGGGCGAATACGGTGTGACCTAGGGTGCGTAGATTCGGCTTCTAACCTTACGAGCAGGAGACGCCAGTGACCAAGGTTCGCGACGTGATGACCGCGGAGCCGATCGTGCTGCAGCAGGATCAATCGATTGCCGACGCGGCGCAGGCCATGCGGGACACCTCGGTCGGCGCGGTCCTGGTCGTGGACGGGGACAAGCTCTGCGGCCTGGTCACCGACCGGGACATCGTGGTGCGGGCGGTGGCCGAGTCGGCGTTGCCCGATTCGCCGGTGGGCCAGGTGGTCAGCCCCGACCTGGTCGCGGTGGACGCCGACGACGAGACCATCGACGCGGCCCGGGTCATGCAGGACCACGCCGTGCGACGGCTGCCGGTGCTGGAAGACGGCCGTATCGTCGGCATCGTGAGCATCGGTGACCTGGCCGTCAGCCAGGGCGAGGATTCCGCCCTGGCCCACATCAGCGCAGCCGACCCCAACGAGTAACCGCGAACGGACCATCCATGCCACCATCGGCAGGCCCAAAAGGCGGCACTGAGCCGCCTGAGCCCGAGTTCGCCGAGCTGGCCGCCCGGCGGGACGCGCTGCAGCAGGCCGCCGGGCTACCGGGCGCCCAGCTCCGGCCGCTGCTGGACGCGGTGTTCGCCGAGCTGGACGGGGCCATCGATGCGCTGACCGCGCTGCAGGCCCAGGCCGCGGCGCGTAAGGCCGATGCGCCGTCGGAGCAGACCCGGGCCGAGCGCCGGATGCTGCGGGCGGTGTTCGCCGAGGCCCCGCTGCCGATGTTCCTGCTCGAACGCGACGGCACCGTGCGCCGGGTCAACAATCACGCCAGCGACGTCATCGGCTCCCGCCCCGCCTACGCCTCGGGTAAGGCGTTCACGGTGTTCGTGGACCTGCCGTTCCGGGCCGCGGTCCAGACCTACCTGGCCGCCGCCGTGCGCACCGGGCTGCCCCAGCGGACCGAGTGCGCCCTGCTGGGCCAGGACGGCGTGGTCCAGGTCCAGCTGACCATCGAGCCCATCACCCTGCCCGAAGACGCCGGCATCCTCCTGGTCGCCGCCAGCCTCACCCCGTCGACCTCAGCAACCACTCCGGCCTCAGCAGCCACCCCAGGCTCAGCAACCACTCCGGCCTCAACAGCCACCCCAGGCTCAGCAACCACTCCAGGCCCTGCAACCACCTCAGACTCTGCAACCACCCCGGCCTCAGCAGCCACTCGCGCCACACCAGCACCAGAAGTCACCCGCGCTACGCCAGCCGCCTCCACCCCGGGGGCCGCCTCCGCCACACCCACCCGATCGACCTCAGCAAACACTCCGGCCACACCAGCACCAAAAATCACCCACGCCACTCCTGCCACTCCCGCAACGGCGGCCACTCCGGCCACGACCAGGCCGGCCCCGCGGCCCCGGCCGCCCCGGCGGCAAGCGGCGGGCCCGCCGGCCTCCCAGCCGGCCGCTCCGGCCCCGGCCTCGACCGGCCAGCCCACCACCGCGACCATGCAGGCCGTGCGGACGATGGCGCAGCGGATGGACCTGCTGACCGCGATCACCCGGCTGCTGCTGGAGAACAGCACGTTCAGCGAGTCGCTGACCATGCAGCGGTGCGCCCGGCTGCTGGCCGAGGAGTTCGCGTCCTGGGTCCTCATCGACGTCATCCGCGGCCGCCGGCTCCGCCGCCAGGTCGCGGTGGGGCCGCCCGGGGAGGAGTCCCAACTGGCGGCCCGGGACGTCCGCGGCGCCGACCCGGAGCCGGGCTCACTGCCGGCCCAGGTCTACGAGACCGGCAAGTCCCAGCTCCAGGCCCGCTCGGACGACACCGGCATGCTGGGCGCCGGGCCGGACGGCGTGCCGCTGCTGATGAAGCTCGGGGCTACTTCGGTGCTGAGCGTGCCGATCGCCGAAGGCCAGCACGGCTACGGCGTCATCACGCTGTGCCGCAGCTCCAGTGCGGGCCCGTTCCAGATCGCCGACCTGGCCCTGGCCGAGGAGCTGGGGGCCCAGCTCGCGGTGGCCATCCGGGTCGACCGGCTGTTCCGGCGGCGGTCCGAGGTAGCCGAGGCGCTGCAGGCCAGCCTGCTGCCCCGGGTGCTGCCCGACGTGCCCGGGATCGAGCTGGCCGCGGCGTACATGGGCGCCACCGAAGGGCTCGACGTCGGCGGCGACTTCTACGACGTGTACCCCATCCCCGGCGGCTGGGGCCTGGCCATCGGCGACGTCACTGGCAAGGGCGAGGAAGCGGTCGCGCTCACCGCTGCCGCCCGGTACGCGATCCGGGTCATCGCCCACTGGGAGGCCGACCCGATCCAGGTCTTGCGGCGGGCCAACGAGGTCCTGCTGTCGGCCGAAGGCAGCGGCCGGTTCGTGACGGCCAAGACCGCCCGGCTGGCCTGGCGGGACGGCCTGCTGCACGTGTCCCTGGGCACCGCGGGCCACCCAGGCCCCGCCGTGGTCCGCGCCGACGGGCGGGTCGAGATGACCGGCGGCGGCGGGCTGCCCCTGGGCCTGTTCCCCGAGGCCCAGCCCGGCCTGGAGGAGATCGACCTGGCCAAGGGGGACACGCTGTTCTTTTTCACCGACGGCCTGACCGAGACCCGCAGCGCCGACATGCGCTACTTCGAGGAGCGGCTGGCCGACGAGCTGGTGTCGCTGGCGGGCCGGTCCGCCAGCGACGTGGTGGCCGGCATCCAGGCCCGGGCGGAGGCGTTCTCGGCCGGGGAACTGCGCGACGACCTGACCGTCCTGGCCCTCCGGGTGCTCGACCCGCCCAGCGACAGCTAGACCCTGCGTCGCCCGGCGGCTACGCGGGCGGCTCCTCGTACACGTCCTCGATGACCTCGGTGTCGCCGGGGGCGAGCCGGTGCGGCGGCGCCGCAGGAGGCGGCTCGGGCGAGTCGACCGGCTCGGCGCGGTAGGTGTTGGCCCGCTCGGTGGCCATCTCCTCCGCCGGGGTCCGGGCGTGCCGTGAGTCCTCGGCCGGGTCGATCTCGGACTCGGCCGGGTCCTGCAACCGGCCCACCTCTTCGTCCGGCGCCAGGCTGGGCTGGTCCGGAATCCCGGCCTGGGCATTGCCGCTGCCCGGGTTCTGCAGGACGTACGGGGGATAGGCTCGCTGCTCCACCCGGCTGGTCCCGCCGTTCCGGGTCCGGCGCACGACCACGCGCCGTCCCAGCCATTCGTAACCGCGCCGCGGGGTGACCAGCCCGATGATGCCCACGATCATCACCACGAGGCCGAAAATATGCAGATTGAACACCGAGGTATTCGCGGTGACCGCAAAGGTGAAAATGGCCCCGACGGCGATCCAGAACAGGCAGATCCCGGTCTTCATGGGGTTCCCCTCTCAGGAGAATGCTCTAGCGGTCGCGCGCTCAGGCTGGGCCGCAGATAGGTGTACCCCGAATGCCCGGAAGGGTATCGAATCGGCGCCGCGGTCGGGGGCTGGCACGCGGGGGCCGGCGAAATTGTGGCCATGGTGCCGTGAGCCTTCCCGTCAGGTTGCTTTTTACGCCCCTGATCCGGTTTCGCCGTTTCCCAGCAATTGCTCCCGCAGGTAACCGAGCGCCCGGGCCAGTAGCCGGGACACGTGCATCTGCGAGATGCCCAGCCGCTCACCGATCTCGGACTGGGTCAGGTTGCCGTAGAACCGCATGGTCAAGATGCGCTGCTCCCGCCGGGGCAGGTCCTGCCAGTGGGCGCTGACCGCCGCCATGTCCACCGTCTGCTCGACCGCTTCGTCGTCCGCGCCCAGCAGGTCGCCCAGCTGCACCGGGTCCTGCTGACCCCCCACCGGCGCGTCCAGCGAATAGGTGTGGAACACCAGGTCCGCCCGGCGGGCCTCACCCAGGTCGGCCGGGGCCACCCCGAGGTGCCCGGCCAGTTCGGCCTCGCTCGGGGTGTGCCCGAGCGAGTGGGTCAGGTCCTCGGTGGCCTGGCGCATCTCCAGCAGCAGTTCCTGGGCCGGCCGGCGCACGTGGACCTGCCAGCGCTTGTCCCGGAAGTGCCGCTTGATCTCGCCGCTCACGCAGGGCTGAGCGTAGGCCGGCAGGCTGCCGCCGATGTCGGGATCGAAGTTGTTGATCGCCTTGATCAGGCCCACATATCCAACCTGCATCAGCTCTTCGGCCGACTCCGGGCTGCTCTGGTACTGGCGGACACAGGACCGCACCAGCTTCTGATACCGGCCGATCAGGGTCTCGCAGGCCCGGGCGCGCAGGTCGGTCTCGCGCGGCAGCGTGTGAACCATGCGCAGCAGATCGTGGTCCTCGAGCCCGCACAGCACCTCGCGCTGGGCCGTAGGCGGGCGGGCGGCCAGGCCCATCATCATGATGTCGCTGGGGAACTCACGGACGCGGCCGCTCTGCTCCACCTTGACCACCATCAGCGGGCCTTTCTTCTCGTACCCCCGAGACGTTTCACCTACCTGTGTGTTCGGGTTTCAAACGTGCGGGTAGGGCGTTGCCTATGAGTGAGACCAGCGGACCATACGACGGCGAACAGACCAACCAGGCCCGGGACGAGCCGATCCCGGCCAGTCACGACGACGATCGCGGCGGCGGTAACACGCCCCTGCAGCGCGTCCAGGAGGCCCAGCCCATGGCGGCGGAGCCGGACGAGACCGGGCCGGGCAAGGCGGTGCAGGACATGATGCCGTCCGGGCCCGCCCCGCAGGGTGACGTGCCCGACGCGCCGGGGGTCCAGGTGGCGGCGACCGACGCTCCGGGAGACGATGATCAAGATGGCCGTCCGGGGTCGGTGCGCACCGTCAGCAACGCGGTGCCGGGTAAGCCGGACGGGGAGGTCGACACGCGGCTCTGACCGGCCGCAGCCAGGGAAGGTGCGGCGAGATGGGCAGCACGGGGTCTGGGACGAAGAACGGGAAGCAGCCGGACTGGCTCGAACCTGAGCTGGCCACCCTCACCCAGGAGCGGTTCTCCGATCCGGGCTGGCTGTTCGAGCGGAAGCTGGACGGCGAGCGCTGCCTCGCGTTCCGCTCGGGGGACTCCATCCGGCTGATGACCCGCAACCAGAAGGAGGTGGCGAACAACTACCCCGAGATCGCGGGCGCCCTGCTCGAGCAGAGTTCCGGCGACTTCATCGTGGACGGCGAGATCGTCGCCTTCGAGGGCAGCGAGACCCGCTTCGAACTGCTGCAGCAGCGCATCCACGTCATCCACCCCGATGCCCGGCTGCTGCGCACGGTGCCGGTGTTCTACTACATCTTCGACGTGCTGTACGCCGATGACCAGGACGTCCGCCCGCAGCCCCTGCGCGAGCGCAAGGACGTGCTGCACCGGGTGCTGTCGTTCCGCGACCCGCTGCGGTTCACCGAGCACCGGGACACCGAGGGCGAAGCGTTCTACGCCGAGGCCTGCCAGGCCGGCTGGGAGGGGCTGATCGCCAAGCGCGCCGACGCCCCGTACCGGGCCGGCCGGAGCCGGGACTGGCTGAAGTTCAAGTGCGACACCAACCAGGAGTTCGTCATCGGCGGGTACACCGACCCGCAGCGGTCCCGGATCGCGTTCGGCGCCCTGCTGCTCGGTTACTACGACGCCGACGGCAAGCTGGCCTACGCGGGCAAGGTGGGCACCGGCTTCGACACCAAGACCCTGCGCAGCCTGCTGGCCGAGCTGGAGGAGATCGGGCAGGACCAGACGCCGTTCGACCGCGGGGACCTGCCCCGGTCCGGCGTGCACTGGGTGCAGCCGCAGCTGGTGGCCCAGATCGGGTTCTCCGAGTGGACCCGGGACGCCCAGCTGCGCCACCCCCGGTTTCAGGGCTTGCGCCGCGACAAGGCCGCCACCGAGGTGGTACGGGAGGTGCCGACGTGAGTGCGGTGAAAATCGACGGCAAGCACGTCGAGGCGTCCGGGGTCAGCTTCGAGCTGAGCAACACCGGCAAGGTGCTGTTTCCCGACGACGGCCTCACCAAGGGCGAGCTGGTCGAGTATTACGCCCGGGTGGCGGACGCGATGCTGCCGTACCTGAAGGACCGTCCCATCGCCATGGCCCGGTACCCCGACGGCATCACCAAGCAGCGGATCTTCCAGAAGAACCCCGGCAAGTACTTCCCGGACTGGATCACCAGCGTCGAGGTCAAGAAGGAGGGCGGCACGCTACGGCACGTCGTCTGCGACAAAGCCGCCACCCTGCTCTACCTGGCCAACCAGGCCGTCATCGAGTTCCACGTGTTCCTGTCCCGGGTGGACAGCCTGGAGTGCGCCGACCAGGTCGTGGTCGACTTCGACCCACCGGACAACGACGGCTTCGACCAGGCCCGCCAGTGCGCGCTCTGGCTGCGCTCGCTGCTGGAAGATGAGCTGGGCCTGACCAGCTACGTGAAGACCACCGGGGGCAAGGGCCTGCACGTGCACGTGCCCCTGAACCGCAAACAGGGCTTCGAAGAGACCCGGACCTTCGCCCGGGAGGCATCCCAGGTCCTGGCGGCCCGGCATCCGGACGTGGTGACGGTCGAGCAGCGCGTCCAGGCCCGCGGTCACCGCGTCTACGCCGATGTCATGCGCGACGCCTACGCCCAGACCGTCGTGGCCCCCTTCACCGTCCGCGCCCGCCCTGGCGCCCATGTGGCCACCCCGCTGGACTGGGCCGAGGTCGAGGACCCGGCCCTGGCCCCCGGGCGTTTCACCCCCCGCACCGTCCCCGAGCGCCTGGCCAGCATCGACGATCCCTGGGCGGACATGAACCGGCATCGCTACGACATAGCCGCCGCCCGCGACCGCCTAGCCAAGCTCACCCACGACTAACCGGCCACGCCGGCGTCCCCGCCTGGCCAGCCACGCCTCCGGCCGGGGCACCCTGCGCGCCCAACCAGCCCTCGCGTCACACCAAGCTCTCGCGTCACACCCACCCCCGGCCTTGCCTCCGGCGGGGGCGCTTCCGGCTCCGGGATGGATGGAAGGCCCTTGACCTGGCTCCGTCCCGGGCGCCGTCGTCCGGCCCGTCAGCCGAGCAGACCTCCCGGGCCGCCTCAAGCGGCGGAAGATCGCCCCCGCTTGACCCGTCCCGCTCGGCCCGCTAATCCGGCCGCCGGGACGACGGCGACGGGATGGCCCAGGCGGCCACCCGTGTGAGCAGGCGCGCCTCAGCTGGCTCCGGTGTCGCGCCGGGATCGAGAAGCCCGCTGCCTCCAGCTGCTGCTGGCCACCAGCCGGACCGATGGCGCGAACGTACCGGTGATGGCCGGACCGATGGCGCCAACGCACCGGCTGCCTGACGTGGCCAGACGCCCCACCCATCCCTCATGCCACATTCGCCCCTCGGGCCTCAGACGTCACTCGCAACCGCTCAGACGGGAGGCCCGTTGGCGCCAAAGGGCACACCATGTTGTGCCCAAAGGCGCCAACGGGCACCTGCCCAGCCGGCTGGCGACGGCGCCTTCCGCGTCCCACCAGCCACGTGAAACTCAGCATCCTCAAGCCGGCGCCTCCCACGCTGGACGCCCTCGCGCACTTCCAACCCGCCTTGAGCCCCACCTGAAGGTGATCTGATGATCAGGTCTATTTCCGGTTATCTCTGCCATCACGGGCATCGTTTACCTCTAGCGTGGTTGCGGGGTTAATTTCGCCGGGCTGGGGGCAGCCAGGCCAGGGGATGCAGGCCGGGGACGATCGGGGCCGGAACGGAGGGCTTGGTGGCGCGCAAGTCGTTCACCTGGGCCCGCCGGGGAGTCCTGGCCGCGACGTTGCTGGCCGTCGCGCTCGTGCCGTACCCGGTGATCGGCTCGGCGTCGACCCCGGCGGCCGCTCCGTGCCATACGAACTGCGGTCAGACCGGCGCCGCCGGGAAGATTCTCTGGAGCCGGGAACTGCCCGGTACCTGGACCGCCAGCGGCGGGCTGACCGGCACCGTCCCGGTCAGCGGGCAGGCCTACGTCGCGGTGGGCAACGGGGTCGCCGCGGTCGGGCTGGGGATGGACCTGCGCGCCTACAACTCCCGTACCGGCCATCCCCAGTGGCAGTTGGCCCTGCACGGGTTCCCGGCCGATTCGGCCATCGTGTCGGTCCGGGTCTGGCCCGGCGTGGTCACCGCGGGCGTCGCCTACGGGCCCGGCGGCAGCCACCGGGCCGAGATCGTGATCAACAGCGCCACCGGGCAGGAGTACCGCTGGCATCCGGCCACGCCGTTCGGCGGGGCGGTGTCCGCCACCGCGCAGACCACCGTGGTCGTCGGGCCGGGCGCGGTCACCGGCTACGACACCACCACCGGCCGGGTCCGCTGGCGCCAGCCGACCGGGACCCCCGACCAGGCCTGGCAGGCCGACGGCCCCGATCTGTACGTGACCGTGGCCGCCGACGGCTACCTGGGCACCGAGCCGGTGACCGCGCTGCGCCGGATCGACATGAGCACCGGCCGGGAGACGATCGTCCGGCCGTCGGCGTCGTCGTTCTCCGGCACGCTCAGCGGCGTGGTCGGCAACGTGGTGCTGTTCTCCAGCGCCACCGGTGTGACCGCCTACGACGGGCTGACCGGGCTGTTGATGTGGTCGCTGGCCGGGGTGGTACCCGAGGGCACCGACGCGGCCCAGGGCCGTTTCAACCTCACCCAGGGCACCTCGCTGCTGGCCGTCGACCCGCTCACCGGTCACGTCACGGCCCGCGCCCCGGGTTCGGCGGTCGCGGGCTCGGCCGGGATGTTCGCCGTGCGCGGCGGCGTGGCCCTCGGCCTCGACCAGGGGGCCAGCGGCGAGGCCTGGGGCTACGACCTGAGCGCCCAGCGGGTCATCTGGACCGCGTCCCACCTGCCCTGGCCGCACTACTTCGTGGACACCAGCGGGATCGGCGGCAGCGCCGAACCCGACGGCGCCACCGTGGTCGTGGCCGCCTGCGGCAAGCTCGGCCCGAAGCCGGCCAGCCAGCCCACGTCTCCCGCCGCCTCGGCCAGCGGTACCTCGGCCAGCGGTACCTCGGCCAGCGGCGCCTCCGCCAGCGGCGCGGCCGGGTCCGCCTCGCCCGGAAACCAGGCCACCGGCACCCAGGGCACCAGCACCCCGGCCACTAGCACCCCGGCCAGCGGCGCGGCGGGCTCCCCGTCCGCCTCCGGGCCGGGCCAGGCCAGCCCGGCTCCGTCCAGCCCGATTTGCCTGGATCCGGAGCTGGTCGCGATCTACCGCTGACTGCTTTTCTGGCGACATAGACGATTTCTGCGGGGGTACCCACCTCCGGTGAACCCGGCGAAGAAGGCAATTCAGCTCGTCGACCAATTCCAGAAGCGGCTTCCCGGCCTGTCGTTCGTGGTCGGTGTGTGGAAGAAGTTCAACGACGATCAGGCGGGCAACCTGGCCGCGCTGATCGCCTACTACGCCTTCGTGTCGATCTTCCCGCTGCTGCTGATCCTGTTCACGGTGCTGAACATCGTGCTACGGGATAACCAGTCCCTGCAGCACGAGGTGATCAGCTCCGCGCTCACCGACTATCCGGGCTTCGGCTCGCTGCTGCAGAACAGCATCAAGTCGTTCAACGAGACCGGCCCCGCGCTGGTGGTCGGCGTGATCTTGACCGTACTGGGCACCCGCGGCGTGGCCAACGCGATCCAGAACGCGCTCAACTCGGTCTGGGAGGTGCCCAGGGAACGCCGCCCGGGGTTTCCCTGGTCCTGGCTGCGCAGCTTCGGCCTGATTCTGGTCGTGGGGTGGGCGAGATCGTCATCTCGGTGGCGTCCGGTTTCGTCAGCGCGGCCACCTTCCTGCCCGGCTTCGCGCTCAAGGCCGCGGGCACGGCCGTGACGCTGGTGTTCAACATCGGCCTGTTCTGGCTGGCCTTCCGGCTGGCCACGGCCAAGGCCATCACCTGGCGGGAGCTGGCGCCCGGGGCCGTGGGCGGCGGCATCGTCTGGCAGATCCTGCAGCTGGTCGGTGGCTACTACGTCACCCACGAACTCGTGCACAGCCAGTCGCTCTACGGGCAGACGATTGGCGTCGTGCTGGGCCTGATCGCGTGGCTGTACCTGCAGGCCGAAGCCACCTTGTACGTGGCCGAGGCCAACGTGGTCTGGGTCCGCAAGCTGTGGCCGCGCAGCCTGGCCCCGCCCCCGCTGACCAAGGAAGATGCCCGGGCCTACGAGCTGTACGCCCAGGCTCAGGACCGCAGCAAGTATGAAACGGTTGACGTGCACGTAACCTCGGCCCCCGAGGATGAGAAAATGACCGAACGGGACGAAGGCACCACCGCCAGATCTGATCAGCCGCCGGTTTCTGCCGGGTCGGCGCGGGGAGAGGAGCCTCATGACTCTGGAGACGACAGGTAGTCAGCCGTCCGCTGCCCCGCGCGTCGTCGTGGTGGGGGCCGGTTTTGCTGGCTTGTACACGGTCCGGGGCCTGAAGGACTCCGGCTATCGCGTGACGCTCATCGACAAGAACCTGTACAGCACGTTCCAGCCGCTGCTCTACCAGGTGGCCACCGGAGGCCTGAACCCGGGCGACGTGTCCTACGCGGTCGGCGGCTACGCCCGCGAGCACCACGCCAGGTACGACCGGGGCGAGCTGGCCGGGATCGATGCGCAAGCGCGGCAGATCACGCTGAGTGACGGCCGCCAGATCGGCTACGACTACCTGGTCCTGGCCACCGGGGTGTCCTCGTCCCACTTCGGCATCAAGGGGGCCGACAAATACACCTATGGTCTCTACACCCGGCACGACGCGGTGACCCTGCGGGACCGGTTCATGGCCGATGTGGAACGGCTGAGCGAAGGATCACCGGACGCCCAGCTGGCCGTGACCATGGTCGGCGGCGGCGCCACCGGGGTGGAGCTGGCCGGCACGCTGGCCGAGCTGCGCGACGGGGTGCTAAAGGAGACGTTCCCCGACGTCGACAGTTCCCGCATCCACGTCCGCGTGGTCGAGATGCAGCGCGAGCTGCTCGGCCCGTTCCACAAGAAGCTCCGCGCCTACACCCGCAGCCAGCTGGTCAAACGGGGGGTCGACGTCCAGGTCGACACGGCCATCGCCGAGGTCACCCCGGACCGGGTCATCCTCAAAGACGGCCGGGACCTGCACAGTGACATCACCGTGTGGACCGCAGGCGTGGCCGCCCCGCCTGAGGTCAAGGCGTGGGGGCTGCCGCAGGGGCACGCGGGCCGCATCGAGACCGACCCGGACCTGCGGGTCAAGGGCCAGGACCGGATCTTCGCCACCGGTGACATCGGCCTGGCGACCGACGACCCCACCCCGCAGCTGTCCCAGCCCGCGATCCAGATGGGCCTGCACGCGGCCCAGCAGATCCGGCGGCTCGAAGCGGGCCAGCCGACCGAGACGTTCCGCTACCACGACAAGGGCCAGGCCGCCACGATCGGCCGCCGGTCCGCGGTCATCGAGCTGGCTCATGGCCCGGACTTCACCGGCACGCTGGCCTGGCTCGGCTGGCTGGGACTGCACCTGTTCTACCTGCTCGGCGGCCGGAACCGGGTGTCCGCGCTGATCAACCTGTCCTGGCGCTACATGACCTGGGGCCACGGCGGCACGGTCATCGTCGGCGACGAGCCGACCCACAGCGACGAGCCCGCGGCCTTCCGCCCCGGTGCCTCGGCCGGCCGCCCCTCGCTGGCCATCGACCGGGAAGCCAAGCCGGCCCAGGAGCCGGCCGCGGACCCGGCTCAGGAGCCGGACGCCGACCCCGCCCCGGCCCGGCCGTCTTCCTCATCTTGAACAGGACCCACGTCCGCCTCACTAACAACGACGCCGCGTAGTAGTCTCGGCACCATGGTTGCGAGGCTCACCTCCCCGGCACGCCGAAGCCACACTTGCCGGAACCCGGCCCGCCTGCGAGCTCTCACTGCCGCCGGCGGCGCCATCGTCGCGACCGCGCTCGCCCTGGCCGGCTGCTCCAGCGGGAGCAGCGGCAGCTCGGCCGCCGCCTCGCCCAGCTCCGGCGCGGCCGCCTCCAACCCGAACCTGGACCTGGGCACGTCGCTGGGGACCAAGGCCGCGCCCAACGTCACGCTGACCAACCAGTTTGGCCAGGCCATGTCGCTCAGCCAGTTCCGCGGCAAGGCCGTGGTGCTGGCGTTCGTCGACTCCGAGTGCACCACGGTCTGCCCGCTGACCACCCTGGCCATGCTGGAAGCCAAGCAGATGCTGGGTAAGGCCGGTGACCAGGTTCAGCTGCTGGGGATCGACGCCAACCCCGAAGCCATCGCCACCTCGAACGTGCTGGCCTACTCCCGCGTCCACAACATGGTGAACCGCTGGGACTTCCTCACCGGCTCGCTGCCGCAGCTCAAGTCGACCTGGAAGTCGTTCAACATCTACGCCAAGGTCGTCGGCGACCAGATCGACCACACCCCGGCGCTGTACGTGATCGACCCGCAGGGCCGGGAGCGGGTGGTCTACCTGACCCCCATGGCGTACTCCAGCATCACCCAGTCGGCCCAGGTCATCGCCCAGGAGCTGGCCAGGGTGCTGCCGGGCCACCCGGTGCTGACCCACGCCCAGTCGCTGGCCTACATCAACGGCCAGACCCCGCACGACCCGGCCAAGCTGGACAGCGCCACCGGTGGCGCCACGGTGACCCTCGGGCCGGGTAAGCCGCACCTGGTGGCCTTCTTCGCCACCTGGCTGACCGAGACCATGAACCTCAAGCCCCAGCTCATCGCGCTCAACGACTACGCCAAGACGGCCACGGCGAAAAATCTGCCCGCGGTCACCGGGGTGGACGAAGCGGTCACCGAACCCGGCACCGATACCGCGCAGGCCTACCTGAAGGGCCTGGGCCAGCCGCTGGACTATCACATCGGCCTGGATACCACCGGGCGCCTGGCTGACGGCTACGGGGTCCAGGATCAGCCCTGGTTCGACCTCATCAGCGCATCCGGCCAGACCCTCTGGTCGCACGACGGCCCGCTGTCGGCCAGCCAGCTGACCGCCGAGGTAGCCAAGTACGCCGGGAAGACCGGCTCCTGAGCGATCAGCTCCGCGGCGTCCCGGTCGCTTCTTCGATCGAGGGGTAGACCGGGATCAGCTGATCGGCGCCCACCAGGTTGAGCACCCGGGCCACTGTGTTCTGCGGGCGGGCCAGCACCAGCTTGCCGCCGTGCTCGTTCATCAGGACCCGGATGTCGAGCAGCACCTGCACTCCGGTGGAATCCATGAACTCGAGTCCGGCCAGGTCCACGATCAGCAGCGCTGACCCCTTGCCTGCCTCGGCTTCCAGCGCCCCGCGCAGCTGGTCGTAGGTATAGACATCGGACTCGCCTGCTAGCGCGACGACGATATACGAGTCTCCGCCGGAAACCGACACCCGAAGCTGGTCCACGCCCCCCTTGTACCACTTTCCGTGGCCCGAACGGAACTTGGTCGCCTCGCCGTCTGGTGCCGGGACGCGAACGGTGACCAGTGCGGGCGGGCTGGAGCTCCTAATGGGTCGCGCAGTCGTGCTTGACCCCGGCGACGAACAAGCGCCAGGTATCCGACGTGAAGACCAGGCTGGGGCCAGCGCCGTGGTGCTTGGTGTCGCGGACGGCTACCCCTGCGGCCGGGCGCGAGCCGACCTCTACGCAGTCGCCGTGGGCGCACCGCGAACTCTTCCGCCAGCTGGCCGCGTCCGGGCCAGCGCCGAATAGCTCAGCGTCTGGCTTATTGACAGCACGCATATTTTCACACCTCTGGTTGGGAGCGCGGTAGAGCATCAATTCCCGCTCGGGTTCGCGGCGCATAAACTCAGCCTAGTCGCTGGCCGTTGCTCAACGCGGTGGAACCGCGTGACGCTGGGGCCGCCCCCGACAATCCCGCCCGCACCGCCACCAATTTGGGACCGGGGCGGCTCGTGTCGTTAGCGGTGACCTGTATGTACCATTTCCGCTAATCTGGCACGTTAACACTGGTCATGGCTTTATTATATATAATAATTGGTCTCGGATCGTTGGCAAAAACTCTCCGGCCGACGTTAGCTCGCCGATGGGCGAACCGAACGATTCCGTAATTCCCAGTCCCGCCGGGCGCGCGCCAGTCTTTCGCGTGACGCCTTCTTGTCGAGCGCGGCCTCATTCAGCCGCCTGAAGCTATTCAGGTATTGAAAAGTGTCTCGTTCGGCTTCAACGTAAAAGCTGTCGGTGACGTGCTCGATATAGGCCACATCGTGATAGGTGACTTCGTGTACCGCACCGAATTGCAACAGGATGAAGCCGCCCGCGACGATAGGGTGCGCGCCGTCCAGCGGCAGGATCCGCAGGCTGAGATGCGGATACTCGGACACCTCGAGCAACCGGTCGATTTGGCGGGCCATGACCTGCTCATTGCCGATCCGCCGCATCAGGACGGACTCATCAATAACAGCAGTTAACGCAAAGGGCGGATCCCGCTGCAGCAGTTGCTGCCGCACCATGCGCGCCTCGACCCGGCGTTCGATCTCGCCGGGCGGCGCGGCCCCGTTCGCGGTCCTGATCACCTCGCGCGCGTAGTCCTCGGCCTGCAGCAGGCCGGACACGACCTCGGGGGACCAGACCGACGTTGCGGTGGCCTCGGCCTCCAGGCCGATGAACCTGGTGTGCGGGCCGGGCAGGGCGTCCGAGTAGGCCTTCCACCAGCCTTTGCGCTTGGCTTCCTGAGCCAGGGCCAGCAGTTCGTCGGCATACGATCCCTCAATGCCGTAGAGCAACAGCAGCTTTTGGATCTCGGCCGGTCGCGGTGCGGTATGGGCGTTTTCAATCCGCGATACCTTGCTGGCGGACCAGCCCATCCGGTCGGCGACGAAATCACCGGTTAGGTCGGCCCGCTCGCGCAGCCGCCTCAGCTCGGCGGCCAGCCGCCTGCGGCGCACGATGGGACTGGCTGGCTCGGGCACCGGTTTCACGCTCTCTGGCCATAAACAACGACTTTCCGTACCGCACAATGCTATCCCTGGGCGACCAGAAGTAGATAGCTGCACTGCATCGCCCGAAAGAACGATCAGTGCATATATCGATGCAACGTGCATTTAAGCCGGAGGCAGCGGGGGGAATCCGGCATGACGGATGTCATGGGCCGTTCTGGACGGACGGCACCTGCCGATGGCGCCGGGGCCGACCCACCATCCACCTGTGGGTCCAGGACGGCCAGCCCTGGCGCCAGGCAACTGGCTGACCGGTCGGCTCGCTCACCTCCCACCGGCTCTGATCCGGTCCGCCCCCCCGATCGGTCTGGTCCGCGAAGTGACCAGGCAGAATCAATGATCAAGGGCGTGCGGACGGGGAAGTAATCCCTCACGCCCCGGGGGCGCATCGGCAGGAGGAGTGATGGCGCGAGTTATCTGGAGTGGCGCGCTGGCGTTCGGGCTGGTCAACATCCCGGTCGGGTTGTATGCCGCCACCGAGGACCGGACCGTGCACTTCAACCAGTTCCAGCGGGACACCAGTGACCGCATCCGCTACAAGCGGGTGAACGAGCGGACCGGCGAGGAAGTCGCGTTCAAGGACATCGTCAAGGGCCGGGAGGTAGACGAGGACACCTACGTGCTGGTCACCGACGAAGAGCTGGAGTCCGTCGAGCCGGGCCGGACCCGGACCATCGACATCACCGACTTCGTGGACCTGTCCGAGGTCGACCCGATCTACTTCCAGAAGACGTACTACCTGGCGCCACGGGGCGACGGGGCCGACCGCTCCTACGAACTGCTGCACCAGGCCATGTCGGCCACCAACCGGGCCGGCATCGCCACCTTGGTCATGCGGAGCAAGGAGTACCTGGTCGCGGTGCGGCCGCAGGAGAAGATCCTGGCCCTGGAGACCATGTACTTCGCCGACGAGATCCGCGACCCGATCGAGGCCACCGGCTACGAGCCGACCGGGCGGGCGCCCAAGCCGCGCGAGGTGACCATCGCCCGCCAGCTCATCGAGTCGATGACCACCGACTGGGACCCGGAGCGGTACCGCGACAGCTACCGCGAGCGGGTCGAGGAGCTCATCGAGAGCAAGCGGAACGGCGAGGAGATCGAAGCGGCGGCGCCGGCCCCGCGCGCGTCCAAGGTCGTCGATCTGACCGAGATGCTGCGGCAGAGCGTGGAGCAGGCCAAGGGCAAAGGGGGCCGGAAGAGCGAGGAACCGGCCCGGGGGAGGGGCCGCAAGAAGGACACCGGGCCGGCCGAGGAGGACCTGTCGGCCATGAGCAAGACCCAGCTGGCCCAGCTGGCCGGGGAACTGGAGATTTCCGGCCGGTCCAAGATGACCCGCGACGAACTGCAAGAGGCCGTTCGCGGCGCCCGCCACCCCCGGCCGAAGGCGGTGTCCTGAGGTAACGTCCCTGCTATGACGGTAAAACTCGTGGTCCTGTACACCCAGCCGGACGACCCCGACGTTTTCGACCTGCACTACCGGGAGCAGCACATGCCACTGGCCCGGGCCATTCCCGGCGTGCAGAAGGTCGAGACCGGCCGGATCATCGCCGAGGCCGACGGCGGCGACCCGCTCTGGTACCGGGTCACCGAGCTGTACTTCGCCGACCGGGCCACGCTGGACACCGGCCTGGCCAGCCCGGAGGCCCAGGCCGCGACGGCCGACTACGCCAAGATCGCGCCGCCCGGCTCCCGGATCCTGGTCCAGTCCCTGGACGACGAGGACTTCTGACCCAGGCGGCTAGCACGGTTGGTCCAGGCGGCTAGGACGGTTGGTCCGGGCGGCTAGGACGGTTGGCCCAGCGCGGCCACCTTGGCCACCGTCAGCTGATCCAGGTCGTCCAGCACCAGCTCGGCCCGGGCCAGCGCATCCGCGGCAGGCGGGTACTCCGGCCGCGGCACCGCGATGACGTGCATCCCGGCCGCGGCGGCCGAGCGCAGCCCGTTGCTGGAGTCCTCCACCGCCGCGGCCCGGTCCGGATCCACCCCGAGCCGCGCCGCCACGGTCAGGTAGACATCGGGGGCGGGCTTGCCCTGAGCCACGTCCTCGGTCGACACCGTCGCCTTGAACAGCGGCGCGATCCCGGCCGTGGTCAGCACGGTGCGGATCAGCGCCGGCGGTGACGAGCTGGCCAGCCCGAGCGGCCAGCGGTCCGCCATCCGCCGGACCGCCTCCACCGCACCGGGCAGCAGCGGCAGGTGGTGCTGGTACTGCCCGGCCATGGCCCGGATGACCAGCCGGGCCACCTCGTCCGGCGGCAGGCCGATGCCCAGGTCCTCACTCAGGTAGCGGGCCCACTCCTGGGTGCTCATGCCCATCAGGCGCTGCTGGGCGTCGTCGGGCCAGCGGCCGCCGTACCCGGCGACCAGGCCGCGCCGTACATGCTCCCAGACGGGCTCCGAGTCGATGAGCACTCCGTCCAGGTCGAACACGACCGCCTCGATCATCCGCCCGCCTTCCTGCGCCTTAATTGGCCGGTTAAGCTGCCCCGGTGTCCACGCTCAATTTTCGCGCCGTGCCCCAGACCCCGCTCACGCGGGCTCTGGGCCTGATCATCGACGACTACGGTAACGACGGTGACGCCGAAGAGGGCTGCACCTGGCTCACGGGGCATATCGATGCCGGGCCCGAGCATCACCAGCCGATGGGCATCGTGCACGGCGCGGTGTACACCGGCGCGGTGGAGACGGCGGCCAGCGTGGGGGCCACGGCCGCCGTGTACCACCGCGGCCAGTACGCGGTGGGCGTGGACAACTTCACCGACTTCGTCCGCCCGGTGCGCGAGGGCCGCCTGCAGGTCGAGGCGCGGGCGGCGCAGCAGGGCCGGACCCTGCAGCTGTGGGACGTCGCCATCAGCAATGAGGCGGGCAAGCTGGTGGCCAAGGGCCGGGTCCGGCTGGCCAACCAACCCCGGCCGGATGACCGGCTGGGCGACCAGGAGGGGGCCGCCTGATGCTGGACGGCCGCCCGCTGATCGACGTCCACCTGCACCCGGCCCGTCGTCCCACGGTCAAGCTGGCCTGGGACGAGTGGGCCAAGGACCTCGGGGCCGCCGCCCAGGTCAACAGCCTCTACGACGCCGACGGCACGGTCGTGCCGGCTCGGTTCGACGCGCTGCTGGCCGCTGAGGGCGTGGACGTCGCCATGGCGCTGGCCGAGTACAGCCCGCGGGTGACCGGCATCCAGGCCATCGAGGACATGGTGCCGCTGGCCGCCTACAACCCGGACCGGATCAAGCTCGCGGCCAACATCAACCCGCACCTGCACTACCCGGTCGAGGACGAGCTGCAGCGCCAGCTGGACCTGGGCGCGATCGCGCTGAAGATCCACCCGGTGCACGCTGCGATCGCGGCCAACGACCGGTCCCTTTACCCCGCCTACGCGATGTGCCAGTCGGCCGGGATCCCGGTCGTGGTGCACTGCGGCACCAGCACGTTCCCCGGTGCGTCCAACACGTTCGCCGACCCGGTGGTGCTGGATGACGTGCTGCGCGACTTCCGCCAGCTCAACCTGGTCCTGGCCCACGGCGGCCGGGGCTGGTGGTACGACGCGGCCGCGTTCATGGCCCTGTCCAGCGACCGGGTCTGGATCGAGCTGTCCGGGCTGCCGCCGTCCCGCCTCCGGGAGTACTACGCCAAACACCACTGGGGCCGGCTGACCCGCCGGATGATCTTCGCCACCGACTGGCCCGGCATCCCCGGCATCGCCAAGAACGCCCGCGCGGTGGCGGCGCTCTGCCCCGACGACGAGACCACCGACCTGGTGATGTACGGCAACGCCAGCCAGGTCTACCACCTCAAGCTGCCCCGGTAACCGGGCGCTCACGAAGCCACCCCGCAAGTCCCACCCGCCCTGCCTCGCCAGTCCCACCAGCTTCAGCGCCCCCACTGCCCCCAAGATCCATTTCCCGGTGACGTAGTCAGTCGTATTCGCCGATTACGTCACCCGGTGATCGACCACCCCAGCCACGGCACCCGGGTGGTTCCCTCGGCAACCACACCCTGCCACTCCAGTCACACTGGTAACGCCGGTCGGGCCGGAAGATCAGGGCGAAGCAACCTCAGCCCTCAGCGGCCCGGCTGGTCCGGCCGGAAGATCAGGCAGTTGCTGGTGGCGTGGGCGAACAGCTTCCCCTCGGCGTTGGTCAGCCGGGCGGTGGCCAGCGCGGTGCGGCCGCCGATGTTCTCCACCCGGCCTTCGCACACCAGGCGGCCCGTGGTCGAGGTGATGGGCCGGATGAACCGGACCGACAGGTCGAGCGAGGTGTAGTACGCCCCGGTCGGCAGCAGCGTGTGCACGGCGCATCCGCAGGCCGAGTCGCACAGCGTCGCGTACATCCCCCCGTGGACGGAGCCGATCGGGTTGTACTGGTACTCGGCGGGCTCGAACGCGAACACCGCCACGCCGGGCTCGAACGACACCGCCTCGAAGCCCAAGGTCTCCATGATCGGCGGCGCAGGCAACACGCCCGCCGCGATCTCCCGGAAGAACGCCAGCCCGTCGACCTGGCGAGCGGCCGCCGCGGAGATCCCGGGGTCACCCCACTGGTAGGTCCGCGTCCTGTTGTGGTGGTTCGGCTCGGGCGACGTCTCCTGCGCGGGTGATGATGGCAGGCTCACGGGCTGGTTCCTCCTGGGCAACGGGGAGCTGGACGTGGACGGTAACGTACGGCCCGCAGTGCGTGTACCGGGCCACCGGGAAGTAATGCCCGATCAAGGCGAGCATCGTCCGGTTCTCGGCCAGAACCTCCATCAAGATCACGGTCGCACCCCGGGCCTGGGCCCGCGCGGTCAGCGCGCGGATCAGGGCCGACCCGGCCCCGCGACCCTGGTGGGCGTCGGCCACCACCACTCCCAGCTCGGTCACGGGCCGGCCGGCGTCGTCCCGGCTGTCGGTGGCCATCCCGTGCCCGATGACCGGCCCGGGAACTCCGGGGGCGGTCACCACCAGCGCATCGACGAGCTCGCCGCGAGCGGTGATACGCCCGGTCATCCGGGCCAGGAACTTCGGCGTGACCGGCAGCACGCCCGCGAAGAACCGTAGGTACCGGGTGCGCAGCGACAGCCCGGTCAAGAACACCCGGAGCGCGTCCTCGTCGGCCGCCCCGGCCGTCCGGAGCGACCACTCCGGGCCACCTAGCTGAGTTCCATCCACAGACTCAGAATGAGCCCGGATTGCTGAGTCTGTCAAATAGATTTAGCATGGAGAGATGTCTCAGCCCTGGATCCTGGATTACGACCCAGCCAACTGCGCGGTGGGGGCCGCGGTCGAAATCATCGGGGAGAAGTGGACGTTCCTCGTGCTCCGCGAGGCGTTCAGCGGTGTCCGCCGGTTCGGTGACATGCAGCGGCGGACCGGCGCGCCCCGCCAGGTCCTCAGCGACCGGCTGTCCCGGCTGGTGCACGAGGATCTGCTGCGCCGCGTCCCGTACCAGGAGGCCGGCCAGCGCGCCCGGCACGAGTACCGGCTGACCCCCAAGGGCCGTGACCTGTACCCGATCATGGTCGCGCTGATGCATTGGGGCGACCAGTACGCGACCGGTCCCGAGGGCTCGCCGGTGGTGCTGATCCACCGCGACTGCGGGGCGTCGGTCCATCAGCGGCTCAGCTGTGACGCTGGCCACGACCTGACCTCGCCCCGCGAGGTCACCACCGTTCCCGGCCCCGGCGCGCGCCGGATCGCCTGACGTCCAGGCTCGACCTTTGGCGTCCGGGCTCGAGCCACGGTCCCTGACGTCCGGGCTCGAACCGGTCCTCGCGCCCGGGCTCGAACCGGCCCCTGGCGTCTGGGCTTGACCGGTCGGACCTACCCGGGCAGCAGCGCGGTCAGCTTGCCCACCGTGTTGCCCACGGTGGCCCCGGCCTTGCCGCCTGCCTTACCCGCCTTAACGCCGCCCTTGGCCGCCACCTTGGCTGCCTTGGCCGACGTCTTGGCCGCGGCCTTGGCCGCCTGGGCTTCTGCCTTGGCCGAGGCGGCCTGCACGCTCTTGGCGGTCAGCGCCGCCTCTCGCTTGACTGCCGTGGCCGCGTGCCGGCTCCGCCAGGCCACGGACGGGTTCCCGGCCGTGTCGCCCGCCGCGATCAGCAGGCCGCCCAGCATGCTCAGGTTCTTCAGGAAGTGGATCTTCTGCTGGGAGCGTTCCTGCTTGTCATCGCTTTCCCAGAATCGGTGCCCGGCGTAGGTGGTCGGGATCAGGCTGGCGGCCAGGGCCGCCGCCGACAGCCGTGGGAACCGGCCGATGGCCAGCAGCGAGCCCGCCACCACCTGCACCGCGCCGTTCAGCCGCACCGCCTGCTCGACCTGATCGGGTACGGCCGGCACCCGTTCAGCCAGCGGGCGTACCACCGCCTCCGCGGCCGGAGCCCTGGTGTCCGGGTGCAGCAGGGAGTCGATCCCCTCGGCAATGAAGATGGAGGCCAGCATGGGCCGGGCGACGAGTCGAAGTACAACCATGCCGCCTCCGGTGCCCAATGCGGCCCGTTTCTAACCCTCGTAAGCCAGCTCATTGAGCCTTAGCTCGCCTTCACGTGCGGCGAGATCGCGGCGATCGGCGATCTTCTTGAGCTCAGGGGGTGTTAGGGTGCCGGATTTCGGACAGACTAAAGCGGTGAACATCGAGGTGACGCGCATCCTCGGCGACGGGAGCATCCGCCGCGTGAGCGTGCAACCAGAGGAGCGCGCCGACGCCGACCGCTGGCGTGAGCTGGTGGACCGGGCCAACCTGGCCTTGCCGCCGCCCTACAACCCGGATCCCGGTCGGCCGGTGTACCAGGTGAGCGACGGCAACCACTCCATCGAGGTCGCCGAGCGCGGCCTGGTCGGGCCGCTGCGGGATCTTGTCGCTGCGGTCCTGGCCGAAGGCGACGGCACCGAGTAGGCCCATGAGCAGGTCCTGGGGGCAGCGGGCCGATCGGATCGAGTGTTCCGTGCCAGACTGAGGTCTGGACGCTCAAACGAGCGCTCGTTACGATCGGTGAATGGGGCGTAACATGCCTGGACTGTCCGTCGACCGGCCGTCCGAGGTGGTCCTGGCGGCCCGGGCCGCCCGGCAGTTCTATCTGGAGGGGCTGTCCAAGGTCGACATCGCGGACCGGCTGGGCATCAGCCGGTTCCGGGTCGCCCGGCTGCTGGACGCGGCCCGGGAGAGCGGCATGGTCCGGATCGAGATCGGGCTACCCGGCGGCAACCTGGATGCGGGCCTGTCGGCCGAGCTGTGCTCGGTGTTCGGGCTGCGGCACGCGTTCGTGTTCAACGTCCCGGACGACGACGTGCCTGCTCTCCGGCAGCGGCTGGGGGAGGCCGCTGGGCAAGCGCTGATGGACATCATCACCCCGGACGACGTGCTCGGCATGGCCTGGGCCCGGGCGCTGAGTGGGCTGACCGCCGCGCTCACCCGGTTCCCGCCGTGCCCGATCGTCCAGCTCACCGGGGCCGTTCCGCATCCCGACGGCAGTGACCTGCTGGACCTGGTGCGCGGGGTGGCTCGGGTTGGCGGCGGCAAGGCGCACGTCTTCTACGCGCCGATGATCGTGGCCGACCCGGAGACCGCGGCGGCGATCCGCCGCCAGCCCGACGTGGCCGACGCCTTCGCGCTGGTTCCGTCGATCACGATCGCGATGCTCAGCATCGGGGCCTGGCAGCCGGGGCTGTCTACCATCTACGACGCGCTGACCCCGGACGAGCGCGAAGCCATGGCCAAGATCGGCGTGCACACCGACATCGGCGGGGCGTTCTTCGACGCCAGTGGCGCACCGCTGGCCACCCCGCTCGACAGCAGGATGATCGTCACGCCAGGACCGGTGCTCGCCTCGATCCCGAATGTGCTCGCCGTGGCCTACGGGTCGGCCAAGAGCTCATCGGTGCTGGCCGTTCTCCGAGGGAAGGTCGTCAATGGCCTGGTCACCCACACCAGTCTCGCCCGCACTCTTCTCGAGGAGGCCGGATGAGCTCCCAGCCGACGAGCCCCTGTCCGAGGCCGAGGAGTCCCTGTCCGAGGAGTCCCTGTCCGATGGACCGCTGACCGGCGGTACCGCCAACCGTGGCTTGGTCGTCCGGGTGGGCCAGACCGTGCGCCGGCCCGCTACGCCCTACCGGGCCGCGACCCACGCCCTGCTCGCCCACCTGGCCGCGGTCGGGTTCGACGGGGCCCCCCGGCTGCTGGCCACGGACGGCACCACCGACACGCTGACCTACATCGAGGGCCGGGCCGCCACCGAGCCGCTGCCGGAAGAAACGCTGACCGAAGCGGCCCTGGTCAGCATCGCCGGGCTGCTGCGCCGCTACCACCAGGCCGTGGCCTCGTTCAACCCGGCCGGTTACTGCTGGCCCGGGCCCATCCCGGCCCGCTACATCACCGGCCTGGTCAGCCACAACGACGTCTACCCGGCCAACGTCATCTTCCGTGGCGGGCGTGCGGTGGCGCTGATCGACTTCGATCTGGCTGGCCCGGGCGGCAGCTGCTGGGACCTCGCCGCCGCGGCGCGCTACTGGTGCCCGCTGCGCGACGAGCGCGACGTCACCGACCTGCGGCAGGGCCGGGCGCTGTCACGGTTCCGGCTGCTGCTGGACGCCTACGGGCTGACCGCGGCCGAGCGCGCCGAGGTGGCCGGGGCCATCGTGGCCAACCACGACTGGGACTGCGCGACCATCGCCCAGGGCGTTCAGGCCGGGCACGCCGGCTTCATCGACTCATGGAACGAGAATGGCGGCACGATGATCCGGGCCCGCCGCTGGTGCCAGGCGCACCAGCGCGCCCTGCTGGCCGCCGCGAACTAGCCCAGCCATCGCGAACCAGGCCGACCGCCGCTGGCTAGCGTCCCACCCGGTTGCCG
This sequence comes from Streptosporangiaceae bacterium, assembly GCA_965277615.1. Lineage (GTDB taxonomy): Bacteria > Actinomycetota > Actinomycetes > Streptosporangiales > Streptosporangiaceae > Bog-532. The sequence continues at coordinate 565,213 of CBDIDG010000004.1, read as the reverse complement.
CGGTTCCTGCCGAGCCGGACCCCACCGAACACCAGGTTGGCCAGGAACAGCACGATGCCGATGATCAGCAGCCAGAACAGGCCATGGATGACGACGCCCAGGATGCCTAGGGCGATCGCAACGATAATGATGAGCAGGAACAGCGCCATAGTGGTGTCCTTCCCCGGCTGAGCGCTTATTACCGCCGGGCGAGCAGGCGTTCGGATTCGCCCGCCTCGTACGGCATTTCGTAGTGCCGGAATACGGCCGGCTCGTCGGTCGCCAGCAGCTCGCCGTCGGTGTCGATCGACGGCGCGTCCCTGACCAGCTTCTTGGGGAACCTGACCTTGAAGTAGTTCGGGCCTACCGTCGCCCCGGCGGTCGGCACGAACACCAGCCGCGCCCGGTTCAGCAGGCCCACCTTGACCGTGGCGAACTCGTACTCGTCGGTCCGGGTATCGACGTACAGCGCCTCGAGCTCGCCGATCTTCGAACCTGAGTCGTCGACCACGTTGTGGCCGCGCCACTCGCGAATATCATCGGCCTCGAACACCCTGGGTGCCTCCATCCCGGTCTACTGCCTATTCAGGTGACATTATGCTCGCCGGCCCGTGGTGTTGCGTGACCGGCGCGGCCGATGTTCCTGCATCTTCCCCGATCAGCCTGTTCCCTGATCAGCCCGGCGGCAGCAGTTCCAGTTCTCCGGACGTGACCTGAGCCTGGACCTGGTACGGCGAGCTGGTGGCCTGGCCCACCCCGACGTGGACGTAGCCGGACGCCACCTGCTGGCTGACCTGATAACCGGGGCTGACCCCGGGCAGCCGGACCGTGGCCTGCGCTGACGTCAGCGCCAGGCTGACCCGTCGCGGCGCGCGGGCGAACACCGCTGACAGGTGCCCGGAGGTGAGGCTGGCGATCAGCGACGGCGATCGCAGCCCGGACGCGCTGACGTCGACGCTGGCCGCGGTGATCCGCACCGGTGCGGCCAGCCCGGTCAGCGTCACGTGGCCGGACGGCTGGCTCAGCACCACCGCGGTGCTGGCCGGCACGCTGAGCCGGTAGTCCTCGGTGCACGGGCTGCCGGCGGCGCACACGTAGTCCAGGTGCAGCGTGCGCCCGGCCGGACCCGTGTGCTCCGGTCCTGAACTAGCTGAGGTCGTGCGGACCGAGGCCAGCGGGGCGTGACCGGACCAGCGCAGCTGCCCGGTCAGCCGGATCTGGCCCGTCGTCGCGGTGGTGATGATCAGCTGCCCGGGGACACCCTCCAGATCCACCGTGCCCGCCGGTCCGGTGCTGACCGAGACCGCGCGGGTGCCCGGGGCTGGGACTGCGCCCGGTGGCCCGGTCCCGCCCGCGCTCCGGGTCGCCACCACCACCACGATCAGCGCCAGCACGACCAGCCCGGCCGCGGCCAGGATTACGGTGGGCCGCTTCGGGGTCCGCCAGGTATGCCGCGGGGTCCGCCAGGTATCCGGGGTCACGGGCCCTTTCTCCCCGGCCAGCCTCATTCGATGCCTTACCAACGGGCCAATACGGACCCGATCGGTATTCACCTAGGTCACAGTGGCCAATGGTTTTAGCGAGCCTTCTGCGCCGGCAATAGACCTGCCGCGCTCGGCTGACCGCCCTGGGCCCGGCGGTGAGGATCGTGACCCAAGCGCCGAAACCGTTACCTTAGATGGCCGATTAGTGCCGAAATAACCGGGTAAAGTCGCGCCGCCTGACCGGGTACGCGTCCCACCCGTACCAGGACAACCGTTGCCGGGTACGCGCCCCGCCTCCCTCATATACGACAGTCACCGCCACCCGCGTTCGGGCTATCCGTGCTTTCCAGCCGACGCGGCCGCGATGCCTGCTGACCGAAAGGATCCTGCTGTGCTGGCCATTATTGCAGCCATTCTTTTTGCTATCGCTTTTATTATCAATGCCACCGCGACATCGGTTAGCGCGGTTTTTGACCCGACCAGCCTGCTGCTCGTCGGGCTGGCCCTGGTGGCGCTGCACCTGGCCGGAATCGGCAGCGGCTGGAACTGGCGCCGCTGAACCACCCAGCGAGGCCCGGGGTCATATTGCTCTGGCCCGGGCCTCGCTTTGTCCTGCGCCGGGCATCGCTCCAGGTCACCCCGGCCTGAACGCTTACTCGGGGCTCAGGCCACCGCAATCTCCGCAGTACGGACAAATGCGGCCAATGGCATATATATGAAAAATTACCTCTCCTAGCAAATTAAATAAAAGGCCCATAAGTGCAACGGTCGTGCTATATAACTGTGGGACCGACACTTGCTGGGTTGGTGGGGGAGGGGCTGATATGGCGGGGAAGCTCATACGTTTGCGCCCGGGCAACTTCCCATTAACGGGCGAATCGGCTGCAAATGCCGATACCCCGTCTAACCCGCACGACTTGTCTTCTCCCGGGGGCCGGGACGCGGCCGACGGGCCCGGCGCCGAGGTCGTCCGGCTCGCTGTCCACGGGCGGCACGCCAAGGCGGCTGAATCCGGGCCGGACCCGCTCCCCGCCCTGGCTCTCCGGTCCGCCGAACGCCGTCGCTGGTCGGCCGAGCTGGCCGGATCCGCTCTGGCCGTCATGGTCGTGCACGGTGTCGGCGGCATCGGGAAGTCGGTCCTGGCCGGGCAGATCGCCGCCCGCCTGCCCGACCTCGACCCGGACTGCGCCACCGCGTCGCTGACCGGCGAGATCACCCCGGACACGTTCCTGGCCGCGGTGTGCACGGCCGTCCGGCGGCATTCACTGGCCGCGGACCGGGGTGGCGCCGTGGCCTCCGCCGTCGCCGCCGTGGACCGGGCCGTCCTGCCCTGGCCACAGCGGATGAGCCTGCTCCGTGAGCACGTGCTGGGCCGGGTGCCGCTGCTGCTGGTCCTGGATGACTTCGACGAGAACCTGTCGCTCGACGCCGGGACCTGCACGATCCGGGACCCGGAACTGGTCGGGGTACTGAAGTTCTGGGCCGGTCGGCCGCACCGGGGCCGGCTCCTGATCACCTGCCGGCACCGGTTCGCCGTGCCTGAGGTGGCCGGCCGGCGGATCGCGTTCCGGCCGCTGGGACCGCTGTCCCAGGCGGGCGCGCTCGACCTGGCCACCTCGCTGCCCGCGCTCGGGCGGCTCGGCGAGCAGGACCTGGACCTGGCCTGGCGGCTGCTTGGCGGCCACCCCCGGGCCATGGAGTATCTGGATGGGCTGCTGGCCGGCGGGCAGGTCAGGTTCGCGGACCTGGCCGACCGCCTGGGTGCGCTGCTGCCGGACGTCACCGGGACCCCCGCGCCCCGGCCCGGGGCGGCGGCCGGGACGCCGGCCGCACCGACCGAGCTGCCGCTCCCGGCCGCGGAGGCGGCCGCGCTGGCGGTGTCGGGTGCGCTGCTGGCCGAGCTGTTCGACCGGCTCAGCCCGGCCGGCCAGGGACTGCTGGCCCGGGCCTCGGCCTACCGGGAACCGATCGGCCGGGACGTGCTGCTGCTGCCGGTCGGCCAGTACAGCCCCGCCGAGCTGACCAGCCTGCTGGACGAGTGCCGGGTGACCGGCCTGCTGACCGCGGACCCCGGGGCCGAGCCGCCGTCGGTCTCCGTGCACCCGTGGACCGCCACCGAAGTGCAGCAGTTGCTCCTGGCCCGGGACCGCGGGGCCGAGCTGGCCGACGCCCACCACCGGGCGGCCGAGTACTGGCGCTGGCGGCTGACCTCCTGGCCGCAGGACCAGCACGCCCAGCGCGAGGCCCGTTACCATCTGCTCCAGGTCAACGAGCTGGAGCGGCCGCCTGGCGTCGAGGGCCGGCACCGGGCCGCCCGGGACGTCCCGATGCGCCGGCTGCGGCGGCGGCTGCGCCCGTACGCGGTGGCCACCGTGGCCATGGCCGTGACCGCTTTCCTCACCGCCGAGTTCAGCGGTGCCCTGTCCACCGACCGGCTGACCTCCTCGGTCACCGCCACCTCCGGCGTCCCGACCGGGGCGGCCGCGGCCGCCGCCCGCGCTCAGGCCGCGTCCTGGGTGACCAGTCAGGTCAGCCGGGCCGACATCGTGGCCTGCGACCCGGCCATGTGTACCGTGCTCCAGGCCCACGGGGTGCCCGGCGGGGACCTGCTCGTGCTGCGGCCGGGCTCGGCTGACCCGCTCGGCTCCGACGTGGTGGTGGCCACCCCGGCCGTGCGGAACCAGTTCGGCGCCCGGCTGGCCGGCGTATACGCGCCGCAGGTGCTGGCCAGCTTCGGCACCGGGGCCCAGCAGATTGAGGTGCGCGCGGTGGCGCCGGACGGGGCGGCCGCGTTCCGGGCCGCGCTGGCCACGGACCTGTCCGCCCGCCGGACCGCCGGCCGCCAGCTGGTGCATAACCCCCGCCTCACCATCGCCGCCTCGGCTCGCGCCGCGCTCCAGGCGGGCCGGGTCGACTCCCGGCTGCTGGTCGTCCTGGCCGCGCTGACCGCTAACCAGCGGCTGACGATCCTCTCGTTCGGCAGCAGTGGTCCTGGCGCCGGCGCGGATACCCCCCTGCGCCGCGTTCAGGTGACCGCGGACCACGCCACCGTGACCGCGATGCTGGCCTTCGTCCAGGCCCAGCGGGTGCCGTACCGCCCCGCCCACGCGACCGTCACCCGCGCGTTCATCACCCGGGCGGCTCTCACCCACCCGGCTGCCGGCGACCCGGGCGCCACCCAGGCCGGCGGCGCGTCCGCCCACGCCGCCTCCGTGCTGACCGTCGAGTTCACCGCCCCCAGCCCGGCCGGCCTGCTCGACACCCAGACCGTCCCGTAACTGTTTGACCGAGGGGGAATCATGACCATGCCGACCACGGTGGCCCGGCGCGCCGTCGCCGCCACCGCGTTGCTGATCACGGGTCTGCTGGTGGCGCTGGGCCTGCTGCTCGCCGGCGTGATCGGCGCCACCCTGCTGAACGCCGCCCCGGCCGGCGCCTCGGTGAACGCCACCAGCGTGACCGGCAGAACCACCGGCGGGGCCAGCGGTGGGGCCAGCGCCATCGCGGGCCCGGCGGCCAGCACCGGCTGGGTCCGGCTGGCCCACCTGTCGCCCAACGCCCCCGCCGTCGACGTGTACCTGTACAACTTCGGCAACCCGGCCGCCCGGCTGGTGCTGCACCACGTCAGCTACGGCACGGTCTCGCCCTACCAGCAGGTCCCGACGGGCGAGTACACGGTGTCGATGCGCGCCGCCGGGGCCAAGGGCTCGGCCCCGCCCATCCTGTCCACCGGGTTCGCGGTCGACCGCGGTGACGCCTACACGGTGGCGGGCATGGGCCCCGCGTCCGGCCTGCGGCTGCAGGTGATGGATGACCGACTGACCGCTCCGGCCGGGCACGCCCTGGTCCGGGTCATCCAGGCGTCCCTACGCCAGCACGTGGTCACCCTGTCACTGGGCCAGGTCACGCTGACCCACGGCCTGAGCTTCGCCAGCACCACCTCGTACCAGCAGGTCAGCGCGGGCCACGACGTCGCCCGGGTCACCGGCAGCAGCGAGCACACCTCGATGGACGTCTCGATGCCGGCCGACTCGATCCAGACCCTGGTCGTCCTGGACGGCTCCCAGGGCCTGCAGCTCACCGACCTGAAGGACGCCGCCGGCAGCCAGGTCCAGCCCGTCGGCGGCGCCGCCACCGGCCTGGGTGGCACCGCGCCACGCCCGGCCCCGTCCCCGCTCCTGTGGCTGGCCCTCATGGCTGGCGGCGGCGTCCTGACCACGGCCTTCGCCCTCCGCTACCGCACCACCCACCGCTACCACCCCGCACACCACACCGCCCGCCGCGCCCACACCAAGCGCGCCTGACCCTCTGGTCAGCTGGCCCGGCGGCCCCCGGGTTCAGCTGACCAGGTTCTCCTGTTCAGCCAGGAACCCACGGCCCTTGGCGATGCGAGTGTCCAGGTCGGCCAGGAAGGACTCCAGCGCGACCCGTTTGGCCTCGACCGTGTCCCGCAGGCTCTCCTGCAGCACCAGGCATTCGCGGGTCAGCTGCCGCCGTTCCTCGGCGCTGGTCCGTTCGTCGTGCCAGGTCTGGCGGATCTGCGCGATGCGGTCCTCGTTGCCCAGCAGCACCGCGATCTCGTCCAGGTTGAGGCCCAGCAGCGTCTGCAGCTCCCGGATCCGTTCCACCCGGGCCAGGTCGGCGGGGGAGTACCGGCGCAGGCCGCCGGGGGTGGTACGGGCGGGCACCAGCAGTCCCAGCTGCTGGTAATAACGCAGCGCCCGCTCGGACACGCCGAGTTGCTGGGCCGCTGCGCCGATACCCAGCAGCGGCCCATCGCTCTCCGGCCCGTCACCGCTCGGTCCGCCACGCCCCGGCCCGTCACCGCCCGGCCTGTCACGGCCCGGCGCGCCGGCCGCGTCTGCCCCGTTACCCACCGGTCACCGGACTCCCTGGTTCCTCGCCCGCATCGCTCACCGCCGTACCGGCCGCAGCGCCGCTGGCCGCATGCCCATTGGCCGACGGCCGCCCGTTACCGGCAGGCCCGCCGTTACCCGCAGTCCCGCCGTTACTCACCGGCCCGCCGTTACTCACCGGTCCGCCATTGACCGTAGCCTCCTGGCCCACGGTGAACGGCGCCTCCTGGCCATCGGTGGCCACCGGCTCCAGGCCGAGCAGGCCCCCGGACTCAGCCGCGCCGTCGGCCAGCTCTTCGGCCAGCGGCTCCGTCCGGTGCATGTAACGCCCGCCGCGCAGCGCCGAGGCCACGACCGCGACGAGGGTGGCGATGAGGGCGAACGTGAAGGCCAGGTGCAGGCCGTCGGCGAACGGCGCCTCGATCAGCTTGGGGAAGAACGACCGGCCGGTGATGTAGGCCGCCTGGCTCGGGGACAGCTTGGCCAGCGCCCCGGTCGGGCCCAGCAACTGCTGCACCGGGTTGTAGCCCAGGAACGCGGAGAACAGGCTGCCGATCGGCGGCTCGTTGGCCACCGTGTGCGCCGCGGCCGGGTTGACCCCCGCCGCGACCAGCCCGCTGTACAGGTGCTTGGGCAGGTGGCTGGCCAGCCCCAGCGTGACGATGGTGAAGAACAGGCCCATCGACAGCACGGTGGCCGAGTTCTGGAACGTGTTCAGCATGCCCGCGCCCGCGCCGCGCTGATCGGCGGGCAGGCTGTTCATGACCGAGGCCTGGTTGGGCGAGAAGAACAGGCCCATGCCGATCGCGAACAGCAGCACGACCCCGGCGAAATAGGTGTAGCTGAAGTTGATCGGCAGGACCTCCAGCAGCGCGAAGCTGATCGCGGAGACGATCAGCCCGGCGGTGGCCAGCAGCCGCGCCCCGTACCGGTCCGACAGCGTCCCGGCCAGCGGCCCGACCAGCAGGAAGCCGACGGTCAGCGGGAGCATGGCGATGCCCGCCCACAGCGGGGTCTGGCTGAAGCTGAAGCCGTGCTGCGGCAGCCAGATCCCCTGCAGCCAGATGATCAGCATGAACTGGATGCCACCGCGCCCGAGTGCGGCCAGCAGGCCGGCGATGTTGCCGCAGGTGAAGGCGCGGATCTTGAACAGCCCGAGCTGGAACATCGGCGACGGCACCTTGGTCTCGACCCACGCGAACAACGCCAGGGTGGCGATGCCGCCGAAGATCGCGGTCAGCACCCACGGGTTCGACCAGCCGGTCGGGCTGCCGCCGTAGGGGAGCAGCGAGTACACGATGCCGACCAGCAGCGAGATCAGGCCGATCGCGAACAGCGCGTTGCCCAGCCAGTCGATCTTGGCTGGGATCCGCACTCCGTTGTCGTGGAGCTTGAGGTAGGCCCAGACCGTGCCGAACACCCCGAACGGCACCGAGACCAGGAACACCAGCCGCCACTCGATGGGGGCCAGCACGCCGCCCAGCAGCAGGCCAAGGAACGAGCCGGACACCGCGGCGATGCCGTTGATGCCCATGGCCTTGCCCCGCTCGTCCTGGGGAAAGGCGTCGGTCAAGATCGCGGTGGAGTTGGCGAACAGGAACGCGCCGCCAACGCCCTGGAAGATCCGCATGATGATGATCCAGTCCGCCCCGGCCGTGCCGGTCAGCCACGTCACGGACAGCAGGATCGAGAAGATCGTGAAGATGGCGAAGCCGAGGTTGTACATCTTGACCCGGCCGTAGATATCACCGACCCGGCCCAGGCTGACCACCAGCACCGCGGTGACCAGCAGGAAGCCCATGAACACCCACAGGAAGTACGAGGTGTTCCCCGGTACCAGCGGATTGAGCTTGATCCCCCGGAACAGGTCAGGCAGCGAGATCAGCAGGATCGACTGATTGATCGTTACCATCAGGATGCCGAGCGTGGTGTTCGACAGTGCTATCCACTTGTAATTAACGCCACGCCCGCCTGATGCCACGGGATCAGCCGTCGGATTTCCCACCCGAGACATACAACTCCCCAGATTCACCAATAAGAGATATTTCGCATGTGAATCGTATCGGATCGGATCTTGACGTCAACGTCAGGTCTCAAAAGCTCATGAACGTAACGTCTCAGCGTCCCCCGGCCTCAGCTCCTGGGGTCGCCGGACCTGCGCTGACCTCAGCTCTCCGAGCCGTCGGCCATCGCCACGGCCTCTTCTTCCTCCCGCTCCGCGGGGGCGCCCTGCAGCTCCGCGGCCTGGGCCCGCTCGGCCGCGGCCAGCAGCGAGTGCCCGGTGGCCAGCACCGCGATCCCCACGATCAGCGCCCCGGCCGCGATGAAGAACGGCACGTGGATGTTGTACGCGAGGACCAGCCGGCCGGCCGCGTACGGGGCCAGGCCGCCGCCGATGAACCGGACGAAGCTGTACGCGGCCGAGGCCACCGGGCGCTCGACCGGGGACACGGTCATCACGGCCTGCGTGGTGACGGTGTTGTTCACCCCGATGAAGATGCCGGACACGATGACCGCCGGGATCAGCACGGCGCGGTCGGTGGTCCAGATCGCGATGGCCAGCACGACCACGGCGAACGCGAACAGGTTGAGGTACATGGTGCGGGCGATGCCCAGGGCGGCCTGCAGCCGCGGCGCTCCGAACACGGCGAAGACGGCCACCAGGACGCCCCAGCCGAAGAACACCAGCCCCAGCTTGATCGGGCTCAGCTTCATCGGGAACGGCGCGTACCCCAGGACGGTGAAGAAGGCCCAGTTGTAGCAGAGCGCGGTCAGCGACATGGTGAGCAGGCTGCGGTGCCGCAGCGCTCGCAGGGGTGCGGACAGGCTGGTCTTGTGGGCCGGCTTCGGGGTGGGTTCGACCAGCACGACCGTGGCCAGCAGGGCGATCGCCATCAGGACCGAGACCCCGAAGAACGGGCCGCGCCAGCTGATCTCGCCCAGCGTCCCGCCCAGCAGGGGGCCGATCGCGATGCCCACCCCCAGCGCGGTCTCGTACAGCACGATCGCGCCGGCGAAGCCGCCGCTGGCCGAGGCCACGATGACCGCCAGCGAGGTGGCGATGAACAGGGCGTTCCCCACGCCCCAGCCGGCCCGGAAGCCGATGATGGCGTTGATGCTGGGCGAGGCGCCGGCCGCCGCGCTGAACAGCACGATCAGAACCAGCCCGGCGATCAGCGTCTTCTTGGCCCCTATCCGGCTGGACACCCAGTTGGTGATCAGCATGGCCACCGCCGTGACCACCAGGTAGCTGGTGAACAGCAGCGTCACCTCGCTGGGCGAGGCGTGCAGCTCGTTCGAGATGGCGGGCAGGATCGGGTCGACCAGGCCGATCCCCATGAACGACACCACACAGGCAAACGCGACCGCGAACACGGCCTTCGGCTGCTTGAACGGGCTCGCGGCCGAGCCTCCGGATATGCCACTCACGTGTTGCTCCGTTCTGCGACGTACGGTTCGCGCTGGCCGGTCAGAGCGTCCATCGCGGGCAGGGCCGCGGCCAGCGCGGCCTGATCTTCCGGGCTGAGCCGGGCCAGCATGGTGGCCAGCCGCCCGGCTCGCGCGGCCCGGCGCCGGGCCAGCAGGGCCGAGCCTTCGGCGGTGATGCTCACCTCGACCACCCGACGGTCGCTCGGGTCCGAGGCGCGGGCGATCAGCCCCGCGTCCAGCAGCCGCGCGACGAGCTGGGTCATGGCGGGCTGGGTCACGCCCTCGTTCACCGCCAGCAGCGTCAGCCGGGACGGCCCGGACCGGTCCAGCGTGGCCAGCGTCGCCGCCGCGGTGAACGACAGCCCGTCCCGCGGGGCCAGCGAGCGCAGCAGGGTCAGCAACCGCTCGATCCCGGCCGCAACCTTCAGCGCCAGCTCGTCCTCTCCCGCCGCCGAGCCGTCCCCGCTCGCCGCCGAGCCTTCCTGGCCCACGGCCGAGCCGCTCTCGCCTGGCGCCAGCTTGCCCGCCAGTGCCGGGCCGTTCCCTTCCCGCGCCAGCTCGCCCTCCGGCCCCGCGCCGCCCGCCAGTGCCGGGCCGTTCCCTTCCCGCGCCAGCTCGCCCTCCGGCCCCGCGCCGCCCGCCAGTGCCGGGCCGTTCCCTTCCCGCGCCAGCTCGCCCTCCGGCCCCGCGCCGCCCGCCAGTGCCGGGCCGTTCCCTTCCCGCGCCCGTCCGCCCGGTGCTGCCGCCCCCGTCGACCGATCCATAAGCTATTTATATCATTTAATTATGTTTCTTCCAGAGGAGACCGACCCCGGACTCGAGCGCCGACACTCCCCGAAATAAAGCGGTTGCCATCCCGGCTTACGATCAGAGAACTGGCAGTAACGCCCAGGACCCCGGCGTCGCTGCCCCGGAACACAGCGTCACGCGGGGTGATCGTTATGTTGCGGTTGAGGTCCATTCCTCGTAATGCCTGACGGAGGCACAGGCCGCGAGGAAGTGACCGGCCCGCCGGAGACGTCCGGGCTTGGCCGGGACTTCAGCACGCGCCACCACCTGCGCTTTCCCCGGTTCGGCCGCGGCTTTTCCGGCCGCGGCTTCCTGAGCCGCCCGGCCCTGATCGCGCTGGCCGTGGCGGTGCCGATGGCCGAGGCCGCGGCGGTGGACCTGACCGTGCCGTCGGCCCGTGCCCTGTCACCCGAGGTGACCGCGCTGGCCCCGCTGGCCGTGTTCCACGACCTGCGCTGGTTGTTCGGGCTGGGCGGCACCTGGCCCCGGTTCGCGCTGACCCTGGCCGCCGTGGTCGTCGCGCGCAGCCTGCTCGACGCCGCCCTGGCCTGGCTGGCCTGGCCGCGCGGGCTGGCCCGGCCCCGGACCATGCTGCTGCTCGGGTCGAGCGCCGCGCTCACGGTGTGCGCCGTGGTGCTGCTGTCCCCGCTGGTCGCGCTGGTCTTCGGGGTGGCCCTGCTGCCGTTCTCGTGGCCGTTCCTCGGCATGCTGCCGGTGCTGGTGCTGTTCGCCCTGCTGCTCAGCCACGGCAGCGCGGCCAGCTGGTGGTGGCGCACGCTGCCCCCGCTGCGCGCCGCGACCTGGCTGCTGACCGAGTTCATGGTGCTGTCGGCCGCGGCCCTGGTCATCAACCGGCTGCCGGCCGGCTACGCGATGCCCCTGGCTGGCCTGGCCGGAGTGGTCAACGCACGGGCTTGGTACGGCGTGACCGCCGCGCTGGCCGGACCGCTCTCGGCCCGGTCCCCGGGAGCCCGTCCGGCCCGCCGCCGGAGCCCGGCCACCCGGCGGCTGCCGATCGCCCCGGTGGCCGCGGTGCTGGCCATCGGCCTGGTCATCGGGGTGGCGCGGGCTGGCTTCGCGGTGGCGACCGTCCCGCACCACCGGAGCACCCAGGCCCAGGCCGCGATCGGCACCCAGAACAGGCCGCCCTCGTCAGCGGCTGATCCGGCCTCGTCCGGTGCCGCCCGCCAGTCCCCGGTCCTGGAGATCCGGGGCTTCGGGTCGTCCTGCTGTTCCACCGCGTCCTCGCTGCGGGCCATCGCCGGCCACGCGGTCGCCCAGCAGTTCTCCTACCGGGGCCTGAACTCCCGCGGCCAGCCGCTGCCCCAGGGCCCGGCCGCCAGTGACCTGCCGCTCCCGGTGCTGGGGGACCGCATCGCGGCGCAGGTCAAGCGGCTATACGCCGAGACCGGGCGGCCGGTCGACCTGGTGGCCGAAAGCGAGGGCACGCTCGGGGTGGACGCGATGCTGGCCCGGCACCCGGACGTGCCCATCGGGTCGGTGGTCCTGCTCAGCCCGATCATCGCCCCCGGCCAGGTCAGCTACCCGGCTGACGACCGCAACGCCCGCGGGGACGTCCCGGGCTACGCGCTGCAGGCCGTGGTCTGGTTCATCGGTGGCCTGTCCCCGTTCGGCACCTCCGGCGCGGAGAAGCTGATCAACTCGGTCGACCAGACCGGGGCTAGCTACGTCCAGGCCGCGGTGCGGGCCAACGAGCTGAAGCCCAAGCGCTGGCTGGCCGTGCTGCCCCTGGCCGACAGCCTCACGCTGCCTGCGTGCCAGCTGCCCGCCGACACGGTGGTGGTCGCGGCCCTGCACGGCGGCCTGCTCGGCAACCCCGGCGTCCAGGACACGGTGCGCGATTTCCTGGCCGGCCACGCGGTCAGCGCGGAGTCGCCGCTGCAGGAGGCGGCCGAAACCGTGGCCCAGGCGGCCGCCGCGTGGCGGATGCCCCAGCTGGTCACCCCCTCCCCGCCCTGCTCCGGCTCCGGTAGCTGAGCCGCGTTCCGTACCCTGGCGGGGTGACTCCTGGACCTACCAGCATCCGGCTCATCCAGGATGGGGACGCCGAGGCCCTGGCCGGGCACCTGATCCGCGACGCCGACGCGTTCGAGCGCTGGGAACCCTTCCGTCCGGCCGAGTTCTTCACCGTCCCGGGCCAGCACCGGCGGATCGGCCGGCTGCTGGCTCAGCACGGCCGGGGCGAGATCTGGCCCGCCGTCATCCTGGCCGGCGACGAGGTCATCGGCCAGATCACCGTCCAGAACATCGAGTACGGCCCAGTCCGCGGGGCCTCACTCGGTTACTGGGTCGCCACCACCCAGCAAGGCCACGGCCACGCCACCCGCGCCGTCGGCCTGGCCACCGAGCTGATGGCAGGCCAGCTGCGGCTGCACCGGGCCCAGGCCACCACCCAGCTGGACAACGTGGGCTCCCAGCACGTGCTGCGCAACAACGGCTTCATCGCCTACGGCGTCGCTCACTCCCAGATCCTCCTGGGCGGCCAGTGGCGCGACGTCATCCAGTGGGAACGCCTCCTCGAGTAACCGCCGCCGTTCCGCGCGCCCCACAATCCGAGTCCCAGCTTCCCCACCCACACCAAGATCCATCCTGGGGTTGCGCTGTCAGTCGTATTCGCTGAGATTGCTGCCCGTACTCGCAGGTAACGCCGGCGTCCCCGGGCGTCCCACCTGCCGCTCGGGTCCTAGGATCCTCGCGGTGCCAGCCCCGGCCGCCGGGACGACGGCGACGGGATGACCCAGGCCGCTACCCCTGTGCGCAGCGCACCTCACCTGGTGCGCCCAGTGCGCCTCACCCAGTGCGCCCCACCAAGCGCCCCACCCAGTCCGCCCCACCCAGTGCCGCCCAGTCCGCCCCGCCGGTCCGTCCCGCCCAGTCCGCACCACCCGACCCTCGCGTCACATTCGCCGTGTGAGCCTCAGGCGTCACTCGCAACCGCTCGGACTGGGTGCCCGTTGGCGCCAAAGGGCACAGCATGGTGTGCCCAATGGCGCCAACGGGCACCTGCCCCCGGGCCCCCGCCTAGCGGACTGCGGCCCGCCGACGGCTGGCGGACTCCCGGCCGCCGAGCGCACCGGACCCGCCCCGCTCAGCCCCACGCGTCACATCGGCCCGGCGTCACAGCGCGGCTACCTCGTAGCCCTGATTGAATACAGGCATGGACGAGACGGCGACGATCGATGTGCGGGACAACCCGGAGAACCGGACCTACGAGGCCCGGATCGGGGACGAAATCGTGGGGACGCTGGTCTACGAGCTGGCCGGGAACCGGACCGTGCTGACCCACACCTGGGTCGAGCCGACGCACCGCGAGCACGGCGTCGCCACCGCGCTGTCCCAGGGGGCGCTGGACGATCTGCGGGCCAAGGGCCGCAAGATCACCGTGTTCTGCACGTTCACGGCCGAGTTCATCGAGACGCATCCCGAGTACGCCGACCTGCTCGACTCCGAGCACCCCGGTACCGCTATCCACATGTGACCCAGGGCCCGCCGCGCCACCTCGCCGCCGCCCCCGGCGCGTGACCCAGGGCCCCCGCCGCCGCGCCACCTCGCCGCCGCCCCCGGCGCGCCACCCCGCCACCCCCGCGCCCCACCCCGGCGCCGCCACCCTTAGGGCAGCCGGGTCGCGATGCCGTCCAGGATGAGGTCGACGTTCCGCATAATCTCTTCCTTCTCGCTGATGTGCTCGGCTTGGTGATGAACTCGACCACCCGGGGATAGCGCCCGCACCGAGCTCTGGCGTGCCTGGCGGGCCCACGCTGACCGGAATCTGCGGTGCAATTCGCGTACCTGCTCGGCCAGGTCCGGGACCGGGCCGGCCACCACGGCGCCGGGTACGACATCCGGGATCGCCAGCGGCAGAACCGGGGACGGGCTGACTCCCAGCTCGGCGAGCCAGCTGCTCGTCTGCTGGGCCGAGCTTGCGTAGACGATGCGCCCGAGGCCGACCCAGCCGTGGGCGGCGGCGCACATCGGGCAGTGCTCGCCCGAGGTGTAGACGGTGGCCGCGGCTCGATCCTGCGGGCTCAGGTTCGCCGCGGCCCAGCGGGCCAGCTCGAACTCCGGGTGACGCGTCGAGTCTCCCGCAGTCACCTCCCGGTTCCGGTCCTCGGTGAGAACGGTCCCGTCCTCGCCGACGAGCACTGAGCCAAACGGGAAGTCGCCGGCGTCGACCGCCTGCGCCGCCAGTTCCACGCAGCGGCGCAGGTAGGGCAGATCGGCGCTGGTGACCTCATGCGTCATGACTGCTCCTCAAGGTGGCGGGCTCTCGATGCTAGCCCGGTCCCACCCGGCAGAGCATCCACTTATCAGCTGGCCGCGTGGCCGGGTCAGCTGGCCGCGTGGTCGGGTCAGCTGGCCGCGTGGTCGAGCTGGACGCTGACCGATGTCGTCCCGGCCGGCAGCGTGACCGTCCCGGCCTTGGCGTTCACCGTCCCGGCGCTGGCGTGAGCGATGTTGCCCTGCAGCGCCGGCAGCTGGAGCAGCACCGGCTCGGTTGCCCCAGCCCCGGCCCCCGCCCCGGCCCCGGCCCCGCTGACCGTCAGCTTGACCGTCGACCCCTGGCCCCGGATGGTCAGGTTGATGTGCTTGCCGTCCGTGGTCGGGAAGTTGGCCACGCTGATGGCCTTACCGGAGCTGAGCCACGACGACGGGATCCCGCGCCCGACCACCAGCGAACCGTCGGAACGCTGCGCGGCGATCGAGTCCAGCAGGACCATGTTGGCGTTGGCGATGCCCCAGGCGTGCGGCGACGAGCCGTTGCCGGACTCGGGGTGGATGCCGGTCCACGGCGACCCCGGGTTCGGGAACTGCTCGCTCTCCCACCAGGAGTACGGTCCGGCCTGCCCGTTGGACACCATGAACTGGTACGACAAGATGCCCTGGTCCCGGTAATTGTTGCTGGCCAGCCCCCACTCGCCGTACCCGGCGTTGTAGGCCGTGGTGTAGTACTGCGTCGGGTAGCCGCCGAACGTGTTGGCCGGCAGCGCGCCCTTGAGCCGGTTGAAGCCGTACTGGTAGGTGGCGTCGATCAGCGACACGCCGGGCCCGCTCAGCGGCGCGCCGAACAGGTAACCGTCCCAGGCCCAGCGGCCGAATAGGAACGGCGCGGCCCAGTTGGCGTCCTCGGCGTTCACGCAGCGGTTACTGGTGTTCGGCTCGGTCATCGAGCACGGCAGGTAGTTCAGGTGGTTGGCCGAGATCGTCGCGTTCAGGGTCTTGTTGGTCGCGGCCAGCAGGCTGTTGTACTGGGACAGCGCCCACGACGCCTCAGCGGAGTCGCCGACCTGCTGGGCCAGCCAGTGGTAGGACCACAGGCCCATCAGCGCCTCATAGTTGTCGATCGTCCAGAACCCGTTGGCGTCGATGTCGTTGGTCTCTTCCATGATCCCGCCCGGCCCGGTCCGGTCGGCCGCGATCGTGTGCGCGGTGTCCTTGATGCTGGGCTCGGTCTTGCCGCCCGCGCCCTCGGTGGCGAAGTTGGCCTTGACGAAGCTCTTGTCACCGGTCTTCAGCAGGTAGATTGCCCACACCCAGGGGTAGGTCCACACGCCGTCGAGGTACTGGGGCTGGTTGCCGCTGACGTGCCGGGCCCGCAGCAGCAGCCCGTGTGCGTCGGTGGTGTAGCCCTGGGTGAACAGGTTGGCCAGGATGCCGATGACGTCGTGGCTGAACTCCTGGTCGTAACCGTTGACCCCGGTCTTCAGCTCGTCGCCGGACCGGATCATCTGGGTGTAGATGAACCCGGTCTTGTAGGCGTTGATCAGGCTCGGGTCGGGCAGCTGGGTGATCTGCGCGATGCCCGCCAGCTGGCCGTCCCAGAACGACTTCATGTGGGTGAAGTGCTGGCGGTAGCCGCCCGCGGCCACGATCGCGCTGTTGGACGGGTAGGCGTAGCTGCCGCCGAACTTGTCCGACGGCACCGCGTAGTCGTGGTCCACCGTGCTGTGGGCCGGCACGGTGTCCGAGGCCGAGTTCAGCGCGATCAGCCCGGCCGAGGCCTGCGGGTCGACCGTGATGGCCTGGCCCGTCGGGTTGGTCACCGCGACCCGGCTGTAGATGATCACGAAGCTGTGCCCGCCCACCGTGACCTGGTCGCCGAAGTTGGTGATGGAGATCTTGGCCCCGTCCCGGGAGAAGCTCGTCACCATGGCGGGCAGATAGCCGTCGGCGTTGGCCCACGAGGTCTTGCTGTCGTCGTACACGCCGTAGCCGTAGGTGGTGCCGGTCACGGCGGCGGTGCTGGCGCTGCCCGGCCCGCCGTTGGGCCCGCTGGTGTCGACCCAGAAGCTGCCGCCCAGGCAGGCGACCACGCCCTGGCTGTTGCCCGCCCAGCCGATCGCGCTGGCGTCACCGAACGTGCCGTACACGGTCTGGCCGCCCGTCGGCCCGTTCGGGGCGCAGCTGTACGGAGGCGCCGGAGGTGCGGCCGTGGTGGCGGCGGTCGCGGCCGTTCCGGCCGTGGGCACCGCCACGAACGCGAGGCTGCCGAGGGACAGCGCCCCCGCGAGCGCCCCCGCGCGCCGTGACCAACCAGGAATCCAACTGGGCAGACGCATGCGACCCTCCGGTCGTCGTTGACTGGGCGGTCCGCGTTTTACCCGGTGCGCACCTGTTTAAGCAGGTGATGTCCTGATCGTTATCGCCTGAGCCCAGCCTCCGAAGATGTGCACAGAAAGCTAAACACTCGTCACTCATTGTGCTGAATCGACTAGGGTCGGCACCCGGAAGACACCAGCAGCCGCCGGAAGATCGGCCGGACCCGAGGGGGAACACACGATGAGGAAGAAGCTGGCCATCGGCGCGATGGCGCTGGCGGCGGCCGCAGTGGCCGGTTGCAGCAGCGGCGGCAGCGCGCACGACACCAGCGCGGCCAGCACCCCGTCGCCCGCGGCCACCACCGGCCCGGCCACCGGCACCGCGGCCTGCAACGCCATCAACTCGACGCTGAACACGATCATGGGCGGCGCGGCCAAGGCCACCCCGGCGGCCGGCCAGACCAAGCAGCAGGCGATGCAGGCCAAGCTGGCCGTCAACCTTGGCCAGAACGCCCAGGCCTTCACCGACGACCAGGCGCAGCCGGGGATCACCACGACCCTGAAGCAGGCCGAACAGGTCATCGCGGCCAACGCGCACACCTACGCCGCGAACTACAGCAAGCCGGACTCTGGCACCTACGGACTCAAGATCATCAACGCCCTGAACCAGGTCAAGCAGCAGTGCGGCGTCGCGTCGTGGCAGACCGCTATTTAATTTTTAACAGGCTCCCCGGTCCCGGAGCAGCTACCCGCGATCCTCCTCGATCAGGGCCAGGCCCGGCAGCTTGGCCGCGCTGGCCGCGTCGGCGGGCAGGAACGCCAGCAGGTACTGGCGGTCGTCATCGGCCGTGGCCAGCTTGACGTAGACCAGGTCGATGCGGCCGAGCTCGGGGTGCCGGAAGCGCTTGCGCGAGCTCTCGAACCGCCGGACCTCCTGCTCCCGCCAGAGCTCGGCGAACGCGGGGCTCGCGGCCTGCAGGGCCTCGACCAGCTCGGGGCCCCGCGGATCGCCGGGGTGCCGGGCCAGGTGGGTCCGCAGCTGACCAGCAGCTACCGGGCCTCGGCGGCCCAGTTCGGGAACAGACCGCGCGCCCGGTCCTCGGTAAACGTCAGCCACAGGCTGTTCCGCTCGGCGGGCGGCCGGTGGTCCAGGCCGGCTGGTGGTGATCGCCCCGGACGCTACGGGGCGGTGAGCACGACCTTGATCTGCTGGCCGGAGGCGGCGGCGCCGAACCCGGCTGCCGCCTCGGCCAGCGGGTACTGCGCGGTGACGAAGTCCTCGGGCCGGACCACCCCGGCCGCCAGCAGCCCGATCGCCTCGGTGTAGTCCTCCGGCAGGTACACCGCGCTGCCCTGGAGCCGGATCTGCCGGTCCTGCAGATCTGGCAGCGGCACGGTCACCGGGCCGGGCGGCACCCCGACCACCACCACCGTGCCGCCCTTGAGGACCAGCGCCAGGGCCTGGTCCACGGTGTCCTGGACGGCCACGCAGTCGAACACCACATCGGCGTTTTCCCCGCCCAGCTCGGCCCGGATCGCGTCCAGCACGCCTGGATCCCGCGGGTCGAACGCGGCGTCCGCCCCCAGCGCCAGCGCCCGTTCCCGCTTGGGTGCCGACCGGTTGGTCATGACGATCGTGGCCGCACCGTGCTGCCGGGCCACCACCAGCGTCAGCAGGCCGATCGTGCCCGCGCCCAGGATCACCACCGTCTGCCCGGTCAGGTCCGGCCCGGCCAGCCGCACCGCGTGCACCGGTGTGGACAGCGGCTCGATCAGCGCGGCCTGCAGATCGGTCAGCTCGGCCGGGAGCGCCACCACGTTCCGCTCCGGGACCACGAAGTACTCGGCCATGCCCCCGGCGGCGGTGCCGCACCCGAACACGGCCATCTCCCGGCACAGGTTGACCTGGCCCTGGCGGCAGCGCAGGCACCGCCCGCAGTACAGCACGGGGTTCACCACCACCCGCCGCCCCGCCCGCGTCGAGGTCCCGGGGCCGCCCCGCTGTACGGTCCCGGTCACCTCATGCCCCGGGTGAAACGGCGGCGGCACGAACGGGTGCGACCCCTGCACCGCGTGCACATCCGACCCGCAGATCCCGGCCACGCTCATGGCCACCAGCAGTTCTCCCGGCCCGGGCTCGGGCACGTTCGCCCGCTCCAGCCCGACCGCCCCGTCCCCGTCCACCACCACAGCCCGCATGTCCTCGTTCACAGGGTTTCTTCGTCTCGCAACGCGGCCAGGGCGCCGGAGAGCAGGTCGGTTCCGTCTCCCGGATGCATGGGGGGCCGGTAACCCGGCCGCTCGGCCAGCGTGGCGCGGCCGAGGGAGACCAGGCGCGCCAGCACCGAAGTGACCTCATGGTCTCCATGCTGGCCACTGGGGTTACGGTCCCCTGGCGGCCCAGCGTGCTTCTCCTCGTCGGTCATACATTCATTCTGCGGCAAGTTGGTACGCGCGAGCTGTCACCCGAGTCTGGCCATAACAAATTGACGTCAACTGCGGTTGAGGTTCTACGGTGGACCGAGTGAGTACGGACCAGGCGGCCCGGGACGCGCAGATGCCCCCGGTACCTTCGGCCGGCGGTATCTGGACCCCCGGCCGGCGTTCGCTCACCATTGGCCTGGTCCTCGCGGTGACCCTGGTCGCCTTCGAGGCCCTGGCCATCGCGACCGTCCTGCCGGTAGTCAGCCGGCAGCTCGGTGACCTGCGCCTTTACGGCTGGGTGTTCAGTGCGTTCCTGCTGTCCAGCCTGATCGGCATCGTGGTCGCGGGCACCCTGGCCGACCGGGTGCCGATCGGGCGGCCGATGCTGGTCGGGCTGGCCCTGTTCGCCGTCGGCCTGGTCATCGGTGGCACCGCGCCCACCATGGCCATCCTGGTCGCGGGCCGGGCCGTCCAGGGCCTCGGGGCCGGGGTGGTGCCCGCAGTGGCCTACGTGGCCATCTCCCGCGGTTACCCGGAGGGCTGCCGGCCGCGCATGTTCGCCGTGCTGTCGACCGCCTGGGTCATCCCCGGCCTGATCGGCCCGGCCATCGCGGCCCTGGTCGCGTCGGCGGTCGGCTGGCGCTGGGTGTTCCTGGGCCTGCTGCCGCTGGTCGCGGTGGCAGGCCTGCTGGCCACGCTGGCCCTGCGCGGCGTCCCGCGCCCGATGGCGACGGCTCGCCCGGAGTTGCCGTATCTGCCGGTGCTGGGCGTGGTGGCCGGGGCCGGCGTCGCGCTGGCCTCGCTCAGTTCCGGCCAGCTGCCCATCGTGGTCGTCGGCGTGCTGGCCGGTGGTGCGCTGCTGGTCGTGTCGCTGCGACGGCTGGCCCCGCCCGGCACCCTGCTGGCCCGCCGCGGGCTGCCGGCCACGATCCTCAGCCGCGGCCTGCTGACCTGCTCGTTCTTCGCGGGCGACGCCTACGTCCCGTACGCCATCACCGCCGTGCGGCACGCTCCGACCGAGCTGGGCGCGCTGGCCCTGACCGCGGCCACGATGACCTGGACCGCGGGCTCCTGGGTGCAGGCCCGCTGGATCACCCGCGTCGGCCCGCGCCGCCTGATCCGGCTGGGGGAGGGGATGGTGTTCATCGGCCTGGCGCTGATGAGCGTCACCCTGCTCCCGTCGGTGCCGGTGGCGCTGGGCATCGTGGCCTGGGCCATCGGCGGGTTCGGCATCGGCCAGGCCTACTCGCCGCTGTCGGTGACCACCCTCGACCGGGCCGCCCGCGGCCAGGAGGGCCGGGCCACCTCGGCCCTGCAGTTGTTTGACGTCCTCGGCCAGGCCGTCGGCACTGGCGTGGCCGGTGCCATCGTGGCCGGCGCCGCCCGCGGCCTGGGCCACCGCGACGGCGTGGCCATGGCCTTCGGCTTCGCCCTGTTCGTCAGCGTGATCTCGGTCCTGGTCGGCGTCCGCCTCCCCAGCCGTCTCACCGGCCCCGAGACCAAGGACGTTCCCGGTTGACCCCGCTCCCGGCTGGCCCCCGTTTCTGGCTGGCCCCCGCTCCCGGCTGGCCCCCTCCCGGCTAAGGCGCCTGGTCACGCTGCGCTGATAATGGATGCGTGGCAGTGGCGGATAAGTACGACGTCGTGGTGGTGGGCGGGGGGATCGTCGGCCTGGCCACCGCCCACGCGGTGCTCCGGACCGGGCGCCGCGTCGCGGTGGTCGAGCGTGAGCCCCGCTTGGCCGCCCATCAGACCGGCCGGAACTCTAACGTGATCCACTCCGGCATCTACTACGCGCCGGGCGGCCTCAAGGCCCGGCTGGCCCCCGCGGGCTGTGCCGAGACGGTGGCGTTCTGCCGGGAACACGGCCTGCCCCACCGGGTCTGCGGCAAGCTTGTGGTGGCGACCGAGCCCGGCGAACTGCCCCGGATGGCCGAGCTGGAGCGGCGGGGCCACGCCAACGGGGTGGAGAACCACCGCCTCGACCCCGCCGGCCTGCGCGCACACGAACCCCACGTGCGCGGCATTGCGGCGCTGTGGGTGCCCTCCACCGGGATCTGCGACTACCGCGCCGTCGCCGACAAGCTGGGCGAGCTGATCGTCAAGGGTGGCGGTGACATCCTGCTCGGCCGGACCGTGCACCGTACGATCCGGCACGCGGGCGAGGTCGTGGTGGACACCGACGACGGCGAGTTGCTGGGCGCGCAGGCCGTGGTCTGTGCCGGCCTGCACGGCGACGAACTGGCCGCGGCCTCCGGCGCCGACCCGGGGGTGCGGATCATCCCGTTCCGCGGTGAGTACGCCGGCCTGACCGGCGACGCGGCCGGGCTGGTCCGCGGCCTCATCTACCCGGTGCCGGACCCGGCCTTCCCGTTCCTCGGGGTGCACGCCACCCGGGGGGTCGACGGGCACGTACACGTCGGGCCGAACGCGGTCCTCGCGCTGGCCCGCGAGGGCTACTCCTGGCGCACGGTCCGCCCGCGGGAGCTGGCCCGGTCGCTGGCCTACCCGGGCATGATCAAGGTGGCCCGCCAGCACTGGCGCTACGGCCTCGGCGAAGTCCACCGCTCGCTGTCCAAGCGGGCCATGACCCGGCAGATCCAGCGGATGCTGCCCGACGTCCGCGCCGGGCAGCTGATCCCGGCCGGGGCCGGCGTCCGGGCCCAGGCCGTCCGGCCCGACGGCACCCTGCTGGACGACTTCCTGTTCGTCAGCCAGGGCCAGGGACCCGGCTCGGTGCTGCACGTCCTCAACGCCCCGTCCCCGGCCGCCACCGCCGCCCTGCCCATCGGCCGCGAGATCCTCGCCCGCCTCACCGGTGAGCAGCTGGGCCCCCTGTCGTAGGGACACGCTCTAATGAGGCCATGGACCATGAGACCAAACTGCTCAAGGGCTTCCTCGACGAGCAGCGCCACCACGTCGTCGGCATCCTGGAGGGCCTGACCGAGGAGCAGCTGACCCGGCCGGTGCTACCGTCGGGCTGGCACTGCCTGGGCATGGTCAAGCACCTAGCCCTGTCCGACGAGCACTACTGGATCCGGCAAGTGGTCAACGGCGAGCCCGATGACTTCTTCCCCCCGGGCCCCAACGCTGAATGGCAGCTCGCCCCGGGCGAGACGGCCGCGGACGTCTTCGCCCTGTACCGGGACGAGATCGCGCACTCCGACACGATCATCGAGCAGACCCCATTGGACCAGGCGCCCCGGCAGCCGGACCCGCGCTGGCAGCAGTGGGGAGTGGACTTTCCTGACCTGCGCACCGTGCTGCTGTGGGTGATCAAGGAGACCGCCTGCCACGCCGGCCACCTCGACGCCGTCCGCGAGCTGATCGACGGCCGCCAGTGGATCGTCCTCTGACCCCGCCCGGTAGCAGCCCGCCCCGAACCACCCTCCCGCAGATCCGTAGTCCTAGGTAGGTGAACCGACTGCGGAGGTGCCTGCCGTGACCCGGGGAACGATGCTGCGAGCCGGGGGAGTGCTGACCGCGGTGCTCGGCTTGACCGCGGGGCTGGCCGCGCCGGCCTCCGCGGCCGCGGCCCGGTCACTGTCGGTCCTGCCCCCGCCATCCGCGGGCTGCCCGGGTACCAGCGCCGTCGCGGCACCGGGCGGCACGCCCTGGGCCCAGCAGGCGCTCGGCTTCGCCAGCGTGTGGGGGCTGACCCGGGGGGCGGGGGTCACCGTGGCCGTGGTCGACAGCGGCGTCGACGCCAACCCGCAGTTCGGGGACCGGGTCACGATCGGCCCCGACCTGGCCCCCAGCCCGACGGGCCCGTCCCCGGACGCGGCTCCGGACGCCGACTGCGTCGGCCACGGCACCTCGGTGGCCAGCATCATCGCCGCCGCTCCGGTGCCCGGCGTCTCGTTCACCGGGGTGGCACCGGCCGCAGGCATCCTCTCTGTCAAGATCACCAACTCGGACACGTTCCCCGGCTCGGTCGCGGCCCAGGCCATCGTGGCCGCGGTCGATGACGGCGCCCAGGTCATCAACCTGTCCCTGGCCACGGTCAGCACCCCGGCCCTGGCCGCGGCCGTCCGGTTCGCCCAGGCCAGCAACGTGGTCGTGGTGGCGGCCGCAGGCAACGACGGCCCGGACGGCGCGACCGGCCCGTTCTACCCGGCGGCCTACCCCGGCGTCCTGTCGGTCGGCGCCGTCGGCCAGGACGGTGCCCGGGCTGGTTTCTCCGACACCCGGACCCCGGTCAGCGTCACCGCCCCCGGGGTCAGCGTGACCGCGGCCTACCCCGGTGTCTTCCCCCGGGCCTACAACCCGGCCAGCAACGGCACCAGCTTCGCCACCGCGTTCGTCTCCGGGGTCGCGGCCCTGGTCCGCGCGGCCCACCCCGGCCTGGACCAGGCGCAGGTGGTGGCCCGGATCATCGCCACCGCGAACGGTTCGGCCGGCCCCGGCACCGGCCACGGCCTGATCAACCCGGTCCAGGCCGTCACCGCCATCCTCCCGCCCGGCCCCACCACCTCCGCTGGCCCTGCCCCCACCCAGATCACAGTCGACCGGGCCGCGCATCCCGACCGGCGAGCGGGCGCGATCGCCCTCCCGATCACGGCCGGCGCGGCCGCACTGGCCGTCCTGGTCGTAACGGCCGCCGTAGTCGTTCCGGCGGGCCGCCGTCGTCGCTGGCGGCCCGGGTCGCTGTGACCCCGGATCGCCCGCGCCCCACGGGCGGCCCGCAACGTCAGGCCGGGACCGTGGCCAGCAGGGCCCGTGTCTCGGCCATCACCCGGTCCTGGAACTCCGCGTCGCGCACCAGTGCCGAGCCCAGCATCGGCCGGCCCTTCTCGTCGTAGTAGACCCCGGTCGCTCCCGCCTGGTTCAACACGGTCTTCGTAATGACCTTGGCCGCCCGGCCCGGCGTGCTCCAGTACTTGATGAACGGAGCCAGCGGGGCCAGCACGTATCGGGCCAGCCCGCGCAGGAAGACGTTCGCGTCGCGGCCAAGGCCGGTGCCCGGGTTGAAGCCCGGTTCGACGGCGTTGATGTGCAGCCGCGGCGTCTCGCGCGCAAAGGCCAGCGCCGCCGCCAGCTCGGCCTGCTTCGACGTGGCGTAGGCGTCCCCGCCGGGCAGGGCCGAGCCGCCAGGCTCCCACTCGCCCCGCGCGCTGGCCTCGGCCGAGATGTAGCGACCGCCCCGGAACCCGGCGATCACGGCCGGCCGGCGCTTGGGGTCCTCCACGCCGGAACAGACGAACACCACGTCCGCCCCGTCGGGCAGTTGCGGGATCAGCGCCTCGGTCAACGCGATCGGGCTGACGTGGTCCGTGGCGAACACCGTGTCCCAGCCCTGAGCGTTCTTCGTCGGCCGCATCTGGCTGGTGCCCGCGTTGTTGACCAGCCCCGCCAGCGGCAGCCCGAGCCCAACGATCTCCGCCGCCGCGCGCCGGACGGCGACGATGTCCGATAGGTCGCACACCACCATCACCGCCTGGCCGCCCGCCCGCTCGATCTCCTGCTGCACCTTGCCCAGCCGCTCCGGGTCCCGCCCCACCAGCACCACCGTCCCGTACGCAGCCAGCTCCAGCGCCGTCCGCCGCCCAATCCCCGACGTCGGCCCGGTGATCACGTACGCCCCTCCCTGACCCAGACCGCCCCGCGCCATTCCCCGCGCCTCTAGCTTCTGCGCCGTCGGCTCCGGCTCCACCCGCTCCGGCTCCACCCGCTCGTGCCCCGCTTGGTCCTGCGCCATCCCCACTCCTTAGTTGCCTATCTGGACAGTCATTTATTGGCTTAAAAAAATAAGTCGCCCAGGATCCGGCACAGCGAGCCGAACCCGGCCTGGCTGTGCTCCTCAGCGTGTGCCGGGTCGCTGACCATGAAGTCCATCGTCGCTTCAGCCAGCGAGTTCATCAGCGCGCTAACGAACGCCATCGGCGCGTCCCGCAGCGGCCCGCCGGCTCGGGCCTGTTCGACCATCTCGGCGATCTCCGCCATCGCCTGGTGCGAGGCCCCCCGCGTCTCGGGGCCGATATCGTCCGACACACTCAGCAGCGCCAGCGCCCGCCGCTGCTCGGGGTGGGACGTCGCCCACCTCATCCAGTTCGACCACATACAGGAGAACTGGTCGCGCAGCGGCGCCGACGCCGGCACCCCCTCCAGCGACGCGACGGCCATCCCCGTCTTGAGCTCCAGATACAGCTGGTTGAACAGCTCAGCCTTGGTCTCGAAGTAGGTGAACAACGACCCGTTGGAGATCCCGGCCTCCCGGGCAATAACCGCCGTCGGCGCACTAAGCCCCTGCGCCGCGATGACCCGGGCCGCCGCCCCCATCAGCGCGTCCCGCTTGTCCTTACTCTTCGGCCGGGCCATACCCCCACCCTATAAATGACTGATCACTCAGTCAAGAACGGACTGCCATTGCCAGCCCCTAGCCCCGCGCCGCCGTCCTCCTATGTAGGCAATGGCACATTCTCGACACCCGGGTGTAGGCAATGTGCCATTGCTACAAGGCGATCACCGGGAACTGGCCGGTGCCCTCGGAGTCAGCCGCCCGGCCCTCAGCCTCACCGGCCATTCCGTCCGCCGGCACCTCCGCGCCAGCCTCCACCGCCAGCGCCACCTGCACCAGCCGCGCCCCGCCCCGCCTGGCCACCAGGACGCCGCGCCCGCACGGCAGCGGCCCCGCCCGGACCCCGCCCAGGAGCGCCCCCTCGTCCTTGCTCCCGGACATGATCAGCCCGGGGGAGCCCATCTCCCGCAGCCGCTGGATCACCGGGTCGAACATGGCCCGCCCCGCTCCGCCGGCCGACCGGGCCAGGATGACGTGCAACCCCACGTCGCGCGCCTGCGGCAGGAACTCGGCCAGCGCCAGCAGCGGATTGCCCGCCCCGGCCGCCCCAGCCACCAGGTCGTAATCGTCGACCACGACGAACAGGTCGGACCCGCGCCACCACGACCGGGAACGAAGCTGAGCCGGGGACAGGTCAGCCGGCGGCAACCGGGTGCTCAGCACCCCGCGCACCTCGTCCAGCAGCGCGGTCGCCGCCACCGAGGACGTGGCGTAGCCGATCTGGTGCGGTACCTGGGCCGCGTCCAGCAGCGAGCGGCGGTAATCGAGGAAGATGATCTTGGCCTGCTCAGGGGTGTAGCGGGCGGCGAAGCCCGCAACGGCCAGCCGCAGCAGGTTCGACTTGCCGCACTCGGTGTCGCCCAGGACCAGGAAATGCGGGTCGGCCGCGAAGTCCAGGAACACGGGGGCCAGCTCACTCTCGTCGATGCCGAACGGCACCCGCGACCCGGACGAGCCCGGCCGCGGGAGCGCGGCGGCCGCGAGCACGTCGGGCAGCATCCGCACCGGGGGCGCGCCGTCGCCGTCCCAGGCCGCGGCCACCTGGGCCACCAGCGCGCGGACGGCTTCCGGCAGCCCGGTCGCGCTGGAGTGCCCGTCGATCCGCGGCATCGCGGCCAGGAAGTGCAGCCCGTCCTGGGTCAGGCCGCGGCCGGGCGCGCCGGCCGGGACGTTCCGGGCCGCGGCCCGTCCGATCTCGGATTCGTACGGGTCGCCGAGCCGCAGTTCGAGCCGGGTGCCGAACAGGTCGCGGACGGCGGCCCGGAACTCCGACCACTTGTTGGTCGCGGCGACCAGGTGGATGCCGTAGCCCAGGCCCCGGGCCGCCAGCGCGGTGACGGCCTGCTCGAGTTCCTCATAGTCCTGGCGCAGCGTGAGCCAGCCGTCCACCACCAGGAACACGTCGCCGAACCCATCATCGGCACCTGCCGCGCCCTCCGCTCGCAGCGCGCGGTAGGTGGCGATCGAGTCGATGCCGAGCCGGCCGAACTCCCGTTCCCGCTGCTCCAGCCGGGCGCGGACCTCGGCCACGGTGCGGCGTACCCGGTCGCCCTGCAGCCGGCTGGCCACCCCGCCCACGTGCGGCAGGCCCGCCAGCATGCTCAGCGCCCCGCCCCCGAAGTCGAGCACGTAGAACTGGGCCTGGGTCGGCGTGTGGATCAGCGCCAGCGAGCTGATCAGCGAGGCCAGCACGGTGGACTTGCCGCTACGCGGTCCGCCCGCCACCGCCACGTGCCCGGCCCCCGCGGCCAGGTCCACCCACAGCGGGTCCCGGCGCTGCTCGAACGGCCGGTCCACGATGCCCAGCACGGCCGGCAACGAGGCCGGGTCCCCGCGCCACGGGTCGGCCCGGTCCAGCAACTGGTCCAGCGCCGGCGGCTCGCTCAGCGGCGGCAGCCAGATCCGGTGCGCCGCGGGCCCGGGCCCGGACAGAAGCTCCACCGTCGCGTCCAGCAACGTCTGGCGGCGTTCCCGTCCAGCCGCCCCGGGCCTAGCGACCCCCCGCCCGGCTACCCCGGACCCAGCGGCCTCCCGCCCCGTGGCCACCAGCCCGACCACCGCCGTCCCACCAGACCCTTCAGCCCGGCCGGCCACATCAGCATCATTAATATGCTTAACAAACTCCCCAGTGGCTGGCGTCTCCTCGTACCGCGGGGCCACATACCCGGGCCCGAACCGGACGATCCGCGGCTTTAGCCTGGGTGCCGGCGTTGGCACCCGCCCGGGTCCACCGCCGCCCGCTGCCGCCCCGGTTCCCGAAGGCGGCCCGGACACGTAGGCCGCCTTGAACCGGATCAGCTCCCCGGTGCCGTCCTTCAGATAGGCGCTGCCCGGCTGGGACGGCAGCTCGTAGGCGTCGGGGACGCCGAGCACGATCCGGGATTCCTGCGGCGAGAACGTCCGCAGCCCGATCCGGTACGACAGCTGGGTGTCGAGCCCGCGCAGCCGGCCTTCTTCCAGGCGCTGGGAGGCCAGCAGCAGGTGGACGCCGAGCGAGCGGCCCACCCGCCCGATCATCACGAACAGGTCGATCAGCTCCGGCTTGGCCGCGAGCAGCTCAGAAAACTCGTCCAGGACGACGAACAGGCTCGGCACTGGCGGCAGTTCCGGCGCGCCCCTGGGTCGCTGCGCCCGGGCCCCCTCGGTCCGGGCCACAGCGTAGTCGCGGAGCGAGGCGTAGTTGCCCGCCGCCCGCAACAGCTCCTGCCGCCGGACGATCTCGCCCTGCAGCGCGTCCCGCATCCGGTCCACCAGCGGCAGCTCGTCGGCCAGGTTGGTGATCACGGCCGAGGTGTGCGGCAGCCGGTCCAAGCCGCCGAACGTGGCCCCGCCCTTGAAGTCGACCAGCACGAAGTTCAGGTCCGCGGCCGAGTGGGTCAGCGCCAGCCCCAGCACCAGGGTCCGGAGCAGCTCGGACTTGCCGGACCCGGTGGCCCCGACGACCAGCCCGTGCGGGCCCATTCCCCCCTCGGCCGACTCCTTGAGGTCCAGCTCCACCGGCTGGCCGTTCGCGTCCGGGCCGATCGGCACCCGCAACCGGTCCCGCGGCGCCCGCCCCCGGCGCAGCGCGGCCACGTCCAGCGCCGGCGGCGGGGCCACCCCGAGCAGAGCGGTCAGCGTGGTCGTCGCCGCGAGCGCATCACCCGCTGCGGCCGCCACCTCCGCGGGTCGCAGCGGAGCCAGCTGCCGGGCCACCGCCTCGGCCTCCACCAGCGACAACCCGTCCGGTATCCCGATCAACGCCTCCGCCGCCCCATCCGGTGACACCCGGTACACCGCATCCCCCGTCACCCGCAACCCCACCGTCCCCGCCCCGCCACCCCCGGCGACCCCGCCAGCCCCCGCGACCCCGCCACCCCCGGCGACCCCGCCAGACCCAGACCCTTTAACCCCACCCGCCCCAAAAGACTCACCAACCTCAGAAGTCCCAGGGGCCGCACCAATCTCGATGACGACCACGCCGTCGATGCCATCCAGTTCGACCCCGGGCTCACGGGCCGCGCCGTCCGCCACCACCACGTGCAGCGGCAGCGAACCCCGGGCCGAACCCGCCGCCGCCGGGGAGAACCGGGGCCGGTCCCGTAGCTGCAGCATCGGCTCCAGCCCGCCCAGCGACGGGCTCATCAGCCGTACCGGACCGGCCGCGTCCTGCTCGGTCGGGTGCATGGTGTGCGGCAGCCACTTGACCCACTCCCAGTACCGGAGCCGGTCCGCCGGGGCGCACACGCTGATGCGGACGTCGGCGGGGGAGTGCAGCATCGCGATCTGGGTCACCAGCGCGCGGACCAGCGCCCGCACGGCGGCGGGCTCACCGACCGGGACGATCCGGGTCACTGACCGCAGTGACACCTCGACCGGCAGCCCGGGCACCTGGCTCTGAGCCCGGATGAACCGGCGCAGCGCTCCGGCGCACAGCGGATCCAGGTCCTCGATCGGCTTGGTCTCCGGCGGGATCAACCGGATGGCCAGGGCCTGGGTCCCGGTGGCGAACCGGGCGCAGCCGAACCCCGGTTCACCCGGGGCGCGCTGCCAGATCTGGCCCGCACCCACAACGAGCAGAGATGGCAGCGAGCGCGGAGCCGGCCCGCGATACTCCAGCGCCCGCCGCTGCTGCTCGGCCGCCCGCCGGACCCGGCGCCGGATCTGGCTCAGGCGGCGCAGGAAGTCCCGCCGCTGCCCGTTGATCTTGAGCTTCCGGTCGCCCTTACCCCGGGCCAGCTGGCCCACCATCATGCCGACCATGCCCACGGCCATGGCCCCGCTGCCGATGAACAGAACCGGGCTGGACTTGCCGCCGGCCAGGACCGCGACCATGCCGATCGCCATCGCCCCCATGGGCAAATACATGAGGACCTGGGTCAGGCCGTCCGCGGCTACCTCCGGCAGCTCGGGCGGGGACGGCAGCTGAATCTCGCCCTGCGGCAGCTCCGGAACGGCGCTCGCCGCGTCAGCGCCCGAGCCGGTCGTCGGCATGCGAGCCCCTTTCTCCTCACCTAATGAACCGGATCGCAGGGCGGTTCCGTTCAATCCGGCAGTGAGGAAACGGGAGTGACGATGACAGCTGCCGCGGCTGCGGACCTGTGCCGGGTGACCGTGATCAGCCCGCGCAAGCGGGTTGACCTGTCCCTTCCTGCCCACGTGCCGTTCGCCGAGCTGTTCCCGGGCATCGCGCTGCACGCCGGTCTGGACCGGGCCGCCGTGGCCGAAGCGCCCGAGGGCTGGGCCCTGCAGCGGCTGGGCCAGCCGCCGTTCGAGCCGCCGTCGACCCCGGCCCAGGCCGGGGTGGCCGACGGTGAACTGCTCTACCTGCGGCCGTGGAGCAGGTCGCTGGCGGCCGCCGTGTCCGACGACATCGCCGACGAGATCGCCGGCGTCCACGATGGCCCAGGCCGCTGGAGCCCGCCGGACAGCCGCCGGGTGGCCCTCGGCCTAGCCGCCGCGGCGCTGGCTGCGGGAGCGGTGATCCTGCTCCGGTCCGGGCCACCGTGGACCACTCCTGCGCTGGCCGCCGGGCTGCTGGCCGCGCTGCTGCTGGTCGCGGGTGCGGCGGTGTCCCGGGCCGGCGGCGACGCGGGCGCCGGAGCCGTCCTCGGCTGGGCGGCACTGCCGTTCGCGTTCACGGCCGGCCTGCTGGCGCCGCTCCGAGCGCTGCCGTTGACCCACGCCAGCCCGGTGGACCTGTTGGCCGGTTTCGCGCTGCTAATCGCGGCCGCCCTGGTCGCGGCCACCGCCATCGCCCGCGGCCTGGCCGTGTTCTTCGGCGTGGCGGTAGCCGCGACGTTCGGGTCCGCCGGGGCGGCGCTGGCCTGGCTGTGGCCCGGCCTGGGCGCTGCGGGCGCCGCCGGCCTGGTCGTCACCCCGGCCCTGGCTCTGACCCCGCTGATCCCGGCGGTCGCGTTCCGGCTGGCCCGGCTGCCGTTGCCCGCCGTGCCCGCCGACGCGGAGGACCTACGCGACGACGCCTTCATGGACGGCACCCGGCCGATGCCCACTCAGCCGGACGGTGCCCGGCGGAACACCATCTGGCTGGACGGCACTCGGCCGTACACCGCCCGCGACGGTGTCCGGCCGAACACCACCTCGTGGGACGGCTTTAGCCAGGACAGCTCAGGAGCGGACGTGCGCGGCCGGGCCGCCGCCGCCGACCGGGTCGTGACCGGCGCGGTGTCCAGCCTGGGTCTGCTGGGTGGCGGCGCGGCGATCGTGCTCGGGCTCGACCACAGCGGCCTGGCCCCGGTGCTGGCCACCGCGCTGACCTGCGCGTTGCTGCTGCGGTCCCGCGTGTTCCGCGGCCGGGCCCAGCGACTGTGGCTGCTGATCCCCGGCTACGCCGGCCTGACCTGGCTAGCCGTGGCCGTGGGCGGCCAGTCGATGCGCGCGGCCGCCCCCGTCCTGCTGGGGCTGGTCGTGGTGGCCGCGATCGGGGTTGGCGCCGCCCTGCCGCGCCCCGGCTACCGGCCGTCGCCGTTCTGGAGCCGGGCGGCCGACGTCGCCGACTCGGTCCTGATCATCAGCCTGGTCCCGCTGGCCCTGGCCGTGGCCGGGGTATTCGGTGTGCTGCACGGCCTCGGCGGCTGACCGTGCCCAGCCACCGTGACCTGCTGCAGGCGCACCGGCTGATGACCCAGCGTTCGGCGCTGGCACTGATCAGCGGCGAGCCCGATTCCCCCCACCAGCCGCTGCGCCGGCTCAACGTCGGCACGATCTCCAGCCTGTTGGCCGGCGCGATCGCCGCCGCCGTGTTCGCCGTGCTCGGCCTGATCTCACCGGGCGGCGGCGCCACCGGGAGCGCCACCGGCCTCACCCAGGCGGGCACCCTGGTGGTGGATTCGGCCAGCGCCACCGCCTACGTCCCCTGCGACCGCGGCAAACTCTGCCCGGCCCTGAACTACACCTCGGCCCTGCTGGCCCTCGATTCGGCCAACGTCCGCCGGGTCGAGGTCAGCCCGGCGGCGCTGGCCCACTATTCGCTCGGCCCCACCATCGGCGTCGCCGGCCTGCCGCAAGACCTGCCCCTGGCCCAGAACCTGGTCACCGGTCCCTGGGCGGTTTGCGCCACCACCGCCGGCACCACCCTGGTCGGCGGCCACACCGTCGGCGGCACCCCGCTCGGCCCGGGCTCGGCCGCCCTGGCCACCACCGGCCAGGGTGACGTCTGGGTCCTGTGGGAGGGGCAGCGCCTGGCCATCCAACCCAGCGTCGCGCAAACCCTGTTCCCGGCCATGCCGGTCCAGACGGTCCCGTCTGCCTGGCTGAACGCGCTGCCTGAGGGGCCGCCCTTCGCTGCCCCCCACCTCCCCGGTCAGGGCACTGAAGTGATCGGCCCCGACGGCCCGGCCCTAGTCGGTCAGGTCTTCGACCAGCCTGGTTCCGGCGGTGCCGCCCCCCAGTACTACGCCCTCCTGGCCGACGGCAAGCTGGCCCACGTCACCGCCACCCAAGCCCAGCTCCTAACCCGTGAACCGGGCGCCCAGGCGTCTCGCCCCATCTCCCCATCCGCCGCCACGGCGGACCTGTCCACCACGGCGATCCCGCGTGGCAGCCTCCCCGCCACCATCCCCGCCGTGGTCCAGGCCCGCTCCGCCCTCTGCGTCACCTACGGCCGGGAGCTAGGCCGCCAAATCGTCACCGGCGCCACGGTGCCCCCAGGCGCCACCCCCACCGCCGCCACCTCATCAACGGCGCTCACCCAGGTCTGGCTCCCCCCAGCCCACGGCGCCCTAATCGGCGCCGCCCCCGCCAACACCCGCGCCGGCGTCTCCACCTACTTCCTGGTCACAGGGGCCACCCGCTACACCCTCCCCACCCAGTCGGTCGCAGCCATCCTCGGCTACACCCTCAAGTCCCAATCCGCCATCCTCCCCGCCGGAGTCCTCGACCAACTCCCCGCAGGCCCACCCCTAAGCCCCACCGCCGCCACCAACCCAGCACGCACCGGCTAACCCATCACCGTGTGCAAAAACTGTCACCCCAACGACAGTTTTTGCACACGGTAACGGTCAGGGCCGCCTCAGCTATTGGCGACTGCGGAAGGCTTGGCGGCCAGATCATTCAAGAGCACGACAGCCTCAGGGCGTCACCTCCACCCATTCGACGTGCGCCGCGGAGCTGACTAGATCTGGCTCTGGCTCACGGCGCACTCATAGCCGCGCCCCCGGCCCGACCTCGGCGGGCGCTTCAGCCCGCGGCGCTCCTGGCCAGATCCCCACCGGCCCGCCCCTAAGCCCTACGGCCGCGGCCAAGCCAGCCTCCTAGCACTGCGACCTCACCCGGAGGCATCGCCGGAGACGTTGGCGACCAATTCCTTCAGCAGCTCCAGAGCCTCCGAACGCCCAAGCATGTCCGCTGGGAACTCCCGATCCGCATCATCAACCAGGCGTTCGGCGATTATGCGACGTACTTCGTGCCGCTGCCTCGGAGTGACGTCATCCAGGCCAAACCAGCCCAGGTTCTCATCCACTATTCCGGTCAAGTTCCCGGCTAGCTCAACATCGTCCGTGTCCTTAGCGATGTCCTTGAGCACCCAGTCGAACAGCCATGATGCCGCCGACCACAGCACATCCGGTGACACGCCGACAGTTCCTGCCATTATTTCCCCACCAGGAAAACGGATGGCCCAAGCGGGCGGACAAACTGCTCGACTTGGCTGATCTGCTCTGCTGTAAAGCCGGACACGTCGACCGGAACGAGGTTGGCCTTACGGAGGTGATCAATTATTCGGTTCTGCAGGGTAGGCCACTGTTCGTCGAAATACTTTGCTTCGAAGGGGCCTACCGCATCATAGGTAACACCGGCCGAATCGACCCAATCCGGGAAAGGATGGGGTGACCGTTGCAGCACGACGCCTCGTTCCTGCTGAATACGTAGAGCCGTATCGTACTCATTCTGCCGGAATTGGCCAGTGGCGCGATCCATGCCCAGGTCATGCGACGTGTTGTAAGGCGCCAGCCCCAGCGGATCGGCTAGGACCTGCGGGTTCATCACGTAGGCGTGTGGATTCGGCGCCGCCGCTAGCCCCAGTGGGTCCGGGGTCAGGTAGGCCCCCACCTCCGGGTCGTAGTAACGGTGCTGGTTGTAGTGCAGGCCTGTTTCCGGGTCGGCGTACTGACCCGGAAACCGCAGCGGGGTGCTTGCCGTGCCCCGCCAGGCCGTGTGGCCCCACAGGGTGTGCTGCTGGTGGCCGGCCAGGGTCCCGTCGGGATCAGTCAGCTCGGTTGGGGACCCGACGAGGTCGGTGACGATGGCGTAGAAACGGCGGTCGATCTGTTCCTGGGGGGCCTCGGCCAGGTTCGCGGCCGGGATGTGCTCGGACTGGGTCAGCGGGGTGAAGCTGCCGGGCCGGTAATTCCACGTGACGACCCAGCCGCTGCGTTCGCCTGCCCCACTCTCGCCCGCCTCGCCCGCCGGGCCACCGTCCTCGCGCGCTGAGCCGCCGTCCTCGCCGGCGCCCGCCTCGCCCACCTCGCCGCCGTTCTCGCCCGCCGAGCCGCTACTCTCACCAGCCCTGCGCTCGCCGGCCCCGCTCTCACCTGCGCCGCTCTTGCGCACCCGGCCACCGCGCCCGGCGACCATGGACGACGACTGCTCGGCCAGGACGGGGCCGTCCCAGGTGAAGTCGGTCTGTTCCACGACCGCGCCGTCCGGGCCGAGGCGCTGCTTGGCGATGCGGCGGCCGAACGGGTCGTACCGGTAGCGCCAGCCGGTTCCGTCGGGGGTCGTCACCGCGGTCAGCCGGTCGCTGGCGTCCCACTGGTACTGCCAGACGTCCGGCTTGCGGGAGATGCGCGCCACCTGCCGCTGCACCACGCGGCCCTGCCGGTCGTGCCGGTACCGGACGTTCCCGGCCCGGGTGACCAGCGTCCCGCTGATCCGGCGCAGCCCCTGCCCCTCGCCAGATCCTTGACCTGCGCCCAGCCCTTCAGCAGGCCAGAGTGCCGCGACCACATTCCCGGCCGGGTCGTAGGCATACTGCTCGGCCCAGTCCGGGCCTTGCACCGCGGTCACCCGCCCGCCCCGGTCCAGCCCGATGGCCCGGGTCCCACCGAGCAGGTCCTCAATCCCGGTCACCAGCCCGTCGCAGTCGTAGCCATACGCCCGCTGCTGTAGCACCGCCCCCGCCACGCCCGCCAGCCCGTCGGCCCCGGACAGAGCCTGCAGCGTCAGCCGCCCCCGCTGGTCCCAAGCTTGG
This sequence comes from Streptosporangiaceae bacterium, assembly GCA_965277615.1. Lineage (GTDB taxonomy): Bacteria > Actinomycetota > Actinomycetes > Streptosporangiales > Streptosporangiaceae > Bog-532. The sequence goes on along the minus strand of CBDIDG010000004.1, from coordinate 529,709 downwards.
GTCAGGACCAGCCCACCGGGCAGCTCCCGCCGGACCTCCCGCCCGGCCGCGTCATACCCGAACCGGATCTCATACTCACCCGCCGTCAGCCGCACCGGCTGCCCGGCCTCGTCGTAGTCCCACTCGGCCACCGCGCCGAACGGGGTCACCCGCCGCCGCCGGCGTCCCGCCACGTCATAACTGGAGCTCACGGTGCGCCCGTTACAGGTCTCGGCGGTGATCCGGCCACACCGGTCGCGGTCGAGCCACACCTCCGCGTCCGGGTTCCGCGCGTAGACCAGGCGCCCGGCCAGGTCGTACCCGAACGTCGTGGTCGTCCCGCCGCTGATGCGATCGGCCACGTTGCCCAGCTGGTCGTGGCGGAACGCGACCCGCTGGCCGCAGGCGTTGACCTGGCCGGTGAGCTGCCCGGCCGGGTCGTAACCGTAGCGGGTGGTGGCCCCGTTGTAGTCGGTCTCGGCTACCAGCCGGCCGGCCGCGTCGTAGCCGTAGCTCCAGGTCAGCCCGGCGCGCCGCACGCTAATCAGGCGCAGCCCGTGGTCGTAGCCGAACTCGGTCCGGACACCGTCGGGTCCGGTCATCGCGACCGGCTGGTCGAATGGCCCGTACTCGTACCGGGTCAGGCCCCCGCCCGGGCTGAGCTGGCCGACCACGTTGCCTTCGGCGTCGTAGTCCCAGTACTCGGCCGCGCCGTCGGGCAGCGTCCGCGACACCAGCCGGCCCTCGGGCGTCCAGGCCAGTTCGGTGGCGGCGCCGTCCGGCCCGGTGACCCGGGTGACCTGGCCGAACCCATCCCGCTCGTACCGGGTCACGCCTCCGCCCGCCCGCCTCACCTCGACCGGCAGCCCGGCCGCGTCACAGCTGATCCGCGTCACCGCGCCGCCCGGATCGGTGACCGAGGCCAGGTGCCCGGCCTCGTCGTAGCCGAACCCGGTGGTGGCCCCGTCCGGCCCGGTGACCATGGTGACCTGGCCAAACCGGTCGTCGAACTCGTGGGCCCAGGCCCGGCCCGCCGGGTCGGTCAGGCGCACCGGCAGGTTGCGCTCGTCATAATCGGCGCTGGCCTGGCTGCCGTCGGGCCGGATGACGGTGGTGAGGTTGCCGCACCGGTCATAGCCGTAGCGGGTGCTGCGCCCCAGCGGGTCGGTGCAAGCCACGACCCTTCCGCGGTCGTCGTGCTCCCAGTAGGTCCGGTGCCCGAGCGGGCTGGTGATCGCGGCCACCCGGGCCCCGTCGCTGATCTCGTACCTGGTGACCGCGCCCGCGACGTCGGTCCAGGTCGTGACCTGCTCTTCCGGCTGGTAGCGGTAGGTACCGGACAGCGCCTGGCCCGACCCGTCGCCGCGCACGCAGCGGCCGTCGCCGTCGTAGCCGTACTCGTAGCGGTACCCGTTGCGGTCCGTCCACCCGGTCAGCCGGCCCGCGGGGTCGTAGCTGAACCGCAGCGGCCGGCCCGAGGAGTTGACCACGCCGGCCAGGTTGCCGTCCTCGTCGTAGTCGTAGCCGATCAGCGCAGCGCCGTCGGCCACCAGCGCGGTCACGTGCCCGTCCTGCACGACCACCTGGAGCTGGTAACCGCCGGAGTGGCTGATCCCGGTGGGCTGGCCCGTCTCGTCGTAGCTGAACGTCAGCTCGTGCCCGGCCCGGTCGCGCACCGCCGCCAGCGGCAGCTCACCCTGGCCGTCCGCGCTGCGGAAGTAGGCCGGATGCGGCTCGAACCGCCAGGTCAGGCCGCGCTGCGGATCGGTGACCGTCCACCCGCCGTCCGGTTCGGGCCGCAACGGCCACGCCGCCCCCGTCACCGGCAGCACCCCAGCCTCGCCCAAAGCCTCGGCCCCGTCCAACCCCCCAGCCCCAGACCGGCCAGAAGCCCCGCCAGAAGCCCCGCCAGAAGCCCCGCCAGAGGCCGCACCCAAAGCCCAGATCAGCGCCCGCCCGTCCCCGAACACCCCGATGACCCGCTCCGAGCCGACCCGCAGCCGCTGGTCGAACGTGGACGCCCAGGACCGGCCGAACCACCGGCCCGCCCGCCACGAGGACCGGTGCATCCGCTCCACCACCAGGGGCAGCACGCCCGCCAGCGTCAGATCGGTCTGGCTCAGAATCACGTCACCCGTGGCCACATCGACCGGGTCACCGGCGGTCGGAATGTCATCCGGCGGCCGTCCCGCGGCGGCCGGGTTGCCGGCCAGCCCGTCCGCCCCGGCTGCGGCCGAATCCCCCTCGGACCCCAGCCCCTCGGTGGCCCGCCCGGCGGCACCGCCCGCGTCGGCCGCGGTACCTCCGCCGTCCGTCCCCACGGCCAGCGCCACGTTCGGGACCAGCCGTCCGGCGGCGCGGAACGGGTCGCTGGCCCACCCGGTGCCGACCAGCCCCTGAGCCAGCCCCTGGGCCAGCTTGGGCGGGTCGGTGCCCGCCTCGGCCAGGCCCGCGGCGGTGCCGGACAGCCCGGCCACGTACTCGGCCGGGTGGTCCAGGTTCCACTGGTCCAGCGGATCCAGTGTGCGGGCGAACCGCACGAGGTTGGCGGTGCCGTCGGCGATGCCACCCGCGAACGAAATGTCGGCCAGGTTCGTGACCTGCAGGCCGTCCATGACGTCGCTCGCCAGCCGAGCCGCCAGCGAGGGTTCGGCCGGGGCCAGGTCGGTGGCCTGGCGGATCGCGTCCGCCGCCGAGGCCGCGGCGGCGTCCCGCGCGTTCCGGGCGTCGCCCAGCAGCCGGGCGGCCTGTTGCCGCAGGGCCGCCCCGGGATCGTCGAACGCTCCGGGCTGGGCGGGAGCCGCTCCGGGGTCGGCCCCGCCGGCCAGCGTAGTGTTGTAGGCTTGGGCCGCGCGGTTGTAGGCCGCGACCTGAGTGTTATAACTGGCCTGAGCCTGGGCGGTGGCCTGCTGTCCCTGCTCGTACCCGGCGATGGCCTGCCGGGCCTGCCCCTGGGCCGACTCCACCGCGCCCGCGTAGGACTCCAGCGCTCCGGCGGCCGTGCTGGTGGCGGACGACGCGTCCTGCCACCGGGCCGGATGCGGCGCGAACCGGGCCCGGAAGGCGTCGGCGGCCGCCCCGGTCCAGTGCGCGCTGTCCATTCCCTGCAGGCCCCGCGCCGTCTCGCCGAAGGCCCCGGAGAATGCGCGCAATCTTCCCGCCGAGGACCGGATCGCGCCCGGGTCGCCGTGCACCAGCTGGGCCGGGTCGGAGGTCTGGCCGAGCTCGAGTTCGGCCACGTCCGCGCCGAGGTGGTAACCGGCCTGGTCGCCGAGGGTGTCGACCGCCTGCGCCGCCCCGGTCAGCCCGGCCGCGTTCAGCCCGTCGCCGACCAGGTGCGTCCCGCCGTCGACGGCGGTGCCCAGGGTCTGTTTTGCGTCGTTCCACAGCGAGCCGAACAGGTGGCCCATCCGGGCTCACCCCGCCCCGCCCGTGGCCGCTCCGCCGGTGGCCGCTCCGCCGGTGGCGTCGTTCAGGAGCCGCTCGGCCTCGTCCGGGAGCTTCAGCTCGTCCCGGCCCACCTCGGCCCACTGACGGCTGGCCTGCTGGCTCATCTCCGCCCACGTGGTCCCGCTGGCCGGCGTCGGCGCTCCGGTGACCGCGGCCGCGTCCTGCGACCACGAGGCCTGCGCGGCCTGGCTGTCGCTCAGGTGCGGGTCGCCGGCGACCGCCACCGTGACGTGCTTGGCCACGCCGGTCAGGTACTGCTCGGTGTCGGCGTAGACCCCGGCCGACAGCCCGAGCCGGGCCGCGAACTGGTCACCGTCCTGGACCAGCGACCGCACCCCCCACGACCACCGGTCGCAGAACCCGCCGAACGCGGTGGCCAGGTCCGCGTGTCCCGCCTGCAGCCCGGACAGCGACAACCCGGAAAACCCGCGCCCCACCTCGGCCGTTTCGCCCAGTCCGAGGCCCTTCAGCGCCCCGATCGAGGCCTTGATGCCGTCCGCCGTTTCGGCCAGAGCTCGCCGGTCGACCGAGAATCCGCCCGCCATCTGTCACCTTTTCCCGCGTCGCGTCATAACGGGAATCACGGCCTGAGCAGGGTCACGGTTCAGCGGGCTTATTAATAATCATGATTTTTAATGGGGCTGAACCGGGCCTGGTGACCCCACGTTGATGACGGGTGACGAGGAATGCGAGCCGGCCGCCTCGTTCCTACCGCAAGCCAATTTCACACCGCAGGGCCGGCACGAAAAGAGGTGACCCGGGTGCCTTCCGGCGAATCCGCCGTTGACCGGGCGGCCATGGCCACCGCGGCCAGCCAGGTCGAGCAGGCCGTCTCGGTGATCCAGGGACTGCAATCGAGCATGAACGGTTACGTCGGCCAGCTGCAGAGCGGCTGGCAGGGCCAGGCCGCGTCCGCGTTCTCCGGCACCTACGAGGCGTTCACCGCCGACTTCGCCAAGGTGCTGCACGCGCTCCAGTCGATCCAGGAAAACCTGGTTTCCACGCACGGGACCTACCAGGCCACCGAAGAGGCGAACACCAGCTCGGTGACCCGGGTCGCGGGCCTGCTGAACGGATAGGGGCACACCGATGAGCGAATACACCATGGCCGTGTTCGGCGCCCTGGAGCAGGGCCAGGCCGACTTCCAGCGCACGTATTCGGCCCTGCAGTCCGAGGTCTCGTCGCTGGAGTCGCAGCTGCGTTCCTCGCTGGCCCGCTGGGACGGCTCGGCTCAGACCGCCTACGACCAGGCCCAGGCCCAGTGGAACGCGGCCATGGCCAACATGGCCCAGGTGCTGAGCCAGCTGGGTGCGGTCATCGGCGCGGCGCACAGCAACTACCTGAACGCCGAGTCGCGCAACACCGCGCTCTGGAGCGGCTGACCGGGAGGACCGTCGTGATCCCCGACGAACCAGGTACCGCGCCGGATGCCGTGGCCGTCCACCGCGACGTGCTCCGCGCCGTCGCGCACCGGCTCCGATCCGACCTGGCCGCTCTCGACGCCGCGGTGACCCGGGTCCAGGCCGCGGGACCCGGCACCGGCTCGCTGTCCGGCTGGCCGGCCGGTGACGTGTTCGGCGCCCACGTGACCGGCACCCACCAGGCCAGCCTCCAGGTCGCGCGCGAGCTGGGCGACGCCCACCAGGCCGTGATCACGAACCTGGCCGCCACCGCCGCCAGCTACGACGCCGCCGAGGCCGACAGCCTCCGGGCCGTCCGGGCGGTCCCCGTGCCCGGGGTAACCGGGTCATGACGGCTTACCAGGTCAGGGTGGACACGGTGCCCGCTACGGTCGGCGCCCCGACCAGCTATGAGGTCAAACCGGACCCCGTCCCCGCCACCACCGGCGTCCTGACCACCGCCGAGATCACCACCATCCTGGCTCGCCTGGATGGGCCGGCGCTCCAGGACGCCGGCGCCGCCCAGACCCAGCTCGGCCGTGAGCTGTCCACCATGGCGGCCCACCTGGCCCAGGAGGCCGGGACCCTGGCCCAGAACTGGTCCGGCGTCGCCGCCCGCACCGCGCTGGCCCAGCTCCAGCGGCTGCACCAGCAGACGGCCACCCTGGCGACCCAGGTCACCCGGACCGGCGCCGTCCTGACCTGGCTGGGCACCCACGTCCTGCCGGCGTTGAACCACCCGGCCACCCCCACCCAGGCCCGCCAGTTCCTCACCCACCTGACCGCCGCCCTGACCCAAGCCGATAACTCCCTCCCCACCATCACCACCACTTCTAACGGCGCCACCAGCCCCGGAGTCACTTCGCGCCACCCCGTTCCGACGCCGCCCGCCCGCCCCGGCCTCAGCACCACCAGGAGACCCGCCAGCACCACCACGAGTCCCATCGGCACCACCAATCCCACCGGCCTCGCCCACACCAGTCACTCAAGCCCCCTGAGCCTGGTCTACGTCACTAGTCACTCCGGCCAGGGCAGCCCCGTCGGCACCCCGCTAACGTCCGGCCCCACGCACCCCGCGGCCCCGATCAGCAGCCTGCAGAGCGCCCCCGTCCCCACCCCGGCCGCGACCGCCCCGGCCACCGCTGGCCCAGCTCCAGCGGCGGCTCCGGGGCCGACTCCGACCCCAGGCCCGATCGCTCTGGCCCCCGTTTCTCCCGCCCCAGGCAGCACCACGGCCGCCGCCTCCAGTAAGGCCGCCACGGCCGCCGCCTCCAGTGAAGCCGCCACGGCCACCCCGGCGACCTCCGAAGTCACTCCCGACGCGGTCCCCGCCACCACCGCCGTCACTTCAGACGCGCCCACAACACCAGTCACGCCAGTCACACCGACCACATCAACCACGGCGGCCAACGGCCACACCACCCATCCCCGTGACCCCGGCGACAACCACCAAGCCCAGCCGCCCTCCGCGGCCGCGTCGCCCGCCTTTCCCGCCACGCCGGCCCCCGCGACCGTCTCCGCCACACCGGCCCCCGCGACCGGCCCTAGCTCCCACCCCGCCGCCAGCGCACTCCCCGGCTTCCCTGGCGCCCCGGCCGCCGCTGCCGCCCCAGAAGTCACCGGCGGTAGCCCGTCTCTCAGCGCCCGCCCCCTACCCCAACTCCCCACCCTGGACAGCAACCTGTCCGGCGGCGCCTGGCAACTCTCGCCCCAACCCGTCATCACGCCCACGGCGACGAGCGCTCCCGCCCCGGCCCCTCACAGCTTCCTGCCCCCACTCGCCAGCGTCCCCACCCCACCCACGCAGCAACGTCACCACGAATCCTGGAGCACCGACGACCCCAGCCCCTGGGCCCTCCCCGCCGACTGCGTCCCCCCGCTCATTGAAGGCGCCCGACTCCCACCCGGGTGCCAGCTCCCCGGGGGTGCACAGGACACCGTGATCCGCTACCCGGCAGCGTCTTCAGTGAATACGACTGACTACGCAACCGAGCAATGGATCTTCGAACCGGCGGGGGACGCTGTGACCGGTGTGACGCCGTAAGACCCTCCCGCCGAGTCCAGCCCCTGGCGTCACCGCCCCGCCCGACGACGATCGTCACCGCTAGTTCTGGACCACCGACGGCCCCAGCCCTGGGACCTAGTCGCCGACGGTGTCCCCCGCCCATCGAAGGCGCCTAAGTTCCGACTCCTGATCAGCGCGGTCAAACCTCCTCGACGGCCGCCGCGTCGTACTGTGCCGCCAGCTGGTCGGTCCGCGAACCCGGAGTACCGCTCACTGCGGAGCCTCACGGGGCCGACGTGACGAGAGTGTCGGCGATAACCCCGCTCAAGCCCAGCCCAGCCCAGCCCAGCTCAGGTCAGCCAAGCCCAGCCCGGCCCCCGCCCGTCGCCTCAGGCGAACAGGCCGTTGCCCCAGTACTGGCCCTTGCTCACGCCGGGCGGGCAGGCGAACGCGCCGCTGCCGGTGTGCTGGTGTACTCGTTCAGCGAGTAGGGCGCTTACGGTCAGTGCTCCTGCTTGTCGATCATCTGCCGAAGCCGGATGGCCGCGTCCTCGATGTCGCCGTACTTATTCTGCCCAGCCCGCACTTCCGCGGCGAGCAGTCCGCACCGGTGCACCTTCTCGAAATCGCCGAACGGGAATTTGTACCGGGCCTTCGTCTGCTCAGAGGCCTCGTCGTCCACTCCGAGGTTGATCTGCCCCGAGCTTTCCGGACAGCGGATTTGTGGTTAATTCACGCTGCGGACTGCCGTTCCAGGTACTCATCGTGGACTTGCTGCGGGGTCCGGTACTGAAGCCCGGAGTGCCTGCGTCTGGTATTGTACCGGAATTCGATGTACCTCACAATGTCGCGGCGTGCATGATTCCGGGTCGGATACTGGGTGCGGTGAACCCGCTCGTTTTTCAGTGCGGCGAAGAATGACTCTGCCATCGCATTGTCGTAGCAGATCCCGGTGCGGCCGGCGGACTGGCGGAGGTTATGCCTCTTCAGTGTGGCCGCGAACTGGCAGGACGTGTAATTGCTGCCGCGGTCGGAATGGAAGATGGCCTTCTGGGCGAGCGAGTAATTGCGGGCGGCCATCTCGATGGCCTGCTCGATGAGCGGGGTCTTGTAGTTATCGTCCGCCGCCCAGCCGATCACGGCTTTCGTATGGCAATCAATGACGGTGGCCAGGTAAAGCCAGCCCTCCCAGGTCGGAATATAGGTGATATCGCCGACCATTTTCTGTCCGGGCGCCGCGGCGGTGAAGTCCCGGGCCACCAGGTCGGGGATGTCGTGCTCCTGGCCGTCGCCCTCGGTGAGGCTGGCCCGCCAGGGCCGCGGCTGGCAGGCCTCCAGGCCCAGCTCACGCATCAGTGATCGCACCAGCTCCGGCCCGGCCGGCACGCCCCAGGCCGCCAAGTCCGCGTGGACACGCCGGTACCCGTAGGTGTCATCGGAATCCCCGAATGACTTCTGCACGTACAGCGCGAGTATCCCGCGCCTTTTAGCCGTGGCCGATTCCGGCCTGGCCCGCCAGTCATAAAACCCCGAACGCGATACCTCCATCCAGATGCACATCTTCACGATCGACGGCAAGTACTGCACGCCCAATTCCCGGTAGATCGCGTACTCCGCGTCGATAAACTCGAATTTCTCGGTCACCGATGATCTTTGGCAAAGTACGCGGCGGCTTTTTTCAGGAACTCGTTTTCCATCTTCAGTTCCCGGGTTTCCCGCTCAAGTTCACGCAGCCGTGCGCGCTCACCCGCTGATAGCGGCGGTTCCTCGCCGGCGTGCTCGCGGCGGTAGACGTTCACCCAGTTACCCAGGGTGCCCTCATTAATACCGAGCTCCTTCGCCACGCGGGCAATCGGACGCGACGTCTCGATCACCATCTTCACGGCTTCTTCTTTGAATTCCGGAGAGAAGCTCTTCTTCGGTCGGGGCAAAAACCTCACCTTTCCAGATAGTCCATCTTAATTGATGGACTGTCCGGAAGCCTCGGGGCACCTCAGGTGCCAATTCGCGTACTCGTCCCAGCCGTGGGCTTCGATGAATTCGTTCTCCTGGCGGGTCGATGGCTGGTGCTCACTCCAGTCGTCCCGCTGGTCCGCCACGACATTGCCCTTTTTGATCTGATCCCGGGCCCAGGCGTAGGAACTCTTGTTGAGGGTGGTCGTCATGTGCTTCCCCGGATGTTGCGGTCGGTCAGGAACGCTTCACCCCCTACCCCCCGGATGTCCGCTCGATACGTCCCGCGCAATCTAGCCAGACGGAGGGCCGCAATCTAGCCGGACGGAGGATACGCAGCCGCGGCGGCGGCCCAATGCTGGTTCCGGCGGTTCAGGCTCATCGCACTGCTGTAGGGCGGGAATGGAATACGAGGAGTTCATCGAGGTAGTCGGGCAGGCAGCCGGCGGCCTGAGCGCAGAGATGGCCGAACGCGCCACGCAGGCGACGCTGCAGGCGCTGGCCGAGCGGCTCCCGCGCGACGAAGACCGCCACATCCTGCAGCAACTGCCGGCCGAGCTGCATCCGTGGATCCACACCGAGACCGAGCCGGAGAAGTTCGACCTCGATGAGTTCCTGGACCGGGTGGCCCAGCGCGAGGGCACCGACACCGAAACGGCCTTCCGGCACGCGCGCGCCGTGTTTTCCGCGCTTGGCCGGGCGCTCAGCGCGGACGTGGTCGCGCACCTGGCGGCCGTCCTTCCGCGCAGTTTTGATCCGCTGCTGGCCGAGGCGCAGAACAGGTACGTGAACATCATGCCGGCCAGCGAGTTCTGGGGCCGCGTCGCGCACCGGCTCGGCACCGTTGAGCCGGCCGCCCGGCGTATCACCGACGCGGTGCTCGAGACGCTAGCGGAGCGGATCGCCGACGGCCAGGTCGAGGACCTCATCACGCGGCTGGATCCACTGCTGCACCCGCCGCTGCGCCGAGGCGCGTCATCCACCGCGCCGGGCGCACACCGGATGCCGCTCGATAAATTCCTGCGGCGGGTGGCCCAGCGGGAAGGCGCCGACATCAACGAGGCCGGCCTCTACACCGAGACCTTCGAGCACGTACGGGCCGTCTTCGCCACGCTGGCGGAAGCGGTCGGCCCCGATGAATGGTACGACGTGACCGTCGAGCTGCCCGCGGATTACCACGGCCTCATCCCGGCGCGCTCGGCCTGACGAGAGCGCCGGCGAACAGCTCCGCCCCAGGTCCAGCCGCGTTAGGCGAACAGGCCGTCGCCCCAGTACTGGCCCTTGCTCACGCCGGGCGGGCAGGCGAACACGCCGCTGCCGGTGTGCTGGATGTACTCGTTCAGCGAGTCGGCGCCCAGGGAGTTTTGCAGCTTGATGAACTGGGACGGGTTCTTCATGAACGCGATGAAGAACAGGCCGCCCAGCAGGGTGCCCCGCTGCGGATCGATGCCATCGGTGAACGAGTAACCGCGCCGCAGGATGCGGGTGCCGCCGTTGTGCTCGAAGCTGGCCAGCCGGATGTGCGAGCCCGCCGGGATGGCGGTCCCGAGGCCGCCGGCCGCCTGGGCGTGGAAGTTGGGCGTGGTGAACTCGGTGCCGCCGGACAGCGGGGCGCCGGACACCTTGGACCGGCCGATGACCTTCTCCTGGTCCTGCAGGTAGTCCCGGTCCCAGTTTTCGACGAAGATCCGGATCTTCCGCGCCACCAGGTAACTGCCGCCGCGCAGCCAGGACTGGTCCGTCTCCTGGCCCGCCCACACGTGGTTGTTCATCAGGTCGGTCTGCTCGGCCTTGATGTTGCGAGTGCCGTCCTTGAACCCGAGCAGGTTGCGCGGGGTGGCCTGGGCGGTGGACGTGGTCGAGGTGCGGCCGAACCCGAGCTCCATCCAGTTGTGCTCGACCACGCCCATGCCGATCCGGGCCAGGTTCCGCACGGCGTGGAACGCCACCAGCGGGTCGTTCGAGCAGGCCTGGATGCACAGGTCGCCGCCGGTGTAGTCCGGGTCCAGGTTCTCGTTCGGCAGGGGCGGCAGCTCGGTCAGCGCGGACGGCTTCCGGCTGGCCAGCCCGAACCGGCTGTCGAACAGCGAGGGGCCGTAGCCGACGGTGATGGTCAGCTGTGACACCGGAGACCCGACCGCCTCCCCGGTGTCGACCGGGGGAGCGTAGGCCTGGTTGTCCTCGCCGACCAGTTGACCGGCCGACATCCGGGCCGCCGCCGTGGTCCACTCCCGCAGCAGGTCGCGCAGGTCGGCCCGGCTGGTCCCCGACACCACGTTCATGGTGCCGAAGGCCAGCCGGTCCTGGGCCGGGGTGGCGATGCCCGCCTGGTGGGGCCCGTAGAACGGGACGGTCGAGGTGCTGTCCTCGCCCACCACCGCAGCCGAGCTGGCCGAGCTGGTCGTGCTGCCGTGGCCGAAGTACCCGCCGAGCCCGCCGGCCACGGCCCCGGCGCCGAACAGGCCGGCCCCGGCCAGCAGCCGCCGCCGCGATGGGCCCTCCTCTCGGCCGCCGTCCCGGCCGGCCGCCACTTCGTCGGCCGTACCCTCAGCCGGGCCGTTCGCTGGATCGGTGGGCTCGCCGCTGTCTGGCCGCTTCATCAGGCGGCTCCCACCTGCACAGAAATCTTCGACAGCTCTTCGGCCAGCGCGTTCACCGCGGTCGACAGCTGACGCCGGCCGCTGTCCAGCACGGTGGAGTACTCGACGTAACCGGTGTCGTCGTACCCGGGGGTGGCCTGGTACTGGGTCAGCAGCTTGGTCACCGCCGCGTCGCGTTGGCTGATCTGCGTGAGCAGGCTGGCGTCCTTCGTCTTCAGGTAGGGCGTGAACAGGGAGACGACCTCCATGGCCCCGTCCACGTTGGCCTTGAACACCGGGAGGTCGGTGTTGGAGTACCGCTCCTCCTCGCCGCTGATCTTGGACGTGGCGGCCTCGTTGATCAGGTCGGTCGCGCCGCTGGCCATCTCCAGCGGGTTGTACTGCGCGCTCTTGACCAGGGTCAGCAGCTGCTGCTCGTGCGTGATCAGGCCGGAGCACAGCGCCGGGCCGCCGGACAGGGTGTTCTGCGACCACATCAGCTGCTCGAGCCGGTGGAAGCCCGTGAACTGGGACTTCACCGTGACCGGGTTCTCCCACCGGCCATCGATCTCGGTGTCCAGGCTGCCCCAGATCTCCGCGACCGGCTCGATCCGCTCGTAGTAGACGCGGGCCTTCGGGTACAGGATCTTGGCCTGGCTCAGGTTCCCGGCGTCGACGGCCTTGCAGAACGTCTGGGAGCTCGACACCAGCTGGGTCGTGTTGTCGTTGATGTAGGTGGAGTAGCCGCTGACGGCCGCGGCGAGCTGGGAGTTGGACTGCCAGCTGGCCCCGCTGGTCTTACCGGTGACCTTGAGCGTCGCGTGCTGCTGGGACGCCCCGGGGCAGTTGATCTTGTAGCTGCCGGGCTGGAGGGTCAGCTCGAAGCCACCGGACAGGCCGGGGGTCAGGTTCTCCTGCTCGCCCAGGATCTTGGACAGGTCACCCGTCCGCACTTCGGCCTCGGACACCGCGCTGGCGTTCTTGTTGGTCACGTTGAACTGCACGGCGCCCGCGGTCACCGTGGCCGGCTTGGGTGTGCAGCCCTGCGGGGTGAGCGCGATGCTGACCGTGGTGGCCTTCCCCGTGTCGGCCGCGGTCTTGGACTTACCCGAACCCGAGCTCGAACAGCCCGCGATGATCACGGCGGCCCCGGTGACCAGGGCGGCCAGGGCGCTGATGCGGGAAGTCTTGCCGCGGATGGTGCTCGGCCGGCCGTCAGTGCTCACGCGGTACTGCTCCTTCGATTTCAACGGAAAAATCACGGGCTAGGGCCGGGCCGTCAGCCAGGGCCGGGCTCTCAGCCCGCACCGGACCGTCAGCCAGGGCCGGGCTCTCAGCCCGCACCGGACCGTCAGCCAGGGCCGGGCTCTCAGCCCGCACCGGACCGTCAGCCAGGGCCGGGCTCTCAGCCCGCACCGGACCGTCAGCCAGGGCCGGACCGTCGGCCGCCGCGGCCTGCACGGGTTCCTGCGTACGGACTTGCTTGCGGCGCCGCCCTCCGGGCCAGGCCACGATGATCACCATCGGCACCAGGTACACCAGCCAGGCGATGACCATGATCCAGCTCGGGAACGGCTGGATGCCCAGCACGCCGGTGAGCAGGGAGGACAGTGGTGTGCCCGGGCGGACCAGCCAGGACAGGTCGAACGCCTGGGCCTGGCCGAAGTTCAGCCAGCCCGCCTCGTTGGCCGTCATGAACGCGGTCATCAGCAGGCCGGCCGCCACGACCACCAGGACCAGGCCGGTCACCTTGAAGAACCGGGCCAGGTTCAGCCGGACTCCGCCCCGGTAGATCCCGTAGCCGATCACCGCGGCCAGCAGGATGCCGATCACCGCGCCCAGCCACGAGGTGGTGGCGTCCCCGGAGGCGTTGAACGTGGCCAGCAGGAACACCGCGGTCTCGAAGCCTTCGCGCAGCACGGCCAGGAACGCCATGATCACCAGCGCCCGGCTCGACCCTTCGGCCAGGGCCGAGGCGGCCGCACCTTCCAGGTCGCCCTTCAGGTGGCGGGCGTGCTTGCGCATGAACAAGATCATGTAAGTGACCATGACCACGGCCAGCGCGCCGACCACGGTCTCCAGGCCCTCCTGCCCCCGCTCCGGCAGGTCCGAGGAGATCACCTGGAGCGCGATGGCGATGCCGATGCAGATGAGGACCGCGACCCCGGTCCCCAGCCAGACCAGCCGGAGCGCGTCCCGGCGGCCCTGCTGCCCGAGGAACGCGGCGATGATCCCGACGATCAGCGCCGCCTCCAGCCCTTCCCGGAGGCCGATCACAAACGTGGGCAGCATCGGCAGCGTCCCCCTCTGGGCCGCCGCGCCGCGACCGCGCCCGCTAAAAGATTAGGTATGCCTTACCTAAATAAGGCAAGCCACACCTAACCGCATCGGCCCGGCCGGAGTCAAGAGGCGCCGATCACACTGGATCACATTGAGAAAGTCGCCGGCCCTGACTCCGCCGCCCCTGACTCCGCCGCCGAAACCCCGGCCGTTCTGTCGGTAGTGGCGGCTACCGTGGCTGGCATGACCACGCTGAAGGAACGGCCCAACACCGCACTCCTGGTCGTCGACGTGCAGAACGGCGTCGTCGGAGGGGCTTACGCCCGTGACTCCGTGATCGCCAACATCAACCGCCTGGTCGAGCGGGCCCGTCAGGAGGGAGTCCCCGTCGTCTGGGTGCAGCATTCCGCCGACGACGAGCTGGTCCCGGGCAGCGACGACTGGCGGATCGTGTCCGAGCTGACCCGGGCCGACACCGAGCCGCTGATCGGGAAGCGCTACGGCGACTCGTTCGAGGACACCGAGCTGGAGACCGTGCTGGCCGGGCTCGGGGTCGGCCGCCTGGTGGTGACCGGGGCGGAGACCGACGCCTGCATCCGCAGCACGCTGCACGGGGCGTTCACCCGCGGCTACGACACCACGCTGGTCGGCGACGCGCACACCGCGGGCGACAAGACCGCCTGGGGTGCGCCACCGGTGGATCAGGTCATCGCCCACACCAACCTGTACTGGGCCTTCCAGGCCGCGCCGGGCCGTACCGCGGGCGTGGCCGAGACGGGCAAGGTCGACTTCAGCGGCCCGGCTTGAGCGCAGGCCAGCCGATGCGGGCCGCCTGACCCGGCCCTACAGGTTGGCGATCAGGTTGATCGTGACGGCGATGACGCCGGTGCCGAACGCATAGGAAAGCAGGGCGTGGCCCAGGACCACGCGGCGGATGCCGGTGCTGGTTGGTTCGCTGTCGGAGACCGCGAACGACATGCCAACGGTGAACGCCATGTACGCGAAGTCGCTGTAGGTGGGCAGCTCCGGCTGCTTGAAGTCGATGCCACCGTCAGTGTCGAACTAATAGAGCCGCGCGTACTTCAGCGCGAACACCGTGTTGACCAGGGCCCAGGCCAGCACGACGGCGGCGACGCTGAGCACGATGCCCGCGGCCGACACCGCGTTCTGCACTCCGGACGCGCGGATGAGCGCGACGATGACCGCGGCCAGGCTGATGACGCAGGCCATGATTACCGCGGTCTCGGTGGAGTAGGACTCCCCCTCAGCTTCCGCGACCCACTTGGTCCGGTCCGGCCCCATCGGCCAGCAGGTCCGCCACACCCAGGTCAGGGCCATCCCGCTGGCCGCTACCCAGACCGTCAGCGGCGCCAGCTCGCCTACGCCCAGCAGCACGGGAATGACCCCGGCCGCAACGCCGGCGGCCAGCGAGGTCAGCGCCCGCCGGGCGGACAGGATCCGGGTCGAAGGAAAGGCATGGCCGGCCATGGTCGCGTTGACTTTTTCGTCATGCCGCCCCGCCTACCACCAACCGGCGCGGCTAACCGAGAACTGGCGCGGGTTCGCATCGCATCGCGTGAGCCGGGCCAGGATCCCGGCCGCCGGGCAGCAGGCAGCGGGCAGCGGGCCGCGGGCCGCGGGCCGCGGGTCGGGCACAATGGCCCGGGTGAAAGCAATCACCGGGTTCCTGTACGAGATCGGGCTGCTCAAACGCTATCCGCGCACGGGGTGGCTACAGCTGGGGGTGCGGACCCCGGAGTCGGTGGCCGACCACTCGTTCCGGGCCAGCGTGGCCGCCTCGGTGATCGCCAGCCTGGAGGGGGCCGACCCGCAGCGGGCCGCCTTCCTGGCCCTGTGGCACGACTCGCAGGAGACCCGCACCACCGACCTGCCGCACCTCGCGCAGCGGTACGTGGCCGCCGCTCCGCACGAACAGGTCACCGACGATCAGGTGCGCCCGCTGCCGCCGGCGCTGGCCGGACTGATCCGGGACGCCGTCCGCGAGTATGAGGCCGGCCAGACTCCCGAGGCCCGCTGCGCCCGCGATGCCGACAAGCTGGAGATGCTGCTCCAGGCGCGCGAGTACCAAGACCAGGGCCACCGCGATGTCCGGCCCTGGATCGACTCGGCCCTGAGCCGGCTGCGCACCGACGCCGCCCGCCAGCTGGCCGCCGAAGCCCTGGCCCAGCCGCCGCTGGACTGGATCGAGCACGCGCGCCCAGAACTTCACGCGCGCCCAGAACTTCCGGCGCCCTGAGCGCAGGCCCGCGCTCAGGGCCCCGGAACCCTCAGGACTCGGATCTGACCGGCTCATCCACCTCGTCGCGCGAAACGGCCCCGTGTTCCAGCGCAGTCTCGAGCACGCCCTCGCGCTCGCGCGGGAACAGGCGCCAGTGGTTGAACACCAGGTTCAGGATGAAGACCACGATCACCGTCGAGGTGATGCTGGACCCGAAGATGACCTGGAAGTTCTGCGGGAAGTGCATGTAGAAGCTGGGCTGGATGACCGGGATCAGGCCGAACGAGAAGGCCACGGCGACGATCAGCAGGTTGTGGTTGCCGTCGAAGGACGCCTTGTTCAGCGTCTTGATGCCGATCGCGGTCACCAGCGCGAACATGACCGTGGCTGCGCCGCCGATGACGGGGGAGGGCAGGTCGGCCACGATCGCCCCGACCTTCGGCACCAGACCCAGGATGATCAGGAACGCGCCGCAGACGGTGACCACCCAGCGGCTGCGCACCCGGGTCATCGCGATCAGGCCGACGTTCTCGGCGTAGGCGGTGTCGGGGAAGGAGTTCATGAAGCCGGCCAGCAGAGCGGACAGGCCATCGGTGGCCAGGCCGCGGGCCAGGTCACTGGGCGACAGCTTCCGGTCCACCATCTCGGACACGGCCAGCATGTCCGCGGTCGACTCGGTGTAGGTCACCAGCACCACGATGCACATCGAGATGATGGCGGCCGCCTCGAACTTGGGCGCGCCGAAGTGGAACGGCTCGGAAATGCCGAACCACTTCGCCGCCCCGACGTCGTTGAACTTCAGCAGGCCCATCGGCCAGGCGATGAAGCAGCCGATGATGATCGAGATCAGCACGGCGGTCTGGCCGATGAACCCGGAGAACATCCGGGTGATGAGGACGATCAGCAAGATGACCGCGGCGGCCAGCAGGATGTGCGAGATCTGGCCCGAGTCCTTGTTCATGGTGGTGACCACGGAGCCGGTCGCGGTGCTGTACTCGGCGTAGGTTTTCCCGTTCACCGTGGTCGTGACCGGGACGGTGGGGACGAAGTTGCTGTCCTTGTTGCCCGCGATCAGGCCGATGTCGGCCCCGATCAGCGAGAGCCCGATCATGGCGATGACCGTACCGGTGACCAGCGGGGGAAAGAATCTCAGCACCATCGAGAACGGCTTGGCGATGATCAGCCCGAACACCCCGGAGATGAGGAGCGCCCCGTAGACCACGGGCAGGCCGCTTCGGCCACCGTAGGAGTTGGCGATGATGATCATCGGATTCAGCACGGTGAAGGTCGCTCCGGCCACCACCGGCATCCGGACGCCGAAGACCTTGGAGATGCCGACCGACTGGATGACCGAGGCGATGCCGGAGACCAGCAGGTCGGCACTGACCAGCAGGGCGATGTCGGAGGAGTCCAGGCCTACCGCCGGGCCGACGATCAGCGGTACCGCCACCGCCCCGGCGTACATGATGAACAGGTGCTGCAGGCCGAGGATCAGCAGCCGCCCGGGTGGCGGTACCTGATCGACCGGATGGCGGGCCGGTTCTTCCCGTGGTGCGCTGGTCATGACGGTTGCTTCACTCATGTGTTCTCCCCTGCCGTGATGGATCCGCTCAGGACCAGGCGATGCCTGCGTCCGGCGCGTCGTCAGCCAGCACCGTCCCTTCGATGAGTCCGTACGGCCGGTCGGCCGCGTAGTAGACCTCGTCCTCGTTGGCCAGCCCGAACGGGGCCAGGTCGACAACGAAGTGGTGTTTGTTGGGCAGCGCGAGCCGCACCTCGCACAGCTCCGGCACCGCGGCCAGCACCGCGCTGCCCATCCCGTACAGGGTCTGCTGCAGCGAGTAGCTCGGGGTCTGGGTGAACGCGTCGGTCAGCGCGGTGAAGGCGGCGGTGAAGGCCGTGCCCCAGTCGGCGTCCGGGGTGCGGAACCGCCAGGACGCACTGACCGTGGTGGCCAGCATGCGGTCGTAGGCGTCCGCCAGGGTCGTGTACTCGTCCCGGGGAAATCCCCAGAACTGCGACCCGGTGGTGTTCAGCACGATCAGGTCGGCCACGCCGCTCACCACGCTGCGGCCGAGCTCCCGGTCTTCGATCACCGTGGTGGTGCGGGTGTACTGGCCCGAGCGGGCGAACGAGTGGCCGCCGGGGCCGAGCGGCGCCCACGGGTACTCCTCGATCGCGATCCGGGCCCGCGAGATCGCTTCCTGGCTGCCGGTGTAGTGCGCGGCCAGCTCCAGCCCGAACGCCTCGGGCTCGATGCCGCCGAGCTTCTTGGCCATCGCGTACACGGTGTTCTTCTGGGTGTCGGTTGGCAGAGCATGCGCGTTGTCCCCGCTCAGGTGGACCGCGGCCAGGTCGCCGGCCAGGCTGGTGGACACGTTCCAGTCCCGCACCAGGTCCGGGCCGTCCGGGCCGGCCGTCCGGTCGACGTGAACGACCCGCACTTCCGCCTTGCCGTACCGGTTCGCGCCGAGCTGCACCATGAGCGCCCGCCTCCCTGAGCCGCGACTTAGGGTTAATGTGACAGCGGTGCGTTACATGGTGATTTCGTCGTGTTATAGCTCCATCTCGCCGTGTTTGCCGCGCGTTAACCCGCGCGGACCATGCGCCCGATCCGGGCGCTGGCCGCGGCCTGCCCGGCGGTCAGTTCATCGGGGTCCGCGGTGACCAGCTCACCCCGGCTCACCACCGGCTGGCCGCCCACCCAGAGCCGGTCCAGGGCCGGGGCGCCGAAGACCAGGGTCGTGACCGGGTCCGTGATACCGGCCCCAGCCAGGCCGCCCACCTGCCACAGCGCCACGTCGGCCAGCTTGCCGGGTTCCAGCGAGCCGAGCTCATCGGTGCGGCCCAGGCAGCGGGCCCCGCCGATCGTCGCCATCCGCAGCGACTGCCGCGCGGACAGGGCCAGCGGGCCGCCGCGGAACCGGGCCGCCAGCAGCGCCTGGTGCAGCTCGTCGATCATCCGGCCCGACTCGTTGGACGCCGCGCCGTCCACCCCGAGGCCGACCGGCGCGCCCGCGTCCAGCAGGGCCCGGACCGGCGCGATGCCGGAACCCAGCCGCCCGTTCGAGGTCGGGCAGTGGGCCACGCCGGTCCCGGTGGCCGCGAACCGCCCGATCGCCTCGTCGGACAGGTGCACGCAGTGGGCCAGCCACACGTCCGGGCCGAGCCAGCCCAGGTCCTCGGCGTACTGCGCCGGGGTCCGCCCGTAGGTCTCCCGGCAGAAGTCTTCCTCGTCGGTGGTCTCGGCCAGGTGGGTGTGCAGCCGGACACCGGCCCGCCGGGCCAGCTCGGCGCTGTCGCGCATGAGCTCGGCTGTGACCGAGAACGGTGAGCACGGCGCGACCGCGATCCGGGTCATCGCGCCGAACGAGGGGTCGTGCCAGCGGTCGATGGCGGCCTGGGTCGAGGCCAGGATGTCGTCGTGCTCCTCGACCACCGAATCAGGCGGCAGCCCGCCGGCCGACTCCCCGAGGTTCATCGACCCGCGCCCCGGGTGGAAGCGCAGCCCGATCTGGCGGGCCGCGAGGATCTCGGCCGCCAGCAGGTCACCCCGCCCGGCCGGGAACACGTAGTGATGGTCGGTGGTCGTGCTGCAGCCGGTCAGCGCCAGCCAGCCCAGGTTGGCCGCGGCCGAGGCCTGGACCAGCTCCGCGTCCAGGCCGGCCCAGACCGGATACAGCGTGGTCAGCCAGCCGAACAGGGTGTCGTCGGTCGCATAACCGCGAGTGATCCACTGGTACAGGTGGTGATGGGTGTTGACCAGGCCGGGCGTGGCCAGCAGGCCGGAGCCGTCGATCCGCTCGGCCGCGGCGTAGTGCGGCGGCACCGGGCCGGCCCCGACCGCCGCGATCCGGTCACCGTCGAGCACCAAGTATCCGCCGGGGTATTCGGATCCCGCCGCGTTCACCGTCGCGACGTAGCAGCCGTCGATGACCAGCACGTGCCTGAGCCCTCCCCGGGATCGTGGTCGTCCCAGTGTGGCCAGCCGGTATTACAGCGGTATTTCCCGGCCCGGTCATGCCGGCCGCCGGGAGACGGCTAGCCCGGCCCGAACGTGAGGACGGCCTGTACCTGCTGCGGCTGGCCCACGGCCAGGCTGGCCAGGAACTGCGGAGCGTCCTCGAACGAAACGGCCGTGGTGACCAGGTGCTTGCGGATGGCGGCGCCGTCCGTGCGTAGGAGGTCAATGGTCTCCGCGGACAGGCGGTCCCGGTCCCAGGCGTGGGCCAGGCCCCGCGGCACCCGCCCGATCTGCGCGCACCGGACCGTCAGCCCGTTGTGGTGGAACTCCTCGCCCAGCCGCAGCGCGTCCGCGCCGTCCTGGTAGAAAGCCAGGTCGATGACGGTGGCCTGCGGCCGGGCCAGCCGCAAGGCCAGGTGCAGGGCAGCGGCCCGGCCACGGCACTGGAACACCGCGTCCGCCCCGCCGTCGCCGGGGCCGTGCCGCCACCGGGTCTTCAGCAGCACGGCCGGGTCATGCGGGCCTTCCGGGTCGAGCGCCTCCAGGCCGAGGGCCGCGGCGACCGCCCGCCGCTCGGGGGAGGTGTCGAGCACTACCACGGACGCGGCGCCGTGCCGGCGAGCCAGCAGCGCGGTGAGCAGGGCCACCACCCCCGCGCCGACCACCGCCACCCGCCGGCCGCGCACCCCGTCCCCGAGTGAGCGCACGTCCGTCCCGTGCAGGTCGGCCGCGGCGTGCAGCAGGCCGTTGGCGCAGATGGGCCCCATGTGGCAGACGTAGATACCCAGCATGGGATCCACGTCGGCGGGCAGCGGGACCACCCGGTCGGACAGCGGCCCGGCCACGTAGCCGGAGCGGTGACCGTACGCCATGGCCACCGTGGACCCGGCGGCCACGGCGGGTGTCCGCGTCTCGGTGACCGTGGCCACCTCCATGTAGCCCAGCCGCGTGACCGGGTAACCCGCGTCCGGCGTGCCCGGCTGGAACAGCCCCAGGCCGGCGTCCCAGTGCCGGGTCAGCAGCGGATTCGTGCCCTTGAGGTAGCTCAGTTCGGTCCCGGCGGAAATACCGCTGAACAGGGTGGCGACCCGGAAACTCCCCTCCGGGACCGGAGCCGCGGGTTCCTCCCGGACCACCAGCCGCCCGGGGCCTTCCAGCACCAGGACCCGGTCAGCGTCCAACAGGATCACCCGCGAGCCGGACCGGCGTGCCGGTGGCCGCCGACTCGGCCAGCGCGCAGGCCAGCCGGTGGGTCCGCAGCGCCTCGGCGTACGGTGCCCGGACGTCGTCGCCGATGCCGCGCACCGCGTCCACGAACGCCCGGTCCACCGCGACCCGCGCGGCGGCCGGATCACCCGTTACCCGGACCGGATCGCCGCTGCCTTCCCGGATGACCAGCTCCTCCTCGCTCACCGACAGCCACAGCCCTTCCGCGACCACCTCCAGCCCGGCGCGCTGCTTCCAGCCCAGCGAACATGTGACGCACAGCGTGCCCACCGCGCCGTCGCGGAAGCGCAGCGCCGCGACGGTCGCGCTGTCCACGTCGGCTGCGGCACCCCCGGCCGTCCCGGCCACCGGGGGCGGCTCGCCGTTGCCGGCCGCGTACACCTCGGCCGCTTCCCCCGCCAGGAGTCGGGCCAGGTCGAGCACGTGCACGGCCTGCTCCACCACCGGCCCGCCGGACCTGGCCCGCACCGGCCACCAGCTCACCGGCGGCACCTTGTCCAGCCACGCGCCGCTGACCAGCCGGACCGGCCGTCCGGCCAGCACCCGCTGCGCCTGCTCCACCACGTCGAGGTACCGCCAGTGGTGGCCGACGGCCGTCCGCAGCCCCGCGGCGGCCAGCCCGGCGCCGATGCGCTCGGCCGCGCCCGCCGTGACGGCCAGGGGCTTCTCCACGAACAACGGCACCCCGGCGGCCCCGACCGCCTCCTCGGGCGCACCGTGGGCGAAAGGCGGTACGCAGACGTACGCTGCGTCCACCCCGCTGGCCAGCAGTGTCCCGGCGTCCGGGTACACCCGGCAGCCCGCGTCAGCCGCCAGCGCGGCGGCCGCCGCAGGCAGGACGTCGGTTACCCCGGCCAGCTGAACGTCTGGAAATTCGCTGAGGACCCGCGCGTGCCGGCGGGCCACATTTCCCGCCCCGATCAGGGCGATTCGGCAGGTGTCCACCGGGTGTTACTTCTCCAAACAACCGGTCTCACCCTCATTTTTGTGTTTTGTCTCGCTCTGAGGGGAAATTTGGCTTGCCGTTAACCGCGACGCACGGGGACCGGGGGAAGGATGAGTATGCGACGAACGGGAATGTCGCCGGTAGTCGAGGCATGGTCGGCGTACCGGTCGAGCAGCGCGGCGGACTGGCCGCTGGACCGGCTGCTCCAGGCCAAACGCGGGACCACGGTGAGCGTGGTCATCCCGGCCCGGGACGAGGAGGCCACGGTGGGCCTGGTCGTCACGGCCATCCGTGATGCGCTGGCCGGCCTGGTCGACGAGCTGATTGTGGTCGATTCCCGGTCGTCCGACCGCACCGCGGCGGTGGCCCGGGCCGCAGGCGCCCGGGTCGTGTCCCAGGAGGAACAGACCTGCGGCCTGCCGCCCATGCAGGGCAAGGGGGACGCGCTCTGGGCCGGGTTGGCCGCGGCATCGGGCCAGGTCGTCGCCTTCGTGGACGCCGACGTCCAGCCATTTCACCCGCACTTCGTCACCGGGCTGCTCGGCCCGCTGCTCACCGATCCGTCGCTGTCGTTCGTCAAGGGCTACTACCACCGCCCGCTGCGGTCCGGCGGGTATTCCGAGCCGGACGGCGGCGGCCGGGTCACCGAGCTGATGGCCCGGCCTCTGCTCAACCTGTTCTGGCCGGACCTCGCCGGCTTCGTGCAGCCGCTGGCGGGCGAGTCAGCCGGGCGCCGCGACGTGCTGGCCCGGGTGCCGTTCGTCTCCGGGTACGGCGTGGAGATCGCCATGCTGATCGACCTGCTCGGGCTGGTCGGCCTGGATGCGCTGGGCCAGGTGGACCTGGGGGAGCGGGTGCACCGGAACCAGAGCACCGAGGCGCTGGGCCGGATGGCCGCGCAGATCCAGCTCACCGCCTGGTCCCGGCTGGTGCGGCAGGGCCGGGCCGATGGCCGTGACCCGTTGCCCGCCACGATGACCCAGTTCCGCCGGGGCGGTGACCACCCCCTGCCCAGCCTGGGCCGCGACATCGTGGTGTCCGACGTCAGCATCGACGAGCGGCCGCCCCTGGCCGACGTGGACCTGCTGCGGCTGGCCTCCCCGGCGGCCCCCGCGTGACGGGGCAGGTGCCCCCATGACCCGGACCGTGCTGATCAACGCCGGGCCGTGGCTGCCGGTACCGCCGGACGGGTACGGCGGCATCGAGAACGTCGTCGCCGCCCTGGTCCCGCCGCTGCGGGAGCGGGGCATCCGGGTGGTGCTGGCCACGGTGGCCAGCAGCACGCTGGCCGCGGATGAGCGGCTGACCCCGTTCCCCGGCGGGCAGTTCGAGGTGCTCCAGCGCCCCTACAATCAGGTGTCGGGCGTGGCCCACGCCCATCAGCACGCGGTGCTGCGCGCGCTTCGCGACCGGGACGACATCGACCTGGTGCACGACCACGTCGAAGTGGTGGGGCTGGCCGTGCTGTCCGCGGCCGTTCTGGACCCCGCCGTGCCGCCGGTGCTGCACACGCTGCACTGGGACCTGGGCAAGCACGCGGCCTTTTACGCGGGCCTGGACGCCGGCCCGCGGGTCCGGGTCAACGGGGTGTCCGCGGCGCAGCTGCGGCGCGCGCCGCCGGCCCTGCGCCAGCATGCGGTCGGCCATGTCCATCTGGCCACCCCGCTGGCCGACGGCGCGCAGCACCGGCCGCGCCCGGACAAGGGCGGCTACGCCGTGGTGCTCGGCCGGATCACTCCCGGCAAGGGGCAGCACCTGGCGGCCCAGCTGGCCCACGAGCACGGCTTTGATCTCATCGTGGCTGGGCCAGTCGGCCCCTACCGGCAGCCCGCCCAGCTGGCCGCCGCGGGGGAGGCCGCGGCCGCGAACCCGGACGTCAGCTACTGGGCCGAGCAGGTACGCCCGCTGGTCGACGGCGTGCGGGTGCGCTGGATCGGCACCCTGGCCAGCCGGGAGCGGGACCAGTTGGTCGCGGCCGCGCGGTTCTCGCTGTTCCCGCTGCAGTGGGAGGAGCCCGGCGGCACCGCGGTGGTGGAGTCACTGGCCCTGGGCACGCCAGTGGTGGGCCTGACCCGCGGCTGCCTGCCCGAGTTGGTGACGCAGGGCCGTACCGGCTGGCTGGCGGACTCGCCCGGCGAACTGGCCGGGCTGGTGGACGCGGCCACACGCATCGACCCGGCGGAGTGCTGTGCGGAAGCCGCGCGCCGGTTCACGCCGGCCGTGATGGCGACCCGGTATGCGGAAATTTATGACCAGATGATCGGCTCGGGCCGCGGTCAGGAGCCTCCGAAGTTATCGCCGCTGCCGCCGAAGTCCCCGCCCCCGAAGTCGCCCCCGCTCAGGACTCAGTTGCCGAAGTTGTCACCGCCGCCGAAGTCCCCGCCCCCGAAGTCGCCCCCGCCAAAGTCGCCCCCGCCGAAATCACCACCACTGAAGTTGTCGCCTCCGCCGAAGTCCCCGCCTCCGCCGCCGAAGTTGTCACCGCCGCCGAAGTCGCCACCCCCGAAGTTCCCGTCGTTTCCGTCCCCGTAGCCCGGGCCGCCGTCCCAGCCTGGGCCGCCCCAGCCCGGACCACCCCAGCCGTAACCGCCGCCCCAGCCGCCGGACAGCGCCGAGCCGAGCAGGAAACCGGTGAACAGGTCCGGGCCGTACCCGTAGCCGCCCCAGTACGCCGGGGCGAACCCGGCGTTGGCGTAGTAGACCGGCGTCTGCGACCCGGTCTGCCGCACGGTGCGCATCTCCGGCTCGACGCCCCGCTCGATCTTGTGCAGGTCGTTGGCGCACACCGGCACCTCGCGGGTGGGACCGCCGTCCGGTGGGGTCCAGGCCACGTCGGCCACCGACATGCCGTGCCGGGGGTCGAAGAAGCACGACGGCCGCCGGTCCGGCCGGGGCTGACCATGGGCCAGCGCCTCGGCCGCCGCCAGCCGGTACTGGGCCTCGGCGATGTTCCGGCTGACCAGCAGCATGTCCTGGGGCTTGCGCGCCGCGTCCAGGGCGGCGGTGCCCCGCTCGTAGGCGGCCAGCGCCGCCGCCTGCTCGGCCGCCGCGTCGGGGTGCTGCTGGATGGCGACGTCGCTGTCCCGGTCGGTGATCTGCTGGTTGAGCGCGAGCAGGTCGTCCTGGGCCGCGGCCTTGGCGTCCTTGAGGTCGCGGGCCCGGCGGGCCCGCCGGGGCCGGACGATCAGCAGCCCCACCAGCAGGCCCGCGAGCAGCAGCACGCCGATCACGATCACGACCGCGATCCAGGCCCCGGAAGACGAGGACCCCGACCCGCTGGTGGACGCCGACCCCGCCTTGGACTTGACGCTGGTCACGAACTCGGTCAGCGCCGCGGCCGGGTCATTCTGGTGATCCTGGACCGCGGTCGTGGCCAGCTGCGCCGCCTCGTTGTCGGCCAGCACCCCGCGGTTGTAGGCGCCGAAGTGGTCCGTCCGGACGTCGTAGAAGCCGACCACGAACTGCTGGTGGCTGCTCAGGTCGTTGATGAGCTGGTCCATCGCGGCGTTGTAGCCGCTGCTGCCGGAGGCCGCGACCACGATGTAGATGGGCTCGCTGCCGATCTGCTGCTCGAGCTGATCCTGCTGGCTCACCGACAGCGCGCTGCGGGCGTCGCTGGCCACGCAGACGGAATGGCTGGCCAGGCAGCTGTCCAGCGTGTCCGCGGCACCCGAGACACTCGCGGCACCCGAAACAGTCGCGGCGCCCGCGGCCGTCACCGACAGCCCGGCCACGGTCAGCATTATCGCCAGCCCGGTCGCCAGCACGGTAAGGATTCTTCGCACGGTTCCTCTTCCCCGTAGGACCGTCATGTTCCCTAAAACCGTCAGGCTACTCAGTCCGCTGTCGCCCGCCGATCGCCTTCCAGTTCCCGCAGGTACCGCTCGACCCGCTCCCGCGTCTGCGCGTGGCCGAGCGACACTCCCAGCATCTGCTCCATCACCAGCACCCGGGACACGCCGGTCAGCAGCACGGTCAGCACCTCGGGCCGGTAGGCCTGCGCCGCCGCCCCGTACCGCTGCAGGATGGCGGGCAGTGCTGCCAGCTGTTCGGCCCGCAGCAGTTCGGCGTACCGGGCGATCTCGGCCCTGAACTCCTCGTTCCGGTGGGCCAGGCCGATGAACTCCATCGTGATCCTGGTGCCGGCCGGGTCGGTGCTGAACTCCCACAGCGCCCACAGCGGCTGGCTGGAGGCCAGCGCCAGGGCCTGCCGTTCGCGCCCTTCCTCGGCTCGTTGCCGGAACAAGGCCAGGAACAGCTCGTCCATGGTCCGGAAGTAGTAGTGCACCAGCTGGTACTTCAGCCCGGCCTGGGCGGCCACGCGGCGGGCGGTGACCGCGGCGTAGCCTTCGGCCAGCATGAGCTGCTCGGCCGCGTCCAGCAGCACCTGACGGTTCTTCGCCTCCGGCGAGCCGAGCCTGCGCTCCGAAGCCACGTCACCACCTCCCCGTCTGAACAGCGTAGCCCGAGGCCCGAAACCACCTTTAATTAACAAGCTCCCGCGAGGGCGGCGTCCCAGCCCGGTCGCGAGCCGCACCACCACGGCCGGAGCTTCCATCGCCCCACGTCTAGACATCGCCGCTCGGCTGCGCGGCAACGCGGATGTATCAGATGTGCCAGTCAGTGCTCCACCCCATAGAGGACTCGTTGCGGCCCGGGGGAGACGGGCCGCCAGGGTGAACGGGGGAGCAGTGGATACCGAGATGATTTTCATGGACTGCCCGGCGTATATGGATGGGCATGGTGCGGTGAGGTGCGGGCTTCCGGCTGAGCTGGAGCGCAGGTATGCCGTCCAGTCATCGGATGGGCCGGTGGAAAGCGCCAAAATCCGTTGCCCGCGTGGCCACTGGTTCAACGGCCCAATAGAGTCGCTGACCTGGGACAAGCGCACGAGCGTAACCGTGGGCGTGCCCGAGCCGCGAAAGAGGCTGACGGTGATTATCCGGATGGTTTGAGCTGGGTCCGGCGTGGAATAACACGGCCTGTCTATGCGGCGTCGGTGCCCTAGGGCGTCGTGTGCCCTAGAGCTAGAGAGGAGCTGATTATGGGCGTGGCCAAGAAGGCTAAGCGTGACGCCAAAGCGGTCAAGCATAAGGGCAAGAAAGATGCTAAGAAGGTCAAGCACAAGGGCAAGAAGGCCAAAAAGGCCGCGAAGCATTAAGCGCCGGGCCGATCACCCAGGGCTGACGGGGTAGTAGCCCAGACCCAGCTGGTCAAACAAAAAGGCGTACCAGTCGGTGGTCGATTCGATGGCCTGGTCGAGCGACCCGGCCAGGTGGCCCCCGGACTGCAGTCTCAGCAGCACCGGCCGGTCGGAAGAGGTCGCCGCCTGGAGCCGGGCCGTCATCTTCTTGGCCTGCCAGGCGTCGACCCGGGCGTCGTACTCCCCAGCGGTCAGCAGCACGGCCGGGTAGGCCGTGCCGTCCACGACGTTGTGGTACGGCGAGTAGGCCAGCAGCACCGGGAACAGGTCAGGATCGGCCACGGTGCCGTATTCGGGGATGTTGAATCTCCCGTTGATGCTGGTCTCGGTGCGCAACGAGTCCATCACCGGCACCGCTGCGATGACCGCACGGGCGATATCCGGTCGCTGGGTGAGCACGGCCCCCATCAGCAGCCCACCGTTGGAACCGCCTATGATCGCCAGCCGGTCGTGACTGGTGATCCCGCTTCGCACCAACTGGTCGGCGCAGGCGATGAAGTCGTCGAAGCAGTTCTGCTTGGTGGCCAGCCGGCCGGCGTGGTGCCACTCCTCGCCGTACTCGCCGCCGCCGCGGATGTTGGCCACCACGTACACCCCGCCCTGCTCCAGCCACAGCCGCAGGTCGGGGTCGAAGTGCGGCGTCAGCGAGATGCCGTAACCGCCGTAGGCGGTCAGCAGGGCCGGCGCGGTTCCGTCCCGCGGTGCGCCCGGCGCAGCGATCACGTTGAGGGGCACCCGGGTGCCGTCCTTCGACGTCGCGAACTCGCGCGTCACCCCATACCCGGACAGGTCAACCGGGATTGTGGTCTTCAGCCCGGTAGGCCGGGGTGCTTCGCCGCGCGACGCCACCCACCAGGTCGCCGGCTCAGTGAAGGACTCACGCGACCAGGCGATCAGATCCGGGCCCAGCCGCGAAAGGCCATCGCGGTGCGACGACACCGAGCTCAGCGGCGGGATGTCCACCGGGGGAAGCGCCCCACCCCGGCTGTCGAAGGCGCGGACCTGCTGCGGCCCGCCGTCCATGTCCACGACCCAGACGGTGTCGTCGGTCACGGCCAGGTCTTCGATGACCGTGTCCCCGGCCGGCACGATCTCCTCGGCCTCGGCGACCGTGGTTCCCTCGGCCAGCGGCAGTCGGAGCACCTTGCCGTGCGGGGCGTCCCGGACCGACAGCAGGTACAGGGCGCCCGGGCCGAGCACGGCGTACCCGCACTGGTCCGGGACGTCGGCCACCTGCCACCACGAGCCGCCGGCCGCTTGGTCGCGGACGAAGATCTGCCACTCACCGCCGTCCCCCTTCTGCACCCGGTCCATCACCCAGCGGCCGTCGGGCGAGGCGGACAGGAAGTTCTCCGCGATCCACTCGTCGGCGAACGGGCCGGCCAGGTCGAGGCGGTCCGGCCGGTCATCGAGCTCGCGCAGCCAGACCTGCTGCCGGAAGCCCGCCGGGTCAGCGCAGCGGGTGTACCAGAACCCGGAGCCGTCGTGGCGCCAGGCCACCGATCCACCCATCAGGTTCACGTGCGCTATCGGCTCGCCCACGACCTTCCCGCTGGCCACCTCGAAGACGTGCAGCGATCCGTCCTCGCTGCCGTGCTCCGACAGCGAGACCGCGACCCGCTGGCCGTCGGGGGACGGGACGAAGAAGTCGATGGCGGTCTCGCCCGACGGGTCGATGACGTCCGGATCCACCACCACCCGCTCGGTACCGGGATCGTCCAGGTCGGTCAGCGCGACCAGGAACGGCTGCTGCCGTGGGGTCTGCACCTTCAGCGCGAAGAAGGTGCTCCCGCCGGACTGCAACTGCTTGTACGCCGTCCGGTCGGACTTCAGCAACTGTTCGACCCGGGCTCGCAAGGCCGCGCGCCAGCCGATCGCGCCGAAGTAGGTCTGAGTGCGGTGCTGCTGGGCCTTGGTCCAGGCCACGGTCTCTTCGGCCCCGGCATCCTCCAGCCAGCGGTAATCCTCGCTGACCTCGACGCCGTGAAAGCGGTCGGTCACCGGGATCTGCGGAGCCGGCACCACCGGGAGCTCGGTCATGGGATCAGTCAACAACCGGGGCCCAGGCGGCACAACCGAGTAATACGTGAGGCACAACTGAGTACTAATAGCCGCGCTGCTGGATCGAACGGGCCTCCCGCTCCAGGTCCTCCCGGAACGCCGGGTGGGCGATGGCCACCAGGCGGCGGGCTCGCTCGGCCAGCGACCGCCCCTTCAGCTCGGCCGCGCCGAACTCGGTCACGATCACGTCCACCTCGGTCCGCGCCGTGGTCACCGGGCCGGACAGCCGGGCCGTGATCCGGCTGATCGTGCCGCCCCGGGCGGTGGCGGGCAGCGCGATGATGGCGCGGCCGCCGGGGGAGCGGGCCCCGGCCCGGACGAAGTCGACCTGGCCCCCGGTGCCGCCCAGGTAGGACGGGCCGCTCTGCTCGGCGTTGACCTGGCCGGTCAGGTCGACCTCCAGCGCCGAGTTGATCGTCACCAGCCGGGCCAGCCGGGCCAGCACGGCCGGGTCGCTGATGTAGCCGCCGTCGCGCAACGCCACGGCGGTGTTCCGGTGCGCGAAGCCGAACAGCCGCCGGGTGCCGATCAGCAGTCCCGTGACCGACACGCCCCGGTCGATCGGTTTGCGGGCGTTGGTCACCGCGCCCGACTCGACCAGGTCGACCAGGCCGTCGCCGAGCATGCCCGAGTGGACGCCGAGGTCGCGGCGGTCGCGCAGCCGCCGGGTGATCGCCTCCGGCACGGCGCCGATCCCGATCTGCAGCACCGACCCGTCCTCGACGTAGGCCGCCGCGTGCCGGGCGATGTCCTCGTCCACCGGACCCGGTGGCGCGGCCGGCACCTCCACCGGCGGACGCGAGACCGGCACCGCCACGTCGATCTCGGCGCCGGGCAGCAGCTCCCCGTAGGTGAACGGCACCCGATCGTTGACCTCGGCTACCACCACCCGGGCCGTCCGCACCGCGGCCCGCACGTAGTCGCCGGCCAGCCCGAGGCTGTGGTTCCCGGCCTCGTCGGCCGGGCTGACCTGAATGAACGCCACGTCGCAGCCGATCGTCCCGGCCTCGATCAGCGGCCCGATCTGGCCGATGTGGATGGGGATGACGGCCAGCTGATGCGCCTGGGCCATGGTGCGCAAGGCCCCGATCGCGCCCAGGCTCGACAGTGCGAAGCTGGCCGCGGTGGCCGGGGTGAACCGGCCGGAGAAGCTGGTCGCGGTGAACAGCGACAGGCCGCCGATACCTCGCCCCTGCTCGGTCAGGGCCTTGACCAGGGTGCCCGGCTCGCCGCTGGCGTGCCCGCTGACGATGCGATCCCCGGGCCGCAGCACCCGGCCGAGGTCCAGCTCGGCCGCCGCCACGATCGCGGTCACGCGCCCCCCAGGTCGAAGATCACCACGTCAGTACCTCCCGCACCCAGCGTTTCACGCCGCCCGCCACCCAGCCCGGCCACCCGGCCCCGCCACCCAGCCCGCCAAACCGGTCCCGCCAACCCGGCCGCGCCCGGCCCGGCTTCCCGGCTGGGCGCCGCCTCCCGGCGTACGATTTGCCCGGAGGCGATGTCGATGACGACCAGCTGGCGCCCAGCCGAGCTTGATCGGCCCACGGAGGACGATCCCGACTGCCCCCGGAGCGGAGCCTCGCTGCGCGCGGCGCTGGAAAACGTAGCGCCGCCGGACGACGAGTTCAGCCGCCACATGGCCACCGCCATCGCCCTGCTCCGCTCCGGCTTCCTGGGCCGGCCTTCCCCTCGCTAGCGGCCGGACCAGAGGCCGGATTAACGGCTGGACCAGAGGCTGGCGAAGAACTCCCGCAGGTCGTCCGCGACCAGGCCGGGGTGGGTGGTGTAGGCGAAGTGGCCGCCCTCGGCGAACTCGGTGTAGCGGACGATGTGGTTGGCCCGTTCCGCGCAGGCGCGGATGGTCCGGTAGTCCTGCGGGAACACCGCCACCGCCGTCGGCACCTGGTTGGGCTCGTCCCGGTAGCCCGCGCCGCTGCGCGCGTCCTCGTAGTAGCTCCGGGCGCTGGAGACCCCGGTCCGGGTGAACCAGTAGATGCTGGTGTGGGTCAGGTAGTTGTCCACGTCCAGGTCGGCGGCATAGTCACCCCAGCCGGTCCAGATCTCGGCGTTCCAGGCCAGGACGGCGACGGGGGAGTCGGTCAGCCCGTAACCCAGCGTCTGCGGGCGGGTCCGCTGGATGGCCTGATAACCGGCTTTGCTCTGGAAATCGGCCGTCGAGCTGGCCAGGCTCTCCCGGTCCGCCGCGGTCATCTTGCGCGCCTCCTCCGGGTCGCCGGACGGGAACGCGAAGATCTGCAGCAGGTGCAGGCCGATCAGGCCGTCCGGCGCCAGGATGCCCAGCTCGCGGCCGACCAGTGCGCCGATGTCGCCGCCCGCCACCCCCCATTGCTCGTACCCCAGCCGCGCCATCAAGGTGGCGAAGGCCCGGGCCATCCGGGCGCTGTCCCAGCCCGGCTCGGTGACCGGAACGGAGAACCCGTAGCCCGGCAGCGACGGCACCACCACGTCGAACGCGACCGACGGATCGGCGCCGTGGGCCCGCGGGTCGGTCAGCGGCCCGATCAGCCCGAGGAACTCGACCACCGAACCGGGCCAGCCGTGCAGGAGCAGCAGCGGCCGCGCGCCCGGCTCGGGCGAGCGGACGTGCAGGAAGTGGATAGGTTGGCCGTCGATGACCGTGGTGAACTGCGGGATCTCGTTCAGCTCGGCCTCGTGCGCGCGCCAGTCGTAGCCGGTACGCCAGCGCTCGGCCAGCTGCTGCACCACCGCCAGCGGCATGCCGTAGCTGGTGCCAGCCCCGGTCACCTCACCCGGCCAGCGGGTCGCGGCCAGCCGCGCCGACAGCTCATCCAGCTCGGCTTGCGGGACGTCGATGCGGAACGGCTCGATGCTCGGCGAAGTCGTCGTGTTCTGCGAAGTCGTCATACCTCGACGCTAGGCAGTATTGCGGCCAGTTCCCGTCCTCAATTGGCGGAGCGGACGGCGGTGGTCACCACCGTGGTGTACCCCATGGTGAACTGCCCACCGACCGCGTCGATTACGGCGCCGATCCCGGCCAGGAGTTCCCGCATCGTGCTGTCCGGGAGCCGGTTGCTGCCGCCGAAGGTCGGCACCGCGTCCAGCCATTCGTCCCGGCTGTACTGGCGCTCCCAGTCGAAGCGCCATTGTTCAATGTTTTTAATGAAGGCCCCGGTCTCCCCGATCCCGGTCGCCGCCCGGTCACCCAGCCGCGCGTATCCGTCGGGCCCGGGCAGACCCTGCATCGGCGCGTCTGGCGCCACCCGGGCCATGACCACAGCCATGGCTTCGCCCAGGCCGGGCGGAGGCCGGAAGCTGTTCCAGAACACGGCCAGCCGCCCCCCGGGCCGTAGCGCCTGCGCCGCCCCCCGGGCCGTAGCGCCTGCGCCGCCCGCCGGGCCCCGGCTACCGGGTCGACCCAGTGCCAGGCCTGCCCGGCCACCACCGCGTCGAATTGGCGGCCTGCCGGGTCCCAGTCCTCGATCCGGGCCACCTCGACCTCGAGCCCGCGCTGGCGGGCCAGTTGCGCCATACGCTCGTCCAGGTCGACCCCGAGGACCTGGGCCCCCGCCGCCTGGAACAGCCGGGCCACGATGCCGGTCCCGCAGCCCACGTCGAGCACGCGCCGCCCCGGGCTTTCGGCCAGGATCCGGTCCACCATGGCCCGCGGGTAGCTGGGCCGGGCCCGGTCGTACCGCCCGGCGTTGGCCCCGAACCCCTCCGCCACCTCGCGGAACTGATCCGGGCTGGATCCCGATAGAGTGGGCATGCGCCCACCCTAAGTGGGCGATCGCCCACTCGCCAACGGAATTCCGGCGAACCAGCTCAGCCAGAGGGGAGCCGCGGTGCCCACCGGAGTCGCCCTGGCCGACCCGCGCGAACAGCTGTTCACCGCGGCCGAGCGCATCCTGCTGCGTGACGGCCCGCAGGCGCTGACCAGCCGCGCGGTCACCACCGAGGCGGGCTGCGCCAAGGGCGTACTGCACCGGCACTTCGCCGACTTCGACGACTTCCTGGCCGAGCTGGTGCGCGACCGCATCGCCCAGCTGGACGGCCGCCGGGCCGCCCTGCTGGCCGCGGCCGGGACCGGCACCGTGGTCGGCAACCTGACCGCGGCCCTGACCGATCTGTTCGGCCCCGTCGCGGTGGCCATCGTCGCCCTCATCACCTTCCGCGACCACCTGCGGGCCCGGCTCCGGTCGACCACGCCCACCGGCGTCCCGCTGCTGACCGAGGCGGCGGCCATGCTCGGCGCCTACCTCGCGGCCGAGCGGGACCGGGGCCGCCTGGCCTGGGACGCGGACGTCGCCACCTTGGCCCCGACCCTGCTCGGGGCCTGCCACCTGCTGTTCGCGGGCCGCGACAGCACCCCGCCCACGCCCGCCACCGTGCACCGGACGGTGGCCACCGTCCTGGCCAGCGCCGACGTGTAGGAGCCGCGTGCTGTCCCGTCCAACGCTGGTCGTGATCAGCGGGCCGCCCGGGTCAGGTAAGACCACGCTGGCCCATGGTCTCGCCCGCGCCATCGGGTGCTCGGCGATCTGCCGGGATGAGATCAACGAAGGCATGGTGCAAGCCACCCCCGCCTTTGAGCCCGCCCTCGGCGACCTCGTGGCGTTCCTGGCCCCATAGGATCGCGGAAGTAATACCCGGACCGGAGGTAACTTCATGCCCGCCCCAGACCTGAGCAACAACCATCGCGACACGCTGAAGAAGATCTTCGCCCACCCGGTGAGCCACAACGTCGAGTGGCAGGACGTCATCGGGCTGCTGGGCGCGGTCGGCGACATCGAGGAGCGGCACGGCAACCTGGCCGTGACCCTGGGCGGCGAGACCGAGGTGCTGCACCGGCACGGGAGCGAGAAGGACCTGGACGCCGACACCGTGATGCGCCTGCGCAAGCTGCTGGCCAGCCACGGCATCGAGCCCGCCTGACCCGCCTGACCGCCTGACCCGCCCGATCCGTCGGGCTGACTGAGCCCGGTGCAGGTCACGGGCATGTCTGGCCCTGGCCCGGGTAGCCCGGACGGGTGCCAGACATCGGGGAGTACGGGTTCCTGTCGGACTGCCAGTCGGCCGCCCTGGTCAGCCGCCACGGGTCGGTGGACTGGTGGTGCGTACCGCGGTTCGACTCGCCGTCGGTGTTCGGGCGTCTGCTGGGCCCGGACGCCGGTCACTGGTCGCTGCACCCCGCCGCCCCGCACCAGGTCCACCGGGCTTACCTACCGGACTCGCTGGTCCTGCGCACCGTGTTCAGCACCGGTGACGGCGAGGTGGCGGTGACCGACGCGCTGGCCACCGAGCCCGGGGCCCGCGGCCACCAGCTCGGGCTGCGCAGCCCGCACGTGCTGATCCGGACGGTCGAGGGGCTGCGCGGCTCGGTCGAGCTGGTCACCGACTTCGCGCCGCGGATGGAGTACGGCCTCACCGTCCCGCACCTGGCCCTGCGCCCGGACGGTGTGCAGGCCCGCGGCGGCCCGGTGACGCTCACGCTGACCACGCCGGTCCGGCTGGACTACGAGCCGGACCGCCAGCCCGGCCGGGCCACCGCCCGGTTCCGGATCCAGGCCGGGGAGCGCATCGACTTCCGCCTGGCCCATCAGCCGGCCGCGCCGAGCCAGGCGCCCGCCCCGCGGGCGCTGCTGCCCACGGTCGAGGACACCACGTCGGCCTGGCGCTCATTGGCCGCCATGCACCACACCTACGACGGTCCCTACCGGGACGCGGTCCGGCACAGCGCCCTGGTCCTGCAGGGCCTGACCTACCAGCCGTCGGGGACGGTGCTGGCCGCGGCCACCACCTCCGTCCCCGAGCATCCCGGGGCGACCGATGACGACGGGGGAGCGGGCGACCCGCTGACCTTCGACTACCGCTTCGCCTGGCTGCGGGACCTGAGCCTGACCGTCCGCGCCCTGTGGGTGGCGGCCTGCCCGGATGAGGCCGACCGGCTGTTCGGCTGGATCTCGGACGCGGCCGGGCACCTGGACGGCCGCCACATCCAGATCATGTACGGGGCCGAGGGTGAGCGCGACCTGAACGAGCACGAACTGGAGCATCTGCCCGGCTTCGGTGGCCGTGGCCCGGTCCGGGTGGGCAACGCGGCCTGGCGCCAGGAGCAACGCGATGTCCCCGGTGAGGTGCTGGACGCCGCCCACCAGCTCCGTGACCAGCTGGGCGTGCCCGACCCGGCCGTGCGCGAGCTGCTGGTCGCGCTGGCCGACGGGGCCGCCGCCACCTGGGAAGATCCGGACGCGGGCATGTGGGAGGCCCGCGACCGGCATCGGCACTATCTCTCGTCCAAGCTCATGTGCTGGGTCGCGCTGGACCGGGCCGTGACCCTGGCCCCGCGGCTCGGCCCGGAGGCCAAGCCGGAGAGCTGGGCCCGGACCCGCGAGCTCATCCGGGCCGAGATCCTGGCCCAGGGCTGGAACGATCAGGCCAAGGCCTACACCGGCGCGTTTGGGTCGGCCGAGCTGGACGCGTCGGTGCTGCTGATGCCGATCGTGGGCTTCCTGCCGGCCACCGACGACCGGATGTGGGCCACGATCGAGGCCATCGAGCGCGAGCTGGGCGCCGGCGGCCTGGTCCGCCGCTGGCGCGACGACCCGATGGGCTTCGGCATCTGCACCTACTGGCTGGTGGAGGGCCTGGCCCTCGGCGGCGCGGTCGACCGGGCCCGGGAGTGGTTCGGCCGGGCCGGCCGGTACGCCAACGACCTGGGCCTGCTGGCCGAGGGCGGCGACCCGGCCGCCGGCGCTCTGCGCGGCAACTACCCGCAGGCGTTCTCCCACGTCGGCCTCATCACCGCCGCCTGGCGTCTGGGCCAATGCAGCTAAGCTGCAGGTCAAACATGTTTCCCGGCCGGCTGGGTAGAGCCCGCTCATCATGAAAATCCAGAATTTCCGCTGGCAGGACGGCTGGCCGTCCCGCGCGGTCGCCGCAGCGACCACCGCCTACAGCGTGGCCATCACCATCCGGCCCGAGATCTTGGCCAAGCCCTGCCGCCTGACCAACCCCGACGGCAGCGTGCCACCCGCGGTGGCCGAGCTGACCCGGTCCATCGGCACCCGTGACGCGGCCATGGCCGCCGCCTTGGCCGTCGCGCCGGCCGGTTACCCGATGAACGTGCTGACCGCGGCCCGGGTCCTGTCCGACGGTGCCGACGCGGCCTGGTTCGCCCGCGTGATCCCGCCCGGGCAGCGGGCCAAGGTCGCCGGGGTCGCGGCGGGCTGGGCCGCGCTGGAACTGCTGGCCGCCGTGGCTGGCCGCCGCCGCCAGAAATGACTTTTAACGACGTCTGGCCCGTCCTGGCCTTCTCGGCCGTGGCCGTGGTGGCCTGGGCCGTGGCCGCGTTCGTGCTGGCCCACCTGCTGCACCGCAACAACATCGTCGACACGCTCTGGCCGCTGGGGTTCCTGCTGGTCGCCGCGGTCGCCTGCGCCGTCGCGGCCGGGCGGTCGGGTGACCCGCTGCGGCAGGGCCTGCTGCTCGGCCTGACCGCGATCTGGGCCCTGCGGCTCGGCTATTTCGTCGGCCGCCGCAGCGCCGGGAAAGGCGATGACCAGCGCTACGTCGACCTGCTGGCCAAGCACGACGGGCACCGGACCCTGACCGCGGTCCGGTACATCTTCGTTCCGCAGGCCATCGTGCTGTACCTGGTGTCGGGGACCCTGCAGGTGGGCATGGCCGAGCCCGGCCCGGTCTCGGTGATCGGCTGGCTCGGCGTCGCCGTCTGGTTGCTCGGCCTGACCTTCGAGGCCGTCGGGGACCATCAGATGAACCGGTTCCGCCGCGACCCGGCCCACCACGGCCAGGTCATCGACGAGGGGCTGTGGCGCTGGACCCGGCACCCGAACTACTTCGGCGACGCCGCCGTGTGGACCGGCCTGTGGCTCATCACCGCCGAGCACTGGCCCGGCGTGCTCACCGTGGTCAGCCCGGCCCTCATGACCTACCTGCTGGTGGCGGGCACCGGCAAACGGCTGCTGGAACGCTCCATGGCCCAGCGCCCCGGCTACGTCGAGTACACAAGCCGCACCAGTGGCTTCTTCCCGGTTCCGCCCCGCCTGTACCGGGCCCTGGTCAGCCGGCGCCGGCCAGCCGCGCCGACCGTGGACAATACTGCCTGAGCCCCACTATCCATCCGAAGAGAGGAAGTCCAATGGCGGACGCGCATAACCATGACCCCTTCGAGGGTCTTCCCGACGCTCCTGAACTCACTGTGACCAGCTCGGACATCACCCACGGCGACACCCTGCCCCAGCCCCAGGTGAGCGGGGTCATGGGGGCCGGTGGCCAGGATCATTCCCCGCAGCTCAGCTGGAGCGATGTCCCGGCCGGGACCAAGAGCTTCGCGGTCACCGTGTACGACCCGGACGCCCCGACCCGCAGCGGTTTCTGGCACTGGGCCGTGTTCAACATCCCGGCCGCGGTGACCGAGCTTCCCACCAACGCGGGTGAGCCCGGCAGCCTCAGCCTCCCCGCCGGTGCGTCCACCCTCCGCAACGACGCCAGCATGTCCCAGTACGTCGGGGCCGCGCCCCCGGCTGGCCACGGCCCGCACCACTACGAGTTCGTGGTGCACGCCCTCGATGTCGACCACCTGGACATCGATGCGTCGTCCACCCCCGCCTTCCTAATGTTCAACCTGCTCAGCCACACCCTGGCCCGCGGCGCGATCGTCGCCACCTACGAGCAGAAGTAGCCGTGGCCGCCGAGCCGCCGCCGGCGACTCAGCGAATCCGGGCGGCCCGGGCCCCCCGCGTGGCCCACGCCACCCAGCGGACCCGGGCGTCCCTCGCCCCCCGCACGGCCCGCGCGGCCCGGGAGGCCAGGGAAGCCGGGCTCTGGGCCCGCCCCGGGGCCCGGCGCTGGCGGCTGGCCGGGACGGCGGTGGCGCTGGCGCTGGCGGTGGGTCTGGCGGCGGCCTGCACGACCACGGCCGGGTCCGGGGCCACGGCTACCACCAGTCCCGCCGCTAACACCACGAACAGCGCCGCGGCCGGTCCCCGCCACTGGGTGTCCACCTGGGCCGCCAGCCCCATGGCGGCCACGCCGTCCCCGCTGGCCTCCGCCGGTGACCTGTCCGCGGCCGGGCTCAGGGACCAGACCGTCCGGGACGTCGTCTGGGCCAGCGCGGCCGGCCGGGCCGCCCGGATCCGGCTGTCGAACGTCTTCGGGACCCGGCCGGTCACCTTCAGCCAGCTGGACATCGGCGTCTCGGCCGGCGGGGCGGCCGTCGCCGCGGGCACCAACCGCCCGATCACGTTCGCCGGCCACGCCGCGGTCACGATCAAGCCGGGGGCCGAGGCGGTCAGCGACCCGGTCCGGCTCAACGTCCCGGCCGAAACGAACCTGGTGATCAGCCTGTTCACGGCCGCCGCCACCGGCCCGGCCACCTACCACGCCGACGCGCAGCAGGACAATTACCTGGCCGCGGGCAACCACGCCGGCCGCGACTCGGCCAGCCCCTTCACCACCACCAACGGGGCCTGGTTCTTCCTCGACGACGTCGACGTCCGGGCCGCCACCAGCGGCGCGGTGGTGGCCCTGGGCGACTCCATCACCGACGGCTACCAGTCCACCGTCGGGGCCAACGCCCGCTGGCCCAACGACCTGGCCCGACGGTTCCGGGCCGCGGGCCAGGCCCGGCCCGTGGTCGACGAGGGCATCAGCGGCAACCGGCTGCTGAACGGCTCGGCCTGCTCGGGGCAGAGTGCGCTGACCCGCTTCAGCCGCGACGTGGCCGGGCGCAACGGGGCCCGCTACGTCATCCTGCTGGAGGGCATCAACGACATCGGCTACAGCCGGGACCCCAATTCGGGCTGCACCGCGCCCAACACCAACGTGTCGGCGGCGCAGATCATCGCCGGCTACCAGCGCGTCATCACGGCCGCCCACGCCGCAGGCCTGATGATCTTCGGCGCGACGATGACCCCGTTCCAGGGCTCGGATTATTACTCCGCCGCGGGCGAGAAGAAACGCGAGACGGTCAACTACTGGATCCGCACCAGCGGTGCCTTCGACGGCGTCATCGACTTCGACCGGGCCGTCCGCGACCCGGCCGCCCCGCTGGAGCTGGCCCCCGCCTACGACAGCGGCGACCACCTGCACCCCAACGACGCCGGCTACCAGGCCATGGCCAACAAGATCAACCTCACCATGTTCAAGGGATAACCGCCCCTCCCGCCTCCGCGTCCTCCCGCCCCACGCGCCCCTCCCACCTACACCGCCCCACCGTCCACCCCACCCGCGGGCCGCCCGAAATTCACTTTTCCACCTACTACGGGCCGTAGTAAGTTGAGCCCGGGGGGACGGGCACGACCGGGTGAGGTGAGCAGATGGCCGCGGCGGAACTGACCGCGATCGTGGCGGGCGGCGGGATCGCCGGGCTGGCCTCGGCCGTGGCCCTGGATCAGGCGGGCTGGCGGGTCACCGTGCTGGAACGGGCGGCCGCTTTCGGCGAGGTCGGCGCGGGCCTGGCCCTGACCGCGAACGGGATGGCCGCGGTGGACGCCCTCGGCCTGGGCGATGCCGTCCGGGCCGCCGGGTACCGGACGGCCAGCGCCGGTTTCCAGGACCTGGCCGGCCGCTGGCTCATCCGGCTGCCCGCCGAGCGTCCGGGCCGGGACGCGATCACCACGATCTGGGGCCAGCACCGCCAGCGCCTGCACGCGGTCCTGCGCCAGGCGGCCACGGCGGCCGGGGCCGAGCTGATCACCGGAGCCGAGGTGACCGCCGTCCGGCCCGGCGTACCCGACGGTGACCGCGCCGAGGTCACCTGGCGGTCCGGCGACCAGACCCGCACCGCCCGGGCCGACCTGGTGGTAGCGGCCGCCGGGGTGCGGAGCACGGTCCGGGCCCAGCTCTTCCCCGAGGTTCAGCCGCACTACAGCGGCAGCACCAGCTGGCGCGCGGTCGTCCCCGACACCGCCACCGGCACCGCCACCGACCGCCGTTTCGTCGCGGCCTGGGGACCGGAAGCCGAGTTCGGCGCGCTCGGTCTGAGCGACCACGAGACCTACTGGTACGGCTACATCCGCCAGCTCCCGGGCACGGTGTTCCCGGACGA
Source organism: Streptosporangiaceae bacterium (assembly GCA_965277615.1). Classification (GTDB taxonomy): domain Bacteria; phylum Actinomycetota; class Actinomycetes; order Streptosporangiales; family Streptosporangiaceae; genus Bog-532. The sequence continues at coordinate 489,369 of CBDIDG010000004.1, read as the reverse complement.
GCTGGCCGCGGCCCGGGACCGCTTCGCGGGCTGGGCGCCGTGGATCCGGGAGCTGCTGGCGGCCACCCCGGCCGACCGTCTGATCCGCAACGACGTCTACCACCTGCCCCAGGGCCCGCCCGCCTACGTGACCGGCCGCGTGGTCCTGATCGGGGACGCCGCGCACGCCTGCCTGCCGACCGTGGGCCAGGGTGCGGCCATGGCCCTGGAGGACGCCGTCTGTACCGGCCGCCTGATCGCGGCGCCGGTCCGGGCCGGCGGCGTGCTGGCGCCCGCGCTGGCCGCCTTCGACCAGGCTCGCCGCCCCCGCGGCCGCCAGATCGTCCGGGCCGGCATGGCCATCGCCCGGTTCGGCGCCGATCTCGGGCCCGGCTGGCGTCAGCGCGCCCGCAACACCGCCCTGCGCCTGATCCCGGCCGCTTTGCTGGTCCGCGGCGGCTCTTCCATCACCCGCTGGACCCCGCCCTGACTGCGGCCGAATCGCCCCAGGTCGGCGGGTTTTCCTGGCCCGGCGCGGTCTGAGCCGGTCCGCAGGCCAGGAGATCCGGGGCATACTGGACTCGCGGCAGCGGCTTTCCGATAACCCCCCATCGTGGAAGCCGCTGCCGTCTTGCTCCGGTCCATCCGTCATGCTGTCGGGGTAGCCATGACAGATCGATCCCGAGGAGCCATCCATGGAGACGTGGGACGCCATCCGGTCCCGGCGGAACGTCCGTGACTACCGGCCGGACCCGATTCCTGATGCGGATCTGCTGCGCATCGCCGAGGCGGGCTGGCGCGCCCCGTCGGCGTCGAACCGGCAGCACTGGGACTTCGTCATCGTCACCGACCACCAGCAGCTGGCCGAGCTGTCACAGGTCTGGCAAGGAGCCCGGCACATCGCCCAGGCGTCGGCCGCCATCGTGCTGGTCGTACCCGAGCCCGAAGACGACCGGACGAAGGTCGTCGACCAGTACGACCTCGGCCAGGCCACCTACGCCATGATGGTCACCGCCGCCGATCTCGGCATCGGCTCCGGTCACTCCTCCGTCGGTGACCAGGACCGGGCCCGGGCGATCCTCGGCATCCCCGAGGGCTACGTCGTCTCGTACATGCTCGGCATCGGCTATCCGGCCGACCGCCCGCTGCGCCCGATCGAGAAGCTGAACCGGCGCCCCTTCGGCGAGGTCGTCCGCCGCGGGAACTGGACCACCCCCGCCTGACCGAACGAGCCCGATGGCGCCAAAGGGCACACCATGGTGTGCCCTTTGGCGCCATCGGGGCAGGGCCAGAAACGGAGGTTCGGGTGAAAATCTTCCTGTCCAGCGACATGGAGGGCACGGCCGGGGTCGTCGACTGGGAGCAGTGCCGGGGCGACGGGCTGGAGGCGGTCGCCGGCCGCCGGCTGCTGCTGGCCGAGGTCAACGCGGCCATCGAGGGCGCCGTGGCCGGCGGGGCCACCGAGGTCGTGGTCAACGACTCCCACTCGACCATGCGCAACCTGCCGCCGGAGGCGCTGGCCGCCCAGGCGTCCTACATCTCCGGCAGCTTCAAGCCGCTGTACATGATGCAGGGCCTGGATGACAGCTTCGACGCGGTCCTGTTCGTGTCGTACCACGGCTCGGTCGGGGCCCCGTCCGGGCTGTCGCACACGTATAACCCGCGGGCCGTGGTCGAAGCCCGGCTGGACGGGGTGGTGACCGGCGAGGCCGGCATCAATGCGCTGGTGGCCGCGCACTACGGCGTGCCGGTGGTGCTGGTCACCGGGGACCGCTGCGCCTGCCAGGAGACCGCCGTCCTCATCCCGGACGTGCACACGGCCGTGGTCAAGGAGCCGGTCAGCCGGGCCGCCGCGCACAGCCTGCACCCGGACCGGGCCTGCGCGCTGATCCGGGAGACCGCCGAGCGGGCGGTCCAGGGCGCGGCCACCGCGGCCCCGCCGCCGCTGGGCCAGGCGGTACTGGAGGTCTCGGTCCGCACCAGCGACATCGCCGAGGCGGCCACCTGGGTCCGCGGGGTGGAGCGCACCGGGCCTCGGGAGCTGCGCTTCACCGGGGACGACCCGCTGGCCATCTACCGCTCGTTCTGCGCCGCGATCCTGCTGACCCGCAACGTCGCCGAGATCGTCTGACCGGGTTCAGCTCCCGCCCACCGCAGCGCTGATCAAGCGGCCGGGGGCCTCAGGACGTGGCGGCCCAGAACCGCATTTTGCCGTCACGGATGTCCTCCAGCACCCCGCCGTTGGCCTCGATGACCTTGCGCGACCCGGTGTTGTCCTCGTTGCAGGTGATCAGCACCGGGTCGATGCCCAGCCCGCGCGCCACCGGAAGGGCCGCGGCCAGCATCGCGGTGGCGTGGCCGCGACGCCGGGCGCCGGGCCGGATGTCGTAGCCGATGTGCCCGCCGCCATTCAGCAGCGACGGGGTGAGCCGGTGCCGGATGGTCAGCCGGCCCAGGTACTGCTGGCCGTCGGCCCACCACATCGTGGTCCCGGGCACGTACCCTGGCGGGCGCGCTGACTCCTCGGCCGCGTCCGCCCGCAGCCACCGGACGTAGGCCGCGAACTCGGCCGGGTCGTCCCACCGGTCCGTCCACCGGTAGATCTCCCGGCCCAGCATCGTGGTGTCGTCCGGGCCGCCGCGCCCTTCAGCCTGGAACTCGGCCATCGCGGCCAGGAACGAGCGGTGCACCGCAGGGTCGGGCACGATCAGCTCCGGCATCCCACCAGTCGTACTCGCCGGCCAGGCCACGCGCACGCCATTATCGGCCGCCGTCGGCCGGGCACGGCTGCGAATATGGGCTCATGACGTTGACGATGGATTTCTCCGCCCTGGTGGACGGCGACCGCCGCGGCCCGGAGATCGCGCGGCTGTGCGACGCCATGGAAACGGCCTACGCCGAGGGTTACTACCCGCGGCTGAAGGTCGAGCGGCCCTGGTCGGTGGATAACCGCGTGCTCGAGGGCGAGTTCGCCGCGCCCAACGCCATCCGCTGGTACCTGGAGCGCGAACTGGGGCGGCTGGCGGCCAAGGGCGCCCGGATCTCGGTCTGCCGTGGCCGGAAGGTCATCAGCCTGCGCGATCCCCGGATCGGGCCGGCCGTCGACGAGACTCGCTGGGACCTGCGGCGCAAGAAGCTGTTCCTGTTCGGCCCGGAGCGGATGGCGCTGTCCATCGACCGGCTCGAGCACTACACCGGCACCGCGGCCGAGAGCTTCCAGCGCTACGTGCTGCTGACCAACTACGCCTGGCACGTGGCGGAGTTCCGCGCCGCGCTGCCGGGCTGCGTCGGCCCCGACAGCGACGGCCGCCAGATGCCGGCCTGGCACTACGAGCAGCCCGGCCGCGCTGGTGTGAGCATCGTCAACATCGGGGTCGGCCCGTCCAACGCCAAGACCATCACCGATCACCTGGCCGTGCTCCGCCCCGATCTGATCCTGATGATCGGGCACTGCGCCGGGCTGCGGAACCACCAGGACGTCGGCGACCTGGTCCTGGCCACCGCGTTTATGCGCGACGACCGGGTGCTGGACGACATCCTCCCGCTGCGAGTGCCGGTGATCTCCAACTACGCGCTGAACAACCTGCTCCTGGGCGAACTGCTCGAGCGTGGCCTGCGCAGCCGGGCCGGCATCGTGTTCACCACCGCCAACCGGAACTGGGAGCTGAACCTGTCCGCGGTGGAGGAGTGGCTGGGGGTCTCCCGCGCGCTGGCGGTGGACATGGAGTCCGCCACCGTCGCCGCGAACGGGTTCCGGTACCGGATACCGACCGCGACCCTGCTCGCGGTCAGCGACAAGCCCCTGCACGCCCTGCCCAAGCTGAGCGCGGACGCCCAGGCGTTCTACACCGCCAGCCGCCGCCAGCACGTCGAGGTCGCGATCTCCGTGACCGACAAGGTTCGCCGCCTGTACCCCGGCGGCCTGCCCACGGCCGACCTGCGTTCCCCCGACGAGCCGCTGTTCGGCCTCACCGGCCCGGAGACCGCGTGACCGGAGGGCCTGACCGACGTCAGCGCCCGCCCTTGCTCCAGGCGGCGGTGTCGTGGCTGCAGGCCGCGTACCGCACCGCGGCGCTGGCCATCGTCTGGTCGGACGGCAGGCCGGGACAGTCGTTACGCATGCCGATCACGCTGAACAGGAACGCGCCGACCAGGCTGACCGCCATGACGGAAACCACCAGCAGCCCGACCAGCGACTTGGCCCGGCTGCGCTGGCGTTCGTCGGCCGGCACGGTCTCGGTCGCTGGCATCGTGTCCCGTGACGTGAGCCGGGTGAAGATGCCGAACTTCGATTTCAGCTGCGGATCAGCCGCGGCCAGCGCCCGCTCGATCTGGTCCAGGATCGCTTGCTGGCGGGCCGAGAGAGTCATCGGCCCAGGCCGCCTTTGGTCATGACCCGATCTTCGCCTGATCCAGCGCATTCTGCAATGACGTTCGGTACCCCTGCGAGGTGTAGGTCGCGCCGGAGACCATGTCGATCGTGGCGCTGCCGACGCTGACCGCCTCCCGGTCGAGCACGGGGATGGCGAAGGCGTTGATCTGGCTGTCGCGCGGGGTGTCCTGCGGGTACTCGACCGCCTTGGCCGCGGTGACCTTGCCTCCCTTGACCACGATCTGCACCTGGACCGGGCCGTAGATCGTATTGGCCGCTGAACCGGTCACGGTCTTAGCCGCTGCGGTGCCCGTCCCGGCCCCTCCGTCACTCCCGCCCCCCGAGCCGCCGGAGCCGCCGGAGCCGCCGGAGCCCCCCGAGCCGCCGGAGCCGCCCGAGCCGCTCACGCCTCCCGCCGACGGCGTGCCGAGGGCCGCGGGCGGCGAGCCGGCGCCGCTGGTGCTGTGCGTCTTGAACGTCAGCAGCAGGACCAGGCCCACGACCGTGCTGACGATCGCGAGGATGACCCGGCGCATGAGCGGTGCCTTTCGTTGACGGCCAGCGTAGGACAGGGCAGGGAACGGTCAGAACTCGAACGACTCGCGGTGGATGTTCCGGCGCGGGACCCCGGCCACCAGCAGCTCGCGGATAACGGCGTCGGTCATGCCGGCCGGCCCGCACACGTACACGTCGTGCTGGGCCAGGCCGGGGACGTTGGCGCTGAGCACGGCCGCGTTGAGCGGGTCCTCACCCAGGTCGGCGCGGCGGCCGACGACGAACCACAGCTGGGCGTGGCGCTGCCGGGCCAGCTGCTCCAGCTCCCGCCGGAACGCCACGTCGCTGTCCTGGCTGGCCCGGTAGACCAGGGTCAGGTCGCCGTCCCCGGCCGGGATGGTCTGGAACAGAGCCCGCAGGGGGGTGATGCCTACCCCGCCTGCGATCAGCAGCACCTGCCGCTGCCGGCGGCGAGCGGCGGTCAGGGCGCCGAACGGGCCCTCGGCCACCACCCGCGTCCCCGGGCGCAGCTCGGCCAGCGCCCGGCTATGGTCCCCGATCGCCTTGGCCGTGAACCGCAGCCGGTCCGGTTGCGGCGGCGCGGACAGCGAGTACGGGGCCGACACCCACCACCGGCCGCGGGCCAGGAACCGCCAGCGGAAGAACTGGCCCGATTCGGCCCGCAGCTCGTCCAGGTGCCGCCCGCTGACCACCACGCTGACCAGGCCCGGTCCCTCGGGCTGGAGCGACTGGACCCGCATCCGGTGCCGGAACGCCTGGCGTACCGGGGTGACGAACCGGTACCAGAAGATGGCGGCGAAGACCACGAGGTAGAGCGCGCCCCAGCCGACGCGCGCGGGCAGGCTGGAGATGAACTCGGCCCCGACCGCGAACTGGTGGCTGAACGCCAGCGCGACGGCCAGGTACGTGTAGAGGTGCAGGTAGTACCAGGTCTCGTAGCGCAGCCGCCGGCGGGCCGCGCGCATCGAGCTGATGCCCACCCCGACCAGGAGCAGGCCGCCCACCGTGGCCGCGAGCACATCCGGGTAACTGACCAGCAGGATCTTGGTCTGGCTGACCACGTTGGTGTGGGCGGTGACCGCGTAGCCCCAGATGATCAGCACCGCGTGCGTGGCCACCAGGCACACCGTGTAGCGGCCGCCCATCGCGTGCCAGCGGGCCAGCCGGTCCGCCCCGACCCCGCGCTCGACCGGCGGCAGCCGAGCCATCAGCGCGACCAGCACGACTACCCCGTACCCGGCCAGCAGCCCGGTGATCCGGCCCGCGTTGGTCAGCCAGTCACCCAGCCCGCTGATCGCCGGGGTCTCATCCCACCACAGCCCGATCGCGGCCAGCCCACCCGCCACGATCAGGGCCAGCACCAGTCCCGGGCGCGCCCGCGCTCTACCGGCCGCCCCGCCCCGCGGAGCGCCGGCCGCCGGGCCGCCCCGTCCGGGCGCAAGAGTGGAAGAAGACACGGCTCATTTGTCCAAGTTGGACCTCAGCAACCCTTGAAGATTACGTCTGCATGAGCCCAGATCCCGCCACCGGGTGCCTCCCGCGACGGCCCGCTCGTGCCGCTAGCCTGCCCCGCCAGTCCCAGCGTCCCCACTGCCACCAAGATCCATTCCCCGGTGACGTAGTCAGTCGTATGCGCTGACTACGTCACCCGGCCGTGGATCACCCCCCGGGGCCCCACCCCGCACGTCCCACCCGCCTCCCACGGCACCCAGCGGCGCCTCACCCCGGCTCCAACGGCCACACCTGCCACTTAGGTCCCAAGTAGCTCGGGCTGGTGCCTCCGGCGGGGGCCTCTGGTCGCGGGATGGGGCCAGGCCTGGGCACCCGCGTGCGCAGCCGCGCTCGGCCGCCCTCACCAGCACCACAAGCCTCACAAACTGGGGCTCTGGCTCTCACTGGAGCAGTTGCAGTGATCATCCCTGCCACTGCACCAGTGAACGGGGCTGCGCCTGTGTGCCACCTCATCAGTCCCGCCAACCCCACGCCGCTCAGGAGCCAAGGGGCGCTGACTTTGCTCCACAAAACCGCGCGCCGAGAAGTCCTGAGGCTGGAGAGGCTGGCGCGTCACCCCCGCCACCTCCCACGACCCGGCCAGAACCGGCCTCAGGCGACCCGGGCCACACCGACGATGACCTGGCCTTCGCGCGGGGGCAGGTGGATGGGCTTATCCCACTCGGGGTGCCACTCGCGGCTGTCCACCACGCCCGGCGGGACCAGTTCGAGGTCACCGAAGAAGCTGGTGAAATCGGCCACCGAGTGGTTGTAGACCTGGATCGCCCCGGAGGAGTAGGAGCCGAAGCCCTTGTCGGCCTCGTCGCTGTCGCCGCGGCCGGCCGACAGGATGACGTAGCTGCCGGGCGCGAGCGGGGCCACGTAGCTGGCCACCAGGGCCCGGGCGGCGTCCGGGTCGAAGAAGTGCAGCAGGAAGCCCATCATCAGGCAGGCCGGGGCGGCCAGATCGACGCCGGCCGCCACGGCGTCCAGGATCGGGGCCGGCTCGCGCACGTCGCCGGGGATGACGGTCACACCGGGGTTGCCCTGGGCCGCCAGCGCGCGCAGGTGGGCCAGCACCACCGGGTCGTTGTCGACGTACGCCACCCGGGTCGCCGGATCGATCTTCTGCGCTGTCCCGTGGGTGTTGGGCACGGTCGGCATCCCGCAGCCGAGGTCGATGAACTGGCCGATGCCCTGCCGGGCGGCCCAGGTCACGGCCCGGGCCAGGAACTGCCGGTTCTCCCGGGTCACCTGGACCGTGAGCGGCGCAACGGCCAGCAGCTTTTCCGCCACTTCCCGGTCGGCGGCGAAATTGTCCTTCCCGTCCAGCAGGTAGTCATAGACCCGCGCGATGGACGGCACGCTGACGTCGAAGTCGTCGGTCACGTCCGACATCGTAGCGCCGCACTGGCGGGCCGCCGGCCGGACCTTTACCGCCGCATTCACGCCAGCCATTTAAAAATAATTAACAGGTCACCGCCAAATGCCGGGTCACTTTGCTGATGGCACCGGGATCGGGACCCCTCGCACCGGGCGCAGACCAGGAGCCAGGGTCAGCGTGATCGCGAGCGAGGCGCCGGCCATGACCGCCATGGCCGTGCCCGGCGAGCTGAGCTGGGCCACCACGCCCGCCAGCGTGGCCCCGACGCCCTGCATGGCCAGCATGCCGGACGACGCCAGGCCCAGCGCCTGCCCGCTCATGTTGTCCGGGGTCAGCGTCATCAGGCGTTCCTGCAGCACCAGGCTGGCGCAGTAGCCGACCGAGGCCAGGACAATGGCGGCCGCCGCGACCGGGAGCGGGATCGGCATCGCGAACACCAGGTAGGGCGCGGCCAGCAGCAGCCGCAGCGGGGCGCCGAGCCGCTCCCGCCACCGCCGGCTGATGAACCGCCCGGCCAGGGTGTCGCCGGCCAGCATCCCGGCGGCGGCGCAGACGAACAGCAGCCCGGCGTGCCGGGGCGCGTAGGACACGAACAGTGACTCGCACCCGACGATCAGCCCGTTGGGCAGCCACAAGGCCAGGTAGATGTAGCGGCGGGTGATACTCGACCACAGCCACCGGTTGACCCGCCAGGTGTCCCGGACCGAGGCCCGCCCGGTGGCACGCGGGGGGCGGCGGGTCAGGCCGAACCGGGCCACCACCGACCCGAGCGCGAACAGGGCGGCGCCGGTCAGCAGGGTGCCACGAGGGGACAGCGCGAGCACCAGGATGCCCCCGGCCGCGAACCCGCCGATCTGCATGGCCCCGACCGCCATGTTCAGCACCGACCGGCCGAGCAGGTAACCGTCGGCGGTCAGCACGTCGGTGAGCAGCCCGTACCGGACCGCGCCGGTCAGCGATCCACCCAGCCCCTGGACGGCCAGGATGGCGAACGCGGCCCAGACCGGCAGGCCGGGCACGGCCAGCGCGGCGGTGCTGACCCCGAAGGCCAGCGCCAGGCCGCTGATCAGCGCCCGTGCTGGCAGCCGATCGGCCAAGGCCAGCAGTGTGCTCGCACCGATCAGCTGGGTCAGCGACGGGCCGAACATAGCCAGCGCGGACAGCAGCGGCGACCCGGTTCTGTCGAAGATCAGCGTGGCCAGGGCCAGGCCGCTGATGGTCTGCGCCGCCACCTGGACCGAGCTGGTCCAGAACAGCGGCCGGAACTCCGGGACGGCGAACAGTTCGCGGTAGGTGCGCACCACCTCAGCCTCAGCGACCAGTGCGCCCGGGAGTTAGAGTTTCGCGTGGAGGCGAAACTATGGGCCACTGGATCGTCAGCGCCGACACCCTGGCCGCCAGCCGGTTCGTGATCTCCCCGCTGGCCGAGACGACCGCGAGCCTGCTGGTGCTGCATCGGCGCGAGGCGGCCCACCCCGGCGAAAAGGCCTGGCTGGACGCTCACCTGCCCGCGTACACCCAGCGCCTGGCGGGCGACCCGCTGGTGGCCCGCGCCGTTCGTGCGGCCCTGGGACGGCGCTGGATCGCGGACGTGTTCGCGCCCGCCCCCCTGGGCGACGGCGAGCAGCCGTTCGCGGCCGAGCTGACCCAGATCCGTGCCGCCACCCCGGAGCGGGTGACCGCGGACCTGGCGGTCGCGCTGGGCGGACCGGTGCCGGACGAGCTGCGGCGGCCGGACCTGGCCGCCCGGCTGGCCGATCTGCTGGAGTGGGTGTGGGACGGCTGCGTGCGGCCGTACTGGCCTGCGCGCCGGCGCATCCTCGAAGCCGACATCCTGGCCCGGTCGGCCCAGCTCGGCGCCGGGGGCTGGACCGCCGCGCTGGACGGCATGCGGCCCGGTACCCGGTGGCTGGGCCACGGCCGGCTGCAGATCAACGCGATCAACTACCCGCCGCGGGACATCTCCGGGGCTCAGCTGCTGTTCGTCCCGGTAACCCCGGGTCAGGGCTGGACCACCTGGGACGAGCCGCACCGGTATGCGCTGATCTACCCATGCGCGGGAGTGCTGGCGCAGGCGGCCCAGGCCCCGGTGCCCGCCCCGCTGGCCGCGCTCATCGGCCCGGGCCGGGCCCGGGTGCTGATCCTGCTGGACACCCCGAAGAGCACCACCCAGCTGGTCGCGCTGACCGGGCTGGGGCTCGGCTCGGCCGGGCGGCACCTGAAGGTCCTGCTCGACGCGGGCCTGGTTCAGCGCCGCCGGGCCGGCCGCTCCGTCCTCTACTCTCAGACCCCGGCCGGCGCCAACCTGGTCGGTGTCAATTCGACCAGCCCGGCCGGGCCGGCCAGGACGGCGGGCCGCCCCGGCCGGGCGGTCAGGTCGGGCGCTCGTCGATGATGCGGCGCATCTTGCCCAGCGAGCGCTCGATCGACTCGGGCTCGGTGACCACGATCTCCGTGCTCACGCCGATGGTGTTCTTGATCAGCGTGGCCAGCTGAACCCCGGCCGCGGCGGCCTCGTCCGGGGTGGCGTCGGCCCGGCGCTCGACGTGCACGGCCATCGCGTCCATCCGGCCCCGGCGGGACAGGTGCAGCTGGAAGTGCGGCGACAGGGCCGGGGTGCGCAGGATCAGCTCCTCGATCTGGGTCGGGAACAGGTTGACGCCCCGCAGGATGATCATGTCGTCGGTGCGGCCGGTGATCTTCTCCATCCGGCGCATGGTCCGGGCCGTGCCGGGCAGCAGCCGGGTCAGGTCGCGGGTCCGGTACCGGATCACCGGCATGGCCTGCTTGGTCAGCGAGGTGAACACCAGCTCGCCCGGTTCACCGTCGGGCTGGACCTCGCCGGTTTCGGGGTCGATCACCTCGGGGTAGAAGTGGTCTTCCCAGACGTGCAGGCCGTCTTTGGTCTCGACGCATTCCTGGGCCACGCCCGGCCCCATGACCTCGGACAGGCCGTAGATGTCGGTGGCGTCGAGGCCCGCCCGGGCCTCCATCTCGGTGCGCATCTCGTTGGTCCACGGCTCGGCCCCGAAGATCCCGTACTTCAGCGAGCACTGGGCCGGGTCCAGGCCCTGGCGCTCCATCTCGTCCACGATGGCCAGCATGTAGGACGGGGTGACCATGATGACGTCGGGCCGGAAGTCCCGGATCAGCGTGACCTGCCGCTCGGTCATGCCGCCAGAGACCGGGACGACCGTGCAGCCGAGCTTCTCGGCCCCGTAGTGGGCCCCCAGGCCGCCGGTGAACAGGCCGTACCCGTAGGCGTTGTGCAGGATGTGCCCGGGGCGGCCGCCCGCGGCCCGGATCGAACGAGCCATGACCGTGGCCCAGGTGTCGAGGTCGGTGTGGGTGTAGCCGACCACGGTGGCGCGGCCGGTGGTCCCGGACGAGGCGTGCACCCGGGCCACCTGCTCGCGCGGGACCGCGAACATGCCGAACGGGTAGTTCTCCCGCAGGTCGGCCTTGGCCGTGAACGGGAACTTGGCCAGGTCGGCCAGCTCCTTGCAGTCGTCTGGGTGGACCCCGGCCGCGTCGAACGCGTCCCGGTAGTGTGGCACGTTCTCGTAGGCGTGGCGCAGTGACCACTGCAGGCGCTGAAGCTGCAGCGCCCGCAGCTCATCGGTCGAGGCCGTCTCGATGGGCTCGAGGTCGCCGGGGTCGAGGTCCCCGGGGCCGAGGTCTCCGGGCGAGCTGGCAATCGTGGTCATGGCTGTCTCCTCACGCGTCGTAGTCGACGGTGATCTCGTCCGAGGTGGGCACGGTCTGGCAGGTCAGCACGTAGCCGGCGTCCACCTCGTGCGGCTCCAGGGCGTAGTTGCGGCGCATGGTCCCGGCGCCGCTGGTCACCTTGGCCCGGCAGGTGCCGCAGACGCCGCCCTTGCAGGCGAAGGGCAGGTCGGGCCGGACCCGCTGGGCGCCATCGAGGATGGCCGTGCCCGCGGGCAGGGTGAGGGTGGACGAGCGCCCGTCCAGGATCACGGTCAGGGTCGCGCCGTCACCGGCCGGCGCCTCCTCGTGCGTGGCCTGCGCCGGGGGATCGTCCCCGACCCAGAACAGCTCGCGGTGGATGCGCCGGGCCTCCACCCCCAGGGCCCCCAGGACGTCGATCGCGTCAGTGACCATGCCGAACGGGCCGCACAGCCACCAGTGGTCGACCCGGGCCACGTCCACGGTGACCGGCAGCAGCTCGGTCAGCCGGGCCGCGTCCAGGCGCCCGCTGAACAGCTCGACCTCCTGGGCCTCGCGCGACAGCACGTGCATGATCCGCATCCGGGCCGGGTAGGCGTCCTTCAGGTCGGCCACCTCGTCCGCGAACATGACCGTGTCGCTGCGCCGGTTGCCGTACAGCAGCGTGACCGTCGACTTGTCGTCCGCGGCCAGCACCGAGGCCGCGATCGACACCATCGGCGTGATGCCCGAGCCGGCCGCGATCAGCACGTGCTGCCCGGGGACGGCCAGGTCGGGGGTGAACGTGCCGTTCGGCGACTGGACCTCGACCGTGTCCCCGGCCTTGAGCTCGCGCACCAGCCAGCCCGAGACCGCGCCGCCGGCCACTTCGCGCACCCCGATCCGCGGCGGCGTCCCGGCCGCGGCGCAGATCGAATAGGACCGCCGTTCCTCACCGCGGCGGATGGTCAGGCTCTGTCCGGCGCTGAACACGAAGTCCCCGGCCAGCTCGTCGGGCACGGCGAACGTGATGGCGGCGGAGTCGTCGGTCAGCGGTTCGACCCCGGCCACCACCAGTGGGTGGAACTCGGTCCTCACCATGTCGCGTCCGGGTGGGCCCGGGCCAGCGACTGCAGCTCGGCCAGCACGAAGCCCATGGCCTCGGTGTGCACGCCGTCCCGGCCGGTCCGGCCGCTGACCCCGGCCAGCGGCTTCGCGTCCGGCCGGTCCAGCCCGGCCAGGGCCAGCACGGTGTCCAGGATCGGGTCGACGTCGGCGGGCTCTACCACGGCCAGCGCGTCGGGGTCGGGCCGGAACAGCTCGCCGGTCAGCGCCCACAGCGCGGCCAGCGCGGCCTGCATGCGGTCGCGGGACACGTCGGTGCCGTCGCCCAGCCGGACCACCCACCGGGCGGCGTAGTCGCGGTGGTAGGTCAGCTCCTTGGCCCCCTTGGCCGCGATGGCCGCCAGCACCGGATCGGGCCCGGTGGCCAGCTGCCCGAACAGGGCCAGCCGCCAGCTGGAGAAGATCAGCAGCCGGCCGACCAGCTCGGCGAAGTCGCGGTCCTCGTGCTCGGCCAGCCGGACGTTGCGGAAGTCCTTCTCGTCCCGGAAGAACGCCAGCTCGTCCTCGGTCCGGCCGTCGATGGCGCCGGCCCGGGCCAGCAGCATCCGGGCCTGGCCCAGCAGGTCGAGCGCGATGTTGGCCACCGCGGTCTCTTCCTCCAGCTCGGGCAGGCGGGTGACCCACTGCTGCAGCCGGTGGCTGTAGATCAGCGCGTCGTCGCCCAGGGCCAGGCAGTACCGGGCCAGCGCGGCGGCGTCGAGGCCGGCCGGGACCGAGGTGTCGATGCCCTCGAGCGGGTCGGTGAAGCCGGTACCGAACGCCCACCGGTGACCACCGTCGTGGTCCTCGCCCAGCAGGTCGTAGGGGTTGTCCTCGTGACTCACGCTGTAGCTCCCGCTGGTCTCACATGTGGGGGACGTCGTCGGGGATCTCGTAGAACGTCGGGTGCCGGTACACCTTGTCCCCGGACGGGGCGAAGAACGGGTCCTTCTCGTCCGGGGAGGACGCGGTGATGTCCCCGGCCGCGACGACCCAGATGCTGACGCCCTCGTTGCGGCGGGTGTAGAGGTCACGGGCGTGGTGCAGCGCCATCTGCGCATCGGCCGCGTGCAGGCTGCCGACGTGCACGTGGTTCAGCCCGCGCTTGCCCCGCAGGAACACCTCGTACAGCGGCCAGTCGTCCCGGGCCGCGACCGGCTCCGGCTGCACCGCGACGTCCTTGATCGGCACCGCGCCGTGCCCGCCCTCGGCCGAGTAATCGCTCATGCGGCCCGCTCCCTCCCGGCCCGGGCCTTGGCCGCGTGGGCCAGCGCGGCCTCACGGACCCAGGCGCCCTCGTCCTGCGCAGCCTTACGGTGGGCCACCCGCTGAGCGTTGCACGGACCGTTCCCGGCCACCACCGCCTTGAACTCGTCCCAGTCGACCGGGCCGAAGTCGTAGTGCTCGCGGTCCGGGTTCCAGCGCAGGTCCGGGTCGGGCAGGGTGACGCCGAGCTTCTCGGCCTGCGGCACGGTCATGTCCACGAACCGCTGCCGCAGCTCGTCGTTGGTGTGCCGCTTGACGCCCCAGGCCATCGACTGGGCGGTGTTGGGGGAGTCGGCGTCGGGCGGCCCGAACATCATGAGCGCGGGCCACCAGGTCCGGTTGGTCGCGTCCTGCACCATCTCCCGCTGGGCCTCGGTGCCGCGCATCATCGTCATCAGCAGCTCGTACCCCTGCCGCTGGTGGAACGACTCCTCCTTGCAGATCCGGATCATGGCCCGGGCGTATGGCCCGTACGACGACCGGCACAGCGGCACCTGGTTGCAGATCGCGGCCCCGTCGACCAGCCAGCCGATGACGCCGACGTCGGCGTAGCTCAGCGCCGGATAGTTGAAGATCGACGAGTACTTCTGCCGCCCGCTGATCAGCTTGCTGGTCAGGTCGCCCCGCTGTACCCCGAGCGTCTCGGCCGCGCTGTACAGGTACATGCCGTGCCCGGCCTCGTCCTGGACCTTGGCCAGCAGGATGGCCTTGCGCCGCAAGGAGGGCGCCCGGGTGATCCAGTTGCCCTCCGGCTGCATACCGATGATCTCCGAGTGCGCGTGCTGGGCGATCTGGCGGACCATCGTGGCCCGGTACTTGTCCGGCATCCAGTCCCTGGGCTCGATCCGGCGGTCGTGGCCGATCGTCGCGTCGAAATGGGCCTGCAGGTCCGGCGCGTCGCTCGCGGTGGGCTCGGTGTTCTCCGTGCCGGCGGTGCTCTTGGTGGGCTCGGTGCTGGTCGTCATGCGTTCCACTCCTTGGCCACCATGGTCAAGACGTCGTACGTCGCGACCACGGTGCCATCCTGGTTGGTCACTTCCGCGTCCCAGCGGACCTCGCCGTAGTCGCCGGCCCGGGGGCTGATCTGCTTGCAGGTCAAGGTCACGGTCATCGCGTCGCCCGGCTTGAGCGGGGTCAGGAAGCGCAGGTTGTCGATACCGTAGTTGGCCAGCACCGGGCCGAAGTCGGGCTGCACGAACAGGCCGGCCGCGAACGAGACGATCAGGTAGCCGTGGGCCACCCGCCCCCCGAAGAACGGGTTCCTGGCCGCGGCTTCCTCGTCAGTGTGGGCGTAGAACGTGTCCCCGGTGAACTCGGCGAAGTGCGCGATATCGTCCAGCGTGACCGTGCGCGGGCCAGCGGTGATGGTGTCGCCGACAGAAAGCTCGGCCAGCGACTTGGTGAACGGGTGCGGGCCGTCGCTGGTCCGGGGCGCGCCCTTGACCCAGCGCCCGGTGACCGCGCCGAGCATCGCCGGGCTGGCCTGGAGCGCGGTCCGCTCCAGGTGGTGGAACACCCCGCGCAGGCCGCCCAGTTCCTCGCCACCGCCCGCGCGCCCCGGACCGCCGTGCACCAGCATCGGCAGCGGCGAGCCGTGGCCGGTGGACTCGGGCGCCGCGTCGGCGTCCAGCACCAGCAGGCGGCCGTGCCACGGGGCGGTGCCCAGGACCACCTCGCGGGCGAAGTCCGGGTCGCCGGTGACCACCGAGCCGGCCAGGCTGCCCCGGCCCAGCGCAGCCAGCTCGATGACGTCGGCGGTGCCGGTGTACCCGATCAGCGTGCTGACCGGCCCGAACGCCTCGACCTCATGCACCTCGGCCCGGCGCGGGTCTCCGGCCCGGACCAGCACCGGGGACAAGAACGCGCCCCGGGTGGCGTCGGCCCCGGTCACCTCGACGTGCTCGGGGTTGCCGAACACGATGGATCCGGCGTCTTCCAGCGCCTTGAGCGAGCGGCGGACCTCTTCCCGCTGCTCCAGGCTGGCCAGGGCCCCCATCCGCACAGCCTTGTCGCGTGGGTTGCCGATGACCACCGTGGCCAGCCGTTCCCGTACGGCCTCGGTGACCGCGTCCAGCTGCCCGGCGGGCACCAGCGCGCGGCGGATGGCCGTGCACTTCTGCCCGGCCTTGACCGTCATCTCGGTGACCAGCTGCTCGACGTACCGATCGAATCCCGCCGTGCCGGGGGTGGCATCCGGGCCGAGTATCGACATGTTCAGCGAGTCGGCTTCGGCGTTGAACCGCACCGACCGGGCCACCACGTTGGGGTGCGAACGGAGCCGGTGGGCGGTGCTGGCCGAGCCGGTGAAGCTGAGCAGGTCCTGCTCACCCAGGTGGTCGAGCAGGTCCCCGGCGCTGCCGCTGACCAGCTGCAGGGCGCCGGCGGGCAGCAGCCCGGCCTCGATGATCAGCTCGACCACCCGCGCGGTCAGGTAGCCCGTCTGGGATGCGGGCTTGATCAGGGTGGGGACGCCGGCGATCAGGGCCGGGGCCAGCTTCTCCAGCGGCCCCCACACCGGGAAGTTGAACGCATTGATCTGGACGGCCACGCCCCGCCGCGGGGTCAGCAGGTGCTGGCCCAGGAACTGCCCGGCCTTGCCCAGCTGCTCGGCTGGCCCCTCGACGAAGAAGCGCTCGTTCGGCAGCTCACGCTTGGCCTTGCTGGCGTAGCTGAGCAGCACGCCGATGCCGCCGTCGATGTCAAACTTGGAGTCGCCCAGCGTTGCCCCGGTTCGGTACGACAGCTCGTACAGCTCGTCCCGGTGCTCGCGCAGCAGCCCGCCCGCCGCCTTGGCCAGCCCGGCCCGCTCGTGGAAGGTCAGCTCCCGCAGCGCAGGGCCGCCCGTGGTGCGCCCGTAGTCCAGCGCCGCCCCGAAGTCGATCCCGGCCGAGGAGACCTCAGCCACCGTCTCCCCGGTGACGGCGTCGTAGACCGGGGTGCCCCCTCCCTGGCTAGCGCTGCCGGGCGCGTACCAGCGGCCATCGACGTAGCTGCGCAGAACCGTCACGAGATCTTCCCCATCTCACTCGCCGCCCCCTTTACTTACCGATCATTCGGTAATTTACTCCGCCCTCACGTCCCTTGAACACCCCCCGCCCACCACCTTTCGCCCGCGGCGGAGGGCCCATCCGCCACACGAGCCCTCGAGGGTCCGCGTTCCCTCTATTCGGGAACACCTTTATGCAGTATTTGCCGAGAAGTGTTCCCGAATCCCGGCAACCCGCCACGAGCGGAGCCCACCGTCCCAACCCACCTCGGCAGTCTCACCAGCCTCAGCACCAGGTATGTGCTTCAGGGCTGGGGACACTTTTATGCAGATGCTGCACAGAAGTGTCCCCAGCCCCCACTCCCCGAGGTCCCGGCATGGCCCGGCGTCCTACGGAGCGGGCGCCGAACGGGCTGTGATCCGGGTGACCAGGTCTTCCAGTACGTCCAGCTCGCGCGGGCTGAGGTCGGCGAAGCCCTCGGGCGGCTCACGCAAGATCCGCTCCACGCGCCCGATCGCCTCCTGGCCCGCCGGGGTCAGCTCGACCAGCTTGCGGCGCCGGTCGGCCGGGTCCGAACGACGTTCAACCAGGCCCCGTTCCTCCAGCGTGTCGACGATGAGGGTGGCGTACGGGGCGTCGACGCTCACCGCTTCGGCCAGGCCGCTCACCGACAGCGGCCCGTCGGCCAGCTTGAGCAGCGCCTTGACCCGGCCCGTGCCGCGCCCCAGGTTCAGTGCGCCGCGCAGCAGGTCCGGCGGCGGATAATGGGCGGCCAGGTCACGCATGACCGTCCAGACCCGGGCGGCCTGATCGTCACGAGCCGACCCGCCAACGTCCGGCTCGCCAACGCCCTCCTCGTCAACGCCCGGCTCGCCATCCCCCTGCTCACCTATAACCGGCTCGCCCACGGCCTGGTCGTCACGAGCCTTCGACAGCCGCGCCATGAGGCTCCTCCTCCCGGTCCGGACCCGCAGAGCCCGCAGAGCCCGCAGAGCCCGCCCGACCCGCCGAGCCCGCCGGACCCACAGCTTCGCCGCCCAGGGTCTCACGGACCCGCTGCGCCGTGGCCAGTGCGCGCGGACCGGTTGAGGCCCAGCCGAGTACGACGATGCCCAGCCCGCAGGCCGCGAGCACGGCCCACGCGGCGTGGCTGGCCGCAGCCAGGCCCGCGTTGGACGCTCCCGCGATCAGCGAACCGGTGATGGCCACCCCGAGGGCTGATCCGGCCTGCCGGCTGGCCGACGCCACCGACGCGGCCACCCCGGCCTGGCTGTCCGGCATACCCGACACGGCCGTGTTGGAGATGGGTGCGTTGACCAGCCCGAACCCGAGCCCGAACACGACGTAGGAGGCCAGCAGCCAGGGCACCGGCGTGCCGTCGCTGAGCCGGATCAGCAGCAGCGAGGCCGCCATGATGGCCACGCCCGCCAGCACCAGCGGCAGCCGCGGGCCGCGGCTGCCCACCAGCCGGCCGGAGATCGGGGCGAACACGAAGATCAGCACGGCCATGGGCAGCGTCAGCAGGCCCGCGTGCAGCGCGCTGTAGCCGCGGGCGTCCTGCAGGTACAGCGTGTTGAGGAACAGGAAGCCGCCCAGCACCCCGAACGCCAGCACCGCGATCAGGCTGGCCCCGCTGAACGGGAGGCTGCGGAAGAAGCGCACCTCGAGCAGCGGCTGCGTGCGGCGCAACTCGACCCGCACCAGCGTGACCGCGGAGGCCGCCGCGATCGCGAACATCGCCACGATCAGCGGCGATCCCCAGCCGGCCGACGGTCCCTCGATGAGACCGTAGATCAGCGTGGCCAGGAAGGCGATCACCAGGAGCTGGCCCCACGGGTCGAAGCGGCGGGCGACGGCCGCCTTAGAATCGGGCACGAACAGCTGGGTCAGGGCGATCGCGGCCAGCCCGATCGGGATGTTGATCCAGAAGATCGCCCGCCAGCTGACGTCGGTGACCAGCAGGCCGCCGAGCACCGGGCCCAGGGCCAGGCTCACGCCGAACACCGCGCCCCAGATACCGAGCGCCCGGGCCCGCGCCTTGCGCTCGGTGAACGTGTTGCTGACGATGGACAGGGCGACCGGGTTGAGCATCGAACCGCCCAGCGCCTGCAGGCAGCGGAACACCACCAGCAAGATGACGTTCGGGGCCAGGCTGCACAGCAGCGATCCCAGCGTGAACAGGGCCAGGCCCATCTGGAACACCCGCCGTCGGCCGAACCGGTCGCCCATCGAGCCGGAGACCATCAGAAAACTGGCGATCACCAGCGTGTAGGCGTCGACCGACCACTGCAGGCCGCTCAGCGAGGCGTCCAGGTCCCGCCGGATCGAGGGCAGCGCCACGTTGACGATGGTCGAGTCGGTCCCCACGATCAGCAGGCTCATGCAGCAGATCGCCAGGATCAGCCACGGTCGCCGGTTACCTATACGCATATATTTATTATAATGATGTAAGCAAATCCGAAAGCCCCGGGGCATGCGGAGTCCCGGGGGCGTGGGGCCTGGGCCATAGGGGACCCCGGGCGTATCGTGACCACGGTGACCGAAGCTGATGACCGTCTGCCTCGCTACGACGAGCTTCCGGTCGCGGACCGGGGCGGCCGCAGCGGCTGGGGCCTGTTCGGCCCGGACGACTCGCTCGGACTGCTGAACCTGCAGACCCCGGAGTCGGTGCTGGCCGCGACCAGGCTGGTCCGGCGGGGCGCGGTGTTCCCGCTGAACGCCGAGCTGGACGCGCTGGACCCTCCGCTGCTAGGCCGGCGGGGCAAGCCCCGGCACGGGCTGATCCACCCGCCCGGTCCGGGCATTTCCGGCCTGGACGACGTGTACGACAACTTCAACCCGCAGCAGTCCAGCCAATGGGACTCGCTGGGCCACGCGGCCTACTCGCCCGGCGTCTTCTACAACGGCGTCAGCGAGGATGACGTGCTGGCCGGCCGGCGTAACACGATCGACTACTGGGCCCGGACGGGCATCGCCGCCCGGGCGGTCGTCCTGGACGTGGCCCGGGCCCTGCCGGCCAGCGGCCGCGAGTACCGGCCCGGTATGGCCACCGCGTTCAGCGTCGATGACCTGGAGCTGGCCCGGGCCGTGACCCGGGTGTCCTATTCACCCGGCTGCGTGATCGTGCTGCACACCGGTTTTCTCGGCTGGTATCTGACCCTGCCCTATGAGGACCGCGCCGACTGGGTCCGTGACCTGCGTGCCCCCGGCGTGGAGCACACCGAGGAGATGGCCCGCTACCTGTGGGACAGCGGCGCGATGGCCGTCGTCTCCGACACGTTCGCGGTCGAGGTGTGGCCGCCCGACAGCCGCCCCGAGGCCGCCCCGTTCGGCTTCCTGCACCGGATGCTCATCGGCCAGTTCGGCATGGGCCTGGGGGAGCTGTGGGCGCTCGGCGATCTGGCCGCCGACTGTGCCGACGACGGCGTCTTCGAGTGCCTGCTGACCAGCGCCCCGCTGAACGGCCGTGGCGGCATCGCCTCCCCGCCCAACGCCCTGGCCATCAAGTAACGCCGGGCCCGGCGCCGATGGAGACCCACCACGTGGTGGCCGTGATCCTGCGCCGCCCGGATCAGATCCTGCTGTGTCACCGTTCGCCCGGCCGCCGCTGGTACCCGGGGGTGTGGGATTTCGCCGGCGGTCACGTCGAGCCGGGTGAGCGGCCCGGGGATGCTCTGCGCCGGGAGGTGGCCGAGGAGCTCGGTGTCACCCTCGACGGTGTCGACGGCGAGCCGGTCCTGCGCCGGACTGACCCGGGGACCGGCCTGGACCTCACCGTGTGGATCTCCGGTCGGTGGCGGGGCGAGGTCGCGAACCTGCAGCCGCACGAACACGACGCCATCGGCTGGTTCACGGCCGGCCAGCTGAGCGGCCTGACCTTCACTGACCCTTCCTACCTGCCGCTGCTGCAGGGCCTGCTGACCTGAGCCTCAGCGTGCCGGGGGCTCAGCCGGGGCCAGGCGCCCGCTGCGGCGGGGGAGTTGCTCGGCGATCTCCTTGACCAGGGCGCCGAGGCGGCTCCGGTTGGGCTGGATGACGGGGATCCCCGCCTGGACCAGGGGAGCGGCGGTGACCGGGCCTACGCAGGCGGCCAGCACCGGGCCGCCCAGCGCGGCCCGAACGGCCTCGCCTTGGCCCTGCTGGTCCGCCGTGGCCAGGAAGTTCGCCGCCGCCGGTGCGCTGGTGAACGCGACCGCGTCGACGGTGCCGGCCACGACGGCTTCGATCAGCCGGTGCAGCGGCCCGGGATCTTCCGGCGGCACCCAGCGGTAGACCGGCACCTCGATCACCTCGGCGCCTGCCTGGCGCAGCGCCGCGATGAACTCGGTCAGCGGATCGCCGTGCAACTGCACCGCGATGCGTTTGCCGGCCAGGTCGTAGTCGGCCAGCAGGTGCTCGAGGACCTCGGCCGACGACTCCGACTCGGGCGACCAGGTTTCACGCAGGCCCGCGGCCCGGATGGCCCCGCGGACCTTGGGCCCGCGGGCCAGCACCACCGACTGGCCGATGGCGGCGGTCAGCGGCTCGGCCAGGCCCCACGAGCCGGCTGCCTCCAGCCAGCCGCGGAATCCGACCCCGGTCGTCCCGACCACGATGTCGAGCGGCGCCGCCAGCGCGCGGCGCGTCGCGGCCAGCAGCTCGCGGTCATCGGCCAGCGGCACGATCCGGATCGCCGGACCCGAGATCACCGTGGCCCCCTGGCGTTCGAGTGCCGCCGCGAACTCCTCCCGGCGGCGCTCCGCGGTGATGCCCACCGTGTAGCCCGCCAGCGGGCCGCTGATGTCGTCCACCTCGCCTCCATACCCCTGGTCCGTCTTCCTTGCACCGTCCGTGGTGGCTGATCATAGAAAGGTGCTGACATCGATACACATTTATCCCGTGAAGGGCTGCCGGGGCATCGACCTCCGCGCATCGGCCGTCGAGCCGTGGGGGCTGGCGGGCGATCGCCGGTGGCTCATCGTCGACGCCAACTTCCGCTTCGTCAGCCAGCGGGAACAGCCCGCGCTCGCGCGCGTCGTGGTCGGGCCAGGGCCACGGCCAGGTCCAGCGCCAGCGGGCAGTATCGATGTCTCCGCGCCGGGGCGCCCGCCGCTGTCGGTCCCGGCCCCGGAGCCCGATGAGCTGCTCAAGGTGAGCGTGTGGGGTTCGGCCGTACTGGCCGCCGCGGCCGGAGCAGCGGCCGACGCCTGGTTCTCGGCCTACCTGGACCAGCCGGTCCGGCTCGTCTACCTCGATGACCCGACCCGCCGCGCGGTCGACCCGGAGTTCGGCGCGGACGGGGACGTGGTCAGCTTCGCCGACGGGTACCCGCTGCTGGTGACCAACGTGGCCTCGCTGGACCAGCTCGGTGACTGGCTGGCCGCGGACGGGGACCAGCCGCTGCCGATGAACCGGTTCCGGCCCAACGCGGTCGTGACCGGCTTCGGGCCCTGGGCCGAGGACCGGTGGCGCCGGGTGCGGATCGGCGCGGTGACCTTCCGGGTGGCCAAGCCCTGCGGCCGGTGCGTGGTCACCACGACCGACCAGTTCACCGGCGCGCGTGGCTCCCAGCCGCTGCGGATGCTGGCTCGCAAGCGCCGCTTCGGCCAGAGCCTGGTGTTCGGGCAGAACGTCATCCCCGACACTCCGGGCCAGATCCGGATCGGGGACCCGGTGGAGATCCTGGAGTACGCGAGCTAGCGCCAGCGCCGCCGGGCCAGCGCCGCCGGGCCCGGTCAGGCCTTGGCCGCCACCAGCTCGAGCAGCCGCTCCCGGGTGATGGGCTCACCGGGCAGCGGATCCGGGTCGGGGCGCAGCCCGGCCAGGATGAGGCCGATGTAGCGGTGCGGCAGGCAGGGCTCGCCGTGCCCAGTGACCGAGCCCAGCATCTCCAGGATGGGCGGGAAATCGGTCACCCCGATGTCGGCCCGCACCACGCCCGCGGCCCGGCCCCGGGCCAGCAGCTCCTCCAGCGGCCCCCAGGACCGCTGCAGCATCTCCGTGAAGTGCTCGGCGCCGTAGGCCCGGGTCAGCACGTCCACCAGCGCACGGTTGGAGGAGATCATCTCCAGCGACCGCTCCAGGAACTGGGTCAGCCCGATCCAGGGGTCGGGCTCGGCCGCCGCCTCCTCGGCCGTGGCCACGGCCCGGTCGACACACTGCCGCAGGAACTCATGCGCGAGCTCGTGCTTGTTGGCGAAGTGCCGGTAGGCGGTGGCCACGTTGACCCCGGCGTGCCGCGCGATGTCGTCCAGCGTGGCGTCGAGCCCGCGCGCGGCGAACACCTCCGCGGCGGCGTCGATGAGCCGCTGACGGTTCCGGACGGCGTCCGCCCGGAGCCGTCGCGTCCCGCCTACGGCCGCCGCGGAAACGGTCATCAGACGTGCACCGCCGCGGGCGTCTCGGCGCTTTCACGCGGGATCGCCACGCCGGAGCGGAGCACCAGGGCGGTCAGCACCGCGGCACCGGCGAAGACCCCGGCCGCGACCCAGAACACCACGTGGTAGCTGTGGATCAGCCCGTTCTGCGCCACCAGCCCCTTGGCCGCGGCCGAGGTGGCCGACGCCGCGTGTGCCACGATGTAACTGGTCGCGGCGGTGGCCGCGATCGTGTTCAGCAGCGAGGTGCCGATCGAGCCGCCGATCTGCTGGGCGACGTTGATCGAGGCCGACGCCACGCCCGCGTCATCCCGGTCGACACCCAGGGTGCCGAGCGTGAACGCCGGCGCGAACACCAGGCCGAGCCCCACGCCCAGCAGCAGCAGCGAGGGCAGCACGTCGGACACGTAGTCGGACTGCAGGCTGATACGGGTCAGCAGGGCCATGGCCACGCCGGACAGCACCAGGCCGATCGGCACCGCGATCCGCGGGCTGACCCGGGTCAGCAGGATCGTGTTACCAAGCGCCGCCACCACGACCAGGATCAAGGTCAGCGGCAGGAACGCGAGACCGGTCTTGACCGCGCTGTAGCGGAGGGTGTCCTCCAGGTAGTACGTCAGGAACAGGAACACGCCGAACATGCCGATCGCGGCCAGGAACATCGCCATGTAGGCGCCACCGCGGTTGCGGTCCAGGACGACCCGGAGCGGCAGCAGCGGGTTCGCCACCCGCTGTTCGACTAGGACGAACGCGACGAGCAGGATCACTCCGGCGACCAGCGTCCCCCACGTCCCCGGCTTGGTCCAGCCCGAGCTGCCCGACGACATGGACGCGTTCGAGAACCCGAAGACCAGGCAGAACAGGCCGGCCGCGCCCAGCACGGTACCCACGATGTCCAGCTTCGGGCGGTGCGCCGGGGCGGCGACGCGCTTGAGCAGCATGGCGCCGCCCGTGAGCGCGAACGCCGCGATCACCACGTTCACGTACATGACCCAGCGCCAGTTCAGGTACTCGGTCAGGAAGCCACCGAGCAGCAGCCCGACCGACGCGCCGGCCCCGGCGATACCGCCGTAGATGCCGGTCGCCTTGGTGCGCTCTTGCGGGTCGGTGAACGTCGTGGTCAGCAGGGACAGCGTGGCCGGCGCGAGCAGCGCGCCGAACGCGCCCTGCAGCACGCGGGCGGCCAGCAGCATGTCGAAGTTCTGGGCCGCGCCGCCGAAGGCCGAGGCCACGGCGAAGCCGACGATCCCGATCAGGAAGACGCGCCTGCGGCCGAACAGGTCCGCGATCCTGCCCCCCAGCAGCAGCAGGCTGCCGAACGCGAGCGAGTAACCGGTGACGATCCACTGCCGGTCGGTGTTGGAGAAGACCAGCGAGGCCTGGGCGTGCGGCAGCGCGATGTTCACAATCGTGACGTCGAGCACCACCATGAGCTGGGCCAGGCCCAGGACGGCCAGGATCCACCAGCGCCGGGCGTAGTTCGGGTCAACGTCGGCGTCGGCGGTGTTCCCCACCTGCGCGCTCGATGTGTCCGGAGTTGTCATCAGCTCACCTTGGGACGAGGTCAAAGAAAAACGAAGTTAGTAGCTGCGCTTACCTCAAGGCTAAACGCAGGTCATTCCCTCGTTTCTTTCCGCCCCCGGGTGTGTGTCGGGTCACACCGGCCCACCGGCCCTGACCTGCCGGTCAGCGGCCGGTCAGCGCGGCGTCAGCCGGAAGGCCCGCGCTCCCGCGGCCCATGCTCCGTGCAGGTCAGCGGGCCGGGGGCGGCCGCTGGCGTCGAAGCCGATGTGGTTGAACTTGGCGAAGTTGCGGTTGTCGCGGGCCATGACCGCGTAGGCGTCGACCACGCCCGGCTCGTCCGCGATGACCCGGACGTCGGCCGTCCGGCGGCGGCCCTGGAGCCGCAGCTGCACCGGCTCGCCGGTGCGCAGGTTACGGGTCCAGCCGAAGGGGGAGCCGATGAGCAGGTCCCCCTGGTGCCGGGTGTAGGCCACCGGGATGTAGTAGTGCCGCCCCGATTTTCGGCCCACGACGTCCAGCGTGACCAGCCGGCGGCCCACCAGCCGGGACAGCAGCGGCGTGCTCAGCAGGCCTCGCATGATGCGGTTGACCAGGCTTTGCCCTGGCAGGGTCTGGGCCTGCTGGCCCGATATCGCCTCGGTCATCTCGTTCTCCTCCGCGGTCACCCGATCCGGCCTGGATCGTCTCGCCGATATGACGCCCGGCGCCCGCGGAACGTGACCGCGCCGCGGACCGTGACCGAACCGCGGAGCGGGTCAGGTGGGGTGGTGGTCGAGGTAGCTGGCCATCCGGGTCAGCAGCGCGGTGGCGCGCTGCAGGTCGGCCGAGACGGGCGGGGCGGGCTCGGTGGGCAGGCGGCCGGCCAGGCCGAGACCGGGGCTGAACGATTCCGCCAGCCGAGCGCAGGTGTGCGCGGCTTCCCGCACCGGACGGGGATCGAGGGTCCACAGCGCCTCGAACCGGCGGTTGGCTTCGGCGGCCCCGCGCTGACCGGGAATCTCCCAGCCGGTCAGGCAGGCCGGGTAGTCGGGGGCTTCGCACACGAGCATCCATTCCCGCCGCAGCGGCGCCCCGGCCGGGACCGGAACCTGCGTCGGCTCACCGTCGCCTCCGGCCGCCGTGGCGAAGTCCGCGAAGACCGTGACCGACTCGGCCGTCCGGGCCAGCTCGTTCCAGCGATCTTCGGATCGGCGGTAGTAGTGCTCCTGCTGGAAGCTGGCGAACAGGATCGCGTGTTCGGCCCGGGCGCAGTACTCGTCCTCGATCGCCCGGGTCAGGCCGAGCAGCGTGGACTTGCGCAGCACCTGGGGCTGCAGTTCGGGATGACGGCGGCGCAGCAGGGCGAACACCGACGGGTCGGCGGGCGCGGGCCGGCCGGCCTGAGCGATGGCCGTGGGCAGGCTCAGCCCGGCGGCGCGCTGCCGCAGTACTTCCTCGATCAGCGCCACGTCAGCCGGGGCGTACCGGCGATGCCCGCTGTCCATCCGCTGCGGCCGGGGGAAGCGGTAGCGAGCTTCCCAGCTGCGCAGCGTCGCCGCGGGCACGCCGGTGCGTTCGGCCAGCTCACCGATGGTCATGCCGTCAGCCGGTCCCGTCATCGCCACCCTTCCAGTTATATACAGCTATGCATGATGCATAAGTAACCCTAAAAATCCTGTTTAACCTCTATGGCCCAGGCAAGCAGGCGGTGTCACCGGATACTTCGTGGAGGTTAAGACATGAAATCACTGAATCGGGCCGCGACGGCCGCGATGGTTTCCGCGGCCGGGCTGGCCGTCGGCTCCGGGCTCCTGCTGGGTGCGGTGCCCGCGGGAGCGGCCACCGTCACCTCGGCCGGGTCGGCTCACCCTCAGGCCCGGACCGTGACCGCCTCGGCCCAGGACACCAGCTGGGCTCAGGCCACGGCCCAGACCGACCTGGCTGAGATCGCGATCGGCCAGCTCGCCCAGCAGCGGGCCTCACACTCGGCCACCAAGATGATGGCGCAGGTCACCATCAGCGACCACACTAAGGCACTGGCTTCACTGAAGTCAGTCGCGTCGCAAGCAGGCATCACGCTGCCCAGCGCACCCAGCGCCACGCAGCAGGCCCAGGCGGCCAAGCTGAAGACGGTGGCGTCGAGCCAGTTTGACGCTACCTACGACTCGACCCAGATCCAGGGCCACGAGCTCAGCATCAGCGCGACCAGGACCGAGCTGGCCAGCGGCTCCAGCACCGCGGTCATGAACAACGCCAGTGCCTATCTGCCCGTGGCGGAGAAGCACCTGCAGATGGCCGAGAGCGACTACACGGCTCTGGGTGGGTCGGTGTCCAGCGTGCCCGGTGTGAACGCCGGCACCGGTGGCCTGGCCGCGATCCAGCCCGCTGACAACGCTCCGTGGCTCGCCGCCGGAGCGATCGGCGCAGTCCTGCTGGTCGGCACCGGTGCGTTCGGCCTGCGCCGCCGGGTCCGTAGCACCCGCGTCAGTTAGAACTCGCCAGTGATAGTCGGACCGGCTCACCAGTGGCTTCGCCGCCGCTGGTGGGTCCTCCCGGCGGGGCTGGGATTGACGCTGCTCGCGCTGGCAGCCTGGGGCATCCTGGTCCACCAGCCCCGGTTGCCCAGCGCGGGTCCGGCCCCGGCCCTGGCCCAGCCGGCCCGAGCCACCGCAGCCGCGCCGTCTGCCGCCCCATCGGCGGCCAGGCCCGCCGTGCCACCCGCCCCGGCCATGCCGGCCGTGCTGCCCGTCGGTGCGCAGTCGATCGAGATTCCCAGCCTGGAGGTGTCGGCTCCAGCGTCGCCCGAGTCGGTGACGGCGGGCGCGCTGGGCGTGCCTAGCGACCCCGCCCACGTCGGCTGGTGGATGCCGTCCACCTCGGAGCTGGTTATCGACGGACACGTCGATATGGAAGGAGTCGGGCCGGGCGCCCTGTACGAGGTGCGTAACCTGCGCCCGGGGGCCCGGGTCACCGTCCAGACCACCGCGGGGCCCGAGCACTGGGCGATAGACGGCGTGCGCACCTATCAGAAAGGCCGCGTGCCGGCCGGGCTGCTCACCCCGCCGGGGACCGGCACCCGCCTGGTCATCATCACCTGCGGCGGCCCGTTCGACTACGCCACCCATCACTATGCCGACAACGTGGTGGCCTACGGTTCGGGCGGACGACGGCCACCGAAGTGAGCCGCGGCCGCTGAATCCAGTAGGTTCGGATCGCGGCCGATGGCGTGGAGGTGTCAGCGTTCCTGGTGGGCGCCCCGGTCTTCAAAACCGGTGGGCGGTGCTCCGCGCCGCCGGCGGGTTCGATTCCCGTCCACCTCCGCCGCCGCGCCACCGGCCGAACTCCGTGCCTTGCGGGCCCGGCCGCGGCCGGGCCCCGTCGGTCGCGCGGTCAGTTCTGGTGGGCGGTTCCAGCGGCCTGTGACACGCCGTCGCGGGCCTTCTCCGCCATCGCGGTGCCGGTGGCGACGAGCTGCTTGGCGAAGTCGCGCTGGGCGTTGAGGATCTGCCCGGCGAAGTCGAAGACCTGGTCGATCACCTGGTCCGGGCGGATCAGCCCGGAGCCCGACAGCTGGCCGGCGGCCTGCTGGAACGTCTGGGTCCACGTCTCGATGGCGACCCGGCTGGCGTCCTGGCCCTGCTTGATCAGTTCGGAGTACTGCTCCTGGATGGTGGTCATGGCGGGTTCTCCCTGTCGTGCGTACTTTGTGTTTACCGTGTGCTTGAAATAGTACGCACGTCCGCTCTACATGTCAAGCAAGCTGCTCAGTATGTCAAGCGCCAGGTCATGCCCGGGGTCAAGCACCGGTCATGCCCGGGGTCAAGCGCCAGGTCATGCACCGGGGGATCGCCGCAGGCTGCGGTACACGCGGAGCAGTGTCTCGCGCTCCTCCGGCCCGAGCCCGGGATCGCGCAGGATCGCCGCTTCGGTGCCGGACCCAGCGCCTGGCCCAGCACCTGATCCAGCGCCGGACCCAGCGTCTGGCCCCGGGCCGGATCCGCGGCCGTCCGGACTCTCCCTGCCTGCCGCCATGCCGGCCTGCGACAGCAGCATGTCGGATGACAGGTTGAGCGCGTCGGCGATAGACCGCAGCACCCGCAGTGACGGCTGGTGCAGCCCGCGCTCGACCTGGCTGAGGTAGGCGTTGGACACCTTGGTCAGGTCGGACAGCTGCCGCAGGGACAGGTCGGCCAGCTGCCGCTGCAGCCGGATGTAGCCGCCCAGGCCGCCCGCCTGCGCGTCGCCCTCGGGCTCGTCCGCCATCCCGGTTCTCCTCAGCTGATCGCGGCCCGGAGCGGGCCGTACCCCGACGGCCCGGCGCGGGCCGTACCCCGACCTAAGTATGCGGGACGGACCGGGCCAGAGCAGCTGAGCCAGCCCGACCTAGGAACCGGGTCACCAGGGGCACGACCCGGGCCGGGCTGTCGAGCAGCATCAGGTGACCGCCACCCCGGACCACCTCCAGCCGCGCCTGCGGCATCAGGGCCGCCATGATCTGGGAATTGACCAGCGGGGTGATCGGGTCGTCGTCGCCGCACAGGATCAGGGCCGGATGGCGGATGGCCCACAGCCACGGCAGGCTGGACCAGCCGAACAGTGAGGTCATCCGGTACAAACCGGCCTGGGTGTCGCTGGGCCGCCGGATCCGCAGCGACCGGATAAGCCCGGGCTCGGCCCGCAGGCGGCCGCCGAACATGATCCCGGCCGTCTGCTCCAGCCGTTCCTGGCTGTAGCGCCCGGACTGCAGGAAATGCCAGAGCGCCCGGGCGTCACCGGGTATCCCGGGACTGCCGAACACGGTCGAGGCCAGGACCAGCCGGCGCACCCGGGACGGATGGCTGAGCGCCATCTGCTGTGCGACCGCGCCGCCGAACGACAGGCCGAGGACGTGGGCCGACCCGATGCCCAGTTCGTCCAGCAACCCGGCCCCGACCGAGGCCAGCGCCCGCATAGTCAGCGGGTACGCGGGCGCCGGTGACCGGCCGATGCCGGGCGGGTCGAACGCGATGGTCCGGTACTCAGCCAGCTCGGGCAGCAGCGGATCCCAGCTCTGCGCGCCGGTGAACACGCCGGAGTGCAGCAGCAGCGGCTCGCCCTGCCCGCTCACCTGGGTGTGGATGGTCAGTCCCTGGACCCGGACCAGACGGCTGATCATGGTCCGGTATGTACCCGCGGCTGAGCCGTAAGAACTCAGCCGGTCCTGCTGACCTGCGGGATTTCCGGGTGGCCGCGCGGGGCGGGAGGGCCGTGGGGGTTGCCTCGGACGCAGTGGCGGGATTTGCTGGCGATAGCGACAAGGGAGCCGCCATGACGGGTGAGACACCCGATGACCGGGGCCAGCGCGCCGCGTTCATGCTCGGGCCGGAAACCAACCTGTTCGCCGACGCGGACGCGGCCGGACTGGGCCGGGCATTAGGCGCGGTGTTCACCGGCGCCCTGTCGAATCCGGCCGGGGCCGGTGAGGCGTGGCTGCGCTACACGGCCGCCCTGGCCCAGATCCCGGCGGTGGCGCTGTCGAACTGGCTTGGCCGCCCGATCCCGTCCCCGGTGACCCTCGACCCGCGGGACAAGCGCTTCACCGACCCGGCGTGGGCGGACAACCCGGCCTTCTACTCGCTGCGCCTGTCCTACCAGGCCTTCGCCGACTTCACCGGCCGGCTGGTGTCGGCCGCCGGGCTCGAGCCCCAGCAGGAGGCCAAGGCCCGCCTGATGTCCGGCCTGGTCGTGGACGCGCTGGCCCCGACCAACTACCTGCCGACCAACCCGGCCGCGCTCAAGCGGGCGTTCGAGACCGGCGGGGCCAGCCTGGCCAAGGGGATGCGCAACTTCGTCGACGACCTGCGGCACAACAACGGCCGGCCCCGGCAGGTCGACACCAGCCCGTTCACGCTGGGCGACAACCTCGCCGCCACCCCGGGCCAGGTCGTGTTCCGCAACGAGCTGATGGAACTGCTGCAATACTCACCGCAGACCGATCAGGTCCACGCCACGCCGCTGCTGTTCAGCCCGCCCTGGATCAACAAGTACTACGTGATGGACCTGGCCCCCGGGCGCAGCTTCGCCGAGTGGGCGGTCAAGCACGAGCGCACCGTGTTCGCCATCAGCTACCGCAACCCGTCGCCGGAGATGTCCGGCATCACGCTGGACGACTACCTGGTGTACGGGCCGCAGCAGGCCCTCGACGTCATCCAGGACATCACCGGGGCCCCCTCGGTGGACATCGTCGGCCTGTGCCTGGGCGGCGCGCTGACCGCGATCACCGACGCCTACCTGGCCGCGGGCGGCCAGGACCGGATCGGCACGATCACCCTGCTCAACACGCTGCTCGACTACTCCGAGCCCGGGGTGCTGGGCGCGTTCACCGACCTCGAAACGGTGCGCCGGCTGGAGGCCCAGATGGAGCGGGAAGGCCACCTGGCCGCCAGCGCCATGGCGGGCACGTTCGACATCTTGCGGGCCAACGACCTGATCTTCAGCTACGTCGCCGCCAACTGGCTCATGGGGCAGGATCCGCCGGCCTTCGACATCCTGGCCTGGAACGCCGACAGCACCCGCATGCCCGCGGCCATGCACGCGTTCTACCTGCGCAACTTCTACGTCGAGAACAACCTGGCCCAGGGTCTGCTGGAGGTGGCCGGGCGCCGGGTGAACCTGGCTGACGTCAAGCACCCGGCCTACGTCGTGTCGGCCGAGAACGACCACATCGTGCCCTGGCGGTCGGCCTACGCCACCACCAACCTGGTCTCGGGGCCGGTCCGGTTCGTGCTCAGCAACGGCGGTCACATCGCCGGCATCGTCAACCCACCCGGCCCCAAGGGCTGGTACCTGGTCGGCCACCAGCACCCCAAGTCGGCCGACAAGTGGCGGGAGCAGGCGACCCAGCACCCCGGCTCGTGGTGGCAAGACTGGGCCCAGTGGTCGGCCGAGAACTCCGGGCCGCTGACCGATCCGCCGCCGACCGGGAGCGGCACCTATCCGGTGCTGTACCCGGCCCCGGGCGAATACGTCCACACCTGACCCGGGCCCGCCCGGGGGCCCCGGTAAGCCGGCCGGGGAACCCCGGTAAGGCGGCCGCTAAGCCGCCAGCACCTGCTCGGCCGGGCACCACCAGCTCGTGCGCCCGCCGAAGGTGCCGGTCTGCAACGGCACGTGATCTCGGGGGCAGGTCCCGCCCTTGTGCCGGGCCGGAATGAGCCCCAGCGTATGCACGCCCCCGCCCCGGATTGCCGTCTCGATCACGCTGTGGGTGGCGCGCCACAGCCGCTCTTCCTCCGCGCCGGACAGGCTCCCGACGGGACGGCCCGGATGGACGCGGGCCTGCCAGAGGATCTCATCGGCCAGCAGGTTGCCGATCCCGGCGATCCGGTGCTGGTCCAGCAGCCGGGCCTTGACCGGCGTGGCCCCCGCGCCCAGGGCCGCCCGGAACTGGGCCGGCGTGATCCGCTCCGCGTCCGGGCCGAGCTCGTCCACCGGCGGGTCCAGCCGGACGCGGCCCAGCCGACGGGGGTCGACCAGCATCAGCCGGCCCCCGTCGGCGAAGAACAGCGTGAACCGGGCCCAGCGGTAGTCACCGGGCCGGCGCTGGCCCTCCCAGTAGTCGCCGCCATCGACCTCGGCCCCGTCGGCGTCGGCGATCACGATCTTGCCCGACATCCCGAGGTGGATCCCGAGCGTGACCGGGCGGGCCACCCCGCCGACCGGGCACCACATGCTCTTGCCCTGCCGCCGGGCGGCCACCAGCTCACCGCCGAGCAGCGCCTGCCGGATCGCCCCCGGTGGATGCGGGCGGCACACGAACCGGTCGGAGTCGTCGACGTCAGCGATGCGACGCCGCAACCCGGCCCGTTCAATGACCGCCCGCGCCGATTCGACCTCAGGAAGCTCAGGCACCGGACGACCCTACTCAACGAGGGTGTATCTGGCCTAGACCCGGCTGGTCACTGGGGACCGGTCGCCACCGGCCGTTCCGGGTCGGTGATCCAGTGCGACCACGACCCGGGGTAGAGCGCGGCCTGGTAGCCGGCCACCTCCAGGGCGAGCACCTCGTGCGCGGCCGTGATCCCCGAACCGCAGTAGACCGTGACCGGCTGGCCGGCCGTGACCCCGAGCGCGGCGAAGCGCTCGCGCAGCGCGCCCGCGTCCAGGAACAAGCCGTCGCCGGTCACGTTCTCCCGGGTCGGGGCGCTGACCGCGCCGGGGATGTGGCCCGCCACCGGGTCGACCGGCTCGACTTCGCCCCGGTAGCGCTCGCCGTCCCGGGCGTCCAGCAGCACGCCCGCCGCGGCCGCCGCCAGCACGCCGTCGGCCTCGACCACCTCGGCCCCCGGGCCGCCGGCCACGAAGTCGCCCGCGGCCACCTCGCGCACCACCGTCTCCACCGGACGGCCGGAGCGCCGCCAGGCCGCGTAGCCGCCGTCGAGTACCTGTACGTCGCTGTGGCCCAGCCGGCGCAGCAGCCACCAGGCCCGCGCGGCCGAGGTTGAGTTGCCCGCGTCGTACACCACCACGCCGGTGTCGTTGCGCACCCCGAGCCGCCGCATGGCCGCAACGAACCGCACCGGGCCGGGCAGCGGGTGACGTCCCCCGCCCCCGGCCGGGCTGGCCAGGTCGGCGTCCATGTTCACGAACTGGGCTCCGGGTATATGACCTGCGAGAAAGTCGGCTCGTTCGGGTCCGCCCGCCAGCGACCAGCGCACGTCCAGCAAGACCGGCGCCCGGTCGTGGTCCAGCAGCTCACCGAGTCGATCAACGTCGATCAGAGGTCCAGTCACAGGAGGAATCTACGGCTTCCAGGTATCTGCCCGCCTCCGGCGGGGCATTTCCGGCTCCGGGATGGATGGAAACCCGCGGCCTGGCTCCTCCCTGGCCCGCGCCGAAGCGCCGCCGCCCCACCAGCCCCGGCACTCCCGCCCCACCGGTTTCGAAGATCCATTACCCGGCAGCGAAGTCAGTCGTATTCGCTGACTACGCTGCCCGGACACGGAGCACCCCGCCGCCCGCACGTCCCCGCCCGCACGGGAGGCCTCACCCCTCCTGACCACACCAACGGTATTGTCTATTTATTCGATCGGGAGGGAATGAATTGCAGGTCGTGGTCGTAGGCGGCGGAGCCAGCGGTGCCCTGGCCGCGCTGCACCTCAGTCGCCGGGCCGCCGCCCGCAGCGTGCCGCTCACCCTGCACGTCGTCGAACCGGGTCAGCTCGGCCGGGGGGTGGCCTACTCGACCGGGAACCACGAGCACCGGCTCAACGTCCCGGCCACCGGGATGAGCGTGCTCCCGGACGAGCCCGGTCACTTCGTCCGCTGGCTGCGGGCCAACTATGACCCGGGCTT
Source organism: Streptosporangiaceae bacterium (assembly GCA_965277615.1). Lineage (GTDB taxonomy): Bacteria > Actinomycetota > Actinomycetes > Streptosporangiales > Streptosporangiaceae > Bog-532. The sequence continues at coordinate 455,412 of CBDIDG010000004.1, read as the reverse complement.
CCCGGCGGGCGGTTTCGCGCCGCGGGCCGTATTCGGCCGCTACCTGGCCGACACCGTCGATCAGCAGCTGACGGCGGCACCCGGGGTCGCCTGGACTCAGCACCGGACCCGCGCCGTGGACCTGCGCCGCCGCGGCGAGGCCGTCACGGTCACGCTGGCCGATGGCCAGGTACGGCCGGCCGATGCCGTCGTCCTCGCTCTCGGCCACGGCGCGGCCACCACCAACTGGGTGCCCGCACCGCTGGCCCGCTCACCACGGTTCGTGGCCGACCCCTGGCGTCCGGGCGGCCTGCCCGAGCTGCCCGCGGGGTCGACCGTGCTGCTCGTCGGCTCCGGGCTGACCATGATCGACGTCGCTATCAACTACGGTCACTGTCAGCTCCACACGGTCTCCCGGCACGGGCTGCTGCCCCTGGCCCACGTCCCCGACCCGCCCGCGGCGCAGCCCCGGCCGCTCCCCGGGACCACGTTCACCGCCGCGAGCGCCCGGCGGCTGGTCTTCGACCGGATCCGCGCGCTCGACGGCGACTGGCGAACGGCGGTCGACAGCCTGCGGCCGGTGACCCAGCAGCTCTGGTCGCGCCTGGACGACCCCAACCGCCGCCGGCTGCTGGCCCAGGGCCAGCGGCGCTGGGAACGCGTCCGGCACCGGATGGCCCCCGAACTCGGCGCGTGGATGGCGACCCGCCACGCCCAGGGCGTGCTCACCGTCCGGCCCGCGTCGGTCGTCGAGGCCCGCGACCACGAGGGTGGCCTGACCGTCGGGCTCAGCGACGGCACCACCGTCCGGGCCGACCTGGTGATCAACTGCACCGGCCGGTCCGCCACCCCCGATCCCGGCGACGACCCGCTGGTCCGCGCGCTGCTGGCCCGCGGATCGGCCCGCCGCGACTCCCTCGGCCTGGGCTTCGCCACCCGCCCGGACGGCCGTCTCTGCCCGGCCGCCGACGCCGCGGCCGGCGACCTGCCCGCCTGGACGCTCAGCTCACTGCGGCGCGGTGAGCTCTGGGAGAGCACCGCGATCCCCGAGATCAGGGACCAGGCCGCCGAACTGGCCGCCTCGATCCTGGCCCGCGTAGGCGCCGGCACCCGCGAAGTCGCCTAGCCCGCCGCCCCGACGCTCGCGGCGTAGGACTGGACATGATCGAGCGCGGTTGGTCGCGCGGCCTTGGCCGCCCGCCCCGGCGGCACTTCCGCGTCACCCACACGCGCCCGGCCCCCGGTCCAGGCAACCGGTTTAAGGTGGCTCGGTGACGCCGGAGCATGCCCGGGCCTACACCGCCCTGGCCGAACGGGACCCGGTGCTGGCCAGCGTCATCAGCGCCTACGGCCGGCCGTCGCCGTTCGAATGGCACGACGGCGGGCGGACCGGGACGAGCAAGTTCGCCGCCATGCTGCTGCACGTGGTGGGGCAGCAGATCTCGGCCCAGGCCGCGTTCACGATCTACGACCGGATCAGCGCCGCGACGGACGGCCTGCCCACGGCCCGGGCGATCGCTGGCCTGGGACCCGAGCGGCTCCGGGACTGCGGCCTGTCCCGGGCCCGGGCCGGCTACGCGGTGGCGCTGGCGGCGGCCGAGCTGTCCGGCGCCCTGGATATCGAGCACCTCGGGTCGGTGCCGGATCACGAGGCGGTGGCCCGGCTCACGGCCGTCCGGGGGGTGGGCCTGTGGTCGGCGCAGACCTTCCTGCTCCACAACCTGGCCCGCCCGGACGTGTTGCCGGAAGCTGATCGCGGTATCCGGCAGGCGATCCAGCAACTGTGGCAGCTTGAACGGCCGCCCAGTAGTGGGCAGGTCCGGCGCCGCGGCCTGGCCTGGTCCCCGTATCGGTCCTACGCCGCGGCCCTGCTGTGGCGCTCACTGCGCCCGGCGGGCGAACCGTCAGATCCCAAGGAGCGCGCCCTTCGCCAGCGCGCGCACCGCAGCCAACCCGGAAAGCACAGGTAGCTAGTTGCGCTAAATAACGAGCTATCCCTAACCTAGTTCGAAATGCACTCGGCCGATAACAATTCACCCGCCGCGTCACCCGCCGTATCGTCCGCCGCGTCACCCGCCGCGTCACCCGCCGCATCGTCCACCGCCGCGACGCTGCTCACCGGCCTGGCCCCCGTTCCGGCGCTGGCCTTCGCCGGGACGATCCTGATCGGGCTGGGGTCGATCTGTCTGCTCGCCCTGGCCAACACGTCCAGCTGCTGGCCCCGCCCTTCCTGCGCGGTGGCATCATGGGCCTGTGGGTCATGATGATGCCGGGCATGACCCCGATCACCGGGTTCGGCACGGGGTTCCTCAGCGACAGCCTGGGGCCCCGCTCGGTGTTCTTCGCCATCACGATCGTGCTGACCGTGCTCGTGGCCTGCTGCTGGCGCCCGCTGCGCCGCGATGCCCTGCCCGACGCCTAAACTCCGGCGCCTAAGCCCGGCTCCTGAACCCTGGCTCCTAGGCCCCAGCCGCGTCCCTGATCCGGGCCGGGGTCAGCGCGTTCATCGCCGCCAGCACCGGGTCCAGGCCCGGCCGGGCCGTGATGACCCGCACCACGGTCTCGTCCAGGCCCGCGCTGAGCCGGGCGAACGCGGCCGGGGCCGGGCCGGCCGGGCCGTAGTAGCCGACCGCCTGCAGCATCTCCTCGGGTGCGGCCGCCACCAGCTCGGGCATACTCGCACCCTGGTCGCGACGCTGCTCCAGCTCGGTCAGCTCGGCGTCGAAGCCCATCTCGGCGAACAGGGCCCGGTACCCCGCGTTCTTGGGCATGCCCGGCCGGGCCATGGCGTAGCCGAGCACCTGCGTGCCGAACGCCAGCCGGGCCGCGGCCACGTCGTCGTCGATGCAGACCCGGATGTACATGGTCATCGGGACCGAGCCCGGGGCCCGGCCCGCCCGGGCCGCGCCCGCGTCGATCTCGGCCCGGCTGGCCGCGATGCGGGCCGGCGTGGCCCAGTTCAGCAGCGCGCCGTCGGCCGTCTCCCCGGCCAGCCGCAGCATCTGCGGGCCGAGCGCGGCCAGGTACACCGGGGCCGCCGGCAGGTCTTTCACCCCGAGCGAGGCCGACTTCGGCCACCCGGGGAAACCGGACCCGATGCCGGCCCGGCCGCCCTCCGACCCGGTAGTGACCTGCTGGCCGTCCAGCAGCCCCCGGACCTGGGTCACGTACTCGCGCATGACCGCGATCGGGCGGTTGGGCAGGCCCACCGACGTCCAGAAGTCGGGCCCGTAGCCCCCGGTGCCCAGGCCGAGCACGAACCGGCCCGAGGACAGCTGGGCCAACGTGGCCGCCTGCAGGGCCAGGCTCAGCGGGGTCCACATCCGCACCGCCGGGACGACGGAGATCCCGGTGCGCAGCGAGGTGTCCTGCGACCAGGCCGCGCAGATGTGGAACGAGTCCGGCACCGTCCCGGCCGGGGTCCACAGGCTCTCGAAGCCGAGCCCGCCGGCTTCCCGGGCCGCCGCCCGCAGTTGGTCGAACGCCAAGCCGAGCCGGCCATCCAGTCCCGCGCCAATCATCATGACCGGCAGTATGCCGGACGCCCTAACCGGCGGCTGACCCCCGGGGCCGTCCCCAGCCGCGCCGCTGGCGTGGCCGGGCCGTCGAGCAGCAGGGCCAGCCCGTCGGCCAGCGCCCCGACCGAACCCTGCGGCCAGGCCGCGGTCAGGGCGCGCAGGTGATCGGTCAGCGTGGCGTTGAGCTTGCTGATCACCCGCGCGCCCTTGGGCGTGAGGGACAGCAGGGTCGCGCGCCGGTCGAGCGGATCCGTCGTGCGCTTGATCAGCCCGGCTTCCTGGAGGCGATCGGCGTACCGGCTGGTGCCCGAGCGGTCGATGCCCACCTGCTCGGCCAGCCGGGCCACCGTGACTGGTCCCACCGTCGCCAGCGTGTTCAGCACCGGGTAGGTCTGGGTGTCGACTCCGTCCGGGGCCACCGCGATGACCGGAGCGCACAGGGCCCCCCGGTTGGCCGGCAGCATCAGCCGGTTGAGCAGGCTGGTGAGGGCCGCAGCGACGTCGTCCTCCATGGCCGCCAGTCTAAGTTGGCCGGCCGCTCAGGCCGGTGACAGCGGCGGCCCGACGAACTCGCACTGGTTCCGCTCCGCGGCCCGCTGGAGCCGCTCCAGGTCGGGCGGGGGAGGGGTGGCCGTGATCGCGACCGGCCCGCCTTCGGCGAAGAACGCCTCGGTGCCGCCCGGGCTGACCAGCCCGAGCATGGTCGTGTCCTCCTCGGCGATGAACGTGTGCGGCACGCCCCGCGGCAGGAACGCGAACGCCCCCGCCGCCAGCCGGAACTCGTCCTCGCCGCAGCGCACCCGGACCAGCCCGGACAGCACCCACATCGACTCGTCGGCCGTGTGGTGGATGTGCATCGGGGAGGAGGCGTCCCGCGTGACCTCGGAAACGATCAGCCCGAAGCCACCGTGCGTCTGGCCGGCCGTCGCCTTGATCGTGATCCGGCTGCTGCCGATCCATCGCGGCTCGCCCTGGCCGGGCCCGGCCACCATCAGTCCGGTCGTGGTGAAGTTGGTCATTACCCGCCAGCTACCCTAACCAGGAAAGAGTATGCGAATCGCACGCATTTTAGCGCCACCGACCACAGAATAACCTTTTAATATTATTAATAAGGGTGCGAATCGCACTTGGTTACCCGAGCGTGCGGCGCTGCGCCGCTCAGGCCGCGCCGTAGGCGGTGACGCCGGACCACGCCACGTAGTCCTCCGCCCGCTCCAGGTCGGCGGTGGTGCGGGCCTCCCACAGCGCCTGCGCCATCGACGTGCCCGCCGTGACCTTCCGGTGCAGGCTGGTCATCAGCGGCACGCTGGCCCCGTCGGGCAGCGGGATCGCCGAGGTGACCACCCCGGCCGTCCCGCGGGCCATCAGCGCGCTGACGAAGCCGAGCACCTCACCGCCCGCGTACCGGTACTCCGCGCCCACGTCGCAGGCGGCCAGCACCACCCGGCGTGGCACGCCGCCCGCGTTGAGCACCTCGTACAGGGTCAGCGGGCCGTCGCTGAGCAGCAGCGAGGAGAACAACGGGTTGTCCGAGCGGAACAGGCCGTGGCAGGCCAGGTGGGCCAGGTCGACGCCGGAGATCAGCTTCAGCGTCGCCTGCACGTTGCTGTCCGGGGGCAGCAGCAGGCCAGCCTCCCGGCACGTCCGGTGGATCTCCTGCACCTCGGCCAGCGCCCCCGGCAGGTCCGGGCCCGCGACCAGAGCCAGCCGCCCCGCATCGGCCGGCCGGGCGGCCCGGCGGCTGCGGGCCCAGAACGTGGCCGACGGCACGACGCAGGTCTCGGCCGGGTGCAGCCCGGGCCAGGGCACCCGGTGCAGCCGGCCCGAGGGCACGATGACCAGCGGGTCGCCGTCCCCGACCCCGAGCGGCGTCACCAGCGCGCGGCGCAGGGCGGCCCGGTGGAACTCCGCGCTCTCCCGGGCCTGGGCGTTGTGGCCGCGCCGGAGCAGCCGCCGCAGCGAGAACAGCAGCAGGTCGGTCGCCTGGTACACCGGCTGGGCCGGCCCCAGCTCGACCAGCTGGATCCCGTGAGGGCCGATGACCACCGCGACCAGCTGGTCCCCGGCGGTGGCGTACTCGGCCAGGTACCGGCCGCCGAGCAGCGACCGCAGCTCGCCGCTGCCCGCCAGCTCGGCCTGGGCCGACCGGTTCTGCGGCCCGGTCCAGGCCGCCCGCCGGATCCGGGTCTCCAGCCGGGCCCGGCGGGCCAGCAGTTCGGCCGGCGCCTGGTCGGCCTCGCGCCGCGCCGTCCGCAGCTCCTGGTCGAGCACGCGCAGCGCGTTGAGGTCCTCCTGCACCGCCGCGACCGGTGGCTCGACGCTCAGCAGCGAGGCGGCCCGGGTCAGCTCCATCCAGGTGAATACCCGGGCCGCGGGCGCACCCCGGCGCAGTTCCCGCAGGCCCAGCTCACCCAGCTCGGCCCCGTGGCCCGAGGCCAGCATGCGCAGCTCCATCGAGGGCAGCGCGGCGCGGTGCCGGGCCAGGTCGGTCAGGCCGGTCCGGCAGTGCCGCAGCACCGGGCCGGGCTGCGGGCTGGTGCTGGCGTCCAGGGCCTGGGCCAGCCGGCCCCGCAGCCGCACCAGCAACGCCTGGCCCCGGGCCAGTTCCCCGGCCGACCGGAAGTGCTGCCGGGCCGTCCGCGTTTCGGCCGCCGCCAGCGCCGCCCGCCCCGCCGCCAGGTGGGCCCCGACCGCCTCGGGCCGCAGGCCGTGCCGCTGCAACATGCCCGCCGCCCGGCCCAGCCGGCGGACCTCATCGGGCTGGCGCTCGGTCCCGGCCGCGGCCACTTCGACCGCGACGACCGTCGCCCGCGCCGTCCACGCGGTCCGCCGCTGGCGGCGGAACTCGGCCAGCGCAGCGTCGGCGTCGGCGCCGGCTACCGCGCGGTCCCCGAGCAGCAGCGCCAGCTGAGCGCACCGCAGCCGGGCCTGCGCCGCCATCAGCCGGGCCCCGTGGGACTCGAATTCGTCCGCCGCCGAGCGGGCCACCGTGAGCGCCTCATCCAGCAGCCGCAGGTCGACCAGGACGTCGGCGTAGTCCAGGTAGTGCTCGCCGAGTGGCATCCCGGCGGCCACGTACAGCCCGGCCGCCTGCTCGAACAGGCGCAGGCTGGCCACCACCTCGCCGGCGTGGAAGCTGGACCACGCCTGGCTGTTGGTGACGATGGCCACCAGCAGCGGGCTCTGCTCCCGGGCCCGCGCGGCGGCCTGCTCCAGCAGGTCGAGCGCGGCCTGCGGCCGGCCCAGCTCGGTGTAGGCCACGGACAGGTTGTTGGCCGCCTTGATCCACACGTCCGGCGGGCAGAGCGGGTCGGCCAGCACCCGCTGGTACAGCGCGGCGGCGTCCCGGTTCCGCCCGGCGTTGTGCTCCAGGAGCGCCTGCTGCAGGCCGATCTCCGGTCGCCGCTCGTCGCGGACCAGCAGCTCAGCGCGGTCCAGATCGCGCCGGGCCGCGGCCCGCCGGCCCAGCTCGTGCAGCGCGACCGCGCGGGTGACCAGCACGTCGCCCAGGCGGTGGCCGAGTCCCTCCCGGCGAGCCAGCCGCGCCGCCTGGTCGAGCGTCTTCTTCGCGCCCTGGTTGTCCAGGACCACATGCTGAGCCCACGCCTGAGCCCGCAGCGCGACCACCAGTGCCTCGGTGTCGTGAGCCGCGCGGGCCTGCGCGATCAAGATAGGGATCCTGGCGGTGTATCTAGCGGGGTCCCTGACTACTCCGCCATATGCCGCTTCGGCTTCCGGCACGAGATAGTCGGACTGAGCATCCATGGTTGCAGGCCCGATCTGGTCGGCCGCCAAGCAGCACAATCGTAGCCGTTACGGACGCCAAGGAGAATTCCGCTATGACCACTGACGGCACCCCCGGCCCCCTCTATCCGGATTTTCGTTCCGAAACTCAGCGCCGCAGCGACGGGCGTATCGCGGCTGCGCAATCCCAGGCCCTCACCGAGTCCAACACCAATCCGCGCCGGGCCGACGACATGATCCGCCGCCTCCAGGCCGTCCGCGAGCAGCTGCAGTCCGGCCCGGGCGATCCGCCGGTGCTGATCGACGTGATCTGGCCCGATCAGTCCGGCGAGCAGCACCCGATCCTGGTGGCCCGGGACCAGCTGCTGCTCCGGGACCCGGCCGGCCCGGCGCCCGGCGCCGAGCACGACGACACCCGCACCGGCGGTGACCCGGGCTGTGACCCCACCGCCTATGACCAGGCCGTCAGAAAATTGAACGACCTGGGTTACCAGCCGCGGAAGCTTCATGACGAGCCCCAGGGACCGCTGCCGTTCCGCACGTTCCTCAGCCGCGGCAAGGACGGGGCCGAGCTGGTCCAGAACCGCAACCAGGTCCGGGAAGAAACCGGCGCCGACGTGGACCTGAACTACGTCTGCGTGACCGGTCACACGGTCAAGGACAAGGACACTCCCGAGCTGACCGCGGCTGACCCGGCCTTTCCGCCCGCCCAGTTCGGTACCGAGCAGATCTTCCGCCCGATCACCGTCGCGGTCATCGACACCGGCATCAACCGCGAGGACCGGACCGACGGCTGGCTGGCCACGATCGCCGAGACGCCCCTGAACGAGGATCCGCTCGACGTCCTTCCGGCCGACGGCATCCTCGACGCCAGCGCCGGTCACGGCACGTTCGTGTGCGGGGTCCTGCAGCAGGTCGCGCCCCAGGCCACGATCGTGGTCTACAAGAAGGCGGACACGGACGGGATGGCGACCGTCCAGGACATCGGCAACGCGATCATCCAGGCCGCGCGCGACGGCGCGAACATCATCAGCCTGTCCATGGCCACCCCGGGCGTGGCGGACGAGGCGCCGGCCGCTCTCCTCACCGCGGTGCAGACCGTGCAGGACGAGCACCCGGAGGTGCTCATCGTGGCCAGCGCGGGCAACAACGGCACGGACGTGCCGATGTACCCCGCGGCCATCCCCGCAGTGATCGGCGTGGCCGCGCTGCAGGCGGACCTCACCCCCGCGGACTGGTCCAGCTTCGGAGACTGGGTGACCTGCTCGGCCGTCGGCGTCGGCATCGCCTCGACCTTCGTCCCGGGCATCGAGGACGATGCCAACGACACCAGCCAGAAGTTCGGGCCGAACGCCTGGGCCATCTGGAGCGGGACGTCGTTCTCCGCGCCGCAGATCGCTGGCACCGTGGCCCGGCTCTGCCAGCTGGCCCCCAACCCGATCACGCCCGTCGATGCCCTGCAGCAGCAGTTGCTGCCCGGCGCACCCACCGAGGCGGGTTACGGCGCCAAGCTGCTGCTCCTGCCGGGCAGCTAACCGGCCGCCCTGGCCCGGTCCGCCGCGGGGCCGCGACCTCGGCCCCGCGTGCGACTCTGTCACCATGGCCGACTCCGCATCCCCGCACCTTGAGATCCACGAGATCACCTTCGACGCGTCCGACCCGCACCGGCTCGCGACGTTCTGGGCTCACCTTCTCGACCGCGAGATCCGGCCCGGGGACATGCCCGCCGACGACTCGGTCCTCGTGGCCGGGCGTCCCGGCCAACCCGGCCTGCTGTTCCTGCACGTGCCCGAGGGCAAGACGGCCAAGAACCGGGTCCACTTCGACCTGTGGCCCACCGCCACGGCGCGGGACGCCGAGGTCGAGCGGGCCGTGCGGCTCGGGGCGACCTTGCTGGCCGACCGGCGCCAGCCCGGCGGTCCCGGCTGGGTCGTCCTGGCCGATCCTGAAGGTAACGAGTTCTGCGTCGGGAGCAGCGCCGCCGAACGAGCGGCGCGGCGCCGCCCAGACCAGGGATGACGTCTGGCCGGCCCTAGCCGGCCTCGCCCTGGAGCTGGGCCTTGACCTCGGTCTTGAGGATCTTGCCGACCTTGGAGCGCGGCAGGTCGGGCCAGACCTCGACCTGCTTGGGCGACTTCACGCTGCCCAGCCGTTCCTTGACGAAGTTGTACACCTCTTTCGAGGTCACGGCCTGCCCGGCCCGTAGCTGCACCACGGCGGTGACGCGCTCGCCCCACTTGTCGTCCGGCAGGCCGATCACCGCGCAGTCCTGCACGGCCGGATGGGCCAGCAGGACCTGCTCCACCTCGGCCGAGTAGACGTTGAAGCCGCCGGTGATGATCATGTCCTTGGCCCGGTCGACGATGTACAGGTAGTTGTCCTCGTCGAGATAGCCGATGTCCCCGGTGTGGTGCCAGCCGTACCGGGACGCCTCGGCCGTGGCGTCCGGGTTCTTGTAGTAACCCGCCATGATCAGTGACCCGCGGGCCACGATCTCGCCCCGCTGGCCGTGGCCGAGCAGGTGGCCCTCATCGTCCATGATCGCGACCGTGGTCAGCGGGGTCGGCCGCCCGGCCGAGGACAGCCGCTCGGTCGCGAGCGAGCCGTCGGCCCGGAAATGGTCGGCCGGAGCCAGCGTGGAGATCATCATCGGGGCCTCGGACTGGCCGAACAGCTGGCCCAGCACCGGGCCCAGCCGGGTCAGCGCCTCCTCCAGGCGGCTGGCCGACATCGGGGCCGCGCCGTACCACAGGCACTGCAGGCTGGTCGTGTCGGTGGTCTCCAGCGCGGCGTGGTCCAGCAGCATGTAGATCAGCGTCGGCGGCAGGAACGTGTGGGTGATCCGGTGCCGTTCGACCAGGGCGAGGAAGTCGGTCAGGTCCGGTTTCCCCATGATCACGATCTCGCCGCCGAGCGACAGGACGGGGAAGCACAGCACGCCGGCCGCGTGGGTCAGCGGCGCCAGCGCCAGGTAGCGCGGCCGGGGCTGGAACGGGTAGCTCATCAGCGTCAGCGCGGACATCGTCTCGATGTTGGCCGCGGTCAGCATCACCCCCTTGGGCCGCCCGGTGGTTCCGCCCGTGCCGACCAGCATGATCAGGTCGTCAGCGGGTCCGGAACCGGGAGGTCCGGAGTCGTGAGCTCCGGAGTCGTGGGGTCCGGGGCCGGCCGGCCCGGGTTCCAAAGGTCCGGCCGGCCCGGGTGCAGCAGCCTCGGCGCCGATCCACTCCCGGAACGGCGTAGCGTTCGGGAAGTCGCCGTCGAGGCAGACCAGGGTGGTGAGCTTGGGCAGATCGGGCAGGATCTTGGCCACCAGCAGCCCGAAGGCGGCCTGGAAGATCAGGCACCGGCAGTCGAAGAAGTCGAGCAGGTCGCGGTTCTCGGCCGCCTCGTTGCGCGGGTTGACCGGGCACCACACCGCCGCGGCCCGGGAGATCCCGAACACGCAGCTGAACGCGAGCGGATCGTTGGCCGACAAGATCGCGACCTTGTCCCCGGCTGCGATGCCGGAGCGGTCCAGCGCCCCGGCGATCTGCCGGGACAGCTGCTGGACCTGGCCGTAGGACAGGGTGTGCCCGGCCGTGGTCAGGCAGGGCGCCTCCGGCCCGAGCGAGGCGCCCTTGTCCAGGTAGTCGGTCAGCCGCATGTCACCGCGCCCCTCGAAGCCATGGGCTCATTCCTTTTCGCTGGTTGGGCATCGTTGCTACCGGCGCGGGCCGCAGTCCGGGCCTGGACCCCCCTCCGAGCCCAGGCCAGGCTGCGTGTCCGGGCGTGCTACATGCCCATGCCACCGTCAATGGGCAGGCCCGCCCCGGTGATGAACCGGGCCCCGTCCGAGGCCAGGAACACCACCGCGTCGGCCATGTCGGCCACCTCACCCAGCCGCCCCAGCGGGGTCAGCTCCACCACCGCGCCGACCGCGGCCTCGGTGCTCTCGAACAGGCCGATGGAGGCCACGTCGTTGGCCAGCTGGGCCCCCATCTCGGTCGGCACCAGGCCGGGGTAGACGCTGTTGACCCGGACCCCGTAGCCGAGCTTGCCCGCTTCCATCGCCGCCACCCGGGTCAGCCGGTCCACCGCCGACTTGGTGGCGGAGTAGATCGCGATGCCGGGGAAGGCGATCGTCGCCGCCACCGACGCGACGTTGACGATCGCGCCGCCCTGGCCCGCCGGGCCGCCCGGGCGCATGGCCCGGAAGCCGTGCTTGATGCCCAGCGACGTGCCCAGCACGTTCACCTCGAGCATCCGGCGGGCGTCGTCGGCGTCCAGGTCCACCAGCAGGCTGGTGATCTCGACCCCGGCGTTGTTGACCACGATGTCCAGGCCGCCGAGGCAGCTGATGACCTCGGGGATGGCCCGCTCCCAGCTTTCGTCCGACGTGACGTCCAGCTGCACGAACTCGGCCGTGCCGCCGGCGGCCCGCAGCGAGTCGGCGCAGGTCTTGCCCAGGTCCTCGCGGATGTCGCCGATCACCACCGACGCCCCGGCCCGGGCCAGCGCCTGCGCCATCCCTTCGCCGAGCCCGCGGGCCCCGCCGGTCACCAGCGCCTTTCGCCCGGTCAGGTCGTACACGCTCATCAGGTACCTCTTTCCGCGGCCACGCCGCCGCAGGTCAGCTCGGGGCAACAGGGTGTGACGTGCCTCATAGCCTTCTCGCCCGTCTTGACACTTGTCAAGGCATTGTTTGACGATGGTCAAGAGAAAGCTGGCCAGTCGTCAAGACCAACGAGCGCCGGGTGCGCCCGGACCGGACTGGTACTTTTTGGGGCGACGGCCCCGTAACGATCGGACCCTGACTGTGACCGAGGTGAAGGAGCGGAACCGGGACCGGGTCGCGCGCCGGCAGGTGGACAAGTTCGCCGAGCGGCGGGCCCAGCTCGCCGCGGCCGCGCTGCAGACCCTGGCCGAGCTGGGTTACGCCCGCACCAGCCTGCGGGACATCGCCCAGAACTCCGAGTTCTCCCACGGGGTCCTGCACTACTACTTCAGCGACAAGTTCGAGCTGATCACCTTCTGCGTGCGGCAGTGCAAGACCGAGTGCGTGACCCACTACGACCACATCGTGGCCACGGCCACCTCCGCCGCCGAGCTCAAGTGGGGCTTCGCGGCGGCGATGGCGACCACGCTGCGCGAGGACGCGGCCATGCACCGGCTCTGGTATGACCTGCGGAACCAGAGCCAGTTCGAGCCGGCCTTCCGCGCCGTCGCGCGCGAGATCGACCAGAGCCTGGAAGACATGATCTGGCGCGTCGTGACCAGGTACGCCGAGCTCAGCCAGACCCCGCCCGCCGTGACCCCGGCCCTGGCCTACGCCATGTTCGACGGGTTGTTCCAGCACGCGCTGATCGGCCACCTGGCCGGTGACGTCGCCGCGGCCAAGGACCTCGAAGCCAACGTCCCGCGCGTCCTGGAGGCCCTGTTCCCCGGCCCGGCCCAGCCGTAGGTCAGGCCGCCGCGCCTTCGATCACCGCGGCGGCGTCGGGCACGGTCCGCCCGGTGAACGCCGGGCGGCCGCCGTAGGGGTCCTCGCTCGTCCACAAGGTGGTCTTCACTTCCCGGCGGACGACCGGCAGCACCTCGGTGGCCAGCCGTCCCAGCATGTCGAGCTGCTGCTCGTGCGGGATCATGGTGGGCAGGCTGAACGACTGCAGGTCGTGGCCGAACGCGGCCCGGAAATACATGATCTTGTCGATGATCTGCTGGGGGCTGCCGACCAGCGCCGGGCCCTCGGCGATGGCCTGGTCAATGTCGCGGAAGACCATCTCGTTGCCCGGCGTGTGGTTGCCCGGCCGGTTGAAGAACGCGACCATCTGCTCGTAGACCGGCCCGTAGCGCTCCCGGGCCTCCTGGGTCGTGTCCGCCAGGAACAGGAAGTTCGAGCCCGCCGCGACGTAGGCGTAGCGCGGGTCGTGACCGTGGCGGTCGTACTCGGCGCGGTAGTGGTCGATGAGCACCTTGTAGTTCGCGCGGGGCTGGATCGCGTTGGCGCTGAACAGCGGGTCGCCCCAGGTCGCGGCCAGTTCAGCCGAGGTCAAGGTGGTGGCCGAGCCGTGCCAGATCCGCGGCGCGCCCGCGAACGGCCGGGGCAGGCTCGTCACCTCACGGAGCGGACCACGGAACCGCCCGTCCCAGGTCACCTTCTCCTCGCGCCACAGCCGCCGCAGCAGCTCGTACTTCTCGGCCAGCTGCTCCCACTGCTGGCCGGATTCGACGCCGAACATCGGCAGCTGGCGCAGCTCGTTTCCCTTGCCGATCACCAGCTCCAGACGGCCGCGGGACAGCTGGTCGATGGTGGCGTAGTCCTCCGCCACCCGGAGCGGGTCCAGGATCGACAGCACGCAGACGCCGGTCTGGATGCGGACCCGGCTGGTGGCGGACGCGATCGCGCCCAGCACCACGGTCACGCCGGCCGACAGGAACGGCCCGGCGTGCCGCTCCCCGAGTGCCACCGCGTCCAGGCCGAGCCGCTCGGCCAGGCGCGCCGCGGTCACCGCCTGCTCGAGCCGGTCGGCCGGGCTGACCAGACGGCCGGTCACCGGATTCTCGATGTTGGGCAGGATGTCCAGCAGCTGGAACCTCATACCCCGATTGTCCATCTTTCCTGCCGGAATAGTGAACAGGCCCTGCGCCCTCGGGCGCCTGCGCTCGTGCCTGCTATGGCGCCAGCCCTGGTCTACCGGGCTCCGGTCGTGGCCGTCTCGAACGACTCCCACATGGTGGCGTAGCGGCCACCCGCGGCCAGCAGCGCGTCGTGGTCGCCGGTCTCGACGATCCGGCCCGAGTCGAGCACCACGATGCGGTCGGCCGCCCGGGCCGTCTGCAGCCGGTGGGCGATGATGATCGTCGTCCGCCCGGCGGAGACGTAGGTCATGGCCGCGTTGACCCGGGCCTCGGTCATGAGGTCCAGGTTGGAGGTGGCCTCGTCCAGCAGCAGGATGGCCGGGTCCACCAGCTGAGCCCGGGCCAGGGCCAGCAGCTGGCGCTGCCCGGCCGACAGGGACCGCCCCCGTTCGGTCAGCTGGTGCAGGTACCCGCCGGGCAGGGCGGCCACGAACTCGTGCGCCCCGACGGCGCGGGCCGCCGCCTCCACCTCGGCGTCGCTGGCGTCGGGCCGCCCGTAGGCGATGTTGTCCCGGACCGTACCGGTGAACAGGAAGCTCTCCTGCGGCACGTAGCCGAGGTGGGACCGGTAGTCCTGGATGTCCAGCTGCCGCACGTCGTAGTCGTCGACGGTGACGCTCCCGGTCCCCACGTCGTAGAACCGGGCCAGCAGCTTGACCAGGGTCGACTTGCCCGCCCCGGTCTCGCCGACCAGGGCCACGATCTCACCGGGCGCGATGCGCAGGTCGATGCCGCGCAGGGCTTCGGGCGGCGGGGCCTGGACCAGGCCGGCCTCACCCGGCAGCCTGGCGTCCTTCGGCCCGCGCCGGGCCGGTCCCGCGCCGGTCCTGGCCTGCTCGGGATAGGCGAAGTGCACCCCGTCGAAGCGCACCTCGCCCGCGAGCCGGCCCAGCGGCAGGGGATGGTCCGGATTGGGGGTCAGGGTAACGGTCCGCATCAGCTCACTGATCCGGCCCACCGAGATCGTGGTCTGCTGCCAGGAGTCGAAGACCTGCGACAGCTGCTGGATGGGCGTGAAGAACAGGTCGATGTAGAGCACGAACGCGATCAGCGCGCCCGCCGTGAGCTGGCCCTGGTGAATCATGGCGGCACCGATGCCGAGCACGATGATGCTGGCCACCCCGGACAGCAGCTGGACCCACGGGAAGTAGATCGCCACCAGCCGCTGCGCCGCCACCCGGGAGTCCAGGTAGTCGCGGCCGAGCCGGTGGAATCGCTGGCCCGTCCGGTCCTGGTGGACGAACGCCTGGGATTCGCGCACCCCCGACAGGCTCTCCTGGAAGTCGGCGTTGACGATCGCGATGCGGTCGCGGGCCTGGTTGTAGAGCACCACCGCCCGGCGGCGGAAGGCGACGGTGGTGAAGGCCAGCGGCACGGCCACGCTCAGCGTGCACAGCCCCAGCTTGAGGTTGATCACCAGCAGCGCGACGCCGACCCCGACGAAGGTGACCAGGGACACCAGCGCCGACAGGGCACCGTTCTCGATCAGCGACTCGAACTGGTCGACGTCGGTCGTCATGCGGGTCATGATCTTGCCCGCCAGCTCGCCCTCGTAGTAGTCGAGCGACAGCCGCTGCAGCTGGGCCCAGATCCGGATCCGCAGCGACAGCATGACCCGCTGGGCCGCCCGGCCGGTCACGAACGTCTGGCCGACCTCGTCGACCGTGTCGGCCAGGACCACCACGAGGTAGATGCCCGAGGCCGCGAACAGCACGCCCTGCGAGCCGGCCTGGACCCCGCTGTCGACGCCCCACTTGACCAGCAGCGGCCCGGCCAGCGCCGCCAGCGCGTCCAGGATCACCAGCACGAGGCCGATCCCCAGCGGGCGGCGGAACGCCATCATCAGCTTGCGCAGGCTGAACGCCGGGTCGTGCCGGGACTCGGCGTCCAGGTCGACCTGGGCCACGTCGCGAACCGGGGGCAGCGCCGCCACCTGAGCCAGGAACGCCGGTGTGGGGGCCAGGTTGGCTCTCCAGTTGCCGCCGCCGCCCAGGCCCATGCCCAGGCTCGGCGCGCCGAAGCCGCCCCGGTTGACCGTCTGGTCGCCCGGGCCGGAGCCGGCCGTGCCGCGGGCCCAGGCGGCGGCGGTGACGGTCCCGTCGCCGATGGCGGCCAGCGCCTCGATCCGGTCCCCGACCGCGGCGGCCGCCTCCGCTTCCAGGCCGGTGAGCAGGCTCTGGTACAGCTCGCTCCGCTCCATCAGCGCGTCGTGGGTGCCGTGGTCGGCGATCCGGCCGTGGTCCATGACCACGATCCGGTCGGCCAGGTGCAGCGTCGAACGGCGGTGCGCGATGAGGATGGTCGTCCGGTCGGCCATCACCTCGCGCAGCGACGCGTGGATGGCCTCTTCCGTAGTGGCGTCGACCGCGCTGGTGACGTCGTCGAGGACCAGGATGGCCGGGTCGTACAGCAGCGCCCGGGCCAGCGCCACCCGCTGCCGCTGTCCCCCCGAAAGCGACAGGCCGCGTTCCCCGACCGTCGTGTCGTAGCCACGCGGGAGTCTCTCGATGAACTCATGCGCGCCCGCGGCCCGGGCCGCCGCCACGATCTGATCGAACGAGGCCTCGGGCCTTGCGTAGGCGATGTTGTCCCGCACCGATTCCGAGAACAGGAAGCTGTCCTCGAACGCCATCCCGACCTGCCGGCGCAGCGAAGCCAGCGTCACGTCGCGCACGTCCTGGCCATCCACCAGCACCGCCCCGGACTGCGGGTCGTGGAACCGGGACAGCAGCAGCGCGGCCGTGGACTTGCCGCACCCGCTGGGTCCGATCAGGGCGACCCGCTCGCCGGCCCGCACGGTCAGGCTGAATCCGTTCAGGACCGGCTCGTCCTCGTCGTAGCCGAAGCGGACGTCGGAGAACGTGACCTCGCCGTCGGCCGCGCGCAGGTCCGTGGCGCCGGGACGGTCCGCGATGACTGGGCGCAGGTCCAGCAGCTGGAAGATGCGCTCCACGCCCGCCCGGGCCTGCTGAGCCACGGTGATGACGTTGGCCAGGCGTTGGGCGGGCGCGACCAGCTGGGCCATGTAGGTGGAGAAGGCCAGGAACGTGCCCAGGCTGATCTGGTGGTGCAGGGCCATCCAGCCGCCCAGGGCCAGCACCGCGACCTGGCCCAGGGCCGGCATGGCCTGCAGGATGGGCTGGTAGCGCGCCTGGAACCTGACCTGCCGCACCTGGGACCCGTACAGCACCTTGGACGCGTCGGTCACCCGCCGCAGTTCCCGCTGTTCCTGGCCGAACGCCTTGACCACCCGGACGCCGTTGAGGCACTCGTCGACCATCTGGACGACGTCGCCTTCGCGCTGCTGAGCGTCCCAGCTGGCCGGGAACACCTTGGACCGCATCCGGTAGGACAGCACGGTGACCACCGGGACGACCACCAGGCCCACGACCGCCAGCAGCGGCGAGAGCCACAGCATGACGGCCAGCGAGCCGATCACCAGCAGCACGTTGCTGCTCATGACCGGGATGTAGTTGAGCAGGCCCTGCACCAGGGTCGAGTCCGAGCTGGCCCGGCCGACCAGCTGACCCGTCGGCATGGTGTCCAGGGCGCGGGCGTCCATCTGCTGCAGGTGGTCGTGCATCGCGTTGCGCAGGTCGAACTGGACCCCGAGCGCCACCCGCCCGCCGTTGTAGCGGCGCAGGTAGGCCATGGCGAAGCCGACCAGGGAGAGCAGCGCCATCAGCAGCAGCCAGGGCCACAGGGCTGAGGTCTGGCTGACCACGACCCCGTCGACGATCTGGCGCTCGGCCAGCGGGATGACGACCTGGCAGGCCCCGCCGATCACCGCGCCGGTCAGCGACAGGTACAGCTCGCGCCGGTGCCGGTCGATATAGCTCCAGAGCCGGCGCATCCAGCCCGGTCCCGTCGTGTCGCCACTCAGGTTGCCCGCGGATTTACCAGCGGGATGGCCCGGCATGCGGCCGGTGGAGTCGCCAGCCAGCAAGCTCACCGTCCGCCCCGGGAGCGCCGGGCCAGCGACTCGGCCCGCCGTTCGTCGACCGCCCGCCCCAGCCAGACCAGCGCTTCCAGCAGCCGGTCACCGTCGGGCGTGCGCCGGCACAGGTCGCGGATCCGTTCGCGCATCTCGCCCTCGACCCGGCCCAGCAGCTCGCTGCCCTCGCCGGTCAGCCGCAAGGTGATGGCCCGGTGGTCCTCGTCGACCTCGGAACGGGTCAGCAGCCCCCGCTCGCACAGGGACTCGACCGCGGCGCTGACCGCGGGCCGGCCCAGCGCCAGCTTGGCCGCGACCTGCGACGCCCGTTCGTGCCCCGACGCGACCGCGGACAGCACGCGATAGTGCCCCAGGCTCAGCTCGTTGGACGAGCGCTCCAGCACCGATGAGGCCCGGGCCAGCGCCCGGGCCGCTTCGATTTCCGCATCCAGCCCGGTCAACCCGGCCACCTCGGTTTTCGCCGCCACTCCGGCAACCTATCGGATAGTTCGATGTACAAACAATATTGTTCGATTAACAAACGTTCTGACGGGCTGCGCGTCACCCGCGCGGCCCGGTAGCCGGGACCCGGGAGCCGGGGGAGCGGGCACGCCCCGGAGACTGGACGGACCGTGACCCCCGACGAGGAGAGCGCATGACCAGCACGCACGACTTCACCGCCACCGCCGTGGACGGCAGCGAGGTGCCGCTCAGCCGGTACCAGGGCCAGGTGATGCTCATCGTCAACGTGGCCAGCAAGTGCGGGCTGACTCCGCAGTACGAGGGCCTGGAGGCGCTCTACCGCGACGACCAGGGCCGGGGCCTGCAGATCCTGGGCTTCCCCTGCAACCAGTTCAAGGAGCAGGAGCCCGGCACCGACGCGGAGATCCAGGAATTCTGCCAGGCGACCTACGACGTCACGTTCCCGGTCTTCAGCAAGATCGACGTCAACGGGCCCGACGCCGACCCGCTGTATCGGTACCTGCGGGCCGCGGCGCCCGGCGACTTCGGCCCGGACTACGGCGACTTCTACCAGGCCATCTCGAAGCTCCGGCCCGGCTCGGACGGCACCGACGAGGTCAAGTGGAACTTCACCAAGTTCCTCATCGGCCGCGACGGCACCGTGATCAAGCGCTATGAGCCCCCGGTGCCCCCCGCTGACATCGCCGCTGACCTCGAGAACTACCTTTAAGTTCACGGCAATAGCCGCAACCCTGGGCTCGGGTTGTGTTGCCGGACTACGGGTAGCCCGGTAACACAACCGTCAGCCTTTTCCGGGGAAGTGATGGGCATGCGACGGTATCTGCTCGTGCTGGACATGGATTTACTGGCCGCCGACGAAAAATTCGACCTGGAACCGGTCAACTACCTCGTCGCCCTGGAGGAGCAGGGACCGTGCGAGGCGGTGGTCCTGTCGCTGGCCAACACGGCTCAGACCCGGTTGCCGCCCATGGAGCTTCTCCTCGGTGCCCAGTCGGGGAAGTTCCCGGTCGCGCCGCGGCCGAGCTACAACCTCGGGGCGGCGGCCGGGCACCGGATGGACCTCACCGTGCGGCACCTGACGGCCATCGGCTGCCAGGCCAGCGGGTTCATCGGCGATGAGGAGAGCCTGGTCAAGGCGGTGATGTCGGAAGTCCGCAGCCGGGACTACGCCGCCGTGCTCCTGGTGTCCGGGCATCCCCGCGGGTCAGCGCTGTCACGCTGGCTGCGTCTCGACCCGGTCAGCCAGCTCCGGCGGCGCCTGGGCCAGCGGCTGGTCGTCTTTCCGCTCGGCCCCGACGCTCCCCATCCCTTCCTCCCGTCCTGATTCCGGCGCTGCCCACCAGCTAAGCCGCGCTAAATAGATGGCTGGCCGGCCAATCCGGTACCCGTCTGGGTCCGAAGGCCGGATGTGGGTACAGATGCGGGCAAACCCGCCCCGGCGTTCGCGATAGGCCTGTGGTTCGGGATCTTGGTGGTTCGGCCGTGGTACGGGATCCGGCGGGCCATCGGCTGGCGCCAGGCCGACCGGCGGCAGCGGTTCACCGTGGTGCTGGGCGGACTGTGTGCCCTGTCGGTGGTGGTCGGGGCGGTGGTAGCCGCCGCCGGGGTGGGGAACCCGGGCCCGCCCGTAGCTGGCCTGGATTCGCCGCAGATGGTTGCGGCCAACCAGGCCCAGACGGCGGCCTGGATCGCCCAGCAGGTGAGCCCGGGCACGGTGGTGACCTGTGACCCGACCATGTGTAACCAGCTGCGCGAGAAGGGTTTCCCCGCCGCTCAGCTGACCGTACTGCCGTCGGCGCCGGCCGGCCCGCTGCCCTCCGGTCTGGTCGTCGCGACCGCGACGGTACGGGACCAGTTCGGTACCCGGCTCACTCGCTCCGCGCCGCTGGTGCTGGCCCGGTTCGGTTCCGCGGCCGCAGCGGTGGACGTACGGGAGGTCGCCGCGGGCGGGGCCCAGCTCGCCTCCGAGCACGCTGCCCTCGCCTCCGCGGGCCGGGTGCTGCTGCGCGACCCCAACATCCAGGCCGCGCCCGCCGCCCGCCCGGCCCTGCTGGCGGGCCGGGTCGACCCGCGGCTGCTGGCCAACCTGTCGGTCCTGGCCGCCCAAATGCCGATCCGGCTCGTCGCCTTCGACGATCTGTCGCCCGGGGCGGACTCTGCGGTGCCATTGCGCGGCGCCGAAATCGAAGCCGTCTCGCCCGCCGTCTCGCCGGTCATCCTGTCGTTCCTGCGCGCTCAGCAGGGCACCTACGCGCCGTCGGTGACCACCGCGGCCCGCGACACCAGCGGCCCGGCCGTGATCACCGTGTGGTTCCAGGCGCCGGGCCTGATCGGCGCCGGACCGCGCTAACTTCCACAGACAAGGTGCCCCATGCGATCCCCGTACCTGCGACCGATCACGCTGGGCCTGGCCACCGGTCTTTTTGTCATCTCCGCCGGCGTGACCGGCCTTGTCCTGACCCCGGGGCCGTCGGCTTCGGCCGCGCCGTCGCCCTCGGCCACGCCCACTACCCCGTCGGCCGCAGCCACGCCCTCGGCCACCTCCACCCGGCCGGCATCGGCCACCCCGTCGGCATCGGCCACCCCGCCGGGCAGGTCCACCCCGCCGGGCAGGTCCACCCCGCCGGCCAGGTCCACCCCGCGGAGGACGTCCACCCCACCGGCGACATCTACCCCAGCCCCGAGCGCCACTGACCGTCCCACGGCCTCCTGGTCCCATGCATCGCCCTCGCCGTCACCCTCGACGACCAGCCCGACGCCCACGCCGACCGGCAGGCCCACACCGGCACCGGCCCAGCCCCGGGTGATCGTCTCGGCGTCGGCGACGAGCGTGCTCCCGGGCGGCACGATCTCGTTCCGGATCACCGCCTGGTCGACTTCCGCGGCGGAGGGCAACCTCGCGACCACGCTGACGCTCGGTGCTGAGGGTCCGGCGTTCAGCTCGCCGGTGTTCACGGCCGGCAGCTGCCGGGGCAACCCGGCCAGCGGGAACTGCGACCTGCCCCTGCCGGCCCAACAGCCGGCTACGTCGCAGATCGAGGCCCAGCTCAGCGTGCCGAAGACGGCTCCCGCGGGGGAGACGATCACGTTCTCCGCTCTCGTCTCCGTCGCCAGCTGGCGCGGTGCACCGCTGACCGCCACGGGCAGCTCTCCCACCGTCACCGTGGCCACGGCGGCCGCCTCGCCCAGCCCCACGCCGAGCGCGACGTCGCACGCCGGCTCCTCCGCGCGCTCCTCGTCCAGCTCGACCGGGAACGGCTCGACGGGAACCGGCTCGACCCGGAGCGGCTCGACGGGAACCGGCTCGACCCCGAGCGGCTCGACGGGAACCGGCTCGACCGGGAGCGGCTTTAACGTCGCCCCGGGTGCAGCCGTCCCGGGTTTGACCTTCTCAGACGCGCCGGCCGCGGTCGGCGGCCTCGGTGTGGCCTTGCCCATCGGGGCGCTCCCGGTCGTCGGCGCCGGTGGCCCGGCCGTCACGAAGAATGTCCCCGCGGGCAACGCGGCCAGCCTGTTCCCGGAAATTAAGCCGTCCTCCCCAGCGCCCAGCCGTGCCCCGGGCCCGGCCCGCGCTCCGGGCCGCGGGGCCGGCTCCGGTCAGGAGGCGGTCGCAACGTCCGCCGTCTCACCGATCTCGCTGACCGGTTCGCAGTTCGAGGCGCAGATCATCGCCCTGATCATCCTGCTGCTCGGGATCACCGTCGTCATGACCGGGATCTCAGTGCGCAAGGTGCGGGGCGCCGTAAGGCCCGGCAGCGGTCACTAAGGGCGCGGCGTTCGAGTTCATGACTGTGAAGTTGAGCACGTCCACGATCCCCGGCCGATCGCCCTCCACACCCGGCGTGATCAGCAAGGAATTCACCTGAGCATCATGGCGCGGGCCGGAAACGCGTTATGCGCTGCCTGGCCGGATACGGCATCGTTTGCGGTGAGCCAAACGCCGTGAGCTGAAGGGACGATTCGTGTCCGATACGACGGGGACAGCCGGGCGCCGCACCACGGGGGCTGATGCGGGATCGGACCCCGGGGCCGGCGGTTTCTTCGCCGCGCTTGGCCGCATGGTGGTCCGCCACCCGTGGCGGGTGATCGCGCTGTGGGTGATCGCCGCCGTCGCGATCATCGCCACCGCACCGGCGCTGCCCACCACGACCAACGAATCCAGCTTCCTGCCCAGCAGCTACGAGTCGATCCGTGCCTCCAACCTGCAGGACAAGGCGTTCCCGCAGGCCGGGAACGTGACCGCGGACGCGGCGATCATCGTGTTCGCCCGGGCCGACGGCGGGAAACTGACCAGCGCCGACAGCGCCAAGGTGAAATCGGTCGCGGCCACGCTCAACTCGCGGCACATCAAGAACATCCTGGCCGTCACGGCCGGCCCGGCCTCGCCGAACAAGCTCGTCCAGACGGCGCTGGTCTCCATGAACAACAACATCCTCAACGGCACGTCGACGGCGGCGGGCGAGGCGATCAAGGTGCTGCGCGCGGATATCAAGCCGCTGATGCAGGGGAGTGGTCTGTCCGAGGGCGTGACCGGGACGGCGGCTCAGCAACTGGACAGCCAGCAGTCCGGCAACAACGCCGAGAAGATCGTCACGATCGCCACGCTGGCCCTGATCCTGATCCTGCTCCTGGTGATCTTCCGCAGCCCGATCATCGCGTTCCTGCCCCTGATCGTCATCGCGGTCGTCTCCCAGGTCGCGACCGGGCTGATCAGCGACGTCAACAGCGCGCTGCACCTGAACGCGGACTCTTCGGTCACCACCCTGCTGATCGTGGTCCTGTTCGGTATCGGGACCGACTACATCCTGTTCCTGATGTTCCGCTACCGGGAACGGCTGCGCCTGGGTGACGATCCCAAACTGGCCATGGTGAACGCGGTGACCCGGGTCGGCGAGGTCATCGCGTCCGCCGCCGGGGTGGTCATCGTGGCCTTCCTCGCTCTGCTGCTGTCTACCCTGAGCCTGTTCCGGTCGCTAGGGCCGACGCTGGCCATCGCCGTGGCCGTCACGCTGGTCGCTGGGCTGACCCTGGTCCCGGCGGTGGTGTCGCTGCTCGGCCCGAAGGTGTTCTGGCCGTCCAAGGCCTGGCGGCGGGAGCCGAAGGGGGCCAGGTTCGCGGCCATCGGCCGGGCCGTGGGCCGCCGCCCCGCCGTGTTCGCGCTGGTCTCTGGCCTGGTCCTGATCGCCTTGGCCGCCGGAGCACTCAGCTTCAAGCCCACGTTCGACCTGGCCTCGGCCGGCATCGCGTCCAACGCCGAGTCCGTGACCGCACTGAAGACCCTGGAGAAGGGGCTGCCACCGGGCGCGACCGATCCGACCCAGATCTACCTGCACGCCAACTCCGGCTCCCTGTCGGCGGCCGAGATTACGGCCTACGGGGCCAAGCTCAAGACCATGCCGGGCGTCGGCGCGGTGGCGCAGCCCACGGTGAGCAAGGACGGGGCCACCGCCGAATACACCGTGACGCTGTCCTACAACCCGGACTCCACCACCGCCGTGAACGTGCTCAAGAACCAGCTGCGGCCGGACGCGCACGCGGCCGCCCCACCGGGCACCTTCGCGCTGGTGGGCGGGACCACCGCGGTCTTCGCCGACATCCAGCGGGCGGTGAACCACGACTACGCGGTGGTGTTCCCCGTCGCCGCGGTGGTCATCTTGATCATTCTCGGGCTGCTGCTGCGCAGCGCGGTGGCTCCTTGGTACCTGATGGTCTCGGTCGGGCTCGGTTTCGCCGCGACGCTGGGGGCCACGGTGCTGGTGTTCCAGACCCTGGGCGGCCAGCCGGGCCTGGTTTTCCTGCTGCCGATCTACATGTACCTGTTCGTGGTGGCGCTGGGCACCGACTACAACATCCTGATGATCGCGCGATTGCGCGAGGAAGCCAGACAGGGGATGAACCCGCACGACGCCGCCGCCCACGCCATCCGCCAGTCCGGCCCGACCATCGGCGCGGCCGGGCTGATCCTGGCGGGCACGTTCGCGTCCCTGACCCTGGCCGGGAACACGATCCTGCAGGAGATCGGCTTCGCGGTCGCGGCCGGGATCGCGCTGGCCGCGTTCGTGATGGCGATGTTCTTCTCGCCCAGCCTCACCGCCCTGATCGGCAACCGGGTCTGGTGGCCCGGCCACGCCGACCGCCGGCCCGAGCCCGCCTCGCCTATCCCGGCCGAAGAAACCTCGTTACGATCAGCGGAGCCTGTACCAAGCCGTACAGAGAGGACTCGCCATGACCGATGCCGCCTCCGCCAACGATCCCGTGACCGTCGTCCTGGTCCACGGCGCGTTCGCCGACGGCTCCGGCTGGACCGGCGTGATCGAGCGCCTGCAGGCCGCTGGCGTCCCGGTCCAAGCCATCGTCAACCCGCTGCGCGGCATAGCCGCCGATACGGCCTACGTCGCCAGCGTGTTCAGCCAGATTCCGGGTCGGATCCTGGCCGTCGGCCACTCCTACGGCGGCGCCATCATCACCAATGCCGCCGCGGACGCGGCCAACGTCATCGGTCTGGTCTACGTGGCCGCGTTTGCCCCCGACGAGGGCGAGGCCCTGCAGGACATCGAGGCCGGCTCCACCGACAGCGTGCTGAATTCTGCCATCCGCCCGTCGAGCTATCCCGGCGGATCAGGGACCGAGACCGAGCTCCTGATCGACCCGGCCGCGTTCCACAGCGCCTTCGCCGGTGACCTCCCGGAGAAGGACGCGGCCGTGATGGCCGCCGCGCAGCGGCCGGTCGCCGCGGCTGGGTTCGGCGAGAAGAACGGGCCGCCGGCCTGGAAGAACCGTCCCGCCTGGGCCGTCGTCGCGACCGGTGACAAGGCGGCCGGCGCCGACGTGGTGCGGTCCATGGCTCAGCGGGCCAAGGCCGAGATCACCGAGGTCGATGGATCGCACGTGATCATGATCTCCCAGCCGCAGGCGGTCACCGACGTGATCATGAAAGCGCTGCAGAGCGTGGCCTGATGACGACCTCGCCGCCGCCCGGCGACGCGCTCGCGGGCAAGCTCAAGC
This sequence comes from Streptosporangiaceae bacterium, assembly GCA_965277615.1. Taxonomy (GTDB): domain Bacteria; phylum Actinomycetota; class Actinomycetes; order Streptosporangiales; family Streptosporangiaceae; genus Bog-532. The sequence continues at coordinate 430,128 of CBDIDG010000004.1, read as the reverse complement.
GCACTGAACTGCAGCATAAGGCATCCTCGATTCCGGGCCGGGAGATCGTCCAGGTGCTGACCGAGATTCCGTGCGGCGTCGAATCGGGCTGGCACGTCCATCCCGGGGAAGAAGTCGGGTACATCCTCGCCGGGACCGTGCAGATGATGATCCAGGACCAGACCACCCTCATCCTGCACGCGGGCGACCCATTCCTGATGCCGCCGGGCACGCCGCACAACGCGCTGGACGTCGGCCCGGGGACCGGCCAGATGCTCTCCACCTACATCGTCGAAACCGGACAGCCGCTGGCCACGTTCGTGCCCGGACCGCCGCCCTCTCCGGCCTAGCCCGACCCGCCGCCCTCATCGCCCGCTAGCATTCATCTCTGCTGGTCATACGTGTTGGGGGAAGGCCTGTCATGAGCACGACCGTCGGCGCTTCCGCGCTGCTGCGCGACCAGGCCGCCGCGGTCCTGCGCGGCAACGACCAGGGCCGCTGGACCAAGGCGGCGCCCCGGCTGTACCCGCACCAGTGGAGCTGGGACAGCGCCTTCATCGCCATCGGCTGGGCTCACGTGGACCTCGGTCGCGCGCTGACCGAGCTCGAGCAGCTGTTCGCCGCGCAGTGGGCCACCGGCATGGTGCCGCACATCGTGTTCCGGGCCGGTCCGGAACAGCCCTACTTTCCCGGGCCGGGGTGGTGGGACACCGCCGTCTCGCCGGCCGCGCCCGCGCCCCCGCTGCGGACGACCGGCATCTGCCAGCCACCGGTGCACGCGCTCGCGCTGCAGCGGATCTGGCAGCTGGCCCAGCAGGCCGGGCCGGAGCAGCAGGCGGAGCTCCGCACGCGGGTCCAGGCGCTGTTCCCGCGCCTGGTCAGCTGGCACCGCTACCTGGCCACCCAGCGCGACCCGGAGGCATCCGGGCTGGTCACCACCTATCACCCGTGGGAGGGCACGGACAACTCCCCGCGCTGGGACCGCGCGCTGGCCCGCATCACGGTGGCCGAGCTCGGCCCGTACACCCGGCTGGACACCTGGGCCCTCCCGGATCCGTCCCAGCGGCCGACCAACTGGGACTACGACCGGTACCTGGGGCTGGTCGGGCTGCTGCGGAAGTACCGCTACGACGACGCGCTGATCTACCGCGAGTACCCGTTCCTGATCAAGGACGTGTTCTTCAGCTCCGTCCTGGTCGCGGCGAATGACGCGCTGCTCGACCTGGCCGACGTGGCCGAGGCCAGCGACGAGGTCCGCGGGCAGCTGACCGGCTGGCGCGACCGCGGCCGCGCGGGCCTGGCCCGCCGGTTCGACCCCGAGGCCGGCCTGTGCTTCGAGTACGACGTCCGCACCGGGGAGGACATCTGGCTGCGCACGTTCGCCGGGTTCGCGCCGCTGTTCGCCCGGACCGCCGACCCAGGTCAGGCCGCCGCCCAGCTGCGGGCCCTCGATTCGGCCGACTTTTGCGGCCACCCGCGGCTGCGCTGGCCGTTGCTACCGAGCACGTCCCCGGCCGAGCCGGCCTTCGAGCCGCGCAACTACTGGCGCGGGCCGGTCTGGCCGGTCATCAACTGGCTGCTGTGGCAGTCGCTGCGCCAGCTCGGCTACTCGGCCCGCGCCGACGCGATCCGCCGTGACTCGCTGGCCCAGATCGCCGCCGGGGCCTTCGGTGAGTACTTCGAGCCGTTCACCGGCAAACAGCTCGGCTCGGCCCAGCAGTCCTGGACGGCGGCCGTCACCCTCGACTGGCTCGCCCCCGGCCCTTAGGTCAGGCCGTCGGAGAGGCGGACGAAGCGGTAGCCGGCCGCCGTCAGCTGCGGGACCGCCGCGGCGATGCCCGCGGCCGTCCCGCCGCGGGGGTGGTTCATGTGGCACAGCACGATGGACCCGCCCGGGGCGGCGGCGACGGTGCTGCGAACTTCCTCAGGGGTGAAGGTGGCGCCGCCGTCGCCGTTGACCGAGAAGGTGACCAGCCGATCGTTCATGGCCGTGACGATCCGCGCCGCGACGTCGTCGGAGTAGGCCGTGCCGGCCCGGAAGTAGCGCGGCGGGGTGCCCAGGAGCCGGGTCAGCTTGACCTGGTTCGTGGCCACCTCGTCGTAGACCTCGCCCGCGTCCCGGGTGCCACCGATGCCGTAGGCGGACCGCCCGGTGACCGACAGGGGCAGGTGCCGGGTGCCGTGGTTGGCCAGCTCGAACAGCGGCTCGCCCCGCAGCTGCCGGAACACGGCCGGGTTTTCGTCGATCCAGCGCGAGTTCAGGAACAGCGTGGCCGGTACCTCGCGCTGCCGCAGGAACTCAATCAGGGCCGCGTCGTACTCGCGGCCGCCCGGCCCGCCGCAGGCGTCGAAGGTCAGCGCGACCACTCGCCGCCTGGTGGACAGGTCGCGCACCACCCCAGGCCCGCCGAATCCCCAGTAGTCCGGCCTGAGCTTGCCGTACCGGGCCACCACCTCAGCCCGGCTCAGCTCCGGCGCCAGTGGGGGGCTTGACGACGCTGCCGAGCTGGGCACCGCCGACGGGCTCGTGGTCCTGGTCCCAGCCATGACGGGGGAGGGGGACGGCGCGGAGGCGGCCGTCTGACCCCCCGAGCCCAGGGCCGCCGCCCGCCCGCACCCGGCCAGCGCGCCCGCCGTCAGCCCGGCCAGCATCGCCCGCCGGCCCACACTCGCGCGTTCCATCACCATCTCCAGGCAGACAATGACATCTGGGGCATTCGCCCCCCGGAACTCTACGGCCCACCACCCCCGGCCGCCCGGCATTCCTGCGCCTCTGCGGATCGCGGGTGCCGCAGCCACCAAACTGAGATCTAGTGTCGTACTACACAGCACTACAATGAACTACATGAGTCACCCGCTCAGTGTCCGCCTCAGTGAGGCCACGATCGACCGTCTGGGGGCACGCGCTCGCCGCGTTCACCTGCCGCCTCGAACTCTCGCGCAGCGCTACGTCGAGGAGGGCTTGCGCATGGATGAGCATCCGCTGGTCCGATTCGCCGACGGGCCGGCCGGCCGCCGGGCCCGGCTGCTCGGGACGGGCAAGGACGTCTCCGAGGTCATAGCAGTGGTCCGCGACAACGGTGGTGACGCCGCCGAGGCCGCACGCTATCTAGAGATTCCGCTCGGCCTCATCCAGGCCGCGATTGCCTACTACGGCGCCTACACCGACGAAATCGACCAGGACATCGAGGCCAGCGAGCAAGAGACAGTGGAGGCGCACGCTGCTTATCTGGCCGGGCAGGCCGCGCTTCGGCGGTGAAACTACTGCTGGACGAGATGCTGAGCCCGGCGATCGCCAGAGAGTTGTGCTCGCGCGGGCATGACGTGGCGCCGGTAGCGGGTCATCCAGATCGGGAAGCCTTGTCGGATCCCGAAGTGCTGGCGCTCGCCCGGGCTGAGCACCGTGCCCTCGTCACCAACAACTTGCGCGACTTCCGGCCACTGCACCACGAGGCCATAACGCCTGGCGGCGCAGGTCATTTCGGGATGATCTTCATGCCCAATGCCTACCGCCGGACCCGGGCCGACACCGGCAGGATCATCGCCGCCCTCGAAGTCACCCTCGCCCGCTACCCCGGCGACGAAGCCCTGCTCGACGGAGAAGAATGGCTCTAGCCAGGCTGAATGCTCAGGCTGGCGTTCCTTCAGGGCCGTAGGCCGTCGATGAACACGTCGACCAGGCGGCGGCCGTAGCCGGGTTCCTCACCCGGCACCGGCTGGCACAGCAGCGGCACCGCGTGCAGGACGTCGATGGCGCGGACGTCGGGCCGGATCGCCCCGGCCGCCGTGGCCGCGGCCATCAGCGTCTCCAGCACGGGCGCCATGCGCTGGTAAAAGTGGGTCCGCATCGCCTGGTGGGCGTCATCGGCCGATTGCAAGGCCGACGCCAGCCCGGCCTTGGTCGCGATCAGTTCGGTGTAGCGCTGGATCCATTTCGTCAGCGCTGCCCCCGGGGGATTGGCCGCGCTCAGCGCTGGGCCCGCGTCGGCGCAGGCGTCGATCTCGTGCTTCAGCACGGCCAGCACAAGATCCGACCGCTGCGGGAAGTGCCGGTACAGCGTGCCCACCCCGACGCCGGCCCGGTCGGTGATCTCCTTGGCCGGGGCGTCCACGCCCGATACGGCGAACACGGCCTTGGCCGCGTCGAGCAGGGCCTCGAGGTTGCGCTGCGCGTCGGCCCGCCGGCGCATCGCCGCCGTCTCCGTCACCACCGTCCTCCGCCCTGTCCGCGTTCGCTTGCATAAGCGGAATAGCTTTCCGTATAGTTACGGAAGAGCTTTCCGCTTAGCCTCCACGATACGGCAGGAGCGACCGTCATGCAGTACCGCACTCTCGGCCGGACCGGCATCAAGGTCAGCCCGTACGCGCTCGGCGCGCTGATGTTCGCCACCTCGGTCGGCAACTCCGACCCGGCCGACTCGGCCCGCATCATCCACAAGGCCCTCAACGCCGGGATCAACCTCATCGACACCGCCGACGCCTACGGCGACTCGGAGGAGGTCGTCGGCCAGGCCCTGAAGGGGCGGCGCGACGATGTCGTGCTCGCGACCAAGTTCGGCCGCCCGACCGGCCAGGACCCGAACGCCCAGGGCGCCTCGCGCCGGTGGATCACAACGGCGGTCGAGAACTCGCTGCGCCGGCTGCAGACCGACCATATCGACCTGTACCAGCTCCATCGGCCCGACCCGGATACCGACATCGAGGAGACGCTGTCGGCGCTGTCCGACCTGGTTCACAGCGGCAAGGTCCGGGCCATCGGGGCGTCCGGGTCGCCTGCGTCCAGCATCGTCGAGGCCCAGTGGGTCGCCGAACGGCGTGGCCTGGAGCGGTTTCATACCGAGCAGCCGGCCTACTCGATCCTCAACCGCGGCATCGAGCGGGAGGTGCTGCCGGTGGCCCAGCGCTACGGGCTGGCCGCGCTGGTGTGGGGGCCGCTGGCCCAGGGCCTGCTCACCGGCCGCGTCCGCAAGGGCCAGCGCAGCGACCTCAGCCGGGCCCGCTTCTTCCGGCACCTCAACGACGAGAATCGCCTCGACGTCGTCGAGCAGCTCATCCCCGTCGCGGCGGAAGCGGGCCTGCCGATGACCCACCTGGCGATGGCGTTCACCATCGCCCACCCCGGCGTGATCAGCGCTCTGCTCGGGGCCAGGACCGAGGCCCAGCTGGACGACCTGCTGGCCGGCGTCGACGTCGCCCTGACCGACGACATCCTCGACCGCATTGACGCGATCGTCCCGCCCGGCACCGATGTCGGCCCGCTCGACCAGGCCTACCTGCCGCCCGCCCTACAGCAGCCGGGCTTGCGCCGCCGTCCCCCGGCCGACCGTTCCGCCGCCTAACCCGCCTAACCCGCCTAACCCGGCCCGCCCGGCCCGCCCGGCCCCGCGCGCACCTCGCTCCCGCACGACATCCAAAGGACTCCTTGCTGGTCGATGGGCGCCGGCCTTAAGCTGCAAGCATGTCTTTGGAGGTTGAAGGACGACAGGTCGCTGCGCTGCGGGCTCGGGCGCATCCGCTGCGGCTGCGGATGCTGTCCCTGCTCACCGGGGCGGCGATGTCCGCGGCCGAGCTGGGCCGCGAGCTCGGCGTCAGCCAGGCCCTGGCCAGCTATCACCTGCGGCAGCTGGCCGATGCCGAGGTCGTGGAGCTGGCCGAGCAGCGGTCCCGGCGCGGCGGGCAGGAGCGCCGCTACCGCTACCGGGTGCCGCCGCACACCGGGGACCAGCCGTCCCCCGACGCCGAGGGGCACGCGCTGTTCGTCGAGGCCGTCATCGAGGAACTGCGCCGGCGCGCCGGACAGCGGTCACCGGAAACGCCGGTGCTGGCCGTGGACGCCGAGCTGTGGGTGGACCCGGACGACTGGGCGGCGGCCCGCACCGCCATCCGCGAGGCGGCCACGTTGCTGCACGAACGCGCCCGGCGGCCGCATGAGCCGGGCACCGTGCACGTCAACACCAGCCTGGTCATGTTCGCCATGGCCGACCCCGCCCCGGCGGCCACCGAGGCCCCGTGACCGGGGCCCAGCCCGGGGCCCAGCCCGGCCGGTGGCGCGGACGGCTCGGCGCCCTGGCCGAGCGGGACTTCCGGCTGTTCTTCATCGGCTACGCCACTTCCCTGGTCGGAGCGGCCATGGTGCCGGTCGCGCTGACCTTCGCCGTCCTGCAGCAAGGCCGCAGCGCCGAAGATGTCGGCTACGTGCTGGCCGCCGAGACGGTCCCGCTGGTCATCCTGCTGCTGGCCGGCGGGGTCATCGCCGACCGGCTGTCCCGCCGGGCCGTGATGGTCGGCTCGGACGTGGCCCGCTGCGCCAGCGAGCTGCTACTCGCCGCGCTCCTGCTCACCGGTTCGCCGGCGTTGTGGGTGTTCATGGTCCTGGCCGGGGTGATCGGTGCCGGGCAGGCGTTCTTCAACCCGGCGCTGACCGGGCTGCTCCCGTCCGTGGTCAGCCCCGGCCGCCTGCAGCAGGCCAACGCGCTGCGCGGCGTGGCATCCTCGACGGCCCAGATCGTCGGGCCGGCTGCCGCCGGGCTGATCGTGGCCGCGGGCGGGGCTGGCTGGGCCATCGCCGTCGACGGTGCCACCTACGCGGTCAGTGCCTTGTGCCTGGCCCGGCTGCACCTGCCCGCCCAGCGTCCGCCCCCGCGCGAGTCGTTCGCGGCCCAGCTGCGGACGGGCTGGACCGAGTTCCGGTCCCGGACCTGGCTGTGGGTGATCGTCGTCCAGTTCGGCCTGTTCGGTCTGCTCTCCTATGCACCGTTCATGGTCCTCGGTGCGGTGATCGCTGACCGGACCCTCGGCGGCGCAACCGCCTGGGGTCTCATCCTTGCGGCCCAGGGCGGCGGCTCGATCGTCGGCGGCCTCACCGTACTGCGCGCCCGGCCGCGGAGGCCGCTGGTCGTGGCCACGCTCGGCACGTTCACCTTCGCCGGCCCGGTCGCGCTGCTCGCCCTGGGCGCGCCCGCCGGTGCGATCGCCGCGGCCGCCGCCGTCTCCGGCGTCGGCCTCGCGGTCTTCGGAACGCTCTGGGACACCGCCTTGCAGCAGCGCGTGCCTGCGGCGGTGCTGTCCCAGGTCAGCGCCTACGACTGGCTGGGCTCGGTCGCTCTCGTCCCGCTGGGCTACGCCCTGGCCGGACCCCTGTCCAGCGCGATCGGCGTCACCACCACCATGTGGCTCGCCGTCGGCTGCACGGTGGCCGGAAGCGCCGTCGCCCTGGCCGTCCCCAGCGTCCGCCAGCTCCGGGCCGCTCCGGCCAAGGATCCAATCTCCGTTGCTACTATCTCCGTACGTAAGTAGTACGTGGTAGATACGTAGATTTGGAGCACCGGTGTCGGAACGGACCTCGCGGGAGAGCAGGCGGCGCGCAGTCGAGCAGGCCAGGAAGAAGGAGGCGCAACGTAAGCGGCGCCGGCGGCTGGCGGCGTGGGGCGGCGCGGCCGTGGTCCTCGCGGGCCTGGGGGCCGGTCTCGGACTCGCCCTGCCCAGTGGTTCCAGCGCCGCGGACTCCGCACACTACGCGGCGCTGTCCACGCTCGGCCCGCTGAAGGCCGCCCCGGCGGCCGGCGCGATGGGTCCGGAGAAGGTGCCCATCCCGGCCACGCCGGCGCTCGCCGGGACGTCGGCCGCCACCTCAGGGCAGCCCATCGACGGGACTTCGTGCCAGACCGCCGAGCAGACGGTCTTCCACATCCACACGCACCTGACGATCTTCGTGCACGGGCAGCAGCGCCAGGTGCCGGCCGGGATCGGCATCCCCCGCGCGGTGGCCCAGCAGACGTCCGCGGGACCGTTCGTCGACTCCGGCCGCTGCTTCTACTGGCTGCACACCCACGCCGCGGACGGGATCATCCACATCGAGTCACCCGAGCAGCGGACGTTCACGCTCGGAGACTTCTTCGATGAGTGGAACCAGCCGCTGTCCGCCGGCCAGGTGGGGTCGGCCAAGGGCGCCGTCACCGTGATCGTGAACGGCAAGGTCTGGACGGGCAGCCCCCGTAACGTGCCGCTCGGATCGCACGAGAACCTCCAGGTTGAGGTGGGGGCCCCACTGGTGGCGCCCGAAACGATCAACTGGTCGATCACCGGACTGTAGGAGCCTCCTGCGAGCCGATAGAGCCGCCCGGGTCGGGGTAGTCGCAGCCCATGTCATCGAACTCGGTGGACGTGACGGAGCCCTTGGCCCCTGCCCCGCAGCCGTCCCGGCGCTGGACGCCGAAGCGGGTGGTGGCCACCCCGGCGGCCTACGACCACCCGCACGGGCGCCAGATCATGGCGCTGGTCGAGGCGGAGGGCATCGAGGTGGAGCGGTTGCGGGGGAACCGGCTCACCGGTCTGCGGGGCGAGAACGACCGTCAGACCTATGCCCGGGCCAAGGCCACCATGGCCATCGTGGTGAGCCCGCCGTCGCGCCGCAAGCTGCAGCCGATCGCGCCCAGCGCGGACTGGCGGTTCGATCTGGCCGAGGGCTGCCCGGCGCACTGCCAGTACTGCTACCTGGCCGGCTCGCTGTCCGGACCGCCGGTGACCCGGGTCTACGCCGATCTGGATGACATCCTGGCCGGGCTGGGGGACTACGTGGGCCGGGGCACGATCACCAGCCGCCGGGAGGCGCGGCGTGGTGAGGGCACCACGTTTGAAGCCTCGTGCTATACCGATCCGCTGGCGCTGGAGCACCTGACCGGCAGCTGGCGGCGCGCCGTCGAGTATTTCGGCGCCTGGGACGCCCCGGTGCAGCTGCGCTGGACGACCAAGTTCGACGACGTCGGTGGCTTTATCGGGCTGCCGCACCACGGGCGCACCCGGGTACGGGTGAGCGTCAACTGCCGCCCGGTGACCACCCGGGTGGAGGGCGGGACCAGCCGCTTGCCGGATCGGCTCACCGCGCTGCGCCGCCTGGCCCAGGACGGCTATCCGGTCGGGGTCACGATCGCGCCGATCATCGCGGTTCCCGACTGGCGGACTTCGTACGGCGACCTGCTGGACAACATCGCCGCTGCGGTCCGGGACGTTCCCGGTCTTGATCTCACCGCTGAGCTGATCACTCACCGGTTCACCCCGGGCAGCAAGGAAGTGCTGCTGGACTGGTATCCCCGCACCAAACTGGACATGGACGAGGCCTCCCGCAGCCGTAAGCACGGCAAGTTCGGTGCGGTGAAGTACGTCTATCCGGTGGCCACGATGACCGAGCTGCGGTCCTGGTTCTACCGCGAGATCGCCGAGCGGCTGCCTTCCTGCCGCGTCCTCTACTGGACGTGACCCCCGCTCCGCGGTGACCAGGCCCGGGCCAGCCCGCCACGGTACCGGCTCGTTAATAGGCTGGTTGGCGGTTCAGGCGTGCACAGGAGTATCTTGACGTCGAGAAGAAGCCTCCAGAGCAGGAGCTGGCAACACCGATGGCCACGATCATCTACACCCACACGGACGAGGCGCCGCTGCTGGCGACCTACTCCTTCCTCCCGATCGTCTCCGCCTACGCCCACAAGGCTGGCGTCGAGATCGAGACCCGTGACATCTCACTGGCGGGACGGATTCTGGCTCAGTTCGGCCTGGCCGACGACGCGCTGGCCGAGTTGGGGGCGCTGGCCGAGCGGCCTGAGGCCAACATCGTCAAGCTGCCCAACATCTCGGCCTCGGTCCCGCAGCTCAAGGCGGCGGTCAAGGAACTGCAGGCCAAGGGGTACGACCTCCCGGACTACCCGGAGTCGCCCGAGACGCCGGAGCAGGCCGAGATCCGGGCCAAGTACGGCCAGGCCATCGGGTCGGTGGTCAACCCGGTGCTGCGCCAGGGCAACTCCGACCGGCGCGCCCCGCTCTCGGTCAAGGCCTACGCGCGCAAGCACCCCAGCGTCAACAAGCCGTTCGGCTCCGGCTCCAAGACCTCGGTGGCCACGATGGGCGACCACGACTTCCGTAACAACGAGAAGTCGGTCACGCTGCCCGCCGACGACACCCTCACCGTCGTCCTCGAGACCACCCTGGGCGAGCGGAAGGTGCTCATCGAGTCGCTCCCGGTGCTGGCGGGTGAGGTCGTCGACGCCACCGTCATGCAGGCCGCCTATCTGCGGGCCTTCCTGCGCAACGCGGTGGCCACGGCCAAGGCCGAGGACGTGCTGTTTTCGGTCCACCTCAAGGCGACCATGATGCGGGTCTCCGACCCGATCATCTTCGGCCACGCGGTCAAGGCGTACTTCGCGGAGGTCTTCGACAAGTACGGCGACGACCTCGCGGCGGCCGGCCTGTCGGCCAACGACGGCCTCGGCTCGATCCTGGCCGGGCTGGATGCGCTGCCGAACGGTGCCGAGATCAAGGCCGCATTCGAGTCCGCACTGTCCGCGGGCCCGCGGCTGTCCTACGTCAACTCCGACAAGGGGATCACCAACCTGCACGTCCCGAGCGACGTCATCGTGGACGCCTCCATGCCGGCCATGATCCGGAACGGCGGCAAGCTGTGGGGCGCGGACGGCTCCGAGGACGACACCCTCGCGGTCATCCCCGACTCCTCCTACGCCGGGGTCTACGCCACCGTCATCGACGACGTGAAGAAGAACGGCCCGCTCGACCCGGCCACGATCGGGACCGTACCCAACGTCGGCCTGATGGCCCAGGCGGCGGAGGAGTACGGCTCGCACAACAAGACGTTCGAGATCCCGGCCAACGGCACCGTTACCGTGTCCAACTCGGCTGGTGAGGTCCTGCTGTCTCACGACGTCGAGGCGGGCGACATCTGGCGCGCCTGCCAGACCAAGGACATCCCGGTCCGCGACTGGGTCAAGCTGGCCGTTACCCGGGCCCGCGCGTCGGAGACCCCGGCGATCTTCTGGCTGGATGAGTCCCGCGCCCACGATGCCGAGCTGATCAAGAAGGTCCAGGCCTACCTGCCCGAGCACGACACGGACGGCCTGGAAATCCAGGTCCTCTCGCCCCAGCTGGCGACCGAGTACTCACTGGAGCGCATGCGGCAGGGGCTCGACACGATCTCGGTGACCGGCAACGTGCTGCGCGACTACAACACCGACCTGTTCCCGATCCTTGAGGTGGGCACGTCGGCCAAGATGCTGTCGGTCGTGCCGCTGATCGCGGGCGGCGGCCTGTTCGAGACCGGCGCCGGCGGCTCGGCCCCCAAGCACGTCCAGCAGCTCGTGGCCGAGGACTACCTGCGCTGGGATTCACTCGGTGAGTTCTTCGCCCTGGTGCCCGCCTTCGAGCAGTACGCCGACTTCGCCGAGGCGCCGGCCGCGAAGGTCCTGGCCGCCGCGCTCGACCGGGCCACCGCTACCTTCCTCGACGAGGACCGCAGCCCGGGCCGCAAGCTCGGCACCACCGACAACCGCGGCTCGCACTTCTACCTGGCCCTGTACTGGGCTCAGGAGCTGGCCACCCAGACCGACGACGCCAACCTCGCCGCGGCGTTCAAGGAACTGGCCGAGACGCTGGCGGCCAAGGAGTCCACCATCGCCGACGAGCTGCTCGCCATCCAGGGCGAGCCGGCCGACATCGGCGGCTACTATCTGCCCGACGCGGACAAGGTCGAGGCCGTGATGCGCCCCTCCAAGACCTTCAACGACGCCCTGGCCGCCCTGTAGCCACACCAACCGGGTAAGTATTCGATTAAATCGAGAAGGGCGCCGCCGGTGCGGTTTGCGTTCAAGACGGCTAATCAGAGCACCACCTGGGATGACGTGCTCGAGGTGTGGCGGGCCGCCGATCAGATCGAGGTCTTCGAGTCGGGGTGGAACTTCGACCACTTCTACCCGATCGACGGCAACGCCGGCGGTCCCTGTCTCGAGGGCTGGATGATGCTGGCGGCGCTGGCCCAGGCCACCTCGCGCCTGCGCCTGGGCACCCTGGTCACCGGGATCCACTACCGGCACCCGGCCGTGCTGGCCAACATGGTCGCCACCTTGGACATCATCTCGTCGGGCCGGCTCGAGGTGGGAATCGGCGCCGGGTGGAACGAGGAGGAGTCCGGGGCCTACGGCATCGAGCTGGGCACCCCGGGCGAGCGCAGTGACCGATTCGAGGAGGCCTGTGAGGTGCTCGTCGGCCTGCTGTCCGAGCCGGCATTCTCGTTCCAGGGCCGCTACTACCAGCTCACCGACGCCTTTAACGAGCCGAAGGGACCGCAGCGACCGCATCCGCCGATCTGCATCGGCGGGGGAGGGGAGAAGCGGACGCTGCGCACCGCGGCGCGTTTCGCCCAGCACTGGAACTTCGGCGGCGGCACCACCGAGGACTTCGCCCGCAAGCGCGAGGTCCTGCATGCGCACTGCGCCGACATCGGCCGCGACCCGGCCGAGATCACGCTGTCGTCGCACGTGAAGTTCGACCCCGCCGCGGGCGCCTCGGCCACGGCCGACCAGGCCGCCGCGCTCGGCCAGGCCGGACTGGACCTGGCCATCGTCTACCTGCGCCCGCCGCTCACTCCGGCCGTCCTCGAGCCACTGGCCGCAGCATTGGCCCAGATCAGCTAACCGCGCGCGCCGCGGTGCCCGGCAGGCCGTCGCGCATCTCCCGGACCAGGCTGTCCACGACCGCCCACAGGTCGCCGCCCGCCCGGGCGGCCACCGCCCGCTGCCGCTGGTAGCTGGCCCCGGTGGTGATGAGCTCGGACACGGACGCGAGTTCGGCCGGGCAGCCCAGCCGGGCCGCCACCGGCTCGAGCCGGTTCAGCAGGTCATACAGGTCATCGGTGACCAGCCGCTCATGGTTCTGGGCGTCGAGGATGACCTCAGCGTCCAGGCCATACCGGGCCGCGCGCCACTTGTTCTCCTGTACGTGCCAGGGCGGCAGCGTGGGCAGCGTCTGGCCAGCTTCCAGCCGGCGATCGAGGTCGACGACCAGGCAGTGAGTCAGCGCGGCGACGGCGGCCACTTCCTGCAGGGTCGGCAGCCCGTCAAAGACGCGGACCTCGATGGTGCCGAGCGCCGGAGAGGGGCGGATGTCCCAGCGGATCTCCTTGAACTCGCTGATCACGCCGGTGGCCAGCATGTCGCTCACGTATTTTTCGAATTCCGCCCAGGTGCCGAACTGGAACGGCAGTCCGGCCGTCGGCAGCTGCTGGAACATCAGGGCCCGGTTGCTGGCGTACCCGGTGTCGGCCCCGCCCCAGAAGGGTGAGGCGGCCGACAGCGCTTGCAGATGCGGGAACCAGCGCAGCAGCCCGTTGAGGATCGGCAGCACCTTGCCGACCGAGTCCACGCCCACATGCACGTGGACGCCGAAGATGAGCATGTGCCGCCCCCACCACTGAGTGCGCTCGATCAGCGCGGCATACCGCTCGCCTTCACTGACCTCCTGGTCGTACCAGCGGGCGAACGGGTGCGTGCCGGCGCTGAAGATTTCCAGCCCGTGCTGCCGGGCGACCCGCCGGACGACATCACGGCTCTCGGCCAGGTCGGCGGTGGCCTGCGGCACGGACTCGCAGATCCCGGTGACCAGCTCGACCGTGTTGCGCAGCAGTTCCTGGTGCACTCGCGACTCGCCCGCCGGTATCTGAGCCCGAGCCTCCTCGACGACTTTTGATGCCGCCGAGACGAGGTCACCGGTGCGGACGTCGACCAGGCCGAGCTCCCATTCAACGCCGAGCGTGGGACGGGGTGAAGGCCGGAACTCCAGCGCCATACCGATTAGACGAACTGGCTGAGGTTGAGGTCCACGACGCTAAGCGTATAAGCCCACCGATTACTGAACGGGCCGGGTGATGGCTGAGAAAATCCGAACGTGAACGATGAAGCCACCCGGCACAACCAGGCCGCATACGACAAGATTGCCGCTTTGTCCTGCCGGGACGCTTGGTGCAAGCAGACCTGCGGTCAATTCCCCCGGCCAGCACGAGCCTGGATGGGATCTGGTGCTGCGCCGCGCTGCTGCACGTGCCACCGGATCAGACGATGACGGTCCTTCGTGAGATCACCCGCGTCCTGCGACCCGGCGGGCACCTGGCCCTGGTTACTGCCCTTGGCGATGGCGCACGGCTTGAGCGCGTGCCGTACGCCTCAACGGCACAGCGGTGGTTCTTCTACCGCAGCGCCAGTCAGCTTCATGAGCAGCTGTGCGCCGCCCGCCTGCGGATCCTGACCACGACCGAGGAGCCCGGCTCCCGGCACTGGCTGAAAGTCCTCGCCGCCTCGGCTCCAGCCTAGAATCTGATTCTCAGATAGAATGGCCGAATGAAGACGATGACCGCGACCGAGGCCTCTCGGCACTTCTCAGACTTGCTCGATGCCGTCGAACGAGGCGAGACGATCACGATCGTGCGCGGCAATCACCCAGTCGCGGAGATTGGCCCCGCTCAGCGGCGTACGGGCGCCGGTCTGCGTGCTGCACTGGCCGACGTGCCCCCGCCGGATGAGGAGTTCAGCAGGCACATCGCCGAAGCTGTCGCGCTGCTCCGATCTGAGGTGAACGACCCATGGGCCGACGCCTGATCCTCGATACCAACATGCTGATCGCCTACGAGCGCGGCACGATTGACCGCTCGGCGCTGGATGAGGATGATCTCGCGATCGCCCCGGTATCGGTGGCCGAGTACCGCGTCGGGATCGAGATGGCAGACACGGTTGAGCGTGCGGCTGCGCGAGCCAGAGCTCTCGCTGTCATAACCTCTGCCGTCAACGTCCTCGACTACACGGAGGCCACGGCGGCCCATCATGGCCGCCTGCTGGCCCACGTCCGTCGTTCGGGCACGGCCCGTGGTGCGCATGACCTGATCATCGCGGCGCATGCGGCCGAGACGGGCCGGACCATCGTCAGCCGGGACACAAAGCCGCGCTTCGGTGAACTGCCCGCAGTGTCCGCGCTGGAGATGTAAATGGCGTGCCGGTCAGCCGCGAACGCGCTGACGCAAGAAGAGCGCGGCCCGGTCCAGCGCCTCGTCAGCCTCGTCGAGCACGCTGGTGAATGACTGGAACACGTGCGGCACTTTCGCGGTGATGTCGAGGGGCCCGCACGCCGGGTTGGCTCACTCAGCGGCAGAGCTCGATGAGCACGCGCCCGGGGGCGCCCTGTTCGACGAGCTCGTGGGCGTGGGCGATGTCCTCCAGCGGGAAGCGGGCGGCGATGGTGGAGCGCAGGCTCCCGTCCGCCAGCGCGGCGGTCAGCTCCCTGGCCGCCCCGGCCTTGACCGCGGGCGGGAAGTCGTCGCTGCCGAGCAGCCGCAGCGTGGTGTCCGCGAATCCCAGCTGCCAGTACGGGATTTCCGGCCGGTTGGTGGCGGAGAAGTACGAGCAGATGACCCCGCCGATAGCGATGACCTCGGCGTCGAGGTCGATGTGCGCCGCAAGGTCAACTTCGGCGATGCGGTGGACGCCGTCCGGTGCGTCATTGTGGATGGCGTCGGCCAGCTTCGGGCTGTCGGCCAGGAAGGCGGCGTGGGCGCCCAGCCGCAGGGCACGTTGCTGCTGATCGTGGTCCCTGACGACGGCGATCACGTGTGCGCCGTCCCGCTGGGCCATCTGGGTAGCAATCGAGCCGACGCCGCCTGCCGCGCCGTGTACCAGCACGTTCAGGCCGCGGACCGGTCCATCGGCGAAGACGGCACGGTAGCCGGTGATCCCGGCGATGCCGAGGCAGGCGCCCTGCTCGGCCAGGTCCCCGGCCCGGACTGATTCCGCTGGGCTGGCCTGCTCCGGAGCGGCCTCAGCCAGGACGGCCTCCCCGGTAACGGCCTCGGGCGGCAGAGAGACGGCGAGTGCGTCCGGGACGACGACGTAGTCGGCGGCCGTGCCGAACGGCCGGTAGGACTGTGCACCGTAACACCACACGCGCTGGCCGACACGATCTTCCGCCCCGCCCGGACCCACGGCGTCGATGATCCCGGCGCCGTCGCTGTGCGGGATGACCCGCGGGTACGGCATGGGAGAGCCCTGCCACCCGTCCCGCTTCTTGACGTCTCCGGGGCTGAGGCCGGACACCGACACGGCGATCCTGACCTCGCCTGGCCCGGGCTCAGGGTCCGGCATCTCACCGACGACCAGGGTGTCCCGGGCGGGACCTCGGCGTTCGTACCAGGCAGCACGCACAGGTGTCCTCCTTAACATGCAGGGCCTCGTCAAAATGCAGGGCCTCGTCAGTGGCTTTTGTGGGCGCGGAGCTTGGCCAGGGTAGAGCTGAATTGCTGCAGCGAACGCTCGGAGACTGCGGCGCCGAGACGGGCCTGGAGCTCATCGTCGAAGGCCTCGGTGGCGCTGGCGAGCAGCCGGCGGCCGGCGGGGGTGAGCTCGATCAGGGAAGAGCGGCGGTCCCCGGGGTTGGGACGGCGCCGGCAGTGCCCGGCCGCCTCGATCCGGTCGACGAGCTTGCTGGTCCCGCCAACGGTTATGGAGAGCTCCTCGGCGATGTCGTGGACCCGGCAGGCCTTGCGGCGGCTGATGATCTGCATGGGCTCGAACTGGGTCAGGGGCAGGTCGCAGTCGCCGCGGAGCCGGGCGTCGACGGCGTTCCACAGCTCGGTCTCAAAGCGGATCAGCTCGCTGAACAGCGCTGCGAGGTCTGGCACGACGGCTACCTGTCTGCTTCTTCGGAAGATGATTCCAAGTTAACAATACAGCACCCCGCCGCCCCCTCCATGGCGGCGAGCCGGGTGGCTCCCGCTAGCAGGTGAGCGTCGCTACGACCGGCAGGACAGCATGCCCTGGCCTGCCTTAGCCTGCTGCCCAGGTTGTACCGCTTAAGAGCACGGCAGCGCTCAAGGGAGGGGCTAGGCGACGATGCAGGCGTCAGAGGTTCCGCGTGCGGTGGCTGCGGCCATGTCGATCGCCTGGTCACTTGACCTGACCGTCGACGACGCGGTCGTTCTTCATGACTCGAACAAGCTCACTTTGCGTCTGCTTCCTGATGACGTGCTGGCCCGGGTGGCCCCTGTAGCGCATCAGGTCGCACAGTTCGAAGTCGAGCTTGCTCAGCAGCTCGCCGCATCCGGGTGTCCTGTGGCTGCTCTTGAGCCTCGAGTGGACCCACGTGTCTATGAGCGTGATGGCTTCGTGGTCACGCTGTGGACCTACTACAAACCCGCGGCAGCTCGAGAGGTCTCACCAGCCGACTACGCCAGTGCGCTCGAGCGGTTGCATGCCGGCATGCGCAAGCTCGATATCCCTGCGCCGCACTTCACGGATCGAGTCGAGCAGGCTCAGCAACTCGTCGCGAGCCCCGACCGCACTCCGGCGCTCGCCCACGCGGACCGGGAGCTCCTCGGCGACACGTTGCGAAGCCTGAGACGAGTGATCGGCGAGCACGGCGGCTCCGAGCAGCTGCTGCACGGCGAGCCGCACCCGGGCAACGTGCTCGCCACGAAGAATGGGCTGCTGTTCATAGACCTCGAGACGTGTTGCCGAGGGCCTGTCGAATTCGACCTCGCCCATGCGCCCGAAGAAGTCAGCGAGCACTATCCGGGTGTCAATCAAGACTTGCTGCGCGAGTGCCGGATCCTCGTGCTGGCGATGATCGCAACGTGGCGCTGGGATCGGGGCGACCAGCTCCCCAACGGGCGCCAGCTGGGCGCAGAATGGCTGAGCCAGATCCGTGCCGCGCTCGATCGCAACGGGCTTGATATTCCTCCCTCAAGCTGAACCCCCGGCCCGGCCGTACGGCCGAGCCGGGGGCCTTCTGATGGATCAGGCTAAGTCACCCGTTGTCCGGCGACGGGAGGGTCCCGCCTGGCACCTGGCTCGGGGTGTAGATCTTGCTGTCCCCCGGGTAGGGCACCTTCCACTCGTGGGCCTGGTACCACGTGAACCGGTTCATCTGCTCCGGGTTGGCGTAGTCGGGGATCGCCCCGTTACCGCTGATGTGCTGCTTGGCCAGCCAGGCCTGCCAGGCCGCGGCGGTGGCCTTTTCGTTCGCGGGCACCGCGGTCTTGACCGCCTCCGCCTTGTTCAGCGCCTGGGCCGCGGCCCCGGTCTCGCCCAGGGTGTCCAGACCACAGGCTGGCGGGGTGGTGATGGCCTCGGTGAGCGGGATCTGGTTCGGCACCGCGTTGAACGGCTTGTAGCTGGGCTTGGCGGTGAAGGCGTCGTACATCGGCGTGGCCGCAGCGACCTTCTCGTTCAGCGGCTGGGCGCCGAGCATCTGCTCGATCGTCCGGACCACCGAGATCTGCGAGTAGTAGGTGTTGATGACCTTGTCGTGCTGGGCCCAGGGGCTGATGACCTGGACCGGGGCGCGGTGGCCGTCGACGTGGTCGGCGCCGTCCTGGCTGTCGTCCTCCAGGACGAAGATGGCGGAGTCCTTCCAATACTTGCTGTGCGAGATCGTGTCCACCATCTCGCCGGTGGCGAGGTCGTTGTCGGCCACCCCGGCCTCCCCACTGGTCGGCCCGCCGGTGTGGTCGCTGGAGAACCAGATCATGTTGAAGTTGGCAGGACCGTTCTTCTCAAAGTCCTGCTTCCAGATCTGGTACCGGTAGATGTCGGGGATCGTCAGGTCGAACGGCGGCGACAGCGGGTCCGCGATCGCGTTCAGCGACGGGATCACCGAGCCGTAATTGCCCTTCAGGTCCGCGGCGGTCAGCTGGGCCGGGTCACCACCCTTCTGGACGCTCTGGGCCGCGCAGTAGTACTGCTGCCAGGTACCGGGCGGCTTGCCCTCCACGTACTCGAACTCGCCGTAGTTCCTGGCCGTCGCGCCCGCCGACTCGACGGAGGACCACAGGAAGCCCGAGCGCTGGTGGCCCAGCACGTCTTCCTCGGTGTCGTAGCTGCGCTGGTACTCGCCCGCCTGCGACTCGCTGTACTCGGGGTCGTCGCCCTGCATCAGCCAGTTGTGGCCCTCGGCCGAGTTGGTGCCGACGTCGTAGATGTTGTCGTAGTCACCGAACTGCTTGGCCAGCGCGTGCTGGTTCGGCGTGGCCTTCTCGCCGAACTGGGTGAGCGTCGGATCGCCGTTGCCCCGACCCAGGTCGCCCAGCAGCTGGTCGTAGGTGCGGTTCTCCTTCACGATCAGGAAGACGTGCTTGATCGTGGACGGGTCACCGATGCGCACCGGGACCGGGACGGGCGCCGTCTTCTTGCCCTTGGCCTCCCGGACGTCACTCTTGCCCCAGCCGTTCTGGGCGAAGACGGTCGCGGTGTCGCGCGCGATGTCCAGGTCGCTCGGCAGGGCGAAGCGGGTCAGGGACGCGGTGGTGCTGTGCGTGTCGTGGCCGGACACCGGGACGGTTCCCTGTCCCTTGTAGGTCGTGATGGCCGGCCCGCGGGCGTCGATGCCGCGGGTGTTGGTCACGACGATCTGGCCGTTGGCGCTGGCCACGTTGGCCGGGTAGTAGTCCGTCGGCAGCAGGCCGAGGTAGCTGACCGGGTCCTTGGCCACGCCGTCGTAGCGGTAGACCGCGACGGCGTTCGCCCGCCCCAGCGTGACCAGCAGGTGGCCGTCCTTGGTCAGGTCGATGCTGTCCGGCTCATAGCCCACCGTGGACTCCGGCCACGGCCTGGTCTCGATCGTCTGCACGACCTGATCCTTGGCCGGGTCGATGACCGAGACGGTGTCGCTGTTGGTGTTGGTCACGAACACCGTCTTGCCAGCCGCGTACATCGCGGTCGGGTGCAGGCCGACGGCGATCGATCCGACCGCCGTGGCCGGGTCCGCGGTGTTGATGACGCTGACCTCACCGGTCGCCGACGTGCCCAGGTAACCGTTGGCCGGCACCGGGGTGCCGTAGGAGCCCATGGTGGTGTCGCCCGGCTGGGCCTGGCGGCCACCCTCGTCGCTCACGTAGAGCTTGTTGCCCACGAAGACCAGCCCACGCGGGGCGATGCCGACGTTCCAGGTGTGCTCGATCGCGCCGGTGCTGGGGTCGAGGGCCACGACGGTGTTCTGCCCGTTGAACGCGGCGTACAGGGTGGAACCGTCAGGGGAGTAGACGGTCTGGCCCACCAGCGCGGAGTTGGGCGTCTGGACCGCGTTGTTACCTGACGGGTGGGTGCCCACCGTCGGGAACGGGAAGCGGACCGGTGTGCCGAGGGTGCCGTCGGCATTGACCGGGAATCGGGTCAGGGCGTCCTGTTCCGGAAGCCAGAGGAACTTGCCGTCCGGCGAGTACGTCGGGCCGACCTGCCCGACCGTGCCGTCAGACAGGGTCTGGTTGATCAAGGACGCAGAGCCGACCGTCCAGATGAGCCGGTAGGTCTTCAGGTCGAAGATCTGCAGCACCACCGACTTGTCGGTGCTGGTCGCGGCCAGGAACCGCCCGTCCGGGCTGACCGTCGAGCCCATGAACTTGCCGAACTGGGTCTCGAGGCGCTGGCCCAGCGGCTTGAGCACCTGGTCGTCGGAGACGACCAGGCCCTTGCCGGTGGTCTGGCCAACCTGCTCGTGACCGAACCCGATGGTCGAACCGACCGCGATCCCGGTCCCGGTCAGGGCGAGCACGGCCGCGGCCGAGACCACCGCGACCGTCCGTACCCTGAGTCCGCCGAAGCGGCGGGGAAGCGGCGGCTTCCCGTCCCGCCTCCGATGGCGTTGTACTTGCACGCGAGGGTCATCCCTTCGATGTGGCGGACAGCAGATCGACCAGGCCGTCGAACTGCCAGAGCGGGTTCGGCGCGTCGCCGTAGGAGGCGTGCACCACGTAGTAGCCGTTCACTTCGGTCGGCCCGTCGCCGTCGGCGACGTACCGCCCGTTCGCGTTGACGTCGAGCTGGTAGATGGCCTGCCCGGTCGCATCATTGACGCCGGGGAGATGCCAGGAGACGGTGCAGCGCCAGTCGTTTCCGGGCCCCTCCTGGGCCTCGAGGCCGGCGCCCTTGGTGCACGATGCCGAGGCCCGGAGCTGCGCCGCGGTGACGTGCAGGTGGCTCACTTCCTGGGCCTGCACCGGGTAGATTTGGGCGAAGGACGTGGCCAGTGACTGTTGCAGCTTGTTCGCGTCGATCCCGGAGCCGGTGGCCCCGGTGGCCACGGCCACCACGCCGGCCGACAGCGCCCCCACCCCCAGCAGGGGCAGCACCCCGACGGTGATCGCGCGTCGCACCGAGCCATCGTTGGCCAGGTTGGTGAAGTCGCGCCGCACGAAGACCACGTAGGCCAGCGCGGTCGCGGTCACCGCCCAGGCCAGGCTCACGGCGATGCCGGTGAGCAACGGGCCCAGCATCGGCGGGCTGGTGAACAGGCCATCCCAGGACAGAAACGCGAAGCTGGGCAAGGCCAGGCGGACGGCAACCGGCATCGGCAGCACCTGGGACGCCAGCTGCATGCCCAGCCCGGCGAAGGCGGCCAGGAACAGCCCGATCGGGGACCGCCCGAAGATCACCCCCGCGAGCAGCCCGATGGCGGCGAAGGCCAGGATCGGGGCGAGCACGCAGACCCAGGCCAGCAGGAGCTTCCCGGCGACGTCGCCGGGCGGCAGAAGATGGCCGTCCAGACCGGTCAGCGGCCGGTTGCCGACGACCAGGCCGCCGACGATGCCGGAGATGGCCAGCCCAGGCAGGCACATCAGGAGGACGGTGAGGCTGGCCAGGGCCTTGGCCGCGAAGATCCGCCGGGTCGAGCGGACCGCCACGAGCAGGTGGCGCCAGGTACCGAGGCGGTCCTCGGAGGAGAACACGTCACCGGCGATGAGCGTGGTGAGCAGCGGGAAGAACCAGCTGCCCACGAAGACCAGCACCACCAGCGCTCCGGCCCAGCCGGTGGCGTGCATTTCGCGGCCGAAGAGCGTGTCCGACGGGAGCGTTTTCTGCCCGCTGACCACGACGACGGCGACCGCCGGCCCGATCCAGCACAAGATGATCAGCACCCGCACCCGCCACTGGGCCAGCAGCTTGACCAACTCGAAGCGGTAGGCGCGCGCCACCGGAACCCGGAGTACCGCCGGAGTGCTGGCGCCAACGGCGGGGGCGGTGCTGACGGTCATCGGCTGGACTCCTGCTGCTCAGCGGGCTGCTCGCCCTCCTGCTCGGTCAGGGCGAGGAAGGCCGACTCCAGCGGTGAGACCACCGGCGTCAGCTCGCGCACCGCGATGCCCTCGTGGACGAGCCGCGGCACCAGTTCATCGAGGGCGGGCACCCGGGCCCGCACCACCAGCACCTCGCGCTGTCCAGCGGCTCCGGCTCCGTCGACCAGCTGGATGCCGTACGTGCCGGCGGCGACCCGGCGCGCGGCGTCGATGTCGGAAGTCAGCAGCCGGTAGTCAAGTTCTTCCTTTTCGTCGGCCAGCTTGGCCAGCGGGCCGGAGAAGACCACCCGGCCGGTCGCGAGGATGGTGACTTCTGAGCAGAGCTCTTCCAGGTCATCCATCCGATGGCTGGAGAGCACCACGGTGGCCCCGTCCGCCGCGAGCTGGGTGAGGACACGGTGCACGTGCTTCTTGCCTGCCGGGTCGAGACCGTTGGCGGGCTCGTCCAGCACGAGCAGGCGTGGCCGGGTGAGCAGAGCGGCAGCCAGCCCGAGCCGCTGACGCATTCCGAGGGAGAAGCCACGGACCTTGTCGTCGGCGACATCGGTCAGCCCCACTTGGGCGAGAACGTCGTCTATCCCTGCGGTCCGGGCGCCGGGCGGGCGGAGGCCGGCCAGCGCGGCCAGGTTGCCCCGGGCGGTCAGGGCCGGGTAGAGACCGGGGCCGTCGACAAAGCCGGTGACACCGTCCGGAGCCGCCAGCGACCGCCGGACCGGCACGCCCAGGACTTCAAGGGTGCCACCGTCGGCGACGGCCAGGCCGAGCAGAAGGCCAAACAGCGTCGTCTTCCCGGCGCCGTTCGGTCCGACCACCCCATGAATCTGACCAGCGGCGACATCAAGATCGACACCGTCGAGCGCGACGACATCACCAAAACACTTCGTGATCCCACGAACCCGCACCGCACAAGGTACGCCGGCCGAACCTTCAGTCTGCACAGACAGATCATTCAGGGAGCGACTAGCCGATAGGTTGATGGCAATTGAAGGTTTGGCAAACAGGATCCGCCGAAGTTTGTTGTTTTATGCGCGACAGCCTGGTCCTGACGCAGCGAGACGGCCTGCTGTGTGAGTGAGTTCGCCCTACCCTGAGCTGGTCAAGAACCGATGGTGATGGACGACGGGTTGTCTTGGTCGCCGACGAGGGTATGCGGCTGGGGGTCAACGATATTGGACTCGTTTACTGTGCCGCCGGCGATGTCGGTCCAGTAGATCCGGGTGCCGTCCACCACAACCCCGGTCGGGTTGTTCTGGTCGTAGATCAACGGCTTTGAGCTGGTGCCGTCCAGGTTGGCTGTCCAGAGGACACCAGGGCCGTCATTGTCTCCGATGGGAGTGGCCCAGTAGACGTGGCTGCCGTCCAGCGCTACTCCGGCCGGGTCGTCCTGGCTGTGGACGATGGCCTGCGCGCCGGTGCCGTCCAGGTTGGCCTCCCAGATCGCGCCATTCCCGTCCGAAAAATTGGTACTGGCGGCCCAGTAGACGTGGCTGCCGTTGACCGCGATTCCGCCCATGAGTCTGGCCTGGCCGGGGACGATGGAGTGGGCGCCGGTGCCGTCGAGATTGGCCTCCCAGACCGAGCCCGCCTCATCGGATCCGGTCCCGGAGTTCGTCCAGTAGAGATGGCTGTTGCCGACGGCCACTTCCGAGGCGTTCGGGCCTGGGACGATGGAATGGGCGCCGGTGCCGTCGAGATTTGCCTCGTTGACGGTACCGCCAGCGGCCCAGTAGAGGTGCCCGCCACCCGTCGCCGCCCCAGCCGGTTCACCCTGCCCGCGGACCACAGTGTGCGGGCTGCTGCCGTCCAGATTGGCCTTATTGACCGAACCGGCTGGGTCGTTGGGCCCGGAGTCAACTGCGGCGTTGGTCCAGTAAAGGAAGTGAACCTCGGCCACGCCGCTGAGTGCGGCGGTGGCGGTGGCACCCGGGTTCGGGCCGGCCGCGGTCAGGGTCGCGGTGAGGCTGGCGTTGCTGGCCGCCGCGAACTGCACCGTGATCGTGCACGTCCCACCGGGTTCCAGGCTGGTGCCAGTCCAGGTGTCGCCGGTAATGGCGAACGCGGCCGGCCCGGTCAGTGTGTCGGCCAGTGCGCCGGATTCTGTGCCGCCCGTATTGGCCAGCGTGAACGTCTGCGAAACGGGCCGCCCGGATTCCACCTGGCCGTAGTCGAATGAAGCGGGGGTGAAGGCCAGCGCCGCCGGTGGCGGGGCGACCGCCACCCCGTTCAGGAAGCGCTGCCCGTGCACGATGGCCTGCGGGCTGGTGCCGTCGAGGTTGGCCTCCCCGAGGGTGCCGTCACCGTTGTTGGTCCAGTACAGGTGGCCGGCGCCGACCGCCACCCCGGTCGGGGCTTTTTGCCCGTGCACGACGGTCACCTGGCTGGTGCCGTCCAGGTTGGCCTCCCCGATGGTGCCGTCACCGGCGTTGGCCCAGTACAGGTGGCCGGCGCCGACCGCCACCCCGAACGGTGAATTCTGCCTCTGCACGATAGCCACCTGGCTGGTGCCGTCGAGGTTGGCCTCATTGACGGTGCCGTCAAGGTTGTTGGCCCAGTACAGGTGGCCGGCGCCGACCGCCACTCCGTAGGGTGCATTCTGCCCGTGCACGATGGCTTGGGGATCGGTGCCGTCCAGGTTGGCCTCCCAGATCGCGCCTGGCCCCCCCGCGACTCCAGTATCAGCCCAGTAGATATGGCTGGCGTCGACCGCCACCCCGCCCGGGTTGTACGGCCCGGTACTGATGATGTGCGCGGCGGTGCCGTCCAGGTTGGCCTCATAGACCGCGCCCATACCGTCCACGGTATCGGTCCAATACACGTGGCTCGAGTCGACCGCCACTCCGATCGGAGAGTTCCGGCCGGGGACGGCGGTCTGCGGGTTGGTGCCGTCGAGGTTGGCTTGATTGATCGCCCCGGGAACGGCCCAGTAAACGTGGCCGCCGAGGGACTGCCCGAGTCCCCCGCCGCTACCGGTGAGCGCATCGGTGGCGGCGGCGCCGTGCTTCTTGCCCGCCGCGCTCAGGGTCGCGGTAAGGCTGGCGGCACTGGTGGGCGCGAACCGCACCGTGACCGTGCATGTCTTCCCGGGCTTCAGCGTGTGGCGGCAGGTGTCGCCGGTGATGGTGAACGCGGCTGGCCCTGTGAGCCGCACCCGCAGCTTGCCGGTGGCCGCGCCGCCCGTGTTGGCCAGCGTGAACGTGCGCGAAGCTGTCTTCCCGACCGGGACCTGCCCGTAGTTGTACGGGGCTGGGGTGAATGCCAGCGACGCCGCCCGCGGCGATGCCGCCGCCGTCCCCGCCCCGGCCAGCACGGCCACCGCGGTCAGCACCCCCACCCCGGCCGCCATCACCCGCCGCCACGTCCCAGCCATCCGCACGCGTTGACCGGACCCGCCACCTTGCGACATGCCGTCTCCTCACAACTCCGCCCAGCCGGAAACCAGATGAGCAGCGCTGCGAATCCCCCGGAGTGGCCGAAATCTGCCGTGAGGCAAGACCCAGGTTTGCGCCCTGATCCCCCATTGGTCATGAAATATCCAAACGATGGGGTTGTCCAGTAGCCATCGGGACAAGGTAAATCCGGGGTTGTCCGGTCGTCGTGGCTAACCTCCAACCCGCAGCCCGATAGGGTGACGACCATCCGGTTGGGCCCGCGCTCGGCAACCTTGAGCGCTCGGCGATCGTCGAGGTGCTTCTCGACCTCGCGCCGACGCGCTGGCCAGCCGAAGGCGAGTGGAAACGCCATTTATCTGCTGTACGAGCTCTGTAGCTGCCGCTAGGCGACACCTCCAGCCGTGTTTAGGCCGCTAGCAGCCATAGTCCCCGGTCAGCGAGTGTCCGCGGCGGCCTAAATATCTGTCGTCGCTGCGCAACCGCGCGCAGAGCGAGAAAACCCCAGGTCAAGCGCGCCCGGCAGGACTCGAACCTGAAACCGGCTGCTTAGAAGGTCGGTGTGCGCAGCGGGTCAGCATGCCTGTTCGCCCTGCACGACGGCTATGGTCAGCCCGGCTCGGTGAGAGCGCCGAGCATCTCGCCGAGATGGTCAGGTGCCGAGATGGCCCTCGCCGTCATGCACAGCAACCGGACCGCGCCCTGGCCTGTCGCAGGCGCCCTTGACAGGTTCCGGCTGTCGTGAATACGCCTACGGCGGGTTCGGGGGAGGACACCCGCACTTCCACCCGCATGCTTCCGGGTGCGAGCTGTCGTTAACGCAGTGACCGGAACGCCGCGCGCATCTCTTCTGAAAACAGTTGCGGCTCTTCCCAGGCGGCGAAGTGCCCGCCCTTCTCTGCCTCGTTGAAGTAGACGAGGTTGTGGTAAGCGTGCTTCACCCAGTGCCGCGGCGGCTGGAAGAGCTCGTCCGGGAACACGGTGTAGCCGACGGGGAGCTTGACGTGAGGCGGCGGATGCTTGAACGCGACCATTCCGCTTCGTCCGCCCTCCCAGTACAGTCGCGCGGCAGAGGCCGACGTGTTCGTCACCCAGTACAGCGTGATGTTGTCGAGGATGTTGTCCCGCGTGAGGCCGCCCGTGGGCTTGCCCTCGAGGAAGGCCCGGGAGATCTTCGCGTAGCTGTCGGCGTCATGGTCGAGCATCCACGCCGCCATGCCCATCGGTGAGTCCAGCAACGGGTAGCCGATCGTTTGCGGGTGCTCGCCCATCTCGGCGATGTAGCCGCGCATGAAGACGCCGATGACCTTGCTGAGCTGTTCCCGATCCTCGCCGGAGAACGCGAGCCTCAGATTGATGGAGGCCATCAGGAGCTCTCGCGGGGCGGCGGACAGGAGGTTGAAGTGCACGCCGAGTAGCCCGTCGGGTTCCTGGCGGGCCATCGCGTCGGTTACGCCGGCGCCTTGGTCGCCGCCCTGTGCCACATACCGCGTGTAGCCGAGGCGGTGCATCAGCTCCGTCCACGCCTCGCCGACACGAGCGGAGTCCCAGCCGGCCTCGGGGGGCTGCTCGGAGAACCCGTACCCGGGGATTGACGGGATCACGAGGTCGAATGCGTCCTCGGCCGTTCCGCCGTACGCCGTCGGGTCGGTGAGCGGCCCGATCACCCCAAGCATCTCGATCACCGACCCGGGCCAGCCGTGCGTGATGATCAGGGGCAGCGCACCCTCGTGCTGCGACTTCGCGTGGATGAAGTGAATCTCGAGCCCATCGATGTTGGTTGTGAACTGCGGCAGCCCGTTCAGCATCTTCTCGCACCGGCGCCAGTCGTAATCAGTCGTCCAGTGGGCGGCGAGTGCCTGCAGCGTGGCCAGCTGTACGCCCTGCGAGATGTCGCCGACCAGCTCCTTGCTGGGCCAGCGAGTCTCCGCGATGCGCCGACGCAGATCGGCCAGCGTCTCGTCGGAAACCTCGACGTGGAAGGGACGGATTTCGGTTTCGCTGGACATAAGTCTCTGCCTCCCTGGGCTGGTTGACGGCAGCGGAGGGCCGGACCCGGTCAGCTCAGTGGCGTCCGGCAGAGTGGTGTGTTGAACGGCCCTGGTGATGGGCGTGGCGCAGACGCGTAGGGCGGCCACCGCGTGATCCTTTGGAAGACCTCTCACAGTGCTTCTGAAGGAGATTTCGCGGTGACCGCTCCCAGCAGTATCGACCCTGCCCGTTTCCTGCACGACCAGCTGGAGTCCGCGTCGCCGGATCTGCTGCGCCAGATGCTGGCCACGTTCATCAACGCGCTCATGTCCGCTGAGGCCGACGCGGTCTGCGGTGCGCCCTACGGGGCGCCGTCACTGGACCGGGTCAATGTCCGCAACGGGTACCGGCACCGGGACTTTGATACCCGGGCGGGGACGCTGGACGTGGCGATCCCCAAGCTGCGGTCCGGGTCGTACTTCCCGGACTGGCTGCTGGAACGCCGCCGCCGCGCCGAGGCGGCCCTGACCTCGGTGGTGGCGACCTGTTACCTGCTCGGTGTCAGTACGCGGCGGATGGAGAAGCTGGTCGAGTCCCTGGGGATCACCCGGCTGTCCCGGTCCCAGGTCAGCGAGATGGCCCGGGACCTGGATGAGCAGGTGGAAGCGTTCCGGACCCGCCCGCTGGACGCCGGGCCCTACACGTTCGTCGCGGCGGACGCGCTGGTGCTGAAGGTCCGTGAGGGCGGCCGGGTGGTCAATGTGCATGCGCTGCTGGCCACCGGGGTGAACGCGGACGGGCACCGGGAGATCCTGGGCCTGCAGGTCACCTCGGCTGAGGACGGCGCCGGGTGGCTGGGATTCTTCCGGGACCTGACCGCCCGCGGCCTGACCGGCGTCCAGCTCGTCACCTCTGATGCGCACCGCGGCCTGACCGAGGCGATCGGCGCCACCTTGCCCGGAGCGGCCTGGCAGCGGTGCCGCACCCACTACGCCGCGAACCTGATGTCCGTCACCCCGAAGGCGTCCTGGCCGTGGGTCAAGACCCTGCTGCACTCGGTCTACGATCAGCCCGACGCCGCCTCCGTCCACGCCCAGTACGACCGGCTGATCGACGCGATCAGCGAGAAGCTGCCCAAGGTCGCTGAGCATCTGGACGGCGCCCGCGCGGACGTCCTGGCGTTCACCAGCTTCCCGAAGGAACTGTGGCGGCAGATCTGGTCGAACAATCCCCAGGAGCGCCTCAACCGCGAGATCCGCCGCCGCACCGACGTCGTCGGGATCTTCCCCAGCCGCGACGCCCTGATCCGCCTCGTCGGCGCCGTCCTGGCCGAACAGCACGACGAATGGGCCGAAGGACGCCGCTACCTCGGCCTGGACATCCTCACCCGCTCCCGCATCACCCTGGCCCCGGCGGCCGGCACCGGGACGGAGGTGACCCCCGACAGCGACCTGCAGGCGCTCAGCGCCTAACTCACAACAAAGGATCACGCGCTAACCGCCAAACACCACGCCAAAGGACTTGACCGTCAGCTCGGCCTGATGTTCCAGGCCAACGGCCTATCCCCGGCACGTCAACGGAATAGCTGTTACTGCCGCATGATCGCGGGCCGGGCGGGTCCGTCACCCCCGTGGTGGCCACTGGTTTGCACGCTGGTCTGCGTCGGGCAATGTGGCATCTACGGGCCTAGCGTCACGCTGCTGTGAGCGGACCCGGCCAGGGGAGAGCGTCCAGGAGCACGCATCTGGTCTGCGTGGCGGGTGAGCTGTGCTGATCTGGCGGAGGTGGATGACGGGCTGATCCGCCGTAATCCGTGCCGGATCAGGGGCGCCGGGCAAGAGAAGTCACCGGAGCGGCCGATCCTGACGATCCGGCAGGTTTACGACCTGGCCGACGCCTCCGGCGGGCGGTACCGCGCCCTGGTGCTGCTCGCCGCGTTCGGCAGTCTCCGCTGGGGCGAGCTGGCTGCTCTACGCCGATGCGACGTCGACGTCCAGGCCCGGACGGTCCGAGTTGCCCGGCAACTGAACGAGCAGCGCGGCGGCGGGTTCGTGTTCGGGCCGCCGAAGTCAGAGGCCGGGCGGCGCACGGTGGCGATCCCCGAGGTGATCACGGCTGACGTTGCCTCGCACCTGGTGACCTACGCCGCGTCCGGTGATGACGGGCTGGTATTCACCAGTTCTCAGGGCGGCCCTTTGCGTCATACCAACTTCCGGCGCCGGGTCTGGCTGCCTGCCCTGAAGGCGGCCGGGCTGCCGGTGATCCACTTTCACGACCTGCGCCATACGGGCAACATGCTCGCGGCGGGCGCGGGTGCCAATCTTCGCGAGCTGATGGATCGCATGGGCCACTCAACGGCCCGAGCCGCCATGGTGTATCTGCGTGGCAGCAACGAGCGGCAGCAGGCCATCGCGGACGTGTTGAGCAAGCAGGCGGCGGGGGAGCTGGGACGGTCTAAGACGACGCCATCGGGCACGCAACGGGCACGGCGGCGGCGGACGGCATCGTGACCGTGGGCGGGAAGTATGGCGACATGTGCACTGACCTGGGCTTCTCGGCAAGCGCGCCCGGCAGGACGCGAACCTGCGACCGGCTGCTTAGAAGCTAGACAAGGCTGAGCGCTGTAGCCACCGGCGAAAACGCAGGCGGTGGCGGACCGTCATAGCCATAATTATCTTGTCGCACCGGGGCGGGCGGTGAGACCTGCGACGCGCGTGCGGATCTCTGCCCGAGTGGTCGCCTCCGGCCGGATGGAGGGGGCGGCGAGTGCGCCCTCCATCGGTGGAACAGTGTCGGGGGTGTCAGCTGTCCTGGGGGGTGTCGACGCCGACGATCCAGGTAATTCCGTAATGGTCGGTGAGCATGCCGTAGAGCGGAGCGAACGGTGCGGGGGCCAATGGGATCAGGATGGTGGTGGCGCCGTCGGCCAGGCCGTCCCACTGGGCCTTGATCTCGTCAGTGTCGTTGCCCTGCAGCGTGACGTAGAAGGCGTTCTCGCCGGGGTTGTAGCCCTTGAAGGGCTGCACGTCGTAGGCCATGATGTCGAAGCCGTTCGGGGCCTTCACCCGTCCGAAGGCTATGTGGTCGGCCTGCTCGGGGCTCTCGACGGAGTGGATGTCGGCGTAGGTGGCCAGCGACAGGTCGCCGCCGAACACCGAGTGGTAAAAGTTGAGAGCTTCGCGGGCCTGACCGCGGAAGTTGGCGTGGGCGGTGGTGGTGACGGTCATGATGGTGTGCCTTTCGGTGGATGGTTTCCGGGCATGCTTGCGCCCAGCCTTTGCTACAGGGTCCGGCTGGTCAGGCGTTAGGTCCGGCCGCTGCCGCGCAGGGCAGGAATGATCACGCCGTCGATCAGGGCCAGGCTGAACTCGCGGGTGATCGGCAGTCGCTGCACTGCGCGCGCGACGCACAACATGGGAATGACTTCGGCAAGAGTGCCGATGTCAGCCGGCGGGAACTCGCCGCGGTCGACCGCGCGCTGCATCAAGATGCGGTTGGCTTCGATCCACGGGCCGATGCCCGAGCCGGTCGCGGCCTCGGCAAGGCGCTCGTCAACCTTAGCCAGGGATAGCAGACCGGCCATGGCGTGGATACGGACCTGCTGCTGCTCGTCGTCGAACGGGACGATCATGGCGGTCATGTCACCGCGCAGGCTGCCGGTGTCCGGCAGCAGGTCCAGGTTGACGTCGCTGTGGCTCATCCGCGACACGGCCTCGAGCACGAGATCGGCTTTGGTCGCCCACCGCCGGTACACCGTTGCCCTGGCCATGCCGGCCTGCGCGGCGACCATGTCGATCGTCATGCCCTCGTAGCCCTGCTCGGCCAGCACCGCCAGCGCCGCGTCCAGGATGACTTCATCACGGGCGTCGTCCCGCTTACGGCCGGCCTTCGCGCGAGGCCTGCCCTCGGACGGTGTCTGCGTCTGCTGGGCTGCTACGCTCCTGCTCATAGGCTAAACGATACACACTCATATCGATATAAGCAAGTATCGATATTGAACTGTCGCGCACGGGTTGGGTCAACCCACGGAGGTGCATGGTGCGGACGATCTCGGTACAGGAGCGGCGGCGGGCGATCGTGCGTCGTCATCATCTCTCGGGCGATGCCGACGGCCCGGAAGCGGTGACCCGAGCGGTGATCGCGTTGCATGCCACTGATCCCGCGTCGGTTTATCTGTCGGTGCTGGCCCGCAGCGCCGCATCGACGCTAGCCGACGTCGCCCAAGCCATGTACGACCGGCGCAGTCTGGTCCGGTGGATGGCGATGCGCCGCACGCTGTTCGTGTTCCCCCGGGAGGACATCCCGATGATCCAGGCGGCGGTCAGCACACCGTTGGCCGGAATGCTGCGCACCCGTCTAATCAGCCAGCTCGAGCGCAACGGCACCGAACCACCGATCGACGGTGATGTAGGGGCCTGGCTGGATGACCTGGCATCGCGCGTCGAGCACGCGCTGGGCAAACGCGGCACGGCCACCGGCGCCGAGCTGAGCACCGGCGATCCCCAGCTGAGAACATCCATTCTGGTCAGAGCGCCGTCCGACCGGCCGCAGAATCTCACGACCAGTCTTCTCACCCTCATGAGCGCGGAGGGCCGTCTCGTACGCGGAACCCCGGTCGGCGCCTGGACCAGCCGTCTCCACCGCTGGGAACCCACCAGCCGCGGGTGGCCAGACGGGTTGCCCACCCACGACATCAGCCAAGCCCAGCAAGAACTGGCCCACCGCTGGCTCACCCGGTTTGGCCCAGCGACCATCGAGGACCTGCAGTGGTGGACCGGCTGGAACAAGACCACCACCCACCGCGCGCTCGGCAACCTGCCCATTGCCGAGATCGATCTGCACGGGCAGCCCGGCATCACCTTGCGCGAGCGGAACGACGGGCCCGACGACACCGTTGCGGACGTCGCATCACTGCTGCCCGCCCTCGACCCCACCCCCATGGGATGGAAGCACCGCGACTGGTTCCTCGGCCTTGACCACCGAGCCGTATTCGACCGCGCCGGCAACATCGGCCCCACTGTGTGGTGGAACGGCGAGATCATCGGCTCCTGGGCCATCACTACGGACGGCGACCTCCGCACGCGCGTGCTCGTTGATCGGGGAGCGGACGCCACCGCGGCCATCGACACCGCCGCCGACCAACTCCATCAGCGTCTGGAGGGCGCCACCATCACCCCCGCAGTCCGCACTCACCTCGAACGCTCAATCACCCGCGACCACTTGGAGCAGTGATAGACCGACGCCCCCATTGACAGTTATCTGGTGACGAGCGCTGGAGCTACCCCGCCGGTTTGGGCTCGATCCTGTACCCGCGCAGCTCACAGTCGCACTCGTCGGGCTATGGCCGTGACCGGCTGCTTGATGCGCGCCGCGCTTCGCCAAACTGCTAAGACACCGTGAAACTGAGTAAAACTCCAGGTCAGGCGCGCCCGGCAGTGTCCGGCCTCAGGACATCCAGGACAGGTCTCTCAAGACAGACAGGACAGTCCGGGCGGCGTGGCGGCGGGACCTGGGGCCGGGTGATCTTGACGCTCTGGGGACATGTCGAAGGCCCGTCTGGTGATCACCGCAGTCATGGTTGAGCAGCGCCCGGTCAGTGAAGTGGCCCGCACTTACGGGGTGGCCCGGTCCTGGGTCTACGCGCTGCTGGCCCGCTACCGGGCCGAAGGTGAGGCGGCGTTCGGGCCGCGGTCGCGGCGGCCGAAAACCTCACCGGCAGCGATCGCGGACAGCACCGCGGAACTGATCGTCCGGTTGCGGAAGGACCTGGCCGGGCAGGGCCTGGACGCGGGCCCGGACACGATCTGCTGGCATCTGGCCCACCATCACCAGATCCGTATCTCCCCGGCCACGGTCAGCCGGTATCTGGCCCGGGCCGGGCTGGTGAGCCCGCAGCCGGCCAAGCGCCCGAGGTCGTCGTATCTGCGGTTCGAAGCCAGTCAGCCGAACGAATGCTGGCAAGCCGATTTCACCCACTGCCGGCTCGCCGACGGGACCGGCAGCGAGGTGCTGACCTGGCTCGATGACCACTCCCGGCTGGTGCTGACGGTGACAGCCCACCGGCGGGTCACCGGCCCGATCGTGCTCGCGGCGTTCCGGGCCGCGGTGGCCGCCTACGGGCCGCCGGCCTCAACCTTGACCGATAACGGGATGGTATTTACTGCCCGGTTCGCCGGCGGCAGGGGCGGCCGCAACGGGCTGGAAACCGGGCTGCGCCGGCCCGGCATCATCCAGAAGAACGGGAAACCGAACCATCCCCAGACCCAGGGCAAGGTGGAACGGTTCCAGCAGACGATGAAGAAATGGCTCGCCGCCCAGCAGCCCCAGCCCGCCACCCTCAGCCAGCTGCAGGCGCTGCTGGATCGCTTCGCCCGCGCCTATAACACCACCCGGCCGCACCGGTCCCTGGCCCACCGGGCCACCCCCGCGGCCGCTTACGCGGCCAGGCCCAAAGCCGCCCCCGGTGACCGGTCCGCTGATGCCCACTACCGGGTCCGCACCGACGTCATCACCGGCAGCGGCACCGTCACGCTGCGCACCGGCGGCAAACTCCACCACATCGGCATCGGCCGCATTTACGCCGGCACCCGCGTCCTGCTCCTGGCCCAGGACCTGCACATCCGCGTCCTGAACGCCGCCACCGGCGAACAGCTCCGCGAACTGACCCTCGACCCCACCCGCAACTACCAGCCCACCGGCGCACCCAAAGGACCCACCCGCCGGCGCCCCGCAACAGAAAACCCCGAACCCTAAAGCAGGTTCGGGGCTATTCCTATGTCTTGAGACATCACAAAGGCGCGCCCGGCAGGACTCGAACCTGCGACCGGCTGCTTAGAAGGCAGCTGCTCTATCCAGCTGAGCTACGGGCGCTCGGCACATCATTATGCGTGCTTAAGGTCACGCCCCGGCCACAGCCAGGTCGCTGTGGTATGGACCGGCTGGGGCGGGCGGGCCAACCGGGTCGGCGCGCCCTCCGCGGCGGCCGAACCGGCCCGGACGCCGCCCCGTCCAGCCCCGCCAGCCGTCGCGCGACGGGACGGGGAATGACCGAAATACGAATGGGCCGATATTCACTAAGTATCACCAAGATACCTGTTATACGGAACGCATTGTTAAGTATGCTGGAATCCCGACGGCGATGTGGCGGGCGGCGGTGAACATCGGCGAATGCCGATTACCCTGCCGATCGAGGCCCGGGCCGTCGCTCGGTGGTGGCGCTTGACCGTTCAACCGGTCACTTTAGGTAGCCAAGCGGCCGTGACAAGCACTTTGTCGCCCCAGAATCAAGAGCCAAATGCCTCTTGCGCACCGGTCGGCCGTTAAGACGCGTGATGCTACTGGGGCCAAAGTTTCGTCTGATGCCGCGGTACAGCTATGTCGGGAAAATGGTCGGCAAACGGTTAAATAGCCGGTAAAAGCTTCAAGTGTGGGCACTCAGCCGGCTAGCGACTTCGGGCGGTAACCGTTTATCGTCACTTTTGTGACTTCCGGGAACAAAGATCCGCTTAAGGACCTCCCCACCACCTGGCCCGCCCGAGTCGGTGCCGCGGAGGTTCCCTCCTCTCCCGGGTCAACTCGGGCCACCGTCGGCAGACCAATCCCTGCGTGACCGGGGAACGTACGTGAGGGATGGGGCCTGATGACCGAGTGCCGCGACCTACCGGCCGAAGCTCTCTACCCCGCGCCTAAGATCCACCCCCGTGCCCCCGTCAGCCTCGTCAGCCCGGTCAGCTCGGCCGTCTTCGCCGCCCCCATCAGCGAGGAAGACCCCGAAATCCCGCTGATCGGGGGTGATATGACCGAGGGCGTCGTCCGGGTGGGCCGGACCGTCCGGCGTCCCGTGCGCCCGCACACCCCCGCCGTGCACGCGCTGCTCCGCCACCTGGAGGCGGTCGGCTTCGAGGGGGCCCCGCGCGTGCTCGGCATCGACGCGCAGAACCGGGAGGTGCTCACCTACCTGCCGGGCTCGGTGCCGCACCGGCCGCTGCCCGGTTACGCGCTGGCCGACACGACCCTGGTCGCGCTGGCCGAGCTGCAGCTGCGCTACCACCAGGCCGTGACCGGTTTTGAGCCGCCGTCCGGAGCGCGGTGGGACGGCGAGCTGACCTGGCGGGTAGATGGGCCGGTGGAGCTGATCTGCCACTGCGACATCAACCTGGAGAACGTGATCTTCCGGCCCGGCCCGGACGGCCCGCAGCCGTACGCGCTGATCGACTTCGACCTGGCCCGGCCCGGGACCCGGCTGGTCGACATCATCCAGACGCTGCGCTACTGGGCGCCGCTCGCGGCTCCGGCCGACCGGGACCCGGCGTTCGACGGCCTGGACGTGCCGGCCCGGATCGCGGTGTTCTGCGAGGCCTACGGGCTGTCGTACGCCGAGCGGGCCCGGCTGGTCCCGGTGGCGGTGCGCTGGCTGCGCCGGTCCCGGACCACGATCACGGAACGGGCCGAGCGCGGCGGCGAGGCCTGGGCCCGGATGCTCGACGCCGGGGTGGGGGAGCGGCTGGTCCGGGCGGCCGGCTGGCTGGAACGGTGCCGCCCCGAGATCGAGGCCCGCCTGCGCCGCGGCGGCAGCTGAGCCGCAAGGGCAGCTGAGCCGTGGCGGCAGCTGAGCCGCAAGGGCAGCTGAGCCGTGGCGGCAGCTGAGCCGCGGGGGCATCTGAGCCGAGCCCGGCCCTTTCCCCTAGGGTCGGAACGTGACGCCGACCCGCTCCGCTTGTCCCCGCCGCGACCTGGCCCTGGCCGGCGGCCTGCTGGCCGGTGTGGCGCTGGACGCCCTGCTCGGCGATCCGCAGCGCGGCCACCCGGTGGCCGGGTTCGGCCGTGCCGCCAGCTGGCTGGAGCAGCGGGCCTACGCCGATGACCGCGCCCGCGGCGCGCTGTACACCGCGGCCTGCGTCCTCGCCGCCGCCGCGCCGGCCGCCGCCGCCCACGGCCTGACCCGCCGCCGCCCGGCGGCGTACGGTACCGCGGTCGCGGCCACGGTCTGGGCGGTCACCGGTGCCCGTTCGCTACGTCTTTATTCATCTCTAATAAGGTCGGCACTGGATCGGGGTGACCTGCCCGCCGCCCGGTCCCTGCTGCCCGGGCTGTGCAGCCGTGACCCGGCCCGGCTCGACACCAGCGAGATCGCCCGGGCCGTAGTGGAGTCCGTGGCCGAGAACACCAGTGACGCCGTGGTCGCACCGCTGCTGTGGGGGGTGGTCGCCGGGCTGCCCGGGCTGGCCATCTACCGGGCGGTCAACACGCTGGACGCGATGGTGGGCTACCGCTCGCCCCGGTACGTCAGGTTCGGCTGGGCCTCGGCCCGGCTGGACGACGTGCTCAACTGGGCCCCGGCCCGGCTGACCGCGGTGCTCGCGGCCGGCTGCGCGCCGCTGGCCGCCGGGCGTGCCGGGCCGGCCTGGCGCGCGGCCCGGCGCGACGGCGGTCACCACCCCAGCCCCAACGCGGGCCGCCCGGAGGCGGCCTTCGCCGGGGCGCTCGGGCTGCGGCTGGGCGGGACCAGCCGCTACGGCGGAG
Organism: Streptosporangiaceae bacterium; assembly: GCA_965277615.1. Lineage (GTDB taxonomy): Bacteria > Actinomycetota > Actinomycetes > Streptosporangiales > Streptosporangiaceae > Bog-532. The sequence continues at coordinate 393,387 of CBDIDG010000004.1, read as the reverse complement.
TGACCGAGCACCGGCCGGAGCTCGGTGACGGCCGCCCACCGGAGCCGGCTGACATCGGCCGGGCCGCGCGGCTGTCTCTGGCCGTGACGACCGCATCTGCTGTCCTGGCGGCGGGCCTGGCCGTCGCCCCAAAGGCCCTGGGTATACCGCGCCGGGAGCGCCGGTGAAGGGGGCCCAGTTGAAGGAGGCCCAGTTGAAGGGAGCGCTGCTCGTCGCCGGGACCAACTCCGACGCGGGCAAGAGTGTGCTCACCGCCGGGCTGTGCCGGTGGCTGGCCCGGCAGGGCGTGCGGGTGGCCCCGTTCAAGGCCCAGAACATGTCGCTCAACTCGTTCGTCACCGCGGGCGGCGCGGAGATCGGCCGGGCCCAGGTCATGCAGGCCGCCGCGGCCGGGGTGGAACCGACCGCGGACATGAACCCGGTGCTGCTCAAACCGGGTAGCGACCGCCGCAGCCAGGTCGTCGTGCTGGGCCAGCCCGTGGCCGAGGCCGACGCGATGTCCTACCGGCCGATGGCCGCTCAGCTGCGCGAGGTCGCCCTGGCCAGCCTGAACCGGCTGCGGGCCCAGTACGACGTGGTGATCTGCGAGGGGGCCGGCAGCCCAGCCGAGATCAACCTGCGCGCCACCGACGTGGCCAACATGGGCCTGGCCACCGCGGCCCGGCTGCCGGTCATCGTGGTCGGCGACATCGACCGCGGCGGGGTGTTCGCCGCCCTGTACGGCACGCTGGCCCTGATGCCGCCCGCCGATCAGGAACTGGTCGCCGGGTTCGTGATCAACAAGTTCCGTGGTGCCCCCGAGCTGCTGGCCAGCGGCAACGTCATGCTGGAGCAGCTCACCGGCCGTCCGCTGCTCGGCGTCCTGCCCTGGACCGAAGGCCTCGGCCTCGACGCCGAAGACTCCCTGGCCCTCACCCGGCCCACAGAAACCGCAGCCGCCCCATCAGCCTCAGCTGTCCTTCGCGTCTCGGTGATCCGTTTCCCGCGCATCAGTAACTTCACCGACCTCGACGCGCTGGGGGCCGAGCCGGGTGTGCTCATCCGCTTCGCCACCGAACCGGCCGAGCTGGCCGACGCCGACCTGGTCATCCTGCCCGGGACCCGGGCCACCGTGGCCGACCTGGACTGGCTGCGCCAGCGCGGGCTGGCCGCGGCGATCGCCGAACGGGCCGCGACCGGCCGGCCGGTGCTCGGCATCTGCGGCGGCTACCAGATGCTGGCCGCTGGCATCGACGACCGGGTGGAGTCGAAGGCCGGTCAGGTCGCGGGCCTCGGGCTGCTGCCGGGCCGGGTGGTGTTCGCCGACCGCAAGACGCTGGGCCGCCCCCAGGGCGAGGCCCTCGGTGCGCCGGTGACGGGGTACGAGATCCACTACGGGCGGGTGGACCTGGACCTGTCGTCCTGCGAGCCGTTCCTGGACGGTGGCCGGGCCGGCGCCGTCTGGGGGACCAGCTGGCACGGCACGCTGGAGAACGACGCCTTCCGGCGGGCGTTCCTGGCCGCGGTGGCCCGGCAGGCGGGCCGGCCGTTCGTGCCCGCGCCGGACACCGACTTCGCCCAGCTGCGCGAGGCCCGCCTAGATGCGCTGGGCGACCTGGTCGAGCGGTACCTCGACACCGCCGCGCTGGGCCGGCTGATCAGCGGCGGGGCCCCTGGCGGCCTGCCCGTGCTTCCGCCGCCCGGAGTACCTAACCAGTCCGGAGTGCCCAACCAGTAAGGAGTGCCATGGTCCACGGCGACGACCCGGCCTGGCTCGCGTCCCGGCCGGTGCTGATCTTCGATCTGGGCGGGGTAGTGCTGGACTGGAATCCGCGCCATCTGTTCCGGGCCCTGACCCCGGACGAGGCGCAGCGGGAGTGGTTCCTGGCCGAGGTCTGCTCACCAAGCTGGAACGCCCAGATGGACGCGGGCAAGCCGTCGGCTGAGGCGGTAGCGGAGCTCAGCGCCGAATATCCCGAGCACGCCGCCTGGATCCGGGCCTACTGGGACCGGTGGCCGGAGACGCTCGGGGGCCTGGTGCCCGGCACGGCCGACCTGCTCTCCGAGCTGGCCGCGGCCGGGCGCGACCTGTACGCGATCACCAACTTCAACGGCGAGGTGTGGCCGGTCACGCAGGCCATGTTCCCCGAGCTCAGCTGCTTCAAAGACGTCATCGTGTCCAGCTTCGCCGGGGTCTGCAAGCCCGACCCGGCGATCTTCGCGCTGGCGCTGCGCCAGTTCGGGGTCGCCGCCGCTGACTGCCTGTTCATCGACGACGTCGCGGCCAACGTGGCCGGGGCCCGCGCGGCCGGCCTGGCCGCCGTCCAGTTCACCTCGGCGGCCGCCCTGCGACGGCTCCTCCTGGACTCATAGGCTAGGCGCGCACGGTTGCCCACGATCATTTCCTTAATGCCCGAGGTTGGTAAAGATGCCCGAAAGCATTCTGTACACCGCGGTGGCCACGTCCACTGGCGACGGCCGCAACGGCCACGTGATCTCGGCCGACGGCCGCGTCGATCTGGACCTGGCGCTGCCGCCGGAGATGGGCGGGTCGGGCGAGGGCGCCAACCCGGAGGAGCTGTTCGCGGCCGGTTACGCGGCCTGCTACCACAGCGCGCTGCGCGCCGTCGGCCGCCGGACCGGGGTCGACGTGAGCGGGTCCACCGTCACCGCCTACGTCGGCATCGGCCCCGAGGGCGACGCCTTCGACCTGGTGGTCACGCTGGAGAGCGACCTGCCGAACGTCCCGCCCGAGCAGGCCAGGGAAATCGTTGACGCCGCCCACCAGGTCTGCCCGTACTCCCGGGCCACCCGGGGCAACATCAGCGTGGAGCTGCGGCTCACCGGGCCGGCCGCCGCCGCGGCGCAACCTGCCTAACGATGGCCGACCTGACGACGGGCGGCCTGACCAGATGACGGGTATCCGGGACCGGCTGGCCCAGGCCCGGCTGTACCTGTGCGTGGACGCGCGCGAGCGGCAGGGCGACCTGCCGGAGTTCCTCGACGCGGTGCTCGGGGCCGGCGTGGACGTGGTGCAGCTGCGGCAGAAGGGCCTGGAAGCGGCGCAGGAGCTGGCCTTCCTCGAGGTGTTCCAGAAGCAGGCGGCCAAGCACGGGGCGTTGTTCGCGGTCAACGACCGGGCCGATCTGGCCTACGCCGCGGGCGCGGACATCCTGCACCTGGGTCAGGACGACCTGCCGGTGCCGGTGGCGCGGCGGATCATCGGACCGGAGCCGATCATCGGCCGGTCCTCGCACGCCGAACCGGAGACCGCCGAAGCGGCCGGCGAGCCGGGGGTGGACTACTTCTGCACCGGCCCGGTCTGGCCGACCCCGACCAAGCCGGGCCGCCCCGCCCCGGGCCTGCCGCTGGTCCGCTACGCGGCGGCGCTGGCCACTACCCGGCCCTGGTACGCGATCGGCGGCATTGACCTGGACCACCTGGACGAGGTCCTGGCCGCCGGGGCGCGCCGCGTGGTCGTGGTCCGGGCCCTGACCGATGCGCCCGACCCGGCCGCCGCCGCGGCGGAGTTCGCCTGGCGTCTGGCCGTCGCGTTACCCTGAGGCATGCCTCCGCGTAAGCGCAGATTCGCGGCCTCTGACGGTGTCCCGAAGGGCCCGATCCGGCACGCCGCCGTGATCCGGGACCTGATCGCCGCCGGCGGCGAGTCGTACTCGTTCGAGTTCATGCCGCCCAAGACCGACGCCGACGAGCAACAGCTCTGGCGGGCGATCCGGCAGCTTGAGCCGCTGCGGCCGACCTTCGTCTCGGTGACTTACGGCGCGGGCGGTTCCACCCGTGACCGCACGGTCCGGGTCACCGGCCGGATCGCCGAGGAGACCACGCTGACCCCGGTCGGGCACCTGACCGCGGTCGACGCCTCCGTGACCGAGCTGCGCCAGGTCATCGGGTCATACGCCGCGGTCGGCGTGCGCAACCTGCTGGCGCTACGGGGCGACCCGCCGGGCGACCCCAACGCCGAGTGGAGGCAGCACCCCGAGGGCCTGAACCACGCCGACGAGCTGGTCCGGCTCATCCGGTCCTACGGTGACTTCTGCGTCGGGGTGGCCGCGTTCCCGGAGAAGCACCCGCGGTCGGCCGGCTTCGAGTCCGACGTCGAATACTTCATCGCCAAGTGCCGGGCCGGGGCTGACTTCGCGGTGACTCAGATGTTCTTCTACCCCGAGGACTACCTGCGGCTGCGCGACCGGGTGGCCGCAGCCGGCTGCGAGGTACCGATCATCCCGGGGATCATGCCCGTCACCAGCGTCCGCATCATCGACAAGGCCATCGAGCTGGGCGGGACCCGGATCCCGGCCGACCTGACCGAGCGGCTGCACGCGGTCGCCGACGACCGGGCCGCGGTGCGCGAGATCGGCGTGGACTACGGCGCGGCCATGTGTGAGCGGCTGCTGGCCGAGGGCGTACCGGGCCTGCACTTCTACACGCTGAACTGGTCCCGGGCCACTCGTGAGCTGTACCAGCGTCTTGGCCTGACCGAGCGGGCCGCCCGCATGCGCAAGGCGTCCCAGGCCACGGTGGGCTCAGGAGCGGGCATCACCGCGTAGCGGAGTTCAGCGGACACTGCGTAGCGGCAGCAGCGCGCCCATCACCGCGTAGGGCGGGTCGCCGCCGGAGAACCGGAACGCGGTCAGCAGGTCGACGAAGCCGGCGCTGCGGTACAGGTGCCGGGCCGGTGAGTCGGAGTCGTGGGTGGACAGCAGCGCGTTCCGCTCGCCCAGGTCCGCGGTGAGCCGGTACAGCAGGCTGCGCCCGAGCCCCTGGTGCTGGTAGGCCGGCATCACGTGCAGCTCGGCCACCTCGAACGAATCAGTCAGCCACTGGGTGGCCTCGGCCGTGCCCGACGTGGCCGCGACCGCGTAGTTGACCATGTCGTGCCACCACTGGCCGGGCTCGCCGTGGAAGCCGTAGCTGAACGCGACCGGCTCGCCCGCGTCGTCCAGCACCGCCAGCGCGCGGAACCCCGGGTTGGTGGCGTGCCGGGCCATGATCGACCGCCGGCCGGCCAGCTGCGACGGCGCCGGGTTCATCGCCGCCGTGTACACGGCCAGCATCTTGTCGACGGCCGCGACGAAGCGCGCGGCCCCCAGTTCCGTCAACGTCGTCGCCGGCCCCATTCTGGAGAGCTTACGGGACGGGCCGGCGTCAGGGCCGCCCGGATGGCCGGCCGCGCCGGACTGCCGGTTATAGCCGGTATTACCTACCTAAATTATTGACATTGGAACGGCCTCGATGTTGTGATCTGTGAGGGCCATCAGGAAGGAGCCTCATGTCCACCACCGAACCCGGTATCGACGTCCGGCGCATCGCAGGCAGCATCGGTGCCGAAGTCACCGGCGTGCGCCTGGCCGCCGACCTCCCGGGCGATGTGTTCGGCACGATCCGGCACGCCCTGCACGAGCACAAGGTCATCTTCTTTCACGGCCAGGACCACCTGACCGACGCCGAACAGGCCGGGTTCGCGCGGCTGTTCGGGGAGCTGACCACGGCGCACCCGACCGTGCCCGGCGCCGAAGCCGAGCCGCACGTCCTCGAGCTGGACGCGCAGGCCGGCGGGGGCAAGGCCAACGCCTGGCACACCGACGTCACGTTCGTGGACCGGGTGCCCGCCGTTTCCATCCTGCGGGCCGTCACGCTGCCGCCCTACGGCGGCGACACCTGCTGGGCCAACACCGCGACCGCGTACCAGTCCCTGTCGCCCGAGCTGCGCACGCTGGCCGAGAGCCTGCACGCACTGCACACCAACGCCTACGACTACGCCACGCAGTCCGGCGGCGGTGTCGGCGGTAAGTCGGCCAAGGACGAGCGGCACTTCCGCGAGGTGTTCCTGTCCACGGTCTTCCAGACCGAGCACCCGGTGGTCCGCGTGCACCCCGAGACGGGGGAGCGGACGCTGCTGCTCGGCCAGTTCGTCAAGGAGATCCTGGGCGTCTCCGGCGCCGACTCGCGCAGCCTGTTCGAGCTGTTCCAGCGGCACGTGACCCGGCTGGAGAACACCGTCCGCTGGCACTGGACCCCCGGTGACGTGGCCATCTGGGACAACCGCGCCACCCAGCACTACGCCATCGACGACTACGGCGACCTGCCCCGCCGGATGCACCGCGTCACCGTGGCCGGCGACATCCCGGTCGGTGTCGACGGTATCCGCAGCCGGGCCGTCCAGGGCGAGTCGACCGCCTACGTCACCGCCTGACCCCGGATCCCAGCACGCCCGATGGCGCCATCGGGCACACCAGAGCACGCCCGATGGCGCCATCGGGCACACGGCCGGACGCGGCGAGGCGGGGTGCCCTCGAACGCCCCCGCCTCTCCCGCTTCTCCCGCCTCACAAGCCCCGGCCGCCTCGCCCGTTCCGCACCCCGAGCCAGCCCGGCTACTCCAGGTAATCAACTGACCCGTTAAAGTTAAAAAATGCCAGCGGGCGGGGTGCACGGGGAGAGGGACCTGGAGCGGACGGCGGCGCGTTGGTGGCACGTCGTGCTCGCCCTCGTCGTTACGGCGGCGTTCGTGACCCAGCTGGTGCTGTTGTTCACCACCGGAGCGGACGTGAACACGAGCAGCTCCGGGGCCGGGGAGAGCATCGCCACCCGGCTGATCCGGCTGTTCAGCTACTTCACGATCGAGAGCAATCTGATCGTGCTGGCGGCCGCGGTCACGCTGATCCGGGACCCGCAGCGCGACGGCCGCCTATGGCGGGTCCTGCGCCTGGACGCGCTGCTCGGGATCGTCATCACCGGCCTGGTCTTCGACCTCGTCCTGGCGAGCAAGATCCACCTGATCGGGGCGGCCTGGTGGGCCACCCTGGGGTTCCACTACTTCTCGCCCTGGTGGACGCTGCTCGGCTGGGTGCTGTTCGGGCCCCGGCCCCGGGTGTCCCGGGGCACGGCGGTGGCCGCCTTCGCCTGGCCACTGGCCTGGATCGGCTACACCTTCGCCCACGGGGCGGTGTCGGGCTGGTACCCCTATCCGTTCCTGGACGCGGCGACGATCGGCTACGCCCACGCGCTGCGGAACACCGCCGTCATCTTCGCGTTCGCCGTGCTCCTGGCCGTGACGTTCACCCTGCTCGACCGGTTCCGAACAGTGGCCCGTGCTCCAGCTGGGGCAGCACGTGCCGGGCGAACAGGTCGCCCTCGGCCACGTGCGGGTAGCCAGACAGGATGAAGGCTTCCAGGCCGAGCTGCTGGTAGGCCCGCAGCTTGGCCAGGACCTGATCGGGATCGCCCACGATCGCGGCGCCCGCGCCGGAGCGGGCCCGGCCGATGCCCGTCCACAGGCCGGGCTCGGCCCAGCCGTCGTCGCTGGCCATCTCGCGCAGCTCCCGCTGCCGGGCGTTGCCCACCGACGTGGTGTCGAGGGAGCGGCGCCGGATCTGCTCGCCGGTCTCCGCGTCCAGCCGGGACATCAGCCGCCCGGCCGCGTCCCGGGCCTCGGCCTCGGTGGCGCGCACGATCACGTGGGCCCGGTAGCCGAACCGCAGCTCGCGGCCGTACCGGGCCGCCCGGGCCCGCATGTCCTCGATCACCGACCTGACCCCGGGCAGCGTGTCCGGCCACATCAAGAACACGTCGGCCGCCTGCGCGGCCACCTCACGGGCCGGCTCGGACAGGCCGCCGAAGTAGAACGGGGGACAACCGCCCTTGGGCCGCAGCCGCGGCGGGTCCAGGGTCAGGTCCACGAACTCGCCGTGGAAGTTGACCGGCTTGCCGTCGAGCAGGTCCCGCAGCACGGCCATGGTCTCCAGCGTGCGCCGGTAACGGGGACCCGACTCCAGCTTCTGCCCGGGCAGGTCGGAGGAGATGATGTTGACCGTGAGCCGGCCGTCCAGCATCTGGTCCAAGGTGGCGATCTGCCGGGCCAGCTGCGGGACCCACATCTCACCCATCCGCACCGCGACCAGCAGCTGCATCCGGCGCAGCAGCGGCGCGATCCCGGCCGCGAAGCTGACCGAGTCGATGCCCAGGGTGTACCCCGACGGCAGCAGCAGGTTGTCGTAGCCGCCGTCCTCGGCCGCCAGCGCGATGGTCCGGCAGTGCTCCCAGCTTGATTGCAGCGCCGGGTCGGGCACGCCGAGGAACTCGTAGTCGTCGTCGCACAACGCGGCGAACCAGGACACCTCACAGCCCATCAGCGTGCATCTCCCTTCGCCTCTCCCGGTCAGCCGTCGTACCCCGCCGGCCTGATGAGGAACCTCAGCGCGGGAACCTCAGCGGTAGGAACCGGTGGCCGCGGTCACCGTCACCGAGCCGCGGGCCGAGCCCAGTACCGGGTGCGTCGCGGTCACCGCGACCCGGCCGGTGCCGCCCACCGTGGAGCGGACGAACGCCCCGCCGACCCCGCCGTGGGTGCCGAACGCGAACGGGTTGTCGCCGACCAGGACCCCGGGCCCGGTCAGCGCCAGCGTCACGTCGCCGGTGACGTACGGCCGCTGGTGGCCGTAGGCGTCCAGGGCGCGGAACGTCACCCGGGTCGTGTCGCTGCCGTCGGCCACGATCGAGGTGTGGTCCGCGGTCAGCCCCAGCCGGTCCCGGGCCGGATCGGAGGCCATCGTCACCGTGGCCGCCAGCGTGGTGCCCACGTAACCGTCGATGCGCAGCTCGGGCAGGCCGGTGCCGGGGACCGACAGGTCGGCGAAGGCCGGCGGGCAGGCCAGGTTGGGGTAACCGTCGGTGTCCGGCCGGGCCGTGCCCAGGTGCCGGCCGTCGACGAACAGCTCGAGCCGGTCGCAGTTGGTGGCGATGGCCGAGTCCGGCCCGGGCCCGTTGACCGGGGAGGTGGGCCCGTAGTCCCAGAAGAACAGGGGCAGGATCACCGGCTTGTCGGCCGAGGGGACCTGCGAGCGGTAGAAGCCCGCGCCGGGCTTCGGCACCCGGAACAGGTCCATCACGCCCGGGGTCTTCAGGTTCAGCCAGATGCGCATCCCGCCGTTGAGCGAGGCGTAGTCGAACGCGCACCAGCCCAGCAGGCCCGCGTAGCCGGCCCCGCCCTGGGCGATGTCATGCACCTGGGCGTGCATCACGCCCTGGCTGGCCAGCACGGCCCCGGGGTCGATCCACCGGAACGTCGGTGACCCGTCCAGCGCGCCGACCGCCTCGCTGATCAGGTAGGGCACGCCCGGCAGCGGCGGCTGCAGGGTGGCCGCCCCGTCGCTGGAGTGGTAGTCGTCGTAGCCGAACACGTCCTGGGCCCAGTCGGTGGTCGAGTAGATGTCCATCGCCCCGGTGGTCGGCCGGGTCCCGTCCAGGTCGTCCGCGGTCTGGCGGGTCAGGGCGTACAGGTCCACGTAGTTGGCGGTCTCGTTCAGCCGGGTGCCCCACATGATGACCGACGGGCGGTTGCGGTCGCGGACCACCATGTCGTGCACGTTGCCCAGCACGAGCTGCTGGAACGCCGCGTCGCCCACGTAGTTCCAGCCCGGCGTCTCCTCCCACACCATCAGGCCCAGCTCGTCGCAAGCGTCTAGGAAGTGCGGCGACTGCGGGTAGTGCGAGCAGCGGACCATCGTGCAGTTGAGCTCGTTCTTCAGGATCTCGGCGTCCCGGCGCTGCAGCCGCGCGCAGGCGGCCAGGCCCAGGAACGGGAAGTGCTGGTGCCGGTTCAGGCCGAAGATCGGCTGCCGGTCGCCGTTGAGGTAGAACCCGTCGGTGGCGAACACCGCCTCACGGAACCCCGTGGTGACGTCGTAGACGTGCGGCTGCGCCGCGCTGCCCGGCACCGGGTGCAGGGTGGTCCGCAGCGTGTACAGCTTGGGCGAGTCCGGTGACCACAGGCCCACCTGCTCGAGCCCGGTCATGGTCAGCGTGACCACGGACGTCCCGGCGGCGGTGATCGTCGCCCGGGTGGTGGCCCGCGCGACCTCGGCCGAGCCGTCGAGCAGCTGCGCGGTCACCGTGGCCGCGCCGCCCGGCAGGCGGGCCGCGTCCAGCGTGACCTGAAGCCGCAGCCGCCGGCGAGCCGGGGTCAGCACGTTGACCGGCTGGGCGAAGACGTCGGCGATGAACGCCGGCAGCACGAGCCGCAGCCGGACGTCCCGGTAGATGCCGCCCGGCTGCAGGTAGTCCACGGACGCGGTGCCGCCGGGCGGATTGTCCGGCGGCACGTTCAGCCAGCGCGCGTCGACCACCACCGCCAGCACGTTCTCGCCGCTGGTCAGGTGGCCGCTCAGCTCGGCCCGGAACGGCAGGTAGCCACCCTGGTGGGTAGCCACGGGCACGCCGTTGACGTACACCGAGGCGGTGCACATCGCGCCGTCGAAGTCGGCGAACACGCGCCGGCCCGGCCCGGTCAGGCCGTCACCGGAAAAGTGCTTCCGGTAGATGAAGACGTTCTCCCAGGTGGCGTGGTCCCAGCCCGCCCAGGACAGCGGGACCACGGTGTGCGGCACCGTGACCGGCGCGAACGCGTCGTCGGCGTAGCCGGCCTGCTCGGCCCCGGTCACGTACTGGCCGCCGATCAGCCAGCCGCGGTTGAAGTCCCAGGTCGCGGCGGACGGCTCGGCCGTCACGTCAGCCACGCCTCCCCGGCTCGAACCCGCTGATCGCCACGTCATCAGGGATGCCCCGCCGAACGCTCCGCCGCGCAGTACCGCACGACGCGACGGTACCGCGCCGGACGTCATCGGTTTCCCCCGTCGTCTGGTTTCGCCCCTGGTGGGCGGCCAGACGATCGTGCCAGCCGCGTGCGCCGTTTCTGGCGCTACGACCGAAACGCCCGCGCCTGCATGGGCGCGTCGCCTTAAGCCAGGCGCTGACGGCCTGCCGGCCGGACGCTGACCTGGATCCGGGCCTGGCCCAGGGTGGGATGCTCGGCCACCACCGAGACCACGCCGGTCCGGCCGGGCCGCGACCGAAGCCACACCGCACCCAGCCCGCCGTACTCGCCGAACGCGAACGGGTTGTCGCCGATCAGGTCGGCCGGCCCGGTCACCCGCAAGCGCACGTCGCCGGAGCCGGACCGGCGCTGGTTGCCGTAGGCGTCCACCGCGCGGAACACCACCCGGGTGGCGTCCGAGCCGTCGTCGTAGATCACCGGGTCGTCCACGGTCATGGCCAGCCGGTCACCGGCCGGGTTCGACGACATCCGGACCACGGACACCAGCTTGCCGTCCACGTACCCTTCGATCCGCAGCTCTGGGTGGTCGTCACGGGACACGGTGAGATCGAGCAGGGTCGGCGGGTACTGCAGGTGGCCGTACAGCTCGGAATCCAGCACCGGCCCGCCGGTGCCCGCGTGCGTGCCGCCCACGAACACGTGTACCTGCTCGCAGTTGCTGGCGAGCAGGGCGTTCGGCCCGGGCCCGGCCGGTGCCGCGCTCGCACCCAGCTCCCAGAAGAACACCGGCACCACAATCGGCCGGATCCTCGGGTCGATCTGCGACAGGTAGATCGCGGCCCCGGGCTTGGCCACCCGGAACCCGTCGGCCACCCCGGCCCACTTGATCTGCTGGGGGTGCGTGCCGAACGGGGACGAGTAGTCGAACGCGGCCCAGGCCAGCAGGCCCGCATAGCGCGGATCGGACTGCGCGGCGTCGTGTACCTGAGCGTGGTAGACCGCCTGCTGGGCCAGCACCTCGGGCGGATCGGTCCACCGGTACCGGTGCGGGTGCGGCAGGATCACCCCGACCGACTCGGTGACCAGGTACGGCACGCCCGGCAGCGGCGGCAGCAGCCGGGCGTTACCGGCCGCGTCCCGGTGGTAGTCGTTGAAGGCGAAGACATCCTCGTGCCAGCCCCGCGTCTCCTGGGTGTACATCGCCCCGGACGACGGCCGGGTGCCGTCCAGCTGCCGGGCCAGCGCCCGGGTGCGCCCGTACAGGCCCGGGTAGCTGTGGGTCTCGTTCAGCCGGGTGCCCCAGATGATCACCGACGGGCGGCTGCGGTCCCGGACCACCATGTCGTGGACGTTCTGCATCACGACGTCCTGCCAGGCCGCGTCGCCCATGTAGTGCCAGCCGGGCGTCTCCTCCCACACCATCAGGCCGAGCTCGTCGCAGGCGTCGAGGAAGTGCGGCGACTGCGGGTAGTGCGAGCAGCGCACCATGTTGCAGTTGAAGTCCTTCCGGATGATCTCGGCGTCCCGGCGCTGCACGCGCGCGGGCATCGCCATCCCGGCATACGGGAACAGCTGGTGCCGGTCCAGGCCGAAGATCTTCAGCCGTCGGCCGTTCAGGAAGAACCCGTCGACGCGGAACTCCGCCTGCCGGAACCCGATCCGCTGGCGCACCGCGTGCGTCCCGCCGCCGGGAACGGTCAGCGTGGTCGTCAGCTGGTACAGCTTCGGCTGGTCCGGCGACCACAGCGTGACTTCCTCCAGGTCACTGACGGTCAGCGCGGTCACCATGGTCCCGGCCGGGACCGACGGCAGCGTCCGGGTCGCCCGGGCCACCAGCCGGACATGACCGGCCTGCCCGGCCGGGTCGCCGTGCTCGGTCAGCACCGCCTCCAGCCGCACCGGGCCGGTGGCCGCGTACGCGCTGTCGATCGTGCACTGGACCTCCACCCGTCGCTGCGGCGACAGCACGTCCACCGGCTGGGCGTACACGTCGGACAGGTAGGCGTCCGGCAGTACCCGCAAGCTGACGTCCCGGTAGATGCCGCCCGGCTGGAAGAAGTCCACTGACCGAGGCGTGCGCGACGTCGGCGGCACCGGCGTGCACCGGCCGTCCACGATGACCGCCAGCACGTTGTCCCCGCTGGTCAGGTGGCTGGTCAGCTCGGCCGAGAACGGCAGGTAACCGCCCTTGTGGCTGGTGATCGTGGTGCCGTTCAGCACCACGGTGGCGTTGACCATCACCCCGTCGAAGTCGACCAGCACCCGGCCGTCCGGCAGTCCCTGGCTGTCGATGTGCCGCCGGTACACCCAGACGTTCTCCCAGTCGCCTGGCTTCCACTTCTGCCAGGACAGCTCGGTCACGCAGTGCGGCAGGGTCACCGCGCCGAGGGTGCTCTCGTCGTGGTCCGCATCCGCGGCCCCCGCGGTGTACCGGCCGAACCGCCAGCCGGTGTTCAGCTCGAACTCCACCGACGTGGCCGCCGGATGGAAGTGGGCGCGCCGTTCGGGCCCGGCCACCGTACCCGGCCTGGTCCGGGTGACCAGCTCGGTGACGCCGTAACCGGCGGCCCCGGCCGCTCCGGCCCCGGCGGCCAGGCCCGCCGCCAGGACCGACCGGCGGGTCAGGCCCTTCCGTTCCTCCGGTGGTGCGCCCATCGCCGGGCCGACCTCCCCCGTATCGCTTGCTCTGATGACGAACTGGGACACCCATTAGTTGCCGCCCCCCGGCGGCGGTGTGACCATGCTCGCCGCCGAAGCTATCGAGCTGGCGCCGAGCGCGTGACCGCTCCGCGAAATGTCCCATGACTGACAGGTGACGGATCACCGACCAAAGTCCCGGTTCGGCTGGCATCCCGTCCCGAGCCGGATTCGCGGGGGCAAACCGCGCGAGCGCGCGTGCGCGCCGAAATGTCAGACCCCCCGGTTAGATTCGAACGCACGTACAGATGGACTGGACACGTTACCGAAAGTGTGTTCGACTGATGGTGCGAGATCCCGGCTCCCGACCCCCCTCGGGCCGCCGGGCCCGTGCCGGACGGGGTGAAGGGAAGGCCCCGTCCGGCCCGGTTCCGCAAGCACGGTGTTTCTGAAAGGCAGAGAGGACGACGATGATGAACGCAGTCACGTCAGCGCAGCCGCGCATGCCGGTGCGCGCCGGGAGGCCGTCGCCTAGCCGGCCGTCGGCGGGCGGGCTGCCGAGAAGCAGAGTGGCGGCATCGGCCCTGGCCCAGCTCGAGTCGGCCCGGCTCGGGCTGGCCGAGGCGGCGGACGAATCCGCGCCCGCGGCCCGGTACGTGGCGGCCCACCTGGCCGCGCTGCGGGCTGCGGCCGCGGTGGTGGCCGCCCGCGGTGAGCCGGTCACGCCCGGGCGCCGCCGGCGGCCCCGCAGCGTGTGGGAGCTACTGCCGCAGGTCGAGCCGACACTGGCCGAGTGGGCCGCGTTCTTCGCCGCCGGTGCCAGCAAGCGGGCGGCGGCCGAGGCCGGCCTGTCCCGCGCGGCCACCGCGCACGACGCCGACGACCTGCTGCGTGACGCCGAGATCTTTCTGTCGGTGGTGGAGACGGCGCTCGGCGTGGACCAGACGCCGCTGCCGCTGCGCCCGGCTGGCTGACCCTGCAGCTGACCCGCTTCCAGCACGGCAAAGGCGGCGCACCGCGTGTGCGGTACGCCGCCTGTGGCCGATCGGTCGTGCATTGTTCCTTGCTGCACCCCGTGAAGGACCGGGGCCTGGCTAGGGGGTTGTGAGCCGTCAGAGGGTGTCGATGGCCCCGCGGGCCTCAGAGTCCAGGACGCCCCAGTTGATCAGTTCCTCGGTGAGGTCGGCCGGAGACTTGTCGTAGATGACGGCCAGCGAGCGCAGGTCCTCCTGGCGGACCGACAGCACCCGGCCGTTGTAGTCGCCGCGCTGGCTCTGGATGGTGGCGATGTACCGGGCCAGCGGGCCGGACTTCTCCTTGGGCAGCTCGTTCATCCGCTCGAGGTCGATCACCAGCTTGGGCGTGGGCGCCAGCGGCGTGGGCGTGGAGTCGCCCGGCAGCAGCTCCGACACCGGCACGCCGTAGAACTCGGCCAGCTCGGCCAGCTTCTGCACGGTGACCGACCGGTCGCCGCGCTCGTACGAGCCGACCACTACGGCCTTCCACCGGCCGCGCGATTTCTCCTCAACCCCGTGCAGGGAGAGGCCCTGCTGTGTCCGGATCGCGCGCAGCCGCGCGCCGAGCGTCTTGGCGTACTCAGATGGCATGTTGTTGGCCCCCCGGCCAGTCGTTGCTTACGGTAACGGTTACGGACAGTGACGGTAAGCCGGGAGCACCCCAAGGTCAAGCCGAATGGCAAAAACTGGTTGATCCCACCCGGTAACCGGCCTGCCCTACCTCAGCGTTATCTACCCCACGCTGAGCGTGCGGGAACCTCGACGTCACCGGGCTTTATCGGTGGTCTGCGACCGTTTTAGACCATTCGGCGGGGGCTTGTGTTGTTCTGTGAACGCCGGCTGTTGTGTGACCCAAATCACACTACTTACCGAGTCTCCATGACCACGTGGCGCGCCCCCCGATGACGCTCCGGCGTGCCCGCGCAGGTCCCGGTCGGCTGCCCTGATACCGTGATTTCTGACAGACGTCCTTTAAGGACCGTTCCGTGAGACGGCAAAGGAGGTCGCGGGTGATGCATGCGCGCAGCGGCGGAGAAACGCCGGGCGCCGCCAGCCCAGGCGACGCAAAGCACGACAAGCGGGTCCTCGAACCGGAGGAGATCCGGCGGGCGCTGACCCGGGTCGCGCACGAGATTCTCGAACGGACCAACGGAGCAGGCGACATCCTCCTGCTCGGCATCCCGACCCGCGGGGTCCCGCTGGCCCGGCGGCTGGCCGAGCGAGCCGGGGAGTTCGAAGGCCGGTCGATCCCCTGGGGCTCGCTCGACGTCACCATGTACCGGGACGATCTGCGGCTCCGCCCGGCGCGGGCGCTGGGCAAGACCGAGCTGCCGCCCGAGGGCATCGACGGCCGGACGGTGGTCATCGTCGATGACGTGCTGTACTCCGGCCGCACGGTGCGGGCCGCCCTGGACGCGCTGACCGACCTCGGCCGGCCGCGCGCCGTGCAGCTGGCCGTGCTGGTCGACCGCGGCCACCGCGAGCTGCCGATCCGGGCTGACTACGTGGGCAAGAACCTGCCCACCTCCCAGCGCGAGCAGGTCCGGGTGCTGCTGACCGAGATTGACGGCGAAGACGCGGTCCTGATCGGTGACCTCGCCCGCGATGACAACGAGCGGACGGGGACCGTGGCGTGAACCGGCACCTGATCGCGGCGGCCGACCTGAGCCGCGACGAGGCCCTGCTGATCCTGGACACCGCGGAGGAACTGGCCCGGGTGTCCGACCGGCCGATCAAGAAGCTGCCCACCCTGCGCGGCCGCACCGTGGTCAACCTGTTCTTCGAGGACTCGACCCGGACCCGCATCTCGTTCGAAGCCGCGGCCAAGCGTCTGTCGGCCGACGTCATCAACTTCTCGGCCAAGGGCTCCAGCGTGGCCAAGGGGGAGAGCCTCAAGGACACCGCGCTGACCCTGGAGGCGATGGGCGCCGACGCGGTGGTCATTCGGCACATGGCCGCGGGCGCGCCGCACCGGCTGGCGGGCTGGATCCAGGGTCACGTGGTCAACGCCGGCGATGGCATGCACGAGCACCCGACCCAGGCCCTGCTGGACGCCTTCACCATCCGCCGCCGCCTGCGCGGGACCACGTCCGGCGGCCTGGACGGGCTGCGGGTCACCCTGGTCGGCGACGTGCTGCACAGCCGGGTGGCCCGGTCCAACATCGCGCTGCTGAACACCCTGGGGGCCGAGGTCACGGTGGTCGCGCCGCCGACCCTGTTGCCGCTGGCCATGGACGGCTGGCCGTGCGAGGTCAGCTACGACCTGGATGCGGTGCTGCCCAAGACAGATGTGATCATGATGTTGCGAGTTCAGCAGGAACGGATGAACGCCGCGTACTTCCCCAGTGTCCGTGAGTACAGCCGCCGGTACGGGCTGGACGGTGCCCGGATGGCCGCGCTGCCCGAGCACGCGATCGTGATGCACCCGGGCCCGATGAACCGGGGCGTCGAGATCGCGGCCGAGGTCGCGGACTCGGCGCGATCCACGATCGTGGAGCAGGTGGCCAACGGCGTCAGCGTCCGGATGGCCGTGCTGTACCTGCTTCTGGGGGGGACCGATGAGTGAAGGGGAAGGCGCGATGACGAGCACCTGGCTGATCAGGAAGGCCACGCTGCCCGGCACCGGGCGCACCGACCTGCTGCTCCGCGACGGCGCGATCGCCCAGATCGGCCCGCAGCTCAGCGCGGATGACGCGCAGGTCCTGGAGGCGGACGGGCTGCTGGCCCTGCCCGGCCTGGTCGACCTGCACACCCACCTGCGTGAGCCGGGCCGGGAGGACGCGGAGACGATCGAGACCGGGACCCAGGCCGCGGCGCTGGGCGGGTTCACCGCCGTCCACGCCATGGCCAACACCGACCCGGTGGCCGACACCGCGGGCGTGGTCGAACAGGTCTGGCGGCTGGGCCGGGAGGCCGGGCACTGCGACGTCCAGCCGGTCGGCGCGGTCACCACCGGGCTGGGCGGCACCCGGCTGGCCGAGCTCGGCGCCATGGCCGACTCCGTGGCCCGGGTCCGGGTGTTCTCCGACGACGGCCGGTGCGTCGCCGACCCGCTGCTGATGCGCCGGGCGCTGGAGTACGTCAAGGCCTTCGACGGGGTGATCGCGCAGCACGCCGAAGAGCCCCGGCTGACCCAGGGGGCCCAGCTGAACGAGGGCGAGGTGTCCGGGCGGCTGGGCTTGCCCGGCTGGCCCGCGGTGGCCGAGGAGGCGATCATCGCCCGGGACTGCCTGCTGGCCGCGCACGTCGGCTCGGCCCTGCACGTATGCCACGTCTCCACCGCGGGCTCGGTCGAGATCATCCGCTGGGCCAAGGCCAAGGGCTGGCGGGTCACCGCCGAGGTAACCCCGCACCACCTGCTGCTCACCGATGACCTGGCGCAGGGATACGACCCGGTGTACAAGGTCAATCCGCCGCTGCGCACCGCGGCCGACGTCGCCGGGGTCCGGCAGGGCCTGGCCGACGGGACGATCGACTGCGTGGCTACCGACCACGCGCCGCACCCGGCCGAGTACAAGGACACCGAGTGGGCCGACGCGGCCATGGGCATGACCGGCCTGGAAATCGCGCTCCGGGCGGTCCAGCAGGCCATGGTGGACACCGGCCTGCTGGACTGGGCCGGGGTCGCCGACCGGATGTCGGTCCGGCCCGCCCGGATCGGCCGGCTGACCGGGCACGGGCAGCTGCCCGCGGCCGGCGCGCCCGCCAACCTGACGCTGTACGACCCGGGGGCCGCACCTGAACCGGTGGATCCGGCCACCCACGCCTCCAAGAGCCGCAACACCCCGTTCCGCGGCGTGGCCCTGCCGGGCCGGGTGGTGGCCACGTTCCTGCGCGGCGTCCCCACCGTCCTGGACGGCAAGCTGACCGGCGGGAAGGTGGCGGCGTGAGCGGGCTGCCCGCGGGCACTCCCGCCGCCGGGCCGCCGGCCCTGCTGGTGCTGGAGGACGGGACCACGCTGCGCGGCACCGGCTTCGGGGCCGAGGGCGAGACGTTCGGCGAGATGGTGTTCAACACCGGCATGACCGGCTACCAGGAGACGCTGACCGACCCGTCCTACGCCCGCCAGATCGTGGCCATGACCGCGCCGCACATCGGCAACACCGGCATGAACAACGCCGACCCCGAGTCCCGGCGCATCTGGGTCGGCGGCTACGTGGTGCGCGAGCCGGCCCGGATCGCGTCGAACTGGCGGGCCGTCCGGGACCTGGACACCGAGCTGCGCCACCAGGGGATCACCGGCATCGCGGTCCGCGGCACCCGGGCGCTGACCCGCCGCCTGCGCGACCAGGGCGCCATGCGCGCCGCGATCAGCACCACCGAGACCGACCCGGAGCAGCTGCGGCAGCGGGTGCTGGCCAGCCCCGGGATGGCCGGCGCCGACCTGGCCCGCGACGTCACCACCCCGGAGCCGTACACGGTCAGCCCGCCGCCGGGCACCCCGGTCCGCTACCGGGTCGCCGCCGTCGACCTCGGCATCAAGGCGTCCACCCCCCGCTATCTGGCCCGGCTGGGCTGCGAGGTGCAGGTGCTCCCGGCCACCGTGACCGCGCCGGAGCTGGTCGCGGCCAGCCCGGACGGCGTGTTCTACAGCAACGGCCCCGGCGACCCAGCCGCGGCCACCTATGCCGTGGAGAGCATGCGCGGGGTCCTGGACGCGGGCCTGCCGGTGTTCGGTATCTGCATGGGCAGCCAGATCCTGGCCCGGGCCCTCGGCCTGGGGACCTACAAGCTGCGCTACGGCCACCGCGGCGTGAACCAGCCGGTCATGGACCTGGCCACCGGCCGGGTGCACGTCTCCAGCCACAACCACGGCTTCGCCGCCGCGCTTCCTGGTCAGGAGGGCGGTGGCCAGGCCGATGACCATACTTCTTCGGCCGGCGGCACGGTCTGGGCCCACATCCCGGATGCGGCCCGTGCCCCGTTCGACACCCCGTACGGCCCGGCCCAGGTCAGCCACGTCAACCTGAACGACGGGGTGGTCGAGGGCCTGCGCCTGCTGGACCGCCCGGTGTTCAGCGTCCAGTACCACCCCGAAGCCGCTCCCGGCCCGCACGACGCCGCCGGCTTGTTCGAGGGGTTCTGCACCGCGATGCCTAACCGCAGGAGTGCCTGATGCCGCGCCGCAGCGACCTTAACTCGGTGCTCGTCATCGGTTCCGGCCCGATCGTGATCGGCCAGGGCTGCGAGTTCGACTACTCCGGGACCCAGGCCTGCCGGGTCCTCAAGGCCGAGGGCATCCGGGTCAGCCTGGTCAACTCCAACCCGGCGACGATCATGACCGACCCGGAGTTCGCCGACCGCACCTACGTGGAGCCGATCACCGCCGAGGTGCTGGAAAAGGTCATCGCGATCGAGCGGCCGGACGCCGTGCTGCCCACCCTGGGCGGCCAGACCGCCCTGAACGCTGCGGTCGAGCTGCACGAGTCCGGCGTGCTGGCCCGGTACGACACCGAGCTGATCGGGGCCCGCATCGACGCCATCAAGGCCGGCGAGGACCGGGAGCGGTTCAAGGAGATCGTGACCAGCCTGCCGCCGATGTACCTCAGCGCGGACGACCCCGGCCAGGTCCCTGAGGTCCCGGACAGCCGGATCTGCCATTCGCTCGAGGGCGTCCTGGCCGCGGCGGGCGAGCTCGGCTACCCGGTGGTGGTCCGGCCCTCCTACACCCTCGGCGGCTCGGGTTCTGGCATCGCCCGCGATGAACAAGAGCTGCGCCGGATCGCCGGGGCCGGCCTGGACGCCAGCCCGGTCACCGAGGTCCTGCTCGAGGAGTCGATCCTGGGCTGGAAGGAGTTCGAGCTCGAGCTGATGCGCGACCGGCACGACAACGTGGTCGTGGTCTGCTCGATCGAAAACATCGACCCCATGGGCGTGCACACCGGCGACTCGGTCACGGTCGCCCCGGCCATGACGCTCACCGACCGCGAGTACCAGCGGATGCGCGACACCGCGATCGCGATCGTCCGCGCCGTCGGGGTCGACACCGGCGGCTGCAACATCCAGTTCGCGGTCAATCCGCTGACCGGCCGGATGGTCGTCATCGAGATGAACCCCCGGGTGTCCCGGTCCTCCGCGCTGGCCTCCAAGGCCACCGGCTTCCCAATCGCCAAGATCGCGGCCAAGCTGGCCATCGGCTACACCCTGGACGAGATCCCGAACGACATCACCGGGCAGACTCCGGCCAGCTTCGAGCCCGCCCTCGACTACGTGGTGGTCAAGGTCCCGCGGTTCGCGTTCGAGAAGTTCCCCGGGGCCGACCCCGAGCTGACCACCCACATGAAGTCGGTCGGCGAGGCCATGGCCATCGGGCGGTCCTTCCCCGAGGCGCTGCAGAAGGCGCTGCGCTCGATGGAATCTCCCGGCGCGCCGTTCAGCTGGGCCGATCCTCCCGGCGACAAGAGCGACCTGCTGCGCCGGGTGCGGATCCCGCACGACGGCCGGCTGGCCACCATCCACCAGGCCCTCCGGGCCGGGATGAGCGTGGCCGCGATCGTCGCCGCCAGCGGCATCGACCCCTGGTTCATCGAGCAGATCGCCTACATCGAGAACATCGCCCAGAAGGTCCGCGGCGGCCAGGGCATCGACGCGGCCACGCTGACGCTGGCCAAGGGGGCCGGGTTTTCCGACCGGCAGATCGGCCAGCTGCGCGGCATGACCGAGGAAGGCGTCCGGGAGATCCGCTGGGGCCTGGACCTGCGGCCCGTGTACCACGCGGTGGACACCTGCGCGGCGGAGTTCGCCGCCCGCACCCCGTACCTGTACTCCACCTACGACGACGAGTCCGAGGTCCCGCCGGGGGACCGGCCCAAGGTGATCATCTTGGGCAGCGGCCCGAACCGGATCGGCCAGGGTATCGAGTTCGACTACGCCTGCGTGCACGCGTCGTTCGCGCTGGCCGACGCGGGCTACGAGACCGTGATGGTCAACTGCAACCCGGAGACCGTCTCCACCGACTACGACACCTCCGGCCGGCTGTACTTCGAGCCGCTCACGCTGGAAGACGTGCTCGAGGTGGTGCACGCCGAGCAGGCCAGCGGCCCGGTGGCCGGCGTGATCGTCCAGCTCGGCGGGCAGACCCCGCTCGGCCTGGCCCGGGCCCTGGAAAAGGCCGGCGTCCCGATCGTCGGGACCAGCCCCGAGGCCATCCACCTGGCTGAGGACCGCGGCGCGTTCGCCGACGTGCTGGCCGCGGCCGGGCTGCCCGCGCCCCGCTACGGCACCGCGACCTCCGAGCAGGAGGCGGTAGCGGTGGCGGAGGAGATCGGCTACCCGGTCCTGGTCCGCCCGTCCTACGTGCTCGGCGGCCGCGGCATGGAGATCGTCTACGACGATGACACGCTGGCCGGCTACGTGCGGCGGGCCACCCAGGCCAGCCCCGAGCACCCGGTGCTGATCGACCGGTTCCTGGACGACGCGATCGAGATCGACGTAGACGCCCTGTACGACGGCATCGACCTGTACCTGGGCGGCGTGATGGAGCACATCGAGGAGGCTGGCATCCACTCCGGTGACTCGGCCTGCGCGCTGCCGCCGATCACGCTGGGCCGGGCCGACATCGAGTCCATCCGGGACGCCACCCGCCGGATCGCCGCCGGGGTCGGCGTCCGCGGCCTGCTCAACGTGCAGTACGCGCTGGCCGCCGGGGTGCTCTACGTGCTCGAGGCCAACCCGCGTGCCTCCCGGACGGTGCCGTTCGTGTCCAAGGCGACCGCGGTGCCGCTGGCCAAGGCGGCGGCCCGGGTCATGCTCGGCGCGACCATCCCCGAGCTGCGCGACGAGGGCCTGCTGCCGGCCACCGGGGACGGCGGCACGCTGCCGCTGGACTCGCCGGTCGCGGTCAAGGAGGCCGTGCTGCCCTTCGGCCGCTTCCGTGACACCCAGGGCCAGGGCGTGGACACCGTGCTCGGCCCGGAGATGCGCTCCACCGGCGAGGTGATGGGCATTGACGAGATGTTCGGCACCGCCTACGCCAAGTCACAGGCTGCGGTGTACGGGTCACTGCCGGTCAAGGGCCGGGTGTTCGTTTCGGTGGCCAACCGGGACAAGCGGTCGATGGTGTTCCCGGTGAAGCGGCTGGCCGACCTGGGCTTTGAGATCTGGGCCACCGAGGGCACGGCCGAGGTGCTGCGCCGCAACGGCGTCCGTGCCAAGATCGTCCGTAAGCACAGCGATGGCCCCGGGCCGGACGGCGAGCCGACGGTCGTCACCCGGATCCTGGACGGGGAGATGGACCTCATCGTCAACACCCCGTTCGGCAGTCCCGGGCACACCGGGCCGCGGCTCGATGGCTACGAGATCCGGAGCGCGGCCGTCCGGCGCGGCGTCCCCTGCGTGACCACCGTGCCCGGCCTCGGCGCGGCCGTGCAGGGTATCGAGGCCACCATCCGGGGCGAGGTCGGCGTCCGGTCGCTGCAGGAGCACGCCGAGCGCCTGCGCGGCCCGCGCAGTGACCTCGGCCACTAGTACCGCACAGGAAGGCAGGCAGACCGTGGCGCCGGTTCAGGTGAGTGGGCCGGTGCTGACCGTGCGCCGGGTCGACGCTTACCACGCCGTGACCATGGTCGCCCCGGCCATCGCCACCGACTTCCGGCCCGGGCAGTTCGTCACCATCGCGGTCGGCGGCCCGGAATCGTCGATGCTGCTGCGCCGCGCGTTCTCCATCCACGACGTGCGGGCCGACCACGGCGGCACGATCGAGTTCGTCTTCGAGACCGGCGGCCCCGGTACCCAGTGGCTGGCCGCCCGCCGCAGCCGGGACCTGCTGGACGTGGTCGGCCCGCTCGGCCGCCCGTTCCCGCTGCCCCGGGAGCCGGTCAGCTGCCTGCTGGTCGGCGTCGGGCACCACAGCACGGCGCTGTTCCCGCTGGCCGACCGGCTCCGCGAGCGCGGCTGCCAGATCGACTTCATGCTCGGCGCGGCCAGCGCGGACCGGGTGTTCGGCGCGCTGCGGGCCCGCCGCACCGCGCGCAGCGCCACCATCACCACCGAGGACGGCTCGCTCGGCGCCCGTGGTGTCATCACCGGCATGCTCAGCCAGGTCATCCACGAGGCCCGCACCGACCTCATCTACGCGTCGGCCCCGCTGGCGGTACTGCGTGAGGTGGTGAGCCTGGCCAGCCGCTACGACCTGCCCGTGCAGGCCCTGGTGGAGCAGCCCATGGCCTGCGGCACGGGGGTGTGCATGAGCTGCGTGCTGCCGGTGACGGGCCCGGACGGCGTCACCCGCATCGTCCGCGCCTGCACGGACGGGCCGGTGTTCCGGGCCGACCTGGTCCGCTGGGAGGACGTGGGCACGATCCCGTTCGACGCGCTCGGTGCGCCCGGCTGGAAGCCGGCCCGCCCCCTGACCCGCCACAGCCATGGCGGTTGATCTGCGGGCCCGGCTCGGCCACGTCGAGCTGCCCAACCCGATCCTGACCGCCGCCGGGTGCGCCGGCACCGGCCGTGAGCTGGCCCAGTACATCGACGTGGCCAGGATCGGCGCGGTCGTGACCAAGTCGATCATGATCGAGCCCCGGGCGGGCAGGCCTACCCCGCGCCTGGCCGAGACCGCGGCCGGCCTGCTCAGCTCGGTCGGCCTGCAGGGTCCGGGCATCGACGCGTTCCTCCAGCGCGACCTGGCCTGGCTGCTGTCCCGCGGCGCGCACACGGTGGTCTCGATCGCGGGCAGCAGCGTGGGGGAGTACGCCGAACTCGCCGCCCGGCTGTCCGACGCGGCCGGCGTCACCGCCATCGAGCTCAACCTGTCCTGCGCCAACGTCGAAGGCCGCGGCCGCGACTTCGCGTCCGAGCCCGAGGCTGCCGCCGGGGTGGTCGAGGCCGTCCGCGCCGTTGCCCGTTACGACATCCCGGTCGTGGCCAAGCTGTCGCCCGACGTCTCCGACATCGTCACCGTGGCCCGGGCCTGCGTCGCGGCCGGCGCCGACGCCCTGTCCATGATCAACACCGTGCCCGGCATGGTCATCGACACCGGGACCATGCGCCCGGGTCTGGCCGGCGGCATGGGTGGCCTGTCCGGACCGGCCATCCGCCCGATCGCGGTCCGGTGCATCTGGCGCACCCGCCAGGCCGTGCCCGAGATCCCCATCATCGGCATCGGCGGGGTGCGCACCGGCCGCGACGCCCTGGAACTGATCCTGGCCGGTGCCACCCTGGTCGGCGTGGGCACGGCCGTCTTCCACGACCCGTCCGCCTGCGCCCGGATCCAGCGCGAGCTGGAAGCCGAACTAGCCGCCCGCGGCGTCGAGCGCATCGGGGACGTCACCGGCCTGGCCCACCAGCCCGGCCCGGCCACCCCCCTGCGCCGCCGCCTGGCCTGAGGGATCTGAAAGAACGTTCAATCCTGCTGGGGCAGCGCAGCGTAAAGCTGGGTACACCTACAGTGTCGTCGCGAGTACCGGTCCGGACCCCGCCGTGGCCGCGGCAGTCCCCGGGAGCGGCAGTCCCAGGGCCGAGCCAGGGAAGGAACAGCTGTGACGGCATGGACCGGAACCCCCATGGCTGGGGCGCCAAGCGTCGGTGTGCACTACCCTCGGAACGGCTGCGCGGCGAATCGCTTTAGCCAGGTCAGCGGGGCGCCTCGCGCGGCTCGTCGCAACGCGCCCATAGATGTGAGCGTTAACAACTCGGACGAGCCAAAGGAGTGTGGCCGTGAATAACCCCGCGCCAGTCGCCGTCGCCCTGGATGCCCCCGACCTGGAGACGGCCGCGCTGTGGGCTGACCTGGTGACGCCGCACGTCAGTACGGTCAAGATCGGCCTCGAGCTGTACCTGCGTTACGGGCCGGACGTGGTCGCGACGATTCGCGGGGCCAGCGCCGTCCGGGTCTTCCTCGACCTGAAGCTGCACGACATCCCGGCCACCGTGGCCCGTTCGGCCCGCACCGTCGCCCGCCTGCACCCAGATCTGCTGACCGTGCACGCCAGCGGCGGCCCGGATGTCATCCGCGCGGCCACTGAGGGCGCCCCGAACACCACGATCGCCGCCGTGACCCTGCTGACCTCGCTCAGCCAGGAACAGCTGGGCCTGATCGGGGTTACCGGCAGCGTCCACGACGCCGTGCTGCGGCTGTCCACGCTGGCGGTCGAGGCCGGCGCTGGGGCCCTGGTCTGCTCTCCGCAGGAGGTCAGCGCGGTCCGGGCCGAGGTCGGGCCCGAGATCATGCTGATCACGCCGGGTGTGCGCCCGGCCGGGTCGGCCCAGCACGACCAGGCCCGGGTGGCCACGCCCGAGGAGGCGGTCCTGGCCGGATCGGACCTGCTGGTCATCGGGCGCCCCATCACCGGTGCGCCCGACCCGGGTGCGGCCGCCGCCGCGGTGGTGGCGTCCCTGCGCCGGCAGGCCGCGCTGGCCGCCAGCTCCCCGGGCCCGATCGCGGCCCGGTAGCCCGATCCCGGGGCCCACGCGCTGTCGGCGCTCCCGCCTGCGCCCCGCCGCGGTCGCCCATCTCGGTTATCGGCGGCCCCGCAACTATCAGCCACCGTTAAATGATCGGATACCTGGCCCCGAGTAAGGCGGGCGTGCGATTCGTATGCACATCATTGCCAACGCCATAGGATCCGGCCGGTGTTGAATCGTAAAATATTTACTGACGCCGTAAGAGCGGTAACGTATCCGTTTCCACGGGATTGCATGGCCTTGCCGCGGCCGCCTGTGCCGTACTCCGCGGGCCAAGGGTTGTCATCATATGCGCATCGGCAACCGCCAAATCGGTGTACGGAGGCTGTCGTCTGCGCGCGCTCGACAGCGTACTACCGAGCCAGTAAGCCCGCCTGGTTAGCAAGCGCCGTTAGCAAGCGCCGTTAGCGGGCCCGTAAGAGATTGGCCGCCCGGCGCAGAAGTAATCTCCGTGCTGACGTTCAAGAACGGCGCCGGTTGGCTTACTCTTGCGGTGGACGGCTTATCGTAGTGGCGTTGGCACCTGAGTAGCGCTACACATTCGGCCGTTGCCGACAGGTAAGCGGAGAGCTTGTGACCGTTGATTGCTTGCTATCTGTAGCCGTTCAATCACTGAGAGTAATATCCCCAAATTTATTGTGACATAAACGGGGATTCGCGTTGCCGAAAGGTACGCTTACTCGCTAGTTTCACCGCCACCAACGTTTTTCCCGACGAAACCCGAGGTGACCTCGAGTGGCTCTTCCTCCCCTCACTCCTGATCAGCGTGCGGCGGCCTTGGAGAAGGCAGCCAGAGCACGCAAAGAACGCGCGGAGGTGAAGAATCGCCTCAAGCGCGGAGCCACCACCCTCTCCGACGTCATCAAGGAAGGCTCCAACGATGACGTCATTGGCAAGATGAAGGTCTCGGCTCTGCTTGAGTCCATGCCGGGCGTAGGCAAGGTCCGCGCCAAGCAGATCATGGAACGTCTCGGCATCGCCGAGTCCCGTCGTGTCCGTGGTCTGGGGGCAAACCAGCGCTCGGCGCTCGAGCACGAGTTCGGTGCCGACATCTGAGCCGGACCACCGATAGAAAGCTGAGACCGATCGCGGATTCCGGTAGCGGGCGCGGGGGCATGATCGCCCCGTCCGGAGATTTCGTGCGCGACTCCGCCACCCCCGGCGGAGCCGCGGGGCTCAGCAGTGGATACTGCCTTACCATGGGTGAGTTTTCCCGGCTGACCGTGCTCTCCGGGCCCTCCGGGGTCGGGAAGAGCACGGTAGTCGCGGAACTGCGGCGGTGCCATCCCGAGCTGTGGCTTTCGGTCTCGGCCACCACGCGCTCCCCCCGGCCCGGTGAAGTCGACGGCCGCGAATACTTCTTTGTGGACGAGCCTGAATTCGACCGGATGGTCATCGCTGGCGAACTACTGGAATGGGCCGAGTTCGCCGGAAATAAGTACGGAACCCCGCGAAAGCCGCTCGAAGAGAAACTGGCGGCCGGCATTCCCTGCCTGCTGGAGATTGATCTGGCCGGGGCCCGCCAAGTCCGCAAGAGCATGCCGGACGCCCGCCTGGTGTTCCTGGCCCCGCCGTCCTGGGACGAACTGGTGCGCCGCCTCACCGGCCGTGGCACCGAGCCGCCGGAGGTCATCGAACGGCGGCTCGACGCGGCCCGGCTGGAGCTGGCGGCCGAGGGCGAGTTCGACCTCACGCTGGTCAACACTTCGGTCCAGGAAGTGTGTGAACAGCTGGTAGCCTTGGGGATTGGCTCGCCGGACGACCGGTGAGGCCTCTCGGACGAAAGGCGTGACGTGGCCGGGACTCCCGCCGCAGATGGCATCATCAACCCGCCCATCGATGATCTGCTCAAGATCGTCGACAGCAAGTACCAGCTCGTGATCATGGCCGCCCGGCGGGCGCGGCAGATCAATGCGTACTACTCCCAGCTGGGCGAAGGCCTGCTGGAGTACGTGGGCCCGCTGGTGGAGACCCGGGTCCAGGAGAAGCCCTTGTCGATCTCGCTGCGCGAGGTCCGGGACGGCCTGATCTCGGCCGAGCCCACCGACGAGCAGGCCTGACCAGCAGCGCTCATCCGCTATGGGTCCTGAGGCCCCGCAGGTCATCCTGGGCGTGTCTGCGGGCATCGCGGCTTATAAGGCTTGTGAGCTGCTCCGCAGGCTGACCGAGAGCGGTCACCGGGTCCGAGTCATACCGACTCCGGACGCCCTGCGTTTCGTGGGTGAACCGACCTGGGCCGCGCTGTCCGGTCAGCCGGTCACGACCGACGTGTGGACCGGCGTGGACGAGGTTCCGCATGTCCGGCTCGGCCAGAGCGCAGACCTGGTGGTCGTGGCTCCGGCCACCGCGGACCTGCTGGCCCGCGCGGCCACGGGGCGCGCCGATGATCTGCTGACCGCGACGCTGCTGACCGCCCGCTGCCCGGTCCTGTACGCCCCGGCCATGCACACCGAGATGTGGGATCACCCGGCCACCCAGGCCAACGTGGCGGTGCTCCGCGAACGCGGCGCCCTGGTGCTCGATCCGGCCCGTGGCCGCCTGACCGGGGCGGACTCGGGGGCAGGCCGGCTTCCGGAGCCGGCTGAGATCTTCTCGGCCGCCGTCCGCCTGCTGGCCCGGGGGAGTGCCGGGCTGACCCAGGACCTGGCCGGCCGCACGGTCGTTGTGTCGGCCGGCGGTACGCGCGAGGAACTGGACCCGGTGCGGTTCCTGGGCAATTGGTCGTCCGGCCGCCAGGGTTACGCCTTCGCCGAGACCGCGGTCGCCCGCGGAGCCAAGGTGACGGTGGTGGCGGCGAACGTGTCGCTGCCCAACCCGGCCGGCAGCCGGGTGGTCCGGGTCACCTCGGCCCGGCAGCTGCGCGAAGCGATGCTGGCCGAGGCGCTGGCGGCCGAGGGAGGGGGCGCCGACGCGGTGGTGATGGCCGCGGCCGTGGCCGACTTCCGGCCCGCCACCCGCCAGGGCGCCAAAATCAAAAAGGACGCCGCTGACGACGTCCCCGCGCCCATCGAGCTGGTGCGCAATCCCGACATCCTGGCCGAGCTGTCCGCCCGCCGCGCCCCGGGCCAGGTCGTGGTGGGATTCGCCGCCGAGACCGAGCTGAACCTGGCCGGCAGCCGGGCCAAGCTGGCCCGCAAGGGATGCGACCTGCTCGTCGTCAACCGGGTCGGCGGCGGCTTGGCCTTCGGCACCCCCGACAACGAGGCCATTGTCCTCGGCGCCGATGGCTCGCAGACCGAGATCACCAAGGTGGCCAAGGACGTGCTGGCCGACCAGGTCTGGGACCTCGTCCGGGCCCGGCTCGCCTGACTCTGGCTGAGCCCGGTGCCCGACCCCGGCTACGCTGGCAGTTTCGGCCCGGTTGGCGCCTGACAGTCCTCAAAAGGTAGCCTTACCCGGGCCGTGCCGCCGTATCAAACGCGGTCGGTAACTGATCACGTTTTCGGCGGGACCTTGGCCGACTCCAGCGCCGGTGGCGTGACCATGGATAAACTTCGGCCGAAGTCTGCCGGGTTGGACATTCTGCCCGCACAGAAAGAAAAGGGAACCTCGTGGCACGTCGCCTGTTTACTTCCGAGTCAGTCACTGAGGGTCATCCGGACAAGATGGCCGACCAGATCAGTGACGCCGTCCTCGACGCCATGATCAAGGACGACACCGAGAGCCGGGTCGCGGTCGAGACTCTCATCACCACCGGCCAGGTGCACGTGGCGGGCGAGGTCACCACCCGCACCTACGTCGACATCCCCGGCATCATCCGGGAGAAGATCCTCGAGATCGGCTACGACTCGTCGGCCAAGGGCTTCGACGGCGCCTCCTGTGGCGTGTCGGTCTCGATCGGTTCGCAGTCGCCCGACATCGCGCTCGGCGTCGACGACGCCTACGAGTACCGCGAGGGCGAGGGCACCGAGGACTTCGACCGCCAGGGCGCGGGCGACCAGGGCCTGATGTTCGGCTATGCCTGCCGCGAGACGCCGGAACTGATGCCGCTGCCGATCCAGATCGCCCACCAGCTGTCCCGGCAGCTATCCAACGTCCGCCGCAGTGGCACCGTGCCGTACCTGCGGCCGGACGGCAAGACCCAGGTGACGATCGAGTACGACGGCGACACACCCGTCCGCCTGGACACCGTGGTCGTCTCCTCGCAGCACGCTCCGGATATCAACCTCAAGGAGCTGCTCGCGCCGGACGTCAAGGACTACGTCGTGAAGCCGGTCGTGGACGCCCTGGACCTGGACACGTCCGGATACCGGCTGCTGGTCAACCCCACCGGCCGCTTCGAAGTCGGCGGTCCCATGGGTGACGCGGGCCTCACCGGCCGCAAGATCATCATCGACACCTACGGCGGCATGGCCCGCCACGGTGGGGGCGCCTTCTCGGGCAAGGACCCGTCGAAGGTCGACCGCAGCGCGGCCTACGCCATGCGCTGGGTGGCCAAGAACGTGGTCGCCGCCGGTCTCGCCGACCGTTGCGAGACCCAGGTCGCCTACGCCATCGGCAAGGCCAAGCCCGTGGGCCTGTTCGTCGAGTGCTTCGGCACCGAGACGATTCCGGTCGAGAAGATCCAGGACGCCGTGCTCGAGGTCTTCGACCTTCGCCCGCGGGCGATTATCTCGGTCCTCGACCTGCAGCGCCCGATCTACTCCCAGACCGCCGCGTTCGGCCACTTCGGCCGGACCGAGCCGGACTTCTCCTGGGAGCGCACCGACCGGGTGGAGCAGCTCCGCCGGGCCGCCGGCCTCTGATCTAGCCACCTGCTCGTGACGGCGGGGCACCCATCCGGGTGCTCCGCCGTTCATTTTCCGTCCTATCTTTTTTGTGCTGGCCGCAATTGGTGGCGTCGGCCTTTGTGCCGCCGCCGGCTCACCCGGGTTGGCCGTTACCACGGCTCGGGACGGGTAATCTTCTGGGACTAGGCCAGCCGTTTCGGCTAGCTTGCCGCGACCTCTTCTCTGGTTATAAAGGCCGATTGGACCGCCCGGCCCGCCCGCTGGTCTCACGTCCGTTCCACCAGGTGGACAGCCCTGTGGCCTGCGATGTCTCGCCGACGGGGCCAGAACAGGCCAATTGGTCGAACGTTCCCGCGGTGCATCGTTTATGCGTCGTTTTTTCACCAGCCTGCGCCCAGCCGACTTGATTCTGGTCAGCGTATTTTCAATTTACCGAAATGCGCAGCTTTACTTCTTTTGCCTCTTTCGATGGCATTAAACTACTCCGCCCGGTCTTTATAAGCTTCGTTAAGTGGTGATAATGAAAACGACGGCGGGTTCCGGCCGTCAACGAAGGGAGGCCCACGAGGCCCACGCGCGAGCTCGCCTGTGATGGGAGCCAAGCACATGTTCAGAACGGTGAACGGCGGCAAGGACGGCGCGGCCCACCCCCGACCACTGACCCGCAAATCTTCCTGGGCTGATGATCAGCTCGCTGCACGTGCGTGCCCGGAACGCTCGACCAACAGCACATGCCGATGACTGTGCTAATGAGTTTGCAAAAGGACATGCGGATGCACGTGCATATTCAATATCATGATCCTTGTTCGGTCCGAGGGACCGGGGGAGGGGCCGTTGCCACGGCCGTCACCGCCTGCGGCGCTGCGGGCGCGACGTTCATCGCACGGCCTCATGTCACTGCTACGTCAGGAGACAGACAATGCATGCCATCTATAACGGCATGTCTGCCGGGGAGCTGAGTGGAGCTGTGTGGCGCAAGAGCCAGCGCAGCAACTCGCAGGGCGCCTGTGTGGAGATTGCCAGGATCAGCGCCGACACCGTGGCCATGCGGAACTCGCGGGATCCGGAGGGACCGGCGCTCATATGCCAGCGTGACGCGATTGCGGCCCTGATGGCCGGGCTGCAGTACGGGAAGTTCGACTACCTGGTCAGCTGAGCCGACTCGATCCTGGAGCCAGCTCAGGTGTCACGCATCAAGCAGGGCCGGCCCCCCAACCGGGGCCGGCCCTCCAGCCTTGCCCCACCCGTCGGAGAATGAGGAAATGACGGAAACCCCGATCGATCAGGCCGCGCTCGAAGCCGAGCGCGCCCGGCTCCGCGCTACCTACCAGGCTGGGAAGCGGCCGGTCAGCAGCGCCCGCGGCATCCACCACACCGCCCTGATCAGCTCGGACGTTGAACGCACCATCCGCTTCTACCAGGGTGTCCTGGAGTTTCCGCTCACCGAGGTGATCGAGAACCGGGACTACCAGGGGTCCACGCACTTCTTCTTCGACGTCGGCCACGGCAACCTGCTGGCCTTCTTTGACTTCCCCGGGCTGGACGTGGGCCCCTACGCAGAAGTGCTGGGCGGCTTGCACCACCTGGCTATCTCGGTCACCAAGGAGTCCTGGGACCACCTGCGCGGCAAGCTCGACGCGGCCGGGGTGCCCTACCAGCTGAAGAGCGGCACGTCGATCTACCTCCGCGACCCCGACGGCGCCCGCATCGAGCTGCTGGCCGACTCTCTGGGGCAGATGTACGGCTCCACCGTCCTCTGACCAGGATTTTCAGGCCTTCAGCTTCCGGTGCGTCCGGCCGAGGCGGCCCACGCCCTCCTGAGCCCGGACCGGCCCCCGCCCCAGCAGCAGCCAGGCGACGAACGCCACGGCCAGTGCGATGACCACCCCCAGGTTGGCGAAGGCCCAGGTGCCGGACTTGCCGCCCAGGCCGAGGGGGCCGAGCAGGTATCCCTGCCACTTGAGCCAGGACGCCGAGGTGTTGACGACCAGGCCCCAGCCGATCACCGTCCCCACCACCATCACCGCCACCGCGGCCCACCGCACGTCCCCGTACCGGCCGGCCGGGTCGTACAGGTCCGCGTCGGCGTAGTCGCGCCGCCGCAGGGCCAGGTCGGCCAGCATGATCCCGCACCAGGCCGCGATGGGCACGCCCAGCGTGATCAGGAAGCCCTCGAACGGCCCGATGAAGTTGTGCGCGAAGAACACCACGTAGATCGTCCCGGCGACCATCAGCACGCCGTCGATCAGCGCCGCCACGTACCGCGGTGCCCGCAGGCCTGCGGCCAGTAGCGTCAGCCCGGACGAATAGATGTCCAGCACCGCCCCGCCGACCAGCCCGAGCACGGCCACGATGGCGAAGGGGAACAGGTACCAGGTCGGCAGGATGGTGGTCAGCGCGCCGATCGGGTCGGCCGAGATCGCGCTGGCCAGCTTGGTCGACGAGCCGGCCAGCAGCAGCCCGAACCCGAGCAGGAAGATCGGCGCGATGGCGGAGCCGAACGTCGTCCAGCCGACCACCGCGCCGCCGGAGGTGCGCCGGGGCAGGTAGCGGGAGTAGTCCGCCGCGGTGTTGACCCAGCCCAGGCCGAAGCCGGTGATCACGAAGATGGTGGCTCCGATGAACTCGGCCGCCGACCCGGAGGGCAGGTGGGACACCGTGCTCCAGTGGATCTTGTCCGCGACCAGGATGAAGTAGATCACGGTCAAGATGCCGGTGATGACCGTGATGATCGTCTGCAGCCGCATGATCGTGGCAAACCCGAGCACGCCGCCCCCGACGATCAGCGCGGCGATGACCAGGAACGCGATCACCTTGGTCACGTCGCCGCCGCCCCAGCCCAGGCGCTGGAACACGGTGGCGGTGGCCAGCGTAGCCAGGGCGGTCAGCACGATCTCCCAGCCGACGCACAGGATCCAGGACACGATCGAGGGCAGCTTGTTCCCGCGGACGCCGAACGCCGCGCGGGACAGGATCAGCGTGGGCGCCGAGCCGCGCTTGCCGGCGATGGCGATGAACCCGCACAGCAGGAAGGACACCACGATGCCGATCAGGCCGGCCACCGCGGCCTGCCAGAACGAGATGCCGAAGCCGAGCACGAACGCGCCGTAGCTGAGCCCTAGCACCGAGATGTTGGCCGCGAACCACGGCCAGAACAACTGCCGCGGGCGGCCGCCCCGCTCGCCCTCGCTGATGACGTTGATGCCGTTGACCTCGATGCCCCCGGCGTGTTCTTGCGTTGCCGCGCTCATCGCCACGCTCCTTCTGGGCCGGCCGAAATTTGACAGGCCGCGTCTCCCGGCTGAAACATCGCGACTAATGATCAATCTTCCCCGTCTCCCGAGCGGTCAAGCCGGGCGGGCCCAGGGGGCGCTGTACGGGCTGGCCATCGGCGACGCGCTCGGGATGCCGACGCAGTTGCTGTCCCGCCCGCAGATCGTGGCCCGCTGGGGCCCGCTGCTAACCGGATTCGAGCCCGCGCCGGACGAGCATCCCATCGCCGCCGGTCACCAGGCCGGTGACATCACCGACGACACCGAGCAGGCCGTCCTGCTCGGGCGCCTGCTCGTAGCCGGGCACGGCCGGATCGACCCGCGCGAGCTGGCCGACGCCCTGGTGGCCTGGGAAGCGGACATGACAGCCCGGGGATCGCTGGATCTGCTCGGCCCATCCACCCGCCGCGCGCTGACCGCCGTGCAGGCCGGCGCCCCGCCTGAGGAAGCCGGCGCCACCGGCGACACCAACGGCGCCGCCATGCGCATCGCCCCCGTCGGTATCGCCACCCCGCTCCGCGTCACCCCGCTCTGCGCAACCCCGCTCCGCGCCACCCCGCTCCGCGGCACCTCACCTGAGGCTGATAACAGCAAGAAGCCCAGCCTGGAAACCCTGGTCGACCACGTGGAGCAGGCCAGCTTCGTCACCCACGGGACCAGCTTGGCCCTGGCCGGCGCGGCCGCGGTCGCCGCCGCGGTCAGCGCCGGCGTCTCCGGGGCCAGTGTGCCCGAGGCCATCGCCGCCGCTACCGCCGCGGCCCGCATCGCCGCCAGGCGGGGCCGCTGGGTGGCCGGGGCCGACGTCGCCGCCCGCATCGAGTGGGCCACCCAGCTAGTGGCCGGCCTGCCGCCGGCCGAGGCCGCGGACGTGATCTACCGTCTGGTCGGCACCGGCCTCGCCACCCAGGAGTCGGTACCGGCCGCGTTCGCCGCGCTCACCGCCACCCCCGATGACCCCTGGCTGACCTGCCGGTTCGCGGCCTCGCTGGGCGGGGACTGTGACACCATCGCGGCCATGGCGGGCGCGGTGGCCGGCGCCTGCCACGGCGTCGCCGCCTTCCCCGGCCCGGCCATCGCGGTCATCGACCGGCACCGGCTGGACCTACCCGGCCTGGCCGCTGCGCTCCTGGCCCTACGGTGAGCCCGCCGATCCGCCGGCTGAGCCTATGACTCAAATCCGGCGGCTGCTGTTCGCGGGCGAGGCCATCGTGGACCTGCTGATGGCCGTTCCGTCGCTGCCGGAACGAGGCGGCGACCTGCTGGCCACCTCGTCCGGGATCGCGGTCGGCGGCGGGTTCAACGTCATGGTCGCCGCCGCCCGGCAGGGCCTGCCGGTGCGGTACGCGGGCGGGCACGGCACCGGCCCGTGGGGCGATCTGGTGCGCGCGGCCCTGACCCGCGAGAACATTGAGATCCTGCGACCGCCCGACCCTCGGGCCGACACCGGTTTCGACGTCGCACTGGTCGAGCCGGCCGGGGAGCGCACGTTCGTGACCAGCCTGGGCGCCGAGTCGCTGCCCGCACCGGATGGCGCCTGGGACGCGGTCGCGGCCGGTTCCGGGGATGTGGTGTACGTGTCCGGCTACGGCCTGGCCGCGCCCGCCTCCGGCCCGGGACTCAGCGCGTGGGCGGCCCGGCTGCCCGCCGCCGTGACCCTGTTCGTCGACCCGGGCCCGCTGGTCGCGGACATCCCGCCGGACATCCTCGGCCGGGTCGCCCGCCGCACCGACTGGTGGAGCGCCAACCAGCGCGAGGCCGCCCTGCTCACCCACGCGATCGAGCCCGCCACCGCGGCCCGCCGCCTCCAGGTGTTGATGCCGCAGGCCGCGATCATGGTTCGCGCCGGCCCGGCCGGATGCGTCCTGGCCAGCGCCGACGGCCAGCCCCAGGAGATCCCCGCGCCCCAGGTGGACGCGATCGACACCACCGGCGCCGGCGACGCCCACGCCGGCGTATTCCTTGCCGCCCT
Organism: Streptosporangiaceae bacterium; assembly: GCA_965277615.1. Lineage (GTDB taxonomy): Bacteria > Actinomycetota > Actinomycetes > Streptosporangiales > Streptosporangiaceae > Bog-532. The sequence goes on along the minus strand of CBDIDG010000004.1, from coordinate 357,812 downwards.
GGCTGCGGGCCTGCCCGCGCCGCAGGCGGCCGCCCGGGCCAACGCCGCCGCCGCCCTGTCCACTACCCGGCCCGGCCCAGCCACCGCCCCGGACCGAGCCGAACTGGACCAGTTCCTGCGCGGACTCGGCCCCTCCTGACTCCAGGCCGGGGCATGACAGGATCGACCAGTGGCTACGATCCTCCTGCTGTCGACGGCCGACACCGAACTGCTCGCCGCCCGCTCGTCCGGCGCGGATTACCGGACCGCCAACCCGTCCCGGATCTCCCTGGGTGACGGGGCGGGCGACCAGGCCGGCGCCGCCCGCCTGACCGCCCTGGCCGACGGGGCCGACCTGGTCGTGCTCCGGCTGCTCGGTGGCCGCCAGGCCTGGCCGGAAGGTGTCGCGGCCCTGCGGGCCAGCGGGCTGCCGCTAGTCGCGCTGGGCGGTGAGTCCACCCTCGACGCCGAGCTGATGAGCCTGTCCACGGTTCCGGCCGGCGTCGTGGCCGAGGCCCTCGGCTACCTGCGCGAGGGCAGCCCGGCCAACCTGCGCGAGCTGGCTGCGTTCCTGTCCGACACCGTCCTGCTCACCGGCGAAGGCTTCGCCCCGCCCCAGGCCACCCCGGCCTACGGCCGCCACACCCTCCCCGAAGCCCTACAAGCCCCAGCAGCCCCGCCCACCCCACAAACCCCGCCAGCCCCGCAAGCCCCGCAAGCCCCGTCCGGCACCAAAACCTCCCCGGCCCCAGCAGCCGCTGCTGCCCCAGCAGCCCCAGCAGCCCCGCCAGCCCCAGCAGCCCCTACCGTCGCCGTGGTTTTCTACCGCGCCCACGAGCTCTCCGGCAACACGGGTTCCGTCGACGCGCTGTGCCAGGCCATCGCCGACCGGGGCGCCGTCCCGCTCCCGGTGTACTGCGCCTCCCTGCGCTCGGCCGACGCGGGCCTGACCGAGCTCCTGGCCCCGGCCCAGGCCGTCATCACCACGGTCCTGGCGGCTGGCGGCTCGGGCGCGGCCGGCACCAGCGCCGAAGGCGACTGGGACGCCGGCGCCCTGGCCACCCTGGGCGTGCCCATCCTCCAGGGCCTGTGCCTGACCTCCTCGCGGGCGCAATGGCAGGACGCGGACGGCGGGCTGAGCCCGATCGACGCGGCCATGCAGGTCGCGATCCCCGAGTTCGACGGCCGGCTGATCACGGTGCCGTTCTCGTTCAAGGAGGAGGGCCCGGACGGCATCGGGGTCTACGTCGCCGACCCGGAGCGGGCCGGGCGGCTGGCCGGGATCGCGGTCCGGCAGGCGAAGCTGGCCGGCACCCCGAACTCGGACAAGCGCGTCGCGATCATGCTGTCCTCGTACCCGACCAAGAATGCCCGGGTCGGCAACGCGGTCGGCCTGGACACCCCGGCTTCGGCCGTCCGGCTGCTGCAGGCCCTGCGCGCGGCCGGCTACAACCTCGGCGACGGTTTCCCCGAGGACGGCGACACGCTCATCCACACGCTGATCGCCGCGGGCGGCTACGACACCGAGTGGCTGACCGAGCAGCAGCTCAGCGCCGCACCGGCCCGGGCCCCGCTGGCCCGGTACCGCCAATGGCTGGATGCCCTGCCCGAGAGCTTCACCCGCTCGGTCATCGATCAGTGGGGCGAACCGCCGGGCGAGCTGTACACCGACGACGGTGACCTGGTGTTCGCCTCCCTGCGCTTCGGTCACGTCGTGGTGATGATCCAGCCGCCCCGGGGGTTCGGCGAGAATCCGGTCGCGATCTATCACGACCCGGTTCTGCCGCCCTCTCATCACTACCTGGCCGCCTACCGCTGGCTGGACCACGAGTTCGGCGTGGACGCCATCATCCATCTGGGTAAGCACGGCACGCTGGAATGGCTGCCGGGCAAGGGCCTGGGCCTGTCGGGCCAGTGCGGGCCCGATGCCGTGCTGCAGGACCTGCCGCTGATCTACCCGTTCATTGTCAACGACCCGGGGGAGGGCACCCAGGCCAAACGGCGTGGCCACGCGGTCATCGTCGACCACCTGGTGCCGCCCATGGCCCGCGCGGACAGCTACGGGGAGCTGGCCAAGCTGGAACAGCTGCTGGACGAGTACGCCACCGTGGCCGCGCTGGACCCGGACAAGCTGCCCACCGTCCGGGCCCAGATCTGGTCCATGGTCCGCGCCGCCCAACTGCACCACGACCTGGGGGTGGCCGGCGAGCCCGGCGCGGCCGAGTTCGACGACTTCGTGCTGCACATCGACGGCTACCTGTGCGAGGTCAAGGACGCCTCGATCCGGGACGGGCTGCACATCCTGGGCGCGGCGCCGGAGGGGGAGGCCCTGCTCAACCTGGTCCTGGTCATCCTGCGTTCAGCCCAGCTGTGGAGCGCCCGCTGGGGTGCCCTGCCCGGCCTGCGGGCCGCCCTGGGCCTGCTGGAAGGCGGCGACGCCTCCCGCACCGACACCGACCGCTACGAGCAGACGGCCCGCTCCCTGATCGAAGCCATGGGCGCCGCCGACTGGGATCCAGACCGGGCCGCCGAAGTCGCCGCCACCGCGCTCACCGCAGCCCCCGCCGGCGACGGCCACGAGCAGGCCGGCCCGCAGGCCGACCCGGAGGCCGTCACCCGCGTCCTCCAGTTCGCCTGCACCGAGGTCGTGCCCCGGCTGGCCGCGACCAGCGGCGAGATCGGCGCCGTGCTGACCGCGCTGTCCGGCGGCTACGTGCCCGCGGGTCCGTCCGGGTCGCCCACCCGCGGCCTGGTCAACGTCCTGCCGACCGGCCGGAACTTCTACTCGGTCGACCCGAAGGCCATCCCGTCACCCAACTCCTGGGACACCGGGCGGGCGCTGGCCGACTCGCTGCTGGCCCGGCACCTGGCCGACGAGGGCGGTTACCCGCGGTGCGTCGGCCTCACCGTGTGGGGCACCTCGGCCATGCGGACCCAGGGCGACGACATCGCCGAGGTGCTGGCCCTGATCGGCTGTCGCCCGGAATGGGACGAGACCTCGCGCCGGGTCACCGGGTTCGCCGTCGTGCCGGCCGGTGAGCTGGGGCGCCCCCGGATCGACGTCACCCTGCGCATCTCCGGGTTCTTCCGTGACGCCTTCCCGCACGTGATCGCGTTGCTCGACGACGCCATCGGCACCGTCGCCGAGCTGGACGAGCCGGACGACGTCAACTACCTGCGGGCCCACACCAGGGCCGACCACGCCGTCCACGGAGACTGGCGGCGCGCCACCACACGTATCTTCGGCTCCAAGCCGGGCGCCTACGGGGCCGGCCTGCTGCCGCTGATTGACAGCAGGAACTGGCACGACGACGCCGACCTGGCCGAGGTGTACGCCGTGTGGGGTGGTTACGCCTACGGGCGTGAGCTGGACGGTAAGCCCGCCCGGGGCGACATGGAGACCGCGTTCGCCCGGATCGCGGTGGCGGCCAAGAACGCCGACACCCGCGAGCACGACATCGCCGACTCCGACGACTACTTCCAGTACCACGGCGGCATGGTGGCCATGGTGCGCACGCTCACCGGGCGCAGCCCGGCCGCCTACATCGGCGACTCGGCCACCCCGGACGCGGTCAAGACCCGCACCCTGGACGAGGAGACCCGCCGGGTGTTCCGGTCCCGGGTGGTCAACCCGAAGTGGATCGCGGCCATGCGCCGGCACGGCTACAAGGGCGCATTCGAGCTGGCCGCGACCGTGGATTACCTGTTCGGCTACGACGCCACCGCCCACGTGGTGGCGGACTGGATGTACGAACGGCTGGCAGCTGCCTACGTGTTCGACCCGGAGAACCGGGCGTTCATGGAAAAGTCGAACCCCTGGGCGCTTAGGGGTATAACGGAGCGTCTGCTCGAAGCGGCCCAGCGCGGCATGTGGGCAGAACCGGATCCCAAAACCCTTGACCAGCTGCGCCAGGTGTATCTGGACCTGGAGGGTGACCTGGAATCGGGCGGGTCTTTCTCCGAATAAAGCGGATAAAGCGGTACAAAGAGGAATAAACGTACTTGTGATTCGCAACTTCCGTGACAGACTATAAACGCATCGTGAATGGAGGCGTAATGACCGAGGCTCCGCATGTCCCTCCGGGCGTCGACACCAGCATCCCCACGCCGGCCCGGATCTACGACTACATGCTGAAGGGTCATCATTACTTCGACCGCGACCAGCAGGCCGCCGAGCAGATCCTGGCGGCGGTGCCCGAGGTCCGGGACGCGGCCTGGTCCAACCGGGGCTTCCACCAGCGGGCGGCCAAGTACATCGCCGACCACGGCGTGCGGCAGTTCATCGACATCGGCTCGGGCCTGCCCACGGTGGGCAACACCCATGAAGTGGTGCAGAAGATCGTTCCCGATGTGACCGTGATCTACATCGACAACGATCCGATGGTCAAATTGCACAGTCAGGACATCCTGGTCGGCGAGGAGAAGATCGCTGCGATCGCCGGTGACCTGCGCGAGCCGGCTGCCATCCTGGCCGATCCGACGGTTCGCGACCTGATCGACTTTTCCCAGCCCGTCGGGTTGCTGCTCACCGGGGTGCTGATGTTCGTCTCCGACGCGGCGCGCCCGTACGACCTGGTCCGGCAGTACCTGGACGCGCTCGCTCCGGGCAGCTACCTGTCGCTGTCCCACCTCACCGAAGACCAGAAGCCCCCGGCGCGGGCGGAGGGTTTCCGGGCCGTGTTCGACACCGCTACCGAACACCTGTACTTCCGGTCCAAGTCCGAGGTGGCTGCGTTCTTCGACGGCCTGGACCTGGTCGCCCCCTACGAGGGTGCCGAGCCCGGCCTCACCTACACCGGAGTCTGGGGCGCCGAAGACCGCGAGCTGGCCGACAGCGACGGTTCACGCTGGCTGTACTGCGGGGTGGCCAGGAAGCCGTGATGGCCAAGCCCACTCCGGGCGACCTCGGCCTCGACCCGGGTGCCCAGCACTGGCAGCGCTCCGGCGACGGTGCCGGGGCCATCGAGGTCGCCTTCGCCCGGGCCAGCTCTCAGGACTGGGTGCTGATGCGGGTGGCGGCCGATCCCGACGGCCGGGTGCTGGTCTTCGACCGGAACGAGTGGGAGTGCTTTCTGGACGGGGCCAGGAAAGGCGAATTCGATGACGCTGTCAGCCTTGCCCCCTAGATTTGTGAATCGCAATTTGGGTACCCTCAAGCGCAGGGGCAGAAATTGTCAAGGAGGTCGGCCACTATGACCGACGACGCCTACGGGGCTACCATCGCCAAGCGCCGGTTGTCGGAGCGACTCTCCGAACTGCGCGTGGCCTCGGATTACACCGCTAACCACGTGTGTGACATTCTCAACTGGGGCCGCGGCAAGGTGGGCCGGTTCGAAGCCAACCAGTGGAAGCGCCCCGAGATGAGCGACGTTCGGGACCTGCTGCGCATCTACGGGGTCTCCGGCGGCGCGGCCGAAGAGGTCGAAGAGCTGGCCATGAAGGCGCGGGCCCGGCCCTGGTGGCGGGATTTCCCGGAAATCTTCGACAGCGAATTCCCCGGCTACGAAAACGACGCCACCAGCATCGGCGTGTTCATGCCGCTGATCCTGCCCGGGCTGCTGCAGACCGAGGCCTACATCGAAGCGCTGCTGCGGACCGGCCCGCGGCCACCGCAGTGGCGGCGCAAGGCGCTGGAGGCCCGGCTGCGGCGGCAGGAGACCCTGGACCGCTCCGACGGCACCGCCCCCAAGCTGACCGCGGTGATCACCGAGGCGTCGCTTCTGTACCGCTGGGGCACCGGCAGCGACCGTCAGGAGCAGGTCGCGCACCTGATCGAGCTGGCCCGGCACCCCAGCGTCGAGCTGCGGGTGCAGCGCTTCCAGGACGGCCCGCCCAGCGGCGCCTTCTCGATGATCAACCTCTTCGGCTTTGGCGGCCAGGATCCCAGCCTGGTCTTCGTAGAGACCGACTACACCATCGAGGAGGTGAACAAGCGGGAAGCCGTGAACGGCTACGTCCAGTCGTTCAAGCGCGCGTGTGACGGGGCGCTCGACCCCGGCGACACGGTGGACTACCTCGAGCATCTCGCTGACCAACTGGAGTGAGCCCATGATCGACCTGTCTCAAGCCGACTGGCGGAAGGCCCGCCGCAGTGCACACAACGGGGGCTGCGTGGAGATCGCGGCCAACCTGGACGGCGTAACCGCCGTCCGTGACAGCAAGCGCCCCGAAGGCGGGGCCCACGTCGTTGACCGGGCGGTCTTCGCCGCGTTCCTGGCCGACGTCAAGGACGGACGCTACGACATCTGATCGCCGTCGTCAGGTCGGTGAATCCCCCGGGGGGCAATCCCGGGGGATTCATCCACTTACTGGCCTGTCTCAAAGGCCGGGCGGTCTGCAATGAGTTTCCGCCGCGCCTGTGACTGTACACGTGCCATTTGTTTGCTGCCATAGCGAATATGTTCGCCCGTATTAGCCGCAATAAATGCGGGCCTGCTGCCGGACTCATTTTCAGAAAAATGCGAAACGCGCCTCAGAAATCGTAGTTTGTGTTTCACAAACTGGGTGTTTTCATAGTCGCCGCGACCCGGTGATAACTGTCCAGCACCCGGTCCCAGAAGCCGGCCACGTCGATCGCCGTGGCCACCAGCGCATTCTGCTCCGCGGCCGGGGCGGCGAAGTCGGTTACGGTCATCCCCGCGGTCCACTGGCCCACGGTCTCCACCTCGACCCGGGCGGGCAGGCAGCCCAGCAGGCCGGGGGAGGCGGCGTAGGCCATCGCCACCACGTCGTGCACGGCCGGCCCCAGCCCGTCGGCGGCCTCGCTGCTCGTCGCCGCGCCCCCCGCCGCGCCGTCGGCCAGCGGGGTCGCGGCCAGCGGGTCCGCGTCGGTGGCGTACTGGTCCAGCCCGGGTAGCACCAGCTCGGTGGCCAGCGGGCCGAGCGGGGCCAGCCGGTCACGGACCGCGGCCGTCGCCCGGGCCTGCAGCGTGACGTCGAGCCCGACCATGGTCACAGTCCAGCCCGCGCGGAACACCACCGCTGCGGCCTCCGGGTCGGCGCCGATGTTGAACTCGGCCGCGGGCGTGACGTTGCCTCGGGTGGCCGAGCCGCCCATGATCACGAAGTCGCTGACCAGGTTGACCAGCCGCGGCTCGCGGTGCACAGCCAGCGCGATGTTGGTCAGCGGGCCCGTGGCCACCAGGGTGATCTCGCCCGGCGCGGCCTTGATCGTCTCGATCAGGTAGTCGATGGCGTGCCCGCCCGCGGGCCGGCTGACCGGGTCGGGCAGCCGGGCGCCGCCGAGCCCGCTGTCCCCGTGCACCAGCCGGGCGTCGATCGGCGCCCGCAGCAGCGGCGCGGCGCTGCCCCGGGTGACCGGTATCCCGGTCGCGCCGATGAACTCGCACACCCGCTGCGCGTTGGAGGTGGTCAGGTCGATCCCCACGTTCCCGGCCACGCTGGTGATGCCGATCAGGTCCAGGTCCGGTGAGCCGACCGCGAAGGCGATAGCCAGCGCGTCGTCGATGCCGGGGTCACAGTCCAGAATGATCTTCTTCGCCACCCCTCGACCGTACCCGCCCGTGCCCGGCCCTGCCGCTGTGCCCTCCACTGTGCCTGCCGCTGGCCCTGGCCCGCTTGTAACCTCGTGCCCAGGAGGTCGCCATGCACCAGCCGCCCATCCCGCACGTGGCCCGCACCGATCCGGAGATCGCGGACCTGATCGAGCACGAGGCCCGCCGCGAGTACGAGAAGATCCGGCTCATCCCGTCGGAGAACTACGTGTCGCTGGCCGTGCTGCAGGCGTCCGGCTCGGTCCTGACCAACAAGTACTCCGAGGGTTACCCGGGCCGCCGGTACTACGAGGGTCAGCAGTTCATCGACGTCATCGAGACCCTGGCCATCCAGCGGGCCCAGACCCTGTTCGGCGTCGAGCACGCCAACGTCCAGCCCTACTCGGGCTCGCCCGCGAACCTGGCCGTCTACCTGGCCTTCGTCCAGCCCGGCGACACGATTATGGGCATGTCGCTGCCGATGGGCGGCCACCTGACCCACGGCTGGCCGGTCTCGGTCACCGGCAAGTGGTTCCACAGCGTGCAGTACGACGTCCGGCGCGACACCGGGCGGGTGGACCTGGACGAGGTCCGCGACCTGGCCCGCCGCGAGCACCCGAAGATCATCTTCTGCGGTGGCACCGCGATCCCGCGCACCATCGACTTCCCCGCCTTCGCCGAGATCGCGGCCGAGGTGGGCGCGGTCCTGGTGGCCGACATCGCCCACATAGCCGGCCTGATCGCCGGGGGCGCCCACCCGTCCCCGGTCGGCTACGCGCCCGTGATCACCACCACCACCCACAAGACCCTGCGCGGCCCCCGCGGCGCCATGATCATGTCGACCGCCGAGCACGCTCCCGCCCTGGACAAGGCGGTGTTCCCCGGCCTGCAGGGCGGCCCGCACGACCACACCACGGCCGCCATCGCGGTCGCCCTGCACGAGGCGTCCCAGCCCGCCTTCCGTGATTACGCCCGCCAGGTCGTGGCCAACGCCCGCGCTCTGGCCACCGCGCTGGCCGAACGAGGTTATGACCTGGTGTCCGGCGGCACCGACAACCACCTGATCCTGGCCGACCTGACCCGCCAGGGCATCGGGGGCAAGCCCGCCGCCCGCGCCCTGGACCGGGCCGGCATCGAGCTGAACTACAACACCGTCCCGTACGACCCGCGCAAGCCGTTCGACCCCTCCGGCATCCGCCTCGGCACCCCGGCCATCACCACCCGGGGCCTGCGCGAGGACGACATGGCCCCGATCGCGGCCTGGATCGACGAGGCCATCACCGCCGCCACCAAGAACGACGATGAGGCCCTGGACCGCATCGCCACCGCCGTCCGCGACTTCCTTGCCCCCCACCCCATCCCCGGCTGGACTCACTGATACAGCAAGAAGCCTCCCGCCCGGCGTGCCCATACTCCCGCCCGCCCGGACCGCTCAGCGCCCACCACAGCACCGAAGTCGCCAACGGTGCCGTCTCCGCCTGCTGTCACTGGAGCGGTTCAGCCGATGCTGCCCGCAGCCGGGCTATCGATCCGGCTACGACCAGGGCTGAGCCGACGGCGATCCTCGGCCTGTGCCGCTGCACGGCCCGGGGCACCCGCAGGCCATAGAACCCGACGGTCCAGGCTTCGTCGGCGATTGCGCCCACCGTCAGCCGCGGTGGGTGGCTCAGGCCGTGCCGCACGCGGAGGACTGTCCCCACGACCGGGCCAGCCACGCCGTACAGGGTGTTCAGCGATCGCTGGCGGGCCGTGAAGGTCTGCGCGGCGGTAGCCGGCACCTCTAGGCCCCGCTTGCGCATCAGGTCCTTTTGCTGCTCGATGTACTGTTGCGCCTCGGCCTGGGTCGGCGCTTCCGTGCCAAGGCCCCACGCCACCAACCCGAAGCCAGCAGCGCCCGTCCACGCGGCCAGGGCCCGCTGCCGGCGCCCGGCGGCCCAGTGCCCGGCCCCGACGGCGGCCTGGGCAACAACGGGGGCGATCGGGGACACCCATTCGGATATCCCCGACGGCCTGGTCCCGTCCAGAGCGGACATGAAGAGCAGCCGCCGCAGCAACCGGCCCCCGCTGTCATAACGAGCCATTCGGGCATTGTCGCCCCGGCGGCCCGTGTGTGCCAAGCTCCCGGGCCGTGCTCCGCTCCCAGGCCAGGAGCCGTTACCTTTGCCCCCGTAGGGGTCCGGGAGTTTCGAGGACGCTGGGTTTAATGGTGCGGGTGGGTGATGTCCGCCCGGGACCACGCGGCGCCGCCACCGTGGCCTCCGTAATCACCCAAGGCGCCACCGAACACAGCGAGCTCGAGCCCACCGCTCACCGACTACTCTCACCGTCCGATATGTGAGACAAACTTTCTCTCTTAGTGAGATGGTCGCTAAGGTCGGCTCATGGCAGCTGACCGGCGCAGGTGGTGGATCCTGGCCCTGGGCATGAGCGCCCAGGCGGCCAGCTGCGTGTTCCTCTACGGGCTGCCGTACCTGATCCCGGACCTGCGCCAGCAGTTCGGGCTGTCGCTGACCGGGGCCAGCACGCTGGCCTCCGCGCCGCTGGCCGGCGTGATCGTGGCCCTGGTCGGGTGGGGCGCTGCCGCCGACCGGTACGGGGAGCGGGTGGTGATCACCGCCGGGCTGGCTATCGCCGCCGGCGGCCTGATCGCCGCGGCCCAGCTGTCCGGCCACGCCGGCCACGTCGGCCCGGTCGGCTTCGGCGTGCTACTAGCCTGCGCCGGGGCCGGCGGGGCGTCGGTCAACGCGGCCAGCGGCCGGCTGGTCCTGGGCTGGTTCGATGCCTCAGAACGCGGGCTGGCCATGGGCGCCCGGCAGACCGCCCAGCCGCTGGGCACCATGATCGCCGCGGCCAGCCTGCCCGCGCTGGCCGCGCACGCGGGCCTGTCCGGTGCCATCGAGGCCTGCGGCGGGCTGTGCCTGGCCGCGGCGGTCGCGGTCGCGTTGTTCGCGGTGGACCCGCCCCGACCGGCCCGGGCTACCGCCGCCCCGGCCCGGAACCCGTACCGGGTGCCCACGCTGTGGCGTATCCACGCGGCCAGCACGCTGCTGGTGGTGCCGCAGTTCGCCACCACCGGGTTCGCCCTGGAGTACCTGGTCGCCAGCCGGGGCTGGAGCGCGGTGGAGGCGGGCCGGGTGATCGCGGTCGCGAACCTGGCCGGCGCGCTGACCCGGATCGCCGCGGGCAAGTGGTCGGACTGGGCCGGCAGTCGGCTGCGCCCCATGCGCTGGCTGGCCGTCGTGGTCACCGCGGTGATGGGGCTGACCGCGCTGGGCATGTGGTCGCGTTCCCCGCTGGCCGTGGTCGCCCTGCTGCTCGCGGTCGCCCTGTCGGTGAGCACGAACGGGCTGGCCTTCACCGCGGTGGCCGAGCTGGCCGGCCTGGCCTGGGCGGGCCGGGCCCTGGGGGTGCAGAACACCGGCCAGAACCTGGCCGCGGCGGCCACGCCGCCCGTCCTGGCCCAGCTCATCGGGCTGGCCGGTTACGGCGGGGCGTTCGGGCTGGCCACCCTGTTCCCGGCGGTAGCCATCCTGGCCATCCCCACCCGAGCCGAGGTCAGCCGCGATCCTGAGCAGCCTGCCGTACCTGATCGGCAGCATTCTTCGTCAGCGTGACCCGGACCAGCGCCGCGGCCAGCCGGGCCAGGTCCTGGTCCGATCCAGCCAGCCGGGCCAGCGCGTCCCGGCCGGTGGGCAGGCCGAGCTCGCGGGCACCCGTTTGCACGCGTTCGTCCACGTACGGGGCCACCGACGGCCACACGGCTTGCGCCTCGCGCAGGAACACGGACGCGCCGGCCGGCCCGATGCCGGGAAACTCCTCCAGCCGCCCCGCGACCCCACCCACCGCGCCGTCAGCCTCATCGCGCAGCCGCCGCAGATCACCGTGCCAGCGCTCGGTCAGCAGCTCCGCGCCGTCGCCCAGCATGGTGGCGGTGCGCTCGTCGTAGCGTTTGTAGTGCCCGCGGCCCAGCGCGTCCACCCGATCCTGCCAGCTGGCCTCGGCCATGGCCCGCGGTGTCCGGTAGCCGGCCGCGAACAGCTCACGGGCGGCGGCCACCGCGATCTCCGCCGAAATCCGCGCGCTGATCAGGGTGGCCAGCACCAGCAGCTGGTACAGCGGGGCGGGCTGGTCGGCCAGGCGGATGCCGGCCTCCTGGGCGTAGGTGCGGCCGAACCGCTGCAGGAGCTCCGCGACCAGCGCATCCGACGAGGGTGAGGCAGCCATGCAGGCTTACTTGCCTGCTCCCGGCGTTTTACTCCCGGCTGGCTGGGCCCGCCTCATCGCCTGCCGCGCCGTCTTCGTCGTCGTGAATGACGGTGGCCTGGGCGGTCTTGGCCCGGTCGGCCGCCTCCTGGTCGTAGACCTCGGCCGGGGCGGTCCGGTTCGGCGCGACGCTGCGGCCGTCCCCGGCGTGGACGCCGCCCTGCACCGGCCCGGTCTGCGGCGGGAGGGACGCCGGGCCCTTCTGCCGCGGCGCCCGGCCGGCCAGGATCGGCGGCAGCAGCAGGAAGCCCATCAGGAAGACGGCGCAGATCGAGAGCACGATCAGGCCGCTTTCCGACATGGTGGTGATCGACGTCTCGTATGCCAGCGGCCCAGCGGCTGCAACCAAAGACATCAGACCGTTCCTCCTCGTGGCTTGCCTACCCGGGCACGTGATCCGGCCGGACCTATCGTGCCTTACTGGTCTTGGGTACCACCAGCACGGGACACGGCGCGTTACGCAGAACATACTGGCTGACCGCACCGAGCAGGCGAGAGGGGGCCATATCAGCGACCCCCCCGGTGCTGCGCGAGCCGGCGGAACAGGTCCCCGAAGATCTTGTCCCGGTTCACTTGGGTGGCCGACAGGATCAGGTGCCGCCCGGGGTCACGGGACCAGGTCAGGCTGGGGGTGAGCAGCGGGCTGGTGGTGAATTCGGTGTCCAGCCAGGTCCGGTCCAGCACCCACGCGGTCGCCGATAGATCCCAGATCACCTTGGACCAGCCTGGCTTGTCCGGCACGTAGTCGTCGTACAGCCCGGCCAGTAGCGCGCCTGCGTCGCCCGCGGGGCGGACGTAGCGGTCGATCTCGGCCCTGGAAGTGATCATGTGGTCGGCGACCCCCAGGCACGGCACCAGCACCAGCGGGACCCCCGAGTCGAGCAGTACCCGGGACGCGTCCGGATCCTGCTTGAGATTGAACTCCGCGGCCGTGCCCCAGTTCAGGGCGTGCCCACCGAGCCACACCACCACGATGCGCTCGGCCAGGGTGGGGTCGGCCAGCAGGGCCGACGCAACGTTGGTGGGGGCGCCAATGGCCACCACGTACAGCGGGGAGTCCCCGGGACGGGAACGCTCGATCAGGTCATCCGCCGCCGGGCTGGTTACCGGGCCGCCTACCTCGGTCAGCCAGCGGTCGGACCCAGCGAACACCGGTATCTCGCGGTCGGGCCGAAGTCCCAGCACCCCGTCCAGCACCCGGTGGATCTCGGCCTCGCTCTTGCCCATGCCCTCGGCCGGGGTGGCTGCGCGAGAGTTGACGAACGGGGCCGCGTACACCGCCTCCAGCCGAGCGCGGTCCGGGGCCAGCAGCACATGGACCAGGGCGAACTGATCGTCGATCTCGTTCCAGGTGTCGGTGTCGAGCACCATGCGTACCGGGGCCGTGGGCCGCGCCGACAGCAGCCGGACCCGCTGTTCCTCACTGGTCCCGCCTTCGTGGCGCGCGGCCTGGGTCATGGGCCCACCTCCGCCCCAGCCGCTGGGCCCACACCCGCCCCACCGGCCAGCTTCTCGGCCAGCCGCAGCGACCGGTCGGCCAGCGCGGCGATCTCGATGCCGTCGAAGCCCTGGACCGCGCTGCTCAGCCGCTCGCCGCCCGCGGCCCGCAGCTCGGCCGGTATGGCCGCGGCGCCATACAGCGCGCCGAACACGCTGCCCACGGTGGCGGCGTTGGAGTCGGTATCGAGCCCGGCCGCCACCGATCGCGCGATCGTGGTTACGAAGTCGCCGCCACCCCACAGCAGGGCCACCGCGATGATGCCGGCGTTGTTGACCGTGTGCACCCAGTTGTACCGGCTGGTGTGCACGTCCAGCCAGGCCCGCGCCTGCTCGTAGGACGCACCCTCGCCGGCCAGGGCGGCCACCCCGTCCAGCACCTCAGCCAGCCGTGAGCCATCCGGCACGCAGGAGCGCCCGGCGGCCAGCGCGTCGGCCGGGTCCCGGGTGACCAGGGCCCCGGACACCAGGCCCGCCGCCCACAGCTCGCCGTAGATCCCGTTGCCCACGTGCGACAGCCGGGCGTCGGTCAGCGCCAGCCGCGCGGCCCGGCCCGGGTCGCCCGGGTGGGCGTAGCCGAACGCGTCCGCCCGGATCAGCGCGCCGATCCACTCCCGGTACGGGTTGCGCCAGGTCGCGGTGTCCGGCGGCCGCAGCCCGCCGACCAGGTTGCGGTACGCGACCCGCTCGGCCGTGAACACCTGGGTGAACGGCAGCAGGTTCAGCCACTCGCGGGCGACGTCCTCGGTGGTCATCGCGTCGCCGTAGGTCTCCAGCAGGTGCAGCCCGACCAGCGTCCAGTCCAGGTCGTCGTCCCGTGGCACCGAGCTGAACCGGCCCAGCGACGCTATGGGCGCCGACTGATGCAGGTGGCTGACCCCGGGCGGCAGCTCGTCCAGCAGCGGCACGAACCCCCGCTGCGGCCAGGCCCCGGCCGCCCGCAGGTAGGTCTCGATCTCGGCTGCGGTCAGGCCCTCGATCGGCTTGCCCATCGTGTTGCCCACGCACCGGCCCAGCCAGGCCCCGTACAGCCGGTCGCCCAGCTCCACCCGGCCCAGCGCTACCCCGGCCGGCCCGCCCAGCGGCTCAGGCCGCGGCGCCGGCAGCAGAGCGGTCAGCTCGTCCGCGCCCGGCTCCCGGTAGGGCCAGCCCGGGTCCCGCGGCAGGGCGGCCAGCTCGGCCTCGATCTCCGCCAGCCGGGGCCGGTCACTGGCCTGGGCCGCGGCCCGGGCCTGCGCCAGCAGCGGGCCGGCCGGGTAGCCGCTGGTGACGAGCTGTTCGGCCTCGTCCGGCACGAGGTCACGGTCGTCGAGCACGTCATGCACTCCAAGCTCCCTTTGCGCCGTCAGTACCCCCTGCCTCACCATTCTCTCCCGCCGCCCTCCCGCCATTCTCTCCCGCCGCTCCCTCCCACCACCTCGTCTCTCCCGCCGTTCCCTCCCTCCCGCTAGCCAGAGCGCTGCTCTATTTTGTGTCCGGCGCTCTGCTAAGCTGACCCTATGCCACCACGCCCCACCGCCCGGGAGCGCGTCCGTGCCGAGCTGACCCGGGAGATCACCGACGTCGCCCGGGCCCGGCTGGCCGCCGACGGTGCCGCCGCCCTGTCGCTGCGGGCCGTGGCCCGGGAGCTGGGAATGGTGTCGTCGGCCATCTACCGCTACTTCGCCAGCCGGGACGAGCTGCTGACCGCGCTGATCATCGAGGGTTATGACGCCCTGGGCGCGGCCGTCGAGCAGGCCGACGCCGCCTGCGCCCGGGAGGACTACCCGGCCCGCTGGCGGGCGGCGGCCGGCGCGGCCCGGGACTGGGCTCTGGCCCACCCGCACGAGTACGCCCTGCTCTACGGCTCACCCGTGCCCGGCTACCAGGCCCCGGCCGACACCATCGCCCCGGCTGCCCGGTCGGCGGCGGTGTTCGGCCGCCTGGTCAGCCAGGCCCAGGCGGCCGGGGTGCTGCGGCCGCCACCCGCGGGTCCGCCGCTCCCGCCCACGCTCACCGGGGACCTGGGCCAGCTCCGGGCCGACCTCATGCCCGGTGTGCCGGACGAGGTGGTGGCGGCCGCGCTCACCGTCTGGGCCGCCGTGTTCGGCATCATCAGCTTCGAGCTCTTCGGCCAGTTCAACAACGTCATCGCCGACCGCGACGCCTACTTCGGCCGCGCCCTGGCCGACCTGGCCCGCCTGTTCGGCCTCCCCGCCCAGGACCAGCCGGCCCAGGACCAGCCCGTCTAGGACCCGGCAGCCGGAGTGCGCCAGTTAACCGTGGGCAGCAGCGCCTCGGGCCGGACCCGGTGGGCGTACCGCTTGATCATCTCGAACAGCGACTCGATCAGGGTGTCCGACAGCAGGTGCGGCTCGAGGCCCAGCTCCTCCAGCTTGGTGTGGGTCACGTTGTAGTAGTGGTCGGGCAGCTCGACCCGGGGGTTGTCCAGGTGCTCGATCGTCACGTCCTCCGGGGAGGCGGCCTGGATGGTCTGGGCCATGTCCTGGACCGACATCCACTCGGTGATCTGGTTGAACACCCGGAACTCGCCCCGGTCGGCCGGGTTCTCGCACGCCAGCTGGACACACCGCACGGTGTCCCGGATGTCGATCATGCCCCGGGTCTGGCCGCCGGTCCCGTACACGGTCAGCGGGTGCCCGATGACGGCCTGGATCACGAACCGGTTCAGCACCGTGCCGAACACCGCGTCGTAGTCGAACCGGGTGGCCAGCCGCTCGTCGCGCGCGGTCTGTTCGGTCTGCAGGCCGTAGACCACACCCTGGTTGAGGTCGGTGGCGCGCAGGTTCCAGACCCGGCACGCGAACTCGATGTTGTGTGAATCGTGCACCTTGGACAGGTGGTAGAACGAGCCCGGCCGCATCGGGTACGGCACCTTGTCCCGGCGTCCCTTGTACTCGACCTCGAGCCAGCCTTCTTCGATGTCGATGTTCGGCGTGCCGTACGCGCCGAGGGTGCCCAGCTTGACCAGGTGGATGTCGGGGTCGGTCTCGGCGATGGCGTACAGCAGGTTGAGGTTGCCGATCACGTTGTTCTGCTGGGTGTAGACCGCGTGGGCCCGGTCGATCATCGAGTAAGGGGCCGCCCGCTGCTCGGCGAAGTGCACCACCGCGTCCGGCCGGAATCTGGAAATGATCCGGTACGTGAAGCTCGCGTCGGTCAGATCACCTATGTAACAGGTGATCTCCTGGCCGGTGAGCTCCTTCCACACCGCGATCCGGGTCTGCAGTGGCTCGATCGGCACCAGCGACTCGACCCCGAGCTCGTTGTCGTAGGACCGGCGCACAAAGTTGTCCGCCACCGCCACCTGGTGACCCGCCGCGGACAGGTGCAGGGCCGTTGGCCAGCCCAGATACCCGTCTCCGCCCAGCACCAGAATCTTCATCGCCATCCACCTCGGTTTGTCATGCCGGTCCGGCTTTGTCGTGCTTTCTTCAACGTGCCTTCAGCCTTTTCTCAGCCCATCCGCAGCTGGCATTCGCTGCGCCAGCTGCGGCGGCGCGATAACGTGCTGCTGGTCAGCATTGTCGCTGGCGGGTAATTCGCGTGATTCCCAAGGCGTGTGTGGCCTGCGGCGCCTGACACCTTTTACCTACTCTCCGGGACCTCGCCGACGTTCAAGATCGGCAGTCACGTACCCTAGGAAACTGATGGCACTTGTAACGAGTCGGATCAGCGCGGCCTTGTGGCGGAAGGCCCGCAGCAACGTCGGGATCCGCTTCACCCGGTTCACGCTGGTAGCGGTCGCGTCGGTGGCGGCCAGCCAGATCGCGCTGAGCCTGCTGATCGGCCCGGGCCATCAGACGGCCGGCTTCTCCGGCGGGCTGGCCGCGGTGATCGGCGCGGGCGTGAGCTACGTGCTGAGCCGCTGGGCCTGGGAGCGCAAGGGCCGCCCGGATCTCCTCCGGGAGACGCTGCCGTTCTGGCTCGTGTCGGTCGCGGTGTGGGTCATGCTGGCGTTCGCGGCCAAGCTCGGCGTCCATATCGCGGCGTCCCTGAACCTGCACGGCATCAAGCGCATCGCCGTGGTGGACGGCATCTACTTCGCCGCCAACTGCGTGACGTTCCTGCTGCGGTTCCTGCTCTTCCACTACGTCCTCTTTGCTGACCCGCGCTCGCCCCGCGAGCCCGCGGCCCAGCAGGCCGACGCGGCCGATGCCGCCCCCCGGGCCGCCGCCGCGGCGGACGACCCGGAGCCGCTGGCGAACGTCACGCCCGACCGCTGACGTCCGCGCTGCCCGCCCGCGTCGCTGACCGGCGCTTCCGCTCCCGCCACCAGGTACCGAACACCACCCGGCTGAACCTGATCCCGTAGAACAGGTTGTTCACGCCCGGGATGTGCAGTTTGTACAGCGGGTTCTGGCCCTTCTTGGACTCACCCACCCGCCGCTTGTGGATCGTGGCCGGCACCTCGGCCACCTTGTAGCCGTGGGTGATCACCGCGATCAGCAGCTCCGAGGCCTGGTACTGCGGCTGGGCCAGCTGCACCGCCCCGGTGACCTCGGACCGCATGGCCCGCAGCCCGAACGTCGTGTCGGAGATCCGCTGGCCGGTCAGCAGGCTGATCGTGGCCGCGAAGAACCGGACCCCGGCCTGGCGGATCGGGTCCTTGGTCTCTTCGCTGCCCAGCCGCCGCGACCCGGTCACGAAGTCGGCCTGGCCGGCCAGGATCGGCGCCAGCAGCTTCTCGATCTCGGCCGGGTTGTACTGGCCGTCGGCGTCGGTGGTCACGATGTACTCAGCGCCGCCTTCGCGGGCGATCCGGTACCCGAGCCGCAGGGCCGCACCCTGCCCGCGGTTCTCCGGAACGTCGGCTACCAGCGCCCCAGCCGCGTCGGCCTCCTTGGCCGTGGCGTCCACGCACCCGTCGGCCACCACCACCGTCGCCGTCTTCAGGCCGCACACCTGCCCGGGCAGGGTCTGCACCACCGGGCCGACCGCGCCCTCTTCGTTGTAGGCCGCGATGACCAGCGCGACCGGCGGCAGCTTCCGCATCCGGTCGCCGTACCGGCCGGCCATGGCGGCCAGCGCCGCGTCGTCGATCGCGATGTCGGCCGGGCTGGCGTAGGAGCCAGCCCCGGCCTTCAAGTCGGTACCGGCCGTGCTCACTTAGCCCCCTCCGCCGCCAGCGTCCGGTTGGGGTCGAAGTCCGGCCACACCGTCGCCATGCCTTTTTCCAAGTCGTAGGTGGGGGAGTAGCCCAGGCTGCGGGACACCGAGATGTCCAGCTTGACCGCGGGCATCTCGCCCTGCTGGATCGGGACGTTCTCGGCCGGGATGTCGACCCCGGTCACCCGGCGGGCCGTCGCCACCATTTCGTTCACCGTCACCGACTGGCCCGATCCGAGGATGGCCGGGCCGCTGTGATCGCTGCGCCACGCGGCGAACATCCCGTTGATCACGTCGTCGACCTGGATGACGTCGCGGATCATGGTCCCGTCGCCCCGCACCTTGACCCCGGTGCCGTCCCGCGCGGCCTTCATCAGCCGGGGGATGAAGCTGTCCTTGTGCTCCATGCCGGGCCCGTACACGTTGGAGAAGCGGAGCGAGACCCCGCGCACGCCGTACGCGGCCGAGTAGCTGCTGATCAGCATCTCGGACGCGGCCTTGGTCGCGCCGTAGGGGGTGAGCGGCCGCAGCGGGGCCTGCTCGGTGATCAGGGTCTGGCCCACGTTGCCGACCACCGCGTTGGTGGACGCGAACAGGAAGGTGCCAACCCCGCGCTGCCGGGCCAGTTCCAGCAGGCCTGCGGTCAGCGCCACGTTGTTCCGGTAGTAAGCCTCGGGGTCCTGCAGCGACTCCAGCACCGACGTGCGCGCGGCCAGGTGGATGATCGTGTCTGTCCCGGGCGCCACCGCCTGGTCCGCGACGCTGGGCTCCACCAGGTCGCCGGTCACCACGCGAACCGAGTCGTCGCCGGTGTAGGTCTTCAGGTCCGCCACCGTAACCTCGGCGCCCTCGGCGAGCAGCGCCGCGACCACGCGGCGGCCGATGAAGCCCGCCCCCCCGGTCACTAGCACGCGGGAGGGAAAATCGTTCCCCATCCAAGCTCCATTTCCGGATTGTTCAGCGAACGTTTGTTTTTCAGCGTTGTAAACGCCCGCACGCTATCGGCCCAAGCTGAGCGTTAGCTGAACCGAATCGGGGCGCGTACCGCATAGGGCGTGGAACGACGACGCTGGCGCCACGATGTGCCTGGTCAGTGTAGCGAGACGGCACCCGCGCCCGGCGGGGCTCGGCAAATGTGTCATGCTGGGCCGTGGCGGTGAGCGGAGGAACTCCGGTGTAAATCCGGGGCTGTCGCGCAACTGTAACCGGTGAGCAACCCTTCGGTTAGGCCACGGCCGCGTTGCGGCGGGAAGGCGAAGGCGAGCACTGATCCGGGAGCCAGGAGACTCTGGCCGCCGGATACTCCTACGGGCGCGCACACCCGGGAAGGACAGTGTTAACTTGACCGCCGCCAGCCAGCAACGCACCTTGCACGCCCCGATCTACCCGTTCGCGGCCATCGTCGGTATGGCCGACCTGAAGCTGGCCCTGCTGCTCAATGCGGTCTCGCCCGCCATCGGCGGGGTGCTGGTCCGGGGCGAGAAGGGCACCGCGAAGTCAACCGTGGTCCGCGGGCTCGGTGCCCTGCTGCCCCCGGTCCGGGTGGTCGCGGGCTGCCGGTTCTCCTGCGACCCGGCCGCGCCCGATCCGGACTGCCCCGATGGCCCGCACCCGGACGGCGCGCCCGAGCTGTCCCGCCCGGCCACGCTGGCCGAGCTGCCGGTCGGGGCGACCGAGGACCGGCTGGCCGGTTCGCTCGACATCGAACGGGCGCTGTCCGAGGGCGTCACCGCGTACGAGCCGGGTGTGCTGGCCGCCGCGCACCGTGGCCTGCTCTACGTGGACGAAGTGAACCTGCTGCACGACCACCTGGTCGACCTGCTGCTGGACGCGGCCGCGCTCGGGATCAGCTACGTGGAGCGGGAGGGCATCTCGATCCGGCACGCCGCCCGCTTCCTGCTGGTCGGCACCATGAACCCGGAAGAGGGTGAGCTGCGCCCGCAGCTGCTGGATCGGTTCGGGCTGACCGTGGAGGTGGCAGCCAGCCGGGACCCGGACGAGCGGGCCGAGGTGGTGCGCCGCCGCCTGGCCTTCGAGGCGGATCCGGCCGGGTTCGCCGCCCGGTTCGAGCCCGACTCCGCCGCCGTGGCCCAGGCCGTGGTCGCGGCCCGGGCCCGACTGCCCCAGGTCGTGCTGCCGGACGCCGCACTGCGCCAGATCTGCGCGGTCTGCGGCCGGTTCGGCGTCGACGGGATGCGCGCCGACCTGGTCACGGCCCGGGCCGCGATCGCGCTGGCCGCCTGGCACGGCCGGGACGAGGTCACCGAGGACGACATCCGCCAGGCCGCCCGGCTGGCCCTGCCGCACCGCCGTCGCCGCGACCCGTTCGACGCGCCCGGCCTGGATGACCAGGAGCTCGAGGACGCCCTGAACGAGCCACCGCCGGACCCGCCGGTATCACCCAACCAGCCACCCGACCAGCCGCCGGATCAGCCTCCCGACCAGCCCGGGCCGCCCGACTCACCCGGGGGCGGCCAGCCCCCGGAGTCGGGGCCGGGTCCCGCTCAGCCGCCCGCCGGTGACCACAGTGCCGGTCCTGATCCTGCCCCCGGTTCTGATCGTTCAACAGACTCCCAGCCCGCTGGCTCGTCACCCCGCCCGGACGATCCCGCGCCGGCCTCTCCGCCGTTCCGCGCCCGCCTGCTCACGGTTCCGGGAATGGGGGCCGGAGCCCTGGGCCGCCGCTCCGCCGCCTACACGCCGACCGGCCGGACCGTGGGCGCCCGCCCGCCCGCGGGCAAGGTCACCTCTGTCCACCTGCCCGCCACCCTCCGCGCCGCCGCGCCCGCCCAGCTGGCCCGCCACCGTGGGGCGGCCCAGGACGGGCCCAAGGTCATCGTGACCGGCGGCGACCTGCGCGAGGCCGTCCACGTCGGCCGGGAAGGCAACCTGGTCCTGTTCGCCGTGGACGCGAGCGGCTCGATGGCGGCCCGGCAGCGGATGCGGGCGGCCAAGGGCGCGGTGCTGTCCCTGCTGCTCGACGCCTACCAGCGCCGGGACAAGGTCGGGCTGGTCACCTTCCGCGCTGACCACGCCGACCTGGTGCTCCCGCCCACCTCCTCGGTCGAGGCGGGCGCGCGGCGGCTGCAGACGCTGGCCACCGGCGGCCGCACCCCGCTGGCCGCGGGCCTGGCCAAGGCGGCCGCGGTGCTGGCAGCGGAAAAGCTGCGTGACCCGGCCCGGCGCCCGCTGCTGGTCGTGGTGACCGACGGCCGCGCCACCCGGGGCACCGACGCCGACCTGACCCGCGCCGTCGCCCGGCTGGCCGGGACCGCGGCCGTGGTCGTGGACTGCGAGACCGGCCTGATCCGGCTGGGCCTGGCCGCGGCGCTGGCCGCCCGGCTCGGCGCCGCCCTGGTCGGCTTGGACGAGCTGCCCGCCACCGGGGGCGGCGGCCCGCTGGCCGGTGTGGTCCGGGCCGCACGCGGACGGGCCGCCTGATGCCCCAGGGACAGCCGGAACACGTCCCCGATGACGGGCTCACCACCCGCGAACGGCGTACCCGCCCGCTGGTCGTGGTGCACACCGGGGCCGGCAAGGGCAAGTCCACCGCCGCGTTCGGGCTGGCCCTGCGAGCCTGGAACCAAGGCTGGCCGATCGGAGTGTTCCAGTTCGTGAAGTCGGCCAAGTGGCGGGTCGGGGAGGAGAACGCGCTCCGCACGCTGGGCGCCAGCGGCCAGGGCGGCACGGTGGCCTGGCACAAGATGGGGGAGGGCTGGTCCTGGATCCAGCGCCACCCCGAGGACCACGCCGCCCAGGCCGCCGAGGGCTGGGCTCAGATCACCCGGGACCTGGCCGCGCAGACCTACCGCTTCTACGTGCTGGACGAGTTCACCTACCCGATCAAGTGGGGCTGGGTCGACGTGCAGGAGGTGATCTCGGTGCTGCAGGCTCGCCCGGGCCGCCAGCACGTGGTCATCACCGGCCGCGACGCCCATCCTGACCTGGTCGAGTACGCCGACCTGGTCACCAGCATGACCAAGGTGAAACACCCGATGGATCGCGGTCAGAAGGGCCAGAAGGGCATCGAATGGTAGCCGTGCCCCGGCTGGTCATCGCCGCCCCGTCCTCGGGCAGCGGCAAGACCACGGTCGCCTGCGGGCTGATGGCGGCCCTGCGCGCCACCGGCCTGGTCGTGTCCGGCCACAAGGTGGGCCCCGACTACATCGACCCCGGCTACCACTCGCTGGCCACCGGCCGGCCGGCCCGCAACCTGGACCCCGCCCTGTGCGGCGCCCGCCGTATCGCGCCCCTGTTCCTCCATGGCGCCCGCGGCGCCGACGTGGCCGTCATCGAGGGCGTGATGGGCCTGTTCGACGGGGCCACCGCACCGAACGGCGAGGGCGCCGGCGACCCCGGCTTCAGCTCCACGGCCCATGTGGCCGGGCTCCTGGGCGCCCCGGTGGTCCTGGTCATCGACGCTTCCGCCGCCGGCCGCTCGGTGGCCGCGGTGGCCACCGGATTCGACCGCTTCGACCCCGGCACCACCGTGGCCGGCGTCATCCTCAACCAGGTCGGCTCCGACCGGCACGAACAGCTCCTGCGGGACGCCCTGGCCGCTGCGGGCTTCCCGGTCTTCGGCGCCATCCGGCGTTCGGATGAGGTCAGCGCGCCCTCCCGCCATCTGGGCCTGATCCCGGTGGCGGAACGCTCGGCCGACGCCACCGAGGCTACCGCCCGCCTCGGGGCCCTGATCGCCGCCTCCTGCGACCTGCCCGCCCTGCTGGCCCTGGCCCGCAGCGCGCCCGACCTGCCCGGCCCGGCCTGGGCCCCGCCCGAGCTCCCGCACCCGGACGGGCACCCGGTCGTAGCCGTGGCCGGCGGCGCCGCCTTCACCTTCAGCTACACCGAGCACAACGAGCTGCTGACCGCGGCCGGCCTGGACGTGGTCCCGTTCGATCCCCTGCGCGACGAGGCTCTGCCCGCCGGCACGGCCGGCCTGGTCCTGGGCGGCGGCTTCCCGGAAATGCACGCCAGCGCCCTGTCGGCCAACGAGCCCCTCCGCCACGCCGTCGCGGCCGCCGCCGCCCGCGGCATCCCGGTCGCCGCCGAGTGCGCCGGCCTGCTCTACCTGGCCCGCACCCTGGACGGCGCCCCCATGTGCGCCGTCCTCCCCATCGACGCCACCATGACCGCCCACCTCACCCTGGCCTACCGCGAAGCCACGGCCGCGACCGACTCGGTCCTAGCCGCCGCCGGCGACGTAGTCCGAGCCCACGAGTTCCACCGCACCGAGACCGACCCCGAGTCAGGCCCCGCCCCCGCCTGGCGCCTAGGCCCACCAGCCCGCCAGGAGGGCCACGTCACCAGGAACGTGCACGCGTCCTACCTGCACGTCCACTGGGCCGGCTACCCACAAGTCGCGGCCCGCTTCGCCGCCGCCTGCCACGCCGCGGCCAGCCAGCAGGCCTCGCTATGACCACGCTGGTCGGGGTGGGCGTGGGCCCCGGTGATCCGGAACTGGTCACGGTCAAGGCCGTCCGGGTGCTGCGCGAGGCCGACGTCGTCTTCGTCCCGGTGATGGCCGGCCCGGGTGCCACCGGCCCCGGCCGGGCCGAGACCACGATCCGCGCTCACATCCCGGGAGACCGGATCCGCCCGGTCCCGTTCGCCCTCAACGACACCGGCGGCGTGACCGAACGCCGTGCCGCCGCCTGGCAGGCTGCCGCGGCCGAAGTGGCCCGCGCCTTCGCGGACGGCGCCCGCACGGTGGCCTTCGGCACGATCGGCGACCCTAACCTCTACTCCACGTTCAGCTACCTGGCCCAGACCGTCCGCAGCCTGGTCCCCGGCCTGACCATCGAGACCGTGCCTGGCATCACCGCCATGCAGGACCTGGCGGCCCGGTCCGGCACCGTCCTGGCCGAAGGCGACGAGCCGCTCACCCTGCTCCCGCTCACCGCGGGGACGCAGGCCTTCCGCGACGCCCTGACCCGTCCCGGCACCGTCGTCGGCTACAAGCTCGGCGCCGTCGCGGGCCCCACGCCGGCCGAGGTCGTCACCCTGCTGACCGCCGCAGGCTGTCTGGACCACGCCGTCGTCGGCGCCCGCCTGGGCCTACCCGGCCAGGAGATCGGCCCCGGCAAAGACCTGGCCCAACTGCCCGCCGTCCCCTACCTCTCCACCCTCATCGTCCCGACCCGCCGCGCCGGCCCCGGTTCAAGCCTGGCCTCCGCCCGCCAACGCGAAGTCCCGCCAACCCGAAGCCCCTCCCCCCCGCCAACATCCTCCACGACCCCTACCGTCCCCAAAGCCTCCCCGGCCCCACCAGCCTCAGAGACCTCATGAGCACCGGCAGAGTCACCTTCATCGGCGCCGGCCCCGGCGCGCCCGACCTGATCACCTTGCGCGGTGCCGCTGCCATCGCCGCGGCCGACGTGGTGATCTGGGCCTCCAGCCTGGTCCACCCGGGCGTGCTGGAACACGCGCGCGACGGCGCCGAGGTCATCGACTCGGCCGAGCTGCCCATGGAGGGCGTCCTCCCGTATTACCAGCGGGCGGCGGCGCAGGGCCTGACCGTGGCCCGGGTGCACTCCGGCGACCCGGCGCTGTGGGGCGCGATCCAGGAGCAGCTCGACCGCTGCGCCGAGCTCGGCCTGGAGACTGAGATCGTGCCCGGCGTGTCCAGCTTCACCGCGGCCGCCGCCGCCATCGGCCGGGAGCTGACCATCCCCGAGGTGGCGCAGTCGGTCATCTTGACCCGGCTCGGCGGCGGCAAGACGCCGATGCCACCAGGGGAGCAGGTCGCCGGCTTCGCCCAGCACGGCACCACGATGGCGCTGTTCCTGTCGGCCGCCCGGTCCGGCCAGCTGCAAGAGGAACTGCTGTCCGGTGGCTACCCGCCGGACACCCCGTGCGTGGTCGCCTACCAGGTGAGCTGGCCCGACGAGCTGATCGCGCGCTGCGAGCTGAGCGAACTGGCCGCCACCATGAAGTCCCGCAAGCTGTGGAAGCACACGCTGGTCCTCGTCGGCCCGGGCCTGGCCGCCGGCGGTACTCGGTCGCACCTGTATCACCCGGGACACTTCCACGGCTTCCGCCGGTCCGAGCCCGCCGCCCGCCGCGCCCTGCGGGCTCACGACCAGGACCAGCCGTGACCCCCCACGTGGCCAGCAGCCTGGCCAGCAGCGCGACGGCCAGCACGGCCACGGTGACCGTGATCGGCTGCGACGGGCACCCGCTGCCGCCCGCCGCCACGCAGGCCCTGGCGGCCGCGTCCGCCGTGGCCGGGGCCCGCCGTCACTTGGCTGCCGTTCCGCTGCCCCCGGAGGCGGACCGTATCCCGCTCCGGCGTCTCGATCCCGCGCTGGACGCCATTTGCGCCCACCCCGGCCCGGTCGCCGTGCTGGCCTCGGGTGACCCCGGGTTCTTCGGCATCGTCCGTGCCCTGCGCGCCCGCGGCGTCGCGCCCGCCGTCGTCCCGGCCGTGTCCTCGGTCGCGCTGGCCTTCGCCCGCCTCGGCCTGGACTGGGACGACGCCCTGGTCCTGTCGGCCCACGGCCGCGACGCGGGCCCGGTGACCGCCGCCGCGCTGGCCCACCCCAAGGCGGCTATCCTCACCGGCCCGCCCGAGGCCGCCACCGGCGCCTTCCGCGCTGCCCTGCGCAACGCCGGCCGCACCATCTACGTCGCCGAACGCCTCGGCACCCCGGACGAGCGAGTCCGCGACCTGACCCACGACCCCGCCGCCGACGTCACCGACCCCCACGTCCTCATCTCCCTCGCCGCCACCCCCACCAGTCTCACCGCCCCCCGCTGGCTCGCTGGTCACACCGGCGCCCCCGCCACCTGGGCCCTGCCCGAGACCGCGTTCGAGCACCGGAACTCGATGATCACCAAGTCCGAGGTCCGGGCGCTGGCGCTGGCCCGGCTCGGGCCCGGCCCGGGCCGGACGATCTGGGACGTCGGCGCGGGCTCGGGGTCGGTCGCGGTCGAGTGCGCCCGTTTCGGCGCCTGGGCCGTGGCGGTCGAGGCCGACCCGGCCCAGTGTGACCGCGTCCGCCGCAACGCGGCCCAGCACGGTGTGCTGCTCCAGGTCGTGGCCGGCCGCGCCCCCGCCGCCCTGGAAGGCCTGCCCGCACCGGACGCGATCTTCGCTGGCGGCGGTGACGACGAGGTGCTGCGGGCCGCCGTCCGGGCCGGGAACCCGGCCCGGGTCGTGGTCGCGCTGGCCTCCGTGGACCGCGTCCGCCCGGTCAGCGACCTGCTCACCAGCCTCGGCTACACCACCGAGGGCACCCAGCTACAGGCCTCCCGGCTGTCCCCGCTGCCCGGCGGCTCGCTCCGGCTGGCCGCGCTCAACCCCGTCTTCGTCCTCTGGGCCGACCGTCCCGGAGCCGCATCGTGATCGGCCTGGTCGCGGTCACCGCCGCGGGCCGGGCCGCCGCCGCCCGCCTCGCCGCGGCCTGGCCCGGCCAGACCAGGCCCTACGACGGCCCGGCCGCCACCGCCCTGCCCGCAGCGTTCGGTGACGCGAACGCGGTGGTGGTGTTCCTGGCCGTCGGCGCCACCGTGCGCCTGCTCGCCCCGCTCCTGCGGGACAAGCACCAGGACCCCGGGGTGGTCTGCGTCGACGAGGCCCTGCGCTTCGCGGTCCCGGTGGCGGGAGCCCACGCGGGCGGGGCCAACGACCTGGCCCGCCGGGTCGCCGCCGTGCTCGGGGCCGAGCCGGTGATCACCACGGCCAGCGACGCGGCCGGCGCGGTGGCCCTGGACGGGTTCGGCGCCGACCTGGGCTTCGTGGTCGAGCCCGGCAGCGACCTAGCCGCAGTGGGCACCGCGGTCCTGTCCGGCCAGCGGGTCACGCTCAGCACCGACGTGACCTGGCCGCTGCCGCCGCTGCCGCCCGCCGTCGTCGCCGGCCCGCCCGAGCCCGCCGTCCCCGCGATCATCGTGACCGACCGCGTCGGGCCGGACCGGACCGGGCCGGACCGCGCCGGGCCGGACCGTGCCGCGCCCACGGTCATCTACCGCCCGCCGTCCCTGGTCGTCGGCCTGGGGTCCAGCCGAGGCGTCCCGCCCGCCGAGGTCGATGCCCTCATCGATCAGGCCCTGGCCGCCGGCCACCTGTCCCCCTCCTCGGTCCGCACCGTCGCCACCGTGGACCTCAAGCAACACGAGCCCGGCCTGCTGGCCGCGGTCGCCGATCGCGGCTGGTCCCTCGTCACGTTCCCGGCGGCCGCGCTGGCCGAAGTCAACGTCCCGAACCCCAGTGAAACGGTCCGCGCCGCCGTCGGTACTCCGAGCGTCGCCGAGGCCGCCGCCCTCCTCGCCGCGAGCGCCCCACATCCCACCGCCCCGCATCCCACCGGCCCAAACCCCAGCAGCCCCACCGCCCCTGCCACCCTCGTCGTCCCCAAGCAGACCAGCCCGCACGCCACCGCGGCCATCGCCCGCCGCACCCCCCGGGGCCGCCTGGCCATCGTCGGCATCGGCCCGGGGGCCCGCGACCTGCTCACCCCCCGCGCCGCGGCCGAACTGCGCCGGGCCCGCATCGTGGTCGGCCTCGATCAGTACCTGGACCAGGTCGCCGACCTGCTCCGTCCCGGCACCGTCCTGCGTTCCAGCGGCCTCGGCCAGGAACAGGAGCGGGCCGCCGCCGCGGTCGCGGACGCGGCGGCGGGCCACGCGGTGGCCCTCATCGGCTCGGGCGACGCCGGGATCTACGCCATGGGCAGCCCCGCCCTGGAGTCGGCCGACGCGACGATCGACGTCGTCGGTGTCCCCGGCGTGACTGCGGCCCTGGCCGCCGCGGCCGCGCTGGGCGCACCGCTCGGCCACGACCACGCCATGATCTCCCTGTCTGACCTGCACACCCCGTGGGAGATCATCGAGCGTCGGGTGAGCGCGGCGGCCGACGCCGACCTGGTCGTGTGCTTCTACAACCCGGCCAGCCGGGAACGGGACTGGCAGCTCCGCAAGGCCCTGGCCATCCTGGCCGCCCAGCGGCCGCCCGGCACGCCGGTGGGCTGGGTCCGCGACGCGACCCGGCCGGGCCAGCGCACGGGGCTGGCCACGCTGGCCACTTTCGACCCAGCCGTGATCGACATGCGCACCATGGTCATCGTCGGCTCGTCGCGCACCAGGCGGTTCGCGGGGCGGATGGTCACCCCTCGCGAATACCGTTGGGGTTCTACCCGGGAGGAAACGTGATCGAATTCGAGAGCTCATCCCCCGAACGGGACCCCAGCGAGCCGCACCCGATCGAGGCCGAGTCCTACCGGATCCTGCGGTCCCGGGTCGACCTGAGCTACCTGCCCCCGCTGACCCGCGCGGTCACCGAGCGGGTCATCCACGCCAGCGCTGACTTCGACTACGTCACCGACCTGGTCGCCGATGAGGCCGCGCTGGCCTCCGGGGTGGCGGCCATCCGCCGCGGCGCGCCGGTCGTGGCCGACGTGGCCATGGTGGCCTCCGGCATCACCAGCTACCCGGCGATCTGCAAGATCGGCGAGGGGCTGGCCACCCGACTGGCCCGCACGGTGGGGATCACGGTGTCCGCGGCCGCGGCCCGCCTGGCCTTCGGGGAGGCCGGCCCGGGCGCGGTCTGGGTCATCGGCTGTGCCCCGACCGCGCTGGGCGAGATCCTCCAGCGGGAGGTGTCCCCGGCCCTGATCATCGGCCTGCCGGTGGGCTTCGTCGGGGCGACCGAGGCCAAGGAGGCCCTGCGGGACAGCGGCCTGCCCGCGCTCAGCAACCGGTCCGAGAAGGGCGGTTCGGCCGTGGCGGCGGCCGCGTTCAACGCGCTGCTGCGGGTGGCCCGCGACCAGGACCTCGAGGGCCGCGGCGCCGGCCGGCCCGGGGAAGGCCGCCGTTGAACCCGGCCCTGCTCATCGCTGGGCACGGCACCCGCGACGCGTCCGGGGTGGCGGCCTTCGCCGCGCTGACCGAGCGCGTCGCCCGGCTCAACGCCGGCCGGATGCCTGTGGCGGGTGGGTTCATCGAGCTGTCCGAGCCGCCGCTCAAGGACGCCGTCACCGACCTGGCCGCTCGCGGGCACCGCGACCTGGTCGCGGTGCCGCTGATGCTGTCCGCGGCCGGGCACTCCAAGGGCGACGTGCCCGCGGCGCTGGCCCGCGAGACGGCCCGGCACCCCGGCCTCAGCGTCCGGTACGGGCGCCCGCTCGGCCCGCACCCGGTGCTCCTGGACCTGATGGCGGCGCGGATCGACGCGGTCACGGCCGGGCTGCCCGAGCCGCCCGCGGTGCTGCTGGCCGGGCGGGGTACCAGCGACCCGGACGGCAACGCCGACGTGGTCAAGGTGGCCCGGCTGCTGTGGGAGGGCCGGGGGTACGAGTTCGCCGAGACCGCGTTCATCTCGCTGGCCCGGCCTAGCGTGCCCGAGGGCCTGGAGCGCTGCCGCCGTCTCGGCGCCCGCAGCATCGTGGTGGCCCGGTACTTC
Organism: Streptosporangiaceae bacterium; assembly: GCA_965277615.1. GTDB lineage: Bacteria > Actinomycetota > Actinomycetes > Streptosporangiales > Streptosporangiaceae > Bog-532. Next base: position 328,070 of record CBDIDG010000004.1, on the reverse strand, counting down.
CTGTTCCCCGGCGTCCTGCCGGATCGGGTGACCGAGCAGGCGGCCGAGTTCGCCGCGGCCCATCCCGGCCTGGACGTCCGCGTCACCGATGTGCTCGGGGACTGCGACGAGATCGCCGGGCTGGTGGCCGAGCGCTACCGCGAGGCACTGGAGGGCGACATCCGGATGAACTGCGACCTGTGCGTGTACCGGACCGCGCTGCCCGGCTTCGCCCACCGCGTCGGCCTGCCGCAGCAGCCGCACGACCATCCGCACGATCACGTGCACCTCCATGGCGCCTGACCAGCCTGACCAGCCTGACCAGCCCGAGCAGCCCGACCTGGACTTTCACGGCGACCGCGAGCTGGCTGACGGTCTGGTTGACCTGGCCGTGAACGTCCGCCCCGGTACCCCGCCACGCTGGCTGCGGGAGGTCATCCGCGCCGCCACCGACGACATCGCGGCCTACCCCGACCCGGCCGCCGCCACCGAGGCCGTCGCCCGCCGGCACGGCCGCACGCCGTCCGAGGTGCTGGTCACCGCGGGCGCGGCCGAGGCGTTCACCCTGATCGCCCGGGCCTTCCGCCCGCGCCGCGCCGTGGTCGTCCACCCCCAGTTCACCGAGCCGGAAGCGGCGCTGCGGGCCGCCGGTCATCGGGTCGAACGAGCCATCCTCCCGCCGCCCTTCCAGCTCGGCCCCGGGGCCATCCCGGCCGAAGCTGATCTCGTCATCGTGGGCAACCCCACCAACCCGACCTCGGTCCTGCACCCGGCGGACACGATCCGGGCCCTGGCCCGCCCCGGCCGGACGCTCGTCGTGGACGAGGCCTTCGCCGACTGCGTGCCCGGGGAGCCGGAGAGCCTGGCCGCGGCGCGCGACGTGCCCGGCCTGATCGTGGTGCGCAGCCTGACCAAGACCTGGGGCCTGGCCGGCCTGCGCGCCGGTTACCTGCTCGCCACCCCAGCCGACGTGCAGACCCTGGGCCGCCCCCGCCCGCCGTGGGCCGTGTCCGGCCCCGCCCTGGCCGCCGTCGTAGCCTGCTCCGACCAAGGCGCCACCGCCGAAGCGGCTGCCTGGGCGGCCGGCCTGGCCACCGAGCGCGAGCACCTCGTACGCCGCCTATCGGAACTTCCAGGCGTGACGGTGACTCCAGGCGCCTGCGCGTCTTTTATTTTGATTAAAATAGGGTCTCCTCTCCCCGCGTCAACTCCTGCGGTCGAAGCAGCCTCCGGCCCGGCCCAGCCAGCCGGCCTCTCCGCCGCCTCCGGCTCAACCGCCCCCGCCTCCGGCCCCACCGTCCGCGAGCGCCTGCGCCAGGCCGGTTTCGCGGTCCGCCGGGGCGACACGTTCCCGGGCCTGGGGCCCGGCTGGCTCCGCATCGCGGTTCGTGACCGCGCCACCAACGACCGGTTCGTGGCCGCCCTGGCCCGCGTCCTCGATGCCATCAGCAAGGAGACCCATGAGCCCCTCCACCGGTGATCAGCCCGAGCGTGCGCTCCCGTACCCCGACGACCAGCGCGCCGCCGTCTACCGGGTCATCGCCGAGCGCCGCGACGTGCGCCAGGGCTTCCTGCCGGACCCGGTACCGGACGACGTGCTGGCCCGGCTGCTGGCCGCCGCCCACCAGGCCCCGTCGGTGGGCTTCTCCCAGCCCTGGGACTTCATCGTCATCACCGACCGGGCCCAGCGCGAGCGCGTCGCCGCGCTGGCCCGGCGCAACCGGGACCAGTACGCGGCCGGGCTGCCGGCCGCCCGGGCGCGCGCGTTCGGCGCCCTGAAGGTCGAGTCGATCCTCGACACCCCGGTCAACCTGGCCATCACCTGCGACCCGACCCGGGGTGGCCGGCACACGCTGGGACGTCACAGCCAGCCCGAGACGGCCGGGTTCTCCAGCGTGCTGGCCATCTCCAACCTCTGGCTGGCGGCCCGGGCCGAAGGCCTCGGTGTCGGCTGGGTCTCCTTCTTCGGCCCGCGGGACCTGGCCGCCGAGCTGGGGCTGCCCGCGCACCTGGAGGTCGTCGCCTACCTGTGCCTGGGCTACGTGCGCGAGTTCGGGTCCGAACCCGAGCTCGCCGCCACCGGCTGGGCCCGGCGCCGCCCGGTGTCCTGGGCCGTGCACGCGGGGGAGTTCGGCCGCCGCGGGCTGCCGGGCGAACCACCGGTGCGCCTGCTGGACGAGGTGGTGGCCGCGATCGGCCCGCTCGACGACGAGGCCATGGCGGCGGCCCGGGACCGCCAGGACCGGATGACCAAGCCGCGCGGCTCGCTCGGCGTGCTGGAGGACGTCTCGGTCCGGCTGGCCGGCCTGGCCGGGCAGTGCCCGCCGCCGCTGCCCGAGCCGGCTGCGGTGGCGGTCTTCGCCGGGGACCATGGGGTGCACGCCCAGGGGGTCAGCCCCTGGCCGCAGGAGGTGACGGCCCAGATGGTGGCCAACTTCCTGGCCGGGGGAGCGGTAGTCAACAGCTTCGCGGCCCAGGCCGGGGCCGAAGTGGTCGTGGTCGACGTGGGGGTCGCGGCTGACCTGGATCCCGCGCCGGGCCTGCTGCCCCGCAAGGTGGGCCGGGGCACCGCCGACTTCACTCAGGGCCCGGCCATGACCCGCGACCAGGCCCACCGGGCGCTGGAGGCCGGCCTTGACGTGGCCCGCGACCTGGTCGCGGCGGGCAACCGGTGCCTGGTCACCGGGGACATGGGTATCGCCAACACCACCGCCTCGGCCGCCCTGATCTGCGCCTTTACCGGTCTCGACCCCACCATGGTCACCGGTGCGGGAGCCGGCTCGGACGCGGACGGGCAGGCCAGGAAGGTGGCCGCGATCCGGCAGGGGCTGGCCCGGCACCAGCCCGACCCGGCCGATCCGGTCGGCGTGCTGGCCGCGTTCGGCGGCTTCGAGCACGCCGCCCTGGCCGGGTTCATCCTGGCCGCCGCGGCCTTGCGGGTGCCGGTCATCCTGGACGGGGTGATCGCCGGCGCGGCCGCCCTGGCCGCGGTCGCGATCGCGCCGGACGCGGTGGTCGCCTGCCTGGCGGGCCATCGCAGTACCGAGCCCGGGCATGCCGCTACGCTTGGTCACTTGAGGCTGCGGCCACTGGTGGACCTCGATCTGCGGCTGGGTGAGGGCACCGGTGCCGTGCTGGCGTTGCCCCTGGTCCAGAGCGCGGCTCGGGCCCTGCGCGACGTGGCGACGTTCGACTCGGCCGGCGTCAGCGACAAATCGTAACCATCAAGGAGCGGGACAGGTGCTGACCGGGAGCCACGACGATGGCTGACGGCCGTCCGTACCTGCTGGGGCTGCGGCTGGCCGGCCGGCGCGTGCTCGTGGCCGGCGGCGGCGCTGTGGCCGGGCGGCGGGTACCCGCCCTGCTCGACGCGGGCGCCGCCGTGTTCCTGGTCTCGCCTGAGGTCACCGGCTCGCTGGAGGACCTGGCCCAGTCCGGCCGGATCGAGTGGGCGCGCCGCCCGTTCTCACCGGGGGACACGGCCGGCGCCTGGCTGGTCTGCGCCTGCACCGATGACCCGGCCGCCAACGAGGCCATCGTGGCCGAAGCCGAGCAGCACCGGATCTGGTCCATCCGGGCCGACGACGCCCATCGCTCGCCGGTGTGGACTCCGGCCTCCGGGCTGGCCGGCGACGTCCAGGTCGGCGTGCTCAGCGGCGACCCGCGGCACAGCGCCGGCCTGCGCGACGCCATCGTGACCGGCCTGCAGTCCGGCACCGTCGGCGCCCGGCGCGGCCGCCAGCACCGGTCCGGGGTGGCCCTGGTCGGCGGCGGCCCAGGCGACCCCGGCCTGATCACCGTGCGCGGCCGCCAGCTGCTGGCCGAGGCCGACGTGGTGGTCACCGACCGGCTCGCCCCGCGCTCCGTGCTCGACGAGCTGCCCCCCGACGTCGAGATCGTCGACGTGGCCAAGATCCCCTACGGCCGCTCGGTCGCCCAGGAGCACATCAACGCGGCCCTGATCACCCGCGCCCAGGCCGGGAAGTTCGTGGTCCGGCTCAAGGGCGGCGACCCGTACGTGTTCGGCCGCGGCGCCGAGGAGGTCATCGCCTGCCTGCAGGCCGGCGTCCCGGTCACGGTGGTCCCCGGCATCACCAGCGCGGTCGCCGTCCCGGCCGCGGCCAACGTGCCCGTCACCCACCGTGGTGTCGCCCAGGAGTTCAGCGTGGTCTCGGTGCACGTGCCACCGGGCGACCCGCGGTCCACCGTGGACTGGCCCGCGCTGGCCGCCCTGCAGGGCACATTGATCCTGCTCATGGCGGTAGAACGGCTCGCCGCGGTCGCCGAGACCCTGATCCATAATGGCCGTTCCGGCCAGACACCCGTTTCGGTGATTGCGGACGGTACTCTGCCTACTCAGCGCACAATTGTGGCAACGCTGGACACCGTCGCGGCCAGCGTGGCCGAAGATGGGATCCGGCCGCCGGCCGTGGTCGTGATAGGGGAGGTCGTGAACGTCGCAGCCGAGATAGCCGAGCTCGTGCAGCGCATGCCCGCCACGACCGGGACGAGCCTGGCGTGACCCCCCCATCGGTCCCGCAGGAGTCGCCTGCGCCCAGACATGCCGCGCCGGATCAGCCCGCCGCGGTCAAGGACCTCATCGAGCCGCCCGAGGACTCACCGGCCGAGCCGCACATCCGGCTGAACGCCCAGGCTCTCGAGGGTGCCCTGGTCAACCTGCGTAAACGCGTCGCCGCGGTGCCGCTGCTGTTCGACACCCCGGATCTGGCCGAGGTCAAGGCGGAACGGGTCAAGCTGCTCAGCCAGATCGAGGACTACCTGCTGCCGCGGCTGCGCCGGTCCAACGCCCCGATCCTGGTCGCCGTGGTCGGCTCCACCGGCGCCGGCAAGTCGACGCTGGTCAACAGCATCGTCGGCCAGCCGGTCAGCGCGACCGGGGTGCGCCGGCCGACGACCAACAGCCCGGTGCTGGCCTGCCACCCGGAAGACGCCGACTGGTTCGCGGAGAACAACTTCCTCCCCAGCCTGCCCCGGGTCCGGCAGGAGGGCCTGGCCCGGCCCGGCCGCGACGGCCTGCTGGTGCTGGCCTCCAGTGAGGCCATGCCCAAAGGGTTCGCGCTGCTGGACACCCCGGACATCGACTCCGTGGTCCAGGCTCACCACGAGTTCGCCTACCAGTTCCTGGACGCCTCCGACCTGTGGCTGTTCGTCACCTCGGCCAGCCGCTACGCCGACGCGCCGGTCTGGCAGGTGCTGCAGCACGCCCGGGACCGGGGCGCGTCGCTCGGCATCGTGCTGTCCCGGGTCCCGTCCGGAGCCCGGGCCGAACTGGTCGCGCACTTCGCCGCGATGCTGGACGCCAACGCCATCGACGCGGCCGACCGGTTCGTGATCCCGGAGACCCGGGTGGCCGGGGGCATGCTGCCGCCGGAGGCATTTGAGCAGATCCGCGCCTTCCTGACCGACACCAGCCGCCGCGAGGAACGCCGGGTCGCGGTGCTGACCCAGACCATGGCCGGGGTGATGGACACCTTCCGCACCCGGGTCCCGGCGCTGGCCGCGGCGGCCGAAGGCCAGCTGGCCGTCCGCACCCGCCTGCGCGACCAGGCCCAAGACCCGTACCGGCGGGCGCTCGGCACCGTGGAAAAGGCCTTCCGCGACGGCGAACTGCTGCGCGGGGAAGTCCAGGCCCGCTGGCAGGACCTGGTCGTCACCGGTGACCTGACCCGGACGTTGCGGACCCGCAAGCCGCCGCGGCAGGGCAAGCGGGCCCGTAAGCGCCAGGCCCCGGAACGATCGACCGCGCTGCGGTCCGCGCTCCGCTCGGCCCTGGAAGCCGTGATCGTGACCGCCGCCGACCGGGCCTCGGAGGACGCCGAGCGCCAGTGGCGGGACGACCCGGCCGGGTCGGTCATGCTGGCCAACGCGACCGAGCAGCAGTCCACCGGCCAGCGAGCCGACCGGCTGTTCGCGTCGGTGTTCGGCGACGGGACGAACGCCGGGCTGCAGGAGCTGAACCTGGCCAAGTCCTCGGCCGACCTGCCGGACCGGGTGTCGCGGGCCATCAGCACCTGGCAGGACCACGTGCTGCGGCTGGTGCGCGAGGCCGTGCAGCAAAAACGCGGGCCCGGCCGGTCCTCCGTGTCAGCCGGGCTGGACGACGATACGCTGACCCTCGTCACCGTGCTCGCGATCCTCGGCGAGGGCGCGATTGGCAGCCACGCCGCCAAGCCGTCCGACGACAGCGACATCCTGACGCTGCCGCGGCGGGTGGCCACCGGTGTGCTCGGCGAGGAGCCGGTGCAGGAGATTTTCAGCACCGCCCGAGCGGAGCTGAACGAGAGGGCGCGCTTGCTTCTCGACGAGGAACTCCTCCGGTTCCCGGAGGTCATTGACAGTATGGGCCGTTTCGATGAGGTGGCGGGAGTGCGGCTGTACCAGGCCGGGTTCATGCTCGAGGGGCTGCAGTGACCACCAGCGCGCCCCCGTTTGCTGGCCTGCCCAGCGCGCACCTGCCCGCCCGGCTGGCCGCGCTCACCGCGCTGACCGAGATCGCCCAGAGCCGCAGTGGACCGGGCGGGTTCAGTCCCGAGCTGGTCGCCGAGGCCGAGAGCCTGCTCGGGCGGGCCGGTGAGCGGCTGAAGCTGTCCGCCGCGCACACCGTGGTCACGCTGGCCGGCGGCACCGGCAGCGGGAAGTCGTCCCTGTTCAACGCGCTGGCCGGAGCCAACTTCTCGCCCTCGGCGGTGACCCGGCCCGCCACCAGGAGCGCGCACGCCTGCGTGTGGGGCATGCAGGGCGCCGCGCCGCTGCTGGACTGGCTCGGGGTGGAACGCCGGTATCGCTACGCCCGGGCCAGCGCGCTGGACGCGGGCGAGGACACCCTCAGGGGGCTGCTGCTCCTCGACCTGCCCGACCACGACTCGGTCGCGGCCGGCGCCGCCACCGCCGTCGACCGCCTGGTCAGCCTGGCCGACCTGATGGTCTGGGTCCTGGACCCGCAGAAGTACGCCGACGCCGCCGTGCACAACCGGTTCCTGGCCAAGCTAGGCCGGCACGCCGCCGTGACCACGGTCGTGCTCAACCAGTCCGACCTGCTCACGCCGCAGCAGGCGCACGACTGCGAGGAAGACCTGCGGCGGCTGCTCGACTCCGAAGGCCACGGCGAGGCCCGGGTCCTGCTGGTCTCCGCGGCCACCGGCGCCGGCCTGGACGAACTGCGTCAGGTCTTGGCCGGTGCGGTGTCCGCGCGCCAGACCGTCACCGACCGCATCGCCGCGGACATCGACAGCGTCATCGGCCGGTTCGATACCTACGCGATCGACCCGGCCGCGGTCGCCCGCCGCGCGGCCGAGATCGCCACCGCTATCCCCGGCCCGGCCGAGCCCTTCGACCCGGCCGGGCCAGCCGGAAGCACCGGCCCGGTCAAGCCGCCGTGGGAGGACGCCGCCCTCGGCGGTCCGGGCCAGGCCACGCCGGCCCGGACCGCGCTGGAGAGCGTCCCGGCCGCCCCGGCGCTGGCCGTGGCCGACGCGCTGGCCCACGCGGCCGGCCTGGCCGCCGTCACCGATGCGCTGGAGGATGTCCGCGAGATCCACGCCGCCAGGTACCTGAGCTGGCCGTTCGCCCGCATCTCGGGTTGGTTGCGGGGCCGGGATCCGGTCCGCTCGGTCCGCATGAGCCGGGCCAGCGCCGACGCCCGAATCGCGGTCGCGGCCGGCGCGGACGCCCAGCAGTCCGAGATCGACAGCGCCATCACGGTCTTCGCCGAAGCGATCAGCGAATCCCTGCCCGATCCCTGGCCGCGCACGGTGCGGAGCGCGGCCCGGTCCCGCGCCTCCGACATCAGCGGCGCGCTCACCGCGGCCATCAGCGACAGCGTGCCCGCCGCGGCCCGTATCCCGGCCTGGTGGCGCCTGGTCTGCGCCTGGCAGTGGCTGCTGGTCGCCCTGGTCGCTGCCGGGATCGGCTGGATGGGCGTGCTCGTGGTGGTCGGAGTCTTCCACGCCATGGGCCAGCACCCGCCCGAGCTGGTCGGCAGCGTCGCCCTGATCCCATGGGTCGCGGCCATGGTCATCGCCTTTTTGCTGCTGGGCTGGCTTACCGCCACCGGCAGCCAGAACGGGGTCACCCTCGCCTTCGACCGTGAACGCGCGCAGATCGCCGCGGCCATGCGGGCCCACATCGACGCCGTGGCCCGTGATCTGGTGGTCATCCCGGCCGGGGCCGAGCTGACCGAATACGCCCGGTTCTGCACCGAGCTGACCACCGCCGGCCGCGCCTAGAGGAGCCCCAGTTCCCCGGCTCGCTCGATCGCCTGCGCCCGTGAGGACAACCCTAAATTCGGCGGCGCCTCCCGGGCCTGACCACCGCGGCCGCGGTCGCGGCCCTGGCCACCGGCGCGCGGCCGGGGGTCACGGCCCGGGCTACGACGGCGGTCTTCGCGACCGGCGCGCGGATGACGCCGACTCTTCCGACCCGTGCTGGCCTCAGTGGCATAGTCAGTCTCCTGCCGTTTCGGTTTCTTCATCAGTTTCTTCATCGGCCTCGATCGAGGCGATGATGGCCTGCAGGGGGATTCGCCCGTCGGCGATCAGCTGGCCGCCAGAGCGCCGCGCCGCTGACGCGAACGACGCGGCCCACAGGTTCTCCCAGATGAGCACGCCGGCCGTGCTCCCCGGTTCCATCGCCACGGCGAGCTGGGCCACATCATCGGCGGCCAGCAGTTCCGCCAGCTCCGCCTCGATGGTCTGCAGCTCCCCCAGTTCATCGACGTCGGACAGCTCCGTCGCCTCGACGGAACCGTCCGCGTCCTTGGTGAGGATCAGCACATCGATCACGCGGATGGTTTTGGAGTCGACCAGGGCGCGCAGCTCCTTTGCCATCTCGCCGGTGAAGTTGCTGGCCCCGGCCGGGAACTCGACGACGACGTAGTCGACGGGGCCCAGTTCATCCAGAGATGCACTTGTCATGATCATTTTCCGTTTCGTTGGGCTGAAGTCAGCCGATCAGCTCGGCTAGACCCCGGCCAGGTTTTCGCGGCTGCCGTAGACGCACAGCCCGTAGAGCGCGACGATGTCCACCGCGATGATGGTCAGCGCCCAGAAGGGGTAGGCCGGGATGAAGAACATCATGTCGATGGCACTGAGCCCGACCACGGCGACGCCGAACCAGCGGGCCCACTGATTGCCCGCCAGCACTCCGCCTCCGGCGACGAGTTGCAGGACCGCGATGATGAGCGTGATCCAGCCCCAGGCGCGCAGGTTGCCGAACACGTAATGGGCGTTGGCCACAAAGACATGCGATTGGGCGATCGCGGCGATGCCGTAGATCATGTTGAAGAAGCCGGCCACGAGCAGCAGGATGGATGCGAAGAAGATCAGGCCAATGCCGCGGCCTTCCGCGTGGCGGCCGCCTGCGCCGCTGTCCGATCTGACTGTTGCCGATGTCACGGTGACCTCCTAGGTCGCAGTCGCGGCCCCATGCCGCTTGTGCTCAACCCTCCGCCCTGACCACCCCGGCCACATCACCCGTGATGGATGGGATCGGCGCTATGAATCGAGCGACGAATGCTTGACCGCGTCCTGCCAGATGGCCGGGAAGTTACCGGCCAGTAGATCCTCGACGTGCTGCAGCCGCCAGGCGATCGATGGCCGTCGCGGTGCTGGCGCAGCATCGAGCAGGCCGGCCAGCAGGACCCGGGCTCGCAGCAGCACCATGGGCGACCGGGCCGCCGACTCGATGAGATCGTCCAAGCTGGTCCGCAGGAAGTCGTCCCATGACGGCAGGGCCAGGACCACCCGGACTACCCCCGACCCGTCGGCCATTTCGGTCACATCGAGGTCCCGCGTCACCAGCGGACCGAGGATGCTCTGCATGGTGTCGAGGACCTGGACGGCGGTGGCGGGATCGTTAACCGCGGGCGACAGGGCCCGCAGGCCGATGTCGGCCAGCAGCCGGAACGCGAACAGCGGATCCTGGTGGAAGGTGCGTTCCGGCCCGGTCACCAGCCCGTGTAGTACGGCCGCGTCGGTCACCTCGCCGCCGTGCAGCTCGGCGACCTGGGCACCCTGGTGGAGCGTGTCGCCGATGCCGGCCCGGAGCACGATGACCGCGGGGCCGGCCGCCTCGATCAACCGGGGCACATGGATCTGCTGCAAGGTGGCCTGCTCGTGTGGCCAGGTGATGGCGCGGTGCAGGGGCGGCAGCACCGCGGCCAACGGCGGCCCGGCCGGAGCGGGCCGGCGGTACAGGTCGTCCAGGATGCCGCGCCCTTCCGCGGCGATCATCGCCAGGGTCGGGGCCAGCTGGAGGGAGGTGAAGGCCTTCACCTGCAGGACCCGCATCAGGGCGACCGTGAGGAGCACGGCGGCTACTTCCACCGCTGGCACGATCACCGGCACCTTTGGATTGTTGGCGATGACCAGGGCCGCGGTGACCGAGAACACGAACACGCCCACGGCGACCGCGAACGTGCGCCACACGATCGGGTCGTCGCGGAACAGGTTCAGCCGGGGCGAAAGGCTCCCGAAGGCCCACTGCACGACCAGGAACAGCAGCGAGAAGATGACGCTGACCAGGCCCAAGGTGCCGAAACCGATGGTGACCAGCGCCTCGGTCACCCGGGTGCTGGCCACGCTGGGCCCGGCGGAAATTTGCGGCAAAAGCAACCCCAGCCCCACCCCGGCCAGCACGCACACCAGCTGAACCAGCCCGGCTCGCAAGCGCCGCCGCGGCCGCCTGAACCGGCCCAGCTCGCGGACGGCGGCGGGCTGCCGTATCACGGTAGGCGCTCCGGCTCTGCTGAGGAGGGTGTTGTTCAGGACGCTACCGACGGCCGCACCCGGCCAGCATCCCCCTCTTTGGGTGAGGTCCCTGCGGCCGCCCGCGTGAATCATGTGAATGCACCGGGCCGCGGGCGGGGCCCGCTTCAGGCGGAGGACCGGACATGACTGGACGCGGACCCATGCTGCGCGTGATGCGCGGGCCTGCGGCCGCCGCCGGGCGCTGGCTGCGCTCGATCAAGCCGGAGCGACGGTACCTGCGCGCCGACCTGCTGGCCGGGCTGCCCGGTGCGATCAGCAGTGTCCCGGATGGGATGGCCGCCGCGGTCCTGGTCGGGGTCAATCCGGTGCAGGGCCTGTACGCCGCCTTCGCCGGGCCGATCGCCGGTGGTCTCAGCTCGAGTACGCGGCTGATGGTGATCACGACGACGTCGGCCGCCGCGCTGGCCGCGGGCTCGGCGCTGCAGGGCGTACCCGCCGACCAGCGTCCCGGGGCGCTGCTGCTGCTCACCCTCATGGTCGGCGTCGCGCTGGTGGCCGCCGGGCTGGCCCGGATCGGCCGGTACACGCGGTTTGTGTCCTACTCCGTGATGATCGGGTTCCTGACCGGGATCTCCGTCAACATCGTGTGCGGCCAGGTCGCCGACCTGACCGGCGCCGAGGCCAAGGGCGATTTCCCGCTGGCCAAGGCGATCAACGTGCTCACCCACCCGGGAAACATCGATCTGGCGTCGCTGCTGACCGGGCTGGGTGCGCTGGCCATCCTGGTGCTGCTGGCCCGCACCCGGCTGGCCATGGTCAGCGCGCTGGTCGCCCTGGTCATCCCGACCGTGGTGGTGATCCTGGCCGGACTGGACAGCGTGGCCCGGGTCGGTGATGCGGGCGACATTCCGCGCGGTATTCCGATACCGCAGCTGCCCGACTTCGGGAACTTCTCGTTCAGCCTGGTCACCGGCGCGCTCGCGGTCGCGGCGATCGTCCTGGTTCAGGGCGCCGGGGTGGCCGAAGCCGCCCCGAACTCCGACGGCACGCCGTCAGACATCAACCGGGACATCATCGCCCAGGGAACCGCCAACCTGGCGTCGGGCTTCTTCCGCGGCGTGCCGGTAGGAGGCTCGGTCGGCCAGACCGCGCTGAACGTGAGCGCCGGTGCGCGGACCCGGTGGGCACCGATCTGGGCCGGCCTGTGGATGCTGCTGATCCTGGTCGCCTTTTCCGGCCTGGTCGCGAAGGTCGCACTCCCCACCCTCGGCGCGATCCTCATCTTCGCCGCGGCCGGCTCGCTGCGGTTCGGCGAGGTGGCCACGATCCTGCGCACCGGACTGACCTCGCAGATCGCGGTCGTCACCACCTTCGCCGCCACGCTCTTCCTGCCGGTCGCCGCGGCCGTCGGCATCGGGGTGGCGCTCTCGCTGCTGCTACAGCTCAACACCGAGGCCATGGACCTCAGGGTGGTCGAGCTCATACCGCGCGACGACGGGCGGTTCGAAGAGCGCCAGGCCCCGTCCGCGCTGACCAGCGATCACGTCACGATCCTGGACGTGTACGGCAGCCTGCTGTACGCCGGATCCCGCACCCTGCAGGCCCGCCTGCCCGACCCGGCCGGCACGGATGCGCCGGTGGTGGTGCTCCGGCTGCGGGGCCGCACCACGCTCGGGGCCACCTTCATCAAGGTGGCTGGTGACTACGCCGACCATCTGGCCGACGTCGGCGGCCGGCTCTACCTCAGCGGCCTGCAGCCCACACTGACCGAACGGCTCCATCGCACCGGCAGCATCGAGGGACCGGTGCGCGCGTTCGAGGCAACCCCGGTGGTCGGTGAATCGACCCGGGCGGCCTACCTCGACGCCGAGGCCTGGCTGGTCCGGCGGCACGACAAGGAAACCCCAGTTGGTTAAGCAGATGATTGGAGAGACACATGGAACTGGTGGAACTGAAGGAAAAGGTATCGCTCTCCCGGGAAGAGGCGGCGGCGCGTCTGCACGCCATCGCTGACGAGCTTTCCTCCGGCAATGACGTCGTCATCGAGCGAGCGGATCTTCGGTTCGTCGCCCACGTCCCCGATCGAGTCCAGCTGAAAGTGGAATTTGAGGTTGAGGACGACGGCACCGAACTCGAGATCGAGCTGACCTGGTAGCCCGTACCCCGCCGGCCAGATAAGCGGGTGAGCCGGCGCGTCGGCAACTCGGGCTCAGACGGGGCGGATGAGTCCTGGGGCGCCTCCGCCGGGGTAGACACTGCCCCATAGCGCCGGGCCAGCGGCTCGGCGCTGACGCCGTGCGCGATCACGCTGAGCAGGACCGTGGCTGTGATGACCGCCACCGCCGGGCCGGCCACCTTCTCGCCGAGATCTTCCAGCGCCAGCAGCGCGAACACGACCGAGGCCAGGCCGCGGGGACCGAACCAGCCCACGAACACGACCGTGGGCCAGCCGAGCTTCGCGCCGATCAGGGCCAGGGCCACCGGAGCCATCCTGACCACAGTCAGGCTGAGCACGGCGTACACCACGAGCTCCCAGGTCAGGTCCTCGAACAGCGGCGCAACGGCGATCGCGCCGAAGGCCAGCCACACCAGCAGCGACACCAGCGCCCCGGTCTCCTCGACGAACGGCACCAGCGGCTCACCCCGCCGCCCCGCCGCGCTGCCGAACGCCAGCCCACCGATAAATGCGGCAATGAAGCCGTTGCCGTGCAGAGCGACCGCGGAGGCGTACGCGCACACCGCGAGGCCCAGCACCGCCGTGCCGGCGAAACCCTCGGCCACCCAGTCGCGGCTCCGGGCCAGCCTGACCAGCCAGCCGCCCACGCCGCCGACTACGGCGCCAACGGCCAGGCCGATGGCCAGCTCCGCTAGAGCCTTGCCCGGGCCGATCCCTGATTCGTGCGCGGCGGTCCCCGCCCCCGCCACCGCGACCAGCACGAACGGCGTGGCGATGCCGTCGTTCAGCCCGCTCTCCACGTTGAGCAGGCGGCGGATCCGGGCCGGGACCGCGCGATTGACCATCACGCCGGCCCCGAGCGCCGCGTCGGTCGGGGCCAGGGCCGCGCCGATCAGCAGGGCCAGCCAGACGTTGATGTGCCCGAACAGGGCCAGTGCCAGCAACATGCCGAGACCGATCGTGATCGGCAGGCCGATCCCCAGCAGCCGAAGGCACAGGCCGAGTTCAGCGCGCAGGTCCCGCAGCCCGACCCGGGACGCGTCGGAGAACAGCACCAGGACCAGCGTGGCCTCGGCCAGGACTTTCACCGTTTCGTGCGATGGCGCGAACCCCAGCGCCCCCAACGGGCCGTGCGTCAGCACCAGCCCGGCGATGACGAAGATGATCGGCGCCGTCACGTCAAAGCGTTGCAGCCGGGCCGACACCGCGCCCCACGCGAAGATCAGCGCCGCCACGATGGCCAGATCGGAGATGCTCATGAGCTCACCCGCACATCAGCACGGTGGCGTCGTCGCTCGCATCGGGCCGCATTGCGCCAGCGTAGGCTGCGGCGCGGAACCCCGAGATCACCCCAAACGGATGATCAGCTCCGGTTCACCGAAGGTCAGAATCGGTTTGTCCGTGGCCCAGGCCGCCACCGGCGTTTCTTGCCATCGATAGGAGAGCTGGATCATGCCGCTGAACGAGTACGAGCCGGGCACTACGTTCCCCGGTGTGATCGGGCGGACCACGGATGAGTCCAGCCCGGCCTGGCCCCGGCCGCTGCGGGCCAAGGCCGGGGCACCGAACGTGCTGTTCATCGTGCTGGACGACGTCGGGTACGGCCAGCTGGGCTGCTACGGCAGCCCGATCGCCACGCCGAACCTGGACGCGCTGGCCGCAGGCGGCCTGCTGTATTCCAACATGCACACCACCGCGCTGTGCTCCCCGTCGCGCTCGTGCATCATCACCGGCCGCAACCATCACGCCAACGCCACCGCGTCGATCAACGAGCTCGCGACCGGATACCCGGGCTACAACGGCAGCATCCCGTTCGAGAACGGGTTCCTGTCCGAGATGCTGCAGCAGCAGGGCTACAGCACCTACCTGGTCGGCAAGTACCACCTGATGCCGTCGGAGTTCGAATCGGGCGCTGGACCGTTCGACCGCTGGCCGCTGGGACGCGGCTTCGAGCGCTTCTACGGTTTCCTGGGCGGGGACACCAGCCAGTGGTATCCGGAACTGGTCTATGACAACCACCCGGTCGAGCCGCCCCGCACCCCCGAGCAGGGCTATCACCTGACCGAGGACCTGGCCGACAAGGCCATCGAGTTCATCGCCGACGCCAAGCAGGTCGCCCCGCACAAGCCGTTCTACCTTCACTTCTGCACCGGTGCGGCCCACGCCCCGCACCACGTGGCCAAGGAGTGGGCCGACCGGTACGCGGGCCAGTTCGACGACGGCTGGGACGCCTACCGCGAGCGCACGATCGCCCGGCAGAAGGAACTGGGCGTGCTGCCGGCCGACGCCGAGCTGTCCCGGCACGACCCGGACGTGCCGGAGTGGGACTCGCTCTCCCCGGACGCGCGCAGGCTCGCGGCGCGGTTCATGGAGGTGTTTGCCGGGTTCCTGTCGCACACCGACCATCACATCGGCCGCCTGGTCGACTTCCTGAAGGAGATCGGCGAGTTCGACAACACCCTGATCATGGTCGTGTCGGACAACGGGGCCAGTGCCGAGGGCGGTCCCACCGGCACCACCAACGAGCTGCAGTTCTTCAACAACGCGCCCGAGTCGCTGGCCGAAAGCCTGGCCAAGATCGATGAAATCGGCGGACCCACCACGTTCAATCACTACCCGTGGGGCTGGACCTGGGCCGGCAACACCCCGTTCCGTCGGTGGAAGCGGGAGACCTACCGCGGCGGGGCCACCGACCCGTTCCTGGTCCACTGGCCGGCCGGTATCAGCGCCCGCGGCGAGGTGCGCACCCAGTACGCGCACATCATCGACATGGTCCCCACCGTCCTGGACGCGCTCAGCCTTGAGCCGCCCACCACGATCAGGGGCGTGACCCAGTCACCGCTGCACGGGGTCAGCTTCACCCAGTCCTTCGACGACGCCGACGCCGCTACCCGGCACCGCACCCAGTACTTCGAGATGTTCGCGCACCGGGCCATCGACCATGACGGCTGGCGCGCGGTGTGCCCCTGGCCCGGGCCCTCGTTTGCTGAGGCCGGGAAGCCGTTCGGCGCGCTGGTCTCGGCCGAGACGCTGACCGACCTGGACGCTAGCCGCTGGGAGCTCTACCACGTGGCCGAGGACCCGGCCGAGAACCACGACCTGGCCGAGGAGCACCGGGACAAGCTCATCGAGCTGATCGCGATGTGGTACTCCGAAGCCGGAAAGTACAACGTCTTCCCGGTCGACGGCAGCGCCGTCGAGCGGATGATGACCGAGCGCCCGGAGGTCGCCGAGCCGCGGGCCCAGTACATCTACCGGCCCCACACCCAGACGCTGTCGTACTGGGTCGGCCCGAAGGTGCTCAACCGCCCGCACAGCATTACCGCCGACGTGGAGATCCCCGAGGGCGGAGCCGAGGGCGTGCTGCTGTGCCAGGGCAGCAACGGCGGCGGCTATACGTTCTACGTCCAGGACGGCCGGCTGCACTACGCCCACAACTACGTCAGCCGTGAGACCTACCGCGTAGCAGGTCCCGACCCGCTCCCGGCCGGCCGGCATCAGCTCCGCTTCGAGTTCGAGCCCACCGGGAAGCCCGACTTCGCGCAGGGTAAGGGCGCCCCGGGGCGGGCCCAGCTGTACGTCGACGGCCAGCTCATCGCCAATGCCGAGTTCCCGGTCACCACGCCCGTCGCCCTCAACCCCGGCGGCCTGACCTGCGGTGCCAACCCGGGCTCGGCCGTCATCCCGGACTACCAGGCCCCCTTCCCCTTCACCGGCACCCTCTACACCGTCACCGTCGACCTGTCCGGCGACCTCATCACCGACTCCGAGAGCGAGATGCGCATGGCCATGGCCCGCCAGTAGGACCGGGAGGTCAGGCTGCCCGTCGGCCGGGCCGTACAGCAGGAGGAACCTGTGGCCTCGGTCACGAGCGAGGGCATTGCCGGTACCGACCGGAAAGCGGTGGCCCCGCGGTTGCGCGCGGCGGTGCTCGGGCCCCGGGGTGGGGGCACGACCCGCCGCCGCGCGTCCGACGCGCTCCGGCTGGCGCTGGCGGTCGTCGTGGTGGCGGTCTCGATTCCGGTCATGCGGGCCAACTCGGCCGCCGAGCTGTGGCTCGTGCACGCCCTGAACCCGCCGCCCGGGGCGATCAGGTGGCTGGTCACCTCGATCTTCTGGCTGGGCTCGGCCGGCGTCATCGTCCTGCTGGTCGTCCTCGGCCTCCTGGTCCCGCGGCTGGCCGTGATCCGGTGGACCGCGCTGGCCGCGGTGGTCACCTGGGGTATCTGCCTGCTCCTCGGTGAGCTCCTGGGATCATCGGCTGGCCGGCCGGAGACCAGCGCGCTGGCCGGGCTCGACGCGACCTACCCGGTCACCCAGCTCGCGGTCACGATCGCGGTGGCGGTGATCGCGTTGCCCTATCTGAGCCGTCCGCTGCACCGCCTGGCCCAGGTTCTGGTCGCGCTGGCGTCGGTCGCCGCCGTCATCGACGGGTCAGCGCTCCCGGTCAACGCCATCTCCAGCCTGGCGCTCGGCTGGGGCGTCGCGGCCGGCGTCCATCTGGTCGTGGGGTCGCCGCTCGGCCTGCCGTCGGCCGAGGAGATCACCGAATGGATCGCCGACCTGCATGTCGCGGTCGAGGGGGTGACCCGGGCCCCCCGGCAGGTCTGGGGGGTGGAGAAATTCGCCGGGCACGATGCAGCGGGCCGGGCCATCGAGCTGTCGGTTTACGGCCGCGACGCGTCCGACGCACGCGTCCTGGCGAAGCTGTGGCGCTTCTGCTTCTACCGCGATTCCGGGCCCACCCTCATCCTTGATCGTCTGCAGCAGGTCGAGCACGAGGCCTTCCTCACCTTGGTCGCTGAACGCGCCGGCGTCCCCGTGCCGGAAGTGCTCGCCGTCGGCCGATTCGGGCCCAGCCGGGATGCCGCCTTGGTCACCCGGCTCCCGGACGGTCAGGCCCTCTGGCAGGCCGACGACGCTGTCCTGCCGGACGCAACGCTGGACCGGCTCCTGCAGACCGTCCTCGGCCTGCGCGTGGCGGGCATCGCGCACGGCGCGCTCGGATCAGAAACGATCATCGTTTCCCCCGCGGGCGATGTCGGCCTGAAGAACTTCCGCCGCGCGTCCTCATCCGCCCCCGACGCCCGCCTCGACGCCGACCTTGCGGCGGTGCTGGCCGCGATCGCCGTGCGGGTGGGTACCGAGCGCGCGGCCGCGGCCGCGGGCCGGGTGCTCGACGCCGATACGGCCCGCGGCGCCCTGGTCCACCTCCAGCGCTCCGGCCTCGACCCCATCACCGTCGATGCTGTGCAGCACGCCAAAAGGCTGCTGCCCCAGCTGCGGGCGGCGGTGGCCAGCGCGACTGGCATCGAGGTGCCCAAGCTGGCCGAGGCCAAGCGGATCAGCTGGGCCAACCTGGTGTTCGGCGCCGGCTCGCTAATCGGTGTCTGGGCCATCCTGGGCGTGCTGGGCGACGTGGCCGGATCGCTGGACGTCATCAAGGGCGCCAGCTGGGGCTGGGTCGCGCTGGCTTTCCTGTTCGCCCAGCTCCCGGTGGCCGCGGAGGCGTGGGCTCTCAACGGTTCGGTCCCGGGCCAGCTGCCGTACGGCCGGTGCCTCGCGCTGGAGACCGCGAACACCTTCACCGCGCTGGCCGGGGGAGACATCGCCGTGTTCACCGTCCGGGTCAGGTTCTTCCAGCGCAATGGCTACGACGCGGCGGTGGCGCTCAGCTCCGGCGCCATCGCGTCCACCGCGAGCTGGGCCGCCAAGTGCCTGTTGTTCCTGGTCTCCATCGGCTTCGCCGCCGGAAGCTTCCACACGCCGGCCAGTTCTGGCGGCCACGAGACGGCGATCTGGATCGTAATCGGCGTGGTCGTGGCGGCCGGGCTCGCCACCGGGGCCATCACCCTGGTGCCCCGGCTCCGGCGGCTGGTGAAAGCCCGGGTCTGGCCGCACCTGGTCAGCATCTGGGGCAACATCAAGACGATCGCCACCGAGCCACGCAAGATCGTTTACATTCTGTCCGGCTCGATACTGGCTCAGCTGTTCGTGGCCCTGGCTCTCGGTGCGTCGCTGCACGCGGTCGGCCAGCGGGCCAGCATCGCCACGCTGCTCGTGGTCATCACGCTGGCCTCGATCATCGGCGGTGCCGTCCCCGTGCCGGGCGGCATGGGGGTGGTGGAGGCGGGCCTGATCGGCGGCCTGACCGCTGTCGGGGTGCCTCAGGATCAGGCCGTCGCCGCAGTTTTCATTCAGCGGCTGTTTACCGCCTACCTGCCCCCAATCTGGGGCTGGATAACCCTGGCTTGGATGCGCCGGCGTGAATACGTGTAACGCCGCCCGCCGTGGCCAGCCCTCGATGCCGCACCAAGTCAGGCGCATGGCACCCAGCGCTAGTCCGAGTCCGGCGTCACCGCATCGACCGTAGCCACGGCCGCGGCCTTGACCTTGCCCGTGACCTTGGCATCCAGCGCCTTCACCCGCTCCCACGACTTGTTCCCGCCCTCTTTCGCGCCGGCTGCCGCCACCGCGGCGACGATCGCGATCACGATCACGGCCTCATGGGTGCGGGGATCGCGCACCACCCGGCTCAGCAAGCCCAGCCCGATCACCGCCAGCGCCATTTTGGTCGAGCGCTTCTCCGGGCCTGGTTCGGGCTTTGACTTCGGCATGTGTTCACTCCCAGGCTTAGCTGACCGGGGGGCGCTCCGCCGCTGCACCTGCGTGCGGCTGCGGCCGTCGCGTCCCGTTCCCTTACGAGCCTCGGTCGCCGAACGGTTCTGCGCGTCACCCGCCCGGGGTGAGACGAGGCCCGTTTTGCCTCTTCTGCTGACGGCATAACGGTGGCCGGAAGCTAGCCGGAATTGAGCCTGTTGGCTTGTAATACTGTAATCACCGCAACAGGAGGCGGTCCATGGCAGCAGACCGTCCATTGGACGTGTACTCGCAAATCGTTTCCGGCGTAGCCGAAAAGCTGACGCCCAAGGTGGCCAGCCTGCGGGTTCCCCGCCGCGGCCGCGGCGGGGTCGGCGAGAGTCTCGGCTCGGGTGTCGTCTTCACCGGCGACGGATTCATACTCACCAACGCACACGTCGTCGGGCAGGCGGATAGTGGCACGGCGGCGTTTTCGGACGGTACGACGGCCCCCTTCCGCGTGGTCGGCGCCGACCCCCTGTCCGACCTGGCCGTGCTCCGCACCACCGGCCCGACCCCGCCGCCCGCTGAGCTCGGCGAAGCCGACGATCTCGTCGTCGGCCAGCTGGTCGTAGCGGTCGGCAACCCGCTCGGCCTGGCTGGCTCGGTGACCGCGGGCGTGGTCAGCGCACTCGGCCGGTCGATGCCGGCCGGCGGCCGCGGCGGCCGGCTCATCGAGGACGTCATCCAGACCGACGCCGCCCTTAACCCAGGCAACTCCGGCGGCGCGCTGGCCGACGCCGAAGCCAAGGTGATCGGTATCAACACCGCCGTGGCCGGGGTCGGACTGGGTATGGCCGTCCCGGTCAACACCACCACCCGCAAGATCATCTCCGCCCTGATGCGCGACGGCCGCGTCCGCCGCGCCTACCTGGGCCTGGTCTCAGTGCCCGCCCCGCTGACCGCGCCCTGGCGGGAACGGATCGGCCGGCCCAACGGCCTGCGGGTGGCCGAGGTCGTCGCGGGCGGCCCGGCCGAACGCGCCGGGCTGCGTCCGGGTGACCTGCTGGTCTCGGCCGGCGGCCACCCGGTGGCCGTCGCGCAGGACCTCCAGCGGCTGATGTTCGAGGAAGCGATCGGCAAGCCGCTCGCGATCACGGTCATGCGCAACGGGGCCCTGGTCGACGTCATCGCCGAGCCGTCCGAGCTGGTCGCCGCCTGACCAGGCCAGTCACGCCGAGCCGCGGGTCACGCCCGCCGGGTGCCGCGGTCAGCCGCGTCGCCCGGCGGGCGGACCCCGGCCAGGAACCGGCGCACCTCGCCCCGGTCCCGCAACCGGACGAAGCGCAGGTGGGCGTAGGCGGGATCGGCCGCCGCGGTCGCGTACCGTTCCCGGTAGACCGCGTGCCGGTGCCACGCCCACGAGATGACCGAATCCTCCGGCACCCACGTGAACAGGTTGGCCCACCGCTCCCGGTTGCCGTTCCACAGCTCGACCCGGAACGCCACCCGGCGCAGCGTGCGCCAGATGACCCGCCGCATCACGGTCCGCCGGGGCAGATCGAGCCACACCACGGTGTCGGCCCGCGCCCACACCAGTGGCCGGGCCACGCTGTAGTTCCCGTCGATGACCCAGCCATCGCCCGCGGCCACCTCCGCTACCCGGCGGCGGAACTCCTCCGGCGTCAGGGGTACCCAGTCCGGCTGATGGTAGATGGAGTCGAGTTCGACGAACGGCACGCCCAGGATGCTCGCGAGCTGCCGGCCCAGCGTCGACTTCCCCGCCCCGGCCGAGCCGACCACCGAGATTCGCTGCACGAGCGGTGACCGTACCAGCCGACGGCCCGCGAAGACGGAAGGGGAGAATCGGGATATGAGCGACGATCAGGTTCTGGCCGAGGCCGACCTCGGTCACAAGGTGGCCATGCCCATGGTCGGATTCGGTACCTGGCAGCTGCGGGGGAGCGCGGCTTACGAGCCGGTCAGGTACGCGCTCGAGGTCGGCTACCGGCACCTGGACACCGCGACTATGTACAGGAACGAGGCCGAGGTCGGCCGGGCCATCCGGGACAGCAGGGTGGACCGCGCTGACGTTTTTATCACCACCAAGCTGCCGCCCGGCCAGGCCGACCGGGCCCGGGCCACGATCGACGCCAGCCTGCGGAACCTCGGCACGGACCACGTGGACCTGTGGCTGATCCACTGGCCGCCCCGAGGCGGCGCGTCCCCGCGCCTGTGGGAGCAGTTCATCGGTGCCCGCGACGCCGGCCTGACCCGTGCCATCGGCGTCAGCAACTACAGCCCGGCCCAGATCGACGAGCTGATCCGCGCCAGCGGCGAAAGGCCCGCGGTCAACCAGATCCCGTGGAGCATCCCGCGGTACGACCCGGGCCTGCTGACCGCCCACCGTGACCGGGGCGTGCAGGTGGAGGGGTACAGCTCCCTCAAGGGCACGAACCTGCGCGACGCCACGATCGCCGAGATCGCCGGGCGGCACCAGGTCGAGCCCGCTCAGGTCGTGCTGCGCTGGCACCTCCAGCACGGCATCGCGGTCATCCCGAAGTCCTCCCACCGCGAGCGGATCGTCGCCAACTTCGCGCTGTCGGGCTTCACGCTGGACGAGGCCGAGATGGCCCGGCTGGACGGGCTGTCGCGGCGCTGACTGCGGCCTGGCCGGCGGCGGTTTAGCTCTGTCTGGCATGCCTCCATCGAACCGGCGCCGGGGGCGGCGGCCAAGCGATCCTCGCCCGCCTGTGGAAAACCAGTGAGTTATCCACAGGCGGGAAAATCAGCCTGTCCCGGTCCGGGCGCGATCCCTCACCGTGAACTGTGACCGGCCCGCCCGGACGGCGGCCGGCTTCGTTCGGCGGCACGGTGCCGCCAGATCGCAGGAGGATCGTGATGAGTCAAGGTGGAAGCGTGACGCTGGTCGGCTTCGTCGCTACCGAGCCCAAGGTGCGTTACGTCAACAGCAGTATCCCGGTCGCGAACATGCGCATCGGGTCGACCGTCCGCAAGCTGGACCGGGAGACCGGACAGTGGCAGGACGGGGAGACCAGCTTCTACTCCGTCACCTGCTGGCGGGCGCTGGCCAGCAACGCGGCCACCTGCCTGCACAAGGGGCAGCCGGTCATTGTGGCCGGCAAGCTGCGCGTCAACAACTGGCAGGACCGGACCGGCACGCAGCGAACGGAGGTCGTGGTCGACGCCGACACGATCGGCTTCGACCTGACCCGCGGCGTCGCGCAGTTCAGCCGCCTCAAGCACTCACCCGACGACGGGCTGAACTTTGGCGAGGCCATTCGCTCCGGGCCAGCGGGCGGGACAAGCGACGGCAAGACCGACGCGGACAGCAAGTTGTTCGACGAGCACGCCATCGCTGAGCTCGATCAGGAGCTGGATGCGTCGGTGGCAGAGCCGGCGGCCAGATAGCGGCACCGGACTCAGGACCAGATGACCCCTCGCATGGAACTCACTCTCTTCGTGTAGCCGGGATCCGGACCGTCGGGTCGGGCCGGGGCTTACGGAAGGCCGCGCGGTGCAGGTCACGCTATGCAGGCGAGATATCCGTCTGTGTAACCGAGCCGCGCGGCACCAACATACAGCTTCGGTCCGCCCGGCACACGTATTGAGGGCGCCGTATTGCGTCCGCTACCGGACTGTGACCTTGACGGCCACCGTGTCGCCCTTATACCGGACCGTCGCCACAAGCCACATTCGGTTTCCAGGAAGTTACTCAAAGTGATGCGAGGCGATTCTTGGCCACGTACAGTTGTCATGCTGCCTCGATCAGTAACAGGCGGCCCGATCTGTGACAGGCGAGAGGCATGTCAGTAGCTGACCAGCCAGTGACCCAGCCGATGTCCTCCCACGGCATCTTCCGGCGCTTGGGCCGGCCGCGGAGCTGGCAGCTCTTCGCGCTGCCGCGTCTCGTAGTTGGCTACGTCTTCGCGATCATCGCGGCTGACCTCGGCCTGACCGGGTGGGGCGTCGCCGTGACCCCGGTCCGGGCCGGCGATCTGGCCCTGTTCGCCGCCCTGCTCGCCTGTGGCGCCATCTGTATCGAGGCCACCCGGCGGCTGAGCCAGCCGACCGGCGTCTCGCGCGACCTGCTGTCGGCCTGGTGGCTGCCGATTGCGCTGCTGCTCCCGCCGGTCTACGCCCTGATCGCGCCGATCGTGCTCGGCACCCTGCTCTACCTGCGGGTGCGGCGGACCCCCGCCTACCGTCGGCTGTTCAGCTCGGCCGCTCTTGGGCTAGCTGGTGCGTCGGCGTCGATGACGTTCCGGCACCTGGGCCCGACCGCGGCGGCGGCGCAGTCGGTGCCGTGGCTGGCCCACGCCGAGGCCCACGCCTGGTTCCTGCGGCCCACCGCAGTGCTGGCCGCCCTGGGCAGTGCGGCCCTGTTCAACGTGCTCAACACCGGCATCGTCGCGGTCGCCGCCCACGCGGCGCAGCCCCAGGCCCGCTGGACCGAGGTGCTCTGGGACCAGGAGAGCCTGCTGCTGGACCTGACCGAGATCTGCGTCGGCGTACTGGTGGTCGTCTCCTGCGCGCTGAGCCCATTGCTGCTGCTGGTGGCGCTGCCACCGGTGATCGTGCTGCAGCGCAGCCTGATGCACCAGCAGCTGCAGGCGGCCGCGCGCACCGACGCCAAGACCGGGCTGCTCAACGCGACCGCGTGGCAGCGCGAAGCCGACACCGAGATCGCCCGGGCGCTGCAGGCGGGGGAGAGCCTCGCCCTGCTGCTGGCCGACGTCGACCACTTCAAGCGGGTCAACGACACCTACGGGCACCTGGCCGGCGACGAGGTGCTGCGCGGGCTGGCCACCGAGCTGCGCCAGCAGGTGCGGGGCTCGGACGTGGTGGGCCGGTTCGGCGGCGAGGAGTTCGTGGTGCTGCTGCCGCGGGCCGACCCCGACGAGGCGATCAAGATCGCCGAGCGGCTCCGGCACCGGGCCAGCGTGATGGGGGTATACGCCGACGGCGTGACGCTGGATGTGACGATCTCGATCGGGCTGGCCGTGCTGGGCGCGCACGGCCAGGACCTGTTCGAGCTGCTGGCCGCGGCCGACCTGGCCCTGTACCGGGCCAAGGCCGAGGGCCGTGACCAGGTGCGGGTCTACGCCCCCGATGACGCCACCCGTCTGGGCCGGCGCACCGGCCAGGCCCCATTAAGCCCGCCAGCCGCCGCCAACCTCGCCGCCGACGCCGACGACGATGCCGCCGAAAACGAGGCCGAGGACTCCGCGGCCTGAGCTGCTTGGACCATGACCGAAGGAGCGTCAGAGCCTAATACGCTAGGGGTATGCCGGAGTTCATCTACCAAATGCGTGCTGTGCGCAAGGCGCACGGCGACAAGGTAATCCTCGACGACGTCACGCTGTCTTTCCTGCCTGGGGCCAAGATCGGCGTCGTTGGCCCGAACGGTACCGGCAAGTCCACGTTGCTCAAGCTCATGGCCGGGGTCGAACAGCCTTCCAACGGTGAAGCGCGGCTCATGCCCGGGTTCACCGTGGGGATGCTCGCCCAGGAGCCGGAGCTGAACGAGGACAAGACGGTCCTCGGCAACGTCGAGGAAGGCGTTGCCGAAACCAAGGCGCTACTCGACCAGTACAACGAGATCGCCGAGAAGATGGCCACCGAGTACTCCGACGAGCTGCTGGAGGAAATGGGCCGTCTGCAGGAGCAGCTCGACCACCGCGACGCCTGGGACCTGGACAGCCAGCTCGAGCAGGCCATGGACGCGCTGCGCTGCCCGCCGCCGGACTCGACCGTTACCCAGCTGTCCGGTGGCGAGCGCCGCCGGGTCGCGCTGTGCAAGCTCCTGCTGTCCCAGCCGGACCTGCTGCTGCTGGACGAGCCCACCAACCACCTGGACGCTGAGAGCGTGCAGTGGCTCGAGCAGCACCTGGAGAGCTACGCCGGGACCGTTGTGGCCGTCACCCACGACCGGTACTTCCTGGAGAACGCGGCCCAGTGGATCCTGGAGCTGGACCGCGGCCACGCCTACCCCTACGAGGGCAACTACTCGACCTACCTGGACACCAAGGCGTCCCGGATCAAGGTCGAGGGAGCCAAGGACATCAAGCGCCGCAAGCGCCTGGAGGACGAGCTCGAGTGGGTCCGGTCCAACCCCCGCGCCCGCCAGGCCAAGAGCAAAGCCCGGCTGGACCGCTACGAGGAGATGGCCGCCGAGGCCGATTCGCGGCGCAAGCTCGACTTCGAAGAGATCCAGATCCCGCCGGGCCCGCGGCTGGGCAGCGTGGTGGTCGAGACCGAAGGCCTGGTCAAGGGCTTCGGCGACCGGGTGCTGTTCGACGGGCTGAGCTTCTCGCTGCCCCGCAACGGCATCGTTGGTGTCATCGGGCCGAACGGCGTCGGTAAGACGACCCTGTTCAAGATGATCGTCGGTGAGGAGAAGCCCGACGCCGGGAACGTCCGGATTGGGGAGACGGTGGAGATCTCCTACGTCGACCAGAGCCGGGAAAAGATCGCAGCCAGCAAGAACGTCTGGGAAGCCATCTCCGACGGCGAGACGCACATCAACGTGGGCACCAGCGAGATCCCGAGCCGGGCCTACGTGGCCGCGTTCGGGTTCAAGGGCCCGGACCAGCAGAAGCCGGCCGGGGTGCTGTCGGGCGGCGAGCGGAACCGCGTCAACCTGGCGCTGACCCTGAAGAAGGGCGGCAACCTGCTGCTGCTGGACGAGCCGACCAACGACCTGGACGTCGAGACGCTCTCCTCACTGGAGAACGCGCTGCTCGACTTCCCCGGCTGCGCGGTGATCACCTCGCACGACCGGTGGTTCCTGGACCGGATCGCCACGCACATCCTGGCCTGGGAAGGCGGAGCCAACTGGTTCTGGTTCGAGGGCAACTTCGAGGCCTACGAGAAGAACAAGATCGACCGTCTCGGCGCCGAAGCTGCCCGCCCGCACCGCGTTACCTACCGCAAGCTCACCCGCACCTGACCGGGCCTACCGTCAGCGGGGCGTGAGACCCAGGTCTTGCCCCGCTGACGGGCCGCTGGGCCGGTTGAGCAGGCTGTGGGCCGCCATGACCAGGTAGTCCCACAGCTGCGCGTCCAGCGCGAGGTCCAGGTCCAGCTCGTCCAGCGACGTCCGCATGTGCCGCAGCCAGGCGTCTCGCGCGGCCTCGTCGATGACGAAGCGCGCATGCCGCATGCGCAGCCGGGGATGGCCGCGCAGCTCGTTGTAGGTCTGCGGACCGCCCCAGTACTGGATGAGGAACAGCCGCAGGTGGTCCTCGGCCGGCGTCAGGTCCTGCGCCGGATAGACCGCACGGAGCTCGGGGTCCTCCGCGACCAGCTGGTAGAAGCGGTGCACCAGGCGGTCGAAGAACTCCTCGCCGCCGACGGCCTCGTAGAAGGAGTGCGGGCCCGAGGCGGCCGATTCAGTATTCATAGCGCTCACTAGCCTACGAGTCCTGCGACTTCGGCTCGATCTCGTCCGAGATCGGGTCGTCGCCGCTTGCGTGCCCGGTCCGGGACCGCATGGTGGTGCGGGGCGACTTGGGCCGCCGCGTTTCCTCGCCCACCGCGGCCAGCTGGGCCGCGGTGCGTCCCGGCTGCGGATCGATCTGGAGGTCCAGCAGGGCCAGGTCGATGGCCGACACCACGCGCTCGCGTAGCTCGCGCCCGACCTCGTACTGGCGCAGCGGCAGGGTCTTGGCCGCCACCCGCATCGTGACCTGAGTGTCGGTGATGGCCTGCACCCCCCAGACCTCGGGCTTCTCCATCATCAGCTTGCGCCAGCGGCGCTCGTGCCACATGGCCGCCGCAGCCTGCCCCATGATCTTTCTGGTGTCCGGAAGGTCCAGCTCGGGCGGGGCCGGCACGTCGACCACGGCCCGAGCCCAGCCCTGGGACTCGTTCCCGACCTTCTCCAGCGCGCCGTTGCGGATGTGCCAGACCACGCCGTTGATGTCGCGCAGCCGGGTGGTGCGCAGGCTGACCGCTTCCACCGTTCCGGTGGCGTCCCCGATGTTGATCACGTCGCCCACGCCGTACTGGTCTTCCATCAGCATGAAGATCCCGGCCAGGAAGTCGCGGACCAGGTTCTGCGCGCCGAAACCGACCGCGATCCCGACCACGCCCGCGCTGGCCAGCACCGGGGCCAGGTTCACGCCGAGGTCGCCCAGGCCGATCGCGACGGCGATCGTGAAGATCGTCACCGAGGCCGTGCTGCGCAGGATCGAGCCCAGCGCGTGCGCGCGCTGGTGCCGCCGCTCCGACACGGCCTCCGTCACCGCCTCCGAGGCGGTGGCCATGTCCTCCGGGGCGGTCGAGCCGGTCATGGCCGCGTCCGCGCCGGCCAGCACCGCATCCTCCCGCGCGGCTTCGGCCGCAGCCTGCTCGGCGGTGAACTCGGCGTGGGCGCGTTCCAGCTCCCGCGTCCGTACCGGGTGCCGCAGCCGCAACAGCCGCCGGCGTTGCGCGCCGCCGTGCTGCCGCAGCCGGGAGGCCAGCGGGGCATCCGCGGCGCGGATCGTGACCCGGTTGATCAGGCGGTGGATCAGCGCCCGGGCCACCAGGGCCAGGAACACCAGCCAGACCAGCTTGAGGATCAGGTTGGCCGGACCGGCCAGGTACACGGCGGTCAGCTTGGCCGCGGTGCCGCTATGCGAGGCGTCCCAGACCATCCGGCAGGCGATGCCGGGCTCACGCCCGCAGTTGCCGATGAGCGTGCTGGGCCCCTGGGAGAAGCTGATACCGGTGAAGTGGGCGTCGAGAAGCACGAGATCCTTCCTGGGTAAGAGCGCATACGGCCGGTACCGTGCGCTCGCCGACCTCCCTATAGTGGCCGGCCCCGCCCGGGCGGGCGGGTGGTTCACCCGTGCTGGGTGATGCCGGTGGGCCGGCGGCGGGAAATTCTTGGTCTGCAGGCGAATCGTGCATCGTCGCCATGCGCCAAATTGTGCGCCCTCACGTGCCGGAGAGTGAATATGTCGTATCCGCTGCTGAATATCTTCTGGACAATGTTTGAATTCTTCGCCTGGGTGGCCTGGATCTGGGTCTTGATCTGGGTCATCACGGATATATTCCGCAGTCCCGACTTGTCGGGTGGGGCCAAGGCCGGCTGGTTCGCGTTCGTGTTTTTCATCCCGCTGATCGGCCTGCTTGTCTATCTGATCGCGCGCGGTGGCGAAATGCACGACCGGGCTGAGACGCGGGCCGCTCGCGACGCTGAGTATCGGCGAAGCTACGCCTCGAGTGTGCCTGCCAGCGCTGCCCCGGAGCCGCGGGGAAGTACGGTGGACCAGCTGCAGGGCCTGGCCGACGCTCGTGACCGCGGCACCATTACCGATCAGGAGTTCGAGACCCAGAAGGCGAAGATCCTGGCTTGAGGAATCGTCGGCTGACCAGCGACCCCGGAATGGATGATCAGTCACCCGGGTGAGATTTGCCCCGAAGGGGTGACAAATTGATCTCCAAAGTGCGAGATAGGTTGTTAGGAACGGGCGAACGGGCCCGTCTGGCGTGAGAGTCCGCAAGCAGCCGCGGTCC
Organism: Streptosporangiaceae bacterium; assembly: GCA_965277615.1. Classification (GTDB taxonomy): domain Bacteria; phylum Actinomycetota; class Actinomycetes; order Streptosporangiales; family Streptosporangiaceae; genus Bog-532. The sequence continues at coordinate 299,081 of CBDIDG010000004.1, read as the reverse complement.
AGGTGACCGTGGCTGCGGCGGGCTGAGCCCGGTCGGGGGACCTATTTTGACCAGCATTTCCGGTACAGGCACTTCCAGTGCAGGCATTTCGATGCGTCCCAAAGGACAGGGCCGCGGATCTGAGAATCCCGTCCTGATGTCCAAGATCACGGTGCCCAACCGGGCCGGCTGGGCGATCCCGCGGCCACGGATCAATCAACTCCTCGACGACGGCACGCGCGGCCCACTGACGGTGGTCACTGGGCCGCCCGGGGCCGGCAAATCGATGTCCATCGCGTTGTGGGCCGAGGCTCAGAGCGACCCCCGCGCCGTGGCCTGGATCACCCTCGACGAATACGACAACCGACCGCAAGTCTTCTGGTCCTACGTCGTGGCCGCCCTTCGCCAGGTCGGCTTTGCTGTGCCCGAGACCGAAACGCTGGCAGGCCGGAAAAAAGTCATCGGCCATGAGTTCCTCCTGCGTCTTTCGTCCGCGCTGGCCTCGGCCCCGGAACCGGTGCTTATGGTCATCGAGGATTTTCACCTGGTGACCGATCCCGATGTCGTTGAAGGTCTTTCTTACCTGCTCAGGAACGCCGCGCCCAGCCTGCGCCTGGTTATCTCCTCGCGGACTGAGCCGCCCATGTCCCTGCACCGGTACCGGCTCAGCGGAGAGCTGACCGAGATCCGCGCCGCGGATCTCGCCCTCAGCGTGACCGAATCAGCCCTGCTGATGGCCCAGCATGACGTCACGTTGCCGGCGGAGTCTCTGGCCGACTTGATCAGCCGGACGCAGGGCTGGGCGGCCGGGATACGGCTGGCCGCTATGTCCCTGAGCGGACACCCTGATCCAGAGCAATGCGTCAAGGAACTGTGCGCTGTGGACAGTGCGATCACCGGGTACCTCATTGAGGAGGTGCTCAACCCGCAGCCCGATGCCCTGCGCGGTTATCTCCTCCGCACGAGCATCCTCGACCGCGTTCGCGCCGACGTCGCGGGAGAGCTGTGCGATATCGGCCCACAGGAGGCGAACCAGCTGTCCACGCTGGCCGAGGCGAACGCTTTCGTCCAGCCGTTGGGCAGCGGCTGGTATCGGTACCACCCGCTGCTGGCTGAGATGCTGCGGCTGAAGCTCCGGCACGAATTCCCCGGGCAAGTAGCTGATCTGCACCGGCGGGCCGGCCGCTGGTACCTGCGCAACGGGTATCTTACCGAAGCCGTACGGCACGCCGCGGCGGCCGGTGACTGGCCGCTCGCCGCCCGCATGGTGCTGGAGGACTTCGCCATCCCCCGCCTCATCGAACCGCGCGACCATCAGTCAATGGCCCTGGCCGACATATTCCGCCGCATGCCGGGGGATGGGGCGGGCGATCAGTGGGAGCCCTTGCTCGTGACCGCCGCGCTGGGACTTTCCGGCGGCGTAGATGGAAGCGGAAGTACCACGCTCGGCCGGGCCGAGGACATGCTGGCGCGTCTTCCCGCCGAGGAAGAAATTCCGGCGCGGCTGGCGGCCGCCCTGATCCGGATGGCCTGGTCCCGTATGGTCGGCGATCTCGACGCTGCCATCGCCGCGAGCGTCCAGGCCGAGAGATTGCTCAGCGAAATCTCCGGAAGCGTGCTGGCCATTCATCCCGAGATTCGCCCCCAGGTACTGCTCGCGCGCGGCATCGTGGAGTTCTGGACGGGACACGTTGACGAGGCGGCGGCAACCTTCCGGATCGGCATCGCCGCTGCCGCGGCTCCAGCCAGCTCCCGCGAACGGGCCGATTGCCTCGGGCAGCTGGCCCTCGTGGAAGCGCTGCAAGCACGCCTGAACTCCGCCGTGCTGCTGGCCGATGAGACGGCAGGTACGGCGTCAGAACGCGACCGGCAGCTGGAGCCCGCCATCGCGTCCGCCAGCGCGGCACTGGCCTGTGTGCACCTGGCGCGATGCGAGCTACGGCAGGCGCACGACCAGCTGGTGCTCGCCGCCGCCGCCCTGCGGATCCACCCGGACCGGCTGACGTCCGCCGTGGCCAGCCTCATCGCGGCGGCCTGCTGCCTGGGCGAAGGCCGGGCCGGTGCGGCCCTGGAGCTGATCAGCCGGGCCCGCCAGCAGTGGCAACCGCCGCACTGGCTCGAACATAAGCTGACCCTCCTTGAGGCGCAGGCCTGCGCGGCGGCGGGGGACCTGCCGGGCGCCGCTGACGCCGCGGCCCGAGCCGAGTCGCAGGGTGCGTCCGGCGCGCCGGCCGAGCTGGCCTATGCGTGGCTGGCCGCCGATGACCATCCCGCGGCCAGCCGCGTCCTGGCCGACGCGGGCTTCCCCGCGGAGCAGAAGCCGCTGAACCTTCAGGAGTGGCTGATCGACGCCCGGCGCCGTTACGAGACCGGTGACGGTGCCCGCGGCCGCCGTTCCCTGGAACGGGCGCTGCAGCTGGCCGAGGCGGAGCAGATCCGGTTGCCCTTCGCCCGGGAGCGGGCCTGGTTGCGGCCCACCCTCCGCCGCGATCCTGACCTGGTCCGCCGGTATGGGCATCTGCTGGAGGAGGATCTGCGGCTCATCGGTGCCATCCCGGCCCGGCCGTCCGGCACCGATGAGCCGCTGCCGCTGATGGTCGGCCCGCTCAGCGAGCGTGAGCGTGAAGTCCTCGAACGCCTGTCCGGGATGCTCAGCACGGCCGAGATCGCCTCCGAAATGTACATCTCGGTGAACACGGTCAAGACCCACCTCAAGAGCATCTACCGGAAACTTGCCGCCAATCACCGGGGTGAAGCGGTCCGCCGGGCCCGGAAGCTCAACCTCATCTGACCCGCGGCCAACGACGCTCGGCCACATCACCCGCAATGGGTGGCGCGCGGCCGCGTACGACTTGATGAAGTAGGGAGGCCAGACCGGCCAACGGAGAACCGGCCGACCAAGGGAGAAGTGAACGCCATGTCTGACCTGATCGCGATCGGATACCCCGACGAGGCCACCGCCGAAGCTGCGGCCGACGAAGCGCGGCGCCTGGCCCGCGACCTCATCATCGAGCCTGACGCGATCGCTGTGATCGAGCGGGACAAAGACGGGAAGTACCACGTTCATACCCAGCACCATCTGGTCGGTGCCGGGGCGAGCTGGGGCATGTTCTGGGGACTGCTGTTCGGGCTGCTGTTCTTCGTACCGGTCGCCGGGATAGCCATCGGGGCCGGACTCGGCGCCCTCATGGGGAAGATCAGCAAGTCGGGTATCGACGCCCAGTTCCAGGAACAAGTCCGCGGAATGCTGACGCCCGGCACCTCCGCGCTGTTCCTCATGGTGGAGAAGGTCACCCCGGACAAGGCGGTCGAGGCCATGAGCAAGTTCGGCGGCACCGTGCTGAAGACCTCCCTGTCCAAGGAAGGCGAGCAGGAGCTTCAGGACGCGCTGCACGGCGGAAGCGCCGCGTAAGCGCCTTGGCACAGACCTCCGCTGACCAGGCGAGGGCAGCAGGCGGCAGTGGCCGTACCGCCCGCCGGGAGCCCGGCGGCCGGTACGGCCTTCTTCTGCTGGTGCTGATCCTGACCTATCTGCTCTCGGCGTTCACCAAGGGCCGGACCATCATCGATCTCCAGCTCCTGCTGTTCCTAGCCCTCCTGCTGCTGGCCCTGCGGACGTCGCGGGTACGTGGCCGGAGGGCGTGGCTGGCCGTGGGCGTGGCGCTGGCTGGCTCCGCGGCCGCCTTCGGGGCGGCCCTGACCGGTACCCAGGTAGGTGACGGGGTCGCCGCGGTCTGGAAGGGGCTGGTCCTGCTGCTGTCCATCATCCTCATCCTCAGCCGGGTACTGGCCAAGCCCACCGTCACCGTGCAGAGTATTTACGGGGCCCTGAGCGCTTACGTGCTCATCGGCATGATGTTCGCCGCCTTCTTCGCTGCGATCAAGTACCTCGACGGCGGCGGCTTTTTCGCTGGCGGGCAACCAGCGAACACCCAGACGTTCCAGTACTTCAGCTTCACCACCCTGACCACCCTGGGCTACGGGGACTTCACCTCTGCGGTTAACGGCGGCCGCGCCGTCGCCGTCCTGGAGGCGATGACCGGGCAGGTGTTCCTGGCCACCCTGGTGGCCCGCCTGGTCTCCGCCTACCGGAGTTCGCCAGCCGAGTAAGCCGCCCAGCGGATCGCGGCTACACCAGGTAGTAAAGGCTGTTGCCGACCAGCCAGAGGCCGAGCAAAAGGCACAGCAGGACGATGACCTGGTCGCGGTGGGTATCCAGCCAGACCCGCAGCTGCTGTAGCCGCACGTCGGCAGCGGCGGGTGCGAACGTCGCGTACAGCTCGAGGTACAGGAAGCTGGACGTGGCCAGCAGGACGAACAGCACCAGGGTCAGGTAGTCCGCTGGCCCGGCCAGCTTGGCCCCGGTGATCGTCGCGGCGCCCGCCGCCACCAGCGTCCACGGCTGCAGGAAGACGGCCAGCCCGGCAGCGGCCCACAGCGACAACCCGTCGAGCCGCGCCATCCAGGTCGGCGGCTTGTGCGGAATGCCCCTCCGGCGCCACTTGTAGATGGCGTACAGGACCAGCGCGACGCCCAGGGCCAGCTTGACGGCCAGGGCGGCGTTCGACGGTGCGGTGTTCGGCGCCGGCGGCTTCCCCTGCGTCGACAGGGTCACCACCGCGATCACCACGACCAGGCAGGCCAGCCAGCCGAGGATGAAGGCCAGGCCCTTAAAGATGCCCTTCTCGGCGCTCAGCAGCAGGATGAACGCGGTGAGCGGGAAGGGTTCGAGGGTAATCCCGAGACCGATGAGCACCAGGTTGAGGACCACCGGCTCGGCTCCGGGTCAGATCACAGGCCGCGTTCAGCGGTGATCCGCCCCGAGGCGACCGCGTCGACGAGAGCTTGGTAGTCGCGTTCGTTCTGGTCGGCGTAGACGTCGGCGAATTGCGCGATGGCCTGGTCGAACTTGTCCGATCCACCTAGATAGGCCGCGATGGCGATGCGATCCCCCGATCGGGCGTGGGCCCGGGCCAGGGTCCATCCGCACAGCTTGCCGTACAGGCGCATGCCGTGCGGCACCATGAGCTCGGGGTCGAGAGAGAATTTCCAGTCCCGCAACTGGCGGACGTAGAAGTCACGCTGCTGTCCGTCGAGGGAGTCCTGTTTGGTGATCCGCTGCCAGCCCAGGAAGATGTCACTGCTGGCCTGCATCAGCCGCTGACCCACCACCACCCGCTGGCCCTGGTTGGCGAACTTGCTCGCGCCGACGAACGGGCTGAGGACCGACTCGCCCGCCTCCTTGACCTGGAGGAACAGCGGATCATCGAGGTCGCGGCCTAGCATGAGGGCGATCCAGCACCGGGTGCCGACGCTGCCCACCCCGACGACCTTGCGGGCCAGGTCAGTGAACTCGTACTGGTCGAGCAGGTACCGCCGGTCGGTTTCCAGCGTGCGCCGGTACTTGCCGAGGAGGTCATTGATCTGGGACTCGATGGCACTGCGTTCCATCTTGTTCGGCAGCAGTTCATCGATGGGTACCAGCAGCGGCGGATCGGAAATGATCCGCGGCTTCCCGTCCACGAGCACGGTCAGCTTGCCCAGCTGTTCCATGCTGTCCCTGGTGTGCGCCTTGGCTATGCCCTTCTCGACAGCCTTGCGCTGCCGGCCCTTCAGCTCGGATCCGAACTGATCCTGTAGCTGGTCCGTGTCCGCGTGCGCGTACCAGACCGCAAGGTTCGTCATCCCCGCGAAGGCGCGCATGGCCTCCCGGTAGCTCGCCACGGTCGCCGTGACGATCTTCCGGCGCTCCTTGTCGGTGAACCCGTTCGAGCGCGCCGCGACCTCCATGCTGGCGGCCAGCCGCTTGACGTCCCACTCCCAGGGGCCCGGCAGCGTCTCGTCGAAGTCGTTGACGTCGAAGACCAGCCTGCGCTCGGCCGACCCGAAGAGGCCGAAGTTCGACAGGTGCGCGTCACCACAGGCCTGGACGGCCAGGCCGGTTACCGGAGTGGTGGCCAGGTCGCTGGCCATCGGCAGGGCGGCGCCGCGGTAGTAGGTGAAGGGCGAGACCATCATCCGGCCCCACCGGACGGGCACCAGCTCCGGCACGCGTGCCGCCGCCTGCTCCTTCAGCAGGGCGATCGGGTCCGGACGGCCGGGGCCCGGGTCGAACATCGCGTGGGCTTCCCGCGGCACCGCGGCCCGGGCGTCTGTGCCCTTGGCCGCGCGCTCGGCCGGGCTCAGCTGGGCCAGGCCGGTATCGAGCTGGTACCGCAATGGCACTCGCGGGGGAGCCGCAACCTTGAGCTCACTCATATTCCGGCTCCTTCCATCCTGCCTGGGTTCCTACTCTTCATGCTGGCCGCGCTGGCCGTGCTCCGCATCACCCGTGGAAGATGAGACGGCGGGGTCGGGGGTGACGGTCTGTTGCCGTCACCCCGGACCCCTCCGGTCAGGGTGTGACGATGATGACGGCGATCAGCTGATGTCCCGGGCGGTGTCCTGGACGGCCTGGTCAACGTCTTTCGTACTCACGTCAAGCTCCTTGGCCACGTGCTTATCGGCTTTCAGCCCCGCCTTGTCCACCGCCTCCGCCAGCTTGTCCTCCCCGACGATGAGGAGGGCGGCCTGCCCGTCGTCGATGATCTCGCCGAACTCCTTGACGTCCGACCGGGACATGCCGCGCCACAGATGGCCGCTCACTCCGCCCACGGCTGCGCCCACGATGGCGGAGCCGATGATCGCGGGCGGGAACAGGATGCCGACCACGGCACCCACCGCGGCACCACCCCAGGCCCCGTGCCGGGTGGCCATCTCGTCCTTGTTGACGTGGACTTTGCCGGCGGCGTCCTTGGTGATCACCGCGGCATCGTAGGTCCCGACCGCACCGACAAGATGAAGGTCCTTGACCACGTCGTAGTCGGCTCGTGCGGCCGGCTCGCTCGGGTACGTGCCGAGGTAGATGAAAACTGCGTTGGTCTTCGCCATAGGTCTCTCCAGAGGATTGAGGTGCTGAACCTTCGGTCGAGGTGCCCTTACTCCCGCGCGAGCATGGCCTGGGCCTCACGTTCGAGGTCGACGTAGGGGTCGCCGCTGACGTCGACGGCGACGCGCTTGATCGTGCCGCCGGTGAAGGGGTACGGGTGCTCGCCGGGATAGTCGTCGGTCACCGCCTCGCCGCTGTCCCGCCCGACGCACAGGCCCTCACCGGCCAGCATGAACATCCCGGGCTGGGTCCTGATCCGGCCTTCCCCGACCTTCTTGTCCGCGTAAAACAGGGACAGGATGCCGGTGGAAACACCCGGCGGGTCCTCGCCGTCCTTGTCGAACGAGGCCGACAAGATCAGGTCCACTCCGGTCGGGACGTCCTGGGTGGCGTCGATCTTCTGCTCCATGAGACCGACGAAGTTATTGACGTAGTGCAGCCGGTCGTCCTTGATGTACAGGGCGTGCCCGCCGAACTGTGACCCATGGGCGAACAGCACGCCCTGGGCCCCAGCTTCGGGGATGTCGACCAGAGCGCCGATGGTGAAGGACCGGTTGCGCAGGTTCACCGCCTGCTGCTCGGGCACCTCCGCCATGTTCGGGTAGTAGGTGTACCGGTCGCGCCCGGCGGACAGCTGCGGGCGCGGGGTGGTGATGATCTCCAGCGCGGACCGGTCATCGAGGGGGAAGACCCCGTTTTCGCCGGCTTCGGCGAACCACAGGTTGATCAGCTCCCGGAGCTTGTCGGGGTGCTCGTCGGCCAGGTTGTGCACCTCGGCGCGGTCGGTGTCGACGTGGTACAGCTCCCAGGTGTCGTCGTTGAAGTGGCTCCAGCCGCTGAGCGTGGGGTGGGTGGTGATGGCCTTCCAGCCGTCGTGCCAGATCCCGCGCGAGCCGAGCATCGAGTAGAACTGGGTCGTGCGCGCTGAGGGCGCCGATTCCATCTCGACGCTGTAGCGCATGCTCACCCCGTCGAACCGGCTCTGCACGTGGCCCTTGATCGTCGCCGGGCTCTGCACCCCGAGCGTTTCCAGGATGGTCGGCACGATATCGATGGCGTGGTGGTACTGGTGGCGGATCTCGCCCCGGCCGGCCGTGCCGCTAGCTGTGGGCCACGAGATGATGCACGGGTCGGCGGTGCCGCCGTTGAACTCGTACCGCTTCCACATCTTGAACGGCGTGTTGAAGGCCATGGCCCAGCCGTTCGGGTAGTGGTTGTAGGTCTTCGGGCCGCCCAGCTCGTCCAGCATGGCCAGGTTCGACGCCATGTCATCCGGGATGCCGTTGGCGAACTTCATCTCGTTGATGGACCCGTCGGGGCCGCCCTCGCCGCTGGCGCCGTTGTCCGACACGACGATGATCATCGTGTTCTCGCGCTGCCCGGTCTCCTCCAGGTAGTCCAGCAGCCGGCCGATGTGGTGGTCGGCGTGGGCCAGGAACCCGGCGTACACCTCGGCCATCCGCGCGAACAGCCGCTTCTCCTCCGAACTGAGCGAGTCCCAAGGCCGGGTGTAGTCCAGCGGCGGGAACGGCTGGCCGTCCGGGCCTTGCCGGGTCTCGGGGGTGCCGATCGGGTTGATGGGCGGCAGCTCGGTATCAGCCGGGACGATGCCCATTTCCTTCTGCCGGGCCAGGGTCTGCTCCCGCATCGCCTCGTAGCCCATGTCGAACTGACCCTGGAACTTGTCGGCCCACTCCTTCGCGACGTGGTGCGGGGCGTGCGCGGCGCCCGGCGCGTAGTAGAGGAAGAATGGCTTGTCCGGTGCGATCGCCTTGGCGTCGCCGATGAACTCGATCGCCTTATCGGTCAGATCCTCGGTGAGGTGGTAGCCCTCCTCCGGGGACTTGGGCTGGTCGACCGGGTGGTTGTCGTAGACCAGATCCGGATACCACTGGTTTGTCTCGGCGCCCAGGAATCCGTAGAAGCGCTCGAAACCGCGCCCCGATGGCCAGTTGCGCCGGGTCGAGGCGAGGTTCATCTCCACCGTCGGGCACAGGTGCCACTTGCCGACGATGTAGGTGTTCCAGCCCTGCTCGCCGAGGATCTCGGAGACCATGCCGTTCTCCGGCGGAATCGTCCCGCTCGCGTTCGGGAACCCGACCGCGGCCTCGGTGATACACGCCATCGAGTTACGGGTGTGGTTGCGCCCGGTCAGCAGGCACGAGCGGGTCGGCGAGCACAGCGCCGTGGTGTGCCACTGCGTGTAGCGGACCCCGTCCGCGGCGATCCGGTCGATGTTCGGGGTCTCGATCGGGCCGCCGTAGCTGCCCATGGCCGAGAAGCCCACGTCGTCGAGCACGACGTACACCACGTTCGGCGCCCCGTCGGGGGCTTTCGGCGGTTCGAACGGCGTCCAGTCCGGCACCGAATCACGGATATCAATGTTGATCGTGCCCTTGAACGGCTCGCTCATCTAACGGCTCCTCGCGCGCAGGCGGCATGTATGAGGTCCACCCGATCAGGCTGGCAGCGCGCCCGGCCGCGGCGCATCACCCGTCCCGAGTGACCACCTCGGGCTGCGGGCGGGGATGTGCTCCGGTCTCGGCCTGGCGGGCGAGGAACCGCAGGTGCGCCGCCCGCGCATCCCAGGCGTAGATAACGGCGCTGCCGGCGATCAGGTCGTGCAGGGCGCGGTGCTCGCGCTGCACCAGGATGCCGAGGAAGCCCAGCCCGCAGAGCAGGAAGCTGAGCGGGAACACCAGAGCCCGCAGCACGCCGCGCCACGGGTCGAGATTCTCACCATCGGCGCGGACGACGCGCACGCCGAGCGCCGCCATGCCGAAGGTCCGGCCACTGGCCGCCCAGGAGTAACCGAAGTACAAAAACTCCCAGGCCACGTAGATGACGGCGACGACGATGTTGGTCCGGTGCCAGCTGACCGAGTGGCCGGTCACAACCTGCGCCACCAGCGAAGCAGCCGCGAGGCCAAGGGCAAAGAGGCCGGAGCTGACCACGAGGTCGATGAGATAGGCCACAAACCGCGAGACCGAGCCGGCGTAGCGCCCTTGCCAGCTCAGGCCGCCCGCGTCCTTGGTCCGGGTGCTCATGGCCCGGCCTGAGCGTCCAGCAGGGCGGCCGGCGCCGGCGGCCTGGGATGCTTGCGCCACAGCAGGCGGCCCGTCCAGCGGTCGATAAACTGATCCAGCCCAACCGCCTGGCTGCGCGCCACATCAAGCGCCTCGGTCGCCGCCCCCCCGGACGACGCGGCGATGACGGCGCCGAGATCCGTCTGCTCGATCAGCGCGTCCATGTCGATACGCCGCACCTGGGCGTTCAGATCGACCCGGTCGAGCAGTGTCTCCACATCCACCCGGTCCAGCAGCGCGCTCAGGTCTATCCGACCCACCACGGCGTTCACGTCGACCTGGCCCAGCAGCGCGTCCAGATCGACGCGCCGCATGACGTTATCGACGTCTACCCGGTCCAGCAGGGGGTTCATGTCCACTCGGGCCAGCAAGGCGTTCATGTCCACCTGGCCCAGCAGGACGTTCATGTCGATCCGGCGGAAGAGCGGGTTGATGTCGATCCGGTCGAGCAGCGCGTTCAGGTCAATTTTGGCCAGCAGCGCGTCCACATCGACCTGGCCGAGGAGAGCGTTCAGATCGACCTGCTGAGCCAGGGCATTCACATCCAGCGCGTGCACGAGCAGGTCGACCACACGGTCCGCGACCCGCTGGACGAATGACTCCGCCGGGTCGCTCATACGTCTGCGCAGTTGCTCGAGTGGGTCCACAGCAGCCAGTATGGGCGCGCGGCGGCCGCCGGAATTCATCCGCCAAGGGTGAGCTACGCGCTGGCTGCGACATCACCCTCGCTGGGCGGCGGGCTTATCCGGCACCGAGTCTGCTGCCACGGAGGCCCTGGAGCCCACGGGACCCAGGGGCTGGGTGTAGACGTCGTGCATCGTCGCGACCTGCTGGGTGGTGAACGTCCGCTCGCGCCGGACGTCGCGGGTGAAGGCCAGCCACCAGGTGAGGATGGCGCCGACGCGGTTGCGGTAGCCGGTCAGGAACATGATGTGGATGAACAGCCAGATCCACCAGCCGACGAAGCCGCCGACCTTCAGCGGCCCGGCCGAGACGACGGCCTTGCCCCGGGAGATGTAGGCGGCCGACCCGAGGTCGTGGTAGCGGAACGGCTTCTCCGCCAGGTTTCCCGCGGCCCGGTGCCGGATGCGGTGGCCGGCGTAGAGGCCGGTCTGCATGGCCACCTCAGCCACCCCGGGCAACTTGTCCAGGCTCATCATGTCGCCGAGGACGGAGATCTCCGGATGGTTGGCGATGGTGCAGTTCTTCTCGACCACGATGCGCCCGGCCCGGTCCTGCTCGGCGCCGGTGGCGGCGGCCAGGGCCTTGGCCATCGGCGGGGCCTCGACCCCGGCGGTCCACAGCACGGTGGCGGCGTCGTAGCGCGTCTCCTGGCCGTCGTGGTCGCGGACGAGCACATATCCCTCGTCGACGTGGGTGACGATCGAGCCCATGTGCCGCTCGACCCCGAGCTTGTCGAGCGTGTCGGCGGCCTTCTGCGACAGTTTCGGGCCGAACATGGCCAGCGGCGCGCTGCCGCCGTCGAACAGCAGCACCCGGGCGTCCTCCGGCTGGATGTTTCGGAACTCGGCCCGCAGGGTCTTGGTCGCTACCTCCCGGATCTGCCCCGCCAGCTCCACGCCGGTCGGGCCCGCCCCGACCAGGACGAAGGTCAGGTAGGTGCGGCGTTCTTCAGGACTGGTGGCGGTGTTCGCCATCTCGAACGCGCCGTAGACCCGGCGCCGGATCGCCAGCGCATCGGAGATCGTCTTCATGCCCGGGGCCCAGCGGGCGAACTCGGGATGGCCGAAGTAGGACTGCCGGACTCCGCCGGCCACGATGAGATCGTCGTAGCCGAACTCCATGACCTCGCCGCCGACTCGCCGGGCCAGGACGCGCTGGCCTTCGATGTCAAAGTCGAATACCTCGCCTAGGACGACGTTGACGTTCTTGTGTTTCTTGAGCAGATCGCGCAGCGGTGCGGCGATCTTTCCCTCGGACAGGATGCCGGTCGAGCACTGGTAGAGCAGCGGCGCGAACAGGTGATGCCCGGCCCGGTCGATCAGCGTCACCGCGGCACTGTCCTTGAGCGCGCGGACCGCGAACAGGCCGGCGAAGCCGCCGCCCACGATCACCACCCGGCGCTGGCCGCTTTCCTGCGTCATGGCTGCCATGGCGTGCTCCCGCTCTTCGCTCATCCGGCCGGGTCGTGCCAGGTGTCCCGCTCCGGCAGCAGCCGGTCGGCTTCCTTCGGGCCCCAGCTGCCCCGGGCGTACGGGTGCACGGGAGTGACGTCGCCGATCACCGCGTCAACGACCTCCCAGGCCGCCTCCACGGTCTCCTGACGGGCGAACAGCCAGCGGTCCCCGTCCAGGGCGGCGCCGATGAGCCGGTCATAGGGACGCATGTCCGAGCCCGGCTGCCCCGCGAACGTCAGGTCCTCCAGCTGCGGCTCCATCCCGGCACCGGGCTTCTTGCCCGCCAGCGTGAGGCCCACCGCGGTCTCCGGCCAGATCCGGAACCGCAGCGAGTCGCGCACTTCGAACGGTTCGATCCCGAACACGTCGTGTGGCGGCCGCTTGAAGCGGATGTCGATCTCGGTCGCGGTGACTGGCATGGTCTTGGCTGCCCGGATCAGGATAGGCACGCCTTCCCAGCGCCAGGTGTCCGCGGTGAGCCGCACCGCGACGTAGGTCTCGGTCGTCGATTTCGGATCGACCCCGTCCACCTCGAGGTAGCCCTCGTACTGGCCTTTCACCACGTCCTCGGGGGTTAGCGGCCGCAGCGCGGATATCACCTGCGACTTGGCTTGCCGCCAGTCGGCCAGGCCGGCCTTGCCCGGTGGTTCGGCCAGCACGGTGGCCAGTACCTGGAGCATGTGGTTCTGGACGACGTCCCGGATCGCACCCGTCCGGTCGTAGAACCGGCCACGGTCGGCCACGTCGAACGCTTCGGCCATCGTGATCTGGATGCTCTCCACGTAGTTCCGGTTGAGCAGCGGCTCAATGATCGAGTTCGCGAACCGGACGAACAGCACGTTCTCCACCGGGTCAAATGCCAGCCAGTCGTCGACCCGGAAGATCGCCTCTTCCGGGAAGTACTGGTGCATCGTGTCGTTGAGCTGCCGGGAACTGGCCAGGTCGGTGCCGAACGGCTTCTCCACCATCACCCGCGCATCCTTGGCCCGGCCGGCCCCGGCGATGCCCTGCGCGATCCGCCCGAACAGTGGCGGCGGCACTTCCAGGTAGAACAACACTCGAGTGCCCGCGCCGATCTCGTCCGACATCGCCTGGTAGGTCGCATCGGAATCAAGGTCCCCGTCGACGTAGCGCAGCAGCCCGAGCATCTTCCGCGCGGCCTCGGTGTCCGGATCCATGTTGTTCAGCCGCAGTGATGCCACCGCGTACTCACGGAATTGCTCCAGGCCCCAGCCGCTCTTCGCCACCCCGATGACGGGCACGTTGAGCACTCCACGCTGGACCAGACCCACCAGCGCCGGGAACGTCTCGATCTTCGCCAAGTCTCCGGTCGCGCCGAAGATCACCAGCGCGTCCACCTCGTTGGTCGCCATATCAGCTCCTCTGCCGACCTGTCCGGCCGCTGCCCTCGTCACAGATCACCCTGGTCATCAGAACCTGGCCACGGGCCGGCTACATCACACCCCACGGGTGAGCTGGTAGTAGCGGCCGCCGGTCTGCATCAGCTCCGCGTGCGTGCCGCGCTCGGTGACCCGGCCCTGGTCCAGCAGGATGATCTCGTCGACCTGCTCGAGTCCCTCCAGCTCGTGGGTGATCAGCAGGGTGGCGCGGCCCGCGGTGAGCAGCAGCAGATCGGCGGTGAGGGCGGTGCGCGCTTCGGGGTCCAGGTGAGCGGTGGGCTCGTCGAGAATCAGCACGGCCGGGTCGGCCAGCAGGGCCCGGGCCAGGGCCAGCCGCTGCCGTTCTCCGCCGGACATGGCGGCCCCGTGGGCGCCGACTGGGGTATCCCAGCCCCGCGGCAGGGACTCGATCCAGGGCAGCAGCCGGGCCCGCGCCGCCGCCGCGGTCAGCTCGCCGTCGCTGGCCCCCGCCCGGGCCAGGCGCACGTTGTCACGAACGGTCCCGTCGAAGATGTGCGGGTCGGCCGGACAGCCGCCGATCACCGTCCGCACCTCATCGGCGGCATAACTGGCCAGGTCGGCGCCGTTCAGCGTGACGGTGCCGCCGACGGGCTCGCGGAAGCGCAGCAGGACTGCGGCCGCGGTGGACTTTCCGGCGCCGCTGGGACCGATGAGCGCGACCCGCCGTCCCGCGGACAGGTCGAGGTCGAGCCCGTCCAGCGCGAACGGCTCGTCGCGGGAGTACCGGACCTGCACGCCTGACATCTGCACCGACACGGGCGCATCGGCGTCCAGCGGCCGGGGGACCGCCGGCTCGGTGACCGGATCCGGCGCGTCGAGGATCGTGCCGACCCGGCGGGCCGAGGCGCGCGCGGCCCCGAGCTGCAACGCGGCCGCCGGCATGACAGCTACCGCCTCGAAGGCGGCCAGCGCGGTTAGCGTCAGCACGGCCAGCGGCACCCGGGTCAGCGTGCCGTGCCCCACGGCCGCCACCCCCAGGACGAGGACGGCCCACACCGTGAGCCCGGTGAGGCCGGTCACCAGCCCGCCGCCCAGGCTCGTCGCGGTTGCGGAGCGCCTGGCCAGCACGGTCAGCTTGGCGTCCGCCTCGGCCGCAGCGGCCAGCGCGGTGTCCTGGGCGCCGAACGCGTGCAGCTCGGCCGCACCCGCCAGCAGGTCGGTGACGGTCGCGCTGAGCTCGCCACGGGCCGGTGCGGTGGCCCGGGCCGCCCGTCGCGAGGCCACGACGGCCAGCGCCGGCGCCGCGGCCCCGGCGGCCAGCAGCCCGAGGGCGAGTAGGCCGCCGGCTGGGGCCAGGATCAGCAGGCACACCGTCACGGCGCCCGCGCCGACCAGCAGTGCGGCCAGCGGCGGCCCGATGCCGCGGATAAACAGGTCCTGGGTGGCGTCCACGTCGCTGATCAGCGCGGCCAGCAGATCACCGGACCGGAAGGCGGCCAGCCCGGCCGGGGCGAGCCGTTCCAGCCGCCGGTAGATGGCCACCCGGATGTCGGTAAGCACTCGAAACGCGACGTCGTGTGAGGTCAGACGCTCCAGGTAGCGGGACACGCCGCGGCCGACGCTGAACGCCCGGACCGCCACCACCGCGACGGATATGGCCAGGATGGAAGGATGCTCCGACGCGCGGGCCAGCATGAAGCCGGAGGTAGCCAGCAGGGCCACGCCGAACCCCGTGGCCGCCGCGCCCGTCAGGACCGACAGCGCCAGCCGCCCGCGCAGCGGCCCGGCCAGCCAGAGCAGCCGCAGCAGCGGCCGCCGTCCGGCCACGACCTCATTCGTCATGTGGTCACCGCCGCCGCCGTCCGCGCCGGACCAGCCGGTGATACCAGGATCCCGTGGTCCAGGCTGAGGACCCGGCCGCCGCCCCCAGCGGCCCAGTCCCGGCCGTGGCTGATCAGGATGACGGTGCGGTCGGCCAGTTCCGTATCCAGGGCCGAGGCGATCAGCCCGGCCCCGGCCGGATCCAGATGAGCGGTGGGCTCGTCGAGCAGCAGCAGGGGAGCGTCACGCAGGAACGCGCGGGCCAGCGCGATCCGCTGACGCTGACCGGCCGATAGCCGCAGGCCGCGCTCCCCGAGCGGTGTGTCGTAGCCGCGCGGCAGCGCATCGATGAACTCGGCCGCGCCAGCCAGCCCGGCGGCCCGGCCGATGGCCGCACGGCTCGCGGCGGGCTGGCCGAGCGCGATGTTGTCGGCTGCGCTTCCGCTGAACAGGTATGGCTGCTGGGGTACCCACGCGATCTGCCGCCGCCATTGCTCCAGATCTGTCGCGGCCACGTCGACCCCGCCCGCCGCGATGACCCCGGCCGCCGGGGCCAGGAAGCGGAGCAGCAGGGCCAGCAGCGTGCTCTTGCCCGCGCCGCTCGGCCCGGTCAGCACGATCCGCTCACCCGGCGCGACGGTCAGGCTGACCCCGTCCAGAGCGGGTTGGGAACGGCCCGGATAGGCCGCGGTGATCCCGTCCAGCCTGATCTCAGCGACCCGCAGGTCCGCTGCCACCGTGGGCGCAGCGGCCCGGGTCGGCCGGGCCGATTCGGCCTGCTGGCTGGTCGGCCCGTCCGGTACCGGAGTATCCAGGATCTCGAACACGCGCCCGGCCGCGGCGGCCCCCTCCATGCTCGCGTGGAACTGGGACCCGACCGCGCGCAGCGGCAGAAATGCTTCCGGAGTGAGCAGCAGCACCAGCAGTGCCGTCTCGTAGCCGATGTGGCCATACAGCAGGCGGAGCCCGACCTCGACCGCGACGAGCGCGGTCGCCACCGCAGCGGCTAGCTCCAGGACCAGCGCGGACAGAAAGGCGATCCGCAAGGTCGCCATCGTCGTTTTCCGGTAGTCGTCCGTGACCTTGGCGACGACCGCTTCCTGGGCCCGGGCCCGGCCGAACACCTTGAGCGTGGGCAGGCCCTCCACCACATCGAGGAAGTGGCCCCCGAGGATGGCCAGCAATCGCCATTGCTTCCGCGTCTGCGCCTTGGTGTGCCAGCCGACCAGCACCGCGAAGAAGGGGATCAGCGGCAGCGTCACCGCGATGATCACCGCCGAAATCCAGTCTGCGGCCGCCACCCGGACCACCACGGCGATGGGCACCAGCACCCCGAGCACGAGCTGCGGCAGGTAGCGGGCGAAATAGGTGTCCAGCCCGTCCAGGCCCCGGGTGCTCAGGGTCGCGATCTCACCCGCCCGCTGGCCACCCAGCCACCCGGGGCCGAGCCGCAGCGCCCGCGCGGTGAGCGCACTGCGCAGCTGTGACTTGACGGTCGCGGCCGCGCGGAGCGCGGTGATCTCACCGCCGTAGTTCACGGCCGCCCGCGCCGCCACCACGATCAGCAGGGCCGTGAGCGTGCCCGCCAGCGTGGCGACCATGTCACCGCGGGCTGCAGTCGCGAGGGCGTGGGCCAGCAGGCCGGCCTGGGCCAAGATCAGCGCCGTTCCGGCCAGTCCGAGCGCCACCGTAACGACCAGGTAACCGCGCGCGGCACCGGCGTAACGCAGCAGCCGCGGATCAACCGGCCCGCGATTGCTCATACGCCGATGATGCGGTCATGCCGCCATGGGCAACTCACCCCGACCGGGTGAAGCGCGCGGCGGCGTGGCGAGGGACGGTGAACGAATCCAGTAATCGGCAGGAGGCATCCGTTGTCTCAGGAGGCATGCGTTGTCTGACGCCGTCCCTGCGGCGGGCCCTGCGGCCGAAGGCTCAGGAGTCAGCCCGGAAGAGCAGGCAGAAATCGATCGTCTGCGCGCCGAAGTGGCCGAGCTGCGTAGCCGGCAGGAGGCACAGCCGCCCGCCGGCCGGCGGCGCGGCCGCTGGCGGGCGCCGGTCGCCACGGTCCTCATCGTGCTCGGCTGCATCCTCGCGCCGATCTCCCTGCTGGGAGTCTGGGCCGGCAATCAGGTCTCCGATACCTCACGGTACGTGGAGAACGTGGCGCCGCTGGTTCATGACAAGGCCGTTCAGAACGCCCTGACCGATAAGATCACGAACGCGATCACGACCCAGGTCAACGTCACCGGGTACGCCAATCAGGCCGCCGCCGCCCTGACCGAAAAAGGTCTGCCGCGCGTCGGAACGCTGCTGCACAACTTCGCCCCGCAGCTCAACAGCGCGTTCACCAATTTCGTGCACACCCAGGTGCACAAGATAGTGACGAGCCCGAGGTTCGCTCAGCTGTGGGTCCAGGCCAACACCCGTATCCACACCCAGCTGGTCAAGGTGCTCTCCGGGCAGGGCAGCACCTCGGTCAGCGTCAGCAACGGCAACGTCGTCCTCAACCTCGGACCGTTCATCACCCTCGTCAAACAGGACCTGGCCAGCCGCGGCCTGTCCATCGTCAGCAAACTCCCGGCCATCAACCCCACGTTCACCCTGTTCTCGGCCAAGTACCTGGTCAAGGCGCAGAGCGGATACCGGGCGGTCAACGACTTCAAGATCGTGGCGCCGATCCTGGTCGTGCTGCTGCTGGCGGCCGGCGTGTACGTGGCCCGCAGGCACCGGCGCGCCCTGATCGGGGCCGGGCTGGGCCTGGCGGCATCGATGCTGGTGCTCGCGGCCGGCCTGCTGATCTTCCGCAGCATCTACCTGAGCAGCGTGCCGAGCAGCACGCTGCCCGCCGACGCCGCGGCCGTCCTGTTCGATACGTTCGTCCGGTTTATCAAGGACGGGCTGCGCCTGGTCCTGGTCATCGGCCTGGTCATCGCGGCCGGTGCGTTCATGACCGGCCCATCGGTGACCGCGGTCCGGACCCGGGGCGCCTTCACCTCAGGCTTCGGCTGGCTGCGCCACGGCGCCGAGCATCTCGGGATCCGGACCGGCCCGGTCGGTCGCTGGACCTACGCGCACCGCCGGGCGCTGCGCATCTCCGCAGTCGCCCTGGCCGCGCTGATTTTCGTGTTCTGGGGTCAGCCCTCCGCCACCGTCGTCATCGTCATCGTCGTTCTGCTGCTCGTGGTGCTCGGGTTGATCGAGCTGATCGGCAGTAGGCCGGCTGCTTCGGCCACTACTCCGCCTGATCCACCCAGCCCGCCCGCCCCGCCCGGTGAGCCGGGGATGGCGGGCAGCCGGTGATCCTGCAGGCGGCCGGCCTCGCCCTGCTAGCCGCGCTGTCCCCGACCACCCTTCTGGTGTCCGCCGTCTACCTCGGCTCGGCCCGGCCCCGGCTAGTGGGCACGGCGTACCTGGCGGGCGCGATCATCATGAGCCTGGTCATGGGCCTGGTGGTGATCGTGATCCTGCGCAACACCGGCCTGAGCCACCACAATCAGCGCACGCCCCGCTACGGCCTGCGGCTCGGCCTCGGCCTGCTGATGATCGCAGCGGGCGCCTTCCTGGCCCGGCGGAAACCGAAGCCGCCCGATCCCGACCACCCCAAGCAGGGGCTCGTCTCGAGGTTGATCGCCGATCCCGCCCCCAGGAGCGCCTTTGCCGTCGGCCTGCTGCTGTTCGCGCCGGGGATCACGTTCATCGCCGCGGTTCAGGTGATCGCCACGGCCAATGCTGACATCGAAGAAACCACGACCGCCATCATCGTCGTCGTCGTGCTCAACGCGCTCCTGGTGTGGCTGCCCCTGCTGGTGCACATTGTCGCGCCCGGCGCGACGACCCGGTACCTGACCGCGTTCAACGGCTGGCTGCGCGCGAACGGCAACAAGATCCTCATCGCCGTCCTGCTCGTGGGCGGCGTGATCGTAGCCGTCAACGGCGTCCTCGGCCTCGTGCACGGCTGACCAGCCCGCCGCCGGATCATCCCCTGCGGGTGACGCGCGAACCGCAGGCCAGCGCGAGAGTTGAGGGGTGGGTGGTGGCCATATGCGCCACCTGCCCGGTGCCCGAGACCAAAGGAGCCTGATCATGACAACGCCCGTCAAGGCCGACGTCGATGCCGCCACCCAGGACACGCTGACCGGCCTGGCCGTCGGCGATCAGACGGTTCTGGAGGAGGTTCTGGCGTTCCGGGAAAGCGAGCAGGCCAGCAGCGGCCTCGACGCCCGCACTTTTTCGCTCGTCAAGATCGCTGCCCTCATCGCCCTCGACGCGCCGCCCGCCTCGTACCTGTGGCAGGTCGCCAACGCGCTCGCCGCGGGCGCCACGCCGCAGGACCTGATCGGCGTGCTACGGGCGATCTGGCCGCAGGTAGGTGGGCCCAGGGTGATGTCGGCCGCACCTGAACTCATGCTGGCCCTCGGCCTCGAGCTCCCGCCCGACGCCTAAGCGAGCGCACAGAATCCGCAGGGTCGACCGGTTTTCCAGGAGGCAGAAATGATGAGACGACGACGCCCGCTCCTGCGCGCGGCGGTCATCGGCGGCGGCGCGTACGCCGCCGGCCGCCACAACGCGAACAGAAATGCCGAGCAAGCCCAGGCCGAGGCCGAGCAGAACGCCCAGATCAGCGACCTTCAACAGCAGCAGGCAGCCGCGCCGCCGCCCCAGCAGGCCTACGCGCCGCCGCCACCGGAGCCCGCAGCCCCGCCCGCGGGACCGTCCCTGCTCGACCAGCTGAACCAGCTCGACGCCCTGCATCAGAGCGGCGCTCTGACCGACAACGAATTCACCGCCGCCAAGGCCAAACTGCTCGGCGGCTGATTCAGCGCGGAGCACGGCTGTCCAGGACGCGCTGCGGGGTCAGGAGGAAACCTGGTGAGTACGCCCGATCCTCCTGACCCGCCCAGCCCGGCGGACCCGGATAAGCCGCCGGATCCGCTGGCGCTGTTGCGGTCCCGGAGCTATATCGTTCTGCTGGTCCTCGCCGTGATCATCGGCGCGCCCGTCTCAGCGGCGGCCTACTTCTTCCTCGCCCTGGTCAGCAAGCTGCAGGGCTGGATCTTCACCGATCTGCCCAAGGGCTTGGGCTTCCACGGCGAACCACTGTGGTGGCCGATTCTGCCGCTGCTGCTGGCCGGGGTGCTGGTCGCCCTGACCATCAAGTACCTGCCCGGCACGGGTGGCCACTCGCCCGCGGACGGATTCAAGGCCGGCGCGGGGGCGCCAACTCCCCGGGAGCTTCCGGGCATCCTACTGGCCGCGTTCGCGACGTTGAGCCTGGGCGTGGTCCTCGGTCCCGAGGCGCCCCTGATCGCCCTCGGCGGCGGGCTCGGCGTCCTCGCGGTCAAGCTCGTCAAGCGGGACGCTCCCGCCCGGACCCAGGCGGCCGTGGCCGCGGCCGGCAGCTTCGCCGCCATCAGCACCTTGCTCGGATCCCCGATAACCGGGGCGTTCCTCCTGATGGAGGCCTCTGGCCTGGGCGGGGCGATGCTGCAGGTGGTGCTGGTCCCGGGGCTGCTGGCCGCCGGGGTCGGCTCGCTCGTGTTCGTCGGCCTGGACGCCTGGACCGGGCTGGGTACGTTCTCGCTGGCCATCCCGGGCCTTCCGCACGTCGGTGCTCCGACGATCGGGGAGTTCGGCTGGGCGCTGGCGATCGGCGTGCTGGCCGTCCCCTTCGGCATGGGCATCCGGTGGCTGGGCCTGCTCCTGCGGCCTTACGTCGACCGGCGGAGAGTGCTGCTCACTCCGGTGATCGGCCTGGCCGTCGCGGGCCTGGCCATCGCGTTCGCCGCCGGCACTGGGAAAGGCTCCTCCGAGGTGCTGTTCTCCGGGCAGTCCGCCCTCGGCCCGTTCGTAGACCACGCCGCCAGCTACACCGTCGGAGCACTGGTGCTCCTGCTGGTCTGCAAGGGGATCGCGTACGGGATTTCGCTGAGCAGCTTCCGCGGCGGCCCCACGTTCCCGGCCCTGTTCCTCGGGGCGGCGGGCGGGGTCGCGCTGTCACACCTGCCCGGGCTGCCGCTCGTCGACGGCGTTGCCATGGGCATCGCTGCGATGTCCGTGGTCATGCTCCGGCTGCCGCTGACCTCCGTCCTGCTGGCCGCCCTCCTGCTGGGCTCGTCGGACGGCGTGGCCGTCATGCCGCTGGTCATCGTGGCCGTCGTGGTGGCCTACGTCCTCTCGGCCCGGCTCACCCCGAGTCCGGCCGCTGACCCCGCCGCCGAAAGCCCGCGGCCCGCGGCCGGGCCGCCCTCGGCCAGCCCGGCCCCGGCCAGTCCGGTCCCAGCCGGCTCGGACGGTCGCCCAGAATTTCCCGCGTCGTCGCCTCCGCGATGAGCAACTCACCCTTCTGCGATAAAGAAGTCACCCGCCATGAGGGGGGCGTAACGGGGCAGAGAGCCTCACCATGAGGGCTACGGGCACCGCTACTTCGAATTGATTGGGGGCCCGGTGAGTTCCTCTTCCTACGAGATACGTATCACCGGCATCCTGCCGCCAGAGGCCTTGCTTGACTTCGAGGAGCTGGTCGCCTCGGTCGAGCCGGTAGAGACGGTAGTCCACGGTCAGTTGCCTGATCAGGCCGCTCTGCACGGGCTGCTGGCCAGGCTCGAGCTGCTCGGCGTGCAGGTCCTGGAAGTGCGCCGCCTCCACGATCAGGCCCGGTTGGCCCAGTCAGCCCGCACAGAGCAGCCCGCTGCCGAATCGGGCGACGAGGAGACCGGGGCCGACCGCGGGTGACCCCGAGCTGGCCTGGCTACCACCCGGGACGGGTGATGCCTGGGCCGTAACCGCAGGGAGAGCCTGCTCAGGCAGGAGCGAAATTAACCAGGGAGGGCTCCATGGCGTCGGCAGCGACGAGCAGACACTCCAGTGGGGAGAGCAGCGACTTTCGCCGTCCCCGGGGCGCCCTGTATGCGCTGTGTGTCTACGGTTCACGCGACAACCTGGGCCTCAGGCGGGCCGCCTGATGCCCGCGGTAAGCGCGGCCGAGCTGCCGGGCTGGCGGAGGACCGGCCCACGGCAGGCGATCGTGGAGTTCGTCGCCGCCGTGACCGACCCCGACTCGGCCGACTTCGTCCCGGCACGGGACCGGATCGCGGTCTTCGACAACGACGGCACGCTGTGGACCGAGCAGCCCGTGTACGCACAGCTGATGTTCGCGATCGACCGGGCGGCCGCGCTGGGTCATCCCACCAGCCTGGAAGAGCTGCAGGCCGGCGGGATGGCCGCGCTGATGGAGCTGATCACGGTCACCCACGCGGGCATCACCACCGACGAGTTCGACGCCGCGAGCCGAGCCTGGCTGGCCTCAGCCCGCCACCCTCGCTTCAAGCGGCCCTACCCGGCGACGGTGTACCAGCCGATGCTGGAACTGCTGAGCCTGCTGGACCGGAACGGCTTCTCCTGCTGGATCTTCTCCGGCGGTGGCACGGACTTCATGCGGGCCTGGACCGATGAGGTCTACGGTCTGCCCCCGCACCGGGTGATCGGCAGCGTCGGCGAAACCGATTTCCGCTACGTGTCCGGGGGCACCCCCGAACTCGTCAAGAGCCCCACCGTCCAGGTCATCAACGACGGTCCGCAGAAGCCGAGCTCGATCCACCGGCACGTCGGGCAGCGCCCGATCATGGCCGCCGGGAACACCGATGGCGACCTGGCCATGCTCCAGTGGACCGCGGCCAGCCCGTACCGGACCCTGGAGCTGGTCGTCCACCACACCGACGGCGACCGGGAGTACGCCTACGACCGCGACCCCATCCTCGGCGCCGGCACGGACCAGCTGCTCGCCGCCGCGGCCGAGGGCAAGTGGACGGTGGTCGATATGGCCGCCGACTGGGCCACGGTCCACCCGCCCGCCTGACTATCTTTCGCGGCGCCCCCAGATGATCCGCTGCAGACGCAGCACCAGCGCCCCGACCACCATCAGCACGGTCACGTTGAGCACCAGCTGAAACGCCGATCCCCGGGCTTGTGTCCAGCTCGAATAGGCCAGCGACAGGCCGAGGTCGGACGCGGCCGGAATGGTCGTGACCGAGATGAATACGCCGATGAGCGCGCCCGCTCGCGCTTCCGTCAGCGAGACGACACCGACGATTCCCGCCAGCACGGCCACGACGAGTGAGAACAAGTTCGGGCTGTCGATCAGCGCCGAGACGGGCCGCACCCCGGCCAGGTACAGCTTCGGCGTACGCCCGGACCAGCGAATGATCAAGCCGAAGATCAGGGTGAGGACGATAGCGGCCGAGAACCCGGCCAAGAGAGCGAGGGCGCCGCGAACTACCGGGCGCAGGCGCCGCTTGTCGAGGCCGAGCGCGACGCCCATGATCGCGTTGTATTCCGGGCCCGACGACCATGGCTCCGACGATGAGGATCTGCGAGTTGGTCAGGATGCCGACCGCACCGATCAGCCCAGCGATGATCAGAAGAATGTAGAAGCTAGGGGCGTAGACGGCGTCGGAGCGAATCTTGGCCTCGACGATTTCCCAGACCGGGGCGACGTCGCGCTGGACAATAAAGTGCTCGGGGGCCCGTCCTGTCTCTGCTCCGAGCGTCGCATCGACCTGCTTGATCGCGACCGCGCCACTGTGGTCGATGGGGAAGGCCTCCAGCTTCCGGAAGAGGGAGTTGGCGGACTGGGATCGCACGTCGAACTGCACAGCATCACCGTCCGGCCGCCGCGCCCTTCCCGGCAGGACCACCAGATTCGAGATACCTGAATCTCCGTCCAGCAGCCCGACGAGACGCTCGGTCTGATCGGGTGGACTGACCAGCCGCACGTGAAAGGTCATTGCGGCTGCCGTCGGTCCGCCGTCTGTGTCGCCGGCACTGGCACTGGCACCGGCCCCAGGGACACCGAGGTGTCGCCCGCCTGCGGCGCCGGTACACCGGCCTGGGTGACCGCGGCCAGCTGCCCGTCCGCCCGCACCAGGAACAGCAGGTCGGCCTCATCGGGCCCACCAGGCCTGGCGGCTGGCTCGACGCTGGCCGGCCGCACGCTGATGCGCGCGCCGTCGGCGTACCGGTCGTTGACGGTCCGCCTGGTCAGGCCGTCACGGAACAAGATCTCACCGCCGGTGTACGGGGCGACCACGCCGTGGCTGCGCAACTGCGGCCCGAGCCGGTAGACCCGCCCCTCGACGTTGCCCGCGAGCAAGGCCGAGGCCAAGGCGTTGAAGTCGTCTTCGTCAGTCAGCAGCAGGACGTCGGTGATCCCCTCCAGCCGCGCGCCGCGGCCGGTGGCGGCGGCCACCAGCTCGCCCGGCGCCAGCTCCAGGCCAGCCTGCCTGATCTGCTCCCGCTGCTGATCCAGGCCCGCCCACATCAGCACCTCCAGGCCGGCCGACCGCAGCGCCAGCCCGAGGCCGATGACCCACGCATCGCCGCCCACCAGGAGCGGCCGGGTGCGGTCCGGGCGGCCTACGCGCAGGCGCCGGGCCACCGGCGCCGCGGTCAGGCCGTACAGGGTCACGGTGGCCACGATCACCAGGAAGGTGGCGGGCAGGATCTTGGACGCGCCGCCGATTCCCTTGGCCGCCAGGGCCGTCCCGAGCGTCGAGGCGGTGGCGGCGGCGACAATTCCACGCGGGGCCATCCAGCCGATGAACGCGCGTTCGCCTTTCGGGAGATCTGTTTTCAGCGTGGACGCGAAGGCCGCGACGGGACGGGCCACGATGACCAGGGCCGCGACGAGGACGAGCGTGGGCAATACCAGGTGCCGCAGCGACTGCGGGGTGACGGTGGCCGAGATGGAAATGAACAGCACGCCAATGATGAGCTGTACGAGGGTCTCAAAAAATGGG
Source organism: Streptosporangiaceae bacterium (assembly GCA_965277615.1). GTDB lineage: Bacteria > Actinomycetota > Actinomycetes > Streptosporangiales > Streptosporangiaceae > Bog-532. The sequence goes on along the minus strand of CBDIDG010000004.1, from coordinate 273,971 downwards.
CGGCGGGCCGGCATGTCAAAACCCCGCATATTGGCGAGCGCGAGGCCCATGAAAATGGCCGCGATGAGCCCGGTGTCGTCCCGGATAGCGTCGCATCCGGCCGCCACCGCGACCACCGCGGCGAGTTGCGCGTTGGTGCCGAGCACTTCGCTGAGCCGGAGCTTACGCAGCACCAGCCAGAGCAGCGCGGTGCCGGCCACACCGCCGGCCAGCCCGACCACGGTACTCAGCAGGAACTGTGCCAGCTGGCTGCCCAGGCCTTTGCTGGTGCTCGCGGTGACCGCGTGAAACACCAGCGCCCCGAGTATTCCGCCGACCGGGTCGATCAGTGAGCCTTCCCAGATCAGGACGCGCTGCAACCGTTCCGCCGGCCGGACGAAACCAAGCAGCGGGCCCACGACCGTCGGTCCCGAGACGACGAGAATGATCCCGATCATCACCGCCGCGCCGCGCGACATGCCGAGCAGCGGCGCGGCCAGAGCAGCGGCGACCACCCAGGTGATCAGCACCCCGAGGACGATCAGGCGGATCACGACCTTGCGGGTGTGACCCTTGAGCTTGCGCAGATCGAGGCCCAGGCCCGCGTCGTAGAGGATGACCGCCACCGACAGGGACACCAGCGGCTGGAACGAGGCTCCGAGCAGGTGCTGCGGGTTGATGTCGCTGGTCAGCGCGCCCGCGGTAAAACCGACGGGCAGGAGGACGATGAGGGCGGGAATGCGCAGTCGGCTGGCCACCACCTGCGAGCCGACCGCCAGCGCGATGATGAGGCCGAATCCGATGAGGATCTGTGCTGTCGTCACGCCAGCCTCCGATAGCCGGTTGGCCATTGTTTACCAACCGTTCATATACCGCTAGCTACGTCCTTAATGTGGCCGAGCTTGCGCCCAGAATCATCACCCGTCATAGGTGATGAGCTGCCGCGTCCTACCGGCATAGAAAGGCAGGGAATACGTCAAGCTAAAGGGGTCAGCAGTGGGCGCTGAGCGGGATCGGGTTGCCGGGTTCGGGCGACTGGAGGACGGGCTGCTTCAGGCGGGGGAGTGGTACCGGTGGGGCCCCTACGTCAGTGAGCGGCAGTGGGGCACGGTCCGCGAGGACTACAGCGCCGACGGCGAGGCGTGGAATTACCTGCCGCACGACCAGGCCCGGTCCCGGGCCTACCGGTGGGGCGAGGACGGGCTGGCCGGGTTTTGTGACGTGGAGCAGCGGCTCTGCCTGGGCCTGGCCCTGTGGAACGGGAAGGACCCGATCCTGAAGGAGCGGGCGTTCGGGCTGACCGGGGCGCAGGGCAACCACGGCGAGGACGTCAAGGAGTACTGGTGGTACCTGGACGCGCTGCCCAGCCACGCCTGGAACCGCTGGCGTTATCACTATCCGCAAGGCGAGTATCCGTACCAGGACCTGATCGACGTCAACGGGGCCCGGGACAAGTTCCAGCCGGAGTACGAGCTGCTGGATACCGGGACGTTCGACGAGGACAAATACTGGATCACCGAAGTGCACTACGCCAAGGCCAGCGCCGATGACCTGCTGATGACCGTGCAGGTGACCAACGCCGGCCCCGAGACCGCGACGCTGCACGTGCTGCCGACCGCCTGGTTCCGTAACACCTGGTCGTGGGACGTCGACGTACCCAAGCCGGTCATGCGGGCGGTGGGCGATTCGGAGGTGGGCATCGATCACCCGTTCCTCGGCCCGATGGAGCTGCTGGCCGGCCCCGGGCCGGACGGGACGATGCCGACCGCGGTGTTCTGCGAGAACGAGACCAACGACCAGAAGCTGTTCGGCAGCACGCCGCTCACGCCGTACCCGAAGGACGGCATCAACGACCACGTGGTCAATGGGGCGGCCACCGTCAACCCGGAGCGCACGGGCACCAAGTGCTCGTTCTGGTACCAGGTGACGGCCGCGCCGGGAGAAACGGTCGAGCTGCGGCTGAGGCTGCGCCCGCCACCCGCCCAGGCCGCCGTCGGCACCGCGAACGACCCGCTCGGCGCCCAGTACACCCAGGTGATCGAGCAGCGCAAGGCCGAGGCCGACGAGTTCTACGCCGACCTCACCCCGGCCGGGGCATCCGCCGACGAGGCGCTGGTGATGCGCCAGGCGTTCGGCGGGTTGCTGTGGAGCAAGCAGCTGTTCTACTACGACGTGGCCCGCTGGCTGGACGGCGACCCGACCCAGCCGGTCCCCCCGGCTCAGCGATTGAGCGGCCGCAACTCGCGCTGGCGCAACTTCAACGCCTTCGACATCATGTCGATGCCGGACAAGTGGGAGTACCCCTGGTATGCCGCCTGGGACCTGGCCTTCCACTGCGTGGCCCTGGCCCACGTGGACCCGGCCTTCGCCAAGTACCAGCTGATTCTGCTGTGCCGGGAATGGTTCCAGCATCCCAACGGCGCGCTGCCCGCCTACGAGTGGGACTTCGGCGACGTGAACCCGCCGGTCCAGGCCTGGGCCGCGGCCGAGGTGTTCGCGATCGACGGGGCCCGCGACATTGATTTCGTCAGCCGGATCTTCGACAAGCTGCTGGTCAACTTCACCTGGTGGGTCAACCGGGAAGACGCCGAGGGTAACAACCTGTTCGAGGGCGGCTTCCTCGGCCTGGACAACATCGGCCCGATCGACCGGTCACACCTGCCAGTGGGCGGCACGCTGGAGCAGTCGGATGCCACCGGCTGGATGGGGTTCTACGCCATCGCCATGGCCTCCCTGGCGATCATCCTGAACCGGTCCGGCCAGCGACCAGGCCTCGACCTCATCCTCAAGTTCATGGAGCACTTCGCCGGCATCAGCGAGGCCCTGGAAGGCCTCGGGCTGTGGGACGAGGCCGACGGGCTCTACTACGACCGGCTGCTCGCGCCGGACGGGGAAGCCACCTCGGTCAAGGTCCGGTCGATGGTGGGCATTATCCCGATCCTGGCCGCGGCGGTGCTGGAGGAAAACGATATCGAGCTGGCCCTCACCACCGGCAAGGCGTTCGCGGACTTCATGGACCGTCGTGGCCTGGCCGACGCGGAAAAGGCCAGCGAGATCGGGCTGGTGCGCGGCGAGGCCGGGCAGCGGCGGCTGCTGCTCAGCCTGGCCGGCGTCGGCCGGCTGGAGAAGCTGTTCGCCAAGCTGTTCGACGAGAGTGAGTTCCTGTCCCCGTACGGCCTGCGGGCGCTGTCGGCCTACCACCGCGATCACCCTTACGAACTCGACGTCGAGGGCCTGCAGGCCAGCATCGACTACGAGCCAGCCGAATCCACCACCGCTATGTTCGGCGGAAACTCGAACTGGCGCGGACCGCTCTGGTTCCCCCTGAACTACCTGGTGGTCAGCTCCCTGCAGCGCTACCACCGATACTTCGGTGACGAGTTCACGATCGAATACCCGACCGGGTCGGGGGTGCGGCTCACCCTGGACAAGGTGGCCGATGACCTGCAGGACCGGCTGATCTCGATCTTTACCGAAGGACCCGGGGGCCGGCGCCCCTGCTTTGGCGGGACTGAAAAGCTGCAGAACGATCCGGCCTGGCACGACAACCTGATCTTCAGCGAGTACTTCCACGGCGACAACGGCGCCGCGATCGGCGCCTTCCACCAGACCGGCTGGACCGGCCTGATCGCCGACATGATCCGCCGCCGGCACGGGGCGGTTGATCCCCTCGGGGACGTCATCCGCGCCATCAGCAAGGGAAATGGGCAATGACCGCCGTAGCCGGGCTGCCCCTTACCTCCCGTCCCGGTAGCCCGTTCCCGCTCGGGGCCACGGCGGATGAGGCGGGCACCAACTTCGCGGTGGCCTCCGGCGTCGCCGATGGGATGGTGCTGTGCCTGTTCGACGAGTCGGGCCTGGAAACGCAGATCCAGTTCCGGGACTATGACGGCGGCGTCTGGCACGCCTTCGTGCCCGGGATCAGGCCGGGGCAGGCCTACGGGTACCGGGCCACCGGGCCGTACGATCCCGCCCGCGGCGTGCGCTGTAATCCGGCCAAGCTGCTGCTGGATCCCTACGCCCGGGCCATCAGCGGCTCCGTCACGTTCGGCCCGGACGTGCTGGGCTATGCCGAAGGCGACCCGGACGCGCCCAGCCCCGCGGACTCCGCCGCCAGTATGCCGCGGAGCCTGGTGGTGGCGGGCGACGCCTTTAGCTGGAGTGACGCCGGTCATGTGCGGCACCGGTTCTCGGACACGATCATCTACGAACTGCACGTCAAGGGCTTCACCATGCGTCATCCGGGGATCCCGCCGGAGTTGCGGGGGACCTACGCCGGGCTGGGGCACGAGGCAGCCATCGCCCACCTGGTCGACCTGGGGGTGACGGCCGTCGAGCTGCTGCCGGTGCACGAGAGCGTCCCCGAGTCGTTCCTGCTGAAGCGCGGGCTGACCAACTACTGGGGCTACAACACGATCGGCTACTTCGCGCCCCATCAGGGCTATTCGGCGGCGGTCCGGGCCGGGAAGCCGGGCGGCCAGGTCGAGGAGTTCAAGGCCATGGTGGACGCACTGCACGCGGCCGGACTGGAGGTGATCCTCGATGTGGTGTTCAACCACACCGCGGAGGCCGGCGCCGACGGGCCGACCATCTGCTTCCGCGGCCTCGACAACCCGGCCTACTACCGGCTCGAGTCCGGTAACCCGCGCGCGTACTACGACACGACGGGCTGCGGCAACTCCCTCAATGCGGGAGACCCGGTCACCTTGCAGCTGATGATGGACTCGATGCGTTACTGGCTGACCGAGATGCACGCCGACGGATTCCGGTTCGACCTGGCCCCGACCCTGGCCCGCCAGGACGGCGCCTTCGACCAGGTGTCGGCCTTCCTGGACATGGTCTCCCAGGATCCGGTGGTGTCCCGGGCCAAGCTGATCGCCGAGCCGTGGGACGTGGGCCAGATGGACAGCTACGACCTCGGCCGCTTTCCGCCCCTGTGGCGGGAGTGGAACGGCAAGTACCGGGACTCGATGCGCGACTTCTGGCGCAGTCACCCCATCGGCCTCGGCGAGTTCGCGACCCGGTTCTGCGGGTCGTCGGACCTCTACGCGGGCTCGCGCCGCCGGCCTACGGCGTCGGTCAACCTGATCACCGTGCACGACGGCTTCACCCTCCGGGACCTGGTCTCCTACGACGACAAGCACAACGAGGCCAACCAGGAATCAAACCGCGACGGGACCAGTGACAACGCCTCGTGGAACTGCGGGGCGGAGGGCCCGACCACCGACCCGGACATCCTCGCCCTGCGAGAGCGCCAGTCCCGGGCCATGCTGACCACCCTGCTGCTGTCGTTCGGCGTCCCGATGCTGCTGGGCGGCGACGAAATGGGCCGCACCCAGCAAGGCAACAACAACGCCTACTGCCAGGACAACGAGATCGCGTGGCTGGACTGGTCCCAGCCCGACACGGAGCTGCGGGACTTCACCACTCGGCTGATCGCCCTGCGCAAGCAGCATCCGGTCTTCCGCCGCCGCCGTTTCCTGGCCGGCAAGGACGCGTCCGAGCTCCAGTGGTTCACTCCCCAGGGCCAGGGCATGACCTCCGCCGACTGGTCGGACGCCGCCGCCCTGGCCATCGGGCTGTACCTGGACGGATCCGATGCCCCCGACCACGCCGAAGACGGCACACCACTGTTCGACGACGACTTCCTGGTCCTGGTCAACGCCTGGTGGGAGCCGCTGGAGTTCGTCCTGCCCGCCAGCCGGCCGGGCGCCGCCTGGCGCCTCGAGGTGGACACCTACGATCCCGTCGCGACCGGCCGTTCGGCCCCCGCCCAGGCCGCCGGCCAGCGCGTTACCGTCGGTCCCCGGTCCGTCGTCGTGCTATCGGACCCGCGCCGGGACTGACCAGGCTCAACCAAGTCGCTCAACCTCGTCGGGCCGGGAGCATCTCCCGGCCCGACGTCGTCGTTCTGCCCCGGGGCCAACAGCCATCCCTCCATGCACACCAGCCCCACAGGTTACTTGTCAGTAGCTTACAGGTTACCTGCGGGTAGTATTCAGCGTACGGTCAGCCCTGTCGCCGATTCTGTAGATGGTTCTTCCCGGCCATGGCCCTGAGCTTGCCCGGGAAGAACCCCACAGCGCGCCCCGTCGGCCATGCCCTCGCCCCCCCGGAGGGCGCCCCCGATGTCCGGCGGGGCGCCGCCCGGCCGCGCCGCTCCCTCCCCGCGGCGCGCCCGGGCGTTCTTCCCGGCTATGGCCACCCGCGCCGGCCCGGGAAGAACCCCACAGCGCGCCCCGCTGGTCATGCTCTCCCCCCGAGGGCGCCCCTGATGGCCGGCGGGGCGCCTCACCCGCCGTCCCCGGCGTCAATCATCCGTCTTAGGTGATCCCCATCGTCTTAGCCCAGTGAAGGCTTGAAGGGACGAGCCCGGCGGCTGGACGAGGGTAGACATGCCTTTCGACGATGACCACGCGACCGGCCACTGAGCGCGATCCCGGATGGAACTGGAGACGCTCAACGCCGCCTTCGTTATCGATACGTTCCTGCTGCTCTTGATCGGGATCGGGCCGAAGATCGCGCTGGTGCCGTTCCTCGAGGCCACCAAGCAGATGCCGGAGGAAACCAAGCGCCGCGTGCTGCGCAAGATGCTGGTCACCGCGGCCACGGTGGCCGTGCTCCTGCTGATTCTCGGCGGCTTGCTGACCAGGCTGCTGCATTTCTCCCCGGGTGCCCTGGGTATTGCCAGCGGGATCATTCTGCTGATCATTGCGGTCACTATGGTGCTCGGGCATCAGGGGCCGGACAATGGCGGTCACCCGGTCGAAGACCGGGATCCGATGCAGGTCGCGGTCTTTCCGCTGGCCGTGCCCTACCTGCTCAACCCGGCTGGGATTGTCGTCCTGGTCACCGGCTCGGCCGAGGCCGCTTCCGTCGCGGTGGTCGCCGTCGTGGTCGGCATCCTCATCGTTGTCCTGGTGCTCGATGTCGTCGTATTCCGCTGGGCCGTGAAGGTCAGCAGCCACCTGGACGCCAGCCGGATGCTGGTGACCGAGAAGGTATTCGGCTTCCTGCTCGCCGCGCTCGCCGTGCAACTGGCCCTCAACGGACTGTCCGACCTCGGAGTCATCCATCTCACGGCCCACTAAGGGGCAACCATGGCCGGCATTACGGCAGGTGACGAACTCCAGCCCGAGCCCGCGGCGACGAACCTGGGCCGCCGCCGCGCCGCCGGGATCTACGGCGCGATCATCACGGCGGCGATCCTTGACACCGCCGGAGGCCACCTATCCACCCTGCCGCTGGTGGTCGCCGTCGTGGTCACGCTGGTCGTCTACTGGCTCGCCGAAGAGTACGCCGAGCTTCTGGGCGAGCAGGCCGGAAACGGCCACCTGCCCGGCCGGGCCGCCATCCTCGGGGCGCTGGCCGCGACCTGGCCGATGGTCAGCGCGTCCTACCTGCCGCTGCTGGCGCTGGTGCTGGCCCGGCTGGCCGGAGCCTCGGCCGCCGCCGCGGCCAACATCGGGCTGGTGGCCGCGATCGTGCTGCTGACCTTCCACGGATGGTCCGCCGGCCGAGCGGCCCGGCTGCACGGCTGGCCGCTGTTCCTGGCTACGTCGGTGGCCCTGGCCCTTGGCCTGGTGATGATCGGGCTCAAGGACCTGGTGCTGAACCATCTCCACTGACCGGGACGGACGGCACCGGGCTGGCCGGCTGGGGGCGGAAGGAGGCGAGCTGCCGGAGCCGCGGCCATTCCAGGGCGGCCCGGGGGGAGGGAACTCCGGGACGCTCCCTCGGCACGACAACGGAAAGCACCCGCGGCTGGATGGTGCAGCGGACCGGCGTCGCGATCATGACCGTCTCGCCGTCGATGCCGACGGGGATCTCGGGCGCGTCGGCATCGACGATGACCTCATCGGTGGTGCCAATAGTCAGCCCGTGACCGCGCCGGCCGCGGACCAGGTCAACCGCCTGCCCGGCGCTGTTCACCCGGACGCCGATGACGCCCAGCGCGCCCGTGTCCAGGCGGCCGCGCCGCCCCAGGCCGGCCACGTCACTCAGCTCATACTGGCCGTTGCTGACCAGCAGCGCCTGCGGGCCATCGATCCTGATGTCACTCGCCTGGGCCGACAGCCGGGCGCCGTGGTGGCCGTTGAGCAGGTCAGGCAGCATCTGCAAGGTGGTGCCGCGCTTGTCATCGCGGTAGGCGGGGCTCCGTACCACCTCGGCGTAGGCACCGAAGGAGGCATTGTTCACGAACGTGCGCCCGCCGATGGTGCCCAGGTCCACCCGGAGTTCCTCCCCGTCGGTGAGGGCATCGAGGCCGGCGGCCGGATCCTCGCGGTCCAGCCCCAGGTCCAGGGCGAAGTGGTTGCGGGTCCCGGCGCTGATCACCAGGAAGGGCAGGCCGTGCTCGGCCGCGATCCCGGCCACCAGCGCCTGGGTTCCGTCGCCACCGGCCACCCCGAGCAGATCGGCGCCATCAGCTACCGCCTGGCGGGCCAGGGCGGCGACGTCCACGATCCCCGGGCCGTCCAGCAGCACCACCTCGGCGCCCAGCGCCTCCGCCTTGTCCTTCAGCCCGAATTTGATCACCTTCCCCCCGCCTGACCTCGGGTTCATGATCAGGAACGGCCGGCGCGGACGTGCCGCCGGGACGGCCGGCATGGCCGCGTCCTGACCGCCGCTGCTCAGCGCGGTCCGGCCGACGGCGGCCGCGAGCACCATCAGCGCCACCGCCACGATGGCGACCCACAGCAGGCGGGCCACCGCATAGGCCACCAGGATGAGCACGGGCGCCGCGACGACCAGAACCAGCCCGATCCACCGGAGCACACCCCGATGGGCCAGGAACCAGTACGCGCCCGCCAGCACGACACACACGCCGATGACGGCGAACGCCACCAGCGTCAGGCTGCGCCACCCCGCGACGGCGATCACCAGCGCCACGGCCGCCAGCACCAGGGCGAACGAGGCGCGGGCGAGCCAGCGCCGGGTCCTCACCTTCATCACGTTCCACCCTGCCAAAGACTGGGTCGCAAAGCCAGGCGCAGGGACAGGACCACCCGCTGCGGGGCTGGCGGTGACCCCGGCCTGCATGCTGAGGTAGCGGCATGAGAGCCGGGTATGAGCGACTTACTGAGCTGGATGAGGTGCTCCACCGGGCCCGGCAGCTGGCGGCACGGACCGTCATCTTCGACATCGAGCCCCTGGTCGCGTACTGGGACAGCGGCCAGGCGGCCCTTGACCAGGGGGTTGCGCTGGTCCTCAGCCAGCTCGAGACGGTGCCAAGCGTGCAGGTGGTGTGCTTTGCCACCAATTCGGTGCGCCGCCCGTCCGGCTTGCCCCCAGGTGACGGCGTGCGAGTGGTCTACCTGGCGTCGGCGGGCAAGCCGCTGCGGATCGCGTCGTACCAAAGCTTCCCTCGGCCCGGGATGGTGATCGGGGACCAGATCGCCACCGACGGGATCCTGGCCCGGCGACTGGACTACGTATTCGTGCAGTACGGCCCGCCGGGCCCCATCCCCGCCGGCCCACGGCTGATGGACCGGCTCGGCCGGCTGGTGCGGCCCCTGATGTTCACACCACCCAGCTCGTGACCTCATGGCCGTGACCTCCCGAAGGCCGCTACAGGTGGCTGAAGCCACCCGACTCTTCCTTGGTCATCGGCACGGTGACCGGGTGCCGGGAGAAGTGGGCCACGGCGTTCCGGAAGTCGTCCAGCAGCAGCGACGCCATGTCCCGGCTCACGCCCAGGCGAACCAGGATGCGCTGCACGGGGATGTCGGATGCCGTTCCGGTGAGCGTGTAGGCCGGCACCTGCCAGCCTTGGGCCCGCAACCGATCGGCCAGGTCGAACAGCGTGTAGCCGGGATCTTCGCCTTCCCGGATCCGCCAGGTGACCGTCGGGATCCCGGTGGCCGGGTCGCTGTCGCACAGCAGCTCGAACGGCCCCACCTTGACGATTTCGCGCGCCAGATACTGGCCGGTCTCGTAAGACGCGTTGTGGATGTCGTGGTAGCCCTCGCGGCCCAGCCGCAGGAAGTTGTAGTACTGGGCGATGATCTGACCGGCCGGGCGGGAGAAGTTGATCTGGAAGACCGGCATGTCGCCGCCGAGGTAGTTGACGTGGAAGATCAAGTCCTCGGGCAGCTCGGCGCGGTCCCGCCACAGGATCCAGCCGACCCCCAGCGGGGCCAGCCCGAACTTGTGCCCGGAGGCGCTGATCGACTTCACCCGGGGCAGCCGGAAGTCGAAGGCGACCTCGGGTGCACAGAACGGGGCCAGGAACGCGCCGCTGGCCCCGTCCACGTGGATCGGGACGTCCAGGCCGGTATCGGCTTGGAGCTGGTCCAGGGCAGCGGCCATGGCCTCCACCGGCTCGTAGGAGCCGGTGTAGGTCACCCCGAGCGTGGGGACGACCATGATGGTGTTCTCGTCCACCCGCTCGAGCATCGAGGCCGGATCCATCATGTAGTGGCCATGCGACATCGGGACCTCGCGCATCTCGATGTCCCAGTACTTGGCGAACTTGTGCCACACCACCTGGACCGGGCCGCACACCATGTTCGGCCGGTCTGTCGGCTTGCCCTCGGCTTCCCGCTTGGCCCGCCACCGCCACTTGGCCGCCATGCCGGCCAGCATGCAGGCCTCCGAGGACCCGATGGCCGAGGCGCCCACGGCGTTGCCCACATCCGGCGCATTCCACAGGTCGGCCAGCATGTGCACGCAGCGGGCCTCGATCTCGGCGGTCTGCGGGTACTCGTCCTTGTCGATCATGTTCTTGTGGATCGACATGGCCATCAGCGCCATAAGCTCCGGCTCGGCCCACGTCTGGCAGAACGTGGCCAGGTTCTGCCGCGCGTTCCCGTCCAGCATCAGCTCGTCCGCGACCACCTGGTACGCCTCGCGGGCCGGCGACTCCGCAGACGGGAAGCGGTACTTGGGTACCTCCCGGGTCAGGTCGTGCCCGACAAAGACGCACTCGTCTATCTGCTCCCGAACCGTGTCACGCTCGTGCAGCGGCATAATCCGTACCTCCTCGATCGGAACACCCGCCGATCCTGGGCCGTGGCGTTCGCCGTCCGGCCAGAGGCGGCACTCCTGTCCATGCTTTCCGGCCCTGATCAGGGCCGCATCACCTCCGGTGGGTGAGGCTGCGAGTCTCCGGGCCAGGCATCCTGCTGTCAGAGCCGAGTGGATCGAACCGATCAGACAGGACGCGCCGATGTCCGTGCGGGAGCGCGACGACCGGCCGGGCCGCGTCGGCCCCTTCGTGACCTTCGTTGAGCACGTCCGCCCCGATGGCGCAGTGGCGCACTGGGATTCCCGCCGCCACCGCAAGCATTTGCGGCCCGCCTCGGCGGCCGGCTCAACCTGGTGGGCCCCCCGGGCGCGGGGCTGGTGGATCGCGGTCCTGTTCGCGGTGGGGTCGGTGCTGTTCGCCGTGGGCGCGGTCCCCAGCTACGCCAGTGCCGTCGGGACCCGCTGGGACGCCGGGACGTTCTTCATCGGCTCGCTGTTCTTCACCGCGGCTGGGTTCCTCACCTACCGGGAGGCCGTGGACGCCGCGCCGCAGCCAGCCCACCGGCATCGGCGGCGTTTCTTTGTCTTCCAGCCGCACCGGATCGACTGGTGGGCGACGGCGATTCAGCTGGCCGGGACCTTGTTCTTCAACGTCAGCACGGGGAACGCGCTGCGGGTCGACCTCACCGCCTCAGCCGCGCATCAGCATGTGTGGCGGCCCGACGCCGTTGGCTCGGTGTGCTTCCTGGTGGCCAGCGCCATGGCCTGGTTCGAGGTCTGCCACGGCTGGACCGGCTGGCAGCCCCGGTCGTGGGCGTGGTGGATCACGCTGCTCAACCTGGTCGGCTCGGTAGCTTTCGGTGTCTCCGCCGTGGCCGGCTACATCAGCCCGGCGACCGGCCAGCTGCGTAACGCCGAGCGGGCGAATCTGGGCACCTTCATCGGCGCGGTGTGTTTCCTGGTCGGGGCGCTGCTACTGCTGCCCGAACGCACCGAGGAAAGCGAGTAGCCGTCACACGTACTGGTGGAGCCGGATCGTGGCCCGACCGGGCGAGGAGTAAAGCTGCACCAGGTCGCAGAGCTGATTGGCCAGCCACAGATCGTCTCCCGGCCCGGCGCCGACGCCGGCGTCCGCGCCGGGCGGCAGGCGGCCAGCCAGCGGCCAGGTGAGCCGGCTGTGGTCGGATATCTCGCAGACCAGCGCCTGGCCGTCGGCCCAGGCACGAAGCTCGCCCTCACCGCCCGCGTTGCGGTCGCTGTTGGCAGTAATCTGCTTGACCGCTACCAACAATGCGGTGGTCGCTTCCTGGCCCAGTCCAGCCTGGCGGGCGTGCCTGGCGACGAACGTACCCACTCGGCCGAGGTCCCCCGGCCGGACGATCAGATGGTCCGCTTCTGGTGGCGAGGCCGGCCGCGGCCGGGCAAATGGATCAGCGGGGTCGACCGGCCGGTACACGCTGCTCTGCTGCCGGTCCTCGCCCTGGGCGACGAGCGGGTGCGTCCGCCAGGCCTCGTCGATAACGGCTGCGGTCAGCGCCTCAAGGTCGTAGGGACACAGCAGCCACAGCGGCGTAGACGCGTCGAAAGCGACGTTCAGCAGCGCCTCGTGCAGCTGGCATTCGGTCACCTCAGCCAGCGAACGCCCCGGATAGATCGGCTCCCCGATTCCGTACAGCTGCTCCGCCCCGGTGTGGGCCTGGGCGAACGCATGCCACGCGGCGATGATTCGGCCGGGGTTACGGCCAACCTCCGCCATGTCAGCGAAGCTGACCTTATCGGCGTCAGCCCCCAGCTCCCGGCGCAGCATGTCGATCTTTGGGCGGCTCACCATGACCAGGATCGGGTCGCCCGCCCGGACGGCCCGGCGAGCAAACGACACCGCAGCGGTACGGAATTCATCCGGCCCGGAGTACAGCAGCGCCTCATGCCGGTACCCGGAGTTCTGCGCCAGGTGCTCCTCATAGGCGGCCAGGCCCGCCGTGAGCGTCCGTGGCCCGCGCAGGCGCTGAAGCCGCGGCGAGACCTCCGAGTAATCCAGGTAAGGATGGTCACCGCAGCTCGGGCAGATGAGCTCGAAGAGGTCCCGGTAGCCACCCTCGGCCCGGCCCTCCACCATCCGCATCGGCTGGCGCCGCAGGCGCGCGGTGTCACCATGCGTGGGCCGACCGGCTACGGCAACGGCCCGGGCCCTCCAGCGATCGGCGCGCTTGCTCGCTGACGACGCCATGTTTCTCCCACTGGGGTGCCGCACGCGATGTGCCGCCTACCAGTCAAGCCATGTGACCTCATGGTTTGGCATCTGGCTAGGGACCAAGGTCCTTAGGTCCGGGGATCCACGTCAACCCACCGGAACCGAGGCGAAGAGATTCAGCCCAAGCCCCTCCGACAGGTACCTGGTGATCCGCTGGCCCCGGACGCTGTTGCCGGCCGCATCCAGCGGCGGGGAGAAGGTGCCGACGCTCCCTTTGCCCGGCGACACCGTCACGAGGCCTCCGCTGACTCCGCTCTTGCCCGGCAGGCCGACGTCGTACAGCCATTGGCCGGACTCCTCATAGAGGCCGGCGGTGGCCAGCACCGCCAGTACCCGGTGGCAATAGCGGGTGTCGATGGCCTGCTCACCGGTGACCGGGTTCACTCCGCCGTTGGCCAGCGTCGCTCCCATGATGGCCAGGTCGCGCGCGCTCACCCGCAGCGAACACTGGCGCGTGTAGACATCGGTAGCGAGATCGGGGTCGCAGTACATGTGGCCGTAGCCGTCGAGGAGGTGGGCGATCCCCTGATTGCGCTTGTTGGTCGCCGCCTCGGACGCGTAGATGTCCTTGTCCATGACCAGCCGCCGCCCGGCGAAGCGGGACATCCCGGCGACGATGGCATCGAATTTTTCCTCCGCGGTCGTACCCGGGACCAGGCTCGTGGTGGCGATGGCCCCGGCATTGACCAGGGGGTTCATTGTCCGGTCGACATTCAGCTCGATGGCCATCACCGAGTTGAAGGGCAGGCCCGTGCTGTTGACGCCCAGCTTCCGGCGCGCCTCATCGTGCCCCAGTGCGTGACAGACCAGGGCGAAGACAAAGAGCTTAGAGATGCTCTGGATGGCAAACTCCTGGTCAGCATCGCCGATCGAGAACAGCCGCCCGCCGACCCCGGCCACGCAGACGCCGAAGGCGGTGGGCGAAGCCGCCGCGAGGGCCGGAATGTAGTCGGCGACGGCTCCCTCGTCGACCGGAAGAAACCGTTCGTAGCCGACCTTGACCAGGGCCTGGATCTCGGTTTCGGACGGAAGTGCCCCGGTCGATACCCATTCGGTCTCGGGGTGGTCCTGCGGGGCGGTTCCAAGGTCCATGGTCATCCTCCGGTTAGCGGTCAGCGCCAGTCGGCCCCGCGGAGGCCGCGGGGCCGACTGAATCCCACCCCTTAGATGACGGGAGGCGGGTTGTAGGAGGGACCGGCGCTGCCTGCGCGGTCGGACTCGATGAGCAGCGACACGGCTTCGATCAGGGCCAGGTGCGTGAACGCCTGTGGGAAATTGCCCAGGTGCTGGCCGGTCGTGGCGTCGATCTCCTCCGCGTAAAGCAGCAGTGGGCCGGCGAACGACAGCAGCTTCTGGCACAGGGCGCGGGCGCGCTCGGTCTCACCGATCATGGCTAGCGCCGTCACCAGCCAGAAGGAGCAGATGGTGAAGGTGCCTTCGTCGCCATCGAACCCGGTGTCGGTTCCGTCGACCTTGTACCGCAGCACCAGGCCGTCCTGGGTCAGCTCGTCGGCGATGGCCAGCACGGTGGAGATGACGCGCTTGTCGTCGGGGGGCAGGAATCCCATGATCGGCAGCAGCAGCAGCGAGGCGTCCAAATCGTCGGTCTGGTAGTGCTGCCGGAACACGCCCCGGTCGGACACGCCCTTGTCCAGTACCTCGGCCTTGATTTCGTCGGCGCCCGCCCGCCAGCGGTTGGCGCGGTCGGTCTCGCCCCGCGCATCGGCCATGTCGGCGCCCCGCGCGGCCGCCACCCAGCACATCACCTTCGACGCTACGAAGTCCTTGGGGTCACCGCGGACCTCCCAGATGCCCTGGTCGGGCTCATGCCAGTGTTGCAGGGCGGCGTCCACGAAGGTGGTCAGGCCTTCCCACACCGGCGTGACGATCTGGGCGGCCGCCCGGTGGAACTGGACGTCAAGGGCGTCAATGATCATTCCCCACACGTCGTGCTGCTGCTGATTCCAGGCCCCGTTGCCGACCCGGACCGGGCGTGCCCCGCGCCACCCGGACAGGTGGTCGAGGGTCCGCTCGGTGAGGTCTCGCTCCCCGCCGATGCCGTACATGATCTGCAGCTCGGGTTTGCGGTTGAGGTCACCACCGCTGACGGCGTCCAGGACGAAGCCCCAGTACTCGATCGCCTCCCAGTCGAAACCCAGGCGATACAGCGAGCGGAGCATGAACGCCGAGTCCCTGATCCAGGTGAACCGGTAGTCCCAGTTGCGCGCGCCGCCCGGCGTTTCCGGCAGCGAGGTCGTTGACGCGGCCATGATGGCGCCGGTGGGGGCGTAGCTGAGCCCCTTTAGGGTCAGGGCGCTGCGGTCGAGGTAGGGCTTCCACGGATGGTCGGGGACCTTGGCCGAGCTCAGCCAGTCGCGCCAGAAGTCGACCGTGGTGTTAAGTGCGCTGAACGCCTCGTCCTGGCTGGCCGGCGCCCGGGAATCTCCCCAGGACAGCGCGACGAACGCCGACTGGCCCTGCGTGAGCGTCGTGCGGCCGTAACAGCGGGCGCCCAGCACACCGAGCGGGATGCTGCCGGCCAGGCTGAGCTGCGTGTCCCCCTCCGCGGCGGCGACGGCCATCGCGTCATAGCCCTCACCCGAATAGTTCCAGGTGCCGGCATCGACTCCGTAGTTGAACAGCGGCGCGCAGTTCACGACGGCCTCGACCCGCCCGCTGATGCACGTCGCGATCCGGACGAGCGCCCCGACGGCGCCGAAATCAGCCGGAGCCCGGTGATAGTCGGGCCGTCGTCCCTCGTGCGGGACCGGGCCCATGGCCAGGAAGTCCTGCACGACCATCCACCCCGTCGCAGTCTGCCAGGTCGTTTCCAGCACCATGGTCCCGGGCACATACCGGCGATTCTGCGGAACGTAGGTGTTGCCGGGACCGAGCCGGAACATGCCGGCTGTCCGGTCCAGCAGCGCCCCGAAGACGCTCGGGGAATCCGGGCGCGGCAGGCACAGCCATTCGACCGACCCGTCCGGCGCGATCAGGCAGCTCTGCTCGCAGTTCGACAGGAAGGCGTAGTCGGCGATCGGCGGGAACGTGCTGGTGGTCGTCTGCCCGGGCGCGGTCTGGGCCGGTGTGTCAGTCACGGAGCCTCTTTTCGTCATCGTTGACGGGCCGCTCAGGCCAGCCGGCTTGCTCACCCTCCCAATCTGACGGTCGCGGCTTCCGGTCACCTCACCCCAGGGGGGTGATGCCCGTCCCGGTCGCGGCGGCCAGAGTGATGGTCATTGTCCGACGGCCAGATGGGTGTGTGCCATGTCTGCTAACACGCAGGGAAACAACAACTTGCCGGAATTTAGAACCGCCCCGCTGATCACCAGCGGCGCGCTCGTCGCAGCCGGCGCCCTGATTGTCGCGGCGGGCCTCGCCGTCGGCGGCTCGCACTTGTTCGCCGCCACCCGCCGGTGGATCCAGGCGATGGAGGTGCCGCCTAGCGAGGTGGCGAAGCTCAAGTGGACGCAGGCCAGGACGGCCGCCGCGGCCGGCACGGCCGCGTGGCGCAACGGCGTGTCGGCCGACGTCAGTTCCTGACCAGCGATTGGCCGCGTGAAGCGCCCAATCGCTCCGGAGCTACTGATCGGGGGAGGCACGGATGGCGGTGGATCTTGCGCGCTGGCAGTTCGCGTTCACGACCATCAACCATTTCTTTTTCGTTCCGGTGACGATCGGGCTGGCCTTTCTGACCGCGTTGCTGCAGACGGCCTGGTACCGGACCAAACGCGATGAGTACCTGCGGCTGACCAAGTTCTTCGGCGTCCTGCTGACCATCAACGTGGCCATCGGCGTGGTGACCGGCCTCGTGCAGGAATTCGAGTTCGGGATGAACTGGGGGGCGTACTCGCGGCTGGTCGGGAACATCTTCGGCGCCCCGCTGGCCATGGAGGGACTGGCCGCGTTCTTCCTGGAGTCGACGTTCCTGGGGCTGTGGCTGTTCGGCTGGGACAAGCTGTCGCGCCGCGTCCACCTGACCGCGATCTGGCTGGTCACGCTGGGCAGCATGCTGTCGGCGGCGTTCATCCTGGCCGCCAACTCCTGGATGCAGCACCCGGTCGGCTACAAGATGGTGAAGGGCAAGCCCCAGATGGATGACATCTTCGCGGTGTTCACCAACCCGGTATTCGTCTGGGGTTACGCAAAGGTCATCCTGGCGTCCCTGGTCACCGGCGCCGCCATCATGCTCGCGGTCTCTGCCTGGCAGCTCCGGCACGGCGGGAACCTGAACGTGTTCACCCGGTCGGCCCGGCTGGCGCTGATCGTCTTGGTCCCGGCGATCCTGTTCACGATGCTGGTCGGCGACGAGCTCGGCGTGATCGAGGGCCGGTACCAGCCGATGAAGATCGCGGCGGCCGAGGCGCAGTGGACCACCTGCCAGCCGTGCTCGTTCTCGCTGTTCCAGATCGGCGGCGGCAACAAGGACGAGACCCCGACCCAGATCATCGAGATCCCGCACCTGCTGTCGCTGCTGGCCACCAATCACTGGAACGGCAAGGTGGAGGGGCTCAACCCGCTGCAGTCGCAGTACAGCCAGCAGTTCGGGCCCGGTTACTACGTGCCGAACGTGTTCATCCAGTACTGGTCCATGCGGGCGATGGCCTACCTCGGGGTCGTGATCCTCCTGATCGCGCTGTGGGGATTGTGGCTGACCCGGCGCGAGAAACTCGCGACGTCCCGGTTGTTCCTGTGGGTGGCGATCTGGGGCGCCACGCTGCCGTTCATCCTGAACACCGCGGGCTGGCTGCTGACCGAGAGCGGCCGGCAGCCCTGGATCGTGCAGGGCATCATGCTGACCAAGAACGGGATCTCGCCGACCGTCGGCACCACTTGGCTGTGGATCAGTGTGATCGGATTCGTGCTCCTGTACGGCACCCTGGCCACGGTCGACTTCCTCCTGATGCTGAAGTACTCACGCGACCAGCTCCCGCCCGCGCGCGACGAAGCAGAAGCCGACGCGCCCGTCCCAGCTGTTCAGTATTGAGGTCATCATGGTGCCGTTCTGGTTCATCGTCATCGCGGTTCTGTGGACCGGGTTTTTCATCCTCGAGGGGTTCGACTTCGGTGTCGGCATGCTGCACACCCTGGTCGGCCAGGACGAAGCGGGCCGCCGGGCCGCCATCAACACGATCGGGCCGCTGTGGGATGGCAACGAGGTCTGGCTGATCGTGGCCGTCGCCGCCATGTTCGCGGCGTTTCCCGGCTGGTACGCGACGACGTTCTCGGGTTTCTACCTGGTAACGGTGTTGCTGCTGGCGTCACTGATCATCCGCGGCGTGGCCTTCGAGTACCGCGGCAAACGCAACGCGGCCCGCTGGCGCCGGACCTGGGACGTGGCGCTGACCACCGGCAGCGTACTGGCCCCGTTCCTGGTCGGCCTGGTGTTGGGCGACCTGCTGCACGGCCTGCCCATCAACTCCAGCCAGAACTACACCGGGTCGTTCTGGGATCTGTTCCAGCCCTACGCGGTGTTCACCGGGGTCACCCTGGTACTGATCTGCCTGCTGGCCGGCTCAACGTTCCTGTGCCTCAAAACCACCGCCGACATGCACGTACGTTCCCGGCGGATCGCCCGCACGGTGGCCCCGTTCACCGCCGCCGCGGTCGTGGGCTTCGCCATCTGGACGCACGTGCAGTCCAGCAGCACCTTCTTTCTCCGGCCGCTGGAGCTGCTGGCCATCGTCGCCGTGCTGGCCGCGGTGTGGCTGGTCTACGCGCACAGCGACGGCTTTGCCTTCACCGCAACCACAATCACCACCGCGACCTGCATCATCTCGGTCTTCGTGGGCCTGTACCCCAACGTGATGGTGTCCAGTACCAATCCGGCCTACAACCTCACCGTGCACAACACGGCGTCCGATCCGTATTCGCTCAAGGCGATGACCGTCGTCGTCCTCTTCTTCCTGCCCCTGGTCCTCGCCTATCAGACCTGGACCTACTACGTCTTCCGCCGGCGGGTCAGCCGGGATCAGTTCATCGAACCCGCGCCGTCTGGTCCGGCGCCGCCGAGGGAGCCCTCCGGTACCGCGCCCGGCACCCCAGCGCCCACCATCGTCCCACCCGGAAGGACCCCCGCATGAGCGAGCACTACGACGTCATCGTGATCGGAACGGGGGCGGGCGGCGGCTCGCTCGCCCGCCACCTCGCCCCCTCGGGCAAGCGCATCTTGCTGCTCGAGCGGGGCGACTGGCTGCCCCGCGAGCCCGGTAACTGGTCGACCGAAGACGTCTTCGTCGATGGCCGGTACATCTCGCCCGACAAGTGGTACGACGTGAAGGGCAAGTCCTTCTTCCAGCCGCAGGTGCATTACTTCGTCGGCGGTGCCACCAAGCTGTACGGCGCCGCGCTGTACCGGATGCGCGAGCAGGACTTCGGTGACATCCACCACCACGACGGCCTGTCGCCGGCCTGGCCCATCTCCTATCAGGATATGGAGCCGTACTACACCGCCGCCGAGAACATGTACCAGGTGCATGGAGCACGGGGCGAGGATCCGACCGAGCCGCCGTCCACCGGGCCCTACCCCTACCCTGCGGTCTCCCACGAGCCCCGGATTCAGCAGCTGTCCGACGACCTGGCCAAGGGCGGATACCACCCGTTCCACGCGCCGTGCGGCATCCTGGTCAACGAGGCGAACCTGCCGTACAGCATCTGCGTGAAATGCAATGCCTGCGACGGCTTCCCGTGCCCGCTGCACGCCAAGTCCGACGCCGAAGTGCTCGGCGTCCGCCCCGCCCTCAAGCACGACAACGTCACGCTGCTGCGGAACGCGCAGGCGGTCAAGCTGGAAACCAACCCGAACGGCACCGCGGTCACCGAGGTGGTGGTCGAGCGGGACGGCGAGACCGAGCGCTACGAAGGCGACATCGTGGTCCTCGCCTGCGGCGCGGCCAACTCGGCCAAGCTGCTGCTGGCCTCGGCCAGCGACAAGCACCCGCAGGGGCTGGCCAACGGCTCCGATCAGGTCGGCCGCAACTTCATGTACCACGACAGCCAGGCCGTGCTCGCCCTGTCCAAGGAGCCGAACCCGACCGTGTTCCAGAAGACCCTCGGCGTCAACGACTTCTACTTCAGCGGCCCGGACTTCGACTACCCCATGGGCAACATCCAGATGATCGGCAAGTCGCAAGCGGCCATGTTCCGCGGCGAGAAGCCGCTCGAGACCAAGTTCGCGCCCAGCTGGGCGCTACGCGACGTCGCGCACCACGCCGTGGACTTCTGGCTGTCCACCGAGGACCTGCCGCAGCCAGAGAATCGGGTCACTCTCGGCTCAGACGGCAACGTCCATATCCTCTACACGCCGAGCAACCCCACCGCGGCCAAGCGGCTGTACGCCCAGCTCAAGTCGATGCTCGGCGCACTTGGCATGCACGAAAATCACATGGCCCACCGGTTCGCGTACATGAAGACCGACATCCCGGTGGCCGGCTGCGCGCACCAGGCCGGGACCGTCCGGTTCGGTGCCGACCCGGAGACGTCGGTGCTCGACCCCACCTGCAAGGCCCATGAACTCGACAACCTGTACGTGGCCGACACCAGCATCTTCCCGAGTATCAGCGCGGTGAACCCGGCCCTGACCGCGATGGCCAACGCCATCCGGGTCGGCGACCACATCCTCGACCGGATCGGCTGACCTCCACCGCCCGCTCTCGTGGGATTTCATCTGCACGCATTAACGGCCATTTCGTCCAGATAACGGACGCCGGCGCTAATGCATTCGATTCAGGCGTCTTCAAGGTCGTCGCCTGAGATTGTTTATCAGCAGAAAAAATGCCAGAGTGGGACAGCACTGCTTTGGCTGCTCAAGACCCTGGTGGCCATAGGTACCGTCAGCTGGGGGATCAGCGTGCACCGCGCCCAATGGGATCGCGCCGATGATGGTCCGACCACGCACCGTATTTCCGCGGCCGATCGCTTGGCTAGCGACCACGGGGCCAATTTTTCCGGTGCTGTCATTCCGGCGCCCAGGGCGCGGCGGGAGTGGGTGCCGCGCGATGAGCTGGTCGGCCAGCTGGCCGCCGCGTCCGGCCGGCTCCTGCTGGTAGAAGCTCCGGCGGGCTTCGGCAAGACGACGCTCGTCGCCCAGTGGCAGCTGAGCCAAGCCGAGCGCCGCCCCTTCGCCTGGGTCTCCCTCGATCGCGGTGACAACGATCCCGGCCGGTTGTGGTGGCACGTGGCCCGGGCGCTGCAGGGCGCCTGCCCCGGGTTCAACGCCGCCAGCGTCTTGGCTGCCCTCCGGGACCAGCAGCTGGATTTTGCCGGGACCCTGCTGCCGCTGCTGGTCAACCAGCTGGCTGACCTGCCGGAGCCAGTCGTCCTAGTGCTGGACGACTACCACGTGATCAGCGAACGCGACTGCCACGACCAGCTGGCCTGCTTGCTGCTGCATCTCCCGCCCGCGGTCCAGTTGGTGCTGATCTCGCGAGCTGAGCCGCCGCTGCCGCTGGCCCGATTGCGAGCCGCCGGGGAGCTGACCGAGGTCAGGGCGGTCGACCTGCGTTTCGGCTCGGCGCACGCGGCCGAGCTCGTGGCTACCGTCGCCGGCCTGCCGCTCAGCCCGGCTGATCTGACTGAGCTGGTCGACCTGACCGAAGGCTGGGCCGCCGGGATCAGCCTCATGGCGCTTTCGCTGCGCGGGCACGCGTCGCCGAGCTCCGTCATCCGCCAGTTCAACGGCGACGGTGGTTTTGCCGGCGATTTTCTCGTTGAGGAGGTGCTGAGCCACCAGCCGGATACGGTCCGGCAGTTTCTCACGCGCACCTCGATCCTCAGCCGATTTTGCGCGCCGCTGGGTGATGCCGTGACCGGGTCGGCCGATGCCGCCGAGATCATCGATCTCATTGAACGGCAGGACCTGTTCCTCGTGCCGCTCGACGACGCCCACCGGTGGTTCCGCTATCACCATCTGTTCGGGCGGATGCTCCGCGGCCAGCTCAGCCGGTCCGAGCCAGGAATCGTGCCCACCTTGCACGAGCGCGCCAGCGCCTGGCACCGCCGGTCAGGCTCCACCGACGAGGCGATCGGTTACGCCTACGCGGCCGGTGACGTCGCCGGGGTCATCAACCTCATCGCCCGGCACTGGTACGCCTACGTGTCCTCCGGCCGGGTCGCGACCGTCCGCGGCTGGCTGAGCCTGCTCGGGGACGGCGCCGTCGGCGCTGATCCGGTCGCGGTGCACGTCGCGGCGTGGGTGGCGGCGCTGTCCGGTGACCAGGCGTCCCTGCGGCGCTGGCTGCCGCTCGTCGAGGCCAGTGAGTTCACCGGAGCGCTGCCGGACGGCATTCAGTCGATGCAGGCGTCGGCCGCCCTGCTGCAGGGCACGTTCGGTTTCGAGGGCATCGGCCCCATGCGCACTGCGGCCGCCCGGGCCACCACCTTGGAGAACGATCCAGCGTCGCCGTGGCACGCGATGGCTCAGGCGTCGTACGCGACGGGCCTGTACTGGTCCGGTCACCTTGATGTGGCCGCCTCGCGGGCCCGTGATGCCTGGGCGGTCACTCCCTCCAGGACTCTGGTCCGCATGCTGGGAGCGGCGGTCCTGTCGCTGGTCGAGGTCGAGCGGGGAGGGCTGGCCGACGCCCAGCACTGGGCGCGCCGGGCCGAGCGGATCCTGGCCAACGCCGGCCCGGGTCTGCGCACAGCGCCGCAGAGCTCGCTCGTCTTCACGGCGGCCGGCGCGGTCGCGGCCCGGCGCGGACGGCTGACCGAGGCGCGCCGTGCGTTCCAGCGCTCGCTCGACGTCCGGCACGGACAGCAGGGGATCAGCCCCTGGGCCACTCTGGAAGCGCTGCTCAGGCTCGCGCCGGTGCTGGCTGGCCTGGGCGATCGGCCCGGCGCCGTCACCCTGCTGACCGAGGCCCGGTCGATCCTGCTCGCCTCGCCGGAGGGCGCCGAGGCCCAGTTCGACCGCCTGGGCCGGGTCGAACGAGTAGTCGCGGGCCCGTCCCGCCCGCCACGGACCATAGCGCTGGGCGCACCGCTGACCGAGCGCGAGGCGGCGGTACTGCGGCTGCTGCGCCGGCCGCTGTCGCTACGCGAGATCGGCGACGAACTGTTCCTGTCCCAGAACACCATCAAGACTCACACGCGCGCGATCTACCGGAAACTCGGGGTGTCCACCCGGGACGACGCCATCGCCCGGGCGCATGACCGGAACCTTTTCTGAGCGGCCGGAATCGGCCCAGTCGCCTGAACAGTGGCGCCTAATAGGTGCTCGGGAAGCCAGTAGTGGTTAGGAAGCCTGCCGCCTTGCGCAGCAAACGCGTCCGCCGGGGGGCGAGCTGTTCAGTCACCGGCATCGGCTCGTGCCGCGTCATGACCGTGAAGATCGCGAACATCGACGCCAGCCGGGGACTACTCGCTACGAGCGGCTCCTCGATCCGCTCCAGGCTCCGTTTCTGGCCGCCGTGCCGTCTCGCGCTGTGCAGTCTCATACCGCTCAGATTCGCTGACGGCTGGTCCCGCGGCATCCCCCGCCAGGGGTGAAGAGCCGGGCCTGACCAGGCCACACGGGTCCGCTCAGGCCAGCGGCAGGCCCGTATGCACGGCCAAAAAGGCGAGCAGGTCGGCCGACAGCGCCACCGAACGGCTCACCGCGCGGCTGGAATGACCAACGTCCGCCTCACGCCGCAGCAGCACGGGCCGCTCGGTCAGCGAACCGGAGGTGGCGTACTGCAGCGCCGCGCACATCTTGCGGGCGTGCAGGGGGTCCACCCGGGTGTCGTTGTCGAACACGGTGAACAGCACGCTCGGATAAGCCGTCCCCGGAACCACGTGATGGTAGGGCGAGTAGGACAGCAGCCAGCCCAGCTGCTCCGGGTCGGTGGCCGTGCCGTACTCGCTGTTCCAGGTCTCGCCCAGGCCGAACTGCTCGTAACGCACCATGTCCAGCAGCGGTGCCGAGCACACCACCGCCGCGTACAGGTCAGGCCGCTGGGTCAGCGCCGCCCCGACCAGCAGGCCGCCGTTCGAGCCGCCGTAGATGCCGAGCTGCTCGCGGGTCGTCCAGCCGTCGGCGATCAGCTTCTCGGCCGCGGCGTGGAAGTCGTCGAACACGTTCTGCCGCTGGCCCAGCATGCCGGCCCGGTGCCACTCCTCGCCCTCCTCGCTCCCGCCGCGCAGCCCGGCGATGGCGTACACGCCGCCCGCCTCGACCCAGGCCAGGATGGTGGGGGAGTAGGCCGGGGTCAGGCTGATCCCGAAGCCGCCGTACCCGTACAGCACGGCCGGCCGGGGCCGGTCCGGTGCCGCGTCCGCGCTGATGACCAGCATCCGGACCACGGTGCCGTCGGCCGAGGTGTACGCGATCTGCTGCGCGTGCACCCGCGGGGCCTCGACCGAGCCTGGCGCCCGCGCCCATACCTGCGCCGACGGCGCCGACGGCGCGCCGGCCGCGTCGTAGTGCATGATCACCGCGGGCGTGGCGTTGTCGGTGTAGGCGAACCAGGCCTCGTGGCCGCCTTCCGGGCGCGCGCCGATGCCGCCCACCGTGCCCGGCCCCGGCAGCGGCACCGAACCGGTCCGCCCCCCCGTGGCCAGGTCGTGCACGCTGATCTCGCCGATCGCGTGCCGCGTCCACAACGTCAGCAGCTGGCCTTCCCCAGGACCGTCAGTGCCGTCGACAGTGCCGTCGACAGTGCCGTCGACAGCGGGCCCGTCCAGGATCGCGTACCCCTCGAGCACGGCCTCCGGGTCGGCCGGAATCAGGTCCCGCCAGGTGTCCGCGCCCGGGTTGGCCGGGTCGGTCACCGCCAGCCGCCCCCGGGGCGCGTCCAGGTCGGTGAACACGTACAGCCGCCCGTCCCGGCCCACCCGGGCCCCGGTCCGCGCGTCCACGCCTTCCTGGACCGGGCGCAGCGCCGGGGTGGCCAGCCCGGGGCTACCCTCGTCGGACTCAGCCAGGTCGGCGATCCACAGGTCGTTGCGCGGTTCGGTGCCGCGGGCCGCGCTGATCATCAGCCAGCGCCCGTCCAGGCTGACCGAGGCCGAGTAGTACGTCGTCTTGTCCCGCCCGTCGCCGAAGATCAGCACGTCGTCGTCCGCGGGCGAGCCCAGGTAGTGCAGGTAGACCCGGCGGTGGTACTGCTCCTCGCCCGCGGGGACCGCCTCCGGCGGCAGCCGCCGGGTGTAGTAGAACGCCTTGCCGCCCGGCAGCCAGGCGATCGAGGTGTACCGGCAGCGGTCGATCGGCCCGTCCACCAGCTCGCTGGTCTCCACGTCCAGGACGCGCAGCACGGACTCCTCGCTGCCGCCCTCGGACAGCTGATAGGCCAGCAGCCGGCCTTCCTTGTCCGGCTGCCAGCTGTCCAGCGTGGTCTTGCCGGTGGGGTCCACCGCGGCTGGGTCGATGAGCACCCGCGCCTCGCCGGCCCCCGGGTCGACCGTGCACAGCACCGCGTGTTCCTGGCCTGGCAGCCGCCGGGTGAAGAACTGCCGGTCCCCGCGCCAGGCCGGTACCCCGATGTGACCGGTCCCGGTCAGCTCCAGGATCCGTTCGGCCAGGTGATCGATCCCGGGCAGCTGAGCTCCGTGGGAGCGGAACAGCTCGTCCTGAGCCCGCAGCCAGTCCTGAGCGTCGGGGCTGGCCGCGTCCTCCAGCCAGCGATAGGGGTCGCTGACTTCGACGCCGGACAGCTCCTCGACAAGGTCGAGCCGCCGAGCGTCCGGGTACCCGCCCGGCCTCTGGTCTGCAGTCATGGGGAAGACCCTAGCCGGGCCGCAGAGGGTAGCCGGAAGCAATACGACTCTCCTGCGTGTTTACTCTTTTGTAGTAGCGGTGGCGCGCTTCAGCGGACACACTAGGAACACGGTCTGCTCTGATGCGAAACCGCCCGGCGGAGGTGGGAGTGCGAAGAGTCCTGCTGCTCAACGTCACGTATGAGCCGCTTACCACAGTGGGGCTTCGTCGCGCCGTGTGCCTGGTGCTCAGCGGGAAAGCCGAAGTGGTCCACGACGACACCGCCGGGGCGACCCTGCACTCGGCCTCGGTCACCCTGACCACCCCGTCGGTCATCCGGCTCCGGCGTTACGTCCGCATCCCGTACCGCAACCGGGTCCCGTTGACCCGGGCGGCGCTGATGCGGCGGGACAACTACCGGTGCGCGTACTGCGACCGGAAGGCCGAGACCATCGACCACGTGATCCCGCGCAGCCGCGGTGGCCCCCACTCCTGGGAGAACTGCGTCGCGTCCTGCACCCCGTGCAACCACCAGAAGGCCGACCGCCTGCTGGAGGAGCTGGGCTGGACGCTGACGCGGATACCGGCGGTGCCCCGCGGCGCGCACTGGCGGCTGATCGGCGTGGCCCGCGATGGTGACCCGCAATGGGCCGCCTACCTGCGGGAGCCCACGGCGGCCTGAGGCCCAGCGTGATTAAGCTCTCCATTAAAACAAATTTTTCTAAAGGCGGAATTACTGGCGCTGCCTAGCTCTTCAAGTCTTGGTGACCACTTTGAATCGCTGGTGGCGGTCACGTGCTGCTCTCGAACCACAGATGCCGGCCCGTCCTACCGCCGAAGACACCTCAGCTGCCCCGCTCGCGGCCACGGCCCGTAGCGCCGTCCAGGCCGTAGTGCACGCGACCCCGGAAACGCTGACCCTGGCCCGCCGCCGGGCTCAGCCCCGGCTCCTGTACATCGCGCGGCTGACGCTGACCGCCGTATTCGCCTACCTGGCCGCCGTCCAGTTCGCTGGCCACCAGGGCCCGGTGCTGGCCCCGCTGACCGCGCTGCTGGTCGTCCAGGTGAGCCTGACCCATACCCTGCGCAGTGCGGCCCAGCGCGTAATCAGCGTGGTGGCCGGGGTCCTGGTCGCGATCGGGCTGTCGGTGGTGGTCGGCTTCACCTGGTGGAGCCTGGGCATCCTGGTCGCCGTCGCGCTGACCTTGGGCCTGGTCCTCCGGCTGGGTGATGACCTGCTCGAGGTGCCGATCAGCGCGATGCTCATCTTGTCCGCGGTCGGCAGCGCGAGCGCGGCCACCAGCCGGATCGTCGAGACGCTGATCGGCGCGGCCGTCGGGCTGATCGGTGGCCTGGTGTTCAGCCCGGTCAAGCTGGAGTCGGCCGAGGACGCCGTGGACGACCTCAGCGAGCAGCTGGCCGACCTGCTCGACCTGATCGCCGGGGACATCGAGGACGGCCCGGACGCGGGCCGCAGCACCGACCGGCTGAACCAGGCCCGCGCCCTCGGCGGCGAAATCACCCGGGTCGACCGGGCGCTGACCGAATCCGAGGACAGCCTGCGGCTCAACCCTGGCGCCCGAATCCTGCCCCAGGCCGCCATCCCGCTGCGCACGGGCCTGGAGACGCTGGAGCGCGCTGCGGTTACGGTCCGGGTCATCGCCCGCTGGACCGCCGACGCCTCCCGGCCCGAGATCGACAGCCCGCTGCGTGACCCGCGGATTCGCGCCGCCCTGACCGACGAGCTGCGCGAGCTCGCGGTGGCGGTCGGTTCGGTCGGCGACCACGTGCGGGCGGGCATCACCTCGGCCACCACCAGCCCCACCCCGCCCGAAGGCCTGGTCATCCGGCCGCCGGCACTGCTGCACCGGGTGACCCCCGAGACCGTCCGGCCCGAGCAGGTCGAGGACGACCTCGAGCGCAGCCTCAACCAGGCCCACGAACTGCAGGACGGGCTGGCCGCCCTGCTGCGGTCCGAGCCCACCGAGGCGGACTGGTCGATGCGTGGTGAGCTGCTCATGCTGCTGGACCGGCTCCGGTCCGACCTGCAAGAAGAGCACCAGGCCCGGGCCCGGGAGAACTGGCCCGGGCGTGGATCGGCCCGGGCGCGGGCACCCCGGTGGGTGCCACGGCGGCCGGTGAGCCGCCCCCGTTCTCGTCCGCACGAGCACACCGGCCCGCAGCCCCGGCCGCGGGCCCGGCGCAGCGCCTGGAAAGCTTGACCCAAGGAAGAGGAGGCACGAAATGACTGGCAAGCCTAATGCGGCCGAGGCCGGCACGATCGACATCGGCGGCGACCTGACGGTGAACCGGCTCGGTTATGGTGCCATGCGCATTACCGGGCCCGGCGTCTGGGGTGAGCCGCCGGACCGGGAGCAGGCCAAGGCCGCGCTCCGCCGTGCGGTCGAGCTCGGCGTCAACTTCATCGACACCGCGGACTCCTACGGCCCGGAGGTCAGCGAGACGCTGATCGCCGAGACCCTGCATCCGTACGCCGACGACCTGGTCATCGCGACCAAGGGTGGTTTCCAGCGGCCGGGCCCGAACAAGTGGGAGCCCGACGGCCGGCCGGAGCACCTGCGCGAGGCGCTCGAGGGCAGCCTGCGGCGGCTCCGGGTCGACCAGATCGACCTGTATCAATACCACGTCCCGGACCCGAAGGTTCCGTACGAGGAGTCGGTGGGCGCGCTGGCCCAGCTCAAGGACGAGGGCAAGATCCGGCACGTCGGCCTGTCCAACGTGACCGAGGAGCACCTGCGCAAGGCGGAACGGATCGTCCCGATCGTGTCGATCCAGAACCGCTACAACGTGACCGACCGCAAGTCCGAGACCATCGTGGACCTGTGCGAGCAGGAGCAGCTGGCCTTCTTGCCCTGGGCGCCGATCCAGGACGCCGACGAGGTGGAAGTGATCGTCAAGGCCGCCCGCAACCATGGCGTGTTCCCGCGTCAGATCGTGCTGGCCTGGCTGCTGGCCCGGTCGCCGGAGATCCTGCCGATCCCCGGTTCGGGTTCGGCCGACCATGTGGAAGAGAACGTGGCCGCCGCGACGATCAAGCTCGACCAGGGCGAGGTCGCGGCCATCACCGACGCGTACTGACCAGCCCGCTGATCTCCTGCGGGAGTTCCCTCACCCCCAGATGGCGGAACTCCCGCAGGGTCAGCGCGCCCAGCACCGCGACGGCCACGATCGCCCCGGCCACCGGAAAATAGGGGGCGGCGCCGAACCGGAACACCAGCGCCCCGGCAATCACAGCTGACAGCGGCAGCGTGCCCCAGGCGGCCAGCATGATCAGGCCCATCACCCGGCCCAGCAGCGCGGGCGGCGCCCACTGCTGCAGCAGCGTGATCAGCAGCACGTTGCCGAACCCGCTGGTCAGGCCGAGCACGAACGCGGCCGTCGCCGCCCCGGTCAGCCCGCCCAGATACGGCAGCACCATGATGGCCACCCCCTCCAGCACGAAGCTGGCCGCGGACTGCACCGCCGGGGGGGTCCGGGCCAGCATCCGGCCCAGTACCGGGCCTAATGTCCGGCCCTGGGCCCGGCCCCTCATCCCGGCCAGGCTCCCGGCCACGGCGCCCGCCGCGAGGCAGGCCATCATCGAGCCGTAGCCGATGGCGCCGTACCGACCGTGCGCCAGCGCCGGGATGGCCACCTCCAGCGTCCCGTCCGAGGCCAGGTTGGCCACGATGACCACGGCCAGCATGACCTGCAGCAGCCGTTCCCGCCGGATCAGCGGCCACAGCCTTTCCGGCCCGCCCGTCCCTTGCGTCAGCCTCCGGGACCATTCGCGGGCCTCACGCCGCTGACGCCCGGCCCGGTTCCTGGGCCGGCGGACCGGGATCAGCGCCAGCATCGCCGCCGAGACCGCGAACGACGCCGCGTCGGCCGCGAACGCGGCGGCCGGCCCGAGCACGGCCACCAGCGGGCCACCCAGCGCCGGGCCGATCAGGCTCCCGCCCTCGGTCACCGCGCTGGCGATCGCGTTGCCCGCCTGCAGCTCACCCGGCGGCAGCAGCGACGGCAGCAGCGCGTACGACGGCGAGATGAACAGTCCCTCGCTCGCCCCGGTCAGCCCGGCCAGCGGCCCCAGCGCCAGCAGCGTGCTGTGGTGACCTAATGCCACCACGGCCAGCACGCCGACCAGCACGCACCGGGCCGCGTCGGCCACCAGCATCAGCGGGCGGGCGCCCACCCGGTCCGACAGCACCCCGCTCACCGGGATCAGCGCCGTGCGCGGCACCCCGTAGCAGGCCAGGACCATGCCGAGCAGCACCGGGCTGCCGTGCCCGGTCAGGATCAGCCAGGGCAGCGCGACCGCGTAGCAGCTGTCTCCGGTCGCCGAACTGAACTGGCCGGCTGCCAGCAACCGGAAGCCGCGGGAGCCCAGCGGGCCGTCCCGCCGGGCACGCCGTAGCCGTTCCATCGCGCTAAGGAAAGGCACACAACGATTAAAACAGGACAAACAGCGCAGGCAAGGATAGCTTCGCCTGGGATTCGGCCCGTGATTCGATCGGTGACCGGGAAGGATCATGGCCTGGTTGCGTTACACCCAGCAGAACGCAATGATGCTCCATCCGCTACCGCACCGGGAGCCGCTGATGACCACGCCGGACGCCAGTGACCGTGTTACCGCCCTGCGCCGCAACCTGGGTCCGACCGGGATCTGGTCCACGGTGCCCGAGTCCTTCGGCGTGGACGGCCGCGACCTGGCCGCCGCGGTGGAAAAGCACGGCTTCGGTTCGCTCTGGCTGGGCGGCAGCCACATGGCCCCGGACGCCTTCACCCAGTTGGTGACGCTGCTGGACGGGACGACGAAGTTGATCATCGGCACCGGCATCGCCAGCATCTGGGGCCGCGCGCCGTCCGACATGCGCCAGGGTGCCGATACGCTGTCCACCGGCTTCCCGGGCCGGTTCATCCTCGGGCTGGGTGTCAGCCACGCTCCGGCGGTGGAAAACCTCGGCCGGTCCTACGACCGCCCCTACAGCGCGATGGAACGCTACCTGGACGAGATGGACCACCCGTCGGGGCGAAGCGCCGAGACCCCCAGCGGAGCCCAGGCCCCCAGCCAGCGGGCGATCCGGATCCTGGCCGCCCTCGGCCCGCGCATGCTCGAGCTGTCCCGGGACGAGGCCGACGGGGCCCACCCGTACTTCAGCCCGGTCGAGCACACCTCGTTCTCGCGCCAGGTCCTCGGCCCGGACAAGCTGCTGATCCCGGAGCAGGCCGTGGTCTTGGCCCAGGACAGCACGGCCGCGCGGTCCGCCGCCCGCGCGTACGCCCAGCGCTACCTGCAGCTGCCCAACTACGTCACCAACCTGCGCCGGTTCGGCTTCGGCGAGCCGGACACCAGCGGTACCGGCAGCGACCGCCTGATCGACGCGATCATCCCGCACGGCCCGGCGGTCATCGCCGAGCGGGTCCGCCAGCACCTGGCCGCGGGCGCGGACCACGTCCTGCTGCAGCCGCTGGGCCCGGACGGGAAGTTCGCCTTCGACGATCTCGGCCCCCTGGCCGACGCCCTGGCCGGTCTTTGAGCCGGGCGCCGGATTGGCAGGATCCGGGCGGCATCTGGCGGCAGGTTGGCTACGCAGGCCCGGGGTGGGCGGGTACGGTCGGACCATGACGAATTCGACGCCGCCCGACGCCCCGGCGGCACTGGCTACTGCTCCCTTTGGCCGGATGCTGACGGCGATGATCACCCCCATGCTGCCGGATGGGGCCGTCGACTACGACGGGGCGGCGCGGCTGGCGACGTACCTGGTCGATGACATGCGCAACGAGGGGCTGGTCATCAGCGGCACCACCGGTGAATCGCCCACCACCAGCGACGAGGAGCAGGACCGGTTGCTGCGCACGGTGATCGAGGCCGTGGGTGACCGGGCGTCGATCGTGGCCGGCGTGGGCACGAACGACACCGCGCACACCAAGGAGCTGACCCGGCAGGCGGAGCGGGCCGGCGCGGATGGCCTGCTGCTGGTCACGCCGTACTACAACAAGCCGCCGCAGCACGCGCTGGAGGCCCACTTCCGTGCCGTGGCCGACATCGCCGAGCTGCCGGTGATGCTGTACGACATCCCGGGCCGTACCGGGACGCCGATCGCCACCGAGACGCTGATCCGGCTGGCCGACCACGAGAACATCGTGGCGGTCAAGGACGCCAAGGAGGACGTGGCGGGCACCTCTGAGGTGCTGGCCCGTACCGACCTGGTGTACTACTGCGGCACCGACATGGTGAACCTGCCCTGGCTGTCGCTCGGCGCGGTCGGCTTCGTCAGCGTGGTCGGGCACATCGTGGGCGACCTGTTGCATGAGATGATTGACGAGTTCGAGGCGGGTCAGGTGGGCCGGGCGCGCGAGCTGCACCTGGCGTTGCTGCCCGTGTACACCGGCCTGTTCCGCAACCAGGGCCTGGTCATGACCAAGGCGGCGCTGAACCTGCTCGGGCTGCCATCCGGGCCGGTGCGGCAGCCGCTGGCCGACGCCACCGAGGCGGAGATCCGCCGGCTACGGGAGGACCTCGAAGCCGGCGGGATCAAGCTGCCTGGGACCGGTAACTGACAACTTACGCGCGGGGAAGACCTCGCCAGCACTTCATGAGCAGAGAGCGGACAACAACACAGTGAGTCATCCCCACCCGGAGCTACCGCCGCCCCCGCCGCTCGCCGAGGGGGGCCTGCGGGTCGTGGCCCTCGGTGGCCTCGGTGAGATCGGCCGGAACATGACCGTCTTCGAATACGACGGCCGGCTGCTCGTCGTTGACTGCGGGGTCCTGTTCCCCGAGCCGGACCAGCCCGGCGTCGACCTGATCCTGCCGGACTTCCGCTACCTGGAGGAACGGTTCGGCCTGATCGAAGCGGTCGTGCTGACCCACGCCCACGAGGACCACATCGGGGCGCTGCCGTACCTGCTGCGCGAGCGCCAGGACATCACGCTGGTCGGGTCCCGGCTGACTCTGGCCCTGGTGCGCAGCAAGCTCACCGAGCACCGGCTGACCCCGGTGGTGGACGAGGTCGTCGAGGGTGAACACCGGCAATTCGGGCCGTTCGACCTGGAGTTCTTCTCGGTCAACCACTCGATTCCCGACGCCATGGCCGTGGCCATCCGCACCCCGGCCGGCCTGGTCCTGCACACCGGCGACTTCAAGATGGACCAGCTGCCGCTGGACCACCGGCTGACCGACATCGGCGGCTTCGCCCGGCTCGGCGCCGAAGGCGTCGACCTGCTCATGGCCGACTCCACCAACGCCGAGGTGCCCGGCTTCACGATCAGCGAGCGGCAGATTGCCCCGGTCCTGGACCAGGTGTTCGCCGGGGCCGAGAAGCGCATCATCGTGGCCTGCTTCGCCAGCCACGTGCACCGGGTCCAGCAGGTCCTGGATGCGGCGGCCAAGCACGACCGCAAGGTCGCGTTCGTGGGCCGGTCCATGGTCCGCAACATGGGCGTTGCTCGCGACCTGGGCTACCTGCAGGTACCCGGCGGCATGCTGGTCGACATGCGCGAGGCCGAGGAGATGCGGCCCCAGGACGTGGTGCTGGTCTCCACCGGCTCCCAGGGTGAGCCGATGTCGGCGCTGTCCCGGATGGCCGGCCGCGACCACCCGATCCGGATCGCCGAGGGCGACACGGTCATCCTGGCCTCGTCGCTCATCCCCGGCAACGAGACCGCCGTCTACCGGGTCATCAACGGCCTGACCCGGCTCGGCGCCCGCGTCATCCACAAGGGCGGGTCGCTGGTGCACGTGTCCGGGCACGCGAACGCGGGCGAGCTGCTGTTCGTGCTCAACGTGACCAAGCCGGGCAACTTCATGCCGGTCCACGGGGAGTGGCGGCACTTGCGGGCGCACGCCGCGCTGGCCGCCCAGAGCGGCGTGCCCGAGGGCAACATCGTGATCGCGGACGATGGCGTGGTCGTCGACCTGATCGAAGGGCAGGCCAAGATCACCGGCGCCGTGCCCTGCGGGTTCGTCTACGTGGACGGCCTCTCGGTTGGCGAGGTCACCGACGAGCAGCTCAAGGACCGGCGGATCCTGGGCGAGGAGGGCTTCGTCTCGGTGATCATCGTGCTCGACTCGACCACCGGCAAGGCGGTGGCCCCGGCCGAGCTGCACGCCCGCGGCTCCGGCATCGACGACGCGGCCTTCGCCGGGGTCCGGCCGAAGATCGAGGAGGCGCTGGCCCGCGCGGCCGCGGACAACGTCACCGACACCTACCAGATCCAGCAGCTGGTCCGCCGGGCCGTGGGCCGCTGGGTCAGCGACAACTACCGCCGCCGCCCCATGATCATCCCGGTGGTCGTGGAGGTCTGACCGGTCGTGGGCTGACCGGGCCCCGGTGCTGGCTAAATCAGTGGCGGGGGGCGTACATGATGAAGCTCACCCCCACCAGGCAGATCAGCGCGCCGATGATGTCGAACCGGTCGGGGCGGTAGCCGTCGGCTACCGCCCCCCAGGCCAGCGAGCCGGCGATGAAGATCCCGCCGTAGGCGGCCAGGATCTGGCCGAAGTGCGAGTCGGGCTGCAGGGTGGCCGCGAAGCCGTACAGGCCGAGCGAGACCACGCCCGCCGCGATCCAGACCCAGCCGCGGTGCTCGCGTACGCCCTGCCAGATGAGCCAGGCGCCGCCGATCTCCAGCACGGCGGCCAGGATGAACAATCCGATCGAGCGCACGACGAGCACGGGTCCTCCAGCATGCCGGAGTCCGTAATCTACCGGGTGGCCCCGACCGGGTGGCCGGCGATCAGCGTGGCCAGGTCGAGCACGCGCCGCGCGCCGTCGGTGGCCACGTGCCGCGCGGTGAACTGCCGGACCAGCCCCAGGCGGCCGGGATCGAGGCTCGTCACCCCGCCGCCGGCCGCCACCCGCTGCCGCCAGCTCGCGATCACTTCGTCCAGCCCGCCGCGCATGTCGTCCAGCCGCAGTGACGCCTCGGCCACCGGCCACCGGTCCAGCGACAGCCCGGCCTGCTGTGCCCGCTCCACCGCCCGCTCGAACGCCCGGCGGGCGATGGCGTAGCTGGTCATGCCGTCCAGCGCCAGCCCCCAGGCGTACATCCCGGCGATCAGCGTGCTGCCCGGCCCGCTCAGGGGCTGCTGGGCCACCGGCCGGAAGCTCGCCCCCGCCCGCCCGGCGAACCCGTAGACGATGGCAGGCCTGGTGGCCACCCGCCGCCCGGCCAGCCAGTCCCAGCCCGGTGTCTCCCGGCCGTGGCCCGTTCCCAAGTCGTCGTGGCCCGCGCCGAAGTCGTCGAATACCCGGCCCCGGGCGGCCTGGCCCAGCACCCAGTCCGGTCCGTCCGGCCCGCCCGGCTCCGCGTCGGTGGCCAGCGCGTCAGCGGCGGCCCCGATCCAGGCGTGGTGCGCGTTCACGGCCCGAGCCGTGGCCGGCGCCCGGGCCGCGAGCTGGCGCTGGGCGCAGGCCAGGTCGGCCAGGCTCAGCCCGGCCCCGCCGAACCGCGCAGGCAGCGCCAGCTTGAGGTAGCCGGAGTCTTGCAGCACGGCCAGGTCCGCGGCCAGCAGGCTGGCGTCCGTGCGCGATGCCCCGCGCTCCGAACAGGAGCCCAGCAGGCTGGCGTCCGTGCGCGATGCCCCGGCGTCGGGGCGGGAGGCCAGCCGGTCCAGTAGCCCGCGGGGGAGCGCGCCGGGTTCCTCTGCTGCCATCGGGGCCCTCCCTCCCGCGCCGCTGCGAACGTCACCACCTCAACCTCAGCACGATCGTCCCGTGAAAGTCAACTAAACTGGTTGGAAAACTATGAAACCAGTCAGCGTTAACGCGAGGGTCCGCGAGCGGCGGGCTGAGCGCCCCGTGTGAGGCCCGGTGACCGGGCCGTCAGTCGTTGAGAACCCGGACCGGAGAGCCGTCGATGAACGCGGCGATGTCCTCCACCGCATCGCGGTAGAACACCTTGTACGTCTCGTCGGTGACGTAACCCAGATGCGGCGTGAGCACGGTGTTCGGCAGCGCCCGGAGCGCGTCACCCAGCGGCAGCGGCTCGGTGTCGTAGACGTCGAGCGCGGCTCCGGCGATCTGCCCGTCGCGCAGCGCGGTCACCAGCGCCGGGCCATCCACGATCGGCCCGCGCGAGGTGTTGACCAGGTACGCGGTCGGCTTCATCAGGCCCAGCTCGGCCGCCCCGACCAGCCCGGTACTGCGCGGGCTCAGCTTGTAGTGGATGGTGACCACGTCCGAGCGGGTGAACAGCTGCTCCTTGCTGACCGGCTCGACGTCGATCTCCCGGGCCTGGTCTGGGTCCAGGTTCTGGCTCCAGGCCGCGACCTGCATGCCGAACGCCTGCCCGACCGCGGACACCTCCCGGCCGATGCGGCCCAGCCCGACCACGCCGAGCCGCTTACCGTGCAGGGTCGTCCCGACCGTCCGCTGCCAGCCGCCCCGGGACGACAGCGCCGCCCCGCCCGCCCGGTTCGCGGCCCGCATCCGCCAGTCCTCTTCCGGGATGTGCCGGGCCAGGGCCAGGATCAGGCCCCAGGCCAGCTCGGCGGTGGCACCCGGGTGGCCACCGGTCCCGCACACCGTGACGCCGCGGTCACGCGCGGCGGCCAGGTCGATCGCGGCGTTGCCCATTCCGGTGGTGACCAGCAGGCTCAGGTCGGGCAGCAGCGCCAGCAGGCTGGCCGGGAACGCGGTCCGCTCCCGCATGGCCACGATTACGTCGAACGGCCGCAGCGTGGCCGCCAGCAGCTCGTGCCGGCTGATGTGCTCGTTGAACACCGTGACCTCGGGCGACCCCGGCAGGCCCTTCCAGTCGGCGTACCCGAGCGCGACGTCCTGATAGTCGTCAAGAATCGCGATCTTCATCCGCGCTCCTCGCATGATCTTCCGCCATCTCCGGCTAAGGGTCGAGTGAGACCCTAGTCGCCTGCTGATACCGTCGGCCGTGCTGACCGGCGGAAATTTTGGGAGGACGACGACATGCCGTGGCTGGACGCACTGACCGCTAAGGCGCTCGACCGTGAGCGCCCGACCCGTCAGGAGGCGCTTGCCGTCCTGACCAGCAGTGACGATGAACTGCTGGACGTGGTCGCGGCGGCGTTCCGGGTGCGGCAGCGGTTCTTCGGCCGCCGGGTGAAGCTGAACTTTCTGGTCAACGTCAAGAGCGGGCTGTGCCCCGAGGACTGCTTCTACTGCTCGCAGCGGCTGGGCTCAGGCGCGGACGTGCTCAAGTACAGCTGGCTGAGGCCGGATGAGGTCCTGTCCGCCGCCCAGGCCGGGGTGAGCGCCGGGGCCAAGCGGGTCTGCCTGGTGGCCAGTGGCCGTGGTCCCGCGGACCGGGACATCACCCGGGTGTCGGAGATGATCGGCTCATTCAAGGCCGAGCACCCGGACGTGGAGGTGTGCGCCTGCCTCGGCCTGCTCCGTCAGGACCAGGCCGAGCAGCTGCGCGAGGCCGGCGCCGACGCCTACAACCACAACCTGAACACGGCCGAGGCCCACTACGGCGACATCTGCACCACGCACGACTTCAGTGACCGGGTCGACACCGTGCAGCAGGCCGCGGCGGCCGGGCTGTCGCCCTGCTCGGGGCTGATCGCCGGTATGGGCGAGACCGACGCCGATCTGGTCGACGCGGCCTTCGCCCTGCGCGACCTGGACCCGGACTCGGTGCCGGTCAACTTCCTGATCCCGTTCGAGGGCACGCCGCTGGCGGGGGAGTGGACCCTCACGCCGCCGCGCTGCCTGCGCATCCTGGCCATGGTCCGGTTCGTCTGCCCGGACGCCGAGGTCCGGCTGGCCGGCGGCCGGGAGCTGCACCTGCGCTCGCTGCAGCCGCTGGCCCTGCACATCGCCAACTCGATCTTCCTCGGCGACTACCTGACCAGCGAGGGCCAGGCCGGTCAGCAGGACCTGGAGATGATCGCCGACGCGGGCTTCACCGTGGAGGGCGCGGCCGAGCCCACGCTGCCCGAGCATCGCCGCGACCTGATCAAGGTCCGCCGCCGTGGCGCCGGCACCAGCCTGCCCGCCAACACCTGACGCCGACACACCCGGTCGCGTCCCACTGGCCGGCCCCCCGCTTTATTAATGTGGTCATCATGGCCACCCGTGCGCCCAAGGAATCGGCTCGGCCGCGCGGCGGGAGTTCTGGCGACTTCCGCGCGGAGCCACCCGGTCCTGCCCGGCGCAAGCCCGCAGCGGCCTCGGGACGCTCCGGCGCGACCCGGACCACGGCCAAGCCGAGGCCCAGGACCAGCAGCAAGAGCAACAGCAGGACCCGCAGTACCACGACCCGCAGCAGCAAAGCCCGCGGCCGCCGCCCGGCGACGGCCCGGTCCCGGGACCCGATTCTGATCCTGGTCGGCTGGGTCGGCCACGCGGTCGCGGCGGCCTGGATGGTGGCGGCCAACGCCGTCGGCTTCGGCGCCCGGCGGATCGGGCGCAGCGCCCGCGACCTGGATCCCGACCACCGCCGGGACGGGGTCGGGCTGCTCTGGCTGGCCGTCGCGTTCGTGCTGGCCGCCAGCATCTGGTGGGGCATGGACAACCTGGTCGGCCACGCGGTCTCCGCCTTTGTGCACGGTGCCGCCGGGTCGGCCGCGTGGCTGGCGCCGCTGCTGGCCGGGATGCTGTCCTGGCGCTACCTTCGCCACCCGGAGCACAACGCCCAGGCCGGGAGGGTGGCCATCGGCTGGGGTGCGCTGACCATCGGGGTGCTGGGGCTGCTGCACATCGCCAACGGCACCCCCGCTCCGTCCGACGGTGAGATGGCCATGCGGCACGCGGGCGGCCTGATCGGCTTCGTCGTCTCCGCTCCGCTGTCCAAGGCGCTGACCGCGTACGTCGCCGCGCCGGTGCTGGCCCTGGTGGCCGGGTTCGGCATCCTGGTCATCACCGGCACGCCGCTGCACCGGGTGCCGGACCGGGTCGAGGAGGCGCGCGAGTACTTCGGCCGCCGCACCCGCGTGTTCGGTGAGGACGAAGATTATGGCGAGGAGTACGGCGAGGACGACGATCCGGCCGTGCTGGAGAGTGGCAGCCACCGGATTCGCGGCCAGCTGGCCAAGGGCGTCCGCGGCGCCCGCGGTGCCCTCGAGGGTGCGGACCGGGTCAAGCCCTATGACTCCCCGCTGATCACCCCGAACGGGAAGGCGCGCAAGGGCGCGCCGCTGGACGACCCGGCTGCCGGGCTGGGCGAAGAAGGCGGCCCGCCGCCGGGCGCGCAGCCCGGCCCGGAGGCCGACGAGGGCCTGCTGGAGGCGCTCGGGTTCCTGCCCGGAGCCGGCGGCCTCGGCGGTATCGGCGCTCCCAGCGCGCCCGGCCCGGCCAGCGCCGCTCGCAGCGACCTGACCGACGGCGCACCCGATGGCCCCGTGACGGCCGCCCCGGCCTCCGCCACCCCGCCGGTGGAGCAGGAGCACTTCCGCAAGCCCGAGCAGCTCACGCTGACCGGCGCCGCGACCAGCTACACGCTGCCGCCCGCCGCGATGCTGCGGCCCGGCTCCGCGCCCAAGGCCCGGACCAAGGCCAACGACACCATGGTCGCGGCCCTGTCCGAGGTGCTGGAGCAGTTCAACGTGGATGCCCAGGTCACCGGGTTCACCCGCGGACCTACGGTGACCCGGTACGAGATCGAGCTCGGGCCCGCGGTCAAGGTTGAGCGGGTCACCGCGCTGAGCAAGAACATCTCCTACGCGGTGAAGAGCGCGGACGTCCGGATCATCTCCCCGATCCCCGGCAAGTCCGCGATCGGGGTGGAGATCCCGAACCTCGACAAGGAGATCGTCAGCCTCGGCGACGTACTCAAGTCGCAGGTCGCGATCACCGACCACCACCCGATGGTGGTCGGCCTGGGCAAGGACGTCGAAGGCCGCACGGTGGTGGCCAACCTGGCCAAGATGCCGCACATGCTGATCGCCGGGGCCACCGGCTCGGGTAAG
This sequence comes from Streptosporangiaceae bacterium, assembly GCA_965277615.1. Classification (GTDB taxonomy): domain Bacteria; phylum Actinomycetota; class Actinomycetes; order Streptosporangiales; family Streptosporangiaceae; genus Bog-532. The sequence continues at coordinate 234,200 of CBDIDG010000004.1, read as the reverse complement.
TCGGTCTGCATCAACGGCCTGATCACCTCGGTGCTGACCCGGGCCACCCCGGACGAGGTGCGGATGATCCTGGTCGACCCCAAACGGGTCGAGCTGTCCATCTACGAGGGCATCCCGCACCTGATCACCCCGATCATCACCAACCCCAAGAAGGCGGCCGAAGCCCTCGAATGGGTCGTGGGGGAGATGGAGCGCCGCTACGACGACCTGGCCGCCTCCGGCTTCCGGCACGTGGACGACTTCAACAAGGCGGTCCGGGCGGGCAAGCTGACCGCCCCGCCCGGCAGCGAGCGGGTCTACCGGCCCTATCCGTACCTGCTGGCCATCGTGGACGAGCTGGCCGACCTGATGATGGTCGCGCCCCGCGATGTGGAAGACTCCGTGGTCCGCATCACCCAGCTGGCCCGCGCGGCCGGCATCCACCTGGTGCTGGCCACCCAGCGGCCCAGCGTCGACGTGGTCACCGGCCTGATCAAGGCCAACGTCCCGTCCCGGCTCGCGTTCGCGACCTCCAGCCTCACCGACAGCCGGGTCGTCCTGGACCAGCCCGGCGCGGAGAAGCTGGTCGGCCAGGGTGACGCGCTGTTCCTGCCCATGGGCGCGAGCAAGCCCATGCGACTGCAGAACGCCTTCGTCTCGGAGAAGGAAATCCGCGAGATCGTCGCGCACTGCAAGAAGCAGGCCGAGCCGGATTACCGCGAGGACGTATCGGCTGCCCCGGAGAAGTCCCGTGACATCGACACCGACATCGGCGACGACCTCGAGCTGCTGGTCCAGGCAGCCGAGCTCATCGTGTCCACCCAGTTCGGGTCGACTTCGATGCTGCAGCGCAAGCTGCGGGTCGGGTTCGCCAAGGCGGGCCGGCTGATGGACCTGCTGGAAAGCCGCGGCATCGTCGGGCCCAGCGAGGGGTCCAAAGCACGCGACGTGCTCATCAAACCGGACGATCTGGGTGAGGTTCTGGCCTCACTGCGAGGCGACTGACCTGCGACGACGCGGATGCGCCGGGTAGCCGGTCCGTCGTGTCGTTTCGGCCTTACGGGGCCAGGCACGGTAGCCTGCCATGCATCCGTAGAGGTGCTTAGTGGAGGCGCAGCGTGAGTATTGGTGACACGCTGGCAGAAGCGCGCCGGCAGTCCGGTCTCACCGTGACGCAGGTCAGCGAGCGGACGCGCATCAGGGAAACCATCATTCGCGGGATCGAGCAGAACGACTTCTCGGCCTGCGGTGGTGACTTCTACTCCCGGGGCCATATCCGCAGCATCGCGGCTGCGGTCGGCTTGGACCCGGAGCCGCTGATCCACGAGTACGACGAGGCCTACGGCGCGCCCAAGCCGACCCGGGCCGCCGACGTCTTCGAGCCGGCCGCGCCGCTCCGGATCAAGGAACGCCGTTCGCTCAACTGGAGCGTGGCCATGATCCTGGCCCTGCTCGTGGTGGTCGGCTACGGCGTCTACCACTTCGTCTCCGCCGGGTCGGGCAGCCCCGCGGGCAAGACCGCCGCCGTCGCCCCGCGCCCGACCACCACGCACTCCGCCTCGCCCGCCCCCACCAAGCCCTCCGTCACCCCGTCTCCGATGCCGAGCGATGTGGTCATCCAGCTCACCGCAGTCCAGGACTGCTGGGTCTTCCTGACCAACGACCGGGGTGTCACCATCTACAGCGGAGTGATCCCGGCCGGCTCGACCCAATCCTGGAAGGAAACCCAGGCGGTCAACTTGCGGCTGGGCAATCCGGATGGGGTCAACCTCACCATCAACGGCAAGAAGGAGTCTCCCGGCACCAGCGAGCCGGTGACCCTCAGCGTCGGCCCCGCTCAGAAGGTCCAGATCTCGCCCTCACCCGTGGCGAGCGGTGGCCTGGCCTCCGGCGCGGCTGGCTGACCCGCCCGGCCCGGCTGTCCTCGTCCACGCACCCATTGCGGTGCCGTAATCTGCCGGTGTGCCTTCCCGTCCAGACGTTCATGCTCCTGACCGCGCCCATCCTGCTCCCGAGCGCCGAACCGTCAGCCTGGTGACGCTGGGCTGCGCCCGGAACGAGGTCGATTCGGAAGAGCTGGCCGCCCGGCTGGCCGCCGGTGGCTGGGAGGTGGCCGCCGAGGGCGAGGACGCCAGCGTGGTCATGGTCAACACCTGTGGCTTCATCCAGGCGGCCAAGCAGGAATCCATCGACGAGCTGCTGGGCGCGGCCGAGTCCGGGGCCAAGGTCGCGGCCGTGGGCTGCCTGGCCGAGCGATACGGCCACGAGCTGGCCGACGCGCTGCCCGAAGCCGAGATCCTGAGCTTCGACGACTACGGGAACATCGCCAGCCGCCTGGATGACATCCTGGCCGGCCAGCATAAGACCGCGCACGCCCCGCGGGACCGGCGCACGCTGCTGCCGATCAGCCCGGTCGACCGGGCGGCGGACCGTGAGGCCGCGCGAGCCAGCATCCCCGCCGACCTGCCCGTCGGCGTCGCGCCCGCGTCTGGTCCCCGCACCATGCGCCGCCGTCTGTCCAACAGCGTGGTCGCCCCGCTCAAGATCGCCTCCGGCTGCGACCGGCGCTGCTCTTTCTGCGCGATCCCGTCCTTCCGTGGTGCGTTCGTGTCCCGCCGGCCGCCGGAGCTGCTGGCCGAGGCCGAATGGCTGGCCAGCCAGGGCGTCCGCGAGCTGTTCCTGGTCAGCGAGAACTCCACCTCCTACGGCAAGGACCTGGGCGACCTGCGGCTGCTCGAAGAGGTCCTCCCGTCGCTGGCCGCGGTGCCCGGCGTCGAGCGGGTGCGGGTCAGCTACCTGCAGCCCGCCGAGCTGCGGCCCGGCCTGATCGAGGTCATCGCCGGAACTCCCGGCGTCGCCCCGTACTTCGACCTGTCGTTCCAGCACGCCAGCGGCTCGGTGCTGCGGTCCATGCGGCGGTTCGGTGACCGGCAACGGTTCCTGGAACTGCTGGACCGCATCCGCGAGCTGGTCCCCGAGGCCGGGGTCCGGTCCAACTTCATCGTCGGCTTCCCCGGCGAATCCGCCCACGACCTGGAGGAGCTGGAGCTGTTCTTGTCCAGCGCCCGGCTGGACGCCATCGGGGTGTTCGGTTACTCCGACGAGGACGGCACCGAGGCCGAGTCGCTGCCCGGCCACCTGGACGAGGCCGAGGTCGCCCGCCGGGTGGAAGAGGTCGCCGACCTGGCCGAGGAGCTGATGTCCCAGCGCGGCGCCGACCGCATCGGCCAGACTGTCGACGTGCTGATCGAGGAGAAGGTGGGCGACGGCGAGTACGAAGGCCGGTCCGCGCACCAGGCGCCCGAGGTCGACGGGTCCACCACGGTCCGGGCCGGCCGTGAACTGGTTCCCGGCCAGATCGTCCGGGCCACGGTGACCGGCTCGGACGGCGTCGACCTGACCGCCACGGCGGACACCGCCCCCGCGACCCCGGCCGCCCCGGCGCAAGACCCTGTACGGCTCTCCACGGCTCGCTCGCTGGCGGATCGGCGTTGACCTCACCAGGGGCATCCCCGCAGCCACTCGGACCGCCAGGAGCGGCCCAGGAGGCCCAGGGACCCCCTGGCGGTGATTCCCCGCGGCTGGCGCCCGGCCTGGTCAACGTGGCCAACGTGCTCACCGTCATCCGCATCGTGCTGGTCCCGGCGTTCGTCCTCTGCCTGGCCGCCGGGACGACCGGCTGGCGGCTGGCGGCGTTCGTGCTGTTCTGGGTGGCCTCGGCCACTGACTTCCTGGACGGGCGGCTGGCCCGCCAGCGCGGCCTGGTCACCGACTTCGGCAAGATCGCGGACCCGATCGCCGACAAGGCGCTGACCGGCGCGGCCCTGATCACCCTGTCGGCCCTGCACGAGCTGTCCTGGTGGGTCACCGCCGTGATCCTGGTGCGCGAGGTCGGCATCACCGTGCTGCGGTTCGCGGTCATCCGGCGGGGCGTGATCGCGGCCAGCCGGGGCGGCAAGCTCAAGACGCTGCTGCAGATGATCGCGATCAGCTTGTACATACTCCCGGGGCCGTTCGGCGTCGCGCGGCCCATTGTGATGGGCTTGGCCGTGGCCATCACGCTGGTGACCGGGGTCGATTACGTGCTGCAGGCCGCCCGCCTGGGCCGGCCACCGGTACCGCCACCGGCTGGGACCCGCAGCGGGCCGCAGGGAGGATCATGACGCAGGATCAGGGGGCCGCAGGCGACGCGCTGGCGGGCCAGGTGATCTCGATGCTGCGGGCGGCCCGGCAGACCGTGGCCGCGGCCGAGTCGCTGACCGGTGGCCTGGTCGCCGCCGCCCTGACCAGCGTCCCGGGTGCGTCCGAGGCCGTCCGCGGCGGCGTGGTCAGCTACGCCACCGATCTGAAGGCCACCCTGCTCGGCGTGCCCCAGGCCATGCTGGACGCGCACGGCGCCGTCTACGCCGGGGTGGCCGCGGCGATGGCCAACGGAGTGCGGCAGCGGCTCGGCGCCACGTTCGGCGTGGCCACCACCGGGGTGGCCGGTCCGGACCCGGCTGACGGCCAGCCGGTCGGCACGGTTCACATCGCGGTCAGCGCGCACGACGACACCGTCGTACGGACGCTGGCCCTTGACGGGGACCGCGACCGCATCCGTAGGCTGACAGTTGAGCGGTCGCTAGCGCTGTTGCTGGGCCGGCTTCGGGAAGACATCCGGTGATTACAGCGTTACGTCAGAAGCGAACTGGGCCGTTGCCGACTCCCGGACTGACCTTCGGGAAAGGTACCGTGGAGGGGTAGCGGTTCTGCCTCGGGAAGGAGTGCGGCGATGGTTTTGCTTCGTCACTTGCTCGGTGACGTGCTCCGTCGGCTACGCCTGCGGCAGGGTCGGACCCTGAGAGAGGTTTCTGCCTCAGCTCGGGTCTCGCTGGGTTACCTGTCTGAAGTGGAGCGGGGGCAAAAGGAAGCCTCATCCGAGCTGCTGTCAGCAATCTGCAGCGCGCTGGGGATTCCGCTCTCACAAGTGTTCCGCGAGGTTGCGGACAACTTCGCTCTAGCTGAGCTGCAAAATGAGCCGGTGCTCGAGGCGCCGCGGGAGCCCAAGCTCCCCGCGGGGCACGAGGTCACCATCGGTTCGGTGCGGACCACCAGCTTCAGCCCAGGCGACCTGGCTTCCGGCCCGGCTGATGAATTCAGGGACGGCCTCGTACACGAAGTGACCGACATGGTCCCGGTCTAACCGGCCCGGGACGTACGTATACCCGCAGAGCGGCGGGCGCGGAAAGACCGCGCCCGCCGTTTGCTTTTTCCAGCCTGCCCTGGAGGGCGCCGAGGCCCGCCTGACCGCGGCCCGGTTTTGTCGGACCTACCGCTGGGCCTGGACCCTGACCTGCCACCCCGACGGCACCACCACCGCCGTCAGCCCGACGGGCGCACCCTGCACAGCCACAGCCCGCCGCAGCGGGCGCCAGCAGCTTAGACCCAGGCCTTGGGGTCGTCAGTGAGCGACCGTATGCTCACGGGCAGCTCGCCGGCGACGATGTGCCCGAGAGTCACCTCTTCGAGGATGGCCCGCTCGTTGGCCCGCAGTGCGATCCACACCTGCTGCAGCGGCTCAGCCGCGCCGGGGTACTCGATGTTCTCCGGCCGTTCGCCGCGCACGCCGAGCAGCGGTCCGTCGATGGCCCGGATGATGTCGGCCAGAGAGATCTCTTCGGCCGGGCGGGCCAGCCAGAAACCACCCTCCGGCCCGCGCTGGCTCCGGATCAGCCCGGCCCGCCGCAGCTGGGTCAGGATCGTCTCAAGGAATTTGCCGGGAATCTGCTGCGCGCGCGCGATCCGGTCAGCCGTAACATGGCTGTCCGTCGCCGAGGCGAGCTCGATTGCTGCACGCAGCGCGTAGTCCGCGCGGGCTGAAAGCCGCATCCCAGCATTATGCAACCTCAACCGGCTTTCTCTTGCATCGGCGCGCTAAACCCCAGGTCACCATCGAGTCAGCCCAGGTGCCCGCCGGGTTGACGCCATACCCGCCCTTTAGGGGACAATCAGCAGCCGGGGCACAATGGAGGACACGCAGGTGACTAATTCAGGACAGCCGTCGGGGCCGGAATCGCAGGGGGCGCCCGGCCCGGAACAGCCAGGGCCACAGCACTCGCCGGCCCCGCCCGCCCGGCCGGTGCCGGAAGGGGAGCTGCGCGTCTCTGACTCCGAACGGGACGCCACCCTGCAGACGCTGAGCCATCAGGCCGCCGAAGGCCGGCTGACCCTGGACGAGCTGGAGGAACGGGCCGGCCAGGCCCTGACCGCCAAGACCCGTATCGACCTGGCCACCGTGACCCGTGACCTGCCCGCCGAACCGGCGCCCGGCCCCCGCAAGACGCCGGTCCGCTGGTTCGTGGCCATCATGGGCGGCTCACGCCGACGTGGCCGGTTCCGCGCTGGCTCTCAGGTCAACGGCCTGGCCATCATGGGCGGCGACGAGATCGACCTCAGAGAAGCCGAGATCGACGGCGGCGGCCTGACCCTGAACCTGTACTCGGTCATGGGTGGTTCCACGATCTACCTGCCTGACTCGGTGGACGTCGAGATCAGCGGGTTCGCGATCATGGGCGGTAACGAGGAACGCGGCCCGGACTCCCGCCCCCGGCCGGGCGCCCCCGTGGTGCACATCAGGACCTTCAGCCTGATGGGCGGTAACACGATCTGGCGGCTGCCCCCGCAGACCCGCGGCCTGTCGCTCAAGGAGAGCCGCCGCCTGGCCAAGCAGGCCGAACGCGGCGAGCTCCCCCCAGCCGGCTGATCACCGCCCGGCCAGGCCCAGTACCTCGGCCGCGGCCTGAGCGTTGACCCGGGCCGCGCCGTACGTAGCCAGATAGGTGCGAAACGACCCCTCGGCGGGCCGCCACACCGGCAGTCCCATCTCCACCACCACGGCGTCCGGGCGATCCGCCAGCACCGACGTCACCAGGTCCTGGGTGGCCGGGCTGCGGTGTGCGTCCCGGACCACCAGGACCAGCGACCGGCCCGCGGCGGCGGCCAGGAGGTCGGCCGCGCTGGCCTCCTCGGCCGCCTTCTCGCCCTTCTCCAGCGGAATCGGCACCGGCGCCACACTCCCGCCAGCGCCGGTAGCGATCCGGCGCACCCTGCCCGCCGGCGTCCACGGGGCCAGCCCCCACGCGGCCCGCCCGACCGCGACGTTGCCGCGCGGCTCGACCTCGACGACGACCGGGTCGGTGAGCGACGGCCGCTCGCCCCACAGCCGGACCGCCCGCCGCGCCGCCTGCAGCCCGATACCCGCCCCGTTCAGACTCGGCCCGTCGGCCCCCCGCCGCTCAGCCCGAACCGACGCCAGCCATCCCCGCAGCCGCGCCACTCGGTCCGCAGCCTCTTCCAGCCGTGCCGCGGGCAACCGGCCCGACCGCGCCGCGTCCGAGATCGCCGCCACGATCGCGTGGTACTCGTCCTCGAGCACGTCCCGGCCCAGGCAGAGCAGGTCGACCCCGGCGATGATGGCCATCACCGCCGCCTCGGGGATCCCGTACGGCCCGCTGACCGCCCGCATCTCCAGCGCGTCGGAGATGATCGTGCCGTCGAACCCCAGCTCACTCCGCAGCAGCCCGGTCACGGCCGCGGCCGACAAGCTGGCGGGCAGGTCCCCGGTCAGCTCGGGCAGCCGCAGGTGCCCCGGCATGATGCCCGCCGCCCCCGCCGCGATCGCGGCCTGGAACGGGGGCAGGTCGCGGCGCCAGACCTCGGCCAGGTCACCCGCGATCGAGGCCACCACCTCGTGCGTGTCGGCCCGGGTGCTGCCGTGGCCGGGGAAATGCTTGGCGGTCGCGGCCACTCCCGCCGACTGCAGGCCCAGCACCGCCGCGGCCGCGTGCCGGGACACCAGGTCCGGGTCGGCACCGAACGACCGGGTGCCGATGGCCGGGTTCTCCTTACCGTCCAGCACGTCCACGCACGGGGCCAGGTCCACGTTGATCCCCAGCTGGGCCAGGTCGGTGCCGATCGCCCGGTGCACCTGCTCGGTCAGCGCCGGGTCGTCGATCGCGCCCAGCGCCGCGTTGCCCGGGTACAGGCTGCCGCTCCAGTAGGTGACCCGGGTGACGTCGCCACCTTCCTCGTCGATGGCGATGATCGGCTCGTCCACCGCTCCCCGCAGCGCCGCCGTCAGCAGCGTGATCTGCTCCGGGTCGGAAACGTTGGGCCCGAACAACGTGACCCCGGCCAGGCCACCTTCCAGCGCGGAAAGGATCCACCGCGGCGGCATGTGCCCGGGAAAGGGCGGGATGAGGACCGCCTCGGCCAGCCGGGCCAGCTCGGGGTCGCGGGTCACGCCTTCGCCACCCCGGCTCATCCCTTCACCGCCCCGGCGACCAGACCGCCCACCATGCGGCGCTGCACGATCAGGAAGAAGACCACTACCGGGATCGTGTACAGCGTTGACGCGGCCATGATGCCCCCCCAGTCCGCGGTTCCCCGCCCGAAGAAGTACTGCACGTAGATGGGCAGCGTGTACTTGCCCTGGTCGGTGCCGAGGAACGTGAGCGCGAAGATGAACTCGTTCCAGGCCGTGATGAAGGCGAAGATGCTGGTCGCCACCAGGCCCGGCGCGACCAGCGGGAACAGGATCCGCCAGAACACCCGGAGCGGACCGGCCCCGTCGATGGCCGCCGCTTCTTCGAGGTCCTTGGGCACGGCGGCGACGAAGTTGCGCAGCAGCCAGATCGAGATCGGCAGCGCCTGGGCCGCGTAGATCAGGATCAGGCCGAACAGGCTGTCCAGCAGCCCGATGCCGCGGAAGTCGATGAACAGCGGGATGACCATGGCCTGGGCCGGCAGCATCTGCACGATCAGCAGCATGATCAGGAAGGTGACGCGGAACCTGAAGCGGAACCGGGCCACGGCCACCGCGGCCAGCAGCGACACGATGGAGGCCACGACCACGGTCACCACCGTGACCAGCAGGCTGTTCCGCGCGAAGACCCAGAACGAGATGCCGAGCCCGGCCGCGTGCCCGTTCATCACGTTGGAGAAGTTCCCCAGCGTCGGGTGCAGCGGGACCGGGTGCGGGGTGAGTGAGAACAGCTCCCCGGACGGCTTGAACGCGGTCGAGACCATCCAGAAGATCGGGAACAGCGTGACCAGCGCGACGATCACGCCCACGCCGTTCAGCGCGAACTTCCTGGTCCGGCGGGATGCCCGGCGGGACGTCCGGCCGGGCGTGCCCCCACGGGGGCGCGAGCGGGATCGCCCGAGCGCCTGCGGCAGTGCGGTCAAGAGATCGCTCCCTGGCGGACGGAGGCACGGACGTAGCCGACCGTGATGATGAGCAGGATGATGGTGAGGATCAGCGCGAACGCGGCCCCCAGCCCGTAGGCCGGCGGCATGGTGAACGCCTTGTCGTAGAGGTAGAGGGACAGGTTGTACTCGTCCCGGTTCCCGAGCTCACCGGTGATGAAGTAGGTCTGGGTGAAGATGCCGAAGTCCCAGATGACCGAGAGCAGCAGCAGCACCAGGAAGATCGGCTTCATCAGCGGGTAGGTGACCTGCCGGAACGAGCGCCACGGGCTGGCCCCGTCCACCCGGGCCGCCTCGAGCAGCTCGGCCGGGATCGTCTTCAGCCCGGCCAGCACGGTGGTGGCGATGAACGGGAAGCCCATCCACACCACCACGAACGTGAGCACGGTGTAGGCGGGCAGGGCCCCGCTGGTCGTCCAGTTGAAGCCGGCCCAGTGGGCGCCCCCGCCCAGCCAGCTGGGCAGCTTGCTCAGGCCCCAGTCGACGATGCCGCCGTCCGGGCTGAACAGCCAGTAGAACACCACCGAGGCGCTGACCACCGGGGTGGCCCAGGCCAGCAGGGTGCAGCAGCTCACGAACGTGGCCATCTTCCGGCCCAGGTGGTGCATGAGCACCCCGACCGCCGTCCCGACCAGCATGGTCAGCGCCACCACGACCGCGGCCGACAGCACGGTGATGCGCAGCGCGAGCCAGAATTCCGGGTCGCTCAGCGTGGCGCTGAAGTTGCTCAGGCCCACCCACTGGGTCGGCAGCGTGCCGGACAGCTGCCCCAGCCCGAAGTTCTGGAACGACAGCAGCCCGAGCTGGATCGTCGGCCAGACCAGCACCAGCCCGATGCCGACCAGGGCCGGCAGCAACAGCAGGTACGGGGCCAGCTTGTGACGCCGGACGAACATGCTGGCTGATTGACGTAGAGGCCGGGCGCCGGCGGCTGGGGGGGAGGGCCGCCGGCGCCCGGAGTCTTCCGGGCCGAGGGCTGGCGGCGCGCCGGTCGGCGCCGCCAGCCTCTTGTCCACGGTGTCAGCCATAGGCCTGCTCAGCTCGACTTGCCCGTGTTGAGCACGTTCTGCAGCTCAGTGTTGGCCTTGCTCACGGTGGCGTTGAAGTTCGCCCCCTGCACCAGCGACTTCATCATCGTCGGGATGATCTGGTCGGTCTGGTCGGCCGTGGACCAGTTCTTCGCGTTCAGCGGCGAGATCTGGGTCACCGCGGCCGCCTTGGCGAAGCCGGACATGAGCTGGTTGCTCGCGTACGCGCCGCCCTTGAGCTGGGAGTTGAACGGCGGGAAGAAGCCCTGCAGGTTGGCGAACGAGGTCGAGTTGGCCGTGCTGTCCATCGTCTTGATCAGGTCCCAGCCCGCGGTCTTGTACTTGCTGCCCGCCCAGACGGCCAGGTCGGAGCCGCCCGCGAAGGCCGGCGCCGGGTTCGGCCCGCTCTGGCTGGGGATCGGGAACGAGGCCCAGTCCGACTTGTACTTGGAGCTGACCGCCAGGAGCGATGACTGCGCCCACGGGCCGTCGATGTACATGTCCAGCTTGCCCAGGGCGAAGTCCTCGTCGGTGCCGCCGGAGGTGGCCCCCGGGTTGCCCAGCTCGGTCTGCCCGATGTACTTGGACGGCGAGACCTTGCTGGTCAGGGTCAGTCCGGCGTAGTACCTGAGCCCCGCCTCGGACTGCGGGCTGGTCAGCTCGGCCGTCCACTTGCCGTTCTTCTCCGTGGCCACCTGGCCGCCGGCGCCCCAGATGAAGCTGACGATGCCGTTGGTGAAGTCGCTCGGGCCGCCCAGGCCGTAGGTGCCGGGGAACTTCTGCTGCAGCTTCTGCGCGTCGCTGGTCAGCTCGGCCCAGGTGGTCGGGGTGGAGCTGATCCCGGCCGCCTTGAACTGGTCGGTGCGGTACCAGATACCCCGCACGCCGCCGAACCACGGCACGCCGTAGACCTGGCCGTTCTGCGTGTCGTTGGCCAGCATGCCCGGCACCAGGTCAGACTTGTTGGACCAGGAATTGACGTTGCTGGTGATGTTGGCCAGCATGCCGAGGGTGGCGTTGGTCGGCGTCTCGGTGTTGCCGATCTCGGTCACGTCGGGCGCGTTCTTGCCACTCGACAGCGCGTTGGTGAACTCGGTGGTCGCATTGGTCCACGGGACCCAGACCACCTTGACCTTGGTTTTGGCATAGGCGGGATAGGCCTTGTGGAACTGCGACACCACCCCGTTCATCCAGGTCACCTGGGATGGGACGGAGGCACCCATGCGCCAGACGGTCAGGCTGGCCGGGGCGGCGGACGATGAGCTGGATGACGATGAACCTGAACCGGAACTGGAACCGCAGCCTGCGGCGGCCAGCGTGACGGCCGCGCCGAGCGCGATCGCCCCGAGCCCGGCAGGCCGGGCAAATGATTTGATGGGTCTCACTGCTGGCTCTCCTTCCCCCCGGGGGGGACGCTGTAGAGATAGGGGAGACACGGCCGTACCGAGAAAACTAATCGGAAACTTTCCTATAAGATAGTGCCGTTGCCGGATTGAAATACAAGACCCGACGGCAATATCGCCAGGGGGACAGGAGAGGGACCGCGATGGAGCGCCGACCGGGTACGCCGAGCCTGCTGCGGGAACTGAACGACCGGGCCGCTCTCGACCTGCTGCTGCCCGGGACGCCGCTGACCCGCACGCAGATCAGCGAGCAGACCCGGGTGTCCAAGGTGACGGTGGCCCAGATGCTGACCCGGCTGGAGGAGCGCGGCCTGGTCGCCGTGGTCGGCCAGCAGGAGGGCGGGCGCGGGCCGAACGCCGCCCTCTATTCCGTCGTCCCCTCCAGCGCCTACGTGGCCGGCCTGTACGTCGAGATGGACCTGGTCAGCGCGGGGGTCGCCGACGTCACCGGCCGCGTGGTGGCCGAGGTCAGCGTCAACCCCAACAACGCGGCCAACCCGGTCGAGCTGGTCCGTAACGCCGTCGACCGGGCCTGCCGCACGGCCGGCGTCGAGATGAACCGCCTGAGCGCGTTCGTCATCGGCAGCCCTGGCGTGGTCGACCCGCGCACCGGCGACCCGCAGCTGGCCGTCAACCTGCCCGACTGGCACGAAGGCGTGCTGGACTCGCTGCGCGGCGCGCTGCACCGTCCGGTCATCATCGAGAACGACGTCAACCTGGCCGCGCTGGCCGAGCGCTCGGTCGGCGCCGCCCGTGACCTCGGCGACTTCGTGCTGGTCTGGATCGGCGGCGGCCTCGGCATGGCCGCGTTCCTCGGCGGCAAGGTGCACCGCGGCGCGGTGGGCGCGGCCGGTGAGATCGGCTACCTGCCCGTCCCCGGCGCCCCGCTGCCCGAAGACGTGCGGCACCCGGCCAACGGCGGCCTGCAGTCCCTGGTCGGCGGGAACGTGGTCCGCATGCTGGCCGGCGTATTCGGCTTCGCCGCCCCCACGGCCGAGGAAGCCGTCAGCGCGGCCGTCCGGGCCGCGGCGGGCTCGGCCTCCAACGGCTCCGGCGCCACCGTGGCCCGGGCCGAGGAGTTCCTGGGCGAAGTGGCCCGCCGCGTGGCCCTGGGCGTGGCCTCGGTCAGCGTGGTCCTCGACCCCGGCCTGGTCGTCCTGGGCGGCAACGTCGGCATGGCGGGCGGCGCCCCCCTGGCCGACAGGGTGGCGGCCGAGGTCGCCCGCATCTGCCCGGCCAGCCCCCGCGTCGTCCCCACCGCCGTGTCCGGGGCACCCGTCCTGCGCGGCGCCATGCTCGCGGCCGTCGACCAGGCCCGCGAGGACCTGCTCGACTCCGTATAACCAGCCCGGCGCCCGACCCGAACGATCCCTTTTAACGACGTCGCCGGGTGGCTAGACGTGGCTGGCCGAGATCCCTCCCGCGCTGGCCAGCGCCGCTCCCCGTGAGCCTAGGTCCGGCTGGCTTGCCACAGGTGACGCTGGGGGAAGGATCCCCCAGACCCCCTCAGCGCTGGCCAGCAGGGATCTCGCCCCGGCCCGATGACCCTCCCCGCCTCCAAGACGGCCGGCCCCCACCGCGGCCCTCCTCCCAGGCTCTGCAGAGTTCCCAGGCCAGGCGGTCCGGCGTCCACCGCGGCTAACCTCCCGGGTCCTGCGGAGTCCCAAGACCGCCCGCCACACCACCGTCACCCCGTCGCGGCCCGGCTGAACCTCCCGCCCCAATCCCGCAGTCGGCCCACCAGCTCCGGCGGCGACACCACCGAGAACTCCGCTCCCACCGTCCCCAGCGCCATCAGCGGCCAGTCCAGCGAATCGGTGCTCATCCGCACCCGGCAGCGGACGTCCCCGGCTGGCTCGACCGTCGCCCACCGGCCGATCCGGGCCTGCACCTGGTCCGCGGGCGCGTCCACCACCACGTCCACCTCGTAGGTGTTCCAGGCCGAGCTGATTCCGGCCCGGACGAAGGCCGCGGCGTCCTGCGCCGGCAGTTCGCGCGGCCGGAACCGGGCCCCGGATCCAGACGGCTCGCTCAGCCGGTCCATCCGGAAGCTGCGCCAGTCCTGCCGGTCCAGGTCGTAGCCGACCAGGTACCAGCGGCGGCCCAGGCTGACCAGCCGGTGCGGCTCGACGTACCGGGTGCTCTGGGCTCCGCTGGCCGCTACGTACGCGAACCGGATCCGCTCGGAGTCCCGGCAGGCCAGGGCGATCGTGGTCAGGACGCCGGGGTCCAGGGCGGCCGGGCCCGCCGGGGATTGCGTGCCGGCGTCCCACGCGGCGGGCACGGTCATCGCGGCCAGCGCCTCGACCCGGCGGCGCAGCCGGCCCGGCATCACCTGGACCACCTTGGCCAGTGCCCGCACCGACGAGTCCGCGATGCCCTCGACCGGGCCCTGCGCCGCGGCCTGCAGCCCGACCGCGAGCGCGACGGCCTCCTCGTCGTCGACCACCAGCGGCGGCAGCGCCGCCCCCGCGGCCAGCTGGTAACCGCCGTCCACCCCGCGCTGGGCCTCGACCGGGTAGCCCAGCTCCCGCAGCCGGTCCACGTCCCGCCGCAGCGTGCGCGGGGACACGCCCAGCCGGTCGGCCAGCTCGCCGCCGGGCCAGTACCGCTTGGCCTGCAGCAGGGACAGCAACCGCAGGGTCCGCGTGCTGGTGTTCGCCATGGTTTTCATTCTGCCCCGGATTGAGGCCAGGAACTGACCGCAATCCTGTCTAGCCTGGGTTTATGAGCAACGAGACCCTTGAGACCAGCGAGCAGTCCGACCTCCTGAGCACCCTGGCCCAGCACCGGCAGTTCCTGCGCTTCACCGCCCGCGACCTCGACGACGAGCAGGCTCTCCGGCGCACCACCGCGAGCCAGCTGACCATCGCCGGCGTGATCAAGCACGTCGCCGCGACCGAAGCGCACTGGGCCGGGTTCATCGTGGGTGGGGCGTCGCCCGCCGATGACTTTGACGCGATGGACGAGCGGGCCCGGGCCCGGTACGCGGACGAGTTCCGGCTGCTGCCCGGCGAGACCCTGGCCGGCGTGCTGGAGTACTACGCCGAAGTGGCGGCTCGGACCGACGAGTTGATCCGCACCTTGCCCGACCTCAGCGTGGCCCACCCGCTGCCGCAGGCGCCCTGGTTCCCGCCCGGGGCGCAGTGGTCCGCCCGCCGGGTGCTGCTGCACGTCCTGGCCGAGACGGCCCAGCACGCCGGCCACGCCGACATCATCCGCGAGGCCCTCGACGGCGCCAAAACCATGGGCTGATCCCGGGTGTGGTAACCACGAGGCATGTCCTCAGCGTGGCACGACCTGCGACCCAGCCTGCACCCGGACCCTTATGTGTTCGCTCAGGTCCCGGAGGTACCACCTAGCGGGGCGTTCGCGGTCATCCGCGAGGACGAGGGCACCACCGTGGTCCTGGCCCAGGCTCAGGCCGACCGGCTCGGCTTGCCCTACGGCTACGTGGCCGCCCGCATCACGCTCACCATCGGTTCCGACCTGGCCGCGATCGGGCTGACCGCGGAGGTCAGCCGGATCCTGGCCCAGGCCGGTATCAGCTGCAACGTCATCGCCGGCCTGGCCCACGACCACCTGTTCGTCGACTTCGAGCGCGGTCCCGAAGCGCTTGGCCTGCTGGAACGCCTTTGAGCCGGGCCCTCTGAGCCGGGCCCTCAGCCGCGCAGCCGCAGCCCCTTGGGCGTCGGCCGGAACCCGGCCTCTTCCAGCGCGGTCGCCAGCGGCGAGTCGTAGATCCCCTCGCCGTCGGCCCGCTCGACCGTCAGCCGGCCCAGCGCCCCGGCCCGCACCGCATCGGCCAGCGCCGCCGCCACCGGGCGCAGCAGGTCCAGGTCGTCGGTCCAGGACAGCAGGGTCTTGCCGCCCCGCTCCACGTAGAGGATCAGCTCACCGTCGGCCAGGATGACCAGCGCGCCGGCTTTGCGGCCGGGCCGGTGCCCGCCCGGGGTCTCGTCCGGCCGTTCCGGCCACGCCAGCGACGCGCCGTAGGCGTTGGCCGGGTCGGCCGCGGCCAGCACGATCACCTGCCCCGGCTGCCGGTCGTCCGCTTCCTCGGCCGGGGCGGGCGGGTCGCCGTCCCGCTCATAGGCCCACAGGTCGGTGAACGCCCCGTCCCCGCCCGACGCCTGGCCCCGGTACGGGACTGGCCCGCCGCTCAGCGCTGTGGCCAGCGGCTCGGCTGGCCCCCCGGGCGGTGCGGCCAGCGCGCGCATCCGGTCCACCGCGCCGGGGATCGCGAACTGCGCCGCCCCCAGCCCTTCGACGAAGTAACCGCGCCGCGCCCGCCCGGCGTCCTCCATGGCCCGCAGCACCGGGTAGACGGCCGAGAAACCACCCGGGATCCGTTCCGCCGCCACCGCGCCCTTGGTCAGAATCCCGTACCGGTCCAGCAGCGACTGGGCCAGCGCGTGCGCCCGCAGGGTCGCGTCGGTGGCGCCCGGGGGCAGCAGCGACCAGCGGCCGCTCACGTTGGGCGGCCCGGTCCGCGACGGCATGGCCGGGCGCCCGTAGGAGGACCGCCGTCCCGGCCGCGGGCTCCGCATCCGGGCCGGCGCCGGGCTGGTCCGGCGCGGGCCGCCGCTGCCGAGCACGGTCCGCAGCGGGCCCAGCGTGTCGTTGGTCAGCAGGCCCGCCCAGGTCAAGTCCCAGATGGCCGCGGCCACGTCGGTGTCGGGCGGCGCCTTGGTCATGCTCGGCTCTCCGGCCAGCCGGGCCGTCACCCGCTCGTGCAGCATCCGGAAGAACACCGCCCCGCCGTCGGCCAGCGCGTCCAGCACCGCCTCATGGATCGGGGTCATGGTGATCTCGGACGGCTCGGGGAACAGCAGCGGCGCGGACTCGGCCGAGGACAGTACCAGCCACCCGTCCCCGCCGGGCAGCCCGCCCGCCCCGGTCCACAGCACCTCGCCCGCCGTGGTCAGCTCGTCCAGCATGGTGGGGGAGTAGTCCGGGATCCGCCCCGGCAGCACCAGGGTTTCCAGCGCCGACGCCGCCACCGGCGTGCCGGCCAGCTGGTCGAGCACGTCTAGCACCGCCCCCGGGCCGCTCGGTCCGGAGCGGGACCGCCGCCGGTAACCGCCGCGCCCGTTGCTGGCCGCCTCGATGGGCTTGACCCCCTGCCAGGCCGGGAGCATCCGGGCCAGCGCCACCGGCGGCGCGGGCTCGGCCTCCTTGCGCAGCCGGGCCAGGCAGCGCCGCCGCAGCATCCGCAGCACCTCGGCGTCGCACCACTCGGTGCCCCGCCCGCCGGGCAGGAATTCGCCCTCCACCACTCGCCCGGCCGCCGCCAGGCGGCGCAGCGTCCCGGCCACCACCGCGATTCCCAGGGCGTACCGGGCCGCCGCGGCGTCGGCCGTGAACGGCCCGTGGGTGCGGGCGTACCGGGACACCAGGTCCCCGAGCGGGTCGGGCAGCGGCTCGGCGAACGCCTCCGGGATGCCCGGCGGCAACGGCACCCCGAGGGCGTCACGCAGCCGGCCCGCGTCTTCGACGGCCGCCCACCGCGGCTGGCCGCCGACCCGGACCTCGATCGCGCGCCGCGCGTGGGCCAGCTCGGCCAGCCAGCCCGGCGCCGCCGCCGGGTCGGTGCAGCGCTCCGCCACCTCCTCGGCCGACAGCGGGCCCACCATCTGCAGCACGTCGGCCAGGCCCTCCAGGTCACGGGCCTTACGGTCCGGAGTCAGCCGCTGCAGCTCCTGCTCGGTCTCGGTCACCACCGCCGGGTCCAGCAGCTCGCGCAGGTCGGCCTGGCCGAGCAGGTCGGCCAGCAGGGCCGAGTCCAGGGTCAGCGCCTGCGCCCGCCGCTCGGCCAGCGGCGCGTCCCCCTCGTACATGAACGCGCCCACGTACCGGAACAGCAGCGACCGGCTGAACGGCGACGGCGTCGACGTCTCCACCTCGACGATCCGGATCTTCCGGCCGGCCAGGTCCCGCAGCAGGCTGACCAGCGCGGGCACGTCGAACACGTCCTGCAGGCACTCCCGCACGGTCTCCAGCACGATCGGGAACGACGGGTAGTGGCTGGCTACCTCGAGCAGCTGGGCCGCCCGCTGCCGCTGCTGCCACAGCGGCGAGCGCCGTCCGGGCTGACGCCGGGGCAGGAGCATGGCCCGCGCCGCGCACTCCCGGAACCGGGACGCGAACAGGGCCGACGAGCCGATCTCGGCCGTGACGATGTCGCTGATCTCGTCCGGGTCGATCAGCGCCACCCCGGTCGGCGGCGGCTCGTCCGCGTCCGGCACCCGGACGATGATCCCGTCGTCGGTGTGCATGGCCTGGACGTCCATGCCGCCGTACCGTTCCCGCAGCCGGGCCGCGATGGCCAGTGCCCACGGCCCGTGCACCCGGGCCCCGTACGGGCTGTGAAGCACCACCCGCCAGTCACCGAGCTCGTCCCGGAACCGCTCCACCACCAGGGTTCGGTCATCCGGCACGGTTCCGGTGGCCTCCCGCTGGTCGGACAGGTAGCGAACCAGGTTGGACGCGGCCAGCTCGTCCAGCCCGGTCTCCTGCAGCATGGTGGTGGCCTGCTCGGGGCTGGCCCCGGCCAGCTCGCGGCATTTGGCCCCGATGGCCGCGCCCAGCTCGGCCGGGCGCCCCAGCGTGTCCCCGTGCCAGAACGGCAGCTTGCCGGGCTGGCCGGGGGCCGGGGTGACCAGCACGCTGTCCGCGGTGATGTCCTCGATCCGCCACGAGCTGGCCCCGAGCACGAACACGTCGCCGACCCGCGACTCGTAGACCATCTCCTCGTCCAGCTCGCCGACCCGCCGCGAGTGCCGTCTCGATGTGCCGCTGCCGGTCTCCGACCCGGCCAGGAACACGCCGAACAGCCCGCGGTCCGGGATCGTCCCGCCGCTGGTCACGGCCAGCCGCTGGCCGCCCGGGCGACCCCGGACCACTCCGGCCAGCCGGTCCCACACCACCCGGGGCCGCAGTCCCGCGAACTCCTCACTCGGGTACCGGCCCGCCAGCATGTCCAGTACCGCGTCCAGCACCGGCCGGGTCAGTCCGGCGAACGGCGCCGCCCGCCGGATCACCCGCTCCAGCTCGTCCACCGGCCAGTCGTCCATCGACGTCATGGCCACGATCTGCTGAGCCAGCACGTCCAGCGGGTTCCGTGGCGCGCGCAGCTCCTCGATGTTGCCGCCGCGCATCCGCTCCGCGACCACCGTGGCCTGCACCAGGTCGCCCTGGTACTTGGGGAAGATGACGCCGCGGGAGGTGTCGCCGACGTTGTGCCCGGCCCGGCCGATCCGCTGCAGCCCGCTGGCCACCGACGGCGGCGCCTCGACCTGAATCACCAGGTCCACCGCGCCCATGTCGATGCCCAGCTCCAGGCTGGAGGTGGCCACCACCGCGCTCAGCGTGCCCCGCTTGAGCGCTTCCTCGATGTCGGTCCGCTCCTGGCGCGACACCGACCCGTGGTGGGCCCGCGCGATCTCGGCCGGCGCCCCCATGGTGCTGCCGGCCTGGGCCATCAGCTCGGCCGGGCCCCGCTGGCTCCCCACTCCCGGCGAAGCCAGGCCGTTCAGTGCCGCCTCCATCGTTTCGGCCTCGGTTGCTTCGGCCTCGGCGATCTCGGCTGCTTCCTGGGCCCGCTCGGCCGCCAGCTCGTTGAGCCGGGCGCACAGGCGCTCGGCCAGCCGCCGCGAGTTCGCGAACACGATCGTGGACCGGTGCTGTTCGATCAGGTCGAGCACGCGCTCCTCGACGTGCGGCCAGATCGACCGGCTCCGGGCCGGGTCATCGTCGATGACCGCGGGGGAGCGCGATGGCGCCTTGCCGCGGCGTACCTCCGGGGTGTCAGCCGGATCCACAGCCTCGCGCGGCCCGGGCAGGCCGCGCGGGCTGGAGATCTCGGTCATGTCCTCGACCGGGACCACCACGTTCAGCTCGAGCCGCTTGGCCGACGGCGGCTGCACCACCGTGACCTGACGCGACCCGCCCAGGAATCCGCCCACCTCGGCCACCGGCCGGACCGTGGCCGACAGCCCGATCCGCTGCGCCGGGCCGGTCGCCAGCGGGCCCGCACTGGACTTACCCGTGTCGTCCTTGCCGTCGACCCCGGACGTCCCCATCCGGAGCGCGTCCAGCCGCTCCAGCGAGACCGCCAGGTGCGCGCCGCGCTTGCTGCCCGCCAGCGCGTGCACCTCGTCCACGATCACAGTCTCGACGCCCCGCAGCGTCTCCCTCGCCTTGGACGTGAGCAGCAAGAACAGTGACTCCGGGGTGGTGATCAGCACGTCCGGCGGCTTGCTGGCCAGCTTGCGCCGCTCGTCCGCGGCCGTATCCCCGGTCCGCACCGCCACCGTAATGTCCGGCTCCTCCAGGCCCAGGTTCCTGGCCGCGTGCCGGATCCCGGTCAGCGGAGCCCGCAGGTTCCGCTCGATGTCGGTGGCCAGAGCCTTCAGCGGCGAGACGTACAGCACCCGGCAGCGCCGCTTCGGGTCGGCCGGGGCCGGCACGGCGGCGAGCCGGTCCAGCGCCCACAGGAAGGCGGCCAGCGTCTTGCCCGACCCGGTCGGCGCGATGACCAGCGTGTCCTCGCCCTTGCCGATCGCGGTCCACGCCTGCGCCTGCGCCTGCGTCGGCGCCGCGAAGACGGCCGTGAACCAGGCTCTGGTCGCGGGAGAGAAGTTCTCCAGCGACTCGATGACATCCTGGTTGTCCGGCATGGTTCCATCTTGCCCCGCACCACTGACAGTTCGGTCCGCTCGCGCCCCCTCCCCGCTCAGCCCGTAGCGGACAGGCTTGTGTCAGCCCTGGCGGACGGAACCGGTGAGCTGGCCGCTGGCCGAACGGACCTCGCATACCACCGTGCGCTGACCGGACGTCCAGGCCTGCTGGCCGGGATAGACGTAGGACTGGGTGAGGTTCGAGGTGTCCAGCTGGGGGTTCAGGTAGCTGCCCAGCCGGCTCTCACAGCCGGACGCGGCCTGCTGGCGGGCCGCGCTGTCACCGGGCCAGGTGCCGCCGGCCAGCTGGAAGGTCCCGAAGATCTCCGCGTCGTGCTGGTCCGCACAGGCGACCACGTGCACCACCGTGCCGCTGGCCGGCACGTCGATGCAGTCGCCGGCCCGCACGCTGAAGATGGCGGCCTGCCGGTACTTGACCGTGGTCTTGCTGTGGAAGCCGTGGGTCAGCAGGGCGGCCACCCCGGTGCCCGCCGCGACCAGCACGATGATGATGAGTACGACCAGGCCGGCCGTCACCCACCACCGATGGCGGGGTGGCGGCCCGGGTTCGGGCGCGGCCGCCATGGGTTCGGCCGGTGTGTGCGTGCCCCGTCCAGCTGACATCCAGCGGCCTCGCATCCTCGTGCCGGGCCCGCTCGGGACGCAAGGGTTCCGCGCTCGGGTACCGGCAGTTTCCTACTGAACGATCTTCGCGGTGCTTATGTACCCAGCGGATGGGAGTTTTCTCACGGTCAATCCAAAAGATGACCGGCGGTAGCCTGGCCGAATGCGGCTCACAGCGTTCTGGGAGCGGATGAACGCGCAATTCGGCGAGGCGTACGCGCACAGCGTCGCCCAGGACTATGTGCTGTCCGGGCTCGGCGGCCGGACCATCAACCGGGCGCTGGCCGATGGTGAGGACGTCAAGCGGGTCTGGCGCGCCGTCTGCGACTCGTTCAACGTGCCCGATTCGCTGCGCTGACGCCCAGGCCCCTATCGGCCCAGCAGCTTGGGTGTGTTGACCTTGTCCGGGGCGACCACGTAGATGATCCGCCCCTCGGGCCCGATGGGCGCGCGGTAGGGGCCCCCCGTGTAGCGCTGGGAAAGCTTCTCGATGTGCTGGCTTGCTTCCGGGCCGGTCACGGTCCGCGCCACGTGCCCGCGGACCTCGGACCAGTCCCACGGATCGTCGCTGCTCTGGATGAGGACGGTGATCCGCGGGTCACGGGCCAGGTTCTTCCCGCGCTGCCGCTGCGGCTCGGTGTTGACCAGGATGTTCTCGCCGTCGGTGTCGATCCAGAGCGGCAGGGCCTGCGGCTGCCCATTCGGCATCAGGGTCACCACGGTGGCCAGGTTCCCGGCCTTGGCCAGCCGGACGGTGTCCTCGTCGAGTGCCATGGGCGTTCTCCTATCTAGTCACGTGCCCCGGTGGAGGGTCCTGTCAAGATCGCACAACCAGGCTCGGCAGGCGAAATCGGCGTGTCGGATGCCGATCGAACAGTAGTTCGCCTACAGTGGGGCGCGTGCGTGGTGCGGGCCCGGAGGCCCCCCGAACGGCAGCACCGAATGGACGCACCGGAAATGTCAGTGGTCCCGCATAGCGTCGGGCACCGACACCGCAGGCGAACGCCGGCGGCTGAGATAGCTAACGAACCCGATAGGGAGTTCCCATGGCATCGAATAGCAGGCCCAGTGTCGAGCGGGCCGGCGACCGGGACAAGGCCCTTGAGGCTGCGCTCGTGCAGATCGAGCGGCAGTTCGGCAAGGGCTCGGTCATGCGGCTCGGCGCGGACACGTACGTCCCCGTCGAGATCATCCCGACCGGATCGATCTCGCTCGACGTCGCCCTCGGCATCGGCGGCCTGCCCCGCGGCCGCATCGTGGAGATCTACGGCCCGGAGAGCAGCGGTAAGACCACGGTGGCGCTGCACGCGGTCGCCAACGCGCAGAAGGCCGGCGGCATCGCCGCGTTCATCGACGCCGAGCATGCGCTCGACCCCGACTATGCCAAGAAGCTGGGCGTCGACACCGACGCCCTGCTCGTGTCCCAGCCGGACACCGGTGAGCAGGCGCTGGAGATCATGGACATGCTGATCCGGTCCGGCGCGATCGACATCGTCGTCATCGACTCGGTCGCCGCGCTGGTGCCGCGAGCCGAGATCGAGGGCGAGATGGGCGACAGCCACGTCGGCCTCCAGGCCCGCCTGATGTCCCAGGCCCTGCGCAAGATCACCGGCGCTCTGAACCAGGCCAAGACCACCGCGATCTTCACCAACCAGCTGCGCGAGAAGGTCGGTGTCATGTTCGGCTCGCCCGAGACGACCAGCGGCGGCAAGGCGCTCAAGTTCTACGCCTCGATCCGGCTGGACGTGCGGCGCATCGAGACCCTCAAGGACGGCACCGACGCGGTCGGCAACCGGACCCGGGTCAAGGTGGTCAAGAACAAGATGAGCCCGCCGTTCAAGGTGGCCGAGTTCGACATCCTCTACGGGGTGGGCATCAGCCGCGAAGGCAGCCTCATCGACCTCGGCGTGGAGCAGGGCATCGTCCGCAAGGCGGGCGCCTGGTACACCTACGAGGGCGACCAGCTCGGCCAGGGCAAGGAGAACGCCCGCACGTTCCTCAAGGACAACCCCGACACGGCCAACGAGATCGAGAAGAGGATCAAGGAGAAGCTGGGGGTCGGGCCGCGGCTGGACGCCGATCCCGCCGCCGCGGCGGACCGGGCGGCCAATGGCCATGGTGCCAGTAACGGTGCCGGTGCCCCAGCGGGTCCAGTGGCCCCAGTGGCCCCGGTGGCTCCCGCGGCTGCGGCCGCTGCGGGTAAGGCTCCGGTCGGCGCGGGCCGGCCCTCCAGCCGCGTCCCGGCCGTCAGTGCGGGCGCGGGAGCGGGCGGTGGCCAGTAGGCGGCAGCGACGCCGGACCGGCGCCGACCGGTTCTGGCCCGAGCCCCAGGCCCAGGCCTGGGGCGGGCCCGGCGCCGATCCGGATCGGTCCGGGACCGATGACGACGAGCAGCCCCGCGCGCCCCGGGTCCCGCGCGACCCGGAGGCGGCGGCCCGGTCGATCTGCCTCCGGCTGATCACCATCGAGCCGCGGACCCGGTCGCAGCTGGCTGAGGCCATGCAGCGCAAGGACATCCCGGCCGCGGTCGCCGACGGCATCCTCGACCGGTTCACCGAGGTCGGCCTGATCGACGATCAGGCCTTCGCCCGGGCCTGGGTGGAGTCGCGGCATCACAGCCGCGGGCTGTCCCGGCGCGCGCTGTCCAACGAGCTGCGCCGCCGCGGGGTCGCCGACGACGACGTGCGCGAGGCGGTCGAGACCCTCGACCCCGACCAGGAAGTGGCCACCGCCCGGCAGATCGTCGAGCGCAAGCTGCGATCGACCCGGGGCCAGCCTGCCGACACAAGGGCCCGGCGGCTGGTGGGCACGCTGGCCCGTAAGGGGTACGGCGCGGCGTTGTCCTACCGGATCGTCCGTGAGGCCCTGGAAGCGGAGGGGATCGACGAGCCGGGGCTGGCCGACGCCCTCGATGACCCCGGTCCGGAGCTGAGCCTGGAAGAAGAGGGCCAGAGATGACGCCGGCTGGGTCAATCGGGCGGGTCCGATCGGGTTCCATCGGTCTTTACGTGGGGAAATGCCCACAGCACGGCCTCGGGGGACGTTCGGCGCGCAGTGACATCTGTGCCAGGAGCTTGCTCAAAACGTTATCTGGCCTTAACCTCGCGGCAGCGAGGTGTTACTCCGCGCTGCGCGGATGACCATAGAACAACTTCACAAGCCGCCCGGCCGCTACCCGCGGCCACCCAGGCGACAGGCCGGCCGCATCCAGCGGTTCCGGTCCGGGGCAGTCCGGCCGCCGCCAGCGGCCTATGTCGGCAACCCGTAGTTAAGGTTGCCCGCGCCTGCGTGCAGAACCCCTCGCGCCAGGGCATATTCCCTGGTATCGCACTTGCGGTGCCCGGTAACCCGGGGCCTGATGAGCGGAAGGGGTGACTGTGAACGGCGGAATTTCCTTCGTGTTCATGGCGATCGGGCTCCTCGCGGCGGTATTCGCGCTCGTCGTTGTCTGGCGCAGATCCGGGACCGGGACGCTGAAAGCCCCGGCCGGCACCGCGGACGACAGCGTTGTCCACAGTGCCGCCTCCGCCCCGCTGCCGGCTGCCCGCACTGACGCCGACCCCAGCATCGCCGCGGCCACCGCCCCCGCAGCCGCCCCGGGCACCGCGGCCCTCACGCCAGCCGAGGCCGCCGCTGCGGCCGCCGCCACGGCCGAGAGCCTGGCGGCCGCCCGGCGCGAGGCCGACGAGATCCGCACCCGGGCCGAGACCGACGCCACCGCGCTCAGGTCCAAGGCCGCGGAAGCCGCCGGCCAGGCCGACCAGGGCCGCCGCGAGGCCGAGGAACAGATCCGCGCGATCAGGGAAGAGATCCGGAAGCTCCGCAGCGACCTCGAACGGCGTGAGAACCGGCTGGCCGACCGGGAACAGCGGCTCGACAAGGAGCTGCACCGGCTGGAGGACCGCTCGGCCGACCTGGACCAGCGCCAGCGCGAGCTCAACGAGCGCGCCGCCGACATTGACCAGCTGGACGCCCAGCGCACCGCGACCCTGGAACGGGTGGCCGGCCTGACCGCCATCCAGGCCAAGTCCGAGCTGGTGGGCACGATCGAGAACCAGGCCAAGCGCGAAGCCGTCCTGATGGTGCGGGACATCGAGCACCAGGCCCGGTCCGAGGGTGAGAAGCGGGCCCGCAAGGTCGTCTCGCTGGCGATCCAGCGCGTGGCCACCGAGCAGACCAGTGAGTCCGTGGTCTCCGTGCTGCACCTGCCGGGCGATGAGATGAAGGGGCGGATCATCGGCCGCGAGGGCCGGAACATCCGGGCCTTCGAGTCGGTCACCGGGGTCAACCTGATCATCGACGACACCCCCGAGGCGGTGCTGCTGTCCTGCTTCGACCCGGTGCGGCGGGAAGTTGCCCGGCTGACCCTGGAACGGCTGGTGCTGGACGGGCGCATCCACCCGCAGCGCATCGAGGAGGCCTACGAGCGCGGCAAGGCCGAGATCGAGCAGCTCTGCGTGCGGTCGGGAGAGGACGCCCTGGTCGAGCTGGGCATCACCGGCATGCACGAGGAGCTGGTGTCGCTGCTCGGCCGGCTCCGGTACCGCACCTCGTACGGGCAGAACGTGCTCAAGCACCTGATCGAGTCGGCCCACATCGCCGGGATGATGGCCAGCGAGCTGGGGATGGACGCCGGGCTGATGAAGCGGTGCGCGGTGCTGCACGACATCGGCAAGGCCCTCACCCACGAGGTCGAGGGCAGTCACGCCCTGATCGGGGCGGAGATCGCCCGGCGGTACGGCGAACCGGACGACGTGGTGCACGCGATCGAGGCCCACCACAACGAGGTCGAGCCGCGCACAGTCGAAGCGGTGCTGACCCAGGCGGCCGACGCGATCAGCGGCGGCCGGCCCGGTGCCCGGCGCGAGTCGCTGGAGTCCTACGTCAAGCGGCTGGAGCGGCTGGAGCAGATCGCGAGTGCGCACGAGGGCGTGGAGAAGGTGTTCGCCATGCAGGCCGGCCGGGAAATCCGGGTCATGGTCAAGCCGGACAGCGTGGACGACATCCAGGCCCAGGTCATCGCGCGCGACATCGCCAAGCAGGTCGAGGAGGAGCTGACCTACCCCGGCCAGATCCGCATCACCGTGGTCCGCGAGTCCCGCGCCATGGAGTTCGCTCGCTAAATCCGAAGTAGCCGCCGGGCGCGTACCCTGTAAGGCGTCATGGACGCCTCCCCTCGCACCTATGAGATCCGCACCTACGGGTGCCAGATGAACGCGCACGACTCCGAGCGGCTCGCGGGCCTGCTGGAGGGCGCGGGCTACCAGCGTGTGGCCAGCGACGCCACCCCGGACGTGCTGGTGTTCAACACCTGCGCGGTCCGCGAGAACGCCGCCGACCGGCTGTACGGCAACCTCGGCCACCTGCTGCCGGTGAAGATCGCCACCCCCGGCATGCAGATCGCGGTGGGCGGCTGCCTGGCGCAGATGGAGCGCACGGCGATCACCAAGCGGGCGCCCTGGGTCGACGTGGTGTTCGGCACCCACAACATCGGCGCCCTGCCGGACCTGCTGGAACGGGCCCGCGAGCGCGAGGAGGCCCAGGCCGAGTTCGAGGAGACGCTGGCCACGTTCCCCTCGGTGCTGCCCGCCCGGCGCGAGTCCGCCTATGCCGCCTGGGTCGCGATCTCGGTCGGCTGCAACAACACCTGCACCTTCTGCATCGTGCCCAGCCTGCGCGGCAAGGAGAAGGACCGCCGGCCCGGGGACATCCTGGCTGAGGTGCGGTCGCTGGCCGCGGACGGCGTCATCGAGGTCACGCTGCTCGGGCAGAACGTGAACTCTTACGGGGCCGAGTTCGGGGACCGGGAGGCGTTCGGCAAGCTGCTGCGCAGCTGCGGGGAGATCGACGGGCTGGAGCGGGTCCGGTTCACCTCACCGCACCCGCGCGACTTCACCGACGACGTGATCGAGGCCATGGCGGAGACGCCGGCCGTGATGCCGCACCTGCACATGCCGCTGCAGTCTGGTTCGGACACCGTGCTCAAGGCCATGCGGCGGGCCTACCGGCGAGACCGCTACCTGGCCATCCTGGACCGGGTCCGCGCGGCCATCCCAGACGCGGCCATCACCACCGATATCATCGTCGGCTTCCCGGGCGAGACCGAGCAGGACTTCGAGCAGACCCTGGACCTGGTGCGTCAGGCCCGGTTTGCCGGCGCGTTCACGTTCCTGTACTCACCGCGGCACGGCACCCCGGCCGCGACCATGGATGGTCAGGTGCCGCCCGAGGTTGTGCAGGAGCGCTACGACCGGCTGGTCGCGCTGGTCAGCGAGGTCACCTGGGCCGAGAACAAGCGCCTGGTCGGCCAGACCGTCGAGGTCCTGGTGGCTGAGGGTGAGGGCCGTAAGGACGCCGCCACCCACCGGCTGTCCGGGCGCGCCGCCGACAACCGGCTGGTTCACTTCACCCCCGAGGGCACCGCGCCCCGCCCGGGCGACATGGTCACGGTGACCGTCACCCGCGCCGCGCCGCATTACCTGGTGGCCGACGGCGTGCCTGCCGCCGTCCGCTCGACTCGGGCCGGCGATGCCTGGGCGGCCCGGCTGACCGGGGCGAGCCCGGCGGGCCCGGCGCCGGTGGCGCTAGGAATGCCGGCCCTCAGCCGTCCCGTCTGACTCGATTTCTTCTGGCGTCGTTGCTTCGGGCTTGGGCTCGATTGGCTCGGTCCCGGCGGGCTCGTCACCGTGATCAGCCGGCGGCTCCGGTCCGGCGGCCGACTGGGCGAAGCCGACGTCGATGCGCTCGAATCCCTTACTGCGCTGGGCCTTAGCCAGCCGGGAGTAGGTGCGCCGGTCGCCCGCGGTCAGGTCGACATTGTCGGTGAACGGGGTCAACAGCGCCCGCGGGTGCATGCGGTTCACCCGGACCACGTTGACCTCGACGCTGAGCAGCACGACCAGCGCGGTCAGGAATAGGTAGGCCATCAGCCCGAGCACGATGGCGAACACCTGGTTGGACGCGCTGGCGTGCCTGACCACGTGCTGGACGTAGACGACCCCAAACGTCTGCAGCAGCTGCCAGGCCACGGCGGCGGCGATCGCGCCCGGCAGCACGTTCCACGTGGTCAGACGCCGGGCCGGGGCGAACCGGAAGGCGAAGATCGCCACGGCGATATTGATGATCACCGCAGCCGCGATGGCCAGGTACTGCAGGGTGGTACCGAGCGCGCCCACCCCGCCGCTGCTCAGGACGGACAGCGTGGTCGTGGCCAGGACGCCCAGCCCAATGACAGCCAGCAGGACCAGGCTGCGGCCGCGCGCGTGCAGCGGGTTCGGGCGGGTGTTGCGCGGCACGGCCCAGATGGTGTTGGACGCGTACTGGAATGCCTGCGCCACCCCCAGCGCACCGTACACCGACGCGATAATGCTGATGATCACACCGGTTGGGCCGCCGCTAAGGTGCTCGGGCTTGCTCAGCTCCGAGCCGACGACCGGAAACGACTTCAGCGCCCCGGACAGCAGCTCGTTCTGCAGGTGCTGGTTGCCGCGCAGGACCACGCTGAGCACGGTGGACGCGATCAGCAGCAGCGGGAACAGCGACACGAAGGCGTAGTACGTCAAGATCGCGGCCAGGTAGGTCCCGAAATCGTCGAAGAACTTGTAGACGACCGCCAGCGGGAAACCCAGCCACACATGCCGGCGCTGAAACCGGTCGGGACCGTCCACTATTGCCACACCCTGCTCTTACCCGGGGTTTCGGGCCTCATCCAGTGGAAGACTGGAGGACATGGGCGAGCGTGTGATCGTGGTCGTCGGCCCGACCGCGGCGGGCAAGTCGGGGCTCGCGGTGGACCTGGCCCAGGCCCTGGACGGCGAGGTCATCAACGCCGACTCTATGCAGCTGTACCGGGGCATGGACATCGGCACGGCCAAGCTGACCCTGGCCGAGCGGCAGGGGGTGCCGCACCACCTGCTGGACGTGTGGGACGTGCGGCAGACCGCCAACGTGGCCGACTACCAGCGGCTGGCCCGGGCGGCCATCGCCGACATCACCGCACGCGGCAAGCGGCCCATCCTGGCCGGCGGCTCCGGCCTGTACGTGCGGGCCGCGCTGGACGACCTGACCTTCCCCGGCACCGACCCGGACGTGCGGGCCCGCCTCGAGGCCGAGCTGGACGACCTCGGCCCCGCGGCCCTGCACACCAGGCTGGCCGCCGCCGATCCGGCCGCGGCCGCCGCCATCCTGCCCAGCAACGGCCGCCGGATCGTCCGCGCCTTGGAGGTCATCGAGCTGACCGGCCGCCCGTTCACCGCCACCCTGCCGGACTACGGCGCCAGCATCCCCGCGTTGCAGCTGGGCCTCCGGCCCGCCCGCGAGGAGCTGGACCGCCGCATCGAGACCCGGGTCGATCAGATGTGGGCGGCCGGCTTCGAAGCCGAGGTGCGCCAGCTGGAGCCGGCCGGCCTGCGCCAGGGCCGCACCGCCAGCCGCGCCCTCGGCTACCAGCAGCTGCTCCGCCACCTGGCCGGGGAGTGGACCCTGGACCAGGCCCGGGCCGAGACCGTCCGCGCCACCCGCCGCTTCGTCCGCCGCCAGGAGTCCTGGTTCCGCCGCGACCCCCGCATCACCTGGCTCGACGCCCCTGACCTGCCCGCCCAGGCCCTGAGCCTGATCAGCCAGCCGTCCCCAGCCAGCCGCTGATGGCGTCCTGCCAGGACTGCAGGTAGGCCGCGTAGCCGTCAGCGAACTCGCGCAGCCCGGGCTCGGCCGCCGCCGACAGTGCGGTCAGCTGGTAGGTGACCTCGACGTCGCTGGCTCCGTCGGCTGCGCTCAGTTCCACGGTCACCGTGCCGGCTCGGTCGCCGGGGGTCATGCGGGCGTAGCTGATGTGGCGGCCCGACTCCCGGTTGGTCACGACCCAGACCGTTGGCGGCACGTGCGTGCCCGGCTGACCGTGGGGGCTGGTCTCGAACACCGTGCCCGGTTCGGTGTCGTCCGAAGCTGGAGCGGGGAAGTGCGGCTCCCAGCCGGGCGCCCAGTCCTGCTCGCCACGGGGCGTGAACAGCCGGAACGCCTCGGCGGGCGGCAGGCCGACGCGGATGCGGCCGGTCAGCCGCAGCGGGCCGGTCACGGCCGCCCCGTTCCTGGATCTTCGGCCAGCTGGTGTGCGTCGCCGGCGGCCAGGGTCAGCCCGTAGACCTCTTTGAGCTGCTCGATCTTGGCCAGCGTGGGTGCCCCGAACGGCGCCTGCCCGTCGAAGGCGTGCAGCACGATCCCCTCGACCAGATCACCCAGCGACAGGTCGAGGTACTCGGCCAGCCCCTTGAGCACCTTCAGCGTGCGCCGCTCGATCCGCAGTCCGGTCTGGACTCGCTCAACTGTTACCATGGTAACAAGGTAACACGGCTTGAATAAGGGCTGGCGGTGAGCACGGCGGATAGCATCAACCCATGCGGTTCGCGAAGGGGCACGGCACGGAGAACGATTTCGTCATCCTGCCGGATCCGGACGGCGAACTGGACCTGACCCCGGAGTTCGTACGGCGGCTGTGTGACCGGCGGGCCGGCGTCGGCGGGGACGGCGTGCTCCGGGTGGTCGAGGTCGAGGTCCTGGCGGCCGAGCTCACCGAGGGCGGCCCGGGCGCGTTCCGGGTCTCCGGTGAGTCCGCTGGCGGCCTGGGTTCGGCCGCCGCCACCGCGCTGGCCACCCCGGCCGCCATCGCCGCGGCCGGTGCCCCCATCGGCGCGCCCGAGGGCGAAGACGAGCTGGCCGCGCAGTGGTTCATGGACTACTGGAACGCCGACGGCACGGTGGCCGAGATGTGCGGCAACGGCGTCCGGGTGTTCGCCCGCTACCTGATCGACCACGGCCTGGCCAAAGGTCCCGAGCTGGCCATCGAGACCCGGGCCGGGACCCGGAACGTGCGGGTCGAGCCGGACGGCCAGATCACCGTGGACATGGGGCCGCCCGCCGTGCTCGGCGCGGGCTGGGCCTCGATCGGCGCGATGACCTGTGAGGGCCTGCGGATCTCGGTCGGTAACCCGCACCTGGCCTGCGTGGTCGAGTCGCCGCTGGAGGACTTCGACCTGTCCGCGCCACCGTCGGTCGACACCGAGCTGTTCCCGGACGGGGCCAACGTTGAGCTGGTCCGGCTGCTCGGCGAGCGCAGCGCCCAGATGCTCGTCTACGAGCGCGGGTCCGGCCTCACCCGGTCCTGCGGCACCGGCGCCGTGGCCGCGGCCGTGGCGGCGGCCCAGGCCACCGGCGACCAGCGGGGCCGCTGGCGCGTCCGCGTGCCCGGCGGCGACCTGACCGTCACCCTGGCCCAGGACACCAGCCTGCTGACCGGGCCCGCCGTGCTGGTGGCCGAGGGTGAGCTTTCCCCGGAGTGGCTGGCCGCGTAGCTTCCCAGAAAGGAGGCGCCATGGGTTACGAACACATCCTGGTCGAACGGTCCGGCGACTTCGCCACCGTGACCATGAACCGGCCCCAGCGCCGCAACGCGCTGTCCGTGGCCCACATGCACGAGCTGATCGGCGCGTTCGGCGACCTGGGCGGCAGCGACGTCCTCGGCATCGTGCTGGCCGGGAACGGCCCGGTGTTCTGCGCCGGGCACGACTTCGCCGACGTGGCCGAGGCGGACCTGGGCCAGGTCCGCGCGCTGCTGCAGACCTGCACCGAGCTGATGACGCTCATGCAGCAGATCCCGCAGCCGGTGGTGGCCCAGGTGCACGGGCTGGCCACGGCGGCGGGCTGCCAGCTGGTGGCCAGCGCCGACCTGGCCGTGGCCAGCGAGGAGGCCGGTTTCGCCACCCCCGGCGGCAAGGGCGGCTGGTTCTGCCACACCCCGATGGTCGCGGTGGCCCGCAACGTCGGCCGCAAGCGCGCCACCGAGCTGGCCCTGTCCGGTGACACCATCGACGCCGCCACCGCGCTGGACTGGGGCCTGGTCAACCGCGTGGTCCCGGCGGCCCAGCTCGGCTCGGCCACGCGCGACCTGCTGGACCGCGTGACCCGCGGCTCGGCCGAGAGCAAGGGCATCGGCAAGCAGGCCCTTTACGCCCAGATCGACCTGGACCAGCCCAAGGCTTACGCCTACGCCATCGAGGTCATGGCCGCGACCAGCCAGACCCCCGACGCCCGCGAGGGCATGCGGTCGTTCCTGGAGAAGCGCAAGCCCCGCTGGCGCCGCGGCCGCTAGGCCGGCAGCCGGGCCAGGAACTTGGCCCGGTCGACCACCACCCGCTCCACCGTGCCCAGGCCGACCACCGTGCCGCCGGCGTCGACCGCCTCGATCGCGAACGTCACCCGCCGCCCGTCCACCCCGGTCAGCTGGGCCGTCACCGTGACCCGCATCCCGACCGGGCTGGCCGCGGTGTGCTCGAGCCGGACGCTGGTCCCGACCGACGTCTGTCCCGGCATCAGGGCTCCGTCCAGCGCCTGCACCGTGGCCGCCTCGGCCAGCGCCAGCAGCCGCGGGGTGGCCAGCACCGGCACGTCACCGCTGCCCAGCGCCGCCGCCGTGTCCCGGGGCCCGGTCTTGACCGTAACCTCCGCCTGCCGCCCAATCGTCAGCTCCATGCCGCCGAGGTTACTCCGGAGTAGGGCCGTCTCCCAGGCCGCCAGTTAGCCGGCGCGCTCATACTCGAGCAGGACGATCCGGTCGTCCAGCACCGAGGTGGTCAGCAGGTCCAGGCCCGCCCGCTGGTAGCCGGCGTACCACGGCTCCCGGCCGTCCGGGCCCAGCACCAGCGGGAACACCGCCAGGCGGAGCCGGTCGACCAGGAACAGCTCGAACAGGCTCCGCACCAGCGTGAGGCTCCCGACCGTGCGCAGCGGCACGTCGGACTCCTTCTTGAGCGCGGTGATCGCCGCGCCCGCATCACCGGCGATCAGACGGGTGTTCGGCCAGGTCAGCGGCTCCCGCAGGGTGCTGGACACTACGGCCTTGGGCTGGGCGGTCATCCTGTCCCCGGCCGGATCGCCGGATCCGGCCGACATCGCGGCCAAGGCCTCGTAGGTGATCCGCCCCATGAGGTCCAGGTGCGGCTCGGCCAGCTGTGCCTCGATCCAGCCGTCCAGGTCCGGCCCGCCGTACCCGAAGTACGGCCCCGCGTTCTCCCCGAGGGCGTACCCGTCGGCCGAAACGAACAGATCCGCGGTCAGCTCCACCACTGCGTTGTCTCCCCTTCGTGTCGCTGGGTTTAACTGGCAGACGAACGGCCGCCATTGAAATCATCGGCCGGCGCCAGTCCTACTCCGCGCTTTGGTACACCCGGCGGGCGTTCTCGTACCCGGCCTGCCGGGCGATCTGGGCCGCGTCGTCCGGAGTCCAGCTGCCGTCGTCCAGGCCGGCCCGCAAGAACGCGGACAGGCCGCGGCGGAACAGCAGCGCGCCCAGGTAGTGCAGCTCGGGCAGGCCGAACCCGTCCGAGGAGAAGAGGAACTTACCGAACGGGGTCAGCTCCAGCGTCTCGGCGATCAGCGCGGCCGAGCCACGGCCCAGGTTGTGCGTGGCCAGCCCGGCGTCCACGTACACGTGCGGGAACACCTGGGCCAGGTACCCGGCCTCCCGGTGGAACGGGTAGTTGTGCAGCAGCAGTACTGGGACCCCGGCCGGCTCGATGGCCCGCAGCAGCCCGGTCAGCAGCAGCGGGCTGCACCGGTGCAGGTCGACGTCGCGGTCGCCGTAGCCCACGTGGAACTGGATCGGCAGCCCGAGGTCGGCCGCGCACCAGATGAGGAACCGGTGCAGCACCGGGTCGGCCAGCCGGCCCGGCACCCCGGCCGGAGTGTCCAGCCAGTGGGCCGCGGCCACCGCGACCTCGGTCTCCGTCGGCCGGTCCGGGGCCAGGTCCAGGCCGACCCGGTAGGCCGCGACCGACTTGACCCCGGCCGCGTGCCGGGTCCGGTCGGCCAGCTCGGCCCGGAACGCGGCCGCGAACTTGCCCGCGGCGGCCACCTCACCGTGGCCGCGCGCGCCCACGGCCTCGGCCACCTGCTCCAGCCGGACGATCTCGCGGGCCCGCCCGTCGGCCAGCCCGGCCAGGCCGGCCAGTTCGGCCGGGGCGGTCAGCGGCTCCGGCTCGAACCCGGTGTCGACGTACAGCGCGCCCAGCCCGGCGGCCCGCAGGAACCGGCGGCTGACCTCTTCCCACCCCAGCGTGGCCCGCGCGGCCAGGTACTCGTCCGCGCTGGCGTGCGCTCCCAGCCCGAGCACCGGCGGGCACCAGCGCCGCAGGGCCAGGCCGAGCTGGGAGCCGAACATCGTCACTCCAGGCCCGCCGGCGTAGTCGGCCTCGGTCAGCATGACCTCGAACTCGGGGCGGTCCAGGTCGCGGCGGAGCACCCCGTGGCAATGGTGGTCGGTCAGCTGCAGTTCCGCGACCGCCGGGAGCAGCTCGTCGTCAGGCACTGGAGGAGGGACCGGCCACGTCCGCGGCGGAGCCTCCCTCGGCCGGCGCCGGCTCGCCGATGCCCTCCCGGGCGGTCAGCGCCGCTCCCAGCCGCTGGCTGAACCCGGGCGCCACGAACACCGCGACCAGCGCGACCACCAGCCAGATCCCCGCCACCACCGGGAACCAGCGGCCCGGCCCGGACGGTGGATAGGGGATCACGTTGCGGTACAGCGTGTACCCCAGCACCACCAGGGCCGCCAGCGGGACGATGATCTGCCACATCGGCACCGGCAGCTTGCGCTGGACGAAGACCAGGATGATGCACCCGATCGTGGCCAGCACGTACACCACCAGCAGGATCAGCGTGCCGATCGTGCCAGACCAGGCGAAGCTGTCCTCGGCGGTGGCACCGAACGCGGCCAGGTAGATCACGTAGATCGCCACCGCGAAAGCCACGATGACCAGCGTGGCCGCGGCGGGGGCACCGGTGCGGCCGGCCCGGCCCAGGCCGCGGTCGCCGCCGGCGTCCCGGGCCAGTGCGTACATCAGCCGGGACGCGCCCACGGTCGAGGCCAGGCAGCAGCCGAACGCGCTGATCGTGGTGCCCAGGGTGATGACGTCGCCGAGCCAACCCGCCACGTAGCTCGAACCCAGGTCACCGAGCAGTGACGGGGAGCTGGAGAACGCGGCGACTCCGGTTTTGTTCGTGCCGAACCCCATCATCTCGACCGCGGTGACCACCACGAAGTAGATGCCGCCGAAGACCGCGGTACCCAGGATGGCCCGCGGAATGTCGCGGGTCGGGTGGGTGGTCTCCTCACCCAGGGTGGAGGCCGCCTCGAACCCCGCGAACGACAGGAACCCGAACACCACACCCAGGAACAGCGGGGAGAAGCTCGTCCCGGTCGGCGGCGCGAACACGCTCAGCGTGAATTGGTGCCCGCCGGGGGCGTTGCCGGCCAGCAGCCGGACCAGCACGATCACGGTCACGACCAAGATGAGCGCGACCGTGGCCCCCTCCACCGTGAGCAGCACGTTCGTGCCGCGCCGGGCCGGGAAGACGGCCACCACCAGGGTCAGCGCCAGCGCCACCCCGGCCAGCAGGAACGGTGCCCACGACGGCGGGTGCGGCCAGGCGCCGACCGCGCTCAGGAACGCGGTGCCGAAGATCCCGGCGGCCGTGGACGTCACCACGGCGTAGAACGTGTACGTGCCAAGCAGGCCCCAGCCCGCCACCACGCCCGCGCGGGGCCCGAGCGTCGCGCCGACGAAGGCGTAGACCGACCCGGAGTGGTGGTAGTACTGGCACAGCCGGACGAACGTGTACGACACCAGCAGGACGCCGACCGCCGCGATGAGGAATGTCAGCGGCACCGCCCGGCCCGCGGTGGCCGCGCTGGCCTGCGGGTTGATGTTCGCGGCCATGCTGGGCGCCATCAGCGCGATGGACAGCCCGATGGCCTGCCACACCGACAGCGACCGCCGCAGGCCGCCACGTGGTGATGCTCCCGCCATGGCTCCTCCTGGCACTAGAGATTGTTTACCCCGTTATTACACTGCGGAATTAATCCGCTTCGGGATGTCATTTCCCAGTTATGATGCCGTGGAATTGCGGCCAGAGCAAAGGTCTACCGTGAATGCCTGCCACGTGTCTGCGGCAAAGGCCAGCGCGTCGCTGTCCGGGTTCTTAGAGTCACGGACGGCGATACCCGCGCCGGTCGTCCCGACCGCCACGAAGTTGTAGTCACCTCCGCTGTAGCTGGACCTACGCCCCCTGATGCCCCCGCTCAGCTGAGTTCTCTCGCCAATGCCGAAAGGAATGCCGAACTTTCTTCCGGCGCGAGGGCTACCGCCTGATTACGCGCAAATGCCGACCGATACCGCTTTACTTCCTTGACGCTTTCCAGGTACGGGTCGCCCATGATGCCCTCCACGTAGACGACATCCGGGTCGGTTTCCTCCGGAAACTCGATGAGGACGAATCCGCCTTCCAGGCTGGCGTGCGCGCCCGGGCTGAACGGCAGCACCTGGAGCGTGACCGAGGGGCGTTGCCCGGCGTCGGCGGGATGTGGTCCGCCAGGTGCCATGCCCCCTGGTAAACCCCGTAAGTCGCAACCTTGCCCCTAGCGTGCGTGTGCGGAGTATAGTCACAGCTTGGCACCAAAAGAATGCGCTGAGTTACTGATCGGCAAGTGTTGACAGATCGGACAGTGTTTACAGATCGGACAGTGCGCTGACTATCCGAGGGGTGGCGGATGATGGCGGCGAATCCGGCTGGGGCCGACGCGTGCCCAGCCGACAATGAGCTGGGCCTGCGCTGGCGGCGAGCTTTTGCCGGCACGAAGGCACAGGTGGCGGAGGTCCGCCGGTTCGTGGCCTGCCTGCTGGCGGAGCACCCGGCCCGCGAGGCTCTGATCACCTGCGTGTCCGAGCTGTCGGCCAACGCGGTGGTGCACACCGCCTCCGGGTGCGGTGGCTTCTTCACCGTGGAGGTCAGCTGCCCGCGCAGCGGCGTGGCCCGCGTCTCGGTCACCGACGCGGGCGGCCCGACCGAGCCGGCCGCCGGTGCCCCGGTGGCGGCCGAGCCCGGCGACGAGGACGTGGACGATCTGCCGGTGTGCGGGCTGGGCCTGGCCCTGGTCGCCGCGACCGCGAGCTGCTGGGGCTACTTCGACACCGGCTCGGGCCGCACCGTGTGGGCCGAGGCCAGCTGGCCGGTCGCGGTGCTGGCCAGCCCGGGTGAGACGGGGGCGGCGCGGCGTGACTTCCCCGAGCATGCCGCGCCGTCCCGCTTTATTTCCCTGTCCCCGCCGGTTTCTTCGGCTCCGGGCGGCGCAGCAGCAGGGCGGGCAGCGCGCCGATCACGGTGAAGCCGATGGCCCACCAGAACGTCCGGTCGAAACCGGCCGCCAGCCTGGTGGCGGTGGCCGGCCCGGTGACCGACATCATCTCGGCTGCTGGCCTACGGCCCGCGGCCCTGACCGCACCACTGGCCGCACCACTGGCCGCCCCGGCGCGCGCCGGACACCCTGGGGGCGGCAACATCATTATTAATATCGAAAATGAGATACCGTGGCTGGTATGAGCACGGAAGATCCGGAGGACCACGGCCGGGTGCCGGTCATGCCCGGGTTCCGGGAGATGGCGCTGCGGCGGATGTCGCAGGACCGCGGCCGGCTGATGCAGGAGCTGACCCAGCGCCGGCAGGATGCCGGGCTCTCCCAGACCCAGATCGCGGCCCGGATGGGCACCTCCCAGTCGGCGGTGGCCCGGCTCGAAGCGGGTGCGGCCGACGTGCGCGCCTCCACCCTCGAGCGCTACGCCGCTGCCCTCGGCACCGAGATCACCTGGACCGTGCACGCTGACGCAAAGGAGCCGCCCGCATGATGCCGTCGCCGCCCCCCTTCCCACCCCCGTTCCCGTCCCCGTTCCCCGGGCCGGCCAAGCCGGACACCGTGCCGTGGCCGGGCCGACCCCAGGTGTGGATCCAGCCCGCCGAGCCGGTCAGCGTGTACGAGCAGCTCCTGCAGCGGCGGATCGTGCTGGCCAACGGGCACCTCACCGACGAGACCGCGACCAGGCTCTGCGCCCAGCTGCTGACCCTGGACGCTGAGGGTGACAACCCGATCCGGTTCGAGCTGCAGAACCTCGGGGCCGATCTGACCGCCGCCATCACCGTGATGGGCGTGCTGGAGACGGTGGGCGTACCGGTCCGGGCCCGGGTGGCGGGCCGGATGAGCGGCGCGGCGCTGGGCGTGCTGGCCGCTTGCCCGCAACGGGCCGCCTATCCCAACGCGGTGTTCGCGCTGTCCGAGCCGGCGGTCGAGTTCGGCGGCACAGTGGCGGTGGTGACCGCCCGCGAGCAGCAGACCCGGACCATGGTCGACGGCCTGTACGAGCGGCTGGCCGAGGTCAGCGGGCACGAAACCGACGAGATCCGGGCTGATTTCCGGGCCTACCGCGTGCTCACCGCGGCCCAGGCCCGGGACTACGGCCTCGTCACCGAGGTGATCGAGGGCCACAGGTAACAGTCAGAGCGCCAACCTGTCGTTGCGGACACACGCTGTCACCTCACGCCGGTAATCTCGCAGGGCGATGGTGAGCACGACAGACCTCGACGAGGCGCCGGGACTCCATCTGCTGCTGCCCCCGATACCGGAGCCCGTCCCCGGTGACGAGCCGCTAACCGGCCGGGGGCACCCCGGCGGTCCCGGGTTCACCCCCGCAGGCAGCCCGGCCGGCGCCCTGGCCGGAGCCTCGGTCTGGCAGCAGGCCCAGGCCGCCTGGCTGGCGGCGGGCGCGGACTGGTCCGGCCCGCTGACCTGCCCCGCCCCCGCGCCGTCCTCGGCCTCGTCTTCAGCTTCGGCGAAGCAGGGCCGCCGGGCTCCCCGGGCTCCCCGGACTCCCCGGGGCCGCCGGCGGCTGGTGATCGTGGCCATCGTGCTGGTCGTCGCGGCGGCGGGCGGGGGATACGCCTGGGTCACCTCGGGCCGGTTGGGGCCGCGCGCCTTTCCCGCCGCCCAGACCGGCCAGTTCACCGGCAGCCCGGCCAGCCAGGTCAGCCCGGCCGGCGGTGCGCCCGGCGTGTTCCAGACGCTGACCCAGGTGGTCGGCTCCGATGGCACCGTGGTGGCGGTCGGCCGCCAGGCCGGCGGTGACGTCACCCGGGCCCAGTTCCTGGTTTCCACCGACGCCGGGAGCAGCTGGCAGGTCGCGCCGGTCCGCGCCGCCGCCGGCGGGGACCCGGCCCCCGGGCACCCGGCGCAGCTGGTGACCCCTGGGCCCCAGGGCTGGCTCGCGGTCGGCCCGGACGCCATCTGGACCAGCACGGGCGGCCGGTCCTGGACGCTGGCCCGCACTACCGGCATCACCCCCACCGACTCCGGTGACCAGGTGCAGCGGCTGATCCATACCGCCACCGGGTACCTGGCCACGGGCCAGAACCCGGCCGAGGGCACCGGGGTGGTCTGGACGTCGCCGGACGGCCTGCACTGGCTGCGCGAGACCGCCGCCCAGGCCCGGCTGCCGGTCCACCGCGGGACGATCGTCACCATCACCGGGGCGGCCGCGAACGGCCAGGACATCCTGCTTTCCGGGCAGATGTCGCCCTGGTATGAGTCCGCCGGTCCGCGGAACGCGATGAGCTGGCTGAGCACCGACGGCGGCGTCACCTGGCGCACCGTGTCGGTACCGGTCAGCCAGGGCGCATCCAGCGGGCTGACCGGCGTGGCCGCGGGTGGCGGGGGTTTCGTCGCCGTCCGGCCCCTGCACTCGGGCCAGGGCGGGGTCGTGTACGCCTCGGCCGACGGCTCCAGCTGGCGGTACGTGACCAGGCTGTCCTCGGCCAGCGGCCTGAAGATCACCGCGATCAACGGCGGCAACGGCGGGTACTCGGTGCTCGGCCAGGTCCCCCGGGGCGCGATGTACGGGTTCACCAGCACCGACGGCACCCACTGGAAGAAGGCGGCCTCGTTCGGGCAGGCCCCGGGCACCACCACCGGGGCCGTGCTCACCGCCGACGGCGTGCTGATCGCCACCGGCGCCACCAGCACCAGCCCCTCCCAGGCCGGCGCCGGCGCCGGCGAGCGGCCCTACCTGGCCGTGGCCGGCCCCGGTCACGACCCCCAGATCATCAGCGTGGCCGGCCTGGCCGGCGCCAGCATCAGCCAGACCGGCGTGACCGCGGTCGCGGTCGACGGCCAGCGGCGCGTGGTGGTAGGGGAGCAGGACGGCACGCTGGCCGTCTGGTCGGGCCCGGCCGGCACCAGCCAAAACAGTGCCAGCCAAAACAGTGCCAGCCAGAACACGCCCGGCACCTGGGCCACCGCCACCGGTCTCCCGCCCGCCGTCCACGGCAGCCAGCGGCTGACCAGCGTGGTGCACGGCCCTATGGGCTGGCTGGCTACCGGCGAAGCGGTCGCCGGGACGGCCAGTTATCCGGTCGCAGCGTCCTCAGCTGACGGCCGCAGCTGGCAGCCGGTCCGGTCCAGCGCCCTGGCCCGGACGCACGCGGTGGCCGTCCAGGCGGCGGCGGACGCCTACGGCTACGTGGTCATCGGGCGCGCCACCGCCAGCTCCGGCACCGTCCCGGCGGTCTGGTTCTCACCTGACCTGCGGACCTGGACCCGCGTCAGCACCGGATCGGGCCCGGCCGGGATGCCCAGCCCCGGCCAGCTGGCCGGGGTGGCCAGCGGCACGTCCGGCTTCGTGGCCGTCGGCAGCACCGGCATCGATCCGGCCGTGTGGACCTCGGCCGATGGCCGTCACTGGACCACTCACGTGCTGAAGATCCCCGGCACCGGGGCCAGGGCCCAGCTCACCCAGGTCGCGGTCAGCGGGCGCACGGTGGTCGCCTTCGGCCAGGAGACCTGGCCGGCCGGCCGGTCCGCCGCGCTGGCCGAGGTCTCCCACGACGGCGGCCGGACCTGGACCCCGGTGCCGTTCGCCGTCTCCGGTGTCCCGGCCCACGGCACCGCGGCCAGCACGGCCACGGTCACCGCCGTGACCGCGATGTCCGGCGGCTTCACCGCGGTCGGCAGCTACGGCCCGGCCCGTGACCGTGACGTGCAGGTATGGACGTCGGCCAACGGCAACGGGTGGCTGACCCAGACCCCGCATGGCACCGGCCTCAGCGGCCCCGGCCTGCAGCAGATCAGCGGGCTGGCCGCCGCTGGCACCGCGCTCACCGGGGTCGGCTTCACCGCCACCGCGACCGGCGAGCAGCCCATGCTCTGGCCGGTCCCGGCCCGCTAGCCCGGCGCCGGCCCGCTAGCCCTTAGAGCGGCCCGTTAGAGCGGTACCGCCGCGCCGCGGATCGACGCGTCCAGGATCTCGGCCGTGTGTGCGATCGCGATCGTCTCACCCTGGGCCTCCAGCGCCGAGGCGATCTGCAGCGAGCAGCCGGGGTTGGCCGAAATCAGCAGCTGGGCCCCGGTGGTCCGCACCGAATCGGCTTTCCGCTGGCCCAGCTCGCTCGCCGCTTCCGGCTGCAGCAGGTTGTAGACACCCGCCGAGCCGCAGCACATCCCGGCCTCCGGGATCTCCCGCAGCTCCAGCTCGGGGATGCCGCGCAACAGGTCGCGCGGCGCGGCGGTGATCCGCTGTGCGTGGGCCAGGTGGCAGGCGTCGTGGTAGGCGGCCACGGCTGGCACCGGATGCCGGACCGCGACCGGGCCGCCCGCCCGCTCGTACAGCCCAGCCAGGAACTCGGAGAAGTCCTGGACCTTGGCGCTCAGCGCCGCGGCCCGGTCGGCCCAGGCCGGGTCGTCGGCCAGCAGCTGGGCGTACTCCTTCATGGCCGAGCCGCAGCCCGCCGAGTTGACCACGATCGCTTCCACGCCGGCCCGCTCGAACGTCTCGATGGCGGCCCGGGCGAAGTCCGCTGCCTCCCCGGCCCGGCCCGAGTGTAGCGACAGCGCGCCGCAGCAGGCCTGCTCGCGGGGGATGACCACGTCGCAGCCCTCGGCCGCCAGCACCCGGGCGGTGGCCAGGTTGACGTGCGGGAAGAACACCGACTGCACGCAGCCGGTGAGCATGCCGACCACGGCCCGCCGCTCGCCGCGGGCCGCGACCCGTTCCGGCAGTCGGCCCTTCGGCATCGGCGGGCCCGGCTGGGGGGCCAGGTTCATGGCCGCGCCCAGGGTGGGGGACACCTTGGCCGGCAGCCCGCTCCGGGCCACCAACCGGTCCAGGCCGGTGCGCTGCAGCGCCCGCAGCGGCCCGGTCAGCGCGCGCAGCCGCCGCGGGTACGGGAACACCGCGAAGATCGCCGCCCGCGCGGCCCGGTCCGGGAACGGCCGGTGCCGCCCGCCCCCCACCGGGGCCCCGCCCGCGGGCGCCCCGCCCGCCTCAGCAGCCCCGCCCGCCTCACCAGCCCCGCCCGCCTCACCAGCCCCGCCCGCAACACCAGTCCCGCTAGTCTCAGCAGCACCACCCGCCACAGGTGCCTCATCGGCCCCATCAGCCCCGGCCACCTCGTGCAGGTGGGCCTCTGGCTGCACCGGGGGCGCGTGCTCGGGGTCATCGGTCCAGGCCCGGGCCGCCTCGATCAGCCGGTCGTACTGGACGCCGGACGGGCAGGCGGTCATGCAGGCCATGCAGCCCAGGCAGCGGTCGAAGTGCTCGGCCGCCGCGGTGCTCAGCTCCTCGCCGTCCAGCACCTGGGTGACCAGGTGGATCCGGCCGCGTGGGGAGTCCATCTCCTCGCCCCACAGCGAGTACGTCGGGCAGGCCGGCAGGCAGAACCCGCAGTGCACGCAGTCTCCGGCCAGGTCGCGCAGCTCGGCGTCGTCCACTCAGATTCCTCCTGGCCCGCGTCCGGGGGACATCAGGCCCCGCGGATCGAACTGCTGCTTGACTGCCCGCATCAGCCCCAGCGATGGGACCGGCCCCCACAGGTCGACCTGGTCCCGCACCGCGGTCGGTGCGGTCAGGACGACCACGCTGCCCCGGGCCGGCCCGTCGGCGCCCGGTGCACTAACACTCTGCCCACTGACACTCTGCCCACTGACACCGTGGCCGGTCGCGGCCCGCAGCGCCCGCACGAACACCGCGACCTGCTCGTCGTCGGCGTCCGCGGGCAGCAGCGCGTACAGCACGCCGGCCCCGGCCGAGCCGCTCACCGCGGCCGCCACTCCGGTGCTGGTGGCCACGGTGTCGATCGCGTCCAGCACCCGGCGCAGTTCCGCGGCCCAGAACGCCACCCGCACCAGCGTCCCGCCCACCGCCACACCCGGCCGCGTCGTACCCGCCGGCGGGGCCTCGCCGATCCGGCCCCACCAGTCCGGCGCGGCCAGGGTGGAGGTCGCGCCGCGGCCCAGCGCCGTGCGCATCCGCTCGGCCCGCGCGCTGACCCCGGACGGGGTGCCCTCCAGCAGCGTGGCCACCCGGATCGGGCCGCCGGGCCGGGGCCGTTCCAGCTCCACCGCCGACGGCTGCAGCGGCGAGGCCGCCGCGGCCAGCACCGCCTCGGCCGCCGCGGCGCTGGCGGCGTACTCCTCGGTCACGTACGCGCTCAGCTCGGGCACCGGGTGCAGCCGGAACGTCGCCTCCACGATCAGCCCCAGCGTCCCGTGTGAACCGGCGAACAGCTTGCCCAGGTCGTAGCCGGCCACGTTCTTGACCACCTTGCCGCCGGCCCGGGCCACGTGCCCGTCCGCCCGCACGATCGTCAGGCCGATCAGCAGGTCGCGCGGCAGCCCGTAGCGCAGCCGCAGCGGGCCGGCCGCGTTCCTGGCCACCACCCCGCCCACGGTGTCCGCGGGCGGCCCATCCAGCGCCAGCCGCTGGCCCTTCTCGGCCAGCACCTCGGCCAGCTGACCCAGCCGTACCCCGGCCTCCACCCGGACCACCAGGTCACCGGCCGCGTACTCGAGGATCCGGTCCATCTCGGCCATGTCCGCGATGACGTCGCACCGGGCCGGGGCGGCTCCCCAGGAGATCGTCCGGCCGCCGCCGCGCGGCACCACGGCCAGCTCCAGGCCCGCGGCCGCCTGCATCACCCCGGCCGCCTGGTCCAGCGTCGTCGGGGTGGCGACACAGCTGGGCGGCACGCCGCCGACGCTGTCGGGCGGGCTGGCCGGGCGGACCTGCGCGCCGGTCCCGGCCAGCGCCACGGCAATCTGCGCCTCTGCCGTCATCAGAACTGCTCTAGCTCGCCCGACGCCACGGCCGGGGGCGGGGCATGCCGGATCCCCGGCACCTCACCGCACAGCCGCGGGGTGGGGAACACCTTGCCCGGGTTACACAGGTTGCGCGGGTTGAACGCGCACCGCAGGAACTGCAT
This sequence comes from Streptosporangiaceae bacterium, assembly GCA_965277615.1. Lineage (GTDB taxonomy): Bacteria > Actinomycetota > Actinomycetes > Streptosporangiales > Streptosporangiaceae > Bog-532. The sequence goes on along the minus strand of CBDIDG010000004.1, from coordinate 190,115 downwards.
GGTGTCCAGGTCGTCCTCGCCGAACATCTTCGTCATGTACTTGGACTTGTCCACGCCCACGCCGTGCTCGCCGGTGATCGAGCCGCCCGCCTCGATGCACAGGTCGAGGATCGCGCCGGAGACCTCTTCGGCCGCCTCACCCGCGCCGTCGATCCGGTCGTCGAACAGCACCAGCGGGTGCAGGTTCCCGTCGCCGGCGTGGAACACGTTGGCCACCCGGACCCCCTCGCGGCGGCCGGACAGCTCGGCGATCTTGCCCAGGATGCCGGACAGCGCGGTGCGCGGCACCACCCCGTCCTGCACGATGTAGGCCGGGCTGATCCGGCCCACCGCGGCGAACGCGGACTTGCGCCCAGCCCAGATCCGGGCCCGGTCGGCCGGGTCGTCGGCGGACCGGATCTCACCGGCCCCGGCCCGCTCGCACTTTTCCCGCACCGCGCTGGCCTCCGCCTCGACCTCGGACTCGGGCCCGTCCAGCTCGACGACCAGGACCGCGCCGGCTCCGGCCGGGTAGTTGCAGTGCACGGCGGCTTCGGCCGCCTCGATGGCCAGCGCGTCCATCATCTCGATCGCGGCCGGGACGATGCCCGCCCCGATGATCTCCGACACCGCGGTGCCGCCCTGGCTGGTGGACTCGAACGCGGCCAGCAGCGTCCGGACCATCTCCGGCAGCGGGGTCAGCCGGACCACGACCTTGGTCGCGATGCCCAGCGTGCCCTCGGAACCCATGAACGCGCCGAGCAGGTCGTACCCGGGGGAGGCCCCGGTGCCGTCGCCCAGCCAGGTCAGCTCACCATCCGGGGTGACGATCTCCAGCCCGGTCACGTGGTGCACGGTGAACCCGTGCTTGAGGCAGTGCGCGCCGCCGGAGTTCTCGGCCACGTTGCCGCCCACCGAGCAGACCACCTGGCTGGACGGGTCGGGGGCGTAGAAGAAGCCGTACGGCTCCACCGCCTTGCTCACGGCCAGGTTGGTCACGCCCGGCTCCACGATGGCCCGGCGGGACAGCGGGTCCACCTCCAGCACCCGCCGCATCCGCGAGGTCACGATGAGCACGCCGTCGCTGCGCGGCAGCGCGCCGCCGGACAACCCGGTGCCTGACCCGCGGGCCACGAACGGCACACCCGCCTCAGCGCACGCCCGCACCACCGCGGCCACCTGTTCGGCCCGGTCCGGCAGCACGACCAGGGCGGGTGCGGTCCGGTGCGCGGTCAGCCCGTCACACTCGTAGGTCCGCAGCTCCCGCGGCTCAGAAATCACGTGCTCAGCCCCGCAGATCCCCTTCAGAACCGGGATCAGCGCCGCGCACGCCCCCGTTGGCGCATTCGGCAAAGGGCCGCCCATCAGGGCATGCGTTCGTAGGCGGGGACGGTCAGGAACTCCGAGTAGTCGTCCGCCAGTGCCACCGCCGTGAACAGCGCGGTGGCCTGCCCGAACCGCTCGGCGTCGAAGGTGTCCCCCAGCGCTTCCCTGATCTTGGCCAGCTCTTCGTCGATGATCGTCTCGACCAGGTCCCTGGTCACCCTGGGCCCGTCTTCGAGCAGGATGTCGTTGTGCAGCCACTGCCACACCTGGGACCGGGCGATCTCGGCCGTGGCCGCGTCCTCCATCAGGTTGAAGATGGCGACCGCGCCGTTGCCGGCCAGCCAGGAGGCCAGGTACTGCAGGCCCACGCTGATGTCGTTGCGCAGCCCGGCCTCGGTGATCGTGCCCGGCGTCTCGCTGATCGACAGCAGGTCCGACGCGCTCACGCTGACCTCGTCCCGCAGCCGGTCCAGCTGGTTCGGCTTGCTCCCGAGCACGCCGTCGAACACCTCGCGGCAGATCGGCACCAGGTCCGGGTGCGCCACCCAGGACCCATCGAAGCCGTCCCCCGACTCCCGGGTCTTGTCGTCGCGCACCTTGGCCAGCGCCACCTCGTTGACCTCGGGGTCACGCCGGCTGGGGATGAACGCGGCCATCCCGCCGATCGCGTGCGCCCCGCGCCCGTGGCAGGTCTTGACCAGCAGCTCGGTGTAGGCCCGCATGAACGGGGCGGTCATCGTGACCTGGTTCCGGTCCGGCAGCACGAACTCACGGCCGCGGGTGCGGAACTTCTTGATGATGGAAAACAGGTAGTCCCATCGGCCCGCGTTCAGCCCGGCCGAGTGGTCCCGCAGCTCGTACAGGATCTCTTCCATCTCGAACGCGGCCGGGATGGTCTCGATCAGCACGGTGGCCCGGATCGTGCCGCGGGGGATGCCGAGCCGGTCCTGAGCCAGGTTGAAGGCGTCGTTCCACAGCCGGGCCTCGAGGTGGTTCTCGATCTTGGGCAGGTAGAAGTACGGCCCCTTGCCCTTGTCCAGCTGCCGCTGCGCACTGGTCGCCATGTACAGCCCGAAGTCGACCAGGCTCCCGGACGCCCGCTTCCCGTCCACCGTGATGTGCTTCTCGTCCAGGTGCCAGCCCCGCGGCCGGGGCACGATCGTGGGCAGCTCGTCGTCGGGGCGGAGCTTGTACTCCTTGCCGCCCTGGCTGAAGTCGATGGTGCGGTCCAGCGCATCCCGCAGGTTGAGCTGGCCGGTGATGACGTTGCCCCACAGCGGCGAGCTGGCGTCCTCGAAGTCAGCCAGCCACACCTTGGCCCCGGAGTTCAGGGCGTTGACCGTCATCTTCTGGTCGGTCGGCCCCGTGATCTCCACCCGCCGGTCGATCAGCCCGGGGGCCGGCTGGGCCACCCGCCAGGTGGGGTCTTCCCGGATGTTCTTGGTCTCCGGCAGGAAGTCGAGGGTGCCGCCGGCGATGAGGTCGGCCTCGCGCCGGTCCCGCGCGGCCAGCAGCTCGGCCCGCCGGGCCCCCAGCTCGCGGTGCAGCGCGGCGATCAGCCCGAGCGCCTCGGGAGTCAGGATCTCGTCGTAGCGATCACCGGCCGGACCGGTGATCTCAACGCCTTCGGTGCCCGGCATAGGTACTCCTCTGCAGTCCTTTTCCATCCTTGCAGATCAGATCGTCCGGTACGAGACCCGGGCCGTCCCCATCAGCGGGCCTGCGCCGCGGCCTGGCCCACGACCCGGCCGGCCTGCTTGTTACCCATGGGTAACCTTAATCATGCCCGTGCGTGCGGGTCAACGCGCCGGCCCCGCAGGGGAGGGGATGGGGATTTACGACGTCCGCGCCGGAGCCTGTTATGCTCGTATGCCCGCACAAACTAAAGGCCCGGGGAATTAGTTGATCGACCGGAAGTATACCAAATAATATGGCGGATCGTCAAACTGAGTCTGCTCTTTCCGAGTCCATCCGGAAAGAGCAGGATTACGTTTCCATGCTCTACGGTTTGCTGGACGCCGCCCGCGCGCGCACCGAAAAAGCCCTGCGTGAAGTCGAGGGTCTCGGCGGCCAGGGGGGCACGTTCGCAGCTCGGATGGAACGCGAGGTTTCCGCCTCTGAGCAGGCCAGACGGCTGACTCAGCTGAACGGGGTGGAGCGCGGCCTGTGCTTCGGGCGGATGGACGACACCGCTGATCACACCTTTTATATCGGCCGTATCGGATTGCACGACGATGAATATGATCCGGTTCTCATTGACTGGCGCGCCCCGGCCGCGCGTCCTTTTTACGCGGCCACGCCGAACGACCCGGCCGGCCTGCTGCGGCGGCGTCACCTCTATACCCGCGGGCGCACCGTTGTCGGTTTGGACGACGAGGTATTCGACCTGGACCGGATGAGCGAGGCCGACCGGCGGGGGCTGGTGGGCGAGGCCATGCTGCTGGCCACCGTGCGCCGCGGCCGGACCGGGCGGATGAGCGACGTGGTGGCCACCATCCAGGCCGAGCAGGACCGGGTGATCCGCTCCTCGCTGGCCGGGGTGCTGGTCGTCCAGGGCGGCCCGGGTACCGGCAAGACCGTGGCCGCGCTGCACCGGGCGGCGTTCCTGCTGTACACCCACCGGCGGACGCTGGAACGCCGCGGCGTGCTCATCATCGGGCCGAACACCACCTTCCTCCGCTACATCAGCCAGGTGCTGCCGTCCCTGGGGGAGACCGACGTGGTGCTGTCCTCCCTGGGCGGGCTGTTCCCCGGCGTCCGCGCCACCGCCGAGGAGGACCCGGAGACGGCCGTGATCAAGGGCGACCTGCGGATGATCAAGGTGCTCAGGTCCGCGGTCCGAGACCAGCAGCGCATCCCGCACCGGGACCTGGAGCTGGTGGTCGACGGGGTGGCGATCACGGTCCCGGCCGACGTCTGCGAGCGGGCCCGGATTCGCGCCCGTGGCATGCGCCGGCCGCACAACGTAGCCCGCAAGCTGTTCGTCACCGAGATGCTCGACGCCATCGCCCGGGCCGAGGCGGTCGCGCTCGGCCGCAGCCTGGACGCCGAGGACCTGCCGTACGTGCGGGCCCGGCTGTGGGAGGAGGACCCGGTACGGTCCGCGCTCGACCGGCTGTGGCCGTTCCTGACCCCGCAGCGGTTGCTGGCCGCGCTGCTGGAGTCCGAAGGTGCCCTGCGCCGGGCCGCTCCGGCCCTTTCTGTTAATGAGCGGGCCGCGTTGCTGAAGTCCCACCAGCGTGGCCGGTGGACCGTCAGCGACGTTCCGCTCCTGGACGAGGCAGCCGAGCTGCTGGGATCGGACGACTCGGCCGAGCGGGCCCTGCGCCGGGTGGCCGAGCGCCGCCGCCGTGAAGAGGAGGAGTACGCCCAGGGCGTGCTGGAGCTGACCGGCCTGGCCGGGCAAGGCCTGGTCGACGCGGCCACCATCGCCGGCCGCAACCGCGACGACGGGCCCGAGCTGACCACGGCCGAGCGTGCCGCCGCCGACCGTACCTGGTCCTACGGGCACGTCATCGTGGACGAGGCCCAGGAGCTGTCGGCCATGGCCTGGCGCATGGTCATGCGCCGCGTCCCGACCAAGTCGCTCACCGTTGTCGGCGATGTGGCCCAGACCGGTAACCCGGCCGGGGCCCGATCCTGGGGCGAGATGCTCGACCCCTACGTCAAGGGCCGCTGGCGCGAGGAGCGGCTGACGGTCAACTACCGGACCCCGGCCGAGATCATGGCGGTGGCCGCGGACGTGCTGGCCTCGGTGGCACCGGAGGAGGAGCCGCCGGAATCGGTCCGTGAGGAGGGCGAGCACCCGCGCGCGGTCCGGGTGGGCGCGACGGCGGACTTCGGCCCCCAGGTGGCCCGGGTGGTGGACGAGGAACTGTCCGGTCTGACCGCGGCCGAGGAAGGCCGGCTGGCCGTCATCGCCCCGGCCGCCCGGATCGCCGAGCTGGCCGCGCAGGTCTCCGGGGCCGTGCCCGGCGATCGGGCCGAGGCGCTCGACTCGCCGGTCGCCCTGCTCACCGTGACCCAGGCCAAGGGGCTGGAGTTCGACCGGGTGGTGCTGGTCGACCCGGCGGGCATCATCGCCCAGTCACCCAAGGGTGGCCATGACCTCTACGTCGCCATCACCCGGGCCACCCATCGCCTGGCCGTGGTCTACGAAGGTGAGCTCCCGCCGGTCCTGGATTCGCTGTACCCAGCCGTCGAGGACCCCACCCCCGTCGGCTGACCGGGCACAACGGGCGCCGACGCGTTGTTATACAGGCGACAACCCGTTCGTGCCCGTGGCACTATCGGGGACAACAAGCTGTGAAGCATCGTCCTTGGAGGACAATGACCGCATTTTCTGAGCGGCCGGATTCGATCGTCATCGACGACGAGTTCGAGGACTACCCCGCCCCGGCCGCCGCCCCCGGTGACTACGACCTGGAAGACCGTCAGGCCCTGCGCCGGGTCTCGGGTCTGTCGACGGAGCTCGAGGACGTCACCGAGGTCGAGTACCGCTCGCTCCGGCTGGAGCAGGTCGTGCTCATCGGCGTCTGGGCCGAGGGCTCCCTGGCCAGCGCGGAGAACTCGCTCCTCGAGCTGAGCCGGCTGGCCGAGACCGCCGGTTCTGAGGTGCTCGACGGGCTGATCCAGCGGCGCGGCAAGCCCGACCCCGCCACCTACGTGGGCGCGGGCAAGGCGGCCGAGCTGGCCGACATCGTGGCCTCGGTGGGCGCGGACACGGTGATCTGTGACGGCGAGCTCAGCCCCAGCCAGCTGAATCGGCTGGAAGGCATCGTCAAGGTCAAGGTCATCGACCGGACCGCGCTGATCCTGGACATCTTTGCCCAGCACGCGCGCAGCCGGGAGGGCAAGGCCCAGGTCGAGCTGGCCCAGCTCTCCTACATGCTGCCGCGGCTGCGTGGCTGGGGTGAATCGCTGTCCCGGCAGGCCGGTGGCCGGGTCGCCGGCGGCGGCGGGATCGGTACCCGCGGTCCTGGTGAGACCAAGATCGAGACGGACCGGCGCCGCCTGCGGGCGCGGATGGCCAAGCTCCGGCGGGAGATCGCCGGCATGGCCGTCAGCCGGGACGTCCAGCGTGACCGGCGCCGCCGCCGGGACGTGCCGTCGGTCGTCATCGCCGGGTACACCAACGCAGGCAAGTCGAGCCTGCTGAATCGGCTCACCGGGGCCGGTGTCCTGGTTGAGGACGCGTTGTTCGCCACGCTGGACCCGGCCGTCCGCCGGGCCCGCACCGCGTCCGGCCGTCCGCTGACCCTGACCGACACCGTCGGGTTCGTCCGGCACCTGCCGCACCAGCTGGTCGAGGCGTTCCGGTCCACCCTGGAGGAGACGGCCGACGCCGATCTCATCCTGCACGTGGTCGACGGTTCCGATCCTGATCCCGAGGCCCAGATCACCGCGGTCCGCGATGTGCTGGCCGAGATCGGGGCGGCTGAGGTACCCGAACTGATCGTGATCAACAAGTCCGACGCCGCCGACCCGATCGTGGTCGAGCGGCTGCGGCACCGCGAGAAGAACTGTGTGCTGATTTCCGCCCGCACCGGCGCTGGCCTGGACGAACTGCGGGACGTGCTGGAGGAGGCGCTGCCGCACCGGGATCGCGAGGTCCGGGCGCTGGTGCCCTACAGCCGGGGCGACCTGGTGGCCAGGGCGCACGAGGAAGGCGAGGTCACCCGGGTCGGCCACGGCGCCGACGGGACCGAACTGGAGGCCCGGGTCCCCCCCGCCTTGGCCGCCGAGCTCGAGCAGTTCAGCGCACTTACTGCCAATTAACGGTCAGCCGTTACTCAATATCGAACAAGGCCGGCGCGATGGACCACGGTCCATCGCGCCGGTTGTGTTGCGGCAAAAGGCGGTCGGCTTTCCGCTCCGGCCGGTGATCCGTGGTGCAGCTGGGAATGGTGTCACCGCACGAGCGCAGCGCCCGCGGTCTGGCCCGGCCGTCCCGCCGGGCCGCCCGCACGAGTCCCGGCCGCGTATCGGTCACGCATCGTGGCTAGCGGCCGAGTGCATCCACCGCGACTCTTCTGTCGCTGTTTACGGTACGTTAACGTGCGTTGATGCCGTTCCGGCCCGGCAAATCGATCGCGGCTATCGTCACTCATTGTGAGGATAACCGGCTCGGCCAAAGCGGATGAGAACGGCTAATAATTCGTTCCGTGATCTGTAGATGAACATCAGGAACACCACTGAGGGCGAATTTGTCGCTTTCTTCCGGACGATCTCGTGCTTTCCGCTACCGCCGGTAAAGCGATCTTCGGCCGTCATCGGGCAATCAGGCGATTCTGCCTTATTTCAGCTTGATAAAGAGTATTGTTCGTCGTGCGTGCTCGCCGTGCGTGATAGGCGGATCGCGGGGTGGTCTCACCACCTGGCTCGTGGGATTGCTCGCTGCATGTGCACCTGCAAGTGCCGATGCAGTGCACCGCCGTTATCCAGCAACGGAGCGGTCGTGATGCCGTCCCGAAACGGGCTGGAAACGGTCCTGGAGGGCGCTCCCGGGCCGGGCGTCAGAGGCCGAACCACGCGGTGCGCCAAGAAAGGCCTGTGTTTTGCCAAAAGCCTTGTACGAGGTCCTTGGGGTGCAATACGGTAACGGAATCGATATGTTGGTGCGCGCATGCGCGCGTGAAGCCTTGTAACGTAGGCGCGCGCGATCCGCGTCCAGGTGTACGTACCGGCTACTCGCCAGGTCACGTACGACTCATGGCAGGTGACCGCCGATGACGAGCGGAACCATCACCCCTGGTTCCCGATGTGTAGGGGTTTACCGTTGACTGTCCGTTTGATGACCAACATCGGTCGCCTGTGGACGGGGTCTGAGATCCTGAGCAACGCCGCCATCCTGACCAAGGATGAGCGGATCGCCTGGGTCGGCCCCGCGGCCGAGTTGCCTCAACGCGTCCCCGGGGTGGTTGACGACATCGTCGATGTCGATCACGTGGAGAACCTGGGCGGCGGGCTGGTCACGCCCGGGCTCATCGACGCGCACAGTCATCCCGTGTACGCGGGCAACCGCTGGGCCGAGCTGACCATGCTGTCCGGCGGCTCCACCGCGGCCGAGATCAACGCGGCGGGCGGCGGCATCTCCTCCACCGTCACCGTGACCCGGGGCACCGACCCCTGGACCCTGTGCAACGGCGTCCGCGAGCGCCTCAACGGCTGGCTGATGTCCGGCACCACCACGGTCGAGGCCAAGACCGGCTATCACCTGACCCGCGACGGCGAGCTGGCCGACGTGCGGATGCTGCGCTCGCTGGAGAGCGAGCCGGGCATGCCGCGGATGCACGTGACGTTCCTGGCCGCGCACTCGGTGCCGCCGGAATACTTCGGCCGCCGGGCCGACTACATCGACGCGGTCAGCTCCTGGTGCCCGGACGCGGCCGCGGCCGGCGCCGACAGTGTCGACGTCTACTGCGAGGATGGCCGGTTCACCGAGGCCGAGGCCCGCTGGATCCTGAGCGCGGGCCGCCGCTCCGGGCTGCTGCCCCGCATCCACGCCTGCGGGCAGTCGCGCATTGGCGCCGCCCGGCTGGCGGCCGAGATCGGCTGCGCCTCGGCCGACATGCTGCACGAGGCCGACGACGATGACGTGGCCGCGCTGGCCCGGGCCGGGGTGGCCGCGGTGGTCTGCCCGGCGACCTCGCTGCAGACCCACGGTGCGCCGCCGGTGCGGGCCCTGCTGGACAAGGGCGTGGCCGTCGCGCTCGGGTCGGACCACACCCCGGGCGGCAACGGCATCACCTCGATGGCCCTGGTCGTCTCGCTGGCCGTGTGGCACTTCGGGATGAGCGTGACCGAGGCGCTGCGGGCGGCCACGATCGGCGGCGCCCACGCCCTGCGCGCTCCGGACCGCGGCGCGATGGCCCGCGGCCGCTACGCCGACATCGTGCAGTGGGACGCCGACCACGAGGGCGCGTTCGTCTGGGGCTACGGCCTCAAGCCGTACCGCATCTGGCGCGGCGGCGAGCCGGTCATGCCCGGCAACGTCTGAGCCGCTATATCCTGCCCAGCGTGCCCCCTGCTCCGGTCAATCTCATCGTCGGCGAGGAAGAGCTGCTCGTCGAACGCTCCGTCTCCGCGCTGCTGGCCGCGGCCCGGGAATCCTCGGCCGCCGACCCGGCTGCGGGTGGCGACGTGCACGACGTGGCCGGGGGTGGCCTGGCCGTCGGCGAGCTGGCCTCGCTGACCTCTCCGTCGCTGTTCGGCGGCGGCGGTGTGGTCGTGATCCGGGCCGCGCAGGATGCGGGCAAGGACGTCGCCGACGAGATCGTCCGGTACGCGGCCGACCCGGCCCCCGACGTGGTGCTGATCCTCACCCACGCGGGCGGCGGCAAGGGCAAGGCCCTGCTCACGGCGCTGAAGAAGGCCTCCGGGACCGTCGCGGTGACCGAGTGCCCGAAGGTCACCCGCTTCTCCGACAAGCTCGACTTCACCCGGGGTGAGTTCCGCCGGGCCGGCAAGGTGGCCGACGAGGCCGGCCTGCGGGCGCTGCTGGACGCGGTCGGCTCGGACCTGCGCGAGCTCGCCGCCGCCGCCAGCCAGCTCGCCGCCGACGTGGACGGCCCGATCGGCGAGGCCGCCGTGGCCCGCTACTACCACGGCCGGGCCGAGGCCAGCGGGTTCTCGGTCTCGGACCGGGCCGTGGAAGGCCGGCTGACCGACGCGCTGGAGCAACTGCGCTGGGCCCTGTCCACCGGGGTACCGCCGGTCCTCATCACCAGCGCACTGGCCTCGGGCATCCGGCTGCTGGGCCGGGTCGGCGCCGCCCCGCGCGGCAAGAACAGCGCCGCCCTTGCCGCCGAGGTGGGCGCCCCCCCGTGGAAGGTCGACCGGGTCCGCCAGCAACTGCGCGGCTGGGCGCCCGACGGCGTCGCCCAGGCCCTCCAGGTCGTGGCCGAGGCCGACATGCAGATCAAGGGCGAGGCCGCCAGCGCCGACTACGCCCTCGAGCGCGCCATCCGCAAAATAGTCGCCTGCCGCACCTGACCGCCCTCCCGCGTTCCCAGCCGTCACACCCGCCCCACGGGTACCTCAGCGCGTCTGGTCCTACGCACCCGATGGCGCCTTTGGGTGGGTCCCAGCACGCCCGATGGCGCCATCGGGCGGGTTGTCCAGCGCAGCGAAACGGCGCGCCCACGGTACCCCCGCGCTCCCTGCTGGCCCCGCCAGCCCCTCCCGCCTCGGGTCACTATGTGCAGAATGGCGCATGGCCCACACCCGGGTGTGGGCCATGCGCCATTGCCTACCTGGGGCGGGGGAGCCCGGAAGCGGGAACCCCGCAGGAACAGGAAGCCGCCGGCCCAAGACGCGTAAAAACCGGATGCGGCGTCCGCACCCGGTTTCGCGCTCAGGGCCCGGCGGGCCCGAAGGCCTTACTTGGCCGCGAGCTCCGCCGCCTGCTGGGTGATAGCAGACTTGCGGTTGGCCGCCTGGTTCTTGTGGATGACGCCCTTGCTGGCCGCCTTGTCCAGCTCACGGCAAGCAACGCGCATAGCCTCGGTGGCCGCGTCCACGTCACCGGACTCCGCCGCCTGGTGGAAGTGGCGCACGCGCGTCTTCAGGGCGGACTTGACCGCCTTGTTGCGCTGACGGCGCACTTCGTTCTGCTTGTTGCGCTTGATCTGGCTCTTGATGTTCGCCACGCGAAAGCCTCGCTCAAAATTTGCTTGGGGTCGTGCCTGCAGTCGTTCAGGCGACGTCGAAGGATATCCGAGATCGCCGCCGGTTCTCAAACCGGGCGCCACGACAGGCGCCCCACGACCATCCCAGTGTAGCCGCCCCGGTCACTCCCCGGTGACGCCGTCGATGGATTCCCGGATCAGGTCGGCGTGCCCGAGGTGCCGGGCGTATTCGGCGATCATGTGGCCGTACACCCAGCGCACCGACAGCGTGCCCCCGCTCTCGTGCTCGAACGTGGCCTCCAGTGGCACCCCGGCCGCCGCCTGCCGGCACAGCTCCCACTCCGCGGCGAGCCGGGCCAGGTCCGCCTCGGCCGACCCGGGGTCGCCCTCCTCGAACGCCGCCTCAGGCTGGTCCGGGCGGGCGTATGCCTCCGGCAGGGCCAGGCCGCCGATCCGGCGCCGGAACCAGGCCCGCTCGGCGTCGGTCAGGTGCCGGATCAGCCCGAGCAGGGACAGGCTGGACGCAGGCACCGGCCGCAGGGCCAGCTGCTCGCCGGTCAGCCCAGCGCACTTCCACACGAACGTGACCCGGTGCCACTCGAGTAGTCCCTCCAGCGTGGCCCGCTCGTCCACGGTCACCGGTTGATCAATCCGCGCCACGGGCGGAACGGTCCAGTCGTTCATCTGCGCAGCCAATCACACTCAGCCGAGCCCCGATCGCACCCAGCCGGGCCCACTCAGCCGGGCCCCGATCGCACCCAGCCGGGCCCACTCAGCCGAGCCCCCAGGCCCACTCAGCCGGGCCCCACTCAGCCGTGCACCCAATCAGCTTGATACGCGGCCCAGTCCGAGGCGGTGGCGGTGCCCGCGGTGTACAGGCCGACGCCGAACAACGCCTGCCGCCGGCCGGTCGCGGTCAGCGCCACCCGGGCCCCGTGAATGGTGGCGGCCACCGATTCGTCGCTGCCCCCGTTGGCGGGCGCGGCGATGACCAGGCCGACGCTGGCCGGGACGGCGTGCAGCGCCACCGATGTCTCGCGCTTCACGTACCCGCTGTACCAGGAGGACAGCGGCATCCCGGTGTCGAAGCTCAGCACCGCGACCTGGCTGACCCGGCTGGCCACCTGGCCCAGGTAGGCCGACGTCCAGAACACCGGGTGACGCATGATCAGCGCGGCGGACAGGCCCATCCCGGTCAGCGGCTCCAGCTTGGGGGTGTCGACCGACAGCACGGCCGGGTGCAGCGCCCGGGTCTGGTCCAGCACCGCCAGCAGCCCGGCGTCACCGCTGGCCACCGGGGCCAGGTCGTAGCTGATCCCGGTGAAACCGGCGCGCAATAGCGACCGGGCGCTGGCCACCAGGGCCTGCCGCGTGGCGCCATCGTCCAGGTCGAGGTGACCGCGGCCCACGGTCCCGGTCAACCAGGCGCACACCTGCACGTGCGGGAACGTGCTCCGGAACCAAGCCACAAAGGAGGCCGTCCCCGGCAGCGAGGTCACTTCGCCCGAGGCGCTGACCGGCCCGGCCGGCACGTACACGTCGGCCACCCCCGATGCCGTGATCCGCGTGGCCAGCCGGCTGCGCCCGGCCACATCGGCCACACTGCCCGGACCGAGCCACAACCCGTCGTGCCCCGAGGAGGTGGCCCAGCTCGCGGCCGGCCCGCTGGCCTGATGGGCCAGGAAAAACCCGGCCACCACGAACACGATCGCGATGGCCGCCGCGGCCGCGGCCACCCGGGCCACGACGAAGCCCACCACGTCGGCGGGCTTGCGAGGCATGGTTACCCTCCCGGGCATGGTGGCCGCATAGGCTAGGGAACGTCGCACTCGACCGTACGCACGGAACGCGACCCGTACGCACGCTCACCCCAACTTCTCACCTCAAACGGATGTCTGTGTCATCTACGACGTCAGCTGCCACCGATGTTGAACCCGGGCACACCGATCCTTCGGTGCTCCGGAACTTCTGCATCATCGCGCACATCGACCATGGCAAGTCCACGCTGGCCGACCGCATGCTCCAGCTCACTGGCGTGGTCGAGAACCGCAACATGCGCGCGCAGTACCTCGACCGGATGGACATCGAGCGGGAACGCGGCATCACGATCAAGAGCCAGGCGGTCCGGCTGCCGTGGACCGGCCCGGACGGCCAGCCCTACGTGCTGAACCTGATCGACACCCCCGGGCACGTCGACTTCTCCTATGAGGTGTCCCGGTCGCTGGCCGCCTGCGAGGGCGCGGTGCTGCTGGTCGACGCGGCCCAGGGCATCGAGGCGCAGACGCTGGCCAACCTGTACATGGCCCTGGAAGCCGATCTGCAGATCATCCCGGTGCTGAACAAGATCGACCTGCCCGCGGCCCAGCCCGACCGCTACGCCGAGGAACTGGCCGGCATCATCGGCTGCGACCCCGGCGACGTGCTGCGGGTCTCGGCCAAGACCGGCCAGGGCGTGGAGGAGCTGCTGCACGAGATCGTGGCCCAGGTCCCGGCTCCGACCGGGGACCCGGACGCGCCCGCCCGGGCGATGATCTTCGACTCGATGTACGACACCTACCGCGGCGTGGTCACCTACGTCCGGGTGGTGGACGGCCGGCTGTCCAAGCGCGAGCGCAGCCTGATGATGTCCACCGGCTCCGTGCACGAGACGCTCGAGGTCGGGGTGATCTCGCCCGAGCCGCAGCCGTCCGCGGCGCTCGGGGTGGGCGAGGTCGGCTACCTGATCACCGGGGTGAAGGATGTCCGGCAGGCCCGGGTCGGCGACACCGTCACCAGCGCGGCCCACCCGGCCACCGAGGCCCTGCCTGGCTACGATCATCCCCGGCCGATGGTGTTCTCCGGCCTGTACCCGGTGGACGGGGACGACTACCCGGACCTGCGCGACGCCCTGGACAAGCTGCGGCTGAACGACGCCGCGCTGATCTACGAGCCGGAGACGTCGACCGCCCTCGGCTTCGGCTTCCGCTGCGGCTTCCTGGGCCTGCTGCACATGGAGATCGTCCGGGAGCGGCTGGAGCGGGAGTTTGACCTGGCCCTGATCTCCACCGCGCCGAACGTCGTCTACCGGGTGGTGATGGAGTCCGGGGTCGAGCTGCGGGTGACCAACCCGAGTGACTTCCCCGGCCCGTTCGGCGCGCCCAGCGCCTCGCTGCCCGGCAACGCCACCAACGCCGAGGGCAAGGCCGTGGGCGGGAAGATCGCCAAGGTCTACGAGCCGATCGTGCGGGCCACGCTCATTTCCCCGAGCGAGTACATCGGCACGATCATGGAGCTGTGCCAGAGCCGCCGCGGCGTCCTCGGCGGGATGGAATACCTGTCCGCGGACCGGGTCGAGATCCGGTACACGATGCCGCTGGCCGAGATCATCTTCGACTTCTTCGACCAGCTCAAGTCGCGGACCCGCGGCTTCGCCTCGCTCGACTACGAGCCGGACGGCGAGCAGGAGGCCGACCTGGTCAAGGTGGACATCTTGCTCCAGGGCCAGCCGGTCGACGCCTTTAGCCAGATCGTGCACACCGACAACGCGCGCGAGTATGGGCTGTCGATGACGGCCAAGCTCAAGGAGCTGATCCCGCGCCAGCAGTTCGAGGTGCCGATCCAGGCCGCGGTCGGCGCCCGCATCATCGCCCGCGAAAACATCCGCGCGCTGCGCAAGGACGTGCTGGCCAAGTGCTACGGCGGTGACATCACCCGCAAGCGCAAGCTGCTGGAGCGGCAGAAGGAGGGCAAGCGCCGGATGAAGACGATCGGGCGGGTCGAGGTCCCGCAGGAGGCCTTCGTCGCCGCGCTGTCCACCGGCCAGACCGGCGACAAGAAGCCGCGCTAGCCCCAGGGAGCCGCGCTCGGCGGCTAGTGGCTGTGGTGGTGGCCCTTCACGATGAACGGCATGACCTGGGCCTGCTGGTTCTGCAGCCCGCTGGACGGTACCGAGCCGGTGTGCGCGGTGGTGAGCACGGCCACCAGGACCCCCAGGGTGACCAGCAGCACGAACATGCTGATCGCGGCCCAGCCGATGACCAGCCCGGTCAGCGCCATCCCGTTGCCCCGCTCGCCGGTGCGCCGGATCTGGCTGCGGGCCTTGTGGCCCAGGATCACCGCGGGAATCGCGGTCAGCCCGAACAGCGGCGTGGCTATCCCGAACACCATCGAGGCCACAGCCATGCCGTTGGTCGGCTTGGGCTGGAATTGCGTGAACGAGTACGGGACCTGCGGCAGCGGGTCGGGCAGGTCACCGACCAGGGCCCGCAGCTCCCCGTAGGTCTTGGCCGTGTAGGCCCGCTCCATCCGGGTGGTGTACTCGTCCTGGTCCAGCCGTCCCTCGCTGAACGCGGACTTCAGCACATCGACCAGCTGCTCGCGATCGGTGTCCGACGCCCGCAGCGAGGCGTGCATGTTCGCGGCCCCGCCGGGATCGAAATAACCGGGACGGGCGCGATACGACGGCTGATCTGCCACCAGAACCTCCCGCAGGTCGACGCTTTGATAGTAACCGACGCCTGCCCACTTCTTAGCGTCGATTAGCCTGCGGGGCGTGCCTTCGATCCTTCCGGACGGCGAACCCGTCCCGCCGGACGGGGCCCTGCCCGCCCGCGCCCTCGACGGGATCGGCGGGCGCCCGTTCGGCTTTTACGTCCACATCCCGTTCTGCGCCACCCGGTGCGGCTACTGCGACTTCAACACCTACACCGCCGCTGAGCTGGGCGACCCGGCCGGCGGACACCACTCCTCCCGGGACATCTACCCGGGTCAGGCCGCGGCCGAGGTCCGGTTCGCCCGCCAGGTGCTCGGGTCGGCCGAGGTCCCGGTGCGCACCGTGTTCTTCGGCGGCGGCACGCCCACGCTGCTGCCCCCGGGCCAGCTGGGCGGCCTGCTCCGGGTCATCGACGGCGAGTTCGGCCTGGCCCCGGGGGCCGAGGTCACGGTGGAGGCCAATCCGGAAACGATCACTCCCCAGGTGCTGGGGCAGCTGCGGGCCGAAGGCATCACCCGGATCTCGTTCGGCATGCAGTCGGCTCAGCCGCACGTGCTGGCCGTGCTGGACCGTGTCCACCAGCCCGGCCGGCCCGCCCAGTGTGCCCGCTGGGCCCGCGAAGCCGGCTTCGAGCACGTCAGCCTGGACCTGATCTACGGCACACCGGGGGAGACCGACAGTGACTGGCGGGCCTCACTGGAGGCGGCGCTGGCCGCCGGGCCCGACCACATCTCGGCCTACGCGCTGATCGTGGAGGACGGCACCCGCCTTGCGGCCCGCGTCCGGCGCGGCGAGTTGCCCGCCCCGGACGACGACGCGATGGCCGACCGGTACCTGATCGCGGACGAGGTCCTGACCGGCCACGGCCTGCACTGGTACGAGGTGTCCAACTGGGCCGCGACCGCGCCGGACCAGTGCGCGCACAACCTGCTCTACTGGACCGGCGGCGACTGGTGGGGGGTGGGCCCGGGCGCGCACAGCCACGTCGGCGGCACCCGCTGGTGGAACGTCAAGCACCCCGCGGCCTACGCGGGCCGGATCGCGGCCGGGGCCAGCCCGGGCCACGGCCGGGAGACGCTCACCGCCGCGGAGAGCCAGCTGGAACGGGTCATGCTGGCGACCCGGCTGGCCCGCGGCTGCCCGGTGACCGAGCTGGACCCGGCGGGCCGGGACGCCGGGTCCAAGGCGGTCGCGGACGGCCTGGCCGACCCGGGCGCGCTGGCCACGGGCCGCGTGGTGCTGACCCTGCGGGGCCGGCTGCTGGCCGACGCCGTGATCCGCGACCTGACCGCCTAGGACCGCCCAGGGCGGGCCAGGGACGCCTAGGGGAGCTGCGCCTGCTGGCCCGGGGTGACCAGCCCGGTCTCGTAACCGAGCACTACCAGCTGGGCCCGATCGCGCGCCCCGAGCTTGGTCATGATCCGGCTGACGTGAGTCTTGGCCGTGAGCGGGCTCAGGTACAGCCGGTTGGCGATCTCCTCGTTCGACAGCCCGGTGGCCACCAGGGCCAGCACTTCCCGCTCCCGCTCGGTCAGCGCGGCCAGCAGCTTGCCCGCGGCGGGCGCGGGCCCGGCCGGGCGGCTGGCCAGATCGGTGATCAGCCGCCGGGTCACGCTGGGCGACAGCAGCGCGTCGCCCCGCGCGACGATCCGGATGGCCTGCAGCAGATCGGCCGGCTCGGTGTCCTTGACCAGGAACCCGCTGGCCCCGGCCCGGATGGCCTGGAACACGTACTCGTCGCTCTCGAACGTGGTCAAGATGATCACCTTGACCCCGGCCAGGTCCTCGTCCGCCGCGATCAGCCGGGTGGCCTCCAGGCCGTCCATCTCCGGCATCCGGATGTCCATCAGCACGACGTCGGCCCGTTCCCGCCGGACCAGGGTCACCGCCTGCCGCCCGTCCACCGCTTCGCCGACCACGGTCAGCTCCGGGTCGGCCTCCAGCAGCACCCGGAACCCGGCCCGGATCAGCGCCTGGTCGTCGGCCAGCAGCACCCGGATCACGGCCTGCTCCCATCTGTCGCGCTCGCCCGGCTTACGTCACTCCTGTCACTTTCACCACGAGAGCCACTTGAGCCACTCGGGCCGCTCGCGGTCGGCAGCCAGGCCGTCACCCGGTACCCGCCCTCCGGCCGCGGCCCCGCCTGCAGCGACCCGCCCACCGACAGGGCCCGTTCCCGCATCCCAACCAGGCCGTGCCCGCCGCCGGCGCTGGCGTCGGCCGGGTCGCCCAGGCCGGTGTCGGTCACCTCGACCAGGAGCTCACCGCCGGCGTAGTCCAGCGTCACCGCCGCGGTGGCCGGCCCGGCGTGCCGGATCGCGTTGGTCAGCGACTCCTGCACGATGCGGTAGGTGGCCAGGTCGACCGCGGCGGGCAGCGGCCGCGCCGCGCCGCGCACGGTCAGCGAGGTCTCCAGGCCGGCTCGGGCCGCCCCGTCGATGAGCCCGCGGACCTGGCCGATGCCCGGCGTGGGCTGGGTCGGGTCGGCCTCGTCCGCCTGCCGCAGCACGTTCAGGATGGTCCGCAGCTCGCGCAGGCCGTCCTTGCTCACGCTCTTGATGGTGGCCAGCGCCTCGGCCGCCGCGTCCGGGCGGTCTCGCAGCACGTGCGCGGCCGCGCCCGCCTGGACGTTGATCGTGGCCATGGTGTGCGCCACGACGTCGTGCAGCTCACGGGCGATCCGCAGCCGCTCCTCGTCGATGGTGCGCCGCGCGTCCGCGTCGGCCCGGTCCTGGATGGAAGCGATGTAGGCCCGGCGGCTGGCCACCGCGATGCCGCCCAGCGTGGCCGCGGCGGTCAGCCCTGGCAGCAGGTAGAACCCAGCCCCGGTTGGCCCGAACGGGTTGTGCGCCGCGGTCGCGCCCATCAGCACCGCGGTGATCAGCACCCCCCAGGCCAGGGCCCGGCGGGCCGGCAGCCGCGTGGCCAGCGTGTACAGCGCAACCACCGGGGCCAGTACCGCGGCGCCGTTCTCGTACCCCAGCAGCGAGTACACCGCCACCGCGCCCGCCGACACGGCCAGCACCACTCGCGGCCAGCGGTAGCGGACGGCCAGGACCAGCCCGGCCACCGCGACCAGGGCGAAAGCCGAGTCAGGGGTGTGCGCCGCCGCCGACCCGGCCGGCAGCTCGTCGCTGACCTGCCGCGGGTGCGCCTCGCCCCACGCGCCGCCCACCGTGACGGCGGTCATGGCCAGCGCGTACACGACGTCCCTGGCGCCTGCGCGCCACCAGCGCAGCACCGGTTCGCCGTCCATGCCGCCCAGCGTAAGCCCGCCCGCCTGGCCTGGTCGTCCCCCTGCGGGTGGCGCCGTCCTACTCCACCTGGAGTAATGCGCTACTGGCGAGCGCGGGCCGGGCGACCGCGGATGGCCAGCCACGACGGCACCGGGTAAAACTGGCCGCGCCGGGCCGCGTCGGCCGCCCGCACCAGGTACCACAGCACCACCACTGCGAACACAAAACCCACGGACCCCATGATGTACAACGCGTCCAACGGGCTGTCCACCGCAAGCAGGCCCGCCACGATCAGCCCGGAGATCGCGAACACCGTTACGGTCAGGGTCAGGCGGAACGCCTGGACCGCGTGCCGCCGCACGAACTCCGAATGGCGCCCCCGGGTCAGGAACACCGCCAGCGGCGCAGCGAGCCAGAGGACGATCGCCGCCAGGTAGCTCGACGCCGCCCACAGTCGGTCGTGGCCGGGTGCCTTTTCATCATTTTTAATGACGTCAGCGACATCACTGGCTGGCCCGGCCGGTGCGGGCTCACCGGCCATCAGCGCGAACTCGGCCGGGAGGGGGCCGGTCAGCGCCTGGCCCTCGTGATGGTGCTGCAGCCGGCGCGCGGTCGTGGGATCGGTCATCGGCAATCACGCTACTCGCTGTGGTCTCTAGCTAACACTGTGAGCTCTGGCTAACACTGGGAGTGAACACTGCGCTAATCAGATAACTCCGTAACGAAGTCGATGAGTTCCTCAACCCGGCCCAGCAGTTCCGGCTCCAGGTCGGCGAACGTGTGCACCGAGGCCAGCATGCGCTGCCAGGCCACTCCGGTGCTGCCGGTCCAGCCGATGGCGGCCAGCACGCCTTCCTTCCACGGCTGGCCCCGTGGCACGTCCGGCCAGCGCTCGATGCCCAGCACCGACGGCTTCACCGCCTGCCAGATGTCGATGCACGGGTGACCCACGATGAGCAGGTCAGGCCGGGTCAGCCCGGCCGCGATCCGGCTCTCCTTGGACCCTGGCACCAGGTGGTCGACCAGCACGCCCAGGCGCCGGCCGGGCCCGGGCGGGGATACGGCCAAGATCTCCGGCAGGTGGTCGACACCTTCCAGGTACTCGACCACCACGCCCACGTCGCGCAGGTCGTCGCCCCAGATCTTCTCGACCAGCTCGGCGTCGTGCCGGCCCTCGACGTAGATGCGGCTGGCCCGGGCCACCCGCGCCCGCGCCTGCGGGGCCGCGACCGACCCGGACGCGGTCCTGGTCGGCCGGGCTGGCGCCAGCGGCCGGGCCGCGGCCGGGCGGACCAGCGTCACCGGGTGCCCCTCCAGCAGGAACGCCGCCGGGTTCAGCGGGAACACCCGGCGCTTGCCGTGCCGGTCCTCCAGCGTGACCGCGCCCTTGTCGCAGCTCACCACCGCCCCGCAGAACCGGCCCTCGAGGTCCTCAACCACCAGCCCGAGCTCGGCGTCGATCTGGGGGATCTCCGGGCGCCGGCGGCGGCCAGCGGCGAGCACGTCGCCGCCGTAGTCCTGGCTTCGCATGCCCGGACCGTACCGGATCGTCCCCGGGCCCGCCCGGAACGCCACGCAGGGCGGTCGCAACCGGCCCTGGAAGCGTTAGCATTTTCTATCCGGGCATATCCACGCAGAGGTCGCTGTTGCCGCTTGCCGCCACCAGGTCGTGCGGGGCAATAGACTTAGCACTCGGGAAGCGTGAGTGCCAGGGAGGTGAACACGTGCTGGACGATCGCAAGCTAGCCGTCCTCCGCGCCATCGTGGAGGACTACGTGTCCACCAACGAGCCGGTGGGGTCCAAGGCGCTCGTTGACCGGCACAACCTCGACGTGTCCCCGGCCACCATCCGCAACGACATGGCGGTGCTGGAGGAGCAGGGCTACATCGCCCAGCCTCACACCAGCGCGGGCCGGGTGCCGACGGACAAGGGCTACCGCCTGTTCGTGGACCGGCTGTCGCACATGAAGCCGCTGTCGTCAGCCGAGCGGCGCGCCATCCAGACCTACCTGGCCCAGGCCTACGGGCTCGACGACGTGGTGATGCGGACGGTCCGGCTGCTGGCCCAGCTCACCCGCCAGGTCGCCGTGGTCCAGTACCCGTCGCTGTCCCGGTCCGTGATCCGGCATATCGAGCTGGTCCGGCTGGCCCCGCAGAAGCTGCTGGTCGTGGTGATCACCGACACCGGCCGGGTGGAGCAGCGGATGGTCGACCTGCCTGGTGTTTGCGAGGACGACGACGTCGCCCACCTGCGGGCCTTGCTCAACGCCAGCCTGGACGGGCGGCGGCTGACCGAGGCGGTCAAGATCGTGGCCAGCCTGGGCGACAGCGTGCCCCCGGCCGGTCGGGCCAACGCGGCCGCCGTGTTCTCGGTCATCATGGCCAACCTGGCCGAGCGGAACGAGGAGCGGATCGTGTTTGCCGGCACGGCTAACCTGGCCGCGCCCGACTTCTCCCAGGGCCTGCGGGACGTACTGTCGGCGCTGGAGGAGCAGGTCGTGCTGATGCGGGTGCTCGGTGATGCGAGCGACGAGTCGCTGCTGTCGGTGATGATCGGCCGGGAAAACCCGGTCGAGGGACTGCAGACCACGTCGCTGGTGTCCAGTGGCTACGGATCGGGCGGGGAGACGCTGGCCAAGCTGGCCGTGCTCGGCCCGACACGGATGGATTACCCCGGGACGATGGGAGCGGTAAGCGCGGTGGCACGGTATGTCGGCGAAATCCTGATGGAGAGCTAGTGGCGACCGAGTATTACTCCGTTCTCGGAGTCCGGCGGGACGCGGCGCCGGACGAGATCAAGAGGGCGTACCGGCGGCTCGCTCGTGAGCTCCACCCTGACGTGAACCCGGATCCGCAGACCCAGGAGCGGTTCAAGGAGATCACCCAGGCCTACGAGGTGCTCTCGGACCCGGAGAAGCGCCAGCTGTACGACATGGGCGGCGACCCGTTCGGCCGGGCCGACGCCGGTGCGGCCGGGGCCGGCGGGTTCGGGCCCGGGTTCCCGTTCAGCGACATCATGGACGCATTCTTCGGCGCGGGCGCCGGCGCCGGGGGAGCCGCGGCCCGCGGTCCGCGCAGCCGGGCCCGCCGCGGCCGCAACGCGACGATCCGGGTCGAGCTGGACCTTTCCGAGTGCGCGTTCGGCGCGACCCGGGAGCTGACCGTGGACACCGCGGTGGTCTGCCCGACCTGTTCCGGTGAGGGCACCGCGCCCGGCACGCACCCGGAGACCTGTGACGTCTGCGGTGGCCGGGGTGAGGTCAGCCAGGTGGCCCGGTCGTTCCTGGGCCAGGTCGTGACGTCCCGGCCCTGCCCGCGCTGCGGCGGCTACGGCACGCTGCTGCCCCGCCCCTGCCCGGAGTGTGACGGCGACGGGCGGGTCCGCACCCGCCGGACGATCAAGGTCCGCATCCCGGCCGGCGTCGAGGATGGCACCCACATCCAGCTGGCTGGCGAGGGCGAGGTCGGCCCGGGCGGCGGCCCGCCCGGTGACCTGTTCCTGGAGATCGTCCAGCGGCCGCACGCGATCTTCGAGCGCCAGGGCGATGACCTGCACTGCACGGTCACGATCCCGATGGTGGCGGCCGCGCTCGGCGCCACCCTGAGCGTGGACAGCCTGGACGGCCCGGCCGACATCGACATCCGCCCGGGCACCCAGTCGGGTCAGGTCATCCCGCTGTACAACCACGGCGTGCAGCACCTGAACAGCTCCGGCCGCGGTGACCTGATCATCCACGTGACCGTGGAGACCCCGGCCCGGCTCGACCCGGAGCAGGAGAAGCTGCTGCGCGACCTGGCCAAGCTGCGCGGGGAGGAATCACCTCCGGGCAAGTTCTCGCCCGGGCAGCACGGGTTCTTCTCCCGGCTCCGCGACGCCTTCAACGGCCGTTAGGTGACCGCGCCGGTCTTCCTGGCCGACGGCGTCGACGTGACCGCGGCCATCGAGGGCGCGCTGATCGTGCTGACCGGCGCCGAAGGACGGCACGCGGCCACCGTGCGCCGGATCCGGCCCGGTGAGCGGGTGGACGTGGCCGACGGCGCCGGGGTGATCGCCGAGTGCGTGGTCACCGAGGCCGGCGCGGGCCGCGTCGAGCTGCGGGTCCAGGCCCGGCGGGAGGTACCGGCCCCGGAGCCGCGGATCGTGGTCGTGCAGGCGCTGCCCAAGGGTGACCGGGCCGAGCTGGCCACCGAGACGATGACCGAGGTCGGCGTGGACGTGATCGTGCCGTGGGCCGCCGAGCGCTGCGTGGCCCGCTGGCCCGCAGGTGACCGGGCGGCCAAGGCGCTGGCCCGCTGGCGCTCCGCCGCCCGCGAGGCAGCCAAGCAGGCCCGCCGGTCCCGCATCCCGGACGTCACCGGCCTGGCCTCCACCGCCGACGTGGCCGCCCGGATCGCGGCCGCCGCCGCGGCCGTGGTGCTGGAGCCGGGCGCCGATGCCGCGCTGTCCCGGCTGGACCTGCCCGCCCGCGGCGACCTGGTCCTGGTGGTCGGGCCCGAAGGCGGCGTCAGCCCGGGCGAGCTGGCCTCGTTCACCGCGGCCGGAGCCCACCCGGTCCGCCTGGGTGAGTCCGTGCTGCGCACGTCCACCGCGGGCGCCGCAGCGGCCGCCGTGCTGATGAGCCGCACCGGCCGCTGGTAACACCAGCCGCTGGTAACACCAGCCGCTGGTAACACCAGCCGCTGGTAACACCAGGCGGGTCAGGACGAGGTCGCCGAGGAGGTCGCGCCGGAGGAGGGCGGCTGCTGGCGATGGTGGTGGCGGCCGCCATGGCCGCCGCCTCCGTGCCGCCCGCCTCGGGACGAGCCGGACTGGCTCGTGCTGCTGTTGCCGCCGCTGCTATCGCCAGCCCCGCTGGTGCCGGCCCCGCTGTTGCTAGCACTGTCCGAGGTGGTCGGCGTGCTGGACGGGGTGACCGGTGCGGTGCTGGGCGTGCTGGCCGGAGTCTTACTCGCGGCCGGCGTCGGCAGCAACGCGGGCAGGTGGGAGGCGCCGGCCGACGAAGCCGAGGCCGACCCCTTTCCTGACTGCGGCGGGGTCGGTCCCTGGCACGGCCTGGCCGCGCTGAGGTGCGTGCTGTCGCTGGCGCTGTTCTTGACCGGTGCGCTCGTGCCCGGCACCGGCGTGTCCGATGCGGTGGGGCCGGACGGCGTGGCCGTGACCGTCGGCGTGGCCGGCGGGGTGCTGGTGGCCGGGGACACGGTCGGCTTCACCGTGGCCTTGCGGGACTTGGTCCCGCTCGGCTTGACGGACGGAACCGCCTTGGCCGGGGTGGTGCAGGTCGCATGGGGGTTCGGGCTGGCGCTCACGGTGGTCCCGCTGCCCTGGCCCGGCGCGCCGTTCCCGCTGCCGTTCCCGCCGCCGTTGTTGATCCGCTGGCCGGTGCCCGCGCCGTTGCCGCCGCCGGACCCGTTCACCGGCGTCGTGCTGCCGGTATTGGACGAGCCGATGGTCGTGATCGCGTGCCGCACCCCCGGCACCGCCGCTGCGCTTCCCGCGAAGATGCACACCGCGGCCAGGGCCACCACCGGCCGCAGCCAGACCATGCCCGGCCGGGACCCGTGCCGTTCCCCGCCGGACCGGCCGGAGGCGAACCGCAGCAGCCGCAGGACCGCGTCGCCGGCCTCGGCCACGAGATGGCGGGCGTGCAGGCCGTAGCGCTCCGCGTCGACCCGCAGGCTGCCTGTGAAGTGGTGCCAGGCCGACCTCGACCCCAGTTGCCCGCGGATCTGGCCCAAGCCATCCGGCGCAGGCGTCAGCCGAGCCGCCTCGGCGTGCAGCTCACGCCGGAGGAGCCAGGAGAGGTCGTCGTCGGACGAGGTCATTGAGATAGTTCTCCGGTCATGCAGTCTTCTCCAGGACCGCCCGCAGGGACGACATCCCCCGGGCGGTGTGGCTCTTGACCGCACCCTTGCTGATGCCCATCATCTCCGCGATCTGGGCTTCTGACAGGTCGGCATAGTAGCGGAGGACCAGCGCCTGCCGTTGCCGGTCGGGCAGGCCCCGCAGGGCCGAGATCACCTCACTGCGTTCCAGCAAGGTGATGGCACCCTGCTCGGCGCTCGGCATGTCCGGCACCGGCTTGGGCGCGTTGCGGTCCACCACACTGCGGTGCCGCAGCACCGACCGGGACCGGTTCACCACGGCCTGCTTCAGGTAGGAAAGCGCCTTGTCTTCCTCCCGGAGCCGCCGCCAGCCGTCGTGCATGGCGATGAAGCACTCCTGCACCACTTCTTCGGCCGTCGGCTCGTCCCGCACCAGCAGGCCAGCCAGCCGGACCAGCGATCGGTAGTGGTTGCTGTAGAGCTGGGTCACTGCCTCATCGGCCGTCAAATCCAGCTTCTCGGGTGCCGCACCCACCATCGCGCCGGCCACAAGGGTCTCGGTCACAGATGTAGGACGCGCACGTCCCCTGGCCGGTTCACCCGAGGTCATGAATATTATTCACCGCCGAGTTCCCGCCCATCTCGATCTTCAGACAGCGATAACTGCCCAACTAGCCCACCCCACCCGAGTTGGCGATCCCTTGGCCGCCCCCCAGGCACCTCCCCGGCGCCAGACGGCCAACGATCCATAAGCGCTGTTCGTGCCCCATCCCCATGCCTCAGAAACAGGCAATCTTGGGTCTGTCGCACAAAATCGCCCTGGATCGCTTTGCCAGCCTATCTGCGCTACCCGGCTTAGAACACACTCAGAAGAATTTCGGGGACCTAACCATCCCCGACTGAGGACTTTGGTCCCGAACCGGACATTTACTGACATAAAATCGGATGTTTGTCGGGTTTTGTCCCACCAGACCTGGGATGACGGCGGCCCGGACCGGTCCGGCGCTAGGATCCCAGTGTGCCTGACTGCCTATTTTGCAGCATCGCGTCCGGCGAGATACCGGCCAAAACTGTCCGTGAGAGCCCGCGCGCGGTCGCGTTCCGTGACATCAACCCGCAGGCCTCGACCCACGTCCTGGTCATCCCGCGGGAGCACTACCCGGATCTGGCCGCGATCGCGGCGGCCGGCGACGGCGTGCTCGAGGAGCTGGCCACGCTCGCGCACCAGGTCGCGGTGGACGAGGGGGTGGCCGACGGCGGGTACCGGGTCGTGTTCAACACCGGCCCGGACGCCGGCCAGACCGTGCACCACGTGCACGCCCACGTGCTCGGCGGCCGCCGCCTGGAGTGGCCGCCCGGATGAGGACCGGCCGTCGGTCCCGGCGGATACCATGGGCGGAGCCTGGCAAAACAGTGCTAGCCAAACCGGGCTAGCCGACGGTGCTAGCCGAGCCGGGCTAGCCAGACGGGGCGACTTCCGAGAGCGAAATAATTGACAGACATTTCTAATGACGTGGGTGGGCGATCCCAGGTCCGGATCGTCATCCCGGCCGAGCGGTCCATGGTCGGCCTGCTCGGCTCGCGTGATGAGCTGCTCCGCGTCATCGAGCGCGAGTTCATGGCCGACATCCACGTCCGGGGTAACGAGATCACCGTGACCGGCCGTCCCGAGGAGACCGCGCTGGTCTCCGGCCTGTTCGAGGAGATGCTCGAACTGCAGGCCAACGGGGCCGAGCTGTCGGCCGACGCGGTCGAGCGGGCGGCCGGCATGCTGCGCCGTGAGCGCGGTGTCCGGCCCGCCGAGGTGCTGACCCTGGACATCTTGTCCTCGCGCGGCCGCACCATCCGGCCCAAGACGCTGAACCAGAAGCGCTACGTCGACGCGATCGACCAGCACACGGTGGTGTTCGCGATCGGCCCGGCGGGCACCGGCAAGACCTACCTGGCCATGGCCAAGGCCGTGAAGGCCCTGCAGGCCAAGGAGGTCAACCGGATCATCTTGACCCGGCCCGCGGTGGAGGCGGGGGAGCGGCTCGGCTTCCTGCCCGGGACCCTGTACGAGAAGATCGACCCGTACCTGCGCCCGCTCTACGACGCGCTGCACGACATGCTCGACCCCGACTCGATCCCGCGGCTGACCGCGGCGGGCACGATCGAGGTCGCGCCGCTGGCCTACATGCGCGGCCGCACCCTCAACGACTCGTTCATCATCCTGGACGAGGCCCAGAACACCTCGGCCGAGCAGATGAAGATGTTCCTCACCCGGCTCGGCTTCGGTTCCCAGGTGGTGGTCACCGGCGACGTGACCCAGGTCGACCTGCCCAGCGGGCAGACCAGCGGCCTGCGGGTGGTGCAGGACATCCTGGAGGGCGTTCCCGACATCCACTTCGCCCGGCTGACCAGCCACGACGTGGTACGGCACCGGCTGGTCGGGGAGATCGTGGACGCCTACGAGCGCTACGACGCCCGCCAGCGCGACGCCGACGAGGCGGCCGGCGGCCCCCGGCGGGGCGGCTCACGCGGAGGGGGGAGGCGCGGTCAGTGACCGCGCGCACCTGGTGAGCATCGACATCGCCAACGAGTCCGGCGTGGCCGTGGACGAGGTCGCGCTGGCCGCGATCGCCCGCTCCGTGCTGGACGAGCTGCACATTCACCCGCTGGCCGAGCTGTCCGTGCTGCTGGTGGACGAGAAGGCCATGGCCGAGCTGCACGAGCGGTGGATGGGCGAGCCCGGGCCGACCGACGTGCTCGCGTTCCCCATGGACGAGCTGCGCCCGCCCCACCTGGGCGGGGTCAACGTCGGCCGGGCCGGAGCCGAGGAGCCGGGCCCCGACCCGGGCCTGCTCGGGGACGTGGTGCTCTGCCCGCAGGTGGCCGCGGCCCAGGCCCGGGAGGCGGGCCACAGCACCCAGGCCGAGCTGGAGCTGCTGGCGGTGCACGGCATCTTGCACCTGCTGGGCTACGACCACGCCGAGCCGGACGACAAGGCCGAGATGTTCGGCCTGCAGGACCGGCTGCTCAAGCAGGCCGGGAAGCAGGAAGGTTCGGGGTTATGTCCGCCCAGGGCTGGCTGGTAGCGGCCGCGATCGTGCTCGTGCTCATGGCGGGCTGGTGGGCCAGCGCCGAAGTCACCCTGGCCCGGCTGTCGGCGATGGGCGCGGAGCAGCTCATCGGCACCGGCCGCCCGGCGTCGAAGCGGCTGCAGGCCGTCTTCGCTGACCTGCCCCGCTACCTGAACATCCTGCTGCTGCTGCGCGTGGCCTGCGAGACGTCGGCCACCGTGCTGGTCGTGGCGGCGTTCGTGCACTGGTTCGGCGACGGCTGGAAGGCCTTCCTCATCGCGCTGGGCGTCATGATCGTGGTCGGCTACCTGGTGGTCGGGATCAGCCCGGTCCCGCTGGGCCGGCGCGGGGCCGAGCGGGTGGCGCTGGGCGCGGCCACCGTCCTCTACCCGCTCGGCGTGATCCTGGGCCCCGTCCCCCGGATCGTGGTCGCCGCGGGCAGCGTGCTCACCCGCGGGCGCGGCACCACGGTCGGCCCGCTGGCGGGCAAGTCGGAGCTGCGCGGCCTGGTCGACTTCCTCGAGCAGCGCAGCGTGATCGAGCCCGGCGAGCGCGAGATGGTCCGGTCGGTGTTCGAGCTCGGCGACACCATCGTCCGTGAGGTGATGGTGCCGCGCACCGAGATGGTGTTCATCGACGGGGACAAGAGCGTGGATCAGGCGCTGTCCCTGCACCTGCGCAGCGGGTTCTCCCGCATCCCGGTGGCCGGGGAGAACGAGGACGACGTGGTGGGCATCGCCTACCTCAAGGACATCGTGGCCTGGAGCCACGAGCACCCGGACGCCGGCGCCACCAGCGTGCGTGAGGTCATGCGCCCGGCCAGCTACGTGCCCGACAGCAAGCCCATCGACGAGATGCTGCGCCAGATGCAGTCGCAGCAGATCCACGTGGCCATCGTGATCGACGAGTACGGCGGCACCGCGGGCCTGGTCACGATCGAGGACATCCTGGAGGAGATCGTCGGCGAGATCACCGACGAGTACGACCAGGAGCGGCCGCCGGTCGAGTGGCTGTCCCCGGACGTGGCCCGGGTCGCGGCCCGGCTGTCCGTCGATGAGCTGGCCGAGATCTTCGGCGTCACCATTCAGGCCGAGGACGTGGAGACCGTCGGCGGCCTGCTGGCCCACGCCCTGGGCCGGGTGCCGATCGCCGGCTCGGAAGGCACCATCGGCGGTCTCCGGCTCACGGCCGAGAACCTGTCCGGCCGCCGCAACCGCATCGGCACGGTTCTGGTCGAGCGGGTGCCCGCGGCGGCCGAGACCGAAGACGAAGCCGAGCGGTCCGCCTCCTGAGCATCCAGGCCGCCTACACTCGATCCGTGAGCGACGCGGAGCTGAGTCCCGAGGACCTGAAGATCATTACGCTGGCCCGGTCGACCCGGGCCCGGGTGGCGTCGGCCGAAGGGGCGGCCGTCCGGGACGAGACCGGCCGCACCTACGCCGCCGCCGCCGTGGCCCTGCCGTCGCTGCAGCTGTCCGCGCTCCGGCTGGCCGTGGCCATGGCCGTCTCCAGCGGCGCGTCCGCCCTCGAAGCCGCCGCGCTGGTCGGCGAGGCCGATGAGGCTGACCCCGGCGACCTGGCCGCCGTCCGCGACCTCGGGCCGAAGGCACCTGTGTTCCTGGCCGGCCCCGACGGGTCCCTCCGCGACACCCTGAAGCCCTGACCCATGCGCGCCACTCAGCCCGGCCAGTCCCGCGGCCCCACTTCCGGCCAGTCCCGTCGCCCCACCAGCCCCGGCCACTCCGTCACGCCCGGCCGCCCCGCCACCTCCGGCCCCACCGCCTCCGGCGACCCCGCCACCTCCGGCCCCACCGCCCCCGGCGACCCCACCACCCGCCGCAACCCCACCAGCTCCGCCACCCCCAGCGACCCCACCAGCCCCCCCGGTTTCCGGTCCGGCTTCGTGGCCTTTACCGGGCGGCCCAACGTGGGCAAGTCCACGCTGATGAACGCGCTGGTCGGGACCAAGGTGGCCATCACCAGCAGCCAGCCGCAGACCACCCGGCGGGCCATCCGGGGCATCGTGCACCGGCCCGACGCGCAGCTGATCCTGGTCGACACGCCCGGACTGCACAAGCCGCGCACCCTGCTGGGGGAGCGGCTGGACAGCCTGGTCCGCTCCACCCTGACCGAGGTCGACGTGATCGGCTTCTGCATCCCGGCCGGCGACCCGGTCGGCCCGGGCGACCGCTATCTGGCCCGCGAACTGGCCTCGATCAAGGGCACCCCGGTCGTGGCTGTGGTGACCAAGACCGACCGGGTTCCGCCGCAGCGCGTGCTGGCCCAGCTCACCGCGGTGTCCGAGCTGGGCGACTGGGCCGACGTGGTGCCGGTCTCCGCGGTCAGCGGCTACAACCTGGACGTGCTGGCCGACGTGCTGGTCTCGCATCTGCCCGAAGGCGTGCCGCTGTACCCCGACGGCGAGCTGACCGACGAGCCGGAACGCGACCTGGTGGCCGAGCTTATCCGCGAGGCCGCCCTGGAAGGGGTCAGGGAAGAGCTGCCGCACTCGATCGCGGTCGTGGTCGAGGAGATGAAACCGCGGGCCGGTAAGGAAGACCTCACCGACGTCTACGCCGAGATGTACGTCGAGCGCCCCAGCCAGAAGGCCATCGTCATCGGGACCAAGGGCGCGCGCCTGAAGGACGTCGGCAGCCGGGCCCGGGCGCAGATCGAGGCCCTGCTGGGCACCCGCGTCTATCTCGACCTGCGCGTCAAGGTGGCCAAGGACTGGCAGCGCAGCCCCAAGGAATTGCGCCGCCTCGGTTTCTACGACTGACCCGCTCCGGCCGGCACCCGGGTCGGCAGCCGCCACGCGGTGACCGGGCGCGGGTCGCCGAAGCCCAGGGCCTCATTGATCGCCACCATGTGCGCGTTGGTCTCGCCGTTCCACGTCTGCACGAACCGGACCTGGGGTTCACGCCCGGCCAGCCGCTCCAGCATGTCCACCTTGATCAGCAGGCCGAGGCGGTGGCCGCGGTGGGCCCGGGCCACGGCGGTCATTTCCTGGTGGCCCCAGCTGGGATCGTCCTCCTCGATGGACAGCTGGGTGAGGGCCGCGAGTTCGCCGGTGCTCGCGTGGACCGCGGCGACCGAATACCGGCGCAGGCCCTTGGCCTCGCTCAGCTGGTCGGTCAGCCGGACCCGGGCCGCGTCCCAGACCTGGGGCTGCTCCCCGTCGCTGTGCGGCGCGTCGGCCATGGCTTCGTTCAGCTGGGCCACCGGGTTCAGCCAAACTTCTGGCGTCCGCCCCTCCCAGCGGGTCAGCGTATAAGCCGCCGCATGGGCCGTCGCCTCGGTCCGCAGGCGGGCCAGCCGGTCGCCGGGGATCGCGGCCACGTCCAGCATCCGGCGGTTCTCGACCAGGCTGGCCCGGGCGCCCACGGCCCGCGCGAAACTGTCGCCGGGTGTGCCCGCCATGACTTCACTGGTTACCGTGTGACGGCCGAGCTCCGCCGCGCGGGCCAGGGCGTGCCGCAGCAGCGTGCCTCCCACCCCGGTCCGGCGGCGCTCCGGCGCCACCAGCAGGGTCAGCCCCGCTCGGTCCGGGTTCTCCTTATCCGGCAGCTCCAGCGAGTACCCGCCCAGGATCGGCCCTCCGGTCGGCCCAGCCTCGGCCGGCCCAGCCCCGGCCCGCCCAGCCCCGGCCCGCCCAGCCCCGCCCGGCGCCACGCGGGCCAGCCAGTTCTCCCGCGGCTCGTCACACCAGCCCCGCGCGATCAGCCCGCACCAGACTCGGGCCGACATGATCGGACTGCCGGGCTCGTCCACCGGCGCCCCGGCCGCGTACACGTCGTACAAGGCCCGCGCCGACGCCTGGTCCGCCGCGGCGTCGAACTTCTCAATCAGCACCCCGTCAGGTAAACACCGCCGCCGGCCCAGCGCGACTGATTATTCCTGCTAGGCTGGGACCATCATGCGCGGGCTGCTTCTGCTTAGCCGCCGCGGCGAGGGCCGGTAACGGCCTGCTCCCTCGTCGCGGAGTTTCGCGTGACCGCTGGCCAGATCGCGGCCGACGTCTTCGGCCGGGTCCCCGCCGCCTCGACGAGGAGCAGTTCCCCAATGACTTCCCAGCAGACGCACGCGTCTGACGTACCGAATCCGCGCGCCCAGTCCGTGGGTACCGGAGATATCCGGCAGCAGCCCAGCGGCATGCCGATCAGCCGCTACACCGCGTTCGCCCCGGTCGACCTGCCCGACCGCACCTGGCCCAACCACCAGATCACCCGGGCCCCGCGCTGGCTGTCCACCGACCTGCGCGACGGCAACCAGGCTCTGATCGACCCGATGAGCCCGGCCCGCAAACGGAAGATGTTCGACCTCCTGGTGGCCATGGGCTACAAGGAGATCGAGGTTGGCTTCGCGTCGGCCAGCCAGACCGACTTCGACTTCGTCCGCGAGCTCATCGAGGGTGACCGCATCCCCGACGACGTGCAGATCTCGGTGCTGACCCAGGCCCGCGACGACCTCATCGAGCGGACCGTCGAGTCGCTGGTCGGTGCGCCGCGCGCCACCGTCCACCTGTACAACGGCTGCGCCCCGCTGTTCCGCCGCGTGGTGTTCGGCATGACCCGCGAGCAGACCAAGGCGCTGGCCACCGACGGTACGATCTCGGTCCTCCGGCACGCCGAGCGGCTGCTCTCGGGGACCGATTTCGGCTACGAATATTCGCCCGAGATCTTCATGGACACCGAGCTCGACTTCTCCATCGAGGTCTGCGAGGCCGTGTCCGACCTGTGGCAGCCCGAAGCCGGGCGGGAGATCATCTTCAACCTGCCCTGCACGGTCGAGCGGTCCACCTCCAACGTGTATGCCGACCAGATCGAGTGGATGAGCCGCCAGTTCACCCGGCGGGAGAGCGTCTGCCTGTCGGTCCACACCCACAACGACCGCGGCACCGCGGTGGCCGACGCCGAGCTGGCCCTGATGGCCGGCGCCGACCGGGTCGAGGGCTGCCTGTTCGGCAACGGTGAGCGGACCGGCAACGTCTGCCTGGTCACGCTGGGCCTGAACCTGTTCAGCCAGGGCATCGACCCGATGATCGACTTCTCTGACATCGATGAGGTCCGGCGCACCGTCGAGTACTGCAACCAGCTTCCGGTCCACCCGCGCCACCCCTACGCCGGCGACCTGGTCTACACCGCATTCTCCGGCTCGCACCAGGACGCGATCAAGAAGGGATTCGAGGCCCTCGAGAAGGAAGCCGCGGCGGCCGGCGTGCCGTTCGCCGACTACCCGTGGGCCGTGCCCTACCTGCCCGTCGACCCGCACGATGTGGGCCGGTCCTACGAGGCCGTGATTCGGGTCAACTCCCAGTCCGGCAAGGGCGGCGTCGCCTACATCATGAAGGCCGAGCATCAGCTCGACCTGCCCCGGCGGCTGCAGATCGAGTTCTCCCGGGTCGTCCAGGCCGCCACCGACGACGGGGGCGGCGAGGTCACCCCGGCCGAGATGTGGGCCAAGTTCTCGGCCGAATACCTGTCCGACGGCCCGGTGGCGCTGCTCGGGCACCGCGCCTCATCGGTGGTCGAGTCCAAGCACGTGCTCACGGCCGAGGTCCAGGTGGACGGCGAGGTCCGCCAGGTCGAGGGCTCCGGCAACGGGCCGATCTCGGCCTTCTGCGACGCGCTCGGCGGGGTCGGGGTCAAGGTACGCGTCCTCGACTACACCGAGCACGCCCTGTCGGCCGGGTCGGACGCCCAGGCCGCGGCCTACGTCGAGTGCGAGATCGACGGCCGGACCCTGTGGGGGGTCGGCGTCGACGCCGACACCACCGGTGCCTCGATGCGCGCGGTCCTGTCCGCAGTCAACCGCACCCGCCGCTGAGGCGCTGAGGCGCTAACGCCACGGCATACCCAGGTCCGCCAGCAGCCCCTTGAGGGCGCTGGTGGCCCGGGTGAAGTCCTCTGGCCCGCTGAAGCCACCGAACCGCCCGGCCACCCCCAGGTGCGGTTCGAGCGAGACGAAGCCGGCGAACCCGGCTTCGGCCAGCGCGGCCAGAGTCAGACGCACCTGGCCGTCACCCATTCCCGCGGGTACCACCGCGCCGGTGGCGGCCAGGGCGTCCTTGACCTGCAAGTACTCCAGGTAGGGCGCGAGCAGGGGATAGGCCTCGGTGTGCGGGGCCACCCCGCACTGGACGAAGTTGGCCGCGTCGAACGTGGCCCGCAGAGCCGGCGACCCGACCGCGCTGATGATCTCCGCGCACCGGGCCGGGGTGTCCCCGTAGATCTCCTTCTCGTTCTCGTGGGCCAGGACGAGGCCGCGCTCCTCGGCGATCCCGGTGAGCGCGGCCATCCGGTCCAGCACCGGCCCGCGGAACTGCGCCGTCGGCCGGCCCGGCGGCAGGAAGAACGAGAACACCCGCACCAGCGACGTGGAAAGCTCGCCCGCGATGTCGGCGATCCGGCGCAGCCGGTCCAGCTCCGGCGCCAGCGGCGCGTCCACCGCGATCTTCCCGATGGGGGAGCCGATGGCCGAGACCGCCACCCCGGCCCCGGCCAGGGCCCGCCGGATCCGGCCTACCTGCTGATCGTCGAGGTCGGCCACGCTGACTGACCAGGCGCTGCGCAGCTCCAGGTGGCTGATGGACTGCTCGGCCAGCACCGCCAGCTGGGTGTCCAGGTCGGGCGAGATCTCGTCCGCGAACCCGCTCAGTATCACCGTCACTGGGTCACCGTCACCGCAGCCTCACCGGCCGCCCCTCGCGCCCCGACTGGTACACGGCACACACCAGTTCCAGCGTGGCTCGTGCATCGGCCAGCCTCACCGCGGGCTCCCGTCTCTCCTCGATCGCCGCCACCAGGTCAGCCAGCTGCGCCGCATGCGACGCCACCTCCAGATCAGCCGCATTTGCCGCCGCCGAGCCGCCCCGTTCTCCGACCACTCCGGCCTCCGCCCCACTGACCCCGTCCATCCCCCCGGCCTCACCGCGGACCTCCCGGTAGACCAGCACGCCGTCCTCCACCACGGCCGACCCTCCGGTCCCGCTGATCTCCAGGCGCTGCGGGAAGCCGGGGACCACCGACGTGGTGGCCGTGAGCGTGCCGACCGCGCCCGAGGTGAACCGCACCGTGGCCAGCGCGCAGTCCTCGGCCTCCATGTCGTGCGCCTGGGTCACGGTCACCGCGCTCACCTCGGCCACCGGGCCCAGGCACCAGCGCAGCAGGTCGGCGTAGTGGATGCCCTGGTTCATCAGGGCCCCGCCGTCCATGGCCCAGGTGCCGCGCCAGCCCGCGCTGTCGTAGTACTCCTGGCCTCGCCACCACTTGGTGCTGGCCTGGCCGAGCAGCAGCCGCCCGAGCGCTCCGTCATCGATCAGCCGCCGCAGCTCGATCAGCCCCGGGTCGAACCGGTGCTGAGAGATCACCGTGGCCGTGACCCCCGCCGCCGCGGCCGCCGCGATCAGCTGGTCGGCCGCGGCCAGGCTGACGTCAATCGGCTTCTCCACCACCAGGTGCCGGCCGGCCCTCGCCGCCCGCACCCCTACCTCGGCGTGCAGCCCGCTGGGCACACAGACGGCGACCACATCGACGTCGTC
Organism: Streptosporangiaceae bacterium; assembly: GCA_965277615.1. Classification (GTDB taxonomy): domain Bacteria; phylum Actinomycetota; class Actinomycetes; order Streptosporangiales; family Streptosporangiaceae; genus Bog-532. The sequence goes on along the minus strand of CBDIDG010000004.1, from coordinate 155,049 downwards.
CCGGCCGACCAAGCCATCCAGGTCCGGCACTGCTACACATCCATGGCGGGCCGCAAAGGCCTCGGCCCGCCCCGGGTCCACGTCGGTCACCGCCACCAGCCGTGCGTCCGGCACCAGCGCCACCGCCGCGGCGTGAAACGCCCCGATCACCCCGGCCCCGACGACCCCGAACCCGTGCTCCACGTCTCCCGAGTCTATGGGCGCAGCGACATGTCGGGTGGCACGCTCGGATCAGGCCGGTTCGGCGCGGTGCGGCCCCCGTTGTCGGCCCGGTGCGGGACAATGGATATATGCAGCTGTACCGGGATGACGGGGTCGTGCTGCGCACCCAGAAGCTCGGCGAGGCGGATCACATCGTCACCGTGCTGGCCCGCAAGACGGGCAAGGTGCGTGCCGTGGCCAAGGGCGTGCGGCGGACCAAGTCCCGGTTCGGGGGCCGGCTGGAACCGTTCACCCACGTTGACCTGCTGATGTATCAGGGCCGTTCGCTGGACGTGATCACCCAGGCTGAGGTGATCCGTTCCTACGGCGCCCCGCTGACCTCGGACTACCCGAAGTACACCGCCGGGGTAGCCATGCTGGAGACCGCCGACCGGTTCACTCCGGAGGAGAAGGAGCCCACCCTCCGGCAGTTCCTGCTGCTCATCGGCGGCTTGCGGGCGCTGGGGGAAGGCGACCACGAGGCCCGGCTGGTGCTCGACGCCTACCTGCTGCGGTCGCTGGCCGTGGCGGGCTACGCGCCCGTCCTGGACGAGTGTGCCCGCTGTGCCCGCAAGGACCGGCTGGCCGCGTTCGCCATCCCCGCCGGGGGCATGGTGTGCTCCAACTGCCGGCCGCCCGGGTCGGCCTCGCCCGGCTCGGCCACGGTCCGGCTGATGGCGGCCCTGCTCGGGGGCGAATGGGACACAGCGGATCGAAGTGAACGACGCCAACAGGTAGAGTGCAGTGGCTTGGTCGCCGCCTACCTGCAGTGGCACCTGGAGCACTCCATCCGTTCGCTGCGTCACGTGGAGCGTGTGTGACCGTTCGGCCGCCCGATCCCCATCCGAGTGGTGTCCGCCCGCCGGCTATCCCGCGGGACCTGGTCCCGCGGCACGTGGCCATCGTCATGGACGGCGACGGCCGCTGGGCCAAGCAGCGCGGCCTGCCCCGCACCGAGGGCCACAAGGTCGGCGAGTCGTCGCTGCTCGACGTGATCATGGGCGCGATCGAGCTGGGCATCCCGTACCTGTCCGCGTACGCGTTCTCGACCGAGAACTGGCGCCGCTCGCCGGACGAGGTGCGCTTCCTGATGGGGTTCAACCGCGACGTCATCCACCGGCGCCGGGACCTGCTCAACGAGATGGGCGTCCGGATCCGCTGGGCCGGCCGCCGGCGGCGGCTGTGGCGCAGCGTGATCTCCGAGCTGGAGGAAGCGGAGCGGATGTCCGCGAACAACTCCGTGCTGACGCTGCAGTTCTGCGTGAACTACGGCGGCCGGGCCGAGATCGCCGACGCGGCCGCCGCGATCGCCGCCGACGTGGCCGCGGGCAAGCTCCGCCCGGACAAGGTGAACGAAAAGGTGCTGGCCCGTTATCTTTACGAGCCGGACATTCCCGATGTTGACCTTTTTGTGCGTTCATCGGGCGAGCACCGCACCTCGAATTTCCTTATCTGGCAGGCGCATTATGCCGAGCTTGTCTTTCTCGACACGCTCTGGCCCGATTTCGACCGCCGCAATCTGTGGGAAGCATGCGAAATCTACGCCAGCCGGGACCGCCGGTACGGCGGCGCCATTCCGAATCAGCTCGCTGACGGGACCTCGGTCGGCGCCAGCTGAAGCCCGGCCAGCTCACGTCCAGCGCTGGCTGAAACACGGCCAGCTGACGTTCAGCGCTGGCTGAAGCCCGGCCAGCTGACCGGCAATGCCGACTGAAGGCAACCGCCCAGCATCGGCAAAATCAGACACTCGGCCTGGTCTGATGCCCTGAGCCGGTGAATTACAAACGTGTTGTTCAAAGCATTTTCCGCGCCCCGTAAAGCATTTTATTAATAATGTGTTGCCCGGATTTGGGTGGTTACATTATTTCTGCCTTGTGACATCTCGGGGTAGCCACGCCAAGGATCGGCGGCTGCGCCAGGCAATGTCCGGGTTTATATATATCAGGGACCGCCGGGGGCAGAAATCACCGGGGGTAATCGGAGAGTGACGGGGGAACAACGGCAAGTGGCGTCGCCGTAATTACACGACGGGGGTACTGGTCAGCCGGACGCCAGCGGCCAGTTAATTCTTCAGCAGTGGGGGGTGTTGATGCGTCGCACAGCAGTGGCCGTCATAAGCATCGGGTGCGCAATGGGTGTGTTTGCTGCCGGGGGCCTGAGCCCGGCCAGCGCGAGTGCGGCCGGCCGCGGCCTGGTCAGCAATCACGTATCCAAGGCAGGCTCGTCGGCTACCAGGACGAAGAGCAAACAAGCCAGCCCCAGCCCGGGATCGCCCGCTAGCACGCAGGCGATGCAGACGGTGGAGTACGACGGGTACTCGGTCAGCGTCCCGTCGAGCTGGCGAGTCTTCCAGCTCGATACCGATCCAGGTCAGTGTGTCAGGTACGACATCAATGCGGTTTACCTCGGCAGTCCCGGCGCCAACCAGAACTGTCCTTCGAATCTTATGGGCCGAGCGCAGACGATCACCATTACCCCGGCCGGCGTGTCTGAGTCCGGTTCAGGCGGCGCGGGCACGCAGAGCGCCGCGGCCCAGGGCGGTCTGGTCCAGTCGCCGCCGCCGAGCGTGGCCGGCCGCCGGATCGCGGCCCGGGCCCAGGCGTTCAACCAGCTCAACCAGTACAGCCAGGCATCTGAGCTGCGGGGTACGGTCCCGGGGGCCAACCTGTCCGTGACCGCGACCTACGGCTCGGACGCCACCGCGGTGACCGGGTACGTGCGCAACATCCACCGGTACCGGCAGGGCACGCCGGATAGCACGGCCAGCAGCGCCAGGCAGTTCAGCTGGAACAGCGTGGGCGATGACGGCGGTCCGGGCACCCAGACCAGCACCAGCCGGAGTTACTTCACCGCTCCGCCCGTCACCAGCCCGCCGAGCACCTCCACCACGACCAAGACCACGACCAAGACACCGACCACGACCACCACCAAGGCGCCCACCGCGACCACCACCAAGGCGCCGACCACGACCAAGACACCGGCCGCAACCACCACCAAGGCGCCCACCGCGACCAAGACACCGGCCGCAACCACGACCAAAGCGCCGAGCACGACCACGACCCTGGCCGGCACGGTCAAGGCCACCGTTCCGGCCAAACCGCTGGCCGGATTCGACGCCTGCACCGCGCCCTCACAGGCCGCGATGAAGGCGTGGAAGGCCAAGTACTCGGCCATCGGGATCTACATCGGCGGCCAGAACATGGCCTGCGACTACGGCAACCTGTCCGCGGCCTGGGTCAAGGCCGTGCACGCCATGGGCTGGTCCCTGCTGCCGATCTACGTCGGGCTGCAGGCGCCCTGCAACTCCTTCCAGAAGATCAGCACCCAGACCCCGGCTACCCAGGGCGCCCAAGCCGCCGACACCGCGGTCGGCGATGCGGTCAGCTTCGGCCTGGGCAAGGGGTCGCCCATCTACTTCGACATGGAGTCCTACAACAACACCAACGCCAGCTGTAAGTCCACGGTGCTTCAGTTCCTCGACGCCTGGACCAAGGAGATCCACGCCAAGGGCTATGTCTCCGGGGTCTACTCCAGCGCCTCGACCGGCATCACCGACCTCGCCACCACGACCACTATCAGCGGGCACGCGCTCAACCAGCCCGATGCCCTGTGGTTCGCGCTGTGGGACATGAAGAACAACCTGATCGGCACGCCGTATCTGGCCTCCGCCAAGTGGGCCCCGGACCGGGTGAAGCAGTACCAGGGCAACCAGAACGTGAAGGTTGGCTCGTACACCCTCAACATCGACGCCGACTGGGTGGGCGGGGCCGTGTCCGGTCCCTGATCCTGCCGCCCGAACTGGCCAGGGGAAGGGCTGGTTCTGGTTCGCTAAGCAGGCGCGGTGGCCATAAGCTGAAGGCCACCGCGCCTTCTTGCATGGTGTATACCGTGCCCGCGCGTGCTACCGGGACGCCCCGTCAGGGTGCTGAACCCGGGCAAACCACGACACCGACCGCCAGCCGGATGGAGACCTTTGATGGCAGCACGCAGTGACCGTATGGATACGATCGTCAGCCTCTCCAAGCGACGGGGATTCGTGTACCCGTCCAGTGAGATCTACGGCGGTCTGCGGGCTTCCTGGGACTACGGTCCGCTCGGCGTCGAGCTGAAGAACAATGTCAAGCGCCAGTGGTGGCGATCGATGGTGCAGGAGCGCGACGACATCGTCGGCCTGGACTCCAGCGTCATCCTGGCCCGCGAGGTGTGGGAGGCCAGCGGCCACATCACCGAGTTCGTGGATCCGTTGGTCGAGTGCATGTCCTGCCACAAGCGGTTCCGGGCCGACCACCTGACCGAGGCCTACGAGGAGAAGCACGGCCACGCCCCCGAGCACGGCCTGGCCGACGTGACCTGCCCCAACTGCGGCAACAAGGGCACGTTCACCGAGCCCCGGATGTTCAGCGGCCTGCTGCGCACCTACCTCGGCCCGGTCGAGGACGAGTCCGGTCTGGCCTACCTGCGGCCCGAGACCGCCCAGGGCATCTTCATCAACTACAAGAACGTGCAGCAGAGCTCGCGCAAGAAACTACCGTTCGGCATCGGCCAGATCGGCAAGTCGTTCCGCAACGAGATCACACCGGGCAACTTCATCTTCCGTACCCGCGAGTTCGAGCAGGCCGAGATGGAGTTCTTCGTCCGGCCCGGCACCGACGAGGAGTGGCACCAGACCTGGATCGACACCCGGCTCGCCTGGTACGTCGACCTCGGCATCCGCGCCGAGAACCTGCGGCTGTTCGAGCACCCGCAGGAGAAGCTGGCCCACTACTCCAAGCGGACGGTGGACGTGGAGTACCGGTTCGGCTTCCAGGGCAGCGAGTGGGGTGAGCTGGAGGGCATCGCCAACCGCACCGACTTCGACCTGTCCACCCACGCCAAGGCGTCCGGGACCGACCTGTCCTACCTGGACCAGGAGTCGGGCGAGCGGTTCGTGCCCTACGTGATCGAGCCCGCAGCCGGTATCGACCGGGCCACGCTGGTGTTCATGCTCGACGCCTACACCGAGGACGAGGCCCCCAACGCCAAGGGCGAGTTGGAGAAGCGGACCGTGATGCGGTTCGACCCGCGGATCGCCCCGGTCAAGGTGGCGGTGCTGCCGCTGTCCCGCAACTCCGACCTGTCGCCCAAGGCGCGCGACCTGGCCGCGACCCTGCGCAAGCGCTGGAACACCGACTTCGACGACGCCAGCGCCATCGGCCGCCGCTACCGCCGCCAGGACGAGATCGGCACCCCGTACTGCGTCACCGTCGACTTCGACACCCTCGGGGACCAGGCCGTGACCGTGCGGGAACGCGACTCGATGAAGCAGGAGCGGATCGCCATGGACCAGCTCCCGGCCTACCTGGGCGAGCGCCTGCCGGTCTGCTGACGGGTCGGCCGGGGGCCTGGCCTCAGTCCAGGTGCTCGCCGGCCAGCGCCTCCAGCACCAGTTCCACCACGTCACCGGGGGCGGTCTCGGCCAGCGCGGCCGGGTCCGCCTGCGGGGCGCACCGGTAGACCTCGGCCGCGGCCCGGTGGAAGCCGTCCGGCAGCCCGGCGTCGGCCATGGCCAACGCGATCTCGTTCATCTCCGGGGCCCACCGCCAGCCCTTGACCGCGGCCGACTGGGCCGCCGCCTCGACCTGGGCGGACAGCTGGGGCTGGGACGCCCCCCACTCGGCTAGCAGCGTGCCCTCGACCCGCTGCGTCCGGGCCAGCGCCCGGGCGGCCAGCATCAGCGCGGCTGACCCCTTGGTCCAGGCGGCGTAGGCCACCTTGACCGCCGACGCGGCGCCGATCTCGCCGTCCACCAGGCACGTGGTCACCGGCGTCCCCGCGAACAGCGCCGCCACCGTGTCCGACCCCGCCCCGGCCAGGTACAGCCGGGGGCCGTGGTCCGTCCCCGCCTGCGGCGGCGGGCCGATGATGCCGCCGTCCACGCAGGTGGCACCCGCCTTGGTCACCGTGGCCGCTACCGCCCGGACCGTGCGCGGCGCGATCGCATTGGCGTCCACGAACAGTCCGCTGAACCCGCTCTTGGCCACCTCCGCGGCCACCGCCAGGGCCGCCTGGGGCGGGCACACCGACAGCACGATCTCGGCCCGCCCGAGCAGATCGCTCAGGCTGGCGCTGGTCAGCCCGGCCGCCTCGGCCCGGCGGGCCGTGGCCGGGCTGCGGCCCTCGGCCGCCCACAGCGCGGTGTGACCCTGTTCGGTCAGGCACCGCCCGACGGCTGCGCCCATCTCACCCGGGTGCAGCAACCCGATCGTCTGTCCGGTCATCGCGCAACCTCCGTAGGTACGTACTGGGGCGCAAGACTTCTGTCGTGCCTACCGTGCCACGGCGGACTAGACCACTTCTGTCCGGGGGCCTGCGGTGCAGTCCCATGTCAGCGCCAGGACCGGTAGAGTCCGAGGGAAATAAGGATGAAGAAATTACCGGCGCACGAGGAGCGTTCAGTGCCGAAGCTCGTTTACGACTTCACCGAAGGCAACAGAGACCAGAAGGACCTGCTGGGTGGGAAGGGTGCCAACCTGGCTGAGATGACCAACCTGGGGCTGCCGGTCCCGCCCGGGTTCATCATCTCCACCGAAGCCTGCCGCGCTTACCTCAGGGACGGCGACGTCCCGGCCAGCCTGGCGGCCGAGGTCACCGAGCATCTGACCCAGCTCGAGGCGTCGATCGGCCGCAAGCTGGGCGACCCGTCGGACCCGCTGCTGGTCAGCGTGCGGTCCGGGGCGAAATTCTCCATGCCCGGCATGATGGAGACGGTGCTGAACATCGGCCTGTCCGATGAGTCGGTGCAGGGCCTGGCCAAGCAGGCCGGCAACGAGCGGTTTGCCTGGGACTCCTACCGCCGGCTGATCCAGATGTTCGGCAAGACCGTGCTGGACATCGAGGGCGAGGCGTTCGAGGACGCTATCGACGAGGCCAAGAAGACCAAGGGCGTCAAGAACGACCTCGACCTGGACGCCGACGACCTGCAGAAGATCGTCGCCGCGTTCAAAGAGACCGTCCGCCAGCACACCGGCCATGACTTCCCGCAGGACCCGCGGGAGCAGCTGGACCTGGCCGTCAAGGCCGTGTTCAACTCCTGGAACGCCGACCGCGCGATCCTGTACCGGCGCCAGGAGCGCATCCCCACCGACCTGGGCACCGCGGTCAACGTGGTGGCGATGGTGTTCGGCAACCTGGGCTCGGACTCCGGCACCGGCGTGGCCTTCACCCGCGACCCCGGCACCGGTCAGCAGGGCGTGTACGGCGACTACCTGCAGAACGCCCAGGGCGAAGACGTGGTGGCCGGCATCCGCAACACGGTCCCGCTGGGGGACCTGGAGCGGATCGACAAGGCCTCCTACGACCAGCTGATGGACATCATGTCCACGCTGGAGAACCACTACCGCGACCTGTGTGACATCGAGTTCACCATCGAGCGCGGCAAGCTGTGGATGCTGCAGACCCGGGTGGGCAAGCGCACCGCCGCGGCCGCGTTCCGGATCGCCATCCAGCTGGTCGACCAGGGCCTGATCGATATGGACGAGGCCCTGAACCGGGTCACCGGCGAGGAGCTGGCCCGGCTGATGTTCCCGCGCTTCGACGCCGGTACCGACGTCAAGCAGATCGCCAAGGGCATCAGCGCGTCCCCCGGTGCTGCCGTGGGCAAGGTGGTCTTCACCTCCGACCGCGCCGTCGAGCTGGCCGGCCAGGGGGAGAAGGTCATCCTGGTCCGCCGCGAGACCAACCCCGACGACCTGCAGGGCATGATCTCGGCCCAGGGCATCCTGACCAGCCGCGGCGGCAAGACCAGCCACGCGGCCGTGGTCGCCCGCGGTATGGGCAAGACCTGTGTCTGCGGCGCCGACGAGCTCGAGGTCGACACCCGCGGCAGGAAGTTCACCCTGGCCGACGGCACGGTCGTCAACGAGGGTGACGTGATCTCCATCGACGGCTCTTCCGGCGCCGTCTACCTGGGCGAGGTGGCCGTGGTGCCGTCGCCGGTGGTGCAGTACTTCGAAGGCGGTCTGGCCCCGGAGTCTGACGAACTGGTCGCGGCGGTGCACGCGATCATGACCCACGCCGATGAAAAGCGGCGGCTCGGAGTCCGGGCCAACGCCGACACCGGTGAGGACTGCGCCCGGGCCCGGCGGTTCGGCGCGGCCGGCGTCGGCCTGACCCGGACCGAGCACATGTTCCTGGGCGAGCGCCGGCAGCTGGTCGAGCGGCTGATCCTGGCCGAGAACGAGGACCAGCAGCAGGCCGCGCTGGACGCCCTGGAGCCGCTGCAGCGGGGCGACTTCATCGAGATCTTCGAGGCCATGGACGGGCTGCCGGTGACCATCCGGCTCATCGACCCGCCGCTGCACGAGTTCCTGCCCGACCTGACCGACCTGTCGGTCAAGATCGCGCTGGCCGGCGACGAGGCCACCGAGCAGGACCACAAGCTGCTCGACGCGGTGCGCCGTCTGCACGAGCAGAACCCGATGCTGGGCCTGCGCGGTGTGCGGCTCAGCCTGGTCATCCCCGGCCTGCTGGACATGCAGGTCCGGGCCATCGCCGAAGCCGCGGCCGAGCGGGCCAAGGCCGGTGGCAGCCCGCACCCGGAGATCATGATCCCGCTGGTCGGCGCGGTGCAGGAGCTGGAGATCGCCCGGGAGCGCACGGAGAAGGTGCTGGCTCAGGTGGCCGAGGCCACCGGGACCGACGTGCACACGCTGATCGGCACGATGATCGAGGTCCCGCGGGCGGCGCTGACCGCCGGGGAGATCGCCGAGCCGGCTCAGTTCTTCTCCTTCGGCACCAACGACCTGACCCAGATGACCTGGGGCTTCTCCCGGGACGACGTCGAGGGCGCGTTCTTCAGCCGCTACATCGACCTCGGCATCTTCGGCGTCTCGCCGTTCGAGACGATCGACCGGGACGGCGTGGGCCGGCTGGTCGCCATCGCCGTCGAGGAGGGGCGGGCCCAGCGCCCGGACCTCAAGCTCGGCGTCTGCGGCGAGCACGGCGGCGACCCGGAGTCGGTGCACTTCTTCCACGAGGTGGGCCTGGACTACGTGTCCTGCTCGCCGTTCCGGGTGCCCGTCGCCCGGCTGGAGGCGGGTCGCGCCGCGGTCGAGACCGAGCGCAGCGACTCTCGGTGAGTCTCGTTTCCAGGTATTGCTGACGGCAACGGTCACCGGTGACCAGTACCGGTTATGACGCGCACGCCACGGGCCGCTGGGTGGCTGAGCCACCCAAGCGGTCCGGGCGGAGCGCGTTCGAACGGGACCGGGCCCGGGTCCTGCACAGTGCGTCGTTGCGCCGCCTCGCGGCCAAGACGCAGGTGGTGGAGGTCGGCCGGGCCGACTTTCCGCGTACCCGGCTGACCCACACCCTGGAAGTGGCCCAGATCGGCCGGGGTATCGCGGGCAGCATCGGGGCCGACCCCGACCTGGTCGAGGCGGCCTGCCTGGCCCACGACATCGGCCACCCGCCGTTCGGCCACAACGGTGAGCTGGCCCTGGCCGAGCTGGCCGCGGGCTGCGGCGGCTTCGAGGGCAACGCCCAGACCCTGCGCCTGCTGACCCGGCTGGAGACCAAGGTCCCCGGCGCGGGCCTCAACCTCACCCGCGCGTCCCTGGACGCGACGCTGAAGTACCCGTGGCCTGAGCCACCCGGCGGCGGCAAGTACAACTACTACGCCGACGACGCCCCGGTCTTCGACTGGATCCGCGACGGTGCTCCCGGTCGGCGCCGCTGCCTGGAGGCCCAGGTCATGGACTGGGCCGACGACGTGGCCTACTCGGTGCACGACCTGGAGGACGGCCTGAACGCCGGCCTGATCACCTTCGCCCAGCTCCACGACCCGGCCGAGCGCGCGGTGGTGGCCCAGGTCGCGCTGAGCTGGTACCTCGACCCCGGCGAGGTGTCGGTGGCCGAGCTGACCACCGTGTTCGACGACCTGATGACCCTGGATTGCTGGCCCAAGACCTTCGACGGTGGCCCTGACGCCCTGGCCGCCCTGAAGAACCTGACCAGCGAGCTGGTCGGCCGCTTCTGCGTCGCCGCCCAAAATTCCACCCGGGCCACCTGCGGTGCGGGCTCCCTGCAGCGCTATGCCTGCAACCTCGAGGTCCCGCGCCGCCAGCGCCTGGAGTGCGCCCTCCTCAAGGCGGTCGCCGCCCACTACGTCATGACCCGCGAAGGCGCCGCCGCCCTCCAAGCCCGCGAGCGCGAACTAATCGCCGAGCTAGCCGCCACCATCCAAATCGGCGCTCCCCACACCCTCGACCCCCTCTTCCGCCCCGCCTGGGAGTGGGCCACCTCCGACCCCGCGAGGCGCCGAGTAGTAATCGACCAGGTCGCCTCCCTAACCGACACCTCAGCCCGAGCCTGGCACCACCGCCTAACCCACCCCACCGCCTAACCCGGCCGGCCCCGGCGTCCCACCGCCCCGCGCCCCGGCGTCCCCGCTTCCTCACGTCCCGCCAGCCGCCGCAGCCCCTGGCGTCCCCACCACCCTGTGCCCCCCTCGTACCTGTGCTCCCGCCGCCCAGAGCCCCCACTCCCTCGCCGCTCGCTTCCCACCAGCCCCACCCTCACCGCACCCCTCGGTTAGGTGGAGCAAAGTCGGTATATAGCGCTGAGAATGCTCCACTTAGACGGTTTTCCACAGGGGGAGACCTTCTCCACAGGGCGCACATTGCCACTCGTGCCAGCCGGGCGACCCGCGCACGCTGGAGACATGCGGATACGCACACCTCGCGCCTGCGGGGAGCTCCTCGAACGCCAGGCCGGCGTGATCGCCCGGAATCAGGCGATGGCGGTCGGTATCGCGCCGGACGTCATCGACAATCTGCTGCGAGTCGGCCGCTGGCAGCGCCTTCAACACGGCGTTTACGCGACATTCAGCGGGCAGCCCAGCCGGGACGCGCGGCTGTGGGCGGCCGTACTGCGGGCCGGACCGGATGCCGTGCTGAGCCATCACACGGCGGCGGGATTGTCCGGCCTCATCCAGCCCGCGGACTGGCCGGTGCACGTCATCGTGCCGTCTGACCGGCACCCCCGCCTGACTCCGGGGCTGATCATCCACCGGGCCCACCGGTCGCCGAGGGCACGGCATCCCGTCTTACTCCCGCCGCGAACCCGGATCGAGGAGACCGTACTCGACCTTACCGCTACGGCCCGGACCGCCGATGAGGCATTCGGCTGGGTGTTCCGCGCCACCGGGCAGCGCCTGACCACTGCGGAGAGGATCCGCCAGGCCATGGCTACGCGGCAGCGGATGCCCTGGCGGCCCGACCTCACCGCCTGCTTGGACGATGCCGAAGCCGGAATCCACTCCAACCTGGAGCAGCGCTACGTCTGGGCTGTCGAGCGGCCCCACGGGCTGCCCCGCGCCATCCGCCAGGCCCGCGTTGTCCGCGACGGCCGTGTCCGCTACCTGGACAACCTCTACCAGGACCAACTGGCCTGCGTCGAGCTTGACGGGCGGGCGGCGCACCCGGTCGGCGAGCGCTGGCGCGACTACCGGCGCGACAACGCCGGCGCCACCGACGGCATCATCACCCTGCGCTACGGGTGGTCCGACGTTACCGGCGGCCCGTGCCAGGTGGCCCGCCAGGTCGCCGCGGTCCTGACCCAGCGCGGCTGGCCCGGCCCCGCGCGCCGGTGTGGGTCCGGCTGCGCGCTGCCACGGGACCGCGGGCCGTAGTCGGTCACTTCCAGGCGAATACGGGTTGCTCGAAGTGGGCCACCCGGGTCGCCTGGCCGTGCAGGCCGACCTGGCAGAACTGGTACACGATGGCCGCGGTCGGCGCGTGCAGCCAGCGGCCGAGCAGCGGCAGCTGGATGACCGGATGGTCCGACTCCGGGATACGCAGCAGCCGGGGCGGTACGTCGAAGTCGGCCAACGGGATGACATGGATCTGGGCCACCTCGGCCGCCGGGCCGGTCATGCCCGGGCTGACCGGGCCACCCCAGACCACGACCGGGGACATCACGTAGCCGGAGCGGGTGACGTAGTCATCCAGCAGGCCCAGCACTGCCTCCGGGCCGACCGAGACGCCGGTCTCCTCCAGCAGCTCGCGCCGGGCGGCGTCTTCGACGGTCTCGCCCGGGTCCCGGCGGCCGCCGGGCAGCGCCCACTGCCCGGCGTGGTTGCGCATCGTGGCCGCCCGCCGGGTGATGAGCAGCGACAGCACGCCGTCGGCCTGCACCACGCACACCGCGACCGACGCGGGCTTCAGCCCAGCGGCCGGTGTGGCCACGCGGGCAAAGGCCGTGATGTTAGCCGCGATGTCCTCCCGCCCATGAGCCTCTGGCCCGCCAGGCTTCCGCCCGCCAGCTTCCCGCATGCCAGCCTCCGGCCCGCCAGCCTCCGGCCCGCCAGCCACCGGCCCGTCGGCCTCCCGCTCAGCCGCCCCGGTCACGAGGCCGCCCTGCCTTCGGCCCAGGACCCGAGGACGGCCGCTCGCACCCTGGCCGTGTCGCTCAGGTCGGGCAGCACCGCGTGCGCGCCCGCCGCGATCAGCTCCCGCTCGGTGAAGTTCCCGGTCGCCACGCCCACCGCCCGTGCCCCGGTGGCCAGCGCGGCCGCCACGTCCAGCGGAGTGTCACCCACCAGCACCGTCGCCTCACCTTCAAAGTCAGCCCCACCCGAACCAGCTTCACTCGAACCAGCCGCATCCGACCCAGCCGCTGCGGCCGCCCGTTCCCGCGCCACCTGGACCAGCCCGGCCCGCACCTCATCCATGTCCCCGTACGCGCCGATGGCCAGGTTCAGCGGGTCGCCCAGCCCGAGTGCGCCCAGCTTGACCTCGGCCAGCGAGCGGATATTCCCGGTCAGCACCGACTGCCGCACCCCGCCAGCCCCACCGCCCCCACCAGTCCCAGCGCTCCCATCAGCCCCAAGGGCCCCAGCGCCCTCAGCCAGCGCGGCCAGCGCCTCGGGCACCCCGGCCAACACCCGCCCGCGGGCCCGGACCCGTTCACCGAACGCCGGTGCCTGCCGCGTCAGCTCCTCGATGAACGCGGGCACATACGTCCGCGGGCTGGCCACCCCGGCCATGGTCAGGGTCTCCAGGATGATGGCCCGGTCGGTGCGCCCGGCCATCGGGGCCACCCGCGGCAGTTCCCGCCCGAACAGCTCCGCGAACACCATCCGGTACAGGTGCGAGCTCAGTCCACCGGCGTCGATGAGCGTGTGGTCGACATCCCACAGCACCAGCAGCTCGCCCATGCCCCCAGGCTACGGGGCCGCACCATCGGCGGCGGTTCGCCCGTCACGGCCGCTGGTGTCCCTGGTGCCGGTTAAGCTCAGCCACGGGGCTTCTCAGCACAACCAGGCACGACCGGCAACTAGTACGACCAGTACCACCAGCAACCAGTACCACCAGCAACCAGTACCACCAGTACGACCAGGAGCGGAGGCGGGAGATGGCTGGCCGGATCCGCGACGAGGACATCGCGGCGGTCCGCGAGCGTTCGCCGATCGACGAAGTGATCGGCGAATACCTGCAGCTCCGCAGCGCGGGTGGCGACTCGCTGAAGGGCCTGTGCCCGTTCCACGACGAGAAGACCCCCTCCTTCAACGTCACCCCCGCCCGCGGCCTCTACTACTGCCTGGCCGGGGAAACGCGAGTTCTGACGTGGGACGGCGTCCGCCCCATCCGGGAACTGGCTGGCGGCACGCACCGAATTCTGGGGCGGAAGGGTAACTGGGTCGACGCGCCTTTCTATTCGTTCGGCGTCCAGCGTTTGCTCCGCCTGACACTGAGTCGTAACGGCGTAACCAAAGACATCTACGCCACGCCAGAGCATCGCTGGTTCGTCCGCGCGGGCAAGTCACGTTCCAGCGAGCGGGAAGAGACCACCCAGACGCTGCGGCCAGGCGACCGGCTTGTGTCCAAGTTCCCCGGTACTAGGATCCGCAACACCACCCCCTCGCCATTCGGTATCGCGCACGGGCTGACGTTCGGTGACGGAACCCGATTGGGCGACGGCTCGATGGCGCAGCTTGACGCGGAGAAAGACGCTGAGCTGCTGAAGTGGTTCCCCGTCAGCACGACCGCCCAGCAGGGGCGGCAGCTTCTCGTTTATCACCTGCCCGCGTTCTTCAAGCAGCCACCGCCCCTCGCCGAATCGGTTTCTTACCTCTACGGATGGCTGGCGGGTTACTTCGCGGCCGACGGCTGCGTCTCCGAGTCGGGGACGCTCATGCTCAACTGCGCCAGCCGGGAAACGCTCGAGCACGTGCGGGCCGTCTGTACCCGCCTCGGCATCGGCACCTACGGGGTCACCGAGCAGGTCCGGGTCGGTTTCGAGGGCCGAGAGCCCAGTTCGCTGTTCCGGATCATCCTCGCCAGCTCGGACCTAACTGAGCAGTTCTTTCTGCTCGACAAGCATCGTTTCCGGTTCAATTCCGTGGATAAGGCGTACGAGCGCCGTGGCTGGGTGGTCAAAGAGATCGCGGAGACCGATCGGGTGGAAGAGGTCTTCTGCGCAGTCGTCAACGACGGGCACGCCTTCGTTCTCGAGGACAACATCCTCACGGGTAACTGCTTCTCCTGCGGCGAGGGCGGCGACGTTATCCGCTTCGTGCAGCAGCTCGACGGCCTCAGCTTCATCGAGGCGGTGGAGCGGCTGGCCGGGCGGGCCGGTATCGACCTGCGCTACGAACAGGGTGGCTACGTCCCGGGCCAGGAACAGAGCCGGCGCCGGCGGTTGCTGGACGCGCACCGGATCGCGGCCGAGTTCTACGCCGCGCAGCTGGAGGGTCCCGCGGCCGCGCCCGGCCGGGCTTTCCTGGCCGAGCGGGGCTTCGAACGGGCCGACGCCCTGCGGTTCGGCGTCGGTTACGCCCCGAACGCCTGGGAGGAACTGACCCGGCACCTGCGCACCAAGGGCTTCTCCGACGAGGAGATCATCGCCGGGGGACTGGCCCGTGAGGGCCGGCGCGGGCCGGTGGACCGGTTCCGGGGGCGGCTGATGTGGCCGATCCGCGACCTGTCCGGCGATGTGATTGCCTTCGGCGCGCGCAAATTGGACCCGAACGACGACGGACCGAAATACCTTAATACCCCGGAAACTCCGCTCTTCCGCAAAAGCACCGTCCTCTACGGAGCTGACCTGGCCAAACGAGAGATCTCGCACCGGCGGCAGGCGGTCATCGTCGAGGGGTACACCGACGTGATGGCGTGTCACCTGGCCGGCGTCCCGACCGCGGTCGCCACCTGCGGCACCTCGTTCGGCGACGACCACATCAAGGTGCTGCGCCGGCTGGTGATGGACACCGACGGCGCGACGGGCGAGGTCATCTTCACCTTCGACGGCGACGCCGCCGGGCAGAAGGCGGCGCTGCGCGCGTTCGGCATGGAGGAACGGTTCGTCACGCAGACCTTCGTCACCGTCCAGCCGGACGGCCTCGACCCGTGTGACCTGCGGCTCAAGCAGGGTGACGCGGCCGTGCGGGACCTGGTCGCCCGGCGCGTGCCGCTGTTCGAGTTCGCCATCCGCAGCGCGATTGACAAGCACAACCTGGACACCGCCGAAGGGCAGCTCGCCGCGCTGGATGAGGCCGCGCCGATCGTGGCCCGGATCAAGGACTCCGGCCTGCGGACCCGGTACGCGGTCAACCTGGACCGCTGGCTCGGCCTGATGGACGAGCGGTTCGTGCTGGCCCGGGTGCGCCAGCACGGCGGGGGCGCGGCTGAGCAGCACCCCGGCCGCCGCGACGCCAACCGCCGCGACAACGGTCGGCGCGACGGCCACGACCCCGGGCACCCCGGCAACGGCCGCCCCGGCACCGCCACGATCAGCCACGATGCCCCCCGTAACGGCAACGGCAACGGTCAGGGCGGCCAAGGTCGTCAGGGCGGCCAGGGCGGCCAAGGCGGCCAGGGCGCGGCCGACACCAGCTACGACCCGTCCGACCCGGTGGTGCAGATCGAGCGGGAGGCGCTGAAGCTGGCCGTGCAGCGGCCCGGGCTGTGCGGCCCGGAGTTCGACGCGCTCGGCCCGGAGGCGTTCACCGTGGGCGCGCACGCGGCCGTGTTCCGGCTGATCGCGGCGGCCGGCGGGACTCACCTGGCCGGGAACGTGCGCGAGTGGGCCGCGCTGCTGCGCGAGAACGCCCCGAACGACCGGGCCCGGGCGTTCATGACCCGGCTGGCCGTCGAATCACCCCAGCTCACCGGCGAGCCCGACGCGCGCTACGTGGACCAGGTGCTGGCCCGGGTGGGGGAGCTGGCCGTGAGCCGCGAGATCGCGGCGGTCAAGGGCAAGCTGCAGCGGATGAACCCGGTCCAGCAGCAGACCGAATACAACCAGCTGTTCGGCGACCTGGTGGCGCTGGAACAGCGGCGCAAGGCCCTGCTCGACCGCGCCGCTGGCCTGTAACCAAGCGCCCCGCCGGCCTGTACCCATGCACGCCGCCGGCCTGTAACCAAGCACGCCGCCGGCTTGTAACAAAGCGCCCCGCCCGCTGCCCCGGAACCTGACCGCCGGCCGGTAACCCGCAGTACGTAACCAGCGGGTAAACCCGATGTGATCAACCGGGTCATGTTACGGACAGCCGACGCCCGCCCAAACTACCGCCAAGGTGACAAAATTAGGCCCCCCGTAACCGGGGGTTCGTGCCGCACACTGGTCAGGTGAGCCTCAGCGTACTGACTAGCGGCCCGTCACTGGCCGAACCGATGACGCAACTCGTGACGCTCGGCAGGGAACGGGGATCCCTGACTATGGCCGACGTCGCGTCCGCCCTCGACCGGCACGAACTCTCACCCGATGCCCTGGGCGAGGTCGTCCGGATGCTGGGTGATGAAGGCATCGAACTCCTCGACGCACCGCAGGAAGAGGAGGTGGAGGAGCCACGCCGCGGGGGAGCAACCGATCTTGGCCGGCCCGCCGCCACCAGCGACCTGGTGCGCATCTACCTGCGGGAGATCGGCCGCGTGCCGCTGCTGACCGCGGAGGACGAGGTGGAGCTGGCCAAGTCGATCGAGGCGGGCCTGTTCGCCGACGAGAAGCTGCGCGGAAGCTCTCCGCCCGAGGGCGCCGAAGCGGCCGACCTGCAGTTCCTGGTGGCCGAGGGCGACCGGGCCAAGCAGCGGCTGATCGAGGCCAACCTGCGCCTGGTCGTGTCGATCGCCAAGCGCTACATCGGCCGCGGGCTGGTTTTCCTGGACTTGATCCAGGAGGGAAACCTGGGGCTGATCCGGGCGGTGGAGAAGTTCGACTACACCCGGGGCTACAAGTTCTCCACCTACGCGACCTGGTGGATCCGGCAGGCCATCACCCGGGCCATCGCCGATCAGGCTCGCACCATCCGGGTGCCGGTGCACATGGTCGAGACGATCAACAAGCTGGCCCGCGTGCAGCGTCAGCTGCACCAGGACCTGGGCCGTGAGGCCACCCCGGATGAGATCGCCGCGGAGATGGGCATCGACCCGGAACGGGTCACCGACATCCAGCGGATCGCGCAGGAGCCGGTGTCGCTCCAGTCCCCGATCGGGGAAGAGGAGTCCGACCTGGGTGACTTCATCGAGGACGCCGACGCGGTGGTCCCGATCGAGGCGGCCGCGTTCATCATGCTGCAGGATCAGCTGGAGCGGGTGCTGGACGACCTGAGCTGCCGCGAGCAGCGCATCATCCAGCTGCGCTTCGGCCTGACCGACGGCCACCCGCGCACGCTGGAAGAAGTCGGCCGCGAGTTCGGGGTCACCCGCGAGCGCATCCGCCAGATCGAGTCCAAGACGCTGGCCAAGCTCCGCCACCCCAGCCGGGCCCAGATGCTGCGCGAGTTCCTGGACTGACAAGCTGCGCGAGTACCTGGACTGACGATAGGCACCAGCACGCAACCGCCCCGGTGACCGCAGGGTCACCGGGGCGGTTGCGTGCTGGGGGCGAGCCTAGCTGGCCGTGCCCGGCGGCGGGTTGTACGTGTCCGGGGCGGGGACGCCGTAGTCCGATGACCCGTTGACGTGGCCGCCGACTCCCGGGATCTTGTCCGGGTTCCCGCCCGCCTTGCTCACCGCGGCCGCGGCGAACCGGGGCAGCTTGTCCGCCGCCTTGTCCTTGGCCGTCTTGCTCAGCTCGGTCGCCTTCGCGCCGACCGTGCCGGTGGCCTTCTGCACGGCCGGGTTGCCGGCCACCTTCGAGCTCACACCCTTGATCTGCTCGTAACGCTCCCGGCCGGCCGCGGCGCCGACGACGTACCCGGCGACGAAGCCAGCAATAAACGTGAATTTGAACCCCATATGGCGCCTTCCTTAACCGTTTGCTCGTGCTCAGTTGAGTGCCCGTTCTCCGGCGCCGTATTCCTGTACCCCGCCGGCTGGCAATCCACCCGGCCGTTACCGCGCCACTGCGCCCAGGCACGTCCTAGGTACGCTACTCTTAGGGACCGGTACGAGGGAGCGGCCACGCTGCGCCCTGGATACCAGGCAATCCGGCGTAGCTCAGCTGGCAGAGCATCCGACTGTTAATCGGACGGTCGTTGGTTCGAATCCAACCGCCGGAGCAAGACAGGTTAAATCGACCGCCAGGACACCCCGAACCGTCGTCTGGTTCGGGGTCGTTTTGTTTTAATCAGGCTATGAGCAGCCTGCCCCCCGAGCTACGGGACCTGATCGACTCCGGCCCCATGGCTCACCTGACCACGATCAACGCCGACGGAAGCCCGCAGGTGAGCGTCATCTGGGTCGGGCTGGACGGCGACGATCTCGTCAGCGGCCACATGACCCGGTACGCCAAGCTGCGCAACATCGAGCGCGATCCCCGCGTCGTGCTGTCGTTCGACGCGCCCCGGGCGCCTGGGGTCTTCATGAACCCGTACGCCGTGCTGCGGGCCCGCGCCACCGTCGAGCCCCGCGACGACACCTGGGACCTGCTCAATCGCCTGACCAAGGTCTACGTCAGCCCGGACGCCGAGTTTCCCGCCCCGCGCGGGCCCGGCTACACCGTGCGTTACTCAGTCGAGCGTGTCGGCGGCGTCGGGCCCTGGGCCCCATCCTGAAACTCAGGCTGACCATCAGCATCATTATTTAACAAACTCACCCCGGGCGAACGAACCCAGGTCATCCGGTCGTGGCCGCGCCCCGCGCCAACGTCCCCCGGATCCGGCTGGGCCGGGCTGGCCCAGCGGACTTCAGGCGGGCTCCATGCCGAACCGGGCCATCAGCGCGCGCTCCTGCTCGGTCGCCGGGGGCTGGCCGGAGGCCCACAGCCGGTGCAGCTCCTCGAAGTAGCCGTTCATGGCCGGGGCGTGCAGGACCAGCAGCCGGGCCGGCTCGGGGCTGGCGTTGCCGAACGTGTGCGCCGCCCCGCGCGGGACGAGCAGGAAGTCGCCCGGCCCGCCGGTCAGGTCCTGGCCGTCCAGGGTGAAGCTGATCTGGCCGTCCAGCACAAAGAACGCCTCGGAGCAGTTGACGTGCCGGTGCGCGGGCGGGCGCCGGCCACCGGGCGGCAGCGTCCGCTCCATCAGCGAGAAGTCGCCGCCGGTCTGGGCGGCCACCGCCTTGAACGCCATCACGCTGCCGCGCGCGGTGAGCTGGTGCCCCTCGCCCGGGCCCACGATGCCCGGCTCGGCCTGCCCCGCCACGGCTCAGCCCATCACGTTGAAGGTGGCCAGCACCTTGGTCGGCCGGACCCGGACCACCAGCTCGCCCGGCACCGCGTTGCGCTCGCCGAACGACTCGGCCCGGTCCGGCCCCACGTACCGCGCCGCGATCGCGGTCGCGGTCCGCAGCAGCTCCTCGGGGTCGTTGGACAGCTCGGCCGTCCCCTGGACCTGGACGAACGCGTACGGCGGCTCCTCCAGGTCGACGCAGATCGTGACCCGCCGCTCCCGGGCCAGGAACTTGCCCTTGACCGTAGCGGTGTTGGTGTTGAAGATCAGGTCGCCGTCTTCCACGATGTACCAGATCGGGGCGACCAGCACCCGGCCCTCGGAGTTGGTGTAGGCGAACTTTCCGGTCCGCGTGCCCGCGGTGAGGAAGTTGTTGACCTCTGGGTCAGTAGTTGATGCCACGGACCCAGTCTAGAAAGCCAGAACACGAACCGGGTGGGTGCCGCCCTCGCGCGCACCCACCCGGTCCAGCCGCATCCACACGGCAGTCAGTCAGCCGATGTGTCACCCACCGGTCTGCATCGGGTTGATCCCGGCCAGATCCTCGCGCGTGACTCTGATCATCAGCACGGTGACGATCAGCGCCAGCACGGCGATCCCGGCCGACACGTAGTACCCGTGCGAGAAGCCGTAGGCCAGGGCGTGGTCGAAGATCTGCTTCGCCCCGGCCGCCGCGTTGGCCTTGCTCACCGGGTGACCGGCCTGGGCCGCAGTGGCCGCCACCGCCTTGGCCTTGGCCGTGGCCGAGCCGAGGTTGCTGGCGAACGCGCTCCACGCCACCGTGCCCAGGATGGCCAGGCCGATCGCCCCGCCGACCTGCTGCCCGGTGTTGAGCAGGCTGGAGGCCACCCCGGTGTCCTCCTCGCGCACCTTGCTCAGCGCGAGCAGCGACAGCGGCACGAACATCAGCCCGAACCCGAACGCGGTGACCATCATGGCGCCGAGCAGGCCGCTGGCGTAGTCGCTGTGCTCGGTCACCTGGGACAGCCAGAACAGGCCGCCTGCCCCGAAGGTCGAGCCGATGAGCAGCAACGGCCGGGCGCCGATCCGCGCCACCAGCTGGGACGCGACCGCCGACGCCACCAGGATCATCGACACGAACGGCAGGTAGGCGATGCCCGAGCCCAGCGCGGTGTAGCCCCACACCTCCTGCAGGAACAGGGTCAGGAAGAAGAACATGCCGAACATCGCGGTGCCCAGGCACAGCATGATGATGTAGGCGCCGGACCGGTTCCGGTTGCGCAGCACCCGGAACGGGAGCAGGGCGTGCTTGCTGCGGGATTCGATGAACACGAACGCGGCCAGCAGCACCACGGACGCGATCAGCGAGACCACGACCTTGGTGTCACCCCAGTGGGACTGGCCGTTCTGGCTGGTGGCCGCGTTGGACAGACCGTATACCAGCGAGGTGATGCCCAGCGTGCCGGTGATGGCGCCGGGCAGGTCAAACTTGCCCCGGCGGCGTTCGGACTCGCCGAGCACCCGCGGCGCCGCGAGCGCGACGGCCAGGCCGATCGGCACGTTGACGAACAGCACCCAGCGCCAGGAGGCGTACTGGGTCAGCAGGCCGCCGGCGATCAGGCCGACCGCGCCGCCGGCCACGCTCATGGCCGCGTACACGCCCATGGCCCGGTTGCGCGCCCGCCCTTCCGGGAAGTTGACGGCGATCAGCGCCAGCGCGGTCGGGGCCGCGAACGCGCCGCCGATGCCCTGGACCACCCGCGCCGTGAGCAGCCAGGCCTGGGTGGTGGCGAATCCGCCGGCCAGCGAGGCCAGCGAGAACAGCAGAACGCCGAAGATGAAGACGCGGCGCCGGCCAAGCAGGTCACCGGACCGGCCGCCGAGCAGCAGCAGGCCGCCGAACGCCAGCGTGTAGGCGTTGATGACCCATTCGAGGTTGGTGCCGGAAAAGTGCAGCGCGTTCTGGATGTGCGGCAGGGCCACGTTCACGATCGTCGCGTCCAGCACCACCATGAGCTGGGCGGTTGCGATCACGGCCAAGGCGAGGCCGAGGTGCTTCGGCCCCCGCGGCGCGCCGTCCTGGGCGGCGTCCTGGACGCTACGCCGCGGCTGGGCTTGGTCGACGGTTCCGGTCGCGAGGGTCGCCGGGTCATCCGGCACTGAGCCGGCCGGCGGTGTATCGCGTGAGGTTGCGGACAAAGTTTCTTCTCCCTTTGAAGACGTGAGTCTCGCTCAAGGGCGCAGTGCATCTAGGCCACGGCCTATGTGCCGTCACCTGGGTGTATGCGAAGCGAAATCCCCGATTTATAGACGCTGTGGCTTAGTCAGGCGTGACACTGCCCGCTGTCGTAGCTGGCCGCTGTCGTGGCTGGCGCTGTTGTGGCTGGCGCTGTTGTGACTGGCGCCGTCGTGGCGGGTTCGTCGGCTGAGGCAGGCCCCGTTGCCTCTGGGCACGTCTGGTCATCCGGCTCCGTCGCGGCGGCCAGCTTCTGCAGGATCGCCAGCAGGCACTCCCGCTCCCGCAGGTCGAGGGCGTTCGCCCACGGCATCCGGGTCGCGAGTTCGGTCTCCAGCTCATCTCGCAGTGAGACACCTTCGCCGGTCAGGCGCATCATTTTGCTGCGCCGGTCCTGCTCGGACGTCTCCCGCCGCGCCAGACCACGCTTCTCGAGGCCGTTGGCCACCATGGTCACGAACGAGGGATCGCAGTGCATCCGCTGTCCCAGTTCCTTCATGGTCATCGGTTCCTCGAGCTTGTGCAGCCCCGCGAGGTCGGTCATGGACAGCCCGTGCCGCGCAGCGAGCGCTTGGCCGAGCGTCGCAGCTCGCTTCACGAGCTGGGCCAGGGCGTCCATGATGCAGATGTTCAGCTCGCCGTCGAGCCGATCCTCGCGTGACCGATCCGGCACGCACCCACCTCCTGATCCGCAGCCTGCCACGAGGGTCTGACATTCCCGGGTGTCCCTCGAGTACTACCCGCGGTCCAGCGTACTTCTTTGAGCCACTCAACTGTTGAGTGGCTCAAACATATGCATGATCGCGCCGGGAAGGCAAGTCTTTATCGTGCCGATGGTCCCCCTGACGCGGCTAATATCACCAAACCGGCCGTAACCGGTCAAACGAGTTAATGTGCCAGGCCATCGGCTAACTGGCGCTCGACGCGGACCAGATGTTGATCCCGCTGTCCACCGCGTGCCGGTCGATCTCGGCCAGTTCCTCCTCGCTGAACGTGGTGTTCTGGGCCGCGGCCAGGTTCTCCTCCAGCTGCCGGACGCTGCTCGCCCCGATCAGCGCCGACGTGATTCGCGGGTCCCGCAGGGCCCAGGACAGGGCCAGCTGGGCCAGGCTTTGCCCGCGCCGCTCCGCCACCCGCGACAGGGCCCGGATGTGGTCCAGGGTCTGCTCGGTCAGCTGGTCGGAGGACAGCGACCCGTTCTGGGTGGCCCGGGAGCCCTCCGGCACCCCGTTCAGGTACTTCCCGGTCAGCAGGCCCTGGGCCAGCGGCGAGAACGCGATGCAGCCGATCCCCTCCCGGGCCAGCACGTCGAGCAGGCCCTGCTCGATCCACCGGTTCAGCATCGAGTAGGACGGCTGATGGATGAGCAGCGGCGTCCCCAGCTCCCGCATGATCGCCGCCGCCTGCGCGGTGCGCTCGGCCGAATAGGAGGAGATGCCCGCGTACAGGGCCCGACCCGACTGGACCGCCGTGTGCAGGGCGCCCATCGTCTCTTCCAGCGGCGTGTCCGGGTCGGCCCGGTGGCTGTAGAAGATGTCCACGTACTCCAGGCCCATCCGGCTCAATGACTGGTCCAGGCTGGCCAGCAAGTACTTGCGCGAGCCGCGGTCGCCGTACGGGCCCGGCCACATGTCGTAGCCGGCCTTGGTCGACAAGATCAGCTCGTCCCGGTACGGCCGGAAGTCTTCCCGCAGCAGCCGCCCGAAGTTGAGCTCGGCGCTCCCGTACGGAGGCCCGTAGTTGTTGGCCAGGTCGAAGTGGGTCACGCCCAGGTCGAACGCCCGCCGCAGGATGGCCCGCTGCACGTCCAACGGGCGGTCGTCCCCGAAGTTCTGCCACAGTCCCAGCGAGATCTCCGGCAGCTCGATGCCGCTGCGCCCGCAGCGGCGGTAAGGCATCTTGTTCTGGTACCGGTCATCGGCGGCGATGTAGGTCATGAGCGAAGTCTCCCACTGGCCGGGCCACCCTGCCGGGTCCGGCCCCGGCGCCGGAGGCGTAACCTACCGGGCGGCACCCGATCGACGGGCAGTTCATCCAGCGGAGGGATCGCGCATGTACGACGCCATCATGGCCGAAACCATCAATATTCCCGGGCACGACGGAGAGCTCATCGAGGCGTACTACGCCCGCCCGCTGGGACCAGGCCCGTTCGGCAGCGTCGTGGTGATCCACCACATGCCCGGGTACGACCCGCAGACCAAGGAGATCACCCGCACCTTCGCGGTCAACGGCTACAACGCGATCTGCCCGAACCTCTACACCCGCGAGGCCCCGGGGGCCAGCCCCGACGACGCCGCCGCCGCGGCCCGCGCCCAGGGCGGTGTCCCGGACGAGCGCCTGGTCGGCGACGTAGACGGTGCGGCCAAGTTCCTCCGCGCGCTGGAGAACTCCAACGGCAAGGTCGGCACGATCGGCTACTGCTCCGGCGGCCGCCAGTCGTTCCTGGCCGCGGTCAGCCTGCCCCTCGACGCCGCCGTGGACTGCTACGGTGCGTTCGTGGCCGGCCGCCCGCCTGAGGGTATGCCGCTCAAGGTCGGCCCGATCGTGGACAAGACCCCGAACCTGTCCTGCCCGCTGCTCGGCCTGTTCGGCGCGGATGACTCCCACCCGTCGCCGGAGCAGGTCGCCGAGCTGGAGCAGGCGCTCAAGGCCGCGGGCAAGACGTATGAGTTCCACAGCTACGAGGGCGCCGGCCATGCGTTCTTCTCGGTCAACCGCCCGTCCTACCGGGTGGAGGCAGCCAACGACGGCTGGCAGCGCATCTGGGACTTCTACGGCCAGTACCTGAGCGCCTGAGGACGGGAGACTTTTATGTGCACGTACCAGACCGAGCAGATCAAGGTCAGCGGCAGCGGCAAGGGCGCGGACGGCTGGTTCGGCGTCACCGACGCCAGCGTCTACTACGACCACCCGGTGCACGCCCCGGCCGAGCACAGCCTGAACATCGACTTCCTCAACCCGGGCCAGGGCCCGTCGGCCCGGGTCGCGGTCGAGCTCACCGCCGAATCGGCCCGGGCCCTGGCCAAGGCGATCGAGGACGCGCTGGCGTCGGTCCCGCCCGGGCTGCTGACCTGACCTCTCCGCTGCGCCCGAAATGTCAGTGCCCCGTGGCACTATTTCGTTCATGAGATCGATGAACGAGCGGCGACGGAGCCCTGGTCGGCGATGAAGTTCCAGGTTGAGCGGGATGTGCTGGCCGAGGCGGTCGGCTGGGTCTCGCGCGCCCTCCCGGGCCGGCCGGTGATCCCGGTGCTGTCCGGGCTGCTCCTGCAGGCCGCCGACGGGCTGACCGCCGGTGGGCTAACACTGTCCTGTTTTGACTACGAGGTCTCCGCGCGGGCCGAGGTCGGCGCCGAGGTGGCCGAGCCGGGCACGGTGCTGGTTCCCGGCCGGCTGCTGGCCGAGATCACCCGTAGCCTGCCCAGCCTCCCGGTCGAGTTCGCCGACGACCCCGACGGCGTCAGCCTCACCTGTGGCAGCGCGTCGTTCACGCTGGTCACCCTGCCGGTCGAGGAGTACCCCGACCTGCCTGTGCTGTCCCTGACCGCCGGGACTGTGGACGGCGGGGACCTGGCCGCGGCGGTCGGCCAGGTCGCCCCGGCCGCCAGCCGCGACGACACGCTGCCCCTGCTCACCGGGGTCAACCTCGAAGTGCAGGGCGAGACGATGACGCTCGCCGCCACCGACCGGTACCGCCTGGCCGTGCGGGACCTGGCCTGGTCCCCGGCCCGGCCGGACGTCAGCGGCAGCTACCTCGTCCCGGCCCGGACCCTGATCGACGCGGCCCGGACCATGGCTCCTGGCGTGCCGGTCACGGTGTGGCTGCGCTCCGACCGCGACCGGGACACCGAGCTGGCCCGCGAGTACGGCGACGCCGCCCCGGCCGACCCGGGCCCCGGCGTCGCGCCGGCCTCCCGTGCCGCCGACGCCATGATCGGGTTCGAGTCCGGCGGGCGCCGGGTGACCACCCGCCTGATCGCGGGGGAGTACATCAAGTACCGTTCGCGGTTCCCGGCTGAATTTGCCTGCCGGGCCGACATGCCCGCCGCCCCGTTCATCGAGGCGGTCCGCCGGGTCTCGCTCGTGGCCGAGCGCGGCAGTGCGGTCCGGCTGACCTTCGGCGGCGGTGAGGTCACGGTCGAAGCCGAGACCCAGGGCCGGGCCCGGGCCCGCGAGATCGTCCGCGCCGATTTCCACGGCGTCGAGCCGGGCATCGCGTTCAGCCCGCACTTCCTGCTCGACGGCATCGCCGCGGCCGGTGTCAGCGCCACCGCCCCCGATCCCGCCGCCGCGCCCCGCGATCCCGGCGTGGGGGCCGGTCATCCCGCTGTGGGGGCCGGCGATCCCGCCGTCGCGGCCGGCGACCCCGCCGTGGCCGTCAGCAATACCGCGCGGACCGGCTCAGCCGGGCCCGCCGGGCCCGCCGCCCCCAAACCGCCCAGCTCCCGCCGCCGGCGCGCTGCCCCCGCTCACGACGACACCGCGGCCGATGCTTCCCCCGGCGCCGCCGGGCCGGCCGACGGTCTCATCCGCCTCGAGTTCAACAGCTCGACCAAGCCCGCCGTCCTCACCGGCGTCCGGGCGCCCGCGCCCGGTTCTACCGAGGCCGGTCCCACCGAGGCCGGGTCCACCGAGACCGGAACCGCCGGGACCGCCCCGGCCGGGCCGCCGTCCGCGGACGGCGCACCCACCCCGCCAGACTTCCGCTACTTGGTGGTGCCGCTGCGCCAAGCCGGCCGCGCGTAACCGGCCCGCTCCAAGCCCAACGCACCCCGGGCTTCACGCGCTCGGGCTCGGGCTCGGCGCACCTCCAGGCTTCCACCACCCCGGCCTTCACGCGCTCCACCCACCCCGGGGCTCCACGCCCCCGGGCCCAACGCGCCTCGGGCTGCGGGCGGCGGCAGGCGATCAGGGCGACGGGTAGCCGTACCCGTATCCGTAGCCGCGCTGGGAGAACCAGGCCGCCAGCACCAGCCACACCGCCATCACGATGATCATGATGGCGACGGCGGCGTACCGCGCGGGGAAGACCGGCGGCTCAGCGGTCTCGGGCACGACCAGCTGGGGCGGTATCCGTGGCATGTCGGAGAAGATTTGGTCGAGCTGACCGTGCGTTCTCGCCGCCAGCACCGAATCCAGCCGTTCCTGCAACTCGTCCAGGGTCAGCCGACCCTGGACGAAGTGCTCCTGCAGCGCAGCCGCTGCCGAGTCGCGTTCCGCGTCCGAGGCGCGGACGTCCTTCCGAGTCGCCACGGGGCTCCCATGCTCGCCAGGACCAGTTCTCTCCCTCCACGATAAGCCGCCCACCGGCGTATGTAACGCCCGGTACCGCTCCTGTCTGCTCCAGCCCGCCCAACAACGCCGCCGACGGCCCGGTCAACGCCTCCCGCCTGGCCGCAGCCGACCGGCCACAACCGCAGCTCCGCCACCCGTCATCCCGCCCCACCCGTCATCCCCGCCCCACCCGTCATCCCGGCCACAGCAGCAACCTTCGCCACACCCGTCACCCCCGCAGGCGACGCCACAGCCACAACTCCCGCCACGGCACGGCCGCGGGCCCCGCCACGGCCGTAACCTCCGCCGAACCCGGCCTCCCCGTGGCCGGGCAGGCCGGACTACCAGCGGCGGCCGCAGCCTCCGCCGCGGCCGGAGCGCCGGCCGCCGCCGAACATCCGGCGGATGAGGGCGAAGATCGCCAGTGCCAGGACGATCCCGAACGGGCGGCCCCCGCCGCCGAACAGGCCTCCGAACATGACCAGCGCCCAGACGCTGGCGATCGCGATCACCGCGACCAGCGGCGCCGTGAAGGCGGCCATCCGCTCGCGTGGCCGCTGCCAGCCGTCGTCGCGCGGTCCCGCGCCCTGCGGCCCGACCGTCAGTTTCGACGCGGTCGCGCTCGTCCCGGGCGCCCATCCGGCACTCTCACGCGGCAGGTCGGTGGTCACCGCGCTCAGTTCGCTCGCCGTCTTCGCCGCGAAGGTCTGGTCCAGCCGCTCGTTCAGCTCGTCGAGCGTCAGCCTGCCGTCCCCGTAGTGTTCGCGCAGCTGAGCAGCAACGGCCTCACGCTCAGCGTCGCTGACCCTGATGTTAGGTCCCGTAGTCATGATTGCCTCCCGTAGCCCAGACCGTGCTGGCCGGGTAATTAGACGCTATGTCCTGCGCAGACCCGCAGCAACTGACAAAAGTCACGTCCTGGGCATGACTCTCCTGGGGTAACCCCCCGAAAATTGCTCCACGCAACTGGGGGAAAACCCCCTCGAAGCAAAGGCCCATGCCTTTGTACGGTAACGGCAACGTCATTCACGACCCGGCCTGCCGCGGTCGAGGGGTCATCGAATGTGACCCCACCATTTCCGTTCCGTCCATTAATAGACGCCAATTAGTCGGCATTGTCGCAGCTCGCGGCGGGTGTCGATCGTTCGTGCCCGCTGATCGTGCCCAATGTGTCCAGCTTCCTGGAGAGGGTCCATAATGCGCCCGTCGTTGAGTTCAGTATTGCCCGAAAGCGAAAGTACAGCCGGTGGCCGGCCCGGCCACAGACGTCCACGGACCGCCCGCCGATGGTCGAGCGGATCGCCGGATGGAGCACCCAGCACCGCAAGATTGCCGTGTTCGGCTGGCTGGCGATGGTGCTGGCCATCGTCGCCCTCGGCCAGCTGATGGGCAGCCGGAACCTGCCGGTCTACGATCCGGGCCAAGCCGGCCAGGGCGAGCAGGCGCTGCACCATGTCGCGCCGGCCACCCTGAACCAGCTCTCGGAGTCGGTGCTCGTCCAGGGACGCCCCGGCGTCGCGACCTTCCCCCGCAACCAGGAAATGCAGCAGGCCGCCCGCCAGGTCGTGGCTGCGCTGGCCGCGCTGCCCCGGGACGCTGGCACCATCCGGTCGCCGTTGACCGCGGGCAACACCTCCCTGGTGTCGGCCGACGGCCGCAGCGCGCTGGTCCGGTTCCAGGTGCCCAGCCACAACGGCAATTCCGACCAGGCGGTCGCGGCCGACCAGAAGGCCGTAGCCGCGGTGCAGGCCGAACACCCCAGCCTGACCATCAAGGAAGCCGGCGACGCCAGCGTGGGCAAGGCCATCGACGACTCGCTGAACTTCCGCCAGGCCGAGGTGACGTCGATCCCGATCACCTTGGTCCTGTTGCTGCTGGTGTTCGGCGCTCTGGTCGCGGCGGGCATCCCGGTGCTGCTCGCGGTGTCCGCGGTCGTGGCCGCCCTCGCTCTGGTCACGATCAGCAGTCACTGGCTGCCGGTCACTCCGGCCACCTCCGAGGTCGTGCTGATCGTCGGCATGGCCGTCGGCGTCGACTACTCCCTGTTTTACTTGCGCCGCGAACGCGAGGAACGAGCCCGGGGCCGGTCCTTCCCCGAGGCCTTGCGGATCGCAGCCGGCACTTCCGGGCGGGCCATCCTGGTGTCCGGGATCACCGTGATGATCGCGATGGCTGGCCTGTTCCTGACCGGCATCGACGAGTTCGACGGCATCGCCCTGGGCACGATCGCCGTGGTCGGCATCGCCGTGGCGGGCTCGCTCACCGTGCTGCCTGCGCTGCTGTCCTGGCTCGGCCCGCGGGCCGACCGGGGGCGCCTGCCGTTCCTGGGCCGCAGCCGCGCCGCGGGCCAGCCGTCCCGGCTGTGGGCCGCGCTGGTCCGCCGGGTGGTCAAGCACCCGCTGGTCTGGGGCGGCGTGGCCACGGTCGCGCTGCTGGCCCTGGCCGCCCCGGCGCTGGGCATGCGGCTCGGGGAACCGGCCGTGGACGCCCCGCTCGGTACGCCCGTGGTCAAGACCCTGAACCAGATCCAGCACGCCTTTCCCCAAGCCCCCGCGCCCGCGATGGTCGTCGTCACCGGGGCCGACGTCACCTCACCCCAGCTGACTGCCGCGGTCACCGCGCTACAGGGACGCGCGGCGGCCGGCGGCCCGATCCGGGAGCCGGTGACCACGGCCCTGGTCGGCGACGGCCCCGCGGGGCGGGCACTGATCGTCAACGTCCCGCTGGCCGGCAGCGGCTCCGACACCCGCTCCTACCAGGCCCTGCAGACGCTACGGACGGACATCCTGCCCGCCACGATCGGCGCGGTCCCCGGTGTGAAGTTCTCGGTCATGGGTGACACCGCCTCGACCTACGACTTCACCCACCAGCTGCACAACCGGACACCGCTGGTCCTCGGCCTCGTCGCCCTGCTGGCGTTCGTCCTGCTGCTGCTCGCGTTCCGGTCGCTGGCTATCCCGCTGGTGTCGATCGTGCTGAACCTGCTGTCCGTCGGCGCGGCCTACGGCCTGGTCACGCTGATCTTCCAGGACGGCCACCTGCAGGGACCGCTCGGTTTCACCTCCTTCGGCGGGATCATCTCCTGGGTGCCGCTGTTCATGTTCGTGTTCCTGTTCGGGATCAGCATGGACTACCACGTGTTCATCCTGAGCCGGATCCGCGAGCTCCGGGCCCACGGCGCCACCACCCGCGACGCCACCACCAGAGGCATCGCCAGCAGCGCCGGCGTCGTCACCAGTGCCGCCCTGATCATGGTCGCGGTGTTCTCCACCTTCGCCACCCTGCCGCTGATCGACCTCAAGATCCTCGGCGTCGGCACCGCGTCCGCCGTCCTGATCGACGCGACGATCGTCCGCGGCATCTTGGTCCCGGCCGCACTTGCCCTCCTGGGCGAGCGCACCTGGTACTTGCCTCGCTGGCTGAACCACCTCCTCCCATCTCGCGCCCCGAGCCTGCCCCCGGCCGGCCCCCCGTCCCCGTCCGCCGACCAGCCCACGCTGACCTCGGCCTGACCCTCCTTTCCGCCGCCTTACCCGGTCCCGATTCCCGGGCGTGACGCCAGCCTCCCGGCGTCACGCCCGGTTCGGCTGCTCCCGCGCCGCGCACAACGGCCCGCAGGCCCGCGCACCCCCGGCCCAGCCGCGCCGCCTCAACACGGCCGCGACCTGCCCGGCCACCTCGCACGGCCGCCCGGTGACGTCCGCCCACCCGTAGCGCAGCGTGATGATCCCGTCGGCCGCCCCCGCGTTGTCTCGCCGGAAGTCCCGCCAGCGCTCGCCCGGCGGATGCGCCACCAGCCCATCCAATTCCACCCCGACCAGCCACTCCGCATAGAAGTTGTCCAGGTAACAGGGCCGCCCCGACCGGACCACCCGCACCTGCCGCCCCGCCTCCGGCAACCCGTGTACCCGCTCGACCCCCCGGATGTACCGAAATTCCAGATTCGACCGAACCCCCAGCTCGACATCGTCTAGCGCATCCAGCATCGCCCCCCGCCAGCGCAATTTGCTGCGCCGGCCAATCGCGTCACGGAGGCGATCCGCGTTCGTCAGCCCTTTCCCCGTCGCGCGGCACACCAAGCCGAATGCCTCATCCACGGAATTCGCGTCGCCCATCAAGTCGAGAATCGTGGCTTCGATCCGCGTCCGGGGCGGCACCAGGTAAGGGTGCCGCCAAAGTGTGGCGTGCCCTACTCGATGGACGACTACATCATTGAGATGGCGAGGGTTCCTATCGCGGGGCACCGTGACGTGGATCGGCGGACCGCGCTGGCCGAAGCGATCGGCCAGGCCGTAGAGCTCGGCCGCTGTCTGGTGACTCAGCATTGCCTCCGGCCCCGCTCTCACCAGGACGGACCACCGCAGTGCATCAGGGCTGGGTGGCCCAGTGAAGGCGGCATAGACCCCTCGTTGAAGGCTTTGCCACCTCCTCGTCCTCAGCAGCGTGCCGATCGAAGCCGGGTGGAGACCGCATTCGATGGCCTGCCCCCGCCCGACGACGCCGCACTGAAGCGCGATCAAGGCATCGCATTCATCCGGGATATCAATGGCCATAAGTTAATTGTCGGCCACCGACTTACCCGAGCCCAGTGCCATTTTCGCCTCTGTGGATAACGACGTCCCTGTGGAAAACTGCTACAGCCCGATTTGGGAACACTTCTTTGCAAATACTGCATAAAAATGTTCCCGAACCGGGAGTCGGCTCCAGGTGGTGAGGCTCAGGTGGCGGGTGGGACGGTGGGGGATGGGAAGCCGGTGGCGCGGGGCGGCGGGGCCTCCTGCTCCGAGGGTCTTGCGCCTCCGGCGGGGGCACTTCCGGCTCCGGGATGGAGGAAGACCCGGGAGCGTGGCGCTTCCCGGGTCGCCGTCGTCCGGCCCGTCAGCCGAGCAGACCTCCCGGGCCGCCTCAAGCGGCGGAAGATCGCCCCCGCTTGACCCGCCCCACTCGGCCCGCTGGTTCGGCTGGCGGGACGACGGCGACGGGATGGCCACGCTGGCCCGCGCTGTGCGCGAGGCGCGCCCGCCGCCCGGCAGGCTACGTCCGGGACGCGGACGCGAGGCGGGCTTGGCGCACCGTGAGCGTCAGGGGGATCGACACCACGACCCCGAGGGCCAGGACGGCGGCTAGCCAGTACATGGTCACGGCCAGGGCGTGGCCGGAGGCGTGGGCCACCGGGTGCGCGGCCAGGGTCAGGAACAGGCTGCCGAAGGTGGCTACGCCGATGGCCTGGCCCAGTTGCAGGGTGGTGGTGAGCAGCCCGCTCGCGTCAGCGGCCTCGGTGACCGGCACGCGCAGGAGCGAATGGGCCACCAGCGGGCTGAACCCGAGGGCCAGCGAGCCTCCGAGCACAACCAGGATGACCTGGAACGCGGCGCCGCCGTGCGTGCCCGAGGCCAGGTCCAGGCCGAGCAGGATGTACATGGCCGCCGCGACCGTGCAGGCCACCGGGGTGAGCCAGTGGTGCAGCCGCAATGGCAGCCGGTTCCAGAAGAAGCCGCACAGGCCGAACGCCACGGCGCTGGGCCCGAAGGTCAGGCCGGCCCGCAGCGCGCTGTCACCCAGGCCACCCTGGAGTTGCAGGGCCAGCGCGAACAGGAAGCCGCCGTAGGTGACCATCAGCAGCAGCATCGCGGCCAGCCCCGAGCCGAGGCCGGGCACGGTGAGCACGCGCAGGTCCAGCAGCGGGTGGCCGCCGCGCGCCGCGACCCGCCGTTCCACCGCGACGAACGCAGCCGCCAGCGCTAGGCCGGCCCCGATGCAGGCCAGCAGCCAGGCCGGCCAGTGCTCCTGGTGCCCGAGCATCAGCGGCAGCACGATGGCGAACACGGCCGGCACCGCGACGGCCAGCCCGGCCAGGTCGAGCCGCGCACCACCAGCAACTCCAGCACTACCAGCACCACCAGCAACCTCAGCACCAACGGCAACCCCAGCCCCAGGGGCCGCCCCAGCGCCCCCGGACCGTAGAAGCTCGTCGCGCGGGATGAACCGGGGCGCCAACGCCAGCACGGCCAGCCCGATCGGCACGTTGACCAGGAACACCGGCCGCCACTGGCTGCCGAACAAGTTGGCGTTGACTAGCAGGCCGCCGACGACCTGCCCGGCGACGAAGCCGGACGCGAGCACGGCGGAGTAGGCGCTCAGCGCCCGCGCCCGGGCCGGGCCGGCGAACCGGGCCTGGATCGTGCTCATGATCTGCGGCATGGTGGCCGCGGCCCCGGCACCCTGGACGAATCGGGCCGCGATGAGCACGCCGGCGCTGGGCGCGAACCCGCACACCGCGGAGGCCAGCGTGAAGACCGCCACCCCCGCCACGAACAGGTTCCGCCGTCCCCGCAGGTCACCGAGCCGGGCCCCGGTGATCAGCAGCATCGCGTAGCTGACCGTGTAGCCGGACACGATGAGCTGCAGTTCGGTCCCGGTCGCGTGCAGGGTGCGGCCGATGGTGGGCATGGCGACGTTGACGATCGTGACGTCCAGCAGCGCCATGAACTGACCGGCCAGCAGCACGGCCAGCATGATCCAGCGGCCCCGGCCCGTGCCCGCCGCGGCCCCGGGCGCACGCCGGACAAGATTCTCTGTAGTGGTCATGCCACCAGCCTGGGTGCGCGCCCGCAGAACAAGTGAGAGCCTGCTGATGCTGGTGTTGTGACTACCTGGCTGCGGCCCCGGGAACCGGCAAGTCCCGAATGTCAGTGCCCTCAATTATCTTAATGACGTGGCCGCATCCGAGACCCTGCTAGCCCAGCCGAAGGCCAGCGCGGCGCGGGCCAGCACGTCCCGACGGGCGGAGCTGGCCAGGTTCCTGCGGGCTCGGCGCGAACGGGTGACCCCGCAGGAGGTCGGGCTGCCGCCCGGGCCGCGGCGGCGCACGCCCGGGCTGCGCCGGGAGGAGCTCGCCCTGCTGGCCGGGGTGGGCGTTACCTGGTACACGTGGCTGGAGCAGGGCCGCCCGATCAACGCCAGCGTCCAGGTCCTGGACGCGGTGGCCCGGGCGCTACGGCTGGACCAGGCCAGCCGCGAGCATCTGTACCAGCTGGCTGAGGCCACGCCGGTGCAGACGGCCGACGTGCCCGTGGTGGTGCCGGCCGCGCTGATCGACATCCTGGAGTCGTTCAGCCCGAATCCGGCCATCCTGGTCAACGGCCGGTTCGACATCCACCAGTCCAATCAGGCCCACCAAGCCGTGTTCCGCACCTGGCACTCGATGCCGTGCATCCATCGCAACCTGTTGTGGTGCGGCATCACCGAGCCGTCGGCCCGGGAGAAGCTCGTCAACTTCGACGACGAGATCCCCTACCTGGTGGCCCGGCTGCGCTCGAATTACGCGCCCAACGTCGGGGACCCGGACTGGGAGGAAGACATCCGCCGGCTGGCCGAGCTGAGCCCGGAGTTCGCCCAGCTGTGGGCGCGGCACGAGGTGTGCGAGGCCGAGCAGCGGCCCCGCGTCTTCCTCGACGGCGACGTCGGCGAGCTGCCCTTCGTGATCAACGAGCTGAAGGTCTCCGCGGTGCCCGGGATGCACTTCATCGTGTACACGCCGCAGGACGAGCAGACCCGCGCCCGCCTTGCTCAGTTGAGGAAGTAGCTTCCGCCACCCGAGGCCGGGTCGGTGACCAGGGCGACCACGGTGACCTTGCCCGCGTGGGCGAACCGCAGGGTGATGATGACGTCCTTGCCGCCCCGCATCGTGCCGGCCCCGGTGATCCGCAGCCGGAAGCTGTTGGGGTTCATCCGCACGATGGCCTGGCTGGGGATGGAGATGTCCTGGACCGTCTTCATGATCATGGTGCCGCTGCCGGTCATACCGTCCGGGGCCAGGAAGCTGACCCGGCCGCCGACGCTGGTGGTCGCGGCGACCAGCCGATCCGTGGTCTTCGCGTTGTTGCGGATGTCCATGTACGCGACGGTGGTGCCGGGTGTCGTCGGCTGCGGGATGTAGGCGCTATTGGTGGCGATCTTCGCGGACGCCGGCGACGAGCAGCCGGACAGCGCCAGCGCCGCCACCAGCGCGAAACAGGCCGCCAGCGCGGCCACCGCGCGCCGGGACATCCCGCCAAGCCGTGAACGCCGTGAACCCATCGTCGTCGTTGCCTCTACCGTGCCGGAACCAAGTTGGACATCTTCACCGTAGCGCCTCTGCGGTGTGCCCTTGCGCCGGCCTCAGCCGCGCTCGATGGCCGTGCCCAGCAGGCCCAGCGGCGGCGAGCCGAGCGACATCATCGCGGTGTGGAAGCGGTGCAGCGTGAAGCCGGTACCCCACTCCTTGCGTGCGTGCTCGCGGAGCTTGAGGATCTCAAGCTTGCCCCAGGTGTAGCGCCCGTACGTCGGGTCGAACGTGGCCCGGCTGGCCTCAGACAGCGCGGCCGGCCCGGCCAGGTGGGTGTCGGCTTCGAACCGGCGGGCCGACTCCTCCACCGTCATCCCCGCGGTGTGCACGCCGATCGCGGAGGCGAGCCTGGTCACCCGGACCAGGGCCTCGAGCCAGACCCCGATCGCGAACCGGGGGTCGTCGCCGCCGAAGCCCTCGTCCACGCACAGTTCCTCGGCGTAGTGGGCCCAGCCCTCGATGAACGAGATGGACTGGAGGTTGCGCCGGACCTCGCCTTCGGCCCGGCGCAGCGCCCGGCCGTGCGAGAAGTGGCCCGGGGCGACCTCGTGCACGGTGATACCGGGCAGCGTGGTCGCGCTGAACATCTCCAGCCAGTCCTCGGCTTCGGCGTCCGGCCAGGACTCGTCCGGGGGAGTGATGTGGTACCAGGACGGCCCCGGCGGCTCGCCCGGCGCGTTCCACGACATCATCGCCACCGCCCAGCGCCGCGACTCCGGAGCCGGGCCGACCAGGCACTCACCGTCGGAGTAGGGCACCAGGTTCTTCTCCCGGGTGAAGTCGATCGACCGCTGGGTCCAGCCCCGGGCCGCCTCGATCACCCCCGCCGCGTCCGGGTGATCACGGACCAGTTCGCGGGCCACGTCCAGGGGCGGGCGGCTGGCGTCGATCCGGGCGCAGTCCTCGGCCAGCCGGGCCATGAGCCGGTCCCGCTCGGCGTCGGCCTCCTCGGCCAGCCGGCCCAGGTCGACCGGGGTCGCCTCGGAGGTGCTGAGCAGTGCGGCCAGCGCCGGGGCACCCAGAGCAACGTCCGGGTGGCCGATGGCCGCGGCCCGTTCGATGTGCCCGGTGAGCCGGGCGTGCGCGGCCAGCGCCGCGTCCCTGATCGCGGGCTCGGTGGTGGCCGGGATCCCGGCCGACAGCCCGCGCACCGCGTTGACCAGTGACCCGGCGATCGGCTTGCTCAGCCGGTCCAGGGCCTCAATCGCGTGCTCGGCCGCTTCCGGCCACCGCCTCAGGTGAGCGGTCCGGGCGGCGTCCCGCTGGGCCTGCGGCGCGTAGTCCCGGTCGTAGCAGGCCAGGTCCATCTCGCCCAGGTGGGGGAGCGGGTTGCTGCGGTACAGCTCCAGCTGCTCGTAGACCACCCCGGCGTTCGCCTCGAACGCGGCCAGGTGGGCCTCGTCGTACGGGTCCGGCTCCGCCGGGGCGGCCTGGCTCGCGGCTCGCATGGCCGCCAGGCCGGCCCGCACCCCGGCCGGAGACAGATCCTGTACGACGCCGTCGTACTCGTGCCGCCCGCTCGCCTCGCGGGCATCAGCCACGTTGAGGTCACACAGCGCGCGGACCCGCGGGCCCAAGTCGGTACCATCCATGCCCCCAGACGTTACCGGGCAGGCCCGACACGGATCAGGGCAGTTGCCCCTGAACCGCCGCGCCGGTACGAACGGGGTCGATCGTCATGGTCACGACCTTGGCCGATGAGCAGGTCTGGAACGCGTGGCTGACGTAGGCGGCGGCCGTGTTGCCGGGCGGGTAGATCTTCAGCCAGTTCGCGTTGACCACGTGGCAGGACGAGGCCGGGTAGTTGCCGGCCTCGGCGATCTGCAGCCAGGCGTGGGCCGTGGCGTGCGCGGCCAGCGTCACCGTGACCTTGCCGGAATTGGTGCTGCGCTGCGCGGGCGCGCCGATCTGGCTGCCGTTCTGGCCGGTGACGAACGAGACGCCCGGGAAGCCGTACATCGCGCAGGCCGTGCCGGAGGTGTTGACGAACTGGATCGGCACGTACGTGCTGCCGGCCGCGCCGCCGCCCGTGTTGGACGCCAGGCTGACCGAAAGGTTCGCGGTGTTACACGCGGCCAGGCCGGTCGCGGCGGAGGACTTTGAGGTGGGCGTGGTCGCCGGGGTGCTGGCCGCCGCCGTGCCGCTGCCGTTGGTGCTGCCGCTCGGGCTGGTGGAGGGCATGGACGAGGCCGACGACGAGGCGGACGGGCCGCCGCCCGACGACGCGCAGCCGGCGGCCAGCGTCGCCGCTGCCACCAGGGTGACGCCACCCAGCCCTATCTGGAAGCGCTTTGTGATCATTCCCATACCCTTCGTATTGGCCCCGGTCCGCTGCGCGCAAACCTGGGACCGCCCTCAGGTCCTATCGAGCGCTACTCAATGTAGCGTCCAGCCCGTGATTTATTGACTAAGCGTGGCGGCGCGTGTCTCTCACGCCACAGGCTTCCCCCCGTCCCGTCCCTTCAGACGCCGGAGCCGGCGATCAGGTTGGAATCGGCCGGGCCGGTGCGCCGGGTGTGACGCCGCGATCGGCTGGGAATGCCCTAGTGGCGGAAAACGCGGAAAACCGGAGAAGCGGACCTAAAGGGGGCGGCGGCGCAATGCCGGGACCGAGCGAGTTCACCACCCGGCCGGAACTGGCCGGCACCTACGGCATGGTGGCCTCGACCCACTGGCTGGCCTCGTCCGCGGGTCAGTCCGTGCTGGAACGGGGCGGCAACGCCTTCGACGCGGCGGTCGCGGCCGGGCTGGTGCTCCAGGTTGTCGAGCCGCACCTGAACGGGCCCGGCGGCGAGGTGCCGATCATCGGCTTCGACACCCGCCAGGGTGAACCGTTCGTGATCAGCGGCCAGGGGCCGGCGCCGCAGGCGGCCACCCCGGGGGCGTTCGCCGCGCTCGACATTGACCTGATCCCCGGCAACGGCCTGCTGGCCGCCTGCGTCCCGGGCGCGTTCGGCGCCTGGATGCTGCTGCTGCGCGACCACGGCGTGGCCCGGCTCCGCGACGTGCTGAGCTACGCGATCGAGTACGCGGGCGGCGGCTACCCGGTCGTCCCGGCCATCAGCAGCGCGATCGCCGGCATGGCCGGGATGTTCCGCGAGTACTGGCCCAGCTCGGCCCAGGTGTACCTGCCCGGCGGGGCGGCGCCGGCCCCCGGCGCCCGGTTCAGCAACCCCCAGCTGGCCGCCACCTACCAGCGGCTGCTCGACGAGGCCGAGGCGGCCAGCCCGGACCGGGACGAGCAGATCGAGGCCGCGCGCCGGATCTTCTACTCGGGTTTCATCGCCGAGGACATGGCCCGCTACCTCGACTTCGCCGAGGTGATGGACGTCACCGGGCGGCCGAACCGGGGGCTGCTGGCCTACGACGACCTGGCCGCCTGGCGGCCGGCCGTGGAGGCCCCGCTGACCTTCGACTACGCCGGCCTGACCGTGTGCAAGACCCAGCCCTGGGGCCAGGGCCCGGTGTTCCTCCAGCAACTGGCCCTGCTGGCCGGCTTCGACCTGGCCGGAATGGGCGCGGGCAGCCCCGAGTACATCCACACCGTGGTCGAGTGCGCCAAGCTGGCGTTCGCCGACCGGGAGGCCTGGTACGGCGACCCCGCGTTCACCGACGTGCCGATGGCGGCCCTGCTCGCCCCGGAGTACGCCGGCCAACGACGCCGCCTGGTCGGCCCGGAGGCCTCGGGGGACCTGGTCCCCGGCGCGCCGCTGGGACCGGACGGACCCCAGCCCCAGCTGCCGTGGTTTGCCGTCGCCGGCCAGCTACCGCCGGACGGCCAGGGGCACGGGGCCACCGGCGACCCCGGCCAGAACCCCGGCGCCCTGCCCCGGCTCGACCCCGGCACCGGCGAGCCCACCGCGCAAACCATCGCGCAGGCCATGGGGCACGGCCGGCGTGGCGACACCTGTCACGTCGACGTGGCCGACCGGTTCGGCAACCTGGTCTCGGCCACCCCCAGCGGCGGGTGGCTGCAGTCCTCGCCGGTCATCCCCGCCCTCGGCTTCTGCCTGGGTACCCGGGCCCAGATGTTCACCCTGGAGCCCGGCCTGGCCGCGAGCCTGGCCCCCGGCAAGCGGCCCCGGACCACGCTGTCGCCCGGCCTGGCCCTGCGCGACGGTGAGCCCTACCTGGCCTTCGGCACCCCCGGCGGTGACCAGCAGGACCAGTGGACGCTGTCGTTTTTCCTGAACCACGTGCACTTCGGGATGAACCTGCAGCAGGCCATCGACCAGGCCCAGTTCCACACCCGGCACTTCCCGTCGTCGTTCTACCCGCGCGAGTCCGCCCCGCGCAGCCTGGACATCGAGGCTCGCGCGGGCGAACCCGTGGTCGCCGAGCTGCGCCGCCGCGGCCACCAGGTCTCGGTCACCGCGCCCTGGTCGCTCGGCCGCGTCAGCGCCGTCGCCCGCCGCGGCGGGATGCTCTACGCCGCCGCCAACCCGCGCGGCATGCAGGGCTACGCCGTCGGCCGCTAACCAGCCCAGCCCAGCCGCTAACCCAGCCCAGCCGCGAGCCCTGAGCCGCACCGCGTCATAGGCCCCGTCATGACATCTGTCATGACGGGCTCGGGATGCACGGCACTGCCGCGCCGGCCCTCCGCTGAGTGGAATAGAGATACCCGCCAGACAGGGGCCGGCGGGTGCCGACGCGGAAGGGAACACGATGACTCACGGACTGATGGGGGCCACGGGCACCCCGGTGGTCTCCTTCGAGAACGTCCGCAAGACCTACGGGAAGGTCCGGGCGGTAGACGGGCTGACGATGGAGCTGCGGCCCGGCGAGACGGTCGCCTTCCTCGGCCCGAACGGGGCCGGCAAGTCCACCTCGCTGGACATGCTGCTCAACTTGCGCAAGCCGACCAGAGGCCGGATCGCGATGTTCGGGTCGGACCCGTACCACGCGATCAAGAACGGCCGGGTCGGCGCGATGCTGCAGTCCGGCGGGCTGATGCCGGAAGTGACGGTGCGGGAGCTGGTCACCCTGGTCACCAGCTTTCACCCCCGGCCCGAGCCGGTCGAGCAGACGCTCCGGCGGGCCGGCATCGCCGAGTTCGCCAACCAGCGGGTGGACAAGCTGTCCGGCGGCCAGACCCAGCGGGTCCGGTTCGCGCTGGCCATCGTGGGCGACTGCGACCTGATCGTGCTGGACGAGCCGACCACGGCCATGGACGTGGAGACCCGGCGGACCTTCTGGGACAACATGAAGGTCGAGGTGGCCGAGGGCAAGACCCTGCTGTTCGCCACCCACTACCTGGAAGAGGCCGACCAGGCCGCCGACCGGATCCTCGTCATGAACAAGGGCCGGCTGCTGGCCGACGGCACGCCGAGCGAGATCAAGGCCCGGGCCGGGGCCAAGCGCATCTCGTTCCACCTGGACCAGGTCGACGAGCCGTTCCTGCTCGGCCTACCCGCCCTGGTCAACGTGGAGGTCCGGCACGACCTGGTGCAGATCCAGTCGTCGGACTCCGACCGCACGCTGTACGCGGTGCTGGACGCGGGCTACCGGCCGCGCGACCTCGAGGTGAGCAGCCTGGGCCTGGAGCAGGCATTCCTGGCCATCACCGCCGAAGACGACAAGAACAACGGCGAAGCGGCCGACACGGCCTTCGCGCACGCTGAGGGGACCCTCCGATGACGAACACCATGGCCCTGGGCCGCGCCGAGGTCATGCGCCTGCGGCACAACAAGCGCTACGCGATCTTCACCATCGCCCTGCCGGTGATCCTGTACCTGGCCATTGCGCCGTCGGTGAAGCACGTGACCGCCTACGGTGTCGGCTACCCGGCCTACTACATGATCGCCATGGCCTCGATCGGCGCCTTCAGCGGCGCGCTGACCGGCAACGCCCAGCGTATCGCCCAGGAACGCAAGGACGGCTGGGTCCGCCAGCTGCGGCTCACCCCGCTGCCCGCCAACGCTTACGTGGTCGGCAAGATCGTCGCCTCGATGGCTGTCACCATTCCCAGCGTGGTCATCGTGCTGCTGCTGGGCCGGTTCTACGGCGGCGTGCACCTGGAGCTGTGGAAGTGGTTCGCCATCTTCGGGGTCATCTGGATCGGCTCGCTGATCTTCACCGCCCTGGCCATTGCCATCGGTTACCGGTACGCGCCGGACACCGTGCAGCCGATCGCCATGATCGTCTACCTGGTGATGTCGGTCCTCGGCGGCCTGTGGTTCGCGCTCAGCGGCTTCCTGGCCACCGTCGGCAAGTACTTCCCGACGTATCAGATCACCCGGATCGGCACCGACATCATCTCCGGCCAGTCCATCCCGATGACCGCCTTCGTGGTGATCGCGGCCTGGTTCGCCGCCTTCCTGGCCCTGGCCGTCATGTCGGTCCGGGCCATGTCCGAGACGATCTGACCACCGCGATGAGCCGGGGGGCCGGGGGACCGGCGGAGCGGCGGGTCCACGGGGGCCCCGCCGTTCCGCCGGGTATGACGGGGGCATGACAGCATGAGAAGAGCAAGCGAGGAGGCGGCGATCATGGCGGCAGCAGAAGAGTGCGCCGGGCCGTACGCGGACGTCGAGGATCGTATCGGCCTGTCCTCGGCCGAGGACGCCAAGCTGGCCGGCGGCAAGGTCGGGGTGGTCCTGCGCTGGTTCTTCTCCGGGATCTGGCTGATCTACCTGATCCAGCCGCTGGCCGACCTGTTCGACTCCAAGCACCCCCACAGCGCGCTGTACCAGGCCGGCGCGATCGCGCTGGTCGCGGCGTTCTGCGTGATCTACGTCTTCCTCCTCGGGACCCGGTGGCAGAACCTGGCCCGTGGCCGGGTCATGCTGGGTGTACTGGCCGGGCTGGCCGTGGCCATCAGCCTGATCTACGGCGCGGAGTGGACGTCGATCTTCATCTACGTGTCCGCGGCCGCGGGCTTCATCATCTGGGACCGGCGCCGGGCCATGCTCGCGGTGGGCGCCTGCACGGTCGGATACGTGGTGCTGTCGGAGATCGTGCACACCACGTCCGCCAACCTGTGGGCCGAGCTGCTGCCGGTAGCGCTGATCGGCTTCGCCATGATCGGCTTCAAGATGCAGATCGTGCTGAACCAGCAGCTACGGCAGGCTCGTGGCGCCGTGGCCAAGCTGGCCGCCAACGAGGAGCGGCTGCGGCTGGCCCGCGACATGCACGACCTGACCGGTCAGTCGCTGTCGCTGATCACGCTCAAGTCCGAGCTGGCCATCAAGCGGCTGGCCCGGCTGCCTGCCTCACCCGAAGTCGACGCGGTGGCCGCCGAGCTGGGCGACATCGGCCGGGTCAGCCGCCAGACCCTGCAGGACATCCGGGAGGCGGTCAGCGGGTACCGGCGCCCGACGCTGGCGGTGGAGATCATCACCGCCCGCACCTCGCTGGAGGCGGCCGGCATCCAGCTGGACGACGACCCGGCCCTGATGACCCGGTCCGGGACGATCGACCCGGACGCCGAGGCCGCGCTGGCCTGGTGCCTGCGCGAGGCCGTCACCAACGTGATCCGGCACTCGGGCGCCCAGAACTGCCGGATCCGGCTCACCGAACGCCGTGAACGCCGGGGTGAGCTGGCCCTGGAGATCACCGACGACGGCCACGGCCTGCTCGGCAGCGGCCCCGCCGGCGGCGCGGGCGTGACCGAAGGAAGCGGCAGCGGGCTGCACAACATGTCCGAGCGGCTGTCCGCGGTCGGCGGCCGGTTCTCGGCCGGCCCGGGCCGGGACGGCCACGGCTTCCGGCTGGTGGCCACGGTGCCCATGGCCCCGGTCGGGCCAGCGGAAACGGCGCCCATAACGCCCGCCGGACAGGCCATCGGCGCTAGCGTTCGGTCGTGACCACGAGCGAGACTCCCGGCGAGACCCGGCCCATCCGCCTCCTGCTCGCTGACGACCAGGCGCTGATCCGCCAGGCGCTGGCGGCGCTGCTGTCGTTCGAGCCGGACATGGAGGTCGTGGCCCAGGTCGGCCGAGGCGACGAGGTGGTCAAGGCCGCGGCCGAGCACCAGGTCGACGTGGCTTTGCTGGACATCGAGATGCCGGGCATGGACGGCCTGGCCGCGGCCGGGGCGCTGCACCAGGCTCAGCCCGGCGTCAAGATCGTGATCCTGACCACGTTCGGCCGCCCCGGATTTCTGCGCCGGGCGATGCAGTCCGGGGTGTCCGCGTTCATCGTCAAGGACTCACCGCCGGACCGGCTGGCCACCGCGGTGCGCAAGGCGCTGGCCGGGGAGCGGGTCATCGACCCGGACCTGGCCGCGGCCGCCCTGGCCGAGGGCATCAACCCGCTGACCCCGCGCGAGTGCGACGTGCTCGCGGCCTCGGCCGACGGCTCGCTCATCTCTGAGATCGCCGGGAAGCTCTACCTGTCCGAGGGCACGGTCCGCAACTACCTGTCGGCCTGCATCCAGAAGACCGGGGCCCGCAACCGCACCGAGGCGCTGCACATCGCCGAAGAACGCGGCTGGCTGTGACCAGGTCGGCCTTTAACATGACCTGGTGACGTCTGCCGGTTATCTGCGCTACCCGCATCTGAACGACGAGCTCCTCACCTTTGTGGCCGACGATGATGTGTGGCTGGCCCCGGCGGCCGGCGGCCAGGCCTGGCGGCTATCCGCGGAAGGCGCCGCCGTCAGCTATCCCCGGCTCTCCCCAGACGGCCGCTACGTGGCCTGGACCACCAGCCGCGACCAGGCCAGCGAGGTC
This sequence comes from Streptosporangiaceae bacterium, assembly GCA_965277615.1. Taxonomy (GTDB): domain Bacteria; phylum Actinomycetota; class Actinomycetes; order Streptosporangiales; family Streptosporangiaceae; genus Bog-532. The sequence goes on along the minus strand of CBDIDG010000004.1, from coordinate 111,013 downwards.
TACGTGGCCGGCCTGGACGGCACCGGCTACCGCCGCCTGACCTGGTGGGGAGACCGCCGGACCCGCGTGACCGGCTGGAACACCGACGGCGAGATCCTCGCGGTCAGCGCGGCCGGGCAGCCCGCCGCGTTCGCCACCTGGGCCCACGTCATCCCGGTGACCGGCGCGCCTCCCGGCCGCCTGGCGCTGGGCCCGGCCAGCGACATCGCGGTCCGCAAGGACGCCACCGCGCTGCTGACCAGCTCGCAGCACGAGCCCGCCCACTGGAAGCGGTACCGCGGCGGCACCTCGGGCCGGCTCTGGGTCAAGGCCAACGGCGACCCGGCCTTCACCCGCGTGCTAGCCGGCCTGGGCGGCCAGGTCAGCAGCCCCATGCTGGCCGGGGGCCGGCTGGTGTTCCTGTCCGACCACGAAGGCACCGGCAACCTCTACTCGTGCGCGCTGGACGGCACCGGGCTGCGCCGTCACACCGACCACGACGGCTGGTATGCCCGCAACCCCAGCAGCGACGGCGGTCGCATCGTCTACCACGTGGGCGGCGAGATCTGGATCCTGGACGACCTGGACGCGCAGCCCCACCCGCTGGAGCTGACCATCGGCTCGCCGTCCACGGCCCGGGTGCCCCGGCTGATCTCGGCCCGTGACCACCTGGGCGGCCTCAGCTGCGACCAGACCGGGCAGGCCAGCGTGGTCGAGGTCCGCGGCACCGTGCACTGGCTCACCCACCGGGACGGCCCGGCCCGGGCGCTGTCGGTCCAGCCGGACGCGCGGGCCCGGCGGCCGGTGGTGCTGGGCGCGGCCGGCGGTGCCGCCTGGATCACCGACATATCCGGCCAGGACGCACTGGAATTCGTGCTCTCCCCGGAGGCCCCGCAGCCGGCCCGGGTGGCCGACGGCCAGCTGGGCAGCGTGGTCGGCCTGGCCGCGGCCCCGGACGGTGGCGCGGTCGCGGCCGCAGCCAGCGACGGCCGGCTGTTCCTGGTCGAGGTCCCGTCGGGCGAGGTGACCGAGCTGGCCGCCGCCGACGACGGGACCTGCCGCGGCCTGGCCTGGTCGCCGGATTCGGCCTGGCTGGCCTGGTCCCAGCCCGGGCCGCAGCCGCTGCGCCGGATCCGGATCGCCCGGCGCCGCGACGCCGCGGTCTACGACGTCACCGACGGCCGGTTCACCGACACCGACCCGGTGTTCACCCTGGATGGCCTCTACCTGGCCTTCCTGTCCCGGCGCGACTTCGACCCGGTCTACGACGCGCACTTCTTCGACCTGTCGTTCCCGTTCGGCAGCCGCCCCTACCTGGTCACGCTGGCGGCCAGCACGCCGTCCCCGTTCGGGCCGCTGCCGCAGGGACGCCCGGCCGACCCGCGGGCCAGCGGGCCGGAGGATCCCGACCTCGTCCAGAACTTCCCGCTCACGCTGGACACCGACGGGCTCGCGTCCCGCGTGATCCGGGTGCCGGTCAGCGAGGGCCGGTACTCCTCCCTGGCCGCGGTCAAGGGCGGGCTGGCCTGGCTGCGCGACCCGGTCTACGGCACCCTCGGCGAGAGCGCGGCCGACCCCTACGACGACGAGCCACAGTCTGCGCTGCAACGCTATGACCTGGTCCGGCGTAAGTGCACCACGCTGGTGGACGAGCTGGACTGGTTCGAGGTCAGCGGGGACGGCACCCGGCTGGTGGTCAGCGACGACGGCACGCTGCGGGTACTGCCGTCGGAGCGCAAACACTCGGGCGACGACAGCGACGACGACCTGACCATCGATCTGTCCCGGGCCCGGTTCCTGGCCGATCCGGCCGCGTTGTGGCGGCACGCTTACGACGAGGCCGGGCGGCTGATGCGCCGTGACTTCTGGGCGCCGGACATGGCCGGCGTCGACTGGGACGCGGTGCTGGCCCAGTACCGGCCGCTGCTGGACCGGATCAGCGGGGCCAGCGACTTCGCCGACCTGCTGTGGGAGGTCTTCGGTGAGCTGGCCACCTCGCACGCCTACGTGGCCCAGGCCGGCGGCTCCAGCGGTCGCCGGGGCGGCCGCGCGGTGGCGATCGGCCAGCTCGGGGCCGACCTGGAGCGGGACGCCGACGGGGTGTGGCGGGTGACCCGGGTGCTGCCGGGGGAGTCCTCCGACCCCAAGGCGCTGTCCCCGCTGGCCGCGCCGGGGGTGGCCGTTGCCGCCGGAGACGAGCTGGTGGCGGTGGACGGGCAGCCGGTGGACCCGGTGGCCGGCCCGGCCCCGCGCCTGGCCGGGTCGGTCGGCCAGCCGGTCGAGCTGACCGTACGGAAGCCGGGGGAGCGGGACCGGCGGGTGGTGGTCATCCCGCTGCGCGATGATCGCCGGTTCCGGTACCAGGACTGGGTGGCGGGCCGCCGCCAGCTGGTCCGCGAGCTGAGCGAGGGCCGGCTCGGCTACCTGCACATCCCCGACATGATGGGGGAAGGCTGGGCCCACTTCCACCGCGACCTGCGTTCCGAGATGCGGCGCGACGGCCTGATCTTCGACGCCCGCGGCAACCGCGGCGGGCACATTTCCCAGCTCATCGTGGAGAAGCTGGCCCGCCGGGTGGTCGCCTGGAACATGCCGCGCGGCCTGCTCCCGGAGACCTATCCGGGGGACGCGCCCCGCGGGCCGGTGGTCGCGCTGGCCGACGAGTTCGCCGGCTCCGACGGCGACATCGTCACCGCCGCCATCCGCACCCTGGGCCTCGGCCCGGTGGTCGGCACCCGCACCTGGGGCGGCGTGATCGGCATCGACGGCATGCCCGGCCACCTGCTGGTCGACGGCACCCGGATGACCGTGCCGCGCTACGCCTACTGGTTCACCGAGTACGGCTGGAACGTCGAGAACTACGGCGTCGACCCCGACGTCGAGGTGTTCATCTCTCCCGACGACTGGGCCGCCGGCCGCGACCCCCAACTGGACACGGCCGTCCGCCTCGCCCTGGACGCCCTGGCCACCCACCCCCCGGTCACGGCGCCCGACCCCGCCACCCGTCCGGCCAAACCCCGTCCTCCCCTCCCGCCCCGTTCATCATGATCTTTAACAAACTCCCACCCCACCCGGCCCCACGCGCCCCTGACTTCCTCCGCCCGAGGAGCCCCGGCCCCGCCAGCCCGGCCCGTCCCACGCGCCCCTGACTTCCTCCGCCCGAGGAGCCCCGGCCCCGCCAGCCCGGCCCGTCCCACGCGCCCCTGACTTCCTCCGCCCGAGGAGCCCCGGCCCCGCCAGCCCGGCCCGTCCCACGCGCCCCTGACTTCCTCCGCCCGAGGAGCCCCGGCCCCGCCAGCCCGGCCCGTCCCACGCGCCCCTGATTTCCTCCGCCCGAGGAGCCCCGGCCCCGCCAGCCCGGCCCGTCCCACGCGCCCCTGATTTCCTCCGCCCGAGGAGCCCCGGCCCCGCCAGCCCGGCCCGTCCCACGCGCCCCTGACTTCCTCCGCCCGAGGAGCCCCGGCCCCGCCAGCCCGGCCCGTCCCACGCGCCCCTGACTTCCTCCGCCCGAGGAGCCCCGGCCCCGCCAGCCCGGCCCGTCCCACGCGCCCCTGACTTCCTCCGCCCGAGGAGCCCCGGCCCCGCCAGCCCGGCCCGTCCCACGCGCCCCTGATTTCCTCCGCCCGAGGAGCCCCGGCCCCGCCAGCCCGGCCCGTCCCACGCGCCCCTGATTTCCTCCGCCCGAAGAGCCCTGGCCCTACCACCCCGCCCCGCCTCACCATCCCAACGCACCTCACACACCTCTCAGGCCTCCCGTGTCCCTCAGCCCGGGTCCCCGCACTACCGTGTGCAAAAACTGCTGCCCTGACGACAGTTTTTGCACACGCTATTTCGTCGCCCCGCCCGCCAGCTCCTGGGGCCCAGCCAGTCCCGCGGGTCCCGCCAGCCCCGCGGACCCTGCCAGCCCTGCCAGCCCCGCGGGTCCCGCCAGACCTGCCAGCCCCGCGGGTCCCGCCAGCCCCGCGGGTCCCGCCAGCCCCGCGGGCCCCGCCAACTCCTCGGACCCGCCAACCCCTCGAGCCCCGCGCCCCTCAGCCCCGAGTGAGCAGGTTGGGCCCTTCCTTGCGGAGTTCGGCCACGGAGGTGACCCCGAGCAGCTGCATGGTCCGCTGGAACTGGGCCGCGAACAGCTCCAGGACCCGGTCCACGCCCGGCTCGCCCCCGGCCATCAGGCCGTACAGGTAGGCCCGGCCGATCAGGCCCGCGTCCGCGCCCAAGGCGACCGCGACGGCCAGGTCGGCGCCGTGCCGGATGCCGGAATCGACCAGCACCGCGGGCCCGGGCCCCACCGCCTCCCGCACCTCGGCCACCAGGTCGATCGGCGCCACCGTGCGGTCGAGCTGGCGGCCACCGTGGTTGGACAGCTGGACGCCGTCCGCGCCGGCCTCGATCGCGCGCCGGGCGTCGGCCGCCCCCAGCGGGCCCTTAACCAGCAGCTGGCCCGGCCAGCTGGCCCGGAGTTCGGCCAGGTAGTCCCAGTTGATGCTGGCACTGAACTTGCCGATGCTCTCGGCCACGGTCCGCCCCCCGCTGCCGGGCGGGAAGTTCGCGAACGTGATGGCCGGGCTGCGCAGCATCCGGGCCCAGTACGCGGGTCGGGCGGCAATACCGGCCATGGTGCCCATGGTCAGCGCGGGCGGCGTGATCAGCCCGTTCCGCTCGTCGCGGACGCGGTAGCCGCTCACCGTGGTGTCCACCGCCAGGGCCAGCACCCGGTACCCGCTGTCCGCGGCCTGCTGCACCATGTCCCGCGTCTTCGCCATGTCCTTGACGACGTACAGCTGGAACCAGATCTCATCCTGGCCCGCCGCGTGCGCCGCCGTGGCCAGGTCCTTGATCGAGGTGTTACCCATGGTCGACAGCGTGTACGGCAGGTTCCGGCGCCCCGCGGCCCGGGCCACGGCCGGCTCTCCGTCCGGGTGCATCATCCGGGTCGAACCGGTGGGCGCCAGGCCGAGCGGGAGCGACGCGGGCCGCCCCAGAATCTGCGTGCTGGTGTCCACCTGGGCCACGTCGACCAGCTCGCGGGGCCGGAACTTCCAGCGCCGGAACGCCGCGGTGTTGGCGGCCAGGCTGATCTCCTCGTCCGCCGCTCCGTCCACGTAGTCAAAGACCGGCCGTGGGATCAGCCGCCGGGCACTCCGCCGCAGGTCGCCAAGATCATGACAATGGTTAAGCCGCCGCTTCACAGTGTCGAGCTCGACCGGCTCCAGCTGGATCAGCTGACGAATTTCCCGCAGGTTCATGTTCAGCTTCCTACCCCGGGACAGCGCCCCATCAATCCGCCGAAACCACGCTCTGTCAATCCACTAAACTAACCGGAAAAGTAGCCATAACGCGCTGGGCCCTGACCGGCCCAGCCAGCCAGACCAGATTCGACCTGTGAGGGAAGCCGATGTCACTGCGGTTCCACTGGTTCCTGCCAACCAACGGCGACGGGCGGGACATCGTCGGCGGTGGCCACGGGGTGGCCACCGGCGCGGCGGGCGCCATCCGGCCGGCCACCCTGCCGTACCTGGGCCAGATCGCCCGCAGCGCCGAGCAGCTCGGGTTCGAGGGCGCGCTCACGCCGACCGGGGCCTGGTGCGAGGACGCCTGGCTGGCCACGGCCATGCTGACCGAGGTCACCGAGCGGCTCAAGTTCTTGGTCGCGTTCCGGCCCGGGCTGATCTCGCCCACGCTGTCGGCCCAGATGGCCGCCACCTTCCAGCGCTACTCGAAGGGCCGCCTGCTGCTCAACGTGGTCACCGGGGGCGAGTCGGCCGAGCAGCGCGCCTACGGCGACTTCGCCGACAAGACCGCCCGGTACGAGCGCTGTGGTGAGTTCCTCGACATCGTGTCCCGGCTGTGGGCCGGCCAGACCGTCGACTTCGAGGGCCAGTACCTACAGGTGGAGGGTGCCCGCCTGGCCCGGCTGCCGGACCCGGTGCCCGACCTGTACTTCGGCGGGTCCTCGGCCCAGGCTGGGCCGGTCGCGGCCGGGTTCAGCAACGTCTACCTGACCTGGGGCGAGCCGCCCGAGGCGGTGGACAAGAAGCTCCGCTGGATCGACGGCCTCGCCGCCGAGCGGGACCGCCAGGTCCGGTTCGGCATCCGGCTGCACATCATCACCCGGGACACCGCCGAGGAGGCCTGGCGGCAGGCCGACCGGCTGATCGCCGACGTTGACGAGGCGATGATCCGCAAGGTCCAGGAGGGCCTGGCCACCAGCGAGTCCGAAGGACTGCGCCGGATGCGGGAGCTGCACGGCGGCAGCCGCGACGGCCTGGAGATCTACCCGAACCTGTGGGCCGGGGTGGGTCTGGTCCGCGGCGGCGCGGGCACCGCGCTGGTCGGCAGCCATACCGAGGTCGCCGACCGGATCCAGGAGTACGCCGCGCTGGGGATCGAGGAGTTCATCTTGTCCGGGTACCCGCACCTGGAGGAGGCGTACTGGTTCGGCGAGGGCGTGCTGCCGATCCTGGCCGCCCGCGGCGTGTGGCAGCACCCGGCCCCGGACGCGGTCGACGGGACCGTGAACGCCACCCCGTTCGCCCCCACGTCGGGGGGCGCCCCCGCTGCGGCATCATGATGGCAGGCCCGGGAGAACAACCGGGAGAACCCCGGGAGAAGACCCGGGAGACCAAGGAGACATCGTGCCCCGTATCGCCGTGGTGGTCGGCAACCCCAAGCCCGCGTCGCGGACGCTGAACGTCGCCACCACCGTGGCCGACACCCTGGCCGCCGAGCTGGCGCTGAACCCCGGGCACCTGGTCGTGGACCTGGCCGAGTACGCCGGTGACCTGTTCGACTGGGGTGCGCCGCGGCTGACCGAGCTGACCGCGCAGGTGGCCTCGGCCGGGCTGATCATCGCCGCCTCACCCACCTACAAGGCGACCTACACCGGCATGCTCAAGGCGTTCTTCGACCGCTACGGGTCGAACGGGCTGGCCGGGTCCGTGGCCGTCCCCCTGATGACCGGGGGCGCCCCCATCCACGCGCTCGCGGTCGAGGTGCACCTGCGGCCGCTGCTGGTCGAGCTGGGCGCGGCCGTGCCCAGCCGTGGCCTGTACGTCACCGAGCCGGAGTTCGGCGAGCTGACCGGCCCGATCGGCCGCTGGGCCGAGGCCGCGATTCCGCTGCTGCGGCCGGCCCTGCGCTGACTGGACTCCGGGCATGACGCTGGCGTCGCGTGCTTTCGGAACCTTCCTCAAGCTGCCTGCGCCGCTGACCCGGCACGTATTCGTGGAGTCGGACATCGCGGTCACCGCGCCCGACGGTGCCACCTTGCTGACCGACGTGTACCTGGCCCAGACCAGCCGGCGGGGCCCGGATGAGCCGCTGCCCACGATCTTGATCCGGAGCCCGTACGGCCGCGGCAACCCGTACGGCCTCGCGGCCCGGCTGTTCGCCGAGCGCGGCTACCACGCGGTGGTGCAGAGCGCCCGCGGCACGTTCGGCTCCGGCGGCGAGATCGACACCGAATGCGAAGCCGGCGACGGCCGCGCCACCGCCGACTGGATCATCGAACAGCCCTGGTCCAACGGCGAGCTGGGCACGTTCGGCGGCAGCTACCTGAGCTTCACCCAGCTGGCCCTGGCCTCGACCCGCCCGCCCCAGCTCAAGGCGATGGCGCTCGGGGTCTGGGGCGCCGACCGCCGGGCCGGGTACTACCCGGGCGGTTCGTTCGCGCTGGACCGGGCGCTGAACTGGACCTACGGCGTCAGCCAGCAGGAGCGCTCCCGGCTGGCCCTGCTCCGGCCGGGCCGGGGCCTGGAACCGGCCCTGGACCACCTGCCGCTGCTCGACGCCGACGTCCTGGCCGTCGGCCACCCGGTCGGCTTCTACCGGGACTGGCTGGAGCACGACGAGCCCGGCGACCCGTACTGGGCCCCGACCGACTTCCGCCCGATGCTGCCCACGCTGGGCATCCCGATCACGATGATCGCGGGCTGGTACGACCTGTTCCTGCCGCTCATGCTCGCCGATTACCAGGCCCTGCGGGCCGCGGGCCAGCCGGTCAGGCTGCAGATCGGCGCGTGGCGGCACGCCAGCCCGGTCATGTTCCGGCACTCCCTGCAGGACGCCCTGGACTGGTTCGCGGTCCACCTGCGGCATCAGCCCTACGAGCAGCCCCAGGACCAGACAGAGGTCGAGGGCCCGCCCCCCATCGACGTCGAGGTCATGGGGGGCCCAGGCTGGCACCAGGTCCCGGACTGGCCGCCCGCGGCCAGCACCGAGCGCTGGCACCTCCAGCCTGGTCACGGCCTGTCCCCGGCCCCGCCCACCCTCAGCGAACCGGACCTGTACCGCTACGACCCGGCCGAGCCGACCCCCTCGGTCGGCGGCACCAGCACCGGGCCCGACTCCGGCCCCAAGGACAACCGCGAGCTCGAAGCCCGGCCCGACGTGCTCACGTTCAGCACCGAACCGCTGGACGCCCCGGTACAGATCATCGGTCCGGTCCGGGCCGAGCTGTACGTGACCTCGTCCCTGGCCCACACCGACTTCTTCGCCCGGCTGTGCGACGTCGACCCCAGGGGCCGCTCCACCAACGTGACCGACGGCATCGTCCGGCTCACCGCAGGCACGTGGCCCTCCGGCCCGGTCCTGGTCGACCTGTGGCCGACCGCGTACCAGTTCCAGCCCGGGCACCGGATCCGGCTGCAGGTCTCCAGTGGCGCCCACCCCCGCTTCGCCCGCAACCCGGGTACGGGGGAGCGGCTGGCCACGGCCACCTCGCTCAAGGTCGCCGAGCAGACCGTCTACCACGACCCGGACCACCCCTCGGCGATCCTGCTGCCCGTAGTCAGCTTGTAGCCGGGTCGGCCACCCGGGCCAGGAACAGCGGCTCGCCGGTCGAAGTGGCCGTAACCAGCAGCAGGTACGGCCGGTCGAAGGTGACCTGGCGGGCCGGCGGGGCCTGCGCGTCGGTGGGCAGCACGCCGACCGCGGTCGCGGCGCTGGCCACCGTGCCCTTCTCGCCTACCTGCAGGGTGGCCGCGTGTTCGACCAGGCCGATGCAGCATGCCTGGAGTGACAAGCCGCTGAAGTCCGCCCCGGACGTGAAGGCGACGCCCAGGCCCAGCCCGGCCAGCAGACCCTGGAGGTTGGCCTTGGTGCTCAGGCTGACCCGCGGCAGTGCCACCGAAGTCCCACCCGCCACCGCCGTCCCACCCGCCACGCCAGACCCACCAGCCCCGCCAGCCAGGGCCCCGGTCATCGCGGCCAGCGCGGACGCCGGCGGGAACGAGCAGCTGCCGCCCTGCGCCACGAGCGGCAGCAGCGCCACCATGGCCAGCCGCCCGCCGCGGTACGGCAACGCCACCGCGGTCCAGCCCGAGGCCTGGGCCTGCCGGAACCGCCCGCCGTTCATGAACTTGGCCGCCACGGCCTGGCCCGCCGCGGTCGCGAACGTCTGCGTTCTGGTGCTGGTGGCCTCGAACGGGCTGGCCCAGGCGGCGTTCAGGTACAGCGCGTCGGTCAGCACCCAGCCCAGGTTCTGCACCGAGCCCGGGGTCAGCAGCCGCGGGATGTGCCCCCGGGTCGCCGCGCTGATGGCCTGATCGATCTGCTGGGCGGCCCGGGCCGGGTCGCGCTGCAGCGGGACCCGGGCCACCCCGGCCCGGTAGCCGGTGGCCACCGCGTTCAGGTAACCCGGCGAAGTGGTCAGGCCCGGGTCGGCCCAGATCTGGTCGCTGCTGGCCACGGTCACACCGGGACTGCTCAGGCCGCGCAGCGCCGTCGACCGGGCCTGCAGTTCCGCCGCCAGCGCCGAACCGGTCGCGGGCAGGTGCAGCACCCCGGCCATGGCCCGGGCCGTGCCGCCCCGGGCCCCGAGGTAGGCCATCCCCAGCCCGCTGGCCAGGCTGGACGGTGACAGCACCAGGTTGGCGTCCGGGTTCAGCCGGCACCAGGCGCCCAGCACCCCGAGCCCGAAGGTCGTGTCGGCCGTGCCCAGCGGGCGCGGGCTCACCGCCGGCTCCCGCGCGGACACCCCCCGGGCCACGGTCAGCCCAGCCAGGCCCGACGGCCAGCCCGGCCGCGCCGGCGAGGCGCACCCCGCGGCGGCCAGCGCGAGCCCCAGCCCCACCGTCGCGATCGCCGCCGGGCCCCGGTATGACCACTGCGTCATCCCCCGATTATGGGTTCATCGGGGCGGTCTGGTCCTTAATCCGGGCTAGTTGTGATGGGCGGGCTCGGCGGGCGGGTAGGCCTGGCCGTTCGGCGACGGCGGGTACTCGGCCGGGCCCACGCTCGGCGGGACGATCGTGCGGCGGGGCGGCGCCTCCCGGGCCGGGGACTCGCCCGTGCCGCGGACCACGGCGGCCATGCCGAGCAGGGCGGTGATGGGGGCGACCAGCGCGATGAAGTCGGCCGCGCTCAACGTACCCAGGGCGGCCAGGGCACCGGCCAGGCCGGCGATCACGACGGCCGCCACGATCAGGCCCCAGCCGTGCAGGAACAGCCGCAGCGTGAACGGCGGGGTGGGTGCGGGCACGTCGGCAACCACGGTGACGGCCTTGGTCTCGCGGCGCTCGGTCATTCCTTCGCGGACGCGCACGCTGAGGGTCAGCTGGCCGGGCTGGTCGGCGATCAGCAGCAGCTCGTCGGGGTGGGAGGGGTCCGGCGCCTGGGCCACCGAGCCACCGCCGACGGCCCAGGAAACGACCTTGCCCGAGTTGGACGAACGGACCCGGTACCGGGCCTGTTCCCCGGTGATCACGGTCTCCGGCCCGTCGATGACCGCCGCGCGGGCCTGCCCGTTGACGCCGGGCCTGGCTCCCTCGCCCGGCTCGGCCCCGTCCTGTTCCGCCGACGCGGCCGGGGCCGGTACGGCCGGCATGAACTGGCGCCGGGCCAGCACCTCGGCCAGCCGGATCTGCCGGGTGTGCACGCTCCAGGTCATGGCCACCACCCCGGCGGCGAGCCCGGCTGACCCGAGCCCGAGCAGGCCGGCCACGACCGGGTGACCGGCGCCTGCCGCGACCGCAGTGATCATGACAGCTCCCTTTGAAATGACCTCATTAAAAGGTTAATTCAAACACAGTATCGAAACAAGGCAGTAGCGGCCAGAGCGGTTCGATTTTAATTTAACAAACTCTCCTCGCCCCGGGCCGGCGGGGCGCCGCACCGCTCGGCCGGGCCCAGCGGATGTGAGACGGTACCGGCATGGACGGATATCGCGAGGTCAACCGGGCCAGCTGGGACGAACGTGTCCCCGCACACGTAGCCTCACCGGACTACCAGGTCAGCCGGTTCACCGACGACCCCGATCACCTCAGCGAGGTGGTCCGGTTCGACCGGCCGCGGCTGGGTGACGTCCGCGGGCTCCGGGGCGCCCACCTGCAGTGCCACATCGGCACCGACACGGTCTCGCTGGCCCGGCTGGGTGCGTCCATGACCGGCCTGGACTTCTCCGCCCCGGCCGTGGCCGCGGCGCAGGACCTGGCCGCGCGGACCGGCACCGACGTGCGGTTCGTGCAGTCCGACGTCTACGCGGCGGCCGACGTGCTCGGGCATGGGCAGTTCGGCCTGGTCTACACCGGGATCGGCGCCCTGTGCTGGCTGCCGGACATCCGCCGCTGGGCCGAGGTGGTGGCGGCCCTGCTGGCGCCGGGCGGGCGGCTGTTCCTGCGTGAGGGGCACCCCATGCTGTGGGCGCTGGCCGACGAGCGCGACGACGGGCTGCTGGTGGTGGACCACCCCTACTTCGAGCGGCCGGAGCCGATGGTGTTCGACGACGACGGCAGCTACGCCACGACCGAGGTGGTGTTCGAGAACACCACCACCCACGAGTGGAACCACGGCCTGGCCGAGATCATCACCGCGCTGATCGACGCGGGGCTGGAGCTGACCGGCCTGACCGAGCACGACAGCGCGCCCTGGGCGCCGTTTCCCGGCATGATGGAAAAGTCCGCCGACGGCGAGTGGCGGCTGGCCGACCGCCCGTGGCGGATCCCGTGCACCTACACCCTGCAGGCCGTCCGACGCGGCTGGCTGGAGACTTCATGACCATCCTGGATGAGAGCAAGCCCAAGCACGCCGCCGCCCAGCAGCGGCTGAAATCGGAGCCGATCGCCTGGCTGACCACGGTCTCCCCGGCCGGCCAGCCCCAGTCCACCCCCGTGTGGTTCCTGTGGCCCGACGGGGAGTTCCTGATCTACGGGGCGGCCAAGCGGCCGAAGAACGCCAGCATCGAGGCCAACCCGCAGGTTTCGCTGCACCTGGAAGGCAACGGCCAGGGCAGCGACAACGTGATCTTCGAGGGGCAGGCCCGCATCGACCCGGACGGCCCGCGGGCCGAGGATGTCCCGGCCTACCTGGCCAAGTACCAGCCGTTCATCGACCGGTACGGCTGGACCGCGGCCGGTTTCTCCGATGACTACCCGCACGTCATCCGGGTCAGCCCGACCCGCGCCCGTATCTGGTGACCCGCTAGCCCGCTGGGCCGAGCAGGTCGTCGGTGGCGGGATCCTCCCCGCCACCGAAGTACTGGGCCAGCACCTGGCCGAACAGCTTGCTCGCCGGGTCGGCCCGGTGGAACAGGGTCATCGACGACCGCAGCTTCTGCGCGTCCAGAGCGCCCAGGATCTGCGCCGCGTCCGTGCCCGGGTGGGCCAGCAGAGTGCGGGCCGCCTCGTCCAGCCGGGGTCCCAGCACCGGGTGCCGCAGGTAGGCCCGGGCCTCCTCCAGGCCGGAGATCGCGTAGCGGCGGGACGTCGGGCTGCTCCCCAGCCCGGCGATCTGCGGGAACACGAACCAGATCCAGTGGCTGGTCTTCCGGCCCCGGCGCAGCTCGGCCAGGGCGGTCTCGTACGCGCCGCCCGCGTTCTGGGCCGCGACGAACCGCTCCAGGTCGTAATCGTCGTCCATGGGTCACGCCTACCCGGGCTGGGGTCAGAAATCCAGGCCGAGCGTGAACGCGGGCTTGGGTGAGGTCTCGGGCAGCCGGTGCTCGGCCGCCAGGCGGCGGATCGAGGTCCCGGTGGCCAGGAACTCGGTCGCGTGTTCGCCCCAGACGTGGTTGGACACGGCCACGTTGACCCCGACGATCCCGCCCGCCTTGGCCTGCATCGCCTCGGCCTGCATCCGGGACAGGGCCAGCTCGCGGGCGTCGTAGACGCCCTGGGTGAACTGGACCATCTCCTGGTTCTGGCCCGCCTGCCGCAGCGCCTGCATGGCCGACTGGTGCGCGATGTGGTAGACGCAGGTGCCGAGCACGAACGAGACCGGTACCGCCCCCGCGGCCAGCAGCCGGAAGAAGTCCTGCGCGGACAGGTCCGAGGTGAACGGCCGGCCCTCGGGTGTGCGGTGCGCCCCGGTGCCGGCTTCGGCCCTCACCGCGGTGCCGGTGGCCACGAACTCGAGCACGTCCTGGCCCCAGGCGTACATCTGCATGCGCAGCTCGACGCCGACGATGCCGTCCGCGCCCAGGTGCGCGGCCTCGGCCTCCATCCGGGACATGGCCAGCTCCCGGGCGTTGTACATGGCCTGGCTCAGGACCTGCAGCTCCTGGTTCTGCGACCAGCGGCCCACCTGGATACCGACGTGGTAGATCGACGATCCGACCACGAAGCCCAGCGGCTCGAAGCCGGCCTCGCCCAGCAGCACGTACTCCGACACCGACAGGTCAGAGGTGAACACCGCGCCCTGCTCCGCGCCGGCGGTGTGCGCCAGGCGGCCGTCCGCGGCCTGCGGCTCCCAGGTCGCCCCCGCTCCGTCCTGTCCCTTACCGAATAGCGGCATCTTTGCTCCCCGTATCTGCGCCCGGACTGCGTCAGCGGCCCTTGGCGGTGGCTTTCGTGGTGGTCTTGGCGCCGGCCTTGGCCTTGGCCGCCGCCTTCAGTTCCTGCTTGTACGCGCGAACCCGCGCCAGCGAATCTTCATCGGAGATGTCCGCCACCGAACAGTAGCTGCCCACCTCGCCGAACGGCCCGGCCGCCTCCCGCCAGCCCGCGGGCTGCACCCCGAGCTGCTTGCCCAGCAGGGCCAGGAAGATCTGCGCCTTCTGGGCCCCGAATCCCGGTAGCTCCGCGATCCGCCGGCGCAGCTCGGCCCCGTCGGCGGCGTCACCCCACACCCGGCCCGCGTCGCCGCCGTACCGGGCCACGATGAGCTGGGCCAGGGCCTGCACCCGGGCCGCCATCGACGTGGGGTACCGGTGCAGGGCCGGTCGCTCGGAGAACACCGCAGCCAGCGCCTCCGGGTCGTAGCCGGCCAGCTCCTCCGCGGTCGGGTTGTGCCCCAGCCGCTTGGTCAGGTCGTACGGTGCGCTGAACGCCCGCTCCAGCGGGACCTGCTGGTCCAGCAGCATGCCGATGAGCAGGGCGAGCGGGTCGGTGCTGAGCAGTTCGTTGGCCGCCGGCTCGACGGGCATCGCTATCGCCATGAGGTCCCTCCATGATCGTGCGCCACCATCATGGCGTATTCACCCGGCGCACGTCTTAGCATGGCGGGCGACGCCATGGTGGTCTGCTGGCCCCGGAGGTGCCATGGTGGAATCTGGCAGGCTTACTGGCCGTTCCTATGATGACGGGCAGAGCGCGCGTCGGCCGGCGTGCCAGGAAGGCGCCGGGGCGCAGCGTCCCAGCCCGGATGGATGGAGTCATCAATGACACCCCACGCCAAGTGGGCAATCGCCGGAATCATTATCGGCCTGATCTTGTTCGCAGTCGCCCCGTGGTACGTACCGCTCGCGATCATCCTGCTCGCGATCGCGATCCCGACGGGGGCTTACCTGATGCTGGATGAGTCCCAGCGCCGCCGGCTGCGCGAGACGCGCCGCCGCCGCCAGCTGGGCAACTAACCGGTCGGCCCGGGCCCGGCACCTGCCTGCCGGGCCTGCGGGCCGTCACGCTTACCTGGGGGGACACGGGGAAAGAGAGCCACCATGCCCGTCAGCCGGCTTAACCATGCCGTCCTCTACGTCCGCGACCTAGCCAGCTCCGTCCGCTTCTACTGCGACACGCTGGGTTTCGAGATCCGCACCGAGGTGCCGGGCCGGGCGGCGTTCCTGCGCGCTCCCGGCTCCGCCAACGACCACGACCTGGGCCTGTTCGAGGTGGCCGGGGTCGCACTGGCGGCGGGCGCATCGGTGATTCAGGCCGGCCTGTACCACCTGGCCTGGGAGGTCGGCACATTGGCCGACCTGGCCGACGTCCGGGAGAAGCTGGCCGCGGCCGGCGCCCTGGTCGGGCAGAGCGACCACCGCGTCT
Organism: Streptosporangiaceae bacterium; assembly: GCA_965277615.1. Lineage (GTDB taxonomy): Bacteria > Actinomycetota > Actinomycetes > Streptosporangiales > Streptosporangiaceae > Bog-532. The sequence continues at coordinate 95,837 of CBDIDG010000004.1, read as the reverse complement.
CCAAGTCCCTCTACGCCAAGGACCCCAACGGCATCGAGTTCGAGGTCATGTGGCGCGTACCGATCGAGGACTGGGACGCCGAGCTGAGCCAGGGCGCCCCGATCGTCCCCCTCGACCTCGACGCCGAGCTGGCCCGCTGGGGTGGCCGCCGGGTCACCGGCGCGGCGGCCGGCTCCGCCACCTAGGTCAGCACCCCGGGGTACAGCAGCGCTAGCTGGTGCGGGTAGCCGGCGATCAGCCTCAGCTCGTCGTCGGTCAGCGGCCGCCCGGTAGCCGACGCACACAGCTGCACCAGCTGGAACACGAGCTCCTCGTCCCCTTCCGCCACCTGGATCCCGAGGCCGCCGAGCACGTGCCGGAACCCGGCCTTGCCCCCGTACTCGCCGGTGAGCACGACCCGCCCCGCCTGCCGGAACCAGTCGTCCGGGAACGGCCCCAGCTCATCGTCGTCGTACAGCTCATAGTTGTTCCGGTCTTTCAGCGCCCCGTCGGCATGGATCCCGGATTCGTGCGCGAACGCGTTCACGCCCACCCCCGGCTGGTTCTGCGGGAGCGGCTGGCTGAACGCGTAGCTGGCCCACTGGGCGAACCGTCGCGCCCACGACAGGTCCAGGTCGTCCCCGAGACCCGCCCGTCCGGCCACGCCGAACGCATGCTGGAAGGCCAGGATGCAGGACAGCAGGTCGGCGTTGCCGGCCCGCTCGCCGATACCGTTCACGCACGTGTTGACCCAGGCGTCCTGCCCGGCGTCCAGGTCCCCGAGCGCCCCGGACACCGAGTTGGCCACGGCCATGCCCAGATCGTTGTGGCAGTGCGTCTCCACCGGCAGCTGGACGGCGGCGGCCAGCTTGGCGAACCGCTCCCGGATCCGCTCCGGGCTGTCGCCGCCGATCGTGTCGCAGTACCGGATCCGGGTCGCCCCGGCCTCCTTGGCCGCCTGCGCGAACTCCAGCAGGAAGCCGTCGTCGGTGCGGGAGCCGTCCTCGGCGTTGACCCCGATGGTCTGCGCGCCGCCGTCCCTCGCGGTGGCCACGGCTGCGGTCATCTCGGCGATGATGGCGGCCCGGTCCAGCCGTCCGCGGAACTTGTGCGCGATCATCTGGTCCGATGTCGAGATGGACAGGTTGTAGTGCCGCAGACCGAGGGGCACGGCTCCCGCGACGTCGCCACTGACCGCCCGGCACCAGCCGGACAGCCGGAGCCCGCCGAATGCGCCCGCCTCAGCCAGGGCCACGTTGGCCCGGACATACGGGACCTCGTGGAACAGGAACGGGAACCCGATCTCCGACTGGGCCACGCCGAGTCGGCCCAGGTAGAAGTTGACCATCGTCTTGCCGAACTTGGACAACCCGGTGCGTGCAGTCTGCACACCGTCCCGGTTGGTCACGTCCAGGAAATGAACCGCTGGCACGAAAGCCTCCTCGTCAACGTCCCTCCTCCTACGGTTGACGAGACACCCCTTCTAAATCAATATTGATTTAAATCAACATTCATCAAAAAGGCGGTACGGCGATGGCGGACCAGCTCCCCGCGGCCGAAGCGGCCCGGCGCCTCGGCGTCAAACCCGCCACCCTCTATGCCTACGTGAGCCGCGGCATCCTGACCCGGCGCAAAGACCCGGCCGGGCGCACCAGCCGGTTTGACGCCGGGGAGATCGAGGACCTGGCTCGCCGCGGCCGGCCGCGGCGGCAGGCGGGCGCCGCGGACATCGTGGTGGAATCGGCCTTGACCGAGATCGATGGCGCCCAGTTTCGTTACCGGGGACTGGACGTGATCCGGCTGGCCACCCGGCGCCCCTTCGAGGAGGTGGCCGAGTTCCTGTGGACCGGCGCGTTCCCGGCGCACCCGGATCCCTGGCAGGCCCGCCCGGAGGCCCTGGCCGCAGGCCGGGCGGCCCAGGCCGCGCTGCCGACCCGTGCGCTGCCCTTGGAGCGCCTCCAGGTCATCGTCCCGGCCGTGGCTGCCACCGACCCGCTCCGGCTTCAGCTTGATCCGCCCGCGGTCCAGGGGGCGGCCAGGGGTCTGATCGCAAGCCTGGTCGATTGCCTACCCTCACCGCCCGCCCACCCCGCCGCCTCACCTGCCGCGGCCACGTCGCCCGCCCCACCAACCCTGGCCGCCCCGCCATACCCGGCCGCCCCACCAGGCCCGGCCGCCGCTTCAGACTTTGCCACGCCATCAGGCCCGCCCACCCCGTCATACCCAGCCGCCCCGTCCCACCCGGACGCCCCGCGTGGCCCGGCCGCCCCCATCGCGGAACGTCTGTGGTCCAGCCTGTCCGGCCGCCGCCCCGCTCCGGCCCTGCTGGCCGCGCTGAGTGCCGCGCTGGTGCTGCTGGCCGACCACGAACTGGCCGCGTCCACGCTGGCCGCCCGGGTCGCGGCCAGCGTCCGGGCCGACCCCTACGCCGTGGTCGCGACCGGGCTCGGGGCCATGGGCGGCGCGCTGCACGGCGGGGCCTCGCTGGGCGTGGAGAATCTGCTGACCGCGGCCGGCACTCCGGCCGGGGTGCCCGCGGTCGTCCGCGACCTGCTGCGCCGCGGCGAACGGGTACCTGGCTTCGGGCACTTCGTCTACCGCGGCGGTGACCCACGCGCCGCCCTGCTGCTGGAACTGATCCGGGCGGCCACGCCCCGCTCGCGCGGCCTGGCCGTCGCCGACGCGGTCCAGGCTGAGGTGAGCGGCCGGGGCCTGCCTGGGCCGAACATCGACTTCGCCATCGCCGTGCTGGCTCTGGTGGCGGGCATGACCACCGGCGCGGGGGAGGCCATCTTCGCGGTGGCCCGGACCGCGGGCTGGACCGCGCACGCCATGGAGGAGTACGTCCGCGCCACCCCGCTACGGCCGCGGGCGGTGTACGTAGGCCCGGCGCCCTGGGAGGCGACCGATCAGGGCAGCTGAGGGCGCTCGGCCGGCCGGCTCAGCGTCTCGATCGTGCCCTTGTAGGCCACGCCGCGGATGTGCAGGACGGGGGAGTCCGGGGCCAGCGCCACGCCGCCGTCCAGGTCCTCCGCGCCCTGATTGATCCCGAAACCGGTCATCTCCACCCGTACGCCCGGCGGCACCAGCACCGTGATCCGCGACTTGTAGGCCACGGCCCGGATCGTGGTCACCGGGCTCAGCAGATCCGCGGCCCGCAGGTCCAGCAGCCCGCCGCCCTTGTAGACCACGGTCGTGTACCGCTCCGGCACCCGCCACCGGCCGGCCCGCCGCACCGTCCCCTTGTACGCCACCGCCAGCCGCCCCGGAGCCACCCCGGCCACCGGGACCGGCCGCGCCCCCTGAGCGCCGGGAGCGGCGGGCAGATCGGCCACCACCGCGTCCAGCTCAGCGTGCGTCTTGGCCGTCAGGGCCGCCCGCATCCGCTCGTCGAACTCCGTGTCGTCCAGCCGCCCCTCCGCGAATGCGTCCTGCAACTGCCCAGCCGCCGCATCCCGCTCCGTATTCGACGCCCGCAACCCCCCAGCCCCGACCGCAACCTCAGCCCCAGACACCCCGTCCGTCAAATGCTCCGCTTCCACCAGCGTCTCCTTCTGGGGCACGCTCTCCAGGCCCCGGCAGCTTCCCCGATCGCGATGTATCTTAACTCGCCTCGCACCAGCCGTATAGGGATATTCGTCACCGGATATACATCGCCCGCCGCCGCCTCGCACCAGCAGAGTCGCCCCGCCGAAACCGCACACCTCTCCCAGCGGCCACACCAGCCACCGGCGTCCTCGCGACGCGGAGTCCGCCAATTACCGTGTGCAAAACTGTCGCCAGGGCAGCAGTTTTTGCACACGGTATTCAGCGAACCCGGGCCCCAGCCCCGCCCAGCCCCGCCGAACCCGCCGAGCCCCGCCGAACCCGCCGAGCCCCGCCGAACCCGCCGAGCCCCGCCGAACCCGCCGAGCCCCGCCGAACCCGCCCAGCCCCGCCGAACCCGCCCAGCCACATGAGCTCCGGACTACGAACCCCACGACACACCTCGAGACTCGCGCATCCCGCAGGTCACTCCGGCATCCGCCCAGCCGCCACCCCCGGCCCACCCCCGGCCCGCGCCAAGCCCGCGCCAGGCCCGCGCCCGGCCCGGGCTGACGGTCAGCGGCGGGGAACGGCGCCGCGCAGGATGGCGAACGCGCCTAGCCGGGCCCCGATGGTGGCGATGACCGCGATCGGCAGCACCTGGGGCAGTTCGGCCGCCGGGACGAGGGCCACCGCCAGGAAGGCCAGGGCTACCCCGCCGATCGCCACCGCCAGCGCGGCCAAGGCCCGGCGGCCGCGCAGTGTCCGGCGCACCAGCAGCCGCGCCTCGGGCGGCAGCCGCAGCACCATCCAGGCGAAGCTGGCTATCGCGATCACGCCCAGCACGGTCAGCCCGATCACGAACGGGAACCGGCCCAGGTGCGCGATGACCGGGATCCAGATCAGCAGCAGCGCGGCCAGCGTGAACATGTAGATCATCCGCGACACCGTGCGCAGGATGACCACGTCGATATTCCGGCTGTAGACGCTCTCGGCCGGCGAGATCCGAGCCGCCTGGATGAAGTGCCGGACGGCGCCGCGGGTGTCGTGCCGGCGCAGCCGGATCCGGCCCAGTTCGTTCATGGCCCCGCTGTGCGCGGGGTCCAGCGCCAGCGCGCGCTCCTGGTGCCCCCGGGCCGACTCCAGGTCGCCCGCGGCCAGGCTCACCTTGCCCGACAGGAAGTGCACGTCCGGCTCGTTCGGGGCCAGGCTGCGGGCCTGCCGGGCCGCGGCGATGGCGATGTCCAGGCGCCGGGCCCCCAGCGCCGCCTGCGCCACGCAGATATGGGCCTGCCAGTGTCCCGGGGCCAGCCGCCGGGCCTCCATGCCCGCCCGCAGCGCCTCGGGGTAGTTGTCGGTGTGCAGCAGCGCGTTGCTGGCCAGCCGGTGCGGCCATTCGTCCGCCGGATCCAGGCTCACCGCGCGGTTGGCCGCGTCCACGGCCTGCTGGTGCCGCCCCGCGCCGAGCTGAGCCCGGGCCAGCAGGCACCAGGCCCGGGCGTTCTCCGGCTCCGCCGCGACCAGCCGGCCCAGCACCCCGCACGCCTGGTCGTAGCGTTTCATATCGAGCATCGCGTCGGCGCGCGCCAGCTCCTGCCTGAGCTCGGTCATGCCGTCAGCGCGCTCATATCAGCCGGCGTTTTTTCAGGTAGTCGGCGAGGTCGTCGTAGGCGCCACCCTCATTGGCAAACAGGGCGACGTTCCGCGCGGTGTCGAACCACGCCCCTAGTGACGGCTTGACCTCCGCCGCCGACGCCTCCAGGTCCGGCTGCCCGATCATGCGAGCCTCGCCGCGGTTGATGCTGTCCAGGAGAGCCCGCTCGGACGCCGTCTCGCAGATGTGGGCGATGTCTGCCCCGGAGTAGCCGTCGGTCACCTTGGCCAGCCGGCCGAGGTTGACCCCGGCCACCGGCCGGTCCCGCAGGTGGAAGCGGAAGATGGCCTCCCGGGCCGCGTTGTCCGGCGGCAGCACCAGCAACGTCCGGTCGAACCGCCCCGGCCGGCGCAGCGCGCTGTCCACATCCCACGGGTGGTTGGTCGCGGCCAGCAGGAACACCCCGTCGTTGCCACCGCCCACATCGTCCAGCTCCAGCAGCAGCTGGTTCACCGCGCTGCGCATCGGGGTGTTCCGCAGCTGACTGCGCTTCTGCCCGATCGCGTCCACCTCGTCCAGGAACAGCACACACGGGGCGTTGCGCCGGGCGATCTCGAACAGCTCGTGGATGTTGCGCTCGCTCTGCCCGACGAACATGTCGATGATGTCCGCGAACGAGACTGCCATGAACCGGGCACCGAGCTCGCCGGCCACGGCCCGGGCGATGAACGTCTTGCCGCAGCCGGGCGGCCCGTACAGCAGCAGGCCGCCGCGCAGGCTCTTGCCGTACAGCTTGCGCAGCTCCGGGTTGCGCATCGGGGCCAGGAACGCGGCCTCGAGCCGCTGCTTGACCTGGTTCATGCCGGCCACGTCGGCCAGCTTGAGGGTGGTGTGCTCGGCGTCGAAGGCCTCGGCCGGGGCGCTGGCCGAGTCGGCGGAGGTCTCCTCGCTGCCCACGAACATCGGCGGCAGCACGTCGCTCAGCTCCGACTCGGCCTGGGACCAGTCAAAGTCGGGCGAACGGTCCTGGCGGCGGGGCCCGGCCAGGCCCGCCTCCGGCGCCGGCGGGCCCGCGGGTGGCGGCGGCCCGTTGGGTGACACCGGGCCGGCGGTCGCGTTGTCCGGTCCGGCCGGCGAGGCGGGCGGGACCTGCGGGGCTGGCGGAACCTGCGGGGCTGGCGGGACCTGCGAGGCCGGCGGGACCTGCGGAGCTGGCGGGACCTGCGGAGCTGGCGGAGACGGTGCGGGCGCGGCGGGCCGCTGCAGCAGGGCCAGGGCCTCGGTGTTACCGGGATCGCGCTGCAATACCGCGCCCACGTGCCGGATGGCCTCGTCCCGCTGTCCCGCCTGCAACAGCAGGGTGGCCAGGTGCACACGCAGCGGCACATCGTCTGGCATGGCCTCGACAGCCTTGCGCAGACTGGCGAGCACGGTGGGATCGGGTTCCATGCAGCCGTCCGGTCTTGTCGCGATGGTTCAGGCTCAGAGTCAACAGGCTCAGTGTCAAACAGTACGGTGCGGGGAGGTGTGCGGGCACCATGCCCACCCACATAGCGGCCTATTCACGGCTAATCCTGATCAAGTTCACGGCTGATCCTGGTCTCGCGGGGCGAGATTTTCGCCACTTTGGGCCAGCGTTGGCCAGTCCGTTTGGTTGCCGAAAGCCGCAACTGTCCGTCATGATGTGATAACGCCCCATAGTGTCGTGAACGGGACGCGGAGGACGAAATCGCAGCAACGGCGGGCGCCGGCCCGATGACAGCCCAGTGACGGGCCCGTGAAAGGGCCTATGAAGGGCCCAGTGGAAGGCACAGTACAAACGCTGGCGGCGGACGGGCCGGCTCGCAGGACCGTCTTCCGCGACGTCTTCGCCGTACCGGAGTTTCGGGCCTTGTGGCTGGCCCAGATCCTGTCGGTCGCCGGTGACCAGCTGGCCCGGGTCGCGCTGACCGTGCTGGTCTACGACCGCACTACCTCACCGCTACTCGCGGCGGTCACCTACGCCGCCAGCTTCGTGCCCTCCTTCGTCGGCGGCGTGACCCTCAGCGCCCTGGCCGATCGGAACCCGCGCCGCGCGGTCATGATCGTCTGTGACCTGGTGCGGGCGGCGATGGTGCTGGTGATGGCGATCCCCGGCGTGCCGATCGCCGCGCTGATCGTGCTGCTGTGCGCGGTGACCCTGGTCGGTGCGCCGTTCACGTCGGCCCGGGCCGCGGTCTATCCCGACGTGCTGCCGGGGGACCGGTACGTGCTCGGCACCGCGGTCACGCTCACCACGACCCAGCTGGCCCAGGTCATCGGGTTCGCCGTGGGCGGCACGCTGGTCGGCCTGCTCGGCGTCGGCCCGTCGCTCGTCGTCGACGCGGGCACGTTCGCGGCCTCGGCGCTGATCGTCCGCCTCTGGACCCAGTGGCGCCCGCCGGCCCGCCCGCGGGTTCGCGACCGGGCCGGCGGGCCGGCCCGCCCGCGGGTCCGCGACCCAGCGGACGCGCCACCGGCCGCCCCGGTCACTGCGGCCGCGGCCTCGGCGGGCGGGCGCGAACGTCGTGAGCACGGCCTGGTGGCCGGGGTCCGGCTGGTGTTCGGCCGCCCCGCGCTGCGGGATCCGATGCTGTTCGGCTGGCTGTGCGCGTTCTACAACGCGCCGGAGGGGATCGCGGTCCCGCTGGCCCGGTCGCTCGGCGGCGGGTCGCTCACGGTTGGCCTGATCCTGGCGGCCGAGCCGTTCGGGGCCATGCTCGGATCGCTGGCCTTCAGCCGCCTGGTGTCGCCGCCGCGCCGGATGCGCTGGCTGGGCCCGCTGGCCACCGCGGCCAGCGCGGTCCTGGTGCTGTTCGCGTTCGACCTCGGGTTGCTGCCGGTGCTGGCGGTGCTGTTCGCCGCCGGAGCGTTCGCGGCCTTCCAGCTGGCCGCGAACGCCGCGTTCGTGGCCGCTGCCCCTCCGGAGCGCCGCAGCGAGGCGTTCGGCCTGGCCCAGGGGGGCATGAGCCTGGGCCAGGGCCTGCTGATGGTGCTGGCCGGCGCCGCGGTCGCGCTGTGGCCTCCGCACCTGGTGATCGCCTGCTTCGGCGCCGCGGGCACGGTGGCGGCGCTGGTCGTCATCCTCGACCGCTCCCGTACCCGCTCCCGGTCGCGCTCTGGCGTCCAGTCCTTAGGGCCGGCCCGGCCCCTCTCGTCCTATTTCGGACGTCATTGAGCCGTTGACGGCTCTCTTAGCGCCTGTCCCGTTTGCTCACCTAAGCCACATAATGCCGGTTTCATTCAGTAATCCGGCCAATGCATAACGTCGATGAATTCACGCAAATGTGCCTATGTGTGACAGCAACTTGACACAGTGCAGTAATGGTCGTGACAATGCGGGACATCAGCTGCGCGTTCCGTTGCCAACCCCTCTGAAAACGGACCCGCAAGGAGACTGCATGAATTCACGCGGTCGCGGCCCCCACGGGCCAGGCGCCGCCGTACGCGCCTGGGCCGTCTGGGCCCTGCCGCGGTGGCTGACCGTCTTCGTCACCGGCATCGTCCTGCTGGACGCGGCCGGGCTCGGCCTCGCGGCGTCCCGCGGTGCCGGTGACCGGCACGACATGGTCCTGTTCGCCCTGCTGGTGGCCTGCGACGTGGGCAGCCTGGAGCTGACCCGGCGGGCGGGGGAGAAGGCGGGCGTCTCGCGGGACATGCACGCGCTGTGGGAATTGCCGGTCGCGCTGCTCCTGCCGCTGGTGTACGCGCCGGTGATCCCGATCATCCGGCTCGCTTTCACCCAGTGGCGGATCCGGCACGGCTCGCTGCACCGCCGCGTGTTCAGCGCGTGCGCGCTCGGCCTCAGCTACCTGGCCGCCGCGCTGGTGTTCCGGGCCGTCGGCACCCACCTGTCCGGGCTGAGCTGGATGCTGGCGGCGGCGGCCGCGGGCCTGGTGCAGCGGCTGGTCAACGCGGTGCTGGTGTTCGCGGCGGCCAAGGGGGCCGACCCCACCATCCGGCTCCGCACGGTGCAGTTTGGCCGGGAGCCGATGTACAACGACCTGACCGAGCTGTGCCTGGCCGTGCTGGTGGCCTTCGCCGCCGCCAGCACCCCGATCGCGCTGCTGTTCGCGTTCCCGCTCGCCGCGCTGCCGCTGCGGGCCCTCCAGCACGCCCAGCTCGTGACCGATTCGCGGACCGACTCCAAGACCGGCCTGCTGAACGCCCGGGCCTGGGAGCAGGAGGCCACGGCCGAGCTGGTCCGGGCCGGGCACAGCGGTAAGCCACTGGCCGTGGCCCTGCTCGACCTGGACTGGTTCAAGCACGTCAACGACACCTACGGGCACCTGTTCGGGGACGAGGTGCTGCGCCAGATCGGCCAGTGCCTGCCGGGCGCGCTGCGCGACTACGACCTGGCGGGCCGGTTCGGCGGCGAGGAGTTCGTGCTGCTGCTGCCCTGTACCCGGGCGGTGGACGCCATCCGGGTCGCGGACCGGGTGCGGGGCCGGATCGCCGGCCTGCCGCTGAACGCACCCGGGGGTGAGCCGGTCCAGGTCACCGCCTCGGTCGGGGTGGCGGCGCTGGAAGGCGGCTCGGTGCGCCAGCTGACCGAGCTGATGGCCGCGGCCGACGCCGCCCTCTACCGGGCCAAGCGGGGCGGCCGGAACCAGGTCCAGATGCTCAGCCCGTCCCGCGGCCTGAGCGCCACCGGCGGCCCGGGGCGCCAGATGCTGCCGGTCCAGCCCAGCTCACCCGAGGTCGCGGCCCGCAGCCACTGATCTGCTGGGCGCCATTAGGCTGCTGAGGTGCAGATGACCACGCTGGGCCGCGGCGGCCCCGAAGTCTCGCGGGTCGGCCTCGGCCTGATGGGAATGTCCGGCATCTACGGTGCCGCCGACGACCAGGAAAGCATCGCCACCATTCACGCCGCCCTCGACGCCGGCATCAACCTGCTGGACACCGGCGACTTCTACGGCATGGGCCACAACGAGACGCTGCTCCGCGAGGCGCTGCGGACCGTGCCCCGGGACCGGGTGTTCATCCAGGTCAAGTTCGGCGGCCAGCGCGATCCCAGCGGCGCCTTCGTCGGCCACGACGTGAGCCCGGCCATGGTCAAGAGCTCGCTGGCCTACTCCCTGCAGCGGCTCGGCACCGACTACATCGACCTCTACCAGCCGGCCCGGCTCGATCCCCGCGTCCCGATCGAGGACACGGTGGGGGCCATCGCCGAGATGATCGACGCCGGCTACGTGCGTTACGCCGGATTGTCCGAGATGGGTCCGGACACCATCCGCCGCGCCGCCGCGGTCGTCCCCATCCAGGAGCTCCAGATCGAGTACTCGCTGGTGAGCCGGGGGATCGAGGAGCGCATCCTCCCCACCGTGCGGGAGCTCGGCATCAGCGTCACCGCCTACGGCGTGATGTCCCGCGGCCTGCTCAACCGCGACACCGCCCGCCAGTCCGGCCCCGGTGACGCCCGCGGCCGGTTCCCCCGGTTCAGCGCCGGGAACCTCGAGCGCAACCTGGAACTGCTGAGCGCGCTGGAGCGCATCGCCGAGGACCGCGGCGTGACCACCGCCCAGCTGGCCTTCGCCTGGGTGCTGGCCCAAGGTGACGACATCATCTCGCTCATCGGGACCAAGCGCCGCGACCGCCTTCAGGAGACCCTCGGCGCTCTCGACATCACCCTCACCGCGGACGAGCTCACCGCCATCGAGCAGGCGGTCCCAGCCGGCGCGGTCGCGGGCGACCGGTACGACTCCCCGCAGATGGCCGCCCTCGACAGCGAACGCTGACCTAGCCGGCCCTCACCGGCCAGCACTGTAGGCCGCCGCCACCTCCAGCATCCGGCCGTGCCCGCCGTCCATGGCGCCGCCCCCGGGCAGGTAGCGCTTGGGCATCTTGGCGATGCTGGTGTAGTTGGTGTCGCACACGTTGGCCAGCGGCGACTCCACCGCCTGCGTCACCAGCTGGTAGGCGTCCAGCGGGTCCAGCCCGTACTCGGCCGCGATCCAGGTCGTGATGTCGTGCTGGGCGATGCGGAACGCGTCCTCCAGTGGCCGGGCCGACCCGGCCGACATGAGGTGCGTGCCGGACTCCAGCCGGGGCCACGGGCACGGCCGTCCCTTGATCAGGTCCACCGCGATCACCGTGTTCATCGCCGTCTCGACCGCGACGCCGCACGTCTCGCCCTCACCCTGGCGGGCGTGCCCGTCGCCCAGGGACAGCAGCGCCCCCGGCACGTTCACCCCTAGGTAGCAGGTCACGCCGGCCCGCATCTCGGGGGTGTCCATGTTCCCGCCGAACGCATCCGGCACCAGCGCGCTGCGCGCCTCCAGGTTGGCCGGGGCGACCCCCACCGTCCCGTGCATCGGGTCCATCGGCAGGTCCACGGTGAACTCGCTCCGCCGCGCGGTGAACCGGCAGGTGCGGGCGGCCCGGTCCAGCTGCCAGATCCACACCAGCTCCGGCAGCGGATCGTTCAGCAGCGCGGTCAGGTGCGTCCCGGTCAGCGCCCCGAACAGCGGCACCGTCGTAGACGCGGCCCAGTCGCGGGCCGGCTCGATCGAGATGAAGTGGACCGCTACCGTGTCCCCGGGCTCGGCCCCCTCGATGTAGAACGGCCCGGTCTGCGGGTTCAGGTACGGGAACTCACACACCTGTGAGACGAGATCGTTCTCCCCGCGCACCCGCCCCGCGAAGCAGTCCTCGGTGAACACCTCCAGCACGGCCGGCGGCCGCACCCGCATGACCGGCTCCGCCCCGCCGAACGTCCAGGCGTACTGCCCCGCCTCCGGCCGGAAGCTGATCACCTGAAGATCGCTCATCGTGTCTTTCCCTCCTCGGACCTCGGTCTCGGCTCCTCAGGCCTCGATCTCGGCGTCGTCCAGGTGCACCAGGCCGACCTCGGTGACCCGTTCCGGGTGCCGCCGGTACAGGTAGATCAGATACCCGATCCCCACCACCATCCAGCCGGCCACCCCCGGGCCCATGTACGACGCCGGCGCGGCCAGCGGGGTCACGAACGAGAACGCCGGGATGCCCGCGGCCGCCAGCCAGGCCGGCACGAACGCGACGATCCCCAGTACCGGGATGACCAGGTGCAGGAGCACGTTGAAGCCCTGGCCGGTGGCCCGCCGCCGCCAGAAGTACCCGATACAGGCCGCGTTGATGATGATGTAGATGGCGGCCAGCACGATGACCAGCCCCGTTCCCACCATGGAGAACGCGGTCTCGGGGGTGTAGGCCAGGCCCAGCCCCAGGGTCACCGCGATCGTGACCAGGAAGGACACCGCGATCGCTACGACGGGTGAGCTGTGCTTGTGGTGGACGCGCGCGAAGAAGTGCGGGAACGCGCCGATCCGGCCCATGGCGTAGGCGGTGCGGCTGGACACGTTCACCCCGGCGTTGGCGTTGGCGATCGTGGAGTTGACGATGGCCAGGAACACGAAGAACCAGAAGATCCCGTACAGGGACCGGGCGATGCCGACCCAGGATGCCGTGCCCGCGACGCCGAACCCGGCGAACTTGGCCGGCCCGAAGGCCACGTCCGCGGCGTAGGTGGTGAAGACGTACAGCACCCCGATGCTGAGGGTGGCGATCAGCACGGCCCGCCGGATGGTGCGCCGGGGATCTCGGGCCTCCTCGGCCAGCGGCGCCGCGCCCTCGAACCCGCCGAACGCCAGCACGGTGAACACCGACCCCGCGAACACCCCGGTCAGGCCGTGGTACTTCGACGGCGTGTACGAGGTGCCGAACACCGACCAGGTGTTGTGCGAGCCCGCGTGCACGACCAGGAACACGGCCAGGACAACGAACACTCCGATCTCGAACGCCCCGAGCACCGTGCCCAGCCGGGCCGACGTCTGCACCCCGTAGTAACCGGCGACCAGCACGATCAGCGCGCCCAGGATGGCCCACGGCCACCACAGGTTCGCCGGGTAGCTGTGCCACTCGGAGTTGATCGTGGACGCCACGGTGAAGCCGAGCTGGAGCAGCACCAGCGGCGGGATCAGCGCCCCGACCAGCACGTAGCCCCAAGCGACCAGGAACCCGATGGCCGGGTGCAGGCCGCGGGCGGCGTAGGTCGCCACCGAGCCCGAGGCGGGCAGCTCACTGGCCAGCTGGCCGACGCAGGAGGCCGACAGCAGGCAGGCGATCAGCGCGAACAGCACGGCCAGCGGCAGCGACCCGCCCGCGTAGGCCGCCCCGGCCGGGATCGACGCGGCGATCGCGGCCCCCGGGGCCATGTCGGTGATGCTCTGGAACAGCACCTCCCGCAGCCCGATCGCGTCCCGCCGCAACCCGGGCGGCTGTGACACTGCACCCACACGAGACTCACTCACCACAGACCTCCCGTATCAGGGCAAGCCCGGCTTTTGCCGACGATAATCTCACGTCGCGCAGGAACATCACAGATCTAACATGTTCACAGGCTCGCGCGAGCCCGGCGTCGTGGCCGCCTTCCGGGCCGCGGCCCGGGTCAGCAGGACCAGGCGCGCCGACCGCCCGGCCTTCTGCAGCCCGAGCGCCCCGGCCACCAGCAGCCCGGCTACCACCCCGTCCAGCCAGTAGTGGTTGGCCGTGACCACCACGACCAGCGTGGTCAGCACGGGGTACAGCACCGCCAGCCAGCGCCACCGGCTGCGGGAGGCGGTGATCACCGCGATGGCCACGATGATGGACCAGCCGACGTGCACCGACGGCATGGCCGAGAACTCGTCGAATCCGATCGCGTACACCGACTGCCCGTACAAGATCGCGGTGTCGACCATGCCGCTGCCGGGCAGCAGCCGCGGCGGCGCGACCGGGATGAGCTGGATGAGCAGGGCCGCGGCGGTGAACAGCACCACCGTCGTCCGCACCTGCCGGTAGTGGCCGCGGTGCCAGATGAAGACCCAGCCCAGGCAGGTGAACATCACCGGGAAGTGCAAGCCCGCGTAGTAGAGGTTGAACAACTGGATGATCAGCGGGTGCGGCAGGAACACCCGCTGAAGGGCTGCCTCGTTAGGCAGGTGCAGCCAGCGCTCGGCGTGCCAGAGCCAGTGCGCCCGGGGCAGCCCACCCGAGGACGGCAGCACCGAGAACGTCCCGGCGTACCGCCACAGCGCGAACAGGGCGGCCAGCAGCGCGGCCTCACCGGTGAACCGTCCGGTGGCGACCAGCCGGGGCCGCCGCGTCCGGATCAGTACCACCGCTACCGGCGCCAGAACAGCAGCCAGCACCGCGCCCTGCGACCAGGAGAGTTCTAGATGCGGCACCTCCCCATTCTGCTACCTGGCGGACGCCGGGTGTTCACGGGGAGGAGCCCAGGGGTCCCGCGGGGAGGCCGCGGCCGCGGCGGAAGTTCAGATGCTCCCGTTGTTACGGCTGAGGTAGGCCGGGTCCATCTCCTGGCGGGGCAGGTACACCTCACCGGTGACGTCCGCGCCCAGCCGCACCCGGTCGCCGTCGACCAGCCGGATTTCGGTGCCCGCGGTGGCCCGGTCGTCGTTGACGAACGTCCCGTTGGTGGAGCCCTCGTCGCGAATCGCGGCCCGGCCGGAGTCGTCGACGGTCACCGTCGCGTGCCGCCGGGAGACGTTGTCGAACCGGGCGAACGCCGCCGCCACCAGTGACTGGGCCGGATCCCGGCCCAGCAGCAGCGAGGTCCCGGCCGGGATCTCCACGTTGCCGGTCGGGAACGCGATCCGCAGGACCACGGGGGAGATCCGCCGCTGGCCGGTCCGCGGCAGCGGCGCCCGGCACTCCAGGCACCACAGGTCGGACGGGTCGGGGACCCGCGCGCCGCAGTTGGGGCAGGACGGCTGGTCGTCGCGGCCGGTCATGTAGCGCTGCGAAACCGTGGGCGTAGGCAAGTCCTCTTCGGCCTGCTCCGCGCGTGGCAGGTTGGCCCCGCACCGGAAGCAGATCAAGTCCTCTGGCTGCACCCGGACGGCGCAGTTGGGACAGGTAAGGATGGCCATATCGTCCTCCGCGACGGCCCTGAAGCACCGGTTCCCCGGCACTCCGGCGGTCTGTCTCAGTCTTCGGCACTGTGTCCCAGACCGTCAATCTGGCCCGGGCAGGGCAAGTGCGGCGGGGACGCGCCTACTTACCTTACCTGTCGTCACCCCGCCCGCTGCGAGACTGGGTAATTCCCGAGGGTTCGCGGCCGTCCGGGCGGGACCGGATGAGGCGGCTCACCTCCGTGCGGAGCTGCACGAACTCGGGCCGCTGCTTGGTGCTGATCTGGTCTCGCGGCGCGGGCAGGTCCACCCGCAGGTCGGCCAAGATGCGGCCGGGGCCGGGCGTGAGCACGATCACCCTGTCCCCGACGTACACGCTCTCGTCGATGTCGTGCGTGACGAGCAGGATCGTGATGCCGCGCTCGCTGCGCACCCGCAGGGTGAGGTCCTCCAGGTCTTCCCGGGTCTGCGCGTCGACCGAGCCGAACGGCTCGTCCATCAGCAGCAGGGCCGGTTCGCCGGCCAGGGCCCGGGCGATCGCCACCCGCTGCTGCATGCCGCCGGACAGCTGCCACGGGTACTTCTGGCCCACGCCGGGCAGCCCGATCGCGGTCAGGGCCGCGTCGGCCGTGGCCCGGCGGGCCTTCCGGCTACGCTCGGTCCGGCGCAGCGGCAGCGCCACGTTGTCCTGCACGGTCAGCCACGGGTAGAGCGAGCGGCTGTAGTCCTGGAACACCACCGACAGCCCGTCCGGCACCCCGTCCACCGGCGCGCCGCTCAGCTCGACCTGGCCCCGGGTCGGCTGCAGCAGCCCGGCGATGCACCGGAGCAGGGTCGACTTCCCGCATCCGGACGGCCCGACGATGCTGACCAGCTCGCCTTCGGCCACGCTGAGCCGCACGTCCTCGATGGCCACGTGCGCCCCCGGGCCCTGGCCGTAGGTCCGGGTCAGATCGGTTACTTCAAGCACGTCGTGTCCGCATCCCTCCGCTGAGGTCTTCCATTACACAGCCTCCACCTGGCGGGCACCCCGGTGCCAGGCCAGCAGCTGCCGCTGTACGCCGTTCAGAATCGCGTTGAGCAGGTATCCGAGGATGCCGAGCAGCACGATCGTGCACCACAGCTCGACGATGTCGAAGGAGTTCTGGGCGTTGAGCATTTCGTAGCCGATGCCGTTGCTGCTGCCGACCAGCTCCGAGAACACCATCAGGATCAGGGCCAGCGACAGGCTGAGCCGGAACCCGGTGAAGATCTTCGGCAGCGCCGACGGGATGATCACCTGGGTCAGCCGCTCGGTCCGGCTGAGCCGGAGCGCGTCGGCCGTCTCCACCTGCACCGGGTCGACCGAGCTGGCCCCGTCGATGGTGTTGAGCAGGATGGGCCACACGGTGCCGAACGCGATCGTGGCCACCTCCATCTGGTTGCCGATCTTGAACAGGACGAGGAACACCGGGGCCAGCGTGACCACCGGCAGCGCCCGCCCGAACTGCAGCAGCGGCTCCAGGTACTCCGATACCGCCCGGGACCGGCCGATGGCTATCCCCAGCGGCACCCCGATCACGGTGGCGATGGCCAGCCCGGCCAGCGTCCGCCAGATGCTGGGCAGCAGGTTGCCGGTCGCGTTGGGCGTGAAGAACACGTGCGAGGCCGGACCGGAGAACCACAAGTGGTACATCCGGTCCAGGATCGTCGACGGCGGCGGGAAGAACGGGCTGTGGGCGCTGGACGCCCATAGCTGCCACAGGAGCACGCCCACCACCAGCACCACCCAGCGCGACAGTCCCCGCACTACCTTCATCACGCTCATGCGGCACCCGCTCCCACCAGGCGCAGGTAATTCCAGCGCAGCAGACGGTGCTCGGCCCACACGATCGCGCGGTCCAGGACCAGGCCCAAGATGCCGGCCCAGACCGTCGCGGCCAGGATGATGGCCAGGTTGCCCGCGCCCGAGCTGTAGTCCGCGATGAACGCGCCGAGCCCCGGCCCGTTGATGCGGCCGGTGATGTAGCCCGCGCCGATGTCCAGGATGATCGCTACCGACGAGGCCAGCCGGATGCCGGTGGCGATGAACGGGGCCGCGCTGGGCAGCGACACCATCCGGATCGTGGCCAGCGCGGAGAACCCGAACGCGCGGTTGGTCTCCTTGGCCACCGGGTCCACGTCGTCCAGGCCCGCGATCGTGTTGTAGAGGATCGGCCAGATCGCGCCGTAGACGATCAGCGTGACCGACATCTTCAGCCCGGGCCCGAGCCAGAGGCTGACCAGCAGGATCAGCGCGACAGAAGGAATCGGCCGGAGAAACTCGACCACCGCGCGGGCGGCCACCCGGACGCCGGGCACGCTGCCCAGCAGCACGCCGAGCGGGACCCCGATGACGATGGTGATGGCCAGGCCTACGGCCCAGGCCTCGATCGTGGCGCCCAGGTCGGCCAGGAACCGCCCGTTGCCGAGCAGCGTGAACACGTGGCCCAGGACGGTCGAGGTGAGCGGCAGCACCGACGTGGGGATGATCCCGGTCACGCCGAGCAGCTCGGCGATGACCAGGAACACGATCACCCCGGTCAGCCCGCGCCGCCAGCGGGCGGCGCGGGCCTTCCGGGCCGGTGACGCGGGCGCGGCGTGCGAGCGCGGCGCGTCAGCGGTAGTGCTCGAAGCAGTCACACAGTTGCCTTACTTACTTGAACAGCAGCGTGCTCGCCGTGGCCGAGCCGGTGGCCAGGCCGCCGCTCTTCATCAGGGTGAGAACCTTGGTGATCTCCGCCGGGTCCAGCGTGCTCGGGTAGGTGTTGAGCGGGAGCTTGGCAGCCTGGGCCGCGGTGACCTTGGTGTACGTCGGCAGGATCGCCTTGACCGCGGACGGGTTCGCCTCCGCGTAGGCCTGGGCCTTGAGCAGCGCGGTCTGGAAGGCCTTGGCGGTGTTCGGGTTCTGCTGCGCCCAGCTTGAGGTGGCGATGTACCCGGACATGGGCATGTTGGCCGTCGGGCCGTCACAGGAAGAGACGACCTCCTTGGCTCCGTCGGCGCCCAGCGCGCCACCGAGGAACGGCTCCACCGCGCTGATCGCGTCGACCTGCTTGGCCTTGAGCGCGGTGACCATGTTCGGGAACGGGATCACCACGTACTTGACCTTAGACGGGTCCACCCCGTCGGCCTTCAGTACCGCGTTGAGGGTCAGGGTCTGGATGTTGTTGGTCAGGTTGACCGCGATGGTCTTGCCCGCCAGATCCGCGGGCGTGGTGATGCCGGACGACGGCAGCACGGCTACCCCGAAGGTATTGGGCTTACAGGTCACGCCCTCGGCGACCACCTTGAACTGGGCCGTGCCCTTGGCCTGGGCCTCGATGAACGAGACGTAGTTTGCGCCGCCGATGATGGCGATGGTGCCGTGCAGCATGTCCGGGATGGCCTGCGTGCTCTGGGTCACCGGGGCAATCTTGACCGTCAGGCCTTCCTGCTTGAAGTACCCGAGCTTGTTGGCCAGGTACAGGCCGGCGCTGTCGACGACCGGGAGCGCGCCGACCGTGATCGACGACTGCTCGAGCTTGGCCGACGACGGCGACGCCGACGACCCCGAACTGGTTGAGCCCGACGACCCCGAACTGCTGCAGCCGACGGCCAGCAGCCCGACGGCCAGTCCTGCCGTGGCCGTGACGGTGATCCGGCCGAGGCGTGGAGACCTCATTGACGCTCCTAACGTGGATAACGGCGGAGAAGCCGTTGCATGGTCAATTGGCGCCGGCGGCCAGCGGCCGGCGTTAAAGCTGGCCCCCCGCGCCAATGCAGCCCCTCCCATTGCCGCCCCGCGGAATGCGGGCGGTCCAATGAACAGTCCGATGGCGCGTCATAAGTCTTACCGCATGTGCACATTGCCTCGTTACCGGGGATGGGCATCGTTAGCGAAAGGTTCTGCGTTGCCTGCATGAATAACCAGTAGTAATTTATATATAACAAAGTGTAGTTATAACCGGCTATGACTCGGCCACGCAGAATCCAGCGTGGCGCGGCCGCCTGGCGAAATTGTTTGTGCCCCGCACTTTTTACGTGAAAGTAACGTCCCATCAGTGGAACAGCAACGGCGCAACCGAGAAATTGGCCGGGACCAGATGGCCGCTCGCCATCGCGCTGGCCACCCGCTGCAAGTGCGTCTGGTCGATCGAGGTCGGGAACTGCCCCAGGTTGACCACCGCGGCCTGGTTGGGGCTCAGGCCTTTGATGTAGTTCGGCATGATCTCTTCGACGTCGGACCGGCTCGAGTCGGCCAGGGCCTGCCCGCGGTCGATGGCCCGGGCGAACGCGCGCGCCGTGTTCGGGTACTTCTGCACGAACGCCGAGGTGGCGAAGTAGCCGGAGATCGGGAAGTTCGCGGTCGGCCCGGTGCAGGTCGACATGACCGGCTGCGCGCCGTACTTCAGTTCGTTTTCGGTGATGAACGGCTCGACCGCGCTGATCGCGTCGACCTCGTGGCTGGCCAGGGCCGCGCCCATCTTCGGGAACGCGATCGGCACGTACGTCACCGAGCTGGAACTGACTCCGGCGGTCTGCAGCGCGGTGTTGGTCAGCAGGGTCTGGATGTTGTTCGGCGTGTTGACCGCGATCCGCTTGTGGGCCAGGTCCTTCGCGCTCTTGATGCCGTACTTAGGCAGGGACAGCACCTCGAACGTGTCGGTCGAGCAGGACTCCCCGTCCGCCAGCACCTTCAGGTCCAGGTGCTTGACTTCGTCGGCCTGGAAGAACGACACGTAGTTGGCCCCGGCGACGATGTCGACGGTGCCCTTCTGCATGTCCGGAATGGCCTGCGGGGTAGCGATGATCGGCTTGATCGTGACGTTCAGCCCGGCCTGCTTGAAGTAGCCGTTCTGCTGGGCCAGGAACAGCCCGGCGGTGTCCACCACCGGCAGCGAGCCGACGATGAGGTTGGTCTTCTCCAGGTGGGCCGAGGCCGTGGTGGCGCTGGTGCCTGTCTGGGAGCTGGTGCAGGCGGCGGCGAGCACCGCCACCGCGAGACCGCCGGCGGCGGCGAGTGATGCCCGCCCGGCCCGGGTGAACCTCATTGTGCTCCTTCAGCCATCGGACAACTATCGGGGACGCTAAATCGGAGGCCCTGCCTCAAACAGGCACAACTCGACGCAGCCAGTTGCTAACCGTATCAGTGCGGCGAGAGGTGGGAGGGCGATTCGGACAGCATCGACAATCCAGGCATCGTTCCAGGTCAGGTCGTCCATGGCCCGGCCCAGGTCCCGTCCGGAAGCCGCCGTGTCCGGCCGATTGCCCCGGGTTTAGGTCCGGGTCGCGGTTCCGTCACCGGCCGTCTGAGCTTGCCGGTGTGGCCGGGCGGCCGGTTGCGCCTGGTGCGTCGTTGCCGGTCGCCGGGTGCCGGTGACTGCCGAGGATGGTGCCCCGTTACGGGCCGCTGATCGGCGGCCAAGGGAAAGGTAAATTTGCGCCATCAGTTCTGCGGGCCGCGTTAAATACGGCTACAGCGATGTAATTTGCCGTGGCGGCCACCGCGCCGGTCTCCCGGTGGGCGCATCTCCCGGCGGCAATTTCACGCTCCGCCGGCCAGCAGACCCTTTTAATTAACGACCGGTGTCAACTCCTCTACGCACCGTGACTTTACCGGTCCTGTGCCCGGCCGCATTACTTCCGTATTCCGGCCGCCGCCCTGGCACCGCCCCGATGCCGTCGCTGCCGGTTCGTCACCGATTGCCGGTAGTTATCATTACGTGACGTGACCACGATCACGCGGCCCGGTGCAGGGGGCATAGTCGCAGGTCGAGGGGGTAGTAACGCAGTGTGACGCGAGGCTCGCCGGGCCGGGAACCGGTAACGGCGCTGATCACCGGCCACCCTGGGTCCTCAGTCGGCCGACGCCCTCGCCGGGGGGTGCCATCTACCGCAACCCCGGACAAAATTACTGGCGATTACGCCATGGGTCGCCACAGGAAGATGATTATATGTCCTTACCCGTTTTGCGACTCAGACGTCAGAGTTGCCTTGGTCGTCCGGAAGTCGTCGGCCTTGCGGTGAACAGCGCGGTGAGCGGACCGCGGTGAACGTTTGCTCGGGAAAGCTGCTTGGGAAAGAGGGTTGCGATGTTGTGCGGCTTCTGCCACGGAGGCCCGAAGGCTGTCCTCGGAATCCCTGCTCGTGTGAGGTGCGAAGGCTGTGCGTAGGAGACCGGTGACCGGCGAGCGCGACGGCAGCGAGGGACCCGTGACCAACGGGACCCACGTGGCCGGCGGCGCTGGGACCGTGGGGGATGGAAACGGAGGCACGGCCACGCTGACCGCGCCCGGAGCCCCTCCCGGTGCGCCTGCCCCCGGTGACGTGGACGAGACTCCGCGCGCCGCAGCACCGCGCTCGGGCTCCCGGCTGGCCCTGAGCAACTGGCGGGTCCGCTGGCGGATCCTGGCCCTCATCGTGGTCCCGACCCTGGCCGCCGTGATCCTCGGCGGCCTGCGCATCAGCTCGGGCGCCACCAGCGCGCTGGCCGACAAGCGGACCCAGCAGGTGGCCCTGCTTAACGCGGACGTGGTCCGGCTGGCCCAGAATATGGAAGACGAGCGGGACCTCACGGCTGGTTACATCGCCGCGGGCCAGCCGAACGGCAACGCCCCCCTGCACATCCAGCTCACCAACCAGCAGTCCGCCACCGACGAGGCAGCCCAGCAGGTCACCGGGCTGGCCAGCAGCATCGGCAACACCTACTCTTCGGCCATCCGCCAGGCCCTCAACGGGGTGCTGGCCCGGATCAGCGACCTGCCGCAGCTGCGCGCCGCCGCCGAGACGAGCAAGATCCCGACCGAGCCGATGATCCAGGACTACACGAACTCGATCGACACGCTGCTCACGTTCACCAGCCTCTCCGGCGGCGGCACCAGCGACACGCAGCTGGCCAACGACGTTCTCGTGCTCACCGCGCTGGCCCGGGCCGAGGACCAGGCGTCGGCCCAGCGTGCCACGCTGTTCGGGGCCCTCCTGGCCAAGCAGTTCCCGCCCCAGGGTCTGAGTGACCTGCAGAACGAGCAGGCCCAGCAGGCCGCGGACGAGGCCGACTTCACCAGCGCGGCGTCCCTGTCGCAGCAGCAGCTGTTCCAGAACACGGTCAGCGGCACCCCGGTCGACGAGGCCGCCTTCGAAGAGTCGCTGGCCGTCTCCACCAGCCAGAACAACGTGGCCAGCATTGGCAGCACCGGGACGTCCGCGGCCAACACCTGGTACAGCAACATGACGTCCACCCTGGGCAAGATGCGCTCGGTGGAAAACACGTTGATGAACAACATCAACACCCGCAGCAACACGCTGGAGACCTCAGCCACTCGGTCCGCGGTCATCATCAGCATCATCACGCTGGTTCTGCTGATCCTGGTCCTGCTGGTGACCACGCTCGTCGCCCGCTCGATGATCCGGCCGCTGCGCCGCCTGCGGGAGGACGCGCTCGACATCGCCGGTACCCGGCTGCCGGACATGGTGCGCCGCCTCAGTGAGACCGAGGGCTCGGACGAGAGCGTCGAGATCGAGCCGATCGGGGTGTCCTCCACCGACGAGATCGGTGAAGTCGCGCGGGCCTTCGACCAGGTTCACCGCGAGGCGGTGCGGCTGGCCGCCGACGAAGCGCTGCTGCGCGGCAACCTGAACGCGATGTTCGTCAACCTGTCCCGCCGTAGCCAGTCCCTGATCGAGCGGCAGATCTCGCTGATCGACTCGCTGGAGCAGGGCGAGCAGGACTCGAACCGGCTCAGCAGCCTGTTCCGGCTGGACCACCTGGCCACCCGTATGCGCCGCAACTCGGAGAACCTGCTGGTCCTGGCGGGCCACGAGGCCTCGCGGCGGTGGAGTCAGGGGGTCCCGCTGGTCGACGTGCTGCGGGCGGCCATCTCCGAGATCGAGCAGTACGAACGGGTCGTGCTCAACGTCCAGCCCGGCATCACCGTTGTCGGCCAGGCCGTCAACGACGTCGTGCACCTCGTGGCCGAGCTGGTGGAGAACGCGACCACGTTCTCGCCCGAGGACAGCCAGGTGTACGTGTCCGGGCAGCCGCTGACCACCGGTGGCGTGCTGCTCGACGTCACCGACGGCGGGGTCGGCATCTCCGACCAGGAGATGGGGCACGCCAACTGGCGGCTGGACAACCCGCCCGTCGTCGACGTCGGCGTGTCCCGGCGCATGGGCCTGTTCGTGGTCGGCCGCCTCGCGGCCCGGCACGGCGTCCGGGTCCGGCTGCGGCACGCCTCGTCGGGCGGCCTGACCGCACTGGTCTGGCTACCCGACACGGTGGCCCAGCAGGAAGGCGCGCCCCTGGGCCGGCTGCGCCCGTTCGGGGTCGAGGACTACGGTCCTGCCCCGTCGCTGTCGGCCCCCCCGGCCGGCACCCCGGCCGCGCTGCCCACGCGCCAGGCTGGAGCCGGTTACAGTCAGCCCGGCGGGGCCGCGGCCGCCGCCGCAGCCGCCCGGATCCCGCGGTTCTCGCCCCCCACCACCAGCCCGCAGCCCCGCGAAGGCAGTGGCCCGCAGCCGCTGCCCACCCGGACCGGCGGTGCGGCCCGGGGCTTCAGCTCCCCGCCCGCACCTCCCAGCCCGCCCGATCTGGTGCCGCCGCAGGCGTCGGCGGCCGACGCGCCGTCCAACGGGTTCGGCGCGTCCGGCACCGGCGGGTTCGCCCCCCAGACCGGGTCGTTCGGCGGGTTCGGCGCCCCATCCGGGGCGAATCGCGGTGGCTCCAGCGGGACCGGGCCGTCCCCGGTCATCCCGCCCCGGCCCGGGAACGGCCTCAGCGGGCCCAACGGCACCAACGGCACTAACGGCGCCGACAACGGCGTGCAGGTGCCTGCCCCGCCCGAGAACGGGCACCAGCAGCGGCTGCCGATCTTCGACTCGCTCGAGTCCGACTGGTTCCGCCGCAGCGGCACGACGCACGCCACCACGCAGGTACCGGCTCAAGGTGGCGAGACCGCCGCCGAGCCGGCCTGGTCCTCGCCCGCGGACGAGGGCTGGCGCGCGGCCGAGACCGTGGCCGCGCCGAGCACCGGTACCACCACTACTGCTGGGCTCCCGCGCCGGGTGCCGCGGGCCAACCTCGTCCCCGGATCGGTGGGCGAGCCGGCCGCGGCTGCCGACGACAGCGGCGCAGGACCCTCTCGTTCGGCAGACGAAGTCCGTAGCAGGCTGGCCAGTTTCCAGCGGGGCGTGCGCGAAGCACGTGCAGCTGCACCTAAGACCGAGGAGCCACAGGACGGATGAGATCCCCGCATGAACGGCATATCGTGCTAGACAGAAAGAGACCGCAGGGCAAAGCCCGGGCAGCCGGGCGGCTAGGGGGAGACCAGTGAGCACTCCGGGTCGACCGACGCAGGACCTGGGCTGGCTGATCACCAACTTCGTCGAGCGGGTCCCCGACGTCGCGCACGCGGTCGTGGTGTCCTCCGACGGGCTGCCGCTCGCGTTCTCGGCCGGGTTCCCGCAGGAACGAGCCGACCAGCTCGCCGCCGTCACCTCCGGCCTGACCAGCCTGACTCAGGGCGCCTCGCGCGTCTTCGAGGGCGGCGCGGTCGTCCAGACCGTGGTGGAGATGCAGCGCGGGGTCCTGGTCATCATGGCCATCAGCAACGGCTCCAGCCTCGCGGTCCTGGCCGCATCCACCTGCGACCTGGGCCTGGTCGCCTACGAGATGACGTTGCTGGTGGAGCGGGCCGGCCGGGTCCTCACGCCGGCCACTCGCGGCATGATGCAAGCTTCCATTCCTGGGGACGGCAGACGATGACCGGAGGACACGGTGGCGGGCCCGCCGAGAGGTGACGACCGCCCGCTTCCACCTGGTGCCGCCCGGACGTGGGATAGCCGGTCAGGTCCGTGGGATGAGCGGTCCGGTTCGTGGAACCAAGGTTCGAACGCGTCGTGGGAGGGCGGGCGCCCCCCCGGGTCGTGGGACGCCGGACAGGGACGCCGCGGCGGGGGATCGCGTTCCAGCGAAGAAGAGGCTGTAGGCCGCCTGGTCCGGCCGTACACGGTCACCGGCGGCCGGACTCAGCCGCGTTATCAGCTTCAGGTTGAAGCTCTGGTCACGGCGACGGTGTACGAGCCGCGTGATCTATCCGTACTCGCGCCTGAATGCCAGGCCATCTTGCAATTCTGCCGGGACTGGCGATCTGTGGCGGAAATCTCCGCTGTCCTGCGGCTGCCGCTCGGCGTGGCTAGGATTCTCATCGCGGATATGGGGGCCGATGGCCTGGTGCGCATCCACCAGCGGGAGGATGCCGAGGGCCGGCCGGATCTCAATCTGCTCGAAAGGGTGCTTAGTGGACTCCGTAAGATCTAGCGTCGGCGCGCCGCAGGGCGCTCCCGCGGCCATGACCTCGGTCAAGATTGTGGTCGCGGGCGGTTTTGGCGTCGGCAAAACCACGTTCGTCGGCTCGGTCTCGGAAATCACGCCGCTGACCACCGAGGCCATGATGACGGTGGCCAGCACGGACGTGGACGACCTGTCCCACGTGCCGGACAAGAGCACCACCACGGTCGCGATGGACTTCGGCCGGATCACCCTGGAAAAGGACCTGATCCTCTACCTGTTCGGGACGCCCGGCCAGCACCGCTTCTGGTTCATGTGGGACGACCTGATCCAGGGCGCGATCGGCGCCGTAGTGCTGGTCGACACCCGGCGGCTGGCCGACTCCTTCCCGGCGGTGGACTACTTCGAGGCCAGCGGGCTGCCGTTTGTGATCGGCATCAACGGCTTCTACGGCCAGTTCCCGCACCGCTCCAAGGACGTGAGCGAAGCCCTGGCCATCTCGCCCGACGTGCCGGTCATTCCCTGCGACGCACGTAACCGCGAGTCGACCAAGGCCACCCTGGTCACGCTGGTCGAGCACGCGATGAGCGTCCAGGCCGCCGGCCGCTACTGAGCCACTGCTACGCCGCCGTAGCCCCCGCTACTACCGAGCTGCGTCACCTTGACCTGGAGGACTGCCCCCCATGGGGGATCGTTATTACAGCACGAGCACGGCCTTTCTCGAGGCCCTGGCCGAAGCCGGCGTCCGCTACCTGTTCGCCAACCTGGGCAGTGACCATCCGGGCCTGATCGAGGCGCTGGCCCAGGTCCGGGCCGAGGGCCGCCGCGCGGAACTGCCGGAGCTGATCGTCTGCCCGCACGAGACGGTGGCCCTCAGCGCTGCGCACGCCTATGCGGCGGTTTCCGGGGAACCCCAGGCCGTACTGGTGCACGTGGACGCGGGCACGCAGAACCTGGGTGGCGCCGTCCACAACGTCGCCCGCGGGCGTATCCCCGTGCTGATCTTCGCCGGCGCTGCCCCGTACACCATGGACGGTGAGCTGCCGGGCGGCCGTAACGAGTTCATCCACTGGCTCCAGGATGTCCGCGACCAGCGGGGCATTCTGCGCAACTACACCAAGTACGACAACGAGATCCGCACCGGCCGTAACGTCAAGCAGCTGGTACTGCGCGCCCTGCAGATCGCGCGCAGCGCCCCCGCCGGGCCCGTGTATCTGGTCGGCCCGCGTGAGGTGATGGAGGAGCAGGTCGAGCCGTACACCATCGAGCCTGGGCTGTACACGCCGGTCGCGCCCGCGGCCCTCGCCCCCGAGGTGACCGCCGAGATCGCCACCGTCCTGGCCCGGGCCCGCAAGCCCCTCGTGATCACCTCCTACCTCGGCCGGAACCCCGCCGCCGTCGGCGAGCTGGTCCAGCTGGCCGACACGCTCGCCGTGCCGGTCATCGAGGCGTCCCCGCAGTACGTCAACTTCCCCGACACTCATCCGATGCACCACGGCTATCACTGGCACACTGCGGCCCAGAACCCGCTGCTCGCCGAGGCCGACGTCATCCTGGTCGCGGACTCCGACGTGCCCTGGATCCCGGCCGTGAACCGCCCTGCCGGTGACGCGGTGATCTACTGCATCGACTCGGATCCGGTGAAGGAGCAGCTGCCGTTGTGGCACGTCCCGGCGCGCAGGTTCGCGGCGGCTGACTCCCGCGTCGCCGTGGCCCAGATCAGCGCGTTCATCCGGGACCACGGCCTGGCCGACGAGGACATGGTGGCCGCCCGGCGAGTAGAGAACACAGCCATCCATGACGCCCAGCGGGCCGAGTGGGCCACGCAGGAGCAGCCGCGGGACGGCGTCATCACCCCGGAATACCTCACCGCGTGCGTCCGCGAGGCTCTGGCCGGCGAGGACGCTCTGCTGCTGACCGAGGTGGTCACGAACCAGCGGGCAGTCAGCGAGCACATGCGGGCAGACCGCCCTGGCTCGATGATCGGCAGCGGCGCCAGCTCACTGGGCTGGGCGGGCGGCGGGGCGATCGGCGCGAAGCTCGCCGCGCCGGACCAGACCATCGTCTGCCTCGTGGGCGACGGCAGCTACCTGTTCGGGGTTCCCAGCGTGGCGCAATGGACGGCCCGGCGTTACCAGACGCCCGCGCTGACCGTGATCTACAACAACCGCGGCTGGCGGGCCCCGAAGAACTCCACGCTCGCTGTCCACCCCGATGGCGCGGCCGCGGCCGACGACGACTTCAACGTCAGCTTCGAGCCCGCCGCCGACCTGCCGGGCATCGCCCAGGCCGCCGGCGGTGCGTACGGTGTCAACGTATCCGATCCCGCGGAACTGCCCCAGGCCCTGAAAGACGCCCTGGCCGCCGTGCGGGACGGCCGTTCCGCCGTGGTCGCCGCCCACCTGCCCGGGGTCTGAAACCGGGCTTGGACATCAGGGCGGCAGCAGCGTTTGCCCGGTAGGGGCTACTTAGGGCCGGATGGCCATCGTGAGTGGGTAAGCCTGAGGAACGCCTGGACGGGCCGGCTTGACGGTTCAGGGTCACGGTAGACCAGGGCGACCGGCTGCACGGCCCGGGGGTCGGCCAGCCGCAGGACACTCGCTTCCTGGCCCGGGGACGTCGCGGACAGCGCTGCGCGCAGCGGGACGATGGCGACGCCGAGCCCTCGCAAGGCGAGTGCGGCCAGGTCGGCCGGATTCCGGAGTTCGCACGCGACGCGGCGCCGTGCCTTGGCTCGCGTGCACGCGGCGTCGACCTGGGCGCGCACTCCGGAGTCCGGATGGCTTTCCAGGAAGCGGGCCGAGTCAGCCAGCGCACGCACGTCGGCGATCTGGGTTCCGTGCAGCGGATGTTCCGGGCCAACGACGGCGACGAGCGGCTCCAGCGCCAGCACCTGGTGGACAAGGCCGGCCGGAATCTGGTCGCCGAATAGCCCGACGAATGCGACGTCGGTGGTTCCGGCCAGGATCGCGGCCACCGTGCTGAGGCTGCCCTCGTCAGACACTATGACCTCGATGGCGGGGTAAGCCCGTTGGTAGTCGTCGAGCAGCCCGAGCAGGTCGACAGGATCCGCGCCGAACGGGATCGTGCCGATGTGCAGCCGGCCGGGCAGCATGCCGCGCAGCTCAGCCACTTCCGCGAGGGCCTGCTCGGTGTCGCGCAGCAGCCGACGGGCATGGGGCAGGAATACCTGGCCAGACGGCGTGAGCTGCACGCTCCGGCTCGTGCGCTCGAACAGCGTAGTGCCAATTTCGCGCTCGAGCTGGGCGACCTGGTGGCTGAGACCGGACTGGGCGATGTGGCAGCGGGCTGCCGCCCGGGTGAAGTTTAGCTCCTCCGCCACAGCCACCACGTACTCCAACTGGCGCATATCCATCTGGTTCTCCGATTGCTGTATGCGCATATCTGTGTTGCGCAATCTACCGTTCAGGCCGGACTATTTCAGCTATAAGGACTGGCAAATGGCTGGTTCGGCGCGATTCTCGGAAGAACATAGTGGAAGAACAGAATTGAAGATCCAGATCAATCCTCGCTCGGATGCCTTCCTTCTCGACCATGTCGTAGCCGGGGCGCCGCTCCTCCCCACCGTGATGCAGCTCGATCTGGCGGTCCGCGCCCTGCCCGCCTCCTGCGCATACCGGGAGGCGCCAGCGGGCATCTTGCTGCGGGACGTCGTGGTCGGCAATGCGGTGCGCTTCGGCCGCCCGGGCCCGCGTGAGCTGCACCTCGTATCCCGTCGGCGCGCCCCGATCCACGCGCGACCTGAGGCGTTTAGCTGCAAGCTGCGCAGCCCGGGTGAGCCGGGCACGCACCTGACGGCGGTGGTTGAGCGCACCACCACGCCCGTTATGCCCGCGCGGAGCCCGGGCGCCTGGGCCGGCCGGCTGCCCTGCGGCCCTGACCTGGTGTACCCGCCGTTCTTCCACGGGGCCACGTTCGCAGTAGTAGGGCGATTCGGCCGGTCGGCCGCAGGCCTTACCGCGCGCCTGGCCCCCGGCCTTCCGCCGCTGCGCTGGGCAGCTGCGGATACTGTGCTGCGGCCACGCCTCCTGGAACTGCTGCTCCAGTCCTGCGGGCTGTGGGAGCTGGCCGATTCCGGCCGGATGATGGTGCCGGCCGCCATCGAGTGGGTGCACTGGCACCCTGACTCGTTCGCCGTCGATCCCGGGGGGCCCGCCATGGCCCGCATCTGGCCAAGGCCCGGGGGCAGCGACGGCGGCCGGGTCTTCGATGGCCAGGTCCTGGGTCCCAGTGGATCCGTCCTGGTGACTGTCGCTGGGTACCGGACTACCGACCTCGGCCTGGCCCCGAATCTCGCGCACGCCGCCCGGCTCCGCCGGAGCCTGGGTGCCATACCCGCGGCCGAGCCGGTCTGAACCCTGACGACGGCCGCCGTCGCCGGAGAAGGAGCACCATGATAACCGCACCCACCACGCACGCCGACCTGCCCGCTCAGCCGGACGCGCCCGCTCACGGCTACCCCGACACGACCGCGTTCCGCGGGTTCTTCGCGCCCTCCCGGATCGAGGCCGATGTCTACGACCTCGAAGTAGAAGGAGAGATCCCCCGCGAGCTCAACGGCGCCTTCTACCGGGCCGCCGCCGATACGCAGTTCCCACCGCGGTTCGCCAACGACATCTACATCAACGGCGACGGCATGATCACGATGATGCGTTTCGGTAAGGGCCACGCCGACCTACGCACGCGGTACGTCCACACTCAGCGGTTCCAGCTGGAGCGTGCCGCCCGGCGAGCGCTGTTCGGCGCGTACCGCAACCCATTCACCGACGATCCATCCGTCCAGGGCATCGACGACGGCACCGCGAACACCTCGGTGGTGTGGTACGCCGGCCGGCTCCTTGCCCTGAAAGAAGCAGCGCTCCCGTACGAGCTGGACCCGCTTACGCTGGAGACCCGCGGCGTCTTCAGCTTTGACGGGCAACTGCCCGGGCGCACGTTCACCGCCCATCCCAAGATCGATCCGCTCACTGGCGAGATGATCGCCTTCTCATACAATTCCAGCGGTCGGCCCGACCGTGACATCAACTTGTTCGTGATCTCACCGGCTGGGCAGGTCATCCGGACCGAGACGTTCCAGGCGCCTTACTCCTCGATGGTGCACGATTGGCTGGTCACTCGCGAGCACATGGTGATCACGTTCTCGCCGATGATCTCCGACTGGGAGCGGATGAAAGACGAGCCGCAGTACTTCGTCTGGGATCCGCCGCAGGGCACCCATGTCGCGGTTATCCCGCGCGCCGAGGGCGTGGCCGGAATCCGCTGGTTCAGCAGCGAACTGGTAATGGAGACGCACAGCCTGAACGCGTGGTCGGTGGGCGACACCGTGATCGCCGATCATTTCGTGGCCCGCAGCGGCTGGTTCTCGCAGTTCCCGAAGACCACCCAGGGCCTGTTGCCTGAAGCGCCGCCCTTCGCCCAGCGCTGGACCCTGGAGGTAGCCAAGGGGTCCAGGCA
The DNA here is from genome assembly GCA_965277615.1 of Streptosporangiaceae bacterium. GTDB lineage: Bacteria > Actinomycetota > Actinomycetes > Streptosporangiales > Streptosporangiaceae > Bog-532. Next base: position 65,071 of record CBDIDG010000004.1, on the reverse strand, counting down.
CTGGGCCGACAGCGATGCCACCTACAGCAGCGAGCTGCTGTTCGACCACCCGGGCGACATGCCCCGGGTCGATCCGCGCGTGGCGATGCAGCGCAACCGCCACTCCTGGATCGGCTGCATGAACCCGGCGGCCGGCCCGATGCCCGAGTTCGGACCGATGGGACCGCCATTCAACAGTCTGTTCCACCGCGACGACGACACCGGGGCCGCCACGGGTTACTACGTCGGCGAGGACTCGGCCCCTGAGGAACCGGTATTCGTGCCGAAGGGACCGGACGCGGCCGAGGGGGAGGGCTATCTGCTGGCACTGGTCGGGCGCCGGGCGCTGAACCGCAACGACATGATCATCCTTGACGCGCTCGACATCGCCGCGGGACCGATCGCCACCATCAAGATCCCGTTCCGGCTGAGGTATGGATTCCACGGCACCTGGGTGCCGGGAGAGGACCTCGATCGTGTCTAATGTCATGCCGGACGCATCGACTGCCCGCGCTGTCTTCGACCACGCGGGTGTCTCCGTTGCTGACCTTGAGCGTTCGGAGCGTTTCTACAGCCAAGTGCTCGGTTTCGCCACGGTAGAGGACAGATTTGCCTTCGCTGAACACGACCTGAAAGGCGTCGTGCTCAGCAACGCCCAAGGTGCCCGCGTCGAGTTGTTCGAGCGGAAAGGATCGGTGCCGAGCGGGCCCCATCACCAGATCGAATCGACGCTCCGGCAGGGCTGGTTCCAGTTCGCTCTCGCCGTCCCGGACATCGCGCAGACGTTCGCAGCGGTGGTAGCCGCCGGCGCTGAGCCGTCGATGGACCCGGCGACGGCACCGGATGGGGTCTCGCTCGTGGCCTTCATCCGCGATCCAGACGGCAATCTCGTCGAATTTCTGCAACGGCCCCCCCGTCGCGATCCCGCCGAGTAGGCCAGCATGTGGGACGCTGAACTCCACGGTGGTGTGGCCCTCCTTACTTATAGCCGCCCGCCTGACAATGTGATTGGCTTCGCTGACCTTGCCGAACTGGACGAAGCGCTTCTTCGGTGGGCTGGCGACGACCGCGCCCGGGTAATCGTCCTCACTGGTGGCCTGCCCGGATATTTCATCGCGCACGCAGACCTGGCCGATGTCGAAGCGCTCGCGCGCGGGGGCGACACCGGGCCGTATGGGCCGGACGCGTGGGAGCGTGCTCTCAGCCGGATCTCGGCTGTTCCGCAACCAGTCATCGCGGCCGTGAACGGGCAGGCCTGGGGCGGCGGGTTCGAGGTCGCCCTCAGCTGCCTGATGCGGGTGGCGTCACCAGCGGCCACCTTCCGCTTCGTCGAAGTGGCAGACGGGGCCATCCCCGGCGCCGGCGGCACCCAGCGGCTACCACGGCTGATCGGTCTGCCCAGAGCGGCCCGCCTGATCCTCGGCGACGAGGTGATCGAAGCCGGCCAGGCATATCGCCTGGGGGTGGTAGAGGCGGTGCTGCCCGAGGCGCGGTTCCTCGACGCCGTGCTCAGCTGGACCGCGCCGCTCGCCGCGCAGCCGCGCCATTCACTGGCGGCCGCCAAACGCGCACTCGTCCAGGGCGCCAGCCTGCCTCTCGATCAGGGCCTCGCACTCGAGCAGGACACCTTCCGCCGCCTGCTGCGATCCCCGGAGACAACAGCGCTGCAGGCCAAGCTCGGCCGCTTACGCTATCCCCGCGTATCCATGCCGAGCACCACAGCTCCGATTAAGAGACTAGCCGTGGGCGCAGGAACTCGATCGAGTGCTGGACGATGGCGGGCACGTCGTTTGCGCCATTCCAGAAGTGCGTTGCGCCCGGCACCAGTTCCAGCTCAACGGTCGCCCCGGCTGCCCCGAGGGCCTTGGCGAGCCGTACGCTCTGCGCCGCCGGGACCATGTCGTCCGCAGCGCCGTGCATCAGCAGGATCGGCGGCGCGCCGGCGCTGACGTGGGCCACCGGGCTCGCCTGGTATGCCACATCGGGCACTGACCGGGCCGGCGCGCCCAGGAGGAGCGCCTCACGGGAGTCCGGCCCGGGATCCGGTACGCCGCCCGCCTCCGCGACATCGGACGGCATGCCCGCCAGGTCGGTGACCGGGAACCAGGCGACCACACCGTGTACCTTGCTGCCGGTGAGCGCGGCCAGCAGCGCGAGATGGCCACCGGACGAGTCGCCCCAGAGGAACACGCGCTCAGCGTCCAGCCCGTGGAAGGCGGCGTTGTCCCGGACCCAGCCAACGGCCGTGCGGACGTCCTCCAGTGGCGCCGGGAAGCGCGCCTCGCCGCTGAGCCGGTAGTCGATCGCCGCCACCGCAAAGCCCTGGGCCGCGAGGGAGTCGTAGAAGTCCGCCCCCAGCACCGGCAGCGGCTCGCGGCGGGAGCCGCGCCGCCAGCCGCCGCCGTGCACGTAAACGATGACCGGCAGCGGCCCATCAGTGTGGGGCAGGTACAGGTCGAGCTCCAGCGGCCGGTAACCAAGCACCTCGCCGTACCGGACATCCGGTACCCGCCGGACGGGGGGCGTCATGCGGCTGACAGCTGCCCGGCCAGCTTGTAGAAGGCGCCGTTCTGCATGATGGCGAGCAGATTGCCGGTGTCCTGCAGCACGGTCACATCCTCCGTCGGCTCGCCGCGCACGACCAGCACGTCGGCGAAGTAACCCGGTGTCAGCAGCCCGACGGGCAGGTCCATCACCTGGCCGCCGTACTGGGTGGTGGCGCGCAGGGCCTCGGCGGGCGAATAGCCAAAGAGCCTGACGAATAGCTCCAGATCCCGGGCGTTGCGCCCGATCGGGTTGTTCGGGAAGCCGTAGTCGCCGCCGGGCAGGACCCGCAGGCCGCGCTTGCGCAGCTCGGGGTACAGCTCGGTCATCGCCTTGAGCGCCTTCACCGACCCCATCTTCTCCGCCATGGCCGTGTCGATGCCGTACTCGGCGCCCTCGTACACGTTGGCCCACATGATGCCGACGGCGGGGGAGAGGAAGATCGACTCCTTGTGCTCGTCCAGCACGTCGATCGCCTCGGCGTCGGCGTAGCTGCAGTGGTAGACCGACCGGAACCCGCTGCGGACCGCCAGCTTGATCGACTCGGGCGCCTGGGCGTGGCAGTTCAGCCAGACGCCGGACTCGCGGGCCTGCTCGCCGGCCGCTTGCGCCTCCTCGGGGCTGTACTGGGTGATCATCGAGCCGCCTTCGACGAAAACGTCATCGTTGCTCATCAGCAGCTTGACGCTGTCGAAGCCGATCGCCGCCTGCTCGGCGATGAACTCGCGTACGGCGTCCGGGCCGACCTTCTTCGGCTTGGGGCCGTCCGGGCCCATCTGCACCGGGTTGTTGTCGCGCTCGAACGACGCGGCGCGCATGCGCGGGCCCGGCGTCACGCCCGCGGCGATCTGGTCGCGCAACCGCACCTCGGTGGGAACGGGGGTGAGCGAGCCGGCCGAGTAGGCACTGGTGAAGCCGTGGTCGAGCATGATCTTCGCGTTGCGCGCGGCGATTGCGAAGTGCTCGTCCGGCGTCGGCATGTGGCGGAAGAAGCTGACGTCAAGCGGCGGGTTGAACGACGGGTCGATGTGCCCCAGGGCCGACGGGAACGTCAGGTGCGCGTGGGAGTCGACCAGGCCCGGCATGACGGTCGCACCACTGCAGTCCACCACCTGGTCGCCGGCCTCGATCGCGGTGCCGCCGCCGGCCCGGACGCTCTCGATGCGATCGCCGCGGACGACGACGTCGGCAGGGGCCGCCGGTGAACCCGTGCCGTCGAAGACGTGCCCGTTGACGAACAGAATTCGGTTCTCGCTCATTGCTGCCTCCGATGCAGGAGTTCGATGAGGTTGCCCTCCGGGTCCGCGACGAACGCCATCCGCACCCCTGGTTCGGGTGACGGGCCCGGTGGCATGACCGGCCGTGCCCCGCGGCTGACGGCGCGGTCGTACCCGGCGTCGAGATCGGTCACGTCGAACGCCACGTGCCCGTAACTCTCGCTCAGCGCGGCCTCACCAGGCGTGCCGGGTTTGCGGGCCGCCTGGGATCCAGGCCGGTGCAGCAACTCGAGCCGGTAACCGTGCGCCGGGTGAACGAGCATCTCGATGCTCAGGTCCAGCGCCTCGACCCGGAGGGTGAGCTCCGGCACCATTCCGAATACGTCGCAGAACCACGAAACAGCCGCCTTGAGGTCGGCGACCGCCAGCCCGACGTGGTCCAGCCGGGCCCCGACGGCGCCCCGGTCAGCCATGGACGTTCAGCCCGGCCGGGTCGGACGTCAGGTAGGACGCGAAGCGGCCCGATGGGTCGCGCTCGGCGCGGATCGCGGTGAGACGGCGGTACGCGCCATCCGACACGAACCGGTCCTGCCGCCGGGTGAAGTCGGTGTCGCCCAGGTAGACGCCGCTGCCGTGGGCGGCCAGGGCGGCCATCCGGCGGTGGACCCAGTCGAGGTACTGCTGGTCGTCCGCCGGGTCGCCGTAGATCGCGTAGGTGGCCACGTACACGTCCGCCTCGACCGAGAACGCCATGTCGGGCAGAGCGCGGCACGGCGCCCACCCGTACCAGATGGAGAAGGAGTGCTCGGTGTCCAGCTCGCTCCACAGTGCGTGCAGCCGCGGGGCCAGGACCCGGGCCGGCGCATCGGTCCAGGTGCAGTCGACGGCGTACCGGTAGCCCTCCGGGTTCTGCGCTGTCTGAGCCAGGTTTTCCTCCTGCACGCTCGTCCGGCCCTGCACGTGCCCGAGCTCCCGGCCGGCCAGGGGACCATGCTGAAGCGCCGCGAACAGGGCAACGACCTGCTCGTCGGAGTCGGCCATCGCCGTCGTGTGCAGGAGCACGACCGTCCCATCCGGGCGGGGCGTGCCGTCATACAGCGGGACGTCCGGCAGGCGGGTCGCCGCGACAACCGGCTCGACGCGACGGTCGAGCTCCGGCAGGACGCCGTGCAACCAGGTCAGTAGCTCCACTGTGTCATCGAGCCGGAAGGTCCAGGTGTCGTGCCACATCACCCGCGGTGCCTCGTACGTCTGCAGGTGGAACCGCGTGACGACCCCGGGGAACCCGGGACCGGCTCCGCGTGCGGCCCACAACAGGTCCGGATTCTCGGTGGCGTCCGCTCGAACGAGCCGGCCGTCGGCTGTCACGACGTCTAGCCCGACCACGCTCTCGCAGGCCCACCCGCGGGCCCGCCCGTTCCAGCCCTGGCCGCCCTGCAGCAGGAAGCCGCCGAGGCCGACCGACGCGCAGTGCCCGGCCGGGAACGCCCTCCCTCGCTCGGCCAGGAACGGCGCGAGCTCAAGGCCGCCCTGTACGGCCGGCCGGACCGAGACGACCCCCGTCCCCGGCTCGTAGCTGATGTCGCGCAGCCCCCCGAGGTCGATCAGCAGCGCGTCGTCGCGCAGGCTCCACGCCGCCCAGGAGTGGCCGCCAGAACGCACGCTGACCGTCCACCCGCGCTCGGCCGCCAGCCTGACGCCTGCGATCACGTCCTTCTCGTCTTCGGCGATCAGCACCGCGGCCGGGAACCGGTCCGGCCGGCGCGCGTTGAAGATGCGGCCCACGCGGGCCTGCTCGTAGCCGGGATCGCCGCGCAGGAGCAGGCGGCCGGCCAGCCTGTCGCGGGCGGGCGCCGTCATCCGACGACCGCCGCGCCGCCGTCGACCGGAATGTTCGCGCCGCTCACGTGGGACGACTCGTCCGAAGCCAGGAAGAGGATCGCGGATGCCACGTCCTCGGGCTGCCCCCACCGGCCCAGCGGCGCGTTTGCGGCGATGCGTGCGGCCGGGCCCTCGGGATCCTGGAGCAGCGGCGTCGTGTGCGGCGTCTCCGTCATCGCCGGGCTTACCGCGTTGACGCGGATGCCGTGCGGGCCGCCTTCGACGACCAGCTGGTACGTCAGCGCGAGGACACCGCCCTTGGCGGCACCGTGCGCGTTCTGCGGCATGAAGAATGCGCCGCGCGAGGCCGAGATGGACGCGACGTTGACGATCGACCCGCCTCCGCCGGCGACCAGGTACGGCCAGGCGGCGCGGGTGACCAGGAAAACGATATCGAGCTCGTTGCGGATCGTGAACGACCAGTCAGCGAAGGAGAGGCCGTCGATCGGCCCGAAGCGGATCGCGGACGCGTTGTTGACCAGGATGTCGAGCCCGCCCGCGAGGTCGGCCGCGGTGTCCACCCATCGCCGGGCCCCGTCCTCCGACGCCAGGTCGACCGGGGCGACCGCGTCCATCCGCCCGCCGCTCGCGCGCACGAGCTTGACGGTCTCCTCGGAGGTCTCGCCGTTCAGGTCACAGCCCACGACGTGAGCGCCCTCACGCGCGCAGAGCAGCGCCGCCGCCCGCCCGATTCCGCCGCCGGTGCCCGAAATGAGCGCCCGCTTGCCGTTCAGCCGGCCCATGCGCGGCACCTCCGATCAACCCGGCTTCTCTGTCGAGTTCCTTCACTCTATGGAAGTTACTCTCTCACAGTGAGAGAGTAACTAACAAGACCGTCGGAGGAGAGCCCCACATGACGACAGACACCGCCGGGAATGCTGACGTGCTCGTCATAGGGTGCGGCCCAGCCGGCGGCAGCGCGGCTATCGCCGCCCATGACGCGGGCGCCAGGGTGCTGGTCGTGGAAAAGCGCCACGAGGACGGCGGGAACGCCCGGTTCGCCGGCGGCTTTCTCTTCGATGTTCGCGGCGCCGAGGCGGTCCGGCACGTTGAGGCGCTGTTTTTCGGTAAGACCGACCGCGCCGTGGCGCAGGCGTACGTGCGTGGGCTCAACGACCTGCCGTCCTGGATCGAGGAACTCGGCGGCGAAGCCGTGGGCGTCGGCCCGCCACCTGGCTCGTTCCCGGCGGTCCTCCCCTCGTGGCCGCACGTGCCAGGCAGCGACGGCGTCCGGTACTGGGTGGTAGGCGGCCAGCCTGCCTTGCGGCGGGGGGAGGCGCTGTGGCATCTCTTGTCGCAGAACCTCGCCGCCCGCGGGATCACCGTCCGCCACGGGCACGCCGCCGACCACCTGGTGGTGTCCGACGACGGGCGCGTATCGGGTGCCGTAGTGACCAGCGGTCAGGGCAGCACGCTGGTGACCGCCTCGCGTGGCGTCGTTCTGGCCTGCGGCGGCTTCGAAGCCGACGAATACCTCAAGGACGCCTTCCTGCCGGTCCCGCACCTGTACCGCGTGGGGCACGACGGCAACACCGGCGACGCCGTACGGATGGTCCAGGACGTCGGCGGGGCGCTGTGGCACATGTCGGAGTCCTTCGGCTGGTATGCCTTCAAGGCCGCCGCGCACGCGGCGGCGTTCGCGATCGACTTCCATGGCCCAGGGTTCGTGCTGGTCAACGCGGCCGGCCAACGGTTCGGCGACGAGACCGGCTACGAGGTGCACGAAAGACTGCGGGCCCTGGTGAACGTGAAGCCGGCCCATGGCTACTACCCGGTGCTACCGCTTTACGGCATCTGCGACGGCGCGACCTTGCGGGCCGGCCCGCTTAACGGCGTGGTGGGCACCCCGAACGACTACCGGTGGAGCGCCGACAACCTCGCCGAGTTGCGCGAGGGCTGGATCAGGCCAGCAGGCAGCCCTGAGCAGCTGGCCGAGCGCATCGGCCTGGATTCATCCGCCCTCGCCCGGACGCTGACCGAATTCAACGCGGCGGCCGCGGCGGGGCGAGACGAGCTGTTCGGCCGGCGCGCCGAGTACATGGCCGCGCTCGACCTGGCTGACCTGTACGCGATCGAGCTGTGGCCAGCCGTCGCCACCACGTCCGGTGGCCCCCGGCGTGATGCCTGGTCCCGGGTGGTACGCCCCGATGGCACACCGGTGGCGGGACTGTATGCGGCGGGCGGGGCGGGCAGCGTATGGGGTCCCTTCACGCACTCCGGCGGAGGCCTGACCGACGCGCTGGTCTTCGGGCGGCTGGCCGGTCAGCAAACCGCACGTTGACCGGAACTTTGTTCGTTGAGTGGAAGTAACTATCTCAGAGTGAGAGTATCGAGCCAGATGGCCGGAGAGCGACGGCGAGGAGCGCTGCGATGAAGCTGACACACCTGGGCCACGCCTGCCTGCTGGCCGAGACCGACGGCGCGCGCATGCTTTTCGACCCGGGCGTCCTTTCCACGTTCGACGACCTCCGCGACCTCGACGCCGTGCTGGTCACCCATCAGCACGCCGACCATCTCGACCCCGCCCGGCTCGGCCCGCTGCTCGCGGCGAATCCGGGGGCGCGGTTGTGGGTGGACGAGGACACGGTCACGGCGGTGCCGGGTCTGCCCGGCCCCACGGTCGCGCGGCCGGGTGACTCGCTCCGGATCGGCGGCACGGCCATCGCGGTCATCGGCGGCACGCACGCCGCCGTCTACGGTGACGTGCCGGGCTGTACGAACGCGGCCTACCTGGTCGACGACGGGGCGTTCCTGCACCCGGGTGACTCCTTCGTCATCCCCGGGTCCGACGTGGACGTCCTGGCGGTCGCGGTGGACGGCCCGTGGCTCAGGCTGGCCGAGGCGGTCGACTACGTGCGGGCGGTCAGGCCGCGCGTCGCGGTACCGGTCCACGAGGGCGAGACCACTGACCCGGCCAAGTACGCGGGGATGCTGGCTGCGTTCTCACCTGAGGGCGTGGTGCAGCCGCTGCCGCCCTCCGAGGTCGTGTCACTGTAGCGGGCCCGGCGACGGGCGCATGAGGAGGTCGGATGTTGACGAGTAGCACGGGCCGGCGGGTGCTGGGGCTCGGGTGCGGTCAGCCCCACGGCAGCGCGGAGATCCTGCTCAAGGCGGCGCTTCGGGCGGCGGAGGAGGAGGGCGCCGACGTCGGGCTGGTCCGCCTCGACGAGCTCCGATTGCCCAGCGGAGCCGCGGAAGGCACCGAACCGGACGACGCGTGGTGGCTGTGGGAGCGACTGGTCGAGGCCGACGGGCTGATCGTGAGTACCCCGATTATGAGCCGGACGGTGGCCGCCCGGCTCAAGCTGCTGGGTGACCGGCTGCTCGGGCCGAACGCCGACGCCGCCATCATCGAGGGGCTGCTGGCGCTGCGGGCGCAGGGACGGGAGCCGTCCGTTCCCTTCCGCGTCGACGAGCGGGTGCTGAAGCCGAGGGTGGCCGGCTTCCTGGCCGTTGGCGGATCGCTGACATCGCAGTGGAAGACGCTGGCTCTGCCGATGATGCACGCGACAACGTTCTCGATGCACATCGCCGTCGTCGACCAGGTGGAGTTTTCCGGTGCGGGAACTCCGCGTTCCATCGTCCTGGACGACGGCGCGATCAACCGTGCGGCCCTGCTCGGGCGCAACGTCGCCAGCCAGCTCGGGGCATCCTTCGATGAGGCGCGCTACCTCGGGCCGCCCGGACTGTGCCCGATGTGCCACCTCGACGTCGTTGCCCTGCGCGGCACGGACGTCGAGTGCGCCACCTGTGGCGCGCAGGGGCGGCTGGCATCGGACCTGCAGGTGACCTGGACGGACCTGGCGACCTCCGTAATCTCCATGGACGAGAAGCGGGCCCACGCGGCTGAGATCCAGCAGACGGCCGCGCAGCACCAGGAGCAGCGCGCGGAGATCGAGCAGCGCGCCGGGGAGTTCGAGGCGTACGACCGGACCATGCGGCCAGCGGATACGTCACCCACCGCCTGACCAGTGGTGCCGCCCGGGTCCCACTCCATGTGGCTGCTCGCCGGGCAGTACCACAGTGGCCCTGGTCCCGGCCGGCACCAGCACGTCCAGTTTCATCGAGCTCCCGTCCAGGCGCCATGACACCTCGATGGGCCCGTACGGGCTGAGGTGACGCGTCATGGCCGAGGTCATGCCCCCGCCGGGCTGTGGGCGCACCTCAAAGGTGCGGTAGCCGGGGGCGGCCGGGCGCAATCCCGCGACGTAGCGGTGCAGGAAGGCGGCGACCGCGCCTTTGCTGTAGTGGTTGAGCGACCCGTGCGGGACACCGCGGGCGTCGACGCCGTCCCACTCCTCCCACAGGGTGGTCGCGCCGCGGTCGACCATCGTGAGCCAGGATGGCGACGTGTCCTGCAGCAGCAGCTCGTACGCTGTGCCGAGGTGCCCGCTGTCGGCGAGCACCGGCAGCAGGTCGGCCGTGGACAAGAAGCCGGTCGCGAGGTGGCCGCCCGCGAGGCCGACCAGCTCGGCCAGCCGCCCAGCGATGGCCGGCCGGAGCTCGGCGGGCACCAGTCCGAAGGCCAGCGCCCGGACGTGTGACGCCTGCGTCGCCGTGGCGAGCGTTCCGTCCGGCCGGATGAACTCCCGGCGCCAGGCGTCCAGCGCACCCGCCGCGATGACGCGGTAACGGCGCCACTGGTCCTCGGGCAGGCCGAGCACGTCGGCGACTGCGACCACCGTCGCGGCCGAACGGTACAGGTAGGCCGTCGCCACCTCAGACTTGTCGGCGTGAGCGAACGCAGGGAAATCGGTGATGACCGTGCCCGGCTCCGTCCACTCGCCCCAGTGGAAGCCGGTGTCCCACAGGTACCGCTCGTGTGCGGCGGGGTCCGGCCGGGCCGCCGCCCTCGCGGGGTGCCGGCCGCCCGCGGCTCCGGCCGCCGCGAAGTCGACCCAGCCCGTCATGGCACGCCACATCCCGCGCAGCAGCGAGGTCTCCCCGTAAGCCTGGTAGAGGTCCCAGGGGGCGGACACGACAACGTCGCCCCACCCGGCCGAGCCGTTGAGCCCGCCGAGCGGCCCGTCGAAGCCCTCGGCGGGCGGGCAGGGCGACATGTTCGGAACGCACCCGTCGGCGCGCTGGTCAATCGACACGTCGTGCAGCCACTTGCGCGTGAAGGCGAGGACGTCGTACAGGTACGCGGCCGTCGGCGCGAAGATCTGCCAGTCTCCCGTCCAGCCCGCGCGCTCGCGTTGCGGGCAGTCGGTCGGGATGTCGCACAGGTTCGACCGCAGGGACCACACCACCGCTTCGTGCAGCCGGTTGACGCGGTCGTTGCTGCAGGCGAACCAGCCCAGCCTGCGCAGGTCCGAATGCACGACGACCGCCGCGACGTCACCACGTTCCAGCGGGCCCGGCTGGCCTTCGATGCGTACGTACCGGAAGCCGTGCGTGGTGAACCGCGGCTCGAACACGTCGCCGTCCCCGGCCGATACAACCTCGTCGACCTGGCCGAGCGGCAACGGCTCCGGGAGGATGGGCAGGTCGACGTCGAGGTGCGCGGTCGTCAGGTCTCCGTCGGAGCCGAGCCATTCCCCGTGCGACAGCACCAGCCGGCGGTCGGCCGGCCCCGTTCGCGCCAGCCGTACCCAGCCGTTGATGTTCTGCCCGACGTCCACTACGAAGGCCCTCCCCTCGCGCACGGCCCGGACGGCGACCGGCTGGATCTGCTGGATCCGGCGGACGGGAGGCGCGATGGACCGGACGACGGCGACGTCGACATCGCGCGCGACGGCGGGACGCCACGGCCGGCCGTCGAGGACGGTGCCGTCGATACCGGGGTCGTGCACGGCTGGATCGAACCGCCGGTGGTCTTCCCGCTGGCCGCCGATGAGGTCGGCCGCGATGATGTGGGAGGGCGCGACGCGCCAGCCCAGGTCGCTGGCCGCTGTGACCTGCCAGCCCCGCTGGGTCTGCACCTCGAGCTGCGCGCGCAAGGCAACCTCGCCGCCGTACTGCTCCGCCGCACGCGGCATCCCGACCTGGCCGCGGTACCAGCCGTCGGCCAGCAGGACGGCGAGCACGTGCCGTCCCGGCCGCAGCAGGGAGGTGACGTCGTATGCCTGGTACTGAACGCGGGCACGGTACTGGGTGTAGCCGGGCGCGAGCTCGATGTCGCCGACGCGTCGCCCGTCGAGGAACGCCTGGTAGAGGCCGAGAGCGGTGACGTACAGCCGGGCCTGGTGGAACGGGGGAACGTCGACGGTCGTTCTGAGCCAGTACCCGGGCCGGGACCCCTTTGCTGGCCGCTGGCCTTCCTCGACGCCAATCCACCGGGCCGACCAGTCCGCATCCTCGAGCAGGCCGGAGTCGAGCCCGACCGGATCGCTCCATTCGCTTTCACCCAGGTCGGTCCAGACCTTCACCCGCGCCGCGGCCGACCGCCGGGAGCGATCGAAGACCGGCATCCGGACGAAGGACTGCGCCGCGCCGTCCACCCGGCCCGTGTCGAAGCCGTCGTTCGTCCGCAGCCGGTAGGCGTGCTGCACCGAGGACCCTTCCGGCAGCCACCAGGACAGGGCCGGCTCGTTTCCGCGTCCCAGGGCGTCCCCGCCGATGATCTCGGCGCGGACGTACTCCGGCGCGGACCCGGGATTCATGGGCATTGCCCTCGGCGCGCAGTAACGTATCGGCCATGACGCACGTGGCGGTGGTCACCGGCGGCGCCGGTGCCATCGGCGGCGCGATCGCCGTCGGACTGCGCGCGGCCGGGCACGAGGTCGTGATCTTCGACCGGGACGGCGATCCCCCCGTGGACCTCGCCGCGCGGGGCGCCGTCCAGGCCGCCGCGGCCACCGTACTCGAACGGCACGGACGGTGCGATGTGCTCGTCCACGCTGCTGCCGCATTCGACCGTGCGTCGCTGTTCGATCTCGACCCGGAGACGTGGCACCGCGTGCAGGCGGTCAACGTCGAGTCGGCGCTGTGGCTGGCCCAGGCCTTCGCGCCCGGCATGGCCCAGCGCGGCTTCGGGCGGATCGTGTTCGTCGCCTCGGACACCGTGTGGGACCCGCCGGGCGGCGACCTGCTCGCGTACGTCGCCAGTAAGGCCGCCCTGATCGGGATCGCCCGCACGCTGGCTCGCTCGCTCGGCCGCGACGGGATCACGGTCAACTGTGTCGCGCCTGGGCTCACCCCGACGCCGGCCGCCGTCGCGGGCACCCCACCGGAGGCGTTCGCCGCGGTACGGGCCCGGCAGGCGATCGGCCGGGATCTCACCCCCGACGACGTGACCGCGGCGGTCACCTTCCTCGTCTCGGGCCCAGCCAGCGCGATTACTGGTCAGACGCTGTGCGCAGACGGCGGCCTGGTTCTGCGCTGAGCCGGCGCCCTCGGCGTCGGCGCCGCTGACGCCCGGGCGGGGCGTGTCAGACAACCGGATGGTGCAGGTCGCCCGTGTCGCCCGTGACGTCGGGCCCCTTGTCACCGGCCGGAGGGCCCGCGGGGGCTGCCGCCGGCGCCGGGCCGTCGGCCCGGCCCGTGCGCCGCTTCTGATATTCCCCGCCGGCCCGGTCGCGGAGCTTGGCCAGCGCCACCGCCGGGCCCTTGCCGGTCGCGGTGCTGGTCAGGCCGTCCGGGTTCTGGACGGCGGTCACCACCAGCGCGAGGCCGGCCACGATCGCCTGGTACTTGCCCACGTTGAGGTGGAGGTTGAGGAACGTCACGAACAGCCCGGCGGCGGAGAACATGATGCCCGCGACGACCGCACCGGCGATCCGCCCAACCCCGGCGACGAACACGATCGCCAGCAGGCCGATCGACGTGAACGCTGCGAAGCTGTCGGCCGTCAGCTCGCCTTGCATGTATCCGGTCAGGGCGCCGCCGATACCGGCGATGAACGCCGCGAGCCCGAAGGCCATCAGCTTGGCCTGGGCGACGTTGATCCCGACCGAGCCGGCGGCGCGCTCGTTGGAGCGGATCGCCAGCAGCATGCGCCCGGCCGGGCCCCGCCTGAGCCGGGCGACGAGCAGGCCGAGCAGGATCACGATCACCAGCACGAGCACGCCGAACACCACGGTTGGATAGGTCTTGCCCTGGCTGATGGCCAGGTTCAGCCCGGGCAGGCGGGGTGGCCGGATCCGCAGGCCGGCTGTGCCGCCGGTGAATGACCCGCTGGTGAACACGACGGCGTCCATCGCCGCGGCGAAGCCGAGCGTGACCACCGCCAGGTTGACGCCGCGCAGCCGCAGGGCCGGCAGGCCGATGATCAGCCCGACGGGAATCGCGCTGAGGCCCGCGAGGATCAACGACCACGGGAAGCCGATACCCCACGCGCTGGAGATGTGCCCGAGCACGAAGCCGCCGATTCCGGCCAGCGACATCTGGGCCAGCGAGACCTGGCCGACGTAGCCCGTCAGCACGACGACGGACAAGGCGATGCAAGTAACGGTGAGCGACGAAATGAACGCGAAACGCAGAACGTTGCTGAGCACCAGGATCAGGATCAGCCCGGCCACGAAGCAGGCCGCCGCGGTGCGCAACGGCTTTTGCGGATGGCCGACCGAGGGGTTGCGTTCGGCCGTGTCCCCGCCCCGGGCGAGTACGGAGCGGGAACGGAGCGCCATGACCACGATGATGACGACGAACGGGAGCGCATCCCCGAGGCCCTGCTGCGGCAGCCAGGTGAAGACGGTGATGAGCTTGGCGATCTCGGACTGGGCACAGCCGATCAGCAGGCCGGCCAGCGCGGTGAGCCAGAACGACTGGAACCGGCCGACCAGCGCGGCGGCCAGGGCCGGCACGATGAACAGGGTGTAGGAGGTCGGATCGAGGCTGGCGACGGGGGCGATCAGGATGCCGGCCACGCCCGCCAGGACCGTGGCGATCACCCAGTTCTGGCCCGCGATGCGGTTGGCGGAGATACCGGTCAGCGCCGCCCCGCGGTCGTTCTCGGCGCCGGCCCGGGTGGCCAGGCCAAACCGGGAGAAACGGTAGGTGAGCGCCAGCGCGACCGAGATGACGACGACGACGCCGGTGAAGTACAGGCGGTCCTCGGGGAACGTGACCCGGGAGATCGACAGCGCGGAGCTGGGGAAGATCGGGTTGGTGGCGACGGGCTCGGTGCTGTAGTTGAGGACGGCGATCGCTTCCAGGGCGAGCATGACGCCGACCGACGCGCAGACGCGCGTCAGCGGCGAGGCACCCCGGAGGGGCCGGTAGACGATGACGTACAGCACGAGGCCGAGGATCGCCGCGTACACCAGCGAGATGACGATGGCGAGCGGTGTGCTGAGCCCCTTGCCGCCGTTCAGCGAGATCTGGTGCGGGATCAGGACGACGGGCAGCTCGAGCTGCCCGAAGCTGCGGAGATTGATGAAGACGTAGGCGATGAACATCGCCACCGCACCGTGCGCGAAGTCGACCACGCCAGCGCTGCGGTACTTGAGAACGAGTCCCTGGCCGAGGATGGCGTAGGTGGCGCCCGCGCCGAGGCCGAGGATCAGGAACAGGGCGTAGCTGGACATGGCTTCTCGTTTAGGTCTCGTTGGTGCACGCGGTGCGGAGGGAAGGTCCGCCCGCCCCGGGGCGGGCGGACCCGATGGCGATCGTCAGCCGTTGATGCCCGGGAAGTAGCCCTTCGAGGTCACCCAGTCGGTCGAACTCGGCTGGGTGATCGTGGTGCCCTTGACCTGGTTCATGAGGTAGTAGTCGTTGCAGATCGCGGGGGCACCCTTCAGGGCCTGCCCATTACACGTGTAGGGGTGCGACAGGAAGTTCTGATGGGTGCCTGACTTGAACGCGGCCAGGATCGAGGTGGTGGTCGGCGTGCCAGAGATCTTGCTCAGCACCTGCTGGACGTTCATCACGGTGGCGAAGCCGGCCGTGGAGATCGAGTCGGTCAGCGTCCCGGGCGCGGCCCACTTCTTCATCGCCGCCATGAACAGCTTGGCCTGCGAGCTGCTGCCACTCTGCAGCAGGAAGGGGGAGGCGATGTACATGCCGTTGGCTCCCCCGGCGGACGCCTGGAGCACCGGCGGCGCGCCGCACGGGTCGATGCCTATGATCTTGCCGGTGTAGCCGACGCTCTTCAGTGCCTTGAGCACGTTGCCGCAGCCGTTCGGGACGTCGACGTAGGCGAGCTGAGCGCCGCTGCTCTCGACCAGGGCCGCCTGCGGGGCCGGGTCTGGCGACGTCGGCGACAGCGGGATGTTCTTGACCGTGGTCACCCCGGCGGCCTTGAACACCGGCGTGATCTGGGGCACGATCGACTTGCCCTGGGCGTTGCTGAAGTAGATGAGCGCGGCGCTCTTTACCCCCAGCGTCTTGCCCGCGTATACGGCGGCCGCCGCGTTGTCGCCGACGCTGACCGACCAGAACTGGATGGAGTTCGGGGCGGTCTCGGGTACCGGGGTGAACGGGATACCGCCCAGGTACGCCAGGTTGGCGTGCTGGTAGATCGGGATCGAGGCGGGCCCGCCAACGTCGGCCGCGCCGAGGATCGCGACCGGGTGAGCGGCCACCAGCTGGTTGGCGCACCGGGCCGCGGTGGCGGGTGTGCCGTCGCCGATGCAGCTGTCAATCTTGATCGGATGCCCGTTGATGCCGCCGAGGTAGTTGTTCACGTAGTCGGCGGCGGCGATCGATCCCTGCCGCGCCTCCGGGAAGGTCACCGCGCCAGTCTCGTCGTTGATCATCCCGAAGACGTAGGGGGTACCGGTCGCTTTCTTGGGGGTACCGAACGCTGACGTGCCCGCCGCGGCCGCCGTGCTGCCGGCCGTGGGCGTGCTCGAACCGCCGGAGCTACCCGATGAACTGCAACCCACCGCGGTCAGCACGATTACGGGGAGTGCTGCCGCGCCGAGCCATCCAAGACGTTTCATATGTGCTTCTTTCCTGGTGGTTGTATCTGTCGGCCAGGAACACCGGAAGCGGCCAGGTCAGGCGGCCGTCTCCCCGAGGTAACTGGCGGCGAGCAGCTCACGCCGTTCGCGTAGTTCGGCCGCGGCGCCCTCGAGCCTGATCCGGCCGTGCGTCAGGATGTAGGCACGATCGGAGATCTCCAGCGCCAGCGCGACGTGCTGCTCGACGAACAGCACGCTGGCGCCCAGCTCATCGGCTGCCCGGCGCAGGATCGGGAGCAGGCGCTCGACAATCACCGGAGCCAGCCCGAGGCTCATCTCGTCCACCAGCAGCAGCCGGGGCCGGGTGACGAGCGCCCGGCCGACGGCCAGCATCTGCTGCTCACCGCCGGACAGCAGCCCGGCCTTGCGGCCCAGGCACTTGCGCAGTTCGGGGAGCATCTCCAGCAGCTCCTCCTCGCGGCTGCCGCCCCGCCCGCCGGCCAGCCGCAGGTGTTCACGGACGGTGAGCCCAGGGAACAGGGCGCGGCCCTCAGGTACGAGCGCGAGACCCTGCCGGGCCAGAACGTAGGCGGGCTTGCCGCCGATGTTCTCGCCGGACAGCTCCACCGTGCCCGAGATCGGGCGGTGCAGCCCGGCGATCGTCTCCAGGGTCGTGGTCTTCCCTGCGCCGTTCGGGCCGAGCAGAGCCACGACCTCACCCGGGCGGACTTCCAGGTTGAGCTCGCGGACGACCGGGACCTCCTGGTAGCCGGCGAACAGGTCGCTGACGATGAGCGCATGACCGGGCGTGCTCGCGCTAGTGGCCGGTGCCGGCATGATGCCCTCCCAGGTAGGCCTCGATCACGCGCGGATTGTCGCGGATCTCGGCCGGGGTCCCGGCCGCGATCTGCCGTCCGAAGTCGAGGACCATCAGCTGATCGCATACGGACAGGACGAGGCCCATGTCATGGTCGATGAGGAAGACCGTCACGCCGTGCTCTTCCGGCAGGGACCGCAGCCGGCGTCCCAGCTCGAGGCTCTCGTCGGTGTCGAGCCCGGCCGCGGGCTCGTCCAGCAGGACCAGCCGGGGCTGGCGGGCGAGCGCCCGGCCGATGCCCACCAGCTTGCGCTTACCGAGTGAGATCTCGGACGGGTAGCGGTCCACGACGTCCTCCAGGCCGCAGACCGAGATGGCCCAGTCGACGCCGGTACGGTCCGGCGGGCGGTGCGGCAGGAAGAGGTCTCTCAGCGCCGAGGCGGCGGTCACGTGCTCGCTGGCCACCAGCAGGTTCTCGTCCACGGTGAGGTCGCCGAACAGCTCAACCGACTGGAACGTCCGGGCCAGGCCGAGGCGCGCTCGCCGGTAGGGGCGCAGGCCGCTGATGTCGCGGCCGTCGAACATGATCCGCCCGGCAGCTGGCCTGGTGTACCCGGTCAGGGCGTCGACCATCGAGGTCTTGCCGGCGCCGTTGGGGCCGATCAGCCCGTAGACGGTGCCCTCGGTGATCTGCAGGTCGACATCGGAGACGGCCACGACCCCGCCGTAGGTGACGCGCAGGCCTGCTACATCGAGGAGCGGCTGTCGTGTGGTCGGTGCGGTCATGGCTCTCCCTCGGTGCTCGCGAAGGGCTCTCCCGCGCTTCGAGGACTTTCACATCGTGAAAGCGGCTTTCATTTCGAGTAGGTTAACAAGGCGTTGACGGAGTTGTCCATACCTTGGAAGTCACGAATTAGCGACACCTCCCGCAGGAGGCGGCTGTACTGGTCCTGGCTAAGCTGTCCAGGACCGTTCGAGGCCCTTGACCAGGGCCACCATGGAGTCATGCAGCGGGGTGGGAGCGCCCACCCGGCGCCCCTCGGCACAGATGCCGCCGTTGAGGACGTCGATCTCGGTGTCGCGGCGCGCGAGAACGTCCTGGAGCATGCTCGGCTTGTGGTCGTACGCCTCTGCGATGGCCTCGTCCACGGCCTCCAGCGGCGAGCGGGTGAGCACGATCCCGGCCCGCTCACAGACCGCCCTGGCCTCCGTGACCAGCCGGTCGACCTGCTCCCGGAGCCGCGTGTCGGTGCAGACCCGTCCGACCGAGAGCCCGGTCAGGGCGGACAGGGGGCTGGTCGCGGAGTTGAAAATAACTTTCGTCCATTGCGGGCCCCGCGCGTCCTTGAGCGCGTGCGTGCGCAGGCCGCCCTCGGTGAGCAGCCGGGCCAGCTGCTCGACATCACTCATCGGCGCCGGCCGGGGCTCGAACGGCCCGAACCACGAGTCTCCTGGTGCGTCGTACCGCACGACTCCGGGCTCCACGATCGCGCCCGCCGTGATGATGCTGCCACGGATGACGCGCGGCACGAGCTCGGCGATGACCTCTTCGTTTCCGAGCCCGTTCTGCACGCTGACGACGGCGGCGCTGGCCAGGGCGGCCTGTGTGCCCTGTACCGCCGCGCGCGTGTGCTGCGCCTTGGTCGCGACGACCCCGAAGTCGCACTCGGGCAGCTGGCGGCCGTCGGTTCGCGCGTGCACCGGCGCCACAAAGTCCGCGAGCCCCGTGACCCGCAGGCCCTGCGCCTCCATCGCGTCCACGTGCTGTACCCACGGGTCGACCGCCCAGACCTCGACTCCGGGCACGCGCGCCAGGTGCGCGGCGTACAGGCTTCCGATCGCGCCGCAGCCCACGACCGCGACGCGGATCGGGCCGGCGGCGCCCCCGGTCATGACCCGTCCAGGGCGATCCGCGCGAGTTCCTGGCAGACCAGCGGATCGCCGCCGCCGACGCCGAGGCCCGCGACCACTCGCCCCTCGTCATGGACCGGCAGGCCACCGGGCACACCCAGGACCGGGGGCACGACCAGTGCCGCGACGGCATCAGGCGTGCCGAAGCGGGCATCGAGGTCGGCGCTGCCGCAGTCAAACAGGGCCGCGGCGCCCGCCACGGCCTGCGCGACCGCGACCGCGCCCGCTGGCCCGCCGTCCATCAGGTCTTGCTGGATCGGGTCACCGCCGCGATCGACCACGGCCACCGCCACCTGGATACCGCGGTGCGCCGCGGCATCCAGGACCGCGTCGCACAGTCCCTTGGCCCACTCGTGCTGGGCCTGGCCGGCCGCCCGCGGCGCTGGCGCCATGCCGAGGCTCTCCGCGGGGTCGATGACCAGCTCCCCGAACCGCTCCTTCCAGCGTTTCTGGTCGTCCCCGTGCTGCCCGGCATACGGGAGCCCGAGCGCGTAGGCGATCAGCAGATCCTCGGGGTTGGCCGGCTGGCCGTCCGCACTCAGGACGCGCGGGTCGACGCCGGCCGGGAAGAAGGGGCTCACCGTGGCGCCGGAGGCCGCGATGCCGGCCACGACGGTGCCGTCGACGCTGACCGGCAGCCCGCCCGCGCCGGGGAACAGCGCCTCCGGGGACGCCACGGCGAAGCCGGCCGCGACCGGCGGGGCAATCATCGTCATCCGGTGCAGGTGCTCCGAGCTCGGGATCTGCTGCGTCGCCGAAATCCACGCCTTGGAGCGGGCGCGCGCCATCCCGCCTGGCCCCCCGGCGTCCATGCGGGACGCCGTGAGCAGCGCCCCGGTCGCCCCCACCACCGCGATCGCCCCGCGCAGACCGAGCTGCTCGGCCTTGTCGACTGCGCGCTGCACCAGCGCCCGGGCCTCGGCGAGGCCGAGGTCGCGCGGATGCCGCACGCCCATGGTCAGGCCCCGACCATGTTGTAGCCGCCGTCCGCGACCATGTACCCGCCGGTCATGTGCGAGGCGTCGTCGGTCGCGAGGAACAGGGCCGTGCCCGCGAGCTCGGCGGGCCCCGGGATGCGCCCCATCGGGGTGAGCGATCGCAGCTGGTCGCCCCGGCCGGACTTCCAGTCCTTGCGCCCGAGGGTCGCCTCGGTCTCGATGAATCCCGGGGCGAAGACGTTGACCCGGACGGTCGGCGCGAACGCGTGCGCGTACGACTTCGTCAGGCCGAGGATCCCGTACTTCGCCGCGGCGTACTGCGGCGCTCGCGCGCTGCCGCGGACGATGACGGTCGACCCGATGTTCACGATCGCCCCGTGACCCTGGTCCAGCATCCGGCCACCGAACTCGTGCACGCACAGGAGCGTGCCCTTGATGTCGACGGACAGGACGTGGTCGATCGACTCCTCGGTGATGTCGCGCCACGACATCTGGTCGCGTGCGACGTCGCCCACGTTGTTCACCAGCACGTCGACGCCGCCGAGCTGCTCGAAGGCAGCGTCGGCCATCGCCTTGATCTGTTCCCAGTCGACGATGTCGGCTTGCAGCAGGACGGGAGTGCTGCCCTCTGCCGCCACCCGGTCGGCCGTCCGTTTCGCCCCGTCGGCCGAGCTGCGGTAGTGGACACCGACCGCCCGCGCACCTTCCTGAGCGGCGCGTACGGCGATCTCGGCGCCGAAGCCAGTGCCGGCGCCAGTGACGACAACCGACCGGCCCTCGAAGCGGCGTGGTACGGGAACGGATGCGAGAGGCACGGGATTTCCTTCCGGAGACTGGTGGCTGGATATCAAGGTGGGCCGGGCAGTTGGCGGTCAGACGAGGGTGCGGCCGCCGTCGACGTACAGGGTTTCACCGGTGATGAAGCGGGCGCGGTCGGAGGCGAGGAACGTGATCGCGTCGGCTACCTCTTCGGGGCGGCCGAGCCGCTCCGCCGGTACGAGCGATTCGAGGCTCTCCCGGTTGTTGTCCTTATCGAGGTAGCCCCTGGTCAGGTCGGTCTCTATGTAGCCGGGAGCGACCGCGTTGACCGTGACACCGTAGCGGGCCCATTCGCGCGCCATCACCCGGAACATCTGGTTCATTCCGCCCTTGGCCGCCGCGTACGGTGCGTGATGCGGGTGGGCGAGCAGTCCGGAGACCGACGACACGAAGATCATGCGCCCGTAACGTTCCCCGACCATCAGCCGCCCGACGGCCTGGCCGAGCCAGTACGCCGACGACAGGTTCAGGCTCAGCGTCTCCTGCCAGTCAGCGTCCTGAAGATCGAGGACCGGCTTACGTATGTTGCGGCCGATGGCGTGCAGGAAGACCTGCGGCGTCCCGACCAGCCGGACGGCCTCGCTGACGGCCGTACGGCAGGCCTCCGCCGTACGCAGGTCGGCGATCAGCGGCTTGACTTCGCCCCCGGCGTCCTTCGCGCGTCGCACGACCACGTCGAGGTTCTCCTGGCTCACGTCGACAAGCGCGACCCGGGCGCCCTGGGCGGCCAGGCTGAGGGCGCTCGCTCCTCCGAGGCCGCCGGCGCCGAAGACCAGGGTTGGCCGTTGACCGAGTCCGAGCCAGTCCGGCATGGGACCTACCCTTCACGACAGAATTCTCGTACTATGAAAGTCGCTTTCTAAATACCGTAGCGGACCCGCTACATAGGTGTCCAGGGTGCGCCGACGCAACCGTAGCCTGATGGTGTTTCCCGTCACCGAGGAGGAAGGCTGACCATGCCCCGCCGCACCGCGAGCCCCCCATCTGCGGCGCTCCGACCCGCCGAGCCCTCCGCGGAGACCGATTCCCCCGACCGCCCGGACCCCTCGGACCGCCCCGGGTACCGCGTGGAGGCCCTCGCCAAGGGGCTGCGAATCCTGTCGCTGTTCGACGAGCAACGCCCGTCCTGGCGGGTGAGTGACCTTGCTGCCGCCGCGGGCCTGCCGATGCCCACCGTCTACCGGGTGGTGATGACGCTGACGTCGGAGGGCTACCTCGATCACCTGCCCAACGGCGAGTACCGCCCGGGCGTCCGGACGCTGACGCTCGGCACGGCCGCGCTGCGCAGCCTCGACCTCGTCGGGATCGCCACGCCGAAGCTTCAGGACCTCGGTCAGCGTACGGGGGAGACGGTGAATCTGGCCGTGCTCAGCGGTGACCGCGTGCTTTACCTCGTCCGGCTACGCAACTCCGACCTGGTGACCGCGAACATCCAGGTGGGCTCCACGCTGCCCGCCGTGCACACCTCGATCGGCAAGCTACTCCTGGCCTATCTCGCCGAGGCCGATCTGGAAGCGGTCATCACGGACGCCTCGTTCGCCGCCAATTCGGGGCCCAACGCGAAGCTTTCGCTGGCCGAGCTGCGTTCGGAGCTCCGCGTGATACGCGATCAGGGCTGGGGGATGCAGGATGAGGAGCTGGCCTACGGACTGCGGTCTGTCGCAGGCCCGATCACCGGCCCGGGCGGCCGCGTGGTCGCCGGGGTCAACCTGGCCGTTCAGGCCCGGGACTGGTCCACCCAGCGGATCATCCGCGAACTCAAGCCTGCCGTGCTGGCGGTGTGTGCGGAGATCTCCGCGCTCCTGTCCGGCGGCAGCGTCGGCACGCCGTGACGTCCGGCGCGCGCATTCCGAAGCTGGATCCGTCATCCCTCGATGACCAGCAGCGTTCGCTCTATGACGCCATTGCCGGAGGGCGCCGGGCCCAGGGCCCGCAGCTCTTCCGGCTGGTCGACGCCGGCGGCCGCCTCGAGGGCCCGTTCAATGCCTTCCTGCTGCAGCCGCGGCTGGGGTCGGCGCTGCAGGCGCTCGGCTCGGCGGTGCGCTACGACACCGGGCTCGACGACCGGTGCCGCGAGATCGCCATCCTCGTCGTGGCCGCGCACTGGCAGTCCGACTTTGAGTGGTACGCCCACGAGGCGGTCGCCCGGTCAGCCGGGCTGGGCGACGCGGAGCTGGCCGCCATACGCGACGGCCGCCCTGACGAGCTGGCCGGACGCGAGGCCACGGTCGCCCGGACGGCCGCCGCTCTCGTGGCCCGGGGCGACCTCGACGACGCCGAGTTCCAGGAGGCGATCGGGCAGATCGGCACGGCAGGCCTGTTCGAGCTGCTTACCCTGGTTGGCTACTACGCGGCGCTCGCGCTGCAGCTCCGCGTGTTCCGCGTTCCGGCACCGGATGGCACCGCGCCGCCCTCTTGACACCGCGCCGACCCCCGCCCGATGATGTGTGAAATTAACTTTCACAGAATGAGAGTGAGTCGGTCACCATGAAGCTGGTCACCTTCGACGCTGGCCGGGTGGGTCGCCTGGAGGGTGAGGACGTCATCGAGCTGGACTGCGCCTCGACTCGCGAGTTCTTCGAGCGGGACGGCCAGGTCGGCGAGACGGGGGAGCGGCTGCCGTTGGCCGATGTCCGGCTGCGGGCGCCGATTGTGCCGAAGAAATTCTTCCACACCGCGGGGAACTTCTCCGACCACCACGAGGAG
Source organism: Streptosporangiaceae bacterium (assembly GCA_965277615.1). Classification (GTDB taxonomy): domain Bacteria; phylum Actinomycetota; class Actinomycetes; order Streptosporangiales; family Streptosporangiaceae; genus Bog-532. Next base: position 41,472 of record CBDIDG010000004.1, on the reverse strand, counting down.
CTGCAGGCGGTCGACTGGTCGCACCCGGTGCACAAGGGGATCGTCTTCTTCCAGAACGTGGACGCGATCATCGGCCCGGACGACGCCATCGTGTACCCCGAGGGGCTGACCAAGGAGCTCGACTACGAGCTGGAGATGGCCATCATCATCGGCCGCAGCGGCAAGTTCTTCGGGCCTGAGGAGGCCGAGGACTACATCGCCGGCTACACGGTCTTCAACGACATCACGGCTCGCGACATCCAGCGCCGGGAGATGCAGTCCGGGGTGTTCTCGTTTTCCAAGGCGATCGACACCTTCTGCCCGATCGGGCCGTGGATCGTGACCAAGGACGAGGTGCCGGACGCCCAGGCACTGGCGATGGAGCTGCGGGTCAACGACGAGGTCCGTCAGCGCGGGAACACCGCCAAGATGCTCATCTCGATCCCGCACCTCGTCGCCCACCACTCGGCGCAGGGTTACTCCGCCGGCGACATCCTTACCACCGGGACGATCTCGGGAGTGGCCGCGGTTCAGCCCAACCCGTTCGACTTCTACCTGCAGCCGGGTGACCGCATCGAGGCGGAGATCGAGGGTATCGGCGTGCTCCGCAACCGGGTCGTGCCGTGGAGCGAGGCCCACGACACTCCGCCCTACACGACCGACCTTTACTCCTCGACGGGCTGACCTGGCCGCGATGAACGCGATGAAAAGGAGATGCCCGTGACTTCAGCCCGAGCGCTGCACGTCCTCATCGCCGGCGGTGGCCTCAGTGGCCTGGCCCTGGCCCAGGGGCTGATCAAGGACGGGCACACCTGCGAGGTCTTCGAGCGCGACGCCGACGACAGCCGCAAGATCGGCTACTACCTGCACATGAACGCCGACGGCGGCGAGGCGCTCCGGCGCTGCCTGCCCGAGGACCTGTTTGAGCTGTACGCCGAGACGTCGCGGCGTACAGATGACCGGGCCGGGTCGTTCGTCCTGGACGACCAGCTCAACGAGCTGAGCTCGCAGCCACATCTGGGGCCGCCGAACGATGGTCCGCGGCCGCACACCGGCGTCCACCGCCGGACACTGCGCTCCATCTTGCGGGCCCGGCTGGACGGATCGTTCCAGCCCGGCCGGGCCGTCGTCGGCTACAAGGAGACGCCGGACGGTGTGTCGGTGACGCTCGCGGACGGCGGGACGGCCGAGGGCGACGTCCTCGTCGGCGCCGACGGCATCCGCTCGGCCGTCCGCAGGCAACGGCTGCCCGGCACGTCGGTGATTGACGCCGGTGTCCGCGGGCTGGGCGTTTACGGCCGTACGCCGTTGACGCCCGGGCTGGCTGAGCAGATGCCACCGCACCTGTTCGACGGCGTGATCATCGCCGCGGACCGCAAGGGCTCGCGGCTGCTGATCGCGGTCTACCGGCCCCGGCAGCGGCCGGCCGATGCCGCAGCCGCGATCGCCCCCGACGTGACGCTCGAGCCGGTCGACGACTACATCATGATCAGCTGCAGCGTGGCTCCGGGGACGGTGATCCCGTCTCCGGCCGAGTGGACGGCTGGCACGCCAGCTATGCTCCGTGATGCGATGCTGGGCGCGATCGAGGGCTGGCACCCCGTCGCGCGAACCCTGGTCGCAGACGTCGACCTAGGCTCGATCTTCGTGATCCCGTTCGGGTTCCTCGAACCGGCCCCGCCCTGGGAGCCGTCACGGGTCACGCTCGTCGGTGACGCCGCCCACGCGATGCTCCCCACGCTCGGGCTGGGCGCGAACCTCGCGCTGCGCGACGCCGCATACCTGCTCGACCAGCTCTCCGCGGCCGCTCGTGGCGAGGTCGGCCTGGTTCCGGCCATCGGGATCTACGAGCAGGAGATGCGCGACTACGTCTACCCGTTCATGCGGATGACCATGGACCATGACCAGCAGTTCGGCGGCGGCGCCCTCCAGGGCCGCGAACAGCACGACGACGCGCCGGCCGGCTGAAGGCCCGACGATGCCGGTTATCCACCACGTCGGCTACTGGGTCGACGACCTCGACAGCGCGCTGAAGCGGTGGGATCGGGATCTCGGCGTCGGCCCATTCCAGCTCATCGAGCACGTGCCGTTTGACTCGTTCGTTCTTACCGTCGACGGCCAGCGGTACGAAGACGTCGTGTTCGACCACTCGGCCGCGTTCGCCGCGTGGGGGCCGATTGTCGCAGAACTCGGCGAGGTCCACGCGATTGACGACCGCCTCGCTGCTGCCTACGGCGTTGTTCCGGGCGTGGTCAGCCATGTTTCCTGGGTGGTGCCCGACGTGGCGGAGGAGAGCGCGCGCCTCACGGGGCTGGGGTGCCGGCTGATCAACACGGCGCGGTCGGGCCCGATCTCGGTCGCCTGGCACGACGGCGGGCCGCTGTTCCCCCACCCGATCGAGGTGCACCAGCACAACCCCGTCATCGCGGGCATGCACGACCGCCTGGCCGCGCTGCGCGCCCCCGGCGGCCGCTGATGCTCCCAGCCGGCGACGGCTGACGCCCGGGAGGGACCATGCCATCCGCGACCATTCCCGGCTTCACCGGCACCGTGATCGGTCCGGACGAAGCGGGCTACGACGCGGCCCGCGCGATCTGGAACGCCATGCATGACCGCCGGCCGGCCCTGATCGCGCGCCCGCAGTCGGTGCCGGACGTGGTCGCCGCGGTCCGCTACGCGCGCGCTGAGGGCCTGCTGATCGCCGTGCGGGGCGGCGGGCACTCGATGCCCGGGCACAGCGTGTGCGACGACGGCATCGTGATCGACCTGCGGGCACTCAGCCGGGTCCACGTGGACCCGCAAGCGCGGCGGGCGACGGTCGGCGGCGGGACGCTGCTCGGCGAGGTGGACCGTGCCACCCAGGAGCACGGCCTGGTACTGCCGGCCGGCGTCGTCTCGCACACGGGTGCGGGCGGCCTGACCCTCGGTGGCGGCGTCGGCCGCCTGATGCGCCGCTTTGCCCTGACCATCGACAGCCTCCTGTCCGCGGAGGTGGTTTCCGCCGACGGCGAGATCCTGCATGCATCGGCGGATCAGCACGCCGACCTGTTCTGGGCGTTGCGCGGCGGTGGCGGCAACTTCGGCATCGTCACGGAGTTCGAGTTCGCGCTGCACGAGCTGTCCGAGCTCCTGATCCTGGCGACGTTCCACCCGCTGGCGGAGGCGCGCCGGGTGATCGAGCTCGGCCGGAGGGCGATGGGTGACCCCATGGCCCGCGACGAACTGCTGTGGACGAGCTTTCTGCGGCGCGCCAGCGATGTGCCGTGGATGCCGCCGGCCCTCGTCGGCGCACACGGCATCATGTCGCTCGTTGAGTGGTCCGGCGATGCTGCCGACGGCCAGGCCGTGCTGGCCAGGATCCGCGAGGAGTTGCGGCCGGCCGCGAGCGACCTGTCGGTCGTGCCCTTCCTGTTCATGCAGACGATCACCGACGACCTGTTCGCCCACGGGCTGCGTACCTACATCAAGGCGGGCTTCGCCGGCGACCTGCCCGACGGGCTGATCGACGTGCTGCTCGAGCGCGCGGCGTCGGTCCGGTCGCCGATCTCCCAGGTTGAGCTGCTGGCGCTGGGCGGCGCGATCGCGCGGGTCGACTCCGATGCGACGGCGTTCCCGTTCCGCCACGCACGCTGGCTGATCAACATCCCGGCCACCTGGCGTGACGCCGCCGACGATGAGGGCGAGATCGCCTGGGCGCGCGGGACCTACGCCGCGATCAAGCCATACCTCAGCGAAGGCAACTACGTGAACTTCATGGGTGATGACGAGGACGACACGGCCGCGGGCGCGTACGGGCGCACCATCGAGCGCCTGCGGCAGGTCAAGTCGGTCTATGACCCGGACAACGTCTTCCGGCTCAACCAGAACATCGAGCCTGCCCCGGCCGCGCCATGAGCGCCGGGGCGGCACCCGGGCCCGGCGGGCCGGCCCCGGCCGCGGGCTCCGACGGCACCGTGCCGGTTACTGCCGCCGCGGCGATCCAGCGCCGCCTGTGGGGCACCAACCCGCGGGCGTGGGCGGACTTGGCCGAGGCACACAATCAGCCACTGTTCGAGGCGGTGCTCGACGCCGCGGGCGTTGGCCGCGGTACCCGGGTTCTGGACGTGGGCTGCGGTACCGGGCTCGCGCTGGTCCTGGCCGCCCGGCGGGGTGCGATCCCCAGCGGCCTGGACATCAGCCCCGGGCTGCTGGGCATCGCCCGCGACCGGCTTCCAGACGCCGACCTGCGCGAGGGCGACATGGAGTTTTTGCCGTTCGGCGACACCGAATTCGACGCCGTGCTCGGCGTCAACGCGTTCCAGTTCGCTGGCGATCCGCGCCGCGCGCTGCGTGAAGCAGCCCGTGTCCTGCGCCCCGGCGGCCGCGTCGTGGCCAGTCTGTTCGCGGAGCCAGAGCGTTCCGAGGGGACGGTGGTGCACGAGGCCATGAGCGCGCTCATCCCGCCCGAACAGACCGGCGACCACGCCCCGTACGCTCTCTCGGCGCCGGGTAACCTCGAGGCCGCGCTGGCCGATGCCGGCTTGCGGGTACAGGACAACGGCGAAGTCATCTGCAGCTGGCGCTATGCATCGATGGACGATGCCGTCGAAGGTCTCCTCTGCTCCGCGGGCGGCGCCCGGGCCAGGGAAGCGGCAGGCGAGGACGCGGTTCGCAACGTGCTGCGGCGGGTCCTGGCCCAGTTCCAGGACCCGCACACCGGGGTCGTCACCATGGAAAATACGTTCCGGTGGGTAGCGGCATCCCGATGAATGCCCGCCATGGGCTATGCCGCGCTGACGGGGCGAGGAGTACGTGCCCCGAGTACCGGCTGACCGCCTCGCACACCACGGTATTGCGCCTCCTACGGCCACCGGTGAAGGTCGTCAGCGTGCACCAACTGCAGCGCCCGGATCTGGGGCCCGTAGATCTCGACGGCGGTATCCAGGTGCGCCGTCGGCTCTTGCACCTCGACGATCACAATCAGAGGACCACCAACCAGCGGTATCTGCTCGCCAGGCGGGGGAGAGGCGGCATGCAGCACGTGCGAGGCGACGTTGTTCAGCAGCCGGGTGGCGCGGCTCAAAGACATGCCCGTCACCACCAGCTCTGGCCTGCCGGCCGCGGTCAACCCGACCGTGTACGCCCAGGCCGGATGCATCCGATCGCGCTCGACACCCTGCACGGCCCATCCGTGGCAGGCGATGAGGCGGAACCGAGGCACGCCCTCCCCGGTCGCCGAGATATCCCGCCTCGTCGCCGGGGGCGTGACGCATCTACTGGTAATGTGCACCCGATCTGGGCCGCGTAACATCCCGGAACGGGGCGGTAGCTCAGCCGGTTAGAGCAGCGGACTCATAATCCGCCGGTCGTGGGTTCGAGCCCCACCCGCCCCACCACTTGCCCCACCATCAGCCCCACCATCAGTTCGTGTCCCACCTGGACGCTCGCTCGGCCTGAGGTCAGGCTCGGGGCATGAGGATGTCAACCTCTTTGCTCGCGAGGGGGACGAAGGCCAAGCGGGCGATGATGAACCACAAGACGAGCAAGCCGATGGCCGGGGCCTGGGACAGCAGCGAGGCCTTGAGCACGGCGTGCTCTGGCTGGCTGTACACGGTGACCACGCGCAGGACCGCTTCGGCCAGCAGCACGATGCCGAGGCTGATGGTCATTCCCCGTTCGGCAGTACGGAACCGGGCCGACTTGGACCAGGCCCGGTCGAAGGCATCCGCGCGGACCGGATCCCCGCCGGACGCTATCGGGCGCGTTATCTGCATCATGAATGGCTTCCTGCGCACGGTGGCGAACATGTAGACACCGGCGATCGCGGTGTAGATGGCCGGCCGGGCCAGGACGAACCTCGGATCTGAGGAGACGAGGGTGATGACCACGCTGATCACCAGTTCGGCCAGCACCAGGATCGCGAAGCCGTCCAGGTGGCGGTGGTCGGCCCGGAGCAGTAGCGCGCTTGAGATCGCGATGACCACCGTGCCGGCCACGATCGATACGGTGGTGCCCGCGCCAGCAACCGACATGCTGACGGTCACCGCGCACGCCGCGGCCGCGCCCCCCGCGGCCAGAGCGATCCGGCTTTTGCGATTCGCCGGGTGCCCCTGGTCGGTGTCGCTGATCGACTGGCCGGTGGTGGCCTTGGCGGCCATGACGAAGCCGCCGAGGGTGAGGCGGATCGCGACGGCCAGGTGAGTGGGCGCGAGCAGCACGTAGACCAGCGTGGGCAGGAGCAGGTCGATGGCCAGGTCGGCCAGGCTCGCCGCCACCACCCTCAGCTTGGAGACGGCAGGCCTGGGTGGCGCGGTCACGGTACTCATGCCTTGCTACGGTGCCTGCGGCGGTACTGAATGACCTGGGAGATGACGAACGCGGTGATCAGGGCCAAGCCGATGATCACACCTTCGAGCGCCTTGACGTCCATGGGCTTTGTTACCTCCGCGGTTAGCTGGTCATCCCATGCTCGCCAGCACGGCGCGGGCCCGGCAGGCGCAGAACGCCGGTCTCCGCTAGGACAAATGTCCTGTCTCGGGCTCTTTCGCTGGTATGCCCGGCACGGGCTGTGCACTATGTGAATGTGCTGACGGGGTCTTGGCTGATGAGGGCGCGGTCTCCGCAGCCCGGCGGCGGTCTGGTCCAGGCCTGCGCCGTGCTGCTGATCTTCCCGGCCGTTGGCTCGCTTGCTCGTCACGGCCGTCCCTGGTTCGCCGTTCCAGTCGCGGTAGCGATGGTGGCCGTGCACGTCGCCCTGCTCCTTCCGGCCGAGCCGCTGACCCTGATGAGGCCGCGTCGCGTGACCCGGCTGGCCGGCGTGCTGGGCATTGGCTTGGTCGCCGGGCTGAGCATCTGGCTGTCCCGGGATTACAGCGTGGCGTGGTCGGTCGGCGTGCTGCTGGCGGCCAGCGAGTGCTGCTACGTTTTCGCCGAGACGCGGCAGATGATGGTCGGCGTCGCCGTGCTCACCGTGCTGGCGGGGTTCACGATCCCCCAGACGGCGGTCGGCTCAGCGGTCATCGTGCTGGTGGCCGGGACCATCGCGGTGCTCCGCCGCCGGCTGCTGGTCACGATCGACGAGCTGAACGCCGCCCGGACCGAGCTGGCCGATTACGCGGTCCTCGAGGAGCGGCAGCGGTTTTCCCGTGACCTGCACGACCTGCTCGGGCATTCACTGTCCACGATCGTGGTGACCGCCGAACTCGCCGCGCGCAGCCTGCGATCGGACTCGGCGGCCGCGGAACGGGCGTTCGCCGACATCGAGACGATCGGGCGGACCGCACTCGGCGAAGTACGCTCGGCGGTCACCGGCTACCGGACGATGAGTTTCCGCGATCAGCTCCGGGCCGGCGCTGAGGCGTTGCGCACGGCAGGCATCGAGGTTGGCGTGAACGCCCGCGAGCGGTGCTGGAGCGACGATGTGGATCAGGTGCTGAGCTGGACTGTCCGCGAGTCGATCACCAACATCCTGCGGCACAGCCACGCCCGGAACGTGCTGATCGCCCTCACCGTGGGTTCGGCAGGCGTGTGCCTGCAGGTCAGCGACGACGGTGACGCCGGCGAAACCGGCCTGCTCAGAGCCGAGGGCGGGTTGCGGACGCTGCGGGAACGGATAGCTGCCTGCCATGGGACCGTGGACGCCACGGTCGGGGCCGAGGGCGGACTGCGGCTCGCGGTGAGCCTGCCGCTCACGGAGGCGCAGGCATGATCAGGCTGGTGCTGGCCGAGGACCAGCTGCTGCTGCGAAACGCCCTGGCGTCGCTGCTCGCCCTCGAGGGCGATATCGAGGTGGTCGGCCAGGCCGGCGACGGAGTCACCGCCTTGCGCCTGCTGCGCGAGGCCCAGCCCGACATCGCGTTGCTGGACATTGACATGCCCGGCCTGACCGGGCTGGAGGTACTGAAAGCCTGCGCGGCCGGACAGCTGCCGACCCAGATCATGATCCTCACCACCTACGGCCGTCCCGGCTACGTCCGCGAGGCCATCGACGCCGGTGCGCGCGGGTTCATGATCAAGGACCGGCCGGTGCCCGAACTGGCTGATGCCCTCCGCCGGGTCCTCGCCGGTGAGATGGTCATCGACCCGGACCTCGCGGTCAGCGCCTTGGGGATCGCTGCGAACCCGCTCAGCGAGCGGGAGCGCGCGGTCCTGCGGGCCAGCGCGGGCGGTCTTACGATCAGGGCCATCGCCAGTGAGCTCTACCTATCGGCCAGCACCGTGCGGAACTACCTTTCCCAGGCCATACAGAAGACCGGCGCGCGGACTCGCGCGGAGGCCTACGCGACGGCCCTGAACAACGGCTGGATCTGACCGGTGCGTGGCGGCCTCCGCACGGCCGGGCATGAAACCAGTGGTGGCTCGGGGCCATGCTGCTGGCCCGCGCGGCCTCGGCCTGGGCGCCGTGCTGATCCCGGTGATGACCGTCGCGTTCGTCGCGCTAGCGTGCTTCCTCCTTCCCGACCACCGCCCCCGCGCCGTAGTCCCCCGACGCTCGAACATCTTCAAGCCAGGTCTTCGGCGGCGGCCTCAGCGCGGCGTCCGGCAAGTAGATCACTCACGAAATCTTGTCCCGCGAGGTCTGCCCGGACTATTTCCCGGAGTTGAGAGCGGGTCAGGAGCACGATTCCTTGAGGCGTCTCCAGAAGCACCAGCGGAGTGCCCTCGGGCAGTCCCGCTTGCTCTCTCAGGCCGACCGGGATCACCAGCTGTCCCCGATCACCCATGGTCACCTGGTACGTGCAACTCATAAGGTCAACGTACGACCAAGCTCACCCACGGGAAATGGAGTATCTAGCCGTTGGCCCTATTGCGGGTCGCGGAGGGCCTGCATCGCGTCCTCGAACTCCCGCAGCCGCGCCTGCAGCCGCCCGGCCGCGCCTGGGTCGTTAGCCTGTGACGCCGACCGCACCGCGTCCAGGCCGTTGATGGCGTCGTCCACTCTGGCCCGCTCATACTCGCCGGGAGCGCCCGCGCGCAGTGACTGCAGGACCCGGGCCAGGTCTTCGGCCCGGGCTTGCACGTCGGCCCAGCGGGTCCCGGCGCTCGGGTCCCGGTACTGGCTCGCCTGGGTCGCGGCCTGCACCGCCTGGAACAGGCCCGATCCGCGGTTATAGGCGTCCGCCGCCCTCGTCTGCCAGGCCCGGCGCCGTGCCGTCCGGCCTCGTGCCACCGAGCTGATCACGGCGATCACCACGATCGCGGCGATCACGGCGAGCGCGATCCACAGGTAGACCAGGTTGAACGACCCCGATCCGGACGTCGGGGAGCCGCTGACCGATGGCGACGGGGACGGAGACGCCGACGAGGGCGACGGTGACGGCGCGACCGACGAGGGACGCGCCGGGGGAGTGGGGGCGCTGGTCGTCGGCGGGGCCGTGGTCGGCGGGGCCGTGGTCGGGGTGGCCGGCGCCTGGCTCGGCGTGGCCGCCGGGGCGACACCGACAATCCCGGTGGCCGGGCCCGCGCCCCCAGTCACGCTGGCCTGGGCGAAGCCGCCGGCCAGCGTGAGCTCGCTGGCTCCCAGCATCATCATCATGGCGGCCAGCGGAAGCACCCGCCGCATCAACCTGGTTGCCATCAGCCCCCCTCCCTCACCCGGCAAGGTTCTGCCCTCACGGCCGCGAGGTCAAGCGGCACCGCCGCGCCGGCCGGCACTTCCCGTTGCCGCGCGGCGGGTGGGTGCTACCACGACCGGGCCGCGGTGGCTGGCCACCTTGCCCGCACCACCCGATTGGGCGGACGCTGATCACCACCAAGCCGAACGGGGGAGGATGACCGTGGGCGGTGTTGGTCTGCTGCTGCGCGTTCAGCTGCGGCAGCACGGGAAGTCGTGGCTGGCCCTGGCCGGGCTGGTCGCCCTGGTGGGCGGGCTGGTCATGGCGGCCGCGGCCACCGCCCGGGCGACGGCGGCCGCGTTCCCGGATTTCGTCGCTGGCCACGGCTACGACGACATCGTCTACACCGGCCGGCCGCTGCCTCAGCTGGCCAAGATCCCGCAGGTTGCCCGGGTCACCCCCATTGGAGCGCCGTTCACGGCCCAGCTCGGCTGCGCCTCGTGTGCCGCGATCAACGCCAGTACCTCCTTCGACGCGTTCGAGATCAACCCAGCAGACCTGCCCCGGACGGTCAAGCTGGTCGCCGGCCGGATGCCAGATCAGTCCAATCCGGGGCAGGCGCTGGTCTCGGCTTCGTTCGCCGACGACAGCGGGGTCCGGGTCGGCTCGGTCATTCAGCTCTTCACGCCCACCCAGGCTCAGCTAAACCAGAGCCAGAACCAGACCGGGCCCCCGACCCCGGCCGAGCTGGCCAAGGTGCCGCGGCACAGCGTGCGGGTGACCGGCCTGGTCATCACCGAGAACGAGTTCCCGGTCGGCACCGGGGCCCGCTACGACGTGTTCCCGACCCGGGCCTACGCGGACGCGGTCAACCCGCACACCCAGGTGGGGACCTTCTACTACGTCAAGCTCCGGCACGGTGCCGCTGACCAGGCCGCGTTCGCCAGCCAGCTGCGTCCCCTGGGCGGCGGGGGCGCCGACGACCTGGACACCGACGCGGCCGCCGTGCAGCGGTCCATCACCCCGCAGGCGGTGGGCTGGGCGGTGCTGGCCGGGCTGATCGCCCTGGCCGGGCTGGCCGTGGTCGGGCAGGCCGCGACCCGGCAGTTCAGCACCGATACGGCGGACCATGACGCGCTGGCGGCGATGGGGCTGCGGGCCCGCGAGTTCGTGTTGCTCGGCCTGGCCCGGGCGTTCCTCATCGGGCTGGCCGGCGCGGCGGGAGCGGTGGCGCTGACCGCGGCGCTGTCCCCGCTGACCCCGGTGGGAGAGGCGCGGCTGGCCACCGCCCATGCCGGTGCGGTAACCCTCGACCCGCTGGTCACGCTGATCGGCGTGCCTTCGGTGGTGGCCGCGGTGGTGCTGTTGTCGGTCTGGCCCGCGATCCGGCACGCCCGGCTGGCCCGGCCGGACGCGGTGCCGCCAGCGGCCGGGCTGGCCCGGTCCGTGGTCCGCGGCGTGGCCGCGATCGGCGCTCCGGCCAGCGTTCTGATCGGCGTCCGGTACGCGCTGGAACGCGGCCGGGGCCGCACTCCGGTACCGGTGGGAACCGCTCTGCTCGGTACGGTCCTGGCGGTGACCGCGCTGGCCGCGACCACCGTGTTCGGCGCCAGCCTGACCTGGCTCCTCCACTCACCCGCCCTGTACGGAGCACCGTTCCAGCTGTACATCCCGCCCGATGGCGGCGGCATTAATGGCGCCCTCGAAAACTCGCTGCTGGCGAGCCTGCGGCGAGACCGAGCCATCGACCGGATCACCCTGGCCGACGCGGCCGAGATCGACGTCAACGGGCGCAGCGTCCGCACGGCCGCGTTCAGTCCGGCCCGCGGCCCGGCCCTGCTGTCGGCCGTGGATGGCCGGCTGCCCCAGGGTGACCGGGACATCGCGCTCGGTGCGGCCACCCTGCGCGGGGTCGGCGCCCAGGCCGGTGATCAGGTCCGGGTCACCGTGCACGACCCGGTGACCGGTGCCGCCCGCACCAGCCGGTTCCGGGTCAGCGGCCGGGCCTCGTTCGCGCCCAGTTTCGGCACCGGGGGATTCGGCAATGGCGCGGCGCTGACCGTGAGCGGCCTGCTGCACGCGCAGTGCCCTGCGGCCGGATCCGCCTGCCTGCAGAAGGCCCAGCAGAGCCTGGTTTACGCGGTACTGCTGCACGCCGCTCCCGGCCCCGCCGGGACGGCCGCGCTGGCCCGTTACGCCCACCAGTACGACGGCTTCCTGGTCAGCGAAGAGAAGCCGACCGAGCTGGTCGACTTCGGCCAGGCGATCAGCTTCCCGCTGCTGTTCGGGGCGGCCCTGTCGCTGTTCGGCGCGGCCACGCTGGTGCACCTGCTCGTGGTCAGCGTGCACCGCCGCCGGGCCGAGACCGGTCTGCTGAAGGTCCTCGGCTTCCTCCGGCGCCAGATCGGTGCCGTGGTCAGCTGGCAGGCCACCGCGGTGGTCCTGGTCGGCATCGTGGCTGGTATCCCGCTGGGTATCGCCGCGGGCAAGGCCGCCTGGCGGCTGTTCGCCACCAGCTTCGGTGTGGTCCCGGTCTCGGTCGTCCAGACCGTCCCGCTGGTCCTGCTGGCCGTCGCGGTCCTGGCCGCGGCCAACCTGATCGCGGTCCTGCCCGCCCTCCTAGCGGCCAGATCCCGCCCGTCCGACCTCCTCCGCGCCGAGTAGCGAGCCGCCCCCAGCGAGCCGCACCCTCCGTCCCAGGGCAAGCGCAATGGCGCCTTTCCCCGTGTTGGAGCAAGGGGAAAGGCGCCATCGCCTACCTGTCTACCTACGTCAGGGCAGGGCCGCGGCCGACTCCTCGCGGGCCTGGGCCTCGATGCGCCCGTCGCGCATGCGGACGATACGGCTCGCGGCCGATGCCACCTCAGGGTCGTGGGTGACCATGACGATGGTCTGGCCGCCACGGTGCAGGCGCCGCAGCAGCTCGATGACCTCAGCCCCGCCCTGGGAGTCCAGCGCCCCGGTGGGCTCGTCGGCCAGCAGCAGGGTGGGCTCGTTGGCCAGGGCCCGGGCGATGGCCAGCCGCTGGCGCTGACCGCCGGACAGCACCCCCGGCACGGCGGTGGCCTTGTCGCCGATGCCGAGCAGGTCGAGCAGGTCACGGGCCCGGGTCTCGGCCATCTTGCGCTTACGGCCGGCGATGACCGCGGGCAGCGCCACGTTCTCCAGCACGGTCATGCCTTCGAGCAGGTTGAAGAACTGGAACACCAGCCCGATGTGGCGGCGGCGCAGCCGGGCCAGGTCGTCCTCGCTGCGCCCGGTGACCTCCTCGTCGGCCACCCAGATCTGCCCCTCGTCGGCCTGGTCCAGCCCGGCCACCAGGTTCAGCAGCGTCGACTTGCCACAGCCCGACGGCCCCATCAGCGCGACGAAGTCGTTCTGGCTCACCTCCAGGTCCACCCCGCGCAGCGCCCGGACCGGTGCGTTCTCCGATTCGAACGTCTTACGCACCCCCCGCACGGCCAGCGCCGACCCCGCGTCCATCTCACCCATCGTGTCCTCCCCTGGCAGCAATCTTGTAAGCGATGACCGGGGCTTCGCGCCCCTTCACCAGCTGGGCGCCGAGCGCGGTGGCCTGCACCGGCACGGTCAGCGCCTGCATGGTGGCGTCGGAGATCACCGTCTCGCCCTTGGCCGCCAGTTGCTGCAGCCGCTGGGACAGGTTCACGGTGTCGCCGACCAGCGTGTATTCGAGCCGTTCGGCCGACCCGAGCAGGGCCGCGGCCGTCTCTCCGGTGGACAGGCCGAGGCCCAGCCCGAACTCGGGCAGGCCATCGGCCGTCCACTTCGCGTTGATCTCGGCCTGCAGCGCGTGCATGGAGGCCGCGGCGACGACGGCGCGGTCGGCGTGGTCCGGCTGCGGGAACGGGGCGCCGAACACGGCCATCACCGCGTCGCCGACGAACTGCATGACCGTCCCCCCTTCGCCCAGGATGGCCTGGTTCATCGCGGCCCGGTGCGTGTTGAGCTGGCCTGCCAGCTGGCTCGGGTCGGCCCGCTCCGCGATGGTCGAATATGACCTAATGTCGCTCATCAGGACCGTGACCACCAGTCTTTCCGTCTCACCGATGCCGCGGTGTTCCTGCCGGAGCTTGTCGGCCAGCCCGCCAGGCAGCAGCCGCGAGAGGGTCTCGCCCTGCTCCTCGCGGTCCACGATGGCCTGGTGCAGTAGGCGCAGCCGCTGCAACGCGTCCTGGTTGCCCGCGGACACACCCTCGGCCAGCCGCACGAACAGCGCCGACACCTCATCGTCGACCGCTTCGGGCGGGACGTGGCGGGCCGCGGCGATGGCCTTGACCGGTTTGCCCTCGGCCACCAGGCTCAGCAGTTCCTCTTCCGCGGGCAGAAGTGTGCCTGGGGCCGCCACCGGGTTGACCAGCGCGGCCACGATGTCCGGGTCCAGCGCGGTGCCGCCGGTGGCCACGGCGCGGATCGCGTCGGCCAGCTGGGTGCCCCCGGCCACGTGATCCTTGAGCAGGTAGCCGTAGCCCGCCGACCCCTCGGCCAGCAGCGAGACCGCGTATTCGGGGTCCTCGTACTGGGACAGCACCACGATCCCGGTGCCAGGGTGCCGCTTGCGGACCTCCTTGGCCGCGTCGATGCCTTCGCTCTGGAACGACGGCGGCATCCGGATGTCGGTCACCAGCACCTGGGGCCGGGTCTCGCTCACCCCGGACACCACTCCGTCGAAGTCACCTGCCACCCCGAGCACGTGCAGGTCTTGCTGCCGCTCGATCAGGGCGCGCACGCCTTCTCGCACGATCAGGTTGTCGTCCGCCAGGAAGACCCCGATCGTGGGCGCTGATCCGTCACCGTGCTCCACATATCCAGTTGTCGCATGCCGGGCCGAACCGGGCCAGAGAGCAGCCACGCCGGCCTCTGCTGGTGGTACCACCACGGGAAACGGCAGCTAGCACACTGGCCACCCGCCCACACCGGGCCCGAACATGGCACCATGCGCGTCCACCTGTGCGGTGTCCGCGGGTCCACTCCGGCCCCGGGCGCCGACTTCCTGCGTTATGGCGGTCAGACCTCGTGCGTGGCCGTGGCCCACGACGGTGACCCCGGGCCCCGGCTGATCCTGGACGCTGGCACCGGGCTGCGCGCGGTGACGGGCCTGCTCGGGGACCGGCCGTTCGACGGAACCATCGTGCTCACGCACCTGCACTGGGACCACGTGCACGGCCTGCCGTTCTTCCGCGGTGGTGACCGCGAGGACGCACGGGTGGCGCTGCTGCTACCCGAACAGGAGGACGGGGCCGACGCGGAGGAGGTGCTGGGCCGGGGGATGTCCCCGCCGCACTTCCCGATTACGCCCCGCGGCTTGCGCGGCGCCTGGACGTTCGGCTCGATCCGGCCGGGTCCGCTGAAGGCCGAAGGGTTCCTGATCGAGGCCCGGGAGGTGCCGCACAAGGGCGGCCGGACGTTCGGGTACCGGGTCAGCGACGGGCGGTCGGTGCTGACCTACATCCCGGATCACTGCCCCACGGCCGCCGGGCCGGGCCCGGACGGCTGGGGCGAATACCACCCAGCCGTCATGGCGCTGGCCGCCGGTGCGGACCTGCTCATCCACGACAGTTTCATGGAGCCGCGTGAGGTCGCGGCCGAGGCCGCGTTCGGGCACGCGGCCGCCGACTACGCGGTGCAGCTGGGCCGCCGGGCCGAGGCCCGGCGGGTGCTGCTGGCCCACCACAAGCCGGACCGCACCGACCAGGCTCTGGACAAGCTCGGCCGGCGGCTGGCCCGTCGCCCGGGCCAGCCGCCGGAGGTCATCGTGGCCGCCGAAGGCACCACCTACCAGCTCTAGCTTTCCCGCGCGGCGTTCTCCCGCTGGTGCCCGCTAGCCAGCGCGGTCAGCGCCTCCCGGTCGAACTGGCTGGCGTCAACCGACGCCACCCGGCATGCCGTCACCGCGGTGACGGTCGAGGTCCGGGTGCCGCCTTCCAGCAGCGCTCGTTCGCCCAGCATCACGCCCGGCCCGTACTCGGCCAGCGCCTGGCCGTCCCGCTCCACCCGGATCACCCCGTCCAGCAGCAGGTAGACCGCGGTGCCGGGCTCGCCTTGGCGGATCAAGGTCGTCCCGGCCTTCAGCTTTTCGATCCTCGGCTTGGCCGCACCGTGCATCAGCTGCCCGGAAAGGGTCCGCTCCAGGGCCGTCTCCACCGCGGTGACCAGGGCCTCCGAATCCTGATCACCCCAGGGAGTGTGCTCGCCGAACGAGTCGCGGTTCCAGGACTTCGGGTCGGTCAGCCCGGACTTGTGCGTCAGCCGGCCCTGGTCGTCGTAGACCCAGTGCCGGGGGAACGGGCTGGCTCCGGTCATCGCGTACTCGGTCCGGCCGTCGGCGTGCAGGGTCAGCGACAGCGTGGTCCACACCAAGGGCGCCTGCCACTGCACGTACGGCGGCCGCGACACGGTCCGCGGGCTGGGGATGGCCGTCCGGCCGCCCACGGTCTGGCTGAACCGGACCCAGCCCGGGCCCTCCTCCGGTGTCCGCTGCCGGTCCGGCAGCTGGACCGCCTGGAACGTGCGGTGCAGCAGACCGGCCCGGACCGTGGTCGCGCCCAGGAAACCGCCGGCCGGGCCGCCCCCGCCGTAGCCGTACCCGGTGATCGTGCCGTCCGGGTCGGTTTTGATCCAGGCCCGGAGCACGTTGGCGAACCGGAACCGGTCCGCCGCCTGCAGGGCCGCAAGGTCGTCGACGACGTCGGGTGGCGGGGGGTCGTAGTGGAGGATCCCGGTGTCGAACGGCACCCGCATGCCCGCGGGCACGGCCTCGGACGGGATCCAGGACAGTGAGGTAACTGAGCTCTCATAGCGCATGGCCTCAGCGTCACCGCCCGGGCCGGCCCCGGCCAGGGTGCTGCCTGCGTGTGCCCGCCGGGATGCTCGCCCCCTCCCGCGGTGGTGCGACCACGACCATCACGCCGGGTGGCCTGCTCACTGGCAGGTCAGCGCGGGATGTGCGAAAACTGGGACATGAACCGCATCGGGCCGCCGGACATCGCCGACGTCCTCCCAGCCGACCGTCATCCTATTTTTAATGACTTGGCCGCTCCCCGGCTCCGGACTCAGCGCGCCGTGGCCGGGGTGCTGCTGCCCCTGGCCACCGCGGTCCTGCTGGTGCTCGCGCTGCGCAGCCCGGTCCGGGGTGGCGGTGGCACCGGCCTGACCGCGGTCACCGCCGCCGTGATCGCCTGCTGGGCCCTGGCCGCCGCGGCCTGCGCCTGGAGTGGCCGCCGGGCCAGCGGCTGGACCGCCGCGGCCGCCGCGCTGCTGGCCGCAGCCACGCTGGCCGCCGGGCGGATCGCCGCGTCGTCGGCCGGGACCGCCCACAGCGCGGCCCGCGCCGCCGCCACCGTGGGGGTGCCGCTGGTGATCGCGGCCGCCCTGCACCTGGTGCTGGCCTTCCCGGACGGGCGGCTGGCCGGGCGTCCCCGGCAGGTGACCGTGGCGGTGGCCTACCTGATCGCGGCGGCCGCCGGGCTGGGCCTGGCCGCCGCCGGTCATCCGTTCCCGGTGGCCGCGGCGGCCGCCGGGGCCGCGGTCGCAGCGGTGGTCGCGCTGCCCGCCCTGCGGCTGCGCTACCTGCGCGCGGCGGGCCACGACCGGGAAGCGCTGCAGTGGGCGGGCCTGGGCGCGGTCGCCGCCGCCGACATCGCCCTGGTGGCCGCGGTCCTGCACCTGCTGGTGGCATGGCCCGGGCCTGCGGGCCTGGTCGGTGAGGGCGCCTCGGTCGCGATCCCGCTCGGCGCGATGGCCGCCCTCGTGCCCGTGCTGGCCCGGCAGGGCAGCCGGGTGTTCGTCTACGTGCTGTCCGCCGCCGGGTTCAGCGTGGTCGTCGCGGTTATCTACCTGATCGTCATCCTCGGCTTCGGCCAGGCCCCGGACAGCTCGGCCGACCGTGAGGTGCTGGGCCTGTCCATGCTGGCCGCGGCGATCGCGGCCATCGGCTACCTGCCGGCCAGGGACCGGCTCGCCGCCGCTGCCACCCGCTTCGTGTACGGGGCCCGGCAGGCCCCGGACGAGGTGCTGCGCACGTTCGGCAGCCGGCTGACCCGCAACGTCACCATGGACGAGCTGCTGCTCCAGCTGGCCGAGTCGCTGCGTAAGACGATGGGCCTGACCAGCGCCGAGGTCTACACCGGCAGCAGCGAGGTGCTGGAACGCACGGTGTCGGTGCCGGACGCGGGCCCCCGGTCGCTGGTGCTGAGCGCCCGGGAACGTGAGGTGGTCAGCCGGGCCGGTGTCTCCGGTAACGCCTGGACCGCGATCTGGCTGCCCGCGCTGCTGGACGGCCGGCTCCGGACCCAGCTGCGGGTGGCCCCGGTCAGCCACGGCGGGGATCTGCTCGGACTGATCGTGGTGGAACGGCCGGTGGACGCGGACAGCTTCACCGAGGACGACGACCGGGTGCTGACCGAGCTGGCCCGGCAGACCGGCCTGGCCTTCCACAACGTCCAGCTCGACGCCGCGCTGCACACCACCCTGGATGAGCTGCGTAAGCAGGCCGAAGAGCTGCGGGCCTCCCGCGCCCGCATCGTGGCCAGCGGCGACGCCGAACGCCGCCGGGTGGAACGGAACCTGCACGACGGCGCCCAGCAGCACCTGGTGGCGCTGGCCATCAACCTGCGGCTGGCCAAGGACATCGCCGCCGAGGACCCGGACGGTACCGCGCAGATCCTCGACCAGCTGGCCGCCGACGTCCAGGACACGATCAAGGAGCTGCGTGAGCTGGCCCACGGCATCTACCCGCCACTGCTGGCCGACCGCGGGCTCGGTGAGGCGCTGCGGGCCGCGGCCGGGCGGAGCCCGCTGCCGGTCACGGTGTCCGTCGCCGACGACGTGGGCCGCTACCAGGCCGACCTGGAAGCGGCCGTCTACTTCTGCTGCCTGGAGGCCCTGCAGAACGCCAGCAAGCACGCGCCCAGCGCGACCGTCCAGGTCCGGGTGTGGACCGAGGCGGGCGGCCTGAACTTCGCGGTCCGCGACGACGGTCCCGGTTTCGACCCGGCCAAGGCCCGCGGCGGCCACGGGTTCGTCAACATGGCCGACCGGCTGGGCGCGATCGGCGGCACCGTGCGCTGGGATTCGGCCCCCGGCCAGGGCTCGACGATCAGCGGCACCATCCCGCTCCCTTAGCCAGCACTGTCTCCAGCCAG
The DNA here is from genome assembly GCA_965277615.1 of Streptosporangiaceae bacterium. GTDB lineage: Bacteria > Actinomycetota > Actinomycetes > Streptosporangiales > Streptosporangiaceae > Bog-532. Next base: position 22,799 of record CBDIDG010000004.1, on the reverse strand, counting down.
CACCGTCTCAGCCAGCATCGATCGTGACCCCGGGAGGTACACCCGGGCGTTAAGTGCCGTGCTCGTCCCACAGCTGCTGCAGGGCCGCGGCCCCGAACTGTTCCTTGTTCACGTACGCCCGGGCGCCGCTGTCGGTCGCGTCCCGGGGCAGGTCAGCCGCGTCGTAGGTCGAGCACAGGAACACGACCACCTCGGGGTGCGCGGCGGTGATCTGCCGGGTCGCCTCGATCCCGCTCATCTGCGGCATGTTGATGTCCATCAGCACCAGCTCCGGGTGCAGCTCATCGACCAGCCGGATCGCCTCGGGGCCGTCGGACGCCTCCGCCGCCAGCTCGAAGCAGGCCAGCCGGCGCAGCACCGCCTTGACCGCCATGCGGAACGGGGCCTGGTCGTCCACCACGAGCACGGAATGCGGGCTGTTCACCCTCCCAGCTTCGCACGCCCCCGGCCGGGCCAGCAGGGTGCTGGCTTCCTCCCCGGGGTGCAGCCAGCCCCCCCGGTCTTGGTCCTACTGGGCCCGGTCCTTCTCGCCGCGGCTGAGGAACAGCAGGACCGCCTTGACCCGGCGGTTGACGTCCTTCTCCTCGCTCAGCCCGAGCTTCATGAAGATCGAGTTGGTGTGCTTCTCCACCGCCCGCTCGGACACGGTCAAGGCGGCGGCGATCGCGGCGTTGTTCTTGCCCTGGGCCATCTCGGCCAGGATCTGCGACTCGCGCGGGGTCAGCTCGTCCAGGCTGGAGGCCTGCGGGTGCGACCGGGACCGGACCAGCTCGTCCACCACCTGCGGGTCGATGACCGATCCGCCCTCGGCCACCGCCCGGATGGCGTGGGCCAGCTCGTCCACGCTGGCCACCCGCTCCTTCAGCAGGTAGGCGCGGCCCGCCGACCCGTGTTCCAGCAGGGCCAGCGCGTAGCCGGGACTGGTGTACTGGCTGAGCACCACCACCCCGACCTTGGGCCGGTTCGCCCGCAGCCACGCCGCGGCCTGCAGTCCCTCGTCCTTGCCGCTCGGTGGCATCCGGATGTCGGTCACCACCACGTCCGGGTCCTGCTGCTCGATCAGCGCCAGCAGCCCGGGCAGATCTGAGGCCGTCCCCACCAGCTCGAACTGCGGCTCACCGGACACCAGCCGCGAGATCCCCTCCCGCAGCAGCACGTTGTCCTCGGCCAGCGCCACCCTGATCATGGCTCGAATGCTAACGGTCGCGATGGCCTGGGACGAGACCTGTCACCCCAGCGTGACCTGTGGTGCTAGCCCACCCCACCGCCAGCGGGCACCACCCTGGCCCATGAGCACCGGCCGGAGGAAGCTAGCAGGCATGCGAGCCGTGCTGCGCGTGGCCGGGCTCGGGCTGCGCGCCCGATGGCGGGACTGGCTGGTGCTGACCTTGCTGATCGGTCTGGCCGGGGGAACGGTGCTGGCTGCCTCGGCCGGGGCCCGCCGGACCGCCAGCGCCTACCCCCGGTTCTTGCGCTATTCCCACGCGTCCGACCTGCTAGTGGCCACCTCTGGTGGCGTGGGTGGTTACGACCAGGCCCTTGGGCGACTACCCGGGGTGGCCGCCAGCGCCCCGTTGGTGGTGCTGAACGCGCTGCCGGTGACCGGTAGCGGTCGGCTGGAACAAGACCAGGTGGTCGCCCCGCTGGACGGCCGGTACGCCGCCGTACTGGACCGGCCGAAGCTGCTGGCGGGACGTCCGCCCCGGCCGGGCCGGCCGGGCGAGGCGATGGTGGACCAGCTGGCCGCGGCGCGGTTGGGCCTGCACGTGGGCAGCCCCCTGGTGCTGGCCCTTTTTGCCGGCGACGATCCCCGGCCAGCCCGGCGGCTGACCGAGCGGGTGACCGGCATCATGGTCACCCGGGGCTCGGTCGTCCCGGTCACCGACTCGGACCGCTCCTCGCTGATCGTGACCAGCGCCGCGCTGTTCCGTGCGCTCGGTCCCAGCTACGAAGGCGCGGACGGCGCCACCGTGAAACTCCGCCCGGGCGCCAGCCCGGCCCGCGTGACCACAGCCGCCCAGGCCCTGACCCGGCGCTATCCAGCGACCCAGGGCCAGGCCGCGGTGGCCGACGAGAGCGCGCAGACCGCCGCGGTGCAGCGGTCCATCCGGCCGCAGGCCGTGGCGCTGGCCCTGTTCGCCCTGTGCCTGGCCGTCACCGCGCTGATGGTGACCGGCCAGTTGGCGACCCGCCTGATCCGGAACGCCGCGGTCGGCGTCCGCGCCCTTGCTGCGATGGGGATGACCCGGCCCCAGCTTCAGGCGGCCGCCCTGGTCCAGGTCGTGACGGCCGCCGCCGCCGGCGCGGTGCTCGCCTGTGGGACGGCGGTGGCGGCCTCCCCGCTGATGCCGATCGGCCCGGCCCGGCTGGCCGAGCCCGCACCCGGCGTGAGCGTGGACGGCGTGGTGCTCGGCGTCGGCGCCGTCGGGATCGTACTGCTCATGCTGGCCTGGACCACCTGGCCGGCCTGGCGGGCCAGCACGGCCTGGCGGACGGCACCGGGCGGCCCAGCGGGCCCGGCCAGCCCGCTTCGGGCCGGCCCCCTGACCAGGCCGGCGGCCAGCGCCCGGCTGGCGAGCTGGCTGGCCCGCGCCGGGGCGCCGGTGACCGTGGTGACCGGGATGCGGCTGGTGTCCGGGCGGGCTACCGGGTCCGCCCGCGGCGCCGTGGCCGGAGCCACCCTGGCCGTCGTGGCCGTCACCGCGGCGGCTACGTTCGGCGCCAGCCTGGTCCACTTGGTCAGCACGCCCCGCCTGTACGGCCAGGACTGGGACGCCGCCTTGGACCTGCAGTTCAGCACGATCACGCCGGCACAGTTCCGGGCCCTCACGGCGCACGTGTCAGGGATCGCCGCCTGGACCTTCGGCGACCACGGCACAGTCCAGATCGGCCGCACCGAAGTCCCGGCCATCGGCCTCACCTCCGGCCATGGCCCGCTGGTGTCCCCGCCGCTGCTCGACGGGCACGCGCCGCGCTCCGGCGCGGAGATCGTGCTGGGCACCTCGGTACTCCGGCAGGCCGGGCTACGGGTCGGTCAGACGGTGACGGTCACCGTGGGTGGCGACCGGCACCCGCGGATCGAGCGGATCACCGGGCAGGCCGTGTTCCCCTACTTCGGCGAGGGCGGCCTGACGCCCACCGATCTCGGCCAGGGCGCCCTGGTCACTTCATCGCTGCTGGCCCGTCAGGCTACGGCCTTCGCGGGCCACGGCTACAGCATCGTGCTCGTCCGGTTCACCCCCGGACCCGGCCTGGCCGCGGCCCGGCGCGACTTCGAACGGGCCGTGGCCTCGTTCTGCGCGGGCATCCAGCAGTCGACGTGCCTGGTCACGGACCAGCGCCCGAACGGCGTGACCAACTACGTCAGCATTGACCGGACCCCGCAGATCCTGGCCGGCCTGCTGGCCGTGCTCGGGCTGGCTGTGCTGGCCCAGTTCGCGGCGGTGTCGGCCCGCCAGTCCCGCCACGACTTCGCGGTCCTGGCCGCGCTCGGCCTGCGACGCCGGCAGCTGCGGGCCATCCGCTGCTGGCAGCTGACCGCCCTCAGCGGCCTGGACCTGCTGATCGGCCTGCCGCTGGGGATCGCGGCCGGGCGCTATGGGTGGGGCCGGTTCGCGGCCGGCGCCGGCGTCCCGGCCAGCCCGGTTATCCCGGTGACTCTGCTGCTGCTCACCGTCGCGGCCGTGCTGGCCGCGGCCACCGCCATCGCCCTGCGCATCGGCGGCCGGGGCGCGTACGCCCGCCCGGACCAGGCGCTGCGGGCCGAGTGAACCACCCTCGGGCCCGGTGGTGCTAGGCACACCGGCCGCTGCGAGCTACCACCCTGGCAAAACCAGCCCCAGATGAGACAAGCTGACGGACACCGGCGGAGCTGACGGACGCCGGCGGCAGGACTGGTGGGGGACACCAGCGGGAGAGGGAACTGGTGGAGGACTGGCCATGCGGATGACTACGACCTGGCTGCGGCTCGAGCTGCCGCGGCGCTGGCGCTCGCTCGCGCTGCTGGCCCTGCTGATCGCGCTGGCCACCGCGACCGTCCTCACCGCCGTCGCAGGGGCGCGGCGGGGGGACAGCGCGGTGAACCGGCTGTACGGGCCGACGCTGCCCGCCACCGTGACCGTGCTGCCCAACCAGCCCGGCTTCGACTGGAACAAGGTCCGGGCCCTGCCGCAGGTGGAGGCGGTGAGCCGGTTCGCGGTGTCCTTCGGCGGCGCGGTCGAAAACGCCCCCGGCGCCGAACCCCAGTTCCCGTTCCTGGACTCTTCGATGACCCGGACCATCGAGCGCCCCGTCGTCCTGGCCGGCCGGCTCTACAACCCGCACGCCGCCAACGAGGTCGTCGTCACCCCCGGTTTCGCCGGCGCCTTCCACAAGCACCCGGGGGATCTCTTGACCCTCGACCTGACCAGCGTGAAGCAGGCCAACGCGGGCTACGACGGCTCGGACGGCACGGCGCCGGCCGGCCCCCGGGTGCGGGTGCGCATCGTCGGGGTGGTCCGGTCGCCCTGGATCACCGACGATCCGAGTGTTCCCGGCGCGCTGCTGGCCTCGCCCGCGCTGTGGGCCAGGTACCCGGCCAACATCCTGGGCACCCAGCACAGCGTCTACATCAACGCGCTGGTTCGGCTCCGGGGTGGCGCCGCCGCCATTCCGGCCTTCCGGGCCGGGCTGGCCCGGGTCACCGGCCGCGACGACATCGACGTGTGGAACAACTCGGTCAACTTCGGCGACCCGGCCCGCCGCGTGACCAGCTACGAAGCCGCTTGCCTGCTGGCCTTCGCCCTGGCCGCCCTGATCACTTCGCTGTTTCTGGTCGGCCAGGCCATCGCCCGCTACGTGTCTAACACCACCGCTGACCTGCAGATCCTGCAGTCGGTCGGGCTGACCCGGCGGCAGGGCGCCGCCGCCGCGGCCACCGCCCCGGCCCTGGCCGCGCTGGCCGGGGCCACTATCGGCGTGGCCGGCGCCATCGTGGCCTCGCAATGGATGCCGATCGGCGCCGCCTCCGCAGTCGAGCCGCACCCCGGGATCAGCGCGGACTGGCTGGTGCTGGGCACCGGCTGGATCCTGGTCCCGCTGCTGGTGCTGGGCACGGCGGCCGCCCTGGCCGCCCGTGCGCTCACTGGCCGCCGGGCCGATAAGGTCACCCGCCGGTCCGTGGCCGCGGCCGCTGCCTCCGGTGCGGGCCTGCCCGTGGCCGTGGTCATCGGCTCCCAGTTCGCGCTGGAGCCCGGGCGGGGCCGGTCGTCCGTCCCGGTCCGCCCGGCCCTGATCGGCGCGGTCGTCGGCGTGCTCGGCGTGCTGGCCGCGTTCACGTTCGCCGCCGGGGTGACCGACGCCGCCACCCATCCGGAGCGGTACGGGCAGACCTGGCAGCTTGCGGCGTTCTTCGGCTTCAACGGCCAGGACGGCGGGCGCACCGCCCAGGCGCTGCGGGCGATCGCCGCCGATCCGGACGTGACCGGGGTGGACGACGCCAGAATCGCCGGCGCCCAATCCGGCCAGTTCTCGGTCGAGACCTACACCTACGCGCCGGTGGGCGGCAAGCCCGTGCCGGCCGTGCTGGTCAGCGGGCAGATGCCGACCACCCGGGACGAGATCGTGCTGGCCCCGGTCAGCGCCCAGCAGCTGCACGCCAAAACCGGCTCGGTGATCAAGCTGGCGGGCGGTGGCGCCCCGGTCACCGAGCGGGTCAGCGGCATCGGCTTCGTCCCCACCGGGCCGCACAACGACTACTCCGACGGCGGCTGGCTCACCTCAGCCGGCTACAGCCGCCTGTTCGCGGGCGCCCACTACGCCTTCAAGTACCACGCGGCCACGGTGGCCGTGCGCCCCGGCGCCAACCTCACCGCCGTGGCCCAGCGGCTGACCAAGGAGGCCGCCAGAGTCGGCGATCCGCAAATGCAGGTGGATCCGCAGCCACCCGTCAATGAGCTGAAGACGATCCGGGACCTGGAGGACCTGCCGCTGGCCCTGGGCGCCTTCCTGGCCGTACTGGCCGTGGCCGCCGTCGGTTACGCGGTCACCGCCGCGGTCATCCGGCGCCGGCGTGACCTGGCCGTGCTGCAGGCCCTGGGCCTGACCCGGCGGCAGACCCGGCTGGCCGTGGCCACCCAGGCCACCGTGCTGGCTCTGGCCGGCCTGCTGTTCGGCATCCCGCTCGGCCTGGCCCTGGGCCGGTTCCTCTGGCGCGACGCCGCCGGCATCGCCCCGCTGGCCTACCACCCGCCGCTGGCCGTCTGGGCTCTGGTCCTGATCACGCCCGCCGCCGTGCTCGTGGTCAACCTGGTCGCCGTCTGGCCCCAGTGGCGCGCCATCCGGATGCGAGCCGGCCGGGTCCTCCGCACCGAGTAGCCCCGCCTGACGGCTCGTCAGCTCCGGGCGGCGGCTTCCCGCTGGCGCTCCCGGTAGGCCCGCACGTTGGCCTTGTTGCCGCACGTGCTGACGTCGTGCCAGGTCCGGCTGTTGTTCTTGGACTGGTCGTGGAAGGTCACGCCGCACCGCTCGTTCCGGCACACCTTGAGCCGGTGCCGCTGCCCGGCCAGCCCGGCCAGGTGCAGCTCGATGGCGACCGCGCCGGTCAGCCAGGCCAGGCCGTCCCCCCGGGGAGCCAGCGCGCTGCCGTCCGCCGTCACCGACAGGTCCACCGCCGTGACCGGCATGCTGGCGGCGGCATCCGCGCCGCCGCGCAGCAGGGCCCGGACCCGGTCCCGCAGCTGCTGCAGCTGCCGCAGCGACCGGCCGGTCAGCTCGATGCGCGGGGCCTTACCGCCGTGCCGCTCCGCCCAGCCCGCAAGCTGGGTGTCCAGCCACGCCTGCGCCGTCACGGTATCGCCCAGCAGGTCCTGCCCCTGTGCGGACTTGGCCACCCCGCGAGTGTTGGCCAGCTCCTGGGTCAGCCGCAGCCCGTCCGGGGCGCTCGAGGTCCCGTACCGCTGGCTGGCGTAGTTCGTGCTCATCGGCCCAGGCTATCGCGCTTAATTCATAAATAAAATGCGTTTACCTCTTACCTTGAGCTGAGGCTGCAGCGCTTGTATGTAAGAGGTGAAAGTCATACGCTCCTGTCATGGCGACTCACTATCACACCGTCACTATCGACGGCACCGACGTCTTCTACCGGGAGGACGGCCCTGTTGACGCGCCGTTGGTCCTGCTGCTGCACGGGTTCCCGTCCTCGTCGCGTATGTACCGCGACCTGATCCCGCTGCTGGCGGCCCAGTACCGCGTGATCGCGCCGGACTACCCGGCGTTCGGCCACAGCGGGGTGCTCAGCCGGGACGCCTTCTCCTACACGTTCGACGGCCTGGCCGCGGTCACCAGCGGGCTGCTGCGCCGGCTCGGGGTCGAGCGTTTCGCGCTCTACGCCATGGACTTCGGCGCGCCGGTGGGGTTCCGCCTCGTGCTGGAGGACCCCAGCCGGCTGACCGCGCTGATCCTGCAGAACGCGCCGCTCTACCCCGAGGCGCCCGAGGGCTGGTGGGCCACGCTCGGCGCCTACTGGCGCGAGGACACCCCGGCCCGCCGCGAGGCCGTCCGGCCCTATCTCTCGCAGGAAGCCATCCGGGCCCAGTACCTGCACGGCGTGGCCGACCCCACGCGGATCGACCCGGACAACTGGGTGCTCGACGCCGCCCTCATCGCCCGCCCCGGCGTCGACGAGATCATGCTCGACCTGCTGCACGACATCAAGAACAACGCCGCGGTGTTCACCGGTATGCAGAAGTTCCTGGCCCAGCAGCAGCCGCCGGTGCTGGTGGCCACCGGCGCCCACGACGAGATCTTCCCCGAGCCCGTGGTCCGCCGCGTCCTGGACGACCTGCCCGCGGCCGAGTACCACGCCCTGCCCACCGGTCACTTCGCCCTAGAGGACCACGCTTCCGAGATCGCTGCCCTCATCCGCGGCTTCTTGCCCCGGGCCCTCGCGTGACCGGGGCCTTCGCGTGACCCGGGTCCGGCACCACCAGGTGACCGTGGGGGAGCACCGGGTGCACGTGGCCGAGACCGGCGACCCGGCTGGGCTGCCGTTCCTGTTCCTGCACGGCTGGCCGGAATCCTGGCGGGCCTGGGATTCCGTGCTGGCGCGGGCCGGAGAACAGGGCCGGGCGCTGGCCATCGACCTGCCCGGGGTGGGGGAGTCGACCGGGCCGTCCGACGGCACCACCGGTGACCTGGCCCGTATCGTGCACGAGGTGGCCGTGGCGCTGGGCCTGCGCCGGCTCACCCTCGTCGGCCACGACATCGGCGCCATGGTCGCCTACAGCTACCTGCGGCGCTACCACGACGTCGAATGCGTCGTGATCATGGACATCGTGCTGCCCGGGGTGGACCCGTGGGAAGAGTTCCTGCGCCAACCGTTCCCGTGGCACTTCGCCTTCCACACCGTGCTGGACCTGCCTGAGCACCTGGTCCAGGGCCGGCAGGGTGAGTACTTCCGCTACTTCTACGAGGTGCTGGCGGCACGGCCGGAGGCCATCAGCGAGGCCGCCCGCCGGGACTAGGCCGCCGCCTACGCCTCCGACGGCGCGCTGGCCGCCTCCTTCGCCTGGTATCGGGCGTTCGCCCGGGACGCGGAAGAGAACCGACTGCTGGCCGCCGGATCCACCGTCAGCACCCCCGTGCTTTACCTGCGCGGGGACCAGGAGCGCGGCGGGGACATCACCGGCTACGCCGAGGGCCTGCGCCGGGCCGGGGTCACGAACCTGGACTACGCCACCGTCCCCGGCTGCGGCCACTTCCCGCACGAAGAAGCCCCAGGGCTGCTCTGGGACCGGATCGCCACGTTCGCCGGGCTGGGCCGTTAGTCGTTCTTCCGGCTGGTCAGGATCCGGGGGCCGTCGGGGGTGATGGCCACGGTGTGCTCGACGTGCACGCCGCGCGAGCCGTCGCCGCTGCGCAGGGTCCAGCCGTCCCGGTCGACCCGGTACTCGTCGTGGCCACCAGCCAGGAACCAGGGCTCGATCGCGATGACCAGGCCGGGCGCCAAGCGCACCCCGCGCCCGGCTCGCCCCTCGTTCGGCACCGACGGCGACTCGTGCATGCTGTGCCCGACGCCGTGGCCGCCGAAGTCGGTGTTGATGCCGTAGCCTCCGGCCCGCCCCACCTTTCCGATGGCGGCCGAGATGTCCCCGATCTTGGCCCCCGGCTGCGCCGCCGCGATCCCCGCGGCCAGGGCAGCTTCGGCCGTGGCGATCAGCTTCTCGTCGGCCCGGCGGGGCTCGCCCACGGTCAGCGAGATCGCGGCGTCCCCGGCCCAGCCGTCCAGCACCGCGCCGCAGTCGATGCTGAGCAGGTCGCCGTCGCGCAACTGGTACCCGTCCGGGATGCCGTGCAGCACCGCGTCGTTGACCGAGGTGCAGATGACCGCGGGGAACGGCCGCTGCGCGAAGCTCGGCTGGTAGTTGAGGAACGGCGACGACGCGCCCGCGTCGGCCAGCACCTGCCGGGCCGTCTGGTCCAGGGCGGTCAGCGACACCCCCACCTTGGCCTCGGCCCGCACCGTGGCCAGGATGTCCGCCACCACCACGCCCGCCGCGCGCATGGCTTCGATCTCGGCCGGGGTCTTCAGTTCGATCACAAGCATCTCCTACCGGTATTTCTATCCCGGTATTATTATGACACCATGGTCCGGCCGATGCTTACCCCCCAGGAGCGGGCCCGAGGTCAGCGCCTCGGGCGGGCTCTGCGCCAGGCCCGCGGTGACCGGAGCATGGTCGAAGTGGCCGCGCTGGCCGGGGTGCCGGTGGAGACGCTGCGCAAGATCGAGACGGGCCGCATCCCGACCCCGGCCTTCTTCACCGTGGTCGCGCTGGCCGACGCGGTGGGCGTCAGCCTCGGCCAGCTGGCCGTCGCCGCCGACGGCGGGGACTCCGTGGCCACCGCCGAGGTCCCGGCCGTGCTGTCCGCCTGAGGAGGCCACGTGACCCTGGCCGGCGAACTCGTGGACTGGGCCGTCCGCTACACCCCTGACCCGGAGGACACCGCGCTGGCCCAGCGCAGCCTGCTGGACACGCTCGCGGTCACGCTGGCCGCGCGCGAGCACTCGATCCGGCCGATCGCGGACACGCTGCCGGATGCCGCGCGCTGGTCGGTGCTGGCTCACGTGCTGGACTTCGACGACCTGCACGTCCCGTCGACCACCCACATCAGCGCGGTGATCGTGCCCGCGGTGCTGGCCGCCGGGCCGGAAGACTCCGGCCGTGCCGTCCGGGCCTACCTGGCCGGCGCGGGCGTGATGGCCCGGCTCGGCACGGGCCTGGGCTGGCCGCACTACTCGGCGGGCTGGCACGCCACCTGCACCGCGGGCGCCCCGGCCGCGGCCGTCGCGGCCGGGATGGTCTGGGGCCTGTCGCCGGATCAGCTGGCCGTGGCCATGGCCCTGGCCGTGCCCGCCGCGGGTGGCGTGCAGGCCGCGTTCGGGACCCAGGCCAAGTCACTCCAGGTCGGGTTCGCGACCCAGGCCGGGGTCCGGGCCGCCGCGCTGGCCCGGGCCGGCGCCGGCGCTGACCCGCGGGCCCTGGACGAGTGGTTCGGGCTGGTGGGGGGCACACCAGGCCGGGTGGACGACGCACCGGCCGTGCCCGGCGGCCTGGCCATCAAGCTCTACCCCTGCTGCTACGCCATGCAGCGCCCGATCGCGGCCGTCCGCGACCTGCGGGCCGGCCTGAATCAGGACCGCTTGGACGGTGACATCGAGCGGGTCGTGGTGGCCACACCCCGGGCCACGGTGCAGCCGCTGATTCACGATCGGCCCCGCACCGGGCTGGAAGGCAAGTTCAGCATGCCCTACGCCATCGCCACCGCGATCCTGGACGACTATCCCGGCTTCGGCAGCTTCTCTGACGAGGCGGTCAACCGCGAGCCGGCCCAGGCCCTGATGACCACGGTGGAAACCGACTACGGACCCGGTGACCCCGGTCGCGCTGGGCTGCTCGACGGCACCGTGGCCATCTCGGTGCGGCTGGCTAACGGCCGCGAACTGCAAACCGAGCTCGCGCTGCCGCCCGGCTCACCCGATCGGCCGCCGTCCGCCGCCGACCTGGACCGCAAGCTGGCCGCCTGCGGCCCGGACGTGCCGGCCCTGCTGGCCGGCCTGACCTGGCCGTCGGCCGTCTCCCTCCTGCGCGCCACCCTGCCCGCGCCACCCCCACCAGCCCCCGCCCCCTGACCTCACCCCAGCATCACCCCCACCGACCCATCGATCTTGGTAGGCCTTGAAACCTACCCATCACCCCCGACAGCCCCAGGTTCCGGAACCCGCAGCACCCAAGCCGGGCCGCGTAGGAACACAGGCGATGGCGCCTTTCCCCTTGCTAGAGCACGGGTAAAGGCGCCATCGCCCCTGTTGGTTTCCGGGAGCCGCGCCCTCGCCGCGCCCCGGCCGTGCCCGCCGCGCCTCAACCTGCCGTCGGGGCCGACATGCCCCGGACCTGCTCGATCGAGGTCAGCCCGGCCGCCCGGACCCGGCGGGCCAGCCCATCCTGCACGTGGCGCGGCCAGGCCGGGCCGCCGTAGATGAACCCGGTGTAGGCCTGGATCAGCGTGGCCCCGGCCGCGATGCGCTCCCAGGCGTCGTCAGCGGTTTCGATCCCGCCTACCGCGATCAGCACCAGCCGGTCCCCGGTCCGGGCGTACAGCCGGCCCAGCACCTCCAGAGATCGCGCCCGCAGCGGCGCCCCGGACAGCCCGCCCGCCCCGGCCGCGGCCACCAGCGCCGGGTCGCTGACCAGCCCGGATCGCCCGATCGTGGTGTTGGTGGCGATGATCCCGTCCAGGCCCAGCTCCAGGGCCAGGTCCGTGATCGCATCCACGTCCCCGTCGGCCAGGTCCGGCGCGATCTTCACCAGCAACGGCACCCGCCGCCCCGTGTCCGTCTCGTCCAGCGCGGCCCGGACCGCGGTCAGCAGCGGGCGCAGCGTCGAGGTCGCCTGCAGATCCCGCAGGCCCGGTGTGTTCGGTGAGCTCACGTTGACCGCCACGTAACTGGCCACCGGGGCTACCAGCCGCGCGCTGGCCACGTAGTCCGCCACCGCCCGTTCCGGCGGCACGACCTTGGTCTTGCCGATGTTCACCCCAACCGCGACCGCCGCACCAGCCGGCCGGTGCCGGAGCCGGTTCGCGGCCACCGCGGCCCCGGCGTTGTTGAACCCCATCCGGTTGATCAGCGCCCGGTCGGCCGGCAGCCGGAACATCCGCGGCCGGGGGTTCCCCGGCTGTGGCTGGGCCGTCACCGTACCGACCTCGACGAACGCGAAGCCGAGCGCGCCCAGGGCGTCGGCGCCGCGGGCGTCCTTGTCGAACCCGGCGGCCAGCCCCAGCGGCCCGGGCAGGTCCAGCCCGAGCGCCCGCACCCGGAGCACCGGATCCTGCGGCCCGAACCAGCTCCGCAGCAGCCACCGGCCACCGGGGATCGTCCCGGCCAGCCGGATCAGGCCGAACGCGGCCCGATGCGTGCCCTCGGCGGGCAGCCGCCGCAGTACCGTCCGGTACGCCAGCCCGTACATCTCAGTCCGCCGCCCCTCTGTGTCGCTGCTGGCACAGCTTGTTCATCCTTGCGTCACGTTCCGTCGGTCTGGCGCCCCGTATCATAAGCGAATGAAGGCGGCCCGGAGTTGTGCGCAGTGCGGCGTTGTGTTCGAAGCTCGCCGTGAACATGCGCGTTTCTGCTCTGGGGAGTGCCGGGTCCGCTGGAACCGGGAACATCTGACCGACGCGGCCGCCGAGGAACGCGCGCTGGAGTGGTCGCTCACGGGCATGCGTGACGTCACCGAGCGGCTGGTGCTGTGCCGTCCCGAAGAGGACGGGGTGGTCGCCTTCTCGGCCGTGGCCGAGGCCGTCTGGTGGGTCACGATCATCGACGCCCGTCTGATCCGGCAGTACATGGACGTCTACGACGTGGTGCTGGCCGACCACGACCCGGCGCAGCGCGCGATGGTCGAGGGCACGCTGGCCGGCCTGCGGTTCGTCCGCAACCAGACCAGCAACGACACGATCGGCACCGACTTCATCAGCCCGCCCGCGGGCACCAGGGGCCAGGGCTACGGGGTGCCTGCCGCCTGGCGCTGGAACCGGATGCCCGAGCCCGCCCTGGACCAGCTCCCCGAAGAGGTCCGATCCTGGGAGCACACCCGGTACCGGGAGTACCAGGCCTGGCTGGCGGACAACATCGTCGGCGATGTCTTCCAGCGCGCCACGGCCTTCCTCGACCTGGCCGCCGCCCGCGTCGCCACCGTCGCCTCCCGCTAGCACGTCCGACGAGATGGCGGCGCCCGACGCAGTTTTCATCTACATCGGTACCTACCCGAGCGAAGCGGCGGCCCGAGGAGACTACGACGTGGTCAGGGACTTCCACGCCGGTGACGCGGTCGGCAGCTACGACGCCACCGTGATCACCAGAGACAACGTGGGAAAGGTCCACGTCGATGAGGATGAGCTGGTCACCCGGCACGGAGTGTGGGCGGGCGCCGCGGTAGGCGCCGTGGCCGGCATCTGGTTCCCGCCCGCCCTCATCGGCTCCGCCACCGCGGGTGCCACGGTGGGCGGGATGGGCGCGCAGTTGCGGCGCGGTATGTCCGGGGCCGAGGCCAAGAAGTTCGATGAGGTTATCGACTCCGGTCGGGCCGCCCTCGTCATCGTCGGGGCGAGCACGCTGGCGCAGGCTCTGCGGGAGGTGCTGACCGCTGAAAAGCACGTGGCCAGGAAGCTTGACGTGAGCTGAGCCACTGGACGCGCTCGCCAAATACTGTGTGCAAAAAACGTCGTTATAACGACAGTTTTTGCACACGGTAGCGGGGACCCCCACGTACCGGGCAGCAGCCCGGACCGGGCAGCAGCCCGGACCGGGCAGCAGCCCGGACCAACCCCTCAGGCCACCAGCTCGGTGTCGCCGATGAAGGCCTCCCACAGGCCGGCGTAGACCCCGCCCGCGGTGACCAGCTCGTCGTGCGAGCCGATCTCAGCGATCCGCCCGCCGTCCATGACCACGATCCGGTCCGCGGCCGCGGCCGTGGTCAGCCGGTGCGCCACCACGATCGTGGTCCGGCGCGCGGTCAGCTCCTCGGTCGCCCGGTTGACCGCGGCCTCCGAGGCCAGGTCCAGCGCTGCCGTCGCCTCGTCCAGCAGCAGGATGTCCGGGTCCACCAGCTGCGCCCGGGCCAGGGCCAGCAGCTGCCGCTGCCCGGCCGACAGGTTCCGGCCGCGCTCGGTGACCTCGTGGTAGTAGCCCGCGGGCAGCCGGGCGATCATCTCGTGCGCCCCGACCTCACGCGCCGCCGCTTCGATCTCAGCGTCCGTGGCCGACGGCCGCCCGTAGGCGATGGCGTCCCGGACCGTGCCGGCGAACAGGTACGCCTCCTGCGGGACCACCCCCAGCCGGTGCCGGTACGACGCCAGGTCGTACGAGCGGACATCGACCCCGTCCACCAGCACCGCGCCGCCGGTCACGTCGTAGAACCGGGCCATGAGCTTGACCAGGGTGGACTTGCCCGCGCCGGTCTGCCCGACCAGGGCCACGTTCTCGCCCGGCTCGATCACCAGCGAGACGCCCTCGATCGCGTCCCGGTTGGCGGTCTCGTACCCGAAGTGCACGTCCCGCAGCTCGATCCGGCCTTCCAGCCCGGCCACGAAGATCGGGTCCGGCGCCTCAGGGGTGGACGTCCGCAGCAGCAGCAGGTCCTTGATCCGGCGCAGCCCGACCACGGCCTGCTGGTAACCGTCGAATACCTGGGACAGCTCCTGGATCGGCGAGAACACCAGGTCGATGTAGAGCAGGTAGGCGATCAGCGCGCCCGCGGTCAGCGCGCCGCTGTGCACCTGGCCGGTGGCCACGATGAGCACGATGGCCCCGGCCACCGTGGACAGCGTCTGCACGAACGGGAAGTACAGCGCGATCAGGCGCTGGGCCCGCATCCGGGCTTCCCGGTAGGCGGCGCTGCGCTCGGCGAACTTGGCCAGGTTGGTGGCCTCCCGGCGGTAGGCCTGGGTCACCCGCAGCCCGGCCACGTTCTCGGCGAAGTCCGCGTTGACCACGCTGACCTTCTCCCGCGCGTCCTGGTAGGCCCGGGACGCCCGCTGCCGGAACAGCACGGTCAGCACGATCAGGATCGGCAGGATGGCCAGGACGACCAGCCCGAGCTCGACGTTGATGATCAGCATCGCGATCAGCACGCCGAAGAACGTCAGCAGCGAGCTGACCATGGTGACCAGACCGGTCTGAAAGAACGACGACAGCGCGTCCACGTCGGTGGTCATCCGGGTCATGATCCGCCCGGCCAGCTCGCGCTCGTAGAAGTCCAGGCCGAGCCGCTGCAGCTGGGCGAAGATCTTCACCCGCAGGGTGTAGAGCAACCGCTCCCCGTTGCGCCCCACGACCAGCGTCTCGGCGATGTTGACGATCCAGTCCGCCCCGACGATGGCCAGCCCGATCAGCGAGACCAGCAGCACCGCCCCGAACGCCTTGCCCTCCACGCCGTTGTCGATGCCGTTCCGGATCAGCGCGGGCAGCGCCAGCGTGGCCAGCGCGTCCAGGCCGTCCAGGATCAGCCCGATCAGCATGGCGATGGCCAGCGGCCGCAGCAGCCGGCGCAGCGTGAAGTGCCGGTCGCCGGCCCGGGCCGAGGCCTGGTCCACCTGCGGCACGTCCCGGGCCGGCGGCAGCGCGGCGACCTGAGCCAGCAGCTCGGGGGAGGGGGGCGCGCTGGCGATGGCGCCCTGGAACCCGCCGCCGGGTCCGCCGGCCTGCCGGCTCTCCCGCGTCACCCCAGCCGGGGCCTTGGACTTGTCCCACAGCTCAGCCGTAACCCCAGTGACCTCACCGACCCCGGTGAGGTCACCGGGGTCGGTGAGGTCACCGGCCCCAGAAGACACAAAAGCCCCGGAAAGCTCATCAGCCCCGGCGCCCTTGTAGTAAGCCAGTTCCCCAGCGTCGATGCCTTCCACGTCGTCGCCCGGCCCGGACAGCAGCATCCGGTACAGCGGCGACCGCTCGGTCAGTTCCTCGTGCGTGCCCACGTCGGCCACCCGGCCGCCGTCCAGCACCGCGATGCGGTCGGCCAGGTTGAGGGTGGAGCGCCGGTGCGCGATCAGCAGCGTGGTCCGGCCGCGCATGACCCGTTGCAGGGTGGCGTGGATCTCCGCTTCCAGCCGCGGGTCGATGGCCGACGTCGCGTCGTCCAGCAGCAGCAGCCTCGGGTCGGTGATCAGCGCGCGGGCCAGGGCCACCCGCTGCCGCTGCCCACCGGACAGGGTGAGGCCCTGCTCGCCGATCACGGTGTCGTAGCCGTCCGGCAGTTCGCGGATGAACTCGTCCGCCTCGGCCGCCCGCGCCGCCGCGCGAACCTGCTCGTCGGTGGCGTCAGGGCGCCCGTAGGCGATGTTCGACCGCACCGTGTCGGAGAACAGGAAGCTGTCCTCCATGACCAGCCCGATCGCGGCCCGCAGCGAGTTCTCGGTCACGTCGCGGACGTCGTACCCGCCGACCCGGACCGCGCCCCCGCTGACGTCGTAGAAGCGCGGCAGCAGGAGCGACAGCGTGGACTTGCCCGAACCCGAGGTGCCGACCACGGCCATCGTCTCGCCCGGTGCGACCTGGAGCGACAGCCCCCGTAGCACCGGCTCGGACGGCACGTAGCCGAACCGGGCGTCGTCGAACTCGATGCCCGCCGCGTCGGCGGGCAGCGTCCTCGCGCCGGGGCGATCGCTGATGACCGGGCGGGAGTCGATGACCTCCAGCACCCGGACCACGCCGGCCCGCGACTCCTGCCCGATGGTGACCAGCGCGGTCAGCAACCGGACCGGGCCGGTCATCTGGGCCAGGTAGCTGGAGAAGGCCAGGAACGTCCCCAGGGTGATGTTGCCCTCGATAGCCAGCCAGCCGCCCAGGGCCAGCACCCCGACCTGCCCGAGCGTGGGCACGGCCTCCAGCGCCGGGTTGAACCGGGCCATCAGCCGGGCCAGCCGGACCCGCGCGGCGTACAGCGCCGTGCTGGCGCCCTCCATCCGCTCGACTTCCTGCTCTTCCTGCCCGAAGCCCTTGACCACCCGGACGCCGCCGACGGTCTCGTCCACGATCGCGGCCACCTCGCCGGCCTGCTGCTGCGCGGTCCAGCTGGCTGGGAACAGCTTGCGCCGCGACCGCAGCGCGATGAACCACAAGGCCGGAGCCACGGCCAGCGCCACCACGGTCAGCAGCGGCGACAGGAACAGCATGATGACGATCGACACCACGAACAGCAGCACACTGCCCAGCGCGATGGGCAGCAGCGACAGCAGCGACTGGATCATGTTGATGTCGGAAATCGACCGGCTGACCAGCTGCCCGGTGTGGATCTCGTCCTGCCGTGCGCCGTCCAGCCGGGACAGCGCCCCGAGCATCTCGGTGCGCAGGTCGTGCTGCACGTCCAGGGACAGCCGCCCGCCGAAGTAGCGGCGCAGGAACGTGGCGCCGAACGTCGCCACCGCGACCACCAGCAACGCAATGGCCAGCGGCCAGATCGAGTCCTTATGGGTCACGATCACGTTGTCCACGATGCTGCGCTGCAGCAGCGGGATGACCGCCGTGAACGCGGTGGCCAGCACGGCCCCGGTGAGCGCGAGGAGGAAGCTACGGCGGTACCGCCAGCAGTAGCCGGTCAGCCGGATCAGCCACCGGTCCCGCTCTGTCTTGGGCCCCCGTGTTTGTTCTGCGTCAGACCCCTGAGCCGGGCGCCCACCTCGGCCCAGGCGTCGCAGAATGTTCGCCAGTCTCATGGTTTCGCTAGCTAACAATAATCTTGGCCCCCGCTAAATTCCCGCGGTTATTGGCCGGGGCACCGCGCGCCCGGGCATGAACAGCGCAGGAACCGGACAAATCACCCTGTGCGTTGGGTGTGTCGCGCTGCGGCTGTCAGACCTGGCCGCTAGGGTCCGCAAGCATGCGGATGCTGCACACGTCCGATTGGCACCTCGGCCGCACCTTGCACCGGGCTGACCTGCGTCAGGCCCAGACCGCGTTCCTGGATCACCTGGTCGGCACGGTCCGGTCCGAGAAGATCGACGCCGTGCTCGTCTCCGGCGACGTCTACGACCGGGCCATCCCGCCGGTGGACGCGGTGGCGTTGTGCGAGGACGGCCTGTTCCGGTTGCGGGATGCGGGTGCCCGCGTCATCGTCATCAGCGGCAACCACGACTCGGCCCGCCGTCTCGGCTTCGCCAGTGCGCTGGTTGACTCGGCCGGCGTCTACCTGCGCACCCGGGTCGGCGCGCTGGCCCAGCCCGTGCTGCTGAAGGATGAGCACGGCCCGGTCGCCGTCTACGGCGTCCCCTTCCTGGAGCCCGACGCCGTCCGCACCGACCTACCGCCCGCCCCCGACAACCCCAAAAGCCCCGCCAGCCCCAAAACCCCCGCCAGCAACACCAGCCCCAAAACCCCCGCCAGCAACACCAGCCTCACCGGTCCCGATAACGACATCCCGCCCCGCGGGCACCAAGGCGTCCTTACCCGCGCCACCGACTGCATCCGGGCCGACCTGGCCACCCGCGGCGGGGCCCGGTCCGTGGTCATGGCCCACGCCTGGGTGGCCGGCGGCGAGGCCAGCGAATCCGAACGCGACATCTCCATCGGCGGGGTCGGCCGCGTACCGGCCGGCCTGTTCGACGGGTTCGGTTACACCGCTCTGGGCCACCTGCACGGGCCGCAGACCCTGGGCGAGCGGCTCCGCTACAGCGGCTCGCCGCTGCCGTACTCCTTCTCCGAAGCCCGCCAGGTCAAGGGTTCGTGGCTGGTCGACCTCGGTCCGGACGGAAACGTCCAGGTCGAACGGGTCCCCGCCCCCGCATTCCGCCGGCTCACCGTGCTCTGTGGCCTGCTGGCTGAGCTGGTGGCCTCCCCGGCCTACACCGAGTTCGAGGACGACTTCGTGTCGGTGGTGCTGACCGACACCGGCCGCCCGGAAGGCGCGATGGACCAGCTTCGCCGGCGTTTCCCGCACGTCCTGGTCCTGGCCTTCGAGCCGGAGGGCCGCGACGGCGGGGCGGCCAGCTACCGGTCCCGGGTCGCGGGCCGCGATGACCTGGCCGTCGCGGCCGAGTTCGTGGGGCACGTCCGCAACAGCCCGGTCACCGAGGGGGAACGCCAGCTTTTGGCGGCCGCGTTCGACGACGCCCGCCGGGCCGAGGCCGCGGACGGCGACGCCTGATGCGGCCGCACCGGCTCGAGGTCACGGCGTTCGGCGCGTTCGCCGGCCCCGTCGAGGTCAGCTTCGACGCGCTGGCCGACGCGGGCCTGTTCCTGCTGCACGGCGAGACCGGCGCGGGCAAGACGACGTTGCTCGACGCGATCGGGTTCGCCCTCTACGGCCGGGTGCCGGGGGAGCGGGGCAAGACCCGGCGGCTCCGCTCCGACCATGCGTCCCCCGACGTGCGCACCGAGGTGGTGTTCGAGACCACGATCGGCCCGCGGCACCTGCGCATTACCCGCAACCCGCAGCAGACCCGGCCCAAGCGGCACGGGAACGGCGTGACCACCGAGCCGGCCCGGGTCCTGCTGGAGGAGGAGCGCGGCGGTCACTGGCACGCGGTATCGACCCGTGCCAACGAGGCCGACCGTGAGATCGCCGACGCCATGGGCATGTCGGCCGAGCAGTTCTACCAGGTCGTGCTGCTGCCCCAGGGCCAGTTCGCGCGCTTCCTGCACGCCGACGCCGAGGAGCGCCGCGCGCTGCTGCAGAAGCTGTTCCGCACCGACCGGTTCCGCAGCGTGGAGGACTGGCTGGCCGAGCTGCGCAAGACCACTCGCGACCGGATCAAGGACGCCGAGCAGGACCTGAGCGTCCTAACCGCCCGCATCGAGCAAGTAGCCGCCGTCCCCCCCACCCCAGATCCGCCCGCCGTCCCGCCCGCCACTCCCGTCCCGCCCGCCACTCCCGATGCGCCCGCCACTCCCGATGCGCCCGCCCCAGCCGACCCGTGCACCCCAGCCGACCCGTGCATCCCAGCCGACCCGTCCGCCACAACAGTCGCCCCACGCGTCACCCGCACCCCACGCGCCACTTCGGGCCCGTCCGCTCCAGCCGACCCGCAGACCCCAGCCGACCCAGCCGCCGCCTCCGAACCGACCGCCACTGCCGAACGGCCCGCCACTTGGGCCGGCGACCTCGCCGCCGCGGCCGCCGCCGAAGCCAGCCTCGCCGCCGAGGCGGTCCGCGCGGCCCAGTCCGCCCTGGACGCCGCCCGCGCCGAGGCGGACCGCGTACGCGAGCAGGCCGGCCGCCAGCGCCGCCGCGCCGCGCTCATCGCCCGCCGCGAAGAACTGCGCGCCGCCGGCCCCCAGCGGTCCGCACTGCGCCGCGAACTCGCCGCCGCCGAGCGCGCCGCCGCCGTTGCTCAATATTTTATTAATGAGGGTCGATCTCGGGCGGCCCTGGCCACGTGCCGCGACGTGGAGGACCGGGCGCGCCTCTCGGCCGCTCCGGCCGGTCTGGCCGCCACGGCCCGCCCCGCGGATTACCAGGCCGCGGAGGCCGAACGACGCCAGCACACCGGCCAGCTGCAAGCCCTGCGCGACGTGGCCCAGCAGGCCACGGCCGAAGACACCCTGGCCGAGCAGGCCGACCGGCGCGCCGCCGCCCGTGGCCGGGACCTCGACCAAGCCGCCCGGATCCTGGCCGGGCAGCGGGCCGAGCTTGACCAGCGATCCGGCCAGCACGCCGCCGCCCAGCAGGCCGCTACTCGCCTCCCGGTCACCCGGGCCGAGGCGGAACGGCTGCGCGCGGCCGCGGCTGACGCCACCCAGCTGGCCGACGACTGCGCCGGCGTCCGTGACCTGCGCGAGCAGAAGGCCACCGCTCGCGACTACGCCGCCGACCAGCGCGAACGGGCCCAGCAGCTACGGGAGGAGCGGTTCGACGGCATGATCGGCGAGCTGGCCGGCCGGCTCACCGACGACACTCCCTGCCCGGTCTGCGGCTCGCTTGACCACCCCGACCCGTCCGAGCTCCAGGGCCGCCGGGTCACCCACCACGAGGTGGAGCAGGCCTACGCCGAGGCCGAGGCGGCCAAGGACGAGGTGGCCAAGCTGGACAGCGAGCTGGCCATCGTGGTCACCCGGATGGGGGAGATGACCGCCCGGCTCATCACCGCCGACGTGGGAGAGCCGGTGCTGCGCGAGGACGCCGCCCTGGTCGAGGCCATGACCGCGGCCCCCGACGACGCCGTCGGCTCCCCGGCCCAGCCCACCCTGTTCGACCCGGTACCGGGCCGGATCAGCGTGATGCCGGCCGTGGGCACGGTCGACCGGCTGTGCGGGCTGGCCGCGGACCTGACCGTCGCCGCCAGCGCCCGGGGAGGACGCGGCCACCGAGCTGGCCGCGCGGGCCGGGCAGCTAGGCCGCCTGGAGGAGGAGCTGACCGCGCTGCGGGCTGCGGTCAGCCAGACCGAGCAGGACCTGGCCACGCTGACCGAGCAGCGGGAGTCGGCCCGGGCCGAGGCCGAAGCGGCCCGGGCCCGCGCCGCCGCGCACCGGGCTTCCCTGACCAGCCAGCTGAACGGCGCCCCGGACCTGGACACCGCGATCGAGGCCGCCACCGCCCTGGCCGACGCGCTGGCCGCCGCGGCCCGCGCCGCCGAGGCCACCGTGCTGGCCACGGCCGCCGCCGACCAGGCCGCCGCCGAAGCCGAACAGGCCGCGACCGGCGCCGGGTTCCCCGACACGGCCGCGGCCCAGGCGGCGTTCCGCGAGCCGGCCTGGTGCACCGAGCAGGCCGAGACCCTGCGCGAGCAGGAGGCGGACGTCGCCAACGTCGACGCCCAGCTCGTGGACCCGGACCTGGACGTGCCGCTGGAGCCACCGGCCGATGTGGCCGCGGCCCAGCAGCTAGTCGTGGGTGCGGCCGCCGATCACGACGCGGCGGTCCGGCGGCACGAGGGCGCCAGCGCCCGGGCCGACGGCCTGGCCCGGCTCGCCCCGGAGTTCGCCCAGCAGGTGGCCGCCCTGCAGCCGCTGCGTGACCGGGCCACCGAGGCCCGCCAGCTGGCCGACCTGGCCGCGGGCCTGGGCGCCAACGCCCTGGCGCATGACGCTGTCCGCGTTCGTCCTGGCCGCCCGCCTGGAAGAGGTGGCCGAGGCGGCCAGCCACCGCTTGGAGAAGATGACCGCGGGCCGCTACCGCCTGGCCCACACCGACTCGCGCCGGGGCGCGGGCAAGTCCGGCCTGGGCCTGGTCGCCCAGGACGCCTGGACCGGCCAGGACCGCGACACCAGCACCCTGTCCGGCGGCGAGACATTCCTGGCCAGCCTGGCTCTGGCCCTGGGACTGGCCGACGTGGTCACCGCCGAAGCGGCCGGCGTCACGATCGAGGCGCTGTTCGTGGACGAGGGCTTCGGCACCTTGGACGAGGAGACCCTCGAAGAGGTCATGACCGTCCTCGACACCCTGCGCGAAGGCGGCCGCATGGTCGGCATCGTCAGCCACGTCGCCGAACTTCGTCAGCGCATCCCGGCTCAGCTTCAGGTGCGCAAGACCCGGACGGGCAGCACCGTCCACCTCATCGCCCCCTGACCCAGCGGCTGGGGACCGGGAGCTGGCCTACGGGGTGCCGAAGCTGGCGAAGTGGGCGGCGGCCACGTTGACGATCTGGACCCTGCTGTTGGCAACCAGCTTGAATTTGGTTGACGCCCCCACCTCGTCCAGCCAGACGGTCTTCTGGCCGACGGCGTGGCCCGCAGCATGTTCTGGGCCATCTCCGCACCCATGATGCCGGTGCCCAGCCCGGCATCCCGTTACGTCCCCTGGCCCCGTATGCATCGCGCCCATCCCGTCCGCGATGC
>CBDIDG010000003.1:0-486226 GCA_965277615.1 Streptosporangiaceae bacterium | reverse complement strand
TGTCGGACGAGCAACGGGCATCTGCACCGAAATCCGGCTGGTTACGATGCGTAGCAGAGGACGCTGCTCAGGCTTGCACGCGCAATTCGCCCCCTTTTGGGGCAAAGCGGCAGTAAGAATCAGAAAAGCACCCAGCGTACAGTCACGGATCGTGCCGGTCGTGATCGCAACGATGGTAGGCATCACTACGCCTAGTACGGCGAGTCTGGCAGCCAGCCGGGCCTGGACAAGCGACGCAGCAGCCGAGACAGATCGCACCCTTCGGTACATGGTGGAAGGATACCCGGAGGCCGTGATCATCGGTGATGCCCGGTAGACGGCGGACAGCACCTACAGCTACGGGGTCGCGGAAGGCGGCCATCCCAGACAGGGCAGCCGCTGACACGCAAGCGTCAAGCGTCTTGGCCACTCACGTCCCTGCTCCCGATAGCTGCGAACTCAGGGACTGTCGGGCAAGTTCGGTCAAGGCCGTCTTCGCGTGTACCTTCATCCGGCAGTTCGACCGGTGCGGTTGTCCTGCGGTCACAGACGGCCTTGACGTGTTCTGCCCGCCAAGGACAATATCGCCAGCGGGAGGAGCAATGCTTGAAACCTGTGGTTGAGCCGGAAGGGGCGTACCCTCCCGGATGCCATGTCAGGTCTTAAGCAAGGCTGGCGGTGCAACGCCGGCCGGGAAGGTACGCCCGTGCTCACGGTAGTGCAGGAGGGATCGGCGGGAGAGGAACCGGGTCGGCCGGGGTCGCTGATCGATGAGATCGTGCGGGAGGGTGCCCGGCGGATGCTGGCCGAGGCGCTGCAGGCCGAGGTGGATGCCTACATCGCGGCGCACGCCGCTGAGCGGGACGCGGACGGCCGCCGGCTGGTGGTCCGCAACGGCTCTCATCACAGCCGGGAGGTGCTGACCAGCGCGGGTGCTGTGCAGGTGACGGTGCCGCGGGTCAATGACAAGCGCACCGACCCGGACACGGGTGAGCGGCAGCGGTTCTCCTCGGCGATCTTGCCGCCGTGGGCGCGCAAGACCCCGAAGGTCACCGAGGTGCTGCCGCTGCTGTATCTGCACGGGTTGTCCAGCGGGGACTTCGTACCCGCTCTCGGCCAGTTCCTGGGCAGCTCAGCGGGGCTGTCGGCGGCGGTGATCACCCGGCTGACCGAGCAGTGGCAGGCCGAGCAGCGGGCGTTCGCGGCCCGGGACCTGCCCGGGGTGGACTACGTGTACTTGTGGGCGGACGGGATCCACGTGAACATCCGGCTGGAGGAGCACAAGCTGTGCCTGCTGGTGCTGATCGGGGTCCGCGCGGACGGCCGCAAGGAGCTGATCGCCCTGGCGGACGGATACCGGGAGTCCGCGGAGTCGTGGGCGGACCTGCTGCGGGACTGCGCCCGCCGCGGCATGCGCGCGCCGGTCCTGGCCGCCGGGGACGGCGCGCTGGGGTTCTGGGGCGCGCTGCGCGAGGTGTTCCCCGAGACCAGGGAACAGCGCTGCTGGTTCCACAAAACGGCGAACGTCCTGGCCACGCTGCCCAAGTCCGCGCACCCGGGCGCGAAGAAGGCCCTGGCGGAGATCTGGGGCGCGGAGGACAAGGATCATGCCCGGGCGGCGGTCAAGGCCTTCGATGCCGCCTACGGGGCCAAGTTCCCCAAGGCCACCGCGAAGATCACCGGCGACGCTGACCAGCTGCTGGCCTTCTTCGACTATCCGTGCGAGCACTGGGTGCATCTGCAGACCACCAACCCGATCGAGTCGACATTCGCCACGGTCCGGCACCGCACCAAGGTCACCAAGGGCCCGGGATCGCGGGCGGCCGGGCTGGCCATGGCCTTCAAGCTCATCGAGTCGGCACAAGACCGGTGGCGCGCCGTCAACGCACCCCATCTCGTCGCCCTGGTCCGCGCGGGCGCGACCTTCACCGGCGGCAAGCTCGTCGAACGACCCGGCGACAAAGCCGCCTAAAGGAACTTCACCCACAGGTCTTGACTATTGCTCAGCGGGAGCATGAACACCCGATCCCCGTGGCCGAGTACCGGTGACTTCTGTAGGAAAAGGCGGTCCGGAATTTTGTGCTTTTCGCGCCAGCCGACCGGCGTTGGTGCCGCCGTCGCGAGAGCGTAGGCGTGCGCGCCGTGTCAGCGGCGCGAGCGGCCCGGCGGGCCGCTTGAAGGTGGACAGAAAGTTCTCACGGGTTTGGCCGCCAAGCATGTGTCCTGTCGCGGGAGATGCTTGACGTCACAGTCCCAGCACATGGCTTACAGATGGCCGTTAGAGGGCTTTCCTGTCCAGACCCTGCATGTAGCTCGCACACGGGCCACATGCATCCCCCCAACCCCCTGCGGCCCCTGTCCAGGGCCCCAGGTCAGCGGCTATGCCGCTGACCTGGCTGGCTGCCGTTCAACCCGCTCCGTGAACGCTTCCTGACCTCACCCACTCTTCGAGCGGCCGAGGTCAGGAAGCACTCCACAGAACGGCAGCCAGCCAGGTGAAAGCACTGAGAATTGAAAGACATCAAAACAAGATCAAGATCAAGATCAAGATCGAGAGGAATCCTGTACGCGGTCCAGGCGGCCCGAGTGAGTGGCTGATTATCCGGGGACGGCCTGTGATGAGAGGATCCAGGTTACGGGCTATCAGTCGCTGGTGAGCAGGTCGAGCAGGCGGGTTGCCTGGCGTTCGAAGGTGCCGGGGGGATTGCGGTGGTAGGCGCTGCCGCCGGGAAGCAGTCTCATCACCCAGAAGGCCGCGAAGAGCCGGCGCAGCTGCGTGATCTGCCGGCGCTCACCGGGGTTGAGGTCGAAGCGGTCAAGGAAGGCTTCAGCGTTGATGCCCGCGTGGGCCCACACGGTGACGTGCTCGGTGAAATCGGCGAGCTCCGTGGCCTGGTCGCCGCGTCCGGAGGCCTCGAAGTCCACCAGGTGCACGCGGTTTCCGTCCCATAGGTGGTTGGCGAGGTTGGGGTCGCCCTGGGCGAACACCGGCGGCCCGGTGACGGACGCGGCGCGTTCCGCCGATGCGGTGCCGAGCCAGCGAGCGCGGCCCGGTATGCCTGGCGTGGCCGCGAGTCCAGCATCTCGGCATCGCAGGCGCAGGCCATCTCCCGGATGCGGCCGGGCAGGAGGTGCGGGCTGCCGGGCGCCCGCTCAACTGTTGCGAGTGCCGGCGGCGGAATCGCGTGATGCAGACGGCTGAGGGCCGCGGCGACGGCACTTTCCTGGGCCTCGGTGACCGGGCGCGTGCCGAGCGGCGTACCCGGCACGCGGGACATGGCGATCAGGGGCGGATCCGCGTCCAGCTCTGCCCGCATGGGCCGCGGTGCGAGCCCGGGCGCGTAACGTGCGAGCAGCGTCAGCGCCCGCCAATCGCGACGCCTCACCACCGTAGAGCCGCCGATCATCACCATCGGCCGGTGACCGGAAGCGCTTGACCGCCATCCCCTCCTCGAGGGTGATGTCGTGCGTGGAGAACGGGCGGGGACCCGGCGAACCTATCGGTGCGGGCATGCGGGAATTGTCGCCCGCCCGGCTGGGTGAGGGCCCGGAGACTGGGAGTCGCTTACTTCTTCGGGCTGACGTAGGTGCCCCGGCGCGAGACGGTGAACACCAGGCCCTCCTCGCGCAGCAGCTCGATCGCGCGCAGGACGGTGTCCCGGCCGACATCGTGTTCTTCCTGGAGCTGCTTGACCGAAGGCAGCGGCCCGGATCGCCATTGGCCATCGGCGATCTGGGCGCGCAGGATCGCAGCGAGCTGGCGGTAGGCAGGCTCGGGCAGTCCATGATCCACGCGCACAAGATCAACGTAGGACAGTACAGACCTAGGCTGATCAGAGGGTATATCTGATCTGCTCTGGTCTGTGTTACTCTGCATAACGCATTGGTCCTTACCGGGATGCGAGGGCGGGAGGCCGGCCCGATGACTCATGTACACGGCGTCCAGGCGAGGACGGCGCCTATCCCGGAGGGTCTGCCGGCACGGGCGCTGGCCCAGCGACTGGCCGCCGCCGGGCTGGAAGCGCAGCTATCGCACAAGCGGGATACCTGCGAGCTGACCATCCTGGGCGCGGCCACCGGTAAGTCGTTCGTGGCCCTGGCCAGCAGCGGGCAGGCCCGCTGGTACTACGAACCGGCCGCCGGGCCCTCAACCAGCCCGGCCACCCTCACGACGATCGTCGGCTACCTGCTGGGCGCACCCCCGGACACGGCCAGCCCGGCAGCGTACGGTGCCCTGCCTCTCAAGGGCCAGGTCGGCCGGTCCCTGCAAGACCAGGGACTGACCGTGGACCTGCGGGTCAGCGAGGATCTCGAATCATTCGAGGCCACCACCGACATCGAGGTGACCAGCCCCGCCCGCCCCTGGCTCGGCACGGTCACATTGTCAGATGACGCCGCCCTGGACTGGCGCCTGGACTGGCGGACAGCATTCCAGGAGAACCCCGCCGCCCTCATCGACACCATCACACCGATCCTGCGCCCCCGCTGACCCGCGATGAGGGCCGGCCGTGCGAGCCTCAGGCCCGGCCGTACCCGCCCGGCCCGCTGCATGGCTGCCTCGCTGCCCGCCACCTGAAAAGACATTTTCCCCGTGACCGGCCAGCACCCCGCCGTACTCCGGTTCCCCGCTCCGGTACCGGACCTGCTCAAACCGCACCGCCCATCACCGCTGGCCGCCCGCCACGGAACCGCAGCTTTCGTCGTACCTCACCCCCTCGCTGCCGGGCCAGCGCTGCCGAAAACACCGGCATTGCCGAAGAAACCCCGTTCCGGTGACCGACGACCGATCGATCCCGCTACAACAACAGCCATGCCTGCCGCACCATCAGCTCACCCGGCGCAGCCGCGCCGCACGGACGCCGGGACCAGCCCCGCCACCAGAGCGAGCAAGATCAAAAACCATGCCTCCGGCGGGGCCTCAGGCTCCGGGATGAAGGAAAACCCAAGGGCCTGGCCCATCCCTTCTGGTCGCCGTCGTCCGCCCGTCAGCCGAGCAGACCGGCCGGTTCTGGTCAAGCCGCCAAACCCGGGCGGCTTGACCAGCCCTCGCCCGGCCTGCTTTCCCGGCTGCCGGACGACGGCGACGGGATGGGGCAGGCCCGGGCCCCTTCTGCGCTAACAGCGCCATTGAAGAAAGGCCGGAAAATGCACACAGATTCGCCGGGAAGAAGGACAGTAATGATGCGCATGTCATTCCTGCATCAGGGATAATCGCCTATAATTTGAGGGAGGGGGAAAGACCGGACAGGCTGAAAGCCCGGTTCAAAATCAGCATAGCCACCGGGCAGAAAGCGCGTGAGCTGGATGCCCGGCAGGCTGAGGCGATCAGGAGGCTGCTGCAATGGGCACAGCAGAACCAGCACTGTCCGGGCCAGGACTGAGCCCACCCGCGCTGTCGGCCGTGGCGACGGCCGGGCCGGCGGAGGTGGTGCCGGTGGCGTTCATCGGCCGCACCTCCACCCTCATGCAGGACCCCGTCGCCTCACTGCGCCGGCAGGTCCGCAAGTCCCAGGCCTGGCTCCCGCCCGGGTTCAAGATCGTGGCCTGGTACTGGGATGTGGAGTCCGGCGGCCTGGACCTGGAAGCCCGCAGCCAGGGCGATGCCTGGCAGGCCGCCGCCGGGGCCGGGATCCCCCGGGACGGCGGCATGGCCGACCTGCTCCGCGCCGCCCGGTCCCCGGAGCCGCCGTTCGCGTTCGTGGTCTGTGAGGACATCGAGCGGTCGGCCCGCGACAATTACAACTCCCTCAAACTGGAACGGCGATTGCGGGACGAGGGCATCGCCATTTTCGCTACCGACGAGCCGTTCAGTATTCAGGGGGTCAACGCCACCACCATTTTGGTCCGCCGCGTCAAGCAGGGCGTCGCCGAATGGTACCGGCTGCAATTGAAAGAAAAAGTGTGGGAGGGGCTGAAAGAACACAACTACGATGGCTGGAACATCGGCCCCGTCCCCTACGGCTATCTCGCTGAACGCCACACTCATCCCAACCCGATGAAGGCCGCTGCCGGGCGGACCAAAACCCGCCTCGCCGTCGACCCCGCCCGCGGCCCGGTGATCACCCAGATCTACCGGTGGCGGGTCTGGGACCAGCTTGGCGTGCCCACCATCCGCGCCCGCCTCAACGCCGACCCCGGCGCCTACCCACCCCCGGACCCGGAGCGGGGGTGGACGCTGGCCGGGCTGTACAAGATCCTCGCCAACCCTAAATACACCGGCTATCAAGTCCTCGGCCGCACCCACCTCACCAGCTCCACCCGCCGCGCCGTGAGGTGCTCCGCGTTTCTCGGACAGAAGATTTGCGATTAATTCACGCGGCTTCCTGCCCGTTCAGGAGCTCGTCCATGACTTCTTGCGGAGTCCGGTAGCCAAGCCCTGAATGAAGACGAGTTTTATTGTAGCGAAGCTCGATCCACCGCGCAATGTCTTGCTGCGCTTTCTTCCGGGTCGGGTAGACGGTCCGGTGAACCAGTTCCACTTTCAGCGTCCCGTTAACGGACTCTGCCAAAGCGTTGTCATAGCAGATCCCGGTCCGGCCAACTGACTGGCGCATCTTCAGCGCGGCCAGTTCTCTGGCGAACTCCGCAGACGTGTAATTGCTGCCGCGGTCACTGTGGAAAACAGCATCTTCCGGAAGCCTGACATTACGGGCGGCCATCTTGACCGCCGCAGTGATCAGGGGAGTCTTATAATTGTCGTCCATCGCCCAGCCGACTATTTTCCGGGTCGCGCAGTCAATCACCGTGGCGAGATAAACCCAGCCCTGCCACGTCGGGATGTAAGTGATATCGCCGACCATTTTCTCGCCGGGTCGTTGCGCTGTGAAGTCGCGGTTCACCAGGTCCGGGATCGGGCCGGCCGCACCCTGCTCAGTCAGCGACCGGCGCCAGGGCCTGGGCTGGCAAGGCACCAGGCCAAGCTCGCGCATCAGCCGGCGGACCAGCTCCGGGCTGCACAGCTCGCCGCCGCGGGCCAGCACAGCGTGGACCCGCCGGTACCCGTACTCGCCGTTATTTTCCTCAAACAATGCCTTTACCTTGATTTTCAGCAGTTCCCGCCTTTTCGCCGTTGCTGATTTCGGCCGCGATTTCCAGTCGTAAAATCCTGACCGTGAAACTTCAAGCCATGTGCACATTTGCACAATCGTGGGAGCGCATGCCGAATCCCCGGCACGGGTGGCGAACTCCGCATCGATAAACTCATACCTCTGGATTACCGATGCTCCGCCGCAAAGTACGCCGCGGCTTTTGAAAGGAACTCGACCTTCATCTTCAGCTCGCGGTTTTCCCGCTCAAGCTCGCGCAGCCGTGCACGCTCCGGTACCGGGAGTGCGGGCTCGTCGTCCGCGTGCTTTTCCCGGTAATTTTTCACCCAGTTGCCAAGCGTCGTCTCATTCACGTTCAGCTCGTGGGCAACATGCGCAATAGGCTGGGAAGTATCCACCACCATCTTGGCGGCTTCCTCCTTAAACTCAGGAGAAAACTTCCTGCGATTCCTGGCCACTCGATCCCATTCCTTTCCAGAAGAATCCTATGGGATCCCCTGTCCGGGAACCGTGTGGCACCTCACCGGGGTCCCCCCGGAGCAATGGATCTGGTCCCGCGAGCCCACCCACCCAGCACTAGTGGACAAGGCCACCTGGGACGCGGCCCAGAAGATCAGCGCCGCCCGCGGCAACGTCCAGGACGCTGAGCAGCCCCGCGCCCGGCCGGGCCGCCGATACCGGTACCGGGGGCGCTTGTGGTGCAAGATCTGCAAACGGCGGATGCGTGGCGTCACCCGCACCACCCCCCACGCCCGCAAGCCGGCGAGTTACACCTACTACCAGTGCCCGCACGATCCCGCCGCGGTCGCCCACGCGGCCGCCTACCCTGATCACCCCAACGTGATGATCAGCGAAAAGGCTCTCATGGCCGCCACCGCGTCCTTCTTCACCGACTACGTGTTCGGGCCGGACCGGGCCACCATGCTGAAAGCGCAGCTCCCCGCTGACGCAAAGCAGGAAGCCGCCCGCCGCGGCCACCTGGCCCGGCGTCTGGAGCAGCAGCTGGCCAAGATCGCCACCGCCCAGCAGGCCCTCATCAGCGAGCTGGAGACTCCCGCCGACCCGGGCGACCCCGCCGCCCAGGCCTTGCGCGAGCGGATCCGGGCTCGGTACCGCGAACTCCACGGCGAGCAGAAGACCCTGGAAGCCCAGCGCGACCAGCTCGATGTCGCCACCACCGAAATCCAGGACCCGGCCCTGCTCGACGCGCTGCCGATCCTGGGTGACATCCTCACCGAAGCCCCCGCCGGCCTGGCCGAGCAGCTGTTTGAGGCCTTCCACCTCCAAGCGGTCTACAGCAAGGACCACCGGCAGGTCACCATCCGCGTCACCATCACCGACACCACCCCCGATGCCGTCGCCCGCCTGCGGGCAGACACCCGTGTTACCCTCACCAAGCAGCAGGAACACGATTTCGAAGAAGACGTCTCTGCCTTGTCCTATTCATCGCACGACCAGAGAGGACTAGCAAAGTTACCTTTGCCTACGCTGAAGTCAGGGGCAGCCGTGGCCGGTGGGGCTCCGAAGCTCAGGGTGATTGTTTGGGCCGGTGTCCGGCCGGCGGAGGGTTTAGTGCGGGCGGCGGCAGGCCCTACGCTGGCCAGCGGGTGGCTAGCTCATTGGTCAGGGCGGGCCAGGCTACGGGGTCGTGGCCGGGGACGATGCGGTAGCCGCGGTCGGCCGCGAGCGCCTTGAGCTTGCGGATGGCGGCCACGGTGACCTCGGGCTCGACGTCGATGAAGCCGCCCACGGCCAGCTCGTCGTCGATGTTGATGGTCAGGTCGGCGGCGTCGGAGGCGAACACGAGGCCGCCCCCGCCTACGGAGGGGTCCAGGTCGACGATGAAGCTCTGGTGGCCGGGGGTGTGGCCGACCGTCAGCACCGCGGTCACGCCGGGGGCGATCTCGACGTCGCCGTCGGCCTGGCGCCAGTCCAGGCGCGGGTCGTCGTAGTTGATGCGGAAGATGCCGTTCTCCTCCGGGCCGGTGGTGCCGTTCAGGCCGTAGGCCAGCTCGCGCCGCTGGACGTGGACCGGGACCCGGCCCGCGAACAGCTTGAGGCCGCCGGCGTGGTCTTCGTGCAGGTGGCTGACGGCCACGGCGTGCACGTCGGCCAGGTCCACCCCCGCCGTGGCCAGCGCCTCTTCGAGCGGCTCGCCCGGGCCGGGCAGCACCGGCTGGACCAGCGGGTCGCCGTGGAAGCGCTGGCGTAGCGCGGGGTCGGTGATCAGCGCGGTGTTGTAGCCGGTGTCCAGCAGGAGCCAGCCGCCGTCGCACAGCAGCAGCACGCCCGGGACCGGCTCGCGCAGCATCTGCCCGGAGGTGTCGCCGTAGATCGACACGCCGAGCGGCAGGTCCACCCAGCCCAGCGTCAGCGGGATGATCCGTCGTACTCCGCTCATCGCGGCCTCCCGTTATTTGCTCGCTCTGTCATTGGCCTGGTAGATGATGGTGGCATGGATCTCCCGGTGAACCCGCCGATAGCGCCCATGCTGGCCAAATCGGTCCCTCACATACCCGAGGGCCGGTTCAGCTTCGAGCCCAAGTGGGACGGTTTCCGGGCCATCGTGTTCCGCGACGGCGACGAGGTGGAGATCGGCAGCCGGAACGAGCGCCCGATGACCCGGTACTTCCCGGAGCTCGTGGCTGCGATCAAGGCCGAGCTGCCGGAGCGATGCGTGATCGACGGTGAGATCGTCATCCCCGACGGCGAGGGGCGGCGACTGGACTTCGAGGCGCTGCTGCAGCGCATCCATCCGGCCGAGACCCGGATCAACCTGCTGGCCGAGCAGACCCCGGCCCAGCTGGTGGCGTTCGACACGCTGGCGGTGGGCGACACGAACCTGACCGAAGAGCCGTTCTCGGCCCGGCGGGAGGCGCTGGAGCAGGCATTGGCCAAAGCCGGCCGGTCGGTGCACCTGACCCCGGCCACCACCGACCGGGCGATCGCCCAGGACTGGTTCGGCCAGTTCGAGGGGGCCGGGCTGGACGGCGTGGTGGCCAAGCGGCTCGACAGTCCGTACGTCGAGGACAAGCGGACCATGTTCAAGATCAAGCACGAGCGCACCGCGGACTGCGTGGTGGCCGGCTACCGCCCGCACAAGAGCGGCCCGGACGCGGTGGGCTCGCTGCTGCTCGGCCTGTACAACGCCGAGGGCGAGCTGGCTAGCGTCGGCGTGATCGGCGCGTTCCCGATGGAGCGGCGCCGCGAGCT
This sequence comes from Streptosporangiaceae bacterium, assembly GCA_965277615.1. Taxonomy (GTDB): domain Bacteria; phylum Actinomycetota; class Actinomycetes; order Streptosporangiales; family Streptosporangiaceae; genus Bog-532. The sequence goes on along the minus strand of CBDIDG010000003.1, from coordinate 475,988 downwards.
GATGACGGAACTGCAGCCCTGGGTGACCAGCTTCGACGAGCACCCGTGGAACTGGCAGCGGCAGGAGGAAGGCCAGCGCACCCCGCGCAAGGCTGAGGGCAGCCGGTGGAACTCGGGCAAGGACCTGTCGTTCGTGCCGCTGCGCCCGGAACGGGTGGTGGAGGTCCGCTACGACCACATGGAGGGCGTGCGGTTCCGCCACACCGCGCAGTTCGTCCGCTGGCGCCCGGACCGGCTCCCCCAGTCGTGCACGTACGCGCAACTGGAGGAACCGGTCAACTTCGACCTCGGGCAGATCCTGAGCTGATCAAGCGGCTCAGCTGACGTCGACCCAGTCCAGGGTGCGCTGCACCGCCTTCTTCCAGCCCGCGTAGCCCTTCTCCCGCTGTTCCTCGGACCACTGCGGCTGCCAGCGCTTGGACTCGTTCCAGTTGGCCTTGAGCTCCTCGATGTTGCTCCAGAACCCGGTGGCCAGCCCGGCGGCGTAGGCGGCGCCGAGCGCGGTGGTCTCCGCGACCACCGGCCGGCTGACCGGCACGCCGAGGATGTCCGCTTGCAACTGCATGCACAGGTCGTTGGCGGTGACGCCACCGTCGACCTTGAGCACGTCCAGGTGCACGCCGGAGTCCTGCTCCCCGGCCTCGACCACGTCGCGGCTCTGGTAGCAGATCGCCTCCAGCGTGGCCCGGGCCAGGTGGGCGTTGGTGTTGAACCGGGACAGCCCGACGATCGCGCCGCGGGCGTCGGACCGCCAGTACGGCGCGAACAAGCCGGAGAACGCGGGCACGAAGTAGATGCCACCGGTGTCCTCGACCTGGCGGGCCAGGCTCTCGCTCTCGGCCGCGCCGCTGATGATGCCGAGCTGGTCCCGCAGCCACTGCACGGCCGAGCCGGTCACCGCGATCGAGCCCTCGAGCGCGTACACCACCGGGTCGTCGCCGAACTTGTAGGCCGGCGTGGTGAGCAGGCCGGCCTTGGACCGGATCAGCTCGGTCCCGGTGTTCAGGATCAGGAAGTTGCCGGTGCCGTAGGTGTTCTTGGCCTCACCGGGCGAGAAGCACACCTGACCCACGGTGGCCGCCTGCTGGTCGCCCAGGATGCCGGTGATGGGGAGCTCACCATGGACCGGGCCAGTAGCCCGGGTGGTGCCGTACGGCGTCGGCGACGAGCTGGGCCAGATCTCCGGCAGCATGGCCCGGGGCACGCCGAGGAAGCCGAGCAGCTCCTCGTCCCAGTCCAGCGTCTCCAGGTTCATCAGCATGGTCCGGCTGGCGTTGGTCACGTCGGTGATGTGCACACCACCGTCGGTGCCGCCGGTCAGGTTCCACAGCACCCAGGAGTCGGTGGTGCCGAAGAGCGCGTCGCCCTTCTCGGCGTCGGCCCGCAGCCCGTCGACGTTGTCCAGCAGCCACTTGATCTTGCCGCCGGCGAAGTAGGTGGCCGGGGGCAGCCCGGCCTTGTACCGGATGACGTCTCCGGCCCCGGAGCGTTCCAGCTCGGAGGCGATCCGGTCGGTCCGGGTGTCCTGCCAGACGATGGCGTTGTAGTACGGACGGCCCGTGTGCTTGTTCCAGATCAGCGTGGTCTCGCGCTGGTTGGTGATGCCGAAGCTGTCCAGGTCCGAGGCGGACAGGTTCTTGTTGTTCAGCGCGGTCTGGATGACCGAGGCGGTCCGCTCCCAGATCTCCACCGGATCGTGCTCGACCCAGCCGGACTGGGGCAGGATCTGATTGTGCTCGAGCTGGTGGCGGCCAATTTCATTGCCGCCGTGGTCGAAGATCATGCATCGCGTGCTGGTCGTGCCCTGGTCCACCGCTGCCACAAAGTCGGCCATCGCGGTCCTCCTCCTTGAGTCTGGGGTCGATTGCCGGGCGGCGGCTAAACGCCGCGGGCGGACTCGTCGGTGGGCGCACCGGTCTCCTCGATCGGGCCTTCGACGTCTTCGGACGCCTGCAGCCGGGCGTGCAGCACGTCGCCGATGAACAGGTCGTAGATGATGACGCCGATGACGCCGCCGATCAAAGGCCCGACGATGGGTATCCACCAGTAATCGCTGAAATGGAATCCGATCGCGTGATAGGTCCCGGGGAGGGCCACCTTTCCCCACCCGGCGATCCAGGCGAAGAGCCGGGGCCCGAAGTCACGGGCCGGGTTGATGGCGTAGCCGGCGTTGGCGCCGTACGAAATACCGATCGCGGCCACGATAAAGCCGATGACCAGCGGCCCGAGGTTCGAGCCGACCGCCGTGTTGCGGGCGTCGATGACGGCGACGACGAACATGACCAGGAAGGCCGTGCCGACGATCTGGTCGATCAGCGGGCCGACGCTCGATCCGTGGAAGTACGGCGCCGGGAACGTGGCGAAGATCGAGTAGGTGGCGAGGGCCTGGCCCCCGCCTTTCGGTGTCTTCGCGGCCAGGTTGAACGCGTTGATCGCGGACTCGTAGACCATGTACACGATCGCCGCGCCGGTGAAGGCACCAATCACCTGGGCGGCCCAGTACGGCCCGACCTTGCGCCAGGGGAACCCGCGGCGGGCGGCGAAGGCCAGCGTGACGGCCGGGTTGAGATGCGCCCCGCTGACGCCGCCGGCCACCCAGACCGCGAACGCGACCCCGAAGCACCAGCCGAACGCGATCAGCAGCCAGTCGCCCGCGGCCAGGAAGATCGTGGTCGAGGTCGCCGCCCGGCCGGAGCCGGGCAGGGCGGCGACGGCCATGGCCACACAGCCGTCACCAAACGCGAGGATGATGAACGTGCCGAGGAACTCGGCCATCAGCTCGCCCCACAGGCCACTGATGCGTCCGATACTGCGGCCCTCGCCACGGGCCAACAACGGCTGGATGTCGGACATAAGACCCCCTTGAGTCAGCCCTGGCAGCCACTGACAGCTGTCGGCGGTGACAGGATGAGCGGGCTATATGGCGTGATCTTCGAGGTCTAAGAGCAACGTACGTCCCTTGCGCACCTCCAGCAAGATCTCAGAGCCAGCGGTCTCGTATTGGCGGGATGAATTCTGGTGCGAGATTCTGGAATTGGCATGCCGCCAGGCCGCACCGGGTGAGCATCACCGCTGGCGGGTGCGCGCCGGCCCCTGGCGCGCGAGGTTGACGATGTACATACACTGTAGGCAGGGCGGTGGATGAAAGTCCATGCCTCTTTAATCCCGAAACTACGCCTCTGGGCCGTTAGGAAGAAGACACCTGATGCCCAAAAACGGCAAGCTCGACGCCCGCGATCGCGCCGCGGCCCTCGACCGCCTGGCCGGCACAGAGTTCGACGTGCTCGTGATCGGCGGCGGCATCACCGGCGCCGGCGCCGCGCTGGACGCCGCCTCCCGGGGCCTGCGGGTCGCGCTGGTCGAAGCGCGCGACCTGGCTTCGGGCACGTCGAGCCGCTCGAGCAAGCTCATCCACGGTGGCCTGCGATACCTGGAGCAGTTCGACTTCAAGCTGGTCTGGGAAGCCCTCCGCGAACGTGACCTGCTGGTCTCCAAACTGGCCCCGCACCTGGTCAAGCCGGTGTCGTTCCTCTACCCGCTGCACCGCAAGGTGCTCGAGCGGCCGTACGTCGGGGCCGGCCTGGTGCTGTACGACGCGATGGAGGGGACCAAGCGGCCGGTGCCGCACCACAAGCACCTGACCGTCCGGGGCGCGCTCCGGCTCGCCCCCGGCCTCAAGCCGGCCGGGCTGGCTGGCGCGCTGCTGTACTACGACGCCCAGACCGACGACGCGCGGTACACGGTGACCGTGGCCCGCACCGCCGCCGCGCACGGCGCGCTGATCGCCAACCGGGTCAGCGCGCAGAAGCTGCTGCGTGGCGACGAGGGCCAGATCGTGGGGGCCCGGGTCCGTGACGAGGAGACCGGGCAGGAGCTGGAGGTGCGGGCCAAGCGGGTGGTGCTGTGCGCCGGCGTGTGGACCGACCTGGTGCACGAGCTGGGCGGTATCCGGGCCGGGTACAAGGTGCGGATGTCCAAGGGCGTGCACATCGTGGTGCCGTACGAGGCGATCCGGGCCGACACCGGCATCATCTCCCGCACCGAGAAGAGCGTGCTGTTCATCATCCCCTGGGGCCAGCGCTGGATCGTCGGCACCACCGACACGGACTGGACCGGGGACCGGGCCGAGCCCACGCCGACCGGCGAGGACATCGACTACATCCTGGAGCACGCCAACCGGGTGCTGGACCGCCCGCTGACCCGGGCCGACGTGATCGGGGTCTACGCCGGGCTGCGGCCGCTGGTCGCGGCGGACGATTCCAAGCCGACGACCAAGCTGTCCCGCGAGCACGTGGTGGACACGCCGGTGCCCGGGCTGACCAGCATCGCGGGCGGCAAGTTCACCACCTACCGGCTGATGGCCCGCGACGTGGTGGACGCGGCCGTGGCCGACTTCGGCCGCTGGGTGCCCGCGTCGGTCACCGACCAGCTGCCGTTGCTGGGCGCGGACGGCCTGGCCGCCGCGGCGGCTGAGGCGGACCGGCTGGCCGAGGACTACGGCGTGCCCGCCGACGCGGTCGAGCACCTGCTCGAGCGGTACGGGACGCTGACCGAGGAGGTCCTGGAGCTGACCCGGGACGACCCGGCGCTGGTCCGGCCGCTGGCTGACGGCCACCCGTACCTGGCCGCGGAGGTCGCTTACGCGGTCACGCACGAGGGGGCGCTGCACGTGGAGGACGTGCTGGTCCGCCGGGTCCGGCTGTTCATCGAGACCGGGGCGCACGGCGCCGAAGCGGTCGGCCCGGTGACCGACATCATGGGTGACCTGCTCGGCTGGGACGCCGCCCGGCGCGCGGCCGAGACCGAGGGCTACCTCGAACTGCTCGAGGCCGACACGCGCGCGCTGCATCAGCTGACCAGCGTGCCCGCCGGTTCGCGGGAAACCGCGGGGTGACCGGCAGCCGCCGGCTGCTGACGTTTCGCCTGGACCGTGACTTCCGGCAACGTCTGGCGACCCGGCTGGCGGGCGAAGGGCGCACGATGTCGGAAGTCGTCATCTTCGGGCTGCAGCTATACGTGCAGCGCAGCGCCTGGTTCACCGGGCCCCCGGTACTGGAGGAAAGCCGGCCCGAGGAGAGCCCGGACGCCGGCGGCTTGGGTGCGAGTAGCCCGGGCGCGAGCGGGCCGGCCACCACGGCGGTGGTGGGCGTAGGTGACCTGGCGCTGCCCGACCAGGTGGCGTCGTACCTGCGGGACCTGCGTAAGTCGGGGCAGAGCGACCTGCTGTCGGCCACCGTGGCCCGGCTGCACGAGGTGGGCTGGCCGCTGCGCCCGCTGGCCACGGCGCTCGGCATCAGCCGCCAGGCCGTGCAGGCCCGGGTCCGGCAGCCGGTCCCGGACGAGGTCCTGGCCTGCGTGCCCGACATGCCGCCGCCGGCCGCGGTCCCGCGGCGCCGGCCGGCCGCGGCAGGCGGACGGCGGCCGCACCTGACGGTCAAGGTCGATCAGGCCCTGCGGTCGGCCGCGCACCGCCAGGCGGCCGGGGAGGGCCGGTCGCTCAGCCAGGTGATCGAGAAGATCCTCGACTCCTACCTGCGGCACGGCCTGCCGCCGCACGAGATCCTGCTGGGCGACACCACGCCGACCCGGCCGGCCCCGCGCCGCAAGCACCGGGCCCGCGCGAGCAACCCGGCTGAGTGACCTAGTCGTCGAGCATGGCCCGGAGCTTGTGCACGGTGGCCCAGTTCCTGGCCGTGCCGGTCTTGGACGCGGCGGTGCGGGACAGCTGAGCGGACAGCTCGCTGCGGCCCAGGCCGTCCGGCGTGTGCAGGAACATGGTCCGGCCGACGATCACGGCCTCGTCCGTGCAGCCCTTGGCCTGGGCGCGCTCGGCGGCCTGCGCCACCTTGGCCTGCTCGTCGGCGCTCAGTTCGGCCCGGCGGAACACGGCGTGCAGGGTCTTGGGGTTGTCGGCCTTGGGGAACGGGTTGTCCTCGATGACCTGCTGGAGCTCGTCCCGGGTGACGACGACCACGCCGCAGCTGACGCCGAGCTGGCTGGCGATGGCCTGCTCCAGCGCGTCGGCCAGCTTGGTGGTGTCGGTCTCGGTACTGGTGAACACCGCGTTGCCGCTCTGAATGTAGGTGGCCACGTCGGTGTGCCCGAGCTTGGCCATCAGGGCGCGCAGCTCGGGCATGGCGACCCGGTTACGGCCGCCGACGTTGATGCCCCGCAACAGGGCGACGTGGGTAGGCACACCCGCATCCTGCCACGCTCACGTAAAGTAGCCACCATGCCGGGGGCAAAGGCCGTAGTCGTCGAAGCAGCGGGCCGGGAAGTCACCGTGACCAACCCGGACAAGGTGTACTTCCCGGAGACCGGGCACACCAAGCTGGACCTGGTCCGCTACTACCTGTCGGTGGCGGACGGGGCCCTGCGCGGGGTGGCCGACCGGCCGATGGCGCTGAAACGGTTCGTCAACGGGGCCGCGGGCGAGGCGTTCTTCCAGAAGCGCGCGCCGGACAAGCGCCCGGAGTGGATTCGCACGGTCGAGCTGAAGTTCCCGTCCGGGCGCAGCGCCAGCGAGATCGTGGTCGAGCACGCGGCCGCGCTGGCCTGGGTGGCCAACCTGGGCTGCATCGACCTCAACCCGCATCCGATCCGGGCCAGTGACCTGGAGCACCCGGATGAGCTGCGGGTCGACCTGGACCCGGTGCCCGGGGTGGAGTGGGCCCAGATCATGGACGTGGCGCTGGTGGCCAAGGCGGTACTGGAGGACTTCGGCCTGGCCGCCTGGCCCAAGACGTCCGGGTCCCGGGGCTTTCACATCTACTGCCGCATCGAACAGCAGTGGCCGTTCACTGACGTCCGCAGAGCCGCGGTCGCGCTGGCCCGGGAGGTCGAACGCCGCGCGCCGGACATCGCCACCAGCAAGTGGTGGAAGGAAGAGCGCCACGGGGTCTTCATCGACTACAACCAGAACGCCAAGGACCGGACCATCGCGTCGGCCTACTCGGTCCGGCCGTTGCCCGACGCCCGCGTTTCCACCCCGCTGACCTGGGATGAGGTCCCGGAGTGTGACCCGGCCGCGTTCACCATCGACACGGTGCCGGAGCGGTACGCCGCGGTGGGCGACCCGTGGGCCGGCATGGACGAGGTCGCGGGGTCGATCACCGGGCTGCTGGAGCTGGCCGACCGGGACGAGGCGGACGGCCTGCCGGACGCGCCGTGGCCGCCGCACTTCGTCCGCCAGGCCGGCGAGGCACCCCGAGTGCAGCCGTCCAAGCGCCGGTCCGGGACCAAGACGTCCAGGGCTGCTGGGGCCGACGGGGACGCTGGGGTTGCTGAGGCGGGCGGGACGGACGAGGCGGGCGGGACGCAGGGTAGTAAGCGCACACCGAGCCCGACGGGGCGGCGTAAGTCGACTAAGCCCCTGATCGAGATTGCCCGGGCTCAGACCAAGGACGAGGCCATGGCCGGGCTCGACCGGTGGAAGGAACGCCACCCCGCCGTGTGGCCTCACCTGGCTCCGCACGACGTGCTAGTCGACTCGATGCGCGGCCGCAGCTCGACCTGGACCCGGATCCGGCTCAATCTGGAGCGCGTGCCCGAGGCTGAGCGCCCGGAGCAGGAGGAGCTGGAGGTCGACTACGACCCGTGGGGCGGGCGCGGGCCCGGCGCTCCCCCGCAGTCCTAGCGACCCCGCCACTCCCTAGCGGCTGGCCAGCGCGGCGGCCAGGCCGGCCGTCAGCGGGGTGCGGGCGAACAGGGTGGCCTGGAGGGCGTGGTAGAGGTCGGGCTTGCCGGGCCAGGTGGTGTTCCCGGGCTCGTTGGCCGGGGTCAGCTCGTGCCACCAGCTCCCGTGGCGCCGGTCGATCAGGTACAGCGCGGCGTGGTCCCAGAACTGGCGGTACCAGCGGTCGTAGGACTCATCGCCGGTGGCCCGGAACAGGTAGGCCGCAGCCCCGATGGCCTCGGTCGCGACCCAGTGGAAGCGACCGGCCACCACGGCCGAGCCGTCGCCGTCCACGGTGTAAACGAACCCGGTGCGCCCGGCATCCCACCCGTCGGCCACGGCCCGGCCGAACAGGTGCCGGGCCGCGTCCAGCATCCAGTCGTGCACAGTGCTGGCCTGACCTCCACTGGCCTGAGCGCCCGCGAGCGAACGCAGCTGCACCAGCAGGCGGCCCCATTCCAGGGAGTGCCCCGGGGTGTAGCCGTAGGGCCGCAGGATGTCGCGCGGCTGGTCCCGGTGGAAGCCGGGCTGCGGCCGCCAGCTGGCGGTGAAGTGCTCGGGGATCCGCCAGCCGTCCGCGGCCGCGAACTGGCCGATGATCCGCTCGGCGATGGCCGTGGCCCGGTCGATGAAGCTGTGGTCGCCGGTGGCCTCGGCCGCGGCCATGAACGCCTCGACCAGGTGCATGTTGGGGTTCTGCCCGCGGTAGTCCTCGCAGGTGGTCCAGGCCCGGTCCCAGCCTTCGACGTACAGGCCGGGGCCGGCCTCGAAGAACCGGGTGGCGAGCAGCTCGCTGGCCTCGGCGATCAGATCCCCGGTGCCGAAGCCGGCCTGGGCCGCTGTGCTGGCCGCGAGCAGGACGAAGGCGTGGCCGTAGGTCTGCTTGCGGGCGTCGGCCGGCCCGTCGGCGGTGGCCGACCAGTACCAGCCGCCGTAGGTCGGGTCGTGGAACAGCTGGCGCAGGGCCGCCAGCCCGTGCTCGGTCAGCGCGGCGCAGCCGGGGTGGCCCAGCAGGCTGCCCAGCGCGAAACAGTGAACCAGGCGAGCGTTGATCCACAGCTCCTTGGGCACCCCGGTGACCGGCTCACCGGAGCGGCCGAGGGCGAAGAACCCGGCCGCCTCACGGTCCGCCGCGCCGAGGTAGAAGTCCAGCAGCCGCCCGGCTTCGGCGTCGAGCCACTGGCGGTGCCCGTACAGGTCGATCCACGGTGCCGCCATACGCCTCCTTTATTTCAGGTGGGTGAGCATGCCACCGTCCGCGACCACCGGCGAGCCGGTGATGAAACCGGCCTGGGCCGAGACGAGGAAGGCGATCACCTCGGCCACCTCGGCCGGCGCCGCCATCCGGCCCAGGGCCCGGTGGCCGGGCACGGCGTGGCCAGCCACCAGGCCCTGGGCCGCGGCGTGCTGGCGGGACATCTCCGTGTCCACGCTGCCCACGATCAGCGGCACGACGCGGATACCGTCGGCCGCGTAGTCGATGGCCATCTGGCGGGACAGGGCCAGCACCGCCCCCTTGCTGGCGGCGTAGGCGGCCAGCTCAGGCACGGTGGCCAGGGCGTGGACCGAGGACAGGTTGACGATGGCGCCACCGCCGGCCGCACGCAGCCGCGGCACCGCGGCCCGGCAGGTCAGGTACGTGCCCTTGACGTTGACGGCGAAGACGCGGTCCCACTCCGCTTCGTCGGTGGCGGCCACATCGTGGCAGGTGAGGATGGCGGCGCAGTTGACCAGGGTGGTGACCGGGCCGAGCGCGGCCGCCGCGGCCACGGCCTGATCAACCTGGGCGGCCGAGCTGACGTCGCAGGTCAGCACGGTGCTGGCGGGCTGATGCGCGCGCAGCCGGGCCGGCAGGTCGCCGGCGTCGCCGGTGTCCAGGCCGACAACGGTCAGGTCGCGGGCGGCCAAGGCCAGGGCCACGGCCCGGCCGATGCCGCGCGCGGCCCCGGTGACGAGCGCAACCGGTGGCGCGGATGGTGACACTACAGTTTCCCCCCGCTCCGCTCGACGTAGCTGGCCTCGATGCGGGTGAAGCCGGTCTGGATGTGCTCGACGGTCGCCTCGCGGGCCTCCTCCTGGTTGCCCGCGCGGATGGTGGCCACGATCCGGGTGTGGCCGCTGGCCGTCTCCGCCCGCCACTGGGCGCTGGCCACGTTGCGCGACAGCATGAACCAGTAGGCCGGCATGCGCAGGTGCGACCACGCGGCGTACAGGCGCTCGTGCCGGGCCGCCCGGTAGATGGCGTCGTGGAACTGCACGTCCAGGCCGGCCGCGGTGCGCTCGCTCATCCGGGGCGACAGCGCCTCGGTGAACTCCTCCAGGGCCGACTGGATGCCGACCAGGTCGGCCTCGGTGCCGCGCTGGATGGCCAGGCTGACCGCGAGCGGCTCCAGGGCCGACCGCAGGGTGTAGATCTCGTGCAGGTCGTCCAGGGTCAGCTCGACGACCGTGACCCCCTTGTGCCGGGACGAGCGGACCAGGCCTTCGCGCTCCAAGACCACGAACGCGTCCCGGACCGGGCCCCGGCTGACCTGGAGCCGCTCGGCCAGCTCTTCTTCGCGCAGGTGCTGGCCGGCCCGCAGTTCGCCGTGCAGGATGGCTTCGCGGAGCCGGTCGGCGACGTCGTCCCCCAGTGATTTGCGGCGGGGCGGCGTGAGCGCGGTCACTGTTTGACCGCCCCGAACGTGAGGCCGCTGACGAAGCCCCGTTGCACCGCGATCGTGGCGATCAGCGCGGGCACCACGACGATGAGACCGGCCGCGGCCAGCTCGCTCCAGTTCGAGGTCACCGTGCCCACGTAGGAGTACACGGCCACCGGCGCGGTCTGGGTGCGCTGGCCGGTGAGGATGGCCGCGCCGAAGTACTCACCCCAGGAAGCCAGCCCGACCAGCAGGCCGACGGTGGTGATGCCCGGCCAGGCCGCGGGCAGCACCACCCGCCACAGGGCCCGCATCTTGCTGCAGCCGTCGATCCAGGCCGCCTCGTCGAGTTCCCGGGGCACATCGGCGAAGTAGACCCGCATCAGCCAGACTGTGAACGGGAGTAGGCCGGTCTCGTAGGCCAGGACCAGGCCCCAGTAGGTGTCCAGCAGGTTCAGGTGCTGGTAGATGATGTAGAGCGGGATGATGAAGATGGCAGGCGGGGCCACGTAGGCCAGGATGAACCACGAATTGATGATCTTGCCGCCGCGAACCGGGGACCGGGCGAACGAATAGCCGGCCGGCACTCCCAGGAGCAGGGCCACCGCGGTGGACGCGACCGCGACGATGACCGAGTTCAGCAGCGACTTCCCGAACTGGCCGGTCAGCAGCGTGCTGAAGTTGGCGGTGGTCGGCTTGGAGATCCACTTCGGCGGCAGCGCGAACGCCGCCGCCGGGGTCTTGAACGCGGTGGACAGCAGCCAGAACAGCGGCAGCAGCACGAACACCGCCGCGATGATGAGCAGGACGAACGTGACCGTGCCACCGCCGATGCGGCCGGCCCGGCGCAGGGTCCGGCCCGAGGCGGGCTGGGCGGGGCGATCGGAAGCGGGCCGGGTCTGGGCCTGGATGCTCATGACGGTCTCCTATTCAGCCTGGTCACCGGCGCCGCGAGAAGAGGAAGAGAACCACCAGCGGGACCGCCATCACCACCAGCAGGAGCATGGCCAGCGCGGCTCCGTAGCCGATGTTGTTGAAGACGATCGTCTGCTGGTACACGTAGAAATTGAGCACGGTGGTGTTCAGGCCCGGGCCGCCGCCGGTCAGCACCTGGAACAGCGCAAACTGCTGGAACGCGGCCACCGTGCGCAACAGCGCGGCCAGCACCAGGGCCGGGCGGATGGCGGGGAAGGTCACGTAGCGGAACCGGGCCCAGGGTCCGGCCCCGTCGACCAGTGCGGCCTCGATCGGGTCCTTCGGGGCCGACAGCAGCGCGGCCAGCACGATGACCGCCACGACCGGGACGCCGCTCCACAGGTCGACCAGCACCACCGAGGGCATGGCCGTGGTTGGCGAGGCCAGCCAGTTCGGCTGGGGCAGGCCGGCCAGCTTGAGGAAGTAGTCGACCCAGCCCTGCGAGGTGTTCAGCAGGGCGCCCCAGCTGATGGCGGAGGCGATGCCGGCCACGGTCAGCGGGAGCAGGAAGATGACCCGGAACACCGAGATGGCTCGGTTCTTGCGGGTCATGAGCAGGGCCAGGCCCAGGCCGAGCAGGGTCTCCAGGCCCACCGCCAGTACCACGTAGATCAGCGTGTTGAGCAGGACGGTGTGGACCTCGGAGTCGTCCCAGATGTGCGAGTAGTTCTTCAGGGTGAGCGGGAAGACGCCGTTGTGGGTGCTGGTGACGCTGGAGAAGCTGAGGCCGAGGCCGATCACCAGCGGGACCGCGGTAATGATGAACACCGCCAGGAACGCCGGGACGGCCGCCAGCCCGAAGAACCTGCGGTCGAACGCGGACCAGTTTCTCAGCGCGGCGATCCGGTTCGGCGCGCCCGGCTGAGGCGGCCGAATGCGCGTCTGGGTGGCAGGTACGGTCATCGTCTCGGACCTCGAATCGTCGGTTCCAGTCGGCCGGACGCCGCCGCCCGCCCGGGACGGAGTCGGGCGGGCGGCGGACGCCGGGCTACTTGATCAGGCCCGCTTGCTGGAACACCTGGTTGGCGCCGTTGGCCGCGAAGGCGGCGGCCTTGGCGGGCGGCGTGCCGGCGATCAGTTCCGAGATCGCGGTCTCCTCGTCCTGCTGGCTCTGGTTGAACGCGGTGGTGGGCGGGAAGGCATTGGGCTCGGCCTGCGACTCCGCGTACGCCTCGGCCTGCAGGAAGCTGTCCGGGACCCCGGCGAAGTGCTCAGAGGCCACGGTCTTGGTGATGGCCAGGCCAGGGAAGTCCAGTGCCTTGATCTCCTGGGTCAGGAACGGGTTCGAGTCCTCGTACTCCATGAACTTCCAGGCCGCGTTCTGCTGGGCCTTGGACACGTGCGGGTTGATGAACATGCCCCACGGCCCCAGCGGCATGCAGGGCGAGCTGGTCGGGCACTTGAGCTCGTCGAAGCCGACGTTGCCGCCCGCCAGCGGGGTACCTGCCTTGGGAGTGAACTGGTTGGCGTCCATCGAGGTCAGCCCGTCGTAGTACATGGCCGTCTTGCCCTCGTCGAAGGCTTGCTCGCAGTTCTGCTGGGTGAAGGCGCCGACACCCTTGGGCGCGTCCTTGGTCATCAGGTGCTGGAAGTCCTTGGCCCAGGCCAGGGCGCCGGGTGAGTCATCGAGCGACTTCCAGTCCGGCCCGACGGTGAAACCCTTGTTCTTGGCGTTGTACGGGATGTAGTACGCCTCCATGAAGTGAGCCGTGGCGATCGCGGCCCCGGCCTCACTGCCGCGGGTGCACCAGCCGGGGGTGCCCGTCTTCTGGGTGATCTGGTCCGCGTCCGTCACCACCTGCGCCCAGGTGGCCGGCGGAGTGCTGATGCCCGCCTTGGACAGCAGGTTCTTGTTGTAGGCGAGTACCGCGCCGTCCACGAACATCGGCAGGCAGTACAGCGTGCCGTTCATCGTGCAGTCGCCCAGTTCACCCATGCCGTTGGTGCTGAAGCCGGCCAAGTTGAGCTTGCTGTTGTTCTGGAACTGCTGCAGGCCGACCCCACCCAGCAGGCCCACGTCCTGGCTGATCAGCGACGTCGGACCCTCGTACATGGCGAACTCGCTGGAGTGCGCCCGCTGGGCGATGGCTTCCTTGTCCAGGATCGTGGCCTGGGGGATCTGGACGTAGTTGACCTTGATGCCGGTTTCCTTTTCGAAAGCCGACAGGTGCGCCGCCTGGTAGGCCCAGAATGCGACGTTGCTGCCCCAGATGGTGATCGAGGACGCGGTGGCGTTACTCGAACCCCCGGACGAGCCCGACGAGCCCGACGAGCCCGACGAGCCACAGGCGGCGATTCCCGCCACCAGACATGCGGCAGCGCCCGCCGCAACCAAACGTGAAAGCCGCACAGGCTCCTCCTTGAGCTAGTCGATAACCGTCAACCGATTCTTGTCAACAATGAACGATCACACATTCGTACACCTCGGGACAGGGCACAGCAAGGGTCAGAGTGAAACGAATGGGAAACGAGAGGGAAACGTAACCAACCAGGTCAGGCCGAAAAAATCGGTCAGCGGACCTCAGCCGGTGCGCAGCCGGGCCCGATAGGCCGCGACGTGCTGGCGGTTGCCGCAGTTGCCGGTGTCGCAGTAACGGCGGGAGCGGTTGCGGGACAGGTCGATCAGGACCGCGTCACAGTCGGCGGCGTCGCACACGCGCAGGCGTTCGGTCTCCCGCAGCCGGATCAGGTCGGCGAAGGCGAAGCCGGACTGGGCGCCGATGCGGTGGGCCAGCGGGGCGGCGGGCTCGGTGACGTGCAGGTGCCAGCCCCAGCCGCCCCCGTGATCGACGACCCAGGGGCGGGCGTCGGAGTCACGCAGCAGGCTGTTGACCCTGGCCGCCAGGTCCTCCGGGGTGTCAGCCCGCCAGATCTCGCGCAGCCGCGGGCGCAGGGCCTTGACCGCAGCCAGGTCAACCGGGCCGTCCCGGGTGACGTGCCGCTCGTCCAGGAAGGCTTCCAGGGTGGCCACGTCGGGCAGGAAGTCCTCGCCGTCGCGCTCGGTGTTGACCAGGTCGGTGGCCACGGTCAGTGCCGCGGTCGTGTCGTGGGCGAACAGCACGGTCAGGCCTGCGCCTTCAGACCTGAGAGGCCAGGCGCTTGGGCGCGATCAGCCGGTAGCTGTCCCGCAGCAGCTCAGCCAGTTCGTCCCAGTCGTGGTCCGTGGCCAGCCGGACGCCGACCCAGCCCTTGGACCCGACGTAGGGCGGCACGTAGAACTGCTCCGGGTCGTCGCCGACCAGGGCCTCCTGGACCCCGGGCGCGGCCTTGAACGTCATCGAGGTCTGGTCCTCACTGATCATCACGAACGGCTTGTCCCGCACCCGGAAGGCCGGCGACGTATGGCCGCCGAACGACTTCTCCTGCGCTTCGGGCAGGGCGAGGCAGATCTCGCGGACCCGGTGCACGCTCACAGCAGTACCTTAACTCTGGCCCATTAGCTCTGAGCTGACGATGCCAATCTGACGGCGGTGGCCCGTAGTATCGCGGGCGTGGCAGCAGTGGACGTCCTGCAACGGGTCTTCGGGTACGAGTCGTTCCGCGGTCCGCAGGAAGAGATCATCAACCACGTGACCGGCGGCGGCGACGCGCTCGTGCTAATGCCGACCGGTGGCGGGAAGTCGCTGTGCTATCAGATCCCGGCGCTGGTCCGGGAGGGCACCGGCGTGGTCATCTCGCCGCTGATCGCGCTGATGCAGGATCAGGTGGACGCGCTGACCGCGCTGGGCGTGCGGGCCGGCTTCCTGAACTCCACCCAGGACGCGGCCCAGCGCCGGGCCACCGAGGAAGCCCTACTGGCTGGCCAGCTGGACCTGCTGTACCTGGCTCCGGAGCGGCTGAAGACCGAGTCCGCGGTACGCCTGCTGGACCGGGCCCAGATCTCGCTGTTCGCCATCGACGAGGCGCACTGTGTGGCCCAGTGGGGACACGACTTCCGGCCGGACTACCTCGAGCTGTCCATGCTGCACGAACGCTGGCCGGACGTGCCCCGGATCGCGCTGACCGCGACGGCCACGCAGGCCACCCGGGCCGAGATCGCGACCCGGCTCAAGCTGGACGGCGCCCGGCAATTCGTGGACAGCTTCGACCGGCCGAACATCACCTACCGGATCGTGCAGAAGAACGAGCCGCGGCGCCAGCTGCTGGAGCTGCTCCGGACCGAGCAGGCGGGCCAGGCGGGCATCGTGTACTGCCTGTCCCGGGCGTCGGTGGAGAAGACGGCCGAGTTCCTGACCGCCCAGGGCATCGAGGCGCTGCCCTACCACGCGGGCCTGGACGCCGGCCTGCGGGCGGCCCACCAGTCACGGTTCTTGCGCGAGGACGGGCTGGTCATGGTGGCCACGATCGCGTTCGGGATGGGCATCGACAAGCCGGACGTGCGGTTCGTGGCCCACCTGGACATGCCGCGCTCGGTCGAGGGCTACTACCAGGAGACCGGGCGGGCCGGCCGCGACGGGCTGCCCTCGGTGGCCTGGCTGGCCTACGGCCTGACCGACGTGGTGCAGCAGCGCCGCATGATCGACACCTCCCCCGGCGACACGGCGCACCGGCGGCGGCTGGCCGCGCACCTGGACGCCATGCTGGCGTTGTGCGAGACCGCGGTGTGCCGCCGCAAGCAGATGCTGGCCTACTTCGGGGAGACCGCGGCCCACGAGGGGTGCGGGAACTGTGACACCTGCACCACCCCGCCGCAGGTATGGGACGGCACGATCGCGGCGCAGAAGTTCCTGTCGGCCGTGTACCGGCTGGGCACCGAGCGCGGGCAGAAGTTCGGCGCCGGGCACGTCATCGACATCCTGACCGGGAAGAAGACGCCCAAAGTGGCCGAGCACCGGCACGACGAGCTGACAGTGTTCGGGGTCGGCACCGACATGCGGGACATCGAGTGGCGCGGGGTGGCCCGGCAGCTGCTGGCCCAGGGCCTGCTCGGGGTGGAGGGCGACTACGGCGTGCTCACGCTGACCCCGGACAGCGCCGCGGTGCTCCGGCGCCAGCGGGACAACATCATGTTCCGGCACGAGCCCGAGCGGACCCGGGCCGCCCGCAAGCCCAAGGCGGCCAGTGTGACCACGGACCTGTCCCCCGAGCAGGTCAAGCTGTTCGACCGGCTGCGGGAATGGCGGGCCGGGCAGGCCCGCGAGCAGGGCGTGCCCGCCTACGTCATCTTCCACGACGCGACGCTGCGCGAGATCGCCAGCCAGCGGCCCGCCGACTTGGACGGCCTGTCCGGCGTCAGCGGTGTGGGCGAGGCCAAGCTGGCCAAGTACGGACAGCAGATCCTGGACGTTCTGGCCGAGTAGGCCCTCTCAGGGCAGCACTGTCCAAATCGATACCTTCTGGCCGGACACCGGTCACCCGAAAGCTGCCGACCAGCCATAAAGCGGCCACTCCCAGGCCAACTTGTCTAGCCATGATGAGGTCCGTCCAAACAGGTCTGGGAGGGAAGTTTTGCGAGGAAAATTCGCCGTCGTGGCTACGGCCGCGGTCGGGACCCTGGTATTCGCGGCCGGCTGCAGCAGCGGCGGCAGCTCCGGTAGCACCACGAGCAGCTCCGGCAGCAAGGACGCGTCCACGGCCAGCTCGCTGAGCGCGGCCGGCGGCATGAGCTCGCTGGTCGCCGCAGCCAAGAAGGAAGGCACGCTGAACGTCATCACGCTGCCGGCCGACTGGGCCAACTACGGCACGATCATGAAGGACTTCACGGCCAAGTACGGCATCAAGATCAACGACGCCAACCCCGACGGGTCGAGCCAGGACGAGATCAACGCGATGACCCAGCTCAAGGGCCAGAGCCGCGCTCCGGACGTGCTGGACATGGGCACCGCGTTCGCGGTCAAGGCCGACCAGTCAGGTCTGCTGGCCCCTTACAAGGTGTCGAGCTGGAGCAATATCCCGTCCGACTCCAAGGCCGGCGACGCCACGTACTACGCCGACTACGGCGGCTACGTGGCCATCGGCTACAACTCAGCCAAGGTCAAGACCCCGCCGACGTCATTCAAGGACCTGCTCAACCCCGAGTACAAGAACGAAGTCGCGATCAACGGCAACCCGACGCAGGCGGGTGCGGCGTTCGCGGCCGTGTACGCGGCGGCGCTGTCCAACGGCGGCTCGTTCAGCAACATCGCCCCGGGCGTGGCCTACTTCAAGAAGCTGAAGCAGGTCGGCAACTTCGTCCCGGTCACGGCCAGCGCGGCCACCATGGAGAGCGGCCAGACGCCGATCATCGTCTGGTGGGACTACCTGCTGGCCTCGGAGATCGGCCCGGGCGTCAAGGGGCTCAAGATCGTGATCCCCACCGACAGCCACTACGCCGCCTACTACGACCAGGCCATCAACAAGCAGGCCCCGGACCCTGCAGCCGCCCGGCTGTGGGAGGAGTACCTGTACTCCACCACCGGCCAGAACCTGTGGCTGGAGGGCAAGGCCCGGCCGATCGAGCTGAACACGCTGGTCTCCGACAAGACCGTCAACCAGGCGGCCTACTCGGCGCTACCGCCGGCACCGTCGGGCGGCCTGACGTTCCCGAGCATCGCCCAGCAGAACGCAGCTGAGACGGTTGTCTCGCAGCAGTGGCCGAGCGTCAGCGGCTGAGGATGGACGAACTGGTTACCGCTGAGGCCCCGGGATTCGCTTCGGATCCCAGGGCCCGGCCCGCCTCAGCGCCTCCGTCGCGGGCGGCCGGCGCGGTGCGCGCCGCGCGCCGCGCGCTGGGCCTCGTGCCGTTCGGCGTCTACATGGCGCTCGGCCTGGGGGCGCCCCTGATCGCGGTGGTGATCGGGGCGTTCCAGAGCCCGGACGGCGGCGGCTTCACCCTCAGTAACGTCAAGACGGCCACGAGCGGCGTCTACCTGCACGGGTTCAGCCAGAGCATCGTCTTGTCGGTGATCACCGCGGTGGTGCCCGGGATCCTGGGCCTGCTCCTGGCCTACGCCATCTGGAGCGCGCGGCGCGGGGCGACGCTACGTCGAGTGGCCATCACCGCGTCCGCCGTGTTCGCCAACTTCGGCGGCGTGCCGCTCGCCTTTCTC
The DNA here is from genome assembly GCA_965277615.1 of Streptosporangiaceae bacterium. Lineage (GTDB taxonomy): Bacteria > Actinomycetota > Actinomycetes > Streptosporangiales > Streptosporangiaceae > Bog-532. The sequence goes on along the minus strand of CBDIDG010000003.1, from coordinate 457,671 downwards.
TTCATCGCCACCCTCGGCTCGAGCGGCCTGGCCACCAAGTGGCTGGGTGACCTCGGCTTCGACATCTACAGCAACGGCTTCAGTCTGTACACCCTCACCGGCGTGGCGGTCGTGTACATGTACTTCCAGATCCCGCTGATGGTGCTGATCATCCTGCCCGCGCTGGAAGGGCTGCGGCCCGCCTGGCGTGAGGCGGCCGCCAACATGGGCGCCCGGACCTGGCAGTACTGGCGCCACGTGGGCGGCCCGGTCCTGCTGCCGTCGTTCCTCGGCTGCGTGCTGCTGCTGTTCGGCAGCGCGTTGTCGGCCTACGCCACGGCCGAGGCCATGACCAGCGGGACCATCCCGCTCACGCCGATCCAGATCGGGTCGTTCCTGAATGGGAACGTGCTGGCCGGGCAGCAGAACGTGGGCAAGGCGCTCGGGCTGGGGCTCGTCGTCATCATCGCCGTCGCCATGATCTTGTACGTCATACTCCAGCGGAGGGCCGCGCGATGGCTGCAGTAGCCGACGGGCAGGCCATCACCGAGCAGGCCCAGGGCGGCCGGCCGGGCCGCCGGCCCAGGACCCGGGACGGCTTCGCCCCCTGGCGCTGGCTGATCCTGATCGTGGCCGGCATCTACTTCCTGATCCCGCTGTACGCCGCGATCAAGTTCGCGGGCTGGGGCGCCTTCACATCCGTCGTCCACCAGGCCGGCTTCACGGACGCGCTGTGGCTTTCGGTCCGGCTCGCGGTCATCACCACCGTGATCACCCTGGTCCTGATGGTGCCGACCGCCGTCTACGTCCACCTCCGGCTGCCCGGGTTGCGGCGGGTGATGGAGGGGGTCACGATCCTGCCGATCGTCATCCCGCCGGTCGTGCTGATCGTAGGGCTGCTGCAGGTCGCGCCGGGTTTTCTCAAGAGCACGCCCTACCTGCTGGCGCTCATCTACGTGGTGCTGGCCATGCCGTTCGCCTACCGGTCGCTGGACGCCGGCTTGCGCGCGTTCGACCTGAAGACCCTGGTCGAGGCGTCCAACTCACTGGGGGGCAGGTGGGGGTCGACGCTGTGGCGGATCATCCTGCCCAACCTGCGGACCGCGATGCTGTCGGCCACCGTGCTGACCGTGGCCCTGGTCCTCGGCGAGTACACGATGGCCAGCCTCGACCTCTACCAGACGTTCCCGGTGTGGATCGTGGTCTTCGACCAGACCAGCGGGCCGATCTCGGTGGCTGCCTCGCTGCTGGCCCTGTTCGTGACCTGGCTCTTCCTGCTGGTGATCACGGTGCTGGGCACCCGGCAGGCACGGCGTACCGGGGGCGGCGAAGTGAACCTGTTCGCCGTGTCCCGGCGAGACTCGGGAGGGACCTCATGACCACGAACACCACGAAGGGGGCGGCCCCGGCGGCCGACCAGGACTCCGGTGGTGCCAGCGTCTCACTGCAGAACCTGAGCCGCTTCTTCGGCGCCACCCGCGCACTGGACGGCCTCTCGCTGGACATCGCGCCGGGCGAGCTGGTGGCGCTGCTCGGGCCCTCGGGCTGCGGGAAGACCACGGCGCTGCGCATCCTGGCCGGCTTCGAGACCGCGGACGCCGGGTCGGTCACGGTGAACGGCAAGGACGTGTCGCACGTCCCGCCCGCCCGCCGGGACATGGGCATGGTGTTCCAGAGCTACAGCCTGTTCCCGAACATGTCGGCGGTGGACAACGTGGCCTTCGGGCTGCGGATGCGGAAGAAGCCCGGCCCGCAGCGGCGCAGCCAGGCGGCCGAGCTGCTGGACATGGTCGGGCTGGCCGATCAGGCCAAGCAATACCCGCACCAGCTGTCCGGCGGCCAGCAGCAGCGGGTCGCGCTGGCCCGCGCGCTGGCCATCGAGCCGAGCGTGCTGCTGCTGGACGAGCCACTGTCCGCGCTGGACGCCAAGGTCCGGCTGCAGCTGCGCGAGCAGATCCGCTCGCTGCAGCAGCGGCTGCACACCACCACCCTGTTCGTCACCCACGATCAGGAGGAGGCCCTGTCCATGGCCGACCGGGTGGGCGTGATGCGCAGCGGCCGGCTGGAGCAGCTGGCCGCACCGAGCGAGCTGTACGCACAGCCGGCCACGGCGTTCGTGGCCGAGTTCGTCGGCACGATGAACCGGATTCCCGGTGAAGCGGCCGGCGATGGGCAGGTGCGGGTGCTGGACGCCGCGCTGCCGATCCGGGGCTACCGCCCGGACGGGCCGGTGGACGCGCTCATCCGGCCCGAGGAATTGCGGATCACGGCCGCACGGGGTGGCAACGGCATCGTCACCATCGCCACCTTCCTTGGCTCACTGACCCGGGTCCACGCGCTGCTGTCCGGGGACGTGACCGTGCAGGTGGACGTGCCCAGCACCGAGTCGGCGGCGCTGGCCCCCGGGACGTCGGTGAACGTGACCGTGGCCGAGGCCGAGGTGCTGGTCACCGAGCGCCGCTAGCGCTGGGGCTAGCCCTGGCGGCGGGCCCGGGCCCGGCGCTTGCCTTCGTGCATGGCCTGGACCCGGGCGATGGGAATGGCGTCGCCTTCGGCGATCAGCTCCGGGCTCAGGTGCTGAGGCGGCGGCATCAGGGTGGTCCACGGATCGCCGTCGCCCAGCAGGCCCGGCACGGTGTGCAGGGTGAAGTCGCGCGGGGTCACGTCGTCCAGGTCGTCCCAGGCCACCGGGCAGGACACGGTGACTCCGGGCCGGATCCGCGGGCTGTAGGCCGCGGCCACCGTCGCCCCGCCAGCCCGGGTGGAGTCGATGAACACCTTGCCCGCCCGGTCCTCGCGGATGAAGGCCGTGGTGGCCAGGGCCGGGTCGAGGCGCTCGGCCCGGGCCCCGATGGCCCGGGTCGCCGCGGCCACCTCGAACGTGGTCGGCTGCCCGTCGAGCGGGACGAAGATGTGCACGCCCTTGGAGCCGCTGGTCTTGACCGCACCGGCCAGGTCCAGCTCCGCGAGCGCCCGGCGGACCAGGTGGGCGGCCGCGGCGACCGGCCCGAAGCCGGCCCCCTCGGGCGGGTCGATGTCCAGAATCAGATGGGTGGGCCGGTCCTCGTGGCCGACCAGGGCCAGCGCCGCGTGGTACTCGACAGCCCGCTGGTTGGCGAACCACACCAGCGTGCGCCGGTCGTTGACCAGCGGGTAGGTGATCGTCCGGCGGGAAGCGTCGGCCCACACCTGGGCGGTCTGGATCCACTCCGGCGCGTACTTGGGCAGGTTCTTCTGCATGAACGGTTCCTGGCCGGGCCGGATCCGCATCACCGACAGCGGCCGGTCCCGCAGCACCGGGATGATCCGGTCCCGCATCGTGTCCAGGTAGTCGACCAGGTCCTGCTTGGTCGCGTCCGCCCCGTCGAACAGCGGCTGATCCAGATGGGTCAGCGCGACGCCATCCCGTTCGTCGCTCATGAGCTCAGCTTGGCACATCCAAGATTTACCCGGCTTACACCGGCTGAGGATATGGCGGGCTGGACAGGGATGAGATCATGCCCGCATGACCTTTACGCGGGGATTCAAAGGGCGGCGAGCGCGCGATCCGAGACTGCCGCCCGGGCAGTACGACGCCGGTAACGACTGGCCGGTCCTGACGGCCGAAGCCACCCCGAAGCTGTCCACCGACAAATGGACGTTCGGCATCGACGGCCTGGTCGAGAAGCCGGTCAGCTGGACCTGGGCCGAGATCATGGCGTTGCCGAAGTCCGAGTTCATGGGCGACATCCACTGCGTCACCACCTGGTCCAAGCTGGGGGTGCGGTTCCGCGGGGTCTCGGTGGACACGCTGCTGGAGGCAGCCCGGCCGCTGCCGTCGGCCAGCTACGTGCTGGCCAGCTCGACCACCGGGTACACCACGAACCTGCCGCTGGCCGACGTGACCAACGGGCAGGCCTGGGTGGTGTGGGAGTACGACGGGAAGCCGCTGGCCCGCGACCATGGCGGCCCGGCCCGGCTGCTGGTGCCGCACCTGTACTTCTGGAAGAGCGCCAAGTGGGTGTCCGGGCTGAAACTGCTGGACCACGACGAGCCTGGATTCTGGGAGCAGAACGGCTACCACGACCGCGGCGACCCGTGGAAAGAACAGCGTTACCAGGGGGACTGACGTGACCGAAGAGGTCGATGTGACAGCCGGGGCTGGTGGGATGGGCGGGGCTGGCGGGATGACCGGGACTGGTGCGATGACCGGGGGCGGTGGGGCTGGCGGGATGACCGGGGCTGGCGCGATGACCGGGGGCGGGCCCGGGGCGCTGGGTTTCCCCAAGCCCGGGCCGTGGCAAATGGCCACGGTGACCGGGATCCGGCGTGAGACGTCCACGGCCAAGACGTTCCGGCTGGAACTGCCGACCCCGGAGCCCTACCTGGCCGGGCAGCACTTCCTCATCCGGCTGACCGCGCCGGACGGGTACGTGGCCCAGCGGTCGTACTCGGTAGCCTCGGCCCCAGAGGGCCCGGGCGCCTCGGCGTCGATCGAGCTGACCGTGGAGCGACTGCCGGAGGGCGAGGTCTCCTCGTTCCTGCACGACGTGGTGATGGTGGGGGACAAGCTAGAGGTGCGCGGGCCGATCGGCGGCTGGTTTATCTGGCGCGGCGACAGCCCGGCCGTCCTGCTCGGCGGCGGCTCCGGCGTCGTGCCGCTTATGGCGATGCTGCGGCTGGCCCGCCGCGACGGCCGGGCCGGGCTGCTGCGGGTGGTGGTCTCCGTGCGCCGGCCGGGCGACCTCTACTACGCCGACGAGCTGCCCGGACCACAGACCACGGTGGTGTACACCCGGGCCACTCCCCCGGGCTGGGCCCGGCCGGCCGGGCGGCTGGCCGCGGCCGACCTGACCGGGCTGGACCCGGGCGCCACCGGCTTCGTGTGCGGGTCGGCCCGGTTCGCGGACGCGGCCACCACGGTGCTGGAGCAGGCGGGACTGCCGGCCGACCGGATCAAGGTGGAGCGGTTCGGGCCAACTGGCTAGACGACCCGATCGGTTAGACGACCAGCGCGGGCAGCTCGGTCACGCTGGCCAACACGTGGGTGGCGCCGGCCGCGGCCAGCTCCTCGCGGGGTGTGCCGCCGGTCAGCACGCCGGCCACCAGGCCGGCGCCGGCCCGCAGGCCGGACTCGACGTCGCTGCGGGTGTCGCCGGCCACGGCCAGCTCGCGGACGTCGGCGCCGCCCAGGCGCAGCAGCGCGGTAAGCGGCAGGTCCGGCCACGGGCGGCCCCGGCCCGCGTCCGCGGGCGACAGGGCCAGGTCGATCAGCGGCCGCCAGTCCAGCGCGTCGAGCAGGGCGTCCCGGGTGGACGGCGAGAACCCGGTCAGCAGGCAGACCTTGAGCCCGGCCGCCCGCAGCGCGGTCAGCGTCTGGGCCGCCCCGGGCAGCGGGGCCACCTGCCCGGCCCGGACGGCCTGCTCGTAGTGCTGCTCGAAGGCCTGGTTGGCCTGGCCGGCCGTGTCCTCGTCGCCGAGAATGCGGCGGAAGACCTCGATCTTGGACTGGCCCATGGTGGCCCGGACGTCCTTCATGGCCCGCTCGTAGCCGTCGGCGGACAGGCCCCGGTGGCTGATGGCGGCCTCGAAGGCCTCCAGCACCACGCCGTCGTCGCCGACGGTGGTGCCGGCCATGTCCAGGCAGGCGATGGTGAAGGTCATGCGAACGTCTCCTCGGCTATGGCGGGCGAGCAGGTCATGCCGCGCCCACCGGGCCCGGTGACCAGGACCACGCCCGGCTCGATCGTGGACCGGTGGTACAGCTCGTCGGTGGTGACCTGGCTGTAGACCCCGGCCCAGCGGCGCTGAACCGGCGGCAGTGGCCCACCGAGCAGCTGCTCGGCCCGGGCCCGCAGGTGGTCGTAGGCGTCCTCGTCCACGTCGAAGCCGAACGGCTCGTCGTATTCGTGGGTGTCACCGATGGTCAGGCCGCCGTCGCGCCGCTGCACCAGCAGCAGCTGGGCCCGGGTCCGGGCCGCGACCGGCGGCTGCGGGGGCAGCCCGGCCCGTCCGGGCAGGTCGAAGGCGGGGTAGTAGCGCATCGAGTCGCCGTCGGCCACCGCCGTGGTCAGCTGGCCCGCGAACGGGCGGGTCTGCAGCATCTGCAGTCGGACCCGGCGCAGCGGCGGCACCGGGTAGGCGGCCAGGTGCGGGCCGGCCAGCCCGGTGTAGGCCGCGCCGGAGCACACCACGACCAGGTCGCCGCGGTGCCAGCGCCCGGTATGGTCGCGGACCGCGTGCGGGCGGGCCTCGACCGCCTCCCGGCCCGGGAGCCAGGTGTAGCCGGGCGAGGCGGCCAGGTGGGCCCGCAGCGCCGCCGCCGCCGTACGCGGCTCCACGATCGCGTCCCGGCGGCACCACAGGGCCCCGGCGAACTCACCCCGCAGGGCCGGATTGACCTCGCGGGTGGCGGCCTGGTCCAGCAGCTCGAAGCCGCGCTGGTCCGCGTCCGGGAGCGCGCAGGCCGCCTTCATCAGGGTCAGCTCGGCGTCGGCGGCGGCCAGGGTCAGCGACCCGGCGGGCCGGAAGCCCACGCCGGGGACGTCGGCGGTGATCTGCTCCCAGCGCTGGCGGGCGCGGATGGCCAGATCCAGCTCACCGCCCGGGGCCCGGCCGCTCACCCAGACCAGCCCGAAGTTACGGACGCTGGCGCCCCGGGCATCGGCCTCGCGCTCCAGCTGGACGACCTCATGACCGCGTTGCCGGGCCGACACGGCGTGCATCGTGCCCAGGATCCCGCCGCCGACGATGACCACCCGTCCTGCGTCGTTCATCTACGCGTCCTCCCGTCGTCAGTCATCCGACGTCCGGTCGCCAGCGACCTGGGGAATCTTTCAGGAAGGGGGCCGGTCTCAATGTTCGAGTATAGTCATGTTTAAACTTGTACAGCCAACTTTTGCGGTTGGGAACTGGGGGTACGCCGGATGGACGTGGGGAGGTGGCCGGCGATCTGGCTGCGGGACAACTGCCCGTGCCCGGACTGCCGGGTGCCGGGCAGCGGTCAGAAGCTGTTCCAGATCACCGAGTTGCCGGACGAGCTGATCGTGACCGCGGTCGAGGAGGACGCGGCCACGGTCACGGTGACGTTCGGGCCGGACGGGCACCGGTCCCGGTTCGACCGGAGCTGGCTGGCCGCCAACGAGCGGGCCGGCGTCGGCGGGGACGTCCGCACCGAGGACGGCAAGCGGCTGTGGTCCGGTCCCGGCGCGGGGCCGCCCACCGGCGACTGGGAGCACTACCGCCTGGACCCGGTCGTTCAGGCCAGGGTTCTGGACGCCGTGCTCACCGACGGGTTCGCGCTGCTGCGCGGGGTACCCGTCCAGACGGGCATGGTGGCCACGGTGGCGGAGACGTTCGGGTACGTGCGGGAGACGAACTACGGGCGGGTGTTCGACGTCCGGGTGGAAGCAACCCCGGCCAACCTGGCCTCCACAGGGCTGGCCCTGAGCCCGCACACCGACAACCCGTACCGCGACCCGGTGCCCACCATCCAGCTGCTGCACTGCCAGGCCAGCGCGGCCGACGGCGGGGACACCCTGCTGGTCGACGGGTTCGCGGCGGCCCACCGGCTGCGGGTGGAGGATCCGCGCTCGTTCGGCGTGCTGACCCGCACCCCGGTCCCGTTCGGCTACCCCGTGGCCGGCCTGCGGGCCTATCAGCCGCTGATCGAGCTCAGCCCGGAGGGCCGTATCCGCGGCATCCGGTTCAACAACCGCAGCCTGCAGGCGCTGCGGCGGCCGCCCAGCGAGGTGACGGCGTTCTACGTGGCCTACCGGCGATGGGCGGCCCTGCTGGCCCGGCCGGAACTGGCCCTGACCCTGCGGCTGGCTCCGGGCGACTGCCTGATCTTCGACAACACCCGGGTGCTGCACGGGCGGACCGCGTTCACCGGCACCGGGGACCGGCTGCTGCAGGGTTGTTACGCGGACCTGGACGCACTGGCGGGCACGCTGGCCCTACTGAAGGAAAGGGCTCGGGCTGAGAATGGGGTGATGGCCGGTGGATCCGGTGGACGTGATCGGTGAGCTGTTCGCGGGCGAAGGGGCCCAGGACTACCTGGGCGAACCGGTGAGCGTGGCGGTGCACATGCGCCAGGCCGGGGCGCTGGCGCAGGCCGCGGGCGCGCCGGCCGAGCAGGTGGCGGCGGCCCTGCTGCACGACGTGGGGCACATCTGCGGAGGCACGGTCAGCGGGCGGGAGCTGATGGCCGGGTCGGACAACCGGCACGGCGAGGCCGGGGCGGCCTGGCTGGCCCAGTGGTTCGGGCCGGAGGTGACCGAGCCGGTCCGGCTGCACGTGGCGGCCAAGCGGTACCTGTGCACGGCCGAGCCGGGCTACTTCGGCAAGCTGTCGACCGCGTCGGTCTACACGCTGTCGGTCCAGGGCGGCCCGATGAGCGCGGCTGAGGTGGCCGCGTTCGAGGCGCTACCGCAGGCCGCAGCGGCGGTGGCGGTGCGGCGCTGGGACGAGGAGGCCAAAGACCCGGACGCGGACACCCCGGAGTTCGGGCACTTCCGGCCGCTGCTCAGCCGTCTGCTTGCAGACGGGTCAGCGCGCTGATCGCTTGCGAGTTGTGCACGGTGAACGCGACCTCGCTGCCCAGGTAGCGGTCTTCGGACCACTCCACCGGGTTGCCGGGCGGGTCGGTGGTGCGCCGCCGCTCACGCAGCAGCGGGACCCGAGGGCGGGTGCCCAGCAGCCGCGCGTCGTCGGCGGTGGCCCCGACCGAGTCGATCACGTGCTCCGCGTCGGCGAAGATCACTCCCAGCTGGCCGAGCCGCTCGTAGATCGACTCGTGGTCCAGGTCGATCCCGGCCACCAGCGCGCCGACCCGCTCCGGGAACGCGGTGCGCTCGATCATCACCGGGCGGCCGGACAGCAGCCGGACCCGGGTCAGATGGTAGATCGTCGCGCCCGGGGCCAGCGCGAGCGGCGCGGCCTCCGACGGCTTGGCCTCGCGCCGGACCAGGTCGATGACCCGGCCCGAGGGCACCTCGCCGACGGCGTGGGCCCAGCGGGAGAAGCTGGCCAGCTCGCCGAAGCTCTGCAGCTGGGGTCCGCCCAGCACAACCCGCCGGGCACCGCGCCGGGAGGCGATCACGCCGTCGGCGCGCAGCGCGGCGAACGCCTGCCGGATCGTGCCCCGCGACACCCCGTACCGCTCGGCCAGGTCGTTCTCGGACGGCAGGCGGGTCCCCGCCGGGTACTCCCCCGCCACGATCGAGGCGCGCAGATCGTCGGCCACCTTGCGGTACAGCGACGTCGGCCCCGTGATCCCTGCCACAAACGCCACATTAGCGGCCGGGCTGGACCTCCGCCGGGACCGGCGGGCCGGCCTGAATCGCGTCGGGAGCCGGAATCGCGTCGGAAGCCTGGATTGCGCCGGGGGCCGGGATCGTATCCGGGCCGAACCGGGCCTGCAGGAAGCGGGCCAGCTTGTGCCCGGTCTTCTGCATCGGCGACTCGACGAAGTAGTACGTGATCGTCGAGCTGGCCAACACCACGGCCAGGATGCCCGCGGCCAGCAGCACCTGGATGGGGAACGGGTGCGGCTGGTGGAAGGTGGGGACGGACCGGTAGGCGTTCAAGATGATCGGGTGCAGCAGGTAGACCGAGTAGCTGATCAGGCCGAGCCAGGCCAGCCAGCCGGGGACCCGCTTGTGCCGCAGGGCCATCCCGATGGCGAACGTCGCCGCCGCCAGCACCAGGCAGGAAATCCACTGGATACGCCACTGGGTCACGTCGCCCGGGACCCAGCCCGGGCCGTGCCACACGCCTTCGGCGATGGCCAGGACCAGCACGGCCGCCGCGACCGCGAGGGCGTGCTTCCAGGCCATCTGGCCCTGCTCGGCCCGGTACAGCATGGTGCCGGTGAACATCAGGCCCAAGATGACCAGGCCGGTGCCGGGTCCCGGGTAGCTGGTGTTGAACAGGAGCAGGGTCAGGCCGGTACCCGCGGCGATGAGCACGCCCACGGCGCGGAGCCGCTGGCGGCCGGTGACGGCCAGCGCGAGGCCGATGAAGATCCCGGCGTCGGCCAGCAGCGCGATCCGGCGCTCGCCGGTCCAGTGTCCCAGCACGTGCAGGTCGTTCAGGCCGGAGGTGGGCAGGAGGCCGCCCAGCGCGACCGCAGCCACCACCGCGGTCAGCGCGTACCCGGCGCTGTGCCGATGGGCGCGGAAGGTGAACAGCGCGGTCAGCAGCAGGTAGAACACCATCTCGAAGGACAGCGTCCAGATCACGTTGGGCACGTTCGCGCCGTTCAGCATGTTGGACATCATGAACGGCAGGGCGAAGGCCCAGGTCTTGGGTGAGTTCTGCGCCCCGTGGATGGCGCCGTAGCCGGTCTTGTAGGCCAGGATCGAGAGCACGATGGCCACGATGTAGAGCGGGTAGAGCCGGAACCCCCGGCTGACCCAGAAGCCGCGGACGCTGCCCCTGCGCTCCAGCGAGGCCGGGATGATGTAGCCGCTGACCAGGAAGAACACGAAGACGCCGTATTGCCCGGTGTCGATCACGCGGTAAACGTCGTTGTGCAACCGCTGCAGGACCACCCCGCCCATGTGGTCGAAGACCACGCACAGCGCCGCGAAACCCCGCATCGCGTCGAGCCACGCCAGCCGCCGGCCCTTCGGCGCGGCCGGGACGGATGGTTCGGGAGACGTTGGCTTAGTCACCAGACGTGCGGGGGCACTGGTCACGCTAAGCGACGTTACCCGAACCCATGCGTTGCCCGTGGGAACTTGGCGCCGGCGGGTCTTACGTCACATTACGGCCGGATTCGCGGCGGCCGGATCCCGGTCATGGCCCGGGCGGCGGGCGGCGGCCACGCCGGGTCCGTTTGGCCTGAGCCGCGGCGTAGGTCCGCTCCAGCGCGGCCTGGGCGGCGGGCAGGTCCCGCTGGGCCAGCACCACGAACACGCAGTCGATCACCGTGAGCTGGGCGATCCGGCTGGTCATGGCGCCGGACCGGAACGCGGTCTCGCGGGCCGCGGTGAGCAGGACGTGGTCGGCAGCCTCGGTGATCGGCGACCACGGGAAGTTGGTCACGGCCACGGTGACCGCGCCACCGCGGCGGGCCTCGCGCAGCGCGTCGATGGTGTCCGCGGTGGTGCCGGTGTGCGACAGGCCCACGGCCACGTCACCCTCGGCCCGCAGCGCCGCCGACGTGATAGCCAGGTGCGGGTCCGGCCAGGCGAAGGCCGGCCGCCCGATACGCTGCAGCTTCTGCTGCAGGTCCAGGCCCACGTAGCCGCTGGCCCCGACCCCGTAGATGTCGATCCGGGTCGCGGCGGCCAGCGCGTTGACAACGTTGACAACTGCGGCCGGATCCAGGTGGTTCGCGGTATCGGTGACCGCGGCGGCGTCCGCATAGGCGATCTTCTTGGCGATCAGCGCGGCGTCGTCACCCGGGTCGATGTCGCCGGCGGCGACCCCACCCGCGCCCGCGTCGTCGGTGGCCACCGCGGCGGCCAGGGCCAGCCGGAGCTCGGGGTAGCCGCTCAGCCCGACCGCGCGGCAGAACCGGACCACGGTGGTGGCCGACGTGCCGCAGAACCGGGACAGCTCAGAGATCGACTGCCGGGCCGCGCCACCGGGATCGTCCAGCACCGCCTGCGCGACCCGGCGCTCGACCGGGGCCAGGTTCGGCAGGAGCGACCGGACGGTCACCAGGATGCCGACGTCCATCCCTAGGTCCTCCTGGGTCAGGCGCATGTGCGGATGCACAAAGCATTATGACACGGACCGAACGGGGAAACACCGGCCGAATCGGGGTTTTCGGGCCTTCGGCCGGCCCGTTACTCCGGCCGGGGGGCCGCTGCGCTCATTCGGCCTGCAGGACCTGGGCCACCGGTCGGCGGGCGCCGATGCGGGCGGGGATGGCGGCCAGGATGGCGATGGCGGCCAAGGTGGCCAGCACCGCCGCGGCCAGCCACGCACCGGCGGGAGGGCGAGCTCACCGCCACCGCTGACCGCGGCGTAGAGGCCCACGCCGATGGGCAGGCCGGCCAGGGCGGCGGGCAGCTCGATGTTGGAGTGTCAAGGACGTTTATGCGAGTCCGGGGCCAGGGACGCCGCGAGGGCAGGTCAGGCCAGCGAGATCTGGCCGGAGCGGACCGAGATCTGCTCGCTGGGCAGCGGGCTGGTGGCCGGCCCGTCGACCACGCTGCCGTCCTTGGCGCTGAACCTGCTGCCGTGGCACGGGCAGTCGATCGTGCCGTCCGCGACCTGATCGACGAAGCACTGAGCGTGGGTGCAGACCGCGCTGAACGCCCGGTACTCGCCCGCTGACGGCTGGGTCACGACGACCTGGGCCGAGGTGAAGATCTTGCCGCCGCCGACCGGCACCTCGCTGGCCGCCCCGAGCGCGCCGCCGCCCCCGGCGCTGGCCGATCCGCCGGACCCGGCTGGCCCACCCGACCCGGCCGGGCCGCTCGACGCAGCCGAACCGCTGCTCCCGCCGCAGGCGGTCAGCGTGGCGGCCAGCCCGGCCAAGCCGATTCCGGCCAGCGCGGCCCGCCGCCTAGGGTCGCAGATCGGCCGGGATTCCTGCGTCACGTGTTCCTCCGCGATCGGTGGGCGCTCTCCTACGCCTCTGTCATACGGATCACGGGCTGGCCGGGCTCAGCCATGTGGCTCTTGGTAAGGGGCCGGTAATAACTCGTAGATGCCCGACAGCGGCGGGGTCAGGTCCTCCGGGAACGGCGGGGCCACGACGGACAGGCCGCCGTCGACGACCAGGGTCTGGCCAGTGATATAGGCCGAGGCGCCCGACAGCAGGAACTCGACCACGTCGGCCACCTCCTGGACGGTGCCCTTGCGGCGCTTGGGGATCTTGCTCAGCACAGTGTCCATGGGGGCCATGCCGGGCACGTTGTAGAAGTAGTCCGAGGAATCGGACTCGATGATGCCGCCGTTGACCCCGTTCACGTTGATGCCGCGGGGCGCGAACTCGGCCGCCATGTAACGGACCCAGGCCTCGACCGCGGCCTTGCCCGCGCCCAGGTTGGCGTAGGTCGGGTAGGCGCGGATGCTGCCGTAGCTGGACAGGACCACGATCCGGCCGCCCCGGTCCATCAGCGGCACCGCGCGCTGCGCGCCGAGCACGAAGGCCCGGACGTTCATGGCGTAGGACCGGTCCAGGTGGTGCTGCTTCAGCTCCATGATCGGCTTGAACGAGCTGGCGGCCGCGTTGCAGACGAAGAAGTCCAGCCGCCCGTACTCGGCCGCGGCCGCCTCAAACAGCTTGTCGATCTCCTCCGGCTGCTCGACGTCGGCGGCGACGGTGATCGCGCGCCCGCCGGCCTGCTCGACCTCGGCCCGCGTCTTCTCGGCCAGGTCGGCGTTCTTCTTGTAGTTGATCACGATGGCGGCGCCACCGCGGGCCAGGCTCAGGGCCAGGGCCTGGCCGATGCCGCGGGAGGCGCCGGTGATGAGGGCCACCTGGCCCGCGTAGGCGGGGCTGGTCACTTCGCGCCTCCCAGGATGTCGCGGGCGATCACGGTCTTCTGGATCTCGTTGGTGCCTTCCTCGAAGCGCTGGGCCCGGGCGTCGCGGTAGATCCGCTCGATCGGGTTCGGCTCCCAGTAGCCGATGCCGCCGTGGACCTGCAGGGCCTTGTCGGTGACCCGGGTCAGCATGTCGACCGCGGTCAGCTTGGCCATCGAGGACAGCGTGCCCGCGCCCGGGTCGCCGGACTCCCACTGGCGGGCCGCGTACAGCGTGAGCTGGCGGGCGGCCTCGAGGTCGGCGGCGTTCTCGGCCAGCGCGAACGCGATGGCCTGGCGCTGGGCCAGTTTCTTGCCGAACGTCTCCCGCTCCCCGGCGTAGGCGATGGCCAGCTCCTGGGCCCGCCGGCCCAGGCCGACACAGGTCATGGCGACCGAGATGCGGCTCGGGGTGAGGAAGCCGCCCAGCGCGACCTGCAGGCCCTGACCCTCCTCCCCCAGCCGGTGGGCCACCGGGACCGGGGTGTGCTCGAACAGCAAGCGGGCATGGTCGGTGCCGCGCACGCCCATGGAGTCCGGCATGGCCTCGACCGTGACGCCGGCCGCGTGCCGGTCCACCATCAGCGCGACCGTGCCGTCGGCGGCGCGGGTGCCCGCGCGGCGGGCGAACAGCAGCCAGTAGTCGCAGTTCACCCCGAACGTGATCAGGTGCTTGCGGCCGGACAGGAAGTACGTGTCCCCCTCCTGGACCACCTCGCAGCGCAGGTCGGCGCCGGTGCCGGCGTCCGGCTCGGTGAGCGTGAACGCGACCCGGATGTCCCCGGCCACCTGCGGCATCACAAACGCCTGGCGCTGCTCGTCGGTGGCGAGCTGGTCAATGGCCCGCCAGGTGCCGTTGCACACGTGCACGATCATCCGCAGGGACGCGTGCGACATGGCGAACAGCTCCATGAGCTCCAGATAGCGGGAGAACGGGACACCGCGGCCGCCGTACTCCGGCGGGGCGGCCAGGCTCAGGTAGCCGCGCTCGCGCAGGTCGGCCCACAGCGCGGCCGGTACCGCGTGGGAGCGCTCGATCTCCTCGGCATAGTCCTCCCCCGGCCCGCGCACGAACGCCTCGATCTCTTTCTTGAGCGAGGCGAACTCGGATTCGTCGAAGGGCAAGGTCACTCCTCAGTCAGTTCCCGGGCCCGATCCCGGAGCATGAACTTCTTGATCTTCCCGACCGGGTTCCGCGGCATCGCGTCGACGACCTCCAGCCGCTCTGGCCAATATTGCTTGGCCACGTGCTGGGAGTCCAGAAAGCGTTTCATAGCCTCGAAATCGAACCCCGGACCGGCCACCGCGAACGCGCAGGCCCGCTCGCCCAGCCGCTGATCCGGCATGGCCACGATGGCGACCTCGGACACCAGCGGGTGGGTGTGCAGCAACTGCTCGATCTCGGCGACCGGGACCTTCTCGCCGCCGCGGTTGATCACGTCCTTGACCCGGCCGGTGATGCGCACGTACCCGGCCGCGCTGATGACGGCCAGGTCGCCGCTGCGGTACCAGCCGTCGGCCGTGATCACCTCGGCGGTCCACTCCGGGTGGTCCAGGTAGCCCTCGAACAGGGTGGGGCTGTGGACCTCAAAGTTCCCTTCGGTGTCCGGGGCCAGCACGTTGCCGTCGTCGTCGGTGATGCGCAGCTTGATGTCACGCAGCGCGCGGCCGTCCGAGCCCCAGACCATGGCGGGCTCGTCGGCGGGGGCAGCCAGCGAGCCGAGGCAGGTCTCGGTCGTGCCCCAGGCCCCGCACACCGCGGCACCCAGGGTCCGGGTGGCCTGCTCGGCCAGGCCCCGGGGCACCGCGGCCCCGGTGGCCACGAAGATGCGCAGCGTCTCCGGCGCCGCTCCGGAGGCACCGCCAGCCTGGTCGACCGCCTGCACCAGGTCGGCCAGGAACGGGGTGGCGGCCTGCACGAACGTCCCGCCGTGCCGGCGCAGCGCGGCCAGCGCGGCCGGGCCGTCCCACACCGGCTGCAGGATCTGCGGCACGCCCAGGGTGAAGGCCAGCCACATGCCGTACAGGAAGCCAGTCTGGTGGGCCAGCGGGGACGGGATGAAGATCCGGTCCGTGTAGTTCAGGCCCAGGTGCCGCACCTCCATCGCCGCGGCCCGGCTGAGCCGGTCCATCCGCTGGATGACGCCCTTGGGCTCACCCGAGGTGCCGGAGGTGAACAGCAGCTGAGCCCGGCCGGTGGGGCCGGGGGCGCGGCGGTCGACGCCGGCCCGATCCACCCGGCCGAGCGCCGTGGCGTAGTCGTGCCAGTGGGCCCTATCGGCGACAGGACGTTCGGCATGTTCATTTTTAAAAGGTTCGCATCCCCGGGCATCCAGCACCACGACGTGGTCCAACGGCGGGTGGTCGGGCATGGCCAGCACCGCGGCGGTCTCGGCGGCGTGATCCCGGCCACGGAAGGTGGCCGGGACGAACAGGACGCGGGCCTTCGACCGGGCCAGCATGAACGCGATCTCCCGTTCCCGGAAGATCGGCATCAGCGGGCAGCACACCGCGCCGATGCGCAGCGCGGCCAGCGTGATGGCCACGAACTCGCCCCGGTTCGGCAGCTGGTAGGCGACCGGCTCGCCCGGCTGGACGCCAAGATCGAGCAGGAACGTGGCCAGCTGGTCGGCCTGGTGGTCCAGCTCGGCCCAGGTCCAGGTACGGCCGCTTTCCTCGGCGATGGCCAGGTCACCGGGGCGCTGCGCGGCCCACTGGCGGACCCGTTCGCCGATGGGCACGGCGGCGGCTTGCGCCGGGCTGAGGACCTCCGGGGCGGCCGCGGCCGGGGTGTCTCCGGTGAGCATGCCCGCGGCGAGGGTGTCTCCGGTGCGGGCGGGTCCGGCCGGACGGCGGGTGCGGGGCGAGGTGGCCTCGATGGACATGTCCAGGCCGATGGTGTCCATCTCGTGCAGGAAGCGCGGGTAGGAGATCCGGTAGGCGTTGGGGTAGGTGAGCCGGGTCTCGCCGTCGGCCCGGGTGCCGGCCACCGCGAGGGACATCAGGACCCGGTGGTCGTTGAACGAGGACAGGTCGGCGCCGCTCAGGCCGGGCACGCCGTGCACGGTGAGCCGGTCGGTGTGCTGCTCCAGGCGGCCGCCCATCCGGTTGAGCTGAAGCATGGCCGAGACGCGGTCGGATTCCTTGAGCCGGATGTGGGCCACGTTGTCCAGGACCGAGGTGCCGTCGGCCAAGGTGGCCAGGACGGACAGCACCGGCAGCATGTCCGGGACGCTGGTGCAATCGACCTCGAACGGGGCCAGCGTGATCCCGTCGTGCCGCACCCGGACCGGGCCGTGACGGCCACCCTCCCGGGTCAGCGGCAGGCCCATGGCCCGGACGATGTCGATGAGGTCGGCCTCGGGGTGGTCGGTCTCGGTGCCGGACAGCGCGGACAGGCCGCGGAACGTCACGTCCGCGGGGTGCAGCGCGGTGACGGCCAGCCCGAACGCGGCCGCGCCGACGTCCGGCGGCAGCGTGACCGTGGCCGGCCGGGCCTCCTGGTTGCCCTCGATCTCGAAGCGGCACCAGTCGTCGCTGACCTGCACGTGCAGGCCGAACTGGGCCATCATCCGGATGGTCAGGTCGATGTAGGTGCGCTCGTTGAGATCGCCGTCCACGGTGATGACGCTGGGGCCAGTGGCGAACGGGGCCAGCAGCAGCAGGCCGGAGATCCACTGCGACAGCGTGCCGGCGATCGACACCTGGCCGCCGGTGGGCCGCCGCGGCTGGACGGCGATCGGCGGGCAGCCGTCCGGGGAGGACAGCTCGACGCCCAGCCCGGACAGCGCCTGCAGCAGCGGGCCGATCGGGCGGCGCTGGAAGTACTTCTGGCCCACGATCGTCACCGGCGCGGTGGCCAGCGAGGCCAGGCCGGTCAGGAAGTACAGGGTGGTACCGGAGCTGCCGACCGAGACGTCGGGCCGGGACGGCTGATAGGGACCACCGTGGACGATGAACGTGTCGCCGTCGACGGCGATCTTCGTGCCCAGGCGGCGCAGGGCCTGGATGGTGTACCGGACGTGGCCGGCGTCGGACAGGCCCTCGATCCGGCTGGTGCCCGGGGCCAGCGAAGCGAGGATTAGGGCGCGGTGAGCGTGGTACTTGGAGCTGGGGATGACGAGCTCGCCTTCGAGCGCGCGGACGGCTTGCTTGACGAGAAGGCGCACAAGCTCTCCTTTTGCCGGGGTCCGGGCAAATAGTTCGCAAATGTAAACTATCTTCCCAAACGTGACGGTGGCCAGTGGAGCTAGAGTTTCGCTGAGAGGACGCTGAGATCCCAAGGTCAGGAGCAGAGTACTTGGACGGGCAAGTGGTGGTGACCGGCTTGGGCGCCGTCACCCCGGTCGGCAACGACCGCGAGTCGACCTGGCAAGCGCTGGTCAAGGGCGTTTCCGGGGTGGACACGATCACGGCGTTTGACCCGTCCGGGCTGCCGACCCAGATCGCCGGGGAGGTCAAGGACTTCGATCCAGCCGCGCTGCTGGACACCAAGCGGCTGCGCCGGTCGGCCCGGTTCAGCCAGCTGGCCATCGCCGCGGGCCGGGAAGCGGTCGCCGACGCGGGCCTGGTCCTGGACGAGGACCTCAAGACCCGCACCGGCGTGGTGGTGAACCTGGCCGTGGCCGGGATGGGCGAGGTTGAGGCGGCGACCCGGCAGATCGCCGGGCCGGAGCCCGGCCGGCTGAGCCCCTACTACGTGTCCTCGGTCATCCCCAACATGGCCGCCTGCGAGGTGGCCATCGACCTCGGCGTGCACGGGCCGGTCACGGCGAGCGCGCTGGCCTGCGCCAGCGGCATCTACGCCTTTTTGGAAGGGCGCCGGCTGATTCTGTCCGGCGAGGCCGACGTGGTGGTCTGCGGCGGCACCGACGCCTCGATCACCCCGGTCATGTTCGCCGGGCTGTCGTCGATGGGCGCGCTGTCCAGGCGCAACGACGACCCGGCCCGGGCCAGCCGGCCGTTCGACGCCGACCGGGACGGGTTCGTCTACGGCGAGGGCGCGGTGCTGGCCGTGCTGGAGTCGGCCGAGCACGCCCGGGCCCGCGGGGCGCGGGTCTACGCCGCCGTGGCCGGCGGCGCGCTGACCTCCGACGCATTCCACGTCAGCGCGCCCGAGCCATCGGCCACCCACACCACCCGGGCCATCGCGCTGGCCCTGCAGCGCGCGGGTGTCGGGCCTGCCGACATCGACTACATCTGCGCCCACGGCACGTCCACCCGGGCCAACGACCGGACCGAGACGGCCGCGATCAAGGCCGCGTTCGGGGCCCGGGCGGCCGAGGTGGCGGTCAGCTCACCCAAGTCGATGGTGGGCCACCTGATCGGCGCGGCCGGCTCGCTGTCGGCCATGGTGGCCATGTTGGCCATGCGGGACAGCGTGGCGCCGCCCACGATCAACCTGGACACCCCGGACCCGGAGTGCGACCTGGACTACGTGCCCCATGTGGCCCGGCCGATGGCGATCGACGTGGCTATGGTCAACGCGTTCGGTTTCGGCGGCCAGAACGTCGTCGCCGTGTTCACCAGAGGAGAATGAGATCGTGGCCGTCTACGACCCCGCGGCGTTCCGCGACGTCTTCGAGCACCACTTCACCTACATGGCCGGCTTCTGGCGCAATGTGCACCGGTACGCCAGCAGGCCCGCGCTGCACGACCCGCAGAACGGCTGCCGCTGGACCTACGCCGAGCTGGGCGCGGACGTGGAACGGGTCGCGGCCGGACTGGCCGCCCACGGCGTCGGGCCGGGCGACGTGGTGGTGTTCCAGCTGTTCAACAGCCCGGAGTGGGCCCTGCTGTACCTGGCCGCCCAGCACCTGGGCGCGATCGGGTCGCCGATCAACTTCCGGTTCTCCGCGGGCGAGACGGCCTTCGTGCTGGACGACTCCCAGCCCGTGGTGTACGTGTACGACGCCTCGCTGGCCGAGGTGGCCGCGACCGCGCTGGACCTGGCCACGCACCAGCCAGGCGCGACGTTCGTCGTGGACGGCGCGGCCGGGGGCACGGCGCCGTTCGGGACGCTGCTGACCGGCGAGCACCCGGCGGTGACGCCCCCCGCGGACGACAGCCGGGGCGGGGTCAGCACGTACGACGAAACCACCCGGCTGTACACCTCGGGCACCACCGGCATGCCCAAGGGCGTCGCGCTGAGCAGCCTGGTCGAGGTGCTGACCGCGCACGACGTGATCATGCACTTCCCGCTGTCGCCGGAGGACAAGACGCTGAACATGTCGCCGTGGTTCCACCGCGGCGGCGTGTCGTCCGGCGGCCCCTGCCCGACGTTCTACGTGGGGGCCGAGGCGGTGGCGCTGCGCCGGTTCGAGCCGGGCCTGGTGCTGGACTACGTGGCCGACTACGGCCTGACGTTCCTCATCGGCGCGCCGACCAACCTGGTCATGCTGGCCGACGCCCAGGAGGCCACCGCGCGGGACCTGTCCTCGCTGCACGGCATCGTGACCATGGGCGCCCCGCTGGAGCGGCAGGCCTGCCTGCGTTTCCAGCAGGTGCTCACGCCGCGGATCTTCAACGGCTACGGCACGACCGAGGCGTTCTGGAACACGTTCCTGCGGCCGGCCGACCTGCCAGACCACGCCGGATCGGCCGGGCGGGCCTGCACGGACGACGACGTGGCCGTGGTGGCGGCGCGCGAAGACGGCCCGGCCCGGCCGGACGAGCTGGTGGCCCGGGACGGGACCGAGATCGGCGAGGTCATCGTGCGGTCGGTCAAGTCCGGCTACGCCTACCTCAACAACCCGGCCGAGCAGGCCCAGCGGTTCCGCGACGGCTGGCTCTACACCGGCGACCTGGCCACCTGGGATTCAGACGAGTACGTGACGATCGTCGGCCGCAAGGACGACATGATCATCTCCGGCGGCGAGAACGTGCACCCGACCCAGGTCGAAGAGGTGCTGAACGAGCTCCCGGGCATCCGCGACTCGGCCGTCGTCGGCTTGCCCGACCCGCGCTGGGGTGAGCTGGTGGTGGCCTACGTGGTGCGCTCGGACCGCGAGCTCACCGCGGCCGAGTGCGACAAGCACTGCCAGGCCCATCCGATGCTGGCCGCGTTCAAGCGGCCCCGGGCCTACCGGTTTGTTGACGCGCTGCCGGTCACCGCGACCGGCAAGAAGATGCACTACAAGGTGCGGGAGCGGGCCATCGCGGATGACGCGGAGGGGCTGCTGCTGCGGCCCTGAGGGGCGGCGACCTCAGCCCACACGGTCCGGCCGCGGGTGTTGCCGGACACGCCCGAGGTCACCGACAGCGCGCGGACGATGAGGAGCCCGCGGCCGCAGTCACTCTCGCCGTCGACGGCGATCTCGCGGTCAAGGTCACCGTCGAGGTCACCGTCCAGGGCGAGGGCACCGGAGCTGAGCGGGTCCCCGGTCAGGCACGGGACGCCCGGGCCGCCCTCGTCGGTCACCGCAACCCGGATCACCGGGCCCAGGCAGGCCACCTCGACCGTGAACCAGCCACCGTCGCCGCTGGCCGTGTGCTGGATGGCGTTCGTGCCCAGCTCGACCGCGACCGATATCAGGTCGTCGCGGGCAGAATTGTCCGGCAGCAGGGCGGTGATCCAGTGCCGGAGCTGGCGCAGCTCGGTCTGCTGACCGCGGAACAGGCGCTGCCAGTGCTCCCGGCGCGGGATCGGCCAGCCGGTCCGGGACCAGATCCCAGCCCGGTCAGATGTGTCCGGCGCGGGCCGGTGTGTGTGAACCATCTGTCACCCCTCACGGCCAGCACAGGCCATATCCGCACGTCGCAGTAACCGCATCAGCAGACAACCCGTGGTCATTGATATCCCCAGTATGGATTCGTATACGGACCTGCTGCAAGTGCTTCTGACGCACTTGCATAAAACAGTGCACTTGCGGCACGGATTTGTCAGCCGTGTCACTTATGCCGGAAATCGCCCGATAAACCCGCTCAGCCTGCCGAATCAACGAGTCAAGTCAGAACTGTCCATTGGTACCCGGCGTTCTTCAGTATCCGAGCCTACCGTGTCTGGACGCAAGTGCCTCAGACGTCATCCCAAGCGTCAGCGACCGCCGCCGCTGTCTTAGCCAGCCCTGTCTTAGCCAGCCCTGTCTCAGCCAGCCCGGCTACAGCCAGCACGGGTCTTAGCCAGCACGGGTCTCAGCCAGCACGGCCCTGGCCGCCGCCACCGGTCCCGCCGCCGGCGCCGCCGCCACCCCCGCCGCCGGCGCCCTGGCCGCCGCCGGTGGTGGCGGTGGGAGACGCGGCCGCGGCGGCGGACGTGGTGGGCGTGGGAGCAGTCGTGGTCGGCGGGGCCGTGGTCGGGGCCGTGGTGGTGGGCGGCGGCGCGGTGGTGGGCGCGTGCGTCGGGGCCGTGGTCGGGCGCTGGGCCGGGGCGCTGGGGGCGGCGGTCGTGGGGGGCGGCGCGGTGGTAGCGGTACCCGCGGTCACGGACGGCGCCACGGTTTTGGTGACGGCCGGTGCGGGCGCAGCCGAGCCGCCCGAGCGGGACAGGACCAGCGCGATGGCCACGGCCGCGATCACCACCACCGCCGCCACCACCGCGGCGATCAGCAGGCCCTTGCGGCGGCGCGGCGGATCTTGCGGGCCGTAAGGATCCTCGGATCCGTAAGTATGGGGGGGTGGGTACGGACCCTGGGGCGTCGGCGGCCCCTGCGAGGACTGCAGGGTGTACGGCGACTGAGGCGTCTGAGCGGCCACCGTTCGGGACGGGGAGTCCCAGGCCGCCGCGGCGGCAGCGCCGGCAATAGCTGGGCCGGCCATACCTGGGCCGGTCAGGCCCGGGGGCGCGGCCAGATCGGACCGGGTCGCCCCGACCAGCATGTCGTGCTGGCTGGTGGCCCACTGAGCCACGTCACCCGCGCTGGCCGGGCGGGCGGCCGGGTCCTTGGCGATCAGCGCGCCGATCAGGGCCACGACGCCAGGAGGCACCGAGGCGGGCAGCGGCGGCAGCGGCTGGTCCCGGTGCGCCACCGCGATCTCCAGCGGCGTCCCGGTGAACGGGGGTGACCCGGCCAGGCTCTCGTAGCCGACGATGCCCAGCGCGTACAGGTCGGCCGCGCCCGTCACCGGGCCCGCGCCGAGCCGTTCTGGCGCCATGTAACCGGCCGTGCCGACCAGCATGCCGGAAGCGGTCATCGGGGCGGAGTCGGCCGCGTAGCTGATCCCGAAGTCGGTGACCTTGACCGTGCCGTCGCGGGCCAGCAGCAGGTTGGCTGGCTTGATGTCCCGGTGCACCAGGCCGGCGTCGTGCGCGGCCTGCAGCCCGGACGCCGCACCCGCGATGATGTCCATCACCTGGGCAGGCGGCAGCGGGCCGTCGGTCAGGAGCTGGGCCAGCGACGGGCCGTCGATCAGCTCCATGACCAGAAACGGCGGCTGCGGCGGGTTGGGTTCGACGTAGTCGTAGACACGGGCGATGTTGGCCTGATTCAGCGCCCCGGCCCGCTGCGCCTCGGCCCGGAACCGGGCCAGCGTCTCCGCCTGCTGGACGTGCTGGGCCAGCAGCAGCTTGACCGCGACCCGCCGTCCCAGGACCAGGTCCGTGGCACGCCAGACCTCGCCGTAACCGCCTGCGGCGATGCGGTCGTCGAGCTGGTAGCGGCCGTCAAGCCGCGTCTCGTCAGGCACCTGGCTGGCTTACCCCCGCTCCTGGCTCGTATCCACCCGGCCGAGGCAGCTTAACCGGCCGACAGCCTCCGGCACCGGTATGCGCCCAAATAGGGCGGGACGACCGCCGATATCGACACCCATTAAAGATGCTGATGGAGCCGCTGGTGAGTAACGGCATGCGGTTGACGACAGCCAGCTAGCCCGGAAATCGGGATCTCGATCGAAAGGCGGGCAATAAGGGATTTTGCGCCGAAAATATGTGACGCTTGTGCACAGGCAGTTAGTGGCTTGAAACGTTGCGCAGCCAGGGGGGACGTTGCGCAGCCGGGGAGGACGTGTGGCCCGTCCGAGGCTCAGCGAGCGGGCGCAGCAGAAGGCGCTGCGCCAGCGGCTGCGCGAGCATGGCCGGGACGACGCGGCCATCGCGGCTGAGTTCGCCCGTCAGTACCGGATGCGGCCACGGAAAGCCTGGCGGCACGCCTACGGCTGGACGCTGCGGGAAGCGGCAACCCGGATCAACGACCTCGCGGCCCAGGACGGGCTCGATCCGGAGAGCCGGGCCGGGATGACGGCCGCACATCTGTGCGAGTACGAAGACTGGCCGGGCGAGGCCTCCCCCGGCGGCGGCCGCGAGCCGACCGGCCGCAAACCCACCCCGTACATCCTGTCCCTGCTGGCCCGGGCCTACGCCACCACGGTGCCGAGCCTGGTGGACGAGACCGACCAGGCCTGGCTGCCGCCCGCGGACCGGCTGGTCATCACCCAGCTGGCCGCGACCGTGGCCGCGGCCACGCCGGCGCCGGCGGCGGACGCAGCCGAGGGGGCGGAGACGGCCCGGACGGACAACGAGCAGATCGTGACGGCGGCCCGGGAAGCAGTCCGGCACGCCGAGCGGGCCATGAAGCGTGAGGTCGGGGAGCGCGGGCTGGCCGACCTGCGGGACGAGGTGACCGGGCTGTCCCGGGCCTACATGACCGGGGAGCCGTTCCCGCTGTTCCAGCGGATGCGCCGGGTCCGGGCCGGGATCCACCGGTCGCTGGACCTGCGGCTGTGGCCCCAGGACGAGACCGAGCTGTACTTCCTGCTCGGGCTGCTGAACAGCCTGATGGCGGTGGCCGCCAGCGACCTCGGGTACGCCGTCGCGGCGGCGAAGCTGGCCCAGGCCGGCTGGGCCTACGCCACGATCGTCAAACACCCGCCGCTGATGGCCCAGGTGCAGACCGAGCTGGCCACCATCACCTACTGGTCCGGCCGTCCCGACGAGAGCCGCCGGCACGCCCGCTGCGGCCTGGACCTGCTCAGCAGCGGCCCGAACGCGGCCCAGCTGTACCTGCACCACGGCCGGGCCGCGGCCCGGCTGGGTGATGCCCGGGCGGCGCGGCAGGCCATCGCGGCGGCGGCGGACGCGCGCGACCGCGACCACCACGACGACGTGCTGGAGATCGCCGGCGAGTTCGGTTTCTCGCTGGCCTCCCAGCACTACCTGGCCGGCGCCGCGCTGGCCGAGGCGCCCGGGGCCGAGCGGGAGGCCGCGGCCGAGCTCGAGCTGGCCACCAGCATGTACGACCTCGGGCCGGGGCCGGACGGGGACCACAGCTTCGGCTGCGCGGCCCGGGCCCGCACCGCACTGGCGACGGCCCGGCTGCGCGCGGGCCAGCTGGACGCGGCCGCGCCCGTGCTGGCCCCGGTGCTCGCGCTGCCCCGGGCCCAGCGGATCGATTCGGTCGCGGCCGGTCTCAGCCAGGTCCGGGACGAGCTGGCCCGCTACCGCGGCGCGGCCGGCGCGGCCGACCTGGGCGAGCAGATCCGGTTGTTCCTGCGGGAGACGGCCGTCATCGGGGCCCAGGCCTGAGCGGTCAGGCTGGGGCGCTCCGGCTGCGACGGTCAGGCTGGGACGGTCAGGCCTGGGCGGACGGGACGATCAGGACGGCGATCGGGCGCTGGCAGTGCGGGCACGCCTCCATCGCGACCCGGGAGCCGGTGTACGGGTGTGGCTGGAGCTGGGGCTGGCTTGGCGGCTGGGTTGCTGCTGGGGGGGCTGGGTCTGGCCGAGCTGGGTCAGGCCAGGCTGGGCTTGGCAGGGCCGGGCTTGGTGGGGCCGGGGACGGCGGGGCTGGCTCGGGGAACGGGCGGACGGCCCGCAGACGCGCCGACACGAGCTGGTCGCGGGCCTGTTGCGCGGTGTGGCCGGACCGCTGCCGCAGGACCGCTCCGGCGCTCTCGATCCGGTCGTAGGACGTCACCAGCCGGCCCTCGCCCTGGAGCAGCCCGTCGCAGCGCAGCCAGAACTCGCGCCGCAGCCGGTGCCGGCCGAGCTCGGCGTCGGACAGCGTGCTGCGCGAGTAGCCGGTCAGCGGGGCCAGATCCCACTGGCTGAGGCCGGCCCGGTTTCGCATCGCGGCCAGCTGCCGCCCCAGCGCCCGCCGCATCTGCAGCAGCGACTGGGCGCCGGTGTCATCCCGGGCCTCGACCGCGTGTGGGCCGGCGCCGGCCCTCACCGGAACGTCCGATCGCCGGCGGCCCGTAGCCCGGCCCGGGCGATGATCAGGTTGCCGCTCATGTCGTGTGTCCCGTCGTGTTTCCTGTCGTGTTTCCCGCCCGCTCGCTCATCTCAGCTCCCTGTCGGTCTGGTCATGACGCTGATGCTGAAGTGCTGCTTGAGCAGGCCGAAGCTCTGCATGAGGTCCGGAACCCGTTGCAGGTGGACCGTGTCGACGGTGGCCGGGAAGTTCCCCAGCGACATGATCGCCGCGATCTGCTTAGTGATCGTGGTGTAGCGGGCGAGCGCCTTCTGCACCAGCGCCCGGTCGGTGTCGGCCAGCGCCTCGCCCTCGTCCAGGGCCCGGGTCACGGCGGCCGCGGTCTTGGGGTACTTGCGGCACCACTGCACGGTGGCGGCGAAACCATCGATCGGGAAGTCCTGGGTGGCGCCCTGGTTGACGTCGAGCACGTCCTCGCCGCCGGTCTGCTCCTCGGCCTGGCTGAGGTACGGCTCGGGCAGGTAGGCGGCGTCGATGTGATGGGCCTTCAGCGCGGCCGACATAGCCGGGAAGCCCACGGCCACGAAGTGCACCCTGGACGCGGGCACGCCCTGCGCGGCCAGCGCCGACGACACCAGCAACTGGGCCACGCTGCCGAGCGCGTTCACCGCGATCGTCTTGCCTTCCAGCTGCTTGACCGAGCTGATCCCGGACGCGGGCAGCACCACCACCTCGTCCACGTTCGGTGCACCCGCGTAACCGTCGGCCAGGATGTGGAACTGGGCCGCCTGGTGCACCTGAGCCTGGATGAAGCCGGCGTAGGCGCCGTTGACCACGTCGATGCGGCCGCTGCGCAGCTCGGGGGTGACGTTGGCCCCGGCCGAGATGTTGACGATCTTGACGTTGAGCCCGGCCCGGCGGAACAGCCCGTCCTGCTGGGCCACGTAGACGCCGGCCGACGAGGCCGTAGGCACCGCCGCGATGACCAGGTTCGGCTTCTCCGGGCCGGCCGACGACGCCTTCTCGGCCGCCGCACCGGACGCGCATCCGGCGGTGGTGATCACGGCCAGCGCGGCGATCAGCCCGGCCACCCGGGGCATCGGCCTCCGCGACAACTTAGACATGGCAGAAACAATCAGCTGCCGAAACTGGTGTCGGTAAGGCCCGGCAGGAAGTCCGGCAGAAATTTTAGTGAAAGTTGCAACCGAAGTTGCACCTCGGCGGTGGCGGCTCAGGAGGTCGCGGCGGGAAGTTGCCCGCACGAGTTCACGGTGCCGGAGGCGGTTCAGGGGGCGCGGCGCGAAGTTGCTCGTGCAACTCGCGGGCCAGCAGGGCGCGGCGGAAGTTGCCCATACAACTCGTGGGCCGGCAGGGCGCGGCGGAAGTTGCCCGCATAAGTTCGCGGCACCGGAGGCGCAGCGACTCCGAGACTGGCCCGCATTACCGTGTGCAATTTCTGCCGCCCTGACGACAGATTTTGCACACGGTAATGGGGAGCCCGCCGCCGTGCTCTTACTTCTTGCTGTTATCACTCTGAGCGGGAGTGCCGCCGCCGAAGCCCGCTTGTTTCTTGCTGTTATCAGGTCGGCCGACTAGGGGGTCGGCGTGGGCGCGGGCGCCCGGGGTGGCGCGGGCGCCCGGGATGACAAGGTCAAGCGGGGGTGGCGTGGTCAAGCCGGGGCGGCGTATTCAGCCGGGGCGGCATGGCCGGTTTGGCGGGCGACCTACGGAGGCAATGGCACTTTGCCCACACCCCGCTGTAGGCAAGGCGCATTGCCTGCCTCGGGTTTCAGCAGGCGCGCTGAGGCCGGCGGTCGGCCGTCCAGGCTCACACGGCCGCGACGCCGGAGTCAGTGCCGGTCGGGCAGGGCTCGGCCGGGGAGAGCTGGGTGGGGGCTGGCGGCGCGGGGGGCCGGGACGATGATGACCGTGACGGGCTGGCGGCAGTGCGGGCACTGCTCCACCACGGCGCGCGGCGAGTCGGGATCGGTCACAGGCTCATCGGCAGGCAGCAGCGCGTGCAGCCGGGCCGACGCCTGCTCCTCCCGGACCGCCTGGGCCTGGACGCGGGCCGATCGGCGGGCCGCGGTGGCCTGCACCTCGATCCGGTCGTAGGCCGCAGTCAAGGCGCCATCGGCCCGGAGCGCGTCGTCGCAGCGCTGCCAGAACTCCCGGCGCAGCCGGTGCCGGCCCAGCTCGGCGTCGGACAGTGTGCTGCGCGAGTACCCAGTTAACGGGGCGAACTCCCACTGGCTGAAGCCAGACCGGCTGCGCAGGGCGGCCAGCCGCCGGCCCAACGCCTGGCGTTGTTCCCAGATCCGTTCGGACCGGCCGTGACCTGGCTCGGTCCCGACGGCGTGGGTGCGGCCAGCGAGGGCATGTGCTCGCGGCAGGGTCATGTCGCCTCCGTTGAATGTGCGCGACGCAAGTGCGAACAAGCCCAATGTGGCATATTAGTGACCGATGAGTCACTCCCTGTCTGGGGAACTTTCTGCAACTTGCACTGTTTTTTTCACATTGTGATGTGAGAGGGACGTCAGGCGGGGGCGTTGTGATGTGAGAGGGACGTCAGGCGGGAGCGTTGGGGGCTTCGTAGACGAGCTGGCCGGAGGCGATGGTCAGGTCGACTTGGGTGTGGCCAATCTCGGTGGGCGGGACCGCGAAGATGTCCTGGCTGAGGACGGCGATGTCAGCATGGTGGCCGGGGCGCAGCGAACCCAGCTCGTGCTCACGGTGGTTGACGTAGGCGACGCCGGTGGTGAAGGCGGCCAGGGACTGCGCCAGGGGCAGCGCCTCGGCCGGGAGGAAGGGGCGCTCGGTTTCGGGGGTGCCGGGGCGGCCCAGGCGACCAGACAAACGCCGGTTGACCGCGACGTGGATCTCTTGCAGCGGGTCGGCGCTGGACACGGGCCAGTCGCTGCCGAAGGCCAGCCGGGCGCCGCGGCGGGCCAGGGTGCCGATCAGGTACTGCCAGCGGGCCCGTTCCGGGCCGACGAAGGGCAGCGTGAGCTCGTCCATCTGTGGTTCGTGGGCGGCCCACAGGGGCTGGAAGTTGGCCACCACGCCCAGGTCGGCGAAGCGGTCCAGGTCCTCGGGCCGGATGAACTGCAGGTGCGCGATGTGGTGGCGCAGGTCCTTGGGGGTGTCCGGCCCGACGGCGGCGGCCACGGCATCGAGGGCAGCGTGGACGGCTCGGTCGCCGATGGCGTGCATATGGACCTGGAAACCCTCGCGGCTGAGCAGGCGGACGGCCTCGGCGGCCTCCTCCCCCGGCACGAACAGGTCGCCCCGGTGAGGGTGCCCGGCGGCATGCCCAGCCGTGCCGCCCGCAGAATCTCCGGCGGGGCGGGTGTAGGGCTCGGTCATGGCCGCGGTCAGCGTCTCGCACACCCCGTCCAGCATCAGCTTGACCGAGGTGGCCTGGAACACGCCCGTCCCGGCCTGCTCCCGGCGGGCCAGCAGGTCCGGGATCTGCTCCAGGCCGCGGCGGCGGTCCCACCACAGGGCGCCGTTGACCCGGCCGGTCAGCCAGCCCTCGGCGGCGGCGCGGCGGTAGGTGTCCAGCGCGTCCGGGATGCCGATGTCCGGCGCCTCCCCCACGATCGCGTCCTGCCAGTGGGTGATGCCCAGCGCGTGCAGGTGCCGCTGGCCGGCTCGTAGCCCGGCGGCCAGTTCGTCCGGGGTCGGCGGCGCGATCAGCCGGGCCACCAGCCACATGGCCCCGTCGTGCAGCGTGCCCGACGGCTCGCCGGCCGAGTCCCGCTCGATCCGGCCGTCAGGCGGGTCGGGGGTGTCCCGGGTGACACCCGCGCGGGCCAGCGCGGCCGGGCTGACCCAGGCGCTGTGATGGTCCCGGTTGGGCAGAAACACCGGCCGGCCCCCGGCCGCTTCGACCAGGTCGGCCGCCGGCGGCACACCACCGGGGAACGCCTCCATGGACCAGCCGCCACCCAGGACCCAGTCATCCGGCCCGAGCGTGCGGGCGCAGTCCGCGATGACCCGCAGGTACCGGGCCCGGTCGCGCGGGCCGGTCAGGTCACAGCGCAGGCTCTCCAGCCCGCCGCCGACCGGGTGGACGTGGGCGTCGCCGAACGCAGGGATGGCCACCCGGCCGCCCAGGTCGATGACCCGGGTGCCCGGGCCCACCTGCGCGCGGGCCTGGGCCGTGGTGGTCAGGGCGGTGATCCGGCCGCCGGCGGCCACGATCGCGTCGCAGCCCGTCCCGGCACCGTCCGGTGACCACACCCTCGCGTTGAGCAGTACCAGCGATGTGGTCAATGGCGGCCTCCCGCCTACTTCTTACCCCGTCCGGTGACGATGTCCCGCAGCCGGTCCACGAGCGCGGCGACGGGCCCGGTCGCCTTGAGAACGCCAGGGCGGGGCGGGACCTGCGGATGCGGCCGGGTGGGTGCCGTGTCCTTGCCGCGCATCAGTTCCTCGCCCAGATGTTCCGCGCCGACTGGGTTCAGCACCTCGCGCAGCCGCGGCCATACCCGCTCCTCCTCGAACGCGATGTGTGCCCGGCCGTCACGGATAGCGGCCGTCACGAGCACCTCGAACTCGTCGTCCGCCGGGTCGGCCTTGTCCAGCCGGTCCAGGGCGATCTTGGCGTCCTGCTCCTGGCGTGTCCCCTGCCGGGCCAGCTCGGCCCCATCGCCGCTGAGATCCCGGACCACCGGCCAGAAGAACTCCTCCTCGACCGCCTCGTGTTTGGACTCGGCGATGATCAGCGCCTGGGCCAGCTGCTTGCGGTCGTGCAGCTGCGCGGTTGAGGCACCACTCATCCGGGTCGGGCCGTTCTCCAGCTCGTCCAGCATCTGCTTGACTTCGGCGTGGTCCTGGCCGAGCACTGCGAAGACGTCAGGCATGATCCGCGGCTACCCGGCGGCCGTCAGCCAAACCTAGTGGGGACGAGAAAGCGGCCGATAAGCTGGCGCGGTACTTTGCCGGAAGGAGCCCGGGTGACCTCGATCAGGCTACTTGGACTCGACATCGGCGGCACCTCGAGCCGGGCCCGGGTAGTGGTGGACGGAGCCGTGGTGGCCGAGGCCCAGGCGGCCAGCGCCAGCCTGACCGCGGCCGGCCCCGATTCGGCCGCGGCCGCGCTGGCCGAACTGCTGGCTCAGCTGCCGCTGGTCGAGCCGTTCGACGCGGTCTGCGCCGGGTCGGCGGGCAGCAACGTGCCGGGGGCGGAGGAGTTCCTGGCGGACCGGCTGGCCCCGCTGACCCGGACCGGCACCGTGATCGTGGTCAACGACGCGATGCTGGTGCTGCCCGCGGCCGGGCTGGACGAGGGTGTGGCCGTGATCTGCGGTACCGGCTCGATCGCGGTCGGCGCGTGGCAAGGCCGCCAGGCCCGGTCGGGCGGGTTCGGCTACCTGCTGGGCGACGAGGGCAGCGGCTACTGGATCACCCGGGCCGCGGTGCGGGCCCTGCTGGACCGGCGGGACCGCGGCGTCCCGCTGGGCGCGCTGGGCGAGACGCTGCTGGCCGCGGCGGGCGCGAGCCACATCGACGAACTGCAGCGGATGTTCTACGACTTCCCGCACCCGCGGCGGTGGGCCCGGCACGCGCCGCTGGTGCTGGACGCCGACGACCCGGCGGCCCGGTCCATCACGGTCGAGGCCGCGCAGGCGCTGGCCGGCCTGGCCGCCTCGGCCATGCGGCGCCTGGTCGGCCCGGAGGAGACGCCGGATGGGCCGCCGGTCGCGCTGCCGGTGGTGCTGGGCGGCGGGCTGATGGGGCATCCGCGGCTGCGGGAAGCGGCAGTGATCGCGGTGCGCGCAGCGCTGCCGGGCAGCACGGTACGGGCGCTGGCCGACCCGCCGGTGGCCGGGGCGGTCCGGCTGGCCGGGGTGGCGGCGCAGCGTGATTGGGTGCCGGGCGCGGGGTAACGGGGCGCCACGTGATGGGGGGCCGGGGCGCTTGGTGCGGGGGCGGCAGGGGGGCCTTACCCCAGCGAGTTAAGGGCGGCGCGGACGATGCCGCCGGACCGGGTCAGCGCCTGCCGGGCCGTCGCGGGGTCCACGCCGGACAGCAGCGTGAGCAGGGCGACCCGCAGGTCGCCGTCCGCGCCGGCCAGCGCCGCGGCGCACTGGTCCTCGGGCGCCCCGGTGGCCTGGACCAGCAGCCGCAGCTGGCGGGCCCGGAGCTTGGCGTTGACCGGGGTGACGTGCACCATCAGGTTCGAGTAGGTCCGGCCGGTGCGCACCATCAGGGCGGTCGAGAAGCTGTTCAGCAGCAGCTTCGCGGCGGTGCCGGCCTTGAGCCGGGTGGAGCCGGTGACGGCTTCTGGGCCGGTATCAGCGCACACGCAGACCGTAGCCACCGCGGCCAGCGGCGCGGCCGGGTTGGCCGTGATCAGGGCGGTGAAGGCCCCGGACCGCTGGGCCTGGGCCAGGGCCGCGCCGACGTAGGGGGCGGACCCCGACGCGGACAGGCCCAGCACCAGGTCGCCGGGCCCGATCCCGGCGGCGGCAGCCCGCCCGGCCGCCCGGTCGTCCTCGGCCCCCTCGACCGCCGCCCGCAGGGCCGGGTCGCCGCCGGCCAGGTGGGCCACGACCACGCCGGGCGGCAGGCCGAAGGTGGGCGGCAGTTCGGCCGCGTCGAGCACGGCCAGCCGGCCGGAGGTGCCGCTGCCGGCGTAGTGCACCCGGCCGCCGGCGCCGACCCGGCGTACGGCCTCGTCGACCACCGTGGCCAGCGCGGGCAGCGCCCGCCGGACGGCCGGGGCGACCAGGGTGTCCTCGTCGTTGAGCCGGCTCAGCAGGCCCAGCGTGGGCAGCATGTCCAGGTCGAGCGTCCGGCGGTTACGCTCCTCGGTCGGCGGAACCGGCACGCGGGCCGCTAGGCCACGGCCCGGATGCGCAGCACGGCCAGGCCGCCGGCCACGGTCGCCACACCGGACAGGGCGAACAGGGACGGATAGCTGTGCAGCGTGTAGAGCACGATCCCGGCGATCAGCGGCGCCACCACCAGCGGCAGCGCGGTGGCCACATTGATCACGCCCAGGTCCTTGGCCCGGTCGGAAGCAGCGGGCAGCACCTGGGTCAGCACCGCCGGGGCGGCGGCCCAGTAGGTGCCGAACCCCAGGCCGAGCAGGGGCGCGGCGATCAGCGCGGCGTGCCAGGTGGGCGAGATGACCAGCAGCAGCGCGGCCACCGCCATGACCACGGCGGCGCCGACCACGTAGCGGCGGCGGTACCCGGATCGGTCCGAGGCGGTGCCACAGACCACGCCGGCCACGGCCAGGGCAATGCCGTAGATCGCCATCAGGATCAGCAGCCCGGTCTGCGGGTCGTGGTAGTGGGCGCCGTCCTGCAGGAAGTACAGCAGGTACAGCGTGCCCAGCGCGTTGCCCAGGTTGATCAGGAAGTGCATGAACCAGGCCCAGCCGAAGTCGGGGTACCGGCGGGGCGACACCCACAGCCGGCCCAGCGTGGCCCGCACGGTCTGCTTGGGCACCAGCGCGGCCGGGAGCACGTCGTCCGGCGTGAACAGGGCGAAGGTCAGCGCGGCCAGCACGACCAGCACGCCGCAGGCCAGGTAGCCGGAGGCCAGCCCGGTGACGAGCACGGTGACCAGCAGGGCGCCGATCACGGTGCCGAGCATCTGGCTGATCCCGATCAGGCCGCCGAGCGCGCCCCGCTGCGCGACCGGCACCCGGTCCGGCAGCGCGGCGGTCAGCGTGGCCAGCATGACGCCCAGGCCGGCCTGGGCCAGGAACCAGCCCAGCATCATCACGGCGGCGTCGGGCGCGACGGCCAGCACGACCAGCCCGGCCGCGCCCAGCACGGCGCCGCCCACCGTCCACGGGTGCCGCCGGCCCCAGCGGGACGTGGTGCGGTCCGAGAGCGCACCGGCGATCGGGTTGGTGACCAGCGCGGCCAGCGCGCCCGCGCCCATCACCGCCGACAGCAGCAGGGTCTTGCTGGCCCGGTCCAGGTGCTGGGCCTGCTCGGGCAGCAGGACCTGGATGGGCGCGTAGACGCCCAGCCAGAGCCCGACGTTGGCCGTAACCAGCAGCGTGATCCAGCCGGCCCGGACCGGCGTCTCCGGCTCGGCCAGCGCAGCCGGGCCAAGCAGGGCCGACTCAGCCGTACGACCCGGGTCTCGATCGAGGGCCGATTCGGGCGCGGCCGGGCTGGCGGGCGGCTCGGCGATCTCGCTCATCACCGGCCTCCGCGCGGGGACTGAGGCCGGGGGGTCAGCCGGGGCCGTGGGGTCAGCCGGGGCTGAAGGGTTGGCCGGGGCTGAAGGGTTGGCCGGGGCTGAAGGGTTGGCCGGGGCTGAAGGGTTGGCCGGGGCTGAAGGGTTGGCCGGGGCCGGGAGGTCAGCCGGGGCTGAAGGGGCGGCCGACGCTGGGGCCGGCCGCTCAGCCGAAGCACTGGCCCTCACCGCGGTAGGTGGGTACCGGGCGGGCCGGGGCGCCGTCCAGGCTGGCACTTTCGATCAGGTGGTAGTCGTTGAAGCGCTCGGCCAGCTCACCCGCCTTGGCGTGCCGTAGCCACACCCGGTCGCCGACCCGCAGCGTGGCGGCCGCGGCGCCCCGGACCGGAGTCTGCACCTCGCCGGCGCCCTCGGTCCCGATCAGCTTCAGCCCGGCGGGCAGGTAGGGCGAGGGCTGGCGATCGCGCCCGGGCGGCCCGGAGGCGATGTACCCGCCGGAGAACAAGGTAGCGACCTGGGCCGCGGGGCGGCGGACGACGGGCAGCGCGTACAGCAGAGCCGGCCGGGGCGAGAACCGCCGGTAGGCGTCGAACAGGGTTGGCCCCATCAGCCCCGAACCGGCCGTGACCTCGGTGACCGACGGGTCGGCGGCGGTGGTCTCCAGGCTGCCGGTGCCGCCGCCGTTGACGAACTCCAGTGGGGCCAGGGCCTGCAGCAGCCGGATCGTCTCACCCCGGCGTTCGCGCAGCTCGGCCACACTCAGGCGCTGGATCAGGCGGAGCGCGGCCGCCCGCAGCGGCCGGCCCGGAGGCGCGTCGCCCAGGCCCGCGATCTGGGCCTCGTACGACATCGCCCCGGCCAGCCGGAACCCGGGCCGGGCCAGGACCGTGCGGGCCAGCGAGACCGCCTGCTCCGGGGCGTACAGCGGCGACCGGCGGACCCCGATGTGGACCGCCCCGGCCAGCGGACTAGACAGTGCTGACCAGGAGAGGGGGCGCCAGGACGCGTCCAGGTCCAGGCAGATGCGCAGCTCCGGGTGGCCGGTGCCGACGGCCTCGTCCACCAGGTCCAGCTGCTCGGCCGAGTCGGCCATCAGCGTGATGCGGTCCCGGGCCACCGGGTCGGCGGCCAGCTCGGCCAGCGCGCCGCGGTCCGCGGTCGGGTACCCCACCACCAGGTCGTCGCTGGTCCCCTGGGCGCAGAGCCACAGCGCCTCGCGCAGTGAGTAGCACAGCAGCCCGGCGAAGCCCGGCCGGGCCAGCACCCGGTCCAGCAGGGTCCGGCAGCGCACCGACTTGCTGGCCACCCGGATCGGCCGGCCGGCCGCACGCCGGACCAGGTCGTCCGCGTTGTCGTCGAACGCGGTCAGGTCGACCACGGCCAGCGGCGGGTCCAGTCCCTTGGTCGCCTGGTCAAGAGCGGGCATGCCCGCACAGTAGGCCATGGCTGGCCAAAGGTGAAGACCTTAAGTGACCGGCCAGTAGATCTCGTCTCGATCACGGGGGCGGATCACGGGGGCGGATCACTGGGGCTCGGTGTGTCGTGGGTCATACCGCGTGAGCGCAGCGACAGGATCCGGCTGACCCGCGCCTGGAGCCTGTCAGGAACCGGTCCGGCCCGCCGGATCGGAGCGATGCTGCGGGCAGGCCCCATCGCCGAGAGACATTGCGGAGGATCCCGTGGTTCAGACATCGGCTGCTTTGCCCGGACTGCTTCAGGCGGACGAGACCCTGCCGGGGTCCGGCCCGTGGCCACTGACCGCCCGCGCGGCCGGACCGGCCGGGCTGGTCAGCGTGGGCGGCGTGCCGCTGCGGCAACTGGCGGCCGAGTACGGCACCCCGGCGTTCATCGTGGACGAGCGGGACCTGCGGCAGCGGGCCCGGGATTACCGGGCCGCGTTCGGGGACGGCGCCGTGGCCTACGCGGCCGAGGCGTTCTTGTGCCGATTCATGGCCCGGTGCGCCGAAGAGGAAGGCCTGGCGCTGGGTGTGCGCTCGGCGGGCGAGCTCGCCGTGGCCGCGTCGGCCGGTTTCCCCGCGGCCCGGATCATCGTGCGCGGTCAGGCCAAGACCCCCGAGGACGTGCGCGCGGCCCTGGACCAGCGGGCCGGGCGGATCGTGATCGAGAGCGTGGGCGAAATCCCCCGGCTGGCCGCGCAGGTGCCGGGCCGGCAGCAGGTGCTGTTGCGGGTCACCCCGGCCCTGGACGCGGCCGAGGCGGTCCGGCGGGTGCTGGCCCAGCCCGCGCTGGACCTGGCCGGCCTGAGCTGCGATCTGACCGCGGCGCCGACCACGGACGAGGAGTACGTATTCGCGGCCCGGCGCCTGGTCGACGTGTTGGCCGCCGTGCGGGACGAGCACGGCCGGATCCCGAACGAGCTGAACCTGGCGGGCGACCCGGCGGACGGCGACGCGGACCTGACCACCGTGGCGGGACGTATCCGGGCCACCGTGGCCGGAGCCTGCCGCACGCTGCGGCTCCCGGTGCCGCGGCTCACGGTCGAGCTGGGCCAGGCCATCGTGGCCCGGGCCAGCATCACCCTGTACCGGGTGGTGACGATCACCCACCAGCCGGACGGGCGGGTGCTGGTCGCGGTGGACGGCGAGGTCAGCGACCACCCGAAGTCAGCCCCGGCCACGGCCCCGGTCCGGCTGGTCGGGCACCCAGCGGGAAGTGCCTCCCGGACCGTGACCGTGGTCGGCCGGACCGGTGCCGTGCTGGCCCGGGATACGATCCTGCCGGCCAGCCTGCGGCTCGGCGACCTGCTGGTGGCCGCGGGCACCGGGGCCTACCAGCACGCGATGGCGTCCAACTACACGATGGTGGGGCGGCCCCCGGTGGTCGCGGTCCACGGCAGCCGGGCTCGGCTGCTGGTCCGCCGGGAAACTCACGCCGACCTGCGGGTTCGCGACGTAGGGCTGTAGCGGCACCGGCGCGGTCCCGGGCAACTGGCGAGCCAGGGCCACCGCGTGACATCATCGTCCGTTACTTCCGATACGCGAGTCGGCGAGGAGGCTGAGGCGGTGGCGGCGGCCAGCAAGGACGGGGCCTGGCAGAACTGGGCCGGTAACGTCACCGTCACCCCGGTCCGCTGGCAGCGCCCGGTCAGCGTGGATGAGATCGCGCAGGCCGTCCTGGCCGCGGCGGCCGACGGGCTAGGGGTGCACGCGGTCGGCAGCGGGCACTCGTTCACGCCGATCGCGGTCGCGCCCGGGGTGGCGCTGGATCTGTCCGGCTGGACCGGCATCGTGGCCGCGGACACCCGGACCGGGCTGGTCACCGTGCGCTCGGGCACCCGGCTGCGGGAACTCAACGCCGGCCTGCACCGGCTCGGGCTGGCCCTGGAAAACCTGGGCGACATCGACGTGCAGACCGTGGCGGGCGCGGTGTCCACCGGCACGCACGGCACCGGGGCCACGCTGGGCGGCCTGGCGACCCAGATCGAGGCGCTGCAGCTGGTGCTGGCCGACGGCTCGGTGGTCAGCTGCTCGGCGCGGGAGCGGCCGGACCTGTTCGCGGCGGCCCGGGTCGGGCTGGGCGCGCTCGGCATCCTCACCGAGGTCACGCTGCGCTGCGTGCCGTCGTTCGTGCTGGCCGCGACGGAAGGGCCAGAGCCGGTCGACGACGTGATCAGCCGGTTCGGCGAGCTGGCCGCGGCCCACGACCACTTCGAGTTCTACTGGATCCCGTACGGCCGCAACGCCCTGGTCAAGCAGAACAACCGGCTCCCGGCCGGGCAGCCGCCGGCCCCGCTCAGCGCGGCCCGGCGCTTCTATGAGTACGAGGTCATGGAGAACGCCGGCTTCGGGCTGCTGTGTCGGACCGGCCGGCGGGCGCCCCGGCTGATCCCCCGGCTGAACTCGATCACCTCGGCGGCGCTGTCGCGGCGCAGCTACTCCGACCGCTCCTACCGGGTGTTCACCACGGCCCGGCGGGTGCGCTTCGTAGAGTCTGAGTACGCGATCCCGGCCGAGACCGCGCCCGCCGTGCTGGCCGAGCTGCGGCGGGAGGTGCCCAAGCTGGCCGACAAGGTGATGTTCCCGGTCGAGGTGCGGGTGGCGGCGGCGGACCACATCTGGCTGTCCACCGCCTACGACCGGGCCAGCGCCTACATCGCGATCCACCAGTACCTCGGGCTGCCGTATGCGGCCTACTTCGCGCTGTTCGAGTCGATCGTGGCCGGGGTGGGCGGCCGCCCGCACTGGGGCAAAATGCATACCTTGGACGCGGCCCGGCTGCGGGAGCTGTATCCCCGCTTCGGGGATTTCGTCCGGATCCGGGACGAGGTGGACCCGGACGGCCGGTTCACCAACCCGTACCTGGACCGCGTGCTGGGGCCGCCCGGAGGTCTGTCGCCGACCGGGCCCGGTTAGGCTGCGGACAGATCTTCTCGCACAGGAGGCACCGATGGATCTGTCGTTTCTCCGCTCACTGGTGGATAACCCGGGCCCGTTCCTGTCGGTGTACCTGGACACCTCAAGTGACGACCGAGGGGTGGCCGCCCAGGTGCGGCAGGCCCGCTGGCGCGACCTGCGCGAGGAACTGGCCAAGGAGAGCGACGACACCGCCACCCTGGACGCGGTGGGTGCCGCGCTGAGCGCCCCCGAGGACTTCGGTGTCCCGGGGGTGGCCGCGTTCGGCACGGGCGGCCGGGTGCCGCTGGTGGTCAAGCTGCCCAGCGTGCCGCGCCGGCCCCATGGTCGCTGGAGCCGCCTGCCCGACCTGCTGCCGCTGCTGGTGCAGGCCCCGCCGCGGCCACCGCACCTGCTGGTCAGCGCCAACCGCGAGGGCGGCGAGGTGCTGACCGTCGGCGGCGCCGGCAGTGCTGGCCAACACAGTGGAGACGAGCAGCAGGTGCAGGGCACCGGCTGGCCGGTACACAAGGTCAAGAGCGGCGGCTGGTCCCAGGACCGCTACCAGCGCTCGGCCGAGGAGGCCTGGGCGACCAACGCCAAGGAACTCGCGGACGCGGTGATCAAGGCGGTGTCCGGGCGGAAGATCGAAGCGGTCATCGTGGCCGGGGACGTGCGGGCCCGGGAACTGCTGGTGTCCAAGCTGCCGGACGGCCTGCGGCGCGCGGTGGTCGTGGTCGACCGGGAGCTGCCGGTGGACTCCCCTGAGCTGAGCCAGGCGGCCGAGGAGATCCTGCAGCAGCTCGAGGACGACACCGTGCGCAGCCACCTCGAGACCTTCCACAATCAGGCGGGCGACGGGCGGGCGGTGGAGGGCCTGGCCGCAACCGTGGCCGCGCTGCGCGACGGGCAGGTGGCCGAGCTGTTCATCGGCGGCCGCTACATCGCCGGCGACCGGAAGGCGCTGGAGCTGGACTGGGCGGACAACCCGGCCTGGGTCGGCCCCGGCCTGGCCGACGTCGCCCTGTCCGAGGCGGACCTGCGGGAGCGGAACGTGACCGACCTGGCCCAGGACCGGCTGGACGCGGCGCTGGTCCGGGCGGCGGTAGGCACCGACGCCGCGCTGTTCGTGGTGCCGCCGGGCGGTACGTCCCCCGGGGACTCCGCACTGCAGGACGACATCGGCGCCCTGCTGCGTTTCGCGGTGCCCGGCGCCTAGCTCTTCTCAGCGGCGGCGGAACACGATGATCATGCGCCAGGCGTGCCGGTCGGACAGGCTGACCC
Source organism: Streptosporangiaceae bacterium (assembly GCA_965277615.1). Lineage (GTDB taxonomy): Bacteria > Actinomycetota > Actinomycetes > Streptosporangiales > Streptosporangiaceae > Bog-532. Next base: position 418,332 of record CBDIDG010000003.1, on the reverse strand, counting down.
CGTCGGCGAAGTCGCCGTAACTGGCCACCTCGGCCAGGCCGCCCGCCAGCCGGGCGGCCGCGCTGACCTCGGTGCCGGTCCAGAACCGGTTCGGCACCACGTCGGTCAGGGTCCGGGCGCCTTCGTCATCGCGCACGGTGACCTGGACGTGTTCCCGGGTCACCTGGGTCACCGGGTCGATCACGTCCTCGCCGCCACCCCAGCGGACATGCACCCGGCGGTCGCCGACCTCGCTGTCCCACTCCGAGCTGGTCCGCGGGACCAGGGTCAGGAAGTCGGCCGGGTGGGCCAGCTCCATGATGTACAGGCCGCCGGGGACGACGGCCCGGCCCACGGCACCCAGGTGGGCCACCAGGTCGTCCAGGGTCATCAGGTGGCAGGCCGAGTTCAGCATGGTAACGGCCAGGTCGACCGGGGCCGCGAGCGCGAAGTCCCGCATGTCGGCCTGCAGCACCTCGAGCTTGAGCCCGTCCCTGGTCGCCTTCTGGCTGGCGTAGGCACACATGGCCGGGCTGAGGTCGAGCGCCGTGGCCTGCACATCGCGCCGGGCGAACTCCAGCGAGTGCTCGGCCGGCCCGGCGGCCAGCTCCAGCACCGAGCCGGGCCCGGCCGGATCCGCGTGCTGGCGGTACCAGCGGTCCAGCGCATCGACCTCGCTGCGGACGTCACGATAGGCACAGGCAAGCTCGTACAGCTCGGGCGACTCATAGATTCCGCTCACCCCGACATTGTGCCGGAGGCGCATGACCAACAGCGCCGGAGGCGATGGCAAACATTGTGCCGGAGGCGCATGACTAACAGCGCCGGAGGCGATGGGAAACACTGCCGGACCGAGCGTCTAGCCGGGTGGGGTGTTCCTGCGGCAAACTGGCCGCATGATGACCGAGGCTCAGGCCCTTGACGCCCTGGCGCGGGAGGACCCAGAGGCGGCGGACGAGGCGAAGGCGGCCCTGGGCTGGCTGACCAACGGCGCGGGCCTGGAGACCGTCTCGCAGCTCAAGCTGCAGGAGTTCGTCTGGTACGCCCTGCCGGTCAAATGGCCCATGACCACCGGGGAGCTGATCGCGGTGACCCGGGCGCTGGGCCGCCTGTTCTCCATGGTCGGCATGGAACGCTACGCCGACGTGTGCCTGTCCCCCGGTACCGAGCAGATCCTCACCGCGTACGCGCGCGGTCACGAGGCCGGCATCGCGGCCTACGCCGAGGCGGTGGAGAACTCCAGCACCGCGCCGCCCGACACCGGGCTGCTGGCCTGGGGTTCGGTGATGGGCCCGGACGAGCGGGCCGCCTACGACGCCTGCGCGGCCGCGGTCGAGCTGGCCATCGCTTGCCGCGAGCTGTCGTCCGGCGCCCGCGGCTGGCGGGCCAAGCGGCGGGCGCTCATCGACCGGTGGCTGACCACCCCGCCCCCGGCGCCGATGGCCCAGGAAGGCGGCCGGCACCGCGCCCACCACGCGCCCGGCGTGAGCGACACCTGGCTGGCCCGGATCCACACCGAGCGGATGGACGCCTGGGCCAACAGCCGGCCGGGCGAACGGTCCCGGCTGGCCGCGGCGGTGCTGCCCCGGCTGCTGGAGGAGTCCGTGCCGCCGGAGGACGCGCTGCCCACCCTGGGCTGGCTGCTCGGGCACGCCGACGTCGGGCTCAAGCTGACCGCCCGGCACTACATCCCGCCCGCGATCATCACCGAGGCGGTGGACGAGTTCGGCTGGCGGGAGCAGCTGCCCGGGGCCCTGCGGCAGGAAATGGACGTGCTCCCGCTGCACACGCTGCGCGGGCTGGCCCAGGGCGAGATGGGCGCGATCCGACGGGCCGGGACGAGCCTGGTGCTGACCAGGACCGGGCGCCTGATGGCCGAGGACCCGGCCGTGCGCTGGCGGATCGGCACCGCCGCCCTGGTCGGCACGGACGACGGGCCCCGGCCGGACTTCGCGGTCGCGGTGCGCGAGGCGGCCCTGCTCTTCCTGCTGGTCAGCGGGCCGGCAGGCTACGACGAGCTGACCAGGCACCTGGCCCGCATCCACACCGAGGAAGGCTGGACGTCGCGCGGGCGGACCGACCTGGCCGAGTCGGTGCGGCGCGAGATCGGTGGCCTGCGGCACCGGCTGTGGGCGCTGCACCTGCTCTATACCGGGCGCGCGTCCCGGGAACCGCTGACCCTGACCGAGACGGGCGTCTACGCGGCCCTGGCCGCGCTGCGGTCGCGAGCCCGCGGCCCCCGCCACCACGTGGGCCTGGGCTGACGGGCCCAGGCGGAGCATCTGCCAGCCTTATTAAAAAAATTCTGAAGGCAGGGGCGGATAGCCAACGTAATTCTCGGCCAGCGTGGTGGCCGCGGCCCGGGAGCCGATCACGTACCGCAGCTGAGACTGCATGAGCTGCTCGTCCATCGGGTCGCCGGAGGTGTGCAGCATCGTGGTCATCCACCAGGAGAAGTGGCTGGCCCGCCAGACCCGCTCCAGGCAGGCCGCGGAGTAGGCGTCGGCCCGTTCGGTATCGCCGCTGGCCAGGTCGGTGAGCGCGTCAGCCAGCACGGTCACGTCGGCCACGGCCAGGTTGAGCCCCTTGGCCCCGGTGGGCGGGACGATGTGGGCCGCGTCGCCGGCCAGGAACAGCCGGCCCGAGCGCATCGGCGCCGCGACGAAGCTGCGCATCGGGGTGACCGACTTCTCGGTGATGGGGCCGGGCTTGAGTTCCCAGCCCGGGATCTCGAAGCGGGTCTTCAGCTCGGCCCAGATCCGGTCGTCCGGCCACTCGCCGATGTCCTCGTCTGCCGGGACCTGCAGGTACAGCCGGCTGACCTGGGGTGATCGCATCGAGTGCAGCGCGAATCCGTGTGGGTGGCGGCAGTAGATGAGCTCGTCGGTGGACGGCGGCACCTCGGCCAGGATGCCGAGCCAGGCGAACGGGTAGGCCCGTTCGGCCACGGCCAGCAGGCCGTCCGGCATGGCCGGGCGGCAGATGCCGTGGAAGCCGTCGCAGCCGGCGATCGCGTCGCACACCACCTCGTGCCGCTGGCCACTGGTGTCGGTGTAGCGCAGCACCGGACGGCTGGTGTCCAGGTCGGCGACCTCGGTCCCGGTCACCTCGAAGTGCAGCGCCGCCCCGGCCGCGGTCCGGGCCTCGATCAGGTCCTTGACGATCTCGGTCTGGGCGTAGATGGTCACCGCCCGGCCGCCGGCCAGATCACGGAAGTCCAGGTGGTGGCGCTCCCCTGCGAACTGGAGGTAGATCCCGCTGTGCGGCAGGCCCTCGGCGTCCAGCCGGTCACCCAGCCCGGTCGCGCGGAGCAGCCGGACCGTGCCGTCTTCCAGCAGGCCGGCCCGCTGCCGGGCTTCGCAGTAGGCCCGGCTCCGGCTCTCCACCAGCACCGAGTCGATACCGCGCAGGGCGAGCAGGTGGGACAGCAGCAGGCCGGCTGGGCCCGCGCCGACGATGCCGACCTGAGTTCGTTCAGTAGTCATCGCCGTCCTCAGAACGGGTACGGGGTGATGTCACCGCGGATCGTGACCCAGCGGGTCTCGGTGAAGGCGTCCAGGTTGGCCGTGCCGCCGAAGCGGGCCCCGGTGCCGGAGGCGAGCAGGCCACCGAACGGGATGTTCGGCTCGTCGTCAACGGTCTGGTCGTTGATGTGCACGATCCCGGTGGGGATCTTGCGGGACAGCTCCAGGCCGCGCATCACGTCGCGGGTCAAGATGCCGAGAGACAGACCGTACTCGCTGTCGGCGGCGAGCTTGGCCGCGTCCTCGGGGGTGGCGAACGGCACCACCGGGGCCACCGGACCGAAGACCTCGCTGGCCCAGGCGGGCATGCCCGGGGTCACGTCGGCCAGCACGGTGGGCCGGTAGAACAGCCCGTCGTAGGTGCCGCCCGCGGCCAGCCGGGCCCCGGCGTCGACGGTGGCGGTGACCAGGCCGTGCACCTTGTCCCGCTGGCCCGCGTCGATGATCGGGCCCAGCGCGACCTGCTCGGTGGCCGGGTCGCCGACCGGCAGGTGGCTGGCCTTGTCGGCCAGGCGGCTCACGTACTCGTCGTAGATCGACTCCTGCACCAGGTGACGGCCGGTGGTCATGCAGATCTGGCCCTGGTGCAGGAACGAGCCCCAGGCCCCGGCCGACGCGGCCCGGTCCAGGTCGGCGTCGTCCAGCACGATCAGCGCGGAGTTGCCGCCCAGCTCCAGGTGCACCCGCTTGAGGTGGCGGGCGGCCAGTTCGCCGACCCGGCGGCCCGCGGCGGTGGAGCCGGTGAACGAGACGACCCGCACCGCGGGCTCGGTGACCACGGCCTCGCCGACGTCGGCCCCGCCCGGCAGCACGTGCAGCAGGCCCGGCGGCAGCCCGGCCTCCTCGAACACCCGGGCCAGCACCACACCACCGGAGACGGCGGTGCGCGGATCGGGCTTGAGGATGACCGCGTTGCCCAGGGCCAGCGCGGGGGCGACCGAGCGGATGGCCAGAATCTGCGGGAAGTTGAACGGCGCGATCACCCCGACCACGCCGACCGGGACCCGCTCGCTGTAGCTGAGCCGGGGCTGCTCGCTCGGCAGCAGCTCGCCGTAGGGCCGGGACGGCAGCGTGGCCGCCTCGAAGATCTCCTCGGTGGCCACGTGGGTCTCGAACTGCATGGCGGGCGGGATCTTGCCCATCTCCCTGATGCCCCACGGCTCGATCTCGGCCGCGGCGGCCAGCCACAGGTCACCGGCGCGGCGCAAGATGGCCTGCCGCTCGGTGTGCGGCCGCGCGGCCCAGCTGACCTGGGCCGCCGCCGCGACCTGCGCGGCCCGAGCTACGTCGGCCACCGACGCCAAGCCGACCCGGCCGATCTCGGCGCCGGTGGCCGGTTCGGTCACGGCGATGTCCCCGCCGCCACCGGGCGACCACCCGCCGAGAAAGACTTTGCCCCGCCACGCTGACTCGTCCATGAGTGCCATGACTACTCCGAGAAGGTATGTGCGATATCCGAACGATAGTGCTGAGGGCGAACTTAGGGCGGCAGCGTGAGTGGTGTCAAAGAACCACCGGGACTATGTTCGACTCGTGCGCGGAGCGAACAGCGAGAACGGCGCCCGGGACGCGGATTTCATCCAGTCCCTGGAGCGCGGGCTGGCGGTCATCCGCGCGTTCGGGGCCGAGCACCCCAAGCTCAGTCTGTCCGAGGTGGCGGCGCGCACCGGGCTGAGCCGGGCCGCGGCCCGCCGGTTCCTGCACACGCTGGTCAACCTGGGGTACATGCGGATGGAGGGCAGCCGGTTCTCACTGCGGCCCAAGATCCTCGAGCTGGGCTACGCCTACCTGTCCAGCCTGTCGCTGCCCGAGGTGGCTATGCCGCACCTCGAGCAGCTGGTCGAGCAGGTCCGGGAGTCCTCCTCGGTGTCCCAGCTGGACGGGGACGACGTGGTGTACATCGCGCGAGTGCCGACCCGGCGGATCATGACCGTGGCGATCAGCGTCGGGACCCGGTTCCCGGCCTACGCCACGTCGATGGGCCGGGTGCTGCTGGCCGACCGCCCGGACGACTGGCTGGACGGCTACCTGGCCTCGGTCACGCTAGTCCCGCTGACCTCGCACACGGTGGCTGACCCGGTGGCGTTGCGGGCCGAGCTGGGCACGATCCGGGCGCAGGGCTGGGCCCTGGTCGACCAGGAGCTGGAAGAGGGCCTGCGGTCGGTGGCCGCCCCGATCCGGGACGCCGACGGCCGGGCCATCGCCGCGGTCAACGTGTCCACCCACGCCGGGCGGCGCAGCGTGGCCGAGGTCGTCGACGACCTGCTGGCGCCGCTGCTGCGCACGGCCCAGGCCATCGAGACCGACCTGCGCCGGGCCGCGGGGGTGGCCCCTGGGTCGGCCCCTGGAGCGGCCCCCGGGGTGGCCCGTGGGGTGGCTCCTGGGGTGGCCCGTGGGGTGGCAGCCGACCGAGAGGCGCGGCGGGTGCCGTAACCACGGGCGTGCCTGCCACACTGGTGCGGTGCAGACTCTGGTTATCGATCACCCGCTGGTCACCCACAAGCTCACCGCGCTGCGCGACGTGAGTACCGAGACCGCCACGTTCCGGCGGCTCGCCGACGAACTCGTCACCCTGCTCGCCTACGAGGCGACCCGCGAGGTCCGGGTCCAGCCGGTCACGGTGCGGACCCCGCTCGGGGACGCGGCCGGGGTCAAGATCGGGAACCCGCCGCCGCTGATCGTGCCGGTGCTGCGGGCCGGCATCGGCATGCTGGACGGCATGATCCGGCTGCTGCCCATGGCCGACGTCGGCTTCGTCGGCCTGGTCCGGGACGAGGAGTCGCTGGTCGCGTCGACCTACGCCGACCGCATCCCGGCCGACCTGACCGGCCGCGAGGCGTTCGTGCTGGACCCGATGCTGGCCACCGGGGGCACGCTGCAGACCGTGATCGCGATGCTGGTCGAGCGGGGCGTGACGTCGGTGACCGCGGTGTCGCTGCTGGCCGCGCCGGAGGGGATCGCCCGGCTGGAGAAAGTGTTCGGCTCGGACTCCGGCCCCCCGGTCCGGGTGGTCACCGCGGCCGTGGACGACCGGCTGGATGAGCACGGGTACATCTACCCGGGCCTGGGCGACGCTGGCGACAGGTTGTTCGGCGAGGTCTGATCGGCTGGGCGACTCCGGGGCGGCCGAGCCAGCATGGTCGATGGTGCCAACGTACCGGTGATAGCCCGGTGATAGCCGGTACGTTGGCACCAACGACCCGGCGGCAAGTGCGCTAAAGGTCCAGGAGGGCGTCGAGGCCGACGGTGAGGCCAGGGGGCAGCGTACCGACGCGGCGGGCGGCCAGGAGGACGCCGGGCATGAACGAGGCGCGGTCCAGGGAGTCGTGCCGGATGGTCAGGGTCTCGCCGTGGCCGCCGAGCAGGACCTCCTGGTGCGCAACCAGGCCGGCTACCCGGACCGAGTGCACGTGGATGCCGTCGACCACGGTGCCGCGGGCCCCGGGCAGCTCGGAGGTGGTGGCGTCGGGCGGGATGCCCAGCCCGGCGTCCTTGCGGGCGTCGGCGATCATGGCCGCCGTGCGCAGCGCGGTCCCGGAGGGCGCGTCGGCCTTGGCCGCGTGGTGCAGCTCGATGACTTCGGTGGATTCGAAGAACCGGGCCGCCTGCTGGGCGAACCGCATCATCAGCACCGCGCCGACCGAGAAGTTCGGCACGATCAGCACGCGCACGTCCGGGCGGTCACCCGGGCTGGTGTCCGAGGAGGCGGCCAGCCAGTCCCGGACCTGAGCCAGCCGCTCGTCCCCGAACCCGGACGTGCCGACCACGACGCTCAGGCCGTGGGTGATGCACCAGCGCAGGTTGTCCAGGACCACGTCCGGGCGGGTGAAGTCGACCACCACGTCGCACGACAGGAGCGGATCCCGCGCGTCGCCCTCATCGACCTGGGCCGCGACGGTCAGGTCGTCGGCCGCGTCGACGGCCTGGACGACCGTGCCGCCCATGCGGCCCCGGGCGCCCAGGACGCCGACGCTGATCATAGAGCGGAGGCGAAGCTGGTGGTGTCGTCGAACGGGCCCACCACAGCCAGGGCCTTAGGCCGGGCGAGCACCTCGGACGCGACCGCCCGGATGTCGTCGTGCGTGACCGCCTCGATGGCGGCCAGCGTCTCCTCGACCGGCTCCAGCCGCGGGTAGACCAGCTCCGACTTGCCGATCCGGCTCATCCGGGAGGACGGGTCCTCCAGGCCGAGCACGATCGAGCCGCGCATCTGGCCCTTGCCCCGCTCCAGCTCGGCGTCGGTCAGCCCACCGGACACCAGCTTCTCGACCTCGCTGGCGCAGATGGCCAGCACGTCGTCGGCCTTGGACGGCAGGCAGCCCACGTAGATGCCCCACATGCCGGTGTCGGCGTTCTGGGACCCGAAGCTGTACACCGAGTAGGCCAGGCCCCGCTTCTCGCGGATCTCCTGGAACAGCCGGGACGACATGCCGCCACCCAGCGCCGCGTTGAGCACGCCCAAGGCGTACCGGCGGTCGTCGGTGCGGGCCAGCCCGCGGCAGCCCAGGACCAGGTTGGCCTGCTCGATGCCGCGGGACACCAGCTTCAGGCCGGTGCCCGCACTGTGGCGGCCACCGGCGTACTCACCGCTCAGCCGGGGCGGAGCGGGCTCGACCCCCGGGGTGAGGGCCTGGCCGAACGCCTGCGCCACCTGCTGGACCAGGTCGTCGTGGTCCAGGCTGCCCGCGGCCGACACCACCAGGTGCTCCGGGCTGTACCGGGCCCGGTAGTGCTCGAAGATCTGGTCCCGGGTGATGGCGTTGATCGACTCCACCGTGCCGAGCACGGGGCGGCCCAGCGGAGTGTCACCGAACAGCTGGGCGGTGAACGCCTCGTGCACGGTGTCGGTGGGATCGTCGTCGTTCATGGCGATCTCTTCCAGCACCACGTTGCGCTCGGCGTCCACGTCCTGCGGGCTGATCACCGAGTTGATGACCATGTCGGACAGGATGTCGATGGCCAGCGGCAGGTCAGCGTCGAGCACCCGCGCGTAGTAGCAGGTGTACTCCTTCGTGGTGAAGGCGTTCATCTCGCCGCCGACCGCGTCCATCTCGGCCGAGATGTCCAGCGCGGTCCGCCGCTTGGTCCCCTTGAACAGCAGGTGCTCAAGGTAGTGGGTGGCCCCCGCGTGCCGCACGTCCTCATCGCGGGAGCCGACTCCGACCCAGATGCCCAGCGCGACCGACCGCACGGCGGGCAGCGTCTCGGTGACGATACGCAGCCCGCCGGGCAGGACGGTCCGCCGTACGGTGGCGCCGTCGTCAGACAAGGTACTCACGAGTCGCGCGGCCCTCGGCTGCGCTGACGGGTCCGGTGCGAGCCGTCCCCGCCCCCGTTGCCGCCACGGTCGCCGCCCCGGTCACCCCGGTCGCTGCGCGGACCGCGGTCGCTCTCGCCACCGGACAGGTCCTCACCAGCCGCCTCGCGCTCGACCACCTCGACCGGCACCAGCGACAGCTTGCCCCGGTCGTCGATCTCGCGGATCTCGACCTGGATCTTGTCGCCGACGTGGATGACGTCGTCGATGTTGTCGATCCGCTTGCCGCCGTGCAGCTTGCGGATCTGGGTGATGTGCAGCAGGCCGTCCTTGCCGGGCAGCAGCGACACGAACGCGCCGAACGTGGTCGTCTTGACCACCGTGCCGAGGAACCGCTCGCCGACCTCGGGCATGTGCGGGTTGGCGATCGAGTTGATCGCGGTCCGCGCCGCCTCGGCCGACGGGCCGTCGGTGGCACCGACGTAGATCGTTCCGTCGTCCTCGATGGTGATCTCGGCCCCGGTGTCGTCCTGGATCGAGTTGATCATCTTGCCCTTGGGCCCGATGACCTCGCCGATCTTGTCCACCGGCACCTTGAGGGTGAGGATCCGCGGCGCGTACGGGCTCATCTCGCCCGGCGCGGAGACGGCCCCGCGCATCACGTCCAGGACGGTCAGCCGCGCGGCGCGGGCCTGGGTCAGCGCCCCGGCCAGGACCGAGGCGGGGATGCCGTCCAGCTTGGTGTCGAGCTGCAGGGCGGTGATCACGTCCTGGGTGCCGGCCACCTTGAAGTCCATGTCGCCGAAGGCGTCCTCGGCCCCGAGGATGTCGGTCAGCGTCACGTACTCGCCGCCCTCGTGGATGAGGCCCATGGCGATGCCGGCGACCATGCCCTTGAGCGGCACACCCGCGTCCAGCAGCGCCATGGTGGAGGCGCAGACCGAGCCCATCGAGGTGGAGCCGTTGGAACCGAGCGCCTCAGACACCTGGCGGATGGCGTACGGGAACTCCTCGCGGGCGGGCAGCACCGGCAGCAGGGCCCGCTCGGCCAGCGCGCCGTGCCCGATCTCGCGCCGCTTGGGCGAGCCAACCCGGCCGGTCTCGCCGGTCGAGTAGGGCGGGAAGTTGTAGTTGTGCATGTAGCGCTTGGTGCGCTCGGGGTTGAGCGTGTCGATCATCTGCTCCATCCGGAGCATGTTCAGCGTGGTGACGCCCAGGATCTGGGTCTCACCCCGCTGGAACAGCGCGGAGCCGTGCACCCGGGGCAGCACGTGCGTCTCGGCCGAGAGCTGGCGGATGTCGGCCAGGCCGCGGCCGTCGATGCGCAGGCCGTCGCGGATGATCCGCTCCCGGACCAGCTTCTTGGTCAGGGCGCGGAACGCGCCGCTGATCTCCTTGTCCCGGCCCTCGAAGCGGGCACTGAGCCGCTCCTTGGCCTCGGCCTTGACCCGGTCGGTCTCCGACTCACGCTCGGCCTTGCCCGCGATCGTCAGCACCTTGGCCAGCTCATCGGAGAACTCGCTGGCCACGGCCTCGTAGATGTCGTCGGTGTAGTCCAGGAAGAGCGGGAACTCCCGGGTCTCCTTGGCCGCGTGCGAGGCCACCTGCTGCTGCGCGTCGCACAGGATCTTGATGAACGGCTTGGCCGCATCGATGCCCTGGGCCACGACCTCCTCGGTCGGGGCGACCGCGCCGCTGCCCTCGGTGGCCAGCAGGCCCAGCGTCTTCGGGGTGGACTCGGCCTCGACCATCATGATCGCGACGTCGCCGGTCTCGGTCACCCGGCCGGCGATGACCATGTCGAAGGTGGCCTCGTCCAGCTGGGAGTAGTTCGGGAAGGCGACCCACTGACCCTTGATCAGGGCCACCCGGACGCCGCCGATCGGGCCCGAGAACGGCAGCCCGGAAATCTGGGTCGACAGCGAGGCGGCGTTGATGGCCACCACGTCGTACAGGTGGTCGGGGTTCAGGGACAAGATCGTCTCGACGACCTGGACCTCGTTGCGCAGCCCCTTCACGAACGAGGGGCGCAGCGGCCGGTCGATCAGGCGGCAGGTGAGGATGGCGTCCTCGGACGGCCGGCCCTCACGGCGGAAGAACGAGCCGGGGATCCGGCCGATCGCGTACATCCGCTCTTCCACGTCCACGGTGAGCGGGAAGAAGTCGAAGCCCTCACGGGGCTGCTTGCCCGCCGTGGTGGCGGACAGGACCACGGTCTCGTCGTCCAGGTAGACGACACATGACCCGGCGGCCTGCTGGGCCAGTTTGCCGGTCTCGAACCGGAGCGTATGGGAGCCGAACTCGCCGTTATCGATCACGGCTTCGGCAGTGAAAACACCCTCCACGGGAGGGACCTCCTTGCGGTCAATCCCGAGGCCCGCGGCGATGCGACGGCGCGGCCGGGGCGGAAACTCTGCCCAGCGGCCGGTCTTCGATCGAAGCCCCCGGCTCTGTCCGCTAGGGGCGGACCCGAGGACCACTACCGAGGACCGGCCCGTCCATGGGAACCGGGACCCGGGATGTCTGTTGAGCTCTGTAATTGTCTGGTGGGGCGGGCGGTGCGGTCAGACCGCTCACCCGCCCCGGCCAGCGAAGTTACCGTCGCAGCCCGAGACGCTCGATCAGCGCACGGTAGCGAGTGATGTCCTTCTTCGCCAGGTACTTCAGCAGCCGGCGGCGGCGCCCCACGAGGAGCAGCAGGCCGCGGCGGCTGTGATGGTCATGCTTGTGCACCTTCAGGTGCTCGGTCAGGTCATTGATCCGGCGGGTCAGCAGCGCAACCTGGACTTCCGGCGAACCGGTGTCACCCTCAGTGGTGGCGTGCTCCGCCATGATCTCTTTCTTCACGGCGTTTTCGAGCGGCACGTGGCTCCTTCAGTTAATTCGTTCAGTGAGTTGGGGACCGCCGCGTACCGCGGCCGATTGGTCCCCCGGGTCGCCGCATGAGGGTGCAGCAAAACCCGCCGGCGTCTGCCAGCAACGTTTCACGTTATCACGGGGGCTTGACTCGCGAAGACGGTTCCGTCCGGGGGGTGACCCTCGCCGGTCAGGCTGGTGGCCTAGAGCGGTCAGACATTTTTTAAGACGATTTAATGGGGTTATTCGTTTCCGGTGAGGATGGTTCGTGCTTCGTCGACGTCGTGGTGCATCTGGATGATCAGGTCCTCGACCGTGTCGAAGCGTTCGGTGCCGCGCAGGCGGGCGGTGAAGTCGATGGCCACGTGGGCGCCGTACAGGTCCAGGTCGTCCCGGTCCAGGGCGTAGGCCTCGACCATACGCTCGGCCTCGCCGAACGTGGCGTTGGGCCCGACCGAGATCGCGGCGGGCCAGCGGCCGTCGGCGGCGCCGTCCGCGTCCAGGCGGAGCAGCCAGCCGGCGTAGATGCCGTCTCCCGGTATGGCCGAGTGCGGCGGGCTCTCCAGGTTCGCGGTGGGGAAGCCCAGCTGGCGGCCGCGCATGTGGCCGCGGTAGACGATGCCCTCGACCCGGTGGGGCCGGCCCAGGACCGCGGCCGCGGTGGCCACGTCCCCGGCCTCCAGCCGCTCCCGGATGAAGGTCGACGAGATCGTCACCCCGTCGGCGGCCAGCAGCGGCACGCCCTCGGTGCTGAAGTCGTACTTCTCGCCCAGCGTGGCCAGCAGCGGCACGTCGCCGGCCGCCTTGTGACCGAAGCGGAAGTCCTCCCCCACGACCACGGCCGCGGCGTGCAGCCGGTCGGCCAGCACCGTGCGGACGAACTCGTCCGGGCCGAGCTGGGAGAACTCGTAGGTGAAGGGCAGCAGGCACACCGCGTCCGTGCCCAGGCCGCCCAGCAGGTCAGCCCGGCGCCGGGTGGTGGACAGGAACGGCGGATGCGAGCCGGGGCGGACGATCTCGTCCGGATGCGGGTCGAACGTCACCACCACGACCGGCAGCCGCTGATCGCCGCCGAAGCCGGCCTGCGCGCGGGCGAGCTCGACGGCCCGGCTGACGATGCGCTGATGGCCGCGGTGCACGCCATCGAACACCCCAATGGTGACGACGGACGAACCCCAGTCGTCCGGCACCTCGTCCAGGCCGTGCCAGCGGCGCACGCTGCGCTCCTTCCGACGATCATCGACGGCTGGCCACGATCACCCCCGTGGCCCCGTCCTCCAAGGGTGCCATGCGCGGGCGGCTGGCGGGGACCGAGGGGACGGTGCGGGCAGGCACCCAAGCTACGGCACGAAAACCACCAGAGCTACGGCACGAAAACCGCCAGCGACCGGGCCTGGCCGCCCTCTTCCCGCATGAGCGCGATGAGCTCACCGTCCGGGCCGAAGACGGCCGCCGGTCCGCCCGCCGCCGGGCCCCCGGCCGCCGCTTCCGGCCGGGCCTTCAGCAGCTCCCCGGCGGGCAGCCGCGCGCCGTGGGCAACGCGGGCCGCGTCCGGGCCGGTCAGGTCGAGCCGGGGGAACGCGGCCGCGGCCGCCTGGGCCAGCGGGGTCACGGTGAACTCGGCCGCCAGCTCGTCCAGCGTGCGGGCGTCCTCGATCCGGTAGCTCCCGGACCTCGTGCGGCGCAGGGCGGTCAGGTGACCGCCGGTGCCCAGGGCCCGGCCCAGGTCGCGGGCCAGGGCCCGGACGTAGGTGCCGCTGGAGCAGGTGACCGAGGCGTCCAGGTCCAGGAAGTCGCCGTCCGGGCCCGTGAGGTGACGGAGCCCGGTGACGGTGAAGTCGTGCACGGTGACCTTACGCGCGGCCAGCTCCGGGGCCTGGCCGTCGCGGGTGAGCTTGTAGGCCCGCTGGCCGCCCACCTTGATCGCGCTGACCCCGGGCGGGATCTGCTCGATCGGGCCGGTCAGCGCGGCCACGGCCCGCCGGACGGCGTCCTCGGTGACGTGCGCGGCACTGGCGGTGGCGGTGACGGTGCCCTCGGCGTCGTCAGTGCTGGTCTCCTGGCCGAGCCGGATCGTGGCCTGGTAGTCCTTGTCGGCCAGGGTCAGGTGGCCGAGCAGGCGGGTGGCCTTCTCGACCCCGACCACCAGCACGCCGGTGGCCATCGGGTCGAGGGTGCCGGCGTGGCCGACCTTACGGGTGCCCGCCAGGCGGCGGACCCGGGCCACCACGTCGTGTGACGTCATCCCGGCGGCCTTGTCCACCAGGACCAGGCCGCCAGGCGCGGGGCCCGGCGTCACTCGTCCTCGTCCTCGTCGGTGGCCGGGTGCCGGTACGGGTCGGGATCACCGGCCGGCAGCGCCCCCTCCCGGACCTTGGCCAGCTTCTCGTCGGCCTGCCGGGCCCGGTCGACCAGGTCCTCGATGTGCCGGGCGTTGTCCGGCAGCACGTCGGCCACGAAGACCAGCGACGGGGTGTGCCGCAGGCCGGTCTGCCGCCCGACCTCGGACCGGATCACGCCGGTCGCGCTGGCCAGCGCGGCGGCGGTGTCGGCCTGCTGCTCGGGCGAGCCGAACACGGTATAGAACACGGTCGCCTCGCGCAGGTCATTGGTCAGCCGCGCTTCGGTGACGGTGACGAAGCCGAGCCGGGGATCCTTGATCCGCGTCTCGAGCATCTGGGCCACGATCTGGGCGATCCGGTCGCCGAGACGGCTGGCCCGGGCGGCGTCCACCATGGTCCGTCACTCCTCGTATGGTCCGGGAACAGGGTCATCTTCTTCGGTGAAGAGCCGCTGCCGCGCCGACAGCAGCTCAATCTCGGGGTGGCCGGCCACCAGCCGCTCACACGCTTCCAGCACGCTGGTCGCCTGGGCGGCGGTGTCGGACACCACGGCCAGGCCGATCTCGGCCCGGCGGTGCAGGTCCAGGTGCCCGGTCTCGGCCACGGAGACGCCCGGGTGGCGCCGCCGCAGCTCGGCGACCAGTGGCCGGACCACGGAGCGCTTCTGCTTGAGCGAGCGGACGTCCCCGAGCAGGACGTCCAGGGTCAGCGCGGCGACGTACACGCCGCGCCGGCCCTGGACGCCATCGGCATCAGGCCCGCGGCTTCTCCCGCGACTCGAACGTCTCGATGACGTCCTCGACCTTGATGTCGTTGTAGCCGATCCCGATACCGCACTCGAAGCCCTCGCGCACCTCGGTCACGTCGTCCTTGAACCGGCGGAGCGACTCGACCGTGAGGTTGTCCGAGATGACCACGCCATCGCGGATGAGGCGGGCCTTGCTGCCCCGGTGGATCGTGCCGGACCGGACGATGCATCCGGCCACGCTGCCGATCCGCGGCACCCGGAAGACCTCGCGGACCTCCGCGGTACCGAGCTGGACCTCCTCGAACTCGGGCTTGAGCATGCCCTTGAGCGCGGCTTCCACTTCGTCGATCGCCTGGTAGATGACCGAGTAGTAGCGGATGTCGACGCCCTCGCGCTGCGCCAGCTCGCCCGCCCGGCCCGCAGGCCGGACGTTGAAGCCGATGATCACCGCGTCCGAGGCGATGGCCAGGTTGACGTCGTCCTGGGTGATCGCGCCGACACCGCGGCCGATCACTCGCAGACCGACCTCCTCGCCGACATCGATCTTGAGCAGGGCGTCCTCGAGGGCTTCGACCGAACCGGAGACATCGCCCTTGATGATGAGCAGGAAGTCTTCCCGCTCGCCCGCCTTGAGGGCCGACTCGAGGTCCTCGAGCGTGACCCGCCGCCGCCCCTTCACGAACTGAGCGGTGCGCTCGCGTGCCTCGCGCCGCTCGGCGATCTGCCGGGCCATCCGGTCGTCGGAGACAACCAGGAAGTTGTCGCCGGCCCCCGGCACGGAGCTCAGGCCGAGCACCTGAACCGGACGGGACGGCGGGGCCTCGTCGACCGGGTCGCCGTTCTCGTCCAGCATGGCCCGCACGCGGCCGAACGCATCGCCACAGACGATGGAGTCGCCCACGTGCAGCGTGCCTCGCTGCACCAGCACGGTCCCGACCGGGCCGCGGCCCTTGTCCAGGTGCGCCTCGATCGCGATGCCCTGCGCGTCCTGATCCGGGTTGGCCCGCAGGTCCAGCTCGGCGTCGGCGGTCAGGATGACCGCCTCGAGCAGGCTGTCCAGGCCGATGCCCTTGGTCGCGGACACGTCCACGAACTGGGTCTGGCCGCCGAACTCCTCGGCCACCAGGCCGTACTCGGTGAGCTGGGCCCGGACCCGCGACGGGTCGGCGCCCTCCTTGTCCACCTTGTTGACCGCGACCACGATCGGCACGCCCGCGGCCTGCGCGTGGTTGAGCGCCTCCGTGGTCTGCGGCTTCACACCATCGTCGGCCGCCACGACCAGGACCACCAGGTCGGTGGTCTCGGCGCCGCGGGCTCGCATGGCAGTGAACGCCTCGTGACCCGGGGTGTCGATGAAGGTGATCTTGCGCTCGTCGCCGTCGACCTCGGTGGTCACCTGGTAGGCACCGATGTGCTGGGTGATGCCGCCCGCTTCCCGGGCCACCAGGTTGGTGTGCCGGATCGCGTCCAGGAGCTTGGTCTTGCCGTGGTCGACGTGACCCATGACCGTGACCACCGGGGGCCGGGCCACCAGGTCGGTGTCGCCGCCCTCGTCCTCGCCGAACTCGATGTCGAACGACTCCAGCAGCTCCCGGTCCTCTTCCTCGGGGGAGACGACCTGGATGGTGTAGTTGAGCTCGGCGCCCAGCAGCTGCAGCGTCTCGTCGTTCACGGACTGGGTCGCGGTCACCATCTCACCGAGGTGGAACATGACCTGGACCAGCGACGCCGGGTTGGCGCCGATCTTGTCCGCGAAGTCCGCCAGCGACGCGCCACGGGACAGCCGGATGACCTGCCCGGTACCGCGCGGAACCTGCACGCCGCCAACGCTCGGGGCCTGCATGTTGTCGAACTCTTGCCGCCGCTGCCGCTTCGACTTGCGGGCACGGCCTGGCCGGCCGCCGGGACGCCCGAAGGCGCCCTGCGTGCCACTGCGGCCACGACCGCCGCCACCCGGGCGAGCCGGGGCGCCCATGCCCGGACGGGCACCGCCGCCGGCACCGGGACCGCCGCCACCAGGACGACCGCCACCGCCGCCACCGCCACCGGGACGGCCACCGCCGCCACCAGGACGGGCACCACCGGGACCACCGCGGCCACCGCCGGCCGGGGCGCCACGGCCACCGGGACCACCGCCGGGGCCACCGCGACCCGGGCCGGGAGCCGGCCGGGACGGCATGTTCATCGGGCTCGGCCGGGGACCGCCGGGACGCGGGCCACCCGGACGTGGGCCGCCGTCGCCACCGGGACCACCGGGACGAGCGCCCTGCGGGCGCCCGGGTCCACCAGGCCGGGGACCACCGGCGGGCGCGCCCGGACGTGCGCCACCCTGGCCGCCCTGGCTACCCTGGCCCGGCGCGCCCGCGGGAGCGGGACGGCTGGGGGCTGGGGTCGAGCCCATGCCGGTGGGCGTCGAGCTGAACGGGTTGTTACCCGGCCGGGGGCCGGGACGCGGAGCCCCGCGCGGGGACGCCGGACGGGGCGAACCACCGGGCCGCTGGCCGGCGCCGGGACCACCCTGGCCACCGCCTGCCTGGCCGCCACGGCCGGGCTGGCCCGCCTGCGGGACGTTCGGCACCGGCGGCCGCGGTGCGGCCGGGCGGGCCGACCCGCCGTTGGGGGCGCTGGGGGCACTAGGTGCACTGGGCGCGCCGTTGCTGGGAGCGCCGTGGCCGGCTTCCCCACTGGGACGGACCGCGCCTGGGGCCTGCGGCACCGCCGGGCGCGGCCCGGGACGACCCGGGGCGGGCGCGGCGGCCGGAGCCCGGGGCGGCTGCGTCTGAGCGCCCGCAGACGGAGCGGCCGAGGCCGTCACGTCCGGGCCGGCCGCAGCGGCAGCCGGCGCACTGGGCTCCGACGCACTGGGCGACGCGGCCGCGGGTGCGCTGGCCGCAGGGGACGACGCAGCGGGCCGCGGGCCAGGACGAGCCTGCCCGTTGCCGTCGCCGTTCCCATTACCGTTCGGCCGCGGGGCTTGCCGCTGCGGCGCACCGCCGCCGGACCGGCCACCCGATCGGCCTGCTGGGCCCCCTTCGGGACCGAAAGCTTCCTTGAGCCTGCGCACGACGGGCGCCTCGATCGTCGAGGACGCCGAACGTACGAACTCACCCATTTCCTGGAGCTTGACCATCACGGTCTTGCTCTCGACACCGAACTCTTTCGCGAGTTCGTAAACCCGGACCTTCGCCACTACTCTCCTCTACCCGGCCCGGGACAAACCGGGCCTAAACCGGACCATTCGCGCCGGTCCGGGGTGCAGAGTGTGCTCCGGGCCGACGTCAGCCTGTGGTCTTCATCGCCTTGTGCTCATCGAGCGCTCATCGCTGTCTCGACCTGCTTTCCGACAGGTTGCCGTTCGTGCCTTGCTGTCTCCATGCTATGCCCAGTCCCGGTGGGCCTCCAGACCGTGCTCGTCAGCAGCCGCAGTATTCACTGAGCCGAGATACTCCGTGACCTGGGCGGAACCGAGGGGGCCGGGCGCGCGCAGGGCGCGCACCAGCGCCCGCCGACGCTGCGCAAGCTCAAAGCATCCCTGACTCGGGTGCAGGTACGCACCCCGGCCAGGCAAACACGCTCCGGGGTCGGGAACGATCACGTCCCCGGCCACCACCAAGCGGAGCAAACTGGACTTGGCCGCGCGCTGCCGGCAACCCACGCAGGTGCGTACCGGAGGCACGCGTCGCGCAAGCCGATCCGACGGCCCGGCCATTTCCGCTCTAACTCTACCGCGCCGGCGCGTCTGCGGCACCGGTGGATTGGGCGGCCGGCGCCGCGGCGTGGGCGGCGGTCCCAGCGGGACCGTCCGGTTCAGCGGAACCGTCCGGTCCGGCCGGACCGTCCGGTCCGGCGGGACCGTCAGGTCCGGCGGGACCGTCAGGTCCGGCGGGACCGTCAGGTCCGGCGGCCCTGCCGGGCTTGGCGCTCGGCCCCTCGGGTTGCGCATCGGACCGGATGTCAATGCGCCAGCCGGTGAGGCGGGCGGCCAGCCGGGCATTCTGCCCCTCCTTGCCGATGGCCAGCGACAGCTGGTAATCGGGCACCGTCACCTGGGCCACACGGGCCTCGGCGTCGATCACGTTCACCGCGGTCACCCGGGCGGGCGACAGCGCGTTACCGACAAAACACGCGGGATCGTCGGAATAATCCACAATGTCGATCTTCTCGCCGTGCAGCTCGGCCATGACGTTGCGGACCCGGCTGCCCATCGGGCCGATACAGGCGCCCTTGGCGTTGACCCCCGGCTGGTTCGAGCGGACCGCGATCTTGGTGCGGTGCCCGGACTCCCGGGCGATGGCCACGATCTCCACCGCGCCGCTGGCGATCTCCGGCACCTCCAGCGCGAACAGCTTCTTGACCAGGTTGCGGTGGGTGCGGGACAGCGTCACCGACGGGCCGCGGTGGCCCTTGCGTACGTGCAGCACGTAGCAGCGGATCCGCTCGCCGTGCAGGTACTGCTCACCCGGCACCTGCTCGGCCGGGGGCAGCACGGCCTCGAGCTTGCCCAGGTCGACGAGCACCGAGCGCGGGTCCTTGCCCTGCTGGATGACGCCGGCCACGATGTCGCCCTCACGCCCGGCGTACTCGCCGAACGTCATCTCGTCCTCGACGTCGCGCAGCCGCTGCAGGATGACCTGCCGGGCCGTGGTGGCGGCAATACGGCCGAAGCCGTCGGGGGTGTCGTCGTACTCGCGCGGAGGCGTCCCGTCGGCGGCGGTCTCGGTGGCCCACACGGTGACGTGCCCGGTGGTCCGGTCCACCTTGACCCGGGCCATCGGGGACGCGCCGTCGGTCTTGTGGTACGCCACGAGCAGCGCGTCCTCGATGGCCTTGACCGAAGTATCCATCGAGATGTCTTTCTCGCTCTCCAGCAGGCGGAGGGCGCTGAGATCAATGTCCATCGGGTTCCCCCGTGTCCGGCGCCTCATTGGGCCGGTCGAATTCGATCTGGATCAGGCCGGCCCCGAGGGCCGGGTAGGCGAACCGGCGGCGGGTACCGTCGATGTCCAGGACCACGTCGGAGGCGTCCGCCTCGACCACCCGGCCCCGGACGGGCTCAGACGGCGACTCGGCCAGCGGCACCAGGACCAGACGGCCCCGGGCACGCTGCCAGTGCCGCGGCTGGGTGAGCGGCCGGTCCACGCCCGGGGAGGAAACCTCGAGCGTGTACGGCAGGTCGCCCATCACGTCGGAGGCGTCGAGCCGGGCCGACAGCTCCCGGCTGGCCTGGGCGGCGGCGTCCAGACTCACCCCGTGGTCGCTGTCGACCACGATCCGGAGCAGCCGGCGCCGGCCTGCGCTGGTCACCTTAACCGCTTCCAGGTCCATGCCGAGCGCGTGCACGACCGGGCCGATCACCCTGCTGACCTGGTCAGTATCGGGCGCCGGGCCGGTCGGGCGTACCGGCCGGTCGGCGGCGCCGGTGGCCGGTGCCTTGCCCGGCTTGCGGCCGTGCGGTCGCCCGGCCGCGCGCCCGGAACGCGCTGGAACGTGACGGGGTCCACCTGGCATCACGGCCTCCTTCACGTCCATGACCTGCACTGTTACGTTGTCTGACCTACCCTATCCGGCAGCCGCAATGATGGCTGCTATTCAGCAGCCGGCACTGCGTATTCAATGGCTGGCGCCGTGGCATCCTTAGGGCTCGGGCGGGCTACGACGCGGACGGCAGGACACGGAGGGTACCGGACAGTGACGAGTTGGCGGACGGTCTCGCGGCGCCGCGTGCTCACCGTGGGCGCGGTCATGCTGCCGCTCGCCGCGACGGCGTCCTGCGGGGTACCCGAGGCACTGCGCAAACCGCCGGGCCTTTCGGCCAGCGTGCGAACGCTGCGTTCCTCGATCACCGCCGAGCAGGCCCTGGTCGACGACTACCGCGCCGTCATCCGGCGTTATCCACAACTGTCGGGTCGCCTGGATTCATTCCTCAGCCAGCACCAGCAGCACCTGGCCCAGCTCCAGGGCCGGCTGGTGGTGCCGCCGCACGTGACCATGACCCCGGTGCCGTCTCCGGCTCCCGCGGGGCCGGCCAGCCCGGGCGCGGCCGGGACCGCGGACGCGGCGGTGGCGCTGCTGGTCAAAGCGGAGCAGAACGCAGCCGCGGCCCAGCTCGGCCGGCTGGACGGTGCGCCGGCGGCCCTGGCGCAGCTGCTGGCCAGCATCGCCGCGTCCGAGGCCACGCACGCGGTCGCCCTGGGACAGAGCTGATGGCGGACACCCAGGGTGTGCAGGCCCTGCAAGGCGTGCTGGCGGCCGAGAACGCGGCCGTCTACGGGTACGGCCTGGCCGGGGCCCAGCTCAGCGGCAGCCAGCTCACGACCGCGCAGCAGGACTGGAACCTGCACCGGGCGGCCGCGGTCAGCGTGTCAGCGATGATCACCGAGCGCGGCGGCACACCCGCGCCCGCGGCGGCGGTCTACCGTCCCCCGTTCGCCGTGAACAGTGCGGACTCGGCCCGGGCGCTGGCCGCGGTGCTGGAGAACGGGCTGGTCCAGGCGTACCTGGCCCTGGTCGCGCTGGACGACGCGGCGCTGCGGGCGTTCGGCGCCGACCAGATGCAGGCCGCGGCCATCCGGGCCACGCTCTGGCGGGGCAGCACGATCGCGTTCCCCGGCCTGCCCGACAGTGCTCTCAAGTAGGACCGGGGCTCTCAAGAAGGACCGGCCCCTTAGGCAGGACTGAGCCCTTTAATAATTTAACCGGGTCTTACTTAGCGGCGTTGCTGGCCAGTACGCGCTGGACCGCGCTGGCCGCGGCGGCCAGGTCGCCGGCGGCGGAGATGCGCTCGGCCCAGGACCACCAGTACCACCAGTCCCCGTCGCTGCCGCAGCCGGCGTAGATGTGCTCTTCGAGCGCGCGGGCTTCTGGGTTCACCACGTACAGGCTGGGCACCCGGCCCGGCGGCAGCACCATGCGAACCTGCAGGCCGCGGCGGGCGAGTTCCTCGCCCAACTTCTCGAGGTATTCGAGCTGCACGTCGGCTGCCTCACGCAGTTGCTGAGCTTGCACCGTCATCACTTCGTTACTCCCGGAGACCAGATTGCTGCTGAGCGTGTCAGCCGGTACCAGGATAGAGAATTTGAGGAGTTTAGTCGGCCGGATCCGCCAATGGGCCCGGGAGGGGCTCAGTGTGCAGGACGGTGAGCCGGGACACCGCGCGGGTCAGCGCCACGTACAGGCGCGGCAGCCCGCGGGCCTCGGCCCGGGTGATGGCCGCGGGCTCGATCACGATCACGTGGTCGAACTCCAGGCCCTTGGACATCGTCACCGGCACCAGGGTGAGCCGCCCGGCCGCCGCCGGTTCACCGTCCAGCACGTCGTGGGCCAGGCCGTGTCCGGTCAGGGCCCGGGACAGCTCCGGTATCTGCTGGTCAGCGGCGATCACGGCCACCGAGCCGGGCTGCGCGGCGGCCTCGGCGCACACCTGCGCCAGCTGGCCGTCCAGCCCGCCCACGGGCACGGCCACGATCTGCAGCGCGCCCGGGTCCTCGCGCAGGGAGGACGCGGGCGGCAGCCCGGGCGCGATCCGGCTGAGCAGGCGGCTGGCGTAGTCCAGGATCTGCCGCGGCACCCGGTACCCGGTGCGCAGCACGCGCAGCTCGGCCTCGGGCTTGCCCAGGTGGCCGAGCAGCTCGGCCCAGCTCGCGGTGGCCCACGGCGTGGTGCCCTGGGCCACGTCGCCGAGCACGGTGGCCGCTCCGGTGACGCACCGGCGGCCAATGGCCCGGCACTCCATCGGGGACAGGTCCTGAGCCTCGTCCACCACCACGTGGCTCAGGCTGGGGATGCGCTCGATCAGGCCGCGGGCCTCGTCGATGAGCACCGCGTCCGCGGGCGACCAGCGGGCCGACCCGGGCCCGCGCGGCGGCCGGGCCCACCGGACCGCCTGTTGCTCGGCCTCGTCCAGCAGGCCGGCCGCGGCCGCGGCCAGGGCGCCGGAGTCGCTGAGCAGGCCGAAGACCAGCCGCACCGGGTCCACCTTGGGCCAGATCGTATCGACCATGGCCCGGACCGGCCGGGACCGGCGGACACTGTCATGGGTGCGGTCGTCGCAGGTCTCCCCGGCCGCCTCGAGCTGGCTCAAGATCACGTGCGCGATCCGGTGGCCGAGCAGGTCCCGGCCCGCCCCGTAGGACAGGCCGCGCTCGCGCAGCTCCGCGACCAGGCCGGACAGCTCGTAGGCGGAGATCCGCCACCGGTGCGCGCCGCGGGACAGCACCAGCGGTTCGGCCGGCTCGGCCAGCCGGGACCAGACCGCCCGGCGCAGCACCTCGGCCATCCTGGCGTCGCCCTTGACCTGGGCCGCGGCCAGGGTGTCCTGGCCGCGGACCGGGACGGTGGCGGCCAGCTCGGTGACGGTCAGCTGGCTGACGTTGACCTCGCCCAGCGCGGGCAGCACGTTGCGGATGTAGGCCAGGAAGGCCCGGTTGGGCCCGATGACCAGCACGCCCCGGCGGGCGACCCGCTCGGAGTAGGCGTACAGCAGGTAGGCGACCCGGTGCAGGCCGACGGCGGTCTTGCCGGTGCCGGGCGCGCCCTGGACGCAGACGGTCTGGCCCACGTCGGCCCGGACGATGTCGTCCTGGTCGGGCTGGATGGTGGCCACGATGTCGCGCATCGGCCCGGAGCGGGGCCGTTCGATCTCTTCGATCAGCAGCCGGCTGACCGGCTCGCCCGCTCCGGCTCCGGCTTCAACCCCGGCGGGGCCGGCCCCGAAGCGCTCGTCCTCGAAGGCGGTCAGCTCCCCGCCGGAGAACCCGAACCGGCGGCGCAGCACCAGGCCCATCGGGTCGTCCCGGCTGGCCTGGTAGAACGCCCGGGACACCGGGGCGCGCCAGTCGATGACCACGGGGGTGCCGGCCGGGTCGTGCACGTGACGGCGGCCGATGTGGAAGCTCTCCGCGCCGGTCTCAGCCGTGCTGGCCTCAGCCGCGCTGGTCTCAGCCGTGCCGGTCTCAGCCGTGCCGGTCTCACCATGGGCGCCGTAGTCCAGGCGGCCGAAGAACAGCGGGGTGTCGGGCAGGTCCTGCAGCGCCTCGGCCCGGTGGAACAGCGTGGCCCGCAGGTACTCCTCCGAGACCGGATCACCGCCCAGGGCCTGGAGCGACAGCACGTCGTCCCGCATGAGCCCGAGAAACTTACGCGACTCGAGCAGGTAGGCCTGCTCGGCGCCGAGGACGTCGGCGGTATCGGGGGGTTCCCCCTCTGCCTGAGGCGCGGGCATAACGACCTCTCCTCCCGGTACACGATGGGCACAGAGTGCGAGAACTTACCAGGCGGCCAGGCCGGCGTCACCCGATTTTCCCGCGCCAGCGGGCTCATTACTTTTAGCCACTATTTGTTGCACAGAGTTGGCAACATCGTCACATCTGGTCGCCCTATGATGCTCTCGACAATCATTCAGTTACATGGAGTGATAAATCGCCGGGGAGGTGCCTGTGCCGGGCCAGACGGGATCAGCGCAGATTCACGCGCAGTCACGGCCGGACCTGTGCTGGCAGGCGGCCGGGAACGGGTCGCCGGTCACGCTGGAGCACTGCGGCAGCGCCGAGGGCCAGCAGTGGACGCTGGCCGGCCACGGTAGGCCGGCGAACGGGGTGCTGATGAACGGCAACGGCTACTGCCTGCAGGCGGGCCCCCCGCTGGCCATCGGGTTCGACGGCCAGTGCGACGGCCAGGCCGGGCAGCTGTGGACCTATCGCGCTACGACCGGGCAGCTCATGAGCGTGGGCCACGGAAACTGCGCGGTGCTGGGCGGACCGCTGGTCCCCGGCACCCCGGTCGTCAGCGGGGCCTGCGCCGGGGGGACGCGGTGGAGCCTGGGCTCCGGGGTGATCCCGGTCCAGCCCGCGGTCTCGGCCCGGCCGCAGGCGACACCGGGGCGGGTGGTGGTCCAGCCGGCGGCGGCGCCCGCCGCCGGTGCTGGCGCCGGGGCCGCGGCCGGTGGCGGCCTGCTGCTGGCGGCGCTGCTAGCCGGGTTGCTGCTGATGACCGGGGCGACGCTGGTGTTCTTCGGCCGCCGGTCCCGGACCGCGCGCCGGCCCGCCGCGCGGCCGCCGGGCTAGCTACACCGAGCTGGCCGCGCACACTCCTTCCCCGGGTGTGCGCGGACCCAGCGGACACCCGTTCAGGCCACCGCGGCCGGCCAGGCGGTCAGGCCGCGGGGCGTCAGGAACGAGTCGAAGACGAGCTCGGCCGCCCCGGTCAGCACGCCGAGATCACCCAGCTGGGAGGCGATCAGCGGCGGTGGCGCATCCCGGCGGAAGCGCATCAGCGTGGCTTCGTAGCCGGCTTGCATCGCGTCCGGCGCAGCCTGGAGGATGTCGCGGCCCAGGCCGGACAGGCCGACGCCGGCCGGATCGTGCGCGTTGACCAGGGTGCCGATCCCCCGGCCCAGCGCCTGGGCCACACCGGCCAGCGCGCGGGCGCAGTCCGGGTCGGTGGCGGCGTCACCGATCACGTCCAGGGCCAGGTCGATCCGGTCGCCTTCCTCGGTCCGGCCCGCCCGGCGCAGCAGGCCGTGGCTGCCCACGTCCAGCTCCCAGCAGCCGACCGAGCCGCAGCGGCACGATTCGGTTCCACCGGTCAGCGGCATATGGCCGAACTCACCGGCCGCGCCGTGCGCGCCGGTCAGCGGCAGCCCGCCCGACAGCAGCACGCCGCCGACGCCGGTGGCCAGGTGCAGGTGCAGCGCCACCGGCAGGTCGCGCAGGCCGCCCCGGCGAGCCTCAGCCAGGCCGGCCAGCCGCGCGTCGTTGCCGGCCAGGATGGGGACCGCGGTACCGGCGGCCGGGGTGTCCAGGGTGGCGGCCACGTCGACGTCGCGCCAGTCGGCCAGCCCAGGCTGCACCATCCGGCCCCGGCTCACCGGGGACGGCACCGCCACCCCGATGCCGATCAACCGGGACCCCAGCGTCCGCCGGTGCGCGGCCAGCCGCTCCGCCAGGCCGGTGAGCAGGTCCGCGCCGGAGCCCGCCGCCCGCTCGCCGCGTTCGAGCATGGTGCCGCGGCCGGTCAGCTCGAACGACGCGACCGAAAACGAGTCGTCCCGCAGGTCCACGGCCAGCGCCACCGGGCCATCCGGATGCGGGGACGGCACCCCGGTGGGACGGCCGCGGGAGCGCCGTTCGGTCATGTCGGCCGGCACTTGCAGCTCCTCGATCAGGCCCCGGTCGGCCAGGTCACGCACGAGCACGGTGGCCGTGCCGCGAGCCAGGCTGAGCTGACGGGTGAGGTCGGCCCGGGTCCGGCCCCCACCACCGTCGTGGACCGCGCGCAGCAGCCGCGCCAGGTTGTGGGCGCGCAGGTCCGCACTGGTGGTGGCTCGTTCGCTTTCCAATCTCACCCTCTGATCACATCACGCGTCCGGGCCTGGGCTGGTCAGTATGCGCGCGCCAGATGGGTAGGTTTCTGTCCTATGGGGACTGTAGAGACCGAGACCGAGGCCAGCGGCACAGGGGTCAGCAGCACAGGGGTCAGCAGCACAGAGGCCAGCGGCGATACGGGGCGCTGGCTGACGCCGGACGAGCAGGACACCTGGCGGGCCTACCTGGCCACCAGCAAGCTACTGTTCCGGCAGCTGGACCGGGACCTGCAGCCGTTCGGGCTGAGCGGCAACGACTACGAGATCCTGGTCGTCCTGTCCGAGGCCCCGACCGCACGGCTGCGGATGACCGACCTGGCCGACGCCACCGCCCAGTCCCGCAGCCGGCTGTCGCACCAGATCACCCGGATGGAGGCGGCGGGCCTGGTGCGCCGGGAGAGCTGCCCCGGGGACAAGCGCGGGCTGTTCGCCGTGCTGACCGAGACCGGGATGGCCACCATCGAGCGGGTGGCCCCGTTCCACGTGGACAGCGTCCGGCGGCACTTCATCGGCCTGCTGACCCCGGACCAGCTGAGCGCGCTGCAGGCGGGGTACGCGGCGGTCAACGGGCACCTGCGGGAGATCCGCGAGCGCGACTAGGCCTAAAAGAGCACCGACATGAACGTGTCGACCTGGGCGAAGCCGGCCCGGCGGTAGGCGGCCCGGGCGGGCGCGTTGAAGTCGTTGACGTACAGCGACACGACCGGGGCGATGCTGCGCTGAGCCTCGGCCACCACGGTGGCCATGCCCGCGGCGGCCAGTCCCTCGCCGCGCCGCTCCGGGTTGACCCAGACGCCCTGCACCTGGCAGGCGTGCGGGGTGGCCGAGCCGACCTCGGCCTTGAAGATGACCTGACCGTTCTCGATCCGGGCGAACGCCCGCCCGGCCCGGATCAGCTCGGCCACCCGGGCCCGGTAGGCCGCGCCGCCGTCGGCGCCGATCGGCGAGACACCGACCTCCTCGGTGAACATGGCCACGCAGGCGGGCATCAGCACGTTGAGCTCGTCCGGGCGGACCCGCCGGACCAGCCGGTCGGCCGGGACGGCGGCCGGGCCGGACAGCGCCAGCACCGGCTGGACCGCCCGGACGTCTCGCGGCGGCCCCCAGCGGGGTTGCAGCAGCCGCCACAGCTCGGCCACGGCGGGCTCCGGGCCCACCAGCGAGGAGCAGCGGCGGCCCTGGGACCGGGCGCGGTCGGCGAACGCCGCGATCGCCTCGGACGTGGCCGCCACCGGGACCAGGTTGGCCCCGGCGTAGCACAACGAGGTCAGCCGGCCGCCGGTGTAGTGACCCCACATCTGCGCGCCCAGACGGGCCGGGTTGAGCCCGGCCGCGTGCACCCGGGCGCTGACGAACACGTTGGTGACCGGCTCGGCGTCACAGATCCTGAGCACCTCGTCGCGATCGCGATCATCGAGTATGCGCAGCGGCCCGGGCCGCGCCGGTTTCACGCGGAGCACAGCACCAGCGTAGCGGAGTTACCCGGACGGCTCAGCTGACCGGGTTGGGCGGAGCCACCGCCGGGCAGGTGGCGTTGACCTGTCCGGTGCCGCTGGGCAGCGCGCCGCTGGCCAGATAGTTGTTCAGGTAGTTCTGCACGCACGTGTTGGCCGGGCTCTCCAGCGACTGGCCGTGGTTGCCGCCGCCCTCGACCACCACCATCCGGGCCGTGGGCAGATCGGAGTGCGCGACCTGGGCCCCGGCGTACGGGGTGGCCGCGTCCAGGGTGCCCTGCAGCATCAAGATGCCCGGCAGCCCGCTGGCCCCGATCTTCATCGGCGTCGCGGGCCCCTTGACCGGCCAGAACGCGCAGGCCGCGTTGTACCAGGCGTTGTCCCAGGCCTGGTAGGGGGCGGTCGCGTAGACCTTGCGGGTGTCGCTGTCCCACTTGGACCAGTTGCGCGGCCAGTTGACGTCCGCGCACTGCACGGCGTTGTAGACGGCGAACTCGTTCTCGTTCTGGACGCCGTTCTCCTGGTACTGGCTGACCAGCGCGCTGGTCGAGCCCTGCATCAAGTAGCTGGACAGGGCCTGGGCCAGCCCGGGCCACAGCTCGTCGTCGTACCCGCCGAGCAGGAACGTGTCGTCCAGCTCGTCCGCGCCGATGAGCGGCTTCCCATTGGACCCGTCGATGGGGTGGGCCAGCAGCTTGCTGCGGACGGTGTTCCAGGACTGCTGGACCTGCGCCTCGGTGCTGCCCAGCTGATAGACGCTGTCGTACTTCGCCATCCAGGAGAAGAAGGCCTCCAGCCGGGCCTGGAAGGCGTAGTCCTGCTCGATGTTGTCGGTGTACCAGACGCCCGACGGGTCGACGGTGCTGTCCAGCACCATGCGCTTGACCCGGCTGGGGAACATCGTGGCGTAGACCTGGCCGAGGTAGGTGCCGTACGAGAAGGCGTAGTAGCTGATCTTGGGCTGGCTCAGCGCGGACCGGATCGAGTCCATGTCGCGGGCCACGTCCTTGGTGGTCATATAGGGCAGCAGCCAGCCGAACCGCTGCTCGCAGTCGGCGGCGTAGGTCTTGGCCCGGTTCTCCAGGGTCTGCTCGGCGGCCGCGCTCGACGGAACGTAGTTGGCCCGGACTCCGGAGAAGAAGTCCGGCTGACAGCTCAGCGCGGGCACCGACGCGCCGACCCCGCGCGGGTCGAAGCCGATGATGTTGTACCGGCTGGCCACGCTGGAACTGAGCCCGGTCTCGACCGAGGCGGCCAGCGACCGGCCGCTGGCTCCCGGCCCGCCCGGGTTGACCAGCAGGTCACCCAGCTGTTGACTGGCCGGGGCGGTGGCCGGGGCCTCAGACAGGGCCAGCGTGATCTTGCGCCCGCCCGGGTCGCTGTAGTTGAGCGGGACCTGCAGGCTGGCGCACTTGAGGCTGGTCCCCAGGACCCCGCTGATCGTGCAGTTGTGCCAGGCCACCGTGCCCACCCCGGTGCCGCTGGAGGTGCTGCCGGAGCCGGAGGAGCCAGCGGAGCTGCCCGTAGCAGTGGCCGCCGGGGTGGAGGTGGCCTTGCTGGAGGTACAGGCAGCCAGGGCGACGACCGCGACCAAAGCGACGATCAGGGACAGGGCGCGGCCGAGCGGGATCCGGGGCATGGGGCTATCTTGCCCGACCCGGGGACAGCATGCGGCCCGGGTCACCACACGGTGACCCGGGCCGACGCCTACTGGTTAGCGGCAATCGCTGACGGTCAGTTCCCGGTGACCGGCCGCGCCTGTTGGAGCCGGTGGCGTTCTTCCAGCGCCTTGCGGTACTCGGCCACCACGATCTCGGTCAGCTCCGTCACCGAGGTGTCGGCGCTGCGCTTGTCGAAGGTGATCTCGCCGTGCTGGACCAGGTTGATCCGGTCGCACACCTCGAGCACCTGCCCGTAGTTGTGGGCGATGATGATGATCGAGACCTCGCCCTGTTCCTTGAGCTGGCGGACCAGGTCGAGGATGATGGCGCCTTCCTTGACGCCCATCGCGGCCAGCGGCTCGTCCAGCAGCAGGATCTTCGGGTCGGAGAAGACCGACCGGGCCACCGCGATGGCCTGGCGCTGGCCACCGGACAGCTTGGCCACCTCGACGTTGACCGAGGGGATCCGGATGCCCATCTCGTCCAGGTGCTGGCGGGCCAGCTTCTTCATGGCCCGGTTGTTCAGCAGCACCCCGTTGACCTTTTCCCGGTTCAGGAACATGTTGTGGTACACGGTGAGCTGGTTGACCAGGGCCAGGTCCTGGTACACGGCGTCGATGCCGCGGGCGCGGGCGTCGTCGACGCCCTTGAACACGATCTCTTCGCCTTCCAGGATGATCCGGCCGGTGGTCGGGGGCTGGAAGCCGCACAGGATCTTCAGCAGGGTGGACTTGCCGGCGCCGTTGTCACCGAGCAGGCCCAGCACCTCGCCCCGGCCCAGGTGCAGGTTGACGTCGGAGAGCGCGGTGACCGCGCCGTAGCGCTTGGAGATGTGCTCAACCCGGAGGATGTCGCCGCTGGCCGCTGACGCGGCCGCAGCTGCGTCGGAACTGGTGGTGGTCATACGCTCCGCCCTGCTTCCCGTAGTCGTGCCAGCTGCACGTTGGCGATCATGGCGATCAGGATGGCGCCGCCGAAGATGATGTCCAGCGGGTTGGCGCTGACGCCGAGGATGCTGAACCCGTCGATCAGCGTGCCCAGCACGATCGCGCCGAGGGCGGCGCCCAGGACCGTGCCCACTCCGCCCAGCATGGCCGTACCGCCGATGACCGCGGCGGTGACCGCGTAGAACATCGGCGTGTAGCCGCCGGCCGTGGGGTCGATGGTGTTGGTCTGGAAGGCGACCTGAAGGCCGACGAACGCGCCCAGGATGCCCGACATCATGAAGTTGCCGTACTTGATCCGCTTGACCTTGATGCCCGCTTCCTGGGCGCCGAGCAGGTTGCCGCCGGCCGAGATCGTGTGCAGGCCCCACCGGGTCCGGGTCAGCAGGATGTGACCCAGGGCGACGATGATGACGGCCCAGATGAACTCGGACCAGGTGCCGGAGCCGATCCAGTGCCCGATGCCGCTCACGGAGTCCGGGATCGGCACCGCCTCGGCGTGCGAGGTGGTGTTGACCAGGCCGAGCAGGATGAAGCCGGTACCCAGGGTGGTGATGAACGACGGCAGCCCGACCGAGACGGTGAGGAAGCCGTTGATCCAGCCGACGGCCAGGCCCATGATCAGGCTGACGATGATGGCCAGCCAGCCGGGGAAGCCGTAGAAGTCGATCAGGTAATGCATGAGGAACGGCGAGAACGTGAAGATGAAGCCGACCGACAGGTCGATCTCGCCGCAGATCAGCAAGAAGACCTCGCCGACCGCGATGATCATGATGTAGGCCGAGTCCTGCGACAGCCAGGTCGACAGGTTCGAGGTGCCGTAGAAGTTCGACGAGGACACCGAGAAGTAGACGATCAGCGCGATCGCGACCACCAGCACGGTCGCCTCGCGTTGGCGCAGGAAGGCCAGGCCCGCCGTTCGCAACGGGCTACGGTGCGGCGGCGTATCGCCCGGCGGCTGGCTCGGACTGTCAGTCCGGTTATCTACGGCTTCGCTCACTTTGCTCATCCGTTCTCTACGTCTGTGCTACGCGATCCCGGCCAGCGCAGATGGGACCCGGGACGGAGATGCCAGGCCACCTGAATCCAGTTTTACACCCGCGGACGGCAGGCAGCCCTCCCCGGTGGCGGGGAGGGCCATCCTGCCGTCGGCGTCGTGCATCAGGTGCTGGTGGTGGCCTGCGCGTTCTGGATGGGGCCGGCCGGGCGCTTGATGTACTTCTGCGCCGTGGTCTGGCCCTGGAACCGGCTGGACACCTGGTAGTTGCCCAGGCTGGACTTCTCGATGAAGGACAGGCCCGTGTCGGTGTCGGGCGGCACGATCGTGCCGCCGGACAGGTTGAACAGGTACATGTACATCGTCGGCAGGAAGCCCTGCAGGTACGGGTCCTGGTAGATGACGAAGTCGGTCAGGCCGGCCTTGATGTTGGGCAGCGAGGAACCGGTGGTGTCGAACCCGCCGTTCGGGATGGTGAGGCCGGCCGCCTTCAGCTGGGTACCGAGGAACTCGGTCGAGCCCCCGTCCACCGCGAACGCGCCCTTGAGGCTCTTGTGGCCGAGCAGGTAGGCCTTGATCGCGGACTGCTCCTGGCCGGTCAGCGCGCCGGTGGCCACCTCGGCGATTTTGTAGCCGCCCTTGGCCTTGAGCACCGCGGCCGCACCGTCGTAGCGGGGCTGGATGTTGCCCGAGCCCGGGGTGGCGATGAAGATGGCGACGTCGCCGCCGCCCGGCACGAGGGAGACGATCTTCTGCCCCATCTGCTGGCCGGAGATGTACAGCGCCTGCCCCACGTAGGCCAGCCGGTTCGAGCCGATGACCGCCTGGCCGTTCTGGAACGAGCCGTCCGCGTTATACGACAAGACCGGAATGCCCTTATTCATGGCATTCTCAATCGGACCCTTGAACGCGTTCGGGTCGATGACGGCCACGGCAATTCCGTCCGCTTTGGCGGAGACGGCCGTGCTGATGTAGGTCGTCATCTGGGAGACGGTGGAGGTCTCCGAGCCGCCCCACTTCGGGGTGGGCAGTCCGAGCAGCGCGGCCGCGTCGGCCATGCCGTACTGGGTGGGCGTGAAGAACTGGTTCGTGGTGACGTGATTAACGAACCAGAACTGCCACTTCGGCGTGGTCGGGAAATTACCGGCCACGGCCTTGTTCGAGCTTGCGTTGCTGTTCGAGGACGACGAGCAGGCCGAGATCAGCGCGGACGCCGCCGCGGTTGCGCTGAACAGTCCGGCGCCCTTGAGCAGCTTGCGGCGAGCGGGCCCGTCCTTCATATTGAGGGTCTCTATGGCCTCGTCGACTACCGGGTCGACTTTATCTTTCATATGGACCTCCGTTGAATTGTCGCGGGACACTCGTTGTCCCGAGCCGGACCCGCTGGATAAACAGCACCAGTGCATTTCGGCGGCTGGCGTAGCGCAGATTCGTGGCCGGGTTCGGGGATAACCCCAAAGCCCGACGGAACTGTCGACGCTAAAGCCGCTCGTGATTGCATGTCAAGGCACCACGCATAGCTCCGGACAAGCGTGATATGACCGCCGTCGCACCGATGTCGCGATGCTCCCACGGCGGCCGGAGAAGCAAGGCTGACGGACCACGTGGGCGGGCGCAACTTGCTCACAGAGCTCAGCATGCTCAGGGGGCACGATCTAACCACAGCGCTACCTCTGCCTCACTCCTAACACAGTCAAACATTATGAGGATGTTAGCGCTAACAAGTAACTGTTGGGCAACGAACGTGAAACACAATCGCCACGCCGCCGGGCCAGACGGTCTGCGGGCCCAGGGCGGCCCCCAGCAGAGGAAACCCAGTGACTCGGTCCAGCCTACGTTCAGGCGTTGAGGATGTTGTGAGGGTGTCTTCGGGTTGCACATAGGTTGGACCCGTACAAAATGATTAGATTCGGACTGTGCCTGGAAGGTATTCATTAACTTCGCACAGTAACCGCAGGTCGGCTGGGGGTGGGACCAAGAGCTCGACCATACTGCGACATGAGCCACCGACTGGTTGGCCCCGATACCTCCAAAACAAAACAGAATCGCCCGGGGGGACTCGGACCGAGCCTGGCGAAGATGGTTCACGTTCGCGCAAAGCTGGTCACGACGTCACGCTTCGTATCCGACAGCGATAATCGGAACCGAACAGCGAAAACGAACGTCTCAGTGATGACGGATGGCGGATTTGGTGTCACCGGAGCACCAGCCCCGGGGGCGTCACCGCACAAAAGAGGAGGCTACGGATGCTTGCCCGGCATCGGCAGTCGCTGATCCTCCAGGCTGTCCGCAGCGACGGCAGCGCACGAGTCAGCGATTTGACACAGCAACTCGGGGTCTCGGACATGACCGTCCGGCGCGACCTGGAGGCTCTGGCCAGGGATGGCCTGATCGAGAAAGTTCACGGCGGCGCGGTTCTGCCGGGAACTCCCACCAGCAGTCACGAGCCCGGCTTCGAGGCCAAGCTCGTACTCGAACAGCCGGAGAAGGCAGCGATCGGGCGGGCGGCGGCCAGCCTGGTCAAGCCCGGGACCGCGATCGCGCTCTCGGCCGGCACCACGACGTTCGCGCTGGCCCAGTGCCTGCTCGACGTCCCCGGACTGACGATCGTGACCAACTCGCTGCGGGTGATGAACCTGTTCAGCAGCGCACGGCCGACCAACGGTTCGCACACGTCGGTCATCTTGACCGGCGGTATCCGCACGCCGTCGGACGCCCTGGTCGGCCCCGTGGCC
Source organism: Streptosporangiaceae bacterium (assembly GCA_965277615.1). Taxonomy (GTDB): domain Bacteria; phylum Actinomycetota; class Actinomycetes; order Streptosporangiales; family Streptosporangiaceae; genus Bog-532. The sequence continues at coordinate 384,476 of CBDIDG010000003.1, read as the reverse complement.
GACCTGACCGTCCGGTCGCTGCACTTTGACACGCTGTTCCTCGGCTGCCACGGCATCGACCCCGACGCCGGGCTGACCACGCCGAATCTGGCCGAGTCCGAGACCAACCGGACCTTCATCAAGCTGGCCCGCCGGGTGGTGGTCGTGGCCGATCACACCAAGTGGGGTCTGGTCAGCCTGAGCTCGTTCGCCAGCCTGGACGAGATCGACGTGCTGGTCACCGACGACGAACTGCCGGGCGGGGTGCGGGAGGCGGCGTCAGAAAAGGTCAGCGAGATCATCGTGGCCGAGGACATGCCCGCCGCGCGGGCGGCCCGCGGCTAGCTGTAGCTCCTGGTCAACGACAGCGGGACCGCACCTCCCAGGAGGTGCGGTCCCGCTGTACGTTTGGTCAGCCTACGGTGACCTCAGGGGTTCCAGCCTCGCCCTCGGCCAGACCCTCCTCGTCGGCCAGGCGCATGGCCTCCTCGATCAGGGTCTCCACGATCTTGGACTCGGGGACGGTCGCGATGACCTTGCCGCGGACGAAGATCTGGCCCTTGCCGTTACCGGAGGCCACGCCCAGGTCCGCCTCGCGGGCCTCGCCGGGACCGTTCACCACGCAGCCCATGACGGCCACCCGCAGCGGCACCTCCATGCCCTCCAGCCCGGCGGTCACCTCGTCGGCCAGCTTGTACACGTCGACCTGAGCCCGGCCGCAGGACGGGCAGGAGACGATCTCCAGGCCACGCTGGCGCAGGCCCAGGGACTCCAGGATGCCGATGCCGACCTTGACCTCTTCGACCGGCGGGGCCGACAGCGACACCCGGATCGTGTCGCCGATGCCCTCGGCCAGCAGCGCACCGAAGGCGACGGCCGACTTGATCGTGCCCTGGAACGTCGGGCCCGCCTCGGTGACCCCCAGGTGCAGCGGGTAGTCACACCGCTGAGCCAGCAGCCGGTAGGCGTTGATCATCACCACCGGGTCGTGGTGCTTGACCGAGATCTTGATGTCGCGGAAGTCGTGCTCCTCGAACAGCGAGCACTCCCACAGGGCCGACTCCACCAGCGCCTCGGGGGTGGCCTTGCCGTACTTGGCCATCAGCCGCTTGTCCAGCGAGCCGGCGTTGACGCCGATCCGGATGGGGATGCCGGCGTCCTTGGCCGCCCGGGCGATCTCCCCCACCTTGTCGTCGAAGGCCTTGATGTTGCCCGGGTTGACCCGGACCGCGGCGCAGCCCGCGTCGATCGCGGCGAATACGTACTTGGGCTGGAAGTGGATGTCGGCGATCACCGGGATCTGCGACTTCCTGGCGATCGCGGGCAGCGCGTCCGCGTCGTCCTGGGACGGCACCGCCACCCGGACGATCTGGCAGCCGGACGCGGTGAGCTCGGCGATCTGCTGGAGCGTGGCGTTGACGTCGGCGGTCAGCGTGGTCGCCATCGACTGGACCGACACCGGCGCGCCGCCACCTACCGGCACGGACCCCACCATCAGCTGCCGGGAGATGCGGCGCTCGGCCAGCGGCCGCGGCGGTGTCTCGGGCAGACCGAGGTCAATACTCATCTTCTCGTCCTCGATTAGTTGGGTACTTCCAGTGTCTCAGGGCCTGCCAGCGGTCACGCCCGGCACAGCGGTCTTTCCTGACACTGACGTCACGGTGTTTCCTGGAGTTCAGACCCTGGTCACCGGCCGGTCAGCTGATGTGGACCGGATTCACCAGGTCGGCCAGGATCAGCGCCAAGCCGAAGATCACCAGGATGGCGAACACGCCCATGCTGACCGGCACCAGCTTGGTCATGTCTACCAGACCGGGGTCGGGCCGCCCGCGCAGGCGCGCGAACCAGGACCGGATCCGCTCGTAGATCACGACCGCGATGTGCCCGCCGTCCAGCGGCAGCAGCGGGAGCAGGTTGAACGCGCCGACGAAGATGTTCAGTGAGGCGATGATGAGCAGGACGTAGTCCACCTTGACCTGCCAGCCCACGTTGGCCGACACCACGTCACCGGTGATCTCGCCCGCGCCGACCACGCTGGTCACCTGGCCGGCCGAGGTGCTGGCCCGGTTCTTGGCGAACAGGTGCGGGATGGCCGACGGCAGCTGGCCGATGACCTTGACCGACCCGGTGAGGATGGTCCCGAACATCGAGCCCGCGTAGGTCACCGACCGCACCGGGTTGTAGCGCTGGAAAACGGTGGCGTCCTCGACGCCCAGGTACGAGCCGGACCGCCCGCTCACGGTGGCCAGCGTGACGTGCAGGGTCAGCCGCTGCCCATCGCGCAGCACCACCACCGGGACGCTGCGGTTCGCGGGGGTGTCGCGGATGTCGTTACCGAGCTCGGTCCAGGTGCTGACCGGCTTGCCGTCGAACGAGACGACCTTGTCCCCGGCCCGCAGCCCGGCCGCCTTGGCCGGCGAGGGCTGGTCGGTGGCGGTGCAGGTGCCGCTGGCGAAGGCTTTGGCGCTGGCCGGCACGCAGGAGGTCACCGGGCCCAGTTGGGCGGCGGTGCTGCTGTTCTCCAGGCCGATCCCCCCGGCGACCAGGAACAGCAGCACCAAGGCCAGCACGAAGTGCATGAACGAGCCGGCGAACAGCACGATCAGCCGCTGCCAGGCCGGGTGCCGCCGGAACGAGCGCGGCTCGTCGGCCGGGTCGACCTCGTCCATCGAGGTCATCCCGACGATCTTGACGAAGCCGCCGAACGGCAGCACCTTGATCCCGTACTCGGTCTCGCCGCGCACGACGGACCACAGCGTGGTGCCGAAGCCGACGAAGTACTGGGTGACCTTCATGCCGAACTTCTTGGCCGCGACGAAGTGGCCCGTCTCGTGCAGCATGACCGAGAAGAGCAGGGCGACGACGAAAATGACCCAGCCCAGCAGGCTCATTTAGGCGGTCTCTCCCTTGCTGTGCAGCTCACGTGCGCGCGTCCGCGCCCAGGCATCGACGGCGAGCACGTCCTCCAGGGTCACGTCCCCGGACGCGTCATGTTCCGACACTACCCGGGCCACCGTGTCCACGATCCCGGTGAACGGGATCTTTCCGGCCATGAACGCGTCCAGACACTCCTCGTTGGCCGCGTTGTAGACGGCCGGGGCGGTACCGCCCACCCCGGCGGCCTCGCGGGCCAGCCGGACGGCCGGGAAGGCCTCGTCGTCGAGCGGCTCGAACGTCCAGGTCGCGGCCTGGGACCAGTCCAGCGCGGGCGCGGCGTCCGGGACCCGGTCCGGCCAGGCCAGCGCGAGGGCGATCGGGAGCCGCATGTCCGGCGGGCTGGCCATGGCCAGCGTGGCCCCATCGGTGAACTCGACCATGGAGTGCACGATCGACTGCGGGTGCACGACCACGGCGATCTGGTCCAGCCGCACCCCGAACAGCAGGTACGCCTCGATCAGCTCCAGGCCCTTGTTGACCAGGGTGGCGCTGTTCAGGCTGTTGGACGGGCCCATGTTCCAGGTCGGGTGGGCCAGGGCCTGCTCCGGGGTGACGGTGGCCAGCCGGTCCCGGCTCCAGCCGCGGAACGGGCCACCGCTCGCGGTCAGGACCAGCCGGCGGACCTCGCCGGCGGCGCCGCCCCGCAGGCACTGGGCCAGCGTGGAGTGCTCGGAGTCCACCGGGACGATCTGGCCCGGAGCAGCCCGCCCGGTGACCAGCGACCCCCCGGTGATCAGGGACTCCTTGTTGGCCAGGGCCAGCATCCGGCCCGCGTCCAGGGCGGCGATGGTGGCGGTCAGGCCGACCGCGCCGGCCACCCCGTTGAGGACCACGTCGCCGGGCCAGGTGGCCGCCTGCGCCATCGCCTCGGGCCCGGCGATGACCTCGGGGATCGGCTGGCCCGCGGTGTTGTCGGCGCTGGCCGCCGCGGCGGCCAGCGCCGACCGGACGTCGGCCTGGGCGCTGGGCCGGGCCACCGCGACCCGGGCGGCCCCGAACTCGATGGCCTGCTGGGCCAGCAGGGCGGGGTTACCACCCCCGGCGGCCAGCCCGGCGACCCGGAACCGGTCCGGGTTACGGCGGATCACGTCCAGGGCCTGGGTGCCGATCGATCCGGTCGAGCCGAGGATGACGACAGCGCGAGGTTCCACAGACCCATTGTGCCCGTAGACGACCGACAGTACGACCTGACTTGGCTTAGCCGGCGCTGGGGCTGACCGTTGGGAGGGGCACGACGCCCGCCGCGTCCGTGACCCGTTTCCAGGCCGTCTGCCATTGCGCGTAGCTGGCGCAGCCACCGCTCTGGCAGCTGGTCGCGGGCAGGTGCTCGAACACGATGTTGCGCGCGCTGGGCAGGTTAGACATGTGGTACGCGGCGCAGGTCTGCGCCGCGGGTCCGGCGCAGGCGGCCGGCGCGACCGGCGCGGCGCTGGTGAACGCGGAGGCGCGCTCCTGCACGTAGTCCGACGTCATCCAGGACAGCCACTTGTAGGTGCAGCTGGAGTTGGGCGCGTGCGAGGTCACCAGCCACGAGTCGAGGTAGGCCACCGCGGTGCCGGAACCGGCCGCCTGGGTCAGCGCGGGCACCCCGGCGGTGGGCAGGCCGGCCCGCGTCATCTCGTTGATCTGGTGGGTCAGCACCGCGCCGAGCACATCCTGCCCGTCCCCGAGCTGCCCGACGACCGCGCTGTCGGTGTGCCAGTAGGTGCCGATGTCGGGACGGACGGCCTCCACCGCGTGCTGGGCCGCGGCCAGCTGGCTCGAGGTCAGCTCGAACGGGTCGGTGATCCCCAGCGCGGGCTGGGACGACTTGAGGTAGAGCGCGGCCAGGGCCAGCGTGACCGGCGCCTGCGGCACGGTGATCTTCCCGGCGTACGCCTTGGCCGAGCTGGGTGAGAACAGCGAGGTCCAGGTGTCCGGGGCGGGCTTGACCTTCCCGGCGTCGTACCCGGTCACGTAGGAGTCCCACAGGTACGGCTGGCCGTAGGCTGTCGTACCGGACATCTCCGGGGCGGCGCGGGCCAGGCGGGGGCTGATCCGCGAGTAGCCGGAGATGTGCTTGGTGTCCAGCGGGGCCACGGCCTTGGCCCCGATCAGCTCCCCGGCCAGCTCGGGTGAGGCCAGGACGGCGCTGTAGAAGGAGCTGCCGGTACCCGTGGTGAGGTCGTGGTAGGCGTCCGCGTCGGTGGGCTCGGTGGTCAGCCTGACCAGGCAGCCGGACTGCTGCTCGAACGGCGTGACCCAGTCCGTCTTGGGGTCGAGCGTGCCGTCCTGCACCAGACCGGGCGGCACCATCACCCGGATGAAGTTGGGGTTGGCCGAGCTGGTGACGCTGGTGGCGGCGGCTTTGGCGGACGGGGTCGGCGGCCCGGACCGGGTTCCGGTGCAGGCCGCGAGCACGACCATGAGCCCCGCCGCGGCCAGCGCGGCCACGGGCCAGGGAGCGCGCCCCGCACGCCGGGCGCGCACGTCAAGGACTTGTCTGCTCACGGAACGATGAGCTTAGCCTAGGGCCGAGATGCGGCGGGCCAAGCTGAAATCAGCGGCGGTGAGGCCGCCGGCCGAGTGCGTAGACAGGGTCAGCGTGACCTTGTTCCACCGGATGTCGATGTCCGGGTGGTGGTTGGCTTCCTCGGCCAGGAACGCCACCGCCCCGACCAGCAGCAGGGCGTCACGGAAGTCACGCCGTTCGAGGGTCCGGGTGATCTCGCCGTTTTCTGTGGTCCAGCCCGGCGACTCGCTCAGTTCAGCAGTGATCTGATCATCGGTGAGAAGCTCCATGCGACCGGCATACCATTCGGACGTGCCTGGATCACCATCGAATGCCCAAGACGCTGAATCACAATCAGATGCCGGCCACCCGGCCGCACCGGCCCCGTTGCGGGCCACCCCGCTGCTGGCCGAGCACGAGCGGCTGGGGGCCACGCTGACCGGTTTCGCGGGCTGGCGGATGCCGCTGCGCTACGGCAGCGAGACCGCCGAGCACCGGGCCGTACGCCAGGCCGCGGGCCTGTTCGACCTGTCCCACATGGGCGAGATCACGGTCACCGGGCCGGAGGCGGCCGCGGCGCTGGACTACGCGCTGACCGGCCTGCTGTCCGCGGTGGCCCCCGGCCGGGCCCGGTACACGATGATGTGCGCCGAGGACGGCGGGGTGCTCGACGACCTGGTGGTCTACCGGACCGGCGACGAAGAGTTCATGGTCGTAGCCAACGCGGCCAACACGCCCACGGTCCTGGCCGAGCTGCAGAGCCGGGCGGCACAATTCAAGGCCCAGGTCACCGACCGGACCGAGCAGTACGCGCTGATCGCGGTGCAGGGGCCGGCCGCGGCGGGCATCCTCGGGCCGCTCACCGACGTCGCCCTGGACGACCTCAAGTACTACGCGGGCCACGACGGCACCGTGACCGGACGGCTGGCCCTGGTCGCCCGCACCGGCTACACCGGTGAGGACGGCTTCGAGCTGTTCGTCGCCAACAAGGACGCCGAGCCGGTGTGGCAGGCGCTGGTCAGCGCAGGGGCATCGGCCGGCCTGGTGCCCGCGGGCCTGGCCGCTCGCGATACGCTCCGGCTCGAGGCCGGCATGCCGCTCTACGGCAACGAGCTCGGCCCGGACACGACGCCGTACGACGCGGGGCTGGGACGAGTGGTCAAGTTCGACAAACCGGGTGGCTTCGTCGGTGCCGCCGCGCTGAACGAGCGGGCGCAGGCGACGCCGGACCGGGTGCTGGCCGGACTGACCATGGCCTCGCGCCGGGTACCCCGCCATGGGTACACGGTGCTGGCCGCGGGCCAGCCGGCCGGGACCGTGACGAGCGGCGCGCCGTCGCCCACGCTGGGGGTGCCGATCGCGCTGGCCTACCTGACGCCGGAGGCGATGTCAGCCGGCTCGGGTGAGCTGGCCGTCGACATCAGGGGCCGGGCCGAGCCGGCCCAGCTAACCGACTTGCCTTTTTACAGGAGAACCCGAACATGAGCGTTCCTGCCGAGCTGCGTTACACCGCGGAACACGAATGGGTGGCGGTGGAAGGCACGACCGCCACGGTCGGCATCACCGACTTCGCCGCCCGCGCCCTGGGCGATGTGGTCTTCGTGTCCCTGCCCGCCCAGGGCCTGGCCGTCACGGCCGAAGAGCCGTGCGGGGAGGTCGAGTCGACCAAGTCGGTCAGCGACCTCTACTCCCCGGTGGACGGCGAGGTGAGCGAGACCAACGGCGACCTCGAGGACGACCCGGGCCTGGTCAACTCCGACCCCTACGGGGCGGGCTGGATGTTCCGGGTCGAACTGCCCGCCGGCGGGGGCGAGCTGCTGCCCGGCACGCTGTCGCCGGCCGAGTACGAGGAACTGACCAAGGACAGCGACGCCTAGCGCCGGCGGCGCCAGATCAGCAACCCGATCAGCCCGACCACCACGACCGCACCCGCGGCGATCAGCTTCGGGTCCACGGTCGCCGCGCGCTGCCGGAGCTGGACCTCGGCGCGGCGGGCCACGTTGGACGGCTTCACCAGGTCGGTGATCGCGTCGACCGTGCGCCCCAGCTCCAGCTGGGCCTGCTCGATCTGCTGCCTGAGCTCCGCCTGGCTGAGCTGGCCGTTGGAGGCGGCCTGACTGCCCGGGGGCGTGATATCACCCTTCCGGGGCACGATCTCCTCGCCGGCCATCACATGCTTCCTTTCCGCGTGGGACTCCCGAGTCCCGACAGTCTGTCAGACAGCCCTGATCCCCCGGACGCGGGCGCGCCGGGGGATCAGGCCACTGGTCAGCTGGGTGATCAGCAGCTGCTCTTGTAGATGTACTTCTGCACGCTGGCCGAGTTCACGTTGGCCTGGGTGATGGCCGTCAGCGGGGTGCCGATGGCCTTGGTCACCGTCTTGCCGTTGGCCGCGTTCAGGGCCTGCTGCACGGCGTCCTGGCCTTCCGCGTACGGGTCCTGGGCCACGGCGAGCTGGATCGTGTTGCTCTTGAGGAAGGTGATCTGCTGCGGCTCGGCGTCGAACGTGGCCACCTTGACCTTGCCGGTCTTGCCCGCGTGCTGCACGCCGGTGGCCGCGCCCTGGGCGCTCAGCACGTTGGTCGCGAACACGCCGCTCAGGTCGGGGTGGGCCGCGATGTCGCTGGCCACCTGGCTGGCCGCCGTGGCCGAGCTGTCGTTGTCGTACTGCACGCCCAGCACCTTGACGTTCGGGTACTTGACCTTCATCTCGGCGTTGAAGCCCTGGATGCGGGCGTCCGTGGTGCTGATGCCCGGGTTGACGTTGATGACCGCGACCGTGCCCTTACCGCCGATCTGCTGGCCCAGGTTGTCCGCGGCGATCTTGCCGCCGCCAATGTTGTCGGTGCTGATCCGGGACACGCCGAGCGAGGTGTTGCTGGACGAGGTGTCCACGAACACGATCTTGGTGCCCGCGGTCTGGATCCGCTGCAGCTCGGGGTCGAGCGCCTTGGCGTCGGTCGGGGCCACCATCAGCGCGTCCGGCTTGCTGGCCGCCACTGAGTTGAGAATGGGGGCCTGCTCGCTGACCGAGAAGTCGGCCGGCCCGTTGACGGTCAGCTTGGCCCCCAGCTTCTTGGCCTCGGCCTCGGCGCCGCACTCCATCGTGATGTAGAAGTCGTCACTCTTGGTGCCGACCACCAGCTCGATGTTCTTCTTGGTGAAGCCGGAGCTGCTGGTGCTGCCGCTGCTGCTCTTACTGCTGCTGCCGCTGCTGCCGCCGCTGCTCGAACAGGCGGCGAGCCCGACACCGAGAACCGCGACCGCGGCCAGGCTGACCGCTCTCGCGGGGTATTTACGTGACATTCAATCCTCCTGAACTTTGGGAACGCGCCCTTGCGGTCCCCGCTTCGTTGCCTCAGGCGCGCTCGCGCAGCCGCCGGCGGAACTGATCGAGGTAGACGGCCGCGGCCAGCACCACGCCGGTCAGGATGTACTGCCAGTACTGGTTGACGCCGATGATGATGAGACCCGCGGCCAGCATCTCCGGGATGAAGACGCCGATGAACGTGCCGAGGATGGAGCCGCGCCCGCCGAACAGGCTGGCGCCGCCCAGGACGACGGCGGTGATGACGACCAGGTTGTCGAGTGGGTGCCCGGAGATCGTGGTGGTACTGAAGTAGGCCAGGTTCATGATGCCGGCCAGGCCCGCCATCAGGCCGCTGAGAGCGTAGACGCCGATCAGGTACCGGTCCACGTTGATGCCGACGCGGCGGGCCGCTTCGGCGTTGGAGCCGATGGCGTAGGTGTAGCGGCCGAACCGGGTGAAGGCCAGGATCAGGCCGAACAGCAGGGCGACCAGGAACGAGATGACGATCAGCCACTGGATGCCGAACAGGCTGCCCTGCCCGATCGAGCTGGCCAGCTTGCTGGGCACGGTGGCCACGTCGTGGCCGCCGGTGATCAGGTAGCTCAGGCCCTCGGCGACGCCCAGGCCGGCCAGCGTGGCGATCAGCGGCGGGATCTTCAGCTTGGACACCATCACGCCTTGCAGCGCGCCGAAACCCGCGCCGGTGGCCAGCCCGATCAGCACGCCGAGCCAGATCGTGCCCACGCTGGCGTTGGCCCCGCCGTTGTGGACGTAGTACTCGCCCGCGACCACGCCCGACAGCACCAGCACGAAGCCGACGGACAGGTCGATGCCCGCGGTCAGGATGACGAACGTCTCGCCGACCGCCATCACCAGGAACGGGGCCGTGGTCTGGCTGATCAGCGACAGGTCGCTGGTGGTCAGGAACTTGCCCGGAGCCAGCCCGGTGAACACGGCCATCAGCACGATCAGCGCGATGAAGGTCCACGACTCGTTCTCGGTCAGGGTTCGCCGCAGAAAATGTCCCACCGCGGACCGGTTCCGGGGCGGGTGCGGCGCGGGCGCGCCGGCGGCGGTGCCCGCGCCGGCCGGGGCGTTGGTGTCGGTCATGCCGCGCCTCCCCCGCCGTTGCCGGCTCCGTCGTTGCCGGTTCCGCCGTTGCTGGCCGGCTCGCCCTCGTCTTCGGTGGTCAGCGCGCCGGTCATGGCTCCGACCAGCTGCTCGACACCGGTGTCGGCGGCCCGGAACCGGGCCACCCGGCGGCCCATCCTGAGCACCTCCACGCGGTCGGCCACGGCCAGCACCTCGGGCATGTTGTGGCTGATCAGGACGACCGCTATGCCGCGGTCACGGACCCGCTTGATGTTGTCGAGCACGCGCTCGCGCTGGACCACGCCCAGCGCGGCGGTGGGCTCGTCCATGAAGATGATCTTGCTGGCGTAAGCCACGGCCCGGGCCACCGCCACCGACTGGCGCTGGCCGCCGGACAGCGAGACGACCGGCGCGCCGACGTCGGGCAGCTCGACCCCGAGGTCCTTGAACGCGGCCACGGCCCGGCGCCGCATCTCGGCCTTGTTCAGGATCTGCAGCGCCCGGACCCGGTAGATCTCCCGGCCCAGGTGCAGGTTGGCCGCGGCGTCCAGGTCGGGCGCCAGGGCCAGGTCCTGGTAGACGGTCTCGATACCGTGCCGCCGGGCGTCGAGCGGGCTGGCCAGCGTGACGGCCTGGCCCTCGACGAAAATCTGCCCGCGGTCCGGCCTGATGGCCCCCGAGAGGGACTTGACCAGGGTGCTCTTGCCCGCCCCGTTGTCTCCGATCAGCGCCACCACTTCGCCGGGGTAGGCGGTGAAGTTGGCGTCATCGAGGGCCAGCACCTGTCCGTAATGCTTGACCAGGTTGCGCGCTTCGAGCAGTGGCTCAGCCTCGGCCACGGATGCGCCCCCTTCCGTTCTAGGTCGTGCTACGGCACTCTATTGGTTGATAACGTTCCCATCGTGGCGTGATTCTTCAATTGCCCGGGACAGATGTCAAGAGCGAGGGATGAGCGGGAGCTTCCTTGAGGCAACAAACTGATAACGTTCCCATCCTGGTCGGAGGAGCGCGGCTGAGAGGCGTCCGGGGGTGAACAAGCGGCCGACCATGCGGGACGTGGCCGCCGCGGCCGGGGTGAGCCTGATGACCGTCTCGCGGGTCGTCAACGGCGAGGCGGGGGTGCTGCCGGAGACCGCGGCGCGGGTCGAGCGGGCCATCCGCCGACTCGGCTACCAGCGCAACGACATGGCCCGGCAGCTGCGCCGCCAGGGCCAGCTCACGCAGACCATCGGCCTGCTGGTGGACGACCTGGCCAACCCGTTCTTCGCCGCGCTGACCCGGGCGGTCGAGGACGCGGCCCGGCTGCACGACTGCGTGGTCCTGATCGGCAGCTCGAACGACAGCCTGGCCCGGGAAAAAGAGGTCGTGTCGGCGTTCTGCGCCCGCCGGGTGGACGGCCTGATCGTGGTGCCGGTCGCGGGCAGCCACCGCTTCCTGAAGGAGCAGCAGGACCGCGGGGTCAAGGTGGTCTGCGTGGACCGGCCCGCCGACAACCTGGACGCCGACACCGTGCTGGTCGACAACCGGCGCGGCGCCTGCCAGGCCGTCCGGCACCTGCTCGACCAGGGCCACCGGCGGATCGGCTACCTGGGCGACCGGGAGGACATCTGGGCCATCCGCGAGCGGTTCGTGGGCTTCACCGAGGCGTTCGCGGCCGACGGGCTGGTCCCGGAGCCGGCCCTGGTCCGGCACGGCCTGCGCAGCCGGGCCGACGCGGCCGGCGCGGCCGAGGACCTGATGCAGCTGCCCGCCCCGCCGACCGCCCTGTTCGCCAGCAACGACCTGGTCACGATGGGCACGGTCGACGCGTTGTACAGTTCCCGGCAGCAGCGCGGCAGCGTGGCCCTGGTCGGCTTCGACGAGTTCGCGCTGGCCGACAAGCTGACCCCGCCGGTCACCGTGGTGGCCCAGGACCCGACCACGATCGGGGCCACCGCGGCCCAGCTGCTGTTCGGCCGCATCGCCGGTGACACCTCACCGCCGCGCGAGGTCATGCTGCTGACCCGGCTGGTCATCCGCGGCTCGGGCGAGATCGCCCCGGCCGTGCCCTGAGCGCGTCCCCGTGGCTTGCGGCCGTGGTGACCACGATCACCGCGGCCACGGGCGGCCCAGGGGCATACCGTCCGGCCCGGGCCGGTTGACTTCATTAGAGATGAAAAACCACTCCCTGCTGACGATTCCTCGCGCCGAGCCAGCCACGCTGCGCGATGGTTCCACCGTGCTCATCCGGCCGGTCAGCCCGGCCGACGCCGGGCTGCTGGCCGACGGGTTCACCCGGCTCAGCCCGGAGTCGCGACGGCTGCGGTTCCTGACCGCCAAGGACGAGCTGCGGCCGGCCGAGCTGCGCTACCTGACCGACGTCGACCACTACGACCACGAGGCGATCGGCGCGCTGGACGCGACGGACGGGCAGGGCGTGGCCATCGCCCGCTACATCCGGGACCCGGCCGACCCCGGCACGGCCGAGATCGCGGTCACCGTGGTGGACGGCTGGCAGGGCCGCGGCCTCGGCACCGAGCTGGTCACCCGGCTGGCGCAGCGGGCCGGGCAGGCCGGCATCCGCCGGTTCGTCGCGCTGACCGCGGGCGGCAACGTGGCCATGGGCCTGTTGCTGCGCGGGATGGGCGGGACCGTGCTGCGCCGCGAGTACGGCACGCTCGAATACGAGCTCGCGCTGCCCCAGGCCAGCTAGCACCCGATCCGGCGTCCGGCCTCTGGGCCGGGTCCCTGGTGTCTGGTAACAAGGTCCCATGCTGGAACTGCTCGCGCTGGGCCTGGTCGCGGTGGCGGTCATCTGCGTGCTGCAGTTGCTGGCCGAGAAGACCGGGCTGCCCGCGGCGGCGCTGCTGACCGTGGCCGGCCTGATCTACGCCCTGCTGCCCGGCCCGAACCTGACCCTCAAGCCAGAGGTCATCTTGACCCTGGTCATCCCGCCGCTGATCTACACGGCGGCGCTGAACGCCTCGCTGCTGGCCATCCGCAAGAACCTCCGGACCGTGATCAGCCTGTCCATCGGGCTGGTGCTGGCCACCTCGGTGCTGACCGGCGTAGGCCTGGACCTGGCCGTGCCCGGGATCGGGCTGGCGGCCGGGATCGCGCTGGGCGCCGCGGTCTCCCCCACCGACCCGGTGGCGGCGCTGGCCGTCGGGGGCCGGGTCGGCCTGCCGGTCCGGCTGATCACGATCATCGAGGGCGAAGGCCTGCTCAACGACGCCACCGCGCTGACCACGCTGACCGTGGCCGTGACCGCGGCCACCACCGGCGGGTTCTCCCTGGGCGATGCGGTGCTGCGGTTCCTGCTGGCCGCGGCGGGCGGGCTGGTGGCCGGGGTCGTGGTGGCCATCGCGGTGCGGCTGGCCCGGTCGGCGATCAGCGACCCGGTGCTGGTCAACTGCATCTCGCTGGTGACCCCGTTCGCGGCCTACCTACTGGGCGAGGAGGTGCACGTCTCCGGCGTACTGGCCGTGGCGGTGGCCGGGCTGATGGTCGGGCACGACACCCCCCGGTTCACCTCCGGCGCCAGCCGCCTGCAGGTCAGCGCGGTGTGGCGGCTGGCCGACTTCCTGCTGCAGGGGTTCGTGTTCCTGCTCATCGGGCAGCAGATCGTGCCCGTGGTCCGGGGCCTGCGCAGCTACCCGACGCCGACGATCGCGACGGCGGTGGCCGTGACCGTGGGGGTCGTGCTGCTGCTGCGGCCGGTGTGGCTGGCCCTGACCCAGCAGCTGGTCCGTAAGGGGCCACATCGCCGCCGGGGGCAGGCGCTGACGGGACGGGAGATCATCGTGCTGAGCTGGGCGGGCACGCGCGGCCTGATCAGCCTGGCCGCCATCTTCACGCTGCCGCTGACCACCGCGTCCGGCCGCCCGTTCCCCGACCGCGATCTGCTGCTGTTCTGTACTTACGTGGTCGTGGTGGTCACGCTGGTCGGCCAGGGCGTGACGTTCGGCCCGATCGCCCGGGCGCTGGGCGTGCACGCCGACCCGGCCGACGCGGCCGCGCTGCGCAACGAGGCCCGGGCCGCGTCGGCCCAGGCGGGCCTGACCCGGCTGGACCAGCTGACCGAGGACCCGGACGTGGCCACGCATGAGCTGGACGGGCTGCGGACCACGCTGCAGCTCCGGCTGCGCCGCTACCAGGCGCCGGGGGCCGACGGCGAGGTCGAAGAGGGCCCGGACGTGGCCGCACCCGGCTCGCCCGAGCACGAGGCGGTGCTGTGGGCCCGCCGGGCGGTCATCGACGCCCAGCGGGAGGAACTGCTGCGCTGGCGGGACGCGGGCCACCTGCCCGATTCCAGCCTGCGCGTGCTCGAACGCGAACTTGATCATGAAGAACGCACGGTCGCTGGGCATGACGGGCCTAACGGCGGCGCCCATTGATCAACTCATAAGCTTGGGCCCATGATTTCAGGCGTGCGAGCGGTGACGGCGGCCCTGATCGTGACCGTGGCCACCGTGCTGGCGGCCGGCTGCGGATCCTCCGGCGGTTCGGCCTCGGCGCCGGAGTCGGCGTCGGCGTCCCCGTCGGCCTCGGCCACCAGCACGCCGTCGGTCTCGGACGCCGGCGCCACCGCGCTGCCCAGCTTCCCGGCCGCGACCGCGAGCCCGTCGCTGCCCGCGCCCAGCACGGCCACGGCCGAGCAGCGGTTCATCGCCGCGGTGTTCAACGACGCCCAGGACGAGTGGCAGTCCATCTTCGACAAGGCCGGGAAGCAGTACCACCCGGCCCGGCTGGTGCTGTTCAGCTCGGCCGTGCGCACCGGCTGCGGGGACGAGACGGCCGAGGTCGGCCCGTTCTACTGCCCAGCCGACCAGACCGTCTACCTGGACGTGGCGTTCTTCACGGACATGGAGGCCAAGTACGGGGTCAAGGGCGACTTCTCCCAGGCGTACGTGGTCGCGCACGAACTCGGCCATCACATCCAGAACATCCTGGGGGTCAGCACCCAGGTGGCCCAGCTGAGCCAGCAGTACCCGGCGCAGGCCAACGCGCTGTCCATCCGCACCGAGTTGCAGGCCGACTGCTACGCGGGCGTGTGGGCCCACTCGGCCTACACCCGCAACCTGCTGGAGCCGGGTGACCTGGACGAAGCGCTGACGGCGGCCGCGACGGTCGGTGACGACTTCCTGCAGAAGCAGGCCACCGGGTCGGTCCAGCCGGAGAAGTGGACCCACGGCACCTCGGCCCAGCGGCAGAAGTGGCTGACCACCGGGTACGACAGGGGTGTGCCGTCGGCCTGCGACACCTTTGCCGCGACCAACCCTTAGGTTCTTCGTTACGAAGGCGGCGGTTCCCGGTAACCGACCGCGGACAGCAGCCGGGAGCGGCGGGTGCCGGAGGCGGGGCGGGCCACCGCGGGAACCTCCGGCGCCGGTTCGCGCGGGGTCACGCCGGTCACGATGCCCTCGGCCATGCCGTACAGCAGGGGCAGCGCGCCGGCCACCACGCCACCGGTCTGGTTGATGTGCTCGACCCCCGGGCCGATCAGCTCGGCGTCGGCCACGATGCCGTGCACGAGCTCCGCGGCCCCTTCGAGCTTGGCCCCGATCCGGTCCAGCAGCGTGCCCGCCCAGTACAGGTAGAAGGCCAGGCCGGCGATGAGCGCGACGATGACGATGACCGTCAAGACCACCAGCACGGTCATGACCTGACCTGCCCGAGGACCCGGCCGAGGAACAGGTGATGTTCAAGGCCTTCGGCCAGGACCGCATCCACGCCGGTGGCCACCTGCGGGATCAGCACCGTGCTGGCCGTGTTGGCCTTGGCCGCGGTCAGCGTGCCGCCGATGGTGTCGACCCGGTGGTCGATCCGCTTGATCAGGTAGATCAGCAGGCTGAGCAGCGCCGCCACGGCCAGCACGACGACGAAGCCGACGATGATGACGGACACCCACAGGGTGTGCTCGGTGGGGTTCACCGTTACCCTCCCAGCCGGATCCGGCCGCGCCGCAGCCCGGCGATGATGATGGTGGCGTGCTCGATGGTGGTCTGCAGGGCGGCCAGTGGCGCGGTGTTGCGGACGGCACCCTCGAGCCCGGCGTTGATCTTCGGGGCCTCGTCGCCGATCTGCTTGGCCAGCAGCAGGATCGCGCTGACCAGGATCACGACGACGAGCACGATGACGCCGCCGATCACGTAGCCGATGGTCCAGTCGGTCGTCATGGGCGGTCCTTCCCTAGACCGTTTCGCAGAAGTCGCGGACCGGCTTGAGGTTGGCGTTGACCGAGGTCAGCCGGGCGGGCACGGCGGAGGTGAGCTGGTCGACGGCCTGGACGCCGCCGGTGACGGCGCCGAGGGTGCCGCGGATGGCCCGCAGGTGGAACACGATCCTGATCAGGCCGACGGCGGTGACCGCGATGATCAGGCCGGCCACCGCGATGGTCATCCAGGCTGCTGCTGGCATGGCTGTCCGTTCCTCCGCTAGCCGAGTAGTTTCGCGACGGAGCCGGCGTAGCGGACCGCGCCGACCTTCACTTCTTCGATGGTCTGGTCGGTGACGGCCAGGCCGTCGGGGACCCCTTCCAGCTGCCCGATCAGGGCGACGCCGCCGGCCAGGATGTCGTCGCTGGCCGCGCGGATCCGCTCCAGGGCGGCCAGCACCCGGTTGAGCAGGTAGATCACCACGGGCAGCACCGCCACGAGCAGGATCGCGTTACCGATCCACCACAGGACCATGGCGGTCCTCCTTTCGCTGTCGTTAGCGGGCTTGGGTTAGCGGGCTTGGGTTAGCGGGCGGGCTGGTACGGGAGGAAGAAGCGGGCGAAGACGCGCATCAGCGCCATCCGCGTGGCCCGCAGGGCGATCGCGAAGCCCGAAACGCTGCCGCCGGCGCCGGCCGCGGCGATCTGCTCGGCCGTCTCGCCCCGCTCCAGCCGCTCGATCCGGTCCTGCATGGTGGTGGAGAAGTCGCGGATCAAGATGGCGGAGACGTCGGCGACCATGCCCCGGCCGTACTGGGCCGCCGCCCCGGACAGCTGCAGGTCCTGGGTGACCGCGACCTTGGTGCCGCGTCCCTTGGGCGACAGCGTGGCCCCGACCACCATGGCGGCCTGGCCACGCCCCTTCTCGTCCGCGCCCGCGGCGTGCACCACCAGGCGCTTGGCCGCCTCATCGCGTTCGGTGATGTCGGCCGTGCCGCTGAACTGCAGCCGAACCGGCCCCATCCTGATCGCGACCTTGCCCTCGTACTTGTCGTCGCCGAGGTCCTTGGTCAGCTCCGCTCCCGGCAGGCAGGAAGCCACCTGCGGGATGTCCTCGAAGAACTTCCACACCTTGTCGATCGGCTCGGCGACCTCGAAGTCGCTGGTGATGATCACGTCAGCACCGCCTTGGTGTAGGCATCTGGGTTCTCCTCGAAGGCCCGGTGGCAGCCGGCGCAGCAGAAGTAGTACGTGACCCCGTCGTGCTCGAGCGGCATGGCCGGGGCACCGGGCTGGACCGTCATCCCGCAGACCGGGTCGAGCGCCTCGGCCAGCGCCGGGTGGGCGGGGCCGTCGGCCAGGGTGCCGGACGCGCGCAGCTGGACCAGCTCGGCCAGGATGGCCACGGCCATCTCCTCATGGGTGGTCCGGCCCAGGTCCAGCCCGGCCGGTGCGTGCACCCGGTCCAGCTGGTCCTGGGGTACCCCCCGCTCGGTCAGGTAGCCGAGCACGGCCTCGGCCCGGCGCCGGGACGCGACCAGGCCCAGGTAGGCCGGGCGCAGGGCCGCCGCGCGCTCGACCATGTCCTCATCGCCGTGGCCCTGGGTCGCGACCACCACCATCGACCGCTCGTCGGCGCCAGCATTGGCGCCAGTGAACTCGTCCTGGGCGAGCAGGTCGGTGAGCCAGCCCAGGGCCCGGGCCAGCTCGGCCAGCGTCTGCGCCATCGGCGAGCGGCCCACGATCACCAGGTGCGGCACCGGGAGCACCGGCTCGATGTAGACCTGGAGGGCGCCCTCGCTCTGGCAGGAGATCGGCACCACGGTCATCCCGTCCGGGACGACCGAGCCGAACTGGTCCGGGCTGCCCAGCAGCAGCAGCTTGGGGTGACCGTCGGCCATGATCTGCCGGGCCTCCCGGATCACCGCCGGCTCGGCGCAGGCGCCGCCGATCCAGCCGTGCAGCTGGCCGTCGCTGGTGATGATGGCGCGCGAGCCCTGCTTGCTCGACGAGGGCCCCTGCCGCCAGACCACCGTGGCCAGCGCGAACGCCTGGCCACTGCGGGCCAGCTCGTTCATTCGCTCGAACACGCCCAGACCGTCCATCCGTCCTCCTCGCCCGGGTCCCGGCCTAGTCCTGGCGCACCGGCGGGTAGCCGGACACGTCGTGGCGGTGGGTCAGCGCCTCATAGACCCGGTCTGGCAGCAGCGGCATGTCGATGTTCCGGACGCCCGTCTCCCCCAGCGCGTTCATCACCGCGTTGACGAAGGCGGCCGGCCCGCCCACCGCGGCGCACTCGCCGATCCCCTTGGCCCCGATCGGGTGGTGCGGGCACGGGGTCACGACCTCGCTGTGCAGCTCGAAGCCGGGGGTCTCCCAGGCGGTAGGCAGCAGGTAGTCCATGTAGTTGGAGCCGACGCAGTTGCCGTCGGCGTCGAACGTGATGAACTGCATGCTGGCCATGGCGTAGGCCTCGGTCAGGCCGCCCATGATCTGGCCCTCGACGATCATCGGGTTGATCCGGACCCCGCAGTCGTCGACCGCGACCATCCGCAGCACGTCCCAGACGCCGGTCTCCGGGTCGACCTCGACCGTGACGATGTAGACGGCGAACGGCCAGGTCAGGTTGGGCGGGTCGTAGAAGGACGTGTTCTCCAGGCCGGGCTCCATGCCGTCCGGCATGTTGCTGTAGGCGGCCATGGCGCATTCCTGGATCGACACGCCGCGCTGCGGGGAGCTGCGCAGGTAGAACCGGCCGAGCTCCCACTCGATGTCTTCCTCGGACACCTCGAGCAGGTGCGCGGCCAGCTTGCGGGCCTTGGCCCGGACCTTGCGCGCGGCCATCGCCACCGCCGCCCCGGCCACCGGGGTGGAGCGCGAGGCGTAGGTGCCCATGCCGAACGGCGCCGTGTCGGTGTCGCCCTCCTCGACCACGATGTCGTCGGCCGGGATGCCGAGCTCGTGCGCGACGATCTGGGCCCACGTCGTCTCGTGTCCCTGTCCTTGGCTCTTGGCTCCGGTGCGCAGGATCGCTTTGCCGGTCATGTGTATCTTGAGCTCGGCCGAGTCGAACATCTTGATGCCGAGGATGTCGTACTCCCGGCTGTTGCCCGCGCCGAGCGGCTCGGTCATGGTGGAGATCCCGAGGCCGAGCAGCTTGCCGCGCTTACGCGCCTCGGCCTGTTCGGCCTTGAAGTTCTCGTACCCGATGGCCTTCAGGCCGACGTCCAGGCACTTGGCGTACTGGCCCGAGTCGGTCAGGAAGCCGAGCGGGGTGCGGTGCGGGAAGTCGTCGTCGGCGACGAAGTTCATCCGGCGGAACGCGGCCTGGTCGATGCCGAGGTCGTCGGCGGCGGCCTGGACCATCCGCTCCTGGAAGAACATGGCCTCGGTGACCCGGAACGAGCAGCGGTAGGCCACGCCGCCGGGCGCCTTGTTGGTGTAGACGCCGCGGGCGGTCAGGTGCGCGACCGGGACGTCGTAGGCGGCGAAGGCCGAGTGCATCAGGCCGATCTTGAACTTGCTCGGCTGCGCGTCGGCGAAGAACGCACCGTGGTCGGCGTCGGTGTGCATCCGGAAGGCGAGGATCTTGCCGTCGCGGCGCAGGGCCAGCTCGCCCTTGAGGTAGACGTCGCGGGCGAACCCGGTGGAGATGAGGTTGCCGGTCTTGTCCTCGATCCACTTCACCGGCCGTTCGAGCAGGATCGAGGCCAGGATCGAGCAGACGTAGCCGGGGTAGATCGGCACCTTGTTGCCGAAGCCGCCGCCGATGTCGGGCGAGATGATCCGGATCATGTGCTCGGGGATCTCGGCCACCATCGCGACCGCGGCCCGGACGATGTGCGGAGCCTGGGAGGTCACGTGGAAGGTGAGCTTGGAGGTGGCCCGGTTGAAGTCGGCCACCGAGCCGCAGCACTCGATCGGCGACGGGTGGCTGCGCGGGTAGTGGCACTCCAGCTTGGAGATCACGTCGGCCTGGGCGAAGGCCCGGTCGGTGCCGGCCTGGTCGCCGACCTCCCAGTTGTAGACGACGTTGTCGTCCTGGCCGACCTTGTCGTCCCGGATCACCGGGGCGTCGGGGGCCAGCCCCTGCTGCGGGTTGACGATGACGGGCAGCGGCTCGTAGTCGACCTCGATCGCCTCGCAGGCGTCCTTGGCGATGTACGGGTCGTCCGCGATGACGCAGGCCACCTCCTGGCCCTGGAACCGCACCTTGTCGGTGGCCAGCACGGCCTGGGTGTCGTAGGACAGGGTGGGCATCCAGGCCAGGTTCCTGGTCGCCATCATCTCGCCGGTCAGGACGAGGTGGACGCCGGGGATGGCCCAGGCCCGGCTGGTGTCGATCGACCTGATGCGGGCGTGCGGCAGCGGGCTGCGCAGGATCTCCAGGTGCAGCATGCCCGGCAGGACCACGTCGTCGATGTAGCAGCCCTGGCCCCGGATGAAGCGGTCGTCCTCGACCCGCTTGCGGCTGGAGCCGAGACCACCGATCTTGATCTCGTCGAGTGCCCGTGATTCCCCGGCGGTGGTGGTCAACTCAACCCCTCCTGCGTCTTCAGCTTCGCGGCCGCCCAGAGGACCGATTTCACGATGTTCTGGTAGCCGGTACAGCGGCACAGGTTGCCCGATATCGCCCACCGCACGTCTTCCTCGGTCGGGTCGGGGTTGCGGTCGAGCAACTCTTTGGCCGCCATCATCATGCCCGGCGTGCAGAACCCGCACTGGAGGCCGTGCTCCTGCCGGAACCCCTCCTGGAGCGGGTGCAGCTCGCTGGCCGAACCCAGGCCCTCCACGGTGGTGACGTCACGCCCGTCGACCTGTACGGCCAGCATCGTGCAGGACTTGATGGCCCGGCCGTCGACCAGGACCGTGCAGGCCCCGCAGTTGGTCGTGTCGCAGCCGCGGTGCGTGCCGGTCAGGCCGGCGCCGCGGCGGATCAGGTCGGCCAGCAGCAGCCGGGGCTCGATCTCGGCCATCTTCTTGGCGCCGTTCAGGGTGAACTTGATCTTCCGTACCGGTACGTCGTCGGTCTCGTCGCCGACGTCGTCGAACACCATCGACATGATCAAGCCGCCCTTTCCTGGGCCTGGGCCTGGGCCGCGGCCGTGGTCCCGCGGAGGATGCGGGTGACGAAGACCCGTACCAGCTGGCGCTTGTACTCGGCCGAGCCCCGGTGGTCGGTCCGCGGCTGCGCCGCCCGGGCGGCCAGGTCGGCGGCCTCGGCGATGCTGCCGTCGGTCAGCGGCCCGCCGGTCAGCACGGCGGCGGCCTCGGTGGCGCCGATAGTGGACCCGCCCACCCCGGTGAGCGCGATGCCGGCCCGGACCACCTCGGCCCCCGCGGTCTCGATCGAGACCGCCACCCCCACGGTGGCGAAGTCGCCCACGCGCCGCTCCAGCTTCAGATAGCCGCCCGCCCGGACGCCCCGGGCCGGCGGGACCACGGCCTCGACCGCGATCTCGTCGTGCTCCAGTACGTTCTGGAACGGGCCGGTCACGAACCCATCGAGCGGGATCTCGCGCCGGCCGCGCGGGCCCTGGGCCACCACCGAGCCGCCCAGCGACAGCAGCACCGAGGCCCAGTCGCCCTGCGGGTCGGCGTGGCAGAGCGACCCGACCAGCGTCCCCCGGTTGCGAACCAGGGGGTCGGCGACCAGCGGCGCGGCCGCGGTCATCGTCGGCTGGGTGCCCGGGAGCAGGCCGGAGAACTCCAGGTCGGCGTGACGGCAGAGGGCGCCGATGTGCAGGCTGCCGTCGGGGGCGGCCTGGTGGTAGTCCAGGCCGGGCAGGTTGTTGATGTCGACGATCAGCTCCGGCGAGGCGAAGCGCAGCTTCATCATCGGCACCAGGCTCTGGCCGCCCGCCAGCACCTTGGCGTAGTCGCCGCCGTCAGTCAGGATGCCGATCGCCTCGTCCAGCGAGCGGGGCGCCTCGTAACGGAACCGGGAGGGGAACATTCAGTCCTCCCGCTCGGAGTCCGGGCCTGCCTGCGAGTGCGGGCCTGTCTGCGAGTGCGGGTCCGGGACGGCCTGCGGGCCCGACTCGTAGTCGGGGTCGGGGCGCGGCTCCTGGTGCGGCGGCCACGGCCCCGAGACCGGCTGCCCGGCGATCTTGAGGTAATCGACGAGCTGGGGCCAGGCCCAGACCGTGGGGCTCTTGCCGGTCTTGGGCGCGTCCTCGATCAGCTCGAACAGCCGTGGATTGTCCTTGCTGTGTCCGTCGGACTCGATTGGCATGCCGTGATCGTTACTCAGCCCTAACCGGGCCGCAACAGCGGAATAAGGTGTCGCTTAATCGGCCCCGGCGGCCGACTACGTGGCTACGGCCGCTGATCGGGGCCACGGCGCTGCACCGGGGCGGTCGTGGGCGCGGCCGAGTACTCGCCGATCCACTCGTCCTTCCAGGTGTGGTCGTACTGCTGGGGGTTGCAGCTCGGCCGGTAGACCGCGATCAGCTCCCGGGCGATCTGCTCGCGGTGCGCCCGGGTCCCGCCGGGCGCCTCGAAGCAGCCGACGTAGACCTTCCACTTGGATCCGGCCCGCTTGATCCAGCATGCGGCGCGCGGATGCCGGAACGGGAACCGCTCGGCCGACAGGTCGTCGGCGTGGCCGACGTAGATGACGGCATAGTTCTCCGGTTTCTTGCTCGGCTCCGGCTTGTACATGACGGCGTAGACCGCCGCCACCGGCGGCGGGGTCCAGCCACCGAGCAGCCGCGGCCCCTCGAACGGGTAGCCGGCCAGCGAGCCGAGCCGGATCATGGTGGGTGCTCTCCTAATTCAGGGCGGGGAGGGCGGCGGCCAGCTCTTCCAGGCTGGCCAGGTCGTGCCCGGACAGCAGCAGGTCGATATGCGGTGCCGCCACCATCATGCCCAGCGAGCTGGGCCGGAAATCCGGATCGTCGCCCTTGTGCGGGTTGAGCCAGACGATGCGATGGCACAGCCGGGCCAGGCGCTCCATGGCCAGCGCGAGCACCTCGGGGTCGCCGCGGTCGAGCCCGTCGGAGCAGATGACCACCACTCCCCCGCGGCACAGACCGCCCCGGCCCCAGGTGCGCACGAGCTCATCGAGCGACGAGCCGATCCTGGTGCCGCCGTCCCAGTCGGCCACGGTCCGGGCCGCCTCGTCCAGGGCACTGTCGACCCGCTGGGAGGTCAGCTCCCGGGTGATGCGGGTCAGCCTGCTGCCGAAGCAGAACACCTCGACCCGGCCGCCCTGGGCCTGCTTGGCCGCGTGCCGGGCCGTGTGGGCGAACTGGAGCAGGTGCCGGGAGTAGGCCGTCATCGACCCGGACACGTCGAGGACCAGGATCAGCGGCCGCAGCTTGGTCTTGCGCTGCCGGAAGTACAGCTGGCCCGGTGGCTCCCCGTGCATCCGCATCGACGCCCTGATCGTCGCGCGCAGGTCGGGCTCCGTCCCGGCCCGGGCCGGCTGGGTCCGCCGGGTGCGGCGACGCGGCGGCGTCAGCCGCATCCTGGTCATGATCCGGCGCAGGGCGGCGAGTTCTTCCGGCGTGCACGTGGTGAACGAGCGGTGCTTCAGCGCGTCCACGTCGGACGCCATCCAGCCCAGGACCGGGCGCTCCTCGTCCTGTTGCTGATCGGGCGGCTCGGTGCCGGGCAGCACCAGTTCGGCCTGAGCCTTGGCCACCGACTCGGCGCTGACGGTCAGCTGGCCGCGGGCCGGCCCGTCCTCGGCCAGGAAGTACTCGCGGAAGACCCGGTCGTAGACGGGTTCGTCCTCGTGGCGGCTGACCAGCGTGGCCCGCCCGGCCCAGTACAGGTCGAGCAGGTCGGCCGGGTCGAGTGGCGTCATGGCGGCGAGATAGCTGAGCACGTCCCCGGTGCCGACCCGCAGCCCGGCCGCCCGCAGCTCGCGACCGAAGCCGAGCAGGACGCTGGTCAGCCGGTCTGGAGCTGGGCCGGCTGGAGCTGTGCCGACTGGATTAGGCACCGGAGATGATCTCGGCCAGGTTGTCCTGCACCAGGTCGAGGTCGTCGCGGTCCTTGACCACCGCGCCCAGGGTGTCGCGGGCGGCGTCCGCCGTCAGCTCGGCCTGGCCGAGCACGCCGAGCGTGCGGACCCAGTCGATCGTCTCGGCCACCCCGGGCGGCTTGGCCAGGTCCAGTTCGCGCAGCCGCTGCACGGCCGCCACGACCTTCCCGGTGAGCTGACCGGCGGCGCCGGGCTCGCGGACAGCCACGATCTCGGCCTCGCGCTCCGCCGTCGGGTAGCCGATCCAGTGGTAGAGGCACCGGCGGCGCAGCGCGTCGTGCAGTTCCCTGGTCCGGTTGGAGGTCAAGATGACGACCGGGCTGGAATCGGCTTTGATCGTGCCCACTTCCGGGATGCTGATCTGGAAGTCAGACAGCACCTCGAGCAGGAACGCCTCGAACTCGTCGTCGGCCCGGTCGACCTCGTCGATCAGCAGGACCGCCCGGTCGCCCTGCCGGACCGCCTCCAGCAGCGGCCGCTCCAGCAGGAACTTCGGCCCGAAGAGCTGGTCGATGGACGGCGCATCGGCCGCCTGGGCCGCTTCGGCCGCCTGGGCCGCCTCGGTCGCCTGGGCGGCCGACAGCGCCCTGATCTGCAGCATCTGGCGGGCGTAGTCCCACTCGTACAGGGCCTGGCTGGTGGTGATGCCCTCGTAGCACTGCAGCCGGATCAGCCTGCGCCCGAAGACGGCGGCGAGCACCTTGGCCACCTCCGTCTTGCCCACGCCGACCTCGCCTTCCAGCAGCACGGGCCTGCGCAGGGAAAGCGACAGCAGCAGGGTGGTGGCGAGCCCGCGGTCGGCCAGGTAGCCCCCCTCCCGCAGGTGCCGGGTGAGCTCGGCGACGGTTGCTGGGTATTCCACCAGGTGCTCGGGTCGGTCCGTGCTCAGCCGCGGGTGCCGTCGACGGTCTGGCCTGGGCGCAGCATGAGGTCGCGCAGGCTGCCGGCCGAGCCGAGCTTGCCCTCACGCTCCAGCCGGGCCCGCCACGCCGCCATCCGGTCCGTCTCGTCCCCGGCGGCGTAGTCGTCGAAGCCGACCCCGGCGTCGGTCATCTTCCGGCAGTGCGACTCGCAACTGTCGTCCAGGTCGGCCACGGTCTGCGCCTGGGCCCGCCACACGTCCCGAAGTACTTCCAGCGCCTCAGCGCTTTCTGCGTCCATGACGGGCGTCCCTCCAGCCGGGTTGCGTGTCTAGCGACTCTAACTCGGCGCCTGCGGTCGGCACGAGCCAGCATTAACCCATCTCTTAATTAGGCTCAGCAGCATGAGCCTCTCCTCGCCACCCCGTTCCCTGCCCCGGAGCACACCGGCCGGCCAGCAGACCGACCCGGCCGCCATCCTCGCCTTTCTGGACGCGGTCGAGTCCCGGCCCGACGTCGAGATGCACAGCCTGATGGTGGTGCGGCACGGGCAGGTGATCGCGGAAGGCTGGTGGGCCCCGTACGGCGCCGACCGGCGGCACTTCCTGTACTCGCTGAGCAAGAGCTTCACCTCCACCGCGGCCGGGTTGGCCCGGGCCGAGGGACTGCTGGACCTGGACGACCCGGTGGTGAAGCACTTCCCCGAGTTCGAGGCCGACATCACCGACCCTCGCAGCCGGGCCATCCGGGTCCGGCACGTGGCCGCCATGGCCAGCGGCCACAACCGCGACATGCGGGCCGAAGCACTGGACCGCGACCCGGACGAGCCGGTGCGCGGATTCCTGCTCATCCCGCCGGACCAGGAGCCGGGCACGCTGTTCGAATACAGCCAGCCCTGCACCTACACGCTGGGCAGCATCGTCCAGCGCAACTCGGGCCTCTCGCTGACCGAGTACCTGCGGCCCCGCCTGTTCGACCCGCTGGGCATCGGCCCGGTCGGCTGGCAGACCTGGCCGCCCGGCCGGCAGCAGGGCTTCAGCGGGCTGTTCGCCCGGACCGAGGACGTCGCCAAGCTGGGCCTGCTCTACCTGCAGGACGGCCGCTGGGACGGGCGCCAGCTGCTGCCCGCCGACTGGGTGGCCCAGGCCACCAGCCAGCAGGTGGCCAACCCGGACCGGGAGAACCCGGACTGGCGCCAGGGCTACGGCTTCCAGTTCTGGATGTCCCGGCACGGGTACCGCGGCGACGGGGCGTTCGGGCAGTTCTGCGTGGTGCTGCCGGAGCAGGACACGGTGGTGGCCATCACCGCCGCGACCTGGGACATGCAGGCGGTGCTGGACGCCCTGTGGGCCCACCTGCTGCCAGGGCTGGGCGCCAGTGGCGATGGTGCTGCACAGGAGGAGCTCAGCGCCCGGCTGGCCGGGCTCGCGCTGCCGGCCTGCCCGGCCGGCTCCGCCCCGGCCCCGGCGAGCGACGTGGCCGGCGCTCCGTTTCCGGTGGTGGGGGTGGGCGGAGAGCTGGCCACCACCCTGGACTCGGTGTCGGTGGAGCCACGGGGCGAGGGCTGGACGGTGACGCTGGCCGAGGCCGACAACGCGATGACGTTCGGCGTCGGCGCGGGCACGTGGGCGGTATCCAGCCCGGCTGACCAGCGCGGCGGCCAGATCCCGGTCGCAGCCTCGGGCGGATGGGTCGACGGCGCCTTGCGGCTGGAGGTCATCTTCCTGGAGACGCCGCACCGGATGGACATCGAGCTGCACCCGGACGGCCACACCGCCACCGCGACCTGGCGGATCCCGCCTCTGTTCGCGGGCCATCTGGCCGACCTGGCCTGCCCCTAGCTGGCACTGTCCCTAGCTGGCACTGCCCTTAGGCGTCGCGCTCGATGGGGCAGGTCATGCAGCGGGGGCCGCCGCGGCCCCGGCCCAGCTCGCCGCCGGGGACGGGGATGACCTCGATGCCGTGGTCCTGCAGGTAGATGTTGGTGGTGACGTTGCGCTCGTAGGCCACGACCACCCCGGGCTCGACCGCGAGCACGTTGCAGCCGTCGTCCCACTGCTCGCGCAGCGCGGCGTGCACGTCCTGGAACGCGGTCAGCACGGTGATCGCGGGCAGCTCCAGGGCGGCGGCGATGGCCTTGTGCATGTCCTCGGGCGGATGCTCGGTGACCTTGAGCTCGTCGCGCAGCGCACCCGGCTCGACCGTGTACGACGGCAGCATGCCCATGCCTGCGTACTTGGTGAAGACGCCGTAATCGGCCATGGTGAACAGGGTGTCCAGGTGCATGAAGGCCCGCTGTTTCGGCATGTCGATGGCCACCAGGCAGCGGGCCGCCCCGGTCTCGAACAGCCGGTGCGCCACCAGCTCCACGGCCTGCGGGGTGGTCCGCTCGCTCATCCCGACCAGCACTGCGCCGTGGCCGATGACCAGGATGTCGCCGCCCTCGATGGTGGCGGGCTCGGCGTCGGCACCGTGGTACCAGATCTCGAAGTCCGTCCCGGCGAACATCGGGTGCCAGCGGTAGATGGCCTCGTCGTAGACGGTCTCGCCCATCCGGGCCTTGAGGCGCATGGCGTTGACCGACACCCCGCGGTAGATCCAGGCCGAGGTGTCCCGCTGGTAGAGCAGGTTCGGCAGCGGGGGCAGCACGAAGCCGTCCGGGTCGAGCGAGTGGAAGGCGATGCTCTTGGGCTCCGGGCCGAACTCGGAGATCTCCCGTTTGGTGATCCCGCCCGCCAGGAACTGGGCCAGCCGGGGCGAGTCCAGCCAGGCCATCGTGGCCCGCAGCGTAGCCGCCGCCAGCGGCCCCTGCCAGCGGGGGTCGAACACCCGGTCCAGGATCCAGGCCCGCGCCTCGGGGATGTCCAGCGTCTGGGTCAGCAGGTCGCTGTAGTAGTGCACGGTCACCCCGCGGGAGCGCAACGCCCCGGCGAAGGCGTCGTGCTCCTCCTGGGCCCGGCTCACCCAGAGCACGTCGTCGAACAGCAGGTCCGACGCGTTGTCCGGGGTCAGTCGCTTCAGTTCGAGGTCAGGGCGGTGCAGGATCACCTGCCGCAAGCGGCCGACCTCGGAGTCAACGTGAAACATGGTCTCCCCGTCCAGGCGCGTGGCTAGCAGATCTTCATATGCTAGGGGTGTGGTGTCCCGTTGACCGGTCCGGTCCAGGCGGCGACCCGGTCCACCTACCTCGTGTTCGCGGTGTCGGGCTTCGGCTTCGCCAGCTGGGCGTCACGTATCCCCCAGGTCAAGCAGCACCTGGACCTCGACCCGTCGGCCCTAGGGCTGCTGCTGCTGGCCATCGCGGCCGGCTCGGTGGTGTCGCTGCCGCTGGCCGGGACGATCGTGGCGCGATGGGGCTCCCGGCGCACCGCGATGGCGATGGCGATGCTGTCCACGGTCTCCCTGCTCACGGTGGCCTTCGGTTACCTGGCCGGGGTGGCACCGGTGGCGGCCGGGCTGTTCGGTTTCGGCGTGTCGGCCGGCATCTGGGACGTCGCCATGAACGTCCAGGGCGCTGCGGTCGAGCGCCGGCTGGGCCGATCGATCATGTCCCGGTTTCACGCCGCCTGGAGCCTCGGCACCGTGACCGGCGCCCTGATCGGGGCGGTCGCGGTCGCCCTCGGGGTGCCGGTCACCGTGCACCTCGCGCTGGCCGCCCTGCTGGAGGGCCCGGTGGTCTGCGTGGTGGCCCGCTCCTTCGTGGCTGACGTGCCCGAATCGGCCCATGTGGCCAATGTGGCGGGTGATACGGCGGGGGAAGACGGGGCGCGGGCCGGGGCCGGGAGCGCGGGAGCCGGGAGCGCGGCGGCCGGGGCGCGGGCGGGGGCCGGGAGCGCGCTGGCGGCGTGGCGGGAGCCCCGGACCGTGCTGATCGGGGTGTTCGTGCTGGCCTTCGCGTTCGCCGAGGGCTCCGGCAACGACTGGATCAGCGTCGCGGTCATCGAGGACTACCGGGCCCCGGCCACCCTCGGCACGCTGGCCTTCGCGGTGTTCCTGGCCGCCATGACCGGCGGCCGCTGGTTCGGCGCGGGGCTGATTGACCGCTACGGCCGGGTCCCGGTCACCCGCGCCCTGGCCGCCGTGGCCGTGGCCGGGGTGGCCCTGTTCATCGTCGGCCCGGCCCTGCCCGCCGCCTTCGCCGGCGCGCTGCTGTGGGGCGGCGGCACCTCGCTGGGCTTCCCGACCGGCATGAGCGCGGCCGCCGACGAACCGGCCCTGGCCGCTCCCCGCGTCGGCGTCACCGCGTCCATCGGCTACTGCGCCTTCCTCGGCGGCCCGCCCCTGATCGGCTTCCTCGGCGATCACATCGAGGTCCGGTACGCCCTGGTCTGCGTGGCCGTCCTCCTCGCCCTGGCCATCGCCATCGCTCCCGCCCTCCGCCCGCCGCCGCCCCCGCAGAGCTAGCGGCCAACATGGGCAATGGCGCCTTTGCCCTTGTTCCAACACGGGTAAAGGCGCCATTGCCCGTGTACGTCAATGCCCGGGGTGCCGGGACCCGGTGTACCGCCGTCCGAGGTGTGGGCGATGCGCCATCACCGACACCCGGGTGTGCAGAATGGCGCATTGCCCACACGGCGCTCGGGGGCTGAGGGGGTCGGCGGGGCTCGCGGGGTCAGGTGTAGGACCAGGCGGTCCAGGTGGTGACGGTGATGGCGATGACGGGGCCGGCGGGCGGGGTGGCCTGATACTGCGGGTACCGGGCGGCCAGGAGGGCCACGGGGGACGCGATGTCGGCCGGCCCGGTCAGGACCGTGGCGTGGCCGTCGGCGCGGGCCCACCAGAGCTGGTCCCAGTCGTCGGCGTAGTGGTCGGCCAGCAGGGTGACCTGCGGATTAGCGGCGATGTTGGCCAGGCGCCGCAGGCGGGTGGTGGTCTTGGGCTTGTGGTCGACGGCGGTGTAGATCATGTCACCGTCGACGGCGAAGGTGACCGGGACCAGGTGGGGCTGGCCCGTGGCCGACACGGTGGCCAGGCGAGCCACCCGGGCCGCACCGAGCCGCTCGCGGGCCTCGCCCGGCGTCAGGCGCATCTCCTCATGATGACAGCATCTGCTGCTGACGCTGGGCGGGTTAGGGTGGCGACTGGGGTGCCGGGAAGTCTGGTCGGCGTAATCTCCGCTACGTGAGAGGACACGACCGGTGACCGGAACCGAATCGTTCGGCCTGGCCATTTTGCTCATCGGGCTGGTCGGCACGGCGGCCGTGCTGTCGAACCGGGTCAGCGAACGGCTCCGGATCCCCGCACCCGCGTTCTTCCTGGTGTTCGCGGCGGCCGCGTCGGACCTGTTCCCGGGTTTGGGCCGGCTCAGCGACGGCACCGTCCAGCGCGTGGTCAGCGTGGCGCTGGCGTTCATCCTGTTCGACGGCGGGATGCACATCGGCTGGCGGAAGTTCCGCACCGCGGCCACGGCCACCGTGTGGATCGGGGTGGCGGGCACGTTCGTGACCGCAGCGGCGGCCGCGGTGGCCGCGCACCTGCTGTTCGGCCTGGGCTGGCGGCTGGCCCTGCTGCTGGGCACGGCGCTGTCCCCCACCGACCCGGCCGTGGTGTTCTCCGTGCTCGGCCGGCGTGAGGTGGGCGGGCGTACCGGTGTCCTGCTGGAGGGCGAGTCCGGGGCCAACGACCCGGTCGGCATCGCCTTGCTGGTGGCGCTGATCGGGGCGACAGGTTCACCGGGCGCGGTGGCCGGGCACGTCGTGGTCGAGTTCCTGCTTCAGATGGCGGTGGGCGTCGCCATTGGATGGGCCGGTGGCTGGCTGCTGCTGGAATTCATGCGCCGGGTGCCGCTGCCGAGCGAGGGTCTGTACGCGCTGCGGGTGCTGACCTCGGTGCTGGTCATCTTCGGCGTGGCCACGGTGGCGCACGGGTCCGGCTTCCTGGCCGTGTTCGTGGCGGGCATCCTGATCGGCGACGAGCGCGCGCCGTACAAGGGGGAGATCCGCCGATTCCACTCCTCGCTGGCCAGCCTGGCCGAGATCGTGGCGTTCATCCTGCTCGGGCTGACCGTCCGGCTGCGCGACCTGCCCGACGGCCACGCCTGGGCCATCGGGCTGGTCCTGGCCGTGCTGCTGGCCTTCGTGATCCGGCCGCTGTTCGTGGGGCTGCTGACGCTGCCGATCAAGCTGAAACGCGGGGAGCGGCTGTTCGTCCTGTGGACCGGGCTCAAGGGCGCGGTGCCGGTGCTGCTGGGCACCTACATCGTGCAGTCCGGGATCAGCGGCGCCCACCGCGCCTACGAGGTCATCTTCGTCGTGGTGGCGTTCTCGGTCATCGTCCAAGGCGGTTTCGTGCCGTCGCTGGCGCACCGCCTGCACGTGCCGCTGCGGATCATCGAGCCGGAGCCGTGGAGCCTGGGCGTCCGGTTCCGGGAGGAGCCGGAGGGCCTGCACCGGTTCGTGGTCGGGCGGTCGAGCCCGGCGGACGGCCTCACCCTGGCCGAGCTGCCCTGCGGTGATGATGTGTGGGTCATTTTCATCAACCGGGACGGGCAGCTGGTCCCGGCCCGGGCCGACACCCGGCTGGAAGCGGGCGACGAGGTGCTGATCCTGACCGAAGGTGATGAGACCCCGGGCCTGAACGAACTGTTCCGCAGTGGCACTTGACCGGGTACCCGGTCACACTGGGGAGGTGACGGAGCGGGTCCGGAAAGCGGTCCGGGTCGAGGGGCTCGTCCAGGGCGTAGGCTTCCGGCCGTTCGTGTACGGCCTGGCCACTGGGCTGAGCCTCGGCGGCCTGGTCGGCAACGATCCCGACGGGGTGTTCGCCGAGGTCGAAGGGACGAAGACCGCCGTCGGGCAGTTCCTGGACCGGCTGGCCCGGGACGCCCCGCCGCTGGCCCGGGTGGACCGGGTCCGGACCTGGGGGCTGCCGCTGGCCGGTTCGGCCCGGTTCACCATCGTGGCCTCGCGGCCCGGGGACGCCGGCGCCGGCCGCCGGGCCCTGGTGTCGCCGGACACCGCGCCCTGCGCCGACTGCCTGCGCGAGCTGGCCGACCCGGCCGACCGGCGGTTCGGCTATCCGTTCATCAACTGCACCAACTGCGGCCCCCGCTACACGATCGTGCGCGACGTGCCCTACGACCGGGCCCGGACCACGATGGCGCCCTTCACGATGTGCCCGGCGTGCAGGGCGGAGTACCTCGACCCGGCCAATCGCCGGTTTCACGCGGAACCAACCTGCTGTCCCGCCTGCGGGCCGACCCTGGTCCTGACCAGCCCGGACGGTGCGCCGCTGGCGGGTGGGGCTGCAGGGGCGGGTGAGGTCGCAGGGGCTAAGGGGATGGTTGGTGGCGCGGGCGTAGCTGGTGCCACAGGGGTGGTCGGGGCTGCGGGGGTGACCGGGGCTGCGGGGGTGGATGGGGCCCTGTCGGGCTACGCGGGCGAGCCGCGTGGGGCTGGGCCGGGTGGGGCGGTGGTGGCTCAGGCTGCGGAGCGGTTGCGGGAGGGGCAGATCCTGGCCATCAAGGGCCTGGGCGGGTACCACCTGGCCGTCGACGCCACGTCGGAGAAGGCGGCGGCGGCGTTGCGGGAGCGGAAGCACCGGGAGGACAAGCCGTTCGCGGTCATGGTGGCGGACGTGGCCGCGGCCCGGATGCTGTGCGAGGTGGACGAGACGGCCGAGCGGCTGCTGACCAGCGCGCGGCGGCCGATCGTGCTGCTCCCCCGCCGCCCGGGCGAGAGGGTGGCCGAGGCGGTGGCGCCGGGCGACGGGGCCGAAGACGGCGCCACGGGCCGGCGGGTGGCGGAGGCGGTGGCGCCGGGGAACCGGCAGCTGGGGGTGATGCTACCGTACACGCCGCTGCATCATCTGCTGTTGCGGGCGGTCGGCGGCCCTATCGTGCTGACCAGCGGGAACGTGTCTGACGAGCCCATCGCCTACCGGGATGGGGACGCCTACGAGCGGCTGGGGCCGATCGCGGATGCCTTCCTGACCCACGATCGGGCCATCCATATCCGGACCGATGACTCAGTGACGCGCGGCTTCATTAAAAAGGAAATCGTGCTGCGGCGGTCACGGGGCTACGTACCTGAGCCGGTGCGGGTGCAGGCCCGGTTCCGGCGGCCGGTGCTGGCCGTCGGGGCCGAGCTGAAGAACACGTTCTGCCTGGCCACAGGGGACCAGGTGATCATCTCCCAGCACATCGGGGACCTGGAGAACGCGGAGACGCTGCGCTCGTTCACCGAGGGCATCGAGCACCTCGGGCGCCTGTTCGGCATCGAGCCGGCCGTGGTGGCCCACGACCTGCACCCCGAGTACCTGTCGACCAAGTACGCCGTGGAGTTGCCGGGCGTGGACCTGGTCGGGGTCCAGCACCACCACGCGCACATCGCGTCCTGCCTGGCCGACAACGGCGAGGCCGGGCCGGTCATCGGGGTCGCGTTCGACGGCACCGGCTACGGCCCGGACGGCACCATCTGGGGCGGGGAGTTCCTGGTCGCGGAGCCGGCCACGTACGAGCGGGTCGGGCACCTGGCGCCGGTGCCGCTGCCGGGCGGCGCGGCCGCCATCCGGCAGCCGTGGCGGATGGCGGCGGCCTATCTGGCCCGCGCCGACGTCGCCCCGGAGTCGCTGGCCGTCACCGCCCGGCACGAGGACCAGTGGGCGGCCGTTTTGTCCATGGCGCGCAAGGGGGTGAACGCGCCGCTGACGTCGAGCGCCGGGCGCCTGTTCGATGCGGTGTCGGCCCTGCTCGGGGTCAGGGACACGATCAACTACGAGGGTCAGGCCGCCGTCGAGCTGGAGCAGCTAGCCGATCCTTTTGAACGAGACTCCTACCGCGCTGGCCTGTCCCCCGGCGAACCGTTCCAGGTGGCGGGGGCCGACCTGGTCCGCGCCGCGGCCGGTGACCTGGCGTGCGGCGTAGCGCCCCCGGTCATCGCGGCCCGGTTCCACCACGGGGTGGCCCGGCTGATCGAGGAGGCCTGTGTGGTCGTCCGCGATCGGCGCGGGCTGGATACCGTGGCCCTGTCCGGCGGGGTGTTCCAGAACCTGCTGCTGGCGACCGAGACCGTGGCCCGGCTGGAGGCGCGCAGCTTCCGGGTCCTGACCCAGGCCCAGGTCCCGTGCAACGACGGCGGCATCAGCCTCGGCCAGGCCGTGGTGGCGGCGGCCTGGGACGCCGGCCGCTAGCTGGGCCAAGAGCTAGACGGCCCAGGAGCTAGACCGGCACCGCGCCGCCGGGGACCTTGCTGGCCAGCCAATCGTACCAGGTGGGCAGGCCGAAGCCGGTGGTGGCGGACAGGTGGATCATCATGGCCTGCGGGCTGACCTGGCCGATGTAGTCGCCGAACGCGCTGATTTCGAAGTCCACGTACGGGCTGAGGTCGGTCTTGGTCACCACGACCAGGTCGGCGCTCCGGAACATCTGGGGGTACTTCAGCGGCTTGTCGGTGCCTTCGGTGACCGAGGCCAGCACGACGCGCGCGGCCTCGCCCAGGTCGAACAGGGCCGGGCAGACCAGGTTGCCGACGTTTTCGATGACCACGACCGAGCCGGGCGGCGGGTCCAGGGTACGGAGCGCGCCGCCGACCATGGCCGCGTCCAGGTGGCAGCCCGCGCCGGTGTTGATCTGGACCACCTGGCAGCCCGCGGCGCGGATGCGGTCGGCGTCCAGCGCGGTCTCTTGGTCGCCCTCGACGACCGCGAGCGTGAGCCGACCGGCCAGGTCCCGGCCGGACCGTTCCAGCAGGGTGGTCTTGCCCGAGCCGGGTGAGCTCATCACGTTGACGGCCAGGATGCCGCGGTCGCGCAGCCAGGCCCGGTTGCCGGCGGCCAGGTCGTCGTTCTTGGCCAGGATCTTCTGCTCCAGCGTGATCACTTCGCCGGAGCCGTGATCGTGAGGGTGCTCGTGATGTTCGGGGTGCTCGTGGGACTCGTGGGCTTCCTGGGGGTCCAGGAGGGTGGAACAGCCGCAGGTCGCGCACATGGTCAGGCCACCTTTACCGAGGTGATCAGGAGTTGCTGGCCGGAAACCACCCGCACGTTGGCGCTGCCGCAGGGGCAGAGCAGGATCCGGTGGTCTTCCGGTTCGAACGACTGGCCGCAGTCCGCGCAGTCGCACTTGGCGCTGGGCTCGGAGATCTCCAGCTCGGCCCCGGCCAGCAGGGTGTCCTCGGTGGCCAGGCCGAAGCAGAACCGCAGCGCGTCCGGCACCACGCCGGACAGCGCCCCGATCTCGACCCGGACCGACGTGATCCGTCGGCCCGGGAGCCGTTCGGTGACCCCGCTGATCAGGCCCTCGGCGATGGCCGCCTCGTGCACGGCGGTCAGCAGATCCGCGGCAGCGGGTCACCGACCAGCAGGTCGACGATGCGGGTGCCGCCGAACGCGGTCTTGAGGTGGACCAGTCCGGGCGGCCCGTCGGTGACGTGGCCGATGATCGACGATTGGGTCCCGAGCGGGTGCGCCCGCAGCGCGGCCAGCGCCTCATCGGCCTGGTCGCCGTCGACCACGGCGACCAGGCGGCCCTCGCAGGCCACGTACATGGGGTCGATGCCGAGCAGCTCGGCCGCGCCGCGGACCTCGGGCCGGACCGGGATGTCGTCTTCGGTGACCAGCACCCCGACGTCGGCCGACTTGGCGATCTCGTTGAGGATCGTGGCCACCCCGCCGCGGGTCGCGTCGCGCAGGGCCCGGACCCCGGGCGCGCGGTCGAGCAGGCCGGCCACCAGCCCGTTGAGCGGGGCGGTGTCGGACAGCACGTCGGCCTCGATGTCCAGCTCGCCGCGGGCCAGCATGATCGTGACCCCGTGGTCGCCGATGGGGCCGGACACGATGATCGCGTCGCCCGGCTGGGCGTGCGCCACCCCCAGCGTGATGTCCCGCTCGAAGACGCCCACGCCGGCCGTGTTGATGTAGCAGCCGTCGGCCTTGCCGCGCTGGACGACCTTGGTGTCGCCGGTGACGATCTGCACCCCGGCCGCGGCCGCCGCGTCCCGCATCGATTCGGCGATCCGGCTCAGGTCGGCGACCGGGAAGCCCTCCTCCAGGATGAACCCGGCCGACAGGTACTTGGGCGTGGCCCCGCTCACGGCCAGGTCGTTGACCGTGCCGTTGACGGCCAGCTCGCCGATGTCACCGCCGGGGAAGAACAACGGCGAGACCACGTAGGAGTCGGTGGTCAGCGCGACCCGGGCCGAGCCGGCCTGGAGCGTGGCCGCGTCCTCCAGCGGTTCCAGCAGCGGGTTGCGGAAGGCGTCCAGGAACACCGCCTCGATCAGCGTGTGCGTGGCCTTGCCGCCGGCGCCGTGCGACATCGTTATGCGTTCCTCGCGCACTTTCGGGCGGCGGCGGCGGGCCTTGTCGATCCGGTCCAGGACCTGCTGCTCGCGGTCCGAGACCTGGCCCTGCTGGCCCTGCTGCTGGCCGTGCTCGGCGTGCCCGTGGTGCTGGTCGTGCTCGGCCAGGGCCTCGTCGATCCAGCTGGGACGCTGAGACGGTGGGCTGGTCATGGCCGGCTCCCTATGGTGACCTCGGCGACCCGGTTCCGGTTCATCCGGCCGTAGTTGTAGTAGGCGGCGCAGGCCCCCTCGGGCGAGACCATGCAGGTCCCGATCGGGGTTTCCGGGGTGCACGCGGTGCCGAACACCTTGCACTCCCACGGCTTGAGCACGCCCTTGAGCACCTCGCCGCACTGGCACGCCTTGGGGTCGGCGACCCGGACGCCGGGCACGTCGAACAGCAGCTCGGCGTCGAACCTGGCGTACTGCTCGCGGACGCTCAGGGCCGAATGCGAGATGAAGCCCAGCCCGCGCCACTCGAAGTACGGGCGCAGCTGCATAGTCGCGCCGATGACCTTGAGCGCGACCGGGTTGCCGTCCCACGGGACCACCCGGGCGTACTGGTTCTCGATCTCGGCCCGGCCCTCGGACAGCTGCTGCATCAGCATGTAGATGGACTGCAGGATGTCCAGCGGCTCGAACCCGGCCACCACCACCGGCTTGCCGTAGTCGGCGGCGATGAACTCATACGGCCGGCAGCCGATCACCGTGGACACGTGGCCGGGGCCGATGAAGCCGTCCAGCCGCAGGTCCGGGGAGTCCAGGATGGCCTTGATGGCCGGGATGATCGTGACGTGGTTGCAGAAGACGGAGAAGTTCTCCAGGCCTTCGGCCGCCGCCCGCATGATCGTCATCGCGGTGGACGGGGCGGTGGTCTCGAACCCGATGGCCATGAACACCACCCGCTTGTCCGGGTTGTTGCGGGCGATCTTCAGCGAGTCGAGCGGGGAGTACACCATCCGGATGTCGGTGCCGGCCGCCTTGGCGTCGAAGAACGAACCCTGGCTGCCGGGCACACGCATCATGTCGCCGAACGACGTCATGATCACGTCGTCCTGGGCGGCCAGGTGCATGGCGTCGTCGACCCGGCCCATCGGGATCACGCACACCGGGCAGCCGGGCCCGTGCACCAGCGTGATCGACTCGGGCAGGTAGTCCTCGAGGCCGTGTTTGTAGATGGTGTGGGTGTGGCCGCCGCACACCTCCATGAACTTGTACTGGCGGCCGGGCTGGCACAGCGCGGCGATCTTGGCCGACAGCGCGTGGGCCTTGTCCGCATCACGGAATTCATCGACGAACCGCATGGCCTGCCCCCTCTACTCGATCCGGGATTCTGCGAGTGCTTCCAGCTCGTCCGCGTAGGACTGGCCGATCCCCTCCAGGAACGACAGCGCGGCCGCGGCTTCGGCCTCGTCGATCTTCGACAGCGCGAAACCGACGTGGATCAGCACCCACTCGCCCGGCACGGGCGGGTCGTCGGCCAGCAGCCCGATGTTGATCACCCGCCGCACGCCGCTCACGTCGACGCGAGCCAGGTCCGGCTGCTCCAGGAGCTCGATCACCTCACCTGGTATGCCAAGGCACATACGACCATCCCCTCATTAATCTCAATCGTCGCTCCTGATGTGGCCGGCCCCGGCGTGCTCGCCCGCCAGGCGGGTGACCAGGGCGACGGCTTGGTCGATGGCCGCCTCGACCGGGGCGGACAGGCCCATCCCGGGCTCGGCCGACGCGGGTTCGCAGGCGACGACCAGGATCCGGCCCGGCTCAGCCCCGAGCATGTCCAGCACGCCCAGCACCACCTCGGGCTGCATGCCGTGGCCGTTGAACAGCTGCGGGCCGCCGGCCGAGGCCAGGTCGGCCCGGTCCTCCGGCCGGATCTCGAGCACGGTCAGCGTGCCCGGGGTCTCGCCGCGCGGGGCGGCGTCGACCAGGATCGTGGTCTCGTAGCCGTGATCGGCCAGGTCGTAGGCCAGGTGCATGCCGCTGGTGCCGTAGTCGCCGACCTGCACCCCGTCCGGCAGGCCACCCTGCTGGCTGGCCTCGGTCAGGCGGCGGGCCACCTCGACCCCGAAGCCGTCGTCGCCCAGGAAGATGTTGCCGACCCCGGCCACCAGGACGCGGGGTTCAGGCCCGCCCGGCCCGGTCATGGGGTGCCCTGCTGGACGGCGGTCGCGGTCAGCTCCCACAGCACGTGGTAGGTCGTGGTCTGGGCCTCCTGGATGCGGTGCACCGAGGAGGACGGCGCGACGAACAGGTAGTCGATGCTGTCCAGCTCGGCCATCTTGCCGCCGTCGTAGCCGGCCAGCCCGATCGTGAGCATGCCGCGACGCGCGGCCTCGTCGAAGGCGCGGACCAGGTTGGCCGAGTTCCCGCTGGTGGACAGGCCGACCGCGATGTCGTGCTTGGTGCCGAACGCGCCCAGCTGGCGGGCGAACATGACCTCGACACCGACGTCGTTGGCCAGCGCGGTGAGCACGGAGGTGTCGCTGGCCAGGCTGAACGCGGGCAGCGGCGGCCAATCCCGGCCAGCACCGTCCGGGCCCGGGTTGAGGAACAGGGTGGCGACCTGCTGGGCGTCGGTGGCGCTGCCGCCGTTGCCGAAGGCGAACAGCCGGCCTCCGGCCGCGAACCGGGCGGCGGCCTCGGCGGCGCACTCGGCCAGCCGGGCGGCGTCCCGCTGGGCCACGGCCTGCCGCAGCTCGGCGATCTCGGCGATCTTGGCCACGGTCGAGGCCCGGACCTGGTCCAGCACCGCGGCGGTGTTGGCGGCCCGGTCGCCGGCCCGGTCGGTGGTGCCGGCGTAGAGGAAGGGGTAGAGCGACTCGATTCCGCCCGCGGCGTCGTTGGCATCCGGGCCGGCGTCCGGGCCGGGGGGCGGCGTCATCGGGGGCTCACGACGGCGATCGCTTCCTTGGCGTGCACGAGGATCGTGTCGCCCGGGCCGGCCTGGACCAGGGCCACGCTGACCTCTTCTTCGCCCTGCCCGGTGTCGACCATGGCCAGGCCGTCGGCCAGCAGCCGGACCACGGTGACCTCGACCGCCGTGTCCGAGCAGGTGATGCAGACCTCGCCGTAACACTCCGGGATTCGGCCCTCCGGGACCGTCACGTGATCACCTCCGGGTCGAGCACACCGGGCTGCTCGAAGAACACGTGCACCAGCTCCCACAGCACGTGATAGGTCGTGACCTGCAGCTCCTTGACGATGCGGGGGTCGTCGGCCGGGGCCGTCAGCACGTGTTCGGCGACCTGGCCACGGGCGATCGCCCCGCCGTCCCGGCCCGCCAGGGCCACGGTCAGCAGCCCGCGCTGCCGGGCCACCTCCAGCCCGGCCCGCACGCTGTCGTTGTTGCCGTCGGCGGAGATGCCGAGCGCGATGTCCTCGGGCGCGGCCAGGTAGCGGAGCTGGTGGGCGAAGATCCCGGCCATCCCGTCCTGCTCGGCCACCCCGGTCACCGTGGCCAGGTCGGCGGTGAGCGAGATGGCGGGCAGCGCGCGCTTGCCCACGATGACCGGGTGCACGAACTCCACCGCCACGTGCTGGGCGTCGGCCGCGGCCCCGCCGGTGCCGAACACGATCAGCTTGCCGCCGCGGTGGAAGCGCAGGGCCATGGCGTGGCAGGCGTCGGCGATGGCGGTGGCCTGTCCGGCCAGCTGGCCCGACGGGGCGGCCCGCAGCTCGAACAGGCCGGCCGGGCCTGCCGGGCCGGTCATGACGCGCGGCCCGGGGCGGCGGGCAAGGTCACGGTGACCTCGATATCGACGTTGTCGCGCAGTTTCAGGGCCCCGAACATGCCCGAGTAGGGCTTGATCCCGAACTGGGACTGGACCACGGTCGCGGTGGCCCGGTACTGGCCCTCCCCGGTCTTGCTGACCTCGAGCCGGAGCGGCCGGCTCTGGCCGTGCAGCGTCAGCGTGCCGTCGATGGCCCCGCCGCCGGCGTCGTCCGGGGTGAAGCCGGTGGCGGCGTAGGACGCCTCGGGGTAGTGGCCCGTGTCGAGCTGCTTGCGGGCCTGGCCGGTGATGTCCCGGCGGTCGCGGTCGCTGAGCGGCTTGACCCCGCCGCGGCCCTCGCGGATGGCCAGGGAGTTCAGGTCGATGGTGGCGTCCAGAGCGCCCGGGGCGCCCGGGGCGGGCTCGTCGAGTTCGGCGCTCCAGCGGGTGACATCGATGGTCAGGTCATGACCGGCCTGAGCCGCCAGCCCGCTGCGGTATGTACGCAGCGTGAGCCGGCCTGAATCCGGGCCGAGTTGATGGCGCCCGCCATTAGCCGCCATGGCAGCACCGTAGGACACTTGTGAGGTAACGTCCAGTGCCCATTAAGACAGTTATGGCTGTTAGTGGGCAGCGAAAAAAAATCGCCGGCGCCGAGATAAATATTTTTCCCGAGGTAACGCGCGGGCCGATCATTGCAGCGGAATCTCGCCGAATACTTCCTGGATACGCCGCAGGTCGCGGAGGCGTGGCTCGGTCGCGCCACCCACCCAGCGGCTGACCGTCTTGACCGAGACCCCGAGCAGCCGGGCCGCGGCCTCCTGGGTCAGGCCCTCCCGGCGCAGCGCCACCGACATCCAGTCGGCGAAGTTGCTGGGCTGCCCGTCCTGGCCCAGCCGCACGAACGACGCGCCGGGCGCGGACAGTGCTGCCTGCTCCGGGGAAGGCCTGGAAGCCGGGGCCACAGCGTCGTTTTCGGTCGGGGCGCCGGAGGGGCGACCGTCGGCGAACGGCAGTCCGGTGGCCTGCAGCTCGGAGTGCAGCACGTCCACCTCGACGTGCTCGGGGAAGATCCGGAATGCCACCTGGATCGATCCGGACGGGCCCGCGGCATCGAGCAG
Source organism: Streptosporangiaceae bacterium (assembly GCA_965277615.1). GTDB lineage: Bacteria > Actinomycetota > Actinomycetes > Streptosporangiales > Streptosporangiaceae > Bog-532. The sequence goes on along the minus strand of CBDIDG010000003.1, from coordinate 343,562 downwards.
GGCGCGGAAGACCGTCTCCCCGACCTCCCGGTTCCCTTCTTCGGTCAAAGGTGACTCGGCCAGGCAGCGGCGGACAAAATCACGGATGTCGGGAATCGACGAAGGACGAGCGGGAAATACCTGGAAGAGAACCACGACCGGCATGACCTCGATCGGGTCCTGCGAGGGACCATAAACGGGTTCTGCCACCGGATCTCTCCTCAAAGCCGTCCGCAGCACAGCGTGGTGCAGGTTTGGGCTTAGGCAAGGCTATTCGATTCGAGCCCCCGGACAAAGGGCTGATGACGTCTGTGCGCGCACAAGGGCCTCCGGCGCGTAGGCAGAAACGGACATCGAAACAACGGCTGAGCGGGTCGGTCTGGACACTTGTGTCCGGGTGGTCACGCTTAGATCTTGTGGCGTAGGTTACACCGGGTCTAACATTGCGATGTCTGTGCACCACGAAGGGTGTCCGGGCACCACGAAGGCGGGTTCGCCATGGTCATCAGCGCTGATGTCCCCGGACGCACAAGTTTTTCGTGCCCTGGGGGGATTGCGTGAACGTGGTCAGCCTGTTCTGGCACGGCCCGCGGACGGGCCACTCGTTAAATCGGCGGGGACGCGCATGCGACCCGGAGGCCAGCATTCGACCAGCGAGGGGGTGGCCTCCTCATGGCCACAGACACCACACAGGCTAACGACGCGGGCCAGGCGGAGCCGGCCGAGCCGGTGCTGCACATCCTCTGGATGAACGGCGGGCTCAGTTGCGACGGGGATTCGGTGGCATTGACCGCCGCGACCCAGCCCAGCATCGAGGAAATCGTGCTGGGCGCGTTGCCGGGGCTGCCCCAGGTCCAGGTGCACTGGCCGCTGATCGACTTCGAGTGCGGCCCCGAGCAGGGCGCGGACAACTTCATCGAGTGGTGGCACAAGGCCGACCGCGGTGAACTGGACCCGTTCGTGCTGGTCGTCGAAGGCTCGATCCCGAACGAGGCGATCAAGTCCGAGGGTTACTGGTGCGGGTTCGGCAACAACCCGGACACCGGGCAGCCGATGACGACCAGCGAGTGGCTGGACCGGCTGGCGCCCAAGGCGACCGGGATCCTGGCCGTCGGGACCTGCGCCACCTACGGCGGCATCCACGCCATGGCGGGCAACCCGACCGGGGCCATGGGCGTGCCGGACTACCTGGGCTGGGACTGGCGGTCCAAGGCCGGGCTGCCGATCGTGTGCGTGCCGGGCTGCCCGATCCACCCCGACAACCTGTCCGAGACCATCCTGTACCTGCTGTACCAGGTGGCCGGGTCGGCGCCGATGATCCCGCTGGACGAGGCGCTGCGGCCGGCCTGGCTGTTCGGCGCGACCGTGCACGAGGGCTGTGACCGGGCCGGGTACTACGAGCAGGGCGATTTCGCGGCCGAGTACGGCTCACCCAAGTGCCTGGTCAAGCTGGGCTGCTGGGGGCCGGTGGTCAAGTGCAACGTGCCCAAGCGCGGCTGGATCAACGGCGTCGGTGGCTGCCCGAACGTGGGCGGCATCTGCATCGCCTGCACGATGCCCGGCTTCCCGGACAAGTTCATGCCGTTCATGGACGAGCCGCCGGGCTCGAAGGTGTCGACCACCGCGAGCAGCATGTACGGAACCGTGATCCGCGCCCTGCGCGGCTTCACCGCCAAGACGGCGGACGAGGAGCCGAAGTGGCGCAAGAAGAGTTCCGAGTTGCTAACCGGCTACAAGCAGACCTGGTGACCTGGTGACGAGCGAAAGGGATCAGCGATGACAACGACCGAGGACCCCAACGTCGTCGAAATGTCGTGGGACCCGATCACCCGGATCGTGGGCAGCCTGGGCATCTACACCAAGATCGACTTCAAGCAGAAGCGGGTGATCGAGTGCCACAGCACGTCCTCGATCTTCCGTGGCTACAGCATCTTCATGAAGGGCAAGGACCCGCGGGACGCGCACTTCATCACCAGCCGCATCTGCGGCATCTGCGGTGACAACCACGCGACCTGCTCGGTCTACAACCAGAACATGGCCTACGGGGTCCGGCCGCCGCACCTGGGCGAGTGGATCATCAACCTGGGCGAGTCGGCCGAGTACATGTTCGACCACAACATCTTCCAGGAGAACCTGGTCGGGGTGGACTTCTGCGCCAAGATGGTCGGCGAGACCAACCCGGGTGTGCTGGAGATGGCCAACCACACCGAGGCGCCGCACGCGGCCGAGCACGGCTACAAGTACATCGGTGACATCATGCGGTCGCTGAACCCGCTGGAAGGTGAGTTCTACCGCGAGGCCCTCCAGGTCAGCCGGTCCACCCGGGAGATGTTCTGCCTGATGGAAGGGCGCCACGTGCACCCGTCCACGCTGTACCCGGGCGGCGTCGGGACCACCGCCACCGTGCAGCTGTTCACCGACTACCTGACCCGGCTGATGCGCTACGTCGAGTTCATGAAGCGCGTCGTCCCCATGCACGACGACCTGTTCGACTTCTTCTACGAGGCGCTGCCCGGGTACGAAGAGGTCGGCCGGCGCCGGGCCGACATGGTCTGCTGGGGCAGCCTGAACGACCCGGAGTACTGCGACTTCACCTACGAGAACATGAGCAGCTGGGGCCGGAAGATGTTCGTCACCCCCGGCGTCATCCGGGACGGCCAACTGCTCACCAACGACCTGGTCGACATCAACCTGGGCATCCGCATCCTGCTGGGCAGCTCGTACTACGAGGACTGGACCGGCCACGAGAAGTTCGTGTCGCACGACCCGCTGGGCAACCCGGTGGACGAGCGGCACCCGTGGAACCAGCACACGATCCCGCGGCCGCAGAAACGGGACTTCGACGACAAGTACAGCTGGGTCATGTCACCCCGCTGGTTCGACGGCAAGGACTACCTGGCCGCGGACACCGGCGGCGGCCCGATCGCCCGGCTGTGGGCCACGGCCCAGGGCAACCTGGTCGACTTCGGCTACGTCAAGTCCACCGGCCACAGCGTGCTGATCAACCTGCCGCGGAGCGCGACCAAGCCCGAGGTCACGTTCGAGTGGAAGATCCCGGTTGACAAGCAGGGCGCGCCGCTGTCCAACGCCATCGAGCGGGACCGGGCCCGGACCTACTTCCAGGCCTACTCGGCCGCCTGCGCGCTGCACTTCGTGGAGAAGGCGCTGGGCGAGATCCGGGCCGGCCGGACCAAGACCTGGGAGCCGTTCACCGTGCCGGAAGAGGCCAACAGCTGCGGCTTCACCGAGGCGGTCCGCGGGGTGCTGTCGCACCACATGGTGATCAGGAAGGGCAAGATCGCCAACTACCACCCGTACCCGCCGACCCCGTGGAACGCCAGCGTGCGGGACAGCTACGGCACGCCCGGCCCGTACGAGGACGCGGTCCAGAACACGCCGATCTTCGAGGAGAACTCGCCGGACAACTTCAAGGGGATCGACATCATGCGCGCGGTGCGCAGCTTCGACCCGTGCCTGCCGTGCGGGGTGCACATGTACCTCGGCAACGGCAAGACGCTGGAGAAAATGCACTCGCCGATGGGGGTCACCCTGTCCACCTGATCGCCGTCCACGTAATCGCTGTCCACGTGATGAGCCACCGCGTTACCGAAGGAGCGGCATGACCCGCGTGCAACAGGTCGGCGACCAGATCGAGGAACTGCTGGGCCGGCTGAGCGCCAGCGGTCAGGGTGCGGCCGCCGAGGAACTGGTTCGCCTGCTGGTCAGCCTGTACGGGGACGGCCTGGCGCACGTCATGGCCGTGCTGGCCGACGACGAAGTGGCGTCGGACGGCGCCACCCGCAAGGCCATGGCGGCCACGCTGGACCGGCTGATCAACGACCCGCTGGTGGAAAGCCTGCTGCTGCTGCACGGGCTGCATCCGCTGGACGTCGACGCCCGCATCCAGCGGGCGCTGGACCAGGTGCGGCCCTACCTGGGCTCGCACGCCGGCGGCGTGCACTACGTCGGGGTCAGCGACGGGGTGGCCCGGCTGCGGCTGGAAGGCAACTGCGACGGCTGCCCGTCCTCGGCGATCACCGTGCAACTGGCCATCGAGGGCGCGGTGCAGGACGCCGCCCCCGAGGTGACCGAGGTCATGGTGGAAGGCGTGACCGAGGCGCCGGCGGCGGCCCCGGGCCCGGTGCTCCTGCAGATCGGCCCACGGCCGGACGCGGTGGCGCTGGCCGACGCGGGCCCGGACGCGGCGGGCGGCGGCTGGGTCTTGCTGCCCGAGATCGGGCCGCCAAGTGCCCGGCCCGTCACCACCACCGCGGCCGACCTGCCGATCGTGCTGTGCTCGGTTCGCGGGACGCTGTACGCCTACCGGGACGGCTGTGCCGCCTGCGGCTCCAACCTGGGCGACGGCCGGCTCGATCGCGAGGTGCTGACCTGCCCCTGCGGCGCGGTCTACGACGTCAGCCGGGCCGGCCGCGGGTTGGGCGACACCACCTTGCACCTGAACCCGCTGCCGCTGGTCACCGACAGCCAGGGCATCAGGGTGGCGGTGCCGGCGGCGGTCGCGCAGGGCCAGTCGTGACCGGACGGGTGACCGGGCGGGGCGGCCTCGGCCGCTTCGTGCCGGGAGCTCCGGCCACTCCCCCGCCTGCGCCGGTGGAGGCGACTCCCGTTCCTGTTCCCTTGCCGGATCCCGTTTCTGTTCCTGTTTCTGGGCGGCCCCCGCTGCCGTCCGACCCGCAGCTGCCCGTCTCCTTCGCCGCCACCGAGGTGGCCGAGGAGAAGTGCGAGATGTGCGCGGAGGTGGTCCCCGCCGATCACGCCCACGTGGCCGACCTGGAGAACTCCTCCCTGCTGTGCGCTTGTCGCGCCTGCTACCTGCTCTTCACTCAGTCCCAGGCCGGTCGGGGCCGTTACCGGGCGGTGCCGGACCGGTATCTGGCCGATTCGGAGCACCCGCTGTCGCCCGGTGAGTGGGAGGAGCTGGAGATCCCGGTCGGGCTGGCCTTCTTCCTGCGCAGTTCACAGGCGGGCGAGGTGGCCGGGTTCTACCCCAGCCCGGCGGGCGCGACGGAGTGCCGGCTGGACCTGGCCGCGTGGGCCCGGCTGGCGGGTGGCCATCCGTTGCTGGCGGCCATGGATGACGACGTGGAGGCGGTCCTGATCACCAAGGGGGACGCCGGCATCGAGCATTTCCTGGTGCCGATCGATGCCTGTTATGAATTGGCCGGACGAATGCGGCTGACCTGGCGCGGCTTTGACGGCGGCAGCGAGGCCCGGGCCAGCATCGAAGAATTTCTCGGCACGGTCCGGACCCGGGCCCGGCCGCTGGCCGGGGAGGCCTGAGGTGGCCGACCTGACCTTCGACTGCATCGGGGCGCAGGCCGAGCGGTACGCGGTCCTGCCCTCGATGACGCTGACGCTGCGGATCAGCGAGACCAGCGGGCAGCGGATCGACGCCATCGCGCTGCGCTGCCAGATCCGTATCGAACCGGCCCGGCGGCGCTACTCCCCGGCCGAGGAGGGTCGGCTCAAGGACCTGTTCGGTGACACCATGCGCTGGGCCGACACCCTGAAGCCGATGCAGTTCACCAACGTCTCCACCATGATCAGCAGCTTCTCCGGCCATACCGAGGTACAGCTGCCGGTCAACTTCAGCTACGACCTGGAGATCGGCTCGGGCCGGTACTTCGCCAGCCTGGAGGCCGGGGAGATCCCGCTGCTGCTGCTGTTCAGCGGGACGATCTTCTCGGTGGTGGACGGGAAGATGCAGGTCCAGCAGGTCCCGTGGAGTAAGGAGGCGGCGTACCGGCTGCCGGTCAGCGTCTGGCGGGAAGCGGTCGACGTGCACTTCCCGAACATGGCCTGGATCACCATGAGCCGGGAGACGCTTCATGGCCTGGAGCGGTTCAAGACCGAGCGGGCCCTGCCGACCTGGGACGCGACGCTGACCACGCTGCTCGGTGAGGCCGCCGATGCGCCGGGGGGCTCGGAGGCGGCGGGGAGCTCGGGCGTGGCGGGGAGCCAGCCGTGACGCTCAGCTCACCGCACGCGGCCCAGGCGCTGACCGTGGCCGACGCGATCCTGTACGAGGGCTACCTGCTGTACCCGTACCGGCAGTCATCACGAAAGAATCAGGCCCGGTTCCAGTTCGGGGTGCTGATGCCGCCCGCGTACGCGGTGGTGGATGACTGCGAGCCGTCCGCCGCCCAGACCGAGTGCCTGGCCGAGGCGCGCGACGATGCGCGGGTGCAGATCCTGGTCCGGTTCCTGCACGTCCAGCGGCGCAGCGTGCAGCAGGCCCCGGCGCACCCGGCGGGCGGGCCGCAGGATGCCACCGGGTGGGCCGACGTGCCTGCGCTGACCGTGGACGGCACCGAGTACACCCAGTTCACCGAGGCCACCGAGCGGGAAGAGCGCGCCGAGCTGACCGTGGCCGAACTGACCCGAGTGGCCGAGGGCGGGCGCGAGGTGGAGATCCCGTTCCACATCGACGCGGGCGAATCGGCCGACGACCTGGCCGACTCCTGCGGCACGCTGGCCGGCCGGCTGGTGCACCGGTGGGACGCCCTGGACGGGGTGCTGCGGGTCCGGGCCGAACGGGTCGCCGGGCCCTTCCAGGCACTGCGGCTGCGGCTGCGGGTCGAGAACCACACCCAGCCCGGCATCGTGCTGGGTAACCGGGAGGATGGGCTGCGCTACGCCCTGGTCGCGGCGCACGCGTTGATCGGCGTGCCGGGTGGGTCGTTCATCTCGATGACTGACCCGCCGGAGTGGGCGTCAGCCGAGGTTACGGCCTGCCACAACGAAGGCACCTGGCCGGTGCTGGCCGGACCGGCGGACTGCCGGGACCTGATGCTGTCCTCCCCGGTCATCCTGTACGACCACCCGGAGATCGCCCCGGAGAGCGCCGGGGACCTGTTCGACGCGACCGAGATCGACGAGATCCTCACGCTGCGGACGCTGGCGCTGACCGACGAAGAAAAGCGCGAGGCGCGGGCCACCGACCCGCGCGCCGCCGACCTGATCGACCGGCTGGACGGCCTGCCGCCGGAAATGATGGAAAAGCTGCACGGGGCGATCCGGTACCTGGAGCCCCGGCCGGGTCCGTCGGGTCCGTCGGGCCCGTCGGGCCCGTCGGGTCCGTCGGGCCCGGCCCGGGCGCCGGCCGAGACGTCAGGCCCGTTCCCCGCGGCCCCAGCGGCCGATGACGTGCCGGTGTTCCACACCCCGGACGTGCCCTGGTGGGACCCGGGTTCGGACAGCTCGGTGTCCCCCGAGACCGACGAGGTCCTGATCGACGGCGTTTCCGTAGGCCGCGGCAGCAAGGTCCGGATGCGTCCGGGTGCCCGCCGCTCCGATGCCCAGGACCTGTTCCTGGTGGGCCGGGAGGCCCAGGTCGAGGCGGTGCTGCACGACGTGGACGGGCAGGTCCACGTGGCGGTCACCCCGGTCGCCGACCCCATGGCGGATTTGCAGCGCGCCCAGGGCCGGTTCCTCTACTTCGCGCCGGACGAACTCGAGCCGATCGGTACCGCAGGAGGACAGGGCAGGAGGAACAGAAATGATCGGCAGGATCTGTAAAGGTCTGCTGGTGGCCGTGCTCGGCGTGATGCTGGCGGCGGTCATCGTCTCGATCCCCGACATCAAGCGCTACCTGGAACTGCGCTCGATGTAGCGGCCCGGGCCGGCCGCAAGAGGGTGAGAACGGCGCCGAGCGAGCCGGACGCGCTGCCGATCTCGGCTGGGATAATCAGAGCTGGCCGGTCTGCATATGGCCACTACCGGCCAGTCCCCCGAACGCCTGAATACCGACTGATTTATCAGCGGGACATGGCCATGGACCGAGCGATACTACCTGCGCAGAGACAGTAAAACGCTACGACCGTATGAGCCGCGCACTAATGTGGCCCAACTCAGGTAATGCGCAGGTTATGACATTTAAAGTGGCGATGTAGTCTTATAGCAGCATTCAATTCGGTACATATTGCCATATAATTCTTAGTGATTATCAATACTCGCATTAAAGTGTTAACTTGGCGTCAAGGGCGGGCTCTCTGCTCTTAAAGCTCCGTTAGGAGTGAGCATAATGCGAACGAAGATAATCGCTTCCGCGGCCGCGCTTTTCATCGGTGGGGCAGGCGTACTTACCCTCGCCGTACCGGCGTCTGCAGCCACCGCCTCAGACACCCCGGTGACAGTGGAGGTCACTGGGGGCGACCTGACTATCAGCGCACCCACTCAGTCGGTAGACCTCGGATCGGTGGTCACCAGCGATTCCGCTCAGACCGTCAGGGCTCGGCTCGGTAACGTCGCGGTGACCGACAACCGGGGGGGCACCGCAGGGTGGACCGCCAGCGCCAGCGCGACGGACTTCACCGGGCCTCAGACCATCTCAACCAGCACGTTCGGGCTGGTGGTCTACACCGCGCCACAAGCCACCGTAACCGGGACGGCCACCGTGACTCCCTCCACCGAGAGCAGCCTGTACCCGGGCGGCCGGGTGCAAGACGCCACCAGTGTGAACGGCTCTAACACAGCCACATGGGACCCGACCATCGCTGTGACCATCCCCGCCAACGCGCTGGCCGGCACCTACAGCACCAGCATCACGCACTCGGTGTCGTAGATATGGGGAGCTGGAAGCGACCGATGCTTCCGGTACGTCGAGGCCGCCTGATGGCAGCGCCGATGACCGTGGCCGTGGCCGCGGTCATCGGCGCGCTCGCCGGTCCCTTTGCGCCGGCCGCCTGGGCCGTACGAGCCGCGCCGCCCGCGAACGTTCAGCACGCGGGCACCGCACGATCGGCCAGCCCACGCTCTTCGAGCGTTATCAGCCCGGGCGGCGTCGGAGTGCGGCTGCTCGACGTGCCGGCCGACGCGGCGAACAACCCGCGAGCCCGCGAATACATTGTGGACAACCTGACACCGGGTACGACCATTCACCGGCGCATCGAGGTGTCCAACACCACCAGATCCGAACTCCGCGTGGCCATCTACTCGGCCGCGGCCACCATCTCCCAGGGCTCCTTCGTCGGCGCCCCGGCCCACACCGTCAACGGCCTGTCCACCTGGACGACGGTGAGCCGGCCCATCATGGACGTCCCCGCCGGCAGCACCGCCGTCGACACCATCGCTGTCGCCATCCCGGCCACGGCCAGCCCCGGTGAACGGTACGCGGTGGTGTGGGCCGAGGTCAGGAGCGCCAAGTCCGGGGGCACTATCGAACTGATCAATCGCGCCGGTATCCGGATGTATGTCTATGTCGGCGGCACCAACCCGGCCACCAGCTTCACCGTGAACACCGTGACCGGCCAGCGAAATTCGGGGGGCCACGCGGTCGTACGGGCCCTGGTGCACAACACTGGCGGCCTCGCGGTGGACCTGACCGGCACCCTGGCCATGTCATCTGTGACCGGCGCACTAACGGCCGGCCCTTATCCGGCTCAGCTGGGTACCAGCCTGGCCCCCGGGCAATCCGAACCAGTCTGGTTCACGCTGACCAGCCAGATGACCGATGGCCCCTGGAACGCCACGGTCACACTGCACAGCGGGCTGAGCCAGCAAGCCTTCCGGGCAAAGATCACCTTCCCGCGCAGCACGGGGACCGCCCCGGCGGCAGCAGCCCGCCCCGTCGGCGGTGGCCCAGGTTTGGTCACGATCTTGGCCGCCGCGATCCTGATCGCGATGTTCGCGGCCCTGATCGCACTGATCATCACTCACCGCAGGCGCAGGCTCAGCTAGAACCCGCCTAGAGCGCCGGGTCAAGTAGGTCTACTTGACCCGGCGCTTTAGGCACTCACCAGGGAAGATAGCGGCTGCTCGTGAGTCCCCGCCGAAGGCGCCAGGTTAAGGATCCTCGATCGGCCCATTCCCGCTGCGGCTGAGTTGTTTGGCCTGACTGTCCCGTACAGGAACGAGGACCGGGTCCCGGAGGCGAACTCCGAGGCCCATCGCCAGCGGCTGCGCTGGGAGATCGACGTGATCCTCAGCGGGCTCATCGCCGTTGGCCCGCCGGCGCAAACCCCGGGCGCAGGACGGCTGAGCTGATGTTGGTCAGGTTCGCAGGAAGGCCAGGACGGCGAGCACCCGGCGATTGCTGCTCGCGTCCGGGTGCAGCCCGAACTTGGTGAAGATCGTGCTGACGACGGGCTCAACCGTCTTGATGCTCAGGTGCAGTTCCTCGCAGATCGCGGCGTTCGACAGGCCGCGGGCCATAAGCCCGAGCACCTCTCGTTCGCGGGTACTCAGTCCGTCGAGGTGACCGGCTCGTTGCTGCCGGGTGATGACGCCGGCCAGACCGACGTGGTCGATGACCAGCGCCGCCTGTGATGCGAGATCGTCGAACAGCCTGCTTTCGGCCAACGACAGCTGGTTCGTGCGAGCTCGGTCGAGGCTGAGGGCGCCGACATCCACTCCTGCGCTGCTCACGACCCGCAGGTGGGTGCTTGGTGATTGCTGCAGCACGGCGACTGTCGTGGGTTCGATGGTCGCGTTGGTCTCAGGCCACACTCCGATCGCGTGCAGGCGGTCCTTGCCCGCCCATAGCGTCGACCCGGACGCGAGGAGTGCCTCGGTCACCGCCCGGGCCAGATCGGTCGGCAGATCATCGGATTGGCGACCGGTGCGGGAGAGCCAGCTCAGGGCCGAATAGGCCGCCAGGTGCTGCCCGTACACGATCGCCCAGCCTGCCGCGACCGGAACGAGGGCGGCCGACAGCAGCCTACGGTTTCGAGGCCATCCACATGTCCCTGGGCGACGTCCAGCTCGTCCACCAGCCGGGGCCGCCAACCTCATCAAGCCGCTTGGCCTCTTCTTCCCGCTGTCGTTCGCTCTGGTCTCCGTCGCCCTGGTCAAGCTGGGCCACCGCTGGCAGGGTGCGCTCGTCCTCGTGGCCATGATCGCCTGGCCGGTCGCACATTGGCAACGTCGCCGCCCTGGCCGTACCCGTCAACGTCGCACTGGTGGTGGCCTTCGGAAGCCTGGCCTGGTCACGCAGGCCGAGAGGGATCTGACCGTCAGGCGGCGCGGCCGGGCGGGCTGTGGCTGTACAGGGTCCGGCCGTCGGGGCTGACGGCGGTGGCGGTGCCGTCAGCGTGGCAGGTCAGGATCCAGTTCCAGCGGTGGATGACGGTCAGGTGGTGGAACCGGCACAGCAGGGCCAGGTTGCTCAGGCTGGTGGGGCCGTCGTGGGCCCTGGGGATCAGGTGATGGACCTGGCACAGCGATGGTGGCTGGGCGCAGCCGGGGAACCGGCAGTGCTGGTCGCGCAGGTTCACGGCCCGTCTCAGGTGCGGCGGGATGACCGGGGTGGGGATGCCGACGTCCAGGGGCTGGCTCCGTCCGGTGAACGGGTGGGCCAGGGTGCGGGTGCGGTACTGGGCGGCCAGGCCGGCCGAGCCGGACAGTAGCCCGAGGGCGTGCTGGAGCGCCAGCTGACGCAGGCGGTCGCGGGCCTCGGGAGTGTGCAGGCCGGCCGGGTCGGCCGTCCCGGCGGGACCGGCGGGGCCAGCGGGACCGGGTGAGTGGCCGGGGATTGCGGGGCCGGTGCTAGCAGCGGGGCGGGGGCGGGCGGCGGCTGCCGGGGTGTGGGCGAGGGCCCACGGCGGCAGGGCCAGGGAGACCAGCTGATCCAGCAAGGCCCAGTCGACGTAGCCAGTGGTGACGGGGATGATGGTGGCGTCGCAGGCGGCGGCGTCGAGGTCCGGGCCGGTGGGGCACCAGGCGGCCGGGCCCGCGACCGTGCGGGCCAGGGACCAGCGGGACTCTGCCCGCGAGCTGGCCGTCGCCACTGCGCCGGCGGTGGCCAGGCGGGCCAGGTCGGCGTGGGCGTACAGGTGCAGGGGCTGGCCGTCGCGGCCGGGCACCATGTTCGCGGCGATCAGCCGGTGGCAGGCCTCCTCCAGGGCATCGTGGTGCCGCTGGGACAGGCTCCGGGTGTCCTCAGGGCCGGTCTTGCTCCCCAGCGCCTCAAGCACGGCGGTCAGCGCCGCGGCACAGCCCGGGGTCAGGTCTCCGGTCAGCCGCCCGGCCCCAGCCAGGGTCTTCTCCAGCCACAGGGCCCGGTCGCTGAAACCGCCGTCGTCGCCGTCGGGAACGGCTGCCCGCTCGATCATCTCGGTGGCCAGCAGGGCCAGGTCCGGCAGGTCAGCGCCTCCAGCAGCGGCCGCCAGCAGGATCGCGTCGGCGTCCTGGATGAGGTCAGTGGGCAGCCGGTCGGTCCAGGTGCAGATCTCGCGGGCCCAGGAGGTGGTGATGGCCCCGGTGGCCAGTGCGGCGGCTACGGCCGGGTGGGCCTGCAGGCGACGCACCCAGGCCAGCGCGCCGGTCGCGGCACCGGCGGTGATGCGGGTGAAGGCCCGCAGCCAGGGCTTGGGGCCGAACTGACCATCGGCCTCGTACCCATGCCCAGCGCAGAACCCGGCCAGCACCGCCGAGCGCGCGGCGGTCAGGCGGGCCTCGGCGTGCTCCAGCCCGGTCAGGACCTCAGCCTGGAGGGCGGTCGGCAGCTCCGCCGCCTCGCCGGTAGCCAGGAACGACAACCCGGCCTGCGTCATGGCCAGCGCTTCGGCCGCGTTTAACGGCTGGGAGCTCATCCGGGTCACCTCCCTGACTGATCGATGGTTCGATCGATGGTTCGATCGCTAGTTCGACACTAGCGGCAGGGTCCGACAAAACCGGCGTGACGGCGGACGCCCGGCGAGGTGACGCCGGACGACGGAGGGCTGGCGGCGCGGGCGGAGCGGCGGAGCGGGCGGCGCGGGGCGGCGCGGGGCGGCGGGCTGGCTGGAACGGCCGCGGGCATGGGGCGGGAGGGGAGGGTGCGGGCGGGGGGACTCGAACCCCCACGGTGTTTCCACCACCAGGACCTAAACCTGGCGCGTATGCCATTTCGCCACGCCCGCCGGGGTGGGCTATTTGGGGAGGAGGTCTCGCAGGAGGCGTTCGACGTGGCCGGTGGCCTTGACGCCGTACTGGGCCTGGGCCACCTTGCCGTCAGCGTCGATCACGAACGTGGAGCGGATGACGCCCACGCTCTTTTTGCCGTACATCATTTTATCGCCGTAGGCGCCGTAGGCCTCTTCGACCGCGTGGTCGGGGTCGGACAGCAGGGGGAAGGTGAGCTTCTCCTTGTCGCGGAACTTGGCCAGCTTCTCCGGCTTGTCCGGGGAGATGCCCAGCACCGCGGTGTCGGCGCCGGCCAGGTCGGGCTGGCGGTCACGGAAGTCGCAGGCTTCCTTGGTGCAGCCCGGCGTCATGGCGGCCGGGTAGAAGTAGACGATGACCTGGCGGCCCCGGTACGAGGACAGGCTGACCGGGTTGCCGTCGGCGTCGGGCAGAGTGAAATCCGGCGCCTGGTCGCCTGGGGTCAGCCGCTGCTCGGTCACGTGCACTCCCTGGGATCTCACCGGCCCTGGCGGGCCGTACTGCTCATACGTTATCGCTCCCGGCTCGCCGGGGCGGCCCGGCCGTTCGGCCTGGAACGGGCGAGATTGTTTGATATAGATGCTCCGGGTATGGATGGCCGCATCGGAAATGACACGGGCTGGGAGGTTGGGCATGACGCCGCAACAACGGGGGACGCGGAGAGCACGGAGCGCCTGCTGGGGAGCCGTCGCGCTGACGGCAGGAGCGCTGGCCGTCGCCGGGTGCTCGGCGTCATCGCCGGGGCCGAGCGCGAGTTCCGGGAAAAGTGCGTCGCCTGGGGCAAGCGCGACTTCTGGGGCTGGCGCGACGGCGGGCGGGGGCGCTACGCTCACCGCGGCTCAGGCCATCAAGGACGCCGCCGCGCACGCCCAGAAGGCGACCTCGTACGCGGCCGACCTTAACGAGCAGATGACCGGGACCGCGGCCGTCACCATCTCGGGCACAATGCAGGAACAGACCGAGCCAAGCCTGCTGGCGGTGGCCAACCTCAGCTCGGTGTCCGCGCAGGGGCAGCAGCTCCCGGGCGGCATCCAGGAGATCATCAACAACAGCGGGATCTACCTGAAGATGGCTGAGCTGGCCAAGCAGACCGGCAAGCCGTGGGTCGAGATCCCGGCGTCGGCCATATCCAAGGTGTCCGGAGCCAGTTTCAGCCAGCTGCTGCAGAACGGCAACAATGACCCGCTGACCCAGACCCAGATGCTGTCCAGTTCTACCAACGTGAAGAAGGTGGGCACGGCCACCATCAACGGCGTGCCGACCACCGAGTACACCGGCACCTACCCGATCAGCGCGGGGCTGGCCAAGCTGCCCGCGGCGTCGCGCAGCAAGATCGCGTCGCAGCTGAAGACCATGGGCCTGACCACCGAGCAGTTCACGGTGTGGCTGGACGGCCAGCAGCAGGTCCGCAAGATCGTCACCTCGGCCAAGGGCAGCAGCGAGCAGGTGGCGTCGACCATCGTGGTGACCTCCGTCAACCAGCCGGTCAGCGCGTCGATACCGCCTGCGGCCCAGACCACGAAACTGCCCGCCAGCGAACTCGGCGGGTCCAGCTCGGGGACCGGCAGCACCAGTTCCTAAAGACAGCTAGCCCTGGGTCAGGCCGAGCTCGGCCGTGATGACCGGGACCAGGGCGCGGAAGGCACGGCCCCGGTGGCTGATCTCGTCTTTGGCCTCCGGGGCCATTTCGGCCGTGGTCAGCGTGCCGCCGTCCGGGACGAAGATCGGGTCGTAGCCGAAGCCGTTGAGGCCGCGCGGGGCAAACGTGAGCGACCCGTCCAGGCGGCCCTCGGCCACCCCTTCGCGGCCGTCCGGCAGGGCCAGCGCCGCGGCGCAGGTGAAGTGCGCGATCCGGTTCGGCTCGGCGATGTCGGCGATCTGGGCCAGCACCAGGGCCAGGTTGGCCGGGTCGTCGCCGTGCCGCCCGGCCCAGCGGGCGGAGAAGATCCCGGGCATGCCGTTCAGCACCTGCACGCACAGGCCGGAGTCGTCGGAGACCGCGGGCAGGCCGGTGAACGCGGCGATGGCCCGGGCCTTGAGCAGCGCGTTCTCGGCGAAGGTGAGGCCGGTCTCGGCCACTTCGGGCGCGCCGGGGAACTCGTCCAGGCCGGACAGGGTGACCGGGACACCCGCCGCGACCAGGATCCGGCGCAGCTCGACCACCTTGGCCGCGTTGTGCGTGGCCAGCACGAGCCGATCAGTCATGGGGAAAAGACCTTATTAAAAATCAAAGGGACCGGGAGAGGGCAGCAAGCTGCAGGCTGGTCAGCTCACCGCAACCGGCTACGGCCAGATCGAGCAGCTGGTTCAGCTGATCGCGGCGGAGCGGCTCGCGCTCCGCGGTGCCCTGCACCTCGACGAAATCGCCCTCGCCGGTGCAGACCACGTTCAGGTCGGTCTCGGCCGTGCTGTCCTCGGCGTAGTTCAGGTCCAGCCGCGGCTCGCCGTCGATGATGCCCACGCTGACCGCGGCCACCGAGGTGACCAGGGGGTCGCCGGGCAGCCGCTTCCGGCCGCGCAGGTAGGACACCGCATCGGCCAGCGCGACGTAGCCGCCGGTGATGGCCGCGGTCCGGGTACCGCCGTCGGCCTGCAGCACGTCGCAGTCGATGACGATCGTGTTCTCGCCCAGCGCCTTGTAGTCCACGCTGGCCCGCAGGGCCCGGCCCACCAGCCGGGAGATCTCGTGCGTGCGGCCGCCGATGCGGCCCTTGACCGACTCCCGGTCGTTACGGGTGTTGGTCGCCCGCGGCAGCATCGCGTACTCGGCCGTCACCCAGCCGAGCCCGCTGCCCCGGCGCCAGCGCGGCACGTCCTCCTGGACGCTGGCCGCGCACAGCACGCGGGTGGCGCCGAACTCCACCAGCACTGAGCCTTCGGCGTGGTCAAGCCAGCCCCGGGTCAGCTTCACCGGGCGCAGGTCGGTCGCGGAACGTCCGTCGGGTCGGGCCATGCCCGCCAGACTACCGAGTCTCAGAGAGGGAGCGGGCCCACCGGGGCGAGCTCGAAGGTCTGGCCGGACGCGGCCAGCGACAGGGGGCCGGCGTACACCTCGCGGGCCTCGGCGAACGAGCGCTGCTTGTCGGTCCCGGGCGCGATGTGGGTCAGGACCAGGTGCCGGGCCCTGGCCCGGGCCGCGTGCTGGCCCGCCTGAGTGCCGGTCAGGTGCAGGTTGGGGGGCAGGTCCGGGCCGTCCACAAAGGAGGCCTCGCACAGCAGCAGGTCGGCGTCGCGGGCCAGATCGACCAGGGCGTGGCAGGGCCCGGTGTCGGCCGAGTAGGCCAGCGCCCGGCCGCCGTGCTCGAAGCGGAAGCCGTACGTCTCGACCGGGTGGTTCATCCGCGCGGTGGTGACCTGGAACGGGCCGATCGACCGGGTGCCCGGAGCCAGCGCGTGGAAGGTGAACGCCTCGGCCATGCCCGGGCCCGAGGACCGGCCCGGCGCCGCCTCCGGTCCGTAGGCCAGGGTGAGCCGCTGCGCCGCCCCGTCGGGAGCGTGCACCGGGATCGCGGGCTGCGGGCCGCCGGGGCCGTAGCGGCGGGCGACCCAGTACCCGCACATGTCCAGGCAGTGGTCGGCGTGCAGGTGGCTCAGGGCGACCGCGTCGATGTCGTACAGGCTGGCGTGCCGTTGCAGCACGCCCAGCGCGCCGTTGCCCAGATCGAGCACGAGCCGGAAGCCTTCCGCCTCCAGCAGGTAGCTGGAGGCCGGGCTTTCCGGGCCGGGGAAGCTGCCCGAGCACCCGATGATGGTCAGCCGCATCCCAGCAGGATAGGGGCGCAGGCGGCCGGGGCCAGCCTCCGGGTGAATCTGGTCAGGCCCCGGGCGAAGCTGGTCAGGCCCAGAGCTGGCCTTCGAGCTTGCCCTCAGCGTCCGCGAGCGTGCCGTCGTAGGCTCCGGTGGACAGGTACTTCCAGCCGCCGTCGGCCACGATCAGCGCGATGTCGGCCCGCTCCCCCGCGTCGGCGGCCTTGGCCCCGAGGGCCCGGGCGGCGTGCAGCGCGCAGCCCGCGGAGGGGCCGGCGAAGATCCCCTCCGCGTTCAGCAGGTCGCGGGTGGCGGACAGGGCATCAGCCGAGGACACCGAGAACCGCGTGGTCAGCACCGACTCGTCGTACAGCTCGGGGACGAAGCCCTCGTCCACGTTGCGCAGGCCGTAGACCAGCTCCCCGTACCGGGGCTCAGCGGCCACGATCTTCACGCCGGGCACGTGCTCGCGCAGGAACCGGCCGGTGCCCATCAGCGTGCCGGTGGTGCCCAGCCCGGCCACGAAGTGCGTGATCTCGGGTAGGTCGCTCAATAGCTCAGGCCCGGTGGTCTCGTAGTGGGCGCGCGCGTTGGCCTCATTGCCGTACTGGTAGAGCATGACCCAGTCCGGGTGCTCGGCGGCCAGCCGCTTAGCCACCCGGACGGCCTCGTTGGAGCCACCGGCCGCGGGCGAGGAGATGATCGTGGCTCCATACATCTGCAGCAGCTGGCGCCGCTCAGCCGAGGTGTTCTCCGGCATGACCACGGTCAGCTGGTAACCACGCAGCTTGGCCACCATGGCCAGGGAGATACCGGTGTTGCCCGAGGTGGGTTCCAGGATCACCGAGCCGGGGTGGAGCAGGCCGTCCTTCTCCGCCTGCGCAACCATGTAGAACGCGGCCCGGTCCTTGACCGAGCCGGTCGGGTTGCGGTCCTCGAGCTTGGCCCAGAGCCGGACGTCAGGTTCCGGCGACAGCCGGGGCAGGCCGATCAGCGGGGTCCGGCCCACCGAGTCCAGCAACGAGTCGTAACGCATGGCCTCAGGCCGCGCCGCCGGCGACCGCGGGGAGCACCGTGACGGTGTCGCCGTCCTTGACCGGCGTCTCCAGGCCGCCGAGGAAGCGCACGTCCTCGTCGTTCAGGTACACGTTGACGAAGCGGCGCAGCCCGCCGTCGGCGATCAGCCGCTCCTTCAGCCCGGTGTGGCTGGCGTCAATGTCATCGATGAGCTCACCCAGCGTGGCGCCCTTGCCCTCTACCTGCTTGGCACCGTCCGTGTAGGTGCGCAAGATCGTCGGGATACGAACGTCGATGGCCATCAAAACACTCCATAGTGGGCAAGATCGTGACATGTCTTCGGAGCCGGGGCGCGGCTCTCTAGCGTCCAACTAGGCGCCTGCCGGGATCATTCCACGTCGGTGATTTCCACCGGCTCCTCGGTGATCACCTCACCGGTGATCCGGTAGGACCGGAAGTCGGTGGTGTCCGGGTCGCGGGTGGAGACCAGCACGTAGTGCGCGCCCGGCTCGCTGGCGTAGGAGACGTCGGTCCGGGACGGGTAGGCCTCGGTGGCGGTGTGCGAGTGGTAGATGACGACCGGCTCCTCGTCCCGCTCGTCCATCTCCTTCCACACCTGGAACTGCTCCATCGAGTCGAACCGGTAGAACGTCGGGGACCGCTCCGCGTTCATCATCGGGATGAACCGTTCCGGGTCGTCCCGGCCGGCCGGGCCGGCGATGACCCCGCAGGCCTCGTCCGGGTGGTCGGCGCGAGCGTGGGCCACGATCTTGTCGTGGAGCTCACGGCGGATCGACAGCATGAATCCGAGCCTAGCTGAGGGCCTGCACGAGGCTCTCCTGGACGTCGCCGAGCCAGGCGTAGACCTCGAACGCGGTCGCGCGCGGGTCGAGCGGATCCAGCTGATTCCACTCGTCCTCGAATTCCTCGGTCACTCCGAGCCGGACCCCCAGCGTGAGCCGGACGTCGTTCAGGGCCCGCAGCCAGGCCTGGGCCTGATCCCGGGACAGCTTCACCGGGCCGCCGTCTGCGGGCAGGGTGTCCAGCACGGTCTGCGCGACCTCCTGCTTGGCCGAGCGCAGGGACTGCTCGGTGTAGCGGCGGAACTCCCCCGCCGCGTCCGGGTCGTCGCGGTAGGCGTCGGGCAGCAGCCGGGCCAGGGCCGGATCGAGCGGGGCCCGGGTTCGCGGGCTGAAGCCCAGCATCGCGTCCAGCTCGGCCGCGCCGGGTACGTCGGCGATGCTGGCGTCCGAGATCTCGTCCGGGTGCCCGGGACCGGGGTCCCGGCCCGGGCTGACCTGCCCCGTAGTGGCGGCGTCGGGCTCGAAAGCCGGGTCGGTGCGGTCATCGGAGGCCTCATCCAGCAGCGACATGACCTGTTCGATCAGGCTGCGGAGCAGGGAGGCCTCGGGAGCGTCGAAGTTCGTCCGCACGCCCCCGCTTGACCGGCGGAAAGCATCCATTATTAAAAGGTTTCCTGATTAAAAGGTTTCCTGGCTCAGGAGTCCGAGGAAACGGTGGCCCACAGGCCGTAGCCGTGCAGAACCTCGACGTTGTGCTCCATCGATTCGCGGGCGCCGGCGGCGACGACCGCCCGGCCCTTGTGGTGCACGTCGAGCATGAGCTTCCTCGCCTTCGATTTCGGATAACCGAAGACAGTCTGGAACACGTAGGTTACGTAATCCATCAGGTTGATCGGATCGTTCCAGACGATCGTGATCCAGGGCGTGTCCGGCGTCGTCTTCTCGCCGGACTGAGGGAGTTCCACCTCAGAGGGTGCCACGCTCACTGGTGCCTACCTCCCAGTCCGTAGTCTTCCATCGTGACGAATTTGGTGGACAGCAAGTCATCCCTACCCAATGGCGGCCCCAGCACTGCTCTGCTGACCGACCATTACGAGCTGACCATGCTCCAGGGTGCCCTGCATTCCGGCGCTGCGCAGCGCCGCACGATATTCGAGGTGTTCGCCCGGCATCTGCCGCACGGCCGGCGATACGGCGTCGTGGCCGGTACCGGACGGCTGCTCGACGCCCTGGAGCGGTTCAGGTTTGACGCAGCTGATCTTGACTTCCTCCGGGCTTCCGACATCGTGGACGATGTCACGCTCCGGTACCTCGAATCATACCGTTTCACCGGAAATATCTGGGGCTACGCCGAAGGAGACTGTTACTTCCCCGGCTCTCCCATCATCGTCGTCGAGGGCACGTTTGCCGAGGCGGTGATCCTGGAGACGGTCACGCTGTCGATCCTCAACCACGACTGCGCCATCGCCTCGGCCGCCTCCCGGATGGTCAACGCGGCCGGGAAGCGGCCGCTGATCGAGATGGGCTCGCGGCGTACCCACGAGATGGCCGCCGTGGCCAGCGCCCGGGCCGCGTACCTGGCCGGATTCGCCACCACGTCCAACCTGCAGGCCCACCGGCAGTACGGGGTGCCGTCCGCCGGGACCAGCGCGCACGCGTTCACCCTGGTCCACGACAACGAGCGGCACGCGTTCAAGACCCAGCTGGAGACCCTGGGTCCCGGGACCACGCTGCTGGTGGACACCTTCGACGTGCCGCGCGCGGTTCGCGCCGCGGTGGAGCTGGCCGGCCCGGACCTGGGCTCGGTGCGGATCGACAGCGGTGACTTGCCGGTGGTGGCTCACCAGGTCCGGACGCTGCTAGACGAGCTGGGGGCCAAGAACACCCGTATCGTGCTCACCGGCGACCTGGACGAGTACTCGATCGCCGCGCTGGCGACCGCGCCGGTGGATGGGTACGGGGTGGGTACCTCGCTGGTGACCGGGTCGGGCGCGCCCACGGCCGGCCTGGTGTACAAGCTGGTGGGGCGGTCGGACGGGCCCGCGCCCGACGGGACCGTCACCGGGCCGCTGCGGCCGGTGGCCAAGCGGTCGGTGGGCAAGATGGGGCATGCCGGGCGCAAGTGGGCGCTGCGGCACCGGGACGAGCACGGGATCGCGCTGGCCGAGGAGATCTGGCTGGTCCCGCCGGATCTGGGTCCGGGTGACCGTCGGCTGCTGGTGCCGCTGGTCCAAGAGGGCGAGGTCGTGGGGCGCGAGCCGCTGGAGGCGGCCCGGGAACGGCACCGCGAGGTGCTGGCCGAGTTGCCGCCGCAGGCGCGGCAGCTGTCGCGGGGCGACCCGGCCATCCCCACCATCTTCGAGAACGGCGACGAGCGCGACTGAGGGCCCGGTCAGGCGGGCTTGCGCCAGAGGATGGAGTAGCGCCAGAGCAGGTGGCGGCGGTACTGGACGCCGGGGAGCAGGCGCAGGCTGGCGACCCGGACCTCGTCCCAGGTCATGGTGGGTTCCTTGATCGGGAAGCGGGGGCTGCGGTCCTCGCGGTGGGCGGCGCGCAGGGTGGCGTGGGTCAGGCCGAGGCCCAGGCTCAGCGGGGCGCCCATCAGGTCGGGCAGGTAGTCGCGGGTGGTGGCGTTGCGGGCCAGGCCGACGATGGCCAGCCGGCCGCCCGGGCGGAGCAGGCGGTTCATGGCCATCAGCGCGGCCTCGAAGTTCATGTGGTGGATCGCGGTGTTGGAGGCGATGAAGTCGAAGCTGGCCTCCTCGAACGGGAACGCCGGGAACTCGGCGTCGATGAAGGCGACGTTGCGCACGTCCTGAGCCCGCTCGCGGGCCAGCGCGATCATCTGGTGGTCGCGGTCGACCCCGGTCACGTCGCGGCAGCGCTCGGCCAGCAGGCAGGTCAGCCGCCCGTCGCCGCAGCCGACGTCGAGCGCGCTGCCGCAGCCCGGCGGCACCGCGCCCAGGATCAAGGGCTGGTAGTAGACGTTGTGGTTCCAGTAACCGGCCATCTTCCCCCTCGCCCGTGCTGGCCCGTGGCCCGTACTAGTCGGTAGTGCCGGCCGCGCTTCCGGCACGATACCGTGGCGATGTGCGCGCACTCATCGTTGTCGATGTCCAGAATGACTTTTGCGAGGGTGGCTCGCTGGCCGTTCCGGGCGGCTCCTTCGTGGCCCAGTCGATCAGCGGGTGGCTCACGACCAATTCCGGCGAGTACGCACACATCGTGGCGACCCAGGACCATCACATCGACCCGGGCCGCCATTTCTCCGACCACCCGGACTTCGCCGACACCTGGCCGCCGCACTGCGTGGCCACCACTCCCGGAGCCGAGTTCCACCCCGACCTGGACACCAGCCGGGTGGAAGCGGTGTTCCGCAAGGGTGAGCACGCCGCGGCCTACAGCGGCTTCGAAGGCACCGACGAGGCCGGGACGCCGCTGGCCGACTGGCTGCGCCAGCGCGGCGTCACCGACGTGGACATCGTTGGCATCGCCACCGATTACTGTGTGCGGGCCACCGCAGCCGACGCGGTGCGGGGCGGCTTCGGCACCCGCGTGCTGCTCGGGCTGACCGCGGGTGTGGCGCCGGACAGCACGGCCCGCGCGCTGACCGAGCTGCGGGACGCCGACGTCGAGCTGGACGGCATCCCGGTCCTGATCAGCTGATCCTGCTCTTTAGCTAACACGGTTCAGTTCACGCAGGGGATGCCCTTGGCGGACCCGATGGCGCCGCCCTGCGGGCCGGCGGTCGGGATGACCCCGGACGACGACGCCCTGGCGCCCGTTCCGGCCGCGGCCGAACCGGAGCTGATCACCGGCGCGGAGGTGGTGGCGGCGCCGAGTTTGATCTCGATGTGGCCGGCCGCGACCGAGGGGCTGGCCGTGGCGGTCACCCCGAAGGCCGAGGCCAGCGAGCTGGCGTTGGCGGCCTCACCGGTGCCGTAGAGCACCTCGGTGCTGGCCAGCGCGGTGGTGTTCTCGATCAGCCCGGCCTGGTAACCGGCTTTGACCACGGCGCTTGAGACCAGCCCGGCCAGGCCCCCGGTGTCGCCGCCGTTGAGCACGTCCACCACGGTCTGCGCGGCCGCGGTGCCCGGCGCCGGCGGCGCGCTGGACGACTTCGAAGTGGTCGGGGCCGGGGCCGGGTAGAACGCCTGCTGCACGATGGTCTTGATCTGGGCCGGGTTGATCTGGTTGGCGGCCTGGCCGTCAATGGTGGCGTAGGCCTGGATCGGCAGCGTGTGGAACACCAGGTTGCTGCCGGTCAAGCTGGACATCTGCGAGGAGAAGTTGAGCAGGTTCCAGCCCGAGTCGGTGATCGCGTACTGCTTGGCCACGGACAGCAGCGCCTGCAGCTTGGTCAGGTCGCCCAGCACGCCCTGGCTCCGCAGCTGCATCATGACCGAGTCCAGGAACGCCTGCTGGCGGTGGGTCCGGTCCAGGTCGCCGTTGGTCAGCCCGTCGCGCTGACGGACGAAGGCCAGCGCCTGGGCCGCGTTCAGGTGCTGGTACCCGGCCTTGAAGTCGGCGCCGGAGTTCTTGTCCGAGACGGCGTGGTTGAGGCAGACCTCGACCCCGCCCAGCACGTTGGCCAGCTCGTAGAAGCCGTCCAGGTTGACCTCGGCGAAGTGGTCGATGTGCACGCCGGTGAGCTGCTCGACGGTGTCCACCGCCGCCTTCCGGCCGGCCTCGTTGCCCTGGAACGCGAGCTGGTTCTGGCTGATGTTCGGCTGCTGCTGCTTCAGCTTCTGCTGCTGGTAGAACATGCTGACGCCGTAGGCCTGGTCGATCTTGCCGTGCTGCTGCGGCCCGACGGTGCCGGCGAAGGTCACCCAGTCATCGCGCGGGATGGAGAAGCCGATGGCCTTCTTCCCGCCCGCCGGGATGTGGATCAGGATCAGCGTGTTGGTGTCGTTGCCGCCGACGCCGTTCTTGACCCCTTGCACGCTGCCCGCGTGCAGGGCCTTGAGGACGCTGGCCGGCAGCACGTTGCCGTCCCAGTCGCGCCGGCTCTCCAGGCCCATCAGCAAGATGTTCTGCGCCCCGATCGAGCTTCCGCCCGAGATCGCGTGCGAGGAGCCGATGCTGTTGACGTCGCTCACGACAAAGTAGGAAAAACCGCTCGCGGCGAGCACCAGGGCCGAAAGGACGCAGGTCACAAAGTAAATGGAGGTGCGGGCCACCCGCCGCCAGGGGCGGGCCGGCGGCACACTAGCCACCTGTGCTCTCCGTCGGCCGCCGTTTTCCATGCGGCGAAGAATACCGGCGGGGCCTTCTCACTGATCCCTAACAGCTAACATCGGTGATCAGATGAGCGAGCCCCGATGGCACGATTCGGATCCGCGCCCGCCGTTCGGCAATGCGCCCGGGCCTGGCTTCCGTCCGGCCCGAAATGTCCCGGAACCGCCAACGGGCGGGTACCGGCGTATTGGCGACGGCAAGCCGGCCGCGTGGGAAGAGCCGGGCTGGTACCGAGAGGATCCCGAGCAGGCCCGGACCAGGGCCGCTCAGGAGCAGTCTGCTCAGGACTGGCGGGTCCGGGATCGGTCGGCCCAGGATCGGCCGGCCCAGGGCGCCCAGGATCGGCCGACCCGCGATCGGCCAGACCAGAATCGGCCAGACCAGAATCGGCCGGCCCAGGGTCGACCGGCCCAGGGTCGACCAGCACTGCGCAGGCAGGCCTCGTCCGGGTGGACCGACCCGTTCCGGGCGGTGCCGATGAGCGGGCCGCGCCGGGATGAAGCGGCCGAGGGCCCCCGCGAGGCGGAGGATGACGGCAGGCCGGCGCGGTCCTGGCGCTGGGGCCAGCTGTCGGGCGGCCAGGGCCTGGGGATCGTGGTCATCGCGGCCGTGCTGGGCGCGCTGGTCTCGGTGGCCACCAAGCATGAGCCCGGCACGCTGCTGGGCGGATTCGTCGTGGCCGGGTCGCTGGGTGCCGTGCTAGCCGTCCGGCAGCGCTCGGCCTACCTGATGATCCCGGTACCGGTGCTGTGCTACCTGGTCTTCGCGCTGGCCGCGGGGCTGGCGTTGAACCGGAGCGCGCCGTCTTCATCGGTGCTGACCGTGAACGCGGCCCAGTGGATCGCGAACGGCTTCCTGACCATGGCCGCCGCCACCGTCGTGGCCATCGTGATCACGGCCGGCCGCTGGTTCTGGGCCCGCCGGGCGCGAGGGGCGCGAGGGGCCGAGGCAGGACTGCGCTCGCAGGCCGGCCCGGCTGGCCGGCAGCGTCCTGAGCCTCCGGAGACTCGGGGGACGCAGGAGACCTGGGGAGGCCGGGACGCCCGGCCGGACCCGGGGGCGCGGCCGCGCGCCGCGGGCCGGCGCGAGCCGCGGTGGCCCGATGAGCGCGGGGACAGTGATCTGGGTGACTGGAACGTCTCGCGTCACCAGCGCGGCTGGAGTGACCCGCGCGATGAGGCCGGGCCGGAAGACTGGGACCGGCGGCCGCCGCCGGGGCCGCCGTCGTTCGGCTCGCCCCGCGATTTAGCTTCTGGACCGTGGTACGCCGGCGGCTGACGACCCGGCTAGCGGCGACGGCTTCTAACGGCGGCCAGGCTTCTAACGGCGGATGGCCCAGTTGCGGATCATGTCGATCCGGGCCCGGATCTGCTCGGCCGTGGCCTGGGGCAGCGGCGGGCCGCCGCAGGCCTGGCGCAGGTCGTTGTGGATGACGCCGTGCGGCTGGCCGGTGCGGTGGTTCCAGGCTCCGACCAGGCCGTTCAGCTCCTTGCGCAGGGCACCGAGGGCCTCCCGGCTGACCGGGGGCGCGGCATCGTCCGGCGCTGGTGCACCCGGTCCGGGCAGGGCGGGCCCGGCTGAGCTGGCCGGGTTCACCGGGCCGCCCGAACGGGTCCTGAGCTGGCCGGCCTGGCGCTGGCGGAGCAGGTGGGCCACCTGGGACGGCTCGAGCAGGCCGGGCAGGCCGAGGAAGTCCTCTTCCTCGGCTGACCCCGGTGCGGTGGCGGTGCCGAACTCACCGCCGTCGTAGAGCACCCGGTCGAAGTGGGCCGAGGCCTTCAGCACTTCGATGGACGGAGCGAGCAGATCGTCCGGGGTGTCCCGCTGGCGCTGCGCCTGCGCCAGCTCGTCTTCCTCGGGCGCGTCCGACGGCGGGTGCAGCACGTGGTCCCGCTCGGCCTCCAGCTCGGCCGCGAAGGCCAGCAGGATCGGCACCGAGGGCACGAACACCGAGGCGGTCTCCCCCCGGCGGCGGGCCCGGACGAACCGGCCCACGGCCTGGGCGAAAAACAGGGCCGTGCTGATGCTGGTGGCGTAGACGCCGACGGCCAGCCGGGGGATGTCGACCCCCTCGGAGACCATGCGGACCGCGACCATCCAGCGGTCCTCGGAACTGGCGAACGCGCCGATCTTGCGGCTGGCCGTCGGGTCGTCGGACAGCACCACCACCGGACGCTGGCCAGTGATGCGGCGCAGCAGGGCGGCGTAGGCCCGGGCGTCCTCGTGGTCGCCCGCGATGACCAGGCCGGCCGCGTCGGGCATGCCGCGGCGCACTTCGGTCAGGCGCTTGTCGGCCGCCTCCAGCACCCGGGCCACCCACTCGCCGCCCGGGTCCAGCGCGGTCCGCCAGGCCTGCGCGACCTGTTCCTTGGTCAGCGGGGTGCCCAGGGTGGCGGTGATCTCGTCGCCGGCCCGGGTCCGCCAGCTCATCTCACCCGAGTAGGCCAGGAAGATCACCGGTCGGACGACGCCGTCCTCCAGCGCGTTGGCGTAGCCGTACACGTAGTCCGACGAGCTGCGGCGGGACCCGTCCAGCTGCTCGCCGTAGGTGACGAACGGGATCGGGTTGGTGTCGCTGCGAAACGGCGTGCCGGTCAGGGCCAGCCGCCGCCGGGCCGGCTCGAACGCCTCGCGGACCGCCTCACCCCAGGACAGGGCGTCGCCGGCGTGGTGGATCTCGTCGAAGATGACCAGCGTGCGGCGCCCCTCGGTGCGCTGCCGGTGCAGCATCGGGTGCGCCGCGACCTGGGCGTAGGTCACGGCCACGCCGGCGAAGTCGGCCGAGGCCCGGCCCTGGGCGTTGCGGTAGGAGGGGTCCAGCGCGATACCGAACCGCAGCGCCGCGGCGGCCCACTGGTGCTTGAGGTGCTCGGTCGGCGTGACCACGGTGATGGCCGCGATCTCGCGCCGGGCCAGCAGCTCGGCCGCGATGCTGAGGGCGTAGGCGGTCTTGCCCGCGCCCGGGGTGGCGTTGAGCAGGAAGTCGCGCCGGGGTACGCGGAAGTATTCCACCCACGCCTCACGCTGCCAGGCACGCAGCATGCCCAGCAGGTCGGACCGGATGAAGACGTCGTCGCTCAGAGAATCAAGGGAAGGAGAGGTCATCAGGCAGAAGCTGGCCCGCTCACTCGCCCTCGCCGCCGCCGTCGGGCAGCGACTCGTAGATCTCCTTGCACTCCGGGCAGACCGGGAACCGCTTGGGGTCCCGGCTCGGCGTCCAGACCTTGCCGCACAGCGCGACCACCGGGTCACCGGTCACCGCGCTCTCGACAATCTTGTTCTTGTCGACGTAGTGGGCGAACCGCTCGTGGTCCCCGTCGCCGCCGTGGGAGAGATCCGGCCTGACGTCAGTCTTGATCCGGGTGCCGCTTTCGGTCTGAGTGGCAGTGTCCGGAAGAACCTCGGTGCTCATGCCATCGAGTTTAGGGCTCGTGCGGGGGCCAGCGGTTCAGTTCTGGCTCGGGTCGTCGGGGAACGTGGCGGTGAAAGCCATCTCACCGCCCTGCCGGCGCAGCACTACGGCCCACAGATCCTCGGGCTCGCCGGCGAACGCGTCCGCGGGCTCGGCGGGCACCACGTACCAGGCGCCGTCGTCGATCTCGGCGTTGAGCTGGCCGGGCGCCCAGCCCGCGTAGCCCGCGTACACGCGCAGCCGGTTGATGGCCGGGGCGAGCAGGTCCGGCGGCGCGTCCAGATCCACCAGCCCGAGCCCGGCGATGGCCGCCGCGCCGTCCAGCGCGTGCCAGCCGAGCGGCTCGGCGTCGCCCGGCACCGAGCCGATGGCCAGCGCGCTGTTCGGCGCGACCGGGCCGCCCTTGAACACCACCGAGGGGCCGGTGACCAGCTCGGACCAGGCATCCAGGACCCGGTCCACGGGCACGTCGGTGGGCCGGTTGAGCACTACGCCCAAGGTGCCCTCCGCGGCCTCGTGCTCGACGACCAGGATCACGGTCCGGCGGAAATTCGGATCCGCGAGCACCGGCGTGGCGACGAGCAAGCGGCCGGTCAGGCTGTCGGTGGCCATTTCGTCCCTGTGCCCATCATCGCGGGAGATTAACGGTGCGGCCGCGATCAGCGGCCGTCACCCGAAGCGGGGCCAGCCGCGGCCGCCGTGCGTGCGGCGGCGTCGCGCACGGCCGCGGCCACCGCACCGGCCACGTCCGGGTGGAAGACCGACGGGATGATGTAGTTCGGGCCGAGCTCGTCGGCCGAGACCACGTCGGCCAGGGCCCGGGCCGCGGCGACCAGCATGTCGTCGTTGATGGTCCGGCTCTGGGCGTCCAGCAGCCCCCGGAACACGCCAGGGAAGACGAGCACGTTGTTGATCTGGTTGGGGTAGTCGCTGCGGCCGGTCGCGATCACCGCCGCGTACTCGCGGGCCTCGTCCGGGTCCACCTCGGGCTCCGGGTTGGCCAGGGCGAACACGATACTGTCGGGCTTCATGGTGGCCACGTCGGCGCCGGTCAGAATGCGCGGGGCCGACACCCCGATGAACACGTCGGCGTCCCGGACCGCGCCGGCCAGGTCGCCGGTGTAGCCCGCGCCGTTGGTGTTCTCGGCGATCCAGCGCAGGTTCTCGTCGGCGGCCAGGTCGGAACGGCCGCGGTAGACGGCGC
Organism: Streptosporangiaceae bacterium; assembly: GCA_965277615.1. Lineage (GTDB taxonomy): Bacteria > Actinomycetota > Actinomycetes > Streptosporangiales > Streptosporangiaceae > Bog-532. The sequence goes on along the minus strand of CBDIDG010000003.1, from coordinate 315,277 downwards.
CGATGTGGTCCACTGCGCACACGTCCTTGGCCCCGGCCGCCAGCAGCAGCCGCAGGATGGCCGAACCGGCCGCCCCGGCCCCGGCCATCGCGATCTTGACCGAGCCGAGGTCCTTGCCCACCACCCGCAGCGCGTTGGTCAGCGCGGCCATGACCACGATCGCGGTGCCGTGCTGGTCGTCGTGGAACACCGGGATGTCGAGCAGCTCGCGCAGCCGCCGCTCCACCTCGAAGCAGCGTGGCGCGCTGATGTCCTCCAGGTTGATGCCGCCCCACCCGGGCGCGATGGCCTGCACGGTGCGGACGATCTCGTCCGTGTCCTGGGTGTCCAGGCAGATCGGCCAGGCGTCGATGCCGGCGAACCGCTTGAACAGGGCGGCCTTGCCTTCCATGACCGGCAGCGCGGCGTACGGGCCGATGTTGCCCAGGCCGAGCACGGCAGACCCGTCGGTGACGACGGCCACGCTGTTGCGCTTGACCGTGAGGCGCCGCACGTCGTCGGGGTTGGCCGCGATAGCCAGCGAGACCCGGGCCACGCCGGGGGTGTAAGCCATGGACAGCTCGTCCCGGGTGCGCAGCGGCACCTTGGACCGCATCTCGATCTTGCCCCCGAGGTGCAGCAGGAACGTCCGGTCGCTGACCTTGTGCACGGAGACGTCGGGCAGTTCCGACAGTGAGGACACGATGGCCCCGGCGTGCTCGGTGTCCCGGGCGGCGCAGGTGACGTCGACCCGGAGGCGCTCGTGGCCGGCCGCGTTCACGTCGAGCGCGGTGACGATGCCGCCGGCGTGCTCGACGGCCCGGGTGATCTCGCTGACGGCCCGCCCGCGCGAACCGACCTCGAGCCGCACGGTCATCGAATAGGAGATGCTCGGCGCCATGGCCACGATGCTGCCGCCTTCCCTCACACTGCGGGTCCGCTGGTTCAAGACCTGGCTAGACCCTAGCCGTGCTCGGCACTCGCCGCGTTGCTGCTGGCAGTGCTGTGACCAAGGGTACGTCCGGGTCCACAGCGCTCGTTTCGCGTACTCTGGCCAGATGGCGCAGGAAATCGTGGTGACCGCGACGGAGCAGTCACCGGCGGCACCCTCGATCGACGCGACCCGGCTGCGAGTGGCCATCGCCCGGCTGTCCCGGCGGCTGCGGCACCACCAGCTGGCCGGGCTGACGCCCACCCAGCTGTCGGCGCTGGCCACCGTGGAACGGCACGGGCCGATGCGGCTGGGCGACGTGGCTGCGGCCGAGGGCATCGCGCCGTCCACGCTGACCCGGCTGGTGACCGCGCTGGAGGAGCACGCCTACGTGGAGCGCTGCGCGGTCCCCGGCGACGCCCGGGCCAGCACGCTGACCATTACCACGCGCGGGCGCCAGATACTGCAGCGCATCCGGCAGGAGAGCACGGCCATGCTCGCGGAGAGCCTGGCCATGCTGCCCCCGGACCAGATCGGGGCGCTGGCGCAGGCGCTGCCCGCGCTGGAGCAGCTGGCCGAGATCGACCCCCGCGACCCCCAGCCCCGCTAGCCAGCCCCGCTAGCCAGCCCCGCTAGGCCAGCCCCGCTCAGTACGGGCCGGGCCCGTCAGAACAGCAGGCTGGACAGCTGCCCGCGGGCCTTCTTCACCCGCGGGTCCTGCGGCGGGAAGATCTCGAACAGGCCGATGAGCTGCCTGCGGGCCTCGTCCCGCTGGTCGCCCGAGGTGCGCCGGACCACGCCGAGGAGCCGGTCGAAGGCCTCCTCGATGTGCCCCGCACTCACGTCGATGTCCGCCACCCGGGACTGGGCCTCCACATCGTCCGGGTGCTCGGCCGCCTCCCGCCGGACCTTGGCCTCGTCGTAGGAGTCCAGCCGGCGGAACAGCTCCACCCGGGCCAGCCCGACCTTGGCCACCGGGTCCGCGGGCGACGCCGACAGCACCCGGCGGAAGGCGTCCGCCGCGGCGTCCATGTCGCCCCGCTGCATGGCCTCCTGGGCCTCGGCAAAGGCTGGGTTCGACGGGTCGGGACCGCCCGGGCCCATCGGGCCGCCGGGGCCGGGGGCCGGCCCGGCGGCGGCGGCGGTCCGGCCGGGCCGGCCGGCCCGGGCTGGTCCGCGCCGGCCGGGTCCGACGCCGGCTCGGCGTCGTCCGCGACCGCGCCACCGGCCCCGGCGGCCCCGGCGATCTGCTCGGCCGCCGCCACGACCTGGCCGATCCACTGCTTGACCTGGGCCTCGGGCAGGGCGCCGAGGAAGCCATCCACGAGCTGGCCGCCGATCACCGCGACGACCATGGGAATGCTCTGCACCTGGAGGGCCTGGGCCAGGCGCGGGTTGGCGTCCACGTCCACCTTGGCCAGGACCCATTGACCGTCGGCCTCGCCGGCCAGCTTCTCCAGCACCGGGCTGAGCTGCTTGCACGGACCGCACCACTCGGCCCACAGGTCGATGATGACGGGGGTCGTGCGTGACCGCTCCACCACGTCGCTGTTGAACGTCTCTTCCGTGACGTCGATGACGGCGCTGCCGCCGTCACCATCCGTCGCGGCCTGGACCGTCTGCCGGCGCTGTGCGGCCTGCTGCCGAGCGCCGAGGTCGACGGCCCCGTAAATCGAAAAATCCCGCGGCTGCATGCTTCCATCCTGCCGCATACCTGCGGTGCCTCAACCAGCCGAGGCCGGGGAAACCGGGTTAGTTCGCAGCGATCTTTCAGAAAATCCAGAAATTTAACCAACCAGGCCGCCGCTCCCGGCGTCTCAAAGGGTGGCCCGGGTGCCACAGGGGTGCACCCGGGCCCACAGGTCCAACGTTGTCCGGGAGTCTCCACGTACGGGTGCCAGAAGCTCCGTCTCCGGGTGCCAGACGCTCTATTTTTGAGGGCCAGCCGCTCTGTTTTGAGTGATTGTGTGGTAGATCATTGGAATCTCTGACGCATGATGTCAGGCGTCCCCATACGGGGCGGGACGCCGCGTCCGTGACGCTGGGTTCGTTCACGCCGCAACCCACATCGGCCGTCAGCAAGGGGACACCGGTGCCAACCTTCAGCAAGGCCGACTGGGCGGCGGCCGAGGATCTGTTCAGCAGCTCCTACCCCCGGCTGGCCGGCTGGGTCCGGCGCCTGGTCGATGACGACGAGACCGCCCACGAGATCGCGTCCGAGGCGTTCACCCGGCTGCTGGCCCGGTGGTCGACGCTGGAGAACCCGCAGAGCTACCTGTACATGATCGCCACCAACCTGATCCGTGACCACTGGCGCAAGACCGAGCGGGAGCGCCGGGCCCTGCGCACCGTCACCGCGTCGGCCAGCAGCGATCCGGTGTCGCATCCGGACGAGGACGTCGACGTGCGCAACCTCATCCAGGACCTCCCCCAGCGGATGCGGAACGCGTTCCTGCTGCACTATTACGCGGGGTTCGGCGTGCGCGAGGTGGCCACGCTGCTGGGGCGCCCGGAAGGCACGATCAAGGCCGACCTGTTCCAGGCCCGGAACCGGCTCAAGGCCACCATGGGGGAATCCGATGGATGAGCAGCGAGAGCCACCCGAGGACCTGGACCGCTGGCTGCAGGCGCGGATCGATCCACTGCCGCCGCCGCCGGGGACGTTCGACCTGATCAAGCGGCGGGTCAGGCGCCGGCGGTACCGGCAGATGGCCGTGTCCGCGGCGGTGGCGGCGGCGGTGGCCGCCGCCGTCGTGGTGGTGCCGCGGGTGGCCACGTCGGTGCTGAACGTCAACCAGAATCCCACGAGCAACGGCGCGGCCGCGGCTCGCTCAGCCACGCCCACTGCCCCACCCCAGCAGGGCACGATCAACTCGGGCGGCGGGGTGACCGGCGGGGCCACGCCCACGGCGACCAGGACGGCGCCGCCGCCCGTGCCGGTGAACTTCGCGGCCACGTCCGTGACCTTCGTCGGGGTCAACACGGGATGGGTCATCGGCCAGGCGGGCGTCCCTGGGCAGTGCGCCACCTCGTACTGCACCTCGGTGGCCCGGACCGACGACGCGGGACAGACCTGGTCCGGCGGGCCCGCGCCGATGACCGGCGCCCCGGCCGGCCCAACCGGGGTCGGCCAGATCCGGTTCCTCAACACCACCAACGGCTGGGCCTTCGGCCCGGAGCTGTTCTCGACGCACGACGGCGGCGGCACGTGGAAGCAGGTGAACACGGGCGGTCTGCGGGTCACCGACCTGGAGACCGTCGGCGACCGGGCCTACGCCATCTTCGGCTCCTGCTCCGGCACCGGATCCAGCTTCGCGGCGCAGTGCACGCACTTCAGCCTGTACTCCAGCCCGGCGGACACGGACAGCTGGCAGCCGGTGCCGGGGATGAGCGACCTCAGCGCGGATCTGGCCAACGTGGCGCCGGCCGAGATCGCGGCGCCGGCGCTGGTCCTCACCCCGACCCAGGGCTACGTGCTCGCGGCGAACGGCACGCTGTACGGCGGTCCGCTGGACGGCAGCGGCTGGCAGCAGGTCGATTCCACCCCGGCCGCCGCGGGCGGGTGCGAACCCGGCCCGTCCCAGAACGGCCAGCCCGCCCACCAGCTGCTCGGCGCGGCCTCGTCGTCGGAGCTGGTGCTGGGGTGCGGCACCCCGGCCGCCCCCGGCGGCACGACCGTGTACACCTCGGCCGATGGCGGCAAGGCGTGGCAGCAGGCGGGCCACTTCAGCGGCGTCTCCGCCACCGAGGTGGCGGCGCAGCCCGCCGGGGAGATCATCGTGGCCACCACCGAGGGCCTCGAGGTCACGCAGGACGGCGGGACAAGCTGGCAGCTGACCGAGGCCGCGCCCATGGGCCCGGTGGGCGGCTTCAGCTGGGTCGGCCTGACCAGCCGCGACCAGGGCGTGGCCGTGCCCGCCGACCCGGCCCAGCACGCGGTCTGGTTCACCCACGACGGCGGCCGGACCTGGGGCGTCTCCGCGATCAAGAACCCCGAGCGGGCACCCGGCTAGACCCCGGGCGGCCCGGTCAGGCCGCGGGCACGCGCAGCAGCAGCGCCTCACCCTGGCCACCGCCGCCGCACAGTCCGGCGGCGCCGACCCCGCCGCCGCGGCGGCGCAGTTCGTAGGCCAGGTGCAGCGCGATCCGGGCGCCGGACGCCCCGATCGGGTGCCCCAGCGCGATCGCGCCGCCGTTGACGTTGACGCGGTCCTGGCCCACCCCGAGGTCGCGCATGGACTGGATCGCGACCATGGCGAAGGCCTCGTTGATCTCGATCAGGTCCAGGTCGGCCACGGTCAGCCCGCCTTTGGCCAGCGCCCGCCGGATCGCGTTGGACGGCTGCGAGTGCAGCGAGTTGTCCGGGCCCGCCACCACGCCCGCCGCGCCGACCTCGGCCAGCACCTGGGCCCCGAGGACCTCGGCGGTCTCCCGGGCCATCACCACCACGGCGGCCGCGCCGTCAGAAATCTGCGACGCTGACCCGGCGGTGATCGTGCCGTCCGGGGTGAAGGCCGGACGGAGCCGGCCGAGGGACTCGGCCGTGGTCTCCGGGCGGATCCCCTCGTCCTCGTCGAACAGCAGCGGCTCGCCGCCCCGGCGGGGCACGGCGACCCCGACGATCTCCTCGGCCAGCACACCGTTCTTGACCGCAGCCGCGGCCCGCTGGTGCGACAGCGCGGCGAACTCGTCCTGCTCCGCCCGGCTGATGCCGAGCCCGGCCCCGAGCCGCTCGGTCGATTCACCCATGGAGACGTGGTCGTAGGCGTCGGTCAGGCCGTCCACCGCCATCGAGTCGACCACCTCGACCGGGCCGAACTTGTACCCGGCCCGCGACTTGGGCAGCAGGTGCGGCGCCTGGGTCATCGACTCCATGCCGCCCGCCACCACCACGTCGACCTCACCGAGGCGGATCAGCTGGCCGGCCAGGTTGATGGCGTCCAGCCCGGACAGGCAGACCTTGTTGACCGTGAGGGCCGGGACGGACATCGGCAGGCCCGCGGCCACGGCCGCCTGGCGGGCCGGGATCTGGCCCGCGCCGGCCTGCAGCACCTGGCCCATGATCACGTAGTCGACCTGGTCGGCGGGAACCCCGGAGCGCTCCAGCGCGGCCTTGATCGCGATACCGCCGAGATCGGCACCGGAGAACCCGGCCAGCGACCCGAGCAGCCGCCCGATGGGCGTCCTGGCTCCGCCGACGATCACGGGCTCACGCCCGGCCGGCGTCCCCGCACTGCTGGACAGCACCTCGCTCATCGATACCTCCACGTCACCGTCCGGGGCCCACAAGCCCGGTATTGCCACGATACCCAGCCACAATGTGCAGCAACGCGAGACCCGGGCCGCATTCCGCCGGAGCGGTCTGGTGTCATAGACGGATCATGCTGAACAGGATCGACCACGTCGGGATCGCCTGCCGGGACCTGGACGAAGCCGTGTCCCGGTACTGCTCCGTGTTCGGGCTCACGGTGACGTCCCGCGAGGTCAACGAGGAACAAGGTGTACGCGAGGCCATGCTCCTGGTGGCGACACAAAGCGAGCCCGCCGCGCCACCGGGCCCGGGCGGCACCATCGGGGCCTCTTACATCCAGTTGCTGGAGCCGTTGTCCCCGGACTCGCCGGTCGGCAAGTTCATGGCCCGCCGGGGTGAGGGCATCCACCACATCGGCTACGCGGTGACCGACGTGCGGTCCGCGCTGGCGCAGGTGGGCGGAGCGGGGGTCCGGCTCATCGACGAACGCCCCCGGCACGGCTCGCTGGGCGCCTCGATCGCGTTCCTGCACCCGGCCGATCTGGGCGGGGTGCTAACCGAGCTGGTCGAGCCGAGGCGGCCGGCCCAGACCTGAGGTCCGCGACCACTGACCGCTACGGGGCTTCCTGGCCGAAATGCACGGTAGGCCGGGCTCCGGACGCCTGACAAAGCGGGCCAAGTGCCCATTACGCAGGCAAGATATACGGACAACGACCTATATAGTGCGAATTGACCGGAAGCATAGGTCACAGTCCAGAGAATCCGCCGCTGGGAAGTCCGAAGGAACCAACATCGGCCCGCAGGCGGAGTAGTCTGCCTGCTACCGGGTGAGAAAATCGCAGAAGTCCGTTAACGACCGGGCTAGGAACCGCCGACCCGCCGGCGGATGGCCTTCCGATCGGGCGATGAGATGCTCATTCGGATCCCCGCCTGCCGTACCGTCCAACAGGGTTAGGCCACATGCAATCCGATATTGACGCACAGCTCACCAACTTCTTTGATGACCAGCAGCCGCGCGAGTTCGCGAAAGTTATGCGCGGCTACGATCCTCAGCAGGTCAACGAGCATCTCGCCCAGATCGAGGGGGATTTGCGCCAGCAGAAGGATCAAGTTCAGGGACTGCACCGGGACCTGGCTGAGGCTCATCGGCAGCTCCAGGAGCAGGAACGACCGACCTACTCGGGTCTGGGCGCACGGATTGAGCAGCTGCTCCGCCTCGCGGAGGAGCAGGCCACCGAGCTGGTCCAGGCAGCTAGGTCTGAGGCCAACGAGATCAAGGCCGCTTCCAAGGTGGACGCGGCCGAGGTCCGGGCGTCGGCCGAGAACGAGGCCGCCGAATTGCGCGCGAACGCCAAGCGCGAGACCGACGACCAGCGGGGCGCAGCGGAGCGCGAAGCGGACTCGATTCGGACGGGTGCGCGGCGCGAATCGGACGAGCTCACCTCGACGACCGAGCGCGAAGTGGCCAAGCTGCGCGCTACGGCGGACCACGAGATCGCCGAGAAGCGGGCGGCCGTCGAGCGCGACATCGCCAAGCTGCGCACCACGACTGAGCGGGAAGTGGCCCAGCTCAAGGCGTCGGCGAAGCGGGAACGCGACGAGATCCTCACCACCTCCAAGCGGCAGGCGGATGAGATGCGCAGCCAGGCGCAGCGCATCCTGGAGGAGAGCGAAGCGCAGCGGGCTCAGGCCGAGGCCGAGTTCGAGATTCAGCTGGCGGCCCGGCGCGAAGAGGCTGAGCGCCAGGAGGCCGAGCGGCTGTCCGCGGCACAGGCCGCCACGCAGAAGCTGGTCTCCGAGGCCGAGCAGCGGGCGTCCACGGCCGAGCAGCGGGCGGCCAAGGCCAGCGCGCAGGCCGAGCAGACCCGCCGCGACGCCGACCAGCACGCCAAGCAGCTGGTCAGCAACGCCAAGAAGAACGCCGACCAGATCGTCAGCCAGGCCAAGAGCCAGGCCGACCACCTGCTGGCCGAGACCAAGAGCGAGGCCGAGCGGTCCCGGGTCCAGGCTCAGCGCCAGGTCGACGACCTCACCCGCCAGAAGGACAGCATCAGCAGCCACCTCGCGCAACTGCGTCAGCTGCTCGGTGGCGGCGTTCCCGGCATGGGCATGGAGGAAGCATCGTCCGTGCCGGCCGCCCCGTCCCGCCCGGCCATCAGTGACGCACCGCGGCCGCCGGCTCCGGCTCCGGCCGCCCCCGTGCAGGAGGCTCCGAAGCTGGCCAACGGCGGCGGCGCACCGCAGCCCCCGGCCCAGCGGCAGGCCCCGGCTCAGCAGAGCCAGCCCGCCCGCAGCGGCGCCACCTCGGCCAACGGCGTCAAGCAGGGCGCCAACGGCAAGGCGGCGGACGACGAGGACTGGTGGACCGAGTAGGAACGCGCTAACAGAAAGGGCCAGGCCCCGGTGGGGGCCTGGCCCTTATCTTTTTGGCTGGCTGGTCAGCGGCGGGTCGGGCGGCGGGTCAGCCGCCGCTCCCAGCAGGCGCGGTGCCAGTGCCGCCGCATCTCCACCCCCGGCGCCTCGGCCGGCCAGGCCACCACGTGCGGAGTCCCGGGCAGGATCTCCTGGTCGCAGCCGGGACAGCGGTACTCCTTGGTGGCGGCGGCCCCGGAGATCTGCCGGACCATCCAGTCCCCGTCCGGCCACGACTCGGGCCGCTCCGGGCCCAGCGGCCAGGGGGCGCTGGGCGGACGTTCACGGCGGGATCTACGCGGGCTCACGCCGGTAACTTTATGCGGGCCCGTTACGTCGTGCGGGACACGCAGGGCCGCTACAGTGGCGTTCCGTGCGGCTCGTTATCGCGCGGTGCAGCGTCGACTACGTCGGCCGGCTGACCGCTCATCTCCCGCCGGCCCTCCGGCTGCTCATCGTCAAGGCAGACGGCTCGGTGCTGGTCCATTCCGACGGCGGCTCGTACAAGCCGCTGAACTGGATGTCCCCGCCGTGCAAGCTCATCGAGCAGCCCGGCAAGTGGACGGTGACCAACAAGGCGGGCGAGACGCTGGCCATCACGCTCGAGGAAGTGGTCAGCGACACCTCGGCCGACCTCGGCGTGGACCCAGGCCTGAAGAAGGACGGCGTCGAGTCGCACCTGCAGGAGCTGTTGGCCGCCCAGGTAAACCTGCTGGGCGACGGCTGGCGGCTGGTCCGCCGTGAGTTCCCCACCCCGATCGGCCCGGTCGACCTGATGTGCAAGGACGCCACCGGCAGCAGCGTCGCGGTGGAGATCAAGCGCCGCGGTGAGATCGACGGCGTCGAGCAGCTCACCCGCTACCTGGACCTGCTCAACCGCGACCCGCTGCTGGCCCCGGTGCAGGGCATCTTCGCCGCCCAGGAGATCAAGCCGCAGGCCCGGGTGCTGGCCACCGACCGCGGCATCCGCTGCGTCCTGCTCGACTACGAGGCCATGCGCGGTACCGATGACGTCTCGCTCAGATTGTTCTGAAGGGGTTCCTCGGCCGCGGGCGCGTCGCCCGACCAGAGCAGGAGGGACAGGTCCACGCCCGGATCCGGGGCCGGGGCCCGGTTGATGAACCAGACCGCGGCCGATGGGACCTGGGCCGTGGTGATCAGGGTGGTCGGCCCGGCCAGCAGGAAGTCCAGGTCGAAGGTGACCAGCAGGGCGAGCATGGTGGCCCGGTTGGCGTCGTCGACGCCGGTGAAGGCCTCATCGAGCCACAGCGGGCGCGGCGCCGTGCCGGGCTCGCGGTACAGCGCCACCAGCGCGGCCAGCATCGGCTGCAGCAAGGTGACCGCCTTGCCGCCACCGGAGTCCTTGGCGTGGACCTCCTCGGTGAACGGGCGCCAGCTACCCTCCCCGACCCGGTAGTCGGTGACCACGTCGAACCAGCGCCGGTAGTCCAGCAGCACGGCCAGGTGCTGGCGCCAGTCGGCCGCCCCGGCCCGGCCCTGGGCCTGAGCCGCGCGGATCTGCTGCTCCAAGAACGTCCGCACCTGGTCCCGCGCCTCGTCCCGCTGGCGGGCCGGAGGCTGGGCCGCCGGAGGCTGGGCCGCCGGAGGCTGGGCCGCCGGTGACTCCAGGGCGGTCAGCACCGCGAACGCGGTCTCGTGGCCGGCCGCGGCCTGGCGGCGCAGCCGCAGCGTGGTCGCGCTGGCCCCGGTGGGGTGCTGGGCCAGCACCTGGTTGACCCCGTCGATCAGCTCGGTGACCGCGGCCTGGCGGTCCTGCAGGTGCTCGACGAACGTGCTGGACAGCAGGCCGGCCAGGACCCGGTCCACGGTCTGGTCGTGCTGCTCGGTCAGCGTGGCGATCTGCTGGTCGAGCTGGGCCACGGCCTGGGCCGGCTCGCTGGCCAGCCCGGTCCCGTCGGCCAGGATCGCGACCGCCGGCAGCTGGCCGGGTCCGGCCGGGTCGATCAGGGCGACGCCGCGGCCGCCGGAGGCTTCCAGCACCGTCCGCAGCTCCACCAACGGGCGGCCCACCACCGCGGCCCACACGGCGGCGATCTGGGCCTCGGGCGACTCTCTGTCCGGGCCCGGCCAGGCGGGCGGGTGGATGAGCTGCCGGGTCGCCCGGGCCTGGACGGCGGCGTCGGCCGGGGTCCGGCCGGGGGCGCCGGGCAGGCCCCGGGCCGCGGCCAAGCCCGCGTCGACCGGGATCCACCAGGCGGCCAGGGCCGCGTCCTGGGCCTGGCTGGCTTCGGCCTGCCGAAGCTGTGCGGTGGCCAGGCGCACGCTGGCGGCGGCGGCCGCGGCCAGGCGCCGGCCGTGCTCGGCCTGCAGCTCATCCAGGGCCGCGGTCAGCTCGTCCCGGTGAGCCCGCTGCTCGCGGGCGGCCTGGCGCAGCTCACGACCGGACAGGTCCAGGGTCTCCTCGGCGTTGTCGGCGACGTCCTGGTCCCGGTCGGCGTGCCGGAGGGCCCGGCTGGCCCGCTCGCCGGCCTCGGCCGCCAGCTGGGCGGCCTCGGTGTACAGGGCGCGGGCCCGTTCCTCGGCCTGGCGGGCGGCGTCCTGCTCGGCCTGGGCCACGGCCAGCTCGGCGAGCGTGGCCCCGGCGCCCAGCAGCGCGCCGGCCCGCTCGTCCAGCCCGGCCGCGTCGGCCACGCCCGGACCGGGCGCGCCCAGGTCACCGGACAGGGCGGCGAGCCCGAGCAGGCGGGTGTGCGCGTCCTGGGCGGCGGCCCGGGCCTGACCCAGCTCGTCGTCGGCCCGGTCGTGGGCGGCCTCGGCCCGGCGCAGCTCCGCGTCCGCGGCCTGCCGGGCCAGCACGGCCCGGACCAGGCCCACGTCACCCGGCGCCTGGGCGGCGGCCGTCTCCAGCTCGGTCAGCCGCTCGCGCAGCAGGGCCGCGGCCCGGCGCAGCCCGGCCGCCTCCTCACGCAGCGCGGCGGTCTCGTCCCGCAGGGCCTGGACCCGGCGGTCGCGGGCGTCCCGGCGGGCGGCCGCGCCGATCAGCCCGGGACCATGCTCGGGCACCCCGGCCTGGCCGGCGGTGAACGGCGTGTGCCAGCGCCCGTCCGAGGTGACCCCGTAGGCGTAGCTGAGCGGCGCGCGGTTCTCCTCGGCCAGGTAGCCGATGGCGTGCAGCAGCGCCCCGACCCGGCTGGCCAGCGGCCCAGCGTCGGGCGCGGGCTGGAGCACCGAGGCCAAGGTGCTGAAGGACGCGGTGGTGTCGGGCCAGCCGGTCGCTGCGGTGAGCACCGTGTCCCGGCCGTCCCGGGCCGGCAGCCAGGTCCCGTCCGGGGTGACCCAGGCGTCCAGCAGCCCGGCCGCGTCCAGCGCGGCCTCAATGTGGGCCAGGGTCTGCGGGGTCAGCCCTTCGCGTGGTTCGAGCAGCCGCCACAGCGGGGTGCCGTCCGGCCCCGCGGGTGGCCGTTGCCGCCGGAGGTAGCGGCCGGGCGCGGCCGCCTCCGGCTCGGCCAGCAGCTGCTGAGCGGCCTGTTCGTCCCGCTCCCGGGCCTGGTGCTGCCGCTCCCCCGCCCGGTACTCGTGCACGGCGGAGCGCTCGCGCAGCGAGGCGGTCTGCGGGGTCAGCCAGGAATCGCGGATCAGGCCGGCCAGCAACGGCTGCGGCTCGACCTGGGCGCACTGCTCGCTGACGGCCTGCAGCCAGCCGACCCGCTGCTCGGGCGGCGGTGCGTCCTCACCCAAGGCCGCGGCCCAGCCTTCCAGCTCGTCGGACAGCGCCTGCAGGGCCGCGTCCACCGCGGCGGCGGCCTGGCCGGACCGGGCCGCGCAGCGTCCCTGGGCCGCGGTGGCCTGGGTGGCCCAGCGGGCGGCGGACTCCTCCTGCTGCCGGGCCCGGGCCGCCGCGGCCAGCAGCGGCCGCGCGTCCGCCACCTGCTGGCGCTGCTGGCGGATGGCCGCGTCCAGGCGAGCGGACTCCCCCTTGCCCGCCCAGGCCACGGCTTCGCCCGGCAGGCCCGCCGTCTCTGCGGCGGCCGCGGCGGCGCGGGTGGCCGCGGCGACCCGGTCCGTGGCGCGGGCCGCGGTCTCGATGGCCGCCTGCCGTTCGGCGGCCCGGCGGTCCAGCGTGGTCTGGGACTTCCTGGCCTCGGCGGCGAGGTCCTCGGCCGCCCGCCGGGACCGCGCCGCCGCCTGATGAAGCTGTCCCATCCGGGCGGCGGGGCCGGCGTTGTCGCCGTCGGCCGGGGCGGTGAGCAGGTCCTCGTAGCCTTGCTCGACCCGGGTCAGGGTGTCCCGGGCCGCGCCGAGCTGAGCCGTGGTCTGCGCGACCCGCTCCTGCGCCACGGTCACCGCCTGCCCGGCTTCGGCTGCAGCCCGGTCCGCCTCGTCCAGCCCGGCCAGGGCGGTCACGAGCTGATCGGCCCGCCCGCGCAGGGTCGCGTCGGCCCACGGGTTCCAGGCCTGAGCCAGGTAGCCGGCCACCGCGTCCCGGGCGGTCCGGGCCTGATCCCGGTCCCGGGCCAGCGCGTCCAGGGCGTCCCAGCCCTGGGCCAGGTGCTCGACCTGGCCCGGCTCGATGGCGGGCAGGGCGATCCGCATCTGGGCGGTGAAGAAGCTGGGGTCCAGGCGCTGCCCCAGGTGCGGGGTACGGAGCACCTTGAGCATGCGGACCACCGCGTCCAGCCGGTCCGGGTCGGTGAACCCGAACAGGTCGCGGGCCACCCAGGACCGGTATTCTATCCCGGTCCTGGCCATGCGGAACCCGGGCACCGCGGCCAGCTGGGCCGGCGGGCGGACCGCGGCGGCCTGGTGCAGGTCCAGGCCGGCCCGGACGCGAGCCTGCCCGTCGCACACGGCCCAGGTGCGGTCCAGGTCGGTGGCACCCCGGCGGGCCTGCGCGAACAGCAGGCAGGTGAAGTAGCGCGGCCCGTCGTCCCCGCGCCGGGCGAACTCCAGCCAGGCCCAGCCGCGCGAGGTGGCCGGTCCGCTCTCCCGCCGGTCCTGCGGATCGCCGGTGGGCTCGACGTAGTAGCGGAATGCCTTGTGTTCCTGGCCGAACGTGTCCACCAGCTGCCGGTCCAGGTCGCCGGCCAGCAGGATCAGCGAGGTCAGCGCCATCAGCGTGGACTTGCCGGACTGGTTCTGGCCGACGAACTGCGCCCGGCCGTCGGCCAGCCAGTACTCGGCGACGTCGAACTCCCACAGGTTGACCACGCCGGCCCGCAGCAGCTGCCAGCGGTCGCCGCGGGAGGGCTCGGGCATGGCGGGCGCGGTCACGGCTGGCCGTCCGTGGGCCGGTAGCGGCCAGCCACGGGCGAGAGCACCCAGCCGCCGTCCGGGCCGATCCGGACCAGGCCCAGCGGGACCAGTCGCTGCTCGGCCGCGGCCCGCACCGCGGCCGGGTCATCGCGGAGCGACCCGGTCAGGTCGCCCTGCCGGGCCGCGTGCAGCAGGCTGGCCTGCTCGTCGACCTGGCCGCTGGTGAGCGTGACGGTGCCGTCGGGCTGGCGCTGGCCGGCCCGCCCGGCCGCCCCGGCCAGCGCCAGCGATACCCAGCCCGCGGGGCTGTCACCGGGCCAGTCGCTGGTGAGCGGGCTGCGTGGCTCGTCATTAATGATCAAGATGAGTCCCTCGGTGCGGGCTTCCACCTGCCCGCCGGTCAGGCTGGCGGCCTCACTGGACCGCAGGCCACGGGTGGCGCGGAGCGACCCGGCGTCGCCCTCGCTCAGCTCGGCGTAGAGCACGGCCGGCGTCTCGACCAGCGCGCGCAGGGCCCGGACCGGCCGCGAAGCCCCGTCGCTGGCCCCGGCGTCTGCATGGTCGGCTCCGGGTGGGCCCTGCGCCGGGGCGGACAGGGCTGGAGCCAGGGCCGCGGTCAGGACGTCCGGGCTGGTCAGCAGCTCCAGGGCGGCCGGGTCGACGTCGTACTGCGGGCCGGTCCCGGCGTTGGTGTCGGTCCAGCTGGTCCGCTCATCCAGGTCGTCCGGCTGGCCCGGCTCGACGGCGGGCTCGGCCGGGCGGGGCGGGCGGCGGCGGAGCACACCCCAGTACTCGAGCAGGGCGGCCGCCGCCGCCAGCTGGCCGCGGTGGGCCAGCAGCTCCGGGTCATAGGGCGAGACGGTGGCCGCGGCGCCCGTGGTCAGGTCCCGTACCCGGCCGGACAGCCGGGCCAGCGAGGCCGGGCCGGTGACCTCGGTGCAGGCCGCAGCCAGCACGCAGGTCAGGGCGAGCACCCGGCGCCCGGGCCGGTCCGGTGGGGGCGGCGGAGCGGTGACCGCGCCCGCGACCGGCACCCGGACCAGCCGGAACGCCTGGCCGGACGAGGCCAGCCGGTAGCCCAGGGTGCGGGCGGCGCCGCGCACCTCGGCGAGGTGCCGGGCCACCGCGCGGTACAGCTCGGGGTCGCTGGCCGCGGTCACCAGCGGCCGGGCCAGCAGGCCGCCGAAGGCCCGCTGGGCGGCACGGCCGGTCATCGCAGGCTCCCGGCCAGCGCGGGCAGGGCCGCGGTGATGGTCAGCCGGAGGTCGGGGTGGACGAGCTGCCCGGCCGGGGTGCGGATCACGGCCGGCGGCGCGCCGTCCGGTGCGGGCTCGGCCCGGACCGTCCAGCGACCGTCCGGGGTGCGCACCGTGCGGCTCCCGTCCGGGCCGGGCCGGGCCCCGGCCAGGACAGCCAGGAACGACAGCAGGACGTCGAGCTGCCCGGCGTCCAGGCCGGTCCAGCCGGACAGCCGCAGACCCGACCGGGCCGCGATGGCCTGCTGGGTCTGTTCCGCCGCGGCCTGCCGGGCGGTGGCGGTGGCCCGGGCCAGGGCGCGGGCCACCGACCGGTCGGGCATCCGCGCCACCTGATCCCCCGGCTGATCCCCCGGCTGGACGCCAGAACGGGCGCCAGGCCCGCTGGACGGGGGTGGGCCCGGGCGCGACGCGGTGACCGGGACCGGCTCGGCGACCCAGAACGAGACCGCGCCGGCCGGCCCCGGCGGCTGCGGGCTGGGGTGCGGCAGGTGCCGGGCGGCGAACAGGCCGGTGGCGGCGCACCACAGCGACCAGGCCGCGTCGTCGGTGGCGGACCGTTCCAGCGTCCCGGCCAGGGCGAGCAGGTCGGCGCGCTGGGACAGCTGGCCGCGCACCGTGGCCAGGGCCCGCTGCCCGTGCACCAGCGGGACCACCACGTCGCGTAGCTGCCGGCTCAGTTGCCGGGACGCGTTGTCGCCGGGCCCGAACCAGGCCAGCAGCCCGGTCAGCGTGGCCCGGTAACCGTCGAGCAGGGCGGACAGCCGGTCCTCGGGCACGGCCGCACCCAGGCTGTGCAGCGCGGCGGGCCGCCACGCCGCCGGTCCCGCGGCCAGCAGCCCGGACGCGTGCGCGGCGATCGAGCCGCAGTGCCGGTCCGCGCCGCCCGCCCAGACGTCCACGTACCGGCGCAGCGCGTCCTGCAGCGCGGCCACCCGGGCCGGGTCGGCCGCCCCGGCCTGCGCCGAAGCCAGCCGGGCCTGCCAGCCCGCAGCGGCCCCGGTCATCGCGGCGAACGTGGTGTGCAGCACCGACCACGCTCCGGCCGCGGCGGCCGGCTCGCCCGGCAGGGACGCGGCCAGGCGGCCGAGCTCGGCCGCCAGCACGGGGGGTGCGGCGCTGGCCGCGACCGAGCCCGCCGGGTCCGGATCGGGATCGGCCAGGTCCGGGCCGAGGCGCCGGACGGCCCGGTGCAGCCGGGCCGCGGCCGCGGTGAGCTGATACCGGCGGTCACCGGTGGGGCCGGGCCACTGGGCGGCCACCCCCCAGGCCACGAGCTGGTCCAGCCGGCGGTCCAGCGGCAGGGTGGCCAGCACGGCCAGGCGGTCGCCCAGGCGGTGCCGGAGCAGCACCTCCAGGTCGGCGCGGGACACTCCGGTCAGCGAATACGCCTGCTCGTCCAGCAGGGCGTCCACGATCAGCCGGTACTGGGCCGCCGCCTCATCTGGCGCGGTGAGGTAGCTGGCCACGGTCAGGCCACCGGGTGTCCCGGTCAGCCGCCACTGGCCGATGTCGTCCTCGTCCCCGCGATCCACGCGGCGACGCTACCGTGCCTTTGTGGTGCGAGATTCGCGTTTGCCGCAAAAGAGGAACACCGGGCGGGCGAAGGGCACCCAGCTCAGCTGCCGATAATGACCTCATGCGCGCACTCATCACGAACGACGACGGGATCGACAGCCCGGGGATACGAATTCTGGCTCAGGCCGCCGTGGCCGCCGGGCTGGACGTGACCATCGCCGCCCCGGACGGCGAACGCAGCGGGACCAGCGCCATGATGTCGGCGCTGGAGGCCGGGGGCCGGCTGGTGGCCGAGGAACGCAAGCTGGACGGGCTGGAGGACGTGCCCACGCTGGCGGTGCGGGCCACGCCGGCCATGATCGCGTTCGTGGCGGTGCACGGTGGCTTCGGCGGCCGGCCGGACATCGTGCTGGCCGGCATCAACCGGGGGCCCAACCTGGGCCGGGCCATCCTGCACTCCGGCACGGTGGGAGCCGCGCTGACCGCGGCCTCGGCGGGCATCAACGCCATGGCCTTCTCGCTGGCCCGGGATGCCTCCGTGCACTGGGACACGGCCGGGGCGGTGTCGGCCCGGGCGCTGGACTGGTACCTGCCGCGGGCCGTTCCCTCGGTGGTCATCAACCTGAACGTGCCGGACCGGCCCGCCGGCGAGGTGCATGGCCTGCGGGCGGCCCGGCTGGAGGCCTACGGCGCAGCCAAGGTCACCGTGGGCGAGCTGCACGAGGGCCACGTGCCGGTCACCTTCGCCCAGCTGGACCAGGGCACCGCGGACAGCGACTGGACCCTGGTCCGGGAGGGCTGGGCCACGGTGACCGCGGTGCACGGTATCGGCGAGACCACGGACGTGGATCTGGGCACGCTGCCGGCGGGCGGCTTCTGACGAAGCCGCCCGCCGGGCGGGCACCTGATGGAAGGTCAGGCGCTGTCCCCCGCCGGGACGGGAGTGGCGGTCGCGGCGTCCAGTTCCTCCGGCGCCGGCCGGACGGCGGTGATCCGGCGCAGGGCCAGGTAGCTGACGACCACGCCGGCCAGCATCAGCGCGATCGTCACGATCAGCCCGGCGTGGTAGCCGTCCATGAACGCGGTCACCGGGTTGGTACCGCCCCGGAGGGCGGCACTCTGCCGCGTCCGCAGCACCGCGCCGATCACGGTGATGCCGAGCAGCCCGGCCACCTCGCGCGAGGCGTTCAGCAGGGCCGAGGCGACCCCGGACCGCTGCGGCGGCAGGCCCCCGAGGATCGCGTCGGTCAGCGGCGCGTTCATCAGGCCGGCGCCCGCCCCGAAGACCACGAACCCGGGCAGCAACTCGGCGAAGCTCGCGTGCTGGCCGAGCAGGGTGAACAGGACGAGGCCGCCCGCCATCAGCAGCATGCCGCCCGCCACCGCGCGGTGCGCCCGCACCCGGGCCACGATCGGGGCGGCCAAAATGGAGAACACCACCACGGCCAGGGCCATGGGGACGAAGGCCAACCCGGCCTTGGTCGGTGAGAAGCCGAGCACGTTCTGCAGGTACAGCGCGGTGAAGAAGTAGATGCCGAGCACACCGAAGCCCCACAGCATCATGGTCACCGTGCCGCCGGAGAAGACCCGCGAGCGGAAGATCGACAGGTCGACCATCGGGTCCGCGGTCCGGTGCTCCACCACCAGGAAGACGGCCAGGGCCAGGGCGGACAGGGCGAAGGAGCCGATGATGAGCGGGGACGTCCAGCCCCGGTCCTGCCCCTCGATCAGCGCGTACACCAGGGCGAAGAGCATCGCGGCGGAGATGGCCACGCCGGGCACGTCCAGCCGCCGACCCGCGTCGGCCCGGCCGCCACGGGACTCGGCCATGGTCCGCAGCGCGATGGCCGCGGTGATCACCCCGACCGGCACGTTGATGAAGAAGATCCAGCCCCAGTGCAGGTGCTGGCTGATGAGGCCGCCGATCAGCGGGCCGACGGCCAGGGCCAGGGCGCCGGTCGCGGTCCAGATGCCGACGGCCTGGGTCCGCTCCCGCCGGTCGGTGAAGGTGGCCATGACGATGGCCAGCGTGGCCGGCACCAGCAGCGCGGCCCCCAGACCCTGCACGGCCCGGCTGGCGATGAGCACGGCCCCGTTGCCGGCCAGGCCGGCCGCTAGCGACGCCGCGGTGAAGATGCCCAGGCCGAGCAGGAACAGCCGCCGCCGCCCGTAGTGGTCGGCCAGCCGGCCGCCGGCCAGCAGCAGCGCGGCGAAGACCAGCAGGTAGCTGCTGACCACCCATTCCAGCCCGGACACCGACAGGTGCAGGCTGCGCTGGATGGTCGGGATCGCCACGTTGGTGACGTTGTTGTCCAGGTAGGTCATGAAGGTGGCCAGGCTGACCGCCACCAGCGTCCACCAGCGCCGTGACATTTCGGCACCGCCTCTTTCCCGTCGGCTCGCTGCGTCCTGTACGTGAGTCCTGTCCGACGTACATGTACGTCGTATAGGTACAAGGTACAGGCTGCCTTGTACGGTGTATAGTTGTCAAGTGATGGCCACGACAGCGGCAGCAGAAGAACCCGACCGGCCCCGGCTCAGCAAGAGCGCGGTGGTCAGCCGGGCCCTCGAGCTGGCCGACCGCGTTGGGGTGGACTCCCTGACCATCCGGCGGCTGGCGACCGAGCTGGGTGTCACGCCGATGGCGCTGTACTGGCACTTCCGCAGCAAGGAAGATTTGCTGTCCGCGCTGTCCGACCACATCTGGGACGAGGTCGACCTGGCCGTCGACCCGCAGGCTCCGTGGCCGGACCAGCTCCGGGCCATCATGGAGTCACTGGTCGGCGTGCTGCGGGCCCATCCGTCCGGGGCGCAGCTCGTGCTCTCCCACAAAAAGGAGAGCGACGGCTCGATGCGGGCGGCCGAGATCGCTCTTGGGCTGCTGCGCGGCGCGGGCTTCGACCCCGAGCAGGCCAGCGAGATCACCCGGGGCGGGATGTGGGCCGCGATCACGCTGGTGATGAGCGAGCCGGGCTTCGAGCCCGACGTCAAGGCGGGCCTGGACGACGCCGAGCGGGCCGAGCTGCAGCGCCGCAAGCAGGTGCAGATGGCCCTGCTGCCGGCCGACAGGTTCCCGCATCTGGTCGAGTGTGCCGTTCCGTTCACCAAGGTCGACCCGGAGCTGCACTACCGGTTCGGGATCGACCTCTTCATCGCGGGCGTCAAGGCCCTGGCGCCGCCCGCGAGCTAGCGGCGGGCCCGGCGCAGGACGGGCGCGTTGATGGCGGCGGCGGTCTCGGCCAGTTCGGGGACCTCGACCACGGTGACTCCGGCCGCTTTGAGCTGCTCGGCGCCGCGGCCCTCGGTGAAGATGGGCGGCTCGCGCCAGGCGAAAACGACCCGGCCGATGCCGGCCGCCAGGATGTGCTGGACGCAGGTCACCACCCGGGAGGCCCGGGCCCCGCACGGGACCAGCGAGCTGTAGATGGTGGCCGTGGCCAGCCGCGGGTCGGCCGGGTCCAGCTTGCGCAGGGCGACCTCCTCGGCGTGGTCCTGCGGCTCCTGCTCACGGGAGAACCCGGTGGCCATGACGTCCCCGTCCACGGCAACCACGATCGCGCCGACCGCGAACGCGGTGTCGGACGGCGGGCACTGCCGGGACAGCTCGATCGCCGCGCGCAGGAACCTGGTGTCATCCCCGCCCGGGCCGAGCAGGTAGCGCAGGGCGACGACGCCGCCCAGGCGGCGGACCCCGGCCAGCGTCATGGGATCGGCCGGCCCAGCGGGGTAGGTGCCGGCGGCCGCGAACCGCGGGGCCCCCTCTTCGCCCACGAAGAACGGGGCCACGGCCAGTTGCAGCTCGTCGGCCAGGCCTTCCACCAGGATGTTCCGCAGCAGCATCGCACCGCCCTCGACCAGGATGCGGTGGCAACCTTTTAGATAAAGATCATCGAGCATGAAACGGACGGAACCGCGCTCACCGGCGTCGATGATGCCGGCCAGGGGGCCGAACCGGGCCTGCGCCACGGGGACGGCCGGGCTGGCGCAGTAGACCAGCGGCCGGGCGGCGCCGGGCGCGGCGGCGAAGAACCGGCGGGCCGGGTCGAGGTCGCCGGTGCCGGTCAGCGTGACCCGGACCGGGTGCTCGGGGCGGCCGGCCGCCTGGCGGCGGACCCGCAGCTCCGGATCGCGGATGAGCAGCCGCGGGTCGTCCCGGCGGATCGTGTTCGCGCCGACCACGATCGCGTCACAGCTGGCCCGAAGCTCGTCCACCCGGGCCAGGTCGGCCGGGCCGGACAGCACCAGCCGCTCCGGGCTGGTGTCGTCGATCCGGCCGTCCACGGACATGGCGCAGCTGATCAGCACGTAAGGGCGAGTCGGCAACGGCATCTCCTGGTAGGTGGCTACTGGCGGGTAGTTTCTGGTCCGGCTTATTTGATTTACTTAACACTCCAGGCCTCGGCAGGATGGCGGTGCCCCATGACAACTTCCCAGGCGCACGACGCGGGCACGTTCGAGACGCTGAACCCGGCCACCGGCCAGGTCATCGCCGCGTTCCCGGTCGCCGGACCGGAGGAAGCCGCGGCCGCGGTGAACCGGGCCCGGGAGGCGTCCCGCTGGTGGGCGGAGCTGGGCTGGCGGGAGCGGCGCAACCGCCTGCTGGACTGGAAGTCCCAGGTGACCCGGCAGCTGGACGAGCTGGCCATCCTGGTGCACGACGAGACCGGCAAGCCCGCCGACGACGCCCGGCTCGAGATCGTCCTGGCCATCCTGCACATCGACTGGGCCGCCCGGCACGCCCAGCGGGTGCTGGGCCGGCACCGGGTGTACAGCGGCGTCGCCGCGCTCAATCTCAGCGCGACCGTCGAGTACCAGCCGCTGGGCGTGATCGGGATCATCGGGCCGTGGAACTACCCGGTGCTGACGCCGATGGGGTCGATCGCCTACGCGCTGGCCGCGGGGAACGCGGTGGTGTTCAAGCCGAGCGAGTTCACGCCGGCGGTGGGTGAGTGGCTGGCCCGGTCGTTCGCCCAGACCGCGGGGCGGGGTGCGCCGCAGCCGGTGCTCCAGCTGCTCACCGGCGACGGGCGGACCGGGGGTGCGCTGGTGACGGCCGGGGTGGACAAGGTCGCGTTCACCGGCTCGGCCGCCACCGCGCGCAAGGTCATGGCGGCCGCCGCGGCCAGCCTGACCCCGGTCATCGCCGAGTGCGGCGGCAAGGACGCGCTGATCGTGGACGCCGACGCCGACCTGAACGCGGCGGCCGACGCCGCGGCCTGGGGCGGGCTGTCCAACGCCGGCCAGACCTGCATCGGCGTCGAGCGCGTGTACGTGGCCGACCCGGTGTACGAGACGTTCCTGGCCAAGCTGACCGAGCGGGTGGCGGCCCTGCGGCCGGGCAGCGACGAGGGCGCGTCCTACGGGCCGATGACCATGCCAGCGCAGATTGACGTCATCAGGCGGCACCTGGCCGACGCGGTGGCCCGGGGCGGGCGGGCGCTGCCGGGGCCGGTGGAGGAGGCCATCGACGGGGGTTACGTCCGGCCGGTCATCCTGACCGACGTGCCCGAGGACGCCGCCGCGGTGACGGAAGAGACGTTCGGCCCCACGATCACGGTTCGCCGGGTGGCCAGCCTGGAGGAAGGCATCCGGCTGGCCAACGCCAGCTCGTACGGGCTGGGGGCGTCGATCTTCGCCGGGAGCCGGCGCCGGGCGGTGGCGGCCGCGCGCACCCTGCGCACCGGGGCCGCCTCGATCAACTCGGTGGTGAGCTTCATGCTGGTGCCGGCCCTGCCGTTCGGCGGCGTCGGAGAGTCCGGGTTCGGGCGCATCCATGGCGCGGACGGGCTGAAGGAGTTCGCCCGGTCCAAGTCGATCGCCAGCCAGTGGATGAAGCCGCCCGCCAACGTGACCACGTTCACCCGGACCGACAAGGACGTAGCCAGGACGCTGGGGCTGGTCCGGTTCCTGCACGGGCGCCGTCGCCCTCGCTCCTGAGCCCGCCAGCGAGAGGGTGGCTCCCGGCCGGGCGAACCGGCCGGGAGCGCCCCCCGGAAACACCGAGGTCCGATGAGCCCCCGAGATTCATCGGGCCCCGGGTGGCGACTGGTCGCTACTATCAGTAGCGGTCCCAGTCAGCCGGGCACAGAGTATGACCGAAAATCGACTGACATCATCAGCCACTCTCCGATCCTGACTGTTCACTCTGCGTGTCAATAACCCTGCCACAGTGATCGCGGATTGTGAATACCTGCAGGTCAGTTATTGATCACTTTTTGCTATCGGAATATCCCGCTGCGTATGCGTGACCGACAAATCCGCCTCGACCGGACAGCGCTAGCTAAAAATCGATGATGTGAGCTAAAAATCGACGGTGCTAGCCAAAGGCTGGACGGTGTTAGCCCAAGATTTTCGCTACGTGGCGTGATCGCACTGGGCATTCCGGACGCATTCGGCGCGTCTACACGGTGACCGTACGGGCGCGAACATCCCGCGCATCCGCGACCTTAGGGTGGGGGCATGCCACCGAACCGCAGAGACGAACCCGTCGTGCTGTCCCGCATCTACACCAAGACCGGCGACGACGGCAGCACGGCGCTGGCGGACGGCTCGCGGGCGCCGAAGACCGATCTCCGGCTGGCCGCCTACGCCGACGTGGAGGAGGCCAACTGCGCGATCGGGGTGGCCATCGCCCTGGGCCAGCCCGGGCCGGAGCTGACCACGCTGCTCACCCGCATCCAGAACGAGCTGTTCGACGTGGGCGCGGACCTGGCCAACCCCATCGCCGACAACCCGCCCTACCCGCCGCTGCGGATCAACGACGGCTACATCGAGGCGCTGGAGCAGGCCTGCGACCGGTACAACGACGAGCTGCCGGTGCTGCGCAGCTTCCTGCTGCCCGGGGGGACGCCGGCCGCGGCGCTGCTGCACACGGCGCGGACCGTGACCCGGCGGGCGGAGCGGAGCGCCTGGGCCGCCCGGGCCGAGCACGGGGATACGGTGAACCCGCTGGCCGCGCGGTACCTGAACCGGCTGTCGGACCTGCTGTTCATCCTCGGGCGGCAGGCCAACGCCGGGCACGGCGACGTGCTGTGGAAGCCGGGAGGCGAGCGCTAAGGGCCGGTCGAGCGTTCAATCAGGCGGTCAGGCGATCTGGTCCATATAAGAACCGGGCGGGGCCGCTTCCAGCCAGGACAGGAAGCCGGTCAGGGCGGCCTCCGACATGGCCAGCTCGACCGTGCCCTCCTGGCCGATCTTGCACTCCACCACGCACCGCCCGGTGCCCAGGGCGGCGCTCTCAGCCGCCGACGCCAGCCGCCGGGAGGCCACGATCAGTGTGCGGCGCTCCAGGATGACCTGAGGCCGCAGCAGGAAGCTGAACTGGTGGTACCAGTAGAGCTGGTCTTCCTGGTAGGAGGCGACACCCGGCCGCCAGGAGCCCGTGCCGGCGACCCGGCGCAGGCCGCAGTCGACGGTACCGCCGCCCCGCTCAAGCAGGAAGCGACGAGCGGCGATACCGCTGGCAAACAGGACCAGGAGTAGCAGGAACGCGGCGAACAGCCAGGCGGCGTCGAGAGCCAGCGCGTCCCCCACCCCTGGCCCTCGTCAGGCCTGTTCGCCTGCGGCTCGCAGCTGCGCCCGGGCGTACCTGGCCTCGCTCGGCTCCTCGCCTTGGCCCCCGTCGCTCAGCGCGGCGTCCAGGTTGGACTGCACTGCAGACTTGTCCACTTCGCTGCCGAGCTGGGCGTCGACGGCGAGGATGGAGATCTGATCGTCGGCGACCGAGAGGAAGCCGCCGCTGACCGCGGCGGTCACCTCCCGGCTGCCCTCGCCGTCCGAAGGCCCTTCCGGGTCCAGGATGCGGACGAGGCTGCCTTCGGTCAGGATCCCCAGCACCGGCGGGTGGCCGGTCAGGATCCCGATATCGCCTTCGAGGGTCTTGGCGATGACCATGTTGGCCTCACCGGCCCACAGCTCGCGGTCGGCGATGACGACCTCGACGTGCAAGGTCACTTGTCCATCTCCCTGGCCTTCTTCTCCGCGTCCTCGATCCCGCCGACCATGTAGAACGCCTGCTCCGGCAGGCTGTCGAACTGGCCGTCGACGATCGCCTTGAACGAGGAAATCGTCTCCTCCAGCGGGGTGAAGATCCCTTCCTGCCCGGTGAACTGCTCGGCCACGTACATCGGCTGGGACAGGAACCGCTCGATCCGCCGGGCCCGGCGCACCACGACCTGGTCTTCTTCGCCCAGTTCGTCCACACCGAGGATGGCGATGATGTCCTGCAGCTCGTTGTAGCGCTGCAGGATCTGCTGCACCGAACGGGCCACGTCGTAGTGCTCCTGGCCGACATACCGGGCGTCCAGGATCCGTGACGTGGAGTCTAGCGGGTCAACCGCCGGGTAAATGCCCTTCTCGGTGATGGCCCGGGACAGGGTCGTGGTCGCGTCGAGGTGGGCGAACACGGTGTGCGGGGCGGGGTCCGTGATGTCGTCCGCGGGCACGTAGATCGCCTGCATGGAGGTGATCGAGTGACCACGGGTGGAGGTGATCCGCTCCTGCAGCTGGCCCATCTCGTCGGCCAGGGTGGGCTGGTAACCCACCGCGGACGGCATCCGGCCGAGCAGGGTGGACACCTCGGAGCCGGCCTGGGTGAACCGGAAGATGTTGTCGATGAACAGCAGCACGTCCTGCCGCTCGACGTCGCGGAAGTACTCGGCCATGGTCAGCGCGGACAGCGCGACCCGGAGCCGGGTGCCCGGCGGCTCGTCCATCTGGCCGAAGACCAGCGCGGTGTCGTTGATGACGCCGGACTCGGTCATCTCCACCCAGAGGTCGTTGCCCTCACGGGTGCGCTCCCCCACGCCGGCGAACACCGACACACCGCCGAAGTTCTGCGCGACGCGGCGGATCATCTCCTGGATGAGCACGGTCTTGCCCACACCGGCCCCGCCGAACAGGCCGATCTTGCCGCCGCGGACGTACGGGGTGAGCAGGTCGAGGACCTTGATGCCGGTCACGAACATCTCGGTGCGCGGCTCAAGCTGGTCCAGCGGCGGCGGGTCGCGGTGGATCGGCCAGCGCTCCTGGATATCGAGCGACGCGGTCGGGACGTCGAGGGTCTCGCCCAGGGTGTTGAACACGTGGCCCTTGGTCACGTCACCCACCGGCACCTCGATCGGCGCGCCGGTGTCGGTGACGTCGGTGCCCCGGACCATGCCGTCGGTCGGGGCCAGGGAGATGGCCCGCACCACATCGTCACCGATGTGCTGCTCGACCTCCAGGGTCAGCGTCCTGGTCTCGTCGCCGAGCTTCACGTCGACGTGCAGGGCGTTGTAGATCTCGGGCATCGAGTCGGCGGAGAACTCCACGTCAACGACGGGGCCGATCACCCGCACGACCCGGCCGGTTCCCCCTGTGGTGCCCTCAGCGGGGTTTTCTACGGTCGCGGTCATAGTGTCACTCACTCACTCTCTGCTGAGGCGTCGGCCATCGCGTTGGCGCCGCCCACGATCTCACTGATTTCCTGGGTGATCTCGGCCTGCCGGGCGTTGTTGGCCTCGCGGGTCAGCCGCTCCGTCAGGTCGTTCGCGTTGTCGGTCGCCGCCTTCATGGCGCGGCGACGGGAGGCGAGCTCGGACGCGGCCGACTCCAGCATGGCGTAGAAGATCCGGCCCTCGACGTACTGCGGCAGCAGCCGGTCCAGTACGTCACTGGCGGCCGGCTCGAACTCGTACATGGGCAGCGGGCCGCCCGCAGGCTCGCCCGTGCTCTCCTCGATCTCCAAGGGCAGCAGCCGGGCCACCATCGGCTTCTGGGTCAGCATCGACACGAACTGCGTGCGGACGATGTAGATCTCGTCCACCCCGCCGTCCTCGGCCTTCTTGTCGAACGCCTCCAGCAGGCCGTTGGTGACCTCGGTGGCGTCGCTGACCGACGGCCGGGCCGAGAAGCCGCTGAACTGCTGGGCCATCTCGATGCCGCGGGACCGGTGCCAGCCGATGCCCTTGCGCCCGGCCACGTAGTGGACCGGCTCGACGTTGCGCTCACGCAGCGTGCGCAGCAACCGGGACTCCTCCCGCAGCACGTTCGTGTTGAACGCCCCGCAGAAGCCGGAGTCGCTGGTCAGCGTCAGCACGGCGGCCCGGGTCACCGACTCCGGCTCGGTCACCAGCGGGTGGTCGATGGTCGACGTCCGGCTGACCACCGCCTCGACGGCCCGGGTGAGCTCGCGTGCGTACGGCTCGGCCTCGCGCATACGCTGCTGCGCGCGGATGATCCGGGACGAGGCGATCAGCTCCTGGGCCCGGGTGATCTTGCCGATCGACTGGACCGCCCGGATCCGCTGCCGGACGGCGCGAAGGCTGGCTGCCATGCTTAGCTGTTCTCCCCCGATGAGCCGGATGAGCTGGAGTCGCCGGACGAGCTGGACGAACTGGACGATCCGGACGAGTCGGGACCGCGATCGCCGCCGGTCGGGCTGTTGGCGTCGACCGGGCCCTCCTCGGGCTGCTGGTTCGTGTACTTGTGCACGGTCTCCTGGCCGGTCTCCTCGGCCGACAGGGCCTCGGCCTGCTCCTCGGTGACCAGCAGCTCGCCGTCGCTCTTCTCGAACGTGGCGCGGAACTGCTCGACCGCGTCCTTGAGTGCGGACGCGGTGTCGTCGGTCAGGTCGTTGGTCTCCCGGATCGAGTCCAGGATGCCCGCGTTGTTGCGCTTCAGGCTGTCCAGGAACTCCGACTCGAACCGCGACACGTCGTCGATCGGCACGTCGTCCAGGTAGCCGTTGGTCCCGGCCCAGATCGACACGACCTCGTTCTCCACCGGGAACGGGTCGTACTGGGGCTGCTTGAGCAGCTCGACCAGGCGAGCACCCCGGTCCAGCTGGGCCCGCGAGGCGGCGTCCAGGTCGGAGGCGAAGGCCGCGAACGACTCCAGGTCGCGGTACTGGGACAGCGACAGCCGCAGCGTGCCCGCGACCTTCCGCATGGCCCGGACCTGGGCCGCGCCGCCGACCCGGGACACCGACCGGCCGACGTTGATGGCCGGGCGGACACCGGAGTTGAACAGGTCGGTCTCGAGGAAGATCTGGCCGTCGGTGATCGAGATGACGTTGGTCGGGATGTAGGCCGAGATGTCGTTGGCCTTGGTCTCCACGATCGGCAGGCCGGTCAGCGACCCGCCGCCCAGCTCGTCGGACAGCTTGGCGCAGCGCTCCAGCAGCCGGGAGTGCAGGTAGAACACGTCACCGGGGTAGGCCTCACGGCCCGGCGGGCGGCGCAGCAGCAGTGAGATCGCGCGGTAGGCCTCGGCCTGCTTGGACAGGTCGTCGAACACGATCAGGGCGTGCTTGCCCTGGTACATCCAGTGCTGGCCGAGCGCGGAGCCGGTGTAGGGCGCGATGTACTTGAAGCCGGACGGGTCCGAGGCAGGCGAGGCGACGATGGTGGTGTACTCCAGCGCGCCGGCCTCCTCCAGCGACTGCCGGATCGAGGCGATGTTCGAGCCCTTCTGACCGATCGCCACGTAGATGCAGCGGACCTGGCGGTCGGGGTCGCCGGACTCCCAGTTCGAACGCTGGTTGATGATCGTGTCGATGGCGATGGCCGTCTTACCGGTCTGCCGGTCGCCGATGATCAGCTGCCGCTGGCCCCGGCCGATGGCGGTCATCGCGTCGATGGCCTTGATACCGGTCTGCAGCGGCTGCTTGACCGACTGCCGTTCCACCACCGAGGGCGCCTGGGTCTCCAGGGGCCGCAGCTCGGTGTCGGTGATCTCGCCCTTGCCGTCCAGCGGTACGCCCAGCGGGTCGACCACGCGGCCGAGGAAGCTGTCCCCGACCGGGACCGAGAGGATCTCGCCGGTCCGGCGGACCTGCTGGCCTTCCTCGATCTTGCTGAAGTCGCCCAGGATGACGACACCGATCTCGCGGATCTCGAGGTTCAGGGCGAGGCCGCGGGTACCGTCCTCGAATTCGAGCAGTTCGTTGGCCATGGCCGAGGGCAGTCCCTCGACCCGTGCGATGCCGTCGCCACATTCGACGACGGTGCCGACCTCCTCCAGGGAGGCCGACTCCGGCTCATACGCTTCGACGAAGCGCGCCAGAGCGTCCCGGATTTCTTCCGGCCGGATTGTCAGCTCCGCCATCTTCCTCAAGTCTCTCGTGTGAGTTGTCAGTTAGTCAGCTTGCGGCGCAGGGACCCCAGGCGGGTGGCCACGCTGCCGTCGATCAGCTCGTCGCCGACCTGGATGGTCATGCCGCCGACCACGGTGGGATCGATGACGACGTTGATGTACACCTCATGACCGTAGATGCCCGCTAGCGCCTGGGCCAGCCGCTGACGCTGCTGGGCGGTGGGCGCCGTCGGCGTCCGCACCACGGCGATGAGGCGGCGTCGGCGCTCGGCCGCGATCCGGGTGCACATGTCCAGGCTGGTCACCAGCGACCGGCCCCGTGGGTGCAGCGACATCTCGGAGATCAGCCGCAGCGCCACCGGGGACACTTTGCCGCCCAGCAGCGCATCGATCAGCTCCTGCTTGTGCTCCGGCGACACCACCGACTCGCTCAGTGCCGCGCGCAGCTCGGGCTGGGTGGCGACCACCCGGCCGAACCGGAACAGGTCGTCTTCCAGGTCGTCCAGCTGGCCCCGGTCCTCGGCGGCGAAGGCGAACGCCTCCACCGCGAGCTGCTCCAGCGCGTCGGTCATGTCCGCGGAACTGGCCCAGTGGGCCCGGACCGTGGCCGCGACCAGCGCTTCGGCCGGCTCGCTGACCTTGCCGTGCAGCAGGTCGACCGCGATCGCGCCCTTCTCGTCGGCCGGCCGCGATGGGTCGGCCAGTGCGCGCCGCAGCCCGTGCTCCCGGTCCAGCAGGTGCAGCACCGAGAACAGGTCGTCGCCGACAGTTTCCGCCCGGGCCGCCAGGTCGGTCGCGGCACGGCTGGCGCCGCGGCCCGTGGTGGCCCGGCTGGAGGCAACCGGGCTGGTCGTGGGCGACCCGCCGCCCGCAGGCGGCCGGCTGCTGCCCTGGGTCAGGGCCTCGGGCAGCTGCTCCTTTAGCTCGGCAAAGGAGGCCCGGCTCACACCGCGCATTACAGTGTTGTCCTCACTGGCTCGCCCTCGCCCCTATCCCGCCGCGCTGCTCCAGGTCGTCCAGGAACCGGTCAACCACCCGGCTCTGCCGCGCCTCGTCGGTGAGCGACTCGCCCACGATCCGGCTGGCCAGGTCGGTGGCCAGGGCCCCGACCTCAGTGCGCAGCGCGATGAGCGCCTGCTGGCGCTCGGATTGAATCTGTGCGTTGGCGGCCTCGGTGAGCCGCCTGGCCTCGGCCTGAGCCTCCTCGCGCATCTCGGCGATGATCTGGGCCCCCTGCTCGCGGGCTTCCTCGCGCAGGCGCGCGGCCTCGTGCCGGGCCTCGGCCAGTTGCTGCCGGTACTGCTCCAGCACCTGCTGCGCCTCGGCCTGAGCCTCTTCGGCCCGCTTCAGACCACCCTCGATCTGGTTGGTCCGCTCGGCCAGCATCTTCTGGGCCCGCGGCAGCAACAACCGGCCGAGGAAGCCGAAGACGATGAGGAACGCGATGATCCCGATGATCAGCTCGGTCCAGGTCGGAATCAGCGGATTCTGCGAGCCAGCGTCAGCCGCGATCACGTAGAGGTGCATCGGGCGACCGCCCTTCCTGTCGTCCCAGTCACGAAATCAACCCTGGTTACTTGCCGAAGATGAACGGGACGATAAGGCCGATGAGGGCCAGCGCCTCGGCCAGCGAGAAGCCGATCCACATGTACTGGGTGATACGGCCGGAGGCCTCCGGCTGACGGGCCATGGCCTCGATGGCGTGGCCGAAGATCAGGCCGATGCCGACGCCCGGGCCGATGGCGGCCAGACCGTAGGCGATCGAACCGGTGCTGCCGTGTACGCCGGTGGTGGCCGCCGCGACGACGTTGGCGGCGGTAGCGAGGTCAACCATTTCTCTGTCCGTTTCCTTTGCGTCAGGCCCGGCGATTTGATCGCCGGAGAGGGATGGAGCAGTCCGTACGGGGAGAGCTTTAGTGGCCGCTCTCCAGGGAGTCCGCGATGTAGGTCGCGGCCAGGGTGGTGAAGATGAAGGCCTGCAGCAGCTGGACCAGCAATTCGAGCCCGAACACGGCCAGCACCATGATCCCGGAGGTGACCGCGAACAGCAGGCCGACGCTGAAGCTGGCCAGGTACCAGGTCGCCAGCGTGAAGATCAGCAGTAGGAGGTGACCGGCAAACATGTTGGCGAACAGCCGGACGCCGAGGGTGAACGGCTGGATGAGGAAGTACCGGAGCAACTCGATCGGGATCAGGATCACGAGCACGAAGGCCGGCACGTCACTCGGGATCATGTTCCTGATGTAGCCCCACGCCCCCTGAGTCTTGAACCCCAGGTACAGGTAGGTCACGTAAACCATCAGCACCAGGGCCCACGGGAAGCCGCTGCGCGACATCGGCGGGAACTGGAAGAACGGGATGACTTCCATCAGGTTGCAGAAGTAGATGAAGAAGAACAGCGAGGCCAGGAAGGGCACGTACGTGTCGGCTCGCTTGCCCAGCGACGGGCGGGCGATCTGGTCCCGGACGGCCAGCAGGCCGACCTCGCCGATGTTCTGGATACCCCGGGGCACGAGCTTCGGCTTGTAGAAGGCGGCCCAGAAGAAGGCGATGATCACGACCACGACGATCAGCACGATCAGGATCGGCTTGGTGAAGTGGAACGAGCCGATGCTGAAGATCGGCTTGAAGTCAAAGCTTTCCAAGCTGGGGGAGGGAAAGCCGCATCCGGAGAAGATGTGGCATCCGCTGCTGCTCGCGGCGACCGCCGACACGCTACCGATCACCGGTCAGCTCCTCTCGCATCGTTGGCGTCTGGCGTTGGTGTACTCATCTGGCCGTTCTGCTCGTTCGGTTGGTCGGGGATCGCGGGCTTCGGCGCGAAGCGCCGGATCCGCGGAGGGGTGGACCGGCCGTACCGGTAAATGATCAAGGCCATGGAGATGCCCAGGCCGACCAGCATGCCAGCCGCGGTCAGGATGGGCAGGTGCACGGCCCGGCCGATCAGCCAGCCGATCAGGCCGTAGGCCAGCAGCCCGGAGATCAGGTAGCTGGTGATGGTCATGCCCAGGCCGCGGGGCGGCAGCGGAGCGTCGTTCCCGGACGTCCGCTTGCGCACGCCCGGGCGTGGCCGCGGGCCGGTGACCTTTCGCTCCGGGGGATCCTGGAGCAGCCGGATGTAGGGGTGCCCGGCCGAGCTGTCTGGGTCCTGGCCGTCGTGGTCCTGGCCGTCCTGGCGGTCCTGATCCAGGCGGTCCTGGCCCGGTCCGGGAAGGCCGGCGATGCGGTCAGGCGCCTCGGGCAGTTCCGCCTCGGGGGGAAGGGGCTGGGCCATGGCTCATCGATCCCCGTCCGGCTTCACGTACAGGGTCTTGAATTTCATCGAGCTGGCCACCTGGCTGGCGCAGTAGGCCAGGATGCAGACGAGCGCGGTAAAGCCGAACAGCTTCCCGTTGAAGAAGCTCGAGTCGCTCAGTTCCTTGACCGCCACGGCCAAAACGATGATCTTGAAAAGGTAGAGGCCGACCGCGGCCGCCATGATGGCCTGCGGGCTGATCCGGGATACGCGCCCGATGACCACCACGTCGATGCCGAAGAAGATCGCCACCAGGGCCACGCCGAGCAGGCCCCCGATCAGGCCATGGGTCCCGCCGATCGCCGCGCTGACCCCAACCATGATCGCCGCGACGATGGCCGTGAGCACGGCCGACCATCGCACGATGCGGGAGAAGTTTGGCAGCACTTAGAAGACTCCGGGGGGATCGGTTTTGAAGTTCTTTACCCGAGGCCGACCGGGGCGGTGCCGTCCGGAGGCTGCGGAATAATCCCGCCGCGCAACTCTGCTGCGCCGCAGGGGTTGCCACTGGTCAACGAAAGGTATCACGGGCCTCGCCTTTACTTACAGGTGGTCGCTCGTGAAAGCTATCACAAAGTTCTTTGCTCTGTCTTTACCCAAGCGGGAAGTTTTTCCGACCTACGCTTTGCGTTTGCTTGGTCACAAAAACCGTCAATTCCGTCATTTCGGGCAAATGGCGCAGCCGTCGGAGACGTGACCCGGGCCAGCTGATCGTTCCGGACTTTGGGGGGAATTTGTTGGGACCTGGTTGAAGCCTCGGCCAGGGCGGTGGCCGCCGGTCAGGCCTGGGGGGTGGCGGGCGCCGGGCGGCCCTGGGGGGTGGCGGGCGTGACCGGGGTAGCCGGGGTAGCCGCAGTGTCGGCCAGGGCCGGGGCGGGAGCACGGCTGGCGGGGTGGGCGCCGGACGAGGCGGCGGTCCGGCTGGCGGCGGCGCGGCTGGCGCGGTCGGCGCGGGCGGCGCGGTCGGCGCGGGCGGCGCGGTCGGCGCGGGCGGACTGGCGCCACTGGCTGGGGCGGAGGCGGGGCATGGTCACCGGGAGCAGGGCCAGCACCGCGACCAAGGTCAGCCCGACCAGCACGATCAGATCGGTACGGACCAGGGACAGCGACGTGACGACGCCGGTGAACAGGGCGGCCCACATATAGATGATGAGCACGCTCTGCCGGTGGGAGTGCCCGACGCTCAGCAGCCGGTGGTGCAGGTGCTTCTTGTCCGGGGCGAACGGGGACATGCCCGCGCGGGTACGCCGGACCACGGCCAGCAGCAGGTCCGCGTACGGGATGATCAGGATCGCCACCGGAACCAGCAGCGGCAGCACCGTGGGGTACCGGTTGACCGCCGCGGTGTTGTAGTGGGTCAGCACGTTGGGGTCCAGCGTGGCCGTACTGGACAGCGGCACGTAGGCCAGCAGCAGCCCGATCAGCATGGAGCCGGTGTCGCCCATGAAGATCCGGGCCGGGTGGAAGTTGTGCGGCAGGAAGCCGATGCACACCCCGGCCAGCAGCGCGGCGATCAGCGTCGGCACGGACTGGGAGTGGATGCCGATCACCCGGGCCAGCGTGTACGAGTAGACCAGGAACGCGCAGGCGGCGATGGCGACGATGCCGGCGGCCAGGCCGTCCAGGCCGTCAATGAAGTTCACCGCGTTGACCGTGACCACCACGATGAGGATGGTCAGAACCAGCCCCAGCTGCGGGGGCAGCACGAACACGCCGCCGCCCGGCTCCGGCACCCAGGACAGCACGACCTGGCTCCAGACCAGGATGGCGCCCGCGGCGACCTGGGCGGCCAGCTTGCTGATCGCCCCCATCCCCCACCGGTCATCGATGACGCCGGTGACCACGAGCAGGCCCCCGGCCAGCAGCAGGCCGGGCACGGCGCGGGTGGAGGTGAAGGCAACGCGCAGGTAGCTGAGCTGGTTGGCCACCAGCAGCCCGGCGGCCAGCCCGGCGTACATGGCCAGCCCGCCGAGCAGCGGCGTCGGCTGGACGTGCACATCACGGGCCCGGGCGGCGTGCAGCGAGTTGGTCGCGATCGCGCCACGCCGGACCAGCGGCGTCAGCAGGTAGGTGGTCGCGGCGGCGATCAGCAGCGCGAGGACGTACTCCCGCACCCGAGCTCAGCCGTCCGTGACGGGGTGGCCGGACATCAACAGCAACTTTAACCCGCGTACCAGGCCGCAGGGTCCGGGTTAGGCCGGGCGGCCCGGGTCGGTGTCGCCGGCGGCGGGCTGCGGGTCGCTCCCGGCGGGCGGGGTGTCGCTGGCCGCGGGCGGGGTATCGCTGGCCGCAGGCGGCTTCCGGGTCGTGGCCCGGCGCGTGGTGGTCCGTCCGGCCGCGGGCTTACGTGTGGTGGCTGTCTTACGCGCCGTGCCCGTGGAGTCTGCGGTGCCCGTGGGGTCTGCGGTGCCCGTGGAGTCTGCGGTGCTCGTGGGGTCGACGGGGCCGGTCTTGCGGGGGGTGGCGGGCTTGCGCGTGGCGGGCTTGCGGGAGGTAGGGGGCTTGTTGCGGGCCCGGGTCGCCTTCGGCGCGGGCGGCGCGGGCGGCGCGGGCGGCGCGGGGGGCGCGGGGGGCGCGGGGGGCGCGGCCGTGGCTGCTTCGGACGTGACCGGCGCAGCGGGGGCGTCGGCGGGTTGCTGGGTTTCGGCCGCGTCCTCGACCAGGTGCTCGGCCGGGGTCTCGGCCGTCTCGGCCGGAGCGCCGGCCAGGCTGGCCGCCTCGCTGGCCTCGCTGCCGGCCTCGACGGGCAGGTCCCACGCTTCGGGGGTGCCGGCTGAGACCTCGGCGTCTCCGGTCACGTCCGCGTCCTGGAGCGTGGTGTCCACCGGGTCAGGCGGGGAGGTCGCGTCGACGGCGTCCACTGGCGGGTGGGGGGCGGCCGGGTCGCCCGAGCCGGCCGCGGACGAGAGGGCGTCGGCCCGCGCGTCGGCCGGGGAGTCGGACGGGATGTCCGGCGGTCCGTCGAAGGTGTCGGCGGTGTCGTCGGGGGCGGTGTCGTCCAGGGCGGTGTCGTCGGCGGGCGGGGTGACTTCCTCGCCGGTGACCAGGGTGGCGACCTCGCGGAGGCGGTCCATGCCGATGGCGCCGGCGCGGAGCAGGCGGGGCACCGAGCCGGTCAGGTCGATGATCGTGGACGCGACGCCCCCGCCGCAGGGGCCGCCGTCCAGGTAGACCGCGATGGAGTCGCCGAGCTGTTCGACGGCTTCGTCGGCGGTCGTCGCGGCCGGGTTGCCGGTCGAGTTGGCACTGCTCACGGCCATCGGCCCGGTCTTCTTGAGCAGATCGAGGGCGGCGGCGTGCAGCGGCATGCGAACCGCGACCGTGCCGCGGGTCTCGCCCAGGTCCCAGGCCAGCGTCGGGGTGGACCGGGCGACCAGGGTCAGGCCGCCGGGCCAGAACTCGTCGATCAGGTCCTGGCCGAACGGCCCGAAGTCGTCGACCAGGGCGGTGGCGGCCCGGACCGTGCCGACCAGCACGGGCGGCGGCATGTCCCGGCCGCGGCCCTTGGCCGCCAGCAGGCGGGCGACCGCCCACGGCGTGAAGGCGTCGGCTCCGACGCCGTAGACCGTGTCGGTGGGCAGCACGATCAGCTCGCCCTTGCTGATCGCCTCTTTGGCGGCCTCGATCCCGGCCGCGTACTGCGCGGGGTCAGAAAGGTCAAAACGCTCGCTCATGTGCCGCTCTTCCCGTTATCCGTCATCCGTTGGCGTCATACGTCGGGCCGGTCGCCGGGCCAGGTCGCAGTGACAAAACGGTCTCGTCGCGTCAGGTCCTTGTGGTTCCGGGTGTCCCGCCAGCCGGCTTCCTCGGGAAAGACCCAGTACACGGCGGCGCCCTGCGGCGCACCGTGCTCGACGGCGACCAGACCGCCCGGGCGCAGCAGCCGACGGGCGACCCGCTCCACCACCCGGATCGCGTCGAGCCCGTCCGCACCACCCCACAACGCGGCCGGCGGGTCGTATTCTCCCACCTCCGGCGGGACGCCCGCGCCCAATGGGATGTAGGGCGGGTTGCTGACCACCAGATCGACCTGGCCGTCCAGCTCATGAAGGCTGTCAGCGAAGTCGCCGCCGTGCAGGGTCACCCGGTCCTTGGTGTAGGGCGCGGCCGCCGCAAGGCGCTCAATGTTGCGCTCGGTCCAGGGCCGGGCCAGCGGGTCGGCCTCGACCGCGTGCACCCGGGCCCTCGGCACTTCCTGGGCGATGGCCAGGGCGATCGCGCCCGATCCGGTGCCCAGGTCGACGACGACGGGCTCGGCCACGTCCATCTCCCGCAGCCGGTCGATCGCCCAGCCGGTCATGACCTCGGTCTCCGGGCGGGGCACGAACACGCCCGGTCCTACCTCAAGCTCGAGGTAGCGGAAGTAGGCGCAGCCGGTGATGTGCTGCAGCGGCTCGCGGGCGGCGCGGCGGCCGACGCTCTCCCAGTACCGCGCGTCGAAGTCGGTGTCGGCGACCCGGTGCAATTCGGTCCGCTTGACCCCGTGCACGTGGGCCGCGATCAGCTCGGCCTCGGCCCGGGGCGATTCGACCCCGGACTCGGCCAGCCGGGCCGCGGCCAGCGCGATCTCATCCAGCAACAGGCTCACCCGGACAGCTCTCGCGGTTTCCACACCCGGTACGCCTCACGCGCCAGGGGCGGCGTCGTCGCCAAGCTTCTCGGCCATCTCGGCGTCGGCCAGGGACTGGATCACAGCGTCCAGGTCACCGTCGATGACCTGGTCCAGGTTGTAGGCCTTGAAGCCGACCCGGTGATCGGAGATCCGGTTCTCCGGGAAGTTGTAGGTGCGCACCCGCTCGGACCGGTCCACGGTCCTGACCTGGCTGCGCCGCTCGGCCGAGGCCTTCGCGTCGGCCTCTTGCTGGGCCTGGGCCAGCAGCCGCGCGCGCAGGATGCGCATGGCCTGCTCCTTGTTCTGGAGCTGGCTCTTCTCGTTCTGGCAGGACACCACGATGCCGGTCGGGATGTGGGTCAGCCGCACGGCGGAGTCGGTGGTGTTCACGCTCTGGCCGCCGGGCCCGGAGGAACGGAACACGTCGGTCCGCACGTCGTTCGGCTCGATGTCGATCTCGACCTGCTCGGCCTCCGGCATGACCAGCACGCCCGCGGCCGAGGTGTGGATGCGGCCCTGCGACTCGGTGACCGGGACCCGCTGGACGCGGTGCACGCCGCCCTCGAACTTCAGCCGGGACCAGGCCCCCTGGCCGGGGGCGCCCTTGCGCCCCTTGACCGCCAGCGTGGCGGCCTTGACCCCGCCCAGGCCGGTGACGGTGGAGTCGAGCACTTCGGTGGCCCAGTGGTGCCGTTCGGCGTAGCGCTGGTACATCCGCAGCAGGTCCCCGGCGAACAGGGCCGACTCATCGCCACCCTCGCCCGCCTTGATCTCCAGGATCACGTCGCGGCCGTCGTTGGGGTCGCGGGGCACCAGCATCCGCCGCAGCTGCTGCTCCAGCTCGGCCTTGCGCGCCTTGAGCTGGTCGGCCTCGGCCGCGAAAGAGGGGTCTTCGGCCGACAGCTCGCGGGCCGCCTGCTCGTCGTCCCCGGTCTGCCGGTACTCGGTATAGGCGTGGACGATGGGGGTCAGCTCCGCGTAGCGGCGGCCGAAGTCGCGGGCCTGGTCAGCGTCGGCGTGCACGCCGGGGTCGGCCAGGGCGCGCTCCAGCTCCGCGTGCTCGGACGCCAGCTCGCCGAGCCGGTCGAACACTGTAGTGCCTCCGTTAATTCAGGTAGATCAACGCACAGCCGGGCCGAGTTCCGCGCGTATGGCGGAAAACTCAACCCGGCTGGCGAAAGCTCAGGGCCTGGCGTGCCGGGCACGCCAGGCGGGTGACGCGGCTTACTTGCTGTCGCTCTTGCTCTCGCTGGCGCTCGAGCCCACGGGCTTCTTGCCGAAGCGCCGCTCGAAGCGGGCGACGCGGCCACCGGTGTCCATGATCTTCTGCTTGCCCGTGTAGAACGGGTGGCAAGCCGAGCAGACGTCGGTGTGGATCTCACCGTCCGGGGCCGTGCTCCGGGTGGTGAAGGTGTTCCCACAGCTACAGGTCACCGTGGTGGGACCGTAGGTCGGGTGAATTTCAGACTTCACGGTTACTCCTGCCTCGTGCGGTCGCCGGGTCGCCGGGTCACCCGTCATGGGACGGGCCGACCCTTCAGCGGCGTGAACCGGAACCGCGTGTTCGCGGCTTCTAGTGTGCCAGACGCTACAACACTGCGTGACCGTTGCAGATTCCCCGCTGGCGTCCCGCGGGGCGCGTCGCTCAGCCAGTGCGGTGGCAACGATCGTTAAATGTCCAAACAGAACCTAGATCGCCTTTAATTTCCTCATTCTTGGGGCCGTTGACATCGTTATCAGCACATGGCACCTGGCCGGCCGGCGTGATCACGAGGCCCGGGCCCGCGGTGGCCGCGGACCGGCCCGGGGCGTGGGCGGTCGACTACCAGTTCCCGCCGCCGGAGCCGGCCCCGGTGACCACGATCGCCTGGCGGCTGTCGCACCTGATCGTCGGGGTGTTCGGCATGCGGGCCGGGTCACACTTCGGCGCCCCGCCGATGAGCTGGGACACCCACCGGTACGCGGGCACGGCGGCCGGGGCGCTGGGCCAGCTGGACGAGACCTACGGAGCCTGGATGAGCGGGGTCCGCGGGCTCAGCAACGAACGGCTGGCCGCCCCGACCGGGCCGCCCGAGCCGTTCCCGGACGCGCCGTTCGCGGACCTGGTGCTGCATATCCACCGGGAGGCCATCCACCACGGGGCCGAAGTGTCGTTGCTGCGCGACCTCTATCTGCGGAGGCAGCGCTTAGCTGTGGGGGTGGGCCAGGGGACCGGCTGACTATAGCGGGAAATCTCTGCTCGTGACGGTGAAACCGGTGAACCGGGAGACGGAACTTTCCGTGTTCATGAGCAGAGGGACGCGCGACTGGGGCCGGAGGCAGGATGCGATACCCGAGGGATCCCTTCTCCCCTGACGATCCGGTGTCCCCTGACGGCCCGGTCTCCCCGGGCGACCCGGTCTCCCCGGGCGACCCGGGGGACGACGGCGTGGAGTTCGTCCGGCCGCATTCCTCGCCCCAGCCTCCCCCGCCGCAGCCTCCGTCGACCCCGGAGCCTCCCGTTACGCCGCTGCCGGCCCCGGCCGCTCCCCCGGCTCCGCTGGTCCCGCCGGAGGCCCATCACGCGGAGGCCTTCGGCGCGGACGCTTATGGCGCGGACGGTTATGGCGCCGAGGACGGCCCGGCGCGGGCGGAGCCCAGCTACCCGCCGTCCGAGAGCCAGGTGCTGTTCGATTCGTGGGAGGCACCGCACGATCCGGGCGACCCGTGGTGGGACAGCCCGTGGACCTCGGAGCTCGACGAGCTGCTGGCCGAGCGGCCGGCCCGGGTGGCGGCCGGTTCCCCGGCGGGTCCGGCCCTGCGGCGTGAGGCCGGGGGTGGCTCCGGCCGGCCTCCGGGCGGCGCGGCGTGGGACGGACCGCGGCACGCGCGGCCGGAACGTGGCCGGCGCCGGGGGCACTGGGGTGGCGCGATCCTGGCCCTGGCCGGCGCGCTGGCCATAGCCGGAGCCGTACCGCTCGGCATCCTGGGCGTGCGGACCCTGGCTGACCGGCCCGCGCCGACCTTAACCGCGGCGCCGCTGTCCAACGGCAGCCCGATCAGCGCGCCGCCCAGTGCGGTGGCCAGCGCCCCGGCCAGCGCCCCGGCTGGGGCGCCGAGCCAGCTCAGCCAGGGTCAGACGGCGGCCGGACCGGGCACGTCGGCCTCAGCGCCGGCGTCGGCCAGCAGTTCGGGGAACCGGGGCAGCGGAGGGGCGGGCGCGGCCAACGCGGCCACGTTCGCGCTCACCGCCGGTCCCGGCTGCCGCGCCCTGAACGGCGTGATCGTCTTCCCGTTCCACGCGCCCGCTGGGGATGGCTGGCAGCCAGGCACGGCCGGGCAGACCGGGCCCTGCGGTGCCTCGTTCAGCTACAGCCTGCTGGCCAACGTGGGTAACGCCTCGGGTGACTGGCACGATCACTACGCCTGGATCTTCCACATCGGCAAGCAGGTCGCGTCCTGCACGCTGAGCTTGTACGTGCCGCCGTCCGCGCACGCCAACTCGTCCGCGTTCTACTGGTTCAGTGCTGGCTCGGACAACCCGCAGAACCGGATGGCGGACTTCAGCGTCGATCAGCACGCCGACCAGGGCCAGTGGGTGACCAAGGGGCCGTTCACGTTCCCGGGCGGAACCGTGCTGGTCGAGCTGACCGACCGCGGCGTCGGCCCGGTCCAGGACGCGGTCGAGGCCGGGGTGCTCCAGCTCCGGTGCGTGTGACCGGAGAGCGGCTCAGGCCGGCCCGGGCCGGCCGGCGGCGACCGCGGCGAACGTGGCGGCGATCGCGTCCCGGCTGGCCCCGCCGGCCAGCAGCAGGTGCAACAGCAGCCGGGCCTTGAGCGGATCCAGGAACCCGGCCCCGATGAGCCCGCGCCCGCGCAGATCGAGCTCGGAACCGGGATAGGCGTAGGTCCCGGCCAGCACCATCCCGGCCCCGGTCCGGGAGGCCAGCACGACCGGGATGCGC
This sequence comes from Streptosporangiaceae bacterium, assembly GCA_965277615.1. Lineage (GTDB taxonomy): Bacteria > Actinomycetota > Actinomycetes > Streptosporangiales > Streptosporangiaceae > Bog-532. Next base: position 274,790 of record CBDIDG010000003.1, on the reverse strand, counting down.
TGCGCGGCGTCGCCCAGCGCGGCCGCGATCGGCCCGGGCACGTGGCCGCCCCCGAACCCGGCCACCACCAGCCCGCTGAACCGCCCGGCGGCCGCGTCGAGCAGCGTTCCGTCGTCGCCGAGCACCATCGTGACCAGCCCGGTCCGCACCAGCGCCCCAGGCCGCGGGTCGGGCAGGGCGGCCCATCGGGCCGGGCGGGTCAAGACGATCGCGTGGTCTTCGGCCACCAGGCCCAGCGGCCCGGCCAGCGGGCTGACGAACGCGGTCACGCTGGTGGTGTGGGCCTTGCGGACGAACCGGGCGGCATGGATCTCATCGCTCAGTACCACCAGGCAGCCCAGCCCGCGGGCTTGCGGGCTGGCCGCCACGGTCACCGCGGCCCGCAGGTTGGCCGGACCGTCCGGACCGGCCAGGGTGGGGTTGCGCATCGCGCCGGTGAACACGACCGGCACCTGACCGGCGTACAGCAGGTCGGCCAGGAACGCCGTCTCCTCGATCGTGTCGGTCCCCTGGCTCACCACCACCCCGTCCGCGCCCGCCGCGGCCTCGGCCCGGATCGCGCGCACCAGGTCCAGCACGTCGTCGACGGTGAGGGACGAGCTGGGCACCTGCCGGAAATCGTGCACCTGGAGGGTGACGCCGGCTCGCTCCAGGCCAGGGACGGAAGCCACCAGGTCGGCCCCGGTCAGCTGGGGCCTGACTCCGGTACTGGTGCTGGTGCTGGTGCTGGCGATCGTGCCGCCCAGCGTGAACAGCGCGACCTTCATACCGACGCTTCTGGCGCGAGAACCACTAGCACATCATGGCCTGGGCCGGGGCGGCCCCACCGCCCGGGGAGGGGACACGAGCGGTGGGGTGCCGACCGGTTCAGGCGATGTAAGCGGGCCATGCACGGAACCTGCTGACGCCACTGAGGCGTGCAACGGCAACTTCATCATGGCGCGCCATCCCGGCGAGTGGGTCGCAGAATCCGAACTTGGCCGCCGGTTTGCCCGGGTTTGGCGGCGAATCGACGCGAACGTCAGCCCGCCGCGCGCACCGGTTACCTCTGGGGCCGGGGGTCCAGTTACTTCTGAGGCCGGCGGTCCGCCAGATTTCGTGGCGAAAATGACTTGGCATCTATTTTGACAGTAACTATCATTTCAAACTAACAGCTGAAAGGATGTGACTGTCATGGTGACGACGGGGGTGAGCGGGGCCCGGCGCTGGTGGGCGCTGATCGCGGTGGCGATGAGCATGCTGGTCGTCGGGCTGGACCTCACCGTGCTCAACCTGGCCCTGCCCACGATCGCGAACGCACTGCACGCGTCCACCAGCGACCTGCAGTGGTTCAACGACGCCTACAGCCTGGTGCTGGCGGCTGCGGTGCTGCCCGCGGGGATGCTGGGCGACCGGATCGGGCGCAAGAAGGTCCTGATGACCTCGCTGGCCGTGTTCGGCGTCAGCTCGGCCGCGTGCGCCTACGCGGCCTCGGCGGGCGAGCTGATCGCCGCGCGGGCGGTGCTCGGCCTCGGCGCCGCCGGGATCATGCCGCTGGCGCTGGCCATCATCCCGGTGCTGTTCGCGCCGGAGGAGCGGCAGCGCGCGACCGCGGTCATGGCCTCGACCATCTTCCTCAGCTTCCCCATCGGGCCGCTGGTGGGCGGCGCCCTGCTGGACCACTTCTGGTGGGGGTCGGTGTTCCTGATCAACGTGCCGGTGGTGCTGTTCGCGCTGATCGCGGTGGCCTTCCTGATGCCGGAGTCGCGCAGCGCCGAGCGGCCGCGGGTGGACTGGGCCGGGGTGGTCATCTCCAGCGCCGGGCTGATCGCGCTGACGTACGGCGTCATCCGGGCCGGCCAGGACGGCTGGACCGACCCGGCCGCGCTGGCCACGATCGCGGCCGGGGCCGTGGTGCTGGCCGGGCTCGTCGCCTGGGAGCACCAGCTGACCCAGCGCAGCGAGGCCAGCGGGGGTTCGGCCGTGGGCCGGGTCCGGCCGCTGATCGAGCTGTCGCTGTTCCGCTCGGCCGGGTTCGCCTGGGGGACGATCCTGGCCACGCTGGTGTCGTTCGCGATGTTCGGCATCCTGTTCGCGATGCCGCAGTACTTCCAGGACGTGCGCGGGACGGATGCGCTGGGCAGCGGGCTGCGCACGCTGCCCCTGATCGGCGGCATGCTGGTCGGCATGATCGGCGGGACCCGGCTGCAGAGCCCGCGCAAGGGGCCGGCCGGGCAGACGGCCGAGCCGCGGGCGACGGCCCGGTCGATGGTGACCATCGGCTTCGCGGTGATGGCCGTGGCGCTGGGGGTGGGCGCGTTCACCCGGGTCAGCAGCGGGACCGGGTTCACCGCCGCCTGGTTCGTGGTGGCCGGTCTCGGCCTGGGCCTGGCCATGCCGGCCGCGATGAACGCCGCGCTGGGGGCGCTGTCGGCCGAGCGCAGCGGCTCAGGCTCCGCCCTGATCACCGCGATGCGGCAGGTCGGCGCCACCATCGGCGTCGCGGTCCTGGGCACGATCCTGAACACCGTCTACCAGAGCCACCTGACCGCGACCGGACTGCCGGCCGCGGTGACGGGCGCGGCCAAGGATGGCGTGGCGGCGGGGGTGACCGTGGCCCACGCGGTGCATTCGGCCACCGTGCTGGAGGCGGTGCGGATCTCGTTCGTGCACGGCCTGGACGTCATGTTGTGGGTCTGCGCCGGGATCGCCCTGGCCAGTGCGATCCTGGCCGTCATCTTCCTGCCGCGCCGGGCCCGCCGCGACGCCGCCACCACAACGGTGGCGCCGGAGGCTGATGAAACGGCAGTTCAGCGGGCAGAATTGGGACTATGACGGAGATCCTCGGCCGCGCACCCGGTCAGCCCAGCGGCCTGCGAGAGCGGAAGAAGGCCCGGACCAGGGCCACCATCCGCGCGGAGGCGCTGCGGCTGTTCCGGGAGCAGGGCTACCACGCGACCACGGTGGAGCAGATCGCTGCCGCGGCCGAGGTCTCACCCAGCACGTTCTTCCGGTACTTCCCGACCAAGGAAGATGTGGTCCTGCAGGACGACATGGAGCCGCTGCTGGCCGAGGCGATCGAGCACCAGCCACCGGAGCTCGGAGTCGTGGCCGCCGTCCGGGCCTCCTTGCGCACGGTGATCGGCCACCTGGACGAGGAGCAATGGGACCGGATACGCCAGCAGGCCGAGTTGTCCATGACCACCCCGGAGGTCCGGGCCCGGGCCATGGACGACTTCGCCCGCACGCTCGGCGTCATGGCCGAGGTGGTGGCCAGGCGCACCGGCCTCAGTCCGGACGACCTGCGCGTCCGCACGGCGGCCGGGGCCATCTTCGGGGCCATCCTGTCCGCCACCGCACCGTGGGACCAGAACGCCGAAGGGTTCGTCAACTCCGACTTTTTCCAGCGCATCGACGACGCCCTCGGCGTCCTGGAGGACGGCCTCAGCCTCTGAGCCTTGGGCAGCCCGGCGAGAGGCGCCGGGCCGGCGGAATTTTGAAAATTCAAGTATCGTTGGGGAGGCATCGGACCTGAGGAGGACAGATGCCAGCCGTCACCGTCGAGGACATCCTGGTTTTGCCGCGCGTGGCCGAGCCTGACCGGGGCACCGCGGCCGAGCGCCCCGTGCGCACGGTCACGACCGCGCCCAAGGGTTACGAGGGTGAGGGCTTCCCGGTACGCCGGGCCTTCGCCGGCGTGGACCTGAAGCAGCTGGACCCGTTCATCCACATGGACCAGATGGGTGAGGTCGAGTACGCGCCGGGCGAGCCCAAGGGCACGCCGTGGCACCCGCACCGCGGGTTCGAGACCGTCACCTACATGATCGACGGCATCTTCCGGCACCAGGACTCCAACGGCGGCGGCGGGCTGATCACCAACGGCGACACCCAGTGGATGACGGCCGGGGGCGGGATCCTGCACATCGAGGAGCCGCCGGAGGAGGTCGTGATGAAGGGTGGCCTCTTCCACGGCTTCCAGCTCTGGGTCAACCTGCCCGCAGCGCTGAAGATGACCACGCCGCGGTACCAGGACATCCGGGCCGGGCAGGTCAAGCTGCTCAGCTCGCCGGATGGCGGCGCACTGCTCCGGGTCATCGCGGGTGAGCTCGGCGGCCACGAGGGACCGGGCGTGACCCATACGCCGATCTCGATCGTGCACGCCACCGTCTCCCCCGGCGCGACGGTGCGGCTGCCGTGGCGGCCGGACTTCAACGCGCTGGCCTACGTGCTGGCCGGATCGGGCACGGTGGGCGACGGCGGCCGGCCGATCAGCGCCGGCCAGCTGGCCGTGTTCGGGCCCGGTGACGTCCTCACCGTCGGCGCGGACCAGCACCAGGAGGGCCCGGCCCAGCAGCTCGACGTGCTGCTGCTCGGCGGCCGGCCGATCCGCGAGCCGGTGGCGGCCTACGGGCCGTTCGTGATGAACACCCGGGCCCAGCTGAACCAGGCCTTCGAAGACTTCCAGGCCGGGCGGCTGGGCAGCATCCCGGCCGAGCCACACCCCGGTCACGACGTGCTCTGACCGGGAAATCCGGGGTCAGCGCCGGGCCGGTTCGGTGATCCGGTTCAGGCGCAGGGCCAGCACGGGGCAAGCGCTGACGGCCCGGCGGGCCTGACGCTCCAGCCCGGCTGGCACCGGGCGCGGGTCGAGGAGCGGGTAGCCCCACTCGTCCAGGCTGATCATCTCCGGGAGCAGCTCGGCGCAGGCGCCGTGCCCGGCGCAGTCGATGGGGTTGACCGCCAGTTGCTTCTGCGCGCTCATTGCTGCCTCCAGTCCTGTCCGGGCAGGGGCAGGAAGGGCGGGCCGGGGACGGCCGTGCACCGGCCACCCGCGTGCTGGCCGAGCTCGGCCGAGAACACCTCCAGCGCGCTGCGCACGAACCGGACCGAGCCGTCCGGGTGGGCGCAGGCCCCGCGCCCGCTGACCAGCCCGGCCCAGCGCTCGACGTCGGCGCGGACCTGGCCGCCGGGGCGGGGACCGGCCAGCTCGGCCATGGCTTCGGCGATGCGGGGCAGGCCGTTCAGGCACGGGCCGCACTGGCCCGCGGACTCCAGGGCCAGGTAGCGGACCACCCGCGCGGTCTCGGCCAGGCCGCAGCGGCCGGCCGGCAGGGCGGCGATCACGCCCGCCCCGACCATGCCGCCGATCGGGTTGAGCGCGGCGTTGTCCAAGGTCAGGTGGGCGGCCCGGCCGGCCGGGAGCCAGCTGCCGTGGTAGCCGCCGATGAGCACCGCCTGGGCCCGGCCGGCCAGGTCGGCCCCCATCACGCCGGCACCGTTCAGGCCGGATAGCGGGGTACCGAGGGCCACCTCGGTGACGTGGGTGGTGCCGTCGGCGTGATAGATCGTGGCCAGCATGCTGCCCGGCTCGGCCGGCGTGCCGACCTGGCGGAACCAGCGGGGACCGTAGCGGGCGATGAGCGCGGTGTGGGCCAGCGTCTCCACGTTCTGGACCAGGGTGGGCGCGCCGCCGACACCCCGTTCGAACGGCCGGGGCGGGGCGTAGGTGGGCCGGGCCGGGCCACCGTTGAGCAGGCTGATCATGGCGGTTTCCTGACCGGCCAGGAACCGGCCCGGGGCCGACGCCAGCCGTACCGGCACCCGGTCGATCCGGCCCGCCCAGCGCTCGGACAGAGCCCGGCGCAGGGCCTGCCCCAGCGGGCCGGAGTCCGCCTCGTGCACGTACAGGCAGGCGTCGGCGGCGCCGACCGCCTCCGCCACCAGCTGCAGTCCGTCCAGCACCAGGTGCGGGGCCAGCCACAGCAGGGAAACGTCCTTGCTGCTGGCGGGCTCGCTCTCGGCGCCGTTGGCGACCACGCAGGGACGCCGGCCGGCCGCGGCCACCGCGGCCAGCTTGCGATGGACAGGGAAGGCGGCCCCGCCCCGGCCGGTCAGCCCGGCCGCCTCCAGGTCGGCGATCAGGTGCAGGCGGCCGTTCCGGTAGGGGACGAACCCCTGCCGGCCCAGGTGGGCCCGCAGCGGCTCGGGCTGGCTGGCGCCAGCTTCGGTACCAGGGGGCAGCAGCCGCGGCAGGCCGCTTGGCCGGGCGGCCGAGGCCGGGGCGGGCTGACCGTGCGGAACGGACATGGCGGGCGCGCTCATCGGCGATCTGCCTGCTCGAGCTTCTCTAGCCGGTGGGCGGCCATGACCGCGCTGACCCGTTGGGCCCGCGGCACGTCCCGGGCCACCGTCACCAGCCGCCACGTCAGCGCGGCGGCCAGGGCGACGGCGCACCCCACGGCCAGGCCGAGCAGCAGGCCGCCTTGCAGGTCAGTGCCGGAGCCGATGCTGTGCGCGAACGCGATCGGCCAGCTGGCGTAGGCCAGCCAGTGCACCGCCTTCCACAGCCGGCGGCTCAGCCGGCCGCGGATCAGGCTGGTGACGATCAGGGCCAGCATCAGGTCGAACGAGATGGCGCCGAGGCCGAGCCAGAAGCCCTCGTAGCCCGAGGTGAACGGGATGATCCCGGAGACCAGCGGGATGCTGACGAAACCGTCCAGGACCGCGGTAACCACGTGGATGACGATGAACACCACGGCCATCAGGGACAGGTTCCGGTGCAGGTTGGTCACGGCGAACCGGGGCAGCCCCGGGAGCCGGCCCTGCCGGTTGATCAGGATGCCGATCATCATGACCGCGGTCAGCAGCAGCAGCGCCACCACGCCGGTGGCGCGGCTGACGTACCAGGGCAGCGTGCTGGCGGTGATCCCGTGCATCAGGAGCCACCCGAGGTGGCGTGGCCCGAGCCGGAGCTGGAACCCGGGCCCGACGACGGGCTGCCGAGGCTGCTGGAGCTGCCGGAGTTGGTCGAGCTGGAGCCGGACGAACCCGAGCTTGATGACCCGGTGCTGGAGGAGCCGGAGCTGGAGCTCGAGGATCCCGACGTGCCCGAGGTGCCGGAGCTCGACGAGCCCGAGTTAGTGCTGCCCGAGCTGGTACCGCCTGAGCTGGCACGGCCGGAGCTGCTGTTGGACGAGTTCGTGCCGGTGGCGGCGCTGCTGGACGAGCCGGGCAGGGCCAGCGCGACGGCCCCGGCGGCCAGCACGCTGGCCACCCCTACCGTGGCGGTCGTGGCGACGACCCGGCCGCTGGCGCGCTGGCGGGCGGCCACGCCGCGGGCCACGGCGTCTCGCTTCGGGCTGTTCATGAGTTGAAGTTTCACTTAGCCGTCTGGGGGGCTTCTCGGCGAAGGTTCTGAGAAAGCTATGAGCGAAGGTGTCCGCGCCAGCCGGACGAAGCTCGTAAGGTGGCGGCCGGATGCCACCAGGAAATGTCCCCAGCGAGCGCGGCGCGAACCCTTCGGGGGACCGGCAGGACCGGAGCGAAGCGGCTCGTATCCAGTTTCACTAGCTCAGGATGCGGGTAAAAATTTGCGGGCCACTAGGGGGACGGTGGCGGAGAGGTAAGACATGACATCAGCTCCGGGCGGCCATACGCCACCCGACCGCAGTGACGATCAGGCCTCGTCTGCACCTGACAGCCCGCAGGTGCCCACGCCTCGCGCGGAGTTCCTCCAAGGGACGAGACAGCTCATGCGCGGATCGCGGGCCTTGATCACCGGCGGGAACGCCGGGATCGGCAGGGTGATCGCGGTTGGGCTGGCCCGGGAAGGCGTGGACGTGGCCATCGCCTACTCCCCTGACGAGCCCGCCGAGGACGCCGCACAGACTGCGACCCTGGTCGAGCAGGAGGGGCGCCGGTGCGTCACGATGCGCGGAAACCTCGCCGACGAGGACACCTGCCAGGAGGCGGTGAACCAGGCCGTGGCCGAGCTGGGCGGTATCGACATCCTGGTCAACGTGACCGCGATCCAGAGCGGGTTCACCGACCTGCAGGGCCTGGACGACGACCAGTGGGAGGGAAACTTCCGCACCAACCTGTTCAGCTTCTTCATGGCTACGCGCCGTCCCGCTCCGCAGGGTCGCAAGCGGAGGGGCCGCCGCCGCACACCCACTGAAGATCTGGTCATCAAGAACCTGTAAGGCAGGAGTCACCGCCCCCTCGGCGGGAGCGCAATGGCACCATGGCTGGATGACTGACCCCCGCAACGACGCGGCCAGCTTCCGGGCGGCGCGCGATCTCCTGCTCCGCCACCGGGCCGACTACGACGCCGCCCGAGCCGAGTTCTCCTGGCCGGAGCTGGATGAGTTCAACTGGGCGCTGGACTGGTTCGACGCGATCGCGGCCGAGCACCCGGACCGGACCGCGCTGCGCATCGTGACCCGGGACGAGGGGGCCGGCACCCGGATCAGCTACGCCGAGATGGCTGCGCGGTCGAACCAGGTGGCCAACTGGCTGCGCGAGCTGGGTGTCCGGCGCGGGGACCGGCTGCTGCTCATGCTGGGCAACATCGCGCCGCTGTGGGAGGTCATCCTGGCCGCGATGAAGCTCGGCGCGGTGATCGTGCCCACGTCCACGCTGCTGGGTCCGGTCGATCTGGCCGACCGGATCGCGCGCGGCCAGGTGCGGCACGTGGTGACCGAGTCGGCCCACGTGCCGAAGTTCCGTGAGGTGCCCGGCGACTGGACGCGGATCGCGGTCGAGCCCACCGTCGGCGGAACGATCGCTGAGGCCAGTGATGCGCAGGGGACTACTGGGGCTGGCGCGGCTGGCGGGGCTCAGGAGACGCCGGCCCCGGGGGTGTGGCTGCGGTACGCGGACTCTTACGGCGAGGCGGAGGCGTTCGCGGCGGACGGGGCGACCAAGGCCAGCGACCCGCTGCTGCTCTACTTCACCTCGGGCACCACGGCGCAGCCCAAGCTGGTCCAGCACACCCATGCCTCCTACCCCGCCGGGCACCTGTCGACCATGTACTGGATCGGCCTGCAGCCCGGGGACGTGCACCTGAACATCTCCTCCCCCGGCTGGGCCAAGCACGCCTGGAGCAACGTCTACGCGCCATGGAACGCGGGCGCCACCGCGCTGGTCTTCGGCTACGACCGGTTCTCGGCCGGCGATCTACTCCAGGTGCTGGGCGCCGAGGGCGTAACCACGTTCTGCGCCCCGCCGACCGTGTGGCGGATGCTGATCCAGGCCGACCTGGCCAGCGCCGACGTGACCGCGCTGCGGGAGTGCCTGGGGGCCGGCGAGCCGCTCAACCCGGAGGTCATCGACCAGGTCCGGCAGGCTTGGGACATCACCGTCCGGGACGGCTACGGCCAGACCGAGACGACCGCGCAGGCCGGCAACACGCCCGGCCAGCCGGTCCGGCCCGGGTCGATGGGACGGCCGCTGCCCGGCTACGAGATCACCCTGATCGATCCGGTGAGCGGCAAGCCCGCCGAGGAGGGTGAGATCTGCCTGGACCTGAGCTCGCGGCCGCTCGGCCTGATGACCGGCTACCAGGGCGACCCGGAGCAGGACGCCGAGGCCATGCGGGACGGTTATTACCACACTGGCGACGTGGCGGCCCGCGACGCCGACGGCTACATCACCTACGTGGGCCGGACCGACGACGTGTTCAAGGCCAGCGACTATCGGATCAGCCCGTTCGAGCTGGAGAGCGCGCTCATCGAGCACGAGGCCGTGGCCGAGGCGGCGGTGGTGCCGTCGCCGGACCCGGTGCGGCTGGCCGTGCCCAAGGCTTATGTGACGCTCGTGGCCGGGGTCTTCCCGTCGGCCGAGGTGGCCCAGTCGATCATGGCGTTCAGCCGGGCCCGGCTGGCCCCGTACAAGCGGGTGCGCCGGATCGAGTTCGCCGAGCTGCCCAAGACGATCTCGGGCAAAATCCGCCGGGTCGAGCTGCGCGGCCAGGAAGAGGCGCGGGCGGGTAGGGGCGCACCCCCGGCACGGGACCCGGATGGGCTCGGCGGCCCGTTCCGCGCCACCCTGTCGCCCCGCGGCACGACCGAGTTCTGGGAAGAGGACTTCAGCTGGTGACGTCGGCCGTGGTGAAGCGGGCCCAGGCGAACGTGGCCGCCAGCACCACGTAGACGGCGAACGAGAGCAGGCCCTTGAGCAGCGTGCCACTGTCGATGGGGACGCGCAGCAGGGCATCGAACATCGGCCACCAATGGGTCGGCAGGTAGGGCTGGATGACCGCGAACTGAGGCACCTGGTCGCAGACCTCACTGGCTACGACGAAGATGGCCAGGGCGGCGATGGCGCCGATGGCGTGCTCGGTCAGGGTGGAAAAGGCCAGGCCGATCGCGCCCAGGGCGGCCATCGCGGCCGAGACGTAGAGGGCGACGAAGAACAGCCGGAGGATGCCTTCGGCCAGCGACACCGTGGTCCCCGACAGCAGCGTCACCGGGCCGATGGGGAACAAGATGACCCCGACGACCAAGGCCACCGCGGCGACCTCGAACGTCACGGCCAGCGCGAACACGACGATCGAGGCGTATTTGACCACGAGCAGGCGGACCCGCCCGGCCGGCACGGCCAGCAGGTAGCGCAGGGCGCCGTAGCCGGCCTCGCCCGCGATCGAGTCGCCGGCGATGACCGCCACCGCCACCGGCATGACCAGCGTGAGCAGGATGCTCAGGGCGATGAAGCTGAGGAAGATGCCGTTGCCGGTGAGCTCGGTGACGAAGGACAGGCCGCCATTGCCGCCCCCGCCGCGGTGCGGATGGGAAGCCAGCCGCAGCCCGACCCCGATGAGGATGGGGAACAGGCCCACCACGGCCAGCAGGATCACGTTCCGGCGGCGGCAGAAGACCTGCCGCAGCTCGGACCGGAAGAAACGGAACCAGGCCCGGGCCGCCCCGGGGGCGGTGCCCGCGCCCGGCCCGGCGGCTGCGTCCGGCGCCGCACCGGGCGGGCCGGCCACCACGGTGTCAGCCATCGACGTCATACCCCTCTCCGGTCAGCCCGACGAAGAGCTCCTCCAGCGACGGGGAGATGACGGCCAGGCCCCGGACGCCGACCCCGGCGTGGACCAGGTCGGCGCAGATTTTCTCGGCCGCCACGTTACCCAGCTGGGCGCTGACCTCGGTCCCGGCCACCTGCGGATCCGGCAGTCCGAGCTCCCGCAGGACGGCGGCCGCGGCGGCCGGATCGGTGGTCTCGACCCGGATGCTGGCGGCCCCGGTGTGGCGCAGCTCGTCCAGCGGGCCCTGGAACACCAACCGCCCGGTGCGCATCACGCCCACGTGCGAGCAGACCTGCTCAACCTCGGCCAGCAGGTGCGAGGAGACGAACACGGTGACGCCCTCGGCCGCGATCTCCCGGATCAGGGCCCGGACCTCGCGCGTGCCCTGGGGATCGAGGCCGTTGGTCGGCTCGTCCAGGACGATCAGGTCGCGCGGCACCAGCAGGGCGGCCGCGATGGCCAGCCGCTGTTTCATGCCGAGGGAGTAGTTGCGGTAGCGCTTGCCCGCCGCGGCCAGCAAGCCGACCCGGTCCAGGGCGGCATCGATTCGCCGGGCCGCGGTGCGCGGGTCGGCGGTCCGGTCGGCCGCGTCGACCCGGGCCAGGTTGTCCCGCCCGTTCAGGAACGGATAGCAGGCCGGCCCCTCGATCAGCGCGCCGACGCGGGGCAGGATCTGGACGGCCCCGCTGGGCATGGGCACGCCGAGCAGCTCAGCCTGACCGCTGGTAGGCAGGGCTAGGCCGAGCAGCATCCGGATCGTGGTCGTCTTGCCCGAGCCGTTCGGGCCGAGGAAGCCGTAGACCGACCCGCGGGGCACCGCGAGGTCAACGTGGTCGACGGCCACCTGACCACCGCGGAAGCGCTTGGTCAGCCCGGCGGTCGAGACCGCCAGGGTCACTTGGCGGCCTGCGCGGCGGCGGCGTAGAGCACCTGCGGGGTGACCGCGCCGACCAGCACCCGGCCATTGTCGGTGATCAGCAGGGAGACCAGGCTGGTCTTGATCAGCCGGCCGCTGCCCCACGAGCCGCTGACCGGGGTGCCCGACTTGACCAGCGCGCCGATCACCTGGTCGCTGTCGCCGCTCAGCCCGGACCCGCTCGAAGGATGGCCGCTGGACTGAGTGGCCTCGGTCAGCGCCGAGCTGGGCAGGTCGGCCACGGCCAGCCAGCCCTGGCCGATCATCGACACGTCGCCGGTCTTGGGCGCGTGCTTGGTGGCTGGGCCACCCTCGCCGAGCTGCTCGGTCTTGACCGTGGCCCCGGCGGGCGCGGTGAAGGTGAAGTTGGCCGCGGCCGGCTTGACGAACGAGACCGAGGTGAAGCCGATCTGCGCGGCCGGGTTCTTGGCGCCCTTGGCGAACACCTGCACCCGCAGCGGGACGTCCCGGCTGCCGTCGACGGCGATCCGGATCTGGCCGATCAGCGAGCTGGTGCTCTTGGGAGCCAGCACGAGCTGGTAGGCGGCCTCGCCGGCCACGGTGACGTTGCTGTCGACCCGGACCGTGGTGGTCGGCCCGACCTTGGCCAGGATCTCCTGGGCCGCCTGCTGCGGGGTCAGGGGCGGCTCCGACGCCGCCGCGCTCTTGCCCGCCGCGCTCTTGCCCGCCGCGCTCTTGCTGTCCGAATGGGCCGGGATGGTCACGTGGGTGACCGTGTTCTGCGTGCTTTCCCACAGCCAGGCGTTGCTGCCGTTACGGATGATGTCGCTCTCGCTCATGCTCTGGGGCACCGCGAGCCGGAAGTGCTGGGGGTCGGCGTACCAGACCCGGATCGTGTGCGACCCGGTCAGCAGGGAGGCGATCGAGGTGGGGTTGGAGGTGCCGGGCAGCGACGGCAGCCCGAGCGACGAGGTCTCCACCACCGTGCCGGTCAGCGGCGGGGTCTGCGGCTTGGCCGCCAGCGCGGTCAGCAGCTGAGCCGGCGTCTTGGCCGGCAGTGACGGTGCCGCCGACGCAACGGAGATCATCGACCCGGCCAGCACGCCGCCGACGACGATGACGGCGCCGGCCGGCACGGCCCACCGGGCCCGCCGCGAAAACTGAACCCGCTGCTTCATCACACCACCTGTATGTCTTCTGGCCAGTAGTGACCTTTTCGTCCCCACTCGCTACGTTGCCTCACCAGCGCTGTGGTGACCCTGAGAATTCCTGAACCCGCAGAAGTCGGTGCCAGACTAAGGGTGTGCGGGTGCTGGTGGTAGAGGACGAACGGCGCCTGGCGGGCGCCGTACAGCGCGGCCTGAAGGCCGAAGGATTCGCCGTGGACCTGGCGTTCGACGGCGCTGATGGGCTGCACCTGGCGCGGGAAGGTGCCTACGACGCGGTGGTGCTGGACCTGATGCTGCCCAAGCTGTCGGGCTATCAGGTGTGCGAGCGGCTCCGGGCGGAGGAGAACTGGGTGCCCGTGCTGATCCTGTCGGCCAAAGACGGCGAGTACGACCAGGCCGATGGGCTCGATCTGGGCGCCGACGACTACCTGACCAAGCCGTTCTCCTACGTCGTGCTGGCGGCCCGGCTGCGGGCGCTGCTGCGCCGCGGCGCCGCGCCGCGGCCGGCCGTGCTGCGGGCCGGTGACCTGTCGCTGGACCCGGGCACCCGGGCCGTCCGCCGGGGTGAGACCGAGATCGGCCTGACCGCACGCGAGTTCGCCATGCTGGAGTACCTGATCCGCCGGTCCGGCCAGGTGGTGCCGAAGTCGGAGCTGCTCGACCACGTGTGGGAGGCCTCGGACAGTGCCGACCTCAACGTGGTCGAGGTGTACGCCGGCTACCTGCGCCGCAAGATCGACGTGCCGTTCGGGCGGGCCACGCTGCAGACGCTGCGCGGGGCCGGGTACCGGCTCGCCGCGGACGGCGGCTGAACCATGCTCGGGCTGGCCCGCTGGTGGCGACAGCGGAGCCTGCGGGCCCGGCTCACGCTGACCGCCGCCGCCGGGCTGGCGGTGGCCCTGGCCGGGCTGGCCGTGCTGCTGGTGACCACGCTGAACCTGACTCTGGACCACGGCCTGGACGTCACGGCCCGGCAGACCGGGCAGGAAGTGGCGGCGCTGGTCGACGCCAACCGGCTGCCGAACCCGGTCCCGGTGGCGGCGGGCACCGCCGTGGTCCAGGTGGTCGACGCCCGGGGGCGGATCGTGGCCGCCTCGGCCGGGGCTGACCGGCTGGTGCCGCTGCTGCCGACCACGCAGACGGCCACGCTGGCCCGCTCCCGTACCGGCGTCATGCTCGACGGGCGGCCTTACGGGTTGCCGGAGATGCTGCGGGTGGTGGCGGTGGGCGGCCACCACGGGGAAACGGTCATCGCCGCGGTGTCGTACAACGCCGTGCACGACACGCTGACCACGGTGGCGCACGTGCTGCTGATCGGGACGCCGCTGCTGCTCCTGCTGATGATCTGGGTCAGCTGGCTGATCACCGGCTCCACGCTGCGCCCGATCGCCGCGCTGCGCCGGGGAGCCGAGCAGGTCACCGCGGCCGGGGGCCCGCAGGGACTGCCGGTGCCCGAGGCCCGGGACGAGGTGCACAGCCTGGCCGTGACGCTAAACGACATGCTGTCCCGGCTGGCCAGCGCCCAGCAGCGGCAGCGGCAGTTCGTCTCGGACACCGCGCACGAGCTGCGCAGCCCGATCGCGGGCATGCGGGCCCAGCTGGAGGTGGCGCTCGACCACCCGGAGAGCCAGGAGTGGGAGCAGACCGCCCGGGATGTGCTGGCCGACACAATGCGGCTGTCCCGGCTGGCCGAGGACCTGCTGGCGCTGGCCCGGCTGGAGGAGCGCGGCGGCCAAGGCCGCGCTCCGGGTGGCCCGGTCGACCTGGCCGTGCTGGTGCACGGGATTCCCGACGGGTACGCGCAGGCCGGGGTGACGGTGGTGGCGGACGCGCCCGCCCCGTGCCCGGTGACCGGCGACCCCGAGGCCCTGCGCCGAATGCTGGTCAACCTGGTCGACAACGCGGTCCGGTACGCCCGCAGCCGAGTCACGGTGGCCGCCCGCCCGTCCGGTGAATCGGTGCTGGTCACGGTGACCGACGACGGGCAGGGCATCCCGGCCCCGCAGGCCGAGCAGGCGTTCGAGCGGTTCACCACGCTGGACGACGCGCGGGCCCGTCAGGACGGTGACGCGGCCGGGGCCGGGCTGGGCCTGGCTATTGTCCGGGCCACCGCGCACGCCCACGGCGGGCAGGCCTGGCTGGAGGATGCCGAGCCGGGGCTGCGGGCCGCAGTCCGGCTGCCGGTGGTCCCGGCGGGTGACTATCCTGTGTAGTTGTCGCGGCTGCAGCCGATGGGAAGGCCCCCATTGACGCAAGGGCCACGGTCGATCGGAAGGTGGCTCCATGCCGGCTGGACGGCGGGACAGGCTGGCCTGCATGCGCCGGGCCATGAGCGAGCACAAGGTCACGACGACGGTGTTCGGGATCAGCCTGGCCGCGATCCTGGGACTGGGGATCTTCGCCGGGGTGTCCAGCCCGGCCAAGACGGGCGGATCCAGTTCAGGCGCGGGCAGTAGCAGCACCAGTTCGGCGGAGTCTCTCGTGGGCCACGCAGGCCCGGCGTTCGACCTGGCCGCGCTCAATGATCCGGCGGGCCACGTGTCGCTGGCCCGCTATGCCGGGAAGCCGGTGATCGTGAACTTCTTCGCGTCCTGGTGCGGGCCGTGCCGCACGGAAACGCCGTTGCTGGCGCAGTACTACTCGTCGCACCACGACTCAGTGCACATGATCGGGGTGGACGCCAACGACAGCCGGACCGCCGCGCTGGCGTTCACGAAGAGGTACGGCGTCAGCTACCCGGTGGGGTCCGACCCGGCGGCTACCACCGCCAGCGCCTACGGCGTGGTGGCGATGCCGCAGACCTACTTCCTGAACGCCCAGCACAAGGTCGTGGACCACGTCTACGGCAAGGTCACCGCAGGCTCCCTGGCTCAGGGCGTCAAGCTGATGGGCGGTTAGCCCGGCTGCGGGCGTAGGTGCCGACCGCGCCGGTCAGCCCGAAGGCCACCGCACCGTGCCAGAGACCGGCGAAGACCGGGCCCACGATGCCGCCGCCGACCACGACCGACAGCACAAACACGATCGCGGCCGCGGCCATACCGGGCGCCACGGCGAAGCGC
This sequence comes from Streptosporangiaceae bacterium, assembly GCA_965277615.1. Lineage (GTDB taxonomy): Bacteria > Actinomycetota > Actinomycetes > Streptosporangiales > Streptosporangiaceae > Bog-532. The sequence goes on along the minus strand of CBDIDG010000003.1, from coordinate 258,896 downwards.
CACGGGTTGGCGCGGGCCCACCGGATGGCCCGGCCGGACCGCTCGCGCAGCAGCGCCCCGGACGCTGCGACGACCAGGAAGGCGAGGACGCCCAGCGACAGGGCATCGCTGATCCCGCCGCGGCCGAAATGGCCGCCGATGACGTGCCAGCCAAAGTCCCCTAGGGCCACGACACCACCGGTCACGGCAGCGCCGGTCCACGGCGCCTGGGACATGACTGCCCCTGACACCGACATTTCGTCGCGCCGGCTCAGGTCTGGCCCCCCGTGGGGTGGCTTCAGCTGGCCGGGCCCGTTCACCTGGGTGGGTGTAGTCATCTCAGCCCCCTTGCGAGTGGAACAGCTAACCCCGAACTCACGTCATATCTCGTTTCGGAGCCTACCACGCTGAGCCGTGACCACGGCCCAGCGCGCGTGTGCGTCATGATCATTTCCGGTGGATCCGAGTCCCCCCTGCAAGAACCCTGAGGGAGAGTGCAGAGTGCCGCCGTGTTCGGGGAAGGAAAAGGGACAAGAGCGTACGCTTCCGGCAGCCAAAGGCGATGAGGATGCAGGACGACGAGACCGGCCGCAACGACGATGGCCGTCCCGTGGGCGCTTCCAGCGAGCCACCGGACGTCGTGGGGTTCGGGCCGCCGGACGCGGCCGAGTCCGGGCCGTCCCGGCACCGGCGGCGGCGCCGGGTGGCGGTTTACGGGGTGATGGCGCTGCTGGCCGTCGGCCTGGGCGGCGCGGCCATTGCCGGTCTGACCAGCCATCCGGGCACACCACCGACCGGGGTGTCCTCGCACCAGGTCCCGGGGCCGCACAACGACGTGTCCGGCGGCGGCTCTCTGCGGACCTCGGCGGTGGCGGCCAAGGTCGACCCCGGGGTGGTCGACATCGATGCGCTCATCGCCTACTCCGGCGGCACCTCATCCGAAGGCACCGGCATGGTGATCAGCCGGGGCGGCCTGGTGCTGACCAACAACCACGTCATCAACGGGTCGAACAGCATCCACGTGCGGTCGGCCGTGGCCAGCGGCAGCCGGGAGTACACGGCCACGGTGGTGGGCTACGACGCCTCGCACGACGTGGCCCTGCTCAAGATCAGCGCGCCGAACCTGCATCCGGTCTCGGTGGGCAACTCCGACCAGGTCAAGCTGGGCACCCCGGTGGTGGCGCTGGGGAACGCCGAGGGCCAGGGTGGCCTGCCGCGGGCCGCGGCCGGCCTCGTCAACAGCCTGGACAAGACGATCGAACCCACCGACGAGAGCACCGGCGCGACCGAGACCCTGCACAACATGCTGCAGACCACGGCGGACATCGTTTCCGGCGACTCCGGTGGCCCGCTGGCCAACGGGGCGGGCCAGGTCATCGGCATGACCACCGCGAACGCCTCCAGCTCGCAGGGTTCGTCTACGGTGCTCGGCTACGCCATCCCGATCAACACTGCGCTGGACGTGGCCCACCAGATCGCGGCGGGCCAGCGCAGCGGCACCGTGGCGATCGGGCTGCCCGGGTTCCTGGGAGTTCTGGTGCCGCAGAGCGACAGCAGCAGCCCGCAGCAGCAGGCGGCTCAGCAGCGGCAGCAAGAACGGCAGCAGTCCCCGCAGGGCTCGGGCTCAGGCGGCGGCCCGTCCGGGTCCGGCCAGCGCGCCAGCGGCTGCGTCCTCGACAACTCCGACACCTCGGTGCCGGCCTCGATCGCGCCCGTCAGCCGCGGCGTGCTGGTGGACGGCGTGCTGTGCGGGACCGCCGCGGGCGCCGCCGGCCTGGTCAGCGGGGACGTGATCACCTCGGTCAACGGCCAGGCAGTGACCTCGCCGACCGCGCTGACCCAGAGCGTGTCCGGCCTGAGGCCCGGGACCAAGGTCAAGCTGGATTGGGTAACGGCGGCCGGTGAGAACCAGACCAGGACGGTGACGCTGGGGGCGGCCCCAGCACGGTGATCGCGCCAGGTGACAGGATGGTCCTGGCGACTTCTGGGTACAGGACCGTTCGGCCCGGATGGTGACATCTATTCGTAACCTGAAGCGAGCATTCAGGTAAGCCTCAGGGACGGATGGCTAACTGGGAACGCAAGCGGCGGCCGGAAACCAGGACGGGCGCCGGGGGGCGGGCAGAACCGGGTGAGACCTCCTGGCCCGGTCTACCAATGCGAGGGCGATAGTGATGCAGGACGACCAGAGCGGTACCGGGAACGGGCCGGGCGGCAGCGGCGGCCCTGAGAACGGCGCCGCCCCGGACGGCAGCGCGACGCCCTGGCGGCGCGCGGACGAGACCGCGCCCTTTGGTGATGACCAGCGTGGCGACACGGTGTCTTTCGGCCGGGGCGAAGCCTCCCCCGGGCCGGGCACCGGCCAGGACCAGCCCGGCCCGGCGGCCGGCTACGGCCACCAGCTGCCCGCGGGTAACTACGGCCAGCCCGCGGGCCCGGGCCAGCCAGCCGGGCCCGGGCAGCCGCCGGCCGGGTACGGCCAGCCGGGCCAGACCGGTTACGGCCAGCCGGGAGGCTACGGCCAGCCGGGCTACGGCCAGCCGGGGTACAACCAGCCGGGCTACGGCCAGCAGCCGGGCTACGGCCAGCCCGGCCAGGGCCAGGGTTACGGCCAGCAGGCCGGTTACGGGCCAGCGGCCCAGGCCCAGGGGCCAGGCTACGGCCAGCCGGGTCAGGGGCAGGGCCAGGGCGGCTACGGCCAGCAGGGCGGCCAGGGGCAGGGTTACGGGCAGCCGGGTGACTACGGCTCGACCGGTCAGTACGGGCCGTACGGCCAGGGCGGCGGCTACGGGTCCCCGCCCGGTGGCCAGGGCGGATACGGCGGCTGGGGCACCCCGTCCGGTGGGTACGGCGAGCCGCCCCGGCGGCGGCGCCGCGGTCTGGCCGTCCTGGTCGGGGTAGCCGTGCTGGCCGCCGCGGCCGGCGCGGGCTCGGCGGTGGCGCTGAACAACAACAACGACGGAAACTCCACCGGGACCTCCTCCAGTCAGGTCCCGAACCCATCGAGCAGCCAGAACAGCGGCAACACCAGCTCCAGCCTGAACACCAGCGCGGTCGCGGCCAAGGTCGAGCCGGGCGTGGTCGACATCACCTCGACCCTGAACTACCAGCAGGAGACGGCCGAGGGCACCGGCATGGTGCTCAACCCCAACGGTCTGGTCCTGACCAACAACCACGTGATCGACGGGGCCACCTCGATCAAGGCCACCCTGGTCTCGACGGGCAAGAGCTTCGTGGCCAAGGTGGTCGGCTACGACGCGACCGACGACGTGGCTCTGCTCCAGCTGCAGAACGCGTCCAACCTGAAGACGGTCTCCGTCGGCAACTCCTCGCGGGTGACGCTGGGCACGGCGGTGCTGGCCATCGGCAACGCGCAGGGTCAGGGCGGCACGCCCACGGTGGCGCCGGGCATCATCAACGCCACCAACCGGACCATCACGGCCGGCGACGAGGGCAGCGCCACGACCGAGACCCTGCACGGGATGCTGCAGACCAGCGCCCAGATCCAGTCGGGTGACTCGGGCGGCCCGCTGGCCAACGCGGCGGGCAAGGTCATCGGCATGGACACCGCGGCCAGCAGCTCCGGCTCTTCGTCATCGTCGTCGTCCAGCGGCTCGGTGCTCGGTTACGCCATCCCGATCAACACCGCCCTGTCGATCGCGCACGAGATCGCGGGCGGCAAGGCCAGCAGCACGGTCCACATCGGCCTGCCCGCGTTCATCGGCGTCGGGGTCAGCGACCCGTCGCAGGGCTGTGCCAGCAGCGGCTCCGGTACCGGCGGCACGGGCGGGACCGGCGGCACGGGCGGGACCGGCGGCTCGACCACCGCGTCCGGCGCGCTGATCTGCGACGTCTACCAGAGCACCCCGGCGGCCTCGTCCGGGCTGGCGGTGGGCGACGTGATCACGGCGGTCAACGGCACCAAGGTGGCGACCGAGAACGCGCTGACCAAGATCATGGCCGGGTTCAAGCCGGGTCAGACGATCAAGATCACCTATCAGAACACCTCCGGCACTTCGCAGACCGCTTCGGTGAAGCTGGTCGACGGTCCGGCCAAGTAACGGGCGGTCCGGCCGGGTAACGATCGTCAGGAGCTGGCCAGCCAGCGGCGCATGCGGGTCTCGCAGTCGCCGATGCTGGCCAGCTCCACGTACTCGTCCTTGGTGTGGGACAGCTCGGGGATACCGGGCCCGTAGTTGACCGCCGGGATGCCCAGCTCGGCGAACCGGGCCACGTCGGTCCAGCCCAGCTTGGCTCGCGGCGCCCCGCCCACTTCGGCGGCGAACGACGCGGCCGGCCCGCGGCTGAGCCCGGGCCGGGCGCTGGGGGCGGCGTCCACGATGGTCACGTCCCAGCGGCCGAACACATCGCGCAGATGCTGCTGCGCGGCCGCGATGTCCCGGTCCGGTGCGAACCGGTAGTTGACCGTGACCACGCACCGGTCCGGGATCACGTTCCCGGCCACGCCGCCGCTGATGCCGACGCTGTTCAGCCCCTCGTGATACCGCAGGCCATCGACCTCGGGCTCCCGGGGCTCGTACCGGCGCAGCACGTCGAGGATGCCGCCGGCCTCGTGGATCGCGTTGCGCCCCATCCAGGACCGGGCGCTGTGCGCGCGCTGCCCGGTCGCGGTGACCTCAGCCCGCATCGTCCCCTGGCAGCCACCCTCGATCTCGCACCCGCTGGGCTCCATGAGCACCGCGAAATCCCCGGCCAGCAGGTCGGGGTGGCTCCGGCTGAGACGCCCGAGACCGTTCTTCTCGGCCTCGATTTCCTCGCAGTCGTAGAACACGTAGGTCACGTCGCGGGCCGGCTCCGGCAGGCCGGCCGCCAGCCGCAGCTGCACCGCGACCCCCGACTTCATGTCGCTGGTCCCGCAGCCGTAGAGCCGGTCGCCGGCGACGCGGGCGGGCAGGTTCCCGGCCAGCGGCACGGTGTCGATGTGCCCGGCCAGCACCACCCGCTCGGCCCGTCCCAGGCTGGTCCGGGCCACGATCGAGTTCCCGAACCGCTCCACGCTCAGGTGCGGCAGGGCGGTCAGGGCCGCCTCGATCGCGCCGGCCAGCTGTTCCTCGTCTCCGCTGACCGACGGGGTATCGACCAGGGCCGCGGTCAGCGCCGCCGCATCGGCGCACAGGTCCAGTTCCACCCGGGCAGCCTAACCGTCGGGGTCGCAGTAACGGCGAGGCGATCTATCCGGCTAGCGAGTCCCGGGCCGAAGGCCCGGGCGAGCGGCCGGTCCTACGGCGAGATACCGCCGCGGGCAGCGGGGGGTCCAGGGGGGTCGTCCCCCCGGACGGCAACAGCGGCGCCGCGCAGGGCGGTCAGGACGGCGGACACCGAAGGGCGGCGGACGCTGGCCGTGCGGGCCACGGCATAGACCTCGCGGCTCGTGCCGGGGCCGGGCAGCGGGCGGACCGTGACGCGGCGTTCGCCGGTGGCCAGGACCAGGCGCGGGACGATGGCCACGCCGATGCCCCGGGCGACCAGGGACAAGATCGTGCCCAGGCCTTCGAACTCCCACGGCACCGGGGGGGCCACGCCGGCCTCGGTGAGCAGCCGGTCGACGGCCCGGCGGGACGGTTCACCCTCGGGGGCGGCCATCCAGGCCGCGTCCCGCAGGTCGGACAGGCCGCCCGGCCCCCGGCCCGCGGCGGCCGGGTGGGAGCGCGGGATGATCAGCACCAGCGGGTCACTGACCAGGTGGTAGTAGGACAGGATGCTGTCGCGGGTGGCGGGCAGGCGGCCACTCCAGTCGTCCACGATGGCCACGTCGACCTCGCCCGAGCGGACCTGCCGCAGGCCCACCTCCCCGGCCGCCTGCCGCAGCAGCAGGGTCAGGCCGGGGTGGGCCCGCAGCCGGTTAGCCAGCACCGGGGCGAACGCGACCGCCGCGGACGGGAACGCGCTGACCACGACCCGGCCGGACGCGTCCTGGGCCTGGGCCGAGACATCGGCCTCGGCCTCTTCGACCAGGGTCAGGATGCGCTCGGCGTAGTCCGCGAGCCGCCGGCCGGTGTCGGTCAGCTCGGCCCGCCGCGCGGTCCGGTCCAGCAGTGCCGCCCCGGCCTCGCGCTCCAGCGCGGCCAGCTGCTGGGACACGGCCGACGCGGTGTAACCGAGGGAGGCCGCGGTGGCGGCGATGCTGCCGCGAGCGGCGAACTCCTTCAGCAGGCGCAGGCGATGCAGGTCAAGCATAAGAAAACCTTATGCTCTGCCCCAGCAAACGGAGCTTGCCCTAATGGTTACCACCAGCAAAGCTGGTTAACCGTGACGTAACGGTCACCGTGGGCCTTCATCGCCGGCAGTGCCGCCAGACCTTGGCCGCCCGTGCCCGTCTCCGGTTTTCTCCCGCAGCGAGGAGCCATTCTTCATGGCCTCAACCGCCATGCGCACCGTCCTGCCCTCCGATAACACCGTCCTGCCCGCCGATAACCCTGCCCGGCCCGTCGACGATGGTGACCCCGGGGAACCGTCCGGGACGGTCGCCACCCTGTCCGCCACTCCCCCGGTGCCGATCGCCCTGTCCCCGACGCTGGCCGCGAACGAGGTGATGGCGGCCAGGAAGCAGCGCGGCGAGCCGGTGCTGCCGATGGCGTTCGGCGAAGCGGGACTGCCCGCGCACCCCGCCCTGCGGCTGGCGCTGGCCGAGGCCACGGGCCGGACCGGCTACGGCCCGGTGGCCGGGCAGGTGGGCCTGCGGGAGGCCGCGGCCGGGTACTGGCAGCGCCGCGGGCTGGACACCGACCCGGCGGCGATCGTGTGCGGGCCGGGCAGCAAGGCGCTGCTGTTCGGGCTGATGCTGGCCATCGGCGGGGATGTCGCGGTCCCCCGGCCGAGCTGGGTCAGCTACGCCGCCCAGGCCAGCCTGATCGGGGCGCAGCCGCACTTCGTGGACATCCGGCCCGGTGAGGGCGGGGTGCCCGACCCCGATCGCCTCGCCGACGCGGTCCGGGCGGCCCGGCGGGCCGGGCGCGAGCTGCGGTCGGTCATCCTCACGCTGCCGGACAACCCGACCGGCACGCTGGCCAGCCCGGCCACGATCCGGGCGCTGTGCCGGGTCGCGGACGAGCACGACCTGATCATCATCTCGGACGAGATCTACCGTGACCTGGTGCACGCGGAGACCGAGCCGTTCACCAGCCCGGCGGCCATGGCCCCGGGCCGGACGATCGTGACCACCGCACTGAGCAAGGGCCTGGCCCTGGGTGGCTGGCGGATCGGGGTGGCCCGGCTGCCCGGCGGCGAGCAGGCCGGGCTGCTGCGCCGGCGGCTGCGGGACCGGCTGGTCGGCATCAGCAGCGAGATCTGGTCCGCGCCGGCCGCGCCGATCCAGCAGGCCGCGGCGTACGCGTTCAGCGAGCCGCCCGAGCTGGCCGAGCGGATCGCGCGCAGCCGGCGGCTGCACGGGCAGGTGGCCCAGGCCGTGGCGCGGCGGTTCACCGCAGCCGGGGCCGACGTGCCGCCACCGGCCGGCGCGTTCTACCTGTACCCGGACTTCGGCCCGGTGCGGGACGAGCTGCGGGGCCGGCACGGGGTAACGACCAGCGACGACCTGGCCGCACTGCTGCTGCGGCGCTACGGGATGGGGGTGCTGCCGGGCAGCGCGTTCGGCGACGACCCCGGGGCGTTGCGGCTGCGGGTGGCCACCGGGCTGCTGTACGGCGAGACCGACCGGCAGCGCGAGACCGCGCTGGCCGCGGCCGCGCCCACCGCGGTGCCCTGGGTCGCGAGCTCACTGGCCCGCATCGAGGAGATCCTCAGCAGCCTGACGGGTCTGACGGACTGAGACCGGCCAGTGCTTCCCAGGACAGGGCCTCCCAGGGCAGCAGCTCGGGGCGCTTGGGCGGGACGCCGTCGCCGGAGGAACGGCGGGTCAGGCGGCGCCGCACCCACGGCACGGCGTACTCCACCGCCCACCGGGTGTCCTGCCGGCGGGCGCTCATCCAGGCCAGGGTGCGGTCGGCCCGGTCAAGCGCGGAGTTGATCCGGGCCCGCAGCCGGCCCACGGCCTCGCCCGCCCCGGCCGCAGCGACCGCGGCGGCCCCGGCCACCGGGCGCGGCACCTGGCCGGGCAGGGCCTGGCCGGTGTAGGTCTGGTCCGGCACCGGCGCCCGCCAGTCGGCCGGCACCGGCACCGGCACCCCGGCCGTCTCGGCCACGAACAGCGCCACCCGGCGGTGGCCCTCGGTGTTGAGGTGCAGCCGGTCCGCGCTCCACATCCGGCGGTCGAGCAGCACCTGCATCGTCCACAGGTCGACCAGCACGCAGTCCCGGGCCCCGGCGATGGCGCGCAGGTGCATGTTGTACGCGGCCACCTTGCCCCGCAGCATCCGGATGACCGGGAACGCCGACGGGTCGAACCCGGTGAACAGCAGCACCTGGCAGCCGGCCCCGCGCAGCTGCGCCACGGCCTCATCGAAGGTCTGGGCCAGCACGTCCGGGTCCGAGCCCGGGCGCAGGATGTCGTTACCGCCCGCGGCCAGGCTGACCAGGTCCGGTCTGAGCTCGACCGCCCGCGGCACCTGCTCGTCCGCGACCTCGCCGAGCAGCTTGCCGCGGATGGCCAGGTTGGCGTAGCGCAGGCCAGGCTGGTCCGCCGCCAGCAGATCGGCGAACCGGTCGGCCCAGCCGCGGTAAGCCCCGTGACCGGGCACGCGGTCGTTCAGGCCTTCGGTGAAGCTGTCACCCAGGGCGAGAAATGAGCCGCTGTTCTCCAAGGCTGTACGTCCGTCCATATGTTCATGATGCCAGCCTGGCCAGGGTGGCCCCAGATGGGCAGACTGGTCGCATGACCTCACCGGTGACCTACACCGAAACACCGCCGCCGTCCTTTTTGTTCGACCTGGACGGCACGCTGATCGACAGCGTCTACCAGCACGTCATCGCCTGGCGGGCGGCGCTGGCCGACCTCGGGATCGACCTGTCGGTGTGGCGTATCCACCGGCGCATCGGGATGAGCGGGGGCCTGTTCGTCTCGGCCCTGCTCCGGGAGACCGGCCTGTCGATGACCCGGGAGGAGATCGAGCGGTTGCAGCGCGCGCACGCGGACGAGTACCGGGCCCAGATGGACTCGGTGCTGCCGCTGCCGGGAGCGGCCGACCTGCTGGGTTACCTGACCGAGCGCGGCGTCAAGTGGGCCATCGCCACCAGCGGGAACGCGGTCACCGCCCGGCCCGCGCTGAAGCTGCTGGGGCTGCCGGAGTCCACCCCGATGGTCACCCGTGACCTGGTGCGCCACGCCAAGCCGGACCCGGACCTGTTCCTGGCCGCGGCGGCGCTGCTCGGGGTGGAGTCACGGCACGCCATGGTGGTCGGTGACAGCGTGTGGGACCTGCTCGCCGCCCGGCGGGCCGGGGCGCTCGGCGTCGGCCTGCTGTCGGGCGGCTACGGCCGGGAGGAACTCGAGCGAGCCGGGGCCTACCGGGTCTACAGCGACCCGGCCGCCCTGCTGGCCCGGATCGACGAGGTCGGGGTGCGCGACTCCGACGACTGACAGAAATTCGTTAAGGAATCGTGCGGCCAGGTGCTTATGGTCGAGATGCCGGGTTGAATGGAAGGCGGTCCGGTAGTAGGCAGGAGGCGGTTTGCCGTGTCGGCGGAGCGGCGGATCTTGGTTGGGGTGCACGGGTCGCTGGGCAGCCTGCAGGCGCTGCGGTACGCGGCCGAACAGGCCCGGCAAGCTGAGGGCCTGCTCATCGCGGTCGTGGCCTGGGTCCCGCCCGGCGGTGACCTGGCCGAACGGCGCCAGCCGGTGTACTCGCTCCGGCAGATCTGGCGTGATGCCGCCCGCGCGCGGCTGCAGGACGCCTTCGACCAGGGCCTGGGCGGGCTGCCCGCCGACCTGGCGGTGGAGCGGGTGGTCATCCGCGGCCCGGCCGGGCCGGTCCTGGTCGACGCGGCCGACCGGCCCGACGACCTGCTGGTGGTGGGCACCGGCCGGCGCGGCCTGCGGCGGTGGATCCGGCGTTCGGTCAGCCGGTACTGCCTGGCCCACGCGCACTGCCCGGTGGTGGCGATCCCGCCCTCCGACCTGATGGAGGAGGCGGGCCGGGGCCTGCACCTGTGGCCGCGCCGGGGGGCGCCAGAGCTCAGCCACCCGGAGAGCTGGCTCCGCCGGACCTCGTCCGGCTGATTCTCAGCCCGCAGCTGGGTATACCTACCACAATGGGTAGCTGAGGTCACTCAACGAAGCATGGCCGATGGCTCTGCACCGTGGAGGTGACGCAGTGCCCGAGCAACACGAGATGACGCTGGTCAGCCGGACCGGATCCGGCATTGAGACGTGGGTTTGCCCCGACTGCGGGCGCAGCGTGCTGATGCGATGGCCGCCGAACTTTGAATCGAAAGTGATCGAGGTGGGCGACCCGTCGGTGCAGCATCGGGGAGTCAAGGGTGGTGCCCAGCTGGGCCCGGTCAGCGTCGACGAGCGGCGGCTCATCCTGGCTGACGAGGAAGAACAGTGGCTGCGAGGGATCGGTATCGACTGGCACGGTGCCGCCTAAGCCGCGTTAAGCGGCGTTAAGCGAAAAAAATTCGCGGCCACAGTGCGAGGCGTGATGTTCGCTAAGTGGGCCATGGTGGGCTCGGGGCTGGTCAGAGCAACCGAGCAGAAAGCAGAACCATCATGCCTGTACCAGGAACCGACCCAGTCCAGTTCGACGTGGCCAATGGCTCGTTCACCGTCGACTCCATCACCGACCCAAACGGTAACCCGAGCAATGTCCTCGACCTCGACCTCGGCTTCGTCATCAGCGGCGAAGTGATTCTGCCGAACTGGCTGGAAGGCACGGGGCAGGTCACCGTCTACGCGCAGGAGATCGGCGGCCCGGTCAACCAGTCGATCGGCTCCAACGACAACCCGCTCACGTTCACCCGCCCGGTTCCGGCCGAGCCGGGCCCAGCGACCTACCCGTGGAAGGTCACGATCCCGCCCAACTCCAACGTGCTGCCTGACCCGCAGCCTGGCGCATCACAGGTCTACGACCTGGTCGCGGTGTTCGTCTTCGACGACCAGCTCACCGACATCGGCGCGTTCGTCGACCTGGGCAAATATCTGATCAACTGAGCTCGCTGACGGCCCGCGGCGAGGGAGCCACCATGCCGAGCGACGATCCTGCTGACCTGCGGGCGGTGCGTGGCATCGGCCCGAAGGCAGAAGCGCGACTCAAGGAGGCCGGCGTGGCCGACCTGGCCACGCTGGCGCGGACCCCGGTCAACGAGCTCGCCGCCGCGCTGGCGGGCCTGCGGGGGAAGTTCGACGCCGACCGCATCGCCCGCGAGGAATGGATCGCCCAGGCGGCCGCGCTGGCCGTCAGCGTGTCCCGCTCCGCACCTGGTTCAGCGGAACGGGACACGGCCCAGCCGGTCCGGCACAGTTTCACGGTTGAAGTCCGGCTGCCCCAGGCCGACCGGGAGGTCGTGTCGACCAGGATCACGCATGTCCCGACCGGCGACGAGGAGGCCTGGGGTGGCTGGGACCCGGAACGTCTGGCCGAGTTCATCCAGGACCGGTCCGGGCTTCGCGTATCAGCGCCGCGAGCCGGTTCAGCAGCAGCCGAGGTGCGGACCCGGCCGGCACCGGTCCCAGAGCCGGCCGGCCATCCTGGACCCGAGCCGGAATCTGATCCCGTACCGCAACCCGAACCCGCGCCCAGCCCCGGTCGACTGCACGCCTACGCCATGGTGCCTGCCTCAGGTCCCGGGTTCGCCGGCGGCCGGGCCCGCACCGTCACCGCCGTATTGACGGTCGGTCCCGGCCGGGTGGGCTTGATCGGGTCCGGACCCGCCTGCGTGCGGGCCCAGGTACTGGCCCGGCAGCTGCTGGCCGGTGGCACCGTGGTCGTGGGCCGGGGCTCGGCGGCAATCGATCCAGCCGGGCCGGTCCGGCTGGAAGTGCCGTGTGACCTGTCCGCGGTCCACCGCCCGCTCGTGCTGTGCGCCCTGATCCGGGTGATCGTGCCGGAACGGCAGGAGCGGCCGCCGGTGCAGGAACTGACCGGCGCGCAGCTGCTGATCAGTTCCTGAGAGCCTCAGAAGGGTGTATCAGATGGTCGGCTACCTGCTCCGGATAGTGAGGAACGATCCCCGAGGAATCTCACTGCAGGAGCAGGAGTGCTGGTCGCACGGGTTGCGTCACCGCTGCCTGACGCGCGTCCACCGCCGCAGGTGCGGTTCGGCGCGCCGCCAGGCCAGCACGTGCTGGAGGTCGAGGTTCCAGCGGCCGGGTTGCGGGCCGGGCGGCTGGCCGCCGATCTGGCCGCGCTGGGCTACGAGGTGGCCTGGATTCGGCCCATGCCGTATGAGACTGACCCCGGCTCGATCTCGTCGCTGCTGCTGACCTCGCTGACGGCCGCGCGCAGAGAGGCGTCCAGCGACCGGGACGCGGTGGTGGTCGTGGTCGAGTCACCGACCCAGGCGCAGTCAGAAGCGGTCCTCGACCAGTTGCTACCTCCCGGCGTGCCCGAGCCGTTTCATCCCAGCGTGGTCCTCGTGGTGAGGGAGCGCCAGCACTACCGTTCCCGGCCGGCCGGCTTGTCCCGGGTGTCAGTCAAGGAGCCGTCCCGGGCGCGGGAAGCAGCAGCACACCGGTTGCTCACCGGGTCCACCGACCGCGAACTGGCCGCGCTCGGCCTGGCCGCCCAGCTCGGATACACGCACCCGCAATTCGATGCCCTGGCCGAGGCACGGGCCGGACCGGGCCACCCGTGGTGGGTGCCGCTGGCCGCTGGCTGGTGGCAGGTGGACCCAGGCTGGCGCCCGTCGCTGGCTGAGGTCACGGCCGCGATCGCTCCGCTGTCGCGCACGGCCTGCCTGGGCCGTCTGGTCGCGGAGCTGGCCGAGAACGGAGCAGTGCTGGAAGCCATCGAGCTGTGCCTCCAGGCAGGGTGGCCCGGCCTGGCCGCCGACCTGCTGACCGGGGAAGCCGAAGCCCTGGTGTCCGCAGGGCGGCAAGCGGCGCTCACCCGCTGGCTGGAGCAGCTCGCTGGCACCGAGATCAACAGCCATCCCAGCCTGACCCGGAGCGCCGCGGCGCTGGCACCCAACGGGCCGGAAACGGCCGACGCCGCGGCTCCGCGGCGACGCCGGTTCTTCCGCCGGGCCAGCCCCGGACCGTCCGCGCCGCGCGCGGCGGTTCCGGACGCGACCACCGGGACGGCCCCCATCCCGGCCAGCGCCGCGCCCTCATGGCCCACTCCGGCGCCGCGGGTGGCGGGACCGCCCGAGCCCGGCGCGGCCTCGGTCCGGATCGAGGCGCGGTTGCTAGGACCGTTCGGGCTGACCGTGGCAGGCCAGCCCGCCGAGCAGTGGCGCGGAAACCGGGGCCGCCTATTGCTCGCCTTCCTTTTACTCCACCACAGCAGACCGCTGAGCCGAGACGAACTCGGCATCGCGTTCTGGCCGGACGCCGCACCCGATGTGGTCCGCAACCGGCTGCACGTGGCCCTGTACGGCCTGCGCCAGGACCTGGGCCGGCTGACTGATCACCCGGTCGTGATACACGGACCGCGAGGTTTCGGCCTGCATCCTGGAATCGATCTCTGGCTGGACACCCGGGAGTTCGAGAACGTGATGACCAGCGCACGTCGGCACCAGCCGGGCAGTCCAGACCAGGCTCTGCGCTGGTATGAGACAGCTTTCGCCCTGTACCGCGGCGAACTGCTGGCCGATGCGCCGTTCGAGGAGTGGGCACACCTGTATCGCGAGCGGCTTCGACTGCAGTACATGGAAGCCCTCGACCAGGTGGCCCAGCGACGCTTCGAGGCCGGCCGATACGCCGACTGCCTGGACGCATGCCAGCAGCTCCTCCCGGGTGAGCTGTGCCGGGAGGAGCTGCACCGCCTGGCCATGCGCTGTTACACCCGGCTGAACCAGCCGCACCTGGCGATCCGCCAGTATCACCAGTGCGAACGTCAGCTCCGGGACGACCTCGACCTCGCACCCGCCGAACCGACCCGCCAGCTGTACGAGCGCATCCGCCGACGCGAGCTCATCTAGCCGGCCTGGCTTCGGCCAGGCGCCGGAGCAGGGCCGCGATCTGGTCGCTGTCCAGACTCGCGCCGCCGCCTCCATCGCTAGCCGGGCCGAAGAAAGACTGATCGGCCCGCTCGACCTCGGCGATGGCCTGCCGGGCGACCCGCTCCCCGTCCGGCGTAATACGCAGCCGGAGAGCACGGGTGTCCCGCGGGTCGGTCTCGCGGGCCAGCAGGCCCTTGGCCGCCAGCTTGCGGACCACCTCGGAGGTCATCTTGACGTCGGTACCCGCCTGCCGGGCCAGCGCCAGCTGATTGGGCACCTGGCCGTGGTCGTTGAGCCACCAGGCACAGGACAGCAGCACAAACTGCACGTGGGTCAGGCCCAGCGGGGCCAGCACGGCGGCGATCTCGCGCTGCCAGCGCAGGGTCGCATGCCAGAGCCAGAACCCCGGGCTGTAGTCCGGCCCGCCGATGGGCGCGCCGTCGCTCATCGCGCCGGTCATGCCGCGGCGCAGGCGAGCAGGCCGTCCATCGCTTCGGGGAAATCGGCCGTGATCTCCGGGCCGAGCTGCGGGCCCAGCTCGGCCGCGCCGTCGCCGGTGATCTCCAGCCGGTGCGTGATCCGGGTGCCGCCGGTGCCCAGCCGGGTCAGGGTGTGGCTGAACTCCAGTGTGACCGGGCCCAGGTCGGTCCGGTCGGCGTAGAACTCCGGCTCATTGATGCCCACGATCGTGGACACGATCGGATCCTGGCCCACCGGGGTCATCGACACCTGGGTGCCCACCGCGAACGGGCCCTGCAGGGCGACGCGCTCCATCGAGGTGTCCCAGCGCGGCCACCGGTCGAGATCGCTGAGCACGGCCCAGATCGCCTCCGGGCTGACCGCCGTTTCCGCCGTGTACTCGTGCACCCACATCGAAGTCACGCTCCTCGCCGCAGCCACATCATTAAATAATCTATGGACAGACTATCTACGGACAGATTGTCTTTGCAAGCGTGCGCGGCGGACCGGCGCATGGGTTCTGTTAGGAAGCGCCGGGGGGTCGCATGGGGCGCGTTTGGACCGGCTTTCGGGGGGCTGCGGCGCGGTTCTATGGCCATGGCCGGAGCGATGCAAGGGCTCTGGGCCTGAACTTCCACTGAGGAGTGGCCGTGTCCGACGTGCTGTACGTGGCCCTGACGATCGTCGTCTTCGCCCTACTGTTCTTGCTGGTCAAGGGGGTCGAGCGGCTTGAGCGCTGAGAACTGGGTCGGCCTGATCGCCGCCGTCATCTTGACCTTTTACCTCATCTACGCCCTCGTCCGACCGGAGAAATTCTGATGAGCAGCTCCCTCGCGGGCATCCTGCAGATCGTGCTGCTGGTCGCCGCGCTGGCGGCCTGCTACAAGCCGCTGGGCGACTACATCGCCCGCATCTTCACCAGCGAAAAGCACCTGGCGCCCGAGCGCGGGCTGTACCGGGCGATGGGCATCGACCCCGAGGCCGATCAGCGCTGGGGCACCTACGCCCGCAGCGTGCTGGCCTTCTCGCTGGTCAGCGTGCTGTTCCTGTATCTGATCGAGCGGATCCAGCACTGGCTGCCGTACTCCAACGGCATGGCCAACGTGAACCCGGTCACCGCGTTCAACACCGCCGCCTCGTTCGTGACCAACACCAACTGGCAGAACTACTCGGGCGAGTCGACCATGGGCTACGTCACCCAGATGGCGGGCCTGGCCGTGCAGAACTTCGTTTCCGCCGGCGTCGGCATCGCGGTCGTCATCGCGCTGATCCGCGGGTTCACACGGAAGAGGACCGACCGGCTGGGCAACTTCTGGGTCGACCTGACCCGGGTGACGTTCCGGCTGCTGGTGCCCATCTCGGTCATCGGCGCGGTCATCTTGATGGCGACCGGCGTGATCGACAACTTCAGCTCCACCCACCTGATCCACACCCTGGCGGGCGGCCAGCAGACCCTGGTTGGCGGCCCGGTGGCCTCGCAGGAGGTCATCAAGGAGCTGGGCAACAACGGCGGTGGCTTCTACAACGCCAACTCCGCCCACCCGTTCGAGAACCCGAACCCGTTCAGCAACTGGTTCGAGATCTTCCTGCTGCTGGTCATCCCGTTCGCGCTGCCGCGGACGTTCGGCAAGATGGTCGGCGACAACCGGCAGGGCTACCTGCTGGTCGCGGTGATGGCCGGGCTGTGGCTGGTTGCCGTCGGAGGCATCTCCTTCTTCGAGTGGCAGCACGCGGGCACCGCGCTGCAGGCCGCAGGCGGGGCGATGGAGGGCAAGGAGGTCGGCTTCGGCATCCCGGGGTCGTCTTTGTTCGCCGGGTCCACCACCGTGACCTCGACCGGCGCGGTCAACTCGTTCCACGACTCGTTCACCGCGTTCGGCGGCGGCATCGTGCTGTTCGACATGATGCTGGGCGAGGTCGTGCCGGGCGGCGTCGGGGCCGGGCTGTACGGCCTGCTCATGCTGGCCGTGCTCACCGTGTTCATCGGCGGCCTGATGGTCGGCCGGACCCCGGAGTACCTGGGCAAGAAGATCCGCCCGACCGAGATGAAGTGGGCCGCGGCCTACATCCTGGCCACACCGGCCTCGGCGCTGATCGGGGCCGCGCTGGCGCTGGGCTTCAAGACCCCGCGGTCGGTGATCTTCAACCCTGGCCCGCACGGGCTGACCGAGGTCATCTACGCCTTCACCTCCATGGCCAACAACAACGGGTCGGCGTTCGCCGGCCTGGGCACGGCCGCGACCTTTTACCAGGTCGCGGGCGGGATCGTCATGCTGGTGGCCCGGTTCGCGCCGGAGATCTTCGTCCTGGCCCTGGGCGGATCGCTGGCCCGGCAGCAGACGGTGCCCGCGAGCGTGGGCACCCTCGAGACCCACAAACCGCTGTTCGCCGGCCTGCTGGTCGGCGTGATCATCATCCTGGTCGGCCTGACCTACTTCCCGGCGCTGGCGCTGGGGCCGTTCGCAGAAGGACTGCACTGATGTCACTGAACCAAGAGACTCCGGTTGCGGACGGCACCGACCGCCAGCCCGGCACCGCGCGCGAGCGCGAAGACCTGCAGCAGCCGCGTCGCATCGGCGGTGGCCTGCTCGACCCAAAGATGCTGTGGAAATCGCTGCCGGACGCGTTCAAGAAGCTGGACCCGCGGGTCCAGCTGCGCAACCCGGTCATGTTCGTGGTCGAGGTCGGCTCGGTGCTGACCACGTACTCGGCCATCATCCACGAGTCGGCCTTCGCCTGGACGATCACCGCCTGGCTGTGGCTGACCGTGCTGTTCGCCAACCTGGCCGAGGCGGTGGCCGAGGGCCGGGGCAAGGCCCAAGCCGAGACGCTGCGCCGGACCAAGCAGGAGACCGTGGCCCGGCGCCTGGTCGACTGGCAGCCGGGCCAGGCTGACCCGCACGAGGAAGAGGTGCCCGGCACCCAGCTCACCCTGGGCGACTACGTGCTGGTCGAACCGGGCGGGCTGATCCCGGGCGACGGCGACGTGGTCGAGGGCGTGGCCTCGGTGGACGAGTCGGCCATCACCGGCGAGTCCGCCCCGGTCATCCGGGAGTCCGGCGGCGACCGCTCCGCGGTCACCGGCGGGACCCGGGTGCTGTCCGACCGGATCGTGGTGCGGATCACCTCCAAGCCGGGTGAGACATTTATCGACCGGATGATCGCCCTGGTCGAGGGGGCGTCACGGCAGAAGACGCCGAACGAGGTGGCGCTGAACGTGCTGCTGGCCTCGCTGACGCTGATCTTCGTGCTGGCGGTGGTCACCCTGCAGCCGATGGCCTACTACTCCAACGCCCCGCAGAATCTGGTCATCCTGGTCGCGCTGATCGTGGCGCTGATCCCGACCACGATCGGGGCGTTGCTGTCCGCGATCGGCATCGCCGGCATGGACCGGCTGGTCCAGCGCAACGTGCTGGCCCTGTCGGGCCGCGCGGTCGAGGCGGCCGGTGACGTGAACACGCTGCTGCTCGACAAGACCGGCACGATCACCATCGGCAACCGCGAGGCCAGCGAGTTCATCCCGGTGGGAGGCACGGGGGAATCCGACCTGGCCAACGCGGCCCAGCTGTCCAGCCTGTCCGACGAGACGCCGGAAGGCCGGTCGATCGTGGTGCTGGCCAAGGACCGCTACAACCTGCGCGAGCGGGGCGAGGGCGAGCTGCCCGGCGCGGAGTTCGTGCCGTTCACCGCGCAGACCCGGATGAGCGGGGTCAACCTGGCCGACGGCCGGGAAGTCCGCAAGGGCGCCGCCAACTCCGTGGCCGAATGGGTCCGGGACAACGGCGGGACGCCTCCGGCCGAACTCGGCCAGATCGTGGACAGCATCTCCGAGGCCGGCGGCACGCCGCTGCTCGTGGCCGAGAAGACCAACGGCACCGCCCGGGCCCTGGGGGTCATCTACCTCAAGGACATCGTCAAGCAGGGCATCGCCGAGCGGTTCGGTGAGATGCGGGCGATGGGCATCCGCACCGTCATGATCACCGGCGACAACCCGCTCACGGCCAAGGCCATCGCGGACGAGTCCGGGGTGGACGACTTCCTGGCCGAGGCGACCCCGGAAGACAAGATGGCCCTGATCAAGAAGGAGCAGGCGGGCGGCAAGCTGGTCGCGATGACCGGGGACGGCACCAACGACGCCCCGGCGCTGGCCCAGGCCGACGTGGGGGTGGCCATGAACACCGGCACCTCGGCGGCCAAGGAAGCCGGCAACATGGTCGACCTGGATTCCAACCCGACCAAGCTCATCGAGATCGTGGAAATCGGCAAGCAGATGCTGATCACCCGGGGCGCGCTGACCACGTTCTCCATCGCCAACGACGTGGCCAAGTACTTCGCGATCATCCCGGCCATGTTCGCGGGCGTCTTCCCCGGTCTGGAAGCGCTCAACATCATGCACCTGCACAGCCCGCAGTCGGCGATCACCTCGGCCATCGTGTTCAACGCGCTGATCATTGTGGCGCTGATCCCGCTGGCCCTGCGCGGGGTCCGCTACAAGCCGTCCTCGGCCGCGGCCATGCTGCGCCGCAACCTCTGGATCTACGGCGTTGGCGGGCTGATCATCCCGTTCGCCGGCATCAAGATCATCGACCTCATCGTTATGAACATCCCAGGATTCAGGTGACCGGCGTGAACCGCCTTCCCTCCCTCGTCAGGCAGCACATCGCGGCGTTTCGTGCGCTGCTCGTCTTCACCGTGCTGTGCGGCATCATCTACCCCGTGGTCATGTTCGGCGTGGCCCAGGTGGCCTTCCACGGCCAGGCCAACGGCTCGCTGGTCAGTTACAACGGAAAGGTCGTCGGGTCGAGCCTGCTGTGCCAGGAGTTCACCGACGCCAAGGGCAACCCGCTGCCGCAGTACTTCCAGCCGCGGCCGTCGAACGCGGTCAACCCCGCCTCCAAGACCGACTACGGCTGCGACCCGGGCTTCTCCGCCGCCTCCAACCTGGGGCCGGACAACCCGGCGCTGCTCAAACTCGTCCAGCAGCGCCGGGCCGAGATCGCCAAGTTCGACGGGGTCAGCCCGTCCAGCGTGCCGCCGGACGCGGTGACCGCCTCGGGGTCGGGCCTCGACCCGGACATCTCGCCCCAGTACGCCGACATCCAGGTCAACCGGGTGGCCAAGGCTCGGGACCTGAGCCCGGCCGCCGTCCAGGCGCTGGTGACCAAGAACACCCAGGGCCGGAACATCGGCATCCTGGGTGAGCCCCGGGTCGACGTGCTGACGCTGAACATCGCGCTGGACAAGCTGGCGAACCGGTGAACACGGCCGCCCCGGCCCGGGCCGCAACCCGGTCCGGGGCCCGGCCCCGGACCGGGGCCCGGGTGCTGCTGGTCGAGGACGAGCCGGGCCTGCTCCGGGCCCTGCTGATCAACCTGCGCGCGCGTCAGTACGACGTCGTCACCGCAGCAGGCGGCCGGGAAGCGCTGGCCACCGCGGCCAGCCGCCCCCCGGACGCGGTGATCCTGGACCTGGGCCTGCCGGACATCGACGGGACCGAAGTCATCGTCGAACTGCGCCGCTGGCTGAAGGCTCCCATCATCGTCCTGTCCGGCCGGGCCAGCCCCGGCGACAAGATCGGGGCCCTGGACGTGGGGGCCGACGACTACGTGACCAAGCCGTTCTCCATGGCCGAGCTGCTGGCCCGGCTGCGGGCCGTGTTGCGGCGGGACGAGCCCGGACTACCCGGGGGCACCACCACGGTGGCGGTCGGCCACTGCGTCATCGACCTGACCGCGCACACCGTGGTGCGGCACGCGGAGGGGGAAACAGCCGGCCGCGACGGCGGCGAGCCGGTCCGGCTGACGCCGACCGAGTGGCGGATCCTGGAGAGCCTGGCCCGGCGGCCGGGCCAGCTGGTCAGTGCCCGGCAGCTGCTGGCCGAGATCTGGGGGCCGGGGTACGAGCAGCGCACCAACTACCTCCGCTTCCACATGGCCCGGCTGCGACGCAAGCTGGAAGACGACCCGGCCCGGCCCCGGCAACTGCTGACCGAACCGGGCATGGGTTACCGTTACCGTCCGTGATCTGGCCCGGAGCCCGATTCAGCGGGCGAAGCGGTTCAATAGGAGAGGTCATGGCCACATCGCAACCGGGCGTACCGGAACGAGGGTTCCTGCGCATCTACCTCGGCGCGGCCGCGGGGGTGGGCAAGACCTTCGCCATGCTCGGCGAGGGGCACCGGCGGGCCGAACGGGGAGCCGACGTGGTGGTCGCGTTCGTGGAGACGCACGGCCGGCCGCAGACGGCCGCGTTGCTGGACGGCCTGGAGGTCATCCCGCGCAAGAAGGTCAGCTACCGCGGGGCCACGTTCGAGGAGATGGACCTGGACGCGGTGCTAGCCCGCAATCCGCAGATCGCGCTGGTCGACGAGCTGGCCCACACCAACGTGCCCGGCTCCCGGCATCAGAAGCGCTGGCAGGACGTGGACGAGCTGCTGGACGCGGGTATCGATGTGATCTCCACGGTCAACGTGCAGCACCTGGAGTCGCTGAACGACGTGGTGCAGAAGATCACCGGCGTGCCGCAGCGGGAGACGATCCCGGACGCGGTGGTCCGGGCCGCGGACCAGGTCGAGCTGGTCGACATGACGGCGGAGGCGCTGCGGCGGCGGATGGCGCACGGCAACATCTACCCGCCGGAGAAGATCGACGCCTCCTTGACCAACTACTTCCGCACCGGCAACCTGACCGCGCTGCGCGAGCTGGCCCTGCTCTGGCTGGCCGACAAGGTGGACGAGGGCCTCCAGAGCTACCGGGCCGCGCACGGCATCCAGGGCACCTGGGAGGCGCGCGAACGGGTGGTGGTCGCGCTGACCGGCGGCCCGGAGGGCGACACGCTCATCCGGCGCGCCGCGCGGATCGCGGCCCGGCTGTCCGGCGGTGACCTGCTGGCCGTGCACGTGAGCCAGTCCGACGGGCTGACCGGAGCCGACCCGGGCGCACTGGCCGGGCAGCGGCGGCTGGTGGAATCGCTGGGCGGCACCTACCACCAGGTGGTGGGGGACAACGTCCCGGACGCGCTGCTGACCTTCGCCCGGGCCGAGAATGCGACCCAGCTGGTGCTGGGAGCCAGCCGCCGGTCCTGGCTCTCGGCCATGCTCACCGGCCCCGGGATCGGGGCCCGGACGATCCGCGGCTCGGGCGACATCGACGTGCACATCGTCACCCACCAGCAGATGGGCCGGGGCCGCGGGCTGCTGCCCAAGGCCGGCGGCAGCCTGACCCGGCGCCGGGTGCTGGCGGGCTACCTGCTGGCGGCGGTGTTCGCGCCGGTGGCGACCGTGGTGCTGACCGCGGCCCCGGGCGACGTCAACCTGACCAGTGACGCGCTCACGTTCCTGGTCGGGGTCATCCTGGTCGCGCTGGTCGGCGGATTCATCCCGGCTCTGCTGGAGGCGGCGGCGGGATCGTTGCTGCTGAACTGGTTCTTCACCCCGCCTATCCACCAGTTTACGATCGCCGACGCCAACAACGCCTGGGCCATCGGCGTGTTCTTCATCGTGGCCGTGCTGGTCAGCTCGGTCGTGGACATCGCGGCCCGGCGGACCAAGCAGGCGGCCCGGGCCGGGGCGGAGTCCGAGCTGCTGGTGACCACGGCGGGCAGCGTCCTCCGGGGCCAGCAGGCCCTGCCCGCCCTGCTGGAGCGGGTGCAGGAGTCGTTCGGCATGCGGTCGGTGAGCCTGCTGGAGTGCCAGGGCGCGGACGGCGGCGACCCGGGACGGGACGGCACGCCGGGTAAGACCAGCCGGATCCTCGGCCCCGGGCGGCACTGGACGGTGGTCGCCAGCACCGGGGAGGAACCGGTGACCTCACCGGAGGACGCGGACGTGGAGGTGCCGGTGACCGACACGCTGACGATGGCCCTGCGCGGGCGGCCGTTGCCCGCGGCCGACCGGCGGGTCCTGGGGGCATTCGCGGCGTACGCGGCCGCGGCCCTGGAGCAGCAGCGGCTGGCGGCCGAGGCCGAGGCGGCCAAGCCGATCGCGGAGGCGGACCGGATGCGGACCGCGCTGCTCACCGCGGTCAGCCACGACCTGCGCAGCCCGCTGGCCTCAGCCAAGGCCGCCGTGACCAGCCTGCGCTCGCCCGAGGTGCACTGGACCAAGGCCGACCGGGAGGAGCTGCTGGCCACCGCGGACGAATCCCTGGACCGGCTGACCCGGCTGGTCGGCAACCTGCTCGACATGAGCCGGCTCCAGGCCGGGGCGCTGTCGTTGTTCCCGCGGCCGGTGGGGGTGGACGAGATCGTGGCCCGTTCCCTGGACGACCTGGGGCCCGTGGGCGAGAAGGTCATGGTCGACATCCCGGAGGCGCTGCCCGAGGTCACCGTGGATCCGGCCATCCTGGAACGGGTGGTGGTCAACCTGACCGAGAACGCGCTGCGCTACTCCCCGCCCGGCCAGCCGCCGCTGCTGACCGCCAGCACGCTCGGCGACCGGGTCGAGCTGCGGGTCATCGACCGCGGCCCGGGCATACCGGAGAAGGAGCGGGACCGGATGTTCGTGCCGTTCCAGCGGCTGGGCGACACCGACAACACCACCGGCGTGGGCCTGGGCCTGGCCTTGGCCCGCGGCTTCACCGAGGCCATGGGGGGCACCCTGAGCGCGGAGGAGACGCCGGGCGGCGGGCTGACCATGGCGATCACGATGCCGGCGGTGGCGGCCCCGCCGGAGCCGGCCGAGGCGGAGCCCGGGCACCGCGAGCGGGCCGACCAGGATGAACCGGCGGCGACATGACCCGGGTGCTGGTGGTCGACGACGAACCGCAGTTGCTGCGGGCGATGCGGATCAACCTGCGCGTGCGCAACTACGAGGTCGACACCGCGGCGACCGGTACCGAGGCGCTGGAGGTGGCCGGGCGGCACCCGCCCGACCTGGTCGTGCTGGACCTGGGCCTGCCCGACCTGAGCGGCCTGGAGGTCATCGCGGGCCTGCGCGGCTGGACCAGCGTGCCGATCGTGGTGCTGTCCGGCCGGGCCGACAGCGCGGACAAGGTGGAGGCGCTGGACGCCGGGGCGGACGACTACGTGACCAAGCCGTTCGCCATGGACGAGCTGCTGGCCCGGATGCGGGCGGCCCTGCGCCGGGCCGCTCCCCCGGATGACGCCCCGCAGATCAAGCTGGGTGACCTGGTGGTCGACCTGGCGGCCAAGCGGGTCGACGGCCCCGGCGGTGACGTCCGGCTCACCCCGACCGAGTGGCACCTGCTGGAGGTGCTGCTCCGGCACCCCGGCAAGCTGCTGGGCCAGCAGCAGCTGCTGACCGAGGTGTGGGGACCCGGTTACGCCAGCGCCACCGGCAACCTGCGGCTCTACATGGCTCAGCTGCGGCGCAAGCTGGAGCCGGACCCGGCCCGGCCGCGGTGGCTGATCACCGAGCCGGGCATGGGCTACCGGTTCGAGCCGGACCCGGTGACCGGATCCGAGCGGATCGGCTGACCGGATCCGGTCCGGGGTCAGCCGAGCTGGCTGGCCCGGCGGATCACGTCCTGGACCGGGTAGCCCTCGGTCAGGTCGATGTCCTGCTCCAGCACGCCGTCCCGGAGCCGGATCAGCCGCTCGCTGCGCGCCGCGATCTGCATGTCGTGCGAGGCCAGCACGATGGTCATGCCCCGCGTGGCCCGCAGCCGGGTCAGCAGGGCCATGATCTCGGCCGCGTTCTGGGTGTCCAGGTTGCCGGTCGGCTCGTCGGCCAGGAGCACCGACGGGTGGTTGACCAGGGCCCGGGCGATGGCCACCCGCTGCTGCTCGCCGCCGGACATGCGGGCGGGCAGCGACTGCTCCCGCCCGGCCAGGCCCACCGCGTCCAGCAGCTCGCGGGCCCGGTCGCGCTTGTTCCACCGCGTCCGGTACGGCAGCACCGGGGCGATCACGTTGTCCAGCGCGGTCAGCGCGGGCAGCAGGTTGTAGCGCTGGAACACGAAACCCACGGTGCGCCGGTAGGCGGCCAGGGCGCCCCCGCGCAGCCGGGTCAGCTCGGTCCCGTCGCTGGTGATGGAGCCGCGGTCGGGGCGTTCGATGGCGCCGATCAGGTGCAGCAGCGTCGACTTGCCCGAGCCGGACGCGCCGGTCACGGCCACGAACGAGCCCGCGGCGATGGACAAGCTGAGGTCGTCGGCCGCGGCCACCTGCTGGTCCTGGCTGATGCCGTAGTGCTTGCTGACGCCACGCAGCTCGATCCCGGCGCCGGCCATCCGGTCTTCGGTCACGTCCTGGGTCACGTCTGGGGTCAGGTCGGGGGTCACGTCCTCGGGCACGGCTGGCTCCTGGGCTTCAGTCTTCGGCGAGCAGCTGGGCGACGGGCAGGCGGCGCAGCAGCTGCGCGGGCGGGATGGCGGCGGCCGCAGTGAGCAGCACGCCGGCCGCAGCGGCACCTATGGCCGCGGCCACCAGCCGGAACGTGAGCTCCCCGGTGAAGGCGGCCGTGGCGGCCAGCCCGGCCGCCGCCCCGGTCAGAGCCCCGAGGGCGCCGATCACGGCGCCCTCGGTCACGATCATCCGGTCCAACGTGCGCTCGGGCCAGCCGAAGCTGCGGATCGTGGCCAGCTCGGCCGCGCGCTCACGGATGTTCAGGAACACCACGTCGGCCACGGCCAGCAGCCCCAGCAGCACGGTGGCGATCACCGCGACGTAGTCCACGCCCCGGATCTGGACCGCGACCGCGTCGCCGAGCAGCGAGCCGACCACCACGCCACGGAACGCGACCGTGATCGCGGTCAGCAGCGTCAGCGCCGCCACCCCGACGGCCAGGCTGACCACCCCGACCAGGGTCCGGCCCGGGTTCCGGGTCACGTTGAGCACAGCCAGCCCGGTGACCCCGCTGGGGTGATGCGCCCGCCGGGCCGGCACGACCGGCGGCCGGACCGCGGCCAGCGGATCGGCGCGGGTCGCGATCCAGGCCGGCACCACCCCGGCCACGACCGCTACGGCCATCGCCACCGGCAGGGCCAGGGCCGCCCGGGCCACGGACGGGTGCAGACCCAGCCCGGCCGCGATGGGCAGGGCCAGCGCCCCGCCCAGCAACCCGGCGGCCAGGCCGATCCCGGCCAGCTCGCCCAGCACCGTCGCGAACAGCCGCGGCCGGGTCCAGCCCAGGCAGGCCAGTATCCCCAGCGACCGCCGCCGGCCCCGGACGGCGGCGGTCGCCGAGTTGGCCACGAACAGCACGCAGACGATGAGGATCAAGGTGAACAGCACCACGCTCTTGCGGTCCACCGCGGTCAAGATGGCCACCGCGACGCCCTTGTGGACCCAGCCCTCGGTCAGCCGCAGGCCGGGCTGGCCGAACCGGCCCGCGGGCAGGTCGACCGTGGTCGGCCGGGGCGAGGAGCCGGCCACGATGTCCACGGTCAGATGGGTGCGCACCGCGATCTGCTGGGCCACCTGGCGGATCCGGGCCAGCGACACGGCGTCCGGCCCGCTGACCCCGGCCACCCGGACCCCGGATCACGCTGATCGGGTCGGCCGCGTGCAGGTCGCCGCTGAAGTAGGACTGGTTCTCCAGCGCGGGCAGGGCGGACAGCGTGGTGACGAGCTGGACCGGCTGGCTGACGTACCCGGCCAGGTTGAGGGAGGGGAGCAGGTCGTTCCCGGCCAGGGCGCGGCGGCTGGCGGCGTTGGCGGGGGCGGCCGTCGTCGGCTGGTAGACCCCCAGCGGCACCTGCGACAGCGGATCGAACGAGGCGATGAGGCGCTGGCTGAACACGCCGGCCAGCCGCGGGATCGGGATGGGCAGGATCGTTCCGGAGATCGTGTTGCTGGACGGGGCGTGGCTGGTCAGCCGGCGGTAGGCGGTGTCCGCGTTGTCCATCGAGGCCGACACGAACCCGTCGGTCCCGAAGGTCGAGCGCCAGACCGACGGCGGGTTGTGCACCGGCGCCGGGGTCAGATCCCCGTCCGGCGCCGTGGCGTAGCTGGTCGCGCCGACCGACCAGTACTCGTTGATCCCCGGGTAGGCGCCGGGCGTCCCGCTCAGCGCGGCCAGCAGCCGCTGATAGGCCTGCTGCGCGCTGATCCGCACGCTGAGCACCGGCCGGCCCGGCGCGGTCGCGTCCCGGCTCATGGTGGCCGCGTCCAGCACCGGCGGAACGGACGGATCGGCCAGGCGCCGCACCTGGGTCTGGGAGAACTCGCCGACGCCGCTCTGCGCGGCGGCCAGCACCGGGAAGGTGGTCAGCCTGGTGCCGTGGGAGGTGATTGTGCCCGGCCCGGCGTTCTCGGCCAGGTAGTGCCCGGAGGTGAGCGCGTGCGGCAGATCGTCCAGCTTCGCCTCCGCGGCCGGGTCCACCGCGGCCACGAGCATCGGGAACTCCCAGGCCACGACCACGCCAGGGTGGCTGGCGGTCAGGTTCTGGTAACTGCCGTCGCCGCTCAGGCCGTTGACCTTGGACCAGCACCACGTCTGGGCCTGCACCGCCGGGCTGAACGGGCTGGTGGTCCGGGCCGGCGCCGGGCACACCCCGACCCGGGAGGTGCCCTGGGTCTCGTAGCTTGCGCCGGTGGCGTTGTCCATGCTGAGCGGGCGGGGGGTGAGATAGACGTAGGAGGCGGGCTGGTGAACCCGGGTGGTGCCGCCCGCGCTGACCCAGGTCGTGTCGGACCGGAACAGCTGCCGGCCGGATCCTGACCCGGACCCGGCCCCGGATGCGGCCCCGGACCCGGCCCCGGACCCGGACAGTGCGCTGGGGGGCAGGGGGACGGTGATGGACTGGACGGGCAGGCTGTAGCCGACCATCGCCACCGGCGCCGCGACCTCGACCCCGGGCAGGTGCTGGATCTGGCGGTAGTCGGCCATGGTGATGCCGCCGTAGAGGCCGGACAGGAAGTTCGGCTGCACGGTGCCGGTCTGGGCCTCGAGCCGGCTTTGCGCCCCGCGCGGGCGGACCAGGATGTCGTAGGCGGCCCGGAAATGGGCCGACACCGTGCCGGTGGTGCGCAGCTGGGCGGTGCGCGAGGCCGCGGTGAGCACAGTGAACGCGGTCGCCGCGACCAGCATGCCGGCCAGCAGGGCCACCGTGCGGACGGCCCCGAACCGCAGCTGCGACCAGGCGAGCCTTCGCATGGTGGATGGGCCTCCGCGGGTGCCGGACCGGCTGGTGCCGGACGGCTGGTGCCGGACCGGATCTGCGACTACCGTGACCCCATACCTAGTAGCTAGGCAAGATACGAGACCGCATCGTTACCTAGTCGCTAGGTAAGACAACCCTTCCTTCGCCGGAGGCCTGATGCCGCTGCAGCACGCCGTGCTCGCCCTGCTCGCCGCCAAGCCCGCGCACGGCTACGAACTGCGGACCAGCTTCGAGGAGGCGGTCGGCGACCAGTGGGGCGGGATGAACATCGGGCACCTGTACCAGGTGCTCGACCGGCTGGCCCGGGACGGCCTGATCACCTCCGAGCGGCAGCCGCAGCCGGTCAAGCCGGACCGCGTGATGCACCAGCTCACCCCGGCCGGGCGCGCGGAGCTGGATCGCTGGCTGAGCGAGCCGAGCGTGCGGCAGCGCGGTTACCGGGACGACTTCTTCCTCAAGGTGATGGCCGCGGCCCGGCTCGGCGACCCGGACGTACTGACCCAGATCTTGCGCCGGCAACGTTCCCACCTGCTGCGGGAGCTGCGGGGGCTGGCCGAGGCCGCGGCCACAGCCGGCCGGTCCCCGGTCGACGCGTTGCTCATCACCGCGGCCGAGCGGCACGTCCGGGCCGATCTGGAGATCGTCGACGCGGCCGAGGCGACCCTGGGCCCGGACGTCCTGCGCGCGCTCGCGGTCTCCGCCAAGGCAGGCGGCCCGGCAGACGCTGCCGGCCCGGCGGAGGCTGCTACCGGCCCGGCAGCAGCACGCTCAGGCAGGTGACGCAGCCTTCGAGCTTCTCGAACTCGCTGATGTCGACCACGATCGGGGTGAAACCCAGGTCCTCGAGCAGGGCCGCGGTCCGCGGCGCGGACGCGGCGATCAGCACCCGGTCGCCCCCGAGCGGGACGACGTGGCAGCCGGCCTCCTCCTGCACCGTGCGCACCGCCGGGAACAGCTCGGCCGGGACCAGGCCGGGCAGCAGCAGGAACGTCCCGTCGGGCAGCGCGGTCACCGCGGACTTCAGGTGCAGCACCCGGCGCAGCGGGACCGCGATCACGGTGCGGCCCAGCGGGGCCAGCAAGGCGCGCAGCTGCCGGATGCCCGCACCGTTGGTCCGCCCGCCGCGTCCCACGTAGACGACCTGGCCAACCTGGAGCACGTCACCGCCGTCCAGCGTGCCCGGCGCCTCGATCCGGGCCGCCCGCAGTCCGAGCGGGCCGATCAGGCTGGCCACCCCGTCCACTTCGGGCCGACGCACTTCCGCGCCCGGCCGGGTCAGCACGGCCAGGTCCTCACAGACCACCACGGTGTCCTCGACGAACACCGAATCCGGGCAGTCGTCGGCCGCGGGCACCGGCCGGACCGCCCACTCACTGGCCGTCAGCGCGTCGGCGTAGGCCGCGTGCTGGGTCCGGGCCAGGGCAACGTCGACCGCGGTGCGGCCGAGGTGGGTGACGATTCCTTCGGCCAGCCTGCTGCTGGGCGGGCGGATCAGGCTGGTGCCGTTCACCGCGCCTACGTTACCGGGCGCCCTGGGGCGTGGCCGGGGCGCCGGGGGGCGCTAGCGGCCCGTGGTGATGTAGTCCGACAGCGCGGTCCGCTCGGTCTCCAGCTCGTCGATGCGGCTCTTCACCACGTCGCCGATGCTCACCAGCCCGCGCAGGGCCCCGTCGACCACCACCGGCGCGTGCCGCATCCGATGCTCGGTCATCAGCCGCATGACGTCGTCCAGCGAGGTCTCCGGCGCGACCGTCCGCACCTGCGCGGTGTAGATCTCGGTGACCGGCTCGGACATCACCGCGGCGCCCCGCTGGGCGAAGGCCCGGACGACGTCGCGCTCACTGACGATCCCGTCGACCGACGCCCCGTCGGCCGAGACGACGGCCGCGCCGATCTTCTCGTCGGCCAGCACCTGCAGGAGGCTCCGCACCTTCGTGTCCGGAGTGACCGTGATGACCTTCGTGCCCTTGACGCGAAGTAGATCGCTGATACGCATGGGACCTCCCTGTGGCTGCGACGTCGCGGCGCTACAGGGTGTACCCCCGCCCGAGCCCAGCGCAACAACACAGCGCCATAAGTCGGGGGCAATAAGCCGGGGGCAATCAGCCGGGGCGCTAGTTCGCCGACCAGGTGGTGGGCTGGAAGCGGATCCGGCAGACGACCACGTTCGTGGTGTCGTGCCGGACAGCCCGCTCCAGGACGGCGCCGCGCTGGTTGTGCAGGATCCACTGCCAGGCCCGCATCGGCTCCAGCTCCGCGATCAGCACGACCAGCCGCCGGCTCGCGTCCTCGCCTTCCAGCTGGCGCAGGTAGCGGACGATCGGCGGCCCCAGCGTCCGGTGCGGTGAGTACAGCGTGACCAGCGGGACATTGGTGCCCCACTGCGCCCACTGCTGCTCGAACCGGGCCGTGGCCTCGTCCTCTTCCTCGCCCTCGTAGCGGATGTAGACCGCGGTGACCTGGTCGCCGAGCGACGTCGCGGCCGAGAGCGCCTCCTGGGTCAGCCGGGACAACCCGACGACCGGGACGACGACCAGGGAGTTCTCCCGTTGTGGCAGCGGCGGGATCTGCCCGATGCCGAGGACGGCACCGATCCGGACGTAGGCCCGGTGCACGGTCATGAACCCGGCGATGAGCAGCGGGATGACCAGGACGATCACCCAGGCGCCCGCGGTGAACTTGGCCACCAGCTCGATGATGATGGCGGCGAACGTCAGCACCGCGCCGAGCCCGTTGATCGCGGCGCGCCGCATCCAGCCTGGCTTGTGTTCGGCATGCCAGTGCCGGACCATGCCGGTCTGGGCCAGCGTGAAACCGACGAAGACCCCGATGGCGAACAGCGGGATCAGCGCCTGCGTGTCACCGCGGGAGACGATGAGCAGGACGGCGGCGAAGACGGCGAGCACGCCCACGCCATAGCGGTGCACCTGCCGCTCGGCCTTCAGGTGGAAGAAGTGGGGCAGGAAGTTGTCCTCGGCCACGATGCTGGCCAGCACGGGCAGCCCGCCGAACGAGGTGTTGGCCGCGAGCACCAGCAGAATCAGGGTGATGATCTGGATGATGTAGAACAGCGCCCCGCCGCCGACGCCGATCTTGGTCAGCTCGGCCAGGACGGTCACGTTCCCGTCCGGGGTGACGTCGAACTTGCGGATCACCGCGGCCAGGCCGAGCAGCATGGCGCCGAGGATGATGCCCAGCCACATCTCGGTGTGCTGGGCCCGGCGCTCGCGCGGCTTGCGGAACTCGGGGACCGCGTTGGCGATCGCCTCGACTCCGGTCAGGGCCGAGCAGCCGGACGCGAACGCCTTCAGGATCAGCAGCAGGCCGACCGTCTCGGTCACGCTGGGCAGACGGTGCGGCGGGGCGACGGCCGGGTGGGACCGGACCAGCCCGGTGATGATGACCACCGCGATGGCCACGATGAACAACACCGTGGGGACGATGAAGATCCGGGCCGACTCGGCCACACCCCAGAAGTTGGCCGCGGTGATCAGGGCCAGCGCAGCCAGGCAGAGCCAGATCCGGGCGCCGTACAGGCCAGGGAAGGCCGAGGTGACGGCCTCAACCCCGGCCGAGACGCCGACCGCCGCGTTCAGCACGTAGTCCACGATCAAGGAGGCGGCCGCGGTCAGGCTCGCGCCCGTGCCGAGGTGCCGCTTGGCCACTGCGTAGGCGCCGCCGCCGTTGGGAAACGCGGCGATGACCTGGCGGTAGGAAATGACCAGGACGGTGAGCAGGACGACGATCGCGATCGTGATCGGCAGCGTGTACTGCAGGCCCGCCGCGCCCGCCGCGACCAGGACGATGAGGATGGCCTCGGGCCCGTAGGCCACCGAGGACAACGCGTCCAGCGACAGCGCGGCCAGGCCTTCGAGGGCGGACAGCCGGTGCCGCTCCTCTTCGTCGTCCCGGCCGCCAGGCGGCGCCGAGACGTTGCTCGTCGTCATCAACGCTCATACAAGCACCCGAACCGGGGCCCGGTACGTGCGGCCCACGCATTGCCGGGTGCGGGGCATCCACAAAAACGGACAATGACGCTAAGCACATATAACGGGTTTTGCGGATAACGGCGCCGGCGCATCTGATGGCATGTCGCGGAGCCAATTTAGCCGGTAAAAAAAGAATGTCTCATTGGCCGAGAAGCCCCGCTTTGTAGCACACTTGGCCGGGGGGAAACGGGTCCGGGCTGACACGCCCGGCGGCAGGCAGCCACCCCAGCGTTCCCGCAGCGCGACGAGAGGAACACGGGAAGCAGCCATGATCAGCGAGCTGGACAGCCGTCCCCGGGGCGCGGCGGGCGCTGCTGCGACGCGGCACGGCCGGGGCCGGCCAACCATGAAGGACGTCGCCACCCGGGCCGGGGTCGCGCTGAAGACGGTGTCCCGCGTGGTCAACGACGAGCCCGGGGTCACCCCGGAGACCGCCAGCCGGGTCCGGAACGCCATCAACGAGCTTGGTTTCCGGCGCAACGACAGCGCCCGGCTGCTGCGCAAGGGCCAGACCGCCTCGATCGGCCTGATCATGGAGGACATCGGCGACCCGTTCTACTCCGCGCTGTCGCGGGCGGTGGAGGACGTAGCCCACTGGAACGGCTCGCTGCTGTTCACCGGCTCGAGCGACGAGGACCCGCAGCGGGAGCAGGAGCTGGTGCTGGCGTTGTGTGCCCGGCGGGTCGACGGCCTCATCGTCATCCCCGCCTCGGGCGACCACCGTTACCTGCTGCCGGAGATCGCGGCCGGGGTGGCGTCGGTGTTCGTCGACCGGCCCGCCGGGATGATCGAGGCCGATGCGGTCCTGGCCGACAACGCCGGCGGTGCCCGGTCCGGCGTCGCCCACCTCATCCAGCACGGGCATCAGCGCATCGGGTTCATCGGCGACGACGTCAGCATCTACACGGCCAGCCACCGCGAGCGGGGTTACCGGGAGGCGATGGTGCAGGCCGGCCACCCGGTGCACGACTCATGGGTGGCCAGGATCAAGCCTGCTGCGGCCAGCGTCCAGGCCGCGCTGACCCAGCTGCTATCCGGACCAGAGCCGGTGACCGCGGTGTTCTGCGGGAACAACCGGATCACGGTGCTGGCGCTGCGGGAGATCGCCCGGGCCAGTCA
Source organism: Streptosporangiaceae bacterium (assembly GCA_965277615.1). Classification (GTDB taxonomy): domain Bacteria; phylum Actinomycetota; class Actinomycetes; order Streptosporangiales; family Streptosporangiaceae; genus Bog-532. The sequence continues at coordinate 226,267 of CBDIDG010000003.1, read as the reverse complement.
GCGCATCGCGCTGGTCGGTTTCGACGACTTCGAGCTGGCCGACCTGGTGGACCCGGGCGTGACCGTGGTGGCGCAGAACCCGGCCGAGATGGGGCGGCGGGCGGCGGAGCTGTTGTTCGGGCGGCTGGCCGGTACTCGCGGCCCCGCGCAGTACATCGAACTCGGCACTCAGCTCATCGTGCGCGGTTCGGGCGAGATCCCGCCTACAGGACGGCGATGAGGACGACGATCACGATGATGGCCAGCACGACGCCCCCGATGAGGACGTAGCGGCCCGTCGGCGCGGAGCGTTGCGGCGCGTATTCAGGGTCAGTCCGCTGCGCGAACGCCTGGAAACTTGCCGTGCTCCCGCTCGGATCATTCTCTGGCTGCGGCATGCGCGTCACTCTAGCTGGTCAGCGGCTTACTGGATGGGCGGAAGGCGTCAATTGGCGACAACTCGCCGGATCGCTTTGCCCCTGTACGTACCGATTCGGCTGCTACGCTCACTCCCTGCCACCGAGCGTGAGGAGCCTTTGTGGGTGCTGGAGCGGGCGGCCGGCTGACGCTTTGGCTGGTGGCGCTGGCCGTTCTGGTGGCCTCGGGCGCGACCCGGATCGTCGTCAGCGGCAGCGGCCCGGCTCCTCCAGCCGGTGGCGGCAGCCAGGACACCACGCACATGGTGGGCTCCTCGGATCAGCGGCCGGACGGCGGCCAGCAGGCCACGGCGCAGGCCCGCCCGGTCCCGGCCACGTCCTCCGCCTCGGCCCGCGCCGCCGGGGTGACCGCGACGGGCCCGGCGGGCCGGTACAACGTCGGGGCGGCGCACTCCCCCGAGCTGCTGCGGGAGCTGGCCAGCCCGCTGGCCGGCACCGGGGAGCCGTCCGGGACCGCGGCCCGGGGCGTGGATGTCGCCGCGGCTCAGCATCCCGGCGGCGCCGGCATCGACTGGCCGCAGGTGGCGGCGGCCGGTTACTCGTTCGCGGCGGTCAAGGCGACCGAGGGCACCTACTACGCCAACCCCTGGTACGGCGCCGACACGGCCGGGGCCGCGGCGGCCGGCCTGCAGGTCACCGGCTACCACGTCGCGATCCCGAACGTCAGCGGCGGCGCCGCCCAGGCCGACTACGCGGTCGGTCACCTCGGCCAGGCGGCCGATGGACGGTCCCGGCCGCTGGAAGTGGACGTCGAGTACGACCCGTACACCGCGACCGACCACACCAACCAGTGCTACGGGCTCGCCCCGGCCCGGCTGGTGGCCTGGATCGGCGCCTTCATCCGCGAGGCCGAGCGGGTCGGTGGCCAGGCCCCGGTCATCTACACCAGCGCGGCCTGGTGGCGCGCCTGCACCGGTGACAGCGCCGCGTTCAGCGCCGACCCGTTGTGGGTGGCCGACTACGGGACAGCCGGGACAGCCGGGATGGCCGCCTGGGCGACCTGGTCCTACCGGCAGTTCACCAGCGTTGGCACCGTGCCCGGGATCGCGGCCGACGGCGCGACCGACGTCAGCTACGCCGACCCGAGCCGGACGGCCCCGGCCACCCCCGCCGAAGCGGGTGGGGTGGCCGGGGCTTCTGGGCTTTCTGGGGTGACTGGTGGGGCTGTTGCGGGGCCCGGCGGATCGGGGGGCTCTGGGGGCTCGGGCGGGCCGAGGGGCTCTGGAGGTTCCGGGGCTTCAGGGGTGCGGACCGCAGCTGCGGTCCCGGCCGCCTCCCCCGCCGCGTCGGCCCCGGAGTCCCTGGTCGTCCCGGCGGCCACACCACCCGCCGCCGGATCGCCCAGCCCGGTGTCCCCGTCCGGCCCCTAGCCGGCGCCCAGCCGGCCCTGACCTGTCCGCCCCCGCCTATCCGGCGCCCTGACCCGCCCGACGCTGCCACCAGGAGCACCGTGGGCGCCATTGGGTGCGCTACAGGAGCACCGTGGGCGCCATTGGTGTTGTTGGCTCAGGCCTGGTGGCCGGGCTCGGGGGCCGTGGGCACGGGATGGCCGGTGCGGTCGATCAGCCGGGACATCACGATCACGCTGCGGGTTCTGGCCGTGAACGGCTCGGCCCTGATCCGCTCCACGACCTGCTCGAAGTGGCCGACGTCGGCCGCCTGGATGTGCAGCAGCGCGTCGGCTTCACCGGTCACCGTGCAAGCGCCGACGACCTCGGGGTAGCGGCGGACGGCAGCCCGGATGTCGGCCGGCGAGGTGAGCCCCCGGCAGAACAGCTCGACGTAGGCCTCGGTGGTCCAGCCGAGCGCGGCCGGATCGACGCGGGCGGAGAAGCCGCGGATCGCGCCGGTCTCCTGGAGCCGGTCCACCCGCCGCTTGACCGCGGGCGCGGACAGCCCGACCAGACCCCCGATCGTGGCGTAGCTGGCCCGGGCGTCCTCGATCAGGGCGGCCACGATCCGTTCGTCGATCTTGTCCAGGCTCATGGCCCCGATGATGGCACTGAAATTGCGGTGCTCAATACGAACGGCCCTGCAGCAGCTGTATTAAACAACTGCTGCAGGGCCGCGCCCCGCTCAGGGCTCCGGTCTACCGGACGAGAAACAATTCCCGTCAGCCGACCGGACGTAGAAGAGGCCCGACGTCCCGCTTTCGCCGGGCCTCGATAGTGTGACGCCGCCGTTGGACGGGTGGTTTACACGCCGGCTAATTATCTTTTCCCTGACCCAGGAACGTGACCGCCACCTCGGCCAAGGCCGGGCTGGTGGCCATCACGTAGTGGGTGTGACCCGGCAGAACGGCCAGTTGCGAGGGCCCCGTGGCCCCGTCCCAGCCCGGGTCGGACTGGCCGCCGCCGAGCAGGGCGAAGAACTCGACGATGTGGGCGGGCCGGATCGAGTCGCTGTCGCCGAAGGCCAGCAGCACCGGGGCGGTGATGTCGGCGATCCCGGCCGACCAGTCATAGTCGTGCCCGAGCAGCTCGCCGACCCGGGACACGTGCAGCGACCAGTCCTGCGGCCGCGGCGCCACCGCGGCGTAGGTGGCGTAGAAGTCGGACTGCTTCATCATCTCCGCGGCCTCGGGACCGAGCTGGGTCTGGCCGGCCACCACCTCCGGGTACCAGCCGTCCTGCCGGAACGGGGCGGATACCAGCACCAGCCGGCGGATCAGGCCGGGGTGCTGGATAGCGGCCCGCAGCGCGACGCCGCCGCCCAGCGACAGGCCCATCAGGTCGGCCTGGACCAGGCCGAGCTGGCCGATCAGCCCGGCGATCTGGTCCGCCATCTCCTCGTACCGCAGCGGGCGGCCAGGGTCGGCGGTGTGCCCGTGCCCGGGCAGATCCACCGTGATCACCCGCCGGCCCGCGGCCAGCCGGTCCAGGATCGGCCCGAACATCTCCGACGCGCCGACCCCTCCGTGCAGCAGGACCAGCGGGTCGCCGGACCCGCGCTCGTCGTACCAGAGGTCAAGGCCATCCACCTGTGCGTAGCTCATGCCGGGAACGACGCCGGGGACGGCCCAGATTCATCGGCGGGCGCATCGGCCAGGGCAGTCAGCAGCGGCGCGGCCTCGGCCGGCGCCTGCATCGTCAGCTGGAGGTCGCCGCCGTCGAAGACCAGCGTGAACCGGAAGAACGGGCAGCAGCGCTGCTCGGCCGCAGCCAGCTCGGCGACCGGGCCGGCCAGGGCAGCCGGCAGCGTGACCCGGATGCCGTCCGGAACCGGTTCGCGGGCGGTGCCGTGAGCCAGCAGGTTCTGCCATTCGCGCACGCGCTGACCCTGGTCGCTGCCGCTGAGCGTGCAGGCGATGGGCTGGAGCTCAGAGGTCTGATCGGTCCCCATGCCCCCACGGTAGACCTTCGGCCTGGACCGCAGGCGGGCTCAGGCCTGAGCGGCGAGCCAGGCGTGGACCTCGCCGATGCGGCTCTGCAGCAGGGTGAGGTGGCCGTCGTGGTCGAGCAGGCGGGCCTCGGCCCTGGGAATGTGGGCGGCCAGCCACTGGCCGTGCCCGAACGGGACGAACTTGTCCTCGCGGCCGTGCATGACCAGCAGCGGCACCGAGATCGTGGCCGGGTCGAAACCCCACGGATGGACCAGGGCCCAGCCGTCTTCGAACCAGCCCTCGGCCCCCGGGGCCAGGCCTTCGTGCCCGGACCAGGCCAGGAACTCGGCCAGCTCGCCGGTGAACACCGCGGCGTCGGTCGCCGTGAGCAGGGTGGGGGTGGTCGCGGCCAGGGTGTCGGCGGTGGCGGCCAAGACCTCGTCGCGGTCCTGCTCGGTCTTGGCCCGGCTGGCGGCTTCGTCGGTGAGCAACAGCCGGAAGTCGTCGGCGTTCTCCTGGCCCATGCCGTGGTAGTAATCCAGGCCGTCGGCGCCGAACGGGGCCGGCGAGGCCAGGGACGCGGCCGCCGCGACCAGGTCCGGCAGCAGGGCCGCGGTGGCCAGCACGTGCGGGCCACCACCGGAGATACCCCAGGTGACCAGCCGACCAAGGCCCAGCTCTTCGGCGATAGCCCGGACGTCGGCGGCGCAGTCGGCCGCGGTGCGCCCCGGTTGCGGGCTGGAGCCGCCGTACCCGGGCCGGTCGTAGCCGATGATCCGCAGGCCTCGAGCGTCGGCGTCGGCCACCACGGGGGCGTACAGGTGCCGGGAGTTCGGAGTGCCGTTGTGGACCAGGACCGGCAGGCCGTCCGGGTGGCCGGCCTCCTCCACGGCCAGCACCCGGCCGTCCGGGGTGGCGACCGTGCGCTGCTTTCTCTGGGGGCGCGGTGCTGTCTGGGTCACACCCCCACTCAATCAGAAGAACGTGGGGACCTCTTCGGTGACCGTGTAGTCGTCGTCGACGAGATAGAGGGTGCGCCATTTGTCGAACGTGGTGCAGGGGTGCGACGGGCCCAGCGCGACCAGGTCACCGACGGCGACACCGTGGCCGGGAGGCACGGTCAGGTGGGCGTGCTGGTCGCTGACCGCGGCCATGGTCCAGCCCGCCGCCCGCAGCGAGCGGCGCTCGGCGGTGCCCCGCGGGACATGGGTCAGCGCGATCGGGTTCCCGGCGTCCTGGCCGAAGTCCCGGCGGCCCGCGGACAGGATGAGCAGGCCGGGCTCGGGGACCGAGAGCACCTGGGCCCACACCTCCAGCGCGGGCTCCAGGTGCGGCGCGCCCGATCCGGTGCGGGTGTGCATCTCGGCCAGGGCCCGCGCGTACAGGCCCCAGTCCTCGCTCAGGTAGCAGCCGCTGCGCAGCATGACCCGGGTGGGCCGGCTCAGCCGGGCCCCGGTCAGCACGTCGATGACCACGTCGGGAAAGGCCGTGCCGCCCGCGGTCAGCATGACTTCGGGGACATCGAACAGGTCGCGCTGGTCCAGCGCGGCGGCGATCTCGATCAGGAAGGACAGGAACTCCCGGACCGCCGGCTCCCGGTCACCGTCGTCGCGAGCCCGGGCCAGACCCTCGAAACCTTCCACCCCGACCAGGGCCAGGTGCGGGGCCGCGGCGCGGACCGCCTGCGCCACCTCGACCGCGGTGGCCACCTCCCGCACGCCGCAGCGGGCTCCGGCCAGACCCCCCTCGACCAGGACGTTGACCGGCCGGCCGGGGCTTTGCGCCGCGACCCGCTCGGCCAGCAGCCGGACCCCGGCCACCGAGTCGGCCAGGCAGTAGAACTCGAACCCTGGGTCGCGTCGTAGCTCGGCGCAGACGTAGCGGATGTCGGCCGCGCCGACCAGTTCGTTGGCGTAGAAGATCCGCGGCACCCCGTGCTCGCGGGCCGCGCGTACCTGCGGCCCGGTAGCAAAGGTCAGCCCCCAGCTGCCCGCGGCCAGCTGCCGCCGGAACAGCGCGGGCGCCATCGTGGTCTTGGCGTGCGGGCACAGCAGCACGCCGGCCGCCTCGCTGAACTGCTGGAACTCGGCCAGGTTGCGCTCCAGCACGCTGCCGCGGAGCACGGCCACCGGCAGCGGGAGATCCTCGCGGAGTATGTTCGGCGCTTCCACGTACGCGAACGCTACTCCTGGCGGAGTACACCCCCGGGTGGCGACCGCCCGGCAACTGCCTACCGCGGCGGGACGACGGTATCGGTCCCCGGCCCGGAGCATCGGAGCAGACATCACCGCACGGGGAGAGCTGCCGATGCAAACCAAAGATCTGGCCCGACCGGGCCTGCACCCTGGCCTGCACCCTGGCCTGCTGGGGCGGACCGGGCGGGCCTGCTACCGCCACCGCTGGGTCACGCTGGCGAGCTGGGTCGCCGGGGTGGCCTGCCTCGTCGTGCTGTGGATGCTGTTCGGCGCGCCCGCGGACAACAACTTCACCGGGCAGGACCCGGGGCAGGCCATCTTGAACCAGCACTTCCCGCAGCGGTCCGGCGACACGCTCACGCTGGCCATCCGGTCCAGCGCGCCGGTCACCTCGGCCCCGGTCAGGTCCCGGGTCAGCGCGGCCCTGGTGCCGCTGCGGCGCGAACCCCACATCACCGCGGTGACCGATCCCTACACCACACCGGGCCAGGTGTCCCGGGACGGGCACATCGCGTTCGCGTCGGTCCAGTTCGGCGTGCCGCCCACCGGCATCCCGGCCAGCGAGGCGACGGCGCTGATGAACCAGGCCAGAGCCGCGTCGGGGCACGGCGTGACGTTCAGCCTCGGTGGCGACGTGATCGACCAGGCCGAGACCCCGTACGGCGGGTCGTCGGACGGCATCGGCATCGGCGCGGCCGCCATCGTGCTGCTCATCGCGTTCGGCTCGTTCCTGGCTATGGGTCTGCCCGTGCTGACCGCGGTATTCGGCATCGGCTCCGGGCTCGCCCTGATCGCGCTGCTCGGGCACGTTTTCCCGGCCCCGTCGTTCTCGCCGATCATCGCGTCGATGATCGGGCTCGGGGTCGGGGTGGACTACGCGCTGTTCATCGTGACCCGGTTTCGTGAGTACCTCAGGGCCGACGTTGCGCCGGCCGAGGCGGCGGAGCGGGCCATGCGCACGGCGGGCCGTTCGGTGCTCACCGCGGGCACCACGGTGGTCATCGGCGTGCTGGGCCTGCTAGTGCTGCGCCAGCCGCTGATGAACGGCGTGGCGGTGGCGGCCGCGGCCACCGTGGCCATGACCGTGCTGGCCGCCCTGACCCTGCTGCCCGCGCTGCTCGGGTTCACCGGGACCCGGCTGGCCCGGCCATCCCGATTCCGGGTCCCTGGCCTGCGGCGCCGGCCACAGAAAATTAAAAATATAAATAAAGGGGCGGTACCGCACGCGGCGGGTCGGGCGGCTGCGGCGGGACCGGACGCGGACGGACGGCGGGCCGCGGCGGGCGGGCAGCATCCGGCGGAGCGGTGGGCCGGGGTGATCAGCCGGCATCCGGCCCGGGCGGCGCTGGCCGCGGTGGCCATCATCGCGGTGCTGGCCGTGCCCGCGCTCAGCCTGACGCTGAACATGCCGGACGAGTCGGCCCAGGCCGCCGGGACCATGGGCCGGGCCAGCTACGAGACCATGGCCGAAGGGTTCGGGCCCGGGTTCGGCGCCCCGCTGATCGTGGCCGCAGCGGGGCGGGACCCGGCGGCCGGGAGCGCGGCGCTGGAGCGGGCGGTGGCGGGCACGCCGGGCGTGGCCCACGTGAGCCCGCTGGTGGTCAGCCGGGACGGCCGGGCCGTCATGCTGATCGCCTACCCGGCCACCAGCGAGCAGGATCCGGCCACCAACGCACTGGCCAACCAGCTCAGCGACCAGGTCCTGCCCCGGGTCACCGCGGGGACCGGGCTGACCGCCTACCTGACCGGGCCCAACGCGGGCAACGTCACGTTCGCCAACGCGATCACGGCCCGGATGCCGTGGCTGATCGGCGTGGTCATCGGGCTGTCCATGCTGCTGTTGCTGGTGGTGTTCCGGTCGATCGCGGTGGCCATCAAGGCGGCGGTGATGAACCTGTTGTCCATCGTGGCCGCGTACGGCGTGCTGGTCGCGGTGACCCAGTGGGGCTGGGGACACCAGCTGTTCGGCTTCCCGGAGAAGATCCCGATCACCACCTGGGTACCGATGTTCCTGTTCGTGATCCTGTTCGGGCTGTCCATGGACTACGAGGTGTTCCTGCTGTCGCGGATCAAGGAGGAGTACGACCGGACCGGCGACAACACCGCCTCGGTGGCCCGCGGGCTGGCCCAGACCGCCCGGGTCATCAGCGCGGCCGCGGCGATCATGGTCGTCGTGTTCCTGTCCTTCGTCCTCGGCGCGGACGTCTCGGTCAAGCAGATCGGGCTCGGGCTGGCGGTGGCCGTGCTGGTCGACGCCACCCTGGTGCGGCTGGTGCTGGTGCCGGCGGTGATGGAGCTGCTCGGCCGGGCCAACTGGTGGCTGCCGGGCTGGCTGGACCGGATCCTGCCCCGTTCGCCCGCCCCGGAGCCGGAGCCCGGCGAACTGGAGCCGGCCGCCGGGGCAGCGCCGGCCACGAGCCCCCGGGGCGAGCGGGCCGAGGTGGGTCGATAGACGCCATATAGCTCTGAGGCCGAACAAATTGGTCTCATCTATAGTCGTTACATGCTGGACGTGACGCGGCTCCGCGTCCTGGTCGCGGTGGCCAGGCACGGGTCGGTCACGGCCGCGGCCCGGGAGCTCAACTACGCCCAGCCTTCGGTCAGCCACCACCTGGCCCGGCTCGAGGCCGAGACCGGCGTGCGGCTGATCCAGCGGGCGGGCCGCGGCATCCGGCTCACCGACGCGGGCCGGCTGCTGGCCGACCGGGCGGCCGAGATCCTCGGCCGGCTCGATGCAGCCGAGAACGAGCTGGCGGCCCAGGCCGGGCTGCGAGCGGGCCGGGTCCGGCTGGCGGCGTTCCCGTCGGCGCTGGGCACGATCGTGCCGGCCGCGGCGGCCATGCTCCGGGCCGAGCATCCGGCGATGGACCTGCGGCTGACCGAGGCCGAGCCGCCCGAGGCGCTGCGCATGCTGCGGGCCGGCTATGTGGACGTGGCCCTGGTGTTCCGGCATGTTCAGGTGAGCGGCACGGGACCGGGTCCGGACCTGCCCCCGGCCGGGCCGGAGGAGGAAGGCACCCGGGGCCAGCTGGTCCTGGACGAGCCGGTGCACCTGATCACCCGGCGGCGCGCCGACGGCGGTTCCGGGCCGATGGGCTGTGACCTGGCCCGTTACGCCCACTGCCGCTGGATCGCCGGCTGCGACCGGTGCCGGATCAACCTCATGACCCAGTGCTCGGTGGCCGGGTTCACGCCGAAGATCGCGTTCACCACCGACGACTACGTGGCTGTGCAGGCCCTGGTGGCGGCGGGGCTGGGCGTGGCCACGCTGCCGGACCTGGCTCTGCGCGCGGCCCGGCACCCGGGGATCCGGGCGGCCGAGTTGCCCGGGGCCCGGCGGCACGTGTACGCGCTGCAGTACGGGGACCCACCCGACTCCCCGGCTGCACTCCGGCTCATCGACGCGCTCACCGCCGTGGCCCGCGGGATCGATGGGGCTCATGTGTTTGCTGAGTCGGATGGAATTGCTGGGGGCCGGGGGGTAGTTGGGGCTGCTGGGGCGCTGGAGGGTGGCGGGGCGCGGACACCGGAGACGGTCGCGCCGTGAGGGTGCTGGCCGTGGCGCCGTAAGGGTGCTGGCTGGCACGGCCTGACCCGGCGGGCGGGGCTGCGCGAGCGGGTGCTACTCGGCTACAGTCTCGCGCGTGACTTCGGGGCCGGAACCGCCACCGCGAGGCCAGGCGGTCCTGCCCGGCCTGGCGCCCGACCCGGTGACGGCCGACGGCCAGCGGCTGCTGCCGGGCATGGCCGGGCTGACCGGGGCCCAGCACGCGGCGGCCGGGCTAATCGCCCGAGGCGGCCGGGCCGGAGCCTGCGCCCCGGACATGGAGCCCGACACCGGAACCGATACCGAGCTGAGCCAGGTGGCGGCCGAGCTGCTCACCGTGGACCCGGACGGGGCCCGGATCGGCGCCGCGGTGCGGACCGCGCTGGACCTGCTGCTGGACGGCCAGCACACCGGCCGGTACCGCTGGGACCAGCTGTGCAAGACCGAGAAGACCCACGCGGGGACGCTGGTCGAGATCGGCATCCAGCGCGGCCTGGAGCTGGCCGACGGGCGGCTGCTCGACTATTCGATCGCCGGCGCCGACGTGGACTGCAAGTTCAGCCACCGGATGGGCCGGTGGATGATCCCGCCCGAGGCGTCCGGCCAGCTCGTGCTGCTGGTCCAGGCCAGCGACGAGGACGGCACCTGGTCGGCCGGCCTGCTCCGGGTCCGACCCGGCACCCTGCGCGAGGCCAGCAACCGCGACCTGAAGAAGAGCCTCAGCGAACGGGGCCGGGCCCAGATCGTCTGGCTGTTCTCCCGCTGTGAGCTGCAGGAGAACGTGCTGGTCCGGATGGCCGAGCCGGACGTGGCCGGGATCTTGGCCCCGCGGTCGGGCCAGCAGCGGGTCAACGAGCTGTTCCGCCGGGCCCAGCGCAGGCGCGTGTCCCGCACCGTGGTGGCCACGGTGGCCAAGCAGGACGACTACATGAAGCGGGTCCGGGCCGGCGGCGGCGCGCGGGACCAGCTCCGCCCCGAGGGCATCGTGATCTTCGGCGACTACGCCGGCGACCAGGCCCTGGCCGGGGCGCTGGGGCTGCCGCGGCCGGGTCCCGGCGAGTTCGTCAGCGCGCGGCTCACCGCCCGGCCGCCCCGGCCCGGCGGCGCGGACCGCACGATCCGGCTGGAGGGTACCGACTGGACGCTGGCCGGGCCGGACGACCCGGCCCGGCCCGGACCCCGGCTGCCCCGCGGCTGACCCACTCCGCGGCTGACCCACCTCAGAGTCCCCCTGGCCTCGTCGCGGCGGCCAGGATCTGGTCCCATGGGAGGCATGAGGCAGCAGACGCGGCGGGCCGGGCGGTGGACGCTGGAAGACCAGATCGCGTCGCCGTGGCACTACGTCGAAGTAGCGGTGCCGCCGGGCACCCGGACGCTGGAGGTGCGGCTGCGCTTCGACCGGCAGAGCGGCGTGCTGGACCTGGGGTGCCTGGGGCCGGCCGGCTTTCGCGGCTGGTCGGGCGGGGCGCGGGACCGGTTCGTGATCGGGGCGGCCGAGGCGACACCGGGTTACCTGCCCGGGGAGCTCGAGCCGGGCCTGTGGCGGGTGATCATCGGGCTCTACCAGGTGCCGCTGGACGGGCTGGACTGGGAGATCGTCGCGCAGACCGCCAGCCAGGGCGGCCCGGGACCCGAACCGGCGGCGGATCCCCCTCCTCCAGCCAGCGAGCGGCCGGTCCCGCGCCCGCTGCCCGCCAGCCCGGGACGGCGGTGGTGGGCCGGCGACCTGCACACGCACACGGTGCACTCGGACGGGGTGCTGACCGTGGCCGAGCTGGCCCGGCTGGCCCACGGGAACGGGCTGGACTTCATCGCCGTCACCGACCACAACACGGTCAGCCACCACCCGGAACTGGCCCCCGCAGGCCGGCGGTACGGGATCACGCTCATCCCGGGCCAGGAGGTGACCACCAGCCACGGGCACGCCAACGCACTGGGCGATATCGGCTGGGTGGACTTCCGCGAACCACCCATGGCCTGGCTGGCCGCGACCCGGGACCGGGGTGGCCTGCTCTCGGTCAACCACCCGTTCGCGGGCCCGGTGAGCTGGCTGCACGCCATGCCGGAGCGGCCACCCCTGGTGGAGGTCTGGCACTGGAGCTGGCTCGACCTGACCTGGACCACCCCGCTGTCGTGGTGGCGGGCCTGGGACCCGGCGGCCATCCCGGTCGGTGGCAGCGACTGGCACCGGCCCGGCGCCGACGCGCCCCCGGGGACCCCGGTGACCTGGGTCGAGAGCGAGAGCGACGATCCAGGTGAACTGCTGGCGGCCATCGGCGCCGGGCGGGTGGCGATCTCGGCGGGCCGGGACGGGCCCGTGCTGGTGCGGGCCGAGGACGAGCTGATCGCGGTGGGCGCCGACGGCACCGTGCTGGCCGGGCTGGACGGGCCGCTGCGGCGCGTGCGGGGGGAACTGGCCCGGTTCCCGGGCGCGCCGGGCCCGCACCGGCTGCTGAGTGACCGGGGGGCGACGCTGGCGCTGGTGCCCTGACCCGCGAAACGGCCGGACACCCGGGACGGCCAGACATGGGAAACGGGAGGTCCCGCGGAGCAGGACCTCCCGTTCGTCAGCTGAGCGGACTCAGCGCCGCCACGGACTGAGCCGCACGGGGGCGGCGGCTCAGGAGCCGTCGCCGGCCTGGCTGCCGGTGTCGCTGGCGGTGTCGCCGCCGGTGACGCTGCTAACGGGGGATCCAGCCGTGCTGGTGCCGCCGCCCAGGCCGCCGAGCGACGGGACGAGGCTGGTGGCCTGGCCGAGAGCCCCGGGCACGGTGGCGCTCAGGCCGGACGCACCGGAGGTCGCCCCGGTGGCCTGGCTGGTGACGCCGGAGACGCTGCTGGTCGGGTCCTGGGTGCTGCTGGCCCCGCCGGTGACGCCGCTGGCGGCCTGGGTGGCCTGACCGACCACGGCCGACACGCTGGCGCCGACGTTGCCGACGTTCAGCAGGGAGGCGGCCGGGACGACCTGGAGGATCCCGGTGAGGCCGGGGAGGCTGAGCACCGAGCCGACATTCAGCAGCGAGGCGGCCGGGATCGACGGGATCGACGGGACGGCCGGGGTGGTGCTGGCCATGGCCGGAGCGGCCATCAGGGCACCGGAAGCGAGGACGGCTGCGGTCGCAGCCCCTCCGAAGAAGATTCGCCGATTGAACACAACAACTCCGTTTCGACTGTGAGCGGGGAGGGCTCTCGGGTTGACTTACTGCGTCGAGCCGACTCGGACCCTAACACACTCTCCGTAATCAATTGATGACTCTTTGAAGTAATCGCTGCTCAGAGGCAAGGGGCGCGAGGCCGTAATGGGTGAGACCACCATGGACGTCGACCAGCTCACCGACCGGGCGCGCGCGCTGGCCCGCGCGGGCTCCCGGCGCATTCTGGGCATCGCGGGCGCGCCCGGCGCCGGCAAGAGCACGCTGGCCGCGCTGGTCACCGCGCGGCTGGACGGGGTCGCGGTGCTGGTGCCGATGGACGGCCTGCACCTGGCCGACGTGGAGCTGTCCCGGCTCGGCCGCCGCAACTGGAAGGGCGCACCGGACACGTTCGACAGTTTCGGCTTCCTGGCCCTGCTGCGGCGGCTGCGGACGCCCGCGCCGGGCGAGGTCGTCTACGCGCCCGCGTTCGAGCGCACCATTGAGCAGCCGATCGCGGGCAGCATCCCGGTCGGCCCGGACGTACCCCTGATCATCACCGAGGGCAACTACCTGCTGCTGGACGATCCACCCTGGCACGAGGTCAGGCCGCTGCTGGACGAGACCTGGTTCGTGGAGATCGACGACGCGGTCCGGGTCGACCGGCTGATCCGGCGGCACATCGAGTTCGGCAAGACCCCGGGACAGGCGGCCGAGTGGGTGCACCGGCTGGACGAACAGAATGCCCGGCTGGTCGCGGCCACCCGGGAGCGGGCCGATGTGATCGTCCGGGGCAGCTAGCCGCGGGCCTCGATCATCACCAGGTCGACCAGGCGCTCGTACTCGGTCAGGTTGACGCGGCCGGAGGCGTCGGTGGCCGCGGCCACGGCGGCCGCGTGCCGGAGCAGGTCCGGCCACGACCAGCCCAGCAGCAGGCCGGGGACCAGGCCCCCGACCAGCGAGCCCGGTGAGCCGTAACCGGCTGAGCCGTCGGCCAGGCCGGGCAGGGCCGCGCTCCACTGGCCGGCCTTGGTCGCCACCGAGATCCGCTCCCCGGCCGGGATGGCCACCGCCGCTGCCCCCTGGGCCAGCAGGGCGCTCCCGCTGGTCCCGTCGGTCGCGGCGGACTCTTCGCCGTCGCCGTCCGGCACGACCAGGTCCGGACGGCGGGTGACCGCGTGGCGCAGCGCCTCGCCCCCGGCGTTGACGATGACCGGCACGCCCGCCTCGGCGGCGTAGGTGGCCAGCGAGCCGAAGATCTCCGGCGGCATGCCCAGCGGCAGCGAGCCGGACAGGATCACGGCGGTGGCGTCGGCCAGGAGCCGCCGGTAGTCACCGGCGAACCGGCCCAGCTCCTCGGTGGTCACGTAGGGCCCGGGCTCGCGCAGCCGCATGATCTGGCCGGACACCGTGTCGGTGACGGCCAGCACCCGGCGCGACTCCGAGCTGATCCCGGTCAGCGCGACCGGGATGCCGGAGCGGCCCAGGTCTTCCTTGATCAGCTCGCCGGTAGCCCCGCCGGCCAGCCCGGCCACCACCACCTCGTGGCCGAACCGGTACAGCACCCGGGCCGCGGCCACACCGCTGCCGCCGGCCCGGTGCCGGACCCGGGAGACGTCGCGGGTCTGGCGCCAGGCCGGGGCTTCGGCCTCGTAGGCCACGTCCAGCGCGGCGTTGAGCGTGACGGTGACGATCAATGCGTGCCCCCGCCGGCCACGGCGGGCCGGACGTAGCAGGCGGCCAGGTGGTCGTTGACGATCCCGCAGGCCTGCATGGTCGCGTAGGCCGTCACCGGCCCGGTGAACGTGAAGCCGTGGGCGCGCAGCTCCTTGGACAGGGCCTGGGACGCGGCGGTCTGGGCCGGGACGTCGGCCGTGGTCACCGGGGCGGGCCCGGGCTCGCCGGCGAAGTTCCAGACCAGGGCGGACAGCCCGCCGGCGATGTCCAGCGCGGCCCGCGCGTTGACGATGGCGGCGCTGATCTTGGCCCGGTTCCTGACGATGCCGGTGTCGGCCAGCAGCCGCTGCACGTCGTCGGCACCGAACTTGGCCACGGCGGCCGGGTCGAACCCGGCGAACGCGGCGCGGAAGTTCTCCCGTTTGCGCAGGATCGTCAGCCAGGACAACCCGGACTGGAACGCCTCCAGGCACAGCCGTTCGTAGATGGCCTGGTCTCCGTGCAGCGGGCGACCCCACTCCTGGTCGTGGTAGGCCACGTACTCCGGGACGCTGATCCCCCACGGGCAGCGCAGCTGCCCGTCCGGGCCCGCGACGGCGTCAGTCACGGTCGTCGTCGCGCTGCTCGGCGTTGGGCCGCGTCTCCTCGGTCAGGCGGCGGGCCTTGGCCTGGGCGTTGGCCGCGCCCCAGACCAGCGTCTGATGGGGATCTTCGTCCCAGGTGAACTCGGCGTGGTCGCGGGCCGGCCGCGGACGGCGGGCCTGATCCTCGTCCACCTGCCGGCTGGCCACGTCCCACACCGACGGCGCCGGGGAGGGCTGGCTCCGGCCGCCCCGGCCGGGGGGCGCGGCCCGGGACACCCCGGCCGACCCCGTGGACTCGGTGGGACGGGTGGGGCCAGTAGGACGGGTTTGTTCAGTGGTACGGGTGGTGTGCTGGGCGGCGGCGGGCTTGTCCGGCGCGGGCGGTGGGACGGTGGCCCAGTCCAGGGGTTTGGCGTCCGGGTTGGTGGCCGACGGGTCGCTACCCCAGCCGTGGTCGTCGGGGACGGTGGGCGCGCTGGGAGCGGGCGTACTGGGAGCGGGCGCACTGCGGGTGGGCGCGCTGCGGGACGGGCTGGCCAGCGGGCCGGCGTGCTCCCACAGGGAGGTGTGGCCCGCGGGCGGCTCCCACGGCGAGGCGCCGCCCTCGGGCGGCTCGGCCGGCTCCCACGGGGCGGTCGGCTCGGCCGGGCGGTCGTCGCCGTCAGCGGGGTGCCGGTAGATGGGCTGCGGGCGGGTGATGGCCACCGGCGGCACGGGACCGGTACCGGTGCCGGGCAGGTCCGGGGCGGCCTCGCCGGGCCAGGGCGGCGGCGGGGCCTCGTCGTCGTGGGCCGCGGCGGCGGCACCGGCCGGGGGCGCCGGGTCATGCGGGGTCACCGGATCGCTTGAGGCCACCGGGTCACGCGAGGCCACCGGGTCGCGCACGGCCAGGCCGTCCTCGGGGGTCGGCTCACCGTGCTGCGCCACCGGGTCTTGCCGGGGCAGCCCGTCATGCGGCGTCAGCTCGCCCTGGAAGGCCGACTGGCCGTCCGGGGTCTCCTCCGGGCCGGGAGCAAGCCGGTCCTGCTGGCCCAGCAGGTCTTCCCGGGTCGGCTCATCGTCACGGGTCAGCTCATCGTCGCGGGTCAGGCCGGGGTCCGGGGCCAGCGGATCGTCCAGTTCAGCCTGGCGGCCGGTGAGGGCTGCGGTGGCCGGGCCGGCCAGGCTGGGCCGCGCCTCGCCGCCCAGCTGGTCGCGCAGGTCGGATACCTGCTGCTGCAAGGCAGCGATCTGCACGTCCCGCTCGGTTACCGCCCGGGCGATGACCTCCAGGGCCTCGTCCGTGACGCGCATGTTGTAGCCCCACGCGGCCGAGGGCGGCCGGAGCAGGGCCACGTCGGCCGCGGAGACCGGGCCGAGGTCGATGGGCGGGTAGTCGGGGTCACTGACGGCCAGCTCACCGCCGCGGCCGGACGCGACCGCGACGACGCCGGCCAAAATGACCACCGCCACCACAAGCATGAGGACAGGCACATTATGAATCGTGCCATGCCCGGTGACCCGAGTGGCAATCGAAGGACGCTCAGGCGTCGATGTCGCGGGCCAGACCCTGGTGGCTGTGGGCCTCGGTGATGATGCGGACCACCTCGGCCGGGTCGTCGACCAGGTGGATCAGCTCCAGGTCCACCGGCGACACGTTGCCCGCGGCGCTCATGGTGTCTTTCAGCCAGGCCAGCAGCCCGGACCAGTAGGAGCTGCCGACGAGCACGATGGGAAACTTCGTGATCTTGCCCGTCTGGACCAGGGTGACCGCCTCGAACAGCTCGTCCATAGTGCCGAACCCGCCGGGCAGGACCACGAACGCCTGGGAGTACTTCACGAACATGGTCTTGCGCACGAAGAAGTAGCGGAACTCCAGCCCGATGTCGACGTACTTGTTCAGCCCCATCTCGAGCGGCAGCTCGATGCCGAGGCCGACGGACACCCCACCGGCCTCGGCCGCGCCCTTGTTCGCGGCCTCCATGATGCCGGGGCCGCCGCCGGTGATGATGGCGTAGCCGACCCGGGCCAGGCCCTCGGCGATGTCCTCGGCCCGCTGGTACTCGGGGCTGGTGCGCAGCGTCCGGGCCGACCCGAAGATCGACACGGCCAGGCCCAGCTCGGCCAGCAGGCCGAAGCCCTCGACGAACTCGGCCTGGATCCGCATGACCCGCCACGGGTCGGTGTGGACCCAGTCGGCCGGGCCGCGGCGGTCCAGCAGCCGCTGATCCGTGGTCGTCGCGGGGATCTGGCTGCCGCGCAGCGTGACCGGCCCCTGGCGGCGCTCGCGCCGGTGTGAATTGGAATTGACACTCATCGTCCCCCCACGGTAATAGGGCCAGCCCAGTGTTTCGTGCCACCGCTCCGCACGCCGGCCCGCCGGTGGTCAGGCGTTGACACCGTGGTCGCGGAGTATTTCGTTCAAAGTGGACTTGTCGTGACGGTCGCCCTCGGTCAGCCGCCGCAGCACCAGCACGCAGGGCAGGCCGAACTCCCCGCCGGGGAACTTGCGGGTCCGGGTGCCGCTGACGCAGACCGACCAGGCCGGGGCCTGGCCGCGGGGCAGCTCGTCACCGGTCTCGGCGTCGATCACGTGGGTGCTCGCGGTCAAGATGGTGCCCGCGCCCAGCATCGCGCCTTCGCCGACCCGGGCCCCCTCCACGACCATGCTCCGGGAGCCGATGAAGGCCTCGTCGCCCACCACGACCGGCACCGCGTTCGGCGGCTCGAGCACGCCGCCGATGCCGACTCCCCCGGACAGGTGCACGTTCTTGCCGATCTGGGCGCAGGAGCCGACGGTGGCCCAGGTGTCGACCATCGTGCCCTCGTCCACGTAGGCCCCGATGTTGACGAACGAGGGCATCAGGACCACGCCGGGCGCGATGTAGGCGCCCCAGCGGGCGATCGCGCCCGGCACCACCCGCACCCCGTCCAGCCGGGTCTTCAGCGGCACCCGGTCCTGGTAGTGGAACTCGCCCGCCTGGGACCGGGTCATCGGCAGCAGCCGGAACGCCAGCAGGATGGCCCGTTTGGCCCGCTCGTCCACCACGACCTCACCACGGCCCGGCACGACCTGCGCGACCCGCGCCTCCCCGGCGTCGATCTGGTCGATGGCGGTGGTGACCTCGGCCCGGGCGGACGTGTCGTCCGGCGTGAGCCGGGAGCGGTACTCCCACAGTTCGTCGATGCGGGAGGACAGCGGCGAGGCGAGCGCGGCCGGGCTGACGGCCGAGGCGGATGCGTCGTTCATGGCCCCGGAGCTTAGTCCGCCGGCCACGGCAGGTGCCCAGCAGGCAAGCCTGTGAGGCGGACAAAACACGCAGAGCGGTCCCGCATCGCCCACGGGACGGTCCGTCCGCCGGTACGGTCAATGGTGTGCCGAGGAGACGTGGACGGCGGCGCGGTTTCGCCATCTTCATGACGTGCGTCGTCGTGCTGCTCGGCGTGGGCGCTTATTTCGCCTATTCGGCGTACCATCACGCGACCACCTTCCTGATCAGCGCCGGGTGCCAGGCCGGCAGCGGGACCAACGCGGTCTCGCTCGACACCCAGCAGGCCAGCATCGCGGCCACCATCGCCGGGGTCGCGGCCGACCAGGGCCTGCCCGCGCACGCGGTGACGATCGCGTACGCGACGGCCATGCAGGAATCGAAGCTGCACAACCTGGACTACGGCGACCGCGACTCGGTCGGCATCTTCCAGCAGCGCCCGTCGGAGGGCTGGGGCCCGGCCAGCCAGCTCAAGGACCCGGTGTACGCCACGAGCAGGTTCTTCGGCGCGCTGACCAAGGTCCCCGGGTGGCAGCAGCTGCCGGTGGACCAGGCCGCGCAGGCCGTGCAGCACAGCGCGGACGGATCGGCCTACTCCCAGTACGACGTGATGGCCCGGGCCATGGCCATCGCGTTCACCGGCCAGGCCGCGCACTCGGTGTGGTGCTGGCCCGGCCCGGGACCGCAGCCGACCCGGAACCTGGCCGCCGCGCAGTCCGGGCTGGCCGAGGCGTTCGGCCCGCTCGGGGCGGGCCGCCCGGTGACCGGGATCATGACCTCCGGCACGGCCAAAGCGCCCGCGGTGGCCGTGCGGGTGGAGCCGGGACAGGCCTGGGCGGTAGCCTCGTGGCTCGTAACCCACGCGCAGGCGTACGGCATCAGCGACGTGCGGTACGACGGCTACCAATGGGCCGTGTCGGACGGCAGCCGAGGATGGCAACCGGCCACCGGCTCGGCCAGCACCACCAGCGGAAGTATCCTGCTCCACTGAGGCCTTCTCGGGTCTTGAGGGTCGGAGCAGTAACAGGCCCGGGCGCGGCACGCCGAACCCGGACGACAGAGGAGTTCCACGTGACCTACATCATCGCGCAGCCGTGCGTCGATGTGCTGGACAAAGCCTGCATCGAAGAGTGCCCGGTGGACTGCATCTACGAGGGCGAGCGGATGCTCTACATCCACCCGGACGAGTGTGTGGACTGCGGGGCGTGCGAACCAGTGTGCCCGGTCGAGGCCATCTACTACGAAGACGACGTCCCGGACCAGTGGAAGGAGTACTACAAGGTCAACGTCGACTTCTTCGCTGATCTCGGCTCCCCCGGTGGCGCGTCGAAGACCGGCAAGATCGGCAAGGACTACCCGCTGGTGGCGGCCCTGCCACCGCAGGGAGAAGAAAGCTGACCCTCGCGACGCGGCTGCCCGCGTTCACCTGGGACCGGGTCGCGCGGTACCGGAAAGAGGCCGAACGCCACCCTGACGGGGTGGTCGACCTCTCGATCGGTTCCCCCGTCGACCCGGTACCCGGGACGGTGCAGGCGGCCCTGGCGGCCGCGGCCAACAGTCCCGGGTACCCGCTGACGCGGGGCACGCCGGCGCTGCGCCAGGCGGCGGCGAACTGGCTGAGCCGCCGGCACGGCGTCTCGGTCAGCCCGGACACGGTGCTGCCGGTGATCGGGACCAAGGAGTTCATCGCCTGGCTGCCGACCATGCTGGGCCTGGGGCCCGGGGACACGGTCAGCTACCCGGCGCTGGCCTACCCCACCTACGATGCCGGGATCCGGCTGGCCGGTGCCACCGGCCTGCCCGCCGACGCCACGCAGACCCCCGGGCCGCAGCCGGTCAAGCTGGCCTGGGTCAACTCGCCGTCCAATCCCACCGGGCGGGTCCTGCCCCCGGAGCACCTGGCCACGATGGTCGCCTGGGCCCGGGACCGCGGCACGCTGCTGGCCTCGGACGAGTGCTACATCGAGCAGGGCTGGGAGACCACGCCGCGGTCCGTGCTGCACCCCGACGTGTCCGGCGGACGGCCCGACGGCCTGCTGGCCGTCCACTCGCTGTCCAAGCGGTCCAACCTGGCCGGTTACCGGGCGGGCTTCGTCACCGGTGACCCGGCCCTGATCGCCGAGCTGCACGAGATCTGCCGCCACGCCGGCCTGATCGTCCCCGCCCCCATCCAGGCCGCGCTGACCGCCGCCCTGGACGACGACCAGGCCGCTGACCAGCAGCGTGAGCGCTACCGCGCCCGCCGGGCCGTGCTCCGGCCCGCGGTGGAAGCGGCCGGATGGCTGGTCGAGCACTCCGAGGCCGGGCTGTACCTGTGGGCCCGCCGCCCCGGATCGGACGGCTGGGACTCGGCCCGCATCCTGGCCGAGGCGGGCATCCTGGCCTCGCCGGGCGAGCTGTACGGCGCCGCGGGCCTGCCCTGCATCCGGCTGGCCCTGACCGCCACCGACGAGCGCATCGGGGCGGCCGCGGCCCGGCTGGCCACGCTGGCCTGAGCCCGCCCCAAGCTGCCCCGTTCCGAGCGGCCCGGGCAGGGCGAAGGCCCCCTGGCCGGAGGGAACGTTCTGGGAGGAACCCATTCCCGCAAGTGGCCAGGGGGCCTACACAGAGACCTGAACAGCGGGTCTCAGAGGTGATGCGTTACCGCAGGCGGTGCTTAGTGCACGGCGCCGGTGGTGGTGCCCCACTCCTGGTTGTCGAACGTGGTGCCACCGGCGTACTGCTTCTCCGGCTGGACGTTCAGCTGCGGCCGCGGCATGTCGGTCGGGTTGCCGGCCGGGTAGTTGAGCACCAGCGGGTTGGAGAAGCTGTTGCTCGCCCCGTTGATCAGCGCCACGTCGTAGCGGCCGTTGACGAATGCGTTACCGGTGCTGTGGCGGTCGTAGACCACGCTGGAGCCGTTCGGCGCCGTGTTGGCGCTGGTGTCGGCGGCCCACAGCGAGTTGGAATAGGCGCCACAGGACTCCAGGCGGACCAGGTAACCGGCCTGCGGAGCCTCGCCCGGCCAGGTGGACAGGCAGTAGTTGCTGTTCAGGCCGTACGGCTCGTACTGGACCTCGTAGGCCTCGTCGGCCGAGTAGGTCTTGGCGAACGCCGCGCTGACCAGGCCGTAGCGGTGGTA
Source organism: Streptosporangiaceae bacterium (assembly GCA_965277615.1). Lineage (GTDB taxonomy): Bacteria > Actinomycetota > Actinomycetes > Streptosporangiales > Streptosporangiaceae > Bog-532. Next base: position 205,026 of record CBDIDG010000003.1, on the reverse strand, counting down.
GAAGCTGTGGACGTCGCCCTCGTCGACGACGACGAAGTCCTCGGCCGGGTCGCTGTTGGAGGCCTGGAACAGGATGACCGGCGTGCCAGCGGCCGACTTGGCCTGGAACACGTCGACCAGGTACTGGGTGCCGTACTTCTGCGAGAAGATGTTCGTGCAGGAATTGCCACAGTTGGGCGTCGCGGCGCTGGCAGTCATCGTGCCAACCATCCCGAGGCCGCCACCGACGATGGTCAGGGTGGCGGCCCCCGCCGCGATCTTTGCCTTGACAGACATTCAGATTCTCCTTGGATTACCTTGCCCAGCTGCCGGTGACCGTTGCTGGGTGGGAGACCGGTCTCCCGGCGGCTCTCAGTGACGTTGGGTTACTGAAGGCGGCCCGAAGACCGATCGACTCTGCTCCCCCTCCGCGCCGCGTTTCTGCAGCCGGCGAGCTTGATCGCGATCGCCCAGGCCAGATCAGCCAGGCGATGCTTTGAGTGATTAATGAATCACGGAGCGTTACGAGTGATGATGCTATGGCCGGCCCCGAGGGCCGTCAACACGAGTTCGCAATGTCGGGATTGAGGCGAAGAAAGCCGATGAGGCCGCAAATATTTGGCTCTGGAGAAATGGCTTTACGGCCCGTTGGGAAACATTCGGTAACAGCGAATTCCCGTATGCCCGGACATAGCCGGGCATTCAGACCCCGGGCGCGACACTCAACCGTGATCTAAATCCCGGAACTGCGTGGCGTGGCGGCTCAGGCCGGATGGTCGGCCCGGAAGATGGGCCAGCCGATCTCGGTCCGCCAGCGCGCGGGATCGGGGGTGTCGTGGCTGTCGGCCAGGTAGTACTCGCGCAGCGGGCCGTCGACGCTGATGGCGTGGTCGGTGACGTAGGCACCGAGCCGGCCGTAGGTCAGGTCGACGCCGGACAGATCGCCGTGGTGCGTGATCACGGCCAGCTCGGCGGCGGGGATCGTCACCGCACGGGCCCGGCCAATGGGCCGGACCTGGCCGGTGACCGGGATGAACACGGTGGCCTCGCCCCGGTCTTCCTGGAAGAGCTCGCTATCGAACAGGCCGCCGCTCGGCCCGGTGGCCTGCAGGCCCTGGGCCCGCACCGTGGCGTGCAGCTCACCGAGCGCACCCTGCCACCAGGGCAGGACGTCCTCCCGCGCCACCGTCTGCCGGATCCCGACCGCGGACACCGGGGTCACCGTGCGGTGGACCACCGGCGCAGGACCGGGCGGCTGCAGCAGGTTGCGCAGCGAGTCGACGGCGGCGTACGTCTGGGCCAGCCGGGTCTCCAGCCGGTCCAGGTGCGCGGCGATCAGCGCGTTGCGGCGGGCGGCGTCGGGCGCGGCCAGCACCGCCTTGACGTCGGCGACCGGCATCTCCAGGTCGCGCAGCCGCCGGATGACCTGCACGGTGGGGATCTGCCCGGTGGTGTAGTAGCGGTAGCCGGTGTCCGGGTTGACCTGGGCCGGCTCCAGCAGGCCGACCTGGTGGTAGTGCCGCAGGGTCTTGACGCTCAGGTGCGTCATCCGGGAGAACTCGCCCACCGTCAATCCGGCCGTCATGGACTCATCCTCGACCCTCCCGTAACGGGAAGGTCAAGCGACCATAGGGTTGAGGCGTGCTGACGCTCTACGACGCCGATACCCGGGAACTGGAGAAGATCCAGCCCGGGCATCGAGGCGAGCTGCGCGTGCTGGCGGTGGCGCCCGCGCTGTCCGACCCGGACGATCCGGACGTCGGATTGCTGCGGGCCTGGCTGCTGCCGGACCAGCTCCGGCGGACGGCGGAACGGGGGCACCTGGTCCCGACCGTGTGCGAGGTCACCGCCCCGGGGCAGGCGGGCGCTGGTCCGCTGGCGGCCGGCATCCGCGCGGCACTGAACATCCACCCGCCGGCCCGGATCGCCCCGGCCGGGGAGCCGGTGGCCCGGTCGGCCGAGTTCGCCGGGGGCGGTCCGCCCGCGTTCGACGTCGGCACCGGCCAGGCCGGCTGGCTGGCCGGGCTGGACATCGTGCGCTACCACGCGGTGCCGGCCGGGGCCGTCACCGCCGGGCCCGGCGGGCCCCGGCGGTGGTCCGAGGTGACGGCGCGGGAGGTCGACCCGCTCGCGGTCCGGCTGGCCTTCCTGGGCCGACGCTACTGGGACGATGTGGAGCTGACCTGGGACGCGCTGGCCGACGCGGACCAGGCGCTGACCGCGTGGCGGATGGCCGTGGCCCAGTGGGCCAACTCCCCCAGCGCGGCGATGCCCGCCCGGTACGCCGACGCGATCACCGCGGCCTTCGAGGACGACCTGGACACGGCGACCGCACTGAGCCAGCTGCGCGCGCTGGCCGGCGACGGCGACGTAAGCCCCGGGGCCAGGTTCGAGACGTTCGCGGCGACGGACCGGCTGCTGGGCCTGGATCTGGCCCGCGACATCGGCCGGTACTGAGCCAGTACTGAGGGTGCCGGCTGAGCGGCCACGTGGGCACCCGAACCGGTTCTGACCACCCTCCGTAACTATTCTTAACACGGCTGACACACGGGTTTCGGTATCATGCGCAGCACTTCATTATTATTTAATGATTCGCTGTTTCTGAGTCATAAGTCGCAACGTTTCTATCCTGTCTCGCATGAGAAGCGCATATCTGTTGTGCCGGGCGACTCCTATGCTGAGGCCATGACGATGGCGATGGGGGCCGGGCCCTACGACGATGAGCTGGCCGTACGCCCGGTGGCGGAGCGCCAGGCAGCTGAGCGCAGCTATCTGATGTGCCCGCCGTTCCACTTTGCGGTGAGTTACGCGATCAACCCGTGGATGCGGCCGGACCAGCCCGCGGACGCACGCCGGGCCGTGCGCCAGTGGGAACGGCTGCGGCAGGTCTACACCGAGCTCGGCCACACCGTGCACCTGATCGAGCCGGTGCCCGGGCTGCCGGACATGGTGTTCGCGGCCAACGGCGCCACCGTGGTGGGCGGGGGCGTGCTGGGCGCCCGGTTCCGCTACCCGGAGCGGGCGGCCGAGGCCCAGGCCTACCTGGACTGGTTCCGCAGCCACGGCTACACCGACGTGCGGACGGCCGAGCTGGTCAACGAGGGCGAGGGCGACATCTTGTGCACGGGCCGCGCCCTGCTGGCCGGGTACGGCTTCCGGTCCGACCCCGGCGCCGCGGCCGAGCTGGAAGCGGCCTTCGGCCTGCCCGTCCACCCGGTCCGGCTGGTCGACCCGAGGTTCTACCATCTGGACACGGCCATGTGCGTGCTGGACGCGGACACCGCCGCCTACTACCCGGCGGCGTTCGACGACGCGGGCCGGGCCACGCTGGCCGGGCTGTTCGGCCAGCTGATCGAGGCGACCGACGCCGACGCCGCGGTGCTCGGCCTGAACGCGGTCAGCGACGGCCGGCACGTGATCCTGCCGGAACAGGCCAGCGATCTGGCCGCCCGGCTGACCGAGCACGGGTTCGAGCCGATCGGCGTGGACCTATCCGAACTGCTCAAGGCCGGCGGCGGCCCCAAGTGCTGCACACTCGAGCTACGGCCCTGACCAAGAGCCTGAAGGAGGCGACCATGACGATGATGACCGACCTGACCATGACCCGCAGCGAGCAGCTGCGGGCCCAGACGGCCGCCCACAGCGCGCACAACTACAAGCCCCTGCCGGTCGTCATCGCCGAGGCCGAGGGCTGCTGGGTCACCGACGTAGAAGGCCGTCGCTACCTGGACATGCTGGCGGCCTACTCGGCGATCAACTTCGGGCACCGGCACCCCCGGCTGGTCGAGGCGGCCCGCCGTCAGCTGGACCGGGTCACGCTGGTCAGCCGGGCCTTCGACCACGAGCACTTCGGCCCGTTCTGCGCCGAGCTGGCCGAGCTGGCGGGCATGGAGATGGTGCTGCCCATGAACACCGGGGCCGAGGCGGTGGAGACCGCGATCAAGGTCGCCCGCAAGTGGGGCTACGAGGTCAAGGGCGTACCGGCGGACCAGGCCGTGATCGTGGCGTTCGGCGGGAACTTCCACGGCCGGACCACCACGATCATCAGCTTCTCGACCGACGAGGACGCGCGCGGCGGGTTCGGGCCGTACACCCCCGGGTTCGCGGTGGTGGACTACGGCGACCTGGACGCGCTGGCGGCGGTGGCGGCCGAGCTGGGCGACCGGCTGGTCGCGGTGCTGGTTGAGCCGGTGCAGGGCGAGGCGGGCGTGATCGTGCCGCCGCCGGGATTCCTGGCCGGGGTCCGGCAGATCTGCTCGGCCAACAACGCGCTGATGATCGCGGACGAGATCCAGTCCGGGCTGGGCCGGACCGGGACCACGTTCGCCTGCGAGCACGAGAACGTGGTGCCGGACGCCTACCTGCTGGGCAAGGCGCTAGGCGGCGGCATCGTGCCGGTGTCGGCCATGGTCTCCAGCCGGGACATCCTCGGCGTGCTGCGGCCGGGCCAGCACGGCTCGACGTTCGGTGGCAACCCGCTGGCCTGCGCGGTGGCCCGGGAGGTCATCGCCATGCTGCGGACCGGGGAGTACCAGCAGCGGTCGGCCGAGCTGGGGCGCAAGCTGCACACCCGGCTGGCGGCGCTGCCACCGGCCGTGGTCAGCCAGACGCACGGGCGCGGCCTGTGGGCCGGGATCGAGCTCAGCACGCTGACCGGACGGGAGGCGTGCGAGCGGCTGGCCGCCCGCGGCCTGCTGGCCAAGGACACCCACGGCAACGCGATCCGGCTGGCCCCGCCGCTGGTCATTACCGAGCAGGAGCTGGACTGGGCCCTGGACCAGACCGAAGAGGCCCTCACCAGCTAGCACCGGCCAGCTAGCACCGGCCAGCGGGCACCTTCCGGTTAGGCTGCCCGCTGGCCGGCTCCGGCCTGGTCCGGGGTTTGGCGCAGGCGGTGCCGCTGCACCTTCCCGGTGGCGGCCCGGGGCAGGTCCGGCACGACGTAGATCGCCTCCGGCCGCTTGAACCGGCTCAGCTCGGCCGCGCACCGGCGGTTGAGCCGGGCCAGCAGCTCCTCCAGCTGGCCGGCGGTGTCCGGCTCCTGGGCCAGGATCACATAGGCCACCGGGACCTGGCCCAGGATGGGACTGGGCCGGCCCACCACCACCGCGTCCCGGACGGCCGGGTCGGCCATCAGCACCTCTTCAATCTCCCGCGGGTAGAGCATCTCGCCGCCGCGGTTGATCACGTCGTCGCTGCGGCCAGCCAGAAACAAGAAGCCGCCCTCGTCCAGGTAGCCGAGGTCGGCGGAGTTCAGCCAGCCGTCGGCGTCGAAGCGTTCCGCGGCCTGGCCGGCCACGTAGCCACCGATCACCCCCGGGCCGCGCAGCCACACCGTGCCGGTCGTGCCGGCCGGCACCGGGACGCCGTCGTCGTCGCGGACCTGCAGCTCGACCCCGACGGCCCGACCGCAGGACCCCGCAGGACCCGAGCCGTCCAGCGGCATGGCGGTGATCTGGCTGGCCGCCTCGGTCATGCCGTAGCTCTCCACCACGGGCACCCGGGCCTGGGCTTCGACCCGCCGCCGGACGGACGCGGGCAGCGGCGCCGACGCGGACCGGATGAAGCGCAGCCGCGCGGGCCGGGCCAGCACCGGGTACTCGGCCAGGATGGTCAAGATCGCGGGCACAGCGTTGATCCAGGTGACGTCGCGCTGGGCCAGCCGTTCCCAGAAACCGGCCCGCCGGAACCGCCGGTCGACCAGCAGCGTGGACCCCGCGACCAGGCTGGCCAGCAGGGCCACGACCTGGGCGTTGATGTGGAACAGCGGCAGCGCGCTGTAGCCACGGTCGGCCGGAGTGAGCTCACCCAGCCGGGCCACTCCCCCGGCCACGTACACCAGCTGCTGCTCGGTCAGCTCGACGGCCTTGGGCGCGCCGGTGGACCCGGAGGTCAGCAGCAGGACCGAGCCGCCGGACACGCCGGGCCGGTTCAGCGTCCCGAACCGGTCCGGGGTGCCGAACCGCTTCAGGGTGGTTGTACCGCCGCGACCGGGAGGAAGGGGCCGCGGCGGAGTCTCGAGAGCGGGCAGGCCCAGGGCGCTGGCCCGGCCGGGGCGGTCGGTGATCAGCACGGCCGGCTCGACGGTGGCCACGGTGCGGGCCAGTTCGGCGTCGGGGGCGTCCGGGTTGACCGGGACCGCGCAGCGGCCCGCGGCGACCACACCGAGGTACTCGATGCAGAAGTTGACCGGGTCGGCCACGTCGATTATGACCCGGGCCTGGGCCGGGACGTGGGCCGCGGCCAGCTCGGCCGCGCGCCGCCGGGTCAGCTCACCCAGGTGGGAGAAGGTCAGCGTCCGGCCAGTGGCGGCTTCCTCCAGGAAGACGCGCCCTTCGAACTCCCGTGCTCGCCCGACCACCAGCGGGGCAAGGCCGCCCGGTGGCACCCGATCGTTGCTCATGGGAAGGAGTCTGCCGGCCCCGGCTGAGCGGTCCGGGTGACCCGGTTAAGGATTGGCTCAGGATCAGCCCAGCTCAGGCCGGGTGTTCAGCCAACTTCCAGGGTCGACGCCGGACGCCCGGTACGGCCCGCCGCTGGCCCGGCCGGCCCGCTGGCCGGGTCGGACAAGCTGGTGGCCCGGTCCAGCCGCCGGTCCGCGCGCAGGCCGCCGGCCAGCTGGTGGGCGATCCACTCGTGCCCGGCCGGGGTCGGGTGCAGGTGGTCGCCGATGCGCGGGAACTGCCAGTGGCCGGTGATCGGGTCGAACACGATGATGGCGGGGTCGGCCTGGCGGGCCGCGGCCACGATGGCCTGGTCGGTAGCCCGGGTGGCCGGGTCCGGGACGCCGCGCGGGAACACGGTGAGCACGGCCAGCCGGGACCGGGGGCACGCGCGGTGGACGCTGGCGATCAGGCGCTCCACCCGGGCCCGGATGAGCGGCAGCGGACGGCCGATGTCGTCGTGGCCGCCCTGGATGATGATCGTGCCCGGGTCGGTCCGGGCCAGGTGCAGCCGCCCAGCCAGGTTGGCGAACGGGCCGCGATGCCCGGCGCCCGGGTTGACGTAGCCGGCCCCGGGGTCGGCGCTGAGCGCGAGCCGCCAGTGCATGATCCGGGCCAGATCCTCCGGCCAGGCCTGATCCGGGTGGCCGGCCCCCACTCCGGCCGAGAACGACGCCCCCACCACGGCCAGCAGCGGCCGCTGGGCCGGAGCCGGTGAGCCCACGGCCACGGCGTGGGTGGGTGGCTGACCGGAAGCGGCGGGCGCGCTGAACGTGACCGCGGCCCCGGCGGCGCCGCCACTGACCGCGACGAGGGCCAGCACCCCTGCCGCCAGCGCCAGTTTGCGTCGCACTCCGGCACCGTACCCCACCGATCGATCCCCCAGCCGGCCGCGAAATGACGTCACGGCGAACGCCGGGCGGGCGTCGCCTCGGGTTACAACGGCCTGAGCGGGAGGGTGGTTCCGGCCAAGGTCCCTAATCGGCGGGGCTTTGGGCCTCAGCCGGAGCGGGACGACGCCAGGGGCGGCGCGGGATGCCTGCCGTGGCGCGGGCACCGGGCAGACGGGCCAGCACCATGGTCAGGCCGGTGCCCGCCCCGTAGACGATGACGATGCCCCCGAACGTCACCACCGGCCAGGGCAGGTCATGCTGCAGCGACGGCCAGCCCAGCGTGACCAGCGCGGTCAGGAACAGCACCTGGCTGAGGTAGATGCCGTAGGAGTAGTCGGCCCCGGCCTGGACCAGCCGCCGCAGCCAGCCCGGGTTCCCTTCCCGGGCCAGCAGCACGCCGAGCAGGTAGATGGCGGTGATCAGACCCAGGTAGAGCGGGATCTCGACCGGCTGGAACGGGTCGGACGGGTACCCGGTGCGGAACCCGGGCACGCGGTGGGTGGCCAGCAGGTACCAGCCCTCGCTGAACCCCACCGCGACCACCATGGCCATCAGCAGCCCGCGCCAGTGCCGGCACAGCCAGCCGTGCACCTCCTGGTAGTGCCAGGCCATGACCCCGCCCACCAGCACGAACAGCTGGTAGTTCCACAGCTCGCGGGTGGCGGCCTGGTTCAGCATCCAGGCCGGGACCAGTGACTCGTGTTCGACCGTGAACAACACGGCCTCGACGGCCACGCTGGTGCCGAGCAGCCACCAGTGATGCCGCTCGGTGCGCCGGAGCAGCCACAGGAAGGCCGGGTGGATCAGATAGAACTGCAGCAGCACGACCAGGAAGTAGAGCTGGTCGTAGCCGCTGAGCAGCAGCCAGCAGAGGTGGCCGGCGTCGGAGGTCGCGTTCCCGATCCCGTGCTGGGCCAGGCCGAGAGCGAAGTAGACGATCGTCCAGGTCACGTAGGGCAGCACCACGGCCAGCAGGCGGCGGCGCCAGAACGTCCGCCAGCCGCCGCGGCCCACCGCCGGGTAGGCGTAGACCAGCATCGCGGCCGAGATGAACATGAACGCGAACCGGGTCACGTGGGTGAGCATCAGGCTCGCGCCGACGCCCAGGCTGGCCTGCGGGGCGAAGCTCTGCAGCGAGTGGGTGGACACCACCCCGAATTGCTTGACCGGGCGCATCGCGTCGACGTGCACCAACCGGGGCCGGCGGCGCCGGGGCGGGGGCTCCGGGTGGGCCGGAGCCGGTTCGGGCCGGGGGGTGTCGACGATCGCGCTCACCGGGTCAGCCTCCCGGCCCGGGCTGAGCCAGCCTGGGGCTGCGAGCTCGAAGTTGGCTGAGAACCTTCAGGTTGCTGATGGGACTGCTCAGGAAACGCAGAGGAAGGACCCCCCGTCCGGGGGGACGACCCCCCTGGACCCCCCGATTCCCGCGGCGGTGCCTCGCCGTAGTACCGGCCGCTCGCCCGGGCACAAGGCCCGGACTCGCTGAGCCGGTTAGACCGCCTCGCCGCAGCCCGCTCTGGCTCGGGTCAATGCACCGGACGGTGACTGTACAGGTGTTTCGCCCACAGGTAGCCGGCCGCGGCGAGGGCCACGCACCAGGCAATGGCCACCCAGGCCTGGGCGCCGATCCCGGTGGCCAGCAGCAGGCCCCGCAGGGTCTCGGTGACCGGAGTGAACGGCTGGTACTGGGCGAACCAGCGCAGCCCGGCCGGCATCGAGCGGGTGGGCACGAACCCGCTGCCCAGGAACGGCAGCAGGAGCAGGAACATGGGCGAGTTACTGGCCGTTTCCACGCTCTTGGCGGCCAGGCCGAGCGCGACCGTGAGCCAGGTGAAGGCCAACGCGACCAGCACCAGCAGGCCCGCCGCGGCCAGCCACTCCAGCGGGGTCGCGGTGGGCCGGAAGCCGACGCCGATCGCCACGCCGGTGACGACGGCCATGCTCAGCACGGCCTGAATCATGCTGCCCAGCACGTGCCCGGTGAGCACGGAGGACGGGGCGATGGCCATGGTGCGGAAGCGGGCGATGATGCCTTCGGTCATGTCCGAGGCGACCGAGATCGCGGTGCCCTGGGCCACGGCGGCCGCGGTGAGCAGGATGATCGCGGGCGCCACGTAACTGGCGTAGGCGGCGCGGCCAATGCCCGTGGCGTGGGTGATCGCCGCGGGCAGGCCGGCCCCGTGCAGGCCGGAGCCGAGCGTGCCGCCGAACACGTACACGAACAGCAGCAGGAACACGATCGGCAGGCCCAGCACCATCACGGTCAGGGACGGGTAGCGCCGCAGGTGGAGCAGGTTGCGGCGCAGCATGGTGGCCGAGTCGGCCAGTGAATTGGCTGGTGAATTGCGGGGTGCGTAGGCGGTCATGGTAAGACCAGCTCCCTGGTTTTCTTGGTGCCTTCTCGGTCACCGGTGAAGGCGAAGAACACGTCGTCGAGGTCGGGGGTGTGGACCGACACCTGGGTGGCGTCGGCGCCCGCCTCGTGCAGGGTGTTGAGCAGGATGCGCAGCGAGCCGGCGTCGCCGTCGCTGGGCACCTGGAGGGTGAGCGCGGCCTCGTCTGCGGGGTTGGCGGCGGTGTCGGCTCGCAGGACCCGGGCCGCGGTGTCCAGGGCGGCCGAGTCGGCGAAGTGCAGCAGCACGTGGCCGCCGGGGATGCGCCGCTTGAGCTCGTCGGCCCGGCCCTCGGCCACGATCCGGCCGTGGTCCAGCAGCGCGATCCGGTCCGCCAGCTCGTCGGCCTCGTCCAGGTACTGGGTGGTGAGGAAGATCGTGACCCCTCCCGCGACCAGCTCCCGGATGATCTGCCACATGGTGCGCCGGCTGCGCGGGTCCAGCCCGGCGGTCGGCTCGTCCAGGAAGATCAGCCGCGGGTCGCCCATCAGCGTCATGGCCAGGTCGAGGCGGCGCCGCATGCCGCCGGAGTAGGTCGACACCGGCTTGCGGGCCGCGTCGGTCAGGTCGAACCGTTCCAGCAGGTCGGTGGCGAGGTCCCGGCCCCGGGCGCGGCCCAGGTGGTTCAGGTCCGCCATCAGCCGCAGGTTCTCGGTGCCGGTGAGCAGCTGGTCGACGGCGGAGAACTGGCCGGTGACCCCGATCGCGGCCCGGATCGCGTCGGGCTCACGGGTCAGGTCGTGCCCGGCCACCTCGATCCGCCCGGCGTCGGGCGGGATCAAGGTGGACAGGATCTGGACCGTGGTGGTCTTGCCGGCCCCGTTCGGGCCGAGGAGGGAGAAGACGGTGCCTTCGGGCACGGCCAGGTCGATGCCGTCCAGCACGAGCGTGTCGCCGAACGACTTCCGCAGGCCGGTCACGCTGATGGCGCTGTTTGCGCTGGCGGGGCTGTTTGCGCTGGCGGGGCGGGTCACGGCCGGTCGTCCGGGGTGCGGCGGATCGTGATGTCGCCCATGCTGGTGCGGGCGTGCACCTCGACGGCCTGGTCGGCCGGGCCGGGCTCGCCGGTGGCGTCCATCTCGGTGCGCACCTTGCCGAACTGCGTGTGCACGTCGAGCTTGGCCGCGGTACCGGCCTGGATGCCGATCTCGATGGCGCCGAGGCTGGTCTTCAGGCTGGCCACGCCGCGGGTCAGCCCGCCGACCCGGAGGTCACCGTTGGCCGTGGTGGCTTCGACGCCGGCCCGGGCATGCTCCACCTCGATGCGGCCGTTGGCCCCCTTGACCCGCAGGTCACCGTCGATCTCGCCCAGCCAGACGTCGCCGTTGGAGCTCTTGATCACCGCGTTGCCGTGCACGTGGCCGAGCCGGATCTGCCCCGACCCGGTGGAGACGTCGGCGGTCCCGGTGACCTGATCGACGGTGACGGTCCCGGCCCCGGTGCTGATATCCAGCGCACCGGTGGAGGCGATCACGATGTCGCCCAGGCCCGACTTGAACTGGCAGCCACCCAGGCGCCCTTCGCCGCGGAACGCGCCCAGTCCGACGGTGGCCTGCAGCCGGGATTCGTGCGGCAGGCTCACGGTCACGTCGACCATGCCGGGCTTGCCGAACGGGTTACGCTGCTTCGGCCCCTTGACCAGGAGCCGGCCCGCCGAGTACTCGACGCGCGTCTGCTCGGCCGCCCGGACGTCGGTGTCGCGGGACTCGTCGCTGGGGCGGACTTCGACCACGGTGTCGTCGCGTTCGCTGGCGAGGATCCTGGCGTCGCCGCCCTCGAACTCGATCACGGCCACGATGGGGTCGGGGGTGCTGTAGGTGGGCATGCTGGTTTTCCCTCCGTGCCTGGTTGGTTTTGGTTCTCGTGCTTCTGGTGGGCTGGTGCGGGCTGGCGCTGGTGCGGGCTGGCGCTGGTGCGGGCTAGCGGACCCAGCCGGTGAAGCGCTGGCCGCCGCGCGGGGCGCGCCAGTCGTCGCGGGACGGGCGGTCGCCCTGGTCACCCGGGCCGCCGTGGCCGTCCAGGGCGGCGGTCGCGGCCCGGACCAGCCAGGCGTTGACCGACAGGCCGGCCTGGCCGGCGCTGTTTTCCACCCGGGTCTTGAGGTGCTCGGGCAGCCGCAGGTTGATCCGGACCATGGCCGCGTCGTCGGCCTCCGGAGCCGCCGCCGGTGACGGGACGGGTGCGGCCGGCTCGGGCGCGTCCGCCGTGCTGGTCTCGGCCGGCGGCGGCAGCGTCACCACGAACGTCGGCTCCCGGTCCCGCAGCCGCAGGTCGACCGAGCCCGGCGCCATGTCCCGGGTGATCTCCCCCGCCGCCGCCGACAGCGCGTCCAGCAGGACCAGCCTGGTGGCCGCGTCCAGCGGGGCGGTGAGCCGCTCGGCCAGGGCCTGCGCCTCATCCCCACCGGCCGCGGCCGCCACCGCCAGCTGCTGCCGCAGCGCCTCCACATACCCCGTCAAGTTCATGGCACCATGATGGCACCATTTTGGCACCACTGCAACCCGTTATTGGCCCCAAGGATTAAGTGGCAGCTCAATGGCACTATTTGAGCTCCCGCAGACGAGGATCTCTGGGCACTGGGGTTGTAACTGAGCCACCATGGCTCCACGTGATGCCAAGTTGCGCCACCTCGGCACCAAGTCGGTAGCTGATGTCGTGAATGGCTCATTGCCCACACCCCGCTGTGCACGATGAGCCATTCACCACCATGGGCTGCGGCGCACCCGTCGCTCAGGCCGCAGCGGCACCGCCAGCACCACCCCTAAGGCAGGCAATGTGGCATGGCCTGTTCTCTAGCGTCGCGATGCCACACTGCCCACCCGGTGAGCGCGCCCCCGGGGCCCCGCACGGCGCCGAGCTCACACCAGCCCCGCCGCCCCAGCCCATGGGGTGGGCACTCCTGGTCTCCAAGGTGATTGTTTGGCCGGTGTCCTGCCGGCAGAGGGCTTAGTGCGGGGTGGCGGCAGGCCCTGCGCTCGCCAGCGGGCCAGGCGCACTGGGCCTGCCCGCTCTTGGGCCTGGCCGGGCCTGCCACAGGGGTCCCCGCGCGAAGCCCGGAGCCGGGAGGTGGCTAAAAAATCACCCCACCTCTGACGCCCCCGAGACGCACCCCAGCACACGTGGCACATGAGGTTTTTGGGGTGTGGCTTGCTGGTGTGGTTTGCCGGGCGCGAGGGTGCGGGCCCGGGCGCGGGCGAGGTGCGGGGCCGGCGAAGCGGGCGGCGCTGGGGGAAACTAGGAGGGGCGATGGCGCCTTTGCTCGTGTTGTGGCAAGGGGGAGGAAGCCGCCAAAGGCGCCATTGCCCGTGTTCGTCGGGGGCGCGGGGCGCTAGCTGTGCAGCCCGGAGCTGGTCCGCCGGCTGATGCGCGAGCTTGGCCTGGTGAGACGGCGGTAGCGGCCGGCGTGGGTGAGCAGGGGGCCGGGGACTTCGGTGGCGGCGGGACCGGCGACGGAGAGGACCTGGCCGATGAGGATGGTGTGGTCGCCGCCGGGGTGGACGGCGTAGGTGCGGCACTCCAGGGCGGCCAGGGCCCCGTCGAGGATGGGGTGGCCGGTGACCGGGCCCGGGTGGTGCGGGTGGCCGTTCAGGCCGATGGTGTCAGCGTTGCGCGGGGCGAGGCTGCGGGCGGTGGGCTCGTGGTCCTCGGCCAGGACGGAGACGGCCCAGCTGCCGGCCGAGACCATCGGGTCGTGCTGGCGGCCGGCGCACTCGATGCAGACCAGGACGAGCAGCGGGTCCAGGGAGACCGAGGTGAACGAGCTGGCCGTGATGGCGGAGGTTACGCCGCCGACCGTGGCTGTGACCACGGCGATGCCGGAGACGAACTGGCCAGCGGCGAGGCGGAACGCCTCCCGGGCGAGGGCCTGCGCCCGGTCCTCCGAGCCAGAGGATCGGGCCTGCCGGCCGCTAAAGGGAGCCGGGTCCCGCGGGCCGGTCGCTTGGGCCGGGGCATGCCGGCCGCGGGCCTCGGTTGGCGGACGTGGGCCGGGGGGCCGGGCTGAATCCTGCGGGCTGGTCACGGGGCGGGGGCCCGGCTCATCGGGCGGAGGGCTGGCTCATCGGGCGGTCCCTGGCCCACTGGGGGGCAGTCGCCGGCTGGTGCGGCGGATCCACAGGCCGAACGCGACGAAGATGGCCAGCAACGCGCTGAGGGCGCCGCCGTAGAGGTAGAACTCGCCGCTGGTGACGGCGGCCACGACCACGCTGCCCTGCTTGGACGGAGAGTCCAGCACGAACGACGCGATGATCCAGCCGATGGCCGGGACGATCGCGCCGGCCACCGAGCTCATCCCCCAGGCTCCGAACACGCAGGTGACCAGCAGGATCAGGCAGCAGGCCAGCGCGGCGGCCGGGAACGAGCCGATCGACCAGCTGCTGTAGGCGAACGAGCCGATCAGGCCCTCGAGTGCACCGAGGACCAGCAGCAGCCCGTAGGCGCCGCCGGTGACGAAGCCGTCCCGGCGCGACGTCGGCGCTCGCGTCGGCGCGCCCGGTGCGGAACGCGACTCCATGGCGGTCAAGGCTACCCAGCCTGCCCGGCCCGGGCCCGCGGCGGCACGGGCCCGGCCACGGTATCCGGAGCCGCAGTATCCGAAGCCATAGTGTCTGAGCCCACGGTCTCCAGGTCCAGGCCGGCGAACAGGTCGTCCTCCCGCCGGGGCGCGCACGGCGACCCGGGCGCCGCCTCCGCCGGGACCGAGGCCGAGGCCGGGGACAGCAGGGCGTAGTGCTCCAGGCCGGAGGCGACCTGGGCCACGTTGTTGGACAGCGCGAAGTAGTGGCCGGACACCGTGATCTGGGTGGCGTGGGCCGCCATCGCGGCCAGCTTGGCGTCCAGGTAGCGGGTGCCGTCGATCTCGGTGGTGACCTGTTCGTCCGGCACGCCGTAGACCAGGTCGGCTTCGGACTCGGGGAGGGTCCAGTGCCGGGGCAGGCCCCCCGGGCCGCCGTCAGCGTCCCGGGCCCGGGCGGCGCGGAGCTCGGCCATCTCCTCGGTCAGGGCGGAGTGCGGCGTGGTGCTGGCGTAGAACTTGGCCACCGGCCACGGACCAAGGCCAGACGGGAGGCTGACCGCCGGGTCCGCGGCCAGCTGGAACGCACGCCAGGCGACCCGGTGGGCCTGGATGTGGTCCGGGTGGCCGTAGAAGCCGTCGTCGTCGTAGGTCACCATGACCTGCGGCCGGACCTCGCGGATGACCGCGGCCAGGTCGAGCGCGGCCTCATCGACGTCGGCCCGCCAGAAGCAGCGGGAATCCGCGTTCTCCGGGGTGCCGATCATCCCGGAGTCGCGCCAGCGGCCCGCGCCGCCCAGGAACCGGTGGTCGGTGACGCCGAGTGCGGCACAGGCGGCGTTGAGCTCGCCGATCCGGTAGCCGCCGAGCTGGTCGTCGGCGTCGGCGGCCAGGTTGGCCAGCTCGGGCGGGATGATCTCGCCCAGCTCACCGAGGGTGCAGGTGACCAGCGTGACCTGTGCGCCCTCAGCCGCGTACCGGGCCATGGTGGCTCCGGTGCCGATCGATTCGTCATCGGGGTGAGCGTGCACCAGCAGCAGGCGCCGGTCCGGGCATGAGGTCACGCACGTGAGGGTAGCCGTGGCTGGCAGGATGTCTGAACATGACCGAAAGCTTTCCCCGGCAGCAGGCCCGGACCAGGCGCTTCAGCCTGGGCGTACCGCGGGCGTTCACCATCTCCCCCGACGGCACCCGGGTCGTGTTCCTGCGGACCAAGAGCGGTGCCGACCCGGTGACCTGCCTGTGGCAGCTGCACGTGGCCAGCGGGACCGAACGCCTGGTGGCCGACCCTACGGCGCTGAACGCGGCCGACGAGGACCTGCCGCCAGAGGAGAAGGCCCGGCGGGAACGGGCCCGCGAGCAGGCCGGCGGCATCGTCTCCTACGCCGCGGACGCCGAGCTGCGCACGGTGGTGTTCAGCCTGTCCGGCCGGGTGTTCACGGCCGACCTGACTGGGACTGGCCTGACTGGGACTGGCCTTACTGGTGCTGGCCCGACTGGGGCGCAGGGCAGCGGGGACGCCGCACCACGCGAGCTCACCGTGCAGACACCGGCGCTGGACCCGCGGCCGGACCCGGCCGGCGGCCGGCTGGCCTACGTCAGCGCCGGGGCGCTCCGGGTCGCCCCGCTGAACGCCGACGCGGACGCAGCCGAGGCCGACGAGAAGGACCGGGCTGTGGCCAAGCCCGCGGACGAGCCCGGGGTGTACTACGGCCTGGCCGAGCACATCGCGGCCGAGGAGATGGGGCGGCTGCGGGGGTACTGGTGGGCCCCGGACGGCCGCGCGCTGCTGGTGGCGCGGGTGGACGAGACGCCGGTGCAACGCTGGTACATCTCCGATCCGGCTCACCCAGACCGGACCCCGGCCGAGATCAGGTACCCGGCCGCGGGCACGCCGAACGCGGACGTCTCGCTGCTGCTGGTGGGCCTGGACGGCAGCCGCACGCCGGTCCAGTGGGACCGGGGCGCGTTCGAGTACCTGGTCACCGTGGTCTGGGAGGCGGACCACGAGCCGCTGATCGTGGTGCTGAACCGCGATCAGAACCAGCTGCAGCTCCGCACCGTGGACCCGGACACCGGCGCGACGGCGCTGCTGCGCGAGGACACCGATCCCCAGTGGGTGGACGTCGTGCCGGGCATACCGGCCTGGACCGGGGACGGGCGGCTGGTCTGGAGCGCCGACGTCCGCGGGGCCAAGCGCCTGGTGGTGGGCACCCCGGCCGAGCACCGCACCGGCACGGCCCCGACCGTCACCCCGGGCAGCCTCCAGGTCCGGGACGTCATCTGGGTGGACGGGGACACGGTGCTGTTCACCGCGTCCGGTGAGCCGACCGAGATCGGGCTGTGGAGCTACGGGCCCGGCGGCCTCACCCAGGTGTCACCGGACGGCGGCCTGAACGCGGGGCGGCGGGCCGGCGGCACCACCGTGCTGACCCGGCGCACCCTGGACTCCGACGGGGTGACGGTCGAGGTGCTGCGGGACAAAACCGGGGGCGACAAAACCGGGGACGAGCCGGTGGCCCGGATCGAGTCCTACGCCGAGAAGCCGAACCTGCCCTCACCCTCGCCGCGGCTGCTGCCGGCCGGAGCACGGGAGATCCGCACGGCGGTGCTGTTCCCGTCCTGGCACGAGCCGGGCTCGGGGCCGCTGCCGGTGCTGCTCGACCCGTATGGCGGCCCGCACGCCCAGCGGGTGCTGGCCGCCAGCGGCGCCTTCCTGACCTCGCAGTGGTTCGCCGAGCAGGGCTTCGCGGTGGTCATCGCGGACGGCCGGGGAACCCCGGGCCGCGGGCCGGCCTGGGATCGGGCGGTCTACCACAACCTGGCCGACCCGGTGCTGGAGGACCAGGTGGACGCGCTGCACGCGGCGGCCGAGAAGTTCGGCGACCTGGACCTGGCCCACGTGGCCATCCGGGGCTGGTCGTTCGGCGGGTATCTGTCGGCGCTGGCCGTGCTGCGGCGCCCGGACGTGTTCCACGCGGCCATCGTCGGAGCCCCGGTGACCGATCAGCGGCTGTACGACACCTGTTACACCGAGCGTTACCTGGGGCTGCCGCAGCAGAACGAAGACGTCTATGACCACTGCTCACCGGTCAAGGACGTGGAACGGCTACAGCACGATGTGGACAACGGGGCCGATCAGCGCACGCCACGGCCCATGATGGTCATTCACGGCCTGGCCGACGACAACGTGGTGGTGGCGCACACGCTGCGGTTCTCCTCCGCGCTGCTGGCGGCGGGCTATCCGCACTCGGTGCTGCCGCTGAGTGGCGTAACACACATGACGCCGCAGGAGGTCGTGGCGGAGAACTTGCTGCTGCTGCAGATCGACTTCTTGCAGGAAGCGCTGGGTCTGTCCGCCGCGGGCGGGGGCATGTAGGGACGGCGCCGCCGGGCAGCGGACGGGGAGTGTAGCAAGGGTCACAGATCCGAACGGGACCCAGGGGCAGAATTTCCTCACGGACTGGAATAACTTTTTAACAAATAAACACCCGCGGGCGACGGGGCATGGCCGGTGCGGGCGCAACTCATATTCGAGAGCGCGACTATGGACAGGCAGCGAGGACGTCAAGGATGACGCAAGTTTCGGATTCGCCGGCGAGGACGCGGGCGCAGATCGCGGAAAAAACACTCCGCAAGGACCCGTGGTGGCGCCAGCCCGCCATCGTCTCCACCCTGCTCACCATCTGGGTCCTGTACGCCACAGTCCGGGTGTTCATGGGCCACTACTACTGGGTGGCGCGCTACCACTATCTGACGCCGTTCTACTCGCCGTGCGTCAGCGGCGAGTGCGTGCCGGGATCGAGCGCTCTGGGGCACTGGATCCCGGCGGTGCCGCCGATCATTCCCTACGCCTTCGTGGCGCTGGTCTTCGTGCTCGGCTTCCGGCTGACGTGCTACTACTACCGGCGCGCCTACTACCGGGCCTTCTGGCGCGCCCCGGCCGCGTGCGCGGTGCGCGAGCCGCACGAAAAGTACACCGGCGAGACCCGGTTCCCGCTGATCATGCAGAACTTGCACCGGTACTTCTTCTACGTGGCCAATCTCATCGCGATCCTGCTGACCTATGACGCGGTGGAGGCCTTCCACGGCAAGAACGGCGGGATCGGGTTTGGCCTGGGCACGCTGATCATGGTGATCAACGTGGTGCTGCTGTGGGGCTACACGCTGTCCTGCCACTCGTGCCGTCACATCACCGGCGGCCGACTGAAGAACTTCTCCAAGCACCCGGTCCGGTACTGGATCTGGACCCAGATCTCCAAGCTCAACACGAGGCACATGCAGTTCGCGTGGATCACGCTGGGCACGCTCATGCTGACCGACCTGTACATCGCACTGGTGTCGGCCGGCGTCTTCAGCGACCTGCGATTCTTCAACTGAGGCGGCAACTGGCATGACCGACATCCAGCGTTTCTCCTACGACGTCGTAGTGATCGGCGCAGGCGGTTCCGGGCTCCGGGCCGCGATCGAGGCTCGCCTGCACGGCAAGAAGGTCGCGATCATCTCCAAGTCGCTATTCGGCAAGGCGCACACGGTCATGGCCGAGGGTGGCGCCGCCGCAGCCATGGGCAACGTCAACCCGCGCGACAACTGGCAGGTCCACTTCCGCGACACCATGCGGGGCGGGAAGTTCCTGAACAACTGGCGGATGGCTGAGCTGCACGCCAAGGAGGCCCCGGACCGCATCTGGGAGCTCGAGGCGTGGGGCGCGCTGTTCGACCGGACCAAGGACGGCAAGATCAGCCAGCGGAACTTCGGCGGGCACGAGTACCCGCGGCTGGCCCACGTGGGCGACCGGACCGGCCTGGAGCTGATCCGGACCATGCAGCAGAAGGTCGTGGCCGTCCAGCAGGAAGACGCCGCGTCGCAGGGCGACCCCGAGGCCATGATCAAGGTCTACTCGGAGACCACGATCACCCGGCTGATCAAGGACGAGTCCGGCAAGATCGCGGGCGCGTTCGGCTACATCCGGGACACCGGGCAGCTCGTGTTCTTCGAGGCGCCGGCCGTGGTGCTGGCCACCGGCGGGATCGGCAAGACGTTCAAGGTGACGTCCAACTCCTGGGAGTACACCGGCGACGGGCACGCGCTGGCCCTGCTGGCCGGGGCGAACCTGCTCAACATGGAGTTCGTGCAGTTCCACCCGACCGGCATGGTCTGGCCCCCGTCGGTGCGCGGCATCCTGGTCACCGAGTCGGTCCGCGGTGACGGCGGCGTGCTGCGCAACTCCGAGGGCAAGCGGTTCATGTTCGACTACGTGCCGGACGTGTTCCGGGCGCAGTACGCGGAGACCGAGGAAGAGGCCGACCGCTGGTACACCGACCCGGACAACAACCGGCGCCCGCCGGAGCTGCTGCCCCGGGACGAGGTGGCCCGGTCGATCAACTCCGAGATCAAGGCGGGCCGTGGATCCCCCCATGGCGGCGTGTTCCTGGATGTGTCGACCCGGATGCCGGCCGCCGAGATCATGCGGCGGCTGCCGTCCATGCACCACCAGTTCAAGGAACTGGCCGACGTGGACATCACCAAGGAGCCGATGGAAGTCGGCCCGACCTGCCACTACGTGATGGGCGGCGTGGAGGTCGAGCCGGACAGCGCGGCCACCGCCGTGCCCGGCCTGTTCGCGGCGGGTGAGGTCGCAGGCGGGTTCCACGGGTCGAACCGGCTGGGCGGCAACTCGCTGTCCGACCTGCTGGTGTTCGGCCGCCGGGCCGGCCTGGGTGCGGTGGAGTACCTGAACGGCCTGTCCGGAGCGCCCACGCCGCCGGAAGCCGACATCGCCGCGGCCGCGGCCGAGGCGGTGGCGCCGCTGGAGCGGTCCGGCGGGGAGAACCCGTATACGGTCCACTCTGAGCTGCAGCAGACCATGAACGACCTGGTCGGCCTGATCCGGCGGGAGTCGGAGATGACCACCGCGCTCAAGGAGCTGGAGAAGTACAAGGAGCGGGTGGCTCAGGTCAGCGCGGAGGGCGGCACGGGCTACAACCCGGGCTGGCACCTGGCCCTGGACCTGCGCAACATGCTGCTGGTGGCCGAGTGCGTGGCCATGGCCGCGCTGGAGCGGCAGGAGTCGCGCGGCGGGCACACCCGGGACGACTACCCGGAGATGTCGCCCGAGTGGCGCAAGATCAACCTGATGCTCTCGATGCCGGGCGATCACATCACGCTGTGGCGCCAGCCGGTCATCTCGCTGCGGCCGGACCTGCTGGAGCTGTTCGAATCCAGCGAGCTGAAGAAGTACCTGACCGCAGAGGAGCTCCCCGCGGAGATCGCGGCCGCTCCGGGGACGGCTTCGCACAGCCCGGCGGGCGCGGCCGCGGAGACGGACATCCCGGCGACCGCCCCGGCCAGCACGGCCAGCCAGAAAGCCACGCAAGAGGAGAAGCACTGACATGGGTTACCAGGCAAACCTCAAGGTCTGGCGGGGCGACGCGGGCGCGGGCGACCTGACCGACTACCAGGTCGAGGTGAACGACGGCGAGGTCGTGCTGGACATCCTGCACCGGCTGCAGGCGACCCAGACCGGCGACCTGGCCATCCGCTGGAACTGCAAGGCCGGCAAGTGCGGCTCATGCTCGATGGAGATCAACGGCCGGCCCCGGCTGGCCTGCATGACCCGGATGTCGATCTTCGAGCCGGAAGAGACGCTGACCATCACGCCGCTGCGGACGTTCCCGGTCATCCGGGACCTGGTCACCGACGTGTCGTTCAACTACGCCAAGGCCCGGCAGGTCCCGTCCTTCTCCCCCGACCCGTCGATCAAGCCGGGCGAGTTCCGCATGCAGCAGGTCGACGTGCAGCGGTCGCAGGAGTTCCGCAAGTGCATCGAGTGCTTCCTGTGCCAGAACACCTGCCACGTGGTCCGCGACCACCCCGAGAACGAGGCCCCGTTCGCCGGGCCCCGGTTCCTGATGCGGGTGGCTGAGCTGGAGATGCACCCGGCCGACGAGGCCGACCGGCGCGAGATCGCCCAGGACGACTTCGGCCTGGGCCTCTGCAACATCACCAAGTGCTGCACCGAGGTCTGCCCTGAGCACATCAAGATCACTGACAACGCGCTGATCCCGATGAAGGAGCGCGTGGTCGGGCGCAAGTACGACCCGCTGGTGTGGCTGGGCTCCAAGATCGGCCGCCGCCCGGCGCCCAAGGACACCCCCGAGGTGCCGAACACGGCCATGAAGTAACGGCCAGACCCGGGAACGGCCCGGTCACCCACGTGGTGACCGGGCCGTTTCATTTTTCCCGCGACGGCTTGCCGGGGCTCCCGGTGCCCGGCCCGGGGCGCGGGTAATGTGGTCGTGCCCTCGCCTCGTGGCCCGGTGGGATGAGACGCGGCCGAAGTGGCGGGCACAGCGGCGGGCGCGGTGACGGGCCCGTGGCGCGTGAACCAACAATCCGTTTTCAGCTTCGGGGCTGGCCCGTGCCGGGCCGGTGCCCGCGGGGAGCGAAAGGCAGGGCATGCTCCACCACCTGACCTACACCGAGGCAGTGGTCGTCGGCCTGTTCCAGGGCGTCACCGAGCTGTTCCCGGTGTCCAGTCTCGGCCACAGCGTGCTCATCCCGGCGCTGGTCGGCGGGAGCTGGGCGCAGGATCTGAGCATCACCGCGCCGGACTCGCCGTATCTGGCCTTCATCGTCGGCCTGCACGTGGCCACGGCCATCGCCATGATCATCTATTTCTGGCGGGACTGGCTGCGGATCGTCGGCGGGTTCCTGACCTCGATCCGGGACCGCCGGGTCGAGACGGTGGACCAGCGGCTGGCCTGGATGATCATCTTGGCCACGATCCCGGTCGGCATCGTCGGCGCGCTGCTGCAGCACACGGTGCAGAGAACGCTGGCCAAGCCGGTGATCACCGCGGTGTTCCTGGCCATCAACGGCTTGATCCTGTTCGGCGGTGAACGGCTCCGCCGGCGGCAGGTGGCCGCGACCGAAGGGGTGGCCGACGACCCGAACTACGGCGATTACGACGACTACGAGGGCCACGAGGACCCGGCCCTGGCCCCGTCCCAGGGCCGCTTCCAGGCCCCGTCCCAGGCCTGGCGGGACCCCCGGCTGGACGAGACACGGGTCGACGGCCCGCGCTGGGACGAGCAACGCTGGGACGAGCCGCGCTGGGACGAGCCACAGCCGGCCGACGGCCGGCGGCGCGGCACCAGGGGGCGGCCGGCGGCGCGGCACTCGGCGCCCCCGTCGGGCCAGCGGGCGGCCAAGCAGCAGGAAGCCAGAGAGGGCATCGCGGCCGACCGGCGGCTGGTCGAGCTGGGCTACGGACGGGGCATTCTCCTGGGCAGCCTGCAGATCCTGGCCCTGCTGCCCGGGATCAGCCGGGACGGCGTCGTCATGGTCGGCGGCATGCTCCGTGGCCTGCCCCGCCAGGACGCGGCCCGGTTCTCGTTCCTGCTGTCCGCCCCGGTCATCTTCGCCGCCGGAGCGCTCAAGCTCCCCGACCTGCTGGGGCCGGCCGGAGCCGGCATCCGTGGCCAGGTCCTGGTGGGCAGCATCGTGTCCGGCCTCGGGGCGTTCCTGGCCCTGCGCTTCCTGGTCCGCTACCTGGGGGATCCCTCCCGCACGCTGACCCCGTTCGCCATCTACTGCCTGGTGGTCGGCATCGGCAGCGCCATCTACCTGGCCTGAGGTTTCCGGGGGCGTCGTGCCGTACGAGCGGGATGTGCAGGCTTTCGACGAGCGGGCGGCGAGCTACGAGAGCGGCCGGCTGGGACGGTTCCACCGGGACCTGGCCGACCGGGCGGTGCGGTCCGCCCTGGCCGTGGCGCCGGCCCCGGAGCGGGTGCTCGACGTCGGGTCCGGGACCGGGTACGCGCTGCAGCAGCTGGCCGTGGCCGCGCCAGGGGCCCGGGAGCTGACCGGGGTGGACGCGGCGGCGGGGATGGTCCGGGTGGCCCGCGAGGCCAGCGACGACCCGCGGCTGACGTTCATTCAGGGGGCGGCCGAGCGGCTGCCGCTGCCGGACGCGTCGGTGGACCTGGTCATCAGCACGACGTCGTTCGACCACTGGGCCGACCAGGGAGCCGGGCTGGCCGAGTGCGCCCGGGTGCTGACACCGGGGGGCCACCTGGTGCTGAGCGACCTGTTCTCGGTCTGGCTGGCGCCGACGCTGGTGGGAAGCCGCCGCGGCCGGGCCCGGACCCGGAGCCGGGCCAACCGGCTGATCGCCGCGGCCGGGCTGCGCGACCCGCGGTGGCGCCGGCTGGCCGGGCCGATCCTGGCCACCGTGACCGCCACCAGGTAAGCCGGGGCAGGGCCGGTCGGGCGCGGCGGTGGCTCAGGACGAGCGGGCCAGGCGGGCCAGGGACAGGGCGAAGATCGAGGACAGTAGCCAGCCGAGGATGGTGGCCAGGTTCAGCCACCACTGCATCAGGGTGCCCTGCGGCACGTTCGGGTCCGGGTACCAGCTGGCCCGCTGGTCCAGGTTGACCAGCGGGACCACGGTATCGATCGCGTACAGCACCGGGCTGAAGCAGCGGACCTGGCCGCCGCCGCAGGCGTCGCTGCCGGGGATGGCGACGCTCTGGGAGGCGCTGTTGCTCACCAGCGGGCCCCGGGTGGTGTAGACGATGCCCGAATCGGTGGTCGCCCGCAGGGTGGCCTGGGTCGCGGGCACCTCCAGGGAGGCGATGACCAGCCCCAGCAGCACGACCAGCAGCCACAGCACCCGGCCCGGCCGGTAGCCGTAGGCCACGCTCGCGCCGAAGAGGCCATCCAGGGCGCGGCGGATCCCGGCGGCCGGGCCGGTGATCAGCTCGCGGGCCTGGGACCGCTGGGCGATCAGGATCGTCTCGGCCGCGCTGGTGTAGCCGTGCTCCCGGAACACCCGGGCGGCCTGCTCGTAGGGGCCCGCGTCGTAGTCGGCCTGCCGGGCCAGCCATTGCGCGCGGGCCACGTGGTCCCAGGCCCGGCCGGCCGCGCTGCTGCGGGAGCGCTCGAACCGGTCGTAGGTGAAACCGGAGATGAGGATCTTCGACGGCCAGCGGGCCGGGTTGTCGGCCAGGAACGTGGTGTCGGCATTGGTGAAGTCCACGCTGGGCTCGGCCCGGTTCCAGCCCAGGTCCATGCCGCCGCGGGCGTGCAGCGAGATGGCCTCGATGGCGTGGCCCAGCTGGTTGCGGTCGTTCGGGCCCGGGCAGTCGAACGTGCCGGAGTCACACTCCAGCCGGCCGGTCATGGTGGCCCGGCTGAGCAGAACGAGGCCGGTGGACCGGAAACCGCGAGCCAGGACGACCGAGCCGCGCACGGTGGCCTGGTGCAGGCTCACCGTCACCCCGCCCGGGTTGGCCACCTCGGCGCCGGTGGCGACCACGCTGCCCACGACCGCGTTGCTGAAGCGGAGGTTCCCGCCATCGCCCCGCAGGCCCTGCAGCTCCACGTCGCCGTCCACGGTGGCACCGCGGGCCGCGATCAGGGAGGACCGCTCCGGCTGGCTGAGCCGGGTGTCGGTGAGGGTCAGCTGGCCGTGGATGCGGGCACCGCCGAGCCGGATCGTGCCGGCCACGGTGACCCCGCTCATCATCAGCGTGGACCGCAGTTCGGCGTTGCTCAGGTCCAGCGCGGTCCGGCCGCCCGCCCTCAGCGCGCAGTCCCGGCCCACCGACAGCGAGCTCAGGTCGCTCATGGAGAAGTCCAGGCCGCCGGTGACATCGCAGTTCCCCTCCAGCGCGACCTCGGCCCCCACGGTCAGCCGGAAGGCGGACATGGCCGTGCCGGAGACCCGCGTGCCCGCGTGCCCCCGGTCGGCGGGCATGCTGTCCGATCCCTCCAGCGTCGCGTTGCGGAACAGGAACTGGCCGTCGATGTGGGCGCTGCCCATGTCCATCCGGCCCCGGATCACCGGGCGGCGTCCCCCGCCGTCCACGATGAACAGGTTGCCGCCGATGACCGCGTCGCCGAGGTCCAGCGCGATCGCGCCGGGGGCCTCGATGCGGCCGCCGATGATGTCCAGCGACCCGCCGATGTGCGCCCCGGTCAGCCGGACCTCGCCCTCGGACACGAACCCGTGCAGCAGCCGGATCGGGCCGCCGGTCCGGATCCGGTCGGCCTGCACGGCCCGCTCCCCCTCGGGCCGGATCACCGTGTCCCGGCACAGCAGGCGACCGCCGAGACGCGCCTCACACAGCCACACCGCAGCCCGTTTGCCCAGGCTGGCGCTGGTCCGGTGGGCCCCGGTGAGGGTGGACCCGGACAGGTCGAGGTCGCCGCGCAGCCGCAACCCGTTGCCCAGCAGCCCGGGCAGCCGGGGGGACCCGGTCAGCGTCAGCTCCCGGAGCTCGGCCCCTTCGACGTGGACGGGGGCATCGAAGTCGCAGTCGTCGAAATGGAGGGGGAATCCGATGGTCAGGCCGGCCAGGTCGACCGGCCCGCGCACCGAGACGTGGTGCAGCCGGAGCCCACGCGGGTCGATCTGGTCCCGGAACTCCAGGCAGCAGCGGCGCAGCAGGGCCGCGTCGACCGGACGCCGCCCGCCCTGATGCGAGCCCTCCAGGATCTGCCCCTGCCGCCCCGCGTCCAGCAGCTCGGCCTGGCCGACGTCCTCCATGGCCACAGGGTTTCACGTAATTGGATTTCCGCGACGAGGCCCCGCGGATTAGCCTGGCGGCGGACGACGGGGAGGCCGACATGGATCAGGCCGAAGCGGCACGGCTGGAGGAGCGGATCAACCGCGAGGTCACCGCGCGTTTCCCGGCGGGCAGCGTGCGGCGGGCCACGCTGGTCCTCGACACCGACGACCCGGCACTGGAGCCGGACGAGTTGCTGGTCCGGGTGTTCGTGGACGCCCCCGGCCCGTCCGGCGCGGACCCGCAGCAGTTCCTGGACGACTGGGCGCGGACGCATGAGGTGGGCATGCGGCGGCTGCGACGCGAGCTGTCGCTGCGGCTGCCACCAGCCCGGCTGCTCGAGTTCACCGTCGAGACCCCGGCCGATGACGCGGCACCCGTGCCGCGGATCACCGTGCCGGACGACCCGGCGCTGACCACAGAACCGCTGCCGGCCACCGAGCTCATCGACATCATCACCGGGCTGCTCCGGTCCAGCTATGTGTTCCCCGAGCGGGCGGAACAGGCCGCGGTCGCGCTCGAGGCCAGCCTGGCCGCGGGCGAGTACGAGGACCTGGACGACGAGGCACTGGCCGACAAGCTGACCAGCCAGCTGTACGAGGTGTGCCGGGACAAGCACCTGCGGGTCCGGACCCGGCCGCGCGAGGACGGCCCGCCCGGTGGCCCGGGCGGTGGTCGAGGCGGGCCTCCAGGCCGGCCGGACCGGCCCCCCTGGCCCGATTGGCTGGAACGAGGACACCCGTTGAACTACGGCATCTTCAAGGTCGAGCGGCTGGACGGCGACATCGGCTATATCGACCTGCGCGCGGTGGCCCCGCCGGACGATGCGGCCCGAGCCATCGCGGCGGCCATGGAACTGGTCTCGGGCACCGCGGCGCTCATCATCGACCTGCGGCACAACGGCGGGGGCGCACCGGCCGGGGTGGTGTTCTGGCTGAGTTACCTGTTCCCGGACGACCAGACGCACCTGAACGACATCTTCGACGCCGGGAGCGGTGAGACGCGGCAGTTCTGGACGCTGGCCAGCGTGCCCGGCCACCGGTACCTGAACCGGCCGGTGTACCTGCTGACCAGCGCGCGGACGTTCTCCGGTGGCGAGGACTTCGCCTACTCGCTGCAGGCCCAGGGCCGGGCCGAGCTGATCGGCGAGACCACCGGCGGCGGCGCCCACCCCACTCAGCGCGTACCGATCTCGGCCACGCTGGCCCTCGCGGTGCCGCACGCCCGGTCGGTCAACCCGGTGACCGGGACCAACTGGGAAGGCACCGGGGTGGTCCCGGACGTCGCGGTCCCGGCCGAGCAGGCCTTCGACGTGGCCTACGGCCGGGCGCTGCGGCACGTGCTCACGCTCCACCTCCCGCCGCCGTTGCTGGAAGAGGCCCGCGAGGCGCTGGCCGCGCTGGAGGGCTAGCCGCCCGCGGCCGTCCTGGCCGGACGGCCTGGCTGTACGCGTACGGCCCCGGCACCCTGACGGGAGCCGGGGCCGGGGCCGTGAAGTGAGTTACTGCGCTGAGTTGCTTTGCGGAGTCACTGTTCCTGGGAGCCGCGGGCCTTGCGGGCCCGGGTGCGGCCGCGCTCCTTGGCGTCCAGCGTTACCTTGCGCAGGCGCACCGCGGACGGGGAGACCTCGACGCACTCGTCGTCGGAACAGAACTCCAGGGCCTGCTCCAGGCTGAGCAGCCGCGGCGGGACCAGGCGCTCCAGCTCGTCGGCGGTGGACTGGCGGACGTTGGTCACCTTGCGCTCGCGGCAGATGTTGACGTCCATCTCGTCCGAGCGGGAGTTCTCACCGACGATCATGCCCTCGTAGACCTCGGTGCCGGGCGAGACGAACAGCGAGCCGCGGTCCTGCAGGCTGAACATGGCGTAGGCGGCGGCGTTGCCGGTGCGGTCGGCGACCAGCGAGCCGGACGGCCGGGTGCGCAGGTCACCGGACCAGGGCTCGTAGCCCTCGAACACGTGGTGGGCGATGCCGGTGCCGCGGGTGTCGGACAGGAACTGGGTGCGGAAGCCGATCAGGCCACGGGAGGGGACCACGAAGTCGAGGCGGACCCAGCCGGTGCCGTGGTTGGTCATGGATTCCATCCGGCCCTTGCGCACGGCCAGCAACTGGGTCACGGCGCCGAGGTACTCCTCGGGCACGTCCACGGCCAGCCGCTCGACCGGCTCGTGGACCTTGCCGTCCACCTCGCGCGTGACGACCTGGGGACGGCCGACGGTCAGCTCGTAGCCTTCCCGGCGCATGGTCTCGACCAGGATGGCCAGGGCCAGCTCGCCGCGGCCTTGGACCTCCCAGGTGTCGGGGCGCTCGGTCGGCAGCACCTTCAGGGACACGTTGCCGACCAGCTCGCGGTCGAGCCGGTCCTTGACCAGCCGCGCGGTGACCTTGGTGCCCTTGTCCCGGCCCGCCAGCGGCGAGTTGTTAACGCCGATCGTCATCGAGATCGCGGGCTCGTCCACGGTGATCAGCGGCAGCGGGCGCGGGTCCTCCGGGTCGGCGATCGTCTCGCCGATCATGATGTCGGGGATCCCGGCGATGGCCGCGATGTCACCGGGGCCGGCCGAGTCGGCGGGCTTGCGCTCCAGCGCCTCGGTCAGGAACAGCTCGGAGATCTTGACCCGCTCCACCGAACCGTCACGGCGAATGAGCGCGGCCTGCTGACCCCGCTTCAGCGTCCCGTTGTAGATCCGGCACAGCCCGATGCGGCCCAGGTAGGACGACGCGTCCAGGTTCGTGACGTGGGCCTGCAGCGGCGCGCCCGGGTCGTAGGACGGGGCAGGCACGGTGTCCCGCAGCACCTGGAACAGCGGCTCCAGGTTCTCCGAGTCCGGCAGCTCGCCGTTGCCCGGGCGGTTCAGCGAGGCCCGGCCCGCCTTGGCCGAGGCGTAGACGATCGGGAACTCGATCTGCTCCTCGCTGGCGTCCAGGTCGATGAACAGCTCATAACAGGCGTCCAGCACCTCGGCGATGCGCGCGTCCGGCCGGTCGACCTTGTTGATGACCAGGACGACCGGGAGCTTGGCCTCCAGCGTCTTGCGCAGCACGAACCGGGTCTGCGGCAGCGGGCCCTCGCTCGCGTCGACCAGCAGCACCACCCCGTCCACCATCGACAGCCCGCGCTCAACCTCGCCGCCGAAGTCGGCGTGCCCGGGGGTGTCCACGATGTTGATGGTCAGCCCGTCGTGCTGGACCGCGGTGTTCTTGGCCAGGATCGTGATGCCCTTCTCACGCTCCAGGTCACCGGAGTCCATCACCCGCTCGGCCACGTGCGAGCCCGCGCGGAACGCACCGGACTGCCACAGCATGGCGTCGACCAGCGTGGTTTTGCCGTGGTCGACGTGCGCGACGATGGCAACGTTCCTGATCTCGTCGCGGGTCGCTGAGCCGGCAAAGTCGGCGTGGCTGGCCTGGGGGGCCTGGGTCGGGCTGATGGGCATGCGGAAGTCTCGCTCAATTTGGGTGCGGAGAAGAGCCGCTGAATGTGCGGCCCTGTCAGTTTATGCGGCCCCGGTTAACCAGGGGGCGACAGGTAGTAGAACACCGCTGCGGCCTGCGGAATTCCGGCCGCCGCAGACCCGCCTAGGCCTACCTCAGACCGGTCTTAGGGCGTTCCGGGCTGGGACGGCCGGCCTAAGACCATGATCGGGGCCACAGATAAGGCATTCGCCCGATGTGCGGCCCGGGGCCTTACCGCGAACCTGAATGTACGGGCGATCAGCAGGTCGCCCTCGCGGTGAGGAGACACCATGCATCCGGACATCATTCGCGCGCTGGCCCAGCAGCAGTCGCGGGACTGGCAGAGCACCGCGCGAGCCCACTCGACCGCCCGGCAGGCCCGCCAGGCGCGCCGGGCCCTGCGGCGGCGCCAGACCGTTGACCCGCTGGCGGGCGTGCGGGTACCCGACTACATCGACGGCACGTTCCACGGCGAGACCAAGCCCGCCACGGACCAGCCCACGGAAACGGTCCGTTGACCGATCCACGATCCGGCGCCGCCTCCCCGGACCCTTCCCGGGGAGGCGGCGCCTCGTCGTCTTCACCCGGTTCGCCGGCCCGGCCGGAACCGCCCCGCGGGGGCGGGCGGTTCCGGCTTTCGGCCGTGCCCGCCGGCCGGTTTAACCTTTCGGAAATGTCCGGGCCGGGTGGCATCCTGGAAGGCATGAGCGCGCCGACGATCAGCGCCCCGCTGGTGGGCCGCACGGACGAGCTGGCCGCGCTGCGGTCGGCGCTGGCCGCGGTGCGCGACGGCTCGCCCGCCAGCGTGCTCATCGGCGGCGAAGCCGGGGTGGGTAAGTCCCGGCTGCTCAGCGAGTTCACCGCGACCGAGCAGGCTGGGGGGACGCGGGTGCTGACCGGCGGCTGCCTGGAGCTCGGGCCCGACGGGCTGCCGTTCGCGCCGTTCACCGCGGTCCTCCGGGACCTGGTGCGGGAGCTGGGCACCGACGGGCTAGCCGGCCTGCTGGCGGGCGGGACCATCCGCGAGCTGGCCCGGCTGCTGCCCGAGCTGGGCGAGCCGCTGGCCACCGTCGACGCGGGCGAGGCCCGGGCCCGGCTGTTCGAGCAGGTGCTGGTGCTGCTGGAGCGGCTGGCCGAGACGGCCCCGATCGTGCTGGCCATCGAGGACGCGCACTGGGCCGATCAGTCCAGCCGGGACCTGCTGGCGTTCCTGATCCGCAACCAGCGGGCGCTGGACGGCGTGCTGATCGTCGTCACCTACCGGTCCGACGAGCTGCACCGGACCCACCCGCTGCGGCCGCTCATCGCCGAGCTGGACCGGGTCGACTGGGTCCAGCGGATCGACCTGCCCGCGCTGACCCGGCGCGAAGCCGGCGAGCTGGCCACCTGGATCACCGGCCGGGTACCCGACGCGACCTGGACCGACCGGCTGTACCGGCGGACCGAGGGCAACCCGCTGTTCCTGGAGACCCTGCTGGCCAGCCAGGACACCGAGATCGGAGAGCTGCCCGACTCGCTGCGGGACCTGGTCCTCATCGGCGTGCGCCGGCTGCCCGAGGAGTCCCAGGAGGTGCTGCGGATCGCCAGCACCGGCGGGCGCCGCATCGGGCCCGCCCTGCTGGCCGCGGTGAGCGGCCTGGACCTGGACCAGCTGAGCCGGGTGCTGCGTCCCGCCGTGACCGCCAACACCCTGGTCACCGACGCGGGCGACTTCGTGTTCCGGCACGCACTGATCCGCGAGGCCGTGCACGACGACCTGCTGCCGGGCGAGCACGGCCGGCTGCACGCGCGGTTCGCGGAGGCCATCGACGCCGACCGCAGCCTGGTGCCGGCTCACCGCGCCCACATCGAGATGGCCCACCACTGGTACTCGGCCCACGACGTGACCTGGGCCCTGATCAGCGCCTGGCAGGCCGCGACCGAGCAATCCAAGTCGGTGGCGCACGCCGAGCGGCTGACCATGCTGGCCCGGGTGCTGGAGCTGTGGGACCGGGTGCCGGACGCGGCCACAAGGATCGGCGCCGACCACGCCCGGGTGCTGGAGGAGGCGGTGGAGGCCGCCTTCGACGCCGGCGATTCCAGCCGCGGCCACGCCTTCGCCACCGCCGGGCTGAAGGAGCTCGACCCGGCGGCCGAGCCGATCCGGGTGGCGCTCCTGCTGAACCGGCGGTCCAACTTCAGCCATCACCTCGGCCTCGACAGCACGACCGACCTGGAGCGGGCGCTGGAGCTGGTGCCAGCCGAGCTGGACGCGGTGGTGCGGGTCCAGATCCTGGTGTCCTGCGGCAAGCACGGCGGGCGGCACACGACCCGGGATCGCCAGGCGACCGAGGAGGCGCTGGCCCTGGCCCGCCAGATCGGCGATCAGGCCAGCGAGGCCAGCGCGCTGATGTCGATGGGTCTCATCGCCGCCAGCAACAGCGGCATGGCCGAGATCGGCAGCGCGCCGCTGAACAAGGTGGTCGAAGCGCGGACCATCGCCACCGCGGCCAAGGCGTTCCGGTTGCTGCTGGCCATCGCGACCAACGAGTCGCACCTGCTGGAGGGGGCCGGGGAGCACGAGGCCGCCGCTCAGGTCGCGCGCCAGGGGGTGGTCAGCGCCCGCGAGTACGGCCTGGCCCGGACGACTGGGACGTTCCTGACCATCAACCACGCCGAGCCGCTGACCTCGCTCGGCCGCTGGGACGAGGCGGCCGAGGCGGTAGAGCGCGCGCTGGAGCTGGCGCCGCCGCCCATGCACCGGGCCTCGCTGAACGTGCTGGCCGGGCTGATCGCCGCGGCCCGTGGCGATGCCATCGCGGCCGACCGGTGGGCCGCCTCGGCCCGGACCACGTTCGACGCGGCCCGGTACAAGGACCAGCACCACCTGCCGCTGGGCCAGCTGGAGATCGAGGCCCGCCTGGCCGCCGGCGACCCCGCCGGCGCGATCGCCGCCGCCCGGGGCGTGCTGGACTCCCGCGACGTGGCGGGCAGCACGACCCGGTACGGCTGGCCGGTGCTGACCGCGGGCGCCCGCGCCTGCGTGCTGGCCCTGCGCCAAGCCGCCGCCACCCGGGACGAGACGCTGCGAGCCGACGCCATCGCCCTGCTGGACCGGCTCCGCGATTGCGCCGGCCCGTTCGGGGTCTACGGCCGGGTGCAGGAAGGCCAGCGCCGTACCTTCGCCGCGCTGGACCGGCAGGCTGCCTTCGAGCTGGCTGGTCCCGGTGCGGCCCGGCCCAGGGCCAGCACCAGCACCAGCACGGGAGCCGACGGCGGCGAGCAGGATCCGATGGCGCTGCGGGACGCCTGGGACGAGGCCGCCGCGGCTTGGGAGGTCGTCCGCCAGCCCTACCCGCAGGCTCAGGCCCTGACCGGTGCGGCCGGCGCTGCGCTGGGCGCCGGGGACCGCGAAGGCGCCGCCCTGCGCCTGCGCCGGGCCGCCACCCTGGCCGACAGCGTCGGGGCCGCGCCGCTCAGCGCCGAGATCGCCCGCCTGTTCCGCCGGGCCCGTCCCGGTCCGGCCCCGGCCGAGGCCGGCGGCCCGGGGTCACCGGGTGCCAGCGGCGCCACCGGTGCGGAGGCGGCTCAGCCGTTCGGCCTGACTGCGCGTGAGCTGGAGGTCCTGCAGCTGGTCGCGGCCGGGCGCAGCAACCGCGAGATCGCGTCCGAGCTGTTCATCTCGGCCAAGACGGCCAGCGTGCACGTGTCCAACATCTTGAGCAAGCTCAGCGTGGCCAGCCGGGGCGAGGCCGCCGCCACCGCCTACCGGTTCGGCCTGGCCGGCGCCCGGCCCGAGCCCCAGGCCACCTCGGCCTGACCGGGCTTCCGGGCCCTGCTCAACGTGGGCGACGGAACGCTGATCACCGTGACCGTCCCCGCGGGCCAGTGACCGGGTGCCGAGGGACCTTATTAAAGAAAATTAATCCCGGCCGGGGCGGGATGCCTTACGGTTCCCGGCGGCCCGCGCCGCCTGCTCTTGCCGGGCCGCGCGCGCCTGCGCCACCGCGCGGTTCCGGAACTGGACCGAGAAGTAAAAGCTGGCCATCCCGCCCAGCAGCATCAGGACCAGCAGCACGATGCCCACCACCCGGGCGTGCAGCACGAACGCCACCACCGCGCCGACCAGCACGACGAACGCGGCCCCCAGGGCGAGCTGGCTCCGCCGGTACAGGGCGGCCGTGCCCTGGTCCGGCTGGCCTTGCTGGCTCGGCTGGCCTTTCCGGGCCTGCTGGCTCTTCGGGCCCGGGGTCAGTCCTGCCATGGTGTCCTCCGTTCCTGTGCCGCGCGGATGCTGGCCTTGAGGCGGCCCGTCTCCCGCGTGACGAGAGCGAAGTAGATCACGCCGCACACCACCATGGCCAGCAGGAACAGCGCACCGACCACGGTGGGGGCGCTGAGCCCGAACGATGCGATCGCCGCCGCCAGCATGACAAAACCAATCCCGATGACGACGTACGCGCTGCGGAGGTTCACAGCGGCTCGACCGAGATGTTGCAGCCTAGCTCGTCGATGTCCGGCATCGCCGCCTGGAGCCGGCTCAGGCACGGGATCCAGGTCGTCTTGTCGTAGGCAGTCTTGGGCCATCCCTTCTTGCTGGTCAGAGCCCAGATCTCTGGATCAGGCACTGGATGGCTCCTTTCGTGCGCCGTTGTAGGCGGCCCCAGGTCACACGGTAGCCCAGCGGAGCGTGGACATCATCAGACCGCGTAGCTGCGGAGGAGGCCCAGCGCCCGGGCTCCGTCCGGGCCGCTGGTCCGCAGGCCGGCTCCGGTGACTCCGGCGGCCTGGGCGGCTTGGGCCGCGGGCAGCCGCTGGGCGGCGACCCGGCAGAACACGCCCGCGTCCCCGGTGATGGCCGATGCGGCGTCCGGCGGCCCGAACTCCCAGGTGGTCGTGCCGTCCGGGGCGGTGAGCTCGGCCCGGGTCTCCGCGGCCGGCTGACCCGCCAGCCCGTAGGCGTAGGGCAGCATCCGGTGGGCCAGCCAGGCAACGTGCCGGAGCCGGGCCGTGTCGGGAAAGTCGATGCCCAGCGGCCCGGTGACGTCCAGCCCGTGGGTCCAGTGCTCGGCCAGCCGGGTGGTGGCCAGCGCGGCCGGCTTCAGCGGCGCCGCCGCCCACTCGATTCGGCGCTGCGGGTCCGCCGCCCGCAGCAGGTCCATCGCCGGTCCGCGGGCCTGCTGCCAGCACCGCAGCGCCTGCGCCGGGGTGGCCGGGTCGGCCTCGACCAGGGCGGCCATGATCTGCTCAACCGTGCGGCCGTCCTGGCCGTGCTGGCTGTCCTGGCCGTGCTGGCTGTGCTGGTCGTGCTGGGCTTGGGCCGGATCGTGCGCCGCCGGGTTCGGGGCTCCGCTCAGCCGGGCCAGCGCCATCTCTTCGCCCTGGGCCAGGTGCAGCACGACGTCGCGGACGGTCCACCCGGGCGCCAGGGACGCAGTGGCCCACTGCGCGCCGCTCAGCCTGGCCAGGATGTCAGCGAGCCGGTCCTGTTCCGCCTCGAGGTCGTCGAACACCGTCATAGCGAGGACTATGCCACGGCGCCACTGCGCCCGGGCGGTCAGAACTCGAGGATGAGGCGGCCGCGGGTACCGCCCGCTTCGAGGGTGCGGTGCGCTTCCGCGGCCCGGCCGGCCGGGAGGACCTGGGCCACGCGCAGGGTGACCTGACCCTGCTCGGCCTGCTGGCGAAGGCGGTCGAGCATGGCCTGCTCGCGGGCATAGTTGCGGACGAACACCGGGTGGAAGGTGATGCCGCGCTCGCCGTCATCCGGGCCCTGGTAGCCGCGGACGGTGGCGATCCGGCCGCCGTCGCGCACGGCCGGCAGTGCGTGCTCGTCCAGCAGCGCGCCATCGACCAAGCCGTCGGCGCCGTCCGGGAAGACCTCGCGGACGCGGGCGCCGAAGTCATCGCCGCGGGCCACGACCACGTCGGCCCCGAGCGAGGTGACCAGCTTCTCGTCCGCAGGCGAGGCGTCGGCCACGACCCGCAGGCCGTCGGCCTTGGCCAGTTCGACCGCGAAACCGCCCACGGCGCCGGCCGCGCCGGTCACGGCCAAGAGCTGACCGGGCTGCAGGTCCAGCGCGTCCAGGGCGGCGCGGACGGTGACCGCGTTCATCAGCAGGCTGGCGGCTTCGGCGTGACTGGTCCCCTGCGGGGCGCGGACCACCGATTCGGCCGGGACCACGATCTGCTCGGCATAGGCGCCGTGCGCACCAGCCGGCAGCACAATGGCCATCACCGGGTCGCCGACCTGCAGGCTGGTCTGGACGCCGGGCCCTATCTGGTTCAGCACCCCGGCCGCGTCCATCCCCAGCACGAACGGCGGCGGCACGTCCCGCAGCGCGTCAGCCCGGCTACCGTCCCGCAGCAAGGTGTCGGTCGGATTCACCGCCGCCGCGTAGACCCGGATGCGAACCTGGCCTGGTCCGGCTTCCGGAGTCGGCAGGTCCAGCACCTGCAGTACGTCCGGCCCGCCCCACTCGGTGACTCCCACAGCTCTCATGTCCACGCCAACCGCGAGGTCCCTGGGTTATTCCGCCCGGGACGAGAGCTCGCGACCCCGCCCCACACCGCACTTGCTGTGCCCGATGGCGTCAAAGGGCACAGCATGGTGTGCCCTTTGGCGCCATCGGGCACGGTAGCGACCCCAAGCATCGAGGCCCTAGGGGCGGGTGTGACGTGGGCGCTAGGCGTCGCTTCGCCTGGCCGCGCCGGGCACCCGCCCGATGGCGCCATCGGGCGTGCTGTAGCGCACTCAATGGCGTCATTGGGTGCGCAGGGACTCCGGAAGTACAGAGGCTCACGGGGCCGGTGTGACAGCTGAGGGCCAAGTGAGGCGTGCCACGCGCACGGCGGTGGCGGCCTGGGCCATCCCGTCGCCGTCGTCCCGGCGGCCGGATCAGCGGGCCGGACGGGGCGGGTCAAGCGGCGTGCCCTTCCGCCGCTTGAGGCGGCCCGGGAGGTCTGCTCGGCTGACGGGCCGGACGACGGCGACCCGGGACGGAGCCAGACCATGGGCTTTATCCATCCCGGAGCCAGAAGCGCCCCGCCGGAGGCACACACCCCCAGCTACACGGCGCGGAGGACCAGGAGGGCCATGTCGTCGGTGCGGGGGGCGGCGCCGAAGTCCTCGGCGGCGCGGACGATGCGGGCGGCGACGGCGCCGGCGTTGAGGCCGCGGCAGTGGGCCAGCAGGGCGGCCAGGCCATCGTCGTCGTCGAGCAGGCGGCCGTGGGCGTCCTTGCGCTCGGTGATGCCGTCGGTGACCGACAGCAGCACGTCGCCGGGGTACAGGCTCGCCGTCTGGGCCGTATAGGTGAGGTCGCTCATCACGCCGAGCAGGGGCTGCGGCTCGGCCGCGGGCTGCGGCACCCCGGACGGATCGCCCGCACGGAGCAGCAACGGCAGCGGGTGCCCGGCCGAGACCAGGCGCAGCCGGACGACCGGCGGGGACGTGCCCTCGCCATCCCGGGCGAACAGGGTGCCCTCACGGTCCGGGTCGGGCGCCTCGCCCAGCACGGTGATCTCGCCGTGCAGCAGGGTGAGGAACCGGCCGCGGGCGCTCTCCTCCAGGATCAGGTCGTTCAGCCGGCCGACCACGTCGGCGACGTCGTGCTCCTCGCGGGCCAGGATGCGCAGCGCGTGCCGGGCCAGCCCGGTGACGGCGGCCGCTTCCGGCCCGGTGCCGCAGACGTCGCCGATCGCGAACCGCCAGCGGTCCGGCCCGGCCGGGAACACGTCGTAGAAGTCGCCGCCGACCTCGTTGCCCTCCCCCGCGACCTGGTGCGCGACGGACAGGTCGATGCCGGGGATCTGCGGCAGCTCGGGCGGCAGCAGGCTGCGCTGCAGGGCCTGGCTGGTGAGCTGCTGCTGCTCGTACAACCGGGCGTTGTCCAAGGCCAGCGCGGCCCGGCGGGCCAGGTCCTCGGCCAGCTCGAGGGCTTCGCGGGGCGGCCGGTCACCGCGCGGGCGGCCGATCACCACCACGCCCAGGCTGCGCCCGCGGGCGGCCAGTGGGAAGCACCAGGCCGCGTCGGAGGCCAGCACCACCGCCTCGTCGACCAGGTCCGGCCCGATCTCCATGGCCAGCGACCAGCTGCGGCCGGCCTCGTCCGCCTCGGGCGGCCCGACCGCGGCCAGCAGGCCCGCCAGCGGGTCGATAAGCGACTCGTCGGCGTGCCAGACGTAGACCGGCTCGGGCCGCAGCTCGCCGGCCTCGTCGGCCAGCAGGACCGCGCACCAGGCCGCCAGCCGCGGCACGACCAGCTGGGCGATCAGCGAGATCGTCTTCTCCTGGTCCAGCGTGCTGGCCAGCAACTCGCTCGCCTCGGCCAGAAAGCCGATGCGGCCGCGGCGCTTGCGCTCCAGCTCGCTGAGCCGGGCCCGCTCCAGCGAGATGGCGACGCGGTCGGCGACCCGTTGCAGCTTGGCCGCGTCGGTGCCATCGAACCGGTCGGCCGAGGTGGCGGCGGCGCCGAGCACGCCGGTGACCCGGCCGTCGACCAGGAACGGCACGGTGACCAGCGACTTGGCCGCGGCGCCGTCGGCGAACACCGCGGGCACCGACGGGGCGAACAGCGACTCGGACACGCCCACCCCCGCGGCCGCGCGCACCCGCAGCTCGCCGTCCTCGTCCGCGACCAGCGCGTAGGCCGCGTCGGCGGTGACCACGTCGCGGGCGGTCTCCACGGTGTGCCGCAGCAGCTCGTCGTAGCTCAGCGTGCCCAGGTCGGGGCGCAGCCCGGCGGTCGCGTCGTCGATCGCGCTGAGCTGCGCCGGGGCATGGCTGGACACCGGGCTGAGGGCCTGGCCCGGCCGGACCACGGTGACTTCCGGCTCGGCCGAGGCCACGTACCCGGCCTCGGCTCCGTCCCGGCCCGCGGGGCTGCCGGGGCCGTCCGGGTCAGAGTGACCGTTGGTGCCAGCGTGGCTGGAGATGCCCGCGTGGCTGGGCGTGCCGACGGGGATAGGGGTGCCAGCGTGGCTAGGGGCGTCGGCGTGGCTAGGGGTGTCGGCGTGGCTAGGGGTGTCGGTGTCGCTGGAGGTGCCGGCATGACTAGGGGTGCCGGTGTGGCTGGAGGGGTCGGCCAGGTCGGCGGGGCCGGTTAGGTCGGCGGAGCTGAGGTCAGTGCCGGCGGGCGGGGCGGCCTGGTCGTCGGCGGCTTCCCGGTGGGCCAGGCTCATGCGGAACCAGACGGCCTTGGCCGTGTGGGCGTAGGTGACGCCCCAGGACGAGGCGAGCGCGGTCGGCAGCAGCAGGCCGCGGCCCCGCTCGGCCGACATGCTTGCGGCGGCGGGGAGGTCGGGCAGCGTGCGGGCCGGGTGGCGGTCACGGACCGCAATCTCCAGCTCACCGGAAGCTATCCGGCAGGTAACGTCGAGAGCGGTACCGGCGTGCACCACGGCGTTGGTAACCAGCTCGCTGGTGAGCAGCACAGCGTCATCGACCAGCCGGTCCGCCTCATGCGACCGGTCCGCGATGTCCCAGGTTTGCAGGGTCTGCCGGATGAAACGGCGCGCGGCCGCCGCGGCGGCCGGCTCCGGCTGGTACGCCGCGGACGCGATGAGGTCGGTTCGTCCCCTCACGTGTCCCCTCGGTCCTTACCCAACTGGGCCCTACTAGCTGGCGTGCGATTAGTCGCTAAATGCTGAGGTGTCGTCTCCATCGTGACAGACTCGTGAGGTTAATACTTTCTATCGGGACATCCTAAAGAAGTTACTAGGAAACGGTAGGCCGGCTTGGCGAGGATAGGAGTACGGCCTGATAGCGCGCCAGCACGGACGGCGGCGTCAAAGCCTGGAGGGAGCACCATGCCTCACCCTGCGCCCACCACACCCGCAGAGGCCAAGTACACCGACACCGACCTCGAGCCCATCCGTGATGCGCTCGCCGCGCTCGCCAACGGCGACTTCCGCGCCCGCGGCCGGACCCGCGGCGACAGCGTCATGCTCGGCGACATCGGGTCGCTGCTGGATGAGGTGACGGGCCAGCTTTCGTCGCTCTCGACGGAAGTCGCGCAGAAGGCTGAGCAGGTCCGTGACATCGCCATGGTGACCACGGCAGTGGCCCGCGGCGACCTGACCCGCAAGGTGACGGTCGACGCCCAGGGCGAGATGCTCCAGCTCAAGCAGACGTTCAACACCATGGTGGACCAGCTGTCCGGCTTCGCCGACGAGGTCACCCGGGTGGCCCGCGAGGTCGGCACCGAAGGCCGGCTGGGCGGTCAGGCCCACGTCCGCGGCGTCTCCGGCGTGTGGGAAGACCTGACCAACTCGGTGAACGGGATGGCCAGCAACCTGACCCTCCAGGTGCGGAACATCTCCCAGGTCGCGACCGCGGTCGCGGACGGTGACCTGAGCCAGAAGATTACGGTCGACGCCCAGGGCGAAGTCCTGCAGCTCAAGCAGACGTTCAACACGATGGTGGGCCAGCTGTCCGCGTTCGCGGACGAGGTCACCCGAGTGGCCCGCGAGGTCGGCACCGAAGGCCGGCTGGGCGGCCAGGCCCACGTCCGCGGCGTCTCGGGGATCTGGAAAGACCTGACCGAGAACGTGAACTCGATGGCGAACAACCTGACCGCTCAGGTCCGTAACGTCGCGCAGGTCACGACCGCGGTCGCGCAGGGCGACCTGAGCAAGAAGATCGACGTCGAGGCGCGGGGTGAGATCCTGCAGCTCAAGCAGACGTTCAACACGATGGTGGGCCAGCTGTCCGCGTTCGCGGACGAGGTCACCCGAGTGGCCCGGGAAGTGGGCACCGAAGGCCGGCTGGGCGGCCAGGCCGAGGTGGAAGGGGTGTCCGGCACCTGGAAGCGGCTGACCGAGAGCGTGAACGGCCTGGCCAGTAACCTCACCACCCAGGTGCGGGCCATCGCCGGTGTGGCCAGTGCGGTGGCCGAGGGCGACCTGACCCAGTCGATTGCGGTCGACGCCCGCGGCGAGGTGGCCGAGCTCAAGGACAACATCAACCTGATGGTGGCCAACCTGCGCGAGACCACCCGGGCCAACCGGGAGCAGGACTGGCTCAACACCAACCTGGCCCGGATCTCCGGCCTCATGCAGGGTCACCGCGACCTGCTGGAGGTCGCGCGGCTGATCATGAGCGAGCTGACCCCGCTGGCGTCCGCGCAGTACGGCGCGTTCTACCTGGCCACGCCGCCCGGCTCCGAGCTGCCCGGCCGGGCCCTGACCGCCGGCGGCGAGAACGGCGACGCCGCGTTGCCGCCGGGCGCGAACAGCCGCAGTGCCAGCGGACACAGCGCCAGCGGACACAGGGCCAACGGGTCCGGCACCAACGGCCGCAGTTCCAACGGCCTGAGCGTCAACGGCCAGAACGGGCAAAGTGCCCACGGCGCCAGTGCCGCCGTGGGCCAGGGCGCCGGCCCGCACGGGCCGAACGGCCACGCGGCCGTCCCCGAGCCCGAACCGCAGATCGCGTCCGAGCTGGAGTTCAGCCGGATCGCCACCTACGGCTTCCAGCGCGGCGGCATGACCCGGTTCGTGCTGGGCGAGAGCCTCGCGGGCCAGGCGGCCATGGAGCGCAAGCGGATCCTGATCGAGAACGTCCCGCCCGGCTACCTGACCGTGGGCTCCGGCCTGGGGGTGGCTTCGCCGGTCAGCGTGGTCATGCTGCCGATCCTGTTCGAGGACCAGGTCCTCGGCGTGCTCGAGCTGGCCTCGCTGCACCACTTCGGCGACGTGCACCTGGCGTTCTTCGACCAGTTCGTGCCGACGATCGGCGTCACGATCAACACGATCATGGCCAACTCCCGGACCGAGTCGCTGCTGTCGGAGTCCCAGCGGCTGGCCACCCAGCTGCAGGAGCGCACCGACGAGCTGCAGCACCAGCAGACCGAGCTGCGGAACTCCAACGCCGAGCTGGAGGACAAGGCGGCGCTGATGGCCAAGCAGAACCGGGCCATCGAAGTCCAGAACTTCCAGATCGAGCAGGCCCGGCGGACGCTGGAGGAGCGCGCGCAGCAGCTCGCCACCTCCTCGCGGTACAAGTCGGAGTTCCTGGCCAACATGTCGCACGAGCTGCGGACCCCGCTGAACAGCCTGCTGGTGCTGGCCAAGCTGCTGGCCGAGAACCCGGACAGCAACCTGTCCTCCAAGCAGGTCGAGTTCGCCATGACCATCCACGACGCGGGCTCGGACCTGCTGCGGCTGATCAACGACATCCTGGACCTGTCCAAGGTCGAGGCGGGCAAGATGGACGTGCACCCGGCCGAGATCCCGCTGGACGGCCTGGTCGAGTACCTGGACGCCACGTTCCGGCCGATGGCGGCGGAGAAGGGCCTCACGTTCGAGGTCGACACCGCAGCCAGCCTGCCGGGCATGATCTACTCCGACGAGCAGCGGCTGCAGCAGGTGCTGCGCAACCTGCTGTCCAACGCGGTGAAGTTCACCGCCCAGGGCGGCGTACGGCTGCGGGTCGCGCCGGCCGAGGACGTCACGTTCACCGGGCCGCTGCGGGACGAGCCGGACGTGATCGCCTTCTCCGTCTCTGACACCGGCATCGGCATCTCCGAAGAGAAGCAGCACCTGATCTTCGAGGCCTTCCAGCAGGCCGACGGGACCACCAGCCGGCGCTACGGCGGCACCGGCCTGGGCCTGTCCATCAGCAAGGACATCGCCCGGCTGCTGGGGGGCCAGATCAAGGCGACCAGCCGGCTGGGGCACGGCAGCACGTTCACCCTGTACCTGCCCGCGCGGTCGATGCGGCCCGGCTCCGACACCGGCCCGCGCCGGATCCTGGACCCGGGCGGCCCGAACGGCATCAATGGCGCCGACGACTACCCGGCCGCGCCCGAGAACTGGAACGGCACCAGCCGGAACGGCACCAGCCGGTCGGCCGTGAGCCGGATGGCCGGCCCGTCCCGCGCGGCGGCCCGGGCTGGCCACGGCGCGGCGGCGGCGTCCGGGCCCGCGTTCGCGGCGGCGCCCGACCCCAAGGACCCGCTGTACGGTGCGAAGATACTGATCGTGGACGACGACGTGCGGAACGTGTTCGCGCTCACCAGCGTGTTCGAGCGCTGCGGCGCGGAGGTGCTGTACGCCGAGAACGGCCGCGAGGGCATCGAGGCGCTGGAACGCAACGAGGATGTCCGGCTCGTGCTGATGGACATCATGATGCCCGAGCTCGACGGCTACGCGACGACCGAGGCCATCCGCAACATGCCGCAGTTCGCGGACCTGCCGATCATCACGGTGACGGCCAAGGCCATGAAGGGTGACCGGGAGAAGGCCATCGCGTCGGGCGCCACGGACTACATCACCAAGCCGGTCGACACCGGCCACCTGCTGGCGGTCATGCGGAACTGCCTGGAGCGGGCGGCCGCGCGGTGACCGGCCCGAAGGAGCTCCTGAGGTGACGACCAAGGCCCGGATCCTGCTCGTCGACGACCGGCACGAGAACCTGGTCGCGCTCGAGGCGATCCTGTCCTCGCTGAACCAGACCCTGGTCACCGTGCGGTCGGGCGAGGAGGCGCTCAAGGCGCTGCTCGTCGACGAGTTCGCGGTGATCCTGCTGGACGTGGTCATGCCGGGGATGGACGGGTTCGAGACCGCCTCGCACATCAAGCGGCGGCCGAAGACCCGGGACGTGCCGATCATCTTCCTCACCGCGGCCAGCGCCGAGCCGGACCACGCCTTCCGCGGCTACGCGGCCGGGGCGGTGGACTACATCTCCAAGCCGTTCGACCCGTGGGTGCTGCGGGCCAAGGTCGCGGTGTTCGTCGAGCTGTACGCCAAGAACCAGCAGCTCCAGGAGCAGGCCGAGCTGCTGCGCAGCCAGCTGGGGGCCGGCCCGGCGCTGGAGCGGGGCGCGGCCCGCAAGGCCCTGCCCGCGCCGTCCGGGTCCGCCACCCCGGGACGGGACCGTACCGCCGACGGCGCCGCCGGCACCGCCGCGGGCGAAGCGGCGCAGGCCGGGGCCGAGGACGCCGCCGAGGCGGCCGCTCCGGCCGGGGACACCCAGCCGCTGCTGCTGGAGCTGTCCAGCCGGCTGGCCGCGGTGGAGGACCTGGTGGAAGTGCTCGCCGGCCAGCCCGCGGTCAACGACGACAACGTACTGGCCGACTGCGCCGCCCAGCTAGAGCACCGGGTAGGGCGGCTCCGGGACGCCCTGGACGCCCTCCGCGTCGGCTAGCGTCCCCGTGGTGGGCTGGCTGGTACCGGGCCAGCCGGCGCCGTCGCGCATCGGCCGCCAACCGTCGCCGGCCACGTAGGACCGGACGATCCGGGCGGGCACCCCGGCCACCACACAGTGGTCCGGCACCTGCCCGCGCACCACCGACCCGGCCCCGACCACGACGTGGCGGCCGATGCAGGAGCCGGGCAGCACGATCGCGCCGGCCCCGAGCCAGCTGCCCGCGCCGATCGACACCGGCGCGTTCGCGGGCCACTGGCGGCCGATCGGGACATCGGGGTCGGCGTACCCGTGGTTCTGGTCGGTGATGTAGACGTACGGCCCGGTAAACACGTCGTCGCCGATGTCGACCCGCTGATGGGCGACGATGTGTGAGCCACGCCCGATCACGCAGCCGTCCCCGATGCGCAGCAGCGACGCCGGGCCCAGGTCCTG
The DNA here is from genome assembly GCA_965277615.1 of Streptosporangiaceae bacterium. Classification (GTDB taxonomy): domain Bacteria; phylum Actinomycetota; class Actinomycetes; order Streptosporangiales; family Streptosporangiaceae; genus Bog-532. The sequence continues at coordinate 161,212 of CBDIDG010000003.1, read as the reverse complement.
ACCGGGCACGGTGCCGGCCGAGATCGACACGTGCTGGCCGACGACGGTGCCCGAGCCGATCTCGATCGACGCTTCGCCGAAGATCGCGCCGGGCGGGAACGCCAGCACTGAGCCGGGCCCGAACGCGGCGAACCTGCGCGCGGCCGGGCTGTCGCCGGTCACCGCGCCCGCGGCGCGGGCCCGGCGCCAGGCCCAGTGCACGGCCCGCTGGGTCAGGCCCCGCCACGGTCTACCCGGCAACCCAAGCCTCCGTCAGCTGGAGGACGCGGCCAGCTGGCCGCAGGCGCCGTCGATCTCCCGGCCCCGGGTGTCCCGGACGGTAACCGGCACCCCGTGGGCCTCGAGCCGGGCCACGAACTCGTCCTGATCGGCCGGCCGGGAGGCGGTCCAGCGCGAGCCCGGGGTCGGGTTGAGCGGGATCAGGTTGACGTGGGCCAGGTGGCCGGTCAGCAGGTCGCCGAGCAGGTCCGCCCGCCAGGCCTGGTCGTTGACGTCCCGGATCAAGGCGTACTCGATCGACACCCGGCGGCCGGTGGTCTCGGCGTAACCCCAGGCGGCGTCGAGCACCTCGGCTACCTTCCAGCGCCGGTTCACCGGCACCAGCTCGTCCCGGGCCTCGTCGTCGGGGGCATGCAGGGACACGGCCAGGGTGACCGGCAGCCCCTCGGCCGCCAGCCGGCCGATCGCCGGGACCAGGCCGACCGTGGACACGGTGACGCCGCGGGCGGAAATGCCCAGGCCAGCCGGGGCCGGCTCGGTCAGGCGCCGGACCGCACTGACCACACTGCGGTAGTTGGCCAGTGGCTCGCCCATGCCCATGAACACCACGTTGGACACCCGGCCAGGGCCGCCCGGTACCTCGTCCCGGGCCAGGGCCCGGGCCCCGGCCACGACCTGCTCCACGATCTCGGCCGTGGACAGGTTCCGGGTCAGCCCGGCCTGGCCGGTGGCACAGAACGGGCAGCCCATGCCGCAACCGGCCTGGGAGGACACGCACATCGTGACCCGGCCCGGGTAACGCATCAGCACGGACTCGACGTAGGCCTGGTCGAACGCCCGCCACAGCGTCTTGCGGGTCGTGCCGTCGTCGCAGACCAGTTCCTTCTCGGCGGTCAGCAGCCGGGGCAGCAGGGCGCTGGTCAGCTGCTCCCGGGTGGCCTGCGGCAGGTCGGTCATCGCGGCCGGGTCGTCGGCCAGCCGGGTGAAGTACTGCCGGGACAGCTGGTCGGCCCGGAACGGCCGCTCCCCCAGGCTGGCCACGGCCTCGCGGCGCTCGTCCAGAGCCAGATCGGCCAGGTGCCGCGGCGGCTTGGGGCGGCCCGGGCGGCCTTCGCCGCTGACGGTGAGGCCCAGCGGCAGCGCTGAACTGGGCTGACTGGGTGGCACGGAGTTCCCCGATACGTAGAAAACAGAACGACAACGGTCAAGGATAGGCGCACCTGGCGGCTACCCGGGGCCAGCGCAGGTGGGTGGTCCGCGCAAGTGGGTAAATTCAAGGTATGCCGACGTTGCGCCGGGAGTCCGCGGGATCGCAGCCGGGCACGCTGCTGGAAAGCGAGAACCCGTACGAGAGCCGTCGGCTCACGGTCGAGTACGACGGCGTGACCACGGCCGCCTACCTGCACGACGCCACGACCACGGTGGCGGCGACCTGGATCGCCAACCACGTGCCCGCCCCGGCCAGCACCGATGTGGCGCGGATCGAGTCCGGCCAGGCGCCGATCATGCCGTCCGGGCACACCAAGCTGCCCGAGGGACGGGCGCCGATCGAGCCGGGGACGCTCGAGCCGCTGTGGTTCGAGGAGGGCGACGGGGTGGCCGTGCTGGAGAACGGCAAGCTGCTCGCGGTCATCCCGGGCTGGTCCGACGCCAGCCGCGGGATGCCCGGTTACAGCCGGGACATCGTGGGCCAGACGCCATTCGGCTGGTCGCTGGACGACGCCATGGAGGGCCTCGGACCCCGGGTGGAGCGAGCCAGGGCGTACTGGAAGTGGCGCGGCCACGAGCGGTCCTGGGGCGTGTTCCAGCAGGGCGTGCTGGGCCACCTGACCGAGCGGCTGGGCGAGGGCGCGCACTACTGGGACGCCTCGATGGGCAAGCAGCCGCTGGCCGGGATCTCCGAACGGCCGCCGACCCCGGACCGGCCCTACACCGTGCTGTCCACGGTGGGCATGAGCTGCCAGCGGATGCCGGTGGTGGAACGGCTGGTGCAGGACCCGGGTCAGTACGCCCGGATCGAGCTGGCCATGGCCACCACGATGGCGCCCGCGCTGGCCGCGCGGGTATTCCTGTGGCTGGCGTCGTACCCGTGGCGCGCGGTGACCTGGTTCGGCCCGGGGCACAGCGTGCGCTGGTACCACGAGCCGGCCACGTTCCCGCTCGGGGAAGGCCACGAGGCCGTCCTGCTGCTCGACGAGCCCGGTGGCCTGGCCGGCCCGGAAGCGCCGGACCTGTCCGGCTACGCGTTCGGGGGCGACCCGGTGCGCTGGCTGTGGGTCATGCCCATCACCGAGCAGGAACGGCTGGTAGCCAAGGAGCAGGGCTCTTCTCACCTGATCGCCCAGCTCGCGGACCAGCACCGAAGCTGGATAGTGGCGGGTAAGGAAGACGGTGCCGTCCGGGGGGAGGAGGAGTGACGCCGTTGGGCGCGGTGGCGTGGCTTCGGGGCGCGCGGTCACTTTGGGATGAAGTGCTTTATTAAAATAATGAAGCGTCGGGACCGGGCTACGATCTACCGCCGGGCTGCCAGTTGTGGACCTCGATGGCGGCGTAGCGGGTGAGGGTCAGGGTCGCGCGGGCCGCGGCCGGGTCCGGGGCCCGGACCAGCGCCGCCGTACCCAGCCAGCCGGTGCCGTCGTCGGACAGCAGCGGCCCGTAGGCGATCGGCTCATCCTCGGCTGCCGGGACGGTCAGGTCGGCGGCCCGGCCCGCGCCGAGGCCGAGCACCAGGTACCGGCGTCCGATCTCCGGGCCGCCGGGGAAGTCCCACATGGTGCGGCCCAGGATGTTGCGCCAGCGCCGGAGCAGCACGTCGCGGTAGATCCCGGCCTGGTAGTTGGGCTCGTCGAAGGCGAAGGCCCGGGCGGCGGCGGCATCGGGCAGGTCGACGATGTGCACACTGCCGGTGGGGGTGTCACCGTCGTCGGCCAGGGTCGGCCCGCGGGCGATCAGCTCGGCTTCGTACTGGTCCATGTAGGACCAGTGCCGTTCCAGCAGTTCGTCGCGCAAGGCGGCCGAGCCGGGCCGGTCGCGGTGGTAGCAGAAGAACTCCACGTCACTTCACGAACACCGCGAGCAGGAGCCAGGCGACCGGGGCGGCGACCAGGAGGCTGTCCAGCCGGTCCATGACGCCGCCGTGGCCGGGCAGGAGCGAGCCCAGGTCCTTGACCTTGAGGTCGCGCTTGATGGCCGACTCGGCCAGGTCGCCGACGACCGCGGCGACGCCGGCGGCCGCGCCGGTGAGCAGGCCCTGCCAGACGTGGCCGTGCAGCAGCAGGGGGACCGTGACCGCCCCCGCGATCAGGCACAGCAGCACCGAGCCGGCCAGGCCCTCCCAGGTCTTGCTGGGGCTGATGGCCTGGGCCATCGGGTGCCGGCCGAGCGTGCTGCCGGCGAAGTAGCCGCCGACGTCCACGCAGACGACCAGGATCACGAAGATCAGCACCCGGCGGGCGCCGTCGGGCGCGGCCAGCATGGCCACCACGAACAGCGCCGGGAACGGCAGGTAGGCCAGCAGGAAGACACCGGCGGAGACATCGCGCAGGTAACCGTCGGGACCCCGGGTCAGCCGCCAGGCCAAGATGACCACCACGCCCAGGACCAGGGACGCCAGCACCGCGCGGTTGGTCCACCAGTATTCGCACAGCCACATGGCGGCGCCGGCCGCGACGATGGGGACCAGCGGCACGTTGATGCCGTTGGCCCGGAAGGCCCGGGCCATTTCCCACAGGCCGATGCCGATGGCCACGGCCATGAAGATGAGGAAGGTCGCCTTGACCGTGAACAACGTCGCGACGACCAGGCCGCCGAGCAGCACGCCGATCCCCGCCGCGACCGGGAGGTTGCGTCCCGACGGAGCGGGCTTGGGCGCCTCGGGCTCGGGCTCGGGCGGCTCGGCCGGTCCGGGTGCGCCCGCGGCCGGGCCGTCCGCTGCGGAGCCGTCGGTGGCGGGTGACACGTCCGCCCCCGTCGTCAGGTCCGCGTCCACCTATACCTCGAGAAGTTCGGATTCCTTGTGCTTGAGCAGGTCGTCGACCTGGTCGATGTAGGTCTTGGTGAGGTTGTCGAGCTCGTGCACGGCCCGGCGGCCGTCGTCCTCACCCTCGTCTCCGGCCTTGACCAGCTTGTCGATCGCGTCCTTGCCGTGGCGGCGGATGTTGCGGATCGAGACCCGGCTTTCCTCGGCCTTGTGCCGGGCGACCCGGATGTACTCCTTGCGGCGCTCCTCGGTCAGGTCGGGGAACACGACGCGGATCACGCTGCCGTCGTTGGTCGGGTTCACGCCCAGGTCACTGTCCCGGATGGACCGCTCGATCGCGGCCAGCGAGGACTTGTCGAAGGGCTGGACGACGACCATCCGCGGCTCGGGCAGGTGGAACGAGGCCAGCTGGTTCAGCGGGGTCTGAGATCCGTAGTACTCGGCCGTGAGCTTGTTGAACATCACCGGGTGGGCCCGGCCGGTGCGGATCACGCCGAACTCTTCCTTGGCGACCGCGACCGCCTTCTCCATCTTCTCCTCGGTGTCGAGGAGGGTGTCGTCGATCATTTCGGCTCCTGTGGCGGCGGGCTTTCTCTTCCAGTAACCAAGTTAACCGGGTAAACGAGAGGTTACCGGTCTGCGGCGCAGACCAGGGTGCCGACTTCCTCGCCGCGGATGGCCCGGACCGCGTTGCCCTGACCCAGCAGGTCGAAGACCACGATCGGCAACCCGTTGTCCATGCACAGGCTCACCGCGGTCGCGTCCATCACCTTCAGGCCGCGAGCCAGCACCTCACCGTAGTCCACCCGGTCGAAGCGCTTGGCGTCCGGGTTCTTGCGCGGGTCCGAGTCGTACACCCCGTCCACCGCGGTGCCCTTGAGCACGGCCTCGGCGCCGATCTCCAACGCCCGCTGGGCCGCGCAGGTGTCGGTGGAGAAGAACGGCGCGCCCAGTCCGGCACCGAAGATGACGACCCGGCCCTTCTCCAGGTGCCGGATGGCCTTGCGGGGGATGTACGGCTCGGCGACCTGGCCCATGGTGATCGCGGTCTGGACCCGGGTGTCGACCCCCATCTTCTCCAGCACGTCCTGCAGGGCCAGGCAGTTGATGACCGTGCCGAGCATGCCCATGTAGTCGGCCCGGGACCGGTCGATGCCCCGCGCGGACAGGGCCTGGCCGCGGAACATGTTGCCCCCGCCGACCACGGCGGCCACCTCGACGCCCTCCTTGACCGCGGACATCACCTCGGCCGCGATGTGCGTCACCGCGTCGGGTGAGATCCCCAGCGGCTCCTTGCCGGCGAACGCCTCGCCGGACAGCTTGAGCACCACCCGGTGCCACGGCGGATGGAACACTCCGTACTCCGGGTTGGGGTTCGGGTTCGCGGTGAGAACGGCCTCGTGAGGGGCAGGATCACCGATCGCGGCCGATGCCGCCCGGACCGCTGCGGCGGTCGCGTCTTCTGGCTGGGACGTGCTCCCCCACGCGCCCTCCCGCTGCTGCACCGAGCGACCTCCTGTATTCGCGGTTAACCGCGTCTAGTTGTGTGTAGCTAGCAGAAGGCCGGCGGGCGACGCCCGCCGGCCTTTGCGCTTACGCCTGCCCGACCTGGAACCGGGCGAAACCTCGCACGGTCACGCCGTTGTCGGCCAGTACCTGCTTGATCGTCTTCTTCTGCTCCTTGACGAACGACTGCTCGACCAGCACGACGTCCTTGAAGTAGGAGTTGACCCGGCCGTCGACGATCTTGGGGATCGCCTGCTCGGGCTTGCCCTCTTCGCGGGTGATCTGCTCCGCGATCCGGCGCTCCTTCTCCACCACCTCGGCCGGGACGTCGTCCCGGGTGGTGTACTGCGGGCGCATGGCCGCGACCTGCTGAGCCAGGTCCTTGGCCACGCTGTCGTTGTCCTGGTCGATCTGGACCAGCACGCCCAGCGTCGGCGGCAGCGCCGCGTCGGACCGGTGCAGGTAGCTGGTCACGTAACCGCCCTCGAACCGGGCGAACCGGCCGAGCTCAAGCTTCTCCTTGAGCGAGGCGCCGGCCTCCTCGATGACCTGCTCGGCGGTCTGGCCCGGGCGCACCTCGGTGCTCAGCAGGGCCAGCCGGTCAGCGGCCCCGCTGGCCAGCGCGGCCTTGGCGATCTCGCTGGCCACCTGCTGGAACACGTCGGTCTTGGCCACGAAGTCGGTCTCGCAGTTCAGCTCGACCAGCACCCCGGCACTGTGGCCGGACAGCTCGGCGGTGACCAGGCCGTTGGCCGCGGTCCGGGTGGCGCGCTTGGTGACGTCCTTGGCGCCCTTCAGGCGCAGCACCTCGACGGCCGCCTCGATGTTGCCGTCGGCCTCTTCCAGCGCCCGCTTGCAGTCCATCATGCCGGCGCCGGTCTGGTCACGAAGCCGCTTGACGTCAGCGGCGGTGAAGTTGGCCATGTCCCTCGTCTCTCACTCTCGTTCTCTTCGCAATGTCTGTGGTGGCCGGGCGGCTGGGTCGCCGGGCGGCTGGGTGTTAAGGGCCCTGACGCGCGGCGGCACCCGGCGCTTTCCGCGCCGGGTGCTGCCGCAGCTGCCTGGTTCGGTGCCCTGCTCGCCCGGCTTCTCCTGTGCTTACTCGGCGTCGGCGGAGGCGTCGGCCTGAGCGCCCGCGGCAACCGGCTCGCCCGGGGGCTCCTCGGCCGCGGCGGCCGGCTCGGTCTCCGTGGTCGCCTCGACCGGGGTGACCTCAGCCGGAGCCGCCTCTTCGCGCGCGACCTCGGCCTGCGCGACCTCGGCCTGGGTGGCCTCGGGCGGCGCGACCTCGGCCGGGGTGGCCTCGGGCTCGGTGCCGTCGGCAGTGGCGGTGGCGGGCTCGGTGATGACCGGGGCCTCGCCGTCGGTGGCCTCGATCTCGGCCGGGGTGGCGTCGGACTGGGCCAGCTCGCGCTCCCACTCAGCCAGCGGCTCTTCGCCCGCGACACCGTCGGTGGACGGCTTCTCGTCGCTGTCGCCGGCCCCGGACCGGGCCATCAGGCCGTCGGCCACGGCGTCGGCCACCACGCGGGTCAGCAGCGCAACACTGCGGATGGCGTCGTCATTCCCCGGGATCGGGTAGTTGACTTCGTCGGGGTCGCAGTTGGTGTCGAGGATCGCGACGATCGGGATACCCAGCTTGCGGGCCTCGGCGATCGCGATGTGCTCCTTCTTGGTGTCGATCACCCACACCGCGCTGGGCACCTTGGACATGTGCCGGATGCCGCCCAGGGTCTTGTCGAGCTTGTCCCGCTCGCGCCGCATCTGCAGCAGCTCCCGCTTGGTCATGCCGGAGCCGGCCACGTCGCTGAAGTCGATCTCCTCCAGCTCCTTGAGCCGCTGGAGCCGCTTGAACACGGTGGAGAAGTTGGTCAGCATGCCACCCAGCCAGCGCTGGTTGACGTAGGGCATCCCGACCCGCCCCGCCTGCTCGGCGATGACTTCCTGGGCCTGCTTCTTGGTCCCGACGTACAGGATCGTGCCGCCGTGGGCGACGGTCTCCTTGATGAACTCGTACGCCCGGTCGATGTAGTCGAGGGACTGCTGAAGGTCAATGATGTAGATGCCATTGCGCTCGGTGAAGATGTAGCGCTTCATCTTCGGGTTCCAGCGTCGTGTCTGGTGCCCGAAGTGGACGCCGCTCTCCAGGAGCTGCCTCATGGTGACGACCGCAGCCATGCGGAGGTCCTTTCTTTAAATCGCGCCGCGCCGGAGCGCTGACGCTACTCGGTTGATCCCTGGCGTCCGTACGCACCTGCGATGAGCCAGGTCGGCTCATGGACCGAGCGGTGCGCACCGCCGGAAACCTGGGGTCCCGGCCGGCATGCGGGCGCGCGAACTTGGCCGCTCCGGGAGCTCGCGCTCCACCGGCGGCCTGGGTCAAGTCTACGTGGGATTGGAGGTAACCTGCCGCGCTAATTGAGCGACGGGTCCGGGCCCTGGTCAACGGCCTGCCTGAGGCCGGTGGAGGAGCCTGCTATCTTCCAGCTTGTACAACCGCGGACCTGGGCGGATTATGCCGATCGGGTGCGCGCCCGCGGTCCGACGAGCAGCCTGACGATGGGTGGAGTAGATGGCAGCGCAGCCGGTGAACTGGGCCCGCAACATCGAGTTCTCGGCGGCCGAGCTGCGCTTGCCCGCCAGCGTCGAAGAGCTCCAGGAGATCGTCGCGGCCAGCACCCGGACCCGGGTGCTGGGGAGCGGGCACTCGTTCAACCGGATCGCCGACACCAGTGGGGTACTCGTCTCCACGACCAGCCTGCCTCCGGTGGTAGAGGTCGTGGCGGACCGGTCGGTGGTCCGGGTGGCGGGCGGCGTCCGCTACGGGGAGCTGGCCCAGCAGCTGGACAGCGCCGGGTACGCGGTGCGCAACATGGCCTCGCTGCCGCATATCTCGGTGGCCGGCTCGTGCGCGACGGCCACGCACGGCTCCGGTGACGCCAACCAGAACCTGCCCGCCGCGGTGCGGGCACTGGAGCTGGTCACGGCGTCCGGGGAGCTGATCCGCGTGGACTCGGACTCCCCGGACTTCGCGGGCATGGTGGCCGGGCTGGGCGGCCTGGGCGCGGTGACCACGATGGAGCTGGAGATCATCCCGGCCTTCCAGGTCCGGCAGTTCGTGTACGAGGGCATACCGGCCGGGGCGGTGACGAGCTCGTTCGAGGAGATCTTCGGCAGCGCCTACAGCGTCAGCGTGTTCACCGACTGGCGGGGCCGCGACGTCCGGATCTGGCAGAAGCAGCGCGCCGACACCCCGGCGACGGGCGGCGGCGGCGCGGCGCAGTGGCTCGGTGGGCGGCTGGCCGACGGCCCGCGCAACCCGGTGCCCGGCATGGCCCCCACCAACGCCACCGAGCAGCTCGGCACCCCGGGGCCCTGGCACGAGCGGCTGCCGCACTTCCGGCTGGCGTTCACCCCCAGCAACGGGGAGGAGCTGCAGTCGGAGTACCTGGTCGCCCGGGAGGTCGCCGTCCCCGCGGTCGAGGCCGTCGCCGCCCTCGGTGACCAGATCGCCTCCGTGCTGCAAATCGCCGAGATCCGCACCATGGCTGCGGACGACCTGTGGCTGAGCATGGCCTACCAGCGCGACACGGTGGGCTTCCACTTCACCTGGATCAAGGACGAAGCCGCGGTCGCACCGGTGGTGTCGGCCCTGGAGGCGGCGCTGGCCCCCTTCGGCGGCCGCCCGCACTGGGGCAAGGTCTTCTCCACCTCCCCCGAAACGATCAAGGGGCTGTACCCGCGCTACGACGACTTCGTGGCCCTGCTGAGCCGGTACGACCCGGCGGGCAAGTTCCGCAACGAGTTCATGGACCGGTACTTCCCGGTGAGCTGACCTCGCGCTGCGGCCGCCTGGGCGGGTCAGGCGCGGGGGTGAGCTTGGCGGTAGCTGGCCTTGAGCCGCTCCACCGAGACGTGGGTGTAGATCTGCGTGGTGGCCAGCGACGAGTGGCCGAGCATCTCCTGCACGCTCCGCAGGTCGGCGCCCCCCTCCAGCAGGTGGGTGGCGGCGGTGTGCCGGAGCCCGTGCGGCCCGGTGTCGGTACTGACCCCGGCCGTCCTCAGCCGCTCGTGTACCACCCGCCGCGCGGTACGGGGGTCGAGACGGCCACCCCGGACGCCGAGGAACAGGGCGGCGCCGCTGAGGCCGGCGGCCAGGACCGGCCGGCCCGCCTGCTCCCACCGCTCGACGGCGCGGACGGCCGGGATACCGACCGGCACCGTGCGCTCCTTGCCGCCCTTGCCGAACACCCGGACCGTCCGCCGCCCCAGGTCGAGGGCCCCGGTGTCGAGCCCGCACAGCTCGCTGACCCGGATCCCGGTCGCGTACAGCAGCTCCAGGATGGCCGCGTCCCGCAACGCCACGGCCGCCTGCGCCGGTGTCCGGTCCGGCGGCGGCTGCGCCACGTCCGCGGCCGATGAGGCCAGCACGTCGTTGATCTCGCGCGGCCGCAGCACGTGCGGCAGCGTCCGGCGTACCTTCGGCGTGCCGAGCGCCGCGCCCGGGTCGCTGTCCAGCCAGCCCCGCTGGTGGGCGAACGCGGTGAACGCCCGGGCCGCCGCGCCCCGCCGGGCCAGCGTGGCCCGCGAGGCTCCGGCCTCGTGCTGGACGGCCAGCCAGCTGCGCAGCACCGGGGCGGTCAGCTCCCCCGGTCCGGCCGCGCCACAGTGGCCCGCGTGAGCCAGCAGCGACCGGACGTCCCCGACGTACCCGCGCACCGTGTGCGGCGACAGCCCGCGCTCGGCCGCGACGTGCCGCTCGAACTGGGCCACGACTGCCTCGGCCCACGGCGGGGTGGAGTCGGGTTCGGCCGTTTCGCGCACCTGCCCAGTGTGACTCCCCGGGGGCCTGTTCCCTACGACCGCCGTCGTGTCGCCTGGGTGCGCGGGCCTGGACGCGGGCTACGGCGAGGCGATCTATCCGGCCCAGCGAGTCCCGGGCCTGGTGCCCGGGCGAGTGGCCGGTCCTACGGCAGGTACCGCCGCGGGTAAGTGGGGGGTCCAGGGGGGTCATCCCCCCGGACGGTGCCGGTCCCGGGCCTTGTGCCCGGGCGAGTGGCCGGTCCTACGGCAGGTACCGCCGCGGGAAAGTGGGGGGTCCAGAGGGGTCATCCCCCCGGACGGAGTTGCCGGAGGCGCCAGCCGTGGGAGCAGCGTTCGACGAAGCCGCCCGCGGCCAGCAGGCCGAGCGCGCTGACCACGGTGTCGACGTCGAGGTTGGCGCCGACGGCGATCACGGCCGGCCCGGCGCCGCGGGCCGGGACGGCGTCGAGGACACGGCGGGTCGCCGGCGCGAGCTCGTCCCGGGACAGCAGCGCCCCCCGCCAGCCGGTGTCCCGCCGTCCGGCGGAGGCCGGCCGGACGACCGTGAGGAGCGGCCGGCCGGTGTCGGCGCCGGTGGCGGAGCCTGGACCGGAGGCGGGACCGAGGTCGGCGGCTGGGCCCGGGTCGGGGGCGGAGTCCGGGTCGGGGGCGGGGGACCAGGGGGCCTGGCCCGCGGCGGGGCCGTAGGCCGGGATCCCGCCCAGCGGGGTCAGCAGCTCCAGCACGTCGTGAACGTCCGTGACGCAGACGGCACCCCACTCGCGGATGATCTTGTGGCAACCGGCTGACACCTCCGACGTCACCGGCCCGGGCACGGCCATCACGGGCCGCCGCAGGTCCCGGGCGTGGCGCGCGGTGTTCAGGGCGCCGCTGCGCAGCCCGGCCTCGACGACCACGGTCCCCCGGGTCAGCGCGCCGATCACCCGGTTGCGGATGAGGAACCGCAGCTTGTTGGGCGTGCGGCCCGGTGGCCACTCGCTGACCAGGACACCCTGAGCCGCCACGCTGGCCAGCAGGTCCTGGTGACCCGGCGGGTAGACGTGATCGACCCCGCAGGCCAGCACGGCGATCGTGACCCCGTCGGCGGCCAGCGCGCCCCGGTGCGCGCAGCCGTCGATGCCGTAGGCACCACCCGACACCACGGTCCAGCCCCGCTCGGCCAGGGCCGCGGCCATCTCGGTGCCGACATGCTCCCCGTAGGCCGACGAGGCCCGGGCCCCGACCATGGACACCGACTGCAGGCAGCAGTACCGCAGGTCGGCCTCACCGCGCAGCCACAGAGCGTAGGGGCGGGCCAGGCCGAGCGTGTCGAGCTGGGTCGGCCACTCGCTGTCGCCCGGGCAGACCAGCCGGATCCCTTCCCGGTGGAAGGCATCCAGGTCCAGCTGGGCTGGCAGGTCGCCGAGCCGCTGCCGCCACAGCCCAAAGGCGTGCTCGACCTTCTCGGCATGGAGATCGCCGAGCCCGTGCGGCCCCGCCGTGGGCAGCAGCGGCGGACGGCCCGCGGTGATCGCGGCGACCACGTCACCGGGGGTGGCAACCTCCAGCCAGGCGGCCAGCACCGGGTCGCCCGGCTCGGCCACATAGGTGAGCAAGGCACGCGCGACGCGCTGCCGGTCAACGGTGGCGATCATTTGACTACCCCTAGCCAGAGACCGAGGGCGTAGCCGCACTCGTCGATGGTCGGCCGGTCCTTGCCGGCCAGGTCGCTCAGCGTCCAGGAGACCCGGACAATCTTGTCGATGCCGCGTGCGCTGACCTCGCCGATCTCCATGGCCCGCTCCAGCGGGGCCATGGCGCTGCGGACGGGTGCGAACGAACGCCGCAGCTCCGAGCCGGGCACCGCCGCGTTGACCCGCCACGGGGTACCGCGGAAGCGGCGGGCCGCCCGCTCCCGGGCTTCGGCGACCCGGGCGGCTACGGTGGCGCTGCTCTCGGCGAACTTCCGGTCGCTGAGCAGCTCGGCCCGGCCGACCGGGAGCAGCTCGACCTTGACGTCCACCCGGTCCAGCAGCGGCCCGGACAGGCGGCCCAGGTATCGCCGCCTGGTCGCCGGGCTGCACGAGCATTTCGACCGGGGTGAAGCGGCGGCCCGGGCGCACGGGCACGGGTTCGCCGCCAGCACCAGGGTGAACCGGGCCGGGAACCGCGCCGTGGCCCCGGACCGGGCGATCACCACCTGGCCCGATTCGAGCGGCTGGCGCAGCGCGTCCAGCACGTCCCGGCCGAACTCCGGTGCCTCGTCCAGGAACAGCACCCCCTGGTGGGCCAGCGAGGCCGCACCGGGATGGATGATCCCGCTGCCGCCGCCCACGATGGCCGCCTTGGTGGCGGTGTGGTGCGGCCCGCAGAACGGCGGCCTGGTCAGCAACGGGCAGTCCCGGGGCAGCGCGCCCGCGACCGAGTGGATCGCGGTGACCTCCAGGGCCGCCTCCGGGTCAAGCCGGGGCAGGATCGTCGGCAGCCGCTCGGCCAGCATCGTCTTGCCCGCACCGGGCGGCCCGAGCAGGGACAGGTGGTGACCGCCCGCCGCGCAGATCTCGGCCGCCCGCCGGGCGACCGGCTGTCCGAGCACGTCGGACAGATCCGGTGCGGGCAGTGCATCGTCCGCGCCAGGCACCTGGGGAGCGGCCGGAGGGGCGGCCGGGGCACGGCCACCGGTCAGCTCCTCGACGGCCGCTCCCCCGGCCGGAGGCTCGCCGCGCAGCCACGCCAGCAGCGCGGCGAGCGTAGGCGCGGACACCACCCGCAGGCCGGGCACGAGCGCGGCCTCCTGGGCGTTGGCGCGGGCCACCACCACACAGCGGAAGCCCGCCCCGGCCGCGGCCACCGTGGCGGGCAGTACACCCCGCACCGGGCGCAGCTGGCCATCGAGGCCGAGCTCACCGAGGAACATCGTCCCGGCGAGCACAGCGGCTTGCAGGACCCCCGCCGCGGCGAGCAGGGCGCACGCGATCGGCAAGTCGAACCCGCTACCGCGCTTGGGCAGGCTGGCCGGGGACAGGCCGACGGTGATCCGGCGCTGCGGCCACTGCTCACCGCTGTTGATGATCGCCGAGCGGATCCGGTCTCTGGCCTCGCGCAACGCGGTGTCGGGCAGGCCGACCAGGATCATGCCGACCAGCCCGTTGGCGATGTCCGCCTCACACTCGACGACGTGTCCCTCGACCCCGACCAGCGCGACCGAGTGGGTCCGGGCCAGCGTCATCTAGCCCACCCCCCGGACGTGCTCCACGGCGAACCCGCCGGCCGGGTCGGGTGTGACGCCCACGATGTCGATCCGCACCTGGTCGAACCGCACGCCGTGGGCGGTCAGCCAGCGGATCGCCAGCCGCCGGAGCCGGTTGCGCTTGACCCGGCTGACCGACTCCAGCGGTGTGCCCCGCCGGTCGCTGGAGCGGGTCTTCACCTCGCAGACGACTAACGTGTGCCGCTCCACGGCGACGATGTCGATCTCACCCTCGGCGCAGCGCCAGTTCCGCGCGAGAATACGGAAGCCTGCCGCGGCAAGGTACTCGGCTGCCGCCTGTTCGCCTCGCTGGCCGAGGACTTCTGTGGCCCGCATGGTCACCACCTCCGGTTCCCACGATCACCGGGGTGGAGGCCGGGGTGACAGGGGGAATCGAGGGCTGTGGACAATGCCGGCGCGAGACGGCCGGCGGTGGATAACCACGCGGCGATGTCGGCCGGGCGTGCTTCACTGTGCGGGGGACTTTGCGGCCCGGGGGGCGGGCCTGGGTGTTTCAGCCCGGGTGGGCGGGCAGCGCGACGGAAGGCGGCGCGACGGGGTGAGGCCGGGGCGCCTCGTCCCGGATCAGGTCAGGATGGCGGCGGATCGTCGGGCAGTTCCAGATCGCTCTTGGCCAGCTCCTCGATGTTCACGTCCTTGAACGTCACGACCCGGACGTTCTTCACGAAACGGGCGGGACGGTACATGTCCCAGACCCACGCGTCCCGCATGGTGACTTCGAAGAAGACTTCGCCGTTGTCGGAGCTGCGTACGTTGAGCTGCACCTCGTTGGTGAGATAGAAGCGCCGCTCAGTCTCTACGACATGGCTGAAGAGGCCCACGACGTCGCGATACTCGCGATAAAGCTGCAGCTCCATCTCGGCTTCGTACTTCTCGAGATCTTCTGCGCTCATGGCAACCCCTCCGATCGGCCGGTAAGGCGCTCGGCCCGCCGTGCGCTCATCCGGCTGTCCGCAAGGACAGTGTCCCTAATTTAGTCTGCGTCCGTGCCTCACCCACGGTTACCTCTTCTGACACCAGGTCTGCCCACGGACCGGGGGTTTCAGTACTGCCGGCGCCAGGTTCGATGACATCGGCCACGTCGCCGTCGGCCAGGCCCTCATTCGCCAGGTCCTCATTCGCCGGGCCCGCATCCGCCAGCGCCTCGCCGTCCTGCCACCCGGTGGCCCAGCGGCGGTTGGCCTGCAGCACGTTGGTGTAGGAGTACCGGTGCTCCGGACAGGGACCCCACGCGCACAGAGCGGCCATGTGCTCCGGCGTCGAGTAACCCTTGTGCCGGGCGAACCCGTAGCAGGGGTAGGACTCGTCCAGCTCGACCATCAGGCGGTCCCTGGTCACCTTGGCCACGATCGACGCGGCCGCCACCGACGCCGTGACCTGGTCACCCTTCCACACGGCCAAGGCGGGCACGGCCAGCCCGCGGACCGGGAAGCCGTCGGTGAGCACGTAACCGGGCCGCTGGCGCAGCCCGGCCAGGGCCCGGCGCATGCCCGCCACGTTGGACACGTGCAGCCCGCGGGCGTCGACCTCCTGGGCTCCGATGATCAGCGCGTTCCAGTCCAAGGCCCAGCGCATGATGTCGCGGTAGGCGTCCTCGCGCTCCTCCGGCGTGAGCAGCTTGGAGTCGGCCAGCCCGGGCATCCGGCGGATCGTGGCGTTGTCCAGGACCACGGCGGCAATCACCAGCGGCCCGGCGCAGGCACCGCGGCCGGCCTCATCGACTCCGGCGACCGGAGCCAGGCCCGCGCGGGCGAGAGCGTTCTCGTAGGCGGCCAGCCCGGCATTACGCCGGGGCGTGTGGCCGGTATGCCGCCATCGGGCCCGTTCCGGGCCAACGGCCGGCTTGCTGGAGGGGCGAACCATGACATTCGAAGGCTACGCCAGATCCCCGACAGAGGAGGGGGTTAGGGGCCGTTCAGCTTGGGCTGGTTGAACGTGGCGGGCACGCTGAGCAGACCGAACTGGCTGACCGGCCAGATCTTGACGAACGCCCGGCCGACGACGGCGCTCTCCGGGATGGCGCCACCGCCGGGGAAACCGTACTCGTGCCCGCGGGAGTCGTAGGAGACGTCACGGTGGTCGCCCATGACCCACAGGCTCCCGGCCGGGACTTTAACGCTGAACCGGGTCTGCGACGGCGGGTTCCCCGGGTACAGGTACGACTTCTCGTTCAGGGCCACGCCGTTGACGGTGACCCGGCCCTGGGCGTCACAGCAGGCCACCTTGTCGCCGGGCAGGCCGATGACGCGCTTGATGAAGTCGTTCTGGCCCTTGGCGAAGCCGAACATGGACGCCACGCTCTGGCCGAACCGGGAGAAGAAGTTGGTGCTGGCCGGGGTCACCCCGGGGTCCCAGGTGCCGTCGCCGGAGAACACCACGATGTCGCCGCGGTGAACGTTGCCGAACTCGAAGCTCAGCTTGTCCACCAGCACCCGGTCGCCGATGGCCAGGGTGTTCTGCATCGAGCCGGACGGGATGTAGAACGCCTGGATCGCGTACGTCTTGATGACCAGCGTCAGGAACAGCGCGACGACGATCAGGACCGGCAGTTCTTTCCAGAACGACCGGTCCTTCTTCCTCTTCCGCGCGGTTTTTGCGGGCGCAGGCGACTTGGCCTCGGCCTCGTTCATCCGTGCGCCTCCCGCGTCCCCGGCCGCCTGGCCGGCCGGCTGTTCACCAGCCGGCTCAGCTGCCCGGCCCTGCGTCTGCGTCACAGGCGGGTCGCCGGGGCCGTTGCCGTCGTCCGTCATCGGTTCGAGCCTAGCGTCATCGGTTGGTGACGGAAGTGGTATCCGTGCTCACTCTGAATTACTTCAGGCACGTCAAACCCCTCGCCTAGGGGCGAACCGCGCATCGCGCGCTAGCTCAGCTCGAGGTGGTCTCGCGACGCTCGCGGATACGGGCGGCCTTACCGCGCAGCTCACGCAGGTAGTAGAGCTTGGCCCGGCGGACCTTGCCGCGGGTCACGGTTTCGATCCGCTCGATCGACGGGCTGTGCACCGGGAAGGTGCGCTCAACGCCGACGCCGTAGCTGATCTTCCGCACGGTGAAGGTCTCGCGGACGCCGCCGCCCTGACGCCGGATCACCACGCCCTGGAAGACCTGGATCCGGGAGCGGTTACCCTCCTTGACCCGCACGTGGACGCGGAGCGTGTCCCCGGGGCGGAAGTCCGGAACATCGTCCCGGAGCTGGGCCTGCTCGAGTTCGGCGATAGCGGTGTGCATGGCAGCGATTCCTCAGTACTCATCGGATCAGTGCTGATATTAGGCTGATCGGCTTAAGGCGTGTGCGGGCACAGCAGCGCGGGCCGGAAAAGGGCCTCGGCGCCGACGGAAGCACACGGCGAATCTCAGTGTGCCACATCTTGGGACCAGGCTGGTAAGCGAGCGGCTTCTCCGGGGCCCGATCCGCCCGAGCGGACCACGCCGGACAGGCCCATAGCCGACAGTACCTGCCAGTCGCGGCGGCTCAGCGCGGCCGGGTCGGCGGCGGCACGGAAGATCAGGTCGGGCCGGTTGGCCGCGGTGCGCAGCAGGGCCGCATCCCGCCGCCAGCGGGCGATGGCCGCGTGGTCCCCGGACAGCAGCACCTCCGGCACCTCGCGCCCGCGCCAGACCCGAGGCCGGGTGTAGACCGGGCCCTCGAGCAGCCCGGCCATGCTGGCCGCGTCGTCGCCGGGCCAGCCGGACAGGCCACCGAACGAGCCCAGGTCGGGCACCAAGGCACTGGGCGGCTCCGCGGGCGGCGGGCCGTCCTCAGCGGAAGAGCCGCCGAACGAGTCGTCGCTGGCCGACCGCTGGTTGCCGAGCACCCCGGGCAGCAGCCGGGAAATGGCCTCCACCATGACCAGCACCGCGGCTTCACCGCCGGCCAGTACGTAGTCGCCGATGCTGACCTCGTCGACCGGCATCCGCGACCGGGCCTCGTCGATGAACCGGGTGTCGATCCCCTCGTACCGGCCGCAGGCGAAGATGAGCTGCTGTGACCTGGTGTACCGGGCCGCGGTGGCCTGGTTGAACGGGACCCCGCTGGGCGTGGGGACGATCAGCCGTGGTTCCTGGTCCGGCCTCGAGGGCTGGTCCGGCGGCGCGATCTCATCCAGCGCTTCGCCCCAGACCTCGGGCTTCATGACCATGCCGGGGCCACCGCCGAACGGGGTGTCGTCCACGGTCCGGTGCGGGTCGTGCGCCCACTGGCGCAGATCGTGGACGTAGAACTCGATGTCGCCGCGGGCCGCGGCCTTGCCGATCAGCGAGACGCTGAGCGGGCCGAAGTACTCGGGAAAGATGCTGACGATGTCGATGCGCATGCGGTCATGCCTCGACGGCTTCGCCGGAGTCGAGCAGCCCGGGGGGCGGGTCGATGACCAGCCGTCCGGCCGCCACGTCGACGTCGGTCACGATCGCGCTCACGAACGGGACCAGGACGTCGGCGGCCGGGCCGTGGTCGCGCCGCACGACCAGCAGGTCCTGGCCGTGGTGCAGCACGTCGGCGACCTGGCCGACCGCTGCGCCGGCCGCGGTGACCACGCTGAGCCCGATGAGCTGATGGTCGTAGAACTCGTCCGGGTCGTCCGGGGCCGGGATCTGGTCCGAATCCAGGACCAGCAAGGTGCCGCGCAGGTCCTCGGCGGCGGTCCGGTCCCGGACGCCTTCGAACGTGACGATCAGGCGGCCGGAGTGCCACCGGGTCGCGGCCACGGTCAGTGGGCCGCGCTCCGGTGGCTCCGTCGCCAGGGCCGTGCCGGGGACAAACCGCGTGTCCGGCTCGTCGGTGCGGACCAGCACCATGACATCGCCGCGAATCCCGTGCGCACGGCCGATCTGACCGACGGCAATCTGCATAGCCGACCCCGGACTAGCGGATCTCGTCGGTGTCCAGGAGGTCGACACGGACGTGCCGGCCGCCGGCCAGCGAGCCCATCACGGTCCGCAACGCCCGGGCGGTGCGGCCACCCCGGCCGATGACCTTACCCAGGTCTTCGGGGTGGACACGCACCTCCAGGACATTGCCACGGCGCATCGCACGGGTGGACACCTGGACATCGTCGGGATGTTCGACGATGCCCCTGACCAGATGCTCTAGCGCCTCTTCCAGCACGTCAGGCCTCGCTACCCGGCTCACTGCTTGCGGACGTGTCCGCACTGGCGGTCGCGTCCGCCGTGGCGGAGGTGTCCGCAGGGGCGGTCGTGTCCGCCGGGGCGGTGGTGTCCGCCGGGGCGGTGGTGTCCGCGGTGGCGGCCGCGGCGGCGCTGTCGTCGGCCGAACCAGCCGCCGTCTTCTCCGCACTGGCCTTGGACTTGGACCGGCCGGACTCGGGCTTGACGTCCTTGGCCGCGTCCGTCTTGGCCTCAGCCTTGGTGTCGGACGCCTTCGCGTCAGTTGCCTTGCTGTCGGCCTTCTTGGCCCGGCCGCCGCCCTTGGGCGTGGTGGCCCCGGAGTCGGCCGGCGAGTCCTTGCCGGCTTCCTTCAGGGCGGCCGCGAACGTTTCCTTCTTGTTCGTGGCCTGCTCGCGGACCCGCAGGGTGCCCTCGGCGCCCGGCTCACCCTTGAACTTCTGCCAGTCGCCGGTGATCTTGAGGATGGTCATGACCGGCGGGGTGGGCTGCGCGCCCACGGAGAGCCAGTGCTGAGCCCGCTCCGAGTTGACCTCGATGAGCGACGGCTCTTCCTTCGGGTGGTACTTGCCGATCTCTTCGATGGCGCGCCCGTCGCGCTTGGTCCGGGCGTCGGCCACGACGATCCGGTAGGTCGGCACCCGGGTACGGCCCAGGCGCTTGAGCTTGATCTTTACAGCCACAGCTGCGGTCTTCTCCCAGCAAATTAAGGTACGGGCGGCGATCCGGCAGCCAGGTGGGGACTGGGCGGGATCACTCAGATGGCCCGGCGCAGCAGGGAAGAGGGCCCCGCGTCGCCAGTGTCAAAAGAACATTCTGCCAGACGAACAGGGATGCTGGGGACACGTCCGGGCGCAGCAACAGTTCCGTAACGCGCATTGACGGGCGGCTCATGCCGAATCTACGTTATGCCTACCCTTGTTCATATTAAGCACGAGTGTTCGCATAGTGAACATCCGGATGCCCGCCGGCTCGCGGCGACATGGGCGGAAGTCCGTGTTTGTCCCCCAATTGTTGACAATCCGTTGAACAATAATGATCACGCTAGCGGGCCTCGTACCACCGACTCCTTGACCGGGCACCAGGCCGCTCGCCGATGTCTCGCCACTCGTCCGCACCACGTGTAGGGGGAAGGCCATGACCAGCCCGTCAGACAGACCCGTCCCGGACGCTTCCGCGACCGACCAGACCAGCTCGCGCCTCATCGTCCCGAAGGCCAGCGCCGTCGGCCCGGTCGGACGCCGCAACCTGCTCAAGGCATTCGGCGCGGGCGCGGTCGCGGTGGGTGCGGGTGGCCTGCTCGAAGCGTGCAGCGGTGGCATCAAGGGTTCGTCGTCCGGCTCCGGCGCCAGCTCGGGGTCCGGGGGCACCAAGGCCATCACGATCGGCTGGATCCACCCGCTGACCGGTTCGCTGGCCGGGTTCGGGGCCCCGGACAACTGGGTCATCTCCAAGATCAAGCAAACCAGCCCGTACAAGAGCGGGTTCAAGATCGGCGGTAAGACGTACCCGGTCACGATCAAGTCCTACGACACCCAGTCCAGCCCGACCAAGGCCGGCGACCTGGCCCGGACCGCGATTCTGAATGACGGCGTGGACCTGCTGCTGGCCTCGTCCACCCCGGAGACGGTGAACGCGGTGGCCAGTCAGGCCGAGTCGCTCGGCACCCCGCTGATCTGCGCGAACATCCCGTGGGAGTCCTGGTACATCAACCTGGGCGGCAACCCCGAGAAGCCGACCAAAAAGGCGACGTACGTCACCATGTACTTCCTCGGGGCCGAGCACCTGATCAAGGCGTTCATCCCGATGTGGGACAAGATCCACGGCCAGCTCAGCACGAACAAGGTGGTCGCGGCCGCGTTCCCCAACGACTCGGACGGCAACGCGTTCCGGGCGGTGTTCCCGCCGATCGCCAAGGCGGCGGGCTACCAGTTCGAGATGTCCCCGGCCTACCCGGACGGGACTACGAACTACTCGTCGATGATCTCCCAGTTCAAGTCGGCCGGGGCCGACTTCTTCACCAACGTGCCGCTGCCGCCGGACTTCGCCACCATGTGGAAGCAGTCCGTCCAGCAGGGCTTCAGGCCCAAGCTGGCCACCGTGGCCAAGGTGCTGCTGTTCCCGACCGACGCCTACGCGCTCGGCTCGCTGGTCAACAACGTGGCCACTGACGCCTGGTGGGCGCCGACGCTGCCGTGGTCGTCCTCGTTCACCGGGGAGACCTGCCAGCAGATGGCCAGCCAGTACGAGTCGGCCGGGCACGGGCAGTGGAACTCCAACATCAGCAACTACAGCCTCTTCGAGGCCGCGCACGCCGCGCTGACCGCGGTGAACAACCCGCACGACAAGAAAGAAGTGGCGGCGGCGATCCACACGGTGAACATCAAGGCGCTGGCCGGGCCGCTCAACTTCGCCGGCGGTCCCGCGCCGGGCGTAGCGATCACGCCGCCGGTCGGCATCCAGTGGCAGAAGGGCACCAAGTACCCGCTGGAGGCCAAGGTGGTCGACAACACGCTGCAGCCGCATGCGAAGCTCACCGGCGACCTGCTGCCGACCAACCAGTGACTGATGACCAGCCCGCTGCTTGAGCTCGACGGCGTGACCAAACGGTTCGGCCAGGTGGTGATCGCGGAGGATCTGTCCCTCGCGGTCGGGGCGGGCGACACCGTGGGCATCGTCGGGCCGAACGGAGCGGGCAAGACCAGCCTGTTCGGCCTGATCTCGGGCGACCTCGCGCCCAACGCGGGCGCGGTCCGGTTCGCCGGGCGCACGGTGACCAAGCTGGACGCGGCCGGCCGGTGCCGCCTGGGCATCGGCCGGACGTATCAGGTGCCGCGGCCGTTCGGGGACATGACCGTGTTCGAGAACCTGCTGGTGGCGGCGCAGCAGGGTGGCGGCCTGCGGCGCCGGGCCAGCTACGAGGCCGCGGCGGCGGCGCTGGACCGGACCGGTATGTCCGGCCAGGCCAACGTGCCCGCCGAACGGCTCGGCCTGCTGCAGCGCAAACGGCTGGAGCTGGCCCGGGCGCTGGCCACCCAGCCCACGCTGCTGCTGCTGGACGAGGTGGCCGGCGGTCTGACCGACCCCGAGGTGGCCCAGCTGGTGGAGATCGTCCGCGGCGTCAGCGCCGAAGGTATCGCGGTGATCTGGATCGAGCACGTGGTGCGCGCGCTCACCGCGGTGGTCAGCCGGCTGCTCTGCCTCACGGGCGGGAAGTTCGTCGGGGACGGGGACCCGGCCACGGTGCTGGCCACCCCGGCGGTGCGCGAGGTGTTCCTGGGCGGCGCGGTCACCGCGGCGCTGACCGGCGGGACCCTGGACGTCCCGGGCGAGGAGGCCGGGTGAGCGAGGACGGCCGGGTGAGCAAGGACGGCCGGGGCGACAGCACCACTCCCCTGCTAGAGACCCGCGGCCTGGAGGTGCACCACGGGCAGCTCCGGGCTCTGCAGGACATCTCGCTGCGGGTGTTCCCGGGCGAGGTGTACGCGATCATCGGCGCCAACGGTGCGGGTAAGTCGACGCTGCTGCGCACGATCGCCGGGCTGAACCGGCCGACCACCGGCACCGTGCTGTTCGACGGCACGGACGTCACCCGGGTCCGGCCCGATCGCCGGGCCACCTCGGGCATCGTCATGGTGCCTGAGGGACGCCGCCTGTTCGGGTCGCTGACGGTGGAAGAGAACCTCAAGGTCGGCGCGTCCTATGCCCGGAACGGGCCCTGGACCATCGAGCGGGTCTACGACCTCTTTAACTGGATGCGGGAACGCCGCGGCCAGCGCACCGCGCAGCTGTCCGGGGGCGAGCAGCAATCGGTGGCCATCGGGCGGGCGCTGGTGGCCAACCCGCGGGTGCTGCTGCTGGACGAGCTGTCCCTCGGCCTGGCCCCGGTGATCGTGCAGCGCATCTACGGCATGCTGCCCCAGATCCTGGCCACCGGCCTGACCGTGCTGCTGGTCGAGCAGGACGTCAGCCAGGCGCTGCGGGTCGCGTCCCGGGTGCACTGCCTGCTCGAAGGCCGGACCACGCTGGAAGGACCGCCGGGCGACCTGACCCCGGAGCGGGTCGAGGCGGCCTACTTCGGGCTCCCGGTAGCCGGCACCGCCGATAAGACCGCGGACGGCGCCGGCGAAGAGAGTGAGGGGTAATGGCCTGGGTCAACGCCATCATCCAGGGGGTGCTCACCGGCGGCCTGTACGCGCTGTTCGCGTGCGGGCTGTCGCTGATGTTCGGGGTCATGAAGGTGGTCAACCTGGCCCACGGCGACCTCGCGGTGGTAGCCGGTTACGTGGCCATCGGCGTCATCACCGTCACCCACATCCCGGTGCTGTGGTCGTTCGCGATCGTGGTCCCGGTGATGGTGCTGGCCGGCTACGTGCTGCAGCGCACGCTCATCCAGGGCTCGCTGGACCGGGGCGTGCTGACCACGCTGATCGTGACCTTCGGCCTGTCCGTGGTCATCGAGAACGGGCTGCTGCAGTTCTTCACGGCCAACAGCCGGGCCATCGGCAGCGGGCTCTCCCTGGTGCGGGGCTCGTTCCGGATCGGGTCGCAGATCCAGCTCGGCTACCTGCTGGTGGTCATCTTCGCGACCGCCGTGGTGGTGCTGCTAGGGCTGCAGTACTTCCTGTCCGCGTCCCGGTACGGCCGGCTGATCCGGGCCGTGGCCGACGACCAGGAGGCGGCCCAGCTGTCCGGGGTGAACTACCGGCACGTGTTCGGCATCGCGGCCGGGATCGCGTTCGGCACCGTGGCCGTGGCCGGCATCTTTTACGGCATGTACTCCCAGCTGGCCCCGACCACCGGCACCGACACGATCCTGCTGTTCGCGTTCGCCGCGGTGGTGATCGGCGGTCTGGGCTCGCTGTGGGGCACCCTGCTCGGCGGGGTGGTGCTCGGCGTGGCCCAGCAGATCGGCGCCCAGATCAGCATCTCCGATGAGGTGCTGGCCGGGTACATCGTGTTCCTGCTCGTGCTGGTGTTCAGACCCCAGGGCCTGACCGCCCGGAGGTCGCAGTCATGAGCGTGGCCACGCAGAGCCCGGCCCGGCCCGCCGGTAGCCTGCGCGTGACCCGGTCGCGGCGGAACGTGGCCTGGACCGGGCTGGGCGCGCTGATCGTGGTGGTGGTGCTGGCCCTGCTGCCGTACATCGTCTACTCCGGCACCACCAGCATCTTCGTCCAGGGATTCATCGTGCTCACGCTGGCCAGCATGTGGAACCTGCTGGCCGGGTACGCGGGCCTGGTCTCCGTGGGTCAGCAGGTGTTCGTGGGGCTGGGCGCGTACTTCGTGCTGATCCTGGCCATCCACGGCTGGTCCCCGTTCGCCGCGCTGCCGATAGCGGCGATCGGCTGTGCCGTCGCGGCGCTGCCGCTGTGGTGGCTGGTGGCCCGGCTGCGCAGCGGGTACTTCGCCATCGCCACCTGGGTGCTGGCCGCGACCGTGATGCTGATCATCGAGAAGTTCTCGTCCATCGGCGGCGGCACCGGCATGCCCCTGCCCGGCCTGACCGGGATGGACTCGACGCTGCTGACCGCGTACACGTACTGGATCGGGCTGGCCGTCACCGTGGCCACACTCGCCACCATCTACCTGCTGCTGCGCGGCCGGCTCGGGCTGGTCCTGACCGCGATCCGGGACGACGAGGTGGCCGCGCGCAGCTCCGGGGCCCGGGTCGGCCTGGCCCGGGTCCTGGTGTTCGTGATCGCCGGCTGCGGCTGCGGCGCCGCCGGGGCCGTGCTGGCCATCAGCCAGCTGCAGGTCCAGCCGAGCGCGGTGTTCAGCGTGCAGTGGACGGCCGAGATGGCGTTCGCCACGATCATCGGCGGCCTGGGCACGATCGAGGGACCGATCATCGGCACCGTGGTCTACATGGTGCTCCAGCAGACCCTGCAGTCCTACAACGCCTGGTACCTGATCATCTTGGGCCTGGTGGCCATCGCGATCGCGCTGTGGTCGCGCCGCGGCCTGTGGGGCCTGGTCGACGAGCACCTGCACCTGCGGCTGTTCCCGGTCGGCTACTGGCTCTGGTCCGACGACGACACGGCCAGCCGCCGCCGGCTGGGGCTGCGCCGGTCCGGCTCGGCGTAATCCCCTGTCAGCGGCATAAGGCAGAATGCCAACGTGCTGCTGAGCGAGATGGCCGACGCCTCGGAGGCGGTGGCCGCGACGTCATCCCGGCTGGCCAAGATCGCGGTCCTGGCCACGGCCCTGCACGACGCGGGCCCGGCCGAGGTCACGATCGCGGTCGCCTACCTGTCCGGCGAGCTGCCCCAGCGGCAGATCGGCGTGGGCTGGGCCACGCTGCGCCAGGCGCCCCCGCCCGCGGACACCGCGACGCTGACCCTGACCGAGGTGGACGCGGCGTTCACCGCCATCGGCGCGGCGTCCGGCAAGGGCTCGCAAGCGACCCGCAAGCAGCTGGTCGACGAGCTGTTCGGCCGGGCCACGGCCAAGGAGCAGGCGTTCCTGCGGCGGCTGCTGTCCGGCGAGCTGCACCAGGGCGCGCTGGAAGGGGTGATGGCCGAGGCCATCGCCCGGGCCGCTGAGGTCCCCTCGGCCGAGGTCCGGCGGGCGCTGATGCTGTCCGGCTCGATGACCATGGTGGCCGAGACCGCGCTGACCCAGGGCCGCGAGGGGCTACGGAGCTTCGGCCTCCAGGTCGGGCGGCCGATCGGCCCGATGCTGGCCTCGTCCGCGCCGACCATCTCCGACGCTCTGGCCAAGATCAGTCCGGCCGCGGTCGAGTGGAAGATGGACGGCATCCGGGTCCAGGTCCACCTGCGGGACGGCCAGGTCAGGCTGTTCACCCGGACCCTGGATGAGATCACCGACCGGCTGCCCGGCGTCGTGGCCGAACTGAGCCGGCTGCCCGCCCGCGATGCCGTGCTGGACGGTGAGCTGGTCGCGTTGCGCGACGATGGCCGTCCCTACCCGTTCCAGGTCACCGCGTCGCGGACGTCGCGCCGGACCGGTGAGCCAGCGGCGGGACTTTCGACCTATCTGTTCGACATCGTGCACCTGGACGGCCAGGACCTGATCGACCACCCCGGCCAGGAGCGGTTCGAGGCCCTGGCCCGGGTGGTGCCGGAGCGGCTGCGGATGCCGCGGCTGGTCACGTCGTCGGTCGAGGAGGCGACCGCGTTCTTCGACGATTCGATCGCCTACGGGCACGAGGGCGTGGTGGTCAAGTCGCTGGACACCCCGTACACGGCGGGCCGTCGCGGAGCCGGCTGGATCAAGGTCAAGCCCCGGCACACCCTGGACCTGGTCATCCTCGCTGCCGAGTGGGGTCACGGCCGCCGCCAGGGCTGGCTGTCGAACCTGCACCTGGGGGCGCGGGACCCGGAGACCGGCGGCTACATCATGCTGGGCAAGACGTTCAAGGGCCTGACCGACGAGATGCTCGCCTGGCAGACCGAGCGGCTGCTCGAGCTGGAAGACTCCCGCGACGACTACACCGTCTACGTCCGCCCGGAACTGGTGGCCGAGATCGCCTTCGACGGCGTGCAGCGCAGCCCCCGGTACCCGGGCGGCATCGCGTTGCGGTTCGCCCGCGTGCTCCGCTACCGCGAGGACAAGCGGGCCTCCGAGGCCGACACCCTGGAGACCGTCCGCGCCACCTCCCCGCACTGAGCGGCGGGCCGGGCGCGGCCGGGCGCGGGGATCAGACCGGTACCGGAACGGGAACCGGAGTACGGCCGGTGCTGGCCGGTCACGGGAAATAAGCGCCGGTTACACGCGGCCTGGGCCGATTACACGCGGCCTGGGCCGATTACTTCTTCTTCTTGTTGCGCTTGTTGTTGCCGCGGAACGCGGCCGGAATGTTGTTGTTGTTCGTGCCGCCCAGCCCGGGCAGGCCACCCAGGCCGCCGCCGGGCAGGCCGCCCTGCTGCAGCGCGGCCAGGGTCTCGGCCATGTCCTGGTTGTTGAAGCCTTCCGGCAGGCCGCCACCGAGGCCACCGGCCTGGCCGCCACCGGGCACGCCGGTTGCGGCACCGTCGCCACCCGCGGCCTTGGCCGCCGCGCGGCGCGGGTCGCCCCCCGGGTGCTTCCGCTTGGACTTTGCCTTCTTGGTGGCCTTGGCCCCGGCCCGGCGCATGCCCGGGGGCAGGCCGGGCACGTTGCCCAGGCCGCCGCCCAGCATCTGCTTCATCTGCTTCTGGCCCTCTTGGAAGTTCTGGATGAGGGCACCGACCTGGCCCGGCGTCACGCCGGAGCCGCCGGCGATACGGGCCCGGCGCGAACCGTTGACGATCTTGGGGTTGCGGCGCTCCTCCGGGGTCATCGACTGGACGATCGCGGTGGCCCGGTCCAGGTCCTTGTCGTTGACCTGGTCGAGGAGTTCCTTGTTCTTGCCCGCGCCGGGCAGCATGCCGAGCAGGTTCCCGATCGGGCCCATCTTGCGCACCATTTGGATCTGCTCGACGAAGTCTTCCAGCGTGAAGCCCTCGCCCGAGACCAGCCGGTCGGCCAGGGCAACGGTCTGCTCCTGGTCGAAGTGCCGCTCGGCCTGCTCGATCAGGGTGAGCATGTCACCCATGTCGAGGATGCGGCCCGCCATCCGGTCCGGGTGGAAGACGTCGAAGTCCTCGAGCTTCTCACCGGCGGAGGCGAACATGATCGGGCGCCCGGTGAGCTCGACGATGGACAGCGCCGCACCACCGCGGGCGTCGCCGTCGAGCTTGGTCAGGACCACGCCGTCGTAACCCACGCCGTCCAGGAACGCCTGGGCCGTGGCCACCGCGTCCTGGCCGATCATGGCGTCGACGACGAACAGGATCTCGTCCGGCTGGGTCGCGTCCCGGATCGCCGCGGCCTGCCCCATCAGCTCTTCGTCGATGCCCAGGCGGCCGGCGGTGTCGATGATGACCATGTTCTGCTGGCGGCGCCGCGCCTCTTCGATGGACTGGCGGGCCACCGCGACCGGGTCGCCGACGCCGTTGCCCGGCTCGGGCGCGTACACCGGGACGCCGGCCCGCTCGCCCACGATCTGCAGCTGCTGCACCGCATTGGGGCGCTGCAGGTCGGCCGCGACCAGCATCGGGGTGTTGCCCTGCTCGCGCAGCCAGAGGCCGAGCTTGCCCGCCAGCGTGGTCTTACCTGAACCCTGCAGACCGGCCAGCATGATGATGGTGGGCGGGTTCTTGGCGAACCGCAGCCGGCGGGTCTCCCCGCCCAGGATCGAGACCAGCTCGTCATTGACGATCTTGATGACCTGCTGGGCCGGGTTGAGCGCGCCGGACACTTCCTCGCCGCCGGCTCGCTCCTTGACCCGGGCGATGAAGGCCCGGACCACCGGCAGCGCGACGTCGGCTTCCAGCAGCGCGATGCGGATCTCACGCGCGGTCGCGTCAATGTCGGCCTGAGAGAGCCGTCCCTTGCCCCGGAGGGAAGAGAAGACTGTAGTAAGCCGTTCGGAGAGGGTCTCGAACACGTTTCTATGCCATCCTCACGCAGCCCGCGTATCCGTCTATCCAGGCTATCTGCTCACGTTTGCGCGCCGTCCGCCGTCGGCAAGGGGGAAATTTTATTTAATCGACTCGCCCGGCGCGACCCTGGCCAGGGTACGTGGGGCGTCAGGCGGCCAAGGCCGCGAGCACGGCCTCGATCGTGGACTGACGGGCATCCCGGCTGGTCAGTGGCTGGCCGTTCTCGTCGGCGACGTAGAAGACGTCGACCGCCTCGGCCCCCAGCGTCTCCACCCGGGCCGAGCGCAGGTCCAGGCCGCAGCCGCCCAGCGCCCGCCCGATCCGCCACAGCAGGCCAGGCTCGTCGTGGGCTCGGACCTCGACCACGGTCGCGGTCAGCGAGGCGTCGTCGACCAGCGTGACCTTGGGCGGGGCGACGACCGCGCCGCGCGGCCGGGCCGACCGGGCCCGGCGTTCCAGCCGCTCCTCCACGTCCAGGCGTCCTTCCAGCATCCGCCGCAGATCGGTGGCCACCAGCGAGCTGTCGGGCGGGTCGCCGTACTCGGGCACCACGTTGAACACGGCCACCGCGGTCGTACCGATCGAGGTCGCGTTGGCCCAGCGCACGGTCAGCCGGTGCGAGGCCAGCACGCCCGCGGCCCGCCAGAGCAGTCCCGGCCGGTCCGGCGCCACCACCGTGACCTCGTGGTCCTTGACCACGGCGGCCGGGTTGCCCTCCTTGACCAGGGCCAGCTGGTCGTCCCGCAGCGGCCCGGGCGCGGGCGGCGCGTCCCCGGCCAGCACCGCACTGACCCGGCGAACCAGGTCAGCGACCAGGCCGGCCTTCCAGTCGTTCCAGGCCGCAGGCCCGGTGGCCAGCCCGTCCGCGGCGGCCAGCGCCCGCAGCAGCTCCAGCAACGGCCGGCTGCCCACGGTGCGGGCCACCTGCTCGACGGTGACCGGGTCGTCCAGGTCGCGGCGGGTCGCGACCGTCGGGAGCAGCAGGTGGTGCCGGGTGGCCTGGGCCACCAGCTCGGCGTCGGCTTCGCTGAACCCGACCCGGCGGGCCACGTCTCGCGCCACCACTTCGCCGCTGACGCTGTGGTCGCCGGGCCAGCCCTTGCCCAGGTCGTGCAGCAGCGCGGCCAGCAGCAACAGGTCGGGCCGGCTCACGTCACGGGTCATGGCCGCGGCGTTGGCCGCCGTCTCCACCAGGTGCCGGTCCACGGTGTAGGTGTGCAGGGGGTTGCGCTGCGGCCGGTTACGGACCCGTTCCCAGTCCGGGATGAGCACGGTGACCAGGCCCTCCTGGTCCAGCGCCTCCCAGACGCCGATGGCCTCGCGCCCGGCGCCGAGCAGGGCGACCAGAGAATCCCGGGCCTCGGGTGGCCACGGCACCGGTAGCGGCGGGCACTCGGCCAGCCGGGCCAGGGCCCGCGGGGCCAAGGGGCGTCCCGCCTGCGCGGCGGCCGCCGCGGCCCGCAGCACCAGGACCGGATCGGAGGCGGGGTCGGCCGCGCGGGCCAGCACCACCTCGCCGTCCTGCTCGACCACGCCGTCGGCCAGGGGCCGGCGTTCGAGCTTGCGCCGCCGCAGGCGCCGGCCACTGGCCCGTTCGGCCTGGCGGAAGGCGTGATCGACAGCGTAAGCCACGGTGCGGCCCGCACCCGCGAGCTCGCGCAGCAGCGCGTCCCCGTCCAGCAGCCCGGCGGCGCGCGCCACCTCATCGTGTTCTTCCAGCACCAGCCGGTCGGAGGACCGGCCAGTGATCTCGTGCAGGATGTGCCGCGCGTCCAGGATGGACTCGTAGGCGGCCCGGACCCGGGGCCCGGGAGCCGAGGCGACCCAGGCCGCCGCGATGGCCTGAATGGCGTGCACGTCCCGCAGGCCGCCCCGGGCTTCCTTGAGGTCGGGTTCGAGCAGGAACGCCAGCTCGCCGAAGATTCTTTCCCGCTCGTTGTGCAGCTCGCGCAGGTCGGTCAGCCGGGTCCTGGCCGCCGCCCGCCAGTCCTCCAGCGCGCCCTCGCGTAGCTGCATGGTGAGCGCGGGATCCCCCGCCACGTGCCGGGCGCTCAGCAGCCCCAGCGCGACCTTGATGTCGGCTCGGGCCACTCGGCGCGCCTGCGGCACGGTCCGGACCGCGTGGTCCAGGCGGGCGCCGGAATCCCAGACCGGATACCAGATCCGGTCCGCGATCGACGCGATGCCGTCACGCCCGCTGTGCAGGAGCAATACATCCAGGTCACTGCCGGGCAGCAGTTCCCTTCGGCCGTAACCCCCTACGGCAACCAGGGCGACACCCGGCTCGGCGCCGAGCATGCCCGCCAGCCAGCGATCTGTTTCGGTGGTCCGGCGGGCACGATCGGCGGCGAACGAAGTCATCAAGGCCACTCGGTTCCCCGTGGACAAAAGCGATTAAATCGCGTCGGGCCCGCGTTCTCCCGTACGGACTCTGACTACCGTGTCGACGGGAATCGACCAGACCTTCCCGTCGCCGATACGACCCGTCTGCGCGGCCTTCACGATGACGCCGATCAGGTCATCGGCGTCCTCGTCGTCACACAGAACTTCGAGGCGGACCTTGGGTACCAGGTCGACCTGGTACTCAGCTCCGCGGTAAACCTCGGTATGTCCACGCTGTCGGCCGTAGCCGCTGGACTCGACCACCGTCATGCCCTTGACCCCGAACGCTTGCAGGGCGGCTTTGACGTCGTCCAGCTTGAATGGCTTGATGATGGCGGTGACGAGCTTCATGCGAGCACCCTTTCCCTCTCCTGGCGTGTACTTTCCGGCACAGGAGTTTCCAGAGACGTGCTGGAATGTGTCGGCGGCGTGAAACCGGTCTGCCTTATGTTACGTACACGTTTCCCGTGATTCTGGTGGGGTTGGCGGTGCTGCGGCGTCCGTGGCCCGGTGGAGGGAAACCGGCTGGTGACAGCGGGGTAATGCGATCAGAACGGGAAACGGGAATCGCCGAAGCGGGGGTCGCCATATCCGTCCGAATAGCCCTCGTCGTCGCGGCGTGGTTCCGGAGTATCGGGCTGGGGGGGTGGTGAGACTGGCCGGGCCTGGGGGGCTTGGGGGGACTGCGGGGCCTGGGGGGCCTGCGGGGCCTGCGGGGCCCGGTAATCCGCGGCCGGCCCGGGATAGCCGACCACGGTGCTGTAGTCGGCGCCCAGCCCCGCATAGCCCCCGTTGTGAGTCGGCTGGCCTGCGTTGTGCGTAGGACCGCCGGCGTAGCCGGGACTGCCAGACGCCGTACCCGAGCGGGGCACGGTCCCCGAATCGGACGTGCTGCGCGGGTCGTGGGCGGACGTGCTGCGCGGGCCGTGGTCGGAGCCGGTGCCGGAGCCGTAGGTGTGGCGTGGGCGGTGGGCCGAGCTGGGCCCCGAGTCGTCAGCGGAAGCCGAGTTATAGCTGGTCCCGGAGCCGTAGGTGTGGCGCGGATTGTGGGCCGAGCTCGGTCCGGGATCGTAAACGGGAGCGGAGTTATAGCTGGCGCCGGAACCGGAACCGGAACCGGAGCCGGCGCCGACGCCGACGCCGGAGTCGTGGGCGGAACGCGGATCGAAAACGGAGCCGGAGCTGGCGCCGTAGTCGGCGCGCGAGTCGCGGACGGAGCCGGGGCTGAAGTCGTAACCAGGACCCGAGCCGTAGCCGGTGCTGGAGCCATAGGCGGGACGCGGCTCGTAGCCCGGGCCGGAGTCACGGGCCGAACGCGGGTCGTGACTGTGCAGGGCACGGTAGTCCCGGGTGGCCGTGGGGTAGCGGGCCGCGATATCGCTGTAGCTGGTCGGAGCCGGCGTCGGCGCGGGCCGGGGGGCGGGCGGGCGGCCGCGGTCAAGGTCAGGGGTGAGGTTGTTCCTGATCGCCACCTGGTGGGCGTGCTCGAGCATGTCCGAGGCCTTGGTGCTGGCCTCGGCCAGGATCTTGTCGCGGCGGCGCTGGGCCTCGTGCGCCACTTCCTGGCTGTAGGCGTGCGCATCGGACACGTAACGCTCGGCCGTCTGCTGGGCCTTGGCCAGGATGCGCAGGGCCTGGTCGTTGAGGTCCACCTCCTGCGACCGCGGCGCTACCTGTCGCCCGTATGGGGGGCTGGGAGCCGGGAGGCTGACCGGGGCACTGAGCGGCCCCGCCCGCAGCGGCCCCGCGCCAGACGGCCCCGTACCCAGCGGCCCTGCGCCTGACGGCCCCATACCGAGCGGCCCCGCGCCTGGCGGCGCAATGGCTGATGGCCCGTAACCCAACGGCCCGTGACCCGCTGGCGCGACACCCGCTGGCGCGACACCCGGCGGCAGGGCCAACCGGGCGCGGCGCTGGTTGATGGCCTGGGCCCAGCCGCGCAGCCGGCGCACTTCGGCCTGGAGGGCGGTCCGCTCCTCGTACAACAGGGACAGCTCGCCTTCCACCCGATCGCAGAACTCCCGCACGTCATCCTCATCGAACCCGCGGCGGCCCAGCCGCGCCAGGCGAAACGACACCGACCGGACCCGCCCCGGCGTGAGGCGAGCGTGGTGCCCCGCTCGTAAAGTCACGGCGCACCCTCTCCGCGACCCCGGCCGCCCCCAACGGCCGGGCCCTCGCTGGCCCGGCCCTGCGACCGGCCCGCCGTCGATCCGCGCCGGCAGTCCCCGTAGATGTCAGCCCCCGACCGACGTGGCGTGGCGGCACATAGGCAGTCCTGGCCAATCCCATCGCGCGGCCGGCGCGGCGTGGCGGCACACAGGCAGTCCTGGCCAATCCCATCGCGCGGCCGGCGCGGCGTGGCGGCACACAGGCAGTCCTGGCCAATCCCATCGCGCGGCCGGCGCGGCGTGGCGGCACACAGGCAGTCCTGGCCAATCCCATCGCGCGGCCGGCGCGGCGTGGCGGCACACAGGCAGTCCTGGCCAATCCCATCGCGCGGCCGGCGCGGCGTGGCGGCACACAGGCAGTCCTGGCCAATCCCATCGCGCGGCCGGCGCGGCGTGGCGGCACACAGGCAGTCCTGGCCAATCCCATCGCGCGGCCGGCGCGGCGTGGCGGCACACAGGCAGTCCTGGCCAATCCCATCGCGCGGCCGGCGCGGCGTGGCGGCACACAGGCAGTCCTGGCCAATTCCGTCGCGCGGCCGACCCGTCCCCGGTCCGGGCAGGCGGTCCCCGTCGCTATCAGCGTGCTTCCGGTACGTTGCTGAGCGGCCCAGGCGGTCCCAGTCGATGCCGTGGTGCTGGCTGCGCGCGTCCCGGTACGGGGCACGGCCCCAGTCGATGCCACCGTGGCACCCTCGGAGCCGATGTCCCTTCCGGGCCCCACAACCTTTGAACTCACCCCAGAGTCGATTACGGCTGACCGAAAATCGGTCGCAGTTGCCGATTGTTCCGGCTGCCGACGGGGGGTTGCCGGTCGTCGGCAGCGCCGTCATCGGCAAGGAAACACTCTCCGCAACCGAATACGAACCGTATGGGGTCGGACCAGAGCGCAAGGTATCCATAGCGATCATCTCCGGGGGAAAGACGGCCACGGGGGCCGATCGGGTGCATCGTAACGGACCAATCCGTTATTTCCACCATTCGGCCAAACAAATTCCGGACGATACGGAAAGAAACTAATCGCATTATGCGAAGCACATCTGTAGCGGCTTCGGATTAGTGAATTCCATGATCTCTGTCGCCCCGCCTTATGACGTAAGGCACTGCATTGATTCCGGACATTAGGTCGCATAAACGCTGTTAATTACAGGTGAACCGGACCCCGGATGTTACAGGCGGCTCCCCTGCCGCTACGAGAGTCATCTTCCGTGGTCCGATTGCCTGGAGCGACTCATGAGATTGATGTGACGGGAGTGAAACGGACCGGGCAGCGGCAGCCTCGGGCCGGGGGCCAGCTGGGTCCGCCCCAGTGCCACCGCAGAGCCGAACGACGCCGCCAACGGAGCCTTCCGGTACCTCGCCGCGGCCCGGCGTGGCGGCTCACGACGGCGTCCTCGCCACGCTCCGTGTTGCCGAAGCTGCCGGAGTTCTCGGCAAAATCCCGGCTCAGCCTGCCGACGCTGCCTGCCGACGCTGCTTGCCGAACGCCGTCACCGCCATGCCGTGTCGGGCCGACCCGCACCCCGCCCGCGGGACGAGGCCCCGGGCAGGCAATGTGGCAGTACCTCCCCAAGAGGATCGCGATGCCAGACCACCTGGCTAGCAGCCCCGGTGCAGGCAACCGATGCACCGCGCCACGAGCCAGTGCGGCATGGCGCGGCACGACGCGGTGCGGGCACGGCGCGGGGCGCGGCGCGGCGCTGGACGGCGGTCACGGCACTGGACGGGGCGGCACGGCGCTGGACGGACCGGCACGGCGCGGGCACGGCACTGGACGGCGCGGCGCGGCAGACCTCGTCAGTCCGAAGCGACCGGCATCCCAAGCGCCAGTTGAGGTGGAGGTGGCAGGAGGAGCGGCCGTGGTGAACCTGCGGGTTGGGCGGGCGCCCTTGCCGTGTAGTGAATGGCGCATTGTGCACAGCGGGGTGTAGGCAATGCGCCATTGCCGACACGGGGGGCCAGCACGCCACGCGCGGCCGTAGCGACGGGCGGGACGGAGCACGCGGGCGGGACGCAAGCGACGCCGGGGCGCGGCGGGGCAGGGCCTAGGCCCGGCGGGACCGAGCAGGGCGCGGGATGGTGTAACGCAGTATGCGCTCCGGCTCAGGTGCCTGCGACTCACGAGATTCGGCGATCACTGAGATACCGGTGGCGCAGGAGCTCTGTCGGCTGACGCGTGGGGTTCGTTCCTGCATAGGCAATGGCGCCTTTGCTAGTCCCCTAACACGGGTAAAGGCGCCATCGCCCCTATAGGCGCGGGACGGCGGGTGGCGGTGGGGCAGCGGCGCTGGGCGCGAGGCGCAGATGCGGCGCGGCCGAGGGCCAGGGGCTGGCGCGACGCCGGCCGGGGCCGCGGGCACGCGCCGCGCCGACCGGGCTGAGGGCTGGCGCGGCGCAGGACCGAAGCGGCCTCCGGCCGGTAGGGCCGGGGCCGGGGGCCGGGGGCCGGGGGCCGGGGGCCGGGGGCCGGGGGCCGGGGGCCGGGGGCCGGTAGGGCCGGGGGCCGGTAGGGCCGGGGGCCGGTAGGGCCGGGGGCCGGTAGGGCCGGGGGCCGGTAGGGCCGGGGGCCGGTAGGGCCGGGGGCCGGTAGGGCCGGGGGCCGGTAGGGCCGGGGGCCGGTAGGGCCGGGGGCCGGTAGGGCCGGGGGCCGGTAGGGCCGGGGGCCCGGGGACGCCCGTGGGCGAGGGGCCAGAGGCGGGTTAGGCGAGGATGGCGTCTACGAAGGTAGCGGGGTCGAAGGGGGCCAGGTCGTCGGGGCCCTCGCCCAGGCCGACCAGCTTGACGGGGACGCCTAGTTCGCGCTGGACGGCGATGACGATGCCACCCTTGGCCGTGCCGTCGAGCTTGGTCAAGACGATGCCCGTGATCGCGACGACCTCGGCGAAGATGCGGGCTTGGCGCAGGCCGTTCTGGCCGGTGGTGGCGTCCAGGACGAGCAGGACCTCGTCGACCGGGGTGCGCTTCTCGATGACCCGCTTGACCTTGCCCAGCTCGTCCATGAGGCCGGTCTTGGTGTGCAGGCGGCCCGCCGTGTCGACCAGGACCACGTCTACGCCGAGCTCGGTGCCCTCGACCACGGCCTCGAAGGCCACGCTGGCCGGGTCGGCGCCCTCGCGGTCGCTGCGGACGGTCCGGGCGCCGACGCGCTCGCCCCACGTTTGCAGCTGGTCGGCGGCCGCGGCGCGGAAGGTGTCGGCCGCGCCCAGCAGCACGGTCTTGCCGTCGCCGACCAGGACGCGGCCCAGCTTGCCCGCGGTGGTGGTCTTGCCGGTGCCGTTGACCCCGACCATCATCCACACGGCGGGAGCGCCGCTGTGCTTCTCCTCGTTGAGGGTGCGGTCGAGGTCCTCACCGATCTGGCCGATCAGCTCGGTGCGGAGCAGCCCACGGACCTGGTCCACGTCGCGGACGCCGAGCACCTTGACCTTGGTCCGCAGGTCGTCAACGATCTGCCGAGCCGGCACCACGCCCACGTCCGCGGTGATCAGGACCTCTTCGATCTCGTCCCAGGTGTCGTCGTCCAACCGGTCACGGGACAGCAGGCCGAGCAGCACCGAGCCCATCGACGACTGGGACCGGGCCAGCCGGTCGCGCAGCCGGACCAGCCGGCCAGCCGACGGCGGCGGCTTCTCGATCTCCGGGGCGGGGGGCGCCGGGGCACGGGACGGCGCGGGCGGGGCGATGACGTCCCCGACCGCATCGGCCGCACCCTCGCCGGGTGTGCGCAGCTCGTCCTGGCCGGGCGCCTCCGGCGGGGTGACCACCTGGACGGGCTCGCCGCGACGCCGGCGCCGGGGCCGGACCAGCAGCAGCCAGCCCCCCTCGAGCACGAGGACGACGAAGATAACCGCCAGGACAATGATGAGAATTATCGTTTCCATGACCGATCTCAGTCTCGCAGGCCGCTGAACCGTTTCGTCCGGCCGAGGTTATCTGCTCGCCGGGTGGGATGCGCAAACGCGGGGACCGGCACGGGTCAGTGTGACTCGCGTGACCAAAGTGACCCAAGTGAATGGTGGGGCTTGGGGGTGGGGCGGGGAGCGGGGTTAGGCGGGTTCGCGTTCGGTTAGGCGCTGGCTGACTACGGCGGAGACTCCGTCGCCGCGCATGCTGACGCCGTAGAGTGCGTCGGCGCACTCCATCGTGCGGCGCTGGTGGGTCACCACGATGAGCTGGGAACTCTCCCGCAGCTCGGTGAAGATGGCCAGCAGGCGCTGCAGGTTGGTGTCGTCCAGCGCCGCCTCGACCTCGTCCAGGACGTAGAACGGGGACGGGCGGGCCTTGAAGATGGCGCACAGGTAGGCGATGGCGGTGAGCGAGCGCTCGCCGCCGGACAGCAGGGACAGCCGCTTGACCTTCTTGCCCGGCGGCCGGGCCTCGACCTCGATGCCGGTGGCCAGCATGTCGTCCGGCTCGGTCAGCACCAGCCGCCCCTGGCCGCCGGGGAACAGCCGGGAGAAGATGTGCTCGAACTCCCGGGCCGTGTCGGCGTAGGCCGAGGCGAACACCTCCTGGACCCGGTCGTCGACCTCCTTGACCACGGTGAGCAGGTCGCGGCGGGTCTTCTTGAGGTCCTCCAGCTGGGTGGCCAGGAACGTGTGCCGCTCCTGCAGCGCGGCGTACTCCTCCAGGGCCAGCGGGTTGACCTTGCCCAGCTTGTCCAGGTCACGCTGGGCCGCGGCGGCCCGTCGCTCCTGGACGGCCCGGTCGTACACGGTGGGCAGCGTGCCCTCCTCCGCGTCGGCGGGCGCCGGTATGGGCACGGCCGGGCCGTAGTCGGCGACCAGCTCGGCCGCCTGCACGCCGAACTCCTCGACCGCGTGGGCCTCCATCTGCTCCAGCCGCAGCCGGTGCTCGGCCCGGGCGATCTCCGCGCCGTGGGCCGAGCTGACCACCGTGTCCAGCTCGGCGGCCAGGTCGCGGACCCGGGCCCGGACCACCTTGAGCTCGTCGGCCCCCTCGGCGGTGGCGTGCTCGGCCTCGGTGCGGCGGGCCAGCGCGGCCCCGAGCGACTGCTCGGCGCGCGCGGTGGCCAGCTGCGCGCCGCGGGCCACGGCCCGGGCCACGGCGGCGTCGGCGGCCCGCTGCCGCAGCCGGGCCTGAGCCCGCTCGCGGGCCTGCCGCTCGGCCGTGGCCGCCGAGTTCAGCGCGTCCGCGCGGCCCTCGATGGCCCGCAGCCGCTCCTCCACCGTGCGCACCTCCAGGCGCGCTTCCATCTCGGCGTTGCGGGCCATCGTGCACCGCTGAGCCAGCGTGTCCTTGATCGCGGCGGCGCCGCTGGTGTCGGCCTCGGCCCCGTCTTGGCCAGCACCGTCCGGATCCGTGCCGTCCGGGTCTGCGGCTTCGGCCGAGTTCTCGGCCTCGGTCAGCTGGCCGGTCAGCTCGGCCAGCCGGGCCCGGTCCTTCTCCCCCGCCCGCTGGGCCGTCTCGATGGCCGTCTCCAGCCGCCGCACCTCGTCACCGGCGGCGCGGGCGGCACCGGCCAGGCGGCCCAGGCGGCCGGAAATCTCGGCCGCGCCCGAATCGGCCTGGCGCATCCGGGCCCGGGCCTCGTCCACCGCGAGGCGGGCGGCGGACTCGGCGCTGAGCGCGACCGCGAGCCGCTCGGCCGCGTTCTCGCACTGGTCCTGAGCTTCCTGCAGGCCGGTGGCGGCGTCGTCGGCGGCCGCCCGGACCTCCAGCAGGCTCTGCTGGCCCGCGGACCCGCCGATGGCCCAGTGCGCGCCGAGCACGTCGCCGTCCCGGGTCACCACCCGTAGCCCGGGGGTGGCCCGGGTCAGGTCGGCGGCCTGCTCCAGGCCGGCCGCCACCACCACGCCGCCCAGCAGCTGGGTCACGGCGGGACGCAGCTCGTCGGTGGCCTGGACCAGGTCGAGCGCGTAGCGGGCCCCGGCCGGCAGGTCGGCCCGGTCGGTGCGGGACCGGGAACGGCTGGCCACCGAGTGACCCACGTCGGGGTGACCGGCGATGACCAGGCCGGCCGTGCCCGCGCCGGACTCGCGCAGCACGGTGAGGACGGCGATGGCCGCGTTCAGGTCGGTGACCGCGACCGCGTTGGCCGCCGCCCCCAGCGCGGCCGCGATCGCGACCTGAGCGCCGTCGGCGATCGTGATGGCCTCGGCGAACGGGCCGATGATGCCGCTGAACCGGCCCGCCGAGCCGGTCTGGCCGGTATCGGCCAGCAGGTCGGCCGATGCGTCGGCCCCGCGCCGGAACGCCTCCTGCAGCGTCTCGACCCGGGCCCGCAGGGCGGTGTAGCGCCGGGTGGCCTCGGCCTCGGTCCGGCGCAGCTCGCTGACCTGGGCACTGGCCGCGGCCAGCAGGGCGCCCGCCTCCTCGTGGGTGGCGGCGAGCTCGGCCCGGCCCTCGTCGTGCCCGGACACCTGCTCCGCGACCTGATTGTGCTCCTGCTGGGCCCGCTCGGCCCGGGCCCGGGCCTCGGCGGCCGAGGCGACCAGCCGCTCCAGCTCCTCGGCCGCGGTGGCCTGGCGGCTGCTGGCCGCGCCGACCTGGCCGCGCAGCCGGGACAGCCGGTCGGCCCGGGTGGCCGCGGCCCTTCTGGCGTCGGCGATGCGCCGCTCGAGGCGGGCCAGCTCGGCCTCGGCCCCGGAGCGCTCGCTGACCGCGGCGGTGAGGTGGTCCCGGCCCACCGCCAGCCGGGTCTGCAGGGTGTCCTCTTCCTCGCGCAGCTCGGCGGCCTGCCGATCCAGCTCGTCGGGATCGCGGCCGGGCCGCTCGGCCACCGGCTCGGCCGACAGATGCCGGTGCCGTTCGGCGGCCAGGCCCGCGGTGGCCCGCAGCCGCTCAGCCAGCGAAGAAAGCCCGAACCAGGTCTCCTGGGCCTGGGCCAACGTGGACGCGTGCTGCTGAGCGGCGGCGTCCAGCTCGGCCTCGCGCTGCCGGGCCTGCCCCAGGGCGGTCTCCAGCGCGGTCCGGTGGGCCAGCACCGCGGCCTCATCGGCCTCGTCGGCCTCCAGCCGGGTGGCCAGCGTCAGGTAGTCGTCGGCCAGCAGCCGCAGCCGGGAGTCGCGCAGGTCGGCCTGGATCACGGCCGCGCGGCGGGCCATCTCGGCCTGCCGGCCCAGTGGCTTGAGCCGCCGGCCGAGCTCGGCGGTGAGGTCGACCAGGCGGGTCAGGTTGGCCTGCATGGCTTCCAGCTTGCGCAGCGCCTTTTCCTTGCGGCGCCGGTGCTTGAGCACGCCCGCCGCTTCCTCGATCAGCGCGCGCCGGGCCTCCGGGCCCGCGTGCAGCACGGTGTCGAGCTGCCCTTGGCCCACGATGACGTGCATCTCACGGCCGAGGCCGGAGTCGGACAGCAGCTCCTGAACGTCGAGCAGCCGGCACCGGTCACCGTTGATGGCGTACTCGCTCTGGCCGGACCGGAACATCAGCCGGCTGATCGTGACCTCGGCGTAGTCGATGGGCAGGGCGCCGTCGCTGTTGTCGATGGTCAGCGTGACCTCGGCCCGGCCCAGCGGGGGCCGGGAGGTGGTGCCGGCGAAGACGACGTCTTCCATCTTGCCACCGCGCAGGGATTTGGCCCCCTGCTCGCCCATGACCCAGGCCAGGGCGTCGACGATGTTGGACTTGCCCGAGCCGTTGGGGCCGACCACGCAGGTGATGCCGGACTCGAGGCGCAGCGAGGTGGCGGACGCGAACGACTTGAAGCCGCGCAGGGTCAGGCTCTTCAGGTACACCGAGAGCCCTCCCTCCTGCTCAGCCCCGTGAGCGGCACCGCCGCCCCAGGCAGCCACCTCGCCGTGACCTTACCGTGCGCCCCCGTCAAACTGCGGGGACACTGTCAAAACCGCTCGGCACTGTCGAATGCGGGCAACTGCAGATCGAATCTGGTGCCAGGAGGGAAGGGAACACCAGAAAAAGTGGTAACCGGACGGGCCGATGGCACCGGAAAGCCGGGCCACCGGCGGCCAAGCTTTGCCGGATGGCATCCCGCACAGGTGTGCGGGCGCAAGACAATAGGGACGCCCAAAGAGGCAGGCGCCCCTATATCGTCTTGCGGATCGTGCTGTCGTTTTGCCTTGTTGTGCAGACGCTCGTCATGTGAGCGCTGGCTCGCGGCCCGCTACCAGGAACTCTTCGTCGCTGGCCCCAGCCATAAGTGCATCGTTCTCGTCCTGAAGCCGCATAAGCTCGGCTTCCAGGTCTCGCACTCGCTGCTGGAGACGGCGCATCTCAGAGATCATCCGGGGATCGGGACCGCCAACGTGGCCAAGTAGAGCCTTCGCCATGGTGTGGGGTCCTCCACGCTGAGTGACCAGAGTGGGCACTATCTAAAGCACGCTTACCTGCGCGCATTAACAATAACTAGGTTCTCACTAAGGGCTTGGCTGGTCAAGTTGAGTGGCGACATAGCCCCTGTTATTTACCTTACATGCCGAATAAGGACACCTTCTGCGCCGGCGCTGCGTGACCATCGGGGAGATCTGCAGGCGGCGATGGGGTCCCGCAGGTGATGCCGGATGCCGGGTGACACCATCGGCACCAGAATTAATGCTCGGTGAACCCGCGCAACTGGCCTTGCGGGCGGCCCCAGCGTTGGGTGATCCGGGTCACCCGGCCCGGGGTCTGGCCTCCGGTCAGCTCGGCCAGCAGGGCGCGGACGGCACCGGCGGGACCCTCGGCGATCACCTCGACCTGCCCGTCGTCCAGATTCGCCGCGCTGCCGGTCAGGCCGAGCGCGATGGCCTTGGTCCGCACCCAGTACCGGAAGCCCACGCCCTGGACCCGGCCGTCCACGTAGGCGGTCAGGCGCACCGGGCCGGAATCGTCCGGCGGCCCGGCTACCATCGGCCGTTCCGCGGGCGCGGCTGGCAGCGGGGACAGGTGTAGGACGACCGGTTCATGAACGGGTCCCGGCGGACCGGGGTGCCACAGCGCGGGCACGGCTCACCCTCGCGGCCGTAGACGGCCAGCGAGCGGTCGAAGTAGCCGCTCTCCCCGTCGACGTTGACGTACAGGCGGTCGAACGAGGTGCCGCCCGCGGCCAGCGCGGTCCGCATGACCTCGCGCACCCCCGCCAGCAGGCGGGTGATCTCCGGCCGGGTCAGCGTGTCGGTGGCCCGGGCGTAGTGCAGTTTGGCCCGCCACAGCGCCTCGTCGGCGTAGATGTTGCCGACCCCGCTGATCAGCGACTGGTCCAGCAGCGCGCGCTTGATGCCGGTACGGCGCCGCCGCAGCGCCGTTGCGAACGCGGTGTCGTCGAAGGCCTCTTCCAGCGGGTCCGGGGCGATGTGCGCGATCGGGCCGGGCAGCTCCGCGCCGTCCGGCACGAAGAGCAGGTGGCCGAACGTCCGCTGATCGGTGAAGCGCAGGTCGGGGCCGCCGTCGGTGAACGTGAACACGGCCCGCACGTGCGGCGACAGGGGGCGGTCCGGGTCACCGACCAGCAACTGCCCGCTCATGCCCAGGTGAGCCAGGAGGGCATCCTCGCCGACCGGGAGCCACAGGTACTTGCCGCGGCGGCGGGCACCGCCGACGGGGCGGCCCGCCAGTGCCCCGGCGAAGTCGGCCGGGCCGGCCAGATGACGGCGCACGGCCCGGGGGTGCAGGACTGAGACCTTGTCGATGGTGCGGCCGACCACGTGCTGCTGCAGGCCCTGGCGGACGACCTCGACCTCGGGAAGTTCAGGCATTGCGGGGAGGGGACCGGCGGATCAGGCCGGCGGGGCCGAGCCGTCGGTGGGGCCGTCGGCGGCGTCATCGGCTGTGGCCTCACCGGCGGCGGCGGCGCTGATCGCCATCCAGGCCGCCTCGGCCGCCTGCTGCTCGGCCGCCTTCTTGGACCGGCCCTCGCCCGAGCCGAGAACCTTGCCGCCCACCTTGACCGAGGCCCGGAAGGACTTCTGATGGTCGGGGCCGCTCTCGGCCACCGTGTACTCGGGCACGCCGAGCAGTTCGGCCGCGGTCAGCTCCTGCAGCGAGGTTTTCCAGTCCAGGCCCGCGCCGAGCCGGGCCGAACGCTCGATGACCGGGTCGAACAGTGCGTGCACCAGGTCGTGGGCCGCGTCCAGGCCGCGGTCGATGAACACCGCGCCGATCACCGCTTCCAGCGTGTCGGCCAGGATCGACGGCTTGTCCCGGCCGCCGGTGCCTTCCTCGCCCCGGCCGAGCCGGACGTACTCGCCCAGGCTCAGCCCGCGGGCCACGTCGGCCAGCGCGGTCATGTTGACCACGGCCGCCCGCAGCTTGGCCAGCTGCCCTTCGGGCAGGTTCGGGTAGCCGCGGAACAGGGTGTCGGTCACGACCAGACCCAGCACCGAGTCGCCCAGGAACTCCAGCCGCTCGTTGGTGGGCAGGTTGCCGTTCTCGTACGCGTACGAGCGATGGGTCAGGGCGCGCTCGAGGATGTCGTCACTCAACGGCACGCCGAGGACGGCCGGGAGCTCCGCCGGATCCCGGCCCGAGGCCGCTCCATTGCCACGCGGCCCATCCCTAACGACGCCCACAGCACGCCTCCTCCAGGCACACTCGACTAGGCCTGGCCCGCTCAGGAAGGCGAGATGACCTGGCGGCGCCGGTACGTGCCGCACGTCGGGCATGCGACGTGCGGGAGCTTGGGGTTATGGCACTGCGGGCAACTGACCAACGTCGGCGCACTCGTCTTCCACTG
Source organism: Streptosporangiaceae bacterium (assembly GCA_965277615.1). Classification (GTDB taxonomy): domain Bacteria; phylum Actinomycetota; class Actinomycetes; order Streptosporangiales; family Streptosporangiaceae; genus Bog-532. The sequence continues at coordinate 117,708 of CBDIDG010000003.1, read as the reverse complement.
TGAGCGCCGCGAACGCGTGTTGCTGCGTGACATCCTCCGCTTGGGAACCGCCACCTCAGCCCTCCTGTCGATCTTCGGCGCCGGTCTGGCGGCCGATCTGGTCTCCGGTATCAAATCCGTTGAACTGACGTAGCGCCTCCCACTCGGGGAGGACCGCGTCGTCGTGCTGGTGTCCCGGCCCGGCGTCGGCCAGCCGAACCCCGCAGTCGGGGCACAGCCCGGTGCAGTCGTCCGAGCACAGCGGGGACAGCGGCAGTGCGAGCACCACCGCGTCGCGGAGCACAGGCTCCAGGTCGAGCAGGTCACCCTCCAGCAACAGCTCGTCGTCTTCGTCAGCTTCTTCGGGGCTCGGCTCGTACTGATAGAGCTCCTGGAAGCTGGCTTCCACCGACGAGGTCACCGGCTCGAGGCAACGGGCACACTCACCGGACACCGGTGCCGTGGCTGTGCCGGTGACGAGGACGCCCTCGTGCACCGCCTCCAGCCGGACGGACAGCTCCACCTCGGTGCCCGCGGGGACTTCCGCGAGCTCGACACGCAGGGCATCCGGAGCCGGGATGGTACGGGTCTCTTCCCGAGCGGCGCCAGCCTGGCGACCAAGCGCTCGTGTATCGAACACGAGAGCTCCGCGCGGGTCGAGAGTGGTTGCGGATTTTCTGCGTACGTGAGGCATCAATGTTTACCGGGTCTGGACGGTGCTAGCTCATCGTGGGCTAGCTAATCACGGGCTGGCTAACCCACGGGCTAGCTAATCAAGGCTGGACGGTCAAGCTTACGACAAAGCTAGCCTCGAATCCCAACTCAGCCGCCCGCCGCTCCATTCCCCGTCGTTACCTAACGTAGCTCAACTTTCGGCCAGCCGGGCCCGGAGTTGACCGATGACCGGCTCGGGCACCAGCTCGCTGACGTCACCACCGTACTTGGCCACCTCGCGGATGAGGCTGGAAGACAAAAACGAGTACAGCGGGTTCGTCGTCATGAACAGCGTCTCGACCTTGGCCATCCGGTAGTTCATCTGGGCCATCTGCATCTCGTAGTCGAAGTCGCTGACCGCGCGCAGGCCCTTGACCACCGCCGAGATCCCGTTCTCCGCGCAGAAGTCGACCAGCAGGCCGTGGAAGCGCTCGACCCGGACGTTGCCGAACTCGGCCGTCACGGCACGCAGCATCTCGATGCGCTCGTCCACCGTGAACAGGCTCTTCTTGGTGTTGTTGATGAGCACGGCCACGACGACCTCGTCGTAGAGCCCGGCGGCCCGGCTGATGATGTCGAGATGCCCGTTGGTGACGGGGTCGAAGGAACCGGGGCAGACGACACGGCGCACGCTGATCAGCCTCTCTGCTCAACGCCGAAGGTGGCGTACCAAAGCATCGCCTCGCCGTACCGGCGCGACTGGAGCGGCGAAAAGCCGTCCGGCCAGCACAAAGGCTCCGACCGCGAGGCACGTTCGACGATAACGAGCGCTCCGGGTGCAAGCCACCCCCGGGTGGCCGCAGTGGCCAGCACCGCCGTCAGCTCGTCACCCGGCAGCGCGTACGGGGGGTCGGCGAAGGCCACGTCGTACGGCGGCTCACCGGCCGGGAGACCCCGCGCCAGCAGCCGTTCCACCCGGTCCTGGGCCAGCTGGGCCCCGTCGATCGCGACCGCGCCGATGTTGGCCCGAACCACGGCGGCCGACCTTGTGTCCGTCTCCACGAACAGGGCGCGGGAGGCCCCGCGGGACAGCGCCTCCAGGCCGGCCGCGCCCGAGCCGGCGTACAGGTCGAGCACGCGCAGGCCGTCGAACGACCCCAGGATCGAGCCGGCCGCGGCGAACATGGCCTCGCGGACCCGGTCCCCGGTCGGCCGGGTGGTCCGGCCCTTGGGCACGGCCAGCGGCCGTCCCCGGGCCTGGCCCGCGATCACACGCGTCATGTCCTCAGTGTGCCCGTTACCGGGCGGACGATTCTGACCGACCCGGCGGCGTAGGGTCGTGCCATGTGCCGGAGCATCAAAACCCTGCGTGAGCCCTACACCGAGCAGGCCACCGTGGACGACATGCACGCCGCGGCCCTGCAGTACGTGCGGAAGGTGAGCGGCTTCCGCGCGCCCGCCGCGCACAACGCCGACGCGTTCAACACCGCGGTCGACGCCATCACCGCGGCGACCCGGGAGCTGCTGGGCCAGCTCGAGGTCCGCGGCGGGGCCAGGACCTAGCCGCGCCGCGGGGGGCCCACGTCCGTGGCGGCCAGCAACGCGTCGTCGAAGTGGATCCTCGAGCGCGGCAGCCCGGTCTGGGTCAGCAGCCGGATCGACTCGAGCACCATCGCGGGCGGGCCCGCCACGTAGGCCTCGCAGTCGCGGCGCGGCAGGTACCGGGCCGCGACCCGGCCCACGTTGCCCTGCATGCCGTTGAAGGCGCGGTCGTCGGAGGCCACCGGGATGACCTGGAGGCCGGGCCAGTCGTCGGCCAGCTTCCACAGGGCCGTTAGGTCGTACAGCTCCTCCCGGCGCCGGCCCCCGACGAACAGGTGGATCCGCCGCGGGCAGTCAGACGAGTCCCGTACCGCCTGCTCGACGATGGCCTTGATCGGGGCGAGCCCGGTGCCGCCGGCCACGCACACCAGGTCCCGGTCCTCGGCCGGGGCCAGCGTCATCGTGCCCAGCGGCGGCCCCAGGGTCAGCTGGCTACCCGGATAGGTCGAGCGGACCAGCGCGTTGCTGACCCAGCCGCCCGGGATGACCTTCACGTGCAGCTGGACCAGGCCGTCCTCGCGCGGGCAGCCCGCGATCGAGTACGACCGCCACACCCGCGGCCAGCGCGGGTGCTGGACGGTGACGTGCTGGCCGGCCTCGAACCGCATGCCCTGGTCCAGGGCGATCGTCAGCACGGCCATGCCGCGGAAGCGTTCCTCGATGTCGACCACCTCAGCGGGCCAGAACGCCGGCGCCGTGGTGCCCGCCTCGTCCGCGGCCTGGATCATCAGGGCCGAAACCGCCGCGTAGGCGTCGGTCCAGGCCTGCTCGGCCGCCGGGGTGAACGCCGGGCCGGCGAACCGGCGCAGCGTGGCCAGCAGCGCCGCCCCGACCACCTCGTACATCTCCGGCTCGATCCGGTACTTGCGGTGGTCCCGGCCGAGCTGGGCCAGGTAGGCGGCCATCTCCTCCGGGGTGGTCAGGCTCTCCACGATCCGGACCAGCGCCTTGACCAGGCGGTCCCGCTGATCGTTCATGGCCGGCGGGAACAGCTCGCGCAGCTTGGGGTCGCGGGCGAACAGCTGGCCGTAGAAGTAACCGGGCACCTTGTCCGCGGCCTCGGCCTCGGCCACGATCGCGAACGTCGACCGCACCGCGGCCACGGCCGGCTCGGTCAGCCCGCCGGAGTCGGCCGCGGCATCGTCCGCGGCCTGGCCGGTGGCGGACGTCTCGGCCACGAGCCCTCTGGCCGGCAGTTCCCCGGGGGCGGGTTCCCTGGGGTCAGACTTCCCGGGGTCAGACGCCCCGGAGTCAGGGCCCCCGGCGGCCGGCTGCCCGGGGGAAGATTCCCCGGCGGCCGGCGCGGGCGCGGTCTCCCGGATTAATGGGGCCTCGGCCGCGGGCGACGGCGCGGGCGCCAGCGCGTGCAGGCCGTCGCGGACCCGGATCAGGATGGTGCGGTCGATCCGCCAGCTGCGCAGCTGCCACCAGGCCAGCGGGGCCCGTTCCTCCTCCGGCTCAGCACGCGGAGCCGGAACGTCTTTGACCAAACCGGCGCGACCCGCCATAGGCCTCTTCCCCCCTCGGAAGCATCACGGATGCCCGTCACGGCACTTACTAAGACAACATACGCCGTGACAATATGTAGCAGACCGCCCGGTCGATATCCATGCAATTGCGTTTTCTCATTCTGAGTCAGGTCTTGTCCAGGAACTCGGCCCGCTGCGGGCCGAGCAGGACGTCGATGGCTTCGGCCAGCGGCTGGTGGTCGGCCAGGTCGGGGTCGTCGCGGACCACGGCGCTGGCTTCCTCCCGGGCCTGGCGGATCAGGTCCTCATCGGCCAGCAGGCTGAGCAGCTTGAGGCTGGAACGCCGGCCGGCCTGAGTGGCCCCGAGCACGTCACCCTCCCGACGCTGCTCCAGGTCCAGCCGGGACAGGCTGAACCCGTCCAGCGTCGCGGCCACCGCGTCCAGCCGCTCCCGGGCCGGGCTGCCTTCCTCGGCCTCGGTGACCAGCAGGCACAGCCCCGGGTGCTGCCCCCGGCCGACCCGGCCCCGCAACTGGTGCAGCTGGGACACCCCGAACCGGTCGGCGTCCATGACCACCATCACGGTGGCGTTGGGCACGTCCACGCCGACCTCGATGACCGTGGTGGCCACCAGCACGTCCAGGTGCCCCTCGGTGAACGAGCGCATGACCCGCTCCTTCTCGTCGGCGGGCATCCGGCCGTGCAGCACGGCCAGCCGCAAGCCGTTGAGCGGGCCCTCCGCCAGCGCCGGGGCCACGTCGAGCACGGCCAGCGGGGGCCGCCGGGCCGTGGTCTCCGCGCCGTCCCCGGCTGACCCTTCCGTGGGCTCCTCGTCGTCCGGGCCGTCGCCGGTGCCGACCCGGGGGCAGACCACGTAGGCCTGCCGGCCCTGGCTGACCTCTTCCCGGATCCGCTCCCAGGCCCGGTCCAGGAACCGGGGCCGGTCGGCCGGCACGACGTGCGAGGCGATCGGCGACCGGCCGGACGGCAGCTCGGTCAGGGTCGACGTCTCCAGGTCCCCGTAGACGGTCATGGCCACCGTCCGCGGGATCGGGGTGGCCGTCATGACCAGCACGTGCGGCCGGCCGCCGGCCGCCTTCTCCCGCAGCGCGTCCCGCTGCTCGACGCCGAACCGGTGCTGCTCGTCGATCACGACCAGGCCCAGGTCACTGAACCGGACGTGCTCCTCCAGCAGGGCGTGGGTGCCGATGACGATGCCGGCGTCGCCGGTGAACACGTCGGTCAGCGCCTCACGCCGGGCCGCGATGCCGGTCGACCCGGTGAGCAGGACGACCCGGGTCGCGGTCGGCGCCGCGCCCAGCCGGCCCGCCTGGCCCAGCGGGCCGAGCATGGCGCTGATCGAGCGGTAGTGCTGCTGGGCCAGGACCTCGGTGGGGGCCAGCAGCGCGGCCTGGCCGCCCGCGTCGATGACCTGGAGCATGGCCCGGACCGCGATCACGGTCTTGCCCGAGCCGACCTCGCCCTGCAGCAGCCGGTGCATGGGGAACGCGCAGGCCAGGTCGGATGAGATCGTCTCACCGGCAGCGCACTGGCCCGCGGTGAGGCTGAACGGCAGCCGGGAGTCGAACGCCTCGGCCAGGCCGCCCGACAGCAGCGGCCGGGGCGTGGCCGGCAGCGCCGCCGCCGCGAGCCGGCGCTGGGCCAGGGCAGCCTGCAGCACGAAGGCCTCGTCCCACTTGAGCCGGTGCCGGGCCTTGCGGTAGTCATCAATGTCGATCGGCCGGTGCACGGCCATGGTGGCCTCGGCCAGGCTGATCAGCTCCTGCTTCTCGCGCAGCTCGGCCGGCAGGGGGTCCGGGCCGATGTCCAGGGTGTCGAGCACGGTACGGACCGCCTTGGCGATCTGCCAGGAGGAGATCTTGGCGCTGGCCGGGTAGACCGGGATCAGCTCGGCGGCGAACCCCGCGGCGTACTCGGCCGCCTGCCCGGTGGCGGTGGTCTCGGTCGGCAGCATCTCGCAGTCGGGGTGAACCAGCTGCCGCTTGCCGCGGAACGACGACACCGTGCCCGCGAACAGGCCCAGGGCCTCCTGGCGCAGCAGCCGCTGCCAGTAGCCGGCCTTGTGGAAGAACATCAGCGTCAGCCGGGCCGTGCCGTCGGTGACCACGACCTCCAGCCGGTCACCGCGGCGGCCGCCCATGGGCAGCTTGCGGACCAGCGCCACCTTGGCCAGCACGGTGACGTGCTCGCCCTCTTGCAGTGAGGACAGCTCGGTCAGCTCGCCCCGGCTGGCGTACCGGCGGGGATAGTGGCGCAGCAGGTCGCCCGCGGTGGCCATGCCGAACGCGCTATCCAGGACCTTGGCCGTCTTAGCGCCCAGCACCCGCTCCAGCGGATCACGCACGGTCGTCATAGGGGCAGGATAGAATCGGGTACGGACATAAACGTGCCGGTGGCCGCAGTTCGGGGCCAGGTCGGCTCGGGCCGGTACCAAGCTGGTTCGCGTCCTGGCGTTTCGTTGGATATCCTCTGACGGCTGCTCCCAGCGTGTGAGCGGCCTTCGACCTTCTTCGACTTTGGAGTGACCCGTGGCTTCCGTCTGCGACGTATGCGGCAAGGGGCCGGGCTTCGGCAACAACATTTCGCACTCGCACCGCCGCACCCGCCGCCGCTGGAACCCGAACATCCAGACCGTCCGCGCCGTGGTCGGCCGTACGCCCAAGCGTATGAACGTGTGCACGTCGTGCATCAAGGCGGGCAAGGTCAGCCGCTAACGGCCTCGTCCTACCGCACCCGGGCGCCGAGCGGCGCCCGGGTTCTTTGTGCGTATTCGCGTCATTAAATACTGATTTTTAATGGGCTCAGCCTGTGGTTGCGCCCAGGGTGGCGGTGGCTCGTCAAATATCGTGTGCGAAAAACGTCGTTATGGTGACAGTTTTTGCACACGATAGCCGCCGGGCCAGGAGAGAGCCCGGCGCGGCTAGCGGCGGGTTTGCCAGGCGTGGTCGACGGGGCCGATGCCGGAGCCGAGGGGGAAGCCGGCCCGGATGGCGCCGGTGATGTAGTCGCGGGCGTGGGCCACCGCGGTGGGGACGTCCTGGCCCCGGGCCAGGTAGGAGGCGATGGCTGAGGCCAGCGTGCAGCCGGTGCCGTGGGTGTGCGGGGTGGCGATCCGCTCCCCGGCGAAGCGCCAGCTGCGCTCACCGTCGTAGAGCAGGTCCACCGGGTCCCCGGCCAGGTGGCCGCCCTTGATCAGCACGTACTGCGGGCCGAGGGCCTTGATCGCGCGGGCCACGGCCAGCATGCTGTCCTCGTCCACGGCCTTGGTCCCGGACAGCTGTTCGGCCTCGTCCAGGTTCGGGGTCACCACCGTGGCCAGCGGCAGCAGCGTGTCCCGCAGGCTGTCGCCCGCCCCGTCCAGCAGCAGCGAATGCCCGTGCTTGGACACCGCGACCGGGTCCACCACCACCGGGGCCGGGATCGCGGACAGCACCTCGGCCACCACGCCGACGATGCCGGGCGAGGCCAGCATCCCCGTCTTCACCGCCTGCACCGGGATGTCGATCAGGACCGAAGACAGCTGCTGGCGCACGGCGTCCGGCGGCAGGTCCCAGAAGTTCTGCACGCCAACCGAGTTCTGCGCCGTGACCGCGGTGACCACGCTCATCCCGTGCACCCCGAGCGCCTGCATGGTCTTCAGGTCGGCCTGGATGCCCGCGCCGCCGCACGAGTCCGACCCGGCGATGGTCAGCACGCAGGGCGGCGTCGGCGGGAACGGCGGCTGTGACATGAATCCCAGAGTATGACGGGGCGCAAGAACATGGGCGGGGGTCAAAACATGGGCGCCAGAACATGGGCGGGGGCCGGTCAGGGGAAGTGCTCCCAGCCGCCGGGGCCCGCGTGCGGGTGGCCGTCGACCAGGACGCCGTGGCCCGCGCGGACCTCGCCGACGACCCGCCAGCGGGGCGGCAGCGTGGTGCCGGCCGGGAAGGCGGCCACCAGCGAGTGGTCCTCACCGCCGGTCAGCATCCACTCCAGCGCGGTTTGTGAGGTTGATGTGGTTTGCGGGGTTGGCGGGGCTGGCGGGGCTTTTGGGGTTGGCGGGGTTGGGGGGGCCTTCGGGGTCTGCGGGGTTGGCGGGGTTGGCGGGGCGGTGGGGCCGAGCAACTCGGCCGCCGGGATCAGCGGGGTGGGGTCCAGCGCGCCCGGGTGGACGTCGATCGCGACCCCGCTGGCCCGGGCGATGTGCCCCAGGTCGGCCAGCAGCCCGTCGCTGACGTCCATCAGCGCGGTGGCGCCGAGCCGGGCCGCTTCCGGGCCGGCGTCGTAGGGCGGCGCGGGCCGCAGATGCGCGGCGACCAGGGCGGCCGGCTCGCGGTGGCCCGCCGCCCGCAAGGCCGGCTCCCGGTGGCCCGCCGCCAGCAGGGCCAGCCCGGCGGCCGAGTGCCCCAGCGGCCCGGCCACCGCCAGCACGTCCCCCGGCCGGGCCCCGGCCCGGGTCACCGGTCGCGCTCCCTGCAGGTCACCCAGCCCGGTCACGGCCAGCAGGACGACGTCGAACCGCGCGGTGTCGCCGCCGGCCACGGTCGCGCCGGCCCGCGCGGCCTCGGCGGCCAGGCCGGCGGACAGCTCCAGCGCCCAGGCCGAGGACAGCGTGGGCGGGGCGGCGAACGCCACCAGCAGCGCGGTCGGGCGGGCGCCCATGGCGGCCACGTCGGCCAGGCTGCGGACCGCGGCCCGGTGCCCGATGTCGGCCGGGCCGGCCCAGTCCCGCCGGAAGTGCCGGCCCTCGAGCAGGAAGTCGGTGGTGGCCACCACCCGGCCGTCCGGAGCGGCCAGCACGGCGGCGTCGTCCCCGATGCCGACCACCGTCCCCGGCCCGGGCGCCAGCCGCTGCGCCATCGCGGCGATCAGGCCGAACTCACCCAGCTCACCGATGCTCGGGCCGCCCGTGTTTGCACTGGTGACGCCGTCCTCGCCGCGGTCTACGGTGCCGATGACAGCCTCCCGTCAAATTGGGGTGATCATGCCCTGTGAGGGATCATGCGCCCTAAGGTAGCGTGGCCTCTCCGGGCTCTATTCACCGTCGATTACTGTGCCCAGTGGAGGACGTCATGGTTCAGGCCTACATCCTGGTCCAGACTGAGGTAGGCAAGGCCGCCGACGTCGCCAAGCAGATCGGGAAGATCGCCGGGGTGACCACGGCCGAGGACGTGACCGGGCCGTACGACGTCATCGTCCGGGCCGAAGCGGGCAACGTGGACGAGCTGGGCCGGCTGGTCGCCACCGGCATCCAGTCGGTCGCGGGCATCACCCGCACCCTTACCTGCCCCGTCGTCTACATCTGACGTCTGCGGCCGACGCCGGCCGCGGGCCCGGTGGTGTCAGCCGGCCGCCCGCAGCAGTTCCGCCGCCACGGCGGACGTGCGGGCCCCGAGCCCGAGCCGGGCCGCCGCCCGCAGGTCCTCCCCCGTGTCCACGTCCCGCCGCAGCCCGGCGATCCCGGGCAGCAGCAGCTCGGCCGCCCCGTTCTCGGCGTGCCGGAACCGGGAATCCGGCCCGAACGCCGGGCGGAACGTGACCCCCGGCCCAGCCGTATACAACGTGGTCCCGGTGCCCTGCACGTCCGGCACGAAAGCCTCCGGCCACGACGACGCCGCCCGCAGGGCCTCAGCCAGCTCCTCCGGCCGCAGGGCCGGCAGGTCGCCGGACAGCGCCGCGATCCCCGACCCCGGCCACCACCGCGCCGCGCGGGAGGCCCCGTGGACCAGCGCCTCGTTCAGCCCGGCCCCGGGCTCGTCCGGCACCACGGTCGCGCCGACCGCGGACAGCCCGGCCGCGGCCACCGGGTCGTCAGTGACCACGATCACCCGGCCCGCGGCCGGCGACGCGACCACCGCGCTGATCGTGTCCATGGCCATGGCCAGCGCCAGTTCAGCCCGGCGCGAACCGGCCAGGGGGGCGATCCGGGACTTGGCCCGGGCAAGTACTTTGACCGGGACCACCACGGCCCACGCGAACCGGGCATCATCAGACATAAGCGTGACCCTGCCTCGACATCGAACCACCTCAACCAGGAGACTGACCTGATGAAGATCGGAAGCATCGCCCCATGAGCAGGCAGGAGCGAAGCTACTCGCCCGGCTGGCGGTTCGTCGCCGGGCGGGGGCTGCAGATCTTGCTGCATGCCCTCATGAAGCACGAACAGCAGGGCCGCCAGTACCTCCCCCGTGAAGGCGGCGTGATCGTCGCCCCCAACCACCTGTCGTACGCCGACTGGGGCGCCGTGGCCATCTTCAGCTACGAGTCGGGCCGCTTCCCCACCTTCCTCATCAAGTCCTCCATCTTCAACGTCAAGGTCATCGGCCCATTCCTGCGCGTGCTCGGGCAGCTCCCGGTTTACCGTAACCGCGGCGACGCGGCGCTCGTGCTCAAGTCGGCCGAGGCCGCCCTGCGCGACGACCAGTGCGTGATCGTTTACCCGGAAGGTACCGCTTCGCGCGACCCGGGCCTGTGGCCGATGGTGGCCAAGACCGGCGCGGCCCGGCTGGCGCTCAAGACCGGCGTGCCGGTGATCCCGGTCGCGCACTGGGGCGCTCAGGACGTGCTGCCCTACGGCACCTCGCGGCCGCACCTGTTCCCGCGGCGCACAATCCGGCTGGTGGCCGGCCCGCCGGTGGACCTGTCCGCCTTCGAGGGCAAGCCACTGACCGCGACCACGCTGCGGGAGGCCACCGCGGTCATCATGGCCGACGTGACCGCCCTGCTGGCCGGGCTGCGCCAGGAGACGCCGCCCGCCGTCGCTTTCGACCCCGACGCAAGCAAGAAGCCCGTTGGCCCGGCTGACGCGAGCGGCACTGAAGCCGGCGCGGAAACGGAGACGCGCCCGACGTGAAGGCGGCCATCATGGGGGCCGGGTCGTGGGGGACGGTCTTCGGCCAGGTCCTCTGCGACGCGGGGACGCCGACGGTGCTGTGGTGCCGCCGGCCGGAACTGGCCCAGGCCATCAACGAGCGCCACGAAAACCCGGACTACCTGCCGCGGATCGCGCTGACCCCGGCGCTGCGGGCCGCGGCCGACCCGGCCGTGGCGCTGGACGGCGCGGACCTGGTGGTGCTGGCGGTGCCGGCCCAGTCGCTGCGGGAGAACCTGCAGCGGTGGGCGCCGCTGATCCCGGCCGGGGCCCAGCTGGTCAGCCTGATCAAGGGCATCGAGATCGGCACGTGCAAGCGGATGAGCGAGGTCATCGGGGACGTGCTCGACGTGCCGGCCGGGCAGGTCAGCGTCATCTCCGGGCCGAACCTGGCCCGGGAGATCGCCCAGCGCCAGTACGGCGCGACCGTGGTGGCGTGCACCGACGAGAGCGCGGCCCAGCAGTTGCAGAAGGCCTGCCACACCCGGTACTTCCGGCCCTACACCAACACCGACGTGATCGGCTGCGAGTTCGGCGGCGCGGTCAAGAACGTGATCGCGCTGGCCGTCGGGATGGCCGTGGCCATGGGGCTGGGCGACAACACCAAGGCCATGCTGATGACCCGCGGACTGGCCGAGATCGCCCGGCTGGGCACCGCGCTGGGGGCGGAACCGCAGACCTTCGCCGGGCTGGCCGGGCTGGGCGACCTGGTCGCGACCTGCGGGTCCCCGCTGTCCCGCAACCGGACCTTCGGGGAGAACCTGGGCCGGGGCCTGTCGGTGGACGAGGCTTCGTCAATGAACGGCCAGATCGCCGAGGGTGTGAAATCGTCGGAGTCCGTACTCGCCCTGGCCCGCCGCCAGGGGGTGGAGATGCCGATCACCGAGGTCATGACCGCGGTCATGCACCAGGGCCTGCCGGTGAGCGAGGCGGCGGCGCTGCTCGCGTCCCGCTCGGCCAAGCCGGAATGGTACGGCTCCGAAAGGTGACGTCGTGGATGTAGTGCGCAGGCAACTGGGCGAGAACACCCGTGCGGTGCATCTGCCCCAGACGCCCGTGCCCGAGCAGGAGCCACTCGGCACCCCGGTGTACCGGACGTCGGCGTTCGCGTTCCGCACCAGCGACGAATACGCGGCGGTGCTGAACGACGAGAAGCCCGGTTACAGCTACAGCCGCGTCGACAACCCGACCGTCGACAGTTTCGCCCGGGCGATGGCCGCGCTGGAGGGCCCGAACCTGCCCACCTGGCCCGCGGCCCAGGCGTTCTCCTCCGGCATGGCCGCGATCAGCGGGGTGTTCCTGACCTTCGCCCGCACCGGGGCGCACATCGTCGCCTCAGCCGCGCTGTACGGCGGTACCTACAGCTTCCTGCGGAACGTGGCGGCCCGGTTCGGCGTGGAGACCGACTTCGTCGACCTGACCGACCTGGACGCGGTGCGCGCGGCCATGCGCCCGGCCACCCGGATCCTGTACGGGGAGACGATCGCCAACCCCACCACCGCGGTGGCCAACCTGCCCGCGCTGGCCTCGCTGGCCCACGAGACCGGGGCGCTGTTCGTGGTGGACTCCACGCTCGCGCCCCCGGTCGTGTGCCGGCCGCTGGAGTACGGCGCCGACCTGGTGCTGCACTCGGCGACCAAGTACATCGGCGGCCACTCCGACGTCACCGGGGGCGTGGTGACCGGCCGCGGCGACCTGATCAGCCGGGTCCGGCAGGTCCGGGCCGACACCGGCGGGTCGCTCGCGCCGGACGAGGCGTTCCTGCTGCGCCGGGGGCTGGAGACGCTGCCGGTGCGGGTCCGGCGGCAGTGCTCGACGGCGATGATGTTCGCGGCCACGGTCTCCCGGCACCCGAACGTCTGCCGGGTCGACTACCCCGGGCTGGACCAGCACCCCGGCCACGCGCTGGCCCGGCGGCTGTTCGACGCCGGGCCGGAGGGCGGCCGTTACGGGGCGATCGTCACCGTGACCCCGTACGGCGGCCGGGAGGCGGGCATGGCGTTTGCCGACCGGCTGCGGATCGCCCGGATCGCGCCGTCCCTCGGCGGCACGTACACCAAGGTCAGCCACGCGGCGTCGAGCACGCACCGGCAGCTGGACTCTCGTGCGCTGGAGAGTGCGGGTATCGACGCCGGCGCGGTACGGTTCTCCATCGGACTCGAGGACGCCGAGGACCTCATCTCCGACGCATTCGTGGCCCTGGACTCGCTGGGCCGGGCCTGATCAGGCCGGACTGCGTCGGACCGTCATCGGGCGACGTCGGACCGGCATCGCACGGGCATCGGACCGGCATCGGAGCGGCATCGGAGCGGAGGAAGCAGCGTGGACGAGCAACGCAAGATCCGGGTGGCGGTGGTGTTCGGCGGCCGCAGTTCCGAGCACGCGATCTCCTGCGCGAGTGCGGCGCACGTGCTGCCCGCCCTCGACCCGGAGCGGTACGAGATCGTGCCGGTCGGCATCGCCCGGGACGGCCGATGGCTCCAGGTGCCCGGGGACGCCAGCCGGCTGGCCATCGGCCGCGGCGGTGAGCTGCCGTCGGTGGACGCGCTGGCCACCCCGGGCGCGGAGATCGCGGCCCGGCCGGGCGGCGCTGCGGGTGGCGCCGCGGGCGGCCTGACCGTGCTGAGCCCGGGCGAGGTGCCGCGTGACCTCGGGGCGGTCGACGTGGTGCTGCCCCTGCTGCACGGCGCCTACGGCGAGGACGGCACGATCCAGGGCCTGCTGGAGATGACCGGCGCCCGGTACGCCGGCGCGGGCGTGTTCGCCAGCGCGGCCGGCATGGACAAGGAGTACATGAAGCTGGTCTTCACCGCGCACGGGCTGCCCATGGGGCCGTACGTGGTCGTCCGCGACCGGGACTGGACCGGCGCGGCCACCGGCCAGGAGCGCAAGCGGGTGCTGGACGAGATCTCCGAGCTGGGCTGGCCGGTGTTCGTCAAGCCCGCCCGGGGCGGCTCCAGCGTGGGCACGTCCAAGGCCCATGACCTGGCCGAGCTGGAACGGGCCATCGAGCTGGCCCGCGAGCACGACCCGAAGGTCCTGGTCGAGGCGGCCATCGACGGCCCCGAGATCGAATGCGCGGTGCTGGAAGGCGTGGACGGCGGCGCGCCCGACGCCAGCCTGCCGGGGCAGGTCATGGTGGGCGGCGGCGCGGACTTCTACGACTTCCGGGCCAAGTACCTGGCCGACGGCACCCACATGGTGATCCCGGCGCCGATCCCGGACGCTGCCATCGCCGAGATCCGGCGGCTGGCCGCGGCGGCCTTCGACGCGATTTCCTGCGAGGGGCTGGCCCGGGTGGACTTCTTCTACACCACGGACGGCCAGATCCTGATCAACGAGATCAACACCATGCCCGGCATGACCCCCGCCTCCGGCTTCCCCAAGATGTGGGAGGCCACGGGACTCCCGCTTCCGGCCCTGATGGACCGGATCATCGAGACAGCCCTGAGGAAACGGCCCGGCCTGAGATAACCGGCAGATCCTCGATCCCCGCGCGCGGTGCGGGCCGGGCTGAGCGCCCGCACCGCACTGGGGGTCTTTGTTGCCTCTTACCTAATTACTTCTTGTCGCCGTTGACGAGCGCCTTGAAGTCCGCACCGGGGCGGAACTTCGGCACCGACGACTTGGGCACATCGATGGTGGCCCCGGTGGCGGGGTTGCGCGCGGTCCGAGCCGGCCGCTCGCTCTTCTCGAAAACACCGAAGCCGGTGATCGCGACCTTGTCGCCCTTGGCCACGGCGTCCTGGATCGTGTCGAGGACGGCGTTCACAGCTTCGGTCGCGGACTTCTTGTCGCCCAGCCGGCCGGAGATCGCATCAATCAGATCACGCTTGTTCATTTTCCACTCCTGCAGTTCCCCCACGGGAGGCCGCGCGCACAAAGCACCCGAGGCACGCGACCTCTGACCTGCCCGAAAGTAGGCGATCCAGCGCCGTTACACAATAACCATGGCCAACATTGCCTGGCGTGTCGGACTCGAACCGGGCCAGAACTACGCTGTCAGCGGGCCAAGATTGCTGTATAAGCGGCGTAACAGTTCGTAATCATCCCGAAACTGGCCATAGTTTCGGTCGATTAATTAAAGGGGCAATGATGACCGGATATGCCTATTACGTTTTGTATCAGACCGTAGCCTTATGTAACCGCTTTTCGGGTCTTTCCTGGCAGATGCGCTAAGCGGTGACCGGCAGCCAGCTCGGGCGCCGGGCCTCGAACTCAGTAATGGCATCGGCATGGCGGAGGGTCAGCCCGATGTCGTCCAGGCCCTCCATCAGCCGCCAGCGGGTGTAGTCGTCGATCTCGAACGGCACCTTGACCCCCGCGCCGGCGTGACGCACCTCACGGGCCTGCAGGTCCACCGTGACCTCGCCGGACGGGTCGGCCTCGGCCGCGTCCTGCAGCGCGACTACGGTCTCCTCCGGCAGCTGGACCGGCAGCAGCCCGGCCTTGGTCGCGTTGTTGCGGAAGATGTCGCCGAAGCGCGGCGCGACCACGACGCGGAACCCGTAGTCCACCAGCGCCCACACCGCGTGCTCACGGGAGGAGCCGATGCCGAAGTCGGTCCCGGCGATCAGGACGGTGGCACCGTCGTAGGCGGGCTGGTTGAGCACGAACGAGGGGTCCTCGCGCCAGGCGGCGAACAGCCCGTCGCCGAAGCCCACGCGGCTGACCCGCTTCAGGTACTCGGCCGGGATGATCTGGTCGGTGTCGACGTTGCTCCGCCGCAGCGGCAGCACGCGGCCCGTGTGCGAGATGAATGGATCCATGATCAGTCTCTCCTGGCAGTGTTGCCGGACGTCAGCGGTTTCCGGACGTCACAGGTGGGTGGGGGCGGCCAGGTGGCCGGTGATGGCGGTCGCGGCGGCCACCTCGGGTGAGACCAGGTGGGTCCGGCCGCCCTTGCCCTGACGGCCCTCGAAGTTGCGGTTCGAGGTGGAGGCGCTGCGCTCGCCCGGGGACAGGGTGTCCGGGTTCATGCCCAGGCACATCGAGCAGCCCGCGGCCCGCCACTCGGCGCCCGCGGCGGTGAACACCGCGTCCAGCCCCTCCTGCTCGGCCTGGGCCCGCACCGCCATCGAGCCGGGCACGACCAGCATCCGGATGCCGTCACTGACCTTGCGGCCGCGCAGGATCCCGGCCGCGGCCCGCAGGTCCTCGATCCGGCCGTTGGTGCACGAGCCCACGAACACCGTGTCCACCGCGATGGCGGTCAGCGGGGTGCCCGGGGTCAGGTCCATGTAGCGCAGCGCCCGCTCGGCCGCGGCCCGGTCGTCCGGGTTGGCGATGTCGGCCGGGTCGGGCACGGATGACGCCAGCGGCAGCGCCTGGCCCGGGTTGGTGCCCCAGGTCACGTACGGGGTGAGCTGGGTCGCGTCCAGCGTGACCTCGTGGTCGAACGTCGCGGCCGGGTCGGTGGGCAGCGAGCGCCAGTACTCCAGCGCCGCCTCCCACTCCTGGCCCTGGGGCGCGTGCGGCTTGTCCTTCAAGAAGGCGAAGGTGGTCTCGTCCGGAGCGACCAGGCCCGCCCGGGCTCCAGCCTCGATCGACATGTTGCAGACGGTCAGGCGGCCCTCCATGGACAGGCTGCGGATGGCCTCGCCGCGGTACTCAACGATGTAGCCCTGGCCGCCGCCGGTGCCGATCTTGGCGATGATGGCCAGGATCAGGTCCTTGGCCGACACCCCCGGCGGGAGCTGGCCGTCCACGGTCACGGCCATGGTCTTCGGCCGGATCTGGGGCAGCGTCTGGGTGGCCAGCACGTGCTCGACCTCGCTGGTGCCGATGCCGAAGGCCAGCGCGCCCATCGCACCGTGGGTGCTGGTGTGCGAGTCGCCGCAGACGATCGTCATGCCCGGCTGGGACAGCCCCAGCTGCGGGCCGATGACGTGCACGATGCCCTGGCCCGCGTCACCCATCGGGTGCAGCCGGATGCCGAACTCGGCGCAGTTCTTGCGCAGCGTCTCGACCTGGGTCCGCGACACCGGGTCGGTGACCGGGCTGAACGGCCCCTCGAGCGGCACGCCCGGGCCGGTGATGCCCGTGGTCGGTACGTTGTGGTCCTCGGTGGCGATGGTCAGCTCCGGGCGCCGCACGGTGCGGTTGGCCAGGCGCAGGCCGTCGAAGGCCTGCGGGCTGGTGACCTCGTGCACCAGGTGCAGGTCAATGTAGAGCAGATCGGGCTCGCCCTCGGCGCTGTGCACCAGGTGGGCATCCCAGATTTTCTCGGCCAGCGTGCGGCCCATCGCGCCTTCCTCTCCGGCCCGTTCCCGAGCGTCGTCGCTGTTTCACCGTTCCGGTTGCGTCTCGCATTCCGAGACGGCAGTATCAAGACATGAACAACTCTAGCGGAGTTGGCGTCCTGGACAAGGCCGTTTCCGTGCTGAACGCCATGGAGACGGGGCCGGCCTCGCTGGCTCAGCTGGTAAGCGCGACCGGGCTGGCCCGGCCCACGGCCCACCGGATCGCCGTGGCCCTGGAGCACCACCGGCTGGTGACCCGCGACGCGCAGGGCCGGTTCGTGCTCGGGCCGCGGATGGCCGAGCTGGCCGCCGCGGCCGGTGAGGACCGGCTGCTGTCGGTGGCCCAGCCGATCCTGGGCTACCTGCGGGACGTCACCGGTGAGAGCGCGCAGCTGTACCGGCGCCAGGCTGACCTGCGGATCTGCGTGGCCGCGGCCGAGCGGGCCAGCGGGCTGCGGGACACCGTGCCGGTCGGGTCGGCCCTGCCGATGACGGCCGGGTCCGCGGCCCAGGTCCTGCTGGCCTGGGAGGACGCGGAGCGGATGCACCGCGGCCTGCGGGGAGCCAAGTTCAGCGCCCCGATGCTGGCCCAGATCCGGCGGCGGGGCTGGGCCGCCAGCGTGGGCGAGCGCGAGGCGGGGGTGGCGTCGGTCTCGGCCCCGGTGCGCGGGGCCGGCGGCCGGGTGGTGGCCGCCGTCTCAGTATCTGGACCCATCGAACGGCTGACCCGTTCCCCGGGCCGCCTGCACGCGGCGGCGGTGGTCGGCGCGGGCGAGAAGATCAGCGGGTTGATCGGCTGAGAGTGCCTGCGCTGACCTAGGAGTCCAGCGGGGCCCATCGTCCTGGCGTCCGTCCCGATGCCGCCCGGAGGAGCGTCCTGCTGACCGGGTCATCACCGTGCGCGCTTCACCCGGCCTGGGTGATGCCGTCTCGGGCTGGGGGCCGCAGCCTGGATGCTATGCGAGCCGTCGGAGCGAGGCCGGGCGCGGCGGCCCGGGCGATGATTTTGCCGCTGGCATTGGCTCAGTTCATCGCCAGCTACGCGGCCACGAACATGAACGTGGCGATTACCCCGATCTCGAAGGATCTGGGCACGACGGTGGCCGGGGTGCAGACGGCGATCACGCTGTTCACGCTCACGATGGCGGCGCTGATGATCCCGGGCAGCAAGCTGACCGATATCTGGGGCCGCAAACGGTGCTTCCTGATCGGCCTGGCCATCTACGCGGTGGGTGGCCTGCTGGCTGCGCTGTCGCAGGGACTCCTCCAGCTGGTCATCGGGTACTCGCTGCTGGAGGGCGTGGGATCGGCGCTGATGATCCCGCCGATCTACATCCTGGTCACGGTCACCTTCCCCGACGTCAAGTCACGGGCCCGGTACTTCGGCGTGGTCAGCGGCGCGGGCGGCCTGGGCGCCGCGGCCGGGCCGCTCATTGGCGGGCTGGTGACCAGCGCCATCAGCTGGCGCGCCTCGTTCGGCCTCCAGGTCCTCGTCGTGGTCTGGATCATCTGGCTGGCCCGCAAGATCACCGACCCGGCTCCGTCCGGCCCCAAGCCGCGGTTCGACCTGACCGGGGCGGTGCTGTCCGCCGCCGGGCTCTTCTTCGTGGTACTCGGGCTGCTGCAGTCGCGGACCTACGGTTTCGCCAAGTCACGGCAGGACTTCACCATCGGCAGCACGGTGGTGATCCCGAAGGGCTCGGTCTCCCCGGTGTGGCTGTTCGTGGCCATCGGCGCGCTGTTCCTGCTGTGGTTCTTCCTGTACACCCGTTCGGCCGAGCGCAAGGGCCGGGACGTGCTGCTGCCGCTGCGGCTGTTCCGCAACAAGATCTCCAACCTGGGGCTGGGTACCCAGACCATCCAGTGGCTCATCCTGCAAGGATCCTTCTTTGCGGTCTCGGTGTACCTCCAGGAGGTCAACCACTACAGCCCGATCCAGACCGGCTTGCTGCTCACCCCGGCGACCATCGGGATCCTGGCCGCCTCGGCCGCGGCGGACCGATTCGCCCGGCGGCACCCGCAGCGGTGGCTGATCATCGCCGGGTTCCTGGTCACCGCGGCCGGCATGGTCTTGCTGCTCGTCCTGGTCCGGGCGCACGCGGGCATCTGGCGGTGGATCCCCGGGCTGCTGCTGTTCGGCACCGGGATCGGCACCATGCTGACCTCCTCGGTCAACGTGGTCCAATCCAGCTTCCCCGACCAAGACCAGGGCGAGATCTCCGGCTTGTCCCGCAGCGTCTCCAACCTGGGATCCTCGCTCGGCACGGCCCTGGTCGGGTCGGTCCTGGTGGCCGTCAAACTGCCGGAGGGAAAACCCTTCGGCGTCGCTCTCATCATCATGCTCGTGGTCGCCCTGATCGGCCTGGTCCTCGCCGTCCTCATCCCACGCCAGCAGGCCGAGGCCGCCGCACCACCATCCCCGGAGGAGGCAGCCGCGCCCGAAACACTGGGCGGCTAGGTGGTCTGGCCGCCCCTGGCCCCGATGCCCGCGGCGTAGCTGCCGTAGGACCGGCTGGCCGTGGCCCTATGCAGTAGACCGTGAGCGGTGCGGTTATATCGGCTCCCTATGGGGTGGCTCTGTCGCGCATTCAGCTTGCGGGATTAGGGTCATCGCATGAAGGTTGCTGTCGTCAAGGAAGACGAGCCCGGGGAACGCCGGGTGGCCCTGGTGCCGGAGACCATACCGAAGCTGGTCGCCGCCGGGGCCGAGGTGCTGGTGGAGAACGGCGCCGGCGAGGCAGCCTGGTTCCCGGACAGTACCTACGCCGCGGCGGGCGCGACCATCGTCAGCAGGCCCGAACTCTACGAACAGGCCGACGTCATCCTCACCGTCACCCGGCCCGGCCTCCCCGCGGTGTCCCGGCTGCGGGCCGGGCAGGCGGTGTTCGGCCTGCTGGCCCCGCTGATCCACCCGGAGCTGGCCCAGGCCCTGGCCGACCAGGGCGTGACCGCGGTGAGCCTGGACGGGCTGCCCCGGACGCTGTCCCGGGCCCAGCCCATGGACGCGCTCAGCTCGCAGGCCAACGTGGCCGGCTACAAGGCCGTACTGGTCGCGGCCGAGGCCTACGGGCGGTTCTTCCCGCTGCTGATCACCGCGGCGGGTACCGCCCGCCCGGCCCGCCTGCTGGTGCTGGGAGCCGGGGTGGCCGGGCTGCAGGCCATCGGCACCGCGCGCCGGCTGGGCGCGGTGGTCAGCGGGTACGACGTCCGCCCGGCGACCAAGACCGAGGTCGAGTCGGTCGGCGCCACCTTCATCGAGCTGACCTCGGTCGGGCCCGCGGCGGGCGAGGGCGGGTACGCCCGCCAGCTGACCGACGAGGAACGGCGGGCCCAGCAGGACGAGCTGACCGGCCACATCGCCCGGCACGACATCGTCATCACCACCGCCCAGGTGCCCGGGCGGCGGCCGCCGCTGCTGGTCACCGAGGACGCGCTGAAAGCCATGGGCCCCGGGTCGGTCCTGGTCGACATGGGAGCCAGCGCGCTGGGCGGTAACGTGGCCGGGTCCGAGCCGGGCCAGACCATCGTCACCGACGAAGGGGTCACGATCATCGGCGCGGGCAACCTGCCCGCCAGCGTGCCCACCGCCGCCTCCAACGCCTACTCCCGCAACGTGTCGGCCGTGCTGCTGCACATGGTCCGGGACGGCGCGCTCGCGGTCGACCTCGACGACGAGATCCAGGCGGGCGTGGTCATCACCCACGGCGGCAAGGTCGTCCAGCAGGCCACCGCGGCCCTGCTGCAGCCCACGAGCGAGGGAAGGGCCGATGTCGACGGCACTGGTAACTGACCTGACCATCTTCGTGCTGGCGTTGCTGGTCGGCATCGAGGTCATCGGCAAGGTCCCAGCGACCCTGCACACACCGCTGATGTCGGCGGCCAACTCCATCCACGGCATCGTGCTGGCCGGGGCCCTGCTCATCGGGCTCACCGCGGACAACGCGGTCGGCTACGTGCTGGCCTTCGTGGCCGCGTTCTTCGCCGCGGCCAACGTGGTCGGCGGCTACGTGGTGACCGGCCGGATGCTGAAGATGTTCCGCCGCAAGGCACCGGCGCCCCCGCCGGCTCCGGCCGTACCGGCGGGCCCGGCCGCACCGGCCGGTCCCGCCGCCGGTGAGACCTCCGCGGCGGCCAACGGCAGGCCGGCGTGACCAGCTTCGCCGCCGTCATCCAGCTCGTCTACGTGCTGGCCGCGGCCTGCTTTGTGATCGGCCTGCACCTGATGAACTCGCCCGGCACCGCGCGGCGCGGCAACCAGGTGTCCACGGCCGGCATGGTGGTCGCGGTGGCGGCCACGCTGGTGCTGCTGATCCACGACGGCACCGTGACCGCGGCGGGCTGGATCGTGCTGATCTGCGGCGTGCTGGCCGGCTCGGCCGTCGGCCTGTACTCCGCGCGGACCGTGCAGATGACGGCCATGCCCCAGCTGGTGTCGATGTTCAACGCGGTCGGCGGCGGCGCGGCCGCCCTGGTCGGCATCTACGACTACATCCACACCGAGGGGCTGCCCGGCGGGGTGCTCGGCACCACCACCGTGGCCACGCTGCTGGACGCGATCATCGGCGCGGTCACGCTGTCCGGCTCGATCGTGGCGGCGGGCAAGCTGCAGGGCGTGATCACCGGCCAGCCGGTGGTGTTCCGCGGCAGCCGACTGATCAACATCGCGCTGGGCGTGGTCATCATCGGTACGGCCGCCTTCATGCTGGGGACGGCCAGCCTGCCCGCGCTGCTGGTCGTGGTGCTGGCGTCGCTGGCGTTCGGCGTGATGATGGTGCTGCCGATCGGCGGGGCGGACATGCCGGTGGTCATCTCGCTGCTCAACGCGTTCACCGGCACGGCGGTGGCCATGGCCGGCATCGTCATCGACAACTGGGCCCTGATCGTGGCCGGAGCGCTGGTGGGCGCGTCCGGCGGCATCTTGACCAAGCTGATGGCGGACGCCATGAACCGGTCCCTGGCCAACATCATCGTGGGCGGGTTCGGCACCGGGGACAGCGTCGTGGCGATGGCCGGGCCCGGCGGGGACGCTCAGGTCAAGTCGATCCAGGCCGACGACGCGGCCATCCAGCTGGCCTACGCCAGCAAGGTCGTGATCGTGCCCGGCTACGGGCTGGCCGCGGCCCAGGCCCAGCACGCGGTGGCCGAGCTGGCCAGCGTGCTGGAGGACCGCGGCGTGGAGGTCAGCTACGCCATCCACCCGGTCGCGGGCCGGATGCCAGGCCACATGAACGTGCTGCTGGCCGAGGCGAACGTGCCCTACCCCCAGCTCAAAGAGATGGAAGAGATCAACCCCGAGTTCGCCCGCACGGACGTGTCCCTGGTCATCGGGGCCAACGATGTCACCAATCCGGCGGCCCGGCGGGCCGGCACCGCGATCTCGGGTATGCCCATCCTCGACGTCGACCAGTCCCGGAGTGTCATCGTGATCAAGCGCTCGATGGGCACCGGGTACGCCGGCATCGATAACGAGCTCTACACCGATCCGAAAACCAGCATGTACTTCGCCGACGCGAAAACCGCGCTGGGCGCCCTGACCGCCGCCGTCAAGACGCTGGTGGCATGACTGGGGCATCCTGGCTGCGCGGCCTGGCGCAGCGTGCGGGCACGACCAGCATCATCTTCATCGTGGCCCTGGTGGCGGTGGCGGCGGCCGCGGCCGGCCCGATCTACTACTCGGCCGCGCGGACCTCGATCCTGCGGGACACCATCGTCACCCAGCCGGTCACCGGCCGGGGCTACGAGGCCAACGAGACCGGTGCGCTGCCGCAACTGTTCAGCCAGCTGCCCCCGACCCAGAAGACGCAGCTGGACCGCGCGCTCGGCAGCCTGGCCGGGCGCGGGCTGTTCGGGCCGCCGGTGTACTCGCTGGAGGGCAACCTGCCGCTGCCGCAGTACAACACGTCCGTCGCGCTGGTCTGGCGGACGTCGGTGTGCGCGCACGTGCGGATCGACGGTAAATGCCCGGCCACGGCGGGCCAGGTCCTGGTCAGCCAGTCCACGGCCAAACTGGCCCACTGGCATGTCGGCCAGCGGCTGCACCTGGCCGGCGAGATGCCGCTGACCATCACCGGCATCTACCAGGTGACGAGCCCGAACGCGGACTACTGGTTCGGGTACGACCCCTCGGCGAACGGCCAGAAGAGCGGGCAGAGCGCCACGAAGGAAGCCTCGCCGATCGAGACGATGTTCACCTCGCTGGCCACCATTCAGGATGGTCCCGCGCAGGCCCAGGGCAGCGCGGTCGTGGACGAAGTGCTGCGCCCGGACCGGGTCACCGGCGGGGACGTGGCTCAGCTGGGCGCGGCCATGACCGCCTTCAGCCAGGACCCGACCCTGGCCGACGAGCAGATCCTGGTCAACACGTCCATCCCGGCCACGCTGTCGTCCGTGCAGTCGGGTTGGCGCTCGCTGGCCATCCCCATCCTGCTCATCACCCTGCAGCTGCTGGCCCTGTGCCTGCTGCTGCTGTTCCTGGCGGTCACCGACGCGGTGGAAGGGCGCGGCGCGGAGATCGCCCTGGCCAAGCTGCGCGGTCGCGGAGCCTGGTCGACTGCGCTCTTCGGGTTGTCCGAACCGCTGATCCTGCTGACCCTGGCGCTGCCCGCCGGCGTGCTGGCGGGATGGGGAGCCACCGCGATCCTGAGCCACCTGCTGCTGCGGCCCGGCACCCCGGTGGAGCTGGCCGGGCTGGCCTGGGGGGCCGCCGTGGCCGCGACCCTGGGCGGCCTGGCCGCGGCCGCCCTGGCCGCGCGCCGGACCCTGCGGCGCCCGGTGCTGGACGAGTGGCGGCGCTCCGGCCTGCGGATGACCAGCCGGGGCTGGGTGGCCGACGCCGTGCTGGCCACCTTCGCGGCCGCCGGGCTGCTCGAGCTCTACCTCTCGGGCCAGGTCAGCTCGGCCCGGCCCGGCACGCTCATCCTGCTGGTGCCGGGCCTGCTGGGGCTGACGGTCGCGGTCATCGCGTCCCGGCTGCTGCCGGTGGGCTGCCGGGCGGCCTACGCCCGTACCGGCCGGGGCGGAGGCCTCGGCACGTTCCTGGCCGTCCGGCACGTGGCCCGCCGGCCCAGCGGGGTGCGGGCCACGATGGTACTGGTCACCGCGCTCGCCCTGACCACCTTCGCGGTCAGCGCCTGGTCGGTCGGTGACCGCAACCAGCAGACCGTGGCCGCCACCGAAGTGGGCGCCCCGACCGTGCTGACGGTGAACGTACCGGCCGGGCAGGACCTGAGCACGCTGGTCGCGCGGGCCGATCCGAGCGGGCACCAGGCCGCCGCGGTCGACAGCTACACCAGCACGACCAGCGGCAGCGCCGGGCTGACCACGCTGGCCGTCGACCCGCAGCGGTTCGCTCAGGTCGCGACCTGGACCCAGCGCCCCGGTCAGCCGTCGCTGAAGGAACTGGCCCCCCAGCTGGCCCCGCCGGCCCCGGCGCCGGTCGTGCTGTCCGGCTCCGCGATGCGGATCACCTTCCGGGCCGACAAGGTGACTCCGGCGGGTGCCACGCTGTCGGCCGACGTCACGACCGGCTCCTCACCGGTCAACCTGGGCACCGTGCCCGCGAACGGCTCGGCCACCTTGACCGGATCGCTGACCGGCTGCCCGTGTGTGCTGCAGGACCTGGACCTCGGCGCGCCCGCGGCTAGCCTCGGCGAGACCGCCCCGGTGGCCGGCACCATCACCATCACTGCCATCCAGGACTACCAGGGCGGGAAATGGGTGAACGCCGGCCCGCGCTCGACGCTGACCAAGGCCGATTCCTGGCGGGCGGGGCACTCGGACGCGCCACCCGACCTGATCACCGCCGGGGACGGCGGGATCACCTGGGCCTTCAACAGCCGGCCGTCCCAGGACGCCATCCTGACGTCGGTCAACCGTCCCTACCCGCTGCCCGCGGTGGTGTCGTCCGCGCTGGTCGGCCCGGGCCAGACCCAGGCCACCGGGACCGGGCTGGACGGTGGCGCGCTGAGCCTGAAGGTGATCGCGGCCGCGGTCGCGGTGCCCGGGGCCCCGGCCAACGGGGTGATCGTGGACCGCCGCTACGCCGAGCTGGCCGCGGGCCTGACCTCGTCGGCCACCACCGTCGAGCAGGTGTGGCTGTCCGGCGGGGCGCAGCAGGCCATCGAAGCGCGGTTGCAGGCCGCCGGGGTCAGCGTGGCCAGTTCCAGCAGCACCGCCCAGCTGGCCGCGAGCTTTGCCCGCCAGGGACCGGCCCTGTCCAGCGTGCTGTTCCTGGCCGACGCGGCGGCCGCCAC
The DNA here is from genome assembly GCA_965277615.1 of Streptosporangiaceae bacterium. Classification (GTDB taxonomy): domain Bacteria; phylum Actinomycetota; class Actinomycetes; order Streptosporangiales; family Streptosporangiaceae; genus Bog-532. The sequence goes on along the minus strand of CBDIDG010000003.1, from coordinate 92,636 downwards.
CCTGCTGGCGGCGGGGGCGGCCATCCTCGACCTGTACCTGTCGGCCCGGCGGCGCCGGTATGAGTACGCCGCGCTGTCGGCCTCGGGGGTGTCGTTCCGTACGCTGCGCCGCGCGGTCCGGGCCGAGCTGGCCCTGCTGCTCGGGTTCGGCATCGTGGTCGGGGTGGTCATCGGGGCGATCGCCGCGCTGGTGACGCTGCGCAGCCTGCCCGAGTTCATCAACGCTCCGCCTGCCGCCGTGCTGTCCTACGTACCGCCGGCGCTGCCGCTGGTGGTGATGCTGGTCGTGGCGGTGGCGGTGCTCACGACGGCGGCGCTACTGGCCAGCGGCGCGCTCATCCGCGGAGTCAGCCTCGATCAGCTGCGGGAGACACCGACGTGAGTACGACTGCGGAGCTGGAAACAGTGGTGCACTGCGACGGCCTGGTCCAGGTGTACGGGACGCTCGGCCAGGAGGTGACCGCGCTGCGCGGCATCGACCTGACCGTCCCGGCCGGCGACAGCGTCGCTCTGCTCGGGCCGTCCGGCGCGGGCAAGTCCACGCTGCTGTGGCTGCTGGCCGGGCTGATCAAGCCCACCGCAGGCCGGATCGAGGTGTGCGGCCGACGGGTCAACGACCTGAACCGCCGGTCGGCCGCGGCCATGCGGCTGCACGACGTGGGGGTCGTCCTGCAGAACCCCGGGCGTAACCTGCTGGCCAACGAGACCGCCACCGGCAACGTCATGTTCGCGCAGCGGCCCGCCCACCCCGGCCGGGCGGCCAGCCGCCGCCGGACCGCGGAACTGCTGGAGGCCATGGGCCTGGCCCGGGTGGCCCACCGCCAGGCGGGCCGGCTGTCCGGCGGCGAACAGCAGCGGCTGGCCGTGGCGGTGGCCCTGGCCAACCGGCCCCGGCTGCTGCTGGCCGACGAGCCCACCAGCCAGCTCGACCGGGCTTCGGCCACCACGGTCCTGGACCTGATCCGTTCGGCTAACGAAGCCGAAGGCACCGCCGTGGTGATGGTGACCCACGACCCGGTGGTGGGCAACGCGTTGCACCGCACGGTCACCATCCGCGACGGGCGAGTCGGGGCCGAGGGCCAGGCGGGCCAGGATTACCTGGTCGTGTCGAGGGACGGCTCGGTCCAGCTGCCGACCGAGGTGCTCGAGACCACGCTGCCCCCTGGGACCCTGGTCCGGGCGGTGCCCACCGCGGACGGCGTCGCGCTGCACCGGGCCGGGCTGGAGGAGGACGGTCATGCTTGAGGCCTCGGGGATCCGTTACGTGCGGGCGGGCCAGCTCATCCTGGACGGCGTGGACCTGACCGTGTCCGAAGGTGAGAGCGTGGCGATCACCGGGCCGTCCGGGTCGGGCAAGACGAGCCTGCTGGCCATCGTGGCCGGGCTCACCCCGCCCACCGCCGGCGAGGTCCGGATCGACGAGAAACGCGTCACCGGGCTGCCCGGGCCGTCCGAGCGGGTGGCCATGGTGCTCCAGGGGTACGGCCTGGTCTCGCTGCTCACGGCGGCAGAGAACATCGAAGTCGCGCTCAGGGCGGCCGGGCTGCCCGCGTCCGAGGCCCAGACCGCGGCCGCGACCGTCCTGGACGACCTGGGGCTGGGCCCGCACGCGGGCCAGATCGTGGAGGAGCTGTCCGGTGGTCAGCAGCAGCGGGTGGCGGTGGCCCGGGCCCTGGCCCGGCAGCCCCGGCTGCTGATCGCCGACGAGCCCACGGCCGAGCTCGACCAGGCGGCCCGGGCCGTCGTCCTGGGCCGCATGCTTGAGGTGACCGCTCGCGGTGGCGCCGTCATCCTGGCCACCCACGACCCTGAAGTCGCCGAACGCTGCGACCGGATCTTCGACCTCCGGCTGGCCGTCGCCTGAGGAACCCGCCCGGGGGGTGGAGAGCGATCTCCACCCGGTGGCCCACCCGTGGGCCGATCTGGTTTTCCGGATTTTATTAATCGCGGTGGGTTATGGGTTCTCGGCCCTTGGGCTGGCGGGGACGGGGAGCCTCCGGGATGGCCGGGATCTTCTGGCGGGTGGCCTTCTCCCCCACCGTGACCTTGGCCCCGAAGTGCTTGATGATCAGGTGGTCGCCGTCCACCAGCTCGTAGGTGGCCTCGTGCCGGGTCACGGTGACCCGCAGCAGCCGGCCCCGGTAGCGCATGTGGAACTTGAGCCGGGAAAAGCCGTTCGGCAGCCGCGGCGCGAAGGTCAGCCCGTCGGGGGTCTGCCGCATGCCGCCGAAGCCCTGGACCAGCGCGATCCAGGCGCCGGCCAGCGAGGCCATGTGCATGCCGTCGCGGGTGTTGCGCTCCAGGTCACGCAGGTCCATCAGGGCCGCTTCGGCCAGGTACTCGTGGGCCAGCTCGAGCTGGCCGACCTCGGCCGCCACCACCGCCTGGGTGCAGGCCGACAGGGAGGAGTCCCGGACGGTGAGCGGCTCGTAGTAGGCGAAGTCGCGGGCCTTCTGCTCGTCGGTGAAGGCGTCGCCGCACAGATGGATGGCCAGCACCAGGTCGGCCTGCTTGACCACCTGCTTGCGGTAGAGGTCAAAGTACGGGTAGTGCAGCAGCAGCGGATAGCCCTCTTCGGGGGTGTGGTCGAAGTCCCACACCGCGTGCTCGGTGAACCCCTCGTGCTGCGGGTGCACCCCCAAGCGCCGGTCATACGGCATCATCATCGCCTTGGCGGCGTCCCGCCAGCTGGCCGCCTCTTCGGTGGTGACCCCGAGCTGATGGGCCACGTCGTCGTGCTTCTCGGCCAGGTCGGCTGCGGCGGCCAGGTTCCGCTGGGCCATCAGGTTGGTGAAGATGTTGTTGTCTTTGACCGCGCTGTACTCGTCGGGGCCGGTGACCCCGTCGATGCGGAACCGGCCCTCGGCGTCGTGGTGGCCGATGCTGCGCCACAGCCGCGCCGTCTCGACCAGGATCTCGACGCCGACCTCGCGCTCGAACTTTTCGTCCCCGGTGGCGTTGACGTAGTCGAGCACGGCCCGGGCGATGTCGGCGTTGATGTGGAACGCGGCCGTGCCGGCCGGCCAGTAACCCGAGCACTCCTGGCCGTCGATCGTCCGCCACGGAAACGCGGCGCCCTTCAGGCCCAGGTCGGTGGCGCGCTCCCGGGCCAGCGGGAGCACCGAGTGGCGCCAGCGCAGCGCGTCCGCCGCCGCCGCGGGCTGGGTGAAGTTCAGCACCGGGAGCACGAACGTCTCGGTGTCCCAGAACGTGTGCCCGTCGTAGCCGGGACCGGTCAGGCCCTTGGCCGCGATCGGCCGGATCTCGGCCCGAGCGCCGGACTGCAGAACCTGAAACAGCGCGAACCGGACCGCCTGCTGAATCTCCGGGTCGCCGACCACCTCGACGTCAGCCCCGGCCCAGAAGTCGTCCAGGAACGCCCGCTGCTCGGCCAGCAGCTGATCCCAGCCGGTGAGCTTGGCCAGCGCCAGCGCCGCGGACACCTGGTCGAGCACGGCCGGCCGGGACCGGACCGACGACCAGCCGTAGCCGACGTACTTGGTGATGTGCAGCTTCTCACCCAGCGGGACCTCGGCCGCGATCACCGCCCGGCCCACGTCGGGGTAGGCCTCGCTGTGCACGGACATCCGGGCCGGGCCCTCGATCTCATGCAGCATCCCGGCGGCGATCCGCAGGCCGCTGACCCGGGTGCTGTGCACCAAAAGGGCGCGGCACTGGCCGTCGTTGTCGGCGACGAAGTCTTCACTGACCAGCGGGGACTCCAGGGCGGCGGCCGCGCGTGGGTCGCGGCCACTGTCCGGCATCTGCTCGTTGGCCACCAGCTCGGACTGGGCCACCAGCCGGACCTTGCCCTCGACCGGCTCCACCGTGTAGGAGATGGCGGAGATGGCCCGCTGGGTCAGCGACACCATACGGGTCGAGGTGATCCGGACCCGCGAACCCGCGGGCGAGGTCCAGTCCGCGTGCCGGGTCAGCGTGCCCGCCCGCAGGTCGAGCACGCGATCGTGCGAGTTCAGCGTGCCGTAGCGGATGTCGAACGGCTCATCGTCGACCAGCAGCCGGATCAGCTTGCCGTTGGTGACGTTGATGGCCGTCTGACCCGACTCCGGGTAGCCGTAGCCCGCCTCGGCGTACGGCAGCGGGCGCTGCTCGAAGAACGAGTTCAGGTACGTGCCGGGCAGGCCGTGCGGCTCTCCTTCGTCCAGGTTGCCGCGCAACCCGATGTGCCCGTTGGAGAGGGCAAAGACCGACTCGCTCTGGGCGAGCAGATCCATGTTGAGCCCGGACTCCTTCAGACTCCACGGCTCAACCCCGTATGCGCCCTGCTTGATCATGCGCTCGCCTTTGTGTGAGTGTCAGTCGAGAAGTTGCGTGAGGTCGGTGACCACGACGTCGGCGCCGTGCTGGCGGAGCGCCTCGCCGTGCCCGCCGCCCACCCGGTCAACTCCGACGGTCAGCGCGAAGTGCCCGGCGTGCCCGGCCTCCACGCCGGCCAGGGCGTCCTCGAAGACCGCGGCGTGGTCGGGGGTGACGTTGAGATCCTTGGCCGCGGCCAGGAAGGTGTCCGGGGCTGGCTTGCCCTTCAGGTTCCGCTCCTTGGCCACCTGGCCGTCCACCCGGGCGTCGAACAGGTCCGAGATCCCGGCCGAGTTGAGCACGTCCACGGTGTTGGCGCTGGACGACACGATCGCGGTTTTCAGCCCGCCGGCCCGGACGGCCTTGATGTAGCGGATCGTGTCGTCGTAGACCTTGACCCCGTCGGTGCGGATCTTCTCCACCACCAGGTCGTTCTTCTCATTGCTGAGGCCCTGGATGGTGGGCGTGCCCGGCTTGTCGTCCGCGCTGCCCTCGGGCAGGTTGATGCCGCGCGACTCGAGGAACGAACGGGTGCCGTCCAGCCGGGGCTTGCCGTCCACGTAGTCGCCGTAGTCCTTGCTCGCGTCGAACGGCACAAACTTCTCGCCGCTCTGTTCGGCCCGCTGGCGCAGGAACTTGTCGAACATGTCCTTCCAGGCCGCGGCGTGCACGAGAGCGGTCTGGGTCACCACACCGTCCATATCGAACAGGCACGCGGTGGTGCCATCAGGGAGTCCAAACATGAGCTTAGGTTAGCGGTCCGGGCTTAACGTTCACTCACGGCTCGGCAGCCGGAAGGCAAAGTTGTGGCCGGCCCAGCAAATGCGGCCAAGGTTCAAGGCTGGCCGGGAAGGTTCAGGGCAAGCCGGGCAGGTTCAGGCCGGGCAGGTTCAGGCCTGGCCGGTCAGGGGCGGCAGGTTGCCCTGCTCGTCCAGATCGAACTCGCCGTCCTTGACGCCCAGCACGAATGCGTCCCACTCGGCCTCGGTGAAGTACAGTTTCGGGCCGTCCGGGTCGCCGGAGTTGCGCATCACGTAGAGCTTGCCCTCACCGGCCTTGTGCGGCGCGGCCGAGGTGTCCGTGGTGATGATGACCTCGACACCGCCCTCTTCGTCGTCGCCGGGCTTGCTCACGTACTCCACGTCGCCTGAAGATCCCATGCCGGGTACCCCGTGTTTCCTCGTCGAGTTCGGCCGGTAAAGGTGCCAGAAAGGTTAAGGCCGTGCGACGAGAGCCGCACGGCCTTCAGGGGTAGTCCCGACCGGAGTCGAACCGGCGTTACCGCCTTGAGAGGGCGGCGTCCTGGGCCACTAGACGACGGGACCGTGTTTGGTGACCGGCGTAAGACTAGTGCACAGTCGGGAACTCAGCAAAACGGAACGACGGTCCGCGCGGTCTCAGCGGGGGCGAGGAAGGGGGCTGGCCAGGGCTCGGCGAGGGACCGACGGGGGCGTTGGCCGGGGTTCGGCGGGGGCTCTACGGCGGCGCTGGCCGGGGTCGGCGAGGGCGCTAAACCGGTGTGTGGGACCGGTTATGCGCCTGCCCGGCACGCCTTTTGCACGTCCAGATTTCTGGATTTTCCGGCCTGGCTACCACCCCGACCTGGGCTTATTCCTAACCGGTCCCGTCCGGTAGAGATCATTTTGTTCACAGCCCGAGCAGTGTGCGTATATCAGCCCCGGTTTGGGGAATCAAGCCGCCATGGTCACCTTCATTATCGTTCTCATCATCATCGGGCTCATCGCGGGCCTGATCGCGCGGCTACTCGTTCCCGGCAAGGACCCCATCGGCATCCTGGGCACGATCATCCTCGGCGTCGTCGGTTCCTTCATCGGCGGTTTCGTGGAAAACCTGATCCAGTACCACAGTGTGTCGGTCAACTCATTCCACGCCACCGGCATCATCGGCTCGATCATCGGCGCCATCATCCTCCTGCTGATCCTCCGGGTCACCGGCACCGAGCGCGGCCGCGGCCGCTCCCGCCGTCGCTATTAGTCCTGGAGCTGCCGGCTTCACAGGCTCCCCTCCCCGGCCGTACCTAGGCCCCAGGGAAGAGCTCAAGGCCTGACCATTCCCGGCTCTCCCGCCCAGGCATCCCCGTTCGCGAACCCCCCCTCGCGGACGGGGATCTCTTTTGCCCCAAGGCTGGTACCTAGTCGATGGCGCCTTTGAGCCGGCCGGTCGCGCCGGGCGCTAGGAGCCTTGGGACGGCGGAGGCGCGTCCACCCTGAAGTGACCCTCGTGGCGGCGGCTGATCGGCCCGGTACCTGATCGATGGCGCCTTTGAGCCGGCCGGTCGCGCCGGGCGCTAGGAGCCTTGGGACGGCGGAGGCGCGTCCACCCTGAAGTGACCCTCGTGGCGGCGGCTGATCGGCCCGGTACCTGATCGATGGCGCCAACGCACCGGCCCTAGCCCGCCCGATGGCGCCATCGGGCGGGCTGGAGCGCACCCAATGACGCCATTGGGTGCGCTCCAGAGGCGAGGCCCCAGAGCCAGGCGCTTCCGGGAGCTTTACCCATGGGGGACGGCGGGAAGAAGGCCGGCGGCGGGAAGTGGGTGCGGGAGGCAGGGCCGCGCGGGGGGTTCGGGGGGTCGTCCCCCCGAAAGGCAGCAGCCGCGGCCCAAACGCGAAAATGGCCCCGAAGGGGCCATTAAGCACGCACATCCAGCCTCGGCTGGGGTACCAGGACTCGAACCTAGACTAACGGGGCCAGAACCCGTCGGGCTGCCAATTACCCCATACCCCAATGCGGCGGCGGAGAGCCGCTCGCGTCAACACACTCTAGCGGAGATCAGCCTGGGCCGCGAACGGAAGCGCCACTGGCCGCTTGGGCGGCGGCCAGGCGGGCTAGCGAACGGTCGCGGCCGAGCAGGGCCATGGACTCGGGTAGCGGCGGCGAGTTGCGGTGGCCGGTGATGGCCACCTGGACCGGGGCCAACGCGACGCCGGGCTCGAGGCCCAGGCCGTCCACCAGCGCACCGTGCAGGGCCTGCTCGATGGCGGGTGCGGTCCAGTCATCGGCTCCGCTCAGGGGGGCCAGGGCCTCGGCTGCCGCCTTGAGCGGGGTAGCGGCGTCGGCGGTGAGCACGGCCGCGGCCTCCTCGGCGGGCACGCGGAACCCAGTCTCAGGGACGAGCAGGAACGCCAGCAGGGCCGGGACCTCGGTCAGCCGGGTGATTCGGTCCTGGATGAGCGGGGCGCCGTCGCGGATGAACCACATCTGGTCGCTGCTGAGCGGCTCGGTGACCAGGCCCGTCCGGGCCAGGAAGGGCACGATGCGGCGGGCGAAGTCGGCTGGAGTCAGGCCGCGGATCTTGACTCCGTTGAGCGCTTCCAGCTTCTCCGGCTCGAAGCGGGCGGCACCGGGGCTGACCTGGGGCAGCTCGAAGGCGCCGACCAGTTCATCGAGGGTGAAGTCGGCCCGGTCCTCCCCCGGTGACCAGTTGAGGCGGGCCAGGTAGTTGTCGAGCGCCTCGGGCAGGAACCCCTCCTGGCGGTACCAGTCGATGGCGGTCGCGCAATGGTGGCGGGACAGCTTCTGGCCGTCGGCACCCAGGATCTGCGGCAGGTGCGCGAACACCGGGAACTGTTCGTCCGGCAGGCCCATGGCGCGGTACAGGGCGAGCTGACGCGGGGTGGCGGGCAGCTGTTCCTCGCTGCGGATGACGTGGGTGATCCGCATCATCACGTCGTCCACCGCGGCGGTCAGGGTCTCCAGCGGGTTGCCACCGGCCCGCATCAGCACGAAGTCGGGCACGTCGCGGTGATCGACGGTGATCTCGCCCCGGATCAGGTCGGTGAACGTGGCCGAGCCGTCCGGCATCAAGAACCGGAGCACCGGCCGCCGGCCCTCGGCCAGGTAGGCCTCGACCTGGTCCGGGGGCACCGTCCGGCAGTACCGGTCGTAGTCGGCTCCCTGAGCCTCGGCAGTCTCTTGAGCCCCAGTGGCCTCTTGAGCCCCGGCAGTTCCTTGAGTCCCGGCGGTTCCTTGAGCCCCTGCGGTCTCTTGAGCCCCAGCGGTTCCTTGAGCCCTAGCAGCCCCTTGAGTCCCGGCGGTCTCGTGGCGGGCTTGGAGTTCCTCTGGGCTGCAGTAGCACCAGTAGGCGTGCCCGGTGTCCAGCAGGCGCTGGGCCCACTGGTGGTACAAGCCGATCCGCTCGCTCTGCCGGTACGGGCCGTACGAGCCACCCTGATCCGGACCCTCGTCCCAGTTCAGGCCGAGCCAGTGCAGCGTCTCCTGTACCGCCGCGACCTGCTCCGCGACGTGCTCCGCGGTGGCCTGGTCCGCTCCGGCGTCCTCGACGCTCAGCACGAAGGCGCCGCCGGTGTGCCGCGCGAAGGCCCAGCTGTACAGGGCGGTGCGCACGTCGCCCAGGTGCAGGTGGGTCAGGGGCGACGGCGTGAACCGGACCCGGATCGACGCTGCGGACTGGCCCCCGAACCAGGGGTCAGTCACGGATGATCACCCGGTTCCGCAGCGTGCCGATGCTCTCGATGGTGACCGATACCTCATCGCCGTGCTGCAGCGGGCCGACGCCGGCCGGGGTGCCGGTCAGGATCACGTCGCCCGGCAGCAGCGTCATGATCTGGCTGACGAACGCGATCAGGGTGGGCACGTCGTGCACCATCTCCGAGGTGCGAGCGTGCTGCTTGACCTCGCCGTTCACGGAGGTGGTGAGGGCCAGGTCGGTCGGGTCGGCCACGGTCTCGATCCACGGGCCGATCGGGCAGAACGTGTCGAAGCCCTTGGCCCGGGTCCACTGGCCGTCGCGGGCCTGCAGGTCGCGCGCGGTCACGTCGTTGGCGCAGGTGTAGCCGAAGATCACGTCCTGGGCGCGGTCCAGCGGCACCTCGCGGCAGAGCCGGCCGATGATGACGGCCAGCTCACCCTCGTAGTCGACCCGCTCGGTCAGCTTTATCGGGTACGCGATCGCGTCGCCCTGGCCCACGACCGAGGTCGACGGCTTGAGGAACAGCACCGGCTCGGCGGGTGCCTCGTCGCCCATCTCCTGGGCGTGCTCGGCGTAGTTCTTGCCCACCGCCACGACCTTGCTCGGCAGCACCGGGGCCAGCAGCCGGACGTCGGCCAGCGGGAACCGGCGGCCGGTGAACTGCACCCCGGCCGGGTCCGTGCCAAACGGGTGCCCGCGCAGCTCGGCGATGACCAGCGGCCGGTCCGTGGTCCCGGCCGCAGCCGCGGTCCCCGGGGAATCGAGCCCGGCAGCGGGCGGGATTCCGCCGCTCTGGTCCTCTTCGACCACGCCATAGGCGACATCGCCCCCCATGGCGAACCTTGCGATACGCACGGCTCTCCTTCGTCCTCCAGCAGACGGCCAAGCGAAGCTTCGGCACCTCAGCGGCTCCAGCCCTAAAGCCTACTGATGGCACAAAGTGCTACTGCTGGTAGTCCTCGACCTCGGTGACCGGGCGGGTGCCCACCACGCTCGGGTCCTCCCCGAACTCGCGGCGGGCCCGGCGCTGCCGCAGCAGGTCCCAGGCCTGGTCAAGTGCTTCTTCGGTCGCCTTGAGCTGCTGATGTTCCTCGGCGGTGGTCAGCGTGCCGGCCGCGAGCTTGTCGCGCATCTCGTGCTCGGCCGCGACCAGTTCGTCGATCCGGGCCAGGATTTCCTTGTCGTCCATGTCCCCACCGTAAGAGTTCTGGCCGCGCCGCGCGCGCCGGGGGGCGATCTGGGTGCGGCGCGGCCAGGGTGAAACGGCCGGCCGGCGGAGGGGGCCGATCAGTGGCCGGAGCGGAGCAGGCAGTAGGTGACGGCTTCCTCCAGGGCCTGCCAGGAGGCGGCGATGATGTTCTCGTCCACGCCGACCGTGTCCCAGGGGCGGCCGCTGCCATCGTCGGAGCCGATCAGCACCCGGGTTACCGCGCCGGTGCCGTGCGTGCCCTCCAGGATGCGGACCTTGTAGTCGGCCAGCTCCAGGCGGGCCAGCTCCGGGTAGGTCCGCTCCAGCGCGATCCGCAGCGCCTTGTCCAGCGCGTTGACCGGGCCGTTGCCCTCGCCGGTGGCCACCACCCGCTCCCCCTTGGCCGTCAGCTTGACCGTAGCCTCGCTGACCAGCTCGCCGTCCTTGCGGCGCTCGACGATGACCCGCCAGGATTCGACCTCGAAGTACCGGCTCCCGGTCTCCCCCGCCGGGGCCAGCTCGCTGCGCAGCAGCAGCTCGAACGAGGCATCGGCGGCCTCGAAGGTGTAGCCGCGGGCCTCCAGCTCCTTGACCCGGTCCACCACCCGGCCGATGACGGCCTTGTCGCCGGACAGGTCGTAGCCCAGCTCCTTGCCCTTCAGCTCGACCGAGGCCCGGCCGGCCATGTCCGAGACCAGCATGCGCATGTCGTTGCCGACCAGGGCCGGGTCGATGTGCTGGTACAGCATGGGGTCGACCTTCACCGCCGAGGCGTGCAGGCCCGCCTTGTGCGCGAACGCGGACACCCCCACGTAGGGCTGGTGGCCGTTCGGCGTGACGTTGGTGACCTCGCTGATCGAGTGCGCGATCCGGGTCAGCTCGCCCAGGCAGCCGTCCGGCAGCACCGGGCGCCCCTTCTTCAGCTGGAGCCCGGCCACCACGCTGAACAGGTTGGCGTTGCCCGCCCGTTCGCCGTAGCCGTTGGCGGTGCCCTGCACGTGGGTCACGCCCGCGTCCACCGCGAGCAGCGTGTTGGCTACCGCGCAGGCCGTGTCGTCGTGGCAGTGGATGCCGAGCCGGGCGCCGGTGGCCTGCGCCACCGCGGTGACCACGTCGCCCAGCTCACCCGGCATCATGCCGCCGTTGGTGTCGCACAGGGCGACCACCTCGGCCCCGGCCTCGGCCGCGGTCCGCACCACCTCCAGGGCGTAGGCCGGGTTGGACCGGTAGCCGTCGAAGAAGTGCTCCGCGTCGAGGAACACCCGCTGGCCTCCTGCCCGCAGGTGCTCCACGGTGTCCCGCACCATCGCGAGGTTCTCCTCGAGCGTGGTACGAAGGGCCAGCCGGACGTGCCGGTCGTGACTCTTGGCGACAAGGGTCACAACCGGCGCGCCCGACTCGCGCAGCGCGGCAACCTGAGGATCATCAGATGCCTGAGCGCCGGGCCGGCGGGTCGCGCCGAACGCGGCGAGCTGCGCGTGCTTGAGCTCCAGCTCGCGCTGCGCGCGGCGGAAGAATTCGGTGTCCTTGGGGATGGCGCCGGGCCACCCGCCCTCGATGAAGCCGACGCCCAGGCCGTCCAGGTGGCTGGCGATGGCGAGCTTGTCGGCGACGGTGAGGTTGAGGCCCTCCTGCTGCGCGCCGTCGCGCAGGGTGGTGTCGTAGACGTGGAAGCTGTCGTCAACCATCAGAACTGTCCATTCCCGGGCTGGGTCCGTTGCGAAAGAGCCGCACAAAGCAAAAGACCCCTCGCGGCATGCGAGAGGTCTGCGCGTCGGTGGCGGCTGGCTTAGCTACCGACGCGCCTGCCGATAATGATGCGGCCGGACGTCATGTGGGCAGTGTGCCACACGACGTCCGGCCAGGGCCAACTCTGTCTCAGATGGTGAGACCGTCAACAGACCTTGTGGATCCAGCCGTACGGGTCCGGGCGCTGGCCGTACTGCAGCCCGAGCAGCTCCTCGCGCAGGCGCATGGTCACCGGTCCCGGGCTCCCATCGCCGCCGATCAGCCACTCCCCGTGCGGGCCCTTGACCTTGCCGACCGGCGTGATGACCGCGGCCGTGCCGCAGGCGAACACTTCGGTCAGCTCGCCGTTGGCGCTGTCGGCCTGCCACTGATCGGTTGAGATCTTGCCCTCCACGGCCTGGATGCCGAGCTTCGGGGCCAGCTGGAGCAGCGAGTCCCGGGTGATGCCGGGCAGCAGGGTGCCGGTCAGCGACGGGGTCATGATCCGGGCATCGGCGCCCGTCCCGTAGACGAAGAACAGGTTCATCCCGCCCATCTCCTCCACCCAGCGGTGCTCGACGGAGTCCAGCCAGACAACCTGGTCACAGCCGTTCTCGACCGCTTCGCGCTGGGCCAGGAATGCGGCTGCGTAGTTGCCGCCGCACTTGACCTCGCCGGTACCGCCGGGGGCAGCCCGGGTGTAGTCGTCGCACAGCCAGACCGTCACCGGCTTGACCCCGCCGGAGAAGTAGGCCCCGGCTGGGGAGGCGATGACCGAGAACAGGTAGCTGGACGAGGGGTGGTTCACGCCCAGCCCGGCCTGGGTGGCGATCATGAACGGCCGCAGGTAGAGGCTCTTCTCCAGCTCCTCCGGCACCCACTCCCGGTCCTGGGTGACCAGCAGCTCCAGGGCTTGCACGAACGTCTCTTCCGGCAGCTCCGGCATGGCCATCCGCCGGGCCGAGCTGTTGAACCGGGTCGCGTTGGCCTGGGGCCGGAACATCACGATCGAGCCGCCGGCCTGCCGGTAGGCCTTGAGCCCCTCGAAAAACTCCTGCGAGTAGTGGAACACCGCGGTGGCGGGGTCCAGGGTGAAGGGGCCGTAAGGCTCCAGCCGCCCGTCATGCCAGCCGTCAGCCTCGGTCCACCGCAGGGTGATCATGTGATCGGTGAACCGCGTGCCGAACGCCGGGTTGGCCAGCAGCTGCTCACGGTCGGCCGCCGGGGCCGGGGTACCGGACGGGCGGACGTCGAACACAATGCCGGTCTGCGTAGGCGCAGTCATCGCAGAAATCCTCCTAACCACCGGCAACCCGGTGGAGCACGTTAAAACCTTACGCCGGGATGTGCGCAGGAGAGATTCCCGCGGACCGTCCCGTGCGTCCAACTACCGAACTGGACGCGGACGGCCCGGATGGCGCGCCGCCCGCTGTGGCCAGGGGCGGCGCTGCCAGCACCGCCCTAGCCGGTTACTCGCCGGGCGATGTCGTCGCCAATTTCCGGGGTGCTGCGGCGGGCCGGCTCGCCCTGCCGCTCGACCAGGTCGTCCGCGACGGCCTGCTCGATTGTGGCCGCCTCGGCGGTCAGCCCCAGGTGGTCACAGAGCATGGCCGCGGACAAGATGGCCGCGGTCGGGTCGGCCTTCTGCTGGCCCGCGATGTCGGGCGCGCTGCCGTGCACCGGCTCGAACATGCTGGGCGCGGCGCCTTCCGGGTTGATGTTCCCGCTGGCGGCCAGGCCGATGCCGCCGGCGATGGCGGCCCCGAGGTCGGTCAGGATGTCGCCGAACAGGTTGTCGGTCACGACCACGTCGAAACGCTCGGGCTGGGTGACGAAGAACATCGAGGCCGCGTCCACGTGCGCGTAGTCCACCGACACGTTGGCGAACTCCTTGGCCAGCCGGTCCACGGTCCGCTGCCACAGGTCGCCCGCGTAGGTCAGCACGTTGGTCTTGTGCACCAGGGTCAGCTTCTGGCGGGGCCGGGCCGCGGCGCGGTCGAAGGCGTAGCGGGCGACCCGCTCCACCCCGAACGCGGTGTTCAGGCTCTCCTGGGTGGCGATCTCGCCCGGGGTGCCCTTGCGCATCACCCCGCCGGCCCCGGTGTACGGGCCCTCGGTGCCCTCGCGCACCACGACCATGTCAATGTTCTCGGCCCGGGCCGCGGCCAGCGGGGTGGTGACCCCGGGGTACAGCCGGACCGGGCGCAGGTTCACGTACTGGTCGAGCTCGAAGCGCAGCCGGAGCAGCAGCCCGCGCTCCAGCACCCCGCTGGGCACGCTGGGGTCGCCGACCGCGCCGAGCAGGATCGCGTCGTGCCCGCGGATCTCCTCCAGCACCGCGTCCGGCAGCGTCTCGCCGGTCCGGTGCCAGCGGCGCGCGCCCAGGTCGTAGTCGGTCACGTCGATGGTCACGTCCGGGGTGGCCGCGCGCAGGACCTTGAGCGCCTCGGCGGTGACCTCGGGGCCGATGCCGTCGCCGCCGACAACGGCGAGCCGGATGGTGCGAGAAGACATGGGGAAAACCTTAGCGGTGGTCGGAACGGAATCGCCCGCCAGCGACGAGCGGGGTCGCCCGCCGCCGGCCAGGCCGGCGGCGGGCGGAAGGATCAATCCTCGTCGGAGCCGATCCAGCTCATGAGCGGGCGGAGCTTGGCCCCGACCTGCTCGATCTGCTCGTTGTGCTCTTCCTCGCGGCGCTTGAGGAAGTTCGGCGAACCGGCGTCGAACTCCTCGACCAGCTCACGGGCGAACTGGCCGTCCTGGATCTCGCCCAGGATCTTGCGCATCTCCTCGCGGGTCTGGGAGTTGATGATGCGCGGGCCGCGGGTGTAGCCGCCGAACTCGGCGGTGTCCGAGCACGACCAGTACATCTTGGAGATGCCGCCCTCGTACATCAGGTCGACGATGAGCTTCATCTCGTGCAGGCACTCGAAGTAGGCGACCTCGGGCTGGTAGCCCGCCTCGACCAGGGTGCCGAACCCGGCCTTGATCAGCTCGGAGACGCCACCGCAGAGCACGGCCTGCTCACCGAACAGGTCGGTCTCGGTCTCCTCGGTGAACGTGGTCTTCAGCGCGCCGGCCCGGGTCCCGCCGATGCCCTTGGCGTAAGCCAGGGTCAGCGGCCAGGCGTTGCCGGTCGCGTCCTGCTCCACGGCGACCAGCACCGGGACGCCGCGGCCGGCGTTGAACTGGCGGCGGACCAGGTGACCCGGGCCCTTCGGCGCGACCATGCACACGTCCACCCCCGCGGGCGGCTTGATCAGGCCGTAGCGGATGTTCAGCCCGTGGGCGAAGAACAGCGCGTCCCCGTCGGCCAGGTTCGGCGCGATGGCCTCCTCGTACAGGCTGCGCTGGATGGTGTCGGGCACCGAGACCATGATCAGGTCGGCCTGCTCGGACGCCTGCGCCGGGGTGACGACCGGCAGGCCGTCGTCCTCAGCCTTGGACCGGCTCTTCGAGCCCTCCGGCAGGCCGACCCGCACATCGACGCCGGAGTCCCGCAGGGACAGCGCGTGCGCGTGCCCCTGGCTGCCGTATCCGAGCACGGCGACGTGCCGCCCCTGGATCGCTCCGAGGTTGGCGTCGTCGTCGTAGAAAATCTCTGCCACTGCCTGGCCTTTCTTCTTAGCTATGGGTTGTCTCTGGCTGTCAGGCGCTGCGCTGAGGTCAGGCGCTGCGCTGCTCGACCGGGCGCAGGGCCCGGTCGGTGATGGACCGGCCGCCACGGCCGACCGCGACCATCCCGGACTGGACCAGTTCCTTGATACCGAACGGCTCCAGCACTCGGATCAGCGCGTCCAGCTTGTCGCGGTTGCCGGTGGCTTCCACCGTCACCGCGTCCAGGGCCACGTCGACCACCTTGGCCCGGAAGAGCTGGACGGTCTCCAGCACCTTCGACCGGCTTTCGGTGTCCGCCCGGACCTTGATCAGCAGCAGCTCGCGCTGGACCGCCTGCCCCTGCTCCAGCTCAACGATCTTGAGCACATTGATCAGCTTGTTGAGCTGCTTGGTGACCTGCTCGAGCGGGTGCTCATCGCAGTTCACCACGATCGTCATCCGGGAAATCTCCTCGTGCTCGGTCGGGCCGACCGCCAGCGAGTCGATGTTGAACCCGCGCCGTGAGAACAGTCCGGAGATCCTGACCAGGACCCCAGGCTTGTTCTCGACCAGCACGGACAGCGTATGCCTGCTCATCTGCTCTATGCCTTCTCTGCTCACTGTTCGCTGTTGCTGTTGCTGTTGCTGCTCGGCGGGCGGTTATTCGGCGCCGGCCCAGTCGGGGGCCATGTCGCGGGCGAACTGGATGTCGTCGTTGCTGGTGCCGGCGGGCACCATCGGCCACACCATCGCGTCCCGGTGCACGATGAAGTCGACCACGACCGGGCGGTCGTTGATCTCCATGGCCTGCTTGATCACATCGTCCACGTCCTCCGGCCGCTCGCACCGGATCGCGGCGCAGCCGTAGGCCTCGGCCAGCTTGACGAAGTCCGGCACCCGGGTGCCGGCCACCGCGCGCGGGGCCTCCGGCGCACCGGGCATCGCGCCCGGCAGGTCGGCTGAGGTCCCGGCCCGGCGCAGGTCGGTGTTGGAGTACCGCTCGCCGTAGAACAGGGTCTGCCACTGCCGGACCATGCCCAGGTTGCCGTTGTTGATGATGGCCACCTTGATCGGGATGCCCTCCAGCGCGCAGGTCGCGAGCTCCTGGTTGGTCATCTGGAAGCAGCCGTCCCCGTCGATGGCCCACACGCAGGCGTCCCGCATGCCGACCTTGGCCCCCATCGCGGCGGGGACCGCGTAACCCATGGTGCCGGCGCCACCGGAGTTCAGCCAGGTGCGCGGGTGCTGGTAGCTGATGAACTGCGCGGCCCACATCTGGTGCTGGCCGACGCCGGCCGCGTAGATCGCCTCCGGGCCCGCGATCTCGCCGATCCGCTTGATCACGTACTGCGGGGCCAGCGTGCCGTCGGACGGCTCGTCGTAGCCGATCGGATAGGTGCTGCGCAGCGCCTCGAGCTGAGTCCACCAGGCGTCGTGGTCGCCCCGCCGGCCGGCCTGGTGCTCGGACTTGATCGCGGTGATCAGGTCGGAGATCACCTCGCGGCAGTCACCCACGATCGGCACGTCGGCCCGCCGGTTCTTGGAGATCTCGGCCGGGTCGATATCGGCGTGGATGACCTGGGCGTCCGGTGCGAACGAGGCCAGCTGGCCGGTCACCCGGTCATCGAACCGGGCGCCGAGCGTGATGAGCAGGTCAGACTTCTGCAGCGCGCCGACCGCAGCGACCGAGCCGTGCATGCCGGGCATGCCCAGGTGCTGCTGGTGCCCGTCGGGGAACGCGCCCCGGGCCATCAGCGTGGTGACCACCGGGATGCCGGTCAGCTCGGCCAGCGTGAGCAGCTCGGAGGCGGCCTCGGCCTTGATGATGCCGCCGCCGACGTAGAGCACCGGGCGGCTGGCCCCGGTGATCATCCGCGCGGCTTCCCGGATCTGGCGGGAGTGCGGCCGGGTCACCGGGTGGTAGCCAGGCAGGTCGAGCGGCACCGGCCAGCTGAAGTCGGTCTGGGCCTGCAGCGCGTCCTTGGCGATGTCGACCAGGACCGGCCCGGGGCGGCCGGTGGCGGCCAGGTGGAACGCCTCCGCGATCGTGCGGGCGATGTCGTCGGCCTTGGTGACCAGGAAGTTGTGCTTGGTGACCGGAATGGTGATGCCGGAGATATCGGCTTCCTGGAACCCGTCCGTGCCGATCAGGCTGCTGGACACCTGCCCGGTGATCGCGACGATGGGCACCGAGTCCATGTAGGCGTCGGCGATCGGGGTGACCAGGTTGGTCGCGCCCGGCCCCGAGGTGGCCATGCACACCCCGACGCGCCCGGTGGCCTGTGCGTACCCGGTAGCGGCGTGGCCCGCGCCCTGCTCGTGGCGGACCAGGATGTGCCGGACCTCGGTCGAGTCGAGCAGCGGGTCGTAGGCGGGCAGGATCGCGCCGCCGGGCAGGCCGAACACCACGTCCGCGCCGACCTTCTCCAGCGCCCGGACCAGGGCCTGGGCCCCGGTCATCCGGATCTTGCCCGGGGCCGCCGGGGTGGGGGTGGTGCTGGCCGCGGCGCCCGGGGCGCCCGGGGCGCCCGACAGGCCGGTGGTCGGGGTACCCGCACCCGCGGCGACGTGGGCCACCGCGCTGGCGGTGCCGTTGGCGGCGCTGCCGGCCGGGCCGGCGGGCGTGGCCGGGGTGCTGGTGCTGGCGGTCGCCGGGCCGGCGCTCGCGGCCGCGGTGGTGTGGGCGGCGGCCGGGCTGGGGCTGCCGGGCTGGCCTGCGTCCTGGCTGATGGCGGCCTCCTGGTCGCTGTGCGCGTCGGGGCCACTCGCGTCGCGGCCGCCGGCTCCGGCCGAGTCACGATGCACCGCCCGTGCGACTTCCAGCGGCGTGGGGCTGGAATGTCCGCGCGTGGGAGAGGCGGGTTTCGTCTGCTCAGTCATCCGATTTTCCTTGTTCGGCGAGACACTCCGCTGCGAGTGTGTGCGCGAGCGGAAGGGCATTAAAAAACCCCTCGTGCCGGGTGGCAGTCGAGGGGAGCGCGCAGAGGCTGGCTTGGTCAGCGGTCTGCGCGCTGTCCAAGTACCAGAATGAAGGTCAGGTTCACACCAGTCACCATGCCTTGTCCGGCGCGCGCCGTCAACTTGGTCACCGATTCGTCTCACCTATCGAGACAGTCCGGTCTTATCCCTGAGGGATCCGGCGGGGGTCCGGCCCGGCCGGGAGTCGCTGTCGTCCCGGCCTGCGGCGCTGTGCACCCCGGCACTGGCACTCATGCTCGGCCCCGAGTCCCGGTGCGGGTTGTGGCCCAGGTCGGTTGGACGCCCCGCGTCCCCGGGGCGGCCGTGCTCGCTGGTGAGCCCGTTGACGGCGTGGTCGGCCGTGGAGCCGTGACCGGCGGAACCGTGGCTGGCGGAGCCCTGGCTGGTGGAGCCGCTGGCGCTTGCGGGCAGCTCCGCGGCGGGGTCCTCGTGGCCGGAGGAACCGCCGTGATCTGACGAGCCGCCGTGCCCTGAGGAACCGCCGTGGCCCGTGGCCGGGCCGCCGGTGACGCCGGCGATGAGCGACTCCACGCCGGGGGCGGCCATCGGCCGCGCGACCAGGAAGCCCTGGCCGAAGCCGCAGCCCATCTCGCGCAGCATGCGCAGCTGGCGCTGGTTCTCGATGCCTTCCGCCACGACCGTGATGTCGAGGTCGTGACCGACCTGGACGATGGTGCGGGTCAGCAGGGTGAGGGTGTCGTCGAGCCCCAGCCCGGCCACGAACGACGGGTCGATCTTGATGATGTCGACCGGCAGGCCGCGCAGGTAGGCCAGCGAGGCGTACCCGGTGCCGAAGTCATCGATGGCCAGCCGGACGCCCAGCCGGCGCAGGTCGGACAGGCGCTCGATCAGCAGGCCGCCGTCCTCGACCAGCACGCGCTCGGTGACCTCCAGGATCAGGGCTTCCGGTGGCAGGTCGCTCTCGGCCAGCGCCGCGGCCACCGACTCGGGGAACCGGGGCGAGTTGATCTGCCGGCCCGACAGGTTGACCGAGATGCTGACGTCCCAGCCCTCCGACCGCCAGGCCGCGGCCTGCCCGCACGCGGTGGCCAGCACCCAGGCGCCCAGCGGGACGATCAGGCCGGAATCCTCGGCCACGTCCAGGAAGTCGGCCGGCGGCACCGCGGCGCCGTCCCGCCACCAGCGAACCAGGGCCTCGGCCCCGGTCACCTTGTTCGTCTCCAGGTCGACGACCGGCTGGTACTGGACGGTCAGCTCCTGCCGGGAGATGGCCCCCTGCAGGTCACTGGCCAGCTCCAGCCGCCGGACCACGTCGGCGTGCATGTGGGCCGCGAACACCTCGACCCGGCCGCCGCCGCTGTCCTTGGCCTTCGACATGGCCACGTCGGCGTTGCGCAGCACGAGCCCAGGTGGTGAGCCGTCGGCCAGCGCGACGCCGACACTCGCGGTCATCGCGATGTCCCGGTCGGCGACCCGGAACGGCGCGGAACTGATCGTCCCGGCCATCCGCTCGGCGATGTCCGCGATGTCCTGGACGCCGGGAGCGTTGTCGATCAGTACCGCGAACTCATCGCCACCCCAGCGGGCCACGGTGTCGTGCGACGGCACGATCGCGCGCAGCCGCCGGGCGGCCTGAGCCAGCACCAGGTCGCCCGCTCCGTGGCCGACCGAATCGTTGACCGCGGTGAAGCCGTCCAGGTCGAGGAAGACCACGCCGGCTTCGGTGCCGCCACTGCGGCGGCGCAGCCCGTCGCGGGACCGCTCCTCCAGGTAGGCCCGGTTGGGCAGGCCGGTCAGGCCGTCGTGGAAGGTCAGGTGGGTGACCTGCTGCCGCAGCGCCACCTGGTCGCTGATGTCCCGCGCGGTGACCAGCAACTGGTCCGGCTCCCCCGGGACCCGGTACCGCATGATCGTGGACTCGATGTGCCGCCAGGTCCCGTCGGCGGTCCGCACCCGGACCGGGAACCGGCCCGTCACGCCGTGCTCGGTGTCGGCCAGCGGATCCGCCGCGTCCGCCGGGTCGGCCAGGTCTGCGGGGTCCGTCGCATCCGCCGCGTCCGAGCCCGGTGCGGCGGCCTCCAGCGTGCCGTCGGGACCGTCGGGCCCAGCCGGTGCCTCCCCCGGACCCGCGTCGGCGCTGGACGGCTGGCCCAGGGCGGCGCGGGTGGCCCGCAGCGCCATCGACAGGTCCTCAGGGTGAACCAGCTCGTCCAGCCGCATGCCCACCATGTCGTCGGGGGTGTAGCCGAAGTCGGTCACGGCCGGGCTGGCGTAGCTGATCGCCCCGTCCAGATCGGTGACCAGCACCACGTCGCTGGTGCGGTCAGCCAGCTCGCGCAGGCTGCCGCTGGACTCGCGCCAGGCCCGCAGGACCAGGCTGGTCTCCCAGATCAGCACCAGCACCCGGGCCACCAGGACCAGCAGGGCCGCGCCCCCCGCCAGGATGACGGCCAAACCCGCCGGGCGGCTGGTCACGGCCACGGCCAGCGCCGAGTCCGGATTGCCCATGATCTCCCGCACCAGCACGACCAGCGTGGCCGCGGCCACGGTCAGCGCGGAGACCACCGTGGCCCGGCCGGAGCCGACGATCCGGCCCGAGCCGGGGATACTGCGCGGCAGCCGCCGCATCTCAGGTACGTAAGCCCGGGAAATCCAGGGCGTGAGCCCGAGCAGGACGAACGCCACGACCTGGGCCACCTGCTGGGCGGTGGACGAGTGCCCGGACGACAGCCGGGACGCCACGCCGAGCGCGTCGCCCACACCGATCGCGAGCAGGGCCAGGTAGGGCAGCCCCACCCGCCGCCAGGACGTGGTCAGGGCGGGCAGCAGCATGCCGAGCACGGCCGCGTCCACCAGCGGGTGCACCAGGCCCTGCAAGAAGGTGCCGGCCCCCTCGCCGGAGTGCCGGTAATCCGCCCCGAACAGCGTGACCCAGCCGATGACCAGCAGCGCGATGGCCATCACGTAGCCGTCGGCCAGCGCGGACAGGATCGAGCGCGAGTCCGCGCTCTCGGCCGTGACCGGCTCGATACCGTCCCGCCAGCCACCATCCGGCGGCTCGGAGGCCAGTGCGGTCACGCCGAAGATGAACGGCCCCATAGCCAGCAGCGGCGCGACGTCGGCCAGCGACAGCGGCCCCGATCCCCCGAACGAACCGGCGAACAGCTGGTCGGCCAGCAGGCCCGCGAACCAGAACACCGCGGCGCCCGCAAGCCAGCGGTATCCCCGTGCCGTGGCGCCCTCGTGGTGGGATGCACCCACCAACAGGCTCACGGCCGCAGCGCATGAGGCCAGGAGACCGAGGATGTTCATCTGCGGCCCCCCGGGATGAACTGCTGCACGGGGCTCCTTCCGGCGCGACGCGGGGGAAAGCCCGCCGCTCAGGCGGGTCTGACGCGAACACGCACGTTATTTATGCGACCCGGGACCACTAGACGCCGCTGTCCAGGTACCCGGTGGCTGCTTATCACCTGATGAGGGCCGGGCGATCTCGCAAACCGGTAGTGATGCTCACTCTACGTACCGGAGGTCACGCTTCGGTTGAGGAAGGGCCTACACCGGGAGACATCTACGGTTACAGAGAGACGCATGAGGTCATTTGTCGGGCTTTATCCTAGATCGTCCCTCCTGCAGCCGGTGCGGATTTAACGGTGAGGATGTGCCGTATCAGCAGGTTGCTGTGATCAGTCCAGCCGGTCGCGAACCGGCCAGAAGCCGCTACCCGCAACGGGAAGTGTCATTCCGTAATCGCCGGTCGCGACGGCACCAGCGCCAATCGTGGCGGCCACCGACTCGTCCCGGCCCAGCCGGGTAGATCTATGGATAACGGTCATAGCTAGAATCCATACATTTGCGTGACTGCTGCCTCATCAGCTGGCGGCCAGTCCGACGATAAGCACGAAACCGGCATCGGCGAGTGCCGAACGAGAGAAGAGGTTGCCGTGCGGAAGGTCCTCATCGCGAATCGTGGCGAGATCGCGGTCCGCGTCATCCGGGCCTGCCGTGATGCCGGTCTGACCAGCGTTGCCATCTACGCCGAACAGGACATCGACGGGCTGCACACCCGGCTCGCCGACGAGGCGTACGCGCTGGACGGGGCCACCGCGGCCGAGACCTACCTCGACATCGAAAAGATCGTCAAGATCGCCACCGAGTCCGGCGCCGACGGCGTGCACCCCGGCTACGGGTTCCTGGCCGAGAACGCCGACTTCGCCCGGGCGGTGCTGGCGGCCGGGCTGACCTGGATCGGGCCGCCGCCGGAGGCCATCGAGGCGCTCGGGGACAAGGTCCAGGCCCGGCACATCGCGCTGGAGGTCGAAGCCCCGCTCACGCCGGGCACGTCCGACCCGGTGTCGGGCCCGGAGGAAGTCGTCGCGTTCGCCGAGGAGCACGGCCTGCCCATCGCGATCAAGGCCGCGTTCGGCGGCGGTGGCCGCGGGCTCAAGGTGGCCTGGACGCTGGACGAGATCCCGGACCTGTACGAATCGGCGGTACGGGAAGCAGTGGCCGCGTTCGGCCGGGGCGAGTGCTTCGTCGAGCGCTACCTGGACAAGCCGCGGCACGTGGAGACCCAGTGCCTGGCCGACGCCCACGGCAACGTGGTGGTGGTCTCGACCCGGGACTGCTCGCTGCAGCGCCGGCACCAGAAGCTGGTCGAGGAGGCGCCCGCGCCGTTCCTGACCAGCGAGCAGGTCGGGCTGCTGTACTCCTCATCCAAGGCGATCCTGCGCCGGGCCGGCTACCAGGGCGCGGGCACCTGCGAGTTCCTGGTGGGCCAGGACGGCTCGATCAGCTTCCTTGAGGTCAACACCCGGCTCCAGGTCGAGCACCCGGTCAGCGAGGAGGTCGCCGGGCTGGACCTGGTGCGCGAGATGTTCCGCATCGCCGAGGGCCACCCGATCGGCTACGACGACCCGGCCCCGCGTGGGCACTCGATCGAGTTCCGCATCAACGCCGAGGACCCGGCCCGCAACTTCCTGCCCGCCCCCGGCACGATCCGGTCCTGGGAGCTTCCGTCCGGTCCCGGGGTGCGGCTGGACCTCGGGTACGAGCCGGGCATGACCGTCCCGCAGGCCTTCGACTCGCTGATCGGCAAGCTGATCGTGACCGGGGCCACCCGGGAGCAGGCCCTGCAGCGGGCCCGCCGCGCGCTGGCCGAGTTTCAGGTGGAAGGCATGCCGACCGTGCTGCCGTTCCACCGCGCCGTGGTCAGCGACCCGGCCTTCACCGACGAGCCGTTCAGCGTCTACGCACGGTGGATCGAGACCGACTGGTCCGCGGACGTGGAACCGCAGGACACCGACCCGGCCGAGGAGGCTCCCGCCCGCGAGCGGGTGATCATCGAGGTGGGCGGAAAGCGAGTCGAGGTGGTGGTGCCGGCCGCACTGACCATGGCCGGTCCCGCTGCGGCTGAGGGCCAGGGTATTGAACGACGTCGCAGCGCCCGGCGGGGCAAGGGCGCCGCGCAGTCGGGCGGTGGCGACGAGCTCGTGACTCCCATGCAGGGGACCATCGTCAAGCTGATCGCGTCTGACGGGCAGACGGTGTCGGCCGGTGACCCGATCGTGGTGCTCGAGGCGATGAAGATGGAACAGCCGCTGACCGCGCACAAGGACGGCACGGTGGCCGGGCTGACGGTCGAGGTGGGCCAGACGGTAACCTCGGGCACCGTGATCTGCCGGATCGAGGATTGACGGTTCGTGCCCCGCATTGCCGGTGACCCGGGCTTGGGCGGGAAGCTGCGCTTCGCCCTCGGCTTCCGGCTGCCGCCCGCCAACACCGAATGGGTCCGGCACGAACTGACCGACGCCGGCTGGCGCGGCCGCACCGTGCTGCGCCACCTCGAGGTCGTGGTGCCGATCTGCTGCCTCCTGGCCCTGCTGCCCGGCCCACCTTGGCTGCGCATCATGGTTCCCCTGCTCGCCATCCTGGGCAGCGTCTTCATCGTCACCATCTACGCCGACGACATCCGCGTGGCCCGCCTGCGCCAGCATGACCTGCCCGTCCCCGACGACCCCGACCTAGGCCACCCCGCCCACTGACCTTCCCGGCGGGCAGTGTGCCCGTTGGCGCCAAAGGGCACACCATGGTGTGCCCTTTGGCGCCAACGGTGCTCCTATCTGAGCTGGCCTGGGTGACACCAGAGCTTCGTGAGACGCGGGTGACTCGGGGCCGGGGCCGGGGTCGGGGGCCGGGCCAGGGCCGGGGGCCGGGCCGGGGGCCGGGCCAGGGCCGGGGGCCGGGCCAGGGCCGGGGGCCGGGCCAGGGCCGGGGGCCGGTTGTTGGAGGCGCGCCACGCGCACAGGAGTGGCGGGCCTGGGCCATCCCGTCGCCGTCGTCCCGGCGGCCGGATCAGCGGGCCGAGCGGGGCGGGTCAAGCGGCGGCGCTCTTCCGCCGCTTGAGGCGGCCCGGGAGGTCTGCTCGGCTGACGGCCCGGACGACGGCGAGCGCGGGAAGGGCCAGGCCAACGGTATGAATTCATCCCGGAGCCCGAAGTGCCCTCGCCGGAGGCAAAACCCCTGCCTAATTGAAGTCCCCGTACCTCATCAGCTTGCGGGCCGCCTCAGCCAGGCTGCCGGACAGGGACGGGTACACCGTGAACGTCTGGGCCAGCTGGTCGACGGTGAGGCGCTGTTCCACCGCCACCGACACCGGGAGGATGAGCTCGCTGGCCCGGGGGGCGACGATCACGCCGCCCAGCACGACCGAGGTGTCGGGGCGGGCGTAGAGCTTCACGAAACCGTCGCGGATGCCGGCCATCTTGGCCCGGGGGTTGCCGGCCAGGGGCAGCTTGACCACGGCCGCGGGCACCTCGCCGCTTTCGACGGCGGAGGCGGTGACGCCGATGGTGGCGATCTCCGGGTCGGTGAAGATGGTCGCGGCCACGTGGCTGAGCCGGATGGGGTGCACGGCCTCGCCCAGCGCGTGCCACATCGCGATCCGGCCCTGCATCGCCGCGACCGAGGCCAGCATGAGCACGCCGGTGCAGTCGCCGGCCGCGTAGACGCCCGGGGCCGAGGTGCGCGAGACCCGGTCGACCTCGACGAAGCCGTGCTCGTCCAGCTTGACCCCGGCCTCCTCCAGGCCGATCCCGTCGACGCTGGGCACCATGCCTACGGTCAGCAGGCAGTGCGAGCCGCGCACCACCCGGCCGTCGGTCAGTGTGACCAGCACCCGGTCACCGTCGCGCTTGACCGAGGCGGCCCGGGACCGGCCGAGCACCGTCATGCCCCGGCGCCGGAACACCTCCTCGATGACCACCGCCGCGTCCACGTCCTCGTGCGGCAGCACCCGGGTCCGGGAGGACACCAGCGTCACCTTGGAGCCCAGCGACTGGTAGGCGCTGGCGAACTCGGCCCCGGTCACGCCGGAGCCGACCACGATCAGCTCTTCGGGGATCTCGGGCAGGTCGTACAGCTGGCGCCAGTTCAGGATCCGCTCGCCGTCGGGCACCGAATCGGGCAGCACCCGGGGGTGCGCACCCACGGCCAGCAGCACCGCGTCGGCGGCGATGTCCCGGCCGCCGGCCCGGATCGCGCCTGGGCTGGTCAGCCGCCCGATGTCGTCGATGACCTCCACGCCTTCGGCCGCGACCCGGGCCGCGACGTCCCGGGACTGGGCCTGGGCCAGCGACTTGATCCGGCGGTACAGCCGCTCGGCGTCCGCGGTCGCCCGGGGCCGGGAACCGTCGGCGGTACCGGGCAACTGGATGCCCAGGTCGGGGGCGCCGTTCAGGACGGTGACCGTGCTGGACACCTCGATCAGGGCCTTGGACGGCACGCAGTCGGTCAGCACGCACGCGCCACCCAGGCCGTCGCGTTCGGCCAGCGTCACCTGAGCCCCGAGCTGCGAGGCAACGAGCGCGGCCTCATACCCGCCTGGCCCGCCACCGATAATCGCGATCCGCGCCGCAGTTGCCCTCACGGGGGAAAGTCTAGAGAGGTTGGGCCCGCAGCCTACGACGAGGCGACCTAACCAGCTAACGGACCCCAGGCTGAGGGATCACCGGCGTCTCTAATGCGGCGGCGTTGGGGAGGGGCTCGGTGACGCGGGTGTTGTCGTCCCAGAGGGCGTTGAGGGCGGTGGCCGCCATCACGTGCACGCCGACTCCGATGGCCCGCTCGTCGACGTCGAACGTGGGCTGGTGGATGTCCAGCTGCTGGGCCGCGCCGGGTGACCGGACCCCGAGCCGGGCGTAGGAGCCGGGCACCGACTCCAGGTACCAGGCGAAGTCCTCGCCGCCCAGGCTCTGCGGGGTGGTCACGACCGCGTCGGCGCCGAGGGTCTGCTCGACCGCGGCGGCGAACATGGCCGTGCTCAGCTGGTCGTTGACCGTGGGGGGCACGCTGCGGGCGTAGGTCATCTCGGCCTTGACCCCGTAGGAGGTGGCGACCGAGTCGATGAGCTCCCGGAGCAGGTCCGGTGCCCCGTGCCAGGCCTCGTCGTCCAGGCAGCGCACGGTGCCCTCGACCAAGCCCTCGTCCGGGATCGCGTTGGCGGTGGAACCGGCCGAGATGTGGCCCCAGACCAGGCTGAGGCTGGACCGCGGGTCGACCCGGCGGGACAGGGCCGCGGGCAGCTCGGTGACGATCTTCCCCAGCGCGTAGACCAGGTCCGCGGTCAGGTGCGGGCGGGCGGTGTGGCCGCCGGGACCGGTGACCCGGACCGAGATGCGGTCACACGCGGCGGTGATCGGCCCGGTCCTGACGCCAACCTTGCCCACGTCGATGCGCGGGTCGCAGTGCAGCGCGAAGATCCGGCCGACCGAGGTGATGCCCCCCGCGGCCAGCACGTCGAGTGCGCCGCCGGGGACCTCCTCGGCGGGCTGGAAGATCAGCCGGACCCGGCCCGGCAGCAGACCACGGGAGGCCTGGCTGGCCAGGAACAGGCCGGTGCCGAGCAGGATCGAGGTGTGCACATCGTGACCGCAGGCGTGGCAGACGTTGGGGACGGTGGACCGGTACGGGACGCTCTTCTCGTCGCCCATCGGCAGCGCGTCGATATCGGCGCGCAGGGCGACGATCCGGCGCTGGGCCGCCTCGTGCTCGCGGCCGCTGCCGCCGATGTCGACGATCAGGCCGGTGCCCTTGGGCAGGATCACCGGGCGCAGGCCCGCCGCGGCCAGCCGCAGGGCGATGCGCCGGGTGGTGCGGTGCTCGGCGTAACCGACTTCGGGATGGGCATGCAGGTCTCGCCGGAATTCGACGAGCTCGGCCTCATGCTCAGCGATGAAGGCCTCGAGATCCCCCGCCAGGTTGTTACCTTCCATGCCCGCCTTCCCCCGGGATGACGAAACGGTCCTCAGCAAACTCAGTGACTAGCGCATCAATGACGCCGGTCAGATCGCCGCTATGGGCCAGAATGGCACGTTGTCTCTCATAAGAAGCCCCGTATTCAAGTACTTCTGAGGCTACCTGCAGCTCTTCGAGACAACCGAGCCGGTCAGCGATGGGCTCCAGCTCGCGGACGAGTTCGTACACCTCGTCGCGCAGTGGCGCCGTGGTCCCTGACTCATCGGTGATCACCGTCGCGTCAAGACCATATCTCGTTGCCCGCCACTTGTTGTCGCGAACGACCCAAGACGACGGACTTGGGAGCTGGTAGCCCCGGTCCAGCTGGGAGTCGAACAGCTGCACCAGGCTCTGCGACAACGCCGCGACCATGGCCACCTCACGCCCGGTGGGCGAGCCGTCGAACATGCGGATCTCGACCGTGCCCAGGTCGGCATGCGGCCGGATGTCCCACCAGACCTCCTTGATGCTGTGGATGGTCCTGGCCCGCAGCAGCGTGTCCATGTACTCCTCGAACTCCCCCCAGTTCGAGAGCCGGTGCGGCGGGCCCGCAGTCGGCAGATCACCGAAGATGACGGCCCGGGTCGAGGCGAGCCCCGTAGCCTCCCCGTCCCGGAATGGGCTGGACGCGGTCAGCGCGAGAAAATGGGGCAGGTACGAAGCGAGGGCATTGATGATCGGAATTACCTTGCCCCCGTCGCGCAACCCCACGTGCACATGGACGCCAAAGGTCTGAACCCTTCGGGCGAGCCATTGCATTTGCTCGCGGATTTCCGCATAACGCTTAAGCGATGTCATCTTCGCGTCGCGCCAGTTGCTCAAGGGATGCGTCCCGGCGCACGCTAGAACGATACCGTGATGGTCCGCACTGCGCTGGAGTTCGGCGATATTCTTATCCAGATCGCCCCGGGCTTCGGAAACTGTACTGCAAATACCGGTCACGATCTCTACCGTGGACTGCATCAGCTCGCGCCGGATATGCGGGTGCTCACCACTGGCGCCTACGCCGGTCAGCCCGGACAGGACCAGGTCGGCGTCCTGCCTGAGCAGCCTGGTCCGCGCGTCGATGAGCTGCAGTTCCCACTCGACACCGAGCGTGGGGCCCTGGGACGAGTTCCAGCTGATGGCCACGGCCGACCTCCACTCGCGCACGCGGGTTCAGGGCATGCGCGAAATAGGATGCTTGCAATTGCGAGGAATGGACGGAAAGGATAAAAGGTCGTCTTAGGCTTGGTTTATGCGCCCTTGTTTGAGCTTCGGGTACCTTGGTCGGCGGCCTGGTCTGGCGGCCGTCCTGGCGGGCCTGGTCTGGCGGCCGTCCTGGCGGGCCTGGTCTGGCGGCGCGGCCTGGGCGGGGGATGTCCCGCAGACGCGCGGAACTCGCCCGGCTGGCCTAGCCTCGATCGCGGCCAGGAATCCGTAAGCTGGCCTTCGTCGCAGGCGGGGTCGATCGGCCATCCAGGGGCCGGCGCACACTCCATGACCCCAAGATTACGGCTACGGTTCGCAGCAGTCAGCGGAGAGGAGAGCGGTGAAGACAAGGGTAAACCGGTGACGGAGCGTATTCGTATCGCTCTGTTGAGGGGTTCTCTGATCCTCGCCGCCTGCATGGTGGCCTGCGCTGGGGCCGGTATCGGCGCGTTCAGCGCGCCGGCCAAGGCGGCCAGCAAGGCCGCCGCCAAGCCGAAGGCGCCAGGGTTGGCCCTGGCGTCGGCCAGGCCGAGTTCGGCCGCGAGTTCCGCCGCGGCCCAGTCGCGGCCCGCGGCCGAGACCGCCCAGGGCCAGGTCGCGGCGGCCCGGCTACTGGCCGGGGCCAGCACGCCGGCCGCGCCGAAGGATCTGGCCGCGGTGGGCGGCCGCACGCTGGCCCGCCCGGGTGTGGTGGTGAACTACCCGTCGGCGGCGACCCCGCGGCTGCCCAGCATCCCCGCGTCGGCCTACGTGATCGCCGACGCCGGCACGGGCCAGGTGCTCGCGGCCAAGGACGCCCACGGCCAGCTCAAGCCGGCCAGCACGCTGAAGATGCTGACCGCGGTCACGCTGCTGCCGTTGCTCAATCCCAGCGCCTACGTCACCGCGTCGGCGGCGGCGGCCAACGTGACGCCGAACATCGCCGGGCTGATCGCCGGGTCCAGCTACCAGGTCTCCAGCCTGTTCAACGCGCTGCTGCTGATCTCGGCCAACGACGCCGCCATCGCCCTGGCCCAGGCCACCGGCTCGCTGAACACCGGCATCGCGCTGATGAACGCCGAAGCCCACCACCTGCAGGCCTACGACATCGCGGCCAAGGACCCCAACGGGCTGGACGCCCCGGGCCAGCACGTCTCCGCCTACGACCTGGCCCTGGTGGCCCGGGCCGCGCTGAGCGAGCCCAGCTTCCTGCGCTACGACCAGACCCGGACGGCCACCTTCAGGGTCAGCTCAAAGAAGACCGAGACCCTGGCCAACCAGAACTCGTTGCTCAGCAGCTACCCGGGCGGCATCGGCGGGAAGATCGGCTGGACCTCGGCCGCCGGGGCCACCTACGTCGGGCTGGCCCAGCGCAACGGCGTGACGCTGATCGTGACCCTGCTGCACTGCCCGGCGCTGACCGAGATCAACTACGCCAAGACCCTGCTCAACTGGGGCTTCGCCCAGGACGGCAAGGTGGCACCGGTCGGCAAGCTGGTTAGCCCGTTCCCCACCCCGGCCGCATCGAAGAGCGCGCCCAAGTTCCAGGTGCCGAACGGGGCGGCCCAGCCGGTCACCGCTGCGGGCCTGGACGGCAGCAACATCCCCAGCGGCTTGGCCGCGGCATCCATCGCCCTGATCGGGTTCGCCGCCGCGGCCGCGATCGTGCTCATGCTGCTCCGGCGCCGGTCAGTGCCGCGCTGAGCCGGGCCGCCCGGGGCGAGGGAGTCTATTAAATATTGAAATAAAAGGTCGTCAACGGTCGCCGCGGTCCATGCGGGGGACGAAGCCGACCCGTTCGCGCACGGCATCCATGGTCCGGCGCGCGACCCGGCCGGCCCGGTCCGCGCCGAGGGCCAGCACATGATCCAGGTGGGTCTCGTCGGCCAGGATCTTCTCGGTCTTCTCCCGGATCGGCGTGAACGCGGCGACCACGGCCTCGGCCACATCCTTCTTGAACGCCCCATAGCCGCCGCTGCCGTACTTGTCCTCCAGCGCGCTCACCGGCTCGCCGGTCAGCGAGGAGTAGATCCGCAGCAGGTTGGTCACGCCCGGCTTGGCCTCCTCGTCGGCCCGGACCTCGCTGCCGGTGTCGGTGACCGCGCGGGCGATCTTCTTCCTGATCTGGGCCGGGTCGTCCAGCACGTCCACGATGCCCTGCGGGGACGAGGCCGACTTGCTCATCTTGATCGACGGGTCCTGCAGGTCCGCGATCCGGGCCGCCGCGGGCGGGATGTAGGCCTCGGGCAGGACGAACGTCTTGCCGAAGCGGTGGTTGAACCGCTGGGCCAGGTCGCGGGTCAGCTCCAGGTGCTGGCGCTGGTCCTCCCCGACCGGCACCTGGTCCGCCTCGTACAGCAGGATGTCCGCGGCCTGCAGGATCGGGTAGGTGAACAGCCCGACCGAGGACTGGTCCGCGCCGCCCTTGGCCGACTTGTCCTTGAACTGGGTCATCCGGTTCGCCTCGCCGAAGCCGGTGATGCAGCTCAGCACCCACTGCAGCTCGGTGTGCTCGGGCACGTGGCTCTGCACGAACAGCGTGCAGCGCTCCGGGTCCAGCCCGGCCCCCAGTAGCTGGGCCGCCGCGATCCGGGTCCGGCGGCGTAGCAGGGCCGGGTCGTGCCGCGTCGTGATCGCGTGCAGGTCGACCACGCAGTAGAACGCGTCGTGGGTCTCCTGCAGGGCCACCCACTGCTTCACGGCACCGAGGTAGTTACCCAGGTGGAACGAGTCGGCGGTGGGCTGAATGCCGGAGAGCACGCGAGGCTGATGCATGCAGGTGAGTCTATGAACCAGCGCCGGCTGGGCGCGACTCGGCGGGACTCGGCTCAGTAACGCTGGCGGGTCAGTAATGCTGGCGGTCAGTAGCGCTGGCGCGGGATCGGGCCGGTAACGGCGCTGCTGTACGAGCCGAGCGAGTTCTGCGGGTCGCGCGGCGCACCCGGCGCCACCACCACCTCGACCCGCTGGAACTCCTTCAGGTCGGAGTACCCGGCGGTGGCGATGGTCCGGCGCAGCGCCCCCATCAGGTTCATCGAGCCGTCCGGCACCTCGGACGGGCCGTGCAGGATCTGCTCCAGCGTGCCCGCCGTGCCCACGTTGACGCGGACCCCGCGCGGCACCTCGGGGTGGCTGGCCTCGCTGCCCCAGTGGTAGCCGTGGCCGGGAGCCTCGGACGCCCGGGCCAGCGGGGAGCCGACCATCACCGCGTCCGCCCCGCAGGACAGCGCCTTGGCCATGTCGCCGCTGCGGGTCATGCTGCCGTCCGCGATCACGTGCACGTAGCGGCCGCCGGACTCGTCCAGGTAGTCCCGCCGGGCCGCGGCCACGTCGGCGATCGCGGTGGCCATCGGCACCGCCACCCCGAGCACGGCCGCGGTGGTGTGCCCGGAGCCGCCGCCGAAGCCGACCAGCACCCCGGCCGCACCGGTGCGCATCAGGTGCAGCGCCGCGGTGTGGGTGGCGCACCCGCCCACGATGACCGGCACGTCCAGCTCGTAGATGAACTGCTTGAGGTTCAGCGGCTCGGCCCGGCCGGACACGTGTTCGGCCGAGACCGTGGTGCCGCGGATGACGAAGATGTCCACGCCGGCGTCGATGACCGCCTTGTAGTACCGGGCCGTCCGCTGCGGCGACAGCCGGGCCGCGGTGGTCACGCCGGCCGCGCGGACCTCCTCGATCCGGCGGCCGATCAGCTCTTCCTTGATCGGCTCGGCGTACATCTCCTGCAGGCGGCGGGTCGCGGCCTGCTCGTCGAGCTCGGTGACCTCGGCGATCAGCGACTCAGGGTCGGCGTACCTGGTCCACAGCCCCTCGAGGTCGAGCACGGCCAGGCCGCCGAGCTGCCCGATCTTGATCGCGGTCTGCGGTGAGACCACGCTGTCCATCGGGCAGGCCACCAGCGGCAGCTCGAACCGGTAGGCGTCGATCTGCCAGGCGATCGAGACCTCTTCGGGGTCCCGGGTCCGGCGGGCCGGCACGATGCCGATCTCGTCCAGGGAGTACGCACGGCGGCCGCTCTTGCCCCGGCCGATTTCCACTTGAGTCACTTGCTGTCCCTGTTGTCTTTGGCGCTACGGCCGACGGCCGCTGTAGTTCGGGGCCTCGACGGTCATCTGGATGTCGTGCGGGTGGCTTTCCTTCAGGCCCGCCGTGGTGATCCGGGTGAACTGCGCCTGCTGGAGGTCACCCAGGGTGTGCGCGCCGCAGTAACCCATGGACGCGCGCAGCCCGCCGACCAGCTGGGTCGCCACCGCGGCCAGCGGGCCCCGGTACGGCACCTGGCCCTCGACGCCCTCGGGCACCAGCTTGTCCTCGCGCAGCACGTCGTCCTGGAAGTAGCGGTCCTTGGAGTAGGACCGGCCGCGCTCCCGGTTGCGCATCGCGCCGAGCGAGCCCATGCCGCGGTAGAGCTTGTACTGCTTGCCGTTGATGAAGACCATCTCGCCCGGCGTCTCCTCGCAGCCGGCCAGCAGGCTGCCCAGCATCACGGTGTCGGCCCCGGCCGCGATGGCCTTGGCGATGTCACCGGAGTACTGCAGGCCGCCGTCACCGATCAGCGGGATGTTGGCCGGGCGGGTGGCCTGGGCCGCCTCGTAGATCGCGGTGACCTGGGGCACGCCCACACCCGCCACCACGCGGGTGGTGCAGATCGAGCCCGGCCCGACGCCGACCTTGACCCCGTCCGCGCCCGCGTCGATCAGCGCCTGCGCGCCGGCCCGGGTGGCCACGTTCCCGCCGATCACCTCGACGTCGGTGTTGGCCTGGAGCTGGGTCACCATGTTCAGCACCGCGGCCTGGTGGCCGTGCGCGGTGTCCACGATGAGGAAGTCCACCCCGGCGTCGATCAGCGCCTGGGCCCGGGCCTTGGCGTCCTCGCCCACGCCGATCGCCGCGCCGACGACCAGCCGGCCGCCCGGGTCCTTGGTCGCGAGCGGGTACTCCTCGCTCTTGGCGAAGTCCTTGACCGTGATCAGGCCCTTGAGCCGGCCTTGGCCGTCGATCAGCGGCAGCTTTTCGACCTTGTGCTGCCGGAGCAGGGCCAGCGCCTGATCGGGAGTGACTCCGACCGGCGCGGTGACCAGCGGCATCTTGGTCATGACCTCGGACACCTTGCGGCTCGCGTCGGTCTCGAACCGGATGTCGCGGTTGGTCACGATGCCCAGGAGGGTGTGGTTCTCGTCGGTGACGGGAAGACCGGAGATCCGGTAGCGGCCGCAGATCCGGTCCACGTCCCCCACGGTGGCGTCTTGTGTGCACGTCACCGGGTCGGTGATCATCCCGGCCTCGGAGCGCTTCACCATGTCGACCTGCTGGGCCTGGTCCTCGATGGCCAGGTTCCGGTGCAGCACGCCAACCCCGCCGTTGCGGGCCATGGCTACCGCCATCCTGGCCTCGGTCACCGTGTCCATGGCCGAGGACACCAGCGGCATCCTGAGCCTGATCTTCGGGGTGATCCGGGTACTGGTGTCCGCCTCGGCGGGCAGCACGTCAGAGGCGGCCGGCAGCAGCAGTACGTCGTCGAACGTCAGGCCGGGCGGGGCAAACTTCTCATCCACGGTCATGGCACCTTCAGCGACGCGGCGGGGGTTTGGATTCCTTCCATCCTAATGAGCTGCTTGGACCGCCCGGGGCGAAGCTGGTGTGACGTCCCGCTACGCCCGTCTTGCCCGATCTGCGCCCAGCGGGGCTCGTGAGGCGCCTGTGATTGGGCGGATCGCGACGCGGGGCTGAGGAGCGGTAGGGCGGCCACGATCCGCCGGCGGGACCCCTGACCCCTGGAACCCCTAGGACCTCTGGGACCCTGGGACCCTGGGGACCGCTGGGACCCCTAGGACTGCTGGGACCTCTGGGACCTCTGGGACCCTAGGACCCCTGGGATTGGGAGGTCTGGGGCGAGGAGTACGGGAGCGGTTGGTGTGCCCTTGGTTCCCACCCGGGCCGCGTCACCCTCTGGTTCCGGTCCGAGCCGCGTCACCCTCGCAGCATCCCCGTCACTTAGGTCACACCGGGCCCGCTTGTCCCACCTCGCCGTGTGGTCAATGCGCCATTACCTACACCCCGCTGTGGTCGATGGCGCATTGCCTACATAGAAAGCGGGCACCGAGCCGAGCAGGAGGCGAGGCTCTTGTGACGGCTGAGGCGCCTGCGACCGGAGAGCTTGGTTCGTTCATAGGCAATGGCGCCTTTGCTAGTCCTCCAACACAGGGAAAAGCGCCATTGCCCTCGTAAGCTGGCGCGTCCGGAGACCGCCAGAAGCCCGCCTCCGCCGCATCCGTCTCGCAGCTATCGACAGCACCGTCAGCCCCGGCCCGCAAGCAGGCAATGTGGCATTACCTACCTTCTAGCCTCGATCTTTCGCGCCGCTGATGTGCTGGCCTGAGGTGTCGGCTGGTGGGTGATTTTCAGGCTGGGTCGTGCCTGGCTGCCCGGTTGTCGCGCCGGGTAGGCGGGGTTCCACGGCCCCTGGTGTTTTCCTTCTTTGCCGTAGTGGCTGTTCCGGCTGTTCAGCCGGAGGGGAGGGCCTGCAGGCGGGTGACGGCGGCGGTGATGTCCGCAGCCCAGGCCCATCGTTCGGCGAGGCGGAGCCGCAGGCGGCGGCCTCCGCGCACGAGCCGGCCAGCGGCGGAGAACAGGCGCAGGCGGAGCCGTTTGGGTTCCCAGCGGCGGGCGGTCCCGGTGAGGGCGAGCAGCTGCGTCCAGGCCAGCAGGTCGCAGGCCAGGGCGACGATCTCGCACCAGACCTGGTTCTGCGCGAAGCCCTTGAGCGGGAGGTTCCGCAGCCCGGTGTCCTTCGCGCAGCGGATCCGGTCCTCGCACCGTGCCCGCCGCCGGTGGCGGAGTTCCAGGTCAGCGAGCTGGCCTTTGCGTGCATCGGTGGCGAAGGCGGTGAACCGGTGCCCGTCGATATCGGTGAAGCGCAGCTGCGCACCGGGGTGCGGGCGCTCTTTGCGGACGATGACCCGCATCCCGGCGGGCCAGCCGGACAGGTCCAGCAGCCCGGTGATGTCGGCGATCCAGGCGCCGTCGCGGATCTGCCCGTCACCGTCGTAAGCCGGCGTCCACGCGGACGCGGGCATTTTCAGGATCGCGGCCTGCATGTCCTCGGTGATCGTCATGCCGATGGAGTAGTGCAGCCGCCGCGACGGCGCGGTCAGCCAGGTCAGGAACTCGTGGGTGCCGCCGCCGGAGTCGGTGCGGACCAGGACCTTGCGCCGCTGGTGGCGGGGCAGTTGCGCCAGAGAGAGCCTGGCCGCCTCGATGTGGTCGGCGGCGGTGTTCGAGCCGGCGTTCCCGGCCCGCAGCGCGATGGCCAGCGGTTCCCCGTTCCCGCCGGCGCCGTGGTCGGCCCAGGCGGTCATCGGGTGGAACCCGAACGTCTTCTTCCAGGTCGCAGCCGCCTGCTCTTTCTCCGAGTGCGCGATCACGACGGTGGCGTCCAGATCTATCGTGACCAGGCCGTCCGCGCCGGGAGCGTTGTCCCCGGCCAGTGCCCAGGCCCGCTCCCGCGCGGCGGAACGGGCAGCGCGGATTGCCTTAAGCGACCGGGACAGGTCCCCGGCCAGCACGCTGACCAGCCGGGATACCACGGGGCCGGACGCGACCGGCCCGGCCAGTTCCGGCTGCTCCCGTAGCACCGCGATGTCGGCCAGGCAGTCCCCGCCGAGGGCGACGGCGGCGGCCAGGTCCGCGATGATCTTCCCGGGGTCGTGGACCGCCCGCGGTGCCCGCCACCGGGCCAGCCCGCCGGACAGGCCCCGGCTCAGGCCGGTGACCCGCATCGTTTCCCACAGCAGGACCGCCCCGGCCTGGGACACCAGGCCGGGGCCGTCAGCAGAGACGGTAACCCGGGCAGTGCGTGCGCTATTCTTCACCTGGAAAGTGCCTTTGACTCGGGACGGTCAGGACCTTAGACAAGCCCAATTGTCCCAGCTGAAGGCACTTTTTTCATACCTTTTTTCACATAAAGAACGGCAGGCCGATTAACCCCGGCGAAAGCCCGAGGCTAGCCTCGCACTGCCACACTGCCCGCCCGGTGAGCGCGACCCGGGGACCCCACACGGCGCTGAGGTCACACCAGCACCGCCGGCCCCGGGTCCATGGGGGGGCTCGCTAGGCCGTGGACGCCCAGGCTAGGCACTGGTCCACTTCGGCGCGGGTCAGGCCTACGGCCGGGTCGATGTCCAGCAGCAGGGTCGGGGCCGCGCGGGTGACGGCCCAGGTGTGGGCGGCGGGGGTGAGGGTGTCGTCGATCCAGGCCAGGGGCTCGGTGCCGACGTAGTGGGACACCGCCGGGAGCTTGCCCTCCGGGGGAAACGGCAGCGGGGGAAACGGGATCACCGGCAGCGGGTCCAGGCCCAGCAGCGGCGCGAGCCGGCGGTTGGCCTCCTCGCCCCAGGCGGTGGCCCAGACCAGGGAGAACCGGGAGCCGAGCTCGCGCAGCCAGTCCCCGTGCCCGGCGCAGACCCGGACCGGCTCCTCCCCCGCGAACAGCTCGTGCTCCGCAAAGCCAGGCGGGCAGCCCGGGGCGCCATACGGGTTCAGCACCCCGTCGATGTCCACGAGCAGCAGCGGCAGCGGCATGTCAGCATTGTCGTCCAGCCCGGCGGCCGAGCCAACGGGTGATTGTTTGGCCGGTGTCCTGCCGGCGGAAGGCTTAGTGCGGGGTGGCGGCAGGCCCTACGCTCGCCAGCGGGCCAGGCGCACGCTGCCTGCCCGCTCTTGGGCCTGGCCGGGCCTGCCGCAGGGGTCCCTGCGCGAAGCCCGGAGCCGGGAGGTGGCTAAAAAATCACCCCACCTGGGGCTCGTGAGACGGAGCAGACCACGTGGCACATGTGGTTGGTGAGGTCGGCTGGGAGCACGCCGCCCCGGGACGCGAAACGGCGGGCCGGACCCCGAGGGGCCGGCCCGCCGTGACGGTGGTGCGGTGGAACTAGTGCGAGTGACCGTGGCCGTGGCCAGCGTTCGCGGTGGTGTCGTCGTCCTCTTCCGGCTTGTCCACCACGAGAGCCTCGGTGGTGAGCAGCATGCCGGCGATGGACGCGGCGTTCTGCACCGCGGACCGGGTGACCTTGACCGGGTCGATGACGCCCTGAGCGATCAGGTCGCCGTACTCGCCGGTGGCGGCGTTGTAGCCGTGACCCGCGGGCAGCGACGCGACCTTGGCCGCGACGACCGAACCCTCGGCGCCGGCGTTGATGGCGATCCAGCGGCACGGCTCCGACAGCGACGCACGGACGATCTTGACGCCCGTGGCCTCGTCACCGGTGAAGCCGAGGTCGTCCAGCTCGGAGGCGATCGTCACGAGAGCGCTGCCGCCGCCCGCCACGATGCCTTCCTCGATGGCGGCCCGGGTGGCCGAGATGGCGTCCTCAAGGCGGTGCTTCTTCTCCTTGAGCTCCACCTCGGTGGCCGCACCGGCCCGCAGCACGCAGACGCCGCCGGACAGCTTGGCCAGCCGCTCCTGCAGCTTCTCGCGGTCCCAGTCGGAGTCGGTGCTGTCGATCTCGGTCTTGATCTGCCGGATCCGGTCCTGAATGGCGGACTGGTCACCGTTACCGTCGATGATCGTCGTGTTGTCCTTGGACACCACGATGCGACGGGCCTGGCCCAGGTCGTCCAGGCTGATGTTGTCCAGCCGCAGGCCCAGGGCCTCGCTGACCACCTGGCCGCCGGTCAGCGTGGCCATGTCGGCCAGCATCGCCTTGCGACGGTCACCGAAGCCGGGAGCCTTGACCGCGACCACGTTGAGCAGGCCGCGAATCTTGTTCACGACCAGCGTGGACAGGGCCTCGCCCTCGACGTCCTCGGCCACCACGAGCAGCGGCCGCTTGGACTCGGCGATCTTCTC
This sequence comes from Streptosporangiaceae bacterium, assembly GCA_965277615.1. Taxonomy (GTDB): domain Bacteria; phylum Actinomycetota; class Actinomycetes; order Streptosporangiales; family Streptosporangiaceae; genus Bog-532. The sequence continues at coordinate 54,101 of CBDIDG010000003.1, read as the reverse complement.
CAGCAGCGGCAGGAACTCGCTCATCGAGGAGACTTTGCCCTCGGTGATGAGGACGTAGCCGTCCTCGAGGACAGCCTCGAGCCGGTCCTGGTCGGTGATGAAGTACGGCGAGATGTAGCCCTTGTCGAACTGGAGGCCTTCGGTGAACTCCAGCTCCAGACCCATGGTCGGGGCTTCCTCGACGGTGATCACGCCGTCCTTGCCGACCTTGCTGAACGCCTCGGCGATCAGCTCGCCGATCTTCTCGTCCTGGGCCGAGACCGTGGCGACGTGAGCGATCTCGCTCTGCTCCTCGACGTCACGGGCCTGAGCCAGCAGCCGCTTGGAGACCTCGGCCGCCGCGGCGTCGATACCGCGCTTGAGCGAGATCGGGCCGGCGCCCGCGGCGACGGACCGGAGGCCGTTGTGCACCATGGCCTGGGCCAGCACGGTCGCCGTGGTGGTGCCGTCACCGGCCACATCGTTGGTCTTGGTGGCGACTTCCTTGGCCAGCTGAGCGCCAAGGTTCTCGTAGTGGTCCTCGAGCTCAACCTCGCGGGCCACGGTCACACCATCGTTGGTGATGGTGGGCGCGCCCCACTTCTTGTCGATGACGACGTTGCGGCCACGCGGGCCCAGCGTCACCTTGACGGTGTCGGCCAGCTTGTCGACACCGCGCTCGAGCGCGGAACGCGCATCCGAGCTGAATTCTAGGATTTTGGGCATTGACTACTACCTCACCCTGCGGTTTTCACATAAAAGTTCGCGTTAAGAACACGCGGCAAGGGCGCCCGGCCGCACCTCGGCGGGCCGGGCGCCCTTAGCCATGCATTCGCTGCGTCGTGCTTACTTCTCGATGACAGCGAGGACGTCACGAGCGGAGAGTACGAGGTACTCCTCGCCCGAGTACTTGACCTCGGTGCCGCCGTACTTGCTGTACAGCACGATGTCGCCGACCTTGACGTCGACGGGGACGCGCTTGGAGCCCGCGTCGTCGAAACGACCGGGACCAACAGCCAGGACTTCGCCCTCCTGGGGCTTCTCCTTGGCCGTGTCAGGGATAACTAGGCCGGAAGCCGTGGTCTGCTCCGCTTCGAGCGTGCGAACCACGATCCGGTCCTCAAGGGGCTTGAGGACAACCTTGGTGGCGGTCGTCATGCTATGACCTCCCCCTCCGGAAGGATAAAAGGTGAACTGCTTAGAGAGGGCGACCACGGCGGCCTGCCGTCGCGGGTGTCAGACTGCCTCGTCGCATTAGCACTCTACATGCCTGAGTGCTAGGTCCGACAGTATCCAGCCCACACCGCCTCGTCAACATGGAGGCAACTGCGTAACCTTCCGGCTACGGGTTTCACTATCTGTGCCTGATCGACTACAGCTAGCTACTAACGTGGGCGCCGTTCGCGAGAGGATTATCCGGCAATCGCCAGGGGCCACGGGCCGTATCGCACAGATGCGCGGCCGGTGGGCACGGCGGCGGGATCCCCCGCGGGACCAGCAGGACGCGGGCTCAACGAACCCACCCAGCCGGGCACCAGGCCGGCGAGCGGTATCACCCCTGGCTAAGGAGCACCCCCCATGGATCAGTCGGCCAACCATCTGTTGATGCGCGGTAGCCAGCCCGGCCCCGCGGACCGGATGCGCGACCTGCTCGCGCGGACGGTCCAGGATCACGTGACGGACCAACGGTCGCACGCGAGCGCGCTGGAGGAGATCCGCAAGCACCTGGAAGGGCTGGAGTGGCTGGTCAAGGAGGTCCGGGAGCATGAGCTCACCGACCTGGCCGGCCAGCTGACCGCACAGACCGAGGCGATGCGCCGCCAGCTGGATGACGCCAAGGAGACCGCGCCGGCCTGGGCCGAGTCCATGCCCGAGCACCTGCGGAACCTGAGCGCCCAGATGAAGCCGGTGGCCGAGCTGCCCGCGCTGTGGGCGGACCTGGGCGTGGTGTCGGAGAACGTGGACCAGGTGCTGCCGCGGCTGGAGTCCCTCTGCACCCTGATCGGCCAGGCCCGGGACATGCTCAAGCTCCAGGAGGAGCGGCTGAAGAGCATGCAGCAGCACGGCGACCGGCTGCAGCAGAGCATGGAGGCCGCCGCAAGCCGGTTCGGGCGCCTGGACAAGGCCATCACCGAGCTGGCCCAGCGCGCGGCCTACCTGGACAAAGAGCTCTCGGCCATCAAGGGCCGGATCGACCAGGGGCTCGCGGCCCAGACGGCCCGGTTCGACCAGGGGCTGGCCGCGCTGTCGGAGAAGCTGGAAACCAAGCTGACCGAAGGTCTGGCCGGGGCCAGCGACAAGGTCGACGGGCTGGCGGGCACGGTTTCCGGGCTGACCGGGCAGGTGGACCTGATCGGCGGCCAGATCGAGGTGGCCCACAACCGGCTGGAGCGGCTGGAAGAGCGGCTGGGCGACACCGACGACAAGGTCGGCACGGTCGACAACAAGCTCGGGGCCCTCGACGCCAAGCTGACCGGGACCGACGGCAAGGTCGGGGCGCTGGCCAACCGGATCGACCGCCTCGACGACCACATCGGCGACACCGACGACCGGATCGGGCTGATCAACGAGCGGATCGCCGCCATCGACGAGCAGCTGGGGATGATCGGCAGTCAGGTCGCGACGGTCAGCGAGCGGACGGCCCCGCTGCCCGACAAGCTCAACGCCATGGACGCCAAGCTGTCGGCCACCGACGGCAAGCTCGGGGCGTTCGACGCCAAGCTGTCCGCCACCGACGGCAAGGTGGGCACGCTCGGCAACCGGATCGAGCAGTTCGGCCAGCGGCTCGGTGAGAGCGGCGAGCGGGCCGAGGCCCGGATGGACCAGCTGGACCAGCGGCTCAGCGAGACCAGCGAGCAGGCCAGCAGCCGGATCAGCGGGCTGGACCAGCGGGTCGCCGAGTACAGCGAGCAGGCCAGCGCGCAGATCGGCGGGCTCGACGAGCACATCGCGGCGGTCGACGGCACGCTCGGGGCGCACATCACCGCGGTGGACGAGAAGCTGGGCGAGCACATCGCCGCCGTTGACGATCTGCTGGGCTCGCTGGACGGCCGGATGGAGAATCTGGACGGCCGGATGGCCGGACTGGACACCCGGATCGGCAGCCACGGCGACCGCATCACCCACGTGGACGACCACATCGGCACGGTGGACCAGAAGCTCGGGTCGCTGGATGGCCGGATGGACGGCCTGGACGGTCGGCTCGAAGGCGTCGGCGGCCGGATCGAGGGCATGGGGGCCAAGTTCGAGGCCGTGGACGGGCGGCTGGAGGCGGTCACCCGCCAGCTCGGCCACCTGCCCACCTCGCTCGGGCTGGACGACGCGCAGCGCAAGCTGGGCGAGGCGGCGGGCAAGTCCGCCACCGTCCTGTCGGCGCGGCTCGACGCGCTGGAGGACCGGCTGGCCGCGGTGCTGTCACCGCTGGCCGACGAGCTTCGGTTGCGGCCCGGCCACGCCGAGGTCGAGGAGGTCGTGACCAAGGTGGTGAGCGCGATCCAGACCGACATGGCCAGCCGGCTGGAATCCCTCGAGGAGACCGTGCTCACGCTGGCCGAGGCCCTGCTCCGGCCGGGTCGGCGGACGGTGCCGGAGCAGCACAGCCGCGATCACGCCTGATCCAAGGGAGCCCGATCCCGCCTGAATCCAGGCCGATCGTGGCCGACGGCAAGCCAGAGGGTCGTTGCCAGCGAAGAACAGCCGTGTGCCCCCGGGGCGGGAGTGCTACTCCCGGGACACGGTCAAGTTCACGCCGGCAGCGGCCCTTTTGGCCGCTTCCGGCGGCCTTGGGCCTACTCCCACTCGATCGTGCCGGGCGGCTTGCTGGTCACGTCGAGCACGACCCGGTTGATCTGCGGCACCTCGTTGGTGATCCGGGTGGAGATGTGGGCCAGCACGTCCTCGGGCAGCCGGGCCCAGTCCGCGGTCATGGCGTCCTCGCTCGTGACCGGGCGGAGCACCACGGGGTGGCCGTAGGTCCGGCCGTCGCCCTGCACGCCGACCGAGCGCACGTCGGCCAGCAGCACCACCGGGCACTGCCAGATGCGCCGGTCCAGGCCGGCCCGGGACAGCTCCTCCCGGACGATCGCGTCGGCGTCGCGGAGCACGCTCAGCCGGTCCGCGGTGACCTCGCCGATGATCCGGATGGCCAGCCCCGGCCCCGGGAACGGCTGCCGCCAGACGATGTCGTGCGGCAGGCCCAGCTCCTCGCCGACGCGCCGGACCTCGTCCTTGAACAGGGCCCGGAGCGGCTCGACCAGCTCGAACTTCAGGTCGGCGGGCAGCCCGCCCACGTTGTGGTGGGACTTGATGTTGGCCGCGCCGGTGCCCCCACCGGACTCGACCACGTCCGGGTACAGGGTGCCCTGGACCAGGAAGCGGGCCGATTCGCCCTGGCTCTGCGCGTCCGCGGCGATCTCCACCGCGGCCCGCTCGAAGGTGCGGATGAACTCGCGGCCGATGATCTTCCGCTTCTGCTCGGGGTCACTCACGCCGTCCAGCGCGTTGAGGAACTGGTCGGCCACGCTGACCACCTTGAGCCGGACCCCGGTGGCGGCCACGAAGTCGTTCTCGACCTGTTCGGCCTCGCCCTTGCGGAGCAGGCCGTGGTCGACGAACACGCAGTACAGCCGGTCGCCGATGGCCCGCTGGACCAGCGCGGCGGCCACAGCCGAGTCCACCCCGCCGGACAGGCCGCAGACCGCGACCCCGTCGCCGACCTGGGCCCGGATGTGCTCGACCTGTTCGTCGATGATGCCGGCCGTCGTCCAGCCCGGCTGGCAGCCGGCCGCGTCCAGGAAGCGCTGCAGCACGGCCTGGCCGTGGTCGGTGTGCATGACCTCGGGGTGGAACTGCACGCCGAAGAGCTTGCGGTCGCCGTCCTCGATGACCGCGACCGGGGTGGCCCCGGTGGAGGCGGTGACCTCGAACCCGGGCGGGGCGGCGACGCAGGTGTCACCGTGGGACATCCACACGCGCTGGCGGGCGGGCAGCCCGGCCAGCAGGCTGCCGGGGGCCACGGCGGCGGCGTCCAGGGTGGTGGCGCCGTATTCGGCCGCGCCGGTCCGGCGGACCGTGCCGCCGAGGTTCTGGACCATGAGCTGGAAGCCGTAGCAGATCCCGAAGACCGGGACGCCCGCGTCGAACAGGCCGTCGGGGCCGGGCGGCGCGCCGTCGGCGTAGACCGACGCGGGGCCGCCGGACAAGATGATCGCCTTGGGCTTGCGGGCGAGCATCTCGGCGACCGGCATCGTGTGCGGGACGATCTCGGAGTAGACGTGGCACTCACGGACGCGACGCGCGATGAGCTGCGCGTACTGCGCCCCGTAGTCCACGACGAGGACGGTGTCGAAGCTGCCGGACGGGTGCACCTGCCGAGTTTAGGGCATCAGCCCCGGCCGCCTGACGTGCTGCGCTGGGGCGCCGAGGGCTGCCCGTTGGACTGGCCGTTGGGCGGGCTCGGCTCCGGTGCCGGCGCGTCTGGAGAGGCCGCTGAGTCGGGCGGGGCGCCTGGGGCAGCTGTGACTGGCGGGGCTTGTGGGGCCGACGGGGGTTGCGAGGCTGAAGGCGTCTGGGAGGCGGGCGGGGTCTGGGTGGTGGGCGGGGTCTGGGAGGCGGGCGGGGTCTGGGAGGCGGGCGGGGCCTGGGAGGCGGGCGGGGGCTCGGGGGTGGGGTGGCCGAAGGGGGCTTGGGTGGGGGTGGGGGTGGGTTCTGGGGGCTCAGGGCGGGCGGCGGGGGCGATGCGCAGGCGGGCGATGCGGCGGCCGTCCATCTCGGTGACCGTGATCCGCTGGCCGTCCACCTCGACCGAGTTGCCGACCTGGGGCACTTCGCCCAGGCCGGCCAGGACGAAGCCGGCCGCGGTCTCGTACGGGCCCTCGGGCAGCTCGATGCCGGTCTGCTCCTCGAACTCGTGCAGGTTGAGCAGGCCGTCCACCTCGACCTCGCCGGTCCGCAGCCGCCGGGGCCGGTCCTGGTCCACGTCGTACTCGTCGCGGATGTCGCCGATCAGCTCCTCGACCAGGTCCTCCAGCGTGACGATGCCGGCCGTGCCGCCGTACTCGTCGACCACGATGGCCAGGTGCGCACGCTCCCGGCGCATCTCCGATAGCGCGGCCAGCACGGTCTTGCTGTTCGGCATGAACTTCACGTGCCGGCTGACCTGGCCGACGGTGAGCGGGCGGTTGGTCCGGGCCGGGTCGAGCAGGTCGCGGATGTGGACGAAGCCGATCACGTTGTCGTAGGAGCCCTGGTAAACCGGCAGCCGCGAGTAGGGCACGCGCACGGCCAGCGCGGCCGCCTCGCTCAGCGGCAGGTCCTCGGCCACGAACTCGACCTCGGTCCGGGGCCGCAGCACCTCGCGGATCTGCCGCTTGCCCGCGTCGAAGACCTCGCCCACGATCTGCCGCTCGTCCGCGCTCAGCGCCTGGTTACTGGCCACCAGGTCACGCAGCTCCTCCTCGGACATCACCGTGCGGTTGGCCTTGGGGTTGCCGCCGAGGATCCTGACCACCACGTCGGTGCACACGGACAGCAGCCAGACCAGCGGGCGGGCCAGCACCGAGATCCGGTCCAGGATCGGGGCGGCCAGCAGCGACATGGCCTCGACCCGCTGCAGCGCGATCCGCTTGGGGGCCAGCTCGCCGAGGATCAGGGTGACGAACGTGATGGCCACGGTGACCACGGCGAACGCCACCGCGGACGACCAGCCGGACCCCAGCCCTAGGCTCTTCAGCCCGCGCTCGAGGAAGGCGACCAGGGTGGCCGACCCGTACACGCCGGAGACCAGTGTGGCCAGGGTCACGCCGATCTGGACCGAGGACAGGAAGCGGTTGGGGTCCTGGGCCAGCTTGGCCGCCTTCTGGGCCCGCCGCCCGCCCTGGGAGAGCTTGCGGATCTGGCCCTCGCGCAGCGAGACCAGGGCCATTTCGGACGCGGCGAAGAATCCGCCGATCAGTACGATGACGAGGACGATGACAATGTCCCCGATGAGCTGGGTCACCTTGATCCCCGGGTTCTCCTGATGTAGCTCCGGTCGCGCCCCGGCCACCAGCCACTACGTGCGGTCAGTCTAATTCCCCGAGTCCGTATCCTGGGCGAAGTGCCGCAGCCCGCCCGGGCCGAGGTGGCCGGGAACGTGCCCGGTCCGAACGAGATCACGGAAAGCCGATACCGTATGGCTCCTGTGGGCACCCAAGCGATGCAAGCGGGCCGCGGTCGGCTGGCGTGGAAGCACAGCACCCGCCTGGCCGATGGCCGGGAGATCATATATTTCGACGAGGCGCCGGAGCTGAACCGCGTGCAGGCTCGTGACCTGCGCGAAGGACTGGCCAAGGTGCCGGGGCCTGATGAGGTGTCGCCGGAGCAGTCGCTGCGCTGGGATCCGCTGCTGGGCGAATGGGTGGTCATCGCCGCGGCGCGCCAGGAACGCACGTTCCTGCCTCCTCCCGATCAGTGCCCGCTGGACCCGTCCGCGCCGGGCCGCCCGACGGAGGTACCCGCGGACAGCTACGACGTGGTTGTCTTCGAGAACCGGTTCCCTTCTTTGCGCGGCGCAAGCGCGATCGCGAGCGCCACCACCGGGGCGGGTCTGCCCGCGCTGGACGATGGTCTCGCTGAGCAGCGACCCGGTTACGGACGGTGTGAAGTGGTCTGCTTCACGTCCGACCACAACGCCTCGTTCGCGCAGCTGACGCCGCGGCGGGTGCGCACCGTGATCGAGGCGTGGGCCGACCGGACCGAGGCCCTGAGCGCCATGGCCGGGATCGAGCAGGTCTACATCTTCGAGAACCGGGGTGTGGAGATCGGGGTCACCCTGCATCACCCGCACGGGCAGATCTACGCCTTCCCGTTCGTGACCCCGCGGGTCCGGCAGCAGGTGACCCAGGCCCGCTCCTACGGGCTGCAGAGTGGGCAGAACCTGTTCGAGGACCTGGTGGCGGCCGAGCTGGAGGAGGGCACCCGGATCGTGGCCCGCAACGAGGACTGGGTGGCGTTCGTCCCGCCCGCGGCCCGGTGGCCGTACGAGGTGCTGCTGTTCCCGGTGCGCCGGGTGCCGGACCTGGCCGCCCTGGACGACGCAGCCCGGGACGCGCTCGGTCACCTCTACCTCGACGTGCTGCGGCGGTTCGACGGGCTGTTCGGCACGCCGGCCCCGTACATCTCGGCCTGGCACCAGGCGCCGGTCTCGGACGTTGAAGCAAGGCGGGAGTTCGGCCTGCACCTGCAGGTGTTCACGCTCCGCCGGGCCCCCGGCAAGCTGAAGTACCTGGCCGGGACGGAATCGGGCATGGGCGTGTGGATCAACGACATCGCGCCGGAGACCGCGGCGCAACGACTGCGGGAGGCAGGATGAGGCTGCTCGTCACGGGCGGCGCGGGCTACATCGGCAGCGTGGTCGCCTCGACCCTCATCGAAGCGGGCCACGACGTAACGGTCCTGGACGACCTGTCCACCGGGCACGCGGACGCGGTGCCGCCCAAGGCCACTTTCGTCCGCGGCACGCTGCGCGACGACGCGGCCCGGGTACTGGCCGAGGGCACCGACGCGGTGCTGCACTTCGCGGCCAAGTCGCTGGTCGGCGAGTCGGTGGCCCAGCCCGGCCGGTACTGGTCGAACAACCTGGGCGGCAGCCTGGCCCTGCTGGAGGCGATGCGGGAGACCGGGGTGCGCCGGATCGTGTTCTCCTCCACCGCGGCGGTGTACGGCGAGCCGGAGCGCACACCGATCGAGGAGACCGACCCGACCCGGCCGACCAACCCGTACGGGGCGACCAAGCTGGCCGTGGACACGGCGCTGACCGAGTACGCGCGGATGTTCGGCGTCGGCGCGGTGAGCCTGCGGTACTTCAACGTGGCCGGGGCGCACGAGGACAACGGCGGCCACTGGTACGGCGAGCGGCACGCCCCCGAGACGCACCTGATCCCCAACGTGCTCAAGATCGCGCTGGCCCTGGCCCAGGCCGAGGGAGAAAGCCCGGCCGGGGCGGTGAAGATCTTCGGCGACGATTACCCGACACCGGACGGGACCTGCGTGCGAGACTACATCCACGTGGCCGACCTGGCCCAGGCCCACGTGCTGGCCCTCGGGGCCACCGACCCGGGTCGGCACCGCGTGTACAACCTGGGTAACGGGACCGGTTTCTCGGTCCGCCAGGTCGTCGACGTCTGCCGCGAGGTGACCGGGGTCGACATCCCGGCCGAGCAGGCGCCGCGCCGCGACGGAGACCCGGCCGTGCTGGTCGCCTCCTCGGAGCGGATCCGGACCGACCTGGGCTGGCAGGCCACCCGCGACCTGCCCGCGATGGTGGCCGACGCCTGGACGTTCGGCCAGCAGACGGCGCGCGACGCCGCGCAGCCCGGCACGGGCGCCCGATGACCTCCGGCCCGGACGGTCATGTCGCCGCGGGCCGGCACTCGGTGGCGGAGCGCGGTGCCCGGTGGTTCCGCACCTGTTACGGGCACCGGCCGCAGGGCGTCTGGCTGGCCCCCGGGCGGGTCAACATCATCGGTGAGCACACCGACTACAACGACGGCTTCGTGCTGCCGTTCGCCCTGGGCGAGGGCATCGTGGCCGCCGCGTCGCCGCGCCGCGACGACGTGCTGGCCCTGCGCACCCGCCGGGACCCCAGCGCCAGCGTGGAGATACCGCTGGCCCGGCTGCGGCCCGGGCCGGACGGGACCCCGGCCAAGCTGGACGAGATCCGGGAACAGCTGCCCGGCTGGGCCCGGTATCCGGCCGGGGTGGCCTGGTCCCTGCTGGCGGCGGGCTACCCGGTGCCGGCCGCCAGCCTGGCCATCGACTCCTGCCTGGCCGACGGGGCCGGGCTGTCCTCGTCGGCCGCGCTGGAATGCTCGGTCGCCCTGGCCCTGACCGAGCTGATCGGCCCGGACTCGCTGGGCGACTGGGCGCCGCGGGACTGGGCCTCCGGCGGCGCGGACGGGAGCCCCGCGGCCCGGCCCGACCTGCCGCGGCCCGTGCTGGCCCGGATCGCGCGCCGGGCCGAGAACGAGTTCGCCGGGGTGCCGTCCGGGATCATGGACCAGTCCGCGTCGCTGCTGTGCCGGGCCGGGCACGCCCTGCTGCTGGACTGCCAGTCGCTGGAATCGAGCCAGGTGCCGTTCCGGCCGGGCCGGGCCGGGGTGCGGGTGCTGGTCATCGACACCCGGGCCAAGCACAAGCTGGCCGACGGCGAGTACGGCAGTCGGCAGGCCGAGTGCGCCGAAGCGGCCCGGCGGCTCCGGGTCCCGTCGCTGCGCGCGGTGCACGACGTCAGCGAGCTGGCCGCGCTGGACGACCCGGTGCTGCGCCGCCGGGCCCGGCACGTGGTCACCGACAACCTGCGGGTGCGCCAGGTGACCAGCCTGCTGCGCGCCTCGGGCGGCGGTGACTTCCGCTCGCTCAGCGAGGTCGGCGCGCTGCTGAGCCAGTCGCACGCCTCGCTGCGCGACGACTTCGAGGTGTCCTGGCCGGAAGCCGACGTCACCGTGGAGGTGGCCGTCGACGCCGGCGCGCTGGGCGCCCGCATGACCGGGGGCGGCTTCGGCGGTTCCGCCCTGGCCCTGATCCCCGAGGCCGACGTGGAACAGGTGTCGGAGCGGGTCCGGGCGGCCTTCGCCGAGCGGGGCTGGACCGAGCCGGAATTCCTCAGCGCCTTCCCATCCGATGCCGCCCAGCGCATGATCTGAACATGATCGCGAGGCTATGGCGAGGAGCGGTGCGAGCCCAGGACGCGGACGAGTACGCGGCCTACGTCCAGCAGACCGGGATCGAGAGTTACCTGCAGACGCCGGGCAACCGGGGGGCCTGGCTGCTGCGCCGGCCCGACGGCGACCGGGAGGAGATCGTCACCCTGAGCTTCTGGGACTCGGTGCAGGCCATCAAGGCGTTCGCGGGCGACGACATCGACCGGGCGGTCTACTACCCCGACGACGACCGGTACCTGCTGGAGCGCGACCCGAACGTGCTGCACTATCAGGTACCGGACACCGAGTAGATCGAGTGGGTCGAGTAGATCGAGTGGGTCGAATGGGTCGAATGGGGAGCGGTTGATGGGGGTGCGCGAGGACGCGGCGGCGCTCGCGGGGGAACTGGCTGAGCTGCGGCACGCCATCCACCGGGAGCCGGAGATCGGCCTGGAGCTGCCGCTGACCCAGGCCAAGGTGCTGGACTACCTGGACGGGCTGCCGCTGGAGGTCAGCACCGGGCGCAAGCTCAGCTCGGTGACGGCCGTGCTCCGCGGCGCAGGCGCCGACGCCGGCCGCGATGACCGGCCGCGGCCGTCGGTCCTGCTGCGCGGCGACATGGACGCGCTGCCGATCACCGAGGCCACCGGCCTGCCCTACGCCTCCCGCTTCGAGGGCGTGATGCACGCCTGCGGGCACGACCTGCACACGGCCATGCTGGCCGGGGCGGCCCGACTGCTCAGCACCCGGCAGGCCGAGCTGCCCGGGGACGTGATCTTCATGTTCCAGCCGGGCGAAGAGGGCTACTGCGGCGCCGACGTGATGATCGGCGAGGGCGTGCTGGACGCGGCCGGCCCGCGCCCGGTCGCCGCGTACGCGCTGCACGTCTCGTCCACCCAGTATCGGTGCGGGCTGTTCGCCACCCGCCCGGGACCGATGCTGGCCGCGGCCGACATCATCCGGGTCACCGTGCGCGGGCGCGGCGGGCACGCCTCCCAGCCGCACCTGGCCGCCGACCCGATCACGGCCGCGTGCGCGATGGTGACCGCGCTGCAGACGATGGTGACGCGGCGGTTCGACGTGTTCGACCCGGTGGTCGTGACGATCAGCAGCTTCCACGCCGGCACGACCGACAACGTGATCCCGGACGAAGCCGCTTTCCTCGGGACGGCCCGTAGCTACAGTGCGGCGGCCAGGGACCGGCTCCGTGAGAACATCATTAAGATAATTAATGATCTTGCTGATGCGCATGGAGTCGAAGCCGACGCACACTACGTCGACGAATACCCGGTAACGGTCAATGACGCCACCGAGGCGGAGTTCGCGCGGGCGGTCGTGGCGGACGTGTTCGGGGCGCCCCAGGCGATACTCAAGCCGTTCCCGATGACCGGGGCCGAGGACTTCTCCTACGTGCTGCAGCAGGTACCGGGGGCGTTCCTGTCGGTCGGCGCGGTGCCGCTGGACCGGGACCCGGCCACCGCGCCGTCGAACCACTCGGCCGCGGCCGAGTTCGACGACGCCATCCTGGCCGACGGGGCCGCCTGTTACGCCGAGCTGGCCCTGCGCCGCCTCGGGATCGCCTGAGCTGTCCCGGCGCCCCTAGAGGCTGGCTACGTCGGCTTGCTTGGCCCGCACGGCCTCGGCCGCCTCGCGCAGGCCAGCCAGTTCGGGCTCGGTCAGGTCGCGCTCGACCACCCGGCGGACCCCGTCCGCGCCGATCTCCGCCTCCACCCCCAGGTAGACGCCGGTGATCCCGTACTGGCCGTCGACCCACGCGCACACCGGCAGCACCGCCCCGGCGTCCTCGGCCACCGCGCGGGCCATCCGGGCCGCTGCGGCCGAGGGCGCGTAGTAGGCCGAGCCGGTCTTGAGCAGCGCGACGACCTCGCCGCCGCCGTTGCGGGTCCGGGTGACCAGCTCCTCGATGTCGGCCGCCGCCATCATCTCGGTCAGCGGCCGGCCGTCCACCGTGCACGCGGACGGCACCGGCACCATGGTGTCGCCGTGCGACCCCAGCGTCAGCGTGCGCACCGACCCGACCGGAACCCCCAATTTGCCGGCCACGAAGCTGGTGAACCGGGCCGTGTCGAGCATCCCGGCCTGGCCCAGCACCCGGTGGGCCGGGAACCCCGACACCCTGGCCGCCAGCGCGGTCATCTCATCAAGCGGGTTCGACACCACGATGAGGACCGCGTCGGGCGCGTGCTTGACCACGTTCTCGGTCACGTTCCGGACGATCTTCGCGTTGGTCTCGATCAGGTCCATCCGGCTCATGCCGGGCTTACGGGCCAGGCCGGCCGTGATGATCACGATGCCCGAACCGGCGGCCGCCTCGTACCCCGAACCATCCAGCCCCGTGGTCACGCCGGTGACCTTGGTCTCGAAGCCCTCGACCGGCCGCGACTGGTTCAGGTCCAGCGCGAGGCCCTCCGGGCGCCCCTCGATGATGTCGGTCAGCACGACCTCGTCGAAGATGTCGTACTCGGCCAGCCGCTGGGCCGTGGTCGACCCGTAGAAACCGGCCGCGACCACGGTCACCTTGCCCCGGCGGGTCGTCGGCTGGCTCTGGTCCTGGCCCTCGTCTTGCTCTTGGTCTGCCGTCACTTCGGTGCTGGACACGCTCGGTATGTCCCTTCTCTGCTGGCCGGTCTGCTGGCCGGCGTGGGCGCCGGTGGTCCGGGTGGCCGGCCACGGGCCGCCGCGACGATCAGGTCGGCGGCAAAACCAGGGCGATCACCAGCAGCCCGGCGCCGAGAATGCCGAGCGCCAGCACGTCAACGAACCGCCGCCGACTGGCCAGCAGCCCCACCGCGCTCTGCGGCAGCCCGAGCCGGGCCGCCGCGGCCGCGAGCAAGGCGACGCCCATGACCCCGGCCCCGTCGCTCACCGCATGCGCGCCAAGCCAGGCCCACAGGACACCGCCGATGGTGAAGGCCAGGGCGATCGCGTACGGCACCTGGGCCAGCACCGTCGCTCCGCGACTGGTGACGGCGGCCGGGCTGGTCCGCTGGTGGGCCGGCGGGGGTGCGGGGGGTGCCAGGGCGTTGCTGGGGGCCAGAGCGTTGCTGGGAGCCGGGGCGGGCGCGGTAGCGGGGTACGGCGCTGGGCCGGTGGCGGGGTACTGGGCGCTGGCGGGGCGCGGGCCGGTCGCCGAGCGCGGGGCGGCTGCTGGGTGCGGCGGGGCGGGCGGCGCGTACGGGGCTGGGGCGGAGTACGGCGTGGGGCCGGTGCCGGAAGGTGGGGAGGGAGCGGTGTAGGGAGGTGCACCTGGGCCTTGGGCGGCGGCCGGGTACGGCCCGGAGGACGGCACGGGGCGCGGGCCGGTGGCAGGACCCGGCGTGGCCGCGGGATACGGGCCGGACGCGGGGCGCGGGCCGGTGGCAGGACCCGACGTGGCCGCGGGATACGGGCCGGACGCGGGGCGTGAGGTCGCGGGCGGAAGCGGGCCGGTCGCGGGGTTCGGCGAGGTTGCGGGGTACGGGCCCGAGGCGGGGTGGGGGCCGGTCGCAGGACGCGCGGGGGGCGTCGGCGCCGGGGTGTCGGGGGTGTAGCCGGGGCGCCGGGCGGCCGGGGGCGGCGGCGGGTAATCCGGGTTGGGTATGAAGCGTGGCTGCGCTGGGATGGACGAGTCTTGGGCTGGCCAGTCCGGGACGCCGGGCGGCGTCCGGCCCGGACCAGCCGCCCCTCGAGTCCCGTTGGACACTGCTCCCCCGGTGGCCCCGTCAGTGGGCGGGGTGCCGTTGGTGGCGGGCGGGCGGCCGTTGGAACTGGGCGGCGTGGTCATGGCGGTCACGGGGTCCCAGCCGGGCGCGGGCGGCGGCGCGGAGCGCGGGTCGCGGGCGGGCGCGGTGAAGGGCTGGGCGGCGGGCGGGGCGTCGGGCCAGGGCGGGCGCGCGGTGCCGTCGGTGCGCAACGTGGGCGGGACGGGGCGCGGGGCGGCACCGGGGAAGGCGACTTCGCCGGGCACGGCCGGGGCGTCGGGCCACGGGGGGCGGGCGGCGCTGGGGCCGTCGGCCGCCCGGGGATCGGCCGGGTCAGCGGGGTAGCCGGGATCGGCGGGGCGGGGGAAGCCGCGGGCTGGGGTGTCCTCCGCGCTCCTCACCGCCGTTCCGCCCGGGGGCGGGATCCGGCAAAGGCAAACAGAACCGTCGTCCGCGCCTGAATCGGGTGCACACAGGAAGCGTAGGAGGCGGGCCGACGGCGCAGGATCCGCTCGGGAAAACCCGATGCGATGGAGTTTGGGGAAAAGCCGCCGGCGCCGCGGCGTGCTGCCGCGGCCGCGCTCTCTTCAGCCAGGCTGTGAGCTGGCTCGTCCGCCATGCGCGTGCCTCCCGGGCTACTCTCCGGCAGTTTACCGGCGGATCCGAAGATCAACGTCGGCGCGGCGGTCTGTGCTCGTCCGATCTCGGACAGTACGGAAATGACGGTAGGGGTGGCGCACACCGGGTAACTATTAGGTGATGGAGTGCTCACGGCTCCGTTAGGCGGGAGGAACCATTATGGATACGCCTTACATTCGCGTCGAGGACAGCGGCGAGCTCGTCCCCCTCGCTGATGAGGTGACGACCGTCGGCCGGGGCCGCGCGGTGGACGTCCGGCTGGACGATCCGAGCGTGTCGCTGCTGCACGCCGAGATCATCCGGCGCGGGCCGTACGCCTACGTCGCCGACCTGGGATTATCACGTAATGGCACCCGGGTGAACGGCCGGCCGGTGGCCCGGCGGGTGCTCGAGGACGGAGACGTGCTGGCCTTCGGCGCGGCCCGGTGCCGGGTCGGTGGCCTGACCAGTGAGGACCTGCCCACCGAGTCCGAGCTGCGGCGTCCCACCGTACCCGAGCTGACCCGGCGAGAACTCGACGTGCTGGCCGCGTTGTGCCGCCCCGCGCTATCCGACGATGCGTTCGTGGCCCCGGCGACGGCCCGGGAGATCGCCGGGGACCTGGTGGTGACCGAGGCGGCGGTCAAACAGCACCTGCTCCGGCTGTACCAGAAGTTCCGCATCTCGGGCGGGCTCAACCGGCGCATCCGGCTGGCCAACGAGGTGGTGTCGCTGGGACTGGTCCGGCCAGCCGACCAGCCCGGGATCGCCGGATACGTACCGGCGGCGCGGCCGGCCGCCGACCATGAGGTGCCCCGCCGCGTGGGGTGACCTCAGCCGCCGAGGCGGGATCGCCCGACGCCGAAGTGCGGCAGGTTCAGGTGCGGCAGGTGCAGCACCGTGTTCACGTTGGGCAGGTGCGGCAGCAAGCCGCTGATGTTCGGCCAGTAGATCGGCGGCTGGGACAGCGCCTCGGCCACCATGGCCGCGGCCAGGCAGTACATGATCACAGCCGCGATGATCGCGGTGGTCCGGGTCCGGGCGACGGCCCGGACGATCCGGGTCACCTCGCGGCGCGGGCCGCCAGAGCCGGGTCCGAAGCCGTACAGCGCCACCGCGGCCCCGGCCGCGTAACCGCTGGCCATCAGGACTGAACTCGGTGAGGTCGCGACCATGGCCGCGACGAAGACGACCGCGGCCACCCCGGCCGCGAGCGGCGCAACCAGGACCGTGGTGAGCACCGAGCGGACGATGGCCCACGGCGCGGTCAGCACGCCGAAGAGCACGTCGGTGACGCTGGGGCCGCGGGCCGAGCGCCGAATGGTGAGGGCGCTGCTGGCCCGGTCGGCCGCGCGCAGCAGCGTGATCACGATCACCGAGCCGATCAGGCCCGCCACCGGGAGCAGCACGGTGATCGCAATGGCCGCCACGATCAGGGCCAGGCCCATGAACGGGGGGGCCTGGGCCCGGGACGCGCTGTCCGCGGTACGCGGCGCGTCCGGCCGGGCCGCGGTGCCGTAACCGTTGCCGTTGCCGTTGCCGTTGCCGTTGCCGGGGGCTGGCGGGTACCCAGGTCCAGCCGCGCCGTACGGCCCGGGGCTGTACGGCGCAGGTCCCGGGTCGCGCCCGGCGGGAGCGGCCACCCGGGGCGGCGCGTACTGCACGGGCGGGAGCACGTCGGCGTAGTCGCCCGGCCTGATCGGCGGGGGCAGGGCCCGGGCCGCCGCGGCGCCGCCCTGGTACGGGACGCCGGTGTTCAGGCCCTGCGGGGACAGGCCGCCGACCTGGGCGCCCTGGTTCGGCGGCGTTCCCGGGGCCGGGTAGTGGACCGCACCGCCGGCGTAGGCGCCGGCACTGTTGACGCCGGCACCGTTCAGGCCGGCACCGTTCAGGCCGGCACCGTTCAGGCCGACCGGCCCGGCCGCGTTCAGGGCGCCGGCGGCTGGGGCCGCTGCCCCGGCGGCGGCGCCGGCCGCTGCGGCGCCGGCCGCTGGGGCGCTGTTGATCGGGGCCACGCTGTGCCAGCCGCCGTGAGCGCCATTGCCGCCGTTAGCAACGTTCCCGACCTTGGCGCCGTTGCCGGGGGCCAGGGTGGCGGCCTGGGACGCGCCGGTCAGCAGGGGCGGCCCCGCGGCCAGGCCGGGTGTCGCGGCCTGAGCGGCCAGCCAGCTCGCGGTCGGCCGGCGGCGCGGGTCCCGGCTGAGCGCGGCCGCCACCAGCTGGGCCAGCGGTCCGGGGATGCCGCCGATGTCGGCGTGCCCCTGCACGATGCGGTAGAAGACGTTCTCGAACGACCCGGTGCCGAACGGGGCGCGGCCGGTGGCGGCGAAGGCCATCGTGGCGCCCCAGGAGTGCACGTCGGACGCCGCGCTGCTGGGCTGGCCCTCGATGACCTCGGGGGCCAGGTAGCCGGGCGTGCCCATGAACATCCCGGTCTGGGTCAGCCGGGTCGAATCACCGGCCGACTGGGCGATGCCGAAGTCGATGACCACCGGGTTCCCGTTGTGCAGCATCACGTTGCCGGGCTTGAGATCGCGGTGCACGATCCCGGCCGTGTGGATGGCCACCAGGGCCTGGGCCAGCCCGCTGGCCAGCCGCTCCAGCGCGGCGGGGGTCAGCGGGCCCTGCGCGCGGACGGTGTCGTCCAGCGTCTCGCCCGGCACGTACCGGGTCACGATGTAGGGGAACTTGTGGTCGACGTCGGCGTCGATGACCTCGGCCACGAACGGGCTGCGGACCCGGCGCATGGCCTCTACCTCGCGGGCCAGCCGGCGGCGCGCGGTCGGCTCCACGGCCACCCGCGAATGCAGCACCTTGATGGCCACCGGGCGGCGTTCCCGGTCGCGGGCGAGATAGACCGCTCCCATGCCGCCTTCGCCGAGCCGGTCCTGCAGACGGTACGGCCCGAGCTTTTCCGGTATTCGGTCCTGTGAGGCCATCGCCTCACCAGAGTACGGCGCTCAGGCAAACTTCCCGATCACAATTACAAGTCCGCAGTTCAGGGGGGTGGTCGCTGGAGCGCCTGGGGCTGGTGGGACGGCGGAGGGGTGAGGCGGTGGTCACCCCTCATGGGGTTGCATTCTCAGCGAATACGACTGCTTGGGGTCAGGGGGTGGTTGCAACGCTGCTGGTATCTGGCGGGTTCAACAGTAGGTCGTTGAGGGCTTCGGCGGGGGTCCGCCAGCCGAGGGTTTGCCGGGGGCGCCGGTTGAGTTTGGCGGCGATGCCGTCCAGGTGGGCTTTGCTGTGGCTGGACAGGACGGTCCCTTTGGGGAAGTACTGGCGCAGCAGCCCGTTGGTGTTCTCGTTGCTGCCCCGCTGCCAGGGGCTGTGGGGGTCGCAGAAGTAGATGTCCAGGCCGGTGGCCAGGGTGATGTCGGCGTGGCGGCCCATTTCGCTGCCCTGGTCCCAGGTCAGTGACCGCCACAGATGCGCCGGCAGGCCGCCCATGGCCGCGGTCATCGCGGCGGCGACGGTGACGGCGTCGCGGCGGCCGGGCAGATGCAGCAGCAGGCAGTACCGGGTGGACCGCTCGACCAGGGTGCCGATCGCCGAGCCGCCGTCCTTGCCCACGATCAGGTCCCCTTCCCAATGCCCCGGCACCGCCCGGTCCGCCGCCTCGGCGGGCCGTTCGCTGATCATCACCATGTCCTTGAGCTTCCCGGCGCCGGAATGCCGGGCCCGGCGGGGCCGGCGCACCGCCCGCCCGGTCCGCAGGGCCGAGGCCAGCTCACGGCGCAGGGCACCACGGCCCTGGAC
This sequence comes from Streptosporangiaceae bacterium, assembly GCA_965277615.1. GTDB lineage: Bacteria > Actinomycetota > Actinomycetes > Streptosporangiales > Streptosporangiaceae > Bog-532. The sequence goes on along the minus strand of CBDIDG010000003.1, from coordinate 35,365 downwards.
ATACAGGGACTGGTAGATGGTCTCGTGGGACACCCGCATCTCGCTCTGGTCCGGGAACCTCGCGGCCAGGGCGTGGCTGATCTGCCGCGGTGACCACTGCTCGCGTTCCAGCCAGTGTTCCACCTGCGCCCGCAGCACCGGATCGCCCGCCAGCTTGGCGACCTTCGGCCGCCGGGCCCGCCCCTCCGCCGTGACCTGGGCACCCAGCGCCCGGTACCGGCCCCGGCTGGTCCGGTTCCGGGCCACCTCCCGGCACACCGTGCTCGCAGGCCGGCCCAGCCCCGCCGCGATCGCCCGCAGCGACCGGCCCGCCGCCAGGCCCACCGCGATCTCCTCCCGCTCAGCCACCCCCAGATACCGGCCGCCCACCCGCTGCGCCCCGTTACTTATCACCCCGCCAGCCTGCCGGAACCACACCTCAGCCGTCTGCCGCGGCACCCCGCACCGCGGCCCCGCCTGCCGCCAGCCCACCCCCGCCCGCACCAGCTCCCAGAACTCCACCCGCACCACCCGCGGCACACCCCGCGAACCCGCCTTCAGCACCACAACGACCCCTCCACAATCAAGCCGTTGCAACCACCCCTTAAAACCACCCTGACTTCGCTGCCGCAGGATGGATCTTCGCGGGGGGGTGAGGTGCTCCGCGTTTCTCGGACAGAAGATTTGCGATTAATTCACGCGGCTTCCTGCCCGTTCAGGAGCTCGTCCATGACTTCTTGCGGAGTCCGGTAGCCAAGCCCTGAATGAAGACGAGTTTTATTGTAGCGAAGCTCGATCCACCGCGCAATGTCTTGCTGCGCTTTCTTCCGGGTCGGGTAGACGGTCCGGTGAACCAGTTCCACTTTCAGCGTCCCGTTAACGGACTCTGCCAAAGCGTTGTCATAGCAGATCCCGGTCCGGCCAACTGACTGGCGCATCTTCAGCGCGGCCAGTTCTCTGGCGAACTCCGCAGACGTGTAATTGCTGCCGCGGTCACTGTGGAAAACAGCATCTTCCGGAAGCCTGACATTACGGGCGGCCATCTTGACCGCCGCAGTGATCAGGGGAGTCTTATAATTGTCGTCCATCGCCCAGCCGACTATTTTCCGGGTCGCGCAGTCAATCACCGTGGCGAGATAAACCCAGCCCTGCCACGTCGGGATGTAAGTGATATCGCCGACCATTTTCTCGCCGGGTCGTTGCGCTGTGAAGTCGCGGTTCACCAGGTCCGGGATCGGGCCGGCCGCACCCTGCTCAGTCAGCGACCGGCGCCAGGGCCTGGGCTGGCAAGGCACCAGGCCAAGCTCGCGCATCAGCCGGCGGACCAGCTCCGGGCTGCACAGCTCGCCGCCGCGGGCCAGCACAGCGTGGACCCGCCGGTACCCGTACTCGCCGTTATTTTCCTCAAACAATGCCTTTACCTTGATTTTCAGCAGTTCCCGCCTTTTCGTCGTTGCTGATTTCGGCCGCGATTTCCAGTCGTAAAATCCTGACCGTGAAACTTCAAGCCATGTGCACATTTGCACAATCGTGGGAGCGCATGCCGAATCCCCGGCACGGGTGGCGTACTCCGCATCGATAAACTCATACCTCTGGATTACCGATGCTCCGCCGCAAAGTACGCCGCGGCTTTTGAAAGGAACTCGACCTTCATCTTCAGCTCGCGGTTTTCCCGCTCAAGCTCGCGCAGCCGTGCACGCTCCGGTACCGGGAGTGCGGGCTCGTCGTCCGCGTGCTTTTCCCGGTAATTTTTCACCCAGTTGCCAAGCGTCGTCTCATTCACGTTCAGCTCGTGGGCAACATGCGCAATAGGCTGGGAAGTATCCACCACCATCTTGGCGGCTTCCTCCTTAAACTCAGGAGAAAACTTCCTGCGATTCCTGGCCACTCGATCCCATTCCTTTCCAGAAGAATCCTATGGGATCCCCTGTCCGGGAACCGTGTGGCACCTCAGGTGGTGGTGGGTTAGACGTGGCGGTAGCGGCGGGCCAGGTGGCGGAGGAGGCTGCGGGGTAGTAGGCGGACGGTGCCGGCGGCGAGCTTGTACTGGGCGCCGGGGACGGCCAGCGGGCGACCCGCGGCCACCGCGTCCAGGCCAGCCTGGGCCACCGTGTCGGGGTCGAGCCAGGCCAGCTTGGGCAGGTAGCTGATCTCGACGTTGTTGGCCGCGTGGAACTCGGTCCGCGTGAAGCCGGGCAGCAGCGCGGTCACGTGCACATCGGTGCCGGCCAGCTCGGCGTGCAGGCTCTCGGTCAGCGAGGTGACGAAGGCCTTGGTGGCACCGTAGACCGCGCTGCCGGGGGACGCCGTGAGCGACGCCATCGAGGACACGTTGAGGATCCCGCCGTAGCCGCGGGCCAGCATGCCGGTCACCGCGGCGTGGGCCAGCCGGGTCAGCGTGCCCACGTTGAGGCGGAGCTGGGCGTCGATCATCTCCGGGGTCAGCTCGGCGAACGTGCCGCGGGCGGACCGGGCCGCGTTGTTGACCAGCAGTTCGACCGGGTCACCTGCGGTCAGCCGGGCGGCGACGGCAGCCAGGCCATCGGCCGAGGCCAGGTCGGCGGGCAGCACGTCGACCTCCACGCCGTGCTGGTCACGCAGGGAGGCGGCCAGCTCGTTCAGGCGGTCTTCGCGCCGCGCGACCAGGACCAGCGCGCAACCGCTGGCCGCGAGCAGCCGGGCGCAGCTGGCCCCGATGCCGCTGGACGCGCCGGTGACCAGGGCCGAGCGATAGGAGTGGCGCATGGGGCTGGTGGGGTTGGTGGGGCTCATGGGGCCGGGCGGGCTGGTGGGATCAGGGTGGGGCGACGGGGTGGCCGGGGTGGCAGGCCGCGGGACCTGAGGGTCAAGTGCCGGTTACCAGTTTGCGGAGGGCCTGGGCGGCGGCGGCGTTGCGCTCGGCGTGGGTGACCAGGGCGCTGGCCAGGGCGGCGTACCAGTCGGCCAGCGGGACCGGGGTCCGGGACAGGACCACGCCGCGGACCTCGCGGCAGATCTCGGTCACGGGCTGGCCCCGCTGCACAGCCAGCGTCAGGACCTGGTCGTCCAGGCGGACCACGATCTTGGACACCTGGCCGGGACGGCCCTTCATCCGGTCCGACATCGAGCGTTCGCGTTCCACCACCACCGTCCCGGGCGGCAGCGCCTCGCTCAGCGACTCGGTCAGCACCTGGGCGTAGATGGCCACGTCGGCGCTGTCGGCCCGCAGCGCGGCCGTCACCATGTCCAGGTTGAGGCCCGGGTCGGCGGGGGTCAGCTCATCGGCCACTGAACGTCGCCTTCCCGGGGCCGTTCTCGACGAAGCTGCGCAGGCCGACCTGCCCGTCATCGGTGGCGAACAGGCCGGTGAAGTGCAGCCGCTCGATCTCCAGGCCGTCGTCCAGGTCCACGTCCTGGCCCGCGTCGATGGCCTGCTTGGCTGCGCGCAGGGCCAGCGGGGCACCGGCCACGTAACGGCCCGCCAGGCCCTTGGCGGCCTGGTAGACGTCGGCGTCCGGCACCACCAGGTCGGCCAGGCCGATGGCCAGCGCCTCGGTGGCCTTCACGAAGCGGCCGCTGTAGACCAGGTCCTTGGCCTTGGACACGCCGATCAGCCGGGGCAGCCGCTGAGTGCCGCCCGCGCCGGGGATGATGCCGAGCAGGATCTCGGGCTGGCCGACCTGGGCCCCCTCCCCCAGGACCCGGAAGTCCGCACACAGGGCCAGCTCCAGGCCACCGCCCAGGGCGTAGCCGGTGATCGCGGCGACGACCGGCTTGGGGATGTGCGCCACCGCCTTGAACGCGGCCTGGATGCCCGCGGCCAGGTCCATGATCTCGGCCGGGCTGGCCTCGGACATCTCCTTGACGTCGGCCCCCGCGGCGAAGATGCGCTCGCCGCCGTACAGGATGACGGCGCGGGTCTCCGGGTCGGCGCTGACCTCGGCCGCCGCCGCGCCGATCTCCCGCTGCAGCTGGCCGTTGAGCGCGTTCATCTTCGGCCGGTCCAGCCGGATGGTCGCGATACCGGCTTCGGTCTCCACGCGGACGAAGTCGCCCATGACAGCCTCCTGACGTTACGAGCGTTCCGCGGTACAGCCTCTCAGCCACGGCCGGTCAGCCGCGAGCCGGGCGGCTCAGCGTAGGTCGCCGTTGGTCATACCGGCGGGCGCGTCGGGCGCGGTGACGAGTCCCAGCTCGGCCCGGTTGGCCAGCAGCTTGTGCCGGGGCAGCACGCGCACCGTGTAGCCGAACGGGCCGGGCTGGGCCAACTCGATGTCACCGGAGTAGCGCACGGTCGCGTCACCGTCGTGGCCGCCGGCCGGGTCGGGTGACAGCGGCAGGAACGACGGGTCGATCAGCTCGTCATGCTCGTTGGCCGAACCGTAGACCACCTCGACGCACACGTCGTCCGGGGTGAGCTCGCCCAGCGCCACCGCGGCCCGGATGGTGAGCGGCGTGCCCAGCTGGGGCTCCCCCGCATCGGCCTCGACGTGGTCGATGCGGACGAACGGCCAGGCCAGCTCGACCCGGCGCTTCCAGGCCGCCAGCTCGCGGGCCGTAGAGTACGAGCCGCCGTCGGCCAGCGCCCGGACCGACGCGGCGGCCGGGGCGTACAGCGTGGTCACGTAGTCGCGGACCATCCGCTCGGCCGGGACGCGCGGGCCGAGGACCCGCAGGGTGTGCCGGATCATCTCGACCCAGCCGTCGGGCACCCCGGCCGCGTCCTGGTCGTAGAACAGCGGCGACACCGAGTTCTCGAGCAGCTCGTACAGGGCCGAGGCCTCCAGCTCGTCCCGGCGGTCCGGGTCGGCCACGCCGTCGGCGGACGGGATGTCCCAGCCGTTGGCGCCGTCGAACCACTCGTCCCACCAGCCGTCCCGCACGGACAGGTTCAGGCCGCCGTTCAGCGCCGCCTTCATGCCGGACGTGCCGCACGCCTCCAGCGGGCGGAGCGGGTTGTTGAGCCAGACGTCGCAGCCGCGGACGAGCGAGCGGGCCATCTCCATGTCGTAGTCGGGCAGGAACACGATGCGGCCGCGGACCCGGGGGTCATCGGTGAACCGGACCATCTGCTGGATGAGCCGCTTGCCGCCCTCGTCGGCCGGGTGTGCCTTGCCCGCGATCACGATCTGGATCGGGCGCTCGGCGTCCAGCAGCAGCTCGGTCAGCCGGTCCTGGTCGTGCAGCATCAGCGTGAGCCGCTTGTAGGACGGCACCCGGCGGGCGAAGCCGATCGTCAGCGTGTCCGGGTCGAGCACGTCGTCGATCCAGGTCAGCTCGGCCTCGCTGGCGCCGCGCTGCTTCCAGGAGGCCCGCAGCCGCTGGCGCGCGTCGGCCACCAGCACGGCCCGCTGCTCCCGCCGGGCGGCCCAGATCCGGTCCGCGGGCAGGTCGGCCACGCGCTCCCAGTCCCAGTTGCCGCCCTGGCTCAGCACCTCGGCCCCCGGGTCGGCCAGGCCCAGCAGGCCGGTCGAGACCCAGGTGGCCGGGTGCACGCCGTTGGTGATCGAGCCGATCGGGACCTCGGCCTCCTCGAAGCCGGGCCACAGGCCGGAGAACATCTCTCGGCTGACCTGGCCGTGCAGCTTGCTCACGCCGTTGACCCGCTGGGCCAGCCGCATGCCCATCACGGCCATGTTGAACACGTGCGGGTCGCCACCGGGGTAGGTCTCGGCGCCGAGCGCGAGCACTCTCTGCACCTCTAGCTCGGCGATCGGCAGCTCGGGGTCGGAGCTGTCCTTGCTGAAGTAGCGCTCGATGAGGTCGCGGGGAAAGCGGTCGATGCCCGCCGGGACCGGGGTGTGGGTGGTGAACACGGTGCCGGCCCGGACCGCCTCCAGCGCCTCGTCGAAGCTCAGGCCCTGGCCGATGTAGGTGCGGATGCGCTCCAGGCCGAGGAAGCCGGCGTGCCCCTCGTTGGTGTGGAACACCTCCGGCTCGGCGTGCCCGGTGATGGTGCAGAAGGCCCGCACCGCGCGCACGCCGCCCACCCCGAGCAGCAGCTCCTGGCGTAGCCGGTGCTCGGTGCCACCGCCGTAGAGCCGGTCGGTGACCTCGTGCAGGGCCGGCTCGTTCTCCTCGACGTAGGAGTCGAGCAGCAGCAGCGGGACCCGGCCCACCCGGGCCAGCCAGACCTGCGCGGTCAGCGTCTGGTCCTCGGCCAGGGCCACGGTGATCCGCACCGGGGTCCCGTCGGCGTCGCGGAGCAGCTCCAGCGGCAGGCCGTTCGGGTCGCTGGCCGGGTAGCGCTCGCCCTGCCAGCCGTCGGCGGACAGCGACTGGGTGAAGTAACCGTGCCGGTACAGCAGGCCCACGCCGATCAGCGGCACACCGAGGTCGCTGGCCGCCTTGAGGTGGTCGCCGGCCAGGATGCCGAGGCCGCCGGAGTACTGCGGCAGCACCTCGGTGATGCCGTACTCGGGCGAAAAGTAAGCGATCGCGGCCGGGGCCGCGGGCAGCTCGCCGTCAGCGGTTCCGGCGGTGTCCCCGGCCCGCTGGAACCAGCGCGAGCCGGACAGATAGCCATCAAGGTCCCGGGCGGCGGCGGTCAGCCGGTCCAGGAAATCCTGGTCGGCGGCCAGCGCGGCCAGCTTTTCCGGGCGCAGGGAGCCGAGCATGGTGATCGGGTCGCCACCGGAGGCCGCCCAGGCCGCCGGGTCGATCGACGCGAATAGCTCCACGGTCTCCGGGTGCCACGACCAGCGGAGATTGAGCATCAGCTCGCGCAGCGGCGCCAGCGAGTCAGACAGCACGGTACGGACGGTGAACCGGCGAATGGCTTTCACGATGAGTGACCTTAGTTGGTTTGCGCCGATGCGCGGAAACTGGACGGGTACTCCGGCGCCGGGCCGCGCCCCGGGCGGAGCGCCGCTCGGCACATGGACCGCATGAGGTCACTCACACCCCAGGTGAACCAGTTAATTATGAAAAAATGTCTCCCGGGCAACCAGTGGCAGAGATGTTATTGACCAGCGCGGGTACCGCACTGGCATGGCTACCAGCAACGTCGATACCGTGATTGGCGTGATTGGACGAATTCCCATCCTCGACGTTCAGCCCGCGGTGGACTGCGGGCGGCGCCCGGCCAAGTCAGTGGCTGGAGAGACGTTCCCGGTGAGTGCGACCGTGTTCCGGGAGGGGCACGGTGCGGTGGCGGCGGCCGTGGTGCTGCGCGACCCGGACGGCAGCAACCTGCCGATGGAGATGATGCGCGAGCTCGCACCGGGCAGCGACCGGTGGGGCACGGACGTCGCGGCGCCCCGGGAAGGCGACTGGTCGTTCCGGATCGAGGCCTGGTCGGACCCCATCGCCGACTGGCACCACGACGCGGGCATCAAGGTGCCACGCGGCCAGGACATTGAGCTGGTCATGGCCGAGGGCGCGCTGCTGTTCGACCAGGCGGCCAAGTCGATCATCCGGTCGTCCCGGGTGCGGCTGCCCGCCCCGGGCCCAGGCGAGCCGCCCAGCGACAAGCCGCTGCCCCCGGACGTGGTCCGGGCCGCGCTGACCGAGGTGGCCGGGCTGCTGCGGGACCCCAAGCTGACGCCGTGGGACCGGCTGGCCGCCACCCGCGAGCCGGAGATCGTCCGGATGCTGGCCGCCTACCCGCTGCGCAAGCTGGTGACCAGGTCCCGGCGGATGCCGCTGGTGGTGGACCGGGAGCGGGCCCTGTACGGGTCCTGGTACGAGTTCTTCCCCCGCTCGGAAGGGGTTCAGATCGACCCCATGGGCCGCCGCGAGCCGGTGTCCGGCACCTTCCGGACCGCCGCGCACCGGCTGGACGCGGTAGCCGAGATGGGCTTCGACGTGGTGTACCTGCCGCCGGTCCACCCCATCGGGACCTCGTTCCGCAAGGGCCGCAACAACACCCTCGATCCGCAGCCGGGCGACCCGGGGTCGCCGTGGGCCATCGGCGCGCCCGAGGGCGGCCACGACTCGATCCACCCGGACCTGGGCACGTTCGATGACTTCGACAGTTTCGTGGCCAAGACCCGGGAGCTGGGCATGGAGGTGGCGCTGGACTTCGCGCTGCAGGCCTCGCCCGACCACCCCTGGGTCAAGGAGCACCCCGAGTGGTTCACCACCCGGGCCGACGGCACGATCGCGTACGCGGAGAACCCGCCCAAGAAGTACCAGGACATCTACCCGATCAACTTCGACAACGGCCCCGAGGGCATCTACCGGGAGTCGCTGCGGGTGCTGCGGCTGTGGATGAGCCACGGGGTGCGGATCTTCCGGGTGGACAACCCGCACACCAAGCCGCTGGCGTTCTGGGAACGGCTGCTGGACGAGATCCACCGCACCGACCCCGACGTGCTGTTCCTGGCCGAGGCGTTCACCCGGCCCGCCATGATGCACGGGCTGGCCATGGCCGGTTTCCACCAGTCGTACACCTACTTCACCTGGCGGAACCACGCCGACGAGCTGATCGAATACCTGCAGGACCTGTCGGGCGAGACGGCGGCCTACATGCGGCCGAACTTCTTCCCCAACACGCCCGACATCCTGCACGAATATCTGCAGCACGGCGGGGAGGCGGCGTTCAAGATTCGGGCCGTTCTCGCGGCCATGCTGTCGCCGACCTGGGGTATCTACTCGGGGTACGAGTTGTGCGAGAACGTCCCGGTACGCCCCGGCAGCGAGGAGTACATGGATTCCGAGAAGTACCAGTACCGGCCGCGTGACTGGCAGCTGGCCGCGCGGGATAACCTCGGCATCGCGCCGTACATCGCCGCGCTCAACAGAATCCGGAAATCGCACCCGGCGCTGCACCGGCTGCGTAACCTACGCTTTCATACTGTCGATCAGCCGGACTGGCTCGCGTTCTCCAAGAGCGTCACCCCGCAGGAGGAATCGGGCCTGGCCGGCACGGCAGGGTACGGCGGCACAGCAGCCGACACCGTCCTGACGATCGTCAACCTCGACCCGCATCAGGCCCGTGAGGCGACAGTCTGGCTGGACCTGCCGGCACTGGGTCTGGGCTGGGGCACTGAGCTCACCGTCGTCGACGAGCTCAGCGGCGAGTCCTACCGATGGGGGCAGGCCAACTACGTTCGCCTCGATCCGTCTAACCCTGCGCACATCTTCACGGTCCGGCCCGGCTAAGGGGCGGACCGCGAGGCTGGCCAGGAGGCCCTGAACGCCCGATCGGCCTGGACAGTGTTGGCTTCGACAGTTGGCCTCGACAGTTGGCCTCGACAGTGTTGGCCTCGACAGTGTTGGCCTCGACAGCTACAGCACGGAACAAGCAGGAGAACCAGTCGTGACAGACCCTCACGCCGCCAGCGACCCGCGCCCGGTTACCGCCCAGATGGGCGGCTTCCCGTCGACTCCCGGCGAGCCGGTACCCGACCCGTTCTCCTTCGAAGGGGCCCGGGATCCCGAGTGGTACAAGCGCGCGGTGTTCTACGAGGTGCTGATCCGCGGCTTCGCCGACTCCAGCGGCAACGGTACCGGCGACCTGCGCGGGCTGACCTCGCGGCTGGACTACCTGCAGTGGCTCGGTATCGACTGCATCTGGCTGCTGCCGATCTATGAGTCCCCGCTGAAGGACGGCGGGTACGACATCTCCGACTTCATGAAGGTGCTGGACGACTACGGCACCATCGGTGATTTCGTCGAGATGGTGGAGGAAGCCCACAAGCGGGGGATACGGGTCATCGCCGACCTGGTCATGAACCACACCAGCGACCAGCACCCGTGGTTCCAGGCTTCCCGGTCCGACCCCGACGGGCCGTTCGGTGACTTCTACGTGTGGTCCAACACCGACGACCAGTACGCTGACGCCCGGATCATCTTCGTCGACACCGAGCAGTCCAACTGGACCTACGACCCGGTGCGGGGCCAGTACTACTGGCACCGGTTCTTCTCCCACCAGCCCGACCTGAACTTCGAGAACCCGGCCGTGGCCGACGCCATGATCGAGGTGCTCCGGTTCTGGCTGGACCTCGGCATCGACGGGTTCCGGCTGGACGCGGTGCCCTACCTGTACGAGCGGGAGGGCACCAACTGCGAGAACCTCAAGGAGACGCACGAGTACCTGAAGCGGATCCGGGCCGAAATCGACCGGCTCTACCCGGACCGGGTGCTGCTGGCCGAGGCCAACCAGTGGCCGGCCGACGTGGTGGAGTACTTCGGCGACCCGTCCACCGGCGGCGACGAGTGCCACATGGCGTTCCACTTCCCGCTGATGCCGCGGATCTTCATGGCCGTGCGGAGGGAGCAGCGCTACCCGATCTCGGAGATCATGGCCCAGACGCCGAAGATCCCGGCCGGCTGCCAGTGGGGCATCTTCCTGCGCAATCACGACGAGCTGACGCTCGAGATGGTCACCGACGACGAGCGCGACTACATGTACACCGAGTACGCCAAGGACCCCCGGATGAAGGCCAACATCGGGATCCGCCGCCGGCTCGCGCCGCTGCTCGAGAACGACCGGAACCAGCTGGAGCTGTTCACCGCGCTGCTGCTGTCGCTGCCCGGGTCGCCGGTGCTGTACTACGGGGACGAGATCGCCATGGGCGACAACATCTGGCTCGGTGACCGGGACGGCGTGCGCACCCCCATGCAGTGGACGCCGGACCGCAACGGCGGCTTTTCCAGCTCGGACCCGCAGCGGTTGTACCTGCCGCCGATCCAGGACCCGATCTACGGCTACCAGGCCCTGAACGTGGAGTCGCAGACCCGTAACCCCGGCTCGTTCCTGCACTGGACCCGGCGCATGATCGAGATCCGCAAGCGGCACCCGGTGTTCGGCACCGGCGAGTATGAGGAACTGGTGTCGTCCAACCCCAGCGTGCTGGCCTTCGTCCGGATGACCCCGGACGCCGAGCCGGGGGCCGATTCCGGCTCCGACGGCACGGACATGATCTTGTGCGTCAACAACCTGTCCCGCTTCCCGCAGCCGGTCGAGCTGGACCTGCGGCGATTCCGCGGGGTGACCCCGGTGGAGTGCATGGGCGGCGTCACGTTCCCCCGCATCGGCGAGCTGAACTACCTGCTCACGCTGCCCGGGCACGGGTTCTACTGGTTCCAGCTGCACCCGTCCAGGGAGGACCACGAGCACTAGGCGGGCAGGCCCGGGCAGGGGGGATCGAGTAGGACCGGGCGGCCCGGTAGCCTGTGGTGCCATCCGAACGCCGCACCCGAATCATCCCTGGACACTCGATTCCCCGGGGGTTTCAGGAGACCCTTCAGGGGGAGTGGGTATGTCAAGGTGATGAGACTCGAGGATGCGCTCGCGCCCTGGCTGCAGGAGCAGCGGTGGTTCGCGGGCAAGGGCCGGATGCTCCGCGACCTGGCGGTTGTCGCTGACACCGAGGTCGTGGCGGGCGATCCTGCCCTGCGGCATCTGCTCGTCCTGGTCTCCCACGGCGCCAGCGCCGACCACTACCAGATCTTCGTCGGATTGCGGCGCGACCTGCCCGACTGGCTGGAGCACGCCAGGATCGGCACGCTGGAGGACGGCGTGCACGCCTACGACGCGCTGCACGATCCCGAGCTGACCCGGACCGTGCTGCGGGCGATCGCGGGCAACGAGACCATCGGATCGCTGACCTTCCAGCGCGAGCCGGGCGCCGAGATCGACACCAGCCTGGACAGCATCGTGCTGACCGCGGAGCAGAGCAACACCAGCCTGGTCTACGGCGAAGAATCGATCCTCAAAGTGTTCCGCCGGGTCTTCGCCGGCCCCAACCCCGACCTGGAAGTCACGTCCGCGCTGAACCAGCTGGGCTCCCAGCACATCGCCGAGCCGTACGGCTCGGTCGAGACGCTGATGGACGGGGTGACGACCACCCTGGCCATCTTGTCCAAGTACCTGCGCACCGCGACCGACGGCTGGACGCTCGCCGCGACCAGCGTCCGTGATCTGTACGCGCAGGATCTGTACGAGGGCGAATCGGTCAGCGCGGCCGACGCCGGCGGTGACTTCTCCGGCGAGGCCCACCGGCTCGGCGCCGCCACCGCCGAGGTGCACCGGGACCTGGCCGAGGCGTTCGGCGCCGACGTGCTGCCCCCGGAATCGCTGCACGAGACGGCCGAGCAGATGTACCGGCGGCTGGACCTGGCCGCCGCGGCCGTACCCGAGCTGGCCCGGTACGTGGACATGATCGGCAACGCCTACTCGGCCCTGGCCAAGATCAACGAACCGGTGCCCGCCCAGCGGGTGCACGGCGACTATCACCTGGGCCAGGTCATGCGGACCGAGACGGGCTGGATCCTGCTCGACTTCGAGGGCGAGCCGGCCACCCCGCTGGCCCAGCGGCGGGCCCGGTCCTCGCCCCTGCGGGACGTGGCGGGCATGCTCCGCTCGTTCGACTACGCGGCCCGGTTCCAGCTGCTGACCAACCCGGACGCCGAGCGCCTGCACGGCGCGGCCCGGGAGTGGAGCCGGCGCAACAGCAGCGCCTTCTGCGCCGGGTACGCCGAGGCCGGCGGCCTCGACCCGGTGGCCAACGAGGTGCTGCTGCGCGCGCTGACCCTTGACAAAGCGGTCTACGAAGTGATGTATGAGGCCAGGCACCGTCCGTCCTGGTTGCAGATTCCCCTGGAGTCCCTGGCGGACTTCCCCGACTGACCCGGAATGCGGTCTCCTGATATGCCACCTTCTTCACCAACTTCTCCTGCGTCCTCGGATCAGGCGTTCACCGCGGCCGACATGCCACTGACCGCCGACGGCACCGAGGTTGACGGCGCGGCCCCGGAGCCGGACGCCCCCCAGCAGGCGGCGGCCGCCGCCGGAGTCAACCTGGGCGAGATCGAGCGGATCGTGGCGGGCACCCACCACGACCCCCATTCGATCCTCGGCGCCCACCCCGGCCCGGACGGCTTCGTGATCCGCACGCTGCGCCCGTTCGCCGCCGTCGTCGAGGTGGTGCTGGCCGACGGCCGCCGGTTCCCCATGGAGCACGTGCACCTGGGCGTGTTCGCCGCCGTGCTGCCGTATGACTCCGGACCCGACGGCGCGCCCGCCGGGCCGCCCGCCTACCGGATCGCCACCGCCTACCCCGAGGCCGACGGCTCCACCGGCCCGGAATTCGTCACCGACGATCCGTACCGGCACCTGCCCAGCCTGGGCGAGTTCGACCTGCACCTCATCGGCGAGGGCCGGCACGAGGAACTGTGGCAGGTGCTCGGCGCGCACGTCCGCGACCTCGGCTCCGACGGCCTGGGTGAGATCACCGGCACCGCCTTCGCGGTCTGGGCCCCGAACGCCCACGGCGTCCGGGTCATCGGCGACTTCAACCACTGGAACGGCCAGGGGAACCCCATGCGTTCCCTGGGTGGGTCCGGCATCTGGGAGCTGTTCATCCCAGGCGTGGGCGAGAACACCCGGTACAAGTTCGACATCTGCGGCCCGGACGGCACCTGGCGGGCCAAGGCCGACCCGATGGCCCGGGGCACCGAGCGGCCGCCGGCCACCGCGTCGGTGGTGGTGGCGGACCACCACGAGTGGCGGGACGGCACCTGGATGACCGAGCGCTCGCGCAAGCAGATGGTGCGCGAGCCGTTGAGCATCTACGAGGTGCACCTCGGATCCTGGCGGCCCGGTCTGTCCTACCGGCAGCTGGCCGAAGAACTCCCGGCCTATGTCACCAAAATGGGCTTCACCCACGTGGAGTTCCTGCCCGTGGCCGAGCACCCGTTCGGCGGTTCCTGGGGCTACCAGGTCACCTCGTACTACGCGCCGTCCTCCCGGTTCGGCAGCCCGGACGAGTTCCGGCTCCTGGTCGACGCGCTGCACCAGGCCGGCATCGGCGTGATCATCGACTGGGTGCCGGCCCACTTCCCGCGGGACGAGTGGGCGCTGGCCCGGTTCGACGGCACCGCCCTGTATGAGCACCCCGACCCGCGCCGCGGCAGCCACCCCGACTGGGGCACGCTGATCTTCAACTACGGCCGGACCGAGGTCCGGAACTTCCTCGTGGCCAACGCCGTGTACTGGCTGGAGGAGTTCCACATCGACGGCCTGCGGGTGGACGCGGTCGCCTCCATGCTGTACCTGGACTACTCCCGCCAGGCCGGGCAGTGGGCCCCGAACCAGTACGGCGGCCGGGAGAACCTGGAAGCCGTCGCGTTCCTGCAGGAAGTCAACGCCACCACCTACCGGCGCCAGCCCGGGATCATGATGATCGCCGAGGAGTCGACCGCGTGGCCCGGCGTGACCCGGCCCGTGCACCTGGGCGGCCTGGGGTTCGGCTTCAAGTGGAACATGGGCTGGATGAACGACACCCTGAACTACTTGTCGCGGGACCCGGTCTACCGGCAGTACCACCAGAACGAGCTGACGTTTTCCCTGGTCTACGCGTTCAGCGAGAACTACATCCTGCCGCTGTCGCACGACGAGGTGGTGCACGGCAAGGGTTCGCTGCTGGGCAAGATGCCCGGGGACGACTGGCGCCGGTTCGCCGGGCTGCGCGCATTGCTGGCCTACATGTGGGCCCACCCCGGCAAGCAGCTGCTGTTCATGGGCTCGGAGTTCGGCCAGGGAGCCGAGTGGTCCGAGGAACGCGGCCTGGACTGGTGGGTCCTCGGCGACCCCGACGGCTACCACTCCGGCGTGCAGCAGATGGTCAGCGACATGAACGGGTTCTACCGCTCGTCGCCCGCGCTGTGGGCGCTGGACACCTCACCCGAGGGATTCAGCTGGATCGACGCCAACGACGCGGCCGGGAACACGCTGTCGTTCCTCCGGTTCGCCGCGCCGCCGTCGGCCGAACCGGCGGCCGTGCCGGTGCCGTCGTGGGTTGGTGGCAGCCAGGTGGCTGAGGCTCCGGAGGCGGCTGAGGGTGTTGCGGCTGACGAGGTTGCTGGGGCTGACGAGGTTGCCGGGGCGGCTGAGGTTGCTGGGGCGGCTGAGCCTTCGGTGACCGAGGTGGAAACAGGTGCTGGCGCTGCCGGCGCTGCTGGCGCTTCGACGGTGGTGTGCGTGGCCAACTTCTCCGGCGGCCCGCACGAGAACTACAAGATCGGCCTGCCGCACGCGGGCCGGTGGGTCGAGGTCCTCAACACCGACGCGGCCAACTACGGCGGCAGCGGCGTCGGCAACCTCGGCGCCGTCGAAGCGGTCGAAGAGGAGTGGCACGGGCGCCCCGCGTCCGCCGTCATCACCGTCCCGCCGCTGGCCGTCCTCTGGCTAGCCCCCGAGTCCGGCTCCTGACGGCCCGGCTCGCCGCTCAACGCGACAAGGCCCCCGCACCATTCGCTGGTGCGGGGGCCTCATTGCGCCCGTCACTCGCGCCGCTCAGTCCACACCGGCACCACCAGCACCGCTGCGTACGTAGGCAATGGCGCCTTTGCTAGTCCTCCAACACGGGCAAAGGCGCCATTGCCTACCTAGGCGAGCGCCTCCCCGGAGAGTTCGTCCCGCCGCGGGGAGAATGAGGGTGATGACGGTCCTGAAGGTGGCGACGTGCCAGTTCCCGGTGAGCGCGGACATCGAGCAGAACGCCGGCTGGATGCCCGGCAGCTGCGTGAGGCCGCCCGCCAGGGCGCCCGCGTCGCGCACTTCCCCGAAGGCGCGCTGTCCGGGTACGCGGGAACGGACTTCGAGACCTTCACCGGGTACGACTGGGACGCCCTCGACCGTGCTACCGGCCGCATCCGGGAAATCGCCGGCGAGCTGGGCATCTGGGTGGCCGCCGGGTCCACGCACCGGTTCAGCTGCGTGTCCTGCGTCGCACCCGTCACTCAGGTCACAGTAGGCCCGCCAGTCCCGCGTCGTCGTGTGGCGGATGTGCCATTACCTACACCCGGGTGTGGTGGATGGCACATTGCCTACATAAGGAGCGAACCCCGGGACTCAGCACGAGCTCAGGGTGATTGTTTGGCCGGTGTCCTGCCGGCGGAGGGCTTAGTGCGGGGTGGCGGCAGGCCCTACGCTCGGCAGCGGGCCAGGCGCACGCTGCCTGCCCGCTCTTGGGCCTGGCCGGGCCTGCCGCAGGGGTCCCCGCACGAAGCCCGGAGCCGGGAGGTGGCTAAAAAATCACCCCACCTCTGACGCCCCTGAGACGCACCCCAGCACACGTGTCACATGTGACTGATGAGGACAGAGGGGCGACGTGGGTCGGCTGGGCGACGTGGGTCGGCTGGGCGGTGTGGGTCGGCTGGGCGACGTGGGTCGGCTGGGCGGTGTGGGTCGGCTGGGCGGTGTGGGTCGGCTGGGCGGTGTGGGTCAGGCGGGGGCGCGTTCGCGGGACGGGAAGGTGGCTAGGTAGGCGGCGAACCATTCTTGGAAGCCGGGGCAGGCCAGGAGGTCGTCGTGGTGGCAGGTGGAGGCGTGGGACAGCAGGTCGCGGGCGTGTTCCAGGGCGGCGATCTGGCGCTCCACGTCGGTTAGCTTGTCGGCCACGAGCGTGTGCCAGGACCGGGGTGTGATCGCGCGTTCCTCGCGGAAGCGGCGGATGTCGGCCAGGGTCAGGCCCACCTCTTGCAACAGGCGCAACATGGCGACGCCGCGGACGGCGGCTGGGGTGTAGCGGCGCTGGCCGGACTGGCGGTGGTCCGGGGTGAGCAGGCCCTTGCGCTCCCAGAACCGGATCGTCGAGGTGGGGACGCCGGTCTCGGCCGACAGCTGCCCGATCGTCAGCAACGGCGGTGCCCCCGGGGACTCCGGGGAATCAGTTTCGGTTACGCTCATCGCCACTCCGTCAGGCCGCTTGACTTGAACCAAGGTTCAAGTTGGAGCCTAAGCCCATGACCACGACGGAGCAGAATCTCCTCAGCCAGCTCGGCGACCCGGCCGTGGTGGCCAATCCTTATCCGGTCCTGGCCGCGCTGCGGGAGGCCTCACCGTACGCCACGCTGGGCGGCGCCCTGATCGTCCTGGGCAGGCACGATGACTGCTCGCGCATCCTCCGCGACAGCCGGGTCAGCAGCGAGCGTGGCACCTCCCGGCTGGCCCCGCCGGATGCACCCCGGCGGACCGGCATGTCGTTCCTGTCCATGGACCCGCCCGACCACACCCGGCTGCGGCGGCTGGTGTCCAAGGCGTTCACCCCGCGCATGGTGGCCCGGCTCGCCCCCAGGATCCAGACCGTCACCGACGAGCTGCTGTCGGCCGCGGCCGAGCGGAGCCCGCACGAGCTGGAACTCGTGGACCAGCTGGCCTACCCGCTGCCGGTCCGGATCATCTGCGAGCTGCTCGGCGTGCCCGCTGGGGACCATGCCCGGTTCGCGGGCTGGTCGGCCCGGCTGGCTCACTCCCTGCAACCTCAGTTCGTCGCGCCCGAGGAGGGTGCGGCCGACGCCAGCGCGGCCCGGGAGGAGTTCACCGCCTACTTCCGCGAGCTCATCGCCGAACGCCGCGCCGACCCCGGCGACGACCTACTCACCGAGCTGATCAGGGCCGAAGACGAAGGCAGCCATCTGACCGAGGCCGAGCTGATCTCCACCGCCATCCTGCTGCTGGTGGCCGGGCACGAAACCACGGTCGGGCTGATCTCCA
This sequence comes from Streptosporangiaceae bacterium, assembly GCA_965277615.1. GTDB lineage: Bacteria > Actinomycetota > Actinomycetes > Streptosporangiales > Streptosporangiaceae > Bog-532. The sequence goes on along the minus strand of CBDIDG010000003.1, from coordinate 17,961 downwards.
ACGCGGTCCTGGCCCTGCTCCGGAATCTGGACCAGCTGGCCGCGCTGCGGGCCGACCCGGGTCTGGCCGCCGGAGCGGTCGAAGAGACCCTGCGCTACGACCCGCCGGTGCAGCTGACCGCCCGGGTGGCCCGGGGGACGATTCAGCTCGGCGACGTCGAAGCGACCGACGGCACGCTGATCCTGGTCCTGCTGGCCGCGGCCGGCCGGGATCCGGGGGTCTTCACCGACCCGGACCGGTTCGACATCACCCGCGACAGTGCCAGCCATAAGAACGGTGCCAGCCATAAGGACAGTGCTGGTCGTCAGGGGGCCGGCCCAAAGGGGGCGGGACACCTGGCCTTCGCGGCGGGGCCGCACTTCTGCCTGGGGGCACCGCTGGCCCGGCTGGAAGCGGCCACCGCGCTGACCGCGTTCGCGCGCCGGGTGACCGCCCCGGAGCTGGACGGCGACGGGCTGCACTACAAGCCCAACTTCAACCTGCGTGGCCCGGACCGGCTGCTCATCCGCACCGCGGGCACCATTCCCCCGGCCCAGCCCTAGCTGCCCGGGCTGCCCTAGCTGCCCGGGCAGCCGGAGTACGGCACGGCGCCCAGGTCCTGGAAGCCGGGGAACTGGACCATGCCGATCTTTCCGCGCTGCTCGTAGCTGACCACGAACTGGACCGGCAGCGGGGTGGGGCATCGGATCAGTACCTTGACCTCGACATTGATCCAGCCGCTGGCCCCCGGGGTCAGATACTGGTCGGGCCCCGCACCCTGCGGATCGCCGCCGTTGTGCGGGCCGGCGTTCAGCTCGCCGCAAGGACCCCAGGTCCAGCCGGTCACCTGCAAGCCCCAGTAGGGCACCACCGCCCGCACCTGGCCCAGCGTCAGCGGCGCGGCGGAGTCGTTGGCCACCTGGATACCGAGCTGGAGCGTGTCCCCCTGCTGGGCCGAGCACACGTTGCCGGTCTGGGCCAGCACGACACCGCCCGACGACACGGACGCGGCCGAGGTGCTGCTGGCCGAGGCCTTCGCGGCCGGCCCGCCAGCCTGACGGGAGCCGCTGGCATGGCCCACTCCGAAACCCACACCCAGACCGAGGACGAGCGTGGCCGCCGCCAGTATCAGCGCGAACCGCGGTAGCTGCGGCGGCCACCAGGACGGCCCCAGCCTGCGACGAGGACGATCGTCGCCCAGCTCGAGCACGTCGTCCGCTGGTTCGCGGGGAAACCCCATCCAGGGGTCATCGTCCTGCTGGCCGGTCACACTGCCACGATAGACGGCGCGATCACGGCGGCCGGATCACGGCGGGCCGCTCGGCGCCGGGCAGCCCGCCACCGCGACGCCGCCCAGGTCGGCGAAGCCCGGCAGCACCACGGTGTACGTGAGACCCAGCTGGTCGTAGCTGGCCACGTACTCCACCGGCAGCCCCCGCGGGCACTTGGCCAGCGTGGTGACGGTCACGCTGATCCAGGTGCTGGCCCCGCTGGCCAGCACGGTGTCCACCGCCGAGTGGGCGAAGGGCAGCGTGCCGCACGGCCCCCACGACGCGACCGTGAGCTTCAGCCCGCCGCTCGGGAACCGGGCGGTGAGCTGCCCGAGCGAAATGTTCACCGGTGACCCGTTCACCACCTCGACCCCGAGCTGCATGCTGTGCCCCAGCACGGTCGAGCACTGGCTGCCCGTCTCGGCCAGCCCGACGGAGGCAGCTGGCCCGGCGGGCCGCGACGGCTTGGCCGTGGCCACTCGATGACGACCGTGCGCGTCCCCGGCCAGGTAGCCGCCCAGCAACCCCGCGACCAGCGCAATGACCACCAGCCCGGCGATCAGCAGACCGCCTCGTGGGGGCCACCGGAACCGGCTGGGCCAGTTGCCGCCGGGCCCGCCACCGCCGAGCCAGTCCCGTCCCGGCTCTTCGTCACCCTGCTCGATGAGGTCGTCGGCGGCATCACTCCCCCACGGAAGCTCACCATCCGGCCGGCCGGTCACCCTGCCACGATAGAACGCCCGGCTGGCCGTCCGGTATCGCGCCGTCTGGGCCGGTCCGGCCGGCGTCAGGTGACGGTGATCGCGTCGAGCTTCCCGGCCAGGTATTCATGCGCGACCACCGGCGGGAACTGGGTGTGGCCGATCGGCGCGGGCAGCGACTCGATCACCGCGTCGTGGTTGGTCTCGTAGAAGAAGATCAGCGACAGCAGGTCCTCGCCGGGTGCCTCCGGCTGCGGCGGCAGCACCCGGTGCCGGGTGGACCGCCAGCGGTCGCCGGTCCAGCGGGCCAGCAGGTCACCGATGTTGATGGTCAGCGCGGCCGGGTCGTAGGGCGCGTCGGACCAGGTGCCGTCGGCCGAGCAGACCTGTAGCCCGCCCTTGCCGGGCTCGCGGTCCAGCACGGTGACGGTGCCGAAATCGGTGTGCGGCCCGATCCGGTACTGGCCCGGCTCCGGCCCGTGCGCCGGGTCGGCAGGCGGGTACCAGTTCAGGTTCACGCCGTAGGTCGGATGCGAAAGGAACGGCACGAAGTGGTCCGCGGGCAGGCCCAGCGCCACCGCGCACAGCGCCATCAGCTCGTCCGACAGGGCGTGCACGCGGCTGATGTAGTCGTCCACCACCGGCTGCAGGTCCGGCACCTCGGCCGGCCAGACGTTGGGCCGGAACCAGCGCGCGTCGATGGCCGCGTCCCCGGTGGGCTGGTCCGCGGCCAGCGAAAACGACTCCTTCAGGTCCGGCGGGGTGGGCGTGCCCTCGGCGTAGCCGTTGGCCTCGGCCCCGGGCGGCAGCCAGCCGCGGCCGCCGACCGCGGCCGTGTACCGGGCCTTGACCGTGGCGGGCAGCGCGAAGAACTCCCGGGCCACGGCCCGGGTCCGGGCCCGGGCTTCGTCCGGTATCCCGTGCCCGGTGACGAGCAGGAACCCCGAGGTGCGCAGGGCCTCGTCCACCTGGCGGGCGACGGCCTGCTGGTCACGTTCGGAACCGTCGAACCAGGGCGACAGATCGATCATCGGGATGACATCAGCCACGTCAGTTCCTCATCAATAAAAAGGTTGCTCGGAGTGCTTGATGCCCGCATCCTGCGGTTCTGTCACCTGGACGTGGAAGCCGGTTATGCGGTGGGGCAGGATAGGCAGGTGCCCCGCTCCGCTCCCCGCCATGATCACGACGCGGGCGGGCGCGCGGAAGACCTGGCGGCCAAGGCGGCGCTGCGCGACAAGGTGTGGTCGGCGATGACCGCGGCCCGGGTGGCCCGGTTTCCCGGCGCGGCCGGGCGGATCCCCAACTTCACCGGGGCCGAGGCCGCGGCCGAGCGGCTGCGCGCCCGGCCCGAATGGGAGCAGGCCCGCGCGATCAAGTCCAACCCGGACTCGGCTCAGCTGCCGGTCCGGCAGCGGGCCCTGCAGGACGGCAAGACCGTGTACATGGCCGTGCCCCGGCTGGCCGACGCGGATCCGTTCTTCCTGCTCGACCCGGCGCACCTGAGCGATCCACCGCGCAAGGCGGCCTCGATCAGCGGCGCGACCCGGTCGGCCCGCCGGATCCCGGTGGCCGACCTGGCCGAGGTCGGGCTGGTGGTCAGCGGCTGCGTGGCGGTGGGCGAGGACGGGGCCCGGCTGGGCAAGGGGGGCGGCTTCGCCGACCTGGAGTACGCGCTGGCCAGCGCGGCCGGGCTGATCGGCCCGGACACGGTGGTGGTCACCACGGTGCACGAGCTGCAGGTGCGGCCGGCGGGCTCGATCCCGGTCACCGGCCACGACGTGCCGGTCGATCTGGTCATCACCCCGGAGCGGATTATCGACTGCCGCCCGGGCCGGCCGCCCCGGGGGCCGGCCTCGGTCCGCTGGGACGAGCTGACCGAGGAGAAGATCGCGGCCATCCCGTTGCTGGGGACGCTCAGGCCGGGTTGACCTTGAACACCGGGTGGTCGGGAGCGATCCGGCGCAGTTCACCCTCGGAGGAGTCCGGGCCGACGCCACCGAAGAACACGCCGACCTCGGCCTTCCACCGCTTGAGGTAGGCCCGCAGGATGGCCGGCTTCTCGTCGTCGGAGAGCTCGGTGGCCGTGAACGGCTCGGTCCGGCGGCCCAGCCGGAGCTCCCCGCCGTGCGCGACCCGCATGTTGCGGACCCACTGGGTGTGGCCGCGCGGGGCGACCAGGTAGCGCTGGCCGTCGATGACCAGCAGGTTGACCGGGGTGGTGCGCCACTCGCCGCTCTTGCGGCCGCGGACGGCCAGGATTCGCGACCCCATGATGCTGATGCCCAGGCCGGTCAGCCCGGCGACGGCCCTGTTGAACACGTTGCGGGTGAACCAGCCAGCCTGCTGGTAGTGCTGCGGGTCTGCCGTCGGTGTGGTCATGCCATCTCCTCGGGATCCGGCTCTCAGCTTATTCCGAGAGCACTGCTCTGACTTAAGAGCAGTTAACACCACTAGCGGCTGGTTAGTCAAGAGCGGTGCTCTCGTTTTTAATAGGTGCTCTTAACCCATCAGGTCACGGGGACGATGCGGGCCCGCTCCAGGCGGCCGCCGACCACGGTGAGCAGGCCGATGGTGCCGTGCGGCTGGCGGCGCCGGTCGGTGGGCGACCCGGGGTTGAGGATGCGCAGGCCGTCGGCCGACTCGTCCAGCGGGATGTGCGAGTGCCCGAACACCACCAGGCCGGCCTCGGGGAAGCGGCGGCGCATCCGGCGCAGGCGGCCCGCCGACGGCCCGCTGTCGTGGATCATCGACACCTTCAGCCCGGCCAGGTCGAGGTCCAGCGTCTCGGGCGCACCCCAGGCCGCGACGTCGGGGCCGTCGTTGTTGCCCAGCACCGCGTGCACCGGCGCGAACTGGGCCAGTTCGTCGAGCACGGACGCGGTGCACACGTCACCGGCGTGCAGGATCAGGTCGGCCTGGCGCAGGTACTCGGCCACCCGGGGCGGGCAGGACTTCCATCGCCGGGGCGCGTGGGTGTCCGAGATCGCGACGATCTTCATGCCGGCTGCGGGGCGGCCCGGGTCAGGGGGTTACGGTCCGGGTCAGACGCGCCGCGGGCCGCGGTCGTGGATGGTCGGCATGACCGAGGTCAGCGCGGCGCTCGCCTCCTGGCGTGCCCGCCGGTCCCGTTCCCTGGCCTCGGCCCCGGCTGCCGCCGCGGCCAGCCGCTCCGTGGCCGCCCGGCGGAGGCGGGCCTTCTTCCGGGCCTTCACGGTGTGGTCCACCGTGAACACGGCCGCAGCGAACAGGACAACCACGAAAACAATCAGCGCAACCATCGTCTTCTTCGGGAGAGGTGGAGCGGGCCAGGGACTCCCCCAATGTTATGCGGAGGGTGTCCCGGGGAAGTCCCGACACTGGGCGATTCCGGACCCGGTGATCAGAGCAATCCGTACAGCCAGGACGGGCCGGCCACCTGCGCTCCGGCGGCCACGCACCGCCGTCGCAACTCGCGGTCGGCGGTCACCACGATGCAGTGCCCGGCCCGCTGCTGCGCCTGCCGGACGATCTCGTCGTCCCCCGACCCCGGGGCCGACACCACCCGCACGTCCCCGTCCCCGCTGACCTCACCGGCTCCGGCCCTGGCCCGGACCCCGCTGGCGGCGCGAGCGCGTTCGGCGATGCGGGGAACGGCCGCGCGGGCCGCCCCCTCCAGCACCAGCAGGACGGTGACCGGGACCAGGCTGGCGTCCTCCGGCTCACGGTCGTCCGCAGTGGTGGTGACGGGCCGGGGGGTGGGGGCGGGCTCGATGGTGGCCAGCTCGCCCGCGGGGATGCCCTGGTGGCCGCGCTCGGCCAGTTTGGCCAGGTTGTCGTTCAGGCGGACCGCCGCTCCGGCCCGATCTCGCCACCAGCCGTCCGGCCGCGAGCCGACGACGTTGGCCCCGTCCACGATGATGGTGACTTCGCCGTCGGACCTGCCGTTGACGGCCCCAGTGCCGCCACCTTGGGTCATCGCCCGGTCCCCTCCCTTTAACGTCCTGGACCGACGATAACCCGGCCGTGCCGGGCCCAGTCGTTCTCAGGTGCCGCATTCACACACTTTCCCCACCGTCTCTACCGCGAAAGACGGCGCTTAAGCTGGATTGCATGGCAGAGGCGACGATTGCCCACCAGATCACCCGGTTGCGGCAGCGGCATTCCGCGCCGCTGATCCTGGAGCTGGACCTCACCCAGGGGATCGTGGAGGGCCCGCCCACCGACCCGCTGAACGCGGTGCTGACGCGGAACCGGCTGCGGCTCGGCGACATGCTCGATGGCCTGCGCCGGGCCCGGGAAGACGACCGGGTGCAGGCGCTGGTGGCCAAGGTCGGTGGCCAGAACCTCGGGCTGGCCACCGTGCAGGAGCTGCGCGAGGCGATCGGGAAGTTCCGCGCGGCGGGCAAGACGGCCTACGCCTGGGCCGAGTCGTTCGGTGAGTTCGGGCAGGGCAACGGGCCGTACTACCTGGCCACCGCGTTCGACCGGATCTACCTGCAACCCTCCGGCAGCCTCGGGCTGACCGGCGTGGTGGTCGAGCGGCTGTTCTTCCGCTCGGCTCTGGACAAGGCCGGGGTCAGCTTCCAGGCCGGGCAGCGGAGCGAGTACAAGACCGCGGCCCACGCGCTGACCGAAACCGGCTTCACCGGACCGGCCCGCGAGGAGAACGAGCACCTGGCCGCCAGTGTGGCCGGGCAGCTGACCAGCGCGATCGCCGACCGCCGGGGCAAGACGCCGGACGAGGCCCGGGCCCTGCTGGACCGGGGCCCGTTCCTGCCTCAGCAGGCGCTGGCCGAAGGCCTGGTCGACGTGCTGGGCTACCGCGACGAGGCCTACGCGGCCATCAAGCAGAAGGCCGGCCAGGACGCAGTACTGCAGTACCTGACGCGCTACCAGCGGTCGGCCAACCTGGCCCAGCGGGCCCGCAAGCTGCCGAACCCGCGGGAACGGTACGTGGCCGTGGTCTACGCCACCGGCCCGATCCGGATGGGACGCAGCGGCCGCGGCCCGATGTCCGGCCCGTGGATGGGCTCGGACACGATCGCCGCGGCGCTGCGGTCCGCCGCGGCCGACGAGCGAGCCGGCGCGATCCTGCTGCGGGTCAACAGCCCGGGTGGTTCGGCCACCGCGTCCGACACGATCTGGCGTGAGGTCGTCCGGGCCCGGGCCGGCGGCACGCCGGTCGTGGTCTCCATGGGCGACGTGGCCGCATCCGGCGGTTACTACATCTCGATGGCCGCCGACGAGATCATCGTCCAGCCCGGCACGATCACCGGCTCGATCGGTGTCGTCGTGGGTAAGCCGGTGTTGGAGGATCTGCTTGGCCGGGCCGGGATCACCACCGACCGGGTGACCGAGGGTGCGCACGGCCGGATGTTCGCGGCCACCCACCCGTTCAGCGACGACGAATGGTCCATCGTCAACAGCTGGCTGGACCAGATCTACGCCGACTTCACCACCAAGGTGGCCAGCGGCCGCAACCTGTCCGAGGCTGAGGTCGAAGCGGTCGCCCGCGGCCGGGTCTGGCTCGGGGCCGATGCCGTGCACAACGGGCTGGCCGACCAACTCGGCGGCCTGGCCGAGGCCGCGGTGACGGCGCGGCGCCGGGGTGGCCTGCCCGCGGACGCACCGTTGCGGATCTTCCCCCGGGCGAACCCGCTCGACCAGCTCCGGCAGCACGACTCCAGCGAAGACCGGGCCGCCTCCTTGCCGGGCGGGGTGCTGTCCGGGCTGGCCGCGGTGCTGAGCGGCGGCGCCGGTGCTGGCTTCGGCTCTAGCTCTGGCTTCAGCTCCGGGGCTGGGGGCTTCGGGGTTGCGGCGGGTGCCGGGAGTGCCTGGGGTGTGGCCGGGCAGGTGGCGGCTCAGCTGACCGGGCCACCCGCGGGCGAGCTGATGATGCCGGGGTACTGGAGAGTCGGTTGACCGACGCCGCCCCGTCGGCACCGTTGGCCGCGCCGGCCACTGAGGCCGGCGGGGTCACGGCCGGTGGAGACCTGGGCGCGGCGCTGTCGGTCTACGCGGCCGGCGTCACGCTGGTCACCCTGGCCGACGGACGGGACGACATCGGCACCACGGTGAGCGCGTTCTGCCCGGTATCACTGGACCCGCCGCTGGTGCTGATCTCGCTCATCGCCGGGTCCTATCCGGCCGGCCTGCTCGGCGGCACCGACCCCGATGCCGGGCCGGTGGACCGGTTCGCGGTCACCCTGCTGTCCGCCAGCCAGCGCGCGATCGCGGGCCGGTTCGCGGCGGCCGGGCGTCCGAACGCCCGCCGGATGCTGGACGGCGTTCCCTACCAGCGCGGTCCCCACTCCGGAGCCATCATCCCGGACGGCGGCCTGGCCGCGCTGGACTGTGAGATCACCCAGCGCGTCCCGGCCGGCGACCACCTGGTGCTCATCGCCCAGGTGATGGCGGTCCCCTATCTGGCCCCGGCGGGCGAACCCCTCATCCGGTTCGGCCGCCGCTACCCCACCCTGACCGCGGAGCCGGCTTAAGGATCAGCCCGGGTTTGGACTCAGGCCGCCACCCGCTCGGCCAGCAGGTCGCGCACCGTGCGTGGTTCCCGGCCCAGGAGCTCGGCCAGCAGCGGGTCGGTGTCTGCGAAACGTCCGTCCCGGGCGGCCTGGTAGAACCCGAGCAGGAACCGCGCCATGTGCTCCGGGCGGCCCTGGGCGACCTGCCCGGCGACCCACTCTTCGTCGTCCAGAACGACGCGCCGGATGTCACGGCCGGTGAGCTCGGAGGCGATGCCCGCGATCTCGTCGAAGGTGGGAGCCGCGCTCGCGGTGAGGGTGACCGGGCCGTCGAAGGGCCGCTCGCTGGTGAGGATCACGGCGGCGGCCTCGCCCTCGTCCGCGCGCTCGGTCCACGAAACGGGACCGTCGGCGGGGGTGGCGATGGTGCCGGTCTCACGCCAGGGGCCCAGCAGCCAGTCCAGGCTGTGCGCGTAGAAGCCGTTGCGCAGGGAGGTCCAGGCCAGGCCGGAGTCCGCCAGCTGGGCCTCGTTGGCGGCGTGCACGCCGGCCGGCACGAACGGGCTGTCGAGCCCGATGTGCTGGTGGCTCGTGTAGAGGATCCGGTGGGCACCAGCCTGGACGGCGGCCTCGATGCCGACGCGGACCAGGGCGACCCCGTCGGCGCTGGGGTCGTTGGACGAGACGAGCAGCACCTGGTCGGCGCCCTCGAACGAGTCGAGCAGCGCGGCCGGGTCGTCGTAGCCGCCGCGACGCACCCGCACACCGCGATCGGCAAAATGCTGCGCCTTGGCCACGTCGCGCACGCTCACGCCGAGTTGGTCCGCCGGGATGCGCTTGAGCAAGGCCTCGACGGTGGCGCCGTTGAGGGCGCCGGTCGCCCCAGTGATGACGATCATGTGATGCCGTCCCTCGTGTTATCGATGATTCCTCCACGAGGTTACCAATGGAAACGTGGTGATCGCAAATTCCTGTTATCATCGTTAACATGGCGGAGCGGAATCTGGTGTCATCGCGTGACCGGACGCGGGCGCAGCTGGTGGAGGTCGCGGCCAAGCTGCTGGCCACCGAGGGACCGGAGGCGGTCACCACCCGCTCGGTCGCGCTCGCGGCCGGCGTGCAGGCACCGACGATCTACCGGCTGTTCGGTGACAAGAACGGGCTGCTCCAAGCCGTCGCCGAGCACGGGTTCGTGAGCTACGTGGCCGGCAAGCACCCGATCGAAGCCGGCGACGACCCGGTCGAAAACCTGCGGGCCGGATGGGAGCTCCACGTCGGTTTCGGGCTGGCCAACCCGGAGCTGTTCCGGCTCATGCACACGGTGCTGGGCACGCCCCGCGGCCAGGCGGCCGCGGCTACCGGCGCGGCCGTACTGCAGGCCCGGGTGCACCGGGTGGCTGAGGCCGGACGGCTGCGCGTGACCGAACGCCGGGCGGTCGAGCTCATCCGCGCCGCGGGCACCGGCGTCGTGTTCACCCTCATCGACCAGCCCGAGGACGAACGCGACGACGGGCTGGCCGCCACCGCCTGGGCGTCGGTCTGCGCCGCCATCCTGGTAGATGAGGGCACCGACCCGGTAACGCCGGGCAGCCCGGCGGCCGCGGCGGTGACCCTGCGGGCTGGACTGTCCGATGTCACCGCGCTCAGTGCCACCGAGCGGGCCCTCCTCGGCGACTGGCTCGACCGCATCGCGGGGGCTTAGTGGCCCGGGGCTCGGGCTGCTCGAAGTTGGCGATGGTGGAAGCCCATTTAGGGCCATGCGCTGAGAACGCTTCCGGGATACTCCACCCCGGGACGTGGCACCTCGCCAGCCCCAGGTGTCCCAGAAATTGGTGACCTCGAGCTTAGGTGGAGCAAAGTCTGCGCTATTTGCCGATTTTGCTCCACCTAAGCGGAGTTGGAGGGTCGGGGCACCTGTGGTGTTCTGCATCGGACTCATGCGCCCCAGGAGATGGGAGGCCGCGCCTCACTGGTGCAAAGGCGGCGCTGGGTCCGCCGGAGCTTGGGACGGCTGGGGAACCTGAGGCCACCGAGGAGCTCAGGGCCCGGGAGGTTGGGGCTCCTCGGGGTGTGCTCCGGTGATCCATTACCGGGCAGCATCCTCAGCGAATACGACTGACTTCGCTGCCAGAGGATGGATCAAGGACGCTGTGGTGGGTCTCATGAGTCGAGAGTGGCTCGTGGAATTGTGAGCTCCGGCGAGTGGCGAGCCAGGGTGGGTGACTGGGGATTCCGGGACAGCCGGGGGACTTGGGTCGCAGGGCTCGTGGGGTGCAGGTGACTCGCGGGGATGGTGAGTTCAGACGCCCAGAGCTAGCGAGTCTGGGCCGGGTGGCCAGCCCACAGACGCCCAGGTCCCGGGTACACCGGGGCCTGGGCGCGAGGTTGGGGGCGCCAGCGCGACGTGGGACGCCAGCGCGACGTGGGACGCCAGCGCGAGGTGGGACGCCAGCGCGAGGTGGGACGCCAGCGCTAGGTGGGACGCGCGCGAGACTGGGCGCCGGCGCGAGGTTGGGGGCGCCAGCGCCGGGTGAGACGCTGGTGCCACGTGGGACGCGCGCGAGACTGGGCGCTAGCGCTAGGTGGGATGCCGGCGCGGGGTAGGGGTCTGGGGGGTTACGAGGCGCGTTTGTAGGCGCGGACGGACAGGGGCGCGAAGACGATGAAGATGCCGACCAGCCAGGCGATGCTCTTCCACAGGTTGGTCGCGATCGGGCCGCCCAGGGCCATGGCCCGCATGGCGTTGACGGTGAACGTGATGGGCTGGTTGTTGGCGAACGCCTGCAGCCAGCCGGGCATGGTCGAGATCGGGACGAAGGCCGAGCTGAGGAACGTGAGCGGGAACAGCCAGACCAGGCCGAACGCCTGCACCGACTCTTCGTCGCCGATGGCCAGGCCGGTGTAGGCGGCGATGCAGCAGCAGGCGACGCCGAGCGCGATGGCCAGTACGACCATGCCGATGGCGGGGCCGACGCCGTTGCTGAACCGGAACCCGACCGCGTAGCCGACGCCGACCACGACCAGGATCGTGATGGTCATCCGGGCGGTGTCGGCCACCAGCCGGCCCCCCAGGACCGCGGACCGGGCCATCGGCATGGACCGGAACCGGTCGATGACGCCCTTCTTCAGCTCCTGGGCCAGCGAGATGGCCGTGCCAAAGCAGGCGAAGGCCGCGGTCTGGGCCAGGATGCCCGGCAGCAGGAAGTTGACGTAGCCGCCCTTGGTGTTGACCGCGATCGCGCCGCCGAACACGTAGCGGAACAGCAGCACGAACATGACCGGCTGAATGATGGTGAACATGATGTAGGCGGGGACGCGGGCCCAGACCAGCAGGTTCCGCCTGCTGATGGTCAGCGTGTCGCTGACGGCCCAGCGGGCCCGGGTGAACAGGCCGGGCGCGTCCTGAGGTGGCTGGATGGCGATCGCGGTCATGACGTGGCCCTCTCGGCGTTCTCGGCGCCCTTGCGGCGGCCGCGGCGGCGCTTGCCGCCGTCCTCGGCGTCTTCTTCTTCGGCGGCGTGGCCGGTCAGGGCCAGGAACGCGTCGTCCAGCGACGGCCGGCGCAGGCCCAGCCCGCTGGTCGCGATCCCGGCCTCGTCCAGGTTGCGGACGGCCTGGATCAGGGCTTCGGAGCCGTTGATGCCGACCGGCACGCTGACCACGCCGGTGCCCTCGTCCACGTGCGGCTCACCCTCGGCCAGCTTGGCCACGGCCGCGACCGCATCGGTGATGCGCGACCGCTCCGGGACGGTGAACTCCAGGACATCGCCGCCGACCCGGCCCTTCAGCTCGGCCGACGTCCCGGCCGCGATGACCTCACCGTGGTCGATGACCACGATCTCGTTGGCCAGCTCGTCGGCCTCCTCCAGGTACTGGGTGGTGAGCAGCAGCGTGGTGCCGCCGGCCACCAGCGACCGGATGATGTCCCACATGCCCAGCCGGGAGCGCGGGTCGAGCCCGGTGGTGGGCTCGTCCAGAAACAGGACCTGGGGCCGGCCGACCAGGCTGGCGGCCAGGTCCAGGCGGCGCTGCATGCCGCCGGAGAAGGTCTTGGCCGACCGGTCCGCCGCGTCGGTCAGGCCAAACTGCTCCAGCAGCTCGGTGGCGCGGGCCCGGGACGCGGCCCGGCCCAGGTGGTAGAGCCGCCCGATGATCTCCAGGTTCTCGCGCCCGGTCAGCTCGATCTGGATGGCCGCGGACTGGCCGGCCAGGCCGATCGAGCGGCGGACCGCGCTGGGCTCCTTGACCACGTCGTGACCCTCGACCACCGCGCGGCCCCCGTCCGGGCGCAGCAGGGTGGTCAGGATGCGCACGGCGGTGGTCTTGCCCGCCCCGTTCGGGCCCAGCACCCCCAGGACCGTCCCCTGCGGCACCGACAGGTCGATGCCGCGCAACGCATGCACGTCGCCGAATGATTTGGTCAGGTTCTCAACGAGAATCGCTGGCCCCGCAGAACTCTGCTCCACGTCACGTCCTTCCCCGCGTGGCTCCGGGCCGTCAGCACCCGGGTGTCACGAACCTATCGTCAGCCAGGGACACTGGGCGAACGAAAATCTTCTGCCCAGCGTGCCCCAGGGGTATGACGAAACGCCGCGCCCGGAATCATCGCCGCGAGTCTGAGGTGTCCAGTGAGGTCAGTGTGGCTGATGGGGGTGGCGGGGCAGGTGAGCCGACGGGAGTGGTGGAGGCGACGGGCTGGTTAGCGGGGTAGGAGCTCGGGCTGGGTGGCGACCAGACGGCCCTCGCGCCAGACGGCGGCGGTGAGGGGGACGCCGGGGCGGTAGGCCAGGTAGGCGTGCGACGGGGCGTCCAGCATGAGCAGGTCGGCCCGGGCGCCCGGGCCGAGGTGGCCGACGTCGGTGCGGCGCAGGGCCCGGGCACCGCCCGCGGTGGCCGACCACACCGCTTCCTCGGTGGTCAGGTGCATGTCGCGGACGGCGAAGGCCACGCACAGGGCCATGCTCGAGGTAAAGCAGGAGCCTGGGTTGCAGTCGGTCGCGATGGCCACGGTGACCCCCGCACCGAGCAGCCGCCGGGCGTCCGGGTAGGGCTGGCGGCAGGAGAACTCCACCGCGGGCAGCAGCGTGGCCACGGTGTCGGCGGCGGCCAGCGCGTCCACGTCGGCCGCGGTCAGGAACGTGCAGTGGTCGGCCGAGGCGGCCCCGGCCCGCACCGCGACCTGGACCCCGGGGCCGGGGCCGAGCTGGCCCGCGTGCACCCGGGCCAGCAGGCCACGAGCCTGCCCAGCGGCCAGGATGCGCGCCGTCTCGGCCCCGTCGAACGCGTCCCGCTCGCAGAACACGTCGATCCAGCGCGCGTACGGGGCGCAGGCGTCCAGCATCGGGCCGCAGACCAGGTCCACGTAGCCGGCCCGGTCACCGGCGTACTCCGGCGGCACCACGTGCGCACCCAGGTAGGTGACCTCCGGCGTGACCTCGGCCGCCAGCATCAGGGCGCGGGCCTCGTCCCGGACGGTCAGCCCGTAGCCGGACTTGCACTCGAACGTGGTCGTGCCCTGACGGGCCATCTCGTCGGTGAGGCGGCGCAGGTTGGCCCGGAGCGTGATGTCGGAGGCCCGCCGGGTGGCCGCGACCGTGGTGTGGATGCCGCCCGCCTCGTAGGGCTGGCCGGCCATCCGGGCCGCGAACTCGGCCCCGCGCTCGCCCGCGAACACCAGGTGGGCGTGCGAGTCGACGAAGCCGGGCAGCACGGCGCGGCCGCGCGCGTCCACGATGTCGTCGGCGGCCGGCGCCCGGCCCGCGGGCCCGGTCCAGGCCACCCGGCCCTCGTCGATGACCAGCGCGGCGCCGGTGCGGGCCTCGAACGGCCCCGGGCCGCGGCTGGCGTCGTGGTCCCCGGGAGCGTTGGTGACCAGCTCGCCGATGTTCGTGATCAGCGTGCTCATCGCGGTGTGCTCATTAAAGGCTGCTCATTAATAGGTCACCCGTCAGGAGGCCGTCAGCGCGGCCCGGATGGTGGCGGACAGTTCGGCGGCAACGTCGCCGACCATCAGGTGGCGGCCATCGCGCACCACGTCCCGGCCGCCGGTCACCACGTGCCGGACGTCGGCCGCGGTGGCCGCGAACAGCACGCGGTCCAGCGCCCCGTCGCCCACGGCCTGTTCCGGGTCCGCGTCCGCGCCGCCGGCCAGCGCGGGCGTGTCCAGGCCCACCGTGACCAGGTCGGCCAGCGCCCCCGGGACGATCGCGCCGGCGTCGGCCCAGCCCAGGCAGGCGTGACCGGCACCGGTGGCGGCCTGGGCCAGTTCGGCCGCGGTGAAGTGCCCGCGCCGGCCGGTGGCCAGCCGTTGCATGAGCTCCAGCCAGCGGGCCTCGGCCAGCAGGTCGATGGCGGCGTGGCTGTCGCTGCCCAGGCTGAGCGGAGCGCCAGCCGTGGCCAGCGCCCCGGCCGGCCCGATCCCGTCGGCCAGGTCGGCCTCGGTCGTCGGGCAGAAGCAGCAGGTGGTCTGGGTCTGGCCGAGCAGCTCGATGTCGCCGGCGGTCAGGTGGGTGGCGTGCACCATCGTGCTGCGCGGGCCGAGCGCGCCGGCCTCGTACAGGAGCTGGGTCGGGGTGCGGCCGTAGGCGGCCAGGGCGGCTTCGTTCTCTGCGGGCTGCTCGGACAGGTGCGCGTGCACCGGCGCGGCCAGCCGGTGCGACCAGGCCATGATCTCCGGCATCTGGTCCGCGGGCACGGCCCGGACCGAGTGGATGGCGGCGCCGATCCGGGCCCCGGGGCCGAGCGACCCGTGCTCGCCGGGGTCGAGCGCGGCCACCCGTTCCGCCCATTGGCTCGCGGACCCGTCACCGAACCGGAGCTGGACGCCCTCCAGCGGCCGTGAGCTGCCGTCCGGGTTCAGCCCGGCGGTCAGGTAGCAGGTGTCGAGCAGCGTGATCCGCAGGCCGGCGTCGGCCGCGGCCCGCAGCAGGGCCCAGGTCATCTCGTTGGGGTCGGCGTAGGGTACGCCGCCCGCCTCGTGATGCAGGTAGTGGAACTCGCCGACGCAGGTGACGCCGGCCAGCGCCATCTCGGCGTAGACCGCCCGGGCCAGGGCGTAATACCGGTCCGGGTCCAGTGCGGCGGCCAGCCGGTACATCTGCTCCCGCCAGGTCCAGAACGTGCCCTGATCAGCCTGGACGATGCCGCGCAGGCCCCGGTGGAAAGCGTGCGAGTGCGCGTTGGCCAGGCCGGGCAGGGTCAGCCCGGCCAGCGCGGTGGTGCCCGCCGGTGCCTCCTCCAGGAAAACCCCGGCGGTGACCACGGTGAACCGGTCCCCCGCCGCCTCGATCAGCACGTCACGGCGTACACCCACCCCGGGCAGCCAGGCCAGCTCGGCGTGCCAGTGGCGGGTGCGGCGGCCCGCTTCCGCGTCCGGGCTGGCGCCGGGCCGGGAGGGTCCAGGCGAGCCGGACGGCCCATCGGGCCCGGCCGGGGGCACGGGCGGCCCGTGCCCGCCGCGGCCGGGTCCGGCGGCGGCCGGCCCGTGCGGGGCGTGCCCGGCGCGCCCTGGACCTTTCACCGGTGACCGCTGGGACTGCTGTGGCCGGCGAGGCTGGAGGGGCTGGTGAGGCTAGAGATTTTGATGAAGCCCGTGGTCCTGCTGGGGCCGACGGGTTGGGTGGGGTTGCGGGGAGCTGGGGTCACGGGGCGGCTCCGGGGGCCATGGGGATCTGGACGCCGCGGTCGGCGGCTACTCGTTCGGCGATCTCGTAGCCCGCGTCGGCGTGGCGGAACACGCCCATGCCCGGGTCGTTGGTCAGCACGCGCTCCAGCTTGGCCGCGGCCAGCTCGGTGCCGTCGGCGACACAGACCTGGCCGGCGTGGATGGACCGGCCGATGCCGACCCCGCCGCCGTGGTGGACGCTGACCCAGGACGCACCCGAGGACGCGTTGACCAGCGCGTTGAGGATCGGCCAGTCGGCGATGGCGTCGGAGCCGTCGGCCATGGCCTCGGTCTCCCGGTAGGGCGAGGCGACCGAGCCGGTGTCCAGGTGGTCGCGGCCGATCACGATGGGCGCGCTGATGTCGCCCCGCTGGACCAGCTCGTTGAACCGGACGCCGGCCAGGTTGCGCTCGCCGTAACCCAGCCAGCAGATCCGTGCGGGCAGCCCCTGGAAGTGGACCTTTTCCTGGGCCATCTTGATCCAGCGGGCCAGCGGCTCGTTCTCGGGGAACAGGTCGAGCACGGCCGCGTCGGTGACGGCGATGTCCTTCGGGTCGCCGGACAGCGCGGCCCACCGGAACGGCCCCTTGCCCTCGCAGAACAGCGGCCGGATGTAGGCGGGCACGAAGCCGGGGAAGGCGAACGCCCGGGTGTAACCGGCCCGTTGCGCCTCACCGCGGATCGAGTTGCCGTAGTCGAAGACCTCCGCGCCGGCGTCCATGAACCCGACCATCGCCTCCACGTGGACGGCCATGGACTCCTCGGCCCGGTGGGTGAACCCGGCCGGGTCCTCGGCCCGCAGCACCTCCATGTCCTCGAAGGCCACGCCGCGGGGCAGGTAGCTCAGCGGGTCGTGGGCCGAGGTCTGGTCGGTGACGATATCGGCCGGGAAGCTCTGGTCGAGCAGGGCGGGCAGCACCTCGGCCGCGTTGCCCAGCAGCCCGATGGACAGCGGGGTGCCCGCGTCCCGGGCCGCGATGGCCCGGCGCACGGCGTCGTCCAGGTTGTCCGCGGCCACGTCCAGGTAGCCCTGCTCGATGCGGCGCTCGATCCGGGACGGGTCGCAGTCGATGCACAGGGCCACGCCGCCGTTCATGGTCACGGCCAGCGGCTGGGCCCCGCCCATGCCGCCCAGGCCGGCGGTGAGGGTGATGGTCCCGGCCAGCGTGCCGCCGAACCGCTTGGCCGCCACCGCGGCGAACGTCTCGTAGGTGCCCTGCAGAATGCCCTGGGTGCCGATGTAGATCCACGAGCCGGCCGTCATCTGGCCGTACATGGTCAGCCCGAGCGCCTCGAGGCGGCGGAACTCTTCCCAGTTGGCCCACTCCGGGACGAGCAGGGAGTTGGCGATCAGGACCCGGGGGGCCCATTCGTGGGTGCGGACGATGCCGACCGGCTTGCCCGACTGGACCAGCAGGGTCTCATCGCCGGCCAGGTCCTGCAGCGACCGGACGATGGCGTCGAACGCGGGCCAGCTCCGGGCGGCCCGGCCGGAGCCGCCGTAGACGATGAGCTGGTCGGGATGCTCGGCCACCTCGGGATCGAGGTTGTTCATCAGCATCCGCATGGCGGCCTCTTGCGGCCAGCCCTTGCAGCTGAGGCCGGTGCCGCGCGGGGCGCGGACCGGCCGGGGGCCCGCTCCCGGCCCGGAGGTGTCATTGCGCATGGTCAATGATTGCCCGCCCGGACCGGGAGCCTACCGTCGGCCCCGCCAGTTACTGGAGACGCGGTTACGGCAGACGCGGTTACTTGAGACCATTCTGGCTGAGCCAGGTGCTGGCCACCTGGGTATAGCTCTCGTGGTTGATGCTCAGCGACTTGTTCATGGCCAGCAGTTCGGCCGTGGTCAGCTTGGCCGACACCGCGTTGAGCGCGCTGACGACCTTGGC
>CBDIDG010000002.1:0-352350 GCA_965277615.1 Streptosporangiaceae bacterium | reverse complement strand
CCCTTCAATTCTGACCGGAAAAGACGTTATCAGGACGCCTGCGCCTGACGGCGCAGGCCCACCGGGACAATGACGATCGCGAGCAGCATGAACAGTCCCTGGACGGCCAGCGCGAGCAGGACGATCACGGCGGCCCCCCCGGCGACCACGTTGTACTCGTTGCGAGCGAGCCCGTCGATGATGTAGCGGCCCAGACCGCCGAGGCCGATGTAGGCCGCGATGGTCGCGGTGGCCACGACCTGGATCGCCGAGGTGCGGATGCCGAGGAGGATCAGCGGCAGGGCGACGGGGATCTCGACCTTGCGCAGGATCTGCCATTCGGTCATGCCCATGCCGCGGGCCGCGTCGGTCAGCTCCCGGTCCACTCCGAGCACGCCCTCGTAGGTGTTGACCAGCATGGGCGGGATGGCCAGCGCGGCCAGCGGGACCAGCCAGGCCGCGGCTGACCCCGCGGTGAGCACGAAGACCAGCACGACCAGGCCCAGGGTGGGCAGGGCCCGGCCGAAGTTGGCCACGGTGACCACGACGAAACCGCCGCGGCGCAGGTGCCCCATGGCCAGGCCGACCGGGATCGCGATGACCAGCGCGATGGCCAGCGCGATCGCGGTGTACTCCAGGTGCTGGGCCAGCCGCTCGGGGATGCCGTTGGAGCCGTGCCAGTTCTGCGAGGAGATCAGCCACTGCCACGCGTCGCTGAAGTAACTCACCCGTGTCCCCCTCCGCCGCCGTGGCCGCCTCCGCCGCCGGCATGTCCGTGGGCATGTCCGCCGCCGGTTATGCCGACGGCGCTGCCCCCGAGGGTGACCGTCACGGCCCGGCGGCGCTCCCCGCGCGGCGCCCGGCCCGCCTCCCACGGGGTCAGCCAGCGGCGAGCGAGCACCAGCAGGCCGTCGAAGAACAGGGCCAGCAGGATGATCAGGACCAGGCCGACGTAGATCTCGGTCGAGAAGTCGCGCTGCTCACCGTCGGTGAAGAAGTAGCCCAGGCCGCCGATGCCGATCAGCTGGCCCACGCTGACCAGGCTGATGCTGGACACGGTGGCCACCCGCAGGCCCGCGATGATGATCGGGACGGCCAGCGGCAGCTCGACCTGGATCGTCTGGCGCAGGCGGCCGAAACCCATGGCCACCGCGGCCTGCTGGACCGGCTGCGGCACCGAGCGCAGGCCGTCGACCACGTTCGGGATCAGCACCGACAGCGAGAACAGCGTGAGCGGGATGATCACCGTCCAGTCGGTCAGCCCGGTGTAGGCGATCAGCACCAGGTACAGCGCCAGCGAAGGCAGCGCGTAGAAGATGCTGGTCAGGCTCAAGATGGGCGGCCAGGTCCAGCGCCAGCGGACACACATGATCCCGACCGGGATGGCCACGATGATGCCGAACACGACCGGCACCAGGGCCAGGTACAGGTGGCTGACCAGGAGGTGGCCGATCTGGTCACGGTTCTGCCAGGCCCAGCTCATGACGGGCGGACGCCTTCGCCGGCCGACTCGGCTCCCTCCCGGGCGGCCGTCACCGCATCGGGGGTGGTCCGCGCCCCGCGGAACACCGGCTGGTCCGGGTGGCCATCCAGCCCGGCCTGCTCGGCGGTCTGGATGGCGGCCCGGAGCCGCTCGTAGGTGGTGATGCCCAGCACGCGGCCCTGGTCGTCGACGCCGGCCGCGCGCCCGGTCCGGGACAGCACGGTGGCGTCCAGCGCGGCGCGCAGCGAGTCCCGGCCGACCTGGAACGTGTGGCCCAGCGGCGCCAGCGGCAGCGACAGCGTGCCCAGCGTCTCCCGGCCGGGCTGGCGGTCCAGATCGGACACGGCGTACCAGCCCAGCGGCTTGCGGTTGCCGTCAGTGACCAGCACCCACGGCTCCCCGACCCGCGAGGCGGCCGCCCGGGCCTGCTCCACGGTGGTGTCCGCGGGCAGCACGGTGTCGGTCTCCAGGTCCAGCTGGCCGGCCGAGAAGAACGCGAGGCGGCGAATGCCCCGGTCGAAGCCGAGGAAGTTCTCCACGTACTCGTCGGCCGGCGCACCCAGCAGCCGCTGCGGCGTGTCCAGCTGGGCGATCTTCCCGTGCGGGTAGAACACCGCGACCTGGTCCCCGACCTTGATCGCTTCTTCGACGTCGTGGGTGACCAGGACCACGGTCTTGTGCAGCTCGGCCTGCAGCCGGATCAGCTCGTCCTGCAGGGAGGACCGGACGATCGGGTCGACCGCGCTGAACGGCTCGTCCATGAGCAGCACCGGCGGGTCCGCGGCCAGCGCCCGGGCCACGCCGACGCGCTGCTGCTGACCGCCGGAGAGCTGGTACGGATAGCGGCGGGCCATTCCTGAGTCCAGGCCGACCAGGTCCATCAGCTCGCGAGCCCGGTCCCGGGCCTTGGCCTTGTTCCAGCCTTCGAGCAGCGGGACGGTGGCGATGTTGTCCTCGATCGTGCGGTGCGGGAACAGGCCGGCCTGCTGGATGACGTAGCCGATGCCGCGCCGCAGCTGGGGCGCCTCGACGGTTGAGATGTCGGTGCCGTCCAGCATGATCCGTCCCTCGGACGGGTCGATCAGGCGGTTGATCATCCGCAGCGTGGTCGTCTTGCCGCAGCCGCTCGGGCCGACCAGAACCATGGTCTGACCGTCGGGAATCTCCAGGTCCAGACCGTCAACCGCTACTGTTCCGCCCGGGTAACGCTTTGTCACACTCTCAAAGGTGATCAAGCGCGGGCCTCGCTCATCGTTGGTTACCCCGGTGACTGATCATGGGTCTCTGCCCGCGTCGGCGCGCGCTTACCTGCCACCAGCATGAATATTTCTCTTCATGCTCTTGAGTCCTGAAGAGGGTGTCAAGGCGACGGCCTGCGGAGTATGCGAAGTTGTTACGTGCAGGGAGAAGTGGTCATGACGGTGGAAACAACCCGGTCAGCGGGCCCAGCCACGCTGGATGGATCCAGTTTGAGCTGCGAAGACGTCCGAACCATCGCGCGGGACGGCACGCCGGTGGCGGTAGCGGAGGCCGGGCTGGAGCGCGCCCGGCGGGCCCGCGACGCGGTGCACGCGGCGATGGAGATTCAGCCGGTATACGGCCGAACGACCGGAGTGGGGGCCAACCGCAGCATCCACGTCGAGGACGGCGGCCACGGCCTGCGCCTGCTGCGCAGCCACGCCGGCGGGGCCGGGCCGCTGCTGGCCGCGCCGCTGGCCCGGGCGATGCTCGTGGTCCGGCTCAACCAGCTGGCCGCGGGCGGCTCCGGGGTCGACCCGGCACTGCTGACCGTGCTGACCGAGGTGCTCAACCGGGGACTGATCCCGCCGGTGCGCACGGTCGGGGCCATCGGCACCGGCGATCTGAGCGCGCTGGCGTCGACCGCGCTCAGCCTGATCGGCGAGCGGCCCTGGCTGGGCGGCCTGGGTGAGGTGCTGCCACCGTTCGCCCTGGACCCGGCGGACGCGCTGGCCTTCATGAGCAGCAACGCGGCCACCATCGGGGAGGCGGCGCTGGCCACGGCCGACCTGTCCGACCTGATCGCGGCGACACCGGTGCTGGCCGCGCTGTCGTTCCTGGTCGTGCGGGGTTCCGCCGAGCCCTACGCGGTCGAGGTGCAGCGGGCCCGGCCGCACCGGGGCCAGGCCGAGGTGGCGGCCCAGATGCGGGCGCTGCTGGCCGGCCAGGACCTCAAGCCGGCCCGGATCCAGGACCCGTACGGCTACCGGGCGCTGCCCCAGGCGCACGGCCCGGCCGTGGACGCGGTGCGCGAACTGCGCCAGGTGCTGGCGGTGGAGATGAACGCCGCAGCGGAAAACCCGCTGGTCGACGCGGTGTCCGGGCAAGTCTTCCACAACGGGAACTTCTACACCGCCTACCTCGGGCTGGCCCTGGACTCGGCCCGGCTGGCGCTGTTCCAGACCGCGGCGCTGTCGGCCACGCGCCTCGGCACGCTGGTCGAGCCGCGGCTGACCGGGCTGCGGCCGTTCCTGGCCAGCAACGTGTCGGCCAGCTCGGGCGTGCTGGCGCTGGAGTACGTGGCCCACTCCGCACTGGCCGACATCCGGCGGCTGGCCTCCCCGGCCACGCTGGGCACCGCGGTGCTGTCCCGCGGGCTGGAGGACCTGGCCGACTTCTCCACCCAGGCCGCCCGGGCTACCACCGACAGCGTGGCCGCCTACCGGATCGTGCTGGCCTGCGAGCTGGTGGCCGCGATCCGGGGGCTGCGGCTGCGCCACCTGGTACCCGCGGCCGGGCCGTTGCGGGACGCCTACGAGCTGGCCGCGCCGGCCCTGGACACCCGGATCGAGGACCGGCCGCTGGACGCCGACATCGACGCGGCGGAGGGCCTGCTGACCACGCTGGCCCAGTGGTGACGGGGCACCTTCCCGTCGCGGCGGGCCCGCTGACCGCCCTGGCCGGGCGGTGACCGGGCCCCCGTCACCGGGTCGCCAGCGGGGTCGGGTGGGAGTCTGTTAAATCAATATTTTTAATGACGTCCCGGGCCTGCCGCCGGGTGGCTGACCCGGTTCACCGATCCAGGAAGACGCCTTGCCCGGCCGACAGCTGCTCGTGCTCGCGCAGCCGCTCCTGGGCCCGCTCCGGGTCCGCGTCCGCCATGGCCTGGACGATCACCCCGGCCAGCACGGCCGGCGCCGCGTGCGAGTCGAACAGCAGCCGCGTGCCCACCCCGGCCGGGAGCAGCACGTCGGCGTCCCCGGCGAACGGCACGAACCGCACGTCGCTGATCACCGCCGTGCGCATGCCGAGCCGCCGGGCGAACCGGAGGGCCTGCACGGTCTCGGCCGGGTACCGCGGCAGCGCGAACGCGACCAGCCACTTCCCGCCCGCCTCGCTGACGTGCAGCAACGCGTCGAACACCACGCTGCCGCCGAAGGTCAGGCAGCGCACGTCGGGGTGGATGCGGCGGGCGGCGAAGGAGAAGTACTCGGCCAGCGGGGCGGAGATGCGCAGCCCGAGCACGGCCAGCGGGACCGAGGTGACCAGCTCGCGGGCCAGCCCGGTCACCACCCGGGGGTCGGCCAGCAGCACGTGCAGCGCCTGCAGGTTGGCGATCTCGTCGGCCACCGCGGCCTGCATCGGGTGGCCAGCGTCGTACCGGCCGGCCGCGGCCGGGCCGCCGGGACCGCGCAAGCCGTCCGGGCCGGTGGCGCCGGCCAGGGTGGCGGCCCCGGGGGCGTCGAGCGCGATGGCCCGCAACGCGTCCCGGAACGCGGGATAGCCGGAGAAGCCGAGCGCGGCCGCGAACCGGGTCACCGACGGCTGGCTGACCCCGGCCCGCTGGGCCAGCACCACGCTGGACAAGAAGGCCGAGTCCGGCATGTGGTCGAGCAGATACTGGGCGATCCGGCGTTGCGCGGGCGACAGACGGCGCCCGTCCAGCAGCACCAGCAGCGCGTCAGCGGGGACAACCTGGCCCTCCATCGTCCCTCGCTTGCTGGCCGGCGTGTACAGATTCATTCACATCGTAAGTTCTCGCATGGATTCATGCCAGGGGTCCGGATCGGCCGTCTCGGGCGCGTAGCGGACAGCCTGGGCCACCCTGGACGGCCAGCCTGGGCCACCCTGGACGGCCAGCCTGGGCCACCCTGGACGGCCAGCCTGGGCCACCCTGGACGGCCAGCCTGGGCCACCCTGGACGGCCAGCCTCAGCGGCCCCAGGCTTCGCATCCGCGCCAGGACTACTGAATGGTAATGTTCGCCTCCTAGGACCCCCGGCAACGCTGGGATGGCCGGCGCAGCGGACGAGGATGGTGAACCGCGTGACCATCGTGAGCCGTCCGCTCCGGGTGGCGCTGCTGTCCTACCGGAGCAAGGCCCACTGCGGTGGCCAGGGCGTCTACGTCCGGCACCTGAGCCGTGAGCTGGCCGCGCTCGGCCACACCGTGGAAGTGTTCTCCGGCCAGCCCTACCCCGACCTGGACCCGGGCCCGGTGCTGCGGAAGGTGCCCAGCCTCGACCTGTACCGGGACGAGGACCCGTTCCGTACCCCGCGCCGGGACGAGTACCGGGACTGGGTCGACGTGCTGGAAACCGCCACGATGTGGACCGGCGGGTTCCCCGAGCCGCTCACGTTCAGCCTGCGCGCGCGGCGGGTACTGCGGGACCGGCGGGCCGACTTCGACGTGGTGCACGACAACCAGACCCTGGGCTACGGGCTGCTGGGCATCCCCCGGCTCGGCCTGCCCCTGCTGACCAGCATCCACCACCCGATCAGCGTGGACCGCCAGATCGAGCTGGACGCGACCCGCGGCCTGGCCCGGCTGTCCAAGCGGCGCTGGTACGGGTTCGTCCGCATGCAGGCCCGGGTGGCCCGCCGGGTGGCCCAGACGGGCGCGGTCATTACCGTGTCGCAGTCATCGCGCCGGGACATCTACCGCGACTTCCGGCTCCGCCCGGGCAGCGTGGACATCATCCCGCTGGGCGTCGACACCCGCGTCTTCCATCCCCGGGACGCGCCCCGGGTGCCGGGCCGGATCGTCGCCGTGGCCAGCGCCGACTCGCCGGTCAAGGGCCTGTCCGTGCTGCTCCGGGCGGTGGCCAAGGTGGCGACCGAACGGGACGTGCACCTGGTCGTGGTGGCCCGTCCGGTGGCGGGCGGCCCGACCGAGCGGCTGATCGCCGAGCTGTCGCTGGCGGACCGGGTCCGGTTCACCTCCGGGCTCAGCGACGAGGACCTGGCCAGCCTGCTGGCCAGCGCGGAGATCGCCGTGGTCCCCTCGCTGTACGAGGGCTTCTCGCTGCCCGCGGTCGAGCACATGGCCTCGGGCACGCCGCTGGTGGCCAGCCGTGCGGGCGCGCTGCCCGAGGTCACCGGGGACGCCGCGGTGCTGGTCACGCCGGGCGACCCGGAAGAGCTGGCCGCGGCCCTGCGGCGGCTGCACGACCACCCGGCCGAGCGGGAACAGCTGTCCCAGCGGGCCTGGCTGCGGGTTCAGGAACGGTTCGCCTGGCTCGCGGTGGCCCAGGCCACCGCGGACCGCTATCGGCAGGTCATCGAGGCTCACCGCGGAGGAACAGCACCTTGCTGACGGTCGATTACAGCCGGCTGCAGATCGCCCCGGGCGACCGCGTCCTGGACGTGGGCGCCGGCAACGGGCGGCATGCGTTCGAGGCCTACCGCCGGGGCGCCCGGGTGGTCCCCTTCGACCTGGACCGCAAGGAACTGGCCGCGGTGACCGGGATGTGCGGGGCCATACGGGCCGAGGGCGAGGCCCCGCCGGAGGCGGGCAGCGCGGCGGTGTCGGGCGACGCCACCCGGCTGCCGTTCGCCGACGGCTCGTTCGACCGGGTCATCGCGGCCGAGGTGTTCGAGCACATCCTGGATGACCAGCGGGCCATGGACGAGGTGGCCCGGGTGCTGCGGCCCGGCGGCGTGCTGGCCGTGACCGTGCCGGCCTGGCTGCCGGAGCGCATCTGCTGGGGCCTGTCCCGCGAGTACCACGAGGTGCCGGGCGGCCACGTGCGCATCTACACCCGGCTGGAGCTGGAAGCCAAGCTGCGGCGGGCCGGGTTCGCGATCGGCGGCCACCACCACGCGCACGGCCTGCACTCGCCCTACTGGTGGGTGAAATGCCTGGTCGGAGTGGGTAACGATGACCACCCGGCGGCCAAGGCGTACCACCGGATGCTGGTCTGGGACATCATGAAGCAGCCGGCCGCCACCCGGCTGGCCGAGCAGGCACTGAACCCGCTGATCGGCAAGAGCGTGGTCGTGTACGCCAGCCTCACCTCGTGACGCCGGGCGTCCCGGGCGTCCCCGCCCCGCGTGTTCCCGCTGTGCCCGGCGTGCTCAGCGCGGCCAGCGTGCAGGCCACGGCCCGGAGCATCGCCGCGGTGCAGGAACCGTCCGGCGCGATCGGCTGGCCCGACGGCCACGTCGACGTGTGGGACCACATCGAGTGCGCGATGGCGCTGAGCACGGCCGGCCTGACCGGCCCGGCCCGGCGGGCCTACGACTGGCTGCGCCAGGAACAGCGGGCCGACGGGTCGTGGCCGCGCACGATCGTGGCCGGGACCGTGACCGACGCGGCGGCCGAGAGCAACCACGCCGCGTACGTGGCCGCCGGGGTCTGGCACGAGCTGCAGGTCACCGGCGACCGCGCGTTCGCGGCCCGGATGTGGCCCACGGTCCGCCGGGCCGTCGAATGGGTGCTGGACCTGCAGGCGCCCGGCGGGGAGATCGCCTGGGAACGCGACGCGAACGGGGTCCCCGGCGGCCACGCCCTGCTGACCGGGTGCGCCAGCATTCACCACAGCCTGCGCTGCGCGGTGGCCCTGGCCGGCCAGCTGGGCCAGTCCCAGCCGGACTGGGAGCTGGCCGCCGACCAGCTGGCCCACGCGGTGGCCCGGCACCCCACCTCGTTCGCGGACAAGAGCCGGTTCTCGATGGACTGGTACTACCCGGTGCTGGGCGGCGTGCTGCGCGGCCCGGCCGCGGACCGGCGGCTGGCGCAGGGCTGGGACACGTTCGTGGTGCCGGGCCTGGGCGTGCGCTGCGTGGACGACCAGCCCTGGGTGACCGGAGCCGAGAGCTGCGAGCTGGTGCTGGCCCTGCACGCCGCGGGCCAGAGCGCGGCCGCCGCCCGGCTGTTCGCCGACGTCCAGCACCTGCGGGACAGCGACGGCGCCTACTGGACCGGCTGGCAGTTCGCCCACCGGGAGCACTTCCCGGGCGAGCGCAGCGCCTGGACGGCGGCGGCCGTGATCCTGGCCGCCGACGCACTGTCCGGCACGACCGGGGGCGCCAACGTGTTCCGTGATGTGGAAGCGGGCCCGGGTGCGCTGGCGGGCTCTGTGGTTGGCGACGCGGGCTGCGACTGCGCTTCCGGGTCAGCCGGTGGACGGCAGGATGCGTTCGAGCACCCGTAGCGAGCCCGCCGCCTGGACCTCGGTGAACTCGCCGGACTCCAGCGCCCGCTGGTAGACGCGGTACGGCGCTTGGCCGCCGTCGGCCGGATCGGGAAACACGTCGTGGATGGCCAGCGCCCCGCCCAGCGTCACCTTGGGCGCCCAGCCCTCAAAGTCGGCCTGCGCGGCCTGGTCGGTGTGCCCGCCGTCGATGAACACCAGCCCGAGCAGACCCCGCCACACCTGGGCCACCCGGTCGGACCGGCCCACGATGGCCACCACGTCGTCTTCCAGCCCGGCGGCCGCGATCGCGGCCCGGAAGCGCGGCAGCGTGTCGATCCGCCCCGTGGCCGGGTCGACCAGCGAGGTGTCGTGGTACTCCCAGCCTTCCTGGTGCTCCTCGGACCCGTGGTGGTGATCGACGGTGAGCACCGTCTGGCCGTACTGCCGGGCCGCGGCGGCCAGGTAGATGGTCGACTTCCCGCAGTAGCTGCCGATCTCCATGACGGGGCCGACCGGGGCGTAGGCCAGCGCGGTCTCGTACAGGGCCTGCCCCTCGTCGGCGGGCATGAAGCCCGCGGCCGCCTCGGCCGCGCGGAGCAGGGCGGGATCCATCTGGGTTTTGTCCTCCTGGGGGGTGTCCTCTGGAGCGGCGGCCGTCGGTGTTGGGTCTACCGGGGCCAGGCCGGCCAGGGCGACGGCCAGACGCGACGGGTCCGGTTGCGGAAGGTTCAGCTGAGCGCGGCTCAGGTCGGTGACGCCCGGGTTGAGCCGGGCTGCGGCCAGCCGGGCCAGCCCCTCCTTCAGTACCTCGGGCCGCTTGCAGAATGTGAACCGGACCTGGGTCCGGCCCGCTTCCTTGTTGTCGTAGAACACCACGCTCGGGATGGCCACCACCCCGGCCCGTTCCGGCAGCCGGGCGCAGAACTCGATCCCGTCGGTCTCCCCCAGCGGGGCGATGTCGGTGGTGACGAAGTACGTGCCGTCTGTGGGGTAGACCTCGAAGCCCAGCTCGGCCAGGCCGCCGCTGAGCAGGTCACGCTTCATCCGCAGGTCGTCCCGCAGGGCGGTGAAGTAGGCGTCGGGCTGGCCCAGCGCCTCGGCGATCGCGTACTGGAACGGCCCGCCGCTGACGTAGGTCAGGAACTGCTTGGCCGCCCGGACCGCGGCGACCAGTTCAGGGCGGCCGGTGACCCAGCCGATCTTCCAGCCGGTGAACGAGAACGTCTTGCCGCCCGAGCTGATCGACACCGTGCGCTCGGGCATCCCGGGCAGCGTGGCCAGCGGGACGTGCTCCCCGGTGTACACCAGGTGCTCGTACACCTCGTCCGTCACGACCAGCAGGTCGCGCTCGACCGCGATCCGCGCGATGGCGGTCAGCTCCTCGCGGGTGAACACGGCGCCGGTCGGATTGTGGGGCGAGTTCAGCAGGATGGCCCGGGTCCGCGGCGTGACCGCGGCGGCCAGCGCGGCCAGGTCCGGACGGAAGGCCGGCGGCCGCAGCGTGACCGGCACCCGGGTCCCGCCCGCCATCGCGATCGACGCCGCGTAGGAGTCGTAGTAGGGCTCGAACGCGATGACCTCATCGCCCGGCTCGACCAGGGCGAGCATGGCCGCGGCAATGGCTTCGGTCGCACCCGCGGTGACCAGCACCTCGGTGTCCGGGTCGTACTCCAGGCCGTAGAAGCGGCGCTGGTGGTCCACGATGGCCCGGCGCAGCTCGGGGACACCGGGACCGGGCGGGTACTGGTTGCCCCGGCCCTGCAGCACCGCGTCCGCGGCAGCCTGGGCCACGGCCGGCGGCCCGTCGGTGTCGGGGAAGCCCTGACCCAGGTTGACCGAGCCGGTCCGCACGGCCAGCGCGGACATCTCGGCGAAGATCGTGGTGCCCATGCCGGTAAGGCGCTGGCTCAGCAGTGGTCTACGCACAGGCTTATGACATCATGCCGCGCGGCCTGGGGTGGCCCGGGCGGGCCGACGGCTCGGCGGGCGGCGGCTCGGCGGGCGCGGGCGGCGGGCGCGGGCGGCGGCTTAGGCTGGGAGCATGCGAGTCGCGCTCTGCCAGATCCCGGTCAGCTCCCAGCCGT
The DNA here is from genome assembly GCA_965277615.1 of Streptosporangiaceae bacterium. GTDB lineage: Bacteria > Actinomycetota > Actinomycetes > Streptosporangiales > Streptosporangiaceae > Bog-532. The sequence goes on along the minus strand of CBDIDG010000002.1, from coordinate 341,430 downwards.
CGGTCAACCTGGACCGGGTCCGTGCCGCCCTGGCTGAGGCGGCGGGTGGGCGTGCCGACCTGGCCGTGTTCCCCGAGGCGACCCAGATCCGGTTCGGCTGCGACCCCCGGCCGGTGGCCGCGCCGGTGGACGGCTCGTTCGGCGCCGACCTGGCCGCGGCGGCCGCGGACGCGGGGGTAGCGCTGGTCGCGGGCATCTTCACCCCGTCGCAGGACGGCCGGGTCTACAACACGGCAGTGCTGTTCGACCGGACCGGTGAGCTCGTCGCCGCCTACCGCAAGCTGCACCTGTTCGACGCGTTCGGGCAGCAGGAGTCGGCCCTGGTCGCGCCGGGCGACGAGGCCGTGGTGGCCAAGTTGGCCGGGCTCAGCGTCGGCCTGCAGATCTGCTACGACCTGCGCTTCCCCGAGCTGACCCGCACGCTGACCAGCCGGGGCGCCGAGCTGATCGTGATGCCGGCCGCCTGGGGCGCGGGCCTGTTCAAGGAAGAGCACTGGATCACGCTGGCCCGCGCCCGGGCCATCGAGAACACCGTGTGGGTGGCGGCCGCGGGCCAGGTACCCGACCCGGACGAGCCGCCCACCCGCGCCCCCACCGGCATCGGCCGCAGCGTGCTCATCGACCCGATGGGCACGGTTCGGCTCGACCTGGGCCCGTTCCCCGGGGTCGGCGTGGCCGAGGTGGACACCGGTTTCACCGCTCAGGTGCGCCGGTCGATCCCGAGCCTGGAGCACCGACGCCAAGACGTGCTCGGCTGACCTGACCGGCCTCCATGGTGGTTCCGCTCACCAGCGTCCCGTCCGGTGCCCAGATTGCGGACCGGCCCGCGGTCTGCGCGTAGCCGCCGCCGGTTGGCCCGGCAAAGCTGGCTACCGCGACCCACAGATGATGGCCGGTGGCGATGCGCCGGCCCCGTTCGTACTGAAGCTCAGCCTCGTCGACACCCATGACCGTGCCGGCCACATAGGCGTCGATGCCCAGCGCGGCGGTGTCCGCCGCGTGCTGGGCCACGCCGGTGTCCTTGCACACGGCCAGGCCCAGCCGCCAGCCGTCGACGGTCAGCTTCGCGGGCTCGGGGCCGGGAGTGAACCGCTTGGCTTCCTCCTCCCCCAGCCACATCTTCCGGTAGGCCACCGTGGCACCGTTCGCGTCGATGGCCAGCACGGCGATGAACACCTGACTGCTACCGTCGCCACCGCCTCTTTTTTTCTTGCTGTTATCAGTCACGGGCGCTCCGGCCAGCGCTACCGCCCCGGTGTCCGCGCAGGCGGCCACGATCGGCTGGAGGCACTCGTCGCCCGGGTCCACCGGGTCGGCGTCCAATTCGTATCCGGTCAGCGACAGCTCCGGGAACACCACTACGCGCGCTCCGGACGTCCGTATCGCCGCTGCGTGCAACTGCGCGTTGGCGGCCACGTCGTGGGCCAGGCAGGGTGGCTGGGCCACCGCCACCATCAGGGGTCCGCGCATCCAGGTCCTCCGATCAGCGTCACGCAGGGTGCCGCTACGTCGAGGCCCGGCAGCAGGCTAACCCCGAGTTACTCGGCGCCCGGATGGCAGGGGTTCGCTGAATACCGTGTGCAAAAACTGTTGCTATGACGACAGTTTTCGCACACGGTAGCGGACGCCGGGGCGATGGCTAGCTGCGGATGGGGGAACGCCAGATGGTCGGGGTCTCGCTGACCGGCGACGCGGTGAAGCCGACGCCGGTCAGGGTGCTGCCGGAGACGGTGAGGGCGGTGATCTCCTGGATGCCCTGGCCGCTCAGGCCGGTGACCGAGGGCGAGTTGGGCGTCCAGGTCCGGCCGTCGGTGGAGGTCCAGATGACCACGTTCTGGCGGCCGGCTGAGCCGAACGTGCCGACCGCGGTGAAGCCGCCGCCCGTGGCGGCGACCGCATGCACGGCCGCGGTCCCACCTGGGGACGGCAGCAGCGATTCGGTCCAGGTGACGCCACCGTCCTTTGACACCGCCGCGAACGGATCAGTCCGGCCGGCCGCGGTGGTGGCGGTGCCCGCGGCGACCAGCGTGCGGCCGTTGGCCGTGACGTAGCTGAGCTGGGCCCGGACCGACGACGACGGCAGGCCCAGCGTCACCGCCCGCCAGGTCCGGCCGTTGACCGAGGTCCACGCGGCCGGATGCGAACCGGCCGAGCCAACGGCGGTGAACCCGCCCGCGCCGGCGGTGACGGCCAGCATCTGCCGGTTCGCGCCCACCTGGTCGAGGGCGCCCGGGGCAGCATCGGTGGCCCGTTGCCACCCGGCCCGACCGGTCGACCACCAGGCCGCGGCGACCGTGCGGCCGCCGCTGACCTGCCGGCCGACGATCACGTAACCGGCCGGCCCGGCGGCCACGGCCGAGGTGAACAACCCGGTCCCGGTGAACGGGCGGGTCGAGTCGGCCGACTGCCAGCTGCGGCCGACAGCCGACGTGACCACGACCGGATGCTGGGCCGCCCCGGCCTGCACGCCGCCGACCGCGACCCAGCCCGCGGCGCCGTGGGCCACCCCGGTCAGCTGGGCCAGCCCGGCCCGGTTCAGCACGTTAGCGGTGGCCCCGGTGCCACGGGTCCAGGTAGTGCCGGCGTCGGCCGAGAACCAGGTGGCGGGGAAGCCGTTCGCGCTGCCCACCGCGACCTGGTCGCTGCCGTTGGCCGTGATGCTGTTCACCGCGAGCTCGGGCTCGACCGCGCCCGGGATGGCGGCCAGGCTGACCGGCTTGACCTGCCCAGCGTGGTCCACGGTGAGCAGCGGCTGCTGGCCCTGCGCAGTGGCCGAGGACCCGGTGGCCACGACCGTGCCCCCGGTGGTGGTGGCCAGGCCCGCGACGGGGCCGGCGGTGCTGGACAGGATCCCGGCGGTCCGCCAGGAGGCACCGGTGGCGCTGGTGAACGCGAGCGTCGCACCGCCGCCGGCCGCGGCGATCACTGCACCGGCCGGGCCGCCGCCGACACTGCGAACGGTCAGCGCCGCGTGGTCCGGCCCGGTGATGGTGGCGCCGAACTTCCAGGTCCGGCCGTCCGGCGAGGTAAAGGCGACCGCGGCGGCCCGCCCCTGGGCCTGGGCCGGCCGGATGGCCACGAACGTGCTGCCCGCCACGGCCAAGCCGGCCACCGAGGTGCTGGCCCCGTGCCCGCCGGGGACGGTCACCGGTGACCACGTGGTGCCGCCGTCGGTGCTGCGCCACACCGCGGTGCCGTGGGTCGTCCCCTTCGCGACGGTGGCCGCGATCAGGGCGACCGGCCCGGACGCCGCGGCCGCGGTGATCGCACCCACCTGCTGGCCAGGAACGGTCAGCTGTAGCTGAGCTACGGTGAGACGCCGCCAGCTGGTGCCGGTGGCCGAGGTCCAGACGACCGGGCCGCCCGCGGCGGTGTGCCCGGCCGCGAGGAAGCCGGTGGCCGTCCGGCGCAGCACCGTCACCTGGTCACCGGTCTGGACGGGGGTGATCCCCGAGGCTGACCGCAGCGTCCAGGACGTGCCGATGGTGCTGGTCCACACGCTGTGCGGGCCGATCGCGACCCATCGGCCGTTGCCGCCGGCTATGAGTGAGGCCGGGTGATCGGGGGCGGGCTGGCCGCCACCGGAAGCCTGTTCGGCGGCGAGGCTCCAGGTCTGGCCCCCGTCGCTGGACAGGAAGAACTGGGCCCGGCCGACCCGGGCCCCGGTTTGCGAGCCGACCGCGACGATCCGGGCGCCGGAGCTGGCCGCCGCAGTCAGCACCTGGTTGATGCCACGGCCCTGGTCGGCGGCATTAGCGCTGAAGTCGTTGCTGGCCGCGGTGGCGGGCGGGAAGCCGACGGACAACGTGGCCGGCGTCGGCCCGGCCCCGCCGGCGCCGCCGGCGCCGCCGAACGCCGCCACCAGGGCGATCCCGATGACCACCATTGACACCATCGGCAGCGCGGCCCGCACGGCCCAGCGCTTGACCCCGGCTGCGGACAGCGGCGACGGCAACGGCCGGTCGAGGCCTGGGCCCCGGCCGGGCGGGCGGCTATGGTCCGGTGCAGCCCGGCGGCCCGCGCTGTCCCGGCGGTCTCGTCGGTCTCGTCGGTCTCGGTTGTCGTCGCCGTCCCGGCGGATCCAGCGGTCGTTGTGGGCGGGAGCATCAACCTCGGCCTGGTCGGCCTGGTCGGCGGTGAACTGGGCCGGGTCGTCGGTGACGTCACCAGGGGCGGGCGGAAGCGCGAGCGCCGGCCGCCGGTAAGGGTCGGTGGCGGCCTCGTCGAAGGCACCGCCGGTGCCGGTGAACTCGAAGCCGGGCGGCCCCAGCGGCGCGGGCGGCCCGGTCCGCCCGCCTGGTGCGCGCGGAGGGGCCAGCGGGACAGGTGGGGCCGGTGGGGCGGACAGGTTGGTGGGGGCTTGCGGGAGGTACGGGGACTGTGGGGCGTAAGGGTCCTGAGGGCCGTAAGGGTCCTGAGGGCCGTAAGAGGCTCGGGGGGCGTAGAGGGCCTGCGAAGCAGAAGGGGCTTGAGGCCCGGAAGAAACTGGGGGCGCGTAAGTCGCCTGAGGCCCGGAAAGAGCCTGAGGCGCGTAAGGAGCCTGGGGCGCGTAAGGAGCCTGAGGTGCGTAAGGAGCCTGAGGTGCTTGAGGCGCATAGGGAGCTTGGGGCGCGGAAGGGAACCGTGGCGCGTAAGGGCCTTGGGGCCCGGGATGAGCCTGGGGCGGGAGGGGCCCGGAAAGAGCTTGAGGCGCGTAAGGAGCCTGAGGCCCGGAAGGAGCCTGAGGCCCGGAAGGAGCCTGAGGCCCGGAAGGAGCCTGAGGCCCGGAAGGAGCCTGAGGCGCGTAGGGGGCCTGGGGTCCGGAGGGAGTCTGGGGCGCGTAGGGGGCCTGGGGCGCGTGAGGAGCTTGGGGGGCGTGGGGCGGTAGGGAGCCGGCGGGTGGGGGGCCGAATTCGTAGGCTGGGCCGCCGAGCGCGTAGCCGGACGGCCCGGGCTCGTCCGACCACAGGTCGGGGCCGATGTAGACCTGGCCCGCGAGGGTGGTCTCCGGGTCCAGGTTCAGATCCTGGTCGTCCAGGGCGCGTCGGGGCTGGACCGGCTCGGGGACCGGTTCGTAGCCGAACTCGTAGCCGGGCGGGCCGGCGGGATAGGCCGGTCCGGGCTCGTACGCCGGGACGGGGCCGAACCCGCGGCCCGGGCCCGGGCTGTATTCACGGCTCGGCCCAGGGCCGTACTCGGAGCTCGGGCCGGGGCCGTAATCGCGGCCCGGGGCGGGGCCGTAATCGCGGCCCGGGGCGGGGCCGTAATCGCGGCCCGGGGCGGCTTTGTAGCCCGGGGCGGCTTCGTAGGCCGGGCCAGACTCGTAGCCCGGGCTAGCGTCGTACTCGTAGCCCGGGCGGGGGTCATAGCTGTAGACCGGCTCCAGGCCATAGCCAGGCTCGGACTCATAGACCGGTTCGGGAACGTAGGCCGGTTCCGCAACGTAGACCGGCTCAGCGCTGTAACCGGGCTCGGGGCCATACTCCGGCTCGGGCTCATACCCCGGCTCGGGGGCGTACCCAGGCCCTGCGTCGTAGCCCGACTCGGGGGCATAGCCAGGCCCTGCGTCGTAGCCAGGCTCGGGGGCGTAGCCAGGGTCTGCGTCGTAGCCCGGTCCGGGGGCATAGCCGGGTTCTGGGCGGTAGTGGTCGCCGGCCGGGCCGGGGATGTAGGAAGCTCGGCCTCGTTCGTAGCCGTAGAGCTCGGGCGGGTCGTAGGGGTCGTAGGGGTCGTAGGGGTCGTAGGGGTCGTAGCCGGGCGGAGGCTCGGCCGCGGGGCCGCCACGGGAGACGTAGAGGTAGCCGGTGCCCAGGTCGGGGGGGGCGCCGTCCGCCTCTTGGTACGGATAGCCGGAGCCACCCTCATACCGAGGGGTGGAGCTCGCCTCCGGCACATAGGACGGATAGGCGTAACCCGGCTGGCCGCCGGCGGGCGGTTCGTCGCCCAGGCCGTACGGAGCGGGTGCGGGAACACCAGAGAACCGGTCCGGCGGCCGGGGGGCGGGGCCGTCCGGCCCGCGCCAGCTATCCGCTTCCCCGCTGCCGGGCCGGCGAATGCGCACGCGTCGGGGGCGCTGCGGATCGTCATCCCAGGGGTTGCCGGTCGTACTCACCTTTTCCTCGAGGGGGCGGGGGGAACCAGCCCGGACATAACGGGGAAGGGCGGTCTATGTCCCCTACGCGGCGATCGTACCTCCCGGCACCTTGATCAAGCCGGGGATTACCGGCGACTCCCGTACCGTCAGCCACAGGTGACAGGGGCCACATTCACCAGCGTGAGCCCTGAGATCTCTTCACTCCCCGGGGCCGGCGCGCACGGGTAACCTGGAGCCCTAGCCAGGATCGCATTCAAACTGCGGAAGTAGGCGATATCCGCCGTGTCTTCTGAGTCACCGCGTATCGGCGCGGATCTCAGCGAATCAGAGCCAACGCGCAGAGCCGATCAGCCAGACGGGCCACACGGGCCCGATTCGCAGCTGACCGCCTCTGACTTCGGCGCCAACCAATGGCTCGTAGATGAGCTGTACCAGCGTTACCTGGCGGACCCAGGCTCGGTGGACCAGGCGTGGTGGAGCTTCTTCTCCGACTACCGCTCCGGCGGCGGCAACGGCGATGACGCACCAGAAGCCGACAGCAACGGCAGCGCCACCACCGCGCCGCCCGCAGCCAGCGGGACCAACGGAGCCAACGGGTCGGCGAGCGCCACTGCGCCCGCCGAGGCCGGCCACGTCAACGGGACGGCCGCCCCGCAGGCTCCGGCGCCGCCCGCCGCTCCCCGCCCCGCGGCTCCCCCGGCTCCCCCGGCTCCGTCGGCGGCCGCGCCGTCCCCGGCTACCCCGGCCCCCGCGCCGGCCAAGCCCACGGCACCCCCGGCCGGAGGTCAGCGGAACCGGCTGCGCGGTGCGGCGGCCCGCACCGCGGTCAACATGGCCGGCAGCCTGGCCGTGCCCACCGCGACCAGCGTCCGGGACATCCCGGCCAAGCTGCTCATCGACAACCGCATCGTGATCAACAACCACCTCAAGCGTGGTCGCGGCGGCAAGGTCTCGTTCACCCACCTGATCGGCTACGCGGTGATCCGCGCGCTGGCCGCGATCCCGGCGATGAACGACTCGTTCGCCGAGGACGACGGCAAGCCCGTGCTGGTCCAGCCCGAGCACGTCAACCTGGGCCTGGCCATCGACGTGGCCAAGGACGACGGGTCGCGTCAGCTCCTGGTGCCCAACATCAAGGGCGCCGAGGCCATGGACTTCCGGCAGTTCTGGACCGCGTACGAGGACGTGGTGCGCAAGGCGCGTACCGGCAAGCTGACCGTCGAGGACTTCGCCGGCACCACGATCAGCCTGACCAACCCGGGCACGATCGGCACTGAGCACTCCATCCCCCGGCTGATGACCGGCCAGGGCACGATCGTCGGGGTCGGCGCGATGGAGTACCCGGCCGCCTACCAGGGCGCTTCGGAAGAGACGCTGTCCCGGCTGGCCGTCAGCCGTCGGGTCACGATGACCTCGACCTACGACCACCGGATCATCCAGGGCGCGCAGTCCGGCGAGTTCCTGCAGCGAATCCACCAGCTGCTGCTGGGCGACGACGGCTTCTTCGACGACATCTTCACCGCGCTGCAGATCCCGTACGAGCCGGTCCGCTGGGTCCGGGACATCTCCGCCGGGCACGAGGACGACATCACCAAGCCGGCCCGGGTGCAGGAGCTGATCCACGCCTACCGGGTCCGCGGCCACCTCATGGCCGACACCAACCCGCTGGAGTTCCCGCAGCGCAAGCACCCCGACCTGGACATCAACCAGCACGGGCTGACCCTGTGGGACCTGGAGCGGGAGTTCGCCACCGGCGGCTTCGGCGGCAAGCCGCTGATGAAGCTGCGCAAGATCCTCGGCGTACTGCGCGACTCCTACTGCCGGACCGTCGGCGTGGAGTACATGCACATCCAGGAGCCCGACGAGCGGGCCTGGATCCAGGCCCGCATCGAGCGGCCGCACGAGCGGCCGGGGCACGACGAGCAGCTGCGCATCCTGTCCCGGCTGAACGTGGCCGAGGCGTTCGAGATGTTCCTGCAGACCAAGTACGTGGGTCAGCGCCGATTCTCGCTGGAGGGCGCGGAGTCGCTGATCCCGCTGCTGGACGCGGTCCTGACCGAGGCCGCGAACGAAGGCCTGGACGAATCCGTGCTGGCCATGTCCCACCGCGGCCGGCTCAACGTGCTGGCCAACATCGTGGGCAAGTCCTACGGGCAGATCTTCAACGAGTTCGAGGGCAACATGGACCCCCGCAGCACGCAGGGGTCAGGCGACGTCAAGTACCACCTGGGCGCCGAGGGCGTGTACAAGACTGAGGACGGCCCGGAGATCAAGATCGATCTGGTCGCCAACCCCAGCCACCTCGAGGCCGTGGACCCGGTGATGGAGGGCGTGGTCCGGGCCAAGCAGGACGTGCTGGACAAGGGCGGCGAGGGCGGCTTCACCGTGCTGCCGGTCATGATGCACGGCGACGCGGCGTTCGCCGGGCAGGGCGTGGTGGCCGAGACCCTGAACCTGTCCCAGCTGCGCGGTTACCGCACCGGCGGCACCGTGCACATCGTGGTCAACAACCAGCTCGGCTTCACTACCGGCCCGGCCTCGGGCCGGTCCACCCAGTACGCCACCGACGTGGCCCGGATGATCCAGGCGCCGATCTTCCACGTGAACGGGGACGACCCGGAGGCCGTGGTCCGCGTCGGCCGGCTCTCCTACGAGTACCGGCAGACGTTCCACAAGGATGTCGTGATCGACCTGGTCTGCTACCGGCGGCGCGGTCACAACGAGGCTGACAACCCTTCGTTCACCCAGCCGCTCATGTACGACCTGATCGAGGCCAAGCGGTCCACCCGCAAGCTCTACACCGAGTCGCTGATCGGCCGGGGCGACATCACGATGGAAGAGGCCGAGGCGGCGCTGCGGGACTACCAGCGGCAGCTGGAGCGGGCCTTCACCGAAACCCGGGAGGCGGCCCAGAAGCCGCCCGAGCCGGGCGCGGTCCGCAGGCCGGAGCCGGAGGAGCGCCCGGTCAACCACACCGCGGTACCCACGGCGATCAGCCTGGAGGTGGTCAAGCAGATCATCGAGACCCAGGTGACCCAGCCCGAGGGCTTCACACCGCACCCGCGGCTGCAGCCCCAGCTGGCCCGGCGCTCGGACATGATCACCGAAGACACCATCGACTGGGCCACCGGCGAGCTGCTGGCGTTCGGCGGCCTGCTGCTGGACAGCCACCCGGTCCGCCTGGTCGGGCAGGACAGCCGCCGCGGCACGTTCGGCCAGCGGCACGCGGTCGTGGTCGACCGGCACAACGGTAACGAGTACACGCCGCTGAAGCGGTTCGACCACGGGTCGTGCAAGTTCTACGTCTACGACTCGCTGCTGTCCGAGTTCGCCGCGATGGGCTTCGAGTATGGCTACTCGGTGGCCCGGCCGGATGCCCTGGTGGCTTGGGAAGCCCAGTTCGGCGACTTCTTCAACGGGGCCCAGTCGATCATCGACGAGTTCATCAGCGCGGGCGAGCAGAAGTGGGGCCAGCACTCCGGCGTGGTCCTGCTGCTGCCACACGGCTTCGAGGGCCAGGGCCCGGACCACTCGTCGGCCCGGGTCGAACGGTTCCTGTCCATGTGTGCCCAGGACAACATGACGGTGGCCATCCCCACCACCCCGGCCAACTACTTCCACCTGCTGCGCTGGCAGGGCCTGTCCGGGCGGAACAAGCCGCTCATCGTGTTCACGCCGAAGTCCATGCTCCGGCTCAAGGCGGCCACGTCGCCGACCTCGGCCTTCACCAGCGGCTCGTTCCAGCCGCTGATCGGCGAGCCGGACGACTTCGACACGAGCCAGGTCCGCAAGGTCGTCCTGTGCACCGGCAAGGTCTACTACGACCTGGCCGCACAGCGGCAGGCCTCCGGTTCAACCGCCGCCATCGTGCGGGTCGAGCGGCTCTACCCGCTGCCGCTGGATGAGCTCCGGACCGAGCTGGCCCGCTACCCGCAGGCCGAGCAGCTGGTCTGGGCCCAGGAGGAACCGGCCAACATGGGTGCCTGGCCGCGGATGGCGCTGAAGCTGCCCGAACTGCTCGGGCGCAAGCTCGACCTGGTGTCGCTGCCGGCCAGTTCGGCTCCGGCCACCGGCTCGGCCAAGCAGCACGCGGCCACGCACAAGCAGCTGATCGAGGCGGCGCTGGCCTGATCACCGCTGCGGGGCGGCCAGCGGCTGCCCCGCAGCGGGGGCCAGGGCGCGGAGGACCGATGTATTTCACCGACCAAGGCATCGAAGAACTCGACGAACGGCGGGGCGAGGAGCAGGTCAGCCTGTCCTGGCTGGCCGAGCGGCTCCGGGACTTCGTGGACCTCAACCCGGAGTTCGACACGCCCGTCGACCGGCTGGCCCGCTGGCTGGCCCGGCTCGACGAGGACGACTGACCGCCCGCTGCCGGATCACGGCCCAGCTTGACCGGCAGACTAGCCCAGGACAAGATATATCGTAAGTCCTAATATGCTGGTCACGGGTAGGAACAGGAGACACCAATGCCGCAGTGGACGGTCGACGCACCGACGCGCCTCGCCTTCGATGATGTGACGGCCCTGCGGGTCCGGGCCATCGCGGGCTCGGTCGCCGTCCTGGCCACCAGCGAGGCTCCCGCCCTGGACATCACCAGCATCAGCGGGCAGCCGCTCATCGTCAGCCACGACGACGGGGTCCTGACCATCAGCTACGAGGACCTGACCTGGGACGGCCTGCTGGAATGGCTCCGGCCCCGAGTCCACGCGGCCGAGCTGACCGTCACCGTGCCCCGGGACTGCCCGGCGCAGGTGGGCGTGGTGGCCGCGACCGCGGTGGTGTCCGGGGTGACGGCGCGGACCTCGGTGCGCAGCCTCTCCGGCGCGATCACCCTGGACGGGCTGGGTGGCCGGGTCGAGGCGCGCACGGTGTCGGGCGACGTCGAAGCGCAGGACGTGAACGGGCAGGTCTCGTTCAACTCGGTGTCCGGCGACCTGACCCTGGCCGGCGGTTCACTGGACCGGCTGGAGGCCAAGTCCGTCAGCGGCAGCGTCACCGCCGACGTGCACCTGGGTAAGCCGGGCCAGGTCCGGGTGGCGACCGTGTCGTCCGACGTGGCCCTGCGGCTGCCCGCCCAGCCGGACGCCAAGGTCAGGCTGCGGTCCACCTCCGGTCGCGTGCTCAGCGAGTTCGACTGCCTGCGCAGCGCGCACGCCCCGGCCGCACGCTCGGTGAACGGTACGCTGGGCGCCGGTTCCGGGCAGATCTCGGTCACGACCCTGTCGGGCCGGGTCACGCTGCTCAAGCGTCCCGAACCCGCGCCGCCCACCCGCAGCGACGAACCAGCGAAAGGCGCAGAGACGAAGGGCGAGGCTCGATGAGTCCGGTTTTCCGGCACGGCAGGCTCCGGCTGTACCTGCTCCGGCTGCTCGATGAGGAGCCGCGGCACGGGTACGAGGTCATCCGGATGCTGCGCGATCAGTTCATGGGTGTGTACGCCCCCTCGCCCGGCACGATCTACCCCCGGCTGGCCCGGCTGGAAGAAGAGGGCCTGGTCACCCACGACGAGGTCGACGGCCGGAAGGTGTACCGCATTACCGACGCCGGGCGTCAGGAACTTCACGAGCGCGAGGACGAACTGGCCGAGCTGGAGCAGGAGCTGTCGGACTCCGTGCGCGACGTGGTGCGCGAGGTCAAGGAGGACGTCCGGGAGACGGTCCGCAGCCTGCGCGAGGAGCTGACCGCGGCCGCGCGGAACGCCCGCCCGCCCGAGGGGGGCGGCGAGGACGTACGGGAAACGCACCGCACCGCGGCCGAACAAACCCGTGACCAGGCCCGCTGGAGCCGGGAAGACACCCGGGAACGGGTGCGGCAGGCCCGCGAGGAGGCCAGGGAGAGCGCCCGCCGCCTCCGCGACGACGCGCGGGGGTACGCCCGGGCCGAACGTGAGACGCAGCCGGCCGGCCACGACCGCGACGGAAGCAACTGGGCGTCCTGGGCCGACTGGCCCGGCCGCCGCGGCTTCCCGGGCAAGCCTGATGTCCGCCTGCTGCACGACCTGGAGCACACGGTCAAGGACTTCGCCCGTGAGATGCGCCGCCTGGCCTGGCAGTCCAGCGCCGAAGCGGGCGAGGACGCCCTGACCGAGCTCCGCATCATCCTGGACGAGACCCTGGACCGTGTGCGCAGCGAGATCTTCGGCTCCGAGCACCCGCGGCCGGAGTCGCCTGAGCCCGAACCGCGGGCCGGTACCCCGGGTGAGAAGCCGGCTCCCAGCCCTGAGTCCCCCGCGTCCGGTCCGGCGGCCGCCACCACCGGCACCAGCCCGCCAGCCGGCGCCGCCCCGGAGGCTGGCAGCGAGGGATAGCCCCGGCTACCGCGGCCCGGCCGTCATGACGGTGACACCGCAGCTGCCTGAACCGACGGGACCGCACGCGGTCGGCGTTACGCCCGTGTACCTGAAGGACGCCGCCCGTCCCGATCCCTGGGCCGTGGGGGTGAACGCCCGGGAGCTGATGGTCTCACTGTGGTATCCGGCGGCGCCGTCGAACCGGCCGCGCGCCCGCTACATGACGGCGGCGGAGTCCAGGATCCAGCTCACGAGCCGGGGCATCGACGGCGTTCCGCCGGAGGCGCTGAGCACGGTCCGGACCCACGCGGTCAGCGACGCCACCCCCGTGGGACGCCCGCATGCCCTCCCCCTCGTCGTGCTCTCGCCAGGCTTCAACGGCTCCCGCAGCGCGCTCACGGCGCTGGCCGAGGACCTGGCCAGCCACGGGTATGCCGTGGCCGGGATCGACCACACCTACGAGAGCCTGGCCACGGCGTTTCCGGACGGGCGGGTCACCACCGGCCTCGCCCGGGAGGCACGCCGCCGAGGGCCGGGGTTCTGGGAGAAGGTGGTGACCGGGCGGGCTGCCGACGTCTCATTCGTGCTCGATGAGCTGACCAGCGCCCGTCTTCCCTGGCCGGGGGCCGGGCTGATCGACCGGTCCCGGATCGCGATGGCCGGCCACTCCATCGGCGGCGCGGCCGCCCTCGCCGCCATGCTGGCCGACTCCCGCCTGCGGGCCGGCCTCGACATGGACGGCACTCTGCCCGTGCCGGTCCCGGACCCCGGCCTGTCACGACCGTTTCTCTTCCTGGGCAAGCAGTCCAACTACACGCCGGGAAGCGGTGGTTCCGTGACCACCTGGGAGCGGGACTGGCCCCTCCTGACCGGCCCGAAGCGCTGGCTCCTGGTGGCAGGCGCGGTCCACGCCTCGTTCACCGACCTCGGGCTGCTGGCCGATCAGGTCAGTATCGACATCGGCGCCACCCTCCCGGGCGGCCGCTCCCTGGACATCACCCGCGCCTACGTCCGGGCCTTCTTCGACCAGCACCTGCAGGCCCGGCCACAAGCCTTGCTAGACCAGCCATCACCGAGGTACCCCGAGGTCACGTTCGTCAGTCGACGGTGAAGACGATCTTGCCGAACTGCTCCCCCAGGGCCATCGCCGCGAAGCCTTCGCGGGCCTCGCGCAGCGGCAGGCGCATCCCGATCAGCGGGCGGGCGCCGGACTGCTCGCAGAACTCCAGCAGCCGCCCCAGCTCGGCCCGGGTGCCCATGGTCGAGCCCACCACCGACAGCTGCAGGAAAAAGATCCGCTGCAGCTCCGCCGGGGGCATGTGCCCGCTGGTGGCCCCGCAGATGACGATCCGGCCGCCGGGCTTGAGCGAGCGGACCGAGTGGCCCCAGGTCGCGTCGCCGACCGATTCCATCACCACATCGACGCGCTCGGGCAGCCGGGCGCCGGTCTCGAAGGCCTGGTCCGCCCCCAGCTCCACGGCGCGCTGGCGCTTTTCCTCGCTGCGACTGGTGACCCAGATGCGGAAGCCCGCCGCGCGGCCCAGCGTGACCAGCGCGGTGGCCACACCGCCGCCCGCCCCCTGGACCAGGATGGTCGAACCGGGCTGCACGCCGGACTTGGTGAACAGCATCCGGTAGGCGGTCAGGTAGGCGGTGGGCAGGCAGGCCGCCTCTTCGAACGACAGCGCGTCCGGCTTGGGCAGCACGTTGCGGCGCGGCACCGTGACCTTCTGCGCGAACGTCCCGTCATACTTCTCGGACAGCAGGCTGCGCCGCGGGTCCAGGGTCTCGTCCCCGCCGCCGGCGTCCGGGTCGCCGATGACCGAGTGCACCACGACCTCGTTGCCGTCCTCGTCGATGCCGGCCGCGTCGCAGCCGAGCACGATGGGCAGCTGATCGGCCTTGATGCCGACCCCGCGCAGCGTGAACAGGTCATGGTGGTTCAGCGCGGCGGCCCGCACGCTCACCGTGGTCCAGCCGTCCGGCACCTTGGGATCGGGCCGCTCCCCCAGCTCCAGCCCATGCAGGGGATCTTCCGAGTCGATGCGCACCGCAGAGACAGCAAACATAGTTATGACCTTAGTGCGCGGACCTGTAGTGGCTCCTCACTGGTCTTCGGGACTCACGATGACGCAGAACTCGTTGCCTTCGGGGTCGGCCAGGACGGTGGTCCAGTGGCCTTCGTCATCGTGAGGGCCCTGTAGGATCCTGCCGCCCAGAGCGACCAGGCGGGCGACTTCGGTCTCACTGTCGGCGACGCGCAGGTCGAGGTGCATCCGGTTCTTGCCCTGCTTGGGCTCGGGGACCTGCTGGAGCAGCATCTCCGGGGGTCCGGCCCCGGGCCGGGTCAGCGACACATACGGGGACGGCGGCTCCCAGGCTCCGCGTTCGAAGCCCAGGGCCGCCGCCCAGAAACCGGCCAGCGTGTCAGCGTCGGCGCAGTCCAGCACGTAGTTGATGCGCATAGGCGGGTGCCTACCCGCCTGGAGCCGTCAGATTCGCGCCACACCCTCCTCGCGGGCCTGCTGGGCCACGGCGGTGGCGACGGCGGGAGCGACCCGGGGGTCGAAGGGGCCGGGGATCACGTAGTCGGGGGCCAGATCGGTGGTCACGAGTGAGGCGATGGCGTGCGCGGCGGCCAGCTTCATGCCTTCGGTGATCTGAGCCGCGCGGACGTCGAGGGCACCGCGGAACACCCCCGGGAAGGCCAGCACGTTGTTGATCTGGTTGGGGAAGTCGCTGCGGCCGGTGGCCACCACCCTGGCGTGCGCCCGGGCCACGTCCGGGTGGATCTCCGGGTCCGGGTTGGACAGCGCGAACACGATGGCTTCCGGGGCCATCGTGGCGATGGCCGACTCGGCCACGGTGGCGCTGGACAGGCCGATGAACACGTCGGCCCCGCGCAGCGCGGACTCGGTGGAGCCGGTCAGCCCGGCGGTGTTGGTGATCTCGGCCAGCTCGGCCTTGACCGGGTTCAGGCCATCGCGGCCCCGGTAGACCAGACCCTTACTGTCGGACACCGCGACGTCGCCGATGCCCGCGCTGAGCAGGATCTTCGCCACCGCGATGCCGGACGCTCCGGCCCCGGCCACCACGGCCCGCAGGTCGCTCAGCTCCCGCCCGGTGAGCCGGGCCGCGTTGCGCAGCGCGGCCAGCGTCACGATCGCGGTGCCGTGCTGGTCATCGTGGAACACCGGGATGTCCAGCCGCTGGCGCAGCCGGTCCTCCACCTCGAAGCAGCGCGGCGCCGAGATGTCCTCCAGGTTGATGCCGCCGAAGCTCGGGGCCAGCGCGGCCACGGTCTCCACCAGCTCGTCGACGTCCGTGCAGGCCAGGCAGATCGGCACCGCGTCGACGCCGCCGAAGTTCTTGAACAGCAGGGCCTTGCCCTCCATGACCGGCATCGCGGCCGCGGGCCCGATGTCACCCAGGCCGAGCACGGCGGTGCCGTCGGAGACGACGGCCACGGTGTTGGCCACCCAGGTGTAGGTGTGGGCCAGCTCAGGCTGGTCGGCGATGGCGGTGCAGACCCGGGCCACGCCGGGCGTATAGGCCATAGAAAGGTCAGCCGGGCCGGCGACCGGCACGGACGAGGTGATCTCGATCTTGCCGCCGCGGTGCATCTGGAAGACCGGGTCGGCGGCGTACTGAGAATCGGCGGCGTACTGAGAATCGGTGGCGTACGGGTATTCAGACATGGTTAACCCCAAGGCAGGAACGAGCAGGATTTCCGGTCGTCGGCCAGCTTCGGGCGGTCAAGGTACGCCGTCGCCGAGCGGCCATGGTCGGATCGTCCGGGGGTCACCCGTGCCGCCATTGTGCCACACCCCCGGAGCCGGGGCCGGTCCTCGCCGACCGGCGGGTGATCCTGAGGTGGCAGGCCAGCGGCCGGACCGCCCAATTCCCTGGGCCCCCGTTTCCGCTACTTCGTTCAGATATACGCCGCCACGGCCGCGACATTGTTGAAATGCGACGGACATCGGTCTGTAATCACGAGTGGGTAATTCCGATACAGACAGACGCAGAGGGGCGAAGCTCAGGCCCGGAGTATACGGAGCGTTCACGGGGGGCACGGAAATGTGATGCGCGTTATCGAAACGACGCCGATAGGCCACTTCTCAGATATAGACCGCGTCTCTACGATGTTCTCACTCACCGCATACGCAACGCTCACCTGCTTAACGCGCGATCCGACACGTGGGTGACCACCGCCCTGAGGGGCATGACCGGAAAAGGGATCGAGTATGGCTAGTAGTACGGAGGCCGCCACCACGGCGGTCGCTCCGGTTGACACTGGGCTGAAACGTGACATGGGCTTCATCGGCGCCGCTTGGGCGTCGGAAACCTCGATCATCGGTTCCGGATGGCTGTTCGGAGCGCTCTACGCTGCCCAGGCCGTAGGCGGAGCCGCCATCCTGGACTGGGTCATCGCCGGCGTCGTGGTCATGGTTCTGGCCCTGGTGCACGCCGAGCTGGGGGCCATGTACCCAGTCTCGGGCGGCACGGCCCGGTTCCCGCACTTCGCCTTCGGCAGCGGGGCCGGTATCGGCTTCGGGTTCTTCTCCTACCTGCAGGCCGTGACGATCGCGCCGATCGAGTGCTTCGCGGTCATGGAGTACGGGTCGCACTTCGTACCCGCCCTCTACAACGCCAACACGAGCAACGTGACCGGGTGGGGCTTCGTCGTGACCATCGTGTTGATGGCCATCTTCGTGGCGGTCAACTTCCTGGCCATGCGGATATTCTCGAGGGTTAACAGCGCCCTGACCTGGTGGAAGATCGCCGTTCCGGTGCTGGCCATCATCGTGCTGCTGTTCAAGTTCCACGGCGGCAACTTCACCGCCGGCGGCCAGGGGTTCATGCCGGGCGGGGCGCACGCCCTGTTCGCCGCACTGCCCGCGGCGGGCATCGTGTTCGCCTACTCCGGCTTCGAGCAGGCCGACCAGCTCGCGGGTGAGATCAAGGACCCGCAGCGCAACCTGCCCCGGGCCATCATCCTGGCCGTCACCGTCGGAATCATCATCTACTGCCTGCTGCAGCTGGCGTTCATCGGCGCGATGCCGCCGAGCCTGCTCACCCACGGCTTCGCCGGCATCAGCAACAAGGACATCCTGTCTGGGCCGTTTGCGGGGCTGGCCGGCGTGGTCGGTCTGGCCTGGCTGGCGTTCATCCTGCGGGTCGACGCCTTCATCTCCCCGTTCGGCACCGGCCTGATCTACACCACCGGCACCTCGCGGGTCAGCTACGGCCTGGGCCGGAACCGGTACTTCCCGCCGGTCTTCACCAAGACCGACAAGCGGGGTATCCCGTGGGTTGGCCTGTTCGCGGCGTTCATCATCGGGCTGTTCTTCCTGCTGCCGTTCCCCAGCTGGCACTCCCTGGTCGGCCTGATCACCGGGGCCAGCGTGCTGATGTACTCGGGCGCGCCGCTGTCGCTGGGCGCGTTCCGGCGCCAGGTGCCCGAGGCCGATCGTCCGTACCGGCTGCCGGCGGCGGCGATCCTGTGCCCGTTCGCGTTCATCGTGGGCAACCTGCTGATCTACTGGTCAGGCTTCGAAGTCATCTGGAAGCTCGGCATCGTGCTGATCATCGGCTACGTCATCATCGGCATCCTGATGGCGTTCGACAAGGAGCGGCCGGCGATTCAGTGGAAGTCGGCCATCTGGCTGCCGGTGTGGCTGATCGGGCTGGGCATCATCTCCTGGCAGGGTCAGTTCAGCGGGGCGGCGTCGTCCGACAAGCACCCGCAGCCGCCGACCATCACCATGAACATTCCGTTCTGGTGGGACATCGTCGCGGTGGCCGGGCTCAGCCTGATCATCTACTACTGGGCCATGTACAGCAGGCTCCCGCGGGAGGAAATGCTGGAACTGGTCGGCCGTCAGGCGAACGAGGAGCCGGAGCCGGGGCCGCAGCTCGCGGGCTGAGCCACTCGGAATACTCATCTGGCAGTTCTGATTGACGGAGGCCCCACCCTGGCGGACCAGGGTGGGGCCTCCGCTTCATGTCCGGGGACGGCGCAGCGGCCAGTAGCGGAACAGCACGCGGCCTTCGATCAGCTCGTCCGGCACCACGCCGAACCGGGCACTGTCCACGGCACCGGCGGCCGGGTTGGCCGATTCCAGCCACCAGCCGCCGTCCTGGCGCCGCGCAGCACGCTTAACGATGAGCAGGGTCGGCCGCCCGGGATGGCGGGCCAGCACGACCTGGCCCGGGCGGACCCGCCGGGTGCGGCGAACCAGCAGCCAGTCGCCCGGCCACAGCACCGGTTCCATCGAGTGCTCGACGACGGCGATCCGGCGGAGCGGCGACTGCACGGAGGCCCTCCCGTGTCGGTTCAGGCGGTCGGGGTAGTGTCGGATCTGGAATTCCGGTGATCAAACACTACGGAAGGTGGATCGATGAGGCTGCTCACCCGCCTGCTCGAACCGAAAACCGTCGCCTATGCGCACTGCGACCTGCCCTGCGGGGTCTACGACCCGGCTCAGGCCCGGATCGAGGCTGAGTCGATCAAGGCCATCGACGAGAAGTACCAGGCGAACTCGGACCCCGAGTTCCGCACCCGGGCGCTGATCATCAAGGAGCAGCGTTCCGAGCTGGTCAAGCACCACCTGTGGGTGCTGTGGACCGACTACTTCAAGCCGCCGCACTTCGAGAAGTACCCGCAGCTGAACACCCTGTTCAACGAGGCCACCAAGCTGGCGGGCGGTGGCGGCGGGACCAAGTCCAGCGCCGACCCGGCGGTGGCCGACCAGCTGCTGGCCAAGATTGACGAGATCAACAAGATCTTCTGGGAGACCAAGCAGGGCTGACGACCCGCTTGGCAGTTACATCGCCGACACACCCGTAGGAGGGGCCGCGACAATGTCGCGGCCCCTCGCGGTATTTCCGGGACCGCCAACACGCGGTACTTTCAAGTAAGAGCTCACGCCAGCCTGACCCATCCCGGCCCTGCGGGAGGACAGCGGTGCAGTGACCGGGCGCGGATGCCCGGTACCCCGGGGCAACGCGGCCCCACCCCCGGTAACCGCGTGAGATCATACGATCGCCGCCGCGCGGCATACCGGGAACCCCGAGCCGGGGCGCTAAATTGCAGGGAGCCATCCGGCCGGGCGGGCGACCGCGGTCCGGCCAGCGACCGGAGCGAGCCGGCCGGTGCCACCGGCCTGAAGGAGAGACGTGACCGAAGAGACCGCAGCGAGGCAGGCCGCTCAGCAGGGCGCCGGGCCAAGCCCTGGCGCGGTGGCGGCCGACCGCGAGGTCCGTGACCGCGTCCGCGTGAGCATGCCGGCCGAAGGGGCCTACCTGTCCGTGCTGCGCACGGCGACCGCCGGCCTGGCGGCGCGGCTCGACTTCACCCTGGACGAGATCGAGGACCTGCGCATCGCGGTCGACGAGGCCTGCGCCATGCTGCTCAGTCAGGCCATCCCGGGCACCAGCCTGGAATGCGACTTCGAGCTCGGTGCCGACTCGATGACGATCACGGTGCTGGTGGTCGCGGCCCAGCCGCAAACCCCGGCCCGGGACACGTTCGCCTGGACCGTTCTCTCGGCGCTGGCAGGCGACGTCGACGCCAAGCTCGAACCGGACGATCGCGTGGCCATCGTGCTGCGCAAGCGCCGCGGGGCGTCGGGGTCCTGATGGCCGACTTCGAAGTCCGCGTCCCTGGTAACGACGTCCAGGTGAGCGACGAATACGACGCACGGCCGGCCGAAGAGGCGCCCGCGGCGGTCAGCGCGAGCTCGCGCGACGACCGCTCCGTCCCCGACCGGGCCCGGGCCCGCGAGCTGTTCGAGCGGCTGGCCGCGATGCCCCCGGGCAGTCCCGAGCGGGAGCAGCTCCGCGGGGTGCTGGTCGAGATGCACCTGCCCCTGGTCGAGTACCTGGCCCGGCGGTTCCGCAACCGCGGTGAGTGGCTGGACGACCTGACTCAGGTGGCCACCATCGGCCTGATCAAGTCGATCGACCGCTTCGATCTCGAGCGCGGCGTGGAGTTCTCCACCTACGCCACGCCGACGATCGTGGGCGAGATCAAGCGGCACTTCCGCGACAAGGGCTGGGCCGTGCGCGTGCCGCGGCGGCTCCAGGAGCTCAAGCTGTCGCTGACCAAGGCCATCGGCGAGCTCGCCCAGCGCGAGGGCCGGGCGCCCACCGTCAGCGAGCTGGCCGCGCACCTGCAGATGAGCGAGGAAGAGGTGCTCGAGGGCCTGGAGTCGGCCAACGCCTACTCCACGGTCTCCCTGGACGCCCCCGACTCGGGCGACGAGGATGCCCCCGCCGTGGCCGACTCCCTCGGCATCGTCGACGAAGCCCTGGAAGGCGTCGAGTACCGGGAGTCGCTCAAGCCGCTGCTGGAACGGCTGCCACCGCGGGAGAAGAAGATCCTCCTGCTGAGGTTCTTCGGCAACCTGACCCAGTCCCAGATCGCGGCCGAGCTCGGCATCTCCCAGATGCACGTCTCCCGCCTGCTGGCCCGCACCCTGACCCAGCTCCGCGACGGCCTGACCAACGAGGAGTAGTAAGCGCTGAGGACGCCGCCCGGGGGATGTGTCCCACCGGGCGGCGTTCTCATTAACGGCGGCGGGCGGCGGCTTTCTTGCGGGCGGCGGGAGGCACCGGGGCGGGCTTGGGCGGGGCGGGTAGCTCGTCTTCGCGTTCGGCCAGGCCGAGGCGGCTCAGGGTTTGCCAGCTGGGGGGCAGGCAGATGCCGAGGAAGCCGATGATCGCGACCAGCAGCGCGGCCAGGCCGTAGGCCAGGTGGTGGCCCTCCAGCAGATAGATGCCGGTGGTGCCGACGAAGAGCTGGGTCAACAGGGCCGGGGTCCGGCTCCACAGGCTGGCCCGGTGCAAGCCGAGGGCGACGAACGCCACGGCGATCGCGGCCAGGTAGGCCAGGACGGTCAGCGCAATGCCGCTGTTCTGGTGGTAAGAGTGCCCGGAAATGGCATCCACCGTGGTCACCACGGCCGCCACCAGCAGGCCCACGGCCTCCAGGACCTGAGCCGCCACCGCCAGTAGCAACGTCCACGGACGTGGTCGCATGTGTCGCACCTTTCTGCCCAGGACTAGCCTATGCGCGTGCGCACGCTGCTGATCGTCAATCCCCGGGCGACGACGACGACCAAGCCCGTCCGCGACAAGATCGTGCGCACGCTGGCCGCGCGGGCCGACATCGAGGTGGTCGAGACCCGGCACCGGGGCAACGCGCGGGAGATCGCCGCCCGCGCCGTGGCCGAGGGCTGGGACGCGCTGCTGGTTCTGAGCGGGGACGGGACGATCAACGAGGCCGTCAACGGGCTGATGGACAAGGCATCGATCCGGGCCGGCCGCACCACTACCGACCCCGCGACCGGGGCCGCCCAGCTGCCCGCGCTGGGCGCGCTGCCGGGCGGGAACGCCAACGTGTTCACCCGGGACCTGGGTGTCCCCTCGGACCCGCTGGCCGCGGTGGAGCTGATCGCGGCCCGGCTGGCGGCCGGCACCACCCGGACCATCGGGCTCGGCCTGGCCGGGGACCGCTACTTCACCTTCAACGCCGGCCTGGGCTGGGACGCCGAGGTCATCCACGCGGTCGAGGAGCGGCGGGCCCAGGGCCGCCCGGCCTCCAACCGCCTGTACATGCGCACCGCGCTGCAGCAGTTCCGGCGGGCCGACCGGCGGCACCCCAACCTGACCGTGCACACGGCGGACGGCACCCGTATCGGCCCGGTCGGCCTGGTCCTTATCGCCAACACCACGCCGTGGACTTATGTCGGCCGGCATCCGGTGAGCGCCACCCCGCACGCGTCCTTCGATTTGGGGCTGGATGCATTCTTGCTGCGGCGGTTGCGTACCATTTCCACTCTGAACAGCCTGCGGCAGATGATCATGTGGCCAGAACGGCCGGTAACCGGGAAATACGCTTTGGAGCTGCACGACCAGGCGGAGATCACGGTCCAGGCCCGGGAAGCGGTCGCGCTGCAGGTGGACGGGGATTACGTGGGTGATCGGGAGTCGGTTACATTTCGCTGCGTCCCGGATGCAATACGTGTCATCGCGTGATTACCCGCAGCCGTTGGAGTTTGTTAATACAGATGTAGAATTGTGATTTACGTCACATTCAAAATGACGAAGATCACTGTTGCGCCCTCTTGCGTTGGCCACGGCACGCTTGAGAAGCTTTAAAGGATGCCGGGCGGAAGCCCACTTCTCTCGTGCGGTCTGCGAGGAGCAGGTTTCCCGGTGCCCAAGCGTGTCCGGGCTATGACGCAGCTCCGGGCCGGTCGCCGACTGGCACTGCACTAATACGGGGAAATAACTGCTTTCTCCCGAAATACAACTTAGCTCGTGAAATCATTCACAAGCTCTGCATACGTGGGCGCGCGAGGATCAGCAGTCCCCCGCGTGACCGACGTGCCCGAAGGAGTGACTCATGGACTGGCGCCATGACGCCGGGTGCCGTGACGTGGACCCTGAATTGTTCTTCCCGATCGGAAACACTGGTCCCGCGCTACTTCAGATCGACGAGGCCAAACGCGTCTGTCATCGTTGTCCGGTTATGGAACCGTGTCTGCACTGGGCCATCGAGTCCGGTCAGGACTCCGGGGTCTGGGGCGGCCTGAGCGAGGACGAGCGGCGGGCCGTGAAGCGGCTGCGTACCCGGACACACGTCTGATCCGGACACCAGCCGCAGGGGCTCCACCGGCCAGCACGGACCACGCCGTACTGGCCGTCTCGCCCTGATGGTCAATAGTGGCCGTTCGGCCATGATCGTGGGCCAGACCGCGCTCGCCGCGGCCAATGGCCCATGGTCATGACCGTCTGGCTGTGCGCCGGGCCAAGCCATCCGTACGTATCATCCGCTTACCCGTGGACCCACTCCGGGGTCCATACATCGGCGTTCCCGCGGTCCGGCTGGGTGCGGGCCAGATGCCTGCGCAGGGCCCGGAGCGCGGGATGGGCGTTACCGGCGCGCCAGATCAGTGAGTGCGGATAGACCGGCACCGGGTCCCGCAGCGAGATCCGCCGCAGGTCGAAGCGGGCGGGCCAGACCAGGTGGGTCTGCTCCCCGACCAGCGTGGCCAGCTCGGCCGACCCGGCGATCACGTCCAGCAGGGGTTCGGTGCCGAAGTCGGGACCGGTGACATCGACGCTGAGCCCGAACGCGGCGGCCAGATCGTCGTAGAACGCGGTCCATTCGGTGCCGGGGTCGAGGGTAGGCATCCAGATCCGGTGCCCGGCGAGCTGCGCGGTCGTCACCGTGCCCGCCCCGGCCAGGGCATGGCGCGGCCCGGTGAGCAGCTGGACGGGCTCGTCGAAGACCCGGGCCGCCTCGATGCCGTCGGGCACCGGCTGGGAGACGGCGCGGAACGACGCGTCGACGGCGTCGGTTTGTACCGCCTCGATCGCGGCGCGGACGTCGAACAGGCGCACCACCTCAAGGGGGGTCCGCGGCTGGGCCCGGTGGAACTCGCGCAGCAGGTGGGCCGGGGCGAGCCGGGTGCCGATCACGTCGACCCGCAGCGCGCGGCGGCCGGGCCGCACCGAGGCAGCGGCCCGTTCCCCGGCCCGCAGCAGGTCCCGGGCCGGTGGCAAAAAGGCCTGGCCAGCTGGGGTGAGGCGGGCACCACGGGGGGTCCGGGTGAATAGCGCCACCCCCAGTTCCTTTTCCAGCGCGGCCACCCGCTTGGAGGTGGCCTGCTGGGAGACGCCCAGGGCCGCGGCGGCCGCGGAGAACTGGCCCGCGTCGGCGACCGCGACGAAGGTGCGCACGGCGTCCAGGTCCATGGCGGCCGACCCTAGCGGCACAACCGCCGGTTGTGACGCGCCGGCGGCCCGATTGTTGGATTCGGCCGCCCGGTTACCGGTTGGATCGCAGGATTGGTCCGGGCGGGAACGAGGGCAAGGGGGCGGCGCGTGGCGATCCGGCGGTCGCTGGGGCGGCAGTTCGAATGGCTGTGGGCGGCCTACGCGGTCAGCTCGTTCGGTACCTGCTTCGCGTTCGGCGCGTTCCCGCTGATCGCGATCGTCGTGCTGCACGCGGGCCCGGCGCAGGTGGCGGCGCTGGCCGCGGTGGGCGCGGCGGTCGGGGCGGCGGTCGCGGTGCCCCTCGGCCCCTGGGTGGAGTTCCGGCCCAAGCGGCGCGTGATGATGGTCATGGACTTGAGCCGGTTCGCGGCCATGAGCAGCATCCCGCTGGCCTACGCGCTCGGCGGCCTGACCTTTGGCCAGCTGCTGGCGGTGTCGGTCGTTTCCGGCGCGGCCGACATCACGTTCAAGGCGGCCAGCGGCGCGAGCCTGAAGGCCGTCGTGCGGCCTGCCGACCTGCTCACCGCGAACGCGCGGATGGAGTCCACCACCTGGAGCAGCACCGTGCTCGGGCCGCCGCTGGGCGGGGCGGCCATCGGGCTGCTCGGCCCGGTGACGACCGTGATCGCCGATGCGGTCAGCTACCTGCTGTCGGCGCTGGGGATCCGGGCCATCGGCGGCGACGAGCCGCGTCCCGTGCGGCCCGAGGGGGCGCGGACGCGGCCCGGTGACCTGCTGGACGGCTGGCGCTACATCCTCGGGCACCCGGCGCTGCGCCCGCTTTTCTGGAACGTGGTGCTGGTCAACGGGCTGATCATGGCGACCGAACCGCTGCTGGCCGTGCTCATGCTCGGCCGGTTCGGCTTCCGGCCCTGGCAGTACGGGCTGGCCTTCGCGGTGCCGTGCCTGGGCGGGCTGGCCGGCTCCCGGCTGACGCGCCGGATCGTGGCCCGGTTCGGACGGCACCGGGTCCTGCTGGCGGCCGGGACGCTGCGGGCGTGCTGGGTGGTGGGACTACTGCTCATGCGCCCCGGTGTCACCGGGCTGGTGCTGGTCATGGCGGTGGAGCTGGGCCTGATCTTCTCGTGCAGCGTGTTCAACCCGGTGCTGGCCACCTACCGGCTGGAGCAGACCCCGCCGGACCGGGTGGCCCGGGTGCTGTCGGCCTGGTCGGTAAGCACCAGGGCCTCGATCGCGGCGATGACCGCGCTGGGCGGCCTGCTGGCCACCTTCACCGGCCCGCTGGCCGCGATCGGGATCGCGGGCGGCCTGATGCTCGGTACTCCCCTGCTGCTCCCCCGGCGCGAGCACGCCCTCACCCTGGCCGAGCCGGACGGGCAGGAGGAGCTGACGGCCGCCTAGTCCGCGGCCGCCTAGTCCGCGGCGGCCTAGTCAGCAGCGACGGGCAGGTCGACCAGGGCCTGGGTGCCGCCCTCCGGGCGCGGGGTGATCTCCAGCTTGCCGCCCAGCTCGCCGACGACCAGGGTGCGCACGATCTGCAGGCCGAGAGAATCGGTCGATTCGGGATCGAAGTCGTCCGGCAGGCCCACGCCGTCGTCGGTGACGACCACGGTCAGCCGGTCCGGCACGCGTACCGCGCTGACCTCGACGCTGCCGGACGGCTTCGGCGCCGGCTCGGACGCCGCGGCCTCCGGATAGGCGAAGCCGTGCTGCAGCGCGTTCTGCAGCAGCTCGGTCAGGACCAGGGCCAGCGGCATGGCCACGTAGGCCGGGAGCAGGCCGAACTTGCCGGTGAGCTTGGGGGCGACCCGGACCCCGGTCCCGGCCACCTCGGTCGCCATCATCACCACCCGGTCCGCCACCTCGTCGAAGGCGACGATCTCATCCGGGGCGTGGGACAGGGTCTCGTGCACGATCGCGATCGAGCCGACCCGGCGGGTGGCGTCCTCCAGTGCGGCCCGGGCCTCCGGGCCGTGCAGCCGGCGGGCCTGCAGCCGGAGCAGGGCCGCGACCGTCTGCAGGTTGTTCTTGACCCGGTGGTGGATCTCCCGGATGGTGGCGTCCTTGGTCATCAGCTCGCGCTCGCGGCGGCGCAGCTCGGTGACGTCGCGGACCAGGATCAGCGCCCCGGTCCGGTCTCCGCCCACGATGAGCGGGATCGCCCGCAACTGGACCACGGAGCCGTTGCCCTCGATCTCCGCGTCACGCGGCGACCGGCCGCACGCGACCAGCATCAGCAGCTCATCCACCGGCTCGCCCGGGGCGGACAGCTTGGCCGTGAGCGGGCCCAGCTCGGCCCCGACCAGGTCGGTGGCCAGGCCCAGGCGGCGGAACGCCGACAGCGCGTTCGGGCTGGCGTAGGTGACCCGGCCCGCCCGGCCCAGCCGCAGCAGGCCGTCCCCGACCCGGGGGGAGCGGACGAGCTGGGCTTCCTCACCGAACGGGAACGTGCCCTCGGCCACCATCCGGGCCAGGTCATCCGCGCCCTGCAGGTAGGTCAGCTCCAGCCGGCTGGGGGTACGGGCGGAGTTCAGGTTGGTGTTCCGCTCGATCACCGCGATGACCCGGCCCTCGCGGGTGACTGGGATGGTCTCGGCCCGTACCGGGACGCCGGTGGTCCAGTCCGGGTCGCTCTCGCGCCAGATCCGGCGCTCGTCCCGAGCCGTGTCCAGCAGCGGCTTGTCCTCCGGCGCGGCCAGCCGCCCGACCACATCGTCCTGGAACGAGGTGGGGCCGGTGGTCGGCCGCATCTGGGCCAGCGCCATCCACCCGCTGCCGTCGCGAAGCGGTGCCCACAAGATCAGGTCGGCGAACGACAGGTCCGCCAGCAGCTGCCAGTCCGACACCAGGGCGTGCAAGCACTCAAGGTCGGCACGGGTCAGGCTGGTATGTCGTCTGGCCAGGTCAGTTAGGGAGGGCACATCACCATAATCTCATCCCCACCGGCGTCATTCCCGTCGCGTCCAGACCGCTGGGCCGCCACACTTTGCTCACCGGCCCGGATGGTAAGACAAACGGGGGGCAGGCGAGTGGGACGGGGGCCAGGGGTGAGCGCGGAAACGACCGGAGGGCCGGAGGCGCTGGCGGCGCTGCGGGCCGCCGCGGCCGACCGGGCCGCGGCCGGGCTGAGCCGGACGCTGGTCCCCCGGGCGGCCGGCCACGACGGGCCAGTCGACCTGGCCTCCAACGACTACCTGGGACTGGCGGCGGACCCGCGGCTGGCCGAGGCGGCGGCGGCCGCGGCCCGGGACTGGGGCCCGGGCTCCACCGGTTCCCGGCTGGTGACCGGGACGACCGAGCTGCACCGCCGGCTCGAGGCGGAGCTGGCCTCCTTCACCGGGGCGCCGCAGGCCCTGGTGTTCTCTTCGGGCTACCTGGCCAACCTGGCCGTGGTGACCGCGCTGGCCCAGGTCCTGGGCCAGGGCGGTGACGGGGTGCTGATCGTCAGCGACGCGGGCAACCACGCCTCGCTGATCGATGGCTGCCGGCTGGCCCGGGCGCACGGCGCCCGGGTGGAGGTGACCCCGCACGCGGACCCGGCCGCGGTGGAGCAGGCCCTGGCCCGGCGGCCCGAACGGTACGCGCTGGTGGTCACCGACACCGTCTTCTCCGTGGCCGGGGACCTGGCCCCGGTGCGCGACCTGCACCGCGTGGCCCGGGCCCATGGGGCGCTGCTGGTACTGGACGAGGCGCACGCGTTCGGGGTGCTGGGGCCGGGCGGCCGCGGGGCCGCGGCGGCGGCCGGGATCGCGGCCGACCCGCACGTGATCCGCACGTTCACGCTGTCCAAGTCGCTCGGCAGCCAGGGCGGCGCGGTGGCCGGCCCAGCCGAGGTCATCGGCACGCTGATCGATGCCGGGCGGGCGTTCATCTTCGACACCGGCCTGGCCCCGCCCAGCGCCGCGGCCGCGCTGGCCGCGCTGGCCATCCTGCGCACCGGGCCGGAGCTCAGCCAGCGAGCCCGGGACAACGCCAGGCGGCTGGCCGGCCTGGCCACGGGCCTGGGTTTCGAGACCAGTGCGCCGGCCGCCGCCGTGGTCCGGGTGGTGCTGGGCGAGGCGGCCGCAGCGGCCCGGGCCCGGGACATCTGCGCTGCTCAAGGGGTACACGTGGGGTGCTTCCGGCCGCCGTCGGTACCGGCCGGTCAGGCCTGCCTGCGGCTGACCGCCCG
This sequence comes from Streptosporangiaceae bacterium, assembly GCA_965277615.1. Classification (GTDB taxonomy): domain Bacteria; phylum Actinomycetota; class Actinomycetes; order Streptosporangiales; family Streptosporangiaceae; genus Bog-532. The sequence goes on along the minus strand of CBDIDG010000002.1, from coordinate 313,146 downwards.
GGCTAATCTCTCAGAAGTTCACCTGGCCTTGGCATTCCGTGCACTGGGTGCAGTGAGGGATCATGTCCGGATAACCGCTTGAGCGGGAAGGAAGTCGCCATGACCGTCTCCCCCATCCCTGTCGCGCCGGAGTCACCGGAGGGCGCCAGCGTGCCAGTCGCACGCGGCGGGGGGAGCACGCCGGACGAGCCGGGGCCCAGGGCCGAGTCGCTCCCCAGCACGCTGCTGCGACTGCCCAAGTACTACACGGTCAAGCGCCAGCTGCTGGACCTGATCGTCACCATGGCCCCGGGCAGCCCGGTGCCGCCGGAACGGGAGCTGGCCCGCGACTACGGCACGTCACGGACCACAGTCCGGCAGGCCCTGGCCGAACTAGTGGTGGAGGGCCGGCTGCTGCGCCGGCAGGGCAAGGGCACGTTCGTGGCCAAGCCGAAGGTGGCGCAGTCGCTCGAGCTGGCCAGCTACACCGAAGGCATGCGCGCGCACGGCCTGCACCCGCAGACCCGGATCCTGGAGATCGGCTACATGGCGGCCGACGAGGACCTGGCCGCCCGGCTCGGCATCCGGTCCGGCGCCCGTACGTTGCGCATCCACCGGCTGCGGCTGGCCGACGGGGAGCCCATGTCGGTGGACACCTCGCACCTGCCGGCCCGGCGTTTCCCCGGCCTGCGCAAGCAACTCAACCGGCACAGCTCGCTGTACGAGACGCTGGCCTCGGCCTACGGGGTCCGGCTGACCGAGGCGGAGGAGACCATCGAGACCGTGCTGGCCGACCCGCACAACGCGGACCTGCTGGCGGTGGACGTCGGCCTGCCGCTGCTGCTGCTGTCCCGGCACGCGGTCGACGTGACCGGCGAGACGGTGGAGTGGGCCCAGTCCTGGTACCGGGGTGACCGGTACAAGTTCGTCACCCGGCTGCGGCGGTTAGCCGAGTGAGCCTGCTCATCGTCAGCGGCACCGGCACGGGGGTGGGCAAGACCGTGACCACGGCCGCGGTGGCCGCCCTGGCCTGCGCTCGCGGCGAGCGGGTGGCCGTGGTCAAGCCGGCCCAAACTGGTGAACTGCCCGGGGAGCTGGGCCGCGCGCCCGGCGACCTGGCCGTGGTGGCCGCGCTGACCGGGCTGGATGACCTGCACGAGCTGGCCCGCTACCCCGACCCGCTCTCACCCGAGGCGGCGGCCCGCACCGCCGCCCTGCCGCCACTGGACCTGCGCCGGGCCGCGGACCACATCGCCGGGCTGGCGCAGGACCGGGATCTGGTCATCGTCGAAGGCGCGGGCGGCCTGCTGGTCCGGTACGACCCGGCCGGCTCGACCATCGCCGACCTGGCCGCGATGCTGGACGCCCCGGTGCTGGCGGTGGTGGCGTCCGGGCTGGGCACCCTGAACCACACCGCGCTGACCCTGGAGGCGCTGGCCGCCCGCAAGCTGGCCTGCGCCGGCGTGGTGGTGGGCAGTTGGCCGGCCGATCCCGGCCTGGCCGACCGGTGCAACCTGGACGACCTGCCCGCGCTGGCCGGTGGCCCGCTGGCCGGGGTGCTCCCGGAAGGTCTCGGCCAGCTGGGCCCGGACCGGTTCCTGGCCGTGGCCCGGAGGTCGATGGCGCCGGTGTGGGGCGGAACGTACCACCGCTGACTATCGGCAATCAAGGTCTTGCCCAGCGTGGATCAACGGCGCAACATTGGCTTACCAGTGTGCCATGCGTCACACCGGCAAGGCGGCCGGCCAGCCACTGGGGGGATCAGCGGTGCCACGGTCAGCGTGGCCACCGCAACGGCCGGACGGTCGCGAGGCTCTCACGTTGAGAGGGAACGATGGTCCAGCCACAACGGCGGGCACTGCACCCGCGCAACGCGGTGATCGCGGGTGTCCTGCTCCTTGTCGCGGTGTTCGGGGCGTTCTGGGTGCCGATCTACGCCCGCAGCGCGCCCAAGCTCGGTGACTTCCCGTTCTTCTACTGGTTCCAGCTCATCTGGATGCCGGTGGTCATGGTGCTCTGTTACCTGGCCTACCTGCTGCTGCGGACCCCGAGGACCGGACGGGTCTCCGAGGGCCAGCGCCTTGACGAGTCAGGGGAGGCGCGATGAACCACGTCAACGCGGCCTCCCTGACCGTGGTGATCATCTTGTTCGTGGTGGTCACCGGGGTCGGCTTCGCGGCCGCACGCTGGCGCCGGGCCGAGGAGATGATGCACCTGGACGAGTGGGGGCTGGGCGGCCGCGGGTTCGGCACGTTCGTGACCTGGTTCCTGCTCGGCGGGGACCTGTACACCGCCTACACGTTCATCGCGGTCCCGGCGCTGGTCTTCGGGGTCGGCGCGGCCGGGTTCTACGCGCTGTCCTACACGATCATGGTGTTCCCGATCGTGCTGGTGTTCGCGCCGCGGCTGTGGTCGATCGCGCGGGTGCACGGCTACGTGACCCCGGCTGACTTCGTGAAGGGCCGGTACGGCTCGCGCGGGCTGAGCGTGGCCGTCGCGCTGACCGGGATCCTGGCCACCATGCCCTACATCGCGCTGCAGCTGGTCGGGATCCAGGCCGTGCTGACCGTGCTCGGCCTGGGCGGGACCGGCTCCAACGAATTCGTCCGTGACCTGCCGCTGCTGATCGCGTTCGTGGTCCTGGCCTTCTACACCTACATTTCCGGGCTGCGCGCCCCGGCGCTGATCGCGTTCGTCAAGGACGGGCTGGTCTACGTGATGGTCATCGTGGCCGTCATCTACATCCCGACCCGGCTGGGCGGCTGGGGCCACATCTTCAGCACGGCCAGCACCCACCTGGCCGCGACCAACCCCAAGACCAAGAAGCCGTTCGGGTCGCTGATCGTCATGCCCGCGGGCGAATGGGCCTACGCCACGCTGGCCCTGGGCTCGGCGCTGGCCCTGTTCATGTACCCGCATTCCATCACCGGCGTGTTCGCGGCCAAGCGGCGGGACGTGATCCGGCGCAACATGGCCATGCTGCCGCTGTACTCGCTGGTGCTGGGCTTCATCGCGCTGCTGGGCTACATGGCGCTGGCCACGCCCGCGGTCCGGGCCGGGGTCAAGGCGGCCGGCAGCAACGCCCAGCTGGCCGTGCCGCTGCTGTTCGAGAACATGTTCCCGAGCTGGTTCGCCGGGATCGGGTACTCGGCCATCGTGATCGGCGCGCTGGTGCCGGCCTCGATCATGTCGATCGCCGCGGCCAACCTGTTCACCCGGAACATCTACCGGGACATCTTCGCGCCCGGGGCCAGCCCGCGGCAGCAGACCCGGGTGGCCCAGTTCGTCTCGCTGATCGTGAAGGCCGGGGCGCTGGTGTTCGTGTTCGGGCTGAGCAAGCAGTTCTCGATCAACCTGCAGCTGCTGGGCGGGGTCTGGATCCTGCAGACGTTCCCGGCCATCGTGGCCGGGCTGTACACCCGCTGGTTCCATCGCTGGGCCCTGCTGATCGGCTGGGCCGCAGCCATGGTCTACGGCACCGTCCAGGTGTACCGGGTGCCGACCCCGGGGGTGCCCGGGTCGCACTGGGGCGGGTCCAGCGCGCCGGTGTTCGGGCACGTCATCTACATCGCCATCGCGGCCTTCGTGCTCAACGTGGTCGTCGCGGCCGTGCTGACGGTCGTGGCCCGGCTGCTGCATCTGCCCGAAGGCGCGGACGAGACCCTGCCGCACCAGTACACCGCCGACCCGGGGCCGGCCGTGCGCGAGCCCGCCACCACCGTCACTGCGGGCACAACGGGCGGAACGGGCGGGGCGGGCGGTAGCCTGGGCGCCCCGCCCGAGAGTTAACTGGTTGGTAACATCGCGGGATGGGTGATCAGGAGGCGGACCGGCGGCACGGCGGGATACTGGCCCTGGAGGTAGCGCGGCGGTACGGCGTGACCCACCTGTTCACGTTGTCCGGCGGGCACGTGTTCCCCCTGTACGACGCGGCTACCCGGGCCGAGCCGGCGATGCCGATCATCGATGTCCGGCACGAGCAGACCGCGGTGTTCGCGGCCGAGGCCACGGCCCGGCTGACCCGGTCCCCCGGCCTGGCCGTGGTCACCGCCGGGCCCGGCGTGACCAACAGCGTCAGCGCGGTCACCACCGCGCACTTCAACGGGGCGCCGGTGGTGGTGCTGGGAGGCCGGGCCCCGGACTACCGCTGGGGCGCGGGCAGCCTGCAGGAGATCGATCATCCGCCGCTGCTGGCCCCGGTGACCAAGCGCGCCTGGACCGAGCACGCCACGGCGCAACTGGCCGGTTCGGTGGACGAGGCGTTCCGGCTGGCCGCCGCCCCCCACCGCGGCCCAGTGTTCCTGGACGTGTCGCTGGAGGCGCTGTACGACCAGGCCGCGCCGCCGACCTGGTCGAGCAGCGCCGCGGCCGGCGAGGTTGCGGTCCGGCCCTCCGGCGCCGCCCCGGACCCTGGGGTGGTCAGCGACGTCGCCGGGCGGCTGGCGCAGGCCTCGCGGCCGGTCCTGGTGCTGGGATCCGACGTATGGCTGGACGGCGCCGAGGACGCGGCCCGGGCCTGCGCCGAAGCCTGGTCGCTGCCGGTCATCGCCAACGGGCAGGGCCGCGGCATCCTGCCGCCCGGGCATCCGCAGCTGGTGACCCGGGCCCGGTCGGTGGCCTTCCGGGAGGCGGACCTGGTCGTGGTGGCCGGGACGCCGCTGGATTTCCGGCTCGGGTACGGCCAGTTCGGGGCCGGGAACCAGGAGGCCCCGGTGGTGCACGTGGTGGACAGCCCCGGGCAGATCGCCACCCACCGCCCGTTGGCGGCCGCGGCCGCCGGTGATCTGAGCGCGTTCTTTGCCGCGCTGAGCGTGGAGCCCGGGGGCGGAGAGACCGAGGCCCGGGCCGAGTGGCTGGCCCGCCTGCAGGAGAAGGCCCGGACCGCGATCGCGGCCGACGCGCCCCTGCTGGCCAGCGAGGCCACCCCGATCCACCCGATGCGGGTGTACGGGGAACTGAACCGGGTGCTGGCCGACGACGCGGTGATCATCGGGGACGGCGGGGACTTCGTCTCGTTCGCGGGGCGGCTGGTGGAACCGGCCCGCCCCGGGCACTGGCTGGACCCGGGGCCGTTCGGCTGCCTGGGCACCGGCCTGGGCTACGCCATCGCCGCCCGGCTGGCCCGGCCCTCGTCGCAGGTCGTGCTGCTGCTCGGGGACGGCGCGGCCGGCTTCTCCCTGATGGACGTGGACACGCTGGTCCGGCACGGGCTGCCGGTCGTCATGGTGTGCGGCAACAACGGCGCCTGGGGGCTGGAGAAGCACCCGATGCGGGCGCTGTACGGCTACGACGTCGCGGCCGACCTGCAGCCCGGCTGCCGGTACGACGAGGTGGTGCGAGCGCTGGGCGGGGCCGGCGAGCTGGTCACCGAGCCGGGCCAGATCGGCCCGGCGCTGGAGCGGGCGTTCGCGGCGGGGGTGCCCTACCTGGTCAACGTGGTCACCGACCCGGAGATCGCGTACCCGCGGTCGACGACCGGAGTGTGAGACGACCGGAGTGTGACTAGCCGACGACGGGAGGTGACGGTCAGTCGATGACGGCGATCAGGTCGCCTTCCTGGATCACGTCACCTTCGGCCACGTTCAGCTTGGACAGGACGCCGGGATCCTCGGCCAGCACCGGGATCTCCATCTTCATCGATTCCAGGATGACCACGGTGTCGCCCGAGCCGATCTGCTGGCCCTCGGCCGCGACCACCTTCCAGACGTTCGCGACCATCTCCGCTCTGATCTCCGCCACCCGAGCAGCATAGAGCAGGCCGGGGCCGGGGCCGGTGCTACTGGCGGGCGATGACCCGGGCCAGCGCCTCCACCACATCGGGGTCGTACTCGGTGCTGGTGTCGAGCCGTAGCCGGTCGACGACCGCCGTGGCCCGGCCCGGGTTGGCGGAGCTGCCCACCAGGTCATCGAAGGCGTTCACGGCCCGGATGATACGGCTGCTGAGCGGGGGCGCCACGGCGCCGACATCGGCCGGGTCCCGGCACGGGTCACTCTGGCGGCGGACGATCTCGGCCACGCTGTCCAGCATCCGGGCCTGCTCGATGACCTCGGCGCCCAGCTCGGCGATCCGGCGCTGGTCCTCCGGCGACACCAGCACGGTCGCCCCGCCCGGGATCGGGTCGGGCAGCGAGAGCTGCCCGATGTCGTGGATCAGCGCCGCGTACTGGAGCTCCAGCAGCTGCTGCTCGGACAGGCCCAGGGCCCGGCCGACCGCCACCGCCAGCCGGCTGACCCGGTCCGAGTGACCGGCCTCGACGTAGCCGCCAAGCTCGGTGACCTGAGCCAGCGCCCGGACGGTCTGCAGGTAGGTGGCCCTGATGCCGGCGTAGCGGCGAAACGCGACCTGGGTGACCAGCAGCGGGGCGATGAACACGGCCACCGCGACCAGTCCCATGGCCTCAGCGGCGAACACGATCAGCGTGGCGGACGAGCCCACCGCCACCCCGAGCGGGCCCAGGACGCGCACCTCGTCGGTGAACGTGACCCACAGCTGGGCCCGCAGCACGCTGGCCCGGACGGCCGCCTCGAGCACCATGTTGACCAGCCAGGCCAGGGCGACCAGCACGGCCAGGACCGCGAACGCCGTCCACCAGTGCCGGATCACGGCCGGGGTGCCGGCCAGCGGGCGGAACACGAACGCGGCGAAGGCCACCGCGACCAGGCGGGAGGCCATGCTGGCCCGCCGGGCCGGACGGCCCGCGGCCAGGTGCGGCAGCACCCCGAGCGTCATGCCGATCCCGGTCACCGCGATCACCTGCAGCGCCGACTGCCAGGCCGGCACCGGCCCGATCCGGATCAGCAGCGCGTAAGCCAGCGCGCAGGCCGTCCCGATCGGTGCCGCCTCCCGGTCTCCGGGCAGGTTGAGCCGGAGCAGCTCGCCCAGCGCAATCAGGGCCGCGAAGGCCAGGGCCCACTTGACCGCGACCACGCCGGCCAGCAGCGTCTGCACCACCGCTACCGCGACCAGCAGACCGGCCGCCGCGGCCAGCACCCGCGGCCCGGTGCCGGCTGACCGCCGCGCGCGGGACCGCAGCCGCGAGCTGGCCACCCGGCTCGGCCCGCCGCTCACCCGGCTCTGGCTAACGCTCACGGTTGGTCCCGCACCTCAGCGGCTGCCCATGACGCGCAGCGGTGCAGCCGGATCGTCGTGGTCGTGCGCGGCCGCTTCGATCCGCTCACCGGGCGGCGGCACCGGCGTGTCCGGGGTCTGCCAGCCATCCCGTTCGACCGCGGCCACCAGGGCGTCGACGAAAGCCGGGTCGAACTGGGTCCCGGAGCAGTTGTGCAGCTCGGTGATCGCTTCGACGATGGAGCGGGCACCTCGGTAGGACCGGGTGGAGGTCATGCAGTCGAACGCGTCGGCCACCGCGAGCACCCGGGCGAACTCGGGGATCTCGTCGCCGGCCAGGCCCATCGGGTAGCCGCAGCCGTCGATCCGCTCGTGGTGGTGCATGATGCCGGCCAGCGCCTCATCCAGGAAACCGATCTCCTTGATGATCTCCAGGCCGCGCATCGGGTGCAGCTGGATCGCGGCGTACTCTTCCTCGGTCAGCTTGCCGGTCTTCTGCAGCACCTTGGTCGGCACGCCGAGCTTGCCCACGTCGTGCAGCATGCCGGCGTACCTGATCGCCTCCACCCGCTCGGGCCGCATCCCGATCGCGCGGGCGATCATCACCGAGCCGCGGGACACCCGCTCACTGTGGCCGCGGGTGTAGAAGTCCTTGGTCTCCACCGCCTGGCAGAGCACCCGGAGCGTGGCCTCGTAGGCCCGCTGCTGGTTGGCGAACTGCGCGATGGCCCAGCGCGCCACGAACAGCGGGATCAGGACCAGGATGGCCGCGAACGCCCCGACCACGCTCCACAGCGCCGCGATCAGCAAGCCGAAGACGGCATAACCGAGGTCCGGCAGCGACAGCCGCAGGTTCAGCAGGCGGCGGCCGCTCTCGCCCCCGCTGGTCAGCCACAGGACCACGCTGACCATGCCGTAGTTGGCCACGATGTGCGCGGCCGCCGCCCCGACGAACGGGCCGATGATCTGCGGGAACGAATCGTGCGGGGGGATGCCGACGGTGCCGCCGAGGGCAAGGTACACCCGCCCGGCGGCGTACGCGCTGAGCGCATACATCGCTCCGTTGAAGACCCGCTGGGCGGGCTTCAGGCCGCGGCGCAGGCTGAACGCGCTGACGAAGCCGACGATGGCCGCACCCCACGGGCCGACCAGGACCACCGAGGCGAGCGTGGCCGCGTAACCTGGCGACCAGGCCACCTGGCGCGGCAAGATCGCCGTTGGTGTGGACTCGCACACCAGGAACAGCACCGCGAGAACCGCCAGGCGGCTCCAGGCAACATCCCGGTGCGGGCCATACCCCGTGACGAACGCGGCCGCGACGACGATAACGCCGATATAAAGCCAAGTCGCACGCGAGAGCCTGCCCAATTCCCCCCCTCACCGTGGCCGAACGATGCCGAACATCAGACCGGGCACGGTAAGCCCCAGACAACTCCTAGCTGCACCACCGCGCCTCCTCCCACACTCGGACCCGCACAGGCGGCGGCGGGTCAGCAACCGAGGGTGACCATCTCACGGCGCAAGCGCAGCAACGCACCGCCGCGGACCGAGAAGCCAGCGTAACCCGATCCGGTCCATCCGCGTAGGCCCAAAGTTCATCGTCAGCGAATAGTACCTACCGAATCGCACGGCGTTATCAAATCGCTATTGTCAATCGCGGTAATCAGACCGCTGCGATCAGATCGGTGTGACCAGATCAGTCGATGACTTCGATCTGGGCGCGGACTTCCTGGATGCGGATGAGGACCTTGGCCCGCAGCTCGACGGGGGCGGGATCGCAGCAGTGCTTGCGGACCAGCTTCTTCACCGCGTCCTCCAGGCCGTACTCGCGCAGGCAGGGCCCGCACTCGTCCAGGTGCTGACGCACCTTCGACTGGTCGGTGGCGTCAAGCTCGCCGTCCAGGTAGGCATAGATGGTGTCCAGCACCTCGGTACACGGCGTCTCGTGGTGCTTCCCGCAGCTCATCGGGCTTCCTCCCCAGGCTCGCCATCCGCGGCGTCAGCCGCCGAGCCAGCTCCAGAGGCAGACCGGACCAGGCCACGGCCCGCGGCGTAGTCCTGGAGCATGTCGCGCAGCTGCCTGCGCCCCCGGTGCAGGCGCGACATCACCGTGCCGATCGGCGTTCCCATGATGTCGGCGATCTCCTTGTACGCGAAACCTTCCACGTCGGCCAGGTAGACCGCGATGCGGAACTCTTCCGGCAGGGCCTGCAAGGCCTGCTTGATGTCGGAGTCGGGCAGCCCCTCGAGCGCCTCGGCCTCGGCGGACTTCAGCCCGCTGGAGGTATGCGAGGCGGCCCGGGCCAGCTGCCAGTCCTCCACCTCTTCGGCCCCGGAGCGCTGCGGCTCGCGCTGCCGCTTCCGGTAGGTGTTGATGAACGTGTTGGTCAGGATGCGGAACAGCCAGGCCTTCAGGTTCGTGCCCGGCTGGAACTGGTGGAAGGAGGCGTACGCCTTGGCGAACGTCTCCTGCACGAGGTCTTCGGCATCCGCTGGGTTGCGGGTCATCCGGAGCCCGGCGGAATACAGCTGATCCAAAAACGGCAGAACATCCTGTTCAAACCGTTCGTCACGCTGCTCAAGTGTCTCCGGGACGGGACCCACCTCCTCGGTATCCATCATGGCCGGCCTGTGAAAACCATATGGCCGGGAGGATACATGGCTGGGCGGGCCGGGGACCTCCCCGAGGCTGGCAGTTCCGCCCTTGGGCGGGGCCACCTGGGGAACGGGCACCGGATGGGTACCCAGGCTGAGGCCGGCGTGGGCCGCCGGACGTGAGCCACAAGCTACTGGCATGTGCACTGGAACACGGCGGCTGGCCAAGGCATTCCTGCCCGTCATTCCGGCCCATCATTCCCGCCCGCCATTCCCGCCCGTCATTCCCGCGTGGCGGGGATGAACTGGTCCCGGGCGGGGAACATACTGAGAAACCCATGCGGCAGAGGGGGTAGCCGCAGCCACGGCAGGAGTTACGGTGAGGCCTTCGGCCAGCGCCACGGCCGTCGACGATCCCGGGTCACTGTCGCCGTACTGGCGCTTTCACCAGGCGGTGGCCGAGGCGCAGCTCGCGTCCTGGCTGCCCCGCGAAGGCCGCCTGCTGGTGGACATCTCGGGACCGCGGGCGAAAGCGGCCCAGATCGCGACAGCAGCCGGCCACACCGTGCTGCGGGTGGCCAGCGCCGCGCCCCGGCCCAGCGGCCCGGTGGATGGCGTGCCACCGGACCTGCTGCCACCGGACCTGATCCTGCCGGACCTGGTGCTGCCGGCCGCGGTCCCGGCCAACGGGTCCCGGGCCGGCCAGACCGCGCTGGTCTCCTCCGATCTGGGGTCCCTGGCATTCCTGGCCGACGGCTGCGCCGACGGCGTCATCGCCGAGGACCGTGCGCTGTCCATGCAGCTGGCCGCGGAGCACCTGATCGCCGACATCGCCCGGGTGCTGCGCCCAGCCGGGCGCGTCCTGGCCTGCGTTGACTCCCTGGTCCTGGGCATGGCCGTGCTGGCCGAGCAGCGGCACTGGGCCGAGCTGACCGACCTGCCGCACGCCGAGGTGGTCCTCGTCCCCTGGCCGGACGGCACCATCACCCGCTGCTTCGGCGCCGAGCAGCTGCGCGAGCTGTTCGACGACGCAGGCCTCGACGTCATGTGGATCCGGCCGCGCACGGTGTTCTCCCCCTCCACCGTGGCCCACGTGCTGCGCCGGGACCCGAAGGGCCTGCCCCGCCTGGTCGAAGCCGAGCTGGCCAGCCAGCCCGACGAATCCGTCGGGGTTCAGCTGGTGATCTCCGCGCGCAAGCGCGGCCCCCGCCGCCCTCGCTGACCCCGCAGCGCGTGCCCACGGGAGTCCTGGGCCCCCGAGAGCGGTCCGGCCGCCCCGGAGTTACACACCCGATGGTGCCTTTGGGTGCGCTGGAACGCCACCGATGGCGCCATCGGGCGCCTTGAGGCTGAGGCGCGTGGGGCGCGTGGGGCGCGTGGGGCACATGGTGCGCGTGGGGCGTGGGGCGTGGGGCATGGTGCGCGTGGGGCAGCCGGTGCGTTGGCGTCTTCGGAGTCGCCATAGGTGGCCCGCGGGCACGATCCTTGGGGCTGTTGCTCGGCACAGAGCCGGTCGTTAGTGTGATGGAGCGTGCGAGGGCGCTGCCAGTCCGCGGGCAGGGACTTTCCCACCTCGAGCAGCAGCGTCACATGCACCGGGCAAGACCAGCCTCTTTCCGGCCGGGCGAGCGGACCTCGGCGGTGAAGGAGGTTGTGATGCCTAATCGTCATTCCGAGCTGCCGGCTCACCCGGACCTGGAGTACTACCGCAAGCAGGCCAAGCACCTGCTGCGCTCGTACGAGGCGGGGGATGTCGCCGCCCAGGACCGGGCGGCCGAGGTGCTGGGCGACCGGGCCGCCGAGCGGTTCCTGCTCAGCGACGCCCAGTTCGTCCTCGCCCAGGAACACGGATTCCGGACCTGGGCCGAGTTCCGGGCGGATATCCAGAGCCAGCGTGCCACCAGCAACCGGCCGGTATCCCACCTGTGGGGAGGGGCACGCGAATATGCCTCGTGGGCCGATTCCCTGCTCACCGACCTGCGCCGCGGCGACCCGGGCGCGCTGCGGCGGTTGCGGGCCAATGTGCCCAGGTACGCCGCTGCCACCGACGCCTCCACCGCCGAGCTGCGCGACGTGCGGCTGATCATCGCCCGGGAACTCGGCTTCCCGACCTGGCGGGAGCTCGTGGAGGCCGCCGAGAAATCCCAGCGCGATGCGGCCGAACGCCAGGAGAGGTGGCGGCGCATGCGCCCGGAGGCCGAAGCCCTGCTGGCCGGCGACACCGGCCGGCTGGCCCAGCTGACCGCCGGGCAGGCCGACACCTTGCTGCGGATGCTCGCCAGGCGGGAGCTACTCGGGACCAAGCTCGGCGAGGAACTCGGCGTGCCCCGCGCCGCCGTCGATGTGCTGATCGGCAAGGCCACCAGCCCGGACCTCCCGATCTGGTTCCCTTGAACGCCAAGGCCTTTGTGGCCATATTCCTCGCCGCCGGCCAGGACGACCCCGTGGTCCGCCAACTAGACAAGCTGCTCAGCCCCGATCGCGCTGAGTTACGCTGCGGGTCCCTGCGGGGGAGCCGGGCCCAATTCTGTGCAGTATTTACTTAAAATTGGGCCCAGCCCCGGGGAGTAACCCCGGAGTGCGGCGACGCACGGGGCGGGTGTGATGTGGGGCCGGTGGGGCGTGCGGCCTTGGTCAGCGGTGGCGGCGGTCGTAGCTGGCTTGGCAGGCGACGCAGCGGGACGCGTCGGGGCGGGCTTCCAGGCGGCCTTCGGGGACGGGTTTGGCGCAGTCGAGGCAGAGGCCGTAGGTGCCGTCGGCCATCCGGGTCAGGGCGGCCAGGACGTTGCCCCGCTGCTGCTGGGCCGAATGCAGGACCGCCGCGGTGCGGTCGGTCTCGGACAGGTTCGCCCCGGCGTCGGCGGGGTCCATGGAGTCCGGCGGCCCCTGCCCCGGAGCCGGGCTCTCGCCCCTGAGCACGGAGATGGACCGGTCCAGGCCGTCGAGCATCTCCTCAAGACGCCTACGCGAGACTGCAGTGTCCACGGCAGCATCCGCCTCCTGTCGGTCGGCCCCGGGGCCGGGTTGGTCACACCGTTCCTGGCCCACCCGATTCGGGTGTGGGAGCGATCAGGTCCGGCCCGTCGTTGCGCACCGAGTTGACGGCGGTCGACACCGGCCGGGTCTCCAGGGCGTCAGCCGTGGCCGGGGCCATGACCTTGAGCAGGCGGTCCGCGTCCGCGGGCGCCGGATCGAGCCAGTCCGGCCACAGGTCCCCTTTGACCACCATCGGCATCCGGTCGTGGACCCAGCCGACCTCGTCGGTGGCGCGGGTGGTGATGATGGCCGCGGTCCACAGCCAGGCCTTCGGGTGGTCGTCCGGCAGCGCGTCGTCCCGGCGCAGCTCGTACAGACCCGCGAACGCCATTCCGGCCCCGTCGGCCCGGTGGATGAAGTACGGCTGCTTGCGGGGCTTACCCCCGGCCGTGTTCTCGATCGTCCGCCACTCGTAGTAGCCGTCGGCGGGGATGAGGCAGCGGCGCCGGGCGAACGCGTTGCGAAACGAGGGCTTGACCGCGACGGTCTCGGCCCGCGCGTTGATCAGGCGCCCCGCGCCGGACAGGTCCTTGGCCCAGGACGGGATCAGCCCCCAGCGCACCGCGTGCAGCTCCCGGGCCGGGGCGGCGTCGCGGTCGTCCCGGGGCGCGCGGTCCATGACCGCGTAGATGGAATCGGTCGGGGCGACGTTGTAATCGGGCGCCAGATCGCCCGTCACCTGGTCGCGCGCGACGCCGAACTCATCAATGAGCTGCTGGCGCTCCCGCGCAGAAACAAATCGCCCGCACATACCCCGTGTCCTGATACAGAAGTCATCGGTTGAAGTCGTGTGAACAAAGGCTTAATGCGGCGTTTCATTGCCGGAAAGACGGCTCGCCAAACCCGGACCGCGGGGCCCGGCGCCGCACGCGGCCCGGCACGCCCCGGTGGCGAGCAGCTAACCTCACGGTATGCGATGTGACACGCCAGGACGGGAGCGGGAGCACTGAGCCCACGCGACCTCGATGAGGACGACATCCGGGTGCGCCCGGGCAAGGGCACGCGGCCGCGCACGCGCCGCCGCCCGGCGCACTCCGACGCGTCGGAGGGATTCGTGGTCAGCATCGACCGGGGCCGGTACGGCTGCCTGGCCGGCGAGCACATGGTCACCGCGATGAAGGCCCGCGAGCTGGGCCGCCGCAGCGTCGCGGTCGGGGACCGGGTGCTGCTGGCCGGGGACGTGTCCGGGGCACCGGACACGCTGGCCCGCATCGTCCGCATCCAGCCGCGTACCTCGGCGCTGCGCCGCTCCCCCGACGACTCGGATCCGGTGGAGCGGGTCATCGTGGCCAACGCCGAACTGCTGGTGATCGTCAGCGCGCTGGCCCAGCCCGCCCCCCACCTGGGATTCGTGGACCGGTGCCTGGTCGCCGCCTACGACGCGGGCATCACGCCGCTGCTCTGCCTGACCAAGGCCGACCTGGCCCCGCCCGACGAGGTGCTGAGCATCTACGCGCCGCTCGGCGTGGAGGCTATCGTGACCCAGCGCCCGCTCACCGCGGACCAGCTGGCCGGGCTGCAGGCGGTCCTGGACGGGAAGATCAGCGTGATGATCGGCCAGTCCGGGGTGGGCAAGTCAACGCTGGTCAACGCGCTGGTACCGGACGCGGACCGGGTGACGGGCATCGTCAACCCGGTCACCGGCCGGGGCCGGCACACGTCATCGTCGGCGGTGGCGCTGCCGCTGCCGGGTGGCGGCTGGATCATCGACACCCCCGGCGTGCGCGGCTTCGGTCTCGGCCACGTCACCCCGGAGCGGGTGGTGGAGGCGTTCCCCGACCTGGCCGAGGGCACCGAGGACTGCCCGCCCGGCGACGACCACCTAGGCCCGGACTGCGGCCTGGACCAGTGGGCGGCCGAGCACGGGGCCCAAGCCCGGCTGGACTCGCTGCGGCGGCTGCTGACCAGCCTCGATGCCGCCGCCAACGCCTAGGCCGGGCTGAGGTCGACGGTCCCGCCGCTGCGCCAGTAGACCCCGGCCTGCCGGGACAGGAACCCCTCGTCGACCAGGTACCGGCGGAGCACGGCGTGGTCGTCGCACAGGACCCGCAGCACGTCGTCGACCACGGCCTCCGGATAACGCAGCCCGGGCTCGAACGCCTGGGCCACGCAGTCCAGCAGCAGCCGGCGACGGCCCGGGCGGGTCGGAATCGCGATGATCCGGCCCGCGTGCACGAACGGCCCGAATTCGTGGTCCCGATCCAGCTGGCCGGACACACGGCTGGCTGCGTCCCCCGCTTTCCTGAGGCTGGCTTCGCCCATCTACTCAGTGTGCCCCCTGCGCCGGACCGGCGCTCACCTGGTCACCAGACTCACCGAAGCGGTAGCGTTCTGCGCGTGCCTCGCTATGACGATGATCTGCGGTTTGCGCACGTTCTCGCCGACGCGGCCGACGACATCACCACCCGGCGCTTCAAGGCTCTCAACCTCCAGGTCGAGACCAAGCCCGATCTGACCCCGGTCACCGATGCCGATCGCGCGGCGGAGGACTCGCTGCGTAACGTGCTGCGCCGGTCCCGGCCCCGGGACGCCGTGCTGGGCGAGGAATTCGGCCGGAGCGGGCACGGACCGCGCTGCTGGGTCATCGACCCGATCGACGGGACCAAGAACTTCGTCCGCGGGGTCCCGGTGTGGGCCACCCTCATCGGGCTGATGGACGGGGACGAGGTCGTGGTCGGCGTGGTGTCCGCGCCCGCGCTGAGCCGGCGCTGGTGGGCGGCGGCCGGGAGCGGAGCCTGGACCGGGCGCAGCCTGACCAAGGCCACCCGCTGCGCGGTGTCCGGGGTCGGCGAGCTGGGCGACGCGTCGCTGTCCTACTCCAGCCTGGGCGGCTGGGAAGAGCGTGGCCGGCTGGACGGGTTCCTGGGCCTGACCCGGTCCGTGTGGCGAAGCCGGGCCTACGGCGACTTCTGGTCCCACGTGCTGGTGGCCGAGGGCGCGGTGGACGTGTCGGCCGAGCCCGAGGTCTCGCTGTGGGACATCGCCGCGCTGCAGGTCATCGTGGAGGAGGCGGGCGGCCGGTTCACCGACATCGACGGCAACCGCACCCCGGACGGCGGCAGCATCCTGTGCACCAACGGGCGCCTGCACGACGAAGTGCTGACCCGGATCAAAGCCCCGTAAATCTGGTCCGGGCGGCGACGGAATACTCAGCGCGACCACAGCCTCATTAAAAGGAAAGAGCGGGACGACACACCCGCAGGTGATTACGGCGAGCGACCGGTGGGGATGCCTCGATCGGCAACTCCACGGGGGGAGAAAGCTCGTTGAACTTTCCGCATCGTCTCCGGGCGCGGGGAACGGTGACCGCGCCGCTCGTCGCCGGGGCGGTATCGCCCGCGGCGGCTTTCACGTCCGGGGCGGCCGGGCCGCTCGGTGGGCTGGAGGACCGGGTCCAGGCCGGGGACGGGCGTAGCGGGCCTGGCCGCGCTAACGGCGGACTTCGGCCGCGACTGAGCGCCACCGCTCAGTTGGCGGTCGGCTGAACGGCGGCCGGGGTCCAACACCCGAGGGACCTCGGCCGCTGCTGGCCCGCGAACGGCGGCTGAGCGCCTGTTGCCCGCGGAACGGCCGCTCAACGACTGTTGCTTTCGGTATTTTAAATGATCACCGAAAGTGCCTGACGCGGGAAGGATCCGATGGTCTCCGACGCACAGATGCAGTCCCAGCTGGAACGGCTGCCGCCCGGGCATCCGTCCTCACCCTGGGACGCGGAGGGCCGGCGCCGGCCACCACCGCCCTGGCTGGCGGAGCTGGAGCTGCCGCTGCCCGGGCATTGGCCGGGCGCGCTGGACGGGAGCACAGCCAGCGAGAACTTCGAAAAATGATGCCGCGGACGGAACCATCGGGGCGGTAAGCCACGTCATAGTTGCTGCCGGTGGCCAGAGGGCCGGGCAGGCGAAACCCATCCTCGCCCGCCCGGCCCCCGCACTTTCCCGGCTTATGCATTCAATTCGCGCACCCTCCGGCTGGAGTGAGACCGTAGACGGGTGAACCGTGACCGCGCGGAACGCCAGCTGCGGCTGGCCGCCGAGGCGGGGCTGCGGCGGGCCCGGGTGCTGGCCGATGACGCCGGCGGGCCCGGTAGGCCGGCCCTCTTCACCGACTGCACCCTCCGGCTCGGCGGTGTGGCCGCGGCGCTGACCGCGGTGGGCGCGCTGGAGGCCGAGCGGGCCGACGACATCCTCAGCCAGTTCCAGGCCGCGCTGGCGGTCCGCCGCCGGTTGCAGCCACAGCCGGCCGGCCCGGTGGTGCGCCGTGGGACACGTGGGCTGTTCCCGGCCGGTTCCGCGCCGCAGCCCCAGCCGGCCACGCCGGAGGTGCCGGCGCCCGCACCCTGGCGGCTGTGGCCGGTGGGCCGGATGCTGCCGTTCCGGGACGAGTTCGCGGCCGGGGAGCTGTACGTGCTGTCGCTGCTGGTCACCGCGGAGCGGGCGCAGGCGCTGGCCATCGCCTCGATCCGCCCGGGTAGCGCGGGCGGAGCCGGCTACCTCGCGGGTATGGGGCCGTTCGCGAACATCACCGCGACCGACGACCGGGGTACCGCCTACCGGGTGAACACCGAGGGCGGCGGAAACGCCACCCGGTGGGAAGGCCAGCTGACCATCGACCCGGCCCCGCCAGCCGAGGCCCGCTGGCTCGAGCTGGTCGCCGGCCCCGGTGTGCCCCGGCTGCGCATCGATCTGAGCGTCGGGCCACCCGCAGCCGACGTGACCGTACAGGCCCAGGACCGCCCGCCCGGTGAGCAGTTGCTCGAGCACGCGGCCCAGGAGATTCTGGCCAGCGCGGCCATTCGCCCCGAGAACACCAGGCGGCAGGCGGCCGGCCTCGGGGACGTGATCGCCGCGCTGGAGGCGGCGGAGGCGCTGTCGCCGTTGAGCCCGGTGCCCGGGTACTTGGCCACGATCTGCGAACGGCTCAGCATCGACGGCCATGGCATCACCGCCGCGCCCACGGCCGCCCTGCCCGGCCCGTGGCTCAGCCTGCTGGCCTGGTACGGCCGGCGGCACCGGCCACCGGTGCACGACGGCACGGCCGCGGCCGGCACCGTGCTGCCCGACGTGGGCGGGGCCCGGGTCGCGCTGGGCGGGCTGCAGACCCGCGACAACCGGTCCTTCCTGCACCTGGTGGTGGCGCCCGGGCCGTCGGCCGGGCCGCTCCCCGACGCCGGGCCGCTGTCGCCGCTGGGGTTCTCCTGCTGGCTCCGTGACGACACCCGGCAGTGGCACCTGGCCGTGCCGGAGTCCTGGCGCGGCGACCCGGCCGGCCAGGTCACCGGGACGCTGCAGGTGCTGCCGCCACTGGGTCGGGATACCGCCCGGGTCACGCTGCTGGCCAGCACGCTCACCGGCCGCGTGCGCGCGGAGGTACCGCTGCACTGGTGGGCGGCGCCGTGAGCCCGGACCCGTGGTGGCGGGCGTTGCCCGCCCTGGAGACCTGGGTGCCGTGCGGTGACAGCACCCACCCGGTGCGCTGGGCCGACGGGACGCTCAGCCTGCCCGCGCACCCGGACCCCGAGGCGGAGGCCGTGCTGGCCGCGCTGGGCGGGGACCAGGCCCCCTGCCTGGAGGTGGCGCAGGCCTGGCACCGGCACAGCAGCGACCTGGACTGGTTCATGGCCGCCCCGCGCGACCCGGATGACGAGATCGGGGTCAGCTGGGATTACGTGCAGGAGTTCCGGTCCGCGTCGCCGGGCGGCTGGCTGACCTGGCAGGGCCTGGGTGCCCCGATCGGGAGTCGGCCGATGATCCCGGCCCAGACGGGAAGCGGGCTGCCGCAGCGCGGCGCCGGCGGGTGGCCGGGTGCGGGCGGTCAGGCCGGGGCGGGCGGACCGGTGGCGGATCCGGAACGCCTGCAGGCCACCCGGCTGGAGATGCTGATCCTGCTCGCGCTGGGGCCCGCGTTCCAGCTGGCGCTGTCGGGGACGATCGCGGCCAGCTGGGCCCCGGGCGGGGCCGGGGCGGCAGAACTGGGGGCGCACTGGCCTGTGCTGGAACCCGCGCTGGCCGGGCGGCTGGCGCCAGCCGCAGCCACCTGGCTGGACCTCGACCCGGACCGGGTCGACGCCAGCCTGCTCGAGCGGTCGCCGAAACCCGCGGGCTGGGGGGCACTGGAGCTGACCGGCACCGGGGCCAGCCGCCAGCTGCGGGCGACCCTGCCGGTGAGCTGGCTGGCCACGGTGTGGGCGCCGGGGCTGGCCGTGGTGGCCGGGCACCTGGTCGTGGCGGTGGAGCAGGCCGCCTGGCCGGACGCCACCGTGCTGGCCGTCCCGGCCCCCGGCACGCCCCCGGTGCGGTTCGGGGTGCGGGCGGTGGACGGCGAGGCCGGGACCGGGGTGGGTGGCCCCGGGCACTTGTCCCAGTGGGCACACTGGGAGAAGACCGAAACCACGGAGGCGGGCCAGGCATGAGCGTGGACGAGGGCCACCGGGCCGCGGCCCAGGAGCGAGCGGGTGCGGTAGACCCGACGGTGGCCGCGCTCACCGTGGCCGTCGCGGCGCGGGTCCCGGTGCTGCTGTGGGGCGCGCCGGGCACCGGCAAGACCTCGGCCATCCGGGCCATGGCCGCCGCGGCCGGGCTGCCGTGCGAGACCGTGATCGCCTCGATCCGCGAGCCGTCCGACTTCGCGGGCCTGCCGGTGGTGGTGGGCCAGGGGGTCCGGTTCGCCCCGCCCGCCTGGGCCCAGCGGCTGGCCGCGGCGGGCCGGGGCCTGCTGTTCCTGGACGAACTGTCCACCGCGCCGCCGGCCGTACAGGCCGCGCTGCTGCGGGTGGTGCTGGAACGGGTGGTCGGCGACCTCGACCTGCCCGCCGAGGTCGCGGTGGTCGCGGCGGCCAACCCGCCGGAACAGGCCGCCGACGGGTGGGACCTGTCCGCCCCGCTGGCCAACCGGCTGTGCCATCTGACCTGGGAGATCAATCCGCGGGTGGTGGCGGACGGGCTGGCCGGCGGCTGGGCCCCGCCGCGGGTGCCGGAGCTGACCGGGAGCTGGGAGGCAGCCGAGATCATGGCCCGCGGGCTGGTCGCGGCGTTCCTGCGGGTCCGGCCCGTGCTGGCCTGCGCGCCGCCGACCGACCCGGCCACCGCCGGGCGCGGCTGGCCCAGCCCCCGGACCTGGGAGATGACCGCCCGGCTGTGGGCGGCCGCGGACGCGGCCGGGGCCGGCGGCGAGACCCGGTCCGCGCTGGTCCGCGGCTGCGTCGGCGACGGCGCGGGGGCGGAGTTCCTGACCTGGCTGGCCGAGATGGACCTGCCCGACCCGGAAGCGGCGCTGGCCGACCCGGCCTCGTTCGCGCTGCCGGAGCGGGCCGACCGGGCCTACGCCGCGCTGGCCGCGGTGACCGCCGCGGTGACCGCCGACCTCACCCCGGAGCGGTGGACGGCCGGCTGGCAGGTGCTGGCCACCGCGGCCACCGGCGCCGCCGACGTGGCCGCGGCCGCGGCCCGGGTGCTGGCCCGGCACCGGCCCGACGGCGCGCCGCTGCCCCCGGAGATCCGGCTGTTCGCGCCCGTGCTGCGCGACGCCGGCCTGCTGTCGTCATGACCGGGGACCAGCGGCCCGGGCGGCCGGGGCTGGCCGGGCTGGCCGGGGCGCGGCTGTGGGCCGCGGCCCGGTTCCCGTACCTGGCCAGCGCGATCTTCGCCACCCAGGTCACGCCGGCCCCGGGTTTGGCCGCGGTGACGGTGGACGAGCAGTGGCGGCTGCAGGCCGATCCGGACGTGGCCGCCGGCTGGTCCGCGGCCCAGTTCGGCAGCGTGCTCGTGCACCACGCGTGCCACCTGCTGCGCGAGCACGCGGGCCGGGCCCGGGCCCTGGGGGTCCGGCCCGAAGACGCCCACGAGTGGACCCGGGCCGCCGACGCGGAGATCAACGACGACCTGATCCCCGCGGGCCTGGACCTGCCGGGCGACCCGGTGCTGCCGCACCACCTGGGCGCGGACCCGGGTGGCCTGGCCGAGCAGTACTTCCGCCCTGGTTACGCGCCCGACGAAGACGACGGCGACGACGGGGGTGGCCGCGCGGACGGGGACTGCGGCAGCGGCGCGGACGGCCAGCCCCGGGTGGGTGAGGACCCCAGCGGCGGCGACGGGCCGCCCCGGCCGGAGGGCCTGCCCGGCTGGCAGGCCGACCTGCTGCGCCGCCAGGTGGCGGCCGAGATCCTGCGGCACGGCCGCGAAGCCGGCTCGGTCCCGGCCGGGCTGGCCCGGTGGGCCCAGCAGACCGTGGCCCCGGTGGTGAACTGGCGCACGCTGCTCGCGGCCGAGCTGCGCCGCGCGGTGGCCGACCGGGCCGGGGCGGCGGACTACTCCTACCGCCGGCCGTCCCGGCGGGCCGCCGCCGTCGGCGACGTGGTGCTGCCCGCGCTGCGCCACCCGGTGCCCGACGTCGCCGTGGTCTGCGACACCTCCGGCAGCATGACCGACGAACTGCTGGCCATGACCCTGGCCGAGGTGGAGGGGCTGCTCCGCTCGCTGGGGGTGATCCGCCAGCTACGCGTCCTGGCCTGCGACGCCGCCGCCGGTCCGGCCCAGCGCGTCACTTCGGCCCGGCAGGTCGAGCTGACCGGCGGCGGCGGCACCGACATGGGGGCGGGCATCGCCGCGGCCGTCGCGCTGCGGCCCCGGCCCGCGATCACCGTGGTCCTGACCGACGGCTACACACCCTGGCCCGCGCAGCCGCCCAAGGGCACCCGGGTGCTCATCGCCCTGCTCGGAGACCGGGCCCCCGAGGCCCCGTTCTGGGCCCGGGCGGTCCGGGTCCCGACCGCCGCGTAAGGTCCGGCGCATGAGTACGGGCAAACGGGCCCCGGGGGCGTGGGCCCTGACGATCGTGGCGGCGCTGCTCACCGTGGGGTCGGCCGCCACCGACATCATGGCCTTCACCCGGCTGGGCAACGTGTTCGCCAGCGTGATGACCTCGAACATCGTGTTCCTCGGGCTGGCAGCGGCCCGTCATTCCGGCTCTCTGGCCCTGCACGCCGCGGTCAGCTTCGCCGGGTACGCGGCCGGGGTGCTGGCCGGCTCCCGGCTGGCCCGGCGCCCGGCGCGCACGGGCGCCGCGGACGCGGAGGCCTCAGCCGGCCCGGGTTGGACGCCGTGGGTCGTGGCCACCCTGGGAGTCGAAGCCGCGGTCCTGATCGGCTTCACCATCGGCTGGGAGGTGACCGGCACCCATCCCTCCGGCGGGTCCGAGTTCCTGCTCATCGCCCTGGCCACCGTGGCCATGGGTCTGCAGAGCGCGGTGGTCGTGGTGCTGAACATCTCCGGCGTCGGCACCACCTATCTGACCGGCACCCTGACGTCCCTGCTGGACTCGCTGGCCAGCCCGGGAGAAGAGCGCGGGACGGCCACGCGACGCCAGGCCAACCTCCGGCGGGCGTTCGCGCTGTCCGCCCTGGTGGTGGGCGCGCTGCTGGCGGGCCTGCTGATCTCGGCCGCCCCGGCCGCCGTCCCGGCCATCCCGCTGGCCGCTCTGGCCACCGTCCTGCTCATCGGCGTCAACCGCCTGCGCCGCTAGCCCTGCGACGTCAGCGTGCGGCGGCGGCGGTCCAGGAAGTCGCGTTCGGCGGTGTTGGCGGTCAGGTCGATGGCGGCCTGGTAGGCCTGGCCGGCCTCGGCGGGGCGGCCGAGGCGGCGCAGCAGGTCGGCGCGGACGGCGTGGAACACGTGGTGCTGCCCCAGGTCGAGCTGGTCGACCAGGGCCAGGGCCGGGCCGGGGCCGTCGACCTCGGCCACCGCGACGGCCCGGTGCAGGGCCACCACCGGGCTCGGCGCGCACGCCATGAGCTGGCCGTACAGGGCCAGGATCTGGTCCCAGTCGGTGCCGGCCCAGGTGGCCGCGTCGCTGTGCACCGCACTGATCGCGGCCTGGAGCTGATACGGACCCGGCTGGTCGCGCCGCAGGCAGGCCCGGACCAGCGCCTGGCCCTCGGCGATCCGGCCGGCGTCCCAGCGGCCGCGGTCCTGCTCGTCCAGCGGGATCAGGGCGCCGTCGGCCGACGTCCTGGTGTCCCGGCGCGCGTCGGTCAGCAGCATCAGCGCCAGCAGCCCGAGAACCTCGGGCTCGTCCGGCATGAGCTGGGACAGCAGCCGCCCGAGACGGATCGCTTCGGCGCACAGTTCGGCCCGGGACAGCAGGTCACCCTCGCTGGCGAAATATCCCTCGTTAAAAATCAGATAAACGACGGCCAGTACCGCGCGCACGCGTTCTGGGAGGCCGGCTTCGTCCGGGATCCGGTACGGGATCCGGGCGTCCCGGATCTTGGCTTTGGCCCGGACCAGGCGCTGCGCCATCGTCGGCTCGGGGACCAGGAAGGCGCGGGCGATCTCCGCCGTGCTGAGGCCCCCGAGCAGGCGCAGGGTCAGCGCCACCTGCGCCGCGGGGGCCAGCGCCGGATGACAGCAGGTGAAGATCAGCCGCAGCCGGTCGTCGCGCACGGGTCCCTCCTCGGACGCTTCCTCGACGGCTCCCCCGGCGGCTCCCTCCGCTGGCACCGCGCTGGCCGCCTGCAGCTGGACCGCCTGCGCCTGGCGGTCGTCGCGGGACGACTCCCGGCGCAGGCGGTCGATAGCCCGGCGGCGGGCCGTGGTGATGATCCAGCCCGCCGGGCTGGGCGGCAGCCCGTCGGCGGGCCAGCGCCGGACCGCGGCGGTGAACGCCTCCTGCACGGCGTCCTCGGCCACGTCGAGGTCGCCGAAGACGCCGGTCAGCACCGCGACCGCGCGCCCGTACTCGGCCCGGAAGATGCGCTCGATATCCGCGGCGTCCGGGGCCGTCACGCGTCCGTTTCGCCCTGGAACGGGCGGACCTCGATGGGCAGACCCGTGACCTCCGCGTACCGTCGGCCCCAGGCCAGCGCGGCGTCCAGGTCGGGCGCCTTGATGATCGTGACGCCGCCGAGGTACTCCTTGCCCTCCACGAACGGGCCGTCGGTGACCAGCACCTCGCCGTCCTTGGGCCGCAGCACGGTGGCCGTCTCCGGCGCGTGCAGCCCGTTGCCGAACACCCACAGTCCCTGACTGGCCAGTTCCGCCCGGAAAGCGCCGAGCTTCTCCATGACCGGGCCGAGCACCTCAGGCCCCGGGATCGGGCCCTGCGGCTGGTACATGCTGAGCAGGTACTGCTTCATGGCTGGTTCTCCTTCGTCCTGCGGCCGGCTCAGTGTTTCCCGCTTGGGGTCTCCCGGGGGTCTCCCGCTGGGGGGCCGGCCTCTCACTTCCTACACGAACGGCAGCAGCCGGGATCGACACCGCACGGCAAGAATCTGCCGCGGGCCGCCTACTGGGTCAGGTCGGTCGCCTACTGGGTCAGGTAGGCCGCCGCGTAGCGGAGCAGCGACCGGACCGCGACGTCGGACACCAGGCCCGGATCTGTCTCGTCCGGCACCGGCGCCTCAAGCAGGGCCGCACCGTCCAGGGCCGCACCGTCCAGGGCCGCACCGTCCAGGGCCGCACCGTCCAGGGCCGCACCGTCCAGGGCCGCACCGTCGGACGCCGGACGGTAGACGCCGGACAAGGTGAGCGTGGTGGTGTGCTCGCTGGCCACCGCGAGCGTGATGTCGGCGTCCAGGACCGGGAACAGGCCGGTCGCGGCGCCACTGGCCTCCCAGCGCAGGCCGACGGTGGTGGTGCCGGGCCGCTCCACCGGGGGCAGGAACTTGACCCGGGCCAGCCGGGGCTCAGCTGCCTCGGCCAAGGTGGGCCCCGTCCGGATGTGGCTGGTCAGGCCCTCCTCGTAGGCCGCCCGGGACGCGTCGATGAGGGCGGGGCTGCTGGCCAGACTGACCAGCCGGGGCCGCGCCACGCCGAAGGCGACGTCCAGCAGGACGTGATGGACGACAAACATCACCGCAGAGTCGCACCCCCCTGATCCCGGGACCAGGGACCAACGTCACCAGCCGTAGGGACTGACGGCGGTGCGTGGCAGGCTGGGACCGTGCAGGAGGCTGGGGTGGGCGCGACGGCGATGCTGCGCCAGGCCGGGGTGTCCCGCGGGGATCTGGTCGGGCTGGCGGTGGCCCCGGGCACGGCGCTGGGGCTGGCCACCGAGGCCGGGGCGTGGGCGGTGCGGCCCGGCCCCGATGGCGGACTGGATGCCCGGCCGGGTAGCGGCCTGGATGCCCGGCCAGCCGGTGACCTGACCGGTGACCTGCCTGCTGACCTGATGGGGGAACTGGCCCGCGAGGTGGGCCGGATCGACCGGGAGCTGCGGCCGCGCTGGGTGGTGTGGTCGGGCCAGACCGCCACCACGCTGACCGCCGCGGGGGTCCGCCTGGCCACGTGCTGGGACATCGCGGCGGTGTACCGGCTGCTGGCGGGCGGCTGGCGGGCGGACCCGGGCCTGGCCTGGGCGCGGATGCAGCCCGGACTGGCCACGCTGCCGGTCAGCGGGCCGCTGGACCTGTTCCAGCAGGGCGACGGGGGCGACCCGGACGAGCCGGCCGGCCCGAGCGGGCACCTGCGGCCGGAGTGGATCGACGGCGGCTGGCGGGCCAGCCCGGAGCGGGTGGCCCGGTGGGCCGAGCTGGCCCGCATCGTCGCCGTGCGCCAGCAGGACGCGCTGGCCGGGCTGGCGGGCCATCCGATGGCGCTGCCCACCGCCCGCTCGGAATCGGCGGCCGAGTTGCTGTGCGCCGAGCTGTCGGCCGACGGGCTGCCGATGAGCCATCAGGCGGCCGAGCAGGTCCTGGCCGGGTTCATCGGGCCGCGGCCGCGCAACGAGGCCGAGGCGGCCCGGAACCGGGCCGCGCGGGACGCCGCGGTGCTGCGACACGCGCCCGCCGGGACCAGCGCCGACCTGCGCAGCCCGGGCCAGGTCAAGGCGCTGCTGACCGCGATCGGGGTGGACGTCCCCGACACCCGGGCCTGGCGGCTGCGGGCCCTGCAGGACACCCATCCGCTGGTCGCGGCGCTGTTGGAGTGGCGCAAGGCGGAACGGATCGCCACCACCTACGGCTACGGCTGGCTGGACCAGCACCTGGGCCCGGACGGCCGGCTGCACGGGGCGTGGACCGGCACCGACGGCGCGGCGGGCCGGATGACCGCGTCCGGTGGCCTGCACAACATGCCCGCGGTCATGCGGCAGGCGGTGCTGGCCGGCGACGGGTACGTGTTCGTCCGGGCCGACCTGGGCCAGATCGAGCCGCGGGTGCTGGCCGCGGTGTCCGGGGACCGGGCGCTGGCCGCCGCGACCCGGGCCGACGACCTGTACGCGCCGGTCGCGGCCCAGCTCGGGGTGGACCGGCCGACGGCCAAGGTGGCGGTGCTGGGCGCGATGTACGGGCAGACCACCGGGCACGGGGCCCAGGCCCTTCGCCGGCTCAAGCGGGCCTACCCGGTGGCCATGGCCTACCTGGAAGAAGGTGACCGGGCCGGGCAGGAGCGTCGTGACGTGCGGACGTACGGAGGCCGGCTGATCGGCCTGGGTGGCGAGGGCACCGGCAGTGCCGGTGGCCCGGACACGCCGGCCCGGGCCGCGGCCCGTGGACGGTACGGCCGGAATGCCCTGATCCAGGGGGCGGCGGCCGAGCTGTTCAAGATGTGGGCCGTGACCGTGCGGGCCCGCGGCGAGGCTCTCGGGGCCCGCATCGTGCTCTGCCTGCACGACGAGCTGCTGGTGCACACCCCGGCCGCCCACGGCGAAGCGGTGGCCGCGCTGGTGGACGACTGCCTGCAGGAGGCGGCCCGGCGCTGGGCCCCGGACGCTTCGGTCCGGTTCATCTCGGACACCAGCGTGGTGGAGAGATGGTCGGACGCTAAGGACGCCACCCCGGCAGCGGACCCCGACCTCCCGGATTGACCAGGGGAAACGACCCGACGACGATCCCGGGCCGACTGGGTTCCTGGCCGCCCGGCTCTGGCAGCCCCGGCAGGCCGGGGCGCCGGGGATCGATGGCCAGCACGGTGACCTGGCCTGCGCTGAAGCCGCGGCCACGGGCCCACGCGGCCAGGTCACGGGCCACCTCGCCCAAGTGGGCCCCGCAGGCCAGCGCGGACCGGCCGCGAGCCTGTCCTCCGGGCAGCTGGATCCGGAAGCACGGGGATCGCCGGCAGCCACTGCCCGCCTGGCAGGCGGGCAGCGTCAGTGCCAGCTTCTGGGCCAGCGACGTATTCATCCCGCAATGGTTGTGGCCACAGCAGTTGACTGCCACCACATTGCCCACATTGGTAAGGATTTACTCAGAAATGGACTGACGTGTCTCGGCGGTTACTGGCCGAGCAGCCAGTGGTCCGGGGCGATGAGGTCACGAGCCTGCCCCGGTCCCCAAGATCCCTGCGGGTAGGGGATGACCGCCGGCGGGTTGGTCAGCAGCGGATTGGCCACCTCCCATACCGCGGCCAGCCCATCCGGCCGGGTGAACAGCGACCGGTCGCCGATGATCACGTCGTGGATCAGCCGCACGTACGGCGGCAGCGGGTCGGCGCCGTCCAGGCTGGCCAGCGGGATCGCCGCCTTGGCTTCCTCGGTCATCAGCGCCGGGCCCGGCTTCTTGGCCACCAGCATGAGGTCGATCTCACCGTCACCGGACAAGGAGAACGACAGCACGTTGGAGTCGGCGGCGATCCTTCCGGCCAGCGGGCCGTCGGGCTCCCGCAGGATCAGGCTGACGCGCTGCTCAGATTGGGCCAGCCGTTTGCCGGTGCGCAGGTAGAACGGGACGCCGCGCCAACGGTCGTTGTCGATCCAGAGCTGGGCCGCGACGTAGGTGTTCTGGTTCGAGTCAGGCGCGATCCCCTGGACGTCGCGGTAGCCCTCGTACTGGCCCAGAATGACGTTCTTGGGGTCGATGGGCCGGAAGCAGCCGATGACCTCCTCCCGCGCCGACTGCAGGTCCTCGGCGACCAGGCTGGCCGGCGGCTCCATGGCCACCTCCGCCGCCACCTGGAAGAGGTGGGTGACCAGCATGTCCAGCACCGCGCCGGTGGCGTCGTAGAACTCCGCCCGGTCGTCGATGTCGAGCGTCTCCGGCACGTCGATCTGCACGGACTCGATGTGCTCGTTGCTCCACATGGCCGAGAACAGCCCGTTGGCGAACCGCAGCACGTGCAGGTCCTGGGTGGCTTCCTTGCCCAGGAAGTGGTCGATCCGGTAGACCTGCTTCTCGTTCAGCACCGAGTGCACGATCTGGTCGAGCTTTTCGAAGTTCTGCTGCGAGGTGCCGAACGGCTTTTCGTAGACGACCCGGGACCCCTCGGCCAGGCCGTGCTGACCCAGCGCCTCAGTCAGCTCGGTGAACGCCACCGGCGGGACCGCGAGGTAATGGATCAGCTGCGGGTCACCGCCGAGCTGCTCCTTGGCCTTGGCCAGGTGGTCGAGCAGGCTGCCGGGGTCGTCGGTGTTGAAGCCGCCGCCAGCGAAGAACACCCGCTGGGAGAAGTCCTGCCACTGGGCCGGGTCGGGCTTGGGCCCGAACTCCTCCAGGACGTCGTGGAAGTGGGACCGGAAGTCCTCGTGGGCCACGTCGCCGCGGCCGTTCCCGACCAGCAGCCACTCCTTGGGCAGGAGGGTCTCCAGCCAGAGCTTGTAGAAGGCCGGCAGGACCATTCGCTTGGCCAGGTCGCCGGTCGCGCCGAACAGCACGAAGATGGTCGGGCCGGGATCCGGGGCGTCGCCGGCCACGGTCGTGGTGCCCGAGGTGCCGGTGCTGTTGCTGGTGCTGGAGGCACTATTCGCAGTCGCCATGACCCATAACCTAGTCCGCGCTCTTGTCACGCAGCGCCCGGGTGGCAAAGGTGAAGGCATGGGCGTGCTGAACAGGGACAAACGAACCGCAGCCACCGAGGTGGCGACCCGGATGGCGGAGACCGCGCAGGCGTGGCTGGAGGCGCTGGAACCAGACCAGCGGGCGATGGCCACCCGGGCCGCGCCGGGCACGGGAATCGAGGCCGAGACCGAGCGCCAGCGCTGGTTCTACACCCCGACCGACCACGGCGGGCTGACCCTGGGCGCCCAGACCGCCGCCCAGCAGCGGCTCGCCCACCAGCTGGTGGCCAGCGGCCTGTCCACCGCCTGTTACGTCACCGTGGCCACGATCATCGGGCTGGAGAACATCCTCGATCACACCGAAGGCTGGGTGGCCGACTGGGAACGCGACCGCGGCCGCGACCCCGAGCTGTACTACCTGCGGGTGTTCGGCCAGCCCGGCGGCTCCGAGCCGTGGGGCTGGCGGTTCGGCGGCCACCACGTCTCGCTCAACAACCTGGTCGTGGACGGCCGGGTCCAGGCCATGACGCCCTGCTTCCTCGGGGCCGACCCGGCCGTCTCGCCGCTGCTCGGCCCGGAGCCGTTGCGGCCGTTGGCCGGGGCCGAGGACCTGGCCCGGGAGCTGATGCGCTCGCTCGGCCCGGACCAGGAGGAGGCGGCCACGCTGCACCACCGCGCCCCGTCGGACATCGTCGGCGGCAACCGCCCCCGGCTGGCCGACGGCGACGAGATGATCCGGCTCCGGCACATCTGGAACGGCGACTTCACCGACCCGGACGTGGTAGCCAACCTGCTGGCCATCGACAACGGCAACGAGGCCGCCACCGGTTACGACCCCACCGACCACCGCCAGGTGGCGCTGACCGCCGAGCCCAAGGGCCTGGCCGCCCGCGACCTGAGCGACAGCCAGCGCCGCCAGCTCCGCCGGGTCCTGGCCTGCTACCTGGGCCGGGTGCCCGAGAGCGTGTCCCCTCTGAGCGACTACGACGACGAACAGGCCCTGGACGCCGTGCACCTGGGCTGGGCCGGCCCGGTCGTCCCCGGCCAGCCGGTCTATTACCGCCTGCAGGGCCCCGGCCTGCTGATCGAGTACGACAACGTCCAGCGCAAGGCCAACCACGCTCACTCCGTCTGGCGTGACCCCGAGTCCGACTTCGGCCTGGACGTCCTAGCCGCCCACCGCGCCGCCCACCACTGACGCCGGGGGCTGGCGTTCGTCAGCGCCGCGGTTAGGAGGAGTGCAAAGTGCCGCGGAGGACGCTGGTGGCGGAGTGGACGGGGTTGCCGTTGTTGGCCTGGAGGCTGACGTCGACGGCGGAGTAACCGGCCATCAAGCCGGTGGCGACGCCGAAGGTGGCCTGGCCTGAGGGAGCCAGCGCGCCCATCGGCATCATTTTGAGGGTGGCCGGGTCGAGCAGCCAGACCTCGTAGTAGTGGCCCTGACCCGGGGCGGGCAGGCCGTCCGTGCTGACCTGGACCTGCCGGGCCCCGGAGGCCGCGGTCACGGTGACCGCGCCGTGGGCACCGGGCGGAGCCTTCAGTGGGTGCAACGCGGCCTGGTTCGTCACCGGGGCGCTGGAGGTGGACAGGCCGAGCCCGGCCGCGACCGCTCCGGCCACGATGACCACCGCGGCGGCCAGGGCCGCGAGCCGCCGGCGGGTGCCCCAGCCGGCCGGACCCCGGCGGGTCGCGCGGGTCAGCCACTCCGGGGTATCCGGGGCTTCTGCCCCGGGTGAGCTTGTTGATCTAGAGGATGACGGAAGGGGCGACGGCGAGACAGCGGGCGACGGCGCCCGCTCGGCGCGGACCGTGGCCCGCAGAATGCCGGTCGCCACCACCACCGAGACCAGTTCCTCCTGGCACTGCGGGCAGGCGCGCAGATGGGCCGCCAGCGTGAGCGTCTGCTCCCGGTCGCACTCGCCGGCCAGCAGCCCGGGCAGTTCGTCAGCGACGTGAGCGGGCTCCGGATCGGTCATAGAGCCCTCCCTTCCATCAGGACCGCGAGCCGGCGCAGGCCACGGGACACTCTGGCCTTCACCGTGCCCAGCGGGATTCCAAGTTGTTCGGCGATCTCCCGCTGGGTGAGCTGGCCGAAGTAGGCCAGTTCTATCGCTTCCCGTTGCTCGGCGGACATCTGAGCGAGCGCGGCGTGGACCTCGGCCGCCCAGGCCAGCTGTTCGGCCAGCTGATTACCGTCCTCCCCCATCAGATCCCGGACCACCGCCACGTCGACCACACCACGGCGGCGGCGCAGCGCGTCGATGGCCCGGCGGCGGGCGATGGCGAACAGCCACGGCTCGAACCGGCGGCCCGGGTCGAGCTTCCCACGGGACCGCCACACGTCCAGGAACGTGTCCTGCAGGACGTCCTCGACGTCCGGTGACGGCACGAACCGGCGCAGGTAGCCGCGGACCGAAGGCCCGTAGCGCTGGTAGCACTCCTCCAGCGCGCGTTCGTCGCCGTCCACCAGGCGCTGGCCTACCGGCTCAAGGGGCGGATCACTCATCGGCCTCACCGGACCGGGGTGGCGACGACGACGATGTTGTCCAGATACAGATGGGTGGCCTCGTCATACGCTCCCCCGCAACTGACCAGGACCAGCGACGGCGCGCCCTGCTGGGACAGCAGCCCGGAAAAGGCCAGCTCGTGCTGGGGCAGCATCTGACGGCGAGTCACGGTGTAGGCGGCTACCCGGCCGGACGCGGTTGTCACCCGGACGGCCGCACCCAGTTGGACGTCGTTCAGGCGCAGCAGCGCGCCGGGCACCCCGTTGTCGTCGATGTGCCCGGCCAGCATGGTGGTGCCGCTCTGGTCCGGGGCCGGGCCGCGGTCGTACCAGCCGACCTGCCGGGGCGGCGGGATGTCGAGGGCGCCGCCCGGGCCGAGGTCCTCGGGTACGACCCGGGCGCTGACGCCGATGGCCGGGATGACCAGCGCCACCGGTGGGGACGCCGCGGTGGCGCCGGTGACCCGGGCCGCCTCGGGCCGGCGGCCGCTGGCGGTGGGGGCAGCGGCCGCCGGGGCCCGGGTGGCGGGTGCGGCGACCGGCCTGGCCGTAGCCGGCGGAGCCGAGGCGCGCGCAGCCGGCCCGGTGGGCGGCGCCAGCTCCACCGGGGTGGGCACCGACCAGGCCGCCCAGGCCCCGATGGTGCCCGCCCCGATCAGGACCGACGCCACCAGGACGGTCAGGCCGCGCGCCCGCCGGCTAACCGGCCAGGAGAACCGCACGTGGGTCAGCTCCGCCGGGCCGTGCCAGCGCCCCCTCGCCCGGCCCGGGGCGAGCGCAGCAGGCGGACCGACGCCAGGGCTCCGGCCGCGGCCAGGGCCAGCAGCGCCGCGAACAGGCCGCCCGGCAGACCGTGGTGGGTGGCGGCCGGGCTGTTGCCGGTGACCACCATGCCCGGCATCCCGGACAGCGAGACGATCTGCACGATGGCGGAGTACTTGGCCGACGAGGAGCCGACCACGTAGACGATCGTGTCGGCGTCCGCCTTGACCGGGACCGACGCGCCGGACAGGGCGGCCGCGCCGCCGCTGGCCGGGCTGACGTCGACGCCGGAGTAGGTCTTGGCCGGCACGGTCACCGCGGCCTGGTCACCGGGAGACAGGCTGCTGGCCAGCGTGGTCCCGCCCGCGGTGACCTTGACCGCAGGCGCGTCGGCGTTGTGGCTGAGCACCAGCCGGCCCTGCCCGGAGGGCACCGAGGCCAGGCTGTTCTCGTACAGGCCGAGAGCGGGCTTGCCCGAGCTGTTCAGGTAGGCGATGGCGCTGGCGTTCTCGCCGCTGGACAAGGTGGCCGAGGCCGAAGTCAGGTAGTTGGCCGAGGTACAGGCCTGGCCGGTCTTGACGACGCCGAGCGAGTACGTCCCGGCGGGCAGGGACAGCGACTTCTGGCTGTTGAAGGTGAACCCGGTGATGGCGGCCTTGCCGTCTGCGCACACGTCCACGGTGACCCCCGGGACGCCGTGGATCACGGTCAGCGCGGCGTCCCCGCTGGCGGCCGGCTGGACGGTCGCGGCGCTGGCCACGCCGGCCGCGCTCAGGACTCCGCCCGCGGCCACCGCGGCCGATAGTGCTGAAACACCAAGCAATCGAGCGGCCAATGCACTCATTGCGAATCTCCTCGGGATGGGGCCCGCACCGCTGCAGGCCTTCCGATGGTGATTCGCGGGGAAATGGCCGCCGGATGCATCCGGGGCTCAATCGTGATCTTTAACTGGTCCCGGCGCGGGGCGGAGATGGGGTGGCGCAACGGGCCGCCGGTGGGACCATATCGGGATGGATCTCTTCGATCTCAGCGGGAAAGTGGCCGTCGTCACCGGGGGAACCCGGGGCATCGGGCTGATGATGGCGCGCGGGCTGCTGCAGGCGGGGGCGACGGTCTACGTCAGCTCGCGCAAGCCCGAGGCCGGGCAGGCGGCCGTGGACGAGCTGTCCGGGTTCGGCCCGGTGGTCTCGGTACCGGCCGACCTGTCGACCGAGGCCGAATGCCTCCGGCTGGCCGAGGTCGTCGGCCAGTCCGAGCCGCGGGTGCACATCCTGGTCAACAACGCCGGCGCGGCCTGGGGGGCGCCGCTGGAGGAGTACCCGGAGTCGGCCTGGGACAAGCTGGTCAACCTGAACCTGAAGGCGCCGTTCTTCCTGGTCCGGGCGTTCCTGCCGTTGCTGGAGGCCGCGGGCACGGCCGACGACCCGGCCCGGGTGATCAACGTCGGCAGCATCGACGGGCTCCAGGTGCCGCCCATGCCGACCTACGCCTACTCCTCGACCAAGGCCGGCCTGCACCAGCTCACCCGGGTGCTGGCCCGGGAGCTGGGACCGAAGCACATCACGGTCAACGCGGTGGCGCCGGGCCCGTTCGAGTCCAAGATGATGGCGGCCACGCTGGCTGCGGCCGGGGACTCGATCGCGGCCGCGTCCCCGTTGGGCCGGATCGGCCGCCCCGAAGACATGGCCGGGGTCGCCATCTACCTGAGCGGGCGGGCCGGCTCCTACGTCACCGGGGCGATCATCCCCGTCGACGGCGGCATCTGGGCGGCCAGGTAGCGGCTAGCTGGCGGGCGGCTCAGACGGGCTGGCTCACGGGGCTGACTCCGGCGGGGCTGGCTCGCGGGCTGGCTCCGGCGGGGCCGGCTTACGGGCTGGCTCCGGCGGGGCCGACTCACGGGCTGGCTCCGACAGGAGGGCGTGCACGGCCGCTTCGGCTTCGGCGGCGGCGGGGAGCTGGGCCGGTACGGCCGGGATCGAGGGCAGCTGGCCGTCGGCCTGGTACCGGGTGATCAGGCCAGGATCGATGTAGGACGAGCGGGCCACGGTGGGGGTGTCGCCGAGCCAGCCGGCCACGTCCTTGACGCTGGCGGTGATGACCCGCTGACGGCCCCGGTCGGAGGCGACCGGCTCGGCCCCGGCCAGCAGCAGCGCCATCAGCACGGTGGCGTTCCAGGTCCGGAACTCCTTGGCCGTGAAGTGGGCCCCGGCCCGGTCAGCGATGTAGCGGCTGACGTCGTGGGAGTGCAGCGGGCGCCAGGTGCCGTCCTGCTCCCAGGCGAACAGCTGGTCCAGCTCATGGGGGGCCTGGGTCAGCGCCCGCATGGTAGGCAGGATGGCCCGGTCGCTCACCGTGATCTCCCGCCGCTTGCCCTCCTTGGCCACGTAGTCGAACCGGACCCCGGACCGGCCCACGGCCACGTGCCGCTTCTCCAGCGTGGTCGCGCCGTAGTGGTGGTCCAGCTCGGCGTACCGTTCCCCGCCGATGCGGAACAGGCCCAGGTCGAGCAGGCGCACGGCACTGGCCGCCACCCGGTCCCGGTCCAGGCGCCGGCGGCGCACGTCCCGCAGGGTCGCCTCGCGCAGCCCGGGCAGCGCCAGCGCGAACCGGAGCATGTGGGCGAACTTCTCCTCGTCCCGGTGCTCGCGCCACCGGTCGTGGTAGCGGTACTGGGTCCGGTTCCGCCCGTCGATCCCAGTGGCCTGGATGTGGCCCAGCGGGTCGGGTGAGATCCACACCTGCTGCCACGCGGGCGGCAGGACCAGGGCGCGGATCCGCTGGAGCGTCTCCGGAGCGGTGATCAGCGCGCCGGACGGATCCAGGTAGGCGAAACCGTCCGAGGTCCGCTCCCGGGTGATGCCCGGTCCGCGCGGATCACTGCGATGCAGCCCGGCCACGGCGGCCTCCGTGGCCGCGATCGCGGCGTCCATCGGCGCCCCTTTCCGCGGATCTGATCCGCCCTGGCCAACCGCTCACCAGGCTAGCCGCGTCTCCGGCCGCGGATCGCTGACCACCTTGAGTTGGCCTGGTATGAAGGCATCCCGCGATCGGTTTGACCGGCGCTGAGCTGGGGAGCTACATTTAGCACTAAACAGAAGTGAGTTCCGAAGGGGCTCCCAACTCAGGAGGCGCCATGGATTCGGACGCTGCTCTCACCGAACTGTCCACCATCACCCGCACCGCGGGCGTGACCGAGCTGACCGCCGAGGGCGCGGCCGACGACGGGCGGGTCCAGGTCGGCCGGTACGCGGCCCGCCTGGCCGCATTCGAGCGCATCGTGCTCCCGGTGGCCGAGCGCAGGCTGGACGACGGCCAGGCCCGGGCCGAACAGCTGCGCAAGGGCGGCGAGCAGCTGAACACCGTGCTGTTCTGGCTGGACCGGCACCTGACCGGCGACCCGCAGGCCAAGACCTGGCCGGGCGAAGACATGGACGGCGACGTGCAGGCCGCCCTGGCGACCTACGCCGAGATGGAGCAGGGCCTGATCACCGAGCTGGCCGGAACGCTGAGCGAAGCCGAGCTGACCGAGCTGGTCACGTCGTACCACGAGGCCGAGCAGGTCGCGCCGACCCGGCCGCACCCGAACCTGAGCTACGGCGGCATTCTCGGGCGGATGAAGTTCCGGCTGGCCGGGCTGGTCGACGATGTCCGGGACAGCACGGAGAGCCGCCCGGCCGGACCCGTGGTCGGGGCCGAAGCGGCCGGGGCCCTGCGCAACATGGACGAGGACGCGGACGCCGACACGGAGCAGGCGCCACAGCACGCTCCAGCGGATTCGTAACCGGACCGGCCGTGCCGCCCTCGACACCCACGCCCCCGACACCCGCGGCCGAGCCGATCAGCCTGCGGGAAGCGGCCCAGCGCCTCGGCGTGCACTACATGACCGCCTACCGCTACGTCCGGACCGGACGGCTGCCCGCCCGCCGTAACGGCCAGGAATGGCTGATCGACCCGGGCGACCTGAGCCTGCTACGGGACCAGCCCCCGCCGCCGCCCGGACAGCGGGCCCACGCCGACCGGGTGCCCAACCTGGTGGCCAGGATGACCGCGGGCGACGAGGCGGGCGCCTGGCGGATCGTCGACGACGCGCTGGCCTCCGGCATGGACGTGATCGGGGTCTACCTGGAACTGCTGGTGCCCGCGCTACGCGGAGTCGGCGCGGCCTGGGCCGAGGGCACGATCTCGATCGCCGGTGAGCATCGCGCGTCCGCGGTGGCGCAGCGGATCATCGGACGGCTGGGACCCCGGTTCGCCCGCCGGGGCCGCAAGCGCGGCACGGTGGTGACGGGCGGCCCGGCCGGGGAACACCACGGCCTGCCCGGCGCGATCATCTCCGACCTGCTGCGCGGCCGCGGATTCGAGGTCATCGACCTAGGCGCCAACACCCCGGCCGAATCGTTCGCCGAGACCGCACAGCAGGCCGACCGGCTGGTCGCGGTGGTCATCGGGGTCACCGCGCCCGGGCTGGACGACAGCGTCCGGTCGGCCGTGGCCGCGCTGGCCGGCGCCGGGCTCGCCGCCCCCGTGCTGGTCGGCGGGTCCGCCATCACCGGTTCCGGACACGCCCGCGAACTGGGCGCGGACGCCTGGACCGGCCCGGACGGCCACGCGGTGCTGGCCGCGGTGGACCAGGCCGCCGCGGACTGGGACACCGGACCCGGATAGCACTGTCCCGCAGGGCGCAAAACGAGGGCCGCCACCGCCACTTACCTGCTGTGATAACCCTCTGGCGGCAGAGTCACAATGGGCCGGGCAAGGTCATTAGGCGGCGGCCAGCATTTGGTTGCGGAGATAGCTAACTTCACTTCCCGTACGACTGTCCGCTTCGGCACTCTTCTACGCAATTGCGTATGGATAACCTCTTTAAAAATATGCTATGACCACCCTTAGCTGTGGTTAAATAATCTCTCAGATACGACTGAGTAGGCTTTGCTGATATAAAACCGAACCGCTTAGTGGGACCTTACGAACAGGAGACAAGATGGCGCAGAAGGTACAGGTCATGCTGCTGTGCGACCTGGACGACGGCAATGTCGACGCCGAGGAGACCCTGCAGTTCAGCCTGGGCAACGCCGCCTACGAGGTGGATGTCTGCGCCAAGCACGCTCAGCAGATCCGCGAGGGTCTCCAGCCGTTTGTCGCGCAGGCCCGCAAGACCGGCGCCGCGTCGTCCGGCCGCCGTCGCCAGCGCACGGCCGGGACCCGGCAGGAAACCGCCGGCATCCGCTCCTGGGCCAAAGACCAGGGCATCCAGGTCAACGAGCGCGGCCGTATTCCCGCCTCCGTGGTCAAGGAGTATGAGGCCGCCCACTAGAGGCGGCCATTCGGCAATTGGGCGGCCCGCCACCGGGCCGACCCGTCCGGAAGTAATTCGGCCTTTCCGGCCAATGTCTTTATCCCCGACCTGACGGCACGTCATCGGGCTCAGCTGAGCGACGCCTGGTCGCCGACGGAGACCGTGCCGCCGGTCACCACCTGGGCGTAGGCCCCGAGGCACGGTTTGACGCCGACGTCGGGGACGGCGACGCGGTTCTCGGTCAGCAGCGTCCGGACCGCATCGACGCGGCGGGGCAGCGCTCCGTGGGCCAGCGTCGGGACCGCGCAGCGCGGGGTCGGCAGCATCACCCGCAGCCGGGCCGGGCCGACCGACACCTCGCGTCCGATCCAGTCGTTCTCGGCGAACGCCGCCGCGCCCGGGAGGTCGACCACCAGGTTGGGGCGGTAGCGGATCATCTCCGCCCCCACGTGGGCCAGCGTCGCCGACGTGATCAGGTGCACCGGCGCGTAGTCGACGAACGTCGCCCCCTCGGTGCCCCGGCCGATCTCCAGCACCTCGTACGGCACGTCGGCGTCGTCGCCCGCCTCGATCACGTCTTCCGGGTCGGGCCGTCCGACCAGGGCCTTCTCCGGACGGACCGTGCTCAGCTGGACGTGACGGTGCAGCAGTTCCGACAGCAGTGGCTCGGCCGCGGCGTCGTCCACGCCGATCGACTCGCCATCCGGCAGCGTGATGCGGAGTGACCCGCCGTTCCACTGGGCGGCGAAGGCCAGCAGGCCGCGCCACAGCCGCGGATGCTTGGCCGTGGCCACGTTCCCGGTCTCCACGTCGATCACCGCCGCAACCCGATCCCCCTCCAGGCCACTCGCGGTGAGCCGGGCCGAGCCGAGATCCTCGCCCAGCATGGACTTGACCGGATAGCGGCGCAGCGCCACCACAGTCCCGGCTTCCGTCACGTTGGCAGCTTCGCCGCAGTCCGCGGTCGTGGCAAGCCGATTCAGGCCACTATCTCAGGCCGGGCTTATCTGACTGGGTGGTCAGTCTGTGTTCGCTCCGGCATTTGCCGTGACCAAGATCCCAACCGCGCGGACAGCTGGATGCACCACAACTTCTTCCTGACTCATCGACGTGACCCACTCAACGGGAAGCCATTGGTACATCATGGCGGGCCATCGCCGGCTGCAGGGCTGATGAAGGTGGCGCCGGGCAGGTTGCGGATCACCCACCTGAATCGGGTGAGGGCATCGGCGTCGAAGGCGGTTACTGCCGACAGGTCAAGTTCGGTGACGATATTCCAGAATGGCTGGCGGTTGGCTGAGTGAGTGACTTCCAGGTCCCCGGCTTGGGCGGCGACGTCCATGGCCTGGAAGACTTCCGTGGCGATGGGGCGGGCCTGTGTCTCATCGTCGGCGTCGATGGCCAGGCGGAGTTTCACCGTCCGGGTGTGCGCTGGTCCGGGCCGATCACTTTCTGCCACGCAGACAGTCTTGGCGAGCGGCGCCTATCAAGGCAAGCGAGAACGGTGTCAGGCTGATGTTGACCGCCGTTCTGGCTCATTCCTCATCAGGGCCCGGGTTGGTGTCGAGCAGCTCGATTACCTTCTGGCGGACCCGGCGCGGGTCGGTGCCCAGGCCGTTCAGGATCTGGGTGGCTTGGCTGTGGCCGACGTCGATCAGGCCGAGCAGCAGGTGGCCGGTGTCGGCTTCGGCGTGGTCGAGCGTTTCAGCTTCGTCCGAGGACAACTCCAGCGCCTGCTTGGCGGGTGCTGAAAACGGTATCTGCACCAGTGGCGGCAACGGCTGGCCTGGCGGGACGATCTCCCTGAGCTGCTGGCCTACCGCCTGTTCAGTAATCCCGAGCGAAGCCAGCGCGCGGGCTGAGGTACCCGTCCCCTGATCGGTCAAAGCGAGCAGGATGACCCCGGTGCCGATGTCGTGGTGATTGAGGTTCCGGGCTTCTTTCTGCGCGGCAACGACGACAAGACGTGCTCGTTCCGTGAACCGCTCGAACATCGTCCGCCTTGCCCTTCCTGGGAGCACGTGACGCCTGGCCGCCCTCCCCCCATCATCTTCTGTCAGCTCACCTCGGTTGGCATCCGGGCGAGCGCAATGAGTTCCAGATTCAGGGACTGGAGGCGGAGCAGCGCGCCGTAAAGAGCGGCCTGGTCCAGTTCGGCGATGAGCGACGTGTGCTCACCAGCAGGTTCTTCACGCGCCCCGAGGGCACGAGGGCGCATCCCGATGCTTGGGACTGAGCCTCGCGCTCATCCGCTGGTATCAGGCCGCGTCGGGTCTCGTTGTGGTCAGCCTTGATGGTCAGCGCTGGCCGCGCCTCGGCCGGCGACGAACGCCGCAATCGCCTCTCGGGACGGGTGTCCCCAGCCGATGCAAAACGGGTGCCCGGCCGGGTCTGCGTACACCTGGTGGCCCTCGGCGGCATCGAAATCAGCAGCTGGCTGGAGCAGTCGGGCACCGAGGGCGATTGCCTCTTCGTGCGCGGCTCGCGGATTCTCCACGTGCAGATCGAGATGCAGTTGCTGGGGGGACCCATGCGGCCAGCCGGGCGGCACATGGTCCGGCGCCAGTTGCACGCCGATCCGCCATTCTCCAGCAGCGTCGATGACGCTGTGCCAACTGCCGTCTTCAAAGACCTGCCCGCCGAGAATGCCTGCCCAGAACGCGCTCTCGGCGTGCAGGTCGGCCGCATCGAACACGATCACCTGACGCACCATGTCCATGGCACGCACACTACGGCAGCGAGCGCTCATGGCAGGACACCCCGCTGATCGACAGCGCCGCCGGGCTACTGCCTGCGTCATCGCCGGTCCCGAACAAGCTCGTCATGCTGATGACCATATCTAATCAGAATGATGTAGTGTCGGGGTTAGCGAACTGGCACGACGGCCTCGCCGCGTGATACCAGCTCAGCAGCTGCCCCGGACCATGGCAGCGGAGCCGTCGAGGACCGCCGTGCCGGAGGCATGATGAGCTGCCCCACTACTAATGGTCATCGGAAAATTGATGACACCGCTCTACTGGCCGAACGGGCCCATCCCCCCGAGGAGCACCATGGACTCAGGAGATACGGCACAGCGCAGCCTCGAACACTGGAGCGAGTGGGGCCGTCGCGAGATGGAGAAGTTCTATGCGCTCGCCACGGAGGACTACCGCCAACTCGCGCTCGCTGCTGACTGGGTGACGCTTCTCGGTGAGCGCGCCCGCCCGGGATGGTCGCTCCTCGATGTGGCCTGCGGCAGCGGCAAGTTCCCGACAGCTCTCGTGAAGTTCACGGCGGTCGCATCGCTTCCTGGCGTTGCGTACGACCTTCTGGACCCCTCAGCCTTCTCTGTAGCCACGGCTCGCGCTGCCCTCGCACCTCCGTTCATGCCACGCAACGACCTGGTGGTGCCGTTGCAGGAACTTCCCAGCTCCTGCGGCCCCTATGACGTTGTCTGGGCGACCCATGCCCTCTACGCCCTTCCGCCCGACGAACTCGACGCCGCCATGGCGCGTTTTGCATCGGCCCTGGCCCCAGAAGGTCTGGGGGTCGTCGCTCAGGCGACGGGCCGCTCGCACTACCTGTCGTTCTATGACGCCTATCGGGCGGGGGTGCGCGACGCCACTCCTTACACCACGGCGGAGATGGTGGCAGCTTCCTTGCGCACCGCAGGCATGGACGTCCGTGAACAGGTGATCACCTATGAGACGGGAACCAGCGACCGAGACGTCGCTGAGG
This sequence comes from Streptosporangiaceae bacterium, assembly GCA_965277615.1. Taxonomy (GTDB): domain Bacteria; phylum Actinomycetota; class Actinomycetes; order Streptosporangiales; family Streptosporangiaceae; genus Bog-532. Next base: position 272,484 of record CBDIDG010000002.1, on the reverse strand, counting down.
GTTTCCTCCAGCGCTGTGCCTTCGACGACACCGTGAGCCTCGAGGAGATGGAGGCCGCACCGGTCCTGGGCGAGTACCTGGCGTCATGCCGACGCCCCGATGGGTCTTACGTGTTCAGTAATGAGGTGGCGCTGCTGTGGATGTGAACTCGGAGAGCTCTCCGCTCCCGCTGGCCAATCGAGACGGCGGGCTTGACCAGGAATGGGCAGGTGACGATCAGGACTGGTGGGACTGGTACGTCACGCTTGCAGAGAACGATGATGCGCCGACCGCGCTGGTGGCCGGCCCCGGCCTCCCCGACGTGGACCCCGCCGACGATGAGCAACTGCAGGTCGAACTCGCAGCCCCCTACCGACTTGATGCTGCCCAGCGTGAAGCCTTCCGTCGTGATGCCTTCATCAAACTGAAGCATGTGCTTTCGCCTGCGGTGGTCCGCCGACTCGCCGAACGGCTCGACAGCCTGTTGCGGGCTGAGCACGGTGATGATGTAGAGGGTCGCTTCATCGCCCTTGAGCAGCTGTGGCTGCACGACGAGGTGATGCGCCTGGTCGCGTTCTCCCCGCGGTTGGCTGGACTCGCCGCAGAGCTACTTGGTGAACCTGCCATCCGCATCTACCACGACAATGCCCTCTCGAAGGAAGCCGGCTGCGGACGCACGCCGTGGCATCACGACGCCGAGCACTTCCCGCTCGCCACTCTTCAGGCCGTCACTGCGTGGATCCCGGTTACGGCCATCCCGGCCTACATGGGTCCCTTGGCTCTAGCCCGAGGTGCTCGGGTGCGTGAAATGGTCGCCGATCTGTCGTTCGACAAGATCGGAACGACTTATGACGCAGCTGTGGCGCGTCGTCTCGTTGAGAGTGACGTGGCTGTCGATGCGAGCCCGTTCGCCGTCGGCGACGTCTCCTTCCACTCGGCGCTGTGCTTCCACACCGCTGGGCCCAACAGGTCCACGCAGCCGCGCCGAGCGCTGTCCACTACCTACTATGCCGATGGTGCTCGCGTTCTCGAATCGCCGACCCTGGTCAGCGGCCGATGGCGGGACTTTCTGCCCGGTGTCGAGCCAGGGGGTTTGGCCGTATCGGCGCTCAATCCGATCGTTGCCGTCCGCGAGGGCGAGCGTACGGTCCAGAGCGCAGGCGACCGGCGCCCCGAGAAGGATTCGAACCTTCGACCTACCGCTTAGGAGGCGGTCGCTCTATCCCCTGAGCTATCGGGGCCAGGGACGACGTGCCCGCCAAGCTTAACCGGTCCCTGCTGGCGCTGCGATTGAGACGATGAGGCATCCTAAGCTTGGGGGTCACCGGTACGGCAGGAGGAACTGGGCGTGCAAGTCCGGGACGTGATGACAGAGGCGACGGTCACCGACACGCCGACCGACAACCTCCGCACCGCCGCTGAGCGCATGTGGCGGGAGCAGACCGGCTCACTGCTGGTCACGCAGGATGGGCGCCTGATCGGGATCATCACCGAGCGGGACGTGCTGCGGGCGGTGGCGCTGGGGGCCGACCCGGACCGGGCCACGGTGGACGAGGCGATGACCGTGGACGTGTTCACGGTCGGGCCGGACATGCAGCTGCACGTGGCCGCGCGGGAGATGGCGGCCCGCTGGATCCGGCACCTGCCGGTGCTGGACAGCGGCCAGCTGCTCGGCGTGGTCAGCATGCGCGACATCACCGGGGTGTTCGGCGCGCTCGGCGCCGGGGATAGCGAGATCGACATCGAGCACGAATTCGACCAGCTGGTCCGCAAGCGCCGCCTGGCCCGGATCGAGGGCGAGGTCGACTAGGCCGGTGGCGGCGAGCCGGTTCTACGCCAGAAGCGGTTCCCGGCACAGGCCCGGTCCAGGCCAGGCCCGGTCCAGGCCAGAGCCGGTTCCAGGCCAGAGCCCGGTCCAGGCACGAGCCGAATCCGGGCTAGCGCCGGGCTGGGTCAGAGTTTGTTAATTACGGAAGATCGAACGGCAACCGCAGGCCGTCCAGAGCGTGCGCGCAGACGTCGTCCGGCTGGACCTGCGGCAGCGCCGCGATGATCCCGGCGGCCAGGTCGCGCAGGCGCGACACGTTGGCCGCGAACACCTCGAACACCTCGGCCTGGGTCACGCCCTCGCCCGCTTCGATGCCCGCGTCCAGGTCGGTGACCAGGGCCAGCGGGATGTAGCACAACGCCAGTTCCCGGGCCAGCACGGCCTCCGGGTATCCGGTCATGCCCACCAGCGTCCAGCCCTGAGCGGCGAACCAGCGCGATTCGGCCCGGGTGGAGAACCGCTGGCCTTCGATGACGACCAGGGTGCCGGCCGGCACCGGAGGCCAGCCCGCCTCGGTCGCCACCGCGATGGCCCGCTCCCGGCCGGAGGCGCAGTACGGGTCGGCGAACGAGACGTGGACGGCGTTGCGGTCGTAGAACGTGTTCTCGCGGCTCCGGGTCCGGTCCACCAGCTGGTCGGGAACGATCAGCGTGCCGGGCCCGAAGTCGGGGGTCAGGGAGCCGACCGCGCTCGGGGCGACGACCTGGCGGACACCGAGCGAGCGCAGCGCCCACAGGTTGGCCCGGTAGGGGATCTGGTGGGGCGGGAAGCGATGATCGCGGCCGTGCCGGGGCACGAATGCGACCCGGCGGCCGTTCACCTCGCCGACCGTGATCGGGTCGCTGGGCGGCCCGAATGGAGTGTCAGTCTTGACCTCTTCGGCCTGGTCCAGGAACTCGTAGAAGCCAGAGCCCCCGATGACCCCGATGTCGGCGACGGGTGGCATCGCCGTCAGGCGACCTTCTCGGTGGTGGAGCCGGACGACTTGCCGGACGAGCTGGAACTGGAGCCGGAGTCCTTGCCGGAGCTGGTGCCCGAGCTGCCGGACTTGGCGCTGCTCTTGTCGCTCTTGTCGCCGGAGCTCTCAGACTTGCTGGCGGAGCTCTCGGACTTGCTGCCGGAGTCGGCCTTCTCCTTGCCGTCCTTGCTGTCCTTGCCAGCACCGTCCTTGCCGCCGGCCACCGGGCCGGTGCGGCTGTCGGTGCGGTAGAAGCCGGAGCCCTTGAACACGATGCCGACGGGAGAGAACACCTTGCGCAGGCGGCCGTTGCAGTTCGGGCAGACGGTCAGCGGGTCGTCGCTGAACTTCTGTACCTTCTCGAGCTGCTCGCCACACTCGGTGCAGGCGTACTGATACGTGGGCACAGGTGCTCCCTCCGTGCTGTGCCGGCGCCACCCGGGACGGGCGTACCGGCGGCATGATGCTGCGTCGCGCGATGCTAGCACTCGTGCGATTCGAGTGCTAATTCTAACTCAGTGACCGTAACAGTCCGCGGACGCTCACGATTCCCTGCGACGGCAGCGCAACCGCGGACACTGGGCGGTCGTGTGGTGCGGCCGGCACCTGGTCGATGAGCTCCCCGTCGAACAGCAGCGCGACGACCGGGACCCGCTCCCCCACCCGGGCCAGCGCCCGGTCGTAGCTGCCGCCGCCCCGGCCCAGCCGCTGCCCGCGGTGGTCCACGGCCAGCGCGGGCACGAGCACCAGCGCGGCCCGGCTGATCGCCTCCACCCCGCGGGACGGCTCGGACGGCTCCAGCACACCCCGCGGCCCGGGGACCAGGGAATCCGGGCCTTCGTAGGAGGCCCACTCCAGGTCCCCATCGGCCCGCTGCCGGGGCAGGATCACGTAGGTGCCACGCTTCCACATCCCGAAAACCAGGCGGTGGGTCTCCGGTTCGGTCCCCATCGAGTAGTACGCGGCCACCGTGCCGGCCATCTCAGCCTGCGGCCACGACAGCACGTGGTCACGGAGCAGCCGCGCGGCGTCGGCGCGCCCGGTCGCGGGCTGATTGCGCCGGGAGTCGTTTACGCTGGCCCGCAGGGCGGCTTTCGCAGCCGCCACGCCGGCACGCCCGTGCTCAGAAGCGGGCTCTTGCACCTGTGCCTCCGCAAACTCGTTAGGGTTCCAGCATGGCCGATTCTTCTGCCGTCACTAAGGCCGTAGTTCCCGCTGCGGGACTAGGGACAAGGTTCCTTCCTGCGACAAAAGCCACTCCCAAGGAAATGCTGCCGATCGTCGACAAGCCGGCGATCCAGTATGTAGTGGAGGAGGCAGTCGCCGCGGGCCTGGATGACGTGCTACTCATCACCGGGCGCAGCAAGCGCTCGATCGAAGACCACTTTGACCGCGCCTACGAGCTTGAAGAGGCGCTGGCCGCCAAGGACAACACCGACGGGCTGGCCCAGGTCCGCGAGTCGGCCGAGCTGGCCACCGTGCACTACGTCCGGCAGGGCGACCCGCGCGGGCTGGGCCACGCCGTGCTGTGCGCGGCCCGTCACGTCGGGCACGAGCCGTTCGCCGTGCTGCTCGGCGACGACCTCATCGATCCCCGCGACCCGCTGCTGACCCGGATGATCGAGGTGCGCGAGCGGTTCGGTGGCAGCGTGGTGGCGCTGATGGAAGTCGACCCGGAGCAGGTGTCGCTCTACGGCTGCGCCGCGATCGAGCCGACCGACGAAGAGGACGTCGTCAACATCACCGACCTGGTGGAAAAGCCGGTCCCGGGCAGCGCGCCCAGCCGGTGGATCATCATCGGGCGGTACGTGTGCGACCCCAAGGTGTTCGACATCCTGCGGAAGACCCCGCCCGGCCGCGGCGGCGAGATCCAGCTCACCGACGCGCTCAAGACGCTGGCCAGCGACACGGACAGCGGCGGCGGCGTGCACGGCGTGCTGTTCCGCGGGCGGCGTTACGACACCGGCAACAAGCTGGACTACCTGCGGACGCTGGTGATGTTCGCCTCCGAGCGGCCAGACCTGGCCCAGGAGTTCGTGCCCTGGCTGCGGAAGCACCTGGAATCGCTGTCGTGACCGAAGGGGCAGGTCACCACCATCACCATGGCCCGCCCGGCGACCTGACCAGCGTCGAATCCCACCTGGCCGACATCCTCGGCACCATCCGGCCGCTCCCGCCGACCCACCTGGCCATCCCGGAAGCGGAAGGGTGCGTGCTGGCCGAGGACATCACCGCCAGCGTGCCGCTGCCGCCGTTCGACAACTCGGCCATGGACGGCTACGCGCTGATCACGGCCGACGTCACCGAGGCGTCAAAGGACACGCCGGTGATGCTGCGGGTGAGCGGGGAGGTCGCGGCCGGTGACACCGGCGCCTACGCGGTCACCCCGGGCAGCTGCCTGCGCATCACCACCGGGGCCAAGCTGCCCGGGGGGGCCGACGCGGTGGTGCCGGTAGAGGACACCGACGGCGGCCTGGCCCAGGTCGCGATCAAGATCGCGGTGTCGCCCGGTGACTCGGTCCGGTACAGCGGCGGCGACGCGCGCCAGGGCGACGTGCTGCTGCCCGCCGGTAGCCGGCTCGGCCCCATGCAGGTCGCGGTGCTGGCTGCCTCGGGGCGGGCCCGCGCCGAGGTCTACCCGCGGCCCCGGGTGGTGGTGCTGTCGACCGGCGACGAGCTGACCAGCCCGGGCACGCCGTTGGCGCCCGGCAAGATCTGGGACTCCAACAGCTACATGCTGATGGCGGCCGCCCACGAGGCCGGCTGCCTGGCCTACCGGCACGGGCCGATCCCGGACGACCCGCTGGAGATGCTGCCCGCGATCGAGGACCAGCTGCTCCGGGCCGACCTGATCGTGACCAGCGGCGGGGTCAGCATGGGCGGCGAGCACGACGTGGTCAAGGAGACGCTGAGCCGCCTGGGCACAGTCCGGTTCCGCAAGGTCGCGATGCAGCCGGGCATGCCGCAGGGGTTCGGCACGATCGGCGAGGACCAGACGCCGATCTTCACCCTGCCCGGCAACCCGGTCAGCGCCTACGTGTCGTTCCAGCTGTTCGTGCTGCCCGCGCTGGGCGCACTGCAGGGCCAGCCCGACCGGCGGCTACCCTCCGTCCCGGCCACGGTGACCGGGCCGCTGCGCTCACCACCGGGCCGCCGGTCCTACCTGCGCGGGGTGCTGGACGCCACCGAGGGCACGGTCACCCCGCTGACCGGCCAGGGTTCCCACCAGATCGCCACCCTGGGCCGGGCCAACGCGCTGATCGTCGTGCCCGAGTGGGTGGTCCACATGAACGAGGGGGACAGCGTCGAGGTCCTGGTCCTGCCATGAGTGAACCGAGGGGCGCGGCGCCTGAGCTGACCCACCTGGACTCGGCCGGGCAGGCCCGGATGGTCGACGTCTCGGGCAAGGACGTGAGCGCCCGCGTGGCCCGCGCGTCCGGCCGGGTCCGGCTGTCGGCCGCCGCGGTCGCGGCCCTGCGCGCGGGCGACGTACCCAAGGGCGACGCGCTGGCCGTGGCCCGGATCGCCGGCATCCAGGGGGCGAAGCGGACGCCGGACCTGATCCCGCTGTGCCACCCGATCGGGCTGCACGGGGTCACGGTCGACCTGGCCGTGACCGACGACGGGGTGGACATCACCGCGACGACCCGGACCGCGGACCGGACCGGGGTGGAAATGGAGGCGCTGACCTCGGTCAGCGTGGCCGCGCTGGCCCTCATCGACATGATTAAAGCGGTCGACCCGGCCGCGGTCATCACCGATGTGCGCGTGGACGAGAAGACCGGCGGTAAGAGCGGGCCGTGGCACCGCCCGGCTTCGGCGGGTACGGCTTCGTCGGCTTCGGCTTCGGCTTCGGCTTCGGGGAGGGCGTAGTGCGCGCGCTGGCCGTCACCGTCTCCAACCGCGCGGCGGCCGGGGTCTACCCGGACCGCTCCGGGCCGGTCCTGGTCGACCTGCTGCGCCGGGCGGGCTGCGAGGTGGTGGATGGCCCGCTGGTCATCCCCGACGGTGAGCCGGTCGAGGAGGCCCTGCGGGATTCCATCTCGGCTGGTTACGACGTGGTGGTGACGACCGGGGGCACCGGGCTGACCCCGGCTGACCTGACCCCGGAGATGACCCGCCGGATCCTCGACCGCGAGATTCCCGGCATCGCCGAGGCCATCCGCATGGCCGGCGCGAACGCCGGGGTGCCGACGGCGATCCTGTCCCGCGGCATCGCCGGGCTGGCGGGCCGCACGCTGATCGTGAACCTGCCCGGGTCCACCGGCGGGGTCAAGGACGGCATGGCCGTGCTGAGCCGGATCCTCGAGCACGCCGTCGACCAGGTGCACGGCGGGGATCACCGCCGCAGCCCCGCGGCCGAACCCGCCGCCGAATAGGCCTCGGGGCCGGTCTCGGGACCGGCCTGGGGGCGCTGGCAGGCCCACACCGATACGGCAGCGATTAGCCTGGTGATCGATCTGGCCGTGTTTAGATGGCGTCCAGCTGATTACCAGGGAATGATTGACCCCGTGGGAAGAATGCGTGGCTGGCCCGCCACCCTGTACGAGCCGAGGCTGCTGGACGAACCCATCGCCCTGCGCCCGGTCCGGGTGCGGGATGCGCGGACCTGGCGAGAGATCCGGGTCCGGAACGCGCCGTGGCTGCGGCCGTGGGAGCCGACCAATCCCGAGACGCCGCTGTACCGGTCCAGCCTGAGCCCGTACGTGTCGATGGTCCGGGCCATGCGCCAGGAGGCCCGGCTCGGCCAGGCCCTGCCGTGGGTCGTGACGTACGGCGACGAATTCGCCGGACAGCTGACGGTGGGCAGCATCGTGTGGGGTTCGGCCCGTTCCGGCCAGGTCGGTTACTGGATCGACGAGAGGTTCGCCGGGCGTGGCATCATCCCCACCGCCCTGGCCATGGCGGTCGACCACAGCTTCCGCGTCGTCGGCCTGCACCGCCTGGAAGCCAGCATCCGCCCCGAGAACCACGCCAGCCGCCGGGTCGTGGAGAAGCTGGGCTTCCGCGACGAGGGCCTGCGCCGCCGCCAGCTGCACATCGACGGCGCCTGGCGCGATCACCTCTGCTACGCCTTGACGTCGGAGGAAGTCCCCGACCGCCTGATGACCCGGTGGCGCGGCGTCGTCATGGCCTCGAAGTCCAGCACGAGCTGACCCGGCTTGGCGGCCGGGCAGTCCGGCGGTCCGGCGGGGCGGGTTGCCTCGCGGTCCGGCGGGGTGGGCGGCCTGGCGGGCTGAGTTAGCGGGGTGCGCCCGGCGGCCGGTATCGGCCGATGTAGGCCAGGTTGATGGCCACGATGCCGACCCACACGACGAGCAGACCCCAGAAGCCGGCCGGATGCTGCCCGGCCGCCACCGCGATCGCGCTGAGCGGGATGCCAAAGATCAGCGTGGCCAGGACGAAGAAGGCCGGGGAGTGCGCCCCGGACCGGGTGCGGGCAGGCCCGTAGCTGGCCATCCGCGCGTCGACGCGGGCATCGATCTCCCGATCCACCTTGGACAGGAACGAGTCGATCACCGCAGTCTGATACTCCGGCGGGAGCTCACGGTGGGTTTCCGCCGCCGCCCGAATCTCGTCCGCGGAAAACGATGAGGTAATCACGCTTCAGGTATATGCACGGCAGCCCGGAAACACAGTGGGGATAACCCCCGTCCTGGTGGGGCTCACTCCCGCCAGGGTCTGATGGCGGGACCGGGCGGTCCTGGCGGGCAGTCCTCGAGGCTGGTCCGGGCGGCTGGTCCGGGCGGCTGGTCCGGGCGGCTGGTCCGGGCGGCTGGTCCGGGCGGCTGGTCCGGGCGGCTGGTCCGGGCGGCTGGTCCGGGCGGCTGGTCCGGGCGGCTGGTCCGGGCGGCTGGTCCGGGCGGCTGGTCCGGGCGGCTGGTCCGGGCGGCTGGTCCGGGCGGCGGCGGTTTATTTCGATTCGGTGATCTCGCGACACACCGGGCTTTATCCTCGCCATCGCCTGCGCTGGCCTTTACGCTGCGTCACGTGAGCGGGCAGCTGACGATATTCTTCACACTCGCTCAGCCCGCTTCGGCCCGTAACCCAGGGGAGGGGGGACCGTGAGCAGCGCGATCCTCTATGTCGCCATCGTGGCGATCTGGATCGGCGTGCTTGTCCCCCGCTGGCTCCGGCATGACACCTCCCGGAGCGGGACGACCGGACTACGCCGCTTCTCCCGCCACTTCGGCGGCTCCGGTGAGGCCGACGACGACGAACGGGCCGGCTTCGACCCCGAGGGCCGCCCCCGCTACACCAGCTTTGTGCCCCCCGCGCCCACCGGGCACACCCCCGAGTCTCACCCAGAGTCCGAGATCCATCACGAAGAGAAAGTTTCTTCCGTGGTCAGCGGGAACAGAGAGAGCATGGCACAGCTGTACGAAGCGGATGCGCCAGTATCGGCTGGAAGCGGTTCGGCCGGAAATGGGTCGGCCCGATCGTATGAGCCGGTCCGATCGTATGAGCCGGTCCGATCGTATGGATGGTCGGCCGAAGAGGTCACGCAGCACGAGCAGATCCAGCGGAACAGCCCGCGCCCGGCCCCGGCCCGGGACGCCGCTCCCGGCTCCGGAACCCGGCACACTCCCGGAGCCACGCACGCTCCTAGGGGCCCGCACGGTCCGCAGGGCTCGGCGGGCGGCGGCCCGCGCGCCCAGGACGGGGACGACGAGCGCGCCGCCTACTACGGCGACGAGGTGGAAGAGGCCGAGCGCCGGGCCGGGATGGTCCGCAGCCGTCGCCGGATGCTCTGGATGCTGGTCGCGCTGACCGCCGTGGGTATCGGCCTGGTCGTCGCGCACCTGTCCGCCTGGTGGATCGTGATCCCCCCGCTGGTGCTGCTGGCGGGCTACATGCTGCTGCTGCGCGAGGCCGCCCAGGCCGACGCCGAAGCCCGCGAGCGCCGCGAGGCCGAGCGAGACGTCGCCGACCAGATCCCGCAGGCCCGCCCGGCCGAGCCGGCCCCGGCCACCGTCACGGCCACGGGCTCAGCGTCGGTGGCCACTCCCTACGAGACCGGCCCGCGGGCCGACGTCATCGACCTGGCCGAGCGCGTCGGCGACCAGCTCTACGACCAGTACGCCGACGCCAAGCGGCGCGCGGTCGGCGACTGAACGCGCAAGGCACCCCTGACCTTTGCTAGGCTGACTGTCGTTCTCGGGGCTGTAGCGCAGTCCGGTAGCGCACCTCGTTCGCATCGAGGGGGTCAGGGGTTCGAATCCCCTCAGCTCCACCCGAAAACAGCAGGTCAGCGGCCTAGCAGCTGGGCCGCCTTTTAAATTCTCATGAGCCATGTCCGATTTTGGGAGCGGCACGGGAGCCGATCTTGCTCGTACGGGAGCGCTTACAGCCAGGACTCTCGGCCTCTTAGGGGTCGCCTCGGAGCCCACGCTTGATCATCGGGGCCCAGACCGGAAGAACCGCAGAAGCAGCTCAAGAACTCCGGTTGCAGCCTTACGGCGCGCGGGTTGCCGCGACCATACGGCCGGGGTGACAACGAGGCCAATTAGGAGCAGGCCGATAATGAAGGCGAAGAATGCGGTCCACGGGCTGATCAAACTAATCGCCGCATGCCCTCTGACCTGCACCGTCGCCGCATGGAAGAGGCCGATTAGTTTCACCAATGAGCGTGTTGATGGTATGCTAAATACCACGAGTGGCTCCTGAAAGTCATTCGTAACGAGAAATGGCGGCCTCCCCGTGCTACCGGGGGGGCCGCCGCCTTTTGAAGGATGACGGCCCGTCGGCCTTTACTGTGTCCGACTCAGGGTACACCATTATGTCGTCATCAGGTTGAACATGACCTCACGCCGTGACCGGCCGGCATGACCTCGCTTCATAATTCTTGCATTGCACGTGCATCGCGCTTGCTCCGCAACTTGCACCACAACGCCTGGTGCTTTGCACGATCTTTGCGGTGTGACTTGCGATGGGCTCTTTGCACCGCAAGTCACACCGCCTTGATCATGGCCTACACAGCCCCTGACCAGGGCTCTTGCATCGCCTTGCACCTTGGAGTCCGATGCCTTAGCTCGACTTAGGATTTAAGCTAGTAATACAGCTAGGGTCTAAGCTAGGAATACAGCTAGGAATACAGCTAAGAATACAGCTAGGATTTAAGCTAGGATTTAAGCTAGGAATAGACCTAGGAATAGACCTAGGAATAGACCTAGGAATAGAGCTAGGAATAGAGCTAGGGTTCGAGCAACAGCGCGTCTAGGAGAGGGACGCAAGATCGCGAAGAGAGCCGAGCCCGGTCACGAAGTGATCCTTCCCATCGCTCTTGCAGCGCGGCGCGCAGCTCGGCCCGCCGAGGACCTGGCCGTGGCCTCATGGCTGCCCGTGCTGCGGGGGCTGACCCCGCACGGCCCGCGTCATGGTCCACAGACCTGGATGGACGAGGACGGCATCCCCGAGATGCTGAAGACCGAACGGATGGGCCACGAGATGCCCGGCATGCACGGCGTCTACGGCCACGTGAGCCCCGGCATGCGTGCTGTGTCCGATTCTGGGAGCGGCGTGGGAGCGGCGGTTGGACTTCAGGGAGGCTCAGGTGCGGTGATCGCACCTCCGGCGACGTAGCCAAGCTGGCGAAACTCTGAGGAGCAGGCACCTAATCTGTCTATGTGCTCTGTTCGCATCGAGGGGGTCAGGGGTTCGAATCCCCTCAGCTCCACCAGGACACAGGCCGGTTCCCATTGCGGGACCGGCCTTTTTGTATCTTGCGGCAGCAACAAACGGCAGCAACCACTCCGTGAGCCAGTCCGAAAGCTTGCGGAGCGCAGAACCTGTCAAGGCGCCTTCGGCGTCGGCTTCGCGGCAGACTCTTGACAGCACCTGCCCGAGAGTCCCGGAGTTCGCAGCTATCGGGAGCCGGGAGAGGACTGGCCTGGTGTGTCCCGGTCGTTGGCGAGGAGGTCTTCGGCCTCGTCGGGGGTGAGCCAGCGCTGGGTGTTGAGTTCTGCTGATCGGGTGAGGTAGGCGTTCTGCTGGCCGGGGGTGGGGGGTAGTTGTTCGCCTTCGCGGGGCAGCCGGAGCTCGGTGGCGGGGGTGCCCATGTAGCTGATTTGCTCGCTGAATCCGCCGGGCGTGTACAGGTTGAGTACCCGCGCGGTCTCGGAGGCGACGGCGAAGGCGTGCACGGTGTTGGGGGGGATGGACAGCATGCTGCCGGTTGTGGCTGTTGCGAGTTCGGGGCCGAGCTGGAACCGGATTTCGCCGTCGAGGAGGTAGAAGTATTCGTGGAGCCGCTCGTGGATGTGCGGTGGCGGGCCGCTTCGTCGCGGCATGACCTGGTCAATTACCGTGAGCGCTCCGCCGGTGGTGTCCGCGGTGGCCAGTACCGACCAGACAGAATCTGCCAGCCAGTAGCTGGGCGCGGCCTCGCGTGTCATCAGGAACGGCGTCGTGGCCGGGGTGGTGTTCTCCATGAACGGTTGCTCCTTGCCCGGCCGGTGCCTGCTGATCAGGCATGGGCTGGATCATGGGTGTTCCGGGCGGGATCAGGACTGGTGGATGGCGTGATGGGCTGCAGTGAGGTATTCGCGCAGTCCGGTCGGGCGGGCATCGGGGTAGCGGTCATTGTCGGTGGTGGGGAAGGGCGGGACGGTGAGCATCGACAGGAAATACCACTCCCGGACCACCGACCAGGGGTCGCTGGCGTCTCTGGTGATCCGGCGGAGATCGTCGGCGCTTCCCAGCGTGGTCCTGGTCAGGGTCTTGCCTGAGAGACGTTCGCTCTCGTCGATGATCGCGTTGAAGGTGGTTTCGGCGCCGGAGACATAGCGGACGCCAGCCAGGTTCGCGGGATCTGTGGCGATCCTCGCGGCGAACCGGGCGGTGTCGTCGACGGTCGTGAGGTTGAAGGGCTCATCGCCGGTTCCCCACAGCGTCGCCGTCGCGCTGTTCAGATCGACGATGCCTGCGGTGTTCGGGTCGAGCATCATGTCCATGAAGGCCCCGTTCAGCACATGCACCACCTCCAGGGGCAGAGCGTCGATGATCTCGTCGGCCTGTCGGCGCATGTCAAACTGCGGTGCACCTGCGGGGGCTTTGAAGAGGTCGATCGCGAAGTCGGAGGGAATGAACCGCCGCGCGCCGTTACGCGCCGCCGACTCGGCGAGGGCGACCTGACCGCCCACAATGACGGCGGGGCCGCCCTGCAAGGCTGAGACGACAACATCAGCGCCCGCGGTCGCCGGATCGAGCGACCCCGGGTCGGTCACGTCGCCGGTCACTGCCACCGCTCCCCGCGAAATCAGGTCGTCGGCGGCCCCGTGCTTGCCGCCGGCACCCGAGGATGAGGGACGAAGGAGCAGCGTGACGGCAGTATGTGACTGGTCCAGCAGGTGACGGGCGATCCGGTTGCCGAGCATCCCGGTCGAGCCGGCAACGAGCACTGTGGTGGTCATGACGAGTCCCTTCGTTTCCGGCAGTGGTTTCTCCCCTTACGAGAGCGACAACACCAGAAACGAAACCGTACAGTATCGAAACGGAACTGTCCAGTATCTGATAAACTCCGGTGGTGAGCTCATCCCCGCGCCTCCCCGGCCGACCCGTTGACGCCGGGATCGGCGAGGACCTGCTGCGCGCCACCCAGGACCTCCTGATCGAGGAGGGCTTCGAGCGATTCACTATGGACGCAGTCGCCAAGCGATGCGGCGCCAGCAAAGCCACGCTCTACCGGCGCTGGCCCAGCAAGACCGCGCTCGCCGTTGCCGCCGCCGCCGCATTGTTCAGTCCGCCGGAACTACCCGACACCGGAAACCTGCGCGAGGACCTGCTGGCCTGCGGGCGCGCCTACCTGCAACAAGACAGCCGGAACGATCAGGTACTCGCCAGCGTGCTTACCGCGTCACGGCACAACCCAATCCTGCGCGACGCAGCCCAGACAGCAATCGCCGCACCATACAGCGAACTGTTCCAGCGGGTCATTACCCGCGCCGTCACCCGCGGGCTACTCCCGCAGACCATCGACATCGATACCCTGAGCGAGATCTTCCCCGCCATCGCCTACCACCGCACCGCCGCCCTCGGCCTAGTAGTCCTCGAAGCAGATGTTCTCCGCGTGGTTGACAACGTGCTACTGCCAGCACTGAAAGTTCTCTAACGGCCAAGGTACAGGCAGGGCACCTCTTGACGCTCAAGCGTCGAGGTGATGGCAGCAACCGCATCGCACTCACGTGCCCGCCATCGCACGGCATTATCCCTTTGACCAGCGCAGGTAACCCCCATTGACCTTCCTGCCACTCGTTCGCATTGAGGGAGTCAGGGGTTCGAATCCCCTCAGCTCCACCCTCAGCTCCACCCAGGTCAAAGCCCGGTTCCGATCATGGAACCGGACTTTCTTAGCGACGCACAGCAGCAGCAGCGCGGCATTGGCCTGCTGGTGCGGGGTATGGGTCACTTTGTGAACGGTCAGCGCCAGCGGAATGGCACCGGGCAGCTGTCAGCGCGGACCTGGACCACGTGCGATGAACAAACTGGTAAACGCTCCGGTGGCGAGTACAACTGGGCGCGCGACGCCGGGTTGTTCACGGGTGCTTGCGGTGCTATCGCGGCAGCGCCCGGTGCCTATGACCTCGTCCAGGCTCCGCAGCGCATAGGCGAGGAGATATCTCTCTTCGCCTCCAGCCTGTTTTTCTTCTATCTCGCGGGCCGTATGTTGTGGACATACCGGCGACTGCGAAAAGGCCTTGGCCTGACCCAGCGTGGGCTCGACAACCTTGCCCTGCAGGACCACCCCAACCAGCACGATTGGATGCGGTCGTTCTACATAGGGCTGGGAGCAGGCGCAGCCGGGGTATCAGCCGCTTGGCAAGGTGGGGAGTACTTTGCCGGCTCCAAGCCGTACGGCACGAGTCTGGGAGCTCTCGCTATCACCGTCGCTGTCACGTGCTTCCTGATCGCCGGGTACTGCTGGCGGCAGTACCGCAACAAACGCTCCCAGGCCCTGCGGGATCAGCTCTAACCCGTTGCCGGCCAGCACGCCCCCAGCAGTCAACGCGGCGCTTGACTTGAAGCGCTTCAGGTTCGGCACGATGGGGGCATGACCACGACCGTCGGTCATGACTTCGAGGACGTCAGCGAAGCCGAGGTACGCACGCAAAGCCCCGGCCTGTTCGGCACCGGGGTCGCCAGCTACGCCCTGGACCCCCGCTTCGCTGAGCTGCTCTGGGACGTGGCGACGGCGATGCTTTGACGGTCATCGGCTCCGCGGTCGTCAGCGGAGGGTGATCACGTTGGCGGTGATCAGGTGGGCGGCGTCGGAGGCCATGTAGGCGATGACTTCGGCGACCTCGGCCGGGTCGGCGATGTGGATGAGTTCCGGGCGGCGGGCGACTTCCTGGCGGACCGTGTCGGTGACCCAGCCGGTGTCGGTGACCGGGGGGTAGACCATGTTGGCCGTGACCCCGTAGGAAGCCAGTTCCAGCGCGGCCGACATGGTGTAGTTCGTCTGGGCCGCCTTGGCCGCGCCGTAGGAGACTTCCTCCGGGAAGCCGAGGTCGCCGCCGGACGTGAGCCCGATGATGCGGCCCCAGCCGGCGCCGCGGGCGATGTGACGCCGGGCGAACTCGCTGATCAGCAGGGCCGCCGCCATCGCGTCCACCCGGAAGTGCCGGGCCCAGGTGGCGGCGGTCACCGGTTGGAGCGAACGGCCGAGCCGGTCGTCCTGGGCCGCGGCGAAGGTGTCGGGGACCGAGCCGCCGGTCGCGTTGTTGACCAGGATGTCGACCGGGCCGAGCTGCTCCTCGGCCAGCTCGAACAGCCTGGCCGGCGTGTCCGGGTCGGCCAGGTCAGCCTCGACCGCGACCGCGCGGCCGCCCGCCGCCTGGATCTGGGCCACGATCGGCCCGGCGTCCTGGGCCCGGCGATCGCGGTGTTCCTGCGGGGTGCCGGGATCGACCGGATCATCGAGGCGCAAGTAGGTGCACAGGACCGCGCACCCGCGCCGGGCCAGCGCCGAAGCGGCCGCGGCGCCGATGCCGTGGTTGGCTCCCGTCACGAGCGCGGTATGCGCAGTCATCGCAACCCTCCACAATTCCGGCCACCCCGGTGACCTCGGCAGGATTATGACCGGGGCTGAGCGAAAAGTACTGGTTGCCGGGCCGCAACCCGCGTGGTCGCTGGCTCGCGGACCGGCCCAGCCATCATGATGACCTTGTGAAATTGCGATGGCCGGTGGCGGTCGCCGTCCTGGTGGGGGCGGTCAGCCTGGCGGCATGCTCGTCCCTGACGAGCACCACGGCTCAGTCGGTGGCGCACTCCCCCGCCTCCAGCGGGACGCCGGCCACGGCCAGCTCCCCGGCCGCGTCACACTCGGCCGCCGCCAGCCCGTCCTCCACGGCTCCGGTCACGATCGCCGCGGTCGGTGACATGAGCCTGGGCAACACGCCGGACCTGCCGCCCAGCCCGACGACGTACCTGGAGCCGGTCAAGAGCGAGTTGACCACTGGCGCGCAGATCGTGTTCGCCAACCTCGAGGGCACGCTGACCACCGCCGACGGCAGCAAGTGCGGATCGGACGGCGACGGTGGCACCTGTTTCGCGTTCCGTGAGCCGCCCGAGTACGCCAACGACTACAAGGCCGTCGGGTTCACGATCCTGAACGACGCCAACAACCACTCGATGGACTTCGGATCGGCCGGCCTGACTCAGACGGTCCAGTCGATCCACGCCGCTGGCCTGGCCCAGACCGGCCTGCCCGGCGAGATCACGGTGGTGTCGGCGAACGGGGTCAAGGTGGCGTTCCTGGCCTTCGCCCCCTACGACTGGACCGCCAGCCTGCTCAACCTGCCCGTGGCCCAGGCCCTGATCGAGAAGGCCAAGACCGAGGCGTCGGTGGTCGTGGTCTACATGCACGCCGGGGCCGAAGGCTCCGACGCGGACGACGTCACGGGGCAGGATGAGACCTATGTCGGGGAGGACCGGGGCAACCCGGAGGCCTTCGCGCACATGGCCATCGACGCCGGCGCCAGCCTGGTGCTGGCCAGCGGCCCGCACGTGCTGCGGGGCATGCAGTTCTACCAGGGCCATCTGATCGCCTACAGCCTGGGCAACTTCGCCGGCTACGGCAACTTCGGGACCGACGGCGACCTCGCCCTGAGCGCGATCCTGCACGTGACGCTGTCCTCCACCGGGCAGTTCGAACAGGCCCGGCTCTACCCGATCGAGGACGTCGGCAAGGGCCAGCCCGTACCCGGCGGCGACACGGTCTCCTTTGTGTCCGAGCTGTCCCAGCAGGACTTCGGCGCCAGCGCCGCGCACTTCTCCTCGACCGGCGTCATCCAGGCCCCCTGACCCCGGCGTCTAGGCCCCGTAGGCGGGCGCGATCGCGCCGCTGACCGGCGCGGCGGCGTCGCTGACCAGGTAGACGAGAAGGTCGGCGATGGCCTGCGGCGTGACCGAGTGCGCCAGCGCGTCTGGGGGTGCGAACTGGCGGGTCTCGGCCGTGTTGAGCAGCTGCGGCGCGACGCCGTTGATCCGGATTCCGGACGGGCGCAGCTCCAGGTCGAGGATCCGGACCAGGTAGACCAGCGCCGCCTTGCTCAGGGCGTAGGAGGTCAGCCCGGCGGTCGGCTCCAAGCCCGGGCGAGCCGCCACGTGCACGATGGCGCCGGCACCGTGCTCCCGCTGGTACGGGACGACGGCCTGGGTCAGCCAGAGCGCGGCCCCCAGGTTGACGTCGATCATGAGCCGCAGGTCTTCCGGTGTCACCGAGAGCGCGTCGCCCAGGTGGTACATGCCGATGGTGTTCACCAGCACCTCGGGCGGCCCCACCGCGGCCGCGATCCGGTCCACGACGCTGCGGGCCGAGGCCGGGTCGACCGGATCGGCCACCTCACCCCGGATGCCGTCCGGCAGTTCCTTCAGCCCTTTTTCGTTCCGGTCGATCCCGGCCACGGTGAACCCGGCCGCGGTCAGCTTCTCCGCGGTCGCCCGCCCGAGCTCCCCGCCCGCGCCGGTCACGATCGCCACTCGCTCGCTCATGCCTTGCTCCTTCCGGTCGGGTCCAGGTTCGCCGCCGGGAAGGTGAGCGGTCGTCACCGGATTATGGTGATCCACAGGCATTCCGGGTGAGTCACGGCTCAGTCCGCGCCGCGCGCTGCGGTGCTCGAACCGCCGGGACCGGTACCTTCGCGCAGCCAGGTGGAAACGAACTCGCCCGGGGCGTCATCCCAGCCCTGCTCGGAGCCGGTAAGTTCGGCGCTGAAACAGGCCGGGAACGATGCCAACTACGCCCTGAAAACCGGTAACTGAATGCCTGACACCTCTTCGATTCCGGCCCCCGTCCTGATAGCGGGGGCCGACGGCCGCGGGTCGGCCCTGATCCTTTTCCCCCGTACCGACGCGCTGCCGGCCGCCTGGGTGGGCCCGGCGGCGACCGCGCCCGAACCGCGCGACGCCGCGGCGCTGCTGGCCGCGGGCCGGCCCTGTCCCCTGCTGCCCGAACACGGCGAAGGCTGGTTCGGGCGGCCCGGGCTGGCCGGCCACCGGCTCGGGGCCAGCCACCAGGCCGCGGACGGCCACCAGCCCGGGGCCGGGGCCGAGCCGGCCGCGGGCCGGGACTGGTCACCATTGTTCCGGCCAGGATCGATGACGGCCGAAGACGGCCGGATCCGGATCGACGCGGCCGACCCGGATGCCGGGCTGGGCCTGGTGACCGAGGTCGAGGCGGTGCCGGGCGGTGCTGTCCGGGCCCGGCACACGCTGACCAACCTCGGCCCCGGCCCGTATGTGGTCGACCAGCTGGAAGTGGTGTTCCCGCTGCCGTCCCGGGTCGGGGAGGTGCTCGACTTCACCGGGCGGCAGACCGCTGAGCGCATCCCGCAGCGGCACCGGCTCGGCGATGGACTGTGGCTGCGGGAAGGCCGGCGCGGGCACACCGGCCACGACGCGGCCACGATGGTCATCGCCGGAGTGCCAGGCCTCGGTTTCGGCGCCGGTGAGGCCTACGGCGTGCATGTGGCCTGGAGCGGCAACACCGTGCACCGGGTCGAGCGGGTCCCGTCCGGCCTGGGCATGGCCGAGACCGACGCCGGCCCACGGGAACGGATGCAACCGGGGATCACCACCATCGGCGGCGGTGAGCTGCTCCTGCCCGGCGAGATCGCGCTGGCCCAAGGCGAGTCCTACGCCACCCCGTGGGTGTACCTGGCCGCCAGTCAGGGTGGTCTGGACGGGCTGGCGGCCCAGTTCCACGGCTACCTGCGGGCCCAGCCCGCGCATCCGCACGCGCCCCGCCCGGTCAACCTCAACGTGTGGGAGGCGGTCTACTTCCGCCACGACCTGGACAAGCTCACCGCCCTGGCCGACGCGGCCGCCGACCTCGGCGCGGAACGCTTCGTCCTCGACGACGGCTGGTTCCAGGGCCGTCGCGACGACCGGGCCGGGCTGGGCGACTGGTGGGTGGACGAGGACGTGTGGCCGGGCGGGCTGCACCGGCTCATCGACCATGTCCGGGCCCGCGGCCTGCAGTTCGGGCTGTGGATCGAGCCCGAGATGGTCAACCCGGACTCCGAGCTGTTCCGGGCCCACCCGGACTGGATCCTATCGGCCGGGCACCGTCGGCCACCGCTGCAACGGCACCAGCTGGTCCTGGATCTGACCCGGCCACCGGTGCGCGAGTACCTGCGGGACCGGATCTCGGCCCTGCTGAGCGAGTACGAGATCGCCTACATCAAGTGGGACTGCAACCGGGACATCATCGACGCCGGCAGCGGAGCCCGGCTGGGGGCGCCCGCCGCGCACGAGCAGGCCCAAGCCGTCTACCAGCTGCTGGACGAGTTGAGGGCCCGGCATCCGCAGGTGGAGTGGGAGTCTTGCGCGGCTGGCGGCGGGCGGATCGACGTGGCCATGCTGGAGCACGTCCAGCGGGTGTGGACCTCGGACATGACCGACGCCCTGGCCCGCCAGTCCATCCAGCGCTGGACCGGTCAGCTGGTCCCGCCGGAGTACCTCGGCGCGCACGTAGCGGCGCCCTTCTCCCATCAGACCGGCCGGTACATGCCGATGTCGCTGCGAGGCGCGACCGCCCTCTTCGGGCACTTCGGCGTCGAAGCCGACATCACCCGGACCTCGCCCGAGGACCTGGCCGAGCTAGCCGACTGGATCGGGTTGTACAAGCGGCACCGCGGGCTCATCCACTCCGGCCGCATGGTCCGGCTGGACACTCCCGACGACACTGCGTGGATGTACGGTGTGGTCGCGACGGACGCCTCGACCGCGCTGATGAGTTACGTGCAGCTCGACGAGCCCCGCAACGACCAGCCGGCCGCGCTGCGGGTCCCCGGCCTGGATCCCGCGGGCCGGTACCGGATCACCGAGGTGACCCCGGGGCCCCGCCGACCCCGGCGACCCGGGCTCGGCGAGCCGCGATCCGGGGGCCTTGAGGTCTCCGCCCGGGCTCTGACCGGGATCGGGCTGGCCATTCCACCTCAGCGCCCGCTGACGCCGGTGGTCGTGCTCATCGACCGGATATGACCGGCCTGGCCAGACTCAGGACAGGGCGCCCGGCTTGGACGGCAGCGGTGACAGGTGGCCGAACGACCCGCCCGGCGGCAGGACGGTCATCTTACGGCCCTTGGGCGAGCCGGCCGGCTGACCGGCTTGCGGTGAGACGATCTGCTGCGGGGTGGGCGGCTTGACCGGCACGCACCGGGGTAGCTTGCTGCTGGTCAGCAGGTCGATGCCCACGATGCTGCCCGACTGGCCGGGTGAGTCCTGGATGAAGACGACCGCGCCCTTGGGTATGGCGCTGGGACGGATCCACAGCGCTCCACCAGCGCCCAGGACCGGGCCAACCGCGTTGACCCCGGTGCCGCGCACGAGGGGGAGGCCGAAGTACTGGCACACGGGGCTCACCCCGCTGTAGGACTGACCGTGGTAGGTGCCGCTCAGGTTCCGGACCGGGACGTAGCGCACGAGAGCGGGAACGCCGTCGGCGGCCAGCGCACGCTGCAGGCCCGCGGGGTCCTTCAGTTCCTTGATCGTGATGGTGATCGTTCCGTTCTGACCTGGCCGCACCGTGTAGGCGGCGGTGACGAACGACCGCAGCGGAGCACCTGGCTGGGCCGGGCTACCAGCGGACAGGGTGACCGCTGCGGCCGCAGCCCCGGCGGCGAGGAGGCCGCCACCGGCCACGGCGAACGCGAACCGCCGGCGATGGCGGGGCCGGGTTTCCTGAAAGGCGGCCGAGATGCGATCGCGAGCCCGGTCGCAGACGGTGGCCACGTCATCGTCGGCCGGGGCCGCCGGCCGGACGTCGGAAAACAGCGCTACCTGATCCATGCCTGGTTCTCCTTGCCGGTTCATGCCTGATCGCCTTCGGTGACCCGGGCCGGGTTGGTTCCGCCGAGGGCCGCTCGGGTGCGGGTCCGGATGTGGTTCAGCCGCGAGCGGACGGTGCCGATGGGAATGCCGAGCGCCCGGGCGGTCTCGTCGTAGCCGAGTCCGGCCCAGGCGATGAGCAGCAGCAGGTCACGGTCCCGCTGGGACATCCCGGCCAGGACCGCGGCGATAGCGGGGCGCAGCCCCTGCGCGGTGACCCGGTCGTCCGAGCGGCCCGCGAAATCCTCGGTCGCGGCCTCGGCCTGCAGCCGGGCCAGGGCGCGCTGGTGGCGTCCCTCGGTCCGCCGGTGCTTGCCGATCTGCCGCGTTGCGATGCCGTACAGCCAGGGCCGGGCGTCGCTGCGGCGGCAGTCGTACTTGTCGCGGCGGCGGAACGCGGCCAGAAACGTCTCGGCCATGACCTCCTCGGCCAGCGACGGGCCCAGCCGGGCGTGCGCGTAGCGCAGGATCTCGGCCGCGTGCCGGTCAAAGATGGCCCCGAACCGGGCGGGCTCCCGCAGCGACAGCTCGATGAGGTCGGAGTCGCTTTCCGCTCCGGGTGTGTTGGCCGGGCGGACCTCCTCGCTCAGCACGGGCCATGTCCGTCCATCGCTGGCGCCTCCCTGGGTTTGGATCCTCACCTCTTCTCACCCGGAAGGCGAGGATGAGTTCACCCCCTGGGGCCGGCGACCAGGGTCTTACCCTGGCGCGGCGGGCACCCGGTCACGATCATGGTGGAAACCAGGCGCGAAAGGAACGGGACACCATGACCGAGGCGGACACGAACGCGGCCATCGCGGCCCGGGCCGGGCTGTTGCACGAGACGGCCGACCATCACGGCAAGTTCGAGGCCGTCGCCCCGCCGCACAACTGGTGGGACTGGTACGCGGCCTACATGCTGGCCCGGGAGAGCGGCCGCACCCCGGACGAGGCCGCGGCCGCCGCCGGGCGCTACATGGCCGAGGTCAAGCACATCGTCGTGCCCTCGGCCTGAGCCCGGGCTGAGCGAGGGGCCGGCCGGGGCAAGTCCTGAGCTGGACCCGGCCGGCTCAGGGGCTGCCGCCCATCTCGCTGATCAGAGCGTCGCGGGTGACGCCGTGCCTGCTGCCGAACTCGATGGCCTGCTCCAGCTCGACCGGGTCGGGCAGCTCCCGCTCGGCCGCGTCGGCGGCCTCGGCGAAACCGGCATGGCGCAACATGTCGGTCACCTTCTGCTTGCTTTCCTTCATGGGACCACTATGCCCCGATCACGGATCAGTGATCCGCCGGAGCACGGCCGCGATGGCACCGCGCACGTCCAGGGCGGCGCGGCGGATGTGGACCGTGCCGCAGAAGAGATCACAGCGGACGACGAGGACCGGAGCGCCTGGCTTCGGCTCAACGCGCAGATCGGAGGACTTGGCGCTGAATACGGCGCGGCCGGTCAGGCGCACGTCGATGCCGTCGGGCACGTAGATGGTCACCGACCCGAACCGGACGCTGGCGTGGATGGTGGTGATCTGCTGGCGCATGACCGCCTGCTGCAGCTCGAGGTGGCAGTCGCCCATGACCGAGCGGACAGTCAGGTAGGGAGGAACGATCCAGCGCCCCTTGCGGACCTCGTTGCTCAGGACCGCGGTGATCTTCTCCGGGACCGGCCCCGCGTCGCCCCGCGCTGGCGCGGGCAGGTCGGTGGTCAGGCGGGCCAGGTCGCCGAGCGTGACCGCGGTGAGGGCGGCCTCGCTGCGCTGGGAGTACTCCTCCAGGCTGAGCCGTCCCTCCGCGTTGGCGGCGGCGAGAGTCTCGACGGTCCGGTCGCGGTCGGCATCCGACGCGCGGATCCGGCTACCGCTGGGCTGGATGTTCTCGCGGCCAAGACCCACGGTTCGCCTCCGGTGTCCGAGCTGATGGCCTTATTGTCTCACCCGCCGGGCGTCTCCTCTGGCGCCCGCTCGGCCGGCCGCCGGGACGACAGCAGGTAGCCCACCGCCGCGAGCAGGGCCAGGGCGGCGCCGCCCGCGAGGATCTGCCGGTACGTCGCGTACCGGATGGCCAGCGACCCCAGCGCCTGCATCGGGGCCTGCGGGCCGAACAAGGCCAGCGACACGACCGCAGAGACGCGGCCCTGCAGCTCCAGCGGGGTGAGCCGCTGGGCCAGGCTGAGGATGGCCAGGAAGATCCACGGCAGGGCGAAGCCGAGGATCAGGGTGCCGGCCACCGCGAGCGAGAGCACGCCGGTGGACCGCAGCGCGCAGCCGATGACGAAGTTGATCATCCCGAGGACGGCCAGCCCGCCTTCGCTGACGTGCCGGAGCAGGCGGCTGCTGACCAGGCTGGCCACGATGGAGCCCGCACCGAGGCAGGCACTAAGCACCCCGAGGAAGGCCGGCGCCTCGCCGATCGCCTGGACCAGGCTGTACTGGGCCGCGACCAGCAGGCCGGACGCCGCGATGACGAACCCGCCCGTGGCCAGGAGCCGGACCAGCGCCGGGGTCCGGCGGACGTACACGAAGCCCGCCATCACATCGGCTCGCCAGGTCGCCCGCCGGGGACGGGGCGCCCGCTCGCGCAGCCGGAGCCGGGTGATGGTCAGCGCGGCCACCACGAACGTGACCGAGTCGAAGGCGGCGACGCTGCCCCCGCCGACCACGGCGAACAGGGCCGCCCCGAACAGCGGCGCCACCAGGCGACCGGTCTCCTGCAGGCCCAGCCGCCACCCGTTGAGCCGCTGCCGGAGATCAAGCGGCAGCATCTCGGCGAACAGCGCGTTCTCGGCCGGGTCACTGGCCACGAGCTCGATGCCGTACCAGACCATCACGGCGAAGATGAGCCAGATCTGAGCCGCGGACCGCACGGCCAGCAAGGTCAGGACGATGGCCGCGGATGCGGTGTTGAGGCCGATCAGCAGGCGCCGGCGTGACACCCGGTCCGCGAGCAGGCCGGCGGCCGGCCCCAACAGCGACGGGGCGTAGATGCAGGCTGACACCAGCCCGGCCGCGGCGCTGCTCCCGGTGAGCGACTTGACCCAGATGCCGGCCATCAGGCTCATCGCGTTGTCGCCCAGCGAGGAGGCAGCTAGCCCGGTCAGGTACCAGCGGGCGTTGCGACGGTCGGTGGCGGTGGCCACGCGCCCGGTGGCCTCGCGGACAGCCATGGCACGAATCAACCACACCGGCCAGTGCCGCGGCAACCGAGTTGCGCGTAGGTGACTCAGTTATGTTGAGTCCTTATTAAATGATCATTAAAATGACACTGAGATCCGGGTAGCTTCGAGTTCATGACCACGACGTTCGCGGCGGCCACGACGGTCACTCCGGCTGGCCACGGGTCGTACCAGGTGGACCTCCGGGCCGAGTACGCCATCGGCGGGACCAAGCCGAACGGGGGCTACCTGCTGGCCTGCCTGGGCCAGGCGGCGCTGGCCGCGGCCCGGGAAGCGGGATCCACCCACGAGCATGTGATCGCGGCCGGGGCCCAGTACTTCCGCTCGCCCGCCGTCGGGCCGGCCACGATCGGCACCACCGTGCTGCGGACGGGCCGGACCGCGACTCAGGTCGCCGCGGCGATCAGCCCGGACGGCGCCCCCGGGGTGCAGGCCCAGTTCACCCTGGCCACACTGCCGGCCGGCGGCGAGCCGTACTGGGGTGGCCGCGAGCCGGTTTCGCTGCCGCCGATCGAGGACTGCCAGCCGATGTTCCCCGCCGACCGCCGGGGTGTCTCGATCAGCTTCGACCCGGCCGCGGCCTGGACCATCACCCCGGACGGCCCGGTCGTCTCCGGCAGCGGGGAGCTGCGGGCCTGGCTGCGCGACGACGACCGGGAATCACTGGATTCGGCCGGTCTGCTGTTCGCCGCGGACGCGCTGCCGCCGGCCACCGCTGGGGTCGTGTTCAGCGGCTGGGTGCCCACGCTCGACCTGACCGTCTACATCCGCGCCCGGCCGGCCCCGGGCCCGCTGCGGCTCCGATTCCGGGCCCAGCTGATCCAGGACGGCTTCGCCGACGAGGTCCTCGAGGGCTGGGACTCGGCCGGGCGGCTGGTGCTCCAGTCGACCCAGCTGGCCGCCCTGCGCCTGCCCCCGCCCGCTGCGGGAGACCTGGGCCCGTAGAAAGCCGGCCGCGCTGTCCTGGCTGGTGAAACTCCGCCCAGAGCCCGGCCCGGCGCTAAGACCGCGCTTCGAAGATGAGGTTGAACGGCGTCTCGGCGGCGCGGCGGAACCGCGACAGGCCGGCGCGGGCGGCCACCTCGCGCAGGCGTGCCTCACCTGCTTGGGCACCGAGACCGAGGCCGGCTTCCTGCGACCGCGATGCAGGCGTGCAGACGAGGGTGGACACGGAGTAGAAGACCCGGCCCAGCGGGTTGAGGTTGGCGGCCACATCGTCGTGAGCGAACGGTTCGACCACCATGATCGTGCCGTCGGCGGCCAGAGCCTGCCGGGCGTGGCTGAGCGCACCGGCCGGGTCACCCATGTCGTGCAGGCAGTCGAAGTACGTGATGAGGTCGTAGCCCCGGCCCGGAAAATCACCAGCCCCGGCGACCTCGAAGGTGACCCGGTCCCCCACCCCGGCGTCGGTGCCGTTCTTACGGGCCGCCTCCACCGACTCAGGGTGGGAGTCGAAACCGGTGAATGTGCTGGCCGGGTAGGCCGCCGCCATCAGCACGGTGGAATGGCCGTAGCCGGATCCCACGTCGGCGACCTGGGCTCCGCTGGACAACTTGTCCACCACCCCGTCCAGCGCGGGCAGCCACGAACCCGTCAGGTTGGCCGCGTAGCCGGTACGGAAGAACCGGGCTGTGCCGCTGAACAAGCCGTGGCTGTGCTCGTGCCAGCCGATGCCGTCGCCGGAGCGGAAGGCCTCGGCCAGCCGTGGCTCGATCTGGATCGCGGACAGGAACGATTCGAATCCGCCAAGGACGCAGGCCGGGCTGTCCTCGTCGGTCAGCGCCACCGCCTGCTCGGGCTCCAGGTGATACCGGCCGTCGCCGTCGTAGGCGACATAACCGCTGGCCGCCTGGGCGGCGAGCCATTCCCTGACGTACCGCTCGTTGGTGCTGGTGCGCTCGGCCAGCTGGCCAGAAGTCACCGGCACACCGTCAGCCATGGCCCGGTAGAGGCCGAGCTGGTCGCCGAGTAGCACCAGCGGAGCCGAGACCAGCGCCCCCCAGTCCCCCACCACCTTGCCGACGAACGCCATCACCTTATCGTGGTCCACGCTGGTCATGACCCCCCACCTTCTTTCCTCTTAACAGGTCACTGACGGCTGGTTATGCTCGCACTCAACCGGGTGGGGCGGACCGCGTCCATACGCACTTTGCGCACCATCCGGATCCGGCCGGGGGAGGCGGCCATGCACATCCATCTTCGGGACCTGCGCCGGGCCGTGTGGCTGGTCAACAGCCTGGCCGAGCTCGACGACCCGTCCCATTTTCCGGCCTTCGCCCTGCCTGGGCTGGCCAGCCTGGTCGGCTGCGATCTGCTCAGCTACAACGAGATCGGGCCCGGGCCGTCGCAGGTCGCTTACACCGACCATCCCCCCGGCGTCCTCGCCGCGTCCGACCGGCAAATCTTCGCCCGCTACGTGCACGAGCACCCGCTGGTCAACTACTACCGGTCCAGCGCCTCGGCCGAGCCGGTCAAAATCAGCGACTTCCTCAGCCGGGCCGAGCTGCATCGCACCGGGCTCTACAGCGAGTTTTTCCGGCAGCTGAGCGTCGAGCACCAGATGGCCATCAATCTGCCCGGCGTCCCGCAGCAGGTCATCGGGATCGCGCTGAACCGAATTCGGTCCGACTTCACCGAGGCCGAGCGTGACCTGCTCGGCGTCCTGCAGGGCCCTTTGGCCACCGCCATGCTGAGGGCCCGGACCCGTCACCGGGCCCGGCACCTGCTCACCAGCGACCTCGGCGTGCTGGCCGAGCTGACCGACCGGGAAGTACAGGTGCTGGAGCTGGTCGCGGCCGGGTGCACCAACCTGGCCATCGCCCGGCGGCTGGACATCAGTGCCCGGACGGTGGCCAAGCACCTCGAGCACATCTACCGCAAGCTGGGGGTGGCCAGCCGGGCACACGCTGCCGCCCGTGCCGCGATCCGGCCCCGCTAGCGGTCGTCACCCGCCAACGCGCTGGGTCGACACGCTGGCCGGGTAAGGTCGGGCGGCATGCACACCTTCCTGTTCGACATCGACGGCACGCTGGTCGACTCGTCAGCGGTGGTGGAACGAGCGTGGCGGCAGGTGGCCGAGGAGTTCGGCCTGGACGGGGACCTGGTCGTAGCCAACTGCCACGGGCGGCGGAGCATGGACACCGTCGAGGAGTTCTTTGCGCCGCAAGACCGGCCGGCGGCCCAGGTACGGATCGACGCCCTCGAGCTGGCCGACCATGAGGTTGTGGCCTGCCGCGGGGCGGCCCAACTCCTGGCCACGCTGGACGGGCAGGCGTGGGCCGCGGTGACGTCCGGGCCGCGGCAGCTGATGACCGCCCGGCTGGCCGCGGCCGGACTCCCCCGGCCCAAGGTCCTGGTCACGGCGGAAGACGTGCGGCACGGCAAGCCCGGCCCGGACGGCTACCTGATGGCGGCCCGCGCGCTCGGCGTCGCGGCCACGGACTGCGTGGTGGTGGAGGACTCACCGGCCGGGGTGGACGCGGGCAAGGCCGCGGGCGCGCTGGTCGCGGCGGTCACCACCACGCACCCGGCAGCGGCGTTGCAGGCCGCCGACCTGGTGGTGGCCGGGCTGCCTGAGGTGGCTGAGGCCCTTGGTTACAGTGTGCTGGACGGCAACGTGCTGGACGGCAACTGACCCGGGAGGCGGCCCATGGCGGCACTTGACGGCACGGTGGCCCTCGTGACCGGGGCGAGCAGCGGCATCGGGCGGGCCACCGCCCGGCAACTGGCGGCCGAGGGCGCTTCGGTGGCCCTGGTCGCCCGGCGGCGGGACCGCCTTGAGGAGCTGGCCGCCGAGATCAGGGACGGCGGCGGACGGGCACTGGCCGTAGAAACCGACCTGGCCGAGCGGGAGCAGGCCGGGAACGCGGTGCAGCGCACGGTCGATGAGCTCGGCCGGCTGGACACGGTGGTCAACAACGCCGGGGGCATGCTGCTCGGGCCCGCGCTGGCCAGCCCGGCCGTGGACTGGGACACGATGATCACGCTGAACATCCAGGCTCAGCTGTCCGTGGTCCACGCGGCGCTGCCGCACCTGATCGCGGCGGCCGCGGACGGCCCGCGCCGGGTCGCCGACCTGGTCACGATCAGCTCGACCGCGGGCCGGGTGGCCCGCCCCGGCGCCGGGGTGTACGCGCTGACCAAGTTCGGGATGACCGCGTTCTCCGAATCGCTGCGCCAGGAGCTGATCAGCCAGCGCGTCCGGGTCAGCGTGGTCGAACCCGGCACCGTGGACACCGAGCTCGTCACGCACAACCGCGATGAGGTCCGGGCGGCGGCCGAGCGCCAGACGGCGGAGATCGAGCCCCTGCGCCCGGAGGACATCGCCGACGCCGTGGCCTACATCGTGACCCGCGACCGCCGCGTCGCCGTCAACGAGCTTTTGGTCCGCGCGGCCGAACAGACCTGGTAATTAGGGGCGGTTCGCAGCTCGTAGCTCTCGGCCGCTAGTTCGTTCAATGAACCACCAGGGGTTATGCTGACGGCATGCCACTGGGAAAGGACTACGCCGGGCAGCAGTGCTCGCTGGCCCGGGCGCTCGAGATCGTGGGCGAACGCTGGACCCTGCTGATCCTGCGGGACAGCTTCTTCGGGGTACGCCGGTTCGGCGACTTCGCCGCCCACCTGAACATCCCGCGCGCGGTGCTGTCCGACCGGCTCAGCTCCCTGACCGAGGCCGGCGTGCTGGCCCGGGCCGACGGCGGCCACGGGCACCCCGAGTACGTGCTGACCAGCAAGGGCCTGCCGCTCTGGCCGGCCATCCGCACCCTGCTGGCCTGGGGTGATGAGAACTACTCGGACCAGGGGCCGCGGCGGGTATTTCGGCACGAAACGGACGACGGGCTGGTGTCGACCGCGGGCATCTGCGAGATGTGCGGTCTGGACGTCCCGGTAAGTGACCTGGTGGTCGCGCCCGGGCCGGGGCTGGCCTTCCCGCCGCCGGCCGATCCGGTCAGCCAGGCCCTGGCCACCCCGCACCGGCTGCTGGAACCTCTGAACACTGCCATTCGGCTGCGGAGCCCGCGAGAGTTCATTGACCGAACCAGTGCGGGCGGCTAGGGTTCTCTCAGTACATTCATTGAACTAAGACTGAGGAGTCCGATGGCGACGGCGGCGACGGGCGATCGTGCGGCCAGCCCACCCCCCGCCACCGTGGACGAGGGTCACGCCAACCGCTGGCGGATCCTGGCCGTGCTGGCCGCGGTGGCCTTCATGGCCCAGCTGGATCTGTTCATCGTCAACATCGCGGTGCCCGCCATCGGCCGGTCGTTCGGGGGCAGCCTGAGCGGGCTGTCCTGGGTGCTCAACGCCTACGCGATCGTGTTCGCGGCGCTGCTGGTGCCGGCCGGGCGGCTGGCCGATCACTTCGGCCGGCGGCGGTTCCTGCTGGTCGGGGTGACCGTATTCACGCTGGCCTCGGCCGCCTGCGCCGCCGCCCCGTCGCTGCCGTTCCTGGTCGCGGCCCGGGCCGTGCAGGCCGTCGGCGCGGCCCTGATCGTGCCCACGTCACTGGGCCTGCTCTACCCGTCGTTCCCCAAGCGGCAGCACGCCACCGTGGTCGGCATCTGGGCCGGGGTCGCGGCCGTGGCCGGGTCGTCCGGCCCGCCGGTCGGTGGCCTGCTGGTCGAGGTGAACTGGCGCTGGATCTTCCTGATCAACGTGCCGATCGGGGTGGCCACGCTGATCGCGGGCTGGCGGCTGCTGCCTGAGGTCCGGGCGGAAAAGGGCGCCCGGCTGCCGGACGGGGTATCGGCCGTGCTGCTGCTGGCCGCGGTGAGCCTGCTCGTCCTGGCCACCGTGGAGGGGCCCGAGTGGGGCTGGAGCAGTGGCCGGACCGTGGGGCTGCTGGCCGCCGCGGTGGTCGCTACGGCTCTCACCGTGGACCGGACGATCCGGCACCCGCACGCCCTGATCGAGAAGGGCCTGTTCATCAGCCGCCCGTTCACGTTCGCGACGATCGCGCTGTTCTTGTTCTTCGTGGGCTTCGCCATCTTCCTGCTCAACGGCACGCTGTTCCTGCAGGAAGAGTGGCACTACAGCGCGGTGCGGGCTGGGCTGGGCATCATGCCCGGGCCGGTCGTGGCGGCGATTTTCGCGGTCAACGCCGGGCGGCTGGCCCGCCGGTTCGGCCGGGTCTGGCCCGCGGTCGTCGGGACGTCCTGCATGGCCATCGCGGCGACCATCTGGCTGACCCTGACCACGTCGCAACCCGCCTACCTGACCGCGATCCTGCCCGGCATGATCGTCGCCGGGATCTCGGCCGGGCTGACCCAGGCTCCGCTGTTCGCCGCGGCCGGCACGCTTCCGCCCGATCGCGCCACCACCGGCAGCGCCGTGCTCAACATGTCACGCCAGGTCGGCAGCGCGGTCGGGGTGGCGGTGGTGGTCGTCGTGCTGGGGACCGGGGCTCACACGCTGGCCGGTTACCACCACGCCTGGGCGGCCGAAGCCGTGGCTGGGGCGCTCGCGGCGCTCGCGGCCGCTGGTTCAGGCCTGCGTTCGCGGGGCACGAACCGCGGCTAGCCCGGCGTATCGTCGGAAGCGCCAGCTCGATCCGGGCGACGCCGGGAAGGCGATGCGGCATGTTCGAGAAGTTCACCGACCGGGCGCGCCGGGTGATCGTCCAGGCTCAGGAGGAGTCCCGCGCGCTGCGCTACACCTACGTCGGCCCCGAGCACATCCTGCTGGCGCTGATGCGCGATGACCGCGGGATGGCGGTCCACGTGCTGACCGAACAGGGGATCACCGAGGACCGGGTGCGTGATCAGCTGGGCCTGACCGTGCAAGCGGGCCTGGTTCCGCCGACCGGGCATATCCCGTTCACCCCAGGGGCCAAGAAGACCCTGGAACTGTCGCTGCGGGAGGCACTGCAGCTCGGCGACTCGTACATCGGTACCGAGCACCTGCTGCTCGGCCTGATCCGGCAGGACGAGGGCCCGACGGCGCAGGCGCTGCGGGAACTGGGCGTGGACCTGGACAGCACCCGGGCCGAGATCATCCGGTTGCATCCGGAGATGCCGACCACGGTCAAGGTGGCCAAGGTGCTCGGCGAGCCGGATGAGCCGGTCCAGGCCGAGGTGGAGTCGCTGCGGGAGGAGATCAGCCGGCTCCGCGCGCTGCTCCGCCGCCACCAGATCGACCCGGACGAGGGTGGCGCCTAGCCCTGGTTGAGCGCGGCGATCAGCGGCGGTATCTCGGCCAGCGACGCCACCTGCCAGTCGGCCGTCGTGGCCAGGTCCGGGTGGTGGGCCCAGATGTAGCCCCAGGGCCCCCGGCGCAGGTAGATCGGGCGCAGGCCGGCCGCCTTGGCCGGCTTCATGTCGTTGTCGACCCGGTCACCGACGTAGGCGACCCGGTCCGCGGGGAACGG
The DNA here is from genome assembly GCA_965277615.1 of Streptosporangiaceae bacterium. Taxonomy (GTDB): domain Bacteria; phylum Actinomycetota; class Actinomycetes; order Streptosporangiales; family Streptosporangiaceae; genus Bog-532. The sequence goes on along the minus strand of CBDIDG010000002.1, from coordinate 240,878 downwards.
GACGGCGGCGATAACCGCCTCGAAGAACCGCGGATCCGGCTTGTTCACGCCCCAGTCCTCGGACGTGGCGATCAGGTCCGCGGGCAGGTCCATGGCCCGCAGCAGGCCGCCGGCGCTGGACGGCTGGTTACCGGCGATCCCGACCCAGATGCCCAGGTCCCGCAGCGCGGCCAGGCTGGGCCGCGCGTCTGGGTACAGGTCAGCCTCGGTGAACGTGTCATCGCGGCCGGCCGCGGACCGCCGCCGGCCTTCGTTGGCCAGGTCGAAGCCGGGCTGGAACTGTTCGAGGGCGTCGCGGAACTCCCGGCCGGTGGCCACCATCGCGCCGAACATGGCCGAGAACGTATGGCGCGGGACGCCGAGCCAGTCGGCCCAAGCCCCGTGCTGGCTCGTCTCATCGAGGAGCGTCTCACCCACATCGAAGACGACCGCATCGATCATCGGGGCCGTCTCGATCGGGGTCCGGCGCCGGCCCGGCTCCGAGTGGGATTCAGAGGGGGTGGGATTCAGAGGGGGAGGCGCGCGACGGGGTGGCGGTGCAGCTGCAGGGTGGCCAGGCCGACGAGGGCGCCACCACCGGCGAGCCAGATGGCCACCGCGATCCAGCCCCAGTGCGGGGCGCCGTACACCACGCCGATGAGCTCGACCAGGCCGGCCAGCAGGAACACCAGCCCCATCACGAACGTGAACTGGGGCGTCCCCGGCTTCAGAGACTTGAGCCTTCCGCTTCGTCGCACGGCTGCCTCTTACCCTTCACACGTCGGTCAAACTCGCTGCCATAACGTTGCCTCAAGACTCCCGGTTCGGTCCATTAAAAATGAATAACTCCCGAACATTCCCTTGGCCCGCCTCGGGACGCCACGTGCTCGTGGGGCGCGTGAGGTCTGGGAGCTCTCCTGGGGCCGCAGCGACGGCTCGGCCCGGTCCGACTATAGGGGCCCGGGTGAGTGCACTGCTCAGGCGTCGCCGGGGCTCGGCCACTTGGCCAGCCACGGGAGTGCGGTGGCTCCTGAGACCTTGGTGTGACTTGTGGGGTTCGGGGCCGTGCTGGTCCCGCGGTTCCGGGGAACTCGGTGTTGCTGCGACTGTGGGGCTCACGGTGCCGGTGGGCATAGCGACTCCGGGGCTGGCGTGGCACCTGCGACGGCTTGGTGCGACTCGTGAGGCTTACGTGCCTGTTACGGCTGGTGGGACTAGTGGGGCCGGGAGGTACGACGGCTCCAGACTGGGGGGCGCTGGGGCTCCGACGCCTTGCGACTCGTGGGGCTCGCGTGCTTCTCGTGACTCGTGGGACTTAGTGCATCGGGAGCCGGGGTGGCTCCAGCGCCGATCCGGATTACCGTGTGCAAATTCTGCTGCCCTGACGACAGAAATTGAACACGGTAATGACCAGCCCGGTCGTTGGGGTGGAGCCAGGTGCGACGGGGGGGCGCCGGGGCCTCCGGGGGCACTGGGTCTCCGGAGAGCCTGGGGTCTTCGTGGAGCCTGGCTTCTGGGTGGCTTGAGTTGCTCCGGTGTCTACGTGGCTCAGTGGGTATGTGGGGAACTTCAGGTTGAGGGGTATCTGTTGCCTGGGGGATTTGGGACTTGCGGGGAACGTGTGGCCCGAGGGGAACTTGGGGCTTACGGGGGAACATTGGGGGCCCGGGAGAGCGCCAGGTTCGCTCAGGAACTCACAGAGATTTGCGTCAAATGGTTGACGACGCGACGGTTGGGCGTTAAGTTACGGGAAAAAATAAGGCTTTATTTAATGCCGGAATTATTTAATGGGCGGTTGGCTGGTGGCGGGGCGGCCGACCCGGCTGGAAGGATTGTCGATGAGGCCGATCCCGCTCGTTCATGGCTGGCGCCGGAGGCCACTGTCACCCGGCGGTACCGCCGCTGGCAGTACCCCCGCTAGCAATACCCCGGCTGGCCGTGCCCTGGCTGGCCTTACCCCCACTGGCAATACTCCAGCTGGCCGTGCCCCAGCTGGCAGTATCCCCGCTGGCCGCGCCCCAGCTGGCCGTGCCCCGGCTGGCAGCTGGCGTCGATGGCGGCTGGGTGCCGTCGGCGCCGTGATGCTCGCGCTCGCGCTGGTGGCCAGCGGATGTGGCGCGCAGGCCGCGCGCCCGACGCACCTGCGGGACGCGGCGGCGACCGCGACCCTGCTCTCACAGGGTAAAACGGCCACCGCGTCATCGCTGGAGAATTCCTCGTTCCCGGCCTCGGCCGCGGTGGACGGGAACGCCGGCACCCGCTGGTCCAGCTCGTTCTCCGACCCCCAGTGGCTGGAGGTCGACCTGGGGGCCAGCGCGACGATCAGCCAGGTCGTGCTGAACTGGGAGGCCGCGTACGCGACCGCGTTCCAGATCCAGACGTCCACGGACAACACCAACTGGACCACGATCTACTCGACCACCACCGGCAGCGGCGGCGTGCAGACGCTGAACGTCAGCGGGACCGGCCGGTACATCCGGATGTACGGCACGGCCCGGGCCACCCCGTACGGCTACAGCCTGTGGGAGTTCCAGGTGTACGGCACCTCCGGCAGCACCACCGCCAGCTGCAACACCACCGACGCCGCGCTGAACCACCCGGCCACCGCGTCCTCGCTGGAGAGCTCGGCCTACCCGGCGTCCAACGCGGTCGACGGGAACACCGGCACCCGCTGGTCCAGCTCGTTTTCCGACCCGCAGTGGCTGCAGGTCGACCTGGGCACCTCGCAGACGATCTGCGAGGTGACGCTGGGCTGGGAGGCCGCCTACGCGACCGCGTTCCAGATCCAGACGTCGGCGGACGGAACCAACTGGACCACGATCTACTCGACCACCACCGGCACCGGGGGCAACCAGACGCTGAGCGTCAACGGGACCGGCCGGTACGTGCGGATGTACGGCACGGCCCGGGCCACCCCGTACGGCTACAGCCTGTGGGAGTTCGGGGTCTACACCACCACCGGCGGGACCACCGGCGGTGGCGGCGGCAGCACCACCGGCACAGGCGCCCCGCCCGCGTCGTTCTGGGGTAACACCAGCGCCATCCCGGCCGCGACCAAGGTGCTCGAGGTGGCCATCGTCAACCAGACCAACGGCCAGTACCCCGACAGCCAGGTGTACTGGAGCTTCAACGGCCAGGAAGAGTCGATCGCGCAGCAGCCCTACATCGACATGCCGGCCAATTCCGCGGGCCGGATGTACTTCTACCTCGGCTCGCCCAACGCCCCGTATTACGACTTCATCGAGTTCACCGTGGGCACGTCGTCGATCAATGTGGACACTACGCGGGTCGACCGGTTCGGGCTCAAACTGGCCTTGCTGCTGCACGGCAAGGACGGTTCCAACCAGGAAGTCGGCGAAAATTACGCCACCTTCCAGGAAAGCCGGACCGCGACCTTCCAGCGGTTCGAGAACTCGGTACCGACCGAATTCAAGGAACTGGCCACGGACAACGCGCCCTACGGCATCCCCTCGCCGGGCAACGACCCCGCGTTCCAGACCGGCGGCGCGTACGCCAGCTACTTCACCAGCTACGCCGCGGCCAACGGGGACAGCAGCGACTCGACCGCGCAGATCTTCGGCTGCGGCGGCACCCTGTCGGCCAACCCGACCCTGTGCGCGGGCCTGAACCGGCACGTCGCGCAGTTGCCGGCCGCGAGCCAGTCCAACCCGGCCAACTTCTACCAGGCGGCGCCGGCCAACTACTACGCCCAGTTCTGGCACCAGAACGCGATCAACGGGCTGCAGTACGGGTTCCCCTACGACGACGACGCCGGGCAGTCCTCCGACATCTCGGTGACCGACCCGCAATACATGGTCGTGGCCGTGGGCTGGTAGTAGTGGCCGTGGGCTGGTAATACCTGGCCCCAATAGCCGAAATTGGTGAGCGCGGTGGCGACAGGCCACCGCGCTCACTGTCATCCTGGCGGGATTCTTTCGTATACGCCGTTTCATTATGAAACAGCCAGTTTTGCCAACCGCGCTTAGCGTTACCGGCGGCACCAGGGCCAGATCAGCCGATGGAGGCGTGATGAAGGCACTCGTTTATTCCGGGCCGGGTCGCAAGGACTGGCGCGATGTCCCCGATCCAGCGATCCAGGAACCGACCGACGCGGTGGTGCGGGTCGACACCACCACCATCTGCGGGACCGACCTGCACATCCTGCACGGCGACGTGCCCGCCGTGACCGAAGGGCGCGTCCTCGGGCACGAGGCCGTCGGCACGGTCACCGCGGTGGGAGAGAGCGTCAAGGGCTTCGCGGTGGGCGACCGGGTGCTGGTGCCGGCCGTCACCAAGTGCGGGCGGTGCGCCTACTGCCAGCGGGGCATGCCGTCGCACTGCCAGACCGTGGGCGGGATCGGCTGGATCTTCGGTCACCTGATCGACGGGACCCAGGCCGAGTCGGTCCGGGTACCGTTCGCCGACACCTCCCTGTACACGGTGCCGGAGAACGTCACCAACGAGCAGGCCATCTTCCTGGCCGACTCGCTGCCGACCGGTTACGAGGTCGGCGTGCTGGCCGGGCAGGTGCGGCCGGGCGACACGGTGGCCGTGGTCGGGGCCGGGGCGGTGGGGCTGTCGGCCATCCTCACCACCGGGCTGTGGGGGGCGTCCAAGGTGATCGCCATCGACACGAACAAGTTCCGGCTGGGTACGGCGCTGGAGTTCGGCGCGACCGACATCGTCGAGGCCGGCCCGGACACCAAGCGCCGGGTGCTCGATATGACCGACGGTCTCGGGGTGGACGTGGCCATCGAGGCGGTCGGCTTCCCGGAGACGCTGCAGACGACGGCGTCGCTGGTCCGGCCGGGCGGCCACATCGCCAACATCGGCGTGCACGGGGCCCCGGTCGAGCTGCCCCTGCAGGACCTGTGGATCCAGAACGTCACGCTGACCATGGGCCTGGTCGACACGGTGTCGATCCCGACCCTGCTCACGATGGTGGCCAGCGGCCGCATCCCGGCCGAGAAGATGGGCACCCACCGGTTCACGTTCGGCCAGATCAATGAGGCCTACGACGTGTTCGGCAACGCCGCCGCCCACGAAGCACTGAAGGTCGTTATCACGCCGGAGTGACCGGGGTGAAGCGGCAGCCGGGCGGCCAGCGCGTCGGTTGGCCCGGCCGCGGTGAGCGGTGGCCCGTCCCGGGATAACGGGCGGGCCACCAGAGCCAGTTGTAGCTGGTGTGACTCGTGAGCCTGATGAAGTTTGAGAGGTTGGTGGTTTAGGTGAGGCCAGAGGATGCCGGGGTCACCTGGGGACGCCGGGGTCACCTGGGGACGCCGGGGTCACCTGGGGACGCCGGGGTCACCTGGGGACGCCGGGGTCACCTGGGGACGCCGGGGTCACCTGGGGACGCCGGGGTTAGCGGGGACGCCGGGGTTAGCGGGGACGCCGGATTTAAATGACGCGGAGGTTGCCGCCGTCGGCGTAGACCTGGACGCCGGTGAGGTAGGAGGCGAGCGGGGAGGCCAGGAAGCAGACCAGGTTGGCGACCTCCTCGGGGCGGCCCGGGCGGCCGAGCGGGATGCCGCCGAGGTCGTCGATCAGGGCCTGGCGCGCGGCGTCGGGGGTCAGCCCGCGGTCCTGGGCGATGCCCTCGATCCGGGCGGCGGCGGCGCTGGTCTCGATGTAGCCGGGCACGATGGTGTTGACCCGGATGCCGTGCGGGCCGAACTCGGTGGCCAGTTCCTTGCTGTAGTTGGTCAGCGCGGCCTTGGCCGCGGCGTAGGCCGGCGACGAACTACTGGGCCGCCGCCACTGCACCGACGAGGTGTGCAGGATGACCCCGGACGAACGGGCCACCATGGACGGCAGCAGCCGCCGGTCCAGCCTTACGGCCGACATCAGGTTGGTGTTCAGGCTCAGCAGCCAGTCCTCGTCGGTCAGGGCCAGCGCGCCCCCGGGCCGGGAGAACGACGTACCGGCGTTGTGCACGAGGACGTCGACGTGCCCGAGGCGGTCCTGGGCGGCGCGGGCGATGGTCTCGGCGCCGTCGGGGGTGCTGACGTCGGCCGCGACGAAGCCGATGGCCGAGCCGGGGACGCTCTGCTCAGGGGCGGTGCGGGCCGTGGTGAGGACGGTCGCGCCGGCCTGGGCCAGGCGGAGGGCGATGGCCTGGCCGATGCCCCGGGTACCGCCGGTGACCAGGGCCCGGGTGCCGTGAAGGTCAATGCTGAGCACGGTATCGGTGGTCATGACTCCACCCTCGGGCCTCCTGTTACTGGAGGGTCAAGGGCGACGCTGCTATCTTGGCGTAGACAGTAAGTGGTCGCAGGACTACTGAGGGTTGACCACGGGGACGCCGATCCACGGCTGGGGGGCCGGGCGGTGACCGGCGGGCTGACTCGGGCCGGGGGGCCGAATGCAAGCCAGTGAGCCTGACCGCTCGCACGGGCGGATCCTGCTGATCGACGACGACCCGGTGCTGGGGGGTTACCTGAGCCGGGTGCTGCGCTCCCGCGGGGGCTTCGAGGTCGTGCACGAGCCGGACGCCGCGGCCGGGCTGCGCCGGATCGAGGCGCAGAGCTGGGACCTGCTCATCACCGACATCGAGCTGCCCGGGATGACCGGCCTCGAACTGCTGGAACGGGCCCCGCCAGCTGGTGCCGGACCTGCCGGTGGCCGTGCTGACCGGCCACGCCACCGTGGACTACGCCGTGACCGCGCTGCGCAGCTCGGCGGCGGAGTTCCTGGAGAAGCCGATCACGGCCGAGCTGCTGGTGGCCAAGGCCACCGCGCTGGTCGAGGCGGGCCGGGCGGCGCGGGCCGCGGGCCGGGAGGTCGTGCTGGCCATCGGGGCGCACCCGGACGACGTGGAGATCGGGGCGGCGGGCACGCTGAGCGCGCACCGGGCCTCGGGCGACCGGGTGGCCATCTTGACCATGTCCCGCGGGTCCCGCGGCGGCGACCAGCTCATGCGGGCCCGCGAGTCGCAGGAAGCGGCGGGGGTGATCGGCGCCCAGCTGTTCCTGGACGACCTGGACGACACCCGGATCCCGGAGGGCGACCCGACCATCGGCGGAATCGACCGGGTCATCGCCGAGGTCCAGCCGACCATCGTCTACACGCACTCCGTGCACGACGTGCACCAGGACCACCGCAACGTGCACCGGGCGGCGATGGTCGCCTGCCGCCGGGTCGGCCGGGTGTACTGCTTCCAGTCCCCGTCGGCCACGGTCGACTTCCGGCCCACCCACTTCGTGCCGATCGACGAGCACGTGGAGCGCAAGCTCAAGGCCATCGACGCCTTCGGCTCGCAGACCGGGGTGCGCGACTACCTGGAGCCGGATCTGATCTCGGCCACCGCGCGGTACTGGTCGCGTTACTGCGCGGGCCGTTACGCCGAGGCGTTCGAGGCGATCAGGGACCGGGCGGGCGGCCTGCCCGGACACATGGCCGTCGCCACCGCCGCCACCACCGGGAGGATCCGATGACCGGACCCATGCGCTTCACGCCCGTGGCCCGCCCCGCCCACCGTCCGCTGCGGATCCTGGTCACCGGGGTCGGCGGCCCGGCGGCGATCGCGGCGATGAAGTCGCTGCGGGCCGAGCCGTCGGTTGAGCTGCTGGCGGCGGACATGGACCCGTGGGCGGCCGGGCTGTACCTGGTGCCGCCGGAGGCGCGGACGCTGCTCCAGGCCGGGGCGGCGCCGGACTTCGTGGACACCCTGCTGACCCGGTGCACGACGCTTGAGGTCGACGTGGTGCTGCCCACGGTGGACGCCGAACTGCGGCCGCTGGCCCACGCGCGGGACAAGTTCACCGCGGCTGGGGTGTCGCTGCTGCTGGCCGAGGCCGAAGCGCTGGAGATCATCCTGGACAAGCTGACCCTGGCCACCCACTGCGCCGGGGTGGTCCGCATCCCACGGACCGAGCTGTTCGGGCCGGCCGTCGACCCGGGGAGCTGGACTTATCCCGTAATCGTCAAGCCGCGGACCGGCAGCGGGTCACGGGGCATCCACATCGTCGCTTCGGCCGGCGAGCTGGCGGCCTTGGAACGCTCCCCCGGGCTGATCGTGCAGGACTTCCTGCCCGGCGAGGAGTACTCGGTCGACGTGCTGGCCGACGTCAACGGGCACGTGGTCGCCAGCGTGCCGCGGGTCCGGGCCCGGGTCGACTCGGGCGTGTCGGTCGGCGGGCGGACCGTGCACGACCCCGAGATCGAGTACTTCGGCCGGGCCGTGGCCCGGGCCACCGGGGTCACGTTCGTGGCCAACGTGCAGTGCAAGCGCGACCGGGACGGCCGCCCGGCGCTGCTGGAGGTCAACCCGCGCATCCCGGGCACGCTCGGGCTGACCATCGCGGCCGGTGTGGACATGCCCCGGCTGGCGCTGCACGCCCTGCTGGGCCAGCAGCTCCCGGCCCACCTGGACTTCCGTGAGCTGGCCGTGGTCCGGTTCCTGGACGAATGCTTCATCGACCCGGCCGACGTCACCGGGCTGCAGCTGGCCGGGTCATGACCGCGCGGGTCAGGCTGGACGAGGACTTCCACGTCCATTCCACGTTCTCCGACGGGGCCAGCAGGCTGGCCGAGAACGTGGCCGCCGCGCGGGACCGGGGCCTGCGCACGCTGTGCCTGGTCGACCACGTGCGGCAGGACACGGCCTGGGTGCCGGAGTTCACCGCGGCCGTGCACCCGTACCGGGGACAGCCCGGGCTGCGGGTGCTGGCCGGGGTCGAGGCCAAGATCCTGGACACGGCCGGCCACCTCGACCTACCGGCCGGCCTGGACGAGGGAGTGGACTTCGTCCTGGTCGCCGACCACCGGTTCCCCGCAGGAACCGAGCCGCTGCATCCAGATGACGTCATTAAATCAATGAACAACGGCACCACCACCGCGGCGCAGGCCATCGAGGACCTGTGCCGGGCTACGGCGAACGCGATCTCACCCGCCCGGTGCCCACGCCGGCCGCTGCTGGCCCACCTGTTCAGCGTGCTGCCCAAGATCGGCCTGAGCGAGGCCATCGTGCCGGGCCCGATCCTGGCCGAGCTGGCCTGGCGGATCGCCCGCTCCGGCGCGCTGGTCGAGGTGAACGAGAAGTGGTCCTGCCCGTCGCCGCGCACGGTCGCGGCGCTCGTCGCCGCCGGGGTGCCGCTGGTGGCCGGGAGCGACAGCCACCACTGCCGGGACATCGGCCGCTACGACTCGGTCGCGGCGACCGTGGACGCCGCTACCGCGGGCGCCGTTACCGCAGGGCCGGTGGGGATCCTTTCGTGACTACTGCCGGGCACGACGGGCGGCTGGCCACCGACTGGCTGCTGATCGTCCTGGTCATCGTGGCGGCCCTGCCCGAGCTGGCCGCGTCCTGGCAGTTCCTGCTGATCACGCTGCACTTCCGGCGCAACCACTACCGGGACTGCGCGCCCCGCTTCCCCCGGGCGGCGGTGCTCATCCCGGCCTGGAACGAGGCCGCCGTCATCGGCACTTCCATCGACCGGCTGATGGCGCTGGAGTACCCGGCCGACGCCCTGCGGGTCTACGTGGTTGACGACGCCAGCACCGACGACACCCCGGAGGTCATCGCCGGGCGGCAGGGGCGGTTCCCCGGGCGGGTGTTCCACCTGCGGCGGGAGCGCGGCGGCCAGGGCAAGTCCCACACGCTCAACCACGGCCTGGACGTGATCCTGGCCGACGACTGGATGCAGGTGCTGCTGATCACCGACGCCGACGTGATCTTCGAGCCGGACTCGCTGCGCAAGCTGACCCGGCACCTGGCCGATGACCAGGTGGGCGCGGTGACCGCCTACATCAAGGAAGGCAGCCGTCCCGGCAACTACCTGACCCGGTTCATCGGCTACGAGTACGTCACCGCGCAGGCGGCCGCCCGGCGGGCCCAGAACGTGCTCGGGACGATCGCCTGCCTGGCCGGCGGAGCCCAGCTGCACACCCGGGCCAACCTGGTCGCGCTGGGCGGCCGGATCGACACGTCCTCGCTGGCCGAAGACACGATCACCACGTTCCAGACGCAGCTGGCCGGCCGCCGGGTGGTGTTCGAGCCGCACGCCACCGTGTGGGCCGAGGAACCCGGCACGATCAGCGGCCTGTGGAAGCAGCGGCTGCGCTGGGCCCGGGGCAACGTCCAGGTCACCCGGCGCTACCGGCGCCTGTGGTTCCGGCCGGCCCGGGGCCACGGGCTGGGCGGGGTCAGCTTCGGCCTGTTCTGGTTCTGCCTGTTCCTGCAGCCGGTGTTCATGATCACCTCATCGGCGGCGCTGCTGACGTTGTACTTCACCGGGTTCCCCCGAGTCTGGCTCGCGTTCCACGTGCTGTGGATCATCAACGCGGCCACCTACGTGTTCATCACCTGCTTCGCCCTGCTGATCGACCCGGCCACCGGGCGCCGGTGCTGGCGACAGGCCATCTTCTTCCCCGGCGCGGTCAACCTGGTCATCATCGTCTACAGCTGCTTCCCCCGGTTGTTCACCGATGGAGTGCACCGGGCCGAACACGCCCTGGGCTGGGCCTCGGGACAGGGGTCGCCCGGCTGGCTGATCGTGTTCATCTACGCCTGGCTGACGCTGTCGATGGCCGTGGCTTACCTGGCCAAGGTGGTGGAGCCGCGCCGGTTCGGCCGCGTGCTCAGCCCGGTCCTGATCTACCTGGTCGGTTACGGCTCGGTGCTGTGTGCCTGCACGTTCGCGTCCTACGTGCTGGAGCTGCGCCGGGCCGAGGCCCGCTGGGACAAGACCGAGAAGACGGGGCAGGTCAAGGTGCCGACGTGAGCGAGTTCCGGCGGGAGATCAGGACGGCGATGCGCTACGAGCGGGGCCTGGCCGTGAAGGGCCTGGCCGCGCTGGCGGTGGTGGCGGTGATCGTGGTGCTGCGGACGCTGAATTTCGGGTGACAGCTGTACTCGGGTGACAGCTGTATTTGGGTGACGGAGGATCATCGTGGCGCGGAAGACGGGGTTGCGCTGGCAAGTGTTCGTGGCGGCCGGGATCGCGCTCGCGCTGACCGGCGCCGGGCTGGCCCTGGCCCTGATCGCGGCGGCCGTGACCCAGAGCAACGGCGAGCTGCTGGGCCAGCGCCTGATCCCGGCGGCCGCGGGCACCGGCAGCCTGCTCAGCCGGTACGACGAGGAAGCGACCTGGCTGCGCGGGTACGTCACCAGCAGCCGGCCGGGTTCGCCGGCGCCGTTCGCGGCGGCGGAACGGCAGGTGGCCGCCAACCAGGCCGGCGTACGCGCCCTGGTCAGCGGTTACCCGGCCATGACGGCCCAGCTGGAGCAGACCATTGCCGCCCACCAGGACTGGCTGGCCAAGGTGGCCGGCCCGCAGGTCGCGGCGGTCGGCCGCGGTGACCTCGCGGCCGCCCGGGCCCAGCAGAACGACATCGCGGTCACCCGTCCTTATCTGGTGGCCATCCGTTCAGCCGCAGCCCGCCTGCAGACCAGCATCACCCGTGAGCAGCAAGCCGTCACCGGCCGGCTCACCGACGCCCAGAACCTGCTCATCGGCGCGCTGATCGGCATGTGCGTGGTGGTCGTGGTCATCGTGGGCGCCGCGCTGGCGGCGGCCTGGTTCGGCCTGCTGCGGCCGTTCCGGGCCCTGCGCACCGCGACCGGGGCCATCGCGGCCGGCGACTACAGCACGCAGATCCCGATCGTGGGGCCGAACGAGCTGAAGGCGCTGGGGCGCAGCACCGAGCTGATGCGGATGCACCTGGTGGCCGCCCTGTCGGCCCGGGAACAAGCCGAGTTCCGGTTCCGGCAGCTGTTCGACGCGGCGCCGGACGCCATGATCGCGGTCGAGTGGGACGGCTCGGTGACCATGGCCAACACCCAGGCCGTCCGGCTCTTCGGGTACCCGGCGGGCGAGTTCATCGGGCGCGCAGTGGAGACGCTGGTCCCGGCGGAGACGCGGGCCGCGATGGAAGAGCAGCGGATCCGCTTCTTCGCCGACCCGGAGACGCAGCCGCTGCAAACCGGGCTGAAGATGTCCGGCCTGCGCCGGGACGGCAGCAGCTTCCCGGCCGAGATCACGCTGAGCGCGCTGCCGACCGAGAACGGCATGTCGGTCACCGCCGCCATCCGGGACGTCTCCGAGCGGGTGGCCCTGGACAAGGAGCGCGAACGGCTGCGGGCCGAGGCGGAACGGGAGCGTACCGAGCGCCGGGCTCAACAGACCCAGCGGCTGGAGAGCCTGGGCCAGCTGGTGGGCGGGGTCGCACACGACTTCAACAACCTGCTCAACGTGATCCAGGGCTACGCCGACTTCACCGCCGAGGAGATCCAGCCGCTGGCCGAGGCCGACCCGGCGCTGGCCCCCGTGCTGGACGACATCGAGCAGGTCCGGGCGGCGGCCACGCAGGCGGCCCGGCTGACCCGGCAGCTGCTCACGTTCGCCCGGCACGAGGTGACCCGGCCCGAGGTACTCGACCTCAACGAGGCCGTGCAGGACGCGGGCCAGCTGCTGCACCGGACGCTGGGCGAGCACATCGAGCTGTCCATCAGCCCGGAGCCGGCCCTGTGGCCGGTCAAGGCGGACAAGGGCCAGCTGGAACAGGTGCTGGTCAACCTGGCCGTGAACGCGCGGGACGCGATGCCGGGTGGCGGGCGGCTGACCATCGACACCGGCAACGTCGAGGTCGACGAGACCTACGCCTCCGGCCGGCCCGGCCTGGCCCCCGGCCGCTACACCCGGCTCCGGGTGTCCGACACCGGGGTGGGCATGGACCGGGCCACCATGGACCGGCTGTTCGAGCCGTTCTTCTCGACCAAGCCCAAGGGACGCGGCACCGGGCTCGGCCTGGCCACCGTGTACGGCATCGTGACCGGGGCCGGCGGCACCATCGACGTCTACTCCGAGCCCAGCCTGGGGACGGCGTTCAGCTTGCTGCTGCCGGCCACCTCCGACCTGGCCCGGCCGATGGAGGTGGCGGCGGCCCAGTCCGCCAGCCCGGAGGGGCACGGGGAGACCGTGCTGCTGGTCGAGGACGAGACCAGCCTGCGCGACCTGACCAGCCGGATCCTGACCCGGCACGGGTACCGGGTGCAGGCCACGGCCACCGGGACCGAGGCCATCGAGCTGGCCCGGGCACCCGGTCAGACCGTCGACCTGTTGCTCACCGACGTGGTGATGCCGGAGATGATGGGCAACGAGGTGGCGGCGGCGGTGCGGGCCATCGTGCCCGGCGTGCCGGCCCTGTACATGTCGGGGTACGCCCAGCCCATCCTGGACTCACACGGGGTAGCGGCCCTGTCCATCGACATCCTGGAAAAGCCGTTCACCGAGGCCCGGTTGCTGGCCCGGGTGCGCCAGGCCCTGGATGCGGGACCGAGCGCGCTCAGTGGGTCAGCGGGCCTCGCCGGGGACGAGCGGGATGGCGAAGTCGCATTCCGGCCCGTAACCGGGTGAGGTCCGCGGGCAAGGTCAAGGCCGGGCGCGGGCAAGCTCAGGCCGAGGCGAAAAGCTCCCCGACCCGGGTGAGCAGGGCGCGCAGGTTGGCCTCGCTGGTGACGGTCTCGGCCTCGGCCACCGGCAGCCAGCGCAGCGGGTTGCCCGGGGTCTCCGGGCGGGCCGCGTCCGGGTCGCCGGTGGCCAGGATGAAGCGCAGGTCGGCGTGCTGGTGGGCGGGCTCCTTGCTGCTCGCGGGCACGTCCACCACCGTCACCTGCCACAGCTCGGCGTCCGGCCACGGCTGCAGGTCGGTCAGCGCGCTCTCCTCGCGCGCCTCGCGCAGGGCGATGTCCAGCGGGTCGCTCTCACCGGGATCGCCGTGCCCGCCGACCTGGAGCCAGGCCTGCTGCCGCTGGTGCCAGCGCAGCAGCACCCGGCCGCTGGCGGGGTGCACGATCAGCGCCGACGCGGTGAGGTGCAGCGGGTTGGCTCGGGCCCACGGGTCCTCGGTGTCCCCGGCCAGTTCCCGGATGCGGGCCAAGTCGGCGGCCTCGGCCTCGTCCCGGGGCTGAAAACGGTCGAGCAGGTCCAGAACGGGGCGGGCGGGGCGCATTCGTCCAGCCTAGCCGCCGGGTCGGCCGCGGCGGGCCAGTCGCGCGGGCCGGTCGGGGTCCGCCGCCAGGTTGGCTCATCGGGTCAGCCGTGGTGGCCGATCAGGGTGCCGATGCCGTAGGTCACGCCGATGGCCACCGCGCCGAACAGCAGCTGGCGCAGGCCCGAGCGCAGCAGCGGGCGGCCGGTCAGCCGGCCCACGACCGTCCCGCCGACGGCCAGGGCCACCGCCGTGATGAGCAGGCTGACGGCCAGCTCCGGCGCGCCGAGCAGGTAGGGCAGCAGCGGCAGCAGCGCGCCGATCGAGAACGCCAGCAGCGACGCGAACCCGGCCAGGACCGGTGACGGCAGCTCGGTGGGATCGACGCCGAGCTCCTCCCGGGTGTGGATGAGCAGCGCGGTGTCCGGGTCCTTGGACACGGCGGCGGCCATCCGGGCCGCGGTATCGGCGTCGGCGCCGTACTGACGGAAGTAACCGGCCAGCTCGTCCTGCTCTGCGTCGGGGAAACGGGCCAGCATCTTCTGCTCCAGCGAGACTTCGGCCTGCACCAGCTCGTTCTGGTTGGTGACCGAGATGTACTCGCCGGTGCCCATCGAGAACGCGCCCGCGACCAGCGCGGCCACCCCGGTCAGGATCACGGCGTGGGTGGAGACCCCGCCGCCGCCGACCCCGGCGATCAGCGACGCGTTGGTCACCAGCCCGTCGACCGCGCCGAACACGGTGGGCCGCAAGGCCCCGCCGGAGACGTCGCGGTGCCGGTGTGACCAGCCGCTGGCGGCCGCGGCCGCGCCGGTGGCCGGGGATGGCTCGTGCTCAGCGTGCTCAGCGTGCTCAGCATGCTCAGCATGCTCAGCGTGCTCAGCGTGCTCAGTCACTGCGGGGCCGCCCGGGTGATCCAGGTGAACGCGCCCGCGTCCGGCAGGACCTGCGCGATCGCCGCGGCCGCCCGGCGGCCGAGGGCGTCGGCGTCGCGGGCGGTCAGGTCCGGGTCGACCCAGGCCTCCACCTCGACCCGGAGCACCCGGCCGGTCCAGCGGGCCCGAGCGTGCGCGTGCACGACGCCGGGCACATCACCGGCCGCCGCCTCAGCCGCGGTGATCACCTCGGGATCCACCGCGTCGGCCAGGCGGCGAACCACGTCGGTGGTGACCTCGTAGCCGACATGGCAGATGAACGCGGTCACCGCGAGGCCGGCCACCGGGTCACCCCAGGGTTGCCCGGCCGCCACCGCGATCAGCCCGGCCAGGGCCCCGGCCGAGGACAACGCATCCAGCCAGGAGTGGCGGGCGTCAGCGACCAGCGTCGCGGACCGGATTCGCCGGCCGACGACCAGCTTGTACCGGGCCACGACCTGATTGCCGACGATCCCCAGGACCGCCCCGGCGATCCCGAGGCCGAGGTGAACGGTGCTGCCGTGGCTGAGCAGCTTGCGGATGCTCTCCAGGCCGGCGAAGGCGGCGCTGACCCAGATGACCAGGGCGATGCCGATCCCGGCCAGGTCCTCGGCCCGGTCCAGACCGTAGGGGTAGCGCTCGGTGGGCCCGCGGCGCGACAGCCGGAACCCGAGGAACACCACCGCGCTGGTGGAGACGTCGGACAGGTTGTGGATCGCATCGCCGAGCAGCCCGACCGAGCCGGTGAGCAGGGCGATCAGCAGCTCGGCCAGGCCGGTGGCGGCCAGCCCGGCGGCGCTGACCGCCACCGCCCGATTGGCCTGGCGCCGCTCCTGGGCGTCATCGCGCTGTACCGGCAGCGGGAACGCGGCGGCGGGATCGCGCTGACCTGAGGTCTTGTGCACGTTCCTAGGATGCCGCAGCCGGGACCGGAGCGGGTGATGGTGCGGGGGACGCCGGCGGATCGGTGCAGATGAGGCCCCAGGGGCGGTCGGCGACCCGGGTGAGCACGAGCGTGGCCCGGTGCGGGCCGGACAGCTTGAGCCGGCGGCGGATCTGGTCGACGTCGCCGGCCAGGCCGCGGCGGCGCAGGTCGGCCGAGCCGATCCCGAGGGCCCGCAGCCGCCGGGCGAAGTCCTTCTCGTTCCACGGCGCGGAGTCGACGACCTGGAGGGTCCGGGCGAACGGCGTGCTCCGGATGGTGTCCGTGGACAGGAAGGCGATCCGGTCGTCGATCTTCCACGCGCCGAGCCGGCGGGCCAGGTCTTCGACCAGGCCGGCCCGGGTCACCGCCGGGTTCGGGTCGAACAGGAACGCGCCCGGGGCACGCACGGGCACCGGCGCTCCGGGCTCGGGGGTCAGGGTGTCACCGGCGGGCAGGATCGTGGCCCGGGCCGACGCGGTGGCGAGGGCGGGCGACCACAGCACGGCCTCCTTGAGGTCGCGCCCGTCGGCCACGAACTCGGTCTCCCAGCCGTCCGGAGCGGTACCGGCGGGCAGCCCGGGCGCAGCCTTGACCACCACGGCCGGTACCTGGCCCGGTAGGGCGAAGCACCAGTCCAGTGGGGGCTCGCTGTCGCCGGGCCGTAGCCGCTGGGCCTTCGGGGCGCCTCGGGCCGGCCCGCGGGCGGCGCGAACGCGGCGGCGAGCGGGGTCGGCGAAGACCGCGGCCAGGCCGGCCAGCGGCACGTCGCGCACGTCAGACTCGCGGGTGGTCAGCCCGCCGGCCACGTCGTACACGCCGGCGTTGTGGGCGGCCATCAGCAGGTGGTCCGGGTCGCGGTCCACGGCGAGCACCTCGCGCCCGGCGGCCAGCGCGATCAGGTCCCCGCCGATGCCGCAGCCCAGGTCGGCCAGGCGGCCCGGGACGGCGTCCGCCAGCCGCGCCGCCCGGTGCCGGGCCGCGGTCTCCGACGACGCCTGCTCCAGGCCCGCCCGGGTGAACAGCATCCGCGCGGCCCGGCTGAACTTGGCCCGGCCGGCCACCCGCAGCTCGTCCTGGGCGGTGGCCGCGGCCACTAGCGCGGCCGGGTAGTCGCGGCGTAGCCGGGCGGCGGTGGCCAGCGGTGCCTCCCCCGCCTCGCGGGCCTCGGCCACCAGGGCCAGCACCTCGGTACCCGCGGGCGACAGCAGCTCCTCGGTCTGGGTGGTCACTCCTGCGGGACGATCACAAACTGCCGCAAGTACAGGTCCCGGAACGTCACCGGCCCGCGCGGGCCCGGCACCTTGTCGATGTTGATCCCGGTCTCCGGCACGGCCAGCAGCTTGTACCCGTCGAGCAGCCGGGGGGTGGCGTTCCAGAACGCGCCGGTGCCGGCGTAGGCGTTGAAGAACCGGTCCACCGCGTCGCGGTCTTCGGTGACGATGGCCGCGGCCAGGCCGGACGTCTCGTCGTTGGCGATGGTGGCCGCGGCCACGGCCCCATCGGCCGGGGCGATCGTGACCGTCGCCTCACGCCCGGTGTCCAGGGCCCACTCGTAGCCGAGCGGGTGATTGTGCGGCGGCAGCGACGGGGTGATGCCGAGACGGGTCAGCAGCTCCGTCACCAGGGGGAGGAACCGGTCCCAGCGCTCGCCGTCGACCAGCAGCAGGTTGAGCCGGTTGCACACGCCCAGGCGGTCCAGGCTGTTCTCGATCAGTTGCAGGCTCTTGCTGTTATCAGCGCCGGCGTCGATGAAGATCACCGCGCCGCCGTCGGCGTGGGCCAGCGTCCGTACTCCGTGCCGGGCTCCTTCGAAGGCCAGCGCGCGGGTGCTCTCCCCGCTGCCGCGCAGGATGACCAGCGGGATCAGTTCGGGCTCACCGACCAGCGCGTAGGCCGCTGCCTGCCCGGGGACCCGGACGAGCTGGATGGCCGCCGGGTCCAGGTCGGCGTCGTCCAGGGCCGGGGCCACCACCTCATCGGCCAGCGCGATGGCGGACCGCAACGCGGCCGAGCCGGTGCGCAGCACCCCGGCGTTCCTGGACTTGATCAGCTGCGACGCGATGTCCGCGACCACGTTGGGCCGGGCCTCGAAGTTGGCCCCGATCACCCCGACCGGCCGCCGGCGCTCGTGCGCGACCAGGCCGCCGGGCAGTTCCCTGATCACCCGGCTGGACGGTTCGGCCGGTACCTCAGCCAGCTCGAGCAGCTGGTCGGCAATGCCCTTGAGCCGGGTGTCGTCCAGTCGCAACCGGTCCTTCAGCGCTCCGGTCAGGCCGGCCTGGTCGGCCGCGCGCATGTCATCGTCGTTGGCCGCCCGGATCGTGTCGGACGCGCGGCCCAGCCGGTCCGCCATCGCCCGCAGCGCCCGGCCGATCGCCTCCTCCGGCGCGCTGGCCAGACTGCCCGCGGCCCGGTGGGCCGCCTCCGCCGCCGCCCGCACCGCCGCCGAAGCCTCCTGCCGTGCGGCTTCATCGCCCGTCGTCGTCATGTCCCCATCATCCCAGCTTCGGCGGCCCAGCCGGCCCGGTCCGCTGGAGGAGCTCGGTCCTTCATCACATCCCGCCAGTCACTCGAGTCCCATATGCCCCAGCTTCGTATGTAGGCAATGCGCCATCGACGACACCCGGGTGTACACGATGTGCCATTCACTGCGTGGCTGGGCGTGGGAGCGGTTGGGCGGCGCGGGGCGCGGGAGGGGCGCGGGGCGCGGGAGGGGCGCGGGGCGCGGGAGGGGCGCGGGGCGCGGGAGGGGCGCGGGGCGCGGGAGGGGCGCGGGGCGCGGGAGGGGCGCGGGGCGCGGGAGGGGCGCGGGGCGCGGGAGGGGCGCGGGGCGCCGGAAGGGGCACGGGGCGCCGGAAGGCGCGGGGAATGTGAGCTAGGAGACACGCTGGGCTGGAAATATCGAAGGATGTCTATGGATTAATGATCAATGGCTGCCCCGGTAGGGGCTGGGGCAACCCGACGAGCCGCACGGACACCCGGAGAACCGGGATGGCGCCCGTACTGACCCGCCGTCAACGTTACGGTTTGACACCGCGCAGGCGGTGTCAGGGAGGTGCACCCCATGAAGCTCAGCTCTAGGTTTGTCCTCGACAACCTGTTCGTCATCGCCGCCGGGTTCCTGGCGGTAGCCGCGATGGCATGGACCATCGGGGTTGCTCACTGGGTCGCGTTCGCGGTCTCCGTGGGTGTCCTGGTCCTGGCCGGCCTGAGCGCGATCCTGGCGCCGACGCTGGCCCGCAAGGCCGGGCACGGCCTGATCGGCCTGGCCGCGGCCTGGTCGATCATCGCGGCGCTGGTGTTCTCCGGTACCGCGCTCACCTGGCTGGTGTTCGCCGACGCGCTGCTGATCGGCGTGCTGGCGCTGGCCGACCTGACCGCGCACGAGGCCACCACCGAGAACGTCGTCCACCGGCTCGAGGTGCTCGACGGCGTGGCCGCCGAGGAGCGGCTCGCCGCCTGACGGCGTGCCGCCTCCCGCGCTGAAGACGGTTAACCGCTCCCGGCGCTGAACCGAAGGGGACGGGCCTGCTGGCCCGTCCCCTTCGCGCGTCCCGGACCGGCTGACCCGGCGGATGCGGTGAGCGGAGGGTCCCGTGGAGGACTGCTCAGCCCAGCTCAGGTCAGCTCAGGTCAGCCCGGCCCGGGGGCCCCGGCCGCCCGCCCGGCGGGGCCAGCAGGAGCCCGCCCGGCGGGACCAGCAGGAACCCCGTCACCGCGCAGCGGTGGCGCGTCCAGGCCACAGTGCAACCCGGGCTGCACGGTGGCCTCCTCGGGCGCCGGCTGGCCCGGCTCATGCTGCGGTCGCGGCGGGTTACGGATCGTCACGAAGGCCAGCACCCCACCTGCGGCACAGGCGATCGCGGCGATGAGCACCGCGTTCTGGAATCCTTGCGTCAGCTCGGCCGGATGCAGGTAGCTTTCCCCGGTGATGCCTGCGGCCACCGGCAGCACGGCCACGGCGATGAGCCCAGCGACCCGGGCCACGTCGTTGTTCACCGCCGAGGCGATACCGGCGTGCTCAGCCGGGACGGCCGACAGCGCGGTCGAGGTCAGCGGGGCCACGTTGATAGCCAGGCCGAACCCGAACACGAGCACGGCAGGCAGCACGTCGACGATGTAGCCGCCGGAGCCGGCCACCCGCATGAACAGCAGCAGCCCGGCCGCGATGACGAGCGGGCCGACCGACATCTGCAGCCGCGGGCCGATCCGCGCCGCCAGCGCACCCGACCGCGCGGACAGCAGGAGCATGATCAGGGTGACCGGCAACAGCGCGGCACCGGAGGCGAGCGGGCTGTACCCGGCGGCCTCCTGCAGCACGGTGGGCAGCAGGAACAACGTCCCGCCCAGGGCCCCGTAGACGACGAACGTGACCGCGTTGGCCGCGGAGAACTGGCGGGAGCCGAACACTCCCAGCGGCAGCATCGGCTCGGCTCGGCGCGACTCGATGACCAGGAACGCCGCCAGCAGGGCCACCCCGCCCAGCAGCGAGGCCAGGACCGTTCCCGAGGTCCACCCGTGACCGGAGACGGCGATGAGCCCGTAGGTGATCCCGACCAGCGCCCCGGTGATCGTGACGGCCCCGGGTATGTCCAGCGGGCCGGTCTCGTCCGGCGCCTTGGACTCGGGCACGTGCCGCAGCGAGATGGCCACCACGACCGCGGCGAGCGGCAGGTTGATGAAGAAAATCAAGCGCCACGACACGGCGCTGATCAGCCAGCCGCCGATAAACGGGCCCACCGCCGTGGCCAGGCCGCCCAGTCCCGACCAGGCGCCGATGGCCTTCGACCGGTCGTCCTTGACGAAGGAGGCCTGGAGGATGGAGAGGCTGCCCGGGGTCAGCAGGGCGGCCCCCACGCCCTGGATGGCCCGGGCCAGGATGAGCGTAGGTGCATTGGGCGCCACCCCGCACAGCAGCGAGGCCAGGGCGAACCAGACCGTGCCGATGAGGAAGACCTTGCGCCGCCCGTACCGGTCACCGAGGGTCCCGCCCAGCAGCAGCAGCCCGGCCAGCGAGAGCGTGTAGGCGTCGACCACCCACTGCAGGCTGGCCTCGCCGACGTGAAAATCCCGGCCGATGGCGGGCAGCGCGATCCCCACCACGGTGGCGTCGAGCGCGGCGATCCCCGACCCGAGCACGGTGGCGGTCAGCACCCAGCGGCCAACCGGGCTGGCGTACCGCAGTCCCGGCATTCCGGTCTCCGCCGGTGTGGCCGGGCTAGCCACGAGATACCCGGGGATGGCCTGCCGCGTTACCGATGTAAAGCACAGCCCCAGTATCGGGGAAACGGCAACGGCCTGGCGGCCGGCCGGTGGCGTGCATTCGGGAAACCACCGCGGCAAGCAGTCGGGAAACTCGGCAAGCATTCGGGAAACATTGCGCCGACTCGCTATCCGACTTGTCCGGTACAGGGGATGATGCTCTACGGTGACCGGCCGCACGCGCTGCGAAACATGCTGGGCCCGCGCAGCGGAGCAGGCGCGGGAGCGGGCGCCAAACGGATCGGTTTGATCAATCTCAGGAGGATTCGGACATGACATCAGGGTCGTTCGTGCCGCTCGCGGGCAGCGAACGCACGGCAATTTCCGGCGTCCAGGACCTCGGGCCGGTCAACGAGCAGGAGCGGATCGAGGTGACCGTGGTGCTCCGGCGGCGCGCGGAGCTGCCGGACGAGCTGGTGTTCTCACCGGAGACCATCTCCCCGGGCGAGCTGGCCGACGCCTACGGCGCCGAGCCGGCCGACGTCGAGCTGGTGCGCGAGACGCTCAGCGGTCTCGGTCTGGAGATCACCGCCACCGACGAAGCCTCGCGCCGGCTCAAGGTCGCGGGTACCGCGGCGGCCTTGACCCAGGTGTTCGGCACCAGCCTGCGCCAGGCCCGCAGTACCAAGCCCGGGGTTGCCGGTGAGGTCGAGCACCGCTACCGGGAGGGTGCCCTGCAGGTGCCCGCCGCGCTCGACGGCATCGTGATCGCGGTCCTCGGCCTGGACAACCGGCCGCAGGTCCGGGCGCAGATCAGGACGGCCGCGGCGGCCGCCCAGAACACTTCGTACACCCCGCCCCAGGTCGCCCAGGCCTACCAGTTCCCGGCGGGGACCGATGGCACCGGGGAGACGATCGCGATCCTGGAGTTCGGCGGCGGGTACTCCACCAGCGACCTGCAGACCTACTTCTCCGGACTGGGCCTGTCCGTCCCTTCGGTCACGGCGGTGGGCGTCGACGGCGGGTCCAACGCCCCCAGCCCGGACCCCTCCGGCGCCGACGGTGAGGTGCTGCTGGACATCGAGGTGGCCGGGTCGGTGGCACCCGGGGCCGCGCAGGTCGTGTACTTCGGCCCCAACACCGACCAGGCCTTCGTCGACGCGATCAGCGACGCGGCCCACGCCACCCCCACCCCGACGGTGATCAGCATCAGCTGGGGCGGCCCGGAGGAGACCTGGTCGGAGCAGTCCCGCACGGCCCTGGACCAGGCCCTGTCGGATGCGGCGGCGCTGGGTGTGACCGTGACGGTGGCGGCCGGCGATGGCGGCAGCAGCGACGGCGAAACCGACGGCAAGAACCACTGCGACTACCCGGCGTCCAGCCCGTACGCGCTGGCCTGCGGCGGTACCCGGCTGGAGGCCAGCACCAGTACCGGGGCGATCAGCTCCGAGACGGTGTGGAACGACGGCTCCAGCGGCGGCGCGACCGGCGGCGGCATCAGCACCCTGTACCCGTTGCCGTCCTGGCAGGCCAACGCGGGCGTGCCCGCCGCCTCGGTCAGCACGGGCGGCCGGGGCGTGCCGGACGTGGCCGGCAACGCGGACCCGCAGACCGGCTACCAGGTCCTGGTGAACGGGACCCGGACGGTCTACGGCGGGACGAGCGCGGTGGCCCCGCTGTGGGCGGCGCTCATCGCCCGGCTGGCCCAGTCCACGGGCAAGGAATTCGGGCTGCTTCAGCCGCTGCTCTACGACGGGGTGGCGGCGGGCAAGACCGTGGCTGGGTTCAACGACATCACCAGCGGCAGCAACGGGGCCTATTCGGCCGGGCCGGGCTGGGATCCCTGCACGGGCCTGGGGTCTCCGTCCGGCACCGACCTGCTGACCCGGCTGAACGGCTGACCGTTCCGCCCGGTGGCCCCGGCCCGCACGGTCGGGCCGGGGCCATCGTCCGCTACGGCCGAGGCTGATGTGGCCAGTGGGGCCCGCTGGGTCGGGCGGGACTGGCGGGACTGGCGGGGTCATTGGGGCGGCCGTGGCTTGCTGGGCTGCTGGGGTGAGGGAGGCTGGGGTGGCCTGGCTGGCCGGCGCTGGGGGCTGGGCTGGGGAGCTGGGGCGGGTGGCCAGGATCGAGCCGCCCAGGATCAGGACGAACGCGCCGCCCACGGCCAGGGTCAGGTGCTCGTTCAGGACGAGAACGCCCAGCGCGACCGCGACGGCCGGGTTGACGTAGGTGATGACCGTGGCCCGGGCCGGGCCGACCTCGGCGATCAGGGCGAAGAAGACCACGAAGGCGGCGGCCGTGCAGATCGCGCCCAACGCCAGCAGCGACAATATGACGTTGGCCGACGGCAGCTCGTGCGGCCGGGTCACGATGGCGGGCACCAGGTAGACCAGGGCGGCCATGGCCAGGCACACGGTGTTGACCCCGGCGGTCGGGACGTCGGCCAGCTTGCGGTTGGCGATGATCGGGCCGATGGCGTAACCCAGCGCGGTGAGCAGCACCGCGGCCACCGACAGCGCGTCCCCGTGGGCCGCGTCCGGCCCGGCCAGCACGGCCACCCCGGCCAGCCCGATGATCAGGCCGGTCCAGCGCACCAGCGTAAGCCGGTCCGATCCGCCGGTGAACCGGGCCAGCACCGCCCCGATGATCGGCACGGCCGCCACCAGCAGGCCGCTGGTCGAGCTGGCCAGGTGCTTTTCCGCGCTGGAGAGCAACGCGAACGGGCCGATGATCTCAACCACGGCAAACGCGACCAGCCAGCGCCAGTGGCCGCGCAGCGCACCCAGCTCACGGCGGCGCAGCGCGACCGGGAGCAGCAGCAGGGAACCCAGCGCGACCCGGACGAACACCAGCACCGGGACCGAGACGCCGCCGTCCGCCACCTTGATCAGCAGGTACGGGATACCCCAGATGAGGCTCATCGCGGCGAACAGCACCCAGCCCCGTCGGCTCACGGCCGCGCTCCTTTCCGACGCTCTGGCCGCCCGCTGGGCCAATCCAGCGGGCGGCCAGAGCCTACGGCCAGTGCGGAACGGAGCGAAAGCCCATTACAGGCCCAGGCAGGCCTGGACCACCAGCACGGTGATACAGGTGCCACCGCCCGAGCTGGAGCCGCCCGATGAGCCGGAGGAGCCGGATGAGCCCGAGCCGCCCGTGCTACCGGAACCCGATCCGCCCGAGGAGCCGGAGCCGCCCGAGCCGCCGGAGCCCGAGGTGCCGCCCCCGCCCGAGCTGCCGGTGCCGGAACCGCCCGACCCGCCGGTCCCGGCGCCCGACGTGCCGCCCGCACCCGCACCCGAGCCCGAACTGCGGCCGGTGCCGGAACCGCTGGTGCCGGAGCTGCCCGAGCCAGAGCTCGAACCCGAAGCCGGACGCGAGCTGGTGCCCGCGGAACTGCTGCCCGATCCGGAGCTGGTACTCCCCGAGCCGGAACCGGTGGCCTGGCTGACGGTGCCCGAGCCACGCGACCCGGCCGAGCCGACCGAGGCCGACTTGTTGCCGGTCACACCCGGATTAACCGAACTGGTCGCGGTTAGCCCAGCCGAGCCGGCGCGGCCCAGGCCGGTCAGCGAGCCCGGCCCAGTGGCGCCCGGCGTGCCGGCGGCCGGGCTGCCCTGGGCCGCGGCCGACCCGCCCTGGGCCGAAGGCCGGGAACGGTGTCCAGTACCGCCGTTAGCGGGCAGACCGGCGGCGGCACCGTCCGGCGGCGCGGATACCTGGCCCGCCTGCGGGTCGGAGGCCGACGGGCCGTGCACCAGTCCCCCGATGACCGGAGTCTGATCCGAAGACTTCGGTGCCGGTACCACATGAATGGACACCGTGGCCATCAGAACAAAGACCACCGCGGCGGTGGAAAGGAGCAGCACCGGAATGGTGCTCCCGGCCGGATGAAGCCGGACAACTGCCGCACCCGTGCGCGTAATGGCTTTTATCCGGTCCAGGCCCTGAGCCAGCCCGAGTTGCACCGGGGAAACCCGGGGGCCGTGGCCCATCCGGCCGCTGTGCCGGATCCGGCGTAGCGCCGCCCGCCGCTGCTCAGGCGTCAGCCCAGGCAGCAGCGAGATGATCGTGTCCCGGCCCGCCGTCTCCGCTGATGCGTGTAATCCGGGCGAGAGGTCACGATAGATGATCTTGATCACGAGCCAGCCTCTTAATATGCGTCATATCCGTTGACAGGTGAATGCACGCCCCCCCACGAGGCGTTTCGCGTTACGTACGATAACACGGCGGATTGCCCTGCTCCGCCAGTCAGATATCTTTACGTCAGAATGCCCGTTTTAGCCGAAAGCCGTAATTCGGCACACCATCTTTCCGGCGCAACGCGGGCCGATATACCCCGGCTGGCCCGCGCCCAACCGGCTCGGGACCGACCGGGACCGACCGGGACCGACCGGGACCGACCGGGACCAGGGCGGCCTGGGGAGCCCGGGTTTTCAGGTTGGGCGGCTACCCTCCGAGGTGTGATCTCCGCTCAGCCGTCCGCCGCCTCGCGCCAGCGCGGGCGGGACGCAGGCGGCCAGCCGGGGTTGCGGCTGCGCTGGGCGTTCCTGGCCGCGCTGGCGGGCGGACTGCTGCTGGCCGTTTCGTTCCCGCCGGTGGGGATCTGGCCGCTGGCCCCGCTGGGCGTCGCGCTGCTCACGGTGGCCCTGGCCGGCCGGAACCTGCGGGCGTCGTTCGCGTGCGGGCTGGTGTTCGGGGTGGCCTTCTTCTTCCCGCTGCTGTCCTGGGTGATCAACGTCTGGTGGTTCGCGTGGACAGCGCTGGCGCTGGGGTCGGCCGTCATCCTGGCCGTGCTGGCCATCGCGCAGCGGCTGCTGCTGCGACTGCCCGGCTGGCCGGTCGCGGTGGCGGGCTGGTGGGTGAGCCTGGAAGCGCTGCGGGACCGGTTCCCGTTCGGCGGGTTCCCCTGGGGGCGGCTGGCCATGAGCCAGGCCTCCGCGCCGACGGCAGGCTGGGCCGCGGTCGGCGGGGCACCGGTCCTCAGCTTCGTGGTCGCCCTGGTCGGAGCCAGCCTGGCCTGGCTGATCCTGTCCGCGCTGGGCCGCCGCCCGCTGCGGGCCCTGGCCCTCCCGGCGCTGGCCGTGGTGGTCACGGCCGGGCTGGCGGCGGCCGGGGGGCTGCTGCCGGTGGATCCCACCGCGGGCGCGAAGACGGCGGAGGTGGCGGCCGTCCAAGGCAACGTCCCCCGGGCCCGCAACCTGCCGCAGGAGCTCAACGACACCGAGGTGACCGGGAACCACACCCGGGCCACCGAGCAACTGGCCGCACAGGTCAAGGCGGGCCGCAAGCCCGCACCGGACCTGGTGATCTGGCCGGAGAACTCCACCGACCTGGACCCGTTCCTCTACCCGGCCATCAAACAGCAGATCACCGCCGCGCTCGGCGCCATCGGTCGGCCGATCCTGGTCGGCGAGGTGCTGAACGACCCGCAGCTCAACGTGGGCCAGCTGTGGACGCCGAGCACCGGGGCCGGGGCCATCTACGCCAAGCGGCAGCTGGTGCCGTTCGGGGAGTACATCCCGTGGCGCGGCTTCGTCAGCCAGCTGACCTCATTGACCGGCCTGGTCCCGACCAACTTCGTCCCCGGCCACTCGGCTGTGGTCTTCCGTACCGGCCAGATCAGGCTGGGCGACGTCATCTGTTACGAGGTCGGCTTCGACCGGCTGGTCCGGTCCGAGGTCACGGCCGGGGCCAACCTGCTGACCGTGCAGACCAACGACGCCGACTTCGAGATCGACGGGCAGACCGGCGAGTCCGAGCAGCAGCTGGCCATGGCCCGGATCCGGGCGGTGGAGTCCGACCGCGCGGTGGTGGTCGCCTCCACCACCGGGGTCAGCGCCCTCATCGCGCCGGACGGCCACCTGATCACGCACAGCGGGACCTGGCAGCAGGCCGTGCTGGAGGCCAAGGTGCCGCTGATCACCCACCGGACCTGGGCCGACGATGCGGGCGCGTGGCCCGAGTGGGCGATCGTCGGGCTGACCGCGCTGGCGCTGCTGGCCGCGGCGGCCGGTTACCGGCGCGGACCGCGGCGCTCCGGCTGAACCAGCAGCAGACCCAGGAAGCAGACACTGCAGCGGACGTTACGCGGGCCGGTAGCCTGGGCACGACATTGCGGGCCGGACCATGGAGGATCAGCGTGCGGGGCAATACGGGCAGCTCAGGCCAACGGCTACGGAAGCCAGCGGGCGCCGTCGTGGTCGCGGTGCTGGCCCTGGTGCTGGCCGCATGTTCCGGCGGCGGGTCCGGCAACGGCGGGCACAGCGCCGCCAGCCCGGCCAAGAGCTCGGCCACGCCGACGCCCCGGGCCTCGCTGGCCGCGGCCGACATCAAGATCACTCCGGCCGGGGGCACCGATGACGCGGACCCGTCGGGCGGCGTCACCGTCACCGCCGTGCGCGGCACGCTGAAGAACGTGGTCGTGAGCGTGGGGCCGGCCGCATCGGCCTCGGCCTCGCCGTCGGCTTCGTCCGGGTCGTCGGCCACGGCCAACGCCACCGTGCCGGGCAGCCTGAGCCAGGGCAGCAAGGTGTGGCACACCCAGTGGACCCTGAGCCCCGACCAGAGCTACACGGTCACAGCGTCGGCCACCGGAACCGGTCAGGGCACGCTGACCCGGACGGTCTCGTTCCGCACCCTCAGCCCGAAGCAGACTTTCCACACCCAGATCTTCGAGGGCTACCAGCAGACCTACGGCGTCGGCATGCCGATCATGCTGACGTTCAGCGAGCCGATCACCAACCGGGCCGCGGTCGAGCGCTCCCTGCAGCTGACCACGTCCAAGCCGGTGGTGGGGGCCTGGTACTGGGACGGCAACCAGCACGTGTACTTCCGGCCGGAGAACTACTGGCCGGCTGACACCAACGTCTCGTTCACCGGGCACCTGGCCGGGGTCGAGGGCGCCAGCGGGATGTACGGCGCGGCCGACCTGACCCAGAGCTTCAGCATCGGGTCGTCCGTGATCGCGGTCACCAGCGCCACCGCCCACCAGACCAAGATCTACATCGACGGCGCGCTCAAGTACACCTGGCCGGCCAGCACCGGCAAGGCCAGCACAGCCACGCCGAACGGCACCTACGTGAGCGTGGAGAAGGAGAACCCGGTCCGCATGATCGGCGGGACGAAGGGGACCGCGGGTTACTACGACGAGCTGGTGCCTTATTCGGTGCGGTTCACCTACAGCGGCGACTACATGCACGACGCCCCGTGGTCGGTCGGAGACCAGGGCAGCTCCAACGTCAGCCACGGCTGCGTCAACCTCTCCCCCACCGACTCCGCGATCTACTACAACCTCGCGGTGCCCGGTGACCCGATCACCGTCACCGACAGCACCAAGGCCGGCAAGTGGGACGACGGTTGGACCGAATGGTTCCTGAGCTGGACCGACTACCTCAAGGGCAGTGCGCTGCACCAGGCGGTCAAGGCCGGCCCGGACGGCAGCTCGTTCGTGGACCCGTCGACGGTGCCGGCCCCGGACATCTCGGTCACCTCGGCGGCGACGCCAGGGAACTGGACGGCGTAGCCCGAGCCGGAGACGGGACGTCCGTCGCGGACGCGGTGGCCGGCGAGGCCGGCGGCCGGGTAACCGCGGAGCTGGCCGATACGCTGGCCAACTGGCTGGTGTTCGCCTGCGGAGCCTGCTGGATCGACGTGTGCTGCGTTCCCCCCGAGACCCCCAGGATGATCCCCAGGGTCAGGCCGAGCGCCATCGGGACGGCCAGCGGCACGGCCAGACGAGCCGCGCGGCTGCGGGGATAACGCCTGGTTGGCCGGCGCCCGGCTGACATGCATCCACCTCCAGGGTGAGCTGAGGAAGCTCTGGTGGATCACCGTAGACCCGGCTTTAAGCCGACATACAGCGATCTGGAAGATCCGCCGTGACCCGCCGGATGCCCGATCCGCACCGATTGGGTGGATGAACATATTACGAAGTCCTTACGCCGCTGATCACGGTCGTGATCGCAGCGAGATAACACCGTGATCGGCGTTCGGGGCGGCCGCCCCGCGGTGAAAAAATTGTTTCGGCCCGATCCGTTATCTCGCCTCCGGCTGGTCATGACCGCGGCCGGCGAGGGCATGGCTGGGGGCTGGGGCCTGGGGCAGGCGAGAGGGTCCAGACGGGCCCGGCCAGCAGGTGCCCGCCAGCCGGAGGGAGCTGGGCAGGACCTGGGGCCGAAGCCGGGGGCGCGCCGGACGGTTGAGGGGGTGCCCGATGGCGCCATTGGGCGCGCTATAGGACACCCGATGGCGCCATCGGGTGTCCTGCGGGGGGCGAGGGCCAGGGGCGCGGGTGCACGGCTGGGTGGGGTGGGACAGGGATAGGGCGGCGGGGCTGGCGCGCGGCGGGTGGCGCGGGCCAGGGGCGTGGCACGTGGGGCGGCGGGGCGGGTGCGCGGGTTCGGGGTGGGGTGGCGCGGGGCAGGGGCGTGGCACGTGGGGCGGCGGTGCTGGCGCGCGGCGGGGTGGCGCGGGCCAGAGGCGCGGGTGCGCGGCGCGGTGGGCCAGGGAAAGGGCGGCGGGCTGGCGCGCGGCGTGGCGCGGGCCAGGGGCGTGGGACGTCGGGCGGGGGCTGGCGCGCGGCCCAGGGCGGATGCGCGGGTTCGGGGTGGGGCGGCTGCGGGTCGGGGCTGGTGGGATGGTGGGGATGGTGGGGCTGATGGGCGGGCCGAACGGGGGCGGGCGGGCGCCTGGGGGTTCTAGCGGCAGGAACTGGGCAAATCGGGGCTTACGTGCGGCGAAGGTAGCCGCTCGGGCAACTTCCGGCCGGAGGCGATCGTTGGCTGAGTGGGGAGCGGCGGGGCCGCAGGGCCGGTCCCAGCTTCTGGGGGTCGGCATCGTTGCAGGTCACGCGGGTGGGGCGGGAAGCCTGACCGGAGCGATAAAGGGGTGGCGGTAATTAGCCTTTACACGCACCTCATTTAAGGGCGTGGCGAGCGGGAAAGCCAGCGTGAAATTACTTTATTAATAATGTTCTGAATACCGGGAGCAGGTAATTCCTGGCTTTCTGGTAACGGCGCCAGGCGGTCAGACCTGGTCGGCCAGCCCGGGCGCCGGGACATGCGTGGCAACCATCCAGGTGCGAGCGGCGTCTTAAGGGGCATGCTGGTGACGTTGAGGTGAACAGATCCGAGGGTGACCAAAGATGGTTGCAGATGCATAAAAAAACTCCACTGCGCGGGGTGCGGGCATATAGCCTGAGGCACAGCGCGTCAGCATCGGCTTGGCGCGGCCGCCCGCCAGGCACTTGCTCTCTCCGCAGTTGCGTCGGCCCCGGAACTTGTCGGGGCGGCTTTGCCGTGCCCCGAGACACCCGGCCCGCGAAACTGTGCCACAACCGTTACTGATCTTGATGTGACTTAGTTCTGACCGAGGGAGCGAGGAGTAGGCGTGTCGTATTCGGGTTGGTTCCGCCGTCTGACATCACAGCGGGGAACCAGTCGCTCGCGCGCGAGAAGGTCGCTGGTGATCACCGGTGTCGCGGCGGTGCTGGTGCTCGTCGCGGGCCTGGTCGTGCTGGCCGTCGGCCCGGGCCAGACCACCGTGCGGACCACATCGGTCGCGGCGTCGCGGCACAGCGGCACGGCCGGAGCCAAGGCGACGCCGAAGCCCGTGACCCCGGCGCCCGCGATCGAGGTGGCCTCGTTCACGCCCCGTTCCGGCGCGGGCACCGTCAACGGCACCAGCCCCATCACGGTCGGCTTCTCGGCCCCGCTGTCGGCCAGCACGCCGCTGCCCAAGATCTCGCCGGACACGGCCGGGTCCTGGAAGATCAGCGGCAGCACGGCCACCTTCACCCCCTCGGTTGGCTGGCCCGAAGAGACCAAGGTGAAGGTGACGGTTCCGGACGGTACGTCCGGCATGCGGTCCAAGGCCGGGGCGGACAAGAACTACGGCGGTTACCTCGCGGCCGCGTTCACTCGCAGCTTCACCACCGGCGCGTACTCCACGCTGCGGCTCGAGCAGTTGCTGGCCCAGCTCAACTACCTGCCGCTGAGCTGGACCGCCAGCGGGACCGCGATCTCGGGGTCGGACAGCGCGGCTCAGATCGCGGCGGCCTACGACCCGCCGTCCGGCAGCTTCAGCTGGGACAGCGGCTACCCGTCCGCGCTGCACAGCTTCTGGTCGGAAGGGTCGGCCAACCTCATCGTCAGCGGCGCGATCCGGTCCTTCGAGGACCAGCACAACCTGACCATGGACGGCGAGGCCGGAGCGACGGTCTGGGCCGACCTGATGAAGGACGTGGCCGCCGGGCACGACAACGGCAACGGCTACACCTACGCGCTGGCCAGCAAGAGCGCGCCCGAGACGCTGACCATCTGGCACGACGGCAAGCAGTCCCTGCAGACGCTGGCCAACACCGGTATCCCGCAGGCCCCCACCGCGGACGGCACCTTCCCGGTCTACGAGAAGCTGCCGTTCCAGATCATGAAGGGGACCAACCCGGACGGCAGCAAGTACGCCGACCCGGTGTACTGGATCTCCTACTTCGACGGCGGCGACGCGGTGCACTACTTCGACCGCGGCTCGTACGGCTACGAGCAGAGCCTGGGCTGCGTGGAACTGCCGGAGAGCTCGGCCCACTCCGCCTATGACCTGCTGAGCTACGGCAGCCTGGTCACCGTCAGCGGGTGACCAGAGCGGGCGCCCAGTCCGGTACCGGCTCGTCCGGTTCGGCGGGCGCCCCCAGAGTGGCGGCCAGCGTGGTCGCGAACCGGGTGGCCGGGGCGAGCCGGGCCACCCGGGCCGCCTCGGTCAGGGTGTCCACGTCGACCAGTTCCGGGGTCATGTGGATGCGCAGCCCGGCCTGGATCAGCCGGACCAGCTGCGCCCGCCCGGTGACCGATTCCGACATCGGCACCCCCAGGGTGAGAGCGGGCGCGGGCCGGCGCAGGCCGAGCAGCCAGAAGCCACCGTCCTCGGCGGGCCCGAACGCGGCGTCGGCCATCGTGCGGGCCAGCGGCTCCACCGCCGCCTCCAGCAGGCCCGCGGTGACCTGCGGGGTATCCATGCCGATGAGCACGGTCGGCACCGGCAGCCCGCCGTAGGTGTCCCACATCGCCGCGGCGATCCGCTCGTCCAGCCCGTTGCCCCGCTGCGGGATCACCTCGAAGCCGGGCGGCAGCCAGAACCCGGGCTCGCCCGCCAGGCACAGCACCCGGCGTACCACCCGGGTGCGGTGGACCGCCTCGAGCGTGTCGGCCAGCGCGGCCTCGGCCAGGGTCGCCGCCTCCCGCGGGGTGAACGGCGGGGTGAGCCTGGTCTTGACCCGGCCCGGGACCGGCTCCTTGGCCAGCACGACGATCTGGGCGGCCAGGTCACTCATGAGGCGAGCACCTTGCGCATGTCGCGCACCGTCCGCATGGTGCCGCCCACCGTGCCGGTGACCTTCGATTTCCCGGTTCGCGCGTAGTACGGGACGTCCCGTTCGCACACCCGCCAGCCGGCCTCGGCCGCCCGGACCACGGTCTCCAGCGGGTAGCCGAACCGGCGGTCGGAGATCGGCAGGGCCAGCAGGTCCTCCCGCCGGGCGGCCCGCATGGGCCCGATGTCGTGGACCCGGACGCCGGAACGGCGGCGCAGGGCCGCGGCGATCACGACGTTGCCGAGCCGGGCGTGGGCGGGCCAGGCGTCCGCGCTCTGCGGCTGCCGGCGGCCCATGGCCAGGTCGGCCTGGCCGCTCTCGACCAGCCCGGACACCGCCGACAGGTCGGCCGGGTCAAGGGACCCGTCCGCATCCATGAAGCAGACGATGTCGGTCTTGGCCGCCTCCAGGCCGGCGTGGCAGGCAGCGCCGTAGCCACGCCGCGGCACGTGAACGACGGTGGCGCCATGGTCCGCGGCGATCGCCGGCGAACCGTCGTCGGAGCCGTTGTCCGCCACGATCGGCCGGTACCCGGCCGGCATCCGTGACAACAGCCAGGGCAGGGCGCCTGCTTCGTTCAGGCACGGCAGGACGACATCGATCTCCATGGCGCGAATCTACGGGGGGAACCCGGCGCGAACGGGGCGAAAGCCCTTACGAAGCGGTGACGCCGCGGGGGGCCGGCCGGTCACGGCGACCTGGGCTTACGTACTGGTGACGGCGACCCTTTACCGGCTACGAGCGCGGTCCCGGCGTGCTTGGCTCCGGCCATGCGGGTACTCGTCACCGGCGCGGCCGGTTTCATCGGATCACACATTCTCGAGACCGCGCGGGACCTCGGCCATGAGGTACGCGGCTACGACTCACTCACGCCAGCGGTCCACGACGGCCGGCCCGGCTACCTGCCGGATGACGCGGAGCTGGTCGTGGCCGACGTGCGGGACGCGGCCGCGGTCCGGCAGGCCCTGGCCGGGGTGGACGTGGTGTGCCACCAGGCCGCGCTGGTCGGGCTGGGCGTCGACCTGGCCGACCTGCCCGCCTACTCCGATGTCAACGTGACCGGCACCGCGACCCTGCTGACCGAGATGGGCCGGGCCGGCGTTCAGCGCCTGGTGCTCGCCTCCTCCATGGTGGTGTACGGCGAGGGCGCCTACGACTGTGCCCAGCACGGCCGGGTCCGCCCCGCGCCGCGGGCCCGGGAGGATCTGCTGGCGGGCCGGTTCGAGCCGCGCTGCCCACGCTGCGGGCAGGACCTGCAGACCGCCACGATCAGCGAGGACGCCCCGCTGGACCCACGGAACGCCTACGCGACGAGCAAGCTGGCCCAGGAGCACCTGGCCGCCAGCTGGGCCCGGCTCACCGACGGTCGGGCCATCGCGCTGCGCTATCACAACGTGTACGGGCCCCGGATGCCGCGGGACACGCCGTACTCCGGCGTGGCGGCCATCTTCCGGTCCGCCTGCGAGAACGGCGTCGCCCCGAGGGTGTTCGAGGACGGCCGCCAGCAGCGCGACTTCGTCCACGTGACCGACGTGGCCCGGGCCAACCTGCTCGCGATTGACGCGACCGGGACGGCCGGCGTGGCCGAGGCGGCCGGGGCGACCGAGAGCGGGGCCGCTGGGAGCCTGCGGAGTTTCAACGTGGCCAGCGGCCACCCGCACACGGTGGGCGAGATGGCGGAAGCGCTGGCCGGTGAGTTCGGCGGCGGCCTGGTGCCGCACGTGACGGGAGAATTCCGGCTGGGCGACGTCCGGCACATCATGGCTTCCCCGGCCGCCGCCGAGCAGGACCTCGGGTTCCGGGCCCAGGTCACGTTCGCCCGCGGCGTCAGCGAGTTCGCCCGGGCCGAGCTGCGGGCGTCGGCCCGCGTCCCGGCCACCTTGGGCTAAGCCGCGTTGCCTGCCTGATACTCCCGGAGAAGGGGCAGGAAGAGTTCGTCAACGATCGACTGGATGCGGGCGGGCTCCGGGGGCCTGAGGGCCATGAGCAGGTCGTGACGCACCAGGTCGAACGGCAGGTTGAGCACGGCGGCCGGGATGCGCTCGAGGTCGATCTCGCCGCGGTCGTGGGCCCGCTGATAGATAGCCCGCTGGTGCGGGAGCAGCGGGCCACCCATGACCTGTTCGCGGATCTGGCTGACCGTGAGGCCGGTGTCGGCCAGCAGCCCCGAGAAAGAGGCGGCCGCGGCGATGGCGTAGATGCCGGCCCGGGCTTCGGTCACCGCCGTCAGCTCGGCCAGCAGGTCGCCGCGCAGAGCGCCGGTGTCGGGGAGAGCGATCGGGTTAGCGTTTCGGTAGTGCTCCATCGCGGCCAGCACCAGCTGGTCCTTATTGGGCCAGCGACGGTAGAGCACGGGCTCGCTGGTGCTGGCCCGTTTGGCGACCGATTCCATGGTCAAGCGGGCGTAGCCGACCTTGACCAGCTCGTCCAAGGCCGCCGTGAGCAGCGCTGACTCCAGCTCTTGGCCGTGCCGGCGACGGCGGACGGGTTTGGGTGCCTCGGTGACCATCACCTCACGATAGAAAAGCCTTGCCTTTCTTAGCAAGTCATCCTATCGTGCTTAGAAAGTTAATCCTTTCTTAGATCGGAGCTGCGACCGGGCCCAGGACCACGGAGACCGAGATCATGGAGACGGACGGGCCGACGGTGCTGATCGCCGGGGCCGGCCCGACCGGTCTGACCCTGGCCGTTCAGCTGGCCCGCAGCGGCGTCTCCTTCCGGCTGATCGAGGCCGCCCCCGGCCCGCAGCCCGGCTCGCGCGGCAAGGGCATCCAGCCCCGCACCCTGGAGGTGTTCGGCGATCTCGGCCTCGTCGACCGAGAGATCGCCCACGGCCGGATGGCGATGCCGATGGTCCGGATCGCTCCCGACGGCCAGCTGACGCGGGGCGGCGCCGAGCCCGAGGAACTGAAGAACCGCCCCGACATCCCGTACACGACCAGCTTGATCACGCCGGAGTGGCGGACCGAGGAAGCGCTGCGGCTGCGGCTGGCCGAGCTCGGCGGCGCGGTCGAGTTCGGCACCACGCTCGACCGCTTCCAGCAGACCGGCGAGGGGGTGTCGGCCGTGCTGGTCACCGACGGCGAGACCGAGACGGTCACCGCGCGCTGGCTGGCGGGCTGCGACGGCGGCCACAGCGTCATCCGCAGGCAGGCCGGCATCGATTTCGTGGGCGAGACCCGCGAGGAGGTGCGGATGCTCGTCGCCGACGTCGCGGTCGACGGCCTCGATCGCGACGAATGGCGGCTGTGGCAGCACGCGGACGGCCTGTTCGCCCTCTGCCCGCTGCCCTCGACCGACGTCTTCCAGTACCAGGCCAGCATCGCGCCGGGGCAGGACCCCGACCTCAGCCTGGCTAACCTGCAGGCCATCCTGGAGCGGCGGACCGGCCGGACCGACCTCCGCCTGCACCAGCCGGAGTGGTCGTCGCTGTGGCGGGCCAACATCCGCCTGGTCGACCGCTACCGCGAGGGCCGGGTGTTCCTGGCCGGTGACGCCGCGCACATCCACTCCCCGGCCGGCGGCCAGGGGATGAACACCGGCATCCAGGACTCCTACAACCTGGGCTGGAAGCTGGCGGCGGTGGCCAAAGGCGCCTCGCCGGCGCTGCTCGACAGCTACGAAGCCGAGCGGCGACCGGTCGCGGCCAGCGTGCTCGCGCTCTCGAACGCTCGCCTGGCCCAGACGATCGAGCGGAACGAAGTCCCCATCCGCCGCGACGCCAGCACGATCGAGCTCGACGTGGGCTACCGCGGCTCGGCCCTGGCCCGGGACGACCGCGATGAGACGGCCGCACTCCGGGCCGGCGACCGCGCCCCGGACGCGACCGGGCTGGCCACGGTGGACGGCCAGCACCGGCTGTTCGACCTGACCCGTGGCGGGCACTTCACGTTGCTCAGCTTCGGGGTCACGCCGGGGGCGATCAAGGCTTCCCCGTTCGGTCTCAGGACGCTCCATGTCGTCCGGCAACCGGCCGGCCCCGACGACATCGCCGACACCGAGGGCTATCTGGCCCGCGCCTACAGCGCGGCCGAGCGCACCCTGGTGCTGATCCGTCCCGACGGCTATATCGGGCTGATCTCCGACGCCGGCGACTTCTCGGCGGTACCGGACTACCTGGCCGCGATCGGCTGAGCCGTTCCCGCCCGCGCGCTGAGAATGGTCAGAGGCCGGCCGGGACCGCGCGCTGGGCGCCGGTGCCGGAGCCGGGGCGGGCCGGAAAGTCCGGCGCCGGGGCGACCGAACGGGCCAGCGGCAGCCGGATGAGGAACTGGCAGCCCGCGCCGGCGTTGCGCACCGCGATCTGGCCTGCGTGCGCCTCGACGATGCCGCGGGCGATGCTCAGGCCCAGGCCCGCGCCCTCCTGTGGTCCCGGTGTGCGGGCCGCCTCGCCCCGGAACGCGACGTCGAACACACGCGGCAGGTCCTGCGGCGGGATCCCGCCGCAGGCGTCGGCCACGCTGAACCGGGCCATGCCCTGCTGGACGTCGCCCAGGACCTCGACCGTCCCGTCGGACGGCGTGTGCCGGACCGCGTTGATGACCAGGTTGCGCAGGGCCCGCCCGAACTCGGCCGCGTCCACGTAGATCGGCATGCCGCGGACCGCGGACCCGGCCAGCCGCACCCCCTTGGCCCGGGCCACCGGCTCCGCACTGGCCAGCACCTCGGCCACCATGTCCTCCAGGGCGACCGGGCGCCGGTTCAGCCGGAGCGCGCCGGCGTGGATCCGGGACAGCTCGAACAGGTCGTCGATCATCAGCGAAAGCCGGTCCACCTCACGCCGGATCTGGGTGTGGTACGCACTGACCGTGCGCGGATCCACCACCACCTGGTCTTCCAGGGCTTCGGCCATCGCGCGCAGCCCGGCCAGCGGGGTCCGCAGGTCGTGACTGACCCAGGCCACCAGCTCGCGGCGGCTGGCCTCCAGGGCCCGCTCCCGGGACCGGGCCTGGGCCAGCCGCTCGTGCGCGGCGGACAGGCCTTCGGACAGGCCGGCCAGCTCGGCCGGCAGCGGCATGGTGGGCGGGATGTACAGGCCGCTGTCGCCGGTCTTCTGCACCGCTTCGAGCAGCGACCGGCTGGCCTTGGTCAGCCGTCGCCCGATCAGCAGGGCGACCGCGAACCCGGCCAGACCCGCGATGATCAGCAGCTCCAGCATGACCTCGCGGTCGGCGGAGTTACCGACCATGATGATGGTAATGCCGCCCACGCCGGCCAGCGCCGTGATGATGGTGACGGCAGAGATCAGGGTGAGGAGAAGCCCGATCGACCGGCGCGCCATGGCGTGCAGGGCGAAGACGCCGACGATGATGGCCACGACCGCGATGGCGGCGGCGGTGATGGACACGTGGAACAGGTCGGACCAGGCCACGTCAGGCAGGGGGCCGGCGAGGACGCCGGCCACGGGGGACGCATGCACTAAGCCGCCTCAGGCTCGTAGCGGTAGCCGACGCCCCAGACGGTCACGATCCGGCGCGGCAGGGTCGGGTCGGACTCAAGCTTCTCGCGCAGCCGGCGGACGTGCACGGTGACGGTGGAGGTGTCACCGAACGTCCAGCTCCAGACCTGGTTCAGCAGCTGCTCCCGGGTGAACGCCTTGCGCGGGTTCTGCATCAGGAACACCAGCAGGTCGTACTCCCGAGAGGTCAGGGACAGCAGTGAGCCGGCCACCCGGACCTCGTGCGCGGTCAGGTCGACCGACAGGTCGCCATCCCCGACGAGCCCGGCGGGCTGAGGGTCGGGCAGGCCGGTGCCGCGGGCCCGGCGGAGCACCGAGCGGACCCGCAGCGCCAGCTCACGCGGGCTGAACGGCTTGGTCACGTAGTCGTCGGCCCCGGTTTCGAAGCCAACCAGCCGATCGGTCTCATCCCCCAGCGCGGTCAGCATGACGACCGGGATCGGCCAGCGGGCCCGAAGCCTGCGGCACACCTCCAGGCCGTCGATGCCCGGCAGCATGAGGTCGAGAACGATCAGGTCAGGGGGTTCTTCAGCTACCCGCCGGAGCGCTTCTTGCCCGTCGCGGACGCACTCCACGTGGTGCCCATCGCGGACGAGGTACCGTCCGACGACGTCGGCCACTGTGGGGTCGTCGTCCACGACCACGATCCGGCCCGGCGGGTCGGGGTTGTTCACCGCGGCCACCATTGTCGCTACGGCCTCCCGTTCATAAAAGTCGTGCCCTCACGGTAGATGGCTCCTACCGCACGGACCACCTACTAGGGCAAATCCGTCACGGGTCCGTAAGTTCAGTGACGAAGATCTGAACGGATGAGCGGGCGGGTGTGGTTCAGCTGCGCGTTCGGCGAGACTGCCCTGCAGGGCACGACGTGCCATGTCGCAGGCGTATGAACGCCACGGGAGGAGACCGCGTGCTCGGCGAACTTTACGAGGCGGCGCTGGCCGGCGCCGTACAGGCCGAGGTCGAACACTCCGACGGCTCCCGCGTCCCGCTGGCCGTCGGGCAGTGGCTGCAGATCACGCCGGGCGATTGGTCGCTGGTCGACCGGTGCCACGGGCCGACCCTGGACGTAGGGTCCGGCCCGGGCCGGCTGACGATGGCGCTGGCCGAGCGCGGCATCCCGGCGCTGGGCATCGACGTGACGCCGTACGCGGTCGAGCTGGCCCAGTCGTCCGGGGCCTTCGCCATGCATCGCGACGTCTTCGACCGGGTACCCGGCACGGGCCGGTGGCGGGCGGTGCTGCTGGCCGACGGGAACATCGGCATCGGCGGTGACCCGGCCGCGCTGCTGCGCCGGGTCGGCGACCTGCTGGCCCCCGACGGTTACGCGCTGGTCGAAGTCCAGGCTCCGGGCGTCCCGCTGCGCAGTGACCGGGTCCGGCTGTGCCGGGAGGGCACGGCCGGCGACTGGTTCCCCTGGGCCTACGTGGGCGCCGACCAGATCGGCGACGTGGCCCGCGGCGCCGGGCTGGTGCTGCGCGAGACCTGGACGGCAGGCGGCCGCTGGTTCGCCGCGCTCGACTGTGAGCCGGACGCCGCCGCGGGCCCGTTCGCGGACGTGTTCGCGGGGACGTCAGCGGGGGCATCCGCGGGGGCGTCCGCGACCATGCCGGCCGCGAGCATGCCGGCCGTTTCCGGGTTGGGGGCGTCCGCAAGCATGCCGGCCGTGTCCGGGTCATGACGGCGAAAATGCGGGTCAGCGCGGTCAGCGCGGCCCTGGTGATCGTCTGCGGGCTGGAGTTCCTGGTCATCCACCCGGCCGCCGATCCGCTGTCCGTGCCGCTGCAGCCGCTGCCGCTGGTCACCGTGGCCTGGGTGCTGTTCGTCGCCGCGGCCTGCCTGCTGCGCGGCGTCCCGCTGCGCTGGGCGGTCGCGCTCGTCATCATCGGCGCCGTCGCCATCCAGGTCGTGGCCGTCTCGGGGCCACCGCAGTCCAGCACCGACCTGTACCGGTACATGTGGGACGGCCGGGTGCAGGCGCACGGCTACGACCCGTACTCCTACGTCCCGATGGCGCCGCAGCTGGCGCACATTCGCAATCCGTTCCTGTTCAACCACCACGCGCTGGCGCGGTTTTGCGTCGGGGCAGGTGTCCACGAGCCGGGTTACCCCGGCCTGACGCTGGCGCCGGGCTGTACCCGGATCAACCGGCCGACCGTGCCGACCATCTACCCGCCGGTGGCCGAGTTCTACTTCCTAGCCCTGCACTACGTCACGCCGGTGCGGGCGGGTTCGACGCCGGTGCAGGCCGCGGCGGGCGCGTGCGCGGTGCTGGTCACGTTGCTGTTGCTGGCCGGGCTGCGGTGGCTGCGCCGGGACCTGCGCTGGGCGGCGCTGTGGGCCTGGTGTCCCACGGTCGCGCTGGAAGCGGGCAACAACGCGCACGTGGACGTGGTCGCGGTGCTGCTGACCCTGGCGGCTCTGCTCGTGCTGGCCCTGCGGGGGACTCGGCGCCGCGGTGCCTTGCTCGGCGGCGCACTGCTCGGCCTGGCCATCGCAACCAAGATGACCCCGGTGCTGGTCGGGCCGGCCGTGCTGAAACGCCGCTGGCCCAGCGTGGTCGGTGCCGCCGCGGGTGCGGTGGCCGTGGTCTACCTGCCGCACGTGCTCGCGGTGGGCAGCAAGGTCATCGGGTTCCTGCCCGGCTACCTGCAGGAAGAGGGGTACGACAGCGGGCAGCGGTTCGCGCTGATCTCGCTGTTCGCGAGCGGGAAGCTGGCCATCGTCATCGCGGTCCTGGTGCTGGCGGTGACCGGGCTGGCGGTGATCTGGTTCTCCGATCCGGACCGGCCCTGGCACGCCGCCGTGGTGATGACCGGCGTGGCCCTGATCGTGACCACCCCCAAATATCAGTGGTACGCGATCTTGCTGGTCATGCTGGTGGTACTGGACGGCCGGCCGGAATGGCTGGCCCTCGCGGCAGGCGGTTACCTGGGGGCGGAGCCGCATCTGGGCCGGTGGCGGGAGGTCCCGCACGCCGTGGTCATCGGGTACGGGCTGGCGACGTTGTTCATCGCCCTGGTGACGTTGCTGCGCTGGCTGCTGGCCCGGCACCCGGAATGGGCCTGGGCCGTCCGGTTCGGCTGGCGTGGTGCGGGTGAGGCGGCCGGGCTGGCTGGTGCGGAGACGGGGCTGGCTGGTGCGGAGACGGGGCTGGCTGGCGCGGAGACGGGGCTGGCTGGCGCGGACACGGGGGTGGCTGGTGCGGAGACGGGGGTGGCGGTCACTGGCGACGCCGCCGGGTCGGTCGCGGCTCGCTGAGCCTTCTTACCGCTCGGTTACCGGACACCGCGGATGCCACCGGAACCGCGTCGCACCCGGCACATTGGACGTATGAGCTATCAGGGTCCCGGACATCCCCGGCCACCTGCCAATGACCGCGACGGCGTGCCATGGCCGGGAAACCAGCCCGACGTCTACGACTACCCGGCCGGGGCCTCCGAACTGATTGCTTACCGCCGGGCCGGCTACCCCGACCTTGAGGCGCCGCAGGAGTACCAGGCATCGCAGAGTTATCAAGCACCTCAAGGTCACCAGACGTATCAAGAGCACCAAGCGTCGTGGGATTACCAGACGTCGCAGGAGTATCAGGCGCCGGGAAGCTACCGGACCAGCGCGGTGATCACCGAGCCGGCCTCCTATACCGAGCCGACCGCCTACACCGGGCTGATCAGCGACGAGTTCGCCGCACCGGTGATCAACCCGGCCCCGGTCGACTCCCCGCCGGTCAGCGACGGGAGCGACGATCCCACCGCGTACGTAGGGCTGGCGCCACCCGGTCCGGGTAGTGGCCCCACGCCGGGGGCTTGGCGGCGGCGGGGCCGTGGCCTGCTGACCGGGGTGACCACCGGCCTGCTGGCCGCGGCGGTGGCGATCACCGTAGCCATCCTGGCCGCGGCGTTGCTGCGGCCAAAGGCGTCACCGGTGAGCGCGGTGGCCGCGATGTTGCGGTCCCCGGCCAGCACGAGCTTCGCCGCCCGGCACCTGGGCGCCCACGGGCACCTCGTCCTGCTGACGCTGGCTTGGCTGGGCGTCGCGGCGGTGGCCATGACCTTGGGGGTGATCGCTCGGCGCCGGCGGGCGGCCGGCGTGATCGGGATGATCGCGGTCTTCGGGGCCGCGGCCGCGTTCAGCGTCCTGACCCGGTCCGGCAGCCGGGCCCTCGACGTGGTCCCCGCCCTGCTCGGCGGCGTGGCCGGGGCGCTCGCCCTGGCCGTGCTGGCCAGCGCGGCCAGCCCCCAGGTCGTGCTGGCCCGGGCGGTGACACGGGTCCGCGGCGGCTATCAACGGACCGGCGAACAGGATGTGGTCGGCACCAACCGGCGGCGCTTTCTGCTGGCCAGCCTGTCGGTCACGGCCGTCGCGGCGGCCGCCGGGGTGAGCGGCCGGCTGCTGATGCGCAAGGGGGTCAGCCAGGGGGTCACGGTCGCCCCGCCAGAGGTGGCCGGGCCGGTGCAGAAGCTGCCGGTGCTGCCGGCCAGCGCGCGACTCGACAACATCGCGGGCATATCGCCGTTCTACACGCCGGGCGCCAGGTTCTACCGCGTCGACACCGCCGTGGTCGTGCCCAGGGTCACGACCCAGCAGTGGAAGCTGCGCATTCACGGCATGGTGGACAAGCCGATCGAGATCAACTACGAGGACCTGCTGAGCCGGCCGCAGCTGCAGCGTGACATCACCATCGTCTGCGTGTCGGAGTCGGTCGGCGGCGGTTACGTCGGCAACGCGCGCTGGCAGGGGGCGCGGCTGGCCGACCTGCTACGCGAGGCCGGCGTGCACCCGGGCGCCAGCCAGATCGTCATGCGCGACGCCCACGGCATGGCCCTCGGTGTGTCCACCGAGGCGGTCATGGACGGCCGGGACGCGCTGCTGGCGGTGAAGATGAACGGCCAGCCGCTGCCGGCCGAGCACGGCTACCCGGTCCGGGTCGTGGTCCCGGGCCTGTACGGCTACGTGTCGGCCTGCAAGTGGGTGGTCGACATGGAGCTGACCACGTACGCCGCTTACGACGCCTACTGGGTCAAGCGCGGCTGGACGGCCCAGGCCGCGGTCAAGACCGAGTCCCGGATCGACACCCCCAAGGCGGCCAAGCCGCTCGCGGCGGGTCAGGTGGTGGTGGCCGGGGTGGCCTGGGCCACGCACAAGGGCATCGCCAAGGTCGAGGTGGGCGTGGACGGCGTGTGGGCCGAGGCCACGCTGGCCGGCCAGGACACGATCGACACCTGGCGGCAGTGGTACTACCGCTGGGAGGCCACGCCGGGCCA
Organism: Streptosporangiaceae bacterium; assembly: GCA_965277615.1. Taxonomy (GTDB): domain Bacteria; phylum Actinomycetota; class Actinomycetes; order Streptosporangiales; family Streptosporangiaceae; genus Bog-532. The sequence goes on along the minus strand of CBDIDG010000002.1, from coordinate 197,839 downwards.
GCACACGCTCCAGGTCCGGGCCACCGACCAGACCGGTTACACCCAGACCGCGGCGGTGCATGGGCCGCCGCCCAGCGGCGCCACCGGTTACCACACGGTCAAGGTCACCGTCGCCTGAGCGCCAGGCCGGCTGGCATCATGGCTCGTCCCGGCATGGCTCGGCCCGGTCATGGCCCGGCTCGGCCCGGTCACGGCTCGGCCAGATCGGTGCGCAGCGGGCGGCCCTGGATCGCGCGCCACACCTGAGCCGGGGTGAGCGGCATGTCGGCCTGCCGCACCCCGAACGGCTTGAGCGCGTCGATGACCGCATTGACCACGGCCGGCGGGGACCCGACGGTGGCGGATTCACCCACGCCCTTGGCCCCGATCGGGTGGTGCGGTGAGGGGGTGACGGTCTCCCCCAGCTCCCAGGACGGGCACTCCATCGCCGTGGGCAGCAGGTAGTCCATGAACGAGCCGCCCAGGCAGTTGCCGTCGGTGTCATAGGTGATCACTTCCATCAGGGCCATGCCCACGCCGTCGGCCAGCCCCCCGTGGATCTGGCCCTCGACGATCATCGGGTTGATCCGTACCCCGCAGTCGTCCACGGCGATGAACCGCCGCACGCTCACCTTCCCGGTGCCGGGGTCCACGTCGACCACGCAGAGGTAGGCGCCGCACGGGTAGGTGAGGTTCGGCGGGTTGTAGACACAGCTCGCGTCCAGGTGGCCCTCGACCCCGTCCGGCAGCTCGAGGTCGGAGTGGGCCGCCAGCGCGATCTCGGCGATCGAACGGCCCTGGTCGGGGTCACCGCGCACGAACCAGCGGCCCTTCTCCCATTCCAGGTCGTCGGGGGACACCTCGAGCATGGCCGCGGCGACCACGCGGGCCTTGTCCCGGACCCGCCGGGCGGCCACCGCGGCGGCGGCCCCGGACACCGGGGTGGACCGGGACCCGTAGGTGCCCAGCCCGAACGGGGTCTGGTCGGTGTCGCCGTGCACGACCTCGATCAGGTCCGGCGGGATACCCAGCTCCTCCGCCACGATCTGGGCGAACGTGGTCTCGTGCCCCTGGCCCTGGGTCTGCACCGCGATCCGCAGCACGGCGGTGCCGGTCGGGTGCACCCGCAGCTCCACCGCGTCGGCCATGCCCAGGCCGAGGATGTCCATGTGCTTGCGCGGGCCGGCGCCGACCGCCTCGGTGAAGAAGCTGAGGCCGATGCCCATCAGCTCGCCGCGCTCGCGCCGGGCGGCCTGTTCCCGGCGCAGCTCGGGGTAGTCCGACTTGTCCAGGGCCAGCTGGAGGGTACGCGCGTAGTCGCCGGAGTCGTAGACCCAGCCGGTGGCGCAGGTGTAGGGGAACTGGTCCGGCCGCAGCAGGTTCTTCATCCGCAGCTCGGCCGGGTCGGCGTCCAGCTCGAAGGCGAGCATGTCGACCATCCGCTCGACCAGGTAGACGGCCTCGGTGATGCGGAACGAGCAGGAGTAGGCCACCCCGCCGGGCGCCTTGTTGGTGTACACCCCGGTGACCTGGCAGTGCGCGGCCTGCAGATCGTAGGAGCCGGTGAACACGCCGAAGAACCCGGCCGGGAACTTGGTCGGCTGGGCCGCGCCGTTGAACGCGCCGTGGTCGGCCAGCACGCGCACCCGGACGGCCAGGATCTTGCCGTCCCGGGTCGCGGCGATCTCCCCGTGCATGTGATAGTCGCGGGCGAACGAGGTGCTCATCAGGTTCTCGGACCGGTCTTCGATCCACTTGACCGGCCGGCCCGTGATCATCGAGCCCACGATGGCGCACAGATAACCCGGGTAGAGCGGGACCTTGTTGCCGAACCCGCCGCCGATGTCGGGCGAGATGACCCGGATCTTATGCTCGGGCACCCCGGCCACCATGGCGTACAGCAGCCGGTGCGGGTGCGGCGCCTGGCTGGTGGACCAGACGGTCAGCTTGCCCGAGATCACGTCGAAGTCGGCGATCGCGCCACAGGTCTCCAGCGGGGCCGGGTGCACCCGCGGGTACAGCAGGTCTTCGGCGATGGTGACGTCGGCGGCGGCGAACACCTCGTCGGCCCGGGCCGCCTCCCCGGCTTCCCAGTCGAAGATGTGGTTGTCAGCCCGGCCGGGCAGGTCGTCCCGGATGACCGGGGCGTCCTGGTCGAGCGCGCGCTTGGCGTCCATCACGGCCGGCAGCGGCTCGTACTCGACGTCGATCAGCTCCAGCGCATCGCGGGCGGCGTACCGGTCGTCGGCCACCACGAACGCGACCTCCTGGCCCTGGAACCGCACCTTGTCGGTGGCCAGGACGGCCTGGGTGTCCCCGGACAGGGTCGGCATCCAGGCCAGGTCGCGGTCCTGCAGCGTCGCGCCGGTGATGACCGCCCGCACCTTCGGGTGGGCCTCGGCGGCCGAGGTGTCCACGGACCGGATGCGGGCGTGGGCGTAGGGGCTGCGCAGGACCGCGCCGTGCAGCATGCCGCGCAGCCGGATGTCGTCGATGAAGCTGCCCTTGCCCCGGATGAACCGGGCGTCCTCCTTGCGCCGCATCGAGCCGTAGCCCACCGGGGCAGCCGGCTCGGTGCTGGCCTTCACTGGGCTGGCCTTCACTGGGCTGGCCTTCACTGGGCTGGCCTTCACTGGGCTGGCCGTCGCGGGCGCGGTCACGAGGCGGCTCCCTGGGGGTTTTCCGCGGCCCAGCGCACCGACCGGACGATGTTCTCGTAGCCGGTGCAGCGGCAGATCTGGCCCGAGATGGCCTCCCGGATCTCGGCCTCGGTCGGGTCCGGGCTGTGGTCCAGCAGCCAGCGCGCGGTCATCAGCATGCCCGGGGTGCAGAATCCGCACTGCAGCCCGTGGCAAGCGATGAACCCCTGCTGCACCGGGTCCAGCTCGCCGTCCTGCTCCAGGCCCTCGACGGTGCGGATGTCACGGCCGTGGACCATGGCGGCCAGCGCGGTGCAGGACTTCAGCGGCGCACCGTCCAGCCACAGCACGCAGGCACCGCAGTTGGACGTGTCGCAGCCCCAGTGGCTGCCGGTCAGCTCCAGCTCGTCCCGGATGAAGTGGATGAGCAGCATCCGCGGCTCGACGTCGCGGGTGTACTCGGTCCCGTTGACCGTGATGGTGATCTCCACTCAGGCCTCTTGGCCCCGGGCCCGGGCGGCGGCGCGGCGCAGGGCCCGGGTGGTCAGCTCGCCGGTCAGGTGCCGTTTGTAGTCGACCGGCCCGCGCTGGTCGGCGGCGGGCTCGCAGTGCTCGGCCGCGAGCTGCCCGGCCCGGGCGAACGCCGCCTCGCCGGCGGGCTCGCCACGCAGGAAGTCCTCGGCGGCGGCGGCCACGAAGTGACGGGCACCGACCGCGGCCAGGCCGATACCCACCTCGGCCACCGCGCCGCCGGCGTCCAGGACGAGCATGGCGCCGGCCGCCGCCACCGACCAGTCACCGACCCGGCGGGCCACCTTCTCGTACGCGCTGCCACCGCCGCGGGCTGGGATCGGCACGCGCAGCTCGGTCAGCAGCTCGTCCGGCGCGACCACGGTCTCGTACGGGCCGAGGTGGAACTCGCGCACCGGCACCTGCCGGGGGCCGTCGCGGCCCTGGATCACCGCGATGGCCCGGAGCGCGCCGAACGCGGCCGACAGGTCCTCGGACGGGTCGGCCTGGCACAGCGAGCCACCGATCGTGCCCCAGTTGCGCACGATCGGGTCGGCGATCACCTGCTCGGCGTCGTGCAGGATCGGGAAGTGCCGGCCGGCCACGGGCGAGGCCAGCAGCTGGGCGTGCCGGACCAGCGTCCCGATGCGAAGGTGACCGTCGGCCACCGTGATCCGGGACAGCCCGCTGACCCCGTTGATGTCGATCAGCGTCTCCGGCTGGGCCAGCCGCAGCTTCATCATCGGGATCAGGCTGTGGCCGCCCGCGAGCACCCGGGACTCCGGGCCGAACCGGGCCAGCAGCTCCAGGGCGTGCTCCACGCTTCGCGCCCTCTCGTACTCGACATGCGATGGAACCTGCATTGAGCCTCCTGGCGTGCGAGCCCGGCAAGAGCAGGATAAGCATTGCGTTAAGAATCCTGGCTAATCCGGCCGGACCGAGCACATGATCAGTAGGTGACGCTCACTCAGCTCAGTGCCTTCGTGATGGTGGCCCGGCTCGGGTCGGTCAAGGACGCGGCCAAGATGCTGAACGTGAGCGAGCCCGCCGTCTCCCAGGCGCTGACCGCGCTCCGCCAGCACCTGGGCGACCAGCTGATCACGCGCAACGGCGCGACGATGTCCCTGACCACCGCGGGCGTGAAGCTGCTGCCGGTGGCGTCGCAGATGGTGGCGCTGGGGGCCGAGGCGCAGGCCGCGGTGCGGGCCGGCCAGGGCCTGCCCGAGCAGCTCCGCCTGGTCACGACCAGTTCGTTCGCGGAGTTCGTGGCCGGGTCGCTGACCGACGCCTTCTCGCGACGGTTCGCCCAGCCGGTCGAGGCCTCGGCCGGGGTGGCGGCCGAGGACGAGATGGCCGTGCTGGTGGTGAACCGGCTGGCTGACATGGCCATCGGGCCCCTGCTGAGCGAGAAGGAGCTGGTCAGCGAGCCGGTGTTCCGCTACCACATGGTGGCGGTGGCCTCACCCAAGGATCCGCTCAAGGGCGCGCCCGCCGGCTGGTCCTGGGTCGTGGACCCGTCCGGGATCGACCCGTCCAGCGACGTCAGCCGCATGCTGGCCAAGCTCGGGGTGCCGGAGAACCGGATCCGGGTCTTCCCCAACGCCACCGCGGCCTGGGCCGCCGCGGCCAGCGGCGCCGGGGTGGCTCCGGGCGTGGCCCACCTGCTCGCCTCCCAGCTCCGCCGGGGTGAGCTGCGGGTGGTCGACACCCCGGCCACGCCGATGGAGGCGACCTGGTACGCGACCACCCTACGGCGGGAGCGGCGGCCCGCCATCGCCGGCTCGATGCGGCACTTCCTGGGCACGCCGGAAGCCATGAAGCTGATGCGCTCACCGGGCAGCGGCGTCCCGCCGTCGAAGTTCCGGCCCCCGGTGTACGTGACAATCTGGAGCTAGCGGCCTGGGTTAGCGGCTAGTGCCGTAGCTGACCGGCCGAAGCGAGGGCTACCCCTCCAGGTAGGCGGCGAGCTTCGTCAGGGACGAGGCCAGCCCGGCGGCGTGGTCTTCTGCGGAGATGCCGTCCGGGACGTCCTCGGCGGTGATGTCGACGCGCGTCCCTGCCTCAACTGGGGTGACCTCCCAGGTCATGGTCATGGTGCCGGCGTTGACGGGGTCGTCGGAGACGAAGTCCACCGCCTGTACGATCCGCTCGCCGGGGATGATGTCGACGAAGCGAGCCTCGACGATATCGGAATCTGCGCTCGCCTTGCCCGGTGCGCCCGACGCGTCGGGATAGGTCAGCACCATCCGGTACGAGCCGCCGGGCCGGGCGTCGAATCGCTCGAACCTGCCGGTCATCTCGCCCGGAGGAAGCCATTTCAGGAGCGCCGCGGGATCGACGAGAGCGGCCCAGGCACGCTCGGATGACGCGGCGATCACCCGTGATCCCTTGTCCGTACGCGGCATAGCGCGATCCTAGTCGCAGCAGGCTGCCGCCACCGGCGATCCTTGCCCCCGGCGTCGGTCCGGATCGCGATCGTCGCGGAACTGGTCAGCGGAACTACCGGCCGCCGATGTCCTCGCTCCAGACTTCCGGGTAGCGCTCCTGGAACTCGCGCATCACGTCCTGGCAGCGGCTGTCGTCCAGCAGCACGACCTCGACCCCGCGGCCGCGCAGGAAGTCCAGGTCGCCCGCGAACGTCTCGGCCTCCCCCACCACCACCCGGGGGATCTGGAACAGCAGGATCGCGCCCGAGCACAGCTGGCACGGCGACAGCGTGGTGTACATGGTGGTGCCGGCGTAGTCCGGCCGCCGGCCGGCGTCCCGCAGCGCGGAGATCTCACCGTGCGCCACCGGGTCGTCCTGCTGCACCCGCTGGTTGTGCCCGGCCCCCAGGACCTGGCCGTTCGCGGCCAGCACCGCACCGACCGGGACGCCGCCCTGGGCCAGGCCCTCCCGGGCCTGCTGCAGCGCCAGGTCCATCATCTTCGTGTCCACCGCGTCCGCCTGCATGGTCGTCCACGCTACCGGTCGTGAGTTGTATGGTCGGCACGAAGGGAGCCCCATTGGATATCGCGGCCATGTTGCTCTGGATGATCACCGCGGGCGCCGGCCTGTACCTGCTCGTCGCGGGCCGCCCGGCCCGCCCGGCCGGCCCACCCGTCGCGGACGGGGCGGCCACGACGGATCCGGCCGAGGCTGAGGCGATGACCCCGGTCACCGTGCCCGCCTCGCGTCCGGCCCAGGCCGGCATCCCGCAGGCCGCGGCCGAGGCGCTGGCGGCCGGCGCGCGGGTACCGCCGATCACCCACACGCGGGTCGCGACCCAGCCTGGCCAGCACCCGTTGCTGGAGTTCATGCACCCCGCGCTGGGCATCGTCGGCCTGGGTATCTGGATCGCCTACGTGGCGACCAAGTTCGGCACGTTCGCGTGGGTGTCGTTCGGCGTCTTGCTGGCCACGATCGCGGCCGGCCTGACCTGGTACACGGTCAACCGCCGCCAGGTTGCCGCCCGGTCCTCTGAAGTGCTTGAGACCGCTGGGGCTCCCGGAACTGCCGGGGTGCTTGTGACTCGCGATGTGGGGGCTTCGGAGGCTGGGACGCTCGGGCGGGGGGCGCCTGGGGCGGCTGGGGCGGGGAGGTCCGGGGCGGGGCCGCTCGGGGCGGGAGCATCCGAGGCGGGAGCCGCCGGAGCGGGGACGTCCGGGCGAGGGACGTCCGGGGTGTCAGGGAGGTCCGGGGTAGGGACGTCCGGAGGGGCGACGGGGGCTCCTGGGGCTCCTGGGGCTCCTGGGGCGACGGGGCGACGCTACCCGCCGCGGCGCATCCTGATCCACGGGTCAGCCGCTGGCACCACCCTCGTGCTGGCGATCATCACCCTCCTGGTCTCCGTCCACACCTGACCCGAAAATTAGCGTGTGCAAAAAGTGTCGCTATGGCAGCAGTTTTGCACACGGTATTGGCGGAGGGGGGGCTTGGCGCGGCGCAGGTTGGCGGCGGGGCCCGAGGCCAGCGAACTCGGGGCTAGGCGAGACGGTGGGCGGCGCGTACGATCTTGTTACTCAGCGGTAATGAGAGGTGCGCGATGACGCTGGCCTATGACCGGGTGGGGTCTGGAGCACCGTTGGTGTTGCTGCATGGCGTGGGGCATCGGCGGCAGGCCTGGCGCCCGATCGTGGGGCTGCTGCGTGACCGCCGCGAGCTGATCATGGTGGACCTGCCGGGGCACGGCGAGTCCCCGCCGTTCGAGCCGAACGGCCGGGAACCGGTCCAGGCCATGGCCGAAGACGTCGTCGCCTTCCTCGACGAACTGGGGCTGGAGCGGCCGCACGTGGCGGGCAACTCGCTCGGCGGGGCGCTGGGCCTGATCGCCGGGTCGTGGGGCCGGGCCACCACCGTGACCGGGTTGTCTCCGGCCGGGTTCTGGGTGAACCAGCGGCAGTTCAGCTACGCCAAGGCGATCTTCAAGATCATGGAGGCCACGGGGCGGGCACTGCAGGGCCCGGCCCCGCGGCTGGTCCGCTACCGGGCGGGGCGGGCGCTGATGTTCGCCGCGGTGGTCAGCCGACCGTCCCGGCTCAGCCCGGAGCAGGCCGCCGCGGACGCCCAAGCGTTCACGGCGGCCCGGGCGACGGTCAACGCGATCCTCGACAGCCCGCTATGGTTCACCGAGGTCATCCCGGATCAGGTCCCGGTCACGATCGCCTGGGGCACGAAGGACCGGCTACTGCCGCCGAGCCAGGCCATGGTGGCCCAGCGGCAGTTGCCGCAGGCCCGGTTCCTGTCCTTGCCCGGCTGCGGGCACGTGCCGATGACCGACGACCCGGCACTGGTGGCCCAGATCCTGCTGGAGGGCAGCACGCTCCCGGCCACGGCCGGTCAGTCCGGGGAACGCTGACTGCCTGCCGTAGCTGCCGAGGGTGTGGCGGCCGGGCGGTCCAGGCGCCAGACGATACCGAGGCCGGTGCCGGCCTCGGGCGGGAAATCGAGCATGCGCTGACCGGCCCGGGTGAAGCCGAGCTTGCGCGGCACCGCCTCGCTGGGCCGGTTCAGCTCGTCGTGCACGATCTCCACCCGGTCGATGCCGGGCAGGGCGAACGCGGCGCTGGTCAGCGCGGCGGCCGACGCGGTGGCCAGGCCGCGCCGGACGTAGTCGCGGTGGACCCAGTAGCCGATCTCCAGGGCGCCCGGCCCGAGGCGGGCCATCAGTCCGCAGCTGCCCGCGATGACCCCGTCCACGATGATCGCGTAGTTGAACGCCACCCCGGCATCCCAGTCCCGGTCACAGCCGGTCACAAACTCGACCGAGTTCTCGCGTGAGTAGCCCTTGGCCCACGGCATCCACGGACGCAGGTGCTCCTGCGACTCGATGATGGCCACGAACGCGGCTTCCTCGTCGCCGAACCGCCAGCGCCGGAGCGTGGCCGGCCCGTGCTCGAGGACCTCGGGGGGACGGGAGACGGAAACCTGCATCACCCCATGCTCGCTGGTCGGCGCGTCGCGGGACAACCCGATATCGTCACCGCCATGGGGACCTCGCTCACTCCGGACCAGCTCCGGGGCGCCCGCGGCCACGCCCTGCTGCTCGGCCGCCCGCGGGATTGGCCGGGTAACCCAGGCCGGGCGGTGGCCGGTATCGCCGCGCACCTGGGCGGCCTTCAGGCCCAGGCCGCGCCGCCCGCCCGGCTCGCCGTCCGGCCCCGCGCCGCCGGGCTGACCGCGGCCGACGTGGACCGGGCCGGTGCGGACCGGGACGTCACCCGGACCTGGGCCATGCGGGGCACGCTGCACCTGGTGGCGACGGCCGACGTGCGCTGGATGACCGGCCTGTTCGGCCCGGTCTTCGCGCGGAAGGACCGGCGCCGGCGTCTTCAGCTCGGCCTCGGTGACGAGCTGTGCCAACGGGCCCTGACCGCGCTGGCGTCGATCCTGGCCACCTCGCCCCCGCTGACCCGGGCCGAGCTGATCAGCGGGCTGGCCGTCGCGGGCATCGAGATCGATCCGCGGACCCAGCAGCCCCCGCACCTGCTCGGCTACGCGGCGGCCCGGGGCCTGATCTGCCGGGGCCCGGACCGGCCCGGCGACGAGCCCACCTACGCGCTGCTGGACGACTGGGCGCCGGACGCACCCGCGCTGAGCCGCGACGACGCCCTGGCCGAACTGGCCCGGCGTTACCTGGGCGGCTACGGGCCCGCGGGACGGCCCGACTTCGGCACCTGGTCGGGGCTGCCCGCGGCCGACACCCGCCGGGCCTGGGAGCTGATCGCGGCCGAGACCGTCCCGGTGACCGCGGCCGGGGCCGAGCTGGCCGCGGCCAGCTCGGCCCCGGCCGACACGCTGACCAGCGCGCAGGCCGACGCCCCGCTGGCGCCCCGGCTGCTCGGGCACTTCGACCCGCTGCTGATGGGGTACCAAGACCGCACGCTGATCCTCGATCCGGCGCACGCGCGGTCGATCCAGGCGGGCGGCGGTTTCATTCAGCCCACCGTGCTGGCCGGCGGCCGGGTGGCCGGGACCTGGCGGCTGAATCGAGGGCCGGGCCGGGCACGCCTGGTCGTGGCACCGTTTACCCCGCTGGCCGCCGCGACCCGGGACGCGCTGGCGGCCGAGGCGACCGACGTGGGGCGCTATCTCGGCACGGACGTAACGTTCGAGGTAGCGGCGTCGTGAGCGGGCCGGAACCAGACAGGCCGGAACCAGAGGAGCAGGGATGGACGTCAAGGACGCGATCGCCGGGACCATCGCCGGATCCCGGGACCGGCTGACCGGGCTGAGTCATCAGCTGCACGCCCATCCCGAGACCGCGTGGCATGAGGAGCAGGCCGCGGCCTGGGTCTCGGCCGAGCTGGCCGACGCCGGGTTCGACGTCCAGACCGGCGCGTGCGAGCTGCCCACCGCGTTCATCGCCCGGGCCGGCACCGGCCCGCTGCACATCGGGATCTGCGCCGAGTACGACGCGCTGCCCGGGGTCGGCCACGCCTGCGGCCACAACATCATCGCCGCGTCCTCGGTCGGGGCCGGGCTGGCCCTGGCCGCCGTGGCCGACGACCTGGGCCTCACCGTGACCGTGCTCGGCACCCCGGCTGAAGAGGGCGGCGGGGGCAAGGTCTACATGCTGGAGCGGGGCGCCTTCGACGGGATCCACGCGGCGATGATGGCCCACCCGGGCCCGGTCGACGTGGCCGAGGCGCGCCCGTTCGCGGTGTCGCACATGCTGGTCCGCTTCCGCGGCAAGGCGACCCACGCCGCGGCCTACCCCGAGCAGGGCATCAACGCGGCCGACGCCTTCACCCTGGCCCAGGTGGCCATCGGCCTGCTGCGCCAGCAGCTGCTGCCCAGCACCCGGGTGCACGGGGTGGTGACCCACGCCGGCGACGCCCCCAACATCATCCCCGAGCAGACCGAGGGCCGCTGGTACGTCCGGGCCGAGAGCCTGGACGAGCTGGCCGGGCTGGAACCGAAGATCCGGCGCTGCTTCGAAGCGGGCGCGCTGGCCACCGGCTGCGAGCTCGACATCGAGGCCGAGGCGCCCCCGTACGCCGAGTTCCGCAACGACCCGGAGCTGCTCCCGCTGTACCGCGCCAACGCCGAGCACCTGGGTCGGGAGTTCCTACCGTCCGACGGTTCGGGGGGCGCCGCGGGCCTGGCGGGCCGGATGAACCGCGCCTCCACCGACATGGGCAACGTCTCCCTGGTCGTGCCCGCCATCCACCCCTACATCGGCATCGACTCGCTGCCCGCGGTCAACCACCAGAAGGAGTTCGCGGCACACTGCATCACGCCGACGGCCGACCGGGCCCTGACCGACGCCGCCACCGCTCTGGCCTGGACCGCGGCCGACGCCGCCCTGAACCCGGCCCTGCGCAACCGCCTGCTGGACAGCAGCCGCTGACCCAAGGCGCTGACCCAGGTGGCCGCGGCCCGCAAGCCGCCGCTAACCCAGGCGCCGCCCGCTTACCGGAGCTTCCTCCGGATATGGGAGACTGGCGCCGGAGGTGATCGCGTGAAACTCGGACTTCAGATTCCTGATTTCACCTGGCCCGGCAACCCGGAACAGCTCGGCGCGACGCTGGCCACCGTGGCCCGCACCGCGGACGACGCTGGCTTCGAGCACATCATGCTAATGGACCATTTCTTCCAGATCCGATCGGTCGGTCCCGCCGAGCACGAGATGCTGGAGGCTTACACCGCGCTGGGCTTCATAGCCGCGCACACGTCGCGGGCCCGGCTGGGCACCCTGGTCACCGGGGTCATCTACCGGTACCCGGGCATCCTGGCCAAGATCATCACCACCCTGGACGTGCTGTCCGGCGGCCGGGCGTGGCTGGGTATCGGGGCGGGCTGGAACGAAGAGGAGTCCCGCGGTCTGGGTATCCCGTTCCCGCCGGTGGCTGAGCGGTTCGAGCAGCTCGAGGAGGCCCTGCAGATCTGCCTGCAGATGTGGGCCGGAGACGAGAGCCCGTACCACGGCAAGCAGTTCCACCTGGAGCGGCCGCTGAACTCGCCCCAGGCGCTGACCAAGCCGCACCCGCCCATCATGATCGGCGGCGGCGGCGAGAAGAAGACGCTGCGGCTGGTGGCCAAGTACGCGCAGGCCTGCAACCTGTTCGGCGGTCCCGAGCTGGGCCACAAGCTCGACGTGCTCCGTGAGCACTGCGAGCGCGAAGGCCGCGACTATGACGAGATCGAGAAGACCGCGTACTACGCCTTCAACGTCGGCGAGAAGGGCGAGCGGACGGCCGAGGTCATCGACGAGCTGGGCCGCCTGTCCGAGCAGGGCATCCAGACCGCGATCGGCGGCGTGGCCGGAGTCTCGACCATCACGCCGCTGGAAATTATCGGCAACGAGGTCATCCCGGCGGTGGCCAGCTTCGGTTCCTGATTGGTCTCAGGTACGTGCGCGGGAGGCAGCCAGCGGGCAACGTCTCCCGCGCACGCGGCTTTAACCGCTCAGGCCCGCAGCTCGCGCGGCACGGCGAACTCGGTCATGAGGACCTCGCCCGGGGTCAGGTCGGCCCACTCGCCGTCGAACTCCAGCACCGCGAGCCCGGCGGTGGGGTACTTCTTCCGTACCCGTCCCAGCGGTTCGCCGGCCGGCCCGTCGGCCAGCTGGGCGATGCCGATGGCCAGCTCCGCGATCCCCGGGTTGTGCCCGATGAGCAGCACCGTCCGGTAGCCGTTACCGGCTTCGCGCAGCAGGTGCAGCAGGCTCAGCGCGGTGGCTTCGTAGATGCGCTGCTCGTAGTGGACCGGCGGGGTCACGTCCAGCTCGGGCGCCAGCAGGTCCCAGGTCTCCCGCGTGCGGCAGGCGGTGGAGCAGAGCACCACGTCGGGGACGTAGCCGCTGGACTGCAGCCAGCGGCCCACGGCCGGGGCGTCCCGGCGTCCCCGGTCGTTCAGCGGCCGCTCAGCGTCGGGCACATCCGGCCACGCCGATTTGGCGTGCCGGAGCAGCAGGAGCCGCCGGGGCTCGTCCGCACCCATGAGATCAGCCTGACACACCGGGACCGGAGGATTCACCTGATCGCCGGCCTCAGAACGGTCACCGTTTGCGTCCCGGTCACTTTCCCGGACGAGCTGACCTTGATCCAACATTCCCGGAGCCAGATCGGCCTTACCGAGGCCTTCTGGACGTACGATCCTGTGTCAGCCGGGGCGTTCGCCCCCGAGAGCAGCGCGGAGGCGGGCACGAATGGTACGGCTGACGACACGAATGCGCCGGATCCTCGCCGCCGGGGCGGCGGCGGCCGTAGTGGCCGGGATCACGGTCAGTGCCACCGGCCCGCACGCAGCGGCCGCGGTGGACACCGGGACCGCGGCCACCGCGCGCGCCGGGGACAGCCCGCCCGGGTTCTGGTGGGGCACGGACAGCTGGCCCATCTCCATCAGCGGGAACCCGTACCAGGAGCCGAAGGGCCTGGGCCGGTACGGCGGCTACATCGGGATGACCGGCAGCTGGTCGTACTGGCTGAGCTGCAAGGGCGGCTTCCTGGCCTGGTCGTCGGCCAACAGCGCCCAGGCCAACAGCAACTACGCCCACGGCGTCGGGATCGGCACCGGGGCGTACTGGTTCATGGGCGGCCCCGGCGTGGACCCGCACTACAACGGGACCTACAGCGAGGCCCTGGCCTGGGGACAGCGGCAGGCAGTACGGGCGGTCGCCGACGCCAACGGGCAGGCGATCAAGTACAAGGTGCTGTTCATGGACATCGAGCTGCCGGGAGTGGCACCAGCCCACGACAACGGCTGGAACTCGGTCTACACCTCACCGTGCAGCGGCAAGGTCAAGACCAGCCACGTCTCGGCCAGCCTCGACCGGGCCGTCTTCAACGGTTTCTACGGCTACGAGAAGGCGCACGGCTACACCCCCGGCGTGTACTCCGACGCCGGCGTGTGGGCCTCGATCTTCGGCACCGGCAGCGAGGCCTCCATCCCCGGCACCGACGAGTGGACGTACGAGCCGGAAACCACCCGCTTCAGCGCGGCCCCGGTCGGCTGGTGCCTCAAGGGCTCGTCCAGCTGTGCCACGTTCTTCGGCGGGGTGACCCGGACCAGCGTCCACGCGCTGATGTGGCAGTGGTCCGGCGGCGGCGGCCTGAGCAACGGGATCGGCGACTTCGACCAGATCGACGGCAGCATCGTGAAGTAGACAGCACGGTGAAGTAGGTCGGCGTACGTATCGGGAGTTAGTTCACGGCCTTGGTCACCACCGCCGGCTGGGTGCGGCATCCTGGTCTGCATGACTGGTGACCGGAGGCGAGGCAAGCGAGCCGCGGACCAGGGCCTGAGCCGCCGATCTTTCCTGGGTGCCGCCGGGGTGGGCGTCGCCGGGGTGGCCGCCGCCGCCACCTCGCCGCTGTGGTGGCCCAGCGGGTCATCGGCCCCGGCCGCCACCAAGCACCCGGCCGCGACGCTGCGGCCCACGCCCCGGCCGCGGGGCACCACCACCGCGTCGGAGAACTCGCGGCCCGGCGACCCGCACTGGGTCATCCGCCACCTGGGCGGCGAGCACGAGATCGAGGGGTACACGGGCCTGGCCAGCGTGGGCCAGGGTGAGCCGTTTCCGCTGTACGTGTCGACCACGTCGTCCGGCTACCGGGTCACTGCGTACCGGCTCGGCTGGTACCAGGGCATCGGCGCCCGGCGGGTCTGGCAGTCCGGCGCGCTGCACGGGCATACTCAGGCCCAGCCGGTCCTGGACGACGCCACCAAGACGATCCGCACATCCTGGGATCCGGTCCTGAGCGTGCCGACCGACGACTGGCCACCGGGCTCGTACCTGCTGCTGCTGGAGGCGGACTCCGGGGCCCAGCGGTACGTGCCGGTGACGATCCGGTCGGCCAGCACGGCGGGCAAGGTGGTGATCAAGAACGGCGTCCAGACCTGGCAGGCCTACAACACCTGGGGCGGCTACGACCTGTACAAGGGGCCGCAGGGGACGTATGCGGACCGGTCGCTGGTGGTCAGCCTGGACCGGCCCTACGACGGCAACGGCGCGTCGATGTTCCTCACCTACGAGCGGAACGCGATCAAGCTGGCCGAACAGCTGGGCATCCCGCTGGCCTACGTGACCAGCATGGACATCGCGACCGACCCGGGCCTGCTCAAGGGGGCCAGTGCGGTCCTGTCGCTCGGGCACGACGAGTACTGGACGCCACCGGAACGGGCCAACGTGACCGCGGCCCGGGACGCCGGGGTCAACGTGGCCTTCCTGGGCGCCAACGCGATGTTCCGGCGCACCCGGCTGCAGGCCTCCACGCTCGGCGCCGACCGCGAAGTCGTCTGCTACAAGACCAGCTACACCGAAGACCCGATGTACGGCAAGGACAGCGCCCAGGTCACCGGCAACTGGCGGGACGCCCCAGCCGCCGATCCGGAGTCCTCGCTGATCGGCACGCTGTACGAGTCGTACCCGGCCGACGCCTCGTATCGGGTGACCAGCTCATCCAACTGGGTGTTCAAGGGCACCGGCGTGCCCAGCGGGACGAGCTTCCCGCACCTGGTCGGCGTGGAGTACGACCGGGTCAACCCCGGTTACCCGGTGCCGCGGCCGATCGAGGTGCTGTCGCACTCCCCGCTGGTCTGCAGCGGGGTCAGCAGCTACGGCGACTCGGCTTACTACACCGCCGCGGGCGGCGCGGGCGTGTTCAACGCCGGGACCATGCGCTGGGTGGAGGCGATCTTCGGCGACCAGCCGCACGGGATCGGCGTCTCGACCGCGGCCTTCGTGCGGCAGGCGACCACGAATATCTTCCGCGCATTCGCGGACGGCCCGGCGGCCAGCCGATACCCTGCCCACGACAACCTGGACGCCATGCATGAGTACGCGGGCGACCGGATTGGCGCCGGCAGTGTCCTGTCCTGAGCAGTCAGGGGACCGCTCAGGACAGGAGTGCCGGCGCGGCCGGGCTTAGCGGCCGGGCTTACTCGCCCAGGTGCGGGCGGAGCAGGGCCAGGTCGGGTTGGCCGAGGCGGTCGTTGGCCGTGGCCAGCTGGTGCCAGTGCGGGTAGATCAGGTCCGGCGTGCTGACCTGATCCAGGGCGGCGCGCTCGTCGCTGGACAGGACCAGACCGGCCGACTTGAGGTTGTCCGCGAGCTGCTCGTCGGTGCGGGCGCCGATAACCAGTGAGGTCACGCCGGGCTTGCTGAGCAGCCAGGCCAGCGCGACCTGGGCCGCGGACACCTCGTGGGCCTTGGCCACGTCGACCAGGACCTCGATCGTGTCGTAGAGCCGGTCCTCGTTGCGCACCGGCGGCTCGCTCCACCCATTCAGGTGGCGCGACTCCTCCGGCTGGTCCGCGTCCCGGCGGAACTTGCCCGACAGCAGGCCGCCCGCGAGCGGGCTCCAGACCAGGATGCCGAGACCCTGGTCCAGGGCCAGCGGTACCAGCTCGTACTCGGCGTCGCGGGCCTCGAGCGAGTAGTAGATCTGCTCGGCCACGAACCGCTCGTAGCCGCGGGCATCGGCGGCGGCCAGGGCCTTCATCAACTGCCAGCCCGAGTAGTTCGACGCGGCCAGGTAGCGGATCTTGCCCGCCTTGACCAAGGAGTCCAGCGTGGACAGGGTCTCCTCGACCGGCGTCTCCCCGTCCCACTCGTGCACGTGGTAGATGTCGATGTGGTCGGTGTCCAGCCGCCGCAGGCTGGCCTCCAGGCCGCTGATGATGTGGTGCCGGGACAGGCCGGCGTCGTTGGGCCCGTCGCCTGTCTTCATCCGGACCTTGGACGACAGCAGCAGGTCGTCCCGCTTGCCCTTGATGGCCTGGCCGACGATCTCTTCGGACACGCCTGCGGAGTAGATGTCCGCGGTGTCGATCAGGTTGACCCCGGCGTCCAGGGCCATCCCGATCTGCCGTTTGGCCCCGTCCAGATCGGTGCTGGCCAGTGGGCTGTTGCCGCCCCCGCCGGTGAACGTCATCGTGCCGAGAGTCAGCGTCGAGATCCGGAGGCCGCTCCGGCCAAGCTGACGGTATTCCATGGTGGGCCCTTCCAGATGATTCGTCTCAGTGATCCCTGCAAACCTATGACGGCAGCTTCCCGGTTCCTCGGCCGGATAACCTTTTCCCGCTCACGGCAAGCGTGCCACGTGGTCATTTGCGGGTAGCTCGACGTGGAGATACCGGGCCGCGGACAGGAAGGGCGAGCATGCTCAGCTACCTCCTGGCCGTGCTGGCGGCCTGCGCCAACGCCACGTCGTCGGTGCTGCAGCGCAAGGCCAACCAGAAGGTGCCGCAGGACGAGAACGCGAGCCTGAAGCAGATCCGCCGGCTCCTGCACGAGCCGGTGTGGTTCAGCGGCATCGCCGCCATCACCGTGGGCTTCCTGCTCCAGGCCTCGGCCCTGGGCGCAGGCGAGCTGGCCGTGGTGGAGCCGATCCTGGTCATCGAACTGCCGCTGACGCTGATCCTGGCCGCCCGAGTGCTCGGCGGGTCCGCCATGGGCCGGCGGGAGTGGGCGTCCACGCTGGCCATGACCGTCGGCCTGGCCGGCCTGCTGTACTTCCTGGATCCCACCGGCGGTCGGACCGACCAGGTGCCCCTGTACGTGTGGATCATCGGGATCGGGGCCAACCTGGCCCTGGTCGGGGTGCTCTGGGTCTGGGGCCGGAACGGCCCGGCCGGCCGGGGCGGCGGCCACGACGGCAGCAGCAGCCACCAGGCGGCGGTGTTCGGGGTGGCCGGCGGGGCCGCGTTCGGCCTGACCGCGGCGCTGATCAAGGGCATGACCTCGCACTTTGCCCAGGGGTGGGGGGCCATCTTCGCCAGCTGGCAGCTATACGCGCTGGTGGCCACCGGGGGGCTGGGCATGTTCCTGGTGCAGTCCGCCCTGAATGCCGGGCGGCTGATCGCGGCTCAGCCCGGGCTGACCCTGTCCGACCCGATCATCTCGATCCTGTGGGGGGTGCTGGCCTTCCACGAGCGGGTCCGCTCCGGAATGATCCCGCTGCTGTTGGCCGCGCTGAGCACGGCGCTGATGGCCGGGGCCGTGTTCGCCCTGTCCCGCTCCCCGCTACTGTCCGAGGACCACGACCGCCAGGGGTCGTCCCGGGCCGGGCAGCAGGCTCCGGGCCGGGCCTCGCACGCGGCCTCCGGCTAACCCCGTATCGCCGTGAGCCTGCGGGCGCATGTGACGGCGGTTGAACTGCCGCCAGTCCTCCCGGCCGTCCGGCCACCGGATCAGCGCGGCCCAGCCGCCCTGGTACTGGGCCCAGGCCACGATCTGGCAGGGCCGCCAGCTGGTGTCGCTGTAGAGCACTTCCGCCGTCCGGCGCACCGGGGCCCGCCGCGGGCTGTCCATCAGCTCCCCGGCGGGCACCCGGGACAACATCGGCACCGTCCCCACCGGGGGCGGATACCCACCCGATGACGTTCTCCCAGCTCCCATGGCCGAGACGATAACATGTTCGAATTAACTCGCGCTGCTCATCACGCCTATTTAGAACAAATGTACGATTTGTCACCCGAGCGTGCAAGGTGAACAGAAGGTAAACTCTGACTGAACGTGAATTGTCTTTTAGGTAGATCATGGTTGTCACTAACCGATCGTCAGCACGCATCGCCATCAACGGAATGGGTACACAGATCTTTATGGTTACGGATACCCGCGAGATTGAGCTCAAGTACGAGATCGGCCCGGACGCCGTGCTGCCGCCCCTGGAGGACCTGCCCCGGGTGGCCAGCGAGGACGGGCCCGATGAGCAGAAGCTCGAGGCTGAGTACTACGACACCGAGGACCTGCGGCTGCTGCGCGCCGGTGTCACGCTGCGGCGGCGCCGCGGTGGCAAGGACAGCGGCTGGCACCTGAAGCTGCCGGCCGGCCCGCAGACGCGGCGGGAGCTCCGGCTGCCGCTGGGCCGCAGCGGGCGGACCGTGCCCGCCGAGCTGGTCCGGCTGGTCAAGGTGTACAGCCGCGGCCACGCCCTGGCCCCGGTGGCGCGGATCGCCACCGTCCGGCACGTCCGGACGCTGGTCGACGAGGCCGGAACGTCCCTGGCCGAAGTGGTCGCGGACGAGGTCTCGGCCCAGACGCTGGGCGCGTCCACGACGATCTCCACCTGGCGCGAGGTCGAGGTCGAGCTGACCGGCGGCGACCGCCAGCTGCTGCGCGCGGCTGACAAGCGGCTGCGCCGGGGCGGCCTGCAGCCCGCGGGCCGCACGGCCAAGCTGGAGCGCGCGCTGGCCGACGCCCTGCCCGCCTCCGCCGGTGACGAGCACCCCGGTGGCCGTGGTTCGGCCGCCGACGTGGTGCTGGACTACGTGGCCGAGCAGGCGGACAAGCTGAAGGCCTACGACCCGTCGGTGCGGCGGGACGAGCCGGACAGCGTGCACCAGATGCGGGTCACCACCCGGCGGCTGCGCAGCACGCTCCAGTCGTTCGGCAAGATCCTGCCGACCGCCGACACCAAGCACCTGGCGGGCGAGCTGCGCTGGCTCGGCCGCGTGCTGGGCGACGCCCGCGACTATGAGGTCCTGTCCGAGCGCATCGAGGCCGAAATACACCAGGCCCCGGTCGAGCTGGTCATGGGGCCGGTGCAGGCCCGGGTGCGCGAGCACTTCGCCCCGCTGTCCGGGCAGAGCCGCCAGGCGGTGCTGGACACGCTGGACTCCGAGCGGTACTTCGCGCTGCTGGACGAGCTGGACCAGCTGCTGGCCGACCCGCTGCTGGGCCCGGACGCGGCCCAGCCCGCCAAGAAGGCGCTGGCCCACGCGGTGGCCCGCGCCTACAAGCGCACGGACAAGCGGATGCAGCAGGCCCGGCAGGCCCACGCGGGCGAGCCGACCAACGTGGCGCTGCACGCCGCGCGGCGGGCGGCCAAGCGGGCGCGGTACGCGGCCGAGGTCGCCACCCCGGTCTACGGGAAGCAGGCCAAGCGGTTCGGTAAGCAGATGAAGAAGATCCAGTCCACCCTGGGCACGCACCAGGACGCGGTGATCGCGCGGAATACGCTGCGCGAGATCGGCATCCGGGCCCACCTGGAGGGCGAGAACGCCTTCACCTTCGGGCTGCTGCACGAGCACAACAGCACCGCGGTCCGCGACTCCGAGCAGCAGGCCTGGCAGGACTGGAAGCGGGCGTCGGCCCCGAAGCACCGCAAGTGGCTCAAGAAGTAACCGGGCCCAGAAGCTGTCGCTGTCGCTGTCGCTGCCGCTGATCAGGTGATCGGCGGCAGCGTCTGGTCGTAGTCGAGGACGGAGCGGAACGGGTCGCCCCGGTCCGCCAGCCGGTCGAAGGCCGTCCGGACGGTGACGCCGTCCGGACGGAGCGACGGGTCGTCCAGCTCGCCCCAGTCGATGGGGGCGGAGATCGGGGCACCGGCCGCGGGCCGCGGGCTGTAGGGCGCGACCAGCGTCTTGTGCCCGGCGTTCTGGGTGTAGTCCAGCCGGGCGTGCCCGCCCCGGTCCCGCCGTTCCCACTTCCAGCTGACCAGCTCGGGCACGGCGGCCCCGATCGCGCGGGACAGCTCCTCGGCCCAGGCGCTGGTCTCCTCCGAGCTGGGCCCGGGCTGGATCGGGATCCAGATCTGGATCCCGCGCTGCCCAGTGACCTTGGGCTGGCCCCGGACCCCGAGGTGGTCCAGGGCGGTGCGGTGCAGCCGGGCCAGCACCAGCAGGTCATCCCAGCTCGTGCCCGTCCCGGGGTCGATGTCGATCAGCACGTAGGTGGGCTGGTCCGGCGCGTCGGCCCGGGCCGTCCAGGCGTGCCACTCCAGCGCGCCGTAGTTGGCCGCCCAGACCAGCGCGGCGGGCTCGTCCACCATCAGGTAGGTGTCGGCCTCGCCCGCCTTGCGGCCGGGCCGGTGCCAGCGCGGCAGCCAGTCCGGCGCGTGCTCGGGCAGTTGCTTGTTCCAGAACCCCTGGGTCCCGGCCCCGCCCGGGAACCGGTTCATGTTCAGCGGCCGCCCGGTCAGGTACGGCAGGATGACCGGCGCGATCCGGGCCGCGTAGGCGATGAACTCCCGCTTACTGACGGCGGCCTCGCCCTTCCGCCCGCCTCCGGCCCGGCGGCCCGGGAAGAACTCCTTGTCCAGATTGGTCAGCTTCAGCCGGCGCCCGAACACCTCCCAGGTGCCGCCGTCGCCGAGATCGTCCAGGGCGGCCAGCTCGTCCGGGCTGGGCGGGGCAAGCTGACCCGCTCCTCCAGGGTCATCGTCGGCGTCCCGTGATTTCTTGCTGTTATCAGATCGGGTGCGGGCGCGGGACGAGGCTTTGGGGCTGGTGTTGGTTTTGGGGCTGGTGTTGGTTTTGGGGCTGGGCTTGGTCGAGGGGCTGGCGTTCGCTTTGGGGCTGGGCTTGGTCGTGGCGCTGGGCTTGGTCGTGGCGCTGGACTTGGCTCCGGGCTCGGCCTTGGATGGCTTGGCTCCGGGCTGGCCGATGACGCGCCGGCCGGCGGCAGCCTTCGTTTTCGTCGCTGAATCGGCCGGGACCGAGGCCTGCGATGGGGGCAGGTCGGAGCGCCACATCCGGTCCGGGTCGGCCTTGACCTCGTCGTTGGTCCGGCCGCTGAGCACCGACTTCGGGTAGTCCTCGGGGTCCCAGCCCTTGACCGCATACTCGTCGTGCTTGTGGAACAGCAGCCACTGTTCCTTGCCCGGCTCACCGCGGCCCTGCCGGCGGATCAGGATGAACCGGCCCTTGAGCTTCTCGCCGTAGAGGTCGGCGTGCAGCTCGCCGTCGCGGACCGCTTCGGCGGCGTCATCGGCCGCGTGCAGGTCCCAGGTGCCGGTGTCCCACACGATCACGTCCCCGCCGCCGTACTGGCCGGACGGAATCACGCCCTCGAAGTTCTCGTACTCGATCGGATGGTCCTCGACGTGGATGGCGGCGTGCTTGACGTCCGGGTCCAGCGTCGGGCCCTTGGGCACGGCCCAGCTGGCCAGCACCCCGTCGATCTCGAAGCGCAGGTCGTAGTGCAGCCGCCGGGCCCGGTGCCGCTGCACCACGAAGCGCGGGCCGTCGGGGATGGCGGACTTCTTGGCGCCGCTGCGCCCGGACGGCTCTGGCGTCCGGCCGAAGTCCCGCTTCCGCTCGTAGGAAGACAGCCGCTCCCCGGGCGGCTGGTGCGCGGACTCCCCGCTGCTGGCTTTCTTTCTCGGCGCCATGATCACCACGTTCCCCGGCCCAGCCCAATCACACCCGCCCAGCCACGCACCGGTCTAAACTGCGGATCCATGACCGGACCGATGCCCCCGGCGTCGGGTAACGCACGGGTCTGCGCCGCGGTGTCGCTGGGCTGGCAGATGGCCAAGCTGTACCACTCCCCGGTCCGCGAGGGGGCGGCGGCCGATCCGCGCCGAGGTGCCCGGCTACCGGGGATTTCCGGTTTCCCGGATGCGACCCAGGCCAAGTGGCTGGCCGAGCAGATCAACGCCACCGTGATCAGCCTGCTGCCGACGCCGCCCGGCCCGGTCACCGAGGCGCTGGGCCAGGTGATGGGCCTGCTCGGGGACCGCCAGCGGCGCCGGGACGCGACCCTGGACGCGGTGTTCACCCTGCACTGCCGGCTGCTGGAGTCGCTGACCGTGGCCGACTTCCGGCTGGGCAAGGCCTACGGGCTGGGCCGTGCCCTGGCCGAGACCACGCTGGTGCCCGCGGCCGCCGCCGCCGACGACCTGGATGAGGCGTTCGGCGAACTGCTGGCGGCCGGACGGGTGACCACGATCAAAGACTGGCTGGTCGAGCTCAAGACCATGCTGCCCGACCACGCCGCCTATGCGGTCTCGGCCGGCCTGACCGACTGGCAGCAGTGGGTCGCCGCGGCGTCGGGTGGCACCGACTGGCGGTCGGCCCAGCTGGAGATGCGGGTCCAGGGCCAGCTCTGGCGCGGCCTGATCACGGGCGAGAAGGCCGCAGCCGACATGCTCAACCTGTCCGGTTACCTGGCCGCGGCCCGGCAGATCGCCAAGCGGGCGATCGTCGCGGCCCGCTGGCCGATTCTGATCGCGGCGCTGGCCACGGCGGGGGTGATCGTCACCGCGCTCACGCTGCACAGCGTGTCGCCCACGGCTCGGCTGGTCACCGCGCTGGCCTGGATCGGAGCCACGCTGGCGGCCGCGTTCAAGGCGTCAGGATCGCTGCTCGGCTCGGCGGTCAAGGACGCCGAGGGATGGCTGTGGCAGACGGAGCTGGACGAATCCATAGCCACCGTGGCCACCCGCATGCCGCCCCCAGCCCAGCACCGCCGGCTCACCGGGGCGCAGGTCGGCACGATGACGTTCAGCCCCGGCGCGATGTTCGCGGGCGAGAACACGCCGCCCGCTACTTGAGGACGTTCACCGCCCGGGCCACGACCAGCGCCACCACCACGATCGACACCAAGGTCTGCAGGGTCATCGCGCCCTTGGCCCACCGGCTCATCGGCATCGTGTCGGTCGGGCTGAACGCGGTGGCGTTGGTGAGGGCCAGGTAGGCGTAGTCGAAGTAGTTCGGCTCCCAGTCCTTCGGAGCCAGCTCCGGGTCGCTCATCTGCGGGAACATGAAGTCTGGGCACTGGTGGGTGCCGTGCGCCCGGGCGGCCGGGCCGCCACGGTCCAGCTCCCAGTACCACCACGAGAACACGATCACGTTGGTGAGCCAGATGACCGCGCCGGAGGCGAGCAGCGGCCCGGCCGAGTTGCCCTCGGTCCCGTTGATCAGCCCCATCACCAGGCGCACGGCCGAGTACGCGTTAGCCGCGCTGAGCAGCCCGGTCGCGACCAGGCCCACCCCGCGCAGCAGCTTCGACTCCCGGTCGATGCGCATCTGGCGTTCCAGGCTGACCAGCACCACCAGCAGCGCGCCCTCCAGCGCGGGCAGTATCCAGCTCGGCTGGAACAGCACCAGCCGGCCGGGCAGCGGCCACTGCAGGAACATCGCGGCCGTGACCGCGAGGACGATGTGCCAGCGCGGCTCACCCTGGGTCTGCCGCCGCCAGGCCGGGGGGAGGGTCTTGCGCAGCTCCGGGCCCAGCATCCGCAGATCAGGGGCATGGCTCACGCCGCTGACGACGAGCGACTTCTCCAGCTCGAAGATCCGCTTGTGCAGGGCCATGATCCCGGTGAGCACGTCCTGGATGTTGCCCTCGGCCGGCGGAGCACCGCCCGGCCATGGATCGTGCGTAGGGTCGCGGGGACCACCCGGTGACGGTGTGCTTTCTTCAGGCATCTCTCCAGTGTGACGCGGCCTGCGCCGCGCGTCGGGTCAGGGCGCGCCGGGGTCACCCGACGGCACCTGGAGGGTAGTGGTCAGCGACACCGGTTCGCCGCCGAGCTGCGGGAACCCGTCCGCGCCCCAGGTGACCCGCTGGGCGTAGACCGACCGCTCCAGCCCGCAGTTGCCGGCCGAGTCGTTGACCGCGTGGAACACCATCCAGGTCTGCCGGCCGTTTGGCGAGGTGAACCACCCGTTGCTGGCCGGGGCATAGATCCCGGCCGCGGTGTTGCTGTGGAACACGGGGGTGGCGGACTTGTGCCAGGAGGAGGCGTCGAGCAGGTTGGCGCCGGTGGACGCGGACAGCAGGCCGAGCGCGTAGTCCGGGGTCCAGCACCC
The DNA here is from genome assembly GCA_965277615.1 of Streptosporangiaceae bacterium. GTDB lineage: Bacteria > Actinomycetota > Actinomycetes > Streptosporangiales > Streptosporangiaceae > Bog-532. The sequence continues at coordinate 173,747 of CBDIDG010000002.1, read as the reverse complement.
GGACGCCGAGTAGGTGATGAACACCCGGTTGCCGTGCACGATCGGCTCGGGCGATTCGTTGACCAGGACCCCGACGGTGCCGGCCTGCGTCTCCCAGGAGTAGGTCGGCGTGCTGAGCAGCGTCCGGCCCCCGGAGATGGTCCACGGGCTGGACAGCTTGGCCAGGTAGATGTTCTGCACGCCATTGGTGCTGCCGGGCCAACCCGACCAGGCCAGGTACAGCTGCCCGTTCGGCAACTGCAGCGGCGACGGGTCGATGGACCAGTCCCCGCCCGGCGTGGTCAGCTGCCCCTTGTAGGTGTACGGCCCCAGCGGGCTGGGCGCCTGCAGCACCTGGAGCCGGTGGTTGTCGTTGTTGCCGTCGTCCGCAGTGGTGTAGATGTACCAGGCGTGGCCGAGGTGGTGCAGCTCCGGTGCCCACCAGTCACAGCACGGTGACCCGGACCGGCCGGCCGTCCAGACAACGGTCTTCGGCGCCGCAGCCAGGGACTTGATCGACCGAGCCCGCCGGATCGTGATGCTCTTGGCGTCCGGTGCCGACTGGGTGAAGTAGTACCACCCCGCCTGTGTCACCACCGATGGGTCCTGCCCGGGCCCGAGCACCGGATTGCTGAACGTCCTGGCCTGGGTGCTGGCCGGGCCGGCCTGGGTGGCGTTCGCCGCCGCTGACCCTCCGGACGTGATCAACGAGGTCAGCAGCGCTGCCGCCCCCGCCACGGCCATCGCCGCCCCGGCCACCTTGCCTCGCGTGTGCGCCATACCGACAACCCTCCCCCCGTTCCATCAAGAAAATCAACCGGGTGCTCCAGATTGACACAGCGCCGGAGGGGTGGCGCGACGGCGTGGTCGTCCGGCCGGACGACCTTTCGGCCGAAAGGTAGTGTTGGATTGTCAACAATTTGATCAGCAGTCTGGGGTGGGCCCGGAGGGCTGATTAGCAGTCTGGGTGGGCCCGGGGAGGCCGAAGTGATGCAGGAGGCAGACGGGGCTCGTGCGGCGGACGAATCGCGGCCCGGCGGCGGCCTGCGGGAAGGGGACCAGGCCCGGCGTTTCGTGGTGGAGTACCTGCGCGGCGCGATCATGAACGGCGATGTCGTCCCCGGCCAGCGGCTGGTCGAGGCCGACCTGGCCGAGCTGCTGGGGACGACCAGGGGCAGCGTCCGGGCGGCCCTGATCGACCTGTCCGCCGACGGCCTGGTCGAACGCATCCCGAACCGGGGGGCGCGGGTGCGCGCGGTGCCGGTGGCGGAGGCGATCGCCATCACCGAGTGCCGGATGGTGCTCGAGGGACTGTGCGCGGCCAAGGCGGCCGAGGTGGCCACCCCGGCCCAGATCGGGCGGCTGACCGCGATCGGAGAGCAGCTGGCGGCGGCCGTGGCCGCGGGTGAGCCGCTCAAGTACTCCGCGCTCAACCGGGAGCTGCACCAGGCCGTGCACGAGATCTCCGGCCAGACGGTCGCGGCCGGCCTGCTCCAGCGGCTCAACGCCCAGATCGTCCGGCACCAGTTCCAGCTGGCGCTGCGGCCCGGGCGCACGCACGTGTCGCTGCCGGAACACCAGGCCATCATCGAGGCCATCGCGGCCCGGGACCCGGCCGCGGCCGAGGCAGCCGCCCGCCGCCACCTGGCCAGCGTGATCGAGGCCCTGCGGCAGACACAGCGGGAGGCGAAGCGGGCATGAGCACCGGGATCCGCTGCATGCTGATGCGCGGCGGCACGTCCAAGGGCGCGTACTTCCTGGCCGGCGACCTGCCCGCCGACCCCGCCGCCCGCGATGACCTGCTGATCCGGGTCATGGGCAGCGGCGACCCGCGGCAGATCGACGGGATCGGCGGGGCGCACCCGCTGACCTCCAAGGTGGCCGTGGTCAGCCGCTCGGCCGATGACGACGCCGACGTGGACTACCTGTTCCTCCAGCTCGGGGTGGACCAGGCCACCGTCTCTGACCAGCAGAACTGCGGGAACCTGCTGGCCGGGGTGGGCCCGTTCGCGGTCGAGCGCGGGCTCGTCGCGGCCGGGCCGGAGCAGACCACGACCCGGATCCGCATGGTCAACTCGGGCAGCCTGGCCACCGCGCGGTTCGCCACCCCCGGCGGCGTGCCGGACTACGACGGCGACACCGGGATCTCCGGGGTGCCCGGGACGGCGAGCGCCATCGTGCTCGACTTCACCGGCACAGAGGGGTCCGCCGCCGGTGCGCTGCTGCCCACCGGCCACCTCCGGGACGAGATCGACGGGATCGCGGTCACCTGCGTCGACAACGGCATGCCAGTGGTGGTGGCCCGGGCCGCCGACCTCGGGCTGACCGGGTACGAGAGCTATCAGGACCTGGGCGCCAACGGGGCCCTGGCCGACCGGGTGCAGTCGCTGCGGGTCCAGGCCGGGAAGCTGATGGGCCTGGGCGACGTCACCGGCGCCTCGGTGCCCAAGACCACCCTGGTGGCGGCGCCGCGGGACGGCGGGACGATCTGCACCCGGACGTTCATCCCGGTCCGGCCGCACACCGCGATCGGCGTGCTGGGCGCGGTCAGCGTGGTGACCGCGCTGGCCCTACCGGGCGCGGTGGGCGCGGAGCTGGCCGTGGCGCCGGCCGGGGTGCGCTACAACGTGGAGCACCCCACCGGCCACCTCGAGGTCGAGGCCGAGATCGACACCTCAGGTGAGATCCCGCGGGTCCGCCGCAGCGGCGTGGTCCGCACGGCCCGCAAGCTGGTCGACGGAACCGTCTTCCCCCGCAGTCCCAGCGCCTGAAGCCCCCGATGCCCTCGATGCCCCCCGGAGTCGCCGATGACCGCACTACGGCATGACGTCGCCCACCTGGGCCACGCCGAGCTGCTCACCCCCGAGCCCGAACGCAGCCTGTGGTTCTTCGTCAACATCCTCGGGCTGACCGAGACCGGGCGGGAGGGCAACTCGGTCTACTTGCGCACCTGGGACGACTACGAGCAGTTCAGCCTCAAGCTGACCGCGCACGACACGTCCGGCCTCGGGGTCACCGCCCTGCGCGCGTCGAGCCAGGAGGCCCTGGAGCGGACGGTGAAACACCTGGCCGACTCCGGGCTCGGCTCCGGCTGGACCGACGGCGAGCCCGGGATCGGCCCGACCTACGCCTTCCGCGACCCGGACGGCCACGAGATGCGGCTGTACTGGGAGAGCGAGTGGTACCAGGCCCCGCCCGAGCTGGCCCCGGCGCTGAAGAACCAGGCCCAGGCCTACCCGGGTCGCGGAATCGGCGTCCGGCGGCTGGACCACGTCAACTACCTGGCCGCGGACGTCACCGAGACCACCGACTTCATCATCGGCCAGCTCGGCGCCCGGGCCACCGAGCAGATCGTGCTGGACACTGGGGTGGTGTCGGCCCGCTGGCTGCACTTCGCCAGCAAGTCCTACGACCTGGTCTACACCGAGGACTGGACGGGCAGCCGGGGACGGCTGCACCACCTGGCCTTCGCCACCGACACCCGCGAGGACATCCTGCGCGGCGCCGACATCTGCCTGGACCACGGGGTGTTCATCGAGACCGGGCCGCACAAGCACGCCATCCAGCAGACGTTCTTCCTCTACGTCTACGAGCCGGGCGGGAATCGGATCGAGCTGTGCAACCCGGTGGCCCGGCTGATCTTCGCCCCCGACTGGGAGACGATCAGCTGGAGTGAGGCCGAGCGGGCCAAGGGCCAGGCCTGGGGCCTGAAGACGATCAGCTCGTTCCATACCCACGGCACCCCGCCGGTGGGCCCGTGACATGATGCACCCCATCAGTACCAGCAGTGACGGGAGCCCGGCCAGTACCGGCCATCCCCTCGACCCGCTGACCGCCGCGGAGATCCGCCAGGCGGTGGCCGTGCTGCGCCGCGACCGCGCCGTGGGCGACCGGTGGCGGTTCGCCGGCATCGAGCTGGCCGAGCCGGTCAAGCCCGAGCTGGCCGCCTGGCGACCCGGCGACCCGTACGGGCGGGCGGCCCTGGTCACCTGCTGGAACCGCGACGACGGTCAGGCCTACACCGCGACGGTCTCGCTGACCGGCGACGAGGTGACCGCGTTCACCTACCGGCCCGGGGTGCAGCCCAACGCCACCGAGGACGAGTGGCACGAGGCTGACGCTGTGCTGCGGGCCCACCCGGACATCGTGGCCGCGCTGGCCCGCCGGGGCATCACCGACCTGAACCTGGTGCTGTTCGACACCTGGACCTACGGCTTCGCGCTCATCCCCGAGCAGTACCGGGACCGCCGGGTCGGCTGGGCCGACGTCTGGTACCGGGCTGCTCCCGGCGCGAACCCCTACGCGCACCCGGTCAACGGGCTGCACCCGGTCATCGACCTGAACCGGATGGAGCTGCTGGAGGTGGGCGACACCGGGGTGGTCGAGCTGCCCCCGGTGATGGGCGAGTACGTGCCCGCGCTCATCCCCGGCTACAAGGCCCGCGAGGACGTGCGGCCGGTGGAGATCAGCCAGCCCGAAGGGGTCTCGTTCGCCCTGGACGGCAACGAGCTGCGGTGGCAGAAGTGGTCGCTGCGGATCGGCTTCAACTACCGCGAGGGCCTGGTCCTGCACCAGATCGCCTACGACGACGACGGCCAGGTCCGGCCGGTCGCACACCGGCTGTCGCTGGCCGAGATGGTGGTGCCGTACCGGGACACCAGCCCCGAGCACTACCGGCGCACCGCCTTCGACATCGGCGAGTGGGGTCTGGGCTTCATGACCAGATCGCTCGAACAGCACTGCGACTGCCTGGGCGAGATCCGCTACTTGGACGCCACCCTGCACAACGCGGCGGGCGAGCCGTACCGCATCCCCAACGCGATCTGCCTGCACGAAGAGGACAACGGCGTGCTGTGGAAGCACGTCGACGCCGAGGCCGGGGCCGAGGTGCGCCGGATGCGGCGGATGGTGATCTCCTTCCACGCCACCGTGGCCAACTACGAGTACCTGGTCTACTGGCGCTTCTACACCGACGGCAGCATCGAGTGCGAGATCCGCGCCACCGGCATCATGGTGACCACGGCGCTGCGCCCGGGTGAGACCGCGCCCGGCACGATCGTGGACACCGGCACGTACGCGCCGTTCCACCAGCACTTCATCGTGGCCCGGCTGGACCTGGACGTCGACGGCACCGGCAACACCGTGTACTGCTGCGACTCCGAGGCCGTGCCGATCGGCGAGGACAACCCGCTGGGCCTGACCCTGATCCAGCGGCAGACGCCGCTGCGGACCGAGGCCGAGGGCCAGCAGGACTACCGCTGGGACACCCAGCGGACCTGGAAGGTGGCCAGCGACACCCGCCGCAACCGGCTCGGCACCCCGACCGCGTACAAGCTGATCCCGGGCAGCTGTTTCCCGCCGATGATGGACCCGGCCTCCCCGGTCTTCCGCCGGGCCGAGGTCATCGGCCACACGTTGTGGGTCACCCCGTACGACCCGGCCGAGCGCTGGCCGGCCGGGGAGTTCTGCAACCAGAGCGAGCGGGACGAGGGGCTGGCCGCCTGGACCAGGCAGAACCGGCCCATCGCCGGGGCCGACGTGGTCCTGTGGTACGTGTTCGGCGTCCACCACATCACCCGGCCGGAAGACTGGCCGGTCATGCCGGCCGACACGGTCTCGTTCTGGCTGAAGCCGTCGGGCTTCTTCGACCGCAACCCGGCCCTGGACGTCCCGCCCTCATAGCCCGGCTGGCGGTCCCCGGACCGCCCCCAGGGTGGCCCTCCGGGCAGCAGGGTCCCCCCGCCAGCCTGAAGAGGGGGATGACCGGCGAGGGGACTTAGAACGTTCAACGCGCAATTGGGCTGTTATTAGTTCTTCGGCCCGCTGGAGCGCCTGGGCCACGGCCCATCCCGGGGGCCAGGGGCGGGCGGGGACGCGGCGCGCGAGAAGATATTAGTTATGGAATTCACACATCTCGGTCGTACTGGGCTCAGCGTCAGCCGCCTGTGCCTGGGCACGATGAACTTCGGGCCGCTGACCCCGCCGGACGATGCGCACGCGATCATGAATCACGCGCACGAGGTGGGCATCAACTTCTTCGACACCGCCAACCGCTACGGTTCGATGGGCGGGCCGCCCGGACAGGTCAGCCAGAACACCGAGGCCCACGCCGGCTGGACCGAGGAGATCATCGGGGACTGGTTCGCCGGTGGCAGCGGGCGCCGGGAGAAGACCGTGCTGGCGACCAAGGTCTTCGGGGCCATGAGTGACTGGCCCAACGAGGGCAAGCTGTCGGCCCTCAACATCCGGCGGGCCTGCGACGCCTCCCTGCAGCGGCTGCAGACCGACTACATCGACCTGTACCAGATGCACCACGTGGACCGGGACACCCCGTGGGACGAGATCTGGCAGGCCATGGAGGTCCTGATCGCCCAGGGCAAGATCCTCTACGTCGGCTCGTCGAACTTCGCGGGCTGGCACATCGCCCAGGCCAACGACGCCGCCGCCGCGCGCCACCTGCTCGGCCTGGTCAGCGAGCAGTCGCTGTACAACCTGATGACCCGGGACATCGAGCTGGAAGTGCTGCCCGCGGCCCGGGCCTACGGGGTGGGCGTGATCCCCTGGAGCCCGTTGCAGGGCGGCCTGCTCGGCGGGGTGCTGAAGAAGGAGCAGGAAGGCCGGCGCCGGACGGCGGGCCGGGCCCAGGAGACCCTGAACGCTCACCGGGAGCAGATCGAGGCGTTCGAGGGGCTGTGCGACGCCCTCGGGGAGAAGCCCGCGCTCGTCGCGCTGGCCTGGCTGCTGCACCAGGACGGGGTGACCGGGCCGATCATCGGGCCGCGGACCATCGAGCAGCTGGACGAGCCGCTGCGCGCGGTCACGCTGCGGCTGAGCGAGGACACCCTGAAGCAGCTGGACGACATCTTCCCCGGGTACAAGCCCGCCCCGGAGCACTACGCCTGGTAGCTCGCTGACGGCAAGCCCGGTGCCCGCCGGCCTGCGCCTTCCTGCGCAGGCCGGCGGACACACCTCAGTTTCGTAAGATTTGGCCCGGGCCGTGGCCGTTGGCCCGGATCAGCGTCATCAGGCCGTCGAGGTCCTGGGTGCACGGGTCGCAGAACCGCAGGTGCGCGGCGACCCCCGGGTAGCGCTGCTCCGCGGCCGGCCGGTCGGCGACGGCCAGTTCCGCGTAGACGTCCATCACGTCCATGGCCGGGCCACAGCCGGTGTCGGACGGGTCGGTCCGCACGAAGCGGTCAAAGGCTGACCATCCGCTCATGGGCGCCGCACCGCCTCATCGTCCAGGTACCCGTTAGCTACCAGGCTGGCCCGCAGCTTACGCCGGGCGTCGAACATTGTTTTATAAATCGCGTTCCGGCTGGAGCCGAGCCTTTCCGCCAGCGCGTCCAGCGGCACGCCGTCCAGGACCAGCGTGACGAAGATCTGGCGCTGGTGCTCGGTCAGGTCCTGGTCCACCGCCTGGCGGACGGCCCGGACGAAATCACGTCGTTCTGACGCCTGAGCCGGGTCGAACCCGAACCGGTCCGGCAGCCGATCCCAGTCCTCGGTGTCGAACGCGATGGGCGGAGTGCGCCAGAAGTGCCGGCCGATCTTGGCCGACACCTCGAACATGACGAACTTGTAGGCCCAGGTGGTGAACCGGCTCTCACCGCGGAACTGATCCAGCTTGGCCATGATGGCCACCATGGCGTCGGCCGCGGCCTGATGAGCCAGGTCGTCCAGTTCGGGGCCGGACACGTTGAGCTGGCCGTGGCGGCGGTTCAGCTCGGACCGGGCCACCCGCAGCAGGGCCCCGTGCAGCTGGGCCATCGCATCGTCGCGCTCGGCCCCGGCACCACCCAACGCGGCCACCCAGTTATCGGGCGGCTCCGCTGCTCCCATGATCGGGAGACTACGCGACAGGCCGTGGGGCCGATGTTGCAGGCTCGCCCCGGCGGGAAGGAACCGGGGGTGGGCAACGGCGCGGGCATCGAAGTGGTGGCGTTCGACGTCTTCGGGACGCTGGTGGACTGGCACACGAGCATCGCCGAGGCGCTGGCCCGGGTGGGGCACCGGGCCGGGATCGAGGCCGACTGGCCTGAGCTGGCCAACGCCTGGCGGGCGCTCTATCACCCGACGCTGAACCGGGTCGTCGAGGGCGGGCTGCCGTTCCAGCCGCTGGACGTGCTGCACCGGACGATGCTGGACCAGGTGGCTGACGAGCACGGGCTCGGGGCCCTGACCGATGCCGACCGGGACGAGCTGGTCCTGGCCTGGCACCGGCTGGCTCCGTGGCCGGACAGCGGGCCCGGCCTGATCGCGCTGCGCGAACGGCACTACCTCAGCCCGCTGTCCAACGGCGGGCTGGGCCTGCTGACCCGGCTGGCCCGGTTCGCCGGGCTGCCGTTCGACTGCATCGTGTCGGCCGAGCTGGCCCGGTCCTACAAGCCGGATCCGCGGGTCTACCAGCTCATCCCCGGTTACTTCGGCATCCCGCCGAGCCGGGTGCTGATGGTCGCCTGCCACCCGGACGACCTGGTGGCCGCGGCGGGCCAGGGGCTGCGGACCGGCTACATCCCGCGGCCCGCTGAGTGGGGGCCGGGCGGCGCGGCGCCACCTCCGCCGACGGAAGCCGATTATGCCGCGGACGACCTGATCGCCCTGGCCGCCCAGGTCGAAGTGGGCGAGGTCGGCTGAGGCGGGCCAGCTTTCAGAAGCCGTGTCTGGCGGCCGGGCATCGGGCGCTACGCCGACGGAGGTGGAGTCCGCACGCCGTTCATGATCAGCCTCAGGCGCCGTCTGGCCTCCTCGGGTGAGCTCGCCGATACCATCCCATCTAGTACTGCGAGCACGTCGGCCGCCTCGACGGTGGGAGCCACCGCGCCGTCGTTGATCGCCGCTGTCAGGAGTGGCGTCAGCGCCTCCCTGGCCCGTTCTCGCGCCGACTGCACCAGTTCAGGACGTTCGCCGAAGACAGCGCGAAGGTCGCCGATCATGGCCTGCTTAGCCATCAGCGCGCCCACGTACGCCGCCAGCCACAGTTCAAGAGCCGCGATCGGCGAGGACGTGGACGCCAGCCGGCCGGCTTCCTCGACGAGACCGTCGACTTGGTCCTCGAAGAGGGCGGCGACGAGCCCGGCCCGGCTGCCGAAGCGCCGGTAGAGCGTGCCGACACCGACGCCGGCGACCCGGGCGATCGAGGCCATGTCGGGTGCTTCTCCCGAGGCGAAGGCTGCCTGCGCCGCGGCGAAGATCGAGTCTTCGTTCCGTCGGGCGTCAGCGCGCCCGGGGATTGTGCGGCTCACCTCCTGATGCTATCGTACCGGAATCGGATTCGGATTCCGGTTCCGATCCGGATGTGAAAGAGGAGACCATGCCGCTAATCAACATGTATCTCGCCGAGGGCACATCGCTGGAGTACCGCGCGGCGCTGACTGAGGGCATCCATCGCGCGATGGTGGACGTGCTGGGCATTCCCGAGGACGACTACTTTCACGTCACCCACGAGCTGAAGCCGGAGAACCTGCGCTACGACCGCAACTTCTTCGGCGTCCCCCGTGGTGAGAGGGCCGTCATCGTCCGCCTGTCTTTCAACTCCCGTGCGGCCGTCACCAAGCAGAACCTGTTCGAGGCCATCGCCGACCGGCTCGCGGCCGAGGGATTGCGGCGCGAAGACCTGTTCATGACGATCGTCGAGACCGTGCCCGAAAACTGGTGGGCGGCCGGCCGCTCCATCGATGAGAAGACCGGCGCCGATAGCCGCATGGCGCCGAGTGCCTGAAGCCCACCCGGCACCCTTCAGCTAGCCGACGAGCTGTCCGACCGCCGCTGCCCACGCCAGAGGGCGTCGCCAGCGGGCGGCGGATCCGGCCGGGACCGCCCCGAAACTGGGACACCACAATCCGATGATCATGTGGGACCTCGGGTTTTCTCCGGCTGCAGGTGCCGATAGGCTCCGCGGTAGAAGAGCACCGGATTCCGGTCCGGCAGGCCGACAGGTCGCGCACCTCGCCGATCACGACCGTGTGGTCCCCGCCGTTGTACTCGGCCCGCAGGGTGCAGTCGACCCACGCGACGGAACCGTCGAGCACGGGTGCCCCGGACGGCGCGGGGGACCAGCGCAGCCCGACGTACTTCCCGGTGCCCGAGTGGGCGAACCGGTCGCTGAGCGCCTTCTGGTCCTCGGCCAGGACGTTGACGCAGAACCGGCCGATCTCGCGGATGTGCGGCCAGGTCACAGAGGTCCGCGCCGGGCACAGCGCCACCAGCCGCGGGTTGAGGGACAAGGACGTGAAGGACTGGCAGGTGAATCCGAGCGGCTCGTCGCCGATGGCGGTCACCACCGTCACGCCGGAGGCGAAGGATCCCAGGACCGTCCGCATGTCGCGGGCGAGGATGGAGTGTTGAGCGTGCACTGTAGGCATCCCTTCTTCTGCACGGGATTCTGCCGGCACTGTGCCGGGGGCCGGGGGCGGCCCCGGCACAGTGCCCCTGGTGCCTACTGGAACTCGGGCCTGACGTGCTTGGCGAACGTCTCCAGCTGGTAGTGCTGCACCTCGTCGTAGTTTTCGAAGGGCATGGACTGGGTCCAGGACTCCCAGATGAGCCAGTCGAGCTTGCCCTGACCGTAAAGACTCACAACATCGCGCAGCTGTTCGCGGACCTGGGCCGGCGTCCCGCAGGCCAGCTGCCCCGCCTCGAGCATCCGCTGGGCCAGCGCCCGGGCGTCGGGGAAGTGCAGTGGCCGCTGCGGCGGGTCGGTCTCGCGGCGGTAGCCCTCGTTGAACCAGAAGTTCTGGAAGAAGTTCTGGTACCAGAAGCCCGCGGTCTGCACGGCCAGCTCGAAGGCCTCCTCGAAGGACTTCCCAAGGACGATCTTGGTGACCACGCCGAAATGCTCGCCGAGCTTCACGTCACGCCCGGCCTTCCGCGCGGAGTCCTGATAGAGGTGGGCCACCTCCAGGATCCGGTCCTTGCCGCCGGCCGCCACGAACAGGTTGCGGCCATGGGCGCCGGCGTCGATGACCGTCTGCTGCGACCGGGTGCTGGGAACGAAGATTTCCGGGATGTTCAGCGGGCGCGGGACGACGCCAATACGGTGGATGGTTCCGCCGTCGTCGACGTCTCCGGGGACACCGTACTCACGGGTCCAGTCGACTAGCGGCCAGTCCCGGACCCCGGTCGCGGGGAACGGGACCTGGTACCCGGGCCCGTCATGGCAGAACGAGTCCTGAGTCCAGGCCTTCTCGATGATGGAGAGGAACTCATTGAACTTCGCGCGGTTGGCGGCATCGGAGTCCGGGCTGTCGGCGATGGCGTGCTCCGTCTGGCTCAAGGTCTGCACCCATCGGTTCATGAAACCACGGGCGAACGACACAGCCAGGCGACCCGGGAACATGTGACTGAACTGTGCCAGGTCCTCCGCGACCCGCAGTGGGTCGTGGGTGGTGACGACGACCGACATGGGCACAAACGTGATGCGCTTGGTCAGCGTGGCCAGCTTCGCGTACAGCAGCAGGTTGTTGGGAATCGACTCGCCGCCCTCGTACTGGAAATGGTGCTCGGTGCTGCCGAACGCGTCGAAGCCCAGCTCGTCGGCCCAGATCGCGAGCTTCTCAAAACCTCCCAGCAGCCTTTGGTACGCGTCGTTGTCGCGCGACACCGGACGCAGCCGGCGCCGCTCCTCCGGCGTGACCGGTACGGCTGAGCTGGTCATCAGGATTGTTTTCACTTCTTGGCTCCTTGGTCGGCACCGACGCTGGTGCGCCGGCGTAGTTCTCTTCCGCAGCCGGGCAACGGCAAGGACCGCGAGTGAGGGACACCCACGATCGATTTCGCGCCAGCCGACGTTCTGCCATGAAGCCACCATGGGCACGCCCGGCTGTCCGAAGCCATCGAGATGACCCTTGCCGCCGGATCTCGACATAAATATGCGAACTGGGCGTGAATCCGATCAGCCGATACCCACTGCTCCCGGCTGGTGCATGCCCTGCTGGGCGCCCCGCGCGCGCCATCCCGTGTGCCGCGATGGGCGATGCACCCGTTGTCCGGCGTGGGCAGGAATTGGCCATAGCCGCAGCCACGTTCGCCACGGAGGCTTTCTTCCTGCGCCCGGCACCCGCTGAACGACAGCTCACGCGGGCCGGATGCGCGCATGGTGCCGACTTCGGCGTAGCGGGTTCGCAACGTGCGGCTCGGCAACACCCCCACGCGGAACCTCGGCCGACCATTCGCTCTGGGAGTCCGGCCTTACTCGTGGACCAGCCGGTGGCACCCCAGGTGCTCAGCGAGAAAGGAATACGTCCGCTGCCACGCTCGGCGCGCGGCCTCGGCGTGGTACCGGTCCGGGCGCGCGTCGCAGGCGAAGGCGTGCCCGGCAGCGGGATAGACGTGTGACTCGAGGCGTACGCGCGCCTCTCGCAGTGCCTCGTCGATGGCCGCGACCTGCCCGGCCGGGATGGTCGGGTCATCCGCACCCACGTGCAGCAGCATCGGCGCCTTGATCGAGCCCGCTCGGTCCAGCACGGCGTGCGGCCCGGCCGCGATACCCGGGCCGTAGAACACCACGGCGGCGTTCAGCCCGGGAAGGGCGGTGGCCGCGGTGAACGCGGCGCGGCCGCCGAAGCAAAACCCGATGATCGCGGTACAAGCCGGTTCGCCCGCGGACTCCAGCACCGCGCGCACGTCGGTGATGATCTGCTCGGGCCCGATCTCCGCGATCAACTCCATGGCCTCGGCATGCTGGTCGTAGCGGAGCGTGGCGACACCGGTCCGGTGGAACAGGTCTGGGGCGAGCGCGCGGTACCCGTGGCCCGCCAGCCGCCGGGCGACGTCCCGGATGTGCTCGTTGACCCCGAACGCCTCCTGCAGGACCACCACCGTTCCCGTCACCGGTTCCCCGTGGCCAGGCGCGGCGGCGAACGTGTGCATCGGGCCGCCGGGGGTGGCGACGGTGAGCCATTCAGTGCTGATCACGGTCCTGCTCCTCGAGAGACTGAAGACGATGCCTGAGGCTGGCTTTCCTGGAGAGGGGAGCAGCTTCCCCGCCGGTCACGCCTCGTCCAGGCCGGCGGTGATGATGAGCGGCCCGCGGGCGGCGCGCAGCCGGACCTCCCGCAGGGCCTGGTACCCGGGGGAGTGGTACCAGGTCCTGGCGGCCTCGACGCTCGGGAACCGTACGACGACGACCCGTCCCACAGGCAGGTCGCCTTCCATCAGCTCCGCGGCTCCGCCGCGGGCAAGGTACTCGCCGCCGTGCGCCGCGATCGTGGCCGGCGCTTTCCCGGCGTAGCCAGCGAAGCCTTCTGGATCGGTTACTTCAAGGTTGGCGATGATGTACCCGGACATGCGCGCTCCCGTCAGTCGAAGGTCAGGACGATCTTGCCGAAGTGGTGGCCCGTCTCCATCCGTCGGTGAGCCCCCGCGACGTCATCGAACGCGAACGTCGAGTCAATAATCGGCCGCCACAGCCCCTTTTCGACGGTGCGCAGCAATTCGGTGAACTCGGCGTCGTTGCCGAGCGTGGTGGCGACGATAGAGCGCTGGCTGAAATAGAACGAGCGGAGGTCAAACGTCACCCTGGCGCCAACCGGCGCGCCGAAGACGACCAGCCGGCCGCCCGGCCGCACGCAGCTCAGGGAAGCCTCGGTGTCCCGGCCGACGACGTCGAGGACGACGTCGGCCCCCCGCCCGCCGGGGGTGAGGGCGCGGATCTGGCCGGCCCAGTCGGGGTCGGTGTAGGCGACGCCTGCGCTGGCACCCAGCTCGAGCGCGCGGGTAATCTTCGCCGGGCTGGATGAGGTGACCAGAACCCTCGCACCGGCGGCGGCGGCCATGGCGATGACGAACGTGGCGATGCCGCCGCCCGCGCCCAGCATCACCACGGTCTCGCCGGGCTGCACGCGCCCCCGGGTGAACAGAGCCCGGTACACCGTCAGTCCGGCGGTGGGCAGCGCGGCCGCCTCTGCCCAAGACCAGCCCGCGGGCTTGGGACGGACGTTCTGGCGCGGTATGGCGATCAGCTCCCCGTAGGTCCCCGGCACCCGGTCACCGAGGATGGACCAGTCCGGCCCGGGGGCGGACGGATCGTCTCCCCAGTTCAGCGAGGGCTGGATGATCACCTCCTCCCCGGTGCCGCGCACGACGCCCGCTCCGTCGACACCGATGATGAGCGGCAGCTTCTTACCCAGCCCGGAACGGCGGAGCAGGATGTCGTGATAGTTGAGCGCTGCGCAGCGCAGCTCGACGACGACCTCGCCGGCGCCCGGTTCCGGGTCCGACACCTCCTCGATACGAACCTTCTCGGGACCGCCGAGCTCCCGGATGACCGCGGCACGCATTCCCTACTCCCCGGTGTCCGGGGGGCCGGCCGGCCGCTTCGCCATGGCGCGCCGGGCGAATCTGAGATCCCACATGATCATCGGGTTGTAGTGCTCCAGCTCCGGGGCGGTCCCCAGGCGGATCCGCCGCGCGATCGAGACCCCTTCCGCGGTGGGCACGGGGCTATCGGCCAGCTCATCGCGCAGCACCCCGTACATCCACTCCAGCCGGCCGTCGTCCAGCTCGCCGAAGTTTTCGGCGAGCAGCTCCGCGCACTGCGAGCGCATGATGTCCAGGACAGTCTGGGGGTCCGACTTAAACAGGGCCGTGGCCTCGAAGGCTGCGTCCACGAGCGCCTGGACGGCGTCCGGTCGAGCGTCGGCCACCGCCTGAGTTGTCGTGAGGGTCACGTTCCCGCCTTCGAACGGGTACGGCTCGTAGGGCAGCTCCCGCAGGCCCGCGGCGAGTGGCCGGTCGGCGTACAAGTTCGTCACGAAGCAGGCCTGGCACTCCCCGTCCGCGACCTTTGTCCAGTGACTCCACCGGCCGACCTCCTGGTCGGGGTAGGTCTCGAACTCGACCGAGTTGGCCAGGCCGATGTCAGCCAGCCAGAGCTGAGGCAAAAGCGCCTGAGGACCAGGTGAGCGCAGGGCAAACCGCTTGCCCCGCAGGTCGCCGACTGACCCGATACCGGGAGTGACAAGGAGCTTCTCGGCCCACATGTTCGCGTTAGAGGCGACGCAGAGCACCGGCTGGCCGGTCGCGCGGTAGCTCTGCAGGCCCCAGTAGTTCTCCCCGACCACGTCGACTTCGCCGGACAGAAGCAACTCCCCCCAGTCCTGCCCCGGCGGCCCTTGCCTCACCCGGAGCATGCCGAAGCGGATCAGTTCCAGCTTCAGCCCGAGCCTTTCGGCACAGTGGCGCATCGTGAACAGGTAGGGAGTCCGGTCGACGTCGCGGTAAAGCACTCGCAGGGAATCCATGGGGCCAGAACTCCTCACTCGGCCAGCGCGATCACATCGAGAACGAAATGAGCGTTGCCTCCCGGCGTGGGGCTGGCGTCCGCGACCTCCACCGCCGTGCGGGCCGGCGGATCCGCCGGGAAGTACTCCATCCAGACCTCGTGGAAATCCTTCCGGTACTTGAGGTCGGACAGGTACAGCATCACGTGAACGACATGCCGGAGACTGACACCGGCGCCCTCAAGAATGACCTTGAGGTTTTCAAAGGCCTGGCGGGCTTGCGTCCCGGTGTCATCGCTGAGGGTATTCGTTTCCGGGTGGCGGCCACGAATCGCCGACAGGAACAGGAAGCCGCCGGCCCGCACCCCAGGCACCATTCCCGGAATTCGTTCCGGGGCACCGGGAGGATTGGGGATCGTTGCGCGGTCCATAGCTAGTACCTCAATTCTGCAGGAAGTCGGTCACCAGACGGGCGAACTGGTCCGGGTGCTCGTACGCGACGAAGTGGCCGCTGTTCCCGCCCCAGATGTGTGCCTGGACATGGGGGATGTTTTCCAGCGCCGCGAGCGCGCCATCGACGGGGATCATCCCGTCGTGATTGCCCCACGTCACGAGAACCTGGGCGTCGAGCTGGCGCAGGTCCTCGGTGAGGTCGGAGTTGGAGCGGGCGGTCATTTCGCCGCGGCTCTCCAGATGACCGGGTACCATCGCCGCCCGGAACCGCGCCTCCACCACATCAGGCAACCGCAGCTCCGGCCTGGGCGCGAATTGCGCCCAGACCTTCTCCATGTTCTCGACGGTGGGGTCCTTCGCGAACGCTCCCACCGCCTTCAGGCCTTCGGTCAGGCCGTGTTCGTGGCCCGGACCGTACGCCTGAATGACGATCTTGCCGGTCCGGTCTGGGTAGTCGATGCCGAACCGCAGGGCGGTGGCGCTGAAGGCCGACGAGCCGTACAGGTGCGTGCGCTCAATTCCCAGTGCGTCGAGAAAGCCCCGCTGGAGCCGCGAACAGAATACGTCCATCGGCACGCCCTGCCGGCTGACGTTCTTCTGCGACTCACCGAATCCGGGAAGATCCATCAGGAAGACCCGAAAATGCTCGGCGAGCGCGTCGAAGACCCACTTGGTGTTGTCCCACGCGTTTGCTCCGGGACCGCCGCCGTGAGTGCAGATCAGCGCGGGTCCGTCACCCGCTTCGTTGTAGTGCAGCCGGATGCCGTCTATCTCGATGAAGCGGTCAGTGTCGTCTTTGGTCAGCTTGCCGCGCATCGTGTCCCTTTCCGCTAGGACTTCGTCGGAGTTATCAGGCGGCCCGGTCCGGCCGCCACAAGCCGACCGCCATGCCCATCAGTCCGCGGTGCATCGCCTCGTAGATCAGCCACTCCGGCCGGGTTTCCCGCATCGCACCGAGCAGGACGGTCCACTGCCGCAGCTCGATCTCGCCGTTGTCCAGCAGGTCGCGGGAAGACAGCGTCTTCAGCTGAGCGCCCTTCCCTTCCCGCATCCACGAGACGATGCCCTGGTCGAACTCCTCGCATATGTCGCCCATGCCCAGCGGGCCGCCATACTCGGCATATGGGTATCCGGCGCTGAAATGGGACAGCCCCCCTGAGGCGTAGAGGACCAGCCGGTCGCTTCCGGGGACATCCTCGAGGCACTTCCGCAAGGCCTCGCCGAGCTCATGACAGCGCCGTGGCGACGGAGCCGGCGGGTGGATCGCGTTCACGAAGACGAGAACCACCGGCACCGACGGCTTCAGCAGCGTGAGAATCTGCGAGTGCGCGTGGGAGATCAGCCGGTCGTCCGGGAAGGACGGCGACGAGGCGACGTCAAATCCCTGCTCGACCAGCCCCTCGAGCAGCGCCCGCGCCAGCGTAGCGTCACAGCGGTGCCCCGTGGTCTGCCCGGACTCGCCGTCGTACGATGCCACGTGATCGCCGGTGTAGATGGCGAACTGGGGGATCGTGTCGGTGTAGTTCTCGCCCTGGTCGTCACCGACGATGACCAGGGCGTTCGGCGCAAGGGAGGCAAACTCCTCCCTCAGCTTGCCGAACGCGCTGCCGATGCTGTCCGCGTAGCGCTGAGCGCTCTGTTCCGCCGACTCACGCCCGAGGTTCGGGCTGACCGGTGGCGGGGACCCGTACGTGCTGGCGAACCGCTGCCTGCTCACCTCACGCCGGGTGTCCCAGGTATCCGGGCTCACCAGGGCGTACGAATGTGACGACGCCATTCCCGCGACGATGCTGGCCATCCGTAATCTCCTCCTCGACTGGCTAGTTCTCGGCTGGCGATATCACGAGGTGCCCGTCACCGTCGGCAACCGCCTTCTGGTCTGGGCCGATGACCACCGTGGTCCCGGCGAACTCAGCTATCGCCGGACCGGGAACTGTCACTCCCGACGGCAGTTCTTCACCCAGGTACACACTCGTCGGCACCGGCTGGCCGGAGAACACGACGTCGCGGACTCCGATCGGGGTCGCGTCAAGGCCGCCCTTCGCGAGCGGCTCCCTTTCCGCGCCCTCGGTCTTAGCCGTCAGCGCTGGGATGCGGCCTTCGAGCCGGAAGGTGTTGATCTCCACCCCTGCCTCCGGCAGGCTGGTGCCCGGGCCGTAAATCCGCTCGTAGCTGCGATGGAATTCCGCTACGAGGGGACCGAGATCTTTGGGTTCGAGAAGCCGGTTCGGGACGGGAATCGGCAGCTCGTGGGTCTGGCGGCGGAACCGGAAGTACAGCGTCCGGTTCGTCCGGAGCGCAGGGTGGTCCTTCATCGCGGCCCGGCAACGCTGCTCGAGCTCCTCGAACTTGTCGTTAATGCGATCCACGTTCAGATGCTCGGACGCGTCGGCCGCGCCAGCCGGGGTTCGCTGCGGGTCACTGAGCTGAAATGACCGGTAGCGGTCGGAAGAAACCGCCCCGAAGGCGGAATGGGTGGTGGCCGTGTACGGGACCACGATCGTGTCGATGCCGGCCTCTTGAGCGAACGCGTAGGCGTGCGTCGGCCCGGCACCGCCGTAGGCGAAGAGAGCGAAATCGCGCGGGTCGTAGCCCTGCCGGATGGTCGAGCTTCGCAGCAGGTCGGCCATCTGGTTGTCGGCCACCCGGCGAATACCCACGGCGGCCTCGGAGACGCCGATACCGAGCGGCTCGGCGACATGCTTGCGGATGGCCCGCTCGGCGAGCTCGCGGTACAGAGGGAAGCGGCCGCCCAGGAAGAAGCCAGGGTCGATGATTCCGAGCACCACGTCGGCGTCCGTGACCGTGGGGCGGTCACCGCCCTTTCCGTAACACGCCGGCCCGGGGTCCGCGCCGGCGCTTTCCGGTCCGACGATGAGGATGCCGCCCTGGTCGAGGCTGGCGATGCTGCCACCGCCCGAGCCGATGGCGGTGACCTGGATCCGTGGTGCTGCCAGATGGTACCGGTCGGCGATACTCGTGGTCGTCACGAGAGGCTCTCCGTCGACGATGAGCCCGACGTCGAAGCTGGTGCCCCCCATGTCACTCGTTATGACGTTGGAATAGCCCATGCGCCGGGCCAGGGCCGCCGATGCCAGCACACCCCCGGCCGGCCCGGACATTATCATGGCGACGGATCGCTCACCCGCCTCCCTGGCCTCCATAACGCCGCCCGTCGAGTCCAGCACCGTGAAGTCGCCGCGGAATCCCATGCCGTTCAGACGATGCTCCAGCAGCTCCATATACCGGCTGATCACCGGGCCGAGGTAGGAGTTGATGGCGGTTGTCGCGGTGCGCTCGTACTCGCCGATGACAGGAGCGATCTCGCTGGAGGCGGTGAGGAAGACGTCCGGCCACTCCTCGCGCACCAGCCGGGCCGCCTCAAGCTCATGGTCCGGCCGCACGAAGGACCACAGGAAGCAGATGGCCACGGTCTTCATGCCGGCGTCTCGCAGTTGCCGCGCCGCCGCCCGGACCTGGTCTTCGCTGAGCCTGACGACCTCGTCCCCGTCCGAGTCGACCCGCTCGTCTACTCCGATGATGTGGCGCTTGTCCACGAGGGGAACGGGGTTTCTGCGCTTGCTGTAGTGGCCGGAGGCCTGGCCTGCCCCGGTCCAGGATCCCATGGCGCGCTGGATAAGAAGCGTGTCCTCCATGCCCCGGGTGCTGATGAGGCCGGTCGGCTCACCTTTCCGTTCGATCAGGGCGTTGGTGGCCGCCGTGGTGCCGTGGGCAAAGTAGACGACCCGGGCGCAGAATTGCTCGGGAGACATGCCGTACTCGCCGGCGGCCAGGCTGAAGGCATCGACCACCCCCTGGCTGCGGTCGGCCGGCGTCGTCGGCGTCTTGAACTGGCGCACGCCCTGCTGGTCGTCGACCACGACCATGTCGGTGAACGTGCCGCCGATGTCGGTGCCTACGTAGAAGTTGCTCTCGGAAGGCGTCATTGCTTACTCCGGTCTTTAGTGGTCGCCCGCGCGGCCGGACTCGTGCCGGTGACGGCCAGGCGCACGTCGTGTGGATCCTCGGCGTCCACCGGGACGAGATCGACGCTGTGCAGACGGCCGCACTCCGGGCAGTGGTAACGCCGGAACTCCATCGATGGCTGCACGGTCGCGCCGATCGCGACGTCGGCCGCGTCGGCGACGTCCGCGGCCGCATACCACCGCCAGTTCTCCCCGGCGGGGGCCAGGATCTGCCCGCAGTCGCACCGGGTCCAGAAATTCCGGGCGGTGTCCTGCACGACCTCCATGCGGTCCCCGATCGGGCCGATACGCTGCAGCGGGCCATCGGCCGGAGCGGTGTTCAGCCGCCGCCGCGACGGAAGGCTCCGGCGATCGGAGCGGATGGCGGCCCGGTGAGCCTCGGTAGCGGCCGCGTCCACTCGGCCATCGGCTCCGAGTACGATCCCGTAGAGCCGGACAGCCGCTGCTGCGGTAATGATTCCGGCGGTCAGGTCGTCCTGGACCTGGCCGGCCGGGCGCTCGACCGGGTCGCCCCAGCCGCCGCCAGACTCGGCCGTGGTCATGACCACGTCGTCAGCGCTCATTGACACGGGCTGGTGCCCGATCGACCCGTGCTCCCCCGCCAGGTCCTCGAAAGCCGGGACCCGGCCCGCGGCCAGCAGTCGCTGGACGTCGGATGAGCGCACCAGCACCTCATGAGGCTGCGCGCCGGCGAGGCCGCCGAAGATGCCCGGGGCGTCCGGAACCTCGAACCGCGGCGCGCCGTGCAGGAAGAACTGCTCGGCCTTGTGCGGCACGTACAAAGCGCCGACGCTGAGTCCCCCGTGGTGGCGGCCGGCCCCCGCGCCGTCGGCAGGCAGCCCGCGCCGGAGGTAGAGGATCGGGTAGTCGAGTTCAAGCGACTCCACGTTGGAGATGTTCGTCCGCTCGATGTCGTGGTGGCCCTGCACCGTTACGCCGTCGTGGTCGCAGTACGCGGCGCCACCCGAGGCGAGCTGGTCCAGGGTGAAGCCGACAAAGCGCTGCCCGCCAGCCCTGGTGCCGTAGAAGCCGTGCATACTCGGCCGTCCCGGCGGACTGGCCTCGGCCTCCCCCAGGTACTGATCGCTGCACGCGAGCAGCCGCGAGATGGCATCCACCGTGGCTAGCTGAACTTCGTATGCCGCGCCGCTGATGTTGCCGCTGACGGCGGCCGGCCTGCGGGCGTTGCACACGCGGCCCTCCGGGCAGACCACTTCCAGGGGGCGGTAGAGGCCTGCATTCCACGGGATGTCGTAGGCGATCGTGGGCAACAGCCCGGCCGAGATGCCGGCCATGAGCCCGGCCCACGTGCAGTTCTTAGCGTCGGGCGCCTGCGCTGAGGATGCCGAGAAGTCGAGCACCAGCCGGTCGTCAGTCTTGGTGAGAGTGACCGCGACGCGGGGGATCTCGTGCGTCCTTTCGTTGTACTCCAGGTAGCCGACCGCCTCGACGATGGCATCAGGGAGCTCGCTCAGCCGTCGGCGCATCCGCTCCTCAGACAGCCGGATCAGGCCCGCCATGACCTCCCGCAGCACCGGCACCCCGTAGCGGCCGACGAGCTTCGCGATGCCTTCGCTGGCCGCGTAGTTGGCTGCCATCAGACCCTTGAGGTCAAGGGCCATCGCGGACGCAGCCCGGCTATGCGAGAGGATGAGGTTCCAGATGTCGGCCCGGATCACTCCCGCTTCCACCAGCTTGGTCGGCGGCAGAAGCAGCCCCTCCTGGTAGCACTCGCTGGCGTCCAGGCCTATCCCGCCCTGCCGCATGCCTCCGATGTCGGCCATATGCATCAGGCCGCCCGACCAGAAGATGAGCTCCCCGTCGACGAAGATAGGCGCGACGATGGCCATATCCGGCCCGTGGACCGCGCCTTTCCAGGGATTGTTCACCACGAACATGTCGCCGGGACCAATCCCGGGGTTACCGGAGCAATCCTCGATTATGTGGCGGACCATCGACCCCATCGAGGAAGCATGGAACAAAATCGTGCGGCCCATGACCGCGACAGACCCGTCGGGCAGATAAATTCCGACATTGAAGTCGGACATCTCAGTGACATTCTTCGAACCGGAGATAGCGGAAAGCCGGGCTGCCTGCTCATCGACGATGCCGAGCAGCCGGTGCCTTATTACTTCGAAGGTCACCGGATCGACGTCGGTGACCACGCCTTCAGTCGGCAATGCCATCAGCCCTTTCTCCGCTGGCGGACCGTTGTTATTCGGCCGCCACCTCGTTAGCATTCGGCTCGGGATCGGCCCGCGTGACCCGCAGCATCGCCGTTGCGTTCATATTCGCTATCCCTTGCGTTCATTCTCTTAGGGCAAAGGCAGCGAAGATAGCCGCTACGCAACACAAATTGCGGGCGCCGATGCTTGTGACCCGGCCACAATGAAACCGGGGGGCCGGGTGGCTCCCCGGCTGTGACCGCGGCTACCGGAGCTCGTGCAGCCGCCGGTGGTAGGTCTCGACAGAATCGAGCTTCACCTGCTCGTAGCCGCGGATGAGATCCGGAAGGCCGGCGATCTCCACCGCCCGCGCAAGCGTGTCCGGCCCGAGGTGAGCGAGCTGGGAGTCGATGATCTGCCGGTACTCGGCCACCAGCGCCCGTTCGACGCGGCGGACGCGGGTGTAACCGAACACATCAAGCCTGGTGCCCCGAAGCCGGCGCATCGCACGCAGGATCCGGAACATGGGCGTAAACCACGACCCAAGGGCGATCTTCCGGTCCATGCCGAGCGCCCGCAGCACCGGCGGGTGCAGCTTCCAGGAGAAGCGCGCGCCCTCGCCGAATCGCTCCCGGATGTGGTCCTTGACCCCCAGGGACAGTCGGGCGACTTCGTACTCGTCTTTGTAGGCGAGGAGCTTGTGCAAATTCGCCGCCACCGCCTCGGCGAGCGCGGTCGAGCCCGGCACAGCGGCCGCCTCGGCCGCCCGCGCGCGCTCGACGTCGGCGAGGTAGGCGGCGGCGTAGGCCTGGCCCTGGTACGCGGTCAGCTCGGCCGCGCGGATTCCGGCCAGGCGGGCCAGCTCCGACCCCGGCGCTGCGCCGAGGCCCGGCACCCCCGGGGCCGGCCGGCGGTCCGTCCTCGGGATGAGCGCCGCAGGATCGGCGACGACCTGCCGGCCGCGGCGGAACGCCTGGAGGTTCTTCTGGACGGCGGCCCCGTTGAGCGTGATGGCCTGCTCGATCGCAGCGGCGGGCAGCGGCAGGGCGCCGGCCTGGCAGGCGGCACCGACGAGCAGCAGGTTGGCGTACTGGTCCGAGCCGAAGAGCTGGTCGGACAGCGCCCGCGCGTCAAGCCACGTGCCAGAGCGGACGGCCTCGCTGATCCTCCGGGTCACGTCGTCGACGGCGGGGAACGACGCGGTGGTGTCCACGACCATCTGCCCGGTCGGGACCTTCGTGGTGGACACGACGGCGAACGTACGCTCCGGATCGGTCACTCCCAGGGTGGCCGGGTCGGCCGCCACGAGCAGATCAGCGCCCAGGTACAGATCGCATTCGCCGAGGGCGAGGCGAGCCCCGGACTCGACCGGCTCGGTCGTGATCTTCAGGTCGGAAACGACAGCGCCGCCCTTCTGCGCAAGCCCGGTCTGGTCCATACCGCGAACGTGCCGCCCGGCGATCACGGCGGCGACCGCGAGAATCTGCGCGACCGTCACCACGCCGGTTCCGCCGACCCCGGCGATCCGGAGCGCGACGTTCCCCGGCCCGGACGCGGGAGGGGTGGGAATCTCGCCGGCATCCAGCGGCTCGGCCGTGCGCCGGACCAGGCGGCCGGGAGTGACTTCGAGGAACGAGGGACAGTCACCCCGCACGCACGAGAAGTCAAGGTTGCACGAGGACTGGTCGATCCGGGTCTTGCGGCCGAACTCGGTGTCGACCGGCTGCACGGAAACGCAGTTGGACTTCGCGCCGCAGTCACCGCAGCCCTCGCACACCCGTTCGTTGATCATGATGCGGGTGGCCGGCGTGGGTACCGTGCCGCGCTTGCGCTTCCGGCGTGTTTCAGCGGCGCAGGCCTGGTCATGGATCAGCACGGTCACCCCGGGGACGGCGGCGAGCACCCGCTGCGCCTCGGCGAGCCGGTCGCGGTGCCACACCTCGGTCCCCTTCGGGAACCGCACGCCGCGGTAGCGCCGGGGATCGTCCGCGGTCACGATCGTGCGCGCCACCCCCTCGGCCGCGAGCAGCCGGGTGATCCGCGGCACCGACAGGGCGCCGACAGCGTCTTGCCCGCCGGTCATCGCGACGGTGCCGTTGTGCAGCAATTTGTAGGTGATGTTCACCCCGGAGGCGACGGCCGCGCGGATGGCGAGTGAACCGGAGTGATGGAAGGTGCCATCGCCCAGGTTCTGCACGAGGTGGCGGCCCTCGACGAACGGGGCCATCCCGATCCACTGGGTGCCCTCACCGCCCATCTGGGTCAGCCCGGTGACCTCGCCGACTTGCTTCGGGTCCATCATCAGCACCATCGCGTGACACCCGATGCCGCCACCGACCAGGGAACCATCGGCAGGCTTGGTCGACGTGTTGTGCGGGCAGCCCGAGCAGAAGTAGGGCGTTCGCGGGGTCAGCGTCAGTGTGATCGAAGACCGCCGCCGCCGGCGGGCGGGCGGCGGAACGCCCAGCCGCCCGGCCAGAGCCGCCGCGATGGCGTCGGGATCGAGTTCGCCGTGCTCGACCAGCAGCGCAGCGCCGTCCGGGCCGCGTTTGCCGTACACGCCGGGAACGTCCGGCATCCCGTACAGGATGTCCTTGACCGCGGTCTCGATGAACGCGCGCTTTTCCTCGACCACCACGATCTCCCGCAACCCGGCCGCAAATCCGCGCACGATCCCCGGCTCGAGCGGCCAGATCATGCCCAGCTTGAGCAGCCTGATCCCGTGTCGACGCAGCGCGTCGTCGTCGAGGCCGAGCGCGCTCAGTGCCTGCCGCAGGTCGAGCCAGGACTTGCCGGAAGCAGCGAGACCGATCGAGTCATTGTCGCCGCGGACGGGGATCTGGTTCAGCCCGTTCGCGGCGGCGTAGCGCCGGGCGATCTCGAGCCGAGCGCGGTACAGGTCCCGCTCGAGCCGCCCGAGGTCGGGCTGCAGCAGGTGCCCCGTGACCACATGCCGCCACCGCTTGCCGTCGACCTCGGTGTCCGGGAGCACCGAGTCGAATCTGCCGACTGTACAGGTCATGGCGCCGTCGGCCACCGCGGTCACGACTTTCAGGGCGGCCCACAGCCCGGTCGCCCGGGACAGTGCGATCCCGTGCAAGCCAAGCGCGACGACCTCGGCGGGGTCAGCAGGGTAAAGCGTCGGCATCGCGAGATCGGCCAGAGCGAACTCCGACCCGGACGGAACGCTCGATGACTTCGCCGCCGGGTCATCGCCCACCACGGCAAGTGTCCCGCCGAGGTGGTGAGTGCCCATGAGATTGGCGTGCCTCAGCGCATCGGACGCGCGGTCGAGTCCGGGTGCCTTGCCGTACCAGAACCCGGCTACGCCGCCGTGCCGGGCGCCGCCGGCCACCGACGCGAGCTGCGTGCCCTGCACGGCCATGGCCGCAGCCTCCTCGTTCAGGCCCGGCGTGAAGACGATGCCGTACTCATCGAGCAGCGACTGCCTGCGGCCCAGCTCCAGGTCCAGTCCGGCGAGCGGGGACCCTTCGTACCCCGAGACGAACGCGCGTGTGTCGAGACCGTTGGCCTGGTCGTGCCGGCGCTGGTCGAGCAGCAGCCGCAGGACCGCCTGAACACCGGTGAGGTAGACCGGCACCGGCTCGTCCGCTGCGCGGTAGCGGTCGTCCAGGGAGAAGCGCCGCGGCTCACCCGCCGCGGGCGCGTCTTGGACGGTGGTCATGTCGTCGTCTCGGTGATCCACATGGGCGCAAATGTAGGTTTGACCTGGACATCTGGCAATACTCAGTTTCGCTAAGATGAGCCAATGGCTTAATTAGGCTCATCATCCGCCATCACGAGGAGGCCATTGGCCCATGCAGCTGGACGAACTCGACCGCTCCTTGCTGGTGCTGCTCCTGGAAAATCCGCGCGCCGGGCTGCGTGAGCACGCCCGCACCCTTGGCGTCGCCCGGGGCACGGTGGCCGCGCGGTTCCTGCGCCTGCAGGAGTCCGGCGTGATCACCGGGTTCGGGCCGCGCGTTTCCCCGCGGGCCTTCGGCTATTCGATGCTCGCCTTCGTGCACCTCGATCTCACCCAGGGATACCTGGACTCCGTGGTCGAGGACCTGACCGCGGTCCCGGAGGTTGTCGAGGCGTACACGGTGACGGGGGATGGCGATCTGCTCTGCCACGTCGTGGCCAGGGATACAGAGGAACTCGAGGTCGTGATCCAGCGCCTTATCGCGCTGCCGGGTGTGGAGCGGACGCGGTCCCAGGTCGCGCTGAGCCAGCGGATCCCGTTTCGCGCCCTTCCCCTGGTCCGCAACGACCGCTGGCCGGCGGCCCGCGGCAGCGGAACTGCCCAGTCGAGCCGGCCCGTGAAGCGATCTGGCACCAGGACGTGATCCGGCAGGCCTGTTCCCGGTCAGCATCGGACGTTCTTTTGTGCGGCGACCACAAGATCTGAAGGACCAATTTGTGCTGGACGCCGGCTATTCCTCGTCGCTGTGGCTCCGGGAGGATGAGGGTTAATGATGAAATCCGACAGTGAACCGAAGACGGCTGGGGAAGCCATCGCCATGGTCATTCAGGGCTGCCACGCGCTCTGGGCAGCAGGCCAGTCGGACATGATCTGGGGTCATTGCAGCGTGCGGGATCCCGACGGCCGTGGCGTCTGGATGAAGAGTGCCGGCTGGGGGTTCGAAGAGGTCGACGCGGGCGAGGTCGTCCTTGTGTCGCCGGGCGGCGAGGTGCTGCATGGCGCTGGCCGCAAGCACATTGAGTACCCGATCCACACGCAGATCATGGAGCGCCGGGGGGGCGTCGGCGCCGTCGTGCATACTCATTCCGACGCGGCCAACTCGTTCTCCGCACTGGACGTACCGCTACGCCCGCTGAGCCACGCGGGTTCCCTTTTCTGCCATCCCGGCATTCCGAGCTTTACCCTGACCGGCGGTCTGATCAGCAGCCCGGAGCTCGGCCGGGCGCTCGCGGAGACGCTAGCGAAGGCGCCGGCCTGCCTGATCCCCCAGCATGGGCTGGTCACGGTCGGCCCGGACCTGCCAGCTGCCGTGATGACCGCGGTGCTGCTGGACCGCGCCTGCCGGACCCAGCTGGCCGCCATGGCGGCCGGGCCGCTGGCCCGCTGGGGGAGCGAGGAAGACACAGCGGCCAAGCGTGGTATCTGGTCGCCCCAGCAGATGCAGGCCGGCTGGGATTACCTGGTCCGCACGGCCGCTGGGCAGTGAAACCTTCGCCGAGCCTACCCTGGCTCCGTGGTATTGAGCAGTCTGAACATGGCGTGGACGGCAGTACGGAGCCGGGCCGGTACGACGTATCGCCATGGTCAGTAGGCTGTTCACCAGCCGCTCGCCGAACTCCGTCTGCGCGCTGAACGCTGCGTCCAGGTGCGGCGCCTGCGTGTTCCCCGTCAGCAGGCTGAACAGCGTGTCCTCCGTCTCGCCGATCGTCCGCCCGGGCGAGGGCTTGTTAGTGACGTTCGGCTCAAGCTCCTCGAACCACCGTCCACGCTGCCGGACAACCGTGGCCGACGGCAGGCCGCTCGCGTTATTTTGCCGCACAGATTATGTTAACGATCGTTAACCCCTGTCGGCCTGCCTGGGGGCGCTAAACGTCCGGCACCGAGACAATGACCGGTCGGGACGAGGAAGACCTCACCCGTATCGAATTGACCGGGCATAAGGCTTCTACCATGGGCGACAGAGGGTCGCGGTCCACTTCCGGCCCGGTCGGCACAAGAACCGGAAGGATCAGGAGGTTCCTGTGGACCCCACCAACAAGCTCGACGAGTTCGACCGAAAGCTGCTGCAGGCGATGCAACTCGATGGACGGGCGCCGTTCAGCCGAATTGCGGCGGTGCTCGGTGTCTCTGACCAGACCGTCGCCCGGCGCTTCCAGCGGCTGCACAGCTCTGGGAACCTGAGGGTGGTCGGGGTGACCGACGAGAACAGGCTCGGGCGCTCCGTCTGGGCCGTGCGCCTGCACTGCACCCCGGACGCGGCCAAACCGCTGGCGGAGGCGCTCGCCCGGCGACCGGACACCTCCTACGTCGCGCTGATCTCCGGGGACGCCGAGGTGAGCTGGGCGATGCGGCCGCGCAGCAAGCAGGAGCGCGACGAGTTGCTGGACCGCCTGCAGCGCACTCCGCGGGTCATCGCGGTCAGCTCCCATTGCCTGCTGCACGTCTTCTACAGCGGGCCGCTGGGCGGGCTGGACAAGATCAACGCCCTCAGCCCCGAGCAGGAGGCCGCGCTCCGGCCGCCGGCGGCCGAGCCGGCCGGGGCGCCGGTAGCCATAGACGATGCGGACGAGGCACTGCTCTCAGCGCTGCGGCGCGATGGGCGGGCCGCCCTTGCCGAACTGGAGGCCGCGTCCGGTCTGTCTGAGGACGCGGTGCGCCGCCGCCTGGCGCACCTGCGCGCCGAGGGCGTGCTCCACTTCAACGTCCAGTACACTCCGGAACTGCTCGGCCAGGATGTCACGGCGATGCTGTGGCTGAACGTATCCCCGGCCGCGCTGCCGGCCGTCGGGCGCGCGATGGCCGAGCATCGCGAGGTGAACTTCGCCGCAGCCGTCACCGGGCAGGCCAACATCTTCGCCGTCCTGGTCTGCCGCGACACGCGGCAGCTGTACACGTACCTCAGTGAGAAGATCCGGGCGCTGGATGGAGTCCGGTCAGCCGAAACGGCCCTGGTCCTGCGCCACTACAAGCAACTCGCCATCGAACCGGTCCGCTGACCGGCGGGCCGTCCCGGTCCCTGCCGACTGCATGCTACTTCCTCCCGGCTGCGCGCTGCGATTTCATGATTTTCGCGGCAACATGCGCGCTGAGCCGGTCATCGGAATTGGTCAGGTCCAGCGATGTCATGGATTCGATGCGCTGGATCCGGTAAGAAACGGTGTTGACGTGCACGCGGAGCACCCGTGCCGTCTGCTTGAGGCTCTCACGCTGGTTCAGGTATACCGACAGGGTGCCGAGCAGGTCGGACTTGTGGCCCGCGTCGTAGTCGATCAGGGGGCCGAGAATGTCTTCAGCGAACTGATGCAGCTGATTCATGTCACCGATCTGGAACAGGAGCCGGTAGATGCCCAGCTCCTCGTAGCTAATGGTCTGGCCGGCCCAGCCGAGGCGTAGCCCAAGGTCAATAGCGTGCTGCGCCTGCTGCAATGCCGCCGGCGCACGATCCGGCAGCCCGGTGAGCTCGCTGACCCCGCAGGTGAGCTGAGCGTTACTCAGCTGCTGTTCTCGTAGCACCTGGACTGGATCGGCGGGACGGGATCCCGCGACATGGTCGCGGCCGGGCATGCGTGACTGTGCCTGGTCTGGTAGCAGCATCACGAGCTCGGGCCCGCGGACGACGGCAGGGAATTGTACGTAGCTGGCGAGGCGGCCGAGCAGGTCATCGGCTGACTCCGCGTCGCCGTGACGAGACTGCGTCTGTGCTGCGCTTACCCGGGCTACGGCGATGCGATAGGGCCGAGAGTCAGCGACTCCCAGGATGCGAGCCTTGCGGCGGGCGTCGAGGCCGTCCAGAAAATGCCCGCTGACGAGCGAGTCGACGACCGCTCCCCTGTAACGGCGGCTGACCTCCTGACCCGTTTGTGCCCTGGCCAGGGTAAGGGCGAACAAGGTCGCCGCGTAGCTGGCGACGATGAGGTCAACGTCGTCGGTCGCGGTGGCCGGCTCGTCAACCACCAGCAGGTACCCCAGGATAGTGTCACCCAACATGACTGGCGCGGCCAGGCACCCGCGGGCTAGCCCGGAGCCCGGCACGGGGGGCACGCGCAACGTCCTCCGCTCGTCAGCCACCATCCGGAGCAGCCTGGCGGTAGTGATGTCGCCGGGGTCCCAGACGTCCATGTCCCCCAGAAGGCTGGCTTCGGTTTGAGCCTGAAGCCGGAAGCCGGGATCTAGGAGTATCGCCGGCTTTCCGGACGCCTGCGCGAAGACTGCGGTGAGCTCGGCGGCGTCAGCGCCTCGCACGACTGCCGCGCCTACTTTGTCGCAGACCGCCATCGTGCGCCGGTGCGCCGAGTTCGGCCGCGACAGTCGGGGCCGCAGGCCGGGATTTGGGTCAGTGTCAGCAGCGGGCCCGGCTCCCGCGCCGGCCGTGCCCGGCTGGGGTGATCCGGCAAGGCCGTTGTGCCTGACCGTGCTCATGATGGCCGCCGCGTCCCGGTCAGCCCGCGGAGCGGCGTCGCCGTCCGGCTGTTTGGGGTATGCGGCGTGAGTTTGTGACACCATCACGGAAGCAGCCTTTCCGGTGCTTCAACGGATGTAGCCGTGCGCCTGCTCGATCGTCCCGTCGTCGTGACGTTCATGTGAACTCCGTTTCAGGGGTGCCGCGTCGCTGACAGCTACCCGAACTGCGAGCTTGCGCCCGGTCGGCAAACCGAGCTAGTCGCAGGCCGCAGAACCCGGAATTCCGACATTCAGCGCCTGATACCGCCGGGAATCCCCCACCGGGCAGTCCTGTCCAAGCCGGGGAGGGTATCGCGGAGTAAGACGGAGAAGCCTGCCGGGAAAGCGGAGCGCTCGTGGCGGCCGGGCGGTGGTCCGGACGGCCTACCGGTACCTCCGCTCGGCGTCTTCTGGCCAGGATGGCCGGTGAGCCACTCAAGGGGCGCGGCAAAGCGCACGATGAAAGCGTTAATTTGTATACGGACGGTATGTCCCAGGAGCAAGATCAGGGCCGAGCCATCCTAACGAAGATGCTTGTATCCGTGCTGGAATCTATTGACCTCACTCCGGCGGAGGCTTAAAGTGAAATTACTCCGTATACGGAGTATTTTGTGAGGCGACTCATCGCCCATCGGGTCGGCTTCGCGCCTACGGGAGGAATCACATGCCTACGACTCGCTTCCGCGATGAGGACCCCGATCTCGACGCCTTGTATGCGGCTCTTAGCGAGGAGGGCCTGCAGCCGTTGTGGCGGCTGCGCGGATTGCTCACGCCGGAGCCGGTCGTCAGGACCCGCCCGTATGTGTGGCGGTCCAGCACCCTCCAGCGGCTGGCCGAGCGCAGCGGTCAGCTCGTGGGCATCGACCGTGGCGGCGACCGGCGTGTACTCGCCTGTGCCAATCCAGGCCTGGCCGGAGCGCCCTACGCATCGACGACCTTGTGGGCAGCCGTGCAGTATCTCGGCGGCGGCGAACTGGCTCCGGCACACCGCCACACGCCGGCGGCACTGCGGTTCGTCCTGGCCGGCGCGGGCGTGTGGACCCTGGTCGACTCAGACCCGTTGCACATGTCGCGGGGTGATCTGGTGCTGACCCCGAGCATGACGTTTCACGAACATCACAATCCGGGCCCTGACCCCATGATGTGGATGGACGTGCTCGACCTGCCGATCGTGGCCGGTCTGGAAGCGGTGTTCTATGAGAACGGGGCCAGCGAACAGGTCGATGCGCGGACCGACCCGGAATCAGGCTCCGAGCTGCTCTACGGCGGCGGGGCCGGCCTCCTTCCGGCCGATACCGCCAAGCGGCCGCCGGACCGCCGGCACTCGCCGCTGCTCGCCTACCGCTGGTCGCATACCGAGCGCGCCCTGGAGTCCCAGCTCGCCGCGACCGGCGAGGGACACGCCACCATCCGTTATGCCAACCCGGTCAGCGGCGCCGACGTCATGCCGACCATGCGCTGCGAGATCACCCGGCTCAGGCCGGGCACGCGGAGCAGGACTATCCGCCAGACCGGCTCCCGCATCGCCACCGTGCTCAACGGTCAGGGCACAGCGTGGGTCGGCGAGGAGGAATTCGATCTCGGTGCCGGTGACATCTTCGTCGTGCCGTCCTGGGCGACGTATGCGCTGGCGGCCAGCAGCACATTTGACGTGTTCAGCACGAGCGACGCCCCCGTTCTGGAAGCGCTGGGCCTGTACCGCGAGACGGCCGGCTGACTGTGACCGTGGCAACGTGCCACGCCCTTGTCGCGGGGGGCGGCATAGGCGGGCTGTCGGCCGCGTTGTCGCTGGCCAGATCCGGATGCGAGGTGCACCTGCTGGAACAGGCGGCCGCCTTCGCCGAGATCGGGGCCGGCCTGCAAGTCGGGCCGAACGCGACCCGGATGCTGGAGCGGCTAGGCGTAGTGGAGCAGGTGCTGGCGGCCGCGGTTTTCCCCGAGCACGCGGTGATGCGCAACGCGGTTACCGGGCAGCGGCTGACCACGCTGGATCTGGGGACAGCCTTCCAGGAGCGCTACGGCTTTCCTTACATCGTGCTGCATCGCAGCGATCTGCTGTCGATCCTGCTCGAGGCCTGTCTGGCCATGCCGTCGATCCTGCTGGAGAACAACAAGACGGTAGTCACCGCCTGGAGCTCGGCACGCGAAGCCGGCGTGCGCTGCGCTGACGGCTCGGCCTACCAAACTGAGCTGCTCATCGGGGCCGACGGCCTCAACTCGACGGTTCGCCGGCTTATCGACGACGAACCGCCACGGAACAGCACCTACGTCGCCTACCGCGGGACCCTGCCGATGACGGAAGTGAAATCCGAGGTCGCGGACGACGACATCGTCTTGTGGATCGGGCCCGGTCTGCACCTCATGCAGTACCCCATCAGGCGCCACGAGCTTTACAACCAGGTGGCCGTGTTCAGGAGCGAGCGATCCACTGGCAGCGAGGAGGCTTCCAGGTCCGCGGCCGAGTTCCACGAACGGTTTTCCCTTACCTGTGCGGAAGTCCGGCGGCATGTGTCCAGAATTCCGACCGACCGCAGCTGGGCCATCCTCGACCGGGATCCGCTGGACACCTGGATCGCAGGCCGCACAGTCTTGCTCGGCGACGCCGCACATCCGATGCTGCAGTATCTCGGCCAGGGCGCATGCCAGGCGCTCGAAGACAGCCACGTGCTCGGCTGCGAGCTCAGTCGGCACCCCGGCGACATCGACACCGCACTGGCCGCCTACCAGCGGCGCCGCCTCGGGCGCGCGTCCCGCTGCCAGCTCGCCGCGCGGCCCTGGGGTGAGACCTGGCACACCGATGACATCGCCACGGTCGCGCTCCGCGACCGGTTGCTGCGCGCCCGGCAGCCCGACGACTATTCCGAGCTGGACTGGCTCTATCTGGAGGAGGCCGCATCATGACGGTCATGAGATACCGGCTGGCGGCGCGGAGACCACAGGGAGGCGCGCGATGAAGTTGGTGAGCTATCACGACACCCGCGGCATCGCCAGGGTCGGCGCGGTGACCGGGCCCCTCATCCACGACGTCGTCCTGAATGACGAGCCCTGGAGCGGGAACATGCGCGCCCTGATCGACGCCTGCGGCGGCGATGCCGGACGCTTGTCCGTCCCCGCGGCGGCGCGGGACCAGCTCGCCGATGTCCGCCTGGACGCGCCCGTTCCCACCGCCTCCAAAATCATCGCCGCGCCGGTTAACTACCTCGACCATAAGGCCGAGATGAACGAGGCAGTCCACGTCGGCAGCCTGGGCGTGTTCCTCAAGGCGCCATCCTCGCTGATAGGCCAGGCAGGGACCGTCCGACTCCCCTACCACGACAGGCGGTTCGACCAGGAAGGCGAGCTTGCGCTGGTCATCGGTCGCCGAGGCAGAAACATCCCGGAGGCGAACGCCGCCCGGTATGTATTCGGTTACACCTGCCTGCTCGACATCACCATGCGCGGCGGCGAAGATCGCTCGACCCGCAAGTCGTTCGATACATTCACGCCGATGGGACCCTGGTTGACGACCCCCGACGAAGCCGGGGACCTCGATCAGCTCAGGCTCACCTGCTCGGTCAATGGCCAGCTCCGCCAGGATGCCGACATTCGCGACCTAATCTGGAGCGTCCCAGCGTTGATCGCCTACGCGTCATCGGTCATGACCCTGCTCCCGGGCGACGTGATCAGTACCGGAACTCCCGCGGGCGTCGGCAGGATCGCCGACGGCGACGAGGTGAGCGTAACGATCGCACGGCTCGGCACGCTCACCGCCAATGTCGACGCCAGCGGCGCGGGGCGCTGCCCCACCGACGGAGCGGCGCAAGGACCCAAGCCACCTGAAGAGCTGACCCCGGTGCGTCCGGCCCACCGAACGGGCCGAACGCCGGCCTGAACATGACCCAGCGTCCGCAAGCCGACGCTTCGTGCGGTAGCCGACCCCGCAGATCGCGAGCCTCACGACGCCGCGACGGGCAGCGAACTCAGCCCGCGACGAGTGCTCAGCAGCGCGGGTTGGGCGACCGCACGGTTACCGGAAGGCGACCTGCCGCAAGCTGCTTACAAGCCGGCTAGCATCGCTGCCACTGAGCGATGTCATCAAGTCGGACTGCACAGTTTCCACCGCCGGGGTCACCGCGGCGAGAAGAGCCGATGCCCGACTGGTCGCGGTCAGCAGCTTGCGGCGACGGTCGCGCTCATCCCTGGTGACGGCGACCAGCCCGCGGCGGGCCATCCGGGCGACGATGTCAGCGGTGCTGGACTTATCGAGCGACGCGGTCTCCCCCGCCATCCCCTGATCGGCCGCAGGATGCCCAGCCAAGACGCTGAGCAGGTCATATTGCGAAGGGGTGAGGTCCCTCCCGATCCGGCTCTCCCACCGCTGCCGGTGCAGTCGTTCGGTGCGGCGGATGAGGTGGCCCGGTGTCGTGCTGAGCGGGAGCGCCGGGCTTTCGGGTTCGCTGGCGGCAGGGCCGGGTGCCGTTGATACCTGGTCCTCGTAGGCGACCTGCGCTAGAGCATCGGTGAACCATTGCTGATCACCAGGAGCGAGTGGCTCAAGCAGCCTGCGCTGGATTCCGATGACCCGGGGTGTGATATCGCGCAGAGCGGACCTGCCGGCTGGGGTCAGGACCGCAAGGTTCTGTCGGCCATCCGGGATACCGCGATGGCGGCTGAGCCAGCCGTTGCGCTGCAGTCGCGCCACGACGTCCGCGGCGGTGGATTTGTCCAGTGCTGCCAGCCGTCCCGCCGAGCTCTGGTCAATGCCCCCCTGGCTGCTGCTAAGCACACTCAGCAAACCGTACTGCGGGCCAGTGAGGTCCCCGTTGAACTCCGCACTCCACAATGCAGTGTGTACCTGCTGCGCCCGGCGGATCAGATGGCCGACCATGGTAGTGAGCGGGGGCAGCTGAACCGGAGACACCGCCTGGCCCGGTCCATCCGATGACGCTGGCCGCACGCCCTCAACCCTTCTGTCCGCCAAGTGACTGCCCGCTAGCCTAGGGCACCCCCGTCGCGCGGCTTTACCTGCTGTTCGGGTTAACCGGGACTTGGCGACCTGGGCGTTCACCGCGCATTCGTTGCGCTGGGTGCCGGAGCAGTGCCGGGTCGCGGGTTCGCCTCCGCAAGCCCGCAGACGGTTCGCCCGGGATGGACGCAGCGGAGCTGATGGTGGGAGGGACGCCGTGAGGTTCGTGGACCGGCTCGCGACCACGTGACCGATTTCTGCTGAGCCGTGCTGGCGGGCGACGTATCGGTCAGTCACCGCAGAATTTCGATAAGCAGGACCCAGGCATGATAGATCGCGATACTGAATCCGAGGATGAGCTCGCCCAGGGCCCAGTAGAGACCGCCTCCTGCGCCGGCCATCACGGTCACGCCAGCGATAACCATCGGCACGGATGAGGCTAGGGCGAGCAGAATCGTCAGGACGGTCCATCGCCATTTGGTGACCGGAAGGTGCGTTCGTGCGGCTGAGATCGTCACGGCGGTGACCAGCACCACGCCGAGTGCCGTGAGCTCCGCCCCGAGAGCCTGCCGTGATTGTCCGGGCGTGAGCGCGAGGACCGACATCAGGAGCAGGCCCAGCAAGACCCCGAGCGATCGCGCAGCGAGCGGGGGAAGGCTCGGCAGTTCGAGGATCTGCTTGAGGTTGAGCGACACGGCGACGAACAGCAGACCGAGCAGCGTGGCCGCAGAGTCAGCTCCGACAGCGAATAGCCCGTGCCACTGACTGGCGTCGTAAGCAATCACGGCTAAATTCTCCCCACCTGCCAACCCGGTCCCCGCGCTCACTCCGGCGGCCGGCGAATCTGGCAGCCATGCAGAAGCGCTCGTCTGCCCCGGTCCGGTGGCCCGCCATGACCCGGCGGATCACCGGGTGCTCCCTCCGGCCGACCACTGGCTCCGGGGTCGTGACCTTGGTTAGCAGCCCGTGAAGTTTGGGCTGGTCCGGTGAGCACTGCCAGCCGGAACGCGGTCCTGGCGGTGGTCATTGCAGCCCCCTGACTGCTCGGGAGCATCACCCCCAGTCCGCGGCTGCGGCGGCGGGTGAGGGTAGCGGCCACCGCGGTCTCGGCCGCACCGACGGCCCAGTATCCGGCCGCTCGGAAGACGATGACTGCGGCTGCGGCCGCTGCGGGGGATGCCGGTAAGCGTGAATGCGCCGCCTTCCACACCGCCGAGTCCGGCGGGCTGCGGGACAAGCCGACCGGCAAGCTGTCCGGCGGCGTCGGCGGACATCAGCCCGCGCCACGGCACCGGCAGCCCGACCAGCCTGAAACAAGCGGCGAGCAGGCCCGGGCGGCGGTGGCCCGGATCCCGTGCCCGGTGGCGTGGGCCCCGCCGCCTGGCGCAGGGTGTCCGTTCCGGGGCCGGGTGGTGACTGGCAGGCTGTCGGGGGGACTGGCCTGGGCCGGTGCCCAGGTGCTCAGGGGGCGCCAGTGTCCCAGGCGAGCAGACCGGGCCCGGCGGCCCGCGGAGTGCCGGCTGGGCCGGCCGGGCCGGCTGGCGGCGAGCATGCCGAGGCCCGTGACGGCGAGCCCGCCGGCCGCATCCAGCAGGAAGTGGTTGGCCGAGGCCAGCACGACCAGCGTGGTGGCAGCGGGGTAGAGCCACGCCAGGTGCCGCCACCGGGTGCGGGAAGTAATGACGATGGCCGTGGCGCACCAGGCGGCCCAGGCGACGTGCAGGCTGGGCATGGCCGCGTAGAGGTTCACCAGGCTGGTGGCGCCGTGCGGGTTGGCCGCGCCGAGGATGTCGTGGGTGACCAGGATGTCGGTCATCCCCGGCTCGGACAGCCGGGGCGGGGCAACTGGCCAGGCCCAGAACACCACGTTCGCGGCGGTTGTGGTCAGCACCAGCGCTGACCTCAGCCGGCCGAACGCTGCACGCCTGCGCAGGTACAGCCAGGCCAGGACCAGCGGGGTGATGATGAAGTGGAGCAGCCCGTAGTAGTAACCGGCCGCCTCAGCCAGCGGGGGGTGGGCCGCGGCGAGGCCGTTGAGCCAGGGCTCGATCCTCAGGTGCAGGTGCCGCTCGGCCTGCGCTAGCTGGGCCGCGTGCGCGAACGCGGCATGACGATCCGCGTGCATCGCCAGGCGCACCAGGGCGTACCCGAAGTAACCGGCGCCGATGGTGGCCAGCTCGGCCACCGCGGGCAGCCGCGGCCAGATCAGCCCGGCCCGGGGTGCCCGAGCCGTGGGGGTCACCGGCCGGGCGGTCGCCGGCGGTGCCTCCAGAGGGGCTGCCATTACCGGTCCTGCCCGCGGCCGCGGACCTTGGCCCCCGTGGTGACCGCGCCTTTCGTTCCGCCGTTGTCGCCGGTCGCCAGGCCGAGACGGGGGCGCTGGGCGCGGCGCAGGCCGACAGCGACGATGAACGGCCAAGAGGTCTCGATCGATGATGTCAGCCGCTCGGCCAGGCCCAAGACGCTGCCGTCGCGGGTTTCGATGAACAGCCAGCCGAGCAGGGCAACGAAGACGGCTGTTGCGGCGGCGCCGTAGAGGTTCAGGACCAGCGACCGCGGCGAGGTGCGCCGGGCGGCGAAGGCGGGCCACATGGCGATCGTGACCGCGCCCAGCACAGTCCAGGCGAGATGCTGCGGGGTCACGCCGCTGGCGGGTTCCGGAGATGCGGCGATGCCGATTCCGGCCAGGCCCGCGATGATCAGTAGGGCACGGGCGGGCGCCCGAACACCAGTCAGGCCCGCGGCGGTCACGAGATAGCAGCCGCCGACCATGAAGATGCCGCCTGTCATGATCCACCGGTCGGTTCCGGCCTGGCCAGCCATCACGCTGATGGTCGTGCGCACCGGGCTGTAGGAGGCGGGCTGGAAGATGCCGGCAATGAGGTAGGCCCCGGTCAGCAGGACCGGCGCCAGACCGGCCGGAACAGCCGCCCACTGGTGGACTATCGGGCTGGAGCGGACCGGCCACGCTGCCGGGATCGGCCGCCGCCGCGCCTGCCGGTGGGCGGTACTGGTCGCGAGTGTCCCGGCTCGCGATCGCGGTCTGGTTTGGGTGAGTGTCGATGAGCGCATGTCCGTTACTCCGCTCAGGTCATGAGGCGCGAGGGCCGGCCGGTTCTGGGGCCGCCGCAGCGGCGCTCGCCCCGGCGGAGCCGTTCTGGCTCGGGGAGCGCTGTTGTGCGGCAAGGAGCATCGGCATGATCGTGATTACGTCATCGCGGCCCTGCTTGGCGCCGGCCGCCCAGGCTTCCTTCTCCTGGGCGTGCCGGTCGGCGGTGGCCTTGTAGCGCTCGGTTTCGGACTGCCAGTGGCGGATCTGGCTGTCCGTCTGCTGCCGGGTCCGGGTCATGGTCCGGGCCGCCTGGATCAGGGTGAGGACCCAGCCTGTGGTCGCCCCGGCGAGGAACCAGACCAGGGTGAGGAAAACTTCCATCTGCTTACTTCCCTTGTGTCGCGTCGCGCTTGGGGGTGTGGGCGGCGAGGAGGCAGGCGAGGGCGGCGAGGGCGAGGAGAATGCCGTTGACGACCAGTGCCGTGTGCAGGGCCGACGTGGGGCTGGCTCCGGCGCTGGTGCGGTCGACGAAGATGACGCCGAGGATGGCTGGGCCCAGGGCGCTGCCGTACTGGCGCATAGCGGTGTTGGCGGCTGCGGCCATCCCGG
Organism: Streptosporangiaceae bacterium; assembly: GCA_965277615.1. Taxonomy (GTDB): domain Bacteria; phylum Actinomycetota; class Actinomycetes; order Streptosporangiales; family Streptosporangiaceae; genus Bog-532. Next base: position 135,191 of record CBDIDG010000002.1, on the reverse strand, counting down.
CCAGTTTCCAGGGGACGGCGTTGATGGCGGCGACCGAGACGGTGGTGAGCATGATGGCGAGGGACAGGCCGAAGATGGCCAGCCGCCAGCCGAGCCCGGCGAGGCCGGTGTGGGCGTCGACGCCGGTGAGCAGGAAGACGCTGACGGCCGAGACGGCCAGTCCCGCGGCGAGCAGGTCAATGACCTTCACCTTGTGCATGACCCGTCCGATGAGGGGGTTGAGCACGGCGGCGACGCCCGTGATGAACAGCAGCCGCCAGCCGATCTGCAGAGCGGACAGGTGCTGGACGTAGCCGAGGAACAGGCTGAGCAGGAAGGTGACACCGACGACGGAGAACAGGGCGATGAGTGCGGAGAACCCGGCCGCGGTGAAGGCGGCCGACTTGAACAAGGTGAGGTTGAGCAGCGGGGAGCCTGAGCGCCGCTCCGTCATGATGAAAGCAGTGAACGCGGCCGCGCCGACACTCAGCCCGGCGATGGTCACCGGGGCTGACCAGCCCTTGCTGCCGCCTTCGATGACGCCGTAGATGGACGCGGCGATGGCCAGAGCGCCGGTGATCTGCCCGGTCCAGTCCAGGTGGCGGCCTTCGGGGGCCTTGGATTCGGGTAGCCGGGCCAGCGCGGCGGCACCGGCGAGGGCGGCGAGGGTGACGGTGGGCAGGAAGGTCCATCCGTAGCTGGCGTGATCAAGGATCAGGCCGGACACCAGGGGGCCGGCGGCCAGGCCGAGGAGCAGCCCGGTGGCCCAGATGCCGATGTACCGGCCACGCTCTCGCGGGTCAGGCACGACGTGGGCGATCAGGGCGAGAGTGGTCGGCAGCAGCAGCCCGGCACCCAGGCCGGAGATCGCCTGGCCGGTCCACAGCATGCTGAGCGCGGCGGTGTGGCCGAATGCGCCTGACAGTCCGGCCACGGTTGCGCCCGTGAGAGTCAGGGTCATGCCGCCGAGGAACATCCGGCGCCGTCCGTACAGGTCACCGAACACGCCGGCGGACAGCACCGCGGCGGCCATCGGGATCACGTACGCGTCTGAGACCCACTGCAGGTCCGACGTGCTCGCGTGAGTCGCCTGGCCGATCGTCGTCAGCGCGACGCTCACCGCGGTGATCGGCACGTAGGTCACGAACACGCCCAGCACGGCCAGGCCCACCGTCAACATGAGGCGACGGCGATCCAGCGGCACCGCCGACGACGGCGCCCGGGCGTCCTGAAGATGTGATGCCATGAGAACAGCTCCTCGATACCTGGCCGATGCGATCCCGGCCGAGAAGCCATCATTGGCGCGGTGAGCCAGAAGATGCCATTGAGATGCTCATGGATGCCGGATCTCGACACGGATATAGATCCGGGCAACGTAAACCGATCAGCGCGGCCCCATCGAATGCAAGCTCGCGCACACCCTGCTGGTCGCGCTACGCCTACTGTTCGGCCCGTCCCGCGCCATCAGGCCGATCTGTCGGGAGAGAACTCGTCAGCTCGGCCCGGGCAACGCTTCGCGCTCAGACGCGTGCAGCGGCTCCGGCCCGTTTGAGCGTGCGGATAGTTGGGGCGGTCTCGATGTGGCGTATCCCGCCCAGCTCACCGATCTGGGTCGTGAGATAGCGGTACAGGTGGCCGGTGTCGGCGCAGACGACGCTGACGAGGAGGTTGGTAGGCCCGGTGGTGGCGCCAGCAAAGGCAACCTCGGGGTGTGTGGCGATGGCATCCCCGACAGCGGTGAGAGCCCGAGGTTCTGCGGACACCCACAGCTCAGCGGAGACGGCGCTGCCCAGCACGCGTTCGTTGAGGTCGACGTCAAAATACAACGCTCCGGCGCGCTGAAGCTGGGCGATCCGGCGGCGCACGGTGGCCTCGTGCCATCCGGTGCCGGCGGCCAGAGCGGCTGCGGTGGCCCGCCCGTCTTTGGCCAGCAGGGTGGCGAGGACCTCGTCTTGCCTGCTGAGCTGGATGGGAGCGCCGGAGCTGTCCTCGCTTCCGGTGCCCAGGTCTTCCGGGTCGGCCCCGAGGCTGGTGATCTCATCAGGAGTCAGCGCCTGGGTGAATTCCTGCCAGGCCAGGGCACTGAAGGTGTGCAACAGTTCGTGGGCGCTGACCTGCAGGACCCGGCGGCTTCCGGTCAGCCGGTCGAGCAGGAGCGTGTCGCGTTCTTCGGGTCCGCGTGGCTGGAAGAGGCAATGAATCTCGGTACCGCCCGAGGCCAGGCGCACCCAGGAAGTATCGGGCCGCCGGGCCAGAGCTGAGCCCACCGCCGCGGCGGCGTCGGGTGTGCACTGCAGCCGCAGGATCCAGTCGACGCGGCCGACGAGGGCACTGTCCAGGCGCCCGAGGACCTGCAGCCCGAGGGCAGAACTCAGAGAACTGTAGCGGCGGCGGACGGTCTGGTCAGAGACGCCCAGCGTCGCGGCGAACTGGCGGAACGGCGCGCGTGGCGCGATCAGCAGGGCATGCACAAGCTTGCGGTCGATGATATCCAGCTGACCGGCTTTCATGCTCCGATCGTATATCTGCGTCGGGATCCGGCAGCTAGGGTCATTTCTGTGGATCCGACCAGCCGGAGACGCCGACTGCGCTGAGGACTTCCCAGGGTTAAAGTCGGCGTCGCACACGGATTTCGTCGACCACCGTGGCTGCGATTCGCGGGCACGCCCTGAATTCTTGGTTGTCCGGGCAGGTAGGTGACCTGAACAACAGGCGTCCCCGCCAGAACACCGACGGCATCAGGGTTACGCCGCGGGCCGCCGGGTGCCTGGTCGCGGCCCGGTCAGACCGTGGTGGACAGGGGGCCTGGCGGGCGGGGTCGCCGGTGGGGGCGGGGTCGCCCAGGCGGCGGACGAAGCCTGGGGGGATGACCACGTCGTCCGGGGTCAGTTCGTGGATGGAGGACTTGCCCAGGCCGAGCAGGGCCGAGTCGATGCCGCTGCGCATGATGTCGAGCACGTTCTCCACGCCGGCCTGGCCGTTGGCGGCCAGGCCCCACAGGTAGGCGCGGCCGATCATGACCGCGCGGGCGCCGAGGGCAACGGCCTTGATCACGTCGCTGCCGCGGCGGACCCCGCCGTCGAGCAAGATCTCGAGGTCGTCGCCGACCGCTTCGGCGATCGCGGGCAGGGCCCGGATCGTGGCCGGGGTGCCGTCCAGGTTGTTGCCGCCGTGGTTGGACACGGAAATCGCGCTGACCCCGGCGTCCACCGCGCGGCGGGCGTCGTCGATCCGGGTCACGCCCTTGAGCAGGAACGGGCCGCCCCACTCCTGGCGCAGCCAGGCCACGTCCTCCCAGCTCGGCGGGGGCGTCTGCATCCACTCGCCGTAGGCGCCGAAGAACGTCGGGGCGGGCTCACCAGGGTTGGCCATGTTCGGCACGGTCAGGTCCGGGATGTGGCCGGTGCGGAGGTACTCCCGCAGCCAGCGCGGCCGGGCCAGCGCCTCGGGCGCGAACCGCAGCGCCGCCTTGAGGTCGATCCGCTCCGGGATGACCGGGCTGCCCCAGTCCCGGCCCATGGAGAACGACCAGTCCAGGGTGGCGATCAGCCCGACCGCACCGGCGGCGCGGGCCCGGTCCAGCCGCTGCACCAGCTGGTCCCTGCTCCCGGACCAGTAGACCTGGAAGAACGTCTGCGGGTTGGCCGCGACCACTTCCTCGACCGGCTTGCTGGCGAACGAGCTCAGGCCCATGGCCGTGCCGCGGGCGGCGGCGGCCCGCGCCACCGCGACCTCGCCGTCCGGGTGCACGGCCTGGACCCCGGTCGGGGAGATGATGACCGGCAGCGCGATGGGCTGGCCGAGCACGCTGGTGGCCAGCTCCCGCTGCGGCTGGTGGCCCGCGACGTGCGGGGCGAAGCCCAGCTCGGCGAACGCCCCGATGTTGTCGTCGATCGTCCGTCCCCGCTCGGAGCCGGCGATCAGCGCCCCGTACACCGACGCGGGCAGCCGCTTGCGGGCCCGGCGCCGGGCCTCGGCGACGCTCTCGAACCAGTCACTCATGTGGCACACTCCCCGCTCGCATCCGACCCGCTCCCGCTGGGACGTGGTTAAAAATAAATTCGTCACCCAGTGACGAATATGCCCACGGTAGCCCGGGGCACCGGCCGCGGACAAGACCGGACCCGGGGCCTGCGCAAGAGGGCAGGGCGGTACCTGTCCGTTCGGGCAGGGGCGCCCCCCCTCCGAACGGGCCGGGCCGGCGGGGCCGGACGGAGGGTTTGCGATTCCGGTCTGCCGGACCGCCCTGCCATCGACCTATGGTCGGCCTGAGGCAGCCAAGGACGGCCGCCACAGGAGGTTCCCATGCAGGTTGATGAACTACTGAAGCCGTTCCCGATCAAGGAGTTCCACCCCTTCCCGCGGGCTCTGCTCGGACCGGGCTCGCACGAAATGATCGGCCCGGAAGCCCTCAAGCTCGGGTTCAGCAAGACCCTGGTCATGACGTCCGGCCTGCGCGGCACCGACATCGTGCACAAGATCGCCGAGTCGCTCAGTACCACGGCATCACCGTCGTGGTCTACGACAAGGTCGAGTCCAACCCCAAGGACTACAACGTCATGGACGCCGTGTCGTTGTACCGGGAGAACAGCTGCGACTCGTTCGTGTCGATCGGCGGCGGTTCCTCGCACGACGCCTGCAAGGGCGCGCGGATCTCGGTCGCGCACGACGGCCGGAACGTCAACGAGTTCGAGGGGTTCAACAAGAGCGAGAACCCGAAGAACCCGCCGCACATCGCGGTGTCCACCACCGCGGGCACCGGCTCGGAGACGTCCTGGGCCTACGTCATCACCGACACCACCACCGACCCGGACAACCCGCACAAGTACGTCGCCTTCGACGACGCCTGCGTGACCACGCTGGCCATCGACGACCCGGTGCTGTACTACGACTGCCCGATCGACTACACGGCCCAGTGCGGGTTCGACGTGCTGGCCCACGCCAGTGAGCCGTACGTGTCCCGGCTGAACTTCCCGCCGTCCCTGGGCAACGCGCTGTACGCGATCAAGCTGACCGCCAACCACCTGCCGCAGGCGGTGTGGAACGGCCAGGACCTGCCCGGCCGCGAAGGCATGATGTACGCCCAGTACATCGCGGCCCAGGCGTTCAACTCCGGCGGCCTCGGCATCATCCACTCGATCTCGCACGCGATCAGCGCGTTCTACGACACCCACCACGGGCTGAACAACGCGATCGCGCTGCCCCGGGTGTGGGCGTTCAACATGCCCGTGGCCTACGAGCGGTTCGCCGACATCGCCGACGCCATGGGGGTCGACACGCACGGCATGACCAAGCCGCAGGCGGCGGACGCCGCGCTGGCCGCGGCCATCCGGCTGCTGCGCGACGTCGGCATCCCGGAGCGGTTCGTCGACGTGAACCAGGACAGCTACAGCAAGAACCGGCTGGGCCAGGGCCCGACCAAGTTCTACGAGAGCGCCGGCGTGATCAAGGGCGACGCGGAGGACGTGGACCGGATCACCCACCACGTGCTGGGTGACGCCTGCACCCCGGGCAACGCCAAAGAGTGCACGTTCGAGACCGTGCGCCCCGTGGTCGAGCACAGCATGACCGGCGACCTGGACGACCTGCTCTCGTGACGTCACCTCACGACGCGGGCCCCGGGGCCCACGCGGGCGGCGAGGCGGGTGAGACGTTTGCCGACGTGGCCGACGTCGTCAGCCGTTTCGCCGCCCACGGGTACCTGGCCGACCAGCGGCTGGCCACCACGGTGTTCCTGCAGTCCCGGCTGAGCAAGCCGGTGCTGCTGGAAGGGCCGGCCGGGGTGGGCAAGACCCAGCTGGCCAAGTCGCTGGCCGAGGTGACCGGCCGCCAGCTGCTGCGGCTGCAGTGCTACGAGGGCCAGGACGAGACCACCGCGCTGTACGAGTGGGACTACGGCAAGCAGCTGCTGTACACCCAGCTGCTGCGGGAGAAGATCAGCCAGATCGTCGGCGACGCCGAGGGGCTGACCGAGGCGGTGGCCCGGATCGCGGCCGAGGAGAGCGTGTTCTTCTCCGAGCAGTTCCTGGCCCCGCGGCCGCTGCTGGAGGCGGTGCGGTCCGAGCAGCCGGTGGTGCTGCTCATCGACGAGGTGGACCGGGCCGACGAGGCCCTGGAGGCGGTGCTGCTGGAGCTGCTGGCCGAGTACCAGGTCTCGGTGCCCGAGCTGGGCACCTTCCGGGCCGTGCACGAGCCGTACGTGGTGCTGACCTCGAACAACACCCGTGACCTGTCGGCCGCGCTGAAACGCCGGTGCCTGCACCTGACGCTGGACTACCCGGACGCCGAGCGGGAGCTGGCCATCATCCAGTCCAAGGACACCGGGCTGCCCGACGCGCTGGCCCGGGCCCTGATCGAGGTGGTGCGGGGACTGCGCGAGCTCGACCTGCGCAAGGCGCCGAGCATCTCCGAGACCATCGACTGGGCCCGGACGCTGGCCGTGCTGGGCGCGACCGAGCTGACCGCCGACCTGCTGGCCCAGACCGCGAACGTAGTGGTCAAGTACGACCGGGACCTGCGCCGCACGCTGGAGGTGCTGCCCAAGCTGGTGGACCCGAACGCCGTGCTGCCCAGTGCGGCACCCGGGCCCGGGCCCGGTCATGGCCACGGTCACGACCATGGGCACGACCACCCGCACGAGGACGACCACGTCCACGGGCCGTCGGTACGGGCGGCCAAGGACGAGCCCGGACGGCACGACGAGGCCTACTACGGGTCACCGGGCACCAGCCGGAAACCCCCGCCGGTGGGCAAGAGCCAGGGCGAACGGTCGTTCAACGCCCGCGGTGCCCGCCGCCGGCCGGTCTGAGGCGGCGGGTCGTGGAGGAAGCGGTCCACCGATTCGTCCGGCTGCTACGGCGGGCGGGCGTCCGGGTCGGGGTGTCCGAGGCGCTGGACGCGATGCGGGCGCTGAGCACGCCGGGGATCGCCGCCGACCGGGAGCTGACCCGGGACGCGCTGCGGGTGAGCCTGATCAAGGACCGGCGGGGACGAACGCACCTTCGACCGGATCTTCGACCTGTTCTTCCGGCTCCGCCCGGTCGATGACCCGGCCCCGCCCGAGCACGGGCACGCGCACGACGACCTGTCCGACCAGGGCGAGCTGGAGCAGTTCAGCCTGTCGGAGAACCCGGAGGACACCCCGGCCGAGGGTCACTCGCACGGTAAGCCGGCCGACATCCGCAAGTACTTCAACGAAGAGGACCTGGCCGCCCAGTACAACCTGCACCAGGAGGCCACCCGGCTGGACATGGCCTCGCTGACCGACGAGATCGTCCTGTCCAACGACGCGGCCGGTGACCCGTCGGCCGCGGCCCGGATCCAGCTGACCACCAGCCGTCTGCACAACCCGGGGCGCCCGGGCGACCTGGCCGCCCACGACGGCCTGCGGGTCGACGCGGAGCTGTCGGTGACCCAGGAGCAGGCGCTGCTGTCCTGGCTGGGCCAAGAAGATGACACCGGCGAGGACGATGACGGCGAGGACCCCAGCCTGGAGCCGGACGAGCTGGCGGCGCTGCGCAACCGGCTGGGCGGCCTGATCGGCGGCCTGCCCGAGGCCCTGCGGCGGCACCTGGAGACGCTGATGGCCTCCGGCCTCGACGTGGAGTCGCCCGGCGTGGGCCCGGGCGGCGTGGACCGGATCAACGAGCGGGAGCGGGCCGACCTGGAGGAGGCCGTGCGCCGGCTGCTGCGCAGCCTGCACGGCGCGCCCCGGTCGCGGCGGACCATCGCGGCCCGCGGCACCGTGGACGGGGCCCGGACCATGCGGGCCAACATGCGGTTCGACGGCGTGCCGTTCCGCCCGGTCACGGTGGCCCGGGTGGCCGACCGGCCCCGGCTGCTACTGCTGGCCGACGTGTCGCTGTCGGTGCGGACCGCGGCCCGGTTCACCCTGCAGCTGGTGCACGGGCTGCAGAGCATGGCGACCAAGGTCCGCTCGTTCGCGTTCGTGGCCGACCTGACCGAGATCACCGACCTGTTCAACGAGCACCCGATGGAGGACGCGCTGGGGCTGGTCATGGCCGGGCTGCCCGCGGGCGGCGTGCTCGACGTGGATGCGGACTCCGACTACGGCAGCGCGTTCGGCACGTTCATCGAGGAGTACGGCGGCGCGGTCAACCGCCACACCACGGTGATCGTGCTGGGCGATGGCCGCGGCAACGGCAACGACCCCAACTTCGGGGCCACCGCGGAGATCGCGCGCCGGGCCCGGGAACTGGTGTGGCTGACCCCGGAACCCCGCTACTCGTGGACGCTGGGCTCGTGACCTGCCCGCCTACGCCGCCTACTGCGACCGGGTGCACGTGGTCCGCGACCTGTCCGGCCTGGACCGGGTCACCGGCCTGGCCACCGCCCGGACGGCGGCCCGGTGACCGCGATCGAGCCGATCGAGGTGCTGCGGTCCTGTCCGGAGGGGCGGTACGAGGACAGCCACGTGGTGGTCGAGACGGGAGCGGCGCCGGGGGTCAGCGCCGGCCGCAGGCGAGACGGGCGGATCTGGGTGCGGCACGGCTGGCGGGCCGGTGAGCTGGACGACGAGATCGCCGGGCCGCTGGCCACGGTGCTCGGCCCGCTGACCGATGATCACGAGGTGTTCGGGCGGGCGTTCAGCGGCATCGTGCTGACCTCCCGGCCGGACGCCACCGTGGCCTGGGACGCGTTCTACCGGGCCAGCCTGGCCCGGCTGCACCGCCGGCCCGGCCAGCGGGGTTACAGCGAGGTCTACCGGCACGCCCTGGACCTGCTGCCCGTCACCACCGTGGCCGACCTCGGCTGCGGCTTCGGTTTCCTGGCCCTGCACCTGGCGGCCCGCGGGGCCGCCGTCACCGCCTGCGATGTCACCCCCGGGGCGACCGGGCTGCTGCGGCGGATGGCCGGCCTGCTCGGCCTGCCCCTCGACGTCGTCACCGGCGACGCCGGGTCCGGCCGGCTGGGGCCGGTCCCAGCCGACGCCGTGGCCCTGCTGCACGTGCTCGAACATGTCGACGAGGCCGCCGCGGCCGCGCTGATCAGCGCGGCGACGCGGATCGCGCGGCACCGGGTGGTGGTCGCGGTCCCCTACGAGACCACCGCGGCCGCCCTGTTCGGGCACGTACGCACGATCGGCGCCCACCAGCTGGACAGGCTGGGCGCCGGATCGGGCTGGGACTACCGGGTCCACGAGTACCGCGGCGGCTGGCTGGTGCTGGACCGCCCCGCTGTATCAAGACGGCCCCCCGTCCGGGGCGCCGTTCCGGCACTTTCACGCTTACCACGCCGGCCGCCGCGCCTCCGTCTCGGCCGACGGCGAGGTTCTGGCCGGCGGCCTCGACCCCAGAGCTCTTCAGTTCGTCCGGAAATGGGCCGTCCTTCGCCGTGGTGAGATAACGGCAAACTGGGAGCGAGCCCGGCGCAACGAGCCTCTGCTCGGCATCGACCCGCTGGCCTAACGCCAAGACCGTCGACGAGAACTACCTGCCCGTCGTCGTGGGTGTCGCTGTGGTCGGTGACCGCCTGCTCCGCCTGCTCTTCAGCGACGGCACAGCCGGGGACGTCGGCTTCTCCGCAGAACGATGGACCGGCGTCCTGGCGCCACTGAATGACTCCGGCTACTTCGCCGAGGTCACCGTCGACCCGGAGGCCGGCACCCTCGGGTGGCCTGGCGGCATCGACCTGGCCCCCGAACCGTTCTACGAACAGGCCAAGGCACACCCCCTCCTCGCAGCATAAAGTTCAGGTGTTTCTCCCGCCGCTAAGCCCGGTTCCGGAAAGAAAGCGGCGGTTGAGTAATATCGCCCCTCCGCTGCCCATCATCTTGACCAACTGAGTTCCAGACGAGGCGGGCGTAAACGACCGCTCATGCCGATGAGCGGACGTCCTGTCGCCAGAGACCGAAGCGCACCGAACGCCGCTGATGGGAGAGCTTCCGCTCGTTCGTGTTTCTTACAAGAGCGTGAGCATAAGCGTGGTGGCTTGGACATTATGGTGTCACTTCTTTTTCTCGCGCTCCCGCCGAACTGCTGCGTCTAGGGCGTCTTGCAACGTGCCGGTGGAGATGTTCTCGCCCGCTACCTCGTAGCTGGCCTCCTGGCCACCAGAGCGGACGGTCACCGTGACTGAGCGGCGCCGGTCGCGGCCGAGCCAGAGCTTAAGCGCCTGAACGAGGCCCGTGACGGTCCCGGTACTTGTCAGCCCGACAATGAGTTCGGTTTCCCAGCCCTTGCCTTTCATGGCCGGTTCAGCTGCTACGTCACGTTCCTGAGCGCGCAATCCGGGGGTCGCGCGGAGGTCGGTGAGCAGCTCGCCCCAGGATCCCTGAAATGCTGGGTGGGCCCGATCGATGCCTCGGATGTCTGCATCAACGGTAACTTCCGCCATCCTCTTGACTCCCGCTAGTCCTCTACAATTTGGTGAACACTACCCGCATGCTCGTGTAGAGGACGAGGGGAACACGTGTATCGGGCGCTCATCGTCTGCAACTACCGCTTTCCGGCGGCTCAAGGCTCGCTGCGGGATCTGCAGGGACCAAAGCGGGATGGGCTGCTGATGCGCGATGCCCTCACCGACCACGACACAGGAATGTTCGAGAAGGCAAACGTCCGGGATCCGCTTAATGACGCGACGAGTGGAGAGATTCTAGAGGCCGTCGAGGAGTTCTTCGAGTCGGCGGAGCCTGACGACACCCTGCTGTTCTACTACAGCGGACATGGACGTTCGCGCGACCAGGAACTCTACCTGTGCGCGCAGAATACAGATCTGTCGAGGCTCCGCTCGACCGCCGTCTCCGGCAGAGTCCTGAAGGACATCGTTGGATCCAGTTCCAGTCTCGCCCAGACAAAGATTCTGGTCCTCGATTGCTGCTATAGCGCCCTATTCAAAGGTGACGATGACCGAGAGATCACGGATATGTTTGGCACTGGGCGCTATGTCCTAGCGGCAACCTCGGCGGCCGAGCGGGCCGCTGACGGTGCGCAGAAGGGCGCGCCCAGCCCATTCACGAAAGCTCTCGCCGACGCCCTCACGAAAAGGGCCGATGATCTCGATGGGGATGGGAGCGTCGATCTTGACGACGTGTACCGTTATCTGAAGACAGTCTCGTTCGACGGCGCCCGGCCACATCAGAACTTCGAAGGCTCAGGAACTATCCCAATAGCTAGACGGGCCATCCCCGCGGCCCGCAATGCTCCCTGGACGGGGCTACGCGAGGATGCCGACGGAGCCCGCGAGGAGAGCCTCCATGACGGCACGCCCCTTGGGCGCGACAGAATTTCAGCCGCCCGGGACGTCTACATCACATACCCGTCTGCGCTTCCTGGCCCCGAAGTCCCGTACCTGGACCGCCCGGTTCCTGGCGCGTCTTTCAGTACGGCGCTGGTCGCGGAGTTCCGAAAGGGAATGCGGGAAGATGTGCGCGAGCGGATGCCTGACAGCCTGACCGACGTGCAGTTCCTGGACCGTGCCGGGCTACTGACGGGGGACGGCAACATCACGTATGCCGGGCTGCTGCTTTTCGGCGCTTACCCGACGCAGACACTGCCATCGGCAGTGGTGCAGTGCGTCCGGTTCCACGGTACGACAAACACGGCGCCACGGGAGATCACCGACTTCCATGACCCGATACCGCAATTGATCACCAGAGCTTATAACTTCGTCGCCGACGTTGCCCGCACCGGCGACACGCCCACCGACAGCGGGCCGCGCGCCGAGCCTGCTTACCGGTACCCGATGGTCGCCGTCCGGGAGATCATCGCCAACGCCGTGGTCCACCGGGATTATGAGAACCAGAAATCATGCGTCCAGATTCACGCCTTCGAGGACCGGATCGAGATACACAGCCCCGGTGCGTGGCAGGGCGCGGCCGTCGCCCCCGGGGCGCATTCCCTCGCGGAGCTTGCTAGGACGTCGGAGCGGCGCAACTTCCGGATCGCTCAGCCGCTGACCTGGTCGCAGCTGATGGAAGGCGCGGGCACGGGTGTGGCCCGCTCCGTTGAAGAATGCGGGAAGGCTGGCGCGCAGGAGCCGTTGGTGATAATCGACGCGGACAGCGTCAAGGTTACGATCTTCCCTCGGTCCCAGCCGCCATCAAGGCCCAGTATTGAGGGCACTGTACGTCCCGCCATCTGGGGAGGGGAGATTCCCTTCCGTAACCCGCATTTCACTGGTCGCGCAGCAGAACTGCAAAGTCTTCGCGAACAGCTTTCGCAAGGTGATCCGTCCAGTAGGTCCCAGCCGCCAAGCGTGCTCTACGGGCTGGGCGGGATAGGCAAGACTCAGATCGCGGCCGAGTATGTGAACCGCTACGCCTATGACTACGAGCTCGTCTGGTGGATACGCGCTGACCAGGAAAACTCGATTCTGAACTCGCTCGAAGCGCTTGGGACCCGACTCGGACTATCGGATGTCAGCCCGGGTGATCGGGACCGGTCGGTCAACCGCGTCATCGATGCGCTCCAGGCCGGGGATCGTTATTCCCGGTGGTTGCTGGTCTTCGACGACGTAACAAAGCCAGAAATGTTGCGCCGCTACATTCCTCAGGGCGGCGATGTAATCGTCACCTCGAGAATTAGCGAGTGGCGGCGGGTGCTAGGCACCGAAGGAATCGAGGTCCAGGGGCTCCCCCGCTCGGAAACGGTCGCATTCCTACGAGAGCGGTTGCCCCAGCTCGCCCCAACCGAGGACCCCACGCAAGAAGCGAGAACCGCCGCAGACGCTGATCAACTCGCTGCAATGCTGGGGGACCTGCCGCTCGCGGCCGAGCACGCCGCGTCCTACCTGGCGCAGACCGGCATCCCGGTCGCCGACTACATCGAGGCATTCAAGCAGGATGCAGCTACCCTACTTGCCCGGGACGCAGACATGTTTACCTGGAGCTCCCCGGTCTCTCAGACGTGGAATTCTCCCCCCAGCGCCCTGTCGCCTGAGGCGCAAGCACTGTTCGCATTCCTAGCGTTCTTCGCCGCCGAGCCGATCGCGGATGAGAGCTTTCTGGCTCGCCAAGAGGAATTCGATCCGCCGCTGCCAGAACCGCTACAGAAAGTGTTGTCTTCCCCCATCGAATTCAGGCGCGCCCGACGCGAACTCGCGCGATTCTCGCTTATCAGAGTGGATGGCCAGCGGAATGAAATGCAACTGCATCGAGTCGTGCAAGGGGTGACCCGCGCCAGCATCGAGAAAGACGCCCCCGACTTGGCGAGGACGCTACAGCGGGCTGTCTTTTCCCTGCTCGCCGCAACCGATCCGAAGAGCCCGGAACGGGAAGGTAACGAACGGAGAAGCTGAACTGGCTAGAGAAATATGGAAGCACGCAGTTGCAGGCTGCAAGGAATTCTCTGGCCCGGCACGCCCACTTAGACTCGGCAATGTCCGCAGATTCATCAATGGACTTATCTGCCAGTCTGGCTTGCGCGCTCCAAGGCACGGCAGCCTGATCACCATCGGCAATAGGCACACCAAACCGGCACTCGGCCGATTCCTCCTCCGCGAACACGCGGGCCAGATAGCCCGGCTCCGGGTCGCGGAACGTATGCTGCCGCCAAAACGCGCCCTCGGCATAAAGCCCGCTGATGCGCCACGTCATGCCCAGGCCAACCACGCTCCCATACCTGTGCCCACCGCTGGGCCGCCTGTCGCGTATCCACAGGCCAACCCTAGACACGGGCACCGACAAACGGCCGGCCGACTGGAGGACGAGCAACTCTTCTACCGCTTTGTGGGCGTGAGTCCAGGTGGGTTGGCACGTTCTCCCTTACAGGAGCCGTTGCAGTTCTTCGATGCTCATGCCTACGTCGGAGAGGATCCCGCGGAGTGTTCCTTTGGCGACATCGCGACCTGGGTGTACCGGGACTGTCGTGCCGCGTCCATCAGGGTGGCGCATGATGCGGTGACTGCCCCTGACACGGGCCACCTTGAAACCGGTTCTCTCTAATGCCCGGACGATCCGCTCGCCGGGCAGAGATGGGACGGGTGGCATCAGGCCACGTCAACCGTGAGCGTGAGTTCCTGCGGTGCGCCAAACTCGGCGATCAGCCCTTCAAGCGCCTCGCGCAAGTCAGCCACGGCAGCCTCGCGGGTATCGCCTTCACCGTTGGCGCCCACGCCGGGACGCAGCTGAGCGTGGGCGCACCACACGCCATCTTCGTCCTGCTCCACGGTGTAGGGGATGTGCACCGCCTGCGTCATGATCCGGCTCCTTGCGTCGGCCTGTTCATCGTAACCCGGCTGGCCTCGAGCCCTGGGCCTTACCTGGCGGCATGCCCGGGGACGCCATCCAGCACAGGTTCCGCTTCTATGCACGAGCAGCTGCCGGGCGCAGCCTCAGCTCATGATGAACTTCCCCGCAGTTATATCCGCTCCCTCCGATCACACAGCATGCACTGACCCGCTACGGCTGGCAGTAGCGGCCTATCTGGCCCGGTTCAAAGGATCCTCCCGCAGCCACACCGAAATCCGATCTGCGCTGCTTCCTTAGCTGGTGTGCCGAGCACGGCCTGGACTCACTGGCTGCACGGCGGCCGCATCTCGAGTTGTACATCCGGTGGATGCAGGAGATCTGTCGGTTCAAGCCGTCCACTGTCTCCCGTCGCTTCTCCGTGGTGGCAGGGTTCTACCGGGCCTGCGTCATCGATGGCGTGCTAGAACACTCACCCGCCGAACACGTCCGCCGACCCTCGGTACCGCCGGAGGTACCAACTCTCGGGTTCACGCACCTGCAATTTGAGGCACTTCTTACTGCGGCCCGCGAGTCGACGAACACCTGTGACTTCGCGTTGGTCGCGATGCTCGGGCTGCTCGGCCTGCGCATCTTCGAGGCCACTGGGGCGGACATCAACGATCTGGGTGAAGAGCATGGCCATCGGGTGCTGCGCGTCTGCGGCAAAGGCACCAAGGTCGTCCTCGTCCCGTTGCCGCCCGCAGTCGGCCGCTCCATCGACCAGGCCATCGGCGCCCGCACCCGCGGGCCGATCCTGCTCAACAGCCGCGGCACCCGAATGGACCGCCACGCCGCCACCCGCCGGCTGCGGCGGCTCACCGAGACAGCAGGGGTCAGGATCGCCAGGCCACACCCGCACCTGCTCAGGCACACCTTCGTCACCACCATGCTCGACGCTGGCGTAGACCTACGAGACGTCCAGATCGCCGCGCGCCACGCCGATCCTCGCACCACGATGCGCTATGACCGGGCACGCAAGAATCTCGATCGCCACCCCAATTACATCCTTGCCGCCTACATGGCATCCGGCACCTGACCCGCCAGCCGTCGCACCGGTCCTCGATGCCCGGTGAAACGCCCGGCCTTGCCGATTTGAGCAGGCCGCCGCCACTGCCCTGCTGTCCCAGGATAACGAGGTAAGCAACCGCCAGTGAGGCGCTTCAAACGATTGACCAAAGCGTACTATAACGGCCCGGATCTGCCTCTGTGACATCTCCAGGCCGTTCTAGGTTTTTATCGAGAGCGCAAATTACCGGTCGCGACGTAGCCGTAGCCATTGGCGTACTCGCGGAGCGAGGGTCGTGACCGTTGATGCGAAGGCGATGACCGCTGTCGCGAAACGTAGCGCTGTCGTGATTGCCACAAGTATGTTGCTAAGAATTGAAACCTGTTCGACCCAGAAGCTCATGACTCTCTCCGTTCGCTGATGGCTGGCGATAGCGACACCCCATCAGTCCGGATACCGGTCATGAAATACTCCAGGACGAAAGAGTCCAGCAACGTCCTGTCCCGAGTAATTTCTCTGTCCCGGAATGTCCGCCGGACGAGCCGGACAGATGTGAGCCAAGATGGGACAGCCAGTCGGGCCGAAACCCGAGAGCAGCGTATTATCATGCGACTTAGACAGGCGATTGGAGGAAATCCATAGCGCAAAACCTTTTCGAAGACGAGCTTGCCGCAGTGCAGACTCCAGAGCAGTTCGCCGGTTGCCTCTTGCGGCTCCGCAAAAACCGCAGCCTTTCCCCAGGGAGGTGCAGAAACAGGGCTATCGAATCGGTCCAGGACTGTCAAAGACCTCTCTGAGCGAGTTTGAGGCAGGTACGAGGTTGCCGACACGGGCCACGCTCGAAAGCTTCCTTAAGGTGTGTCAAGTGGTAGATCAAGATCACGCCGAGGAGTGGTGGGCAGCTAGGGAGCGCGCATCTGAGGAACTTCCAGCGCCACAACAGTACAGCGCGGTTCATGCATCTCAGTTCTTCGTGAAAGAAGACAATCTGAATGAGATTCAACGATTGATCCTCACTGCCCAGGAAGAGGTTTGGCTGTGGGGAGCAATTCTTGAAAAGCACATTCCCAGTCTAATTGAATATTTGAGCGCGCGCTAGCAGAGGGCACGAGAGTAAAAGTTCTTCTGATCAAACAAGGTGATGCGGCGGTCATCAGTGCAAGTATCGCGATGTCAGCCCTCCGTGCCGACAAGAGTAACCATGTGCTAGAGAGGAATCTCAAGCACAACCTTGAACTGCTGCACCCGCTACTCGTGCAAAAAGGTTTCGAGCTTCGCCTGCTTGACTACTTCGGCCCTTACACCTTGTACGCATATGACCCTGACTCGCCGCACGGAAAGATGGATCTCAGGCTCAGCTCATTCCGTGGAAAGCACGAGCTACGCCCCACGTTTCGAGTCAACCATCAAGATGACCCCGACTGGTTCGACTACTTCTTCGATCAGTTCATGCAGGCCTGGAACGCGGCGGAGTGCATTAACCCGGGGTTGTAGCCCTTCCATTCTTGCTCGCGCGTGCTCGTCAGCCAGCCATCGCAGCCAAGACTGGACGTACCTAGGGGAAAGGCCTGAAACCAGGTACGGCAGTCATGCTCATTTGCCGCCGACCGGACGGATCGTTGCATTGGCGTTTCGGCGGAACGCATGTTCATGCCGCTGGGGTAGCGACCCTTCGGTCAGCTTGCGGACCTGGGGTCGTGCGGAGTTTGATCACTGGGCATGGGAATCCGCGTAGTAGCGGTCGATATCGGTTCGGTGCGGCCACCGTCAAAGTTCGCGTGGGCCGCGTTTGACGCGCCCGGCCGTGACCTCGTCAACACGGGCGAGGATCCGGAGACGGCAGTCTCGGTGCTGGCGCCCGGCCTGCTGGCCGGCGGCCAGGCGGCGCTGCTGCTGGAGGCGCCGATGACGGTGCCGGTCCCTGGCACTAAGCCTGATGCCTGGCGCGGACTGGGAAAGGCCCGTGATGGGGAGGGCAACAGGCCATGGTCGGCCGGAGCCGGAGCCGGGGCGCTGGCGACCCGGCTGGCCCAGGGAGCATGGATGCTTCGCCAGCTCGCTGCCGCCGTCCCCGGGTTGAGAGCGACGACACAGCCCGGATCCTGGCGCCGCGGATACGGGCAGCTGCTGCTGGCCGAGGCGTTCATTACTGCGGCCGGCAAGCCCGAGCCTCTGCCGGCGGGCCAGCATGCCGCCGACGCCACAGCGGCTGGACTCGCGCTGATAGAGCTCCTGGAAAGCACGCAGACGCTGACCTCCGCCGTTCGCTGCTCACCGCAGGAGTCATTCAACCTGCTGACGGCGATGGCGCTGTGGGCCGAGTTGCGGATTGACCCCGATGAGCTGCGCGCAGAGGTTCTCGTCATCGCCGCTCGTCCTCAGCCCAAGCAGTAGGCTGCCACGCGCGGGAGCATCCGCGCCAACATATGCACCGAGATGCCGAAAGTAATACGTACCTGGTTCTCATGACCGACTGCGCAAAGTTATGCGCGGCATCGCGCGGCCCATGCGCGAAGGTAAATCTACTTGGGTTGCGCTACATGTCACCAGCTTGGCTCTCTGGTTCGGGAAGATGAAGCCCCTGCATGATTTCTGGATGCCGAAGTTCATATTCGGTTCCAGAAACCCTGAGCAGATTGGCCAGGTAGCACCACTTAATGAAATACATAGTTCGCCAGGGAACTCGCCGTTTCGGCGCGACTAGTAGAATCATAATGGCATGCCGTGTCCAGCACCTTGAACCGAGGATAATCCCAGCAGGAATTGCTATGGCTATCGCAAGACATGCGCTACCCTGAACAGTCAGGTATCTATTTAGACTCAAGCTGGCCGCAACTCCTCCAGTGAAGCCTCCCGGCAACGCCGCCGCGATGGCTATGCCGAACCCGGCCAAGGCGCCGAAAAGAAAATCCTCGCGCAAGATATACCGCGGATCGACCACCTCCGGGATTCCTCCAATCAAACCAACAATCACGGTAAACGCGATAGTCCCGCCCGCTCCGCTCGTAATCGCCGTCTTCCAGCCGCCATCGAGGGCGCCGCCCAATGCACACAGGCCGCCCAGAATCATGATTGCAATAACCCGGAGCAAACCCGGGGGAGTGGCAAATTGCTTGAGGCTCAGGTGCCGAGGCCTAGGATACTTAAGCAAGCCGGCCCAGAGCGCAAAGGCCACCGCCACGGCACCTGTCACTGCGGTAGCAAGATAGCCAGCCTGACCGCCCAACAACTCCGAGGCCAATCCCGCAGCCGCCAGGCCAAAAGTCAGGCCGATTGCGACATGGACTTTCCTCACGGTGTTCTCATCTGCCAGACGCCATAGGCGGGCAGGATCGATTTTTATCGGTCGTAGTCGACCGTCACGTCGCTCAGTTGCAATGTTAACTAGCCAGGTTCGAACGTCATCAGGGTCATAGCGGGATGAGAAGTTAGGGCGCCAGATGAATTGTTCCTTACGGATTCCGCCCGTAATACGGGGCAACGGCCTTTTGGGATTAGCTCCCACGACAGACGGAATTAACAATTGAAACAAGTGATTTCTTAGGTACGTCACCCTCTTGTAGCGAGCCAGCCGTTGTGCCGTTGAATATTCTGCTTTGAGGACCAGTACTGCCAGAGTCAGGATCAAGGGCACGCTCAGCGCACGTATCAGACAACTGTCGTCGTCTTGCGCCGCGATCGCAAAGGATTCTGAGCGGTAAGGATTATGTGCCCCGTCGTCTTTAAACCGCAACCGCAGATAACTCCTGACTTCTTCTGGCTCCAAGTCTTTCATCTCAACAACCACTGCGTTTCTGAGAGAATTTCCCGACTCATACAGTTCGCCGTAGAAGTCTGAGCGGCATGTCATCACCAGCGCGCCATGAGCGATATCTGAAGCGTCAGATGATGATCTAATTTGCTCTAGTATTTTTGCTGAAATTGAAAACTTATCGTTAGCCTGATCATCGGCTTCGTCCAAGCCGTCCAGAACGGGCAGAATGTAGTCATTATATATCAAAGCCTTTGCGACGGGCCGCGCAATCCGATATCCTTCTACGAGCCGATCACTAAGCCAGTCGCCCAATCTCTGGGTACCGTCCCATCCCGCAATGCTGACAGGTATAGGCAACATGCGTTCGTCAGGGGCGGCTAGGTTGAGCAACAAGATATCCATAACCAAAGTGATAGCCGCCAGTGTTTTCCCAGAGCCCGGAGGTCCCAGGATCATCATCCTGCCGGATCGAATCTCCTGGTATCTTTCGTGGATGTTCTTGACGTCCCCATCGGTCCAGCCGCAAATTACTGCGCCAGATTCCAAACCCTGCTGGCGAACGTAAGTTACGGTGGCAGTGTCGCTTTCTCCCATAAGGACAAAACGTCTCTCGCGCCAGTTCTTCCGGACCAGCTTCCTCAGCCTACGCGCCGCGCCATCGAGTTCTCCCTGAACCACAGTTCTCGTGGGAAGGCTAAACCACAAGGCCACAAGGAAGGCCCCGACAGTCGCAAGGTTGACTACGAGAGTCTGATGTGTTCTGTACTCCACAACTATGAGGCCTGCAAGTGCGAGCACGAGAAGCCGACTGCGACGACCTATCCAATCTAGCCATGGCGCCATGGAAAGTTATCTTACCTTTGGATAACTCCGATGTCATGAAGTAGTTACAAATGCCAGATATAAAGCAAGAGTCCCGTTTTGGGAACAAAAGTACAGTTAATCTACGTTGGTGTGCGCCTTGCCATTTCATGGCAAGGCGCTCAAGCCCGCGTGCATACGCGCCGAGGTCGGCGCAGGGAACGTCCGCTTCTGCCGCCGTCCGGGCGGCTCCATCGGGCCGTGGCGGCCGGCGCGGTGTGAGGTGCCACTCCTGGCAGGCTGGGTTGTTCTCAGGCATCATTGGGCGATGACCGACCGTGCGATGGTCAGCCGGTGGCTGGCGGGATACGAGGCTGCATGGCGGGCGCCGGGCACGGAGGGCCTGGCGGAGATCTTCACCGGCGACGTAATATACCGCCTTTCCCCATATGAAGAGCCCATCGTCGGCCTGGATGCGGTCCGGCGGATGTGGGATGAGAAGAGGGACGGCCCGGATGAGGTCTTCACCCTGGCCACCGACATCCTGGCCGTCGACGGCCCTACGGCCGTTGTGCGGGCTGAGGTCCGCTACGGGGATCCGGCCCGCCAGCAGTATCGTGACCTGTGGATCATGCAGATACGTGACGATGGCCGCTGCAACTCGTTCGAGGAATGGCCCTACTGGCCCGGCCGTCCTTACACGGCCAGCGACGGATAGGGTGATCGGCGGGAACCTGAACCAGGACGATGCGGATGCCATCGGGATCGGCGATCCACATCTCGATCAAGCCCTACGGTTCCGCACCTGGTCCGCGGAGGATGGGGACTCCGGCCGCGGCCAGCCGGGCGGTAGAAGCGGCGGCTGCGGTCCAGGCCGCCGGGGCGGACGAGAATCTGGCTGCTCAGAACGTCCATACGACCCTTCCAGCATCACGTTGAGTCACACGGGAGGTCATGGAGAACGCGCGCAGTTCCGCCGATCTGGCGTCTGAGTCAGCTGACCAGAATGGCGGCGGTGCCGCGCCCTAATGATTGATAGGGGCGCTTTCCGCTTGCGTCGCTGATGCCTGTCGGCGGCGGCTGGGATTTTCGCGTGCTGTGACAGCTGGCGGCGCGGGTGGCTGTCTCGGCTGGCACCGACGTGGGTGGGTACCGGCGCGGCTGTCGTGATGTCAGGCGCAATCGCGTCTTAATCGTGGACCTGGACATAGGCCTAGCTCGTGCGGGCGGCGAGGATCTGCTCGCGCAGGATGTCCGCGTGCCCGGCGTGCTGGGCCAGCTCGCGTAGCACCTGCAGGTAGAGCGCCCATGCGGTGTGCTGTCCGCGGCCGTCGACGACATCGTCGAGGGCAAGCTCTGCCATGGCGCGGCGCGACGCGTCACATGTGCGCCGGTGGGCTTCCCGGATTGACGTGATGTTGTCGGACCTGGTGAGCGTGAATGACCCGTCCGGTGTGCTGGCTATGTCGATCTCCTGGTAAGACCGTCCGGTGACGGCCTGATCGAACCACACGCCTTCAACGTAGGTCACGTGCTTGAGCAGGCCAAGCAAGGTGGTCTTCGACGGCACGAGGCGCAGCCGTACCTGCTCCTCGGTCAAGCCGTCCAGGCTGTCGTGCAGCGCCGTGCGGTATCCATCGAGCAGCTCATCGAGGCGGCCGCGGAGGTCGGCGGTCCAGGCAGCGGATGCGGAAGGCGGCATGATCTGGACACTCTATCCGCCGACTACCTGGTGCCCGGCTGGGTTTCCTGGTATGCGCCCGCGCCGCGCCACTACTGCCGCGGAGTCAGATGGAGCGGGAGTGAGGCAACTTGATGTCCGGGAACGACGGCCGAATCTATCTACCCGGTGTTCCGGCAGTGAAGACGCGTGCATGCCTTCGCTGGTCCACCGCCCGGCGAGCGGGGCAATGTCATCAAGTATGTCTCATGCACAGGCCGGCATGCCCGCGCCCCGGGGAGTTTCGACGCCCGTTCCGGTCCGGTATAGGGGCACGTTCGATAGCCGCGCCGAGCCGTCCAGTGCTGCGGGCAGCCCGGTTCGTCTCAGGCAAGATATCCGGTCTCCTGCCAGTACGCCTTGGCGGCTGGGTGCAGGGCTACATCGAAGGGCGTGGCGGGTGATTCCTGAACCATCTCGGCCAGCGGCAGCGGCGGCTGACGCGCGGGGCCGATTCTCCAGACGATGCGGTCTTGAGCCTTGTCCAGTCCTCGGCAGAATTGCCGCACGAGATCGTCGGACTCGTTCTGACGGCAGAAGACGGGCCAGCCGCTGTAGTCGAGCGTCTGCACGTCTGTACCTAGGCTGGGATAGGTCGCTGTGCCGAGCACGCCTCTTCTGAAGCCCAGTGTCCGGAGGACGTTCAGGTGCTCGTCATCGATCGGCAGGAAGGAGGCGCCGGCCGCCTTGACGTCGTCGGCCCAGATGATCGCGCCTTCCTCGAAGATCGCATCGATGTCACCGTTACGCAGGCGTCCGAGCCTGGTTGGGTGGTTGGGCATTGGCTGGTCGTAGATGACGTTGCCGCCCCATCCGATGATGTCGGCGAGGCTGAACCCGTAGGCGCCGCGGACGACGTCGACCGACTTGCTGGTGAGTTCATCGGCAGAACCGTGAATGGTCCAGTGCCGAGCCTGGCCATGTTGAGCATCACCACCGGGTTGAGCGTGGCAATGTCCAGCCGGCCTGCAGCGACGTCGACTATGCCGCGCAGGCCATTCTCGCCGAAGAAGGAGAACTCCCGCGATTTCTGCTGCTCAGTGTCTCGCATAGAGACCGTGGCGGCCTGTGGCTCCAGTCCTGGGCGAGCATCATCTCGCGTGCGACGTCCAGCATCATGATGGAGCGGATGTTCGTCGGTTCGACCGTGGGGGGTCCTGTGCGCGATTCCTTCGGCATGCCTGCCTCTTCCATCTGTAGTGCCACGGCTATCTGGTTGCGTGTAGATCGGTGAGGCGACCACCGGCGTGCAGCGGCGACACGCCCACATGGTGGGCTTGGGCAAGGTCGGCCGTGACCGTACACGGATCGGCCTGGCCGCACCCACACCACGTGGGCGTCATCGGGCGCCGCCCCGGGCTCCTACCCTCGGACGTGCCCCTGATGCGGGTCGTCAGGGGGTGCGGACCTGCTGAAACGTTCGGCGGATGTCGGCGACGAGGAGCCCGGGCTGCTCGAGTAGGGCGAAGTGCCCGCCACGGGCGACCTCGTTGAACAGGACGAGGTTGGTGTAGCGGCGTTCGGCCCAGCGCCGCGACCGCCGGACGTACTCGCCGGGCATGATGCTGAGTCCCGTCGGGACGGTGAGCGGTGCGTCGATGCTGCCCGGGGTGGCCCACTGGACCTGGTTCATTTCCCAGTACATCCGGGCGGCGGAGGTGGCGGCGTTGGGCAGCCAGTAGAGCATGATGTCGTCGATCATCTCGTCGAGGGAGAACAGCTTCTCGGCGTCGCCGTGATCGTCTTCGGAGCCGCCGACGTCCTGGAACAAGGCGTAGATCCAGGACGCGAGGCCCACGGGTGAGTCGGTGAGGGAGTAGCCGATGGTCTGCGGCCTGGTCGACATCTCATTGGAGTAGGCCGAGAGCATCTGCCAGTAGTAGCCGGTCTGCTGCATCATGGCCTGTTCGGCCTGGTCAGCCTCGCGCATTTCGTCATCGGTGGGCATGAACATGGCCATGTTGAGGTGGATGCCGGCCAGCCCGGTATCGGTCTCGCTGCGCAGCGCGGCGAGTTCGGCTGTGACTACCGCGCCCAGGTCGCCGCCTTGGGCGAACCACGTGGTGTAGCCGAGGCGCTGCATCAGCGTGGCCCATGCCTGCGCGGTTCGGTGCAGGTTCCAGCCGGTGCCGGCGGGGTGCCCGGAGAATCCGAACCCGGGCAGGCTCGGGATGATCACATCGAAGGCGTCCTCGGCGGAGCCGCCATGAGCGACGGGGTCGGTCAGTGGTCCGATCGCGTGACGGAACTCCAGCACCGAGCCGGGCCATCCGTGAGTCAGCAGCAGCGGGCGGGCTCCGGGTACGCCAGAGCGGATGTGCACGAAGTGGATGTCGAGCCCGTCGATGACGGTAGTGAACTGCCCCCAGCCGTTGAGCAGCGCTTCGGTCTTGCGCCAGTCGTACTCGTGGGCCCAGTAATCGACGAGCCGCTGAATTTTCGCGAGTTTCGGACCCTGGCTGGTGTCCTCGACGGTCTCTTCGTCCGGCCAGCGGGTCCGCAGCAGGCGATCGCGTAGGTCATCGAGGTCGGTTTGCGGGATGTTCAGGGTGAACGGAGTGACGACGTCGGAGCTGATATGTGCAGTGGTGGTCATGGTGTCCTCAAGAGTCGGATTCGGCTGGCTCAGTAGTGGCTGACGAGTGGGCTGTGCGACGCCGCGGGCTCCGTTCCCGGGCGGGGTCTTTCGCGTCGGGGTATCAGGCTCGCGGTGGCGGTGGCGGTGGCGGTGGCGAGGAAGACGAATGCGGCGACGAGGAAAGCGCGGTCGTACCCGGCTACTGCCGCGACACGCAGGCCATCTGGCGAGGATGTGGCTTGCAGGGCGATGCTGCTCAACAGGGCCGCGCCGAGTGCGCCGGCCATCTGTTGTCCGGCGTTCGCGAGCGCGGACGCGACGCCCGCGTCGTCGGGTCTCACGCCGGCGGTGGCAGAGTTGAAACCTGCTCCGAAGATCAGGCCCATTCCCAGGCCGAGAACGATGAGGGCTGGCAGCACCGTCCCGGCGTAGCTGCTGGTCACCGACAACGTGCTGAGCCAGAACAGTCCGCCGGCGCCGAGCAGTGAACCGCCAGCGATCGGTACGCGTGACCCGAACCGGTGCATCAGAGCCGGCGCGCCCGCGATCGAGGTCACGGTGATCGCGCCGATCATCGGCAAGAACGCGGCCCCGGCAGCCAAGGAGCTCCAGAGGTGCGTGTCTTGCAGGTAGAACGTCACGAAAGGAACACGGCGAACATGCCGATCCCCGACAGCGAGACCCCGAGCAGTGACCCGCCGCGGCGCCGTTCCACCACGATGCGCAGGGGAAGCAAGGGATGCGCGACCCGTCGCTGGAGGAGCACGAACAGGCCGAGTGCGGCCCAGCGCGCCACGAGCAGCGCTATGGTCGAGGCTGCCGACCAGCCTGCGGTCTGTGCCGTACTGAACCCCAGCACCAGCAGCCCGGTGCCGGCGACGACGGCGATCGTTCCGGCCACGCCGAGAACGACACGGTCACGGCCTGGTGTCGCCGGGACCAGCGTGATGACGCCTGTGACCGCGATCGCGGCGAGCGGAACGTTGACCCACAGACACCAGGTCCAGCTCCAGTATTCCGTCAAGGCGCCGCCGAGGAGCAGACCCGCGGCGGCGCCAGCGCCCGACACCGATCCGAAGATCCCGAATGCCTTGGCCCGATCAGCGGGTCGCGTGAACACGATCGTCAGAAGGGACAGGGCTGCCGGTGCCAGGAGCGCGCCGAACCCCCCCTGCACGGCACGCGCGGCCACCAGCACACCGAAGGTGGGCGCTGCGCCGCCTGCCGCGGATGCGACGGCAAAGCCCGCTAGGCCGATCAGCAGTGCCCGTTTCTGCCCCCACTTGTCCGAGACCCGGCCGCCCAGCAAGAGCAGCCCGCCAAAGGTCAAGGCGTAGGCCGTAACGACCCACTGCCGCTGCCCGGGCGTGAAACCCAATTCCGCCTGGGCTTGCGGCAGCGCGATGTTCACGATGGTGGAGTCGAGGATGACGATCAGCTGACACAGCGACAGAACGGCGAGTGCCCACCAGCGTCCCGACGGGCCTGACGTCCTAGCCCGGTCCGGTCGCGGTCGGTTCAACATGCTGCTCCCAACAATGGACGCCTCTGATAGGCGTATTAAGAGGATCTTCCTCTATAAGGATGATCCTTGTCAAGGACAATCCTCGACATATAAGGTATTGAGATGGCTACTGACACCACGCCGAACCGGGCTGCTACTGAACCTCAGCCGATCGATTGGTCGGCCCGCGGGATCGAGACGGAGCTCGGATGGTCGCTGCAGGCGACCTACAGCGGATTTTCCCGAACCGCAGCCGCGGCCGTGGCCTCTGTCCCGGGCGGAGCGCGGGGCTATCAGGTGCTGGTCGCGATCACGACAGAAACGCCGACCTCGCAGCTGTCGCTCGCACGCCGACTGGGCATCGACAAGAACGCCATGACCTCCGTCATCGACGCACTCGAGAATCGCGGACTCGTACAGCGGCGCCCAGACCCCGAAGACCGCCGAGCACGCCAGATCATCCCCACCGACGACGGCCGCACGCTGCTCTCCTCGGCGCGAAACGCCCTGCGCGCCGTCGAGGAGGGGCTGATGCGTGACCTGTCGGCCGCCGAGCAGACCCAGCTGCGGCACCTGCTGGCGCGTGTCGCCCTCGGTGCCGGCGACGCCGAGTCCTGCAGCACCTGACGCCCATGCTGAGCGCCGCCTCCTGGCTTACAAGACCGGCCGCAAGTTGATGCGTGAGCTCGGGCTCGAGCCCTGCCAGCCCAGGCCGTGGCGCCGCTCGCTGACCGAGCAGGATGACCAGGCCGGGCGATCCCGGATCTGGTCAAGTGTGACTTCACCGTAGACAAGCCGACCCGGAAGGCGGTTTGAACATCGGACAACCTGACCCGGCCATGCCGGAATGTGACTGAGGTGCCGCTGAAGGACGACCGCACCTTCAGGGCGAAGTTCCGCGAGCAACTTGAAGGGGATCGCAGTCTCGCTCTCCTCGGCACCGAGGCGATGACCGTCTAATGCCTCGTGGTCTGGACCAGCGCCGTGAGGCCAGTGACCAAGCGTGAGCGCGCCGGTGAGGTCTTGTCGTGGACTGACGAGGATCTGGCCGCGGACTCGCGGGTTCGCCGAGGGAATCGCCCATCCGGACCAGTACTCCTCGTCCGCATGCAAGGTCCTGGCTACCGCAGACAGCGACGGGACAGCCCGGCTGTGGGACGTCGCATTCCCCGCAACCTCCTGAACGCGATATGCGCTATCGCAGGCCGTTCCCTCACCCGTCAGGAATGGGTGCCTACGTTCAATCCGAGCCATTCGAGCAGGTGTTAAGCACCGGAATGGTTGTTCTGCGCTCTCGCATTCGCAAATACCTACCACCTTGATAGACATTCCTATTCGGCGATCGGTCGCGGGCCGACTCCCCAAGCATCAGATCGAAAAATTGCACTGCGTGACGCACTCTCATGCCGCGAACAGGGCGCTTGGCTGCGAGATAGACCGGTCGCGCAGAGAGCCCCGCAACTGTTCCTTGCCTGCGCAAGGCCTGCGACGGGCTGCCTACGGCTCGGTTAGCGTGCCCCTCAACGTCTTGCAGCTGCGCGGTGTCCACATACTGCTGGAAGCTTGTAACCTTGCCGTCGCTTACCTTCCACACGTGGCAAACCTGGGCGTCGAGCTTTTTCCCGGTCTGCTTATACGTTCCCGTGTAGCGCGCTTCGACCACGACCGCATCACCGGCGTCATAGAACTCCCCGGGATGGACGGTGAACCCATCCCATTCTGTGGCGAGCCTCATCAACAAGTTCTGCACGACAGCGTCTGGTCCCCGCCAGGCCCTGCCGCTCGGCTCATAGGGGTTGCCTTCCGCCTCGCGCCATTCGATCGCAGGGTCCATCGCACCCAGCACCGCTGGCATGTCCCCGCGGCCGAGCGCATCGTACAAGTCCCGCAACATCTGCACATTGCTCATCGCCGACCCCCTCTGGCCACCAAAATGGACTATACGCCGCGGCACTGATCCTGGCATCGCCCGCCAGGCCAATTGCGC
The DNA here is from genome assembly GCA_965277615.1 of Streptosporangiaceae bacterium. Classification (GTDB taxonomy): domain Bacteria; phylum Actinomycetota; class Actinomycetes; order Streptosporangiales; family Streptosporangiaceae; genus Bog-532. Next base: position 107,674 of record CBDIDG010000002.1, on the reverse strand, counting down.
AATCACGTGGCCGGGACCGACGTGCGGCGCCGACCCGGCCCAAGACGGGATGACATTCCGATGGCGACGGCCCCGGAACCCGGTTCAGCCCCGCTCCGGAAATCCATACTCGCTGGATGCAACTACTCCGGATGTCCTCATCTGCCGCGATGAGGCAGTGCCGTCCTGCGCGTGGGCGAAGCCAAGGGACTGTCAACTTAACGGTGTAACTGGATCTTGATGGGTTACTTGCGTCCGGCGCTGAGGCGGCCGTCGAAGGTGATGTCGAAGGCGTTCAGGGCGCCTTTCCACCGGTTGGACCAGCGCTGGCGGCCCCGGCCGGTGGGATCCAGGCTGAGAATGACCAGGTAGAGGTGCTTGAGGGCGGCCTGCTCGGTGGGGAAGTGGCCGCGGGCCTTGACGGAGCGGCGGAACCGGGCGTTCAGGCTCTCGATGGCGTTGGTGGTGGTGATCAGGGTGCGGATCTCGCGGTCGAAGAGCCTGTTGCAGAATCGCGTGTCGTCCTGTCCTGTCTGGTGCTGGGTCCGCGATCATGAGCCGTGGCCAAGTCTTATCGTCTCGTGCTGCGTGACCAGCCGATGCTGTTGCCGGTCGACATGCGCGAGTGGCTGCCGCCGGATCACTTGGTGTGGTTCGTGCTGGAGACCGTCGATGCGCTCGACACCACGGCGTTGGAGCGGACGCGGCGACGCGGTGGCGCAGGCGCTGCAGGGTATGACCCGCGGATGCTGTTCGGGCTCTTGGTTTATGCCTACTGCCAAGGGGTGCGGTCCTCACGGCAGATCGAACGGATGTGCATTACCGACGTGGCGTTCCGGGTTCTGTGCGCCCAGGACGGCCCGGACCACACCACGATCGCCAGGTTCCGCGCTGAGGCGCAGGAGGCGTTCAGCGACTTGTTCGCACAGGTGCTGATGATCGCCGCGCGGGCAGGTTTGGCCAGGTTCGGCACCGTCGCCATCGACGGGACCAAGATCAAGGCCAACGCCTCGATCGACGCCAACCGCGGCAGGAAGTGGTTCAGCCAGAACGTCAAGAGCATGCTCGCCGATGCGGACCGGACAGACCAGGCCGAAGACACCGCAGCACGTGAGAGTCATGTTGATGATCAGCCGGATCGTGTCCCATCTGACTTGGGTGACCGCACCCGGCGGCGCGAACGAATCCAGCTGGCGGCGCAGGAGCTCGACGCTGAACACCGGCGAAGGGATCGCGTGAACGAGGAACGAGACGCTGCTGCGCTGGCGCGGCGCCACCGCTCGGAGCAGGGGCAGCCAGTCGTGGGGCGGATCCCGGATGGACCGCACCGGCTGGCCGAAGCAGCCGCGCACCTGGCGCGGGAGATCGCCATCCACCAGGCCAAGCTCGACCGGTACGCAGCCCTGATCGCGGCAGGGAAGAAGCCGATGGGGCGTCCGCCGGTGCCCCTGGAGGACAGCACCAGGATCGCGCGGGCCCGAGGTGCCGTCCGCAACGCTGAGGACGCGGAGCAGGCAGCCGCGGCCGCCGGCCAGTCGGCGTCGCCCGCGAAGAAGCTCCCCAAGGTCGTCGCGAACACCACCGACCCTCAGTCGCGGATCATGCCGACCCGGCGAGGGTTCCTGCAGGGATTCAACGCCCAGGTCGCGGTCACCAGCGACCAGCTGATCGTCGCCGTCCAGGTGGGGCAGTCACCCAACGACCAAGGATCCTTCACCCCGATGATGCGTGCCGCACAAGATGCCGCGGCGCGCCTGCACGCCGTGACCGGGAACGCCGATCACGTCATCGGCACCGTGCTGGCCGACGCTGGCTACAACAGCGACGCCAACCTGAAAGCCGACGGGCCGGACCGGTTGATTGCCCTGGGCAAAGGACGGGACCAGGCCCGTGCCGCCGCCGAGGAACCAGCCCACGGGCCACCGCCAGCGGGTGCGTCCCCACGCGAAGTCAACGCCCACCGGCTCCGCACACCCGAAGGCAGAGATCTCTACAAGCGCCGCGGAGCGACAGTGGAACCCGGCATCGGCAACCTGAAGAAGATTATCGATCGCTTCTCACGCCGGGGCCTGGACAACGCGACCAGCGAACTGCACCTGGCCGCTACCGCGTTCAACCTCATGAAGGTCCACCGGGCGGCCCCAGCAGCCTGACCGAGCCGCCATCAAGGACCCCGGGGCCATCGAGGGAGAGCGCCACGCCTGGGTTCCGGAAGCAGGCCCTCTTCCCAGCCGGTCCTTCCTCACGCGGCCCCTACGCTGCTGCACCCGACTTGAGGACACCATCGTGGACCTCCCGCAACACCGCCCCCTCACGCGATTCCGCGACAGGCTCCGAAGGCCAGGAACGGGGTGAACTCGGCCCAGGCGGCCTCCCACAGCTTGATGATGGCCGGGTAGCGGGCCTCCCAGCTGGCGCTGAACTCGGCGAACCGGTCCAGCGCCTCAGCGTCGGTGGCGGCGGTATAGATGGGTTTGAGGTCTTTGGCGAGCTTGTCCCAGTCCCGGCGGCTGGCATAGCGGAAGCTGTTGCGCAGCAGGTGCACGATGCAGGTCTGGGTCACCGCGGCGGGCCAGGTCGCGGCGATGGCCTCCGGGAAGCCTTTCAGGCCGTCGCAGACGACCATGAGCACATCGCGCGTGCCGCGGTTCTTGATCTCGGTCAGGACCCGCAGCCAGTACTTGGCGCCTTCCCCGTCGCCGTGCTCGCCGGCCCAGAGCCCGAGGATGCCGCGTTCGCCGTCGGCGGTGACGCCGAGCGCGACGTAGATGGGCCGGTTGGCGACCTGCCCATCCCTGATTTTGACGTGGATGGCGTCCAGGAACAGCACCGCGTAAACCGGGTCCAGCGGCCGGGACTGCCATTCAGCCAGCCCCTCCAGGACCCGGTCGGTGATCGCCGAGATGGTGTCCCGGGAGACCTCGGTGCCGTAGATCTCGGCCAGGTGGGCTTGCACCTCCCCGGTGGTCAGGCCCTTGGCTACCAGCGAGATGACCATGTCATCGATCCCGCCCAGCCGTCTGGCCCGCTTGGGCACGATCTGGGGGGCAAAGGAACTGTCCCGGTCCCGGGGCACCTCGATGCCCACCGGCCCGGCCTGGGTCAGCACCGTCTTGTCCCGGTGCCCGTTACGGGAGTTCCCGCTCCCGGAGCCGGCCGGATCGTGCTTGCGGTAACCGAGATGATCGTCCATCTCGGCTTCCAGGGCGGACTCCAGCACCACCTTGGTCAGCCGCCCCAGCAGCCCGCCCGGCCCAGTCAGTGGGATCCCCTCAGCCCGGGCCTGCTCGGCCAGCTGCCGGGCCAGCTCCTCATCGGATGCATCCACCCGGCCATCATTTACCGCAGGGCCGGCCGGTCCAGCGGTCCCCGCCACATCCACGTGCGCTGTGCTCATGGTGTCTCCTCTCAGACGGACCATCTGCCCGTCCTGTCACAGGAGTTACACCGTTGTTCTTACAGTCCCGAAGCCAGCGGTACTGGCAGCGGGTATGTCGTCACCACCCGGTGGTTCGGGCGGCGCTACGCGCGGACCGGCTGGTCGTTGGGGGGAGGCAGGGTGCTGCCGTCGCGCAGCAGCACCGGCCCGACCGCCGCGGGGCCGCCCACCGGTGCGGGTGGCAGAGGGGCCGGAGTGGGGGCTGGGCTCGGCGGGGTGGGCTGGCTGATCGTCGTGCCGAAGGCGGGGGGTGGCGGGTTGCTGATCGAGGCGTCGACCAGGTTGGCCAGGCTGGGGGCATTGTCCAGGCGCGGCACGCCGAGCGGCGGGAGGCCGAGGAGGTCAAGGACGGTTCTGCCGATGGACACGTGGGAGTTCCAGCGGGAGTCGATGCCGGCCCGGACCGGGCCGCCGAACATCAGCAGCGGGACGCGGGGCCCGTAGGCGAGCTGGACGCCGTCCGGGGTGACCTCGAGGTTGGGGGTGGCCACATGGTCATCCCACCCGCCCCAGTCGTCCCAGGTGAGCAGGAAAACCGTGCGCGCCCACAAGCCGGCTGCGGCAATGGCGTCCACTGCCTGCCAGATCTTGCCCTGGCCGAGGCTCACGTCGGCGACCGGGTGCTCATCATAGGGGCTGTCGTGCCAGACCATGGCGAGCGTGGGCAGGGCGCCGTCCTTGGCGTCGGCGACGATCTGGTCGGAGCCGGCGATATTCGCGGACCCCTTGAGCTGCGTATAGAAGCTGACCGGATAGCCGCTGCTGCCCGCGTAGACCTTCCAGGTCAGCCCGTGGTCCTGGGCGTGTCCGGGCAGCGAAGGCATGTCCCATTCCGGTTGCGGCTGCGATTGGGGCGGATTGCGCAGCGTCGGCGTCTGGCCGCCCACGATCAGCAGATGATTCGGGGTCGAGTTGGTTCCGAACCCGGAACAGTGGTTCTCCAGAAACGCGCCGGTGGCCGCCAGGTAGGCGTAGTACGGCAGCACCGCTTCGGTGTCGAACTGGGTGTGCGTGGCCGGAGTGGGAGTGCCTGCCTGCTGGGCGCGCAGCCATTTGGCGTAGGCCGCCCGGGTATGGTTCTGGTCGTGCGCGGGCGGGTTGGCTTGCACCGGCCAGCCGGTGGCCACGTTTGCGCCCCAGGCCCGCATCGACGGGAAGTAATTGTCGGTTGTGTGGTTCTCCTGGGTGAACACCACGACGTGATCAACGATCTGAGCCATCCCGTTACAGTCGCGGCACTGCAGCTGCCAGCGCAACCGAATGCGGGTAAATACTTGGTGCTCACCCGTTGTGGCGACCGGCCTTACCGCGCCAATTAAGCCCGTACCACTTTCAGACATCCTCTTCTGCCGCGGGGAGTGAGCTGTCTGGACCCCACGATGCGATGGTGGCCGCGACACAGCGGCGAGTGCGCGGTCAGTTGCGGGTTACGGCGAGCCGACTGATCGCGCGCTGGTCGTCTCACTGGAGTCGATACCGAACGCGATGATGCGCGTGGGCTGGATGCGTACGACGGTGTCTTCGAACCGCTCACCGAAGGCCTTGCCACCCGTGGGGACCACGGCCGCGGTCCCGCGTACTTCGATCATGCGTGGCTGCCACGGCGGGAGCACGTCGTCGATCACGATGCTCGCCAGGCCCGTCCGCTGCACGTCACGGAGTTTCTTGGTCTGGCTCATCCGCAAGCCGCCCACGTCGATCGCGTCCTGCTCGGCGTTGTAGCGGAACGAGGTCGGCACCACGTGCGGCTGCCCATCCGGGCCGACGGTCGCGATCCGGCCCAGGCGCTGCGATGCGAGGTAGTCGAGTTCCTTGTCGGTGAAGGCGCTCATGCCCGGTTAACCGGTGCGCCTGCTGTGGCATTCCGCGACCATCCCACGGACTGCCGGTAGATGCACAGCACAAAGGCCAGCCGATCTGCGGCCGAGCAGGAGGTCGGGACAGGCGCGGGCGCGCAGTTCTTCCAGCGGGTTGGGCAGCGTGGCGTACCGTAGCGGGGGCGCGATGGGGGGAGGTGCGGCCCGAGATAAGCATCTCGGGCCGACAGGGAACCAGCTGGGTCAGATGGCGCCCAGCTGGCTGGCCACGTAGACCGCTTCGCTGCGGCGGGTCACCTCGAGCTTGCGCATCACGTTGGTCACGTGGAACTTGACTGTGGTCTCGGCGATGAACAGCCGCTCGCTGATCTCCCGGTTGGACAGGCCGTGGGCCAGCAGCCGGAGCACCTCCAGCTCCCGCGCGGTCAGCGGCATCGCACCCGGGCCGGGGCTCGCGGTGAGACCGCGGACCATGGCCGAGGAGCTGCGGGGGTCGAACGCGTTCTCCCCTTGGTCCACGGCGCGGATGGCCCGTAGCAGCTCGGAGGTGTCGACCTCCTTGACCACGTAACCCTTGGCCCCGTTCCGCAACGCCGTGACCACCAGCTGGTCCTCCAGCGTGGTGGTGAGCACCAGCACGGCCAGCCCGGGGTACGCCTCGGTCAGCCGCGCGCACAGGTCCAGGCCCTCCAGCCCGGGGCCGGACGACAGCTTGAGGTCCAGCAGCACCAGGGTCGGCCGGGTGGCCGCGACCACCCGCATGGCCTCGTCGGGGGTGGCCGCCTCCCCGACGACCCGCACGTCGGGCGCGCGTTCCAGCACCGAACGCAGCCCCTGCCGGACGACGGCGTGGTCATCCACCAGCACCAGCTCGATCACGCGGTGTCCCCGGGCGGAATGCGGACCTCGAGCCGGATACCGCCGAGCTTGGCCCGGCGCACCGCGAACGTGCCGCCGAGTTCGTGGGCCCGCTGGGCCATGTTGGCCAGCCCCTGGTGCCGGCCGTCGGAGCCGGTCCGGCCGGTCAGCCGGAGCAGGCGGCGGAGCTGGCTGGGATCGCCGCAACCGTCGTCGCTGATCCAGAGCGACACCCCGGCGGGCGAGTAGCGGAGCCGGACCACGGCCCGGGTCGCCTGGGCGTGCAGCGACACGTTGAACAGCACCTCGCCGGCGATCCGGGCCAGAGCGTGCTCGGCCATCGGGGTCATCGGCTGCGGCCGGCCCTCCAGCCGCACGGCGACGGCCAGGCTGGGCTGGTGCTGGGCGGCCAGGCTGTGCAGCAGCTCGGGCAGGACCGGCGCGTTGCCCTCGCTGGGCTCGTGGTTCAGCGCGTAGATGACCGATCGCACCTGGTCGCCCGCCTTGGCGATCAGGTCCCTGGCCCCGGCCAGCCGCTGAGCGCTCGTGTCGTCGCCCTTGTCCGCGGCCTCGGCCCGGCTGACCTCGACCGCCAGCCCGGCCGACAGCACGTACTGGGCCACGCTGTCGTGCAGTTCGAGCGCGATCCGGTGCCGCTCGGCGTCGAGCAGCTCACGCTGGTGCAGCACCCGCAGGCGGCCCTCGGCCCGTTCCAGCTCGGCGGTACGGGTGCGCAGGTCCTGTGAGCTGCGGGTGATCTCGTCGTACAGCTGCTGGGCCCGCAGCCGCAGGTCGGCTCCGGTCGCGTACAGCGTCGCGGTGTGCATGGACACCGCGGCCTGGTCGGCCGGGATCCGCAGCACCCACAGATCCTCGTGCTCGATCAGGTGGCGGGCGTGGTCATAGTGGGCGATCAGCCGGCCGAGCACCGCGCCGTCCAGCGTCATCGGCACCTGGACCCAGCCCGGCCCGGCGGCGGGCGTGACGTCGGCCGCGCCGCGAACCTTGGCCAGCTCCCGGGTCAGCCAGTCGCCCCCTCCAGGGCCTGGACCGCCGACGTCATCCGGGCCTCGGTCCGGCGCAGCTCCACGTATTAGGACTGCTTGCCGGAGCGGACGCCGGTCAGCCGGCTCAGGGTCGGCTGGTCGACCTCCCGGTACAGACCGTCAGGGGTGGGCTCAGGGGGCAGCATGGACATCCGGACCCGGCATGGAGGTCAGAGAGCGGCCCGGAACAGCGCGGCCAGATCGGCCCGGGACACCGGCCGCGGGTTGGTGGCCAGGCAGGCGTCGGCCATCGCGTTCTCGGCCAGGGTGGGTACGTTGTCCGGGCGCACGCCCAGCTCAGCCAGGCTCCGGGGCACGCCCAGCTCGTCGCCGATGGCCCGCACCCGGTCGGCCAGCAGGTTCCCGGCCTCCTCCCCCGGCATGCCCGCGACGGACAGCCCGGCCGCGGCGGCCAGCGGCACGAACCGGTCCGGGGCGGCGGCCGCGTTGAACCGGATCACGTGGGGCAGCAGCACGCCGTTGACCACCCCGTGCGGCAGATCGAGCAGGCCGCCAACCTGATGGCTCATGGCGTGGGTCGCGCCGAGCAGCGCGTTGGTGAAGGCCATGCCGGCCTCCAGGCTGGCCTGGGCCATGTGGTCGCGGCGCTCACCCTGGGCCCGGCGGTCCATGATCTGGGGCAGGTTGGCGAACACCAGCCGGACCGCGTTCAGCGCGTGCCCGTCGGCCAGCGGGTTGTGGGCACAGGACACGTAGGACTCGATGCCGTGGGTCAGCGCGTCCAGCCCGGTGGCCGCAGCCAGGTCGCCGGGCATGGTGGCCAGCAGCCGCGGGTCGGTGACCGAGATCTCCGGCACCAGCGCCCGGCCCATGATCGTCACCTTCACCGAGCTGGCCGTGTCGGTGATGATGCAGAACTGCGACACGTCGGCCCCGGTCCCGGCGGTGGACGGGATCATCAGCAGCGGGTGGATGGGCCGGCTGACCCGGTCCACGCCTGCGTAGTCGAGGATGGTGCCGCCGTTGCCGATCAAGATGGCGATGCCCTTGGCCGCGTCGATACACGACCCGCCGCCGATCGCGATGATGACGTCGCAGCCGGACTCCAGGTAGCGCTGATAACCCTGGGCGACCTCGACGTCCTTGGGGTTGGGGGTGACCCCGGACCAGACGGTGGCCTGCAACCCGACGTCGGCCAGGTACCGGAGCAGCTGGCCCGCCCATCCGGCCTCGATCAAGCCCGGGTCGGTGACCATGAACGGCCGCTGGGCCCCGATGCGGCGTGCGGCGAAACCCGCCTCAGCCAGCGACTCGGGACCGAACACGACCTCGGGCGTCTGGAACTTGATCACTCCGCCGGGAGCGGCCGGGTCGGCCCAGCCCGACGAGGCCAGCGAGGCCGATGACACGGGCGGCGCGGAAGGGAGCGGAGCGGGCGGAGGCGGGTCCGAGGGGAGGCCCTGCGCTGGCACGACATAATCACGGCCGATCCTCACCGCTGGGCTCATCAGGCGCCTTCCCAGAACCGATCGCCTTCGACGGGTTCCTCGTTCAGCGTGACCGACCCCCCGCCCGGGGGTCAATAGCCGCGACAGTCGGCTCCGCCTCAGCTCTGGGCCAAGGCGCGACCCGGACGGAAGAAATCGAAAAATGAGTCGCCCGCCCCAGCCGGATTGCGCATGTGAGGCGAGCTTGCGAGCAGATCGAGGGGCTATGGCGCGGAATGGCGGACGACCACCACGGGGCAGGGACCGTGGCGGACGCAGTATTCGGCCACTGACCCGAGGAGCATGCCGGGGTAGGCCGCGCGTCCTCGCGCGCCGACGACCAGGAGGGTAGCGTCGGTGGCCTGGGAGAGCAGCGCCGGGCCGCTCGGGCCCTCGACCACGTGCTCGCTGACTGGCACGTCGGGGAACGCGGTGCGGATTTCGGAGATCACCTCCTGCAGGATGGACAGCGTGTCGGCTCCGGGGTCGGCGCCGGGCGGGATCCGCGTGACGTAATTCGGCCACCGCCAGGTGGCCACCGCTCTCAGTTCCGCGCCGGTCAGCCGGGCCTGCTCCGCCGCCCAGCGCACCGCGTCCCGGCTGCCGGCCGAGCCGTCCACCCCGACGACGATCACCGGCGCGGCCGGGGCCGTCACCGGACGGTCCCAGTCTCGGGCGGCTCTGGCTGATTCGGCTGGGGACGCTGGAGCGGTCTGAGCCGCCACCAGAGGAGGAAGAACACCCCCAGGACGAGCATGCCGATGCCCATCCACAGGTTGATGTTGATGTGGCTGGCCTTGGCCAGGTTCGCCGGGGAGGTGAAGAATCCGGCCACGGTGAGCATGATCCCGTAGAGGACGAACAGCCCGCCGATCAGCGTCCGCAGGTCGAACAGGCGGGCCGCGGCTGACTGCGGGGCCTCGGCGCCGGTGTCTGGCGTCTCGGACATGGCGTGCTCCTTCCTACGCGAACACGATGGACAACACGAGGACGATGCCCAGAGCGACCCCGCCCAGCAGCTTGGGTGACTTCCACCAGACCGGCTTGGGCACGCTCGCCGGGTCGGGCGCACTCGGGTCGGGCACCCCCCAGACCAGGCCGGCCAGTTCGGACACCGGTTTCGGCTTGGTTACCAGGGTGACCAGCACCGTGACCACCAGGTCGGCCACGAAGGCGGCGATGGCCCCGTAGAAGTTGACCATCTGCGCGTTGATCGTGGCGTGCGTCGGGTCCAGCACCTGGTGCGGATAGAAGTAGGCGATGTGATAGCCGGCAAAGTGCATGGCGGCGGCGCCGATCGTCCCGGCCGCGAGCCCGGCGATCCCGGACCACGGCGTGGTGCGCTTCCAGAACATGGCCAGGATGAACGTGGCGAACAGCGGCGCGTTGAAGAACGAGAACAGCAACTGGATGTAGTTCTGGATGTTGTTGTAGCCGGAGGCGATGAACGCCGTGCCGATCCCGATCAGGATGCCGACCACGGTGACCACCCGGCCGACATTCAGGTAGTACCGGTCCCGGCGGCCCTTCCTGATGTAGGTCTGCCAGATGTCGTAGGTGACGACGGTGTTGAACGAGCTGACGTTGGCCGCCATGCCGGCCATGAAGGCGGCCAGCAGGCCGGCCAGCGCCACACCGAGCGCGCCGTTCGGCAGGTACTTGCCCATCAGCGCCGGGATGGCGTCGTTGTAGGTAATCTTGGTCCCGCCCAGCTTGGGGATCACGACCAGCGCGATCAGACCGGGGATGATGGTCAGGGCGGGAATGAAGATCTTCGGGTACGCCCCGATCAGCGGCGTCCGCTGGGCCGCGGACAGGTCCTTGGCCGACAGGGCGCGCTGGACCTCGGCGAAGTTCGTGGTCCAGTAGCCGAACGACAAGACGAAGCCGAGGCCGAAGACGATGCCGATCCAGTCGCCCAGCGGGTTGGTCCAGTGCCCGACCCCGACGCCGCTCCAGCTCGAGAAGGCGTTGGCGCCCAGCTTGGTGTGATCGACCTTGGCCTGCAGGCCGCTCCACCCGCCGACGTCTTTCAGTCCGATGATCACCAGCGGGACCAGCCCCGCGATGATCACGAAGAACTGCAGCACCTCGTTGTAGATCGCGCCGGACAGCCCGCCGAGGGTGATGTAGGCCAGCACGAACAGCGCCGAGACGACGATTGACAACCAGGTCGGCCAGCCGATCAGCGCGTGGATGATCAGGGCCAGGGCGAACAGGTTCACGCCGGCGATCAGCACCGCGGCCAGCGCGAACGTCAGGGCGTTGAACAGGTGCGTGGCTGGGTTGAAGCGCCGGAGCAGGAACTCCGGCACGCTGCGCACCCGTGACCCGTAGTAGAACGGCATCATGACGATGCCGAGGAACACCATGGCCGGGACCGCGCCGATCCAGTAGAAGTGCACGGTCGGCAGGCCGTACTGGGCGCCGTTCGCGGCCATGCCCAGGATCTCGATCGCGCCCAGGTTGGCCGAGATGAAGGCCAGCCCGGTTATCCAGGCCGGCAGCGACCGGCCGGAGAGCAGGAAGTCCTCGCTGGTGGCGACGGCCCGGCGGGCGATCACCCCGATCGTTATGACCAGGGCGAAGTAGATGGCCAGAATCGTGTAGTCGAACCAGTTGACATCTAGCCTCAGCAAGCCGCGTCACCTCCACGTGAGCGGTCCGGTCCGTGGCGAGGCTGAATGAACCGTTCGACCAGCCGGTCGGACCTTTTACATTGAAGCCGTATTACCCATACTTGGGACAGATGATGTCTGGAGTTAATGGTCAGTCCACGGTCAGGTACGCAGACACGGGCAGCCCGTAGGAAGGCGGCTCGGCGTGCGATACGAACGCAGTTTCGGAACAAGTTTGGGTGCCGGGAGTGGCGTATGCGGCCCAGTCTCCCCGGGGTGCCGGCCGGACTCATGTGGTGAACCCGCGGTAGCGGTTACCCGTCGATATGGCGACGTAAAGTAACGGGTCGATTACCGTGTGAACCTGAACCGGGGCTCGCGCGACTTATAGGTGGTTGTCATCATTCATCGCCCGGCGCTCCAAGGTGGTTTCACCCATGCCTGTCTTCCCCACGTCGGCTCCCCGACCGCAATCAGGCCCCGACCTCCACGAAGAGATGGAAAAGCTGGCCACCGCGGACGACATCGCGGCGGCCGTTCATGCGTTCCCCGTACTCGCCGGGGCGGCCGCCGAAGGGTCGCGGGCGAACTGACGACCCGGGGCCAAGCGGTCAGTTCGGCCGCATGGCGTCGTCCAGGGACGTCTCGACGAACCGCAGGGCCGCCATGGCGCCGGGATCACGGGGGCGACGGGCCAGCTCGGCCGGGTCGACGTCCTCGACGTGGGCCTGGATCCACCAGATGTTGCCCAGCGGATCCCGGACGCGGCCGACCCGGTCGCCGAAGAACAGCCCGGTGACCGGGGTGACCGGGGTGGCCCCGGCGGCCAGGGCCCGCTGGTAGACCAGGTCCGCGTCCTCGACGTAGAGCCGCAGGAACCCAGGGGTGTCGGGCCAGTCGCCGGCGCGGTCGAACATCATCACCACCGCGTCGCCGATCCGCACCTCGGCGTGGCCCACGCGCCCGTCCGGCCCCGGCACCCGGGCCAGCTCATGGGCCCCGAACGCTTCCTGCACGAACTCGATGAGCCGGCCGGTGTCGCTGCTGATCACCCACGGGGTCACGGTCGCGTACCCGGCGGGCGCGGCGTGGCCGATCCCGTCCGCCCGTGTCCCCAGGCCGGTGCCCTCGCTACCGCCCACCGGCTGGGTCTGCGTACCGCCCGGAGGCGGAGTCTGAGCCGTCATAACTTCACGGTAGGTACCACCCCCGACATTCCAGGCAAATGTGAGGTCTGCGGCCTGGGCCGCACCCAGCCCGAAGGCCTTCTCAGCGCGCGTCGGTGACGGTGGACAGGGCGGCGCGGCCGGTGGCGGTCAGGGTGGAGTCGTCCTGGGGGGTGTGGACGCGGGCGCAGAGGATGTCGCGCAGATGGCGTTCCAGGGGGTGATGCCGGGTGAGGCCGTTGTTGCCGATCAGGGCGACGGCCTGCTCCACGGCGGCGATGGCGGCCCGGGTCGCGGTCAGCTTGGCCACCCCGGCCTGGGCGATCGCGTCCTGGTCACCGGCGTCCACCCGGGCGGCCAGCGCGGTGACCAGGGTGCCGGCCGAGATCAGGGCGGCGTCGATCTCCCCGGCGGCGGTCTGGAACCGGGGCAGCGTAGCCAGCGGGCGGCCCAGGCTGGCCGGGGTCCGCTCGGCCAGGAACTGCAGCAGCCAGTCCCGGGCCGCGTCGGCCACGCCCAGGTACAGGGCGGTGAGGCCGAGCGCGTTCCAGGCCATGAACACCGGACTGCCCTGGCGCGGGGCCGGCTCGGCCAGGCCGGTGGTGGCCTCGTACGGCACCGGCGTACCGGTGAAGATCACGTCGTCGCTGCGGCTGGCCCGCAGGCCGAGGTGGTCCCAGGTGCGCTCGATGGTGATGCCCGGTGAGGTGGCGCGGACCAGGAACCCGCCGACCCGGGCCGGCTCGTCTTCGGTCCGGGCCCAGACATTCATCCAGGTCAGGCCCTCGGCGGCGGTAGAGAAGATCTTCCGGCCGGTCAGCGACCAGCCGGCGTCGGTCCGGCGGGCGGTGGTGGCGGGCAGGCCGCCGCGGGCCGGGGTGCCCAGTTCGGGCTCGACCCGCAGCGTGTTGATCAGCACCGGGCGCTGGGCCGACTCGGTCAGCGCGTCCCGGTAGAGCGCGTCGGGCCAGGACGGCTCGATGGCCTGTAGCGCGTGCGCAAACAAGGTCATGGCACTGATCAGGGCGACCGCAGGATCGCCGCGGCCCAGGGCGCGCAAGATCGTCACGGTGTCGCCCAGGCCGGCCCCGGGTCCGCCGTACTGCGGGGCGACGGTCGCGGTTAGCAGGCCGGCCGCGTGCACCTCGGCGATGCCGTCGGCCGGGAAGGCGGCGCTGCGGTCGTTTTCCTCGGCCCGCTTGGCCAGCGCGGCCGTGACGTCGGCCAGCCGGTCAGACATGATCGGCCACCGGGACGCCAGGACCGACCGGGGTGGCGGACTGGGCCCGGAGTAGCGGGACCAGTTCGTGGCCCCAGTCGACGACGTCTTCCAGGGGGTCGAAGCCGCGGATGAGCACGGTGTCCACCCCCACCCGGCGGTAGGCCAGGAGCGCCTCGGCCACCTGGGCCGGCGTGCCGACCAGGGCCGAGGAGTTGCCGCCGGGTCCGGTCAGCCGGGTCACGCCGAACCACAGGCGTTCGTCGTGCACGTCGGCCGCGGCGGCCTGCTGCTGCAACCGGGCCGACCCGACCGAGGAGGCCGGGCCGGCCGCCGCGGCCCGGCCCGGCTTCAGCACGCCCTGGACCTGAGCGCTGCCGGCCGCGACCCGCTCGGCCGTGGCCGCACGGATCTGCTCGGCCCGGGCCCAGGCCGCCTCCTCGGTCGCGGCCACGATGGGCCGGACCGAGAGGCTGAACCGGATCGTGCGGCCGTGCCGGGCGGCCTGGGCCCGGACCTCGGCCACCCGCTCGGCGACCTGCGCCACCGGCTCACCCCACAGCATGTAGACGTCGGCGTGCTGGGCGCCGACCTCGACCGCGGCGGCCGACGCACCGCCGAAGTACAGCGGGATACCGGCTGAGCCCAGCGGCTTGACGTCGCTGAACGCCCCGCGCACGCGGTAGAACGCGCCGTCGAAGTCGAACGGCTCGGATGCGGTGAGCTCGCGGCGCAGCACGTCCATGAACTCGGCCGTGCGGGCGTAGCGCCGATCATGGTCGGCGAAGTCGCCGTCCCGCTGCTGGTCGGCCTCATCGCCCCCGGTGATGTGATGGATGGCGACCCGGCCGCCGCCGGTCAGCGCGTCCAGCGTGGCCAGCTTGCGGGCCACCAGGGTGGGGGCGACGAAGCCGGGCCGGTGCGCGATCAGCACCTTGAGCCGGGTCGTCGCGTTCAGCACGTAGGCCGCGACCGCGAACCCGTCCGGGCCGGTGGCGTGGTAGCCGATCAGCACCCGGTCGAAGCCCGCGGCCTCGTGCGCCCGGGCGAACCGGGTCAGGTAGCCGGCGTCGATCGCCGGGCCGCCAGCGGAGCCCCTCGACTCGGACACGTCCTGCGTACCGACCATGCCGATGATCTCGATGGACATGCCCGCGCCCTCCGCTGGCCGACATCCGGTTGACCTCTAGTCTACTTTGGCAGTAGGGATTGCCGTCATTGCCGGAACCGCGGGGACCGCCGGACTCGCGGGCGCCGCCGGGGTGCGGTCCGGGCGGATCAGGGCCATGGCCAGCAGCCCGCAGGCCACCGCGGTCAGGCCGGCCACCAGGTAGATCTGGTTCTGGGCCGTGACGTAGGCGGCGTGCACCACGTGGCGGTTGGCACTGGTCACCACGGCGCGGGTGACGTGGCTGGCGAACAGGGAGCCGAACGCGGCGATCCCCAGCGCGTAGCCGATCTGGCGGAACGTGTTGACCGCGCCGCTGGCCATGCCGGACCGCGGGCGGGGGACGGCGGCCAGGGCGGCGGAGACCAGCACCGGGGAGGCCAGTCCGACCCCGATCCCGGCGACCACCAGGCCGGGGATGAGCGACGCCCAGCCGGATGACGCGGCCAGGAAGGCGCGGAGCAGGGAACCAGCCCCGATGAACAGCAGGCCGGCCCCCAGCGGCCAGCGCGCCGCCACCCCGTGCAGGAAGCGCCCGGCCACGGCCGACACCACGAACGCGACCCCGGCCATCGGCAGCAGGACCAGGCCGGCGCCGATCGCGGGCAGGCCGAGCGTGGACTGCAGCCACAGCTGGGTGTAGATGAACGGCGCGAAGGCGCAGGCGGTCATCACCACGCCCACGACCATGAGCATGCTGAACGAGGCCCGGCGGAACAGGGACAGGTCCAGCAGCGGATGGGCGACCCGGAGTTCGGTCAGCACGAAGACCAGCAGGGCCGCAGCGGCCACCGCGAACGAGGCCAGCGTGACCGGAGTGCCCCAGCCGCTGTCCCCGCCGTGGATCAGGGCGTAGGTCAAGCTGGCCGCGGAGACGGTGAACGAGGCGGCGCCGGCCCAGTCGATCGGGCTGGCCTGGCCACGGGACTCGGCCACGACCCGCTGGGTCATGATCGCGGCCACCATCGCGATGGGCAGGTTGACCAGGAAGATCGCCCGCCAGCCCGCGGCCGCGATGAGCAGGCCACCGAGCACGGGCGCGACCGCGGCGGCGGCACCGTTGATCGCGCCCCAGACGCCGAACGCCACCGAGCGGTCGCGGCCGGAGTAGCTGTGGTTCAGCAGGGCGGTGTTGGTGGCGAACATGGCCGCGGCGCCGGCGCCCTGCACGGTCCGGGCCGCGATCAGGAAGCCGGCGTTGGGCGCCAGCGCGCAGGCCAGCGAGCTGGCCGCGAACAGGGCCAGGCCGAGCTGGAACAGCCGCCGCCGGCCGAACCGGTCGGCCAGGGAGCCGCTGACCAGCAGCAGCGCGGCCAGCGCGAGCGCGTAGGCGTCCACCACCCACTGCAGCGAGTCGAGCTGGGTGTGCAGGTCGCGGGCCATCGGCGGCAGCGCGACGCTGACGATCGTCACGTCGACGAGCAGGATGAAGGTGCCCAGGCAGATGGCGGCCAGCGGCCACCACCGGCCCCGGGCCGACTGGGTTGAAAGCATGTCGATCTCCCCACGTGGGTTAAATTCATTACCAGCTTGGGTTCAGCGGCTCTCCAGCGGCTAGCTGTGGGAAATATCCGGCTGATATCGACACGAGGGACGGCATCAATGGCGAAATTCAGTGCCTGACGGCTTGGACGTTCAGCTCATCTACGCGCTGCAGCTCGACGGGCGGGCCCCGTTCAGCCTGATCGGCGAGGTGCTCGGGGTGTCCGACCAGACCATCGCGCGGCGGTACAACCGGCTCCGGTCGGCCGGGCTGCTGCGGGTACGCGGGCTGATCGAGCCGGACCTGGTCGGATTGACGTCCTGGATCATCCGGGTGCAGTGCACGCCAAGCGCCGCAGCGCCGGTGGCCGATGCGCTGGCCCGGCGGCCCGACACCACCTTCGTCAGCCTGATCTCCGGCGGCACCGAGGTCACCTGCTCGATCCAGACCCGGGCCGGCGAGGACAGCAGCCACCTGCTGCTGGACGCGCTGCCCCGCAGCCGCGGGGTCAACGGGATCACCGCGCAGTGCGTCCTGCACACCTACTTCGGCGGCGTCCTGAGCCTGGTCAACAAGTCGGGCGGGCTGACCCCGGACCAGGTGGCGGCGCTGCAGCCGCCGGCCCTGGAGCCCCGGGTCACCGAGGGAACCCGGGTCACCGGAGGAGACGGCGCACTGCTGGCCGCACTGGAGCTGGACGGGCGGACCACCTACAGCGACCTGGCCGCGTCGACCGGGTGGTCCCAGACCACCGTGCGTCGGCGCATCACCGACCTGCGGGACAGCGGGATACTCTACTTCGACGTCGATTTCCATCCGTCGCTGCTGGACATCACCGCGCGGGCCATGGTGTGGCTGACCGTCAGCCCGGCCCAGCTCGATGCGGCCGGGCGGGCCATGGCCGGCCACCCCGAGACCGCTTACGTAGCTGCGGCCACCGGGACCGCGAACCTGTACGCTTCGGTGCTCTGTCCCAGCACCGAAGCGCTTTACACCTATCTGACCGGGAGCATCGCCCAGCTCCCGGGGCTGCACCAGGTGGAGACCATCCTGGCGATGCGGACGGTGAAGCTCAACGGCCCGCTCGCCCGCCCGTGACCCGCCCGCACTGTCCCGAATGTCAGTCCGGTGAGGCATAATTAAAAATGGTTAAGCCGCCCAGACTTCCGCGGCCCCGTCACCTCGCTGCTGACCCCGCTCCGTAGGTGCCTGCTGATGGCAGGACCGCCGGTTATGCCCTCTGACAGCAGCCGCCGACCCCACCGTCCGACGCTGCTGGCCGGGAGTCCTGCATGGCCTGGAGTTGTACTCGTTACGGGCGCGTTGACCTGCAACGTGATCGCCGGCATCGGTTCGGCGACCGCCCGCCCCCGCGGGTCACGCGCAATCCGCACGTCTCGATCCGGCCGGAGCTGGCCGGCCGGACCGCGACCCTGGTGATCACGGGCGAGCTGGACCTGATCAGCCTGCCCGAGCTGACGTGGCAGCTGGAACAGCTGCTGGCCCAGCTGCCGGCCGGGGCGCCCGGCCGGCTGGTCTTCGACCTGACCCGGGTTCCGTTCATCGACGTGGCCACGGCCCGGCTGATCAGCGCGGCCACGCGGTCGTGGGCCGCCGCCGGGCCCCCGGTGATCCGCCGGCCCGGACCGGCGGTCCGGCGCGTGCTCGAGCTCACGGGCTTCGACGCTCTGTGTGTGTTTGAGGAGGAGTAAGTTCGATCCGCTGGGGTCTGCGTACGGCCGTACGCGGAAAGAGGCGGAGGCGCGCAATGACCGACGAGAACGACCGCCAGTTCGCGATGCTGGCGCAGCAGTACCTGGACGACCGGGGGCGGCGGCACCCGGAGCTCGCCACCGAGCTGGGCGACCACCGGTTCGACGGCCAGCTGCCCGGGCGGTCCGCCGGCGCGCTGGCCGCTGAGCGGCAGGCCCTGAGCCGCTGGGCCGAGGCGCTGGCCGGGCTGGACCGCGAAGCCCTGACGGCCGAGCACCAGGTCGACGCGGCCATGCTGGCCAACGACATCGAACGCCAGATCTTCGAACTGGACGAGCTGCACGAACAGACCTGGAACCCGCTGCTGGCCAACCCGGGCCGGGCCATCTACCAGCTGCTGGCCCGGGACTTCGCCCCGCTGCCGGACCGGCTGGCCTCGCTCGCAGGCCGGCTGGCCCAGGTGCCGGCCACGCTGACCGCGGCCCGCGATCTGCTCGGCCCCATGCCGCAAGTTCACCTGGAGACGGCGATCGGGCAGTTCAGCGGCACGATCAACCTGATCACCACGGTGCTGGACGCGGCACTGCAGGCGGCGCCGGACGCCGAGCGCCTGGGCCGGGACCTGAGTGAGGTGCGGGCGGCGGCGCTGGCGGCGGTCACCGAGCACCGGGCCTGGCTGGAGGCCCGGCTGGAGGACACCCCGGCCGACGGGTTCGCCGACCCGCGGCTGGGGGCCAAGCGGTTCGCCCGCAAGCTCTCACTGGCGCTCAACACGCAGGCCGACGCGGACGCCATCCTGGCCCGGACCCACGCCGACCTGGACCGGGTCAGCCAGGAGATCTCGGCCGTGGCCGCGGACATCGCCGGACGGGCTGCGCCCGGCCGGGACGGGGCGATCGCCGCCGGGGGTGACCCGGTGGTCCGGCAGGTGCTCGACCGGCTGGCCGCCGACGCCCCCGACGACCAGACCATCCTGGACTTCGGCCGCCGCGCGCTGACCCAGCAGACCGCGTTCGTGGCCACCCACGACCTGGTCACCCTGTTCGACGACCCGGTCGAGGTCATCGAGATGCCGGAGATCGACCGGGGCGTGGCCGTGGCCTACTGCGACCCGCCCGGGCCACTGGAGCCCACCCCGATGGCGACGTTCGTCGCGGTCTCCCCCACCCCGGCGGACTGGCCGGCCGAGCGGGTGGCCTCGTTCTACCGCGAGTACAACCGGCACATGGTGCACAACCTCATGGTGCACGAGGCGATGCCCGGCCACTACCTGCAGCTCCAGCACTCGCGGCGGTTCCGCGGATCGGACACGGCCATCCGGGCCGCGTTGTGGTCGGGCTCGTTCGTGGAGGGCTGGGCGGTGTACGCCGAACAGCTCATGGCCGACCACGGCTACCCCGGGGAAGGCGACCCGCGCGCGGTCCAGATGCAGCAGCTGAAGATGCAGCTGCGCATGATCATCAACGCCATCCTGGACGCCCGGGTACACGGTTACGGCATGACCGAGGCCGAGGCCATGGCCCTGATGACCGGCCGCGGCTATCAGGAGGAAGGCGAAGCGTCGGGTAAGTGGCGGCGGGCCCTGCTGACCTCGGCCCAGCTGTCCACCTACTACGTCGGCTACACCGAAGTCTCCGACCTGGCCACCGAGCTCCGCGCGGCCAACCCGGGCTGGTCCGACCTTGTCCTCCACGACCAGATGCTGAGCCACGGGTCACCCCCGGTGCGGCTGCTGCGCTCGGTGGTGTGAAGAACCGCGGCGAAATATCGCAGAATTATTCGAGTTCGGAAAATCCGAGGGGCGGTTTTATACGTAGTAACGGTTAAAGCGAACCTAGGCCCCCAGGGAACGATGATCTCAGCGCCGGTGACCAGGACCGCCACCCTGTACGGCCGGCGGGTCCAGGTGCGCCTGACCGACACGGTGCCGCCGTACCTGCGCTCCCTGCTGCGGCAGGTGGAGCCGTTCCCGGCGGCGATCCGCGACGGGCGCTGGCAGCTGCTGGCCTTCAACCGCAGCTATGACTCGTTGTTCGGCCTCGAGCTGGTCCCGCCGACCAGCCGCAACGCGCTGCTGATCTTCTTCACCGATCCCCGGATCCACCGCCTGTTGCCCGAATGGGAGGTGGATGCCCCGCGGCTAGTCAGCCGGTTCCGGGCGGCCATGGCCCGGCACCCACGTGACCCGGCCTGGACCCTGCTGCTGGACCAGCTTCGCTGCGGTTCCCCCGAGTTCGAACGCCTGTGGCAGGACGGCGGCGCGTTCCTGCCCGGCAACGCGCCGCAGCGCTTCCTGCACCCGGCGGCCGGCCCGCTCCGGCTGGCTCCCTACCACCTGTGGTCCGAGCCGCGCCCCGACGGTCTGGTCGCCACCGGCTACACCCCCGCTGACGCTGCCACCGCCGCCAAACTCAGGACCCTGTCCGGGGTATAACCCCCGGGACACCCGCCGCCCGTGAGCTGCGCGTTGTCTAGTGCGGTTGGGCAGGCGGGGGACGGGAAGAACCGGTCTGGGGGGCCACGGGGGCCCGGTGCAGGTGCGGAGGCACGGATGGCTCTGATGTTCCTCAGCGGCGACGGGATGGCCGGGGGGTCCGCCCACCACGCGATCGAGGGGGCGCCGCTGGTCGGGGAACGGCGGACCGCGCCCCGTTACCGGTTCTACTCGGTGCGCGACCAGTTCCCCGGGCTCTACCCAGCCGCCGACGGTGACGGCCAGCCCATCCTGGGCGAGCTGTACGACGTGGAGATGAAGCCGCTGCGCACACTGCTGGACACCGAGCCGCCGGAGCTGGAGCTGACCGTCATCGAGCTGGACGACGGGGAGCTCTCGTTCGCCATGGTGCTGCGGGCGGGCGAGCACGAGCACGGCGGGCACAAGGACATCTCGGCCTACGGCAGCTGGCGGGCCTACCGGGCCAGCATGCCGCCGCCCCCAGAGGCCGACACTGGGGCCGACGCTAAGGCCGGCATCGGGGCCGACCCCGAGGCCGGTCCCGGCGCCAGCCCGGGGGCCAGCACCGAGGCCGCCGGTACTGGCGCCTGAGCGCCCCGGATCCAGACCCCGGCCACGTCGGCCGGGGTAGCGAGGGCGAACACCCGGGCCAGCGCGTCGGTGGGGCTGACCGCGTGGGACAGGTTGACCGCCAGCGGGCTGCCGTCGGCCGGGCGCAGCCACACCGCGTCGAAGTCCTTGCCGATGCCGAAGTCGCCGACCTGACCGTCCAGGCCCAGGGCCTGGGCCCCGGCCCGGGTGGCCAGGTAGAGCAGGTGCACCGGGGTCAGGCTCATCCCGTCCGGGCCGAGCAGCTGCTGGACGAAGTAGGCCTGGAGCGCCTCCTTGGGCAGGAACAGGCCCACCCCCGCGCCGACGTCAGAGCCCAGCGCGACGTGAATGCCGTGGTCGACGTGCCGGCGCAGCGGGAACAGTCCGCTGCCCAGCGCGCAGTTGCTGGTCGCGCAGTGCGAGACCGACGCGCCGTGCTCGGCCAGCATGGCCAGCTCGGTGTCGTCGGGGTGGACGTTGTGCGCGAACACGCTCCGCTCGGTGACCAGTCCGTGCCGACGGTAGGTGTCCAGGTAGTGCTGCGCGGCCGGGAACAGGCCCGCGACCTGGGCGATCTCGGCCACGTTCTCGTTGATGTGCGAGGTGAACCAGACGCCCTTGGCCAGGAGCTGCGCGCAGACGTCGAGCATCTCGTCCGACGCTGACAGCGAGAACCGCGGGGTGACGGCGTAGCGTAGCCGGCCGTGGTCGTGCCAGCGGCTGATCAGCTCGGTGCTGCCGGCCAGCGCGGCCTCGGGCGTGTTGAGCAGGTCCGGGCGCAGGATCCGGTCGCTGAGCACCAGGCCGGAGGTGAGGTTCAGGCCCCGCCGGTCGGCCGCGGTGAACAGCTCGTCCATGGCGCCAGGGAAGTGCGACCCGAACACCAGGGCGCTGGTCGTGCCCGAACCGATCAGGCCGTCGAGGAACTCCGCCGCCACGGCGCGGGCGTAGGCCCGGTCGGCCAGCTTGGCCTCCTCCGGCAGCGCGCGCTGCTCCAGCCAGTCCAGCAGCGGCAGGCCCAGCCCGCCGATGACGCGCATCTGCGGGTAGTGCACGTGGGTGTCGACGAAGCCGGGCAGCAGCAGCCCGCCGTCCAGCCGGGTCACCGGCTCGCCGGGGTGCGCCCGCCGGATCGCCGCCAGCGGGCCGCGGGCCGCGATGATCCCGTCCCGGACCAGCAGCGCGCCGTCGTCGTCGGCCTCCAGGGCCGCGTCGGGATCGCCCGCGAACGGGTCACCCGGTACGTCGATGATCGGGCCGGCGTAGATGGTCACGGGTGGGCCGCCACCGGCGCAGGCTGGGTCAGGGCGGGCAGCAGGGCGGCGGCCGCCGCCACCGCGATCACGGCCGGCTCCTTGCCGGTGATGCCGGGCTGCCCGATCGGGCAGGTGATCCGGGCGATGGTCTCCGGCGCGTGACCCTGGCCGGCCAGCTGGGCCTGGAACCGGGCCCACTTGGCGCTGGAGCCGATCAGCCCGATGCTGCCCAGCGGCGGGGAAAGCCGCAGCGCGGCGTCGCACAGGGCGAAATCCTCGGCGTGGTCGTGGGTCATGATCAGCACGTGCGCCCCGGGCGGCAGTCCCTCGAGCACCTGTTCGCCGAGCAGGGTGTGGTGGATGCTGACGTCGGCCCGGCCGTCGATGACGTCGGCCAGCCGGACCCGGTCCAGCGGTTCGGCCCGCGAATCGGCCAGCCGGAGCTGGACCGGCAGCCGGGACAGGATGCGGGCCAGCTCGTAGCCGACGTGACCCAGGCCGAACAGGGCCACCACCGGCCGGGCCGGGAGCGGTTCCAGCAGCAGCCGGACCACACCCCCGCAGCACTGGCGGCCGTGCTCGGTCCTGGCGTGCGGGCTGAGCCTGGTTTCGCGGATTTCCGGCCCGGCGGCCCCGGACGCGATCAGCTCCCGGGCCCGGGCCACCGCCGACGCCTCCAGGTTGCCCCCGCCCACGCTGCCCCAGAGCTGATCGTGGCTCACCACCATCTTGGCCCCAGGCTCCCGGGGGGCGTGGCCGCGCACCTCGGCCACGGTGACCAGCACGCCGGGCCGGCCCTCGTGCCGGAGCTGCTGAACGGCATCGAGCCAGTCCATCTCACACCCCCACGTGGACCGCGGGCGCCCCGGTCACACCGGTCGCCCCGGTCGCCCCGGTAGCCCCGGTCGCCCCGGTCGCCCGCCGGGCGGCCTCGATGGCCCAGTAGACCGCTTCCGGCGTGGACGGGCAGGCCAGCTCGACCTCGTAGCTGGGCGGGCCGAACGCGCCGGCCGCCTGGCGCAGCGCCTCGCGCACGCTGAACGCCTCCATCAGCGGCGGCTCCCCCACCGCCTTCGACCCGTAGACCACGCCGGACTCGGTGGCCCGCTGGAACAGGTGCACGTTGAACTGCTCTGGCAGCTCGGAGAAGCTGGGGATCTTGTAGGTGCTGGCGGCCTGGGTGGCCAGCCGGCCCCGGTGCGGGCCGTCGGTCTCGTCCCAGCGCAGCTCCTCCAGGGTCAGCCAGCCCACGCCCTGCACGAAGCCGCCCTCGATCTGGCCCATGTCGATCAACGGCGACAGGCTGTCCCCCACGTCGTGCACGATGTCGGCCCGGAGCACCCGGTAGGCGCCGGTGAACCCGTCCACCTCGACCTCGGACGCGGCCGCGCCGTAGGCGAAGTACTTGAACGGCTCGCCCTGCATCCGGGCGGAGTCCCAGTGCAGGCCCTCGGTGCGGTAGAAGCCGGCCGCCCAGAGCTGGACCCGCTGGAAGTAGGCGTCGTGGACCAGGTCGGCCCAGGCGACCTGCCGGTCACCGAACCCGATGCCGGTGACCACGCCCGCGGCGAAGCGCACGTCGGCCGGGTTGACGCCGAGCTGGCCGGCCGCCACTACGGCCAGTCGCTCGCGGATCTGCTCGCAGGCGTCCTTGACCGCGCCGCCGTTGAGGTCGGTGCCGGAGCTGGCCGCGGTGGCCGAGGTGTTCGGGACCTTGTCGGTGCGGGTGGGGGCCAGCCGGATCAGGTTCATCGGCACGCCCAGCGCGGTCGCCGCGACCTGGATCATCTTGGTGTGCAGGCCCTGGCCCATCTCGGTGCCGCCGTGGTTGACCAGCACCGAGCCGTCCTTGTACACGTGCACCAGCGCGCCGGCCTGGTTGAACGCGGTGAGGTTGAACGAGATCCCGAACTTGACCGGGGTGATGGCCAGGCCGCGCTTGGTGTCCGGGTGCGACGTGTTGAACGCGGTCACCGCGGCCTGGCGGCGGGCGAAGTCGCTGCGCTCGGTCAGCGTGGACCAGATGGCTTCGAGCCGTTCGGCGTGCCGCACCGGCTGCCCGTACGGGGTGGCCTGGCCGGGGGCGTAGAAGTTCCGCCGCCGCAGCTCGTCCGGGGCCAGGCCCAGCCGCGGGGCGCACCGGCCCAGGATGTCCTCGATGACGATCATGCCCTGCGGGCCGCCGAAGCCGCGGAACGCGGTGTTGGAGGCGCGGTTGGTCTTGGCCACCCGGCCGTGCACCTCGATGTCGGGGATCCAGTAGGCGTTGTCGATGTGGCACAGGGCCCGGGCCAGCACCGGCTCGGACAGGTCCAGGCTCCAGCCGCCGTTGCTGGTCAGCGTGGCCCGCAGCGCGCACAGCCGCAGCTGCTGGTCGAAGCCCACCTCCCAGGTGGCGTAGAACGGGTGCCGTTTGCCGGTCAGCTGAATGTCCTGGTTCCGGTTGAGGCGCAGGCTCACCGGGCGGCCGGTCAGCGTGGCGCCGAGGGCGGCCACCGCGGCCAGCCCGTGCGGCTGGAACTCCTTGCCGCCGAACCCGCCCCCCATCCGCAGGCACTGCACGGTGACCTGGTGGGCGGCCAGGCCCAGCACGTGGGCCACGATGTCCTGGGTCTCGGACGGGTGCTGGGTGCTGGACTGGACGAAGATCTGCCCGTTCTCGTCGACCAGGGCCAGCGCGGCCTGGGTCTCCAGGTAGAAGTGCTCCTGGCCGCCGATCTCCAGCTGGCCGGAGAACCGGTAGGCGGCCCGGTCCAGCCCGGCGGCGGCGTCGCCCCGGCTGACCGTCCTGGCCTGGCCCTGGAAGCTCCCGGCCGCGATCGCGTCGTGCACGCTGACCAGTGCGGGCAGCGGCTCGTACTCGGCCGTGACCGCGGCCGCGCCCTGCCGGGCCGCCTCCAGCGTCTCGCCCAGCACCCAGGCCACGGCGTGGCCGTAGAACATGACCTCGGCCGGGAACAGCGGCTCGTCGTGCTTCTCCCCGGCGTCGTTGAGCCCGGGCACGTCGGCGGCGGTCAGCACCCGGACCACGCCGGGCACGGTTACGGCGGCGTCGGTGCCCAGCGCGACCAGCCGGGCATGCGCGTGCGGCGCCGTGACCGGCCAGGCGTGCAGCAGGCCGAACGTCCGGCCGACCAGGTCCTGGGTGTAGAGGGCGGTGCCGGTGACGTGCAGGTCGGCGCTCTCATGCGGTACGTCCAGGCCCACCGCGGCCTGGGCCGGCCGGTCGGCCAGCGGCCCGAAACCCTGACTCATGTGGGCACCTCCTCGGGCTCGGCGTGCTCGGCGTAGAACTTGAGCAGCGAGCTGCGCAGCATCGCGGTGCGGTAGCGGGCGCTGGCCCGGTGGTCGCTCAGCGGGGAGCCAGCCTCGGCCATCAGGTCCGCCGCCGCGGCCACGCTCTCGCGGGTCCACGGCCGCCCGGTCAGCGCCTCCTCGGCGGCCTGGGCCCGGATCGGAGTGGCCGCCACGCCGCCCAGCCCGATCTGGATCGAGGCGACCGAACCGTCCGGGCCGAGCCGGAGCGTGTAGGCCACGGCCACGCTGGAGATGTCGTCGAACCGGCGTTTGGCGATCTTGTGGAACCCGGTCACCGGGTCCAGCGGGCGCGGGATGCGGACGGTCTTGATCAGCTCGCCGGGGCGCTGCTCGGTCTCCCGGTAGCCGGTGAAGAAGCTGACCAGCGGGACCTCGCGGTCCCCGGCGGCCGAGGCCAGCACGAGCGAAGCGCCCAGGGCGAGCAGGACCGGCGAGGTGTCGCCGATCGGGGAGGCGGTGCCGAGGTTGCCGCCCACGGTGGCCCCGTTGCGGATCAGCCGGGAGGCGAACTGAGGGAACAGCGCGTCCAGCAGCGGGACCTGGCCGGCCAGCCGGGCCTCGATCTCGGACAGGCTGAGGGCGGCCCCGATATCGAACCCGTCCGGGCCGACCGCGAACTCCCGCAGCTCGGGGAGCCGGTCGATGCCGATGGAGAGGGCGGCCCGGCGGTGCCGGATGTTCAGCTCGACACCCCAGTCGGTGCTGCCCGCCACCAGCTGGGCGTCCGGGTGCTCGGCCAGCAGCCCGAGGGCTTCGGCCAGGCTGGCCGGGCGGACGTAGCGGCCCTGGTCGCTGGTCACGCTGGTCGGCGCGGGCGCCGGGGCCGGGCCGGTCTGGCGGGCCAGCAGTGGGTCGGCCGGGTCCGGTGGGCCGAGAGCGTAGGCGGCGTCCCGGATGGGCCGGTAGCCGGTGCAGCGGCACAGGTTGCCGCTGAGCGCGTGCAGGTCGAACCCGTTCGGGCCGTGCTCGTGGTCGCTGGGCTTGGAGTGCCCGTTGGAGCTGCCGTTGCCGTTGTGGCTAGCGGGGACGCGGCCGGGGCGGTAGTACTCGGCGGCCATGGCGCAGATGAAACCCGGGGTGCAGTAGCCGCACTGAGAGCCACCGCGCTGGGCCATCTCCCGCTGCACGGGGTGCAGGTCCCCGGGCTGGCCCAGGCCCTCGGCCGTCACCACTTCCTGCTGGTCGAACCCGGCCGCAGGGACCAGGCAGGCGTTGATGGCCACCCAGCGGGTGCCGCTCGCGCCGTCGTCCCGGGCCACCAGCACGGCGCAGGCCCCGCACTCGCCCTCGGCGCAGCCTTCCTTGGCCCCGGTCAGGCCGCTCTCCCGCAGCCATTCGAGCAGCGTGACGTGCCCGCCGACCTCCCTGAGGTCGCGGGACCGGCCGTTGACCACCACTGCCGGGCTCACGCACACGCTCCTACCTGCGACACCGTACTTTCCTTGCTACCGACGATAGCGCGGTCATGTTTCGCAACGGTTAGCTCAGAAGCCGGGGATGGCCTGCCAGGCTCGGCCGGCGTCCGGGGCGTCATCGCGCAGGACCGTGCCTTCGATCAGCCCGTAGGGCCGGTCGGCGGCGTAGTAGACCTCGCGCTCGTTGGGCAGCCCGAACGGGCTCAGGTCGACCAGGAAGTGGTGCTTGTTTGGCATCGACATCCGGATCTCGGCCACCTCCGGGTGGGCCTTCAGCACCTCCTCGCCCATCGTGTACAGGGTCTGCTGCAGGGCCAGGCTGTGCTTGACTGCGAACGCCTCCAGCAGGATGCGCCGCACGTCGGTGTAGCTGGCGTCCCAGTCCAGCCCGAGGCTCGAATAGCGCCAGCGGGCGGTGACCGCGGTGGCCAGGATGCGGTCCCGGTCCTCGGGCAGCGTGGTGTACCGGTCACGCGGGAAGCCGGTGAACTCCGAGCCGGTCGACTTCAGCACGGTCAGGTCGGTCAGGCCGGACACCACCCAGGCCTGCGGGCCGTCCACGGTGACCACAGTGGTCCGGGTGCCGCCGCCGGCCCGGGAGAAGGCGTGCCCGTGGTCGGCGCCGTCGACCGGGATCCGGTCCCAGGCGTACTCCTCGATGCTGATCTTGGCCCCGGTGACCCAGTCGAAGCCGTCGGTGAAATGCCGTCCCAGGCGCAGCGCGAACTCCTCCAGCTGGCCGACTCCGTACTGCTGGGCCAGGGCGTAGACGGTGTTCTTCTGGGTGTCGGTGGCGACGATGTGGGAGTTGTCGCCGTCGGTGTGGGCGGCGGCGAAGTCGCCACGCAGCGCGGTCGACACGCTGAGGTCCCTGATCTGGTGCCGGTCACCGTCGCGGGCGACGTGCACCAGGCGGACCTCGGCCTTGCCGTACTGGTTGGTGCCGAAGGTGATGGCCATGGCTGATTTTTCCTTTTAATGGGCGGTGATACGGAACTGAGTGCGCAGCGATGGCGGCAGCCCGGCCAGGCTGGGGCCGTCGGCGGCGCGCTGGTCCGCCTCGGTCGCGGGCAGGCCGGCGTCCCGCAGCACCGCGGCCAGCTGAGCCCGCGGCAGCACCTGCAGGAAGCGGCTGGCCAGCGACTCCCACGCGGCCGGAGTCGGGGCGCCCCAGACGCGCAGCCGGGCCAGGCCGCCGTCGGGGTAGACGTCGAGCCGGGCCTGCTCGGCCACGGGGGCACCGGGGACCGCGAACCGGTGCCGGGTGTCGGGCTGCAGCGCGGTGCGGGGTACCAGGTCCCCGCGGTCGCCGCGCAGCGACGCCCAGCCGGGGGCGTTGCCGACGAAACAGGACGTGTCCAGCTCCACCACCTCGACCGTGCCGGCGCAGGCCAGCTGGACCGCGACCCAGTCGTGGCCGTCGTCGCGGCGGCGTGAGGTCTCCCAGCCGTCCCCCATGACCTGAGCCAGCCCGGGCCGCAGCAGCTGGCCGGCTGAGGTGTAGAAGGCGTTGCTGCAGTCGGTGACGAGCGCGCCGTTCTCCAGCGCGGCCAGGTCGATCACCGCCGGCAGCAGCCGCGGGTCCGGCACCGGCTCACCGAAGATGCGCAGCCGGGCCACCCCGCCGTCGGGGTAGATGGTCAGCCGGACGTGGGTGAACCGCTGCTCCACCGCCACGGCGAACTCGTTGCGGCTGTCGCCCTGGACGGGGCTGCGCGGGACCAGCGTGGTCCAGCCTGCCGCGGCCAGCTCGGCCGGCCCGGGGTAGCCCTCAGCGCCGCACGCCTCGATCGAGACCTCGGGCGGGTAGTTGCCGGTGAAGAACGAGGTGTCCACGACCACCCGGCGGACCAGGCCGGCCACGCCCAGCCGGACGATGGCGTGGTCGTGGCCGGGTTCGCGCCGCCGCCGAGTCTCCCAGCCGTCCATGATCTGGCCGCGGTGGCCGAACACGTGCGGCTGGAACACCGGCGCACCCGGCTTGATCAGGTTCTGCCGCTCGGCGAACAGCTCGTCGTTGGCGTAGACGACGCTGCCGCCCAGGTCCCGGGCGGCCAGGTCCGGCCACTGCTGCTTGATCTGATCGGTCATGATTCCGTCCTGCTGAGCAGGCGGCCGGCTGGCTCGCCCGCGGTCGGGACGCCGCGCAGCCAGGTGCGGCGGACGACGCCGGTCAGCCGCTGGCCGTCGTAGGCGGACACCGCGTTGCGGTGCTCGAGCGCGCCGGCCTCGACCACGAAGCTCATCTCGGGCGCGAACACGCACAGGTCAGCGTCCCGGCCGGGGGCCAGGGCACCCTTGCGGGCCAGCCCGGCCAGCGCGGCCGGGCGGGCGGCCATCCAGGTCACCACGTCGGTGAGCGGCACGCCGCGGGACCGGGCCGCCGTCCACACCACCGGCAGGCCGAGCTGGAGGGAGGCGATGCCACCCCAGGCCGCGGCGAAGTCGCCGGTGTCCGGGTGCTTCAGGTCCGCGGTGCAGGGCGAGTGGTCCGACACCACGCAGTCGATCTCCCCGGCCCGGAGCCCCTGCCACAGCGCGTCCCGGTTGGCGGCGTCCCGGATCGGCGGGCAGCACTTGAACTGGGTCGCGCCGTCCGGGATGTCGGCCGCGGCGAAGCTCAGGTAGTGCGGGCAGGTCTCGGCGGTGACCCGGATCCCGCGGCGGCGGGCCGCGGTCAGAGCGGGTAGCGCCGCCGCACTGGACAGGTGCAGCACGTGCACCCGGGCGCCGGTCTTCCCGGCCAGGTCCAGCACCGTGTTGATGGCCCGCTGCTCGGCCGCAGGCGGCCGCGACCGCAGGAAGCCCTGGTAGTCCCGGCCCGGTGGCACGCCGGTGATCTCGTGGGCGTCCTCGGCGTGCACGATCAGCAGGCCGTCGAAGGCGGCGATCTCGCGCATGGCCCGCTCCAGCCCGGCCTCGTCCAGCGGCGGGAACTCGTCCACGCCGCTGGGCAGCAGGAAGCACTTAAACCCGAACACGCCCGCCTCGTGCAGCGGGCGCAGCTCGGCCGCGTTACCGGGGATGGCGCCGCCCCAGAACCCGGTGTCGACGTGGACCCGGCTCCGGGCGGCCTTCTGCTTGATCTCCAGCGCGGCCACGTCGCAGGTGGGCGGGATGCTGTTCAGCGGCATGTCGATGATCGTGGTCACGCCGCCGGCCGCGGCCGCCCGGGTGGCGCTGGCGAAGCCCTCCCACTCGGTCCGGCCGGGCTCGTTGACGTGCACGTGGCTGTCGACCAGGCCGGGCAGCAGCACCTCGTCCGCGGCCAGCTCGACGACCTCAGCCGCGTCGGCGGGGGCGTCGTGCTCCCCGACGGCGGCGATGCGGCCGTCGCGGACCGCGATCGAGGCTGGCCGCAGCGCGCCGTCGACGACGGCACGCCGGGCCCGGATGAGCAGGTCGAACGTCATGGGCGGCTCCATGAGGCCAGTTGATCACGGGCGATCCGTTCCAGCAGCGCGGCGGCCCCGGCCATGCTGCGGGCCAGATCCGGTTCCAGGCCGCTGAGCGGGTGGATCGCGGTGATTCCGGCCGCGCGGGCCTGCTCCGGGGTCAGCGTGCTGCGCCCGGCCACCGCGACGACCGGGATCCCGCGCGCCGCGGCGGCCCGGGCCACCCCGACCGGCGCCTTGCCCGCCAGGCTCTGGGTGTCCAGCGATCCTTCGCCGGTGACGACCAGGTCGGCGCCGTCCAGCGCCGCGTCGAAGCCGACCAGGTCCAGGATCATGTCGATGCCGGAGCGCTGCTGGGCCCCGAGCACGGCCAGCGCCGCGAAGCCCACGCCGCCGGCCGCCCCGGCGCCGGGCGCCTGCGACCAGTCATGGCCGGTAGCCCCGGCCACCAGGCCGGCCCAGCGGCGCAGGGCATCGTCCAGCCGGGCGACCTGCTCCGGGGTGGCACCCTTCTGCGGGCCGAAGACCGCCGCGGCGCCGTCCGGGCCGGTCAGCGGGTTCTGCACGTCGACCGCCAGCGTGACCTGGGCCGCGCCCGCCGCCGGGTCCAGTCCAGACAGGACCGGCCCAGACCGGACCAGCCCAGACCTGACCAGCGCAGTCAGATCCAGTTCGGTCACGTCACCGAGCGCCCCGCCACCCCGGCCGAGCGGCTCACCCCGCGGGCCGAGCACCCGGGCGCCCAGCGCCTGGAGCATCCCGGCCCCGCCGTCGGTGCTGGCGCTGCCGCCCAGGGCGAGCACGAGTTCCCGCGCGCCCGCGGCCAGCGCCCGCCGCATGACCTCGCCGACGCCGAAGCTGGACGAGACGAGCGGCTCGAGCTGACCGCCGGGCAGCCGCTCCAGGCCGCAGACGGTGGCCAGCTCGACCAGGGCCAGATCATCGCGGCGGGCGTAGCTAGTGCTGACCGGCTGGCCGGTGGGACCGGTCGCGATGACCGGCACCCTCGTGAAGCCGGCCGCCACGGCGGCGTCCACGGTGCCGTCGCCGCCGTCCGCCACCGGGATCGTGATCAGCTCGGCCGGCGCGCCGGCCTGGTCCCGGGCGTCCCGCAATCCCGCCGCCAGGGCCGCCGCCACCTCGGCGGCGGGCAGTGATCCCTTGAACTTGTCCGGGGCGAGCACGATCCGCATGCCCCTAGTCCAGCACGACCACGGGGGCGGAGGTCAGGCCGGCCGGTGGCCGGGCCCGGCGCGGCGGGCGCGGGGCAGCCAGGCCAGGCTGGCCTCGGTGCTGGTGCTGGGCTGATACTCCAGGCTGACCCAGCCCCGGTAGCCGCGGGCTTCCAGGTCCTGGAGGTGACGGCCCAGGTCCAGCCGGCCGCTGCCGGGCTCACCCCGGCCCGGCGCGTCGGCGATCTGCACGTGACCTACGTCGCCGGCGTGGGCGGCGACGGCGG
Organism: Streptosporangiaceae bacterium; assembly: GCA_965277615.1. GTDB lineage: Bacteria > Actinomycetota > Actinomycetes > Streptosporangiales > Streptosporangiaceae > Bog-532. Next base: position 75,831 of record CBDIDG010000002.1, on the reverse strand, counting down.
CGTCCACGTCGTCGCCGTTGCTGGCCAGGTGGTAGAGGTCGCACAGGAAGGCCACGTTGGCGGCCCCGGCCGCCCGGGCCCGCCGGACCACGGCCACCGCGTCGGCCGCGGTCCGCAGCGGGTACGGCTTGGGCCCGCTGAGCGGCTCGATGAACACGGTGGCGCCGATGCCGCGGGCCGCCTGCGCGGCCCGCGCGATGTTCTCGGTGGCCAGCTCGTCCTGGGCCGCGGCCGGTACCCCGTCGACCCGGTTGCCGTACGGCGCGTTGAACCCACGCACGCCGAGCCGCTGGCCGATGCCCACCACGACGTCGATGTTGTCGCGGAACTGCCCGCTCCGGGCCGGGATCGACAGCACCCCGGCGTCCGGCCCGTGCAGGTCGCCGGCGAAGAAGTTCAGCGCGACCAGGTCGACGCCGACGTCCTGGATCGCCGCGACGAAGGCGTCGACGTCCCGGTCGGACGGCACCGGTCCGGGCCACGGCCACCAGGACTCGATCGCGGTGAAGCCCGCGGCGGCGGCCGCGGCCGGACGTCGCAGCAGCGGTTCCTCGGTGAACAGCAGGGAACAGTTGGCCAGGTACGGCAGCGAGTGACCGGCCATCAAGCGTCGTGTTCCTTATCTCGAAAGTGTTGTTCCAGGAAGAAGCTAGTACTACAGCAGCATTTCGTTATGTAGTGCTTGTCTTTGCTGATAGTGACTGGTTCTGGCCTGGTGCTGGTGGTGTCGTCGCCAGGTGGACCAGGCCCAGGCGGCAGTACGGCAGGGAGTGACGGTGATCAGGTGTGCCAGAAGACGGCGGACCTCCGCGAGCGTGACCGGGATGAGGCCGCTGCCAGGACTTTTGGGGCGTTCGCAGCGGTAACGGCGAGGTAGGCGTGAGCAAGAACGGCGAGGGTGGCGTGCCGGTACCAGGCGTCGTAGCGGCGGACCTGGTAGTGGTCAAGGCCAGTCTCGTTTTTGGCGCTCTGGAAGCATTCCTCGATGGCCCAGCGAGACCCGGCGACGCGGATCAGCTCCTCGTCCTGTGTGCCGGCCGGGGCGGCGCACAGGTAGTAGGCGAGTTCCAGCTCGCCCTTGCCGTTCGGGGTCAGCGAGCGGCGGACCAGCAAGAACCGGGACCAGCCGGGTGGCTCGGTGCCGTCTTCGGGCAAGGTGGCGGCCGCCCATTCATAGACCCGCGGCCCTTTGGCGCCGTTCCCGCAGCTGCGGCGCTTCCAGGCCTGGCCCGGGGCGTGCGCGGTCAGCACGTCAGCGCGGGACTTCCCGGCGTCGCCGGCGACGGCCTGGCTCTTCGGGACGGCGGCGACGTAGCCGACCCGGCGCTGCTCCAGCCAGCCCCGGAAGCTGCCGTCCTTGCCGTAGGCCTCATCCGCAGTGACCCACGCGGCCGGTACTCCGGCGTCCAGAGCCCGGCCCAGCATCAGCCGGGCAAGATCGGTCTTCGAGGCAAACTCCACGTCGTCGGGCACGCCCGCCTCGCGGCAGCGGTCCCGGTCGTCCGTCCACGATTTCGGCAGGTAAAGCTCCCGGTCAACCAGCGCCCGGCCCTTCGGCGAGGCGTAGGCCAGGAACACGCCCAGCTGACAGTTCTCCACCCGCCCGGCGGTGCCCGAGTACTGCCGCTGCACCCCCGCTGAACTGGTGCCCTTCTTGATGAAGCCGGTCTCGTCGACGACCAGTACCCCATCGGCGTCACCGAGGTAGCGGGCCACGTAGCCGCGCACGTCGTCACGGACCCCGCCGGCATCCCAGGCGGTCCGGTTCAGCAGCCGCTGCATCCCGTCCGGCGTCTTGTTCCCGGCCGCCTCGGCCAGCGTCCAGCTGTTCTTGGCCGCCAGTGGCGCCAGCAGCCCCCGCACATAGGCGCGGGCCTGCAGCCGCGGCTCAACCCGCGGAAACCGCCCCGCCACCAGCGCGAACAGGTCATCCAGCCCAGCGACCCACACAGCCAGGTCATCGTCGTCCAGCACACACCAACACTACTGCTGGCAAAGAGTAACAAAGTACTGCTGTAGTACTAGTACTCCAACCGGAGTTCGTGACTTGCGATGCTCCGGCCGCATACCAGCGCGGCCGTGATTGACTCCCTCGCATGTACGAGCCCATTTTTGCCCAGCGGCCACAATCCTGGAGGGAGTGGTGGTCAGCCGTCCGCGACTTTGCCGCTGGCTGGTACGACATCGCCCCCGGGGAAGTCGGGGGCTACCACCCTGAGGTTGACTCGCTCGGCAAACACCTCGGGGTGCCCCTGTCACCGTCACTTCATGAGTGGGCCGCCATGGCCGGTGACCTTCATCAGGCGGGGATCTTCAGCCGGGCCTTCCGCGACCGCTTCTCGACCTCGCCCGCCGGGGTGGAGGGCTCTGTCACGGCGCTTTCATCGACCCGCACCATCCATGATCTACTCGTCCCAGCACCATGAGATGTCAATTACCGTGTGCAGAATCTGCTGTCATAGCGACACTTTTTGCACACGCTGTCGACATGCTCGGGGACGGGGATGAGCGGAGTGGAAGGTGTGGGGCTAGCCGGGTTCAACGCGCGGCCGGCCGAGGAGGCCCGGGCCGCGCTGCTGGAGTGCTGCCGGGCCGGGCGCTGGGCGGCTCAGGTGACCATGGGGCGGCCGTACTCTTCGCTGGGTGCGCTGCAGGCGCGGGCGGCTGAGGTGCTGACCGACGAGGACGTGACCGAGGCGCTGGCCGGTCACCCGCGGATCGGGCAGGCCCCGGCGGCCGGGCACAGCTCCTGGTCCCGGTCCGAGCAGTCCGGCGTGGCCGGCGCCGATCAGGCCGTCCGGGCCGCCCTGGCCGCGGGCAACCAGGCCTACGAGGCCCGGTTCGGGCACATCTACCTGGTCTGCGCGGCCGGGCGGAACGCGACCGAGCTGCTGGCCATCCTGCCGGCCCGGTTGGCCAACGACCCGGAGACCGAGCGGCAGGTCATGCGGGGCGAGCTGATCAAGATCAACGACTTGCGGCTGGCCCAGCTGATCGGGACGGAGGCCCCATGAGCACGGTGACCACGCACGTGCTGGACACGGCGCTGGGCCGGCCCGCAGCCGGGGTCGCGGTGCAGCTGGAGTCAGCGGCCGGTGTCGTGGTGGCGTCGGGGGTCACCGACGCGGACGGGCGGGTCGGCGCGCTGGGACCCGACGACCTGGCTCCCGGGGTGTACCGGATCTGGTTCGGCACCGGCGACTACTTCGCCCGGGACCGGCGCCGCACCTTCTACCCCGAGGTCGCGGTGACGTTCGCGGTCGAAGACGGCGGCGGGCACTACCACGTCCCGCTGACCCTGAGCCCGTTCGCCTACTCCACCTACCGCGGCAGCTAGGCCGCGGCCGAGCGCAAGCGACGGCGGCGCACGACCGGACGAACCAGGGTGGCGAACAACGAGGTGAAGAGCCAGGGGATCCCGGCCCACGGCGTCCACCAGACCAGGGCCAGCGTCAGGACCCAGTAACCAGTGGTGATCCAGGAGACGGTCACTTCGGCCCGGTAATCTTCGCGGTCCGCCCCTTCGATCAGCACGCCGTCCCGCAGCCCCTCGGCCTGAATGAGCGACCGGCAGAACAGCACCACCGCGACCACCACGCCGTAGAGCAGCGCCGCCATCGGGTTGTCGGCGTAATGCCCGTAGGTGCTGGACGCATAGGGCAGGAACGCGGCGAACGCAGCAGCGGGAAGTGCCAGCCCACCATGCGCCGCGTCACCCGGCTGAACTGATCGAACATCCGGTGGTGCTGCCGCCAGACGATCCACAGGATGAGGAACGTCAGGAAGTAGGCGTAGAAGGCATCCCACTGGCCGCCCAGGAAGTGGGCCAGGTTGTCGAACGCCTTGGCTTAGAGACGCCGTGCCCGACCGAGAACTTCATCTCCTCCGGCCGCGGGATCTCGATGACCAGCAGGGTCATGGCGATGGCGAAGATCGCGTCGGTGAAGAAGCTGACCCGCTCCGGGGTCTGACCAGGTGGCTTGCGCTCGGCCGTCACGCGACGGCCCGGCCGAGCAGGGCCGAGAGCAGGGAGTCCGGGCTGGCGCCCTGGTGCAGCAGCAGGTCGGCGGCCACCGGCTGGGGGCCCTGGGCCTCGATGCGGGGGCCTTCGCCCTGGTCGGCGCGGTCGTAGACGAGGCGGGCGCAGATGTCGCGGTAGAGACGGGCCACCCCGGCCGCCGTGGCCGGGAGGTTGATCGCGGCCAGCTGGGCGGCGCGGGCCTGGCCCCGACGGCGCTCGGTCTCGTCGGTGAACGGGACCCCCGCCACCACCGGGGAGACGGCCACCACCCGGTCCCGGTGCTGCTCCAGGGCCTGGGTCACGCCGGGCAGGCCCAGGATGGGCAGCATGCTGGCCACCGGGTTGCTCGGCCCCAGCACGATCAGGTCGGCCGATTCGATGGCGGCCAGCACCCCGGGGGCCGGGCGGGCGGCGCCGATTCCGTCGAAGCGGACGCCGCGCACACCCGGGGCCGCCTGCTCGCGGAGCAGGTACTCCTGGTAGCCCAGGAGCCGGCCGTCGGTGGTGCTGATGATCGTGGTGACGTCCTGGTCGGTCATCGGCAGCACCCGGGACCGTACGCCGAGGGCCGTGGCCAGCCGGGCGGTCACCTCGGTCAGCGTGGCGCCGTCGCCGAGCAGGCCGGTGCGGTACAGGTGGGTGGCCAGGTCCAGGTCGCCCAGGCTGAACCAGCTCTCGCCGCCCAGGTCGCGCAGCGCCGACTGGCAGCGGAACGACTCGTCCCGCAGGCCCCAGCCGCGTTCGGAGTCCTGGCGGCCGGACAGCGCGTACAGGGTGCTGTCGAGGTCCGGGCAGATCCGCAGGCCGTGCAGGCGCAGGTCGCCGGCGGTGTTGACGATCAGGGTCAGGCTGGACGGGCCGACCGCCCGGGCCAGCACCCGCCACAACCGGGACGAGCCGATGCCACCGCCCAAGCCGACGATCTCGCCCATCGGGTCATCATAGGCAGTTGGCCCCTATTGCCCGGGCCCGGCCTGCGGAGAGACGATCATCAAGGCAACGAGGCCGACCCGTGGGGGGAAGCGGGCATGACGGACAGCGCACCGCGGCACATCCTGGTCGTCGACGACGACAACCGCGTGCGCACGCTGCTGTCCTGGCAGCTGGAGGCGGCGGGGTTCGCGGTGCGGTGCGCCGCCGACGGAGCCGAGGCCCTGGACCGCATCGGCCGGGACCGTCCCGACCTGGTCATCCTCGACCTGTCGCTGCCGGGTGTCGGGGGCCTCGACGTGCTGCGCTCGGTCCGCCAGCACGAACCGGCCGGGGCCACGCCGCTGCCGGTGATCATCTTGTCGGGCCGCAGCGGGGAGACCGACCGCATCGTGGGGCTGGACTTCGGCGCCGACGACTACCTGGTCAAGCCGTTCTCGCCCGGTGAGCTGGCCGCCCGGGTGCGGTCCGTGCTGCGGCGGGCCCGCCCGACGGCCGGGCCGCCGGACGAGCCGGAGGCTGGCTCCGGGCCCGGGCCAGCCCGCCCGGCGGCGGGTCTCCGGATCGACGAGGCGGCCCGGGAGGTGTTCGCCCGCGGCCGGCCGGTCGACCTCACCGCCCGCGAGTACGACCTGCTCGCCTTTTTGGCCCGGCACCCCCGGCAGGTGTTCACCCGGGCTCAGCTGCTGCGTTCGGTGTGGGACAGCGAGGCCGCCTGGCAGAGCGAGGCCACGGTGACCGAGCACGTCCACCGGCTGCGGGTCAAGCTGGAGGATGACCCGGCCCGGCCACGCTGGCTGCACACGGTCCGCGGGGTCGGCTACCGGATGGACGCCTGACGTGACGACCGACGCCGTGGGCCACGCCAGCGACCTGAGCCATGCCGACAGCCTGCGGCTGCTGCAACGGCAGACCGCCGTACTGGAGCTGCTGGCGACCGGCGCCCCGCTGACCGACGTGCTGACCAGCGTGGTCGTCGCGCTGGAAGAGCTGATGGACGGGGCCCGGTGCTCGATCCTGCTGCTGGACGCCGAGACGGCCACGCTGCGGCACGGGGCCGCTCCTACGCTGCCGGCCAGCTACTCCCGGGCCATCGACGGCATGAGCATCGGGCCGGACGCCGGGTCCTGCGGCACCGCCGCCTACCTCGGCGTCCCGGTCATCGCCGAGGACATCACGGCCGACCCGCGCTGGGAACGGTACCGCGACACCGCGATGCCGCACGGGCTGCGGGCCTGCTGGTCCAGCCCGATCCGCGGCCAGGCCGGCTGCATGGGCACGTTCGCCGTCTACCACGACCATGCCCACCAGCCCGGCCCGCGGGAACGGGAGCTGGTCGAACGGTTTAGTCACCTGGCCTCCATCGCCATCGACCACGAGCGGCTGTTCGGCGCGCGCCGGGACGCCGAGGTGGCCCGGGGGGCGGCGGAATCAGCCAGCCAGGCCAAGTCGGCCTTCCTGACCGCGCTCAGCCACGAGCTGCGCACCCCGCTGCAGGCCATCGGCGGGTTCACCGAGCTGCTGGGCACGCTGCCGCTGAGCGAGGACCGGCGCGCGGCCGCGCTGGCCCACATCCAGGGCGCCACCGCGCACATCGCGGCGCTGGTCGACGACGTGCTGGATATCGCCAAGGTCGAGGCGGGCGCGCTCTCGCTCCAGCTCACGGACGTGGACGTGGCCACGGTGGCCCAGGACGTGCTGGACCTGCTCGGCCCGCTGGCCGCCGAACGGGGCATCACCCTGCGCCGATGCTGGCCGGCCGCGGGCACGGTCCGGGCCGACGAACGACGCCTGCGCCAGGTGCTGATCAACCTGGTGACCAACGCCGTCCGGTACAACCGCCCGGCGGGCACGGTGCAGGTCGCCCTGGAGCCTCGCGGGGCCATGATGGCCATCCGGGTCACGGACACCGGACCGGGCATCCCGGCCACCGAGTTGCACCGGCTGTTCGTGCCGTTCGACCGGCTCGGCGCGGAGAAGGGCGCCGAGCAGGGGGCCGGGCTGGGGCTGGCGCTGGCCCGGGGCCTGGTCGAGGCGATGGGGGGCGAGCTGACCGTGGACAGCCGTCCGGACGCGGGCAGCACGTTCACGGTGCGGCTGCCCACGGCGAGCTGACGACCCGGGGACGGCGAAGGTGCCCCCGCCTGAGATCAAGCTGGACCGCTTGCTCCGGCTCGCGACGGCGGATGCGGGGTCCTGACCGCCGGACGGGACCTGACCATCGCGAAGCGGAGCGCCCCGGCCGCGGCCACCGCCGCGCCGACGCCCCAGGCCAGGTCGGGCGGCGGGTGGCCCGGGCCGGGAAGGCCGCTGGTCACCGACGCGATCAGGAGCAGGACGGCGGTCCCGAGCGCGGTGCCGAGCTGAGCCGCGGTGTTGATGATGCCGGAGGCCCCGCCGCGCCAGCGCTCGCCGACCTCCGTGCCCAGGCCGGTGGCGGCGACCGAGGACAGCCCGATGCCTAGCCCGGCGACCGCGGCGCATACCGGCACCGCCCACGCGGAGCGGGCCGCCGGGATGAGGGCCACGTCGGCGGCCGCGATGGCCAGCAGGCCCGCCGCCACCACGCGCTGCGGGAAAAGACGCCGCTGCAGCCGGGCGGACAGAGCCGAGCCCACGATGACGAGCAGGCTGAACGGCACCAGGGTGGCCGCCGCTTCCAGGGGCGAACGGTGCAGCGTGTTCTGCAGGTACAGCGTGACCAGCGTGATCACCGAGCTGGTGGTCGCGGTGTTGAGGAAACCGCCCAGTGCTCCCTGGCGGAGGTGGCGCTGGCTGACCAGCGGGTACGGCAGCAGGGGCGCGGCCGCCCGGCGGTCGGCGGCCACGAAGGCACCCACCAGCACCGCGCAGGCGCCGAGCAGGAGGCCACCGGCCGTCCGCCAGGCCGCGGTCGTGACCAGGGTGGTGCCGACGACGAAGGCCATCACCGCCGCGGTGAACAGGGCTGACCCGGCCAGGTTGAGCGACAACGCCGGTGTTCCGCCGGCACCAGGTGGTACCGAGAGGGCGATGGCGGTGGCCAGGATGAAGGCCAGCGGCAGGTAGGCCCAGAAGATAAACCGCCAGCTGGCCAGGTCGGTGACGATGCCGCCGATCACGAAGCCGCTGGCGCCGGCGGCCGCGCCCGCTGCGCTCCAGGCCGCGATCGCGCGCCGCCGCGGCGCCCCCTCAGCCGTCACGGTGGTCAGCAGCGTCAGCGCGGACGGCACCGATGCGGCCGCGGCGGCACCCTGCAGGCAGCGGCCCGCGGTCAGTGCGACCACCGATGAGGCGGTGGCGGCGACGAGCCCGCCGGCCGCCAGGACGGCCAGGCTGACCAGGATCGTCCGGCGGTGGCCGAAGCGGTCACCGAGTCGGGCCCCCAGCATCAGCAGGCCGCCGAAGAACATGGCGTACCCGGTGGCCACCAGCGTGCTGGCGGACTGGGACGCGTGCAGGCTGGACAGCATGGACGGCAGCGCGGTGACGACCACCGTCACGCCGAGCACATCGATGAACTGGACCAGGCAGAGCGCGGCGACCGCGAGGGACGGTGAGCGCCGCGCGCCGTCCCCGGCGCCGTTCATGGCCATGCCCGATGCTAACGAGCGGTCCTGCTGTGAGCTACGGGTTTTAGTGGCCAGCGGCTCAGGCCGGGCTGGCGTGCCGCACCCGGCGGCGCAGGTCACCGTGGCTATCGCTGAAGCCGAGCGCACGCAGCCAGGCGATCATCCAGGCCGGATCCGGGTGGCTGCTGGGCACCACGTTGTAGATGTAGTTCAGCCCGCGCGTGGCCGCCTCGGCCTCCAGCTGGCTGACGATGAACGCGCCGACCCCGCCGCCGCGCCGGGCCGGGTCGACCAGGAAGGTGATCTCCGCGTCGCCCCACTCGCTGTCGAGCCAGCCGTAACCCAGCACGGTGCCGTCGTCGTCGGTGACCCGCCACCACTCGTTGGCCATCGGCTCGTCCGGCGCGGGCGCGGTGAAGCCGACCGCGGCCAGCTCCGCCGGACCGAACATCCGCTGCTTGCCGGTGTCCCAGCGGGGCGTGTCCTCCTTGCTCCAGTGCAGGCCCTGCGTGCCCATCGCGTCTCTTCGTCGTTACGGGTCTACTTTGGCACGGGCTCGGACGGCGGGTCGCTGGGCACCAGGACCGTGGTGGCCATCCGGCGCAGCTCGACCCGGCGGACCTTGCCGGTGGCGGTGGTCGGGTAACCGGGCACGAACACCACCTTGCGGGGGCGCTTGAACGACGGCAGCCCCTGGCGGCAGAACTCGATCAGCTCGTCCTCGCTGACCGAGCGATCGGGCTGCAGGATCACGTAGGCGACCGGCTTCTCCAGCCCGTTGGTGTCCGGGGCGGCGACCACCACCGCCTCGGCCACCGCCTCGTGCGCGAGCAGCCGCCCCTCGACCTCGGCCGGGCTGACCCAGATGCCGGAGGCCTTCAGCATGTCGCCGGTGCGGCCCAGGCAGGCGTAGTAGCCGTCGGCGTCCTGAACGTAGGTGTCGCCGGTGCGCAGCCATTCGCCCTGGAACACCTGGCGCGAGGTGTCGTACCGGGACCAGTATCCGGTGGCGGTGGACGCGCCGCGGACGAACAGCGTGCCGGGCGTGCCCGCCGGCACCTCCTGGCCGTTCTCATCCAGCAGGCGCAGGTCGTAGCCGGGTACCGCGACCCCGGTGGTGCCCGCCTTGACCTGGCCCGGCCGGTTGGACAGGAAGATGTGCAGCAGCTCGGTCATGCCGATGCCGTCCAGGATGTCCACCCCGAAGTGCGACGTCCACCGGGTGTACAGCGCGGCCGGCAGGGCCTCACCGGCCGAGGCCGCCAGCCGGACCGCGGGCAGTGCGCCGGCGGGCAGGCCGGCCCGCAGCATGTTGGCGAAGAACGTCGGGCCGGCGAAGAAGAGGGTGGCCCCGTACTTGGCCGCCGCATCCGCGATCACGTCCGGCCGGGACGGGCTGGGCTCCAGCACCGCGGTCGCGCCCACCGAGAGCGGGAACAGCACCGAGTTGCCCAGGCCGTAGGCGAAGAAGGCCTTGGCCGCGGACAGGCAGCGGTCCGCCGGCGTGATCCCGAGCACCTGACGGCCGTAGGTCTCGCACACGACCTCGATCGCGGCGTGCCGGTGCATGGCTGCCTTGGCCGTGCCGGTGGTGCCCGAGGTGTACAGCCAGAACGCGGGCGAGTCCGGGCCGGTCGGGTAGACGGTCTCGTCGGTGGGCCCGGAGGCCAGCTCACCGAGCCGGTGCACCGGGATGGGCGCCTGGTCGAGAGCGACGTCGGCCAGGATCCCGGTCAGCTCGGGCGCGGCGGCGCACGCCCCGAGGGCGACCGGGCCGAACTCGTGGGTGACGGCCAGGAACCGGGCCCGGGAGTCGCGCAGCAGCTCGGCCACCCCGTCGGCGTGCAGCATGGTCGATACCGGCACCGGGATCGCGCCGATCCGCATGGCCGCCAGGTACACCACCACGAACTGCGGCGAGTCCGCCATCAGCATCAGGATCCGCTGCTCGGGCTGCAGCCCGAGTGATCGCAGTCCGGCCGCGGTCCGGCACACCTGGTCGTGCAGCCCGGCGTAGCTGAGGTCCCCGGCCCCGCCGGTCAGCGCGGTCCGCGGCGCGTCCCCGGCCGCCAGCCGCCGGTCGAGCAGGTACTCGCAGGCGTTGAAAAGCTGCACCATTGCCGCTTGCCTCGATTTTCGTAGATACGGCTTCTGCGTCGAGACGGGCTAAGCCAGATGGACGTAGTCGTAGTCGAACGGCTGCCCGTTGATCCCGTTGCGGGGCGGCGCGATCCAGGCCGCGATCTTGCCCCGTTCGTGCACCGGCTGCATCAGCGAGCGGACGTGGGTCTTGTCCACGTCGGTGGGCAGCCACTGCCCGCTGCGCCGCTCCCACTCGTCCGCGCCGAGCAGCTCGCCGTCCGGGCTGGCCTCGACGCCGGCGAACGCGCCGACCTTGCGGTTGAACGCCACGTGCGGGAGCTTCAGCCGGTGGGCCAGGCCCGCCTCGGCCAAGATCTTGTTCCAGCGCTTGACCCCGCCCTGGCAGTCGGCGATGTACTCCCGCCGCAGGTCGGTGTTGAGGCCGGTCAGGGCGGACACCTCGGTCAGGCCGATCTGGCCATCGTCCAGCGAGTCGACCATGATCGCGTCGTCGGCCAGCCGGTGGTCGTCCTTGCGCCGCTCCTCCATCCAGCGGCCCTTCAGCCCGGCGGTGTAGTAGTTGGCCACGTTGGTGGAGGTCTCGCCGCCGAACAGGTCGAGCGAGACGCTGTAGTGGAAGTTCAGGTACTTCTGGATCACCTGCAGCGGGACGACGCCAAGTGCGGCCACGTCGTCGGTGTCGTTCTCCACCATGACCTGAGCGGTGCGGGCCACCACCCGGTCCACCCCGGTGGTGCCCACCATCATGTGGTGGGCCTCCTCCTTGAGCATGAACTCGCACGTCCGGGACAGCGGGTCGAACGCGCTCTCCTTCAGCGTGCCGAGCTGGTACTTGCCGTCCCGGTCGGTGAAGTACGTGAACATGTAGAACGACAGCCAGTCCGGGGTCTCCTCGTTGAACGCGCCGAGGATGCGGGGCGAGTCCTCGCTGCCCGAGTTGCGGTGCAGCAGCTCCTCGGCCTCATCCCGGCCTTCCCGGCCGAAGTAGGCCTGCAGCAGGTAGACCATGGCCCACAGGTGCCGCCCCTCCTCCACGTTGACCTGGAACAGGTTGCGCAGGTCGTACAGGGACGGCGCGGTGGCGCCCAGGTTGCGCTGCTGCTCCACGCTGGCCGGCTCGGTGTCGCCCTGGATGACCAGCAGCCGCTGCAGGTCGGCGCGGTACTCGCCCGGGACCTTCTGCCAGGCGGGCTCGCCCCGGTGCTGGCCGAAGGAGATGCGCCGGTCCTGGTTGCGCTCGGCCAGGAAGATGCCCCACCGGTAGTCCTTCATGGCCACGTGCCCGAAGTGGGCCCAGCCTTCGCGGCCGACGTTGACCGCGGTCCGCAGGTACACGTCCTGGGTGGGCAGGGTCGGCCCCATCGACTCCCACCAGTTCAGGAAGTTCGGCTGCCAGGACTCCAGTGCCCGCTGCAGCCGCCGGTCCTCCCGCAGCTCGACGTTGTTGGGGATCTTCTCGGTGTAGTCCGGTGCTGTCATCGATTCAGACTCGCTTTCGGTCGAAGTCGGCCCGCTGCCCGGTGCCGTAACGGCGCAGCGCACCGTCCGGGCCGGAGGCGTTCGGCCGAATGAAGATCCAGTTCTGCCAGGCGGTCAGCCGGCCGAAGATCTTGGTCTCCATGGTCTCCGGCCCGGCGAACCGGTAGTTCGCTTCCAGGCCGGTCAGGGCGTCCGGGCTGAAGCTGGCCCGCTCCTCGGTCGCGATGCGGACCTCCTCATCCCAGTCGATGTCGTCGGGGGCGAAGGTGACCAGCCCGAGCTGCTCGGCATCCTCGGCCGCCAGTGCTTCTCCGGCCCGCTTCTCGACCTCGGCCAGGCCCTGCTCGTCCCCGAGGAAGCGGGTCTGCAGCCGGGTCAGGCCGTTGCCCATCGGCAGCGGGCCCCGGTTCATCGGCCCGACCGTGATCGTGGCCGGATCTGCGTCCGGGTTCACGTCCTCGAACACCCCGGCCAACTGGAACGAGCGGTCGGCGGCCAGGGCCAGCTCCAGCAGTGAGCCGGCGAAGCAGCTGCCCGGCTGGATCAGGGCCAGCAGGCTGCGGCTGGTCACGTCGAGCCGCTTCAGCGTCCGCTTGAGGTACAGCACGATCTCGTTGGCCAGCCAGTCATCCGCGTGGTCCAGCAGCAGCTGGTCGAAGGCCAGCACCTGCTGGGGGTCGCCTTCGGTGCGCAGTACCCAGGTCCCCAGCTCCAGCTCGTTGGTGCGCAGGTCCAGGATCAGGTCGTCCAGCTCCCGGGCCACGGCCAGGGTCCAGAAGCCGGCCCCGTCCCGGCGCACCCCGGCCAGGTCGGCGGGCGGGCTCGTGCCCGGCCCGCGCAGGGTGATCTCGGCCACCGCCCGGTCCCGGTCCAGCGCGGCGGTGACGTACCGGTAGGAGATCTCGGCGTCGGTGCGGGTCTTGTCCAGCGGGGTCAGCTCGACGCCGGCCGCGTCCGCGGCGTCAGCGGGCCGGTGTGACCGGCCGGCCAGGTCGGCGGCCCGCGCCGCCACCGTCTCGTCCCACTTGGCCCGCGGCACCACCTCGTCGACCAGCCGCCACTGCACCGCCTTGCGGCCGCCGATCCCCTCGGCGCGGGTGGAGAAGTAGTCGGCCAGGTCGCGGCGCACGTGCCGCTTGTCCACCACCCGGGTCAGGCCGCCGGTGCCGGGGAGCACGCCGAGCAGCGGCAGCTCGGGCAGGGACACGGCCGAGGAACGGTCGTCGATGAGCATCAGGTGGTCGCAGGCCAGGGCCAGCTCGTAGCCACCGCCGGAGGCGGTGCCGTTGATCGCGGCCAGGTACGTCTGGCCGGAGCTGACCGTGGCGTCCTCGATGCCGTTGCGGGTCTCGTTGGTGAACTTGCAGAAGTTCACCTTCCACGGGTGGGGCGAGCCGGCCAGCATCCGGATGTTGGCCCCGGCGCAGAAGATCTTGTCCTTGCCGCTGGTCACCACCACCGTGCGCACCTCGGGGTGCTCGAACCGCAGTCGCTGCACCGCGTCGTACAGCTCGATGTCCACGCCGAGGTCGTAGGAGTTGAGCTTGAGCTCATAACCCGGGACCAGCCCGGCCTGCTCATCGACGTCCATGGTCAGCGTGGCCACGGGGCCGTCGAAGGCCAGCCGCCAGTGCCGGTAGCGGGAAGGATCGGTCCGGAAGTCGACCAGTGGCGTCGTCATGAACGTCCTCTGCGTGGGTCGGTCATCCCATGTTCTACGTCTTCGAGTCTTTTCGTCAAGACTCCGTAGCATTTTGCTCGGCTGCTGCTGGTACGGCCGTGGCCACGATGACCTCAGCCGAGGGTGGCTCGGTGTAGGCCAGCTCGACCAGGCCGGGCCGCCGGCGCAGCACCTCCCGCTGGTTGACGTACCCCTTGTCGGTGATCTCTCCCGCATCCAGGTCGGCGGGCTCGGTCAGCAGGACCAGCCGCTCGATCCGGGCCGCCGAACCCGCGGCCATGTTGTGCCGGGCCAGGGCGGCGGCCAGGTCCTGCCGCACCTGGCCGTCCGGCAGGCCGTCCGCCTGGGCCGGGTTGAGCCAGCCCAGCGCGCAGGCGTAGGCCCGGTCCTCCCCCGCGATCACCGCGTCGGCCAGCAGCGGGGCGGCCGACAGCAGGGCGGTCCGAACCGCGCCGACCCGGACGAAGGTGCCGCTGGTCAGCTTGAAGTCCTCGGCCAGACGGCCGCGGAACACCAGGCCCGCGTTGGGGTCATCCGGATCGGCCAGGCTCACCGCGTCCCCGGACCGGTAAAAGCCCTCGGCGTCGAACGCGGCCGCGGTCAGGTCCGGGCGGCCCAGGTACCCCGGGGTGACCATCGGGCCCTTGACCCGGATCTCGTAGGCCTCCTCGGCCGGGACCAGCTTGACCTGCGCCCCGGGCAGCGGCGCGCCGATGCAGCGGGCGTCGGTGAAGGCGAAGTGCGCGCCGGTCACGGCCGGGGCGGTCTCGGTCGCGCCCCACGACCCGGTGACCGGGATCGGGTGGCCCGCGGCCCGGACCGCGAGGCCGGCCAGCCGGTCGCGCAGCCCTGCGGGCAGGGCCGCCGCCGCGTTGAACATCAGCCGCAGGCGGCAGAAGAACCGCGCGGCGAAGGCTGGATCGGCTTCCAGCGCGGGCACCAGCTGCGTGTAGCCGGCGGGCACGTTGAAGTACACCGTGGGCGGCACGTCGGCCAGGTTCCGCACGGTCTGGCCGAACAGGGCCGGCACCGGCCGGCCCGCGTCGATGTACAGCGTGCCGCCGTTGCTGAGCACCATGTTCAGGTTGTGGTTGCCGCCGAACGTGTGGCTCCACGGCAGCCAGTCCACGATGACCGGCGGCTCGGCCGCCAGGAACGGCCACACCTGCCGGATCATCTGCTGGTTGGCGGCCAGCATCCGGTGCGTGTTCAGCACGCCCTTGGGCGCGCCGGTCGATCCCGAGGTGAACAGGATCTTGGCCACGCTGTCCGGCTCCACCGCGGCCGACGCGGCGGTCACGGCCGGCCCCGGCACCGTGGCCAGCAGGTCACTCAGCCGGTCGGCGCCGTCGCGGCGGCCCGTGCTGATGATCACCGGAACAGCCCGTGGCCCGGCGGGCAAACCTGCCAGCGCCGCATCCAGCGCGGGACCAAATTTTTCCCCATGATCAGCAAATACGGCGCCGGGACCGGTCAGTGCGGCGATCTGCCGGATCCGGGTGTGATCGGCGCTCTGCAGCGAGTACGCCGCGCTGACCGGCGCGACCGGGACCCCGGCGCTCATCGCGCCCAGCGTCATCATCAGGTGGTCGATGCTGTTGCCCGACAGCACCAGCAGGGGCCGGTCCGGCCCCAGGCCCCGGTCGAGCAGGGCCTGCCCGATGCTGTCGGCCGCGGCCACGGCCCCGCCGTAACGGCAGATCCGCCACTCTCTGGTGCCCTCGCGCTCGGCCACCAGCACCCGGTCCGGGTCGGCCCGGGCCCAGGCCCGCACGCTGTCCAGCACGGTCCGGGGATAACGCCCCAGCGGCTCGGCCGACCGGAGCAGCAGGCTGCCGGAGTCGGCGTCCGGCCCGGCGCCGGTCACCGTGATGCGCGGCGGAGCGAAGAGCGGCGCGGGCGCACCGTCGTTGATCACCGTCGTTCGCCACCCCCGATGGGCAGGCGCCCGTCCAACCGGTGGCTCCGGCCGTCAGCTGGGCAACTGAGACCTAGTTGTAACCCTTGGGCCCTAGTGGGCACAAGGGTCCTCAGCCGACGTCGTTGAGGCGCCGCCACTGCTGGCCGGCGGCGGCGGACCACTGCTGGTGCCGCTGCCCGAACAGCCGGGCCGCCGCCAGCCCGCTCCACCGGGCCGGCAGCAGTTCCCGCGGCAGCGCGGGATCCAGGGCCGGGAACCGCCGCCAGGCGTGCACGAGCTCGATCTGCCGGCCCAGGGCGTCCTCCGGCCCCGGGAGACCGGACTCTGGCTGGCTCGGCTCTGAGTGGCTGGGCTCCGGGTGGCCGGGCTCGGGCAGCTCCGGGCCGAACTCCTCGATGAACTGGCCGTACTGGTCCTCGATGGCGGTCAGATCCCAGGCCGTGGCCACCATCGTCCGCTCGTCGCCCAGCCCGGATCGGCGGGCGGTGAACACGTGCGCGTCGTCCGCGATCCCGGCTTCGCGCAGCACCCGGATCGCTTCGGCCTCCCGGTCCGGGTGCGGGCTAACCCACAGGGCCGGCCCCAGCGACCCGAACCCGGCCCAGCTGAGCCGGGTCCGCAGCACGTGCCGCGCCCGCCGGTCACTCTCCGGGATCCGGGCCGAGATCAGCAGCCAGCGGCCGTCCCAGTCCGGGTCCGGGCCGGTGAACGAGTAGATCCGCGCCGCGCCGTCGGTCAGCATCCGGCGGGCCGCCCCGGTCAGCCGCCAGCGGGTGCGGCGGCCCAGCTTCTCCGCGTCCAGCCAGCCCGCGGCGGCCGTGCGCATCAGCGCCTGCCGGGTGGTCTTCTCCTCGATGCCCAGCCCGCCGAAGGCGGCCAGCACCGCCGACGTCCACGCCGTCTCGTCCCCGGTCAGCACGAACTCGCCCAGCAGGGTGAGCAGCAGCCCGCGCGCGCTGGGCGCCCCGGCCGCGTGCCGCCGGGACAAGGTGGGCGTGGCCGTGTCCGCCGGGTGAGGGGCCAGGGGGCGAGCGGGCACGGTCAGGCCCGCAGGTAGTGCCACGTGCCGTCCACCTCGGACCGGCGCAGCCGCCCGGCCAGCATGAGTACGTCCAGGTGCGCCATGGTCTCGGTCACCGCGAGGCACTGCGACAGCAGATCCAGCTCACCGAACTGCCGCCCGCGCCGGGTCCACAGCAGGCGGTGGGCCGACTCGGACGCGGTGCTCGCGCCCGCGTCGATGGTCTCGTCGATCTGGGCCAGGCGGGTGTCGTGGTGCTCGATCAGCTCGTCCACCCGCTGGTGCACGCTCGGCGCCAGCGGGCCGTGCGCGGGCAGCAGCCGCCGGTCCGGCAGGCCCCGGACCAGCCGGAGCGAGTCCAGGTAGTCGCGCAGCGGGTACTCGGCGTGGTTCTGCTCGAAGCCGATGGAGGGCGTGATCCGCGGCAGCACGTGGTCGCCGGCGAACATGACGTCCCGGGCCGGATCCACGAACACCACGTGACCCCGGGTGTGGCCGGGGGTCGCGTGGACCTGCCAGGCACCGTCGGCGAACGGGATCTCCTGTGGAGCCCGCAGCCACTCGTCCGGATCTTCCCACTCGGACAGGTCCTGCTCGACCGGTATCTGGCTGATCTGCTGGATCAGGTCCAGGGCACCGCCCAGCCGCAGCTGCGACATCATCGTGCCCCACGGCGCGGAGCCCTTGTTCCGGATGGCCTGCAGCGTCCCGGCTTCGCCTTGGCCCAGGCTGACCCGCATGCCGAACTCCCGGCGCAACGTCACGGCCAGCGTGTAGTGGTCGCGGTGGACGTGCGTGACCAGGAACCGGCGTACCCCGGCCAGGCTGGAGTCCAGCAGCTTGACCGCCTGCTCGAGCAGGTCACGGGCCTCGGTGATGGCCCAGCCCGAGTCGACCAGGGTCAGGCCGTCCTCGTCCCGGACCGCGTACACGTTGACCGCCCGCAGCCCGTCCTGGGGCAACGGCAGCGGGATCCGGTAAACCCCCGCCCCGACGTCGTAGACGCCGGGAGCCGTCCAGTCCGCTTCCGGGTCATCCGCCTGCAGTTGCATCATCATCCATGCTTAGCACGAGGCGGCACCACGCCGGATGTCGGCTCGGTCACCCAGTCACCCAGTCACCCAGTCACCCGGTCACCCGGTTACCCGGTTACTGGCCCGGGGCGACCTGGATCTTGATGCCTTCGCCGGCCCGGACGCCGGCCAGGGCATCGCCGAAGCGGTCCAGCGGGTAAGGGTCGCCCAGCAGCGGCCCGGTGATCACGGCGCCGTCAGCCATCAGGTCCGCGGCGGCGCCGAAGCTGTCCAGGACGGCCATCGAGCTCAGCACGGTGATCTCGTCGTTGTAGATGCGGAACGGGGACAGCGACACCTCCGCGTCGCCGCTGGTCACGCCGAAGATCAGCAGGCGGCCACCCCGGTCGAGCCGGCCGAACGCGGCCTCGATCGCCGCCGGGGCCCCGGTGGCGTCCACGGCCACGCCGAACTTGCCGGTGTCCAGGTCGGCAACGTCCGTGGCCACGGCGGCGGCCCCGGCGGCGGTGGCCGACTCCAGGCGGGACGCCTTCCGGTCCACCACGGCCACCGAACGGGCGCCGCCCCGGTTGAGCAGCTGCATGAGCAGCAGGCCCATGGTGCCCGCCCCCATGACCAGCACGTCGTCGCCCACCACCGGCCCGAGGCGGCGCGCACCGTGCACCGCGCAGGACAGCGGCTCGATCAGCGCACCCTGAGCGTCGCTGACGCTGTCGGGGATGGCGTAGGCGTTGGCCGCCGGGACCTTGACGTACTCGGCGAACGCGCCGTCCACGGTGTCACCGATCGCGTTCCAGTTGGCGCACAGGTTGCCCCGGCCGGCGTGGCAGGCCGGGCAGTGGCCGCAGAACAGCGACGGGTCGACCGCCACTCGCTCCCCGCCGCGCCATTCGGCGGGGACGCCCTCGCCCAGCGCCACGACCCGGCCGGCGAACTCGTGGCCGGGCACGATCGGGTACGGGGTGGGCGGGAACTCGCCATCGGCGATGTGCACGTCGGTCCCGCAGATGCCGCAGGCGCCGACCTGGACGATCAGCTCCCCGTGACCCGGCGCGGGATCGGGCACCTCGGCCAGCGCGAGCTTGCCGGGCTCCTCCCAGACAACGGCACGCATCAGTTGTGTCCCCTCTCGCGTTAGTCGCCGACCCGTTCGCCGCTGCCCGCGTCGAACAGGTGCAGATGGCTGGTGTCCACGGCGACCTTGATGACCTCACCCGGGCGCGGGTGGTCGCGGCCGCTGCGGATGATCACGTTGCTGTCCGGATCGTCGGCCAGGCTGCCGTAGATGTAGGAGTCGCTGCCCAGGTCCTCGACCAGCGCGACCTTCACGGTCAGGTCTCCGCTGACGCTCACCGACACGTGCTCCGGGCGGATACCGACCACCAGCTTGTCGTGGCCGCTGGCCCCCTGCAGCAGCTGGTTCGAGGGGCGGAGCAGGGCCTGGCCGACCCGCACCCCGTCGCTCTCCAGCGTGCCGACGAACCGGTTCATGGTTGGCGAGCCGATGAACGAGGCCACGAACTCGTTGGTTGGGTGGTCGTACAGGTCGGTAGGCGAGGCGAACTGCTGAAGCTGGCCCAGCCGCATGACCGCCACCCGGTCGCCCATGGTCATGGCTTCCACCTGGTCGTGGGTGACGTAGACCGTGGTCACGTGCAGGCGGCGCTGGAGCTCGGCGATCTGGGTCCGGGTCGACACCCGGAGCTGGGCGTCCAGGTTGGACAGCGGCTCGTCCATGCAGAACACCTTGGGCTCGCGGACGATGGCCCGGCCCATGGCCACCCGCTGCCGCTGGCCGCCGGACAGGTTGCGCGGCTTGCGGTCGAGGAACTCCTCCAGGTCGAGCAGCTTGGCCGCCTCCCGCACCCGGCGGACCCGGTCATCCTTGTCCACGCCCTGCATCTTCAGCGCAAAGCCCATGTTCTCCCCGACCGTCTTGCTCGGGTAGAGGGCGTAGTTCTGGAACACCATGGCGATGTCCCGGTCCCGGGACGGCACGCCCACCATGTCCTTGCCGTCGATCCGGATCGACCCGTCGTCGATCTCCTCCAGGCCGGCCAGCATCCGCAGCGCGGTGGTCTTCCCGCAGCCCGACGGGCCGACCATGACCACGAACTCGCCGTCTTCGATCGGCAGGTTGAGCGCGTTCACCGCGGGCCGTTCCGCCCCCGGGTAGATGCAGGTCGCGGAGTCGTAGGTGACCTCAGCCATGGTGTGCTCCTGAGTGCGAGTCGGGGTGTCGACGGGCCGGGCGGCGTGGCGTCACTTGATCGCCCCGAAGGACAGGCCGCGGACGAGCTGACGCTGGGCGATCCAGCCGGCCAGCACGACGGGCAGGGTGGCGATCGTGGCCGCCGCGGCGAGCTGGGCGAAGTACAGCCCTTCGGAAGAGATGAAGCCGACCAGGAACACCGGGACGGTGGCGGCCTGAGTGGCGGTGAGGTTGACCGCGAAGAAGAACTCGTTCCAGGAGAAGATGGCGCAGATCAGCGCGGTCGCGGCCAGCCCCGGCGCGACGACCGGCAGGATCACCTCGACGACCGTGCGCCGCAGCGGCGCGCCGTCCATCTCGGCCGCCTCCAGCAGCTCGCCCGGCACCTCCAGGAAGAACGACCGCATCATCCACACCGCGATCGGCAGGTTCATCGCCGTGTACAGGATGACCAGCGTGAAGATGTTGTCCAGCATGTGCAGGTCACGGGCGGCGATGTAGATCGGGATGATCGCCGCCACCACCGGCAGCATCTTGGTGCTGATGAAGAAGAACAGCACGTCGCGGGTCTTCTTGACCGGCCGCAGCGACAGCGCGAACGCGCACGGCGTGGCCAGCAGCAGCACCAGGATCGTGGAGACGATCGTGGCGAACGCGGAGTTGGCCACGTACGGCCACAGGCCGCTGGAGAACACCGCCTTGTACTGGGACAGGGTGGGCGAGAAGACGATGTGCGGCGTGTTGGTGTACGCCTCGGCCTCGGTCTTGAACGAGGTGAGCACCATCCACAGCACCGGGAAGAAGAACACGATCCCGACCACCCAGCCGACGATGCCCCAGGTCAGGCTGTTGTTGCGGCGTTTGGCGCGGTGGCCGGTGTACGGTTCCGGCTCGACGGTCCGGGTGGCGGGGACTGTGGTGACGTCTGCGCTGGCCATCATGCCGCCTGTTCGGTGCCGGAGAACGAGGTGAAGATCAGCCGCAGCGCGAACGTTGCGATGATGATGGTGGCCACCACGACGACCACGCCCATGGCGGCGGCCTGGCCGACCTGGAAGCCCAGGAAGGCTCGCTGGTAGATGTAGAAGGGCAGGTTGGCGCTGGAGATACCGGGCCCGCCCTGGGTCATCATGTAGACCGCGTCGAAGTCGTTGACCACGTAGATCGCGCCGAGCACGATGCCCAGCTCGATGTACCGGCGCAGGTGCGGCAGGGTCAGCTCACGGAAGATGGCGAACGGCCGGGCGCCGTCGCAGCTGGCCGCCTCCAGGATGTCCTTGGGCTGGCTCTGCAGGCCCGCCAGGACCAGCAGCATCATGAACGGCGTCCACTGCCAGATCATCTCGATCATGACCGAGCCGAGCGGGAAGCTGCCGATCCAGTCGAACTTGCCGATGCCGAACGGCCGGAAGATGAAGTTCACGATGCCGAACGTGGGGTCGAGCATCACGGTCTTCCACAGCAGCGCGGCGGCGACCGGCATGATCAGGAACGGCGTGATCAGCAGCGTGCGCACCACGCCGCGGCCGAGGAACTTGCGGTCCAGCAGCAGCGCGAACAGCACGCCGAGGACCATGGCGATGAACACGGTGCCGACCGTCATGATCACGGTGTTCAGCGCGGTGGTGCGGAACTGGCTGTCCTGGAACACCTGGGCGTAGTTGGCGAACCAGACGAAGTGCCGGGAGCCCGGCCGGACCAGGCTCCACGACAACAGCGAGTAGTACAGCGTGACCAGGAACGGCAGCTGGGTGACGATGATCGTAAACACCAGCGCGGGCAGCAGCGGAGCCCGCCGGACCCAGCCGCGGCGCCTCTCGTCGGAGCGCGCGCGCAGCCGGTGGGTCCCGGCTACCGGCGGAGCGATCGCGGTCATGGTTCCCTCACTTCCGGTAGGTTTCGCCGACGGCCTGGGCGTACTTCTGCGCCTGGGACAGCGCGTACTGGACCGACTGGCTGCCGGCGATGGCCGCACTGAACTGCTCGCTGACGTTGGTGCCCAGGTCCTGGAACTCGGGGATGTCCAGGAACTGGACGCCGGTGTACGGGACCGGTTTCAGGCACGGATGGGCCGAGTTGGTCGCGTTGATCGACTGCAGGGTGAGCGGTCCGTAGACCGCCGACAGCTTCTTGTACTGCGGGATCTGGTAGCTGGAGAACCGGCTCCCCGGCGGTACGTGCGACCAGCCGAGCTTCTGGCCCACGGTCTTGATGTAGGTCTTCGAGGTCATCCAGGAGATGAAGTCCCAGGCCGCCTGCTTGTGCGCCGAGGTCTTCGGGATGGCCAGCGACCAGGTGTACAGCCAGCCCGACGGCCGGCCGTCCTGGGTCGGGGCCCAGGCGTAGCCGTTCTTGCCCGCCACCTTGCTGCTGGCCGGGTCTTCGATCACGCCGACCGCCGAGGTGGCGTCGTACCACATGGCCGCGTCACCCTGGCTGTACAGCGTGGCGCACTCGGAGAAGCCGGCGGCCGGCGCGCCCGGCTCACCGTACTTCTGCACCAGCGACACGTAGTCGGTGACCGCGCTGGTCACCTCAGGGCTGGTGAGCTGGGCCTGCCACTGCAGGTCGAACCACCGGCCGCCGTAGGAGTTGATCACCGTGTCCATCGGGGCCAGGTTCTCCCCCCAGCCCGGGTCGCCGCGCATGCAGATGCCGACCAGGCCCTTCTTGTGGATGGTCTCGGCGATCTGCGCCACCTGCTTCCAGGTCGGCTTCTTCGGCATGGTGATGCCGTACTTGGTCATCAGGTCCTTGCGGTACATCAGGAACGAGGACTCGCCGTAGAACGGCACCGAGTACAGGTCGCCCTTGTGCGACAGGGTGGCCCGGAGCTGGGGCAGGAAGTCCTGGGCGTCGTAGCCCGGGGTGTTGTTGATGTACGGCTGCAGGTTGACCAGCCAGCCGTTGGCTGACCACATCGGCGTCTCGTAGTTGCTGATCATCACCACGTCGAACTCGCCGCCCTGGGTGGAAACATCCGCGGTGATCTTGGCCCGGGCCTCGTTCTCCGGCAGCGACACGAAGTTGAGGTGGATGCCGGGGTGCTCCTGCTCGAACAGCGGGGACAGGCTGATCGCGTCTTCCATCTGGGAGTTGGACACGATGGCCACGGTGATCCGGGTGCCGGAACCGCTACCGGAGAACAGCTGCTCGGTCCCGGTCGCGCAGCCCGTCAGGGCCAGGGCCGCTCCCCCGGCCGATCCAGCCAGGAAGGCCCGCCGGCTGATCGTTCCCCCGCTGTGCGTGTCTCGTCGTCGAGTCATCGTCGCTTCCTGTCGTCAGGCCGCTACGTCCAGCGTTCTTACCGCGTTCCTACTGCGTCACCGCACGTTCCACTGCATGCTCCGTTAGGCGCTCAAATGAGCGCAATGCGCTCACTTAGCACAGTGATAACAGACACATTGAGCCCGAAGCGGGCGGGTGTCAAGGATGCGTTGGCGATCCGTTATCAACGCGGGATGCCCCGAAAGCGCGCGAAACATACCAAAGACCTGCGTAACGGAGAGGCGACAATCCGTGCCTCAGGAGCCCGGCTGGTGGGCCGCCGACGGTGCCCGGGAGAGCTCAGCCGGTCCGGGGGCGCGCTGGGCCGGTCTGGACGCGGGCTCAGCCGGTCTGGCTGCCGCTGAGCAGATTGGCCGGGACGGCCTGGTTGTTCTTCAGCGCGTTGAACAGCTCGAGGGCCTTGGTGTGGTCCCACAGGATGGAGTCACCGGCGGCGGTCACGTAGTTGGCGTTGGCGATCGGCACCGTGCCCGTCTGCGGACTGCGCAGCGCCAATCCGGCCCTGATCAGGTTGTACAGGTGGGTGCCCTGGTCGACCGACATCGCGCTCGCGGCGCTGGAGCCGAACGGCAGCGCCGTGAACGGATTGAGGAACACGCCGGGGCTGGTCGCCTTGGCCAGCAGGGCCTTGAGGAACGCACGCTGGTCCTGGATCCGTTGCAGGTCCCCCGTGGCGAACGAGTGCCGATCCCGGACGAAAGCCAGCGCCTGGGTGCCGTTCAGCGTCTGGCAGCCGGCCTTGAGGTTGACCCCGGAGTACGTGTCGTGCACCGCCGACGGCAGGCACATGTAGACCCCGCCGACCTTGTTCGTCACGTCGACCAGGCCTGCGAACCCGATGCCCATGTAGTGGTTGATCTTCAGCCCGGTGACGCTCTCCACGGTCTGGACGAGCAGGGCCGGGCCGCCGAACCCGAGAGCCGCGTTGATCTTGTTGGAGCCGTGGCCCGGGATCGGCACGTAGGAGTCGCGCGGGATGCTGATCAGCACCGGCGTGGGCCCGCCCATGTGCAGCAGCATCAGCGAGTCCGAGTTGGTGTCGGTGGCGGACCCGACGTGAAGCGCGTCCTTCTGGGTCCGCGACAGGCCCGACCGGGTGTCGGAGCCGGCGATCAGCCAGTTCTGCCCGGCCGACGTGGCGGTGCTGGCGGGCAGCGTGACCGACCGGTTCAGCTTGCCGTCCAGCCAGACGTACGAGCCCGCCACCAGCGCGATGATGAGGATCACGACCGTGCACAGGACCAGCGTGATGCGGCGTCCCCGGCGGCCCGGCTGACCCCAGAAGCGCGGGCGGCGCCGGCCCGGGGGCGGCCCGGACGGAGCACGGTACGGCTGACCGCGCCGCGGCGGCGCGGCGGGCGGCTGGTCAGGCCAGCCGGACCGGCCGGATCCACCGGACCGGCCGGACTGCGGCGCGGCCGGCTGCGACGGGCCCCACCCGCCCTGGCCACCCTGGCCGCCACGGCCACCCTCGGGCGGAGCGGGCCTGCTCGACCCGGGCTCGTCCCGATACCAGCCCTGCGGCCAATCGTTCATGACGTCCGCGCTTCCTGTGATTCCCCACGGTCCGGCCCAGCGTACCGACCCGGAGCCTGCGCCACCGGCCCGCAGCGCAGACTTCCAGATATCTGGCACCGGGCCGGACCCGCCTCAGCTGACGACAAGGTCCTCTTGATACCGCAGGAGCGGTACGCCGGCCAGGCTGAGCTCGACCCCGCCGCCGACCGGGAGCTGAAGACGCCGGGGCTGATGCCCGCACGGCACGTTGGTGATGACGGGGAAGGTCCCGCCCGCCGCCCGCAGGATCAGCTCGTCCGCGTCCCGGTCGGGCGCATCCTGGCGATCCCAGTTGGCCGGCGCCCCGATGACCAGCGCGGCGATGCCGTCCAGCACGCCCGCCAGCCGCATCTGGGTCAGCGCCAGGTCAACCATCTCGTAGGTCCCCCCCGAGCTCTCCAGGACGAGGATCGCACCGCTGGTGGGCGGCAGCCAGCGCGTCCCCACCAGCGGGTACCAGGACCACAGGTTGCCCCCCACGACCGGCCCGGAGACACTCTCGCTCCGGCACCCCCGCGGGTACACCCGCCAGCTGCGGCCGCCCACCTCGGTCCCCGCCACCGGCCCGGACACCATGGCCCAGAAGGCCCGTTCGGTGCCCGGCTCGATCTCGGGCTGGAAGAACTGGAATCCCGTCACGCCGTGCAGGCTGGCCAGGCCGGCCGCGGCCAGGATCGAGTTGTTCAGGATCGTCGGATTGCTGAACCCGGCGAACAGCTTGGGGTGGGCCCGGATCACGTCGTAGTCCAGCCGGTCGACCAGCTGGTGTGCCCCCGTACCCCCGTTGGCCGGCAGCACCATCGCCACCTCGGGATCGGCGAACATGGCCATCACCCCGGCCGCCCGCCGCTCCGGCGCTCCGGCGAAGTAGCCGAGCCGCTCCCCCACCCCGTCGGCCAGCTTGACCCGGTAATCGCGACCGCGCAGGTAGCGGACCAGGCGCGCTAGCTCGTGCTCGCTCACCGGCGACGAGGTCGACACGATCCCGATCATGTCGCCGGGCCGGAGGACTGGGGGCCTGAGGATGTCCACGACCGCCTCACCCGGCCAGCTGGCGGGCCATCCAGTCGGCGCTGTAGGGCCGGTGCCGGTAGATCACGTTGGCGCAACCGTGGTTGCCGTCTTCGAGCAGCAGCAGCTCCACCGGACCAGGCACGCTGTCGCGCAGCCGCACCGCGTCCTGCCAGGGGAAGATGCGGTCCTGCTGGCCGGCCACGATCAGCAGCGGCCGATTCAGGGCATCGGCCCGGCCATCCAGGGTCAGCTCCCTGGCCCGGCGGACAGCCTCCTGCTCATCCCGGGCGCCGGACCGGACGATGAACGCCTCCCGGGTCAGCTGCGGGAGCTGATCCCACAGATCGCCCAGGCAGTACGGCCCGCACAGGGCGATGCAGGCCCGGACCCGCCGATCCCCGCTGGTCAGCCGGGGGGCGTAGTAACCGCCCAGGCTGACGCCCCAGACCCCGAGCCGATCCGGGTCGACGCCGGGCTGGGCGGCCAGCGCGTCCAGGATGGCCGCGCCTGGCACCTCCCAGTCCGGCCGGATGGGCAGGTCGTATTCGGCTTCACCCTGGCCGGGCCCGTCCACCGACAGCGTGGCCATGCCCCGGTCCAGGAACACCTGCTCGACCCGGCCGAACTCCTCCTTGGCCGAGTCCAGCCCGGGAATCAGCACCACCGCCGGGTGCGGGCCGGGGCCCGGTGGCCGGCGCAGTACGGCGGCGATGAGCCCGCCGTCGAACGGGATCTCCAGCCGGGTGCCGGGCGGATCGAGATAGGGCAGCGCCGTGTCCAGGCACCGGACCGCCGCCTGGTGGGCGGCCCGCAACTGGCCCATGTCCTGGACGAACAGGAACTTGGCAAAGTGGTAGTAGACCGCGGCCATGGCCAGGTGGCCGCCCGCGGACCGGGTCCGGTCCTCGGCCAGAGCCCGGGTGCCTAGCTGTTCGTGCTCGGCGGCGGCCCGGCACCACGCCGCGCACCAGTCGTCCCAGCTGGTCAGCGTCGCGGTGATGCGGCTGAAGTCGCCGGGGTCGACACCCCCGCCGGTGAACCGGGGAGCCCAGTGGCTGATCGCGGCGGCCAGTCGGCTATCCATCATGCCCCTCATTGATGCACACGTTTGCAGGACCGTCCAGGAGGAACGGGGAACCTCCCGGGCCGCCGCGCGCGGCTGAGGCGCCCGGCTCGATACGGGCGGCCGGCGTCAGCACCTCGCCGACCGCCTCGACCAGCAGCAGCATCTCGTAGGACACCAGCTCGGTGTCGCTCTCCCGCGCGGCCAGGACGGTCAGGCTGGAGCCGTTGCTGATCGCCATGACCAGCATCAGGCCGCCTTCCATCTCCACCAGAGCCCGGGTGGGCGACCCGGCCTGGAAGATTCGGGCCGCCCCGTCCATCAGGCTGACCAGCCCGCAAGTGATGGCCGCGAAGTACTCGGCGGAATCGCCGGGAATACCCTCCGACAGGGCCAGCGGTACTCCGTCGGCTGATATGACGGCCGCGTGCGCGACGTCCGCGATGCGCTCGGCGAAGTCGGTGACCAGCCAGCTGAGATCCGGCCGATAGGTGCCGTTCAACGATCCGCTCCTTCGCCGGGCGCGGGCGTCCGGGGCCCGGCCCGGCCCGCTCCGCGCTGGAATCCGCTCAACAGGCTGCGGGCCATTTCGGGTGACCGCTCCGGGCCCGGCCCGGCCGGGGGCTGCCGGGGGGCCGGCCCGGCCGGCCGCTGCGCCTCGGGACCAGCGGCCGGACGGCTGGCGCCACCGCTGTCCGCCCGCCGGCCGCCGTCCGCGGAGCCGCGGATGAGATTGGCCCGCGGGACCCGCACGGGCATCCCGGCGACCGTCCGGTCACTACGGACCGGATCGGACATGACCTGCGTGGCGTGCCGTTGTTCAGCCCAGGCGGCGGGCCGGGCTGGGCCGGCGGCGGCGGGAACGGACGGCCGACGGCTCTGGAACCAGCTGGAGACCGGCGGCCGGGCGGCCCGCACCGGCTGGGGCGTGGCCACGGGAGCAGCCGCAGCCGCGGGAGCCGCGGCGGGAACGGTGTTCGTCGCCGGGGCCGGATGACCCGCGGGAGCGACGGCTGGTTGCGCCCACCCGGCGTACGACCGGGTGGCACGCGCGGTCAGGGTGTCCGGAAGCCACACCAGAGCGGTAAGCCCGCGCGGTGCACCGGGCCGCAGCCGGACCCGTACGCCATGCCGGGCCGCCAGGTGGGCCACTGCGAACAGCCCCATGTGGCGGCCCACCGACTCATCGATGATGGGCGGGTTGTCCAGCCGGTGGTTCAGCTCCGCCAGCCGGGCCGGGGAGACGCCGACGCCGCTGTCGCTGATCTCGAACAGCACGCCGCCGCTGG
This sequence comes from Streptosporangiaceae bacterium, assembly GCA_965277615.1. GTDB lineage: Bacteria > Actinomycetota > Actinomycetes > Streptosporangiales > Streptosporangiaceae > Bog-532. The sequence goes on along the minus strand of CBDIDG010000002.1, from coordinate 47,667 downwards.
CCAGCTGCTGAGCGGACATGCGAACCAGGGTGTCCTTGGCCGAGAAGGCCGTGGCGTTCTCGATGATTTCCGCGAGCAGGTGGACGACATCGGAGACCGCGTGGCCGGCGACCGCGATGCCGGGCTGGATCGTGAGCGTCACTCTCTGGTACTGCTCGATCTCCGCGGTGGCGGCCTGGGCCACGTCCACGAGCAGGACCGCGTCGCTCCACTTCCGGGGGCTTTCGTGCCCGGCCAGCACCAGCAGGTTCTCGGAGTTCCGGCGCATCCGGGTGACGAGGTGGTCCATGTTGAACAGCGTGGAGAGCCGGCCGGGATCCTCCTCGTTCTGCTCCAGGCTGTCGATCGTGCGCGCCAGCCGCTCGATCAGCGATTGGCTGCGCCGGGACAGGTTGACGAACATCGCGTTGAAGCTGCCGCGCAGCACCGCCTCGTTGCCGGCCAGCCGTACCGCCTCCGCGTGCACCTGGTCGAACGCCCGGGCCACCTGGCCGATCTCGTCCGCTGACAGTACGTCGATCGGCGCCACCCTCATGTCGGCGGCCGGATTCAGGGCCTCACCGAGCTGCCGGACGCGTTCCGGCAGCTGCACGGTGGCGATGTCCAGGGCCCCGGTCCGCAGTCGGCGCAACGGCCGCACCAGGGACCTGGCCACGAAGACCGTGGCGATCAGCACCACCAGCAGGATCAGCGCGGTCAGGACGGCGATGAAGAGCGCGGACCGCTCCGCGCCCCGCTGCAGCGACCGGCTGCGCGCCACGATGGACCCGGCCACGCCCCGCTCGACGGCCTGGGTCTTGCTGACCGTGCCCGACATCGCCGAATACCACTGCCGGGGCGCGGCCTGCGGGGAGAGGTTCAGGGCGCTGGTGTTCAGGCTGCCGACACTGATCACGTACTCCTCGATGAGCTCGGCCCGGTTCACCGACGGGCCCGCCACCGTGTCGCGGTAGGTGCTCTGCTCGGCCGGGCTGGCCGTGGTGCTGAACCCGGCCAGGTCGGCGGCCTGCTCGGATTCCGCGGTGGTCAGCGCCTGCAGCTCGTCGTCGGCGAAAAGCTGCTGGCTCAGCGCGTTGAAGAGGATGGCGCGCTGCTGGGTGGCCTCTTCTTTGGCCCTGGCCAGCGAGTTGAGCGTCTGGACGTCGTTGGCCAGCCCGGAGTCGGCGGTGCCCTGCGCGATCTGGGTGTTCAGGGACAGCAGATCACCGATGGGGCCGGAGTAGTCAGCGATCACCGCCAGCGCGGACTGACTGGACTGCGCCGTGCTGCGCAGCTCGTCCAGATGACTGATCGCCGAGAGCACGGTAGCCGCCTGGGCCCGGATGTTGGCCGGGAAGGCGCCGCCGATACCGGCCCCCAGCGTCTTGACCCGGGCGGCCGCGGTGTCCGTGGCGGCATACCAGCGCCGGACGGCTTTAGCCGCCGCCTGCGAAGTGGCGGCGGGAATGACCCCGGCCGTCTCGTCCCGCTCGTCCTCCAGGGCCTGCACCAGGCCGGTGGTCTGCTGGCCGAGGGTGGCGAGCTGGGTCACGCGGCCGAATCCGGCCGCGCTGTCCACCGCCGCCGCCACCCGCAGGCCGCCGAACACCAGGCCCATGATGAGCGCCAGCACGATCACGGCCAGCAAGCGGTAGGACACCGGCCAGTCCCGCAGGGTCAGCAGCTGCGGCTTCGGCAATCGGACGAGGGCCGATTTCCTGGCGTGCTGGCGGCGGGCCACGTCGCTCACCCCTCTTTCCACGCTGGCTTGGAGGCGACGATCGATTTGCTGCCACTGGTGCCGGACGGCAGAACCTGGTTGAAGTCTTTGCCCTGCCATTGGAAGACGAAGGCGTCCGCAGCGCCGTTCTCCCCCAGCGCGTCGAACTTCACCGGCCCCTGCACGCTGGTCAGCGTGACCCCGCTGTGCAGGTAAGCAATGATCTTCGCGTTGTCGGTGCCGCCCGTGGCCGTGACCGCCTGGCTCATCACCTGGCCGACCGAGTACGCCTCGGCCACGTCCGCGTTCACGCCGGAGGCGTTGCCGCCGTACTGGGCGACGTACTCCCGGACCATGTTCTGGCTGGCCGCGTTGCTGAATCCGGGGTACCAGCCGTCGGGCACCATCATCCCGTCGGCGTTGCCGGTGCCGACCGCGGAGGTGAAGGCGGTTCCCTGATCCGGGCCGGCCGCGGCGATGAACAGCTTCGGCGTGTAGCGCTGCTGCTCGAACTCCTGCATGAAGGCGGCGACCGTCGGCACGTCGGTTGAGCCCAGCACCACCAGATCCGGCTTGAGGCTGGCGACCTGATCCGCTGGGCTCTTGTAGGCCGATTCCTGCTCCGGGAAGACCTGGGAGTAGACCGTCCGAACCCCGAGGGCGGCCAGCTCGGTCTGGGCCAGCTGCACCGGTGGGTCGGCGAACGGATCCTGGGCCATCGGGTAGGCCGCGGTCTTCGGCCGCTGGCCCGGTGGCAGGGAGGCGACCCAGCGCACGAACGGGACCAGTTCGTCCGCGACCGGCAAGCTCACGTCGAAGACGTCATGATCAGCCTGATTGGAGGGCGTGTCGAAGACCGACGGCGCGCCGCCGGCCCCCTCGACCAGCGCCATGCCGTAGCGCGCGGCGACCGTTGACGCCGGGGTGGTCAGCACCGAGGAGAACGGCCCGAAGATCAGGTTCACGTGATCCGAGCCGATCAGCGTCTGGTAGTTCGTGACCGCTTGCTCCGGGGAACTGCCATCGTTGACGATGCGCAGCTTGACCTGGCGGCCGAGCAACCCTCCGTGCGCGTTGACGTCCTTGGCCCACAGCTCGTATCCGCGCTCGAACGCCCGTCCGTCCGCCGAGAAGTCGTTGGCGGAAGAGCCGGTCAGGGACAGTGACACGCCGATCGTGATCGGCCCGGCCGGGGTGACGCGCGCTGCCGGGGCTTTACTGCTCCCGCAGGCCGCCAGGAAAGCCGCGACCAGCATCGCGGCAGCGCCCGAGGCCAGCGGCCTTTTGAGATAACGGGAAGAGTTGCGTCGCACGCCCGGGTCCCTCCTTCCTCCTGGTCGAGGATTGGCCAGGGCGCGAGCCGCGGGAGGGCACGTGCCTACGCTCAGGATTTATACCGGACTGGCACAACAAGTGCGCCACAGATACGCCTAAAAATTAACGTCCCGCACTTAACCGATGTTTGGCCGAAGTTTGTGACTGTACGTGATCGTAACGTTTTAAGAAAAAGAAAATTGCAGGTAGGCGCGACAAAAGAATGCCGACAATAGTAAAGAGGTAGTAAATCCTGGCCGGCTGGCCGGCCGCGGCACTGACGTGATCTGGCAGGGTCCGCAACCGGTCTGCCCGCGCGGCTCCAGCCGCTCGATCGAGCCGGGGGCGCTGAATCTGAGGGGCGGCCAGGGAACCGCCGAGGGCCGAGCGCACCGCCGGGCCGGGAGAAAGCCCCGCCGCTAATCCGCATATTTGATTTTGCCCAGCTCATGGGCGATGGACCGGCGTCGCCCTTCCTGCGGATACTGCCGAGCCCGCAATCGGCGATGACCATGAGCGGATCAAGGGCCGCATCAACCACACACTCACCCTCAGAGATGCCATTTACGCAGCTAACCGGCGCCTTTAGCAGGCCTTTACCGGCCGCGTGGCAGCTGAATATCTGTGTACGTGCACATAACGTTTTAACAATGACCGCCCTGGCCGTTGACAGGTGGGAACGGGTGCGTCACGCTCATCCCGCAAACGATTGTTAGAGAACCAACGCCAGGCTGGTGGTGGGCCACGCCGTGGCGCCCTGGGACATGGATTCTGCGGCGATGCCGAGGGGTGGCCAATGAGCGATACAGCCTTGAATCACCGTTTGGGCTGGCTGGGAACCGGCCGGATGGGGTCGGCGCTGGCGCAGCGGCTGCTGGCGGCCGGATGTGAGCTCGCGGTCTACAACCGGACCAAGGCCAAGGCCGAGCCGCTCGCGGACTGCGGCGCCACGGTGGTGGCAACCCCGGCGGACCTGGGCGCGGCCGACATCGTGTTCGTCACCGTGGGCGGCTCCGACGACCTGATCGAGGTGATCCTCGGTCCGAAAGGGCTGATCAGCGGGCCGTCCGTACCCGCGATCGTGGTCGACTGCTCCACGGTCTCAGTGGACGCGTCCCAGCAGGTCCGGGAGCAACTGGCCGGGCGCGGCAGCGCCCTGCTCGCCGCGCCGGTCATGGGCAACGCCCGGGTGGCGGAAGCGGGCCGGCTGACCCTGGCCGTATCCGGCCCGGAGCAGACGTTCCAGCAGGCCCGGCCCTACCTGGATCTACTCGGCACGGGCGCGACGTACGTGGGCGAGGGCGAAACCGCGCGGATCGTCAAGCTGTGCCACAACCTGCTGCTGGGCGTGGTGGCCCAGACGCTGGCCGAGGTCACGATCCTGGCTCAGCAGTACGGCGTCAGCCGCCACGCGCTGCTGGAGTGCCTCAACAACAGCGTGATGGGGTCCATGTTCTCCCGGTACAAGACGCCCGCCCTGGTCAACCTGGACTTCCATCCGACCTTCACCGCCAGCCTGCTGCGCAAGGACTTCGACCTCGGCCTGGCCGCGGCCCGCGCGCGGGAGGTCCCGCTGCCAGTCGCCGCGGCGGTTCACCAGCTCGTGCAGGCCCTGGTCGGCCGCGGCCACGGTGGCGAGGACTTCGCCACGCTGCTGCTGATGCAGGCCGAGTCGGCCGGAGTAACGCTGGTCAGCGAGGACGTGCCGGTTTCGGACGGCCTGGAGCCTGATCAGCCCGGCGGCTGACGCATGCCCGGGGGGGACCCTTGAAGAAACCCGGCATTAATTAATCCCGAAGGGAGGACCGGGATGAGACCCCACCGGTCCCATCGTGTATACCGTGTCCCATTCATCAGCCTGAGCGTGGCGGCGGTCGCCATCGCCGCCGGCTGCACCAGCAGCGGTGGCAGCACTGGTCACACCGCCAGCGGCAGCAAGTCGCCGCTGGTGATCGGCGCGTCGCTGTCACTGACCGGCGACTTCAGCGCGGACGGACAGGCGTACCAGAAGGGTTATGACTTCTGGGCCGCGGAGGTCAACGCGGCCGGCGGCATCCTCGGCCGCAAGGTCCAGATGAAGATCCTCAACGACAACAGCTCCCCCAGCCAGGTGGTGACCAACTACCAGACGCTGATCAGCTCCGACCACGTCGCGCTGACCTTCGGCCCGTTCTCGTCGCTGCTCACCGCGCCCGCGTCCGCGGTCGCGCACCGTTACGGCTACGCGTTCGTGGAAGGGGCGGGCGGCGCCACCTCGGTGTTCGCGCAGAAGCTGAACAACGTCTTCGACGTGAGCCTGCCCGTGGCCAACGAGCTGGATCCGTTCACCACCTGGATCAAGTCGCTGCCGACGGGGCAGCGGCCCACCACCGCGGCTTACCCGAAGGCCAACGACCCGTTCGCCACCCCGCAGGTGCAGCGCACCCAGAGCCAGCTGCAAGCGCTGGGCATCCGGACCGTCTACTCGCAGGTGTTCCCGGAGGAGGTGGCGGACTACAAGGCGCCCGCTGACGACGTGGCCAGCTCCAAGGCCCAGGCGGTGGTGCTGGGCTCGACCGACGTCCCGACCGTGTCCGCGTTCATGTCCGCCTTCGAGCAGCAGCACTACAACCCGAAGGTCTTCATCGCCGCAGCCGGCCCGGACCAGGGCAGCTCGTTCACCAGCGCGGTCGGGGCGAAGAACGCCAACGGGATGATGGTGCCCGACGCCTGGTACCCGGGTTCGCGGAACAAGCTCAGCCAGGACATGGTCAAGGCCTACGTGGCCCGCTACGGCGGCCCCGCGTCCGCCATCAACGCCGACGTGGCCGAGGCCTACTCGGTCGGCGAGGTCGTCGACCAGGCCGTCACCCACCTCGGCGCCGTGGACAACGCCAAACTGATCAGCTACCTGCACAGCGGCGTCACCCTGCAGAGCGTCCAGGGACCGGTCCGGTTCAACGCCCTGGGCGAGAACCTGGTCGCGACCGCTTACATCTTCCAGTGGCAGAACGGCAACTTCGTGCAGGTGCTGCCGGCCAGCGACCCCGGCTCGGTGAAAATCGAGTACCCCAAGCCGGCCTGGGCCGGATAGCAGCAGAGCGGACGAAGGAGCGGCACGGAGCTGAGATGGCACACCAGATCTACCCGGCGATCGCCGACGGCATCCTCGGCGGCGGGGTGTACGCGCTGATGGCGGTCGGGCTGACGCTGATCTTCGGCGTGCTCGACATCATCAACGTGGCCCAGGGCATCCTGGTCGTCGTCGGCGGCTATCTCAGCTACGTGCTGTCCGTCCACCTGCACATCGACCTGTTCCTCGGCCTGCTGATCACCATCCCCGCCATGTTCGTCCTCGGCCTGGTCATCCACACCCTGGTCATCCGGCCGCTGCGGGGCGCCGAGCGGACGTCCATGTCGCTGCTGGCCTGCTTCGCCGTCGCGATCATCGCCGAGGGCACGCTGTACTGGATCTTCGGCCCCAACGTGGTGACGCTGACCGCGTCCTACGTCCGGGCCAGCGTCAAGGTGGCCGGCTTCTACATCAGCGACATCTATCTCTACTGCTTCGCTCTCGCGGTGGTGGCGGTAGCCGTCATCTACCTGCTGCTGTACCGCACCCGGTTCGGCCGCGCGGTGCGGGCCACCATGCAGGACGCAACCGCCGCCCGGCTGGTCGGCATCGACGTCAACCGGGTCGCCGCGCTGACGTTCGGGATCGGGGTCGCGGTGACCGCGGCGGGCGGCATGGCCTACGGCGCCACCAGCGGCGGGTTCAGCCCGAACAGTGGCTACGATCTGATCTCGCGGCTGCTGGCCATCATCATCCTGGGCGGGCTGGGCAGCATCGGCGGCGCCTTGGCCGCCGCGGTCTTCATGATCACCGTGGAGTCCGTGGTCGACATCTGGTCACCCAACTGGGCCGTGGCCGTGTTCTACGCCGCGCTGGTCATCGTGCTGACCGTCCGGCCCGCCGGACTCTTCGGGCGGCGGGAGGTACGGGCCCAATGACCACCCCCGAGACGAGCACCGTCCGCCGGGACCGCCGGACCGTGCTGGCCGTGGCCGGCCCGGCCGTGCTGCTGGCCGCCGCCGCGCTCTATCCGCTGGTGTTCAGCGGCCCGCTCGCCACCACCTACGGCTTCGACGCGCTCATCTTCGTAGCGGCCGCCTCGGCCTGGAACATCTTCTCCGGCTACTCGGGCTACCTGTCGCTCGGCCACGCGGTGTTCTTCGGCATCGGCGTCTACGCCGTGGCGATTGGGGCCCGGGACTGGCATCTGGCCGGGGACGCGGTGTTCGGCCTGCTGCCGCTAGCGGCCGTCGCCGCCGCGGTCATCGCGGTCCCACTCGGGCTGGTGGCGCTGCGGGTGCGGCGGCACACGTTCGTGGTCATCACGATCGCCTTCTTCTTCATCTTCCAGCTGATGGCGTTCAACTTCTCGTTCACCGGCGGCACCACCGGGATCGACGCGCCGATCCTGAACTGGTCGGCGGCCACCTACAACGATCCGTTCTACTACCTGGCCCTGGTCATCGCGGCGGCCACAGTCGCATTGTCCTGGCTGATCCGGCGGTCCCGGTTCGGCCTGCACCTGCGGGCCATCCGGGACGACGAGGATCGGGCCCGCGGCCTGGGGGTGCACGCGATGAGGGCCAAGCTGGCCGCGCTGGTGATCTCGGCGCTGATCACCGGGCTGGCGGGTGGCCTCTGGTACTACTTCATCGGGGCCGCCCACCCGCAGTCCGCGTTCGACCCGCTGTTCGACCTGTCGCTGGCGCTGATGGGTTTCTTCGGCGGCCTGGGCACCGTCTTCGGCCCGGTGCTCGGCGCGCTGATCCTGGAGCCGTCCCAGCAGTGGCTGACGGTCCAGTTCACCAACGACTACCTCAGCGAGATCCTCCTGGGTGTGCTGTTCCTGCTGGTGATTCTGTTCCTGCCGCGCGGCGTGCTGCCCACCCTGGGCGAGTGGGCCGATCGCTGGCGGGCCCGGTCCAGGGGACGACCGGAAGCCCCGGCCGACGGCGCTGCCAAGCAGCCAGACCGGCAGCCGGAAGGCACGGCGTCGTGACCGCCGAGCTGCGTACCGAGGGGATCAGCAAGGCCTTCGGTGGCGTACAGGCCCTGGACGACTGCGCACTGACCGCGGCCGCGGGCTCGATCACCGGCCTGATCGGGCCGAACGGGTCCGGGAAGACCACGCTGTTCAACATCGTGACCGGCTACGAGCGGCCAGACGCCGGCGAGGTGTACCTGGCTGGGCAGCGGATCACCGGCGCGTCCGCGCAGCGGGTGTTCGGCCTCGGCCTGGCCCGGACGTTCCAGCTGACCAGGATCTTCCCCCGGCTCACGCTGCTGGAGAACATGCTGGTCGCGGCCGGGGGCCACGCGGCGGGCCGGCGCCGGGCGCACGAGCTGCTGGAGTTCACCGGGATCGACCATTACGCCGGCGCCCTGGCCGGGACGCTCTCCTACGGCCAGCGCAAGCTGCTCGAACTGGCCACGGTGCTGGCCGCGGAGCCGGCCGTGGTGCTGCTGGACGAGCCGGCCGGCGGGGTGAACCCGACGCTGATCCAGCACCTCGCGGACCGGATCCGGGACCTGAACGCCCAGGGCACCACGTTCCTGATCGTGGAGCACAACATGGAGTTCGTGATGGGGCTATGCCATCAGGTCACGGTGCTGGACCACGGCACGGTGGTGGCGGCCGGGCCGCCGGCCAGCATCGCCCGCGACCCGCGGGTGCTGGACGCCTACCTGGGCGCGGCCCTGGACGACGTCGGTGAGCCCGGTGACCGCTGACACCGCGCTGGCCGTCGAGGGCCTGTACGCGGGCTACGGCGGCGGCGACATCCTGCACGACGTGTCGTTCACCGTCCCGCCGGGCGGCATCACCTGCGTAGTGGGCCCCAACGGGGCGGGCAAGTCGACCCTGCTCGCCTCGATCAGCGGGCTGCTGCGGCCGCGCCGCGGCCGGGTCCTGCTGCACGGACAGCCGGTCACCGGGCGCAGCCCGCGGCAGATCCTGGGTATGGGCCTGGTCCACGTGCCCCAGCACCACAGCCTGTTCCGGGACATGACCGTGACCGAGAACCTCGACCTCGGCGCTTATACGCTCCGCGACCGTCGGCAGCTGGCCCGGAGCCGGGCCCGGGTGCACGAGATGTTCCCCGAGGTGGCCGGCTGGGGGCCGAAGAAAGCGGGCAGCCTGTCCGGCGGCCAGCAGCGCCTGGTGGAATTCGCCCGCAGCCTGATGCTCGACCCATCCCTGATCATCCTGGACGAGCCGTCGATGGGGCTGGCGCCGAAGGTGCTCCGCTCGGTGTTCGACGCGGTCACGATGATGAACCAGGCGGGCCGGACCGTCCTGCTGGTCGAGCAGAACGCTCGGGCCGGCCTGCGGCTGGCCACCCACGGGGTGGTGCTGGAGAACGGCCGGGTCCGGCTCACCGGCACTGGCCAGGAGGTGCTCAGCCACCCGGAGATCGGCGCGCTCTACCTCGGTGGCACGATCCGCGCCCAGTGATTCGCGCACAATGAGGGGATAGACGATGGCCATTCCCACCTTCGGGCCCAACGCCGTGGACTGGGAGCAGCGGGTCGACCTGGCCCGGCTCCGCGACGAGCGGCTGGCCCGGCTGCGGGCCCAGCTGGAACGGTCGGACCTGGGCGCGCTGCTCAGCTTCGACTTCGCCAACATCCGCTACATGACCGCGACCCACATCGGCACCTGGGCCATGGACAAGCTGATCCGCTTCGCCCTGCTGCCGCGCGGCGGGGAGCCGGTGGTCTGGGACTTCGGTTCGGCGGCCCGGCACCACCAGCTGTACAACCCGTGGCTCGACCACACCGACGGCCCGGCCACGCCCGAGGGAGCGGCCCGGACGGGGGCCCGGGCCGGGATCTCCACGCTGCGCGGCGCGTTCCACCCGGATGCGGGCGTCGCCGCCGGGCTGGCCCGGCAGGTCGCGGACGTGCTGCGCGAGTACGGCCTGGCCGGTGAGCCGGTCGGGGTGGACATGGCTGAGATGCCGGTGCTGGCCGCGCTGGCCGCCGAGGGCATCCGGACCGTCGACGGGCAGCAGGTGTTCCTGGAGGCCCGGCGGACCAAGACCCCGGACGAGATCTCGCTGCTCAGCCAGGCCTGCGCCATGGTCGACGCCGCCTACACCGAGCTGTATGAGTTCCTGCGGCCAGGCGTGCGCGAGAACGAATGCGTCGGCCTGGTCAGCAAGGTCCTCTACGACCTGGGCAGCGAGTACGTGGAGGGGGTCAACGCCATCTCCGGTGAGCGCTGCTCACCGCACCCGCACGTGTACTCTGACCGGCTGATCCGGCCCGGCGACCCGGCCTTCTTCGACATCCTGCACAGCCACCTGGGCTACCGGACGTGCTACTACCGGACGTTCGCGGTGGGCAGCGCGTCCCGAGCCCAGCGCGACGCCTACGTCCGCTGCCGCGAGTACATGGACCAGGCCATCGCGCTGGTCAAGCCGGGCGCCACCACCGCCGACATCGTCTCGCTGTGGCCGCGGGCGGAGGAGTTCGGCTTCCCCGACGAGATGGCCGCCTTCGCCCTCCAGTACGGCCACGGCGTCGGGCTGTCGATCTGGGAGAAGCCGATCTTCAGCCGCCTGGTATCGCTGGACCACCCCGAGGTGCTCGAAGAGGGCATGGTGTTCGCGCTGGAGACCTACTGGCCCGCGGCCGACGGCTGGTCCGCGGCCCGCATCGAGGAGGAGCTCGTGGTCACCGCCGACGGCTGTGAGCTGCTCACCCGGTTCCCGGCCGAGGAACTGCTGGTGGCCGGCCGCAGGTACTGGACGACCGGCGGCGCCCTGAACACGCTGCGGGAAAACCAGTCCCACCTGAACACCGCGGCCGGCCGGGGCGAGTCCTGACAGCCCGAGTCAAAGCCCTACCGTGACCCGCATGGCGTGACCCGCACGGCGTGACCCGCACGGCGTGACCCGCACGGCGTGACCCGCACGGCGTGACCCGCACGGCGTGGCCGTGTTCCCAAATTGGGCCGCTGGCCGCACACTTGCGACCATGGATGCGACGGTGCACCAGGCGGTGGGGCAGGCGATGGGGCAGCGGCTGGACCCGCCCGAGGCCGACGCCTTCCTGGCCCGGCTCGACCTGCTGGCGGCCGACATCGCCGAACCACTGGCCCAGGTGTACGGCGGCCTGGCCGACGTGGACGCGCTGGTCACGGACTGCGTGCTGGACGCGCTGGACGCGGCGGTGGCCCGTGCACCCGCGCTGCGACGGCTCGACCGGCGCCGGGAGATCGACCCGGCCTGGTTCCAGCGGGCCCGCATGATCGGCTACGTCTGTTACACAGACCAGTTCGCGGGCACCGTGGGCGGCGTCCGGCAGCACCTGGACTACCTGGCCGAGCTGGGCGTGACCTACCTGCACCTGATGCCGCTGCTGCGGCCGCGCGAGGGTGAGAACGACGGCGGCTACGCGGTCGCGGACTACGGCGCCGTCGATCCGCGGCTGGGCACCATGGCCGACCTCGAGGCGCTCGCGGCCGGGCTGCACGACCGGGGCATCGTGCTCTGCGTCGACCTGGTGCTCAACCACACCGCGCGGGAACACGAATGGGCCCGCAAGGCGGCGGCCGGCGACCCGGCCTACCGGGACATGTACCTGATCTACCCGGACCGCACCGAGCCGGACCGCTACCAGCGCACGCTGCCGGAAGTCTTCCCCGACCTGGCCCCGGGCAGCTTCACCGAGATGCCCGGGACCGGCTGGGTGTGGACCACCTTCCACGATTTCCAGTGGGACCTCAACTACGCCAACCCGGCCGTGTTCCGGGCCATGCTGGGCACGATGCTCACGCTGGCCAACCGGGGCGTGGATGTGATCCGCCTGGACGCGGCGCCGTTCTTGTGGAAACGGCTGGGCACCGACTGCCAGAACCAGCCCGAGGCCCATCGGCTGCTGCAGGCGTTCCGGGCGCTGACCCGGCTGGCCGCGCCCGGGCTGGCGCTGAAGGCCGAGGCCATCGTCAGCCCGGACATGCTGGTGCAGTACCTCGGGGCCCACGACCGGTACCAGCCGGAGTGCGATCTGGCCTACGACAACCAGCTCATGGTCATGCTGTGGTCCGCGCTGGCCACCCGGGACGTGCAGCTGACCGAGCAGGCCCTGAGCCGGCGCCGGGCCGCCCCGGCGCCGACCGCCTGGGTCACCTATCTGCGGTGCCACGACGACATCGGCTGGGCGGTGTCCGACGCGGACGCGGGGGCGGTCGGGCTGGACGGCTTCGCGCACCGGAAGTTCCTCAGCGACTTCTACGCCGGGCGGTTCCCCGGCTCGTTCGCCCGGGGGGCGCTGTTCCAGCAGAACCTGGCCACCGGCGACGCCAGGATCTCCGGCAGCGCCGCGTCGCTGTGCGGCGTCGAGAGCGCGCTGGCGACCGGCGACCCGGACGAGCTGACCATGGCCCTGCGCCGGCTGGAGTCGCTGTACGCGGTCGTCTTCTCCTTCGGCGGCATACCGCTCATCTACATGGGCGACGAGCTGGCCCTGCGCAACGACCCGCACTGGGCCGACGACCCGGCGCACGCCGACGACAACCGGTGGATGCACCGGCCGCCGATGGACTGGTCCCGGGCCGCCCTCCGCCAGGACCCGGGGTCGGTGGAAGGCCGCGCGTTCGCCGCCTTGCGCGGGCTGGTCACGGCCCGGCGGTCACTGTCGGCCCTGCGCTCGGGCGGCGCGACCGAGATCCTCCCCACCGGCCACCGCAGCGTGCTGGGCTACCGGCGGGCCCACCCGCGCAGCGGCGCGTTCCTGTCGCTGACCAACTTCAGCGACGTCGCCCAGCAGGCCGACGCCGGGGTCATCGCCCGGGCCGGGCTGCGCTCACCCCGGCACGCCCGCTCGACCACCGGGGAACTGGCGATCAGCGGTGACCGGATCGCACTGCCCGCGTGGAGCTTCGTCTGGCTCGCGGACGGCTGAGCCCCCAGTTGAGGCCCCGAGTTGAGGCCCGGGCACCTGAGCCGGAAGCAGGCCGGGGGACGACGCGTCCGGTGGTCAGGTGCCCGGGGGCCATGGTGCCGGCCGGACGAGCCGGCCGTCGCGCAGGGAGGCCGCCGACGAAGCGACGGCGAGCGGCCTCCCCCGCCGCTGTGCAGTCCCCTCCCGTTGCACAGTTGCTACGCGGCCCGCCCCAGGGGAACCGCTACATTAAAAATCAGTTCCCCCGGGAGCGGACTTCGGCTGTACGCTATTTGGCGTACAGACTGTTTGGTCACCACCGGACAGTATACATTTGCCGCCCCAGAGATCAAGCGTTCGGCTGTAGTCCAAGAACAGTGCCAGTCAAAACAGTGCTATTTAAAACAGTGCTAGCTAAAGCGGAGGCGGCAGGGTCCCGCGGACGGAGGTGAGTGGGCTGGCGGCCAACGAGGCTCCAGAGCAGGACCTCAACCCGCTGCAGCGGCTCATCCGCGGGCGGATGCAGGAGCAGGGCTGGTCGTACGGCGACGTGGCCAAGCAGGGCGGCCTGCCCCGGTCCACCGTGTACACCCTGGCCACGACCCGGAACCTGGCCCGGCCACCCCGGCCCGCCACGCTCAATGGCCTGGCCTGGGGCCTGGACCTGCCGGTCGCGGTGGTGCGTTCCGCCGCGGCCGAGTCGACCGGGTTGCACTACTACGACGATGAGCTGGGCGGGGCGGACGCCGTCGGCGACCCGGAACGGGACCTGCTGATCGCCAGCATCGACGAACTGAGCCCGGAGGACCGCCAGCACGTCCTGGCCCTCGTGGAGTCGCTGCGCAAGAAGACGGCTGCCGAGCGCCCCGGCCACCAGCCGGCGGACAGCTGACCTTGTGACCTTCACTAGCTGAGTGACCCTTCACCAGCCGTTGAACGCGCCCTGCGTGGCCCACGGCGTCCCGAGCCCGGCCAGTCCGATCGCGTCGGCCAGCTGGGTTCGGAAGACCCGGGCACCCGGCCCGGAGGCGGGCTGGTTAGGTTGCCTCCGTCCAGGTGCCCGGGAGCCAGGGTCATCGGCTTGCTCTTCCCGCACATACCCACGGGGGCTGGGGATGGGAGGCCGCCCGCGAAGGGCGGGCGGCCTCCCGGCCCGCTGCGCACTCCCCTCCCGTTGCGCAGCGGGTGCCTGGGCCCGCCGGCAGTGCAGCGTCTCGCGGCTCGGCAGCGGCTCAGCGGTCTCGAGCTTCAGCTCCTGCACGGTTACGCCCGACATGGAGTCTCCTGTGATCGATCCATGTTGTACGCTCATTAGCATTCATACTGTTTGGTGATCACCGAACAGTACACGGAGTGACACGGGGGCGCAAGAGCGTGCTGTGCAATTTCATTGAGCACGGCGCGTTCCGGCGGAGCGGAGGTGGGTGCGCTGGTGGTCACGGGTGTTCCGGGGGATGAGCGGCGTGGAGTACCGAAAGGTGCGCAGTCCCTGGGCGGCAGCCCGCCGCGCCAACCCGCTCAGGATCCGGCACCGGACAGCAACCCGCTGCAGCGGCTGATCCGTCAGCGGCTGGACGAGCGGGGCTGGTCCTACGGCGACGTGGCCAAGCGTGGCGGCCTGCCCCGGTCCACGGTGTACACGCTGGCCACGAACAGGAACCTGGCCCGGCCCCCACGCCCAGTAACGCTGAACGGTCTGGCCTGGGGACTGGACCTGCCGGTGTCCGTCGTCCGGTCCGCCGCCGCTGCGTCCACTGGACTGCACTACTACGACGACGAACCAGCCGGCCCGGGACCCGAGAGGGATCCCGAGCACGATGCGGAGCGCGAGGTCCTGATCGCCAGCATCGACGAACTGGCCGCCGATGACCGGCGGCACGTCGCGGCCCTGGTGGAGTCGCTGCGCAGGAAGGCGGCCGCGGAGCATCCCGGCCGTTAACCACGGTTTCTCCCGTGCTCGGTCACGTAGGCTCCCTCGCTGGTTCCTGGTCCAGTGGGCTCACTGGTTCATGGGCCAGTTGGCGGGCAGGCCGAGATGTTCGGCCAGCTTGCCGTAATGCCCCTCGGGCAGGACCAGGCGGGCGACGCGCAGGATGTCCGCCGGGTTCTCACCCGGAGGGCATAGCACGCAGATGGTGTCGTCCTGCTTGTTGCGGGTGACGACGAGACGGTCGTGGTCGGCCATGACGATGCGGGCCGGCTCGATGCCGCCCTCGTGCGCGGTAACAGGCATGACGGGGATCTCCGAGACAGAGCTGTCGAGGGGTGTGGTCTGGGTGGCCTGAGTGGCCTGATGGGGCGGGAGGACCGGGCTAGCTTGATGCGGCTTGAGGGCTAGGCCGGTCTGACGGGGTGGCGGGGCCGGGGTGACGCCGCGACGGCGCCGGCCACGCCAAGCCAGCAGGAGCAGTTCGGCCGCGAACACGACCAGCGCGAGCAGCCCGACCGCGAGCAGCACGCTCTTCAGCCACGACGGCACACCGGAACTGGCGTGCGACTGCGGTTGCGGGTGGCCTGGATGAGCCACCGGCGGGGAGGCCGGGGCCGGACTCGCGGGCTGGGTAGACGGACGCGGCTGGCCCGGGGCCGGACCCCTAGGGGCCGGGCTTCTGGAGGCTGAACCACTGCCGGGCGAGATTGCCGGGCTGGGAATGGTCAGCCGGATTCCGGCGTGAACGGCGTCGGGGTCGGCACCGATGGCCGGCCGGTTGGCCGCGTACAGAGCAGGCCAGCCGCCACGGACACCGAACCGGGCCGCAATCGCGGACAGCGTGTCCCCGGCCGTGACCGTGTACCGGACCGGCGTGACCGGACCGGGCACGTGCAGGACCAGGCCCACGTTCAGGGCGTCGGGGTCGGGGCCGATGGCTGTTCGGTTGGCCGCGTACAGGGCAGGCCAGCCGCCACGGACACCAAACCGGGCCGCGATGGCCGACAGGGTGTCGCCACGCTGAACGGCGTAGGTGCGGGCCGGTGCGGTGGCCGCCGGGCTGGTGGTGGCCGGACTGGCGCTAGTGGCCGGGGCCGTGGTGCTGGCCGGGGCCGTGCGGGCGGCCGGAGCCGCCGTGATCGATGTCAGTGCCGCCGAAGCCGGCCTGGTGGCCGAGTGGGCACTGGTGAAGCTGATGTTGGTCGTACGCGTACTGACCTGGGCTGGATGTTCGGGTCTGTCCTGACCGGCAGAAGCTACGCCCGCCGGCAAGATGGTCCAGGCCAGCACAACGCACGCGAGCTTGATCCACGCACGCATGGTGCTGTCACTTTCCTTCCAGGGAGATCAGCGCCGGGCGTTACGGGCCGGGCGCCGTCAGGGATGAAGCGGCTGGAAGGAAGCGACTTACGCGGGCGGCACCTCCGGCAGGAACGATCGCCAGATGGCCTTGGCGTCCTCAGTACGGACGCGCCGCACCACAGTGAGGGTGCGGGAAGTGATTTGGTCCGGGGTGGCCCGGCCGGACAGTGTGTGGCCGCCACCGCTGGCGCCGCCGGTCAGGCTGCCGCCGGTGGCCCCGCCACCGCTACCCGGGCCGCCGGCCACCGGCACCCGGGGCGTCGCCGGCGACGGCGAGCCGGGGACGTCTGCGGCCGACGCGGCCGCGGCTGAGCCGGACGAGCCGACGGTAAGGGTTGCGGCGGCGTTAGCGCCGGAGGCGGAAGTGATGCTGGACGTGACGGTCACGGCCGCAACGGACGGGCGGGTCACCGGGCTGGACGTCGCAGCAGTCGATGAAGCTGAGGCGGCCGAGGCAGGCAACGACGCGAGCGTCGGCGTCGTAGTGGCGACCGTCCCGGTAACTGCGGCCAGCGCGGCAGTCACGGGGGTCAGGCTGGCGGTCTCGCTGGCCAGCGTCGGCGCGAGCGCACCCGTCACCGGAGCCAGCGTCCCGGTGACGGCGGTCACTGTTGGCACGAGCGCACCGGTGATCGGGGCCAGCGTCCCGGTGACGGCGGTCACTGTTGGCACGAGCGCACCGGTGATCGGGGCCAGCGTCCCGGTGACGGCGGTCACTGTTGGCACGAGCGCACCGGTGATCGGGGCCAGCGTCCCAGTCACCGTGCCCAGCGTCGGCGCCAGCGCACCCGTCACCGGAGCCAGCGTCCCAGTCACCGTGCCCAGCGTCGGCGCCAGCGCACCCGTCACCGGAGCCAGCGTCCCAGTCACCGTGCCCAGCGTCGGCGCCAGCGCACCCGTCACCGGAGCCAGCGTCCCAGTCACCGTGCCCAGCGTCGGCGCCAGCGCACCCGTCACCGGAGCCAGCGTCCCAGTCACCGTGCCCAGCGTCGGCGCCAGCGCACCCGTCACCGGAGCCAGCGTCCCAGTCACGGCGGTCAATGTCGGCACGAGCGCGCCGGTAACTGGGGCCAGCATCTGGGTCAGCGGGGCCGCCGCCTCAGTCACCGAGGTGAGGACGGGTCCGATCGCTCCGGTCACCGGAGCCAGGCTCGCGGTCACGTCAGTCACTGTCGGCGCCAGCGTCGCGGCCACCGGGGCCACCGCCCCAGTCACGGCGGTCAGCGTCGGCGCGACCGCCCCGGTGACGGGGGCCAGCGTCCCGGTCACAGCGGACAGGGCAGCGGTTGCGGGGGCCAGCGCGCCCGTGGCGGGAGCGCCTGCCTGAGTCACGGTGGACACCGCCGGTGCCACCGTCCCGGCCACGCTGGAGGTCACCGGGGCCACCGTCGTGGTCACCGCGGAGACCGCCGGCACCACGCTGCTGGTGACGGCGGAGACGGCCGGCACCACGCTGCTGGCGACCGGAGCGAGCGCGCCGGCCGCGCCGGACGCCACCGGGGCAACCGAGCCGGTGGCGGAGCCGAGCGCCCCGGCGACCGAAGCCAGCTCAGTGGAGCTGACGCTGGCCGCCTGGGCGGTGGCGGCGGCGTGGGTGGCAGCCGCGGTGATTGGGGCCGCCGCGTTGGAGATGACCGCGGGCCGGGAAGCGGCCGGGCCGACGACGGACGGCGCGGAGGTGGCCAACGAGCCCGCCGTGTGGACCGCGCCGCTGGGATCGGGGGTGGCCCCAGCCGGAGAGGCGACCGAGGCCGGCCGGCCGGCAGTGGACGTGGCCGAGGTGGCCAGCGAGCCCACCGTGTGAACCGGACCACTGGGATTGGAGGTGGGCCCAGAGGGAGAGGCGACCGAGGCCGGCCGGCCGGCAGTGGAGGTGGCCGAGGTGGCCGGGGAGCCCGTGGTGTGGAGCGCGCCGCTGGGGCTGGCCGCAGCCGGGGCAATCGCGGAAGCCGAGGCGGACGGCACGGAGGCAGAACGGGTCACGGCGGACGCAGCCGAAGTGGCCGGGGAGCCCGCGGTGTGGAGCGCGCCGTCCGGACCGGAGGTGGCGGCAGCCGGGGCGACCGAGCCCGAGCGCGCGGAGGCCGCCCGGGCTGACGACGGGGCCGGAGCGGTGGCCGGGTACGACGCGCCGCTGACCGGGCTGGGCGTGGACGCGGTCGCCGCGTGGGTGGCCGCGGAGCCGGCGGGGTGGACGGTGGAGCCGGCGGCGTGGGCCAGGCCGGACGGCGCGGCGGCGGACGCCAGCGGGGCGGAGCTGGTGGCGCTGGAGCCGGTGGCGCTGGAGCCGGTCGTGGTGGGGACGACCCGGGTGGAGCCTCCCGTAGACGTTGAACTGGCCGACGGGGTGGGCGAGCCGGCCGAGAGGACGGGGGCCGCGGCCGACGTCACCGGCTCGGCCGGGGTGGAGTTGCCCTGCGTCGGGGCGCTCTGGGACCGGCTGGACGATACCGAGGCTGACGGCGATGCGGCCGGAAGCGAGGCTGGCGTCGAAGCCGAAGTCGAGGCGGAGCCGTTGGCCGAGCTTGAGTGGCTCGCTGGGCTCGAACCGCCGGCTGAGCCCGAGCCATCCGCCGGGGCGGTCGACTGGGCGGGCGTCGACTGGGCCGAGGCCGCTGAAGCCCCGTGCGAGCTGGACGATCCTACGGGGTTGGCCTGGGACGATGCGCCCTTGGTGACGGCGGAGGCGACCGAACCGACGGTCTGCACGGCGCTCGCCGGGCCGGAGGCTCCCGTGGCGGAGGACGGCGACGACGGGGTCGTGTCGGCGTGGGCCTGCTGGTGCGAGAAGAGCACCAGGATGACCAGAATTCCGGCAGCCAGCAACCCGGCTTGCACCGCTCGGCGAGCGATGCCGCGCAGGACTGCGTGGGCCACCAGGATGCTCCCAACGGTGGGAGTCGCTTGTAAAGAGTTACCTATTCACCATGCTTTGCCCTTTTATGCGAGAAGAACTCGATTTATTCGACATTGAGGGCAAAGCAGGTTCACATGGAGCGATAAATCAGGGCATAACGACCTGGCTGCGGAGACGCAGATGATCTCGACGCGGGCGGCCGGGACGGTTACTGTCTTTAGGTTACTGATGCGTAGCTTTTGGGACTGGTGAGGACCAGATGACTGAGCACGTCGATGTGCTGATCGTGGGGGCCGGGCTGTCCGGGATCGGGGCCGCCCACCAGCTGCAGCGAGCGTTCCCGCGACGGACGTACGCGATCCTCGAGGCCCGGGACGCCATCGGGGGGACCTGGGACCTGTTCCGGTACCCGGGAGTGCGCTCGGACTCGGACATGCAGACGCTCGGCTACCGCTGGCGGCCGTGGACCGGGGCCAAGGCCATCGCGGACGGACCCTCGATCCTGCAGTACGTCCGGGACACGGCGGCCGAGTCAGGCATCGACCGGCACATCCGGTTCGGGTACCGGGTGACGCAGGCGTCCTGGTCCAGCGCGGACGCGCAGTGGACGGTCGAGGCCAGCCCGGTCGCGAGCCAGGACAGCGGCCAGCCCGCTAGCAACGGGAGCTCCGAGGTCGCTGCTACCGCCAGCACCTCGGGCACTGTGAGCTTCACCTGCAACTTCCTGCTCGTGTGTACGGGGTACTACCGGTACGACCGCGGGTATCAGGCCGGCTTGCCAGGGATCGAAAACTTCGGCGGCCGGGTGGTGCACCCGCAGCAGTGGCCGCAGGACCTGGACTACGCCGGGAAGCGGGTAGCGGTGGTCGGCAGCGGCGCGACCGCGGTGACGATCGTGCCGGCCATGGCCGAGACCGCGGCCCACGTGACGATGGTGCAGCGCTCTCCGACCTACATCATCAGCCTGCCGACCGAAGACCCCCTCGACGCCAAGCTGCGCGGGCTGGTCGGGGCGCGGCGGGCCTACCCGGTGACCCGCTGGAAGAACGTCCTGGTCAGCACGCTCATCTACCAGCTCAGCCAGCACCGGCCGCAGATGATGCGGCGCTGGATCCGCGGCATGACGGTCAAGCAGCTGCCGGCCGGGTACGACGTCGACACCCACTTCAAGCCGGTGTACGGCCCGTGGGATCAGCGGTTGTGCCTGATCCCGGACGGCGACCTGTTCCGGGCCATCCGAGACCAGCAGGCCTCGGTCGTGACCGGCAAGATCGCGACGTTCACCGAGCACGGCATCCAGATGGAGTCGGGCGCGGAGGTCGAGGCCGACATCGTGGTCACCGCGACCGGCCTGCAGCTGCTCGCGCTGGGCGGCCTGCAGCTGACCGTGGACGGCCGCGACATCCAGCTGCCGGAGACCATGGCCTACAAGGGCACGATGCTGAGCGGCGTGCCGAACTTCGCCCTCACCATCGGCTACACCAACGCGTCCTGGACGCTCAAGGCCGACCTGGTCAGCGACTACGTCTGCCGGCTGCTCCGGTACATGGACCGCCACGGCTACGACGTGTGCGTGCCGGTGAACGACGACCCGGATGTGGCGGAGCGGCCGCTGCTGGACTTCGCGGCCGGGTACATCCTGCGGTCCATGCACGAATTCCCCAAGTCCGGATCCCGGGCGCCCTGGCGGCTGGGCATGAGCTACCTCAACGACGCGGTCACGTTCCGGCACGGCCGGATCGACGACGGCGTACTGCGGTTCTCCCGGCGCGGGGCCCCGGTTTCCCCGGCCGAGCAGACGCTCGTACGGTAGGACCCATGCTGGCGATCAGAGTGAACAAGTTCGGCGGCCCGGAGGTCCTGGAGCTGGAGGACGTGGCCAGGCCGGAACCGGGGCCGGAGGAGATCCTGGTCCGGGTGATGGCCGCGGGTGTTGGCCCGTGGGACGTCTCGCTGCGAGAGGGCAGCTACGGCAACTCCCTCCCCTACACTCCGGGCGGGGAGTTCGCCGGCCTGGTGGAAGGCGGCAGCGGCGAGTTCGCCGACTTCAGCGACGGCACGCCGGTGTACGGCTACCCCGGCCTGACGGGCTGTTACGCCGAGTACGTGGTCTGTCCGGTGGAGCAGCTGGCCCCGGTCCCGTCCGGCCTGAGCGTGGCCGACGCTGGGACCGTGCCGATCAACGGGCTGACCGCGGAGCAGGGACTGACCGACGAGCTCGGCGTGGGCCCCGGCGACCAGGTCCTGATCACGGCGGCCGCGGGCGGGCTCGGGCACCTGGCCGTCCAGATCGCCCGGGCGCTGGGCGCGAGCGTGGTGGCCACCGCGAGCCCGCGGCACCACGAGTTCGTGCACCACCTCGGGGCGGCGGTGGTCATCGACCACACCCGGCCGGACTGGCCGGATCAGGTACGCAAGGCCATCGACGGCGGGCCGGCCAAGGTGCTGGCCTGTGCCGGTCCCAGCCTGGCCGGCGCGGCCTTGGCCGCCCGGGACGGCGCCGTGATCGCGACTCCGGTCGGCGCCGACGGCGACTACCCGGACGCGGACCGCGTGACCTGGCGGAAGTACAACGGGAAGCCGCGCGGCAGCCGGCTGATCCGGATGGCGCCCTGGTTCGACGACGGCACGCTGTCGGTCGAGGTGTCCCGGCGGTACTCCTGGCGGGATGCGGCGCAGGCCCACCGCGAGGTCGCGGAGGGTCACACCCGGGGCAAGATCGGCCTCATCGTCGACGACGACCTGGCCGCCGCCCTGGAAGTCTGATCAGCCCCTGGTCGGCGCCATCGACCGGCAGGACCGGGGGCCGGTGGGGACGCGGGGCGGTCAGGCGGCGCGGTCCATGCGGGCCCGCTCCGAGGTGCCGAAACGCTCGGCCACCAGGTGCTTCAGGCCGTCCGGGAAGCTGCGGCTCGCGGCCAGGTGAGCCGGAGTCAGCTTGAGCTGAGCCTGCGGACTACCTCCGAACGCCTCCACGCACAGCTCGGGCTCGGCGTTGGCCAGGGCCAGGATGGCCCCGGTGCAGCCGAGCAGCCCGGCCGACATGGTCAGGGGGGCGGAGCCGGTGTAGAGCCAGCCGTCCCACCGGTCCAGTGTGGCCAGCAGCCGGCCCAGGTCCCCGCTGGAGTCCTTGCAGCCGCGCACCGGCAGCCGCTCCAGCACGTCCAGGGTGATGCCGGGCGGCGACACCTTCGGGTAGTGGTAGGCCAGCACAGGCAGGTCGCCGGCCGCGTCCGCCACGGCCTGGTAAAAGTTGGACGGGTCGTCCACCCCGCGCGGGGACCGGGCCAGCACGGCGTCGGCGCCGGTGTCGGCCGCGGCCCGGGTCAGGGCCTGGATCCGCTCGACCTCCGGGGCGCCGGTACCGGCCACCAGCGGCACGCCGGGCACGGCCGCCCGCACCGCGGCGAACAGCTTGACCCGCTCGGTGTCGTCCAGCGCGTCGGCCTCACCGGTGGTACCGGCCACGACGACCCCGCGGACCCCCCGCTGCACCAGCGCGGCCGCGTGCGCCGCGGTGCCGTCGAAGTCGACCTGCCCGTCGGCGCGGAACAGGGTGATGAGGGCGACCCCGACACCTTCGAAGGGCGGGGTATCACTGGTAGCAGGCATAGGCCCATTATCCCCCGGGGCGGCAGGCGGCCAGCTGGGCCCGCAGCTCAGCGCGCGCGGTGACCAGGGACGGGCCGTACCAGGTCAGGCTGCGGCCCTCGACCAGGGCCACCCGGCGGCCGGGAAACATCTCCGGGCCGTCGCCCGCGCTGAAGGCGTAGGGCTCGTCCGGGAGCACCACCAGCTCGGGGCGGCGGGCGGCGACGTCGTCCAGGCTGACGTGGGGGTAGCGGCCCGGGTCGTCGCCGAACACGTTGTCCAGCCCGAGGCGGCCGGCCAGGTCGCCGGTGAAGGTGGCCGACCCGACCACCATCCAGGGGTCACGCCAGACCGGGATGACCGCACGCACCCGGGTGGCGGGGGCGGGCTCGCGCCAGACCCGCTCGGCCGCGGCCAGCCAGTCCGGCACCGGCCAGCCCAGCGCGGCGACGAACATCCGGCGCAGCGACGCTAGCGCCTGGTCCACGGTCTGGATCACGGTGACCCAGACCGGGACGCCGGCCGCCCGCAGCCGCTCGACGTCCAGCCGCCGGTTCTCTTCCTGATTGGCCAGGACCAGGTCGGGGCGCAGGGCCCGGATCGCGGCCAGGTCGGGATTCTTCGTGCCCCGGACCCGGGGCACGTCCAGGCCGGCCGGGTGCGTGCACCAGTCCGTCGCCCCGGCCAGGGCCTCGGGACGGGTCACAGCGACCGACTCGGTCAGCGACGGCACCAGCGAGACCACCCGGCGGGCCGGCCCGCCGGGCCGGACCGGGTGCCCGAGATCGTCCCGCGCCTCGTCCACGGGCTCACCTTAGCCGACTTAATAACCCTATCCACCTAAGAGTTAATTAAATAAAAAAATGCCGCCAAACGGGTAGCTCACCAAGCAGCAGTATTTCTCTCGGGCGGGCGATACGGTTTTCACGGCTATTAATAATTGCCGATTCCGCAACCTCCCACCAAGGGTGTTTTATGCTGGAAAAATATACAGATGCCCAGGTAGCAGTAGTGGTCGGGACTCGTCCCGAAATTGTTAAACTGGCGCCAATCGTCCGCATTCTCGGCCCGCAGGCCATGCTCATACACAGCGGCCAGCACACCGATGATGAATTGTCCGGCGTGTTCTTTTCCGCCGCCGGGCTGCCGGTACCGCAGACCCTGTCCGGGATCTGCTCACAGCCGCGGCACATCCAGGTGGCCCGGATCGTCGAGCAACTCGGCGAGCAGTTCACGCGGCAGCGCCCGGCGGCGGTGCTGGTGCAGGGCGACACGAACACGGCGCAGGCCGCGGCCCAGGCCGGGCACTACGCCGGGGTCCCGGTGGTGCACGTCGAGGCCGGGCTGCGGTCGTTCGACCGGGCCATGCCCGAGGAGCTGAACCGCTGCCTGATCGGCGTGCTGGCCGACCTGCACTGCGCGCCGACCGAGCGGGCCGTAGCCAACCTGCTGGCCGAGGGCGTCCCGGCCCGGCGGGTCATGCTGACCGGTAACACGATCGTGGAAGCGACCCGGGAGATGATGCCCAGCGGCGAGGCGGCGGCGGAGATCGTCACCGAGGCCGGGGCCGAGCCGGGCCGGTACGTGCTGGCCACCATCCACCGGCCGGAGAACACTGACGACGGCGAACGGCTCCGGGTCATCCTGGACCAGCTGAGCAAGCTCGGCCTGCCGGTCATGCTGCCGCTGCACCCACGGACCCGGCTGGCGGCCCGGCGGCACGGGCTGAACGCGGCCCTGGACCGGCTGGTGACGCTGCCACCGGCCGACCACCGGACCTTCCTTGGCCTGGCCCAGCACGCGCGGCTGCTGGTCTCCGACTCCGGCGGCGTGCAGGAGGAGTGCACCGTGCTCAAGCGGCCGCTGATCGTGGTCAGGAACTCAACCGAGCGTCCGGAGTCCATCGACGCGGGGTTCGCCCACCTGATCCAGCCCGGCCCGGGGCTCGGCGAACTCGGCCGGGAGCTCATCGGTGACGACGGCCTGAGCGCGCGGCTGGCCCGGGTGCCCTGCCCGTACGGCGACGGCACGGCCAGCGAGCAGATCGCCGGCTGCCTGCGGAACTACCTGAACTGAGGGCAGCAAAAAGCGGGGGCCTGCGCATCAAGCGCAAGCCCCCGCCCTGTTTCCGCGGGAAGCGGGTCAGGCCGCCGCGGTGGCCGTCCGGCGGCGCCGGGCCACAGCGAAGCCCAGGCCACCCAGTCCGAGCACGCCCAGCGCGCCCAGGCCGATCGGCAGGGCCATGCCCGGCAGCACCGGCACCGGGGCCACGCTGGCCGCGTTGCAGGTACTGGTGCCGATGGTGATGGTCTGGGTGTCGCCCAGCAGGTCCACGTAGATGGCGTCCACGGTCAGCGTGCCGTCGGGCGCGGTGGTCTGCCGGTTCAGGGTGATGGTGGCGATGCCCGGGACGCTGACGGTGGTGTTCGGCGCCGCGTTGGCGTCCAGAGCGATGTTGGCCAGGCCCACCAGCGCGACGCGGCCGTTGGTGATACTTGAGGTGCCGGTGACCGCCCCGGTGTTCGTGTCGAAGGTGCACGACGACGTGACCGCGTTGGCGCGGACGGTCGCCACCGTCGATAGGGTCGCGCGGACGTCGGCGATGGTGGACGACGCGTCGGTCGCGTCGGCCGTGTCGGTGATCACGCCGGTGTGGAGCAGGCCGGCGACATCGACACTGGCCACGGTGGCCGGTGAGGTGCCCGGGAAGCTGGCCGGCGCCACCGGGGCGAGGCCGATCAGACCGGTGGCGGCGGCGCCGTCGGACATGTTGGGGCCGGCCGCGGCCGCGGGACCTGCGGTGGCCAGGATGGCCCCGGCCACGAGCGACGCCGACGCCGCGGCCTTGACCAGGCCGCTAACTTTGCCAATCATTCGTTTCCCCGTTCATAAGGGTGATCAGTTGGAGAGCTTCCCGGGGCTCCGTTGCCCCGAGCTCGATTTCGGAGATGAACTCCGCGTTCCGGCGGGTCTTGAACCAGTCCTCCCGGTGCCGGATGATCCGGGTGAAGGCACGCCACGAGGTGACGTAGAAGATCAGCACGAACAGCGCGTAGCCCACGCCGAGGCCGAAGCCCCGGAGCACGCTGATCCGCCGTTCGCACTGGCTGCGGTAGATCGGCCCCCACAGGACGAAGGGGCCGGCCCCGATCAGCAGATAGAAGGCCACGATCATCCAGCCGCCACTGGTCAGCCAGCTCCGCATGGCGTCCGGCCCGGCCAGGTAGTTGGCCGCGAACACCGCGGCCGGCACCGGGTAGACCAGCGTCCCGACCAGCTGCAGCCACGGCTGCAGCAGGTAATAGGTGGCCTCCAGGGCGGCGAGCGGGCCCACGTGCGGCGAGGACCACAGCTGCCGCAGGTACAGGCCGCACTGCATGGTGCCCTGGCCCCACCGGGTGCGCTGCCGGACCAGGCGGAAGATGTCGGGCAGGCCTTCCTGGTCCACGTAGGTGTCCGGCGTGTACTCGTTGCGGTGGCCGGTCATCATCAGGTGCAGGCTGAGCTCGTAGTCCTCCAGCAGCGCGCCCTTCCACGGCTCGCCGTTGGTGTCGGCCAGCGTGTCCAGCGCGGACAGCCGGCTGAACTGGCCGTTACCGCCCAGCCCCACGCTCTTGGTGAACCGGCGGGCGCACTGGATGGCCGAGATCGGGACCCGGAACTCCAGGTCCTGCAGCCGGACCAGGGTCTGGCCGAGGGCGTTCACCAGCCGGCCGCGGTGCGGGAACGGCCGCGGGTCGTCGCGGTTCATCATCCGCACCTGGATCTGGACCGAGCCGACCACGGGGTCGCCGAACAGGTCGCCGCCCGCGATCACGTCCAGGCAGTTGGCCGCGGGCCGGCCGTCGGCGTCGATCACGCCGATGATCGTCCGGACCCGGTCCGCGCTGAGCGGCAGCCAGGCGCTGAGCGTGCGGTAGGCGTCGTTGAGCGCGTGCCCCTTGCCGGTGCGGGCGTCCGGGAAGCGGCGCGTCACCACGTGCACCATCGGGTCGAACGTCGCGAGATGGGCCACAATGGCCCCGGTGTGATCGTCGCTGTCGTCGTCGATGACCCAGACGTGCGCCGCGGGGAAGGTGTCCCGCAGCCGGTCCACGGTGTGGCCGATGACCTGTTCCTCGTTCAGCGCGGGCACGAAGAAGTGCCAGGCCAGCGAGCGGGCGTCACCCGGCCGGCTGGCCCGGTGACGGGAGAACGGGACGACGATCATGACGACGTAGGTGATGAACGCGACGCTCATGATCAGCGCCACGGCCTGGGCCAGCGCGATCGCGACCTGGATGACGGTGCTGTTCACCGCGCCACCTCCTGACGCCGGCCCGTACGCCGGCCTTGACCCCGGGCCGGACGGCGGCGGACGAGGATGACGGTGAGCAGCGTGAGGCCGATGCCGATACAGACGATGCTGACGATCGAGCCGAGGATCAGGTGACCGAGCTGGTAACCGGCCCCGAGGCCGCCGTAGCGGACGGCGACGGCGATGACGCCGATCCGCAGCAGGTTGCCCGCCACCATCACGGCGGCGGCCACGATCAGGCCCCGGATGACCCGGTTCACCGCGAGCCGGCGCGGGATCAGCAGCAGCATGCCCAGGCCGCACAGCGGCACGATCAGTAGGGCCGAGCTGCATTCGGGCGTGATGTCCAGCCCGTACGCGGCCGTGGTGCCCAGCCCGAACCAGAGGACAGGGGCGCGGGACGCGGCCAGGACCGGCGTGAACAGCCGGTACAGGTGCGCGGCGACCACCGCTTCCAGGTGCCGGAACTGGTACTGGTAGATGAGCAGGGACAGCGCGGTGCCGCACAGCACTCCGGCGGCCACCACCCGGAGCGCCCGCTCCTGGCTCGGGTTGATGGGGGCACCGTGCCGCCCGCTGCGCCGGGCGCCCAGCGGGCGCGCGGGCAGCCCGCGGGACGAGTGCGCGGCATGCCGGCCCGGTGGACCGCCAACGGGACGCGGACCGGGCAGCTTGCGCACGTCAGGGTAAGTGTGCACGACGAGCTGAACCCACAATCAGGAAATGGTGTACTCAGGGGGGTTTGTA
Organism: Streptosporangiaceae bacterium; assembly: GCA_965277615.1. Taxonomy (GTDB): domain Bacteria; phylum Actinomycetota; class Actinomycetes; order Streptosporangiales; family Streptosporangiaceae; genus Bog-532. Next base: position 19,930 of record CBDIDG010000002.1, on the reverse strand, counting down.
CAAGGCCGTCTGACCAGGCCTTAGTCACCTTGTGTAGTCAAGCGTTGCTCAGAGTACACGAGCTCGGGCGGCATGTGCGGGAATTCGGAAACCGGCCGACGTGGGACCTACCGCGACGTCAGACCAGGGGCGCCCGAGAGGTCAGATTTGCTAGGACCCCCGATGACGCCGGCGATCCCGCCACGAAAGTTCTTTATCGGAATTAATAAGGCACCGGATTGAGGGCTCATGTGCCGGACCGGGCGGAAATGGCTCCGGCTTCGGCCGCACGGCGCTGACCGGCCCGTATATCGGGCAACAGCCGCGCCAACTGGTGCAACGTACGTCACATGCCCACGGCCTGTTGTTAACCGGTACGAAATATTTGGTGTCTTGCTACGAAATCCGTGCTGGCGAGCCTGGCTGGCGGACGGACAAAAGGAGATCGTAGTGAAGATAGATTCCGGCTCGACCGCCTGGATGCTGGCGAGCACCGCGCTCGTCCTGCTGATGACCCCAGGTCTGGCCTTCTTCTACGGAGGCATGACCCGGGCCAAGACCACCCTGAACATGATGATGATGTCGTGGATCGCCATCGTCACCGTGACCATCGCCTGGGTGCTGTACGGGGACTCGCTGACCTTCGGCAAAGGTAACTGGTTCATTGGCGGCTTCGAGTACCTCGGCGAACACGGGCTCGTGCACAGCGCGTCCCGGGTGGCGGGCATTCCCGATCTCCTGTTCTCTGCTTTCCAGCTGACGTTCGCGGTCATCACGGTCGCGCTGATCAGCGGCGCGATCGCCGACCGGACCAAGTTCGGTGCCTGGACGGTGTTCACCGTCGCCTGGGCCACGCTGGTGTACTTCCCGGTCGCCCACTGGGTCTGGGGCGGCGGCTGGCTCAGCAGCCTGGGTATCGAGGACTTCGCCGGCGGCACGGTCGTGCACGTCAACGCCGGCTCCGCGGGTCTCGCCCTGGCGCTCGTGCTCGGCAAGCGGAAGGGCTGGAAGAAGGACCCGATGCGGCCGCACAACCTGCCGCTGGTGCTGCTGGGCGCGGGCCTGCTGTGGTTCGGCTGGTTCGGCTTCAACGCGGGCTCCGAGCTCGCGGCGGACGGGACGGCCGCCCTGGCCTTCATGAACACCCAGATCGCGACCGCAGCCGCGGCCGGCGGCTGGCTCCTGGTCGAGCGGTACCGTGACGGCAAGCCGACCACCCTGGGCGTGGCCTCGGGTGCGGTAGCGGGCCTGGTCGCGATCACGCCCGCCTGTGCGTTCATCGCACCATGGGCGGCCATCGTGCTCGGCCTGGCGGCGGGCGCCCTCTGCTGCTGCGCGATCGGCCTGAAGCACAAGCTCGGCTTCGACGACGCGCTCGACGTGGTCGGCGTGCACCTGGTCGGGGGCGCGTTCGGTGCCATCTCGCTCGGCTTCCTGGCCGCCTACCCGCTCCTGGAGGGCCAGCGCAAGGGATTGGCGGCGTGCACCAGCTCGGGGTGCAGGTGCTCGGCCCGGTCGCGGTCGGCCTCTACTCCTTCACCGTGGCCTGGATCCTCGGCAAGATCATCGACAAGACGATGGGCTTCGGGGTCTCGGAGGAGGACGAAATCACCGGCGTGGACCTCACGCAGCACGCCGAGACCGCGTACGACTTCCTGATCACCCAGCTCGGCCACACGTCGAGCCCGGCGGTGACCAGCGCGGAGGAGGAAGAGGAAGCGGTCCGGGACTCCGAACCAGTCACCGGTTCCGGAGCACGCTAACCCCGGTACAGCTCAGTACGACGGTCGTGCCGCCGCGGGTCACCGCGGCGGCACGACCGTTTTCACCAGGCCGGTCGTGACGTCGTAGGCCAGGCCGGTGACCTTGATCCGCGCGGACACCTGCGGGGCCTGCCGCACCAGGGCCACGTCGCCGGGGACGGTGGCCGAGGGGTCGAGGCGTGGTCACAGCAGTCCCGGGTCGAATGGCACGGCGCCAGGTCTTTATGCGGTGATTTACCGACCTGAGCCGCTCTTGTCATTAAATAATGCGAAGCCATTCTAGGTGCACATTAAATCCGGCGAAGTTTTATGTTTCAGCAGGTCTACCTGTTCTTTTCAGCGTGCTATAAAGTCGGTGGAGCAAAGCAGCAACGGGGGGAAATATGCGAATTAAAAAGGTTATTGGTGTCGGTGCCCTGGTGGGCGGGCTCGGGCTCGGCGCCGCGGCCTGCGGGCCGGTCAACGTCCACTGGGAGAAATATCCCACCGGGACTTCCACCTCTCTCCGCACCGCGGAGCAGCACTGGTGGGTCAACGGGGGCGGCAACGACGCGATTTACGTCAACAAGGCCCAGGTCACTGCGACCGACGACGCCTTCGGCGACAACGTGCCGCTGAGCACCGATCGGACCGATGGCCTCGCCCTCGAGCACGCCGCCCAGGCCGCGGCCAGGAACCCTTACCCGGGCAATCCGGCGGACTACAGCATCCTGATGGGCGACCTGGCGGCGGCGGGCCGGTACCTCTCGACGGGGGACACCTACGACGCGTTGGCCCAGTTGTACGCGGCCAACGCCGAAGCCAGCGCGGCCGGCTGGTCGTCCGACTTCCCGGCCGCGCCCGGCAACCTCACGTCCTGAATTCCGGGTGGCAAAGCGCGGGTCGCACATCACGGCTCGCAAGTAAGCAACAAAACGGGGGAAACATGCGTATCAAGAAGGTCATCGGGGTCGGCGCGATGGTGGGCGGGATCGGGATTGCCGCCGCGGCCTGCGGGCCGGTCAACGTCCACTGGGAGACGTATCCGACCGGGACGTCGACCTCGCTCCGCTCGGCGGAGCAGCACTGGTGGGTCAATGGCGGCGGCGACGCTCTGCTGGCCGTCAACCGGGATGCGACCGCCCTGTACGGCGATTTCACCAATGAGAACGAGAGCAAGGCCCTGACCGACGCCAAGGCTCTGGCCCGCGACGCGGCCGCGGCGGCCAGGAATCCCTGGCCTGGCGACCCGTCCGACTACGCCACCATGATGAGTGACTATTCGGCCGCCGCCCGGGACGCGCTGGCGAATAATCCCAACGCGCTCAACGAGCTGGAGGCCGCCTCCGCCATCCAGACGAACGCAGGCTGGGGCACCGACTTCCCGGCCGTGCCCGCCAACCTCACGAAGTAGAACCACGTTTGACGTCATCCCGGGCTGGTCACCAGCCCGGGATGACGCATGTCAGTGGTCCAGCAGTTCCGGGTTGACCGGGCCCCAGATGTTGACCGTGGCCAGGTCCACCTCCCAGGTCCGCGGGAACAGCGGGAACGACTCGTGCCACGGGCGCGGCTCCCAGTAGCCCTTGTTGTCGTCGTGCATCACGTCGAGCTGGGTGAACAGCTCGACCGTGTTGCCGTCCGGGTCCTTGTGGTAGGTGAACAGGTTGTGCCCGGGGCCGTGCCGGCCAGGCCCCCAGATGAGCCGGTAGTTCTCCTTGGCCAGGTGGTCGAGCAGGGTGATGAGGTGGGCCGGGTCACGCATCTCGTAGGCGACGTGGTGCATGCCGTCGAACTTCGAGCTGGCCATGAAGTTGGCCGCGTGGTGGTCGGCGTTGCAGCGCAGGAACACGAAGAAGTCCCCCACCGTGTCGGACCACCTGAAGCCGAGCAGGTCCTCGTAGAACTTCTGCAGCGACGCCAGCTCGGGCGTGAACGAGGCCACGTGGCCGAGCTTGGTCGGCCGGAGCGGGGTGTAGCCATCGACCCCGCTGGGGTCCTGACCCTCGAAAAGGTGCAGCGGCACGCCGGTCGACGGCTCGATCAGGACCAAGGCCTCGGGCGTGCCCGGACCGATGTCGCTGCGCCGCTCGACCTCGTACCCGGCCTCGTGCAGCCGGCGCTGAGCGTCCGCGACCGACCCCCAGATCTCGTACCCCACCGCCGACCGGCCCTTGGTTTCACCCTGGCTGATCACCACGCTGTGGTGGTCGAAGCCCGTGGTCAGGAAGGCACCGTCAGGCGCCTCCTCGACCAGCTCGAAGTCCAGCACCTTGGTGTAGTACTCCACCAGCCGCGCCACCTCCGGCGTGGTGAACTGCACGTACCCGAGCTTCGACACCCGGACCGCGGGCTCGGATCCCCTGCTCACCTCGGTCATCGGTGACCTCCTGTCTACGCCGGCCGCACTAAAGTGTGCACACTTTACGGCTACGGTACAGGCCGGAGGCGGCGCTGGGCCAGGCCTGGTGCGGCTATGGTGGTCGTAGAAGTGCACTACGTGACCTTGTTGTCTGGTTGTGGTTAGCCGGGTCCCCGCCGGCTGCATCCCCCAGCTCGGTCGTGGTCGTAACTGACCGGTCGAGTGAAGGCAGGAGTAATGCCGGAGTTGGCGGGATGGGCTAGGGGCTGGATGCAGCCGGGGCCGGTGGCCGGGCATGGCTGGTGAGCGGCGGCCCCGGCTGTGGGGCTTGATCGCCGAGCGGGCCGGGGTGCAGGGTGCCCCGGTGTCGGCCGCACATGCGTGCGAGGTCGCGGTCGCGGTGGGCGGGGTGGACGGTGGGTGGCTGTCGGTGATGAGTGACCCGGCGCGCCGGGCGCTGGTGCATGCCACCGACCGGCGGGCGGCCGAGCTGGAGGAGCTGCAGTTCACGCTGGGCGAGGGCCCCTGCGCTGACGCGTTCGGCTCGGGCAACCCGGTGCTGGTGGCTGACCTGGAGGCGCCGGGCTGGCGGGAATGGTGGCCCGGGTTCGCGGCCGCGGGGGCGGCGGTGGGCGCGGCGGCGGTGTTCGCGTTCCCCCTGATGCAGGGGGCGATCCGGGTCGGGGTGCTGGGGCTGTACCGGGAAACACCTGGTTCGCTGAGCCCGGGTGCCCTGGCCGACGTGCTGGTGTGCGCGGACGCGGCGTTGCTGCTGCTGCTGAACTCCCGGGCCGGGATGGACGGCAACGGGGACGGCTGGGCCCAGGACGGCTGGGCCGATGACCACGCCCGGGTCTATCAGGCCACGGGGATGGTGTCCGCGCAGCGCGGGACGGGGCTGGAGGAGGCGCTGGCGCTGCTGCGCGGGTACGCCTTTTCACACGACCTGACGCTGGACGAGGTGGCGGCGGCGGTGGTGTCGCGGCGGCTGCGGCTGGATACCGATGAGACCGGCAAGCCAGTCACTTGAGGGCATCTCGGGTGCGCTCTTGTGCTGATGCGGTGCAGTCCTATGGTTGATGCAGAAACAACGCGGAAGTGGGCGGCATGAGCAGCTTGAGTCAAGATCGCGAACAGATGCTGGCGGTAACGTTCGTCGAGCTGGCGGACACGCTGGTCGCTGACTTTGATGTGGTGGACTTCCTGCACGGGCTGGCGGACCGGGCCGTGCAGCTGCTGGAGGTGGACGCGGCCGGGCTGATGCTGGCCGATCAGCGCGGGTCGCTGCGGGTGATCGCGTCGTCGAGTGAGCAGGCGCGCCTGGTGGAGCTGTTCCAGCTGCAGAACGACCAGGGAGCGTGCCTGGAGTGCTTCCAGACGGGAGTGCCGGTGGCCGAGCCGGACTTGGCGGCGGCGGCCGGGCGGTGGCCATCGTTTGCGCCAGCCGCGCTGGAAGCCGGGTTCGCGTCGGTGCAGGCGCTGCCGATGCGGCTGCGTGATGAGGTGATCGGGGCGGTGAACCTGTTCCGGCACGCGCCGGGCCGGCTCGATGAAACCGGATTGCGGGTGGGGCAGGCGCTGGCCGACGTGGCCACGATCGGGCTGCTGCAGGAGCGCAACCTCCGGCACCAGGAGGTGCTGGCCGAGCAGCTGCAGGGCGCGCTGAACTCGCGGGTCGTAATCGAGCAAGCCAAGGGAGTCCTGGCCGAGCGGCTGGGCCTGGACATGGGGCAGGCGTTCGAGCAGCTGCGCGGTCAGGCGCGGGTGCAGAACCGGCGGCTGGCTGAGCTGGCGGGCGCAGTGGCCAACGGTTCGGAGAATGTGGCCGACTGGCAAGCGGTCCGCGGATCCCGCTCCGGCTGATCCCGGAGCCAGGGGGGCGCCGGCTGGTCCGAGTTGACAGCGGCTGGTGCCGGGGAAGACGATCAACATATACGCGTGTGCCGCTCCAGACCCTGACGGTGCACCCGGTTGGTATCGGGTGTAGGAAGGGAAGGGAGCGTCATGATCCCGCGCATTGTCATCCCGGAAAGTCCCGGGTGCCCGGTCCGCTGGTTCGGCGGATTCGCGGTGGTGGAGTTGCCGCCAGGCCGGAATTTCCTCACCGCCCCGGCGCTGGCCGGTGAGCTGTGCGCGGCCCTCGACGAGGGCGGGGCCGCGGGGCTGATCATTGACCTGTCCGGCAGCGGCGTGGGCGACTCCACCCGCCTGGACGCCTTGATGCAGGCCTCCCGGCGGGCGCGCGGGCGGGGGTCGTGGCTCCGGCTGGTCATCCCGGACCCCGGTGCGCGCATGATGGCCGGCCTGGCGGTGCCGGATGACGTGCTGCCGGTGCACGCATCGGTAGCCGAGGCGGTCGCGACGGCGGACGGATTAGCCCGGCGCGGTGATCGTGAATATCTGGCTGTGGCTGGGTATGTTTACGATGACTTTAAGTAGTTAACTGGCGGTGCTGTTCCGGACCCTGGCAGCCTGTGGTCATTCACTGGTGCGGTATGGGTGGAGCAGCCATGGCGGTGGGGCAGAAACGTAATCCCCGCTCGGCGGGTACGGAGCCGGCGGCGGGGCGCGATGAGGACGGGCAGTCGGCCGCGCCGGTGCTTGATGAGCTGCTGCCACGGGTTGCCCGCGGTGATGCCGAGGCGTTCGGGGCCGTCTGTGATCAGGTCTCCGGCGCGGTGTACGGCCTGGTCCGCCGGATCATCAAGGACCAGCCCCAGGCCGAGCAGCTGACCGCGGGGGTCTTGCTGGAGGTGTGGCGATCCGCGTCGCGGTTCAGCCCGGCTGAGGGCAGCGGGCTCGAATGGGTCATGACGATGGCGCGACGCCGGGCCGTGAGCCGCGCTGCGGTGGACAACGCCCGTGCGACCGGGCTCGTGCCGTCCGGGAGCCCTGGGGTCACGAAGGACCGGGCGGTGGGGAGCCTGCCGGTGCATCGTGGCCTGGCGTCCCTGCCGGAGCCGCAGCGTGAGGCCGTGCTGCTGGCGTCCTCCGGATACACCTCGCGGCAGGTGGCCGAGCTGCTGGGGGTTCCGGCCGGAACAGTGGCCGAGCGGCTCCGTGAGGGTTTGCTCAGCCTGGGTCGCATCCCGCAGCAGCGGCCGTCATCAGTGGCGAGCTCAGCCACGGCGGGGAAATCCCGCGAAACGGAGGATTGATGATTGCCCTGTTCCTGCTGCTGGTGATCGTGGCTATCGGGCTCGGCATTGTCGGCGTGGTCGTCAAGGGCCTGCTGTACCTGCTGATCATCGGGATCGTGGTGTTCCTCGGCGCCCTGGTTTTCGCCGCCCTGCGCATGCGCCGGCGGCCCGGGAGACATCTGGGACGGTAACGACCGCAGGATAGGAGGGTGACCCATGCATACGGGCCCAGGGCAAAGCGGGCAAAGGTTAACCTGGCCTGCCTGGGGTAGTCGCCTCAGCGAGGCCACCGCGCGGGCGGCTCCGCTTTACGTGGGTGCCTCCTCGCTCCAGACCCCGGTGACAGAGCCGGTGACGATCCACGAGGAGGACGCCGGGATGAATCACTGCCCCCTGTGCGCTGGCCGATCCGTTTCGAGTTCGAGCGCGGACGCGGCCGTCCCGCGCGGCCGCGAGCGGAGGACGGTCCGGTGAGCGCGGTGAGCTGGCCACCTGCCGCTCGCGATGACCGGCTGCAGGCCACGCCGCAGGGATCGGGAGCAAGGCTGCGCCGCTGGCCGTCCCGCGCCGTTCAGCTGTGCTGGAAGGGCATCGTGCGGCTGCCCGGCAGCCAGCCACTGCTGCTACGGCAGATGGAGCGGTCGCTGCTGGCCAAGGATCTCCGTCTCGACTCCGATTACGCGATCTTTGCCCGGTCCGCCCGCGGCCAGGAGATGCCCGCGACCGAACGGGTCCCGGCCTGGCCCAAGTCGCTGCGGGTCTATGAGATGACCGCCGCCGGGCTGGCCACCGCGGGCGGCGCGGTCATCCTGAGCTGGCTGATCGTGAACCAGCGAGCCAACCCCGGCGGGGCCCGGCCTGACGTCGGCATGTGAGGCGGGACCCAGCCTGACGTCAGCACCTGACCGCAGCCCGCCTCACCGTGCGGACTGGACGTGCAACGGGGCCGGCGACCCCGGCCGGGTCAGCTTGCCGACCTCGTTGAGGTGCCGGAGCGCTTGGCCGTAGGAGCCGAACAGGGTGGCCTCGCAGTACGACAGGCCGTGCTCGGCGCAGAAGGCCGCCACCAGCGGCTGGGCCCGCCGCAGGCTGGGCCGGGGCATGGACGGGAACAGGTGGTGCTCGATCTGGTAGTTCAGCCCGCCGAGGGCGAAGTCCGTGAGGCGGCCGCCCCGGACGTTGCGGGAGGTGAGCACCTGCTGGCGCAGGAAGCCGATCTTGTCCTCGGCCGCGAGCACGGGCATGCCCTTGTGGTTGGGCGCGAACGAGCAGCCCAGATAGAACCCGAACAGCCCCTGCTGGACCAGGATGAAAACCACCGCCCGGAGCGGTGAGAGGACCAGGAAGACCGCGCCGAGGTAACCGCCGGCATGGAGGATGAGCAGCCCGGCTTCCCAGGCCCAGTGCCGGCCGGTTGCGGCCCGGCTTTCCCCACGCTGGCCGGCCTGCCGGATCAGCGCGGTGATGCTGGACAGGTGCAGGTTGGCCCCTTCGAGGAACAGCAAGGGCACCAGCAGGTAAGCCTGGTAGCGGAACAGGAGCCGCTGGATGCCACGGCCGGCCCGCGCGCGGGCACCGGAGAACGCCAGCGGCCCGATCATGACGTCCGGGTCCACACCCTCGGTGTTGGGGTGAGCGTGGTGCCGGCTGTGCTTGCTCGTCCACCAGCCGTAGCTGAGCCCGATGCCCAGGTTGCCGCACAAGACGCCGAGGGCGTAGTTGGCCCGGTGGCTGGCGAACACCTGCCGGTGCCCGGCGTCGTGACCGAGGAAGCCGATCTGGCCGAAGACCACGGCCAGGAACGCAGCCAGGCCCAGCTGCCACCAGGAGTCGCCGATCAGAACAAACGCGACCCAGCCGATGGCCAGCGCCGCAGCGGTGACGATGATTTTGCGCCAGTAGTAGACCGGCCGCCGGGCCAGCAGGTCCGCCTGCCGAACCTGCCGGGACAACATCGCGTACTCACTGCCCCGGCCGGCGGACCGGGCTGGGGGGCAGGGTTCACCCTGGGATGCGGGCAGAGCTGACACCGTGGGACTCCTCAAGCGTCGGACGCGGCCAGGTGACCGCGGAGCCGCCGGGGTCCAGGAACGGCACGGCAGTGGGTGCCGTGACCTGCTGCTCCCCCGGGAGGCTGGCTTCAAACGCACCCGCTGGAGATGTCCTCGCCGGTCATGAAGGTGCCGGCGGCCTGCCCGAAGCAGACCGCCGGCGGCGCGCGGCCGAGGTCAGCTGGCGTTCTTCAGCCAGCCCCGGACCCGCTCCTGCGGACGCTGCTGCTCGCCCTGCTGGGCACCGAGCACGATGAGCGTGCCGGTCAGGACCGGGGTCGCCCACTGCAGGATCCGGAGCTGCTGCTGGATCGCGGCCACATTGTCGGGGGTGGCTTCACTGGGGGTGGTGCCACCCTCGGTGTAGGTGTCGTCCCCAGCGGCCTTGGCCAGCCTGGCGCCGAGCACCCCGCTGTAGGCGGTGGTGCCGAGCGCGGCCGCCGTCAGCACGGTCTTGACGGCGCTGTTGGCCCCGACACCGGCCTGGTTGCGGACCCGGTCCTGGTGGGCCAGCATCAGCCCGATCCCGCCCACTACGTGGACACCGATCGCGGCCGCGGAGAACGGCGCCCAGCGGGCCCAGCCCGACGACGCGATCTTCGCCCGCTCCAGCGGGTTGCTGACGTCCTTCGAGGCCCCGTTCAGGGCCACGGCACCCATCAGGGAACCGCCGAACCAGGCCGCGACCCCCAGGTCATGCAGGGACCGGATGAAGGTGTTGCGATTGCTGCTCATAGAACTCCTCATGGTGAAGATGACTCTGCGGTGACGGGCCACGGGATCCGGCCAGGTGGGCCGGATCCCGCCGAGCTGATTAGCGGGTGGTGCCGTTGGTGTCGGGCTCGTCGATCTGCTCCTTGCGGAGGGTCTCGCTGACGCGGCTTAAGCGGCATAGGAATGCCCGGCAGTTACCAGTGATGCGGCGGCAGCCGGCTTCTTCAGGTGCCGCAGAAATAGTCTTGCCGTAGCCGCCGTAACCGCTGGCCGGAGGTGATGAACTAGTTTCTTAACTGATCACCGCGGCGGCGGAAACATGTCGGCCACTTCGGTCACCTACCCGGCGGGAGACTCTCAACCACCAAAGCCGGAGCGGCTCTACCCCGTGGGAGCAAAATTTCGGCGCCCTGGCCAGACCGCGGGAAGCTCATTAAAACACTGGATAAGAACGGACGCCGCAAAGGACCGGGAAGTCTACCCGGAGCGGCGGCCCTGAGCCGTCGCCGCTCGCGCCGGTGGCTCCGGGTTTTCTGCAGCGGGCGCCATCGGCCGCGCTCGATCCGCTCCGCCGCGGGTATGGCTTCCGCCCGGGTGAGCCGGGCGAAGATCGCGAACATCGAGCTCAGCTGACGATCATCGGCCCGGAGCCCGTTCTCGATCCGGTTCAGGATCCACCGCTGGCGGCCAGGCCAGCTCCGGCCGGACTTCACCCTTCGGCCGGAGCCCGGAAACGCACGGCCGACCGGACGCGGATCGCGATGCGCTCTTCGCTGGTGGTGCCGCCCCAGATACCATCCGGCATTGTCCGCAACGCATACGAAAGGCAGCTTCCAGATACCGGACAGCGCCCGCAGACGGCCTTCGCATATTTGATCTGCTCCGCCGCGCGGCCCCGGAGCGAAATGGGGAAGAACAGTTCAGGGTCCGCGCCTCGGCACACACCGCGTACCATCCAGCTCGTGGGATCCTCGTCAACATTTTCCGGAGCGAACAGATTCCCCTGCTCGTCCAGCGGATTATCGAAGCTACTCGGCGGCGGCGGGATGGTCGAAGACATTTGATACCTCCGGTGACCGGTGAGGTTCGCTACCGGGGTCTAGGGCAGATTGACGACTGTGACGAAAGACCGAACTGGAATGATTGCGGCGATGCTCGCCCCGATCAAGAGCATCCCCACAGGGAAAGCGCGGCCAAGGCTAATCAAGGCCTCATGGCAGACGCGATCCGCCGCCGTGGTCCAGAGCAGCCAGTGCAGCTGAATGTGACTTCGGCGGGTGCCGGAGCGGTAGTTCAGCTATAGTGAGCATACCTCATCATAATGATTAATGGGGGGTTATCATCATGACGAGCTTTGGGATAGTAGGCGACGGCGCTCACGCCGACGCCGCCGTGCTGTCGATCAGCGAAGTCTCCCGGCGGACCGGGATTCCGGTTGCGGGACTGCGGAACTGGGAGCAGCGTTACGGCCTGCCCCGCCCGCAGCGTTCGCCCAGCGGGCAGCGCCGCTACACCGAAGCCGACTGCGACCTGCTCACCGAGGTCTTGCGCCGCCGCGCGGCCGGCCTGTCCCTGCCCGCGGCGATGGCGCAGGCTGCCGCCAGTACCGGGGAAGGCGCGGGCGAAGACGCGGGGGAAGACGTTGGGCAGTCGATCTTCGCCGGCACCCGCCGCCACCACCCTGGCCTGCGAGTCCACGTCCTGGACAAGGTGATCCTGCTCGCGGTGACCCGGGCGATCGAGGATGAGTGCGCAGCCCGGGCCCAGCGTCCGGTCCTGCTCGGGTCCTTCCAGCGCCAGCGGTTCTACCAGGCATCGGCGTCCCGCTGGGCCGAACTGGCCCGCACCGCGGAGCAGACGGTGGTGTTCGCCGACTTCGGGCGCAGCCGCCGACGGCCCGGGGCGCTCGCCGAGGTCGCGGTGCCTGTGGACTCGCCGCTGCGGCGGGAGTGGGCGCTGATCTGCGACGCCCCCGACACGCCCGCCTGCGTTGTGGCCTGGGAACGGCCCGGGCAGGAAGAGCGCCGGGACCGGGACCGCACCTTTGAAGTTCTATGGTCCGTCGACCCGCAGGTGGTCCGGACCGCGGCCCGGATCGGCGTCGGGCTGGCCGCCGCGGCCATCCCGGAGCTACGGGAGCGGATCACCGGCCGGCTGAGCGGAGATCCCGGCCCCAGTTCGGCCGACCTGCGCCGGGCCGGCGGCCTCATCGAGCGGACTCTCGACTACGTCGCCGGAGCCGACCGCCCGGCCCGGGCCTGACCGGGCGCGGCCCACGGTCCGCGCCGCGTCATTCACGGCGGCGATGACGGACCGGCCGTCCGGACCGGTCCAGGCGTCCGCGCCCAGACGTCCCGCGTGGCCGGCGTCGTTGATGGCGGCGCCGCCGATGAGTACCGGCACGGTGCGGTCGCAGCGCCGGATGGCCTGAACGGTGGACTGGACCGCGCTGTCGCAGCCTGAAGCGATGGTCCCGATGATCACGGCGACCAGGCGGGTACGTCCCGGGTGGTTTCGGCGAAGGAAGTGTCCGGCGTGTTCGCGCCGAGGTCGATGACCTCGAACCCTTCCCCGCGGAGCAGGTCGGCGACGATGGCGCCGGGCAGGCTGTGCTGGTCCCCGGCCGGGGCACCGATGATCACCACCCCGCGCTTCCGGCCCCGGCGGGCGAACTGGGGGCCCAGCCGCCCGATTATGCGCAGGGCCACCGCCGAGGCTCGGTGCTCGGCCGCGACGGTCACCGTGCCGCTGGCCCAGCCCGCACCCACGCCGGACAGCACGGGCACCAGCAGGTCGAGGTAAACCTCAGCTGGCTCCATCCCCGAGGCCAGGGCGTCATCGATGACGCGCCAGGCGCCGGCTTCGTCACCGGCGGTCATCCGCGCGGTGAGGCTGGCCGTCCGGTCCTGCTTCGGGCGGGGGTCGCCGGGCCGGGCGCGCTCCTGGTGCCGGACCAGCTCCAGGTCGCGTGGATCGACCAGCCACTGGACGCCGTCGCGCTGGGCGGGAAGCCGGCCAGTACGGACGTACCGGTAGGCGGTCATGTAGTGAACGCCCAGGCGGCTGGCCGCTTCCTGCAAGCTGATCGGTTCGGCCAACGACGCCACCGTCCGGGTTTCCCGCGAGGTCATCGCAGAATTGCTGAGGAGATCACCAGGGCTCGTACCGGCGCTGATCTTATGCCGCTGCCGGAAGGGCCCGCCACCGGCAGTGCAGCGCTTGGGTTCTAGCGGTCCTCGCAACACCTGCTGCAGGCGGGAGTTGGGAGGACCGTGGCGTTTGAGGCAAAGGACGTTGCCGAGTTCAAGGCGAGGTTCCTGGAGGTGCTGGACCGGGTCGGGAAGATCTCGGTGGCTTCCGATGAGCTCGGGCTGGGACATGCGCGGGCCAGGTTGTGGGCTCGGGAGGCCGGGTTCGAGCCGGTGCGGGGCCGGCGCCTAAATGTGGAGCGCAGCACCCCATTCTGTCTGGGGACCACCCCTTCCAGATGACCCAACCCAGGAAAGCGCTTTCCGCAAAGCTATAGCTGATAGAAAGAGTGCACTGTGGCACACTCTCTCTATGACCCTTTAAGAGCACTAGTCCCAGGGCTTCAAACTAATCTGAATCTCAAGGGTGGCCCCTTCTCTGAGGGGGTCAAGCTCTCACATAACGTGAGAGTAATGTGAGTCACATTACTTCATGCCGGTCTTGGTCTGTCCTTTAGCCCTTTTGAGAGAATAGCATAGCGAGTGAGCTCAATATCCCTTCAAAGGACGGCAGTTTTACAGGCGCATAGTGCTAGGCTTCATGGTCATCGCGCTTGGGGGCTTTTTTTTGGCAATCTTTACAGGTCTTGCACCTCAAATGCAGCATTGGCCCCGGGGCTGTCTCCCTGCAAAAGCTTGAAGGCAGGTGTGCTGGGTTTCCCTGACAGCATTGCTGCCTTTACATCTTGTTTGGTGAAGGCGCTATCCAAGTTTGCAGCCAATGCTGCTGTCTCCATGTCATGTCTTGCGACTTGACTAGATCAATGCAGTATGAGGCACATTGATGTCTCCTGACGCCAACCTCCGTGCCAAGGACAGAGATAGACTTGACCAAGGGGCTGCTTAGGAAGAGCTCATGTTGTGACAGGAAGCCACAAGAGAAGGCTCCAAGTTTTTTTGGGCTGTTGGATACTTTTCTTTCAGGCTAACAGCAGTCTGCCTTGCCCTTTGCCAGGCAGGACGGGGAGCCTGGTACCTTCGACAACTGCTGGCATTCCCCCACTTAATGGGTAGATGCACAGCAGATAGCAGCTTTTCCGTAGCTGCCTTTACCTCATATTATAGCTGGCCTGTCAGCACAGCGCCTGACACAGAGGCCTCTATTTGAGCTCCTGCAATCTAGGGCATGTCAACTTTTCAGTACTCTTTCAATTCAACAAGTCCCTTGATGGCATAGGAAAGCTGAAAGAATGATGATGAGACAATTGGGCTCGAGGAGGCTGCAAGCTCAAGCCTACTTTGTGGGGTGTGAGCCATGCGCAGCACCAGTGCGCCTCTCAAGAGTTAGGACTGCCTTGGTGAAGTTCATTTCGGCAAGGACATGATTGCACGGAGAGCAGAGCTAACATTAAAGGCAGGCACAAAGGCAAGGGCTAGACTTCCAGGGTGCATGCGAGACTCTTATCAGGCGCAGGATGCTAGGGGTTGCTGACATTGGTGTGCAAGTTTCCACATGCAGCCATGCATATCTGGGTGTCAGATGAGGGTCTTGCTTTGCATTTCTTCCTAGTCATTAGCACAATTAAGGTAAATATTCTTTGCAAGCGCAAAATCCTAACTTTCAAATGCAGAAGATACTATGTTACGATGCACTACAGTATATGTATATACCTATAGGACACACGTAGCTTGAAAATTTCTTGCCAGGTAGCTCTGGAGATAAACTAGCTAAGTGCACCCATACTTCCACCTTTTGCAGAGCTACTAGCTGGTGTAAAGCTAGCTGTGTGCATACGCATGGCCTCAAGCTAGGCGCTTGCAACCTCTGTAAAGTTCACTACAGCACTGCCGCGCTCTGTCCATGATTCAGCGAGGGAGGAGCAGATTTGTTATGATCGTTTGACTCCGTTTTATCTGCATGATAGTAGTAGTTTCCCATGACCTGGAAGCTGCATGGGCCTCTTGCCCTGAGGGCAGATCAAGGGGACCAAGATTTGTCGTCCCTGCCCAGCATGTGCAATGCCCCTGAAAGCAGGCGAGTTTTGGAGGCATGCATTCATGGCTGCTAAGATGGAAGCCCTCAGCAGCAGCCGCTTCCTTTCCAGCCGCTGTGCGGTAATTCTCTCGGGAACCTCCACGCCTCACTGGCAGCGCACTGCGCCTTCTCATCCCAAGAGCAACAGCAGAAGTGGACACCCAGAAGCTCAAGCTGCAGGACACGAAAACTCGGCGCCATCTGGTGTCTCGTGAAGGTAACATCAATGTGCAGTCTATGCAGCATTCAGAGCATTATGATGCATCGCAAAGATGATATACTTGTATTCGACAGCATTTTGGGGACCACAATATTCTGGGCAATGTTTCAGCTGCAGGCAAAGAGCTGATTATGCCATCTGTGGCCTCAGGGCACTGCAATTGGATGCTCATTTAGCGCTACTCTCTGCAGGTGCTCAGAAACCTGGGAAGGCCGTGTGGCGTGGTAGCCTGGCCGAGGAGCGACCTGATCTAGTGCAGCAATGGATACAGGAAAGTAATGTTGATGTGACCCCCAATTCAGTGCCAGCTGGGTCACGCTTCATGGCTGCCTGGCGATGTGAGACGCGCTGTGAGCATTGTGGGAGGCCCCATGAGTGGTGTGCCCGGGTAAGAAATCGCTGCGTGAGCAATAGCGGCTGTCCTGTGTGCACTGGGCGCATAATCTGCCGCTGTCAGTCTGTGGCAGAGCGGTGCCGTGAATTACTCGACCAGTGGGATTATAAGCGCAACAAGGGCATTGATCTGGAGACTCTTGGGTGTTCCAGCCACAAGAAGGTATCCTGGGTATGCAAAGCGCATGGGCATTGGACAGCTTCAGTTAGGCGTCGTGCCGCCATGGGTACTGGATGTCCAATTTGCGCACATGAAGAGCAAAGGGGGCGCTCGCGCCCAAAGCGCGGGCTGGTGAAGGACGAGTTCCCAAATCTCTGGGAGCAGATCCATCCCAGCAGGAATGAGGGCATTGATGTCTCCAGCTTGACATGCGGCAGCAACACAAGGCTGATATGGCTGTGCCAGGAAAATAAGGAGAGCAGGCCGGAAGGCTGCAAGTGTGAGCACGCCTGGGAGGCCTTCGTCCGCGACCGCTGTGCAAAAGTACAGCGTCGTCAACGAGGGTGCCCTTGTGCGGGTACAGCTGTCTGTGAGTGCTTGTCCATCCCTAAGCTCCAGCCGGAGCTCATGCAATTCTGGTGCTCTTCATTAAATGGCAAGCTGGACCCGACTGCTATTGGTTTGGGAAGCTTCAAGAGGGCGTGGTGGGAGCATGTCTGTGTGGATGGCAAGTTGCACAGGCGGGACCTGAAGGTACAGACCGTAGCGCGCAACTTTGAGAACATAGGCAGGTTCCCATGCAGGAAGTGTGCTGGTAAGGAACTGTCAGCACTTCCTTGCCGAGCACCATGCACGTGGCCGCTTGGCTGACCGGGACTGACGTCCACGTTGTGATTTTCGCGATTGCATGTCCTGTATGCAAAATGGCAGTGCAGTGATGACCTTGTTCAAATACCGGGGTCATTATTGTCATCAGCAGACAAGACTCATCTAGTCTGTGATGCAGGAGCGTCACCCATATTGAAGGGGCCGCCCTATCACAAGGCTTTCCCTTCTGATGTAAATTCCAGTATCGATGGCCATAGATCTAGATGAACAACTCACAAATCTCGCGCCCCAAAAAGTCATCGTCATGATGATATCGATGCCCTTCAGCCAGAAATGTATGCGGAACATCAGCAGATGCATCATGCTTGTGTTCTCAAGATATTACATAGAGCTGACGGCTGAATACAACTGCCTTGCAGTCAGGCTGTTTCTCGGAATTGGGGCCCTGCAGCAGGCTCATACAGGCACACACAGTCGTACACATTGCCCTGGAAGAGGCTCTCCGCAAGGTGCTGGTTCTTGATCATGGCCAGCTTCAGCGATGCGCATTTAAACCGCGACCTGCGTACACAGCGTAGGTCATCACCCAAAGGGACATTCCGCACAAAGCAACAGGATTGCCAGGAGATGCCATCTTGACAGACAAAATTCTCAGCCCTGCATCAGGCACTGGCGTTACTGCGCCTGTAGCATGCACGCTGCCAGGCACACTTCCATGCACATGGCCCTTTCAGCACCAACTGAGGGGCCACTAGTACACCCAGGCATGAGAATGCCTTGGTCTTGATGCTTGATGCCACCCCAACATCATGCAATTGGGTTACAGACTGAGTTGCCTGATGGTTGTGTCGGCCTCCGTAGTGAGGGTGCCAGACTCCCACGTGTATGCCCTACGGCCCTAGGCTATGGGTTGCCACCCCTGTAACAACGGCACAGCGCGACACACAAAAGAACAGTCTAAGGCAGAACACCAAGAGGGGCTCACTTGTAGTTAGTGTGGATGGCTCTGCCCATGCCTTCGATAATGACCAGGTCTGTGCCCACAGTGGCATCTGCGAGGGTGTCTGGCACCCGTCTGAGGTCCAGGCAGGGGCTGCCCTGGCCATTGCCTGTCACATACAGGCGCGCTTCCCTGCAGGGCAGTGCGACTCTGAATCAGGGCTGGCTGAACGTTTTTTACAGAATGAAAATTGCCTGTCACGTGCAGGATACAGCCGTCTCGTATTCGAGGCAGAGGCCTCCCACCAAAGCTCTGCAGATGCGGTCCAGTGGCCACCTTTCACAGGAACAATACTATGTTTGGCAGGATATGTGAGCTTGTTGCAGGCCGCTGCAATGCAGGTGTCAAGTTGAGCATGCTGTCTGAGTGCAAAGCTGATGGCGAGGTCAGGGCCTGACCTTCCTCCCAGCTGCACAGACCGCACAGGCGAGTCGTCTCTGGCCCGCTCCGAGCCTGCAGCCAGAGCCTCTGCATCAGCCTTGCTCTTTGCGTCGCTGCACATGTCCCTTCAGCATCTGTGACTGTTGCTTTCCAGAGATATGGAGTCTGCGTTGCGTGCTGTCCTTCTAGACTGAACCCAACTACAGACATGCAGAGCCTTCTGAAGGACATAACATGTCCTGTGTCCATATGGCGCAAGGCCCCTTCTAGCAAGGTAGCAGGTCATCAGCGCATGGCAAAATGCTGCAGGCTGAAGTGCCTCATGCAGTGCCATGGGCAGATGCTCAGGAG
Source organism: Streptosporangiaceae bacterium (assembly GCA_965277615.1). Classification (GTDB taxonomy): domain Bacteria; phylum Actinomycetota; class Actinomycetes; order Streptosporangiales; family Streptosporangiaceae; genus Bog-532. The sequence continues at coordinate 1,605 of CBDIDG010000002.1, read as the reverse complement.
TCAATGGCACATTCACCTGATGCGACGGGGCTGCTGCTTGCTGATCCGGCCTGATCCAGCAGGCGGCCAGACGAGGGGATTCGCCTGCGCATGCCTGGGTAGGCCGGCATGGTACCCCCGTTTGCCTTGAGGGCCTTCAGAGCTGACATCCTTGCTGCCTGCACAGACACAATCCATTCTCACTGTGCTGTTTCTGACCCTTCATACAACAACGGCGATGCCAAGGATAAGAAGCCGGCGTGTACCATGTAGGGGATGGGGGCGCTTCACAGAGGATGGGCAGTACATACAAAGCTAAGCAGATATCACAGACTTCCTGACAGAGTATGAGCAGCTCAGCATATCACTTGCAAACAACTGCGCAGGAGCTTGAAAGTCACCTTCAGGACTGGGCAGATATCACAGACGGAAATCCAGCAATGTGCGCAGCTCGGCGGTCGTCACATCGTTGATGGCGGGCAGGCTGTTGGCCACCATGACCACCTCGGAGCCCATGCGCAGAAGCTCCCGCGCCAGAGGAATCATGCCCAGCACCACATCCGCGCCTGCACCATGTGGCAGCCCCGCTGAGCACAGTGCAGCCTTCTGGCAGGACAGGAAGCTGCTAGAGAGAGAGCGCACAGCTGATTCTAAGCTGATCAAAATTCTCTGAATGAGTGACAGCCAAGTCTGCCGGGATACCCTCCACACTGCCAAGCACACATATAGATACTTTTCAGTCAGCCCAGAATGCAGGACACATGACTTTGAAATAGGTGCCTTCTGTAACACACATGACTTTGAAATGGGTGCCTTCTGTTCTGAAACGTTGTGGGTGTGGAGCACTGCTCGAGGCAGCTGGCGGAGCCTCAGCCTTTGCAGAGGACTTGCTGTCCTGGGACACTTAGCAACAGCCTTCTGCAAGCGAACCGCCGGCTCACCAGCATTGTCCACAAACATGATGACCCGCCCGGAAGGGCGAGTGCGGCACTCCATCATCCGGCAGAGCTTCAGCGGTGCTGCAGCTGAACCACTTCTGCGCGAGCTCGTCAAAGGTGTCGACGCGCCACGGCCGCCTGGACAGCTTCGTCCTGGCTTCCCTAAATGCACAATCGGTCTGCTGAGCCATTGACTAAAAGCAACCCAAGAGGCGCTCCTGTTGCTGTGTCCCAAAGTGGAAAGTAAGAGAGAGAAACACCACGCGTGTAATCTCCACAGAGCAGCTCATTTGGTGTCCCCCCAGTGCATGCTGACAAGCTACCTGTAAATTCTAGGCTGGAAAACCGCATACACAGCTTCGCTGTAAGCAGAACTTACCTGTAGATCTCCAGAATAGTGCCGTTGTGATACAGGTCCACACAGGCCTTGGCGCCCCAGTCAAAGATGTTGGCTGCCAGGACGCCCTCTATGAGCGCCGTCAGGCGCGCACGCGGGGGCGTGCCATCCAGATCCTTCAGCAGATCCGGCAGCACCTCCAACGCAGCAGCATTCTCCCTCTCCTTGTCTTGCCTGCACAGGGTCTGCCAGTGTGATGTACGCTCGTGAGACTGTGGATGTGCAAACGCTCTATGGCGCCGCCTTGCTCCTTGCCTCCTCCTCCTGCAAGCATGGCAGCTAAAGCCCTTT
>CBDIDG010000001.1:0-26798 GCA_965277615.1 Streptosporangiaceae bacterium | reverse complement strand
AGGACCGTCTGGGTGGCGATACCGGGGCCGCCGTTGGTGTCGATCAGCGGCCAGGTGAAGATCTCGAACGCCCCGATGAACCCGGTGGCCGAAGCGATGAACGTGGCCGGGGACAGCATCGGCAGCGTGATCCGGCGGAACCGGGTGAAGGCCCCGGCCCCGTCGATCGAGGCCGCCTCGTATAGTTCCGCTGGGATCGACTGCAGACCGACCAGGAAGATGATGAACGTGAAGCCCAGGGTGGCCCAGACGTCGATGATGACCAGCGACGGCAGCGACCAGGTGCCCGAGGCCAGCCAGTTCGGCGGGTGCAGGCCCAGCTTGGTCAGGTAGTAGTTCAGCGGCCCGGTGGTGTCGGCCATGATGTAGGACCACATCAGCGCGACCACGCCCGCCGACATCAGGAACGGCGTCACGATGGCCGTCCGGGCCCAGAAGCGCACGGCCCGCGACCGCACCGTGGTCACCGCGATGGCCAGGGCCATGCCGAGCACGACGTGGATGGCCGTGGTCATGATGGTGAAGAAGAAGGTGTTGGACAGCGTCTGCCCGAGCTGATGATCGTGCCCGATCGCCCGGTAGTTGCCCAGCCCGACGAAATGCGGCGGGGAGATCAGGTCCCACTGGACGAAGGAGATCAGCACGATCCCCACCAGCGGGATGCCGATGAACGCGATGTACAGCGCCAGGGCCGGGCTGAGTAGCAGGTAGGCGGACAGCGACTGCCGCCGCCCGACGCCCCGCCGCCGGCGGCGCCCGGGCGGCGAGGTCGCCGTCGCGCCGCCCCCGCGCCGGCCGGCGGCGTTCCTCACCGTCCCGACTGTCCCGGACGCCTGGGCCGCCGGCGCGACGCCGGCGGCCACGGCGCCCACGGGTGTCAGTGTCTTGTTGGAGCGGACCCGCACGTCGACTCCTCTGGGTCAGACCTGCTGCGTCATCAGGCTGGACACGTTGGTCTGCATGGACTTCATCCCGTCACTGGGGGAGACCGCACCGGTGAGGATCTGCTCCCAGACCGTGCTGATCTCGCTCTCCACCGCGCTGCCGTTCGGCACGCCGACGATCATGGTGGAGTAGGACAGCTCGTCACTGAAGTGCTCGGTCCCGGGCGGGAAGTTCTTCAGGAACGTCTGGCTGCGCGCCACCGACTGGCGGATCGGCATGTCCCCGCCGAAGTTGACCACCGGACCCTGCTGGAACTCCTCGGACACCGTGTACTTGATGAACTCCCACAGCGCCTTCTTGTTCTTGGTCGACTTGAACATCGGGAACCCGCCTACCCCGACCGGGGTGCCCCCCCTGACCTGCGTCGGCCAGGGCACGATGGCGAACTGGCTGTTGATGGCGCTCTGGGCCAGCGGGATGGAGCTGTTGGGCCAGATGCCGGCGCCGAACATGCCCAGCTTGCCCGCGGCGGCCTCGTTGAAGGCGTTGTAGGTGCCACCGGGCTGGTTGACCAGCTTCTTGGCCACCAGGTTGCGGGCGAACGTGGCCGCCGCGATGTTGGCCGGGCTGTCGGCCACGGCCTTGGTCTGGTCGGCGTTGAGGATGTCGCCGCCGTTGGTCAGGATCCAGGGATAGACGTCGGTGAACGGGCCCGGCGTCGGGGCCCCGACCGCGAAGCCCAGCCGGCTGGACCCTGAGGTGATCTTGGTCGCCGCGGTCAGGAAGTCGTTCCAGGTCCAGCCGGGGGCGGGCTCTTTCAGTCCGAGCTGGGAGAACAGCTTGCGGTCGTACCAGATCGACATGACGTTGTAGCCGATCGGGATGAAGTAGGTGTGCCCCTGGATGTTGTCCAGCCGGCGGAAGTTGGCCAGCAGCGTCGGGTTGACGTCGGCGTAGAAGTTGTCGATCTCCGCCTTGTCCGACGCGATGTAGCTGTCCAGGGGCACGACCACGTTCTTTTCCTCGAACAGCCGCATGCCCTCGGTGGCGATGTACGCGCTGTCCATCGGCTGCCCGCCCGCCAGCCGGGTGGAGATCTCCTGGAACACCGAGACCCAGGTGTTGGTGGCGGTGTTCGTGGTGAACGAGTTCACGTGGATGCCGGTCTTCTTCTCGAAGGCCTGCAGGTACTTGGTCGTCTGGCTCAGGTCCTTCGGCGTCACCGGCAGCCCGATGGTCAGCACGTCGTCGCCCGTGGAACCGCTGCTGCCGCTGCCGGACGAGGATCCGCACGCGGCCAGCAGCGGCCCGGCCACGGCCGCCGCGGCGCCGGCCGACAGCAGCTTCCGCCGGCTGATCATTGGCCGGCCAGCGGAGGCTCCAGGGGAGGCTGCCGTTGGGTCCGGGCCTGGTCCTGCGTTCCCGCGCGCACGCTGTGCCTCATCGCTCATGCCGTGCCTTCCTTCCTGGCGTAACCGCCCGGCGCTGCCGGTGGCCTCGCGGGCCCCGGCAACGGGCCGGTAAGTCTGATGTCTGAATGACGTGCTGCTGAACGCGGGCGGGAGCCGGGACGGGGCCAGTTGCGGCGGCCGTCCGGGCCCAGTTCACGCCGTGCCAATCCCGGGGTCATCGGCGATTCGGCCATGCGACCAGCGCCATACCGCTCAGTCCCGGGTCGCTCGGTGTCGGGCTGCCCGGGGCTGGACCACGCGGGACCGGCCGCTCACTGCTTCGCATGGACCTTGCTGATTCCTCCCGCTCGCGCCGTTGCTTGCGGTCTTTTGCACAATCTGGTGATCAGCCAAGTAATCGATTACTGCATGATTTACGAGTGACGTGCTGGGTGTCAATAGGGCAGCAGAAACTGCCTGGCCGCCCGCAACGGCCCGTGGGGATCCGGGGCCGGTTCAGGTAGTGTCCCTGGCGTGGCCCAGGCCAGGAAGCTGCTCGTCCGTGCCCTGATCCTGGCGGCGAGCGCCGGTGCCGCCAGTGCCATCTACCAGCGGGCCGCCGAGGCCCGGGACCGGCGCCGCTTCCCCGCACCCGGCCGGCTCGTGCCGGTCGGCGATGATCGTCGGCTGCATCTGTATCAGGCCGGCGACGGCAGGCCCGCGGTCGTCATCGTGCCCGCGCTCAACGGCGGCATCCTGGAGTGGCTGCACATCGTCCGCGAGGTGCAGCACGACACTCTGGTCTGCGTCTACGACCGGGCCGGGATCGGCTGGAGTGACCCGCCGCCGCCCGGGCGGCTCAGCATCGCCGCGATGGCGGCTGACCTGTACGCGTTGCTCGGCACGGCCGGGGTCCCGCCGCCGTACATCGTGGCCGGGCACTCGCTCGGGGGCGTGGTGGCCCGCCGGTTCGCGGCCGACTACCCCCAGCAGGTGTGCGGGCTGGTCATGGTGGACTCCAGCCACGACGACCAGGCCGAGCGGATTTCCTGGCGGCAAGGAGCCGGAGCCAACCTGAAGTTCGCCCTGCGCCGCCGGGCCTGGATCCTGGGGGCCAGGCGGCTGGCCGCCGCCTGCGGGCTGATCCCCAGCCTGGACGCGGACATCGCCCGGGAGGCACCCCCGGAGTACGCCGGCGCCGCCCGGGCCATCAGCCTGTCGACCCAGTCCCGCCGCATCACGGTGGCCGAGATGCTGCTCGCCGCCCGGCACCGGAACCAGCCCGCCGACCTGGGCTCGCTGCCCCTGACCGTGCTGACCAGCGCCTCAATGCCGCTGGACGTCTGGCCGCAGCTCCAGGACGAGCTCGCGGACCTGTCCACCGCCAGCCGGCACATCTACGCCCAGCGGGCCGGGCACAACATTCATATCGATGAACCCGAAGCAGTAATCCGGGCCCTCCGCGAGATGATCAGACAGTGCCGGTCGTAACCTCCAATTGCGATCTCTATTGCTGTCTGTCGAGGAGGTAGCTGAGCGATGAAGCTGACCAAGCACGAGCACGCCTGCGTGGTGGCGGAGAAGGACGGCACGTCGATCGTCATCGACCCGGGCTCGTTCTCACCGGGCGCGGCGGAGATCATCGCTGGTGGCGACGTCATTCTGATCACCCACGAGCACGCCGACCACGTCCACGAGGAAGCGATCAACGCCGCGCTGGCCGACCGCCCGGACCTGAAGCTGTACGCGCCCGAGTCCCTGCGCCGCATGTTCGCGGCCGGCCCGGACCAGTTCAACGCGGTAGCTGCCGGTGACGAGCTCCAGCTCGGCTCGTTTGACGTCACCGTGCACGGCAGCGAGCACGCGCTGATCCACGCCGCCATCCCGGTCATCGCCAACGTCGGCTACCTGCTCGACGGCACCGTCTACCACCCCGGCGACGCCTACCATCTGCCCGACGCCGCCGTGACCACGCTGCTGTTGCCCACCAGCGGCCCCTGGATGAAGTTCGGCGAAGCCATCGACTACGTCCGCGCGGTCGCGCCGCAGCAGGTCGTGCAGATCCACGAGGCCCTGCTCAGCGACATCGGCCAGGGCATAGCCGGCAACCTCCTGGGCGAGAACGGCCCGACTGGCGTCCCGCTGACCCAGATCCCTCCCGGCCAGTCCCTGACCATCTGACCCGTCTGGGCACCGGGTTCCGGGGCGGTCTGACCGCCCCGGGCGGCGGGTTCCGGGGTGCTGGGAAATTTTTGGGCAAACCCGCGTCATACTCGCGTAGGCCGCCCGTCTCATAAGCATGACGCAAACGTGCGAATTGATGCGAAGCGAGCGGCGCCCCCTGCGACAGGCCACCCCGGTGCGGGCGGCCCTCCCCGAGCCCCTGGCTGCCTCGTACGGCATCACCTGGGGTTAGCGCCCTGCCCTTCACCCGGGCCGGGCCAAGCCGGGCTAAGGAGTAGCGAGGCGAGACGGTGCGAGCGGCTACCGAGCTCGCTGCGCGGCGTTCTTGCGGAGCGACCGGCTAAAAGCGGCGATCGCCACGCTGAACAGGAAGAACACGCCGGCAAGCCATTCGGTGTGGGTCAGGACCATCGGACCTCCTCGGTACGTCAGTACGTCAACACCGCTAACCCCCCGGCCGATTTCCGGGCCGACTTGTCCTGTCACGGGAGATGATGGCGTTGTGGCAGCTGGACATCGTCGGCGGGGCGTTCCTGGCCAACGGGACCGAGGCCAAGATCGTCACCGGGGTTGATGATCATTCCCGCTATTGCACTGAACTTTTGTGGCTACCCGTTCCACGCCACGAGCCTGCGGACCACCGTATCTTCAGGCTTGGGCTCATCTGCCGATGGTGAGAGCGAGGAGGGTATCGATCGCAGTTTCGAACGGGCGGGTACTCCGTTGCACCTGGGCGAGCAGAAGCCCTCCTTGGAGCGTGGCGAGCAGAGTAGTGGCGAGGTCGTCCGGGTCGATGCCGGGCGGGAGCTTCCCGTCGGCATGTAGGGATCGCAGTCCATCGCTGATGGCGGCTGCCCACTGATCGAACCCGGCCGCGATGAGCGCTCGGGCCTCGGGGTCACTCTCGGCCAGTTGACCACCGAGCGAGCCAAGTGGGCAGCCCCCCTTTGCTTCGGTGTGCCTCGCCCCAGTGATCACCATGTTCCGCCAGGCTTCGACCCCGTTCGCGCTGCCGAGCGCGCGCTGGTTGTTCTTAACGATGGTGTCGGCTTGGTAGTCGATGACCGCCTGCACGAGTTCGTTCTTGTCAGGGAAGTAGTGGTACATCTGCGAGCCGCTGACTTCCGCCGCCACCTTGACGTCTTCCAAGGTGGTGCCCGCCACCCCGCGCTCATGGATCAGGACGGCGGCCTCCTCCACTATTCGTGCCCGGGTGCGTGCTCCCTTGGCGGTGAGCCTCGGCCGGTCACTCGTTTCGCTGGCCATACACCAATGTTAGCAAGATTTTGAGTTTGACAACCCAGTACCGGACTGTCAGAGTGAGTCGCACGACCCATTTTAAAGCGGGAGGACGACACATCGCATGACTGACCTAAAGGGCAAGACAGCTCTGGTAACGGGCTCGACGAGCGGGATCGGCAAGGCTACGGCCATCGCCTTGGCCGCCCGCGGCGCTCACGTACTGGTAGTGGGACGCGACGAACAACGAGGCAAAGACGTGGTCGCCGAGATCGAAGGCAGCGGAGGCAGCGCAACGTCCCGGCTCACCACGTTGAGCGACCTCGAATCGGCCCGCGAGCTGGTCGAGTGGGCCACTGAGGCAGGCGACGGTCACGTCGACATCCTCATCAACAACGCTGGCGTCGCCTTGCTCGGACCAAGCAACGCAGCCACCGAAGCAGAGTTCGACGAGAGCTTTGCCCTGAACGTCAAGGTTCCGTTCTTCCTCGTCGCGTCCCTGGCGCCAGCCATGGCCGAACGCGGATGGGGTTCGATCGTCAACCTCTCCACGATGGTCGCGAGCTTCGGACAGGCCGGCATGGCTCTGTACGGCGCCAGCCGAGCGGCTCTCGAACTGCTGACCAAGGCCTGGGCCGCCGAATACGGCCCGAGTGGTGTCCGGGTGAATGCCGTTGCCCCCGGCCCGACGCGCACCCGCATGATGGAAGCAGTCCCCGACGAGATGGTGAATCAGCTCGCAGCACTGGCACCAGCAGGTCGCGTAGCTGAGCCTGAGGAACTTGCTGCGGCGATCGTCTTCCTGGCCAGTGATGATGCCAGCTTCGTCCAGGGCGTCACTCTTGCGGTCGACGGGGGCCGGGTCGCGACGTAACACCAGTCGGCGGGCGTAGTCGGCGAACTGCAGGTAGGAGCGGGCCGGGCGGCCGAGGATCGACGGGACGTCGTCGCTGAGCCATCCGGCGTCGCCGCCCGCGATCAGCGTGAAGGCCTGGGCGCACCTTCGACACCAATCGAGCAGTGATGCGAGAGAAGAGGGAATCACGATGAGCACACTCCCTGCAAAGACCGTGCTGATCACGGGCGCCAACGCCGGGATCGGCAAGGACGTGGCCCGGCAACTGGCACTACGCCCCGACATGACCCGCATCTACCTGGCGTGCCGGAATAAAGACCGGGCGATAACGGCGAAGGCCGAGCTCGAAGCGAAGACCGGCCGGCGCATCTTCGACATCATTGTCATGGACGTCGCCGATCTGGGTTCGGTCCGCGCCGGCCTGGCGGCCATCGACGGATCCCTCGACGCGCTGGTCATGAACGCCGGCGTCATTGGCCCGAAGACGATGGACTTGACCGCTGACGGGGTCACCACCGTGTTCGCGACGAACGTCCTTGGCCACGTCGTCCTCCTCGAAGGGCTCCTGGCCGATGACCGGCTTGGCGAGGTTGCGGTCCTCGCCGGAAGTGAAGCAGTCCGCGGAGTTCCGAAGTTGCGGATGAAAGGGCCATCCTTCGTCTCAACCTCAGCCGATGAACTCGCCACCGTCATCGACGGCAGCTACTTCGCCAGCAGAAAAGCTGACTTCAACCTAGCGTTCGGCCAGGCCAAGTACATCGGGGCCCTCTGGATGGCCTACCTGGCCCGCCAGTACCCCGACCGCCGATTCATCACCGTGAGCCCCGGGAACACCACCGGCACCCAAGCCCCCAACGACCTTCCCCGACCGATGCGGGTAGCCGCCAAGTACGTCATGCCCGCCCTAGGTCTCGCCCACAAACTCGACGTGGGAGCGAAGCGGCTCGTCGACGGCGTCACCGACCCGACCCTGTCCAGCGGCGTGTTCTACGCCAGCGCGGCCAACAAGTTGAAAGGTCCCTTGGTCGATCAAACCGACATCTTCCCCGATCTCGCCAACGCGTCATTCCAGGACCACGCCAACGAGGCCATCCACCGCTTTATAACCGGGACTATCTCGCCAACGGCTCTGTCTCATATCCGGTGGTGACACACCGTAAGTATCGGTCATCGCTGCGCGGCTGAGCTTCTGACGTGCATGTTTCACGAACGAATGCTGCCGCAGCCAGCGCGCCGACTCAGACGGGTCAAGCCCATACCGGCGACCGCTGTGCGGTAGGCCGGCACCGAATCGTCGCTCCAATAGGCCGGACCTGCGGCTATGTAACAGGTGGTCCTGGCCATCAGTGATCGTCGCTATCCGTCACCACCGGAAGTGCGACAGAGCCTCGCCAACGGTGTTCCCGGCGATGGGTTCTAGTAAGTCTCGGCGGCCGGGAACCGGTCAATGAAGGTGCTGGCGAAGGCGTTGAGCGCTGGCTTCCATCTCATGGCCCAGCGGGTGCGGCCGGTGCCGGTCAGGTCCAGGGACCGGGTGACCAGGTAGAGGCACTTTAGCGCCGCTTGCTCGGTGGGGAAATGGCCGCGGGCCTTGACCGCCCGCCGGTACCGGGCGTTGAGGGATTCGATTACCGTCGGTTCGGCTCCCCGGGTCAGGGCGCGGGGCCGATCCGGTGGTGCGGCCACCAGCCAGTCAGGAAGACGAGGCCGGCCGCGGAGAGAATGACCACGGGCCAGTAGAGGAACTTGGGTAGTTTCGCGGCCGCCCCGATGAACAGGGGGAACGCGGACCAGACGAACCGGGGCTTGGTGTTCTGCCCGTAGGCGATCACGCTCGACAGCACCACGAGCACGCCGAACAGCGTGACCGGCAGCGGCAGCCGGGCCGCCAGCGTCATGCCGATACCGGCCACGGCGGCGATGAACATGAGCATCAGCACCAGGTTGAAGACCGCGTACTTGGCCGTGCGCGGGTCAGCCCAGACCACGATGCGGAGCGTGTGAACGCCCCAGTCGAGGTGCTGGTCCCAGCCGGCCTTCTCGACCTGGAACCAGAACTTGTAGTCGTGGTAGCGGTGCCCGAGGTAGCCGAAGTAGGCAATCATGCCGAGCGGGGTGAGGGCCGGGGCGAGCAGCGCGCGCCAGGCCCGGTCGGTCCAGATCGCCTGGAGGGCGGCCACTCCGGCCACCACGGCCAGGATGAGCAGGGTCGGGCGCTCGGCGGTGCCGATCGCGCCGATGATCCCGGCCAGCAGCCACCGCCGCTCGACCAGCGCGATCAGGGCGGCCGCGGCCAGGGCCACGGCGAGTGGCTCGGAGTAGAGCATGCCGAAGGTCATCGCGCCGGGGAAGAAGCAGTAGAGGATGACGGCGCGGTCGGCGACCCGGTGATCGCGCACCCGGGCGGCCAGGACCCAGACGCCGACCGCGGACGCGGCCCCGGCCACCAGGCTGACGATCAGCCCGGCCGCTACATAGTGGCCCCCGACCAGATAGCTCGTGAGCCGGATCAGCAACGGGAAGAGCGGGAAGAATGCGGTCCGGGACGCCACCGGGCCGCCGGTCCACGGGAAGTGCAGCCGGGCTGGGTAGCCGTGCTCGGCGATGGCCAGGTAGTAGTCGGCGTCCTTGAACAAGAAGTGGTAGGTCCACGGATGGCCCTGGCCGTAGATGACGGCTGAGCCGTACCAGGCGGCCAGGATCAGCAGCCAGGTGACGGCGAAGACGATCAGCGGGAAGGCCCAGGGGACCGGCAGCCGGTCGCTCAGCGCCGGTCCCGGCTGGGCGTCGCGGGGGCGCAGCCAACCCCGTCTCGGCGACTCGGTCGTCGATGCCACGCGCGTGTCACCCCAATCCAGTGCGCCAGGTCGCAGCACGGAATTCTCGCGGAGCATAGCAGCCTAAATCGCCTACGGGACGGCCAAACGCAGGGACGACCGGCGAAGGCCCGTCCTGGCGAGGAGAGCACAAACGTAAACAGCCAGCATCAGAGACCGACGGTTGACAACCTGACGGCGGCCGGGGTCGTTATTGCTGGTGTGAGGGTCGATAGCGAACGGCCGGGCATGACGAGCGGGGACCAGGCCGAATTCGAGGAGTTCGTTGCCCGTGACGGTGCCCGGCTGCAGCGCTTCGCCTCGCTACTGGCCGGCACCTGGCAGGACGCCGAGGATCTGGTGCAGCAGGCGTTGCTGCGGTCAGCGAGCCGCTGGTCGGCGGCACGCCAGCGACCAGAGGCCTACACGCGGACGGTGCTGGTCAATCTGGCCCGGGATCGATGGCGGTCCAGGCGCCGCAACGTCGAGCACGCCTCCGATGACCTGGCTCAGCTGCCGATGGCACCGTGGGCCGACGGCATCGCGCCGGTGCTGGAACGGGAGCTGCTGCTTCGTGCCTGCCGGCTGCTGCCGGTGCAGCAACGGGCCGTCCTGGTCCTGCGGTTCTGGGAGGACCGCTCGGTCGCGGACACCGCCGCCGTGCTGGGGTGCACCGAAGGCACCGTGAAGTCCCAGACCCACCGGGCCCTGGCGCGGCTCCGGCTCGTCTTGGAGGAGGCACCGGAACCGGTGCCGGGTGCTGAATGAAGGAGCCATCTTGCTGACCGACGACGACCTGGCGGTGAAACTGGCCGAAGCCTTCGGCGAGCAGGCCGGCCGGCCTGCTCCGGTTGTCATCGACGCCGCTGGGATCTTCCGCCAGGGCCGACGCCGCCGGGCCCGGCGGATCGTCACCCAGGCGGTATCGGTGGCCGCCGCCGGGCTCGTGGCCGGCGTACTGATCGCCCATTCTGGTCCCGCGCCGACGGCACGGGTGGCCCAGGCCGGGACCGGGCAGCTGCCGGGCAACAAGACAGCTCCGTTGCCCGGCAACACTCTGCTCGACGCGGCGATCGCCCCCGCGCTCTCGGCCGAGGCAGCCGAGGCTGGCATGCCCGGTTATTACGTTGTGCCCGGGGCGCAGAGCACGGGTGCCGTACAGGTGCGTAGCTCGACGACCGGGAAAGTCATCAGCACCGTTAAGCCGTCCACCGCCTGCGATCCGAAGACCTTCAAGGTTGCCGCGGCGGGCAACGACCGGGACTTCGTCGTTGGCTGTGTCACGGCCCAGAAGATCATGTTCTACCGGCTGCGAATTACCTCGCGTGGCCTTGCCGCCGCATTCACTCCGCTGACCATTGCGACCCCGGCCGGTTTTCTCAATGACATGGCGCTCACCGCTGACGGCAGCAAGCTGGCGATCGGGCTCCAAGGCTTCAACGGGGCGGCCTGCGGACTGGAAGTAGTAACGCTGGCCACCGGCGCGGTCCGGACCTGGACCACGCAGCAGGGGGGATCGCCCTTTGACCTGTCGTGGGCTGATCAAGGGCGCGAGCTGGGGTTCTGGTGGGACAGCGGCGGCACCGGGTTGCGGGTGCTCGACGTCACCGCGCCCGGACACGACCTGATGTCGGCCCGCCAGGTGCTGCCCGGGGTGGTCGGATCGGACCAGGTGCAATCCGCGATGCTCAGCCCGGACGGCGCCACGATCATTGCCTCGGTGACGTATAACCACCGGACCGCCCAGCTGAGCCGAGGCGCGGTGGTCGGCGGGATCGTCGAGATCTCGGCCCGGACCGGCGCGCCGTTGCGCACGCTGCTGGCCGAGCACGCCCAGTACTCCAGGGACGGTGGCGGTAACCAGGCCGGCTGGTATGTGACCCAGTGCCAGCTGGGCGCTATCGACACCACCGGCCGCCACCTGCTGATCGGCTGCGACCAGTTCGGCCGGCTCGACCGAGCCCGCTTTATGGCCCTGCCCGGTGTCGCTCCTCAGTCTCTCTACACCGCCGCTTGGTGAACCATGAGGGCCCAGGCGCCCCCGCCGCGGGACGGCTTCAGATCTTGGTGAAGTGGTGGAAGCATTCGTAAGCGGCGTCGTGGTCGGCGAAGTCGGCCGCTTCGGAGCGCTTGACCGCGAGGTAGGCCCGGCTACGCAGCGGTCCGAGCGCGTTCATCAGCAACTCGTCGGCCTCCAGCGCGTCCAGGGCTTGGCCCAGTGACGACGGCAGCCGGCGTATCCCGCGCTGCTCCCGCTCGGCGTCGGACAGGCTGGCCGGGTCCACGTTGACCGCCTCGCCCGGGTCCAGCTTGTTGCGGATGCCGTCCAGCCCGGCGTGGATGAACGCGCCCAGGGACAGGTACGGGTTGGCGCTGGAGTCGGACGGCTTGAGCTCGAGGTTGACCGAACTGGACGGGTCGCCGCGCAGCACCGAGCAGATGCGGACCGCGGCCTCCCGGTTGTCCATGCCGTAGACGGTGAACGCGCTGGCCCACATCTGCGGTGCCAGCCGCCGGTAGCTGTTGACGCTGCCGCAGGTCAGGGCGACCAGCGCGGGCAGGTGCGCGAGGACGCCGCCGATGAAGTGGTAGCCGGTGGCGGACAGGCCGTAGGAGTCAGCGGGGTCGGCGAACAGGTTCCGCCCGGTCGGCGCACCGTCCGGGCCCACCTCGAACAGCGAGCCGTGCAGGTGCGTGCCGTTCCCGGCCTGGTCGGGGATGGGCTTGGGCGCCAGGCTGGCCCACACCCCGCGGCGGAACGCGACCCCCCGGATCGTCTCCCGGTACAGCAGGTGGTTGTCGGCCGCGCGTAGCGCCGGAGCGTGCTTGATCACCACTTCCTGCTGGCCGTGGCCCAGTTCCGGGTACACGTGCTCGACCGGCAGGTCCTGGGCTTCGAGCGCGGCCACCACGTCCATGATGTAGTCGTGCGCGAGCTGGAAGCCGGTCGTGGAGTAGCACAGGCTGTCGTCGTTCGGCACCATCCGGTCCGGGCCGCCGGCCGGGTCGGGCACCCGCTGGCCCAACGTGAATTCCGGCTCGAACGACGCCTCCATCGCGTAACCGTCGGCCGCCAGCTCCGCGATGGCCTGCTTGAGGAAGGTCCGGGCGCACGCTTCCCACGGCTGGCCGTCCGGCTTGATCAGATCGGCGCACATGGCCGCGGCGCCGGGGGCGTAGGGCAGCACCACGAACGTGGCCGGGTCGGGCAGGATGCGGACCTCGCCGACCGGCCCCATGCCGTCGACCGGCTGCAGGTGGTCGAGCATGGACATGGCCATCATCGCCACCGTGTGCCCGATGCCGCTGAACATCCTGGCCTCGAGATCCGTCGCGTGCGCCGCCTTACCGCGGATGATGCCGCCGTGGTCGGCGTAGAGGAACCGGGTCAGCGAGACGTTCTCGGCGGCGGCCCGGGTCACCGCGAACTCGATAGTGGTCTGCCGGTCGTCGGTCGCGTCGGTCATGGCACTCCTCAGTCGAAGTCGATCGAGCTGTAGGCCCGCAGCTTCCACAGCTGGTGCTCGCTCTTGATGCTGCGGATGGTGCCGGACCGGGACCGCATGACCAGCGAGTGCGTGGTCGCGGACGCCCCGCGGTAGCGGACACCTTCCATCAGTTCGCCGTCGGTGATGCCGGTGGCGGCGAAGAACACGTCGTCCGAGGAGACCAGCTCGTCGGTGGTCAGCACCCGGTCCAGGTCGTGCCCGGCGTCCAGGGCCTTGCGCCGCTCGGCGTCGTCCTTCGGCGCCAGCTTGCCCTGGATCACACCGCCCAGGCACTTCAGCGCGCAGGCCGCGATGATGCCCTCCGGGGTGCCGCCGATGCCGAGCATCAGGTCCACCCCGGTGCCCTCCCGCGCGGCCATGATCGCCCCGGCCACGTCGCCGTCGGTGATCAGCTTGATCCGGGCCCCGGCCGCCCGGACCTGCTTGATCAGCTCCTTGTGCCGCGGCCGGTCCAGGATGACCACGGTGACGTCGTGCGGCGAGCAGGCCTTGGCCCGGGCCACCGCGGCGATGTTGGCCTCGGGCGGCGCGCTCACGTCCACCATCCCGGCCGCCTCCGGCCCGGTGGCCAGTTTGGACATGTAGAACACGGCCGACGGGTCGTACATCGAGCCCCGGGCGGAGACGGCCAGCACCGACACCGCGTCCGGTGACCCGTTGGCGCACAGCCGGGTGCCGTCGACCGGATCGACGGCCACGTCGCAGGCCGGGCCGGTGCCGTCGCCGACCTCCTCGCCGTTGAACAGCATCGGGGCCTCGTCCTTCTCCCCTTCCCCGATGACCACGACACCCTTCATCGACACCGAGTTGATCAGCAGCCGCATGGCGTTGACCGCAGCGCCGTCGGCCCCGTTCTTGTCGCCCCGGCCGACCCAGCGGGCCGCGGCCATCGACGCCGCCTCGGTGACCCGGGCCAGTTCCAGCGCCAGGTTGCGGTCGGGGGCGTGCTTGCTGGGCTCCGGCAGCGGGTCCACGGCACTGGAATGCACAGGGTTATCGGCGGGCATCGGTGAGCCCCTTTCGTATGGGTTCTCAGCTGATGCTATTCAGCTACCCCGTCGGCGTAGCCTTAGCCTGCCCAACTGAACCGGGGGACCTGGAGGACCGGAACGACCGATGCCAGCTGACACTGAACAGAAGACGGCTACCCGTGGCCCGGAATCCCGTGGCTCGGAACGGGGTGCGGCGACCCGGGCGGCCCTGCTGGAGGCCGCGCGGCGGGCGTTCACCTCCGGCGGCTACGCCGAGGCCAACGTCACCGACGTCGTGGCCGCGGCCGGGGCCAGCGTCGGCAGCCTCTACCATCACTTCACGGGCAAGGCCGACCTGTTCCTGACCCTGTTCGAAGAGTTCCACACCCGGCTGACCGAGCGGACCAGGACCGCGGTCTGGCGGCAGCGCGAGCTTGGCGTCACCGACCCCAAGCAGCTGTTCCTGGCCGGCGCCCGCGCCTACCTGGACGGCTGCATCGGCGAGCGGGACCTGTCCGCGCTGTTCACGCGGGGCGACGGGCCGCCCGGGTTCGAGCTGATCATGCGGCGGCGGCAGCGGGAGTGGGCCGAGAAGAACGCCGAGTTCTTCGCCCGCGGCACCGAGCCGGCCGAAGACGCGGTGGCGGTCGTGCTCACCGGGGCGCTGATGCTGGCCGTGGCCGAGGTGTCGCTCGGCGGCGACATCGTGGCGGCGCGGTCGCTGGCCGACCGGGTGATCAGCGTCATCGGCCGCATCGACATCACCGGCGGGGCTGAGGCGGTCGCGTGATCCGGGCTGCGGCGCTCTGCCTGCTGCTGATCGTGGTGGCCATCGTGGCCGTGCCCATGGACCAGGCCAGCTCGCCCACCACGATCAGCTACCACGCCGACTTGGCCGCCATGACCCGCACGGCGCCCTACCCGGTCGTCGCGCCGGCCGGGCTGCCGGCGTCCTGGTCGCCGGTGAATTCGGGCGTGGCCGTGGGCGGCGCCAACGGCGCGGGCACGGTGACCTGGCGGCTCGGTTACACCACCCCGACCGGGACGTTCGCCGCCCTGGAGGAGACCAACGCCGAGGCCGGCCCCTTCATCCGCCGGATGACCAACAGCGGCACGCCCCAGGGGCCGGTCCAGGTCGGCACCCGGACCTGGAATTCTTTGGAAAATTCTGAACGAGGTCAGCGCTCGCTGGCGGTGACCAGTCCGGCCGACGTCACCCTGGTGGTCACCGGGAACGCCTCCTGGACCCAGCTGCACACGCTGGCCGCTTCGCTCCGGACGGAAGGCTGACCGAGGTCAGAACGGCCGGTCGGCATCGTCGTCTGCGTCGCCGGAACGCTCCGCGGTCGCGGCGGACAACCGGGCCCGGGCCCCTTCCAGCAGGCGGCCGCACACCGCGGCCAGCCGTTCGCCCCGCTCCCACAGCTCCAGCGACTGCTCCAGGGTCAGGCCGCCGGTCTCCAGCCGCTTGACCACGGAGGCGAGCTCGTCCCGGGCCTGCTCGTAGGACAGTGCGTCCGTCTGGGCCTCCATCTGGGCCTCGGCCGGGGTGTCTGTCTGCTCGGTTTTGCTCGTCGCCACGTCGTTCAACCTACCAACGGGCGCTGACGGAACGGGCTCATCAGCCCGGCGGCTGGCCGACGATCACGCCGACCTGGTCCTCGGCGAACCGGACGGTCAGCGCCTCACCCTCGGTCACTTCGGCCGCGCTGCGCACCACCTGCTCGTCGGCGTGCTGCACGATCGCGTACCCGCGCTTCAGCGTGGACGCGGGGGACAGGGCCAGCAGCCGGGCCCGGGTGTGCGACACCTCGTCCCCGGCCCGGGTGATGGCCGCCCGCAGGCTGACCCGGGCCCGCTGGGTCAGCATGGCCAGCTGCTCCTGCTGCCGCTCGATCTCGCGCACCGGGTTGGCGATGGCCGGGCGGGACGTCATCGCGGCCAGCCAGGACAGCTCGCGCTCGATCCGGCCCTGCACGCAGCGCCGGGCCCGGTCCCGCAGCCCGTCGATGAGGGCTATCTGCTCGGCCACGTCGGGTACCACCCGCTTGGCCGCATCGGTCGGGGTGGCCGCGCGCAGGTCGGCCACATAATCCAGCAGCGGTGTGTCCTGTTCGTGCCCGATCGCACTCACGACCGGGGTCTGGCAGGCGGCCACCGCGCGCAGCAGCGTCTCGTCCGAGAACGGCAGCAGGTCCTCCAGGGACCCACCGCCCCGGGCGATGATGATCACGTCGATGCCCGGGTCGCCGTCCATGCGGCACAGCGCCTGGACCACGTCACCGGCCGCGTGCGAGCCCTGCACCGCGGTCTGCTCGACCCGGAACTGCACCGCAGGCCAGCGCCGCGCCGCGATGCGCTGCACGTCCCGCTGGGCCGCGGAGTCGCGTCCGCAGATCAGGCCGATCTCCCGGGGTAGGAACGGCAGCGGCCGCTTGCGCTCGCGCGCGAACAGTCCTTCCCCGCCCAGTTTTTGCCGCAGCTGTTCCAGCCGGGCCAGCAGCTCGCCGATACCGACCGGCCGGATGTCCAGGGCGGTCAGCGCAAACGACCCGCGGGTGGCGTTGAAGTCCGGCTTCGCGTACACCACGACCCGGGCCCCTTCGGCGGGCGCCGGCCGGATCGAGTCGAACACCGTCCGGGCGCACACCACCCGGACCGACACCGCCGCCGCCGGGTCGCGCAGGGTCACGAACACCGTGCCGCCCCGCCGGGCCAGCTCGGCGATCTCACCGTCGACCCAGATCCGGCCCAGCCGTTGCACCCAGCCGCCGACCAGCTGCAGGACGGTGCGGACCGGGACCGGGGCTTCGGCCGACGTTTCCAGGGCCATGGGCGGGCGGGCTCAGCTCTCGGATTCGAGCTTGGCCACTCGCCGCTCGAACATCGCGACGACGTCCGCCCGGTTCCCGTGCCCCTGCTCGTAGGTGATCAGCGTGCGGACCTGCTCGACCGACAGCCCGCGCAGCCGGGCCCGCAACGAGGCCACCGTGAGCTGGTCGTAGTTGGCCAGCGGGAGCTCGGACCCGGCGGCCGGGACCTCAGCCACGACCGGGACTTCAGCCACGACCGGGACCTCAGCCACGACCGGGACCTCAGCCACGGCCGGGACTTCAGCCACGACCGGGACCTCAGCCACGACCGGGGCCGCGGGCGCCGGGGCCGCCGGCGTGCTCTTCTCGCCCTCGTCCGGCACCAGCCGGACGTTCCCGCTCGTCGTAGCGGCAGGCTTCTTCGCCGCGGGGGCCTTCGCGGCCGGGGCCTTGGCCGCGGGAGCTTTGGCCGCCGCGCTCTTGGCCGCCGCGCTCTTAGCGGCGGACGTCGTGGCCGCCGGGCTCGCTGCGGCTGGGCTCGCTGCGGCTGGGCTGGCTGCCGCCGGGCTCGTCGTGGCCGGGCTCGCCTCGGCCGGGCTCGCGGTCGCGGTGCTCGTGGCCGCGGGCTTCTTCGCGGCCGGCTTACGGGCCGCGGGCTTGGCCGAAGCCTTCGTCTCAGCCGCAGCAGCATCAGTCGCCTCAGGAGCCACGGGCGCCTCGGCGGTCGCAACGGGTGCCGCCGCGGTCGCCGGGGCCGGGGCGGTGTCCTCCGGAGCGGTTTGCTTACTATCGCCGGACTTGCTCTTCATTCGATCGGTAACGAGCAGAAGCTGGCCGACTCTCGCGAATGCGGACCGCAACGCGTTCGCCGGCGCCTCCTTGACCTTCTCGCTGACCTGCGGGAACCGCATATTTGATCTCTCCCTGAAAGGGGGCGGATAAGTAAAGGATTTCACACGTACGCGATTGGCTCGGGCTCTTTGCCGGCGCGCGTTCCTTGCCGGTATCTTGCCGGCTGCGCCGGGCCGTCGCAACAAACCTGGCCACCCGGGTCGCGCCACTCCGGCCGGGGCACGGGAAGGCGGCCCCGAGCCTCGCCTAACATGGGGAACATGTCTGCGACCACCAGGCGTGTCCTCCTCGCCAAACCGCGCGGCTACTGCGCCGGTGTCGACCGGGCTGTACAGACCGTCGAGATGGCGCTCGATCGCTACGGTGCCCCTGTCTACGTTCGCAAGCAGATCGTCCACAACCTGCACGTGGTGCGGACGCTGGAGAAGCGCGGCGCCATCTTCGTGGACGAGACCGAGGAGATCCCGCCGGGCTCGGTGGTGGTGTTCTCGGCCCACGGGATCGCCCCTTCGGTCCGCGAGGAAGCCCAGGCCCGCGACCTGCAGGTGATCGACGCCACCTGCCCGCTGGTGACCAAGGTGCACAACGAGGCCCGCCGGTTCGCGGCCCAGGATTATGACATCCTGCTCATCGGTCACGAGGGTCACGAAGAGGTCGTCGGCACCACCGGCGAGGCGCCCACCCGGGTCCGGCTGGTGGACGGCCCGGAAGGCGCCGACTCGGTCGAGGTCCGTGACCCCAGCAAGGTGGTCTGGCTGTCCCAGACCACGCTGTCGGTCGACGAGACCGTGGAGACGGTGTCGGCGCTGCGCGAGCGGTTCCCGACCCTGATGAACCCGCCGAGCGACGACATCTGCTACGCCACCCAGAACCGGCAGGCCGCGGTCAAGCAGATTGCCGCCGACTCCGACCTGGTCATCGTGGTCGGCTCGCAGAACTCCTCCAACTCGGTCCGCCTGGTCGAGGTGGCCAAGGACTTCGGCGCGACCGCGGCCTACCTGGTCGACGACGCCTCCGAGGTCGACGAGCGCTGGCTTGACGGCGTGACCACGATCGGCGTGACCAGCGGGGCCTCCGTCCCCGAGGACCTGGTCGACGGCGTGCTGGGCTGGCTGTCCGAGCACGGTTTCGCCGACGTCGAAGAGGTCGAGGCGATCGAGGAACGCATGTCGTTCGCCCTCCCGCGCGAGATCCGCCCGCCCCGCAAGCGCGCCTGACTCATACCACCGAATGCTGGGGATCGCCTGAAGGTATCGGCCCAGTTCGCTGTCGTATTGCCGTGACTGCGCGTGTTCATTACGAAGGCCGAGGCATTTCAGCGTGCGAAAAGAAGTTAGCTCAGCAAGCTGTGCAGAAGAGCCGGGCGGAAGAACCCGGCCCGAGTGCAGCGAAAGAGAAAATCATGAGTACCTGGTTCTGGCTCAACATCCCGCTCGGCACGGTGATTTTCTCAGCCGTGGTCGGCCTCCCGCTGTGGATGGTGATCAAGCGACCGGACACCGGCCAAGACGTCACGGAGACCAAGGCCCGCGTTGAGAGGCTTCCACTGCACGTGGTGAGCGCCGAAGAGGTCGTCCGCTGGCGTAATGCCGCATAGCCCTGACCAGCGGCCCGGCTCTGTTCAGTTCCGGGCGGCCTGCGAACTGGAGCCGTCGCGGTGATGCGCGAGCAGGGCGTGCGGGTCGTCCGGGCCGGGCACCGGGTCGGCGTGCACCATCGCCGAAGTCAGCCGGGGCACGGCGTGCAGGAGTGCGTGCTCGGCCAGCACCGCGACCCGGTGCGCCTCCCGGACGCTGAGCTGGTCGCTGACCACGATCGTGACCTCGGCGTGCAGGTGGTGGCCGATCCAGCGCATCCGCAGCCGGCTCACCTCGAGTACCCCGTCCACCGGGCGCAGCGCGTCCTCGGCCGTGGCCAGCAGGGCCGGGTCGACCGCGTCCATCAGCCGCCGGAACACCTCCTGCGCCGCGTCCTTGAGCACGAAAAGGATGGCCACGGTGATGACCAGGCCGACGATCGGGTCGGCCAGGCGCCAGCCGAGTGCCGCGCCCGCCGCCCCGATCAGGACGGCCAGTGAGGTGAAGCCGTCGGTCCGCGCGTGCAGCCCGTCCGCGACCAGCGCGGCCGAGCCGATCGACCGGCCGACCCGGATCCGGTACCGGGCCACCCACTCATTGCCGATGAACCCGATCACGGCGGCCACGGCCACCCAGGGCAGGTGGGTCACCGTCACCGGGTGGAGCAGCCGGTCGACCGCGGCCCCGGCGGCCAGCGCGGCCGACAGCGCGATCAGCATCACGATGGCGATCCCGGCCAGGTCTTCGGCCCGGCCGAAGCCGTAGGTGAATCGCCGGGTCGCGGCCCGGCGGCCTGCTACGAACGCGATGCCGAGCGGGACCGCGGTCAGCGCGTCGGCCGCGTTGTGGATGCTGTCCCCGAGCAGGGCCACCGACCCGGACAGCGCCACCACGATCGCCTGGAGCACGGCCGTCGTGCCCAGCCCGGCCAGCGAGATCCACAGCGTCCGCATGCCCTGAGCCGATGCCTCCATGGCCCGGTCCACCTTGGCCTGCGCGTCGTGCGAATGCGGCCGGAGCAGATGGCTCAGCTCGTGCCGCAGCCGTCGCCGATGCGGCTCAGGGTGCTCATGGTGCGCAGGGTGCTCGTGGTGCGCAGCGTTCTCGTGGTGCGCAGGGTGCTCGTGGTGCGCAGGGTGCTCGTGGTGCGCAGGGTGCTCGTGGTGCGCAGCGTTCTCATGGTGCGCAGGGTGTGCATGGTGCTGGTGGTGCGGGGGATGGGCGTCGTCAGCGGCGGCGTGCTCGCTCATCGGCCCGTGCTGCCTTCCCGCCGGGGTTCCCCTGCAGCCCCTGCCGCAACTCGCGGATGTTGCCGAGCAGACCGCGGCGCAGGCCGATGACGATGGTCAGCGCGGTCCCGATGAACAGCCATGGGGCCGACGTGGCCAGCGTGACCAGCGTGCCTTCGGCGGCCGAGGTCCCGCCCGAGGACGAAGCCAGCTTAGCCAGCACACAGCCGAAGAAGAACGCCAGCGGCGGGGCCACCGCCACGGTCAGCAGGTCGCTGGGCTTGGCGTACCAGGCCATCGCGCCGCAGCCCGCTACGAACAGCACGTCGGCCACGATCCCGGTTCCCAGCCAGCCGGACACCAGGATCCCCACGAAGCACAGCACGAACAGGCACAGGATCGCCCCGCGGCCGGTGAGCCGGATGCCGGCCTTGGCGCCACCCGCGTTGGCCGGTGACGGCCCGGGCCGCCGGACTGGGCCGCCGCCGTCCCGTGGCACCCGGGGGCGGAAAGCCTCGGGCCCGCGCACGGCTTCAGGCCGGCGCCCAGCTTCTGGCTTACGCACAGCTTCCGGTCCGCGGCCGGGCCACGGCTCCGGCCGGCCCGTCCGCGGCGCCCCGGCCGGGCGCGGGACGGCCGGGCGCGGGACAGACTGCGCTGCCCGGGGCCGGCTCATCCGGCCTCGGTCGTCATCGGCGGGAACGAAGCGCGGACCTGCCGCCCCCGGCCTGCTGTATTCTGGCACGCCTGCGCTTCGCCCTCCTGTCCTGATCCTGGCATCGGAGTTCTCACGTCCATTGTGACGCGGGCACGAGCGGATCCTGGTCGCTAATTTCGGGCGATTCTGTGCCCGGTTTTACTCCCGATGAGGTAATCGGCTCGGCCAGCGCCTCGATCGGCTCGGCCGGCTGGTCGAACGGCTTGTCGAGTGGCGGCGCCAGCTCGGCCGCGGACAGCCCGCGCGCCACCTCCTCCACCGGGGCGGGCGAGGTCAGCTCCGCGTCGATCACTCCGAGCTGACTGAGCCGCCGCGCGCTGACCAGGACCCGGCTCTCCAGCGAGCCGACCGTCTGGTTGTAGGCCTGGACCGTCCGGGTCAGGCTGCGCCCGAGCTGGTCGACGTTCCGGCCCAGGCCGGCGATCCGGTTGTGCAGCTCGCGGCCCAGCTCGAAGACGGCCCGCGCGTTGTGCGACAGAGCGTCCTGCTGCCAGGCGTACTGCGCCGTCCGCAGCATCGAGACCAGTGTGGTCGGCGTGGCAATGTGGACCCGGCGGCTCATCGCGTGCTCGAGCAGGCCCGGGTCCCGCTCCAGGGCCGGGGCCAGGAACGCCTCGCCCGGGATGAACAGCACCACGAACTCCGGGGACGGGCTGAGCGCGGTCCAGTACGCCTTGGCCGCCAGCTGGTCCACGTGCTGGCGGACGTGCCGGGCGTGCGCCTCCAGCCGGGCCGCGCGCATGGACTCGTCGCCCGCCTCCACCGCTTCCAGGTAAGCGGCCAGCGACACCTTGGAGTCGACCACGATGTTCTTGCCGCCGGCCAGCCGCACCACCATGTCCGGCCGCTGGCCGCCGGCCTCCCCGGTCGTCACCACCTGCTCGTCGAAGTCGCAGTGCGCGGCCATCCCGGCCAGCTCGGCCACCCGCCGCAGCTGGAGCTCGCCCCAGCGCCCCCGGGCCTCCGGCCGCCGCAGCGCGGTGACCAGCGCCTGCGTCGAAGTCCGCAGCTGCTCCGTGGTGTGGCGGCTGATGTTGACCTGCTCGGCCAGCGCGGCGTGCGAGGCGCGCCGGGCCGAGTCCGACTCGTGCAGCTGGGCCTCCAGCCGGGTGAGCGTGTCCTTGAGCGGCTCGACCAGGTGCTCGACCGCGGCCCGGCGGTTCTCCAGCTCCCCGGCCGCCTTGACGTTCTCGGCCCGCAGCCGGCCCTCGGCGATCTCCAGGAACCGGGCCGTGGACGCATCGAGGGCCTGCGCGGACAGGCTCTGGAACCGTTCCGCCAGCTGGCCGTCGACCAGCGCCGCCCGGTCCTCGGCGGCGCGAGCGCGCTCGGTGGCCGCCCCGAGACGGCGCCCCGCGTACAGGTATCCGATCGCCGCCCCGATGATCATCCCCAGGATCAGCCCGGCAATCAGCATGATCGCGCTCATGTGGCCCAATTTTGGCAGCTACCACGGACAATGCCGCTGTGACACGCGGACGGGGTTCACGTGCCCTTCATTTAACAGACTCCCTTCACCCTGGGCCGCCGGGATGCGCCGAGCGGTGGGGCGGAGCGCCTAAACTCGCGGCCGTGAGTTTGTCCATTGGCATCGTGGGGCTCCCGAACGTCGGCAAGTCCACTCTGTTCAACGCGCTGACCCGGGCGGGCGCGCTCGCCTCGAACTACCCGTTCGCGACCATCGAGCCCAACGTCGGCATCGTCGGCGTGCCCGATCCCCGGCTGGCCGAGCTGGCCCGGCTGTACGACTCGGCCCGCGTCGTGCCCGCCACCGTGCGGTTCGTCGACATCGCCGGGCTGGTCCGCGGGGCGGCGGAGGGGCAGGGCCTGGGCAACCAGTTCCTCGGCCACATCCGCGAGACCGACGCGATCTGCCAGGTGGTGCGGGTCTTCAGCGATCCCGACGTCAGCCACGTCGACGGTGACGTGTCGCCGGAGCGGGACATCGAGACCGTGATCACCGAGCTGATCCTGGCCGACCTGCAGACGCTGGAGAAGGCCACTCCCCGGCTGGCCAAGGAGACCAAGTTCGCCAAGGACGCCGACAAGGCCCGCACGGCCGACGCGGCCGCCCGCGCGCAGCAGCTGCTCGACTCCGGCACCACCTTGTTCGCCGGCGCGGCCCAGGCCGGCATCGACTTGGCCGACCTGCGCGAGCTCCAGCTGCTGACGGCCAAGCCGTTCATCTACGTGTTCAACGTCGATTCCGACGAGCTGGCCGACGAGGCGCTGCGCGACCGGCTGACCAAGCTGGTGGCCCCGGCCGAGGCCGTTTTCCTCGACGCCAAGACCGAGGCCGATCTGGCCGAGCTGCCGGAGGACGAGGCGGCCGAGCTGCTGGCCGAGTTCGGCCTGGGTGAGCCGGGCCTGGCCCAGCTGGCCCGGGTCGGATTCTCCACGCTCGGGTTGCAGACGTTCCTGACCGCCGGGCCCAAAGAGACGCGGGCCTGGACCATCCCGGTCGGCGCGACCGCGCCCGAGGCGGCCGGGGTCATCCACACCGACTTCCAGCGCGGTTTCATCAAGGCCGAGATCGTCTCCTACGACGACCTCATCGCGGCCGGCTCGGTCGCCGCCGCCCGCGCCGTGGGCAAGGCCCGCATCGAAGGCAAGGACTACGTGATGCGCGACGGCGACGTGGTCGAGTTCCGCTTCAACGTGTAGGCGGCTGGCCGGCCGCTAACCAAGCTGCCGGGTAGACGAAGTCGGCCGCCGGGCGGCCGAGCCACTGGGTGATAACCATCGCGAGGTCCATCGTGGTCGCGTATTTGGCCGTGCGCAGGCCGGTGAGCTGGCCGGGGCTGCTACCGAGGGCAGCAGCGAGGGCTATCCAGGTCAAGCCTTCCTGGCGGCGTTTCTCGTCCAGCGCGACGTACAGCAGTTTCAGCGCCCAGCGCAGCCGGTGATCCCGGCGTCGGCCGTTCAAGGCCGCTGACTGTGGCCACATCTGGTCGGCGACCCACTGCCAGCTGAGTCCCAGTGCGATTCGCTTCTCGTCGAGAGCCGCGCAGAGTGCAGCATTGTCAAAGGGCCTGATGGCATGGCCCTCTGCGGGGTCGGCACGTCCCCAGTGTGGCACCGGGGAAGGCCGTCAGGCCGTACGTCGAATGCTGCCGGCCGGACTGGGAACCGCGGCCAACCTGCAGGCGGAGTGAACCAGAACCGTGGTCTGCGCCGTTTAGAGGAGAAGTAGCGGTACCTGGACAAGCTCCGGGGCTTCTCGCCGCCGGATCCGATCGGTGCAGATCGCGATGCTTCGGTGTAGACCCTTGCCAAAGTCATAATTCGAACGTATGGTCTAACTTGTAAAGTCGTTCGAATGTTTGTGCTAGACAGAAGTGAGGTTCCGCGCATGGCCGTCGCAGTGTGATCCCCGTAGTCGGCCGTTACGCGGTATTCGCGGCCGGGGCTCAGGCTGGGCCCGCTGCGGGCGCTTGCGTCGTGGGCGGCCGGTGTTCCGGTATACGTCTGTGCGGGGCGGTCCATTAACGCCCACGGTGCACGCCAGCCCGTGTCGCAACGCGAGTCTCAGCGTCATCGACCTCGGTACGTCTGCGCAGGTCAGGTAGGTAGCGCAATCTACTACTGGGAATTTCGCCGCAAACGGCTAAGCGCAGGACTTACAGTTACTGTTAAGGGTGTCGGTGTTTCCTGTGCATCGCCTGATCCTGGGCAATTGATCGATTTTGATCGCAGGTCAAGTCAGCCGAACAATGCCTCCCCGGCCAGGTTTTTATAACGCACAAAGGGCGTTAGGATCGCGGAGCAGACTGTGCCCGGAAGGACAGCCCAACGCGGAGTGGGCGGAGGTGTGATGGTTCGCGGTTCGGGCGTTGATGACCCAGCGCGGTCAGCTGCATACGCTGATGCCCCCGAGACGGGCAGTGGCCCGCCCGGCAAACGGCCGCGCCGCTCGTGGAACGGCGGCGGCGGACGATGGTTCGTCTGGACAGTGCGCGCCGTGCTGTGGGCTGTTCTGCTCATAATCGGGTATCGAGGGATTATGGCGATCGTCCTCAACGAGACCCCGGCCTCGCGTTCGAGCACGCCGGCCGGCACTTCGACGGGCGGCGCGGCTAGCTCGTTCCCGGTGACACTGGCCGACGCCTACGCCCTGCAGTTCAGCTCGGTCTTCCTGAACTTTTCCCCGGCGACCGCAGACCAGCGGGCCCGCCAGCTGGCGACGTTCGTGCCCAGCTCGATCAGCGGAGCCGACCCGCAGCTGGGCTGGAACGGGTCCGGCACGCTGACGCTGAACTCCGAGCAGGTGGCCAGCACCGCGGTGCACGACAATAACCGCGCCGTGGTCACCGTGCTGGCGTCGGTCAACGGCGAGCTGATGGAGCTGGGCGTGCCCATCTACGCCGCCAACGGTGCCCTGGCGGTGTCCGGCGACCCGGCCTGGCTGCCAGCCCCGGCCCAGGCGACGCCGCCGTCGACCGCCCCGTCGACGGCCGACCCGACGGCCCAGGCCGCGCTGAACGCCCAGCTCCCCGCCTTCTTCCAGGCCTACGCGAGCGGTGACACCGCCACGCTGAACCGGTTCCTGGCCCCCGGGGCCTCGGTGACCGGGCTGGGCGGCTCACTCAGCTACGGCGGGATCTCCAGCCTGTCCGTGCCCACCGGCGGGGCCACGCGGGCCATCACCGTCACCGTGACCTGGCAGCTCGTCGGCCAGACGGCCGCCCCGGCCAAGTTCAACAGCAGCTACGACATGACCGTCGTCAACCAGGGCGGCAAGTGGTTCGTCCGCACCATCGCAGCGTCGACCCAGACCGGTCAGGCGGGTAGCTCATGACCTACCGCCGCATCCGCCCGTCCGCTTCGGCGGGCGCTCATGGCCGACCGGGTGAACCGTCACCCGCCCGGCCACCGTGTAATGCAGAGATGACGAATTACCTGAAAGAGACGTGGTCGCCGGGGGTGCCGGGGTTGTTGATCCCGGTCGGCGCGGGGTGCCTTACTGTGGGCGCGGGTCGGTTCCGGCTGCCCGCCCGGCTTATTTCTGATGATCCCGGAAGGGAAAAGTAATGGCGTTGCACCTCCTGGCCGAGCAGACGCCGGTCGCCTTGAGTACCCAGGGCCTCGTTACGTATCTCCAGGGCCTGTTCGGTCCGCTCTTCCTCGGCATCGTGGGGATCGTCGCCCTGTTCTTCCTGTTCACCCGGGAGATCACCCGGTTTGTGCAGTTCATCGTGCTAGCCGTGCTGATCGCCGTCGTCTTCTACACGCCCAGCATCGTCCAGGCCCTGGCCACCGGAATCACGAACGCGCTCGGAGTCCACTAGCCCCGTAACGGCACCCCCCCGCTGCGGCCGAAGGAGCGCATATACGTGGACCTGCCCACCTACACGAACATTTGGCGGATCGAGAAGCGGCTTTACAAGCTTTACGATTTCCGCCTGCCGATGCCGCTTCCGATCAGCTGGATAGCGGTGTTCTGCGGGATCACGGTCCCGTACGTGGTGGTGCTGGCGGCTATTGGTGTTCCCTTCGATCACAACCTGTTCTTCCTGTACGTGCTCCCGCCTGGCGTGCTGACGTGGCTCTCCACCCGGCCGGTGCTGGAAAACAAACGGCTGCCGGAGCTGCTTGGATCGCAGCTCCGCTACGTGGGTGAGCCGCGCACCTGGGTCCGCATGGTGCCCCTGGCCGAGAAAAACGAGATCCACGTCTACGCCAAGGTCTGGCACCGTTTCCCCGAAGTCGCCGAGGAGCCAGCCCTGGCCGCAGCCAGCGCGGCCCAGCAGAGAGAAGA